>NZ_JAPIVS010000009.1 GCF_026239695.1 Pedobacter sp. MC2016-15 | reverse complement strand
GTTCAGGAATCAAAAAACCGACCTTAGTAGATTGGTGCTTACGCTGATATTTGATATTTGTTAGTTACCAAGAGTAGCTGAATTCTTCTAAAGACTTAATATTACTGAAGTTGAGCACTTTATAATTTTTATTAACTGCTTTTCTTTGAGTTTGCGTGTTGGATACAGCTGTAAGCATTAAAAGTATATCATTTGAAGCGTTCTTAAATACAAGATCTAATATTTCTTCGCCTGTGTGTAAATCTTTATGAAATTGGTCTGCAAAGGATCTAGACATAAAAATAGTATCTGTGAAGTCAATTTCAATTATTGAATTACACTTACTTTCTTCTTTAATTACGTTGACTAACCTTGTCGCAGCTTCACGAGAATCTAATGTAGAAGGCAAAATTTCAGCGACTTTGATTTCTGATTTGATCATAGTTGTGTTCCTTTCTTACTGCAATAGAATTGTTTTCAATATAAAATCAGCTCCAATACAGTTTCTGCAACAGGCCAACACCAGACCCACGCAATAATTTACATTTAATTTCCAGATTTTAGTCACAATATCTAATAGCCATCCCTCAGGAATTAGCCCCTCAAAGAAAGGAAAAAGTCTATTTGTTACATATTTTTCTTTTCTTACTGGTAAAGAAAACGTGATCAGCCCATCAGGGTATTTAGCAACGTAATCCGCATAATATTCGAATTCATAATCCCCTTCATCAGTCTCAGTTAATTCCCCCGCGAGTATATTGTTATATAACACCAAGCCTTTTCTCATGATGCCTCCGTTTCTATTTCCCTTGTGCTGACAGGAGCAAGTACACTTCCGAACATGAGCAATACCTGATTTACGCTAGATAAGTTTAGCGTTTTCTTTCCTTGTTCAATCTTGCGGACAACCGTAAGCGCCACACCAGCACGCTCAGCAAATTCCTCCTGGGTTAATCCAGCAAGTTTTCTCTTTTCTTTCACAAATTGAGCTAAACCTTTCATTATATGCATTTACATCTGTTAATTTAAATATAGAAAAAATATACGCAAGTAGATATAAAACCGGACAGTTCATGATTTTTATATGCATATAAATATAATATATTTCAATGAGTTGACAAAATGGAAAAATAAAGCGTGCGATAACGCTTAAACGGTAAGCTGATATGAAAACACTAACGTGTCCATTTTTTCTAAAAAAATGAACATATGCGGGAAAAATGTTCACTTAGCCTTTGATTATCACCCAGAGAATTTGCAGTTACCGACAATATTCCGTAAATTGTGTAAAAATGTCGCATATGGAAGTACTTGAAAAAACATCCTCGTCTGAATTGACTGATCTCCTGGGAAATATGCTCTTGTTGGATGATTCCATTAAAAATTATTACGATCTTATTTTACTCTCCAGATCAGGTATATCTAAAGCCGCAGCAGAATCAGTAATTAGCTATACAGGAATGACGAAAAAGAATTTTGTAGAGGATATTTTGAATATCTCAATCAAAACTCTGGAAAGAAAAACCGGTGAAGACAAGCTTGATAAGAGAACATCTTCATTGGTTATAGAAGTTGCAAGAGTACTTGAACATACTTACCACGTGTTTATTGATCGTGAAAAAGTTCAAAGGTGGCTTTCAAAACCAAATAATGCCTTGCATGGCGAGAGTCCCTTATCTCTATTCTCCACTCCTACAGGAATAGGAATGGTCGAAGATGTCTTAACCAGAATTGAGGAAGGAGTGTACTCATAGATGTTTGTGTATAGAATTGTCAAATCTAAAAAGAAAACTGAAGATTTATCTGGCATGGGTGCTTTCCTCGCTGGCGGGAGATGGAATGACAAGGGAATCTACCTTCTGTACACATCAGAAAATTCATCCCTTGCCATGCTTGAAAACCTTGTCCACTTTGATGTCATGGAGACACCAGACGATTTATATATTTTAGAGATCAACATTGACAAAGAAGACCTGATCCTCGAAATTCCAGAATCAGAATACCCGCAGGATTGGCTAAAAACCGATAACTTATCTTGTAAAAGACTAGGATATAAACTAATATCAGATCACAAAATACTTGGGTTTAAAGTAAGGTCTGCAGTTAATCAATCCGAGTATAACATTTTGCTGGATCCATTATTCCCTGGCTATCACGATTTGGTAAAAATCACAAATGTCACTAAAATTTCTGTTGACACACGCCTAATCTGATAGTTGAAACAGATCATGATGTCGCAAGCTGCTATTTCTTGTTAAAACTAAACGATCCGAGATACCTGCAATTTGAAGCCCGTTTGCCATCCACGGATACAAGAAACATCCAGGCATGCACCTGCCCTTTCATGAAACTAACATATGCTGGCATCTCTATAAAACCATCAGCCCGCTTTGCCTGGGTATCGTAAAACATCTGCCTGCGACGCAGTTCATCGCTGTAAAAAACCAGGTGGACTACATCTTCATCATCAACATTCAACTTCTGATGCTGTGGGTTTGTCCATTTTACAGTGACTATATCCTCTTCACTGATATGCAGGGTGGGACGGTAAATATGATCAAGGGATCCTTTACTCAATTGTATCAGAGCATCGGCAACTTCAATATTTGGAAACTCTCCTACCAGTGCAGTATGATAGTTCTCTTTCACGGCAGCATTCATTGAGGTCATCTTCATTCTCTTTGAGGGAAAGCCGTCGCGAATCACCAAAGTGAATTTACTTAAATACCTAGATATGACTCCCAGCCTGGATCGTTGTGTTTGCTGGGACTCGCTACCTTTCTTTTTGCGTTTTTTCTTTGTGGGGCTTGATCGTCCAATTTTGAGGTGTCGCCATCTGTAAACAATGATGCCGCCCACCCCTCCACGAAATTCACCTAGTGGCCCTGGTTGATAATGTGCCATAAGCTAATATTCTAGTCTTCGTAAGCAGGTAAAATTAATTGTCCCAGGTAGACACTGTTAGAAACATTTTTTTGATTAGCCGACATGAAGGATACAAATATTTCCATTACGGTAGGTTTATCGTTTTTGGATATTTTAAACTGATATTTCCCCTCAGACCTCATGGTGGCATGGGTAAGATACTGTGCATCGAACTGCTTTGGAAAATAGGCCATAACCATCAACCAGTCATCCCTCCTTTGGCGATCTTTTGATGATGCTGTTGTATCCCAACTGAACTCTAGTCCAATGTCAATCAATTCGACTTTTAAGCCGGGAGCTTCTTTAATCGCGCCTTTACTAAAAATTAATTTACTAAAATTAATTTTGTGCTTGGGATATTCTCCTTCGATACTTTTCCTGGTGTAAGAAAGCATCAGATCATTTGGTATTTTTTTTAGCTTTTCTGCTTCAGCTTTTAATCCAAACTGAATGAATCCATTAATCGGAGAATTAAACTTGTTTGTGAAAGCGATTTTCTTTCGGTTATTTGTCTGGCCTTTTGTAGCCTTTTTTGTGATCTCACCAACAATACGTGTAATTACTACACCCTTTCTAATGTAGGTGACTGTATTCCCAACTTTCCCTATTACCCCGTTCCATGTTTTTAGGTTTGCTTTTCCCATAAAAAAAAGATTTACGTTAATAATAAATAATTGTAGAACTAATTTAAACATAAAAAGAATACGATGCAATAGCTAAATGCATTTTTTTTATACAATAAGTAGTACTAACTCGTACATTACTTGTGCTTTAGCTTATTTAAAACAGTCCTTTTGATGTATAAAAAAGAGCCTTTAAATATGATTAAAACGGGTTAACTAGGGGTTCTCTACGGGTTTGGTACGGGTTTGATATGGATTGAAGCCATATTAAACCCATAGAAAACCCATTTCAATGCCGTTTCAGGTATGTTTTAGACATATATTTAATATATCGCAATAACCCTGTAATATCGAGCATCCTCCGAGCGAGGTACTAGCCAGTACTTGTCCGTGACTAATCAAACTAAGATTAAATGGATGGGGAAATTATGGCAGAACGCCATGAATTATGATTTCACTACTAATATACGGAATGAAACTAGGATAAATAAAAAATATTTGTATTTAATTATTGGATAATTTAGTTTCAATATATTAGCTTTGTTTTCATCTTAAGTTATTTATGGGGAAACGCAGTTATACCGTCACTGAAGAACATTCAAAATTCAGACTCAGATTTGTATTTTTCAGTCATGGTCAAAAAAGCATCGTAAAGATAATTGACTATGATTATGTTGGTCAAATTAATGGCAGAGAGACTTTTAATCTTGCTCTTGGAGATTATGACGCAGATAGCGGGAAGATACACGATGACGCGAATACACTTAATGGCGATGCATATCTCGTTCTCAACACCGTTTTAAATACCATACCACTGTTTTTCAAACATTATCCTAATCACACACTAATGATTAGAGGTAGTGATAGCAGTAGTGAATTTCTTGAAAACTGTAAAAATTCATGTACTAAAAACTGTGACAGCATCGAATTGTGCAAAAATTATAACAGAAGAATAAAGATTTATAGTGGGTATGTAAGTGCTAATTATTACCAATTACAAGAAGATTTCGACTTTTTCGGTTCTCAAGATGGAATCGTCGAACCATTTGAAAGGTACAAAAGATATGATATTGTTTTTATCCAGAAAAAGAATTAATTTTATACTATGAAAAATAGAGGCTTAAATAAAGACAATCTATGGCAAATGCCAGAATCTGAATTAGCAGCTTTAGTTTTATCAGAACTCAGAGGAAGAACACTATTTCCTGAAAAACTTGCTGCTGCAAAAGAAGATCTTAAAATCATCAATCAAAAGTTAGCTGAAAAGGCTGCGAACAAGAGCTAAGGTCTCCCAAGATATTTTAATAATTATAGCAGAAAGCGCCCGCTTGTACGCTTTCTGCCGTAAGTATTATCATATCCACCCATTTAAAGAAAAATGTGTTCAACTAAACTTCATTTGACATATTTCCAATCCTAAGCTTTTTATAATCTTCTGCCTCTACCTCCAACCCAGCAATCTTATCCACACATAAAACCTCAGTCATTTCCAGGAAAGCAAAAACCTGGCTGTATAACTTTTCCGCATCGGACTGCGTTACAATAAAATCATCCATGTAACGCGCGGCAGAATAACTCCTCAGGATCAGTTCAAACAACCTCCTACCCTCTTCAGCTTCATTTAGAAAAACCCGGGAAAGTTCCGGAGAAAAGATATCACAAAGGTGAAGCAATCGTCTTAAATTATGGATATCTGCCTTGTAAGAGATATGAACACCAATTAAAGCGATACAGCATTGTTCAACCACCTGATGAAGCATGAATATGCATAGATGATACTTACTCGTTCTGAGGCACTCTTTTGCGCTTTCCTGAAAACCTGAAGCTAAGGTGAGATGATGGCTGAAATGTTTGCTTGCTTTTGCTGCAGCACGTGTAGGAACATAACCGGGCACCTGGAAAGACTTCAGCATACGGTCAGAGCAGTATAATAATTCACCACAATTGGAGACTGTGATAAAAAACCTGTTGTTCGCATTAATCTCTTCCCTGACCGCATCTTTCCCATGTACCAGGATAGTAATCATTCCATGACGGAAATGTTCATTGACATAATCCTGCACATGATGTTCAATTCTAGTTTCATTTTCTAAGATCATCAACAGGTAATACCTGCAATGTTGCTGCGCAGCACTATCAATGAAGCAGCCCTCTTTGCTGCTCGATTCAAAGATCTTTCCAAAACAGTAGATGTATAGCGGCTTAAACTTTTCAGCGAGTACTTTGATAAATGCAGAGAAATGTTCCTGAGGATGTTGATGATTTATTTGCAGTTCGGTATTCATGGTTTTAGATTTGGTCAAAGCGCGGCCATAACGAGTATTTTCATCGTTAAAGGCTATCAGAAATTAGATAATGGGAATACAATAAGAATGATCACCTGACAGGAAATCAAGCGGTCAGAAAAGGCAATAATCAATCAGGTGGCTTCAGGAAATAGAATTGCTGAACAGGAATGCTGAGGAAAGGAATTGGTATGGCGGTTATTTCTAAGTTCTTCTTCATTGGATGCTATTGATTTAAATATTCAATAGAACCATGTACAAGAACTGAAGATATAGATCCGGCGACAGTTCTCGTAGTCTAGACTTACCCGGTGGAAGCGGGGAATAGTAAACTATTCAGGACACTACAATAAGCTGCGCCGGACCTATATTTGCAAATATAGGAACCCGGTGCCCTACTTATTACCCGTGTCCTGAAATTTCCACATTTGCCTAGACTAGGTTCTTAAATAGAACACCTCAATATTTTTGAGATGTAATAATAAATTTATGTTGTTTAATAAATAATTACATATGCTTTAGTTTTACAAAACAAATGTAATCACAAAGATTTAATTAAACAATAGAGAAATTAAATTACATAAAGATCTCATGATAGAGAAGAAGTAATTACCTTCGTAAGGATGAGTTTTATTCTGAACGATGTGCAGATATTTAATTAAGATTCTTTGAAAACCCGGATATGCTCATCAGCAACACTCTCCCAATTGAATACAGTTAATGCGCGTTCCTGAGCAAGAACGGCCAGGCGCTGCATTTCAGGATAGTTCTGTTCTGCAAAATTGATCTCCTCGGTTAGCGAAGCAATATTCCCCTTTTTGAACTTACGGGCGGTCTCCAGCACAGCATATTCATTTTCTTCGATATCACTGACGATCAAAGGAACACCCAATCCCATAACGGTAAGCACCACTGGAGATAGCCCCTCTACATCAGAAGGCTGAATATAACAATATGCATTTTTGAAAAGTGTATTGGTCTCATCGCCATAAACAAATCCAGGGAAGATCACATTGCCATTAGACATATCAATCAGTTCCTGTTCATAAGGTGAAGGATTCGGAGAACCACCAATGAGCACTAATTTCTTATTGCTCAGCGAACCAGTAAAAGCTGGTAGCAAATAGTGTAATCCCTTATCTGGTATAAACCTGCCCACAAAAAGAAAATACTCTCCTTTTTTAAGATTCAGGCGGTCCAGAATATCAGTATTTTCTGGCCATGGCGCGATTTCGCTTCCAAAAGGAATAAAAGCAAACTTTTTATTGAAACGGTCTTCAAAGAGTTTCTTTGCGATCACGTTATCAAATATAACTTCGTTGGGAAAATAAGCAGTAATATATGCCGAGATCTGGAGATACAGCTTGGCGTACCATGTCCATTTATCACGTTTCCAGTCTACACCATCCTGACTGATAAAAACCTTCTTTCCAAACAGACGCAATGGCAAAGCCCAAATACTGTTGCCTCCATTTTGAATATGGACTACATCTGCTGTATTTCTGAAAATAATGTCGCAGGTAGCTTTAAAAGAATGTAAAAGCGTGTCAAATCCGCTGCGTTGGATAGTCTTGATGGTCTTAATCTGAACACCTTTGTATTCCTTTACATCTACAAAGACATCGGGATATCTTCTGTTGTAGGCAACAACGCTATGTCCCCTGGCAACCAGCCTGGGAAAAAGTTCCATAGCAAATTTGTCAGCTCCGGCAGCACCCTTTGCAGGCGGTATAGACCGGAAACCAAAAGCAGCAATACGCATGTTAAAAGATTAAGCGCTTTCCTGAATCAGGATATCATCTTTAGAAGGGAAGTTCTCTTTTACGAATTCTCCGAAATAATCAGAAATGTATTCATTGAGTGCCACTTTCCACTCGCGCATCATATTCAGGTTCCTGAGATCAAGCTTTTTATTGATCAAACGTTCCGATGGAGGACGCGGTGCGAAATAAGTGTCTTTGAAATAGTCTGAAGTTACTTCATGGAAGGTTACCTCATCCGTTAAACCAAGGATAGATACCAATTCTTCGGCAACTTCTCTCCTGCTAGTCTCTCCGTTGCATACCAGGTTGTATAATCCCCAATACTCATTTTCGAAAAGCGCTTTCACGTTTTTGGCGAAGTCAACAGTGAAGGTAGGTGTACCATCCTTATCGTTCACAATATGCAGGTTCCTGTTTCCTGCTGCAAGTTGTTTGATCAGTTTATTGATAAATTTCTTATCTTTTTTAGGACCACCTCCCATCATCCAACCGGCACGGCAGATGATAGATCTCTCCGCATTTTCACGAACATAACGTTCGCCCATGTATTTGGAGCGTGCATAATGACCAAGCGGATTAGGTTCATCCCAGTCATCATAAAAATCCTTTGTACCATCAAAAATTCCGGCAGTACTGATATATAAAATAGGTATTTGTAATTCATTGGCGATCATCACTGCATTTTCAACAGCTGTCGTATTGGTGAGATACGTTTCATCAATGTTGTTTTCGCAGAATTCCAGGTCGGTATAGGCACCGAGATGGAAAAGATAATCTGGCTTAAAAGCCGTTACATCGTCCTTGTAATGTTTAAAATCCCTGAAGTCAAGAAAACTTAACCAGTCTTCATTTACATCCTTATCTGTGCACTTGATGTCATACTCATTTTTGAAAACACGATAGAAAGCCTCACCAAGCATCCCACCAGCACCAGCGATATAAATTTTTTTCTTCATTCCGAGATTATACAATTCGAATCAATAATTATTAGATTTCAATATGAACCAACAATTTAATTTGATTAGTAGCCCCAAAAATAGCTTTTTTTTCTCCAATCAAAAATCTTTTTTGACTATTGATTTTATATAGCAAAGTATTTATATCTATTATTTCTATAATTAATTGATTAAATACAGGCATCTTTGCGGTATCAAATTAGTAAGATCACAAGCATAAAAATTATGCCATTTTATATTTTTTATTGAATCTTTGCCCTTTATGAATATTCTCGTAGCGAACTGGACATGGTATCCGAGTGGTGGCGACTGGACTTATGTGGATAATGTCACTACGCTTTACTCTGAGAAAGGTCATACCGTTATTCCATTTTCCATGAAAGATGACCGGAACTTTCCGACACCCTGGTCGCGCTTTTTTATCGAAAATATTGATTACAAAAAGGTTGATAAAACAAGTATAAGCGCTGGTTTGAAGGTGATCAAAAAAAGCATCTACAATACTGAAGCTCAGCAAAACCTTGAGCGACTGCTAGATGAAGTTCAGATAGATCTGGCCCACATTAACGTAATCCACCATTACATTACACCTATCATTCTAAAAACTTTAAAGGAACGCGGCATCCCTATTCTCTGGACGTTGCACGAATACACGCCTATTTGTCCTGAGAGTACCTTCATTAGTCATGGCAAAATCTGTGAGAAATGTAAAGGCGGATCTTTTTACCATTGTATTACCAATAAATGCAAAAAAGGTTCGCTCCCGGCAAGCATAGTAGCCGCCGCAGAAAACTATACGCACTCCTTTTTGAACTATTATCAGTACGTTGATTATTATCTTTGTCCTTCCGTTTTCCTGTACGAGAAATTTAAGTCTTTTAATTTCTTTCCGGAAAAACTGGTGCAACTCTATCATGGATATCAATACGAAGAAGTTGAGGCTATTCAAAATAAATCAGTCGCTGATAAAAAATATATCGTATTTGTAGGTCGGCTGGAGAAAATCAAAGGTGCCCATACATTGCTTAAAGCCATGAAAGACCATCCGGAAATTCATCTCAAACTGGTAGGAAATGGAACACAGGAAGAAGAACTCAAAGCTTTTGTGAGCAGCCATGAAATGGATAACATCACTTTCATGGGTAAACAAACCAAGCAAAAAACTCTGGAGATCATCAAGGGCTCCGAGTTTTTAATTTGTCCTTCAGAATGGTACGAAGTATTAGGCTTTACCGTTGTCGAGGCAATGGCGCTTAGCAAGCCTGTGATCGGGGCCGCCATCGGGGCTATACCAGAAATGGTGATCGACGGAGAAACAGGCATATTATTTGCTCAGGGCAATGCGCGCGATCTTTCTCAGAAGATCAAGGCGTTATATCATGATCAGGAAGCGATCAGCACTATGGGCAAACAAGCTAAAACACACATTCATCAATTAATAAATACAGAAAATCACTATACCGGTTTGCAAAAACTGGTGCCTTCACTATAGAATATGAAATACTTATACCGTATCGTCATCCTTTCCGGCCTTCTTTTGACCAGCTTTCTGGGTTCAGCACAGGTCGTGTATGAAAATCCAAACAACCCGGTTTACAAATACCTATCCCGACAGGCGCAAATGGGACACATTGAGTACAATGACCTTATTCAGCCTATCAGTCGACGAGATATTGTTAAATATCTGAATACTTTGCAAGGAATGTCCGACCAGCTTACCTCAAGGGAGCAAAAAGAACTCGCATTTTATCAGCAGGAATTCTCAGAATTTAATGATGATTTTAAAGACAGTACTACTTTCTTCAAAAAAGACCAGTATGACCGCTGGAGATTCCTATCTGTAAAAGACAAAGATTTCTTTTTAAGAGGTGATCCGGCGCTGACTTTCGAAACTTTTAATGGAGGCGGTAAAAGCGTATTCCGAACTGCTACAGGTCTTACTTTCTGGGGGCATGCCGGAAAACATTTTGGTTATCAGTTCTATTTTCAGGACATTACCGACAAAGGTGATGGTATAGACAGCACGAGAAGATTCACTCCTGAAACAGGTATTATCAGGACTGCGAATATTAACCCGAATGCTAAATCTGTCAATTATAGTAATTTCAGAGGTTCAATCAGCTATAGCTGGGATAATGGATCCATCAGCATTGGTCAGGATCAGATGTTATGGGGTTACGGGCAAAATGGAAGAGTTGTTTTATCTGATAAATCACCTGCTTATCCACAAATCAGATTTGATTATCAACCGTTAAAATGGTTGCGCTTCAATTATATGTATGCATTCCTGAATTCGGCTCTGATCGATTCTGCGCGTTCATATGATAAGGGGAATATTGTTTTGGGTACAGACAGGGAAATGTATATCAGCAAATATTTTGTATCACACTCCCTGACTTTCTTACCTGCCAAAGGGTTGACGCTGACTGTAGGGGAATCAATGGTGACCAGTGATAATTTCGATGCAGGATATCTGATTCCGGTGATGTTCTTCAAAGTTTACGATCAGCACCTGAGCCGGTACAAGGTTAATACGGGATCTAATGGTCAGTTTTTCTTTAACGTGAGTTCAAGGAACTTTATTCCGAAGACTCATTTGTATGGTACGCTGTTTATCGATGAGATCCGTACCGGAAGTATTTTTAACAAGGCCAAGAGCCGTAACCAGATTGGTTTCAACCTGGGAGCAACCAGAACAGATGTTATTATTCCTTACTTAACCTTAGGTGCGGAGTATACCAGAATCAATCCTTTTGTATATAACAACCTGGTGCCAGCGCAAACGTATACCAATCAGACTTATTCTTTGGGCGACTGGATCGGTCAGAATGCAGACCGTGTAACGGCATGGGCAACTTATAATCCAATGCCACGCTTAACCACTACTGTTCAGTTTGACTATATCCGCAAAGGTCGTGACGGCGATATCTTTGACCAATACTGGGCAGAGCCACAGCCACCTTTCCTGAGTGAGGGACCAGTGCAGACGCAGAAACAATTGCTGATCCAGGCTAATTACGAATTGATTCACAAATTATATCTAAAAGGTTCATACCAGCGTCAAAGCGGGGCAATTCGACCAGATTTGCAGACATCTGCGGTTCCGAATGAGTTCCGCCTGGCAGTTTCCTATGGATTTTAGTTAGGTTTATAATAATACTATATATTTGTTGCTTAAATATTGAAAGTCTCCATGCGTATCAAAATTTTATCTCTCCTAGTTTTTGTTATCCTGTTTGTAAGTTTTCATGATAGCAAAGCCCAGCAGGCCATTTCCATGAGTAATATTCAAAATATTAAGGTCAGCGAACTCACCGATGAGCAGATCACTCAGGCCTGGAAAAAAATTCAGGAAACTGGTGTTTCAGAAAAAGAGGCTTACAAGCTCATGGAGCAAAAAGGCTTGCCTGCAGGAGAAGTCGAAGAATTTAAAAATAGAGTTACGCTTCTTGGTTTGAATAAAAAAGCTGCAAAACCTGAGAGCAAAGCAGCAAAAGAAGGTACAGGAGTTTCAAGGGATACAACAGATGTAATGGCCAAGCCATTCCAGAAACCAACTCCCCCAGCAGCGGAGAAACCTGCCTTACAGGTTTACGGTATGGAATTCTTTAATCAGACTGTAGTAAAGTTTGAACCTAATTTTAATGCAGCTACCCCAAAAAGTTATGTAGTGGGCGTAGGTGACGAACTGATCTTATTAGTGACCGGAGAAAATGAAACATCGGTTACCGCAAAAGTAAGTCCCGATGGAAATGTTCAGATCCCTTATGCTGGTTTAGTATATGTGAATGGTTTTACGATCGAACAGGCTACTGCGCTGATCAGAAAATCTATGTTAAAGGTTTATCCAAGTTTAGGTAGCGGTCGCACAAAATTAGCTGTCAATCTCGGAAATACCAGGAGTATCAAGGTGACTATAGTGGGAGAAGTTAAAACGCCGGGATCTTACACTTTCTCTTCAGTTGCCACGCTTTTTAATGCGTTATATAATTCAGGTGGACCAACAATGAACGGTTCCTTAAGGAACATTGAACTGATCAGGAATAACAAAGTTTACAGAACTGTCGATTTCTATACTTTTTTGCAAAAAGGGCTGATGGATGGTAATGTGCGTTTAGAGGATCAGGATGTGATCAGGATTCCGGTTTACAAAAAACGTGTCGGTATTGATGGTGAAGTAAAAAGACCGGCTTTATATGAGTTGCGTATTAATGAGCAATTGAACGATCTTTTAACCTATGCAGGTGGCTTTACAGATATCGCTTACAGAGGCACGGCTAAAATTGAGCAGATCAATGAAACAGAACGTGAGGTAAAGGATGTTCCTTCAAGTCTGTTCAGCGATTTTACCCCAAGAAATGGTGATCTGGTACATATTGGAGCCATCACCAACAGGTTTGCCAACAGGATCATTTTGGAAGGCGCAGTGAACCGTCCAGGGGTTTATGAGCTCACCGCAGGTCTTAGTTTATCTGCGCTCCTTAAAAACGCTCAGGGATTAAAACCTGAAGCCTATATGGAACGTGGTTATATCAAAAGGACTCAACCTAATTTAGAAAAGGAATATATTTCATTCAGTCCTGCAGCGGTAATCGCCGGCAGTAATGATCTTCCGCTTTTACGTGAAGACTCTGTCATGATTCAGGACCGTGCGGAATTCCTGAGCAACCAGAACGTAACGATTAATGGAAATGTGCGCAAGCCGGCGGTATTTACCTATCGTAAGGGTATCAAATTGGCCGATGTGTTAACCATGTCGGGTGGCTTTACTGAAGTTGCTGCTACACATCATGTGGAGATTTCAAGAATTATAGAAAATAAAAATGACAGCGTTTCGAATAATGTTGTAGAGACTTTTGTAGTTAATCTTGATTCTGCGGCCAGCGCTGCTGCTAATATCGAACTGAAACCAATGGACTATATATTTGTACCTCGACTGGTCAATTACAGGGCGCTGGGCAATGTAAGTGTAATGGGTGAAGTATTATTTCCGGGCGACTATGCTACGCAGCGCCGCGATGAGACTGCACAGGATTTCTTAAAAAGAGCAGGTGGTCTTACTCCATACGGATCGCTGGAAAATGCCCAAACTTTCCGCCAGGGTGTAAGGGTTAATTTGGATCTAACCAATACCAGTACAACCTCACTGGTTAGAAAAAGCATGATCCTTTTACCGGGAGATAGTATATTTGTTCCGAGAGCAGTATCATTTGTAGAAGTTGCTGGAGCTGTAAATAATCCGCAGTTTGTAAGTTATCATGGCCGCAGCTTTAAATATTATTTGAATGCTGCAGCTGGAAAAACTGAAAACGCACGTTTAAGAGGTGCATATGTGAAGTATCCTAATGGCCTCAATAAACCGGTGACCAGCTTTTTATTCTTTAGAAACTATCCAGCTATAAAACCAGGCAGTAAGATCATTGTACCTGAAAAAGATGGTCGTTTGAGTACCTTACAGGCCGGGGTCGCACAAATTGGTGTGATTACAACTGCATTAACAGCTCTCATTACCTTAATTGCCATAATAGCGAAATAATGCTCAAAGAAGAAACCCAATATCCGTATGAACCTGAATTTTCGCTGAAACAGCTTTTGTTTGATAGAGTTGATGATTTGAGGTATGTGCTGCAATTTAAAAAATCACTGATTCTTGTTATTATTGTAGCTGCAGGTCTAGGCGCTGTCTTTGCATGGAAATGGCCAGTAACCTATACAGCAAGACTTACATTCGTTATTGATGATGCCAAGTCAGGAGGCGCAGGTGGTGGTCTTTCAAGTCTGGCAAGTCAATTTGGGTTTAATCTGGATGGGATTGGCGGAGCGAGTGGTGTACTGGCAGGCGATAACGTACAGGAGCTTTTAAAGAGCCAGAAACTAATTAAGAAGACATTGTTATCACCATATGATGAAGAGGGGAAAATTTCTCTTGCTGACCGCTATGTTAAAGCGAATAAGCTGGATAAGCAGTGGCAAAAGGTTGCACCAAACATATCTTTCCCGGTAAATTCTAAAAACTATACTAGATTACAGGATAGTTTATTGCATGACATCACAGAAAAGATCCTTGGAGGCCAGTTCGGTATCGCAAAGACAGATAAGAAACTGAGTTTTTTTGAAGTGAATACAACTATGCGGGATGAAAAGCTTGCACAATTGTTTTGTACCAGAATGATTAAACAAGGTACTGACTTTTTTATCCAGACAAAAACTGGACGGCTTCGCAATAATGTGCAACGCTTACAACACCGCGCTGATAGCATAGGTAAAATACTCAACCGCAAAACTTATGCTGCCTCATCAGCATCTCAAAATCTATTGGATCTGAACCCGGCATATGCATCAGTAAGCGCCTCTTCAGATATTAAGGAGCGTGACAAGTTAGTCTTAAGTTCAATCTTCACAGAAACAGTTAAGAATCTTGAGGCCAGCAAAACAATGCTTGCACAGGAAACTCCTACTGTACAGATCGTAGACGAACCGGAGCTGCCTTTGAAAAAGAATAAGCTGAAGTATCCAGCTACTATGCTTTTGTTTATTGTGGGTTTTACGGCACTGTATAGTCTTTACCTGATAGTATCCAGAAAACGATCAAATAACTAAAACGTTATAGAGGTTATGAGTATGGATACCTGAGCATCAATACTCATAACCTCTATAGACTTCAATAAGAAGACAGGACTACTTCCATAAAGAATTTGGGTATACACCACTTTCAATCAACTCTCCTATACTAGCTTTAACAATAGGTTTATCTTCTTTATAGGTTACACCAAACCATTGGCTATCAGTAGGAACCACTGTGAAGGTTGCATGACCCGAGTTTAACAGTGATTCAACGATCATTGGAATATAGAATTCTGATTTTGGATCCGTCTGGTGCGTTATCGCAAATTCTTTGAATAGTTTCTCAGCTAAAGTAAAGACACAAGGTTTGAATCCCCAAAAATTCATAGAAACCCTTGTATTATTTGATAGTGGATATTGTACTTCATTTTCTTCATATACAACATCATCCACTGATCGGAATACATTAGTTCTCTCAGTGATCTCTTCAAGATAGCCCTCGGCACTTACTTTACAGACTCCGCGTGATACAGAACCGAAGTCTGACAAGGTCTTTTCAATCTCATAACCTATCATTGAAAAATTGTTATCTGTAACCTCTGTTGTCAGGAAGTTAACCATTTTCTTGAAAGCATCAAATCCATAGAAGTCATCTGCGTTGATTACACAAAACGGTTCATTTATTGCGTGTCTGGCAGCCAGGATTGCATGACCCGTTCCCCAGGGCTTTGCCCTTTCTATTTCGACTTCAATATCAAATTGTTTAAGATCAAAATTTTGGAAAACATATTGTGTCTCAATTTTTCCATTTAGTTTCGGTTCAAACACAGTTTTAAAATTTTCGGCAAATTCTTCTTTGATGATAAATACAACTTTTCCAAAACCCGCCTTAATAGCATCATATATAGAATAATCGATTATTGTTTCCTGATTGGGGCCAAAGCCATCCATTTGTTTCATGCTGCCATAACGGCTAGCCATACCGGCTGCGAGAATTAATAATGTGGGTTTCATTTATGTGATTTAGATAATATTACTAAAGTTAGATTAAGGTAGACTACTTATTTTGAAATACTGGATTTTCAAGTACTGCCTTTCTATAGGCTATTTTTTTTGATATGTAGGATCTATGTTCAAGTTTCATAAACTTTTCAAACAGGTATTTAATATCGGAGTTCATCTGTTTATTGTACTGATCATAAAATTGACGGGCAGTACCAAATTGCAGTGATAGAAAGCTATCATCACCTTTAAGCGATGTTAACATTTCATTCCAAATCTGTCTATAACGATTATAGCGCTTTGTAGTGGATGTAAAACTGAGGTTACTTCCGTGTCGTCTATATTTAATGGTAGGTTCAGTGATCTCCCCTACTTGCCCAAATGTAAAAGCGGCGAGTGCTAACCAGGCATCGTGAAATTTAATATTGTCTGGTATTTCTGCAAAGAATTGACGGAGCAAAGGGTTCATAAGAATTGTGCATCCTGTCGCAAAATTGGCAAATAATAGTGTTTGCAGATTGTGTTGATAATTACTTTGCCGGCGCTCATTTTGGAAAGATGGATTAAGTATGTTCTGCTGCTCATCGACCCATATCAGATCAGTATGAACCATACATGGTAACAATGGATCCAATTTAGTTAATAGTTCCGCTGAGCGCATCAATTTATCCGCCAACCATATATCATCCTGATCGGATAGTGCTACAAAATTATCTTTTGCGGCTAAAGAGACAGCCTTTTTGTAGTTACGTATCAAGCCAAGCTGCTGCTCATTTACTACATAGCTGAATCCCTTAATGTGTTTGTATTGTTCAAGAATGGCTACAGTTCCATCTGATGAACGATCATCGCATACTATAATCTCATCAGGCTGCAATGTCTGTGATAAAATAGATTCCATCTGCTCACGGAGAAACCTCTCACCATTATAGGTGGTCATGACAACTGATATTTTCCTCATTTCTCCCCCATATTGATCTTCTGTTTAATAAATACCAGCATATCAAATATCACATGGTTTTTAAACAACAGCAACTGCATACCTAAATAACTGAGCCCACATCCCAGTATAGATGTGATCAGCATAAAAACTAATGGAAGGGAAAGATCGCGTATCAACCAAATGACCGGGATAAATACAAGAGCACTAACAAGAGCTTTGATTAATAAAGTCCATTCATATTCAAATTTAAAGTACTGCCTGATAAAATATATGTATAATACCGTCACCGCAACTTCAGCACAGACATTTGCTATAGAGGAGCCTAAATCCTGCAAGAAGGGAATCAATAGAACGTTTAGCAGCAAGCTTATCAGTACTCCACCAAGTACACAAAAAAACATCTCCCTGTTTTTACCTGCTGGTACAAGAATCATATACAAGAAAAAATGCCCAACACCAATGATGATAGGTAGAAGAGACAGCAATCGCATGCTATTAGTTGCAGCTAGAAATTCTTTGCCTGAAAACAAAGCGATAAATTCCGGCGCAAGCAACGCTAGTCCCAAACACATAGGAACAGCAAAAAACATAAGAAAACTGAATGATTGATTGATTGAATCCTGTACCTCATCCATATTTTGGTCAGCAAAACTTTTGGACACTTTCGGCATCAGAATGACAGTCATAGACGTTACAAAAGGTATAGTAATCTTACTAAGTTTGACAGCGGCCGTATATAGTCCTACAGTTCTGTCATTTGAAAGAAACCCCAAAAGTACCGTATCCATATCAGTGTACATACTTGAGGCAAGAGAAGTCCCTAAAATGAAGAATAGAGGCACCAGATGTTGTTTGAGATGCAATCCTGAAAAAATGAGCTTTACCTTTTCGCGGATTAGGAAAAAACTTAAAATGTTGTTTCCAAGAAATGAAAACATCATAATGTACAGATAGATTCTAAAATCGCCACGATCTTTGACAAAGATGTACAATAAAGCAAGTCCTATTATTTTAAAAAGTACTGCCCTTAAAGCTATAGACTGAAATTCTTCCATCCCTGTAAACAACCAGTCGATGTAAGAAAAGCCCAGGAGTACCATTGCAGAAGCAGCAAGATATATTTCAATGTTTGCGGCAAAATATGGTATTGTATAGATTACTCCAAGGTATACTAAAAAAAGACAAAGCGTAGACAATAGGTATATGGCGATTAATTCAGAAAACACCTTTGAACGACCTTCGAAATCATCTCTGTGCTTTGCAATCTGCTGCATTCCATAAACGGGTATGCCCAAGCTAGCAATAAGGGCAAAATACTGTGCAAAAGAAAAAACAAATTGAACCTGACCTATACCCTCGGGGCCGAGAACCCGTGATACATAAGGAAAACTTAAAACAGGAAATAAGAGATTGGCAAGAGTAAGTAGTAAATTATAAAAGTAGTTTTTAGCCATGATCAAAAAACAGCTGCTTTATAATTTTGCGTCTAATTCTTCGAAGATAGAGTTTTTACTTTTATATTCTTTGACTAGTTTTTTCATATGTGACACCACCTTTAGATCGTCGCTTCTTCTTGCATGATCTATCAATGCATAGATCTGCAGCTGAATTTCATCAAATGCATATTCTCGCACCTTTCCAATCATGATTTTTTCGTGATGAGTAGGCATAGTGTTCTCGTTGTCATTCAACAGCTCTTCAAACAGCTTCTCTCCTGGTCTTAAGCCAGAATACTCAATCAAGATATCTTGATTAGGGACCATCCCAGCCAATTGAATCATTTTCTTGGCTAAATCAACAATTTTGACAGATTTACCCATATCAAAAACATAGATCTCGCCCCCTTTACCCATACAGCCAGCTTCTAAAACTAGCCTGCAGGCTTCAGGGATAGTCATAAAATAGCGCGTGATCTCTGGATGAGTCACCGTAACAGGGCCACCTTTTTCAATCTGCTGTTTAAATCGTGGGATTACCGATCCATTAGACCCTAGGACATTACCAAACCGGGTGGTAATAAATTTGGTAATAGGTTTGACTTCTAATTCGTTAATGTAGCTCAATCCATTACTAAACACATGATCTCTATGATGCAGTGAATTATTTAATGACTGTACATAAATTTCTGCAATCCGTTTGGAAGCACCCATAACATTTGTAGGATTGACAGCTTTATCTGTAGAAATCATGACAAACTTCTGCACTCCATATTTTACAGCCTTATCTGCAATGGTTTTAGTACCCAAAACATTTGTTTTAATCGCTTCTGAAGGATTATCTTCCATCAAAGGTACATGTTTATAGGCTCCGGCATGATAAACGTAATGAGGCTTAAATGTGCTGAATAGATATTCCATCCTTTTCTCATCCCTTACATCACCAATGAAAGCATGAAAATTTCTGTTTTTAGTAGTCTCTGTAAGCTCCAGATAAAGTTCGTGCAATGCTGACTCAGATTGATCGCAAAGGATAATTAAGCCCACATCAAATTTAGCTAGCTGGCGTACAATCTCACTCCCGATAGACCCGGCAGCACCAGTAATTAAAATTCTTTTATCTTGTAATTGCTCCCCTATACCTTCGATGTCAATATGAATAGACTTACGGTCAAGTAAATCTTCGATATTTAATTTTTTGATCTGCGTAGTCTGCAATTTTCCATCTGTCCAGACATTTGGCGGTGGGATATTCAGAACTTTAATACCGTTTTCGAGACATACATCTACAATCTCACTTTTTCTTTCTTTTGGAATAGTGTAAGAGGCAAATATGATTTCATCCAGTTCATGTTTGGTAATATATTCAACAAGATTTTTAGCGTCAAATATTCTAATCCCGTCAATCGTTTTGCCCATTTTACGCTGATCATCATCAACGAATCCAATAATATTTTTATTCACAATGGGATCATGATCAAATGTTCTCTTTGTAGCAACGCCTGCTTCACCAGCCCCATAAATCATCACACGGACAGTATCAAGCTTTAAATTTTTAATATAGATAAAGAAGTATTTAACCAGAACCCTGTAAGTAATCAACATCAGAAAACTTGCCAATCCGTTGATTATTAATATACTATTAGCTATCAACTGAGTATACCCAGTTGCTACAAAACCCATATTAATTAGAAAAAAGGTGCTATTTGATACGATAATAGCATATAGAATCCGGAAGGTATCCTGTGCACTAGTGTAGCGAATAATTCCTGAATAGGTTCTGACATTCAGGAATACCAGAGTACTTACCACAGTAGTCACCAAAACATTCCGGCTAAACTCTACATAATCCAAATTTGATAAGTCAAAATTATATTTTATGAGGTAAGCTATCGTTAATGAGACAAAGCAGATCGTTAGATCAAGAGAAAAAATTATCCACCTGGGTACTATGTTGATTTGACTGAACAAGTTACTATATTTTAATATATGCCAAATCTAATCAAAAAACTATACCAAGTCCAAATGCTGATCTATGTATTATTAAAATATATTAAAATACCACCACTTAGAAATTACTAAACCATTAAATTCAGTTAAACAAACCTCATTAACCCATTTATGTATTTCATTATACTTAAAAAAGCTTTAAAATAATGGATCACGAGGATGTCCACAAAAAAACCGTTCAACTTAGATTTGTGACCTAAATGTTGAACGGTGTAAATTTCTTTTGTCTATTTTATTCGAAATTATTTAAGGTCTTAAAGCCACCTAATCTCAGGTATTCATCTTTTTTCATCAACTGTAAATCAGACTGTATCATATCTTTAACTAATAATGGAAGGTCGTATTTTGGTTCCCAGCCAAGTTTAGTTTTAGATTTTGTAGGATCACCTAGCAACAAATCAACTTCAGTAGGGCGGAAGTACGCAGGATCAACTTTTACAACCTCAGTTCCGACTTTAAGCTCAGCAAGATTCAATCCCAAATCTGTAGCAACTTTCTCATCTATACTGCTAATTGAACCAACTTCTTCAACACCTTCACCTGTGAAATTGATAGTTATTCCAAGTTCCGCAAAACTCATTCTTACAAAATCTCTTACGGTTGTTGTAACACCTGTGGCTATTACATAGTCTTCTGCTACGTCCTGTTGCAAAATTAACCACATCGCTTCAATATAATCTTTAGCATGACCCCAATCTCTTTGTGCTGATAAATTACCTAAGTATAAGCATTTTTGAAGTCCTAAAGCTATTTTAGACGCTGCACGGGTAATTTTACGAGTTACGAAGGTTTCACCTCGTAAAGGGCTTTCATGATTAAATAATATTCCATTACATGCAAACATATTGTAAGCTTCCCTGTAATTGACAGTGATCCAGTATCCATAAATCTTTGCAACAGCATATGGAGACCTTGGATAAAAAGGTGTAGTTTCGCTTTGAGGTACAGCTTGAACCAATCCGTAAAGTTCAGAGGTAGAAGCCTGATAAATTCTGGTTTTTTTCTCCAGCCCTAAGATACGAACTGCCTCAAGTAATCTTAATGTACCGATACCATCAGCATTTGCAGTGTATTCTGGAGTATCAAAACTCACTTTAACATGACTCATCGCAGCAAGATTGTAAATTTCATCAGGTTGCGTCTCCTGAATGATACGAATCAAATTAGTTGAATCAGTCAAATCCCCAAAATGCAGTTTAAAGTTTACCCCGTTTTCGTGCTGATCCTGATAGAGATGATCTACCCGTTCAGTATTGAACATTGATGATCTTCTTTTGAGACCGTGAACAAAATATCCTTTTTTTAATAAGAATTCTGCCAGATAGGCTCCATCCTGGCCTGTTACACCTGTAATAAGGGCGACTTTCATGTAATTTAGTTTTTTGAGTAGATAAATGATTGATTATTATTAATAAGGGTGCTTAAGCAAATTCCTGACCACAAGTGTTTACAATTGATTTTGATACTTCCTTGATTTCCTGTTCATGAGCTTTAGGATAAATAAGCAGAACTTTTCCGTCATCCACTACAATGTAGTTATCCAATCCCTTTACCACTGCAACTTTATCTTTAGGTATCTGAATCATGCAATTAGTGGTATCAGATAAATTAATGCTATGTCCTGAGAAAGCATTGTTAAATTCATCTTTTTCTACCACCTCATAAAGCGAGGCCCATGTTCCTAAATCTGACCAACCAAATTCCCCTGGAATTGTATATACATTGTCAGCTTTTTCCATGATCGCATAATCTATAGAAATATTATCTGAAAGAGGGTAATTTTCAAGGATGAAGGATTTCTCTGAATCTGTATTGTAACAACTTTTGCCTTTTTCAAATAAACCAAAAATTGCAGGAGAGTATTTAGCTAAGGCGCCCAGAATAGATTCTACACGCCATACAAATATCCCCCCATTCCAAAGATAATCTCCGCTTGCAACAAATTCCTGCGCTTTTTCAAGGTTTGGTTTCTCTAAAAAACGAAGTACCTGATGTACACCATCTTTTGGTTCTTTTTCATAATTGATATAACCATATCCAGTATCCGGTCTTGTTGGGGTTATACCCAGAGTAACCAATGCATCATTTGTGCTAACATATGATAAAGCCTGCTCAATTTTCTCAAGGAACACTTTTTCATTAAGGATCAAATGATCAGATGGGGCTACTACAATCTTTGCCAAGGGGTTTATTTGATTAATCTTGAACGAAGCATATGCAATGCATGGGGCAGTATTATTTCGACTTGGTTCAGAAATAATATTTTCAGTGGGAAGGTCAGGTAACTGTTGAGCTACCAAGCCTGAGTATTGTTCATTTGATAAAATGAAGATATTTTCCTGTGGGCATATCTTCTGAAACCTTTCGTGGGTCAACTGAAGTAGAGATTTTCCGATGCCAAGAATGTCAATAAACTGTTTTGGAAAGTTGTTCCTGCTCTTAGGCCAAAAGCGGCTGCCAACTCCTCCAGCCATAATTAAAACGTAGGTGTCCTTCATAGAAATTCTATTCATTTTTGTTTAGCGTTTATTCAAAAAGTAGATGCTTCAATACTAATATATGATATAATACAATAACAAATCATTAACTATGTTTTAATAAACATACGAAATTTACCTTGATAGTGTAAATTTTACACATATATACAAAGAACGATTGATTGTAACAATTTTGTATATTATATCTAAAATTTAAATTTTCTTCCCCTAAACGATCACATGACATTTTACAATGGCAGTTATTTTGCATAATTTAACTTAGAAAACAAGATTTTCTAATATATACATTTTCTCGTTTAATTAATACTGATAAATTATAATGACCCAAAACATCGGAACCAAGCTAAAAGCATTACGGCTAACTCATTGCCTTAGTCAAAAAGTAATTGCCGACCAACTAGGCATTTCAGTTCCCGCCTATTCAAAAATTGAAACAGGGCTAACCGACATATACTTCTCCAAATTAGAGCAAATCGCTGATATTTACAGTGTTTCGGTAATTGATTTATTAAAAATTGGCGAAAGAGATGCAAAAAATGAACAATATCCAGATATTAAAAGGCAACTTGATGAACTTACGACCAAGTACAACGAACAACAAAAAAAGATGATTCAATTGCATGAAATCATAAGAAATCAAAGAAATGAATCTGCTAAAATCTAAATGAAACTCCTAACTCCCCATGAAAGTTGAATACATCATTATGGGGAATATAGTTCTCACCTGGGGTATAATCTTTCATCCTCCATTGATAGTTTAAAGATTTAATACCCTGAAACTTGCCCGAGAAAATAAAATTTTTATAATCCCATATGCCTTGCGCTCCAATTGCGTAATCTACCCAACGTCTGCTTTGATTATTTAGGTCTCCGATTGCAAAATCGTAAAAATCTGCATTGTGTTCATAACGTTGGAAGTTTAATCCTAATTTTTTAAGGCCTCTCACCCAACTTACATCTGCGGACTGCAAATTCCCTCCTGAGCCTGATCCCGCTCCTAAGACCTGACCAAGGTGCGTATACCCTTGACTAACTTGGACGTGCTGATAAAAGCCACCTGCCGGCCTTACGAGTCGATCTGGCGACTCTGATAACTGATTAATTTCACCATTAATTTGTATGAATTCATCCTTCCTATTATTGAAGGGAACCATTTTGGTAACTCCAAAAACATATGCTCTGGAGTGATCAGGTGATCCAATGAAATCGCGATAATTATAAGAGTTGTCATTTAGGGCATATTCGAAGTATACTTCTGCATGAGCTTTTTGAAATATCCATCTAGCATACATACCTAAACGCTGATCACGATCAAATGGATCTCCCTGTGTTCCTGTAGTTTTCTTTTGTACCGGAAAGAAAAATGGAAAATAGTCTTTGAAACTATTTACATCTGATTCATACGATACAAAATTACGGGTAAAACCTAAAAATAATCCAGGAACCCATTTTGGCTGATAATTGATATTGAATCCGCTTAAATATCTGGTGTCTGGATTGTGCGGTATAAACAAATTATTTCCTGCAGATTGGCTTGTGGTTTCCAAGGGGGATAAACCAGAGTTTTCAAGCCTCCCAGCAATAATTTGAGCCTCAAAAGACCCAATAGGTGTTTTAATAGGCCTTAACGTATTTAGCGTAAGATGTTTAAAACCAGCAGCATTATTAGTGAATAACAGTGCATTTTGAATGCCTGGCCCCCACCAAATATTTTCGTTAGATAAACCAATTGACGCTGGGCCAAATGTAAGACGAATACTGCTTTGCCCCCAATTGACCTTATTGTAACTTGTATTACCAAATCTTTCGGGTACCTCGAGTAAATTATAAAAATTATAATACCCCTCCAGTTCTCTATCAGAGCGACCATTGTAATAAAATCCATCAAAAGATTTATTCTGTGCATAAACAAATTCTGGCCTCAATTGAATACTTAAAGGACCTAGTTTAACAAAAAAACCACCACTCAGCATCGTCTCATAGCCTCTTGAAGGAATCATAGCTCCATCATTCCAACCATATGGATATTTTGAGTTATATTGTTGTTGCCAAGAAAAAGGTAAGACCTGGAACTCTCCCTTGCCTTTCAGAAATCGTAAAGGACCGGAATGATTCAGATATCCATTAGTATTCAAAATACTGTCAGGATCGAAGACGTTATTAACGTTGAATGATGTTGCCGGAAACAAAGGTCTCACAGAGAACGATATGCTGGAATCCAATTCTCCAAGCAATTGTTTACGGCGATAGTATTCCTCCAATCCTACGGTACCTACTGGAAGTGATTGTGCCACTGCTTCCTTGTACAAAGTACATACAAAAATTATTACGAATATTTTAAAGTAGATCTTGATCATATATTACTTCTTAAAAACGATAAGTCAATCCAGCTTGCATTTGTACGTTAAATGCATCCTTTCCACTTATATTTACATCATCATTAGGTCCCTGGAATAGATACCATTGATAATTTAGGGAATTCACTCCCATCAACTTTGCATTGAAAATGAAATTTTTATAATTCCATTCACCATTGAATGCTAGACTAAGATCTGTCCAATGACGTCTAGAGTCTTTGTCATTTTCATAGGCATAAAAATAAAAATCGTTGTTATGCACATATCGCTCAAGCTGTATCCCCAGACGTTTAAGTCCTTTTACCCAACTAACATCCACAGTCTGCGAATTTCCACCTGGCCCTATGCCTGCTCCCAGGACTTCGCCTCTATTGGTATATCCCTGCCTCACATATTTATTGACATACCAGCTGTCAGCATTCCGGATATCCGCAGGATTAGTCTCCTGTAATTGAGTAGCTTCAATACTAATGAGCAAATTTTCATTTCTACTTTTATTAAAAGGAAGCATTTTTCTTAGACCAAAAATATATGCCCTATTGCGAGCTGCATCCAAGGCTTGATTACGCGCATTTCCGGTGCTATTATTCTTCCCATACTCAAAGTAAATTTCGGCCTGTTCTTCGGGCCATAACCATCGCATGAACACAGAACTTCTATTATCTCTTTTATTATCAAGTGCGTCATCAACACCAAGCTTATTTGATGAGGAGAAAAATGGCAGGTAATCACCAAATTTTGAGAGATCATTATGATAGAGCTGAGAACTTCGGGTCAGACCGAAGAAAAGTCCAGGTACCCATTTAGGTTGCCATGTCAAAGCCAAACCCGACAAATATCTCCAGTTATCAGGCTTTGGAACATACAAAGAACTTCCAAAGTAAAGCCACTCAGGTTGTAAGACACCATAACCTGAATTTTCAAGTTTACCGGCGATCAATTGTCCTTCAAAAGATCCGATAACAGTTTTGATAGGTTTTCTCGTATTTAATGTTAAATGTTTAAACCCCGGTGCAGAATTACTCATCAATAAGGAATTTCTCATGCCAGGCCCCCACCAGAGATTTTCAGTGGACAATCCGAAAGAAAGATCTTTATAATTCAAACGGATACTACTTTGTCCCCAATATGCTTTTCCAATTTCATTATTCCCGAACCTTGCAGGTAAGTCAACATTGTTGTAAAAATCATAATACCGGGCAACAATAATTCCGTATGTGTCAGGATGGAAGGTATCAAACTTGCCATTTACAGCCAGGTTAACTTCAGGTTTGAATTGCACACTCAACATACCATATTCCAGATATAGACCTCCACTAAGTAATGTCTGAAATCCTTTAGCAGGTATCATAGCTCCGTCATTCCAGCCATAGGGATGATGGGAATTAATTTGTGTTTGCACATTCACGGGTAGAAGACTTACAGTCAATTTGCCATCTTTTGATCTATAAACACTTTGTGTATTCAGCAGATCATATCTTTTTTCAGTACTATCTTGATAAAATACATCTTTAGCTCGAAAGCTTAGTTTTGGTAATATTGGTCGAATCATCAATGAAATTGATGAGTCCGCTTGTCCAAGAAGTTGCGCGCGGCGATAGTAATCTTCAAGCCCTACTGCGCCAACTGGGATTGTTTGCGCATTAAGTAGGCATTGAAATGAACCAACTAAAATGATTATGAGGAATATTTTTATTTTGTTCATTGATGCGTTCTTCATTATCTTATGTTAACGGCCTTAATTTGTAAATTATCAATAGACCAGCTTTCGTCACACTTAGGATCAGCCTGATATTTTTCCTTCAAAACATCTAAGCAATTCAATTCTAATTGTTTGCTAGAATGACTAATCTTTTTATGAATTTTGTATAATGTAGTGCCGTCAGATTTCTCAACCTGGCTGCAGAAACCCGGTAGGTCAGTGCGGGACGCCCCTGTTTTAGGATTATTACTTTGCGCAGGATAATCTGCGGGATAAGACTGAGGAGGGCAGAAATTTCCAGGTATGCAGTCAAAATTGGCAAAAGTTGTGTAGATATATAGTTTATCATCGATTGTCATTTGCCATATGTCTGGTCCATTGGTTTGATCATTCGCAGATTGTACCCCTTCCCAACTATCGTGAATATAGAGGTCAAAGGTGATCTCAACCACCTCGTGAGAAGGGAGGTTGTTGACTGTTAGGTTAAAGCCTTCATTATTGAAGTTACCTAAAACACTAGAACCATTAAACCTTGATATTTTACCATTCAGAATGTTTTGTAAATCTCCATTTTCAAAATCATTATTGTAAACCTCTACTTCAGTATTATTACTCTTAGCACACGAAAGTAGGAGCGAGATAACAAGGAACGCAGGTAGTAAAAATTTATTCATGAGCCGGATAATTAAAAAGGATTGTTAAAAGTATTTTTTATGACACGAATTACCCTATCCAGGTCAGCTCTCTCCAGATTTGATCCTGAGGGTAAGCATAGACCATTATTAAACAAATTTTCGGCAACTCCATCACCATAATAGGAATACTTTTCAAATACAGGCTGCAAGTGCATAGGTTTCCACAGCGGACGCGATTCAATATTCTCCGCAACCAATGCCAATCGCACATCCTCCCTAGTAATACCCATAGCAGGATCTATTACGATACAGGAAAGCCACCTATTGGAATAGAAATGTTCAGGCTCGGCTAGAAAACTTATTCCAGGAATGTCACCTAACTGCTCTAAATAATAATCGTAGTTTCCTCTACGCTGCGAAACTCTTTGAAGAAGTACTTCCATTTGTCCTCGTCCAATGCCTGCACAGATGTTACTCATCCTGTAATTGTATCCAATTTGAGTATGTTCATAATGCGGGGCGTTATCTCGCGCTTGAGTGGCCAAAAAGCGGGCTTGTTCTATAAATATTTTGTTTTCTGAAAGCAAAGCACCACCACCACTAGTAGTAATTATCTTATTTCCATTAAAAGATAAGACCCCAAATCCGCCAAAAGATCCTAAAGGCCTACCTTTGTAAGTAGAACCAAGTCCCTCGGCAGCATCTTCAACTACAGGAATATTATATTTGTTGGCTATTGCCAAAATCTCATCCATTTTAGCTGGCATTCCATATAGATGAACCGGAATTATTGCCTTAATCTTTTTACCTTGGCTTAAACGGTCTTGAATTGCCGATTCCAAATGTTTTGGACACATGTTCCAAGTATCAACTTCGCTATCAATAAATACAGGAGTGGCTCCGCAGTAGATAATTGGATTGGCGGAAGCAGAAAAAGTAAAACTTTGACAGAGTACATCGTCTCCTGTGGTAACGCCGAGGATTATTAAGGCAAGATGCAGTGCCGCTGTTCCCGAACTTAATGCTGCAGCATATCCTGATCCACAAAATGACTGCAAGTCTGCCTCAAAGCCGTCAACATTAGGGCCTAATGGAGCAATCCAATTGTTTGTAAATGCTTCTTCAACAAATCTTTGTTCTGTTCCACCCATATGCGGTGAAGAAAGCCATATCTTATTATTCATTTCTATATTTTCTAATTCTTCCTGGATTCCCAAATACAACACCATGGTCAGGAATATCTCTAACAATTACACTACCAGCGCCAATAACTACATTTTCGCCTATCGTGATCCCCTGGATCACTGCTGAACCTATTCCAATGTGTGTACCATTACCGACCTTCACATTGCCAGCTAAAGCAACATTGGGAGAAATATGTACAAAATCTCCAATTTGACAATCATGATCTATAGATGCATTTGTGTTTATGATCACGTGATTACCAATTGTACTTCCTACATTCACTGTACTATTCGCCATCGCAACAATTCCTGTTCCAAGTAAGCAAGACTTTGAGATGATTGATGCAGGATGTATAACATTCGCAAAAGAAAAAGGCATTAACCGCTTAGCAATAGCCTTTCTGGTAGTATTATCCCCAACAGCAATAATTATTTTTTCGGAAGTTTGCATTGAAGATAATTCATCAATAGTTCCCAATATAGGAATACCCAAGACACTTGCTTTTTCAATGCGATCATCCCAAAGCCCTGAAACTATTGAATTGCTCAATAGGAGCATATCCAAAATCACTTTAGCATGCCCACCAGAGCCAATAATAAACATTTTAGTTTCCTTTAAATTTCTCCATCGTACTTGATGTTGAAGAATTGATTCCTTCTCGAATAAAAACCTTTTTGATCGTCAGCAAAACAATTTTCAAATCCAATCCAAAGGTAAGATTATTTACATACTCTACATCCAAATTAAACTTTTCCGACCAAGACAAAGAATTTCTCCCATTCACCTGCGCCCATCCTGTTATGCCAGGTCTAACATCATGACGCTTCATTTGGATCTTATTATACAAGGGTAGATACTCTACCAGTAATGGTCTTGGACCAATCAGACTCATGTCTCCAATAATCACGTTAAATAGTTGTGGCAATTCATCCAAAGAAGTTGACCTGACAAACGATCCTATTTTTGTTAACCGTTCTGCATCTGGAAGCAGTAATCCATTTTCGTCTGATTTATCATTCATTGTTTTGAATTTTAAAATCTTGAAAATTTTACCATTCTTACCAGGGCGAGCTTGTACAAAAAAAGCCTTGCCATCATTTGCGATGAAAAGAAGTAAAAAGACTATTAGAATCACAGGACTTGCAAGAAATATAACGATCAGCGCTATTGAAAAATCTATAAACCTCTTTAAAAAATATTTGTACATATCAATTTGATAATCCGTTATAAAACGAAACTAATTGTGGAAAATAAAATGTTTGAGAATAAGCATTGACAACCTTGTTTCTACAATAGTCTTTATCAAATTCCTCGTAACTCACGTACATATTATTCAACGCAAGGGCCAAAGAGTTGATGTCTCTTTTTTTGATCACAATACCATTTCTTTTATCTATGACTTCAGCAGCCCCATGCACATCCGTTACAATGCAAGGCAGTCTCATAGCAGCAGCCTGCAAAATTACGTTTGGGAATCCTTCACGATAACTGGGTAATACCAGTGAATGGCTGATTGCCAGATAGGGCCTAATATCAGCTTGAAATCCAAGAGGTAAAATATTCTTATTATTAAAAATCTCGTCAACAACGCCTTGTTCCAGAGCGTCTAGTTTTTGTTCTGTTTCTCCCAATAGCAATAGTTTAAATTTATCATTATTAAGTCCAGAAAAAGCTTTAATAAGCTCGTTGACACCCTTATCACCAACTAATCGGCCTACGAAAATAAAGATAAAATGATCGGGTGATAAACCAAGTTCTTTTATTAACGCTGTGTTATTTAAAAATTGTGGTAAGTAAGGATTCCAGTACTCTTCATCAAGCCCATTGATATTGCCGTTGCCAATAATATACGAAGATTTGTTACTTAACTTATATTCAGCAATCATCATTTGTACACCTAAACTTTCTGCAACAACGTGCGTCGAAAAAAAACACGTTAATCTTTCCATTGCGATCAAAATACTTTTTTTGATCCCCTCTTCAGTCTCAAACCGAAGTCCTGTAACAGTATATATCCTGAAGGGTACTCCCGATAAATATGCTGCGACCATAGATAATAAGCTAGATTTGGGGGTGTTCGAATGAACAATATTAGGGCGTTCGAGTTTAAACAAGCGGAACAGTTTCCATAAAGAAATAATATCTTTAAACAACGAGATTTCCCGTTCCATCTTAACAACACTCACTTTAACTCCTTCTCGTTCCTTTACAATCTCTAATTTATCACCCGGAGATGAAACTGCCAGAACATCATAATATTGTGATAAGTACTTCAACTGCCCCTTCAATAATACCTCTAGGCTCAGTGGAATCGTTGTAATTCTTGCTAATTTGATCTTATTCATATATAACTACCACTTACAGATCAAGCGTGATTCGAGTTGTGTTAAGCTTATTTTGAGCCCTTACTCTCTCAGCGCCGGAATTTAAGTTTGCCTTCTTGAATTTCAAACTTTCGACGCCTATGAACGCATCACCAACCGGAACCGAATTAGAATAATTATTATAGAGAATTGGATACTTTAGTCTGTTAGCTTTTACAACTGAATATTTATTATTTTTTATCAGTAATTTATCAGCCTTTATATTGACGATTGTGTTAGAAAAATAATCATAATCTCCTGAAATTATAAAAGAATTATCCTGAATCAAACTACCACTTCTCGAACCATCTAATGCAACAAAATTCATCAGTGATCGATCACTAATAGCACTAATATCCCTGGTCCTTTTCAAAGTAGTTCCTTTTGGAAAGCCCGTATTAGATATTGTATTATTGGTAATTTTTACGGGCTTATTGTGACCAGCTATTGAAGTATTATATAGAACGATTCCCATATCAGAGCCTGAAATCGAATTTCCATTAATTAAATGCCCGCCATAATCAGCTTCCAGATGAATTCCTCTGTCATAGCCAAAAATCTGATTTTTTTCAATTATACAATCTTCAGCCATAAATTCGAGCACGATTCCACAACGTCCAAGCTGCTTTGTGGTTTTAAAATCGTTTCTTATAATATTGTTACGTAATACTGCAGATGCTACATTGGAAAGATAGATACCATCACCATAATCGTCAGCAGCTGGATTAAAGCCCCAACAATTTAGCACTTTTGAATTAGTAATACTTACTTGCTGCGCTCGGGCAGTTAGTGGTATATCAGTTTGTTGTGTCGAACTAATATAAATTCCCTGACCATAAAAATCTGATACTATAACATTATTTATAGTAATTTTCCTTTTATCAGTTATTGATAGACCAGTAAACCATTGTTTTTTATTAACATAAGGATTGTGGTCGCTATATGGGTATTTGGCAAATCCACCTTGTATTTTTAGGTTACTTATTTTTATCGTACCTAAGGCCTTAGGGTCGAAATAGCCTCTTATACTTAATGCCGAAACAGGACTTTTACAAATAATAGCTGGCAGAACTCCATTTGTAGTATTCCCTAATATTTCCAGGTTATTATTGATATAATGTGCAACTAAACCTTTAGATAAGCTGTATTTTCCTGAAGGAAATAACACTTTTGAATCATTAAGTTTAAGCGCATCATCAAAACACTTTTGGATAGCAGCATAATCATCAGTAATTCCATTACCCACTGCCCCATAATCCCGAACATTAAAGGTTTTAACTGCCCTATTTTGAGCACATGAATTGCTTAGAATAGAAACAAATAAGGTGAATATTACGATGGTTTTCTTATTAAAGATTTTCATAAATTTTGATTAATTGATCTACCATGGTTTCTATTTTAAATTTTTCTGCACGTGCAAAGCAATCCCTGGCGACCTGATTATATAGTGTTTCATTTTCTATCAGAGTCATCACTTTTTCTGATAATCCTTCCTCATCACCCTGCTGAAAAGTTAACCCCGCCCCTTCTGTAATTTCGTAAAGGCCAGGCACAGCTGAGGCTATCAATGGCTTTTCTGCAGCCATCCCCTCAACAGCAGCTAAGCCAAAACCTTCCCAAAAAGACGATTGGACAATAATATCACTTGCCTTTAGCAATTGCGGCACATCCATTCTAACCCCTAAAAACCTGACCCTTTCTTCTAATCCCAGATCATTTACCAAGGCTTTGCAAGCCACGATACTTTCACCATCACCCACCAATAATAGCTTGACATAGGAAGGCAAAATCCTCATCGCTCTGATTACAGTCTGCTGGTCTTTTTCTATACTAAAACGTGAAACCTGAATTAAAACTTTGGCGCCCTCATCCAAAAAAAAGGATTTTGGATCCAATGACTCAGCATTTCTTATCTGGTCAACATTGATGCCATTATAAACTACTACAACTTTATTTTGCAAACGAAGTGTTTCCTTCAACATTTGCATAACTTGAGGAGTAATGGCTGTAACTACATCGTATTGTTTATAGATAAATTTATCAAGGACTCTAAAAATTTTATTTTTAACTCTCCTATTATTAGTACTGTGCTCAGTAAAAATAAACTTTGCTTTGGTACGCGAAATAATTTTGGCAATAGCAACAAAGTAAAGTGATGGAAAAAGATGAACATGAACAATATCGTAACTTGCCAGGTACTTTGTTAGTTTCAGTATGTGTAAAGGATTATAGACACCACCTGTGCCCAATGAGATAACCTTGCCCTTGAAGTTCTTCTCGATCTGGATCTTAAATGGATACTCAGTACCATCTAGTAAAAGAAGGTCAACAATTATATTTTCATTACGAACTGTATATTGAGGTAGAGATTCAATGATTAATTTCTCAGCTCCTCCAGTGCCAAGACCATTAATTATATGCAGGACTTTAAGTCTCATTCCGATCAAATAGTTAGGGGTAAGTACTAAACTTTCTTTTTATCAGCTATCAAATAAATACCAGCAGCAATGGACCTAGCTAAATTTCTGGTGAATAAATTGTGCCTTGGAGATCTTATGAGTGCAGCAGTATACCTTTTAAACCTATAAAAATTGATCATTGCTTTAAAACTATCCTTAAAGGGGATCTCACTTTCAGCAAGTTCTAAATAGCAAATGCATGTGTTGATTGGACTGTCTTTTCTGATTTTGAAAATTTTTGCAGTCAACCCCTCTGGCAAGTATTCACAGAAATATAGATTTTCATTAAAATATCTCAACTTAAAATTCTTCAGTCTATTGAAAAACAGGGCTTCGGGACAAAACCTTTCATCCGGTGTATTTGGGAAAGGATACATCTTAAACACCGAAGTCCTTATTACTTCACACTTGTCACCCTTACCATTAAATTTATATCTAAAATCCAATGGACTACAATCAAGTGTGTTATAAGCGGGATCCCCGATAGCAACGCCAGAAAAGTTACATTTATTACCAGCTAAACCGGCAAATTCCGGGTCTGACTCTATTAAAAGCCATTCTCGTTTTAAAATTTCTAAGGCATCTTTACCAATGTAATCATCGCTATCCACTACAAAAAACAAATCTCCCTCGGCTTCGCTTACGCCCTTATTTATTGCGATATGCTTTCCTGAATTCCGCTGTTGAATGTATTTAATATTGAATAAATTGTTTTGGCTGATAAAACTGTTCATCACTTCAGCCGTATTATCACTGCTTCCATCATCAACGACAATCCATTCAAAATCGGTATAGGTTTGCTCCTTTAATGATTCAAAAAGCTTTGGCAATAAATGGGCTCTATTAAATGTGGCTGTGAAGATGGTAAATATCATAATCAATTAACGGCTTTTCTAGTTATCGTTTTCACCAGTAACAAGGTTACACTATTATACAGTTTAAAGCCATTTATAAAGATTATTTGTAACCTTTTCAATAACTTGCTTTTGGTGTACAGAAAATATTGTTGAAACAATATTTGTTGCGCAACTTCCAAATCGTTTTTATAACTATCATAAAATGACATGGTAGCATCTAAATGCAGTCTATCAATAACAGGAATATCACTTTTAAAAATTGAAATCACGCGATTGCTAATGCTGTAATTTATATTAGTTGTGGCCTTATTGGCATGGAACTGTCTGTATAACATTAAGGACTTGTCAAGATATTTCAACCTTCCAAAACTGATGGCACCGAGTGTGATAAAGTGATCATGCATCGCATTAATCTCTGGAATTGTATGCAATTTATTAAGTAATGCGCGATTAAACATTAAAGAACACCCTTGGATGCCAGCGTTTAAGAATAATTGTTCTTTTAAGTTATTGGGGAATGTTGAGGTAATCTTCTCGTTTATAATACCCAGATCTTCTGAATAAGCAAAGCCATTGCAAAATACAGCTAAAGGCTCATTCACAGCCCCTTCAAATTCGTTGGCAAGTAAGGCCAATTTGTTTTCAAACCAAATATCATCCTGATCACAAAATATGACCAATTCCGACTTGGCATAATTTAATAAATGCAAGAAATTATTTGCAGCTCCACCGCATTTCACCCCATCATTGATAATAGTGATACGGTTATCTTGCGACTCAAACGCTCTTAATATAGCGAGTGTGCCATCTGTAGAACCATCGTCATGAACGTGGAGATGCCAATCTTTAAAAGTTTGGGACAATAATGAAAGGAGCTGATTCTCCAGATATGCCTCACCATTGTATGTTGCTAATAATATATCAATCTGTGGCATAATGTCAATTAAAATAAGGCCTGATTAAAGTTGGCGCAATCAATTTTATACCGTAATACAGGAAAAAACAATTTACCAGAAAATGTAGCGCGACGAAATAATATCGATCTTTAAGTTTTAATAAGGAGGCTACAATGTTAGGAAATAGTATGATACTAAATTGAAAAAAAAGATAGGAAAATCTTTGGAATATAGAGGCCTGTATGAAGAGAACATTTAGTGCTGCACCCATGGATGTAAGACGGTAATATACTGGAAAATTAAATTCATTTTTTTGCATATGTTTATGATAAACAAGATACAAGCACATAATAATTAAGCCAATACCTGTTACTACCAGACCTCCCCCTCCTTCTGCATTTAAATAAATTTGCATATGTTCTGGAACTCCCCCTAAAGACAATAGAATAGGAAATGGATTTTTAAATAAACCAATCAAACCAACAAAAGGCAGGATGAAATAAAAGTATCTATTCTTGACTATCAAACAAAAAGGCAGCACCAAAAAAACTGCGAATGCTGTACTATGGAATAAAGTTGCACCTATCGCGGTTAGGAAAGAATAAAAGTACTGCTCCTTCAAAAGAAAATAAAGCGACCAAAAGACAACAGCGCAACTTAAACCATATCTTATCTGCGTAAAATCGCGATAGAAATAATAAAAACATAGATAAAAAATTAGTGCCGTAAAAGGGAAAGGGCATAATTTATAAATAATAGTGTAATTCAAAACGCCCGTTGCCAAAGCTACAACAAATAACAGAACATGTATATTCCCCCCCAAGAGACCAATGATCTTGTTTAATAGTGCGTATCCTCGCTCGGTGTTATCATCATAATTTCCTGTGACAATTTCTCCTAAACTATGGCCATTACTAATATTATATATCTCTTCGTAATTCTTGCTATCATTGTCAGTACCAATTGTTCTAACGCCTGGCAATACAATAAGGAAAGTACAAAAACCAATGTATACAATTCTCCTGATTAACTCATGTTTAGCGTAATCCAAAGCACAAAGAAGAAAGGCTAGAAAAAAGATAACATAATAAATAATCATTTATTTGGACTCTATATATTGTTTAGTAAAAATTTTTGAATATTAATATCACTTGACTTGTTTACGAGTTTTCTTACTACTTCATAGTTTGTTTGGCTTTTGTCAGCCCTTATGTTGTCCCTCTGAAAATTATTAACTTGTAAATATTCATAACCCATCTCCTTGAAATCACCTATTGAATCACTTTTAACGACTGGAATGATACCATAACACATATATTCTATCAATTTTGTAGGACAGGCCACTCTATTAACAGTAATATCATCTCTTAAGATAAATCCATAGTGAGATCTTTTGTAATAATATCCAAGTTCCGAAGGACTAACAGAATGTACAATTATATTATCCTTTTCTGAAAGATTATGTAGATTCAGCATTTCAATCATTCCTTGAGGATTTCCAGTCAGAATTGTATATCTGATCTTAGATGATAAATTGTTAGAAATGACCTCGATCATTAAAGAGATGTTCTGCCATGATTGGAGATTTCCACTATAAATCACTTCTATAAATTCGCTACTCTCAACCTCATCAGGACAATATTGATTCGTCAAGATATTTGATGGTATTATTGGGTAAGTAATCAAATTAAGTTTTAACGAAGGATACTTTAATCTAAAATGTCTGGTCATTGCATTGGTCACAGAAATCCCAAGGTAAAGATTTTTAAAAATATACCTTTCAGTGATCGAATATAACTTAGCTTTAAAATCTTGTCCGGCAAATTTATGTTCTTCAGGTACTACACCATGAATATCGAGTACAATTTTTTTTGAAGATTTCAAAAAAAATAGACATGGCAAAATGGGAAGTGCATTCTGTATAGAATGAAAATATAAAAGTTTGCTTTTCATTAACAGTCTCATTATGAAGAGAAAATGAATGAATAAATTACATTTATATTGAAGCACATCATCTTTAGCATAATAAACCTCTTTTTTCGCAAAAAACCTATGAGATACAAAAAGATATACCCTTGCTTCTTTTGCAAATTGCTCATCTATCGCAACCATTCTTTGAGACATCCCTTCCTTTATTGTGGTGGAATTCGGATACTCAGCAAGGAATACAATATTTTTTTTATTCTCCGACATTGTTAATTGCTTTTACAATTCTAGATGCAGACAAACCGTCACCATAAGGATTATGGGCAAGGCTCATCGCATCATAAACTTCTTTATCCGTCAGCAACGATTTAGCCTCTCTAACGATCGTTTCAGTATTGGTACCGACTAATTTTACAGTGCCTGCATCTACAGCTTCAGGTCTTTCAGTATTATCTCTCATCACCAAGACTGGTATGCCTAAACTTGGCGCTTCTTCCTGCACACCACCGCTATCAGTGATGATAAAGTATGACTTTCCCATCAGCCATGAGAAAGCAGGATAGCCAAGCGGATCAATTAATAAAATATTATCTATTCCATCCAAAATTTCTTTCACTGGCTTTTGTACATTTGGATTTAAATGCACCGGATAGATTATTAAAACATCTTTATCTTCAGCAATTATTTTTAATGCATTACAGATATTAATGAACCCTTCGCCAAAATTTTCACGTCTATGGCCTGTTACCAGAATAACTTTGTTTTGTGTCAATTCAAGAGATTTTAAATATTTAATCTCATCATCTTCATAGTTCTTTAGTTTATCTTGTGCTAAAAACAACGCATCAATCACCGTATTTCCTGTTATCACTATATTTTCCGCATTTGTACCTTCTTTCAGCAGATTTTCAGATGATTTACTTGTTGGAGCAAAATGCAAGTCAGTTATACGTCCTGTAATTTGCCTATTTATCTCTTCAGGGAAAGGGGAATGTTTATTAAAGGTCCTTAGTCCAGCTTCAACATGACAAACTTTTGTTTGGTTGTAAAATGCTGCCAAGGCAGTTGCCATTGAAGTTGTGGTATCACCATGAACAAATACGAAATCAGGACAAAAATCTTCTAGTATGCCTTTCATGCCAAGTAGGATATCAGCGGTTAATTGTGATAGATTCTGGCCTGGCCTCATCAAATTTAGATCATAATCTGGCACTATATCAAAAAAAGATAACACTTGATCCAACATTTCTCTGTGTTGGGCAGTGACACAAACTTTTAAATTGTATCGTTCAGGATATTTTTGAAACTCTTTTACCAATGGAGCCATTTTTATAGCTTCTGGCCTTGTACCAAATACAATGAGTATCTTTTTTTCTGGGTTAAACATAATTATATTTTTGCAATAGTGTATTTGAAACGAACACGCTTCTTTAGAACTTTTGTTATAAACAACGAATAAAGTGTATAAACGGGCCAAGTAATATTTAGCATACGGCCTGGCTGAATGATTAAAGGATAATTATAGATCCAATAATTCAGGTTATCTTTATAAATGGGTTTTAATACTTTATGGATTTCAACATCGGTGAATTTATGCCCCGATGATTTTAGTCTTTTAATCCAACCTGGAAAGCAGACCGTTAATAATTCATCTTTTATAGCTTTAAATGTCCTTTTCCTTTTTTCATCGGTCGAATATTCCTGGAATATCTGGTTGATATTACTCCCAAATACTGTACATATACTATAACCACCACTATTATTTACAGGTACTGCGACTGAAGGTTCTTGGAAGTAAAGATTATAAGGAGAGTTTAAAACCGCAGTCAGGAAAAAAGGTAACTGTATTAGAGAAGTTGCAAAGTATTTTTCGAAATAAATATCTTTGACAAACTTCTTATTGACAACATTTCCGGATATGAAAGTTATATTATGACTAATTTTTTTCAAAAAATCTTCATAATCATTAAACATTAAGACAGGAGACTTTTCATCAATGGCTAATATACCGTCACTAATTAGGCGCCAGTTCAAATATAGTATCCCAAAATCAGGATATTCTTTAATAACAGCGATTATTTTATCAATAGTTCCATTTAGAAGTTTATCATCATCTCCAAATGTCAGTACAAATTTGCCATTTGCCAGTTTAAAACATTGCGATATATTAAAATCAGCACCCTTATTTACATCATTTTTCACATAATTAATGGGTAGACCGTTTCTGATGTGTTGATTAACAACTTCCGTAGTGTTATCAGATGAGTTATTATCAGAGACTATAATTTCAATTAAGTCTGCTTTGTCACCGATTTGATTATAGATGCTTAGTAACGCTTGATCCAAAAAATTTGACCTGTTGTATGTAGGTATTGCTATCGTTAACAAAAGGTTATTCTCTAAGTATGCCATAATTCTCTTTTTTTATAAAAAATGAGTAGAGACCAGATTAAACTACCGATTATGACTAATGCGGAATACCCTATCACTATACCATTTAAACCAAATGCATGTCCTAAAATAAAGGTCGATGCAGCAGTCAAAAGACCCATAACGATTGACTGCACTAGAAAAGGTTCTTCCTTATGACACCTCAAGTAAGTAGCCAATGCAGATATTAATTGATTGACAAAAGTTGCAGTACATAAAAGGATGAGTGGGAAAAATGGTAAAAAACGATTTCCAATTTGCAGTTCAAAATATTTTAAAGTGAAGACTATTAGTAACAAAAATCCGAGCGCAGCACCACAAATCAAACTAGACTGTCTCACAACAACCGCAAAAACGCGATCAAGCTCTTTGAAGTCTTTTAACGCAATAAGATTTGAGAAGACAGGAACTTTAGTATTTATCCAGCTCATTGAAATTGACATTACACCATTTAGAGCCGCTAATGTCATTCCCATCTGACCAGCGACAATGGGCCCTTCAGTAGCGAAAAGAACAGGGTTAAAAAGTTGAAATATAAAAAATCCACTGATCCAACTCAAAGCAATTTTCCATTGTAATGGAAATATTTCGAGCCTGTAATTCACCTTATAAAAGGTTAATTTATTCCAGATATTTTTTAAGAGAACAAATTTGTAAGATACTAGCACCCATATTGGAACAATGAAAAACGTAATAATTGCTGCTAACGGACTGGAAAACAACTTTAATCCCAAACTCAAAAAAATATAGAGTAATGTAAGTTGAAATACCTGCTGTACTAGCCTCATCATCGCTACTTCCTTTACTTTACTCAATCCTTCAAAAAAAGAAAGAATCGGAGAAATCATCAATGACCCAGCAGTAGAAATGCACAAAATTATCCAAGGCGATTGCCAATTTACGTATGTATCTCCGTGATTATATGTATTGAAAAACACGTTTCCGGCAATAATGAGGATTACGACCAAAATAATAGCCATTATACCAAACCACTTTATGCAAAAATGTAATAACGACGATAACCTTGACATTGAGGCTTCGTCGCCCTGGATATCAGACTTACCATTCCAGGTAAGGTGGGCCATTTCATGTGCAACGTATTGGGTGATAATATTTGAGAGACCAAGCTCAAAAAATATTTGTATAGCAAGGATACTACCAAAGGTGTAGTAATAGCCTTGCTCTATTTTAGTGAGATGTTTGGCAATAAATATTATCGAAACAAGCCCCCCCCCTGCCTGGACACATCTAGATAGCACGGTGTAAGCGATAGCACCGTCAATGCCTAACTTTCTGGAAAGTGATTGGATGTACGATAGCATTATGAGTTTATATAGTCCCTAATTACATCGGCGATATAGTCATAGTGGCTTTCATTCAAGCCCGGCCAAACGCCTAACCAAAATGACTGATTCATAATTATATCTGTATTTGTCAAATCACCAGAAACTCTATGATTTATATTCGTGTAACCTGGCTGGCGAAGAATATTACCTCCGAATAGTAATCGGGTGCCAATTTTCTTTTCTTCTAAATGTTGTACCAACATATGTCTATCAGAAGCATCTCCTTCCCTCAATGTTAGTAAAAATCCAAACCATGAGGGCTCGCTGTTTAAAGTAGCTTCTGGAAGAATGAACACATCTTCAAATTCTTTCATTCTTTCGTATAGCGCCAAATAATTCTCACGTCTTCTTTGTACAAAGGTGTCAATCTTTTTTATCTGCGATACGCCGAAGGCCGCCTGCATATCAGTTACCTTTAAGTTGAAGCCAATATGTGAATATGTGTACTTGTGATCATATCCATATGGCAAACTTCCAAGTTGTTGTTCAAACCTACAACCACAAGTATTGTCTTTTCCTGGTTCACAATAACAATCTCTACCCCAATCTCTAAAACTTTCTGCTATTTTTGCAAGAAGTGGATTATTGATCAATACAGCTCCTCCCTCTCCCATAGTAATGTGGTGAGCTGGATAAAAAGAGAAAGTTGAGATATCACCGAAGGTGCCTGTTTTCTTTCCTTTGTAAGTAGCCCCTAAAGAATCACAGTCATCCTCAACTACCCAAAGATTATGCTTTTTAGCGACTCTCATAACTTCATCAAGATCAAAAGGGTTACCTAATGAATGTGCGATCATTATTGCTTTGGTCTTTGAACTAACTGCTGCTTCGATCAGATCTGCCTTTACGTTATGTGTGGCGATATCAACATCAATGAATACAGGTACCGCACCGAATTGAATAATAGGATTAACGGTTGTTGGAAAACCAGCAGCAACTGTAATCACCTCATCACCCGGACGTATGGCTCTGTCACCCAACTTTGGTGAGGTAAGGGCATAAAATGCCACTAAATTAGCTGAAGATCCTGAATTTACAAGAAGAGCTTTATGTGCTCCAAAGTATTGGGCAAATTCATATTCAAAGGTGTTTGCAAAACGTCCGGCAGTTAACCAACCATCCAAAGCTGCATCTACTCCAAGTAATATGTCCTCTTCATCGAGTACTTTACCAGTGACGGGTATATAATTTACACCTGCAACTATAGCTTGGGAAGTTTTTTTTCTAGCTATTTCTCTTAAACTATTCTCTAATGCTTGGTCGTTAATGTTCTGTAACATGTGTTAGTGCTAAATAATTTATGTATATGTGTTATGTGCCTTCCATCTCAATGGGCTTTGCAAATGGTTCCATTTCAGTAATAGGTCTGCCAAATGCAATTTTAGGATATGTATTTGTCTTAGGGTCTATCATTACCTGTAATAATTGAGGCCTATTTTGATTATCTTTTGTCCAAAGCCAATTTACGGCATCCTCTGTTTCTTCAGATCCTGAGATTGTTTTAGCATCAATTCCATATGCTATGGCAATCTTAGTAAAATCAGGTGCATCATAACCCCAATAAGTGGATTGATAACGCGATTCAAAATAACTGTCTTGAAATTGCCTAATCATACCGAGTGTACGATTATTTAATACAATGATTTTTATCGGAAGATTGTTACGTACTATAGTCTGCAGTTCTTGAATATTAATCTGCATACACCCATCACCAATTAGAACAACTACTGGCTTTTTTTCAAGCGCAATACATGCTCCAATTCCAGCAGGTAGTGAGAACCCCATAGCACCCATTCCGCCAGAGGTCAGAAAATGCTGTCCTCTATTTAATTCAAGCGACTGTGCAGCCCACATCTGATGGCTGCCCACATCAGCGAGGTAAGTAGAAGCTTGGACAGAAGCCTTGGACAATTGATGCATAAAAACATTAGGATTAATGCCCACAGTTTCCAATTCTGCGACATCTGGCCATGTACTTTTCAGCTGATCTATTCTACTATTCCATTCAGCAGGAAGAGGAAATGTAGAATTTAGGGCTTTATTAAAAAAAGCTTTGAAGAAATTTTTCAGGTGAGAAACTACTGGCACACAACCTTTTACTCTATTATTAATTTCTTCAGATAAACAATCAACATGATAAATTTTTCTTTGTGCGATGAAGTTGGCATCTGCACCTGTCTGTCGTATATCTAATCTACTACCTAATACAAGTAAAAGATCACACTCTCCAAAAGCAATATTAGCCCACCTATTCCCATAACTGCCTATAAATCCGACACGTTGTTCATCATCAAAACTGATAGTATCTAAGCCTAATAAGGTAGTGATGACAGGAATTTTTGTTAATTGAACAAACTTATCAAAGTCAAATTGAGAATTACCTGCCTTGATACCCCTCCCAGCAAGAATTAGTGGGCGTTTAGCGTTTCTAATATCATTAATTATATTATCTAGTTCGCTAAAATCGTAATTATCACCAGCGATTGAATGCTCATCATCCGTTGCCACTTCACTAATATCCGCACGTTGAACATCCATTGGAATATCAATTAATACCGGTCCAGGTCTTCCTTCAAGAGAGATTCGGAAACTTTCTTCGAATATGGCAGGAATATCAGCGGGATCCTTGACTTGAAAACAGCGTTTCGTAATTGGACTTGCCATTGCAATTATATCTGTTTCTTGAAAGCCAAGCTGCCTAATAGAGCTATTTCCTTTCAACTCGTGCCTGTTTACTTGCCCAGTAATAAAGATAGCTGGAGTAGAATCAAAATAACAACTACCTATGCCTGTAAGAAGATTGGTCGCTCCTGGCCCGCTTGTAGCTAAAGCCACACCGGGGATGCCAGTTACCCGTGCATATCCTTCAGCAGCAAAAGCAGCCGCCTGCTCGTGATGCATAGATATAATATTAATATCCGTCTTCTGATTTATGGAATCCAAGAGATGTGTAATCATCCCCCCAGACAGCTCAAATAAACTCTTTATACCTTTTTTCGCCAAGAATTCAGCGATATAATCAGATGCTTTCATAACAAATTAAGTCTTTAAATAATAATCTAAAGTACGCTTCAAAGCTACGTTAAAATTAGTAAATTGTAATTCTCCTATTTGAGACCTGATTTTCTGACAATCTCCTTCTATATGCATCGGCTGATTTTCTCTATATGGTAATGCGCCAAAATCCAACTTAAAGTCAGGTTTAACATATTCCTTTATAGATTCTAAAATAGATTTAATAGATCGTAACTCACTTGATGAAATATTATAAATATCAGATTGGACCTCACACATAGCGATTTTAGTGATAATAGATGCAACATCCTTAACATACATATAGGCATATTTCTGTTCTCCCCCAGTAAGCTTCATTTCAAAGCCGGTGGTCATTTGTTTAACAGTTGAGGGAATTAACCAGTTATTATTTTCTCTTTCACCAAAAACCGAAAAGATCCTCAGCCATACCCAAGATATGCCATTAATTTTACAATAAGTTTTTAGAATTTGCAAGCATGCTAGTTTCACACTTGCATAAGCAGTGGATGGATCAGGAATGTAACTTTCATCTACCTTTCCGTTGATAGTGCCGTATTCAGCTTGAGAACCCAAGAATATAATTTTATTGACACTAGACAACTTTGCAACTTCAAGCAAATCAACTAAAAACCCTATATTTTTCGCTTGCTGCTGCCAATCATCTCGATCAGAGGCCTCCACGCCAATCCACGCTGAGTGGATAATGATGTCTAAATTTAATGAAAGTAGGTACTCCTTATATGTTCCTTCATCATCAATATCTACCCAATGGATTTTATCTTGATAAGCCCGATTTCGCCAGGTATTGGACTCCTTCCGCTTTAAACCTACAATCTCTAGGCCTGCAGAAATAAGTTCTTCTGCTAAATGGGAGCCTATAAATCCCGTTATTCCAGTAATTAAAACTTTACGCATCTAAAAACTGTAAGACCTGCATCATTGTAAAATCTTTAATATTTTTTCTATTCATATGGAACTGCTGGTACCATTTCATCGTCAATTCAACAGCTGAACCAGCATTTAGTTTAGGTGACCATTTTAATTCTGAAATTGCTTTACTAATATCAAGTTTAAGTAATCCTGCTTCATGAGGTTGTTGTATATTTCTGACAAAATCAAAATCACCGCTTCCCCAATATTTGATTGCCAAGTTGACCATCTGCTCAACAGATAGCGAGTCACCTTCATTTGGACCAAAATTATAAGCCTGACTAAATTTTACCGGATCTTTGGAAAGACATGCTCCTAATACTAAATAAGCACTAACAGGTTCTAAAACATGCTGCCATGGCCTAACTGATGATGGATTTCTTATCGAGACAGGACTATTAGCAATTAGACCCTTAGCAATGTCAGGTATCAAACGATCTTCAGACCAATCACCACCACCTATCACGTTACCTGCTCTGCCTACTGCTATCGATTTTTTATGATCAGTCATCTCATTTAAATTAAAAAAAGAGTTTCTGTAAGAGTCAATGATTAATTCAGTACAGGCCTTGCTTGCGCTATATGGATCATAACCACCCAATCTGTCATTCTCTCTATAAGGATAAATCCATTCATTATTGTGATAAACTTTATCCGTCGTGATTAATACTGTATGGCATTTTTTATTAAGCTGACGTACAGCATCCAATACGTTTGCAGTCCCTATCGCATTAACTTCAAATGTCTCTGCAGGGATCTCATAGGATAACCTAACTAAAGGCTGTGCAGCTAAATGAAAAATAAAATCGGGCTCAAAATCAAGAATTTCCTTAATCAATAAGTTGCGGTCTCTAATGTCCCCAATTATCGATTTGCACAATTTATCACCTTCTAAGAGATTGTATAAATCATTAGTAGTCTTCGTTTCTAATGCAAAACCTTTAACTTCTGCGCCAAGAACTGCCAAAAGTTGGAGCATCCAACTACCTTTAAAACCGGTATGGCCGGTTAAGAAAACCTTTTTATCTTTATAAATATTTTTTAATTCTACCAAGTTCTCCATTCTGCCTGATTTTTTTCCCACATTTCATTTAGATCATGCTTATCTTTAAGCGTATCCATTGGCCGCCAAAATCCGCGATGTTTGTAAGCTTTCATTTCACCAGCCAGTGCAATATTTTGCATTGGTTCTTGTTCCCAAACTGTTGCGTCACCATCCTTAATATAATCAAAAACACCTGGTTCACAAACCATGTATCCCCCATTGATCCAAGAACCATCTCCTTTTGGTTTCTCAAGAAATGAATTAACAGAATTCTCAGGAGAAAGATCCAAAGCTCCAAACCTGCCAGAAGGTTGAACAGAAGTTACCGTACATAGCTTCCCATGACTAGCATGATATTCTACTAATTCTTTGATATTAATATTCCCTACTCCATCACCATATGTTAACATAAAAGTTTCATCTTTAACATATTTTTGAATGCGTTTGATCCTGCCGCCAGTCATTGAACTATCACCTGTATCAACTAAGGTAATTTTCCAAGGCTCTGCTTCGGATTCATGTACTTCGATAGCATTATTTTTCAAATCTATTGTCACATCAGATTTGTGCAAGAAATAATTAGCGAAATATTCTTTTACTACATATCCTTTATAACCTAAACAAACTACAAAATCATTGTATCCATAAGTGGAATAGATTTTCATGATGTGCCAAAGAATAGGCATTGCTCCAACTTCAACCATAGGTTTAGGCTTTACAACCGTTTCTTCTGATAATCGGGTACCTAGCCCTCCTGCAAGTAATACTACTTTCATAATTCTTTATTTACTTCTATATATATGCCCTCTGTGAGCGGATAACTACAACACAATAGGAATTCATCAGTTTTCAGAGTCGTTTTATGATGATCTGTACCAATTACTTTTAATTCTCCATTTTTCAGCTTTCCCTTACAACTATCACAATTACCTGTTTGGCATGAGTAAGGTAATTCTATACCTGCATCAAGTGCAGATTCTAAGATGTTTTTTCCTTTAATAACTTCCAATTTAAAACTCTCATCCCCGAATTTTAGTTGTATGAACTGTGTGGCAATGTCTACAAAATCTTCAGGATTAGTAATTAATTCAAAATCTTCAGAAAAAATTACATCACTGGAAATCTGCAAAGTGGTTAATGCTGATTTCACAGACTCTTTTAATCCCGATGGCCCACATATAAAATGCAAAGATGTGTCAATATGCTCTTTAAGTACAATATCTGTTGCATTATTCTGATTAATTCTTCCCTTGATAATTCCATCCCCTGATTGATCCAGTGTTGGCGTTGTCAAAAAATGATAGACTTTAAATTTATCTTGATATTTGCTGACCAAGTCTTGGATAGTTTCTAAAAAAATCGTGCTGTCGTTACAACGATTACCATAAACTAAATGTACCTCAATTTGTGGATAATTTACTAAAATGGCTTTCGTTAAAGATATCAGTGGAGTAATACCGCTTCCCACCCCCCATAGATACACGGCATTTGTGTTGGATTTAGGTTCAAATATAAAATCTCCCATGGGTGGCATGACAGTAATCAAATCGCCTACTTTAACTAGATCATGTATATGATTAGAAATTATTCCATTAGGAATCCTTTTTACTGTAACCTGCAATGATGGATCAATTCCAGGCGCTGATGAGAAAGAATATGGCCTAATATATCGCCTACCATTAATTTTAAAAATAAGTGATAAATATTGTCCAGCCTGATATTTGATTTTCTTTAAACCTGGTTGTTTGAAGCTGATCGTAATCGTGTCTTCAGTCTCTTTTTTTAGGTCAATAACTGTTAAAGTATATGTCTGCATTCTATTATTCCATTATACTTTTAATAATTTTCTTCACAAGGAGAATAAATACCGTGAAGGCACCAGCAAGAAAAATTCCCACTGTTACGCCTTTTACATATCCAACCTTGCTTTTCTGAAGAGGAAATCTTGGACCATCTATTACCTGGATTAAAGGCGTTTCATTGCGTAGCGCTATTTTTGACAGCTCTAGATTCTGTACAAGCTGAGAGAGTATGGCTTTGTTAGCCTCAGCATTTATCTGTGACCGTTGTCCTGGCGCCCGTAACACTTGTCTTGTGATATTCAAATTTGGTGTAGCATCTGTAATTGCTGCCGTGGCGACTATAGCCCCATGTAAAGCGTTTCTTACAGAATCTGTTTGACGCTGAAGGATTGATAAATTAAATAATGATTTCTTGGTTTTTGTCTTTATATAAAAGTCGTTTACATTTTTTACTATAGTTTCATTGAAAACCTTGGAAAATATCTCGTCCTTCGATTTCACCTCTACATCAATTATACTTAATTTCTTATCTGGTTTTGAAATTGATAGCAAATTATTTTTAATATCTAGTGCAAATACACCCAATAGGCTATCTTGTATTCTTGTGGCATTACTGTCAGCAAAATTCTTAAATTGTATGTTCTTCAGATCTGGTCTTTTATCCCAAGTCATTCTTAAATCATTCATTTGAATATATTGATCAATAAGTAACCGATCAGAGCCATTAAGTTTGAATTTTGTTAACAAGGTTGACTCAATCATCTTCCTTGATTTATAAAGTTCCAAAATATTTTCACCTTGAAAAATGCCTCCTCCACCTCCTCCAAGGTCAAGACCGACCATAGATGCCAACCCTGCATATTGACCTAAGCCGCCACCTTTACTACTTTCCTCCTCTAAAACAAAGGTAGTAGCAGCGGTATAATTGAATTTTTGTTTTGATGCATAAATGTATCCTAAGGCACCACCTATAAGTGAGGTTATAACAATAATCAGCCATTTGGAGATCAAATAATTATAAAAGATCTTAACCTTTAATATGAGATCTTTCAATGTAATCTCATCAGTTTCGATCGGTCTATGATTTTCCTTTGTTATGTTTGATGAATCTGTCATGGTTTTATCTTAAAACGCTAATTAAAACAGCGGCTACCGTAGCTAAAGCCGATGTTAGTCCCACTACACCAGCTACTCCGAGTTTTTCTCTTGGAGCGCGTTTTGGAACAAAGATCTCAGCTCCCGGCTTAACTTTAGGATAATTGTTGAAAAATAAAAATTTACGATTTGCATCTACAGAGCCATTAGCATATTGAATATAAGCGCCGCTTTTGTTAGCATTATAAGTAAAACCTCCTGCGCCATTTATATATTCTTTCATGCCTCGATTACGGTTATAGACAATATTGATAGGCCTTAATACTTCTCCAGAAACTTTGACCGTTTGTAATTGCTTAGGAACATTAATGATATCTCCATCTTCGAGCAGAAGATCATATTTCGATCTCGGTTTTTTTACTATTTTCACCAAATCAATTCCGACTAAATCACTGCCAAGGATTTCAACTTCCTGAACGAGTTGTGCTGTGTCTGTTAAATTATTATCCCCTGATGCTTGTAACCTTTTTAAGTTTGCCAGTTTTTGCATTTCCTGCTTTTGCTTGTCCTTCGCAAAACTTGTACTAGCGCTTTTACTTTTAGATTTAATGATATTTCCATCTCTGTCCACAGAGTCTTTCTCTTCTACCACCTCTGGACCTGGCCTTCTTAAGGAAGCGCCTTCCGCAAAGGATAATACAGTCAACCCACCAGCCCGCTTAATAACATCTGATATCCGTTCATCCTTATTAGTAATCGTATAGATACCCGGATAAAGTACTTCTCCCTCTATTTTAACCTGTTTCTGAATTTGAAAGCCTTCTGCACTTCGTATTGATACGATATCAAATGGTTGAAGACTGAAAGTTGAATCTTGTAATGTTAAATCTCTATTGATATTAAGATTTAAAACTTCAGCGGTTTTTGCAGTAATAGAGTTGGCATCACTATTTTTAATCCGTCTTGCAACTTCTATACGATTGGGAGTTGCACCTTCCTTAAACCCACCAGCCATTTGGATCAGGGATTGAATGTTCATACCTTCTCCGTAGTCAAATGTTCCCGGAAACCTCACTTCGCCCTTGATATCAACCTTATATTCATCACGCAAATCAAATATTGAGGAAATGGTGATTTTGTCTTCCCTTTTTAAAGGGATATCTTGTTCAGTGCCTTTCAGTACTTTATCCACATCAAAAGATAGCAAAGCCAAGCTATTATCACTATTTAATCGAGAAATATATCCTCTGTTTAGAAAGGCATCTTCTTTTAAACCATCCGCCTTTTGGATTAATTGTTTAAGTGTCAAACCACTTTCCAACTCGTATTGACCAGGACGAAATACTGCACCTTTAATTTCCACACGATTTGCAAACCTATCCAATATAGCCTCAACAATGTATTTGTCACCATTCAAGGGGCTATATTTAATAAAATTGTCAGCACTTACATCAGTAATTCTTCTTTCTTTATTGGTATTCTGCAAAACTTTAATTTTTGCAGTATAAGCTTTATTTGAGAATCCACCCGCAAAGTTGATAACATCCTCCAGAGATTCAGTATTCAATACTTCAAATAATGCTGGACGCTTAATTTCCCCAGACATTTCTACACGCGTTTGATATACGGGAATGTTTATTACGTCCTGATCCTGCAATCTAATATTACCTACTTGAAAACCTTTAAGTAGAAAATCATATACGTCAATCGTAGAAACAATTTTGTTGTTTCGGATCACCTGAATCTTTCTGAAGGACCCGTTCTCATTTGGACCACCTGAAGCGTTCAAAGCATTAAAAACTGTAGATAAAGAGGATAAAGTATAAGATCCTGGCTTCACCACTTCTCCTACTATAGTTATCTTGATACTTCTAATGTTGCCAATAGTTATTGAGACATTTGTTCTACCACTTCTTAGCCCCGTATATGTTTTTGACATTGCAGTACGAATTTTTGAAGTAGCTTGTTCAATAGATAACCCTCCGACAGATATTAATCCAATATATTGAAGACGAATGTTACCCTCTGGACTAACCTGAAGCTTGTAATTTGCTTCATTATCACCTGTAAGATCAATCAATAATTGATCATCAGGACCAATAATATAACTTTTTGGAGTTGCCAGGCGTAGATTTGGTTCAAAAGTAATATCACTATTCTTGAACAATTCAGCGCCAAAGATCTTGGGAATTAGATTTCCAAAAGCATCTTTCATCTCTCTCTTACTTTTTTCATTCAGATTGATGCGTTTATTTTTAGAAGTATCAGAACTACTTGACTGATTGAAAGTTTTTCTCTCTGAGAATTGATCTTCTTGAGTATATTCAGCATTAGCATTCTGATTTTTTGAATCCATGCTACTTCCGCCTCCACTTTGCTTGCGCAATTTCTCTACTCTTAATGAAAGTTTTTGAACTTCTTCAGGATTCATCCCCTGTGCAGCAGCCATTTGTTCCAGCTGAGCATCATTGTATCCAACTGATTCTGCACGCTGCATCAATTGACGAACCTGAGCATCAGTCAACTCATCAACCTTCACATCAGAATAGTTCGTCTGTGCACTAACATTATAACATATAAGTGCACTGAAAAAAAATAATACAACAGCAATCGTTCTTTTAAAATTCATAGGTATCTAAATGGTATTTTATTATTCGAAATAGTTCAAGGTATTAAAACCTTTCGCTTTCAAATATTCGTCTTTTTTCATTAATTGTAGATCAGACTGGATCATATCTTTTACCAGAGAAGGCAAATCATATTTTGGCTCCCAGCCCAATTGCGTTTTAGATTTTGTTGGATCTCCTAATAATAAATCGACCTCTGTCGGTCTGAAATATTTGGCATCCACCCTTACCACATCCATTCCGAAATGGAGCGAGTCTGTATTTACTCCAAGACTATTAGCTAGATCGTAATCAATGTCAATGATTACTCCTTTTTCATATTCGTTTTTACCGCTGAACTCCACTTCTATACCTAATTCTGCAAAACTCATTCTTACAAAATCACGAACTGTGGTGGTAACACCAGTTGCAATTACATAGTCCTCGGCTTTTTCCTGCTGAAGAATTAACCACATGGCTTCGATATAATCTTTAGCATGTCCCCAATCTCTCTGTGCAGAAAGATTTCCGAGATATAAACATTTTTGCAAACCCAGCGCAATCTTACAGGCAGCCCTGGTGATTTTACGGGTAACAAAAGTTTCTCCTCGTAAAGGGCTTTCATGATTAAATAAAATACCATTACATGCGAACATATTGTAAGCTTCTCTATAGTTCACTGTAATCCAATAGCCGTAAATTTTTGCTACAGCATATGGCGATCTTGGGTAGAAGGGGGTAGTTTCACTTTGTGGTACGGCTTGTACCAGACCATATAATTCGGAAGTTGATGCCTGGTAAATCCTCGTTTTCTTTTCTAATCCCAGAATACGTACCGCTTCCAACAACCTTAATGTACCAATACCATCAGCATTTGCAGTATATTCTGGCATTTCGAAACTTACCTGTACGTGGCTCATGGCTGCAAGATTATAAATCTCATCTGGCTGTATTTCCTGTATGATTCGGATTAGATTGGTAGAATCAGTAAGATCGCCGAAGTGCAGTTTAAAATTTACGCCATTTTCATGCTGATCCTGATATAAGTGATCTATTCTATCTGTGTTGAACAAAGATGACCTTCTCTTCAGACCATGAACAAAATAGCCTTTTTTTAATAGGAATTCTGATAAGTAGGCTCCATCCTGTCCCGTAACACCTGTAATTAAGGCCACTTTCATTATTACGTAAATTTTAGTTGGCGAATATAAGAATTATTTAACTGAACTATCTAGAAAACAAGCGCCCGTACTCCTACTCAAACTATTTAAAAGCTAAAAATCACTTGTGTTTAAATATATCTAAAAGTATCTTACTCAATAAGCTTAAGTAAATAAGCGCCATAACCACTTTTGACTAAGGGAGTGGCTATTTCTTTCAATCTCGCTTTATCAATAAATCCCATTCGATATGCAACTTCCTCAATACAACCAATTTTAAGACCCTGACGTTCTTCTATGGTTTGTACAAACTGACCTGCTTGCATCAGTGAATTAAAAGTTCCTGTATCTAACCAGGCGGTACCGCGGCTTAATACAGCAACTTTTAAGTTACCCTGCTCCAGATATACTTTATTTACATCAGTAATTTCATATTCTCCCCTGGGAGAAGGTTGGATATTTTTGGCAATTTCTACAACGCTGTTGTCATAAAAATACAGACCTGGTACTGCATAATTAGATTTAGGCTGCTCTGGCTTCTCTTCTATTGACACAGCATTCCTATCAGCGTCAAATTCAACAACACCGTAACGCTCCGGATCAGAAACCTGGTAGGCAAACACAACCCCGCCATTGGTTTCAGTATTATCCTGCAACAACTTAGACATGCCGTCCCCGTAGAAAATATTGTCGCCCAATACTAAAGCAACTTTATCAGTTCCAATGAAATCTGCACCTATGACAAAAGCCTGAGCCAGGCCATTTGGCTTCTCCTGAACAGCGTAAGAAAATTTGCAGCCTATCTGGCTGCCATCTCCTAATAATTTTTTGAAGTTGAGCAAGTCATGCGGAGTAGAGATGATAAGAATCTCTTTGATCCCAGCTAACATCAAAATAGACAGGGGATAATAAATCATCGGCTTATCATACACCGGCATCATCTGTTTACTCATGACCAGAGTCAATGGATGTAAGCGGGTGCCGCTGCCACCAGCTAAAATTATTCCTTTCATAATTAGCTACAATTTATTGATACAGGTTTTCAAACTTTCTCTCCAATAAGGAATTTCAATCCCCAGGGCAGTTTTGATTTTTGTCTTATCTAAGACAGAGTAATGCGGTCTTTTTGCTTTGGTCACAAATGCAGAAGAGGCTACCGGTAGTACTTTTATATCTGTTTGTGAAATCTCAAACACTGCTTTCGCAAAATCATACCACGACGCAACACCTTCGTTGCTGTAGTGATATAAGCCATATGCCTTTGGATCATTTTTGATAATGGATGTAATTAACCTTGCAAGGTCCATTGCATAAGTTGGCGTTCCGATCTGATCATAAATAATTGTGAGCTCGCTTCTGGATTGTGCTAGCTTCAGCATTGTTTTCACGAAGTTGTTTGCTTTTTCTGAATATAACCAGCTGGTGCGAATGATATAATAATTTTCCATCAGCTGCTGGATTTCCGTTTCGCCTTTGAGTTTGGATGAACCGTAAATATTAACAGGGTTGGTCAGTAAGTCTTCTGTTAATGGGATACTCGATTTTCCATCAAATACAAAGTCGGTTGAAATATGAATCAGAGTTGTATGATACTTCAGACAGGTCTCGGCAAGGCCTTTTACCGCAACTTGATTTACTAGAAAAGCAGTATTCTGATCTTCTTCGGCTTGATCTACCGCCGTGTAAGCTGCGCAATTGATGCAATATAAAGGCTGATACTGTTCAAAGACTGAGGCTGTTTGTTCTTCGTTAACACAATCCAATTCTGTTCTAGAGAGAAATACAAAATTGAATGTTGAACTTTCAGCAGATATAACATCCTGCAGACACTGCCCAAGTTGGCCAGTTCCACCAATTACAATTATATTATTATTCATTAATTCTTACGACCTAAATGTATTTGAATACCTACAGATACCGGATTGTTTAATAACTCTCCTTTCTGAAACTTATTTGAGCCTCTTGATTGCGGATCTTGCAAACCAGTGTAGTCGGTTTTACCCCATGCATAAAAGAATTCAAGATTGCTCTCTGCGAATATAGAGATTTCTTTAATTGGATTTAGCTTAAGACCTAATACGGGAGCTAATGTGAAACCTCTTTTTGTAGTACTTACATTCACATTATTTGAGGCATTGTCTGTAAGAGTCCCATCAAATTCATTTGAACGGAATCCCATATCAAAACCCAAATAGGGTTGTACGTGTCCATAAATAAAGTTTTTTTCAAAACCCGCTTTGAAGGAATAGTCTTTTAATTTTCCGTTAGCCTGCTCGCAACCCTCACAGTTATTCGAAAATTGTGTGTTTTTGTTAAAGTAGCTACCGCTCAATCTGTAGCTATAGAGGTTATCATTAAATTTTATGATATAACTGCTGAAATTGGAATTTGTATAACGATGGTTTTTGGCCTGATTTAACAATTCCGGCAATTCCAGATAATTGTAACCCCTAACACCAAAACTATATTTAGCATCACCATTTTGCTGGGCGAAGGCAGTCATACAAAGTAGTACTATTGGAATAACAAGTAGTTTTTTAAACATATTAATTTTTGTTAGAAAGATTAACTAGCAATCTATGCGCAATAAGCAAAAACTATGCCTTGCACAATAATTTCCAGGGAGTAAATATAGTGTGTTTATTTAACACATGTACTTTCAGAAAACTATATACGGTATCCCGTAAAATAATACACCAAAATTTATACCATTTATTAATTCGAAATTAAAAATAACATTTGGCGTAACATGTAAAATATTATGAAAATACACTTCTTAAATAGCAATATTAAAATTAACTTTAGCACCGTATAAATACATATTTTTTCTTTAATAAAAGAGCAAGCGATTCAATATCACACGTATGCGTGTGTTTTTATATAGAGCAGAGAATGTCAGACAAGTCAAAAATCACCAGTTTAGCACTCTTAAGAGGTATTGCCGTAGTTTCAGTTTGTTTTTGTCATTTTGCCAAGCCTATTTCAAAAGGCACAGTTGCGCCTGAACTCTTTAGATTGATTGGCGAGTATGGACAGTATGGAGTACATATCTTTTTTGTGATATCCGGATTTGTTATTCCTTTTAGTTTGTATAGGGCAAAATATGAACTTGTAGATTATTTCAGATTCCTATACAAGAGGCTCCTTCGCCTGCATCCACCATATCTGATTGCTTTGTCAATTACGCTTTCAATTGCAGCTGCATCTTACCATTACAGGCATCTTCCAAATCCTGAAACACCCCTTACTGTTTTGAAAAGTCTATTCTATGCCCATGCACCATCCGACAACCCGGTGTTCTGGACACTAAGAATTGAAGCGGAGTATTATATATTCATGGGAATATATTTTGTCTTGTTATCCAAGTTGCCAAGGCTTACAATGATCATCGGAGTACCACTCCTATTATTAAGTAGTCAAACTTTGATAACCGAGTATATCGGACTTCTGGAGTATATTGTTTTCTTTTTAATTGGAACGATTGGATATCAGATTTATACTAGTAAGAAGTCTACATATTTTGAAATGGCCTGCCTCGGATTAGTGATTCTGTTCTCATTTTTATACTATGAATTAGCAGCATCTATTGTAGCTACCGCTACTATACTTGTTATTTTATATTATAGGAAACCGGTATCTCATATACTGGAATTTCCAGGTGAAGTATCTTATTCGCTTTACCTGCTTCACTTCCCCCTTGGAATTAAAATGATTAACATGGCACAGAATCATATGAAGCCTAACCAATTCTGGATTCTTTTCTTCGTTGTTTCTTTGATCTGTTTTGCGGTTAGCTGGGTATTCTGGAATTATATAGAAAAGCCCTCAGCGAACTTCTCTAATACAGTGAAGTATGGCAAGGCCAGAACGACATTTAAAAACTACAGTCTGAAGGATTAAGTATAAAACCATTTAAGATATAGCTCAGAAGTTTATTTAAATTCCCGGAGAGATAATTTGAAACGGATAATTTCTTTAAACATGTAGAAGTAAAGAATATATTCTTCCTGTATATCGCTAAATAGGGTATCTGCCTTCCTTATTTCTTTTAAGATCAAGAACCAATATATAAATGTGATTTTGAAAAAATCTTTAAAGCTGCCCATTCATTATTCGATTTTGCTCCAGCAACGGCATTTTGTTTCTACATGATTTTAGAAGATCATACTTGTTCTCAACCATGACCTTCTCATCTGGTATCAAATAGAAAAACTCAACAACTTTTACAACTTTGAAGAGTAACGTTGATTAAAAAAGAAATCCATAATCTTAATCCTTATTTATCTTTAAGCAATGAAATGAGAAGCCATTAGCAGCGATACAACTGAATGTTGTAAAATCTTAATTTCGATGAGATTTAAGATTAATGCTCATATGAAAATCTTGTTTATAGTTCCATCTTATAAACCTGCTTTCGTGTATGGAGGAACAATTGTGGTAATCGCACGATTAGCAGAACAGCTTGCACTTGAAGGCCATGATGTCTCAGTATATACTACCACGGCAAATGGCAAAGCAGAGTTAGATGTAGTACCAGGGAAAGAAATGATTATAGACGGAGTAAGAGTTACTTACTTTAAAAGAATCACCGGCGATCATACACATGTCTCATCTGATTTATGGAGGTGTCTCTATAATAATATAAAAAGCTTTGATGTAGTACATATACATTCCTGGTGGAGCCCCCTCATTATTGGCGCATTTTGTGTTTGCAGGATCAAAAAAGTAAAACCTGTATTCTCTCCTCACGGTATGTTGAGTAAATACATCATAGAGACAAATAATCCACGAAAGAAGAAGGCGGTTCATATCATGGGGAAGAGACTGCTGAAACACGCAACTCTTCATGTAACGGCAGATACAGAATGGGAAGAATCTCTCAACATTATCCCTCACTGGCGCGGTCACGTGATTCCCAACCTGGTTGCTCTTTCTAATATCGCTTACCAACGAACGTATAATGACGTCTTTACCATCGGCTTTATTTCTCGCATTGATCCTAAAAAGGGACTGGACTTACTGATCACGGCTTTAAGCAATGTGACTTTCGACTATAAATTACAAATCGCGGGAGATGGTGATCCTGATTATATCGCCAGCCTGAAAAGATTGGCTGAGGAAAAAGGCAATGCTAGCAAGCTACACTGGGTTGGATGGAAAAATGGAGAGGACAAATTTAAGTTTCTCGCTCAGCTTGACCTGTTTGCACTTACCTCCTATAATGAAAACTTTGCTGTAGTGGCGATAGAAGCATTATCCGTGGGTACACCAGTGCTGGTTAGCGACAAAGTGGGCTTGTACAAATATGTACTGGAACGCGATATGGGCTGGATTACCGATCTGAACGTTAATAACATTACTCAGAAACTGAACACGCTGTTCAGTGATAGCACCAAACAGCGTAGAATAAATGCAGAAGCACCCTCTAAAATCAAAATTGATTTTGATGATTCAGCTTTGGCAAAAGAATATATTCAGCTTTATCAAAATAAATGAAATCTATACATTTGTTAAAATCTCAAATGTGAAAAATTATCTCTCAGCATTATCAGCCTTACTTATTGCCTTAATTGTCATTTCTTGCTCAAAAAAATCGTCTGAAACTCCTGTACCTGAATTAACGTTCTCCAATGTGCTTATTCTGGGAAATAGCATTACTTACACTGCAAGTAATCCGGATGTGGGTTGGCTTGGCAATTGGGGAATGGCAGCGAGTAAGGCAGAATTCGACTTCGTACATCTTCTAACAAAGAATTTTAAAGAAAAAAATCCCTCCTGCACAGTTACTTCAAAATATATAGGAACGTTTGAAATGAACTATTCCACCTATGACCTGGATACAGAACTTAAAATGTACAGGGATCAAAAGCCTGACCTGGTAATTCTAAGAATTGGAGAAAATGTAAAACAGCCTGTAGTAGATTCAGCAGCGCTTGAAAAGAGATATGTAGAGCTGATCAACTATTTTAAATCTAACAACCCGAACGTAAGATTCTTTGCCGCCGGATCATTTTGGGGAAATCCTGTAGTTGACAGGATAATGGCGAGGCATTCAGATTTCGTATCGCTGGGACATTTGGTTAAAGACCCAACCAATGCAGCCTGGGGACTATTTGATAATCAAGGCGTCGCTTCTCATCCTAGTGACAAAGGGATGAAAGCAATAGCGGATCTGATGTGGCCGGGAATTTTAAAGCTTAAATAGATGTAATTACGGCAAATTCGCCATAATTAGAATTATGTTTATGATGATTACTCTTTCGTTACCGGAAGACTAATCATAATCTTAGTTCCTACACCGACCTGGCTTTCTACATAGATATTGCCACCCAATTCTTCGATCTGAGTCTTTACCATAAACATACCCATACCTTTTCCGTCGGTACTGGTATCGAAGCGTTTGTATAATGAGAAAAGATGCGCTCCGTTTTTCTGCATATCGATACCTTTGCCATTGTCTTCGAAAGTCAATAACAGCTGGTCTTTGATAATGGTGCTTTTAATAATAATAACCGGTGGAGCCTCGGGACGGCGGTATTTGATGCTGTTTAAGGTGATATTATAAAAGATACTATATAAGTATCCCCGCACGGTATAAAATGACTGTGAAGCCTCAAAATCACAATGCATAGTGACCTGTTCAGCGATCATTAAGTTGTTGATACTAAAAGTGATCTCTTCTACCAGCTGGCGGAAGAATACCTCTTCTTTTTTCTTGTTCACCTGATCCCTCACCTGTAAGGTTTGGCTCAGATCTTTCAGAATCGTATCCATCGTATTGATGGAAGTCTTCAGCCCTTTTACCAATTCTGCATGTTGTTCCTCGTCGGGATCTGTCAGTAGTTCTGTAATACCCTTGATATTGGCTACCGGGGCAAGAAGGTTATGGGACACGATGTAAGTAAACTGCTCCAGGCTTTTATTGCGTTTGCTCAGCTCGGCATTCGCTTGAGCTAAAGCCATGGCAGTTGTTTTTGATGAAGTAATATCCCTGATAGACAGGATCAGTCCCCAGTTCTGATCTTCGTCGTTCGCTACAGTAACCCATTTGATACTGTACCAGAAGTCTTCACCAGCGGGATCTGTAAGGGTAGTATGATAGGATACGTTTTCGCCAGCCAGCACTCGCTGTATAATATTTGAAATTTCTGACTTCCTCACTGCCGGAAAATACTCCATTACATCAGCACCAATCTTAAACTCATTTAACCCGAATTTCTCTCTGAGCTTTTCTGCCGGGACATTATAGGAAATAACCTTTAGCTTATCATTCACTAACAGATATGCGGTCTCTGTATGATCAAACAGCGCCCGGAGGTTGGCTTTTGATTTAAGAATTTGTTTTTCACTGATTTTAAGTGCTGTGGTATCAGCGAGATTACGTTTATACAAACGTTCTTTCTCCCTGATGGCCTGCTCCATATTGGAAACTGCCCTTAACCTGGTGGCCTGATTATATAAAACGTAAAATAATCGCTGTGGTTTTTCTTTCAATACGTAGTCTACCGCCCCTGCCTTAAGCAATTCGAGCGCTTCATCTTCGCGCGCGGTACCACAGATGACGATAAATGGAACGTCTGCCTCTTGTGCCTGCAAAATACCCAATGCCTCCCGCGGGCTTACCACATCCAGATCTTCATCTGCCATGATGATATCCGGTCTGAAATCCTGTAAAAGATTGACATATTCCTCCAGGGTCTGCACTGCTAAATACTGGTATGTCGGAGCTAACTCTTCCAGTATTTCCAGCAATGGTCCTGTGTCCCGCACATGGTGCTGAAGGTACAGTATTTTCGGTCTCTTATTCATTACAACCTTAATTCGAATTTGGGGCGCTCCAAATATATGATTTTCATAGGTTAGATTATACGTACACTGCAAGGAAACAACAGTATCAGCAAGGGAAATTATTTAAGTATTAGGCTCTGTATGCCCTTAGAACAACGGTAAATGGATTTAGTTTTATAATTTGATAAGCCAAATTATATAAAAATGATACAAAAGTAGTTCCTCTGGTTGTATATTTTAGTGTTATCTGTATTTGTTGTTATAACCGCTAATTAAAATTTACATACAGGAAAACCTGTAAATCGTCATTCATTATAAATATGATCGATTAATTATTTATTTTTTGACTTGGTTATAAAAAAACATGTGTTAGCTATCGAAGAATAATTTTGTAATATTGAACCACAGATCACGACCATGAATATAATAAACAGGTATAAACTAAAGTATGCCGCCCTGATGAAAGATACCGAGGTGCCATTAATGCAATCCCGGATCAAAATATTGACCTACGGGTTGATCATCATGCTGTCGCTTACCCTTATAATTCTGTTTACCTCACTGACTAAACCCAATATCACTACCATCATCAGGTTATTTATCCTTGCGGTGACAATGGGATATGCGCTGTACCTCTTACTGGAAAAGGGTAAGTGGCAGGTTTCTGGTCATATATTTCTGTTATCGCTCTGCATTTTTATCTGGACAAACCTGCTGTTTTATGCCACCGGGATTAACCTGGTGACTTTACAGCTCTCACTGATTATTATCTCTTCGAGTTTTTATACGCTCGGAAAAAACTGGGGTATCCTCTATTCTTCGGCAAATGTGATTCCTATCGCGCTGCACATGATCAGTACGCGACTGCAAAACGGTACGGTGTCGCTCACAGCAATGCAGATTGGCAATACTTCTTTCCTGCTGGCATTTATTGTAAACTTCGGCATCCTGATCATGATGCACTATGAATTCTTTAAGTCTTTTTACCAAAGTCACTATAAGGAAAGGGAACTGAACGCACAGCTGCAACAGGCCTTGAAGGAAGCTCAGGAGGCTACCCGACTACGGTCTGACTTCCTTTCTTCGATGTCGCACGAGTTGCGTACACCGCTGCATGCTGTGATTGGGATGATCAATGTGCTGAGCATAGAGAACCCGAGAAAGGACCAGGAGGAAAACCTGGCTATCCTGCGCTTCTCTGCAGAAAACCTGCTGGCACTGATCAATGATACGCTGGACTTCAGTAAGATGAATGAGGACAAGGTGGTGCTGAACAAGGCGGATTTCAATCTGAGTATCCTCCTGCAGAATATCCACTCTTCATTTAAATCAAAAGCGGAACAGAAGGGACTGGATCTGCGACTGAAGATGGACTTTGGTGGCAAACAGGTGTATATCAATGGCGACCAGACGAGACTGACGCAGATCCTGAATAACCTGGTATCCAATGCGGTGAAATTTACGGATACAGGAGGCAGGGTTGAACTGAGTGTAACAACAACCGCACAGATAGGACAGAAAATTGTGCTTTTATTTGCAGTGAAGGATTCTGGAATAGGTATCCCCGTAAATAAACAGGAGATTATCTTTGAACCTTTCCTGCAGGCCAACAATAATATTACGAAACGTTATGGCGGAACAGGCCTTGGGCTTGCCATTGTAAAGAGGCTGATCAACCTGCATGACAGTGAGCTCAGGCTGATCAGTGAGGAAAATATTGGCTCGGTGTTCTCCTTTGAACTGAGCTATGAGCTGGCTAAACCGGAGATAGCTGAGGAAAAATCTCCTGCAATTTCTACAACGGTACGTGACATCAGCAACCTGAATATTCTGATCGCGGAAGATAATATCATCAATATTATGCTGCTCAAGAAAATTCTGGACCAGTGGGATTGTAACTATTCGCTCTCTAAAAATGGTCAGGAGGCGCTGGATATGGTGAAGACAGGGGCCTTTGATGTGGTGCTGATGGATATCCACATGCCGGTAATGGATGGTTTTGAAGCATCAAGGCATATACGCGAATTGCCGGATCCAAATATTTCAAAAATTAAGATTATTGCGCTGACGGCCTCAAGCGATGTGGACATACAGGAATCTTTTAATTTCACTTACCTCGACGATTATCTGCTGAAGCCTTTCTCCCCGCTCCTGCTCAAAGAAAAGCTGGAAGCCGTGGTATCTCACCGTTCAGGCAAATAATTGGCAGTATTGTTGACGCAAAATTTTGGAATGCTCAAACGATTTAAAACACCTCCAGGCAACAGAAGAGTACAATTATTGATTCTGCTCGTCTTTAGCGCGACAGTAATTAATATCGTTTTCTTCTTTCACCTGATGCAGCAGAATACGGAAAGCATGGAGGAAATAGCCAGGGATGAAAAAGCGGCGCTTTATACCCGCAGGATTCTGGGCACAATCAAAGATGCCGAACTGGGTCAGCGGGGATATATGCTGACAGGAAGGGAAAAATATCTGATGCCTTATAATCAATCGATTGGCATTCTCCCGCTGATACAGGACTCTCTCACGCAGCTTTTACAAAAACACTTTAGTAAAGCGGAACAGCTGAACATGGATACACTGAACCGGACACTGGCCAGCAAAGAGAATGAACTACGCAGGACAATACTCCTGAAAAAACAGCAGGAACCGGGACTGATGCTGGACCTGGTGAATACTGACCTCGGAGAAAATGATATGCGGGTGATCAGAAGGATAACGGGCCGCCTGCTGGAGAGATGCTACGCGGGCATGGCTAAGGAAAACCACAATATCGCAGAAACACTAAAAAAAAGAGAGATCAGTGTTGTCCTCTTTAGTATACTGGTGATCTCTGCGGTGGTGATCATGAGGATCAAAATCCTGAACCGCGACCGCTGGAATGCGGGTATGTTTGAAGCGATGAAGGTGCAGAACGTGAAGCTGACCAGTCAGCAGCAGGAACTGAAAAACCTGAGTGTGGACTTTTCTTCAAGAAATACAGAGCTGGAACACTTTACACATATTATATCGCACGACTTACGGGGGCCGCTGAGCAATATTAATTCTTTGATAGCTATACTGGAGGATGATGGCGCTGGCGACGGTGAAAACCCGGCATTTAAGATGCTGAAAAACTCTTCTGCAGGGCTCTTCCGTAAACTGGACGACCTGATTATTCTGCTGCGGGACAAGAAGGGCGGGATGTTGCTGAAGGAACCGGTTATACTTTCGCAGCTGCTGGCGGAAGTAAGGGTAAACTACAAAATGGAGATTGAAAGATCAGGAACGCTGATCGATGCTGATTTTGAAGAGGCAGATGAGGTGCTCTTTGTAAAGATCTATATGCAGAGTATTCTGCAGAACCTGATTAGCAATGCAATCAAATACCGTGATCCTGAGAAAACTAACCGGGTTACGCTGAAGACATTTAAGGAAGGTGATATGGTAAGGATCATGATCCGGGATAATGGCCAGGGGATTGATATGGATAAGTATGGCCGGGATATCTTCGGGCTGTTTAAAACCTTTCATACAAGCGAAGACAGTCACGGTGTGGGACTTTACCTGGTGAAAAAACAGGTGAATGAAATGGATGGCGACATCACGATACAAAGTGAAGTGGGCCACGGCACAACTTTTAATATTGTGATTCCTGCCTGAGTTAGGCTATAAGTTTCTGCGGCGAGTCTTTTGAGATCTTGGATTCGAGCAGGGAGGTTAATATTTCCAAAGGCAAGGTTGGCGAAAAGGGTGAAGTCCTGATGTAAAGCCAGTCGTCGGTTTTGCAGCTCTTGCCAATGGTATGAGAAACACCATTGCAGCTTACCTCATATAAGCCGGACCTTTGGTTCAGCTCAGTGATGTGATAAGTATAGCCCTGAATGGTAATCTCAAATCTACGCATGTTTAAGGTCGTTAATAAACCTATGTACACACATAAATCAGGCCAATTGCTCATCTTTTGCTTCGAGATCGTCGAGATAGTTCTTGATCTCCGACCAGCTGGGCTTGTGTGAAATGTTTTTATGTACTTCTATATAAGACATTAACTGATCCATTCTGTTTACCTCAAGCAGGTGAAGATAAGCGCAGAAATCAATCGGATTCTCTTCGGCCGTGCTGTTTGTTATTTCTGTAAAATCTTCCTTCAGTTTATCTATTTCGGGCTGCATAACAGTCATTTTTCTCGTGTTTTAAGTAAGTACTTAATCGATAATCATCCTTAGTAACTAAAATGATACCAAAAAAGTTTTCGGAAATCTTTGTACCTAATTCGTTTAACTTGCAGAAGTAACGAATTTTCTGGAGCTTCGGTTTCGACCCAACTATGAATAATATCATCAAAGAAATTACTCCCCTCACCCATAAGGACTGCTTTAGCATCTTCTCCAGGGAAAAGAAGAGCTTTGATTTTCCGCTGCACTTTCATGAAGAATATGAGTTGAATTTAATTATCAACGGGGCAGGTGCAAAACGTTTGATCGGGGATCATGAGGAGGAAATCTCAGATGTGGAACTGGTGCTGGTAGGCCCCAATTTGTCGCATACCTGGGAGACGTATCACTGCAAAAGTGATTCGGTAACTGAGGTGACGATCCAGTGGCATAAGGACTTGTTTGACGAGCGCTTTCTGAGAAAAACGCAGATGAAGGAGATCCGCGATATGCTGGAACGCTCGGCAAAAGGGCTGCTCTTTACTGAGGATACAACGGTATCGCTTTCGGCACAGCTGATGGCGCTGAATGACCTGAAGGGTTTTCATGGGGTGATGGAGCTGATGAATATTCTGCATGAGTTATCTCTTTCTGAAAATACAAGGGTTTTGTCTGAGGTTGCGATTAACAATAACCAGATCCTGTATCCGAACAGTCGGCGCATTGATAAGGCCTTCGATTATATGAATGCGAATTTCCAGAAGCAGATTAACCTGAAGGAACTGGCGCAGCTGGTGAGTATGACGGATGTTTCTTTCAGCAGGTTTATCAGTAAAAGGACGGGAAATACTTTTGTGGATACGCTGAATGAGATCAGACTGGGTCATGCGACGAGGCTGCTGATAGAAACAACGCTGCCCATCGCGGATATCGCAGTGAATTGTGGATTTAACAACATCTCTAACTTTAACAGGATCTTTAAGAAGAAGAAATTGAGCACGCCGAAGGAGTTTCGCGAAAACTTCTGTGGTACGAGTGTGTTTATCTGATTTCTCTTGTTGAAGGTTTTCCTTTGTGGAAGGCTCTCTTTGGCTTTCCCCCCGTTGATATCATAATGTTTCAAAAATAGTATCTTTAGATAATGCAAGTAATCAGTCCTCTTTCGCAATTACCGGTCTATGAGCTGGAACCAGATGAGTTCAGCGGCAGCAAACAGTTTAAGGTCTACCATTTTGAAGGTATGCGACCTGTCCATTCCGACCTGCTGGTGCCACACCGTAAGGATCATTTTCTGTTTGCCTTTGTCAGAAAGGGGGGTATGCGTCAGTGGCTGGATATGAAACCTCATGTTTTGAAGGACTATACGCTTTACTTTTACCATCCGGGAAGGGTGATCGTAAAGGAAGAAGCGGATCTCCTCTGGAGTTCTGCCATTGCTTTTACACCGGAATTTCTGACGATGCAGGGAAATACTTCGCTGAGTAATCTTCCTTTGATACAGAATCCGCATCAGGCGCATGAGTTGCTGCTCTCCCCGGCTGATATTGAGTTTATGGAGGATATTTTCTCAAAAATCATTGCGGAGAACCGGAAACCGGGCGAATGGCAACAACGGATGCTGGGGGCTTATGTTTCATTAATGCTGACCTACCTGAGCCGCCTGTATACAGAGCAATATCAAAGTATAGATTCTTCTGCAGATCAGCTGCTGGTGAAGAGGTTCCAGGCGAAGATTGACGAGAGTTTCCATGAGCTGCATGAAGTGGGTGACTATGCTTCGCTGCTGCATATCTCTGCCGGGCACCTGAGTGAGGTGGTGAAAACACAAAGTGGTAAACCGGCGATCAAACATATCCACGAAAGGCTGGTGATGGAAGCGCGCCGACTGCTTTTTCATACGACTAACCCGATGAAGGAGATTGCCTATGATCTGGGTTTTTCTGATGCTTCTTACTTTAACCGCTTCTTTAAAAGGGAAACGGGTGATACTCCTGCGGGCTACCGCAGCAAAATCCGCGAAATGTACCATTAACACCGTTGTATGTGTTACACCTGAGCAGCTGTTGCCCCATAGATTTGTACTGTTAAACAAAGACTATATAATTCTATGAAAACAGTATTGATTACAGGTGCAAACAAAAGCATCGGACTGGAAACAGCAAGACAATTATTACAAAAAGGATATTATGTGTACCTGGGCTGTCGGGATCTGCTGAAAGGCAAAGAAGCGGTGACTGCGCTTCATGCAGAAGGCTTAACTGCGGTTGAACCACTGGAGATAGATGTAAATGATGCTGCATCGGTTAAATCAGCGCGTGCCTTACTGGGACAAAAAACGGAGGTGCTGGATGTGCTGATCAACAATGCAGGGATCAGTGGTACGATGCAGGGTGCCATAGAAACGGATCTCTCGGTATTCAGACAGGTTTTTGAAACTAACTTTTTTGGGGTGATTGAGGTTACACAGGCTTTTATAGACCTGATGAGGGCGGCGCCTGAGCCGAGGATCGTGAACGTAACTTCTGGCCTGGGTTCATTGAACCTGCATCAGGATTCTTCCTGGAAATATTACGGTCTGAAGGTGGCGAGTTACTTTCCTTCTAAAGCAGCACTGAACGCTTTTACGATAGCTTTATCAAATGATTTGCTGGATACGCCATTTAAGGTAAATGCTGTGGATCCGGGTTATACGGCTACAGATTTTAACCACCATTCTGGTCCGGGCACTGTGCCGGATGCGGCTGCAAGGGTGGTGAAGGCGGCTGTTCTGGGAGCTGATGGTCCTACAGGGACGTTCTTTAGTGATGATAACGCACCGGAAACAGGGATTAGTGCCTGGTAGTACTTTTAGATGCTAAACTGCCTGAGGGTGGTTTAGCATCATTTTTTCTTCTTTGCGCCGCCGACATTGATGACAGCACCTAAGGTGAAGATAGAATTTCCGGCGGTCATGTATTTGCGGTTTTTAAGTCCGAAATTACTGCTGGTGGTATACTGCAGCTGCACAGCATCGCTGAGGCGCATGCGGGTGAAAAAGATGGGTTCCAGAAAGATGTTATCTTCTTTGGGCGCCACCATTCCATTGATAAAAAAGTTATCCATACTCACATGGCTGATGCGGAAAGCAGTACCATAGTTGAGGGTGTAGTTGTTGCCAAAAAGATGGAGGTTCTTGTTTTTCTTGGAGCTGTAGTTAACCTGCAGGAAGGTTTTGCTGAAATCTGTGACCTGCAGCTCTGTACTGACCAGCTCATCAGATTCGTAATTGCGGTAACTGCGGTTGGTCTTTCCTGTCCCTACCCCGGCATAGATCTCCAGGATCCTGTTATTTTCCGGTCCGAAGGTGGTGAAGTATCCCCCGCCGATCTCGATTTGTTTATGGTTGAAATCCTTGCGCCTGCGTTCACTGTTCATATAGGCTCCTCCCATGAGTACGCCAATATGGTTGGTTACGGCGTATGCTCCATTGAAATTTCCATTGCCCCGCAGCGAAACATGCGCGCCGCCGCTAAACTCGCCCTGCTGACTGAGCATAGGGGTATTGGGCACGTTGGGCACATATACCGATGAGCAGGAACTGAAACATAACAGGGCAACACAAGAGATCAATTTAAATGGTTTCAACATTTTATAAAGTTATTCAGTTTTACTAAAGTATCAAGACGCTTCTTAATGAAGCAATATCTTGATTACAAAGCAGCTTCGTTTTTTATGGTCACAAATATTCGCTAAAAACAAGGCCAAAAATCTTAAAAAATGAAAATTTTATGAAGAACTGTGTTTTTGGGCTCTTCGATACGATTTTATCTGGATTTTTATTAAACGTTATATCTACGCTTAAACAATTAAGCTGATGGGTTCGCTTGACGCGGAATACGCGGCTTATATAGGACTGATACTATTTTAGCATAGTGTAATTTTAACACTAAATAAATATGTTTCCGAAGGCCTCAGAAATGGAGCTGAAAATGACGTTTTTAGGGCTGATCTGGCGGTTACATCAAAAATTATCAATCTGAATATCAAAAGATTAAAGATATTTTGAGGATATTTTTGATATTTTACATACAGGTAATTACTATAACTTATAGATTTGGTTAGTGTTGAAAACACAATAACTATTCTAACCAAATATAACCTGTATGACTCTTTTTACAAGACCCGAAAGGGTTCTTGTAATACTGATTTACCCCTCATTCAGAATTTCTAAAATGAGATCTAATTTGAGATTTCATAAATCAATCAGTACTAATTGAAACTTTTTACGCTAAAACGAGGCATCAAATAAGCGTTGTATTTTCTCACCCAATCTACCTTTCATAGATTAAGATCTTATCTTTGTCAACAAAAGGCTTTACATATTTTGATAATCCTTCATAGCTTACCAAATCAACCTTTTTCTGCAGGATTTCCTCTAATTCTTCTTTGTAGGAGTAGAACTTCATACCTATAGGCTTGGTATGATCCAATTCTACAAGAATATCAATGTCGCTATTCTCAGCGGCTTCATCTCTGGAGTATGACCCAAAAACATAGGCTTTTTTAACCGGGCGACCAGAAAAAAAACTTTTGATATAACCGATATGCTTTTCAGATAGAATCATTTCAAAACAAATATAATCAATTCTAGACACTTAATAGAAATTGGCATAGCCTTCAATTATGAAGCATCAACCGAGTAATATTAAAATGAAACTTTAGATTTACTCGTTTGATCGAATTTTACTTCGTTATAAAATTACCAAAATGTAAAAGCACACCTGCAGGATCAAGCATAAAACATTCCTGCCCCCAGCTTTCTTTTCTGATAGGCATGAGCTTTACACCTTCATATTTTTTATCCAGCTCCAGGGCAGCCAATTGTTGATAAGTCAACTCTACATCTTTGACCTCCAGAAAAAGCATGGTATTCTCTATCCAGTCTTTCTGATAATACTTCTGCAGATAGAAATTGAACAGATCAACTGTGAACAATGATAAATCATGACTGATGACAGTCTCTGCGAACCCAAGGTCGCTGTAAAAGGCCCTGGAAATGTTAAAATCCTTTGCTCCAATAAAGGGTCTCAGGGAATTGATTTCAAGTTTCATAATTACAAGATAGCTGATTATTTACATAACTCACAAAAGCTCTGTTAGCTTTCCCACATCGTTATTCACAATGTAAGATAATCAAAAACAAGGCATTACCAGAAACAGTGTTAATAACTAAAATCACGTTACCAACACTGTGAGTAAAATTGTTAATGACTACGAAGCTACTAACCACCGCTTTTCAGCTTTTAAAACCCCAGCAATCCGCTGCTTAAAATCAAACATTAGCTGCTCCGCGAAGTACTTTGATCAGGCAGTATTTTGTGCCCCAAACTTCACATCACTTATTGTGCTGAGCACTAAAATGCTCTTTATACCGCTCCGTGCAGTGCCTTAATCAAGCAGTATTTTCTGCATCAATTTCACATCCACTTACTCAAATATGCACTAAAATGCTCCTTATACTGCTCCCCTACGGTAATCGCCATATCGCCGATATTAAGACTATTCTTCGTCACGGAACTCACCTTATCCAGCGCAACGATATAAGAACGATGCACCCGCATAAACAATTTCGGAGACAACTTCTGCTCCAGCGCTTTCAATGTGATCAAAGATAATATCGGTTTGGGTGTACTCTCCAGATAAACCTTAGCATAATCTTTCAGCCCCTCGATATACAAGATATCACGTGTAGATACCCGCACCATCTGGTACTCCACTTTCAAAAAGATAAACTCATCCTCATCGGCAGGCGGAGCAACAGCGGCCGCAGCAGCAGCAGGCTTCAGCAGTTCCGCATAGGCCATGGCTTTATTCGCTGCAATCAGGAACTCCTCATAGTTGAAAGGCTTGAGCAGATAATCCAGCGCATCAACCTTGTACCCCTCCAGCGCGAAGTTATTAAAGGCCGTGGTGAAGATCACCCTTGGTCCGGCACTCCCAGGCTGACGATCCAGTATCCGCGCCAGCTGCAATCCCGTGAGATCGGGCATCTGGATATCCAGAAAGATCAGATCAATCTGCTGATCGTGGATCATCTCCAGGGCTTTTACCCCGCTTGAAAAGCTTCCTGCAAGACGCAGAAAAGGGGTACTTTCTATAAAGCTGCAAACCAGGCCCAGAGCCAGCGGCTCATCATCAACGGCTATACAATTCAGGATCATCGATTATTATTTTTAAATGAACAACAAACTCATTACTGTCTTCGGTCTTTAGCGCCGAAAAAGTATGTTTGCCGGGATACAATAGATCCAGGCGCCTCTTGGTATTACTGAGGCCGATTCCCCCGTAGCTGTCTACAATTTCTGCACCTTCATTAAAGATCGAATTGGTGACCTTCAGTTCCAGTACATTCTCTTCCTGGCTGAGCTCTATACGGATCTCCGAGGGCTCTACCGCACTCACACCATGTTTAAAAGCATTTTCTATATACGGAAGAAATAACATGGGAGCAATATTGATATCTTTTCTCAGCAGCGGCCCCTCAAATGATACTTTTGTGGTATCATTCAGACGCAGCTTCATCAGCTCCAGGTAATCCACAATAAAGGATACTTCTTTACTTAAAGGCGTAATCCCGGCCTGGGTATCATATAATAAGTAGCGCATCATCCGCGATAATTTATGCAGTGCCTTACGGGAGTTTTCTACATCTACATGTGTAAGCGCGTAGATGTTATTAAGTGTATTGAAAAAGAAATGCGGGTTGATTTGTGCCTTCAGAAAAGATAGCTCTGAGCCTATCCTTTCCTTCTCCAATGCCTCACGCTGCTGTTTGTCGGCCTGCCACTTCTGGATCAGCGTAACACTCGTACTGATCCCCAGGATCATCAGTGTCATCATCATCAGGAAAATATCCAGCCTGTCCTTCCTTCTGAAAGGCCTTACAAATCCCGAAGCATTAAAAGCCTTATCCATCAGCGCAGGCAGCTGCAGGGCATCATCCAGCATACTAAAGAGCGGACCAACAGCGATCAGGATCGCCAGGATCACCAGGATAAAGCCCAGGTTATTGTTCTTCATCAGCAACTGCGGCACAAAGATCTTGCTGTTGACATAAAATACCGCAACCAGCATCGTGAGCACCCCGGTCTGTTTGATCCAGAACTCCAGAGGCAGCTGGATATTCCAGCTCATGGGCTGATAAAAAAGTAGGATAAATGCGAAGAGCATCCACACCAAAAGCTGGAGGAGAATATTTATATATGCCCGGCTTTTTACCGGATTGAGTTTTTCCATAATCACGTATTCGTTAAGCGTACAAGGTACTCAACCTTCGCAGAAATGTCCAAATGTTTACGTCGGCTGCTTTCAGCCTCCTGTCGGTAGATTTTCCCTGCCGGTCTATTCTGTTTTTTAAATAGGCTAAAGAACTGTTGATTTGACTATTAAACAAGGATTTTTATACTCATCATATGTCAAGATTAATCATTAAAAGTCTGCTCCTGGTTTTCCTGAGCTTTTCCTTTATCAAAGGATATAGTCAGGACAGTACAGGAAAATCCCTGCCGCCGGTCTGGGATCTTGCCGCCTGCCTCGAGTATGCGAAGACTAATAATATCACGCTGAAGAACCTGCGGCTGGACACAAAAAGTGCCGAGCAGGATAAGCTGCTGGCAAAATCAGCACTGCTGCCCGACCTCTACGGATCCGGCTCTTTGTCGTACAACCACTATAACCGCAATACCACGGGTACCACTTCAGGCATCAACTCTTCGGGATCGTATGGTGTAAGTTCTGCATGGACGCTGTACCAGGGAGGGTACTTGAAAACGGATATCAAACAGAAAGACCTATCGGTACAATCTGCCAATTACAATGTGCTGGTGAGCGAAAATGATATCACTTTACAAATTACACAGGCTTATCTGAATATCCTGATTGATAAGGAAAGTATCATTTATAACAAAGACCTGGTGAAAACATCTACCGCGCAGCTGGCACAGGCAAAACGCCGCTTTGATGCGGGTACAGTAGCGAAAAAGGTGGTCATCCAGTTTGAAGCACAGCTGGCAGCTGATAAATACAACCTGACAGCCGCGGAGAATGCAGAGCGCCAGGATAAAATCACACTCAGACAATTACTGCAACTGGGTCAGACTCCGGAATTTGACGTGGTAAAACCGGATACAGTGACATCTGATGCCGCAGTGCCCGACCTGGCGACGGTACAGAAATACGCACTGGAAAATCGCCCGGAGATCAAAGGCGCCGAACTCGCGGTGCGCATTGCGGATCTGGATCTCAGCAAAGCCAAATCGGGTTATCTGCCTACCCTCACACTGGGTGCAGGTATCGGTACAAGCTTTGCAAAAGACCCCACTTATAATGTGTTCAGACAGTTTGATAACAATTTTTATCAGCAGGCAGGGCTGACCTTATCCGTACCGATCTTTACCAAAAGACAGAACAAAACCAATGTAGCGAAAGCAAGGATCGCGATAGACCAGACAAGGAACACGCTGGAGAATGCAAAAACAACTTTATCGCTGACTACAGAGCAGGCTTTTATTACCGTACAGAACGCAAAAACGCAGTTTAATTCGGCCACTGAAAACCTGACCTATAACAAGGAGCTGTACAGGATATCAAATGAAGAACTGAGAATCGGAACAGCCAATATTTACGATTTCTATCAGCAGCGCAATCTCTATGTACAGGCGCTGCAAAGCTTTATACAAGCCAAATACAATGCTGCCCTGGCAGTGAGAATATATGAATTTTACCTGGGAGTACCAATTAAATTATAAGACATGAAGCCTAAAAAAATTATCCTGATTATTATTTCTATCGTGGTCATATTGGGCCTGATATGGTTTTTCTTCATGCGGAACAAGGAACAACCGGCGATGGTGACGACAGAAAAACCGGAAACGGGTGCAATATCTACCAGCGTAACCGCTACAGGCACGATACAGCCGGTAGATACGGTGACCGTGGGTACCCAGGTCTCGGGAACGCTGTCTGCGATGTATGCGGATTTTAACTCAACGGTTAAGAAGGGACAGCTGCTGGCTGAACTGGATCCGATCCTGCTGCAGGCAACGGTAGACCAGGCAAAAGCAAGTCTGGCGCAGGCTCAGAGTAATGAGATCTACCAGCAGGCCAACTTTAAACGTCAGGAACTGCTGTTTAAAACGGACGCGATCAGCAAGGCGGAGTACGACCTGGCTAAGAACACCTTCCAGGTAGCCAAAGCAAATGTGAACAATACGCGGGCACAGCTGCGCTCGGCAGAAAGGAACTTGTCCTTCACCAAGATCTACTCTCCTATTGACGGGGTGGTACTGGGCAGAAGTGTCAGCATCGGTCAGACGGTGGCGGCGAGTTTTAGTACGCCGACGCTGTTTACCATCGCCAAGGATATCACGAAGATGCAGGTAGAAGCTAAAGTGGATGAGGCAGATATCGGCAATGTGCTGAAAGGGCAGCGCTCAACCTTTACCGTGGATGCCTTTATCGATGATACTTTCAATGGTACGGTAAAGGAAATACGCCTGCAACCGGTGATCTCTTCCAATGTGGTGACATACACGACGATCATTGATGCGCCAAATGACGATAAGAAACTGAAACCGGGAATGACGGCGAGTATCGTGATTTACACCAAAGAGATCAAAGATGCACTGCTGATATCTGCACAGGCATTGAAGTTCCGCCCGGATTCTACCCTGGGCAAGGAATATGAAATTGTGCCGATCAAAGGTATGGGAGATAAAAAATCTAACATGAAGACGGGAGCAAGATCGGGTGCCGGCGCAAAACAAACGGTGACTGCCGCCAGCGGCGAGAAAAAGGAGATTGTAAAAGATGAACCGAGTTTCGTGTGGCTGGTACAGGGCAAAAAGCTGGTGCAGAAACGGATTAAAACCGGACTGAACGACAATACGCATGTGCAGGTACTGGAAGGGCTGACGGCCGATGATGTAATTGCATCGGGTTCTGAGCAGGTGGCCAAAGGTGCCCCGGCTGGCGCAGCATCAAGTCCTTTTATGCCGAAAAGACCGGGAGGAGGCAGACGATGAGCAACAAGATCCTGGAAATAAAAGAGGTGAAACGTGAGTTTATCATGGGCACTGAAACGGTAAGGGCGCTGAAAGGGATATCCTTTGATGTGAACGCCGGGGAGTTCGTAACGATCATGGGCAGCAGTGGCTCCGGTAAAACGACGCTGCTGAATATGCTGGGCTGCCTGGACAAACCTACGGAAGGCACGTATATGCTGGACAATGTGAATGTGAAGGAACTGAGCAAAGATGAACTGGCGAAACTGAGAAATACGAAGATTGGCTTTGTTTTCCAGGCCTATAACCTGCTGCCAAGAACTACAGCCCTGGAAAACGTGGAGCTTCCCCTATTATATAATCCCCTGATCAGCTCGCAGGAGCGCAGAGAAAGGGCCATTGCAGCATTACAGGCGGTCAAATTGGACGGACGATTTGACCACACACCAAATCAGTTGTCCGGCGGTCAGCAGCAGCGTGTTGCGATCGCCAGGGCGCTGGTGAATGAACCGGTGATGATTCTCGCGGATGAGGCTACAGGAAACCTGGATACGCGTACTTCTTACGAGATCATGGCGCTGATGCAGGACCTGAATGCAAACGGCAAAACGATTGTGTTTGTGACGCATGAGCCTGATATCGCAGGATTTAGCACCAGGACGGTGATGCTGAGGGATGGCAAGGTGCAGAAGGATACGGAGAACACCAACCGCCGCTCTGCAAAAGAGGCACTGGCATCGCTGCCGGAAACGGACGATTATTAAAAGATAATATTATGAAGATCATTAATCTAATACTTCTGGCGATTAAAGCGCTGCAACGGAACAAACTCCGGGCGCTGCTGACGATGCTGGGCATCATTATAGGGGTGGCTTCGGTGATCACGATGATGTCTATCGGCGAAGGCTCCAAACAAAGCATCAACAACTCCCTGTCGAGCATGGGCTCCAATATGATCACGATCATGCCGCAAAGTAATGAACCGGGAGGCGCAAGGATCATGGGGAGCAGCTTTAAAACGCTGACGATAAAAGATGTGGAGGCTTTGCAAAAGAACGCACCGCACATTGCGATGATATCGCCATTGGCATCCTCCTCGGGCCAGTCGATCAACGCGGCGGCCAACTGGCCGACAACCATACAGGGGGTGAGTCCGGAATACCTGGAGATCCGCAAGCTCTCTGTACAGGACGGGATTATTTTCTCTGAGCAGGATGTAAAATCTTCTGCGAAGGTCTGCCTGCTGGGAAAAACAGTGGTAGACAACCTCTTCCCCAATGGGGAGAGTCCGCTGGGAAAAGTGATCCGCTTTGGAAAGATCCCCTTACAGGTGATCGGGGTGCTGACGGCAAAGGGAACGAGCAATTTTGGACAGGACCAGGATGATATTATCATTGCCCCCTACACGACGATACAGAAAAGGGTGCTTTCTTCGATTTACTTTAACCAGATCTATGCCTCGGCAACGAAGGAAGATGATTCAGACGAGGCTGTTGATGAAGCTACAGTGGCGCTGAAAGCGACCCACAAGATCAGGGAAGGCGAAGAAAACGATTTCCAGATCCGCACACAGGCAGAGCTGATGACGATGCTGAACTCTACCAGCAGCATGATGACGGCTCTGCTGACTGCCGTAGCGAGTATCTCACTGGTGATCGGTGGGATCGGGATTATGAACATTATGTATGTTTCTGTAACCGAGAGAACGCGGGAGATTGGCTTGAGGATGTCCATTGGTGCGCGGGGTATCGATATCCTGCTGCAGTTCCTGATTGAAGCAGTGATGATCAGTGTTACAGGAGGGGTGATTGGCGTGGTACTGGGGATCTCCGCAGCGATCATTATACCCTCGATGCTGAACTGGCCGACAGTGATTTCGGAATCCTCGATTGTGATCTCCTTCCTGGTCTGTGCCGTTACAGGTATATTTTTCGGATACTATCCCGCATTGAAAGCTTCGGGACTTGACCCTATCGAAGCGCTGCGCTACGAATAAAACGCCGGAACGCGTTTAAAGATTCTCATTTCTCATATCTACGGTCCGGTTCCGCAAAGGAGCCGGGCCGTTAAAGTTTAATCATGTCTTGTACCATCCTGCACTTTAAACACATGCAGCACTGCCGGGAACAAAGCGTCTATACTCTCTTCTACGCCTTTTACTGATCCCGGAAGGGTCATAACCAGGGTATTCTTAATAAATCCCGCTACGCCCCGCGAAAGCATCGCATAAGGCATTCTGTCCTGGCCATACTTACGTACGTTCTCCATAATACCAGGAATCTCTTTGTCGAGCAATGGCGCAATCGCATCAGGTGTAACATCCCTTGGGGATAATCCCGTACCACCAGTGAAGATCAGCAGGTCGTATTGCTCTGCAACAAGATCCAGAGTTTTTTGCTGAATGAGGGCGAAATCGTCCGCAATGATATCGTAATGGTTGGTCTCCAGTTTAAACTGCTCCAGCTTACTGATGATCGCTTTACCTGAGCCATCCTGTTTTTCGCCTTTGGCGATGCTGTCTGAACAAACGACAACGGCAGTTTTTAAAGTGCTGCCCTCAGGAAGTTTATACTGGCTTTTACCTCCGGTTTTATGATCTAAACGGATGTTGGCGATCTCGATGCCTTTATCGATCGGCTTGAGCATATCATACAAGGTAAGTGCAGTGACTGACGCGCCATGCATGGCCTCTACCTCTACCCCGGTTTTGTAAATAGTATGCACCTCTACGCGGATCCTAATCTCCAAACCCTCGATCTCATGTGTGATTGCGGTGTACTCTATGGGCAGCGGATGGCAGTCGGGAATGACATCGCTGGTCTTTTTTACCGCAAACAACCCGGCAACGCGGGAAAATTCAAAGACATCGCCCTTGGGCACTTTCTTTTGCACAATGGCATCGATGGTATGCTGACCGGAAACTTTTACCGTAGCCATGGCCACAGCCTTGCGCAGGGTATCGGATTTATGAGTAATGCTGACCATTATTTATTTTCTTTCCATTGGTGAGATTCGTCTGTTAAAATTTCTTTGCCCCAGATGGGCAGTTCTGCCTTGATGCGCTCTACGAGTTCATCACAGGCTTCCATCGCAGCTTTGCGGTGTTTGGAAGACGTAAATACAAACAGGCAGATTTCTCCCGCAGCGATGAGTCCGAGGCTATGGTGCACATGCATACAGGTAAGGGGATATTTTTCGAAGATTGCTTCGCGGATCTCGTACATCTTCTCCAGTGCCAGTTCTTCATAGGCGGTGTAACTGATACCGGCTACCTGCTGGTCGCCAATCTCGTCTGCACGCACTTGTCCTAAAAATATACTGTGTGCACCAATATCTTTTTTTGTATGATGTTTACGGATGCTTTCAGCGATGGTATCAGCCGAAATTGCCCCGTTAACAAATATATTTCTCAGTTTCTTTTCTCTCATTTCTGCGTTAATTTAAGCGTAAGATACCACCTTTTAAGCTATAGAACTCCTTGCCGGGATATACTTCCTGCAATATTTCTCCTGCCAGGATACTCCTTACCCCGGAATGGCAGAAAAGGATTACTTTATCTTTGTCTATAGCGGGCACTTGTTTGCGGATCTCTGACAGCGGGATCCGGATATGGTCGAACGTAGCTTCAGGAAGCTCTCCGTCTTCGCGGACGTCGATAATTTCATAGTCCTCATCAAACAGCATCTCCCTGAATTCGCCGGGACTCAATTCTTCAATCTGTGAAGTAGTAGCCCTGATGCCACAGAACCAGTTATAGTCGGTCTGCAGGAAAGCATCCAGATCGGAAGGCAGGTTGCGCTGACTGGCCTCATCAGGACTCAGGTTAACCTTATACGTAGAATTGTTGTACAAATTGTAGATGAGCATCTGATTGATCAGGGGCTCGCCGGTACCGGAAATGAGTTTGATGGCTTCAGCGGCCTGCATAGTACCGATGATTCCGGGCAATACGCCCAATACGCCTGCTTCTGCGCAGTTGAGCACTTCTCCGGGCTGCGGGGGATTGGGAAAGATATCCCTGTAGTTGACTTTCCTGCCATCAGCATCGCTGACATTGAAAATAGCTACCTGGCCTTCGGATTCAGACAGTGCCCCATAGATCAGGGGCAGGTGCAGCAAGGCACAGGCATCGTTGACCATATAGCGGGTAGGGAAGTTATCAGAACCATCAATGATAATATCAAATTTGCTCATGATCAGCGCTGCATTCTGATTGCTCAGCTCCAGCGGATAGGCGATGATATTGATATCGGGATTAAACAGACTGAGTTTTTCTGCGGCACAATCTGCCTTTAAGCGGCCTACATCGGCCACGCTGTATAAGATCTGGCGGTGGAGGTTACTGAGCTCTACCACATCGTGATCGACAATCCCCAGGGTACCGACTCCCGCAGCAGCGAGGTATTGCAGGATCGGGCATCCCAGTCCGCCAGCACCGATGACCAGCACTTTTGCGTTGTACAGCTTCTGCTGTCCGGCAGGGCCGAAGTCTTTGAGGATCATCTGCCTTGCATAACGTTCTTTACCTTTGACCGCCATGTTAGCCTCCCGAAAATGGCGGCATTAAAGCCACAGTCATACCATCTGTTAAAGCTTTGTTGCCATGAATGATCTCCTGGTTAACAGCTACCTGATACTTGATCTGCGCCAATCCTGGATATTGGGACGACAGGCGCTGGGCAAGGGTATTCGTATCGGACACATCCTCCATATGGAGGACGCTCTGACCCAACAGTTCGGTCAGCCTTCCGAATAATAATATCTTTATGTTCATTGAGAATTTATGTTATTCAGTGGCTATCAAATTATCTTTTGAAGCCTCATTATCAATTGATATCTCCCTGATTATTCGGGGAAGATATATACTTTCACTACGCTGCCTGCAGGGAATTCTGTCTCGCCCTCCGGCAGCTCAATCATACAGTTTGCCTGTGCAAATGAACTCATTCTGAAGGATTCCTGAGCGCTCAGGGGAGTAACATTTCCGTCATTAAAATTTGCCTTCAGGAAATGTGTGAGTCCGGCCCCCTTGGTATACTCATGGGTTAAGACAGCCTCCCGGGTTTTCAGGCTTCCGGTAAACTGACCCTCTTCCAGCAGACCACTGCGGTAATCCATCATTTTCTCCAGTGCCGGCAGCACATACTGGTAGAAACAGCTGAGCACTGATGAAGGATTGCCGGGAAGACCAAATACGACATGTTTATCGGTTTTACCAAAAAACAGGGGTTTGCCGGGCTTCTGTCTGATCTTATGGAAGATCTGCCTTACGCCCGTAGCGCGGGAGGCACTGAGCACAAAATCATAATCCCCTACGCTTACGCCGCCGGTAAGCAGCACCACATCGTTCATCGACAGGGCTTCTTTGAGTACAACGGTAAGCTCATTGAGATCGTCATCAGCACTGTAAAAATTGATCTTGGTGACCTGTGCGAGTTCGAGTGCAGCGGCGAGGGAATAGGAATTGGATTCATAGACCTGCCCGAAGGCGAGTTCTTCGCCCGGGGTCTGCAGTTCTTTACCGGTAACGATAATGGCAACGGAAGGATGGAGACAGACCTCTACTTCAGTTACTCCAATGCCAGCGAGAAAGCCAAGGGCTGCGGGTGTGAGCTTACTGCCTTTTTGCATAGCCAGGGCACCTGCCTGAGCTTCTGCACCTTTCTGGCGCACATGGATGCCGGGTGAGAGCTGTTCATCAAGCACTGTAAGAACTCCATCGTTAACTTCTACTTTTTCCTGCATCACTACGGTGTCTGCCCCCTGTGGAAGAGGGGCGCCGGTGAAGATCCGTGCGGCATGCTCCGGCAGCAGGGTAAACTGCTCCTCTGCACCTGCCTGCATCTCCCCGCTGATCGTCAATGGCAGCGAACGCTCATCATACCGGATGGCGTAACCATCCATTGACGACTGCTCATAAGCTGGTATATCAATTTTTGCATAGATATCTTTTCCCAATGTGAAACCCGCAGCAAGTGCCAGCGGCATGGGATGTAAGGGCATGGGAACTATGTGTTCCTGTATCAGTGATTTTGCTTCTTTTACGGAGATCATAGTGTTAGATTTTTGATGAGACAGATTCTTTAGCTGATCAGGATCAAAAACTATCCCCCGATCGTGATCATACTTCTGTTATGGATCGTATCAGCCTCTATGGTTTCAAATAAGCCGGAGAATTGCCCGCCGAGGGCTTTAGCCTTGCTGCCGATACATTGATAAATCAGTGGCAGCACATCCTCTCCCATTCTCAAAGGGCCCAGCAGATCTGTTTCTGCTTCCGAGAAAAGACAGTTCTTCAGTTTCCCGTCGGCCGTTAAACGCATTCTGTTGCAGGTACCGCAAAAGGGTGCGCTCATGGTGCTGATTACAGCAAATGAGCCTGCATGCCCCGGCACCTGGTAATGTTTGGCCGTATCGTTTGCTCCACCCGGAAGGGCTATATATTGATAACGGGAAGATACCAGGTTCAGTATATCCTCCAGCGAAACTACCTGGTTGCTTGTCCAGCGGTTTCCTGCAAAAGGCATGAACTCAATAAAACGGACTTCTATAGGCTGATCTTTTGTCCATTCGATAAAATCGACGATTTCCATATCGTTGAGCCCTTTCATCACGACCACGTTGATCTTGACGCGGATCTGGTTTTGCAGCAATAAGTTGATGTTATCTTTTACCTGCTGAAAGATATTTCTTCTGGTAATGATCTGAAACTTATCAGCCTGCAGGGTATCCAGACTGACGTTAATAGATTTGATATTGGCTTTCAGAAATACGTCGATGAAATCATGCACACGAGCACCATTGGTGGTGAGGGAGAGATCGATATTCATTCTTCCCAGTGCTGAAATGATCTGAGCTGCATCTTTACGCACGAGTGGTTCGCCACCGGTAAGACGGATTTTATTGACGCCCTCTGCTACGAAGGTTCTGGCAAGGCTTTCAATCTCGGAAGCCTGCATCAGTTTGGAAGCCTGTGTAAACTCATACTCTTCTTCTGGCATACAGTAAAAACAGCGCAGGTTACAGTTATCTGTAAGCGAGATACGCAGGTAATTGTGTATACGGTTGTAAGAGTCTTTTATCATTTTATCGTTATTGAGAGATTAGCTTTTGATAATCCTCTTGTGTATCTATATCAATTTCCCCTTTTTCGAAGGGTACTGAAGCTACCTCAGCTTCATGTTTTTTGAGCAGCTTACGGGCACCTTCGGCTCCTTTAAGCTCCAGCAGCTCCTGAAAATGCTGCTTAGCAAAGTAAACCGGCGTGCCTAAAGTTCCCTTGTATGCACTGGCAACAATACTTTTTCCGGAATGTTTTGCCTGATCCGCCAAAGCCTGCAGCACAACTGAACTGAGGAAGGGCTGATCGCATACGGTTAAAATAACACCATCCAGATCTGTATCTCCAGTTACTGAAGTATTTTCTTCAGGATTGAAGTTCAGCAGTGCTGATAAACCAGTCCTGATGGATGAGCTCATTCCCTCTTCCCATGCGGTATTGTAAATGATATTTACTCCCAAAGGTTCAATATCCGCTGCAATAGCTTCATGTTTATCCCCTAAGATAACAACTACATTGCTATCTGCGGTATTTTTGGCTGCCTCAATGGTGTGCGACAACAAACTTTTATGCTGGTATGACAATAGCTGTTTTGGTGATCCCAGTCGCGATGAGGAACCTGCCGCAAGAATAATGATGGCTATTTTACTCATAGCTCTATAATCGTTTTATTTAAACGGTGCTGGTGTATTGGCTCCAGTTTATCCCTGAGGGACAGACCAGAGGTTTTAGTAAGTACTTTCTTGATCTCTGCAGCAACAGACAGCGCAATCTCCTCGGCAGTTTCAGCACCCAGATCGAGCCCTACAGGACCGAAGATTCTGTGCATCTGCTCCGGGTTCAGTGTTAACCCCTGCTCCTGCAGGTCATCAATCATCCGCTCCAGCTTCTTCTTTGGGCCAAGACTACCGATATAAAAAGGCTGTTCCTGCCGGATCAGATTTTTCAGCAGGGCAAGATCGTAATTGTAGTTATGTGTCATCAGGATAAAAACCGTCTGATCATCTACCGGAATTTGTGAAAGCACCTCATCCGGCTTAGCCACAAGGACCCTTCCGGCATCTGGAAAACGCTGCAGACTGGCGTGTGTGGCACGTCCATCCACGATTGTACTTTCCCAGCCCAGGATGTTTGCCATCGCTGCCAGCGGAAAAGCATCATTACCCGCACCGGCGATCACCAGCGCTACGGGAGGCCTGACAAATTCTACAAATGCAGTGAGCAGGTGTTCTCCAAAGAGGTAATCGCTGATAAATGATTGTTTGGTAAGCATGGCATGATTGGCATCAGCGAGTAGTTCAGGGCCATACCGATCAGTGGACACGTATTCTGAAACGGCAGTTTCCGGCAGTACCAGTAAACAGGTTCCGGGAACGGTAAGCTGAGGATGTGATAAAGAGAAAAGGGTGACAAGCACGCCTTCCTGCCGCTTTGAGGATAATTCCTGCAAGAGATGTATGGGATGGAGCTCCAGATCGGCATTGATCGGCTCAAACAGAATATGCACAATGCCGTTACAGCCCAGCTGTACACCAAACTTGGCATCATCTTCATCTGAAGTATCATAGGTAACCAGCTTGTTCTGCTGCTGATTGATCACGAGCAGTGCCTTGCGCAGGGCATCACCTTCAAGGCAGCCGCCGCTGATTGCACCCGTTAACATACCATCATCGGTGACCAGCATTCTGGCTCCGGGACGTCGGTAAGAGGACCCTTCTACATGAACGACAGTAGCCAGTGCCATTCTCTTTCCTTCCCCTGACGCTTTGTTATAGGCTGCAATGATATCTGATATCTCTTTCATATGATTAAACTGTACCGTTTATTGTCTTTGCTGATAACAAAGATAACATCAAATTCGCTGATATGTTTACGGACAGCCAGGCCAGGGCTGGTATGAAAGCAATAAAAAATGGTCTACATGCGGTAACGCAGCGATACCGAGCGGCCTAATGCCTGGGCAAAATCCGGTTCAATGGTAACGTCCCCGTCTTGTTGTACCCATATTTTACTGATATCTTTTGATAATGTAATAGTTGACCCATTCAGGACTATCTTTAACTCGGCAGTATCCTTATTTATCTCTGCTCCATTGATAATCTCATAGACATAGTCAGTGTCTTTATACGTAATACGCATCTTCAATCCCATATTCTTCTCCTTGGCTCAAAGGTAAATTAAAACATTTATAACTGGGAGTTTTTGTTTTTATTGCCCCAAATGTCTCATGAACGCCGATTTTTGGCAGCAAAAAAAACCAACCTGCCATATGGAGCAGGTTGGCGATAATCAATTAAAAGGCATAAACTGCTGCCAGCGAGAACTGGGAAGCAGTCTTTGCAGGGTCGAGGTTGTGTTTTACAAACTGGTTGGAGGAGGCGTTATCCATTCTGATTTCGGGGATAAAAGTGAGGCCTCCGGCTTTGAGGTTTGCCGAGAGGGTAACTGCAGTTACAGACTCACCGGGAACTACACCGGCGAAGGTGATGCCCTCAGCTTCATCTTTGGATTTAAAATATTCTCCCCGAAGGCCGAGAGAGAAGTTTTCTGTAAAAGCATTTTGCAGATAAAGTGCCGCACCGCTATATCCGCCCATGTTGTTGCTGACATTGTAGGTGGCGGCATTGAGACCGAGCTTAACGGTCTCCGTAGCCTGATAGGTGCTGGTGAGGTCATAGATGCTGCCACTGCCGCCCATCCCGGCTACTCTTCCAGTAAGCATGTTCAGGTAAGTAACGAGTCCTTCTGCAGGAGCGAGGGTAAGTTGTGCACCAAAGTGTGAAACACCGTTGACATCACGGTACACATTCCAGTCGTTAAACAAGCCGGCCATGAGTGAAACTTTTGGCGAGAACTCATAGCTGACCTTGATACCGCCATTCTGGAAAGGTCCGTTGGTAAAGAGGTACGAGGTAGAATAGTTGTAATTGCCCAACGGCGAGATCACTTCAAGCCCGATAAAGGTAGCCATGTATCCCGCAGTTGCGGACAGTTTTGGCGTGAAGGCATACTTCACAAACAGGTTCTGAATGTGAAAAGAGTTTTCAGAATCTGGTTTGTCACCCTCGGGGATTGAACCATACTGCCCTCTGGGACCAAAGGAAAGCTCACCCACGAAAGAAGCTTTACCGGTAGTCTTTTTAAGGAGCAGGTCGATCATCCCGAGTGACACGGAATTATGGTCGTTCGCAAAGCTGGTACCAATGTTTGGCTGATCAGCAAAATCGTATTTGTAATAGGTATCCACCGAGCCCGAAATTTCTACGGGGAGGTTGGGAATTACCGTTTGGGCAGAGACATAGCTAGCCAGGGCCACTGCAAATGCAGTAGAAATCAGTTTTAAAATCATAAAGGGAGAATTTTACACTTCTAAATTCACCGGGTGGTCAGCAGGTTATTTATCGTTTGGCGCCAGTGGGATGAGCGCCGTTGAGTCCTGAAACAATCAGTGTGGAGCGCCGGGATCCAGAATGAGTGAGCCCTGAGAATACTTCTCATTATGCTGACTTGCATCCAGTCCTTCCTCTTCTTCTTCCTGCGTTACACGGATAGGCTCGATCATATTTACCAGTTTGAAGATCACAAATGAAACTACAAAGCTGAATACTGCTACGATGAGCACTCCCTTTAACTGGGTGAAGAAGAAATCAGGATTACCATAAAACCAGCCATCAACACCCGCAGGGTTTACTGTCTTGGTGGCAAAAACGCCTGTAAGCAGCATACCGGTAATACCTCCTACGCCGTGGCAAGGGAATACATCAAGGGTATCATCAAGGCTGGTTTTTGATTTCCAGGCAACAGCCATATTAGAAACTACAGCAGCAAATGCGCCGATAAATATACTTTGAGGAATGGCGACAAACCCGGCACCAGGTGTAATGGCTACAAGACCAACTACGGCACCGATACAGAAACCAAGAACCGAAGGTTTTTTGCCACGGATAACATCAAAGAACATCCATGAAAGACCTGCCGCACCCGCAGCAACATTGGTAGTGGCAAAGGCTGATACTGCAAGACTACCCGCTCCCAATGCAGAACCGGCATTGAAACCAAACCAGCCAAACCATAGCAGACCTGTACCAATTAATACGTATGGAATATTTGCAGGCGGAACTTCAAGATGTTCCTGGTGAACTCTTCTTCTTTTGAGGACAAGGGCACCGGCCAGTGCAGCCATCCCTGCTGAGATATGTACTACAGTACCTCCTGCGAAATCCAGTACGCCCATTTTGAACAGGATACCTTCAGGATGCCAGGTCCAGTGCGCCAGTGGTGAATACACAAAAACGGCAAACAGAACGATAAACAGGATGTAGGAGGTGAAACGGATACGTTCTGCAACGGCTCCTACGACAAGTCCGGGAGTGATGATAGCGAACATCAGCTGGAAAAGTGCGAAGAGGGTTAATGGAACAGTTGGCGCCAGGCTCCACGACGGACCGGAATTTACATTCTGGAAGAACAGAAATGTAGTTGGATTACCAATCAGACCATTGATACTGTCCCCGAAGGCTAAACTAAAACTTACCACTACCCACAGTACACTGATGATCCCTGCGGATACAATACTTTTAATCATGGTGGAGATCACATTTTTTCTGTGTACCATACCGCCGTAGAAGAAAGCCAGACCGGGAGTCATCAAAAATACCAGGGCTGTTGCCACCAAAACCCAGGCAACGTCAGCTGCATTGTATTTTCCCTCATCAAAATTTGGTTTTAAGGGGATAAATAGTGAGGCGATGGCAACAATTGCCAGAATTGCAAATGGAATAATCTGCTTTAGCGTAATTTTTGTCATAATTAAGAGGGTTAATTTAAATAATTAACTCAATATACTGACTTTTATCAGAAAATCATGAGACTTTTGACCCATCATCACTAATATTTATGATTTTATTCAGAATATTATGGATTAATCATAAATTATATGACACTAAAACCGCTTCATTACATATATCAACACAATATTTTAATGTTTTTAGATAGAAATCATGTAATAATAAAAAAAGAAGAGAAATTTGGAGTAAACAAAGTTTGTTTTAAATGAAAACAAAAGAGCCCGGCTAAAATAGCCGGACTCGGGATACATTTATAGGAGTATTATTTGTGATTACTCCGCAGACATACCGTAAAATTGGTTGAATAATAACTTAAAGGTGCCAAGCGACTGCCCTCTGAAGGTAATTTCCGGACCAAAAGTGTATAACTTGCCCGCCCCTACTGAAGCGACAAATCCAGCAACACCATCTTTGAGGTAAGATTGTCCCCATGCCCATCCGCTGCGCAGTGGCTTATCCGTAGGGAACCACAATACAGGCGTTACGCCTTTTTTCGCAGCATCATCATCGAGTTTAAAGACAGGGCTGTTGTCAAAGTTCACATCCACATCGGCCGGCATACCCCAGGCAGCAGGCACGGCAGGATCTACACTCGCATGCAGGATACTTCCAGGGATATAGTATTTGGTACCAGGCAGTGGTTTGTTGTCTTTGTCTACAAGTGCACTGTGAACCGGCAAGCCCAGATGGTAAGCCAGGTTGGCGCTGCTGCCAATGGTGACGATATGCCCACCAGCTTCGAGGAAGGATTTGAGCTGCGGAATGGATTTCTCGGGAGTAATCTTACCCAGCATCTTGTGGAATTCTGCAGGGGTATCTTCAGCCTTAGGCATGCGGTCATAATACGAGCGCTGCTCACCGCCGATAGCAGGTATTGCACGGGTGACAAACACGATGACATCATATTTGCTGTTGAGGCCACCAGCATCAATCTCCTGAGGAAAGACCTTGGTATACTCAAAATGATTCTGCTCCATCAGCAGTCGCAACCAGCCCGAAGGCATAGAACCGCCATACTGATCCCACAGTCCTATACGCAGTGAGGTCATCCTTTTTGCATCGGCAGGCATTTCATCTGTTGCTATGGCTTTTACGCCCAATGTAGCATCTGCTTTATCCAGCACTGCTTTGGCAGCAGCGCCTGCTGGAACATACCACGTTCCCGTCTCGGCAAGTCCGCCGGCACCTTTGGGCACGCGGTACACTTCTACCCCTGCTTTGAGCAGGTCGTTGGCCACAGCAAAGGAGTTATTCAACTGAGCACTCAGCAGGTAGCCTTTGCCAGCAGCAGGAACTACCTGTTTTTGAGGAACCTGGATCTGCCCATAAGGGATCTTGACGAATGGTCCGCCAAAGTTATTCAGTACACGGTCGAACTTTATGCCCATCTGGAAAGCGAGTGTCCATCCCGCAGCATCATAAGGCCTGATCGGAGGCCCTCCCGGATAAAGGAAATCATTAGGGTGATCCTGTGGCTCAAACATATCGAGCACATGCGGACGGAATGCCTGGTCGGTCTTTACGATATACGAACCGGCAGGATAGTTAGTTCCCTCTACACTGAAAGATGTAGTTGCCTTTTGAACGCTGATTCCCGACTTAATCAGGGCATTCAGAAATTTGATGGCTGTAGGGAAATCTGGCTGATCAGCAGAGATGATATATCCCCTGGCATCACGGTTGGCAGGGTTCTTCAGCACTGCATCGTAATACTTCATAGGAATATCTGTCCCGCGGGTCATCCAGCCCATTGGGTCGCCTGCCGTACCGGCATTATCACCGGCAGTCTTCTGGTCACTTTTGTACGCCTGGGTGATGGCATCTGTACGTTTTGGCGACAGCGTCCAGTTATCCTTGCTTCCCCTGTCGATAGAGTTTTTACCCATCTTATAGATGTTGTAGAGGACCTCATCGCGCTGACGTGCGGCATAATCCAGCACAGAGTAATTGAGGGACACGGAATAATCGATCGACTGGCGGAAGTGCCATACATCCTGTGGTAAAACAGGATTAGGCGTTGCCCCGTTAGGTACAAGACGTGCAGGAACCAGCGGGATTTTCTCTGGCGTAGGATTCCCGATGATCTCAGTAAGGAGTCCAATCATGTTGTGAAACTGCGTGGTAGTACGCAAGCCGCCATTATACCAGGTGGAGAAGCTGGAACCTGTTAAACGGGTATACCCGGGTTTGTTCTCTACGTTGAGCCTGCTGTACATGGCTGCGCCGAGGGCGTCGATACCGGTAATCATCAGGGGATCAAACACAAAATTAAAAGGATCGCGGTAAGGCGGACCAGCAAGCACCGATCCCTCCGGACCTCGCTGATGATGGTTATACATAATCTGAGGGAACCACTCCAGGAAGAGTTGCCTGCTCATGTTGGTGGCCTCTTTGGTATTCATCATGTAGTAATCACGGTTGTTATCGTGACCGATATATTTCTCGTACAGCGTAGGGATCTCGGTATTCCTTTTCAGGGGATCAGCCTCTTTCATATACCAGTTGGAAACCAGCTCCATCCCGTCGGGATTGGCATGCGTGAGCAGCACGATGACGTTATCCAGGATGCGCATCGTTTCAGGATCCTTGCGGACAGTCAGCTGGTACATGGTTTCTATCAGCTGTGCTGCACCTACCACTTCTGTAGCGTGCAGACCTCCGTCGATCCATACCACGGCTTTTCCTTTTGCGGCGAGGGTTAGCGCCTGCTGGTTGGTGAGACCTTCGGCACGTGCCAGCTTCTGGGCAATATCTTTGTACATCGCCAGGTTTTTGATGTTTTCCGGCGAGGAAACTACCATCATATATTCATGACGCCCCTCTTCAGTAAGCCCGATATCTACGAGTTTTGTCCTTGGTGATGCCGCCAGCTTTTTATAGTAAGCTACTGTTTGGGTGTAGTTTGCCAGCTTATAATCGTCGCCCATGTTAAAGCCGAAATGCTGCTTTGGGGAGGGTACCGTCTGCGCAACGCCCAGCGATGCCGTGAGCAGCAACGTTGCGCTCAGCATCCAGGATACCCTGCTTGTTAAAAATGAGTTCATAGTCTATTTTTGGTTTAGGTTATTTTCTGTAATCCAGGGCAGGCTTTCTGTCGCCCAATAAAGCTTCATATTTATAGTCGGCTCCTTTTCTTTCCTTAAATTCCTTGGACGCTGCACTGAGCACATCAGGAGATTTGAACAGGTCGTATGCAGAAAGTGCAATGGTTTTTGCCGCGATCATCATCCCCTTCTGCCCGATGGTATTCCCTGCCGCAGCAACATTCTGCCAGCTGTGGCCCGAAGATCCGGGAACAAAGGTTGCCGTAGACAGTCCTGCCGTTGGGGTAGCCCAGCTGACATCACCCACATCGGAGGAAGCACCGCCCGCAGCATTGCCGGTTTCTACCTTGAAAGGCTGAATGGTTGCCGTGCTGGCCAAAGGCGGCTGTTTATCGCCCACGAGGGTAGACTGTATTTTCTCTGCAAAAGCTTTCTCCTCGGTGGTGTAGGTAAATCCACCCACGAGACGCAGGTTCTTATCCATGACGGTAGACAGGGGAACATTGGCGAGCATATTATAGGTACCGCCAATGACTTCGTATTCCATTTTTGTGCCGGTACCGAGGGCAGCTCCTTCTGCTGCATTGACCAATCTTGCCCATACATCTTTGACCACCTGGATATCAGGGTTCCTAACATAATAGTAGACTTCTGCAAAGGCAGGGACTACATTTGGCGCTTCGCCCCCGCGGGTGATCACATAGTGAATGCGGGTGTTGGAGGGAATATGCTCGCGCATCATGTTGACCATATTATCCATCGCCTCTACACCATCCAGTGCCGAGCGGCCCTTATCAGGCGCCGCCGAAGCATGTGCAGAGATGCCTTTGAACCTGAACTTGGCGCTTTTATTGGCCAACCATGGCGAGATGCCCGCAGAGTTGGCATTACCGGGATGCCAGTGCAGGGTAGCATCAACATCGCTGAATAAGCCTGCACGCACCATATACACTTTGCCGGAGCCACCTTCTTCTGCCGGGCAGCCCATCACTTTGAGGGTTCCTTTGCCGCCACTTTGTGCCATCCAGTCTTTGACGGCAATAGCCGCAGCTACAGAGGCCGTACCAAAGAGATTGTGGCCGCAGCCGTGACCGGCTTTACCGCCTGCAGATTCCTGGAATGGGTTTTCGGTTTGGGATATCCCCGGCAGGGCATCGTACTCTGCCAGGATAGCGATCACGGGTTTCCCCGAACCATAGGTAGCTACAAATGCCGTAGGAATATCTGCGACGCCTTTTTCTACTTTAAAACCGGCTTCTTCCAGCTGCCCTTCCAGCAGTGCTGAACTCTTTTCTTCCTGATAGCCCATCTCGGCAAATCCCCAGATATCTTTGGATATCTTGTTGTATACCGGGGTCTTGGCATCCAGCGCCGCGATCAGCTTCTTCTTATCGGCATTCTGGGCCATCGCTCCGAAGGAGAAACCGGCAGCCAGGGTAAGTAATGTGATTTTTCTGATCATATCTGGTTATTTTTTCTGGCTGTATAATTCGTTGAACAACATTTTGAAGGTGCTGTGCGACTGGCCCCTGAAGGTAATTTCCGGTCCGAAAGCATAGAGTTTACCTTTGCCTACCGGCGCTTCGAAAGCGGCTACACCATCTTTGAGGTACGCCTGTCCCCATGCCCATCCGCTGTGCAGAGGTGTGGTTGTGGCAAACCATGCAAGGGGTTTGATGCCTTTTGAAGCAGCACCTGCATCGAGTTTAAACACCGGACTGCGGTCGAACAGTACATCGTTCTCTTCTGCCATACCCCAGTTGGAAGGCTGTTTGGTATCAAGGCTAACCTTTAACAAACTGCCCGGGATGTAATACTTGGTACCCGGAAGTGGTTTATCCTTACCGTCTTTGCCGGCTTCTACAAGTTGATTTTTAACAGGTAAGCCTAAATGATAAGCCAGGTTGGTACTGGTACCAATGGTGACGATATTTCCACCTGCTTCCAGGAATTTCTTAAGCATAGGCACTGATTTGGCCACAGAGATCTTACCTACCCTTGGCTGGAACTCTGCAGGCACATCTTCTGCTTTAGGCATCCTGTCGAAGTAACGGCTTGCAGCTCCCGGTTTATCGGAGGCAGGAACAATTCCTGTCACCATGATAATGGCATCAAACCTTTTATTGAGGTCGCCCGCATCTACCTCATTAGGGTAGATCATGGTATACCCGTAATGGTACTGCTCCATAAGCCAGCGTACCCATCCCGCAGGGATTGAGCCTCCATACACATCTACAATTGCTATGCGTGAAGTGCTGATTTTTGTTAACCCTGATGGTTTGGCAGTAGCAGCGTTTACCATCAGTCCGTGTTCAGCGGCAGATTTACTGAGGATAGTTTTTGCAGCTGCTGAGGCAGGAACATAAAAATCTCCGGTAGTACCTGTGGTTGGACGGTAAACTTCGGCCCCGCCTTTGAGCAGGTCGTTCACGGCAATGAAGGCATTGTTTTGTTTAGGACTGATGGTATATCCTGTTTTAGCAGTGGCTACGCTCAGTTTTGGTGCCAGCTGGATTTCTCCGTAAGGGATGGTCTTGAAATCGCCCGTCACTTCGCTCATGGCACGATCAAACTTGACGCCCATCTGGAAGGCCAGTGTCCATCCCGCAGCATCATAAGGTCTGATGGGAGGCCCGCCCTCATACTGGAAATCATTAGGGTGATCCTGAGGTTCGAACATATCAATCACATGCGGACGGAAAGCCTGGGCAGCAGAAACTACATAGGATCCTCCAGGATAGGTTTTTCCTTCAGAAGTAAAGGTTGAAGTGGCTTTCTCCACACGGATACCCGAGCGGATCAGCGAATTGATAAAGCGGATGGCCGTAGGAAAATCTGACTGGTTTGCAGGAATAATATATGCCCTTGCATCGCGCAGTTCAGGGTTTTTCATCACGGCATCAAAATATTTCGCAGGGATACCGCTTTCACTGCCGAAAGAGAATTCGCCTTCGCTTTTCTCGGCACCGGCATCTTTTTTATCCTTGTTATAGGCGTCTTTAATGGCCTGCACATATTTAGGGTAGAAAGTCCAGTGATCCTGATGGCCACGGGCGATGGAGTTCTGCCCCATCTGGTAGATGTTATACAGCAACTGGCTGCGGTTACGCGAAGCATAGTCGAGCACCCCATAGTTAAGCGAAACAGAGTAATCGATGGACTGGCGGAAGTGCCATCTCTGGGGAACAACCGGGTTAGGGGTAGCACCATTCGGAATCAGACGGTCTGGCACCAGGGAGATATCCTCAGGTGTTGGTCCGCCGATGATTTCTGTGAGCAGTCCCACCATATTGTGGAAATATGGCGTAGTACGCAGGCCGCCATTCCACCAGGTAGAGAACTGTGAGCCGTTACGCTGGGTATACCCGGGTTTGTTCTCTGTATTTAAACGGTTGTTCATGGAGGCACCCACACCATCGATACTGGTAACGATCAGTGGATCAAATACGTAGTTGAAAGGATCGCGGTACGGAGGTCCCGCCAGCACAGAGCCTTCAGGACCACGCTGGTGGTGGTTGTACATGATCTGCGGAATCCACTCTACAAACAGCTGGTTGCTGATGTTCTGGCTTTCCTTCATGTTCATCATGTAGAAATCCCGGTTGTTATCATGGCCCACAAACTTCTCGTACAAACGCGGGATATCCAGCTTGCGCTTGAGCGTATCCGCATTGCGCATGTACCAGTTGCTCACCAGCTCCTGCCCATCGGGATTGGCCTGCGCCAACAGGATGATGTCGTTGTTGAGGATGGTCATGGTTTCTTCGTCGGTACGGGTAACCAGCTGGTACATGGTTTCGATCAGCTGATGCGCTCCGACTGTTTCTGTGGCATGGAGTCCCCCATCGATCCAAACGACAGCTTTACCTTTTGCAGCCAGCTTTCTGGCTTCATCCGGTGTAAGGTTCTCTGCATGGGCAAGCTTGCGCGAAATATCCTTGTACTCCGCCAGCTTTTTGATGTTCTCCGGTGAAGAAACGATGAGCATCCATTGATGGCGGCCTTCTTCCGTCATCCCTATATCTACGAGTTTGGTGCGCGGAGAGGCCGCCAGTTTTTTGTAATAGGCTTCTGCCTGGGTGTAGGTGGTCAGCTTGTAATCATCCCCGATGTTAAAACCAAAGTGCTCCTTTGGCGAAGGAATGGATTGCGCACTGGCTAAGCCTGCTGCACACAGCAAAGCCAGGGTAAACATTTTACTAAATTTGTTGTACATATTCTCCATTTTTATGTTTCTGCTTTATTTTGCCAGGCCCGCCTCAGAGAGCAGAACCAGCAGCGACTGTTGTATTCCGATGTATCCTTTATCATTCACAAACCACTCATTCAGTGAGTGTGCATTCCCCGCTTTGCCACCCTGTCCGATGGTCATTGCCGGTACTCCTTTTGCAAAAGGGATGTTAGAATCAGTAGATCCCTCCCTTAGTTTTGGTGTTCCACCAAGATAAGTGATCGTAGCCATCATGCGCTGAACTAACGGAATTGTTGCAGGGTTGTTCCCCGCAGGGCGATCGCCAATCAGTTTGATATCCACTGTCAGGTCTTTACCCATTTTCTTGATCGCATTTTCTTCTGCAAGAGCTTTGCTGACCGCCGCCTTGAACAAGGCATCCATGGCGTTGAGGCGTTCCGGGTTTTCTGAGCGCATGTCTACTTCCATCCAGGATTCGAAAGGAACAGAGTTTACAGAAGTTCCGCCACCGATGACGCCAACGCTAAAGGTTACCCTTGTGCCCGGTGTTGAAGCATAGGCATTGCCGGATTCATCCCAGTAGTGCATGGCACGGCCCAGCGCATTGTGTGGATTGCCGATACCAAAAGCCCCTGAAGAGTGCCCGCCCGGACCTTTGAAGGTTACACGGTAGCGGTGTGAACCCAGCGCACGGTGTACAATACCTTCGTTTCCTCCGCCATCAATAGCGATAAAAGAATCAATCTTTCCGGGACCTGCCGCACTGAACAGGTTCTTGACTCCTCTCAGATCTCCCTGCCCTTCTTCGCCCGTGGCACCTACAAATAATACATCCGCATCCGTCTGAATGTCTGTCTGTTTCATCACTTTGATGATGGTGAGTAATACTGAGAGTGAGCGGGTATCATCTCCAACACCCGGAGCGCACAAGGTATCCCCTCTGTATTTTACCGTTACATCGGTACCCTCCGGAAAAACGGTATCCATATGCGCCTCTAAAACAACACGTCTTTTTCCGGTACGCCCTTTACGGAAGGCCAGCACATTGCCCGCGGTATCCGTCCAGACAGAATCGATACCCGCAGCTTTGATCATTTCCGCGAATTTTGCGGCTCTTTTAGCTTCTTTGTATGGGGGCGCAGGGATCTCGGTGAGCAGCACATGGTTACTCATGGTTTCTTTTTCAAGATCCAGGATTTGCTGCATAGCCTTTTTTACCAGGGGTGCTGCAGCGATCTTCTTAATCTCTGCGCTGTACTTTTTATCAATTGGTACGGTTGCAGCTGCTTCGCTCTGCTGAGCATTGACCGCTCCTGCACATCCCGTGAGCAGTAAGGCGAAGAGTATATTTTTTTTGATGATAAACATATGGCTGATATAATAGGTTATTGATTTTTAAAGCGCACGCCGGTACGCGGATCACCAAACTCGTTTCTGGATTCATCGGCTACGTTGGAGAAGTAAGCGGCAATCCTGCGTCCGTCTGTCAGGTTAAGGACAAACTTGAAGATAAAGTAATCGTTTACCGCAACGCTGCTCAGATTGATCCCCGCCAGCGTTGCCAGCTGGGCAGCGGTGAAGGTGTAGGTTTTGGGGAAGGTGGTTACCGTTTCATAAAGTTTATCCGTAGCATTGAGGTTTCCGGGTAATGGAAACTGGGCAATATTGGGATACATCCCTCCCGGGTACGACATCACAATAGGATAGGCAGGCACACTGGACTCGGCCTTGTTAAAACTGTTGTACACTTCAATAGAGGCTACAGTAGCCTTGCCATAACCAATCCAGTCGAGCGTAAAGGAGAAACGCTGATTGGCGACATTGGGATCTCTGAGGTTGAAAAAAGAGACTTTGGCTGTCTGGCGTGTAGGCAGGGCCGACATGGCTGTATCTACTGTGACCAGCGGCAATGCGGTATACGTATAATCTTCCCATTCGTAATCAACTTTTTTACATGCACTGAGGGCCAGCAAAACACATGTTATAGATAGTATAAGATTTTTCATTTGCATATAGTTAAATATTTATTTATCCCAAAAAACCGGTGTAATCTGCTGTGCTACCTGTATAGCACTGGCATTGGCGCCAAATGAAATATTGGACGACAGCTCTGTCTGTGAATAATACAAACGCAGCGGGAAGGTGCTGAGTGGCGATAAGAGCTCTCTCAAAACCGGCAAACCTGTCCTTCTGTAATCGGTGTAAGATTCCATTCCGTTACCATATGAAGCGATATACTTTTGTGTCATGACCAGGCGGAGTTTTCCGGCAGCATCTGCAGCATCATACTGAACCAGCAGGCGGTTTACAAAACCAGTAATAGTGGCTGCAGGAATAGTCACTCCGCCATTGGCCGTAGAATAGGTGCTTACACTATTGAGGCTGGCGGTTACTCCATCAGCAAAATTGGCTCTGGCATCATCACCCGTGGACAGGGTTAAGGCCGCTTCGGCACGGATAAATTTCACCATCGCATTGGTGAGCAAAGGCATGATTCCTGCTCCGGTACCATCGGTTACAGCAACTACCTTGAGTGTAGCCGTTGCCCCTGTGTTGGTGAGGTATAGGTTTGATGCCGGAAGGTTATTGATGGCAGCGTTGTCATATAAACCACCGGCAGGGTAAATACCGAAGGTAGAACGGCGTGTCTGATCTGCCGGCGCAGCAGTACCATCACCCGGATTACGCCCGTAGTAACCATTACTGTTGGCTCCGTTATTTAACCCGGCAGTTGCGTTTTGCCTGTAGATAAAGGCCCGCAGACGCGGATCATCAGCATTGAATAACAGGTCGATCCAGGACTGACTCTGGTAGAAAGTTTTGGCACTCTGGTATTCTGCACGGTGCCATGGATGACGGTTGTTGGGATTTTGCGATGAGCCAAACCTGAAGGTGAAATCAAGTGTATTGGCACCGATCAGCGGAGCCCCGCTGCTGAGAATGGTCCTGATCGCTGTTGCCGATCTTGCAGGGTCTACCAGACGGATCTGATTATATAATTTTAATTTGAGTGAGTTACCCATGCTTAACCATGAGTTTTTAGCACCTGCATAAAACAGGTCTGAGCTGGCCGGTACAAGGGTTGTGGCCGTAATTTTATTGATATCGGCCATACCTTCATCGAGCAGCACCAGCAATTTGTCATAAATCTCGGCACCTTTCTCCAAAGGGGGGCTGGTAGTTACGGATCCTTTTTCTGCTTCTGAATAAGGAATATCACCCCACATGTCTACCATGAGACTGTAGAGGTAAACTTTTTCCAGTTTGGCAATACCTACATAGCCCCACTGCTGTTGTTCTGTTCCGGTTTTGATTACCGTCTCCAGATCATTCAGCGTCTGGGAGTAAAAACCATCCCAGGAGTTTGCATAGTCTGTACCCTGCTGCTGGAACCTGCTGATTCCGCTGGACCAAACGGTCTGTTGTATAATTGTAGATGTACCGCTGTTGAGCTGGTACATGTTTGCCGCCATGGAGATCTCCGTAGAGGGCAATAATAAGGTGAGCTGTGCAGAGGTGGGGTTGTTTGGGTCCTCATTAATATCTACAAACTTTTTGCAGGAACCACCGATCAGCAACATACCCGTTAGCAGGAAAATGTAATTTTTATTTCTCATTTCATCTCTGTTTAAATACTTTAATACCATTCATTAAAAACTGAACCTGAGGTTGACACCGAACCTTCTGGTTGTTGGAACAGAAAGGTTATCATACCCCTGTGAGTTGCCTACGCCCAGTGAACTTACTTCAGGATCAAAATTTGTGTATTTAGGGAAGTTTGGCGCATAGTACCAAAGGTTACGTCCACTCACCGAGATTGTTCCTGAGCCGAAAGGGGTCTTTTTAAGCAGGTTCTTTGGAATCTGATACGCCAGGGAGATCTCACGGAGACGGAATACTGTAGCATCAAATACAGATCCTTCATCCACACCACCCGGACCTAAACCGTTGGTAAAGAAATAATCTTCATAACTGATTGCCACATTGTTTGGAATGGTATTTCCATTGGCATCCAGCAATGGCTGTAACGTAGCGACATTGCCGAGTACGCCCGGCGCAACAATGGTAAACTCTCTGTTCTCTGTATCTCTGGTTACACCGCGCGACATCATTTGTCCGACAGTGTTGGAATAGATATCGCCTCCCTTTTTAAGATCCATCAATACTGACAGGGAGAAGTTCTTGTAGCTGAAGGTATTGTTGATACCCAGGATAAAGTCTGGATTTGGATTACCAATCGGCTGCAATGAACCAGATACCAGTGGTTTGCCGGTATTAGGGTCGATCAGGATTTGTCCATCAGGACTACGTGCATAGGCTGTACCATAGATGAGTCCGTAAGAATTGCCAACAATATGTACACTGCTCGTGCCCTGCGCGCCGCCATAGACAAACTGCTTGTAGTCGCCCAGATTGTCAATTACGTTTCTGTTGCGGGTAAACACCGTTGAGATATCCCAGTTGAATCCTTTATCGCTTCTGAAAGGGGCAATATTAAGGGCAACCTCGATCCCTTTGTTGGTAGCCTGACCCAGGTTGAGGATCTGCGTGGTAAAGCCCGATGAAGGAGCTGCTGTTACCTCAAAGATCTGTGAAGTACTCTTTTTGCTGTAATAGGTGAAATCGAGCCCGATCCTGTTGTGCAGGAACTGAAGTTCTGTACCGACCTCGAGCTCAGTGATAAACTCAGGCTTGAGGTTGGCATTGGTGAGTAAATTTGCCAGCGTTACCGAATTGTAGTTAGAACCCCCGGGATTGAATGGTGTACCTACAGCGCCTGTCCCCGTAGTGGCACCCAGTGGTGAGTTGATCAGGTAGAACGCAGCAGTCTGATAAGGCGTGGCCTCATTACCCACACGGGTATAACCACCCCTGATTTTACCAAAACTCAGGATATTATCAGGGAGCTTGAAGGCTTTGGTGAAGATGAAGGAACCGTTGGCACCACCATAGAAATAACTCTGGTTGTTGGATGGCAGTGTAGATGAAACATCATTACGGCCCACAAGGTTTAAAGAGGCATAATCCTTATAATCGAAGGTGATATCGGTGAAGAAGGCATAATAGCGTTGTTTCAATAAATTCCTGTTGTAGTTTAACTGTATTGGCGTAACGGAGCTGGTATTGGTGATCGTATTGAGATCGGCCACAATGATTCCATCTCCATAAAAGGCTTTACGGTTGGTATAACGCTGGTTGATGTTATTACCCAGGATCCAGCGCAACGAGAGATCGCTCGTCAGCTTTTTTGTTGCAGTAACGAGGAAGGTATTATCCAGCTCCTGACGGTAAATATCGTCTGTACTGATACTTCCGTTGGGATACGATGACGAACCCTTGCCACGAACATTTAATCTCCTGTCGGTGTAAGCGTTGAAACCTGCTGTATTTTGTACGTTGAGCCATGGCAGCGGATCGAAGCCCAGTACCAGGTTACCATAAAACCTGTCTACATTACTGCTGGAAACGCTGTGTTTGGTAGACCAGTACGGGTTATCAAGACCTGTGTAATCGTAAACATTGCTGCCATCGATAGGGTTCTCAAATGGGTAGCCGGTGAGGTCGTAACTGGTTGGGGTGTACATGAGGGCAGACATGATGGAGCCTGTAGCACCACCGATTGGCGGGGTCTTTTGATCTGTCACCACATAGTTCATGGAACCGCTCACATAGAATTTATTGTCGAGCTTCATGTTACCACTGACATTAAATGAGGTTCTGTTGATCTCATTGCTGGGCACTACACCTTTATTATTGGTTCTGGAGAAACCTGCGGTGAAGTTGCCTTTCTCGCTACCCGAAGAGATGGAAAGTGCGTTTTCATATACACTACCAGTCTGGAAGAAGTTCTTCACATTCTCCTTTGCGTAAGATCTGTAAGGGACCTGGATGGGCGTAACGCCATCTGCCTGATAAAACTGAGGGAAAACCGCAGAACTAAACTGGCGTGTTAACTGATGAGGAACGGTAGTTCTGGTAGGGAGTATACTTTCTACACCCGGAAAAGGAAGTCCCCAGGAAGCATAAACACCATGGCGGTAATCCTGATTGGTTCCCTGTCCGTATTTGGTCTGGTATTCTGGTAAGCCCGAAACGTTCTCAACGGCATAGGAAGTATTGTAAGTAATCTCAGTACCTTTCCTGCTCATTTTTTTGCCGGCTTTGGTAGTGATGATCACGGCCCCATTGGCAGCCCTGGATCCGTAAAGTGCCGCAGCGGCAGCTCCCTTGAGGACGGTCATGCTTTGGATATTATTGGGATCAAGGTCGAACGCACGGTTAGTTACCCCTGCAGCGCCGCCACTGTTGGTGCCCACATTTCCGAAACTGGAGTTATCAAATGGAACACCATCGACTACAAACAGGGGCTGGTTATTTCCGTTGAGGGAAGAGTTACCACGGATATTGATATTAGTTGCACCACCGGCAACACCACCTGATGACTGGATATTTACACCTGCAACCTTGCCTGTGAGAGCACGCAGCGGATCGGGTTCAGATTTTTGTGCAAGTTTATCGGCATTAACGGTACTTACAGAATATCCGAGAGAGGTTTTCTCTCTTTTGATACCTGCAGCAGTTACGACAACTTCTGTCAGTGCATTGGCACTTTCACTGAGTTCTACATTGATAGTTCTATTGGTTCCTACAGCAACTTCCTGCGTTTGAAAACTGATATAAGTAAATACCAGTACGCTTTCATTATTTGGAACGCTGATCTTAAAAGTTCCGTCAGCGCCTGTAACAGTTCCTGTTTTTGTGCCTTTAACCACGACACTAACTCCGGGAAAGGGCTTTCCATCAGCTTTTCCTACCACCTTACCGCTGACAGTATGCTGCTGGCTGGCCAGGAGGGCATCTGCTGTAAGGCTGTCAGCCATAGCGATGTCGGTTTTCTTTAACACGATATACTGACTGGCGTTTACGCTGTAATTGACATGCAGGCTGACCAGGATATCATTTAAGATATCGCCGAGTTTTTCCTGACTTGCATTTACGCTGACTTTGGTGTTTAAGGGAATGATAGTAGAACTGTAAACGAATTTAACATCGGCCTTTGCCTGGATATTTTTGAGTGCCGTTTCCAGCGGAACATCCTTTAAGCTAAGGGTAAGACGTTTATTTAATATACTCTCTGAGGAGGCAGGAATGGCGAATAACGTACCTGAGAGCAACAATAGCGAGACGATCTGTAACACCGAGATCCGCATGAGCTGAATAAAAAGAACCTTTCTGGTTTCCTTACATTTTTGCATACATTTGTTTGATTTTTTGTTAATTTCCTGATTGAATGAGACAAAAAAGTCCCTTACCCATGTCTTTTGACAGGGTGATTCTTAATGTAAATTGAGGGGGAATTCCGTGGCAGAGGTGGCTTCAACACCTCTGCCATCTGTAAAATGAGTTTGCTATTTGATCATAGGCTTTTCTGGTTTTAAGTTTTTGGTTATAGTTGATTTGGTTAAGTTTTGTCCTCAAGTGTTACCGATTGCCCGTCGATGCGGAAATCCATGTTAAAAACATCGCTCATCATGCTGATGGTATTTACCAGGGACTGATCTGTAAAATCAGCAGTGATGCGGTTGTTGCTTATTTTTTTATCCTTAAATGTAATCTCTACCTCAAACTTGTTTTCGATCCTCTGCAGCACATCTGCAACCCTGGCATCATTAAACTGCATCATATATTCTGTCCCTTTGGTGAGCTCTGCTACTTCCAGCACTGGCTCAGGCTGTTTGACAATGGTTTTCCTGTGCTCCAGGTACACTGCCTTCTGGCGGGGATGGAGAACGACCGGGGCCGACTTAGCAGAACTCAGATACACCTGCCCTGTAAGAACGTTGACCTCAATTTTATTACTGGCATGCCTGATATTAAAACTGGTGCCCAACACCCTCGTCTTTAATCCCCCACAGGAAATTTCGAAAGGATGCGCCGGATCTTTTGAAATCTCAAAGAGTGCCTCCCCTTTCAGGTCTACCATCCTTAAAGCACCTTTAAACTTTAAAGGATAGATCAGCTCACTATTTCCCTTCAGCCATACGATACTGCCATCAGACAGTATTGCTTTGGTAATTTTGCCACCGGAATTAGTTACCGAGGCATACTGGTTAATGTTAAGTATTTCGAGCAATCTGGTACGGAAGAAAAAAATCAAAGAACAGCATAGAAAAAAGGTAGCAGCCATTTTTAAAACGGGCCTGAGTTTCTGGAATCTGTTGATCTCTTTGGTCTCAGGCTGACTGATGCGTTGTTGCAATGCAGCAAACATCCTGTCTCCCCTCTCCTTTTGCTCTGTGTCCGTCAATTTCTCCGCTGCAGAATGATCACTGAGATGACGGAGCCACAATTCCACATTTTCCCTTTCCTCAGCATTCAGCTCATTATTGAGATATTTTTCAATTAATGTATCAAAATCTTTATTCTGCATTCTACCATTTCTGCCTTTATATCTGGCTTTCTACTGTAAAGTCGTTTCAGCAGATCAATACACCTACGCGATGTAAGATTATTTTAAAAATTATTAATATTTGGCAGGTAAATAGTTTTAGCAGATGGCAAAAAGCAGGATAGAAAGAGAAAAGAATTGCCCCAGGGAAGATCTGAGCTGACGCAAAGCTTTAGTCAGCTGGTTTTCTACTGTTTTATGGGAAATATTCATCAGATCAGCAATATTTTTGATAGATTGATGCTCATTTCTGCTCATTCTAAATATTTCCTGGCATTTTTCGGGCAGTTTTGAGACTTCATTTTCAATGAGTCCCTTTAAATCTGTCAGATGCATATGCTCCTCATTTGAGTTGTCGAAGTTCATTTTTTTGAATGACGCATAATTGGCAGCATAATCTCTTTTTACCTTTTCTGATCTTATATAGTTAATAGTCTGGAATTTAACCGCAGTAAAGAGATAAGATTTCAAAGAGTGGGTGATCTGCAGCTGTTCCCGTTTGGTCCACATGGAGAAGAAGGTTTCCTGGATAATTTCTTCGCAGACATCTTTGTCTCTCAGGATATTATAGGCATAATTGTATAAGTCCGACCAATACAGCTCATAAATCTGCTCAAAAGCAGGCATATTACCTTCACTTAAATAAATAAGGAGCTCAGATTCATGATATTTAAATTGATTTTTGATAATACGAGAGTTTTGTTAATGCCTTATTTTAAAATTATGCAATTTTTACTACAAAAACATAGCACAATGACACATTTATTGGTTTTTTATCATATTTAAAATACGAAACACAAAAAAGCTCTCAAAAAAGACACATTTAGGACTTATAATTATCAAATACACAATTTTTAATGATAATTATAAACCTTTGCTTCTCCTGAGCAGGGCAAACAACGCTCAGGATCAGCAATGGTATAATTTGATATTAGCTGTAAGATAGTTTTTAGGTTATACTTTACGAAATAAATTGTATTATTCTTGTATCTCGACATGAACGGGTGTTTGTAGGAGTCGTGTAAATAAAATCCTTAGATTTGTTCCTCAATATTCATTATCCAACATTTGCAGATATGACATACGAGGAAAAATTAAGCAAAATACGTTCACAAATGAAGGCCGATAATGTAGAAGCCTATATTATCCCCTCAGCAGATCCGCATATCAGCGAGTATCTGCCTAAACATTATCAATGCATACCTTTTGCTTCGGGATTTACCGGATCTGCAGGAACATTAGTGATCACACAGGATTTTGCTGGTCTGTGGACTGATTTCAGATATTTTGAACAGGCCGCAGAACAATTACATAACAGCGGCTTTGAGCTGGTTAAACAAAAAGTACAGCATGCCCCTGAATATATTCAATGGCTTAAAAATAAACTTGACAAAGGTGCCATTGTAGCGACAGATGAGAAATTACTGTCTGTGCTGCTGGGAGACCTGCTTACACAGCAATTATCATTGAAAGGCATCAGCCTGCAGCATAAAGATTATCTGAGTTCGATCTGGGATAACCGTCCGGCACTTCCTGCTGACAATGCTTTTCTGATCAGTGAAGAACACGCAGGACAATCTGTGAGCAGTAAACTGACGGCAGTTCGTGCTGAACTAAGCAACTATGGTGCGGAGTATCACCTGGTATCTTCACTGGATGATATCGCCTGGTTATTTAACATCAGGGGAAAAGATGTGAGCTTTAACCCGGTAGTGCTGAGCTTTGCGCTGATCAACCAGGATCATGCAAAGTTATTTATCCATCCAGGGAAACTTACAGAAGACGAAAAAGTAAACCTGCTGAAAAGTGGCGCAGAAGTTTTGCCTTACGAAGAAATAGAGGATGCTTTAAAACTGATCCCCGAGCAAAGTTCTGTATTTATAGATCCCAAACGCAACTGCTTTGCCTACGCCAAACTGATCCCGGCTTCAGTGCAGATCATCAAAGAAATCAATCCTTCTACCCATCTTAAAGCGGTAAAAAACGAGGTTGAACTGACAAACACGCGCGAAGCAATGCGCAAAGACGGTGTGGCTCTAACCCGCTTTTTTAAATGGCTGGAGGAGAACATTGGTAAAATAAAAATCACAGAACGCTCTGCGGCAACACGGCTGACTCAATACCGTGCTGAGCAGGAAGGCTATATCGGAGACAGTTTCAATACCATCAGTGCCTACAGGGCCCATGGAGCACTGCCGCATTATGCACCTACCGAAGAGAGTGATGCAGAGATTAAAGCGGAAAGCTTGTTCCTGGTTGATTCCGGCGGACAATATTTTTATGGTACGACAGATGTAACGCGGACAATACCGGTAGGGGAAACTACAGAACAGGAAAGAACGGATTATACGCTGGTATTAAAAGGCATGATCGAGGGCTGTAAAGTACAATTCCCGAAAGGCACCTGTGGTTATCAGATTGACGCTGTAACCAGGAAACCGCTATGGGAGCACGCCATTAACTACGGGCATGGTACAGGACATGGCGTGGGCTATCTGCTCAATGTGCATGAAGGACCGCAGGTTTTGAATCCGACGCCTACAGCCATACCGGTTGAACTGGGTATGATCACTTCTGTGGAACCTGGCATTTACCGTCCCGGAAAACATGGAATACGTATCGAGAACCTGGTGAACACCATCAGGGCAGAGTCTAATGAGTTCAATGAATTTTATGCCTTTGAGGCACTGACTATTGCTCCGATCAATACGACTATTGTAGTGAAGGAGCTACTGGAGCAATCACAGATTGACTGGCTGAATGCCTATCATGCTTTGGTACTGGAAAGACTGAGCCCTGCTTTGAATGAGGAAGAACGCCAGTGGCTGCAGAATGCTACAAAAGCGATCTAGTTAATCCGGTAAGGTCATAAAAAACCCCGGTATGAACATAGGTTCGTACCGGGGTTTTTCTTTAGCAGGTTATCTTAAGACTGAAACCAGCTATATGCTGCACCCACAAGCGCTGCATCTTCCCACATGGTGCTTTGTTTAAGCACCACTTCTTTATTTTTAAGATGTTTAAGTACAATTGGAATAAAGTAATCCCAGGTCTTTGCGATATTACCGCCAATCACAACCACAGTTGGTTGTTCCTGCTCAATAAAATCGTTTAAGAACAGAGCCAGGTTTTCACCAAACTCTTCAAAGATCTGATCTTTTATAGCCTGATCTTCTGTAGCCAGCAGGGCCATCACATCTTTGATCTCTTTTCCTGTTAATTCTTTATATCTATTGGCAAACCATCTGGTTGAAATATACTCTTCAGCGATGCTGTCTTTGAATGGAATAAAAGCACGGTCTGAATCTACAGTACTACCCTGGCAATTGCTCGCAGATCCTAAACCTGTACCTAATGTGATACCCACGGCACGCTTCTCGCCAGCAACTGCTCCAGAAGCTAATTCACCGTGCAAAAACGATTCAGCATCGTTTCTAAAAAGAATATGGCTCTCTGGGATACCTAATTTTTGAGCAAGAATTTCCAAAACATTCATCTCATACAGAGAATCATATTTCTTTGTTCCTTTCATCAGCGAAATACCTTTTTCATAATTGAAAGGTCCAGGCATTGCAATTCCAATATGTATTTGCTCCTCTCCCGAAGTTACGATCAGCGGGGTCAGGGCATCTACCCATGCTTTAATGATTACATCAGCGCCTTCCATGGAGGCTACACGTTCTCTGATCAGAGAACTTTTAACAATTTTGAAATCATCGGCATCAATGTGTGCTGCCGTGATGTGCGAACCTCCAATATCGACTCCTATATAAGGTAGTCTGGGCGATTTAAAACTCATATGCTTGGTTTAACTATATTGTGTTTAGATTATTATTTGATCAATTTTAACAGGTATGCTCCGTACCCGCTTTTTACGAGCGGCGTAGCGATTTTACGCAGCTGCTCTTTATCGATGAAACCCATTCTGAAGGCTACTTCTTCGATACATCCGATTTTAAGGCCCTGGCGCTCTTCAATGACCTGCACAAACTGTCCGGCTTGCATCAGGGAGGCAAAGGTTCCTGTATCCAGCCAGGCGGTACCACGGCTGAGTACTCCCACCTTCAGGTTTCCCTGCTCCAGGTAGGCTTTATTTACATCGGTAATTTCATATTCACCTCTTGGTGAAGGTTTGATATTTTTTGCAATTTCTACAACGCTGTTATCATAAAAGTACAGACCTGGCACAGCGTAATCAGATTTTGGATTTTCAGGCTTTTCTTCAATCGATACCGCTTTATTGTCGGCATCAAATTCTACTACACCATAACGTTCAGGATCTGAAACACGGTAGGCGAAAACGACACCTCCCTCAGGATCAGAACTGGCCTGCAGTAATCTGGCCATACCATCACCATAGAAGATATTGTCTCCAAGTACCAAAGCCACTTTATCTGTTCCGATAAAGTCTGCACCAATCACGAACGCCTGGGCAAGACCATTCGGCTCATGCTGCACTGCATAAGTGAATTTACAGCCTAGACTGCTTCCATCCCCCAGAAGTTTCTGGAAATTGGGAAGATCATGTGGGGTTGAGATGATAAGTATTTCATTAATTCCAGCCAGCATCAGTGTTGACAGCGGATAGTAGATCATCGGTTTGTCATACACAGGCATCATCTGCTTGCTCATGACTAAGGTTAAAGGATGTAGCCTCGTGCCACTTCCTCCTGCTAAAATTATTCCTTTCAAAATACTCGTTTTATATTTTACAGATTTGAAGATACACTATTTTCTAATTCCCTGTACCATTCTTCTCCATATTTTCTGATTAGCGGCCCTTTTAAAAAGGTATAAACAGGAACTTTGAGCTCTCTGCCAAAGGTACATGCATCAGAACAGATGTGCCAGCGGTCGTAATTAAGCACGTCAAACTCGGGATACTGGGTAATCCTGATCGGATACAGGTGGCAGGAAATCGGCTTCTGCCAATCTACAATCCCCTCCTCATGGGCTTTCTCTATCGCACATTTGGTAATTCCGTTTTCAAAAGTTACATAGGCACATTCTTTATTGCCATCCACACATGGTGTAGTGAGGTCGCCATCAGCATCAACTACTGAAGTGCCATACTCTTCTATCGCGGCTATACCTTTCGGGGCCAGCATGTGTTTGATCTTCGGATAAATTTCTGCTAAAATAGCGGTTTCTGCAACCTCGAGGGGAGCTCCTGCATCACCTTCCACACAGCAGATACCTTTACATTTGTTAAGGTTACACACAAAACTTTCGCGGATGACATCCTCATGTATGAGAGTGTTCTGTACTTCTATCATTGTTTTTATTTTTCTTTTGCCAGGGGATATTTTAATCCTGTGGCCGATTTAATTTCCATTGTAACGGCTCCTACAATGATTTCAACCTGGGCCTTTACAGGCACCCTGTTGCCATCATCGGTAATCCAGAGGTATAAATTGCTGTCTTTTCTAAAAATCCTGCCAGGCTCAATTGAAGGGCTGAATTTCAGACAGCGGATATCTCCCAGCTTACTTTTAACGACTTCCTTACCGACATATTTTATTTGCAGCTGATGTATTTCTTTTCCTAAAAAGTAGTTGAGTTTGAATTGTTCACCTATTTTGAGCTTGGTGATATCAAGGCTCCGTGCAAAATAATAGGCAGAAACGAGATCGAAGGTCTGGTTGGTAGGTGTGGTAAATGTACCCTTATTGGAAACGACCTTTTTAGTATCCTGATAAAAGCGTGCCTTATCCTGCCGCTTATATTTGGATTCTTTGATATCCTCCTGATAAAAATAAGGTGTCAGGTCCTCTTTATCAATATAAGAATCATAATGATCCCGGATCTTATAAAAAACGTCGAATGTACCCGATGTACGGGCATCAACCACCAGACGGTACGTAGGCTTATTGTTGAATTTGAGATCAGAGTTAAGTACTTTGATGATACCTTCGGCCGCTGTAATAATCCCGTATCTGAGCTTATACTCCAACACTTCACCTTCCTGAAAAACAGGTTCCTTAACTAAAGGCAACTCCTGTGCCTGAGCATTCATCAGGGCAATCAGGAAGATAGTCAGCAAGTATATTTTTCTCATACCCTGTTTAAACACAAAAAGCAATCCAGAAACTAATCCTTTCGTTTATAGATCGGCACAGTGGAACACGGTTCGCCATACATAATACTTTTAACGACAGGTGTTAACAAGGCTGTAATCTCTACATAGGCAGAAACCGGCACTTCTATATCAGCACAACCCTTGATCACTACACGCTCGTCTTTATAGGCGGAGATATCAATCTTTGACAGTGCTCTTGTAAATAAAACTGCTTCCAGAACTTCTGGTCCGCCAAAGACCACTTCATTGGCAAAAGGTTTCAACCTGTTTGCAAGCAGCATATACGCCCAGGTAGGCACAATGGCATCCGCACTGCAGATGATGGCAACGTTCTTACCGCTGTAAGCCGTCCAGTCGTGGGTTTTAATAAACTCTCTGAAATCCTTTTCTCTAAGGATTAAGCCATGGAAGAGATTTTCTTTGAGATCATATACCACACGCTCACCCTGATGATAATATTCTTCAAGGTTTAAGGTAATTAAACCACTTGAAGCTACCTTATTGACTATATTTTCCTGAATTTCCATGGCCGTAAAATAAAAAAACCGGAAGTAATGTTACTTCCGGTTTCAAAATTACGTATTTCAATCTAATAGAATTTCACTCTATTGTCTTTTATATCACTTTTATCCTGCAATGCCTGGAAAGCAGCTCCTAATGATCTTTGAGCAATACCCTGAAGCATAGATTCTTTTTGTTTGTAAGTGTTTCCAATTGGAGCCGGGTTAGTGAATCCGTTTACAGTAAACACGTACGCTGCGCGCTCGCCATCAATAGGCTTAGACACTTTATTTACAGCTGAACCAAATACGCTTCCGATAAGTTTGTTTTCCTGTGCAGCACCCGGAACGATTGGGTTTGCAAAAACAATATTCTGAACCGGTGTTACAGTTTTACCAAGTTTCTGAGCTACCTGTGCCAGGCTTGATGCACCCTGAGCAGCATTTTTAAGCTTTTCAGTGAGCATTTTTGCTTTAACAGCATTCAATACCATTGGCTCGATATCTTTCTTCACTGCTTCCAGTGGAAGGATACCTTTTGGTTTAATATCAGTAAGGTGAGCAATTACATAAGCATTATCCATTTGATATACTTCTGTAAGCACATCGCCTTTCTCTGCACCAAAAGCATCACGAATCAGCTGACGTGGATTATCAAGACCCGGGGCATAACCCTGACTTCCGGAGATCCTGTCTGCTACTGCTACAGTATATCCTGCTTTTTTAGCTTCTGCAGCGAAGTTATCGCCTTTAACACTATTTAAGAAGGCAGATGCTTTTTTGTAAGCCTGATCTTTAGTTTTGCTGCTTGGAGAAAGGTTTTTCTCGATATATGCCAGTTTAGCAACTTTAGAAGAGCCGATCTGGTTTTCAATTTTAATCAGATGTACACCGAATTGTGAACGTACTACTTTAAGATCACCGGTTTTACCGTTGAAAGCAGCATTCTCAAATTCAGGAACCATCTGACCTCTTGCGAAGGTACCCAGTTCACCACCTTTATCTTTAGATCCATCAACGCTGTACATTTTAGCCAGTGCTGAGAAGCTTCCACCATTCTGAACCAGAGTTTTCAGGGAGTCAGCAAATTTCTCTGCTTTATCTACCCCGCCCATTTTCGCAGCATCCAGCAAAATATGGCTTGCCTTAACAGAATCCGGAGACATACGTGTATCGATAACTTTTACCATCTTGTAAGAGTTACCCGAGAATACAGGTCCGTAGAAGCTACCACCAGGCAAAGCAAACACTGCCGAATCAATTTGCGGATCAAGTTTACCTTTGGTGATGTAAGCGTAAGGAACTTTTACATCAGAGTTGATTGCTGAAAACAATGAATCACTTTTTGAAGCCTGAAAGCCTGCAGCAAGTTTGTTAACCTGTACTTTGGTTGCAGCTGAATCTTCTTTAGTTGGGTTAACACTAAATGAAACGTATTCAAATGAACGTGTTTCAGAAGGGTTTTCAAATTTCTTCTTGTTATCGTTATAATAGTCTGAGTAATCAGCATCTGAAGGTTTAACAGAAGCGTCAGGAATACTTGCGTAATCAAGGCTTACATAGCTGAAGTTTGCCAGTTTATTTCTGTTCTGATATTCGTCGTTAGCTTCTAATGAAGTTACGTATACAGAGTTTTTAACCAGTCCGGCATATTTTTGCTGTAAAGCTTGTTTTTCGATTTCTGCTTCCAGAAGATCCCACTGTTGTTTCAACTGAGGATTTGCAGCACGTTGTTTCAGGGAATTGATTACCGCAGCACGGTCTACCTGACCAGTTTGTGGGTTACCAAAATATTGAACAATCAGCGGACTTGGATTTTTGCCCTGCATTAAGTCGAACAATTCATCTCCTGAGATATCAAGACCCAGGCGTTTGTATTCTTTTGACAATAAAATTGTGGCTAATTCACCATTCCAGGCATTATCAACAGCCATAGCTGTCATTTGTGGATTGGCACTACCGCCGTATTGTTGTTTGAACTGCTGCAGATTCTGATCTACTTTAGGACCGAACTCATCGATGTTGATTTCTTCACCATCTACGGTTCCAACAACTTTTTGTGATGCCGCCCAGAAAGGCTTACCTACGTTAATTGCATCACCAACTAAAAATGCAACAATTGCAAAACCGATGGCTCCTACCAAGATAAAGCCTGCGCGATTCCGCAAAGTGGTCATTAAACCCATAATATCTAATATTTATATTTTTTTTAAGAGGGCGCAAGATACAACTTTTGCCAAAAAAAGAAAACAATTATATTGTTTTGAATAAGTATTTAAAAATTAAGGGAATAAGACAGCAGAAATCTATGGATTACTGTGCCAAATCACCCTTCACATAAGTTTGTCCGGAGCCCTGTTCAAAATCTACAGAGCTGAAATCTTCGGGTGCACTGAAGTTAATTGCATTGAGCACCGTGCCGTCTGGGCGGGTTACGATACCACGTGGTGAAAAGAACATTCTTTTACGCTGATCCCAGGTGAGTTCTTCGGTATTAAAAGTCAGGTCATCCCTCACTACGACTACATTTTTCTTGAAAATTGTAAGCTGTTCAGTTTCTTTCCGGAGGGCATAATCTGAGACGATGGTACCCGTCACCTTTTGAAGGGGATCAAAGAAGGTAATTTTTACGCCCTTGGGCATCTCCTGGTACTTACTCCCGGAGCTGGGTGCTACCTGATCGAGTACGGGCGCATAACCTTTTGCCTTCACCACAGCAGAATCGCTGAAAACGATCTCTACCTTGAGCGACCTGTCTTTGCTCAGTACGAGTTTTTTTGAGGAAATTTCAGCCGCTTTTTTTAAATCATCATCATTACATGAAATTAAAAAAAGCGGTATAAGGCACAATAAAGCTATCCGCGAAAATATGCCTGCAGAATTCATTAGTCGAATTTAAATCTCTGGAACCATCTGTCATTGATGGTGAAGCCCAGGTGCAGGTTGATATAGTTCTCACGCAGGTCGTTGCTCACCATTGTTCCTCTGCGGCCGATCTCAGTAGTAAAGTTCAGCTTGTAGAATGCATTTCTTGAATTGGCCAGCGGAAGGCCCAGACCGAAGGATAAAGCCATCTGCTTAACGTCGTTGTCTGTCAGTTTGATGTACGTTTTATCATAGCTCAAACCGAGACGGTAATCAACTTTACTCCAGTAACTGTTGATGGAAGTGATATCAGGAGTAATCTGACCACCGATTGAAGCGCCTCTGCTGTTCTGCAGACCCTGGTTGACACCATTGATCTTCAGGTCAGACCAGTTGCCCATTCTGACATCGGCACCGATCATCCATTTGTTATATTTCTGAAGTACAATACCGAAGTTGTGCACCAAAGGAAGTTTAAGGTTGGATTTTCCGGTTCCTGTAGAATCCAGAGTTTCGATGGTTGTACCACCGTCTTCAATACCGTCGTATACAAATTTCGTAGCAAGGAATGTTCTTGTAGAATTAACCGTAGAAGCAGATGATCCTGAGTATCCCAGGGTAACGAGCATCTTTGAATTCAGGTGAATATCATACTGGGCACCGTAAGAAAACGCTACGCCACCTACACTGTTTTTGTTTTGCAGACGTACACCATAACTTCCCTGGCCGATCTCTGTATCATTTACCTGCAGGTCTCTGTTTTCGATCATATTTCCGAAAAGATACTCTACGTTAGCACCAATTCTAAAGTTTTCACCAATGCGGTATCCATAACCAAAGTAAGCTTTGGTCAATCCACCCTCACCATTGTATAAACTGGTTACATTTTGTGTAGCAGGGTTTCCTGTTCCGGAGCCACTGGTAACGGTACTGGTTTGTGAATAATTGTAACCTAACTCTGAATATGGAAGGATACCGAAACTCAATGCAGAATGTGTAGTAACGGGAAATGCAAGCGCCAGATGGCTCAGCGTAGCATTAAAACTCCTGTCACTGGCATCACCCTTGGTCAGGTTGGTAATGGTACCAGACATCCCTACATCAATAGTAGCAAGCGTAATTCCAGCATACGAAGCCGGGTTTGCCATATTGACGGTGTTGTATCCTGTAGGTTTATTTACTGCAGTAGAAATACCTCCCATTGCCCTGTACTGTGGAAGGAGGCTCCCTTTGAGGTTTCCAAGTCCGTACCTTGAGTAAGGCGACTGTATTGTAACTTGTGCGTGGACAGAAATGCTGGCAAGCAGCACCAGAACTGCAGTTATATAATTAATCTTTTTGTACATATTCAAATGCAATGACTTCGTTTAATCCTTTTAATACCAAATAGGGATCGTGTATAATTTGAGGCGCAAAGATGCTGTTTTTTAATTGTTCCAGCAAAAATGTAGCGTCGCCACCCGTTATTACTACCTTCAGGTCTGTATTTTTTTTATTCTGGAGGGAAATAAAGCCCTCAACTTCGTTGATTACTCCCTGTAAAACACCATTGGTGATTGCCGTCTGCGTATCTGTTCCGTCGGGAATGCCCTGTAATTCCTTGTCCCATTTTACCAGCGGAAGTTTACCCGTGTAATGATTCAATGCCTCGAACCTCATGTTGATACCCAGGCTGATACTACCGCCAAAATAAGCACTCTCATCGTTGAGCAGATCATAGGTAATACAGGTTCCTGCATCAATAACCAGGCAATTCTGCCCTGGATAAGCATGATGAACCGCTATGACCTTTGCCCATCTGTCCTGCCCCAGAGTTGCCCGTGTCTGATAATGATTCTGCACCCCTGTATTCAGCTGGGTAGAGAAAGGAATATAGTTGGTCGAGCTCTTCAGAATAGACACAATAGCTGAAACATCCTCTTTCACGCTGGAAAGAGTAGAGCTTACAATTTTGTATTTATCAATTAATTCTGAAAGGCTATGCTGGTCAATATGATCAGCGCTTTGGAAAAATACCAGCACTTTATCATCAAAAACAGCCATTTTGCTGTTGGTATTGCCAATATCTATGACCAGGTTATGCATTTATCACTCCCGGGAGAACAACTCCAAACTTCATGTTACAAAGCTATTAATCTTTACCAAGTTTCAAGGCTTCAAACTGTTAAAAAAAGTTAAACAAACAGAAAGACCTGTATTGCAATGACCAGAATAAGAAATAAACTTTCATAAAACCAACGTTTTGTGGCATTAGAAAAATAGTAGGCCAGCAATACTGCTCCGGGAGGCACGCACAATAAAAAATGATATAATTTGAAGGCTGGCTTGGTATAAAAACTGAAGATTGCAATTAAAAACATAAAGAAAAGCATCTGAAATGCCTTTCTTGTGCTGATAAAACTTCTGAAGAAATTTTCCCGCAGCTGGATCATGGCCAGCACCATCATCACGGTTACCGGCACCAGCACGAGGTAATCATTATACTGGATCTTAAGCACTGCAGGGAACCTGTTTTTAAGGGGAAGCCAGATCTTATAAAACATCCCGATGTTATCATTCCAGTAATAAAAAATAGCCAGAAAAAAGATAATACTGAGGAAACCAATCAGCCCTGATACCCATTCGCGCCAGTTAAATGACCTGTATAAAAGCAGGCTCAACCAGATCAGCAGGAGCATCATTACAAAGGGGAAGTAGATCAGTGTACCAAGAGCGATGAACATGCCTACATCAAACATAATCATGATGGCATTGGCAGATTTACCAATTTTGAGAAGCTTGTCCATGATGAGGATCAGCAAAAAATTACAGATCAGCGTGGGGCTTAACACCAGAAACGGCTCGAACAGACTTGCCGAGGTGATGAACAGCAATGCCGGCAGAAAACTCGGTTTAGCCATCAGGGCATGATTGTTCACGATCCTGTTGAAGATCAATGCCTGGATATAAATGAGTATCCCGGCTACAAGTATGTTGGTGACTGTAGAAAAATCATTCCCGATAGGGATCTGGATCATGAATTTGGTGTAAGACTCTAAGAACTCGAAATTCAACCTTTCGGGTGGATTTGCCAGAATAGCTATGCGCATAAAAAATGTATACGCAAAAAGCAGCAGCAGGTTAATAGGGTTTAGCGTTCTGAATTGATTGATCATGAATTGCCAACAAAGTAAAGAAATTTATCTGGCAAACTGCTTTACAACTTTTTCTATCACCATAGCGGTTTCATCAGGAAAATTGAACTGGTGTTCCTGTGTATCTGCCACCCATTTTTTTAAGACCGGCAGCCAGTTTTTATTGCTTCCCCAGATCACAGGAAGTCCCATCCGCTGCAGGGCATATGCATTACATTGCTGTTCGTACTGAAATTTCATGGGTACCACCAGGAGCTTTTTCCCCAGATACAGCGCTTCTGAAGGGCCTTCAAAGCCACCTCCGGTGAAGAGGCCGGTACAGCTGGCAAGGCTGGCGTTAAACTGTTCATTATTTACCGGGCATACACTTACGTTAGCATCAGTGTAACTACGCCTGGTATGTTTGGAAAACACCTGCCATTGAACCTGTGGGATCTGTTTGAGCAAGGGCAGTAGTATGCTGTCGTCTATCGCCGGAAGGTACACAGTATAGTGCCCAAGGTTGCTGGTAATCAGGTTTCTGATTTCAGAACGGATAACCGGGGTATGTATAAAATCATCATAGGGCTTGAAATGAAATCCCACATAATGTGTGGAGGGCGCATAATAATTCATCACCAGCTGGGCCCAGTTAATGCCTTTTGGCTTGGGCACTTTGCCCGATTGAAAGGATGCCTGATGGCTCAGTCCCACGCTTTCTATTCCGCGTAACCTGCATGCCCATGCAGTAACGGGTTCGAAATCGTTGAGAATAAGGTTGTAATCTTTTAGCGGCAACTTGCGCATGTCGTTGATGAATCTCGGTAGATTCATGGATTTCCAGGTTTGGTAATGGTTTACGCCACCCTTCTTACCGAAAATAAAACTAAAGCCGTGAAGCTGGAACCTGATCTCCTGACTTAACTTTACATCTGCCTGTGTACCACTGATGAGCAGATCTACATCACCATGCTGCTGTAACAAAGGTACGATCTCACGTGCGCGGCTGATATGACCGTTTCCTGTACCTTGTATGGCATAAAGTATTTTCATCCTGACCGAATATCTGTAATTTTTCTCCGCTAGACAATTTCTAATTTTATCTTTTGGAGTAAGACACTGACATCCAGTTTACTGTGTAAATCCTCACTATCAGACAGGGCTCCCTCTTCTACCTCATCGGTTTGGAAATCCTTGTTCTCATATTTGAAAATGGTCCATTCTTTATTTGAGTATTCCAGGGCCGTCAGGTTTTCTACCCAATCGCCACTGTTGAGATAGATTACTGAACCACCTTCGGTGCTGATGGTGCGTTTCTCAGGCTGGTGAATGTGCCCGCAGACCACATATCCGTAACCATTTTGAGCAGCCAGTTCTGCAGCAGTCTGCTCAAAACCATTGATAAATTTTACGGCGTCTTTAAACTGGGCTTTGATCTTTTTGGAAAAGCTCATCTTTTCCTGTCCGAACAAGGTGAGGGCCCAGTTGACCACACTGTTGATCAGAATGAGAGAGTCATATCCCACGGCTCCAAGCTTGGCCAGCCATTTGGAATGCTGCATGGTGACATCAAAGATATCACCATGGAAAAACCATGCCCGTTTACCATCCAATTCTAAGACCAGTTTATTCTGGAGGTGAAATCCCCCCATGTGCATGTCTGCAAATTTACGCAGCAGCTCGTCATGGTTGCCGGTAAGGTAATAGACAGGAACACCCTCAGCAACAAATTTCATCAGTTTTCTGACTACCTTCATATGCGTTTCGGGCCAGTATCTTTTACTGAATTGCCAGATGTCGATGATATCCCCGTTTAGGATTAACATCTTCGGCTTGATGCTCTTTAAATACTTGAGCAGTTCTTTTGCATGACAGCCATATGTACCCAAATGAACGTCAGAAATAACAGCAATATCTACTTCTCTTTTCTCCATGATTCATCCGTTTTATACATCATCCTCATCCATTCTCAATTCCCAGGGACTGAAAAAAAATATCACCAGGGCAACCACACAAACCGTAAGAGCTATTTCCTGCATATATTTCCAGTTTATTAGACAAAGATGCAATACACAGGTTAACAAGGTATTAAGGCAATATTATGATATATATAAAAGGGCCGTTACGATAGCGTAACGACCCTTAATATTTGATAGTGGAAGCGAATGTTTAGATCGCCTTCTTCACTTTCTTGTTATCTCTGTAAAATGCAAATCCAAGTCCTAACAACAGCAGGATTGACCCTGCCAGTGAGATTTTCTCACCCGTGTAATAAGAGGTTGGATGGAAGATAAATTCCAGTTTGTGGTTACCTGCTTCAAGCTGTGCAGCGCGAAGAACATAGTCTGCCCTGAAATATGGTCTTTCTTTACCGTCAATCAGCATTGTCCAGCCTTTATCATAATAGATTTCTGAAAACACTGCAATAACATCCCTTGGAGCGCTATATGAATAAATCATATGATCTGGGTGATAGCTGTCAAGTTTGATAGAAGCTGAGGGACCACCGAGACCTGCACGGGTGGTATCCATGGCGCTTTTGTATTTGATATCTACAATAGCTTCCTTTTTAGGATCAAAGCTGCTGATCGCCTTCATTTCTTCATCAGAATTCTGAACAAACTGCACTTTGTCTACAATCCAGGCATTACCTGCTGCAGTTTCATTACGCTGCATTTTGTACGAGCCGGTTTGCTGATCCTGTGTAATGATATATTTAGTGTTCAGCATGTCCAGCACATCCTGATTTACGCTCTTTGTAAACTGGTGGTCTACCAGCTCCTGGATACGTTTTAATCTGGCAGAGTGTGCCCCTCCCACGGTTTTGTGGAAATAGGAAGCATCAGCACTGGTAAATGTAGGGATTGAGGTATCAAACACCCTGTAATCAGGATCTTTATCCGCCATGATGAACGTATCCACATCTCTTGGCTGATAATGATTGGTTAAGGTGCTTTTAGCGACAAAGTTCTGGTTGTTCAGATAACGACGGTCTACCTGCCACATATCAAACAGGATAACTACCGCCAGGATACCGAAAACGACATCGGCTTTCATCTTTTTCGTAATCAGTGCCCAGATCAGTCCGAACCCTATTGCAACGAAAAATACAGTACGCATCGCATCAGCTCTGGCCATATCTACCCTGTCCTGAATTAAAGCATTACCAATCGTTGTAGCGAGGTTCCTGTCATTATTAAACATACGCATGATAGACTCAACCAGCTGATCGTGGTCAGCAGTTCTGAAGCTGAAAAATAATGTAGGCATTACTGCTACCAGTAAGGCAAAACCGCCAGTGATACCGGCAGACCAGGTCAGTTTTTTTATTAAAAATTTCTGATCATATTTACCTTCCTGTGCTTCTTTAATAGCCAACAGTGCCAAAATAGGGAACAATAGTCCTACTACCGCCAGGATAGACTCTACTGCTCTGAACTTATTATAAAGTGGAACATAGTCAAAGAAGAAATCGGAAATAAGCGGGAAATTTTTACCAAATGATAACAGCATCAGCAATATCGTAGCAGATAATATCCACCATTTCATTCGGTCGCGGACGATAAATAATCCGAAAACAAACAGGAAGCAGATAATTGCTCCAAAATAATATGGTCCGGCGGTAAATGGCTTATCGCCCCAGTATACCGGCAGACGTTGCGCAAAATCGGCCGCCTGATCTGGCGTAGCTCCTACCGTTTGTATTGCTTTCGCCACGTTCGAGTTGCCATCCAGACGCTCATTTCCACCACCGTATAGATTCGGGATCAGGAAAGTCAGTGATTCACTTACTCCCTGGCTCCATTGATAAGCATAATCTTTAGGCAGACCATTATCAGGTTCTGCGGCATCATTTTTAAGGTTCGATTTACCACGGATGGTTTCTTTACCATACTCATAGGTAGTCCACAGGTTACTGGCATTGATCATGACAGAAAGCAATACGGCTACACCCAGATAACCTAATACCTTGCCCAGCTCTTTTGTTCTTTTCTCTTTTACAGCTGCATAGATCTCAATTCCGATATAGATCAGAAGGGCAAGCAGCAGGTAATAGGTCATCTGCACGTGGTTGGCCCTGATGTTTAAGGCAAGGAAAAGTGCTGTTAAGCTGGCACCCATCAGATAACGGCCACGAAGGGTGAGTATGATTCCTGCCAGGATTGGCGCAAAAAAGCCGATAGATAATGCTTTATTGCTGTGTCCCGCAGCGATGATAATGAAGTTGTACGACGTAAATGAGAAGGCGATTGCTCCCGCAGCAGCGAGCCATGGGTTGACCTTCAGCACACAAAATAAAAGGTAAGATCCCAGCAAATACAAGAGTACCGTTCCTACCGGATCCGGAAAAGTATCCTTGATCAGGGAGATCCCATAGGTAGTTAAATTGAGTGGATACTGCACCCAGATCTGGTATGCAGGCATTCCTCCAAACATTTGATTTGTCCAGAGAGGGCCTTTGCCATCCTTGGCTTTGTAATCCATGACTTCCTTTTGCATGGCCTTGGCCTGCAAAACATCTCCCTGTTGCGGAACTTTACCCTGCAGTACAGGACTGAAGTACACAAAACATATAATTACAAAAAACGCACTGATGGCCAGATGTATGCCATTCCTTTTTAACCAATTATTCATTAAGGTTTGCTTATATTTAAACTAACCCCAAAAATATAAAATTGATACAGATTAGGAAGTAAAATTGATCGATTAGGGTAAAATAGTTTATTTGACCTCTTCGTATTCTACAAAATCCCCCAGTTTGTCTGAGTTCCCCTGTTTGTGCTGTGGTGGTACATAATCGATCGATATAGAACCTTCCGGCTTTGCCGAAGGCCTCTGACTTTGTTGTGCTTCTGCCTGCTCCTGCATTTTGCCAAAGACACTTTTGAGTACCATTGGAAATACCAGACGTAAGAGCAAACGGATAACCCAGAGTATTAATATAGTGATGAAAAGAAATTTTATAAGCCCCATGTTATGATTCAGTTGATTTACAAATATAGACAGATTTCAGAGCGCAATATTACAATTACGCGGTCATTGTTGCACAATAATTACAATACCGGGGAGATTTAGAAGTCTTCTTCAACGATTTCTGCCACTCTGCCGATCTGCCCATCCTCCAGTCTTACCTTGATTCCCCTTGAATGATAGGGAGAAGAAGTGAGCAGGTTAGCTACGATTCCACGTGTTAATTTACCACTGCGCTGATCCTTTTTTAAGATAATATCTACCTCTAGTCCCGGATAGATATCCGATCTGTTTTTTCCGTCCATTGAATACTTATACTTTTTTTAAACTGCCTTTGCCAAATCTTTCTTCGAATACCTTTTCCATGGCAAACATCTCGTCCCTCAGTCTTGCTGCCATCAGGAAGTCCATATCCTTGGCTGCCTTTGCCATATCCTTACGTGTTTTGTCGATAGACTTCTGCATTTCAGGCTTGGTCATATATTGCACCACAGGATCTGCCGCGATACTCACCTGGTCCACTTCCACATAGGCCGCTTTCCGTTCTGAGTTCTCGGAGAAGTCGAGCACCGACGTTTGCTCCAGGATCGCCTCCCTGCTTTTACCTACGGTTTTAGGTACAATGCCATGCTCGGTGTTATAGGCAATCTGCCTTTCGCGCCTGCGATTGGTTTCCTCCATAGTAATGGCCATAGAGTCTGTTATTTTATCTGCATAGAGGATTACCCTTCCCCGGTCGTTACGCGCAGCCCTTCCGATAGTCTGGATCAGGGAACGTTCCGATCTCAGGAAGCCTTCTTTATCTGCATCGAGGATAGCTACAAAGGAAACTTCAGGTAAATCCAGACCTTCCCTGAGCAGGTTGATCCCGATCAGCACATCAAATTCTCCCAGGCGCAATCCGCGCAGAATCTCTACCCTTTCCAGGGTTTTGACCTCTGAGTGAATATAGCGGCATTTGATATTGAGCCTGTCCATATACTTGGTTAACTCCTCGGCCATCCTTTTGGTGAGCGTGGTAACCAGGACACGGTCGCCCATTTTAATAGTTTTATCGATCTCGTCCAGCAGGTCGTCCACCTGGTTGATGGCCGGTCTTACTTCAATCACCGGATCCAGCAGTCCTGTAGGTCTGATCACCTGCTCAACATATACCCCATCAGATTTCTGCAGTTCATAATCTGCAGGAGTAGCGCTTACATAGATCGTTTGTGGTGCAAGACGTTCAAATTCTTCAAAATTCAAAGGTCTGTTATCCAAAGCCGAAGGCAGGCGGAAACCATATTCTACCAGCGACATCTTCCTGGATCTGTCACCTCCATACATCGCCCGGATCTGAGGTACAGTAACATGGCTCTCGTCGATCACCATCAGGTAATCATCCGGAAAATAATCCAGCAGGCAGAAGGGACGCATTCCCGGTGAACGCCCGTCAAAGAATCTCGAATAGTTCTCAATTCCTGAACAGTAGCCCAGTTCTTTCATCATTTCAATATCGAAGTTCACCCTTTCTTCCAATCGCTTGGCCTCCAGCAGCTGGCGATCTCCAATCAGCTGGTTCTTGCGCACTTCCAGTTCTTCCTGGATGCTCCAGATCGAAGACTGAAACCTGTCTTTTGGAGTAACAAAGAGGTTTGCCGGGTAAACGGCCATATCTTCGAGTTTCTCCAGTGTTTTACCGGTGACCGGATCAATGATACTTAATTCCTCAATATCATCCCCAAAGAAAGATACGCGGTAAGCATTATCCAGATAAGCAGGAAAAATGTCTACGGTATCGCCCTTTACTCGGAAAGTTCCGCGTTTGAAGTCAGTGATGGTCCTGGCATATAAAATCTCTACCAGACTGTGTAAAAATGTATTTCTTGACACCCTGGTGCCTACAGCAAAACGGAATACAGAACGTGAGAAATCCTCCGGGTTTCCCATACCATAGATACAGGAAATAGAAGATACCACAATGACATCTCTCCGGCCAGACATGAGGGCAGAGGTTGTCCTTAACCGCAATTTTTCGATCTCCTCGTTGATGCTAAGATCTTTCTCTATATAGGTATTACTGCTGGGCATGTATGCCTCAGGCTGATAATAATCATAGTAGGACACGAAATAGTTGACCTGATTTTCCGGGAAGAATTGTTTAAATTCTCCGTACAGCTGTGCTGCCAGGGTCTTATTATGACTCAGGATCAGGGTAGGCTTCTGCGTTTGCTGAATCACGTTGGCCACTGTAAAAGTTTTACCGGAACCGGTAACACCCAGCAGTGTCTGATAGTGCTCATCATTATTGACGCCTGAAACCAATTGCTCAATAGCATTAGGCTGATCGCCCGTTGGTTTATAGTCTGAAACGAGGTTAAATTTCATATATATTCAAAGATAAGAATTAATGGCGTATTGATATGTCGTGATTATATCCTAAATTTAATGTTCATGAAGCTACTTGTATATGTCCCCCTACTTACGCCAAGGATAAAGTACATTTTCAACTTTATCTTTAATGAAATCCTTCAAACACAGGTTGGCTTCAGCTCCAATGTTTCAGAATTTAAAAATTCAGCATTGCCCAAAGCTACCTACGGTGATCAGCCCGTGGCCGATGAACCCTTTTTCAGACAATCTGAATTCCTTTTATCACATTCCATATCCCAGCCCAATTTTAAGACCACCACGTTTGGTGACATGATTGTGCCCTTTGCTGTAGACAACAGCAGTTTACCCTTTGATGTTTTTGCGGCTGCCTTTTATTTTGTGAGCAGATATGAGGAGTATCTTCCTTTTACACCTGATCCGGACGGACAGTTTCCGGCAGAGGCCAGCCTGCAGACCAAACTGAAATTACTGGAATTTCCTGTTGTGGACGGGTGGGCGCTGATGCTGAAAAACATGTTGCTTAAGCATTACCCGAACTTATACTTTGGTAAGAAGGAGTTTGAGTTTGTTCCGCTGATCTGCATGTACCCGAAGGCGAAGCTGAGCCCCCTGATCAAGGCCATAAAGCTGTTCAGGAAACTACCTTTTCTGAAACAGGGCCCTGCTGTTACACCGAAAACAGGCGGACTACAGGCCTTTCTGAAAGAACAGCATGACAGTTATAATCTGAATGCTGTTTATTTTTATAAACCCGCACAGGAATTGGATATCGTTTGCGGCAGACAGCTGTCTTTTCCAAAAAGTTACCTTCACCTGATCAAAAGCGGGATCATCAAAGACTACCGCATGGGCTATGCACAAACCATCGGCTTTAGGGCGGGTACCTGTACGCCCTTTTTCTGGTATGACCTGCAGCTGGAGAAAACTACTCACCTGCTGATTCATCCCGTAGCGATAAATGATGAAATATTAAAGCTCAACAGAACGTTCAATATAGATGATGTCCTCCTGACTTGGGGAAGGATGATTGAAAATGTGAAATTGTTAAACGGCAAATTCTATCTGCTCTGGCACAAGGAGACACTACCGGAATTTGGCAAAGGTAAAATCGGAAGAAGATTATACCTGGAATTATTATCCACCTATTTATCTGAACGCAATGATATTCGACTTAAGTAAGACCAACTCTATAGCCAACACCTTCATTGCTGAACTGCGTGATGAAAAAATCCAGCTGGATGCCATGCGCTTTCGGAGGAACCTGGAACGACTGGGCGAATTTTTTGCTCTGGAGATCAGTAAAATGATGACCTATGTACCCACGTCGACACAAACACCGCTGGGCATAGCCAAAACACAGCAGCTGGAACAACAGCCGGTGCTGGCGACGATCCTGCGTGCCGGCCTGCCGATGCAGCAGGGCATGCTGAATATCTTTGACCGTGCAGAAGCCGCATTTATCACTGCCTACCGTAAAACGCATATCAATGCACCGCTGGAGATACAGGTAGATGCAGTATCTTCTCCGGACCTGAACGATAAGGTGGTGATTATTGCTGACCCCATGCTGGCCACAGGCCTGAGTATGGTTCGTTGCTGTAAGGACCTGGTGGCACAGTATAAAGTGAAAGAGTTGCACATTGTTTCTGCCATTGCCAGTGCCGAGGGACTGAAACATGTACGCGCAAATCTGCCTCTCGCAAAAATATGGCTGGGTGCAATTGATGAAGAGATGACCAGCAAATCGTACATTGTGCCGGGTTTGGGTGATGCAGGCGATCTCGCCTATGGCTCCAAATTATAAAATTTAAATGTATAATGATCAAACATATTTTTTTTGACCTCGACCATACGATCTGGGATTTTGATAAAAACGCACAGGAAACTTTAACGGAATTATACCACCATTATCAGCTGGGAGCAATTGGCCTGAACTCCTGCGATGCGTTTATCGAAAGGTATACAGAGAATAACCAGCTGCTCTGGGCAGAATATCATATGGGCAGAATCACCAAAGATACCCTGCGCGCACAACGCTTCCACAAAACATTTATTGAGCTGGGCATCGCTCCCGACCTGGTGCCACATCAGTTTGAAGAAGATTATGTACAGTTCAGTCCAAAAAAGACCAACCTCTTTGAAGGATCAGAGAAGGTGCTAGCCTATCTGCAAAAAAAATATACACTGCATATCATCTCCAACGGGTTTAAGGAGACGACGCTCACGAAAATGGACCGCTGTAATCTGAATCCTTATTTCCAGAATGTGATCATCTCGGAAGATGTGGGTGTGAACAAGCCTGACAAGGCTATATTTGAACACGCCCTGAGGAAAGCAGGCGCCGAGAAGCATGAGAGCATCATGATTGGCGACAGTATTGAGGCCGATATTCGCGGTGCGCAGGATTTTGGTATAAAGGCGATTTTCTTTAATCCGCTGAATAAGGAAAAACCGGCTGATGTGCAATGGCAGATCCTGCACCTCGAGGAATTAATGCTGCACTTCTAAACGCTTTTAATTTCACATCTTTGCGCCAATGAAATTACCCGGTATAAAAGGATTTGACGAAGAGGCGTTCAACAAGTATTTTAAAAATACGGGCTGGCTGATGTTTGGGAAGATCCTGAGTATGGTGGTGGGCTTTGTCATTGCTGGTTATCTGGGTGCATCTTCGTTTGGCGATTTAAGTTTTGCCAGCGCTTTCACAATGATCATAGCTGCTGTTGCTGCACTTGGTCTCGATAGCTTTATTATCCGTGAAATCATTAATGAACCTGCAAAAAAAGACGAGATACTGGGAACTGCATTGCTGCTGCGTTTAGTCGTCAGTCTGCTGCTGATTCCGCTTACTGTTGGAATATATATGATTTTTCATCGCTATGCAGACCAACCCGGAAATTCTTTAACCTGGGTGATCATGATTCTCTCCACTGCCTATTTTTTTAAATCGTTCAATGTTATTGACTCCTATTTTCAATCACAGGTGGCATCAAAGTATGTGGTTAAAGTGCAGAATGTCAGCGTAATACTATCGGCACTGATAAAAATTCTGCTGGTATCATTACAGCTGCCAGTGATCTGGTTTGCTTCCGCATTGAGCTTTGAAAGTTTATCTTTAGCCCTGGGGCTGGTATTTATGTATCATAAACGAGGATTCAGTCTGCTATCCTGGACTTTCAGCCGTTCAAGAGCAATGATGCTTTTAAAGCAAAGCTTTCCCCTGATTCTTTCTGCAGTGATGGTTTCTATCTACATGAAGATTGATGCCGTGATGCTGAAGGAAGTGGGAAGTGCTGAAGTAGGAATCTACAGCGTTGCCGCCAATATCAGCGAGGCCTGGTATTTCATCCCTGTTGCCATTGTAACTTCGGTATTTCCTGCAATCATACATGCACGGAAAACAGACCCGGAGCGCTATACCAAAAGGCTCAAAAACCTGTACGACCTACTTGTATTTATCAGTCTGCCGGTGGCGGTGCTGATTAGTTTCCTCGGAACAGATATTATCAACCTGATTTATAAAGATGCCTATGATGGCGCCGGACAGATGCTGTCAATTCATATCTGGTCTGGCATTTTTGTGTTTCTTGGCAGCGCCAGTTCACAGTATCTGCTCGCAGAAGGCTACACAATGATCTCTTTTCAGCGTACTGCATTTGGTGCTGTGGCCAATATAGTGCTCAACTTATGGCTAATTCCCAAATACGGGGGCGTTGGGGCTTCTGTAGCTACACTGATTGCTTGTATAATCAGTACCTTTTACTTATTATTCATTCCTAAAACTCAGAAGCAGGGCGTAATGATGTTAAAATCATTATTTTTGTTTACTGCATTTCAAAAAATATTTAAACGTTGAACAAACTCAAAGCATTCGCAACACTATTACAAAAGCCGGACAGGTTAAAGGCATTGTTATCTTACGGCCACAAAGGCTACCTGGCAAATATCGGCTGGTTCAGCTCATTCGACAATCAGCAGGCGATGGATCAGCAGGGAGATCCTCTGCCATGGGTTACGTATTCGTTTATTGACTTTATTAAGCCACGTCTCAGCAAAAACCTTAGTATTTTTGAATACGGATCAGGAAGTTCAACTTTGTTTTATGCCAAACATGTTAAAAGGGTGGTATCAGTTGAGCATGATGAAGCCTGGTACAATAAGATTGTAAAATCTAAAGCCCAGAACGCAGAGATGATCTTCAGTAAACTGGAGACCGGCGGCGAATATTCCAAAAAAGCAGCGACTTTGGGGGAACAGTTTGACATCATCATTGTTGACGGTCGCGACCGCGTAAATTGCTGTATCAGCAGCATATCGGCATTGACGCCTGCAGGAGTGCTGGTTCTCGATGATTCAGAACGTCCTGAATATGATAAGGCAAGAACCTTTCTGAAGGACGCAGGATTTAAGGAGCTTTCTTTCTCAGGGATCTCTCCGGGTTTATTCTACCTCAAGGCTACTTCGGTATTTTATAAAGCAGACAACTGTTTACATATATAAACATCAAACCATGTTAAGTAACGACGTAAAATCAGCATATAACGACTTTTACACAAAAGATGACTCGGAATGGCGGATGCTTGGTGCAAAATCCAAGGCGGCAAACATCGTTGCTGTTTGTAAAAGCATAAAGCCGGTAAAAGTGCTTGAAGTAGGTGCTGGCGATGGCAGTATCCTGCATTTTTTAAACGAATGGAACTTTGGTGAGCAGCTCTATGCACTGGAAATTGCAGACACAGGTGTTTCACGCATCAGGGAACGCGGTCTGGACAGGCTGGCAGAAGCCAGGAGTTTTGATGGCTATGAGATCCCCTACCCTGATGATAGTTTTGACCTGGTGATCTTATCCCATGTGCTTGAACATGTGGAACATGAACGGATTCTGATCAGGGAACTGAAAAGGATTGCCAAAAATATTGTTGTTGAAGTACCTCTGGATTATCGTTTTGGAGTAGACAAAAGAATGAAGCATTTTCTGGATTACGGGCATATCAATATGTATACACCTACATCCCTTCGTTTCCTGCTGCAAAGTGAAGGATTGAAAGTAGTTGCCGACACGCTATCAATGACACCGCCCGCAACAACAAAATTCAATGAGTTTGTGAATAAAAAAGCCCCTAAAGCTTTTTCGAAAATCATGAAGATTGAGATGGAATACCGGATTAAAAAAGTGATAGGCAGCATAATGGGCATCAGAAAGGAAGAACAATTTGCCAACGCCTATACCGTTCTTACCCAGAAATCTAACCAAACACTGCAAATATTTTAAGTACATGCAAAGCTTTGCCCCTATTGCCTTATTTGTGTACAACCGGCCTCAACATACTGAACGTACACTGAAATTTCTGAAACAGAACGACCTTGCTGCCGAAAGCAGGTTGTTTATATTTTCGGATGGCCCAAAGTCTGATGCTGACCTGGATAAAGTGACACAGGTAAGAGATCTGTTAAAAACAGTTGATGGGTTCCGGTCGGTAGAGATCATCGAAAGAAAAGAAAACATGGGCCTGGCAAACTCAGTAATTGCAGGTGTGAGCAGACTTGTAAAAGATTATAAGCAAGTAATCGTATTTGAAGACGACCTGATTACTTCTCCCTATACATTAACTTATTTTAATGATGCCTTAAACCGTTACCGTAATGAAGAACAGGTGATGCATATCGGCGCTTACATGTACCACCTGAAAGATAACACACTGCCGGAATCCTTTTTCTACAGAGCTGCGACCAGCTGGGGATGGGCGACATGGGAAAGGGCCTGGCAACATTTTGAGCCCAATATTGATACGCTCATGAGCCAGTTTGACGCTAAAAAGAAACATGAATTCTCCATTGAGCATACCATGAATTTCTGGAAGCAGATGATGGACTTCAAAAACGGAAAAAACAATTCCTGGGCAATCCGCTGGTATGCTTCGATCTTCCTGAAAAACGGACTTACGTTAAACCCCGCACATTCCCTGGTCAATAACATCGGGCATGACGGCACAGGCGTACATTCGGGTATCAATGACATTTACAATGTGGTCATCCATCCCAAACCTATCACTAAATTTCCGGAAGAGATTCAAGAAAATACCGCAGCATACCATGCAATCAGACAATTCCTGAGTACAAGAAAAGGCAGTTTATGGCAGCGGTTAAAACGCTATATCGTACAGCGTTTAAGATAATTTCCTGGCCACTAAAATAATATATGGAGAAAGCTGTCTTGAATTAAAAGGGAATATTTTTGTAAACACCTTGCCCGCAAGCCACAGTGATTTTTTGAGCAGTTGTACTCCGGCAGGCTTTTGTTTCTCATTCTCCAGCCAGAGGCTGAAATGCCCAAAGTATCTTGACTGTATGACCTCCAAACCGGCATCACGGCAAATTTTAGCCAGCAGTTGCGGGTCCATACATGCTATATTGTGTTTATCATAGTTGTCTTTATCGAACGATTTCTGGAACCATCCATTTAATGCCCTGAAGTTTGGAAGGGTAATCAGCAAGGTCCCCCCGGGTTTCACAAAGTCGATATGTCGCTGGATAATATCCCTGGTATCATTGAAATGCTCAATCAGTCCACAGGACAATACCAGATCATATTTCTGTTCTTCAGTGTGATTAAACAAATCCGTTTCAATGATATGGACATCACTTTCATTCAGGTTATTGGCCTGCAGCAAAGCATTGGTAACGGGCTGATGTACAAAGTAATCCAGCAGGGTAACATCCAGCTTAAAATATTTTTTCAGAAAAACGGCATAGTACCCAGGAAAGCCTCCCAGTTCAATGGCTGTTTTCACATTCTGAGTACTGATAATTGAAGCGAGTTCTTTATGGAAAAGGTAATCTGCCGGAATATTGACAGAAAGACCCGTTTTACTCTCCCAGTAATCCACCCAAAATTGTCTGTCCGTTAAAAGGTTACTCATATTTATTTTTATTAAAAGCTGTTGAAGGACTGAGAAAAGATATAATTTTGAAGGGGTGAAAATACATAAACGATCACAATAATATGTAATTTTGACGCATTGAAAGTAATACATTTAAATACATATGAAGGAAACGGAGGCGCCGGCAGGGCATGTCTCCGGCTAAGTGATGCACTGAATGCAAGTGGCGCCGACTCCAATGTGATGGTATACTATCAATTTAAGGAGAGCACTAAAGCTGTCGCATTTAGTAAGTCTCCTATCCAGAAAGCAAGGGCCGTTTTTAATATCCTCTCTGAAAGATATTTGTCGAAAGGTGTCGTAAAAGCATTGAAAACACCATTTTCAATACAATGGTTTGGACGGTCGATCACTAGCCACCCTGCCTTAAAAGAGGCAGACCTGATTCATCTCCACTGGATTAATCATGGATTCCTGCGGCCAAGGGATCTCGCCGCTCTGGAAGAACTGGATAAGCCGATTGTCTGGACTTTTCACGATAGTAACGCCTTTACGGGGGGATGCCATGTACGCTATTCGTGTGAGAACTTTCATAACCAATGCGGCTTCTGCCCGCTACTGAAAATTAGTGGCAAAAATGATATTTCGCATCAGAACTGGCTCAGAAAGAAAAAAGGTTATCAAAATCTTGGATTTCATATTATTGCCCCGAGTAAATGGATGGCAAAATCTATCAAATTCAGCAGCCTGATGGGTGCCAGAGAAGTTGCGGTTATTCCAAACACGATAGAAACGGATGTTTTTAAACCATATGTGAAGGCCGAAGCAAAGAAACTACTCAAGATTGACCCTGACAAATTTGTGCTCATGAGTGGCTTTATGCCCTCAAAGAATGACAAACACAAGGGCACGTCCTATCTCATTGATGCGCTGAATGATCTGGCAAAAAGACCAGGAATCATCAAAGAGAATATTGAACTGCTGATTTTTGGTAATAAGGAGAATGCTGAAATGCCGGAATTCCCTTTTAAAACTACTTTTCTGGGCACTATCAGTAATGACACACATCTGGCTAAATGTTATTCTGCAGCAGATGCATTTATCACGCCCTCTCTTGAAGATAACCTGCCCAACACAGTGATGGAAAGTCTGGCCTGCGCGACGCCTGTAGTAGCCTTTAAAACCGGTGGTATTCCTGATATGGTGGAGCACCTGGTTAATGGTTACCTGGCGGACTACGAATCTGCTGAAGACCTTGCTACAGGTATGGAATGGCTTTATCATGAAGACAGCGCCGCCGAGATCCAGAAACAAGCGCGACTGACGATCCTCAGCAATTTCTCAGAAGAGGTGATTGCCGAAAAGCATATGCTCCTGTACCAGTCGCTCATCAATTTACACCCCCGTTAATGATCAAAACCCATGCAGCCAACGCTTAGTGTTATCACCATCGTTTATAACAATGTAAAGGATATCGAGCGCACCATGCTTTCTGTCCTGAACCAAAGCTATCCCCATATTGAATATATCATTATCGATGGTGCTTCAACTGACGGTACTAAAAAAATTATTGATCAATACAGGGATCAGTTAGCTCAGTATATTTCTGAAAAAGACAATGGTATATACGATGCAATGAATAAAGGTTTATCGCTTGCTACCGGCGACTATCTGTTGTTCATGAACTCAGGTGATGAAATTTATAGTACTGACACAGTAAAGGAGGTCTTTGCAGCTGCTCCCGGTGCGGATATCTATTATGGAGAGACCGAAATGTACGACGAGGGCTGGCACAGCCTGGGTCAGCGCAGACATGAGGCTCCGGAGACGTTCAACTGGAAAAGTTTTAAGCATGGGATGAGTATCAGTCACCAGGCGATCTATGTAAAGCGCAGCCTCGCTGGCCCATACGATCTGCAGTATCAATATAGTGCGGATATTGACTGGATTATCAGGGTGGCTAAGAAGGCCTCAAGTATCATCAATACACATACCTACGTGGCCAAATACCTCACTGGTGGGATCTCCAAACAAAAACATATAGAAAGCCTGAAGGAACGTTTCAGGATCTTCAGCAAATACTACGGTCTGCTCCCCAACCTGTTCAATCATCTCGCCATTGCATTCAACCTCGCACGCTTCTACGTGAAACACAGGCGTACAAACGATTGATCTGCTCCTATAGATAATGCCATTTTAATATCAGTTTTCGATTTCAAAAAACAATACTTTTTGCGAGTTGTAGTATTTGTACATTTTAAAATATACTACTATGGGAACATTAAGTAATCGTAACATAGCTGTTTTATCAGCAAATGGATTTGAAGAATCTGAATTAACAAGCCCGGTTGAAAGACTCAAAGAAGAAGGGGCTACAGTACATATTATATCGTTAGAATCTGGTAAAATCCAGGGTATGAAACATGACCGTGAATGGACGGTGGATGTTGATGTAGATAAAACTGTAGCGGAAGCCAATTCTGATGATTACCACGGGTTGCTGATTCCTGGCGGTGTCCTTAACCCGGATTCATTGCGGAAAGATGAGGGAGCGCTGGCTTTTGTAAGAGAATTCTTTGATGCCGGAAAGCCTGTTGCCGCAATTTGCCACGGACCACAGGTACTGATCTCTGCAGGTGTGGTTAAAGGACGTAACCTCACGTCTACGAAAACGATCAAAATTGACCTGGAAAATGCAGGTGCAGTATGGGAAGACTCAGAAGTGGTAACCGACCAGGGTTTGGTGACTAGCCGCAGTCCGCGCGACTTACCTGCTTTCAATGATAAGATTGTGGAGGAGTTTGCGGAAGGTGTTCATGATGGTCAACACGCATAAGTAAATTAGCAATAAAAAAAGGGGCTGTATCAATGATACAGCCCCTTTACTTTTATAATCTAAATCCTATTGGAATTGTTTTCCTTTGATTTTACGCTCATTCTCTGTTAAGAAGATTTTACGTAAACGCATACTTACAGGAGTTACTTCAATGTACTCATCAGCCTGGATATATTCCATCGCTTCTTCCAGTGAGAATTTAATTGCAGGAGCAATACGCTGACTGTCATCAGTACCTGAAGCACGCATGTTAGTCAATTGTTTTCCTTTAACCAGGTTAACTACCAGGTCATTATCACGGATGTGCTCACCCATAATCTGTCCTTCGTAAACATCAACTCCCGGATCTACGAAGAAACGGCCACGGTCCTGTAATTTATCAATAGAATAAGCAGTTGTGCTACCTTTTTCCATAGAGATCAAAACACCATTTAACCTTCCAGGGATAGTACCTTTCCAAGGCTCGTAAGCTTTGAAACGGTGAGCCATAATGGCTTCACCACCTGTTGCAGTTAATACGTTGTTTCTTAATCCGATGATACCACGTGCAGGAATTTCAAACTCCAAATGCTGAAGATCACCTTTTGGCTCCATGATCAGAAGCTCACCTTTACGTTGTGTCACCAGCTCAATTACCTTACCGGCAACATCACCTGGAACGTCTACGATCAGGGTCTCAACAGGCTCACATTTTTTACCATCAATTTCTTTGATAATAACCTGTGGCTGTCCAACCTGAATTTCGTATCCTTCACGACGCATAGTCTCGATCAATACCGATAAATGGAGAATACCCCTTCCGTATACCAAATAAGCATCCGGAGATTCAGTCTCAACCACTTTCAGGGCAAGGTTTTTTTCCATCTCTTTGTATAAACGTTCTTTAATACGCTGAGAAGTAACAAATTTACCTTCTTTACCGAAGAATGGAGAGTTATTGATAGTGAACAACATGTTCATTGTAGGCTCATCAATTTTGATTACCGGCAGTTGCTCCGGAGCATCAAAATCAGCGATGGTATCACCGATATCAAATCCTTCAATACCTACCACAGCGCAGATATCACCTGATTTTACTTCAGTAGTACGGATCTTTCCAAGACCTTCAAATGTATATAATTCTTTTACTCTTGATTTTACCATTTTACCATCACGTTTAATCAACGTTACCGGTTGGTTTTCTTTAATTGTTCCGCGGTGAACACGTCCAACTGCGATACGTCCAACGAAAGATGAATAATCCAGTGAAGTGATTTGCATCTGCAATGTTCCTTCCAGCATTGGCGGAGGTGGAATGTTTGCTACAACAGCATCAAGTAACGGGAAGATATCTGTAGTTGGTTTAGTGTAATCAGTACTCATCCATCCTTGTTTTGATGAACCGTAGATTACAGGGAAGTCTAATTGCTCTTCTGTAGCTTCAAGGTTGAAGAATAATTCGAAAATCTGCTCATAAACCTCTTCAGGACGGCAGTTCTCTTTATCAACTTTGTTTACAACAACGATAGGCTTAAGACCTAATGAAAGCGCTTTCTGTGTTACGAAACGAGTTTGAGGCATCGCACCTTCAAATGCATCACATAATAACAAAACGCCATCAGCCATTTTCAATACACGCTCTACCTCACCACCGAAATCGGCGTGACCAGGAGTATCAATAATGTTGATTTTAGTGTCTTTATACATTACTGAAACGTTCTTGGAAACGATGGTAATACCACGTTCTCTCTCAAGGTCGTTGTTATCAAGTATCAAGTCACCTGTTTGTTCGTTGTCACGAAAGATAGAACAAGTGTGTAAGATCTTATCAACCAATGTAGTTTTACCGTGGTCAACGTGTGCTATAATAGCTATATTTCTTATTTTTTGCATAAAATGCGCCCTAATTTTGGCGCAAAGATAACGTAAATTTTTAATATATCATCCTATCCGCTAGGGCAATGTCATATATTTTGCGAAAAGGCTAAGCTATACAAGGGCCGTAACAAAAGAAATTGACACTTTGCAGACGGCTGTCGTAGCCCAATTCGTTATTTTTGTTTCATGGACGTGCAAATTATCTTAGTCGGACTTCTATTTTTGGCTGCGCTTTTCTATATTGGCCGCATCATCTACCGATCCGTGGTTCCCAAAAAAGGAGGCTGTGCATCTGGATGCGGAAAATGTGGTGTAGACTTCTCCAACGTGGAGATTAAGAAAAAATAGCTGCCAAATCATATGCTTGACCTGTTTAAAGATTACCTGCAAGAACGCATCACTCTTACCGACGAGCAGTTTGAGCTCATCTCCAAAGAGATAAAAGTTAAAACCTACGAGAAGAACAAAGTAATCGTTTCTCCAGGTGAAGTCAGCACCAAAACCTTTTTTGTAACAGAAGGATTGCTACGCTGTTATTCTGTAGACAGCAAGGCCAAAACAAATGTGATTCAATTTGCACCGGAACGCTGGTGGATGGGAGAAAGAAATGGCTTTTTTAATGAACCCTCTGATTTTTATATCGAAGCCATAGAACCCACTACAGCACTCCTTCTACCCCGTAACTTTTTCAATGATGCAGCACAACACGTACCATGCCTGTATGATCTGAATAGTACCATGTTAAATAACTCTATACGTTTTATGCAAAAACGGATTAATATGTTGTTAAGCGCTACCGCAGAAGAACGTTACCTCGATTTTGTAAAATTATATCCCAACCTTACACTCAGGGTACCCCAATGGATGATTGCCTCCTACCTGGGTATCACTCCCGAGTCGCTTAGCCGTGTACGCAAAGACCTCGCACACAAACACTTCAAAGCTTAACGATTTCTTATCATACATCAACGCCTGCCTGATTGAATAGTTCTAATTTTGGGTATAACAAATAACCAATCTTAAAAACATATAATTATGGCAACTACCAAATGGGCTTTAGACCCAATGCACAGCGAACTTCAGTTCAAAGTTAAACACTTAATGATCACTACTGTTACAGGTAGCTTCAATGACTTTTCTGCAGAATTGACTACAGAGTCTGAAGATTTTGACGGTGCTTCAGTGTCTTTCAAAGCAGGTGTGGATTCTGTGGATACAGGTAATGGCGACAGAGATGGTCACCTGAAAAGCGGCGACTTCTTCAACGCTGAAGAATTTCCGGCAATTACATTTGTATCTACATCATTTACAAAAAATGGCGGCGACTATAAACTGAGTGGAGACCTAACCATTAAGGATGTAACTAAACCCGTTACTCTGGATGTAGAGTTTGGTGGTACTGTTACAGACCTATACGGACAAAATAAAGCGGGATTCAGCATCAGCGGAAAGTTCAACAGAACCGACTTCGGTTTATCATGGAATGCAGCCCTTGAAACTGGTGGCGTAGTGGTAAGTGAAGAAGTAAGGATCTTAGGCGAATTACAATTTGTAAAACAAGCGTAGTTTCTGCGCATATTCATAAGAAATCCAATGAATGCTCATTTAAAATCAGTTTCGGCAGTGTTATCTCCGGCTACTCCTCACCTGGTGGGCGACGGCTTTAAAGTGAGTAACTTCTTCCCAAAGGGATATAAAATTAAAATGAGTCCTTTCTTTTTACTGGATTATAATGCCAAAATGGAAGTGGCACCCACGCCGGCCCAGGGAGGCGTGGGCGTGCACCCGCACCGGGGATTTGAAACTGTAACGTTGGCATATCATGGAGCAATTGCTCATCATGACAGCTCTGGCAATACAGGTGTGATCTACCCCGGCGATGTGCAATGGATGACTGCAGCAAAAGGGATTCTCCATAAAGAATTGCATGAAGAAAAGTTCAGCACAGAGGGCGGAACTTTCCAAATGGTGCAGCTATGGGTTAATCTGCCTTCAAAGGACAAGATGAGTCCTCCAAAATATCAGTCGGTTTCTCATAGCACTGTGAATAAATATGTGCTACCTGCTGAGGAAGGAATAGTTGAGGTGATCGCGGGTGAGTATAAGGGTACGGCAGGCTCCGTCTCTACTTTTACTCCATTACACGTATATAATGCAAGACTGAACAAAGGGGGAAAAGCCTCATTCAGCTTCCCTGCAGATTACAATACCGGATTCCTCGTTGTTGAAGGAAAGATAGCTGTAAATGAAAATGAAGTTGTAGCTGAAAATCAGTTTATCCACTTTGCTCATGATGGTGAGGAAATTCATTTGGAAGCATTAGATAGTAGCATAGTACTGATTTTGAGTGGTGAACCCATTAACGAACCTATCGCTCAGTACGGCCCTTTTTTAATGAACAGACCCGAGGAAATTAAACAGGCACTGGATGATTACAACCAGGGTAAGTTTGGTTATCTGGAATAACAATATCAAACCCATAAAAAAGGAGACCTTTTCAGAGGTCTCCTTTTTTATTTCTTCATACCTGTAGTATCTGTTTGCAAGCTGTCGATCAGTGAGGTATCAGACTCCTTTGGCGGGGTCACATTCTGATTTGCCAGATTTGTATCGATAGTTACTGAATCTGCTTTATTTTCGCTTCCCTTATCACCCATTGAACAGGCAGATAAGAACAATATGCCAGCACTCGCTATAAAAAGGTATTTAGTTACATTTTTCATAAATAGTAGTTTCAATAAAAACCCACTGAAACTGCAATTGTTTTACAATTTTTGTATCAGGCACACAGCATAAGCTACTACCCCCTCTTCCCTGCCAATGAAACCCATGGTTTCATTGGTTGTAGCCTTGATAGAAATATCTTCTATTGGCAGGTTTATAGCTTTTGAAATATTTTCCTGCATCTGAGGAATATGCGGATTAATTTTAGGGGCCTCCAGGCAAAGCATAGCATCTATATTACCGATTGTCCATCCTTTTTCAGCAAGTAATTTAACAGTTTCCTGTAAGAGGATCACGCTGCTTATACCTTTCCAGCGCGGATCAGTATTTTTAAAATGAAAGCCAATATCCCGCAGGTTTGCTGCTCCAAGAAGTGCATCACAAATTGCATGCAGCAAAACATCAGCATCAGAATGACCAAATGCCCCCTTGTGATGCTCCAGTGTTACCCCTCCCATCACAAAAGGATGCTGATCCTTCAACTGATGTACATCAAACCCAAATCCTACTTTTATCTTCATTTGTATTTATATTATTGTTCTGTATCTCCAAAATTGAATAACAGGGAAAACCTCAGCGTGTTTGCCAGAGGGCTTTTCTGAGGATTGGCCAGCAGGTACGATATATTCAATTCCATATTGTTATATCTTATCCCGGTACCCATCGTAAAATATCTTCTATCGCCCTTCTGAGGGTTTTCATAAAAATAACCAGCCCTCAGTGCAAACTTTTTATTGTACCAATATTCCAGTCCAGAGGCAATATTTATCTCCTTAAATTCCTCCCCGGCCCCTCCCGGCGCATCCGTGAAAGAACCAAATATTCCCGCGGGAACGGAACGGTTGGGGTCTCTGCCCGATTGGATACTCCCATCCTCATTATATAATGGCTGAGTGGGAACGAGTAGTTTATTAAAATCCAGAGCAATTGTAATTTCATTCTGGTCATCCAGGATGAAGGTTCCGGCTGCTCCTATCTTCAGGTTAGTTGGGAGAAAGTACTCATCGCCAGCGTCAGAGTAACTCATTTTTGTGCCGATGTTAGAAATATTTACTCCCGCTGAGACAATCGCATCATGACCAAGCAGGTAAGTAGGTTTTTTGAAATATGCCGAAACATCTACCGCCAGTGCCTGACCGGCCCTGGTATCCTGCCCTGCAGAAAACTGATTGGTTGCGATATTGGAATTGATATATCTGAGCGCTGTTCCAAGAGAGAATGAATCCCCAAAACGCCGCGCATAAGTAACATCAACAGCCAGCTCACTGGGACTAAAAGTTCCGAGGTCCTGCTGGTTGACATCGGTTAACTGTATTTTACCCAATGAAAAATAACGCAGGGAAGACCCAATAGTGCTGTTTGCATCCAATTTATAGAATCCGCTCAAATAGCCAAGGTTAATATCTGAGGCTATATTTTTAAGCCATGGACTGTAGGAGATAGAAAAACCCGATTGTTGTTCCAAAAACGCAATTTTTGAGGGGTTAATAGCCAGGGAATTGGCATCAGGTGCAATGGCTACCCCCGCTTCTCCCATTGCGCCTACCCTTGCATCAGGCGTGATCAGCAGAAAAGGAACAGCCGTTCTGATACTGTTGAACCTGCTGCCATTGGCCTGAGATTCGGTGAGCGTCTGGGCATACATCAGCTGAGTGCTATTAAGCACTAAAAGGAGCAATACAGAAAGAAACTGTAATAAGCGCTTGAGATTCATTGTCCGTAATTAATAGATTACCTCATGAAGCACCTTAAGCTGCACAATTTCAGAGAAGTAATATTTCCTCAAATATAATTAAATAAGCAATTCAATTATATCAATCAAAAAGTCCCGGTTGAAAAAGAGCTCAATGCACTGATCTAAAGTCGTTTTAACATCTTATTCTGCAATTCTTTTGGTGCATTGAATTTTTTTTGTGTAAATTTATCCTCATAATTACCCAACTAGGACATATGAAAAAAATATACTTATATTCTTTTGCTTTTTTACTGTCGGCTACAACAGTGATTTCCTGCAAGTCGAACAAAAATGCGACTTCAGAAAAGACCGGATTAGCCTATAACAGAGCAGAAAACGGAGGGTTCCAGGTTAACACCAAGTTCAGGCGCGGGCCCGGACCAGGTCTGGTTGAAATTGAAGGTGGGGTGTTTGTGATGAGCGGTAGTGCCATCGGCATCCCTGGTCAGGAACTGAAAGATTATAACCACAAAAGGGAAACTACAGTTTCATCTTTCTACATGGATGAAACGGAAGTATCAAACACCAACTGGCTGGAGTACCTGAACTGGATCAGGAGGGTAGACCCAACAAATTACGAATATTATTATAATGAACTTCCAGACACGCTGGTGTGGCGCAGACCACTTTCATACAATGAGCCTTATGTAGACAACTACCTGAGACATCCGGCCTATCAGGATTACCCTGTTGTAGGGGTTTCATGGGAACAGGCACAGAGATATTGCTCATGGAGAACAGACATCGTAAACGAATCCCTGCTAAGGGAACAGGGTTACATGTCTTCGTACAAGGATATGTACAGTGCTCAAAGCGGAAAGAAAGGCAGTACAGCTACTATGACGCCACGTCCTACCGGACCATTTACAACGGACCTGTACCAAAATGGCCAGTATGATGACAAAGGTAAAAGGGCAATGAAAGATCTGAGCCCACAGGGAGCGCTTGCTGCTGATGGTAAGCCAGTGAAAGGCGGAGCCACCAGAAATGTAAGACTGGAAGACGGTATCCTGAAACAACCTTACCGTTTACCTACGGAAGCAGAATGGGAATATGCCGCACTGGGCCTGATCGGAAACACAGAATACGAAAATATCAATAACAATAAAATCTATCCGTGGGATGGTTTAGGTATCGCCTCCGCTAAAAGTAAAACCCGCGGTTTGATCCTTGCCAACTTTAAAAGAACCAAGGGTGATTACATGGGTGTGGGAGGTTCACTGAACGATAAGGGAAGTATCACTGTACCTGTTCGCGCCTACGTTCCCAACGATTTTGGTTTATACAACATGGCAGGTAACGTGAACGAATGGGTATCTGACGTTTACCGTTCTAACACATTCGGAGATGCAGAAGCATTAAACCCGTATCGTGGTAACAACTTCCAGGATAAAAAAATCGCTGATCAGGTGACAGGAAAGCTGGAAAAAGACAAATATAACAGGCCAATTATGACCCCTGCTGTATCTGGCAGAAAACAGACCTGGGCAGAAAAACAAGCAGCTGTAGCTGCCAACACTGCAGACCCTCAGGCAAACCCTACAAATGGCACCACCTACATGGCTGACCAGAGAGGCTACCGCGATGAAGAAAACAAACTTTATGGCGAGATTACCCTGGTAAACAATAAATCAAGGGTTTACAAAGGCGGATCATGGGATGACCAGGCACTATGGTTAAATCCTGCAACAAGAAGATACCTGCAACAGGATGAATCAACTGCCGATATTGGCTTTAGATGTGCGATGACAATGTTAGGAGCATCAGAAATCAATCCTGGTGGCAAACCGCAGTTTAAACCTAAACAACAGAAGCCATTTAATGCGAAGAAAAGATAAGGCTTACCAAAGTCAAAAAAAGCAGTAGTTTAACACTACTGCTTTTTTTTATGCCGTAAACTCTATCAGTACCTGCCCTTTTTCTACCTTATCCCCTTTACCCGCAAAAATCTTCTTCACAACACCATCAGTAGTGGCCTTGAGCATATTTTCCATTTTCATTGCCTCCAGTACCAGCAGGCTATCACCTTTTTTTATTTCTTGTCCTTCGCTTACATTAATGCTCAGTACCAGGCCCGGCATAGGTGCCTTGATTTCCAGGGCCAGTTTCCCTGCCACACCATTAAGTCCCATCGCTTTTAACAGGCGATCATATTGGTCTTCCACAGTCACCTCATACAACCTGCCATTTACTTTCACAGCTACCGTTTTATCATCAGGATTCTGCGAAACAATTTCTGCCCGGTAAGATTTATGCTGATGGATCACATGCAGATGCCCGCCTGCGAGTTCCTTAACATTCAGATCAAGGGTTTCTCCATCAAGCTTGACAACACCATTTTCTGCATACAACTCAAAGTCATGGGCATCATTTACTTTTACCTTATACATCTCTTATTGTGTTAGTACATATTCCACTAAATTGGCGCCCATTTTAAGGGCCTGTAACCGCTTATCCTGTGAATCTCCGGGATATGTGCCCGCGTCTTCCCATCCGTTTCCCAAATCGCTCTCATAGGAATAAAAGCAAACCATCCGACCCTTCCATAACAGTGCCAATGCCTGCGGTCTTTTTCCATCGTGTTCATGAACTTTAGGAAGTCCCCCGGGAAATTTATATTTCTGATTAAATACCGGATGCTCGGGTGGCAGCTCTACAAATGATAATTCAGGAAATACCTTTTTCATCTGTATGCGGATAAACTTATCCAGGCCATAGTTATCATCTACATGAAGGAAACCTCCCCCGGTAAGGTATTTGCGAAGATTCTGTGCTTCCTGAGCGCTGAAGGTCACGTTTCCGTGGCCGGTCATATAGATCAGGGGATAGTTAAAGATTTCAGGGCTGCCTACTTCAGCAATAGCCTCTTCTTCAGCAAAATTTGTATGGAGGTTCTGATTACAGAAGGCAATCAGGTTAACCAAAGCGGTTCGGTCCCCATACCAGTCGCCCCCACCACTATACTTCAATCTCGCCAGCTGATAGCTGGGCACCTGATAGCTGCTGAATAAAACAACCAGAAAAGAAGATAAAATCAGTAACTTAATTCTCATCTGTTTAGATAATTCACCTCGAAACAAGCTGCCAATGCTGCAGTTTCCGTTCTGAGACGAGTATTACCTAAAGTTAATGGTTTAAAGTTATTTTGCAAAGCGAGCTGAATTTCGTTTGGTGTGAAGTCGCCTTCCGGTCCGATCAATATCAGGTAGCTGCTTCCCACAGGAGCGATCTCGCTGATATACTGGCGGGGCTCCCCATCAATACAATGCGCAATCATTTTATGATCTGCTTCATGTCTGCTGATCAGGTCTTTTAATGACATCGCCTCATTTAATAGCGGATGATAGGCTTGCAGGGACTGTTTTACTGCTGAAGTGATTACTTTGTTGAGCCTGTCCTCTTTAACAATTTTGCGTTCTGAGCGTTCACAGATCACAGGTGTGATCTGATCTATTCCTATCTCTGTTGCCTTTTCCAGAAACCATTCGAGCCGGTCGATATTCTTGGTCGGTGCCACAGCAATATGCAGACTATGATTTCTTTTTTGGTATTCTCTGGTAGATTTTAAAACACGCAGCGAAACATTTCTTTTAGATTCACCGGTGATTTCTGCTTCATATAAGCCTCCACGCCCATCAATGAGATGAACTACGTCCCCTGTAACCAGACGCAGCACCTTCATGCAATGCCTGCTTTCTTCTTCATTCAGGGTATACTCAGATGAACTGATATCAGGGGTGTAAAAAACGTGCATGTTTGTGATTAATGGTTATCAACCATATCATCCTTAGTGATGACCAGTTCAAGCTTAATGGTCTCGATATTCTGCTCAGTCTTTTTGAGGATCGTGAACAGATAACCGTAACATTCTTCACTGTCGCCTACATCAGGAATCTTGCCAAATGCATGCGAAACCAGCCCGCCTACGGTATCAAAGTCGAGATCTTCCGGCAGGTCATGCGGCAGGTGTTCGTTCACATCATATACCGTAGCATAGGCGTTGATCACAAACTCTGTGTCAGATATTTTCTCAACCGTAGGTTTTTCCTCATCATATTCATCCTGTATTTCGCCAACGATTTCTTCGACGATATCTTCCAGAGTAACCATTCCGGCAGTACCACCAAACTCGTCAATAACGATAGCAATTTGAATACGTTTCTGCTGAAGTTCACTCAGCAGGTCATTGATCTTTTTTGTCTCAGGAACAAAATAAGGCTTTCTGATGATGTCTTTCAACGCCCATTCTTTATTTCCCGCAAGGAGCGGTAAAACATCTTTGGCATGGATGATACCGATGATCTTATCAATAATGTCATCATAGACTGGCATCCTCGAATAACCCTCTCCGATGATCAGCTGAATGACCTCTTCTTTTTCGCTGGACAATTCAATCCCGGAGATTTTGGTGCGCGGCACCATGATATTCTTTACAACACGTTCGTTAAAATCGAACACATTACGGATCAGCTCATGTTCATTGGTATCTAAAGCACCGCTTTCTTTTCCCTGATCAAGCAGGTAATACAATTCTTCGGTACTATGTACCGACTCATGTCCACCAACAGTAGAAATCCCGAACAGTTTCAGTATGATATTGGCAAAGCCGTTCAGCAACCAGATGAATGGTCTGAATACCACATAAAAAACCTGTAATGGAAGAGAGATGAAAAGGGTTGTAGCAACCGGGCGCTGGATAGCAATGGATTTTGGGGCAAGCTCTCCGAATACAATATGCATAATTGTAATAAACGAGAAAGCGATAATTGGGGAAGCTGTTTTTGAGAAGGACTCTATAAACTCGGCATTCTGTGTAAATGAAGTCAACAGGTTGCGTAACAGGTGCTCCATTACTGATTCTCCAACCCAGCCTAGTCCCAGTGATGCTAATGTGATACCCAGCTGCGTTGCAGCCAGGTAACCATCAAGATGTTGTGTAATATATTTAGCAATATTAGCTACTCTATTACCAGATTTAGCTTTAATTTCTATTTGCGACGCTCTGACTTTAACGATTGCAAACTCAGCTGCAACGAAAAAGCCGTTTAAGACGACCAAGAAAAAGGTTAAGAATATTTGAAAGCCCATTAAGAGTTGTTTCTAAATGTACTATTATAAAGTTCAATACTTTCCTCAATTACTTTGTAAGCATAGGAAACGCCCATCAATTTTTCGATAGTTACGTTTTTAAGCTCTAATGCTTTATAGTCCTGGAAGAACCTAACGATTTCTTTCATCTGGTGCGGTGGCAATTCTGCGATGTCATTGATATAGTTAACAGACATATCATTTTTAGCCACAGCGATGATTTTATCATCCTGCTCGCCATTGTCTACCATGTGCATTACACCAATCACTTTTGCTTCGAGCAGAGTAAGTGGATAAACATCTACAGAGCACAGTACCAGGATATCCAATGGATCATTGTCATCGCAGTAAGTCTGAGGAATAAAGCCGTAGTTGGCCGGGTACATCACAGAGGAGAAAAGAACACGGTCTAATTTAATCAGATTAGAATCTTTGTCGATCTCATACTTTGCTTTTGATCCTTTAGGGATCTCGATAATAGCGTTTACCGATTCCGGTAAATTAGCACCTGGAGAAACATTATGCCAGGGGTGATTTAAGTCTATATTCATTTGTTATTCAGTGTTAGAAATATCTTCATTTGTATGTTTTTCAGCCCTTTTTCTAAAAAAGGCAATTGCCAGTGGTAGAGAAGTTATGGTGATAAAACCTATTATAATATACAGGAGGTAGTCATTAATTTCCTTTTCAAATTTCCTGCCAAGAAAATAGCCCAGCAAAGTTAAAGATGTTATCCATAATAATGCACCGCAGATATTATATAATGCGAACTTTTTAAAGTCAAGCTTCACTACACCTGCAAAGATAGGAGCAAAAGTTCTGACGATTGGTACAAACCTGCCCATGATCAGGGCAAAAGCACCTTGTTTGTTATAATATACTTCCGCGGCCTTAAGATAACGCTTTTTAAAAAAAAAAGTGTCCTTTCGGTGATATAATACAGGACCTGTTTTTTTACCAAACCAATACCCTGTAAAATTACCAGCCACTGCAGAAACGATTAACCCGAAGATGAGCAGAAAGATATTGACATCCAGTTTTCCGGTAGCGACGAACATCCCTGCCAGGAACAACAGGTAATCTCCGGGCAGAAAGAAGCCGAAAAATAAACCCGTCTCTGCAAAAATCACGAACATGACTACGTAAAAACCACCTTCTTTGAGTAATTTTTCAGGATCAATATACTGATGTAGGGAAGTCCAGAAATCGTGCATAGTTCAAGTATTCGTAAAACTACAAATAATTTTCCTGAGAATGCTTAAATCAAATTTAAAATTACTGAAGGATAAACTCCCAGAATGACAGTGATAATAACGGATAAAACCAGGACAACCTTATACTGAACAGGAGTCTCCAGATGAACCTCAGCCCCATCTTTGAAGTACATGGCCACAACGACTCTCAGGTAGTAATAGAACCCTACAAGAGCGTTTAAAATCGCAAATGCCACTAAATAGATCTGGTATTCATTCATCACATTCAGGAACATCAGATATTTACCCATAAAACCGCCCGTCAAAGGAATACCGGCAAGGGATAACATCGCTACCGTCAATGCCAGTGCAGTTAGCGGGTTGCGTTTACCCAAGCCATTATAACTTTCAAAATCATCACCACCGGTTTTTTGCTTAACCAGGATCAATACCGCAAAGGCCGTGATGCTGGCAAAAGTATAGGCTGCAGTATACAATAATACATTATTGTTGGATGAAGAGGTTAATGTAACAAGTGAGAACAACAGATAACCTACATGTGAGATACTTGAATAGGCCAGCATTCTTTTGAAATTTTTCTGAAATAATGCCGTAACGTTACCAATAAACAGGGTAAGACAAACGATTACCATCAGCGGTGGCATCCAGAAATCATGCAGTGGTGCAAATGTACCGGCAAAAATACGGATGAAAGCCGCAAAAGCAGCCGTTTTAACCACTGTAGACATGAAGGTGGTGATCAGTGAAGGTGAACCTTCATACACATCCGGAGTCCAGAAGTGAAAAGGTGCAGCACCAACTTTGAAACACATACCGATAAGCATCAGAATCACTCCAGGATAGAATAATGGTGAAACCATCTTGTAATTACCGATCAGATATGAGTTGATCGCTCCAAGGCTGAATGAGCCTGTTGCTCCATAGATCAGTGTAATTCCAAACAGGAGGAAACCTGTAGAGAAAGCACCCATCAGGAAGTATTTTAATGAGGCCTCATTAGAGGCAAAATTATTTTTACGGATACCGGCCAGAATGTAGGAAGAAACTGACATAATTTCCAGACCAATAAATAACATCGACAAGTTGGTATATGATACCATCATCACACCGCCAGAAAGCGCAAATAAGATCAGTGTATAATATTCAGCTTTATTTTCACTGTCCTTTGAGAAGTAATTCTCCGTCAGTAAAAAAATAAATGCCGTGCCTAAAATTAAAAGGGATGAAAAGGCGATTGCAAAATTACTCATTTGCATCATTCCATAGTAAATCGTGTTGTTATCCCATGAAGTAACACAGAAGCCAAGCGCTACCAGCAATCCCAATAAAGTAAGCGGCAGCAACGCTTTTGAAGCCTTAAACAAACCGGCATAAAGCACCGCCAGAGCTGTAACAACAATTGTTATAATGATATTCATTTCTTTATTTTACCGATGTTAATTTTTGATTTACCTGTTCTAATAATTGCTGTACCGAAGCTTCTGATAAATGAAGAATTGGTTTTGGATAAACTCCAAGGACAATAACCAGTGCGCAAATGATCACTAATACTAATGTTTCAGATCCTTTAATGTCTTCAAATCCTATGGTGAGTTCGTTTGTTTTACCAAGCATGATCTGCTGATACATTCTCAGCATATATACCGCGCCGAAGATGATCGTAAGGCCGGCAAAAACTACTGCCCAGATGTTATACTGATACACCCCCATTAGCAGCAGAAACTCTCCTATGAAACCATTGGTTCCCGGTAATGCTACGGTACCCAAAACAATGATCAGAAATGCAATGGCAAGTTTAGGTGCTACTTTAGCAATTCCGCCCAGTTCAGCGATCGTATTGGTCTTAAGTCTGGAAGATATAATATCCAGCACGAAAAACAGACCTACCACATTGATCCCATGGCTAAACATCTGGATCATCGCTCCCTGCATTCCCTGAGTATTCAGTGCAAAGATACCCGCAGATATCAGACCTACGTGAGCTATGGAAGAATACGCTACCAGTCTTTTTGCATTCTTCTGTGTGAAAGCAATCAGCGAAGCATATACAATACCGATTACAGATAATATGATGGCTGTAGTACCCCAATCCTGAACACCCGCAGGCACAATTGGCAACAACCAACGGATCACTCCGTAGATACCCATTTTCAGCATGATTCCCGAAAGCAGCATTGTACCTGCAGCCGGAGCTTCAGTATACGTATCAGGCTGCCAGGTATGGAATGGAAAAACAGGCATTTTAATCGCAAAGGCAATAAAGAACGACCAGAAAATCCAGCACTGTTGCGCAGGATCTAAACTCAATTGATAAAACGCTTGAATATCAAAATTATGAGCTGGGTTCTGCAGGTATAAATAGATAATTCCAAGTAACATAAACAGGGAACCAGCGATGGTATACACAAAGAATTTCATATTTACACGCACCCTGTCTTTTCCGCCCCAGATCGCACAGATAAAATAGATCGGTATCAATGCAGCTTCCCATCCAATGTAGAACAGGAATGCATCCATTGCAGTAAATACGACAAGCAGTCCTGCCTGCATAAATAAAATCAGTCCAAAGAATGATGCCGGGTTTTTGTAGTCATGCTGGTAGCTTGCCAAAATGATAATCGGGATTAGCACATTGGTCAGTAACACCGTGATCAGGCTGATACCATCAATTCCCGCATGGAAATTAATGCCCAGGCTTTGTATCCATGGCAGATTAACCGCAAATTGCGTAGTTGCATCCGGTGTGAACTGAGTGGCAACCGCTACTGCGATGGCCAGTGAAACTAAAGCAAAGACCATGGCCACATGTTTTGCGGCATTGCCGGTAAATGCTGTAACCAGCGCACCAACTAATGGTAAAAATATAAGAAGTAGTAAAACTTGTTCCATTATGTTTTCTTGGACGATCTTTTATAGAGATAAATAAGTATACAATAACAATGAGATGATTCCTGCCACCATCATGAAGATATAGAAACCAACATTTCCGGATTGCAGTAACCTGACACCTTTACTTGCCTCAGATGCACTCCATCCCAGGCCATTCACAATACCATCAACAATCTTTTTATCAAATACACGGTAAAAGAATCCGGACAGTGCATCAAGTGGTCTTCTGATCAGCATATCGTAGATCTCATCAATATAGAATTTATGATATGACAGTCCTGCCAGTGCAGTCCTTTTCGTTTCATCTGAAACAGGAACATGATTCTGTTTTACATATTTAAAGTATGCAATAACGATAGAAATGATCACACCGATTACTGATACTGCCATCAGAATATATTCAGTAGCGAAATCTTCTGCTCCGGCATGATGCGGAATCACAGGTGCGAGCCAGCCCGACAGCCAGTGATGGCCACCCAGTGCTTCTGGTATTCCCAATGCGCCACCAACTGCAGAAAGCACAGCCAGAACGATCAATGGGAAAGTCATACTTGACGGCGACTCATGGATTTTTTCTTCTGCATGATGTGTTCCCCTGTATGTTCCGAAGAAAGTCAGGAAGATCATTCTGAACATATAGAAAGCCGTAAGGAAGGCGGTAAATACACCTATGGCCCACATCACTTTGTTGTGTTCATATACATGCGCCAGGATCTCATCTTTAGAGAAGAAACCTGAAAACGGCGGCAGTCCTGAAATGGCAATTGTACCGATCAGCATCGTAATAAACGTTACAGGAAGTTTTTTACGCAAACCTCCCATATGTCTCATGTCTTGTTCGTGGTGCATGGCATGAATGACCGAACCTGCACACAGGAATAAGAGTGCTTTGAAGAACGCATGGGTAATCACGTGGAAAAATGATCCGTTATAAGCTCCTACACCTAATCCCAGGAACATATAGCCCAATTGAGACACGGTTGAATAAGCCAGTACTTTTTTAATATCTGTTTGTGTAATTGCAATCAGGGCACCCAGTACTGCTGTAGCTAAACCTACAATGGCAATGATATGTTGAACAACAGGCGCAAGGTCAAAAAGCACATTGGAACGTGCAATCATGTAAATCCCTGCCGTTACCATTGTGGCAGCATGGATCAGTGCAGAAACCGGTGTTGGTCCGGCCATCGCATCCGGTAACCAGGTAAATAGTGGCAATTGTGCGGATTTACCGCAGGCACCTACGAATAACAATAAGGCGATCAGTGCAATCGTTGAGTTGCCGGGAAGCATGTTTCCTGCCAGAGGAAAGACTTTTGAAAACTCAATACTGCCGAAAGTGGTAAAAATGAGGAATACTGCGATCAGAAAACCCAAATCCCCGATACGGTTCATTACGAAAGCTTTTTTTGCAGCTGATGCATAACTGGCATTGGTAAACCAGAATCCAATCAGCAGGTAAGAACATAGACCTACGCCTTCCCAGCCGATAAACATCACAATATAATTTGATCCGAGCACAAGTAAGAGCATGAAGAAGATAAACAGGTTCAGGTAGCTAAAGAACTTACCGAATCCTTCGTCATCATGCATGTAACCGATAGAATAAATATGAATGAGGAATCCGATACCAGTAATGATCAGGAGCATGATTGAACTCAGTGGGTCAACCAGGAATGATAGCGGAATTTTCAATGATCCTGCACTGATCCAGTCAAACAGGAAGATCTCATGTGATTTTACGGCATCATTGCCCAGTGCTAAAAAGATACCGATACTAATAACGAAAGAGATGAATATTACGCCACTTCCGATCAGACCGATCAGGTTTTTAGAAAATGTATTTCTTCCCACACCGTTGATCACAAAGCCCAACAAAGGAATTAACGGAACCAGCCAAACTAAATTTATCATTTTATAATTTATTCTTAATAATTACCACTTAAGGCGATTCAATACATTAATATTGGTAGACTGTGTGTTTCTGTAAACCATCACGATGATACTTAGCCCCACTGCAACTTCTGCCGCTGCCAGCGCCATGATGAAAAACACAAATACTTGTCCTGAAGGATCATTGCTATGTACCGAAAAAGCGGTAAGTAATAAGTTAACCGCATTGAGCATCAACTCTACCGACATAAAAATCACGATCGCATTTCTGCGGGTAAGCACGCCTATTACGCCAATAGTAAAAATAATGGCACTTAACCAGATGTAATGGTTAAGAGGTACGCCCTGTAAATCTTGAGTAATGTTTCCCACTATACTTTTTCTTTTTTAGTTAACAATACGGCACCCACCATCGCTGTCAGCAGAAGAATTGAAGACAATTCGAAAGGCAGCATAAAAGGGCCGAATAATTCTTTACCCAGGTTTTTAACCAATCCCAGATTTACGTTTTGTAATACCAGTGGATTAGATACTGCGGTTGCCTTTAATGACCCTGCCAGCGTAACCAGCAGACAACATCCGGCAACAATACCAACTACCTTTACCAGTCCGGATTTCAAAGGCTCATTATCCTTATTGAGATTGAGCAGCATCAGAACAAACAGGAAGAGTACCATGATTGCGCCCATATAAACAATGAAGTTTACCACTGCCAGGAATTGTGCATTCAGCAAGATGTAATGAACGGTGAACGTAAAGAAAGTTACGATCAGATAAAGTACGCTGTGCACAGGGTTCTTCGCGAAAATCACCATCAGTGAAAAGAAGATACTTAAGAAAGCGACCAGATAGAATACTGATGTACCCATTTATTATTTTTGTTTAAGCGCCGAAAGCGGCAAATGTATAAAATTTATAGCTGAAGCCTCAGGCCTCAATTCTTGTTATTTCTGAACTAAAGGCTGTTCTACCAGTTTATCCTTGCCATAGATAAAATCTTTACGCAGGTAATCTGATGGTACAATAGGGCCGTCTAAATAAATGGCTTCTTTTGGACAAGCTTCTTCACATAAACCACAGAAAATGCAGCGCAACATATTGATTTCATATACAGAAGCGTATTTCTCTTCTCTGTACAAGTTCTTCTCTTCAGGTTTACGCTCAGCTGCAATCATAGTGATCGCCTCTGCAGGACACGATAAGGCACACAGTCCACATGCCGTACAGCGTTCTCTGCCGTCTTCATCCCTTTTCAGAGAGTGCATTCCTCTCCAGTTGATCGACATTTCGCGTTCAACCTCAGGATATCTGATCGTCGCTTCTTTTTTGAAAAAGTGACTAATGGTAATAGATAAACCTTTAGTAAGTGCCGGAAGGTAGATCCTTTCAGCAAATGTCAGTGGCTTCTGAATTAATACTTTCTTTTTATTGGTTAATGGTTCCATTAAACCTCCTTTTATATTCCGCAGTACGGATAGTTAAAACTTTTCTACTATTGCAATCACGATACCCGTGATGATCACATTTGCTATTGCCAGTGGCATCAGAACTTTCCATCCCAAATGCATCAACTGATCATAACGGAAGCGGGGGATTGTCCACCTTACCCACATAAAGAAAAATATGAAGGCAAATATTTTAGCGAACAGGACTACCGTTCCGATAAGAGGTGCAATAACAGGGCCCGCAACTGTGGCTACGTAATCCATCCCGGGATAATTATATCCACCGAAGTACAGCGTAGACATCACTGCTGAAGACACAAACATGTTGATATATTCTGCAAACAGGTAAAAACCCAGTTTCATTGATGAATATTCTGTATGGTAACCACCAATCAGCTCTGTTTCACATTCCGGTAAGTCAAAAGGGGCACGGTTGGTTTCAGCAAATGCACAAACGATAAAAAGAATAAAGCCTACAGGTTGGTAAAGCACATTCCAGTGCCAGCCATGCTGCTGCTCTACAATTTCTTTAAGACTAAGAGTATTTGTTACCAGCAATAAGGCGATGATAGACAATCCCATGGCTACCTCATAACTGATATTCTGAGAAGCAGCGCGAATAGCACTGAGCAGAGAGTACTTATTGTTGGAAGCCCAGCCTCCGATCATTACGCCATAAACACTTAAAGATACTACACCAAAGATATACAGTACACCTACGTTAATATCTGTAACCTGTAATGAGATCACCTTGCTACCGATGGTTACCGGGCTTCCCCAGGGAATAACAGCTGTACCGATACAGGCAGTTAACATCGCCAGACCAGGCCCCACCATAAACAACCATTTATTGGCATGTGTTGGTATGATCTCTTCTTTCATAAACATTTTCAGTCCATCGGCCAGTGGCTGGAACATCCCTGCAGGGCCGGCACGGTCAGGTCCAAGCCTGTCCTGTAAAAATGCAGCAACTTTTCTTTCCGCATATGTTGAATACATCGCGATCAATAAACTTATACCGAAAATGACAGCTACAAGTACAAATTTTTCTATTACAAACGTGATATCCATTAGAATTTAGCGGTTTTTTCCAATTCAACTTTGTTAGCTTCCTGTAAACGCAGGTTTTCCTGAATAACAGGCAGAGGTATCATCGTCTCATAGTGATTAGAAGAAATCACAGAGGCATCGCTGATATGCGTAGGGTGTTCGATCACCCAATCATCTGTTTTCTTTTTATCGAAACGGCAGGTATTGCAGATAAACTCTTCTACCTCACCATAGATATCCTTACGTGCAGTTACACGTAACACATCTGCACCTTTATACCACAGCGTTACTTTACCGCTGCAGGTAGGACAATCTCTGTGGGCATCTACCGGTTTTGTAAACCAAACCCTGTTTTTGAAACGGAAAGTTCTGTCCGTTAATGCTCCTACAGGACAAACATCGATCACGTTTCCGGAGAAATCATTGTCAACAGCCGTTTGGATGTAAGTAGAAATTTCAGAATGGTCTCCCCTGTTGAGGATACCATGAACACGTTTATTGGTAATCTGATCAGCTGTAAACACACAACGGTAGCACAAAATGCACCTGTTCATATGCAACTGGATTTTATCACCAATATCTATTCTTTCGAAAGTACGGCGTTCAAACTCATATCTTGTTTTTTGTAAACCATGTTCATAACCGAGGTTTTGCAAATCACACTCGCCAGCCTGGTCACATACCGGACAATCCAGCGGGTGGTTGATGAGCAAAATCTCTACCACTCCTGCGCGGGCTTCCAGCACTTCTGGTGAAGTAATGTTCATCACTTCCATCCCATCCATTACTGTAGTACGGCATGACGCAACCAGCTTAGGCATTGGTCTTGGGTCTTTTTCAGAACCCTTGCTCACCTTTACAATACAGGTACGGCATTTCCCGCCACTGCCTTCCAGTTTAGAATAATAGCACATTGCAGGAGGCACAATATCTCCTCCAATCTGCCTTGCAGCATTCAGGATCGTTGTTCCGGGCTCAACTTCAACAGTTATCCCGTCTATGGTTACCTTAACTTTTTCACTCATTGTTAAAGATATTCTTTAATTTTCTGTAGTCACTTCTGCTTTGGCAATCGGCTCTGCATACTTTGCGATACCGTAATTGGTCTCCTGACTTTTCAGGGGCTCTCTTACATGCCATTCAAATTCATCCCTGAAATGCCTGATCGCACTGGCAACTGGCCATGCAGCAGCATCTCCCAAAGGACAAATAGTATTACCTTCGATCTTTCTTGAAACATCCACCAGCAGGTCGATATCACTCATTTTTCCATGACCGTATTCAATTCTGTGTAATACCTTTTCCATCCATCCTGTTCCTTCACGACATGGCGAACACTGTCCGCAACTTTCATGGTGGTAGAAACGAGAGAAATTCCAGGTATTTCTTACGATACACTGATCTTCATCAAAAGCGATAAAACCACCAGAACCCATCATGGTTCCTGTTGCAAATCCTCCTTCAGAAAGCGATTCATAACTCATTAGTCTTGGTTCGCCATTCGCAAGTTTAAGCGTCAGGTTAGCCGGTAAAACTGGTACTGAGGATCCTCCGGCTACCGTAGCCTTCAGTCTCTTGCCATTGGCAATACCCCCACAGTATTCGTCAGAGTAAATAAACTCTTCAACAGGAAGTCCCAATTCAATTTCATATACGCCTGGTCTTACCAGGTTTCCAGAAGCTGATATAAGTTTAGTACCCGTACTGCGTCCAATACCAATTTTAGCATATTCATCGCCACTCTCGTTGATAATAGGCACAACGGCGGCAATTGATTCTACGTTGTTTACCACTGTTGGGCAACCATATAATCCTGCAATAGCTGGAAATGGTGGTTTAATCCTTGGATTACCTCTTTTCCCTTCAAGCGACTCCAGGAGGGCTGTTTCTTCACCGCAGATATACGCCCCACCACCTGGCTGCACATATAACTCCAGGTCATAACCAGAGCCTAAAATATTTTTACCGAGGAGACCAGCGGCTTTTGCTTCAGCAATTGCTTTTTCCAGAATCCTGATTTGCGGCATCATTTCGCCACGCACATAGATATAAGACGTTTTAGCTCCCAGCGCATAACTAGATACGATCATTCCCTCTATTAAAGCATGAGGAATATACGTCATCAGATAACGGTCTTTAAAAGTTCCCGGCTCAGACTCATCTGCATTACACACCAGATAACGTGCTACGCCTTCAGGTTTTGCCAAAAAGCTCCATTTCATTCCCGTAGGAAATCCTGCTCCACCACGTCCGCGTAAGCCCGACTTTTTAACCTCTTCTACCACTTCGTCAGGGGTTAAGGTTTTTAAAGCCTTTTCAACAGCGCGGTATCCACCTTTCTGGCGGTAAACATCAAGTGTATTGATGCCTGGTACGTTTATATGTTCTAATAAGAGTTTACGTGCCATTATTTTTTGCGTAAGTCTGCTATCAATGTATCTACCTTTTGCTCGTCAAGGTTTTCATAAAATGTGTATTCAGGTCCTATCTGCAACACCGGGCCAAAACCACAGGCGGCCAGACACTCTACCCCTCTCCAGCTGAACAAGCCATCTGCAGTAACTTCATTTTCTTTGACACCCAATGTCTTCTCAATATGGTCCATCACTTTCTCGGCACCTACCAGACAGCAAGGCCCGGTACGGCAAACTTCAAGTGTATATTTCCCTTGTGGTTTTAAGAAGTACATACTGTAAAAAGATGCCACTTCATAAACTTCAATTGGTTCTATCTTCAGGTATTCTGCTACTTTATCCATTGCAGCAGCACTTAACCAGCCCAGCTCAGCCTGAACTTCGTGAAGAACAGGTAATAAGGCCGACTTCTGTTTGCCTTCAGGATATCTACTTGCGATCTCGTCAAACTTTGTGATCAAAGCTGGCGAAAACTCTACAGGTTGTTGTTGTTCTACTTTAAGCATCTAATTCTCCGGCAATAATATTCATACTACTCATGTTGATAATGGCATCAGATAACAGCATTCCCTCACTCATTTTTGCATACATTGAGTAATTGATAAAACTTGGTCTTCTGAAATGCAGACGGTAAGGAGTCCTTCCGCCATCATTGATCAGATAAAATCCAAGCTCGCCATTCCCGCCTTCAACAGCATGATATACTTCAGCTTTAGGAGCATCGATCTCGCCCATTACAATTTTGAAATGGTAAATCAGTGCTTCCATGTTGTTATATACTTCCTCTTTGGCCGGAAGATAAAAATCAGGAACATCTGCGTGGAACACTCCTGCAGGTTCATGTTTTATTTTCTCCATTGCCTGTTCGATGAGGCTAACACTTTGCCACATTTCCTCGTTGCGCACAAGGTATCTGTCGTAAATATCTCCGCTGGTTCCTACGGGAACTTCAAAATCGAAGTCGTCATATGAACAGTAAGGTTCATTTACACGGACATCATAGTCTACACCCGTGGCACGCAGAAGAGGTCCGCTCCAGCTATAACTTAAGGCATCCTCAGGCGTAACACAGGCAACACCTGCAGTACGATCAATGAAAATGCGGTTCCGGTTAAGCAGACTTTCAAATTCTTTAAGCGCAACAGGGAACTCTTTCAGGAACTTATTGATCTTCGCAAAAGCGATATCATTGAAATCTCTTTCAAAGCCACCAATACGTCCGATGTTTGTAGTTAAACGTGCGCCACATACCTCTTCATAGATCTCATAAATATGCTCTCTGAACTGAAAAAGGTACAGGAAAGTAGTTGTAGCGCCGGTATCCTGGGCGATGATCGTATTACAGATAATATGATCTGAGATCCGCGCCAGTTCCATGATGATGATCCTGAGATAATCAACACGTTTAGGAATTTTAATATTTAACAGTTTCTCCACTGTCATATGCCAGCCCATATTATTGATCGGCGATGAACAGTAGTTTAACCTGTCTGTCAGCGGGGTGATCTGGTAAAATGGTCTGTGTTCAGCTATCTTTTCAAAAGCACGGTGAATATACCCGATGGTGGAAACTCCGCTTACGATACGCTCTCCGTCTAACTGAAGAATATTCTGGAAAACACCGTGGGTAGCCGGGTGAGTGGGACCTAAATTAAGGGTTACCAGTTCATCCTGTGGATCGTTGTCTGTATATACTGGTTGATTGTGATTCATGTTCTTATCTACCAAAGTATTCGTCTTTTTTATCAACTCTGTTTGGATCTTCCAAAGGATATTGTTTCAGCATTGGATGCACGTTGAGCTCATCCATGTTTAAAATCCTTCTCAAATCCGGGTGACCTTCGAATTTAACTCCGAAAAAGTCATATGTTTCCCGCTCCATCCAGTTTGCTCCATTCCAGAGAACAGTGGCAGTAGGAATTGTAGGAGTTTGTTCATGGATAAACACTTTTATCCTCACCCTGATTTTATCCACCATATTGTGCAGGTGATACACCACAGCAATGTGATTTCTCTCAGGATAATGAACAGCAGTGATGTCAGTCAGGAAATTAAATCCTGATCCTGCGCTTTCCTTTAAAAAACCAAGGACATCAATAATCACATCTTTGGTGGTTTCAAAAGTAAGTAAACCATAAGGCTCATTAACGCCGGTTATTTTACTACCAAACTTATCGCCCAGCAGTTTAATCAGATCTTCATTGGTTATCGCAGCCATTAGTCTATTCCGTATGAAGCCAACATTTGTTTGTATTGATCAGAATGCCTTCTTCTGCCAGACTCATTCCTAACCAGCTCCTGGATCTTACCAAAACCATCTAAGATCGCTTCAGGCCTCGGTGGGCAACCCGGAACATAAACGTCTACAGGAATGATCTCATCGATTCCCTGCAATACAGAATAGGTATCAAAAATACCGCCGCTTGATGCGCAGGCACCAACAGCCATTACCCAGCGCGGCTCTGCCATCTGAAGATAAACTTGTTTTAATACAGGTCCCATTTTCTTAGCGATGGTGCCCATAACCATTAATAAATCTGCCTGGCGCGGAGAAAAACTCAGACGCTCAGAACCGAAACGGCCAAGGTCATAGTGTGAACCCATGGTAGCCATAAATTCAATTCCACAGCAGGATGTAGCAAATGGTAGGGGCCATAATGAATGGGAACGGGCAAGGCCGACAACCTTGTCTAAAGATGTGGCGAAAAACCCAGATCCTTCAATGCCCGGAGGCGCGTCTACTATATTGATGTCACTCATATCATAAAACAAAAAAGGCTCATTCTAATACAGAATGAACCACAAATCTACAATAATTAGGGGCAAATGATATGAACGTAACCAGATTTAGAAACGATCTAAATAGTTTAGTTCCAATCCAGTGCTTTCTTTTTCAGGATGTAAATAAAGCCCAGTAAAAGGGTTGCCATGAAAATAAACATTTCAATCAGGCCTGACCATCCCAGATCCCTGAAATTTACTGCCCATGGATACATGAAGATCACCTCCACATCAAAAAGGACAAACAGGATCGCCACCAGGAAGTATTTAATTGAGAAGGGCTGACGTGCATTACCAATCACCTTTACTCCTGCCTCAAAAGTACTCAGCTTATCTTTAGTCTTACGTGCAGGGCCTAAGAAGTGCGTAGCAAATAAGGTTACTACAACAAATCCCATGGCTACAATAACCTGAAATATAATCGGGAGAAAATCTGAAGGTAGACTTTGGGTTTCCATATTAATTGAATTTGGGTACAAAAGTAAAAGAAAAAGGCAGGAAATCAACCCTGCCTTTTCAATTTGTATTATTTATAACGTTTATTTCTTTTTAGGCGCCGCCTTTTTCACCGGAGCTTTTGGAGCCGGAGCTGTCAGTGACTTCAAACCATTGGAAGCGTTTGCATAAGATGGGTCAATCGCCAAAGCTTTGTTGAACATGTCAGTAGCTTTTGCTTTGTCCGTATTCATATACGCGTATCCTAGGTTAGTATAAGCTTCAAGGATATTACGCTTTTCAGCAGGTTGAGCTGCCAGTTCTGGTTTTTTAACCGTAACCAGGTCAATATATTGCTCGTAGTAAGGAATAACCAATCCTTTTGGATTTGTTGCATCATCCATGTAACGTGCTACACGACCTCTAGTGATGTAAGCTAAAGTAAAGTCCGGAGCAGTTTTGTTGATGAAAGCCAGTGCAGAATCAGCTTCAACTAACAATTTTTTATCCGGATTTTGTTTGTTCTGATCAGCAATTGCATAGTTGTAATAGTTTGCAGAAGCTAAATAGTAATAGTTGGTCAATGAACCTTTACCATTTGGATTTAACTTAATTGCATTTTTATAAACACCAGCTGCCTCAGCATATTTTTTGTTACCATATAAAGCTTTACCTACATCTTCCAAAGCTTCAACATTTGTTGAATCTTTCTCAACCGCTTTAGTAATGCTGATTAAAGCTAAACTATCTTGATTTGCCAATAACTGGGCTTTACCTAAATAAAGATAATCGGCAGCGATCAGGCGTGAAGTATCAGTGTTTTTAGCAAAGAAATCAGTTAACAGTTTCAAACTTTCAGGGTTTTTGTTTTCAGCAGCTGAATAGGCCTGTAAACGCTGAATAACAAGAGCTTTCTGGTTGTTTGGATATAATTTTGCAAGATCAGCAGTCTCTGTTTCCAGTGATTTGTAGTCCTTAGCATAGTACAGGAACTGCGCATAACGTAACCTTGCATCAAACGACTTATCAGTCAGGTCAAGATATTTTTTATAGTTTGTAATCGCTTCTGTAGATTTCGCTGCGAAGTTTGCCGGCTCAAAGTTAGCCCATTGCATATAAAGCTCAGCGATCTCACGGTAAGCAGGACCATAGTTAGGATCTGCAGTGATTACTTCTTTTAATTGAGTCTCAGATTCAGGAAATGCTCTTGATTCTTTGTACATTCTACCGATCTGAACTTTAGGTCTTACCTGAGTTTCGTTCATATTTAATGCACGCAGATAGTTACTTAAAGCTTCAGAGTTCTTTTTCTGAGCAGCATAGAAATCACCTAAAGCAACGAATGTTTCAGGATCTTTATCAGAAGCATCTAATTCATCAGCTTTTTGTAACATTGGCAGTGCAGCTGCGAAATCAGGCTTATCCTGTTCTACATAAGCTTTACCAATATACATGTAAGGAAGATAATCCTTTTTTGAAGCAGCAGCAATAGCTTTATCAAAACTTGCTTTTGCGCCCGTTGGATTGTTGGAAGCAAGCTCAGCTTTACCTAAACCAACATAGTTTAACGCATACTTGGCATCAGCGGCAATTCCTTTATTAAAAACTGCTTTGGCAGAGTCAACATAGTCATTTTTGAGATACACTTCTCCTAAACTAAAATAGTTCTCTCCTTTACCGGCTTGTGAATTTACCAGTGATTTTAGCATAGATGTAGCTTTCGCGTACTGCTCTGCATCAATCGCTTTCTTTGCGTCATTCAAATTTTGAGCAAAAGAGGCAGAACCCATTACTACTAAACCTAAACTTAAGGTTATTGCTTTCTTTGTCATTTTCATCTGTTCGTTGTTTGTTTTTCAGTATTTATCAAGTTATTCCTCTCTAATCTTATTTATCAGTCAATGAAGCCAGAACTCAGCTGTGCAGGCTCCATAAATGAATGAGTTTGCATTAGCAGCGAAATACATTATTAAATTTTCAAGCTGTAATTCCGGGCTCAATATAATATTTAATTCTCACTCTTTATATTAATGTCCCGCGAGTTCATTTTATTTGGGCCAAGTCCCGACTTAAGAACGATCAGCTGGCCCCTTTGACTTACTAACCAATTGGCAAAACCCGTGCCTAAATCGTTTTTTACTTCCGCTTTAATGATATAAACATTCCTTAAGAAAGGATAAATACCATTAATCAGATTTTTCTGGCTCGGTTTGTAAAACGCATCATCACCCTTCTTTCCCTTCACATTTTTTACACCAAGCACTTTTACCTGAGAGGTAAAATCAAAACTGTCCCTTTGCCCGTTGAGCAACCAGTTTACACCAACAATTCCAATATAGTTTTTGTGTTCTGCAACGTACTTTATAACGTCTTTATTGGTATTTAAAGTATAGATTCCTGATGTTGGAAGCACTTTTACTTCAGCAAGCTCCTTAAAATACCGGAGCGTACTTGAATTTGCATTATCAAAAACCAAATTGATGCCCTGAGGATTATTTCCTTTCATCATGGCTATCACCTGGTCGGCAGTAATCGTGGAATCCGGGTTATCATTACCTGTAATCAGGGCAATGCCATCGATTGCAAACCGGGAGCTGGAAATTCTGACATTACGCCTGGTGAATGCTTTTTCTTCATCAGGAGTTAATACCCTCGACAAAACTGCAGCACGCACACTGTCTTTGAGAAATGCCGGCATAATCTTGTTTTCACTCCCCTCTACAAGGTCAAACCGGGTATCAGGATAATCAATTTTAAATACTTCTATCTGATCCGCAAGAACTGAAGAAAAACTTTCGTCCACAATCAGCTTTACTGTTCCGGAGGTACGGGTTTCTTCAACAGGTTCTTTTTTGGTTTTCGGTTTACAGGCCGCAAACAGAATAACCGGGAGCAGAAAAAATAACTTATTCATTTAGTTGTCTTTTTGATTGATTAACCGGAAGAATCTTATCCCTGCATAAACGATCAGCAGGACACCAAATAAGATCCGGTAAGTAGGCTCGATATCAAATGGAATGTCTTTCCAGAAGATAAGATAGATTCCAAGTGCCAGATACATGGCAAACATCACTAGCCCTAAAATGAACAGAAACCGCTGTTGAGGCGATTTCTGTTTAAATGTATTGAAGTCAATCATTATGATGATTAGTTAGATAATGTAAAGCTGATAGGGATGTTATATTTTACCCTTACCGGCTTACCATTCTGAATACCAGGGGTCCATTTCGGACTTGCCTTTAGTACCCTTACGGCTTCTTCATCAGTACCACCACCCAATTTACGCTCTACTTTAATATCAGTTAAGCGACCATCTTTCTCTACTACGAAAGAACAGAACACTTTACCCTGAATATTGTTTTCCTGAGCCATAGGAGGATATCTGATCGCCTTACCTAAGTATGCGTAAAATTTATCCATACCACCAGGGAATCCTGGCTGAGTCTCAATACTTACAAAGTCATAAACTTTAGTATCTTCTACCACTGCTGCTTGTTTAGGGCCTTCACCTACCGGACCCACTACAACGATGTCCGCACCTGGATCACCTTCGATAGTTTTCTGTCCCGGGTCAGCTGCCTTCAACTGCTCAACCTGTGGAGGATCTTCATCACGAACCTCATTATCTGGCTTTACAACCGGAGGAGGGAACTTGATTTGATCCGTCTTTGGTGGCGGTGGCTCAACTGGTGGCGGTGGTGGAGTTTTTGGATCCACCGGCGGTGGTGGAGCCACGACAACTTCAGTTTGTTTCACGATCTCTTCTTCTGGCATTTGACCTTTGATCAAATCTACGATCTTAGGTAAAAGGAAAAGAAATATGAAGACTGCCGATGCCAAAAATAATGCCTTGCTTGTATTTGCTCCGTTTTCCTTACGCAGCTCATAAGCTCCGTATGATTTGTTTTTTCTTGCAAACACAACATCAAGCCATTCTTTGTCAAATAAATCTATTTTAGAACCGAACATTGCTTGTTATTTAAAGTGTTAATAATAGTATTATAAAATTCCCTGTTGCTTCATGAAAGCTTTTTCATTATCAAGGATGTTTTCATCATCAATCGCAGGAGCAGTTTTAATGCCTGTGATTAACAACTCGTCCATGATATCAACAAAGTTTTTATAATTAGCACCCTCAGTAGGTTTAATTACCATTACGATATCCTTACCTGTACTTTCTTTTACTTTTTTCTTATTATCCAGGATAGTCTGTCTGATCTGACTGAAACTCTGAATCTCAGGGGCTGTTTTACCTGCTTCTCCCATGTACCATGCTACTTTATTGTTTTTACCCAATAAGATAGTCATTGTCTGCGATGCCCTTAATTCTAATTTCTGCTCGTTCTTCTCATCTTTATCCGGCTTAGCGATATCCATCGCCTGTGGTTTACTCAGCGTGGTGGTCAACATAAAGAAGGTAATCAATAAGAACGCTAAATCAACCATTGCGGTTAAATCTACTCTCGTAGAAGCTTTCTTACTCCTGACCTTGCCTCCTTTTTTGCCACCCCCGCTGGAGGTATCTAATTCTGCCATGTTAGTATTAGTTAGTTACCGCCTTCAGCAGTAGTGATTAAACTAAATTTATTAATTTTTTGTTTCTGCAGGATATCAACGATCTTTTTAACCGTTTTATATTCTTCAGCAGCGTCACCTTTGATACTTACACGCATACCTTCAGAGTGTAGCTCAGCAACAGATTTACGTGCATTCAGAATCCAGTCGGACAGCTGATTGTTTGTTGAATCTGCCGGGATACCTGTTTCAAGACCAGATTTCTTTCTTTCACCGCCATCCATAGCAATAAACTTTTTAAGGTTCTGGATAGGGACACCAAAGGATCCGATTACGCTAAAGCGTTTTCGCTCTTCTGGCGTAAAACTGATTTTGTACTGTTCTCCCATCTTATCCAGAGTCGCAGCTCTGACATCAGGACCGGCAGTCTCAAAAAATACTTTGCCGGTTCCGATTGTTAAGATTGAAATATCCTTCTCCGGAACTTTGAGCTTATATGTAGAGGATGGTAACTTAACATCCAATGGATCCGGTTCTTTTGCAGTTGCTGATAATATGAAGTAAGTAAGTAACAGGAAGGATACGTCGCACATGGCGGTCATATCGATCGAGGTACTTTTTCTTGCAACTTTTGCTCTTGCCATAATTTTAAAATTACTTATGTTTTATATAATGATGTTAATTCTTCCGGTTTTCCATAAAGCCGGTAAAAAAAAATAACATTATTTTCTATTTATGCGTAGAAGCATAAGTTTGGATGATGCTAAAACCAGCTTCATCAATTGCATAAGTTAATTTATCAATTTTTGAAGTCAGGATGTTGTACATGATAATCGCTAAAGTTGAAGTACCAATACCTGTTGCTGTATTGATCAATGCTTCAGAGATACCTGTTGCTAACGCTGCTGAATCTGGTGAACCAGCTGCACCTAAACCACCGAAGGCCTTGATCATACCTGTTACTGTTCCCAATAGTCCCATCAGTGTACCTACAGATACTAATGTTGCAATTACTGTTAAGTTTTGCTCTAACATTGGCATTTCTAATGTAGTTGCTTCTTCGATATCTTTCTGGATAGCTAAGCATTTCTGATCTGTGTCCATGTTAGCTTCAACTTCCATTTCACGGTATTTTTTCAAACCAGATTTGATTACGTTGGCTACTGAACCTTTTTGTTTATCGCATTCTGCAATTGCAGCTTCGATGTTATTTGAATTTAAAAGCGCTTGTACTTTTTTAACAAAAGCATCTAAACCTGATGTACCTGTTGCTTTTCCGATAACGATGAAACGCTCAACAGAGAATACGATTACCATTAAAAGCATACCCATTAGGATCGGAACGATAAATCCACCTTTGTAAGCCATACCTGCATAGTTACCAGTTTTTGGAAGATTTTCAATGTTGTTGTCAATGAAGTTGTTTGGATCTCCAAGAACAAATTTGAAAAGGAGAATTCCGATAATAATACAAATTGGGATAACTAATGTAGCGAATAGATTAGAAGCTGATGAAGAGCTTTCTTGTTTAACTGTTGTTGGTTTTGGTGCGTTTGCCATTTTTTTTTAGTTTTTGAGTTTTTAGTACTTTGTTTTTTTAAATTTTCTAAATGTAGATTATTATTCTGTAATACACACAACGACGAATAGAATCAAATGTTGCAATAAACAAATTTATAACTTTGATTTAAATTCCAAATTAAATTATCGTTATCAGCTAAAATAGATTAATCGCGACCAAATTCTCTTTGCAGTAGTGTATATTAAAAAAGATTGCCTCGTTTGGGAGACAATCTTTCACAATGAAAACTAAAAAAAAATTGAAATGCAAATTTTTCCCTAAAAAAAATGATTTAAACGGTGTTTTCCACAACTTTTGGGATTGATTCCCATATTTCCCCAGTAGCCAGCTCCCCAAACTGACCAAAATTTTCAATAAACGCTTTCGCCAGTTCATTTGTTTTAAGATCATATTTATTTTTATCTTTCCAGGTATTTCTGGGGTCTAAGATCTCTGAAGGTACTCCCGGACAAGCTTCAGGCATTAATATCCCGAAAACAGGATGCGCTTTGAATTTCGCTGCTTTTAATTCCCCTTCCAGCACGGCAGTAATCAGTGCTCTGGTATGGCTCAGTTTCATGCGTTGCCCTTCTCCGTAAGCTCCGCCACTCCATCCCGTATTCACCAGCCACACATTTACCTGATGTTTATCCATCTTTTCTCCCAGCAGTGCCGCATATTTCGCAGGGTGAAGTGGCAGAAACGCTTTCCCAAAACAAGCCGAAAATGTAACCTGTGGTTCCGTTATACCTGCCTCGGTCCCTGCCACCTTAGCGGTATAGCCAGATATAAAATGAAACATCGCCTGTCCGCGTGTTAATTTAGAAAGCGGAGGTAATACCCCGAATGCATCTGCGGTAAGAAAGAAAATATTTCCGGGAACTGCTGCTATGGAAGGTACAGCAGCATTATGTATGTAATGTATCGGATAAGCTACCCTTGTATTTTCTGTCTTTTCAATATTTGAATAATCTACCTCCCTGCTGCCACTAAAGTAGTTGACATTCTCGAGCATGGCACCAAACCGTATTGCGGCATGGATCTCCGGCTCTTTCTCCGCCGTCAGATCAGCACACTTTGCATAACATCCCCCTTCAAAATTAAAAACACTATTTTCTCCCCAGCCATGCTCATCATCACCGATCAGGCTTCTCTGCGGATCTGCAGATAAGGTTGTTTTACCTGTCCCGGAAAGACCGAAGAAGATTGCAGTATCTCCTTTTGCTCCAACATTAGCAGAACAATGCATAGATAAGGTATGCCGCTGCTCCGGTAAAATAAAGTTCAATACAGAAAATATACCTTTTTTAATTTCACCGGTATACCCCGTGCCGCCAATCAGGATAATCTTCCTGGAGAAATTCAGAATTGAAAAATTAGCCTGTCTTGTCCCATCGGTTGAAGGATCTGCAAAGAAATCCGGGGCTGCAATAATTGTCCACTCCGGATGAGTAGTTTCCAATTCCTCTGGTCTTAAAAACAAATTGCAGGCAAAAAGATTCTGATAGGCAGTACCCGTGATTACCCTTATACCTATTCTGTAAGTTTCATCAGCACAGGCAAAGGCATCCCTTACATAAAATTTATTCTGGTTCAGATGGGAACACACCTTGCTAAGCAAAGAGTCAAAATCTGAAGGGCTGAAGCGTATATTGATATCGCCCCACCAAACAGTGTCACGTGTGATATCATCCAGAACAATAAATCTGTCTTTAGGAGACCGCCCTGTAAACTTCCCTGTATCTACTGCCAGGGCGCCTGCCGATGTAAGTGTACCTTCACCGTTCCTGACAGCTTCTTCGATCAGTTCAGGCACACTGAGCTGATACAATGCGTGATCATTACCCAGATTCAGCCATGAAAGGTCTGGCCCGGGCATTAAAACTTTGTTCATAACAAGAATATTTGGTATGACAAAGCTAAGGAGTTATTTATTTAAATTTTATTCTTTCAAATGAAAATTTTTAATATTGTAGCATTTACACTAACAATTAATAATCTGTAAATCAAATTATTAACAGCTATATTAGCCACCTGATTTTTTTGCTTTATATCCTTCTTTTTGTAAGATGAGCATGACCTTATCTCTGAAATCTCCCTGAATGATGATCTCTCCATCTTTGGCTGCCCCTCCTACCCCACACTTAGTCTTCAGCATTTTTGCCAGTATTTCCAGATCCGCGTCAATACCACGGTATCCCGTAATCAGCGTAACAGCTTTACCACCCCGGTTCTTACGGTCAAGTGTTACCCGGAGGTCCTGTTGATTATTCGCCGGCGTAGTTTCAGCAGCGTCCTGTTCCTGCTCATAATTGAAGGAGGGATCAGTGGAATACATGATTCCGCCAAGGTCGCTGAGTGATCTTTTCTTTGGGTTGCTCATATTTTATCAGATAATGGCAGCTGTCTCTGCCGGTACAATTACATTTAGAGAAAGGGGAGCGATGGAAACGGCTATTTCCCTGCCCATAAAAAATGGTTCTCCGTCAATATGTATAGGAGCATCTTCTACCCTTGTGATCTGGATTTCCCTGCCTTTGATAATTTCCACCATGTCTGACTGATCAGTACTTGCATTTAACATTTGATAGGCCAGCAGAGGAATTTTATATAGCGGAAATGATTTAATGATACATACATCAAGCAGGCCATCGGTTACCGAAGCCTGGGGCGATACATGGGCATTATTTCCATACTGTGATGAATTGGCTACGCTAACTACAAATGCCGTACGTGTGTATCCTTTGCCATCTATCAGCAAATGATAAGTTTCAGGCTTGTAATTCAACATCTCTTTCAAACCCAATTTTAAATAACCGGAAAGCCCCCTCTTTTTATTACCTACAAAAACAGAACTGATATGTGCATCAAATCCCATCCCCGCCATATTGAAGAAAAACTTATCATTAAAAGTTCCTGTGTCGATCTTTACTACATTTAGACCATTGATCACCTGGATCGATTTTGCTGTATTCATCGGGATCTGAAGAAATCTTGCCAGCCCGTTGCCGGATCCAAAAGGAATAATCCCCAGGGTCTTTTGCTGTTGCATCACTTTTGTTGCAATTTCGTTGATGGTACCATCACCACCTACAGCTACGATTACATCAAAATTTTTGTTGGCAGCCTCTTCAGCGATTTCCGCAGCATGTCCTACATATTCTGTGAAGCTATAGTTTGGATTAAACTTGGAGCGGTCCAGGTTTGCATCAATGATAGCTGGTATCTTCAATTTATCTTTCCCGCCAGATATAGGATTGATAATAAATAGAATGTTCGACTTTGCCAATGGGTAATGAATTAATTCGAGTACAAAATAATTGATATTTTTTGACTAAATTGAATATATATAGTAATTTTGCAATCCTAAGGTGGACTGATTTGCGATGTTATGTGTACATAACGGGATTGCAACCACGTAAAAAAAAGTGCTAACCATTCATACACTTCCTTTTACTGCCTGTTTTTGCAGGGTCATTATCCATTTTATATAATTGTTGATTATAAAATTAATTATTTAAAATGTCGTACTTATTTACATCAGAATCTGTTTCTGAAGGCCATCCGGATAAAGTAGCAGATCAAATTTCAGATGCACTCATCGATAATTTCTTAGCATTTGATCCAGAATCCAAAGTTGCATGTGAAACTTTAGTTACAACGGGGCAGGTATTTCTTGCTGGTGAAGTGAAATCTAAAGCTTATCTCGACGTACAAAAAATTGCACGTGAAGTAATCAGCAAAATTGGTTATACTAAAGGTGAATACATGTTCGACAGTAATTCCTGCAGTGTTTTATCCGCTATTCATGAGCAGTCTCCAGATATCAATCAAGGTGTTGATAAAGCTGACAAAACCACGCAGGGTGCGGGCGATCAGGGAATGATGTTTGGTTATGCCACCATAGAAACTGAGAACTACATGCCTTTAGCACTCGATCTTGCTCATAAGATTCTTATTGAGCTGGCAGCTATCCGCCGTGAAAACAGCGAAATCAAGTATTTACGCCCTGATGCAAAATCTCAGGTTACGCTGGAATATAATGACAACAACGAACCTGTAAGGATCGATTCAATTGTAGTGTCTACACAACATGACGATTTTGATGAAGAACAGGCAATGCTTAAGAAAATCAAGGAAGATATCATCAACATCCTTATTCCACGTGTATCCAGTCAATATCCGCAGTTTGCACATTTATTTAATAAGGATATTAAATATCACATCAACCCGACCGGCAAATTTGTTATCGGTGGCCCGCATGGTGATACTGGTTTAACAGGTAGGAAGATCATCGTTGATACTTACGGTGGTAAAGGTGCCCACGGTGGTGGTGCCTTCTCTGGTAAAGACCCATCTAAAGTTGACCGTTCTGCTGCTTATGCAACCAGGCACATCGCTAAGAACCTTGTTGCAGCAGGTGTTGCAGACGAAGTTCTTGTACAGGTTTCATATGCTATAGGTGTTGCCCAACCCATGGGAATCTACGTAAACACTTATGGAACCGCTAAAGTGAAGAATGCTGACGGCAATACTCTTACTGATGGTGCAATAGCTAAAGAAGTGGAAAAAATCTTCGATATGACGCCTTATGGTATCGAAACACGTTTAAAACTGCGTAACCCTATTTATTCAGAAACCGCAGCTTATGGTCACTTTGGAAAAAACAATGAGGTAGTTACCAAAGTATTCAAAGCTTCCAATGGCGAAGAATCTTCAGTTGAGGTTGAATTGTTTACCTGGGAAAAATTAGACCATGTAGATGCTGTGAAAACGGCGTTTTCTCTATAAAGAAAGAGGTGATCTCAAATCATCTGATCATAAGGGCTGTATCATTTATTTGATGCAGCCCTTTTGTTTTACAGACAAAAAAACGAAACCATTTCCTACAGCCTTTGTTATAATGAAAACAATCTTTATTATGGAACAGCCAATAGAAATGACCACACTTAGCCAGATTCTGGAAAAACTGAGACAAAAAGGTTTCGACAACGAAATAAAGATGACCGACCATGGTAAAATGCAAGGCGTGGGTCTCAACAAAATTTACAATCCTGAAGATCTGACCATCATAAAAACTTATCGTTTTGAAGGGGATTCTGATCCTGCTGATAACTCTGTACTTTATCTGCTGGAGGATAAAGACGGACAGATTGGGTATATCATGGATGCTTATGGAACGTACAGTTCGCAGGAAAACGCAGGATTTAATGACTTCTTAAAAAAAATCCCTACTGCTGACCGTGATCTGCAGGAACTGTTGAAATAACAGCTCAGAAAATTTGAAAAAAAACCAGATCGCTCAGGCAATCTGGTTTTTTTATTTAATGAAGTTAGAATTACTTGATATTATAGTATCCGTTGATCATTTTGGAAAACATTGTACTAGGCAATAGTGCCTTTACAATCAGCGGTAATTTGGTCTGATCAAAAGCACCTACCATATACCGGTGCGCAGGCTTAGATTTTCCAACAATCTTCGTAATCAGCTTTCCGACTATGGCCGGATTTCCGCCATTGACTTCATTCTTCTCCACGATTTCAATCGCAGCATCGTATTCCCTTTTTAGCTTTTCATGCGGCAATGAAAAGGGCAATTTTTCGCGGCTACTGGTATTATTTGTTTTAAAATCGCCGGGATTGACCACCGTGACATCAACTCCGGTATTTTGTAATTCCATACGGAGCGACTGAGAATATCCTTCAAGCGCAAACTTAGCTGCGACATAAGTTCCAACATACGGCAGACCAAATAAACCAGCCACAGAGCTTATATTAATCACCAATCCCTTCTTCCGCTCAATCATGCCTGGCAATACCGCAGTACTTACACATACTACACCAAAGAAATTAACTTCAAATTGTTTTTTTGCAAACTCAACAGAAGTGTCATACAAAGGACCAGCCAGCACAATGCCCGCATTATTGATCAATACGTCGATCCTGCCTTCTGCTGCAATAATGGTTTCGATCCCCGACTTTACTGATTCATCATCCGTAATATCCATTTTTAATGGAATAAAGGCAATATCTTTTAATGCATGAACACTCCTGCTTGCTCCGTAGACAGTATGACCAGCAGCCTGAAGGGCATTTGCAGTTTCACGGCCAATGCCGGAAGAAGCACCTGTAACAAGAATTACTTTTTTCATTATTTATTGTATGTGAGTTTTTTGTATAAACTGGAGCAATCTAAATTAGGTCTTTCCACCCTAATTGTACAATTATAGAGTTAATTGTTATATCCTACTCTTTGCGCATGCAATTTTATGGTTTTATATGTAAAGCCGAAATACCCTAAATAGGTGATTTATCTTCTTCAGCAGTGCCTGCGTGATTAATAATTCCCTATATTGGAAGCTCATCAAAGGACAGCAAGATGCGGATATTAACAGGTTTATGTTTATTTTATAAAAAAATTATCATTCCACCTTTACTGTTATCTATTATTCTCTCATTTTTATTGCTGCCACGCCCTTATCTTTTTATAGGTACCGGAACTGCATTCATTCTTCTGTTTCCCACTATACACTACTTTACCTATGAGATCCGTAAACCCCGGGAATACTATTTTTATTACAATCTGGGTCTTGGCAAATTGATGTTATGGACAACCACAATTGGTGTTAGTTTCCTAACCGGATTTTTAATAATGGCGATATGAGCGGACTGCATGCAGACAGTATCAGAAAGGCTATAGGAAACAGACAAATTCTGAACGATGTATTCATCTCTTGCCAACCCGGACAAATTGTAGGCTTGCTGGGAAGAAATGGTTCCGGGAAGTCTACCTTATTAAAGATTATCTTCGGCTCGCTACAGAGTGACAATAAGTACGTAGCAATTGGGGGAACTAAAATCAACTCACTATTTGCAGGTAGGAAACTTATACACTACCTGCCACAGGATAGCTTCCTTCCAGATCACTTCAGCATCAAAAAGGCTGTATCATGTTTCTGCAATAAGGACAAGTCTGGTATAATGCTCAGGGACGATCTGATCAAACCTTTTTTAGATAAAAAGATCAGTCAGCTCTCCGGCGGAGAAAGGAGAATTGTTGAAGTAATGCTATTGGTTCATTCTGACGCCACCTATCTCCTGTTTGATGAACCTTTTAATGGGATCTCACCCATTCAAATTGACATTCTGAAAGATATCATCAAACAGCACTCCACTGACAAAGGATTTATCATTACCGACCACAGTTACGAGAATGTCCTGGATATTTCATCAACAGTAGTTTTGCTCGATAAAGGAAATACAAAGGTCATTAAAGAGCGTGAAGAACTTATTCAGTTCGGGTATTTACCACCCCTTAAATCTTCTTAAGATAAAAAACTGCCTGATCTCCCTGATGACTATCATTCAAGCGCCGGGCTTCATGTTCATATTCTGCCAATACTTCCTCTGAGAAAAAATCGACTGCTCTTCTGTATGCTTTCGTTTCTGCCTCTACAAAAGAAATATCACGTTTATACAATTCACTTCCCCAAAATTGAAAACCACTTGAATCATAAATCACATCGGTAATGCTGAAACCAGATTGTTCCGCCAATATTGCTATACTTTCCTCTGTATGGATAAAAAAGTGCCGCGGCGCATCAAGCTGAATCCATTGGTCACGATATATCTCCCAGGCTTTTCCAACCACTGGTATTCTGACAATCAGGTATCCGTCCTTCTTCAGCAGCGCATGGCTCTTTTTTAGCTCTTCCAATGGCTCAGACATATGCTCGAATACATGATGCATCATCAGCAAATCATAATGCCCTTTTTTAAGCTCAGATAAATCCTTTTGGAACACTTTAACACCATGACCATAATCAATGTCTTTACTGATAAATTTATCTACCCCCTGAACTTTCTGAAAACCGATGTTAAACAACTCACAGATCAGCTTGCCATTTCCGCAGCCAATATCCAATATTTTCTGGGATGGTCTTACACCAAGGGGCTTCAACCATTTCAACTGATCATTTTCATTTTTACGGTATCTCTTTTTGATTCTAAAATCATTAACCAATCTTTTCATCAGAGGCAGAGGTTTGATTTTTGGAATCACCTCTGTAAATGAATAATAATATGGCGGGTAATAGTCTGTGATCGCGTCAGGCAGGGCAAGTATTTGTATGGTGCTGCAACTTTGACAAATTCCATATTCAAATTCATCCCGGAAACCCAGCATCATTTCTTTTACAGTAAATATTTCTGATAGACCGGCTGCACACACTTCACAATTCTTCATATTGCAATTATCAATTTATGAGGTAAAGACGCTAAGTTAGAACAAATAGTTAATTCTAATATATGTTCTTTAAATCAATATTAATAATCAGATATGGTGAAGAAAAAATGTGTGATGAGTATAGATGGTAAATAAAAAAGCCTCTAATCATAAGATTAAAGGCTTTTTGCGGACCGGACGGGACTCGAACCCGCGACCTCCGCCGTGACAGGGCGGCATTCTAACCAGCTGAACTACCGGTCCGTTCTCCCTTTCGGGAATGCAAATATAGGAACTATAATCACATTACAAAATTAATATTTCAACTATTTTTGAAATAAAATCTAACTCCTTATGCTACAGAGCCCTCTTTCATTTTTTCTGCATTCTCAGCAAACTGAAGCGCGTCAATAAGCTCTTGAACACCCCCATCCATTACTCCATTCAGGTTATAAAGGGTTAAACCAATGCGGTGATCTGTAACCCTTCCCTGAGGATAGTTATAAGTTCTGATCTTCGCAGAGCGGTCTCCCGTAGAAACCATCGTTTTACGTCTTGCAGCAATGTCACCATTCTTTTTCTGCAATTCTATATCATAAAGCTTACTCCGCAGCATCTCCATAGCAATCTCCCGGTTACCAAGCTGTGAACGCTCCTGCTGACAAACCACTACCAGTCCCGTAGGCCTGTGAGTAAGCTGCACTTTAGTCTCTACCTTGTTTACATTCTGTCCACCGGCACCACCTGAACGGGAAGTCTGCAGGTCAATATCAGCGGGGTTTAAGTAGAAGTCGATTTCTTCCGCCTCTGGCAACACTGCTACAGAAGCTGCAGAAGTATGTACGCGGCCCTGAGTTTCTGTGTCAGGCACGCGCTGTACGCGGTGTACACCAGACTCATACTTCAGCTGTCCGTAAACATCTTCTCCTGAAACCTTCATGATTACCTCTTTGTAACCACCGGCAGTACCTTCAGTCACATCTACCACTTCAACTTTCCAACGCTTCTGCTCAAAGAAACGGCTGTACATCCTGTATAAATCACCGGCAAATAAGGCCGCTTCATCGCCACCAGTTCCACCACGGATCTCAAATACTGCGTTTTTGGCATCTTCAGGATCCACTGGAATCAACATCAGACGAACACGTTCTTCGATCTCTTCCTGCTGTACCAACAGCCCATCAAGTTCTTCTTTCGCCATTTCCCTCATCTCTGCATCCTTTTCAGTGGCCAGGATTTCCTTGTTGGCATCAATATTACTCATCACGTTTTTATAGACTTTGTATACTTCTACAATCTTCGTGAGGTCTTTATATTCTCTATTTAACTGAGCAAACCGCTTCATGTCCTGCATGGTATCGGGATTACTCAATTGTTCTTCCACATCTTCCCAGCGGATTTTTATGGCTTCTAATTTCTCTAACATAATCGTTTATTGAACATAATTAATAACGGATATGCATAGCATCAAAATACAACGAAGCACCCGTTATTAAATGGGATTACAAAAATAAGCTTTTTAATAGAATTTTATATTTGTTTTTACGGATAGCTTAGCTGTCACTCTTTTCAAAGTACTTCAAGCTCAACTCTTCCCCATCGAAAACCACATATGAATTATAGTTAAACCAGTCTCCGGTGTTGTAATAAAAGCTGTGATCTCCGAGGTCGATGATCATTGGCAGGTGGCGGTGACCATATATAAAGTAATCATAATGCTGCTTTGCCAACACCTCCTTTGAATGTATAGCCAGCCATTCCTCCTTTTCTCCCAGAAAAGGCTCCTCAACCTTAATATTCACGTTTCTGCTTTTCACAGACCAGCCGGTTGCAATCCCAAGTCCTATTCTTGGCGGCAGCATTGAAAACAGCCATCGGCATACAGGGTTTCTGAAGATCTTTCTTAATATCCTGTAATTGCCATCCCCGGGTCCAAGCCCGTCACCATGATGCAGATAGAAACTCTTTCCGCCACGATGGATCACCAGTTCATCACTGACAATCTGCATACCCATCTCCTTGACAAAGTAATCTTCAACCCACATGTCATGGTTGCCCTTGAAGAAATAAAGCTTGATACCGGCATCCGACATCGCTGCCAGTTTTCCTTGCAAACGGATAAATCCCTTAGGGATCACTGTCTTGTACTCAAACCAGAAATCAAAGATATCCCCCATCAGAAATAATTCCGAGCAGGTCGGTTCTATCTCATTTAACCATCGTACTACACGGTCTTCACGAATGCGGCTCTGTTCATGATTTGGAGATCCCAGGTGGAAATCCGAAGCAAAATATATGTTCTTTGTCATCAATAGCTCAAATATAGGCAACCATTTGATCAATTGTACCCAAAAATGACTTTCATAGCAAATATGTCAAAAGTGCTTAAGAGGGGCATAAAGACTATTATGTCGGTATATATTGTCAGAATTAACTAAAATTTGAACCATTTCTATACAATTCAGAACCATTACAAACTATTTTTGTAAATTCGCGTCAAATTTAAATACATGATTTCTACAGATATAGCCGTTATAGGCGCCGGACCCGTAGGGTTGTTTGCTATTTTTGAAGCAGGTTTATTGAAAATGCGTTGTCATTTAATTGATTATCTACCCCAGATTGGCGGTCAGCTGTCTGAGATATATCCGAAGAAACCTATTTATGATATCCCTGGTTATCCAAGTGTTCTGGCTCAGGAACTGGTAGATAACCTGCTGGAACAAGCTAAACCTTTTCATCCTGGATTTACTCTTGGAGAAAGAATCGAGAGTCTGGAAAAACGTGGAGAAGCAGATTTCGTACTTACAACCAACATGGGTACTGTCATCGAATCTAAAGTCGTGGTAATTGCTGGTGGATTGGGCTGCTTTGAGCCACGTAAACCTGCAGTTGAAGGATTGGAGCAATTTGAAAATGGTCGCGGTGTAAACTATATGATCCTTGATCCTGAGAAATACAGAGGACAGAAAATGGTGATTGCCGGCGGTGGTGACTCGGCCCTTGACTGGACGATATTCCTTGCAGACGTTGTTGATGAGCTTACGCTTGTACACCGCAGCGAAAGCTTCCGTGGTGCACCGGATTCAGTAAACAAAGTGATGGAACTTGCAGAAAGCGGAAAGATCAACCTCATCCTGAACAGCAACCTTAAATCAGTTTCAGGAGAAGGAAAACTGGAAAGCGTAGAGATCGTTCATAACAAAACGCTTGAAGTTACCAATGTAGAATCAGACCACCTGATCCCTCTTTTTGGATTGAGCCCTAAGTTAGGACCTATCGAAGCCTGGAACCTGAACATCAGCAAAAGCGCTATTGAAGTAAACACTGATGATTATTCTACAAATATCCCGGGTATCTATGCTATCGGCGATATCAACACTTATACAAACAAACTCAAACTAATCCTTTGTGGATTCCATGAGGCAGCATTGATGAGCCATAGTGCTTACCAGTATATGAACCCTGGTGTTAAATACACCATGAAATATACAACTGTTAATGGAGTAGCAGAATTTTAATAATGGAAGAAAATAATATTACCGTACACGTTCAGAATCCAGATGGTAGTCTAACAGCTCTGGAAGCGCCTGTGGATATGGGTTTAAGCCTGATGGAGTACCTCAAAGCCTGTGAATATGATATCCTGGCAACCTGTGGCGGAATGGCCCTTTGTGCCACCTGCTGCGTAGATGTTTTGGAAGGTGAAGAGAAGTTAAAGGAGATGACAGACGATGAATATGCGATGCTGGATACCTTACCGGATCTTTTGCCAAACTCCAGACTCGCCTGCCAGTTACAGCTGAGCCATGATATGGACGGCCTGGTTGTGAAATTACACGGAACTTAATTATTATCGGCGTCTGTGAGCGTTTTTGCAGGATCGCCGATAGTTTTATAAGCACCCTCACCTTTTAATATTGCAAGCATTTTAGTGGAGCTCGCCAGCACTGATTTTGCTGCCTCCAGCTCTTTATCATACTGGAATGCTTGCATTATTCTACCTTTCTCAAAATAGTACCTGCTCACGATCTGGCTTTCCAGTATTCTTTTGATCTCCGGTTTATGCGTGATCAGATCTGTTTTCCTAGCAACCAGCATCTTTGCCTTTAAATCGTCCAGGTCCGCTTTCACTTCCGGTAGCTTTTGTTCTTTCTCTGCTTCGGATCTCAGGTCATTCAATAATTTCTCCGTATTGGATACATAAGCATAGTCCTTCCCTTCGAGTGAGTTGGTAAATGCCGTATAATCCTCATCACTTAACTTAAACTCTGCTGCCGGAGCAATCACGGGATGACTTTTCTTATAGGCGTTTGCAAAGTCAAAGAACATGCTTTTGCTGATCAGAGATATTGTCACCGGACTCAATTTACTGGCACCCAGCACTACATCAGGATAGATTCCATTTCCATCATACACACTTCTGCCCGTCCTGGTATTGAATTTTGCAATCAGTGAATCGGCTATCCTGCCACTTTTACCGGCGGCACTTTTTTGCGAATAGTCGATAGCCTGGATACACCTGCCTGAAGGTGTGAAGTATTTAGCAACAGTAATTTTTACAAGACTGTTATAAGGCAGATTAAATGTTTGCTGTACCAAGCCTTTTCCATAACTGCGCTGACCAACAATCACCGCCCTGTCCAGGTCCTGCAGTGCCCCGGCTACAATTTCTGAAGCCGAAGCCGATGATCCGTTGATCAGAACTGTTAACGGTAAATCCGGCAGAAATGGCAGGGCATTGGTCTTGTAGTTGATGGTCTTTTCAGGATTACGCCCCTTTTGGGTGACGATAAGCATATCCTTGTTCACAAAAAGGTTCACAATTTTTACAGCTTCCTGCAGGATCCCTCCCCCATTATAACGCAGGTCCAGGATCATTCCCCTAGGGTGGAGTTTGTTTAATTCTACTGCAGCATTCTGCACTTCCTGGGCAGAGTTCTCCAGGAATTTATCCAGGCGGATATAAGCCACATCTCCTAACATCCCAGAATAGGTCACATTAGGCTGTCTGATCTCATCGCGGACCAGTTGTTTCTGGAGTAATGATCCTTCACGCAGCAGCAGCAGGTCAATGGCCGAGCCCCTTGGACCGCGTAACAGTGCACTTACCTGAAGACGGTCTTTACCTTTGATTTCCGTACCATTGATCTTCATGATCTGGTCGCCCGCCAGCATCCCTTGTTTAAAGGCCGGATAACCCTCGGTAACTTCATTCACGAAGAGTTTCCCCTCAATGAATACCGTGGATACACCTATTCCTCCGAACTGCGTACTCACATATTTAAGTTTGAAATCTTCTACCTCAGATTCGGGAACATAGACCGTATAGGGATCTAGTGTCTCCAGCATAGCATCAATCCCGCTTTTCATCAGATCTGCCGGGTCAGTCTCATCTACATAATTGATGCTGATCTCTTTGTAAAGTGATGCAAAAATATCCAGGTTTTTGGAAACCAGAAAAAGGTCTTCCTTAAAAGACCATGTAAAAGAGGCTATTGCAACAGTTGCAATCAGCAGTGCAAACTTATTTTTATTCATGAGCATGCAATTAGTAAACGGGGATGAAACCGATTTTTATAGCCTGTTTCCGGCAGGGTCGGCAAGTGCCTTGTTGATCGTGAATTCCACGTATCTGACATCCCTCTTTAGCAGTTGCGTCAACTGATCTACCAATTGATCTTCATTGCCAGGCGCAAAATTCAAATTCTCCTTAGCTAACTCCCTGTATTTTCTCAAAACTTTGATCTTAACGCGTTGCGCCGTTTCGGGAGTGAATGTAAAACTTGCCATATATAAATTCTTTATTACAAAAATATAAAAAAAACAGCAGATCAATCGTACTTCTTATATTTACCAGCTACCAACCTTCAAAACCATCCCGATTAAATCTATACCAAACAACCTATCAACTAGCTCATGATTAAAAAAACTAATTTTGCCTTACTGGGTATCGCCGTATGCCTCGCAGTCAGTACACCAGTATCAGCGCAAAAAAAGCCTCTCAAACCTAAGCAGTCTGCACCGGTAACTGCAGGAAGAACTATTCCTACAGACCCAGAAGTTAAGATTGGAAAACTGCCCAACGGTCTTACCTACTACATCAGGAAAAATACCGAACCTAAAAAAAGGGCCGAGCTCTATCTCGCAAACCGTATCGGCTCTCTGATGGAAAATGACGACCAGCAGGGACTGGCACATTTTACTGAGCATATGGCCTTCAACGGAACACGGGATTTCCCGAAGAATGATATCATCAATTATTTGCAGAAAGCAGGAGTACGCTTTGGTGCCGATCTCAATGCTTATACAGGATTTGACCAGACCGTTTATCAGCTGCCTATCCCTACAGACAGTGCAGAGGTGTTTAGAACAGGATTTAAAATCCTCTCCAATTGGGCCGGACGCATTTCAATGGCTGGAGAAGAAATAGACAGGGAACGTGGTGTGATTATCGAAGAAGATCGTCAGCGCGGAAAAAATGCACAGGAAAGGATGACAAAACAACTCCTGCCGGTACTGCTCAAAGATTCCAGATATGCAAACCGCATCCCTATCGGCAAGACAGACTTACTAAAAACGTTTACGCACGATAAGATCAAAAACTTTTATGCCGACTGGTACAGGCCCGACCTGCAAGCCGTAATTGCCGTGGGCGATTTTGATGTCGCTGAAGTTGAGAAGCTGATCATTGCAAACTTCTCAGATCTCAAAAATCCGCTGAAAGAAAAGGAAAGGGTTAAATACAGCCTGCCCGACAATAAGGAGCCACTGGTAAAAATCATTACTGACCCTGAACAGCAGTACAATATCGCCCTGGCTATTTATAAACACCATGGCACTGTCACAAAAACTACGGCCGACCTGCAAAAGAGTCTGATGTACAGCATGATCAACGCAATGATCTCTGCCCGCTTCCAGGAAATCCTGCAAAAAGGAAATGCGCCGTTCCTGTTTGCCCAAAGTGCTTACGGACCTTTCCAGGGTGGAATTATTCCTAATCTGGAAGCGTTTCAGACGGTGGTGGCAGCGAAATCGGGTAAAGATCTGGAGAGTGCTATCACTGCTGCCGTTGCAGAAACCGAAAGAGTAGTAAAATTTGGCTTTGTACAATCTGAACTGGATGTCGTAAAAAGGAACATTGAAGCGGGTAACGAAAAGAAACTGAAGGAGAAAGACAAAACTGCATCTGCCTCCTTTGTACAGCAATACCTCAACAATTTCCTCACTGGTTCTCCAATGGGATCCATTGATTTTAGCTATGCCGAAACAAAGAAAAGCCTGACTGCTATTACCCTGTCCCAGGTTAATATCCTTGCTAAAACTTTGCTTACACCCGAAAATCAGATTCTGATCGTACAGGCTCCTGAAAAAGAGAAAGCTAACCTCCCAACACAAACAGCATTGCTGGCGGCATTTAACAATGCCGGAAAAAACATTACAGCCTATGTTGATGATGCAGTTAATAAACCACTACTCACAAACAAACCTGTCGCAGGTAAAATAACTGCAGAAAAGAAATATGCAGATATCGACGTTACGGAGTGGACACTGAGCAATGGAATCAAAGTGATCCTTAAACCTACAGATTTTAAGAATGATCAGATCGCTTTCAGCTCTTTTGGCAGAGGCGGAACTTCCCTGGCCAATCCGGACGATTATCAGTCGGCCGACTTCTCCGGCATCATCCAGCAAAGTGGTGTAGGAGATTTTAATCCCTCCCAGCTGAATAAGTTGCTCGCAGGTAATACCGGCAGGGCAGAATCCTACATCGATGAGCTCTACCAGGGATTTTCCGGTTCTTCTTCGCCTAAGGATATCGAAACGGCATTCCAAATGGTGTATGCCTATGCTAACTCCCCAAGAAAAGACAGCGAGATCTACAATAAATATATCAGTGATTACAAAGTGACTCTCGAGAATAAAAATGCCAATCCGGCAAGTGTTTTCGCAGATACCGTACAGGCTGTCCTTTCTTCCTATAACAAAAGGAATATGCCAAATACATTGGCTGATGTGGATAAGGTATCACTTGATAAGGCTTTTGCTTTCTACAAAGAACGCTTCGCCGATCTTGGCGAACAAACTTTTGTGTTTGTGGGCAATTTTGACCTGGCAACAATCAGACCTCTGGTAGAGACCTATATAGCCAGCCTGCCTTCACTTGGTAAAAAACAGAACTTTGTGGATCTCGGAGCTAACCCTCCAAAGGGCCTGGTTAGCAAAACCGTTTACAAAGGGCTCGAAGATAAGGCCAGTGTACAATTGTATATTCATGGGGACTATGATTACACTGCAGGGAACAACGTCCAGCTCGAAGCATTAAGTACCGCATTGGAGAACAAAATTCTGGAAAGACTCAGGGAAAAAGAAAGTGGTGTATACAGCCCCTCAGTTAGACTCAGCGTGAGCAAATTCCCGAACTCACATTATTACTATACCATTTCATTCAGCTGTGCTACAGCCAATGTAGAAAAGCTGATTGCAGCTGCAATGGAAGAAGTCAGGGACATCAAAACCAATGGTGCAACTGCGGATGATATTTCCAAGTTCAAATCCGAAGAACAGCGGCAGACAGAACTGAACCTACGTAATAACGGTTACTGGCTCAGTTACCTGACTACGCGGCTCAAGTATGGGGACGATCTCAACCAGTTGCTGGGCGATAAAAAACGTATTGATGCGGTATCAGTTGAATCCACTAAAGCAGCTGCACAGCGGTTCCTGAATGGGGACAACTATATCCGTTTGGTACTCATGCCACAGAAATAGCCAATAAAAAAGCCGTCTCCCGGGGAGACGGCTTTTTTATTAAACGACACTATTAAAGGTTTTCAATTATCTCTTTTGAAGCAAACTCACCAATCATCATCGAGGTTGCATTGGTATTGGCAGATGTGATAGATGGCATTATAGAAGCATCGGCAACTCTCAATCCTGTAACACCATGGACCCGCAGCTTACTGTCTACTACGGCTTCAGGACCTGAACCCATTGCACAACTGCCTACAGGGTGGTAGTACGAGGATACCGCATCACGTACGAAAGCTACAATTTCATTTCTGTTTTTCAGGGAAAGAGGCGCCGCCAGTCTCTTGATTAAACTTTTGAAAACGGGCTGATCAGCGAGCTCAAGACCAATTTCTACTGATCTTACCAGAGCTTCAAGGTCTGCTGGATCAGTAATGTAATTTGGCTGTATTTCCAGAGGGCCATCATAGCGTGCCGTTTTCATTTTCACATAACCTCTGCTCTTTGGCTGCACCAGTCCCGGAACCAGACAAAAATAATTTTCCGGAACAGGATATTTTTGCACAATCTCAGCACTTAGAAATGGTGCGTGTATAGGTAAAAACATCAGGTCGGGAACACTGAGCTGTTGATTACTCTTCCAGTATGCCTGACTGCCGCAAAGATTATTGTTCGGGCTCCCCAGTGGTTCAAAAGTCTCATAACACATGCCTGCCAGCAAAATGTGATCCTGCAGATTCTTACCTACACCTGGCAGGCTGATCTGTGGGTCGATGCCTAACTGCTTCAGTTCATCAGCATCGCCAATACCGGATAACATCAGTACTCGCGGTGAATCGATAGCCCCTGCGGACAAGATTACTTCCTTCTCCGCTGTAACAGTATGGATGGCCCCCTGCCAGTCTAATTCTATTCCTGTACAATGGGTACCATTCAGATGTAGCTTTAATACCTTTGCATGCGTCAGTACCGTAAGTCGCTGATTACCTATTACAGGTTTCAAATATTCTGTTGGACTTTGACGCACACCGTCCTTCACGTTTAATGTCATCGGCCCTACACCTTCGGGTTCAGGACCATTGGCATCCTCAAAAACTGGCATACCGTACGTACGACCTGCTTCTATCAGAGCTATAGAAGACAAATGGAGATTTTTGGCGTTTCCAATGCCAATTGGCCCACCGGCACCGTGAAAATCAGTCTCCCCGCCTTCCCAATCTTCAATTTTTTTAAATAACGGGAGTACAGATTTGTAATCCCAACCTACGTTTCCGGCAGCGGCCCAGCCATCATAATCGGCCCTGTGCCCACGGGTCCATACTAATCCGTTAATACTTCCTGAACCACCAAGTACTTTTCCACGTGGAATAGGGATGATTCTGTTATTGATAGCGGGTGTTGGTTCAAAATTATAGAGATGGTCATATTCAGTTCCCATATTCTGAACCCATTGGGTTGGGTTGCTGATGGTTTCTATACCTGCATTTGGTCCGCCAGCTTCCAGAAGCAGCACAGAGGCATCTGTATGATCTATCAGGCGGCGAGCAATCACACAACCTGCGGAACCGGCACCAATGATTATATAATCGTAATGAGACAATAAAGTGGGAGTAGTGTTTTTAATCTGCGAATCCATGTTTCTTATATTTTTTAATACAATTTGAAATTATTTGTATGCAAAAATATAGGAACGCGTATTGCACAAACATCGCCAATACCGGGGGTATTTATAATACCTTACTGATTATTAGGAAACTACAAAACTTCGACTCCAACCGGACCACTTGGCCCACTCTCATTCTTCAGCCGGTCCAGTGCAGTGATCAGGTAGTTATACCTCTTTCCTTTTTCAACATTTGTATCCATAAAAAAGGTAAAATCTTCAAAACTTATTCTGATAATCTTTGAAGGATCAAGTATCTCAGGTTTTTCACCCTCATTAAAACGGTAGATCACGTATCCCGAAGCTGTTTCTCCATCCTCGGCTTTCAGCGGTGCTGTCCATTTTAGCTGTACACCTGTTGCAGTGGCTTCAGCAGTAAACGTCTGGGGAGCGTTTGGTACCACTTCATCCAACCAGGGCATTTGCGGTGGCAGTGCAGGATATTTGTACAAATTGTTTCGCAGTGAATCTGCTGTGCCCCTCGCCACTGTAGACAGTGACTTTGAACTAAAAAATATACTACCCTGCACCCGGTTATTGGACCGGATATATCTGATCTGATTGGGAATTTCCTGTGGATTTCTCCATGCAGCTTCCATACGCTGGTTGACCAGATAGGCGGCCTGACCGATATATAAATGTCTGCCATAGGTATTATTGCTCCACCAGTCTACAAGCGTAGCAAAGGGGGCAGCTCTCCTGGTGAAACTAAAATAGATTTGTGGATTGATGTAATCTACCCAGCCCTCTTTAATCCACTTTCTCGAATCTGCATACAGCTCATGATAATTGGAAAGACCGTGTGTGGCAGAGCCCAGCGTATCTTCCTTACTGTTTTTCCAGATTCCAAAGGGACTGATTCCGAACTTCACATATTTCTTATAATGGTGGATGCTATCATCCAGCTGTTTGATCAGCAGGTCCACATTGTTTCTTCTCCAGTCTTTGATATCAGTAAAGCCGTTTGAATATTTACTGAAAGTAGCGCCGTCATTGATACGCTGGCCTTCAATTGGATATGGGTAGAAGTAATCATCGAAATGGATACCGTCTACATCATAGCCTTTTACAACATCCAGGATCACCTGCACAATATATTCCCTTACCTCAGGCATCCCAGGGTCAAACTGTTTTTTTCCTCCGTAAGTAAAGAAAAGATCTGGTCTTTTGCGCGTCATGTGGTCTTCGCTGGCGTAAGAATTAGCAGACATGGACGCACGATAAGGATTGAACCAGGCATGAAGTTCCATCCCACGGGAATGCGCTTCTTTTATGGCAAATTCCAGCGGGTCATATCCTGGTGCAGGAGCAAGCCCCTGTTTTCCCATCAGCCATTGGCTCCAGGGTTCACGTGATTTCCTGTAAAAAGCATCAGCTGTAGGGCGTACCTGCAGGATGATCGCATTCATACCAGTGCGCTTGTGTTGCTCCATCAGGCCAATCAGCTCCTGCTTTTGCTGGTCTATACTTAAACCGGCTTTTGAAGGCCAGTCGATATTCTCTACAGTGGCTACCCATACGCCTCTAAACTCCCTTTTTGGAGCAATTTTTGTTGGTATCTGTGCAATTAAGATGTAGGGGGTAATTAAAGTTGTGAAAATTGTAAAAACAATCTTTTTCAGCATTATACTTGTTTTTGGTAGTGTACAGTTTAACTCAAAATGGGGAATTACTGGCGAACAGCAGCTCTCAACATCAGCAAGTAAACGATTTTTTTTTAAAGGTCTTATACAATTTTTAGATTTTTTTACCACGAATTATATAATTTATCCTATGTTCGTTCTTTTTAATACATAGGTAAGCACAAATAAACAAAGCATAAAGACCTCAATTTTTTGATTCAAATGTCAGACCAAAAAGATCCTGTTAACAAGGGAGACCGCAATAAAATTTATTTTCTCATCGTCGTTATCTTAGCATTATTGGGAACTAATGCTTTTCTTTTTTTTAGGGACAAACACGAAAAAGAACGTTTTGTCACCACCAATACTGAAAAAGACAGATTAAAGCTGGAAGTGGAAAAGATTGAAGTGGAGTTTGATAAGGTGAACCTGATGAACGTCGCGCTGACGGAAAAACTTCAGAATGAGCAAAAGCAGGCCAGAAAAAAGATTGCTGAACTGAAAAGAGCTTTACAAAAAGGAGAAGTTACCGAGGCTGAACTCGCCGCAGCCCAAGATGAGCTCAAGAAACTTAAAGCGTTCTTGTCTGGCTATAAAGAAGATATCGGTCATTTAGAAAAAGAAAACACCTATCTGAAATCGGAAAGGGATAGCCTTACTACCTCAGTTAATTCTGTGAAAGCCATAGCGAGCGACCTGGAAAAGAAAAATTCTGAACTGGCGGCAAAGGTAAAGAGCGGCGCAGCCCTCAAAGCATTTAACGTACGTCTCGTAGCTTATAAAGTGAAAAACAGCGGCAAGAATGTAGAGGTATCAAAAGCTTCCGGAGCACAAAAATTGACTACCTACTTCAGTATTATTCCCAATCAGCTGGCCGAGAAAGATTACCATAAAATCTACATCCGTATTTTTGATCCTGCAGGAAACCTGATCGCCAATGAAACAAATATGTTTGAGGCCGACGGACAGGAAATGCAGTATAGTGAGATGATCAGTATTTCATACAACAATGATGATACGACCTATAATATGGAATGGGTGAACCCAAAACCTTTTATTAAAGGTACTTATTCAGTGATTCTCTATGCAAACGGATTTACCATGGGTAAAGCCGCACTGGACCTGAAATAAGTAACAGCAACTGGCTTGCTACACTAAAGGAAAACTCAGGTAGAATACAGTACCTGTCTCTGCGGAGGATTTGAAATTGATCGATCCTCCGGCATTCTCTACTGCCTGTTTAACAAAGGCAAGCCCTAGCCCCGTACCAGAAGATTTGGTGGTAAAATTAGGTACAAAGATTTTTTCCTGCAGATCCAGATCAATGCCTTTGCCATTATCTTCCACTTCCACAAAGACAAAGTCGGTATCGTTCGTGATTTTCACATATACCAAACATTTTTCTTTGCCGGAAGTAGCTTCAATAGCATTCTTTAGCAGATTGTTAAATGAACGCAACAGCTGATCTTTATCGCCAAGAATAAGGGTTTCTTTATTGCTGAGGTTAGAAATATAGATTTCCGCACCAGAGGTATTCACAAACACATTCCTGCTCTGCTCAATAATAGGCACCAGCAGTAACTGCTCCAGCTTGGTATCAGGCATCTTTGCGAAGTTGGAAAATTCTGAAGCAATGGTGGCTAAACTGTCAATCTGTTCCACGAAAGATTTGTAAAAACGTTCAAATTTAAGCTCAAAATTTGGATCCTTCTCTTTCCATGACTTCTCCAGTAGCTGTACACCAAGTTTCAAAGGCGTCAGTGGGTTTTTAATCTCATGTGCTACCTGTTTAGCCATTTCCCTCCAGGCGCTCTCCCGTTCAGATTTTGCCAGCTTTACGGCACTATCCTCCAGGGCAGAGATCATTTTATTGTACTCTTTGATCAGGGAGCCGATCTCATCATGCCTCGACCATACGATCGGCTGGTTTTTTTGTCCCAGCTTCGTCTTTCTGATGCTTTCCTGGATAAATGTCAGCGGACTGGTGATCTGGTTCGCCAGGAAAACCGCAAGGACTCCGATAGCCACAAATACCAGCGCATAGATATTGATCAGTGTATTGATAAACAAGCCAATTTTAGATTGATAATCCGCTTCGTTTCCATAATAAGGAAGGCCGATATAAGCTACGGTCTGGTTCTGTGCATTCCGGATGGGTGCATAGGCGGCCGAGTAAGTAAAGTCCCCTAAGGCTTCTGTTGGATTCGTATATTCTGAACGCTGCAGCAGCTTCAGGTAAATCATTGCCTTGGCCCCCATTTTTGCCCCCACAATACCATAATCATAGAGTTTGGGTAAAGACGTGAACAGGAGGTTTCCATTGACGTCAAACAGGTTCAGATAGGCAGAGTTAATATCTGCAAACTGATTAAAGTTCATGATGGCCTGATCTGTATTCTTGGGAATACCTGTAGCAAAAATTTGTCTTTCATAAGAAAGCTGCACCTTTCTGATCCTTTCGCGGATAAAATCCTCCTGCTGTTTTCTGTATTCATCCCTGATGTAGAAGAAAGTTGACCATCCCACGATCAGCAGGGTTGCTACTACAGATAACACGATGGAGAATTGTATCCTTGTCTTGTAAAGGATCTTATTAGCGTTGATCATCAATGATCTGTTGATGTTAAACCAGCCTCCCCAGCTTTCGTCAATATTTTTTAACAACCAGATCACTACATAGAGTGCCGCAGAAAACAAAATGAATACCAGAAAGAAGAATGATAATGCCGCTAATCTGACTATATAGGTTACCTTCTCCTTACTGATCACAATGATCTTGGAATTGCTTGCGGTATATATCAGATGGCTATATCCTGCTTTGGGCTCGTTTAAAAAGACAGGCTCACCAAATTTTCCTTTAAACTCATTATTGGCCAGTTTGTATGTGTATTTGCCGGATTGTTTGATGAGTTTATTGTTGTTGTAAAAGGCAAAGGAGTAATTGCTGTAATCATCCTCACTTTTCAGTTTCCCGTCAATCAGCAGTTCAGGGAACTGACTGCTGTAATTGTACTGCTGGGATTTCAGCTCTACAACCAGCGTCCCGAGGATATGGCTGTCGTCAAATATCGGAACGATGCCAAAATAGTTCTGATAGCCAAATGTATCGTTCAGGCGGTAAAAGTAATTAGAAATCTTTACCGAGCCTGAGCGTACCAAATTCTGATAATGTTCAAGTGAGTTGTCTCCATTCTGGTTCTGTACAGAATCTTTGACATTGAACTCATAAAAGTTATGTTCAAAGGGAGAGAGGTAGCCATCTAAGAAGGTCTTTGTAATATAATTCTGCAGGGCAAGGTGCCTGTTGGATTTTGGGCTTTTAAAATAGTCTGCAATAAACAGGTCATTGGAGATTCCGGTACCCAGACTCTCGATAGAGTTGAGCACTTTTGGATCATCAGAAGATTGTAGCTTTTTAGCGATCACATATCTGTTACTGCGCTCCTTGATATCATTAAACTTGAGATATTTTATCGAAGAGATGAATGCCAGGCAAAAGAACATCGCTGCAAAAACCCCGATAGAGAATTTATTACGCTGAATATAAATATTGTATGAAATGATAAAGAGGAACAGCGCATATGCGATAAAAAACACCGTAAAAGCTGTGCTCATCATAAACATGAAATACAATGCAAACATCCCAAAAAACAGCACCAAACGTTCTTTATGGCTTACCTCCAGTTGTTTCGTCAGTTCAATGACGATGCTGGCAATCAGATATACGTTAAACCAGACCAGGCAGAGGATAACGATACATACCCAGCTCAGCCAGCTAAGGTTAATGATATTTGTAATATCAAAGTTGATTTTGGAATTATAGATCAACCCAAAAAACACGGAATTGATCAGGAACGCAATCCCCGAAAAAAGTAAAATGGCAATCAGATGGAACGCTAAGCCAATTGGCCTGCTCTCAGAAATCCAGCGTGGAAACCTGAATCTTTCCCTGTAGGTATAAATAAATAAAACAACCCATGTTAAAGCCAGTACATTGAGCAAAAAATCTCCCAGAGAAGGTAAGAAGAAACTCTCTGCGTAGATAGAAGGACTAAAGATTGCGAGGTTAAACTGGTGATTGAACCAGCCATACTGCAGGTCTGTGATTCTTATCGCCAGAAAAAACAAGGCCAGCAGTAAGACAGCCTTGATCAAATGTCCCTTTTTTACCAGCCATGCACAGCAGGAATTGGTAAATAAGGCAAAGCAAAACAAGCCTACTACCCATAACCAGACCTGTATCGCGGCATAGATGCCCTGAGTATAATTCGGGTTAAGTTTTACCTCAAAAAGCAGCTTGCCATCCAGATTGGTAATCCCAAACACCTCCTCGTCCATAAAAGAAGCCAGCACAAGAGAATTGTCTGTAGACAACGTCTTTACAATTCCATTATTGAGATACCTGTTCTGAATACTATACTGGTTTTTTACATCAATCAGGAAGATAATCGAATAATTTCCCTGTGTTTTCTTTATCACTTCATACCAGCCGTTGGGAAACTGGATAAAAGAAGATCCTTCCTTTATCTTGGAAGGATCTGATGGTATGGCTTTATAGGAGCTCCAGAATCGTAATACCGAATTTTCATAGGTCAGTACATTGATTCCTTTAACTCTGTAGTTATTGATAAAATTTAATGCATAAACTTCGTTCAGATGGAACTGCTTCGCATGTTCTACCTTCTGCCCGTCTGCAAGATAACTATATACTATCCGTTCATTTGAGGCCAGGTTTTCCTGAAGAGTCTCAGCCTCGTGCTGTAAAAGGTCCTTATTGGTTATGGAGTGCTTTAAAGATATTGCTGTAGCGATGCAGCATGCCCCCAGGATCAATAATAGAAATCTGATTTTAGCCCCAATACTCACACCGGATATAATTAATAAAAATTAAAATTAAACTGGAACCGCTGCTGAACTGGTCTGCACAGCCCGGTTTACTTTTTTAACCAGCCCCTGCAGAACATTACCCGGACCTACTTCGATAAATTCATCAGCACCATCGGCCAGCATGCGTTCTACCGTCTGGGTCCAGCGTACAGCACCTGTAAGCTGCGTAATCAGGTTAAACTTAATTTTTTCAGGATCTGTCTGTGGAATAGGGTCAACATTCTGATAAATCGGACATACAGGAGGCAAAATTGTAGTATTTTCAATCGCATCCTTCAATTCGATCCTTGCTGGCTCCATCAAAGGCGAATGGAAAGCACCTCCAACATTTAACTTCAGCGCTCTTTTAGCTCCTGCTTCAGTCAGTTTTGCACAGGCAATATCCACGCCTGCAATGCTTCCTGAAATCACCAGCTGGCCCGGGCAGTTGTAGTTTGCCGCAACTACCACTTCATCTATTTCCTCGCAAATCTTTTCCACTACATCATCCGCCAGTCCAAGAATTGCTGCCATCGTTGAAGGCTGTAATTCACAAGCTTTTTGCATTGCGTTAGCTCTGGCAATAACCAATTTCAAGCCGTCCTCAAAAGAGATAGCAGAGGCGGCAACAAGAGCAGAAAATTCACCCAAAGAGTGTCCTGCAACCATATCAGGCTTAAAATCGTTACCTAAAGATTTTGCAAGGATTACAGAATGCAGGAATACTGCGGGCTGTGTAACTTTTGTTTGTTTAAGTTCTTCTTCAGTACCAGAAAACATGATATCACTGATACGGAAACCTATAATATCATTTGCTTTTTCAAATAGCTCTCTGGCGATTTCGCTTTCGTAAAGCTCCTTGCCCATGCCAGAAAATTGTGCTCCTTGTCCAGGAAATAAATATGCTTTCATCTATTAAATATTGTTTTATATGTCAGATGGAGCCTTCGATGATTCAAATAATTATTGCCTTAGGCTTTAATAATTATTTGAATCATGTCGGGTTCATTAGTCTTCGTCTATAATTATAAAAGGCTCCGGAGAACCAGTATTAGTATTAAATATTTAGTGCTAATGCAGTTTTGCAGTAATCAACCTCAAAAACTCGGCCCTGGTTTTATCACTTGCAAATCCACCTGTAAAGGCAGAGGTGGTAGTTACTGAGTTTTGCTTCTGTATGCCCCTCATTGCCATACACAAATGCTGACATTCGATGACCACTGCTACACCCGCAGGCTGTAAAGTTTCCTGGATACAATCCCTGATTTCATTCGTCAGACGCTCCTGCACCTGTAACCTTCTTGCAAATGCATCCACTACACGCGGGATTTTACTCAAGCCTACAATATGTCCGTTAGGGATATATGCTACGTGCGCTTTCCCAAAAAAAGGAAGCATGTGGTGCTCACACATAGAATATACTTCTATATCTTTAACGACCACCATCTGGCTATAGTCCTCTTTGAACATCGCCGACCGAAGGATCTCTGCCGGGTCAAGGTCGTAACCATGGGTAAGGTACTGTAGTGATTTTGCTACCCGCTCAGGTGTCTTCAGCAATCCCTCACGCGAAGGGTCTTCACCAAGTGTACTGAGAATATCAGCATAGTGACTGGAAATAGACGCAATCTTACTCGAATTGTAACGGTCTACTTTGATATATCCATCGTTCTCCTCATCAAAAGGATCTTGTATATGATTTTCCATTGATATGTTTAATTACCGAAATATTCAACAAAGTTATTTTCGGTCTCGTAAATTTTGATGCAGTGCAGTTGCGCTCCACCTGCATTGATATGTGGTATCAGCTGCTCCCAGATTGCAACAGCAAGATTTTCTGTAGAGGCTAGTTTATCCTTCATGAAATCCACATCCAGGTTCAGGTTCCTGTGATCAAGTTTATCAATAATATGTTCATTGATAATAACCTTCAACCATTTGAGGTCCACCAGAAAGCCCGTCTCGGGATTGATTTCACCTTTTACGGTAACAAAAAGCTGATAGTTATGACCATGCCAGTTAGGATTGGCACATTTGCCATAGACCTCCAGATTATGATCCGCTGACCAGTCGGGTCTCGCCAGTTTATGTGCAGCGTTAAAAGATTCCTTACGGGTTATATAAATCATTCTTCAAGTAATTGACTGCAAATATACGCAGAAAGCTTAAAGTAGAAAGTTTTATAAGGCTTTTGGTTTGTTCTCGTAACTTCGTTAAATGAAGACATTGATTGTAGCAGCAACAAGAGCCGAGCTATCCGGCTTGTGCAGCCATTTCGAACTGCCTGAGGGTAATTTCATTGAAACTCCGGCATTTGACCTGCTAATTACCGGCGTCGGGATGACTGCAACAGCTTATGCGCTGGGGAAACACCTTTCAGCATCATACAGCCTGGTGCTCAATCTGGGTATTGCAGGATGTTACGAATGGAAATACCCTCTGGGCAGCATTCTGAATATCACAAGCGATACATTTGCCGAGCTGGGTGCCGAAGATAAAGACGAGTTTCTGCCAATAGACAGCCTGGGGTTTGGAAGAAGCAGATATGAAGCTCAACATGCTGTCAGCATGCCAATGCTGGCCACCTTACCCTGCGTCAGTGGCATTACAGTCAATAAAGTACATGGCAATAAACTCAGCATCAAAGCCATCGAAAAACGACTGCAGCCAACCACCGAGAGCATGGAAGGCGCAGCGGTATTTTACGCCTGTGAACATTCGGATCTTCCTTGTCTGCAGATCCGAAGCATATCCAACTATGTGGAAGAAAGAAACCGTGAGTCATGGAAAATAGGTTTGGCCATAAAGAACCTGAACGACTGGGCTATTGACTTTTTGACAAATCATTAACCTACCGCCTTCACGAAGTGCTTACATTTACCACATGAAACTTTCACTTGGATTTTCCCCCTGCCCTAACGATACATTTATATTTGATGCACTAATCCATCATAAAATTGATACCGAGGGACTGGAATTCGAAGTTTCTTTCGATGATGTGGAAACGTTAAACCAAAAAGCGGTAAAATCAGAACTTGATATCACCAAATTGAGCTTCCATGCCTTTGCACACCTGGCAGACAAATATGCGCTCCTGGATGCCGGCAGTGCTTTAGGATTTGGTGTTGGCCCACTCCTGATCTGTAAAAATGAAGGACTGATCACAAGTGAAAAATTAAGAATTGAAAATTCTCCCCTGAGAATAGGTATCCCCGGACAACTGACCACTGCGAATTTTCTGCTGGGTATCGCTTTTCCCAATTTACGCAATAAACAGGTCATGGTATTTTCTGATATTGAGAATGCCTTGTTAAATGATGAGATCGATCTGGGGCTGATTATCCATGAAAACCGCTTTACCTATATGGATAAGGGGCTGCACAAAGTGGTGGACCTGGGTAGTTACTGGGAAGAACTTACCGGTTGTGCAATCCCTTTGGGTGGTATCGTCATCAACCGCGAACTGGACGAAGAGGTACAAAAGAAGGTAAACAGGCTGATACGCAAGTCTGTAGAGTTCGCCTTTGAAAATCCGAAATCAGGAATAGATTTTATCTCTGCACATGCACAGGAAATGGACGAAGCAGTGATGTACAAGCACATAGAACTCTATGTGAATCAATATTCTGCTGATCTGGGGACTGAAGGCAGAAATGCGATCAATACGATGTTCAAAATGGCACATGACAGAGCAATCATACCAGCCATTTCCAAAGATCTTTATGTCACCAAATAGCGCTTACTGATTGCAGGGACCGTCCGGAATTTCTTTTGTAATTCTGATTAATTTGGTAACCACCAGTGTAGAATCAAAATCTGCTGATACCATGATGCTGTCAGATTTAATGACATGACATTCTGCCTCAATATAGACTGGCTCATAAGGTTTCTCGAAGTTGAATTTACTGTAAGCAAGTTCAAGCGTTTTAGCACTGTCTGCCACCCAAAATTCCCGGCCCTCTTCACAATCAGTAAAAGAATGTATTTCAGGCCCATAGCTATACAGTCCTTTTATTATTCTGGTGGTCTTCTTTTGCTCTTGTGACTCAGGTTGATTACAGGCAGCAAAAATAACAGACACCGCAGAGAATAATAATGCTGTATGTTTAAAGGAATTCATGTTAAAGATCTTTGTTTAAATTATTGATGTTCTTAACGCTCAAATTAGATGACAAAGCTGATGCCATAAAAGAGAAAATACTCACCGTAACAAATACTAATAAAAAATCTTTCCATTTCAGGCCAATTGGGTAGGCATTACTGATCAGCAGATTTTCCTGCGACATCTTGATCCACCCAAATTTCTGTTGCATCAGACAAAAGCCCAATCCTATAAGTAACCCAAAAATACAGCCTGCCATAGTGATCATCATCCCTTCAAAAAGAAAGATTCTTTTGATCAGGCTCTTACCCGCACCCAGACTGCTGAGAATAGCAATATCCTTCAATTTATCTATCACCAACATGGTTAATGAACCAATAATATTAAAGATGGCAATAATCAGGATAAAGGTCAGGATAATATAAACAGCCCATTTCTCAGTACCCAGGATATTATACAATGCCTTGTTCTGCTCAATCCTGTCCTTTACGATAAAGCCCGCACCAAGCTGTTCCTCAATAGTCTCTTTAAATTTATCAGCATCTATCCCTTTCTGAAGATTGATTTCGATGGATGATATCTTAGTATCCTCCTGTAATAATTTTCGTGCAAAACTCAGGGGGACAATCGCGATATTATCAAAATCCTGCTGAACTTCAAAAATTCCCGAAACCGGGATATACAGATCCACAAAATCATCTGAGGGATTAACAGATCCTGTGGTGATACCCTTACGCGGTGAGAATACCTGCAGTTGGGTAAAAGGATCATTGGTGTTCACCATCAGGTAATTCTGTATGGCAGAGCCCAGAACAGCACTTGGCCCACTGCTGTTTTGAATCACAAATTTACCCTGTATGGTAATACTGTCCAGGCTTTTGTTCTTCAAATAGGAAGTACTTACCCCCTTTACCAGCCCAACCGACTGCTTGTCATGATACCTGAGCAGCGCATTCTCAGAAAGCACCTCAGTGTAGGAATAGATCGACTGATTGGCACTGAGTTTTTTAAAATAGGCCGTATTGGGATCAAATGTTTTACCCTTAGCTGGAGCAATTACCAGCTGGGGCGTTATCGTATTGAACATTTTCAGCACAACCTCCTCAAAGCCATTGAAAACTGACAGGATGATGATCAGCGCCGCACTTCCTACAAAAACACCCAAAACAGATATTGTAGAAATAATATTTATAGCATTGGTGGACTTTTTAGCAAAAAGATACCTGCGGGCAATATAGAGGGCTGTGTTCAAATGTGCGTCGTTTATTCAAATATACAGGTCCTTAATTTAAAAAAGGATTGTTTTGCTTCTCATACCCGATATTGGTGATACCACCATGTCCCGGATATACAACCACATTGTCCGGCAGCACAAAAAGCTTTTCCCTGATATTGTTTAACAGTTGTGCGTGATTGCCACCAGGCAGGTCTGTGCGCCCAATGCTGTTTTGAAACAAGACATCCCCACCAATCAAAAAGTTATCTTCCCTGGCATAAAAACAAAGATGTGCCGGAGAATGACCCGGTGCAAAAATCAGTTCCAGTTCACTGTTGCCAAAAACTACTGTTCCTGTTTCTGCTAAAAATACTTCAGGTTCTGGTGACAACTCATAACGCATGCCCATCTGCGGTGCATAACCAGCAACGGCATGCAGTACCTGCAGCTCCCCCTCATGAAACTGCGGCTTTAAGCCCCAGTTATCAAATACAAATTTATTACCCAGCACATGGTCAATATGACAATGTGTGTTCAGCAGCAACACGGGTTTTAATCCGCTTTCCCTGATCCATCCCGCAAAAATATTTTGTTCGTTGCCATCATACATTCCCGGATCAATAATGATACATTCGCCTGTTTCATCATATAAAACATAGGTGTTCTCCTGATAAGGATTGAAGGTAAACCGCTGGATTGTTATCATTTGGATCTGTTATTTATTTTTTCCACTTAAAGGTATCGATCATTCTTTCAATATCCTTCTTTATAAAACTCACTACTGGGGCTACAGAGTCATATTGCGGGCGCTCATTAAAATACAATGCCCCTCTGAAATAATGTTTGGCACTGTCGGTTAAAAAAAACTGAACTGAAGATGCCGTATTCCCTTCGATAGCGTAATATACGCCATAAACCTTACGGTCGGGAAAATTTATCAGCTTTTGATCGATCGCATTGGCTTTGACGGTATGTTTAAAGGCCAGTGTCCTCGCATCCTCCACCAATCCGTAATATTCCTTGGCCGATGACACATCATAATAAGTGAGGTGAAGCCTCGCATTAAACTGCGGGAAATTCAGATTATTCCAGCAATTCCCGGCATTACGTTCCTCATCGGCCTCAATCTTTGCATACCTGGGATATTCAAAAGTAAAAGGACAGTCCTCAGCATAGTTCAGGTATTCCTTTTTCGGAAACTTGATATTGAAATAACCTCTTGGCTTGGGTACATAGCTATCATTATTACAGGCCGAAACACTGCATATGAATAGTAACATACTCAATAATACCAGGTTTTTGATCATCGTTATATGTTAAGGATTCCAGATAGACCAGCCACGGAGTGCCTGCAGCTGCAGCATTTCCAGGCCATTCTTCACCGCAGCTCCCTGAGCTTTTGCGCGGCGCATGAACTCAGTCAATTCAGGATTATAAACCAGATCGTAGGCAAGATGCTGATCTGTGATTAAATGATAAGGAATTTCCGGAGCCCCTTCAACATTTGGAAAAGTCCCAAGCGGGGTGGTATTGATTATAACCTGATGTGTAGACATCAGCTCTTCAGTGATCTGGCTGTACAGGATGGCACCAGGCAAGCCCGATCTTACCACAGAAAGGTAAGAAATATTCAGCTGGTCCAGCACATATTTCACTGCCTTCGCAGCACCACCGTCACCGAGAATAAGAGCTTTGGTATGGTGTTCCTTTAAAAATGGTTTCAGAGATTCTGCGAATCCAAAGGCGTCAGTATTGTGGCCTTTAAGCCATCTTTTGCCATCCTTTTTCTCCACAGAAATACAATTTACCGCACCTATGGTCCGGGCTGCATCGTCCAGCTCATTCAGATATGGCAGCACATTAACTTTATGAGGTATCGTAATGTTTAATCCCCTCAGGGTATCATTGTCTGCGGTTAAAGTATTGATTGAATCAATATTTTCCATAGGAAACAACTCGTAGCTGCAATCCTCTATGCCCTCTTTCTCAAATTTCTCCGAAAAAAACTTCTTTGAAAAAGAATGTCCCAGCGGGAAGCCTATCAATCCAAATGTTCTCATGACCTTAACCGCTGCGTTTATTTATTTAAGTTCAGAAAGTAATCAAAAGTATCACCCCTTAGTCCCAGACGGATAGTTTCCAATGGAATTACTTCTGCTGGCGCAATATTACCCAGGTTTACATTGCTGCCGATCAGTTTGATAAACCAGACCTGCTGCTCTTTTTGCGGAGCTTCCCAGATAATGGTTTCCTCAGGAATCTGTGTAAGAATTTCATCTACCAGGCCTTCACGCACTTCTCCGGAGCCCCTGTAAATACCTACATTTCCACCCTCCCTGGCTTCAGCGATTACCTTCCAGGCTCCTGCTTCAATCTCAGCGTTCATCAGCTTGATCCATTTATATGGCGCAAATATTTTTGTTGCGTCTTTAGATCCTACTTCAGATATTACGGTTACATGTTTGGCCAGTTTACTGATATATTCACACTTCAGATCGTGCTCAATCTCGATAGAACCATCTGACACTTCAGCATACTCCATTCCATACTGTTCCAGCACACGGATGTAGTCATCAAACTGGTTGCGAATGATAAAAGCTTCGAATAATGTTCCTCCAAAGTAGGTGGGAATACCCGCACTGCGGTATATATCGAGTTTCTCTTTCAGTTTTGGTGTCACAAAGGAAGTGGCCCAACCTAATTTAACAATATCTGAATGTATGCCAGCAACATCTATAAAGTCTTCTGTCTGTCTTAAACTAAGGCCTTTGTCCATTACCATGGTAATGCCGCTCTGGCGTGGTTTAACCGGACGTTCCGGAATATTATTTAATGGGTAATTCATATCTGCTGCAAAGGTGATAAAAAAAATCAAGACTGTTCATTAGAATATTTTTGATTTTCGTCACCTTTTTGTGGTCAGTATCTTACTTGATGTACTTATTGATCACCTCTACAATGGCCCTGTTATCCTGCAGTTGCGGCAGATATTCAAACAGGATGTAGTGTTTGTCAGGATCTGTCACCAATGCTGTTTCCAGATAAACAATGGCTTCATTATTTTGTCCCAGTGCAAACAGGTAAGCCACCATACGGTAGTAAAGTTCCGCAGCATCAGGATTATTTTTTATACCATCAGCTATCGTTTCCGATGCGTCCAGCAAACGCCCCTGCTCATATAAAACCGTGGAGAAATCCAGCCATGCTTCAATATCAAGCGGATTATATTCCAGGACCTTATAATACGCTTCAACAGATTGTTCGATCTGCCCCAATTTATAATATGCATCTGCCATTGCAAACCAGAAGTCAGGATTTTCTTCATCCAGCTCTATTGCTTTCTTGTAAAAGTGGAGCGATTCAAAATAACGCTCCTCAAAGTTTAGCGTTACTCCTATGCCAAACCAGGCATCTGCCAGTTTACCGTCCATCTTTACAGATTTCTTATAATAAGCACGTGCTTCGTCCATACGTTCGAGCTTCTCGTAACACTCTCCTATAGCACAGTACGTATCTGCATTGGGTTTTTCGTACTCCCAGGTTTGTTTGTAAACCTCAATAGCCTCCGCATAACGGTCCAGTTGTACCAGCGCATTGCCTTTATTATAGTAAGCTGAGGCAAAATTATCCTTAATCAGAATCGCATAATCATAGGCATCAATTGCTTTTTCAAAAAGATCCAGCTTGTGGTAAGAGTTGGCAAGGTTATACCATGCCGCATATGAATAGGGGTCGTTATCGATATACTCCTGATAAAACTGGATACTTTCCTCCTGTTTATCCAGAATATCATAACAGAAGGCCAGTTCATACAGACCATCCTTATTCTCCATATTCTGCTCCAGACTCTGTTTAATATACTTGATAGCGTTTTCGTAATCCAGCATATTCTGATACACATAGGCAATCTGCAGCAGGATCTCGTCCGTAGTTTCTGCAAAAGTAAGGGCGATCTGGAAATTATCCAGAGCTTCCGAATAACGCTCCAGGCTGTTGTAAATGTTTCCCCGGAGTACATAGATTTCAGATTCTGAAGCTTCCAGCATCTCTGCCTTTTGCAGCGAGAAAAATGCCCGCTCAATCTGATCTGTTATAAAAAATAACTGCGCTTGTTTGATTAGAAATACCGCAGCATACGGGTGCTGGTTCAGGGCATATTCTATAACCTGAAGTGCCTTTACAGGGTCACTCTTTTCGATATAATAGTCGATGATATTTTCGAAAGCCTGGGCATCAAAGAAATACTGATCCTGATTCCTTAACATCTCCTCGTAGCGCTCAACAGAACGCTGTGCATCATCACTAAAATCAAAGTAAAATTCTTCTTCCATTGTATTTACTAATTAAAGAACATCTCCCTTTTCTAAAATACAATATAAGTTTACAGTATTATGTAGCATCTGACCTAAATAATTATCAACATACAAACATATTGGCATCTAATAAGCTGATAATATTAATTTTATCTAAGAATGGCTGATTAGCCTTGTTGGCATCTTTTTATTGTAGCTGGGATCTTTTCTAGAATTACTACAAAGATAATGCAACTTTATGGTAAGTACAGTAATATTCGGGTCAGGAAATGAAGCCCACTGTTTTCAGCCTTTCGCATTTTTTTTTGTTGATTTGTATAAACCAAATATCCATTGAACTATGCAGACTGATATCAATTCTGTTTTGAAAAATCTGGGCATCGCAGACAATAATCCTGCCTGGAGCACAGGAAGCAACTGGGGCGACCACGGAAACCTGGGTACTATAGATAGTTTCTCTCCGGCAGATGGCAAAAGGATCGCTTCAGTAAAACTCGCAGACCTTACCGATTATGAATATATCATTAAACATTCTCAGGAAGCTTTAATCTTCTGGCGGAGCCTCCCTGCACCTAAAAGAGGCGAGGTCGTCCGTCAGTTTGGAGAGGCACTGCGTCTGCACAAACATGATCTCGGAACACTGGTATCCTATGAAATGGGAAAAAGCCTGCAGGAAGGTTTGGGCGAGGTGCAGGAAATGATTGATATATGCGACTTCGCTGTAGGGCTTTCGCGCCAGCTGTATGGCCTGGCTATGCATTCTGAACGCCCTCAGCACCGTATGTACGAGCAGTGGCATCCACTGGGGATTGTAGGGATTATCTCCGCTTTTAATTTCCCTGTAGCGGTATGGAGCTGGAATGCAGCGCTGGCATGGGTATGTGGCAATGTATGCATCTGGAAACCTTCTTCTAAAACGGCATTATGCGCAATTGCCTGCCAAAAGATTATTGCTACAGTGCTTAAGAATAATGAGATGCCTGAAGGGATTAGCTCCCTGCTGATCAGCGAGGAATTGATAGGTGATCAGATCAGTAATGATAAACGTATCCCGCTGGTATCCTTTACTGGCTCTACGAGGGTAGGCCGGATAGTTTCAGCGGCGGTGGCTTCGCGCTTTGGGAAAAGCATCCTGGAGCTGGGCGGCAATAATGCCATCATCATCTCAAAGGATGCCGATCTCGATATGTCCGTAATCGGGGCTGTATTTGGGGCTGCAGGTACTGCGGGTCAGCGCTGCACATCCACACGACGCCTCATTATCCATGAAGATATCTATGAAGATTTTAAAAACAAACTGGTTCGTGCTTATGCACAGCTTAGAATAGGTAATCCTCTGGACGAGCACAATCATGTAGGACCATTGATCGATCAGCATGCCGTGGAACTTTACATAAAAGCCATTGAAAAGGCAAAAGCCGAAGGAGCAAATTTTGTTGTGGAAGGTGGAGTACTAACCGGCGAGGGCTACGAATCCGGATGTTTTGTCAAACCCTGTGTTGCCGAAGTGGAGAATCACTACCAGATCGTACAGGCAGAAACATTTGCACCGATCCTTTACCTCATAAGGTATACAACACTGGAAGAGGCGATCCGACTGCAGAATGATGTACCCCAGGGGCTATCTTCTGCGATCATGACGCTCAATCTGCGTGAAGCTGAGCTTTTCCTTTCTGCTGCCGGATCGGACTGTGGCATTGCCAACGTCAATATAGGTACTTCAGGAGCAGAAATCGGGGGTGCATTTGGTGGAGAAAAGGAAACCGGTGGAGGCAGGGAAAGTGGCTCAGATGCCTGGAAAGGATATATGCGCAGGCAAACAAATACAATAAATTATTCGGAAACACTGCCTTTAGCCCAGGGAATCAAGTTTGATCTTTAAAGCTAAAGGCAGCTATCCTGCCATTACTACTTAAGCGTAGACTCCTTTTTACCAACCGTATCTTTAATCATTGCTGTTTCGGTATCTGGTTGTTCATGGTTTGTTACCAGCGCAGCAAATCTTTCTGTATTCATTGTTGCAGTACCCTGAGTTTTGATGATATGTTTTTCAGAGTTACCTAATAATTCCAGGTCAGCCCGGTCATTTACCACAGTATAGATACTGAGTGTATTAGCTTTAATACGCGCTGTCGCATTATCTCTCAGCATCACCTGAAGGTATTTTACATTAAATTTCCCGATAGTTTTCACACATGCCTGTTGTGATGCATCAATACGGTAGATATCTTTCACATACACAGTAATGCTGATCGGTCTTTTTACTGATGAACCTACAGTCAGCGTATTGCCAACCTGTTTGATTGATACCTGATCACGATCTTCTTCATCCAGCGAAATCCATTCAGATTTACTCTGAACTACAAATACTTTTAGATTGCCTGTAACCACAACTTTTTTAATGTCAGGGTTAGCAGATCTGATGTCAATCATTGTACCTCTTGCCGCAGCAGTGGAGGTTAATACTGTTGCAGATAAAACGATTGCAATCATCGCTGATGAGAATAATGTTTTTAAAGTTTTCATATGAATAAGTTTTAAGGTTCTGTTATAAACCGTTGTTTCTAAATAGTTTACACATAAGACGCAAACTCCTATTCAACGTTGCAGAAAAAACTGGCTTTTATACCACAGGCCAGATTCAGCCGACGAACTCCCCTTCAATTTCGACCAACTCTACATAAAAAATCATCTTTAATTTCTATTCTAGTTGACAGCGATTCAAATTTGATGTATGTTTAGAGATTTAATAAGATTTAACCTCCTTCCTTTTTAATTAATTAGCTCATGTTACGCGTAGATAGCTCAAAACCCTGCAAAATCGTTTATTCATTGTGCAAACATGAGTATCTGGGCTACCTTATTGAACCGCATATCGTACAGCTTAATCCGCAGGGCGATTTTTCTCTCACCTACCAGCGTTTATTTAGCCATACAGCAAAGGAATTTACCAGACACCTTACAGAATCAGACCTCAGGATCATCAAAATTCTCGACGAAACGGAGCAGGACCACGTGATTAAGAAGTTTTACAAAAAAGCGATCCGCCCCTTTGAGTTCTTCAGTAAGTTTTATGACGACCGCTTCTATGAATCAGTACGTCCTAAGATTGAGAAGAAACTCGCAGAAGTACTGGAGATCTTAAAAGATAAAGATGCCCTCTACCTGATGGATAAAGATGGATGGCCGGCAGAGCGGAAGATTGAGCTCGCAACAGAACCTGCAACAATCCTCTTTCACTTCCGCAGAAGCGAGGAAGAGACACGCTATTTTCCAACCATCAAATACCAGGGACTGCGCATAGAATTTATGTTTAAAGATGCCCAGATCGTTAGCAACCAGCCTTCCTGGATGCTGTTAAACGATATTCTCTACTTTTTTGAACAGGATATCGAGGGTAAAAAGCTGGTGCCTTTCCTCAATAAACGCTACATATCCATTCCTACGGCCAAAGAAGAAACCTACTTTGAGAAGTTTGTTGCACCGCTGATCGAAAAGTATCACGTATATGCAGAAGGTTTCGAGATCAAAACCGAAAAACACGATCCATCGGCAATGATCAGGGTTATTTATGTAGAAGGGGGAATCTCGCAGATACAGCTGTGTTTTTGTTATGGAGACCATGCATTTGCGCTGGGAGATGAAAAAAAGGTAACGGTACATGTAGAGAAACGGGATAACAACTATGTATTTACCAGGGTAAGGAGAGATACGGCATGGGAAAAAAGTAAATACAACGAGCTGGTTAAAATGGGGCTTAAAAAGGTTAGTTCCCTGTTTTACAACCTGGAGCTGAACGCTCATCCTGAAGGAGAAAACCAGTCTTACGGACTACTCAACTGGGTAAATGAACATGTAGAGCTGCTAAAAGAAAAAGGCTACTCCATAGAACAATCTACCAGCAATAAAAAATTCCTCTTTGCCTCCAGTAAAATCGACTTTGAGATTAAGGAGGATAACGACTGGTTTGATATCAATGCAATAGTTTATTTCGGAATCCACCCTGTTCCATTTATTTCCCTGAAACAGCATATCCTTCATAAAAAGAGAGAGTTTACCCTCCCTGATGGCACCATTGCCATTATCCCGGAAAAATGGTTTTCGCAATATGGCAGTCTCTTCAGCCTTGCCGATGGGGGAAAAAACCTGAAGCTCAAAAAACACCACATTGGCCTGATCAATGATCTCGCAGGCGATGGCATTGCAAACGTTACCCTTCAGCGCAAACTGCAAAAGCTCAATGACTTTGAGAACATCACCGATACCCAGATGCCGGTAAACTTCAGGGGCGAACTTCGCAGTTATCAGAAAGCTGGTTACAACTGGTTCAGCTTCCTGCGGGAATATAACTTCGGCGGCTGCCTTGCGGATGATATGGGTCTGGGTAAAACTATCCAGACGCTTGCGATGCTGCAAAAGCTAAAGGAGGAGGACGAGATGAACAATACACACAGCACCTCGCTGATCATCATGCCGACCTCCCTAATCTATAACTGGCTCAATGAGGCGAAAAAGTTTACTCCTAAATTGAAGATCCTTGCCCATACCGGCAGCAACAGGAATAAAGATGTAAGCCAATTTATCAAGTATGATATTGTCATCACTACTTACGGCATTACAAGGGTTGATGTCAATGAGATCCAGGATTTTTATTTCAATTATATTATCCTTGATGAAAGTCAGAATATCAAAAATCCTTCTTCCAAGTCGTTCAAGTCGGTACGTTTACTTAAATCACGCCATAAACTGGTGCTCAGCGGTACACCCGTAGAAAATTCTGTGGGCGACCTATGGACACAGCTTACCTTCCTCAATCCCGGACTGCTCGGCACGCAGGCATTTTTCAATGAGGAGTATGTTCAGGCCATCGAGAAAAGAAAGGATGAAGAAAAAGCTAAAAAGCTACAGGCGATCATCAAACCTTTTGTACTGAGACGAACCAAGGAACAGGTTGCAGAAGAACTTCCCGCAAAAACAGAACAGGTATTCTATTGCGATATGAGCGAAGATCAGGCAGCATATTACGAAAAAACTAAATCGGCTTACCGCAACGACCTCCTCAGCAGTATGGATGATGGCACCTATGCTAAAAAGCAGGTACAGCTTTTACAGGGGCTGACAGCTTTACGCCAGCTTGCAAATCATCCGAAGATGATTGATGAGAGTTATATGTCTGATTCCGGAAAATTTGAAAATGTGATCCATACCCTGGACAATGTGCTTAAAGGCGGCCACAAAGTGCTGATATTTTCACAGTTTGTAAAACACCTGCAGATCTTCAGGCAACACCTCGAAACCGAAGAAATACCTTTTACATACCTGGATGGGGCAACTAAAAACAGGGGTGAGATCGTTGCCGAGTTCCAGGACAACAAAGAACTTAAGGTTTTCCTGATTTCCATCAAAGCCGGCGGTGTCGGTTTAAACTTAACCCAGGCAGATTATGTGTTTATCCTGGACCCATGGTGGAACCCTGCAGTAGAGCAGCAGGCAATAGACAGATCACACCGCATCGGACAGGAAAAGAAAGTATTTATCTATAAATTCATTGCCAAAGATACCGTAGAGGAAAAGATTCTTGCCCTCCAGAACCGCAAGAAACGCCTGGCAAGTTCACTGATCACCACTGAAGAGAGTTTCTTCAAATCCTTGAGTAAAGAAGATATCAGGGAGATCCTGAATTAATCTTCCAGAATTGAAAGATATTCTGCCTGCGGGATCATTACGGCCCCCAGGCTCAGCAGATGGTCGTTCGGCAGCTGGCAATCGATTAGTCTGTAATCCGGATTTCGGCAAAGCCAGATCAGTGCTGTCTTGGAGGCGTTGCTCATCAGACTGAACATGCTTTCTCCGCAAAAAACACCATTAATAGCAAGGCCATATAAGCCGCCTGCAAGTATGCCGTCATGCCACACTTCCACACTGTGTGCCCAGCCATTTTCATAAAGGTCGATGTAGGCGTCCTGCATTTCCGTCGTAATCCAGGTGCCATCCTGCCCTTTTCTCGGCGATTTAGCGCAATTCAGGATCACCTCCTTAAATGCCTTGTCCATCGTTACACTGAACAACCCGGCATCAAGAACCTTGCGCATACTTTTACTGACCTTTACCTGCTCAGGTACAATAACGCAGCGCTCCTGAGGTGAGTACCAGCATATGGGATCACCCTCACTAAACCAGGGAAATATCCCATTCTGATAGGCAAGGATCAACCTCTCCCTGCTCAGGTCGCCGCCAATAGCCAGCAGTCCATCGGGCTCTGCCAGAGAAGGGTCAGGAAAAATCAGTTCTTCTGTAAGCCTAAATATCATAAACAAAAGTAAAGGAATTAAACTTATACTAAGAGCATCAGTCATAGTAACATTGTAAAAACAAATATGATGGACAGCAACGACAATTTTCTCCATATAAAGCATCTTTATAACAGAGCAGGTTTCGGAATATCCTACCCTGACCTGCATCAGCTCAGTAAGAAAAGACGCAGCAAGGTAGTGGATGCACTGTTCAAACACCGGCAGGAAACGGAAGAGCTCCATCTCCTAAGCCGTGATGAATTTCTATCACAGCAGTCCCTGCTGGCAAGCCTTGGCACTAAAAAAGAACAGACTGCAGAAGAAAAACAGCAGCGAGAGGACATTACGAAGGCGCGGAATGAGAAAAACCGCGAGCTCAATATTCGCTGGATTCAGCAAATGATGACCACTGAAGACCCTTTCCTCGAGAAAATGACGCTCTTTTGGCATGGGCATTTTGCCTGCCGTACCAACCAGCCCTACTATGCCCAGCAACTCAACAATATTCAGCGCACAAATGCCCTCGGAAGTTTCAAAACTCTTCTGATAGAAGTCTCAAAATCTCCGGCAATGCTGGATTATCTCAATAACCAGCAGAACAGAAAAGGCAAGCCCAATGAAAATTTCTCCAGGGAGCTGATGGAGTTATTTACCCTTGGCCGTGGCAGCTATACAGAAAACGATATCAAACAAGCTGCCCGCGCTTTTACCGGCTGGGCTTATAACAAAAGCGGCGACTTTGAATTTAATCCCCGTGTCCATGATGATAAAGAAAAAACTTTTTTTGGACAGACCGGTCTCTTCGATGGAGAGGCAATCATAGATCTGATTCTTGCCAAACCGGAAACGGCTACATTTATATGTCGCAAGCTATATATCTTCTTCGTTAATGATACCCCCGATGAAAATCATGTTAAAGAGCTCTCAGATCATTTTTACAAAGAAAAATATGATATCACAGCGGTGATGAAGAAACTGTTCAATGCCGATTGGTTTTACGAGAAAGCGAACACCGGAAATAAAATCAAATCACCTGTAGAGTTGCTAGTAAATATGAGCAGGGAATTTTATGTGACTTATAATAAACCACAGGTGCTGATTCAGCTGCAAACCAGTCTTGGCCAGTACCTGTTTAACCCGCCAAATGTTGCGGGATGGGCCGGCGGCAGAAACTGGATCGACAGTTCATCATTGATGCTGCGCATGAAAATTCCCTCACTGGTTTTGAATGACGGACTGCTCGATTTCAATGGAAAAGCTGACCCTGAAGATGAAGCTGTCATCGCACTCAACAGAAGGGCGAAGCCTAAACCTGTACGCTCATATGTCAATGCAAAGGCCGACTGGGAAAAGTTTCTTGCAAGTTTGCCCAGGGATATGAAACAGACAGAACTGGCTACCTTTCTCCTGCAGCCTGTCATAGGGCAGAAGATCAGTACGCTGGTCAACACCAATCAAAATTTGAAAAATACGGCAATTGCGGTAACCAGCATGCCTGAATATCAATTATGTTAAGATGGAAAGAAGAGATTTTTTAAAAAAGGCCGCTTTAGCTGCTGCAGGTACGATCTTCGTTCCTGCTTTTATGAAGCCCTTTGAAGCATTGGCACTTGACGAACTTAGTCTGCACAAAAATCTGGTTGTGGTACAGCTTTCAGGTGGAAATGACGGACTCAATACTGTGATACCATATGGCAATGATATTTATTACCAGATGAGGAAGAATATTGCGATCAAAGCCCAGGATGTCATCCGTCTGGATGATATGCAGGGACTAAACCCCAATCTCAATTGCCTCAGGGAACTCTATGACCAGGGATGGCTGTCGGTGATCAATGATGTGGGCTATCCCAATCCGGACCGCTCCCACTTCCGGTCAATGGATATCTGGCAGACAGGCAGCGATGCAAATCAGTATCTTTCTACAGGCTGGATAGGCAGATACCTCGATTCTAACTGCAGTACCTGCAATTCTCCATACACCGCAATCGAAGTGGATGACAGCCTCTCACTGGCCATGAAGGGTAACAGCAAAAAAGGTATTGCCCTGAAAGATCCGGCAGCATTATTCAGGAATACCAATGAACCCTTTTTCAGGGAAATGATCAATGGAGATAAAGAACATCTCGACGAGGACAACCTGGGTTATCTGTATAAAACCATGATAGAAACCTCTTCCTCGGCAAATTACATCCAGAACACTTCTAAAATCTACAAGCCTAACTATAGCTATCCCACAACGGCATTCTCCAACCAGCTCAAAACAGTGTCTAAGTTTATATGCTCCGGACTTAGAACGAGAGTATACTACGTTTCTCTGAGTGGATTTGATACACACGTCAACCAGAACAATCAGCAGGGCCGTTTACTGCAACAATATGCCGAAGGCATGAACGCTTTTATCAAAGACCTGCATCAGAATAATAAGCTGGATGATACTTTAGTAATTACATTCTCTGAGTTTGGCCGCAGGGTAGCCCAGAATGCCAGCAATGGTACAGACCATGGTACAGCAAACAATATGTTCTTATTTGGTGGAAAACTGAAGAAAAAGGGAATTTACAATGCGGCTCCCAATCTGTCAGATCTCGACAATGGGGACCTGAAATACCAGATTGATTTCCGCGAAGTATACGGTACAGTGCTGGATAAATGGCTGGATGTAAATAATGGACAGGTGCTGAGCAAGCAGTTTAATACGCTAGATTTTGTCTAAGCTGATCAAACCGATGCCTGCAGAATGATCAATTGCCTGCTGGCTATCCGTAAACAGACAAGTATGAATATGCAGCTCTTCCACCTTTGCCAGTAAGGCTTCAGTATACGCGGTCCTCTCCGGCCTGATATTCCTGATGTAAATCGCCTCTATGTTTTTGGGATACCTGAGGGCAATGGAAGAATAAATATCCGGGTCCTGCTGCGAGTTGTCGCCAAAAAACACAAACTTCTGATTCGGAAAAGCATCCAGGATCCGCATTACCCTGATCAGCTTACCCTCATGTCCGGTCTTGCCGGTCTTAATGAGGTTCTTCCAGCGTTTGATCTGGTTGAGCAGGAAAACACCCTCCGGGAGTTTGTTAAATCTGAATGTTTCCAAAAGGTAATCGTACAGGTTCCACTCACTACTGGATACGTAAAAAAATGGATTGGGATGGGCAGCATCTGTATGCGATAGTGCCAGCAGTTCATAATGCCTGGCCACATTTTGAAAGGTTTTCCTTGTCCGTGGGTTTTTAATAAACAGCTCCCTTAGTCTCCGCCCGATCGTAGCAGAATGCGAAACCATTACAGTATCATCAATGTCTGAGATGAACGCGTATTGGGTGATATGAGGGACATATACATTCCCGCTACACTCCGCAAGTACCTGCCCATGTTCGTCCAGCAGCTCTGCCTTTACATTATGCCAGCCTGCACTGATATTTTCAGCAGCCTGCCACTCAAACTTAAAAAAGCCGTCGTATTCGGTCTGCTGAAGGATCACCTGGTTTTCAAAAGTTAACCGCACCTCAGCCCGGGGATAGGGTTTCAGCAGGAACAGCCTGAACAGATATCTGATGTTCACAAAAAGGTTATTGCTATAATTCTGCTTGCTCTCTGCTCTGAATTTAAAAGCATGACCATATACCACCAGATTGTGTGTATGTCCATAGCCATGATACAGTTTGATGCTGAAAGAATTATTATTCATTATAATTCAAACAGAGCATTGGGGAAGTTGTTTGGTTATAAACAACAGTAATGGCAGTTGCAGAAAAAGGAATGAAGCTCCTCTTTATAGTTAATCCCGGTTCAGGAAGTGACGACACCGATTTTAAAACATTAATCACTGATTTTTTTGCAGATGGAGCGCATACTGCGGAAATCTATGAATTAAAAAAAGACTGTCACCCGGACCAGATCAAAAAGGCTATTCATCAGTCGAAAGCCGACCGGGTCATTGCCGTTGGAGGTGACGGGACGCTTAAGCTTGTTGCAGAATGTCTGCAGGGTACAAAAACTCCAATAGGCATTATTCCCGCAGGTTCCGCAAATGGTATGGCGAAAGAGCTCGGCATCCCCACAGATATTTCTGAGGCCCTTCAACTCACTGTATCGGGACAGCCCAAAGAAATTCATGCGGTATCAGTAAACGGTGAGTTGTGTATCCACCTCTCAGACATTGGCTTTAATGCTTATATCGTCAAGAAATTTGATGACCTCAGCGAGAGAGGCATGCTTGGGTATGCCAAGGCAACCTGGAAAGCCTTATGGAGCCATCACAAGATGCAGGTAGAAATTAATTTAGAAGGCGAAACCATTCGCTCTGAAGCAGCTATGGTTGTGATTGCCAATGCTACAATGTATGGCACCGGTGTAAAGATCAACCCTGAAGGTAAACTGGATGACGATGTATTTGAAGTCATTCTTGTAAAGAAATACTCGGTATTCGAGATCCTGAAGGCTCGTTTTACCAGCCTTCCCTTTAATCCAGAAAAGATCGAGCTCTTTCACACCAGGAAGTTCAATATCAAAGCCCGCCATAAGGCCCACTTTCAGGTAGATGGAGAATATAAAGGGAAAGTAAACGAGATAGATGCAGAGATATTTCCAGCTGCTATTTCAGTAATAGTAAATGCCTGACCTACCTGCAGTACTTAGCCAGAAGATCATCAGCTAATGAAGAACCCATATATTTTACGAAGAGAAAATCTTCACATGCTCCCTGCCGGTCTTTTTGCTGTAGCTTTTTCTTCCCCTCATCAATCTTCTTGCTGAGGTACTCATCATCATAACCCAGCTCCGCTTTGAGGGACAATACCTTTTTCTCTTCCGCTTCGTTTTGTTTGCCCTGTGCCTTATTGCGGTAATAATTGGTAATGGCATCAGTCAATCCCTGGTTGGCCTTGTAGACTGCAATGGCCTTATTCATATCCTGCTGGCTCACCCTGTTACAATCCTCACTGGCCAGCCTGAAGTTTACCGGCGCCACCAGTACGTAGGTGCTGTCATAATCTGACGGAACCTTCCACTGTCCACTGCTCATCCTGATGAGCCGTAAAGCCTCCTGGTCCAGGTCTATCCCGGGACCACTGCTGACACTGGAGGAATAGACCTCACCGCGACTATTGATTTTGAAGCTGATGCGAATTGTTCCCTGTACACAATTCTGATACGAATAGGCAGGATAGCTCAGGTTCTTATTGATAAAAGCATCCAATCCACCCTTCAGCACAGGCTGCGCATGCAGGGTTAAACCCAACAAAAGGAAAAATATGACGATGATCTTTTTCATATGCTAAAATACTGAATTTTAGTGCTTCCCAAAAGTATACTGAAGAATAAGGGCTGGATCGGGACAATTTTCAAGAAAGGCTGCTCTCTTCGAGAACTGGCAAACACCCGGGTAATCTCCCTCTTTTCCTTCCATATCCAGTATCAGCTGCATATGCAAATGCGGAGGCCAGTGGCCGTTCTCTTCAGCCGTACCGAATATGGCAAAAGGTTTCCCGCCGGCTATACATTTTCCTTCGTACAATCCGTCCAGAGACGATAAACTCAGGTGTCCGTATAATACATGCAGTATCCCCCCTCCCAAATCATATTTCAGGATGATAGTTGCCCCATAGTCTCCAAAATGATCATTATACCGGAAACTATGTACTTCAGCATCAAAAAAATTATAAACCGCGGTACCTGCTTTCCCCCAGATATCTACCCCAAGATGTAACCTCCGGGGTTCTTCATCGGTATCGAAGTGAGAACTGCGGGTGTAGATTGTCCTGTGTTCGTCGTAACCGCCAATACCATAACGGCAGCCAGAGGTTTCAAGCTTTGAGGCTGCCCAATCGGTAAATGCTGAGGTATCATTCAGGATATCGTCCGTAAGTTCATGATTTTGAGCAGTAAAGTCGAAAGGATACAGACGGTCGGTCGAGGTATTAAAATCTACCACATTACCAATTCTGGCTTTATTCTTCAGCAACCACGCTTCAATACCTTCCATGACAACGATCGGGAACTAACCTTCCGCTTCTTCTTCACCATGTTCCTTACGCTCTCTGGAAATCTTATCAAAGATCTTATCCATATGCTCAACGTACGTATTGGTGTCATCAACAAAAAAGGTAAGTGTAGGCACCACCCTTGCCTGATGACGGATGCGGGTACCCAGCTTATAACGTATCTCACCTGCGTGAGAGTTTACGGTTGCAATAGATAAGCCCGTGTTATTGGTACTTAAAAAACTCAGATATACTTTTGCTACAGCCAAATCCGGAGATACACGAACTTTTGTAATTGTAACCAGTGTATTAGGTAGGTACTCTGCTCCTTCTCTCTGAAATATGGTCGCTAATTCCTCTTGCAGTACACCAGCAAATTTCTGTTGACGTTTACTTTCCATGATTTTTGATGTTTGTATTAGTATAATAATTTGTCATAAGGATAGCGCGCTACATGTAAAGCAACGATCTTGTCATAAAGAAGCTGTTTAAATTCCTCCAGATTCTCCTTATGCAATGCCGAAATAAATAATGATGGCGTATTGTGCTGCGCCATCCAGCTTTTTTTAAACTCCTCTAATGTAAAAGGAGCTCTTTCTTCTTCGTCTTCATTGAACTCATCAGCTTCCGGACTTACATAGGCATCAATTTTATTGAACACTACGATCGTTTCCTTATCCCTTGCTCCAAGATCCTTCAGTGTTTCATTCACCACATTGATCTGGTCCTCAAAGCTTGCATGAGAGACATCAACCACATGGATCAGGATATCAGCTTCCCGTACCTCATCCAATGTAGATTTAAAGCATTCTACAAGGTGATGGGGTAGCTTGCGTATAAATCCAACAGTATCAGACAACAGAAATGGCAGATTTTCAATCACCACTTTTCTTACCGTAGTATCCAGCGTAGCAAAAAGTTTGTTTTCCGCAAAAACCTCAGATTTTGAAACCATGTTCATGATCGTAGATTTCCCTACGTTGGTATAACCAACCAGGGCTACCCTTATCAGGGCCGCACGATTTTTACGCTGCGTTTCATTCTGCTTGTCGATCAGTTTCAGGCGACCTTTCAAAAGGGAAATTTTCTCCAGGATCATCCTCCTGTCACTCTCAATCTGGGTTTCACCCGGACCACGCATACCGATACCACCCTTCTGGCGCTCAAGGTGAGTCCATAAACGGGTAAGCCTTGGTAACAGATATTGTAATTGTGCAAGCTCCACCTGGGTTTTTGCCTGTGCCGTTTGTGCCCTTCCGGCAAAGATATCCAGGATAAGGTTACTCCGGTCCAGGATTTTCACCTGTAGCTCGCGTTCTATGTTCCGCAGTTGTGAAGGCGATAGTTCATCGTCAAACACAACCATGTCTATTTCTTCAGATTTTACGTATGCTTTTATTTCTTCCAGCTTTCCTGTCCCCACAAATGTGGCACGCTCAGGACGCTGCATCTTTTGTGTAAAAGTATTTTCCACCACACCACCAGCCGTATCAACAAGAAAGGCCAGCTCATCCAGATATTCTTTAGTCTCTTCCGGTTTTTCACCCGGTCTTACCACGCCGACAAGAACAGCACGTTCCTGTTTGACAGCGGTATCATAAGTTTTTAATTTTCCCATGTAAAGTACAAAGATACAAAAGTTATACCGAGATCATCTCCCCGGCAAAAGTCCGTATGGCCGCTCCCGGATCAGAAGTCTTCATAAAGTTTTCTCCGATCAGAAATCCGTTAAAACCGGCACTTTTCAGCTGGTTGATGATCTTCGGATCAGAAATCGCGCTTTCCGAAACCTTTAAGAAATCTGCCGGAATCTCCCTTGCGAGGTCAAATGAGGTCTGTATGTTTACGGTAAAGTCGCCCAGGTTACGGTTATTTACGCCTATAGCATCAACATTGGGATTAATACTGCGCTGCAGTTCTTCCAGGTTATGCACTTCCAGCAGAACGTTCAGACCCAGACTTTTCGCAAGCTTTGCAAAGGTATTAATCTGCAGAGGTGTCAGGATGGCAGCAATCAGCAATATAATGTCAGCACCAAGGCTTTTTGCCTCCACGATCTGATACTCATCAATCATAAAATCCTTACGCAATAACGGAACCTGGGTAGCCTCACGCGCTTCCAGCAGGTCGTTCGGGTGTCCTCCAAAGAAATCGATATCCGTAAGTACAGAAATTGCCGAAGCTCCTGCTGCTGCATAGTCCCTGGTTACTTCTACCACAGTGGAATGGTCATTGATCACACCTTTTGATGGCGAACGACGTTTAAACTCGGCAATGATGCCATTGCGATCGTCAGCCAGCATAAACTCCCGCAGTGAATACGGAGTTCTGCTGTAATATGCTCCATTTTCCAGTTCTTTAATAGACACCAGTTTTTTAGCCTGCTCTACCTCTTCAGTTTTACGCAGTACAATTTTATCTAAAATGTTCATTTTTAACACATAAAAGGTTTAATTCTCCAACCAGTTTTTCATCATCTGCTTGCCATGCTCGGTCAGCACGCTCTCCGGATGAAACTGTACACCTCGTACATCATAGGTTTTATGTCTCAGTGCCATAATCTCCGTGCTTTCATCCGTAGCCGTCACCTGCAGGCAGGCAGGCAGGTCATCCTGATTTACTACCCAGGAGTGGTAACGCCCTACGCTGATTACCGCCGGACAATCTTTAAACAATGTTTCTTCGGTGTCTACCACCGTCACCGGCGTAGCGATTCCATGCATAGGTCTCCCTAAGTTCAGCAGTGACCCGCCAAAAGCTTCAGCAATAGCCTGCTGCCCCAGACAGATACCCAGGATACTCTTCTCTGCGGCATACGTACGGATCACCTCCAATAATAGTCCCGCTTCCTCCGGGATTCCCGGTCCGGGCGACAATAATATTTTATCAAAAGCTGCAACATCTTCAATGGCGAACTTATCATTTCTCCATACTTCCACCTCTCCGCCAAGTTCGTTGATCAGATGTACAAGATTGTACGTGAATGAATCGTAGTTGTCAATAACCAATATCTTTTTGTTCATATCCATGATCTTAAATCACATTAATTTCTTTAGCCATTTCTACCGCTTTACGCAAGGCAGCAATTTTATTGTTTACTTCGTTTAGTTCATTGATCGCCACGGAATCGGCCACAATCCCCGCTCCCGCACGATAATGGAGCTGGTTGTTTTTACTCATGAAAGTCCTGATCATAATCGCATGGTTAAACTCATCCCCAAAGCCCATATATCCTATGGCACCTGCATAAAAATTCCTTCCCAAACCTTCATATTCGTCAATCAGCTGCATGGCCTTATATTTTGGTGCCCCGCTCAAAGTGCCCGCAGGATAGGTATCTGCAACAATACTAAATGCAGAAACATCCTTCTGTAGTTTCCCGCTAACCTTAGATACAAGGTGAATCAAATGTGAATAATATTGTACTTCTTTAAACGATTTTACCTCCACGTTAGTACAGTGTCTGCTAAGGTCGTTTCTGGCCAGATCCACCAGCATCACATGCTCTGCGCTCTCCTTAGGATCCTGTTCCAGTGCCCTTGCAATCTCGGCATCCTCCTCGTCATTTCCGGTACGTTTAAAAGTTCCTGCAATTGGAAAGATATTCGCCACACCATTTTTGATCGTAATCTGTGCTTCTGGCGAAGAGCCAAAAAGCTTAAAACTTCCGTAATCAAAATAAAACAGATACGGTGAGGGGTTGATGGAACGCAGACAGCGGTATACATTAAATTCATCTCCCTGGAAACCCTGATTATAGGCACGTGAAGGTACGATCTGGAAAACATCCCCCCGAAGGATATGTTTCTTCATCTTCTCCACGATATCCATAAAAACCTCATTCGTGAGATTGGAGTGCTCTTCGCCCACGGTATTGAAACTGTATTCCGGGAAGTTCTTGTTCTGGATCAGGTATTCGATCTTCTCCAGTCCCCCGTTCTCCTCACCATTGAAATAGTTGCGGAACAGGGTAACCTCATTTTTAAAGTGGTCTACGGCAATAATATATCTGTAAACATGGTACTGCATCAATGGGATTTCCTCATTTTCACGCGCTTTGGCCTGCAATGTGATATCCTCAAAATGCTGCACCGTGTTCCATGTAAAATAACCAAACAAACCCGTTGAGATATACCGTTTTTCTACTACTGGCTCAATGTCAAACATGGCCTTAAAAGCATCAATCTCTTCGGTAAGGACAAATTTATCCTTAACCTCTTTCTCCCCTCCGGGGAAATAGGTGGATAGCTTTCCGCCCTGTAATGTGATCCCGGCTACAGGATCTGCACATACATAGCTCACAGAGTTTTCACGACTGTGGTAATCCGAGCTTTCCAACAAAAGCGTATTCGGAAAAACGTCTCTTAAACGCAGATAAATGCTTACCGGGGTAATCGTATCTGCAAGTCTCTTCTTAAAAATGGTGTTAATTTTTACTTTTTCCATGTGCTTTAAAACAAAAAAAACCCGACGTGGTACGTCGGGTTAGTATGTGTGGTTTGGTTTAGGTTGATAAACTATAAGGTACACAAGGCTACGACGATACTCTTTGCAGAATAACCACGCCATTGCCAGGTATGTATATTGTTAATCATGTGTAGCAAAAATAGAAATAAATCTAATAAACCAAAATTAAATCAATAATTTAATTACATCGCAAATAAGTGTCTGCTTGGGTCGGCATGGATCATCCCGAAAATAGCTCCGGTGATCAGTAAAAGGCCCAGCCCGAAAAACACAAATATACTGCGGTGTTTCATGAGCGCACTATCCATCCTTTTAGATTTTGCATTCCCTACAGTAATGAGGATGATCGCCACCAGCATCATAGCAATATGCTCCATCTTCCAGTAACGCTGGATAGCAACAGACATGTCACCTTTGTACCAGTCGTGCATAAAGTATAACAGCAATCCTAAAACCAGTTGAATATGTGAACTGATCAATGCAAACACGTTCAATTTACGGTTACCTTCTGTATACGGCTTTCTGCCCAGATATCCCATTAACGCATTGATAAACGCTACCAGCAATAAGATGATTACCAGATAACGCCATCCAGAGTGTGCACTCTTCAAGATTTCATAAATACCCATAGTCTTTTTTTCTTCAAAAATAAGAAAATACTTGCTGTTATAGGGGGTCACAATTATTTATTGATATTTATAATCATTATAAAGATTGCCTGAAAATAACATTATAAATCAGGTAATAAGATTGATAGACAGTTCCGGGAGTAATAATTTTTTCTAAATTTAAATCATTAACTAAATATTTACAATTCATGAAGAAAACGCTACTTACGCTCGCGTTAGTCTTTTCAGCTGCAGTTCTATTTGGTCAGCAAACCTATCCCGTAAACGGATCCTATGATACCAGGCCGGGCTTATTTGCTTTTACCAATGCAACCATTGTAGTGAATGCTAACCAAACTATCAGCAATGGCACATTGCTGGTCAAAGGTCAAACCATCCAGTCGGTAGGCTCAGGAACCACAGTTCCTGCCGGATATGTGGTCATCGACCTCAAGGGAAAGTATATCTACCCTTCCCTGATTGATCCCTTTACAACCTATGGCATCGCAGAACCTGCCCGCACCGCCGGTGGAGGTTTTGGTGGCAGACAGTCTATCTTCCTGACCACAAAAAAGGGCTCTTACAACTGGAACGAAGCAATCCGCCCCGAAACGGAAGTCCGCACACTCTTCACCATTGATGCAAAAAAGGCAGAAGAGCTGCGTAAAGCAGGATTTGGAAGCGTAAACACCCTGAGTCATGATGGCATTGCCCGCGGTACTTCTGCCGCAGTGAGCCTCAGCGATGAGAGAGAAAATAAGATCATGCTCAAGGACCAGACGGCAGCCAACTATTCTTTTAATAAAGGAAGCTCGCAGAACGATTATCCTACCTCACTGATGGGCTCCATAGCCCTGCTGAGACAGACGTACTACGATGCGCAATGGTACAGCAAACAAAAAGAAGAGTATAACATCTCTTTGGAACAATTTAACAAACAACAGAACCTGCCGCAAATATTTGAGGTTGATGGATGGCAGAACATACTCCGCGCTGATAAAATAGCAAAAGAGTTCGGAAAGCAATATATTATCAAGTCTTCGGGTGACGAATATCAGCGGATTGATGCAGTTAAAGCAACTGGTGCAAGCCTCATCATCCCTCTCAATTTTGTTAAAGCCTATGATGCAGAAGATCCTGCAGAAGCAAGAAATATTACGCTTGCCCAAATGAAAAACTGGGAGATGGCACCCGGAAATCCTGCAGCAGTAGAAAAAGCTGGCATCAGGTTCTCACTCACCGCCTATGGCCTGGAGAGTATTAAAGATTTCTGGACCAACATCCGCACAGCAATAGATAACGGGCTCAGCGAGAAACAAGCATTGCTTTCCCTGACAGAAGTTCCTGCGGCAATGATCGGGATCGCTGACCAGACGGGTACCCTGGAAAAAGGTAAACTCGCTAATTTCCTGATCACCTCCGACCAGCTTTTCAAAAATGGCAATGTGATCTTCGAAAACTGGATACAGGGAAAACGTTTTGTAGTGAGCAAAATGAATGTGAACGACCTCACAGGTAACTATGCGCTTACGATAGATAGTATTGGTGCACTGAACCTGAAAATTAATGGAACAACAGCAGTCATACAACGTCCCGGAGCAGATACGACTAAGATTACTGCCAGCTTTACACGCAACGGCGATTGGGTAGGACTGAGCTTCAATCTAAAGAAAACCCCTTCAGGAGAAGTCAGGCTGAGCGGATACCTCACCTCAGCAAAGCCGGTGATGCTGCGTGGCGAATCTGTCCTGGCATCAGGAACCGCTGGCAAATGGTCTGCACAATTTACCTCCGTCAATACAGATGCGCCAAAAAAGGAGAAACCTAAAGCCATCACTCCAGCTGGTAAGCTGATCTATCCTTTTGTTGCCTTTGGCAGCGAGAGCAGCCCTAAACAGGAGTCTGTGCTGCTTAAAAATGCGACAGTATGGACTAACGAAAAAGAAGGTGTGCTGCTCAATGCAGATGTGCTGCTTGAAAATGGAAAGATCAAAGCTGTGGGCAAAGGCCTTTCCGCCGGAAGCGCCAGAGTAGTTGATGCTACAGGTAAACATATTACCGCAGGTATCATCGATGAACATTCCCATATTGCCGTAATTGGTGGTGTTAATGAAGGCGCACAGTCATCATCTGCCGAAGTTCGGGTGGCTGATGTAGTGAACTCCGAAGATGTAAACATCTACAGACAACTGGCAGGTGGCGTGACTACCTCTCACCTGCTGCATGGATCTGCCAATCCTATTGGTGGACAATCGCAACTGATTAAACTGCGCTGGGGTAAAAACCCTGAAGAATTGAAGTTCGGTGGCAATGATGGCTTTATTAAATTCGCTCTCGGTGAAAACGTGAAGCAGAGTAACTTTGGTTCCGGACTACGTTTTCCGGTAACGCGCATGGGTGTTGAACAAAGTTATATCGATGAATTTACACGTGCCAAGGAATATAAAGCAGGGTTAGCCGCAAAAGGTAACAATGTAAGAAGAGACCTGGAGCTGGATGCGATCGTAGAAATCCTGGATAACAAACGTTTTATTACCTGTCACTCTTATGTGCAGTCAGAAATCAATATGCTGATCCATGCGGCTGACAGTATGGGTTTCAAGATCAACACTTTTACACATATCCTGGAAGGATATAAGGTTGCTGACAAAATGAAGTCGCACGGCATTGCCGGTTCTACCTTCTCCGACTGGTGGGCCTACAAAATGGAGGTTGCCGAAGCCATTCCTTACAACGGAAAGATCATGCACAATGTCGGAATAACCACAGCTTTCAATTCAGATGATGCAGAAATGGCCCGTCACCTGAATCAGGAAGCCGGCAAGTCTGTATTGTATGGAAATGTTCCTGAAGAAGAAGCTTTAAAATTCGTAACACTGAACCCGGCTAAGATGCTGCACATCGATCAGCGCGTAGGAAGCCTCAAACCAGGTAAAGATGCGGATGTAGTCGTATGGTCAGATCATCCATTATCAATCTATGCGAGGGCTGAAAAGACCTATGTAGACGGTATTCCCTACTGGGATATGGAAAAAGATGCAGAGATACGCAAACAGCAGCAGGCTGAGAAAGCACGCATCGTACAGAAAATGATCGAAAGCAAAAGCAAGGGTGCCAAAACACAACGCCCAACGGCAGAAGCTCAACGGATTTATAACTGCGAATCGCTGGAAGATTATTCTGCAGCATTAAATGAAATGGAAGGAGTACACGCACATGAATAAGTATATATTAACGCTACTGCTCAGCGCAGCCGGCGCCATCAGTTGTTACGGACAGGCCAATATCGTTCCTGCAGCAAAACAAACAAAAACTATCGCCATTACAGGAGCCACTATCCATGTGGGCAATGGCACAGTGATCTCCAATGGCACTATCGTTTTCAGTGGCGGGAAGATTCTTTCTGTAGCTGCAAACGGACAAGCCCCGCAGGATGATGTACTACTGATCAAAGCTGATGGCAAACATATTTACCCCGGTCTGATCGCCCCCATTACCAATTTGGGTCTGATCGAATATTCGTCGGTAAAAGCCACACTGGATTTTACTGAGATCGGCAACTTCAATCCGCACATCCGTACATTGGTAGCATACAATACTGACTCCAAAGTTCCTGCAACCTTAAGAAGTAACGGAATCCTGATGGCAGAGATTACCCCCGAGGGTGGTACGATCTCCGGCAGCTCTTCTGTGATGCAGCTTGATGCCTGGAACTGGGAGGATGCAGCCATTAAAAAGGATGATGCGATGCACATGACCTGGCCTGCAATACCTGCCTCCCGGGGAGAATTTGGTGGACGCCGTCAGTTAGTAACCCCCGAAGTACTGGCAGAACGTAAGCAAAATGCGATCAATGAGCTGGATCAGTTCTTTTCGGAAGCAAAAGGATACGCAGCAATTGCAAAACCTGCAGTCACCAACACGCGTTTTGCCGCAATGAAACAGCTTTTTAGCGGAAAGCAACAATTGTTTATCACTGCAGATTCTCAAAAGGATATTGTTGCTGCTGTGAACTTCGCCAAGCGCTTCAATATCAAACCTGTTATCGTAGGTGGTGATGAGGCATACCTGATTACTGACTTCTTAAAGGAAAATGATATTTCAGTAGTGGTGAAACAGCCGCATGCACTTCCCAATTCTACAGATGATGATGTCAATATGCCCTACAAAAATGCTGCAGTACTGGACAAAGCTGGTATCAATGTAGTCATCAGTATTGAAGGCTACTGGCAGCAAAGGAATCTGCCCTTCATGGCCGGTACGGCCGTTGCATGGGGAATGGATAAAGAGAAAGCCCTTTCAGCGGTTACACTGAACACCGCGAAAGTGTTGGGTATCGATAAAACTACCGGAAGTCTGGAAGCTGGAAAGGATGCTACTTTATTCATCTCGGCCGGTGACGCGCTGGACATGAGAACTAACCGTGTAGAAAAGGCATTTATTCAGGGGAGGGATATCAACCTGGATAACCTGCATAAACAGCTGGACAAAAAATTCAGCGAAAAATATGGATTGAAGGCTGCAAATTAAATCCTGAAAACAAAAAAAGGCAACCCGCCTCCAGGTTGCCTAATTAACTAACTTATTAAATAAAAAAACTGGCTGTTGGGGAAGGAGTCGAACCTTCAAGGGGAAGTTAGCCTCAGTTCAAAATTAATTTGTGGTCAACCCGTAAACTGTGTTTATCCCATGATCCCCACCACCGAGACAAGAAGGTGTGTCTGCCAATTTCACCACCCAACATTAAATAAAGAACGTCTGTTCTTTAGCTGTAGGAGAAGGAGTCGAACCTTCAAGGAGTGGTTAGCCTTTTCAGGTTTCCCAATTTCTCCACCACCGAGACAAGGAGGTGCGTCTGCCAGTTTCGCCACCCTACAGAGTATAAGCAAATGTTAAAAAGAACTATTTTTTCTTACTTGCTTGATACAAATGTAACAAGAGTTACCATACATTACAAATATATTAATGATATAATTTTATTATTATGATTATTGTAATTATATTAGAGCATCATTAGAATTAATTGAAATCATGCTGAAAAAAGAAAGCCAAAATTTAGAAATTGATAACCTTGATATTGATATTTTAAAGCAATTAATGCAGGATGCGACGAAACCTTATACAGAAATCGCAAAAGATTTAATCGTTTCAGGGGGTACAATACATGTTCGGATGAAGAAACTGCAGGAAATGGGGATTATCAAGGGCTCCCACCTGATTATTGATCCGCAAAAAGCAGGATATGATATTTGTGCTTTCCTCGGGATTTATCTTGAAAAAGGTATTCAGTATAAGGATGCCGTTGCGCAGCTAAGCAAAATTAAGGAGGTTGTAGAGCTTCATTATACCACAGGTGCCTACAGCATGTTCGCCAAGATTATCTGCAGGGATACGAATCATTTAAGGCATGTATTAAATGAAGAGATCCAGGCGGTATCAGGTATACAGAGAACAGAGACTTTAATCTCCCTTGAAGAAAGTATCAGAAGACAAATTGAACTGGGCTAGTCCCGGTTTCTTTTTTAAATGGCTTA
>NZ_JAPIVS010000008.1 GCF_026239695.1 Pedobacter sp. MC2016-15 | reverse complement strand
ATTATAAAATGTCGCTTGGTGTATGCCCAAATCACGGCAGATATCTGCCACCTTTTTACCAGACTCTTGTTCCTTGATTGCTGCCACGATCTGGCTTTCACTGATTACCAACTTTTTCATCTTCCTGTTTTAAAGTTACGAATTTTCGCCTTATATACAGTCCGATTTTTAGGAGGGGTTACATCCATTCTCTTGATCACATCTATTGAAAGATGAGTAAAAAATTTGTTAATCCAATGACTACCTTTATTGTTGGAATGTATGGAATCTCCGCTACGGATGCATCAACTATAATATGGCGTGGACTATCAAAAACACAGGCCTATGCTACTTCTGAAACATTTGCTATTCAAGAATCCGGGCAAACGGTTTCTGTACCAAAACTCATCATTGAACAGACGGGAGTAAATTATCTATTATCAAATTAAAGAACATTCAAATGCGATTAAAACAAACACTTTTTCTTCTGATCATTTTATTAGGGTTTCTCAATTCTTATGGACAATTGAAATCGGAAGAGGTTGATAACTTTTATAAAACAGTCTGGAAAAATCTTAGCACTAAAAAGCACTTTAAAGACTCGCTAGCTTTTTTACACTTGTAATTTACAGATCGAGTTAAGCAAAAGCAATAATTATAAACCTTTGATCACCTCAAGTGACACCACTGTATCAAATCAATAGAAAATTTAGAAATTCTCCAGGCTTATAATTTTAAAAAAATGATTGGCAAAATGGAAAAGGTGAAACTGATTTTACCTATTGGTATAGTAATATTAAATTCAAAACACAGGCAAAAACTGATTAAAACCGATGAATTAGATAAGATCATGGAAATGTTCTACCATCCTACAACCAAAGATGATCGCAATATGTTTTTTTATCTGACACCATATTTAGCTTATGATGACAAGATCGAATATAATTGAATCTAATCACTTACTTATGCTTAAACCCTTGGATATAAATTTACAGACTTGAAGTTATTGACGGAGATCTTCTGACACTGATTGTAATAGGTTTGTTTTGCGAGCGATTGTTAGAACTCATAAAGTCATAACTGGTAACTGTACCTATGGCATTCCTCTTTACCTCTGCTGCAGAAATGTATTTAAATCCCTGCAATTCGTATTCAAACTGAACTGTCCATCCAAGCATCAATTGTGACATCTCAAAAGTGCCGCTAGATATAGCAAATGGTCCCAGATCATAAACATATGAACCTGAAGTCAATGGAGGATCTGTCAAATTGTAGGTGTTATTTAAAATTCCATTGACATAAATCTTTAGAGATTTAACAGTTAAGGCAGACGATGTACTATTATAAATTCCTACACTCAGCCTGCTGGTGTTGCCGGCATTCGAAAACTGAAGGTTATTAGGTTTCGCTGCAACTTGCACCAATTTATCAATCGTAGCAACGTTTACTGTGCAGGTTGCCGATACTGCAGCACCATCAGCGGGCACAGCCGTGATTACTGCAGTACCTAAACGTAATCCTGAGATTTTTCCTGTTTGATCTACTGTAGCTACTGAAGTATTAGAACTTTTCCATATGATAGTTTTGTTATCAGCGATAAGTGGAGAGACATTAGCGGTTACTGTTTCAGATGCTCCCGGCAAAAGTCCTACAACCGACTTGTTAAGAACGATATTTGAAACTTTCGTAGGCAATACGGTTAGCTCTGTAGTTGCACTGATAGTACCTGCTTTATTGGACACCTTAATAATAGCAGTCCCAGGTTTTATTGCTCTTGCGACACCAGATACAGTAACAGTTGCCACATTGATGTCTAAACTTGACCATATCAGCTGTTCAGGCTTTGCATTAGCAGGATTGGTGATAGCCACGAATTGAACCTGCCCGTTTACAGCCAGCTGAACATTTTGTTTATCTATGGTTAGACCTGTAATGTCTGGCAAGCTAACAGTAATTTTGCAGGTTGCCGTTGCTGAATTATCCTCAGTAGTCGCAAGGATTGTGGCTTCCCCTACTCCTGCTGCTTCTACATTGCCTGCATTATCTATCTTAACCACTGACACATCTGAAGTTGACCATACAATTTTCTGATTGGTTGTATTTGCTGGCTCAAACGCTACATGTAATTTGTCTTTAGCGCCCACGATTAAGGTTGCAGTAGTTTTATCCAAAGTGATACCTTTTACAACAATTGGTTTCACTACAAGCTTACAGCTTGAACTGACTTTACCATTTTCGTTTTTGACTGTAATGGTAGCCTCACCTAATTTCAAAGCCACGAGCTTACCTACCTTGTTAACCTGTACTATCGTTGAATCTGATGATGACCAGAATAAGGGTGTAGAACTAGCCTCCACTGGCAAAATGGTCGTTGTTAAAGTTTTTGAGTCACCTAATAATAACTCGAGATTAGAATTTGATAAGGTGATGGATTTGATGGATAGATCCACTTGTTCAGTAGAATCTTTTTTGCAGGAAATAAGGACTAAAATAAATGAGAGCGCTAATAATGTTTTTTTCATGAAGTGTACTGCAAGGCAGCTTGAATGGATTGCGTGAGAAATTTAGATGTATACTAGAGTTGTTGTTTTATGCTACAAAGATATAAAGCTTTTAGCTCATTATTTTACGGATTGCCGGAATCAAAGAAACTACCGATGAAAATCCCTATCGGGTATCAATAGTGCAGCAGTGACCTTTGCTTATCTGAGGCGTTTGTTACGGAATACCATTCCCCACAGCCTGCTGGATAAGATATAGATCAAAGATAGCCTGACGGTTTTAATATTTATATGAATTGCTGCCAATAGGCCGGACAAACTGTATTCCACTTCCATTGTCACATGATACCACGTTACGAAGGAGATATGGATAATCCGAGGGGTAGTGTTAGGTACTGTATCCCGGAAAAGGGGAACTACTAAATTCCAAATGTTATCCTGTAATGTAGGATTGATAAAAGGTTTCGTTGGATTAAAATTATTTGAGTAAATTTCAGCTAGGTAGTTGCTAAGTAATCATTTAACCTAAGATTGGAAAAAATGAAAAAGAATTCTTTACAGATGATCATGGGTATTCTTGCCCTCCTATCTCTTTGTAGTGTAACATTAGCTTTAATTCCAGCGTTTATTCCATTCTATGATCTTTCCACGGACAAGGCTGCAAACATTGGTGGTGCGATTGGAGGCATTACTGCTCCCGTTGTAGGACTGTTTTCGGCATATCTGATATACGAAGCGCTGACCGCGCAATTACAGAGTAACAAGGATCAAAGAGTAAAGGCTGATTGCGATATCATATTTCTTCTTTTTACACAACTTGAAAAAGACTATGAATCATTTCACATCAAGCAAAAGCAAGGAGACAAAGAAATTCATTTGTACGGTTATGATGCCCTCGAGGAAAATTCTCACATCTATAAAATAGCAAAGGAAAGTGAAGACAATATCTTCGAGATATTTACAAAGGATATTTCGACAATCAGGCTAATTTATATGATTCGATCCTTTATGCTTATCAGAAATCGCATTATAAAATCCAAATTTTCGGTTGAAACTGAGTCTCTTTTCTTCAGCAAACTGGAGATGTTTTACAGTGCAAAGTTCAAATTTCCAATAAAGCATTTAATTGATGCATTTGGCAATGAAGAAGATCAACGGATGGACGAAATTAGGGCTTTTGAAGAGGCAAATACATAATATCTCTAAGAAATATAATGACCATGCTGCACATCATATTGAACAACCATTGCGTAAATAAGATAAAAAATCTTTCTATAGCACTAATTGCCTCAATGTTATGGAACGCAAATGCTTTAAAAGCTCAAAATTTCGATCACGCTCCTTTATTCGACTTTTTACAGAAAACGGCCGACAGTACAATAATTCTTTCCCATTTGGGGATCATAGATCAGTATCCGGATTATTACCTGGTCAGCAAAACCGGAGATACTGTAAACATGTACACCTACAGGTACAAAAACCTGGTTCAACCATCTCCCTTGGTGATGCTACCCAAAGCCATGAATAAATTGATCTCCCATCGAAACCTGATGATGATGATGAAAGAGCCACCCGATGTTAATGCTTTATTTGATTGAAAGTCGCAGATAAGGAGACAATGGGTAAACTTTGGGAGGAATTATCAAAGGAGAAAATCTGGGAGATAAGAGATGACGTCCTTGATGGTGACGGTTGCCCAAGTATTGGAGATGAAAAGCATCCTAACTATATCTACGATGCTGGTGGACTACAATATAAACTAATAACAAAAGATAAAGTTAAGAATCTGAGATTCTATGCGCCTCATCATTTCGAAAAGTACTGTCCTGGTCGCCCTGGACGCATCTCTGCAATCAAAGTAGAGGAAATAATGAAAGGTTATTTTGTTGCTGCTGCTGAGAAAGAATTTGGAAGATATAAAAAGCTTGCTCCTTTTTTCAGGACTTACGAATGAACTCCTGATTTTTAATCATTAATTGAACACACTTTATCTACCTGCCTTTCATTTCGTTGATCAACCTTGAGCGGTATTGTTTTCCCCATTCATCGATCACTTCAATAATTGGTTTTACTGTTCCGCCATAATCAGTTAAAAAATATTCCACCGCGATAGGTTTAGTATTTAAAATACTGCGTTTAATAAGGCCATTAAGTTCAAGATCTTACAATTCTTTGGAAAGCTCTTTGGCGGCTATACCGTTAATGCTATCCTTTAGCGCCATGAACCGCATAGGTCCACAATTTAACGCGGCATATTGCGTATTTTTTATTTCCTGCTTAATAATTCCGTTGTGTCGCGGATGGCCAAATGATGGGTGTAGATCACTTTAAGAGTGAGATCACCTACCATTTGGGTAATATATTGGATTCGAAACGTGGTGAAAAGAATCTGTAAAGAATGATCCAGAGTTGTTGAGCCAGGAAAAGTCAACTCTGAGAGCAAAGCTATTGTACAGGACAAAGAAATTCTAATTTAACCCTGAAGCCTTGCCCCTGCTGGATGTGCCTTGTCAGGCTATATATAATCTTTAGGAATTGTGATGTGGTGTGGACATAGTTCACTTTACACCTCTTCCCCGGAAAAAATCAAACAAAATTTAATTGATTCCCGTAATTGAGCAGGTGATCCCAGGCAATATCAATGTAGCGATCCTTGAAAAGCTTTCGCTTTCTTTCAGACCATTTCACCGAAATCGCAGCATCAGCCTTACTAATTCCCGGATTCTCCTTTTTAACAAAATCCAATGATGCTAATATTTCTATTGATAGTGCTGACTGAAAACCATTAAGAAGCTTGATTAGCTGCTTGATAATATTCTGTTGATCTGCAGTAAGTTGCTTTTTTACGAATTCAGAAACTTCAGGTAGCTTCGAATATTGTAATTCAAAGGGTTCAAAAGCCTTTAATTCATTTTGCTCAAGCCCTTTGATAAACTTACCATTCATCGCTTGTACCATGTGTTCAACCTGTACACTATAAGGACCATAGTGATGTGCCTGAAATTTTAAGTTTTTAAAATTTCCTTCGCCCAGTCTTTGGAGGAAGTATGCCAGTTTGTTTGCAATAAAAAGGCTAGTGTTTTCACCGAGGGAGTCATAATAAAACATGGCATACAATAAAATTGCCCTGGCGGGAGTTATTTTAACATCCTTATTGAGTTCTTGCTGCTTTAAGATTTGTTTGACCTCGTCATTGGGTTCATACACAATAATATCAACATCCGTCAGACCAGCCAGATGTTTTTCAATCATAGGCTTAACCCTTTCCCATTTTAGTCCGCCATTACCGCAACCCAATGGAGGTATAGCAATACTTTTGATGTCCTTTTCAACAATCACCCTTGCTAACTCTTCTAGCCCATGCTCAATGTAGCTATATTGAGATTTCTTGTACCACTCTGTTTTCGTTGGGAAATTAATGATCGTACGTTCACCCTCCAGGGTAGCGTCATTTACCGTCAGTAATTTGCCGGGCATTAGATTTCCCTTTTTGCATTCCTCAAGATAGATCTTAAAATTCAAAGGGAAGCGCTCCTTGAATTGGCGAGCAATACCTTTCCCCATTACACCAACAGTGTTGACCGTATTAACTAATGCCTGTGTTGATGCATCCAGTAAATTACCTTTAATATATCTCATTAGTAATAATACTTTCCTTTGGGATTAACGTAAATATTCAAATTAAGGTTCAATTCTTCTTCAATTTTTTTCACCTCTGCCTGTCTTTCCGCATCATAAACTACTATATTAGTTATACAAGCTGGCGGGACGAAGTGTTTGACCAGGAATTCAGCTTGTTTTTTTCGCATTTTATCAAGATCATCATCAGTTGAGTGCCAGTAGCGAGCATATGCCAATTCAATGTCAACTTGATCGATATCGTTAATATTATTATAAAACGTAGTAATGGCAGTTTTAGCGTGTCCATCTGTAAAGCACCACTCAGCACACTGATTAACAATATCACTCAAATTACAACAAAGTTACACAATATCTTTCTGAGGACGTTGGGTAATATTTCTTTGGCCGGTTTTAATATTGAGGAGCATAGGAGAAAGTGGACCAAAATAAAAGGGGACACACCTTCTTTAAGAAGTTCCAATTCTGCCACTTTGAATAACATCCTCTGCAAGATTCAAGGAAAATGCCCAACATCATCAAGCCGATCATGGCGATGCCGTTCGTATATTTTTAGCAGATCCGGAAAGTAAATAGAGCTGGCGGCAGCGGATCACCGCCTTTAAAGCGGAACTGGATCAATTGGATATGATAGAAGCATCATATCCGATTCTTAAAAACATGCTAGATAAAAACCGGATCACGGCAGTAGGCCATTCGTTTGATGCACATACTGTTGCCTCTCTTTAGGAGCCGAACCTCTTTTGGCAGACGCAAGTCAGGCCGAAGATTATAAAGATGAGCGCATCAAAGCAGGGATATTATTTAAATCTTATTGACTTAAAAGTTATTCGTTTTGTAGTTCTCTAATCTTTTGAGTGTACTTATCTACTGTAGATTTAGATTGTGCCTTCTTTAAAAATTTGATAGCATTTTGGATATCTCCCTTCTTTCTTTGTATATCTGCCATTAAGTTATACGGCTCATCATCATTCGGATAGATATCTATCAGCTGTCTTGCCAACTCCTCGGCTTCAATAGTTTTTGCGTTACTAAGATAATAGTCCGCAAACTGGTAATATGAATTATAAGGAAGTAAGATATCAGTACCATAAGATTTGATGATATCTCTTTTCTTTGACTTCAAAACATTCAAAGGATCATTACGATGATAAAGTAAAATATCCATTGCTAAACTATCCGAAAAATGCCAGTCATGGTATACAAATGTTAATCCAGAAGGAATACTCATCAGAGGTGTTGTCATATGATTTGCTCCATTTATGAGGTCGAAACGCCAGTTCTTTGATTTTGGTTTCTTTGCCTTGAATAAACTATCTACTTTTAAAGCGCCTAACAAAAAGCCACTGTCCTGAAAGCCATCATCGCCCGTTGAGAAATAATACTTCTGCCTCAAAAATAAACTATCAGGAGTTTGGGCTATAAAATTGTTGATTTTATTGATTACGCGCGACTTGACAACATTATCCTTATTAGGATAATTTAATGCCCCGCTTATGCTAATTACAGATCTGAACGTTCCTGGATAGGTTAACATAGCATTTGTAACAAATTGCCCTCCTAAAGAATGACCTATAAGCGTATAGAAGCCATTTAACCGGTATTTACTACATAAAAGATTAATCAGCTCATTTTTTATAAAATTCAAAAATTGCACAGATGATGCCTCATTTTTTTCAACATTTAGTTCTTTACTTCTATCGTGTTGAAATACACCGACAAAAATTGCCTCGGGAATATCATTTGTCCAGATTAGCCTATCAATTGTTGAGGAAGTATAATTATATAGGGTTTGGTCCTGTGCATCAAATAAAACTATTAGGGGGTACTTTTTATTCACTTTCACATAATCCTTGGGTAATTGAATATAGAAGGTTCGCTCTAAACTCTCAGATTTTGAGTATATTGAGAATTTATTTTTATCATCCAACTTAATCTGTTGGGCCGATAATGTTTGACAGATCCCCAATGAAATTAATAAAGCAAGTATTTTATTCATATCAATTGTTGTTAAATGTTATGAAGATAAAATTAGCCCTGCACAATATATCCTTTTGAAAAATGTGATGAACAGGCTGAAAAATGTGTCGAAATAGACAGATGCTATAAACTTCAATCATATCTTTGAGCATTGCGATATTGGGGCAAGGATAATCAATCCTGATTCTCTCGGTGAAGATCTACCACATAACCGAGATTTTGAGCTATTTCTCTCAATTCCTTAGTAGTACCCCCCAAATGTTATGTCCATCTTCCAGATTAACTTGCTGGACAAATATCCATCCTAAAATAAATCTATTCTTCATCACTCTGTAATGTATTGAATTATTAAAGGGAAACTCAACATTATATAATTCTTTCTGTAATACTATGGCTATAGAATCGTTCATACTACAAAGAAATACCAAAAAATATTAGCAAAACAATAGAAGTCTATATTTTGCTATTACTATTAGTAATAAGTTCAATTATCGTAGAGCCCCCAACCCCTTTCCGGGCTGGGGGCTTGGATGTGGAAAATCAGCACATCACCTGCTCTGATCAAAACATCAAAAATATACTGCCTAACGTTCAATAGAGGACATGTATTTTTCCTCAAGTCGCTCACCTGCTGCTGGTGTAAGAGTATTTAGTCTCTCCATCTGATCCTGGCTAAGTTCAAGAAGATCAGCAGCTGCATTTTCTTCCAAACGGTCCACGCGCTTAGTACCAGGGATCGGAGCAATATTCTCCCCCTGCGCAATTAACCAGGCAAGTGCAACCTGACCTGGTTTAGCATCTACTTCAGCTGCTAAAGCTTCTACCTCGTTAAGAATCTTTAAGTTTTTAATGAAATTCTCACCCATAAATCTTGGATTCGTTTTACGCCAATCATCCACTGCGATCTGGTCAGTAGACCTGATCTGTCCTGTTAGGAAACCACGTCCAAGAGGTGAATACGGAACGAGACCGATACCCAGTTCACGCAAAACCGGCAATATTTCTGTTTCCAGATCACGTACCCATAACGAATATTCACTTTGCAAGGCAGAAATGGGATGTATGGCATGCGCAAGGCGAATAGTTGTTGCTCCTGCTTCAGAAAGCCCTATATGCAAAATCTTTCCTTCCTTTACCAGATCGGCGAGGCAACCGATCACATCTTCAATAGGTATTTTAGGATCAACCCGGTGCTGGTAGTAAAGATCGATATAGTCGGTATTCAAACGCCTGAGTGATCCTTCTACAGCAGAGCGGATATTTGAGGGTTTGCTGTCCATCCCATTTGAACCTCCCTGAGCATGGGAGATCAATCCGAATTTTGTCGCCAGGGCCACCTGTTTCCTTTTGCCTTTAAATGCTTTGCCCACCAGTTCTTCATTGGTATATGGTCCGTACACTTCGGCAGTATCAATCATTGTAATTCCTAAATCTATCGCCCTGTGAAGAGTCCTGATTGATTCCTCTACATTGGTTTTACCCATAGTGTAGTAAGCCGACATACCCATTGCGCCAAGACCAATACGGCCAACCTCAAGGCCTCCAAGTTTAATATGTTTCATCATTTTACAGGTTAAAATGTGAGTTTGGTTAACCACTCCGCGGTTTCTGCATTGCGGTGATCAAAGAAAACGCTTTTACCTTGGTCAAGGGTAGCAATTGCATCGATATCCCCCTGACTTAGTTCAAAATCAAAGACATTAAAATTCTCGATCATTCTCTCTTCACGTACCGATTTTGGGATCACCGCGATGCCTTGCTGAACTAACCACCGTAGGGTAACCTGAGCGACAGATTTTCCATATTTATCACCGATACGGGTGAGAATATCATTGCTGAAGATCTCATTTTTGCCTTCTGCAAATGACGCCCAGGATTGAGTCACGATATTGTTCTTCTTCAATAATTCGTGCTCAGTAGTTCTTTGGTAGAATGGATTGATCTCAATCTGGTTAACAGCTGGTACAATCTCATTATGGGCGATCAGGTCTACTACCCTGTCAGGAAAGAAGTTACTGATTCCAATAGCTCTGATCTTACCTTCTTTGTACAGTTCTTCCATCGCACGCCATGAACCGTAATAATCACCCATAGACTGATGAAGCAAATACAAGTCCAGGTAGTCCAGCTGTAATTCTTTTAAGGATTTTTCAAATGCTATCTTAGTTTTTTCGTATCCAGCATCCTGTACCCAAAGTTTGGTAGTAATAAAGAGTTCTTCTCTGGCCACGCCACTTTTTTTTATGGCCTTACCTACGGCAGATTCGTTCTGATATAAGGATGCGGTGTCTATCAGGCGATAGCCTGCTTTGATAGCAGTAAGTACCGTCTGTTCGCATTTGTTAAGGTCTGGTATCTGGAATACTCCCAGACCTAGGATTGGCATTTCTAAACCGTTGTTTAATTTAATTGTCTGCATAATGATTTGATATGAATTGTGACTTGAATTGATGACGATTGATGGAGTGTTAATTACTCTTCATTATTGCGATATATCTTTAACAATATACCTGGAGTTCATAGGATTGGATAGGAAGAGCTCTTTTAATTCGGCCGTCCATTGCTTAATATGAGCCTTTTCTAATTGTGCGGCATAGTCAGTATGCCTCCCCCAACCCTCGATCAGCACAAATTTATTCGGATCGTCAGCATAGCTGTAAAGGTTGAACTCCAGGTTTCCCCGGGCTTTTCGGGATGAGGAAATGTGACGGGTCATTGCGACAATAAATGTTTCCCTATGATGTGGCTCAATTTCTAACAGCATGATCACAAAATGACTTGTTGCAGTTCGCGGACTAATCTTGGGAGTGATTACAGGTATCTCATCTAGAACTTTAAGTGTTATAGATTTTGCATCAGCTACTAAAGATTGCTGGATAACTGTAATAGCGTTTTTAAAATAATTTTGTTCCTTGTGAAAATCATGGGCCGCCTTATTATCAAAACGTTCAAACCATATGGGTTGCAATTGTCCATCCTTAGGTTGGTACAAACTAAATGAAATATTGTGCTGCTCCTTTCGTGAATTAGCAATATTATTACGCACGGCCCCGACAAATTCATTCCACTTGTCTTTTTTGACTTCTCCGAAAAAGCCTATCTCCTGGAAAGTTTCCTGAGCTGTATTTTCGGTTGTCAGATCAATTGCTGACTTATCTTGTATTTGGTTTTCAGACATATTTACCGTTTTTGATTGCAGCACAATGATTATAGTTATGAATAATAAAATCCCGATTGAACAAGTGGAGACCGCTGCCTCGCTTCTAAATAGTTGCTTTATCATATGTTTAATTAAACCTTACGTTCCACAATAGGGCAAAAAAATTTTACATCCTTATTGTACCCATTAAAATTTCTGTTGTTTGTTTAGTGAGCTTTGCGTCGTTAAATAGAATATGTGTATTGTAAATAGATACGAGTCCAGATACCAGGAAGTGCGCCAGAGCCAATGTATTTTTGTCTGCTGCGAAAGATCCTTCCGCCTGTGCCTGCTTCAGAAGGTTGTCAAAAAGTGCGACTGCCTTCAAAGTTTGCTTTTGCAATATCTCGCTTACTTCTTTGTCGGTTAATGCCAATTCAAAAACAGAATTGGTAAACAGGCAATTGTTATCTTGAAGAGCAGATTCAAAAACAGAATAGATCACGTTCCTGATGGCCTCCAATGGCTCTTCACTTTTTTTAGCAGCTTGGGTATACTGCTTATCTTTCTTTTGAATATAGTTGCTGAGAGACTTCAGGAATAAGTCGTGTTTATTACCATATGCCAGATACAGACTGCTCCTGTTGATCTGCATGGTATCTACCAGATCATTCATCGTGGTTGCATTGTACCCCTTTTTCCAAAAAATATCCCGGGCAGTTTTGAGCTTATCATCGTAATCGAAATCTTTGTTCCTTGGCATATGACAAATGTATTGTATTAAACCTATCGTTTCAATATTATTTTTTATTTTTTTTTGTAAGTGATTTTTTGTTGACATTTATGGTAATACGTAAATAGTACAGCTACTCACTTATTTTACTGCTAAAGGCCTTTGATATTTATAATTGAACTTAAAAGTCAATACTGATTCTATACTCATGAACGAATCTTTACTTCCTGAATAGATTCACAGTGTAATTCGTAATGTGTCTTTCACGATTTTTTAGACGTTCATTTACCAAAAAAGACACAAAATCTTCTGCAGATAACTCTATAACCGAAAGGACTTCAAATACACGATGAACGGGTAGTTTTAAATTCTTTGACAAAAACTCCAAATTTGTTCCATTATAAGGTAACATGCTATGGTGTTTGAAATTTACATGGTGCACAATCATTACTCCGGTTTTAATATACGCGAAACTTGAATAAATTGGTATTGTTTGACTTTTTTACAATAAAGTTAAACTCCTCAAGTATAAATAGGATTAACTAAGATACGGTTTCGTAATATAGCTAATAGTTCTGAAGATTAGATTATCATTTTAGCACAAACACCAACCCAGGTATCATTGGTCATAATCTTATGGAGGTGCCGATAAAATAGTTTTTCTCAGCATCAGATTGCATACCGTAATTAATACCGGCATCAATTTTAAGCCTCTTTGATAGTTCTATCTGCGTTGAGGCATTCAGATAATTTGACCAGTGATGTTTTTTGACATCATACCTATAATAAGTTTCTCCAATGGCATCTACGTGTTTTGATAGACCATGAGTGACGCTCAATGACTGTAAAATCTCTGTGTGCATAAGGTTGACATCATCATCCTTTTTTCTATCAGCTTCAATTTCACTACCCAAATCCCATTGATCCGATAATTTATAATGCATAGGTATGATTACTCCCCCTTCATATCTGCTATCCTCTGTATAGGTTGCAGTTGGAAACTTTACAAATGGCAATATAGCAAGTGCGAAATTTCCACCGTCGTTGCCGATGATATTCTGTTTGATCCTAATATTTATATCTCCTATGCCCTTCGTTTTATCAACATCACCACTCGTAAGTTCTTTCCTGGTTTCAACTACATAACTTTGAAATCCAAACTGAATGGATGTTGAATTGAGCAAACCAATCTTTATGTTGCCTTGGTTAAAATAATAGGTATTTCGATTACTTATCTCACCCTTTTCCTTTTCGAGTCTGAATAAATCAGTTTCAATCTGAATGTGACCGGCATCTACAGTGTAAGGCGTTTCAGTAACATCAGGCCGGTCAGTTTGCATTTCCCGCATCTGAGATTTTGGAACAGGATTGAATAATGAGTATGGCTTTTGACTTTGTCCAAATACAATTACTGGAAAAGTTAATAATAAAAATACGACGGAAGTTTTAAGATTTTTTTTCATTTATTATTAATGACAGATCTGGGTTTATACAGCCTGATTTTTAAAAGATGTTCTTCTGAAAGCACTAACTTTACCTCCACCTGGAAAATAAGTGCAATCAGAAAAATTCTATCTATGGTGATAAGGCTTTGTCTCAGTTCAACTTTGATATCAGCAATTTGAGATAAAGAGTTTTGCTGCGGCATAATATAGTGAGTAATTCCGATATTGTCTCACTTTCTTAATAATTACTATAACAACTTTTAGTTAAAAATCAACCCTGTCAGTCATAAGCCTATCTGTTTTATCAATCCTTAATTTCCATCACAATGATCAAAAACCAAAATACTCAAGAGATGATTTTACTACTGGGTTTGAAGAAAAAAGATGATGATGCCTTTCAAAGCCTCTACCGGGATTACTCTAAATCTTTGCTGGGAATTATTTTAAAAATTATTAAAAATATAGAACAAGCTGAGGATATCCTACAGGATACATTCATTCAAATTTTTAGCAAAATTGATTTTTATGATGAGAACAAATCCAGATTGTTTACCTGGATGGCAAGACTGGCTAGAAATAAATCTTTAGATTATCTAAAAAGCACTGTTGCAAAAAAAAAAATGCAAACGATAACTATATATTGCTTATCGGAGAGTGATATTCACATACGAATCAATTGTTTAGAAACAGATTTAATTGGTATCAAAACTTTATGTGACAATTTGCCTGCCGCTCAAATGCAAGTTATAAATTTACTTTTTTTTAAGGGATATACGCAAAGCGAAGCAGCTATAATTTTGCAGCTTCCACTTGGAACTATTAAATCCAGAAGTAGGAAGGCGCTGATTTGCTTAAGAGATAAGTTTGAGCAAAATATATTCAAGCCAAACTTTCTATATTGATATTAAGAATGTGATCCACTGATTTGTAAATTGGCGTAGGTAACGATTACGATACAACTTTATATTGTAAATAATTCTTCTTCGCTTTAACTTTAGATTTGAATATAAACAACTATTTATCTGCATGTTAAATGCATAGTTTTTTCAATATTAATCATAATTATTGTCCCTTGCATATCGTATTATGGATAGAATCAATTCCTGATGGCTCGCAATGTTATTTAGCATTGCAAATCTGGTATTCGCTCCGGTTTAAGACACTAACGCTATCCTGTTTTGAAAAATAATATAATTCAGCCCAAAGTATAATATATAGCTTAAAAGCAGTCAATCGTATTGGATGTTATAGGCAATTCGACTTTGCTACAAGCATTTTCAGAAATACAAAATTACAAGTCATTATCACCGGTTTTGGATACGAAATACCCGGTTTCTGCTAAATTCTATTTTGCCCTCCAACATACTTTTGCTTCATATAAAAATTAAATAAAGTATGTCATTACAAAACAAAATTGCAGTTGTTACTGGTGGTAGTCGCGGTCTCGGGAAAGATATGGTACTTAGTCTTGCCAAAAATGGATTGGATATAGTTTTCACCTACAACAGTCAAAAAGAATCTGCCGATGCAGTAATTGAACAAATTGAGGCTCTAGGGCAAAAAGGAATTGCTTTGCAGCTTGATGTAGCGGATCTTTCTACATTCGATGTGTTTACGAAAAGGTTAACCAGCGAATTGCTTTCTCATTTTAATACTGATCGGTTTGATTTCCTGATTAATAATGCAGGCTTCATCCATTACAGTGACTTTGAGACCATTTCTGAAGCTCAGTTCACAGAAATGGAAAATGTGCACCTGAAAGGACCATTTTTTCTTACTCAAAAACTTATGCCCTACATTAATTCTTTCGGGGGTATTGTAAATGTATCCTCTGGCCTCACTCGCTTCGCCACCCCGGGTTTTGCAGCTTATGCTGCATTAAAAGGAGCTGTAGAGACCTTAACAAAGTATCAGGCCAAAGAGCTTGGGAAGCGAAACATCAGGGCTAATGTAGTTGCACCGGGTGCCATTGAAACTGATATTATGGGCGGTGCTGTTCGTGATAATGCAGAAATGAATCAACATTTGGCATCGCAGACAGCCTTAGGAAGAGTAGGCCTGCCGGAAGATGTAGGTGGTGTTGTGGCTTTCTTATGCAGTGATGCTGCAGGCTGGATCAATGCCCAGCGCATCGAAATCTCTGGTGGAGCGAATCTCTAATGCAAAACCATCGTACCACGTTAAAAATTAAGATTGGATCAAAAATTAAGAAAAATGAATAACATAAAAGACGAAATGGTCAGGGGCCTAACTAACACAGAAATAGATACTATCAGGAAATTTTACGGCGCTTTCAAAATGAAGCAACCTGAGATACTTGATGAAATTTGTGTAGCAGACTGGAAAGATATTCCTTTGGCCCCCGGCCAGGAAGATAATCCTAAAGGACTACAGGAGATTATGAGATATCTTTTCGAAGTATGTCCTGATATAGAAGTAGTTATCCACGACATTTTTGGCACCCATGAGCGGGCCGCGGTAAGAGCTTCAATGGAGTTTACCCACGTTAATGAAATTATGGGAATACCGCCAACTCATCAAAAAGTGTCAGTATCATTGCATGAATTTCATTATTTAAAGGATGGAAAGCTTACCCATACCTGGCATTTAGAGGATTGGTATGGACTCCTAATGAAATCAAAAGCATCTAATACACAATAGTGTTACATCATCGTTTTTCAAACTGCTCTACCTGTAATAGGAAGATATTCTTATAAATTTGTATTCATGGAAATCGTTAAAATAAAATCGATTACAGCATATCACCGTTTCAGAGGACTGCCTCAACCTGAGCATCCGCTGATAAGCCTGGTAGATTACGCGCAGGTGCAGTTTCCGGAGGATAACCGCCCAGTGAATATCGTTATGGATTTTTATTCCATTGCTTTAAAGCGGGATATCGGTGCGAAGCTGCATTATGGGCAACAAATTTACGATTTCGATGAAGGACTGATGTCCTTTATTGCGCCGGGCCAGGTTTTAAGGATAGAGAGGGATCCGAGTTCGCTCAACAACGGATCCGGATTCCTTTTACAAATCCATCCTGATTTTTTATGGGGATCTACTTTAGCGCAGGATATCAAAAAGTATTCTTTCTTTGATTATTCGATCCATGAAGCGCTCTTCCTTTCCCGCAGAGAGGAGAAGATTATACTGAGTATATTTGGAAGTATAAAGCAAGAATATAATGACAATATTGATGACTTTTCGCAAGGTCTGATTGTATCTCAGATTGAACTCTTGCTCAAATACTGCGAACGGTTTTACAACCGGCAATTTATCACGAGGAAAATCAGCAGCCACCAGATGCTGACAAAAGTTGAGCATTTTTTAAATGCATATTTCTCCGCTGATGAACAGCCGGAAGGTGGTCTTCTGTCGGTAAAGATCGTTGCAGATGCGATGAATGTTTCATCCGACTATTTGAGTGGTATGTTGAAACAGCTGACGGGTAAAAATGTTCAGGAACACATACATCAGAAACTTATTGAAAAGGCAAAGGCAAAATTATCTGCCACAAATCTCTCAGTGAGTGAAATTGCATATGCGCTTGGATTTGAACATCCCCAGTCTTTCAGTAAATTCTTTAAGATGAAGACTAACGTATCACCATTAAACTTTCGGAAATCATTTAATTAAAAGGTCGTTTAATGTGGATACTCAGACTTTATTTTAGCTCAATGTGCCAAAGGATCTACCATTAAGAGATAGCACCAAACAAAATAAAGCAAGTAAACCGTACATTAATCCTATTAAAATAACCAGCCTGACATCCTTAAATATATAAAAAGCAAGTAATGGTAATATTTGCAAGGCGTGCATCCCTACAAAATGTGCGATGCGGAGATCTCCATATTTAAGACTCCAGTTCAGAAAGGGTATTATTTCGCCATCTGAGGCACCATTTCCAACCCTGGGCGAACCATTTGCACCAATGACGGCACCTTCTAAAGCAAATATGACAAATAATATGATACCTAATCGAATGGCCCAGAGATAATAATCAGGAAGTTCCGCAAAACTTTCTGTAAAAAACAAGATGCCGATATAGCCGGTATATAATGTAGCAGCTATTGCAGCAATAGCCATTGCTACAGTAAGCGAAGTATATAGAGCAGAACTTAAATTATAATGTGACAACTGACCTCGCGAGGCCTGCAGGGCAACGTAGAACACTTCGAACCCCAAAAAAACAATTAAACACCAATTGTACATATTGATATATTTGTAAGACGTAAGATAACCTGTATACCAACCCATAGTCAAGCTAAAAATCCCCATTGACAGCGCAAACTTTATTGGTTTGTACCAGGCATTTACTCCGTTAATCTGTACATAGAAAAATTTTGATATCATCAAAATCAATACTGCACTTAACAAACATAGCATTCCAAAATAAAATAAGTATTCATTTCTGAACTTCAACAATGCTAGAAATTTGAACATAGGGTAATAGATAAAGTAAAATTAATTGAAGGTTGCCCTGAACTGAACCGGAGATAGATCGGTCTTACTCTTAAACAATTTGCTGAACGACTGTGGGTATTCGAATCCTAATTCAAAAGCAATTTCGCTTACTGTGAGCCTAGTTGTTGAAAGTTTTTGCTTTGCCTTTTCGATGATCTTTTCATGAATGTGCTGCTGGGTATTCTGACCGGTAAGGGTTTTCAAGACTCCGCTCAAATAGTTAGGGGAACAATTAAGAAGCCCAGCAATATACTGTACGCTCGGTAATCCCTTATTGATCATCTTGTCATCATCAAAATAGTCGTCAAGGATTTTTTCCAATTTTTCCAGGATCCTGCTTGCTGAAATTTTACGTGTAAGAAACTGACGCGTGTAAAACCGATTTGAGTAGTTGAGGAACGCTTCAATCTGAGAGATGATAATAGATTCACTGAATTTATCGATATGTGAATGATATTCCTGCTCAATATTTTTGATAAAACTGTTTAAGACAAATTCTTCTTTTTCGGAAACAAAAAGAGCTTCATTTATCGCATAACTGAAAAACTCATATCTTCTGATGGATTTAGCTAATGGATTACCCCATAAAAAGTCTGGATGAATGAGCAACATACTTCCTGTACTCTTAAAGTCATCACCGGCTTTGAATGTAAAAACCTGATTAGGAGACATAAAGAACAAAATGCCGTCATCAAAATCATACTTTTGCTGCCCATAGCCATAATGTACGTCTCCTGCCTGCACCTTCTTAAGTGAAATAATGTAAAAGTCAAAAATTACCCTGATACTTTCCTCACTCTTGTATGGTGTAATTTTAGAAAGGTCTATGACACTTATCATAGGATGTTCAGGATTACCCACACCAAGTATTTTATGATATTCTTTAATGGTTTTTATTCTGTAGGGCTGCTGCAAAATCATTCTGATTAGTTTACAAGTTTAAAGATAAGATTATTCCAGGTCAACTCTTTCTAAAGTAAGACCGGGGTTTAATCCCAGGAAAGAAAGTCCCCAAAAGCCTTTGATATTAAGGTTGCCGTTTTTTGTAATGGTAAGATAAGAATCATAGGTATTTCCCTTTTCCCCATCATAATCATAGAGTTTTCCTTTCCACTTGTTTTTCTTTGTATCGTATGTAAGATCTGATAATAAAAGGATCCCCACCAAAGGTTTTTTCCGGAGTTCTTTATTAGGATTATTGACGTCCAAAACAGGTTTTCCCTGATCATCTACAGCATGTTTTAAATAGACTAGTTTGCCGTAATATTTTTTACCACTCTTATATATCTGTACATTGCCTTCCTTTAATTGACTGTACCATACCCCAATAATATCATCGGCTTTTGATTGTGAAAACACTAGTGTTGAGGTGTTAAGAAATAGAATTGTTATAATCAGATGTTTCATTGTTCAAAGTATTTTATAGCAAACTCTTCTGCAAAATCTTTAATTTTGATTTTGCCCAGGTTGTCTGGTTTATTTTTAAAGTAATCTTCAAACAAACTACCATCATGCATCGCAACATTCATTTCTGTAAATTCTTTGGCAATCTTCTCTGATGCCCCTATTTTTATAAAGGCATCACTCATTTGTTTGTCGCTGATCAGCACCCATTTCAAGTATGGCTTCCCAATTGCATTTCCCAAAGCAGAGGCTATCTCCTGACATGTAAGTTCTTCGCTGGCAACATATCTCACTTTTTTTCCTATTTGTTCAGCGTTAATTTCTTCAGCAATGGCAGCTGCAATATCGATGGGCGAAACCCATGCAATTTTGTCGCTGGCTCCATAATTAGATAAGATAATTCCGGAATATCCTTTGAGAAGACCTTTCAGACCATAATGTTTGAGGTAGAGTAATTTACCGATCACACCCTCCAAAAATCCTTTGCCCTTAACCATATCCATAAAGGCATACAAATTATAGAAGAAAGATGCCGGGCGAAGATGGGTAACTGATACATCGGGAGGAAGTTGAGAAAATATACCTTCTACGATGTAGTGGAAAACCAAGACCCCTGCCCCGTCTGGTTTTTCGGCACCAACACTGCTCAGATGGATTACTTTTTTTATACCCGCATTTTGAATCGCATGAACATAATTTGTACTGATTTTCAATGCCTGTTTGTGATAATCAAGATTCAGATCTCCAAAAAAATTAAATGGTGGAATCATACAGTAGGCAGCATCCTGACCTTTAAAGGTATTGCTTAGAAAAATCCCATCCTCTATTTCGCCGATCGCAGCCTTTGCTCCCAACTGCTCTATTTCGCCTTGCCTTGAGACCGAACTACTGATTACGGTAACTTGATGCCCTTGTTTAACCAACTGCAGCACCAAAGGCCTGCTGATTTGTCCCAATGAACCTGTCACAACTATTTTCATATTGATTTCGCATTTATTTACAATGCAAAATTCTGTCGATTACATTACCCGGACGTGTTCAAATCTATTTTTCTTGTGTTCTAAACACTCTTTGGATAGTAATACAAGGTTATTTATTGAAATTTTACTAATCATTTGACTTTATCACATCAACCTGAAGAAAGATCGGCTTGATCTTATCACTATAACTACTGAACAAATAAACATTGCTTATTGACAAATTATCATTTTTTACATATGACGGAGTGTGTATTTTTGCAGATATGGAATCGAATATAGAAATTATAAAAGTGACGCTAAATGATATTAACGCTCTGGCACAAATTGGCAGACAAACATTCCAGGAAACATTTTCGGGCACCAACAGTGCTGATAACATGCGTACATACCTTGAAGATGGATTTTCCGTAGAGAAGCTCACTGAAGAAGTCCGCAATACTGCTTCACAGTTTTACTTTGCCAAATTAAACGAACAATTGATTGGTTATCTAAAAATAAATTCCGGAAACGCACAAACAGAATCCCTGGACACTAAAGCACTGGAGATTGAACGCATATATGTACTTGCTGCATATCAAGGGAAGCAAGTTGGCCAGCTCTTATATCATAAAGCAATCCAGATCGCTGAAGAGCTTAAATCTTCCTTCGTATGGTTGGGTGTGTGGGAAGAAAACACAAGGGCCATCCGCTTTTATGAAAAGAACGGATTTCTAGCGTTTGACAAACATATCTTTAAACTGGGTGAGGACGAACAGACCGACATTATGATGAAATTGGAAATACAAAATCAAGTTTCATCTGTTAATCACTAACCATAAGCTTGTAATATCATTCACTTCAGGCAGAGCTAAGAATTAGCTACTCTCTTACCCATCCTAAATCACTTTTCTGAGCTTAGGCAATTCTTCTGGTTTTGAGAGGTACTGTGCCCCCCAGTCATCCAATAACAATATCATCGGAAGCAGTGACTTGCCAAGATCAGTAAGCAAGTATTCTACCTTTGGTGGAAGAACGGCATATACTATTCGCCTGATAATGCCGTGTTCTTCTAATTCTTTTAATTGTACATGAAGAACCCTCCGGCTTGCAAGCGGGTTGAGCCGCTGTAATTCACTCGGTCTTTTTGCGCCATTGTGTATATTCAGGATCAGACAAGGTTTCCATTTCCCCCCTGACACCATGGAGACAGTCCGAACAAGGTACGTGTGAGGATGGGTTGAGCGAACGGTGATGAAGCCGGGCTTCAATTTTCCCCTGCCTGTAGATTATCCGATCAAACTCATTGAAAAAGCAAGAGGGACTATCTCTAATCTTTCCAATATTGAATTACCGGTAAATTTGTTGCACATTCACTTGATCGGAGATTTCCAACACCGGCACCTGCTGCTCATAGTGAATACGGAGACCCTTTATCAATTTAATTTTACGAAAGCCAAGATACTGCCCACTTAGCAAATACCGCTTAATCTCTGCATACATATTCTTATCGGGTAAAAACGTTCGGATTACGCTAACGAACTCAGCCGTAGTTAATACCCTTGCGCCTATAGAATTTGGGTGTGCTTTAAGCGCCCGGAGAAAGTTGCGGATTGTATTTTTCCCTTCAGAAGCCAGCCGCAGCTGGTTGTACAGATAAAAGGCAAAAATGAATCCGCGCTGGTATGATAGCCTTTCGTACAGTCCGTTTTTGAAAAAGTTACTTTCAACGGAATCGCCTGTTTCTGACCCACTTGGCTGCTGCATTGTGAAGCCAGATTTCCCCCATTTACGTAATCTAAAAAATCAGCCTTGCTATAAAGTCCTGTTTTCACTAGGTTGTAAATAGCGATATGATCGTTAAAGCCCTCGTTGAACCAGTTGTTTTCCATCCCGTTTTGCGCTCGGGCAACTGTGCGTCAAATGAGTTTCAATATGCTGCCGATCATATTTTAAAAGTATCCTGATTGGTATAATTGGTATCCGAAATAACGATCTGTTTTACCGCGCGACTGTGATACCCGTTGTAAAATTACAATTATCAGCTCTACGAAATTTCACTTAAGTGAAAATATTCCATATTAATTGGTAAACCTCATCGAGATAAAAGACTATCAGAGATTGTCTGTCAACCTGGTGATCTCTTTAATCACATGATCCAAATCATCCGCTGATTTTTTAATGAGGGGAATAATTTCAGCATTGGGAGAATCATTTAGATCACAAAGTGAAATGAGACCTAAGATGTTTGTAAGTGGCGAACGAACCCTGTGCGATTGGATCCAGGCGATGTCGCGCAGGCGTTTATTCTGATCTTCAATTTTATGCAAATATTCTTGAGATTTGGTGATGTCTCGCATGAAACAGTTTACGCCAATGACCATATTATGCACATCGCGAATTGGATTAAAGCTAATTTCCTCATAAATCTGCCAACCGTCGTCATCCCTTTGTCTGACTAGGCTGAAGGCTTCACCCAGAAAAGCAGACTCATAACTATCAAAAAAGATTTTGAGGCTTTCCTGTCCAAAATCTTCTTTAGTCACCTCTCCTTCACCTTTCCCTGTATGTTCTTTTACACGGTCCCAAAAGGCCTGGTTACCAGTTATAATTTCCGATTGTCTGTTCACCGACCAGATCAAGTCGCGAGTATTGTTAATGATCGCACGGAGGTTCTGCCCATCATTGTAAATTTTTTCCTGAATTTTCTTTTGTTCAGTTATATCGACGAAATAGACGGCGATACCGTCCTTGGTAGGATAGACATTCAAGGAGCCCCATACCCCAAGTGGTGCGTACAATTCTTCGAAATGCACACTCACCCTTTCATTCATAGCTCGTTCATATTCGTAATAAAAGCGGCTTTCCCTGGAATTTGGAAAATAGTCCCAAAGATTTTTGCCCATCACGGATTTTCGGGTACAAGATAGCGTCTGTTCAGCAGCTTTGTTGATGAAGGTCACCTCCCAGTTTCTGTTCAATGCATAAAAACCATCTGTAATACTGTCGAGCATATTTTCGAGCTCAGCAGATTTATCACTAACGATCTGGTCGGCACGCATTTTCTCATCAGTATTGATGATCAGTACCTGGCGCGCATCTTTGCCTTCAAAAATCGTATGATGAGTATAAACGCTGACATAAAAGCGTTGCCCAGCCTTATTCCAATGTAACATACGCCCTGCATTTACATGGCCTTCCGGAAGGCTTTCGTGAAATTTAAGTAGAGTAGGAATTTCCTCTGGAGGCCGGATATCCGTAATTTTGAGATTTAAGAGTTCTTCCCTTGTAAAGCCATACTGTTCAATAGCGGCATCATTCACTGCCAGGAATCTAAAAGTATGATCGTCATAGATGTACATTGGCGCAGGAATTCCGACAAATAGTCTTTTGTAATCATCCGCTATCCTGTCGCGGTTTTGGCGGTGTTTCAGTAACTTAAATAATAGCACAAAATTGGCAATGATAATTACAGCCAACGCAGTAATAGCGACGTTCATATAAGTTACTTTAAATAGCTGATCAGGGAATGTAAAGCAAGTTAAATTTATTTTGACATTCCTGCAAGCTATACTGTAACAACTGCAAACTTCTGATCAAGATAGTAGTATTTAAAAATTTACAGTGTTCGGGTGGTATATCTTTGTGATAATCAATGGCTAGGTAATTAAATGCTAAATTCAATTATATGTGTCTAAGCGAAAATGGTAGACATTTGCCTTTTTTGATAATGCAATGTACTAAACTCATTTAGTCCGGGTTGAACAGCATCATGGCACTATTCATGTGGCTAAGTATATGGCGGTATATTGCCGTTATCAAATTGCTATTTAAAACAAATCAAATGGAAAAATTAGCATTATTGGCCCAACTTGAGGCCAAACCAGGTAAAGAACAGCAGCTTGCTGATTTTCTTAAGAGCGCTTTACCTTTGGCCAATACAGAGACCGGCACAATTCGCTGGTATGCACTCCAACTCGGCCCGTCTACATTTGGTATATTTGATACATTTGCCGATGAAGCTGGTCGCAATGCACACCTAGCCGGTGAAATTCCTAAAGCATTGATGGCGCACGCGGATGAGTTGCTGGCCGTTCCGCCTGTAATAAATAAAGTAGCTTTGCTAGCCGTTAAATGACCCAATAAAGTAAAAAGATTATAAAAGAGGCCCGCAAATGGGCCTCTCTTTAATAAAGAGAAATCTATTATTATTTGTTCTGTGAACGCTTCCGTTGGTTTTTTGAGGGGTATTAGCGGGGATAGTAGCCCGCTGTTGAAAGAAAGCGTATTCTTATTGCCAGTGCTCATCTGAAACTTCCTTTAATACCTAAATCCACCTGGTAATTTGTCCTGCTCAGACGCCAGCCATTATTTAATGCGCTAAATTTTCTATCCTAGGTTATAGAGGATCCCCTACCCCATACGACACCTTCAAGCATGAGTTTCCTTCCAAATAACATCGGCACACGTTAGAGATTCAATAGATCATTCTTAAATTGTTATCTTTCTTAGCGGAAGATAGATATCTCGTTCCGGAAGTACCCGTAAGGAGATTTGTGCGAGATAGCTCTTGCTAAAAAGGTGTAATGAACTAATTGGAGCAAAGAGTCTTTCTATAAGTAAATAGCCAAACTTACTGATCAAATCAAGACCTCTATCGCTCAGTCTGGTCACCAATGGCAGCAAAAAGATATACAACAGTGAAAGTTATTAATTTATGAGGGTTTACTGGAATATTGCAGGTTTGTTTATAAAATTATTCTTTTCGAGTGCCTATGACCTTATTACGGTGGCCAATGCCCCAGTCTTTCATTGCATAAATAATTGGTGTTAATGTTTCAGCATAGGGTTCATGAGTATATATAATTTTTACTGGGTATTCCCCTACCACGGTTCTTTTAATAAGTTGGTGCTGTTCCAGGTCCTTTAACTCTTTAGCCAAAACCTTTGGAGTAATGCCAGGAATGCTTTCCTGGATATCAACAAATCTATCATTGCCTACCCCGATAGAGACAATTATCGGAATTTTCCACTTGCCGCTCAATACGTCTAAAAAATCCCGAACCGGCTTGATAGTACTTAAGCAATCATTATAACCTCTTTTTACCGCCATAATTGTCTTGTGAAAATAATAATCCGCTTTCCTTTAGGAAAGGCCTATACAAAGTAAAGCACATTTATTTGAAATTTGTCTTAAGATTTTAAATTTAGACACTATGGAAACAGGAACATTTGACAAGACACAACAAGACATCTATTTATTTAAAGAGATTCTCAGATCAAGAAAATCATGTCGTGGTTTCTTAGAAACACCGGTGCCAGATAAAATGATAACTTCCGTTTTAGAAGATGCCGCTTTAGCTCCGTCAAACTGCAATACTCAACCTTGGGAAACGCATATCGTTTCTGGTAAAAAATTAAAAGAACTTTCTGATGTGCTCTTAAAAGAAAATAACGCACATAGGTTTTCGCCGGATTTTAGCTTTGATACAGAGGAGTATCAAGGTCGTTACCAGGAACGCTACTTTAACTTAGCCAGTATAAATTATGAAGCATATGGAGTCAAACGTGAAGATAGAGAAGGCAGGAAAGAGATTTCAGACCAAAATTATAAATTTTTTAATGCCCCACATATTGCAATTCCTTTTATGCCGTCATTCGGAGACAACGTGCGGGTAGGTGGCGATATAGGAATGTATGGACAAACTTTTTTGCTATCCCTCACGGCACACGGTCTGGCAGGTATTCCACAAACAGCATTAGGCTTTTTTGCTGGAACCATAAGGGAAATATTGAATGTACCAGCTGAACTAAAAATGTTGTTTGGAATTTCATTTGGTTATGCCGATCTCAATTCACCTGGTAACTCATATAAGTTAGGGCGGGACCCAATTTCCAGCAATGTCATTTTTCACCAATAATCTTTAATATAAAATGAAAGCTGGAAATAACAGAATAATGCTCACCGGTTAACCTCGGGTAAGTATTACGGCTTTCAGCCCGGAGCGTGGCGCATGCCAGGAGTGGCTTTTAGATCTCGCCTGATATTTTGGAAGATGGTATAGATGCTTTTGTTGATGAAGTAGTTCCCATTTTACAGAAGCGCGGACTTTTCATTAAGACTATGAAGGCACCACGCTTAGAGATCATATTAATGCAACGGAACAATATGGCATCAACCCTCGGGTTTAAATAAATTATGATCACAAGTAAACAGAAAAATATAAAAATTATGAAAATAGGAATTATTGGAACAGGTTCCATAGGAAGCCTTTTAGCAAAAAAATTATCGAAAGCCGGTCACCAGGTTAAAGTGACAAACACCAGGGCGATGCCTGAACTAGAAAAAATGGCTACCAGTTTGGGCGCAAATGCAGCAACTATACATGAAGTGGTGAACGACGTCGATGCCATTATCTTTTCTATGCCTTTTAATGCTTATAGGGACTTACCGAAAGATTTATTGAAAGAGGTACCTCAAGACGTAGTTGTAATGGATACTTCAAACTATTATCCATTCAGGGATGGTAAGCTCCCAGAATTAGAACAGATATCTGAAAGCGAATATATTTCTGAAATACTAAATCGCCCTCTCATAAAGGTATTTAATAATATGCTGGAAGGCACCTTGAAATACAAGGGTAAAGCAGCCGGTGCACAAGACAGAGTTGCAATTTCTATAGCTGGAGATAACGACAAGCATAAAAAAGTTGTTGCCGCGCTGGTTGATCTTACAGGTTTCGATACCGTTGATGCAGGAAGCTTGGCCGAAAGCTGGAGACAGCAACCAGGCACGCCCGCCTATTGCACGGAAATAAATGAGGTTGAATTAAAACAAGCATTAGCTGATGCTGAAAAGGGAAAAGCCCCTGCGGTTCGGGATTTCATTATGGACAACTTGATGAAATTGGATTCTTGGCCCTCGTACGAAGAAATATTAGCCGGGAACCGCTTGTATGAAATGGGTAGACGTAAATAAATAATTTATAAATAAAAATGAAAATCTTATATACAGCAGAAGCCACTGCTACCGGAGGTAGGAATGGTAAGGTCAAAAGTGATAACGGGGTTTTAGATCTACAGGTAAGAGTACCCAAAGCAATGGGCGGTGCAAATGATGATTACACTAATCCTGAGCAATTATTTGCAGCTGGTTATGCTGCTTGTTTTGACAGTGCGCTGAACCATACTATTCGCTTGGAAAAGATTAAAACTGGTGAGACTTCCGTTGCTGCAAAAGTGTCAATTGGGCCTCTTGAAGGTGGTGCATTCGGACTGGCAGTAGAACTTGCAGTGAATATTTCCGATGTTTCTCTTGAAGAAGCACAACGACTTACTGAACGCGCACATCAGGTTTGTCCATATTCCAATGCTACCAAAAATAATATTATCGTAAGTCTTGTTACTACAAATAATTAAATGCCGAGCGCCCGGTTTGTAGTAAACCAATTACAAATACATTATAAATTTAATCCAAATGGAGAATAAGGAATATCCAACGGTACTTATTTTAGGTGCCAGCGGAACAATCGGAAGTAAACTTGTTAAGGATCTCAAGGATAAACCTGTAAACATCAGAACTACTTCCCGTAAGCAATATGAAGTGGAGCAACAGTGCCGCAAGGGAGAAGACTGTAAATTTCTTGACCTTGATGATCCAACAACCTTTGCTCTTGCCCTTGCAGGTGTTGATCGTGTATTTTTGCTAACAGGGTATTCAGTTGGCATGCTTACCCAAAGTAAAACATTGGTGGATGCTGCGAAGAAAGCAGGCGTTAGTCACATTGTACACGTAGGAGTGTTTGCGGAGTGGGATACAACAGATGCTCACTTTGCATGGCACCAGATGATCGAAAAATATATAGAGGCGAGTGGTATTTCCTGGACACACCTTCATCCCAACATGTTTATGGAAGCACTTACAGGTGCTTACTTACCAAAGAACCTTTCCTTCACCACTTACTGGGAAGATCGCAGGGTAGGTTATATTGCTACCAGTGATATTGCTGCTGTGGCCGCACAAGTTTTGGTGGATGGGCCAGATCGACATGCCAGTGAACATTACTGGTTAAGTGTAGAAAGCCATAATGGGAAAGAGATCGCCCAACTTATGAGTGAGGTAACCGGACTTGATATCAAATGCGAAGAAAAAGGACTCGATGAATTTAAACAACTAATTGAAGCTTGGATAGCTAATGGTGCGGACAGTTGGTATGCCAGCGCAAACATTGAATTTGTTAAGCAAATGCTTGACGGAAGAATGTCATACATGTCAATGGTCCAGAACGATATTCCGTACATCCTAGGCAGGCCTGCAAAAACAGTTAGGGAGTATTTAGCTGAAAATAAAGATGTATTGACGGCTTCGGCTAATAAAAAATAGTAAATCTAGTTTTGCTCACAGGCAAAGGCCTCACCTGTGAGCAAAAGTTAGAAAGTTTTGTATGGCAACAATCACGAGCTTCATTTTAGAGGGTTAAAACGACACCTGCTTTTGTTGTTATACCTTAAATTTTTCCCGAGGCATTTTATATTTTTAAAAGCTGTGACCTAATACAGTATTTAATTGTTCATTATCGTCGGCAATAATCTTATCGGAAAAATGGAATAATGTAGAACACCGAAAGAGTAATCTGTGAGCATTGCGATGGTAACCGGTAAAGTAAATATACCATTTACTCAAATGTGACTTTGAGCAGTCTGCAGCACTCACACCTGTCGGTCGATCCCAGATTAATGCAACAGACTAAATGAAAGGTGAAATAAATATACTTTTAACAAGCGATATGAATAGAATTCTGATTTATTATTGATGTTTAGCAGAGCAACTAATTATTGTAGCCCAGATTGTTATATCTTTACAATAGTAATTGTAAAACAGTAAGCTCATGGAAAGCTATAAACAGGAAGAAATAGCAAATATCCAGTCTGACATCGTAAAGATATCACGCATTCCTGCAGTTGCCAACATATTAGAAGTAGCGTGCGAAATCACTGGAATGGGCTTTGCTGCTATTGCCCGTGTGACTGAAAGCTCATGGGTAGCATGTGCTACCAAAGATCGGATTAATTTTGGACTGGGAGTTGGTGGAGAATTAAAACTGGAGACCACTATTTGCAATGAAATCATGCAACATCATCAACCTGTTGCAATTGATCATGCTGATCTGGACCCAACTTATAAAAATCACCATACACCAAATATGTATGGACTGCAGAGCTATATTTCTGTGCCTATTATTCGTAAAAATGGAAAATTCTTTGGTACCCTTTGTGCTATTGACCGGGTTCCTAATGAAGTTAACAACATAAAAGTAATTAACACTTTTAGCCTATTTGCAGAACTTATCGGCTTTCATCTGGATTCACAAGATGAGCTCGATGAAAGTTCGCGGGTTTTGAAGCTTGAGCAGCGCAACGCAGAAATAAGGGAGCAGTTCATAGCAATGCTCGGACATGACTTAAGAAATCCGGTGAATGCCATTTCAAATGCAGTACAGCTACAACTACGCGGTGACCTTGACGACAGAAATAAGCGTCTGGCAGCAATAATCAATGATGCTACAACGCGTACAAAAGGATTAATTAATAATATTCTTGACTTTGCAAGTGGAAAACTTGGTGGCGGTATTAAGCTCAATTATGAGAATGACCTTAGTCTTGATGAAACCATACAGCAGGTGATAACTGAACTGAATATGGCCTGGCCAGAGGTTAAAATAATTAAAAATATTGATTTGTCCTCTGAACTCAAAGCTGACTACAAGCGAATAGCTCAACTGCTATCCAATATCCTTGGCAACGCCATCACACATGGTGAAAAAGGTAAACCAATACAACTGAGTCTGAAAGAAACTGTAGATGGAAAAACAATAACCGTATCTAATTCTGGATTGCCTATACCAGCAAGTGTATTACCGCACCTTTTCATGCCATATTCAAGAGGAAAGGTGAGACCAGGACAAGAGGGTTTAGGTCTCGGACTTTATATATCGAAAGAAATTGTACTTGCTCATGGAGGAAGCATTAATGTTATATCTGATAACACTCAAACTGAATTTACAATTCTGTTTCCTGCATAAACTTAGTACTTATCAGGATCCCAAAACTCCCAGAGAAATCAATGGCTGCACTATATCTTTGGTAAATCAGAACTATTTGATAGTGGTTGTAGACGTTTCATAATGCCTGATACAATTGTTACAAACGATAGCCAACCCATTAAACTCTGAAGATTATTGCATACTTTTAAAATTTTTGATCTGCTTTATGACAGTAAATCCCCTTATGAATAGCCGAAACACATCAGATTACAAATTCTTACAAGGTGGCGGTGAGATGGCTGAACTTATTCGCTCCTATGAGTGGTCGAACTCCATGCTTGGCGATCCGTCTTTATGGCCAAATTCATTGAAGGTGATGGTCAGTGTGATGCTAGCTTCCCCCTTTCCTATGCACATCACCTGGGGCCCAAAATTTATCCTACTATATAATGATGCCTATCAGCCGGTTTTGGGAAACGTTAAACATCCAAAGGCCTTAGGATTACCTATTTATGAATCCTATCCGGAAATTTGGGATACTATCGGGCCATTGATTTATGGTGTTATGGATGGGAAAGCTGTCCGCTTTCATGATTTTCAAGTATTTTTAGAACGAAACGGAAGTAAAGAAGAGTGCTATTTTGATTTTTCTTACAGCCCAATTAGAAATGAAGAGGGTGTAATAGAAGGTGTACTAACGAATGTTATTGAGACCACAAATCGCAAACTCGCTGAACTTGACAATCAGAATCTCACCGAAGAACTGCAATCTATCAATGAGGAAATGGCAGCCGCCAATGAAGAATTGGCTACCTCCAATGAAGAATTAAGGTCAACAAATGAGGAACTGGCGCAAGCCAATGATGAGATCCTAGTTGCAAGGCAAAAAATTGAGGAAGGCGAGATTGCGCTGCGATTGGCGATTGATGCCGCCGACTTTGGTACTTGGTTTATTCATTCGCAAACCCGCGAGTTTATCACTGATCGGCGACTAAAAGAGCTATTTGGATATTATCCCGATGAAGCTCTTTCTATCGAGCAGGCTGTTGCTCAAATTACTGAAGAATATCGAGGATACGTGGCTGATAAACTGGAGAATGCCATTTATAACAATGGTGACTATGACGTAACTTATCCTGTTATCGGCTTACATGATAATCGCTTACGATGGCTAAGGGCCATTGGAAATTTAAAAGCTGACCCATCAGGTGCTTTTTCTGCCTTTACAGGGGTAGTGATGGATATTACGGAGCAGGTAGAATCCAGAAATTTTCTTGAAAGTGCCTATGACCAATTGCGCCTTGCAAAGGAGGCAGCGCAGTTAGGGTTCTTTGACCTGGATGTAACTAAAGATACATTAGTATGGGATGCAAGGTGCCGGGAAATCTTCGGAATATCTCATAATGATACCGTAACTTTTGAGAAGGATTTTATTACAGGGTTGCATGCCGACGATAAAGAAAGAATTTTAAATATAATTGATTCTGTTTTTATGAAGTCACTCACTGGCGGGGTATATGACGTAGAGTACCGCACAGTGGGTGCAGAGGACCAACAGCTCAGATGGGTACGGGCAAAAGGCCAGGCCTATTTTGATTCGCAGGACAAGCCTGTAAGGTTTATCGGCTCTGTGCTGGATATAACCGAACAAAAGGAGGACGAACTTAGAAAAAATGATTTTATTGGCATGGTAAGCCATGAACTAAAAACGCCTCTTACCTCACTAGCCGCTATCCTGCAACTTGCAGACCGTAAATTAAAAAACAGCGAAGATCAATTTTTGGTTACCGCAATGCAGAAAGCAAATATACAGGTGAAACGCATGAGCAATATGATCAGTAGCTTCCTAAATGTATCACGACTCGAATCTGCCAAACTTTTAATTGACAAGCACGAATTTGATCTGCAGGAACTGATTGAGGATATTGTTAAAGAAACCAGGCTGACAATCTCTAGCCATACGGTTACCTTTCAAAATTTAACCAAAATAATAATTAATGCGGATAGTGACAAGATCAACTCTGTCCTTACAAATCTGATCAGCAACGCTGTGAAGTATTCGCCAAATGGAAAAGTGATTGAAGTTAAATGTGAGCTAATAGAAAATACTGTACGGATTAGTGTTAAAGATGAAGGCATGGGCTTACAACCACAGGATATAGATAAAGTATTTGATCGCTATTATCGTGTGGAAAGCAACCATACGCGCCTGATCTCCGGCTTTGGTATTGGGTTATATTTAAGTGCAGAAATTATTCGCCAACATAATGGCGAGATTTGGGTGGATAGTGAAAGCGGTAAGGGATCTACTTTTTATTTCAGTTTACCCTTGGTAGGACTTTCCTGATGTTTTCCATAGGTAGAAATACGGATCGACGATGGCAACTATGTTGCCCCTATCGGGAAGTAAATTTGTAGCATGCAAATGAATTTATAATCACTATGATTGTTGCAACCTTGGACGATTTAAAAATGCTCCCACTTTTTATTTTTGGAACGAACAAAAAAGATCGATAATACAATCAGATAGGGAATACAAAAAAGGACGCCTGGCCAGGGTTCATCCCACATGGCAAACAGTAATAGTATTACAAGCAAGCAAGGCACCAGAAAAAAACTAAGTGCGTTGTACAAGGTGTTATTGCTAACACTTCGTTTCAAATTTAATAAAATAGTGAAGCTTCCAAGAAGGAAAAAGCTATTGATACCAAGAGCAATACCGTAAGGTAAATTCTTAAAATCCGTATCGGCTGCACCTATCATTTCTGTAGATTGCATGACAAATACACCTGCCAGGCTAATAGCTGAGGCTATAAGAAAACTGTAAATAATGATTTTAAAGTATTTCATCTTGTGAAGATTAGTCTTAGTTCACTATCTACCTAGCAGAACTTATACCAAGGATTGAAGTTCTTTACTCATATGAACAATAATACTTCCCAGTATTTAACGATTTCTAATCAAGATAGCCTTATTTCATGGCTGAAAAAGATCCTGTTATTTTCAGTACTTTATAGGCTATTGAAAAATATATCAATGGTCTTCTTTTATCAATAGACGACTCACCATGAAACTTTTCCATGCCTTACTTCTAACTACCTATTTGACCAATAATTGATAGATTGTTGGCTCAAGCTATAACAACAACCTAAAGAACTAATTTTTGATTGGAGGAAGAGCTTCGAGCATTTCGCTTGTAAAATGATCAATAGTGATCAACTGTTTCACTTTTACATTGAGAATAATCGCAATGTTAAATAATCTGTTCAGAGTGATCTTACTCTGAAAAACCTCTATTTTGCTATATGCATTTTGCGAAATCGAGAGCTTCATCGCTACATATTCCTGTGAGTAATTCCGGTATTCTCTAACCTTTCTGATATTGCTAATGATAATCTTAACTCTTTGGGAAATGATTTGATCCATATTGTTCATTCATATTTTAAATAACGCATTGCAATATAAGTAGGATACATCATACATTGGTACTACAGCGTTACGAAAGAACTTTATATAACAAAAAATCAAGTCATAATATTTATGATAATACTATTCCCACTGGAAGTAATCTGAATCAAATAAAGTATCACCTTGGATAAAATAGAGAAGATGATGCAAAAAGATGGCGCGACTGTTGTTTGGGAGAAGACCTGGGAAATTAATCCCTGCGAAAACGATAGTAGAAGATAATGAGAGTAACAGACGTGAGAATAGGTAACTACTTAACTGGACAGGATGGTCATCTTGAAGATCAAATTGTAATTAGTATCAGTGGAAATAGGATTGTAACCCAGCCAGTAGGAATATCAGGTTCCGTATCTACCGAACCGATATCTAAAGTTGACGGTCATTCCTCAGCAAAACCTATTGAGATATCTAAGGAATGGATTGAGAGATTGGGTTTTAAAGATAGCAAACTGGAAATTAATAGTTGTATTGATCTGATTTATAGAGAGGGCACGCTATTTTTAGTCGTGGAAGCTTGTTATACTGTGCTGCAGCACATACAATATATACATCAGCTGCAAAATTTATATTTTTCAATGACCGGTAAAGAACTGAGTATTAAATAGGTAAAACAATATTTTCTGTTTTAAAATTAAAAGCAGTATCTGGCAAAAAATATTGAGGTGAAAGTTCAAAATAGGCTGCCAAAAGATTAATATGCTTTAAGTTATATTTTGCCGGACTGTCTGGATTTTCTACATTACCTATGAAGGAGCTTTTGGTATTAATAATTTTTGCGATATCAATTGATCGCAATTTATGTGTTTGCTTAAGTTTAATTACTATGTCAATAGCGTACTGCTCGATAGGATGTAACATAATGTTGTTTTAATCTATTATTAAATATATCGAATATAATTGACAATAATAATATTAAAGTAAATCTGATCATCCTTTGTCCAATATCCTTGATTAAACAACTCTCTTTAGATACGGCTACAAAACTATATGTTTGACTTAAGGCATTACCCTTAGCTTGAGTTTTTGAGCGGCTCTTTTCATATCAAAAGATTGAAATCCATCAAGATTTCTTAAAGCAGATATTTCCTCATGAAAACCAGCTGATTTAAGCTTACGAATAACTTCAGTATCAGTAGTCATTAGGTCAGCTTTGCTAAGATTACCATCGGCAACTGCTCGTTTAAGTAACTCTGCCATTTTTTGGTTGGCAAACAGATGCTCAGGACGTCTGAAATAATCTTCGTTTAATCTTTTGTATTGATATTTAAACCATTCTTCAGATGCGGTAGTAGATATCACAAATTTTCCATTTTCTATTTGTAGATCAGCAATGAAACTGTTTACTTCATCACTGGTGATCATACGAGCCTGAAAAAGGTCACGTAGCGTATAATCGATTCGATCAGCACAGATTTCTGGCAGGGATTGTTCAAGAAGCGTATAACGTTCAAAGCTATCAAGTGCGTCACTCAGATCATACTTGTTCAAAATAGATGGAATCGTAGAATTTCTGATAACTTCCTCAAAAATGCTTTCATGATAATCCTCGTTCCGATGATCAAAAACTGCATCTACAACGTGGGAGAAGGCCGTATGCGAAAGATCATGCAAAAGCGCTGCTGTACGTTCCCTGAGATCCCCTCCGAATTTCGTTACTAACCAGTAAACACCCAACGAATGGTCAAAACGGGTATGGTTAGAATCCGGATTAACCATAAAGACCGCGCCTCCCTGATTGATCTCTTTTAAACGTTGAAAGGCAGATGATTGCACAAGTTCTTTAAAGACACCATCAATTTTAATAGACCCGTACAGGGCGTCATCGATATTTATCTCTTCATCCATAGGTAGAAATTAATTTTAACATTTGGTTCAATACAGCCAAAACAGTTGAAAATGGATAGTTACCATCGTTACATGGGTTTCAAGGAATTAAAGGTTGTGATGGAGAGTTTTGTTTGTTCCATGCTGATATATATGCCAGCAATGGGCAGAGGCTTTCTCCAAATTCTGTGAGTGCATACTCTACTTTCTGAGGAAATTCTTCATCCTGTCTACGGCTAATTAAGCCGTCAGCCTCAAGTTCTCTGAGTTGTTCAGTCAATACTTTTCTTGATATTGTAGGTATCCGAACATTAATTTCTCCAAAACGCCTTGCTCCTTTGGATAGTATATGTAAGATAATCACTTTCCAACGTCCACCAATAAGCGCTATAGTTTCCATAGCCGGACAGTTCGCAGGATTCAAGTTATCTTCCATCTTGTTACTTTAAGGTTACCAGTTAATATATCGTGATCGACGTGATGCGGTATTTTATAGCATCGATTTCAGTTTCTTTGCTCAACGAATTAATAGAGTATTTATCTTAAAACAAAACTAATGATTTTAATAACAGGTGCAACTGGGAATTTAGGTAAGGCCACCATGAATTCTTTATTGAATAATGGAATATCCGCAAACAATATCGCAGTATTGGTTAGAAATGAATTTAAATCTGAAGAGTTTAAATCAAAAGGAATTCAGGTAAGAATTGGTGACTACAATGACATTGATGCTTTGAAAAGTGCTTTTGCCGATGTGGATAAGCTACTACTTATATCTTCTTCTTCAGACATAAAGAAAAGATTTGAGCAACATCAAAACGTAATTGATGCTGCTAAGGAGACCGGCGTTTCCCATATCGTTTATACAAGTTTTGACATGAAAGACCTGCGTGGAAGTGATATGGCCGCAGATGTTCAGTACCATGCAGACACCAGTTATTATCTAAAACAGAAAGGCGTAACTTACACTTTATTGAATAATACCCTCTATGCTGACCTGATCCCTGTTATTTCGGGAAATAACATACTAACAGAGGGTATTACAATTCCTGCCGGAAATGGTAAAACACCTTTTTTACCCATAACAGAAATGGCTGAAGCTATTACTGTAGTACTCACTAATACCGGACATGAGAATAAAGAATATGTTATTGCTGCAGAAACTGCTTTATCCTTTGCTGAGATTGCTGAGATCATATCCCAAGTAACAGGCACTTCGGTAGCTTATAATCAAACTGACAAAACAAGTTATATTAAGCAACTTGTACAGGTCGGAGTTTCTCAAGAGGATGCAGCATATCTGTCACGGTTCGCTGATGCAATAGCCAACGGAGAGTTTGACACGAACCATAGCGATATCGGACAACTACTAGGCAGAAGTTCAATGCCTTTAAAAGATTTTTTAAGAAGTAAGTACGGTCACAATAAAGCATAAAAACTTATTTAAGAATCTGAGTTCGATAAGTGTCTTATCGTAAATTAGCTTAACAAATGTTAAGCTAACTTTTCTGAAGAACAATAAACTTAATTATTAACGTTCACCGCTTGAGCTTTAAATGCTGCATATGCTTCGTGATACAATCGCCGGGTGTCGCGCTGAGGCCTGAAACCTTTTAAAAAATTTATAGCCCTGAGAGTCTTTAACTTATAAGCTGGAATGATATGTTTCTTAATGTCAATCATATCTGCAATTTCGGTTCCCAGAAGATGACGCATCAGTCCCAATATATCTTTAGCAGTTGCTTTGGACTTGTTTACCTTTAAAATATGTTCGGTCAAAGACAAGGCGAGCTCGCGCCCATGGACAGAGCTGCGAAACTGACGCTTTTTGATCAGCTTGTCCAGTTGCTGCGCTTTTCTGGAATCTTCTGGGATCAGTTCTTCATTCAAACCAGACAGATAACCAATTACCGCCCAGATGTGTAAAAAAGCTGCTTGTTCATCCTGGCTTACAGAGAAGCCAAGTAATCGGAGACCACGAATGACTATTAAAGAAAAAGACAGATTGGTACCTGCCATATCCTCCTGATTAACAGGCAAGCCCCAGGTATTGTTCCATTTGCCGCTTTGAAGCGTATAATACCGTACCGCAGCATGCATGATCCGAACTTTTATAATTTCTTCATATGCTTTGCCATTCTTATCGAAAGCGCCGGGAGCCAATACCCCCCAAACAAATAGAGCAGTATCGTGGAGCCTTTTTGTAGTCTGCTTCCGGATTAGCTCAGAAAGATACAATACCATAGATCCATTGGCACCTGCATAACAGTAAGGAAGGGACAACAAGCCTAGCAAACTCATGATACTTTCTGCATGACGGGCAAAAAAGTCAGTTCCGGCATTGATCAATTTCGGATCCGCCCATGATGGCAATCTTGTAGCATCTCTGATAAAATCAAATTCTCCATATCTGCTTTGTAGTTCGCTGATGAGCTCTGTATTAGTTTTGCCACTTAAGATATGCTGCAAATCAATTTTTTGGGCTGGGTCGCTGAAGACCTGAGCAATAAAACGGTCGGCTTCTACATCTCCCGTTTGCCGTTGTAGCTCCAGCATCTCGTTCGTATAACTGCCGCTGACTAAGCTTTTCCCCACCCTCATTACTTCTCCTCCTTGATTTCCTGAACCGGGAGATCGGGTTTGGCATAGCTCAACCTTGCCAATGGCTCGGGCAGAAAATAAGCATCCAGGCCAGAGACAGTCACTGTACCCGCCGTGATGTGATTGATAAAACCATCGTCACCTATGATTTCATCCTCCGCCAAAATCTGCACCACCTCCCCTACAACTAAAGTAGTTCCGTTGATTTTCATATCCACAATTTCTCTCAGTTCCAGTCCAATACGAATTGTTGATTGAGATACAAAGGGAGCTTTAAACCCAGATATGTAATGCTCGCTAAAGCCACAAAGCTCAAACTCTGAAACTTCTGATGGGTAAGCCGCACTGGTTTGGTGTGCTTCTTTATAAAATTCAGGTAATACATTATTGAGCGTATACTCACCAGTTGCTATAATATTTTTTAGGGTATCATTGTGATCACGTTGAGGACGCATGATTAGGCCGATCAAAGGAGGATTTGCTCCAAGGTGAAAAGCGGAACTAATTACACAGAGGTTCGTTAATCTATTTGAATTGGTAGTGCCTAAAAGGTTAAGTGTCTTGTAACCAAGCAAACCATTGATCATATTGATCCTGAATTGTTTCTCAGAGCTGAGAATATCGTCGTGTTGAAATTGTTTCATATTATGAATTCTTTAATTTACCCAGGCCACCGTCAATTCCTATTACCTGGCCGGTCATCCAGGAGCTATCTTCGCTTAACAAATAGCCGATCGCTGAACTGATATCTTCTGGTGTACCAACTCTCCCCAGCGGGTGACGTTTATCGGAAGCTTCACGACGTTCCGGTGTATTTAATAAATTCCCGGCTAAGGGTGTATCAGTGAGTGAAGGCGATACTACATTTACGCGAATCCGGCTAGGGGCCAATTCAGCTGCCAATGAAAGTGCCATCCCCTCAACTGCTGCTTTCGCCGCCGAAATACTGCCATGAAAACCCATCCCGGTACGGGCAGCTACAGAACTGATCAAAACTACTGCTGCATGTGAACTTTTAAGGGATTTCATAGCCTGTTGAATAACTTTTACTGCTCCTGTCACATTCAGGCGATAGTCATTTAAAAAATCTTCTTCACTTAGCCTATTAAAAGGTTTCAGATTTATGCTTCCTACAGCATAAACAAGTCCATGTAACTGTTCAGGTAAAAAGCCGCTTAATTGATCAGCGTTATCCAGCACATCGAAATTGAGGTGATGAATACCCTGCGGCCATTCCTCAGAGATCGACCGTGACAGGTTATACACTGTAGCTCCCCTGGCAGTTAATGATTTGATCAGCGACAGGCCAATACCGGAACTACCGCCGACTACTAAAATATTCTTTCCTTCAAAACTCATAATTCCAGGTATTTTAAAACTCTCAGGCAATCCACATTCAGGATCTGATAATTTCTTAAGATCATTTTTGTTGATTTAGCAACTGAATTTAATGTAGTGCACATGCACCAATCGCATTTACAACAACATGATTACGATATCGTTTCAAAAAACAATAAGTTGGTATTCAGATGTATAATTATGATATATGAAATTTGTAGTTCAACCCTAGGGCCTCCAGTATCTGCTTAAACTGATGGATCAATCAAATCTTTATGGCTTTTACCCCAAACTTCCAACTCCATAATAACCGACTTCAATGCGTATCCAATTTCTGTAAGCTCATATTCTACGCGTGGCGGCACTTCTGCATAAACAGTCCTGCTGATTATTTTATGCTCTTCGAGCTTCCGCAGTTGCAGCGTCAACATTCTTTCGGTAATGCCAGGTATTTTTTTAGACAGTTCTCCAAATCTTAGTTTCCCGTTCAATAACCAAGAACAGATTACCAAAGTCCATTGTCCTCCGATGATATGTGAGGCATATACTTCCGGACATTCATCGCTCAGAGCGAGCTTATTTGCGAAGTTGGTTGAGGATTGCTTGATCTCACTCATTACTTACATTATTTATAGTACCTAACAATAGGCGGGTAATATACAAAATTATATATGCAACCTTAATTTTGCCCTATCAACCAGTCATTGAAAGGTGTCTAAAGCATTATCGCTCTTTACTGCAAGATCTGATTTGGCATTTTGTGATAGGTTGTGATTGAGCTTACACCTAAATGAATTGCAGGTTGCAAGGTTATATAAATTAAATTTTAATATGAAAACACAGGAAAAACGAATTCTAATTGTTGGTGGTTATGGAATGGTCGGAAGTAACATTGCACGATTAATCAGAAAAGCTGATAAGGGTATCAACCTTATACTTGGAGGTCGAAATCCGGACAACGGAATGTCCTTAGCGAAGGAATTAAATCATACAGAAACGGCCTATGTTAATCTCGAAGAAGGTTTCGATTTAAGTGCCTTTGAGAAAATTGATCTGATTATATCAGCGGTAGATGATCACAGTAATATATTGAGAGAAACTGCCATTTCAAAGGGCATTGCGTGTATCGCAGTAAGCGAATTAGCAGATCAAATTGCTCCTACGGCGTTTTTGGGACTCCATAAAGCGATTGCTGCCCCTGTTGTATATGCAGGTCATTGGCAAGCAGGACTATTGACGCTTATGGCAAGGGAGCTAGCAAGTAAATTCAGTCAGATAGAAACTATCGAACTCGCAGGATTATACGATCCAAAAGATATGGTAGGGCCCTTAGTTGCCAATGAAGTAAGCGGTTTTGTCGGAGAAGCGTTGATTCGCAAAGAGGGTAATTGGCTGTCAGTGCAAGCCAAAGAAAACCCAAGAATTATACATTTGCACAACGGATCATCAGCAATAGGTTATCCAATGAGTACGCTGGATGTGCCAAGTATAGCCGCTTTTACAAGTGCGAAGAATATTCGTTTCGACTTTATTACCGGGGAGTCTATAGGAACTGGCAAAGGTTTGCATGCATCACATGATTTATATATCACTATTTCTGGCACCCTTTTGTCAGGCGAAGAGAGAACATTCAGCACAATAGTATCCGGACCCGAAGGTAATTCCCACCTCACTGCGGTGGGCGTTTATCTAATCACTGAAAAGATATTGGGCCTGAATGGAGAATCTGAATCAAAGACTGGGGGTTTGTATCTTCCAGAAACGATTATCAGTAACCAAAATATCAGCAACCGGTTAAAAGAATTCGGTGTGGAAGTTATGGAAGACAACCTGGAATTTTCGTAGAACCTGAGCAGGATATCCCGTATGCACTCAAGCGGATCAATTGGTTCCTTCGATTTGATCCGCTTGAGGTTGCATCAGTAAAATTGATCTTTATAATAAGAGACTTCTTCTTAAAGTGTGATAGATACTTGACCAAATTAAAAATCGTCCCGAACTTTGATGTTCGATTTACAACTCTTCAGTTGACATTACGGAATTCCATTGGTGTCTTCCCGGTTTTCTGCTTAAATAGTTTAGTGAAGTACTGTGAGTAATCGAAACCTAATCCGTAAGCTATTTCACTTACCGACTTGTCGGTACTTAGAAGTTTACTTTTTGCCTTTTCTATTAAATAAAAATGGATATGATCCTGAGCATTTTTACCACTCTCTTTCTTTATTAAGTCACTCAAATAATTAGGAGACAAGTTCATCTGTTCTGACAGGTATTTCACTGTAGGCAATCCCCTTTCCTGTAGATCAGCAGCTTCGACATAAGTAGTGAGTATATTTTCGAACTGACTAAGAGCCGAACTATGGCTGCTCTTTCTGGTAATAAACTGGCGGCCATAAAATCTGGTGCAGTAGTTCAGTAACAGTTCAATGGTCGAAATGATAATCATTTGGCTGTAGACATCGATATTCTGCTTCAGCTCGCTGTCGATCTTCTGTACGCACTCATTCAGAACCTGTTTCTCCTGGTCCGACAAATGAAGTGCTTCGGACGTGTCATATGAAAAAAAACTGTAATCCTTCATCTTTGCCATTAAAGAAGTCCCTCTTATCAGATCAGGATGAAAGAATAGTCCCCAACCTTGAATATTATCAGAAGCGTTCTCCTGGCTATCAATTTCAATAACCTGATTAGGCGCCATGCAGATTAAACTTCCGTCCTGGAAATCAATAGACTTTCTACCATATTTAAATTTATCATTAGGATAATTTTTGAACATGATAGAGTAGTAATCCGCCGATAGTTTAATATCCTGCTTTGTTTGCTGACATACTTTACTGAAATCCACTACACCAATCAAGGGATGGTACAGATCCTTAGCCAATCCGAATAGGTTAAATATTTCAGATATGTTTTGCAGATGAGTGAATGTATTTTTCATAATAGATGATAACGTAAATATCAAAATTATTGAAACCATTATTATATAATGATCTCAATAATTTATTTTCAGGTTATTAAATTCCAAATTGTGATTGAATGCCATGGATAAATGCAGGATCATCAGATTGCTTATGAAAAGCAATCATGGCCTGTGCATCATCTCCAGCGATATACCTTAGCTGATCTTTGCCATCTGTAGCAGCCTCGTAGACTACATCTGCAATAAGACTTGCTGGCGAAGCATGCTGGAACAGTGTCTCCATTGCTGACATAATTTTTCCGATAAAAGGTTGATATTCTGTGAGAGATTCATTGTTGCTAAAGTCCAGGGATCGTCCGGTAAAGTCAGTTGCTATCGCACCAGGTTCAACAATTTTCAGCCTTACACCCATTGGTGCCAGCTCGTAACTTAACGATTCGGAAATGCCTTCCACTGCAAACTTCGTCCCATGATACAATGTACCCAATGGAAAGGCCATTTTGCCACCAATTGAAGAGATATTAATGATAACACCACTTTTATTGGCACGAAAATGAGGTAATAATGCCTTTGTTACATCCAGGAGGCCGATAACATTTGTATTAAATTGACGCAGGATTTTTTCCCTTGAAAATGATTCCAAAGGCCCATAAGCCCCATAACCTGCATTATTGAGTAGTGCATCGATTTTGCCGAATCTCTGAATACCCGCCTCCACGGAAGCTGTGATGGAGTCTAAATCCGTTACATCTAGTGTAGTAATCAATACATTCTCCAGTGATTCCAATTCATGCGCATGATTAGCATTACGCATAGTTGCAACTACGTTCCAACCTTGTTTTTGAAATTTAATTGCGGCTTCTTTTCCCAAACCACTACTTGCTCCAGTTATTAAAATTGTCTTTTTCATTTCGTTGATTAATTGAAATGTAAAGGTCGTTGGGGCCCCGAATTCAGACGCTAAACGAATTCAGGATATTTGTATTCTTTTTACTGGTATATCTGCAGATTAAGCATAATTGTTTTGAGATACTATCTTTAGGGGATTTGATAAAATATACCTCCTTTGATGACCATCTAACGGTAAGTCTACATTTCTGGTGAAGAATACAAGCGGGTGACCACTATCGAAACACCATTTCCGTTTGGATCAAACTTAGCAAGAATAGGCTTGAATGTAATATACGTGGACATGAGATCCTTGAAATTATCCCACTGTTTTTGAAATTCAGCATCAGAAAGATTGATCTTTTCATCAATATTATACTCTGATCGATTAAAATTGATGATGTCCCCAATTTTAATATTGCCTGATCTGAAATCGTTAAAAAAGTTTTTAGATTGGTTCATTTTTAAAAGCGTTAAGTTGAGCGCATTCATATTTACAAAGATCTGGCCAATTTGTTTAAGCTAAATCTATCTATCATCAACAAAAGTTAAATAATAATACATCCATACCATCAAAATGGATATCCATTATGAACCTCATGCGGAGAATAGCTGTCAAAGAGGTTGAGATAGTAAGATATCATTATTGAGATTACAATAAGAAAAACTACAATGATTACTGTTATTATCTTGTTCTGTTTCTTTTGAACCGTCATATATTGTGAATTTTGACAGCTGCTAAAACGATTTCTATTCTATAAAGTTTTAGAAAATGACTGATAATAAGACATTAAGCTATTTCAACTATATTAATTTATAGATAGATAAATTATAGGGTAAACTACGATCGGAATTCACATATAGAATAATCTCCAATATGAATGGTGTAGAGTAACAAAGAGAATTATACGCAAATAACCCCCTATTGAGCATTTATAACTACACTCGATAAGAATATAGAATCAAATGCCTGAGAGCATTCTCTGCTTATAACTTTTGGTAATTCTTCCTTGATAGATAGTGCGATTTCATGTTTGTCATTATAATAATAACGGTAGTAATTATAGATTTTGTCAGGAAAATCATTCGTCATTACATTAATTCGTTTATCAAACCAGACCTGGTAAGAAGACTGTATTTGATAGATGAGGATCTCGAATTTAGACCTGGCATCGTGATACCTGTCGTCATACATAACTTCGATGTGGGATTCCATATTATGCGTTTTGTTTTAGATTTATCTACATGCAAATAACAGTCCATAATATGGATAAGGGAGACCTTAAAATGGACCAATTCTCTTTCTATAAGTTTAAATGCACGCGTAAAACAGGTACATTTAAATCACTACAATCTGCGTTATTCATTTTCTGGATCAATATGAAATGCTTGGTCAGGAAAGAATTCTCTTGGCGACACTTTAAAGAAAGCTGACAATGAATGGAGATGAGTAAGATTATACTTCGCCGGATGGCTTGATATTTCAACATTGCTGATAAAAGACGGTACAGTATTTAGTACTGTAGCTAAATCACTTTGTTTTAGATTATGCCTTTTTCTAAGTTCAGTAACCGCATTAATTGCGTATTGTTCAATCGGATGTATCATTATATCTAATTTTTATAGTCTCGGAGATTTGTCTGGCTCTTTCAAAAAACAATATTTAAGCCTCTAGAGCCCTAAATATGATAGTAAATTAGTAAAGTTTGTTGCACAGAAGTATGACAATATTTTAGAGCCAAAGTTTTGAATTTAGCATATATTACATCTTTATCATCACTAGCTGCCAGACTTAGTCACCCATGCCCAAAACATATAAACCTACAACAAAACTTACCCTACGAGACCGTCTTAGTGCCTTTCGTAACCTGCCGCAATTTTTCAGGCTAGTATGGCAATCTGGTCCGGGAATGATGACCGCAAATATTGTGTTGCGCTTACTCAAAGCCGCCATACCATTCTCCCTCCTTTTTATCGGCAAGCTGATCATTGATCAGGTCCTCCTGCTATCCAGAAATCAGTCGTCATTTTCAGAAACTTACCTCTGGGAATTGGTGGCGGCAGAACTTCTGCTGGCAATCCTTTCTGATGGATTAACGCGTGCTATAACATTAATGGACAGTCTACTGGGCGACCTGTTTGCCAACCATACTTCTGTACGAATAATGGAGCACGCAGCTTCCCTGGATCTGGATCAGTTTGAAGATGCCATCTTTTACGATAAACTGGAACGTGCGCGACAGCAAACGGCGGGACGCACAGTTCTGGTTTCGCAAGTGTTGAGCCAGCTGCAGGACCTGATATCGATAGGTCTGCTGGCGGCCGGTCTGATTGTTTTTAATCCATGGCTGATCCTTTTGCTGGTCATAGCGGTATTACCGGCCTTTCTTGGGGAATCTTACTTTAATGATCAAACGTATGCGCTAAGCCGCCGCCAAACACCTGAACGACGGGAACTGGATTACCTGCGCTATATCGGCGCGAGTGACGAAACTGCTAAAGAGATCAAGATGTTCAGCCTGTCCGGATTTGTGATCGACCGCTTTAAGGTTTTATCGCAACAATTTTATGTCGATAACACGAAGATTGCTGTAAACCGCTCGCTATGGGGCACTTTTTTCACCTTATTGGGAAGCCTGGGGTATTACGGCGCCTATGTTTTTATTATCCAGCAAACGATAAAAGGTGTGCTGACCATTGGGGAGCTCAGCTTCCTGGCGGGTTCCTTCCGTCAGTTGCGCAGTATGCTGGAAAGTATGCTGGCCCGCTTTACAGCGGTATCTCAGGGTGCAATCTACCTCAGCGACTTCTTTGAATTTTTCGAGATCCACCCAAAGATTCATAATTCAGATTCCCCGCGATGCTTCCCAAATCCGATCATGCATGGATTTACCTTTGAGAACGTTGGTTTCAAATACCTGAACAGTGAACGCTGGGCCAACCGCAATCTCAATTTTACCCTGCATCCCGCAGAGAAGGTGGCTTTAGTGGGTGAGAACGGGGCCGGCAAAAGTACGCTGGTGAAACTGCTGGCGCGTTTATATGACCCTACTGAAGGACGCATTCTGCTGGATGGTTATGACCTTAAAGAATACGACCTGTATGATCTTCGTGAGCATATCGGCATTATCTTTCAGGATTTTTTACGATACCAGATGACTTTCTCGCAAAACATCGCGGCAGGGAATATCCGGGAACAGGGCAATGAAGAGCTGATCCACCGCTCGGCAGAACAGAGCCTGGCAGACAATATAGCACAGAATTTACCGGGTGGATATGGCCAGATGCTGGGCAAACGTTTTGCTAAAGGTGTGGAACTCTCAGGTGGCGAATGGCAAAAGGTAGCCCTCGCACGTGCGTACATGCGCGAAGCGCAGCTGATGATACTGGATGAGCCTACATCAGCTCTCGATGCCCGTGCGGAATTTGAGGTCTTTCAGCGGTTTACGGAACTGACCCGAAATAAAATGGCGGTGATGATCTCACATCGCTTCTCTACCGTCCGTATGGCAGACCGGATTTTGGTACTTGAGAAAGGTGAGATCAAAGAAGTGGGTTCGCATGAAGAGTTAATAGCTAAAGGAGGCCGCTATGCCGAGCTGTTTGCGCTACAGGCATTGGGATATCAATAAGCTTAATGACCAAAATGCAATGAACTTTTCTTACTCTAAAGAATGACAATTCAATGGATCAAAAGGCTACTTCATCTTAGAATTTGATCACTTCAGAGGTAATTAAAACATTCACGTTTAATGACGGGGTATTTTTGCGTTATGAAGATCATTAAGAAAAAAAATTATGCTATGAAACTGATTCATATCATTACATTAACTATCGCATCATCTTTAATTCTGCTTGCTGGCTGTAGAAAATCGGATAATAATCCCGCTATTCCTGATTTGGCCGACGTGGTACCTGGCAACTGTACCACTCCTCCCCTCCGGCTATGGCTTTTTAGTCAGTTTGTAACATGGGGCCAGGAACTGACACTCATTTCAGCCAGTCCAGAACTGCACATGCCAGACATGGCCAATTTTTACGCATTGCATTACGAGAACAGTGGCGAAAACCAATATTTTGGTACAAATGCTGAGCATACCGACAAAATCAATAGCGTTTACAAAGACCTTAAACGCTTTTGGAAGTACAACAATAAAAACGTTTTTGTAGTCGGTTCACATGGATCCATGATGCAGGACCGGGAAAAAGTATTCAAAATGTACAAAACAGTTTTCAACTACCCTGACGACAAGGCAAACCGCTATGCTGATTCGATAGGCACTTTATTAAAAACCTATCCCCAGTTTCTAAAAGGAGACCACCCTGCCTTTTCGTTTAATCAATTGGCTATCCCAGACACTACCATTGCGAATGTGGGTAGGATTCCGGCAAAGATCATTATCGGAGATGGTCTTTTGAAGGGTTTTGACGAACTAGGTTTCAAAGATGTTGCTCCTCAGGCTATCCTGGCCCATGAGCTTGGACATCACCTGCAGTATGAATTGGGAATCTTAAAAACGGGTATGAAGCTGGTTCCAAAAACCTCCCGCCGTATCGAGCTGATGGCTGATGCTTATGCTGCCTACTTCTTGGCGCATCCTCAGGGAGCAGGGATGTCATTAACAAACCTGCAACAAGTTGCTGAGGTGTTTTTTAATACAGGTGATTGCGACTTTGCCGTTGATTCTCATCATGGTACACCTGCTCAAAGAAAGGCGGCTACCGAATGGGGATATAAGTTGGCCACTGTCACTGGTAAACAGACGCCTATTTTACCAGCTGAAGATCTTGCAAAGTTGTTTGACGCTGAATTAAATAATATTGTAAAGTAGTAGGAAACGTGCAAAAACGAGTCACCACATTATCTATTTACTCTATTATATCTTAAAGACTATTTCAGTATTATAAATGAAGTATGAATTGAATCTCAATTGAAAACGTACTTCCGTCATATTATTCCTGCTAGTCCAGGCGCGCAGTACTGGTGTCATATGTTCAGCAAATGCTGTACAGTATACAGCTAGATCAGGTACAATGTGCTTTGTTCGGTAATCGGAATCAAAATATGATAGATTTATTTGAATTGTATCCTGATTAAGCATGGAGAAGAAATGAAACTGTACCAGTGGCAGGTGCGGTTTCATTTTACTTCCATTAACCCAGACCATTAGTGAAGGTATTAACGTTTTCCGAGCAAAGTATCCCATTTCCATATTTCAATTCTCAACTTAACTCACGTCGTTATAAAAATCGATCACGTAGCCAAGACCATTGGCCAGTTCGATAAGTTGAGTATTGGATCCGGACCACATATGATAACCGTTGTTGTCCTTTTGAACTATGAAAATCCATCCCAGATCTATCTTTTGAGATACTACTCTGTATTTAAAAGCATCCCCTATAGGATGATGGATTTCATAAAGTCTTTTGTTGATTACAACTGCCGTGCTTTGCTTCATAGCACAAACATATACTAATATTTTTAGTATTTAGTCGCAATCGTAGTTAATCTCACAATTTGCTAATAACTCTATCAACTACGATTATTTTTAATATCTAGTTGTCCCTAAACGGAGATATCCGTTCTAAAGTATCCGGTAACTGTGTTAATGACTTAAAAATAAAATAAAAGGCCGCAATTATGCGGCCTTTCAATTATACTTGTGGTAATTTTCCCTGTTTAACTTCCGATACAGCATCTTTTGCTTTCTCGAGCCATTCAGGCGCCTGCTCTTTAAGTTCGTCGAATTTCGAATAACCCAGCGCGTCTTTTTTAGTTAGGTACTTGATGGCCTCGTATATCGCGACACCAACAATTGCGTTCTTTATAAATCCCATAATGCGATATTTTTTTTAACATTAACAGGCTCTTAAGCAATTGGTTTTATAAATCATCAGAATTTGCAAAACCGTCAATTTTATCCCTCGGCCTTTCATATCAGTTTTCATTTATGAATGCCCACAGCCCTGGAATGTATAAAAGTAGTAGTAAAGAAATTGCTTTAGCTATAACAAATACACTCTACAGGATGTTGGTACTTTTTACTGATAAGCTACGTACAAATACGCTAAAGTAAAAGCTAAATACGTGATCTGTCCTCTTCTGAAAACCTCAGTTGGTTGTAGATGTTCATGGTAATAATCTTAAACAATCATTACCTATTATAAACAAGACATATGCTAGCGATGAATTACAGGGGTCCTTATAGGATCCGGACAGAACAGCGGCCCATGCCGGAAATTCTTCATCCCGAAGATGCGATCATTCGCGTCACTCGAAGTTGTATTTGCGGTTCAGATCTGCATCTCTATCACGGAATGGTACCAGACACTAGGGTAGGTTCAACCTTCGGACATGAATTTACCGGGATTGTAGAAGAGGTAGGGCCTTTAGTGCAGAAATTGAAAGTCGGCGATCAGGTACTTGTACCATTCAATGTTGCATGCGGCAGATGTAATTTCTGTAAACAAGGGCTTTATGGGAATTGTCATGAATCCAACCCTATGGCTACTGCTGTGGGCGGTATCTTTGGCTATTCACATACTGCTGGTGGCTATGCTGGCGGACAGGCAGAATATGTCAGGGTACCTTACGCAGACGTTGGACCTACTGTAATTCCAGCAGATATGGATCCGGATGATGCCGTATTGTTAACTGATGTAGTACCCACAGGGTATCAGGCCGCAGAAATGGGTGGTATCAAGCAAGGTGATACTGTAGTTATTTTTGGCGCCGGGCCGATCGGGATCATGGCTGCAAGGTGTGCCTGGTTCTTTGGCCCATCAAGAGTAATCATTATTGACCATATTGATTATCGCCTGGAATTTGCAAAGAATTATGCCCATTGTGAAGCCTACAACTTCAAGGATATGGAAGACCCGGTGGTTTTCCTTAAAAAAACGACGGATTGGTACGGAGCCGATGTCTGTATAGATTGTGTGGGCTGTGAAGCTGAAGGTAATACGTTGCAAACATTCAGCGGACGGATAATGCTTATGCAGTCTGGGGCAGGAACCGCCCTGCAGTGGGCAATTAATTCAGTTAAAAAGGGTGGTATTGTATCTATAGTTGGCGTATACGGCCCACCATTCAACCTGATCCCAATCGGCAATGTCGTAAACAAAGGGATCACTATCCGCGCCAATCAGGCCTCAGTAAAGCGCCTGCTGCCTAAACTAATCGACCATGTGCAATCAGGAAGGTTAAATCCCAAAGGATTGATCACCCACAGAGTACCTTTGGAAGAAGTGGCAGATGCCTACCGGCTATTTTCTTCAAAACTGGATAACTGTATAAAAACTGTCTTGATCCCTTCTACAAAATCTTAAATATATGAAAGATACAAAGTTCAACTATAAAAATATACCTGGCTGGGGGATGGACGCTGACCCGGAAAATGAACCAACATACCCTATGAAGACCTGGACAGGTGACGATCATAACCGCATTAATTATGAACGTGCGGACCAGCAGCCTATCGACCTGGAAATTCTGCTCTCTACTGAACGTCCTGCACCGACACGGGTATTTGGAAATACGGTACCTCCTTCAGGACTCAGTGGTGTAATCCGCAGATATGCCTTTTCACATAGTGAAGACAGATACCGGCATTGGATTCCGCTTATACTAGCCGACCGGATAAATATGGTGGAGGGTGTTGTTAAAGATATCAGTGAAGGTTATCTACCAAATATTGCTGCTGAAAGAGGATGGCGTGTGGAATGGAAATACAAACCTAAAAAAATGGCTCTCAAAGTCGGCATTGTAGCGGTAGCAGGGCTATATCTGTTTCTCAAGTTAAAATCCACAAAGAAAAAACGCTGGTACCATCAGCTAATCTAATCATTCAAGTCCAACATCTCAACAAATCTAATATCTACCACTATGTTTCATCATTCAAAAGATCTACAATTTAATGCCCGTGTATCCAAACCGGATCCAGCCTTTGCTAACATCCTGCTGGAACAGTTCGGCGGTGAAAATGGGGAGCTTGCGGCTGCCATGCAGTATTTTACACAGGCATTTGGTGCCAAGCAGCCACATCCCGACAAATATGATATGCTGATGGATATTGCCACCGAAGAATTCTCTCATCTCGAGATCGTTGGTGCAACTATTCAGATGCTTCTCAAAGGAGTAAACGGGGAATTAAAGAATGCTGCAGACTCATCGGAGATCATGCAAGTTCTGGAAGGCAAAGCAGCAAAGGAAAATATCATTCATGCCGCGCTCACCGCTAATCCGCAGTTTCCCATCATTACTGGTGGGGGACCAACCCTGCGCAATAGTCAGGGTATTCCATGGTGTGCATCATATATCCATTCCAACGGTGACCTAACTGTAGATCTTCGTAGCAACCTGGCCTCCGAATCAAGAGCAAAGCTGGTATATGAACATTTGATGAAATTTACGGATGACCCTTATGTAAAGGATACACTTTCATTTTTGATGACGCGTGAGGTGGCGCACTATAAAATGTTTGAAGCCGCACTGGAAACCATCCAGCCTAATTTTCCTCCTGGTGTATTGCAGGCCGACCCTAGATTCACGCAGCAATACTTTAATTTCTCTCCGGAAAAAAGCGTCCGCGGACCATGGAACGAGGGCGAAATGCCCGATCTGGGTAAAGAGTGGGAATATATTGAAAAACCCCTGGAGCATGTCCAAGACACTCAGGGCCTAACAGATCTGGAAGATCCAAAGACCACTGAACTGGAAGAAACAGATGAAATTGACCAGGAAATGAGTCAGTTACGCAGCGAAGAAGTGAAAGCTGCTGAACCTGATGGTGTAGCATCCTGGAGTGACTACTCATCGGAGAAGTAATGAAATCCAACAACTATCATTGATTCGATAGACACTGGGCCCGAACTTATATAGTTCGGGCCTTTTTCTTTACCTGCCACTTGATCTTTATACTCTGGCCCCCATTCAACTGATACTCGATCAGCTTTGAATTCGATTTTAACGGTTTCAATTCTGAGCTTTTTAAACTATCGGTAACCATAAACTCATGATCTCCCGAATTGCCTTCAGTGAGAATAATAATCCTGCAATAAAGTGCGGGATCACCGTCAGGGGTTAAGCTCACCGTATCCTTCCGTAATTTAAATCCCTTTACAGGATAGTCGCAGAAGATGGTGAAGTCTTCACCGGGAACCTTAAAGTATTGTTTGGGAATAACGCCAAAAGCGATGCCAGCGCCGTAGACCTCCTGGCCAACCTCTCCGTTTTGCTCCCAGCCATCATGCAAATCTTCAAGTGCTATCCACAGCTTGGGGTCTATTTCTCCGGTTTTGGTTTTTTTCACCAGCATATCCTCGGTTAACATTGGCGGATAATAATAGGCTACGCGGCCCAGCATGTGACGGACAAATTCAGAGATGAGCAGCCGTACCGAAGGGAGGATATCAATACCCTCAGCTTGCTGAAGATAATCGTGCAATGCCGCATACACTTCCTGCTCTTCATAAGCAGCAGTATATGGCGCGTCTTTAAGCGGGAATACGGCAAAAAATGTCGGGAAGTTCTTGGCATGTCCATAATCGCATTCCCAAAGTTGTACATTGTTGAAAATTCCGGCAAGGCAGTCGTAGCTCAGGTCAAGATATACTTGTTTACTGGTTTCTTTGTATAACCGTAACAGCGCACCTGCTGCATATGCAGTATTATTCGCTTGATAAAAGATATTAAAACCCAGCCCTTTTAGATGCTCTGCAGATTTTACAGCTTCCTCAAAGTATTTTTTCTCACCAGTAATCTTCCACACTCTAAGCATAAGGTCTGCATAGGTACCAGGTACATCTTTCTCCCCACCTTCACCTTCTGAAGTTTCTGCTTTAATGATGTGTAGTGTATCCATTTGATAAAAGACTGGCCACTCGTATTTGAACTTATGCGCTACCCTGATGACATAGTCTATAGAGTTCATGAGTATGTCGCGTGCTTCCGGCTCTCCCTTTTCTGCAAGCCGGGCCAGGTTCATTAGCGGGTGGTGAAGATACCAGGAGTCCATAACTCTTGGAGTCTTTTGTTCTTCAGAGTGATCCAGCTGCGATTCCAAAGCCGGAAGCCAGCGAACGATAGTGCCCATATCTTCCTGATAAAAGCTGGCAATCCCTGCCTTCAATTCATCTATGAGCTGATGGTTCTTTTCACCCTTCCAGGCCACATAATCCATCATAGGTAATAGTACCGCAAGCTGGACCATAATCTCAGGCGGGGTTTTATAATCTGCAACGTAAGCATTCAGATAGGTATGCCCGCCCCCAAATGTCCAGCATCCTTTATGGTAAAGAAGGTCATTTAACCCATTTTCTACCGTATCAAGCCAGTTGTGGTAAACGCGCTCGGGCCTTGGAATAACCAGGTACGTATTTGCCAACTGATCCAGGTAGCGTGTAGAGATATCTGAAATTTTGGTTACCGCTTCTTTATTGAGGGTGATAAAAGCATCAGAAACTGTATAGGATAAATTTTTCAGCAGCGGTTTCTCCCCGGAAGGCAAAGAAAATCCAACCTCAGGCCAGCTGCCACCTACGGTATCTGCAGCAGATGTCTCTGTTTGTTGGAAATAATCATTAATAGCCGTTAGGTTCTGGAAGTAAAATACACTGCCTGCTATACCAGAATTGAAAAAAATTATGCCCGATCTGGTACCTTTCTGATTCGTATGGATGTCACCGTTATCAGTGATGGTCCCTCTTTTGTTAAAACTTAAGATGTCTTTTGGCCAAAATTTAATCAATAGGTTTAGTTTCGGCCTGACCACTACGGTATATCTGAATAGTGCCAAGGGAGATTCGGGAAATTGTATATTTACCGTGTACGTAAAAGTTGAAGACTCCAATTTGTAAATGGTAGAGCTCCCCTTCTTTTCTCGGGACACAAACCACAGGTTGCCTGACGCTGAGAATGCGGTCCGAAAACAGGAAGTGCTTTGGTCTGGCCACTTGTAGACCAGCAAGAAGGAATCACTGGAAAGATATGCCTCTAATTTGATCTCATCTGTATCTATGATAGCAAGGGGCTCTAGGTCCGTAAACTCTGATTGGGCATTGGCAGCCCAAATTGATATAGGTTTCATAGCTCAAAGGAATATGTTACCTGATTAACAGTTGATAGCTTATAGTGTTGATAATAAGATACCTGATCTGACAGGTATTTTTCAAGGCAAGTCCGGTAAATAATATTCTTAAACATTTACAACTGGAAAATAGCTATTGGGTTTATATAATAATCTATGTACTGTATATAATAAATCATCGAGATCAAATGGCTTTGCAATAAAGGCGTCAGAAAGGTACTTGTCCAGTGATAAATATTCCTTATTGTAGGCTGAGCATATAATTACCGGGATCTGACCCAAAGCAACATCGCGTTTCAAACGACCACACATTTCACCACCATTAGCTTTTGGCAACAGATAATCCATAATGATCAGACTGGGCTTGACATCCTTTGTAACGTCAACAATATCAACCACGAATGGAATGGTAATACATTCATAACCAAACATCTGAAAGAAATCATGCAAGACGGAGGCTGTAGGTTCATCATCCTCAATAATCAAAATCCTGGCTCTAAAATACCTGGTATTTTTTACAGGCTTGGTATTTATTAAAGGCATATTATTAATGGTCTGTATACAAACATACCTATTCAATATTATTGCAAATTACCTCTTCTTGGAGATAAAATACCTGAATGCAATATCTTTTAGGTACATTACAATTGCGCGCCAATAAGGGTAAGCCAATTACCCTTTATGGTCGAAGAAAATGATCGAATAAGTTCATTGATTACGCTGAACGAAGAACTGGAAAATTACTTTGCTAATACCATTGTTACCCAGCTTTATGTAGACGCTGAATTGGTGCTTTGCAAGTTTACTCCTCTGGCAATGAAAAAGTTTCAGTTGAAACCAGGATTTATTGGCAGTCAGCTGAAGCTTATTTTCGCAACCTTTAAATTTCCTGAAATCATTGAGAATATCAAAACAGTTATTTCTACAGGGCAAATGCTGGAAAAGGAAATCCAAACCACTGATCTTCATTGGTACAGGGTCAACATCTTACCTTACCTGATCCGCAAAGAAAAACGAATTGCTGGCGTGATCATCACTTATGTAGATTTTACTCCGCAGAACAGCGAATTAAAAGAACAGGAGCATTTAATCACAGAACATAAGCTATTGCTGAGTAACATTGCCCATGACATTAAAAACCCGGTATTAGGCCTTACCCTTGCCTTACAAATGCTCAAAAGGTTACCGGATAAGAATTCGCCTCAACATGAAATGCTCTTAACAAATGGTGAACAAGCGCTGGAAAGGCTGAAAACGGTGATCACCGACCTGATTGATTCGAGATGGAAGAAATACAGTGGTTAAGCTATTTAAAAATCACTTAACATGGGCAATTTATACACGATCTGAAGTATTAGAGAAGCATAACTTGCATAATAATTCACGAATTTCACAACCTTTTTGTGTATCACTTGTTACTAATCATCACTAATTAATTCATTACACACCATAATGAACGTTGGTTGATCAGTTTTACCTAACAAATCCACTAATGACTAACATTCTTATTGCCGAAGATCACACTATCCTGCGTGAAGGATTAAAATATCTATTGGAATCCGAGAAGAGCATAAATGTGGTTGGAGAAGCGGAAAACGGGCTGCAGGCTGTAGAAATTCTCGATCAGCAAATTAAGGTAGACGTTGTATTGACTGACATTGATATGCCTGTAATGGATGGCCTGGCACTCACCAGGAAAATAAAAGAGAAGTCTTTAGATGTAAAAGTCATTGTATTGTCTATGCACAACAATGACAATTTTGTTTATGAAGCATTCCGTGCTGGCGCAAGTGCATATATGATGAAATCTGCCTCAGCAAATGAATTGAAATTTGCAATCAATCACGTGCATTCAGGCGGACAGTACATTTGCCCTTCCCTGGCAATAAACCATATATTTAGCAATGTGGAGCGGAACCGCCCCCGTACCTCCTTGCAGGCTCCAGACTTTGAATTATCTTCACGTGAGCACGAAGTGCTGGTACTGCTTTCTAAGGGACGCACCAATCATGAAATGTGTGATGAATTATTTTTAAGTAAAAGAACTGTTGAAGGTCACAGGCAAGCGCTGTTAGATAAATTTAAAGTACGTAATGTGGCAGAATTAATATGCACGGCTATGCGTTCTGGATCGTTGGAATAAAATTCGCTTCCAAAGTATAGAAAAAAACCTAACATAAATGCCGGAAATGCGTTATTATTAAAAACACAACATAATGATATCGACGAATCCCTCACCAATATATAGTGTAGTACCTGCTATTTTACCACCAGATCAGTTATTTGGCCCCTTGTTTCACGATGTGCAAATGCAACAAATCTTTTCTGATTCAATAACATTTGCTGATTGTTGCCCCAAGCGTTCTCCTGAAGAAATCCTGAGTTTATATGAAATTGAGAAACATTTGGAGAACTTTAATCTTGCTGAATTTGTAGAAGCGTATTTTGAGATACCGCAGCCTATCAAAACAGATTATATCAGCGACCAAACGCTGCCTACCACTGAACATATCAATCGGCTCTGGCCACTGTTAACACGGGCAACGCAGTCAGATTGCTCCATGTTGCCTGTTCCAAAATCTTATATTGTTCCCGGCGGCAGGTTCAGAGGCCTGTACTATTGGGATAGCTACTTCACAATGTTAGGTTTACAAACTGCAGGCAAGTATGATCTTATCAGAGATATGGTTGATAACTTCGCATACCTGGTTGATGCATATGGCCATATTCCAAATGCAAACAGGAGTTATTACCTTACCCGCTCCCAGCCTCCTTTTTTCGCTCCAATGATATCTCTGCTCGCAGAGATTGACGGACCGGAAGTATTTGCCAAATATCTTCCGCACCTTCAGAAAGAATACAATTACTGGATGGATGGGTACTTCCGCCTGTCAGACAGTGAAACGAAGTTCCGACGGGTAGTTTTACTGCCAGACGGAAGTTTCCTGAACCGATACTGGGATGATCTTGCTGCTCCCCGTCCTGAATCATATCATGAAGATGTTGAAATGGCGCATCAGACTACTTCATATGGTGTGGAGCCTTCAACATTTTACAGGCACATCAGGGCAGCTTGCGAGTCGGGCTGGGATTTTTCCTGCCGCTGGTTCAGGGATGCCGATCATATAGAAAGCGTTCAAACAACAGACCTGATACCGGTAGATTTAAACTGCCTTTTATACGAATTGGAGTTAACCTTGTCAAAAGCGTATGACCATAGCGAATTTTCTGAACCTTCCGGCCATTTTCTGGAGAAGGCTGAACAGAGGAAGAAAGCAATCATGCAATATTGCTGGAATGAAGAGAAGCAATTTTTCATGGACTACGATATATCCTTAAATAAATCCACCAAAATCATGTCTCTGGCAGCAGTATATCCGCTGGTTTTCAAGATTGCTACCGACGAACAGGCGAGTCATGTTCATGAACATATCAAGGAGAGCTTCCTGAAAAATGGCGGAGTTGTTTCCTCGCTGTACGAGAGTGGCCAGCAGTGGGACTTCCCTAATGGTTGGGCTCCTCTGCAATACATGACCTACGTAGCGCTTCGCAATTACAATTTTGATGATACTGCAGACGAATTGAAGAATCGTTGGATTGCTTTGAATGATAAGGTTTTCAGAGAAACTGGTAAGATGATGGAGAAGTACAATGTAGTAGATATTGATCTCCCAGCCGGAGGTGGAGAATATCCAAACCAGGATGGTTTTGGCTGGACGAATGCGATATATTTATGGATGAAAAAATACTAGCTTAATCTCGAGCTCAACTATGTAGGCGCTGTCTATGTAAACAGCGCCTACTTTATGATCTGACTGGCTTGCTTAAAACTCTCAATTACCTTCTGCAATTCAGGTTCCGGAACATCAATTTCTATAATTTCAAAAGCATGTTCATACTTCTTTACAGGATAATTGATATTTGGAAATTTCCCGTTGGGGCTTGCATTACAGATTGCTCTCATTTTATAGAGGTACATATCATCATCGCGTTTATCTTTTACAATAAACGAATATGGCATTGGCTTTTTTCTGAAATAAAAATAGCTGGAGTCAGGTTCCTGGACCTCTCGCCTTCTGTTTAGATATTTTTCTATCAATATTCCCTTGTCCACGTCACGCTCAACGTACATTGAATCTTTTCCCTTACTTTTTACGCTATAGAAAAATGCAGGAGGTGTTAGGGTTGAATTAATAAAAGAGTCCACATCAATTTTAATATGCTTTCCTGTTTTATAGATCGACGAATTAAAAGCAAGTCCATACTTTTCCCCTTTTTTACTGATATAATAGACGTAGCTAGAATCGATAGTAGTCTTTTCTTCCAATACTTCATTGGTGCCAGGTTTCAGTCTGGTATCAACTGTAAAATTATTTTGACGCGTTCTTGCAATGAGGTAGTCTTTTGAACAAAAAACGTCAGCATACTGGCGTTCCGCAACAAGTTCCCCATCAATTAACATTTGAAAAACCCAACTGATATGTAAGGCTTTAAATTTGGAATCAACTTTTGAATGGGTAAATGCACAGAATATCAAGATAATCGCAATCACAAGTAAGGAATTTCTTCTATTGAAATACATATTCATAAGCTTATCACACATAAAAATGATGTTGAGCATATCCGTTAGTACTGCCATCAGCAAATCTCATGTTCCATTCAAAAGGAAAACCACCGCAATTGAATGATTGTCTAATTCTAAAATTTAATGTCACTGTTGCTACAGTTGGAGTAATTGAAGTTTCGGGTGTATTCAAATCAAACCACTGCAGGGTAAATCCAGAAGTTAAACCAGCCAGTATAACGCCTTGATGTGAAAGTGCTGTAAATTCCCACGAACCAGCTATCAACTCTTGTGTGGCTACCTCACGACTTTTCATATCTATAAATATTGCCCACCTGTTTGAAAGGTATCCAGGTGTATGTGATTGTCCTATGTGAGGGATCAATATTAGTAACAGTTTCTGATACGAAATCGCTAGCTACTGTAACTTGACCTGCCATCCATTCACCATAGCCTCCGCAACCACCTCCTACTCCACCACTCCCTGGATCTCCGCCAGGAAATGGATCATTACCTGGGAACTGTGGTCCACCACCACCTCCTCCTCCTCCTTCAACCCAAGGCGGCAATGTGAGATTACCAAATAAGATTATTGGCGCTGTAGCCTTAATTCCAACCTTTGCTGAAAGTTTTCTTTCTTCTTTTGCACTATGTGTTTTCATCATATTTTAGATTTAAAGGGTACCTAATTGATTCTGAATTGGCAATAGTTGTATCAGGTCCAAGATGTAGAGCATTCAGAAATCATATATTTCAAATGAACAATCGTTTATACTAAATTACATTTTCCTTTTATCGCTAAAAGAGACGGCGGGGACATTCCCAGTTTTATACTGAGGAAGTAGTAGATGTTAATGCTTGGCTTCTATGCACAATTTGAAGCTACTATAGTGACCGAAGTCGAGGTTTAATGTCTCTTCGTCCGCCATATTGAACTGTACCCGGAATTGGTATACAGTATATGACACTCAGATATTGAAATTGTATTTACGGTAATGTGTTTTTTTGACTAATTTGCTGTTCAGATAATTTAAAATATATAATTTTTATGATCAAGAAAAATTCTTGCTTTCCGTTAACCTCTTTATCATATGAACATTAACAATTTTGGCGCATTTGACGCAGAAGTATGGGGAACGGTTTCAGACTGGGGCGTCTTTTTTGTCACTGCTGGAACTGGGATTCTAGTTTATTTAACTCTCCGATCACAGAATAAAGTTCTTAAATCACAACAGGAAACATTGAGTTCACAATTGAAAGTTCAACAGATTGAACAGGCACGTTTTCAATCAGAAGTTGTACCATCATTTTCTTCTACCATGGGAAGAGTTGACACTGAAATAAATCCAGAAAATGAAGATAAAACAAGGACACATCTCGGCTTCTCGATAAAGAATATTGCCAAAAACTCGATCAAAGATATTGATATAAAAGTTTCAGACACTAATTGGTTAATTAGGGAGCCCTATCACACAAAGCAATTGGATCCTAACTATAACCTGACTATTTATGCCATTGGTGAGCCGAAGGTTATAATTAGTGATAGTGGTTATAAATCCAAGGTCAGTGTAGGGTGTGATATAGAAATACATTATGCTGATATATTCAGAAATAGGTATATTCATTATATCACATATAATCCTTTGAGCACTGAAAGTAAATTATACGATAATTACATTAAGAGAGTTACACCAGATTTGTTTATGTAGTTGAAGTGGTCTCTAAGTAAAGGAAGCCCGAAACGCCAATGGTGATTGTTTGGTCTTGCTTTTGAATAATTTACTGAATGACTGAGAATGCTCAAAGCCTAAACCGTAGGCAATCTCACTCACGGATAGTTCAGTCGTAGACAGCTTTTCTTTCGCTTTTTCAATCAGCTTCTCCTGGATGATCTGTTGGGTAGTTTGTCCAGTTAGTTGTTTCAGCAAGCTACTCAGATATTTAGAGGATATGTTCAAAGTTTCAGCAACATACTGCACCGTTGGAGCCCCTTTTGAGAGCAAAGCATCATTGTTGAGGTATCCATCCACTAGCTCCTCCAATCTGCCCAGTATCCTACTATTCGTTATCTTCCGGGTAATAAATTGCCGCTGATAAAAGCGTTCGGCGTAATTCAGCAGTGTTTCAATATTTGAAATAATAATATCCTGACTGAACTTGTCGATGTTGGTATGATATTCATTTCTGATATTCATGATAATGCCATTGATAACAGTTTCTTCTTTATCAGAAAGAAACAGCGCTTCATTGGTCGCATAGCTAAAGAATTCGTATTTCTTAATCTTTGCTGCAAGCGATGTATTCCAGAGGAAATCGGGGTGTATAAAAAGCATCCAACCTTCCAAAGCTGGCGGCAGACCATTCTCCTCGCCACGCAGGACCTGCCCCGGGGACATGAAGCCCATCAAGCCTTCATCAAAATCATACTTCTGCTGTCCGTAAAACAGGTTGTCGCAGCCCCTTTTCATGGAGATCACATACAGATCGAAAATCACAGCATCGATATCATGGTCATTTTTAAACCCTTTGAGATCAACAATACTGATGAGAGGATGATGAGGCTTTGGCAGCCCCATCAAGCGGTGAATCTCTGTTATCGACTTAATTCTATATGGCACATCGTTAGACATATGGCAATTTAGTTAATTTTTAAAAGGATATTTCAGCCAGATCATGATAAGTGGCATCGCTAAAAAAGGAATCTCCATCAAAGCGATCTTATAGTTTCCCGAGCGTAATGCTAGTCCCATGATCAGGAGGATAGAAATAGCATTCAGCATATTCCCGAGAAAGAATGTCTGAGGGATAAGCAAAAGCACACCGATAGCGAGAGTCAAAATCACGAATACCGGTACGGCCGACTTATTTATCCCGAGGGTTGTCATCATGTCCAGCGATGTCGGGTTGGTCTGATAATGTGCCGTATCCCATGCGTGTTTAAAGCTGAGCGATACAGATACGATCAGCAGTATTAATGAAATAATGTTTTTTATCATTGCTTTTAGATTTTGTTATTGCATACGTTTCCATTTGTATGTTTTGCCTAGCATAGGTACACCTTTATAACCCCTTGTTTCGAGGTCATCAACACCGTTAAGCTTGGCTTTTAGGCTATACATATTTCCATCCTGCACACTATATAATTTGCCATCTACAAACTCGCCATCTTTATAGACAAGTCCCGTGATATGTGTCAGCCCCTGCACCGGCCTGTTTCTTAGTTTTTCGTTAGGGTTCTTCAAATCTCTTTTGGATGTTTTCCCATCGCCCTCAAACATATCACTTGACCACAAAAGTTTGGCCGAATATGTACCGGCGGCTTTATAAACCTCTATAGTATAGTCAGTACATTGCCAAGTGCCAAGAATCTGCTCTGCTGGTAGTTTCTGAGCAAAAGTTGCCATTGTTAAAAGCATCATGATTGCCGCTAAAATTGTTTTTTTCATGTTAATTAGGGATTATGTTACTATTTAATTGCTTGAATTTTTCAAATTCTCTGTGCCCGAAATTGATCAGAGTACCTGGTATGAGCCGACTTACCAATTTGATGACACTAATGAGGAAAGGCTTGAGTTCCGTTTGGTCTTTTTGCAATCCCTTGATGGCCACGCTAACCATTTTCCCGACATCCATCATCATGGATTCATTAGTTGGCAACACCCAGTCTTTTTGCAGATTGGTATTGACGCCTGGAGGAATCATCTCAAAAACCTTTACGCTGGACCCTTTCAGCTGCAAACGCAAAGATTGTGTGTAAGCCCTCACTCCTGCTTTACTGGCACTGTACACCGGTGCTACCGAATAGGGCATAAAAGCAATGCCCGACGAAACATTCACAACGGCTGCAGAATCCTTTTTAATTAGCTGCGGTAAGAATTGGTGCACCATTTGGATGGTTCCAGAAAGATTGATATCAATCTCCCGCGAAATGTCCTCGAGGCTTTTTTCGGTATCCTGCAGGTCCAGCAGCCGCATCTCTCCAGCATTGTTGATGATGATATTCAGGTCGGGAAATTGCCGGGTGACAGTTTCATAAAGCTGCCTGATATTCTGCGGATTGCTGACATCACTTTGAAAAGTTTGCACATTAGGAAATTGCCTTTGGGTTTCCGCTAGTTTATCCTGATCACGACCGGTAATGATGATTTGGGTACCAAGTTCAGTAAGTTGTTTGACCAGTTCCAACCCGATTCCACTGGTCCCACCGGTGATCAGAACTGTGCTATTTTGTAAATCCATATCTGATGTTTTTTGTTACATCAAAGTTGCAGGATACGCCAGGGTAAAATGTATGCAAAAGTCGCTAGGTTGTAGCCGAAATGGAGAATAGATCTTATGAAAAGGCCTGAAGTTTTATCCAAATCTTCAGGCCCAATAGAAATTATGAGTTATAATTGTTAGTGCGGCAGCAGGGAGCACCTATCTCATCCACTAACTTACAGTAAGAACTATTTTACCCTGGATGTTACCCTGAGCGGCACGTTCATGTGCTTTGCGGGCTTCGGATAGCGGAAACGTACTGTCAATGGCTACCCGTATTGTTCCATCGTTAAGTAATGGAGCTAGTTCTGCGAGCTGCGCACCACTCGAACGAACCTGCGTTGCTGATACCGTTACACCAAGTTCTTTACCCACTTCAGCATCTGTGAAACCTAATGGGAAAACCGGGAACAAGGCACCACCACGTTTTATCGTACGTAGAAATCTGCCAGTCGTAGGACCGCCAACTCCGTCTAAAACAAGATCAACATCATGAACAACGTTTTCGGGAACAATCTTGGTATAGTCAATAAATTCATCCACCTCAAGATCGCGCAGGAACGCTTCATGCTTACCTGATGCCACCGCGATGACATATGCACCCTTCCATTTCGCGAGTTGTACCGCGAAATGTCCCACCCCTCCTCCAGCACCGTTGATCACTACCCTTTTGCCTTCCAGCGGAACAGGTTCGTGTTTAAAGGACTGTAAGGGATTTTGCTCGTCATGCCCAAGTTCAATCAAAAATTGCCAGGCAGTTAGCAATGACATCGGCGCTGCCGCGGCATGGATGTGATCTATACCTGCTGGCTTAAGCGCTACTTCTGATGCAGGAACAGTTACATATTCAGCATAACCCTGACTCTCAGCCATCATTCCGGTGGGAAATCTAACCATTGAGTATACCTCGTCACCAACATTGAAATCTGTAACATCCTCAGCGACTCCCTCAATAACACCCGATATATCTGTTCCCAGGATAATTGGGAAATTCACCTTCGGCTGCCATTCCGGAGGAAGAGTTCTATAGCCGTCACGTAGATACCAGTCGGGAGGGTTGAGTCCCACTGCATGAACGCGGATACGCACTTCACCTGGCATTATTTCTGGCACCGGTGCATCCTCATATACCAACACTTCTGGTCCGCCGAATTCGTGTTGGCGAACAGCTTTCATCATTCCATTTTCTATCGTATTTATTTTATCCTCAAATTGTTCCATAACTGTATAAATTAATGAGCTACAAACTTAGACCGTTTGATTACCTTTGACAAGTATGTACTTATTTGTATGTTACATACTTAAAAGAATGTATTGTTGATAATCAATAGTTTGACCCTTATTTAAAATGAAAAATAAATCAAAAATTCCCGAGTGTATACAGAGATGTGGCGTTGAATATGCTTTTAAACGTATCGGAGGAAAATATAAAGGCCGCATCTTATGGCACCTGAGCATGCAAGCTGTATTGCGTTATGGAGAGTTGAGCAGGACATTGCCAGACATTACCACTAAAATGCTTACCCAAACCTTACGCGAACTGGAAGAAGATAAATTAATCATCCGAAAGATGTACCACGTTGTGCCACCCAAGGTAGAATATTCCTTGAGCGATACAGGTCTGGAATTAGTGCCTTTTATCAATCATTTACACAATTGGGGACAGAAACAACTGGAGAAAGAATCATTGGATAACAAGGAAGCGATGACTTCGTGATTTCTGAAATATCGTTGTAGGAGGAACCTGAGAAAAATCAGTTCCTCACAAATAACCATTTCTGATTACAACAAAGTCAGATCTGGATACATTCCTCCGCCATTGCGCCTGTAGTTTTGCATAAACAATTATGACAAAATGAAAATCACACTCACAGGTTCTTTGGGAAATATAAATATCCCACTAATAAAAAATCTAATTTCAAAAGGACATACTGTCACGGTTATCAGCAGAGATCCGGAAAAAAGATCAATCATTGACGCGCTGGGCGCTACAGCAGCTATAGGTTCTATGGAAGATCCGGCATTCCTCAACACCGCATTTTCTGGTGCAGATGCTGTCTATTTAATGGAGCCACCGGTTGACTTTTTTGACAAAGAGCTTGATATAGCAGCCTATTACGGAGAATTAGGCCACAGTTTCGCAAAGGCAGTGCTAGACTCAAGAGTACGGCACGTAGTACATTTAAGCAGCATCGGCGCACATACCGATCAGGGTGTCGGAATGCTCCACTTCCACCACCTGGTTGAAAATATTCTAAAAGAATTACCTGCTGATATCTCGATTACGCATGTCCGTGCGCTTGCCATTTATTATAATCTCCTCAACTTCATTCCCGGAATTAAATTTACAAGTAGGATTGCTGCCAATTATGGTGGGGATGATATCATCCCATGGGTGTCTCCTATCGATATTGCTGATGTAATAGCTGAAGAACTGGAAGCCACAGCAGAGGGCAGGAAATTCCGCTATGTGGTAAGTGATGAATTGTCATGTAATGAAGTTGCGAAAATACTAGGTGACGCGATAGGAAAGCCAGACCTGAAATGGGAGGTCGTCTCTGATGAAGAAGAGTATTCCAAATTTCTGAAGATCGGTATGGCTCCTCAACAGGTTTCCGGACTGGTAGAAATGAATGCCTCCATGCATAGCGGAACATTGTTTGAACATTACCAGCAGCACAAGCCATCAGTATTTGGTACGATCAAAATGACCGATTATGCCAAAGAATTCGCAAAGGCTTACAATGGCTAAGCGTGTAGCAGAACACTACATCCATCCCTAAATAATTATATTTGAGTTTCGTTATTGCTGACATATGAAGGAAGTGCGCAAGTTAAAATCATTGATAGAATTTCACCGGTCCAGAGGTTTACCCCCACCACTGCACCCGCTGATCAGTGTGGTAGATTATGCTACAATGCGCTTGTCGCCAGAAAATAACAACGTCAGCTGGGTCTATGATTTCTACTCCATAGCACTCAAAAGAAATATGCCGGCCAAAATAAAATATGGACAGCAGCAATATGATTTTGATGAAGGATTAATGTTTTTCATTGCGCCCGGGCAGGTATTCAGCATTGAGGTACCGCAAGAGAGACAGGATAATAAATCTGGTTGGTTCTTGCTGATCCATCCCGACTTCCTCTGGAATACTGCCCTGGCGAAAAAAATGAGGAAATATGAGTTTTTTGATTATTCTGTAAGCGAAGCGCTCTTTCTTTCGGAAAATGAAGAGGTAATCCTGGAAGGTATCATTCAGAATATCAAATCTGAGCACCGTTCCAATATTGATAAGTTTAGCCAGAATATCATCATATCACAGATCGAAACCCTGCTGAACTACGCTGAAAGATTTTACCAGAGGCAGTTTATCACCCGTAAAATAAGCAACCATGAGGTGCTTGACCGTATGGAAGGTATCCTGGCAAAATATTTCGACAATGATAATCTATCAGCCCTGGGACTTCCTACTGTGCAATATTTAACGAACGAACTGAATATATCTCCCGGATATCTAAGCCGCCTATTAAAGGAGCTTACCGGGCTCAGTACACAGCAGCATATCCAAAATAAGATTATAGAGAAAGCAAAAGAAAACCTCTCTACTACAACCCTGTCTGTCAGTGAAATTGCCTACAGACTGGGTTTTGAGCATAGCCAGTCGTTTAGTAAGATGTTCAAATCAAAGACCAATCTTTCACCCCTGGAGTTCAGATCTTCGTACTCATAAAGGATTTGTATTAAACGACCTTTTCCCTGAACGAGCTTTTGATACGGTCGCGGTGTTGCAAACCCCACTCAGCGATTGTATCAGAAAGATCCCTAAGCGACATCCCATAATCAGAAACGCTATAAGTAACAGAAACTGGCTTGCTCAGGCTCACATGACGGTTGATCAGACCGTTGATTTCCAGATCCTTTAACTCCCGACTGAGCACTTTCCCTGATAGGGGTTCAATGTCACTCAATATTTCAGAATAGCGCATTGGTTTATAGCACAGTCGGGCCAGGATCGGCAGTTTCCATTTCCCTGACAGCAGCTCCATCGTATCATCAATAGCTCTTATCTTTTTTAGGCAGTCGCCAAAAGGCGGTAATGACTGATCAGTAGTTTCTAATTCCATAAGGTTACTTTCTTGTCACTATGGTGACTCAGATGTCACCATTACTTTCGGTCACAAAGTTACTTATTGACACCAGGCAAAGGTACATTTGTTTAAATATTTTACATTATGAGTTTATTAACTGATCTGGAGTGGCGTTATGCTACCAAAAAAATGAATGGGAAAAAGATCCCGCAGGAGAAGCTGGATTATATATTAGAAGCCGCGCGACTGGCGCCGTCTTCATCGGGATTACAACAGTATAAAGTTATAGTCATTTCCGATAGTGCACTATTGGAGCGGATTAGGCTGGTTGCCTATGATCAAAGCCAAATCACTGACTGCTCGCATTTGCTGGTTTTTGCTGCATGGGACGGATATACGGATGAACGGATCTCTAATGTCTTCAATTATATCATGGATGAACGTGGCCTGCCACATGAGACAATGGATGGATACAAACAGGTGATTCTTGATTTGTACGAACGGTCCGGTCAGGAATGGCAGGCACATCATGCTGCCAAGCAGAGCTATATATCTTTTGCAATGGCTATTGCTGCTGCCGCAGAACAAAAGGTAGATGCAACACCGATCGAAGGTTTTCTATCTGAAAAACTCGATGAGTTGTTAAACCTGAAAGGCTCAGGTTATAAAAGCACCGTGATACTTCCTCTGGGCTACCGGGAAAGTGAACAGGATTGGTTGGTTAACATGAAAAAGGTAAGAACACCAAAATCAATGTTTATCACCGAGATGACCATGGCGGATGCTTCCACTGATGTCGATCTTCCTGCGCCAATGAATCTAGACTCATTTGTCCAAAAGTAAAACCTTAGGAGGGCGCGCTTCCAGCTGCCCTCCTATTTTCTGTTTCCATAATCAGGAAGAATAATCTCTGGTTTCGGCTCTTTTTTCTCCTTACCAAACAAACCGGTAACCCATTTGGCAGGCTTGCTGCCTACGATAGACACCATAGTATTTAATACCCTTACACCAAGCTTGGTTTGTGGATAGACAATGCCAGGTATTCCCGGAGGAAGTTTCTGGCATTTCTCAACATATGGACGCATCTTTTGCTCATATGCTTTAAAAGCTTCCTCATAGTTATCCGCCTTGAATAACTCGCCCGCAAGGATATAAGCTCCGGACATAGCCATGTCAGTACCCTTACCGGCAATCGGTGTCGCGCAATACGCCGCATCCCCAACAATCGCTACTCTCCCTTCGCTCCATTTGGCAGCTTTAACCTGGCTTACTCTTTCAAAATAGAGATCGTTGGTTTTTCTAATTTCCCTGATCAGCCGCTCAGATTCCCAGCCGCTGCCCTTGATACGTTTAACTAATGCTTTCTTTTGCTGATCCAGTGAGAGGCCTTTGTATCGATCTTCTTCTGCAGTAAAAGTAACAGAAGCTCTTGTCTCCCCATAATTATCCGGACGCATCATGAACACGATTCCCTTCTCTGCATTGCACCATCGCGCCCATCTGCTGTCCTTCGCTGATTTTGAGATCGTCAGATAAGCTGTATATAAGCCAAGATATTTAAAATCAGGCTTATCTTTGAAAGCAAGCTGCCGTGTTGCTGATCCTATTCCTTCCGCAGCGATCACCAGGTCAAAAGTTTCTGCATTACCGTTTGAAAAGGTAACTGCTACATTTTCTTTAGATTGTACCATAGCTGTGATGTACTGATTAAAGCGATAATCAACATCGTCCTTCGTTTGATCATAAAGGATCTGCACCAGGTCACCGCGCAGGATCTCCAGCTCCTGGGTCATGCTCAGTGAATTTCCTACCGGAAACTCTGCTACTGTTTCGTTATTTACATTGACGAAGCGCAGGCCTACCTCTGTAGTGTTCTTTTCGCGGATAGCTTTTTCTATACCCATCTTGCGTGCTATCTCAGCTGCCGGTCCTTTAACATCAATGTTCTGCCCGCCCAACCTGAGCTCGGGCGCACGTTCAACAACTGTTACTTTAAATCCATACTTATTGAGCCAATAAGCCAGCGTTGGCCCGGCAATACTTGCGCCAGTGACCAATATTTTCTTATTTATCATAACCACTTCTTTCTTTTAAACCAGATATAGATCAGCAAGGTGATCACCACCATCAGCAGCATTACGCCGGGATATCCCAGCTTCCATTTTAGTTCTGGCATAAACTCAAAGTTCATCCCATACACGCCCACAATGAAAGTCAAGGGCATAAAGAACACGGAAAAAATCGTCAGGATCCTTATCGTTTCGTTTGTTCTTTGAGAAGAGGCAGAAAAGTAAACATTGAGGAGCTGGTTGATATTTTCTGACTGCGAAGAAAACATGTTTTGCAGTTTAAGATAATGGTCCCTGGTATCTCTGGTATCCACCGTTCCATGTTCCTTATCATCAATGTTATCAATAATATCATATGATAGAATAAGCATCTGCTTAAGCAGGTCAGTCTTGCGTTTTAAATAATAGAGCCCTTTTAAGATAGGTCCATTCTTTGGACGCAGAAATACGACCTCTTCAAAATGATCAATTGATTTTGATAGCTTCAGCAAAGGTGGTTCGTAGGTATTGAGACAGGCACTGATCAGGATATTAAGTAATTCTGCTGTTGTTGAGCAAGGTTTCTCTTTTAAAGAGTCTTTCACCTGCTCAATTAAAGGTTGTTTTCTGCGGTGTATAGTCAGTACAAACTCTTCAGAAATGAAAATAGCGATCTTGTTGGTAAGCTCCTGTATGCTATCAGCTTCAGGCAGATCATTGTCAGTATATAGGCGAAAGATGATAAACGCATACTTCTCCATGCGCTCAAATTTTGGCAGGTGGTCTGGCTGCAAGCAATCCTTAACCAATGCGGGATGCAGGTTGTATTTTTGTGCTAACTCTTTAAATTCCTCTTCAGTTGGAGCCGTGATGTCTATCCACTCCAAACCGTTCAACGCACTGTCTGCTATTTGATTTATCATTATTCTTTATTTTATACAAAACCCTCACCAGAATCCACTGGCAAGGGCTACTAATAATCTATTAATCTCAAACGCGGCTGAGATATGATAAACGAACGGCTTTGAGCATTGTTTGAGATTTGGGGTATAAAAAAATCCCCGGCATTTCTACCGGGGATCTTTAATAGGGTATGTATTTCAATTAGGTCGCATTTGATCAACATGAAGAAACCATTAAGGTTTTAAAATAATTGCCTATTCTTCATTTAATTTCCTGATCTCGTAAATGCGACTTTGTATTGCATCATTGATCTCCGGCTCCAGGTTCTCAATAACTGCCAGTAAGTTAACTTTACTATCGATACTGAGATTGCCCTGATGTGTCCAAATCTTCCTTTTAAGCTGGTCGAGATGCTCTTTTGATTCCTGAGCTTTGAATTGCAGAAATGCAATCATCTCGGCAGTATCAACCAATAATTCATTCATAGATGATAGATTATGTTACAATTGAATACTTAAAATCCAATTCCAGGCCAAAACCCCTTGAGATACTGTTTAATAAACTTATTTGTGTAATGAAACAAAAAAAATAGCACAAATACATGTAATTTCGGACATAGGGAAGTTTTGAAAGACTCCATTTCAAAATTACTTTTCTCCCTGCATTTTTTCTTTATTCTTCATATCTTAGGTATTGTTAAAACGATCAGATTTTGATACCTCCTATTGAACAATACGCTATTGATATATCAATAAAGCTTAGACGCCAGCACAACTTGAAACTGAGTGATATCGCACAAATTCTCAATACCACAACTTCATTTGTGGGCAACGTGGAAAATACTTCAAATCTTGCTAAGTACAACTTGAAACATATAAATACTCTGGCGGCATATTTTGGGGTTTCTCCAAGACTCTTTATGCCAGACAAGCCTTTTAAAGAATCCAGAGACACAGATATATGATTATTAATCTTTCGTTATGATGGCAGATAAGACCATTAATATATAATATCCGGTCTACCCTTTAATTGGAGGAAAATCGTTAAACATATCTTCAGTTAGGTGCTCAACATAGAGCAAATTCATTACCTCTACTTCCAGTATTACCGCAATTTGAAAGAGCCGGTTTAAAGTAATCGCACTTCGGAAAAGCTCAATCTTGCTGTATGCATTTTGTGATATAGAAAGTTTAGCCGCAACATAATGTTGCGAATAATTACGATATTCCCTGATTTTTCTAATGTTGATAATAGCAGTCCTTACTTTGCCCTCTATTATCTTATTTTTACTATTCATGTTTCTCTATATAAAGATTTTAAACTAGTAATAATGTGGACTTCATCCTCGATCAATAAGACTGGCTGACTCATTTTCCTGATCTATGCAATTCTTCATAAAGGTTGATTGTCTTTGTCTGGAGTTCTCCGATTTTTGTTTCACATAATGTTATTTTTTCTTTAAGGTCATTAACTGTCGCTGCTACCTGATACAAAATATGCACATCGCTATCATTTAGCAGATCCAGTACATGAACCTCCAAAAGCTGAGCAATCTGTTGTAATCTTGAAATGTTGGAATCTGTGAACCCAAGTTCGATCTTCGAATAGGCAGCACTGGAAATTGAAAGCTTCTTTGCGATTTCGCTCTGCGGCCACCCCTTTCGTTTCCTCAAAAATTTGATTCTCGATCCTACCTTATTTACAGAATTAATATTTGCCATACTTCACTTTAGCTTTAGAAACCAAATTGTTTTCTTCAGCCAATGGCTTGGTGCCGGGATGGTAAAGGCTTTGAAGAAATAATTTGGTTAGAACTTTAACAATTTGGTAAACTCTGTCAAATATAGTATATGTATGCTTTTGCGATACATTAGATGAATAAATTTTGTGAGTACTTATATTTATATTTAATAATTTACAGTATTTTGTTTAATTAAACAACAATTTAGAGTAAATATACAGCTGCTTTCATTCTCGTCTTTTATAGGCCCCATTAAGTAATTGGCTGACCTATACATGTAAAATGATATTAACACTTACATATTATTTATATATAGTAGATTCCGACACAACAAAAGTAGATAGAGTTAAAAACACCTCTTTTTCAGTACAGACCTTCGTATTATAAATAGAAAAATATGAAAATCGTCGTAACAGGTTCATTAGGACATATCAGTAAACCTCTTGTGCAGGAGTTGCTTAAGAAAGGTCACCATGTGATCATAATCAGCAGTGATATCAATAAACGCAAAACTATCCAGGATATGGGCGCAGTAGCCGCCATTGGTTCAGTAGAGGATGCAATTTTTTTAGCAGAGACTTTCAAAGGAGCCGATGCTGTATATACCATGGTGCCACCGGTAAATTATATGCAGCAAGATCTTGACCCGGTGCAGCATTTCAGCCGTATCGGCAACAATTATGCACAAGCTATCCGAAAGGCAGGTATCAAGCGGGTAGTGAACCTAAGCAGCTGGGGGGCACATCGCGACAATGGTACGGGTGGAATTGTAGGGACGTATTACCTGGAGAAGATCATAAACGAACTTCCCGCAGTAGTTAATAGTACCCACATTCGCCCTGCTTCCTTCTATTATAATCTTTATGGGTTTATCCCTGCAATAAAAAAAACTGGTAAGATCGCAGCTAATTACGGCGCTGAGGACCATACGGTGCTAGTTGCGCCGGAAGATATAGCCGCTGTAGTTGCTGAAGAGCTGGAAAATAATACCCCCAGAAGTTTCCGCTACGTGTCAAGTGAAGAACTGAGCTGCAATGAGGTAGCCCGCATCCTGGGAGAAGCTATAGGCAAACCGGACCTGAGATGGGAACTCATTACGAAGGAACAAGCACAGCAAAACCTGGAAGCTGCTGGTTTACCGTCCAGCTCAGCCGAACTATTGGTAGAATTGCAGGAGGGTCATCACAAAGGTCTGATCGCGGAAGATTATTATCAGCACAAACCGGAATTGGGCAGGGTTAAACTGAAAGATTTTGCCAAAGGTTTCGCGCTGGCTTATCAAAAACAGGTACCTTAGATTATGACAATGTCGCAGCCCCTGCATATCAAATCGATCACTGAGTTCCACCGGCTCCGGGGGTTACCCGGCCCGGTGCATTCGCTGGTAAGTGTGGTACGCTTTGAAGATATGAAGCAGGAAGCAGACCATCCGCGAAGCTGGATACTCGATTTTTATGCCATTGCACTCAAAAACAATTTCGATGCGAAATTAAAATATGGACAGCAGATCTACGACTTCGATGAAGGGATCATGACCTTTATGGCACCGGGACAGAAGATCGGAATTGAATCTGATTCAGTAAAACCGGTAGGACATTACGGCTGGCTGCTGATCTTCCACGAAGACTTTCTATGGAAGACAGCCATGGCAAAAAGCATAAGGCAATATGAGTTCTTCGGCTACGCGGTCAATGAAGCGCTTTTTCTGTCACAACAGGAAGAAACGATCCTAAATGGGATTATGTTGAATATCCGAACGGAATACCAGCGGAGCATTGACCAATTCACCCAAAATATTATTCTTGGTCAATTAGAGGTGCTCTTGTCTTACGCACAACGATTTTATCAGCGGCAGTTCCTAACTCGTAAGATACACCACCACGATGTTCTCATCAAGTTGGAAGAAGTTTTGGACAAGTCGTTCCGTGAAGATCATCTGAGTAGCAAAGGAATGCCAACAGTAATATCTGTTGCGGCAGCGCTTAAAGTTTCTCCGAATTATCTGAGCGGCCTGCTGAAAAACCTTACCGGCAAAAGTACACAACAGCATATTCAGGATAAGCTGATTGCACGTGCTAAAGAGATGCTGTCGACTACAGGTTTGTCGATAAGTGAGGTAGCTTATGCATTGGGATTCGATTACCCGCAGACCTTTAGTAAATTATTCAAAAGCAGAACTCAGCAGACTCCGGCAGCGTTTAGGCAAACTTTTAATTGATCCTGAATTCATTGCCAAAAGCCGAAGATTTGTTTCAATCTTTATTGTAATACAACAAAGATATAATCTCTAAGTTCCAGTGATTCAGTATTTTTGTTTGTCCTCGGTCCTTTGGTAATTCTCTCGATAAACATTAGACTTTACAAACATTAAAATTATTCTGATCTTTGTATTAACAGTACACGCCACGCTACACCATAAGAACAGCGTACCAGGGCGTGTTTTTTGCTTTAATGACATTTCGATCCGTAGATATACCAACAAGGTTTTTCTTCCAAGACTAGTAAAGGACCTATTTCTGAGTGTATTTAACCTCCTCATAAGGTTGCACTAACACCCAACCCTGTCCCATAAATTCCAACTGGAAAGATTCGCCACTGCCTCGTCCAATAAAGGATCCGAAAGTAAGGTTCGTTTTAATAGATGGAGTTAAGTTTTCTGACCACGCGACCGTCGCATTTGGATCCGTAAACACTGGCTGTCCCGGAGTTACTTTTAGTAATATAGGCTCTCCATGAGTCGTGATTGCAATATATCCTGAGCCCGAAAGCCTGACCTGGAATAATCCCCCGGAAACCATTCCTGCAACACTTTTCAGCATTTTTATTTCATTCTTGATACTCTCTTCTAACGCCAGCACGTCATTTCCGTTGACAAAGATTGATTCGTTCTGCAGTTTTATAATTTTAACTTTTTTTCCCTCATCAGCCAGATAAAGCTTACCACTTCCCGAAGCGTACATTAATGAAGTTCCTTCTCCTGAAATTGCCTTTTTGATCAGTCCGCCAAGCCCTTTACTTAGCATACTCTCTCTTTTGAAATCAATATTACCTATGTATGCTACCATTGAGCCAGCCTTTGCCAGGATCTTTTGATTCTTAAGGTTGATTTCCAGCATAGCAGGCTTTTCCAATTCAAAAAAGTCATTTTCAGCAGGGTTTTCAGCGGCTTCGACAATCAGTTCAGCAAGGGTATATTCTTTCTTTTCCATAAGGGTTGAGTTATAACGTGCTAACTAAGATCGCAAATTAACGGAAGGGGTACAAATTTAGTGTATCACATTACCATTTAGATTTTTACCTGTTATCCTCTCCTTTGCCTGCTCAAGCGTCATTTCCTTATCCCACACTATCTCAGACTTATAAGTTTGATTCAACAAATTGATATAATCCATCATAGGAAGCAGTCCCATTGCTCTTCGACGTGAGTCAAGGCTCACTAATTCCTCTATCGGCCAAATAGTGACTAGCATTCCAACTTTAAACGTTTGTGTACCGTAAGTTTGTTTTTGGCCATTCCGCAACTGCATCCGATCCTGCATGGTTGCATAATCACTCTTAGCAACAACACCACGGTCGCACTGAGTTTTTAACATTGGAAAGTATTTCGCCATAAAAGCAGTATCGGCATGGTCAATGACGAGGAAAATTGTGTTATTCTCTATGGTTGAAAGACCTTGTGGCCATCCGCATTTATCAAGTAAAGCGGCAATAAAGAGTTGATTTTTGCGGTCGGATATTTTCATCTCTAATGCAGCAGACCTAATTGCTTCAGGTGTCTTACTCTCCAAATCCTTAATGATGCGCGCCCGGGCTCCCTGATCTCTCTTCCTGATTTCAGTTAACTTTTGATGAAGCTGAAGTGTATCACTGCACGAAAAGTCCTGTGCACTTACGTAATGAAAATCTAATAAGATAAAAAATAGGATAAAGATACCGTTTCTCATAACTCTTAATATGTGACTAAAACAATAATTTCAAGCAAATAACAAAATTCGAATTAAAGTACGAAATAATTCGTACTATTTTTTTTATCAAGATAAACCTTTTGATGTTGGACTATCAATTCCCTCTATTAATTTATAAAATACATTAAAGCAATGGTAAAAGAATACGCCACACCCTACCGGCAATAATCTGATACCCTTCTGCTAGTGGATGCACACCGTCATGCATGTTTAGGTGCTTGATCCCTGCAACACCATCCAGCAAGAACGGCAAAAATGGGATCTTGTTTGTCATCGCCAGATCCTGATATAGCTGTCTGAACTCCGCAGCGCGCTGACCCGGCACCCATAACGGAAGCTGCATGCCCAACAATAATAACTTGGCTAAAGGAAACTTGCTTTTGACCTGATCAATGATAGCCTGCAGATTACGCTGTGTTCCGGCAGGCGCAAGGCCTCTTAGCAAGTCATTGGCACCTAGTTCAAGGACAAACACATCTATTGGCTCGCTGAGCCAGTAACTCAAACGTGATAGCCCCGAAGCCGAAGTATCCCCGCTCAGTCCGGCATTCACCGCCAGGTAGTCTAGCCCCGTATTATTCAGCTCTCGCTGTATTAATGCAGGAAAAGATTGTTCATCAGGTTGTTGAAGACCATAGCCTGCTGTGAGGCTATCTCCAAAAAATACAATTCGCTTCATGCAGTAAGAACCGCATGAAGGTTGAATTGTTTATCCCAAAACTGTAATCAGAAGAGCTATTTCTCCAAGTCAAAAAATTGTATTAAAACTGAGTTTAATTAGTATCTCCATTATTGAGATTACCATTCGACTGCTTCTTTGACTTTCTTTTTGTAATAAACTGTTGAGTTTTAATATTCTCCCACATGATCAGCTTGTTATCAATCCGCAAAAAGGCACGTATATCACCATCTTGAGATATCACCAGTCCCAGACTTCCAGTGTTTTTCCAGCAATAGGCGATCATAGACCGGTGCCTTGTACCGAAGTGAGTTGGGTCAGTTGCTACAAGGGATTTTGGGCTTGCGGTTGCAGTAGGTGATATATATATTTTCTTTGGCATCCTTCTAGATTTTAAAACACCCCCAAATCCGCTGGACACCATATCCCGATCAAAAAGCAACACCCCATCAACACAACTCTGAGAAGCTAAAAAGGAGATGGCCCCTCGGATCTCATCTGCGACTTCTTTTTTAAGAAATAAGCTTCGTGACTCCTCTACATACCAGTCTTTGGAGATAGTCTTATTCCCTTTTGTTATATGCTCATCAATGAGTGTCTCTGCGACAAAATTATTGATTGTTTCTTTCGCCAGCCTACTGATAGCTACCTTCAGCCTGTCATAATTGATCCGGTACTTGATATCAATTTCCAGCAAGTTATCTGTAATTAACACCGCCCCGCCATGATGATAGTTCTGTATTCTAAGAAGCAGCCTTGATATCGTTTGGATCCATAAGCTATTAATAAATGACTCCCAGTCCTCAAAATTTTCATTTTGATGTTCACTTTTTAAAAACTCAAGGATGTCGGCCTTTAGATGCTGTGCATTCGCTTTTAATATCTTCGCAATTGGACCAATAGTGAAAACATCAAGATAATGGGTAACCAAAATGTTTTGCTTTAATGTGGCTAAAAGCTCATAGTCAAAAAGCACATTTAAGGTACCAATATCACTAATCGTAACTTGAAAGATGCCCGGCTGCTCCGAACCGGAATCTGATTCATAATTCAGAAAACTTTGGTAATGTATAGCCTGATCAATCATACCCCAGATGAATAGTTTACCCTCTGCATCATAATAAACCGCCAGGGAAGTTGCCGTCGGATCCGAAGCTTTCGAGAGCTTAGACAAGGTTTTGATGGAAAGATGAATAAGTTCACTGAAAGAAATAATGTTCCAGCGCTCAGAAGGAAGTACTTCCGGAGGTTTTGGATCTGGATTCTCAGGATCGATGATCGTGATTGTAACTTTGATCAGATCACCTTCCTCAGTCTGCATGCTGGTAAAAAACAGACACTCAAACAGATCTTTTAATGTATCTAAAGAGGGTACGGGACTTGATAAGCTGCTGTGGGCTAACTTTTCCATCACCTGAACAGCAAGGTCTTCGGGTTTTGCATTATTATATACCATATACTCTGATTTTATTCCATTTCAGTAATAACAGCTGCATAACCACCATTCCTGCTCAAGTGAACCTGCAGTTTTGAATGAGAACTTACCATTTGAGCATTCTTTTTATAATCCATCGCCTGATGACCGGCATTAATCCCATCCGAAAAAGAAGTGATTTGATAAGATTGATCTTTCTTAAGGAAATTTAAATCGAGGCTAAACTGTCTTTCCATCCGATTTGTTATTCCTCCGATAAACCACTTATTTCCTTTTCTTTTTGCTACAACCGCGACCTCTCCCACTTCTGCTTTTAGAGCCTTAGTCTCATCCCAGGTAACTGGCACCTGGGTTATAAAATCTGTACATTCTTTATTATTATAATAGAGCGTTGGATTATCACAAAGCATCTGTAAACCGCTTTCAAACAAAACAAAAAGTGCCAATTGATACGCCCGAGTACCAACACTGGCAGCATTAGGCCGTTTGCCGCCGTAAACGTCGGGCTGCATATTGATCATCGCCCCTGGTGTGAAATCCATAGGGCCAACGACGTTTCTCAGAAATGGTAGGAATATAGTATTTTCAGGTTGACAACCTTCCATTTGTTCCATTCCTCTTACTCCTTCATATGAAATGACATTGGGATATTTATGCTCCAAACCTTTTGGCGTGAATGATCCATGAAAATCTACCAGGATGTGATATTTAGCGGCCTCTTTTGCAACACGTTCATAGTAATTGACCATCCATTGATCATTTCTATCCATAAAATCGATTTTTACTCCTTTGATGCCCCAGTCTGCAAACCTCTTAAATAAATCCATATTCTTTTCTACGGTAAGCCAGGTAAGCCATAAAATGATATCGACTTGTTTTTCTTTACCATAACGGATCAATTCATGCAGGTCTACTTTCTTATTCGGAAGATAAGGATCGTGCACGCTTTCTGCCCAGCCCTCGTCCATAATGATATAAGGTACTTTATTCTTTGACGCGAAATCTATATAATACTTATATGTTTCAAGATTAAATCCGGCAACAAAGTCGACATCGCCACCGTATGGTGAGGCAGCATTCCACCATTCCCAGCTAACCTGTCCGGGTTTTATCCAGTGGGTATCTTTGATTTCAGGTTTCGCAGCAAGTTTAACAGGAAGCGTACTTTCCAATAGTTCACGATCATCTTTTGATATAATAAAATATCTCCAGGGATACGTTCTCCTGGCACTGGTTTGTGCTATATAATCTGCTTCTTTTGTTATCCGCATAAACCTGTCCCCTTCCTGCTTTTCTTGCAGGGCGATCTTGGAAAATGTTCCTTCGAGTCCATCAGCTCTATTAGCACTAACAAATAAACATGGGTAATCTGTCAAATCGGTTTCAGCAAAAAGTAACTTAAATCCTTTTTTGGTATCTATGAGTGCAGGTAAAGTAGCCATCTGATTAGCATCTTTCCACTGTTTTGCATTCAAATGAATATAATTAGTTTCATAATTGGAAGTGAAATCTTTTGCAGGTTGTAAATGCAGCAGATAGTCGTCCGGTAGGTTCAATGTTACATCTTCATCACTTATTTTCACTTTACCATTTTGATCACCCTTAGCCGCTGTAATGATCCGATAGGCTATACCATCATTGTAGGCCCGAAACTCTACATTAAGTCCATTCGAAAGTTTTATCAGCATGGCATTGCAGAGATCATTAATTTTAGAAAATTTCATCGGAGTTACGGGATTCAGCTCCTGTGATATACGCAATGATTTGACACTAGTGACTTTCAACTTTTTATCGCTGCTAAGACCTTTAATATCTAAACCAAGATGACATTGTTCAAGAAGAGGGATATCTTCCCTACATACACTGTAGTAGACCCGGTCTGACACTTTTACGCTCACTTTCACTGAACCATTGGGTGAGTTCAAATCCAGTCCTTTAGCACTGACAATGGTAATAATGGAAAACAATATAATGCTGATAACCTTTCTCATCATGATCAAATTATTATAAACTTTGTATTCAAATAAACGAAATTTTAAATAAAATCAAAGCTCCATCTACAATACCTAGCCAGCAAGAATTTGCCTCGACGATGATTCATCAGATACAATTCAACAATAAGAGATAATACGCAAACGACAGTGATAGATGGGCAGCTACCTTTTAAATAGGATTCTATTTAATCTGAATCCCATACTGACTAACTGTAAGCTTAACTTTCTTCCTATTATCAAAAACTCCTGTTTAAATAATGAAATCGATAGAATCTCCTGAGTCAGCTTTATTACTAATTATGGGGTTTATAAACGGGCCTACGCTGAAAACCTTACTATCTGGATTTTCATCGAAATGAGCTACACAAAATATGAAATTATAAGAAACCTCATCAGACTCTGGAAGCTTGGCGTTACCAGAACCATTTGATGATCTAAAGATTGATACGTGAAGCTGTTTTCCGGTAAAAACCTCAAAATTACTGATGGATTCCAGCAACCTTACAGACTCACTTTGGGTAATTATCTTGTATTTTACAGACTGAGCAAAAGAATTTAACGTGATAAGAGTAAAAAGAAGTAAAAAGACTTTTTTCATAACACTAGTCCTTGATTTACAGGAATTGTAGATTATCTCATTAGCATTCACGTTGGGCATATTGATATCAATATATTATCACTTCAATACATCTCTGATATCATCCAGTTTCTTGAACATGCTTGCAGCAAATGGACATAACGGAATAATTTTAATATTCTTCTCCCTCGCCATTTCTACGATCTTATACAACATTTGCTGGCCAACACCTTTACCATTATAAGCTGGTTCAACATGTGTAGAATCTATAATGATGAGTTCTGGCCCTGCGATGGAATAGGTCATTGCACCTACACGTATATCATTGTCCTGCGCCGTTGCAGAGCCTTTGCTTTCATATTCTTTTAATAAAATTTCCATAAGTCTACTATTTGTATAATCAATACGCTAATATAAATATATCTTTTGAAGAACTCATTCTACTTCCATATTATAAGATGTCATCAAATAGTTGTCTGTAGTTAAATTCAAACTAAATTTTTTAAAAACTAAGCGTATTTTAGTCGCGGAATAAGATTCCACATCATTTACTTTTAATGGAAAAAAAGAGATTGTATATCATTGCATCGACCATGTTAATCGTTTTCCTGGGCATAACAGCATGGCGTTACTTCAGGAGTGAAAACTATTTCCTCTCCCGCCTACCGGAAAAATACAAGAGCTATCCGGCAGTAAATGAAAAGATAGATAATACAAACTATCAAATTATACCCCTATTTACCGGCGCCAGGCCAAGAGCTCTTTACCGGGACTCTATTAATAATAATATCATCGTAGAAAGCGTTGAGGAATTCAAGCCAAAAGAATACGAGCAGCCTACGTATTCGGTGACTTACTACCGAATAGACAGTACCGGCAAAGCGTTGGACAGCTTGAATGAAACAGGCAGCACAGCTTTCGGCAGACCCTTCAACGGACATCTGCTCTACGCAGATCATTACAACGATTACCTGAAAACTGGGAAGAATCAGAAGATCGCTTATAAAAATATCAATAAAGATTTAGCAATGGCACCGGAAGCGCTTTCAAGCCTGCTGCAAGAATTGCTGTCCAAAGCTGATGGAGTTACCGTCTATGAAGAAGAGAACCCTATGACTTACATCATGTCAGTAAATGGAGAAGTCTTACAAGTATTTATTCCTAAAACAAGTTCTATCAGTGTTCCCACCGAATACGAAAACAACTTCCATCAATTACTGCCTGTAACGGATTACAGCCATAAAACTGGTTTGAAGCACTACGCTTGGGACAATCCAAAATCAGCTATCACACTCGACTATTTTTTAAAACAGAAATATCAATCCGGCAGCTATTTCTCTATGGCGGCAGCACCATCATCGCGACTGGCAAGGTGGTACGGAATGGGCTATTTCCAGCTTAAAATTGGCTCAGATACAGTAAAATTTAAGCACCCTATCAGTTTTTTGCTTGCTGACAATTTACCTTCCGGAGGTTATTATCATAATGGTGAATGGGGCACGCTGGATTTATTTAATCAGCATATGAAGGGGTTCAATATCCTCACTGTGGGGTTTAATAACAATCATTTTCATAAACTGGATGGTTGTTATCTGGTAGTGTCAGTAGGTGATTAATATAACATTTATGAAAACGATTATAGAAATTTCCCTCTCCATCATACTCATTCTTGTCCTTCAAAAATCCAATGCACAAGTTCAGGATACAATTGATGGGCAAATCCATAATTTTCTAATTTCACCACCTAAATCTGGCACTCTGGTTGTTTTTCCTAAACTCAAGAAATTTGCAGGAACCTGGTATACGAAGCAAAACGGTATTGAAATAACGTTGAAACTTGAACTATTCTCCCACCCTTTTAAAAAAGAGCCGACTTTTTATATTCAATTTTTGGGAGGCGGCGTCAAGTATTCAAAAAACGATACAGTGATGTATAATAATCTGAATGACATGAATATAATTGCCGACATCGGCGATAATGGTCAAAAGGATATGATAGAAGTGTTGATATCCGATAAAACAAGGAGAAATAGACACCCTGTCAACTTAAAACTTAAAGACAGCACAACGCTGGAGTTCGTTCCATCCCCATCTTGGGGAGAAGGAATAAGTCCAAATGAGAAATATACGAGTCTCAATGGCATGGTACTTAAGAAATAATTGTAATTAAAAAAGTCCGGCAGGAATAGTTTCCTCCGGACCCAAAATATCGTTTAAATGCTCTGAGAAATACATCTGTCCACTGATCGTGGAGCCGGTGAGAGCAATCAAATACTTAATATTACGCCGTTGGCATAAGATTCAAGCGTGTAACGATGAGTGAAACTCCGTTGCCGCTCGGGTCAAATTTGGCCGGCATTAGTTTAAATTTAATTGTATCGTTTAATTTGGCGGTAAAATCCTTCCATTTCTGCACAAATTCTTCATTTGATAACCCCGCTATTCCATTGGTTTCATATTCTGACCTCTTAAAAGTAATAATATCACCGATTTTGACATTGCTAGCTTTAAAGTCATTTAAAAATTCCCTGGATAATTTCATGTTGTTGATATGTTTAGTTGATAGATGATAATATCATACAAATATCTGGCCAATAAAAAGAACATTGATACGATTGCCCTTTGGAAGATTGACATTACAAACAATTTTTATATGTCATTGAAAAAGTTATTGATTAACTTAGCGAGTATTACTGACTAATCAAATATCCAACTTCATGTCTAAGAAAGTATTAACGCTATTTTTCCTGTTGCTGCTTATTGCACTGGCACCTCATATCTCAACCGCTACTCCGAAACTTGATTTTTATCAGCTTAAGATCTATCATCTAAGCACCGCTGATCAGGAAACCCGTGTCGACCAGTATTTAAGCAAGGCCTTTATTCCGGCATTGCACAGGGCAGGCATTTCAAGCATCGGTGTCTTTAAACCTATTACAGATCCGGTTAAGGCTACTGAAGAAAAGCTGATCTATGTGCTCATCCCCTTCGCTTCCAGAGATGATTTTTTTAAACTGGATGCGAGATTACAAAAAGACAAACAATATCTGTTGGATGGTGCCGACTACCTTGATGCTGCCTACAATATCGCTCCTTACAACAGAATTGAAACGATCCTGCTGGATGCGTTTTATAAAAGTCCGAAGTACTCCCTGCCTCAGCTCAGCGCCGCAAAAAAGGACAGGGTGTATGAATTGAGAAGTTATGAAGGTCCAACAGAAAAGATTTCGGCCAATAAAATCCGCATGTTTAATACAGGCGATGAAGTGAGTTTATTTAAAAGACTGAATTTCAATGCAATTTTTTACGGACAGGTAGTCGCCGGAACTGCAATGCCAAACCTAATGTATATGACCACATTTGAAAACCGTGCAGACAGAGACAAACACTGGGATGCCTTTACAAAAGACGATTACTGGAGAAAACTTTCGGCCATGCCAGAGTATCAACACAATGTTTCTAAAGGAAATACGTGGTTCCTGTATCCGGCAGATTATTCAGACATTTAAGAATTAGACCCTCTGAGCACTCTTATCGAAAAGGAAAATACTGCTTGTGCTCCCAGGGCCCGCCAAGGTAATACCAGAGATCAATACCAACCGCACTAACTTCAAAAGGGTTAAAATCCTCTGAAAGTCTGGCCAGCAATGTACGCGCTATTTCTGGGCTTGTCTTATTCTGAACAGTAACGTGGCCCCTGAAACCCTGTTTGTCCTGGGGACTCAGATGTTCCGCATATGCTTTAGATAGAGATGCACGAAGCGCAGTTAGTTCTGCTCCCTCCAGCCGGAAAGCAACCCCAGCACCCAGATTGATAAGTGTGGTAACTTTTACGACAAATGGAGAGACAGTCAAATCTGAAAGTATATCTACTGTCTCCGCGGTATCGGGTAGTTTATGAAACAAGGTCAGATGTGCCTTCAGGAAATTGCGCTCAGCAGGAAAATGTTCCACACGCAGCGCATCAAAATACGATTGTGAAACCTCATCCATTCTCACTGTTAAGATTAATACTTTTTCTGCTTCATTATTCATGTTCATCCAGTATGGGCGTGCCAGATTAACATCGTAACGCCATAATTGTTATCAAAAACTAGTTATTATATCCAGAATCTCTCTCCAAATTCTCCCTTTTCAAAACAAAGATCTCACCTAGAAATAGATTCTAAAACCTTTTGGTCACTTGATAGTTATAGGGAAATGCAACCAGAAAATCACTCCGCCATCCTTCCTGCAACAAAGAGGAAGTTATACTCTTATCAGCAACATGATCTGCAAGCGATTTTTGACAGATTAGAAGACCAGCATGACAAGGGCGCGCGACTACTGTATCAACTTCCGACTGGCGGAGGCAAAACAGTGATTTTTTCTGAAATTGCTAAAAGATTTATCGCTACTTATGGTAAAAAAGTTATTGTACTGACGCATCGTACCGAACTTTGCCGGCAGACAACAACTGCGCTGAAAAAGAGTGGAGTGACGAATAAGGTGATCGATAGCAGTGTTAAAAATATTCCTCTGAAAGACAAATTTGAATGTTACGTAGCTATGGTGGAAACACTGAAACGTAGAATTCAGGATAAGCTGATCAACACTGCTGACGTAGGACTGGTTATCGTGGACGAAGCACATCACAATTCCTTTCACAAGCTATTGGGCAATTTTCCAAATGCCTCGGTCATTGGTGTAACAGCTACGCCTTTTTCCTCGGACATCAATCTGCCTATGAATAAATTTTACAAAGAATTAATTCTCGGCGAATCTATTTCGTCATTGATTGGTAATGGTTTTCTGGCCAGCCCTAAGATAAAGTCTTACGAAGTGGAACTAAATTCGCTGAATATGGGATTGACGGGAGATTATACGGTTAGCAGTTCGGATGCGCTTTATGGATCAGAAGTTATGCTTGACCTTCTGCTGCATGCCTACCGTGAGTACTCTGTAAAGAAGAAAACACTCATTTTTAATAACGGCATCTTTGCATCCAGATGTGTCCTCGAGGCATTTACCAAAGCTGGCTACCCTATCCGGCACCTGGATAACAAGACGCTTGCAGATGAGCGGGTAGAAATTCTTGCCTGGTTTAAAAAAACTAAAGGTGCTATACTGACATCAGTTTCTATCTTAACAACAGGTTTTGATGAACCTACTATCCAATCTGTAATTCTCTACCGGGCCACGACATCTCTGACGCTTTACCACCAGATGGTGGGCAGGGGCGCAAGGAGGCTGGCGGGCAAGAAGTCATTTACTGTGACCGATCTGGGCAATAATATTGAGCGTTTTGGCGAATGGCATACTGAGATTGACTGGAAACATGTTTTTGAGCACCCTGATGTTTACCACCAAAGTTTACATTCTGCAGAGCGCGATACACATACCATACCACTGGAAATGCGAAACCAGTTCTCCAATAGCCTGGAGGTGGCTTTTGATGTAGTTGCCGCTTACCAAAAAGCGATAAATAGTGGTGCAAAAGCAAAAACAGTAATGCGCGACTCCATTCGTCAGCATGCGATGATGTGCCTGGAAAATTCTGATGATGAACAGGAAGCACTGGATCTGATCCCTTCGCTTGACAGGGAGATTGATTACAGGGTTAAATTATATGGTAAATGCCTGAGCAAAGTGACACGGGATTATGTGAAATGGCTAGGAGAAGATTATCGTTCAAGACTGAAAATATTGATTCATAAACTATCAGCGAAAAGACGTTTATTAGCCTCTGCGGGCTAAAACATCCCTGTTCCAATAGAAACAGGGATTTGAAACTTTAGCATAAAAATGCTGAAGGCGGATATTACGTGTGATCGGCAGAAAAATATCAATATAGGGATTGCAACATTTCAGACAGCTTTACCGGCTCAGTAATCATCGCATCGTGACCGGTTTTTAACTCCAGGTATTTCCACCCTCTACTTGACTTTGCTGTGTCTGCAAACTGCTGGATTGCGCGGAGTTCGGGTTGAGTACAAGCGATATAGGTTAATGGTAAGTGATTGCCATATGGATTCTTTAGTATGAGGGCCTGAGAAAACGTCCTGAAAGGCTGATTTGTCAGTTGCTGGTTTACCCATTTCATATCCGCCACCTCGGTCACGCCGAAAAAGTCGCTTGTGAAGAATGGGATACTTAAGCCTTGGTCGTTATCATTTGATGCCTTTATAAAGTAGACTCTGATATCATCCGGGCTGACATCAAGAGCGCTTTGCCCGTTTTTAACCAACATAGCATCCAGAAAAACAAGTTGTGATAATCTTTCAGGGATCCGGTCTGCTACACCTGCAATAACAGCTCCCGCATAACTGTGACCTACCAATATAACATTATGCAAATCTTTGCTCACCATAAAATCAACAATGTCATTAATATGAGTGTTTAAATCAATTTTATCAGTCAACTGACTTTTCTTTTCAGCGAGTCCGCTCAATGTCGGCGTATAAACTGAATCCCCTTTTGCCTTTAGTTCCCGGCTTACCCGCTGCCAGCACCAGCCACCATGAAAGGCCCCATGAACCAAAACAAATACTGGCGCTTTTTGTACAGATTGTGCATAAATGTTGGAAACTGACAGGATTAAAATCAGCAATGTGTAAAATGAGCTTTTACGAATAATGAGTGTTTTCATATTATCTTATTTTTGTACAAAATTGGGAACAACCGCTTTTTGAAACAATAACTCACCCGAAAGTGAGTACCTAAAAGATCAGTATGTCAAGTCAATTAAAGCCCGGAACATCTAATGCTTGTAATATCACCTCACTGAGTCTGGCTTGTGAGGTGAATGATGTGCTGAGAAGTATCAGCCCAAGATGGAAAATGCAAATTTTACACAAGATAGCAGCTGGGCATGTCCAGTTTAGCACCTTGAAACAAGCATTTCCATCGTTATCAGACCAAATATTAGGCAAAAGGCTAGGTGAATTAGTTGCCGATGAGCTAATTCTTAAGGTGGTAGTTAAGGAAAAACCACCACAACATATTGTTTATGAAATTACGGACAGGGCAATGGAATTATTGAAAGTCATTGATGATTTGCATCAATGGGGACTGAAATGGTCCTAATAAAAGTAGATCTTTATCTACATCTTTTTTCTACAAATGTCATCTTTCTGATAACGCCTCTTGAAGACATTTGTGTGTCTGAATTAAAAAAGATATTCGTAAAATTTACAATGCTTAAATTAGCATAGGTTAAATTATAGTAGCTCTTATATGAAATTGATCATAACCATTATTACACTCTTTCTGCTCAGCGTAAATTTGCAGGCACAGGTACAAACGGACCAGTACCAGTATAAGATCGATCTCCTAAACATAGAAAATGATAAGGTCAGTGTATCATTTACGCCGCCAAAAAATAAGCTCAAATCAGCGACATTCGTTATGCCTAAATTAGTTCCCGGTTATTATGATGCCATGAATTTCGGCCAGCATATTTCGGAACTGAAAGCGTTTGACAAAACCGGCAAGGAGATCGGAGTAGCCAAACAGGATGTAAATACCTGGAAAATAGCGGATCTGGAGCATACCGTAAAGATCAGTTATCAGGTAGAAGATGGCTGGGAATACCTGGTTCAAAACACCGGAGGTGCGAAGTCGCCAACAAGCATGTTTAAAAAAGATAGCGTGTCCATTATCAATTATAATGCACTCGTAGGATATTTTCAGGAACTACCGAAAACAGGCTATACCGTTACGATAAAAAAGAATCCCGACTTTTACGCGTCTTCGGCCTTGCCATTTGACCATAAAAATGATACTACTGATGTTGCAACAGCTGTTGATTACCGCCGGCTTGTTGACGCACCGGTAATGTACTGCAAACCGGATACCACCTGGCTGAAGGTTGGAGACACGAAGGTCCTGGTGTCCTTCTATTCAGCAGCGCCGGAGAAATATTCTAAAGTACTGGCAGATAAGATCAGTTCGATACTGGAGAACCAGAGGGCTTACCTCGGCGGTAAGCTTCCGGTGAAAGATTACGCCTTTCTGATCTACCATGAATCAATCCCTCACAATGGCTTAATGGGCGATGGTCTGGAGCACAGCAATTCTACGGTATGCCTCTATGGATCGAAAAACCTGGACCGGTTACCGCAGGCGCTGATGAGGGTCGCATCTCATGAGTTTTTTCATGTGCTTACTCCGCTAAACGTGCATTCTGAGGAGATTCAGGAATTCAACTTCTTAAACCCTGTTCTGTCACAACATTTCTGGCTCTATGAGGGCATGACTGAATATGCAACTTTACATATGCCCGTTAAACAGCATATGATCAACCTGGATGAGTTTGTTAAAAGCATCAATGAGAAAATCGACGGCATGAAAAAGTTTGATGACACGCTTTCTATGACACTGATGAGTAAACAAGCGATCGAAAGACAGGATCAGTATATGAATATTTACCAGAAGGGCGCTCTAATAGGTTTGTGCCTGGACATCCGGTTAAGGGAACTTTCAAATGGGAAGTCTGGTACGCAGGATCTGATTCTGGCTCTGGCTAAAAAGTACGGACCTGAACGTGCATTTAAAGACGACACGCTGTTTGATACGATTACCAAAATGACCCACCCGGAGATCCGTGAGTTTTTCAGCAAGTATGTGGAGAAGGGCAATCCCTTGCCGCTCAAAGAAAGTTTGCAAAAGGCAGGTCTTGATTATGATGAAACTACCGCAACAGTGACGATCGCTAAATCTCCCTCCAAAAAACAGGTCGCCTTCAGGAAGATGTGGATTGATTAAAATTTTGATATGTCGACAAATTAAAAAAAATAAACAGGGAATCAATACCATAGATAAATATTTCCCTGTTTGAACATTGCAGGCTTAATTTTTGATAGAAAATCAGTTATTAATAAACAATCTCTGACTTCATGACCTACACTCTTAAAAGCCGTACCACTACCCTTCCGATCTTCCTACTACTAGCTGTCTTCCTGTTTTTGCAGTCCTGCTCAGAACCTGCAGATAAATTTTTCGGTGTAGCTGTCCTGAATACCAATACCATCAGCGATTTTGGTACGCCAATTTTGGCAAAACACATCAATGATGAGACAACCGAGTTTCCAGACATCCCTTCTAGCAAAAAGAAAGGCGACGAAGCTGTAACCAGTGTACAGAATAACATACTGTACATGGAAAAATCACTGAAAGACATCAAGGCATTATCAGCCAGTGACGATGACAGGAAGACCATTAAAGATAAGTCGGTAGGACTTTACGAATTTGTAATTCCGGTGTACAAAAATGAATATACAGCATATGCAAAACTCTGTGACAGCAAAGCTCCTCAGGCCCAGAAGGACGAGCTCTTAAAAGCAATTGAGCAGAAGTACAGCGCAGAATTCGAGTCCAGATATGCAGAACTTTTAGCAAAGGCTAAAGTCTTTGCACAGGAGAACAACCTCAATGTAGACTGGAAGTAAATCAAAATTAACACTCATCACATGGAATTTTACAGAAACAGAAAGAAATCAGTTAACCTGATTCTGATGTGCACAGGCATATTTGTAGTACTGCTGCTTATATTTTTATATGGTTTGGGACTATTCACAGATACCATAAGCGCCAAACTGATCGCTATATCTGCGATATTTGGTTTGATCTTAGCCTTTGTGATCATCAAAAAGATAATTTCCTTATCAGACACTTCGCCACTGGTAATCCTTACCAGGGAGGGAATCTTCTCAAAAGTGACCCCGGTAAGCAAGGCAGCCGGATTGATACTTTGGAACGATATCATCGACATTAACCTCAATAAGGTGGGTGCAGATACTTTGGTTACCCTTACCGTAGACAAGCCGGATCATTATATTCCTAAGATTAAACAGAAGTTATCTGCCATGGCCGTCAATGGAATAGAGGATGCGCAAGGGAATTTACCGGTTAACCTGACCGCATCAGAACTGGACATTGATGCTCAGGAATTATTTACTACTATTACGTCTTATAAAAAGCAAACGCATATTACATAAAACTCTGAAAGCGTCTTTATTAGTTATTTTAAGAAAAAATACATTTTCCATTTGCAGGTATTTAGGTAATTACCTAAATTTGTAACCATGGAATTACTAGAAGTTATCAAGTCCTTATCAAACGAGACACGTTTAAATATTCTTACCTGGTTAAAAGATCCTTTTGATCATTTCCCGAAAGAGGAACTGAGTGAAGAAACACCGGAGTTGGGAGTATGTGTATCCGATATCGCCAAGAAGGCAGGAATGTCGGTACCTACTGTTTCCGATTATTTGAAGACCATGTCGGTAGCCAATGTGTTGATTGCTACACGCAGAGGTCAGTGGACGTATTATAAAAGGAACGAACAACTGATCCAGGATTTAGCAAAACATATAAAAGAGATTTTATAAAAAAATTTAATATAACACTTAGGAATTTACCTAATTAACTCAATGTAATATGAAAGCAGCAATGTTAAAACAGTTCGGAAGCGTTGAAAATTTTGAAATTGTAGACTTACCGACCCCAAAACCTGGATTCAAGGAAGTTTTAGTGAGGCTATTTGCAACATCTATTAATCCTTTAGACATCCAGGTTCGTCGCGGGGATTATAAGAATGAGCTGGAATTACCAGTGATCACTGGACATGATGTCTCCGGAGAGATCGTGGAACTTGGTGAGGGAGTAGAGAATTTTAAAGTGGGCGATGAAGTTTATTACTCTCCGGAAATCTTTAAGGGACAAGGAAGTTACGCGCAGTACCATTGTGCGCATGAGTCGATCATCGGGCATAAGCCAAAAAACATCAGTCACCTGGAAGCGGCAACTCTTCCTTTAGCAGCGGGCACAGCCTGGGAGATGCTGGTGACGAGGGCACAACTTAAAATCAACCAGACAGTATTGATTCACGGTGGTGCCGGAGGTGTAGGCATACCAACAATTCAAATTGCAAAAGCAATGGGCGCAGTTGTATATGCTACAGCACGCAAGGTTCATCATGAGTTTCTTCTTGAGCTGGGTGCCGACTATGTGATCGACTATAAAACGGAGAACTACCTCGATGTGATACAGGAATTGACAGCTGGGAAAGGGGTTGATGTGATTATCGATACCATTGGCGGAGATACGCTTTCAGACAGCGGAAAGATTTTGAGTCAGCTGGGTCAGGTAGTGACCATAGTAGACATCGAAAAACCTCAGAACCTGATTCACGCATGGGGGAAAAATGCGACATACCATTTTGTGTTTACCAGACAGAGCAGAAATAAAATGGATGAGTTGACGCAATTGGTGGAAAATAATAAGCTGAAACCAATCCTGAATAAGGTCTTTCCATTGTCGGAGATCGCTGAGGCTCATAGCCTGATGGAGAACAAATCCGGGAATGGGGATTTCTACGGGAAGATTGGGATAGACCTGGCTTAAATCAAGCCAAAAGCCTCTGCAAACTTTACCAGCTTTAACAGTGAACGATCCCCGACTTTATGCACGATGCTTTTGCGATGGTTATTGACCGTATGAATAGAGATAAACAGTTCATCAGAAATCTGGTTGCTCCCTTTTCCCTGGGCAATCAAAATGATGATCTGTTTTTCTCTTTGTGTTAGGGATTTATACCTTTCCAGATTCAACCTTACATAAGAATTATCGCCAATCAGATGATCTATCTTTTTAGAATTATGCTGCAGACCATTGACAGGCAATGCGATGTTCATCATCAATAACTTCTCCGGATCATCTGCAGGTGTATATATCCTGCAGGTGGTAAAGTACCATTCATAACCCGAGGCAGCATTTGCTCTGACTCTTTGGAAGAAAGAATACCAGCTGGAACGGTCTCCCCTGTCTGCAAAAAGACGGAGTTCATTTAGAACCAGCTCACTTCTTCTGCGGGAAAAAAATCGCGGAAGTAATTGGGTCCCATAGCCGCCAGTTCTTCTTTACTTTTTTTCAGAATCTCACAACCTTTATTGTTCATGTAAGTATTGGTCAGCACCTTCAGGTCCTGCACCATCACAGAGCCGGGTATGTATTCGCCAATTTCCTCCAACTGCAGCGAGCCCGTAAAAAAATGGTTTTGAGTACTCAGAATTTGACTTTGCACATTTTGTACGCACTCATTTACAGGGAGAGTTTTCGTGTTCATTGAGAGAAGATTGATGAGCGTTAAGTATTATATTACAGGAACTTACTATAAATATAAAACTTTAAAATCCACATTTACCCAAAATAAGGGAAAGCTGTAACCTGTTGAAAGATTTACACTTATAAGTGTTTACACAGCGGTTGAATTTGATCTCAGCTAAGAATTCCTCATTATCTCGTTATACCAGAATTTTGTATCTTGCTATAGTAAATCCATTCCTATGAAACCATCAATCATTACTGCGGTTATCGTTGGCCTATGTGCAATCATCGCTTTTGCCTTGATCGGCAACGCCTACAAGTACCGTTCTAAAACCATGGAAACCATTGTAGTGACCGGGCTGTCGGAAAAAGATTTCAACAGCGACCTGATTGTATGGAATGGCTCCTACTCGCGTAAGTCTTTTGATCTGAAGGAAGCATACAGCACCTTGAAAGCGGACGAAAATGCCATCCGCAGCTACCTGCTTAAAAAAGGAATTGCGGCAGGGAATCTGCAATTTTCGGCAGTAACGATCAATAAAGAGTTCAGTCAGCAAACCAATGCAAACGGACAGTACCTTTCTCAGCAGTTTTCAGGATACAACTTAACACAGTCCGTTAAAATAGAGTCCGCTGAGGTTGAGAAAGTGGATAAAATATCCCGTGAAGTTGGGGAGCTGATACAAAGCGGCATCGAGTTTAACTCTTCGGCACCCATGTTTTACAACACCAAACTGAACGAGGTAAAAATGGAGTTGCTAGGCAAAGCAAGTGCCGATGCACGTGCCCGTGCTGAAACTATTGCAAAAAATGCAGGCAGCTCATTGGGAGAACTGAAGAAAGCTACAATGGGGATTTTCCAGATCACGGGGAAAAACAGCAATGAAGATTATAGTTATGGAGGTGCATTTAACACCTCCAATAAAAATAAAACCGGATCGATTACCATAAAAATGGAGTTCAGGGCCGATTAAACTGTGTTACTTTACCGCCGTAGCCTCGAGCTCAACCTTCAGTGTTTCATAAAGTTCTGTCACCTGGAAAAAGCTACCGGCCTGCTTGATCTCATTCCTGGCGATCCACTCTCCGAAAGTGTCGAACACCTCAAAAAACTCTTTGTGGGAGCTGGTAAATACATCTAACCTGACAATGTTCCTCACTTCATATCCGGCTCCGGTGATTACCTTTTCCAGATTGTCGATCGCAATCAGTAACTGGGTTTTCATGTCTGCCGTACTTGAGCTGCCATCGGGTAATACTGCTGCCTGACCAGCGCAGTATAAGGTACTTTCAACTTGTTTTACTTCAACTGACTGTTGATAATGACGTCCGTCCTGCCATTTCCATGGGCTGTATGCGCGCTTTTCCATCTATTGTAGAATTAAATTTGATTAATATTTCCTATTCTGCAAAGCTCCGGAAACCGCTTTTAATACAGTTGTGAGAAATATCACAAACATGAGTGTACCCAATCAGATTACAGGATAATCCTGCTCAGGCCCTCCCGCGATACACCTAAATAGGCTGCCAGCTGAGTCTTAGGGACTCTTTGCAGCAGCCTGGGATGTTGCTTCAGCAATTGTCTGTACCTTTCTTCGGTATTGGTAGTGAGCAGTGACAGAATACGGCGTTGTGCAGCGAGGAAACCACGGGTAACTTTCTCCAGAAAAAAGTGCTCAATCTTAGGAAGTGCTTTACAAAGCGCATGATAATTTTCGATTGAAAGGCATAGCGCCTCCGTATCTTCGAGGCATTCCATCGAAAATGTGGCTTTTGTTTGGGTGTAATAGGCCTGAAAGTCATTATCCCACCAGTCTTCCATCGCAAAAGCAAGAATATGGTCCTTTGCATCCTGATCGGTATACACCAACTTGGTTAAGCCGGAAAGGAGATAATAATTGTAGGGAACATATTCATCTGTCTCTACCATGAGTTCCTTCTTTTTGAAACTCTTTTTGATAAAGTGAGCATTCACAAACTCAAACTCCTCTTCGCTGAGCGGAATAATCTTTTCTATATGTTCACGCAATTGATGGCTCATAGCTGATGTAAAGATATAAATTGCGGCGAGCTCATCAGTTACTGGCTTCAGCGAATTTCAGTTCTTCCTGCTCAAAATACTCCAGGATCTCAGTCCATGAGAAAAACCGGGCATGACCTGCTTCATTCTGATTATGGTGTGCATCAAACATAATGGCCTTTCCCTTACAGAAATTCAGGTTTTTGCAGTGATCATCGATCATATAATCCGTATCAATGATACTTTTATCACCACACAGAACGATATTATGCCAGGTGATAAATGGGAAATGCTCTTTCAGCCATTCCACTTTTTCAAAAAGAGACAGCGGAAACTCTGTAGCTGCAGAAACGATATAGAGTTCATACTTATCTTTTAATATAGTGAGGGCTTCTACTGCTCCCGGTATCACCTCCAGGTTCCTGAAAAATCCCGGTGTGTAGATCATTGTTCTTGTAGCTGCATCCAGCGGGAAAGCATCTGCACCGGATAAACCTTTGATCGCTTCTTTAGTCGTTTTTACGCCATAGACTTGTTCATAATATTTGATAAGCTGAGCTTCAACATCAGCAATTACTCCATCCATATCAATGGCAATACTTTTCTTTCCTTGCGTTTTCATGCAACAAACAAACGAATTATTGCTGTAATTTGCAACATTAAAATAAATATTGCTTAATATTGCAACATGATAAGAGAGGAACGACTGGAGATAATTCTGGATTATTTATCAAAAGATAACAAGGTATTACTGACAGACCTGAGCGAGAAGTTGAATGTCTCTGAAGATACGGTACGCCGGGATATCAAAGTTCTGGCCGACCAGAAACTGCTGAAAGCTGTCAGAGGTGGTGCCGTACCGCATTCCAGCGTGCCTCATCATTACCGGGAACGGGAAAAAGAAGGGATTGCCTCAAAAAAGATCATTGCAGCAAAAGCGATTGAGTTTCTCAGTGATGGGCTCGTGGTATTTATGGATGGCGGGACGAGTACCCTGGCGGTTGCTCAAAGTCTTCCGCACGATCTGAAAATCACGGTGGTGACCAATAGTTTTCCGATTGCCAATGCGCTGGAGGACCATCCAGCAGCTGAGGTTATATTTGCCGGGGGCCGCCTGCATAAATTATCTTTCACCACGATTGGCCAGAATGCAATTGATACTTTCAAGAACATTCGTGCCGACGTATACATGCTGGGGATCTGCAGCATTCACCCTTTATTGGGTATCACAACCAAAGATTATGAAGAAGCCGAACTGAAGAAAGTGATGATCAATGTATCACAGCAGACGATTGCGCTCTCTACACTCGAAAAAATCGGGACGGCTGATCCTTATTTTATCGGACCGGTTACTGACCTGGATGTGATCATCACTGATGCTCCGCCCAATGACAACAGCCTCAGCGGATATGCTGAGGCCGGAGTTGCGGTCAGGTAAGGATTGTGATTTAAAGTCCCCAGTTATAGTTGGGCTTGCTTCCCATTACCAATGTTAACTTACCTCCTTTTAACAGTTCTGCCGCCGCGAAAGAAAAGCTGTTTAATACTTTACCGTTAAGGCTGGCGCTCTGAATATATTTGTTCATCCTCGAGGTATTTTTAGCTTCGATGGTAAATGATTTTCCCCTGCCATACTGGTTCCCAAGATCAATCACGACCTTAGTAAACAGGGGGCTGCCGATTTCATACCGGGGTTGTGCACTACAGCCGCCATCAGTTTGAAAGAGCCCCAGAGAAGCCATGATAAACCAGGCACTCATCTGCCCCTGGTCTTCATCACCAAGATAGGCATTGGCAATATCGAAGCCATAATACCGATCTATAATTGCCCTGCTCCACTTTTGGGTTAGCCATGGCTTCTGTACAAAATTGAACAGGAAGGCAAAATGCATCGACTGCTGGTTGCCCTGCATAATAGGATAATCCCAATAGGCATCATTAGGGGCATTAAAGCGCCATTTATAACTCTCCTTAAATCCCCATTCCAGCCTGTCGCAAAACCTTTTCTTCCCAATACGATTGGCGAGGCCCTTCACATCCTGTGGCACAAAGAAGGTTAGCTGCCAGGCATTTCCTTCTACGTAGTGCTCATTTGCACCGGATTTAAAAGGATCGAAATCTGGCAGCCAAGTCCCGTCGGACTTTCTCATCCTGGCGAAACCCGAAACCGTATCGATTACATTTTTCCACCAGCTTCCACGGTCGGCAAATTCTGCATACTCTTTATCCTTTCCCAATGCTTTCGCAAACTGACTTACCGTCCAGTCGTCATAGGAATACTCCAGGCTATTGCTGAACCTGCCTTTATCATAGGGTACATATTTGTGTTCCAGGTAAGGTAACAGGTCTTCATTGCCAGCCCTTCCCTTTCCCACTGTTGCTGCTGGCTGGGTCTGCATTTTATAGGTGGCAGAAAATGCTTTCTGGACATCGTAATCGCGAATTCCCATTTGATAAGCGCCGACGATCAATGGGATTTCATGTTCTGCAACCATCACCGGAATGTACTCCATCCCGGAGGGGCCTTTGGCGAGATAGCCATTGGCATCGAACATCGCTAGTTGTGATTTCACCCATTTTGATGACCACTCGGGGGTGACGAGGTTCCAGAACTGGTTTAAGTTCCAGAAGGTATTCCAGAATGCATCGCAGCCCAATGCCACATCAGTAGCATTACTGAATTGTCTTTTTTGCTCAGTGGCATCAATCCATGAACCATCTACATCGCTCCAGGTATTCCGGCTGCATAGTGCCCTGTACATGTTGTTGTAAAATCGGGTTTTCTCCCTACTGTTATCAGATGAAATGGTCACTCTGTCCATCAATGTATTCCAGGCTCTTACGTGTGCAGTACGTACAGCGTCAAATTTCCAACCGAAAGGTTTTTCTATTTCTTCTCTGAGGTTCTGAGATGCACCGGCGATGCTCACCAGCGAAATCCCGGAACGCGCCTGCACTATACCGCTGCTTTGTGTATCGAACTCGGCATACATCCCCGCAGTCTCAGCATCCTTGCCGCTGATACTTGCTCCTGATACAGCTTTACCATTGATCCATCCCCCAACTTTTTTGATGTCCTGATCAAATTCTATCACGAAATGAACGGTGTAATCCTGGTCTACGCCGCCCGACCAGGCGTTGGCAGTATGTTGTTCACTATACCCTTCTATGCGGCGCTTGTTGACCTGGGTAATTTTGAAACTTTTGATTTGATAATCATACTCCGAAGGTACTTTCAGATCAATCATTACTCTTCCATCTTTAGATTTAGGGAAAGTATAACGTTGAAAGCCACATCTGGTACTGGAGGTCAGTTCTGCTTTGATATTATACTTTTTGAGTATGACTTTATAATATCCTATAGGAGTTTCCTCAGTATTTTTATCAATTTCGGATCTGTAGCCCTCATTTTTGTGGTGTTGATCTCCTATCTGATACTTGAGCTCACCGTTGACGGGCATCATGCCGAGACCTGCCATTGTCCATTCGTGAATGTGGCTAAAGGTACCAATGCTTTCTATCGTGGGATCGTAACCGGCCATCCAGCCGCTGTTCTGGTTATCGGGACTTAGTTTGACCATGCTAAAGGGCATCCAGGGACCAGGAGCTATCATCCACCTGGAATGAGCCGTACCGATCTTGGTGTCGGCATATCCGGCTGCTGTTTTTAATGGTTGATCAGCAACGCTGACGCTGCCCGCAGCAATGACTTTACCTGCTGAAAGTACTTGCCACGTCGTTTGCTTAGGTTGTTTAGACAGGGACATGGGTACCTCCAATACATAACGGCCGGTGTCAATTGCACTGGTCAAGATTTGCTTTCCGTTAATTTTTACAGTAACCTCTGGATGATTGGCGAGATGTTCTATGTCTACCAGCAGGGGCTGCACTTTCTGTCCATCTTTAACAATGGTATAATCTGCTGCCCTGACACTTCTGATGTACAGGTCCCCGGATTTTAAAGGCTGGATTTCTGCCGCACCTTCCAACCTGACATCATCAAATACCAGCCATGAACCCTCTAAAATGGTCATTTTTATCGCATTGCCACCCTGATGTAGCAATCCGGCAGGGATATCTATTTTATAGGCTTCTGCTTTGTTTTTGGAATTCCCGGTTAGTCCGGAATCCTTTGAATTTGCCGGCAAAAGGAACTTAAAATCTTTTCCATTGATGGTGACTTTAAATAAAGGTGGTTTTTTGCCGTTATATGCCAATACATCCATGATGAGCTGAAATTGCTGGCCGGCTTTTATAGGCTTCAGGTTAAACAGCACATTTAACTGATGTGAACGGATCCCCGAGGTTGGTCCGGTGCCACCCCAGCTATCATCGGGACCAGGTAAGACATAGGGCCAGTCGGTATTCGGACTTGATTTCCCAACCAGGTAGTACCGGTCTTCCCAGCCAAAATCATGAGCAAGAAACTGCTGATAGTTGCCCGGAGCCAATGCGAACTCCTCTGTTTTACCATCGCGCTCCCCTATTTTCCATACTACTTTATTCTGGGCAACGCTCACAGCCGGAAATATCAGGGCAACAATTAAGAGATATATCAATAAGGATCCAGAATGTTTCATGCCGGCTGTTCAGTTAGGTTTATATATGGTGATATGCTCATTGGATTCAGCATATTATGTACAAACATATTTATACAGGGTTAAATAACCAAATTTATTATCAGTAAATAGCATTAAGCGGCCACAAACATACAATCAGCCTTAAAAAGCTGGTGATCGATTCAACTTTCAGGATCCATCTATATTTCAGAAAAATGATTTTGTATATTAAATTAATGTATATATGTTTGTACATAATAACCAAATATAAACCTGAACGCTTTTTTATGATAGATCCAAAAACCTGTCGTCCTTTTTACAAAACAATAAGTCTTACAATCGCGATACTTGTAGCAACTGCTCTTGTAATGCCTGTTAACATTTCATTTGCGCAGGAAAAGGCCGCCAATACAAGCAAGGTTAAAACCATGGCCGAAGAGCTGATTAAAAAAGGCTTTACTGCAGGAGATGGTTATGGGGAAGTCTGGATCAGGGATTTAAACACCTTTATCGAATTGAGCTGTAAGGTGAACGACAAATCGCAGATCAGAAAACACCTGATCACATTTTTTGAATTTCAGCAACCTGACGGTTCTATTTTAGACGGCTACATTCCCGCAGATAAGGCAGGATCTGAAGGTAAGTTTTATAAATCCGACCTGGTTCCGGGTTTTCTTGGTCACAAAAATACGGTAGAAACCGATCAGGAAACCTCCCTGGTACAGGCTATCGCAAAATATATCCGCATCACAGGTGACCAAAGTATTTTAACGGAAAAAATAGCCGGACTAACAGTAAAAACTCATATCGAAAGGGCGATGGATTTCCTGATGAAGGAAAGGTTTAACACGAAATATGGTTTAATATGGGGCGCCACCACTGCCGATTGGGGGGATGTGCAACCTGAACAAGGCTGGGGTGTGGTGATCGATGAAAACACCCACAGGGCAATTGATATTTACGATAATGCGATGTTCCTTATCGCTATCAATGATTATCTTTCTTTTGGTAATTTAACTGCAGCGCAGAGCAGTAAATGGAAAGGGATTTATAAGGGTGTACGCCAGAATATCAATAAATACTTATGGGATGACAAAGCACAAAAGTATATCCCCCATCTTTATTTAAACGGTTCGCCTTTTCCTCAATCTTTCGACGAGTCAAAGGTATATTACCATGGCGGTACAACGGTGGCTATAGAAGCTGGCCTTTTCACAAAAAATCAGGTGAAGGAAGCATATCAAAAAATGCAGCAAAATGTGAAAGATGCCCATGCGGCAACGATCGGACTGACGCTGTACCCTGTCTATCCGGCGGGAACATTCAAGAACAAGGTGATGGGCCCATATTCTTACCAAAACGGGGGCGACTGGACCTGGTTTGGCGGCAGAATGGTGACTCAGCTCATCAGGTACAACTTACTGGCAGAAGCGAGGGAAGCGCTGCAACCAATGCTCGCCCGGGTAATCTCCAATAACGGTTTTTATGAGTGGTATACACCTGATAACCAACCGAAAGGTTCATCCAGTTTCAGAGGTGAGGCAGGGGTATTATGGACAGCGATTACAGAATTGGAGAAAAAGAAATAACAGCATATTTTATAGTTAGCAAATGATGCGGAGATTAACGCCTGTAATCTCCGCATACTAATCTTTAAACGATAGCTTCCGGCAAAAATCAGTTTAGAACTTCAGTAAATCTCAGCGCTAAAAGTCGATTTTGCGTGTCATCAAAAGTTTGAGCTCAGCAGTTGCTGCAACACGAAGTGGATTTGCTATCTGATGATAAACCTCACTTTCAGCGATTCTTTTAAATGTCTGCGCATCAGGATATTCTACCAGTACAATCTGGTCCCACTGCTCGCCCTCATCGGCGATAACGTTAGCAACTACTTGGGTTACCAGTTTGACACTAACACCTTCGATGCCCAGTTTTTCCAGCACTTGATTAAATGCGGGTATATACTGTTCAAAGTAGATCTTTTGATCCTTGAACTTCACCATGTTCAGCATGAGTACAGGCCCCTGGCCCTGCTCAAATTCGGGTAATGTGATATTTTCCATAACCCAAAGGTCGCGTCGTTGCAACTAAAAAAAGTTCAGGCAGTTGAAGAGTTTATCAGTCCTTGCCCGAGAAAAGTCGCCCGAAAAAGCTTTTCTTCTTCTCTTTACCTTTCACCTCTTTTACCGATGAAAGCGAAATCTCATTGTCGATGCTGGGCATGAGCGCTTCAATAAAAGCTTTCTTCAGAACTTCCCAAATGGCGGAGCCACTATCAATTGAAGTATCTTTAAAAGTTCCCTCAATGGGTATTTTGGTAGCCACCTGCTTCTTTTTTGGGTTCTTCAGGATATTACCCCCCAGCCGATCAGTGCCTCCTTTGCTTTCTGGAAGAAACCGTCTTTTTTATCCTCTGTCCCCAGTACTTTCAGATCCTTGATGATCGGCTTGACATAACCTTTAAACTTGCCACCTTCTGCCGCAAATTCACTGTAGAGGCCAAAGGTACCTTTACTGACATCAAACTTCCCGTAAGCTTTCAGGAAGCTGTTCATCTTAACCAGGTTCGCCCCCTTAATATCCGCAGCCAGATCAAATGTAGGCTGTTTATTTAAGGCATTCATTTTCATGTTGATATGGATGGTACCATCATAGGCTTTACCGTCTGCCACTATCGTTGAGGGCAACTTTGAAGTTTCATCGGCACTGTTGGTCAGGTTACCAGCGAGTACATGCATTTCTTTCACGGAGGTATCTACTTTGGGCGCAGAACCTGGATCCACATAGTGTATGCTTCCATCGTGAATTTCGAACCGGTTTACTTTCAGTGGCATCAAATCTTTCAAGACCTTTCTAAAATCATTGGTGCCTTCTTAACACCGGGGATTCCCAAAAGTTCTGAAAAAATGGCTATACCTTCCTGGCTTCTTGTGCAACTAACAAAATCCACCATGACCATTCATTCTCTTTTTAGTTTTGATGCGACAAATGCAGTTACCAATGCACCAAATAGGTAATATCCAACAGTCATTAACTTGATTTCTTCAGTTTTAGCAACAGGTTTTGGATTTAGTCCCATAGGTTCTGGCAGAGTAACCGCTCCGATCCCCGCTAACAAACCCATGCCCACTGCAGTGACCCAGATGTTTTTACGTTTTGAAGAGGCAATGTAACTGTAATAAATGCTATTGGACACCAGATCCCCGGCAAGAGTGGTTTTATACAGATCGTCTGAGTCTGTAATATTGCCACCGAAATACCTGACAGCTTTCTGAAGGGCTTGCTCACCTAACAAATCGATCCGGGGGGTATCACGTTTATTTTTTAGCGACTCATGAAGTATGTTGAGGGCTGCTGCTCCGGCAAGGCCGGCAAGAAGGTTAATGATCTTTCCCATGGTTTGCATTTTAAAGTATTTTGGTGTAACAAGGTGAAATCAAAAAAGTTTAGACCTCTTTATAATCTGATTTACAATCTTCAAAACCCGATGAAACTTTTTCTTTGCCGGCTTGTTGGAGTTGCTAACATCTACCTAAAAAACTACTTATGAAAGCAGCAGTATTTCACAAACCAGGAGACATCAGTTACACGACTGTAGCTGATCCCCGAATTGAACTGGCAACTGACATCATTTTAAAAGTGACATCTACCGCGATTTGTGGATCCGATCTTCACATTTTGAGTGGCGCAGTGCCTCAAAGTACCGACATGGTCATGGGACATGAGTTTATGGGTATCGTTGAAGAAGTTGGCGCGGAAGTAAAAAACCTGAAAAAAGGTGACCGTGTGATCGTGCCATTCCCCATTGCCTGCGGACATTGCTTTTTTTGCAACCACGGCGCATCACCTAGTTGCGAAAACTCTAATTACAAACACTACGGACCCAATGGCGACCTGATGGATCAGAAGGGTGCGGCGCTTTTTGGTTACACCGATCTTTATGGTGGTTACTCAGGCGGCCAGGCAGAATATGTGCGTGTGCCTTATGGGGATGTATCTCCACGTGTTATTCCTGATAATATTACCGACGAGCAGGCTTTATTTCTTACCGACATCTTCCCTACCGGTTGGTCGGGTGTAGACTGGGCACAGATGAAAGGTGGAGAAGTGGTGGCTATTTTTGGCTCAGGTCCTGTAGGATTGATGGCACAAAAAGCTGCATGGCTTCATGGTGCCAGTCGCGTGATTGCTATTGATCCCCTCGACTACCGTCTGGAAAAAGCAAAGGCAGTGAACAAGGTGGATACGCTGAACCCACATAAAGTAGATGTGGTAGAAGCTATCCGCGAAATGACGCAGGGACGTGGCGCAGATGTTTGTATCGATGCCGTGGGATTTGAACCAGAAAGATCCTTTCTGGATAAGGTTAAAGCTACTGTCAACTTTGAGAAGGGCAGCATAAAAGTTTTGGAGTTGTGTTTTGAAGCTGTTCGAAGAAGCGGAACGGTTTCTATCCTGGGTGTGTACGGCAGTCCGTATGACAATTTCCCGCTTTTCAGAATCTTTGATAAAGGATTAACGATCAAACAGGGACAAGCACCGGTATTAAATTACATCGACACATTGATTGAATTGGTAAAAGAAGAAAAGGTGGTGCTGGATGATATTATCACCCACGTGATGCCATTGAGCGAGGTATCACATGCCTACAAGATCTTTGACGAAAAAAAGGACGACTGCGTCAAAGTTGTATTGAAGCCCTAAGCAGGCTCCGGTACTGAAATTTCATCATACCTAACAACAAAAATCCTATGGAAACTAAAAACAAATATGCCTTAATTACCGGTGCAACCAGCGGTATAGGCTTTGAACTCGCTAAACTATTTGCTGTAGATGGTTACAACCTGGTGATTGTATCGCGTCATCAGGATGAGCTGGATGCGAAAGTCGCAAAACTGGAAAAAAATGGTATAAAGGTGATCCCTATCGCAAAGGATCTGTTTGATCCAGAAGAGGCTTTTGCCCTTTTTGCAGATCTTCAGTCGCAACACATACGTATTGATATACTGGTAAACAATGCAGGTCAGGGCGTATACGGAGAATTTGAGGATACCGATATTGACCGTGAACTGGATATTATCAATCTGAACATTTCTTCACTTGTGGTACTTACCAAACTATTTGTTAAAGAGATGATCGAAAGGAATTCCGGAAAGGTACTTAACCTGGCTTCTGTTGCCAGTAAGCTTCCGGGGCCCTGGCAGGCAGTGTATCATGGTACCAAAGCTTTTGTTTTGTCGTTCACAGAGGCAATTCGCGAAGAACTCAAGGATACTGACATCACCGTAACGGCGCTGATGCCGGGGGTAACCGATACTGATTTCTTTAACAAGGCAGACATGCTGGACAGTAAAGCTGTGCAGGATAAGGATGCGATGTCTGATCCGGCTGACGTAGCGAAGGATGGTTATGAAGCGCTGATGGCCGGTAAAGATAAGGTGATATCCGGTATGAAGAATAAGCTGCAGGTTGGCATGAGCAATGTTCTGCCAGACAGCACTGTTGCTCATCAAACATATGAACAACAGAAACCTGTAGACGAAGAATAAATTTGTGCTTTTAAACGGGCCTGGGGCTGATCAGCTTCAGGCCTGTTTTTGTAGGTGCGTCTTGCTACCTGATCGTTAATCTTCCTTTGGTGCCCTCACTGGAAACTCCTTTTGCATCGATAAAATCTACAAAAAATTCAAAAGACCTGCCGGATGTAATGCCAGCTGCCTTCAACATCTCCGGGCTGATCGTGACCTGAGGACCTGATATTCCGGAACTTGTGAGATCGTTACCCAGGAAATACCAATGGACCTTGGTCCCAGCGGGCACGTTCGTGACCTTAAAAGTTTGGGATTGGCTGACTGAGATCTCTGCTGCTGCAGGTGAAAGGATGGGTTTTACCGGATTGGGCGCATAAGAAGTGTTTTTAATGGCATTGGTCAGCGCATAGTACCTCACATATTCAATTTCCATACTTGCAGGCATCACGGTTCTGTTGATGTTGTGGCCTACAAAATCACCACCGACGTTCAGGCAGATATTCAGATCGAACTCATCATCAAAAGGCCATCCTTCGTATCCATTACCGTTCTTGCTGAAGGTACGCATCAGTTTTCCATTAAAATACCATTTGATATACGCGGGAGTCCAGTCGATCCTGTATTCATTGAACTGGCTGAGGGAAGGATTTGTGGGTAGCGTAACCATATTTGCTGCACCCGAGGAATGAGCAGTGTGCACATTATAGTTTACCTGACGATCATTTTGTCCTTTAACTTCAACAATATCGAACTCGCCGCATTTCGGCCAGCTTTTCAGATCATAGTCCTTGTGCCTTGCTCCAAACCCAAAGATTGCGGGCCAGAGTCCTATGCCTAAAGGCATTTTCGCGCTGATGATGTATCTGCCGTAACGTTGTTTTTTTCTGGATACAATTTTTCCGGAGGTATAATCGAAGTCATTGTACGACTCATTCCGGGCAGTGATCTTCAACCTGCCATCTTCAACTTTCACATTGCTTGCCCTGTCCGTGAAATACTGTTGTTCGTGGTTCCCCCAGCCATAGTAGCCATTGCCGGTACTGATACTCCACTTCTTCGGGTCAGGAGCGCCTGCGTAATTAAATTCGTCGCCCCAGCTTGGGGATGGACTGAATTTATACTCTTTTACCGCATCCTGCCAGGCTACGGTCTTTGAGGAGCGGTCCGCGATTGTATCAGCATCCCGGATGCTTACAATGGCTAACCTGTCAATATCTGTATCTGCTGTCATTAAATATCTTCTGCTTGTTGTTTACACGGGGAAGATACATTTTATCTGGCTTGTCTGCACCTCAACGAATGCATTTGGCTCTCCTTTGAGGAGAGTTTCCCGGATAAGTTAAAAATTGAGAGCACTAATGCCCAATTCTATTTAACTTGGCTCAGAAATCCTTATAATATTTATGAAACCTCTGCTTTCGCTGATTATTTTATCTGTCCTTTCCCTGTGTTCTTTTGCACAACAGACTTATACTCCTGCTGCTCCGTTGCCTGCCAAAAACTTATCAATGTTTGGCAGAGGAATGTATCCTGGCAATGATACGACCTATACATTGTTAAAACGCAGTGGTTTTAATACCATTCTCCTATCCAGTTTCTATATCCATGCTGATGGTGATCTTTACTCGGGCGATTCAAAGCAGCCGATCGTTCATGAAGGTAAATGGGTTGGAGATCCTGCCTATGTGAAAAGAGTAAGGGACCTGAAGAAAAACTCTTCCATCAGCCGGATCGAGATCCTGCTGGAAGGCCGCTGGTATGGACAACCACCAAACACTTTTGATTTTATCCGCGACTGGTATGATCCCGCCCTGAAAGTACCTGGTATCGTAACCGGTACCGGCAGGGAGAGCACGCTGTACAACCTGATGAAGGTATTGAAAGAGGTATTGGGTGCCGATGCCTTTTGTATTGATGATGAATCGGTTTACCACAGTCCCTCGATCATTGCTATGGGTAAAATCGCCGCGGATTTGAACATGCACATGACTTTATGCCCCTTCAGAAGAAATAATTACTGGACAGAAATCCTCGCAGCATCAGACAAAAATGTGGTGGACGCTCTGTATCTGCAGTGTTATGACGGTGGCATCCGCAACGACATCAAGAACTGGGTACAAGGACTAAAACCTGCACAGCCGATCTATCCGATATTTATGGTACGTGGCTCCTTCAGCACCTGCGATACCCATAAAGGCAGTAAATCTGTGGCGGAAATCAGCAAACAGCTGCATGGCTTTAAGAAGGACTATCCCGAAATGAGTGGTGCAGCCATCTGGCAGATGGAAGATCTGAAAAGTTTTGTAACACTTGGATGTGCAATTAAGGAGCCCTCATCAGGAACTGCAACCAGCGTAGCAGAATTTTTAAGTCAGCTGAAAAAAGCCCTGAAGAAGGAACTGTAATCTGTGACGTACTAGCCATGGCAGTTGCCCGACCCGAAAAAATTAACTTAAGTTAAAAATAATCACGTTTTTTGTACTAAGATTTGTTACCCGGAAACTCAACCTGTCACAAAGCTGAAGCCGCCTGATCTGATATCAGCTCCTTGAGGTAGGGTATTCCAGGAAATTTAATGTTTGTACTTATGCACGAATACCACGAAATGCTTCAGGAACAGCTTAAAGAGTTTGCTGCTTTGTCGGACAAAGATCTGGCGGATGCACAGATGCTCTGGAAGCCCAGAAAAATCAGTAAGGGCGACTTCTTTAATATGCAATATGTGGTATGTAACGACCTCGGGATAGTGGTGAAAGGTATTTTCAGGATCTATTACGTTGATCCCGAGACCAGCGAAGAAAAGAACTTGTACTTTTTTACGGAAAACCAATTCCTGGTGTCTTTCAGAAGTTTTATTACCCGCAACATCTGCCACTATTTTATACAGGCGCTGGAAGATGCTGAAATTGTATACATTTCGCACCGCGACCTGACGAGTCTTTATCAGACTCATCCCAACTGGGCAACTTTTGGGCGTCTGCTGGCGGAGCTTTTCTTTACCTACTCACAGACGCGGACAGAGGAACTGCTGTTTATGAGTCACGAAAAAAGATATCTCAGGTTGCTGAATGAGCATCCCAACATCATCAATCGTATACCCGCTTACCATATCTCCTCCTATCTCGGGATTACTAACCCTTCATTGAGCCGGATACGGAAAAGGATAAGTCAGTAAGGATGTAGAGTATTGCCATGAGGAACTTTAGCAGTGGTTGCTGAAATAAGTTCTGCAACCACTGCTGTAATTATGTTCTCAGCCATCGCCCCTGGCTTAAGCATTGACTAAGCTGCAACGGACTCGTTTTTGATTGTTTTACTCAATCGGACTGCAGCGAGCAGGAAGTAAAAAGCCCCGAAGGCCGAATATCCGATCAGTGAAACAATCCCTTCCTTCGCAGTGTGTGCTGTAGCAATGATGAAGCCCCCTGCTAACATGGACTGCGCTCCGCTGATGATCATTGGCCATTGACCTTCCATGAGTTTACGGCGTCGCAGACCAAGAACGAGCTGCATGAGGCCCGTCAGCGAAGCCCATACCCCAAATACCATCAGGGTTTCAGGAATTCCTGTTTGTAAGGCGATGATGACAGCAATTGTAGTGAGGATACTGATAACCGCATTGACATATTGTGGAGTCTTAACGGCTGTAGCGGCATTGGCTCTGATATCAAGGAAGGTTGCGATCACATCCCAGGCGGGGTAAAGTATGAATAATACAGCTGCCGCGGAGGTGTTGGTGCGGGCTACTGTCCCTACAAGGATGATCCAGAGAACGGAGAAAGCTACCCGTGTAAAGTATAGGCTGCGCAATGCTTTTGCTATGTTGCCAGCCTCAGTTGTAGTGTGAATCGAAGATTGATCTGTTGAGTTCATGATGTTCTGTTTTAATTTCACACCAAAGATCTGCTTAAATCATATTGACATTTTTAACTTAAGTTAATAACTGCTTTCCATATTATTGCAACTGCAACACATTGGCGCCCAAAGGCTCCTCCATTTTCCGTTCGAGCTTCTTATCATGAACGATCACGGTGATTTCAAGAGATCCTGTACTCACTGTAGCTGAAAGCAGATGACCTCCAAAGGCTTTAAAGGAGGCGTCTGTAACTACTCCATGAACATGCAGGGAAGGCTGCCCCTTCTGCCAGGCAATTGATCCGTTCATGCTCGCCAGCTCTACTTCTTTGAAATCCTTCGGTTTGTACTCCTTCGTCTTAAAATCAAAAAAACCAAACTTCGCGTTTACAAAGCCCATCCCGGTAAAGTTTGCCGAGGGGATCTTTTCGGCCGTTGCCAGCTTTTCAATTTCCTTAAAAACATCATCGCCCTGCCGGAGCACCATCAGGTATCCTGTAGCTGTCTTAATATATCGCGCAGTATCGGCCGTTTGCGCATAGCTGCTGAACCCAATTAGGGCCAGCAAGAGGATCAGGTAATATCTTTTCATCAGTGGGAATATATGGCGTTTTTCTGACATAGGGGCTTGTTTCTTACTAGAACAATCCCGCGGCTTGAAGGTTTTTGGCATGTCTTAATGTGATGCCCGTTTTAGCGGCTTATTTGCCCGCCTCCTGTCCATTTTCAGTTCAAGCCTTGAGAAATCCCGCTTCATTTGAGCCACAAAAAGGAACAAGATGGATAGCTACGATGCGATTGTAATTGGAAGTGGCTTTGGTGGTTCTATGGCTGCCAGGCCGCTGGTTGATGCGGGAATGAAAGTACTGATGCTGGAACGGGGCGACTGGGTAAACCGCAGTGCCGAAGAAAACTGGGGCCCAAATGGTTCTATCGAACTTTCCCCATTCTACGACAAATCCTCTCTTCTGCATGTCCCTGTTGGTGGGAATAAACCCACAATGGGCCTGTATTCCTGTGTAGGCGGCCCCTCGGTTTTTTACGGGGGAGTATCTTTTCGCTTTCGCGAGGCCGACTTTGAGAAGAACGAACAGATTGAAGGTAAAGACGCACAAGGCTGGCCCATCAGCTATAACGACCTGGAGAGATATTATACGAAAGCCGAGGGCATCCTGAATATTTCTGGTGAAAGGGGTGTTGATCCAACCGAGCCAAGGGATAGCGCGCCGCTGCCGCAACAGATATCGCCATTGGCTAACATATCACACCGGGTAAAATCCAGTGCACAAAAATTAGGGCTGAACCCCTTCCAGCTGCCCCTGGCGATCAACTATGAAGATACGAGTCGCCAAACCTGTCTCAGTTGCAAAACCTGCGACACCTTCGCCTGTGCGGTAGGTGCGAAGAATGATCTGGCTACCACTCTGATCCCAGGGCTGATGTCAAAGGGCATGACATTACTGCCAAATATGGTGGTTACACAATTAAACACCAGGAACGGCCGCATCATCAGTGTCGACTGCATTTCAAAAATCACCAGACAACAGCATACTTTCAAAGCCGGTAAGTTTATCCTGGCTGCAGGTTCATTGGGCAGCGCGCATATCCTCTTATCATCAGGTCTGCAGCAGTTTAATCCCGGAGGACATGTGGTGGGCCGCTATCTCATGCGCCATCTGAATGCGATCATCTTCGGGATTTTTCCGGGTATAGCAGATAAACAGGGTCGTTTTCATAAGCAACTGGCGATACTGGACTATTACTTCGGCCACCCGAAGGTACCGGAATTTAATAAACTGGGGAGCTTGCAGCAAATGCCGACGCCACCTGCCAGTGTGGTTGAAAACGAATTGAAGGGTGTGCTGGGAAAAGTGCTGAGTCCGGCAGTGAAGTTGCTGAGTGGCCTGCTGGCTATTGTTGAAGACCAACCGCAATATAACAATGCGCTTACCATCGATACAGCTTTCCCGGATGAGTTTGGCTTGCCCCGGGTAATGATCAACCACACTTACAGCGACAGAGATAAAGCGGCCATGAAGGTTTTGACCGGGGAGGCGAAGAAGATCATGAAGGGCGCCGGTGCACTGACGCACTATACGCATGGGATCCGAACTTTTTCTCATGCTGTGGGTACGGTGCGCATGGGTGCAAATGAGAAAACCTCAGCGCTCGACGAAAGCTGCCGTTTCAGAGGAATTGATAACCTGTTTGTCACCGATGGCAGTGTTATGCCCACCTCTGCAGCATTAAATCCAAGCCTCACCATTGCAGCAAATGCACTGCGTGTAGGCGAACTGATCAGCAAATTAAATTGATATGTCGACATATAAAAAGATAGAAGGCCGGATGAGGATCGTATTTCTCGGTTGCGGGGCAATCGCGGGCCAGCATGCGAAACGGCTAAGCAGATTGGCAGGAGTAGATTTATTTTTTGCCAGTCGCGATGAAAGTAAGGCTCACAGCTATTCAGTTAAATACAAAGGCAAGGGCATATTCTCTTCGTATACCGCAGCGATTCAATCGCCTAACATTGATGTGGTCTTTATCTGCACCCCGCCGGATAGCCACCTTGCCTTATCCATTGCAGCGATGACCGCAGGTAAACATGTGATCTGTGAGAAGCCAGCGTTTTTCCATGCTGCAGATTTTGATATCATTGATCAGCTCCGTCAGGAAAAGGGTGTACAGCTGTTTATAGCAGAAAACTACTTTTATAAACCTGCACTCAGAAAACTGCGCGAAGTTTTGGCTGCAAACATCATTGGAGATATCAAGTTTCTGTTCATCAATGCCACCAAAACCCAGCATGTGGATAACTGGCGTTTGGACACAGAGACAGCAGGCGGAGGCGCTTTATTTGAAGGTGGCATTCACTGGATCAACTATATCTCGAACCTGGGCTTAACGCTACAATCAGTAACTGGTTTTCAGCCCTCAAAGAATAGCTCTCCCGAACGCAGTATGCAGGTTGTAGCAACTTATGCAGAAGGGGCTGTAGGCACCTTATTGTATTCCTGGGAAGTGAATACAGTGTTCAAAGGCTTGCGTATTTCCCGCATATTCGGCACCAAAGGTTCAATCCTTTTTGAATCCAACGGCCTTTACATATTTGTGCGCGGTAAGAAATGGAGGCTATTACTTCCAGGCATTGCCGATATCAGCGGTGCAAAAGGCATGCTTACCGATTTCATGCATGCCCTGAGAACTGGCGAAGATGCAGCATTTAACCTTCCAATGGCCAGGCGCGATCTGGAGTTCGTAGAGCAGGCTTACCATACAAGCGCTATCCATACAAAATAATTCATTTTTACCATGCAACACACACCCAGTAACCTGACTGATCCTGGCTTCATAAAGCCTCAAAAGTATAATCGATTGGATAAATTCTTTCTGCGCCTGATTCGCGATGAAAGGGATTTGCCTTTTATATATTTCTCATTCAATATCATTTTCTTCCTGATACCTTATGCTTTGATACTGTTCAGCAATCTGTTGACTGGCTGGTACTGGCTGGCGGCAGCAGTGATTTATATGGTTATCAATGCAGCTTTGTTCATTGGCCGCTTTGCGCTGATGTTTCATTCCACCGCTCACCGGACGTTATTTAAGAAGCAGTACAATTATCTGAACTACGTACTCCCCTATGTGGTGGCTCCCTTTTTCGGGCATATGGCCGATACTTATTATGCACATCATATCGGGATGCACCATGCCGAAAATAATCTGGAAGAAGACGAAAGTTCTACCATGTCTTACCAGCGGGATTCTCTCCGAAGCTTTCTGTTATACCTGTTCATGTTTATGATCAGGGGGATCTACGACCTGGCTGCCTACTTCAAAAGAAAGAACAGGAAAAAACTGATGTACAGCGCAGTACGTGGAGAGATACTTTTCATCATTTTCTGTATCATATTGTCTTGCTTTAACTGGCCCACGACCTTCTGCGTGTTTATTTTCACCTATTTCTTTTACCGTCTGATCGCTATGCTCGGAAACTGGGCACAACATGCTTTTATAGATCCCGGGGATCCTGGAAATGCCTATAAAAACAGCATGACTTGCATCAACAGCCGGTACAACTGGCAATGCTGGAACGATGGATACCATATCTCCCACCATCTGAAACCAACGATGCACTGGACGGAACATCCTGCTTATTTCGAAAAGACGATCGACAAATATATAAACCACAATGCCGTTGTCTTTAGCAAGATAGACATCATGATGGTTGCGGTGCTTTTGCTGGCAAAGCGTTACGATGTTCTGGCCCGGAACTTTGTAAACATCGGGAACAGATTTAGTTCAGAAGAAGAGGTCATAACATTCTTAAAAGAAAGAACCGCTAAGATCAGGATGAACTTTCAAGCCAGCGTAGAAAATCAGATGCATTTGCCTTACTGATCACTACTGTATCCGGTGTTTTCACAGAAAGTTTAGCAATAAGCTTTCGTGAGAAAAACCGTTCTATATTGGTGATCGCATGTCTATTGATCATGAACTGACGGTTGGCACGATAGAATATATCCGGATCAAGAATCCGCTCCAGCTCGTCCATTGATGAAGTCATAAAATACTGGTGATTTTTTGTTGTTCCTATCTGTATGACAGCATTCTCCAGGAACAGGTAGGCAATGTCATTGACGGGCAGGGGAATGATGTTTTCACGTTGTTCCACGAGAATAGTCTTCTTGTAGCTATACTTTAGTTGCTCACCGAGTTGCTGAACCGAACGTGTGGCAGCAAGGGGTTCAAAAGCAGATTTGAGTGCCTGATATTTATCCAGTGCTTTGGCTACGGATTGTTCTGTAATCGGCTTTAGTAAATAGCTGAGTGCACTGGTCTCGAACGCCTCGAGCATATATTCATCATAGGCGGTGCAGAAAATGATGGGCTTAACCAGGGGGACTTCCCTGTAAATTTCGAAACACATGCCATCCGCAAGTTGAATATCAGAAAAAATCAGGTCAGGCAAATTGTTCCCTTTCAGGAATTTGATGCTGGCCTCTACAGAATCAAGGATTGCCAATACATTTATAGAAGCATCGAGGTTAAGCAATATCTTCTCCAGCTCTTTTGCAGCATTGATTTCGTCTTCTATAATTAAAATTTTCATATCTGTATCGGCAGCTTAACGGTAAATAAGGTTGGATTTTTTTCGATTAAAATATTCTGGGAAAATAACAGCTGATAGCGGTTCATGATATTGCCCAGTCCCACTCCGGTAGAATAATGCTGAGCTTGTTTAGGGCAAAAGCTATTACATATAATGATATATGCCGGATCATTATATATCCTTATTTTTAATGGCTTGGCACTGATGGCTACATTGTGTTTAATGGCGTTTTCAAGTAAAAGTTGCAAGGTAAGCGGTGGAATTTTACTTTGCATGATGCTATCTTCGACATCAATACTGATGTCTACAGCATCTCCCATCCGGCTCTTGATGATGTACAGGTAAGACCTGATGAAGCTAAGTTCATTGTCCAGTGGAACGAGGTTCAGTTTATTATGAACCAGCATATACCTGTATACTGAAGCCAGCTCAGAAACATATTCTTTGACCCGCTGATCTTCTGTAATTGCGCTTAAGGTATTGAGGGTGTTAAACAGAAAGTGAGGACTCATCTGTTCCTTCAGGTTAGACAGGCTGGCTTCAAGCTGCGTTTGTTTGAGTTTCTCTATTTCTAAACTGCGCTTCTGGCTTTCATTGAGTAACTGCAGATAAAAAACGATGAAGAATTGTACGGCACTGACCAGTAAACACCTGAATATGATCAGATACCAGTTCAGATCTTCTTTGGGTATGGAAAACGATGGGCTCTTTACAAAAAAACTGAAAATAAAATCGACCGAAACGGAAACAAAAAAGATTGTTAAAGCCACGGCTATGATCTTGAAAAGGTATGCTACGAACCTCAATTGAGTGGCCGCTACTGCGAATTTCCTGTTCAGCCAGATATGAAGAAAAAAGGAAAGCATCCCCGCAGTGAAGGTATATCTGACGGTACGGGCAGCTACAAAAAGACCGCCCGAATTGATATCATCTCCGGTTAAACGGATGGGTACAACCGCAAGGCCTATAGCCAGGGAAATGATAACGCCAAGTATGAGATATTGCTTCGACATGTCACAAAGTTAGCAATTAGTGATCCGTTACGTTCCAAAATACGTCTGAAGCGGGCAATTTAGCCGTTAAGATGATTGAATTGAAAATTAACAGTTCTACAGGTCTTTCTCCTTCTGCCTCTGCTCTGAAGTTGCGGCCCGTTTGAGCGCTGCATTTGCCCGCCTCCCGTTCATTTTTGCATCAGGTTTTTCTTCTTGTAGGTTCTTTTGCATCAGCAATTAATTGATTCAGGACTCATCATTACAAGATATGTTAGTAGAAGAAAAAGCGGAAATAGCAGAGGATTCAATCGCGATCAGCGAACTCATTACAAAGAAAGAGACTCATACGCAAATGTTTAATAGAAAAACGATCCTCAAAGGAGCGATCTGGCTGGGCTTGCTGACAATAGCTTCTGTAGCAGCAGTTTTCTTTTATTCCCATACGGGCGATACCATCAAAGCCCTGGGCAGTATCAAGTTCAAGTATATACTGATCTGTTTTGTGATGGTCTTTATCGACCTGATCCTGGGCGGCTGGCGTAACCATATCCTGATACGAAAGCTGAAGCCGGGCTTATCACAATGGGTAAGTTTTAAGGCCAACACGGCCAATATGTTTATGGGAGCCATCACCCCTTTTCACAGTGGTGCAAGTCCTGCCCAGTTGTATGTATACAATCGTCATGGAGTGAAGGTTCTCAACGGATTTATTGTGAGTCTGATTACCATGGGTGCGACCTTGCTGTTTATGCCCCTCGCCGGCTTGCTGGCGATTTGGGCAATGAATAATCAGCTGGAAAGTGGGCTGATCCTCGTTTTGCTGAAGTACGGTTTCGGCGTATTTTTCACCTTTCTGCTGGCATTTATGCTTGCCTTCTGGAAACCTTTATGGATTGGGTCCCTTTTGATGAAAATTACCGGATTGATCAGCCGTATGTGGCCTGCCAGAAGAAATCGTATAGAGAAATGGGCCGACAGGTCTTACATGAACATTCTGAATTATCAGCGCATCTGTAAAAAGTTATTAAATGATCATCCTCTTTTGTTTCCGCTGAGTCTTTTGATCACTGTGCTGCTGTACCTGAATAAATACTGTATGCAATATGTAATCCTGCTGGGACTTGGTGTGCATGCTGATCTGCTCCAGGTGATCAGCATCCAGATTCTCATCCAGTTTATGATCTATTTTGCACCAAGTCCGGGTGGTAGCGGATTTGCTGAAGCTGGTATCGCGATGTTGTTTTCACAAATTGTTCCTACGGCCATACTCCCAGTCTTTACCTTATTGCAGCGGTCTTTTCTGATGTTGTTTCCGGCAATGATCGGTGCTTTTGTGGTACTGAAACTGCTTAAGAGTCATGCCGGGGCGGTTGGCGGGCCTGATCCTTCCCGCCCTGCTGACCGTGCTCATCGCATCGCAAAATGATGTACTAATTCAGATTCCGATATTCATTGGGTGTACAACCCACATGCTGTTTAAATGAGCGGGTGAAATGCTGTGGGTATTTATAACCTAACTGATAGGCGATCTCACTGACAGATTTGGATCTGTCAAATACCATCTCTTTTGCGGTGTCCATGATTTTCAGCTGTATGTACTCTTGTGCAGATTTGCCGGTTTCCTTTTTAATCAGGTCGCCAAAGTAATTTGCTGATAAGTTCAGCTGGTCTGCACAGTAGGCAACGGAGGGGAGACCGATTAATGCAGGTTTATCGGAGCTGAAGTAACCGTTAAGCAGTTCCTCAAACTTCTGCAGCACTCCCTTGTTGGCGTTTTCTCTGGTAATAAACTGACGGTCGTAAAAACGGATGCAGTAATTCAGCAGCAGTTCGATATTACTGACGATGAGCATTTTGCTATGCTTATCGATACCACGCTGAAGTTCATAGGCTATCTTTTCATAACAATCAAAGATGATCTTGCGCTCGACTTCTGATAAGTGCAGTGCTTCATGTACCTCATACGAAAAGAAATTGTAGCTGGCGATCTGCCGACCCAGCGAGCTGCCCTTGAGCAGATCAGGGTGGAATACGAGGGCCTTGCCTTTTGGTTGGTACATTTCACCGTTATTTTCTACACCTATCACCTGCCCGGGCCCAACGAAGACCATTGTGCCCTCCTCGTAATCGTAATAGTTGCATCCATAATGTAGGTCTCCACATTTGATCTCTTTAAGAAAAACGGCGTAAAAGCCATAGTAACTTTTGCGGTTTTCCCTGGGATCAGCTTTGGACAGATCCACCAGGTTAATTAATGGGTGTAATGTTTCATTGTTATTAAGCGCACTATACTGCCCCACGGTATCAATCATCAATACATTTTCCATATCCTCGGTATTAATCTTATTCAAAGATAAGTGATATGTAATTTGTTTTGCAGTGTGACACTCTGAACCAGTAATAATGGTAGCTGATCCAGTAATAGGTGTAAGGAGCAGGATGGAAAAAAAGGGATTAATATTCGGAAAAAGATTCGCTTTTATAGTTCGCATACGGATAATCCGTATACCCCTTTTCGCCACCGGCATAATACGTATTCTGATCGCTTTCTGCCAGGGGCAAACCATATGTAAAACGTTCTGCAAGATCAGGATTAGCAATAAATGGCGCACCAAAAGAAACCAGATCGGCCTTGCCTTCTTCCAGAATGGCATTGCCACTCAGCTGCGTAAAGCCGAAGTTGGCCATCAGGCGGCCACTATAGTTGTTACGGAAATGGCTGAAGTAATCGTCCTGCATCACCTCTACCGCGGTGCCGGTTAAATCTTCTGCCGGGGCAACAATATGCAGATAAGCCAGATTATAGTCACTGAGCTTCTTCAGGATATACTTAAAAGTTGGAATCGTCTCCTCATCGGGCTTCATGATCCCCACATGGCTGAGTGCTACCGGAGTAAACTTAATCGCTACACGAGTGCTGCCCCAAACCCCGATGACCGCATCCAGGATCTCAAATACAATACGCGCACGATTTTCAATGCTCCCCCCGTATGCGTCACTGCGCTGGTTTGTTGCGGCACTCAGAAACTGTGGGATCAGCATCCCTGCCTGTGCGTGGATCTCTACCCCATCGAAACCTGCATCCTTCGCATTTTTCGCTGCCTGCTGATAATCCTGAATCGTTTGTTTGATCTCAGCTACGCTGAACTCGCGTGGTACTAATGTATCTTTAAAGCCTTCAGGAGTAAAGGACTGCGTCTGAGGGTTAATTGCCGAAGGACCGGCAGGCAGTTCGCCATTGAGCAGATCCGGGTGGGTTGCCGAGCCGATATGCCCTAACTGGGAGAAGATCAGACCTCCCTTATTATGCACGGCTGTGGTCACCAGTTTCCATCCCTCCACCTGCTCCTGCGTGTAGATGCCCGGAACGTTGATAAAACCGATGGATTTTGAATTGACCCATGTACCTTCACTTAAGATCAGACCTGCTGAGGCACGCTGTGCATAGTATTCGGCCATAAGCAGTGTAGGTACCAGCCCCGGGTTGTCGGCACGGCCGCGGGTAAGTGAGGCCATCACCACCCTGTTTTTCAATTTTAAATCATCTATCTGGTATTCCTGCAGGAGGAGTTGTGCTGAGTTTTTCATTATTTTTTTTTAACAAAGCTCGGGTATGGCCAGCAGGGGCACAATATGGGGGAAACTTATGGCCCGGGGATAAATTTATCCCCTATGTCCAATTCGTATACAATGCCTATTTTTGTATCAGGAACAGAGCTTATGTACGAAAGAAAGATCCCCCTGACGATAGATTGCGGACTTCACCTGACGAGGGAAGTGCTGAATGGCAAATGGAAGCCAGCGCTGCTGAATGCTTTGTCTATGGACATCAAGCGCCCCAGCGAAATCTTAAGACTGATGCCCGATGCCAGCCGCCGGGTGCTCAACGTACAGCTTAAAGAACTGGAGAACCATGGGATCATCGAAAAGAAGATTTATCCTCAGTTGCCGCCAAAGGTTGAATATTCTTTAACAGAAGTGGGCTGGTCGTTGATGCCGATTATTGATGCCATGAATGTATGGGGTGATGCTAACCGTAACTTCCTGGAAGAGGTGATAAAGCAAGACCCGAAGATTGTGCAAACATCAAAGTCAGTCTGTCAGAATTTACAGCAGTTGGTGGTCGACAGAAAAATCGGCTAGGTTGTTAGCTTAAAGTCAGCATTTTATCTGCTATTTGTTCTCAATTTAGTATTTTAGGGAATCCCGGGAACGATTTTAGTCTGAATATATGCTCAATAAGCTGAAGCTGCTACTTTTATTGCTCTTTCCATTTCAATTCCTTGCGCAGGCTGCCGCAGCACCAGACTATGCGAATGTGAATGATACCACCAAAACCTATCCAAAAAGCCCGGGTATACTGTTCGCACATTTTGATAAAAACATCTACTCTACAAATGAGATGGTTTGGTGTACCGCTTATCTCAGCAATCATAACCAGGAAAAGGTCAGCACTGATTTCATCCAGGCCCTTCTGATTGATGATCAGCGTCGTATTGTACTGAAACAAAAGATTGCTATGAACGGCGGTATTGCTTCGGGAAATATGATCCTCCCGGATTCTTTGATCACAGGCAGATATAGATTCATACTTTATACAAACACCTTGTTGAATGGCGAACCTTATGCTTTATTTGCACAAACAATACTAATCAAGGGCTCTGATCCACTTCTTGCAGCGGCATCTGGTACGGCAAAGGTTATAGAGCGAAGTAACACGCAACATCCGGCGCAGCCTGATCATGAAACAAGCCTTCCGGAAGGTAAACCGGTCATCACGATCAGAAAAGCAGTCACAGAGGATACGCTTGAAGTTGCTGTAAAGAACGAACGCTTAGCTAAGTTTCATGTGATCGTGCACAATCAGGAGGAGGTATTTTTCGACCTTCCAATTGTAGTTAACCAGCAGGAAAGGAAACTGAAGATTGCCCTGACAGATTTACCAAGGGGAATCGCCGGTATTGTTCTGCTCGACAGTGCCAGGAGACCCTCATCTAATAAACTCTTCTTCGCTCACTATCAACAGCAGAACAATCTAATTATCGGCTCTGCCGACAGCATCTTCAAAAAAAGACAGAAGGTAAAACTCAGTTTGAAACTTTCTGATTGGCTGGGAGCACCTGTACAGGGTAAAGTTTCAGTTTCATGCGTGCAGTCGAACAGAGTATCTCATTTACTGGCAAAGGATATTGAAACTTTTAGTGTTTGGGGAAATGCGCTGAATAACAACGGTGTAAAACACCTTCGGAATGATAAGGATAACCTTGAAAAGCAGTTACTGGCGAGCGACTGGAAGCAAAGGGGTTTGATAATATCATTGCTGAATGAGGATCCGGAAAGCATTCCCAGCACTAGGATATTGGATATTTCCGGAAGGGTAACCCGTTCAGGCAAGAGATTAAAAAAACCAGTTACCTTAATCATGATGAAGGACAGCATGGTAACCGCGATACCGACGGATTCTGCCGGACATTTCGTGTTATCCACGGAAGATTTACTGCAGGTATCACGTAAAGATCTTCGTTTAATGGTGAGTGGAAAATTTCCGCAGGACTATGAAATCAACATCGATGATCCTTATGAGAAGATCAATACAGCTCTTGCTGCCAGCACTGACGACCAGGAACAGTGGAATAATTTAACTCCTGAGGATGTGGATCTGGTAATTTCAGCTCCGGCACGCACCAATCAGCTGAAGGAAGTGAAAATTGTGAGCAGAAGGGATATGTCTTTCTACGGTACGAGGAAAACAGAAAACGCATGCGGCGATTATGTCTGCAAATATGGATTTCTCAATTGCCCGATGCATGGGGGTGATTATGAAAACAAACTACCTGTAAAAGGGATCCAGTATAAAATATATATGGCACAGAATGCAGATGGAACTGAAACATATGGGACTATGTTTTATGCCGGTTGCCAGCCGAAAGTTTATGAAAACTCAAAGATGATTAGCGGCATATATAAACCAGTGGATTTTATCCCAAAGAATTTCGCTACAGACAGCACTTCCATTCCGGAATTATCATCTACGCTGTTATGGGTAAATAATCTTGAAATCAACTCCTCCGGAACTGCGCAGCTCACCTTTTATACCAATGATCTGAAAGGTCGGTTTAAAATTGTTGTTCAGGGCTGGGCTGGCGACAATGTGGTTACCGGGGAAAAGTTCATTACTGTTGAATAAGAAGGTATGTTCAACCGTTAGACACTGTATTCAGTAAATGCAAAAAAAAAGCTATTCACACTCCTAAATGTTCTAAACCAAACATAAGACTAGCTAAGTCGTTATTTATCAGAGGATATCTGAGGCTAACATCACACTCTTGCAGTTCCGAAGATTCCTTTTACATTCCGAAATCCCGTTTATTTAGTAGCTGTCTATGGATAATAATAAGTTTGACAAGGATAAAGCCGAAGTGATTGATCATGCAAATGGTATCAACAAAAAACCGGAACATGAGCCGGACTGCTCAGGTGAGGAAGTACTGATTTATCAGCTTCCTGTTGAAGGAGATTCTTCAAAAGAAAAGATAAAAAACACAAACCTCAGGAGTAGATTTATAACTCTTTGTAAACCGGTAAAAGAGAGGCCAAGATCTTTTCTGGCAGGGTTTATCATTTTATTTACCATTCTCCTGCTTTACTTTCTTGCGAAACAAGACTGGTAGGATGATACAGGAAGAGGTAGCGTTACAAATCCCGGGTTAGCTACCCAGGATCTGTTTTCTGATTTCTTGCCTTGAAGCTTCAGCTCCGATTTCCAGTCGCCTGGCATAGGCAGCTTTTGCATCATCCGTAGCAATATACGTGATCTGATCCTTATCATCCGTGGCAGCTTCGTAAACCACCTCGGCAATCTTTTCTGGAGGTACCCCCTGCGACATCATACCTTCAGTCATCGCAAACAGTTTATCTTCCAGTTCTTTATATTCAGGGTGCAAGCTTTTCTCCAGTGAGCGGCCCAAAAAATCTGTTTGAACGGCTCCGGGTGCAACAGTCTTGATCCTGATGTTGTGCAGGCCAAGTTCATATGACATGCCCTCCGACCAGCCCTGGACACCAAACTTGGCGGCATGATAAATGGAATGCAAAGGAAAGGCAAGCAGTCCGCCCATAGAGGTCGTACTGATAAAAACACCGCTTTTTCTTTCGCGGAAATGCGGAATGAAAGCATGGGTAACCCTGATCACTCCCAGCAGGTTGGTATTGAGTTCTTTCAGTATTTGCTCATCACTTAAGGATTCGAGGGCACCCATCAGCCCATATCCTGCATTGTTAAAGACAACATCAACAGGATGCAATTCAATCGCCTTAGCCACGGCAGATTCAATTTGCTTCAGGTCAGTCACATCCAGCGGCAGAAGGGTGACATTTTCGAGCTTCGTCAGCTCTGTTTCCTTATCTGGATTTCTCATGGTGGCAATTACATTCCAGCCTTTTTTCTGAAAAAATTTAGCTGTTGCTTTACCCATGCCTGTAGAGGCGCCGGTAATAAATATAGTTTTGTTCATGATTCTCAGTTTTTACTCATTATTAAGCGAATTTAAATATTTTTCAAAGTCCTTCAATGTAATGCTTCCGTCGGCGAAACTGATCTCGAGCAGGGCAATTCTCTCCTTTTTCGTCAGCGGCCTGTCCTCTATTTGCTTTACCAAATCATTTTCGTGTTCAAGAGGTTCCAGAATATTTTTCTTTTTAGAAAATGCTTCGAAATACCGCACACCGAACTTGCGTTGCGAGACAGCATCAAAATGAAGGCCATCCTGATTGGCGGTAAGTCCGGCGGAGCTCACAAAATAAACATTTTGATTTTCGTCTGCATACTTCTCCAGCGCCTGGTTGACCTGCTGGAACTCTGTGAAATACTGTCCGTATCTGCCACTGCTTAAAAAATCTCTAAGCCCACCGGCTATAAGAGGAATATCCGGTACGTTCAGTTCAGTGTGAAGGGTCTCTATTATATGGCTCAATTTCTCGCGATAGACGTTGGACAATCCTCCAAAACTGTCATTTTCTCCCTGATGCCATAGTATTCCGGTAAGGGTACTGATTCGCTGGGCAAACCTGGCCTGCGTTACGGCATTTTCAAAAAGAGCACCACCGACAGCCCAATCATCCAAACTGGAGCCTCCTTCGGCACATGGAATCAGGCCAATCTGGCTATCTTCATTGGCTAACCTCCAGGCGCCCGCGAATGTTGCTGCAAGTCCGATACCCGAAGTGGGGCGGTCTGGATTGATAGGTTCAGTCATTGTCTGCCAGCGGGCGTTGATCAGGACTTTGATCTCTTCATCATAAATTTCAGCGACATCCTCCAGATATCCACGTCCGGCCATGTTAGACTGGCCAAGCATTAAAAAGGATTTGATCATATTTTTGTCTTTGTTTAATTGTTTTTAAGTATCTCACTGCTTAAACGATTATTTGTTATTCTTTGTGTCATTCGAATACATATATTTGATCAATCATATGAATACGGACCCAAAATCCCAGCAGACACTTTTTAACGAGGATCTCGTCATCCAGGCCCTACAATCCTCGCCAGCGCCAACAGCTTTATATACTGATGAAGATATGATCATCCGTTTTGCCAATGATGGCATGTTAGCCCTCTGGGGTAAGGATATCTCGGTGATTGGTAAACCCTTGCTGGAGGCCGTTCCTGAACTTGAAGGACAATCCTTTCTATCTATTTTGCGGCAGGTATGGCATTCAGGAAAGACCTACTCGGTGAGCGACGCCCCGGCGGAGCTGATTAGAAGTGGGGTACGCAGCACGAACTATTATGATTACGAATACAAAGCATTACTGGACCAGCATGGCAAGACATGGTGTATTTTAAATACTGCACAGGATGTGACGCCAAGAAATAAATATTTATTAAGCATACAGCAAAAAGATTTAAGGGAACAGGCACATATCGAGGCCATGGCTTCTACTCTCGAAGAGCTGAGGGCAACCAATGAAGAACTGAGTGCTTCCCTGGATCTGCTGGCAGAAAGCCGGGAGCATGTACGGACAATCATTGAGCAGGCACCCGTTGGCATTGCCATGTTGCAGGGCCCGAAACATATTATTGAAATCGCCAATCCGGCAATTCTGAAGATCTGGGGCAGGAATAAGGTAGATGTAGAAGGCTTGTCGCATGAATCCGCCCGACCGGAAATGGCGGGACAACCAGTAAACAAATGGCTGACGGATGTTTTTGAAACTGGTCTGCCGAAGGTCAACAATGAGTTTCTCGTAAAACTGAATGACAATGGCCAACTACGCGAAGCGATTGTTAACTCTATTTATCAACCTGTTTTCTCATCACATAATGAGGTTACCGGCGTACTGGTGATCCTGGAGGAGATTACGGAACAGGTATTGGAACGCCGCAGGAACGAGAAAAATCAGCATATGCTGTCGATGGCTATCGATGCCGGCGGACTTGCAACATTCTACTATGAGCCCGAGACGGGTCTTTTTTCCGGCAATAACTTATTGAAAGAATGGTTTGGCCTGAGTCATGAAGAAAATGTAGACCTCTCTATCGCTCTCGCGGCGATCATTGATGAAGACCGGGAGCGGGTAGCTGCAGCTATAGTACAATCACTTGACAGCCAATCGGATGGGAACTACTCCATTGAGTATCGCATACAAGGTCCGGGACAACACAGTACCAGGCTGGTACAGGCACGTGGCAAGGTTTTTTATGATTCTACCCGGAAGATCACCAGTCTGAACGGTACGCTGAGAGACATTACGGAGCAGAAAAAAGATGAACAAAGGAAGGATGACTTTATCGCTATGGTGAGCCATGAGCTTAAAACACCACTGACCTCCCTGACTGCCTACCTGCAACTGCTGGAGCGTAAGGCTATTGCCGCTGAGAATACGCAGCAACAAAGTACGATTGAAAAATCTATCAAGCAGGTGCTTCGCATGAATGCGCTGATCAATGGATTTTTAAACATCTCGCGGCTTGATTCTGGCAGGATGTCTTTACAGAAATCTGATTTTGACCTGCAGGTCTTATTCCATGAACTGGAGGAGGAAATGACGGCAACCATCCATACACACCGGATTATCTTTGAATCGCCAGAGCCTCTGTCTATTCATGCCGACCGGGAAAAGATCTCACAGGTGATTCAAAATCTCGTAGGCAATGCCATGAAGTATTCACCGATGGGTACGGAGATTGTGATCAATTATTCTGCTCCCGGAGGAAAAGATGTAGCTATTTTTGTGAAAGACCAGGGCATGGGTATCGCCGAGGATGACCAGCAACAAATATTTGAACGCTTTTACAGAGTGGAGAGCAGCCAGGCCGGATCTATTGCAGGCTTTGGAATTGGCCTTTATCTATGCCGGGAAATCATTGAATTACACAAGGGTGTGATTAGCCTGGAGAGCAGCCTGGGTACCGGCACTACTTTCATAGTTGAACTGCCGCTGAAGATCAGTAATCTGGCATCATTCTAAATTACTAAATCGTCCTAAATGAGACACTTACATACTATGATTTTTGAGTACTTAAGTCGTAACTTAGGAATACCTTCAAAGACATATTATGCAAGAAAACGCGAAATTCCCCGATCTTTCGGATGCGGAACGTAAAGCATTGGAAGAACTCATGCCGGATGAGATCAATGAGATCATCAGTTCCGGCATCAAACGCCGGCACTTTCTAAAACTCTTCGCGGTAACGGGCACAGCCCTGCTCGCTTCACATATGCTGGGCATAGAGCAGCTGATGGCCCGCAGCGCAGAGCTTTCTACACCGCCCCCCCTGCCGATCGAAAACGGCATTAACCTCAGTTTTAAAGTAAACGGAGCGACAAAGAAACTCATGGTAGATTCAAGGATGACCCTGCTGGATATGCTGCGGGAGCGTCTGGAACTCACGGGTTCGAAGAAAGGCTGCGACCATGGGCAATGTGGCGCCTGTACGGTGATTGTAGACGACAAACGTGTATTGTCATGCCTGACGCTTGCAGCAACCTGTGAGGATAAAAAGGTAACCACGATCGAAGGACTGGCGACAGGCAATGAGCTCCACCCTATGCAAAGCTCTTTCATTAAACACGACGGCTTTCAGTGCGGATACTGTACCCCCGGACAAATTTGCTCAGCCGTTGCCCTGATGGAGGAAGCAAAAAATGGCGAGGCGAGCTACGTCACGGCCAATGTGCGCGAAAAAAAGGCGGCGGTGAAACTCTCCGACGAGGAGATCCGCGAACGGATGTCGGGCAATATCTGCCGTTGCGGAGCTTATCCTAACATTGTGGATGCCATCCGCGAAGTGCATGGCGATAAGGCTGTTGCACAGCTATGGCAGTTTGCCGAAGGAACCAATTAAATTTCAGTAAAACGTTCGTTATGAGAGCATTTAAATATACCAATGCGCCGGATTCTGCCTCGGCAATCAGGACGGTATCTGCCAATCCTGCAGCGAAGTTCCTCGGTGGAGGAACAAATCTGGTTGACCTGATGAAAGAAGATGTGATGCATCCCACAGAGCTGATGGATGTGACACGTCTGAGCTATACAAAGATCGAGAAAAAAAATGATGGTGTATCCATCGGTGCCACGGCTACCAATTCTACTACCGCCAACCATGAGCTGATCCGTAAAAATTATCCGCTACTCTCAATGGCTATTCTGGCAGGTGCCAGCGCACAGATACGGAATATGGCCACAAATGGAGGCAACCTGAACCAGCGTACACGCTGCAGTTATTTTTATGATGTCAATATGGCCTGCAATAAACGTGAGCCGGGTTCTGGCTGCGCAGCTTTGAATGGGGTCAATAAAAACCACGCTATCCTGGGATGGTCAGAGAAATGCGTAGCTACCTATCCTTCAGACATGGCAGTAGCGCTGGCGGCACTGGACGCGGTAGTGCAGGTGGAGGGTCCGAACAACAGCAGCAGAAGCATTCCATTTGCAGAATTCCACCGGCTGCCGGCAGATCATCCCGAGAAGGATAATAACCTGAAACAGGGAGAATTGATTACGGCTATAGACCTGCCCGCAAATCAGCTGGCAGAAAAGTCCTACTACCTGAAGATCCGTGAACGTTCTTCATATGCTTTCGCCCTGGTTTCTGTGGCCGCAGCTTTGGTAACGGAAGGCGGCAGAATCAGCGAAGTCAGGATTGCCCTTGGTGGCGTGGCACATAAACCCTGGCGGGCAACTGTAGCCGAGAAATGGCTGACCGGCAAGGAAGCTACAACGGCAAACTTTAAAGCAGCAGCAGCGGCGGAAATGAAAAATGCAAAACCCCTGCAACATAACAAATATAAGGTGGGCCTCGCCCTGAATGCGATCACGCGCGCGCTTGAAGGGGCCATGCAAGGTGGCGCCTATGGAACGATGGAAGCAGAATCAACCAGCAAAAACTAAGATCATGAGCGAAACCGGTAAACCAATAAGCCGCATAGATGGCAGCATGAAGGTGAGTGGAAAGGCACTCTATTCTGCAGAATTTAACCAGCCGAACATGGCCTACGTTTTCCCTGTTAGGGCAACAATTGCGAAAGGAAAAATTGCTGCTATCGATGATACGGTGGCGAAAAAAGAACCTGGTGTACTCGCCGTGATCAGTCACCTGAACGCGCAAAAACTGAAACCCATGGATATGCAGGCACAAATGAAAGCAGGTGCAGCATTTCTCGGTGAAAATCTCCCGCCGCTACAGAGCAATGTGGTACACTACCCCGGGCAGTTTATTGCCATGGTTGTGGCCGAAACCTATGAGCAGGCACGTACTGCGGCGTATAAAGTAAAAGTGCGTTATACAAAGGAAAAAGCGGCGGTGGACCTGAAGGCAGAAATACCGAACAGCAAAAGGCCGAAGATGTTTATGGGCGAAGAGGCGCAGGTGAATGAAGGTAAAGCTGCTCCCCTGCTGGCTGCATCGGCACAAAAGGTTGACCATAAGTACAGCACGCCTGTGGAACATCATCACCCCATGGAACCACATGCTACGGTGGCAGTTTGGGATGGTAAGGATAGGCTGACGCTGTACGACGCTACTCAGGGTGTAGGATTGACGGGGGCCATTGCAGCATATTTCCTGGACCTGAAACCAGAAAATGTACGGGTGGTAGCTCCTTTTGTGGGCGGTGGTTTTGGTTCCAAGGGGCTTTGGCTGCATACGCTGATTGTGGCGATGGCTGCAAAGGCAGTCGGGCGGCCAGCGAAACTGGCGCTCACGCGGCAGATGATGCAAACCAATGTAGGACACCGTGCGGCAACTGTACAGCGTGTAGCACTGGCAACAGATACTAACGGAAAGCTTAGCGTGATGCGTCATCATACGGATACCTATAACAACCTTACCCAATTCTTTGAGCCCAGCGGCAAACAATCGCTTGTTCTCTATAAGGCTCCGCTTCGGGAAGTAACTTACAATGTGGCACAGCTGAACCGCAGTACGCCTACTTTTATGCGTGCCCCGGGAGAATCGCCAGGGACCTTCGCCCTGGAGTCTGCAATGGATGAGATGGCCTTCAAGATGAAGATCGATCCTATTGAATTCCGCATCCGGAACCATACAACGAAAGACCCTATGCAAGGGCATGATTTTTCCAGCGAGTACCTGCTCGACTGCTACCGTATTGGTGCAGAGCGTTTCGGCTGGTCGGCCCGCAGTATTGAACCCCGGCAGAAACGGCAGGGCAGATATCTGGTTGGCTATGGTATGGCAACAGCGACTTACCCCGGCGGACGTTCTGCGGCATCAGTGAAGGTGGTAATGGATGCGAAAGGCAAGGTGACAGTGTCAACGGCCTCTATAGACATCGGTACGGGAACTTACACGGTACTGGCACAGACAGTGGCAGACGCATTGGGTATTCCGGTGGATACCATCGAGGTGAGGATCGGAGATTCCAGTCTTCCGGCAGCGCCATTGGCGGGAGGTTCACAGACGACTGCGAGCATACATCCCGCAGCGGTGGAAGCATGTGTGTTGCTGCGCCGTGATTTAGCAGCACTGGCAATTGCCGATCCGGATTCGCGGCTGAGCGGGCAGCGTCTTGAAGAGATAGACTTCGCTAAAGGGAAGCTGTTTGTGAAAAGCGATGATAAAAAAAATGATAGTTATCTAAACATATTAAGCCGTTCAAAGCGAACTGAGCTGGAAGCTTGTGCCACGACATTGCCTGTTTCCGGCGCGGGACTTACGGTTCCCTCTGCACTGTGTACGCCACGAGAAACTCCGGCAGAGCAGAACAGCGATATCAAGCAGTATGCTTTTCATTCATTTGGAGCTCAATTTGCCGAAGTATGGGTGGATGAAGATTTTGGTACTATCCGCGTGAAACGCTTTACCAGTGTACAGGATGTGGGGAGGATCATGAATGAGAAAACTGCACGCTCGCAGGTGATTGGCGGAGTAATCATGGGTATCGGCGCCGCCCTGATGGAGGCGACGGACTATGATCAACGCTGGGGCAACCCGGTGACGCGCACACTGGCAGATTACCACGTTCCGGTGCATCTGGATGTGCCTCCTATAGATGTTCATTTTATTGGCAAGAATGATCCGCATATCTCCCCTATTGGTGCCCGCGGTATCGGGGAGATCGGGATTACAGGGGTATCAGCCGCGATTGCAAACGCCGTATTTAATGCTACGGGTAAACGGTTACGCGATCTGCCGCTGACACCTGAAAAGTTTTACGAGGTATAAAGCCGGAGCTCCCGGGGGTGTGGCGCGCCCCCGGGTCTGATCTCCGCATCTATCCAAAACACACTGCCATTTACCTAAGAAAGAATCTTTAATTCTGCCAAATACTGATGCACCTGGCTGATGGCCATTGAGCCTTCGCCCACTGCAGAGGCAACTCTCTTTACAGAACCTTTCCTGACATCGCCGACAGCGAAAAACCCGGGGATACTGGCCTCCAGGGCTTGTGGTTTACGTTGGTTGAATCTGGAGAATTCTGCCTGGTCTGTTTCGGGTATATCAATTCCTGTATGAATAAAGCCTTTATCATCCATAGATACGATGCCATTTAACCACTCTGTACAAGGCCTGGCACCGATAAAAGTGAATAAATTGGTTATACCAATGGTTCGTAGTTCACCATCGGTATCAAGTACCAAAGATTGCAGGTAATGCTCACCACTGAGCTGTATCACATTGCTGTTTTTATGTACAATGATATTTGGGGTCGTATTTATGCGCTGAACCAGATAATCGCTCATTTTTGATCCCAAATCATCCCCACGGATAACGACGTGAACTTCAGCAGCATGATCTGCCAGAAACAATGCCGCTTGCCCGGCGGAGTTTCCACCTCCTACTACGCCGACCAGCTCATTCTTACAAGCGGAAGCATTCATTCCTGTGGCGGAATAGAAGACACCGCTGCCTTCAAACTTCGCGACATTGTCGATAGGAATACGCCTGTAGTCGGCACCAGTTGCAGCAATGATGGATCTCGCTTTGATGTTCTTATCATTCGAGGCACACAAGGTGAAGTACTCCCCATTGTATTCCAGTTTTTCCGCTTTACGCGGAATAGAAATATTGCAGCCAAACTTCTGCGCCTGCATATAGGCTTTGTTGGCCAGGTCGTTCCCGGAAATTCCCGTAGGAAAGCCGAGGTAGTTTTCTATCTTGGAGCTTTTTCCTGCCTGCCCTCCCGGGGCGTTGCCATCAATAGTTACTACAGTAAGTCCTTCTGAAGCGGCATACACACTTGCTGCAAGTCCGGATGGTCCGGCGCCAACTACCAGCACATCATAAATCTCTTCCTGAAATTCGATGAGCACCCCGGTTAATTTGGCAAGTTCCGCGATGGATGGTTTTTTGAAGATCTGCCCGGACATGTCTAAAAGTATAGGCAGATCATCATTTGATAAGTTAAAGCCTTTCAGTAAGTCCTGCGCTTCAGTGGAAGCATCAGTATTTAGAAACGAATGCCAGATATGGTTCTTCTCCATGAAGTCGCGCAGTTCATATGTCTCCCTGGATTTTTCAGAGCCTATCACTTTGATACCGCCGCTGAGTTCTTTCAGCATGAAGTCCTGCCGGTGAAGAAATGCACTCAGCAGGACATCACTGATACCACTGTGTTTTGAAATGATATCTTTGAGAATATCAGCTTTAATCTGAAGAACTGTAGTCCCTTTGGCAGCATAGGCACTAAAGGGTATGCTTCTGTCTGATAACATGCTGTTATCACCAGTAAATTCATTGATACCGTGGACTCCCAGGTTATCCTCATTGAGCGGGTCTTTAACACAGATTTCCCCGTCGAGAACAACATATAAGTCGTATGAGCTATCTCCGGCTTCAAAGACTACAGCTTCATCTTCATAAGTGATTACAGTACCAAATTCTTTAAGCGTACTGATTTGTTTTTGGGTCAATACCGGAAATCTTGGATCAGTCATTTTGTGTGATTGTTTGAGTAGAAAAACAAATGTGCACAACCCTACAAAAGAAAAAGATGACCTATGTCTGAAAAGAATGTAGACAAATGTCTATGAGATGTCCGGTATTACCGATAAATATCTAGTACAGAAGCCCTTTGAGGCCAAAGGCCGTCATTACGTTTGCAAATTCAACTTTCACCGCATCATTGGCTGCTCTCACAATATCTCCTGTGGAAGGGTCTGCTACAGTTCTCAATGGTCTCTCCCCTTTCGGCAGATTGATCAAATCAACCACAGCATCAGCTACAAGCTGCGGATCAGGTTGATTTTTTTCGAACATCTGGGCAATAGCAGCAAACATCTGCTGCGGATATTCTTCCAGAATTTTGTATCCCTCATCAACAGAAGTATCAGATCCGGCCAGGTTCTTTTGCGCCATCTCAGTAGGAAAAGCTCCGGGCTGAAGGATGACTGCATCAATTCCCAGCGGTCTTACTTCATAATGCAGCCCCTCTACTAATCCTTCAAGCGCGAACTTTGAAGCACCATAAATAGCTGAGAAAGGAAAGCTGAATGTTCCAAAGCCACTTGAAACATTAATGATCAGTCCTTCGGATTGTTTACGCATGTAGGGCAATGCCATTTTCATCAATCTCCATGGGGCGATTACATTAACATCAAACATTCGCTGCAGGTCAGCCGCCGTGGATGCCTCAGCCACACCGAACATGCTAACGCCTGCGTTATTTACCAGCACATCTATCGTACCTTCTGCAGCAATAATTGTATCTATAGCATTCTGCAGACTTGCTTCGTCAGTGAGCGACACGTCCAGAACTGTTACATTTTCTACTGCTGCCAAAGCTTTTGCCCTCTCCGCATTTTTTCCATTAGTGTCTCTTATGGTAGCGTAAACCTTATGCCCCAAAGCTGCAACACTATGAGCGGTAAGCCATCCGAATCCACTGTTTGTTCCTGTAATTAAAACAACTTTTTTCATGATCTTTATTTGTCTTTGAATTAATAATACAAAGATGGATGTCTGAACATGAAAACCATTTACCATTTGGTAAAAAGCAAGTTAGCGGATATTTTTTCGGATTCTGCTGAGTGAGGGCTGGGTGATACCGAGATATGAGGCGACTTGAGAAAGCGGTACGCGGTTGAGTACATTTGGAAATTTTTCCATGAAGGACAGGTAGCGGGTAGTGGCATCTTCAGATACCAGGGGGCTTCTTCTGTCTATGGTCTCCATCAGACATTTTTTGACAATTTTGTTTTCAATCCTATCCCAGTCGAGGATAGTATTACCGATATCGTCCCAGTCTTTTTTTGAGAACACCAGCATTTTGCAGTCGGTAACCGCCTGCACATATTCAGTAGCAATAGCATTCAGTTCAAACTTTGCATAATCTGTAGCAAAACTGTTTTCATCAATAAAGTAGTTGGTGATTTCATCTCCTTTATTGTTGTAATAGCAGAAACGTACGATTCCCTCCAGGACAAATCCTACCCGATTGGGAATTTTTCCGGCTTCAGAGAAGTACTCGTCTTTTTTAAGCTCAAGGTACTTTGCCTTGCTGAGAATGAGGTCAATCTGGTGCTGGTTCAAATCGCCGAACTGTAAAATATAATCGATGATTTCTTTCATGGATGGAAGTTAAGACTAATCATCCGTACCTCTCTTAACATATGGTAAAAAGTAAAGAGAGCTGGTTCGCAAAGTATCCATAACAGTTACTTAACATGCTACCATTAACTTTGGCAAATGTAAATACTATACTTTATGATCAAAATTAATTCATTGCTCGTACAGCTTTCGTTGTCGGTTATTTGCCTGTCCGGCTTTGCCCAATCCAGTCCCACGGAAAAACTGAACGAAGTTTTTAACCCAAAAAGTAATACTGTGCTGGTCACTGCCCATCGTGGCGACTGGCGCAACACGTCTGAAAACTCTATCCAGGCACTTAAAAACTGTGTATCTATGGGTGTAGATATCATGGAGTTGGATTTAAAGAAAACCAAAGATGGTCACTTAGTGATTATGCATGATGTGACGGTAGACCGCACCACAACAGGTAAAGGGAACGTATCAGATCTTACGCTTGCAGAAATTAGATCTTTGTATCTCAGATCTGGTACAGGACATAAATCGGCACACCGTATACCTACCTTTGACGAGATTCTCGCGGAGTCAAAAAAGAAGATCATCATTGATGTAGATAAAGGTTACGATTATTTTCCGGAGGTGATCAAGGCACTACGTGCCACAGGAACAGTTGCTGAGGTGATCGTAAATGTTGCCGGAAGTACGCCCCTCTCAGACATCGAAAAGGAACAAGGGCCAATCGCAGAAGATATCACTATTATGGTAGTGGTGAATATGAAAAGACCTGATGCCGCACAGATTATTGAAAGTTATAAAAAGCACAAAAGAACCATTATCCAGGCGAACTTCGACGACGACTCGTTGCCGGTATTGAAAAACCTGAGCAGCTACAGGGAATCTTACGGATTATGGATCAACAGCTTATGGCCAGAGCAAAGTGGTAACCATGATGATGACCGAGCTGTTGAACAAGGTATGAAAGATGAAACCTGGGGATGGCTGGTTAAACAGAGGGCCAATATGATTCAAACGGATCGCCCGAAGGAATTAATCCAGTATCTGCAGGATAAGAAATTGCACCCGTAGCACTTATTCTCTCTACGCTTTCAGAAGGACAATGTTTCACCGCATTGTCCTTTTGTGATTTAAAACATACGACGCATCTTTTCCTGGCAGCACCCTTGTGGCTGATCTAATTCTTATTTTGTAAGACATCCAGTTGTGGGTTTCTTCAGAAATTTGATCAGTAACTGATATGGCTTGAATACTGTGGCTGCCGGGGGACAATCAACTTCCCGGTTAGGCAGCGTTTCTGGTCGGGGATTGTCGGTTGCCTTTGAGCGGATTACATACTTCTTTTCGAGGCACTTAAGGGGCCGCCCCTTCAGCATATATGTTCTTTTTTCAGTGATATTATCTTTTGTTGAACCTTCGGGACCACTCTCAAAAGACCAGCTTATACTTTTTGTATGGGCAAAGAACAATGAGCTGTCCTGTATGAAATAGCGGTCTGTTGCCGAGTAATGATCATATTCATGATAGTTGTGCACGATCATCCGGAGCTGTTTGTTTTCAGTAAAGTAGCTGATTGTTCCGCCCTTTTCTCCGTCACATGAGTATTTAAATACAGCAGAGTCCAGACCTCCGTTCTGGAATTTTTTAATGATGCCTGCATAGGCTTTTTGTATTTGCGCCACAGTTGCCGGTAGCTGCGCACTTGCAACAACTTTTTTCTCCCGGGTAGATGGGGAATCTTTAAAGGCAGCAGGCTGAGATACCTCATCTTCTGATTCCGATTTTCCGGTACACCCTGCAACACCCAGAGCAATCAGGATGATCAATTGATAAATGGGCAGTAATAGATGATTTTTAATTTGCATATCAATCATGCTCAAAAACTATGCATTTCTCGGTCAGCACCTGAATATTACTAGTAAATTGTCATCAATAATTCAAATAAACCTTATTGTACCAATCGATACAATTACATCATTATGTTTGTGTACCAATTGGTACAATATATGAAAAAACTAGAAAATAAAGTAGCAGTAGTTACAGGTGCATCCAAAGGAATCGGGGCTGCAATCGCAAAAAAACTTGCCGAAGACGGCGCAGCAGTTGTTATTAACTATGCCTATTCGAAATCTGATGCAGAACGTGTCATCAGTTCTATTCATGAAAAAGGGGGACGGGCTATAGCAGTGCAGGCTGATATCGCAAAGGCCGATGATGTCAAAAACTTGTTAGCTGAGACGATCAGGGAATATGGAAAGGTAGATATCCTGGTCAATAATGCAGGGATCTATGAATGGGGTCCGTTGGAATCGGTCACCGAAGAAGCATTTCAGCGTACTATGAACTTAAACGTATTTGGCTTACTGATGGCTTCTCAAACTGCCGTAAGTTATTTTAGTGAAGATGGCGGCAGTATCATCAACATCGGTTCTGGAGTATCTTCTGCCCAACCGGCCGGAAGTGCACTCTATACCGCCAGCAAAAGTGCGGTTGACTCCATTACCAGGGTTCTTTCAAAAGAATTAGGCCCGAAGAAAATCCGTGTAAATTCTATCAATCCGGGTATGGTGAATACAGAAGGCGCACGTAAAGGAGGTTTTATCGGCAGCGAAACTGAAAAACAGTATGTTGGAATGACTCCTTTGTTACGCGTGGGCGAACCGGAAGACGTGGCATTGGTAGCTTCTTTCCTGGCATCGGAAGAATCACGCTGGCTGACTGGTGAGCTGATTTCAGCAAGCGGAGGCCTGCGTTAGAGATAGTTCAGCGCATTTTAACCTTGACTACAGAAAAAATTCAATAACTTTGTCTCAATAGACGAAGTTATTGTTAATTATGAGAACAAAAGATTTCGATGAGGAAGAAATACTGAGGAAAGCTGTCAATATCTTTTGGGAGAAAGGTTACAATGGTACCTCATTGCACGATTTAATTGACGGGCTTGGAATTGGCCGTTCGAGCATCTATCATGCCTTCAAGGATAAACATGCCTTGTTTGTGAAAGCGCTTGATCTTTATCAAACAGAAAACACTGCAAAAATCGAAGGTGTTCTCAACACCGCCCCATCCCTAAGAGCTGCTTTGGAAACCCTGCTCAATAATGTAATTTCTGACGTATTCCTTGAAAACCATCCAAAGGGCTGTTTCAAGATCAATTCTGAAGTTGAGGTAGCGGGATATGATCAGATTGTATGTGATCTGGTGAGTAATGATAATCTCCGTATTGAAGAGGCTTTAGTCAGCGCGTTTACAAAAGCGCGGGAGAGCGGAGAAATCCATTCTTCAAAAGACCCTGCAGCGCTAGCCCATTTCTTCTGCGTGACCATTTCCGGAATGCGGGTATATGCAAAATTTAGAACCGAGCGGCAATTTTTCGAAGATAACGTCAAACTTGCGATTTCCATTTTGGATTAGTTGTTACCGTTTAATCATAAAGTATGGATCCTGATTAAACCGTGCCCAATCTGCCAGAAGTTGGGCTTTTAGCGCAGTGCAGGCCGAGGCATCAAAAGCTGGGTCGGCAGCACAAGGCAAACCGGTCTTCTCCAGCCTGATTACGTGTTTTAAGAGATTATAACAAGTCGTGAACTGACCGGTAGCAATCACGGCTTCCCTCATTTGCGCTTTAACATGATGCTGGTCGAACCATAATGTGGTAGGCATTAGTCTTGCGCTTTCGGCTGTTTCGATCAATTTGACTGAGGGCTTGGGGATCTCCGCAGACTCATCATCAGACATAGAGTTAAACCCAAGTACCTTCACCACTTCAGTATCCTGCACTGCTTTCTGTTTCACTTTACTCAGATCATATATTGCATTGCTGATAAAAATCGGGGAAAGCTCCGGATCACTGTACACCATATTGTAATAATGTCTGCGGATCTGCTTCAGGTAGATATCTTCGGTGAGCAAAAAAACGGATTTCAGTCGCGCGAGCAGCATCTGTGACAATACCTTTAGCCCAATTCCCGTAAAGTATTTACCATATTTGAGACTGACAATGAGCCAGGTGCTTTTTGTGCTTTCGGCGCTTGAGCGGGCTTTAGAAATGGCGCCTTCGAGCCACAGCCAGATGAAGCCTGCTGCAAGTGTAAGAGGCACCAACAGATACATCCAGCTGCGCCACAAAGAAGTGAAGGAAGTGATCACCAGCAGTGGCAAAATCAAGCCAGCGACCAGCAAAATGTTGTTCAGCGAGCGCAGGCTGGAGCCATTTTTCTTGCTTTTTGGCGCAACCGGCAAGGTATAACCATCCATAAAATAGCTCGTCACATCTGTGGCGATAATCAGATCAAAAATAGGCAATCCCGCCCTGAATCTTCTTTTATGAGCCAGAACAACACTGTCAATAGCCTGATTGTCCGCAATTCCGCCATCCATCAAACCAAAGCCCTTACTCAACTCCTTAAATTCTTCATCTACCAGCAGGTCGTTAGGTTCGCCAGGAACGCTGAAAGGATTGGTTTTGAAAGTGATGGCATCGGAAAGTTCCTCAATGCCGAGATTTTTATGGCTGAAATCATCAGGAAACAAAAATGGCTCGAAGCCCCCGGGGAAACAGGATGAACAGGCCAGGATATCGCCAAGTTTGAGCTGATCTGCTACGGCCAGATCAGAACGGTTGAAATAGATATAGTTGTTTCCCACCCTGCCCTTCGGAAAGTTCGTATTGTCCTGACGTGTTTGAAAGCGGAAGCTGATCCCATTGCTGAATTCAGTAGCATTGACGGTAATTTCTTCCAGGTGAGTGCCGGCAATCCTCCTGCTGTAAAGTTCCATCGTCTTTCCGTCAAGGATATCGCTATCATCATAGGCGATGGAGAAAGCATTGATGAGGTTCCTGCTCTTTTGCGGGCGCTGCTTCCAGACGTTGTCATCAGCCAGAATTTTGAATACTTTTGCCATCAGTTCATCGCCTTCAAAAATCTTGAAGAGCTGCTGATAGATCTGATCGAAATTTTTGCCATCACAGATGCCGGCAGCATATGCCAGGTTGGTGATACTGCCTCCCGAGGTGGAACCAATAAACCGTACCTTGTCCAGCAAGGAACCATCTCCATGCCTGAGACCGTTGAGGTAGGAAAGTGTGCCGAGGGAAAAGGCTGCAGCGCGAAAACCACCACCAGAAAAGGCTAATGCGATATTATTCATTGTATCATTTTGTAATTATCAGCAAAGAGCTAACAATTATAAAGTTATGAATATAAACAACTTATAAAAATGATCAGATCTGGTTATTGCGGATCTAAAATCCACTATCATCCAGGGCAAACAGATTTTTTCTCTCCTTCCACTTTCCTCTGGTAAAATCCGGAAACTGCTGTGGCATATTCCCTTCTTTGAGTGATTTCGTGGAAAGGGGTGCTATGACACTCATCGTGACAGAATCATACACATCAATAGGTGTCTGTTTTTTTTGTTTCACCGCCTGGATAAAACCATTGAACACAAACCAGTCCATTCCGCCATGCCCCGCTCCTTCCGCTTCTTTCGCATATTTCTTCCAGAGGGGATGATCGTATTTATCGAACCACTCCTGAGCAGGTTCCCAGACATCATTTTTCTTTGCTTGTTTTTCAATGTATACCGACTTATTCACATCCATCCATATACCCTCTGTACCCTGAACCCTGAACCCCAGTGAATAAGGTCTCGGTAAGTGGGTATCATGTGACAATACGATGGTCTCCCCGTTAGCGCAGTTGATCATGGTGCTGGTTACATCCCCGTTTTTATAGTTGATCTTCGCATTGGGATGTCCGGGAGCAAGATCCTGAACATATGCCGAAAGTCCGCGTGCTTTGGAGCTGAAGGAAACGAGGTTGGTAAAACTGTTGCCCTTGTTGATATTCGCATATTGAATGATCGGTCCGGCACCATGTGTAGGGTATAAATCTCCATCCTGATCGATATTGAACTGCGTTCTCCATTGTGCTTCACTGATGGCCTTGGGACCAAACTCCACCCCTCCTCCATAGTAATCCTTACCGTTGTTAAACAATACTTTCCTCAGATCGTGCTGGTACCCACCTTCAAGATGGAGTAACTCGCCGAAGAGCCCTTGTCTGACCATGTTGAGCGCAGCCATGACATCCCTGCGATAGCATACATTTTCCAGGGTCATGTAAGGGATTCCCGTTTTTTCAGAGGTATTAACAATATCCCAGTGATCCTCTACTGTCAGTCCGGCGATCACTTCACAGCCTACGTATTTACCTGCCTTCATGGCATCTACCGACTGATCCTTGTGGAACTGCCATGGGGTAGCGATAATCACTGCATCAATATCCTTGCGATCCAGCAGCTTTTTGTAGGCATCGGTTCCACCGGTATATTCTTTCGCCGCAGGGCGTCCCTTTTTCTTTATGAAGTCACGGCAGATCCTCAGCGAACTCTCCTGTGTATCGCAGATGGCAACGATCTCTACATCATCCCTGAGCAGTCCTTCGGCAATGTGGCTCATGCCGCGTGCACCTACGCCAATGTAGCCGAGTTTAACTTTTCCGCTGTCTGTAGCAGCAAAGAGGCTGCCTGTTGGAAGTATGATCAGTCCTGCAGCGGTGATAGCGCCATTTTTGATAAATTCTCTGCGTTCCATAATGTTGTTTTTGATCACTATCAGATGATTATTGACAGCTTTAATAACTGAAGATAATTAATATTACATAATTGCTTTCCTCCAGTCTTCATATTTTACTGATCATGACCTACCTTGAGGGTAATTTCAACTTTCCTGAACTAAAGCCGCATAGCGTTGTTAACATTTGATACCAATTAAATACCTACCTATGAAAAAGATATTAATGGTGCTGACTTCGCACAGCGAGATGGAAAATACTGATGGTAAGACCGGCGTTTGGCTGGGTGAATTTACTGATCCATATTATGAATTTATCGATGCGGGTTATTCAGTAACTCTGGCGAGTCCTAAAGGTGGCAGGCCTCCGGTTGACCCGATGAGTGAACTCACTGAAAACATTACTGCCTCTAACCGCAGGTACCAGCAAGATGAGCCCGCAAAATCCATGTTCTCCCATACCACACCGCTGAACCAGATGAATGCTGCAGATTATGATGCCGTATTTTATCCAGGTGGGCATGGTCCTATCTGGGATCTTGCCAAAGATAATGACAGCGGAATTCTGATCCTGGATTTTCTGGATGCAGGGAAGCCTGTGGCTGCCGTATGCCATGGCCCGGCAGCATTGATCAGTGCAAACACACAAAGACCAGGGTTTTTACAGGGAAAAGTGGTTAGCGCATTTAGCGATACCGAAGAAACAATGGTAGGCCGCAGCGGTCATGTACCGTACTTACTGCAGTCTAAACTGGAAGAACTGGGTGCAGAAGTGAAGACAGCGCTGGTACCTTTCCTTTCTCATGTAGAAACTGACGGACTGCTAATCACTGGACAAAACCCTTTATCTGCCGCCCCCGCAGCAAAGGCATTGATAGAATTGCTGGAAGAAAGCACTGAAGGTCATGCTGTTTCTGAGCAAGACAACATCGCCTCAACTCAGAAAACTCAGGAAGAAGAGTGGAAGGAAGTACCAGAAGATCCTACCCGTCCATCAAACCGTGATATTGACTTTGCCAAGAATTCAGTTGATGATCCTGACTCAGGGCATAAAACTGAGGAAGAAGAGTGGCAGGAAAGGGCAGACAGATATATGGAGGAAAAACCGGATGATCTTAAGCCTTAGCATAAATAATTAATCGTATTTTCTGCCAAATTATTAAGGCAGACAATACGTTATATTATGATCAAAAAATTATCAGTTATCTTTTTAATTCTGCTCGTCAGTCACAAAGGATTTACAGCTACAGTTCACCCTTCTAAGGATACGTCATTGGTGTCAGCTACTGATCAATCAGATATCAAAGCGATCCTGGAATCACCATACTTTGAAAAACTGTACGCTAAAACATATTATAGTCTTTTAGACAGGATGCAAAGTGATGGCTTTCTGCCTGAATCCCTTACCGGTGCCTATGAAGGTATGTTCCCGAGAACTACCGGAGCACTGGTATCCCTGTTTATCGAGACTGGCCGGTACAGGGAGGCGGAACTCAACATCAGCTGTGTGCTGAATGCAATAAAGGAAAACGGCATGGAGCGGATTCCCAGAGTAATAGGAAAAGATCAAAAGAAGTATACGATTGTTGACGACCAGCATCAGATTGACGGGCAGGCACATGTAATCCTTGCCTGGGCGCGGCTCGCACTTAAAAGGGGCCATACAAAATTTGAAGATGATACCTGGCCGCAGGTGAGCGCCATTATGGCCCGTACCTGCGACCGCACTTTTTTCCAGTATGGCAGCTGGTCGATAGAACCCGGACTGGTGCGGAATATTGCTTTTGAACATTCAAAAGAAAGCAGAATGTGGGATACCTGGGACCTGCTGACACAGAGTTTCACCGGCGCTGCCCTGAAAGATATGGCGAAGGTTGCGGAAAGACGAAAATCCACGGCCCTGGCCAGCGACTGGCATAAAAAGCTGGCAATACTTTCCGCAGGCATCAACAAACACCTGGTGACGAATCACTTTGGAATACCAACATATGTCGAAATGCTGCTCCCCAACTCTAATGGCGGGATTCCGTATTATGGGTTGGGTTGGGTGACCCTCTCTCCGATTGCTGCAGGATGGGAAGGCGCAGATCATGAGGTGATGCGCAATACGGTGAAAGTTATGGAAAAAACCTTTCTGAAGAAAAGCAATGGATTAACCTGGATGCCTACAGATGGCTATCCTGACAGTACAATCTCGAATGAGATCATTGGCAAAGGCATGGCCTGGGAAATCGATTTTGCAAGATCAGAAAAAGGATATGAGAGAATTGCTGAGATTTTAGAAGTAATAAAACTGGTGAATGCCAGCAAACCTGTTTATATGGAAGGGGGCTGGCTGGAGGGAAATGGATATACGCTTTCCAACAGGATCAGTGACCAGGATCTTGCGAAGATGAAATCGGCCGTATGGAAAACCAAAGATGCGGGCAACGGCGAGCAGTCTGCCTGGTGGTGCTGGTCGATGGCAAGACTGAGGAAGGCTGCAGGACTATCTGCAGAGCCAAAGAGAATGTAAACAATAAAGCTATACAAACTGCAATCTTCCGATTGTGATTAATATCACAGTCCCCTGCGATATATATTCTTCAACTTTGTTATACAAAAAATAAGAATATCATGAAAAAGACAATAATTAATCCATGGACCTGGCAAGATCAACTGAGTTACGTACAGGCCGTAGAAGTGAAAAACACCGAAGGAACGCTATATGTTGCTGGTCAGGCGGCAGTTCATCCTGATGGTACATCCAGCAATGCTGACATGCGCACGCAACTGGCACTGGCAATTGAAAACCTGGAGACAGTGGTTAGCCAGGCAGGTTATGACTGTGGCAATATCGTGCGACTAACTGTATATTCAACATCGTCTGAAGAATTTATCAACAACTGTTTTGATGTCTTCAAAGCTTTTGTAGCAAAACATGGAATGAAACAGGCTGTTACACTTTTGGAAGTAGTGGGCCTGAATGAAACACTGAACGTGGAGCTTGAAGCAACGGTAGTAAAATAAATCCGTGACTTCATCACATATTTCCGCTGTTCCGTCACATTTATAATTTGCAAGATTGCTTTTGTGCTATGTTTAGGGAATAGCATATTTCAAATTATGAAACCTTTTTTAATCTTACTGCTCTCCTTTGCAGGCTACAGTGTATCGGGACAAACAACAATCAGCTTAAGCATAGATTCTGTGCGTTTTAGCAGTTCCGGGGTGACGCTGGCAGGTACCATCTTTAAACCTCAGCGTCCCTTTGCCGCAATAGTGCTTGTTCACGGTTCCGGCCAGGAGACGAGGATGCTGCAGCTGGCAGAGCATTTGGCAGGCAGGGGAATTGCAGTTTTGACCTACGATAAACGTGGTGTAGGGAAATCTGGCGGAGTGTATGCCGGACCTGAAGTTGGCACAAATAACATCGATGCTGCCAATCTCAGGCTGCTGGCTTCGGATGTGAATGCTGCCTGTGGCATTTTAAAGACATTTCTGAAAGAAGCCCGGCTGCCGATGGGGCTAATGGGTTTTAGTCAGGCGGGCTGGATCATCCCCCTCGCGGCTCAGAATGATTCGTCACTGCGTTTCATGGTGATTTTTAGCGGAGCAGTGGTGACAACACTGGAACAATTACGCTTTCAGTTTTATACGAAAAGTAATCCCAAATTCTGGGATACGCATACTGAGGATGAGGTTCGGGAGCATGTTCTGAATGATGCCGACCGCTACCAGTTTACCGCCACAGACCCGCAGGAGGCGCTCCTTAACATCTCAGTGCCCGGATTCTGGATTTTTGGGGGCAGGGATGTACAGGTTCCTGTAGCTTTATCGATAGCGAAGCTCAATGTACTCAAAGCTGAGGGCAAGCACTATGACCTGAAGTTCTTTCCGGAATTGGGGCACAATACGGCCTTTTCAAAATCACAGGAACCTATGGAGGCCGCGTTGCGGTGGGTAAAATCTAAAACTTCGGATCGATAAACTCCCATTCATGGATCTGCGCCTGACGGTGTTCCTTCTTTACAATACCATCAAAGCGTAAAATAAGATCGGGGTGTGCGGAAGCAATGTTCTTTTTTTCTGAAGGATCTTTCAGCAGGTCGTACAGCTCCCATGTGGCAGCGCTGTCAGTTTTCATATTAGATTTCACACCCTTCCAGTTTCCAAATCTGATCGCTACCTGACCACCTTTTTCCGGAAACTCAAAGTAAATATACTCATGCTGCTGCTGTCCGGATTTTCCTGTCAGGGTGGGCAGCAGCGATAGGCCATCATTGGCCGGAGCCTTCACTCCGATCAGATCAGCAAAGGTAGACATCATATCAAACTGCACGGAAACGAGGTCGCTGACTTTGTCCGCAGGGACTTTGCCCGGCCAGCGTACAATAAAGGGTTCCCGGATTCCCCCTTCATAGAGGTCCTGTTTCTTGCCACGAAGGCCAGCAACACTGTTAAAGAATTGCGTATCGGCACCACCTGTATCAAATGTCGCCCCGTTGTCGCTTGAGAACATCACGATGGTGTTTTCATCAAGGCCCAGATCTTTCAGCAGCTGGAAAATCTTTCCGATTTGCTGATCCATATAAGTGATCATCCCTGCGTAGGTAGCGCGGGGATATTTTGCGGCAGCGTAGCCCTTTTGGCCAAGGTAAGGAGTGTCGTTGAATTGATCCTGATAAGGTTTAACCACGGATTCGGGAGCTTGCAGTGAAAGGTGAGGAACGGTGAAAGGCAGGTACAGGAAAAAAGGCTTGTCTTTATTGCTGCGTATGAATTCCTGTGCTTTAACAGACATCCTGTCTATCGAGTAGTCTTTACCGATATAATAGTCGAAGGGGTTCTTCAGATCCGGTTTGCGGTGTACAAAGATTCCTGCATTGTCCAGCGTATCCCATTTACCATTTTCCCAGAGGTGCGTGGGAAAATGGTTATGTGCCTGCTTCTGGTCGAGATACCCGTAAAAGTAGTCGAACCCCTGCGTGTTGGGGTTGCCGGTGTTACTGCTCATGCCAAGCCCCCATTTGCCTATCGCAGCCGTAGTGTAACCTGCATTTTGCAGCAGGTGGCCAATGGTAAATGTCCCTTCGGGGAGCGGCATCTGCCCTCCCTCGGTCGCATCGCTGAAACCACCAAACTCGTAGTTGCCGCGGATATAGGAATGCCCCCCATGGCGGCCAGTGAGCAGCATACATCGCGCAGGTGCGCAAACAGGTGTACTTGTGTAATGCTGTGTAAAGCGCATCCCCTCTTTGGCCATCTGATCGAGATATGGTGTTTTGATTTTTTTCTGCCCGTAGGAGCCCAGCTCTCCATAACCGAGATCGTCGGCATAGATGTAAATGATATTAGGTCCTCGCTGGGCAAAGCTGCCCGCACCGCAAAGCATACACATGATAAAAATGAGCATTGCTCTTGCAAATACGGGTTTAGAAAAATCAGCAGGTATTTTCATATTCTAGTTTTCGGTTTTACCGGGAAATTTATCAAATAATACTTTCAGCTCTTTATGTAGTTCAGGATAATCTTCGATGACGTTACTACGCTCCGAGGGATCAAAAGCTAAATTAAAAAGCTCTGTTTTGTTACCTTGCGAAGTTGCATTGATACCGGCATTGGTATTGCTGGCTTTGATTTCGCGATACTTCCAGTCGCCCTGACGCACAGCTTCACAGATGCCATTGTTCACGTAGTAGATCTCACGGTGCTTTGGCTTCGTTTCTTTACCCAGTAGCAGAGTAGAAACTGACTGTCCGTCGAGCGTCCTTCCCTTTGGCAGCGGCACATTTGCCCACTCTGCCAGTGTAGGTAGCACATCCAGGTTGCTGACCATGCTGGTTAAAGTTGCTCCCACAGGCGTATGGTCTTTCCAGTAGACAATAAAAGGCTCTCTGACCCCGCCCTCGTAGGACAAACCCTTACTGCCCCTGAATACTCCGGCAGTACCCGCATCCCAGCGGTGCGTAATGCCGTCACCTTCCATCCTTGCCGGATATTCTATCCAGGGACCGTTGTCACTGGAGAACATAAAGATCGTATTGTCTGCAAGACCTTGTTTTTCCAGTTCTGTCCATATTTCTGCCAGACTTGCATCGAGCTGCTCTACAACATCGCCAAGGTGGCCGCCCTCAGATTTGCCCTTATACTTTTTAGAGGAGGCAATGGCCACGGGCAAGTGTGGCATATTGTGGGCCAGGTAGAGAAAGAAGGGACTTCCCTTCTTCTGGGTTTTGATATACTTTACCGCTTCGTTGGTATACAGATCTACCAGCGAAGAATCTGCCGGTTTGATTACTTCCGGTGTTCGGTTTCTGAAGATCTTGATGGTAGTATCCGTAGGCACATATGGGGGGCGATAATCATGACTGTAGAGCAGGCCGTAATACGAGTCGAAGCCCTGCGCTGTAGGATGGTGAAAATCTGTATGGTCGCCGAGGTGCCACTTGCCGATCATCGCTGTGCGATAGCCTGCACCCTTAAGCATCTCTGCAATAGTCACCTCCTGGTCGGGCATACCCAGTGGTGAGCCCGGAGAAATCGGACTTGGAAGGTTGATCCTTGAAGCATAACGGCCAGTCAGCAGCGAAGCACGTGAAGGTGTACAACTGGGGCTAGACACCACATAGTTGGTTTCTCTAATGCCCTTTGCCGCCATTTTGTCGAGAAAAGGAGTTTTGATCACCGGGTTACCATAGCAGCTCAGATCTGAATAGCCCATATCATCTGCAAGCACGAAAATGATATTAGGACGCTGCTCCTTGCTTTTCTGGCTTTTCACTTGCTGGGCATATAACTGCGGGGAAAATGATAACACAACTGCGATTGGCAGCAGACTCTGCATCGCTTTTCTGAAAATATAACTATCTGTCATTACCAGTTTGGATTTTGTTTAAGGTTGGGATTAAGATCGGTTTCTTTTTGCGGAATTGGCCACAGATAATCTCTGGATCTGTTAAATACACGATTGAAAGATACCACCTGTACCGTTGCGAGGTTGCCGCCTGCATCCCTGTAAGTGATCCCATTTACAGGGCCTGTCATTACCGTTTCTGCAGTTTTCCAGCGCCTGATATCAAAAAGATGGAGCCCTTCAAAGGCGAGCTCTACGCTGCGCTCATGGCGTACGATCTGCCTCAGTTGATCCTGTGTTAGTCCGGCAGGAATTGAGGGAAGTTTAACATCCGCCCTGCCGTTGCGCACTATATTGATGGCGTTGTATACTTCAGCATCCAGCTGGTTGAGCTCAATTTTAGCTTCAGCTTTGGTGAGCAGCACTTCGGCATAACGCAACAGGATGATATTGATACCACTGTTAGCGGGATTGGCGAAATCTTCTGCATTGATATATTTTTTGATATTGTATCCTGTAGTTGAAGCAATATACGTGCTGCCTACTGCATCAGCCGTACCACTGTTTGGGGCGGGTTTAAAGACTGTACCACTTGGCAAAACATCGCCGTCAACATATACCGAGAAGCGTAACCGGGGGTCTCTGTTGTCATACGGACGTGCGGGATCGAAGCCGCTGCCTGCTTCAGCGATAGACTTTCCGGCCGCAGTTTCATAAGAGTCAACCAGTGCTTTTGTCGGCACATAATAACTTTGGGAGTTCCGCTGACTGTAGGGAGCCAGCAGTGCAAACACCCCATGGGGATACGTATCCTTGAGGAACTGCTTGTCGAGAATAACCTCCGAATTGTTCTCAGCAACATACTGAAAGAGGTTCTGATAAGAAGTATATAAATTATAGCCTTTCACCTGGTTGGTAGCATCCAGAGCAAGCTGGTAACGACCCGCCCATAGATCGGCCCTGGCTTTGAGTGCCCAGGCTGCTCCCGAAGTGATGCGCCCTTTATCGGAAGCGCCATAACTTGCCGGCAGCAGGGCACTGGCTTCTGATAGTTCCTTATCAATAAAGTCATACACTGCCGCAAGCGGAGTACGTGTGAGCTGCTGAGCTTCAGCAATGGTTAAAGTTTTGGTAACCAGCGGTACATCACCATAGAAACCTGCGAGTTTGATATACTGATAAGCGCGAAGAACCCTGGCTTCGCCTTTGTAGCGGTTGATCAGCGCTGTGTTGGTAGTTTTTACTTTGTCAACGTTTTCCAGGAAATAATTCGTAGCACGGATACCCCTGTAGGCCAGCGCCCATTCATTGTAAACCTTGGCATTGGAGATATCATTAGTACCCAATTCGATGAACGCCTGCGTATCAAAATTCTGATTGGTATGAGCGATATCGCTGAGCGCATCCCATGTGAATACATTGGTACTGTCGAGACTGGTGTACAAAGCGTTTGTAGCCAGTAATGCATCGTTTTCGGTATTCCAGAAAATGTTTTCTGATACCCTGTCGTTGGGCAGTGGTTCCAGCAGGTCTTTGCGGCAGGAAGACGCTGCGATCAGCATCAGGACTGCAATTGTATATTTATGTATGAATGATTTCATGACGTGTGATTATTGGGGGTTTGCGTTAAAACTGTACATTGATACCTGCGGTATATAAAGCGGTTTGCGGATAGTATGTAGCCCTGCCTGATTCTACTTCGGGATCAAGTTTCCATTCGTTCAGCTTGGAGAAAGTAAGCAGGTTGGTGGCAGAAACGTATACCCTGACACGGCTGAGCTTAAGCTTTGAAAATACTTCTTTTGGCAAACTGTAGCCGAGCTGCACATTCTTGAGTCTCAGGTAGGATCCGTCGATAATCTGTCTGTCTGACGTAGCCACATTCCTCAGGTCAAACTTGAGCGGACGCGGGAACCTGGCATCAGTGTTTGTTGGTGTCCAGTAGTTGTTGGTATATACTGCTGAGGTAAAACCTTCCTGGTTGCCCATCTCGGCGAGTGCTCCGGCGAGCCTCGTATCCACATTTGCAGCACCCTGGAACAGGAAATTCAGGTCGAAGCCCTTATAGGAAAAATCAGAGCTGAAGCCAAAAGTATATTTAGGGAAAGGGTTTCCTATGGTTGTCATATCATTCGCATCAATCTTGCCATCCCCATTGAGGTCTACATACTTCACATCTCCCGGTTTGGAGTTCGCTGCATAGGTAGGATAGCTGTCTACTTCTGCCTGCGTTTGGAAAAGTCCGTCGGTTTTATACCCCCAAAGCGTATTTACTGGTCTGCCGGTGGCGATGATATATCTCGGATCGATATCTGATCCCGTGATATATGGACCGGTACCTTTGAGATCAAGCACCTTGTTGTTGTTGATTGCGAAATTACCGTTGAGATTATATTTGAAGTCGCCATTACCCCCACGGTAGCCCAGGTTAAACTCAAAACCTTTGTTCTCCACCGATCCGGCATTCTGTGGCGGCGCTGCAAGTCCTACTGTTGCCGGTATGCCCAGATTCAGGAGAATATCATTGGTAACCTTGCGGTAGTAATCTGCTGTGAAGCTCAGGCGGTTGCTGAGGAAGGTTGCATCAAGCCCCAGATCGAGCTGCGTAGTAGATTCCCAGCCCAGATCTGTGTTAGCCAGGGTAGACTGCCGGTATCCGGGTACAGAGACACCCCCGAAGGTGTAAGTAGTAAGCGTTACTGCTGAGTAATAGCTGTACAGATCTACCGACTGGTTTCCGGTTTTACCCCATGATCCCCGGATCTTGAAATCGTTTATTGTGTTGCTCAGGCCTTTCCAGAATTCTTCCTGTGAGACACGCCATCCCGCAGAGAAGGAAGGGAAGAAACCATAGCGCTTGTCGCCCGTAAACTTTGATGAGCCATCATATCTGCCATTCGCTTCGAACAGGTATTTGTTGTCATAGCTGTAGTTGAGTCTTCCGAAAAACGAGCGCAGTCCGAATTTAGCGTCGTAACCCGAATTACTCTTGGTACCATCGTTAGCGCCCTGACCGATAGAATTCACATCATTATTGTAAAAACGTTCGCGGTAAGCCGTGAGGTAGGTTACAGAATTGGATATTTCTGAATGCCCCAACAGTCCCCGGAAGCTATGTTTATCAATATTCTTATCATAGGTAATCAGGTTATTCCAGGTAAACTCACGCAGCGTATTGCGCAATTCTGTAAGGTTGTTGTTGGCGACGGTTTTCGTGATATTCGTATTTTTATCAGTATTCGAATAAGCATTCGTGAACTTCTTCTGCTCAATATTCTGAATCCTTCCACCATATTGGGTGGAGATCTTTAATCCCGGAAGTACTTCCAGCTCCGCTTTGAGGTTTGCAACCAGGTTATCATCGTACTGTGTAGTGAGACCACCTATCTCGGCAAACATGAGCGGGTTGTTTCCTTGTGTACTGAGGCCGTAGGTACCATCGGCATATTTGGGCACCGCCCAGAGGGAACCGTGGAAGAGGTTATTGAAAGGATCTACTGTAGGATTGGTGGAGTAGTTGCTACGGTAGTTAAGGTCGCCCGTGAATTTGAGGATCTTTGCGGCATTGTAATCCGTATTCAGTTTTACCTCCTTGATCTCGCTCTTGAAATTTGCCGCAATACCGTCCTGCGTCATATAGCGTGTGCTTAAACGCGCTTTGATCTTGTCATCGCCACCGGCAATGGAAAGACTGTGGTTTTGCATGGGTGCAGATTTGAGAACCCTATCAAACCAGACGTTGGGCAGCGGATACTTCTCACGGTCGGTAGCATTGATCCAGGTATTTACAGATTCTTCTGTAAACCTGGCTGGCAGTGCGGCACCGGCATTGGTATATGCGGCCTGCTGCATCCTCATGTAGGCTTCAAGCCCCATCATTTCCGGCTTATTGATGGCCGACTGTGAGGCGTAGTAATAGTTATAATTGATAGTGAGTCTGTTCTCTTTTGCACGTTTGGTAGTGATCAGAATTACACCGTTGGTGGCCCTTGAACCATAGATCGCCGTTGAAGCAGCATCCTTAAGTACAGATACATTATCAATATCATCAGGATTGATATCTGCGAGTTTCTGCTCAATACCATCAACGATCACCAGCGCATCGTTCTTACCGAGATCGTATCCACCGGTATTGCTGCTGTTGATATTGAAGGTAGTGATACCGCGGACACGGATGGTAGCGTTTGATCTGCCTGGAGACCCTCCCCTGTCGAGCACTGTCACTCCTGGTGCCAGTCCCTGAAGGGATTGCTGCACATTGGATACCGGGCGCTGCACCAGCGTGTTGCCGCTGATGCTGCTTACTGCACTGGTTAGGCTTGTTTTCTTCTGTGTGCCATAACCTACCACCACGACATCATTGAGTTGGTTTGCACTTTCCTTAAGACTGATAACCGCAGGACTTTCATTGACAACCACTGTTGTCTTTTCATAACCGATAAAGCTGACAACGAGTGTATAAGGGAATTTTTGTCCGGTAACGAAGTTGAATTTCCCCTCCCTGTCTGTAGAAACCTCGTGGGTTGTTCCCTGAATATGGACAACGGCGCCGATAAGTGTTTCTTTTGTCTTGGAATCTACCACTGTACCTGTCAGCGTAGTATTGGATGTTTGTTGAGCTCCTGCAGCGAAGGGCAGGCTGAGCAGTAATAACTGGAGCAGATGCTGTCGTAATTTTTTTGATATAGCATGTGCACGCGGGTTGGATAACCAGCCGGCATAGTAAAAAGGGGTCATATCTAGTTTGTTTTAATTCGTGAGTTGAAACAGGCGCCAACGCCAATTGTGACCTGTTTCTGTAAATTGATATCAGGGATCAACCTGGTATAAAATGATAATAGTATAAAGTCTTGAAATTCCTCCTCTCTGCGTTAATGTATAGGGCTTTTGGTTTGCCTTCGGGGTAAATATATCAATTAATAAAATATACTACAAAGTTAGTAGGAGAAATATTCCAAAGCAGTATTGACACAATGCTCCAACAATTGCTGGTTAATGTTGGTTTATATAAGAACATAACACAGAAATCAAATCATTTTTTTATGAGCGTGAATAACAAATCAATCCTTGAAAAAGCGAATGCAGCGGTAACCACAGGCGATAATGAGGGTTTTCTTGCTTACTGCACTGAAGATACCGTTTGGACTTTCGTAGGTGAACAAAGCCTCCATGGAAAAGAAGCAGTAAGGGAATATATGAAAAAAGCCTATGTGGAACCTCCAAAATTTGATATTGAGGAGATCATTGCAGAGGGCAACTTTGTGACTGCTCTTGGCAAAATCAGTATGAAAAATGAAGAAGGAGAGCTGAAACACTACTCCTATTGTGATGTCTGGAAATTACGCGACGGCAAGCTGGATGTGTTAAAAGCTTTTGTAATTGAGGCATAAGAATGTGTGACTGTAAACGGCAGAAGCTACCTCTTGTCCCTCCAGATTTCCTTTAAAAGGCCATCTGAAGGGATGGAAGGCAGAAACAATTACACACCAATATGAGAGCATCGATTTGTAAATAATTTTTATGCGGAAGCAGATTTATCTTAGAAAGGATAGCCGAAATGCGTACGGTGAACTTCCATCACATCTTCAGTGATCGCAATGTAGATCCACCACCATATCAAAAGTAGCATTGCAACTACGGCAAGCAGGGTTATTAATTTAAAGATTTTCATACTCCACAACGAACTCATTCGACCAGTTATTCCACAAAAGTATCAGCGAAAAACAAGCATTTCTTACGGGTTGCCGTAAATGTATCAGATAATCTTATTGTCTTTACAGTAAGCAATGAGCTGCTCATTACTGGATATATTTAAGGATGTTTTGATAGAATTAAGACGCTTCTCAACACTGCTCAGCCCTGAAGGTTTGATATTTTCTAGCTGCAGATATGCCGGAATATTTTTCTGCGCCGTTCCATTGCATAACAGCGTAATGATGGCAATATCGACAGTTTTGAAATCATATGAGTGTTCTGTTTTTCTTTGGTGCATCAGATCAGCAGAACGGTACTTCTTGTTGTTAAATACTGCCTCAACAGCACGTTTGAGATCAATGGCATCATATCGTGCTTTGCGCACATAGGCATCAACCTGAATATCATCGAACAACTCATCCACCAAACCAATGTTATTTTCCAGGGAAAAGACAATCACTTTCAGGTCTGGCTGGACCGCACGCGCAGCCCGGATGAGCTCTTTCCCTCCTGAGATTTTCTGCACATTGTGATCTTCATCAAAAGAAAGATCAGTAATGAGTAAGTCGTACGGCAAACCTAAACGTACACCTGCCTGTATCAATTCGAATGCATCATCACAGTAAAATCTGAAATCCTTTTGGGGAACACCTAAATCTTCAAGCGTTTTTCTTACCGAAATATTAGCGTGTTCGTGATCTTCTGCAATGAGTACTTTTTTGAACATGTTTCTGGATTTTGTTAGTTGGCAGGAAAAGAAATATTGATCTCCAGACCTTCCTCAAGTATACTTTCAAAAGTAATAGTACCGCGAATATGATTTATACGGTTTTCCGTATTCTGCAGCCCATTCCTTTTGGCAGCGTTATTCAATCCTACTCCGTTATCTGCATACAGAACGGTTATACAGTTATCATTGCGCTGAAATTTAATGACGACGCGCTGTGCCCTGCTATGTTTTTTCATATTGGTCATCAGTTCCTGCATGACAAGGAACAGCTCTGTTTTTGATATTTCAGGGATACCCTCCCAGATTTCTTCTTCGTTGCCGACAATCAGCACCTCTGTAGATGCGGAAGAATAAGACTGGAGCATTGCCGAGATCTCCGCAGCAGTTCTCCCTTCAGTTGTGGGTTCTGGACTATCGTACGAAATATCTCTTGAGATATCATACAACGCTTCGAGCTTATCTACGATAAGATTCCTGTTGATGCCTGGTGTGTTTTCAACTTCAGACATCAGATGATAAACCTTATTCGCTACTCTGTCGTGAATCTTTTTTACGTACCTCAGCTCCGTATTTTTCACCTCCAGTTCCTTTTCCTGCTGCAATAAGCGGTTACGCTTCCTGAACCATAAATAGACAGATAACAGACTCATGATCAGAGCGAAGACAATAAAATATACAATTTGCAACCTACTCCTCTTCTGATCATTTTCTCTTTGAGCTTTCAGGGCATCGGCCTTGTGTTTCTCTGTTTCATACCTAATGAGTGCAAACTGGTTTTTGTTATTCCAGCGCGCCGTTTGCAGGCTGTCGTTCAGATGATGATGTTTGATGAAATAAATTTTGGCTTGAGTTGCCGGACTGAATTTGATAAGATCCGTGAGGGCACTCAACTGATCATCCGGACTGCGGATCACAGTAGCCACCTGATAACGCCGATTAGCATAGAATAAAGCAGAATCAAGATTTTTATTGCCATAAAATTCTGCGAGATGAGTGTAACTGGCATTTTGCCCCCACAAATTTTTATTCAGCTCACGAATATGCAATGCTTTTAGATATTCCGGAATTACATGATAAGCCGGGTTCTGCAGCCATTTGGTATAAGCTCTATTATTTAAGATTCTCGCATATTCAATTTGATTGCCGCCGGTTTTATGAATGATAGAATCATAAATTTTGATAGCTGAAGGATAATCCTTCATTTCCTTGTAGACAACAGCCTTGTTATTGTGGTTAACCAGAGTGGAGATAGAATCTACGGAAAATTTGATAGAAAGGTTATAAAATTTGATTGCACGTTCAAAATCACTGATAGACTTACTACTATTTCCCAGGTTATTATAATTAGAACTGATATAGGCAAACTGTTCCTTTTTTTGCTCGTCAAAGTATTGAAGAGCACTCAGCGACATTTCCTGTGCCCCAAAATAATCACCTTTGTCAATGCCGATCATACTCATATTTACCAGACATTTTCCTGCACCGAGGCTGTCCTTTTTTTCGAGAAATAAATCTTTGGCTTTTGTAAAATACAGGTAGGCACTATCAGACATACCCTTTTCCCGGTAATCAAAAGCCATATTGTAATAAGGATTATCTTCTTTATTTTGTTTCTCGGTACCTTTTCTGCAGGAGAAGAATGTGATGGCAATCAGTAAAGTCAGGCAGAGATATTTCAAATGTCAATTTTTTACCAAAGTAGGAAATAATTTGGGTTGACGTTCAATTTGGTAACACCCATGAGTGTAATTCACAAGCAGCAGTCGCGAATTTCAGCCCTGCTGATGAAAGTAGACACTGTAATTACAAACCTATTGATCCTGTTTGAAATCTTTTCTGATATTCTGTATTTCTGCGGCACGTGATGGGCCAACACCAAACATCTTTTTGAAGGCAAAAGAAAAATGTGAAAGGTCTTCAAAACCTACCTCAGCATAAATTTTGGAGGGTAAGGCACCTTTTTCCCTGATCAGGTAATACGCTTCTTTCAAACGCTTTTCCTTTAACCACTTACCGGGGCGGACAAGAAACACCTTCTCAAAATCCCTTTTAAAAGTAGATAAGCTGCGCCCGGTCAGGTAAGCAAATCGCTCCAGAGGAACGTTGAAATGAAAATTCAGGTTCATAAACTTTTCCAGATCGATTTTACCTGGCTCAGAAAAGTCGAATAATATGTGTGCCAGATCTGGTTTTATTCTGAGCAGCAGAAGGATCAGCTCTTTAATTTTAAGCGCGCGTAAACTAAAATTTTCTTCCCTTAATAAATCATCATAGGGTTGTAGGGATTGAACATAACTGATCAGTAGTTTGTGGCCAGGCAGAGGAACTACGACTTGAGCCTCACTGAGTTTTTGAGCGGCATAACCAAACTCCTCACTTATCTCTCTAAGAGTTTTCTGATCGAAAACCACAGATATGTTTTTATATTCACCGTCTTCGCCAGGCTCTTTATAGAATTTGATCAGTTGGTTTCTGGTAGTCAGCCTGAAACTGCCGGCCGTAAAAACATCGATAGAGACATCATTTTTTAGTTCCACTGTTCCACTGATCTGAAAGCTGAAAACATGATCGGCAACAAACGTTTCTCCTGCTCTGGAGCGATCAGAATAACATGAATACGTGATCTGATTGTAATGATGATGTATTGGGCTATCCATGATTCGGCTGTAGTATTGGTTGAAGTAAAGATATCAAATTACGCCCGGCTTATGGCACCGGGCGGTTATTCTTCAGGAATTTAACACATCCGTGGATGTAGAAACATTCAGCCATATTTGCTGCTGCTCTTGTCTGATCTTATCTACATTTTCCAGATGTGCGAGTGCATCGCTGCCCAAAACCAGATGCAGGGGCGGTTCCGGGTGGTCTGCAAGGTGCAGGATTACAGATGCCACTTTGCTCAGCTCACTTCCTGCTTTAAACTCATTGTTTTTTAAGGCCGCTATACGGGTGTCTACTGTGTTTTCATAACCTTCAACTGAAGTAGCAAAGGACATCGAAGATCCTGCCCAATTGGTAGGCATGCCACCCGGCTCAACAGAGGTAACCCTGATGCCAAGCTCTGCAGTTTCATTGGCAAGGGCTTCACTGAAACCGCCGAGACCAAACTTAGCACTTTGATAGATGGAGATGCCTGCACTGGCCGCCCTCCCTCCCACTGAGCTGATGTTGAGGATTCTGCCAGACCCTGCCTTTCTCATATAAGGCAATATCGCTCTGCAGATTTCCACCGGTGTCAATAGGTTGACTTCGAACTGTTCACGTACCTCGGCTTCTGTAAATGCCTCTGCCGCACCTGCCACAGCGAAGCCGGCATTGTTGACCAGCACATCGATCCTGCCGAAACGTGCAATTACATCTTTAACTGCTTTTTGGATCTGCGCTGCTGAAGTTACATCAAGCTGAATAGCGTAAAGCTGTTCAGGATAGCGCTGAGCAAGATCATCATTATTTTTGGGGTTACGCGCTGTAGCAGCTACTATATTGCCTGCTGCTAAAGCTGCCTCTGTCAGGGTTCTTCCAAGTCCGCTGGAACTTCCTGTGATAAACCATACCTTTTTCATATTTATTACATTTTAGTATGAATCAAAGGTATACAGACTAGACAGTTGATACTTTGTTGTGAAGGTCATAATAACTTTGTTGTAACGTTCAATGCCTCGTCTGATGCCTGATCTTATCTTTTAAAAAGATCATTATAACTAAATGGCTTAATGAATTTTTATTCATATTCCGCCCGGGCTTTCCTGTTTAACTAATTAATATTTTGTTAACATACTTGCCTGCATTCTCATGATTAATCTCTATAATTTTGCTGGCACATGATGTAATTATATTCTGATGAATAGAAGAACCGTACTCAAAAGCATTGGCGGATTAGCGCTGAGCACAGCCCTGCCAACCGGCAGTTTATTTGCAGCAACAAAACCTGTACTACGCATTGCCCACCTGACGGATGTGCACCTGAAAAATGACCTTGGTGCTCCGGGGCATTACGTAAAATGCCTGCACCATGTTCAGCAGCAATCTCCCAAAGTTGACCTGATCCTGAACGGTGGTGATGTGGTTTTTGATATGAACAAGGAGAACCTGAGCACCATCAATGATCAGTGGAAACTTACACATGATATTATCAAATCAGAATGCAGCATTCCTGTAAAATATTGCCTGGGAAACCATGACATTTGGTGGAATGAGAACAGTAAAGGGCATACTTTCTATGGCAAAGAATATTCGCTGAACCAGCTTCAGCTGCAGAAACCTTATTATACTTTTCAGCAGGGTGGATGGAAATTTATCGTGCTGGACAGTGTGCACCTGGATATCGATCAAACCTGGTATATCGGTAAGCTGGGTGATGAGCAGTTTGAATGGCTGAAAAAGGAACTTGAAGCTACTGATCCAAACACTCCTGTACTGATTCTATCACACATTCCTATATTAACGGCCACGCTGATGATTGAAGATGATATCGTCAACAAATGGACAATGCTGGGTGGCGATATGCATACAGATACCTCGAAAATTATCAAACTGTTTTATCAGCATCCCAATGTAAAGCTGTGCCTGAGCGGGCATATACATATGCGTGATAAAGTGGTGTATAACAATGTCACCTACATCTGCGACGGTGCGGTAAGTGGAGCATGGTGGAAGGGCAACCGCCGGGAAACTGCACCTGGTTACGGACTGTTAGATCTTTATGCTGACGGCAGCTTTGAGGAAAGGTATATTAACTACCAGGTTTAAGAAGTACCATTAAATAAATAAACTTTGTGTTCCAGCCAGCAGATTACTGGATCACAAAGTTGATTTTATCAAGACCCGTATTGCCGGTCCTGGCATCATAAGCATAGATCGTCAGTTCATAATTTCCTTTTGTTTCCATTTTCAGATTACCTTCAAAAATATTTGCTACCGGGCTAATCTTCATTGGAACTTCTGTAATCCGCAGACCTTCTTTCTTCACAATTGCCTTAACTTCAATTCCATCCGCATCCCAGATGCCGCCTTTGGTGATCGTGCAGCCGCACATCATTGTCAGGCTGGCCTTAAATTTCAGATTCCCCTTTAGCTCCTCCAGTTTAATGAACTCATGAGTGGTAGGCGATAATACATCGAGGATAAAACCTGGAAATTCCAACAGGATCCCTTCACCGAGGATATCTTTACCCGGTATCAGCCATATCTGCGTAGTGGATTTAACAGCGGCATTTCTTCTGGTAAGCGGTGCCACAGCCTCAACATCGACAAATGTTGGCTCAGAAAGCGGAATGTTAGCTTCGAACTTAGCGGTAGTCGTATCAATAACGGGAAGTCCCCTCCTTACTTTTCCTTTCATCATGAGATCCGTATTTCCCGAAGTGCCGGCAGTGAGACCTTTAGCAAGGATTTCGCCGGTAAGGTGATCCCGGACGGTCACAAAGGCTCCTCCGATTCCTGTACCAATGAACTTTGCGTCTTTGGCCTGGGCCCTGACGATCAGTCTGGTGGTCTGTGCATGGCTGCCAATAAAAGATAGTCCTAAAATGATAGTAGCGGCAAATTTCTTCAACATTATGATTCTGATTGGGTGGGATAAATCTTATCTTCAAGCTCCTGTGCTGTAAGATAAGATTTCCTGCTCAGGTATCCAATGCCTGGATGCTAATCCGGCATAAAAAAAGCAGGCATATCTTCAATTAATGCCTGCCTTTGTAGGATAACTTTACATCGGAAGATCACCTTAACAGGCTACAAGTGTTGCTCCCGGACCACAGGTACAACTTGGAGTACAGGTTACACACTGGCTACAGGTATTCGTCCCTGTAATACAACATTTAAAAGGACCAATATTTCCTCCGGTTGGAGTACCTGGAGGAGTAACGGAACCGCCACCTCTAATTGCCCTGAGTTCTTTCCTACTTAGAATAGTCCCTAAAGTAATTTCATACGCTTCCATAATATCATATTTAAATCAATACTCTATAAAAATTGTGCACGATAGCTTATGCATAAGTAGTTAAATTCTATCCATAAAACTATGAATTATTCAGAGTGTATCAGATGTCATATTACCCATAAATTTGCCTCAGACCTTCAGAGAGAAAGTAAGGATAAAGCCTGTCGCAGGGTGAATACTTCCAGGATTCTGCCAGTGCTTTAAAAAAGCGGAACGACAAAATTTGATGACACCGATAGCAGGGTCTGCAATATAATACGTTTGTTTTTTGATTTTGAACAACACCACAAAATGTTGCTGGTCCCAATGGAGAATGGCTGGTAAAACTGTCTCAGATAGCTGTGCAGTAGTAACCTCAAAGCCTCTAGAGGAGAGCTGCAGTTTGCCGGCAGCGTTCATAAGGTCCAGCATAGAGGAACCTTCAACGCTGATCCTGGACATGTGCTTCAGCATTGCAGGATCAAAACTTTTACCGAAACAGGCAGCAATCATCCTGAGGCATGTTGGTCCGCAATCCATGGGGTAAGACTGGTAATAGAAGGGAAAATATTTCAATAGCAACAGCTTTAACTGATCAGATATTTCAGGTCTTCGACCTCATAAGGCTCTGGAAGGAGATGACCGTTTATTAAAATGGCCGGAGTAAAGTTGATTCCCGCGTTCTCGCACCATTGCTGCTGCTTCCGGAAGGTAGTTCTTATATTTTCTGTGATCAGCACAGGATACTTTTTCTGCCATTGATCATATACCTTATCACACTGATTATACCAATGATTCAAAGACTGGGCAATCAGCTTTTTATCTTTTAATAAACCCAGTGCGATCATATGTTCGGCAGTCCTGATTTGCATTGTATCGCCACTGGCGAGCATCAGAATTTTCAACTGTAGGTCGTCACGCTCCCGCATCCACTGGTCAAAGAAGTGATGGACTTCAGTACAGGGGCTGCAATAGGGGTTACTGACAAGAGTGATGACAATTTCAGCATTCGGATTTCCGAGTACAATGGGTTTAAGCTCATCGCCCGCCTCATAGTGCTGCTGGTTCATCAGTCCCAGTGTAAACAATTCGCTGTTGTACTTGAATTGTTTGAGTTGCCAGCCCGTAGTTTTTAGCATGGAATTTTCCTGAAGCAGTGGTTTGATCATTCCCCAGGTAACTACCGGGAAGAGGAAACATAAAATAGAAGGGACTAACAGGTTAAACGAACTGAGGGCACCCATCTCGAAGCGGCCGGGGATGAAATTAAATGAAACATACTCCAGTAGTAGCAATGCCTGTACACTACAACAGAGGATACACCATTTTTTTATCCTGTATTGATACACCAGTGAGTACACCATGTATGGCAGGGCAAAAACATTTATCCAGAACAGCAACGGGGCCAGGGATGGAAGAAGAAGTATGTTGAGAAAGGTTCCTGAAAAATAGAACAATCCTGCCTCTGCCCAGCTGAACCAGGGCGTAATATGTGCAGCGCGCGTTTGAAGAAGCGCATTGCAATCGTTTTTTCCGTGTTTGCCACAGACATTTTTTACCCATGAAGGACTACTGCTGAATCCCTGCGCGATGAGCAGCATGCTGATTACAGCACCGGAAAGTTTAATTATACATAAAGCCAGGATAGCCAGACTAAAAGGATGAAGCCGGAATATGACGATAAACATGGTTACGAGCAGGGTGAGAAAAGCCGGAGCAGCAATTCTATGAAGCGAGAATTGGATATAATGCTGCAGGTAACCCGGTTCTCCACTTTCTCCATTGGATTTAGCATACAGGACCAAGCCCTCCCATGAAGCAAAAAAGTCTTCCTTTCTGACGCTTGCATTTCTTATTTTTTCATCAGAAATCCTGAAAGAGCCATTCTTTAGTCCGTGGACCAGAAAAAAGGAGCCGCCTTCCTTTGAGGTATGTGAGATAAATGGAAAGGGCAGATCCAGGTGATTGTAATTCTCCCTTTCTATACGGTAAACATGATTGTCCACTTTAAAAATTTTAAGGCAGTCGCAAATAGTCAGTAAACCAGGATATTCCGGGTGCGATTCCATTTTTTTTAACAGGGTCTCCGGATTCACATTCACATTTATCTCGCGTAGTAACTGGTAGGTTACAGATAGGATATTGCTTTTCTTTTTGTTGAGAAGGTTCATTTTTAAAGATTTTAGAATTGCCATCTCCCTTTTCACGGGGGCTATGGAAAGGGAATTCTATTGAATTTACAAAATATAGAAGCTGGTTAAAGTGACAGATTACCCAATAAAAACAGGCTCCGGACTTTTGTTGCTTATGAGTTCTGATCAGCCAGCTATTGTAAGTAAATTGAAGATCGGGCAAGTATAAATCCATAGGAAAATGACGCAGAAAGATGATGATTTGAAAGAATTGTTACGTGATATAGACAAGGCGGTTGTGAGGGCGCCAAGGAGAAGAGTGATAAAAAGCTTCAAACTTAATAGCGACCCGGTGCTGTTATCAAACTTATCGGGATGGCTGGGCGCATTTACTGTGAGAGCAATGTTGCGACAATTAAAGATTGATGAACACCATATCTTCAAATGGCGGCCTGAAAATAAATTTGTGCAATATCTCTTGTTCAGTCATTATGTTCCGGGCTGCATGCCACTAACCCTGGGGCTGAGCCGAATGCTGAAACAAGACCAATGGGTGCCTAGGATCAGGAAACTCATAGGCTCAGGTTTTTTTATCAAAGCAACCCTCGGTTTTGGCTCAGGCAGGACTAAAAGCTTTGACAGGACCTCAGAAATTGAGCATATTCTGAATGAGCATGAAGAGCAATCAGCAGGCAATGAGAAATGGATCATACAGAAAAAACTAAAGCTGAAAAAGGAGTTCAGGGTACATAGCTTTGGTCAGGATGTGCTGTATGGCATGACGCTGATGATTAGCGGACAGGCAGAAAAGGGGGATTTTGATGGCACACAAGAGTTTGTTGAGCTGATGCTGGAAAAATTGCCCGCATCGCTTTTAGAAGGTACTTTGATCGGATGGGACATTGCCCTTACTCACAGAGGAAAATACTATGTCATAGAGGCCAATTTTACCGGATTTCATCCACAGTACCATGCAGGCTTTCAGACCAGCGGATACTTTGAGGAGAGCTTTTGTGGTCCCATCCTCTGTGCATTGCTGAATGCATACTTTAAAAATAAATATGACCTGGCTATCACCACTGTCGACCATAATCTGGTCACAAAGGCTCCATATATGGAAGAGCTCTCCTACTACCTTTCTATATTCAAAGAAAATCACATCCTGGCACTTCAGCAGGGAAAAGGAACTGTAGCAGCTTTATATATCTACCTGGGTGAAAAAACAGATTTTTTAATGATTAAACTGATCAGTTATATGCAGGTTGCACAATTTGCACACCTATATTATATCATTTCTCCAAAAGAACTACAGCCCGATGCGGAAAAGATGTTCAGGGGAAATCAGATCAGACACCTGACAGAACATATGTTATTTCCAGCAGACGAATACGCTCATGTGCTAAAGCTGGAGGAAAATGGGAGGAAGCAGGCTTGCCTTCAGAAAGCATCTGAGCTCATCAGAGAAGAGCCCTGTCTGATGCTCTGACTCATAGACGTTTATCAACCCCTAAACCAAGCAACTATGAGACTTATCAATGATTATACACATTATCATTTTATAGCCTGGAAAAAGAAAGGACTGGTGATGCATTATGAAATGATGTTTTTGAGTTTTGAATTTCTCGACCAGGATTTTGATTATATCATATGCCTGAAATTTGATCCGCCTCTTGATATTTTTCAGCCCGATATGGATGAACTGAGGAAATCGCTGGAGGCTATTTATGAACAACAACTACATACATTTATTCTGCTGACTCAAAGAAAGGCGGCACCACAGTATCAGGTAAGCATGGATGAATATATCTATTCATTCAGTTGTACCTTTGTCCATTTCCGTGAGCTGATCAGAAGACAGAACTCTGGTATAATTCGTAAGGGCAATCTGCTCTTTGAACTATTGGATACTCTGGGTAATACAGCAATAAACAGGGTGCTGGTACGGCAGTTGCCAACAGGGATCACTGAGGTTTCATCCTCAAACCACTGTGATGTGGTGATTCCGCACCGGGGAAACCTGGCATATCTCAAAGATTTACTGAAGTTTTTGGCTGACACAGAAAATATCAATGTATACTTGGGTGCTGATCAGCCCATGTTCAAAGAGCTAATGACGATTAAAAATCAGTATCCTTATATTTCCTATTATGCCTTTAGTCCAAATCCAGTGGGCCCATATATTATCCGAAACTGGCTGGCAGATCAGGGAGATGCTGATATCCTGTTTTTCCAGGATTCTGATGATATCTCATGTGCAGACAGGTTTGAACGACTTTCCACCTACATGAATAATCATAGTATCCCGCTTTGCGGCTCTCATGAAATCAAAATGGATTATTTTAAAAGAACTGTACAGGCTGTGCGTTATCCAAAAGATGTGGTCAGCGCTTTGAAGAACGGACCTGCACATGCCTTGTTACATCCTTCATCGGCAGTTGCACGGGGAATTTTCTATGCCTGCCAGAAACTCTCAGAGGATCGGATTTTTGCAAATGACACAAAATTCCTGTATTACTGCTACTTCAAACTGGATACTATACAAAACATCGACGAGTTCCTGTATATCAGAAGGTCACATCCCGGGTCACTAACTACATCCGCCACCACCAGCATTGGCTCGGCGGTACGCACAGCATTGATCAACAGCTGGGTAACAGATTTTACGCTCGTAAAACGTGGAGTACTTAAACTGGAAGAATCCTGTCTGAACTATTGCGGCCCTAAGAGGAAATTTAATGTGAAGAAAATATAAACAGGAAACCCAGAATTTCCTGTTATTGACTAAGCCTCAAGGGTTGCTTGAATCGTTTTTTCTGTGGCACGAATAATCGCATCTTTATAAGCAAGAAAGTTATTCTGACGGTCTTCGATAGCGTCATCTTCCCTGACAGCTTTCTTCCCTTCTTTTACTTCCTGCAATTCATTATTGTATAGCTCAATAAAGATCTCAGGCTGCTTATTCTTCAATATTCTCACCGTATGTGAATATTTCTCATGGCAATCATGAAGAATGCCCAGACTTTTTTCATTGTAAATATTGACACCTACAAGCCTGGTTAATATATTCTCAAGCTTTCCTCTTTCTTTTGCGTAACCCATAATGGGTCAAATATACAGGATAAACTGCAGACTGCAATGAATGCGTACTTCATCACCTATTATTGCCTTTCCAGCAGCGGTCTTCTCTCCCCATGTCATGCCAAACTCCGTTCTGGAGATTTTCCCACTGAGGGTAAATCCGGCAACAGTACGGTTGTGCTGATCGCTTATCTTACCCTGATGTTCTACTCTAAAACTAACCGGTTTTGTAATACCTCTGACTGTCAGATCGCCCTCCAGGTCATAACTTTTTTGATAAGGACCAATAGGAAAGGGATTTTTTATGATATTGATTTGTTCCATAGACCTTGCCTTGAAACTGATCTGAGGAAAGTTTGCGGCATCAAAAAAATCTGCAGAAAGCAGGTGTTGATCACGCTGGGGCTGATTGGTATGTATAGAATTGATTTCAGCACTGAAATCTACCAATGGATCTGCTGTAATATCATCGCCCTTTGTATGTACTTCTGCCTGATATGCTGTGAAGTATCCTGTAATCGTTGTGAGCATTAAATCTTTTGTACTGAACATCACTGAACTGTGATCAGTATCGAGTTTCCACGTAGCCATAAATCTTTGTCTTTGAATCAAAGGTGAGGTTTATGAACAGGAGGTACAACGCCCAAATATGGGGATATTACTGAATTTTCCCCTTCTTATTTACTTTTGAAAGTGATCGCTGGTAGGTTTTTGCCAGGATGCTGATGATCATTTTTTTTGGCAGAAGCTTCATGAATACATTGCCTACTCTGTTTATGGCGCCGGGTACGTAGTTGAATTTCCTGGTTTTTAGTGCATATATCCCCTCTTTTGCTGCCTGGCGTACCGGCATAAGCCAACTTTGTAAATCGTTGAACTGCTCAGTTGCCGTCATTTCGGTCACAATTCCTCCCGGAGCGAAGATGGTAAGAGATAGCACCCGGCTCTGGATCTCATGTGCAAGGGCATTGGCAAAGCCGATTAAGAATGATTTTGTACCCGAATATGCCGCCTGATAAGGCACGGGAAATATACCGGCCATACTGGAAACTATCATGATGCCCCCCTCCGATCTTGTCTGCTCAAAGTGTTTAACCAGTTCTCCGGTAAGACGAACCACACTGATCACATTGGTTTGAACAAGCAGTTCAAAAGCATGTTGGGATAGCTCAGCATGAGGACCGAAATGTGTAATTCCGGCATTCAGTACTGCAGCATAAAGCTCCTGACCATTTAAACACCCGGAGATAAGACGTTCCACATCTTCAGGAACCGAAAGGTCTGCCACAATTACTTTAACCTGAACATTGGCATCGTGTTCCAGATCAGCTTTGAGCTGATGCAGTTTATCAGCACGCCTGGCAGCGATAATCAGGTTAGCATGATGCTGATGGGCAAGCTGCTGAGCCATTTCATATCCCAGACCAGAAGATGCTCCGGTTACTAAAACCCACTTGTTATTAAAATCGAGTGCTCTCACAACTATAATTCTTTAAAATTTAGGGATTCAAAGATATCATTACCCTTTTTTGAGCACGATATGTTTGACATTCTTCCTGTCGTACGTATAAGTAATATGCACCAGTCCGTCCCTGGTCTGGATGATGGCCGGATAACTAAATTCTTCTTTAGTACCATTTTCAAGGACAACCACATCTTTCCATGTTTTACCATCTTTAGAACTGGCAACCCTCAGCTTGCCTCTACCGTTAAACCAATCTTTGCCAGGTACATCAGGATTGTAAACAATCAGCTGTGTACCATCTTTGAGTGTCACTGCATCAGTTCCTGAATTAGGGTTTAAGAGCGATGTTTTGCTAAGCTTGCCCCAGGTGTTGCCACCATCGGCGGACCAGGCCTGCACCACGCTGCCCTGTTTGCTCCTGCACAGGATCTGCAACTTATTTTTTCCGTAAAAGAGTACGCTGGGCTGTATCACATCAAATTTTGAATCTGGATCTACCGGAATAAGCTTCCAGGTCTTTCCATCGTCGGCCGACTTCTCCATATGGGCTGTCCAGCGGTTTTCGTTTACTTCAACACTGGATGGAGATAAGATAGTGCCATCGGCCAGTTGCACAGGTTTATTCTTTATCGGCCCCAGTATTCCCTCAGGAAGGCGACTGGCGGGCGACCAGCTTTGTCCGTCGTTATCAGACGTTTTAAGCATGCCCCACCATTCTCTTGGATTAGGACCAACCTTGTAAAAAAGGAAGAGCTTTCCGGTATTGCTTTTGAAGAGGACAGGGTTCCAGGCAGGGAACCTTAAAGTATCACTAACAATTCCATTGGCCACATCCTGAGGACTGCTGATACCCTGATCATCAATTGATGACAGCCAGATATCTACATCTTTCTTTCCTTCGGCCGATCCGCCAAAACAAGACAGCAAAACCTTTCCCGGAGCGATCTCCACCATCGTAGAAGCATGGCATTGCTTAAATGGTGGGTTATTGAAAACCAGCTCTTCCTTTAATTTAATCCAGGGAGACTGGGCGTAAGAAACAGAAAGCAGGCTGAGCGCGTAAATAACGGCAACTGGAAAAAACTTCTTCATATAAAAATCTTATCAGGATCAGCGATAAAAATACAACATAATTACTCATTTGCGAACAAATAGCCACTTAAGGCAAGCCCCCTGGCAACGCTTGTGAAGTTATCCCCGGAATTTACAGGAACATGGGGAAACCTGGTACGGAAAAGATTTTGTACCGAAGCAACCAACGAGGTTCCGCCGGTGAGAAACAGACTGTCAATATCTTCTGCTTTGATATGATTCTTCACCATAAATTCATCCAAATAAATACTAATCTTCCTGATATCCTTTTCAATGATCGCTTCATATTGTGCAATAGAAATCTCTTCATCAATCTCTATTTCCATATTGGAATAGGAAAACTGTGATTTTTCCTGTTCGGAAAGTTCAATTTTAGTCTTTTCGATAGACTGGAAAACAGAATAACCCAGGTTATGATCAATAAGTGTGAGCAAGTTTTTGAATTTCTTATCTTTTTTGGAATAATGATAATAGTCTTCCATATCTCTTTTAATCCGGAGGCTATTAAAAAAGTTCATCTGGTCCCATGTACAGATATTGGCAAACAGAGAAATTGGGACGGTCAGCACCTTGCCTGGTGTGGCTTCATAAAGGGTATTTTTGCCGAAATGCGGTGTTCCCCTATCCCACATAAATGCCGAATCAAAGCTATCACCGCCGATGTAGATACCACCGCTGGCAATCATATCACCTTTTCTGTCTTTGTTCCCCGCCTTTTCGGGATCCAATGTCAGATAGGTAAAGTCTGTGGTACCTCCACCAAGATCGGCTACCAGCACCTTTTCCTTTTTACTGATCGTTCTTTCATAGGCAAAAGCGGCACCGATGGGTTCAAATTGGAAACGTACTTCCGAGAAACCTGCATTTTCAGCAGCCTTGCTCAGCCGTGTTTGCGCAAGGGTATCTTTCGCCGTGCTATCATCGTCAAAAAATACTGGCCTGCCAATGATAGCTTTTTTGCAATCATATCCAATAATCTCATCTGCTTTTGCCTTTAGGTCTTTGAGAATGAGCGTAACGAGATCAGAAGCCGTATATCTTTTATTATGGATACTTGTTTCGATAAAACTGCTTCTGGAGAGGATCTGTTTGATAGATTTGATAAAACGACCTCTCATTCCCTCTTTAAGATAAGAGGTTACTGCGTGTTCACCGATCACATAACCAAGGGAGTCCGCGCCTCCTTGTTCGTACTGAAAGTAAATAAGGGAAGGAACCGTAATGGTGCTGATGATTTCTTTTTTTTCGTCGTCGTAAATTGACAGTGCAGAGTTAGTAGTGCCAAAATCAATTCCGTAAAGAAACTTATTCTCATGTTCTTTCATGGTCTCTTTTTAAAATAATAAGTTAAAACAGACATCGTTCAATTTGTTCAACTTTTTGAGTCATCAAACATTTGTCCATAAAAAGATATTGGTACAGACATTATTCATTATTAAAATCTACCGCCATGAATACGATTGATTTAAATGCCCTGGCCAACAAAATTGCGCTCATCTGTCCTGTGCTGATCGAGTCTGTCTCAGAACAAACGATAACCCTGAAAGGCAGGATTATGCCCTACAGACTGTATATGAAATTCAAAGATAATGTTCCCATTTTACAGATCGATCTTTATAACCATGATCTTAAAACAGAAATTGAAAATGAAGTCAATCATATACTTAGTGTCTTCTACCTGTATATGATTGAAAATGTTCATGTAAATTATCTGAACCTGACCTATTAAATGATTAGTTCATTTGTAGTTTCTTCTGGATATCATTTACGTACCCTTTGAATTTTTTATCAGTACCCATCAGGTCATCTACTGTCTGGCAGGCATAAATCACTGTAGAGTGATCACGTCCACCGTGATATGCCCCAATGCTTTTCAGCGATGACTTGGTCATACTTTTGGAGAGGTACATCGAGATTTGTCTCGCCTGTACCACTTCACGTTTACGCGTTGGTGAGTTCACCAGATTTACCGGCACTTCAAAGTACTCGCACACAAGCTTCTGGATGAAATCCATGGAAACTTCTTTGGAGGTATTTTTAATGAAGTTTTTTAACATCGACTTTGCCAGGGGCAGATCAATATCTTTTTTATTTAGTGTCGACTGGGCAAGCAGGGATACCATTGCCCCTTCCAGCTCACGTACATTATTGTCAATATTATGTGCTACGTACTCCACTACATCTGATGCCAGATCAATACCATCAGCAAACATTTTCTTTTTCAGGATTGCAATACGGGTTTCCAGATCAGGGATCTGAAGATCCGCAGACAAGCCCCATTTAAAACGGCTTAGTAATCTTTCTTCTAAACCTGAAAGGTCTTTTGGTGCCTTATCTGAAGTGATGATGATCTGTTTGCCCGACTGGTGCAGATGGTTGAATATATGGAAAAAGATATCCTGCGTTTTTTCTTTTCCAGCGAAATTGTGGACATCATCCATGATAATTACATCCATTGCCTGATAGAAGTTTACAAAATCATTGATGGTATTGTTTTTCAATGACTCTACAAACTGCTGGCAGAATTTCTCGCATGATACAAAAATCACAAGCTTTTCAGGATGAGTACGCTTAATTTCGTTGCCAATAGCTTGTGCCAAATGGGTTTTACCCAATCCTACAGCTCCATAGATCATCAGCGGATTGAATGATGTTGCTCCCGGTTTGGCTGCCACAGCAAATCCTGCAGAACGTGCCAGACGGTTGCAATCTCCCTCTACATAGTTTTCCAGAGTGTAATTGAAATTCAGCTGAGGGTCAACGTTCATTCTTTTTGCACCGGGAATGACAAAAGGATTTCTGATGTCTTTGCCCGCCGCTGCAGCAGTTGGTACCGCCGGAGATTGAGGATTTGGTGATGCAGTGTTACCTGCCGATGGCATCTTGGCAGTATAGGGAGAACCACTGTTGGATGATTTGTTATCAACTACAATGTTATATTCCAAACGTCCGTCTTCTCCTAACTGCTGTTTTACAGTTTTGCGCAAAAGACCAACATAGTGTTCTTCCAGCCACTCATAAAAAAATAAGCTTGGCACTTGTACAGTCAAAACATTTCCTTCCAGCTTCAAAGCAGAGATCGGTTCAAACCAGGTTCTGTAACTCTGATTCGGAATGTTCGCTTTGATAGTTTGGAGTGAGTTATTCCACACTGTAGTACAAGTATTCTGCATAATTATATTGTTGATTATCGTCTAAAAAATTCTTCCTTCCCTTTTGGGGATTGCGAAGATCTAGAAAATAGTAAACAAAAAAAGAGAAACTTATACTTAGACATAACTCACTAAAAATAAATGATATATAAATTTTTTGAGGAATTTAATGTGGATAAGTCGGGGTTATCAACACATGTTGTTAACTATTGCCCCCAGTCATTGTCAATAACGTTAATGACTGTAATGTCTTTCAAAACAACTTGCTGAACACTATGGCATTTGACTAAATTTTGTAATGAAATAAAGTAGATAGTTAGCCATAATTTTTTGGGGAAAACGCAAAATCGACCTTTTAGTTTTGCCCAGGTTGTTCACAATTTCTTACCTTTATAACTATGCTTTAAGCATCCATATTATGATCAGATTAAATAGCGAAACTCCAGGCAGTATACTAGATGATGTTAAAGAAGGCAGCATGGTTACTGATACATTTAGTAAGACAGGTTTGGTGGAAAGCATCGAAACTACTGACGACGGATTCCATAAGATATATACATTTCATTTAGTTACAGGCAGGACGATCACTGTCAAAAAGTAGTCTTGCGGCACCTCCATACGTTATCCCCTGCCATTTTTTTGAAACAGAACAGTCACTGGGCTGTTTATTTTAAAAAACGAAGATTATGGAAGAGAAAAATTCAGATAAACTGCACAATCAGGAAGACGTAAATCCGACATCACAACTGGATAAACTGGTACAGGATGGTAGTTCAGAAGATCTGCCTGATACTACTGGTACCGGCTCAAATCGCCCGGTGCCCACTTCAGGTACGTTAATTATTGAGAAAGATACTGATGAAGAGCAGGACAGCAACGATATAGAAGAGTTGGGGCATTCGTAATTTTAACTTACCTTTGCGGCATAAAATAAAATCATGATTTATTTCTTCTCCAACGAGAGCAATACTGTTTTTGCTGTACAAATAGAACGAACCCTCACCTCGTCTGATATTTCAAAATTAAGCTGGCTTTTCGGCGGTGCCCAGTTGAACAAAGAATCTGTTCTGACAGACTTTTTCACCGGCCCCCGTGCTGCAATGATTACTCCCTGGAGTACCAATGCAGTGGAGATCACTCAAAATATGGACATCCATGGCATCGTAAGGATTGAGGAGTTTACAAAAGTAGATGCAGATGATAACGATTTCGATCCGATGCTCTCGCAGAAATACACGGAGCTGAACCAGGACTTATACACGATCAGCATTCAGCCTGAGCATATTCTTGAGATTGCTGACATCGCCGCCTACAACCAGGAGGAAGGGCTTTCACTTAGTGATGTGGAAATCGATTATTTAAATGACCTTGCAGTAAAACTGGACAGAAAACTGACAGATTCTGAAGTCTTCGGCTTTTCGCAGGTCAATTCTGAGCATTGCCGCCACAAAATTTTCAATGGTACTTTCGTAATTGATGGTGAAGAACAGCCGGTATCACTGTTTAAGATGATCCGTAAAACTTCTGAAGCTAATCCTAACGGGATTGTTTCTGCCTATAAAGATAATGTAGCCTTTGTAAAAGGTCCAACGGTACAGCAGTTTGCACCGAAACGTGCTGATGTACCAGAATATTACGAGATTAAAGACTTTGAATCTGTTATTTCACTGAAAGCAGAAACACATAATTTCCCTACCACAGTAGAACCTTTCAACGGTGCTGCTACAGGATCAGGCGGGGAAATTCGCGACAGGCTTGCGGGTGGTCAGGGTTCCCTGCCATTAGCGGGGACAGCAGTATACATGACTTCATTCTCAAGGCTGGAAGAAAACCGTCCATGGGAACAAGCGATGACCGAAAGGAAATGGTTATACCAGACGCCTATGGATATCCTCATCAAAGCTTCGAATGGGGCTTCTGATTTTGGTAATAAATTTGGGCAGCCGCTGATTACAGGTTCATTGCTTACTTTCGAGCATGAAGAAGATGCCAGGAAACTGGGTTTCGACAAGGTCATCATGCAGGCCGGCGGTATAGGATATGGCAAGGCTGACCAGGCAAAAAAAGCGACACCTGCTGTGGATGACAAAATTGTTGTTCTTGGCGGAGAAAATTATAGAATCGGAATGGGCGGTGCCGCAGTTTCTTCTGCAGATACCGGGGCAATGGGTTCGGGGATCGAACTGAATGCCATTCAGCGTTCAAATCCCGAAATGCAAAAACGTGTTGCCAACGCTGTCCGCGGAATGGTGGAAAGTGATAACAACACGATCGTTTCCATCCATGATCACGGTGCAGGTGGTCACTTGAATTGTCTTTCTGAATTGGTTGAAGAAACCGGTGGCAAGATAGATCTTGATAAACTGCCTGTAGGTGACCCTACCCTTTCTGCCAAAGAGATTATCGGAAACGAATCTCAGGAGCGCATGGGTCTGGTGATTGGCAAAGAACACCTTGATACCTTACAGAAAATTGCAGACCGTGAGCGTGCCCCAATGTATACGGTTGGTGAAGTGACCGGTGATCACCGATTTACTTTTGAATCTGCCACGACCGGAGCCAAACCGATGGACCTTAAAATGGACGATATGTTTGGCAGTTCACCTAAGGTGATCATGCAGGATAAAACCATAGAAAGAAAATATGCGCCAGTGACTTATGAACTGGCAAAGATTGATGCTTACCTGGAACAGCTGCTGCAGCTGGAAGCTGTAGGAAGCAAAGACTGGTTAACGAATAAGGTTGACCGCTGTGTGGGTGGACGCGTGGCCAAACAGCAATGTGCTGGTCCGCTGCAACTACCCTTAAATAACTGTGGTGTAATGGCACTTGACTTCCAGGGAAAAGATGGTATTGCTACTTCCATTGGCCATGCTCCGCTGTCGGCATTGATTGATCCTGCAGCAGGAAGCCGTAATGCTATTGCTGAATCTTTATCTAACCTGGTTTGGGCGCCTTTGAAAGATAGTTTGGAGAGTGTATCTCTTTCTGCCAACTGGATGTGGGCCTGCAAAAATGAAGGTGAAGATGCCCGTTTATATGCGGCAGTAAAGGCCTGTTCAGAATTTGCTATCAGCCTGGGAATCAATATACCGACAGGTAAAGATTCACTGTCCATGAAACAGAAATATAAAAACGAAGAGGTAATCTCTCCGGGAACTGTTATTATTTCTGCCGCTGGTCATTGCGACGATATCACAGGTGTAATTGAGCCTGTCCTGAAAAAATCAGGCGGAGCTATCTATTATATCAACTTATCAGGCGACACTTATAAATTAGGCGGATCTTCATTTGCACAGATCCTGAATAAGATTGGTGAAGAAACCCCTGATGTTGTTAATGCTGCACAGTTCAAAACCACATTTAATACAATACAGGAACTGATTAAAGCCGGTAAAATACAAGCCGGTCATGATATTGGCAGTGGAGGTTTAATTACGACCCTGCTGGAACTTTGTTTTGCCGACCGCAACCTGGGAGCTTCAATTGACCTCAGTGCATTGGGTGATCAGGATACGATCGCAAAACTATTTGCCGAGAATATCGGAATTGTGTTCCAGGCCGATGCATCTGCTGAAGAAATTTTTGCAGCTAATCAGGTACCGTTCCACAAGATAGGGACGGTTACTGATACAGCTACTCTGGAACTGAAAGACAATGCAGGCAGCCTGAGCTTTGATATCGATCATCTGCGTGATGTATGGGCCAGGACGTCATACCTGCTGGATCAGAAACAAAGCGGAGCTGTAAAAGCGAAGGAACGTTATGATAACTATAAAAATCACATACTGGAATATACTTTCCCTCTATCTTTTGACGGAAAAAAACCAGTAATTGATCCTTCAAAACCAAGACCAAAAGCCGCGGTAATCCGCGAGAAGGGAAGTAACTCTGAAAGGGAACTTGCCAATGCGATGTATCTTGCGGGTTTTGATGTGAAAGATGTACACATGACAGATCTGATCTCAGGCAGGGAAACGCTGGAAGATATCCAGTTCATCGGTGCTGTTGGAGGATTCTCCAATTCCGATGTTTTAGGATCTGCCAAAGGTTGGGCCGGAGCCTTCCTTTACAATGAAAAGGCCAAATTGACCCTGGAGAACTTCTTTAAACGTGAAGACACCTTATCTATCGGTATCTGTAACGGTTGCCAGTTATTTGTAGAGCTAGGACTTATCAATAAGGACCATGAAGAAAAACCGAAGATGCTGCACAATGACAGCCATAAACATGAGAGTGGGTTCACTTCTGTAACTATCCAGGAAAATAATTCTGTGATGCTCTCAGAGCTTGCAGGTACTACACTGGGGGTTTGGATTTCACATGGCGAAGGAAAATTCAGTTTACCTTATGCAGAAGATCAATATCAGATTGTCGGTAAATATGGATATGAAAGTTACCCTGCAAATCCAAATGGATCAGATTACAATACTGCGATGATGTGCGATACTACCGGAAGACACCTGGTGATTATGCCACACATTGAACGATCAATCTTCCAGTGGAACTGGGCAAATTATCCTGAAGATCGCAATGACGAAGTTACACCATGGATTGCGGCATTCGTAAATGCCCGCAAATGGCTTGAAGCTTAGAATTTAGTATATAAAGCGAGCTGAACAACATTATTACTGGTATTGTTGTTCAGCCCTTTTATTGACTGGTTAAGATAGCCAGCCTCAATATCAAAGTTTTTGTTCAAACGATAACCGGCAGCAGCATATGCCCTGTTCTGATCAAATAAACTGCCGTTCAGCTCATTCTTATGCTGAACATTGAAGAAAAGTTCATTCTGTAAAGCTACAAAAAGTCCTTCCTCAAAGTTTTTAGCACCTTTCTTCAGGGGGATAATAAACCTTGCGAAATAACGGAAGCGCTGTGCAAAAAGCTGATCGCTACCTGCCCGCTCTATAAATCTCTGTTCAAGGCGGAAACGGTGCTGAGCAATAATAGTAGTTGCGGCTTTGTGTTTATAAACATATTGCTCCCAGATTCTATGTTCCGTCAGTACATTATCTGCAGCTCCATCCATATGGGTAAATGTTTGATTTAACAAATAACCCAGAGTCAATTCATTTTTTCCATTAGCATAATACGTGATCCCGGGCCTGAATAGAAAATTTCTGACATTGGCCCAGTCATCGGCAGACCTTACCTGTACATCCAGATAAGCACCCCATTTATCTGTGATTTTAGTATTATTAAGTAAGAACAGCCAGCCACTATTCTGATGTTGGGTTTGGGCATAAACAGGCGCCCCGAATAATATGATCAGAGCAAGAAAAGTGAGTGAATTACGCATCAAGTAATAATAATATATTTTGGGCAGAAGCCCAAATTAAATCTCTGAAAGCCCATTCAGACTGTTAAAACTACTTTATTGACCATTTAAAAGGTTTTAGCAATTTGTATAATAGCTACATCTGCAGGTTCAAAATACAGAGGAAGCAGATCATCAAGTATAGCGTTAGTAGCGGGAGTCTCCAGATCAGCCTTAAACACAACGGTGTTGCCAGCTGATATGGCAGTAATCGCGGGATTGAGTAACAGGATCAATGAGCTATCAGAGGTGTCTCTCAGGGACAAATCATAAAGCTCACAGGGACAATCAGCTTTCACTTCTGACGGCGCTACCCATTCCCTGAGCTGTGAGCGGGTGAACTCAATGATCGCAAGCGGAGCACTGATTTCACAGACAGCTTCTGAGGCAGGCACCTGAGAATCTTTTCTTATGGCATCACACAAAGCATTCTTGTTCTCCAGAAGCATTCGTTCAAGATGATCTAATTGTTTGATACGCCAATGGTAAGATTTCCTGATACTGCTTGTAAGGTTTACTTTTGGTTTTCCAAAAAAATCAAGGAATGGAAGCATAGCTATGTTTTGTTTTTTATGAATCTGGGTGCCACAGTGTATTTCAAATTTCCGAAATTGCTTCCGGAATAAGATGAACATTTGGTAATAAATATTGTCTATAACATACTTTTTAATATTTCTACGAGATATAGTTTCTCCTGATTCTACTCATCGATTGCGGAGTTATCCCTAGATAAGAAGCAATATACTGGTTAGAAAACATCTCCAACAAATGAGGTTCTTCTTGCAGCATCTTCTGATAACGTTCCGTAGCAGACATAGTGAGTAACGTAAACGCGCGGTCATACGCTACAATAAAAGATTGATCACTAACTTTTCTCATCGCACGTTCACATAGCAGGGAGTGTTCCAGTGTATAGTCGAGATCTGACTTACGGATTTGAATCGCCCTGATGTCAGAAAGTGTTTCATTTGTCAGAGAGGCCGGCTGACCATTCAGAAAACTCTTGTAATCGACGATCAGCAGGTTTTTAATATTACTGACCGGACGGTTGAAGTGGAAGGTCCAGGTAATTGTTTTTCCAGAAAAATTAGTATAAAAAGACCTCGCTTCGCCTTCAATCAGAAAATATGCATTACGGCTGACAGTTCCTGCCGCTGAAATGATATGGCCTTTTGGAAAAAACACTTCTCTGGTCCTTTCCTCAATCATTGAAATACTTTCGGCATCAAGATGGGCTATCGATCTTAAATAGTCTGTAAAGGGATTTTGCATAGGTTGAGTCACACTATTATTGTGTGACAATAACGTTAACATTGATCATAATGGTATAATATATTAACATTAAACATACAAATCGTGTTTATCATCGTTTCCGGGGGAGGACAACACCTGTTTTGAGGGTCAGTAAACTGACCCTCAATACTAGCGATCTCAATCAAAGAATGATTTACAAATTGATGCCACGTTTTTAACAGGGCCAGACATCATAAAAAATATTGAGTATACTGGTAATGCTGATTATTTTTATCAACAATTAAGTTAGGTATAATTATAATTGGATGAAAGGGGCATACGCGCCATTATTTCTGCATCACCATCACCCCATTCATGATAAATGTAGTTCCTCCGTCAGCTACTATATTGTATACTTTTTGCCTTCCTCCAGCACGTTCGTCCTTTTGCCATATCTGATAGGCATCATACCTGCCGGTAAGATCATTCAGACACAATACTTCCTGTCCAACCGCAAGTTCCGCCATCTTCCGGTTACCTTCCTGAGTCATCATTGGATGATTGGGCGTTGCCTGGATAACTTTTGTACTTAAATGGATAGCTGTTCCGGCAGGGCTTTGATGGTGCGTCGTAGCAATCAGTACAAGACTTGTCAATGCATAGTTTTTTGCCTCATGTGTACTAAGCCCCTTCACTTTTACTACAGATGCAGCCTTCGTCAAGGGGTCAACGGTAATCACTTCATCCCCTGCCTTAACATCTTTCAGCATCTTTTTGAATCCTCCGGCCATTGCCACTTCTTCATCCCCCGGAAAACAGATATCACTTCCATAGGTAGCCTCTTCTTCTGATGGAGCTTTACCATTGTTCAACACTTTGTATTGCTGGAAACTCAGCTCTCTGGATAAAATATAGGAGAGCTTTAGCACGAAGTTTTTTTCTTCCTTATTGATGTTATCAATATCCTGAAAGTATTTTTCCCAGACTTTTCCATCGGCGGTATAGTCAGGAACTAAAGCCTTAAAGATCTTCCCCTTTTCATTAGTATAGAAAACCATCATTCCGATTTCCTGCATCCCCTCCTTAGCAACTAATCTATAAAGATCAATCCGTTTTTTCAGTCCGTCGTCACCAGTAATAAAAAATGGTTTCCTTGCCTCGTAACGATCCAGAATGTAGGCATTATTAAACTTCACATACGTATCCTTATCAAGATCGGCAATTGTATAGTTTTTAGCTATATCATATTCTGCCATTGTCAGAGGACGGGGATTTGTCTTTTTTTCCTGTGCCCGGGCGGTACAGAATACTGTACTAACTAATAAAGTAAAAATGATTTTTTTATACATATGATTTGATGAATTATGATATCTGTTTAAACGCATCGGCAAAGAGCTGCATTTCTTCCATTGTGCCAATACTGACACGACACCAGTCTTTGTCGTTGAACTTCCAGAAGCGGACACCCACACCTCTGTTAGACATTTCTGAAGCAAAACGGGAACCCTCCATTCTGATCTGGAACATAACGAAATTAGCTGAAGAAGGGATGTAATCATATCCTTCCTTCTTGAGTACCGTATAAAGAAATTCTTTGGAAGCCAGGGTCTTCTTCAATGCATCCTGTAAAAAGGCTTTTTCCTGATAGCCCGCTATGGCGGCAGCGACTGTAGGTGCAGATATACTCATATTTCCTACGGAATATTTCATGAGGTCTTTAACCGCTTCAGGCTGTGCAATCACATATCCGCAGCGCAAGCCGGCAAAGCCATAAAGTTTGGAGAATGTTCTGGCAACAATAATATTGTGACCTGCCTTCACCAGGCTGATCATACTTGCCGCCTGTGGATCAGGCAGGTAATCGATATAGGCTTCATCTACAAATACGGGAACTTTCTTGCTGACGCGCTCGCAAAAAGCTTTTAGTTTTTCCGTGTCCAGAACTGTACCTGTAGGATTATTTGGATTGCAGATATATACAAGTCCCGTCTTAGCGGTAATTTTTGCTTCCATAGCATCCAGATCCAGTTTATAATCTGCCGTTAGAGGTACTTTTACCCATGTTGCACCCAGTGCTGCTGCATCCGAAGGCAGGCTGTTGTAGGATGGATCTGCAGTGATAATTTCTGCTCCTCCTTTTCCATAGAACATTGCTGAGGCAAGCAGTATAGGAGATGAGCCTGCATCCATTAGCAGATTTGATTCCTGGACACCTTCGTAAGCAGCAATCTTACCTGTCAGTTCTTTCATGTGCATGAATGGGTATTGATAGCTGGAATCCAGAGATTGCTGGATAGCTTTTTTTACTGTTGCTGAAGGTCCAAATGGATTTTCATTTGCCAACAATCGGGCCTTCATCACCGGGGGCGAATTCAGTACGGCAGCTTTATCTGCAAACCGGTCATTCAGAACCGATTGCTGTATCTTTTTGGGCATCGCTGCGAGCTTGGTAATTGCTCCTGAGAAAAAGGCCGTGCCTCCGGCCAGTATAGCTGTGGATTTAATCCAGCTGCGTCGGTTGATTGAGTTTGCCATGGTTGAGAGTTTAAAGTAATTTATCCTTTGGTTGATTTGGTAGGGTATGCGATTTGTGCCTCTGTTATCCGGCCATAAATACTTGCCACGACACTTCTCGCCGATTCAAATGCTCCGGCCATCCAGGCGTTCAGGTAGGTCAGATGCTCGCCCGCAAAATAAATATGACCATCAGGTTTAGATAAAGCGGGGTAAGCATTTTTACGCGTTTCACTGGTGTAAACAGCCCAGCCTCCCATATTGTATTTCGTTTTATGCCAGCTCACTGAGAATGACCGCTCAAACTCCTGATCGTACTGCGGATGAATAAGTCTTCCCTTTTGCAAAGCCAGCTTTTCACGGTCGGCATAACTGAGTTCAGCCACCTGCTGCGCCTTCTCGTTAAAATTATAATATCCTATCAGGATACCTTTCTTATCCAGATAGTCATTTGAAGGATAAAATATTTGGGTAAGCTCGTTATTGGTATGGGTGATGCCGCCATAAATATGCTCATCCTCTTCCCAGAAACGACGTTTAAACTGCAGCCCGATCTTGCCCGTCTGATTATAGGCGATATAATCAATAGCCCTGCTCACATCAGATGAGAAATTCGTATCAAGATTACTTAACACAGGTAATGGAATGGTGCAGATACAAAGGTCGGCTTGCATTTCCTGAGTACCAGCCTGATCCTTATAGGTTATTTTTACACCCTCAGTTACATTATGAATTTGGGTAACCTCCGCTCCCTTTTTGATCATGGGGGCAATCTTTTTTTCCAATGCCGTGGCGATCCTGTCCATGCCGCCAACTGCCTGAAACATGGTCATCTGCAGTTCATGAGTATACTCTGCAACATTGTAAAAATCCGGATCCATTAAGCCCGAATGCAGAATATCTGCTAGTTTATGTGGATCAGCAATCCTTCCCGGCTTATCGCCTGCTCCAGGCGATTCAATATAACCCCTGCGTGCTGATGCTTTATACAACTTATCTGCATCAAGCCCCCCTTCGGCCATCAGGTATTCTATAACCTTCTGACTATCTTCTTTGGTAAAAGGAGCATCCAGATTTCCATGATCCATACTTTTAGCCAGCATTTCTGCCATATAACCTCTGACATCATTGTGAACCTCACGGTTACGGACTTTTTTGTTGGACAAAGTCCCCTTGCCTTCTGCAAAAAAATAGGCACTCTCATTCACGTTGTTGTATACCTGGATGGGAACACCCAGTTCTTTACAATAGTGAAGAGTAAGTTCATGATTATGCGGAATGCGCGATGGTCCCGCATTAAAATAAAGTCCTTCATCAAATCTGGCAGTGACTGGAGGACGGTCGGTTTCTGTATGACTGGAATTATTTCTGATGCTCCAGCATCTACCTCCTGTTCTTTCTCTTGCTTCGAGTACTGTGCACTGATATCCTAACTTATTGAGCTCATAGGCAGCAGTCATTCCGGCTAATCCGGCACCTAAGATGATTACCTTTTTTCCGTTTGGTTTTCTTTCAAGATCAAATGCGTGAGCTGGTACTGTTTTCATTAAGCCTAAGGCCAGCATTGCAGGATAAGCACTGCCCGCGAGCATAGTGCTTTTACTGAGAAAATCGCGTCTGGTTAAAGATTTCAAAATATCTGAGAGTTATTCTTATAAATTTAGCTAAAAATAAATTTATAATATCACAATATTGATAATTTGATCTATTTAAGTGACAAAACAACGCAAATAATACAAAATTCCGTTACTTATTGATATTATAATCAAAAAATAAACAAAATTCAACAATAAAATCCTACAAACAATTCAATAACAGCAGAATTTCACTGGTCAAATGAAGAAAAACATATGTTTACGCGTTTTTATCCATATGTCACCGTTGAATAAAAATTCCGGAGTGGTTCCGTTTAAGTGGTAATTTATATTGGAAACAAATGCTATTGCTGTATATTTATAAGACAAATCGATAAATTATGAGTGATCAAAACCTATGCTCTCACCTGAGTTCAATTACTTCCGTTCAGCTTAGTAATGAGAATGTCTGTGAAGAATGTGTAAAAACAGGCTCTCTTTGGGTACACTTACGTACATGTCAGACCTGTGGAGTTACTTTATGCTGTGATCAGAGTCCTCAGACTCATATGACAAAGCATTTCAGAAAGACCCAGCATCCCGTGATTGCCTCAGCACAACCGGGAGAAAGATGGTTGTGGTGTTACATTGACGAAGAAATGGTAGAATATTAAGCATTAGCTAATGCTGTCTGATGACAACATTAGCTAATCGCTATACTTATATTATAGCAGCTTTGGCAGGATATTCGTTTTGCCGAAACGGAAGCCTACTGACACTTCATGCGAACCGTTGCTCACTCTTCCAATATTATCATTTCCAAATCCGGTCTGATAACTGTAGCCTATCCTGATATTATTGTTCAGGGTTACAGATAATATGCCGGCAATCTCATCCGTTGTTCTATAGTTTGCTCCAATCCCAAATCTGTCTTTTAAATACACCGTTGCAGAAACGTCTGCCTGGGTATCAAAGGCACGGCTGTAGGAGACCATTGTTGCCGGTTTCAGTTTAACATCCTCATGTAAAGTAAACAGATAAGCCCCACTAAAATAATAGGTATTGCTATAGTTACGGCGGTCTTCTGCTGATGCACTGCCCAGACTACGGATACTCAGGCGTGGAATGGAAGCACCAATGTAATATTTTTCAGGGCTATATAACATCAATCCCAATCCTACAGTCCCTACGGTTTCCCGGATATCATCCCTGAAACTTGGGTCATTTCCATCGACTTCAGAGTAGGTGGCCCTGTAATTTCTGAATCCCGCATTAAATGAAGCTGCAAAGAAATTACTTTCAGACAGCTGTACTGCCTTTGCAAAAAATGCAGAAACTTCCGTCAGTTTTTCAATATTAAACTTATCATAAGTAACTGACAAGCCCCCTGCACCATTGATGCTTTCAATGGGCAAACTACCATTCAACTGAAAAGTATAGGGCGCCCCCTCGATGCCTGCCCACTGTTTTCTGCTGTTCATGTTGACGGACCCGGCTTTATCCAATAGTGAATAGGTGGAGTTAAAAGGAACCTGGTTATCTGAATATTGTGTATATGAAGTGGCCTGCTGTGCCCGGCCGACCATATTGATCATGAGCATAACACCAGTAAGCAGCGCCGATTTAAATAGTTTCATTTGAATTAGTATTTAAGAATAAAATAACCTGTTTTACGTTTCACCTTGCTGTCGTCATTATATTCCACCAATGCGAAATATGTACCCTGAGGCAGCAGTGTTCCAGACTTAGACTTACCCGTAAACACGTTCTGATCATTATCATAATTCTCGATATCAAATACTTTGATACCAGTCCGGTTAATAATCGTTACCTTATTCAGGGGATAATCTTTGATACCGTCAATAGTGAGGAAATCATTCAGTCCATCTCCATTGAGGGATAATGCAGGATGAACTTTGAGCACATCCCCATCAGCATCGGTAATGACCACCTGGCGGACTACGATTTTTGCTGCCGCATACTGGTTATTCCCGGCCTGTGTTGCAGATACCTCCACGCTGCCAATGCGCATAGCTTTGATCTCTCCATTGGTTAATGTCAGACGAGAGGGTTCAGAAACAGTAAATGTTACCGGCAATCCTGAACTTGCTGTTGCTTTGAGTGTATAGGTACCATTTGTTTTCAGCGCCGGAATACTTTCAAAGGTGATAGTCTGATTTACTTTATTCACTACCAACAGCTGACTGGCAGTTGGTTTACTTGAATAGCTGATATTATCCGGAGCGGTAGCAGTAATCGTCACATTACCTGCAGCGATGACATGGATTTTATTGTCTACAATAGATGCTACTGCAGCATCGGAACTTGTAAAGACAGGTGTTTCGCCGCTGCTCAATGTTACCACAGGTACAAAATCAGGGTCTCCTACGGATTTTACCGGCAAGGCATTCATGACCAGTGTTCTTGTTGTGGAAACTATATTTAAGATACCATTTATATAGGTGAAGGAATAGTTCTCATCTGCTCCTCCAGAAAGTGTAATGGGGTAAGTACCCGCCGGAGAATCTGTCACCGCCGTAACAGTAGCCAGAGGTGCAATCTGAATTACAGATTCATTTTCTGCATTTACAAATCCGCTGTACCTAAAGGTAAAAACAGGGTTCTCCAGACCAAAAGCTCTCGACTTATTATCTGCACTAACAGTCAGCGTCGCTTTATTTACTGTCAGTACACCTGCTTCATACACCAGATTATAATTCTGTGCAGAAGCTGCAGTACCTGTAATCGGGTAGGTTCCTGCTGATGATAAAGGTGTGGCGGCAGTAGTCAGGATTGCCTGAGCAGAAAGTGCTGTAGATACGGTTTCGCCGTTGACAAAGCCCTCATATGAAGCAGTCAGTGCAGGATTAGCCTGACCATAAGTCTTCGACTTGCTGTCTGCCCTGACAATAAGCGTTCTTTTGGTGACAATTAAAGGTTTCGTCACTGTCAAGGCAACAAAATCACTTGTCCCCGGAAAAGTCGCACTGATATTGGCAGTACCGGCTGAGATAATTTTTACTCTTCCATTTTCAATGATGGCGACGTTCAGATTATCTGAACTGAATGTTGGCAGCAAACCTGTTTCTGAAGAAGCTCCAGGGGTAAAAGGTGCCTCTCCATAAGCTACAGCTGGCAGGTCATTATAGACAATAGTCTGAACTCCTTTTACAAATAACTGCCCATCGGTATAGTTGATTGCATAGTTAGGTGATGTGGCACCGGTTACTGTTATCGGATAAACTCCCTTCACCGAACTCTGTATAGCGGTTGTACTGCCTATTGGAGCTGTAGTCAGCCCGGATGCCAGATCTCCGTTTACAAAACCAGTATAAGTAAAGGTAAATACCGGATTGGGTTGGCCCTGCGCCCTTTCAAGATCATTTGCTTTAATATTCAGTGAGGCTGGCGTTACCGATAGTATACCATTGGTATAGGAAACAGCATAGTTGGTGGTATTTGCTATGCCTGTCACAGTAATTGGATATAGCTCAACCTTCGAAGCCTCCGTAGCAGTCGTTGCCAGTGCTGTCTGCAGGTTCAGGCTTGCAGGGTCATCCTGCGCGGCAAGTCCCGCATAACTTAATGTGAATTCCGGGTTTGCCTGCCCGTATAATTTAGTTTTGTCCTCAGCTTTTACCATTAAGGCCGCCGGGGTGATTGTCAATACACCAGGCAGGTAAGTAAACTGATAATTTGCGGCGGTCGCACCTGATGCAGTGATTGCATATTTCGCCACTGATGAGGCTGCTGTAGCAGTTGTAGATACATTGGGTTTATTGGTAAAGACGAAATCAGATTCCCCATTGACCAGGCCATCGTATCTTACCGTCAATTCAGGATTCTGCTGCGCATAAATTCTTGTCTGCGCATCCGGCGTAACAGTCACCATTTTCTGATCAATGGTCAGCTGTGCTACCGCCGTTTCTCCGGGACCAAAGTTTGCCGTAATCGTTGTGCTGCCTGCTTTCAGGATATGAACAATACCAGCACTTTGTATCGCGATAGTCGGGTCTGCGATGGTATAGGTAGGCGTAATTCCGGACAAACTTCTGGCACCCGGGTTAAAATCCGCATCACCATAAACCTTATGTAAATTTGCAAAAGCGACGTTACCCTCGCTGAGCTTTCCATTAACATAGGTGATGGTATAGTTAGCAGCACTGAGTCCCGAAGGAACGATCAGGAAATTGGCAACATCAGCCTGCTTGTTAAATGAAAGATTACCACTGAGGCTGGCCGGACCTTCATTATTGACAAAACCTTCATAACGCACCGTAAAAGCAGGATCCGCTTCACCTGTAAGTTTGGCTTTATCTTCTGCAATCACTGTTAGCGGAGCCCTTGCCACGCTAATATGCTGTACAGCAGACCCCGCAGCATATTCGGCATCTTCAGCCTGTGATGCTGTAATATCAGCTTCACCCGCACCTTTAATACTTACTGCCCATTCCCCAAGTGCATTCTTTTCTACGGTTGCCAAATTGGCATCACTTGTGGCAAAGGTAATCTCGTTCGGAGAATTACTACTCGCCTGAAAAGGCAAAGCCTGGGAACCATATGTTGCCGCAGGTGGAAAGTTTGTAAAGCTGATGATCTGATCGATTTTTGCTACAATAGTTAAGCTTCCCCTGACAGGATTGAAAGTATATTTCTCTGAGGTCATTCCAAAGACATCCACAGCGATGTCGTACACTCCCGGCCTTGTGCTGGCATCTGCCATAATGGTTAGCACGGGAGTTCCGGTCACAGCACTTACATCGTCATTACCTTTGAAGGGGCCGAAGACATAAGTAGCAACGGGATTTTGAGCCCCCTGTGTTTTTGTCTTGTTTTCAGCGATCACATCTAGGCTGGCTTTTGCAATGCTGAGGCTGGTTGTAACTTCTGGTGCAGGAGAATAAACAGCATTTCCAGCCTGCGTAGCCCTGATCACAACAGTACCTGCTTTTTTAAACACCACCTGATTACCTTCAGTTATCTCTGCGATTGCCGGATTATCAGAAGTATAAACAACAGCATTACCACTTGCTCCGCCGGTAGCGGACAACACTAAATTGGGATCACCATACGTTGCTGCGTAGGTAGGTAAAAGTCCACTGATCGCCTGTGGCGCTCCCTCCACGGCGATGCTTTTCGTAGCTGTTCCCGGACTGGTACTGGCATTTCCCGGTTCAGTAACCGTAATTACAGCTGTTCCTGCGCCCACAATTTTTACATTGCTGCCAGTAATTTCAAGTATTCCAGCAGGAGCAGCAGTGTATTGAAAGGCAGTTAAACCTGCTGTACTGCTTGCAGACAACGTAAAATCAGGATCCCCTACCTTAAATGTCGCAGGGAAGGTATTTGTAAAAGTTACCGTTTGCGAAGATAATACGGGTGCTAACGTTACTTTCGAACCATCAATCACGATCGCCTCCAGCCCGTCTGTACCAGAACCTAGTTTTATATTTACTGTAGAAACTGTTTGCCCCTGATGTAAACCATCAGGCCATGAACCATCTTCCGAAGTGTTGTATCCAACCACTTCTCCGGTTTCGAGGCTACGCTGTTCGATACGACGGATACCCTTTGCATCTGTATTATAGATCATAGATCCCCAGGTACGGTCGCCACCATTCACCTGATCGAAGTAAAAAGGAGCATAACCTATAGTCCCACCTTCAGCTCTGGTACTTGTAACACCGTCATCCTCAAGGAATGTCCCCGAAACCGGGCGGCCCGTACCTTCTTTATTATCATATAAAAAAACAAGATTTGTTGCTTTACCGCCAGCGACGCTCGTGCTTCTGATTGCTGTACCATATGAATTTTCAGCTAATCCATCATTTGCATCTCCCTGAATGGATGTTACAATCAGGGGCTGATCAGCAGGAGAATGGACAACAGTAGCAATTGCACCAAGGTTTGCGGTATTTTCAGGATCATTTAAATTTATCCGGAGTAATACTGCAGAACCCACTGCGCGACCAGCAACTGTTTCCTGGATAAACCAACCCTCATATGCTCCGGTAGCATCTGTTTTGAATTCTCCATAATCAGAAATCAGCGTCCCCGCCGGAGGACCATTACTGCTTGTGTTCGACGGAGGTCTATAATAATTTTTAGACGGGAAAGCCGGATCGGTCACTGCGTTCTCTGGCGGCAGGAGATAAACATAAGTAAGTGCCCTGGCTGAAGTCGTGGTAGCCACTGCAATTTTATTATTGTACCTATAGGTAAGGTTTGGTTTTAAACCTGCTATTTTTGCCCTGTAAACATAGGGAATGCCACCCCGCCCCTGAGCAGCACCACCCTCAATATATTTTGGGAAGATAATCATCTGCATTTCCATGTTCGTCTGACCGAATACTGAAATGCTGAAAAGAGTTAAGAAAAAAAGTAGAATATTTTTCATTTGAAAATTTTTTGTACGTTAATTGACTAAGGATTAAGCATAATCTATTTGCTCATCAAAATGGTCGATGCATTATTGACACCGATATAGATGAGAAATACGGAACTTGTCAATAGGTTTCCCGGACCGACCGGAAATGTCACCGAAGAAGTAGCTATCACATTCTGATTGAGGTCCTTTACCGTGATTTTTATGAGTTCCGTCGAGCCCACTATCTGACCTTTTCCTATCAGAACTTTTTGGAAGGATGAAAATGATCTGGAAACATTCAGGAATTCACCAGCCTGTATTTCCCTTGCTATGCCATTTACATAGGTGATGGTGCTCAGGACAATATTGACTTTGTCAGGTAAGGCGTAATTTAAATTGGCAAGGCTGAATTTTACTGAACCCGAATCTGGCAAACTCTCATGTTCCAATCCGTTGAACTGCCTGTCCAGAATTTTGAGCTGATCCCTATCCCCGGGTTTGAATACATAGTAGTTTGTCACCACAAATGGTTTGACATTGAGCATGGTATCCAATAGTAAAACCTCATTATTATAAAATCTGAACCGGTTTTTACCCGATACTAAGTTCACATTACTACCTGGCAGCAGAGCTTTCTGATCATCGCCGGCAATAGCATCTATTTTTTCGAAAGTGAAATGTGTTAACAATAAACCACCAAATGCTGGCTCGTCTACCGGACTTCCCTTAGAGCAGGAAAACAAAATGCAGCAGACGAGAAGACATAGTGTTAGGTATAAATTTATTCTCATAATGCACGAATAAGGAATAGCAGTCCTCAAATGAGGACAAGCTATTCCTGTATAAAATTTCTAAATTACTTTTGACTGATTAGTCATAACTTTCCTGGAAATTGAAATTCAACCATCCTGAATTCCAGTTTGATAGGTTTGAAACAATCACTGCACCTTTTGTATTATCCGTTCTGGCCAGTAAGTTCCGTACAGTATACGTTCCGCGTACTGCTGACGAATAGAACGGACTCAATGGATTAGCCGTAGTACCACCAAGGTCTATAAATGAGGTAGCATCGGCAGCTGTTGACAAACTGTTTGATGTTGGTAAAGTGGTAGCGGAAGCCACTGTGTAACCATGAAGCTTGTTATTTACAAATCCTGTTGCACTGGCGGCTGGTCCTCCGGCTTCAAATTCAGCACCTGTATTGTAACCGGCAATGATCGAGTTGCTGATTGAAAGGTCAGTATTTCTTCTCCAGCGATTTCCGGAACGAAGACTTGTAGTTTGCGCAGCATATCCAAGCAAAGTAAAGTTTGAATAGACAGGTTTTGTCCTTGGAGGGGCCGATGAACCCGTTCCGTCGTTATCAGATTCGATACCGTTAGAATCTGATACAGTACCACTTGAACTATGTGTAGATGAAGGATCTTTCAACCCAAATGCATACTGAATGCTGCCGCTGTAACCGAAATCAGTATCAAAATCATCATCATCATTTCCAACTGCAGCCAGGTAACTTGCATTTACTGTACCACCGAAGAATTCAAAGGCATCGTCAGCACCCCATGAAACCTGAACGTGATCCAATTGTGTATCTGATCCTACTCCACCCAGCGTCAGACCGTTGATTTCGTTATTCTCTGCCAGTTTATAACCAGCGTACTCGATACGTACATACCTGAATCTTCCTGAGTTATCAGCAGGGATTGAACCACCATAAGTAATATCGACACCTAAAGAAATTCCATTGGCATCATACCTTGGTAAACCTTCAATAATCTGATCCGTTGGTTTGTTTGTAGTTGACTCACCCAGGATGATTACACCACCAAAATCACCTGCTACACGTGAACCGATGTCATTTGGCGTAGTAAATACAATTGGCTGTGTAGGCGTACCCACTGCATCAATTGTCGCATCTTTTGTGATTACCAAAACTCCTGCAATTGCATTGATAACTGATGTTGCAGGATCAACTTTGTAGTTTACAGTTTCTCCACGGGTGATTACGGTGCCTGGTTTGATGGTTAGTTTTGCTCCGCCAGTTACATAAACTACGCCATTTAATTTGTAAACTTTACCAGGACTTAATGTTCTGCTTGCAGTAATGTTTCCGGTGATTACTGAGTCTGCTCCGTCAAAGGGCCCGCCAGCTCCGTTTGAACGATCAAAATTCCCGTCAGCGCCTTTCTTACATCCTGCTACTGCAAATGCGGCAATTGCTACAATCGCCAGTGCTTGTTTTGTGAATTGTTTCATTGTTTTTTAATTGGTTTATGGTTTTTGTTATATCATAAATTTAATAGAACAATATTTAATTTAATATACATTTATGTTAATTTAATATTAATTTTTATCTAACAATCAGACGTTTACCTTAAATACTTAGAATTTATAAGTAAAAGCCATACTTACGTTAGTGCCGTAGTTAATCCTGTAGCTAATATAATCTCCCTCTTCCTTTTTGTATTTATCAGACTTTCCCGGTTTTAAGGTGGTCACCCCTCCAGAACCTCCACCATCATATCCTTCCCAATTCTGATAATAGAAACTTTTAGCATTTAAAAGATTGGCGATATTGAGTTTCAACTCAGCTTTTTGCTTAAAAATCCTGGTAAACAACTGCAAATCCACCAGATTTCGTCCCATTTCGTATTCGACCTGGCTTGGTGAATTATGAACGGTATAGGTGCGGTACCCAGATCTGTTATAAACCAGATTCAATCCATACTGCTCTCTGGAATAAGTGATACCGGCGTTTACAATCCAGGGTGACTGGCCGAAAAGCGGTCTTTTAAATTTACCCTCCTGCACTATAGGCTTATCTGGAGTACCCGTGTAGACTAATGCATTAACCTTTGATCTGATGATGGTACCATTTCCAAAAATCGTTAAATATTTAAGCCAGGACAGGTCAGAAATAAAGGCCAGTGATTTTCGGACTTCCATTTCAAGACCATAGTTTGTGGCCGACTTCTGATTCTGAAATGCATAACGGTCTACAATTCCCTCCTGAAGAAAAACGAGTTCTATTGGTTTATCAAATCTTTTATAAAATCCTGAAATAGAAATGATCTCCCCAGGTGTCGGATACCATTCATATCTTATATCCGTATTTTTGATGAGCGTACTTATCACATTTGCTCCCTGAATCGTTGCGTCGAGCACAGGATCATACAAGTTAAAATTCGAAGTTTCCCTGAAATCAGGCCTAACGACGGTAGCTGCATACGAGGCCCTGAGATTCATATTTTCCGTGATGCTATAAGTTGCATTTACCGAAGGCAAATAATTCTTCCGTACATCCTTGTTAGTCCCCGCTATAGAATCCGGATTAGCATAATACAAGTTAGCCAGATTGTAGGATTCCATTCTAACCCCATATACTAGCCTGATTTTCTTAAAAAAATGTTGATCAAGCATCGCATAAGCACTATTCGATGTTGCCACACCATCGAATTGGGAACCACTGTTTCCGGGTATATAGTAAAATATTTGTCCTGGTCCTGTTCCGACTTTGTCAGGCCGCAAACTGTATTCATAGGGGCCCACAGGAATTACCGCCCTATCTGTACTGTATATTTCTGCCGTGGTATTTTTTAGCTTACGCTTTTTATTAAAGCCGCTATAACCGATTTTGAACAGGATTTTATCATTTAAAACGTCAAAGCTCCTTGATAGATTAGCCCCCCAATTGTAATCTTTTTCTTTGGTATCCATATAAAGACGGTAATCTGCATCTCCATCCATGGCGGAAGGATTATTCACAACATGACGCTGAAAGTATTGAATACCATTAATTTTTCCTGAGCCCCTCGCTTTGGATCTGCGCCGGTCATCTATTGTCTGCCTGACACTCGTATAGGAGGCATTCCAGGAAAATTTGATACCACTTTCGCCAATATTATGCTCAGCCTCCAATTTGTGTTGTAAAATGGTGGTGCTTTCCGGAGACTGTAGGTTAAACTTTATTCTGAAGTCAGGCGAAGTATTACTTAGGTTATCAGGATCTGCACTTTCATAAGTATAGTTGTCATTTTTGTAAGTATGAGAATACAGGTTCCTGAAACTTAGCTTAAATGCTTTTCCTTGCAGACCAAGATTTAGCAAACCGCTGAGCATAGAGTTGAATTTGTAGATTATTCCGTTCTGACGGTGATTTACACTATCGATATATGTGGGCTGCGCACCGGCCCTTCTACTGATATACTCATTTATTTCCTGACTATTTCGTAAAGTTGCACCACCCACAAAACCAAAATTCAGATTGTTTTTTAGCGGATAGACACGACCAAAGCTGAACCTATAATTTTGGTTGGGCTGGAAACCATATCTGTACATCCTGAATCCCTCCGGATCAAATGTTCTGCTTTGTGCAACAGTATACGCGGGAGCAATAGGGATAGTACTAAAATTCCAGCTTTTCATACCTGGCGCCAGCTTGTGTCCGCTAGCAGGAAAACCAAAAAACTCTGCCCCGCCCCTTTTGCCGGCCTGGATAAAATCTTTTCCTATGGTGTTGGTATTGTAACCTGTGCCGATTTGGAACTGCGTGAAATTCTGTACCGGTACATCTAAAGTATTCACACTAACCTGACCACCGGCAAATTCTGAAGACAGATCCGGCGTCGCTGTTTTGTTTACGACTACACTACTCACAATCTCCGCCGGAATCGCATCAAACGCAAAATTCCGCTGGTTCATCTCCGTACTCGGCTGCGTTACCCCATCAATCTGGGCCTGGTTATAGCGATCGCTCAAACCACGAACTACTACATATCGGTTATCCACCACGTTTAACCCACTGACTCTTTTTAACACCGCCCCTACGTTGTTATCAGGTGTTCGGGCAATTTGGGCCTCAGAAATACCATCGGTGATACCAGCAGCATTTTTTTGTCTTGCATACAATCCAGCTGCTGAAGCACGTTGAAAACCAGACGTAACCACTACTTCCTTCAGCGCATTAGCTGCAGGTTTCATGGAAACATCCAGTTTAGTTACCGCCCCCGGTTTGATTTGCACACCTGTTATTCGCTGGGTTTGGTACGAGACATAGCTAATTTCGAGGGTATAGGTTCCGGGAGGAAGCTCAAGCGTATACGTTCCGTCAAGGGAACTCTGCATGCCCCTGCCCAGCTCCGCAACCCGGATCCCCGCACTTGGAAAATCCTGTGCCTTTTCATCTGTGATTTTGCCGCTGAGTTTGCCCGGCTCCTGCTTTTTTACTGGAATCTTTGCAACCAGCCTTACAGAGATATTCGAATTGAGTATTGAAAAGCTAAGATTTGTTTTTTTCTCCAGATCTTCCAGCACTGCTTTGATTGGGGTGTTTTTGTAACTGATATTCTGCAGCTGCAGCCCACTCATTTGACCGGGATCAAAAAAGAAAGTATATGGAGACTGCCGGTCCAGCTCCTTTAACAACTGCTGCGCATTACAGCTCTTGTAATTTAGAGAGATGTTACCAGACTGAGCAAAACTTTTGGAAAGCTTGTTAATTGATAAAAAAACTATTAAAAAAGTTATAAGTTTTAGATTTTTATTAGGATATACTGCATATTTTTTTTTGGACAGTAAAGATATAATCATACTTTTGGAATGGTTTATTGCGCCTGTGAATCGTAATTTATCATTGTTTTTTGTCGGCTTTGCCGATAATTAAGAGGAGTACTGCCGCCAGCAGTACTCCTTCTTATTTTCAGGTTGTACCTGATCTATTGCTGCCTTATTTCATAATCCGATACCCCTCAGGGATTTTTTTAAACTTTAAATGGTGAGTAAATAGTAATGTATGCAGCACATCTTCGATGGGTTCATTGCTGAACCTGCCACTAATGGCAAAGGATGACAGCTGGTGCTGGTCAAAATGCAAATCAGTATTGTAATAGTCAGCTACCCGAATTAAGGCTTCAGAAAGCGTGGTACCATCAAATTCCAGCGTACCATCTTCCGAATGTGGCTTAACTTCAGTGGTATTCGTAAAAATAGATTTGATACCGGAAAGGCCACTTTGGATATATTGCTGACCAGGATTGAGCAGCACCGGTGCAAAATCTTTATCCCTGCTGCCTATTTGCACCCTTCCTGTAAAAAGGCGTATTTTCTCCACACCATAGTTACGGTAGTTTTCCACTGTGAAGGAAGTACCGAGAACGGTAGTAGATAATTTGGCAGAGAAGACGGTAAATGGTTTGGTTGTATCTTTAGCCACCTGGAAAAAGGCTTTCCCCTTCAAAAGAAATACCCGGCGGTGATGATCGGCGAAAGCAGCAGGATATTTGAAGACAGATCCGGAATTGAGCGTAATGACAGAATGATCCTTCAAGGTAATGATCTTCATGGAACCTACAGGAACCTGTACGACGGTATATGTTGATTGTTGTTTGATATTTTCAGCCTTGCGGTAAGACCAGTAGCCAAAACCGGCAACGAGGAGCAGTGACGCAGCGATCGCGATTCTGCTGAAAAATTTGAATACAGGTTTTTGTACCACAGGCGCAGCGACACTTCCTTCTTCATCCAGATCCGGCATTACCTCCAGGTAATCTTCGTCAAATTCCCCGTTCTCCACCAACTGGAAAAACTCATCCAGCTCTGCTGTATCTAATTCTTTATTCAAAAATCTTTGATAGAGATTCTTTTTATCACTCAACTTCATACTCCTATATACTACTGAGCATCAGGCGTAGGGGGGATCAGTTTAAAAAAAATAATTTACTGCAGCCACAACAGGTATCAGAAGATAAAGATAATCTGCGGCATCCGCGAGTCTGTTCATATCTTTTTTTGCCAGACTCATGTGCTCTTTTACCGTTTCTTTACTGATGGCAAGGACATTGGCCGCTTCGGCGTACGAGAGACCATCGATTTTACAGAGCTCAAACACCTGTTTCCTCTTCAGCGGCATATGCTGTCCAATGATTCCGCGCAATACGCTCAGATCCATAGCGGCGGTCATGACCACATCCTGGTTGGCAGCATCCTGATCAGAAAGATAGCGTCCCCGAAATTCAGATTTCATCTTCTGGTCACTAAGCATTCTCTTCAGCCAGCTGAAAGTTACATTTTTCGTAATCGTAAGCAGGTATGGTTTTACATCACGTTCAGGGTCAAACTGTGCACGTGCTTCCCAAAAGCGGAGAAACACATCGCTGACCAGTTCTTCAGCAGTTTCAGCAGAGCGCGTATGCTTAAAGCAGTACGACTTAATATCCCTGTAATACAGGTTATAGATATGGGCAAAGGCAGTTTCGTCGCCCGCAATGAAATCCAGAATCTTACTTTTAGATAACACAGTCATACACTGCAAATTTAAGTTTGAATATGAAGCAACACATCAACCAAAGATTAAATAAATGTTAACTTAAATGAATACATATTTTTAGTTTTTTGAAATCCTTATTCCGGACCTCCTATCAACTATCTCCCTTGAATCAAATATTAAAGTCCGGGAGTTTACTTCAGAACTCTTCCTTGAAGCGGATATTACTGCTCCTCCCGAGACAACCAAACATTGCCTGATCAGTGGATCACTGAGATCACCGAAAGGTTTGAAGGGCAATACTGAAAGTTCCTCTACCGGTTGATCCGGAACCAGCCCGCTGCTGTAATCACCTTTGCCTGCGGCATTGTACAACTTGAACACCATCGGATAAATCTCCCATTTGGGCACTACCTGGGGATTGCGGTAATCTTTGATCACAAAGCTGGCCATGTCTTTGCCCAAGGTTTTCCCCCCGAGCTGGATGACGTTCAAATAGGGCTTTAAAGCATTAATGGTCAGTTCGGCAGCGGATGCGGTATGGTTTCCGCTAAGGATAAATATCCTGTTAATCCCGAGCCGGTACGCGCTGAGTTGCGCAAAACTTTTCCTGATGCTCTGAGGGAGTCTTGCCAGTTCATCCGCGAAACTCCTTTTCTTTACACCTGCTTTGGAATTGCCCCGGTAATCCACAAAAACATCAGTTTCCCTGGCAGATCCTGCGATCATGGAAGCAAGCGCAGCCGCAACAGGGACACTGCCGCCAGGATTATAGCGAAGATCCAGTATCAGTTCCTGCACCTGCTGCTGCTTAAAATAGCTAAATGACTCCAGTAGCGGATTCAGCGCGGCATCTTCGAAAGAATTCAAAAAAAGGTACCCATAACTCTTCGCTCCGGAATGTAATACTTTATAGAGATAGACAGGCGGTTCGCTGTTTCTAAGTCGCCCGATAGTTAGGGGGGCCGCCCCATCTGCAATTTGCAGTACGGCAGTCCGGCTTTCAATTACCTTTGCTGTCAGTGTACTGATATTTGCCGCTGTTGGAGTAACTCCATCAATAGTTTTAATCATATCTCCCCTGTGCAGACCTTTAACATCGGCATCTGCTCCGGGAACGACAAGACTGACCATTGTGGCTACGGTTCCGTCACCATTCTGCACGCTAATCAGGTCGAAGCCCATCGTATGTACCAGTGAGGGAGGGTAACTCTCCGGAAGGTCAGGATTTACCAGTGCTGAGAAACGATCTGAGTGATCAATGATCTTCTTAAAAAAATCTGCAGGTTTTTGTTTAAATTTAATATAGTCTGGTAAAGCAGCATTCCAGTAATAATAAACCTGCATGCTGTCCAGGACCCAGGAGTTGACGCTTTCGGAAGATCCAGAAGGAAATTCAGGGCGGTGATTTGCCTTGCGGCAGCCCATGCTACCGAGCAGCGAAAGGCCTGCCATCAGCCATCTAAGCACCTGAGAACTTATCTTCATAGAAGTTAATAGTTGGTTGCCTAAAAATATACCACCTATATAAAGTTTATATTAAGATAAAAACATTTAATTTGTAGAAATAATTCATCAGCATTATTTTAATCAGAACTTATGGAAAAGACTACCCGTATCCAATCCATCGATATCCTGAGGGGCCTTGTGATGATCATCATGGCTTTAGACCACACCAGGGACTTCTTTCATATTTCGGCGGCTTCAGCAGATCCGCTTAATCCTGCAACTACACATGCAGGTTTGTACTTCACGAGGTGGATTACCCATTTCTGTGCACCAATATTTATTTTTCTTTCGGGCATCTCAGTCTTCCTCTCCTCACAACAAAAAGACTCCTCGCAGGCAAGTATCTTTATGATCAAAAGAGGCCTGTGGCTCATCTTCGCTGAGATCATCATCATGACCTTTGCACTGACCTTCAATCCTGTTTATTCTTTTATTTTTCTGCTGGTATTCTGGTCTATCGGCTGGAGTATGATCCTGCTGGGCATCTTTAGCAAAATCTCCGGGAAAGTGGTTACCGTCCTGGGTATGCTAATCGTCTTTGGGCATAATCTCCTCGACTTTGCAGATCTCCCTCAGACAGGTACCCCCGCATTTCTCATCAAAATATTTTTTACAGGTGCAGCAACTATTCTACCCCTCTCGCCAACACATCTGATCGGCTTTTTTTACGCCGTACTCCCATGGACGGGTATGATGTTTCTCGGTTATGCTGCCGGTACATGGTATCAAAAAGACTTTAGTGAGATCACAAGAAGGAAATACCTGATCAGGTCAGGCCTGGCATTATGCCTGATTTTTATCATCCTCAGGACAATAAATGTGTATGGCGATCCCGCTCCACATCAGGAATATCCGACGTTCATCCAAAATGTATTTTCCTTTATGAACCTGAGTAAATATCCTCCTTCCCTGTTATTTTTCTGTATGACCATAGGGCCTGCACTCCTGATCCTGGCAGCGCTGGAAAATGTATCCAACAAGGTTACCCGGGTCATAGCTGTTTATGGTAATGTACCCTTCTTTTATTATGTGGCACATTTCTACTACCTCCATTTACTTCTTGCAGTTGCTTTTTTCCTGAGCGGATACCAGGTAAAAGATATTATACAGTCACCCATATTTTTCAAGCCTGCAGGATTTGGTTTTCAGTTGCCGGTAGTTTATGCCATTTGGTTATTTGTTGTAGCTTCGCTGTACCTGCCTTGTTTATGGTTCAAAAGATATAAAACAAAGCATAATCAGTGGTGGTTAAAGTATATATAAAATATATTGATCATGGATACGACACAAAGAGAGAACCCATATTATTCGAGAACAGACGACACCATTCTTCATGTAGACAATTCTGAATGGAAAAAGATCCTGCCGGCAGATCTTTATGCTGTATCAAGGGAGCAGGCTACAGAACGCGCCTTTACCGGTAAATACTGGGATAGTGACGAAATCGGAGATTATTATTGCGCGGTTTGCGGAAATCACCTGTTTAAATCTGATGCAAAGTTTGCCAGCAGCTGCGGATGGCCCAGCTTTTTTGAAGCCATCAAGCCCAACAGTGTGATTTATAAAGAAGACAATACTTACGGCATGCGCCGGATTGAAGTGACCTGTGGTAGGTGCGACTCCCACCTCGGACACATTTTCAATGATGGCCCTGCACCTACCTTTAAAAGATTTTGCATGAATTCTGTATCTCTGGAATTTGAGCCCGGCTAAGAAATTGCGCCTAGTGCGCAATTTTTGCACGTAATGCCTTTAACCCTGAAACACCCTGTAAATCCTCCACCTCAAAGAGCTCCAGCCCCTCCTCCAGAATTTCTTCATCCTGCAGAATCCTCAGATAACGGATATACTCGTCCTCTTCATTGTCGCCGGCATAGACAAGTGTAATTTTACCCGGTGCAGTTATGCGTTCCGCCGTGTCTTTCACATGCGCCTTATCAATACGTTTTTTTACAATCTCAAAACGTGCATTGTAACTGCCATCCACATCAAAACGTTTCTCATCCATCCTGAAACGTATATCTATCTCCGTATTGTAAATGAGAATCAGCGTAGTTACTTCCAAAGGATAGGGTAATCTGTCCTTCAGATCATGATGCGTCTTTTCCATCTCACATAACACCCTGATCTGCCACAAACGCAGCCGGTGGAGCAGCTGAAGGTGAAAGTTCTTCCGCGGAGCGATGGTAGCGCCAAGATAAAGGTTATGCTCTACCCCATCAGTTTTAAACCTTTCATAATAATGAGGAAAGATCGCCTGTGCCTCCACCTGTCTATGGTCTATAACCGCCGCCAGTTTCTCATTGATCGTGGCAATAGTAGTTTCATATTTTCTGCGGTGATGATGAAAGCTTCCCCCTTCTTTTTCATCTTCTGAGAAATAACCATTGATCAGCGGCTTAAGTCTGATGTCTTTCAGCTGGCGAAGGTAGCGCTGAACTTTGTTGACCACATAATTATGGATCAACTGTTCCGTGTTGGCTTTCAGCGGCATGATCAAATCACTCAGGAATGCATTCAGCTGTAGTTCTTCTTCATCAAAAGATTCTTCAGGAGAAATAGTTTTGATCTCATCCAGCAGAGATAATAAACTCTTCAGCTGATGTTGAAGATCATGCTGCACACTCGAGTTGCGTACTTCTGAAGATCCCTTGATATCAACCTGACCATAGAGCGGAAAAACATCCGGGAAGACAATTTCTTCCATCACATCCGGATTCTCCTGACTCATACGGGCAAGTATATGCTCCGCTTCTTCCTGAAATTTCCAATATACACTACTGTGGATGGTCGTATATTTCTCCTGTATCAACGCTTGTACCTGGTTCTGCAAGTCCCCTATCAGCCTGTCGATAGAATCAGTCAGAAAAGGCATTACTATCTGCAGTTTATTGGCATTGATACTGTTGAGTTCTTTTTTTCTCGGAGATACCAGTTCAAGAATCCCCAGTAAGTTATTATTCTTAGTTACAGGAGCGAGAATAAAACTTTCAATATCCTGTGACAATAATTGTGCTGCAAGGCGGCTCTGCAGATTCGCAGCCAGGTAGGCTGTAGCGTCAGAAACTGCGAAAAACTCCTTTCCCCGGATCAGCTCCTGAAAAGAGTTTACACAGAGCACTTCTTCGCTGCAGCTATCTTCATCATCAGAAAGGATAAAACTCTTCATTCTATGGCCAAAGTTCGCTGCTTTAAATATTCCCTTGTAGCGGTTAAATACCGTAAAGCCCACCCTGATATCAGCAATTTTATAGATTGATCTGAAAATTGTTTCCACACTTTGCTGAAAATTGCCGGCATTGAGCACCAGCAGTTTCTCCTTAAATATGGAAACCGCATTTTCGACCGTGACGTCTACCAGCGTAATCAATGAAAACCCCCGCAGCAGCCAGCTTTCTTTGGGAAACTTAGCCCGCCACATGTCGATGTCATCATAATTATCCAGCAGCAAGTCTATCTCCTCCTGACTGATTGGCAAGGCTTTATCCGTTGGTGATATTTCCAGGTTATCGGCATTGTAGAGAATCCTGTAATGTCTGATGATCCCGTCAGCTGTTGGGATATCACAAAACAGGGGTTTAAAAAAATCCAGGTGTGTGCCGTAAAATTCGTTCAGAATGATGCAGCAGCTGAGAATGTATGATTGTGAAGGATCCAGATCCCTGATATTGAGTTCAAAATCAGGCCCTGCAGCAGCCAGGATGCTGGTAAACCTGTCAGTATGATTAAATATATCTTTTCTGTAGGGAAGACTGATTGCCTTGATTTCATTGTTGCGCAATACATCCGGAAAATAATCATGCATCAGACGCCTGATTAAATCCGCATTTTCTGTGATCTGGAGTTCGTTTTTTAGTCCCTCTCTCAGTTCTGGATGTAGGCAGACCTCCTCCAGTAAAGCCCGGGCTTCACCTGCACGCCCGCCCCGCTGATCAGCAGCTACTTTTTCCCATTCAGCTATAACATCATCAAAGGACAGCTGTACTAAAAAAGGGGTATCGAGATAATTCATAGTGGTGGGAAAATCAAATCAATTCAGCAAAGCTAAATTACGGATTATAAAGATGGGGAAAGTAATATTGTTGTAATTAACTCTTTTTCACCGCACTGCGCCCCGATGCTTCAGCATTGATTTCCAGGATAATATCATCCAGATCTACCGCACAGCGATGCAGCAGTTCGAGCAATTCTGATTTTTCCTCTTCACTATCAGAACTTTTCATCAGCTGGGCAAGCGCCAGAATAGAAGCCACCGGCTTACGGATCTCATGAGAGTTTAACCAGGATACGGCTTTCAGCTTTTCATTTTGCAAGCCGATCACGGCTTCACGTTCCTTATGTTGTTCCTTCTGATGGATGAGTTTTTTTTGCTCTTTATCCATCAGCACAAATAGCACCCAGCCTGTACACAGGACGAACAACACTCCTTTACCAACGTTCAGGTAATTCAGCAGACTGCGGGGAATGTGCTCAGACAACCACAAAGCTGCCGTATCGCTTAACACAATCCAGAGTATCCCTATCGCAACATAAATCAAGGGTATTTTATATTTGCCAGTACTCATTCCCGACTGGCAAAAATATCGCTGATCTCGATATTCATTTTAAGTATTTCCTGGATCAGGTCATATAAAACGGCTACATTATTGTCCGAAGTATCCATAAATTCAAACTCTTCCCAGCCTGTGCCGTAAAATCCTTCATCCATAGACTGCTCAGCATCAATCTCCTGGTTTATAATGAGCTTGCATAAAAAGAAGAAAGCATTGGCTGCTGTAAAAGGAAGCTCCATTACAGCAGAAGAGATGTTGTCCTCAATCAGCCCGTCTGCATAGTAGTACAGATCCGCATAGATCTGGTTTGCCAGTTCATGTATTCTTTCATCAGTATAAAGCTCCTCAAGATCAATGGCATACATGATACGAAAGGTATCAATAGCCTGATCGATCAGGGCAATACATTTATTGATTGCCCTGGAAACATCATCATCAGAAGCCAGCAGCAACTGAAAATATAGGCTCACGTCAAAGTCATCCTCTTCCATGGACAGCAATTCGGGCATATCCTTTTCCAACACAGATTTGTATCCGTACTCTGCAAATTTCACTGTAGAAAAACTCAAAATATGAATTACAATAGGGATGATATCCTCCTTCGCATACTTCGTTACAGCCATAGTGCAAAATTATATTTTTAAATATAACTATTATCAGATACAGATTTTAATGATGCCAATATTTCTTCATCAATCTTCCCAAAAAGCGAAATCCCTTTAGCACCATGTTTTAACGCATGCTGCATCCCCTGCTTCAGTTCTTCATTGGACTTAAAATCCGGAAGGTAAAGACCGGCATAAAGAGGGAATTTACCTCCAAGAAAATGTACACCTTCAGCTACGGCATCCCCGATCCATTCCACCGGTTCCTTATAAAACCCGTGATAGATCATCGGACAAACGCCACTCAGGTTCCAGTTGGTCCAGTCCTGACGAACATTTCTGCGTGCTACTTCAGGGGTAGGAAAAACGGCCGCCGTAATTTGTTTTTTATGTTTTGCAGCAACTGCAGCAAGTTTATTGACAATGGTCGTGATGGCATTGTACCGGTACTGTCTCCAGGACAGACTTGCTTCAGGAAAAGCCACACTGTCGAGTGCCTGTCCCCTGAAAGCCTTAAATTTTTCCTTACAGACATCGCAATAGCAATAATCGTACTCAGGCAGTTCTTTAGTTTGTTCAATCTTGTAATTCTCCCAGAGGTTTACGGGTAGGATTACATCGCAGTAACGCACATAATCAAGGTGGATTCCGTCTACGTAATCCTTATCCAATATCTGCTGCACTTCATTTTCAAGATACTGATGTACTTCTGGTTTCGATGGACATAACCAGCGATAATAATCTACATATGGTGGATGAGTAATACAATTCTCCCCCTTGCGGTTTACAGCGTACCATTCAGGATGTGCGGCCATCAGCGACTCAACCCTTCTGTTCATCGTCCACATCCATCGATGTGCTTCTAGCTTCTGCGCTTTTGCTGCACGGAAATGTTTTTCGCTGTCCTCTTCAAAGAAAATTCCGCGTATTCCGGCATCATAATATTTTTTGTACAACACGGCCAGATCTTCTTCCTTATCTTTCAGATCAGGATTCGTCCACACCCAGTGTTTCCACTTTTTCTTTTCTGCTGCGGACAATGCCGCTGCACTTGCTGTCAATGGGAGCACTGTAGCCGCAATTCCGGCCAACAGTCCCGATTTAACAAAATTTCTTCTTGTATTCATTATTTTAATACTTTGACCAGACCCTCCTGATTAATACTGATTACACGTTCTCCACTTGATTTTACAGACAGGTAAAACTGATGATCGGTAGCTTCCATCTCCAGGAGGTTGCTCTTCCCATCAATTGCAAACTCAGGACTAATCCCCAAATCTTTAAATGATCCTGCATATTTGCCGTTTTTTTCCAGATATTCCTGCTGACGATAGTAGGTAAGCCATAAATAGTTACGTTGCTTCTCTGCGTATGGCATCACAAAGTCATTCTGGGAAACGCCATCCGCAGCAGGACTAAAAGTCAGGTATCCCCATCGCTCCGGGTAATGCATGGCAATCAGCCCTTGGGGCGACCATACCCAGTTGTGCTCAGGGAGTCTCTTTCCTGATGCATCAGTATTTCTAACATATTTACCCTTACTCACTGTAGTACCCCACTGCACTCGTGAGAAGTTAATCCTCCAGAAATCTCCCTGTTCCGGACTTTTCTTTACATTGAGCTGTGCATAAGGAATTGCAAGTTCTACCGTCCAACCCTGATCCTTGTCCCCGGGTCTGTTCAGCGTACCCTGTACTTTCACAGCAGAACGTACGCCAGACTCCCAACTGTTCAGCCCTGACCCTCCGTTACGGTAAGCCTTTGGCAGGTACAGATCCCATATGGTATTGATTGCATTCACTTCAATCTCAAAATACTGATGTGTATTATTTACCGGATCTATGAAAATCTCAAAGTCATTATCCTGAAAAACCACTTCATCATGATTCTTCACATATGCCCAAACGTCCGGATCTTTGATCACCGCTGCCACATAGAGATAGTCTTTATCCCAGACCATTTTACACCTTGTTTTGTAATATGGCTCGGGCTGTTTGTCGCCCTCAATATCTGTAAAATCATCTGTCCATGGCACATTGGACCATACGGCATCATTGAGTTCTCCGTCAATAACCGGTGCCTTGGCAGCAAATCCTGCAGAGTAATGTTTTGGTACAGTAAAAAGCGGCTCCAGGCCTTTAAAAGAATCCTGCGCATGGGCAGAACCGCTAAATAATAATGGCAGACAGGCGAGTGATGCAAAAACTGTCGTTTTCATCATATCAGATTTCTTTCTTATCACGTTTCAAATATTTAAAAGGATTTAGCAACGCATTATTCCGGGCATATCATTCGGAATAATGTGGGAAAATTATGAATTTCATAAAATAATCCAACAATTATCTCTAAAATAATACGAGATCGTCAACCCCTTTCATCCATTTTTAAGGATTTCCTGAATGAAATCCGACTGACGTGCAATAAATTGGCAATTATTTGAAAAAAAAGAAATCTAAACATTGCCCAACCTCGTATATTTAGCCAGTGTTTATGAATTCGATTCCGCTCTCTAATAGCTCCCATTTGACATGAGAAAATGGATTGCTGTTACCTGGTTAATCTTGTTAGCAGGTATCATTTTTGCTTTTTTCTGGCATAATCAACTGAAATACAGTCTACCTACCCCAATTCCTGCTGATTATAAATCTGTGCAGAATGGAAAAAAGATCATGCTGCGCCAGAAGCTGCAGTTTAATAATGATAAACCGGTTTTTCTACATTTCTTTAATCCCGACTGCCCTTGTTCACGCTTCAATATTGACCAGTTTAAATCTCTGGTAAAAACATATCGCAGTCAGGTGAACTTTGCTGTGGTTCTGATGACTGATAAACCTTATACCTCCTCAGATATTCAAAACAAATTTGGCATCACCGTGCCGATCGTAGCTGACAGTACAATCGCAATGTCATGCGGGGTATATTCTACTCCACAGGCGGTGGTTCTAACTGCTGAAAAGAAATTATATTACAGAGGTAACTACAACAAAAGCAGGTACTGCACCGATAAAAAAACCAGCTATGCCAATATCGCACTCATGAACATTCTGCATAAAAATACCACACTCAGGCTAGATCAGTACGCACTGAAAGCTTATGGTTGTACTTTGCCTAACTGCGTAAACTAATGGCCGGCATACCTCTCAGCAACCCCTTCCATGACGTAACCGATACACTGGAAGCCTACAGGTTTGATGTTAAAAAAAGATCAGATAAGCTGATCAACTATTTCCTGATTGCGTTTTTTATCTCTGGGCTGATCCTGGCTCAATTCTACGACACCTGGAATATTGCTATTGGTGTTGGGGGCCTCACGCTTCTCGCTTATTATTCCATCAAATGGCTGATGCCCGATTCAACGCTCTACCAGTATGTACTCAGCGTTTGCCTCGGCATTTTCATGGCACAGTTTATATACCAGATGCATGGCATGTTCGAAATGCATTTTTTCGCCTACATCGGAAGTGCTATTCTGATTACCTATCAGAACTGGAAGTTACAGGTACCTATGCTCATTTTTGTAGCGATACATCATTTGGGGCTTAACTATCTCCAAAGTGTGGGATATGGCGGGGTTTACTTTACCACATTCGACTACCTGGAGTCACAGACAATCTTTATCCATATCATACTGACAGCAGTAATTTTCTTTATATGCGGTTTATGGGCGCACCACTTAAATAAATATAACGGCACCCAGTCGGCCATGCTTGCCTATATCAATGAAAAAAAGGAACATCAGGAGGCTCTTGAAAAGTTAAACAATGAGCTAAAGGTGTCAAATCAGGTGGCTGTTGATGCAAGGAAAGATGCCGAACGGGCAGCACAGGCGAAAAGTATTTTCCTGGCCACGATGAGCCATGAGATCAGGACTCCGATGAATGGAGTGATGGGCATGACATCATTGCTCACAGAAACGCCTCTGAATGATGAACAACGTGATTTTGTAAATGTCATCAGCACCAGTGGTGAAGCGCTGCTGAATGTGATCAATGATATTCTCGACTATTCCAAAATTGAGTCAGGCCACCTCGACCTCGAGGAGCAAAGTTTTGAGCTGGTAAAATGTATCGAGGATGTAATCGATCTTTTCACCAAGCGGGCAGCAGTGCAGAAACTTGACCTGCTCTATGAAATAGACCATAACCTGCCGGAAATCCTCATCGGCGATGGTTTCAGGCTCCGCCAGATCCTGATCAACCTGGTCAGTAATGCGATGAAATTTACGAAGCAGGGTGAGGTCCACCTCAGCGTGAAACAACAGGCAGCCGAGGGGGATATGGTCAGTATCCTTTTCGAAATCAGGGATACAGGTATGGGCATACCTGAAGAGAAACTTTCCAAGCTCTTCAAGCCTTTCTCACAGGTAGATTCTTCGAATACCCGGAAGTTTGGAGGTACAGGACTGGGTCTGGTCATCAGTGAGAAACTGGTGAACCTGATGCAGGGTACGATCAGCGTAAGAAGCAAAGAACATCATGGAACTGTGTTTTCCTTTACGATAAAGGCACTGGCCGGTACTGCTGAGCAGCAATTAACGGCTTTTAATGATCCTGGTCAGAATGTCGGAAAGAAAGTCCTCGTGGTAGACGATAACCATACCAATCTCAGGATATTGAAAGGTCAGCTGGAGTTATGGAGCTTTGTTCCTACCATCTGCAATACACCAATGCAGGCGCTTGAACTTCTTTCTGCCGCTTCAAATTTCGACCTTGTCATTACGGATATGCAAATGCCTGACATTGACGGCGTAGATCTGGCGCAGAGAATAAGGACCACGCATAAAGACCTTCCAATTATTCTACTGAGCTCAGTTGGGGATGAAAGTAAACATAAATATCCCGAACTGTTCTCAGCAGTGCTGAATAAACCCGCTAAAACCAAACAGCTCAGAGGGATTATTCACCAGACTTTACATGTTCAAACTTCTGCTAACCAGGCAAAAGAAAAAACCACAAACTTATTAAAAGCAGACTTTGCGATCAGCTATCCTTTACAGATCCTTCTTGCCGAAGATCATCCTATCAATCTGAAGCTCGCTATGAAAATCCTTAATAAGCTGGGATATGACCCTGACTTTGCACAAAATGGCAGGGAAGCGGTGGAAATGTATACACGCAAAAATTACGACCTGATTCTCATGGATGTGCTCATGCCGGAAATGGATGGACTTGAAGCAACGAGAGTGATCAGGCAGTCGACCGGCTTACAGCCAAAAATCATTGCCATGACCGCGAACGTGATGTCTGAAGATAAAAATGCCTGTTTTGTGGCTGGTATGGATGATTATCTTTCCAAACCATTACATATTGGTGCCCTGCTGGAACAGCTCAGCAAAACATCTGCAGAACGTATCCGCAACAAATCTTTTGATGGTTTGATCACTGAACAGGAAAACACTGTTTAACTCAGTCTCTTTCCATTCATCAGTTTATCCACAGCCTCTTTAAATGAACCGGCGGGAGTAACTTCTCCAGAGTTGATAAAGTAGATGTCATCGGCATTTTCAATAGTATTCAGCCTGTGGGCGATTACTACTAGGGTAGTTTCTTCAGGCAGATTATCAAGTATTTGCCCCAGCAGCTTCTCCGTAATGGTGTCAATATTGGCGGTGGCCTCATCGAGGATCAGCAGTTCAGGCTTGCGCAGCACCGCGCGCATAAAAGCAATCAGCTGTTTTTGCCCGATGCTTAGACTCTCCCCTCCGGACTCTACAGGACTTTCCAGTCCCTGATCAAAAGTATGGAGCAGTGCTTCCAGTTTAGCTTCTTCCAGGACCTCCATGAGCTGCTGGTTGGTAAAGTGATGATATCTTGAATTACTGTACAGAATGTTTTCCCGCACTGTTCCGCTAAACAGAAAAGGTTCCTGCAGGATAAAACCAATCTTCTCTGCCCGTTCCTGATCACTATAACTCCGGATATCTCTCCCTTTCAGCAGAACTGTTCCCTGTAGAGGGTCGTATAAACGCGCCATCACAGAAGCAGTAGTAGTTTTTCCGCCGCCGGTTGGTCCTACTAAAGCATAAGTCTTACCTTTCTGCATAGAGAAACTGATATTGTGCAAGATCTCAAATCCTCCCTGGTAACCAAAATGCACGTTTCTGAACTCCATCAAAGGAGGATTTTCCTCTTCAGCTGAATGATCAAAAACCGTCACCAGGTTATTGCTCAACGACAAAATTTGCGAAATCCTGTCCCATCCTGCAAGAGCCACCTGAAAGCTGGTCCACAACGATGCGAGTTGCCTCAAAGGGTTGTAAAAGTTGGTGGCATAAGACAGATAACTCACCAGCAGGCCAACGGAGAAATCACCCTGGGTTATCAGATAAATTCCAAATGACAGTACTGTTAATTGTGCAATCGAAGAAAACAGACCGAACACAGGCAGAAAAATATTATTTGCGAGACCTGCACCGATTGCTGTGCGATAATTTTCTTTGTTGGCAATATCAAACCTCTTTTTAAAATAATCCCGGCGGTTGAAAGCAATGATTACCTTAAAATTGTTCAGGCTTTCCTGTATCTCGGCACTCATGCTACCTGTGCTCTTTAAGTTAAGAGCATTCCTGCTTTTCACCCAGGGAGAGATCCCGCGGGTAAAGATTAAGATGATCAGGGCCGGCACTAAAGTAGCGATACCAAGTTCAATGTTGATGACCAGTAAAAAGATTCCTGCACCTATCATCGTCACAATACTGCCTATAAACTGCATCAGCGATTGCGAAAAAAACTGGCTCAGTTTATCTGTATCATTATTCACCCTGGAAATCAGGTCGCCCGCCTTATTTTCATTAAAAAATGCCACCGGCAACTGCTGAATCTTATTGAAGATGCTGTTCCGCAGTTCAAAAATAATGCGCTGCCCCACTCCTCCCATCAGATTCGTCTGGAAGTAACTGCTGACAAAAGCCACGCTGTACATGGCAAATAAGATTCCTGAAAACACCAAAACACCGTGGTACTGTTTGGTCTGAATATATTTATCGATAGTCATACCAATCAGGAAAGGTCCCAACAGGTTGAGTGTTGAGTTCAGCAAGATTGCACAGACTGCCACAACGATAGTTGTTCGTTCCTGTTCTACGAGCTTTAAGAGGCTTTTTAATCCCCCCCAGGTAGAATGTTTTACCTCATTGGCAGGCAGACTGTTTAGATTATAATTCATCATACTTACCGGTAATTTTATAATTCGTAATTACTTGTGCTCTGCTGGGAGTTAAAAATCTGCACATACTCAGGGCTACTCTCCATTAATTCCTGATGTGTACCACCAGCAAGCATTTCGCTTTGCATCAGCAGGATAATCTGCTGATAGTGCTGTACAGCCGCAATTTTCTGAGTTACTGAGATCAGTGTCAATCCCCGATAATTCCTGTTAATGTTTGCCAGAATCTTTGATTCCGTCTGGGGATCTACCCGTGCAGTAAAATCATCCAGCAGCAGGATCTTAGGATCAACAGCCAGTGCCCTTGCCAGCATGATACGCTGTTTCTGCCCCCCCGATAAACTTAATCCACGTTCCGATACTTTTGTATTTAAACCATTCGCAAGTGATGCTATGAAATCTGTCAGCTCTGCTGTAGCGATTGCCTTTTCGAGCGACTCATCAGTTACGGTGTCACTGAAGGCGATATTCTCTCGGATACTCATATTGAACATAATACTGTCCTGGAAAACAAAGCCCACCTGACTGTGAAAACTTTCCGCCTGATAGGCCACAATAGGATTCCCGTCATATAAAATCTCTCCGGAAGTTGCAGGGATAAGTCCCGTGAGCAGATACAGCAATTGGGTTTTTCCCGCAGCTGTTGGACCAATCACAGCAATTTTAGCTCCCGGTGTCACACGGAAAGAAATATCCTTCAACGCAGCTTTTTCACCATAGCTGACACTTACATTCCTGAGCTCAATCCGGCCACTTAAACTGCTGGTTAACTGCCCCGTTTCCGTGAATTCCTGAGCATCAAGCACCTGACTGATTCTCCCAAATGAAGCTGTCGCCTGGGCAATCACATTACTCATAAAGCCAATGACAAGAATAGGAAAAATCAGCAGAGCGAGATAACTGTTAAAGGCAGCGAAATCTCCAATGGTCATGCTGCCCGAGATCACATAGTGTCCACCCAGAGCCAGTATGGTTAAACCGGCCATATTTGCTGTAAAGACAATGATCGGAATGAGCCAGCCAAAGAGCCTTAAAATACTCAGGCCAATATCCTTTGCGCGGTTGCTGGCATCAAAAAACTTATCATATTCCAATTGCTGCGAATTGATAACCCTGATCAATGCAGAGCCCAGAATACTTTCATTGATCACCTTATTGAGCCAGTCGATCACTTCCCTGCTTTTTTTAAACAGCGATTTGACCTTTCTCATTACAATATAAAAAGCCCCTCCTATAATCGGGATAATTGCAATCGTCGTTAAGCCCAGTTTCCAGTTGATACCCAGCAACAGAACGCTTGCTCCGATGATAATGAAAATTGAGGAAACAATCGAAGCGATGGCCTGTGCCACAAAAAGCTTGATGGAATCCACATCAGATGTAAGGTTGGTCAGCAATTTTGAGGGATTGGCCTTTTCAATAAAGGCAAAACTTTGTTCTGAGATCTTCAGCGCAATGCGGGTCCGCAGGTCCCTTGCCACTCTTTCTGAGGTATAAGTCTGTACAATCCCCTGCAGGTAGGTAAAAAGGAAGATAATGAAAGATACAGCAGTGAATTTAATCAGCAGAGGTTTGTAAGCAAAATTGCCATGATTAAAAGCATCAATTCCTCCACCGATTAATTTAGGCAGCCACAAATTCAGTCCGTTGCTCAGCAGGGCAAAGAGAACGAGCAGTGACACCATCAGTGAGTAAGGCTTTAACAAGCTGAATACACCAGGGCTTTTCTTTTTTTGAGCGGTAACGTCAGGTTTCATTTTATAACATATGAAGTTATAATTTTTTTCTGATTTACTGCTGTCTGCAAGTATCAATTACTATTGATATGTTTCCTGCTCATCGGTGTAATAAGTTTTTCTGCCTCCTGTTTTCTTAATCAGGATGGGTACGCCGGAAGGGCTGTGTGTTTTCCCGGGATGATGTATCCGTAGAAAATCGCGCATTTCACCAGTAATTATACCCGGACTGCTGTTGCTGATCTGCTTCACTGCATTTTCCAGCACATGGCGGATAGCCTTCAGCAGTGATTTCATTTTTGCGACAGGAATTTTGTTAGCAGCAGCAAAAGGAGAAATTCCGGCTTCCCAAAGGATTTCATCTGCATAGGCATTTCCAATGCCACGTATAACATGCTGATCAAGCAGAATATTTTTAATGGCTGCCTTTTTTCCTGCAAGAAGCTTTTCCAAAAACTGCACATCAACTTCCCTTGACAGCGCATCGGGTGTATGATCGGTTTCCGGGTTTAAAGAAACCTGAGCAAGCCCTCTGAAGTCGGTCAGCGTAAGCCCCATGCCTCCTTTCAATAGGAGCTGGATAATTGCATATTTGGGGATTTCCTGATCCCTGGATAAATAAAGTTCGCCATTCAGCATCAGATGCATACTGAGGACCGTTTTATTCGCGAATTCGAAATAAAGTTCCTTACCATTACGGAAAATCTTTTCAATCTTCTGGCCTTCGATGGCTTTTTGCAACTCTTCTGCAGGCACCTGGAGTTTCTTACTATTCCTGACTATAACTTCTTTGACTTGTTTGCCTTTGAGCTTGCTATTAAGGTTGCGACTAAAAACTTCTAAATCTGGTAGTTCAGGCATATCCGGAAACAATTAATATAATATTAACCTAAAATACATATTAAACTCTTAATCCGAACTGTACAATTCATAAAAATCACGAAAATAGAATGTGCTTATCCACAGTAATTAACAATTTTATTCACATTCGATGTGGATAAACTTGCGCTTTGGAACTGCAATACATCCAGAGATCTGATAATTAACCAGTGTTAAATACTGTTAAATATCAAAAGAAAAATAATTAACTATCTAATTTAGGATGAGTTAACGATCATCAAATCCGGTATGCAAAAACCATTTACTTATTTTTCATTATTTGTACCTGTTTTATTTCTGAGTATTTCCCATGCTTACGGACAAACCCAGCAAAAGGATACCACACAAAAAAAACATTCCGGTCCAGTCTCAGACAGTCTGGTTCTTGTCAGAGACAGTATTCAGCTAAAAACGGTAAACATCAACAGCAGAAAACCTCTGATAGAAAATAAAAATGGTAAAGTGATTATGAATGTCGCCAATAGCATCCTTGCAGCCGGCAATACTGCTATGGAAATACTGGCGAAGGCACCTGGTGTAAGCATTGATCAGGAGGGCAATATCAGTTTACGTGGCAAAAATGGGGTAAGTATCATGGTTAATGGCAAACTCAATTATCTTTCAGCAGCGCAACTGGCTGCTTTACTGAGGGCCACAAATAGTAACACAATAGAAAGTATTGAACTGATGAGTCAGCCCGGCTCAAAGTATGATGCTTCAGGAAGTGCGGGAATAATCAATATCAAACTGAAGAAAAACGAAAGTTATGGAACAAATGGCACGCTGTCCGCTGGCCTTGGCTATGGAAGTTTTCATAAAAGCAATGGAGGAGTTCAATTAAACCACCGGTCAGGTCAACTAAATATTTTCGGGAATTATGATTATGCAAACAATAAGGACTTTCAGGATCTCGCGGTAAAACGAAGTAACCTATCTGCTGGCCAGCACACCTATTTTAATCAAACAGGACGAGAAGTTACAACCAGAAATAACAATACTTATAAAGCCGGAATTGATTATTTCATCAATGATCACAATACGATTGGGGCAGTCTTTAATGGCTATACCAACTATAACAAAGGATGGAGTGACAACCAAACTGCCATTGGAAATCAGCCATCCATCATAGATTCAACTGTGCTTGCGCTAAATCCTGTACGCTCTCATTACATCAATCAATCTTATAACCTCAATTACAAGTCAGTTCTCGATACATCATGTCAGGAACTCAGTGCCGACCTGGACTTTTCGCGTTTTCAAAATAATAACTCCTCAGTTTACAACAACTACTTTTACAACAGTTCCGGTCTGCCTTCAAAAGCTCCACTGATCTTCCGTAATGCCACTCCATCCAAAGTAAATATTTGGACCGGAAAAATCGATTATATACATCCCTTGAACGCTCAGACGAAGTTGGAGACAGGTATCAAAAGCAGCAGCGTAAACACTAAAAACGATTTTCAATTTGAAAACCTGGAGGGAAGCAGCTGGACCAATGATCCTTCCCAAAGCAATACATTCAATTATAAAGAACAAATCAATGCAGCGTATGTCAATTTCAGTAAAGAATTGACATCTACTACACTTCAGCTGGGCCTTCGTGCTGAACTAACTCACACTGAAAGTAATTCCCCTACTACCATGAGCAAGCTAACCAGAAACTATTTTAATGTGTTTCCCAATCTCTCTGTCCTGCAGAAATTATCGGAATCACATGATCTGGGATTGTCTTACAGCATGAGAATCGACCGGCCGGATTACCAGTCGCTCAATCCATTTCTATATTTCTCAGACCTCTATACCTATAATCAGGGAAACCCATTCCTGAGTCCACAATATACAAATGCATTTGAGCTGACGTATGCTTATAAAAAAACACTGAACGTAACACTTGGCTACAGTCATACAAGAGATGTGATCACTACAACTCTGCTGACAGATACCATCGCAAAAACGCTGATCATCAAAGATCAGAACCTGGCCAGTCAGCAGACCTACAATGTCAACGCAAGTATGCCCGTTCCAATCAGTAAATGGTGGAACTCTTCCAACAATGCAACAGTATACTATACCAGTTTTAAATCTCCAGGTTTGTCGGGCGTACCCTTTCAAAGTGGGAAAACCACATTTCTTCTCAGCAGCATACACACTTTTAGCATCAACCCGCAGCTCAGTGCCGAACTATCCGGCAATTACCAGTCTGCCCAGGTTTACGGAACTTATGCCCTGAAGCCCCTGTATAGCATCGATCTGGGAATCAGCAGGTCTTTTGCCAATCAGAAGGCCAGTATAAAAGTAGCAGCAAATGATCTGTTCAATACCCTAAGAGCGAGAGTCAGCAGTACCATTGCAAGTCAGGATTACCAGCTTTACCAAAAACAGGAAAGCAGAATATTCAGATTAACCTTCAGCTATAATTTTGGAAGCAGTCTGATCAAAGCGGTGAGGGCACATAGTACCGGATCAGAATCAGAACAGAAAAGAGTAAAATCCGGCAATTGATAATGGATTCAAAAAAAATAAAAATAATTATGCCCCTGCACAATATTATCCATTTTTAAACGCTTATGTATATGAGAGCGTTAATTAGATGACGGGGATTATCCAACTTGGATGATCCCCGTTTCTTTTTTATAGTCTGCTGCTGGTCTTAAACCCAGTAATTCAGGACAAGTACTCCCACCAGTCCCAGTACAGAAATCAGGCTTTCCATCACTGTCCAGGTCTTGAATGTATCCTTCAGACTTAGATTAAAATATTCCTTGAACATCCAGAAACCCGTATCATTCACATGTGATAACATCAGGCTTCCGGCACCTACCGCTAAAACCATGAGTTCAGCCGGTGCGCCAACCCCAATCAGTGGTATCACCATTCCCGATGCGGTAAGTGCAGCGACAGTAGCCGAACCAAGCGTAATACGCAGCAAAGCAGCAATCAGCCAGCCCAACAACAATGGAGATACTGACAGACCGGCCGTCAGGGCTTTCACCTGCTCACCAATGCCGCTGTCTACAAGAATCTGCTTAAATGCTCCTCCGGCAGCGATAATGAGAATAATCATCGCAATGCTTTTAACTCCCTCGGCACAAGAATCCATTGCTTTCTGAATAGGAATCTGCAATAAAAACAAGTTGATGATAATGGCAAAAATCAGGGCGACATTTGGATCTGCAATGAAGGTAAACAGATTTTTCACACCCGGATCTGAACTCAGCAACCCTCCGATGGTACCAAGTGCAATAAAAAATATAGGAGAAAGCGCCGTAACAAAACTTTTGAACGCTGAAGGCAATCCCTCATCTTCTTCAATAGTTTCCACCTGTTCAGCAAACTCAGAATTATCCCCTGTTTGCCCGGTCTGTCTGCCAATGGGATTTCTTTTAGGAAGCTTAATCACCAATCGCGGAAAAAAGACTCCGGCAATTACTGCCAGGGGCAGACTGATCATCAGACCATAGATCAGTGTCTTTCCGATATCTGCATGGAAGATACTGGCCAGTGCTACGGGACCCGGATGCGGAGGTAGAAAACCATGGGTAACGGATAATGCCGCAGCCATCGGGATACCGACATATAGCCTGGGTAATTTAGCTGCCGACGCAATGCTGAAAACCAAAGTGATAAGGACTACAAATCCCGCATTGTAAAATAATGGAATACCAACAAGCACCCCTGTCATTAGTACGGCCCATTGTATATTTGCGGTGCCAAATACCCTGATCAGCACATACACAATCTTTTTTGCTGCACCGCTGTCTTCCGCCAGCTTACCAACCATCGCTCCCAACGCCAGCACCATGACCATTCCCCCCAGCGTACTTCCAATTCCATTGGTAATGGAGGTCATTACCTTTTGAACGGGAAGTCCCAGCATCAGCCCCGTCAGCACAGAAACAATCAGGAGAGACAGCATGGGATTTAGTTTTTTCAGAATAAGAAAGAGCAAAACGATAATTCCGGCGAGTACGTACAGTAAATCCATTTAATATATATTTGGTTATTTCTTTTCAAGATAACATTAATCCTGAATAAATGCCACCCCGCTACAGGATAAACCAAAAAAACAAACCCTCTTTTCAATGCCTTCTGCTGCGTTTCAGCAGTGTACAGCATTGAAAAGAGGGTTTGTTTTTTTTGGCGAAGCCAGAAAATCTTCTGGCCTCTAAGATTTGTAAGCCAGATTAATCTGCCACGGCTCTGAACATCAGTGCACCAACCGTCAGGTTTGTCCTGCTGTCGATCAAAATCGCTGAACCATTAGCTTTATTCTCCGAGTATAAATCATACGCCAGTTCATCTGCGGTTTTAATCACCACCCTGCCGATATCATTTAGTTTAAACTCATGCGTATCTTCTTTTTCCAGTGTATTGATATTCACTTTATACAGAATCTCGCGCACCTTACATTTGGTCAGTTTACTGTTATGCTGTAATAAATAAGTAATAGAATCATCCATTGGCTTGTTATCCATCCAGCAGAGATCAGCTTCAATAAGCTGCGAACTCTGTGGCAGCGATCCGGAATTCACCAATACATCGCCCCTGCTGATATCGATATTGTCTTTCAGATGCAAGGTGACAGACATTCCTGCAGACACCTCTTCAGGTGCTTTATCAAAAACTTCGATCTTATCAATTACCGAACTACTGCCTGAAGGCAATACCGTAACTTTATCATTCACCTTAAACGTTCCACTCAGAACCCTGCCAGCATATCCTCTGTAATCATGCAATTCATCGGTCTGCGGACGAATCACCCATTGCACAGGCATCCTTGCGTAATCTGAAGTCTGCTCGCCTGTTACTTCAACAGTTTCCAGAAAATCCAGTAAGCTCGCTCCTTTGTACCATGGCATATTTTCAGAAAGATTCACAATATTATCTCCCTTTAAGGCACTCACAGGAATGAACGTTACATCATTCAGCTTAAGGTTTGAAGACAGCAAAGATTTATATTTTTCAGTGATGTTGTTAAAAACTTCTTCACTGTAATCTTCCATATCCATTTTATTGACACAGATCACCACATGGCTAACTCCTAACAATGAAACCAGATACGAGTGGCGGATCGTTTGCTCAACCACACCATTTCTTGCATCAATCAGGATAATTGCCAGGTTTGCAGTAGAAGCACCGGTAACCATATTGCGGGTATACTGAATATGGCCGGGCGTATCAGCGATGATAAACTTCCGTTTCTCCGTTTGGAAATATTTGTAAGCCACATCAATCGTAATGCCCTGCTCACGCTCTGCACGTAGTCCGTCAGTCAGGATAGCAAGGTCAATAGAACCATCATCATTCTTGCGGTTGGAGGTTTGTAAAGCTTCAAGCTGGTCTGCCAGGATAGAATCAGTATCATATAACAAGCGCCCGATCAGCGTACTTTTCCCGTCATCAACACTTCCTGCAGTAAAAAATTTTAGTATATTCATTAAAAGTATCCTCCTTTTTTGCGGTCTTCCATTGCTGCTTCCGATACTTTATCGTCTAGACGGGCACCACGTTCACTTATTTTTGAAGCGCTGATCTCTTCGATAATATCGTCAATCTGATCAGCTTCAGATTCAACAGCTGCAGTGCAGCTCATGTCGCCCACCGTGCGGAATCTTACCATACGGTTTGTAACTACATCGGCTTCATCCATGTTCAAAAACGGAGAAGCAGCCATCAACTGGCCATTTCTGGTAATCGTATCTCTTTTATGCGCAAAATAGATGGAAGGAAGGTCCATTTTCTCCCTGCGGATATAGTTCCATACATCAAGCTCCGTCCAGTTACTGATCGGAAATACCCTTACATTTTCACCTTTATGGATTTTACCATTATAGATATTCCATAGCTCCGGACGCTGGCGTTTAGGGTCCCATTGTCCGAATTCATCCCTTACAGAAAAGATTCTTTCTTTGGCCCTTGCTTTCTCTTCATCTCGTCTTGCACCACCAATACAGGCATCAAACCCATGTTTGGCAATAGTGTCCAGCAGGGTAACCGTTTGCAGTGCATTTCTGCTCGCATTTTTACCCGTCTGCTCAATCACCTTGCCTTCATCGATCGACTCCTGTACATAGCCGACGATCAGCTTTTCGCCCAGACGGTCCACCATCTGATCTCTGTAAGTAATCGTTTCTTCAAAGTTATGACCTGTGTCAATGTGTACCAGCGGGAAAGGGAATTTTCCCGGGCGGAATGCTTTTTCGGCAAGCCTGACCAGGGTAATCGAATCTTTACCACCAGAAAACAACAGTGCCGGCTTCTCAAACTGCCCGGCTACCTCACGCAGAATATGAATCGCCTCTGCTTCTAATTCGTCTAAATAATCTAAGTTATATTTACTCATGTGCTTTACATTATTTCGTGGCATGCAAACCACATTCTTTCTTCGATTGATCTTCCCACCACCATCTTCCGGCTCTGAAATCCTCACCAGGTTGCACTGCCCTTGTACAAGGTGCGCAGCCTATGCTTGGAAATCCGCGATCATGAAGCGTATTGTATACAATATTATACTTTTTAATATAGGCTTTAACATCTTCCAAAGTCCATTCAAAGATCGGATGAAACTTCACCAGCTGGTTTCCCTCGTCCCATTCCAGGTTGGACATATCATGACGGTTTAACGATTGATCTGCCCTGATTCCTGTAACCCATAACTTATTCCCGCTCAATGCCCTTTTCAAAGGCACAATTTTACGGATATGGCAGCATTCCTTTCTGTTCTCTACAGACTCATAAAAACTGCTCGGACCTTTCTTTGACACCATATCCTCTAAAGCCTGTACATCCGGATAATACGCATGGATTGGCTTATTATAGTTTTCCAGTGTCCTGTTCCAAACATAATAAGTTTCCGGAAATAACCGGCCCGTTTCAAGGGTAAAAACTTTTACAGGAAGGTCATTGGCGAATATCATATCTGTGATTACCTGATCTTCCCAGCCAAAGCTGGTAGAGAAAGTAATCTGTCCGGGAAATTTCTGCGCAAGGAAAGCTATGGCCTCTACGGGTCCCATATCCTTTATCTGTACAGCAATCTCTTCCAGGTATTCTTTCATTATATAAGTTTTAAAATAAACAAAATTATGCTTCTCAAGCTTACTCCAATCACGATGATACCCACTGAGACCATGATGCTCTTTGCAGAGATGCGGTTAGAAACCTTTGCTGCTATTGGTGCAGCCAGGGCACTACCGATGACCAGTCCTGCTACAGCTTCCCAATGTGCCGATTTGAGCATCGTTACAAAGGTAAGTGAACTGAGCAATGCGATAAAAAAACGCGTTAGTTTTACAGTTCCAAGTGAAAATCTCGCATTTCTGCCACCAGCAATCAGGCTCGACAACACAATCGATCCCCAGCCCCCGCCACCTACAGCGTCAACAAAACCACCTCCAAGACCTAACAGGCCAATTTTTTTGATTTTCCCGTCTTTGGCCAAAGCAGTTTTGTTAAAAGCTTTTTTCAGAATCACCCATCCTAAGATCAGCGTATAAAGCGAAACAAATGGTTTGGTATAGGCACTGTAATGCTCCAGAGAGGACAAGAGGTAAGCACCGGATACAGCACCGATGATGCCAGGAATGATCAGCAGCTTAAAAAGCTTCCAGTTGATATTCCCCATCCGGTAATGCATCCATCCGGCAATTCCGCAACTCAGTACTTCCGAGAGATGCACCCCCATACTTGCCGAAGCCGGTGGTATGCCCATCGATAATGAGAAGGCCGTTGAAGTAACACCATAAGACATACCAATTGCCCCGTCGATCATTGCAAAGACAAAACCTCCAAACAGAAACCAGTAGAACAATGGATTTATATCTGCTACAAAGGCCTGAAATTCAGGCTCCCTGTTCCAGAATACAGTAACCAGCACCGCGATCGACAAAATGATCGTCAGCCAGATCAGCAATCTGAATTTGGGATAAGACGGGCTGCTGACTTTAACAGCTTTCAGCTCCGCTTTTTGCTCTGCCTCTACCAGTACAGCACTGACCTCATTTAGTTTCTTAACTTTCGCACTAAAATCCCCCTCTAAAGTATTTCGGAATTGACTCATTTGCTGCAGTGTAATATCCAATTCGGCTGGCAGTGCCTCAGTGAACAGTTCTTTTAATCTTTTTGCTATAGTTGGCGACTTTCCATTGGTAGAGATGGCGATCTTCAGATCACCTTTCTTTACCACAGAACCCAGGTAAAAGTCGCACAGATCGGGCTTATCGGCCACGTTCACCAGCAACTTTAAAGCATGGGCATCACGCTTTATTTCTTCATTTAATACATTGTTATTTGTAGCCGCGATTACCAGGTCTGCATGCATCAGATCAGTGGCCTCGTAACTCTTTGTAAAAAGGCTGATCTGGGATAAGTCTTCCGCAAGCCGGCGGACCTCCTCACATACGACCTCAGCAATAATAGTGATCCTGGCCTGCTCACTCTGGGCGAGCACGGCAGTCAGCTTTTCAAGCCCAACAGGACCTGCACCAATGATTACAGTATGTAACTGGTTGAGCTTTAAAAAAACAGGAAATAACTGATTACCTTCTAATTCCACGTCCCTAAGCTATAACTCTTCTTTTAAGGTTGCAAAAAAATCCCTGATAGGCTGAAAATCAGGATGCAGCGAAACAACTTCACCAAATACCATAATCGCAGGTGCAGTAATTTTTTTCTCTTCCACCAATTCCACTATCGTATCTACGATGCCAATGGCCAACTGCTCATGATCTGTAGAACCACTTTGGATAACCGCTACGGGCAGGTTGTTTTTATGCTCCGCCTGGTACAGCTTTACAATCTCTTTCAGCTTGTTGAGGCCCATAAGCACCACTACCGTAGCTTTAGTCCGCACCGCTTCATACAGGTCATTTGATACTGCACCCGACGCTGTAGTACCCGTTACAACCCAGAAGCTTTCACTCAAACCTCTGTGTGTGACAGGAATTTGTTGTAATCCCGGTACAGAGATAGAACTTGATAATCCAGGAATCACCTGTGCAGGAATACTGTAGCCGGCGGCAAAATTGATTTCTTCATAACCACGTCCAAAAACAAATGGGTCGCCCCCTTTTAAACGGACAACATGCCCATAATGAAGCGCGTAATCTACCATCAGTTTATTGATCTCATCCTGAGAGGAGGAATGAGCACCTGAACGTTTTCCAACAAATACCTTAATAGCATCTGCAGAAGCGTAATCCAGAATCTGATCATTCACGAGTGCATCATACAGGATCACATCAGCATCCTTCAGCGCATTGGCACCTTTCATGGTGATGAGTTCGGGATCTCCCGGACCAGCGCCAACGAGCGTGATCCTGGGTTCCCTGATTTTTCTTTTGGAGGACTGTATCATGAGTTTACCTCAGCGCCCCTTTTCGCCGCCATTGCTTTATAAAAATCAGTCGCCTGATTCAGATAGGTGATTGCAAAGTCCTCAGTAGGCTCATTTTTATTGATTTTCAGCACAAATTCATTGAAGCTTTCAGGCAAAACTACTTCCGCAGTATCCACAAAATGAGCATCAAATTCTCTGATGATCCCAATTTGGGTACTGCTGTTGATACCTTTATCCAATAACAGCGCTTTAGCAGTGTTTACAAGCACACTGTAAGAGTGATAAATTGAATCAGACCAGGCTCCTCTCTCGAAAGCTTCACCAGCCCATTGCAATTTTTCTTCACCTTCCAGTAAAAGCGTCGCCACCAGGTCGATTACTACGCCCGCACATTCCCCTACGCCAATTGCAGTTTCAAATGTTTCCTCGTGGCCCCAGTCTACATATTCAGCATCCTGTAAAGTAGTCAGGTCCGCGATAGGTTTCAACATCTGATAGAAATAGTCTTTTCCCTTTTCATCATAATAATGGTGGAAACTCTCTTCTTCCGCAGAGTTCGAATTGAAATCGTCAAGTATCGCACGTAACACCGCTGGTGCACGTTTGGTAGGAGTTTTGATCACACGCTCCGCTACCCTGCCTTCTCCATCACCCACAGTTCCGCCACCCAGCATTACCTGTACAGCAGGAACAACTTTACCATTTGCCTTCACAGAACTCCCATGGAAACCAATATGAGCAAGTCCATGTTGTCCGCAGGAGTTCATACATCCGCTGATTTTGATCTTGATATCTTTATCATAAACAAGGTCAGGATACTCATCATAGATGACATTTTCAAGCACTACCGCTAGAGACATACTGTTGGAGATACCCAGATTACAGGTATCCGTTCCAGGGCATGTAGTAACATCCGCAATACTGTCGAATCCCGGGACCGCATAGTTGAGTTCGTTTAAGTTGTTATACAGTGGCAATAATGCTTCTTTACGTACAAATTTTAACAACAAACCCTGGTTTTGTGTAATGCGGATTTCATCTGCCACATATGGGCGGATAGCTTCTACCAATACCCTTGCATGATCAGTTTTGATATCCCCTTTCGGGATTTTGATATATACTCCATAGAAACCACTTTGTTTTTGTTCAAAAACATTGGTATCCAGCCATTGCTGATAATGGTGTTCATCAGCAGGCTTCAGATCCGTAGCAGCAACCGGAGCCGGGAATGCCGGCAGAGGTACTGTACCTGTATCTATTTTAAATACTTTAGATTTGTTAGCTGTAACTTCTTCAGCAATCAGCGCTTTCACTTCTTCCAATCCCAGTTTTTGAACCAGGTATTTCAGACGGGCCTTATTCCTGTTGGTTCTTTCACCATAACGATCGAACACCCGCAGAACGGATTCTGTATAAGGAATGATCAGGTCTTCGTGCAGAAATTCATGAGCCACACTCGCCAGAAATGGCTGTGCACCCAATCCTCCGGCAAACATTACCTTAAAACCACGCTCCCCGGCAGCATTGATCTTTGGAATAAAGCCAAGGTCGTGGATATAGCTGAATGCAGTATCTTTTGATGTAGACGAGAAGGAAATTTTGATCTTCCTGCCCATTTCCTGACAAATAGGGTTACGCAGAAAGTATTTGAATACCGCCTGTGCATAGGGCGACACGTCAAATGGCTCATCCGGATTAATACCTGAATCAGGAGATGAGGTTACATTCCGTACTGTATTTCCGCAAGCTTCACGCAAGGTGATATCATCGCGTTCCAGTTCAGCCCATAATTGTGGCGTACGGTCAAGACTCACATAGTGGATCTGTATGTCTTGTCTGGTTGTCAAATGGAGGTTACCACTGCCGTATTCATCAGAAACATCAGCAATACGCAGCAATTGCTGGAAAGTAACTTTTCCAAATGGAAGTTTAATGCGGATCATTTGCACTCCGGGCTGACGCTGGCCGTAAACACCACGCGCAAGCCTTAGGCTGCGGAACTTCTCATCGTGAATTTTTCCTTCACGAAAGGCACGGATCTTCTGCTCAAGATCTATGATATCTTTTTCTACTATCGGATTTTCAAACTCCGTTCTAAAACTCTGCATTTCAATAAATCTTGGTTAGGAAATGTTTTGCTTAGAGATGTTGTGAATCTCTATAGCCCAAATATATACATTCTATATAGAAATGGTAGTGAATAGCGTGAAAAAATGACATAATTATTCCTTAAATTTCGCCCCTGTTTCATACGACCCTATTCACATGTTAATTGCCTTTTATATCATCCTTACCCTTCTGATCATCTACGTGCTTGTTTATTTTTATAAAAAGCTGGCCGAAAAAACAAACCGTGAAAGGTTGAGGCAGGATTGGGGCCAGCCGAAGAACAGCCGCTATATTGATCTGGATTCCGTAGAAAACTATTTCCTGAACACCATTTCAGATTCTGCTGAAAAACTTCAGCTGATCTCAGATAAAGTGGCGAACGACCTCTATCTGAACGAGGTTTTTAAACTTGTTGACCGTACAGTATCACGTGTTGGCCAGCAATTTTTATATGCCAGATTACGTACGCTCGACAAAAATACGGATGCCCTAATGGTGCAGGATGCTTTTGCTGAACTCATGGCGGACGATGAAGAATTGCGGCTGAACACTCAGGTCATCCTGCAGAAACTGGAGAAAAATGACTCCTATTATTTTCAGGACCTTGTATATGCAAAAAAAATCGATCGCCCTGAATTTATGCCTCTGATCTATTTGCTGACATTTTTGAATATAGCCTGTCTGCTTGCCGGTTTCTTTTACCCTACGGCCTTTCTGGTGTTTGGAGGGGTCTTCATTATTAACTCCGGCATCCATTACTGGAACAAAAACAATGTCAGTGTACATACATCCTCTCTTGGAGAATTTCTGAAAGCTTTTGATACCGCCAAATCACTGGATGCCGAGCCAAAAATCAGCACTCATTTTCCAGATACGGGACTACTCATCAGGGAACTTACACCTCTGAAAAGGAAAATGATCGGGGTTAAGCTGGATAATATGGCCGAAGGAGATGCTGCTATCGTGGGCTTCCTGGTTTTTGAGCTGCTTAAAATTGCTTTTAATATCGAGATTATCTCCTTTTATTCTATTATTGACTCCCTCAGAGAAAAGAAGGAAAAACTTAAAGACCTTTTTAAGTTCATCGGGACAGTTGATACTGCTATATCTGTTGCAGCTTTCAGATCCTCACTCGATCATTACTGCAAACCCGTATTTAACAGTACCATCGGCTTGGAAGTATTGGCTGTCAGACATCCGCTTATTGCTGATTGTGTACCTAACGACCTGCACCTTGAGCAGAAGAATCTGCTGCTGACAGGATCAAATATGTCGGGGAAAACTACTTTTATACGATCGGTAGGTATCAATATGATCCTGGGACAAACACTACTCACCTGTCTTGCCGACAAGTTTGTGATGCCCTATTCAAAGATATTCTCCTCGATCACTATATCTGACAGCCTGCTGGAAGAGAAAAGCTATTATTTTGAGGAGATGAGGATCATCAAAGAGTTTATACAGGAATCCCGCAACGAAGCCCCGAGTTTTTTTATCCTCGATGAAATCTTTAAAGGTACCAATACCATTGAAAGGGTATCCGCCGGAAAAGCCATTCTATCCTATCTTGCAAAAAATAACAACCTGGTTTTTGTGTCAACGCATGATACGGAGCTGAATGAACTCCTTAAATCAGAATACGACCTTTATCACTTTACGGAAACTGTAGCAGAAGAAGAACTACTTTTTGATCACAAGATCAAAAAAGGGCCTTTAAAGACGCGGAATGCTATTAAGATTCTCGAAATTAACGATTATCCTGCAGCTATCATCAACGATGCGAATGCAACGGTAGACCTGCTCATGAGGGATTAATCGGTAATCTGCGGATACACCGTATTTTTATATTTATCCTGCTGTACATGTACTTTTAACCCCTTAAAGGTTTCAAGAGGTCCTTTTGTGGCAAAGAGGTTAATCAGCCAGGCCGGTATAGTGCCCATGGGATCTACCTCCAGCACATATTCTGCACGTACCTGATTTTTAGCCTGTGGTGTGATCGTCCAGTAACCCACAGAATGAGGTATACGCACAATTTTATCTTTCACAGGAACATACCCTGGGATACATGGAGAATTTACAGTAATCACTTTTGTCTGCGCATTTTGTGAAGCCTGAACATGGACTACATAATCACGGTTTTCGCATGGCCAAGGCACGTCCAGCTCAGAATAGTAAATGAGGTCCAGTGCTGAAATCTGCTTAATCATTATATTTTTTTTACTGTGATATACCCACTCGTCACACGTTTCAATATCCATGATGGCTGCCAGTAACTGTGAACTGCTGGCCGGTATTAAGCTCACCACCTTAATAGCTTTTAATTTGGGATTTGAGGCAGGCCTGGTATAAACACTGATACCTTCATGCTGCGTTGATAACGTCCAGTTATTCTGGGCTCTGGAAGGTGTGAGGAATATAAATGAGAATGCAATAGCAATAATAAAAGAGGATACAGCAGCTGAACGACACATAATTTTCTACAAAATCAGAATTGATCTAATCGGGCAGCAAAATTAAGAAAAAACCTTTTTTCAAGCTGGAATTTAAGGAGTTAACAAAGTCATCAGCACGTAATTATATGAAGGACATTTTTTTTGTTTGTAACATTGTTGTATATTTGTTTAACAAAAATCTAAAAAGCCTCACCAAAAACTTTTAATATCTGATTAAAACGTTACCTAATTAATTGTATCACCACATAGTACTTAAACCAAATTCTATGAGAAAATACCTTTTAGGCGGAGCAGGAATTATCCTTAGCACACTTGCACTTACCATTATCAGCTGGGTTCCATCAACACAAACGACCAAACCGGCTGAAATTGTTACCGAAGATTCACTGTACATGTTACATGTCAACAGAATCTATGCTGCAGCGCACCTGGATCAGACCGGCTTAAAACCTGAGGTTTTTGAAAAAGCTTTAACAGGGTTTTATAATCTGAAAAACAGTGGGAAGATATCTGCTGATAAATCGATTTTGACGATTGCAGATATGGAACAGAACAGTACAAAGAAACGTCTGTGGATCATTGATCTGAACAGAGACTCTCTCTTACTGAATACCTGGGTAGCTCATGGTTCACGCAGCGGCGATGACCTGGCCACGCGCTTTTCTGATATCAATGATTCTAACGAAAGCAGCCTGGGCTTCTATGTAACTGCTGAAGTTTACCGCGGTAAACACGGTCGCTCTTTGCGATTGGATGGTATGGACGAAGGTTTTAATGCTAATGCACGCAAAAGATCTATCGTAGTTCACGGTGCAGCTTATGTTAGCCAGGGCACGATCAATCAGCTGGGAAGATTAGGCCGCAGTCAGGGATGCCCTGCCGTTGCGCCAGAACTTTCAGACCTGGTCATAAATACCATCGAAGGTAAGACCGTCATCTTTATCAATGGTAATGACAGGTCTTATGCTTCGAAATATCTGAACGCACATCTGGCGGCAACCGCCGCACTGGTAAACAAAGACAGTGTGTTGCAGGTAAAGGATACGCTGATCACTGCAAAATTATAATGCTGATTATAGCGCACCTGCTTTTTGCAGGTGCGTATATAAAACAATATCCAGGCCGTACACATCTTTTCTTACCTGTACGGTTCCCGCAGGATCCACCCATGATGTAAAGTAAGTGAGATATACCGGCACCTTTGCAGGTAAGGAGATATCCGTTGCCTTGGCTACGGTATCTGACATCTGCTTTTTAATCTGTTCAAATTTAGCACCTTCTCCGAACAGGGCTTCAGCAAATTCCAGTGGTTTCTCCAAACGTACACATCCATGGCTTACTGCACGCATAGATTGGTTAAAAGCGGCTTTGGCAGGGGTATCATGCAGATAAACCGCACTTTGGTTATTAAACAGGAATTTGATCTTACCTAATGAGTTATCTTCTCCCGGACGCTGCTTAAACTGGTATTTTTTACCCGCATCTCCGGCCGACCAGTCGATCGTTTCCGGGTCTTCTACCAATTTTCCTTTCTCAAAGACATCGATATTGTGGTTTGACAAATAAAATTTGTCCGCTGCGGCATATTTAGAGATCTCTTTGGTAGCAATACTCTCCGGAATATTCCAAACAGGGTTTACCTGTACACTATGGATGAGACTATTCAATTGCGGCGTTTCTCTTGAAAAAGGCCTGTCTTTCTTCAGGTCATTTTCATCATATTCCTGTATATTATCTTTAAAGTCTTTGTTTCTTCCCTCTCCCACACATACTTTCATGTTCAACATAGATTTACCTTCCTCCATTACGTCAAGCCTGTAATCCGCAATATTTACCACTACATATTTATCGCCCTCCGGCTTGTTCCTCCATCTTAACCTCTCCAGGTTAAGTTTGATTATTTTCTGGGTTTCATCGGCCTGCATTCCTGGAGCAGCAGTTTTCTCTTTCAACACTTTTTGAAGAGCAAGATATTGTTCATCTTTTGGTTGTATACTATCCAGATAAACCTTAAGATCCCTGATCGCAAAAATACGGCTTACCGAAGCACTGTCGGGTCTTTTAGTATCGGTAAAGTAGTTCGCATAGATGCGTTTAGGACTGATCACTCCATACTGAAGCGCATTGCTATACCTGATCAGTGAATTAGCCACAAGTAATTCAAGTCTGGCAATTTCCTGATAGGCCTCCTCAACAGTCTTCACACCGGATTTATCATAAACCTGATCGGTAAGTTCCCTGTATTCTTTTGCTTTGAAGAACTCCGGAGCTAAGCCATGATCTGCGGCAGTATCAAAATAGTGTTGCAGCTGCTGCAATTCCTTTCCTTTAAGATGCTGCAGGACCAGAGCAGGTTCGTACCCGTTTTTCTCATAAAAGGCATTCATCAGTTTTGGATAACTGAAACTTGATTGCTGTTCCTTTAGCGTTTTTTTTAACACTTCAGCAAAAGCATCGTTTTCAATATTTTTATACACCTTATTTCCTGTTTCCGTATACAGAATCTTTCCAAGATCTGAACGGCTTTTTTTACAGGATTGTACCACAAACATAAGGGTGAAAGCAAGTATGAGAGCAACTGTTACCCCTGGCTTTCGGCTTCGGAATTTTTTAACCATATGCCCTATCAACATCATTTGAGCATAATTGTTTAACTATTTATGCGCTTATCATTATACAAAAGGAGAAAATGAATTTTTAATTTTAATGTTCAAACATTAGTGTAGACTGTTTGTATTTCATGTACGAACTTCTAAATAATTGAATAATGACATCAGCAAAATCTTATGCTGCACAAAGTGCAGAATCACCATTGGCACCATATGCCCTCGATCGCCGCGAGCCGGGAGCAGATGATGTAGAGATCAAAATTTTATACTGTGGCGTTTGCCACTCTGATATCCACACGGCACGTAACGAGTGGGGAGGAACAATGTATCCTGTAGTGCCTGGTCACGAAATTGTGGGTACTGTAACTCGTGTAGGAGAAAATGTAAGTAAATTTAAAGAAGGCGATACTGTAGGAGTAGGATGTTTTGTAGATTCATGCGGCCATTGCGAAAGCTGCAAAGATGACCAGGAACAATACTGCGAAAACGGGCACACCCAAACGTACAATGCTTATGAGCAGGATAAAAAAACAATCACTTATGGTGGTTATTCCAGCTCTATCGTAGTTACCCAGGATTTCGTTCTTTCGGTATCGGACAAATTACCTCTTGAAAAAGTAGCTCCTCTATTATGTGCTGGGATTACAACTTATTCTCCATTACGCCATTGGGGTGTTAAAAAAGGCCATAAACTGGCAGTTGTGGGTTTAGGTGGTCTGGGACATATGGCGGTGAAACTGGCCTCTTCTATGGGAGCTGAAGTGACAATGCTCAGCCGTTCTCCAAAAAAAGAAAAAGATGCCGAGGAACTGGGCGCACACCATTTCAAGCTGACTACTGACAAGAACACCATGAAAGAACTGGCAGGTACCTTTGATTTTATTATCGATACGGTTTCTGCGGAACATGATTACGATGAATACCTGGCCCTGTTAAAAACAAACGGAGTGATGGTGCTGCTGGGCGTTCCGCCTGTACCGGCATCTGTGAGTCCTGCAGGACTGATCTTTGGCCGCCGCAGCCTTGTGGGTTCACTGGTTGGCGGTATCAAAGAGACTCAGGAAATGCTGGATTACTGTGCAGAGCACAATATCACTTCTGATGTGGAAATGATCAATATCAATCAGATCAATGAAGCTTATGAAAGAACGCTTTCGGGAGATGTACATTACAGGTTTGTAATAGATATGAGCACGCTGTAAGGGGATATATCTATAAAAGATAGAGGTGGTAAATCAATGCTGGCTACTGCTGAAACGCAGCAGAAGGCATTGATTTACCATCTCTATCTTTTATACTGATCCTGGGGTGTCTGGAACCGGAGCTTTCCCTGAAATTCAGATGATCAGGTTTCCGTAACAGCTCAAAGATATTCTGCTCGTTCCTCCAGGTTCTCTGCTCAACTGGATCTGTGTACCAATCCGTTCTTTAAGTGCTTCTACGTGTGAAATAATACCGATGTTTTTTCCGCTTGCCTGCAGGTTTTCCAATGCTGTAATGGCGACATCCAGCGTTTCTGCGTCGAGCGTTCCGAATCCTTCATCAATAAACAGAGAATTGATCTGAACCTTACGGCTCGCCAGATCCGATAAACCAAGGGCTAAGGCAAGACTGACTAAAAAGCTCTCCCCACCGGATAGCGTAGACATCGGCCGCACGGCATCCGCCTGATAACCATCCACAATCTGAAGGTCAAGATCACGCTCCGCACTTTTCAGGATGCGATAGCGGTCGCTCAATCGGATCAGGTGGCGGTTAGCCAGCTCAGTTAATCTTGCTAACGTAAGTCCCTGTGCATAACGGCTGAATTTTTTGCCGTCTGCAGATCCAATCAGTGCTGACAACTTCTGAAAACGGTCAGTTTCCTGGCGCTGCTTTTCAATTTGATCTGCAACTTCAATATGTTTGAGTTTTAGCAGATCGTCATCAGAGATCACTTTAATTAACCTTCCTTTTTCCTGCTGAATACTTGACAATGCCTGTCCCTGCTCTTCAAGCCGGGGTGCCAGTACCTCTTTATGGTCTTCGGTCAATGCCTTGCGGATTTCTGTTTCCAGCTCTGTCTCGGTCGCTGACAAAAGGCTTTTTCCAGAGGCAATGCGTTGTGCAGATTCCTGCTGCAGTGTGGATGTCAGCTGAGCTTCATCATCACTGAGAAACAAACCTTTCAGTTCATCCAGCGAGTTCATTCCTTCTTTACCGAGTTTAGCCATCAGCTTATCCAACTGCTCATTAAAGAGCTTTTTGGTACTCAGGAAAGATGTATTCAGCTGCACCTGCCTGTCTTCAATAATCTTCAGACGTTCCTGTTTCTGCTGAACATCCTGCTGCAGTTCTTCGGTTATTGATCTGAATTTCTTCAGCGCATCGCTGAGGGTGCTGCGTTCCTGCAGGGGATCTTTTGTACCAAAAATTTCCAGTCGCTCCTGCTGCAACACCTGTAATTTTGTTTTGCTTTCCTGCAGCTGTATACTAAGCGCGTCCAGTTGCGATTTCTTTTCTATGACCGATTTTTCCAGCCCTTTAAATTCTGTTTCCTGCTGACGAAGATCAAGTTCCAGGCGTTTTAACTCGTTGTCAGACTGCAGGTAGTGCTGAAAGCGGGAGTTGAGTTCGGGGATGAATTGTTCTGCCCCTGAGGCTTCAATCGAAATCCCGAAAGGCTGCAACAGCTGTCCAGCCTGCTCCGCAACGATCTTCTTTTCCTCTGTCAAGGCAGTCAGCTCCTGCGTTTTTGCAATAAGTTGCTGCGCAGTAAAAGCAAGTTCAAGCTCCGTTTGTTCTGCCTTGCTGACCCACTTTGCCAAAGCTTCCCGTTGCTGGACAAGGCTGTTTTCCAGATCTGTTATCTGCTTTTGCAGTTGTTTGATAAGATCTGTCTGTTCTTTTACAGCGGTCTGCTGCATTTTTTTCCGCTCTATCACCGCGGTAATAATTCCAGGCTTCTGAATATCCAGAGGCTTGGGTAATTTAGCGTTATTCAGTTCAAACTCCGCAAGTACCTGTGACAGTGCAGTTGCAGATAGCGCCAGATTTTTCTCATTAGTTTCCAGCTGATGAGTTATGGTATTCAGAATAATCAATTGAGCATCAAGCTGAGTTTTCAGCAATTGAAGCTTTACCTGCTGCTGGTTACGACGCTCTTCAGCCTCAGTCATGCGCGATACATATTTCCCTTCTACAAAAGGGTGATGGATGGCACCACAAAGCGGACAAGGTTGTTCTTCTTGTAACTGCATACGGTCTGCGTCATATTTCTGCACCTTCACTTCCAGTTCATAGATTTGCTGCAGATGAGTCAGCAATGCTGTCTCCTTTTCGGTTTCAACCTTCAGCCGGGCAATAGATACTTCCGCTTCTTTCTTATCTGCCTGCAGCTCAGCGATGCGGCTTTGCTGGGCCAACTGTTCCTGCTGTCCCCCCGCATAGGATCCTGCCAATTTCAATTGTTGTTCTGCAGTATGGATCAGCACCGGAAATTCACTAATTTCCTGTTCCAGCTGCTGCACATTACTACCTGCAAGAACTGAAACAAGGGATGCCTGCTGTACTTCTATAGTCTGCTGGATTTCTGATAAAGTCAGTTGTCCGGTTTTGATGTGTTCTGAGGTTTCCAGCAAAAGAGCCTGAGCCTGCTGTTGTCGTCTGCTATATCCTGCCTGTTCTTCAGCAGCAGCCCCGTATTTGATTTTAAAAGCAGTAAGCTGTTTCAACAACTGCTCCAGCAGCAGCACCTGTTTATCAAGAGTAGCATCTGCTGCATGCGCATTCAACCATTCTCCAAGTTCTGATATTCTCCCGGAGATTGTCTTTAGCTGTACAGCGATCTTGTCTTGTGTTTCTCCGGTTTGTTTTAGATTGAATGCAGCGGCATCAAAAGCTGCAGCATTGATACTTACCTGATGGTGAGACTGCTCAATCAGGATATCCTTTTTACTCACAGCATCAAATAGCGGCCCCATTTCGATCAGGGTCTTTTCTGTAGACTCTGCCTGTCCTCTGGCCGCCAGTAATTCCACTTTTATATTTTTCTCCGCTAAAAGCAATTCCGGATGCTGTGATGCTGCTGCCTTAAGATCAGTCTCTATCTGCCCGCGCTGCGAACTGATGGTATCCAGTTCTGCGAGTGCCGGCCGGTGAACCAGTGCATGCAGATGTTGCTGTAGTTTCACAAACCTGGGCTCATGAGCTGCATGATGAAGCTCTGCTTCAGACAGCGACTGTAATAACTCCTGTTTCCTGACAGAAAGCTTATCCAGCAGTAGGAGCCAGTCGAGCTTTTTCCTCAGTGCTGCTTCTTCCTCTCTGACCTTCTTCTCCTGTTGGGATAGCTCCTCCAGTTCTGTGAGGTAAGCTGATCGTTCTTCCGCTGACAGCAGGACCACGTTTTCCAGCTTCCCACGTAACTGTTCAAGCTTTTGCCTTTCTTCACGTGCTTTTTCAAAAGCAGCTACAGAGATCTCTGAATAGATTCCCGTATCGGTAATCTTCTCCAGTAAATCACTTCTTTCATTTTCATCAGCTTTCAGGAAACGCGTAAAATCACCCTGTGATAAGATCACTGATCGCAGAAACTGATGATAGTCCAGTCCGCAGACCCTTACAATCTCATCCCTCACCTCAGCAAGGGGATGCGAGATGATAATATTCCCGCTGAGGCTTTCAGCAAGCTCCATCTTTTGCTGCTGCAGCTGCCCGTCAGCTTTTCCGCGGCTGCGGCGGATAGACCATTTCGCACGATAAGATTTGTAGCCTACTTCAAATTCAACTTCCGCAAAGGATTCTGCAGTATGCCGGGTCATGATCTCAAATACATCCTTACTGTGGCGGTGAACACGGCCATAAAGGGCAGCAGTAATTGCATCCAGCAAAGTAGTTTTTCCGGCACCAGTGGGTCCGGTGATCGCAAATATGCCGCTTTCAGTAAAGGGAGCCTGATCAAAGCGGATTTCATGAAGCCCCTTTAATGAATTGAGATTTAAAAATCTGATACTGATGATTTTCATGCTCCCCCCTCCTTCTGTGTCATATACTCCAGTACCTGGTTAAAGCTGAGCAGCAAGTCAGGCTGCTCCTCCTCAGGATATTCAGCACTGCATTTCTTTAAAAATACAGCTTTAGGATCAAGGTCTGACAAGGCCATCGCCTCTTCAGTCTGTTCATCCAGGTTCTGAACACTGCGAACCCTGAACTGCCTTGGATATAACCGTTCGATAAATGGTTTGTCTGCGATCAGCGTATTGAGCTGTTCTTCCAGGTCAAAAATAAATGTTTCTGTTTCTACCTGTACTTCTACCCAGGCGGGATATATAGTTCCCGGGTCTTCCAGTAATACAAGTTTGGTTTTCACCTTGTCAAAATCACCCTTGATTCTGATCAGCCTGCGGTAACAGGGCACTTCTATCTCGTCCAGACTGACCATCCTGCCATCTTTAAATTCGAGCACAATTACCTGCTTTTTATCATCAGTCTCCGAAAAGCTCAGCGGGATGGGCGAACCTGAATAACGGATATGATTCATTTTATTGATCAGCTGCGGCCGGTGAATATGCCCCAGCGCGACATAGTCAAACGCCGAAGGAAACTGGTCGCCACCGATCTGTCCAAGGTTACCTACGTGGATTTCCTTTTCACTGTCCGAGGTGGCTGATCCGGCCGCAAAAAGATGCCCGGTAGCAATTACCGGGATCTGGTTAAATTTATAGTCAGAAATATGTGTTAAAAAATTGTGGTAATGTGCAGCTATGCCCTGTTTCAGCCGTGTTTCACGTTCTTCCATCGTCTCCCCTGCTATTGATAGCCTCAGGTCGCGATCACGCAGAAAAGGTACCGCACAAACTACTAATTCCAGATGACCTTCTGCATCCCTGATCTCGATGATCTGATCGGTAAATACATCCGGTACTCCCCCAATGATGTGTACATTGAAATACTTTAATAAAGATTGAGGGGCATTCAGCGTACTGATAGAATCATGGTTCCCACCGATGATCACTACCTCTCTGCAGCAGGTATTTTTTACCTGGCGGAGGAAACCATAATATTGTTCAAAAGCCGCATTCGAAGGGCTTCCTGTATCGAAAACATCCCCAGCTACGATTAGAACATCGATCTTTTCGCTTTCCAGGGTTTGTATCAGCCAGTTCAGGAAAGCCTGATGCTCATCCGTACGCTCGCTTTGTTCAAGTCTTTTACCAAGGTGCCAGTCGGCCGTGTGAAGGATTCTCATTGTCGGATGCTAATTTAAGCAATTGCACAGACAAATGCCGATTCTCACAGCGATCCTACATGATTTCGCAGGACTCTCCTTTTGCTTTGAAGATACTGATGATCTTATGCTCAGCACTTTTCGGGCACACTACACGTAAAACTTTGTCTACATCTTCAAGGTCGATCGTCCAGTTGTTTTCTCCTACCAGTTTATTCATACCGGATGTGATCATGAGTTGCTCGGTGATCCCTGCGATTGATGTCCTGAAAACCAGGACAGTTTTTGCTTCTATCTGCTCCCTGAAATCCCATGGAGTTAATGCTTCTGCAGGTTGAGCTGCAGCCCTTACATAATTGATCACTCCAGACCAGAATGTAAGATTGAGTGCGGTTTCATTTTTCATCATTAAAATTATTACTCATCTGCTTAGAGATGATTTTGCAGGGGCTGTTACAAAAGAAATGCAGCCCCTGCATGTTTTCATTATTTCCAGCCTCCGCCCAAAGCCCTGTACAATTCTACAGAAGCATTCAGCTGATCCGTTTTTACGGTAGCCAGGTCAAGCTGACTTTGCAATGCATTTCCTTGTGCAGTAATCACTTCAAGGTAATTTGCCATACCACTGGTGAAAAGCAGATTTGCGTTTTGCAATGAACTTTGTACCACCTTAACTCTGTTTTCGGCAATCGAGTACTGTTGTTTTAATTTTTCTATCTTAATCAATTGGTCTGATACTTCTCCAACAGCTGTTAACACCGATTGTCTGAATTGCAGCACGCTTTTCTCACGGTTAACCATAGCTACATCATATTGTGTTCTCAGCTGTCTGCGCTGGAAAATCGGCTGTGCTATACCGCCGCCAACAAGGCCAAACAGCGAGCCTGGAATTTTAAACCAGTTATCAGCCTTGAAAGCATTAAGACCACCGGATGCTGTAATGGACAGACTAGGATACATACTTGCTTTGGTCACACCAACATTGGCATTTGCACGCAACAACTCCAGCTCTGCACTTTTTACATCAGGTCTGAGGCTTACCATTACCGATGGTATGCCTGTATTTACCTGCTCCTGGATTGTCAGGTCTTTGAGCAGTCCTGCCCTGGCAATACCTTTAGGGAATGCACCTGTAAGAATACTCAGGGCGTTCTCTTCGAGGTTGATCCTTTGTTCCAGCTGCGGAACAAGACCAGCTGCGATCAGCTGTTGTGCTTCGGCCTGCTGAATAGCAAGAGAGGTTACCTGACCGGCATCAAACTGCATCTTGATAATTCTCAGTGTACTGTCGTTCAGTGCAAGGTTTTTCTTTGCAATATCCAGCTGGGTGTCCAGCATGATCAGCCTGTAAAAGCTTTGTGCTACATTGGATACCAAACGTGTCTGAATGGCTTTTCTCGCTTCTGCAGACTGCAGATAAGCAGCGCCGGCAGCTCTTTTCTGGTTGGCAATCTTACGCCAGATATCAGCTTCCCAGCCCAATCCGGCAGAGATCGTAAAATCTTCAACATGTGTTGAATTGGCAAACTGTCCCAGCTGAAGACCATTCAGACTGTTGTCGGAAGGACGGTTGGACTGTGCAGTTACATTCAGGTTAAGCGTTGGGATATTACCCAGTTTAGACTGCCTGTACAAAAGATTTGCGGCTTCAATATTTTTCAAAGCAATCTGCATATCGTAATTGTTTTTCACAGCAGTATCAATCAGCTGCCTGATGGCCTCTTCCTTAAAGAACTCTTTATAGGGAAGGCTCGCGATACTTGAGGTATCAGCCGTTGCCACGCTGTTCCTGAATTGTTCAGGAGCAGCATCGGTAGGCGTGGCTATATCTTTAGATACTTTACATGCACTTGCAACAAGTACGAGTAAAAGGGCGATATATATATTATTATGCAATTTCATTTTCGAATTGTAATTTGGTTTCTGGTGTAAGTTCTGGTTTTGGGGCACCTGTAAGTTTCTCCTGTAAATACTGGAAGATCACAAACAGCACCGGAATTAAGAATAATCCCAGGATAACCCCTGTAAGCATACCACCTGCAGCAGCGATACTGATTGAATGGTTACCCAATGCAGAAGGACCAACTGCTCTCATCATCGGCGCCATACCTACGATAAAGGCAAGGGACGTCATGATAATCGGACGCAACCTGAGTTGTGCAGCATGTATTGCCGCTTCTACAAGGCTCATTCCTGCTCTTCTTCGCTGGACAGCAAATTCGACAATCAGAATGGCATTCTTAGCGAGGAGCCCGATCAACATGACCAATGCAACCTGTACGTAAATGTTGTTGGAAATTCCTGTTAAACCAATGGCAGCAAATACACCGAATATACCAGTTGGGATAGACAGAATCACGGCCAGAGGCAGGATATAACTTTCATATTGGGCCGATAACAGGAAGTATACGAAAACCAGACATAAGCTGAAAATCACTACTGACTGTCCGCCGGATACAATCTCTTCTTTCGTCAGACCTGTGTATTCAACAGAGAACCCTGTAGCCAGCTGACTTGCTGCAACTTCATCTACTGCCCTGATCGCATCTCCTGTACTGTATCCCGGTTTCGGAATTGCGTTGATCTCAATCGCATTAAAAAGGTTATAGCGGGAAGCCGTTTCTGTACCGTAAACACGTTTCAGTTTGATCAGTGTACTTACCGGTACATTCTCTCCGTTCCTGTTTTTCACATATACACCATCCATTGCAGAAGGATCCGCACGATCGGCAATATCAGCCTGCACCATTACCCTGTAATACTTACCAAACCTGTTAAAATCTGATGCCTGCGCACTACCAAAATAAGCCTGCATCGTGGACAGCAGGGCCTGGGTAGAAACGCCCAGCTGCTCGATTTTAGCTTCGTCAAGCTCCATCTGTAATTGTGGGTAATCAGCTTTAAATGAAGTAAAGGCGAAAGCAATTTCAGGACGTTTCATCAGTTCGCCGATAAATTTATTGGCGATACCACTAAACTTCAGCAGGTCTCCGGAACCTGTCCTGTCCTGTAAGAAAAAGTCAAGCCCATCCACGTTATTGAAACCTGGTACCGTAGGGAAGGTGAATACGAAGAAGTTGGCACCTTTAATTTCGCCAAGTTTTCCACGTACAATATTCATGATCTCATTGATATCCTGAACTTCTCCTCTTTCTTTTGTTGGTTTTAACAACAGGAACATCGCACCGGCTGACGGACTGTTGGATGAAGTTAGCAGGTTAAATCCTGATAAATAGTTGAAGACTTTTGTAAATGGCAGATTGCTCAGTTTTTTTGATGCTTCATGCTCAACCTCAGTAGTTCTTTCCAGTGAAGCACCTGCAGGCAGTGATGTTGAGATGGCAATAAAGCCCTGATCTTCTGAAGGAATAAATCCTGTAGGTGTTCTGTTGATCATCCATGCCGTAGCCAGCACGGTTACCACAAGTCCTGCCAGAGCGATCCATTTTGTTTTGATCAGGAATTTTACACTATTCACATACCTGTGGGTCAGGTTTTCAAAACCCCTGTTAAATCCTATAAAGAAACGCTGTTTAAATGTTCTTTTAGTTGCATTGCCTTCATGGTCATGACCATGGTCAAGTTCTTTCAGGAACAGTGCACATAAGGCAGGACTAAGTGTTAAGGCGTTGATAGCGGAAATCACAATCGCAATGGCCAGTGTAAATGCAAACTGCCTGTAGAACAGCCCTGTTGAGCCCTCCATAAAACCAACCGGCAGGAACACCGCACTCATGACTAAAGTAATGGAAATAATGGCACCTGTAATCTCGTGCATCGCTTCAGTAGTGGCCTCTTTTGGTCCGATCTTGTTGTGCTCCATCTTGGCATGGACGGCTTCGACGACCACAATCGCATCATCCACTACAATACCAATAGCGAGTACCAGAGCAAAGAGTGTCAACAGGTTGATAGAGAACCCAAATACCTTCATGAACAGGAACGTACCAACAATCGCTACCGGAACCGCAATGGCCGGAATCAGTGTTGAACGGAAATCCTGAAGGAAGATAAATACAACAATAAACACGAGGATAAAGGCCTCTACCAGTGTATGGATAACCTGGTCAATAGACTGATCCAGGGATACTTTTGTATTGTACAGATTCACATAAGAGATACCTTTTGGAAAGTCTTTTTTTGCTTTTTCCATGAACTTGGAAATGGCGATCTGTATTTCATTGGCATTTGAACCACTTAACTGCTGGATAGCAATGTTCAATGCAGGTTTACCGTTGCTTTCTACAAAGCTATGGCTACCATAAGTATAAGAACCCAGTTCTACCCTTGCAACATCTTTCAGCCTCAGGAATGAACCGTCTGCATTAGAGCGGATGATAATATTTTCGTACTCTTCGGGTTTGGTCAGTTTACCTTTATATTTCAATACATACTCAAAAGGAGCATTACTGCCTTCACCAAACATACCCGGTGCAGCTTCAAGGTTTTTATCTTTAATGGATGCCATAACCTCATTAGGTGTCAGGCCATAGGTAGCCATCTGTGAAGGGTTAAGCCATACACGCATCGAATAATCCTTACTTCCTCCAAAAATAACTGCCGCACCAACACCCTGGATCCTTTTGATCTCAGGAATTAAGTTGATCTGCGCGTAATTGGACATGAAAGTCTGATCGTAATGTTTCTCATCATCAGACGACATGGTGAGTACCATGATCAAACTGTTCTGTTGTTTTGCAGTGGTTACTCCTGCCTGTACCACCTCTGCAGGCAGCTGACTGGTGGCCTGTGCAACACGGTTTTGTACATTTACCGCTGCAAGATCGGGGTCAGTACCCAGTTTAAAGTATACAGAGATCACGAGGGAGCCGTCGTTGCTGGCGGTAGATTGCATGTAACTCATATTTTCTACCCCGTTGATCTGCTCTTCCAGCGAAGGAGCTACCGAACGCAGTACAGTTTCGGCATTTGCACCGGGATACAGTGCGGTAACCTGAACCGCCGGCGGGGCAATCTCAGGGAATTGTTGTAAGGGTAACCTGGTTAGTCCCAGTATACCTAATATCACCAACAGAATGGAAATTACTGTTGCTAATACCGGCCTTTCTATAAATTGCTTTAACATGATTGCTGTATATTATCTTGATGCAGTTGTAATAGGTTCTTCTTTTAATTTTTCAGGTTTGATCGTATCACCGTCTTTTAATTTGTCGATACCGTCAAATACGATCCTGTCGCCCGATTTTAATCCTTCTTCAACCAGGTAATTGATACCGCTGGTGCCTGATACAGTAATTGGTGTTCTGGTCACTTTATTGGAACCGTCAACCACAAATACGAAGATCTTGTCCTGCACTTCAACAGTTGAAGACTGTGGGATCGTAATCGCGTTGTCGTGGTCAAGCTTTAACCTGATCTTTCCTGTGTTACCTGAGCGTAAAAGCCCTTGTTGATTTGGGAATGTAGCCCTTAAGGAAATTGAACCTGTTTGTTTGTCAAACTGTCCGTCTACCATATCCACCTTGCCTTCTTTTCCGTACACGGTATTGTCAGCCAGCAGCAGAGAAACGCCAGGTAATTTTTTCAGTCTTTCGTTGACTGTGTTTCCCGGGTATTTCGCGTTGAAAGCGTTAAAGTCATCTTCACCAAGGGCAAAGTAAACATGTACTTCATGTGCATCAGACAGTTGTGTTAATGCCGTTGGGTCAGTTGGTGAAACAATGCTCCCCTGTTTCTTAGGCAGGCGGCCTACATAACCTGATACCGGTGCTTTGATCAGCGTGTATCCAAGGTTGATATTGGCGGCAGCTACTCCTGCTTTAGCCTGCTCAACACTAGCCAGTGCAGATTGATAGGTTGAAGTAGCTGTTTTAAGCTGGTAGTCAGATACCACCTTATTTTTCACCAGGGGCGTCAGTTTATCTACCTCGATTTGCGCATTGTTTACTGCAGCCTGTGCAGCATGCAACTGTGCTTTTGCCGTATTCAGTGCCTCTCTGAACGGACGCTCATCGATTTTGAAGAGCGGCTGTCCTTTCTGTACGGCAGCGCCTTCACTTACGAGGATCTTATCCAGGATGCCTGATACCTGCGGACGGATCTCCAGGTCAATTGCTCCCTGAATAGATGCAGGATATTCTGTGTAAGTAGTTTGCAGGTTCCCCTGAAGGGCCATCACCTGCAAAGCCTGTGGCGCCGGTGGTGGCACAGGAGGCTGTCCGCCTGAGCAGCCAGCGATTAATATAGCTAGGGTTAGAATTGATAGTGTAGTTTTCATAACGTTCGTCAATTGTTTAACAGTGTTAAGTGATTGCATAAAAATATTGGAGGTTTTGTATAATGCAGGAAATTGTTGTTTTGAATATTGATGTTTTAACATATTTAATTTATCTAACGGTGTTAGATGAGGAGACAAAAAAAGGCTTATAGACTTTGCCGCTCTCCTTCTTGAGTTGAACGTTACAACGTATAAATAATCTAACAGCGTTAAGTATTCCATAAAAAAATATATTTTAGTCGTTAATTGATTTTATAATGCCTTGTATGGCATCGCGTAAAATATGCTGATTCATATCAGTTGTATTTCCTTTTCCCACCAGATTGATAGAGATCAGTCCGTGGATGATAGACCAGAATGTGTAATACTTCCGGCAGATTAATTCTTCAGTAGGTTCTGATTCCGTCATAATCTTTGCGATGGCATCGAAGAGTATTTTTCTCGCGGCCTCTGCCTCGGGTAAGCTCTTGGTCATCTCACAACACATCATATCCACACCGTACATCAGCTGATAAAGTTCTTTATGGCTGAATGCAAAGTCCCAGTAAGCAATCCACATTGCTTCCAATTGTTGTTCAGGCGTATCAAACTTTGACTGTGCTACTTTGAAGTCTTTAAGCAGAAGTCCGTTTCCCATCCGGGTCAGCTCCAGCAAAATGCCTTCCTTGTTGGCAAAGTATTCATAAATAATAGGTGCAGTGTATTCAATTTTGTCCGCAATCTTGCGCATGCTTAGAGATTGCCATCCATCTTCTTTAACGATTTGTAATGCAGCCTCAAGTATGTTAGCCCTTGTCTCTTCCTTAATCCTTTGAATTCTTTCTTTACTACCCATGGTAATATTCCCCTGTATTAAATAATCTAACAGCGTTAAACAAATGTATAACTACTTAGCGAAAAACTCTATCAGCGCATTGTCAAATACGACAGACGATTTTTAAATGACTAAATATCAATAGATTATGATATTAAAATTACTGAACTTCCAGCCCGTCTACACTGACATCCCTGGTATCAACGGATAAAATACGAACTTTATACTGTCCCGCATTGATCATTGTTCCCGTACTGGTGGTAATATAACTCCATTTTCCCGGTTTGGTTTGCGCTAATTTGATGATTTCGGCCTTTTTCATCACAGTGCCATCCAGGGCCAGCACTTCTATCTTTGCCTGCAGCACTTTAGCGGTGGGATTATGGTACTTCAATGTCAGTGAATAGGTATCAGCAACACCAACACCTATTGTAAATTCGATGACCGCATCGTTGTTTTGTACAAATTGTATCCTTTCCTTTCCCATCAGGGATATTTTCTCCAATCCTTTTGATGAAGCTAAGGTGGCAACTGCAGGATAATTGACGGCTGTTTTCAGATCAAATGCAGGTGCAAGACTACTCACCGGATTCAGGGCTATAATAGAAGCGGAGTTGGTCACTGCTGCAAGCTCGCTCCCCTTCCGGAATCTCTTCTTGTACACGGCAAAGCGATCCCCTTTATTGTTTTTAATAAAGGTACCTGTATTTTCAAAACCCGGAAATTCTTGTGGGATGCTGGTGGCAAGGTAAACATCGGCATCAGCTTTCAGCTGGAAGGATACTTTAGCGGCCCGGTTGGCAACGGCCCATTCTGCTCCGAAAAGATTGGCAGGTAAGCTGGCGAAGTCTGCACCTGTATCCATCCATGAATGAAACTCTTCGGGTTTTCCAGCTATATTCAGCCCTGTAGCAATTGGATCCGGAGGCAAGGCTGGTTCCACATTTGGATTCCTGGTAGCAATGGCTATCGCTGAGATCAATGCCTGCCCTGCTTTCACATTCGGAAATGAAATGCTCAACTGCCCGCCGGTGACTATTACGCTGAACACCTTTTTTAATGCGGCATCATGTCCAGATTCTTTCCATATATCCAGGTCTTTCAATATTACTTTATCATTTACGGCTACATCAAACAATCTCCATCCCGTACAATCTGCTCCGCCACCGGTTCCCAGCCAGGGTTCAGTAAAATACAATTCTACCAGGTACTCGCCGTCCGGAACAGGGAATTCAAACTTCAGCTTGTCTCGTCCGTACCGAAAATCCTGGAAGAGTTTCCAGTCATTCGTGCCCCTGATGGGGTCAAAGGTTCTGCGCTGACTCGCAAAAAATGAAGGTGTTCCCGGAAAATCACTTGTCCACGAAGATGATCCCCAGTGAGATTTGCTGTCCCGCTGTCTGTCAGCCATCCAGGTATTCCCCAGCTGATCAGTATAATCCGGTCCGCCGGCATTCAGCCTGTAAAGATATTTGTAACCAGCGGCAGGAAGCAGCTCCTTTGCATCCTGATAAAAATCCCTGAAATGCGGAGCAGCAGGAAGATGGCTTAATACGATATAATCTCTGGCTACAGCTTTACCATTTACATAACCTACGGCATACAAAACATTGTACTTGATATTGACCTGGTCCCATTGAAAATGTGTACCTATACCCCTGTTTTTCTTTCTGCCCAGAGATTCCGCATTAACATCATTGAAAAGTTCCACTTCATCACAATTGGAATAGATAGAAATACTATCCTTTAGACCCGGACTAAGCCATCGGTCGGGCCAGGTATGCGATAATATATAGACCATGGGCGATGTTTCTTTGGGTGCGTAATTTGCCTTGTACAGGTAATACACATCCAGAGGCTCTTCCCAGGGTGTAAGTAATCCTTTATAATTCACAGGCCCTACCCTGTCCAGCTCCCGCAATCCTTCCCCTCCCTGTACTCTGCCAGGATTATCATGTGAATTGAAGAGCCAGAAGAAATGTCCTGCAGTTTTCGCTTTTGCGGCTTCAGCCAGCCTGATTTTGGTTTCCATCAACTGCGACATCCTGTCTTCGCTATATACACCATTCTGCTCAAATGGACCTTCGGTATGGAGGTCCAGCGTTCTCCAGGCCCCATACTCGCCTATCAGCACCTGCCTTTCCAGATCTTTGCCATAATCCAGCGGATCACCTCCATAAGTTCCCGTCCAGTTCTGCGGCACATCCCAGTCGGTACCTTTCCCGCCGTTGCAGGTAGTCACTTTGCGCTGGGCAGAAGCCGTGGGATCCATCTCCCTGATAATCCCCGTACATTCCCGCGCAAAATCTTCAGGTAAGGTGCTCTCATTCTCCAATCCCCACAATACAACTGAAGGACTGTTCCTGCGTTCTTTTACCCATTCTCTTAACAGGGTTTTGAAGTTCTCTCTGAAAGCCGGAGTATCATACCAGATATGAGCTGCCATCTGTGTCCAGCATAGCACCCCCAGCTTGTCCCAGTAAGACATGTACCGCAGGTTATGTGGCTGATGTGCATCCCTGAAGGCATTGAATCCTGCGGCTTTGATCTGCATAACCCTTGATTTTATCTGCCCGTCACTAAAAGCATGGCTGTTGCCGATCAGGTGCTCATACTCTGCAATTCCGTTGATAAAAAAAGGTTCTCCGTTGATAGTGAAACGTTTATGATCTTCTGTAGCTCCGATGGGCCAGCTGATCCTGCGAATACCATAGGGACTTTCTGTTTCATCAACTATACGGTCATCATCACCGAGGATAGTAGTTTTGACAGTATAAAGATAAGGATTGGCGGGCGACCATAAGCTGGGCTGATCCAGCACGAGCTCCTGAGGAACTAGGGCAATCGTTCCCGGCTGGAGCTGAACTGTGCTTTTCACCATACCCTTCACGTTTCCATTGCTATCAAGTAACTGGCTGTTGACTTTAAGCAGTTGCACTTTCGATCCATAATTTTTAAGCTCAGTTGTCATTTTTAAGGTGGCCGATCTTGCAGTTATCGTATGGTCATTCCAGATATGGACGCCAAAAGGTTCAATCCTTACCTCATCAGTTACTACGAGCTGCACCGGTCTGAAGATGCCCATCGGTTGCGAACCTTCAGAAAAACCCCGTTCTGCGGAACCGCCCCCGTCTACCCAGGGTAAATCTTTGATATCTGCAGGATGATCTGCACGAACGCTCAATGTGTTGAGCTGGTTATTCAGTAGTATAGCTTTTGTTACATCCAGGGTAAAGGTTGTCCGCCCACCGGCATGTTTGCCCACCAGCCTGCCGTTCAGATAAACGGTCGCATAGGAACCTACTCCTTCGAAATAAAGGAAGAACCTCTTCCCGACCGCCTTTATATTAGTTTTGAAAGTCTTCCGGTACCAGGCATAACCATGACGGTTACCAGCAAGCAACCTCCGGTATCCTTCGTACTGATCCCAGGTATGCGGTACACTTACCTTCTTCCATGGACGATCGTTGTATGATGCCTTTTCAAAACCATCATAAGCATGAATATTTTTGTCGTCCGCGATGCTTCGCCAATTGTCGTTCATAGGGATGACAACTCTCGGAGATGTGTGTTTTACACCAGTATTGGCCACACTGTCTAATCTCTTCAGCAAACCATTAAAAATATAAGTTTGCCCGGCTCTGGTTGGGAAACGTATTTCTTTGCCCTTGTACCTCAGTAAACATTCATTCCCTGTCTTCGATAACACTTCAACCTGTTGTAAAACGCCTTTATTCCATTTCAGGTTAAGTACGAATCCTCCCCTTGCACAAATACCCTTCAGCGCTCCATATTGGAAATCTGCAGGTAATGCTGGCAGCAGATCTATATATCCTGTATGGCTCTGCAGCAACATTTCGGCAATACCTGCGGCACCGCCAAAATTCCCGTCGATCTGGAATGGAGGATGGGCATCAAACAGATTGAGATAAGCCCCACCACCTTTCTCTACCGGACTGATTAACATCCTGATCATTTTCATCGCATGATCGCCATCTTTAAAACGTGCCCAGAAATTGATCTTCCAGGCCAGGCTCCATCCTGTACCCGCATCCCCCCGGTATAACAATGATTGCCGTGCAGCCTTCATCAGCTCTGGACTGGTATCCCAGGTGATGTCATTGCCTGGATGTACACCCCATAAATGGGAAACATGGCGGTGATTACTTTTCGGGTCGTCCTTATCTTCCAGCCACTCCTGCAACTGACCGTATTTGCCAATCTGCGAGGGAGCGATCTGCAGGTATTTTTCCTGCAGAAGCTTACTGAATGCTGTATCTGTTTTCAAAATCTCTGCAGCAGCGATGCAATTTCGAAAAAGCGTCCTGATGATCTGATGGTCCATACTGGGGCCAGCCACCAGGCCGCCATTCTCCGGCGAATTGGAAGGACTGCTGATCAGCCAGCCTGTTTTTGTATCTTTCTGCAGAAAATCTAAAAAAAACTGCGCTGCAGATTTCATCTGCGGATAGGCACGCTGCGCCAGAAACTGCTTGTCCTGTGTAAAGAGGAAATGTTCCCAGAGATCCATGGTCAGCCAGGCAGCGCCTGTTACCCAAATCCCATGAGTGGCCGAGTTGATGGGTGCTGTGCCACGCCATATGTCTGTATTGTGATGTACTACCCAGCCAGAAGAACTATAATGAACCTTTGCCGTTTCTGCCCCTCTTTTCGCAAGATCATCGATCATGTTAAACATCGGTTCATGCATGGCTGATAAGTTCAGCACTTCTGCCGGCCAGTAATTCATTTCTGCATTGATGTTGGTGGTATATTTACTACCCCATGGTGGCGAAAGCAAATCGTTCCATATCCCCTGTAAGTTTGCGGGCTGCGTCCCTGGCCTTGAAGAAGAGATCAGCAGGTACCTGCCATACTGTAGGTATAGTGCTGCAAAGGCCGGATCTTTCCCCTCTCTGAATCTTGCCAGGCGAATGTCTGTAGGCAATACCTGATTTGGACTTTTACCCAGATCTATTGAGAAGGTGTTGTAATATCTCTGATATTCATCAATATGCCTTTTTTTGATAGCAGCGTAAGTTTGTCCCCGCAGAGCGGCAAACGTCTTTTTGCAAAATCGTTCAGGACTTCCTGAAACATCCTTATAGTTGATAAAATTTGTTCCAGCTGTGAGATACAAGGTAACTTCATCCGCATTGCTAATGTTGATTTCTGCATTCTCTTCTATCGTCAGCTTTCCCTTTTGAATGTCTGCCTGCAGATAACTTTCCCCTTTCAGCGCTCCGTCACGTACCTGCACAGACATAGCAATGGTATGACCATCTATCTTCCTGACACTACTTTTTTGATGCGGACTGCTCAGGGCTGCCCTGAAACTGATGCTGCCAGGTTTGCTGGCGCTGAGATGAACCACCATCACCTGATCCGGCTCACTGATAAAGTAGGTCCTGGTGTGGGTTACCCCGTTTAGGGTGTATGAGGTGACTGAAGTCGCGGTACCCAGGTTTAGTGACCGCCTGTATTGCTGCACACCCGTTATGCTGCCCTGATGCTTAAAATTGAGTCTGAGATCGCCAAAAGGCTGATAATCTGCCTGAAAATGAGGCACAGCCGGTGGCGCCTGATCCTGTATTTTGTACTTCCAGTGTTTCCCAAAGAATATCTTCCGGGCACTGCTGGTATTTGTCGGATGAATGGATATCCGGTTACTGGTATCTTTATAACCAGCAATCCCCCCTTTATCAAAGAAATTTAACACCTGCACCGCCAGTACATTCCTGCCCGGCTTCAGCAATCCCGCAGGGATCACATATTTACGGCTGATGGTATTACCCTCCGTTTTTCCTATCAATTTACCGTTGATATAAGTTAAATCCTGGTCGCGTATTTTATTCAGGTCCAGTACCAGCTCCTGTCCTGCGAGATCTGCGGGCAGTAGAAAGCTTGTCCGCAACCACACTGCACCGTCCAAACCTTCAAGTCCTGCGGCCTCCCATCCATCAAAGGACGGAACCTTTATCGTCTTCCAGCTGCGGTCATCATATTCTGCCAGAGCGGGATTGCCGTCCATTCCTTTCAGCTCAAGCATATCCTTAACCCAGGCTTTTTTATCTCCGGCCGGACTTTTCAATCCCATAAACTTTTCATCCGCCAGATTTTCGGCTTCGGGCTGTTTATTTTCGGCAAGCAAGCGGCGGATCTCAGGGAGATAAGCTGCGGCACCCGGATGATTGTAATCCCTCGGTTTGCCTGTCCACAAAGTTTCTTCGTTAAACTGGATTCTGTCGCTCTGTACACCTCCAAAAACCATGGCACCGAGCCTGCCATTGCCCAGCGGCAGCGCATCAGTCCATTTCGAGGCAGCTTGTTTATACCACAACCGGTCGTCTTTCTGCGCCTGGACTTCGGCACTGTTCAGGCAGGTAAGCAAACAAACGAGCAGGGTTAATATGCGAAGCAGATCCTTCATCAGTTCTGTTATTGATAATCTTTGACTACTCCGTCAATATTCAGTTTTTTTGTTTTTTTAGCGTTGATAGCCGGACCTGAAGCAGTGTTGATCTCTACCTGACGGAAGGAGATTTTGTTTACCTCACTGATCACAAATCCTGTTTTTGCATCAATGTTGATATTGTTAAATGTGACGTTCTCAATCGGCATTTCCGACAGCCCATTCAGGTAACCTGCGGCATTGGCCTCAGCAGTAATATTACTCAGATGGATATTTCTGAAGATTGGCGTGCGCTCTGATACAGGTTCTTCTTTGGTTTTTGCATACTGCATATCCATCACAATGGCCTGCTGACCAATATTTTTCATGATGATATTATCCACTCTGATGTCCTCAACAACACCTCCCCTTCCTCTTGCTGTCTTGATTCTGATCCCACGGTCTGTACCGTCAAAGATGCAATTGGAGATGGCTATCTTTTTAACTCCGCCAGACATCTCACTGCCGATCACTACCCCGCCGTGTCCCGAGAGCATGGTGCAATTGGTAATCGTATAATTTTCAGCAGGTACAGCCATCTTGCGGCCAGCCCTGTCTTTACCGGATTTGATGGTGATGCAATCATCGCCAACGCTGATATGGCAGTCTGAAATATGCACATATTTACAGCTTTCTGGGTTGATGCCATCAGTGTTGGGTGAAATCGGGTTATTGATAGTTACCCCTTTTACCGTTACATTTTCACAAAACTCAGGGTTTACCGTCCAGAAGGGAGAATTGCGGATAGTAATCCCTTCAATCAATACATTTTTACAGTTCATGAATTGTATAAATGGAGGCCTGAGAAAACCACGCTCTATCCATCCCGGAAGATCGGGGGCAATTACATCTTTATTCTGCCGCTTAAATTCGTCCTGCCACTTTGATCCGGGCGACTTCTTGACTACGTTTTCGGCATAGTCCCACCATTTTTGTCCGTGCCCGTTGATCGTACCGCGACCAGTAATGGCGATGTTTTCAAGATACTCGCCATAGAACAGTGGTGAAAAGTTGATCACGTCGGTTCCCTCCCAGCGGCTGCGCACCATAGGCAGATACTGGTCAAAGTCGTCACTAAAATGGAGTTCAGCACCCGCGTCAAGCATAATCGTAATATTGCTCTTCAGGTGCACCGGACCCGTCAGGTATTTTCCCGCGGGGAAGTAGATCGTGCCCCCGCCCGCTTTTGAGGCTGCGGTTATCGCCTTCGCAATAGCTGCTGTAGCCAGAGCGCTGCTGTCTCTTTTAGCCCCATATTTAATGACGTTATAATACTCCTGTGCCGAAAGTAGGGAGGCATGACAGGTAAACAGCAGTACAATAGCAACTTTTAAGAATCTCATACCTATATCGTTAATTTAATTTAGCTTTCAGCTGTTTAAGTTTAGCCTTACGACCGATCAGCTGACCGTCTGCATATATACTCATCCCCTTGCCTTTACCATACTTCTTTCCATCCTTATCCCAAATGATGGTGATATGACGTCCATGATACAGCACATCATCCAGACAAAACCAATCCCAGGTATTTTCCGGGATAAGCGGATAAACTTCCAGCGTTTGATCCTCCCGTGGTTTAAGACCGATCAGGTCATTGATCAGCAGGTCCGTGTAACCTGAATGGTTATAAAAACGGCTTCTTGGATTGTCTCCTTTCAACCATTCCCCTGTCTTCTCGTCCTGATATTCGCCGATATAAGTTTTCCCATCCATCACATGAGACATGGCATATTGATGAAACTTACTGTAAAATACAGCCGTAGACATGTTCGCATGATTTTTATAACCTGTCAGCAGGTTGGACAATCCCTTCAAAGTCTGCGTTGTAGCAAAGGGCCATACCGGTCCATCCCATTCACAGCTGTGACCTGAACCATGCGTACGGAACAGGGGGTGTCTTCGCTCAGCCGTCGTTAAGCCCCAGGGTGCAGAAAAACCTGTGGTGTCATTCAGTTGTTCCCATGCCTTTGCATAGTTGGCACGGTCTGGTGGAAGCTTAAAATACCAGGGTATCAAGCCAATCGCTTCCCGGGCATCAGCAAAACCACCCTTAGCTTTCCTGACCTTGTAAAATGAGGTTTCAGCGTCCCACAGCTGTTCATTTACAATCGATTTCAGCTCTGCCGCCCTGGCTTTGTATTTTTTCTCTAAACTGTCAATGCCCAAAATACGGGACATCTTAACAAGGGCATCGGCATTGCCATACATATAACTATTGATCGTCGGCCTGACATGCTTCTCTCTCCTGGAGCCGCTGATAGATTCTTCCATCGCATCTTTTACATCAAACTGCCAGAAAGAATGATCAGGCAGGCGGCGCTCTTTCTCCCATAACTGATAATCAAGGTTCAGTGCAGGAATACTCTTTTTGATAAACGACTGATCTGTATTGACAAGGTAAAGGTTGTAAACGGCGTCATCTATCCAGCTGCTGAAATTGTGGAAGTGTGGATTTTTCTCAGCCTTATCTTCATCCAGCCAGAAGCTGACATAGCTTTCCGCAAATGTTTTGTCATGCAGCCAGCGTGCTTCATAGACCTGATGTCCAAGCGCACTGCTGATGGCATTGTATTTACCACCATGTTTCATCGGTGTAATAAACTCAGTAAAAACATATCCATTTGGAGTCTGCTTCAGTTGCTTCCTCAGGGTCCACCATCGGTAATAGTAAATCTTCTGGATGGCACTATCCGGGCATTCGAAAAGAGGAATTTGTGCAGATAACCACTGGTAGGTATCCGCATTGCTGATATAGTTTTTTACATCTTCGGTATCAAGCGAATTGAAATAGGCAATATCCTTTTTCATCACTGTAGGATCAAGCACCAGAAAACCTTTTTTTTGCTCCTGTGCCCGGGCAGTAATACCGCAGCATGAAATCAGCAGCAGAGCAATCAGAACCTCTTTTATTCGCTTTATCATCATCGTATTTATTCAAACAACCAGTCAATATCCTTGCTCTTCCCGTCCAGTCCAGCATTGTAAATGCGGAGATGTTCCTGCTCATCAATAAACCCGAGAATAGCGCAGGCACCTTTAGCTAAGGTAAGCGTTTGTGTTCCTGCCGGGAAAGAATAGGTATGTATGTTGGCAATAGGGAAACCATTCAGCATTAGCGCATTAGACAATTTTGCTTCGGCCTGCCCGTAGTTATTGGCAGAGGCATCAGTTTCCAGCTCAGGTGCTGCGAGGTAGGATTGATTTTTCTCATTGAAATAGGCAACCAGCACTTTTACAGGTTTCGTTGATTTAAATTGCAGCGACGTTCCCTTTTGTATCTGTTCAGCCTTGTTCATCAGGATTCCTTTTAAGCCAGATAATTCAGGCGCAAACGCGGTGATGGCAGCAGTAGTATCAGCAAAAACAGATACTCCTTTTTTAAGCGTATAGCTGCTGGTATTTGGGTTCATGATCTTCACCTCTGCATTTGTAAAGGACTTTACCGCCACTGCCTGCTGAGCTCCCGGAGCACGCAGGGAGTCGATATGTCTTTTGAAATTTGCCAGTTCCTTCTCATATACCGGCAGCATCTCCGTCCAGTGGATAAAAGTCTTGTCTACCCCACGCATAGGGATTTTCCGTTGTTTGGTCTGCATGCTGTTCGCATACAGGTAAGTATCTTTTGTGAGCTCCGTCAATTTTGCATAATGTTTCACGCTGTTTTCCAGTAAAGGAACCGCCTGATCCAGATCGCCCAGTTCTCCGGAATATTTATAACGCAGGATCAGCAGTGATGCTTTAACTTTTTCAGCATAAAAGGCCGCCATTTCCTTATAACAATACATATCATTACGTACCCGCTCAAACTCTTCCTTATTTTTAGTGGCAAAAGGAGCGGCCTGCTCTATCGCTTCTATTGCCTGGTCACCATGGGCAACCACTTCCGCAGCTACCTGTACAGGGGTTTCCCCTATATGTTTTTCTTCCTTCCAGTCCTTCTCTGCATATTCAATGATCATCTCACCTTCGGGAGCTTCAGATTCATACAATAGCGTAAACAAACCATAACGGAAAGGGTTGATCAGCTGCGTCATCAGCATACCCAGCGTAAGCGTCTGCCTGTTGCCATCGGTAATACCATATCTGCGCAGCAGTTTCGGAGAGATCTCCCCGGATTCTTCATAAGCCTTCATGATCTCCTTTCCGTGATCAGCATTCATCCCGAATTTTTCCCCCAGCTGATCTCCCCAGTAGTTCAATTCCTCAGCCCTGTTGCGGTCCGCCTTCCAGGCATAACGTGCCCATTCTTTATACCAAAGCCAGTCGCGCTCCACCTGAAAGATTCGCCCTTTATTTTTGTCTGCGGTATAAGGCCAGTCCCAGTATGATGCCTGCGGATACAGGTGCAAGCCGTTTGCATGATACACCTGATGCATCGCCTGCACAGATTTCTGGATAAAGTCTGCCGATCCGTAACGGAAAGGCTCGAGGTTAGCCAGGATATGTACGTTTTCAATATGTACGGTTCCTATCGCGCTCAGCTTGCGGTGCAGCTCTGCCCAGCTGCCGCGGGGAGTATAAGTTGTCAGTGCCTCACCGTTGAATTTGGCTTCAGTATATAAATTTTTATAGAGTGGCAATGCGGCTTTCATCACCCTTGGTGCATCGGTATCATGTGCACGCAGAACTATGGGCGGTTCATCTGTTCTTCCTAATGCTTTCAGTCCATCTTTTACACCGGGAATAATCGTTTTTGTAAACCAGTCCACATCATCCTGCCCCACTCCTTCCATGGCTTCGCCCAGTGCCACCAGCAGACCAACGTTAGGGTATTTCTCTACAAAAGCAGCAATGGATTTTTGTGTGTAATCAGCAATCAGGGGAATAATGGGCCGGTTTCTGTCCTGCGTTTTCAGCTGATGTTTTTCAGCAAAAGGTTTCGGAATCAAGATATTGTAGAACATCTGGATCACCCAGATCCCACGTTTATCTGCTTCTACAGTCAGGAACTTATAGATTTCTTCATTCTTTTTGAAAGTAGCCTCATCCACTTCAAGGGCATAGGGATAATCTTTGAGTTTTACGAGTGATGAAAAAGGATGTCCATTCCAGAGGTACAAGGAGTTATATCGGTTTTCAGCCAGCATATCCAGGTATTCCAGCCATAGTTTTTTATCATAGAACCAGGGAAACGTACTTTCTGTATAGGGATATTCATAAACATCCCTCCCTGGCAGGTAATCTGATTTCTGCAATCCGATACAGGTACCTCTTAATACCATTTCCGGCTGATCGGTCATCTTCAGATTTTCAGGGATCTTTCCATTGTTCTTTATTTGCGATGCCAGTTCCAAACATCCGTACAGAACGCCGGAGTCATCCATACCTGCTACAATTAGTTTTTGGCCAACTGTAGTAATGGAAAAACCTTCCTTATGGGTGTTTGCCGGAGCAGTAGTGTTTTTAAGTAATGCATGGCCAGACTTCCCGATAATGATACTGAAATTCGCTTTTTTTGGTACTGAAGACGATGATACCGTAACCTGATAATTCGCTTTCTTTAATGCCGAGGCCAGCTGATCAATCCCGTATTTTATCCTGGGGCTGGCAGTGGCAGGGTAAACCAGCGAAATTTGCTGTACTGGAAATGCGGCCGCAAGGCTGATACCGGGGATGTATAAAATAAAAAATAGCAGGATCGGGCTGAGTATTCTGTTCATACAATTATTTGGCATTATTGGGGCGAATTCAAATATCCTCCCATAATTTGCTATTCATTTATAGTATTTTCACAAAATCATATACAATGTTGTCAAAAACTTCAGATCCTATAACTGCTTTGTTAAATTCATACCATTATTTAACCATTTATAAATAGCGTACATGAACAAAATGAAAATTTTCATTTCCCTGTTTTTGCTCCTTTGCCTTCAGTCGCTGACTAACGCCCAGACTAAACTGGCATCCATTTTTACCGATAACATGTTACTCCAGCAGAAAGAAGCAGTCAACATCTGGGGTTGGGATAAAGCAGGACAGAAAATCGTAATCAGAACTTCATGGAACCAGCAAACCTATACCGGTATCACTACTGCCGAAGGTAAATGGATGATCAAAATCAATACTCCGGTAGCCAGCAAAAAGAACTACGAAATTACGGTGAGTAATGGCAAAACGATTACCCTAAAAAATATCCTCATCGGCGAAGTATGGCTCTGCACAGGTCAATCCAATATGGAAATGCCGCTAAAGGGATTCAAAGGACAACCAATTTTAGGTTCCAATGATCTGATCCTGAAATCTGTAAATCCCTATATCCGCCTGTACACCGTACCGCGGTCATCCATCACTACAGAACAGGAAAACAGTAAGCCTTCGGCCTGGAAAGTGGCAGGGGCCGAAGCAGTAGCAAACTTTAGTGCTACAGGATATATTTTTGGCAAACTGCTCAATGAGATGCTGGATATTCCTGTAGGATTGGTCAATGTAAGTTATGGCGGATCTTCTGCCCAGGCATGGATGTCAGCATCCACTTTAAAAGCTTTCCCTTCAATACAGGTGCCGGCCGAAAAAGATACCATCAAGCTGGTAAGCAGGACTCCAACCACTTTATACAATGGCATGATCCACCCGGTTGCAGGCTTTGCGGTAAAAGGAGCGATCTACTACCAGGGAGAATCCAACTACGAGGATCCCGACCTGTATGAAAAACTGTTTCCGGCACTGGTAAAACAATGGCGTACAGAATGGAAAAAGGACTTCCCTTTTTACTATGCACAGATCGCACCGTACAATTACAAACAACTGCCGCCGAATTTGGAGGGTGCAAAATACAATTCTGCCTATTTACGTGATGCCCAGCGGAAATCTCTGGCACAAATTCCAGGCTCAGCTATGGCGGTGCTGATGGATATAGGGGAAGAGAAAAGTATCCACCCGATGAATAAAGAAGCCGGAGGAAAAAGACTGGCATTGCTGGCATTGTCAGAAACATACGGATTGAAGGGCTTTGGCGCAGAAAGTCCGTCCTACGAATCTAACGACATCAAAGGCAGCAGCATTACGGTAAAATTTGCACATGCTGCTAACGGACTGACCACCTTTGGCAAGGAGTTGACGCAGTTTGAAATCGCCGGGGCAGACAAAGTGTTCCATCCCGCAAAAGCTGTCATCAAAGCTGAAGCTGTAGTGCTTTCTGCACCAGAAGTAAGCAATCCTGTAGCTGTCAGGTATGCATTCAGGGATTTTGTGCAGGGACAACTGTACAATACCGAAGGACTGCCGGCCTCCTCATTTCGCACTGATAACTGGTAACAGGAATGCGGACATCAATTTTCAGAGGTATCTTCTCCCTGCTGCTGCTGACAGTGCTTTTATCGGCCAGAGGTCAAAGCATCAGTGATTATAACCCGGTCTGGACTACCCAGAGCAGTACCTCTGCATCGTCAATGCCTTGCGGAGGGGGCGATATCGGTCTGAATGTTTGGGTGGAAAAGGGCGAGATGTTTTTCTACATCGCGCGTAGCGGAACTTTCGACGAGAACAATGCCTTGCTGAAACTGGGACGGATACGTGTTACGCTAAGCCCCAATCCCTTTGAGGGCAAGACCTTCAGACAGGAACTAGTATTGAAAGATGGGTATGTCAATATTCAGGCTACCAAAGGAGATTTATCTGTTGACATTAAACTTCATGCAGATGTATTTCAACCGCTGATACAACTGGAACTGAAAAGCAGCAAGGCTCTAAAGGCCACTTTTGCCTATGAGAACTGGCGCAACAGCGACCGCTCCATCAGCGGGAAAGAAAATAACAGCAACTCCTGGAAATGGGCTCCTCAGGGAGATGTAAAAACATTCAGGGATGGGGTCTCTTTTGCTGGCAACAGCATTTTATTTTACCACCGTAATCTTGAAAACACGGTTTTTGATGCCACAGTAAAACAGCAGGGGCTGGAAAGTATCAAAGACTCGCTTACTAATCCATTAAAGAATCTCACTTTCGGAGGCCTGATGCAAGGTCATGGTTTAATACCAGCGGGAACTGATGAAGGTCAATACCTGAATACAGCCTTTCGCAGCTGGAAACTGACCACAGCAGGGCCATCGCAACATGTCAAAATGCAGGTGTTTTTGCACACTGCGCAGACTCCGACTCTTAAAGCCTGGCAAGAACAGCTGAACTTTGCTGCCCTGCGTATCGATAAAAAAGCGGGATTGAAAACCAGGAAATGGTGGAATGATTTCTGGGACAGAAGTTTTATCCATATCGGTGCTCCTCATGATTCGCCGGAATGGCAGATTGCCAGAAACTACCAGCTGTTCCGCTACATGCTGGGCTGTAATGCCTATGGCAAGCTCCCTACCAAGTTCAATGGAGGGTTATTTACTTATGACCCTGTGGGTGTCGACTCCAGTTATGCTTACACGCCCGATTTCCGCAACTGGGGAGGTGGTACGCACACCGCACAGAACCAGCGGCTGGTTTACTGGCCGATGCTCAAAAGTGGCGATACGGAGCTAATGAAACCACAGTTCGATTTTTACCTGGATGCCCTGAACAATGCCACCCACAGGACACGCTTTTACTGGAATCATGAAGGGGCATCGTTTACAGAACAGCTGGAAAACTTCGGACTGCCCAATCCCGCAGAATATGGATGGAAGCGCCCCGCAGATTATGATAAAGGAATGGAGTACAATGCCTGGCTGGAATATGAATGGGATACAGCCCTGGAATTTTGTATGATGATCCTGGAAACTCAACGTTATGGTGATAAGGATATCAGCTCCTACCTTCCGCTGATCGAGAACTGCCTTACTTTCTTTAATGCTCACTACCAGCACCTTGCCCGTCAACGGGGAAGCAAGGTGCTGGATGCACAGGGACATTTGGTTTTGTATCCGGGTTCGGCGGCTGAGACATATAAAATGGCCTACAATGCAAATTCTACCATTGCAGCATTAAAGACCGTTCTGAGCCGGATGCTGGAACTTCCCGATGCGCTGATGAATGCGGAAAAGAAAAAACGATGGTCAGCGATGCTGAAAACTATCCCGCCGCTGAGCTTCCGTGAGACTGGCGGACATCCTGTGATCGCTGCCGCTGTTCACTGGGAGAGGATCAATAATACCGAAAGTCCGCAGCTTTATCCTGTATTTCCATGGAGACTCTATGGTGTCGGGAAGCAGGGGCTGGATACTGCCCGTAACACCTACCTGTATGATCCTGATGTGCTCCGCTTCAGAAGTCATATCGGCTGGAAACAGGATAATATCTTTGCTGCAAGGCTGGGGCTTACAGAAGAAGCCAAAAGGCTGATATTGTTAAAGATGAAAGACTCAGGCCGCAGGTTCCCCAGCTTCTGGGGACCAGGGTACGATTGGGTACCGGATCACAACTGGGGTGGATCAGGAATGATTGGTATGCAGGAAATGCTGATGCAAACCGATGGCCGGAAGATCCTGCTTTTCCCGGCATGGCCCAAAGAATGGGACACACATTTCAAACTGCACGCCCCCTATCAAACTACGGTTGAAGCAGTTCTCCGCAAGGGAAAATTGGAAAGCTTGAAGGTGATACCTGAAAGCAGAAGGAAGGATGTGGTTAACATGCTCCATTAACAGATAGCTTAACATTCCCTTAATACCTCTTTACTAATTTTATCCCCGTCAATGAAAGAGGAAAGATCAGATAGAGAGTTAGCAAAGGAAATCCGCTCAGGGAGTGAAAACGCTTTTGAGACGGTTTTTTCACGTTACTGGAAACCTCTGTATGCCTTTGTTTTCAGGCTGATCAATGATGAAGATCTTACAAAGGATATTCTGCAAAACACCTTTCTTGAAATATGGAAACGAAAGGAATCGCTTTTCGCCACAGACTCTTTGATGCCGCTATTGGTTAAAATAGCTAAAAATGAGGTCATCACTCTGTTCCGGAGAGACAAAGTCAGACTCGCGGGGGATGAAATCCTGATTCGGAATTTACAACAGATCGCTTCGGCAGAAGAACACCTGATAGCAACCGAACTACAAGGCGAAATTGATAGAGAACTCACAAAAATGCCATTGAATATGCGCCAGTGTTTTCATCTCAGCAAATATGAAAACCGCTCTGTGAAAGAGATTGCTGCGGAGCTGATGCTTTCTGAGCAGACAGTAAAAAACAATATCTCCGAAGCGCTGAAACGTTTGAAACTGGCGCTACTCGTCAGTAATTCCGGTTACCTTGCACTTGTTGTCCCCCTGGTGATAAACTTAACCTAAGTTTAATTTAGATTTAAAGTACTTTTTGGGCTTTCATGCGCTTTGTGTATGAATGAACAGTAAACACCATAACTTTTTAAATGAGAAGCTCGCCCAGTATCAGAATGATGAACTGAGCCGGGAAGAAAGGGATATGATCGACCAGTGGTTTGATCAACATTTTACTGCCGCTACTACGGAATTGCCGGCAGATGACGATACTTCAGAACAACTACGGCTCGAATTACTGAACCGGGTAAAAATTTATACGGCATCGGAAAGAAAAATCTTCCGGCTACCCTACCGCTGGATTGGTATTGCATGCTCACTGCTATTAGTTGTAGGAATTGCATTCCTGTTTCAAGGCCAGCTACAGCATGACCAGCATACGAGGGATTCAGCCACACAGACCTACCATACGGCTGAAGGAAAAATTCAGAAAATCACCCTGAATGATGGTACAGAAATTTGGATGAATGCCGCCACGACAATCAGGATTGCATCTGATTTCAGCAGCTCTGCATCGAGGAGGGTATACCTGGATCAGGGCGAGGCATTCTTCAAAGTGAAAAGAGATACGTTAAGACCTTTCAGTATCGCTACAAAAAAGATGTTAACAACAGTTCTCGGCACCTCATTTAATATCAAAGCATACCCTGATGCACAAATTTACCAGGTGGCAGTGAACACTGGCAAGGTAAAGGTGGCTCAAAAGGGCAAGCAATCCTGGAATGTTTTGAGCAAAGGCCTGGTTAAGGGCGAAGTATTAACCTACCATACCAACTCAGGTAAGACAGAAATTGAATCGCGCAATACAGTTCTGATCAGCAACTGGAAGACAGACCGTTCGATTTATGCTGATGGACTGACGATGACACAAATCGGCGCGGAAATTTCCAGACAGTATGCCATTACAGTTCAGGTCGCAGCGGGAGTTAATGACAACAAAAAATATCACCTGACACTGCCCCATCAGGATTTGAAGACTGTGCTACAGCACCTGGCCAGGGCTACAGGTATCAACTACCAGCTTACCAATTCTCAATTAATAATTAATCCTGCTATAGAATGATGAGATAGAAAAACAAGACACAAAAAAGCCGAAAGTGTTCCCGCACTTCCGGCTTCAGTCAGCGCTGAAGCAGCCCTGGCTAATTCAAATTAATCCCGAAAAATTAATCTAAGAAATTAAATATGCGATATTATTACCACTTAACAAGAAAAATAGAAAAAAATTATCAGTTTTTAACAAAAATTAACTTCCTGACTATCATTATTATCTTATTGATATTGATTCAGCCTGCTCATGCTCAGTCGACAGATGCTTCGGTTACCGGAAAAGTAACAGATGAAAAAGGTGCAGCAGTGCCGGGTGCTTCTGTAGTCTTAAGAAATGAGTCTAACGGTTTCCGCGCCGTAACAACTACCAATAAAGACGGATTGTATAATCTCATCCAGCTGCCATTAGGACGGCCTTATACCATTACCGTCACCTTCATCGGGTTTCCAAAACAAGTGAAGGGCGACTTATCCCTCAACCAGGGAGACAACATTGTTGCCAATTTCCGCCTGACAGAAGGTAACACAGAATTGAAAGAGGTAAATATCAGCGCAAACGGGCTAACCAAACGAATCGACCGCTTTGGTGCCAGTACAGCTATTACCGCACAGAATATTCAGCAGCTACCCACACAGAACAGGAATTTCAATAACCTTTCCGCTCTCGCCCCTACAACCAATGGAACCAACATCAGTGGTCAGCGTGCTTCCTCTACCAACTACCTCATTGATGGTGCCAGTGCAAGGAATAATCTCACCTCCGGTGCTATTGGAAGTGGTCCTTATTCCCTGTCCCTGGAGGCCATACGTGAGTTTGAAGTGGCTACAAACGTATATGATACCTACAGAGGACGCGAAGGTGGCGGTACGGTAAGTGCGGTAACGAAATCAGGTACCAATACGCTCACAGGATCTGTTTTCGACTACTATCGCTCAGATTTTCTGGCCAGCCCCAATGATATCCGCGGAAATAAACGCGAGCAGAAATTTACGACCAACCAGTACGGTTTTAGTTTAGGTGGCGCAATCATTAAGGATAAATTGCATTTCTTCACTGCCCTGGATCGTCAGGATGAAAGTATGCCATTCCAGATTGCGGATATCCGTGATGATGCAGATGCGATCAGCCTCGGTATCAGCAAAGGTGCTTTGGATAGCGTAGTCAATATCGGAAGGGCAAAATATGGCCTCGGCAGCGGTCCGCAGGTAGGTGAGTTTAAAAGAAAAACTTTGGCAAATACTTTCTTTGCACGTATCGACTGGCAGATCAATGACAAAAACAGGTTAACCATAAGAAATAACTATAGCGACTGGAATAACCCTGTCAGTAACAGTGATAATTCCAACATCAATCTTTTTGAAGTATGGGGCGACTTTAAATCAAAAGAGAACAGTACTCTTGTTTCCCTGCGCTCTCAGATCAAACCAAATTTCCTGAACGAGCTTAAAGTGCAGTGGCAAACTGCTACGAGGGATTATGTACCAAACAGTGAGTTACCGGCAGCTAATATTCCAAGGGCAATCGTGACGGTGAGATCTACTTTGCCAAACGGAACTGTAGGAAACAGAACGGTACAACTGGGCGGACAGCGCTATTTCCCTGAAAACAATAAAGAAAACCAGCTGCAACTCGTGAATACTTCTTACTATACCAGTGGAAAATACAAATTCACATTCGGTACGGATAACACGCTGACGTATATGGACACTTATATTTCAAGTGAACAAAATGGCCGTTTTATCTTTAATAGTCTTTCAGAGTTTGACAATCTTAATGCATCCCGTTATGTAAGGGAAGCTCCGCTTGCCGGTAAGCCTGCGGTACAACAGTACATCCTCAATGCTTCCTTATTCGGGCAGGTGGAATTTGATGTAGCGACCAATATCAATGCGATGTTCGGCTTACGTTATGATGTCACCAGTTTCCTCTCACAGGCAGATTATAATCCGGTAGTAGACCGTACACTTGGATTAAGAACAGACAGCAAGATTACTGATGCCGGCAAGATCCAGCCAAGGGTTCAGTTCACCTGGGATCTCAACGGGGAGAAAAAAGATATCATCCGCCTGGGTGCCGGCTTATTCTCTTCTTACCCTGTAAACTACGCACAGGTCAACAATATTCAGAACAGTGGAACGATGGTAGGCTCTATTGATGTTTCCCGCCCGGCAACGGGAACCAGCCTGGTACCTGTACCAAATTTTCCGGCCTACAGGGCTGATCCAGGCACAGCACCCGGAATTATTGCAGGGGTACCCTATGTATCTACCATCAACCTGAATGATCCAAACCTGAAGATGCCATCCATCTTTAAGACGAACCTGAGCTACAATAAGATTATCGGCGATCAGCTGCGACTGGGTGTAAACTTCCTTTATTCCTATACAAAAAACAACTATGTATACCTGGACAGAAATCTGGTAGACAATCCTTATTTCACCCTGGCAAACGAGGAAAACCGCTCTGTGTTTGTGCCGGCAAGTTCAATTACTGCTTCGGGTACGACAAACAATGTGCTGGGCAGGAAAACGAATGAAGTGGGCCGTGTGCTGATGCTCACCAATGGGGCTACGCTACGCCAGGCTGCAGTGATTGTTGATGCAAGCTACCGCTATCTAGGAGACGGTTATCTTAACGTTAGTTATACATTAAATGACGCTAAAGATAACAGCTCTTATAATGGGAACGTGGCAAATACCTCTACCTTTAGACCTGTGAAATCTGATCCGCGCGACCTGTCTGCTGTCGACTATTCCGATAACCAGTACAGGAATAAACTGGTGGTATATGGAAGTACGCCAAGCTGGAAAGGCTTCTCTGCCAGTGCAACTTTCAGGGGTATTGGTGGTACACGCTATTCGATGACTGTAGATGCGGATATTAATGGCGACTTTGTGGGTGGTCCGGGGAATGATAACGACCTGGCCTCTGTTTTCGATCCAAACAGTCCTACAATCAGCGCTGCAAACAAGGCTTCAATGGAAAAGATTTTAAATAACCCTGATAACAGGTCGAAGAAATACATCCTGGAAAGTCTGGGCAAAATTGCCAGAAGGAATGGTGGTGTAAACCCTTTCTCGGGAACATTCGATATCAGGGTACAAAAAGAATTCAAAACTTATAAAACGCAAAGACTGACGCTGAGCTTTGACGCATTTAACTTTGCAAACCTGCTGAACAAAAAATGGGGCGTAAACTATAACCTGGGCGACCAAAGTCTGCTTTTCGTAACAAGATTTGACCAGGCCAGACAGCAATACGAATACCGTATCAATGAAAACGTAGGTGTAACACAACCAAATGGTACACCATATCAGATTCAGCTTGGTGCGAGGTATTCATTTTAAACAATAAGACATATTTAATGATGGATTCACGCAGAGATTTTATAAAAAAAGCAGCCCTCCTCTCCGGAGGCGCTGCTGTGATCAACACATTACCACCAGTAATACAAAAGGCAATGGCCATTGATCCTGCTGTAGGAAGTACGTTTTATGATGCGGAACATGTGGTTTTCCTGATGCAGGAAAATCGTTCTTTTGATCATGAACTGGGTACTTTACAGGGGGTAAGGGGATTTAATGACCCAAGGGCGATCGATTTGCCAAACAAGAATAAAGTGTGGCTGCAATCAAACAAGGAGGGTGAAACTTATGCGCCCTTTCACCTGAATATCAAAGAAACGAAAATCGCATGGATGGGTTCTATCCCTCATAACTGGACGGATCAGACCGATGCACGTAACGGCGGAAAATATGACCGGTGGCTGGATGTAAAAAAGCCTTATAAAACTACTTACGCTCATATGCCGCTAACTGTTGGCTATTGTAAACGGGAGGATTTTCCATTTTATTATTCCCTGGCAGATGCATTCACGGTGTGCGACCAGAACTTTTGCTCAGTGATCGCCGGCACTCACCCTAACCGCTATTACTGGATGACAGGAACAGTGCGTGAAGAAAATAGTGCCAGTGGAATGGCCCATTTATGGAACATCAGCAATTACGATAAACCCACGCTTAACTGGAAAACTTATCCTGAGCGCCTGGAAGAACAAGGCATTGCCTGGAAGGTCTATCAGAATGAACTGACGATGGGCTTTGGCCTCAATGGGGAGTCCAGCTCCTGGTTAAGTAATTTCGGTACCAACGTACTCGAATATTTTGAACAGTATAATGTGAGGCTTCATCCGGGTGGTATCGCAAACCTGCAGGAAAAGAAAAAAGCCCTGCTTGCACAGCTTGCAGAAGCTCCTCAGGAAAACCTGACGGAAGAGCAGGAAAAGAAACTTGCGGCATTAAAAAAACTTTTACTGAAGACAGAAGAAGAAGAAAAGATATATACAGCTGACGCACACAATGCTTTGTCTGACAAGGCTAAAAATCTAAATGCCAAAGCTTTCGGAATTAACTCCAATGATCCTGACTTTCATACACTCAGCCCGCTGACTTACGATGATAAAGGAACTGAACGTGAGCTCAATATTCCCAAAGGTGACATCCTGCACCAATTTCGCCAGGACGTAAATAATGGTAAACTGCCAACGGTATCATGGTTAATGACACCCGCTAATTTTTCTGACCATCCCGGCGTACCCTGGTTTGGCTCCTGGTTTGTGAGTGAGGTGATCGAAATCCTGACAAAGAACCCTGAGGTTTGGAAAAAAACGGTATTCGTTTTAACCTATGATGAAAACGATGGATACTTTGACCATGTCCCTCCTTTTGTAACACCACATCCTGATAAAGAACATGCAGGTAAGGTTTCTGCGGGACTGGATGTGAGTCTTGATTTTGCCAGGAAAGATCATCAGACCAACCCCTCTATGAAGGAAGCTAATTTCCGCGACAGTCAGATCGGACTAGGGTTCCGTGTGCCAATGGTCATTGTTTCCCCATGGACACGCGGAGGTTATGTTTGCTCCGAAGTTTTTGACCATACATCCTCTCTGCAGTTCCTGGAAACTTTCATTGAGAAAAAATTCAATAAGAAAATTACTGAAGAGAACATCAGCCCCTGGAGAAGAAGTATCTGTGGTGATTTAACATCAGCATTCAGACCCTATAACGGCGAAAAAATAGCGCAACCTGAATTTTTAGAAAAAACTCCCTTTATGGAACGGATTTATTCTGCTAAATTCAAGGAGGTGCCTGATAACTACAAAACATTATCCGCTGCAGAAATTGAACAGATCAACAAGCATCCTGAATCTTCGCCTTTATTTCCTCAGCAGGAGAAAGGTATCAGGTCGGCGACAGCATTGCCTTACGAATTGTATGTAAATGGCATTGCTCAAAAAGGCAAATTCAGGATCAGTTTCAGCGCCTCAGATAAAAGATTTGGGAAAAAGGCTTCAGGCTCCCCTTTTACGGTCTACGCGATGAACCCTTATCAGGGAGAAGTATTGCGCGTATGGGATTATACGGTTGCCGCAGGTGATACACTGGAAGATGAATGGCAGATTGCTGATTTTGCAGAAGGAAAATACCATTTGAGAGTATATGGGCCTAATGGTTTCTTCAGAGAGTTTATAGGCGATCAGCAACACCCGCAGCTCAGCCTTACCTGCAGTTACGAACAGGATGCCAGTAAACCACTGAAACTAAGTGGCAATGTGATTCTGACTGTGAGCAATTTTTCTTCGGCGGCTCAGGAGCTGGAGATCAGCGATCTGAGTTATAAAACAGGCTCTAAAACAATAAAAGTTCCTGCCAATGGGAAGGCCAGCACTCTACTTAAATTGGATAAAAGTTTCAACTGGTATGACTTCAGCGCGAAGGCCAGGGGTAACGACGCCTTTCAGGAAAGATTTGCAGGTCGGGTAGAAACCGGAGCAGTTACGAAAACCGATCCTTTAATGGGTAGAATGGTTTAGGCTGCAAAAATCCAGTAAATGATATGAAACTGCCATGGGCTTTATTATTGCTTATTTTGAGCTGTTTGCTCATGGTGGTTTCCATCTCAACAACTGCCCAGACCACGAAGACAAGTATGTCAGGCAAAGTGAGTACTGAAGGTGCTGAGAAACTATCGGGAGCTTCTATTGTGCTGACGCAGCTCAACACCAGAACAGTATATGGCTGTGTTACCAATTCTTCAGGTTTATATTTCCTGCCAGACCTGAATCCGGGAGGACCTTATTTACTGGAATTACGTAGCCTGGGTTTTCAGCCCTATCGTTATTCAGGTCTATACCTTAAACTTGATGAGCCGCTGATTTTCAACATTACGGTACAGAGCCATACGATCTCCCTTCCGGAGTTCCAGGTAAAAAGTGCTGCAAAGGAGCTTCTGGTATCAGAAAAAAGAGGGCCTATGTTTCATATCGGACATCCTGAGATTGACATGCTTCCCACCATCAAACGTGGGATAGGCGATTTCCTACGTTTAAATCCCATCGCCTTTGGTGCTGCAGTTGCAGGGGGAAATTACAGGCAGAATTTTATTACTATCGATGGGTCAGAGTTCAATAACAACTTCGGCGTTGGCGAGAATCTACCCGGCAATGGGGCGCAGCCAGTTTCCCTGGATGCTATCGCTGAAATATCAGTCAATGTAGCACCTTACCATTCGATCTGGGAATCGGGTTTTATTGGCAGCGCTGTTAATATTGTCACCCGCTCCGGAGGTAATCAAGTCGCCGGATCAGCGTACAGGTATTTTCATAGCGAAGAACATAACGGACATCGCGTGGGTGTAGAAACATTTCCAAAAAGATCCAACGACTACCATGTAGAAGGTTTCAGGATTGGAGGCCCGGCAATCAGAAACAAATTGTTTTATTTTTTCAGTTTTGAACAGGAAAGGGAAAGCTATTCGCCACAGGTTTTCAGGGCCGCTACAACTGCCGCCCCTTACGGAAGTGCTGCAAATATAGCGCGGCCCACAACATCGGAACTGGATGAAATCAGCAGATTTCTAAATGATACTTATGGGTATCAGACAGGTGCCTACCAGGATTATACATTTGAAAATCAAAGCCGCAAGGTGCTGGCGCGGCTTGACTGGAACATCGCAGCAAACAATACGTTCAGCATCCGGTATAACCAGCTGAACAGCAGCAAACCTGAATTACTTAATGGATCCAGAAGCCCGCTGATTCCCTATGCCAATGCTTTTGGCCGGAATACCATCAATGCACTTGCTTTCAGCAACTCCAACTTTAGTACACAATCAGATTTTCAGTCGCTCGCTGCAGAATGGAACAGCAAAGTGACGCAAAGGCTAACCAATACGTTGAGAAGCTCTTATACCCGCCAATACGAACCCAGGACATCGCAGAGCCAACTATTTCCATTTGTAGATATCTTAAAAGACGGACAGCCTTTTACGTCCTTTGGTTATGAGCCTTTTACCTATGGTAATAAAAGAGAAGTAAATGTGCTTTCTCTGACAGATTACATCAACTGGAACCAGGGCAGAACAAATAATGTGGCAGGTTTCCAGATAGATTACAGCAAAACACGGAATAGCTTTATGCCATTTGGCACGGGATATTATACCTATGCCTCCTGGGAGGATTTCGCTACGAATAAGAAACCACTGGACTATGCGCTGACCTATCCCCTGAATAACGTATCTGAACCCTCAGAATTTAGTTTCAATTATGTAAATTTCTCTGCTTATTTCCAGCAAAGCAGGGTGCTGTCCGACCGACTGAATATCACTGCCGGATTACGATCCGATATCCAGTTATATCCTGAGCCCCTCGCAGAAAATGAAGTACTGGCTAACCTTACTTTTGCCGGAGGACAACATCTCCATACTTCGAAACTACCAAAGCCCACGCTCTTATTGTCGCCCAGGCTGGCTTTAAGATATGACCTCAATAGCAGCAAAACAATGCGCTTGAGAGGGGGAACAGGAATTTTTACCGGCCGCATTCCCTATGTATGGATCATTGCTCAGGCACGTTACTCGGGTTTATACCAGATTACTCAGGCCTGGCAGGGACAGCAGAATACACCTTCCATCTTTGATCCATCACAACCACAGCAAAACACGCCCCTGTCAGGAAATGGGAATGCATTGCCCTCAGTAGTTAGCCTCATTTCCCGTGATTTTAAAATGCCGCAAAGCTGGAAATCAAGTGCGGCAATTGACATCATTCTTCCCGCAGGTTTTAATGCCACGGTTGAAGGGATTTTTAACAGAGATATCCGCGGGGTAGCTTTTAAAAATGTAAACCTCATTGAACCTGTTCCATTAAATATCCCCGGATATCCGGATAACAGATTAGTTTATCCGGCTGGAAATGCTGAAAAGTACATCAATCCGCTCAATGGCTCTGGCATCGCTGAACCGGGAGGCAGCTCTCCATTAAATGCAGTGATGGTTTATAATTCCTCCAAAGGTTATTATTTAGCACTGATGTCGCAGCTGGAGAAAAAAATGAAAAACTTTTCTTTTTCACTAGCTTACAGCCGCAGCACTGCAAAAAGCTATAATGACGGCGATGGAGATCAGACGCTTTCTGCACTGAATGCAACAGCATCTGTAAATGGCATTAATGATGCTGAACTGGGATATGCAGGATATGTGGTACCCAACAGGATAGTTTCTACTTTACGCTACAGCCTCCATTATGCAAAAAAACTAAAATTGAATATCGGGCTGGTTTACCAGGGGTCGAATGAAGGCAGGTTCTCGTACACATACAGCCGGGATTTCATACGGGATGGGACCAATAAATCTTTAATCTATGTTCCTGCTCATCCTTCAGAAATACAATTTTCGCCACTAAATGTGATGGTAAATAATAAGCTGAGGATAATCAGTGCTGAAGAGCAAAGCCAGGCTTTCTTTCAGTATATTGAACAGGATGTATATCTGCGGACACGAAAGGGCAAATATGCGGAACGCAATGGTGCGCTCCTGCCCTGGCGTCATCAGTTTGATCTGCGCCTGAGTCATGATCTGGCAATCGGCATCGGAAAAAAGATCCATACACTTCAGCTCAGCTGTGATATTCTCAATGCAGGCAATCTGCTTAACCCTAACTGGGGCCTGAGAAAAGTGGTTAACGCAGGCGCGATTCTTCAGCCTGTAAATCTGGAGTCCGTTAAAGCAGGAGGAAACGTTGTTCCGGCATTTCAGATGGCTGCAGTTGGGGATAAACTGGTTACAGAAACTTTTAGAAATGATGTAAGTATAGCTTCTACCTACCAGGTTCAGTTTGGGTTGAGGTATTTGTTTAATTAGGGATGTTTCTACTTGCTGTTAATTTTCGCGTGAAATTTTGATTTTTTAGTCCAACATAATAAGTTAGCATCTTGTCTTAATATTCTCCTCATGAACGATAAGATAATCTGGTACAGAACCTTTTACGATTCAACCGAAGCTCACATCATCAGAGCTAAACTGGAAGACAGTGGCTTTCACTGCTTCCTTGCAGATGAGAACATTTCCACAATACAGCCTTTATACAATCAGGCTGTTGGTGGAGTAAAACTAATGGTATTCGAAAGAGATATTCCTCAAATCGAGCTATTGCTATCAGAAGAAAACAATGAAGCAGGGATTGCCGCTGAGTATAAAATTGACTCAGCGAAAAATGAATCAGACAAGTGTTGTGAAAAATGCGGTTCAGCAAACGTAGGATTTGGCCCGCCGACTAAAGGTGCTTACAGCTGGGTAGTCACTCTTATTTCAATCGCTCTTTCGATATTTCCTTTTAGACTTAGAAGGTGTTATCACTGTTTTGACTGTGGACATGAATTTCATTAGTGACGGGCATCAGAGCTTCAATTGAGAGAAATTTAGACTTTATTTATCGATTAAGCCAGCGTGTAACTTTTTGACAAAGTCCAGGTCTACTTCCGCTATTTCCGCGGCAAGCTCGTCTGTAAAACCTTTCCTGATCAGGTTTTCCACCACAACCTGACTCTTCTTAGTTTC
>NZ_JAPIVS010000007.1 GCF_026239695.1 Pedobacter sp. MC2016-15 | reverse complement strand
ATCCGAAGCGGGATGCAAAAGTAGGAAAAATATCCCGCCAGCCAAACATTATCTGCAATTCATTTGTATACGACCGCTAAAGACATGGTTTTCAGCAGGAAAGATTTTAGAAAGGCTTTGTTCGTACTTTGTTCGGGGTTTGTTATGGGTTAAACTATGGTTTAGCTAAGGTCAAGCTATGCTTAAACTATACCATGTTTACCCCATGTAGACTCCTACTTTACCAGAACTTTACCTAAAGGGTAAATATGGAGTAGAGTTGGTGTAGAGTTCTGGTAAAGATAGGGTAAACATGGTATAGCTTGACTATAGTTCGACCATAGTTGAGGGATAGTTTAACCCATAACAAACCTCGAACGAATACCGAATAATGATCACCGTCATATATATTACCAGTCCAACTGCTCAACTTTGCCCCATCAACACACATCATCAAATTAAATGATTCAAAAGTTTCACGCAGCATCTATGAAGGATACGGCGAGGCGCCAGCTTGCCATCTGGCTCTACTGTGGTGCATTCTGCGTATTTATACAAATCCTTTTGGGCGGTATTACCCGTCTTACCGGTTCCGGTCTCTCCATCACAGAGTGGCAACCCCTCCTCGGTGCATTCCCGCCTCTAAGCACCGAAGAATGGCAACACAGCTTTAACCAGTATAAAGAGATTGCACAATTTAAAAAACTAAATCATCACTTCAGTCTGACAGATTATCAAATGATATTCTTTTGGGAGTGGCTCCACAGAAACTGGGCAAGAACCATTGGGCTGATCTTTATCATTCCCTTTATGGTATTCCTCCTGCAAAAGAAAATCAATACCAGAATGTTCACCAAACTGATCTTCTTGTTATTATTAGGTGCTTTGCAGGCCGTCGTCGGATGGATCATGGTTAAAAGTGGATTGAATGACACCTCCCTCGCCGTAGATGAAATCAAACTCGCTATACATTTCATGATGGCAATCCTTCTGCTCAGCTATATCTTATGGATGGCTTTTCAGCTCAGCATCTGCCCCTATAGTATATATTATATAAGAAAGATAAAAACCATTGCCGGATTAACGTTCTTTCTCATGCTCGGCCAGCTTTTCTACGGCGCGTTAATGGCAGGCTCAAAAGCAGCTCTTGCCGCCCCCACCTGGCCGGACATCAACGGCTTCATCATCCCGCCAAGAATATTCACAGAAGAATCCCAGCTGCTGACGATACAATTTATTCACAGAATGCTGGCCTATACTATAGTAGTCACGGTGCTCATCCTTTACAGAAAAACCACTTTCCTAAAAAAACACCGCGCAACATCTCTGCTGCGCACAGGTATGCTCCTGCTGATGTGCCTGCAGATTTTTCTCGGTATAACCACCTTACTCAATAGCATCAATACCACCTACCGTCTTTATGCAATGCTGCACCAGGCCACGGGAATACTGCTGAGCATGAGCCTCCTGCTTGTTTTTTTCCTCAGCCATAAAAAACATGTGATTACACAGTATTAAATATAATTTGTAAATTTGTACCATTAAACGCCGTTTGCAGCGGTATTAAAAAAAATGAAAAAATTCCAGACACTCCTTTACTATTGCTATAGTCCTATAGCTGAGGCAGAGCAATTTGCTGCCGATCACCTTAAATTTTGTAAATCTTTAGGTCTTGTAGGCCGTATCATTGTAGCCGACGAAGGCTTAAACGGTACGATCTCGGGCACAGAAGAAGCTTGCGCAACTTACATGCAAGCAATTCATGCCGACGAGCGTTTTGCAAAAACTGAATTTAAGATAGACGATGTTGAAGAGCCTACCTTTATAAAAATGCATTGCCGGTATAAATCTGAGATCGTTCACTCTGGTTTAAGAGATACCAGTATCATCAATCCAAATGAAAAAACAGGTAAACATCTGGAACCTGCAGATTTCAAGGAGATGATTGGACAGGAAGATGTAATCATCCTGGACGTGCGCTCAAACTATGAGCACAGTCTGGGAAGGTTTAAAAATGCAGTTACCCTGGATATCGAAAACTTCAGGGATTTCCCTGAAAAAATTGCCGAACTGGAGCAGTATAAAGATAAAAAAGTATTAACCTATTGCACAGGCGGTATCAAATGTGAGAAAGCGTCAGCTCTTTTATTACACCACGGCTTTAACGACGTGTATCAGCTCCACGGCGGAATCATCAAGTATGGCAAAGAAGCCGGAGGCGAAGATTTTGAAGGAAAATGTTATGTATTTGATAACCGTATCGCGGTAGATGTAAATACAGTTAATCCAAGTGTAGTATCTACATGTTATAACTGCGGTACCATCACTGCCAAGATGATCAATTGTGCCAATCCTGAATGCAATGAGCATGTCACCCAGTGTGATGAATGTGGTACAAAAATGGAAGGCTGCTGTTCAGACACCTGCCTGACTCACCCTCGCAGAAGACCATATGACGGTACAGGATATTATGTTAAAGTTCCGCAGCCCATAAAAGCGACGGTACTCAGCCCAATGTAGTACCTTTAGCGTTCATGAAGGCCCGCTTTTACACCCGCTGTATTCTCTTTCTAAGTTTTCTCTTCCTGGGCAGTATTGCCCGGGCAGATTATATTAAAGGCATCGGGGTTCCCTATGTGCAGAATTTCCCTAAATCCGTTTATCTTTCCGGTAACCAGAATTGGGCAATCGCCAAAGATAAACAAGGGATCATGTATTTCGGGAATGCCCAGGGACTGCTCACCTATGACGGAAAATACTGGCAGCAATATACCATGCCCAACCGTCAGATTGTGCGTGCAGTAGCCGCAGCTGATGACGGAATGGTTTATACAGGCAGTTTTGGAGAGTTTGGATATTGGTCTACCAAAAACAGAAAACTCACTTACACCTCACTTACAAGCCTGATCCCATCCGGCAATACCGTAAAAGACGAAATTTGGAAAATTTACGCTGATGGTAAGAGAGTCATCTTTCAGTCGTTCAGTACAATCTATGTTTACCAGGATAAAAAAATAAGTGTCGTAAAAGGGCCGGGCTCCTTGCTATTTCTGCAGAAGGTCGGCAAGCGTTTTCTCATAGAAGTAACAGGAAAAGGCCTTTATGAACTGCAGGGTACCAAACTCGCAGCATTGCCAAACCTCGGCACCACCAGTCCGATGAACATCATGACGATCCTGCCTTACAAAGGAAACCAGATGCTGATTGGTACCAGCAAAGATGGCTTATTTATCTATGACGGAATCAGCTTCAGCCCATTTGTCACGGCAGCAAACGATTTTCTGAAGACATATCAGCTGAACAATGGCAGTAAGATCGATAAACAATATTACGCTTTTGGAACCATCCTCAACGGGCTCATTCTCATCGATGAGAACGGGAATGTGATCCAGCGGATCAACAAATCCGGCGGACTGCAGAACAATACCATCCTCAGTCTCTTTACAGACGAAGAATCTAACCTATGGACCGGATTGGACAATGGAATTGACAGGGTTGAACTCAATTCCCCGCTATATTTCTATCTGGACAAAGCCGGGCAGTTAGGCACCGTCTACTCCAGTCTGATCGACCAGGGAAACATCTACCTGGGCACCAATCAGGGATTATTCTACAGTCCCTGGTCTTCCGCTAAAGGAAACAGGTTCAACAGCTTCGACTTCAAACTGATCCCGGGTTCGCAGGGCCAGGTATGGGATCTCAGCCTGGTTGATGGTCAGCTGCTCTGTGGCCATAACGAAGGTACCTTCAGAGTAACAGGAGCCAGCATGGAGAAGATATCCACGGTAAACGGCGGATGGACGATGAAGAAATTAAACAGCAACCCTGATTATTTGATACAGGGAACTTATACAGGGCTGGTGCTCTTCAAAAAAGATGCCGCGGGGCTATGGAAATATTTCAGCAAGGTTGACGATTTCTGGGAACCTTCCCGGTATGTGGAGCAGGATGCTCATGGAGATATTTGGGTCAGCCATGCCTACAAAGGGATTTACCGGCTGACACTCAGCAGCGATTTCAAAAAGGTGGTAAAGACCAGACGTTATGACGCGAAAAATGGCTTACCGAGTGATTTCAACATCAATATTTTCATGCTGGAGAATAAACCTGTCTTCTCCTCAGATGCAGGATTTATGTTGTATGATGAGCTGAGCGACCGCTTCAGCAAGTACACTGCACTCAACAAGGGGCTGGCCAGCTTTGCCATTTCCAACAAGATCATCCCTGCCGGGCAAAAGAAATACTGGTTTATCAATCATGGCAAAACCGCTTTGGCGGATTTTCTGGAACCAGGTAAACTGTCAATCGATTCCAATCAGTTCAGCCTGTTGGACGGAAGAATGGTGCAATATTATGAAAACATCAGCAAGATCAGTGCGAACATGTACCTCGTGAGCGTCGATGATGGATTTGTAATCTACGATCCTGCAGGAAGCACTGGAACAAGCAAAAGCAAAACATTACCGGCCGTACTGATCAGACGTGTGGAAGATGTTACGGATACCTACAGCATCATCAGCGAAAATGGCAATAGCGGTGCTGAAATCGAAATTCCTTATAGCAGACATAACATCAGGATCTCCTACGCATTGCCATGGTACCGGCAGTCGACCATCAAATTTCAGTATTTCCTTGAAGGGTATTCCAAACAATGGTCTGAATGGAGCACCTCTACACAAAAAGACTTCACCAACCTGGGCAGAGGCAAATACAGGTTCCTCGTACGTGCAAAAATCAATGATAACCTGGTGAGCAAGACCAGTGTATTCGAATTTACTGTTCTCCCCCCTTTTTACGCCAGCAACTGGGCAATTGTTTTATATATATTGCTCGTCATTTGCGCGCTCTTAATGGTCAGGAAATACTATCAGAAAAAACTGCAGAAAGACAGAGATAAGATTCTGGCCAGGGTACAGCTAGAGAAAGAGGTATTCCTGAAGAAAGAAGCTGAAGCTACAGAGAAGCAGATCATCAAAATACAAACGGAGAAACTGCATGCAGAATTGAAAAGCAAGAACCGCGAACTCGCGAGTTCGGCAATGAGCCTCGTCTACAAAAATGAGCTCCTTCAGAAGCTTAGCGAGGAGATGCTCAGACTCAAAGATAAGGATGGCAAGAAGGTGGCGGACGACCATATCCGCAAAGTTCAGAAGATCATTGATGAAGGTATGAATGATGAGCGCGACTGGAATTTATTTGAGACAAGTTTCAATGAAGCACATGGCAGTTTCTTCAAAAAACTTAAAGCAAACCACCCGGATCTGGTACCGAACGACCTCAAATTATGCGCCTATCTTCACATGAATATGAGCAGTAAAGAGATGGCATCTTTGTTAAATATTTCGTTGAGAGGGGTCGAAATCAGGCGCTACAGGCTTCGGAAAAAACTCAATATTCCGCATGATAAGAACCTTGCAGAGTTCTTTATGGAACTTTAGGACTACATCATTACTACACACACGCAAAAAAAGAGTAAATATTTTTTTGAATTTACACTCATGTGTGATATCGAAAAAACCGCACTGGCATAGCCAAAAACAGCGTACATACACCCTCTGTCTCTAAAAAACACTTATTGTATTTTCTACACAAAGCTCTGTTGATGTAATATTGTTGAGGCCATTTCTTTGTTTAAACTGTTTAACAAATGGAGATTTAACCCACAATTAAACACAAAAACCAAATACGAGCATGAAAAGAATCTTTACAAAATTCTCTGTTTTAAGTTTTCTTTGTCTATTGCTTTTTAATGTTGCCTCGGCCCAAAACATCACTGTTAAGGGACTGGTATCAGACAGTCAGGATAAAACAACCCTGCCTTCTGTAAGTGTAAACATTAAAGGCACTACTACAGGAATTCAGACAGACGCCAACGGGGTCTTTACGATAAGCGCGCCCGCTGACGCAATATTAGTATTTACTTATATTGGATACACAACTCAGGAAGTTCCTGTAAACAATCAGACAACAATTAACGTAGCGATGGTATCATCCTCACAACAACTTGAGCAGGTTGTCGTAGTAGGTTATGGTACCCAGCGCAAGATAGACGTTACCGGGTCGGTAGCCAGTGTTAAAGGTGAAGAGCTGTCCAAGCAGGCTTCACAAAACCCTGTCAGCGGCCTGCAAGGTAAAGTTGCCGGTGTTTCAATCACAAACTCTGGTTCTCCGGGTTCATCCCCGCAGATCCGCATCCGTGGTTTAGGTACCATCTTTGGTAACCAGGCGCCATTATATGTAGTGGATGGAGTGTGGTACAGTGATATCAACTTCCTGAACCCTGCCGATATTGAAACACTAAACGTACTGAAAGACGCTTCGGCACAGTCCATCTATGGTATCCGTGCAGCGAATGGTGTAGTATTGGTTACTACTAAAAAAGGTAAAGCCGGTGCTCCAACAGTGATTAACTACGATGCCTTTGCCGGATTTCAGAAAGTGACAAACAAAGTTGAAATGGCCAATGCTTCAGAATATGCTACGCTGACCAACGAGTTGTCTACTTCTAATGGCGGCGCTCCGGTGATTGCCAATCCCAATGCTTTTGGTCAGGGTACCGACTGGTATGACCAGATCCTCCAAAATGCCTTTGTAACCAACCACAGTTTATCTGTAGCCGGTGGTACTGAGAAATCAACCTTCAACATCTCCCTGGGTTATCTGGATCAGGATGGTATCGTAAAAACCAATAACTACAAACGATATACTGCAAGGGTTTCCAATGACATCCAGATCTTCAAAAATCTGAAAGTAGGATATAACGTAACAGGCGTTGCCAGCAAATCAAAAGATATTCCCCTGACGATCTTCCACCAGATGTACTCTGCTTCACCAACAGTTCCGGTATTTAACCCGGACGGCTCTTACGGTGACCCAAATGATCAGCGTCTTGGAGATGGTGCAAACTTCAATCCTCAGGCTACTCTGGACTTCTTTAATCAGGTATCCAAAGACTACAGAGCTACAGGTAACATCTTTGCAGAACTGAAATTTGCCAAACACTTCACCTTCAAAACTAGTATAGGTGGTGAATTTGGACAACTTGAAGCCAGAACATATGCGCCGGTTTACTATGCAACTTTTGCACAGCAGGCTGAAAGAAGTACGCTGGACCTGAAACGTGTAGAAACACGTAACTGGATTATCGAGAATACACTGACCTATCAGAACACTTTCAAAGAAGACCATAACCTGACTGTGCTCCTGGGCCAGTCGGCACAAAGCAACAAGGCCTACACTATCAATGCTACAGCTCGTGACGTACCTTTTAACAGCGATGCCGATCTTTACCTGAGACTGGGTAATGTTGCCGACCGTAACGTGACAGATCAGGCCAGTCTGATCAAATTTGCTTCTTACTTTGCCAGAGCAAACTACTCATTCAAAAACAAATACCTGCTGAATGCTTCTATCCGTGCGGATGGTGCATCACAGTTCTATGGTAACGAGACCTGGGGATATTTTCCTTCGGTAGGTGCCGGATGGGTACTGACTAATGAAGAGTTTATGAAAAACCAGACGCTGTTCAGCAATCTGAAGATCCGTGGTAGTTACGGTATCGTAGGAAATGCAAGTGTGCCGGTTAATCCTACACAAGCGCTGATCGCACAGACAGCGAACCTTGCAGCGATCTACAATGACGTATTGTACACAGGTGCAAGCAGAAATACGCTGGTACCACCTTCCATCGTTTGGGAAAAAGGTATTGGTGCCAACGCAGGTTTCGAAGCCGGCTTCCTGAGCAACAGATTAAACATCGAAGCAGATTTTTACACACGTAAAACGTCCAGAGCCATCTTCGCACTGCCAATCCTGGGTTCATTAGGAACAGTGGATAACCAGATCCTGGGTAACCAGGCTGACCTTCAGAACAGAGGTGTAGAGCTTTCTGCTACATGGAGTGATAAATCCGAAGGAGGTCTCACCTACTCTATCAGCGGTAATATTGGTTACAATGCCAACAAAGTACTTAACGTAAGCACTGGCAGCAACCCGATTTACAGTGGTAGTACAGGTGTTACGAATGGTTTCCTTGCTACAAGAACTATCGCTGGTGATCCTATCGGGCAGTTCTACGGATACAGAACTGCGGGTATCTTCCAGGATGCAGCAGATATCGCGGCTTCCCCAACACAGTCGGGCGCCCTTCCGGGGGGGTTCAAATATCAGGATCTGAACGGTGATGGTAAGATCACCTCACTGGACAGAACGGTAATCGGGAATCCAAACCCTAAATATACTTACGGTATCAATACCAGCTTTGCCTATAAAAACTTTGACCTTGCACTGGATTTCCAGGGGGTTGCGGGGGTAGATATCTACAACTCTAACCTGGCTTACCGTTTCGGAAACGAGAACTTCACCAAGGATTTTGCAGAAAACCGCTGGCATGGACCAGGTACATCAAATACCTATCCTTCAGCTAACATTGGTTCTTCGGCTAACTCTTCGCCAAACTCGTTCTATGTATCCAGCGGATCATATTTCAGGGTTAGGAATGCACAGTTAGGTTATACCCTTCCGGGAGCGATTCTTGAGAAATGGAAAATCAAGAAAATCAGGTTCTATGCCAATGCTCAGAATGCACTCAACTTCTTCGGTTATAAAGGATTTAGTCCGGAGGTTGGTCCTGTGCCAACAAACGCGGCGGAGAAAATCTCCAACACTTTATCCAACACTACACTCAACGCTGGTTTGGATGCGAACGTTTATCCTTTATACGCGACTTACAACTTTGGTGTTAACCTGACATTTTAATCTGCAATCACATGAAACTAAGTAATAAAATATATTCAAAATCGGTTTTGGGTGCAGGTATCTTAATTGCTGCATCTCTATTCCCTTCCTGTAAAAAGGAATTTCTTAATGTTCCGCAGCAGGGACAACAACAAAGTGAGGTTTTCTGGAGAACGGCTGATGATGCCAATAAAGGTGTCAACGCGATCTACGGAAACCTGCGTTCATGGGAAAATACAGGCTTTCCGGCAGTTGCCATTGAAAGCATGGGTTCTGATGACGCAGAAAAAGGAAGTAGCCCAAGTGACGGTAGCTTCTTCCTCGATTTCGATACATTTACTATCGACCCTAATCAGGGAAACATCGGTGGTTTCTGGAACGGACAATACCGTAACATCAATTATTGCAATCAGGTGCTAGACAATGTACCGGCAATCACTATGGATGCAGCGCTTAAAGCACAATATCTCGCAGAAGCCAAGTTTGTACGTGCCTGGTCTTATTTCAGACTGGTACGTGCCTTTGGTGCCGTTCCATTACGCCTGACCGTACCGAAGGATGCTTCGGAGTATAATATTCCAAGGACTGATGCGACACAGGTGTATGCACAGATCGAAAAAGATCTGACAGAAGCTGCAGAAGCGCTGCCGGTAAGTTATCCTTCTACGGGTCTGGGCAGAGCAACAAAAGGTGCAGCCTTAACGATGCATGCTAAGGTTGCTATGTACCTGAAAAAATGGAACGATGTGTTAACATATACGAATTCGGTAATGGGCATGAGCTATAGTTTGCTGCCTAGCTTCGAATCGGTTTTCAGGCTTCCGAATGAAAACAGTACTGAATCTATCTTTGAAATCCAGTGTGCATTGGTTCCGGGAAATCCTGAGGCTTCAAACTCACAGTATTCACAGGTTCAGGGTGTCCGCGGCGCGAGAGGCGGAGGTTGGGGCTTCAATGTCCCTACGGCTGATCTTGCAGCATCATTTGAAACCGGAGATCCAAGAAGAGATGCTACCATCATCTTCAGAGGTGAAACTACACCACAGGGTGATGTGATTGATGCTTCTGGCGACAATCCGATGTATAACCAGAAATCATATGTTCCTTTCAGCCTGTTCGTAAACGGCTTTAACGAAGGTGCACAGCAAAATGTACGTATCCTGCGTTTTTCAGATGCATTGCTGATGAATGCCGAAGCGGCGAATGAACTGGGAAATACTACACAGGCACTCTCTTCTCTTGAAAGAGTACGCGCAAGAGCACGGCAGGGTAATACTGCTATCTTGCCTGCGGTAACTACCACAGATCAGGGAGCTATACGCACGGCCATCTACCGTGAGAGAAGATCAGAATTCGCAATGGAGTTTGACCGTTATTTTGATGTGATCCGTCAGGGACGCGGCGCAGCAGTGTTCGGCCCCAAAGGATGGAGAGCCGGCAGAAACGAAATATGGCCGTTACCTCAGACAGAAATCGACCTGAGCGGCGGACTGCTCACACAAAATCCAGGTTACTAATTCCCTATCTAACCAGATCATATTAAGGTTGCCGGTCTTGGCCGGCAGCCTTTTTTTAAACCATTATTATGCTGAAACAAAGATTATATTTATGCTTTCTGACCACAGTGCTTACCTTCAGCGCTTGCTTTAAAGGGCAGCAGTCAGTAGCACAGACAAAGAATACAGACCGTATAACTCCACAGCTAAAGATTCAAAAGAACCTCAGCGATGAGCAGCTGCTCGACCTGGTACAAAAACAAACTTTCCGCTACTTCTGGGACTTTGGTCATCCGGTAAGCGGCATGGCCCGTGAGCGAAGCAACAGGTCGTTCGACTATGGTAACGAAGTAGTAACAACCGGTGGTACAGGCTTTGGCGTAATGGCAACTATTGTAGCTTCAGAGCGTAAGTTCATCACCCGTCAGCAGGCTGCTGCACGCACAAAAAAAATTGTTGACTTCCTCTGGAAAGCCGATATGTTTCATGGTGCATTTCCACACTGGCTGAATGGAGAGACGGGCAAAGTAATCCGCTTCAGTCCTAAAGACGATGGAGCTGACCTTGTGGAAACGTCCTTCCTTTTCCAGGGACTGCTTACGGCACGTCAGTATTATACAGCAGATAATCCTGTTGAAAATGATATCCGAAATAAGATTCTGTGGATGTGGGAAGGCATCGAATGGAACTGGTTTACACAACAGCAGAATGTGCTGTACTGGCACTGGAGTCCAAACAACGGCTGGAGCATGAACCATCAGCTCAAAGGCTGGAATGAGTGTTTCGTCACCTATGTGATGGCAGCGTCCTCACCAAAATTCCCCATCAATAAACGTGTATACGATGATGGATGGGCAAATAGCAATACCTTCTTCAATGGTAAAAAGTTCCAGGGTATCACCCTGCCGCTGGGTTTTGATTTCGGCGGACCGCTGTTCTTCTCCCATTATTCCTTCCTCGGCTTAGACCCGCGCGGTTTAAAAGACCGTTATGCTGATTACTTTGAACAGAATAAAAACCATACCCTGATCAACCGCGCCTACTGCGTGGAGAATCCAAAAAAACACAAAGGTTATGGCGAAAATAGCTGGGGCCTTACAGCGAGTGACAGCTGGCAGGGATATGCTGCGCACTCCCCAACAGAAGACCTGGGGGTAATCAGCCCGACAGCTGCCCTTTCCGCTTTCCCTTATACTCCTGAATACTCCATGAAGGCCCTCAAACATTTCTATTTCGACCTCGGTGATAAAATCTGGAGCGAATATGGCTTTGTAGACGGTTTCAGCGAACAGCATAACTGGTATGCAAAATCCCACCTGGCAATTGATCAGGGCCCGATCATCTGCATGATAGAAAACTACCGCAGTGGTCTGTTATGGAAACTGTTTATGAGCAACCCCGACATAAAGAAAGGTCTCGATAAACTGGGCATAGAAAGTAATTCCACTAAATAATTCTAACACACAATATATGAAAAGAGCTAATTCCCTATTTTTTCTGGCAGTTGTCTTTCTGGCGAATACCGTATCCGCACAACAGAAAAAGACTGTACCAGCAGCCGATCAGAAAATGAATACCTTCATTACGAACCTCATGTCAAAAATGACTGTGGATGAAAAGATCGGACAACTTAACCTGCCCGCTGTAGGCTTCGACGTTACAGGTCCGGTGTTAAGTGAGGGAGTACCTGAAAAGATTGAAAAAGGATTGGTAGGCGGCGTCTTCAACACCTTTACCCCACAGGCAGTGGAGAAATTGCAGAAACTGGTGATGACAAAATCCCGTTTAAAGATCCCCCTGCTGTTTGGTTATGATGTGATCCACGGACATAAGACCATCTTCCCTATTCCACTCGGTTTAAGCACCAGCTGGGATCTGGACCTGATCAAAAAAAGTGCCCGTATTGCCGCAAGAGAAGCCAGTGCCGATGGCTTAAACTGGACTTTCTCACCAATGGTAGATATTTCCAGAGACCCGCGCTGGGGAAGAATTGCTGAAGGTTCCGGTGAAGATCCTTACCTGGGCTCACTCATCGGCGTTGCCATGGTGCAGGGATACCAGACCAACAGCCTTTCCAATAAAGATGCGATTCTGGCCTGTATCAAACACTTTGCGCTATATGGTGCTGCTGAAGCAGGAAGAGATTACAATACCACAGACATGAGTCTGATCAAAATGTACAATGAATACCTGCCACCATACAAAGCAGCTGTAGATGCAGGTGCTGCATCTGTAATGGCCTCATTCAATGAAATTAATGGTACTCCGGCTACCGCAAACAGATGGTTGTTAACAGATCTGCTCCGCAAAAGCTGGGGATTCAAAGGTTTTGTGGTGAGTGACTATACGGGCGTGAACGAACTTGTTCCGCACGGTTTGGGCGACCTTAAAACAGTGAGTGCCAAAGCTCTGGCAGCAGGTACTGATATGGACATGGTAGGTGAAGGATTCCTGACCACCCTGAAACAATCCCTGCAGGAAAAAACGATCAGTATGCAGACCATTGATCTGGCCTGCCGCAGAATGCTGGAAGCAAAATATAAACTGGGTCTTTTCGCGGACCCTTACAAATATGTAAACGAGGAACTCGCCAAAACAGAGATCCTTTCGCAAAAAAACAGGGCTGATGCCAAATCTATCGCTGAGGCATCAATGGTATTGCTGAAAAATGAGAATCAGGTATTACCCTTGAATAAAAAAGCAAAGATCGCTTTGATTGGCCCTCTGGCTGATGACAAACGCAATATGATTGGTAACTGGAGTGCTGCGGGCGACTGGAAACAGGCGATCGGTGTAATGGAAGGACTGAAAAATGCTGCTCCTGATCTGGATGTTACTTATGCTAAAGGTGTTAACCTGGTGGATGATCCGGCAATCTTAAAGCAGATCAATGCCAATGGTGCCGATATTGTGGCCGATGAAAAACCAGCCGACAAACTGATTGCTGAAGCTGTTTCTGCCGCCAACAAGTCAGATATCGCGGTCGTAGTTTTAGGTGAAAGTGCACTGATGGGCGGCGAAGCTACCAGCAGAACCAACCTCGATCTTTTGCCTAACCAGAAAGCATTACTGAAAGCCATTACTGCTACAGGAAAACCTGTAGTCCTGGTACTGATGAATAGCCGTCCCCTCACCCTGGAATGGGAAGATGCCAATGTTACAGCTATTCTTGAAACCTGGTTTGGCGGAACTGAAGCAGGAAATGCCATTGCAGATATTCTTGTGGGTAACTATAACCCGGCCGGCAAGCTGACGGCAACATTCCCAAGAAATGTAGGTCAGGTGCCGATTTACTATAACCACAAAAATACCGGCCGCCCGTATGATGGCCTTTCCAATGAAAAATACAAATCGCGTTATATCGACAGTTCCAACGATCCATTATATCCTTTTGGATATGGACTGAGTTATACCAACTTCAAATATTCAGCTCTTACTTTGAACAAAAGCGTGGTTAAAGCGGGTCAGCCAATCCAGGTTTCCGTGGATGTGCAGAATACCGGCAACTATGATGGTCAGGAAGTAGTGCAACTGTATATTCAGGATATCTATGGTTCCATCACAAGACCAGTGAAAGAGCTCAAAGGTTTTCAGAAGATCTTCTTCAAAAAAGGAGAAACCAAACATATCACTTTCAGCATCACTGAAGAAATGCTGAAGTTTTATAATGCAGACCTGAAGTTTGCTGCTGAACCTGGAGATTTCAATGTGTTTATAGGTTCCAATTCAAGGGATGTAAACACTGCAAAATTCAGTTTTTCAAAATAAATGCTAAGAAATAACTAGCATAATCTAAATGTTATAATTTGTTAAAACCCGCTTAAATTCAAGCGGGTTTTCTATTTTTGGGCCTATGAAGTATTACAAAATGCTCCTGTGTACACTCCTAATTTTTTGCAGCGCAAAGCTCATTGCACAGGACTTTACAAAATTTGATAAAGGCAGTTTCATCAGCACTAAAGATACCCTCCAATACAGGATTTTATTTCCTGAAGCATTTGACCCGCAAAAGAAATATCCTGTAGTATTTTTCCTGCATGGCCGTGGTGAGCGCGGAAGTGATAATGAAAAACAGCTGAGTAATGGCGGCAAGCTTTTTTTACAGGAAGATGTGCGGGCAAAATTTCCTGCCATCGTCATTTTCCCCCAATGTCCTGAAGACAGTTACTGGTCTAATGTGAACATCACAACAGATACTGCCGGAAAAAGAACTTTCACATTCCAGAAGAACGGGAAGCCTACAAAGTCAATGAGCGCACTGTTGGGTATGATTGATAATTTTCTGGAGAAACCTTATGCGGACCATAACCAGATCTATATCGGCGGGTTATCTATGGGTGGCATGGGCACCTACGAAGTATTACGGCGCAAACCAAAAACCTTTGCCGCGGCTTTTGCCATTTGCGGAGGTGACCATATAGCAAACGTCAGAAAGTATAAACAGGTGCCACTGTGGATATTCCACGGAGGCAAAGATGATATTGTGAACCCTGAATTTTCAATGGCAATCAGCAACCAGCTGAAGATTAAAGGTAAAGAAGTAAAGTTTAGCTATTATCCCGATGCTAACCATAACAGCTGGGATCTTGCACTGGCAGAACCGGAATTACTGCCATGGTTGTTTGGCCATAGCCTAAAAAAATAATGGTGGGGCTTTAGCCCCACCATCTGTATTATTCGGTCATGTTGTGATATACAGCAAGGACATCATCATCCTCATCCAGCTTATCGATCAGCTTCAGCACATCTGCTGCCTGCTCCTCCGTGACATCAGTAGTGGAAAGCGAGATACGCTCCAGCTTTGCGCTTTTCATTTCAAAGCCCATATCTTCCAGCGCTTTCTGCATCTTTCCAAAATCTTCAAAGGCAGTCTGAACTACTGCAATCTCATTTCCGTCCTCATCAGCTTCCAGGTAAAGTTCTTCCAGACCGGCATCGATCAGTTCAAACTCCAGTTCTTCCATATCTTTTTCACCAGGCACAAACCTGAAGATCGATTTACGGTTGAAGATAAAATCCAGGGAACCTGTTTTACCCAAAGATCCACCGGTTTTACTGAAATAGCTGCGTACGTTGGCAACCGTCCTGTTGGTATTATCTGTTGCAGTTTCAATCAGGATAGCCACACCATGTTGTGCATATCCTTCATAAACATGCTCTTCATATCCGTTTTCATCCTTATTTGAAGCTCTTTTAATTGCAGCGTCTACTGTATGTTTCGGCATATTTACTGCCTTCGAGTTTTGGATGGCAGTACGCAGACGTGAGTTGGTCTCCGGGTTTGGGCCTGCATCTTTAACAGCCATTACAATTTCCTTTCCTATACGGGTAAATTGTACGGCCATCTTAGCCCAACGTTTAAATTTTCTTTCTTTTCTGAACTCAAATGCTCTTCCCATTGTATAATTATTGAGGGCTTACCCTATGATTTTTTTAAATTATTAAACATATCCGATGTCAGTTTCGCCAGGTCAAATTCAGGCTTCCAGCCCCAGTCGCGCGTGGCAAACTGATCGTCAATGGAACGTGGCCAGCTTGCAGCAATCTGCTGACGCGGGTCATTCGCCGTGTAAGTCAGCTTGAAATCCGGAATATGGTTCCTGATCTCTGCGGCCAGTACTTCAGGTGTAAAGCTTACCCCTGCGAAATTATAGCTCGACCGGATGCTGATCTGCGCTGAAGGAGCATCCATCAGTTCAATGGTACCACGGATGGCATCATCCATATACATCATCGGCAATTCTGTTTCCGCAGACAGAAAAGATGCATAGCTACCTTTTTTCAATGCATCATGAAAAATATGAATGGCATAATCCGTAGTGCCTCCACCCGGAGCAGCCTTCCAGCTGATCAGTCCCGGATAACGTATGCTGCGCACATCCAGGCCATATTTCTGATGGTAATACTCACACCACCTTTCGCCCGCTAATTTACTAATTCCATAAACAGTATTGGGGTCCATCACACAAAATTGTTCTGTCTGATCTTTTGGGGAATTTGGCCCAAAGACCGCAATAGAACTCGGCCAGTAAACCTTTGCCGTTTTGTAAATGATAGCAAGATCAAGAATATTCAGCAATCCGTTCATATTCAGGTCCCAGGCCAGCTGCGGGTTCTGTTCTCCGGTGGCCGATAATAAGGCAGCCAGCAGATAAACCTGCGTCGGCTTATACTTCGCGAAGATCTTATTTAAAGTTTCCTTTTCAAGAACATTCACAAATTCAAAAGGGCCTGAATTTTTGATGTCATAATCAGGACGGCGGATATCGCATGCGATCACATTGTCCTCTCCATAAGTTTTTCGCAGGGCCGTTACCAACTCCGTACCGATCTGGCCGTTAGATCCTAAAACTACAATTTTTTCGCTCATTAAAAGATGGATTTCGGCAAAGGTAGAAAAACGAAACAAACCTGAATAAAAATGTTATTAATTATATTTATCTTCATCAACTGGCGGATGAATCAAATTTACCCCCAGGCAGCCTGAGTAACAAAAGCATTATATTAGTGTGTTAATATTACACTTTGTCACATGTTTTACTTAATTTGGACTGTCCAATAGCACATAAACATAACATAACGAAACCAAATTTAAATCAAATGAATAGAAGAGAGGCAGTAAGAAGTGTGGCTTTTTTGATGGGAGGCGCACTATCTGCAACTACAATCGGCGTATTCCTTGAAGGCTGTGCTTCACCATCGGCTAACAAAGGATCCAATCTGTTTTCTGAAGACCAGAACCTGATCATCACTGAAATAGCGGATGTAATCATTCCTACAACGAAAACTCCCGGTGCCAAAGCGGCCGGCGTAGGACCGTTCATTTCAAAAATGATCATGGAATGTTATCCTGAAGATGCCCAAAAGGCATTTGTTAAAGGCCTTGAAGACCTTGAAGACCGTTCAAAAAAAGAGTTCGACAAGTCGTTCCTGAAAATTTCTGTGAAAGAGCGTGAGCAGCTTCTCGGAAAATTACGCGACGAAACCCTTGCCGCACAGAAAGCTGAAGCTGCGAAGAAACCTTCCGGCCCGAATCTTAAACTGGAAAAACCTATGGCAGGACCAGACAGGTATGCAAAAAGCACTCCTTATTTCTTCGCCATTGCGCGTGATTTAACGCTGCTGGGTTACTGGACTTCGGAGATCGGCGCTACGCAGGCTCTTGAGTATGTACAGATCCCGGGCCGTTACGATGGCTGCGTAGACCTGAAACCTGGTCAGAGAGTTTATTCATAATCTATTAGCACAACAAGCAATGAATTTAAATACAAAAGCAACTGCACAAAATACATATGATGCCATTGTTGTTGGATCCGGCATTAGCGGCGGATGGGCAGCAAAGGAATTAACAGAAAAAGGTCTTAAAGTTTTACTGCTCGAACGCGGCAGAAACGTAGAGCATATCAAAGACTATACTACAGCAATGAAAAAACCATGGGAGTTCGAACACCGTGGATTGCTGACAGAAGAACAAAAAAGAACTCACCCGGTACAGATCAGGGATTATCCTTACCAGGAAGCCAATGAAAGCTTCTGGGTAAATGACCTTGAATGTCCTTATACTGAGGTAAAACGTTTTGACTGGTACCGTGGTTTCCACGTAGGTGGTAAATCACTGATGTGGGGCCGTCAGAGCTACCGCTTCAGTGACCTGAACTTTGAAGACAATAAAAAAGATGGTCATGGAAACGACTGGCCGATCAGATACAAGGACCTTGAAAAGTGGTACGACTATGTAGAGCGCTTTGCAGGGATCAGCGGAACAGTAGAAAACTGGCCTGCATTGCCAGACGGACAGTTCCTCCCTCCTATGGAAATGAACTGCGTAGAAAAATCTGTGAAATCACGTATTGAAGCACACTGGAAAAAGTCACGTATCATGACGATTGGCCGTACAGCCAACCTGACTGTTCCTCATGGCGGACGTGGCAGCTGCCAGTACCGTAACCTGTGTAGCAGAGGATGTCCTTTCGGCGCTTACTTCAGCACACAATCTTCTACCCTGCCGGCTGCAGTAGCTACAGGAAACCTTACCCTACGTCCTTTCTCACTCGTAGAATCTATCATCTACGACAAAGAAACACAGAAAGCTAAAGGTGTACGAGTGATTGACTCAGAAACCAACGAGAACATAGAGTTTTTTGCCAAGATCGTTTTCGTAAACGGATCTACCTTAGGCAGTACTTTCATCCTGTTAAACTCTACTTCAGATGAACATCCTAACGGTTTGGGTAATGGCAGCGGTGAGCTGGGTCATAACCTGATGGACCACCATTTCCGTTGCGGTGCCAATGGAGAAGCTGAAGGTTTTGAAGATAAATATACCTACGGAAGAAGGGCTAACGGAATTTACATTCCAAGGTACCAGAACATGAACGGTGAAAAACGTGATTACCTGCGTGGCTTCGGTTATCAGGGCGGTGCAAGTCGTACAGGATGGCATAAAGATGTAGCCGAGCTTGCTTTCGGTGGTGAATATAAAGATAAGATGACCCAGCCAGGCGTGTGGTCAATGGGACTTGGTGGATTCGGAGAGTCTCTTCCATACCACGACAACAGGGTTTACATCGATAAAACCAAAAAAGACAAATGGGGAATGCCTGTTCTGGCAATCGACTGCGAGTTCAAAGGCAATGAGCAAAAAATGCGTCTAGACATGATGAACGATGCAGCAGAAATGCTGGAAGCCGCAGGATTGAAAAACATAACCACTTTCGACAATGGTTCTTCACCTGGTATGGCTATCCACGAACAGGGAACAGCTCGTATGGGTGCTGATCCGAAAACATCTGTCCTGAATAAATGGAACCAGATGCACGAAGTGAAAAACGTTTTTGTAACTGACGGATCATGTATGCCTTCAATCGCATGTCAGAACCCTTCACTTACATTTATGGCATTAACCGCAAGAGCAGCAGACTACGCTGTATCTGAACTTAAAAAAGGAAATCTTTAATGGCAGCAGGAAAGATCAGAATGGGCATGATCGGTGGAGGAAAAAACGCCTTTATTGGCGCTGTACACCGGATTGCTGCAAATATTGACGGACAGATAGAATTGGTTTGCGGAGCCCTGAGCTCTAATCCCGAAACTGCAAAAGAGTCTGGCGAATTATTGTTTTTAGCACCTGACAGGAACTATGGAAGCTATCAGGAGATGATCGAAAAAGAGAGTCTCCTGCCAGCTGAAACAAGGATGCATTTCGTTACGATCGTGACTCCAAACTTCGCGCATTTTGCCCCGGCAATGCTCGCACTGGAACATGGTTTCCATGTGGTGATCGACAAACCGATGACCCTTACCCTGGATGAAGCAAAAAAACTGGAAGCAAAAGTAAAAGACACAGGGTTAACCCTGTGTCTTACCTATACGTATTCGGGCTATCCAATGGTTAAACAGGCCAGACAGATGGTAAAGGAAGGTGCTTTCGGAAAAATCCGCAAGGTGCTGGTAGAATATCCACAGGGATGGCTGAGTCTTCCTTCAGAACGCGATGGCAATAAACAGTCTGCCTGGAGAACTGACCCTTCAAAAAGTGGGATCAGTGGCTGTATGGGAGACATTGGCACGCATGCAGCCCAACTGGCAGAATACATTTCAGGACTGGAGATCAGCAAGATCTGTGCAGACCTGAATATTGTGGTTGAAGGCCGCCCGCTGGATGATGACGGCAACGTTTTGCTGAAGTTTAACAATGGCGCCAACGGTGTGCTCGTAGCTTCGCAGATTGCTGCGGGTGAAGAAAATGCACTTAAAATCAAGGTGTATGGCGAAAAAGGCTCACTGGAATGGCACCAGGAAGAACCCAATACACTGAAAGTGAAATGGCTGGATGCACCAAGCCAGATCTACCGTACCGGACAGGGCTACCTATCCAATGTAGCACAATACAATGCACGTACTCCTTCAGGACATCCCGAAGGATACCTCGAAGCTTTTGCCAACCTCTACCGTAATTTCGCAGCTACCCTGCAGGCCGGGCTGGCCGGCGAAACACCAACAGCAGAAATGCTGGATTTCCCGGGTGCGGCAGAAGGTGTCAGAGGAATGGCGTTTATTGAAAATGTAGTGGCATCAAGCCAGTCGGACCAGAAATGGCACGATTTCAAAATATAAAAAGATGACAACACTTAAAGGACCAGCAGTATTTTTAGCGCAGTTTATCAGAGAAGAAGAACCTTTCAATTCACTCGAAGGCATCTGTAAATGGGCGGCAGACCTGGGTTTTAAAGGTATTCAGATGCCTACGTTAGATGACAGGTTTATCGATTTGCAGAAAGCTGCAGAAAGTAAAACCTATGCAGACGACCTCAGAGGTCAGATCGAAGGTTACGGACTGGAAATCACTGAACTATCTACGCATATTCAGGGTCAGCTGGTAGCAGTAAACCCGGCATTTGATAAAGCATTTGACGGCTTTGCTCCGGCAAACCTCAGAAATAACCCTTCAGCACGTACAGAATGGGCAGTGCAGCAACTTAAGTATGCCGCAAAAGCTTCCCAAAACCTGGGCTTAAACGCACATGCTACCTTCAGCGGGTCGCTGTTATGGCATATGTTCCATCCATGGCCGCAACGCCCTGAAGGTTTGGTAGACGACGGATTTAAGGAACTGGCACGCCGCTGGTTGCCTATCCTCAATGAATTTGATGAATGTGGTGTGGACGTTTGTTATGAAATCCACCCGGGAGAGGACCTTTTTGATGGTATTACCTATGAAATGTTCCTTGAAAAAGTAAATAATCACCCAAGGGCATGCTTATTGTATGATCCTTCACACTTTGTATTACAACAGCTGGATTACATCCAGTATATTGACTTTTACCATGAACGCATTAAGGCTTTCCATGTAAAAGATGCAGAGTTTAATGCTACCGGCAGACAGGGAACATTTGGCGGATACCAGAGCTGGGCAAACCGTGCCGGCCGCTACCGCTCGCCGGGCGATGGACAGGTTGATTTTAAAACTATATTTAGTAAACTTGCCCAGTATGACTTCAAAGGCTGGGCCGTGATGGAATGGGAATGCTGCATCAAGGATTCCGAAACTGGTGCACGTGAAGGCGTTGAGTTTATTAAAAAACATATTATCCCGGTTACAGAGAGGGCCTTTGACGACTTCGCCGCTACTGGCGCTGATGAGGCTTTCAACCGACAAATTTTAGGTATATAATAATTAGCACACAAAAAGAATGAAACACACAACATTACTTATCCTGGGCTGCCTGGGCTTAACCTTAGCATCATGCGGAGGTGGCGAGAAGACTGAGGAGACGATCAAGACGAAATCAACTACGACAACTACAGAAAGCAGCACCACTACTCCGGCTGCAGAAGCAAGCGGAGAGAAACTTCCCGGAGAAAAATTGATCGCCATGCAGGACTGTGTGGGATGTCACAACAAAGATCAGAAAGTAATTGGCCCTGCATATGTAGATATCGCAGCGAAATACCCTTCGAATGATGAAAATATCAGCCATCTGGCAGATGTAGTCATTGCCGGAAGCAAAGGTACATGGGGAGACCTGCCAATGACGCCGCATCCGAACCTGAGCAAGGACGATGCTAAATTAATGGTGACCTGGATATTGTCACTCAAAAAGTAAAAATCAAAAATCAGACATCTCTGTCTAACCAAATATTTTTATCTAATGGAGAAAACAAATAAGGAAGTAAATGCGGCCGGAAGACGCGCATTTTTGAAAAATACTGCAATTGCAGGTGCATCATTTATGATTTTCCCTCGTCACGTATTGGGCGGGAAAGGTTTTACAGCTCCAAGCGATCGCTTGGTGATAGCGGGAGTAGGTGTAGGTGGAAAAGGTGCTGGTGATATTACTGCTTTTCATAAAAGCGGTAAGGCAGATATTGGATTTCTTTGTGATGTAGACACCAAAAGGGCTGCCGCAACGGTAAAAAGTTTCCCGAAAGCTAAGTTCCATAAGGACTGGCGGGAAATGCTCGATAAAGAACATAAAAATTTTGATGCGGTTAGTATCTCTACGCCAGACCATAGTCATGCGATGATAACGGTGGCGGCAATGCAGCTGGGCAAACACGTATACGTACAAAAACCGCTTACTCATGACATTTACGAAGCCCGGAAATTAACCGAGGCAGCAAAGAAATATAAAGTGGTTACCCAAATGGGAAACCAGGGTGCATCCAATGATGGACCGCGCCAGATGAAGGAATGGTATGATGCCGGACTAATTGGCGATGTACATACTGTATATGCATGGACAGACCGTCCGGTATGGCCTCAGGGTATTCCATGGTCGGCCAACAAAGCTGAAATTCCGGCAACACTCGACTGGGATCTGTGGCTGAATAATGCGCCGTATAAAGAGTTTGTAGATAAGCTGGTTCCTTTCAACTGGAGAGGCTGGTGGGACTACGGAACCGGTGCCCTCGGAGATATGGGTTGTCACCTGATCGAAGCTCCGTTTAGTGTGCTTGGATTAAAATATGCTACCAACGTACAGGCCAGTGTAGGTTCTGTATATGTTGATGAATTTAAACGCGGATATTTCCCTGAAAGCTGTCCTCCGTCGAGCCATGTTACGCTGACTTTCCCTAAAACTGCAAAAACACAGGGCGAAGTAACATTACACTGGATGGATGGTGGTATTCAGCCTACACGTCCTGAAGAACTGGAAGCAAACGAGGTTTTTGGTGATGGTGGTAATGGTACCCTGTTTATCGGTACCAAAGGTAAAATGATGAGCAGTACTTACAGTGCCAACCCTCGCCTGCTGCCTTTGAGCCGCAACAAGGATATCAAAGTTCCAGAGAAATTTGCACGTGTTCCCGGCGGAGCCAATGGTCACTATGCGCAATGGGTAGAAGCTTGTATCGCAGGGTACGGCAAAAAAGAAGTGAGTTCTCCTTTCGAAATTGCCGGACCGCTGACTGAGGCGCTGCTGATGGCTAACCTGGCAATCCGTGGTAATGATGTACAGAGAACATCTGCCGATGGCAAAATTTCTTATCCGGGCAGAAATATTCAGCTGTTATGGGATAATGACAATATGAAAGTGACCAACTTCGATGATGTTAACCAGTATGTAAAAAGAGAGTACCGCAAAGGATGGACTCTCGGCATGTAAACAAGAAAAACTATGAACCTATATAAGATATCTGCAGCATTGCTGCTTACAGTAATGATCAGCAGCAACAGTAATGCACAGAAAAAAGAAAAGGGATTCGTTTCCCTTTTTGATGGTAAAACTACTACGGGATGGCATACTTATGGCAGAAACCTGGCCGGACAGGCATGGAAGGTTGAAGGTGGTGCTTTACACCTGGTGCCAACCGGAAAAAAAGAAGATGCAGGTGACCTGGTAACCAACAAGGAATATGGAAACTTCCACCTGAAGGTTGACTGGAAAGTTGCTCCGGGTGCAAACAGCGGAATTTTATTCCATATCAAGGAAGATGCTGCGAAATATCATCAGACTTACTCTACGGGACCTGAAGTACAGGTTATTGACAACGACGGACATCCGGACGGAAAAATCAACAAACACCGTGCGGGTGATCTGTATGATCTGGTAAAAAGCAGTTCTGAGCCGGTAAAGCCTGTTGGCGAATGGAATACTGCGGAGATCATCAGCAACAAAGGCACACTGGAAATCAAGTTAAACGGTGTGACAGTGGTAACGACTACACAGTTCGACGACAACTGGAAAGCGCTGATTGCAGGCAGTAAATTTGCAACATGGCCAGACTTTGGTACATTCACGTCAGGAAAAATTTCCCTGCAGGACCATGGCAACGAAGTATGGTACCGCAATATCCTGATCAAAGAACTTTAAACCCTTTAACCAAATATGATGAATGTAAATACCCGCGTCAAGTTATCGTTGATGATGTTCCTGGAGTTTTTTATCTGGGGCTCATGGTTCGTTACCCTGGGTACATTTTTAGAAAAAAACCTGTCTGCTACAGGTTCACAAACAGCAGCTGTATTCTCTACCCAGTCCTGGGGGGCCATCATAGCTCCTTTTATCATCGGCCTGGTGGCCGACAGGTTCTTTAACGCGGAGAGAATTCTGGGCGTATTACACATTGTGGGAGCAATTCTGATGTATCAGATGTACACTTCTACCAACGTGGATGCCTTTTATCCCTATGTACTGGGTTACATGATCCTCTTCATGCCTACCCTTGCACTGGTAAACTCTGTAGCATTTAATCAGATGCAGGATGCGGAGAAGGAGTTTGCAAACATCAGGTTCTGGGGTACCATAGGCTGGATCGTAGCAGGATTGTTCATCAGCTATGTGTTCCTGTGGGATTCTGTTGAAGGATTAAGCTCAGGTTTACTGAAAAATACTTTTGCCATGGCAGGTGTTGCTTCAGCAATTTTGGGATTATTCAGCTTTGCGCTTCCAAAAACACCGCCAAAAGTATCAAAAGACGAGAAGGTTAAAATTTCTGACATCCTCGGCCTGGACGCATTGAGCTTGCTAAAGGATAAAAACTTTGCGGTTTTCTTTGTATCTGCAATTTTGATCTGTATCCCTCTGGCATTCTACTACCAGAATGCTCACCCTTTCCTTTCGAGCATTGGTGTAGCCGGTCCTACGGGCAAGATGGCCATCGGACAGGTGTCTGAGGCACTCTTTCTGCTGATGATCCCGGTGTTCTTTAAACGTTTCGGATTCAAGGTCACGATATTGGTGGGTATGATCGCCTGGGCTATCCGTTATGCGCTATTTGCCTACGGAAATGCCGGCGAACTGAGTTTCATGCTGATCATCGGTATCGCGCTGCATGGTGTTTGTTACGATTTCTTCTTTGTATCAGGACAGATCTATACCAACTCAAGAGCTGGTGATAAATACAAAAGTGCTGCACAGGGTTTAATCACCCTGGCTACCTATGGTGTTGGAATGCTGATTGGATTTGAAGTTGCAGGTATGATTACTGACAGTTATAAACTGGCAGACGGATCTGTAGACTGGAAAATGGTGTGGATCATCCCTGCGGGAATCGCACTGGTCGTGTTCCTGCTGTTCTCAGTATTCTTCACTGACAAAAAAACTGCACCGGAGTCTCAACTTAACCACGCTTAATCATGGGAACTGAACAAAGCCGCAGAAAAATGTTAAAAACGATGATCACTGGCACCGCAGTACTGGGTGCTTCAGTGGCTGTGCCGGCACTTGCTATGGAAAAAGAAACAACTACCGCTCCACCAAAGTTAAAAGGCAACGTCAACCATTCGGCATGCCGCTGGTGTTACGATAAAATTGAACTGGATGCCCTTTGTGCCGCAGGCAAGGAAATGGGCTTAAAAGCTATAGACCTTGTAGGACCTTCCGAATGGCCGACATTGAAAAAATACGGTTTGTATTCTTCGATGTGTAATGGCGCGGAGATCAATCTGGTTGATGGCTTCAATGACCCTGCCTTTCATCCAAAGCTGATTGACAACTATACAAAAATGATTCCTCTGGTTGCTGCTGCAGGCTATAAAAACCTCATCTGCTTTAGCGGTAACCGCCGTGGAAAAGATGATGAAACGGGTTTAAAAAACTGCGTTGAAGGCCTGAAACAATTGATGCCACTGGCAGAGAAACACGGTGTGGTTCTGGTAATGGAACTGCTGAACAGCAAAGTTAATCACAAGGATTATCAGTGTGATCATACTGCCTGGGGTGCCGAACTGGCTAAAAGATTAGGTTCTGAGAACTTCAAATTGCTGTATGATATCTATCATATGCAGCTGGATGAAGGTGATGTGATCAGAACCATCCAGACCTATCATCCATACATTGCTCATTACCATACCGGAGGAGTACCGGGAAGGAATGAAATTGATGAAACACAGGAATTGTACTATCCTGCGATTATTAAAGCCATCCTGGCAACAGGCTTCAAAGGGTATATCGCCCAGGAGTTTATTCCTAAACAGAAAGACGCCCTGGCATCCCTGAGAAAGGCAATTACAATTTGTGACCAATAAACTAAATTAACTATGAATACGAGAAGAGATTTCCTAAAAATGGCTGGTATCGCCGCAGCAGGCGTAGCCATCGCACCATCATGTGCTTTCGCCGCTCCGGCTAAAACAGTGGGTCTGCAATTATATTCTTTAAGGGCTGAATTACCTAAAGATGTAAAAGCAACCATCGCTAACGTAGCAAAAGCAGGTTATAAAGAAGTAGAAACCTACGGTTATTCTGCAAAAGATGGCTACTGGGGATTAGACCCTAAAGCTTTCAAAGCTTTGCTTACTGAAAACGGGCTTACAGCACCAAGCGGGCATTATGGAATGGATAAGTTCATCGCTGACGGAAACCAGGAAGAACTGAAGAGTTATATCGCTGCAGCAAATACCATCGGCAGTACTTACATCACTGTTCCTTACCTGGGTGACGGACTGAGAAAAACTGAGAGCGACTGGAAAGCCGTTGCAGATAAATTAAATGAGGCTGCTGTACTTTGCAAAGCCGCCGGACTTAAACTTGCTTACCATAACCATAACTTTGAATTCGTTAAGATTGGTGAAACTACAGGTTATGACCTGCTGTTAAAAGGTACTGATCCAAACCTGGTGCAATTTGAAATGGACTTGTACTGGGTAGTAAGATCTGGCAATGATCCGGTAAAACTATTTACTGCAAACCCTGGACGTTTCCCAATGTGGCATGTGAAAGACATGGACAAAGTTGATAACACGATCAACACTGAAGTGGGAACAGGAACAATCGATTTCAAAACGCTTTACAAAAGTGCAAAACTGGCAGGTTTACAACACCTGATTGTAGAGCAGGAAAACTTCTCTATGGACCCTTATAAAAGCATCAAACAAAGTGCTGATTATGTAAAGAAAAACGTTTTATAAAATACAGTATCAACTAGATGCTGAATATGAAGAAAGTTTTTCCCATATTTGAATGTAGATGTCATCAACCCAAAAGTTGGTGACATTTTCATAACCACTTAAAATCAAATAAATAAAAACATGAAAATCGCAGTTGTAGGTGCCACAGGTTTAGTAGGCACTGTAATGTTAAAAGTACTGGAAGAACGTAATTTCCCTCTGACCGAATTAATCCCGGTTGCATCAGAAAAAAGTGTAGGTAAAGAAATCACTTTTAAGGGTAAGCCGTTCAAGGTTGTTAACATGGAAACTGCAATTGCCATGAAACCGGATGTTGCTTTATTTTCTGCCGGAGGCAGCACTTCATTGAAGTATGCTCCACTTTTTGCAGAAGCTGGTACAACAGTAATCGACAATTCATCCGCATGGCGTATGGATCCATCGAAGAAACTGATCGTACCTGAAGTAAATGCCTATGAATTATCAATCGATGATAAGATCATTGCCAATCCAAACTGTTCAACTATTCAAATGGTAGTGGCCTTAAAACCATTACATGATAAATACAGAATCAAACGTGTAGTTGTTTCTACTTACCAGTCTGTTACCGGTACTGGTGTAAAAGCAGTAGAGCAAATGATGAATGAACGTCAGGGTATTACTGACGGTGCTATGGCCTACCCATATCAGATCGACCTTAACGTAATCCCGCAGATCGATGTTTTCGAAGCTAATGGATACACTAAAGAAGAGATGAAAATGATCAAGGAAACCCGTAAGATTATGGGCGACGAGAGCATTCGTGTAACAGCTACTACAGTACGTATCCCGGTAATGGGCGGTCACTCAGAGTCAGTAAACATCGAGTTTGAAAATGATTTTGATGTGGCTGATGTAAAAGACTTAATGGCAAAAACTCCTGGAATTATCCTGGAAGACGACATTGATAACCTGAAGTACCCAATGCCAAAAGATGCACATGAAAAAGATGAAGTGTTTGTCGGACGTATCAGAAGAGATGAGTCTATGCCAAATACATTAAACATGTGGATCGTTGCGGATAACCTGCGTAAAGGTGCAGCAACAAATGCGGTACAGATCGCAGAATTCTTATTGCAAAAAGAACTGATCTAAAAAGATCATTTTGATACCGATGTGGTTTAGGTATAGCTTTGCTATATTTAAACCACATTTTTTTTGATTACCTATCCATATGTTGAAAAGATCACTCGTATTCCTTTTAACCCTCTCCTCGATTGTCACATTTGCCCAGGGGCCCGCTCAAAGGCTTTCGCAATCTTTTAATACCTTACTGGAAGACCCTCAGGCAAAATATGCCATGAGTTCCATCATTGTACTGGATGCAAATACGGGTAAACAGATCTATGCGAAGAATGAAAATATAGGTCTCGCTACGGCATCTACCTTAAAAACCATCACCTCGGCCACCGCCTTCTCTCTGCTGGGTAAAGACTTCCGCTATCAGACAACCTTGAGCTACAGCGGTATCATTACAGCGGATGGCACACTTAAGGGAGATATCATCATTACTGGTGGAGGAGATCCTACCCTGGCTTCCTGGAGATATGAGAATAAGGAAGCTGCCGTATTAAACCAGTGGGTGGCCGCAATCAAAGCAGCAGGCATAAAAAAAATCGAAGGTAAAGTCATTGGTGATGACCGCCTCTGGGGAACACAAAGTACGCCCGAGGGCTGGACCTGGCAGGATATAGGCAATTATTTTGGCGCCGGACCTTCGGCACTGAGCTGGCGCGAAAACCAGTTTGATATTAAACTCCGTGCAAACAATACAGTATCTGTTTTGAAAACAGTACCGGCAATGCCCTACCTCACGATTATCAATGAGCTGGACGCGGGTGCAGCCGGAACCGGCGACAGAGCTTATGCCTTTCTGCCACCTATGGCTACCATTGCCTATCTGAGGGGAAGCTGGGCCCGGGATATCAGCAAAAGCGGCATCTCCGTAGCACTTCCTGACCCTGCCTATGACGCCGCCTTCCGTTTGCAGGATACATTGCAAAGGGCGGGCATCATCGTAAGTACTGCCGCAGCATCTGCAAGGCAGCTTGCAGCGGTACAGCAGCAAGTGCCGGCAGGCACGCAAAAATTAAGCACCATCAGCTCCCCTTCCCTGTCGGAGATCGTTTTCTGGCTGAATAAAAAAAGTGTAAACCTCTACGCCGAACACCTGCTCAAAACAATCGCCTGGAAATCCGGTAAAGAAGCTACCACAAGGAATGGCGCAAGTACAGAAATTGCGTACTGGGCAAGCAAAGGTCTGGACAGGAATGCCCTCAATATCATTGACGGTAGCGGCCTTTCACCAGCCAACAGGGTTACCACATCGGCCATGGCCAATATCCTCTTCCAGGCGCAAAAGGAAGATTGGTTTGCTGATTTCTACAAATCCCTGCCCGACAATAATGGTATGAAAATCAAGAGCGGCACCATCAATGATGTCTCAGCATTCGCGGGTTATTACACTGCCGGTAACGGGAATAAATATGTAGTCGTGATCAACATCAACAATTATTCTGGCAGTGGCATCAACCCTAAACTTTTCAGGGTACTGAATGCGTTAAAATAGAATTAGCCCCCATTTTTATTCACATTTTATTAAATTGCAGCCTTTTACCAGGCACTCCGGCAAAACCCCTTCTTATTTTTATGAATAAATTCGTAACTTTTATATGCTGTTTTTTTCTTTACTCCAACGCATATAGTCAACAAATGGGATCTGAAAATACTAATCTATCGGTGACAGATAGCGCTGCGGCACCTGCAAACAGGGCTCCTGAATTTGCTATTATCCCCGAACCTGTATCACTGCTCAAAACCAGCGGTCATTTTACGCTTCCGGAAAATGTGGTGATCCTGGCTACACCGGAAATGAAACTCGTAGTTGATTACCTGAAAGAGAAAATATCCATCCCAACCGGAAGATTTGTATCAGAATATACCAATACCTCTGCCCCTGCTGCCATACGGCTGATGTTAAATTCAAAAGCCAATCCCCAGCTGGGAAATGAAGGTTACCAGATATCCGTTACCCCAACCCTCGTGGTGATCAAAGCCAATAAAACTGCCGGTTTATTCTACGGTGTGCAGAGTTTACTGCAGTTGTTCCCAAAAGAGATCGAATCAAAAGAGCTTGTTAAAGATATCAACTGGACCATACCATGTGTAGAGGTTACGGACTATCCGCGACTGGCGTGGAGAGGCCTGATGTTTGATGTTGCCCGCCACTTTTTTACCAAACAGGAGGTAAAGCAATACATCGATGCGATGGTCCGCTACAAATACAACCTGCTGCACCTGCACCTTACAGATGACGAAGGCTGGAGAATAGAAATTAAAGGACTGCCAAAACTCACAGAAGTAGGTGCCTGGAATGTGAAAAAGACAGGGGAATTTGGAACCTTCAGTACTCCGGGACCTGATGAACCACGTAACTACGGCGGATTTTTCACACAGGATGACCTGCGTGAGCTGATCCAGTATGCGAAGGACAGGTTTGTGGATATCATGCCCGAAATTGATGTTCCCGGACACAGCCTTGCTGCTATAGCATCCTATCCGGAACTTTCATGTACTCCAGGAGCAGCAAATTACAGAGTACGTTCCGGGGAGAAAATTATGGACTGGTCGCGCGGAGCCCCTCCAATCGCCCTGGTAGATAACACCCTCTGCCCTGCAAATGAAAAAGTTTATGCTTTCCTGGATACCATCATCACTCAGGTAGCGGCACTGTTTCCTTTTGAATATATCCATATGGGTGGCGATGAAGCCCCGGAAAACTTCTGGCAGAAGAGTGACGCCATCAAGGCACTGATGCAGCGGGAGGGCCTCAAAGACATGCGCCAGGTACAGGGCTATTTTGAGAAGAGAGTGCAAAAGATTGTAGAATCCAAAGGCAAGAAATTCATGGGCTGGGATGAGATCATGAACAGTGATATCCCTGCCAGTGCCGGTATCATGAGCTGGAGAAGCAGCCAGTTTGGTATCCAGGCCTCACATCAGAAACACGAAGTGATCATGGCCCCGCAGACCAATGTATATATCGACCTGATGCAGGGCGATGTAATCACTGAGCCTAAAGTTTATAACTCCGTACGCCTGCCAAAGGCTTACGAATTTGACCCTGTTCCTGCAGGAGCAGACCCCAAATATATCAGGGGTGCTCAGGCGAACTTGTGGACAGAGCAGATCTATAACATCCGCCAGGCAGAATACATGACCTGGCCAAGAGGATATGCCATTGCAGAGTCTATCTGGTCGCCAAAAGAGAAGAAAAACTGGACCAACTTTATCGCAAAAATGGAACAGCATTTTAAGCGGATGGATGTCGCGGAAACAAAATATGCCCCAAGCATCTATGATCCTATCTTCAAAGCCAGCAGAGCTGCAGACAGGACAGTGATGGTGGAGCTTATCACTGACATTACCGGGCTGGATATCTATTACAGCTTTGACAACTCTTTCCCTGATAAATTTTATCCTAAATACACAGAAAAAGTACCCGTACCTAAAGATGCTAACCAAATGCGTGTGATCACCTATCGGGATAATAAACCTATCGGCAGAATGATCACCATCCCGGTAGATGAGCTGAACAAAAGAGCAGGAAGAAGATAAGACCTTGAGATACTTTGTACATATAGGCTACAACGGCCTGCAATATAATGGATGGCAGCGCCAGGCGGCAGTGATGAACGTGCAGGGGGTGATAGAGAAATCCCTGAGCCAGATCTTCAAGACTGAGATAGCCATCAATGGCTGCGGAAGGACAGATGCCCAGGTACACGCCAGCCAGTTCTTCTTCCATATGGATCTGGAGCAAACATGGGATTTCGACCTGATGTTCAGGCTGAACAAGCTGCTTCCCCTGAATATTGCAGTGTATGATATCATCCCTATGGAAGGTCAGCCACATGCCCGCTTTGACGCGGTACAAAGGTCGTACGACTATTTCCTGCACACCTACAAAGACCCTTTTCTGAATGGCTTGAGTTCATACTATCTGCTGGACGGCCTGAACTGGGACGCCATGAAAGCTGCAGTAGACTTATTGCCAAAATATAAGGATTACCGTGCCTTCTGTACCCATCCTGATAAATATGAGCATACCCTTTGTTACGTCCGGTCAGCCAGCCTGATGGTGGACGACAAAGGAGAAAAACTCAGATTTCAGATCTCCTCCAACCGATTTCTGGGAAAGATGATCCGGATTCTCATGGGGCAGCTCCTGAAAATCGGCAAAGGAACACTTAGTGTAGATGAATTTGAAGGCCATCTGATCAGTAAGCAGACACCAGTGCTGATCACTCCTGCCCATCCGCAGGGATTATACCTGTCCAAGGTGACATATCCTTATCTTGATCTTCCTCCAAGAACAGATTTTTCAGCGATTCTGCAGAAAGCTTCAGACACTTCCTGGAGAAAGCTGTAACATTATTTACGCTAAGGTGAGATTCGAGAGCTAATAATGGCTTATTTTTGTGGGAAATAAGAATACTATGAATTTCCACACCAGAAAATGGATCAAACCGGAAGATCTGAATCCAAACGGTAGTTTATTTGGAGGCAGTTTGCTCAGATGGATAGATGAAGAGGCTGCAATATATGCCATTGTACAATTGGGCAACCCCAGGGTAGTTACAAAATACATTTCAGAGATCAACTTTGTGAGTTCTGCAAAACAGGGCGACATCATTGAAATGGGTATTACTGCCGTGGCCTTTGGAAATACATCACTGACCATGGTTTGTGAGGTGCGTAACAAGATCACCAGAAAAAGCATCCTTACAATCGACAAAATGGTATTTGTAAATGTGGATGAGTACGGCAACCCTGTACCTCATGGCAGAACCCAGATCAAGTTTATCGAAGAGCAGTTTGCTGCTGAAGACAATTAAAGTCTGAGGTCAGCCTGATTCAGGTTGTTTACTGCATCACGGATGCCATCTGCCGTAAGGCTCATCCCGTTGAGCGTAACTTTCGCCTGTTTATAAAATGGTCCCCGTTCTGTCAGCTTGTTCCTGATAAAGTCTACCACTCCTTCTGCTGTAAGATTCTGCAGCAGGGGGCGTTTAGCCATTCCCTTTTCCAGTCTTTTGGCCAGCGATACCGGAGAAAGCTCAATATAAACAGTTGTTCCGTTGGCATTCATCCATTCCATATTGTCAAAAAAACATGGCGTTCCCCCTCCGGTAGCAATCACACAGTTTTCTGCATAAGGGTGATTTTTCAGCGTTTCACTTTCAAGCTTCCTGAAAGCTTCTTCACCATGTGTGGCAAAGTAATTGGCTACAGTGGTTCCTGTGGCATGCTCAATGGCATGATCCAGATCTACGAGTTCAAAACCTTGTTTCTTCGCTAACTTCTTTCCCAGCGTTGTCTTGCCGCATCCCATAAAACCAATCAGAAATATCTTCATCACTTAAGCCAATTTTACCCTTGGATCTGCAAAGGCATACAAAATATCTACTAAAATATTAATTATCACAAATATCAGTGCAATAAACAGGATGGAACCCATCACCACAGGAAAATCTGACATTTCCAGTGCTTTTACCGTTGTTCTCCCCAGTCCGTTGTACCCAAATATATACTCCACAAAAAAGGAACCCGCGAGCAAAGAGGCAAACCAGCCGGAAATTGCGGTGATCACCGGATTCAGCGCGTTCTTCAGGGCATGTTTATAGATAACTGCAAAGCGTCCAAGGCCTTTGGCCCGCGCCGTACGGATGTAATCCTGTGCCAGGATATCCAGCATAGCCGTTCTGGTAAGCTGTACAATAATCGCCAGGGGGCGTAAACCTAAAGTGACTACAGGCAGGATGAGGTTTTTAAGCGTAATCACCTCTCCGCGGAAAGGGTCATAACTGTAAAGACTGCCTGACATATTCAACCCGGTGTATGGGCCCAGCACAAAACCAAAGAACCAGGCAATGATGATCCCGGCAAAGAACGCCGGTGCCGAAATGCCCAGTATCGCAAAGGCATTGGCCGCATTATCAATCCAGGTGTTTTTATACACTGCAGAAACTATTCCCAGAAAAACTCCAATCAGCGTGGCAAACACCATCGCCGTAATGGCCAGCACAAATGTATTGGGCACGGTTTCTCCCAGTATGGTCGCTACTTCGCGTTTTGTCTGGTACGAGCGTCGCAGATAAGGGATCTTTAGCGCGATAACATGTGTAGAAAGCGGTAGTAAAGGAAGATAGTTATACTTCTCCTGTTCCTCCTGACTGTGCTCATGCCAGCCTACAGGAGAAAGGTCGTTGATAAAAAGCAGAAACTGCATGGGTTTGGACTTATCCAGTCCGAATTCCTTACGCACGGCCTCGAGCGACTGCACATCGGCCCGCTGTCCCATCGTCATTCTCGCCGGATCACCCGGAAGGATGTTAAACAGGACAAACACCACTACCACTACCCCCGCCATTACGGCGAATCCATAGAGTAGTTTCCTGAGCGCGTATGACCACATGTTATTTTTCGAAATAAACCGTCTTTAATTTTTCAAAAGAAGGTACCGACTGGTAACTCCACTTATCGATCACCACTCCGTTTTTCATCAACAGCACCCCCGGATTGGCCCTTACCATACTTTTCAGCGGCACAGCGTCCGCATAGAAAATTTCTGACAACAACTTATTGCGTTTACTGAAAGCATCCGCATCCTGCGCAGAGTTGGAGGTCAGCAATACCGTACGGATATTGAACTGCTCTGTGGCATCCATCGTCAGTGCATTAAGTTTGCCTATCGCATCTGTGTTGGTATCGTTCAGGTTGTAGGCAACAATGATAATGTTATAATAAGGGTTCTCAATCAGTTCATTGGTGTAGTTGGTGCCTGTCGCATCACTGATGATCAGGTCTTTTATTTTTGGTTCATAACCCTTCTTTACCAGCTGCTGAACAGGATCACCCACGATCTGCCAGTTGCTGTCTTTCCAGATTTCCGTTTTCAGGTAATCTTTGTCGCTCATCTCCTTCGTTTCTCCTGTAGCTTTATTTTTCAGCTTGTACATGATCAGGTACTGGTCGGGTTCTGCACCATCAGGAATTTTCATCGCCTCTGGCAGGCTCGCCCCAATTTTATACGGAAGGAAATCTATGACCGGAAGGTAGCTGTGCGTATATATGGCGAACATAAAGGATACCGCCACTACAGCAATCAGCACGATCTTTTGAACTCCGGCATTTTCCGTTACCGGTTTAATGGCATTACGATAGATAAACAGGTATACAATCAGCAGCAGTAATACCAGATCTTTGGAGAACGACTGCCATGGTGTCAAAGGAATCGCATCCCCGAAACATCCACAGGAAGTAACTACCTTAAAAGCTGCCGATACAAAAGTGAGGAAAGTAAAAAATATAATAGTTCCCAAAAGCCCGGCTGCTACCTTCATACTCCAGAAACCGGCCAGCAGCAAGGCACCCAGCACAATTTCCAGCACACAGAGAATCATGGCTATACCCGTGGCATAGGGACTAAAAAAGGAGATATGGAAAACATCAAAGTATTCTTCCAGTTTATAACCAAAGCCCAGGGTATCGTTGGCCTTGATCAGTCCGGAGAAAATAAAGAGCAGCCCTACAAATAATCTGGAAAAATTTAACGCGGCTTTATTCATTTTTATTTCAGTTCTAATTTGATCAGCGCAAAAACAGCATAGTTGAGCATATCCTGATAATTGGCATTTACCCCCTCAGAAACAACAGTGGCACCGAGGTTATCTTCAATTTGTTTTACCCTGAAGATCTTCATCAGGATGAGGTCCGTCAGAGAGCTGATCCTCATATCTCTCCATGCCTCGCCGTAATCGTGGTTCTTGGCGAACATCAGGTCTTTCGTTTCCTGCACCTTCTGGTCAAACAGCTTTTCTACCCTTTCAGGATCCATTTCCAGCGGATCATTTTCATCCATGTCATATTGTATCATAGCAATAACACAGTAGTTGATGATCCCGATATATTCAGGAATGATCCCCTCTCCCACTTTGGAGATTTGTTTTTCTTCCAGCGTACGTATGCGCTGCGCCTTGATAAAGATCTGATCTGTAATAGAAGACAGGCGAAGTATGCGCCAGGCCGTTCCGTAATCTTTGGTTTTCTTTAAAAAAAGCGATCTGCAGACCGCAATTACTGAATCGAATTCTTGTGAGGTATTTGTGGCCAAAACAATTAAAATATTTAGTTTAAAGCTGTTTTAATACTGTATTTTTGTATCAAATGATGGCTAAAGATACGTTTTTAAACCGAAAAATAACACTAAACCTCAAAGGTGAACTGCTGGATTTGAGCAGGCCCTGCGTAATGGGTATTCTCAATTTAACACCGGATTCTTTTTACACTGAAAGCAGGATCAGTTCCACAGACCGGGCCCTGGAAAGAGTGGAAAACTGCTTGCAGGAAGGGGCCTCATTCATCGATATCGGAGCCTATTCTTCGCGCCCGGGCGCTGCTGATGTGAGCACTGATGAAGAGCTGAAAAGGATGATTCCGGTGGTGGAGGCGATCAGCAAAAGATTTCCTGAAGCAAAGCTTTCCATTGATACCTTCAGGGCTAAAGTTGCCCGTGAAAGTATTGAAGCCGGGGCACACATCATCAACGATATTTCCGGCGGGGAACTGGATGAACAGATGTTTGAAACTGTGGCGGACCTGCAGGTTCCCTACATCCTCATGCATATGAAAGGCAATCCACAGAACATGCAGGATGATCCGGTATATGGCAATGTAAGCCTGGATGTGGTGGATTATTTTGAGAAAAAAGTGAACATCCTGAAAAAACTTGGCCTGAAGGATATCATTCTCGATCCAGGGTTTGGCTTTGCCAAAACGATCGACCATAATTACGAACTGTTAAACCACATGCAGAACCTGGACATCTTCGGCCTCCCGGTGCTGGTGGGTTTTTCCAGGAAATCTATGATCTATAAGTTCCTGAACATTAGTCCGCAGGAAGCCTTGAATGCTACTACAGTTCTGAATACCCTGGCGCTTCAGAAGGGGGCCACAATTCTCAGGGTGCATGACGTTAAAGCAGCGGCAGAATGTATTGCTCTGGTGGAAAAAGTTCAGGAGCGTTAATATTTCTCTAAAATACTTAACTTGGCGCTAATGAAAGGTTTTGACTTTGATTTTCTTACCATAACAGTCACGGATGTAGTGGACATTTTGTTCGTTGCCTTCCTGATCTATTACACCTATAACCTGATCAAAAATACCATGGCGGTGAATTTGCTGCTGGGTATGCTGATCATCCTGATCCTGTGGTTTGTAGTTGACGCGCTCAATATGCGCCTGCTGTCTGCAATCATCAACAAGTTTATGAGCGTGGGTGTGATTGCCATGATCATCATCTTTCAGCCCGAAATCCGGCGCTTCCTGCTGCTGATCGGGAAAAACACCTTTCTGCAGAAAAACAGGGCCTGGTGGGGATATTTATTTGGCAGTAAGGATATTGAACGCGATAACCTGGTACGTATCAAACCGATCATCGACGCCTGTAAGAGCATGAAGAAATCCCGTACAGGTGCACTGATTGTTTTCGTCAAGTTTTATGACGACCAGTTGTTTGCGAACAGCTGTGAACTGATAGACTCCAAGATTTCAAAACGCCTGCTGGAAAGCATTTTTCAGAAATACAGTCCCCTGCATGACGGGGCAGTGGTGATCTCCGAAAACAAAGTGAAGAGTGCCAGCTGTATCTTACCGCTGACCGACAATGATAAACTGCCCGCCCAGTTTGGTCTGCGCCACCGTGCGGGAATTGGTATATCTGAAACTACAGATGCCGTAGCCGTAATTGTTTCGGAAGAAACGGGCGAGATTGCCTACGCAAAACAAGGGCGGGTGCGTATGAATGTATCCTTCGGCGAGCTGGAAAAATTGCTGAACAAGGATTTTTAAAAGGCATAAAAAAATCCGGCACAGGGCCGGATCTTCGTACCGGCAAGACACCGGTAGATTCTTTAAACTTAGCAGTACTGATCAAAAGCACCGATCAGGTTTTCGGCGATCATTTGTGCCGGACGGCCTTCAATCTGGTGACGCTCGATCATATGAACCAGTTTACCATCTTTGAACAAGGCCATAGCTGGTGATGACGGAGGGTAAGGCAACATATAGTTTCTTGCTCTGTCTACTGCATCTTTTTCCATACCTGCGAAAACTGTAATCAGTTTATCAGGATGTTTTTCATTGGAAGCGGCCAATCTTGCTGCCGGACGCGCATTCGCTGCTGCACAACCACATACGGAGTTTACAACAACAAAAACAGTTCCTTCACCAGTAAGGGCATTATCTACCTCTTCTGCAGTTTTCATTTCTTCAAAACCTACTTTGGTTAATTCCGCACGCATAGGTTCTACTAAATATTCTGGATACATATGTAAGATGCTTTAAATATGAGTATTCAATTTTCTTGCAGCAAAGGTACACCGAGATTTAGTAGCATCAAAGCATTACGCACACACGCCGGAGTTTTTGACCTTTAAATTACTTAGATTCAAGACCATTCTTTCGTCATATCCGCATTCCATTTTGTTATTGACTATATAATGCAGTAAATTTGCAACTCACAAAATCTATAACAATATGTCATCAGTAGAGACTACGTACATCCCTTACAAAGTAAAGGATATTTCACTGGCAGAATGGGGCCGTAAAGAGATCGGATTAGCAGAGGCAGAAATGCCGGGCTTAATGTCCTTACGCGAAGAATTTGGTCCGTCGAAACCATTAAAAGGAGCGCGCATTGCAGGCTGCCTGCACATGACCATCCAAACTGCAGTTTTAATCGAAACTTTAGTTGAACTGGGTGCAGAAGTTACCTGGTCATCATGCAATATTTTCTCTACACAAGACCACGCTGCTGCTGCTATCGCCGCTGCAGGTATCCAGGTTTACGCATGGAAAGGTCTTAACGAAGAAGAATTTGACTGGTGTATCGAGCAAACTTTACACTTCGGCCCTGAGCAACAGCCATTAAATATGATCCTGGACGATGGTGGTGACTTAACCAACATGGTTTTTGACAGGTTCCCTGAGCTGATCGCTGCGATCAAAGGTCTTTCTGAAGAAACTACTACAGGTGTTCACCGTCTGTACGAGCGTATGAAAAACGGAACTTTACACTTACCGGCTATCAACGTTAACGATTCAGTAACAAAATCTAAATTTGACAACAAATACGGTTGCCGTGAGTCATTGGTAGATGCGATCCGTCGTGCTACTGATGTCATGCTGGCAGGTAAAGTTGCAGTTGTAGCTGGTTACGGTGATGTAGGTAAAGGTTCTGCAGAATCACTTAGCTCACAGGGTGTACGTGTAATCGTTTCTGAAATTGATCCGATCTGTGCATTACAGGCTGCAATGGAAGGTTATGAAGTAAAGAAATTTGCTAATGCTGTAAAAGAAGCTGATATCATCGTTACTACTACAGGTAACTGCGATATCGTTCGTGCTGAGCACTTCAAAACAATGAAAGATAAAGCCATCGTTTGTAACATTGGTCACTTTGACAATGAGATCGATGTTGCCTGGTTAAATGCTAACTATGGTGATACTAAAATCGAGATCAAACCACAGGTTGATAAATATACAATTGACGGTAAAGACATTATCTTACTGGCTGAAGGACGTTTGGTAAACTTAGGTTGTGCTACAGGCCATCCAAGTTTCGTAATGTCTGCTTCATTCACTAACCAGACTTTAGCACAACTGGAATTATGGACAAACCCTGGTAAATACGAGAACAAAGTTTATGTTCTTCCTAAATACCTGGATGAAAAAGTTGCCCGTTTACACCTGGCTAAAATCGGTGTTGAACTTGATGTACTTGATCAGCACCAGGCTGACTATATCGGAGTTCCGGTAGAAGGTCCTTTCAAAGGCGAAGCTTACAGATACTAATCTGTAATCGATCATACGCATAAAAGGGATACGCTGAAAAGCGTATCCCTTTTTTAGTTTACAATAAAATTATACCTCGTCTGCATTAATGGACTATCTTTGTAAATGGCAAAACTATCAGTAAACATCAACAAAATAGCCACTCTGCGCAATAGCCGCGGAGGTAACAATCCCGACCTGGTAAAGGTAGCACTGGATTGTGAGCGCTTTGGCGCCGAAGGAATCACCGTACATCCAAGACCTGATGAACGACACATCCGTTACCAGGATACATTCGACCTGAAAGCAGCAATCGCTACAGAATTCAACATAGAAGGTAATTGCAGAGAGCAAAAATTTGTAGACCTCGTACTGGCCAACAAACCTGCACAGGTAACACTTGTTCCGGATGCGGAAGGACAAATCACTTCCAACCATGGCTGGGATACCATCAAACATCAGGATTACCTGAAAGAAATGGTCAGCATTTTTCAACTGGCCGGCATTCGTGTATCCATCTTTGTAGATCCGGTAAGGGACATGATCGAAGCCGCAAAAACTACGGGGACAGACCGCATTGAGCTTTACACAGAGTCTTATGCTGCAAATTTTGCGAAAGACCGCGTTACGGCAATTGCTCCCTATATTCAGGCCGCACATACGGCGAATAAACTGGAATTAGGTATTAATGCCGGGCACGACCTGGACCTCCGGAACCTGAAGTATTTCGCAGATAATATCCCTAATTTACTGGAAGTATCCATAGGCCATGCACTGATCAGTGATGCCCTGTACCTGGGATTGGAAAACACGGTTCAAATGTATCTCAGACAACTGAATGACTAATTACGCAGTCATATTATCCATTAGAATAAAAACGGAAAATTTAGTACCTTCGCGCAACTTTTATTGTTATACTTCATGAGTTTAAATATCCATTACAAAGAAGACTTTAAAGACCGTCATATCGCTCCTAACCAGGAGGATACAGACGCCATGCTGAGCACTCTCGGCTTAGATTCTGTCAATGAACTGATCGACCAGACAGTGCCGCAAAAAATCAGGCTAAAACGTCCGCTCGACCTGCCGGCAGCAAAGTCTGAAAAAGAATACCTGGAAAGCCTGAAACAAACGGCTTCGCTGAATAAAGTTTTGAAATCTTATATCGGACAGGGATATTATGATACAACTACGCCGGGAGTAATCCTGCGTAATGTAATGGAGAACCCGGGATGGTATACACAGTACACACCTTATCAGGCAGAAATTGCACAGGGCCGCTTACAGGCACTGCTCAATTTCCAGACGATGGTGATCGACCTGACCGGTATGGAGATTGCCAACGCATCCCTGTTGGATGAAGGTACTGCAGCTGCAGAAGCGATGTTTATGCAGTATAGTCTGCGTAAAAATCAACAGGCTACAAAATTCTTTGTATCAGCATTGCTGTTCCCGCAAACGATAGATATTCTGCAAACCCGCGCCAATCCTTTTGGTATTGAGCTGGTAATCGGAGATCATGAAACTTTTGAAGTTACTGAAGAGTTTTTTGGTGCTATTGTACAATACCCTGCCGGAAATGGTGAGGTATTCAACTACACTGCTTTTGCAGAACAAACTCATGCAAAAAATGTGAAGCTGACAGTAGTGGCAGACCTCCTGAGTCTTACATTATTAACTCCTCCGGGAGAATGGGGTGCTGATATCGTTGTAGGTACTACTCAGCGTTTCGGTGTGCCTATGGGCTTTGGTGGTCCGCACGCAGCGTACTTTGCTACCAAAGAAGAATACAAACGTTCTATTCCCGGAAGAATCATCGGTGTAACGATAGACAGCCACAATAACTACGCGTTAAGAATGGCCCTGCAGACCAGAGAGCAGCATATCAGAAGAGATAAAGCTACCTCCAACATTTGTACGGCTCAAGCTTTACTGGCTATTATGGCTGGATTTTATGCAGTTTACCATGGCCCACAGGGATTAAAATTAATCGCCGAAAGAACGCATGGTTTAACAGTAACGCTTGCACAATCATTATCTGCAATCGGTTACACCATCCTTGCAGACTCGTATTTTGATACCATCCAGGTTGAACTGGGTTCATTGAAAGACTCTATTCACAGAGAGTGTGTAGACAATGAGATCAACCTGCACTATAAAGGTTCAGTAGCTACTATCGCGCTTGATGAAACCACATCTGTTGAAGACATCAAATTGCTGAACAAGATATTCTCAAAGGTGAAAGCCATCGCTGCAGACAGTGTTGAACTGGCTTCAGAAAAAAACATTCAAACAGTAATACCTGCTGAATTGCAGCGTACTTCTGCTTACCTGACACATCCGGTATTCAACTCGCACCACTCAGAACATGAGATGCTGCGTTATATCAAATCACTGGAAGCAAAGGATCTTTCTCTTTGTCACTCGATGATCGCCTTGGGTTCATGTACCATGAAATTAAACGCGACTACAGAGATGGTTCCTGTAACATGGGCAGAATTTGGTAAAGTACACCCTTTTGCACCTGCCGATCAGGTAGCGGGTTACTATACCGTTTTCAACGAACTGGACAGGTGGTTAAGTGAAATCACAGGTTTTGCAGCCATGAGCTTACAGCCTAATGCTGGTGCTCAGGGCGAATACGCAGGACTGATGGTGATCAGGGCTTATCACCAGGATCGTGGTGACCACCATCGTAACATCGCGCTGATCCCTTCTTCGGCGCATGGAACCAATCCGGCATCTGCTGCAATGGCAGGAATGAAGATCGTGATTGTGAAATGTGACGAGAACGGAAATATTGATGTTGCTGACCTGAAAGCTAAAGCTGAGCAGCATGCAGAAAATCTTTCCTGCTTCATGGTAACTTATCCTTCTACACACGGTGTGTTTGAGGAGAGCATCATTGAGATCTGTGAAGTGATCCATGCCAATGGCGGACAGGTATATATGGACGGTGCAAACATGAACGCACAGGTAGGATTAACAAGTCCTGCAAATATCGGTGCCGATGTATGTCACCTTAACCTGCACAAAACCTTCTGTATCCCTCACGGTGGCGGTGGCCCGGGCATGGGCCCTATCGGTGTTGCTGCACACCTGGTAAAATACTTACCTGGACATGCGGTTGTGGATATCAACAATGAAAAATCTATACCGGCCGTATCTTCTGCACCATGGGGTTCGGCATCTATCCTGATCATCTCTCATGCCTATATTGCCATGATGGGTGGCGAAGGTCTGAAACAGGCTACGGAATATGCGATCTTAAACGCAAACTACATGAAAGCCCGTCTGGAAGAACATTACCCGGTATTGTATTCCGGAAGCCAGGGTCGTTGTGCACATGAGATGATCCTCGACTGCCGTGAATTTAAAAACTTTGGTATTGAGGTAGTAGATATCGCAAAAAGGCTGATGGACTATGGTTTCCACGCACCTACAGTATCATTTCCGGTTGCAGGTACGCTGATGGTAGAGCCTACTGAAAGTGAGCCTAAACATGAGCTGGACCGCTTCTGCGATGCCATGATTGCAATCAGAAACGAGATCAGCAGCGTTCAGAATGGCTCCCTGGATAAAACAGATAATCCTTTGAAGAATGCTCCCCATACTGTGGCAACAGTTACCGGGGACGAGTGGTCGCACAGCTACAGCAGAAAGGTAGCAGCATTCCCGCTGGCATATGTGGCAGAACACAAATTCTGGCCTTCTGTAGGCAGAGTAAATGATTCATTCGGAGACAGATCTTTGGTTTGTGCATGCCCTCCAATTGAAAGTTACATGGAAGCTGAAGCTTAGTATCAGACTATAAGCAAATAATAATTTGCAATCACACGCAAAAAGGGGGTCATTATCAGATAATGGTCCTCTTTTTGTTAAATAACTAATTTGGACCTATACTTTACAGTTCTATTTTATATCTTTATTTAAAATCAAAATTTTATAACCTAATCTGATGAGCGATAAAATTAATCTACTGGTAATTGACGATGATGATATTAACATTTTTATCATTAAAAAAATTGTAGAAAAAACCGGATATGATGCTCAGATGGTGGCAAAAACAAATGGACAGCTTGCAATAGACTATCTGAAAGAACTGAAAGATTCGCAGCTCCCTTTCCCTCAGCTGATACTGATTGACATCAACATGCCGGTTCTCAACGGCTGGGAATTTTTGGAAGCCTATGAAAAGTTAGACATACAGCTTGATATTGACATGTATATGCTTTCGTCCTCAGTATATGAAAACGATATCGAGAAGGCAAAAACCTATAAAACAGTAAAGGGATTTATTTCTAAACCCCTTTCTATCGAACGTCTGATCGAACTTTTTGAAGGAAAAAATATAGAGCCTATACAATCTTAAACTGACCTTCGTCAGTTAGTGCAATATATCCCGACGCTTTGGATTTGCCATGATAAAACAGGCAATTCCAATGCTCTTCCACAGCTCGTTTACCAAACTCTTCACGCAGCTCCATCGCCTTGCGGCCATCAAAGTCGTACTTAGCGATAAATTTCCTTAGCAGTTCCTCCGGTTCAGGCAACACATCACCCCCAAAGAATACTTTATCGGTACCGTCATCCAGCAGCCAGACATGGTGGTTAGGCGTATGTGCGCCGGTAAACTCATGGCTGATTCCCGGAAGAAACTCCCCGGACTCATCTACAAAAGCCAGCTGGGCATTGCGCTGCAGAAAATCAAAGATCTCTGTCCTGTAGGATGAAGAGGTACTGGTAAATGCAGCTTCCCACTCTCCGCGCTGGATCACATAAGTTGCATGGGGGAAGCTCAGTTCCATACTGTTGTTCTGCTTGTGCACCATCCCGCCCGAGTGGTCAAAATGTAAATGAGACATCAGCACATAATCCACATCTGCAGGATCAAAACCCGCTTTCCTGATGTTCTCATGCAGGATCATCTCCCCTTCCTTATTGCTATAGCCCAGGCCAGTGTCCAGCACCAGCAGCAAATCATTAAATTTCACTAAAAAAGGCTGAACATTGATAAACAACGATGCCGGCCTGTCTTTTGGATTATCTGTTTGAGGGTCAAACGGAATGAATTTTTTATCGGCAGCTACAGAATAGGAACCTTCGTGTAATGTGAATACTTGCACTAGTCTAGGTATTAGTCAAAAGAATAATTAATGATATATTTACAATCTGTTGCAAAGATACACAAAAACCAAATGGAGAAAAGATGGGTGCAGGCGCTAAATAGCAATAAAGAAGCTACTGATTTGCTTGCACAACAATTAAATATAGACAGAAGTCTGGCAGAGATCCTGGTGCAGAGGGGTATCACTACCTTTGATGAAGCCAAAGATTTCTTCAGGCCGCAGCGCAGCCAGTTGCATGATCCTTTTTTAATGAAGGATATGGATAAAGCCATCAGCAGAATAGACGAGGCTATTCACACAGCTGAAAAGATCCTGATCTATGGCGACTATGATGTAGACGGCACTACTTCTGTAGCGCTGGCATTTAGCTTTTTCCGCCAGTTTAGCCGGCACCTGGAATACTATATACCTGACAGACATAAGGAAGGATATGGAATTTCTACTGCAGGCATTGATTATGCAAAATCTAAAGGTATCACACTGATCATCGCGCTAGACTGCGGGATCAAATCCAACGATAAGATTGCTTATGCAAATGAGCTTGGCATAGATTTCATCATCTGCGACCACCATTTACCGGGAGAGGAACTACCCGCTGCGGTAGCAATACTGGACCCTAAGCGGGCCGACTGCCCTTACCCATTTAAAGAACTGGCAGGCTGCGGTATCGGGTTTAAACTCGCGCAGGCCTATTGTTTTGCGCATCAGCTGCCGGATGATTTATATGAGCAGTACCTGGACCTGGTTATGGTTTCTATCGCCGCAGATATTGTACCCATTATCGATGAAAACCGTACGCTGGCCTACTTCGGACTGCAGAAATTAAATACCAAGCCATGTACCGGTCTCAAGGCTCTGATGGACAGCTGCGGCAAAAACAAAGATTTCACGATTACTGATGTGGTGTTTACGCTGGCGCCAAGAATCAATGCCGCAGGGCGGATGGACCATGGCAACCAGGCTGTTAAAATGTTGCTCTGCACAGAAGATAACCTTGCTGCAGAACAAAGTCTTTTCATCAATCTTCAGAATACTGACCGTAAGGCTTCAGATCAGAATATTACCGCCGAAGCACTTGCACTGATTGATGAATCTGAGGTACTGATCGGCAAAAAGACTACCGTAGTCTACAATGAAAACTGGAATAAGGGCGTTATTGGAATTGTTGCCTCGCGTCTGACAGAAAAATACTACCGTCCTACAATCGTGCTTACCCATTCTAATGGGCTTCTTACAGGATCGGCCAGGTCTGTTCCGGGTTATGACTTGTACGAGGCCCTATTGGGCTGTGCAGACCTGCTGGAGCAATTCGGTGGGCATAAGTTTGCGGCAGGACTCACCATGAAACATGAAAACATAGAAGCTTTTTCTGAACGTTTTGAAAATATCGTGGGTGCTACCATTACTGATGATCTGCTTTGTCCGGAAATACACATCGACAGCGAGATCAGCTTTACACAAATAGATGGTAAATTCCAGCGCATTATCGCTCAGATGGCACCCTTTGGACCGATGAACCCGGCGCCGGTATTTGTAAGCACTGATGTGATGCTGGCAGGCAGGCCGTATGTGGTGGGAACAAAACATTTAAAGTTGAACGTTAAACAACAAAATTCAGCTATTTTTGAAGCCATCGGTTTTGGACTTGCAGAATTTGAGAATCTTTTGCAACCTAATGTGCTTTTTTCTGTTTGTTATACAGTCGAGGAAAATATTTGGAAAGAGCAAAGACGATTGCAATTGAATATTAAAGCGATCAAAATTCAAAATCAATACGATAAATGATATTAAGAGCTGATAATCTTATTAAAAAATACAAACAGCGGACCGTCGTAAACGATGTTTCGTTTAGTGTGAGCCAGGGTGAGATTGTAGGATTACTGGGGCCCAACGGTGCCGGAAAGACTACCTCTTTTTATATGATTGTAGGATTGATTAAACCCAATGAAGGATCAATTTATTTGGGTGATGAAGATATTACCAAGGATGCCATGTACCGACGGGCGCAAAAAGGAATTGGTTACCTTGCGCAGGAGGCTTCAGTTTTCAGGAAGCTTACCGTAGAAGACAATATCTTGTCTATCCTCGAGATGACAGACATGTCCAGGGTAGAAAGAGAAGAAAAACTGGAAGAACTGATCGACGAGTTTAGTTTGCATAAAGTGCGCAAAAACCGTGGCGACCTGCTTTCCGGTGGTGAACGCCGCAGAACGGAAATCGCACGTGCATTGGCGGCCAGCCCTAACTTTATCCTGCTTGACGAACCTTTTGCTGGTGTAGACCCTATTGCTGTAGAAGAAATACAGACCATTGTGGCAAAACTGAGGAATAAAAACATCGGTATCCTCATTACTGACCACAACGTGCAGGAAACGTTGTCAATTACAGACAGGGCTTATCTGCTGTTTGAAGGAAAAATCCTCGAATCTGGCACACCAGAGGTACTTGCGGCCAATGAAATGGTGAGAAAGGTATATCTCGGCTCTAATTTTGTACTTCGAAGTAAAAACCTATAATCTATACTAACCAGATATGGCTTTTGTAAATTCTATTTTTACCTGGTACATGAAAAAGCGCGTTCATCAGATAGAGCTTTTCATGAAATATCCGGTAGACGTACAGGAAGAATGGTTTCACAACCTGATTTCCTCTGCGGAAAACACTGAATGGGGAAAAAAATACGATTACAGGTCTATAGAGACTTCTGAGCAGTTCAAAGAGCGTGTACCGCTTCAGAATTACGACAGCATGAAGCCCTACATCGAGCGTATGCTGCAGGGCGAACAAAATGTGCTCTGGCCTTCAGAAGTCAGGTGGTTTGCAAAATCATCGGGCACCACGAGCGACAGAAGTAAGTTTATCCCGGTATCGCCTGAAGCCCTTGAAGAATGTCATTTCAAAGGAGGTAAAGACATGATCTCTATCTTCTGTAACAATAAACCTAACAACCAGATCCTTACCGGTAAAGCCCTGGTTCTTGGAGGCAGTCACCAGATCAACCAGCTGAATGAGGATACCTTTTACGGTGATCTCTCGGCAGTACTGATCAAGAATCTGCCGATGTGGGCCGAGTATTACCGCACGCCGAATATTTCTATTGCCCTGATGAATGACTACGAACAGAAGATGGAGAAAATGGCTGAGGCTACCATCAGAGAAAACGTAACCAACATTTCGGGAGTACCAACCTGGACGATTGTACTGGCTAAAAAAGTGCTGGAGATTACCGGCAAGAAAAACCTGCTGGAGGTATGGCCAAACCTGGAACTCTATTTCCACGGCGCCGTAAACTTTGGCCCCTACAGGGAGCAGTTCAAAGAACTGATCCCATCTGATGAAATGTACTACCTGGAGACTTACAATGCCTCAGAGGGCTTCTTTGGTATTCAGGATCAGCTGCATTCTGAAGAGATGCTGCTCATGCTGGATTATGGTATTTACTATGAATTTCTGCCGCTCGACCAGCTCTGTGATGACAATCCTAAAACGCTGAGCCTGGAGGAAGTGGAACTGCATAAAAACTATGCGATCATCATTTCTACCAATGCTGGCTTATGGAGATATGTCATTGGCGATACTGTTCAGTTTACCTCGCTTTCGCCTTTCAGGATCAAGATCACAGGACGGACGAAACACTTTATCAATGCTTTTGGGGAAGAGGTAATTATTGATAATGCTGAGCAGGCGATCAGTAAAGCCTGCCGCGAGACCGGTGCTGCATTTAAAGATTATACCGCCTGTCCGATTTATTTCAGGGGGGACAAGGCTGGCGGACATGAATGGATCATAGAGTTTGACCAGCAACCGGATAATTTTGAAAAGTTTGTGGATATCCTGGATCAGACGCTTCGCGAGATCAATTCAGATTACGATGCCAAGCGTTTTAATAACATGGCCCTGTGCCGTCCAAAGGTGCACAATGCGCCACATAACACTTTTTACAACTGGCTCAAATCAAAAGGTAAATTGGGCGGGCAGCATAAAGTTCCCCGTCTTGCCAATGAGCGAAAGTACGTAGATGAGATTCTTCCCATGATACAACCGATCACCACTGACCATTAATAATCTCCTAAACCTGCGAAATCAAAAACTTAATGAATCCCAGGCAAAACTTAATTAAATTCATATTTTAAATTGATGAAGAAAATACATGATATTTAAAGTATCAATATCTTACATTTGGTCAAACATTCTCAAAAACAATATTTGCACAACAATCAATCCAGTTTTTTGTTTATTCGGTCACAAGCTTTTTTTTATAGGATACTGAACCAACTACCAGGAGCTAACAGATTCATTGTCACATCATACTGAAATTAAAGATAAATGATAAATTACAAGATGCCTGTCGATATTATTCCTGAGGATGAGTCATTCAGGATAGAAGAATTGAACAGATTTGAAATTTTGAATACACTTCCGGAGACAGATTTTGACCTCCTGACATTGCTTGCTGCTGAGATCTTTGACAGCGAAAAAGCCTTTATCTGTTTTGTTGATAAGGATGAGGTTTTTATCAAAGCCAGCTTCCCCGCTGAATACGGACCAAGAGCCACAAAAAGGGCCGAAAACCTGTGTTCTTTAAGCATTCTCAAAGATGAAGTCACCGTATATCACGATATCCATCAGCATTATGAATTAACAGACAGTTCTTTTTTAAAGGGAGATGATGATCTCCGCTTTTATGCAGCCGCCCCCATCAAAAACGGATCGGGCTCTGCATTGGGCACCATCTGCGTAACCGATAGCAAAGCACATCCTGACGTTAGCGAGAAGCAAATCCGCCTGCTACAGTTATTGGCAGATCATATCATGGAGAAGATGGAATCCAGGCTGGTCAACCTTCAGCTGCAGAAAACTCATGATGAATTTCTCAGACGCTTGTCGCACGATCTGAAAAACCCTGTAACCTCCATTTCCCTGTATGCCCAATTGCTGGGCAGCCGTGAAATGAGTGCAGAGAAAGTATTTTCTATGGCTTCCAAAATTGAAATATCCTCACAAAAAATACAAACCCTGCTCAGCACTGCAATTCCTAAACCTCAGCCAGATACTTGTGTACAAAGCTGATGGCCATTGAGCCTTCGCCCACTGCAGAAGCCACCCTGTTCATCGCTCCGGCACGCACATCTCCTGCGGCAAAAACCCCTGCACAGCTGGTCTCCAGCAGGTAAGGATCTCTGGATAACTTCCAGGTCTTCTTAAACTCCTCATAATTGCGCAGCTCCCGGCCTGTCTCAATAAAGTCCTTTTCATTTTTGATAATCTCCAGCTTTATCCAGTCGGTATACGGCTTGGCACCAATAAAAATATAGAGGGCTCCGGCATCTTTTGTTTGTTTCTCTTTGGTTTTGATATTGATCAGCGTCAATTTATCAAGATGGAGATCTCCCGTAGCTTCAAACAACTCTGTGTTTGGCAGCACGTGAATATTTGGCGTCAGTTCAATCTGCTCAATCAGATAGGCAGACATCGTTGCAGAGAGGTCATCCTTTCTGATAATAATACTTACGTTGCTCGCAAATTTTGAAAGGTACATTGCAGATTGTCCGGCAGAGTTTCCGCCACCAATAATAAAGACATCCCTCCCTTTACAAGCCGAGGCTTCGGTATTTGCCGCTCCGTAATAGATACCCGCTCCCGTAAAGTCCTCCACCCCTTTCACTTCCAGCTTACGGTAATCCACGCCTGTAGTGATCACCACTGAACGGGTAAGAATATCAGGACCATCATCCAGGATAATCGTTTTGTATCCATCTTTCTGCCTGATATCTTTGACCGACTGCGGGGATAGAAATGCCGCGCCTAATCTGGTCGCCTGACTCATCGCACGTCTGGTGAGGTCGGCCCCGCTCAGTCCCGATGGGAAACCCAGGTAATTCTCTATTCTGGAACTTGTTCCCGCTTGTCCTCCCGGTGCCTTACGTTCAATCATCAGCGTCTTCAGACCTTCAGAAGCGCCGTATACCGCAGCAGCAAGACCAGCTGGTCCCGCACCAATGATTACCACATCATAGATATCATGCATGGTCTCCGGGTTCTTGCCGATCTTGGCAGCAATATCCTTGATAGAGGGCTTTGTAAGGTAAGAGCCATCATCAAAAAATACCAGCGGAAGATCATCATTACAAAGGTTATTGATGCTCAGCATATTTGCCGCTTCCGGGTGCGACTGCACATCCAGCCAGCGGTAAGGGATCAGGTTACTTCCAAGGTAATCTTTCACCAGGTGCGACTGTGGTGAGAACTGGAAACCTACCAGTTTTATCCCCTTAAATTCAGGAATATAATCCCCCTGCCAGTCATCCAGCAGATCCGTAATTACGGGATAGAGTTTTTCCTCCGGCGGATCCCAGGGTTTGATCAGATAATAATCAAGTTTCACCTCATTGATGGCTTTTATAGCCGCCTCTGTATCAGAATAGGCCGTTAGCAGTACCCGTTTTGCCTCAGGAAAGATCTTAATTGCTTTTTCCAGGAAAGCTACACCCTCCATCTCGGGCATACGCTGATCACACAGAAAGAGCGCAACCACATCAGAGCTGTTCTTCAGATCGGTCAGTGCCTCCAGGGCTTCATTGGCAGAGGTGGTACTGATGATTTTATACACATTACCATATTGCCTTTTCAGGTCGCGGCTAATGGCACGCAATACCTGAGGATCGTCATCGATAGAAAAAATTATAGGGAGATTCATATTGCAATCATTGTAGTAATTTAAAAAAGCATTTAGTTATCCAGTGGGAAACATACGGTGAACACTGTATGCCCGGGGGCCGACTTCACCTTTACTGTTCCGTTATGCTGGTAGATGATCCGCTGCACGACTTCGAGCCCCAGCCCCGTACCTTTGCCCATTGGCTTGGTGGTATAAAAAGGATCAAAAATATTTGGGACTACCTCCGCCGGGATTCCCGGGCCGTCGTCTATCAGCTGTATTTGTACAAACTCCTTGTCCCTTTCAGTTTTTATGGTCAGGGTGCCTTTGCCATTCACCTCCATCGCATCAATTGCATTATCGATGATGTTTGTCCACACCTGGTTCAGCTCGCCGATCAGCCCTTTTACCGGGGGCAGGGTTTCGTCATAATCTTCTACCACTGCAATATTTCCCTTCCTGATCTTATGCCCCAGCATCGTCAGTGTATTACGTATTCCAATGTGGATATCCGCAAACTGCTTGTCCTGCGCGCGGTCCATGTGGGTAAAGTTCTTGATAGACGTAACGAGGTCAGCAATCCTCTTAGAGGACAACTGGATATCCTGCACCATTCTTTCCGTGATCAATAAGTTACTGATCAGGTTAAACATGGGGGATAAACATGCCGGCGGGATAGCGGCGGCGCAGGCATTCAGGCTATCTGCAGAGAAGCTGAAATCAGCAAAACTTTCGGCAATTGCATATCCATTTTCTACATCGTGATCCTCAAACCATTCAGTGAGGCTATCTTCCAGTGCCATACGTTCCTTCAAATTCAGCCGTGGCGGTTCTGTTATAGACAGTACCTTAAACAGTTCCCTGTTGAGCTGGTCTACCTGGTCTTCATCAATACGAATCATCAGCAGCTCCTTGAACAACTTTGGGTCCAGCTTGAGGTGTTGTTGCAGCGACTGTGAGTCGCGCGCAATAGCTGATGCGGGGTTATTGAGTTCATGTGCCAGTCCGGCAGAGAGCTTACCCAGCGCCATCATTTTCTCGTTCTGCTGCTGAAAGGCGGTAAAGTCCCTCACCCTGTTGCTCATCACATGTACCAGCGCCTGCGTCAGTTCAAAATGTTCCCTGATCATTTCCTGCATCTTCTCCCCATGCAGGCTCAGTGTTTGCAACTGGCCAACTGCCACGGCGTATCCTACGGAAACCTTTCCTCTTGAATAGGGAAGGTAACCGGTAATATCACCCCGGTGGATATTCACAGATGCCCTGCGCGAACCATTCTGCACCATATAAAACTGTATGCCTCCTTCAACCACGATATGTGGGCCGGTCAGCTTATCACCCGGCTGAAAGATGACTTCGCCGTCCTCCACCACTATGATCTCACTGTTATCAATAAACCATTGTAACTGTGCGTCGGGGACATTTATAAAAACTTCGAGAGATTTGAGCCAGGATAGGTTTACGCTTTGCATGCCATAAATTTAGTTAAATACTGATTTACTCTCCTATAGAATACATGTATAAATTTCTCTTTAATGTCAAAATGCATACGATTGATCATTCAGACTGAAAAATTGAGTTAAGACCAATATAAACCTTAATTTTAGGCAATTTTTAATTTGAATGACAGAAAATAACGAATCCCCTGAATTATTTGTAGTTGGAGCCGGCCCGGGTGATATAGATCTGATGACCATTAAAGGTTATAAAATATTGCAGGAGGCGAACGTTATTTTATATGATAACCTGGCCAATAAAGAACTGCTGAGTATTGCCAGAGCAGATTGTGAGAAAGTATATGTGGGCAAACAGCCTTACGGTGAGTATACCCCACAGGAGACCATTCATGAACTGATCAGGCACTATGCCTTTACCAAAGGAAAGGTAGTTCGCCTCAAAGGTGGTGACCCCTTCATCTTTGGGAGAGGCTTTGAAGAAATTCTTTACGCCCGTGAACAGGGCATAAAAACGCATTTTGTACCAGGAATATCGAGTATGCAGGCTGTGGGCTTTGAGGATATCCCTCTGACGCACAGGAATGTGAGCGAAAGCATCTGGGTGGTAACAGGAACCAGGAAAGACGGCACTTTGTCGGCCGACCTCCGTCTGGCCATGCAAAGCAATGCCACGGTAGTGATCTACATGGGCATGAAACAGCTCTCCTCCATTGCAAATACCTATATAGAAGCAGGAAAAGGCCATATCCCGGCTGCGATCATACAGCATGCCTCCCTGCCGGCACAAAAATCTGTCAAAGGACTGGCGCAGGACCTGCCGGCGATGGCTGCATCGGCACAGTTGACCTATCCCGCCATCATCATCATTGGGGCGGTTGTAAATTTATCACTATGAAAGAAGGAGTTTTGCTTTGCGGCCACGGCAGCAGAAAAACCGCTGGTGTAGAAGAATTCAAGAAACTGGTAGAGATCCTCAAAGGGCGTTATAAAAGTAACTATGAGGTAGATTATGGCTTCCTGGAATTTAATCATCCGCTGTTTGAAGCGGCGGTAGAGCGCATGTACAACAAAGGCGTACGCGTGATTTATGCGCTGCCAGTGATTCTTTTTGCAGGCGCACATGCCAAAAACGATATTCCATATGAACTAAACACGATCCAGTCGTACTATCCCGATCTTCAGATTAAAATGGGCAGCCCTATTGGGGTAAACTCCTTCGTTCTGGACCTGGCGAAAAAGAGGATTGAAGAAACAGAAGCAGGGCTGACTGCAATAGATCGCCGGGAAACCTGCCTGGTGGTGGTTGGTAGGGGCACTACGGATCCTGATGCCAACAGCGACGTGACCAAGCTCATGAGCATGCTCTGGGAAGGAATGGGCTTCGGCTTTGCCACTACAGCTTACAGCGGCACCGCCTACCCTTCGGTTGAACAATCTCTGGCGCTGGTAGAAAAACTGGGTTTCAAAAGAACGATCGCCATCCCATTTTTCTTTTTCTCGGGGGTCTTGCTGGACAGGATACATGCTACGATTGAAGAGAAAAACAGGCTTTCTGAGCAGGAAATTATCTGCACTGCGGCCTTCGGCACGGACGAGCTGATGTTAAAGGCTTTCGACAGCCGTTTGGAAGAAGCCGTTAACGGTACAGGAAATATGAACTGTCAGCTTTGTAAATACCGTAAACAGATCATTGGTTTTGAAGAAGAGGTAGGTAAAGAACAAATAGGCCACCATCTCAATGTAAAAGGTGTTTTATTTGAAGAAGACGAGAAGGTTGGCGAGAAAAAGAATACCCTTGGCAGCCAGTTTAAGAAATTGCTGGGGATATAACCAGCGTGTAGATCCAGATACAGCCGATCGTGATCGATGCAAGCCCGGCGATACCATTCATCCATTTGAATATCGCCATGTTTTTTTCCAGGAAACGGCTCATGGTATGGATCAGCACATAACTGTACACGCTCATCGCCAGAATAATCCCTACAGATTCTATCACCAGTACCAGGATTGAAGCGCCGACAGTTGGGGCACTGATCACCAGTGCTGTCGTTAAAGCACCCCCTGTGCCGGCTAATCCGTGCAGCATGCCCACCCAGAACGATCGTGTTAAAGGGTTCATGGCAATCTCCTCACCCTTTTTTCCATGCAGGTGAATAGGGTTGGATGGCAGGTGTTCATGAGCTTCAATTTTCTTATTGTCTCTGATCATTTCATTGATCTTGTAATTACTGCGGATGGCGTTGAGGCCCAGGATAATCATGATCGGCCCGATGGCAATTTCAGCCCATTCAGAGATGTTAGTGACGTAGCTGTGAAGCGAGGCCTTAAAAATCAGCGCAATTACGCCAAAAATAATCAGCGTCACAGAATGCCCCAATGCCCATTGCGAAGCCCTGAAAATCACAGCCCAGGACATCCTTTTTTTATTGACAGCCTGTTCTGAAGCCAGTACGGAAACAGCTGTCACATGGTCGGGTTCAAAAGAATGTAATATGCCGGCAATCAGCGGGCGACTTATATTAAGAAAATTCATTTGGATACTGTATATATTCTCCTTCCCTGCTGATCAGGAATATGACCAACTCTGCAGAGGGGATTAATGCAGAACAGTTCTCATAACAGGCTTTTAATAATGCCTGGTAGAAGGGTTCAGCGCTGGCAAAGCTAAACAATTCAGTTAAACGGCCCGCCATATTAAATGATAAAATCTGATCTAACAACTCCTCCGGATAGCCGGCATCTTTCGCCATCTGCGCTACAAATTCCTTATTCCAGGTGTTTTTGCCGCTGTGCGTATCCAGCATCCCTTCAGCCAGTTTCACAGATTTGCCCAGCATAATGCCCAGGTTAACTTTTTTGATGGCCGGGCTTAGGGCGATCTTTTCCAGCGTCTCCCCTATCCAGTTACCATAATGTACAAAGGCAAATTCTGGCAGATCAGGGAAAAGTGACTTCAGGCTTTTCTCGCTCCTGGCGCCGGAGTTGATCACCAGTTCGCTGCTGCCATTGGCTACAGCTACGTCTATGCCCTGGGTGATGCTGGCGATATAGGAAGAAGCAGAAAATGGGGTGACGATGCCTGTCGTCCCCAGGATGGACAGCCCACCCATAATACCCAGTCGCTCGTTGAGTGTTCTTTTTGCAATCAGCTCTCCGTTCTCCACAAAGATTGTGATATCCACTCCCTGATGCGCCAGCTGGTTCTCCGACAATAGTTTTTTACAGGCGTTTTCCATCATCTGGCGTGGCACAGGATTGATGGCCGGTTCTCCAGGTTTAATTTCCAGTCCCGGAAGTGTCACCCTACCTACGCCCTTCCCCTGCAGAAATCTGATCATTCCTGTATCGGTTAAACTAACTGTTGCGCCAATAATCGCCCCATGCGTAACATCCGGATCATCACCCGCATCCTTCTGGGTTGTGCAGCTGCATGTATCCTGACCAAGATTACAGGATAAGATCCGGAAAAGATGTTCCTGCCCGATGGGTAAGGTGACTAGCACCTCAGTTACCCGTTCTCCACTGATCAGCGCCTGCAGTGCCGCTTTGGTGCAGGCTGTAGCACAGGCTCCTGTAGTGAAGCCTGTTCTCAGTGGGCCATCCGGTATGGGCTGAAGTTCGGTCATTGTATCCTGCTGTGTAGATCCTGTAAATGATGTATCGTTTGAAACAAGGCAGAAAGTTCGGGCTTTTTAATGATAAATACAGGAATATTGCAATGGATAGCCGCTTCAATTTTAGCATCCAGCTTTCCATTCAGCCCACTTTCTTTGGTTATGACGACCTCCGGCCTTAACTTGCGGAAAAGTTCAATCTCCTCCTGCTTGTCCTGAGGCAGTCCAAACAGCAAATGATCTGCGGGAAAATTGTAGCCTGCCGCAAAATCCCTGGAATATTTGCGGTCCAGAATCCTGAACCAGCAGGGGTAGCGCTGCCAGAAGCTGCTGAGTGCCGGTATAGACTGCACTCCGGTGAGTGCCAGCATGGAGCGGTAATCCTGTTCACGTATTTTCTGCAAAGCATCTTCAAAATCTGCTGCATACTGTACCAGCGGATGGTTGAGCCTTTCAGGGAATTCCCTTTCAAACCTGATCACCGGAATCTGCTCTGCCAGAGTCGCTACAGTGGCGTGCAGTATCGCCGCAAAGGGATGGCAGGCATCGATAATCATGTGGATACCATTTAACCTGCAGAACTCTTTCAGCGCTGCGGCATCCAGACTGCCAAATCTGTACTGCCCCTTCCCTTCAAATGATACTTCTGTACGGGTAGAATAGATATAACCTGCCCCGGCCTCATCGAGATAACCGGCAACCTGTTTCGCTTCTGTTGTTCCACCCAGTAAAAGGATCATTTTTTTCTGAAGATATGGTGCCAGTTATCGCCATACAACCAGGAACGATTTTTCCTCGCTCCTATCGCCTCACCCACAATCACCAGCACGGTACGTGTTAACTTATTGTCTTTTATAATTTTGCTCAGTCCATCCAGTGTACCTGTCCACACCTTCTCATCCTTCCAGCTGACGCGGAATAATACCGCAACCGGAGTTTCTGGCGGATAATGCTGCAGCAGCTGCCCCTCTACCTTTTTGATAATTCCCGCACTCAGGAAGATACACATCGTTGCCCTTAACTTTGCCATCTCTTCCAGTTTCTCATGCTCCGGCATAGGCGTATTTCCTTCACCTCTGGTGAGGATGATCGTTTGTGCCACTTCAGGAATGGTAAATTCGGACTTGAGGTATGCCGCAGCGGCCTGGAAAGAGGAAATTCCCGGTACGATAAAGTAATCGTAGTTCCTTTCATCAAAGATCGTCATTTGTTCCTGGATAGCCCCGTAAATAGAAGGATCGCCGGAATGCAGCCTAACGATGAGCTTGCCCTGCTGATACATTTGGTCCATCAGCTCCACCTGCTCTTCCAGCGTCATCGCCGCAGAGTTTCTCACCAATGCACCTGCTTTGGCAATACTGGTCAGTTCTTCGGGCACCAAACTTCCGGCATAGAGGATACAATCTGCAGTTTCCAGCAATTCTTTTCCCCTTACGGTGATATATTCCGCTGCCCCCGGGCCTGCGCCAACGATAGCAATCTGTCCTTTTCTTTCATAAGTACTGATCAGACAAATCGCGTGTGTAAACATCTTGCCTGAAGACACTTCGGCTTTGGTTTTCTCGATCAGCCAGGTGTCTGTACCTGCTGCCAGAGCCGAAGAGCTTTCTGAAACCCCATGGATACCTATCTTTTCGAGGACAACCTCGGATGGATTTGCCAGATGCACATCCCCAAGGTCTGTGGCCGGGAAAGTGGTAAAATCCCAGTTGTATTTTTCTGCGATCTCCAGATAAGCCTGTTCCTGAGCTTTGATATCAACTGATGCAATTACTGATATGCTTTGATAAGCGATATGTTCATTTGATAACTGCTGCAGCAGCATCTCTTCAAATAATACCGGTTCTATATCTTTAGAACAACCCGTTCCTAGCGTTAAACAGCGCGGATAAAAAGATAGTGTTGTGATCTTTTCTTCAAAGAGTTCATACCCCACATAGATCAGCAGCTCGTATTGCGATTGATCAACTGCAGAAAGGTCATAGTAGATATCTGCAAATGCAGGTTTTGTCTTTTCAAGAAAAGCCGTTCCAGCATCTTTCACCTTCAGCACCAGCGCCGTTGGGCGGTTATTTACAAATAGAGAAACCGGCTTGTTGATTGCTGTGGCACCGGTATTCCAGCCAAACCTCTCTGCCAGCAGGTCCAGTGCCCAGATCTCCTGCAGGTCGCTCGCCGTAGTAATCACTGGCTGTGCCTGCAGCACCCGGCTTAGTTTCATACTTAGCTCGTTCGCTCCGCCGCTATGTCCGCTGAGTACAGATTGCACAAAGGTTCCCTGTTCATCAATATTGATCACCGCCGGATCGGTATGTTTATCCAGGATGTAAGGAGCAATAGCCCTTACACAGATACCCAGGGCACCAACGAAGATCCAGACATCAAAACGCTGGAAATTATCTTTTAACAGGGTATCCAGGTTTTCCAGCTTCAGCACATCTTTTGAAAAATCTGTTTCTCTGGTTGTATATAATTTACTGCGCTGAAATTCTTTCTGAAGGGTTCTCGCGATGGAGAGTCCGCTATCAGTGAAAGCAATCAGGCCTATTTTTTCCTCTTTTAACATTTTTGTTTTGTCGCTTTTAAAATGGTGATTTCATTATGCGCATTTACCTTTAACTGCAAAGGTTCATCCAGTTTCCAGTGTGGCCGACTGGCAAAGGCGGTAAAGTCAGTGATGGAGTCCTGCTGGACCGCATTGATCACCATTGTACCGCCTACAGGCAGATATTGGTCGATCCGTTGCAGCAATTCGGTTAAACGTCCTCCATGTCCGCCAATAAATACCGCCTGTGGTTTGGGTATATCGCTAAGTGCCGTGTCAAAAATATCGCCCATCCAGGCTTGAATACCCGGACTGCCAAAGCGACGCTGATTTTTATGCAGGATCTCCAGACATTCCGGCCTTTGTTCAAAAGCATGGACCTGCAGCTGCGGAAAACGGAGTTTAGCCTCAATGCTCAATGAGCCGGTACAAAAACCGATATCCCATAATACAGATTTTGATTCCAGATCCAGGCTATGCAATGAGCACAACCTCACAGGCATCTTGGTAATCATATTCGGGCGTCCTTCCAGTCCTTCGAAAAGCTGATCATCTATGCCAAAAGCGATCTTCCGATGTTTTTCTTTTTGCAGGATGACACAGTTCAGATGATGGAAGGCACTTTCAGCGGTCTCTTGCAATGTTAACTGTTGTACGCTTTCATTTTCAGCTTCCAGATCTTCACCTATCCACATCGTATAGTTTGTATAGCCGTATTCCAGTAATCGTTTGGCTATGGCTGAAGGAGATTTCTCTGCGTCGGTTAATACCCCGATCAGGGCCTTCTGTTGTATAATTATTTCGTCAAGCGCTGTCCATGGCCTCCCGTGAACACTTACTGTTTGCAGCTGGTTAGCGCTCAGCTGAGCTTTATGCAACAACAGCTGTATAGAACTGAAATAAGGATAGGTATGAATTTCAGCATCAGGAAATTTTGCCCGCAGCGTATTGCCGATGCCATAAAACAGCGGGTCGCCACTTGCAAAGACAACGATCGCGGTATTTGCCTGAAGATAACTTTCATAAAGAACTTCCATAGGAGCCTGCACAGGCAGCCAGATATGTCCTTCAGGCAACAGATGCCCTACCAGTTCATAATGACGGTGCCCACCACTAAACACAGTATGCCTGGCAATTAAATCGGCTGTTTCTGTAGCAAACTGCGCTTTTCTGTTTCCAATTCCTATGACCTGAAAAACCATACTGTTTGTTTAGTTGATATACTCGACAGCTGTATCCAGCGTAAATGCTGCATTCACCAGCGTCGCCGCAAAATTACTGCCTCCGCGTTTTTCTTCAATAATAACATGAGGTACCGAAAGCATTTTGAGGCGTTCTTTTGACTCCACTACATTTACAAACCCAACCGGAGCTCCTATAATACCCGCCGGCTTGATGGTTCCCATTCTTACCTGATCAGCGATTTCGATCAATGCCGTAGGTGCATTGCCAATCACAAACAGTGCTTCGGGGTACAGTTTTGCCGCCAGTTTAATCCCTGCCTGCGAACGTGTAAGTCCTTCCTCTGCTGCCAGTGACAGCGTTTCTTCGGTATTGAGCAAACAGATCACCTGATTTCCGTATTTTTCTAAAAAAGCTTTCGTAATTCCGGCCTGTACCATAGTTACGTCGGTTACAATGGTCCCCCCGCTGATCAGGTACTGGTGCATTTTTGAGATGGCTTGGTCAGACATGCTCAGGTAATTGATATAATCATGGTCACCAGAAGTATGAATACAACGGATAGCTGCCCAAAGAAAATCTTTAGGATATTGATCTGTATCCAGCTGTTCAACAATTTCGCGGAAACTTGCCTGCTGGATTTCCAGACCCGTTTCAGGCTTTCTGTTTAAGTAACCTCTTGGCGTAATCAGGTGTTTTTTATAGGCAAAGGTCTGGCTGTTGCCGATGACCACCAGGCTGAACATATCCACCTCTTCCACATTCAGGTCGCCCAGTGTAGTCAGCGTAATCTTTTCTTCGGGTCTGCCCAGCTGATAGCAGATGGCTACAGGTGTTCCGGCATCGCGGTGTAAAAGGAAAATGGATTTTAGTTTATTCAGCTGCCAGTACCTCTTGGCACTTTTCGGGTTGTAAATAGAAGTCACGAAGTCTCCCCAGGCTGCTGCCTCTATGCGTTTCTGGATAGTTTTCCAGGGTGTCATCAGGTCTGACAGGGAGATACAGCAGAAATCGTGGCCCAGCACTGCGCCTAACTTGCTCCCCGCGGCTACAAAAGCAGAGATCCCGGGAATAGTTTCCAGCTCAATGTCCTCTCCTGAGGCTGCTGCCTTTTGGTAAACAATGCTCGCCATGGAGTAAATGCCGGCATCCCCAGAACCAATAACCACCACATTATACCCTTCAATGGCTTTTTCTATGGCAATCTCTGCCCTTTTCTCTTCTTCGCTGAGCTCCTTACCGATGCACTGAGTTCCCTCCTGCACCAGGTCTGCGATGAACTGGAAATAGTAATGGTAACCGATAATCACATCGGCCTCCTGAATTGCTTTTTGTGCTACAGGCAACAAATAATCATGACCTCCGGGCCCGATACCAACAACTTTGATCATTTTTTAATAATTAATAGAGAGAAGTAAGGTATCTCTCTGTACGCTAAGTCCGCAATATCGGCGGTAATATATTGTTCAGCTGTGCCCAAACGCTCACAGTAGTAGTATTTCCATGTTTTTGTCAGCAATGCCGGATACAATTCTTTCCAGCCCATCCTGATTTTCATGAGAATGAGGGTATCTGTATTTTCCAAAGTTTGTTCTATCTCAGTGATATCGGATGCCAGAGGCAGTACTGCCAGCTTTTCATGTTGCAAACATAGCGGCACCTGGTGAAGAGAAGCACCCAGGGAGAACGAATTCACTCCGGGGATGAGCTCTATGCTGGCGTTTACCGTTTCCAGTTTTTCCAGCAGATAGGAGAAGGATGCATAAAAACTAAGGTCTCCCTCGCAAACGATACTCACTATCTTACCTGCTCCGCTCAGTTGAAGTATCTTTTGAGCAGTTTGCTGATAAGTCAGTTCCGCAGCGGTTCTGTCGCTACCCATGCGGAGGAAGAAACCCTCCAGCTTATCCGGCTGCAATCCGTAATGGTCTAGCATCGGACGTACGTAACTTTCCTTTCTGCCATCTTTAAACAGAGATCCCGGATAAAAAATGATATCCGATTGTCTTAAGATCTGAAGTCCTTTTACTGTGATCAGGTCCGGATCTCCGGGGCCTAAAGAAATGCCGTAGATTGTGTTCACGTAATGCGCTGGTTAGTTCTGCTGAGGGTGTAAAACTAATTATTTATTGTTTATAAGCGGTACGGGGGAGCTCAATATATTTCAGCGGAGCAGCCGGGGCGATCTTTAATTTTAAAAAAATAAAACATTTTGTTCAACTATTTTATTATAAATAATAAACGTAAAAGTATTATCTTTGAGAAATAATTGAATCTGCTTTTTTTTCTTTCTATTACAAAATATTACACAAATAAGTGGTAAGATGATTTAAACACAAGGAGGAAAACTATGGATTTAGCGATTTACATCGAAAGTGGCATATTGGAATTATTTGTTTTAGATCTGCTCAATGAAGCAGAACGGGCAGAAGTTCTGGATATGCTTGTCAAGTTTCCTGTCCTGAAGCAAGAAGTGCAGGAGATTGAATCTACACTTCATTTGTATGCAGATGCTCATGCCATTGAACCCTCAAAATCATTAAAGGCAAAAATTGAGACTTCCATTGCTGTTGCTGCACTGGAACAAAATATGGATATGAACCACCTGTCACTGATCAGTACCCATTCTGATTACCGCAACTGGTTGAGTCTGATTTCAAAAGAATTTCCGACAGCCTTTGAAGCAGAAGAGTATAAAGAAGTCCTGAGGGCTGAAGATGGGATTACCCAGGTGCTTGTTGTAACTTTAACGGATATCGATACCGAAACCCACGACGATGTGCATGAGAGCTTCCTGATTTTACGCGGGCAGTGTAAATGCACTGTTGGAGAGGAAGTGTTTTATTTAAACCCCGGGGGATTTACTCAAATTCCACTCAACGAAAATCATAAAGTAGAAATCACTTCTGCTGAGCCTGTAATGGCTATCGCGCAATATGTAGCGGTTTAATTTTCAGCTTCTTACCTATTTCAGGAATGATAACCTTCAAGCCATTCCTTTATCATATCTTTTCAATCATACTGATTAACATTTCCAGGCTTTTCCTTTTGGGTGCATTTTCCAGCCAACTTATCATCGCATTTAGATCAAACTTAGCGATATCTTCTTCCTCCATTCTGAGGTTCCCAAATATATAGTCCCTTGCTGACGACTGACTTCTTAAGGTTATGCCTGCTGTTGTAGCTATTTTATCACATAATGCTTTTTCAGGCGTTGCCATTATTGCTTGCTGATATTTAGACAGGCTCACAGTAGCAAGTCCAAATGCGTAATAAGGCAATGGCAGTTTAGTATAGGTATATAATCCAATATTGGTCTGAAATTTCCTGGATACTTTTGTAGTCATAGAAGTGACCGCAAATACCTTCTCTGGAATCAAGCCGTGATGAGCGAGCAGACTGTCCATTGAAAGATAGCTTGGTCCGAATATATGATTGGCAAGCACTGCCCTTTCAGGTCGTTCAGAGCCAAGGGATCGACCAGCTATATAAAGTCCTTTCTTGATCGGTTCGATCAGGCCGTCCACTTTTAAAGATAATATTTTATCATTTGGCCGTTTGTAGTCCTTCAGAATACTTGCCAAAAGTTGGTGGGTCAGCGGTTGATTTGATATTTCTCTTAGCGCTCTATGAATATCCATTGTAAAATATGATTAAGATAACCGATTCCATTTCGTTTATCTTGTATTAAAAACACATGAAATTTAATTATGCAAAATTTTAAGAATTTTGTATATTCACACAATAGCATGTGTGATTATCACACCCTCTCTAATAATAGGTAACTGAGTTTCCAACTCTTCCGGTTTTCCCACCCCTTGTTTGAAGTCTGCTGTGCCCGTATTCGGTCTTTGCTCGTACCTCACTCGTGTTTTGCAGGTTATTACATGGTCTTAATCTGGTACTAAAAATAGGCCAAGAGTATATTTAAAACGGGTTTTTGGCGGGTTTCCTACGGGTTTGGTACGGGTTTGGTACGGCAAATAGCCGTAGGAAACCCGTACCAAACCCGCTTGGATGCCCTTTGAAGTATATTTATGGTCTCTTTTTAGTATACCGTAATAACCCTGTAATATCGAACAATCTACGAGCGGGGTACGAGCCGGTACTAGTCCGTAACTAATCAAAATAAGATTAAATGAGGGGGAATTATGGCAGAACGCCATGAATTACGATTTCATTACTAATATAAGAAATTTAATTTAATTTACTTCATTCCCTAATCTTAGCTTTTTATAATCTTCCGCCTCTACCTCCAAACCAGCAATCTTATCCACACATAAAACCTCAGTCATTTCCAGGAAAGCAGAAACCTGGCTGTATAACTTTTCCGCATCGGATTGCGCTACAATAAAATCATCCCTGTAACGCGCCCCAGAATAACTCCTCAGCATCAGTTCAAACAACCTCCTGCCCTCCTCAGCTTCATTCAGAAAAACCCGGGAAAGTTCAGGAGAAAAGATATCACATAAATGAAGCAACCGTCTTAAATTATGGATATCTGACTTATAAGAAATATGAACACCAATTAAAGCGATGCAGCACTGTTCAACAACCTGATGAAGCATGAATATGCATAGATGATACTTACTCGTTCTGAGGCACTCTTTTGCGCTTTCCTGAAAACCTGAAGCTAAGGTGAGATGATGGCTGAAATGTTTGCTCGCTTTTGCTGCAGCACGTGTAGGAACATAGCCGGGCACCTGGAAAGACTTCAGCATCCGGTCAGAGCAGTATAACAACTCACCAAAATTGGAGACTGTGATAAAAAATCTGTTGTTCGCATTAATCTCTTCCCTGACCGCATCTTTCCCATGTACCAGGATAGTAATCATACCCTGACGGAAATGCTCGTTGACGTAATCCTGCACATGATGTTCAATTCTGGTTTCGTTTTCTAAGATCATCAACAGGTAATACCTGCAATGTTGCTGCGCAGCACTATCAATGAAGCAGCCTTGCTTGCTGCTCGATTCAAAGATCTTTCCAAAACAGTAGATGTATAGCGGCTTAAACTTTTCAGCGAGTACTTTGATAAATGCAGAGAAATGTTCCTGAGGGTGTTGATGATTTAATTGCAGTTCGGTATTCATGATTTTAGATTTGGTCAAAGCGCGGCCATAACGAGTATTTTCATCGTTAGGTCTTATCAGAAATTGGATAATTGGGAATACAATAAGTTCGTCACCTGATAGAAATCAGGGCAATAATCAATCAGGAGGTTTCAGGAAATAGAATTGCTGAACAGGGATGCTAAGGAAAGGAATGGATATGGCGGTTATTTCTAAGTTCTTCTTCATTGGATGCTATTGATTTAAATATTCAATAGAACCATGTACAAGAACTGAAGATATAGGTCCGGCAACAGGTCTTGTAGCTGACACTACCCGGTGAAAGCGGGGAATAGTAAACTATTCAGAACACTACAATAAGCTGCGCCGGACCTATATTTGCAAATATAGGTAAGCCCGGAGCTCTACTTACTCCTCGTGTTCTTAAATTTTCACATTTGTGTCAGCGAGGTTCTTAAATAGAACACCTCAATATTTTTGAGATGTAATAATAAATTTATGTTGTTTAATAAATAATTACATATGCTTTAGTTTTACAAAACAAATGTAATCACAAAGATTTAATTAAACAATAGAGAAATTAAATTACCCGCTGTCTCACTTTACACTAGCTTATCCAATCGCCAAATCCGGCAGTATTCATAAAATAAAACATTATCTTCATTGATCAGCCCAAACTCGATGAAATACAAGTTACTACACACCATTTTTGTACTCTGCTCTGTGATCCTGATTACCTGTGGCTGCAGCTCGTTAAACCAATCAGCTACGCATGAAACACAGCAACCGGTGATATATGCAATCAAAAATGTGAACATCATCACCATGACTGTAAAAAATCAGGTGCTCAAAAATAGTACTGTAGTCATCAGAGATAAAAAAATTCTGTCTGTTAACGAAAGTATCCCCGACAAAGCCAAAATCATTAACGGCAGCGGTAAATGGCTCCTTCCAGGTCTTAGCGATATGCATGTACATAATCTCGCTGATATTAATTTCAGCAAGGCTTACCCTACCAAAGGCGCAACACTGCTTGCCGACACTCAAAACTTTATGCTACTCTACATCTCCAATGGTGTGACCACAGTATTTGAGTTAAGCGCCCGCGTAGAGCATTTCGGACAAAGGAATGAGATTGTAAAAGGCAAGGTAATCGGTCCCAGGATTGCGCTGGCTTTTTTGATTGACGGAGGTTCCGGGTCAGGTAATATTGCGAACACGCCTTCTGAAGGGCGACAAACAGTGCGTATAGCAAAAGCTCAGGGATATGAATTTATCAAAGTGTACTCAGGCTTAAATATTGATACTTACAAAGCGATTATTGAAGAAGCGGCTCAACAAGGGATGAAGGTTGTTGGACACATTCCAAACGCTTTCAGAGGCAAAATAGAAGAAGCATTTGTGCCTCATTTTGATATGGTAGCCCATGCTGAAGAATATGCTAAAGAAAGTAAAGATTTTAGTGATACAGATGCAGAACGTTTTGCGCAGCTTGCTAAAACAAACGGCACCTGGTTGACCCCAACATTGACTACAATGGAAAGCATTGCCAGTCAGACGCACTCGCTGGATGGCATCCGCAACCTTCCCTACCCTAAATACGTTCACCCACTGATGCAGGATAAATGGCTTACAGCGAATAACTACAACCGGGAAACTGAGCCAAAACGTATCGCCCGTCTGAATCACATGACAAGCTTTAACCTTCGCCTGGTACAAGCCTTTAAAAAAGCAGGAGTCCCAATAGTTGCCGGAACCGATGCCGGTGTTTCCGGAGTTGTATGGGGATATTCTCTTCATGATGAGCTGGAGCTTTTGGTTAAAGCGGGTCTCAGCAATGAGGAAGCACTGGCCTCAGCCACGAGATTACCTGCCACATGGCTTGGTATCGCCGATAAAATCGGAACTGTTGAAACCGGAAAATTTGCAGATCTCGTTTTACTTGAAGCCAACCCTTTGGAAAATATCAAAAATACGAGAAAAATCTCCGGAGTGTTTGCAGATGGGAATTGGGTAAGTAAAGAAAAAATCAGCACCATGCTGAAGAACCTTGAACAATGGAACATTGAAAACAAGGATAGATTTCTATGGAAAAAGAGAAGTGATTATTGATTCACAAGATCTTAATGCGAATAGGTCCTTTAATCTGATTCAGGTCAACAGGTACACCTTTTTGTGTGATAACTACTTTACCCTGATGCTGCAGATCAATTGCCACATTTACTACATCTTTCATATGTGCCCGCCAGTCCTCTGGAAATAACATTCTTGCTATTTCAGACGGGCAGGTACTCTTATCAGGACCGCGGTCTGTGGCGACGGATACAATACTTGCTGATATATCTGGCTGCTGCATGTAGGATTTGACAAATAAAGCTGACCATTGTTTTAATGTCTTACCTCTTTTTCAAGCCCGGTCAAATCTCTTGAGACGAATCGACAAAAAAATGAATAGAATATGCCTTGTCTATTCTTTTATAGTAACTGTGATAAATCATATATTTACTAGAATGAACAAAAATTGCGGATATCAATGAGAGGCAGCAACTATTCAACAAAAATGATGGTGCTGGCCACATCTATGCTCAAGCTTAGCATATGTACCGCATGGATAATGCCCCGGCAAACACCTCCGCAGAGATTTGAGATTGATGGCTTTGCGCAGGGCACCACCTATCACATTGTATATTACGGCCTGGCAAAAACCATTACAAACAAACAAACCGATAGCTTGCTGAAAAGCCTGGACAGGTCAGTCTCCTTATATCTCCCCGGTTCACTGATCCGTCAGTTCAATGAGTCAGACAAAGGGATCAGTATTGATGAACCATTCCGTGTGCTGATCCGTAAAGCCCTGGAAATTAACAAAGCGACGGATGGAGTAGTTGATGTAACTGTTAAAAGCCTTGTAGATGCCTGGGGATTTGGCGTTAAGAAAGCTGCAGCCCCTCCCGGAGATGAAAAGATAAAACAGATCTTAACAAATGTTGGCCCTGAACAGATCTGGCTCAAGGGCAATTTTCTGCACAAAAAAAGTAAAGACGTACAAATAGACCTGAATGGCATCGCCCAGGGTTATTCTGCTGATTTGCTGGCGGCCCTGCTTGATCAGTCTGGCATCAATGATTATGTGGTAGAGATTGGCGGCGAACTTCGTATCAAAGGCAATAAACCAGGCAAAGAGCCCTTTAAGATAGGTATCGAAGCAATCGACGGAACTGATATGGCGCCCTCGCCCTTAAGAAAAGTCATTGCGCCAGGCCGCGGAGCTGTAACTACATCAGGAAATTACCGCAAGTATCTGGAAGCTAACGGAAAAAAGATATCACACATCATCAATCCTAAAACAGGTTATCCTGCCATCAATGAGATGATCAGCGTGACTGTCTGGGCAGAAGATGGAATTACCGCAGATGGCTACGACAACGGATTTATGGTAATGGGATTAAAAAAGACACTCCGCTTTCTGGAAAAAAGAACAGATATTGGAGCATATATTATTTATAAAAAAGAGAACGGCACAGTAGCGGATACGGTGACTACAGGATTTAAAGGCTACGATATAGATTGATCATGGAAAGAAGAACTTTTGTTAAAAATACAGGGCTGCTGGCCGGTGCATTATGGTTAAATAAGACTGATCTCTTTGCGAAAAGCCCCGGCCGTGTGATCAATATAGGGATCATAGGCTGCGGCGACAGAGGAAAGGGAATCATGAGGGTTATCGATGAGTTCCCCGAGAAGTATAACATCGTTGCCATCTGCGATGTACTGGATATGCGCCTGACGCAGGCACAAAAGTATGCCAAAAATCATCAGTACAGCCAGTACAAAGACCACCGTGCCCTACTGGAAAATAAAGAAATAGATGCAGTTATTGTTGCTGTACCACTTCACCTGCATTACCCTGTAGCGGTAGATGTGCTCAAAGCTGGTAAACACCTGTACCTGGAGAAAACCATGACGTATAATATTGACCAGGCGATGGATCTGGTAAAACTTGCAGAAAGCAGGCCTAAACAGATCGTGCAGATTGGTCATCAATACCGCTATTCTCCGCTCTATTACAGGGTTAAAGAAATGATCAGCAAGGGATACCTTGGCAAAGTGAGTCAGGTAGACTGCCGCTGGGACCGCAATGCCAACTGGAGACGGCCGGTGCCGGAACCTTCGCTGGAAAGACAGATCAACTGGAGGATGTACAAAGAATACTCTGGCGGCCTGGTCGCTGAGTTGTTATCACACCAGATAGATTTTATCAACTGGGCTTTTGACACTCACCCTGCAGAATTTCTGGCCACAGGAGGTATCGATGTGTTTAAGGACGGTCGCGAGACATTCGACAATGTGCAGGTGATGCTGCGCTACCCGGATCAGAACATGGTGGGCAATTTTGGAGCTACCTGCGGCAACAGCCGTGACGGTTACCTTTTCAAGATTAAAGGCACCAAGGGTACGGTGTCTTTATTAACCGATAAAGGGATGTTCTATCCCGAAAAGGTACAGCAGAAAGAGAAAGGTGTGGTGGATGGCGTAACAGGTGCTACCAAAATCACCTGGGATAAAGACGGCGGAACTCCTATCCTGCCTGATGCTACCAAGGATGGAACATGGTATGCATTAAATGATTTCTATGATAAGGTAAGCACAGGAACCTTACCTGATTCAAATATTTACACCGGTGCCAAGACTGCTATATGCGTTCACCTGGCCAATCAGGCATTGTACAACAATGAGATTGTACGCTGGAAAAAGGAATATCTGGTATTAGACCATGATATAAAGCAAAAGCATTCCTAACATAAAAAAAAGCGGCAGTCCATATGGATGCCGCTTTTTTTATATCAGGATTAGTTATTTCGCTGCAGTTGCTGCTTCTTCAATGATGCTGGTCACTTCTTTAGGGTGTGATAACATCACCACGTGACTGGCTTCAATCTCTGTTGTTTTAGCGTTACTTCTTTTTGCCATTAAGCGTTCCAGGTCAGGGTGTATCGCTTTATCGCTTTTGGCAACGATGTACCAGCTGGCTTTGGTTTTCCATGCTGGCTCACCACTTACCTCAGCAAATACACCTTGTGCAGCAGGCTCCTGGGTAGCAAAGATCATGTTTTGTTGTTTTTCTGACAGGTCCTGGGCAAAGACAGTTCTGACACCTTCGCGTGACAGATATAAGAATCCGTTTGAAGGCTCAAAGTATTTACTCAATGCAACTTCAGGCGCTTTGGTGGCTAAAGCAGGAATAGACTCTCCAAGTTCAGGTGCAAATGCTGCCACATAAACCAATCCTTTTACTTTAGGGTCGTTTCCCGCCTGGGTGATCACAAAGCCTCCCCATGAGTGTCCTACAAGGATCACGTCTCCTTTGGCATGAGCAATAGCATGTTTGGTTGCGGTGACATCATCCTGCAATGACGTGATTGGGTTTTGTACTGAGATTACAGGATAACCTTTAGCCTGCAGGGCACTGATCTGGTTAGACCATGATGAGCCATCAGCCCAAACACCATGCACAAAAACAATCGTTGGTTTTTCCGTTTGCTGGGCATACAGATTGAAACTACCTAATACGACTAATACGGCTACTGTTAAAAATTTTATCGTTTTCATTTTAAATATAATTTGTTGATTATTGATAGGTCAAATTTCCCTAATTTTAAGCTCCGGAAAAATGGATAATTTTCTCAAATGCTTGCCGAATTTTCCCCAACGACCAATGTGATAATCATATGACTTATGGAATAGTCATGTAAATGAGAAAGATGTAGCTTTGCAAATAATTTCATCAGAAGTAAATTTAGGTTCTCATGCACCTGGTACATATTTCCCCGAAAACTCAAGGTAAGCTCATATTTAATTATCAGGAGGCTTCTCCGGCCCACTTCTTTAGCGGGAGGAAAGACGATGAGTTTATGCTTACCATTAACCTGAATGGTGCAGAAGCACAGCAGATGACTATCAACGGTGTCTCTTACACATTTGAACCGTACGGACTTATTCCGCTGCTATCAGGCCAGATTTTCAGCTTTGAGAAACCGGAACTGATTACTTCCTGGCAATATAGCCGCAACTTTTACTGTTTAACGGACAGTTATTTTGAGATCAGCTGCCTCGGTATGCTTTTTCATGGCTACAGTGGCAACCTCTTTCTGAAGCTGGATGAAGAGCACCGCGAGAAGCTCCGGGTGCTGCAGCAGATGTTCATCGAAGAGTTTGAGACGGTAGATACGATCCAGACGGATATGCTGCAGATGTTGCTCAAACGTCTGGTGATCATCACGACGAGGCTGGCCAAGGAACAATATCTCAGTGGCAAAGTATATGAAGAAGATAAGTTTGACCTGATCAGGCAGTTTAATCTTCTGGTAGATCAGAACTATAACAGGGAGCATCAGGTGCAGTATTATGCCAGCCAGCTGAACAGATCACCCAAATCGCTGACGCGCATTTTTACGCAGTATGGTTACAGTCCGCCCTCATCCATGATACAGGACAGGATTATCATGGAAGCAAAAAGGTTGTTTTATTACACTAGTCTGTCTGCGAAGGAGATTGCCTTTGAACTTGGATTCAGTGATGCAGCACATTTCAGCCGCTTTTTCAAAAATGCCACACAGCAAAATCCGTCGGACCTGAGAAAGCTGCAGGCATAGTTTTAGTTATTTTTGAGATTAAATTTGACGGTTAAGTACAAAAGTCGTAACATTGCACCACCGAAAGCAAAAGGGCTTTAAAATCCTTGTTTTTTTGGTAATCCAGCAAGTACTCCTTCTTAGCTCAGCTGGTTAGAGCATCTGACTGTTAATCAGAGGGTCGCTGGTTCGAGCCCAGCAGAGGGAGCAAAATTTCAGAAAAAGCCTTACCATGTCCGGTAAGGCTTTTCTGTTTTTATACGATTATTTCTACTGCACTTTACGCTGCGCAACCATACCTCCGCACAAATATGACACCCTTTTCTTTGAGGCAAAAATATGCCATAATAACAACTTGTAAGTAATAGACGCAATTCTGAATTAACCTATTCTATTTTATGTTAAGTATTTTTGTTAATAGACCCTACAATCCAAAATAACAGATAATAAAATATGCCGCTACACATCAATATTCAAGAATTAATAGCAGGAAGAATCGTAGAAGATGAGCGAATAGAATACAAAAAAGGCTGGAATCCCGGTGCTGTTTACCGGAGTATTTGTGCCTTCGCAAATGACTTTGATGATATCGGTGGGGGATATATCATTATCGGCATGGAGGAAAAAAATGGAAGGCCGGTATTACCTATCCTTGGTGTCGATGACGATGAAATTGATAAAATTCAGAGGGATATGATTGGATTTAACAACCTGATCAATCCGGCGTACCATGCCAAAGTAAGCATTGAAGAATATGAGGGTAAGAAAATTATTGTCATTTGGGCCCTTAGCGGCAATTCCCGGCCTTATGAGGTACCAGATGAAATAAAGGCAAAGGACAAAAAGTATCACTACTATATTCGTATTATGGCCAATTCCGTAATAGCGAACAAAGAGCAACGGGAGGAATTGATTGCTCTTTCCAATAGAACCCCTTTCGATGACAGGGGAAATAGTAAAGCCAGCTTACATGATATTTCTTTCACTCTTTTAAAAGAGCACCTTCGGCAAACCAATAGTAAGCTGCTTGATTGGGTGGATGAACATACTAAAACTGAAGTGCTATCACAGATGGAACTTTTGAGTGGACCTCCTGAACTGGTACATCCCAGGAATATTGCGCTGATGCTTTTTACTGATGATCCGGAAGAGTATTTTCCAGGTACCAGAGTTGAAATTGTGAATTTTCCGAATGGTGCAGATGATCCGGAATTTTTCGAAGTACCGGCGATTATAGGGCCAATACCTAATCAGATTAGACAAACTCTACTCTACCTTAAAACAAATATTTTAAAGCAAAAGATCAAGAAAATTCCTGGCCAGGCTGAAAGTGTTAGAGTATGGAATTATCCTTATGAAGCTTTTGAAGAAGTAATTGCGAATGCATTGTATCACAGGGATTATCAGGAAAGTGAACCGGTTGAGGTGCGAATCTATCCTGATCATATTATAGTTATTAATTATGGAGGTCCTGATCGCAGTATAAAGCCATTGGCTTTCAAAAGTGGGACAATTATACCTAGGAGATATCGAAACAGGCGGCTTGGTGATTTTTTGAAAGAGTTGGATTTAACTGAAGGAAAGGCTACAGGTATTCCCCGTATAAAGAAAGCTATGAAGATGAATGGATCACCTGAACCAGTGTTTGATACCGATGATGGAAGAAGTTATTTCCAGGTTACGCTTTATATACAGCCAGAGTTTGCGGTTAATGCTAATTCCGTCAAAACAATTGAGGGAGCAAATACTAAAGCAATTGAGGGAGCAAATGCTCAAGCAAAAGTTGGTGAAGGAGTCTCAGGAGATCTTGCAGCAATGCCTCACGCATATATTAATCTTAATATTAAAGTAATAGAGGAGATAATTGAGGGAGCAATTGAGGGAGCTACGACAAGAACAAGAGGTAAGATTGCAAGAACATTAATGGCAATAATTGACCATGAAAATAAAAGGGTGCCTGAATATGTGAGGATAACGGGGTTCAATGCAAAGACACTAGAAAGATATATTAAACAGTTGCGTGTAGCAGGACTTATTGATTTTACAGACGGCGGTACTAAAACTGGAGGGTATTTTATCACCGACGCTTTAAAAGCCAGGATTAACGAATAATATAAAAATACACCGCTTAAAACGCTGTTTATTAATATATTTGAGTCTAACTAAATGATGAACTTTTTCCTGCGAACGGTATTTCTGTCTTTACTGATGGCTGCCAGGCTATATTCATGCCAGGGGCAACCCTATTATTTTAAGCACTATCAGGTGGATGATGGTCTGGTGCACAATTCAGTAACATCAATACTTCAGGACAGCAAAGGGCTGATGTGGATCGGCACCCGCGGCGGACTAAACTGCTTCGACGGATACACGTTTAAGACGATAAAAAACAAGGGAAACAAACTTGGCGACATCGGCAACAATGTCATTACCGGCATCAGGGAAGACCGAAACGGGATATTATGGATAGGGAGCGGCGAAGGTTTGTTCAGATACGATCCCTACAGGGAAATACTTACGCTGATAGAAAAAGTCCCGCAAACTTATATCGAAAGTCTGGTCATAGATGCAGACGATAACATGTGGTTCCTGTCAGAGCATTCACTGTATAGATACATACAGCGGCAGGATAAGATTGAGAAACTGAAAATATCGGGTAACTGTGTAGCGATTGATCATCACAGGAACATCTGGGTAGGAAGTGCTGATGGGATGGCCAGCATCTACTCGCCGTTTAACCATGCCCTGCGGACAGTACGCATCGTTGATGAAAGTGTATCCCCAAAAATGCGGTCTATCAATACTTTATTTCCCCTGGATGGCGACCGGATGCTGGTGGGCTGCTTTACGCAGGGACTAAAACTTCATGATGTCAAATCAGGAAGAACCCGCTCCATCTCATTGAGTGGCAGGGCAGACAGCAATATTTATGTCAGGAATATCACTGCTGCAGGAAAACAGGAATTTTGGATATCTACAGAGTCGGGAATCTACATTTATGATCTGGCTGCAAACACCAGTAACAACATCCGCAAAGTTGCTGGCGACCCCTACTCTATTGCTGACAATGCTGTGTACACTGCCTGCAAGGACAACCAGGGCGGAATGTGGATAGGAACTTTTTTTGGCGGACTCAACTATTACTCCAAGGACAACGCCAGATTTGAGAAGTACCTGCAGCTGGGCAAAAACTCTATTTCCGGGAATGCCGTGCGTGAAATCCGTCCTGACAACAAGGGCAACCTGTGGATTGGGACCGAAGATGCAGGATTGAATAAATTCAATATACAGACAGGCAAGTTCAGTCACTATACGGCTACAGGAAAAAAAGATGATTTGTCTTATCCTAACATTCATGGTATACTCGCTGTTGGTAATGACTTATTTGTTGGCCCTTTCTTCCATGGGATGGATATCATGGATCTGCGCACGGGGAAAGTTAAGACCCGCTTTAAATTTATTGGCGATAAGGATGATAACAAGAGCGACTTTGTCCTGTGTTTTTACCTGACAAAAGATAGTACTTTACTGGTAGGCACGATTTACAATGGCGCCGGGCTGTTTGCCTATAACAGGAAAGCAAAAACCTTCAAAAGGATTAAACATATACCCTACGAATCTTACGTGCTGCACATTCTTGAAGATGACAAGGGTAACATCTGGACGGGCAGTATGAACCAGGGAGCTTATTATTACAATCCTAAAACGGGAATTAAAGGAAACATCCGGTTTGGCGACCAGCTGAGCAAGCATTCTACCAACGATGTTTCTGTACGGTACATCCTGCAGGATAGTGACCATCACATGTGGTTTGCTACCGGTGGTGGCGGACTGATCAAACTGAGTCCCGACTTCAAGACTTTTAAAAAGTTTACTACAGCAGATGGCCTGCCCAGCAATATGATCTTCTGTATGCTGGAAGATAATTCCAAACACCTTTGGGTAAGTACCCTCCGGGGATTGGTATGCCTGGATCTGAAGACCGAAAAGTTTAAAACTTACACCAAGTCTAACGGTCTGATTACCGACCAGTTTAACTATAACTCCGCCTATAAGGACCCCAATGGGAAGATGTATTTTGGAACGGTTAAAGGGATGATTGCCTTTGACCCGGCCGCCTTTTCGCATCAGGAACCCTCGCCCCCAACTTATATTACGGGTTTTCAGATCAATAATAAGGAGATTATGCCAGGGGATAAATCAGGTCCTTTAGCTAAATCCATTTTGTATACAGATACAATTACCCTCAAATACGATCAGAGTAATTTCAATATAGAATTTGCGGCGTTAAACTATTCCTCGCCACAGGTAACGCGGTACAAATACCTGATGAAAGGATTGGACCAACAATGGACCTACCTGAAAAGCAATCGTAAAGCCTATTTCACAGATCTCTCTCCAGGTGAATATACCTTTTTGGTGCAGGCAGAAAGTAACGTAGGCAGCTGGACGGGCAAACAGCGCAGCCTCTTTATCAGGGTACTGCCGCCCTTCTGGAAAAGCACCGCTGCGTATGTGGTCTATCTGCTGATCAGCGGACTGAGCCTTTACCTTTCTGTACGGTACTATCACCGCTACCTGGAGCGCAGAAATATGAACAAACTGCGACTGTTTGAGCATGAAAAGGAAAAGGAGATTTATCAGGCAAAAATTGAGTTCTTCACGAACATCGCCCATGAAATACAAACTCCCCTGACGCTGATCGTTGGTCCGGTGGAGCTGCTGATCAGCAAGACAATGGAACATCCTGGCATCAGAAAAAGCTTGCTGATGGTGGAAAAGAATGCGCGGCGACTGGCGGAGCTGACCACACAGCTGCTGGATTTCCGCAAAACGGAGTCGCACCAGTTTGGCCTCAGTTTTGTAAAAACCAACATGACCGCTTTGATCAGCGAACAGGTTGACATCTTCAGGCAACAGGCGCTGAAAGACGGCATTGAACTGAACCTTGAGCTCCCCCCTACAACTGTGGCGGCTTTCGTAGACCGGGAAGCATCGATTAAAATATCCGGCAACCTGATTTCGAATGCTATTAAATATGCCGCTACCACAGTAACGGTAAGCATAGCACCCTTCAGCATTGCTGATGATCACTTTACCATCAGGTTTAGTAACGATGGAAAGGGTATACCAGACGAGTTTGCCGAGAAAATATTTGAGCCCTTTTTCAGGTTAAGGGGAACGAACAAACCCGGAACAGGCATCGGGCTTGCACTGGCAAGATCACTGGCAGAATTACATAATGGCTCACTCAGGTTAGTAAGGAACAACAGTAAGATCACCGTTTTTGAATTGCGCTTACCTGTGCATCAAAGGATTGAATTTAAATTAAGTAGTTGGAAAAAGATAAATAATCATGACAGACAGCATATTAATCATTGATGATAACGAAGATATCCTGGAATTTTTGACTGAGGTTCTGGCAGATCATTATACACTCCATCTGGCTGCGGATGGCGAGCAAGCACTCAGCATCCTATCTGCCGAGGTGATCAGCCTGGTAATATCGGACATCATGATGCCCGGTATAGATGGCTTTGAGCTCTGCCGCCAGCTGAAGTCAAATGTAGATTACTGCCATATCCCTATCATTCTGCTGACCTCCAAGAACACTTATAATGCCCATATTGAAGGTTTGGAAGTGGGTGCCGATGCCTATATTCAGAAACCATTTTCGCCACACCTCCTGCAGCATCAGATAGCGAACCTGCTTAAAAACCGTTTGAAGATCAAAGATCATTTTGCAAGTTCGCCATTTGAGGATGTGAGGGTGATGGCCCATTCCAAAACGGATGAGGCCTTCCTGAAGAGACTGGATGAATATATCCGCAAGAACCTGCGCGATGGTAATATGGATATCGATAAGCTGTCTGACCATATGAATATGAGCCGCCCTACATTTTACCGTAAGGTGAAGTCCCTTTCTTCGCTGTCGCCGAAAGAACTGATAGACCTCACCCGACTAAAAAAGGCGGCCAAACTCATTGCACAGAACGAATTTACGCTGTTTGAGATCGCAAAAACTGTTGGATACAGCTCCCAGAGTCTCTTTACGCGTAACTTTCAAAAGTATTTTAAGGTTACACCTGTGGAGTATATCCAAACCCTGCGCAATAAGTCATCCAGGGATGAACTTAAAGCGTTTTGATCTTGATATTGCGGTAGCTCACTTCATTACCGTGGTCCTGCAGGAGGATGTGCCCTTTATCGGCTTCGCCAAAGTCTTTCCACACTTTGTGCTTGCTCATTTTAACCAGCTCACGGTATTCCGGAGATTTACGTTCATACTCCAGCACTTTCACTCCGTTTAACCAATGCTCTACATGGTTATTGGGATATACGATTACCTTGCCCGTGTTCCACTCGCCGATAGGTTTTACTGCACCGGCTTTGGTTGATGTTTTTAAGTCGTACAGAGAGGCCAGCGTACGGTTACCATCGCGACCCAGTTTGGCATCTGGATGCACATCATCATCAAGCACCTGATATTCCAGTCCGATAGCAGAAGCACCGGAGTTTTCTTTCATGGTCACAAAGTATTTTACGCCACTGTTAGCACCCCTGGTGAGTTTGAAATCAAAGTTCAGTTCAAATGCGCCATACTCACCTACGGTGATAATATCACCGGCATTTTGTGATTCTTTACCATCAGATGATTGTATGGTTAGTAAGCCGTCTTTGATGATCCATCCATTTGCTCCTGTAGGGAAACTGGATGATTTTGCACTGCGCCAGCCTTTACTGGTCTTGCCGTCAAAAAGAAGTTTCCAGCCCTCCTTTTTCTCTTTTGGAGTAAGGGTATTTACTTGTGCCTGTGCAGCACTGGTTACGCCCATAAATAAGAGCACAACAGATATTTTATACAGAGATTTTAAGTTCATGTGTTGTTTTTATTTTTTGGCAAAGCTGCCCGCCAGCGTATTGAGTTGTGCCGGACTAAGCGCTGCGCTGCCGTTGTTAATTACTACGCGATACCTGAAAGTGACAGACTCGCCCTTTTTTAAGCTGAGGTTTTTGGCAGAAGCGCCATTGGTAAATTGTTTTTCGCCGAGAGGGTTGGCAGCAAACAGTCCATAACCTCTGGCATGCCAGAAAGTTGGATAGTTAGGGTTTTTAGGGTGGTCGATCATCGCCACGCTCACAGAATCTGTACCCATCTTGCCGTGGATCATGCACCATACGCCGCGGGTGCTCCACACGGCATCGCCTGTTTTGCCCTCACTGCTCAGGTAATTTCCTGTAGGCACTTTGTCCGTTCCTCCTTTTACTATGGTTTCAATCCCTTTGCTGTCTTTAAACTTCTCATCTTTTGTAGTCGGTATTTGCAGTTCATGGGCAAGCCTTAAACCCAGCATGCCATCCTTTGCATCGGTAAATAAGGCATCCTGCACTGCTTTAAGGGTAGTTACACGGTCAATGATACGCTGACTGCCGTTGCCGCTAAACTCAAAGCGGGTATTTTCTTCGAGTATCACTTCCTTTGCCTGATTGGTCCAGTTGGCATGGTAGGCCAGTATACCGGTTTTACCATCCTTAACTTCCGTAATTTTGTCGGTACGTATCCAGCCATATTGCGCTTTTCTGCTGGCAGGGATGGCGAATGAGTTGTTCCAGAAATCCAGTCCGTTGAGGTTCTCAAAGTTAAACCACAACCCTATATGATGCGGATGGTCTGTAGGATCATCTGCCTTTGGGTTAAGCGGAAAGCCCCGCGTAACAACTGTTCCCCCGGCGGTGGTAAGTGGGTAGAGCACCGGTTTTTCCAGCGTATCAGGGTACATCAGCGTGCTGAAAGGTTTACCCCCGATCAGGATATCCACCTTTTTCTGCTGCTCAGATTTTTTGAACGTCACTGTCTCCTGCTGCGCAATAGCGGCAGTAGAGAGTGCGGCTACCAGCGCCACACTACCAAAGATTTTAAGCTTGATCATCGTTATCAGTATTTAAATACCTTACCATTAGCCATTACTTCCTGAGTTTTTTCATCAAATGTTGCTTTTGCACCGGTATGTGCTGCAGCTGTAGTCATGATATTGGCAATACTATGGCTGTAGCCGGCTTCAACAGGAGCATTTGGCTGCTTGCGGCTGCGGATACACTCCATCCAGTTACGTACGTGATTGGAAGTAAGCTTATCCCCGCCGGTATTGGCAGATGCTACTACCTGTTCAGAATTGTCGAGACTCAGCTCTGGCAGCAGGTTGGCTTTCATATTCATTGCGGCGGCCATCTTCTCCGTTAAACCACCTTTTGGGGATATTTTATTGGTGATCAGGTTGAGCTCGCCACCATTAGAATAGTAGATTTCTGCAGGGCGCTCATCGCCGTTATGCATACGTGATCCAAATGTAACCTGGAAACCCTGTGACAGATCATCCTGCGGCCCGTAGTCGAACGCAGCCAGTATGGTATCCCAGTTGCGGCGGCCATCTTTCCATTGGTAGATACCACCGTTGGCAACCACACTCCGCGGGTGTTTTAAACCCGTAAACCAGTGTACAGTATCGATCTGATGGCTCATCCACTGACCCGGCAAACCTGATGAATATGGCCAGAACAGGCGATATTCCAGGTAAATCCTTGGATCAAATTTTTCGTATGGGCGGTTGCCGAGGAAACGTTTCCAGTCGGTATCCTGCTCCTTTAAAACATTGAGCAGTTCAGGGCGGCGCCAGCGTCCCGGCTGGTTGACGTTCCAGGTAAGTTCTACCATGGTGATAGGCCCGAACTTACCCGATTTAATAAAGTCGTACGCAGCGTGGTAGTTGGTACCACTGCGGCGCTGTGATCCGATCTGAACAATCTTTCCGGTTTCCTTTACTGCTTTCAGGGCGGCTTTATTGTCCTCCATAGTTTCAGCAAAAGGCTTTTCCACATAGGCATCACAGCCTGCTCTTACTGCCTCTATGGTGTGCTGGGCATGCTGAAAATCGGCAGTACCGATAAATACCGCATCAACACTTTTACTGTTATACAACTCTTCGTTATTGCGGTACGCCTTGACGTTGTTCTGCATCTTCTCTTTCCACATGGCAGCACCTTCATCGCGGCGCTTTTTCCAGATATCTGATACAGCTACTACTTCAAAATTGAGCTCTTTGTAATGGTTCATGAAACAAGGCATATGCGAACTGCGGTGACGGTCTGAGAAACCTACCACCCCCACTTGTACACGATCGTTTGCGCCAATAATCCGCTTATAGCTTTTAGCGCTCCAGCTGGTTTTTGGAAGCATTAAGCTGAGTCCGGCGATGGATGCCTGTGTAATGAATTTACGACGAGAATTTTCCATTTGTTCAATAAGGTTAATTTGGTTACAGGATTATTTGGTTATGGCCTTTAAGGGAAGGTCTACTGAGCTAAATATCGTTATTATATGTAAACAATTTACAACCTAAAGCAATTTAGCGTCAATGCCTTACAAATATTACACAAGACTATTTCCCTGTTTCTTTTTTGATGGCCTCAATTTCATCGGTTTTGTATGGAGTTCCGTCTTTACGGAAAACATCATGGAACCATAACTTAGGCTCGCCACCATCAGCCATTGGCGTATCCCAGGCGTAGATCGTATTGCTCTTTCCTGCTACCAGGCCCCAGTTGATGGCACCAACATTCTCTTTTTTGAGCATCGGCAGCACGTTGCTGAAAAGACTGTTGTTACGGCGTGCCATGTACTCCGTACAGATCAGCGGGCGGCCATGTGATTTTAATACCTCCAATGTACGCTGGTGTTCTGCCGGAGCTTCATACTGGTGGTAAGTGATCACATCTGAGTTGAGCGCCTGCAGAGAGTTCAGTTCTGTAAGGTCCCATTTCCATAATCCTACAGATATCGGCTGTACATGTTTGGTATCACGCGCCCATTCAAAAACCTTAGTGAGCAGGCCGATAGACTCATTTCCTTTTTTGGAATTACCCGGCTCATTGTAGAGGTCCCAGAGCAGAATACGTTTATCCTGACCGAAAGTGTTCATGATATCTTTTACATAAGCGGAAAGCGTTGCAAAATCTTTGGCCTCAGTAATCGGGCGTCCCGGATCCTGTGCCCATCCGGAGTTGTGCACTCCTGTTTTCGGCTCAGGCTGTTTGCCTGTTTTCGGGTTTGGGTTCCAGCAGTCGTCAAAGAATACCAGAATCGTTTTGATATGGTGTTTATCAGCAATAGCCAGGTATTGGTCTACACGTTTTTTGAAACCTGCAGGGTCCTGCTGATAAGCCAGGCTATGCAGGAAGACGCGCATGGCGTTGAACCCTATACCCTCGGCCCAGCCCAGTTCTTTATCGATCGTTTTAGGATCAAAAGTTGAGGCCTGCCACATTTCCAGCTGGTTGATAGCTGTGCTGGGAAGGAAGTTGGCTCCTGATACCCAGCCATTTTCTTTTTGCCATGCCGCGGCCTGCTCAAGCGTCCAGCGGGGCGAAGTTTGTTTGCTTTCGGTTGTCTGTGCCTGTGTAGAAAGCGAGAGTGCACACAGGATCACGCAAAGGAATCGGTTCGTTTTTGTCATCATAGTTTATTCAATTGTGTTTCTTTTAGTTCATTAGTTAAACGCCCGAAGGCACTGGCAATGCTGTTCCTTCTTTTACGGGTATACCGAAATTTGGTGTTCCATCCTTGTTCCAGCTAAACTTTTGCATGCGTGGAGAGCGTTTACCGCCGCAACCGCAGCCCGGGGCAGGGTTGGCATGGTAAAGTATCCAGTCTTCTTTCCCGTCAGGAGATTTAAAAAAGCTGTTATGTCCCGGGGCGTACACGCTGTTTTCCTTACTCGTGCTGAAAACCGGCCTGGGGTGCTTCTTCCATGAGCGCTGGTCCATCGGATCGGCATTGGCAGAGGCGGTCAGCATCCCCAGCGTGTAATGATCTGTCCAGCAGCCACTAGCTGAGAAGATCAGGAATAACTTATTGTCGTGCACCAGCACTTCCGGACCTTCGTTCACATTTACATGTGGTGGGTTTACAGGATCATTGAGGTCTCCGATTTTCTCCCAATCGAACTGCGGGCTTGAGATCTTCACCCGGGGGCCAGTCAGCGTATATGGGTTTTTCATCTTCGCAATGAAAATATCCTGCTGCCCGTTTTTGTCAGCCTCCCAGCCCGACCAGATCATATACAGCTGCCCCTTATGGTTAAACACTGAGCCATCGATGGCCCATTTATTACTGGCATCCTTGATTTGTCCTTTAAAAATCCATTCGCCCTGCATAGGATCTTTAGAGGCATTCTCGATGACATACATCCTATGGTTATCATTCCTGCCGTCATCAGCAGCAAAGTACATGTACCATTTGCCCTGCAGGAAGTGAATTTCCGGCGCCCATATGTTTTTGGAGTACAGGCCTGTCGCCGGCGCTGTCCACACCTTCTTTACAGGCGCATTGCGCAGGTCGGTAATGTTTTTCGTTTTCCTCAGCGCCAAACCATTTCCCGAAGCATTGGCATAATAGTAATAGCCATCCTTATGAATGATCCATGGATCGGCCCCCGATGGTAAAATCGGGTTGGTGAATGTGGACTGATTTTTTTGCTGCGCAACCGCAGAAAATGTCAGCATAAACAAAAAGAGGAAACAGAAGTTAACTTTCATTAGTAGCCTGGGTTTTGTGTTAATACTACGTCCTTATTCCTCTCGATCTCTCCCGCAGGGATTGGCCAAAGGTTATAGGTCGGCAGCATATCTTTATAGTAAGGGTTACATTTTTTCACACGGTCGTACAGCAATCCTAAACGTCCCAGCGTCAGTCGCCTTTTTTCTTCCACACCCAGCTCGCGCATTCTCTCATCGAGGATGTAGTCGATATTCACATTGGCAGGCAGCACTGGTGTAGCATTAGCCCTTGTACGGATCACATTGATATCCGCTGCAGCATTGCCCAGATTGTTGAGGCGCATATACGCTTCTGCACGGATCAGGTAAGTTTCTGCCAGCCTGAACAGGTACTGATCAGTGAATGTGGCACCTGCGGCAGGTTTGAGCAGGCCCGTTGCGGCATCCTGAATCAACTGTGTAGGATGATCAAAAGGTGTGGTTGCTTTACTCTGGTAAGCATAGAAAGCACGTGAAGGAACCGTGATTCCTCTTGGAGGATTGGAGGTGGAGATGACCTTACCGAACATATCTGAGGCCCTGTTATTGCAGGTATAATCACGCACAAAGTTATGGTTCGCATTACGGATATCATTTCTGAAATCACTCTGCCAGATATCATTCATAAAGTAACTTGTAGATACTGCCCATCCGATACCTCTGCCACCAGAATAATCATTATTCGGCCACAGGAAAGTAGGGACATTGGTAGTCGTACCCGCTGAGTTCACAAAAATATCACGTACTGAAGGTGCATGGTGTCTTTCCAGCATATAACTGGAATCTCTGTTAGTGGATAGTACACCACCGCCGATCACATCGGTTTCAAACTGCACCACCAGGATACCTTCTCTATTACCATAGGTAGTTCTGTTCTGGTTTTTCTGCTGGAAAAGATCCCAGTAGACATCGCCCGGCGTAACGGTAGACCTAGATCCGAAACGGGTTCTCATTAGACCCAAGTTGGCATTGCCGATGACCGTTGTGGCGGCATCAACAGCTTCCTGGTACTTGCCTGCCGCCAGGTAAACCTCGGCGAGCAGATGAGAAGCGGCTACATTACTGATTTCCCCATCGCGCACCGCAGTGATCGCAGGAAGGTTGGTCACTGCAAAAGTGAGGTCTGTAATTACCTGGTTAAGACATGCTTCCTTAGTTGCACGCACATAATCCGTTTTTGGTGAAGTCACTTCTTCCAGAGACAGTGGTACTCCTCCATACAGGTAAGTTAATGTACGGTAGGCCAGTCCCCTGAAGAATCTGGCATGGGCTTCAATCAATGTTTTTTGTGCATCCGTTAGCTCAGATTGTGGCATACGCGCCAGAATCGTATTGGTTTCGGCGACAATTTTGAAGAGTCTCCTCCAGTGATCACTGGCAATATTTCCTGTGGGATTATAGGCAGCAATCATATTGGTATGCCTGTCTGTTCCCGGTTCGCCGTCAAATACGAGATCCGTTCCGTAGATGTAATCAAAAGGCCGGCTTTCGTTGGCACTGTAAAATTCAGCACGGGTAAGTACATAGAGATCTATTACAGAGGCTGTAAAATCTTTATAGGTAATAAAAGCATTTGATCCGCTGAGGAATGAAATTGGTTTTTCGGTCAGAAAATCCTTTTTGCAGGAAGCGGTACCGAGTGTAAGTATAATTAATATAGCTAATAACTTCTTCATGACGTAATATTAAAATGTTGCGTTTAGACCAATTGAAACACCTTTGAGCAAAGGTCTGGCACCCATATTCAGACCGCCGTCAGCAATCTCAGGATCCCAACCTTTCCAGTCGGTCCAGGTGACCAGGTTCTTGCCACTGGCGAAGATGCTCAATCCCTTCATGCGCATAGATTTGAGCAGTGGCTCTGGAAATTTATAGCTCAATGTAATGTCCTGCAGACGAACAAAACTGCGGGATTTAAAATAGCGTGGATTGAATGTTGGCGAAACTTGTGACCTTGGATATTCTCCGTTCGGGTTCGTTGGCGACCACCAGTCGATACCAGCTATATTATTCCATCGGATATTGTTATCATTGAGGATGAGTGATTGTGAATTATCCCCAAGGTATCCACTGCCCCCACCCTGTACAGAGTTGATAAAAAAACTAAAGGTGAAGTTTTTATAATCAAATGAGTTCAGCACGCTGAAACGAAATGCCGGGTCTGCAGAACCTACAATCACCCTGTCCTGCGTGTTAACAACCCCATCACCATTGGTATCTATCACCCTGCGTGTACCAGGATAATATCCTGCCGGGATCGTTTCTCCGATGTTATAAATACCGTTATATCGGTAATCATAGAAACTGTTGATAGAGTGACCGATAAATAAATTACTGTTTATCAAATCTCCGTTACCAAGCAATTCAGTGATTTTGTTCACATTTCTCGAGAAGTTGAAGGTCGTGTTCCATCTGAAACCTCCTCTGTTGATGTTTGTAGAGGTCAGCGTGAGTTCTATACCTTTGTTTGATACACCACCAATATTGCTGGTAATGGTTTCAAATCCGGTAACACTTGGAATGTTAACATTGAAGAGCAGGTCTTTAGTTTGGCGGGAATACACATCCAACGCACCGCTCAGCCTTCCTTTAAATAAGGTAAAGTCGGCACCCACGTTGAGCTCCCTTGTTTTCTCCCAACGCAGGTTTGGGTTGCCCAGATTTCTGAGGCGCTGCCCAAACTGCGTATTGGAGTTTCCATCACCAAATATATAATTGTAACCGCTGGCTGCCACCTGGTCCAGGGAACGATAGCGTTGCACCTGATTTCCACTGACACCATATCCAGCACGTATTTTAAGATATTGTACTGCAGGCACTTTAAAGAAAGATTCATCCGTAACAATCCAGCCTAAGGATGCTGATGGGAATACTGCGTATTTATTGTTTTCGGCAAAGGCCGAGAACCCGTCACGTCTTACTGTACCGGTAAAGATGTATCTGTCGTCGAAAGTATAGTTGATACGGGCCATCTGGTAGTTTAGACTTTCGCGGTATCCATCAGATGCTGTAGTCTGCACCGCTCCGAGGCCAAGGTTATTATATCCAAGAGTTAAACGCGTAAAGCCCGTAGCATTGGCGACAGTTTTTTCGTCCCTACGATCAATTGAGCCGTAAAGTAAGGTTGCTGTAATACCATGTTTATTGATCTTGCGGTTAAAAGTCAGGATATTATCCAGGGTATAATCATAGTACTGTTCTGTACTTTTAGATGCACTTCCGGTCTGGCTGGCTCCGTAAGGATTAGCGATATATATATTATCTGTCCGCCCATTGTTACCAAAATTTACCCGGTATGATAGGCCCTCCAAAAATGGAAAGTTTATCTGCGAATAGAGGTTTGCAAAGTAGAAATTATGCCTTTCGAAGTTATCTATATCAGAATTACTAAAAGGATTGATATCCTGTGAAGTACTGTATGGCTGAACAATTACGTTGCCATTTGCATCATAAGGCACCAGCAGCGGTGAAGTTCTAAACAATGTAGTTTTGTCAGGTTCTGCTCCATCTTCGTTATTAAATGCGGCAAAAGTCTGTACACCAACAGTTAGCCAGTCAGTCACTTTTCCTTCGATGTTTGCCCTTGCGCTCTTGCGCTTAAACAGATCATTTTTTATAAAATTAGACTGATTGGTATAGTTTGCAGAAATCAGGTAATTGATTTTATCTGAAGCTCCCGACACACTGAGGCCATATTCATTGATATATCCCCTCTTAGTTCCCTGATCAAACCAGTTAAAATCATTAGGTAAAAGTCCGTTTGCATTCTTTACACCGCCATCAGCAATAACCGTGATGTCTGGTTGTACATAGTTAGGATTGGTATAAGACTTAGTAAGATCGAGTGCTTTTACGTATTCAAGGTATTCGGCACGGTTCATTGGTCGCAGATCGGATGAAGGTGTTTGTGTAGCATAAGAAGTGGTAAAATTGATTCTTGGTTCACCTTTACCCTTGCGGCTGGTGACCAATAACACCCCGTTTGCGGCCTGGGCACCATAAACTGCTGTTGAACTCGCATCCTTTAATACGTCAATTGATTCGATATCATCAGGGTTGATAGCCGAAAGGTTACCGTTATACTGAATCCCGTCAAGGATGATCAGCGCACTCTGATTTCCGCCCAGGGTATTCTGACCCCTTACCCTGATTGTTGGCGTGCTTCCGGCTTGTGTAACCGGCCCTACGTTCAAACCTGCAACAGCCCCTTGTAAGGATTGTCCGATATTCGTATTTGGGGCATCCCTGAAAGCTTCGAGGTTTGCTCGCGCGATAGCTCCGGTAACAGTAGCTTTTTTCTGCTGACCGTAGCCAACCACAACCACCTCTGTCAGGTTTTTATTGTCTTCGGCAAGTACAACGTTAAGCTCCAGGCCGGCACTGAGGTCTTTCTCCTGCGTAACAAATCCTGTATAGCTGAATGTCAGGATTACATTTTTATCTGCTACCCTGATTCTGAAGTTTCCGTTTTGATCTGTTACGGACGCGATATTGGTACCCTTAACTTTAACAGAAACCCCTGGCAGCGGAGCACCTTTGGCGTCAGCAACTTTACCTTTAACCTCTTCAATTTGCTGCAGGGCCAGGCTGTGTTTTGCGATGTGAGTTCCGGACCATTCTGCGGACCAGGCTTTACCCGGCAGGATAACAGTGAAGAGAACACCTGAAATCAAGGCAGTCACAGAGACGCTTTGTTTTACAGATTTCAGACTCCTCCTGTGTTTAATAGGCGTAAAAATTTTATTCATACGTTTGGATTATATTTGGTTGATAAAATTCATGACAATGTATAATCGCGTACGATCATGTTATTGCCACCAATGGTAAATCCAAAATAAACGAATGAGTTTCTTATTTACTGTTCAACCTTTTGTGTATTCGTCTCAATTTTCTCCGCTAGTTTTGATAAACTGATCCAGATTATCTGTTTTGCTGAGGTTGAGTTTTTGCTTGAGGCGGTAGCGCGTCATACGGATGCTCTTTGGTTCAACACCAAGTCGTATGGCGATATCTTTGTTTTCCAGACCCATAGCGATGTAGGAGCAATATTTGAGATCCAATCTTGTCAGCGTATTTCCGGCACTGTTTTGCAGGGCTCTGAAAAATCCGGGATGTATATCGGCTATAGATTTTAACTCTTCAGAGTTCTTGTCCATCCGCAGGTTCTGATTAACAATGCGGCCAATCTGGCGGGCTATGACCGGAGAGTCTGCCTGACTGGCCTTCTGTTTGAGCATCTCCAGGATGGTATTTTTTTCTTCGATTTTCAGCGTTCCGGCAAGCAACGCTTTTTCCAGCCAGTCGGTCCGGTCCTGCAGCAGTTCCTGCTGGGCCTGCAGGCGGGCACTTTCCTCCTCTTTTAACGCGGCTTTGAGTTCAGCCTCCTGTTTCTCCAGCATCAGGCGTGTGGCATCTGCCTGCTGTAATTTCGCCAGCAGTTCGGCTTCTTCTCTTTCCTGGTTGGCCATCTTCTGCTCCTGCTGGGAGGCTTTCAGTTTGTAGTGATAAGAGCTGAGCAGGAAGCCCAGGGAGATGATACCTGTAGAACCTATCAGTACATACAGCCAGTTTAATCTTCTGTTGTAGTCGTTGCGTTCTTTGAGTCTTGCAATCTCATTCTCGCGTTGTGACGCATGATATTGCTCTTCCAGCTGCTGTGTCACGGCTAACTTCTGCACATCAAAGACTTTGTCATGATAGGCATTGTACTGCTTGTAATAAGTCAGTGCTTTTTTAAGATCTCCGCTGCTCTCGGCAATATTTGCCAGTCCAAGCATCATCCGCGACCTGGTGATGTCTACACCATTTGATAGTGTCGCCAGTTCTGCAATTCCCAGGCTCAGGTATTCTTCTGCTCTTTTAAAATCCTTATCACGCAGGGCATACTCGCTGAGGATACCATATCCGTTAGCAATTACCTCGCGTCCGTTCGTAGTCCGTGCAATTTTGAGCGCGAGGTTCACATATTTGAAACTGCTGTCCCTGAATGAGGGCGGATAGTACTTGAAATAGCTGTTCGCCATATTTAAAGCAGTGACCGAAGCATTGCTTTGCAATAAGATCCTTTCTTTGTTGCTCGAGTAAAAGTTGAGGGCTCTGCGGTGGTAGGCAAGCGAAGAATCCAGCAAACTATGCTTGCTCATATCTTTTTCAAAAGCCGAGAAGAAACTATGTGCAACTGTCATGTACCCCGTTTGCATGTCGTCTGCAAAAATACTCCGGCGGGCGGCCGCAAGACAGGCAATCGCATATTTATGTTGCTTAAGCGTATCGCTGCCGTACGCATAGATACTGGCCATATAATGATTGATCAGCACCTTATAATTGATTGCCCGCCTGTTGTCTGTGTCTTTGATCAGCTGATCAGCTTTTAATAAGGCCGACATCGCTTTATCATTATTGCCCTGCACTACTTCCAGCCATCCTTTCCGAAACCAGACAAAAGATGCAATTGCCGGCGCTGTATTGCGGTCTACTTTCATTACTGCACTATCCAAATATTTCTCCGCACGCTGTTCCTGGTTTTGCTGCACGAGCAAATGTGCCATCGAGGCATAACAAAAGGCTTCTGCATCTTTATCATGATGTTTCTGCGCCATAGTGATCGCATCCTGGCATATGCGCAGTGATTTTTTGATATCCTTCTCAAAATTTGCGCGGGCAAGCTCGGCCATGATGATAGGCTTTTCTTTACCGGTGGCAAATTTCAGTTCCTTGCTCAATGAATCAATAATTAAGGACTGCGCAAAGGCCTCAGGGGAAATGATAAGCCAGATCAATAAAAACAGGAATACCGGAAGACACTTTTTTAATGGCATAATGGTAAAAATATCATTTTATCAGCTTGTTACAACTTATCGCTTTGAAAGCCGATAAAAATAACTTAATAATCAAATAGTTACTATCGTTTTGTAGACATTTTGTAGATGCATGAGCAAGAAGTTGTAGATAGCTTGTAGGCGCCGATTTTTTTGTCTTCCGGCTTCCCGGCAATACTTTCGTTTTATCATTTACAACAAAAACTAAAGCATATGTCAAACAAAAGCATGGCCATGATCGGCTACATCACAATTATCGGCTGGATAGTTTCCTACCTGGAATACAAAAAAAGCCCTGTAAAAAGTCCCCTGGTAAAATATCACCTTGGCCAGTCGCTGGGACTGATCATTCTTTCCATTGTTCTCAGTGTTATAGTCTCTGTCCTGGTGATGGTGATTCCTGCGATCAGCGTGGTTTCTATGGTCATTGGTCTGCTCACGATCATCCTATTGCTGATGGGTGTGATCGCTGCATCAAATGAAGCCATTAAACCACTGCCTGTTGTCGGCAAACTATTTGAAGGTAAATTTGATTTTTAATCAACCTGCCATGAGTCCTAAATTCCTTCTGTTTATTTTATTCTTGTATCTGGCAATGGTGGTATCGTCATCTGTTGCTCAGGTAAACCCATCAGGTACTCACTACCGCTTGAAGAGCGGGAAAAAGGTTAGACTGGATAGCATATATGTGTTCGATATGACCTATGATTGTGAGCAGGAAGGAAAAATCAGATTCCATGACCCTATCACAGACAAGGTAGGTTTCCTTGGCAGCCGCGGACAGGTGGTAATACCAGCGAAATTTAATGACGCCAGGCCATTTTATAATGGTCTGGCGCTGGTTATGCATGATGCAAAGCGTGTTTGCCTGGATGGTAAACCTTATGAGCGCGGAAAGTGTGAACATTGGATGTGGGATGGGGTTACTGCAATAATTGACAGTACCGGACGAATAGTGGCAGATCATCTCGACGATGACCTCATACGAAACTTAAACTGGTACTCAGCTAAACTCTGTAAATCGCCTTCTGCTGTGAAGGGTTACACCTCGTTCAAAACCATTGATGGACAGTATTACTCCATATTAAATTACGAAGCGGAGTTTAATAACTGGTTCTATGGTTGCTTCCTGCCGGGAGCAATTGCAGGCAAGCTTGTGCTGTATGATAAGGTCAGAGTAGAAAGTATGAGCAGAAGAGGGAAAGAAAAATCCTATGCAAAAAACACGTTCAGGACTAAATATGCTGATGTGATGAAAATAAAATTGAAGGCGATTCAAAGCAGGGCAATTGAAACGGTGATCTTCCCTTCCAGACTAAACCCATTTATACAAACCAGCAAAGAATTTAGACCGTATTATACCGATTGTGATGAGCCTAATGAAGCCCGGTACCCGGTTTTCGAAGTCATTACTACTATTCAGGTGAAGGGCGGCAACCCTAAGCAGGAGCATTATGAATTTTTGCGTACAGAGGTTGGATACAAACTATTCGGTGTTGCCTGGCAATAAAAATTAAAAGAGATCTGAAAACAGAAAAAGCCTTACCGGACATGGTAAGGCTTTTTTTTCTGCTCCCTCTGCTGGGCTCGAACCAGCGACCCTCTGATTAACAGTCAGATGCTCTAACCAGCTGAGCTAAGAAGGAGTACTCTGGTTATCCCTTAAAATGGCTTTCAGCTTTAATAAAGAACATAAAGTGTCGTCCGATTTGGGAATGCAATATTAGGGCTTTTAAATTATTTATGCAATATTTGTAACGAAAAATATTGAAAAAAATTTAAAATAAAACATATGAGCCTGATAATCATAGGGACTGTAGCATTTGACGCTATTGAAACACCCTTCGGAAAGACTGATAAAATCGTTGGTGGCGCTGCTACCTATGCAAGTTTAGCTGCATCTTACTTCTATAAAAAGGTAAAAATTGTAGGTGTAGTAGGTGATGACTTCCATCAGGACGACATTGATACCTTTACTACTCACGGTATCGATACAGAAGGCTTACAAATCAAAGAAGGTGAGAAATCTTTCTTCTGGTCGGGAAAATATCACAATGATATGAACAGCAGGGATACCCTGGTAACGGAACTGAATGTACTGGCCGACTTTGATCCGATTATCCCTGAGAGCTACCAGGACTGCGAATACCTGATGCTGGGCAACCTTACTCCACAGATCCAGCAAACAGTGATCAAACGTCTTAAAAACAGGCCTAAGCTGGTTGTTCTGGATACCATGAACTTCTGGATGGACGTGGCAATGGATGATCTGCTGGAAACGCTTAAGCTGGTAGATGTACTGACCATTAACGACGAAGAAGCAAGACAGCTGTCAGGTGAGTACTCTTTAGTGAAAGCATCCAAGAAAATCCTTACTATGGGTCCTAAATACCTGATCATCAAAAAAGGTGAACATGGGGCTTTATTATTCCACGAGGATAAAATATTCTCTGCTCCTGCACTTCCGCTGGCAGAGGTTTTTGACCCGACAGGTGCAGGTGATACCTTTGCAGGTGGATTTATCGGTTACCTGGCAAAAGTTGGTACTGTAAACTTCAACAACATGAAAAATGCAATCATCTTTGGTTCAGCGCTGGCTTCATTCTGTGTGGAGAAATTTGGTACAGAAAAGATCGTTAACCTTAGTGAAGATGAAGTTGCCAAACGTGTACAGCAATTTGTAAACCTGAGCTCCTTCGCTATCGAAGCTTAGTCAGTAATATCACTATACAAAAACGGCAGTTCTCTAAAAAGTACTGCCGTTTTTTTATCACCTCAGTTTCCCAACCGGCTTAAACTTTTCAAAAACAGCTTCGGTATGCGGGGCATCTGCCAATTCATCTGTAAGGTCCTGCCCTGCCCAGTGCTCATAATGTTTGCCGTTCCTCCATAACCTGCTTTCTCCGACATCATAGATGAACCCTTTGTAGGCAACCCAGATCTGCGGTTTATCCTGCCCGTTGCGTAAGGCCAGCTGCTGTTTGGTATATTCTGGTAAATCCATTAGTTACGCGCTCTGCTTTTGAACAGTTCATAAAGATAAATGCTCAGCAGCAACATCGACATATAATAGAAATGGCTTTCAAAAGGAATATGTGAGAAGTTGAAATTCAGCGTTTCCTCGGTGGTATACTGAATAACCGGGATAGACGTTAATATGCCGTAAACCGTATAAAACAGCAGGAGCGACACAAGAAAGGCACGGTAAAACTTATACATAAACCTGATCTTGTTCACATATTCTATATAGAGCAGGAATACCAGCAGGATAGAAAAAGTAAAGAGTGTATATAATTTCTGGTGACCAAAGTACAGCATGGCAATGCATACGCCCAGCAGCATATTACTGAGGGCAAGACTGTATTTTTCCAATGAATTGTCCTTATAACGCATATTCAGGAAGAGGTAGATAGCAATGCCGCTTAAGGGAAGCAGCAGAGATAAGAGCAGCTCTTCTATAGGTAGCTCCCACAAAGTCATCCCGCTCAGGTAAGGCGGATTAAACACAATGACCTTTAGCTGTGTGAGAAATTCTGTAGGCACCGAAAAAGCAAAGACGTTGATTAAAACGGCGAGAATGATAAATTTACTCTGACCTGCAAAATTAATTTGCCTGTTTGAAAATACTAAACCCGAAAACAGTAATAAACCCAGGTTAACGAGCAGGTAGGTGTAATTCATCGCAATTTTTTATATATGAATTGCCAAAAATAAACTTTTGAACCCGGATTCAAACGACAGCATCAGCAAAAAAAAAAGCGACTGATCTTTACGATCAATCGCTTTTCAAAGGGTTGAGCCGGTTATTAAACGATCTCAGTTCCCAGAATTTCTTTAGAATACGTCTTCAGATATTTTTTTAGTATCTGACGTGCTACGTGGATTCTTGTTTTAACAGTCCCAATGGGAATATCCAGCATATCTGCAATCTCATGATATTTATACCCTTCAAAGTATTTTACAAAAGGAACATGGTATTCTGGTTGCAGTGTTGCCAAAGCCTTATTGATGTCTCCGATAACGAATTTACTGTCACTTGTATTTTTTGTAGCACTGTAATGAAGATTTGCAGATGAGATATCTTCAGATTTTGTAATCAGTGCATTTGTTTTAACCAGTCGTCTGTAATTGTTGATGAAAGTGTTTTTCATGATGGTAAACAACCATCCCTTTAGATTTGTACCTTCTTTAAATTTACCGTAATAAGTTACAGCTTTAAGCATCGTATCCTGAACAAGATCGTTAGCATCTTCAATATCTTTAGTAAAATTTAAAGCGAATGACTGCAAAGAAACCGAATGGTTATGGAGCTGGAGGTTAAATTCATTTTTTGTCATAGTCTTTTAAGTTTTTAAGGTTAAAGAGCAAATAAACAGCGTGATAGAGTGGCGTTGTCTGTTTATTTAATCTTGCTTAATAACCTTAATGCAACATATGTACCAAAAAAGCAATTCAGAGGTTCAGGAAAAAAAATGCAGGTTTAGGTTTAACACACGACTGATTGTCACAAAATATTTACCTCACGCTCTAATTTGACGCCAAACTTAGCTTCTACAGTGTCTATAATCTTTTCCGAAAAACTATACACTTCAGCCCCTGTGGCCTGTCCATGATTCACCAGTACCAGCGCCTGGTTCTTCCATGTACCTGTATTGCCTTCTGCAATACCTTTAAAACCACATGACTCAATGAGCCATCCCGCAGCTAGTTTTACCTTTTCTTTTCCTACAGGATAACTGATCAGGTCCGGAAAAGTTTTGAGAATAGATTCATATTGTGCTTTCTCAATCACCGGGTTCTTAAAGAAACTACCGGCATTGCCGATGGTTGAAGGATCCGGCAATTTACTCACCCTGATTTCAGACACCACTTTAGAAATGTCAGCAATCGTTGGCCGTCTGATGCCCCTGTCTGCAAGCACAGCCTGAATAGCTCCGTATTGGGTATTAATTCTGGCCTGTGTATTTAATCTGAAGGTTACTTCAGTGATTACGTACTGTCCTTTCAGTTCATTTTTAAAGATACTATCGCGGTAAGCGAAATGGCAATCTGCAAATTCAAACTTCCTGATAGTGCCGGTAGCAATTTCAAAAGCCCTGCAGGATTCAAATACATCTTTAAGTTCTACACCATAAGCCCCGATATTCTGGATCGGTGAAGCCCCCACCGTTCCCGGGATCAGGCTCATATTCTCCAGTCCGGCAAAATCCTGTTCAACACAGTAATTTACCAGGTCGTTCCAGACAATTCCCGCACCGGCAGTGACCATTACCTGGTCCTCATTCTCTGCCGACCTTGCCGCAGAGATCCCGGGGATACTCAGCTTTAACACCAGTCCTTCGTAATCCTTTGTGAAAAGCATATTACTGCCACCGCCAAGAACCAACAATCTATTCTCTGTGAAAACAGGGAGCAGGCTCAGCTCACGCAAGTCTTCTTCAGTGAATATCTCGGCAAAGAAACGTGCTATCACATCGATACCAAAAGTGTTGTAGGGTTGCAGGGAGATATTTTCCTTTAGTAAATACATATTGGGCAAATGGTTGTTTGCGGCAAATGTAGAGATATTCAGACGGATTTTTTTTATTATCGTCTCATAGTAAATGTTATACCTTGTAATAAACTTGTTAAGTGAAATATTTAATAATTTTGCATATTTTACGTTCGATTATAACCTTATTTAAGCCGTTACCCCAATTGCAAAAAAGCAAGCCTGATTAACATGGAAAATCAAGATAAAAAAAGACTTTTGATCATAGATGCCGCACTAAAACGTTTCGCTCATTACGGACTGGCAAAAACTACGATGACCGAGATCGCAAAAGACATCTCCTTTTCAAAAGCCTTGCTTTATTACTATTTCCCTGATAAACTGAGCTTGTATGTGAGCGTAATTGAAAACATGATGCATACGCTGAGCAGAGACCTGATCAAGTCGGTTGATAAAACATCTACCGCTACTGAAGGGATTCTGATACTGCTCCAGAAAAGACAGGCCTTTATTCAGAAGTATTACAAGCTGATAGAATTTACACAAATGATTGGTCCGGAGCTTCCTGAAGCACTTTATGAGAAGTTCACGCGCGCCAGAGCCTTCGAACTCAAGATCATCACAGAACTGCTCAGTAAAGGCAATCAGTCGGGCGAACTGGCAGTACAGGACATCCCGTTTACTACGGAAATATTTGTAGAAGCAGTATCTGGTATTCATTTCAATATCCTCAAACGCGCCAAACATCTCTTCCCCGGCAAAGAAGAATTTAAACTTATCTTTCTCAAGGAAAAACGATTCGCAGAAATCTTTTTAGCTGGTTTAAAGCCAGTTAATAGGTCATAGAATTGTCATTTAACTGTTGATATCCCCGATATCGGGGATGAAGTTTTTTTATGCAGAATGCTTGCTATATTTTTGACTATAGAATCAATAAAGTCAAAAGGTAAAAAAGTAGAATGTTAGAAACTGATAAAAAGAGGGAACTGATTATAGAAGGAGCGATTAAACGTTTTATCCATTTCGGAATTAACAAAACAACAATGAATGAAATTGCAGAAGATCTTTCTGTATCCAAGCCTTCACTGTACTATTACTTTCCTGACAAAACGAGCCTTATCCTGGGTGTCATGGAAAAGATCTTCGATGATTATTTCAACGTATTGTATAAAGACCAGAAACAGGGAACGCCCTTAGAAACTACCCTGCTGAACATCATTGAGATCAAGCATAAATTCTTTCTGCGCTACTATATGCTGCATCTTTCCTATGGTAATCCGGATTCATCGCTGAGTTCCGTAGAATTGAAGAACTATCTTGAAACCATGATGGCAAGAAACCTGAAGTTTCATGAAAGTGTATTTGAAACGGCGGTAGCCAAAAATGAAATCGCGGCACAGGAAGATATCCCTAAACTCGCAGAGCTTTACCTGGCTACACAATCAGGTCTGACTTCACTCTGTATTATGCATGGCAACAAGGAGCTCTTTCCCGGTAAAAAAGAGCTCAAACTTATGAAGGAAAAGCAGGTCAGCCTGTCAAAAATATTTATCAAAGGACTCAAAAACTAACCAGCTCCCATACCAGAAAAACCAGATTATGATTAAACCAGTAAAATCAATACCCATCTTATGGCTGTGCATGTTGGTGTCCACCATCGTGAATGCCCAACAGCCGCTGACACTCAAAGATGCGCTGAATTTTGCGATTGAAAATAACGCAACTGCAAGGAAGTCGAGACTCGACATCGATCGTGGTAAGTATAAGACCCAGGAAGTCCGTGCAGAAGCATTGCCACAACTTACCGGAAATGCATCGCTGACTTACAACCCGATAATCGGTCAATTGGTGGTGGGCGACCAGTCTTTCCAGCTCGGAAGAAAATGGAACAATAACGCAGGTGTACAGCTGGACCAGAAATTATTTAACCAGACTGTATTCACGGGGCTCAAAGCCGCAAAGACGAGCGAAAGCTATTACAATCTCAATGCGGAATTTACTGATGAACAGATCATTGAACTGGTTGCCAATAATTATTACCAGGTGCTGGTGAGCAGACAGCAGCTGAATGTGATCGACACTAACATCAAGAATGTTAAGGTGGTAGAAAAGATCATTACAAACCAATACTCAAACGGACTGGCTAAGAAAATCGATGTAGACCGTATCAAGGTTAACCTGACGAACCTGCAAACACAGCGTGAGCAGACGATCAATGCGGTAGTGCAACTGGAAAACCAGCTTAAGTTTTCGATGGGAATGCCTGTATCAACTGCTGTGAACATCCCACCGGATGAGTTGAAGAAAATAGGAACATTGCCTGAAATGGCTGATACCATCAACACTTCCGGAAGGATAGAAATGCGCCTGCTGAATGTACAAAAGGACTTATACACCTTGCAACGCAAAGCTTATGCAGCAGAATACTATCCCAGCCTGTCTCTTACGGGCAACATCTCGGTTACAGGGCAGAGTGATAAGTTCGACCTTTTCAGCAGAAGCGGATCAGCATTTTACTACAATGCTTCGGCGATTGGGCTTGCTCTGAGGGTTCCTATATTCAATGGTTTTGCCACCCGTTCAAGAATCCGCCAGGCGAATGTTGACATCAGGAAGGCCGATGAAGATATCAGGGAAAGGACAAACTCCCTCAACCTGGCTTACGAGAATGCGAAGATCCAGCTGAAGAATAACATCAATACGATCAAAACCCAACGCCAGAACGTGGATCTGGCCCAGGAGATATATAACAGCACCCAAAACAATTATAACAACGGACTTGCCGCATTGACGGATCTTCTGGACACCGAAAATGCACTGACAGAGGCACAGAACAGTTATACTCAGGCATTATTAAATTATAAAATTGCCGAAATACAATTAATCAAATCAAACGGAAATATAAAATCACTATTAAAATGAAAAGAGGAATTATAACAGTCATCCTGGTTATAGTTGTTATCGGTGTTATCGCATGGGTACTGAACAATAACAAAAAGAAAAATGACGCGCAAACAGCATTGGTTTCTCAGGGAGGCGGCGCCGTCAGCGTTCGTATTGCTCAGGTGAAAAAAGAAGCCGTTGATTTGGACTTTACTGCAAACGGCAACTTTGCCGCTAAGCAGGAACTCAATTTCTTATCTGAAAACGCAGGACGCGTAAATGCGATTTATGTGGATGAAGGTGACCGTGTAAAAAAAGGACAGGTGATTGCCCGTATAGACGCAGAGATTATCAATACAGACCGTGAAACGGCACAGGCAACATTGGATAATGCAATCAAGGATGCAGCACGATATGAAAGCTCTTTCAGCACTGGCGGGGTTACACAACAACAGCTGGACCAGGCAAGGCTTACTGTAAGAAATGCGCGTTTGAGATTACAGAGCTCTGCACGCCGCGTGAATGATGCCAATATTAAATCTCCGATCAACGGGATCGTCAACAAAAGATATATCGAAGTAGGTGCCTTCGTAAATGCACAGGGCACGCAGATGTTTGAATTGGTAGACGTTTCCAAACTGAAGTTAAAGGTAAACGTGAATGAAAGCCAGGTGGCCAGCCTTAAAGTTGGCGATCAGGTTCAGATCAAATCGAATGTATTCCCTGCTGATAACTTCTCCGGAAAGATCACCTTCATCGCCCCTAAAGCGGATGGTACACTAAACTTCCCTATTGAAATCGAAGTGGAGAATAACCATGCAAATACAATCAAGGCGGGAATGTACGGCACGGCTATCTTCAAATTCCCTGCACAGGCAGCAACGATCACTGTTCCACGCGGAGCATTTGTAGGTAGTGTAAGCAGCAACCAGATCTTTGTACTTGAAAATGGTAACACTGCGAAGCTCCGTAAGGTAATTGCCGGCAGAACTATTAACGACCAGGTGGAGATTATTGAAGGATTGAAAGAAGGTGAAACGGCAATCGTGAGCGGGCAGATTAATTTAGTAGACGGAAGTCCTGTAGCACCAATAAAATAACCTACTATGAAGTTAACAGAAATATCGATCAAAAGACCTTCACTGGTTATCGTGGTGTTTACCGTGCTGACATTGATGGGGTTATTGAGCTACTTCTCTCTGAGTTATGAGTTGCTGCCCAAGTTCTCCAATAATGTAGTGTCTATCTCTACGATCTATCCCGGAGCCTCTCCAAGTGAAGTAGAAAATACGGTGACAAAGAAAATTGAAGATGCAGTGTCTTCGATGGAAAATATTAAAAAACTGAATGCAGTATCCTACGAAAGTCTTTCGGTAGTAACAATTACGCTGAATGACAAGGCCAATGTGGATCTTTCTCTCAACGAGGCACAGCGTAAGGTAAACTCGATACTGGCAGACTTGCCAACGGATGTAAAAACGCCGTCATTAAACAAGTTTTCACTGGACGATCTTCCGGTAATCACGATGTCTGCCTCGGCAAAGATGGATGATGCGGCATTTTATGACCTGATCGACAAACGTATTGCCCCAATCATCTCAAGGGTGACGGGGGTAGCTCAGGTGAACCTTGTAGGTGGCCAGGAAAGAGAAATCCAGGTATCGCTGGATGCCGGAAAACTGCAGGGCTATGGTCTGTCTGTACCACAGGTGCAGCAATCTATCCTTACTTCCAATCTGGATTTCCCTACAGGTAGCGTAAAAACACAGGAGCAGGACATCCTGATCCGTTTGTCGGGTAAATACAAAAACGTGGATGAACTCCGCAACCTGGTGGTGAGTATGGGTAAAGATGGTGCCCAGATTCGCCTGGGCGACATTGCCGATGTAAGGGATGCACAGGAAGAAGTTGAAAAACTGGCACGTATCGACCGCAAAGGGGCGATTGCTGTACAGATCATCAAACAATCTGACGCCAATGCGGTAGAAGTGAGTAAAGGGGTACACACGGCGATTGCGAAACTGATGCAGGACTATAAAGCGAACGACCTGAAGATCGTTATTGCCAACGACAGCTCTATCTTTACCCTGGAGTCTGCCGATGCGGTAATCCACGATTTGGTACTGGCGATTATTCTGGTAGCGTTCGTGATGCTGTTCTTCCTGCACAGTATCAGGAATGCACTGATCGTCATGGTATCGATCCCGGCGTCCCTGATTGCAACTTTTATCGGCATGAGCCTGCTGGGCTATACGCTCAACCTGATGTCGCTGCTGGGATTATCACTGGTGGTAGGTATCCTGGTGGATGATGCGATTGTGGTACTGGAAAATATCTACCGCCATATGGAGATGGGTAAGAACAAGGTTCGTGCAGCGTACGATGCAACGAGCGAGATCGGCTTTACGGTGGTTTCCATCACGCTGGTAATTGTGGTGGTGTTCTTCCCTATCGCGATCAGCACTGGTCTGGTATCCAATATTTTGCGCCAGTTCTGCGTTGTGGTAATTATTGCCACGCTGCTATCTCTGTTCTCTTCATTTACCATTGTACCTCTTCTTTCCTCCCGTTTCGGTAAACTGGAAAGGATTGAAGGTAAAAATATCTTCGGAAAATTCATCCTCTGGTTTGAGGCACAGCTGCGCAAGTTCACCATCTGGATCACAAGCATCCTCACGTGGTCGCTCGCCAACAAAGGCAAAACGATCCTGCTGGTATTGGTGATGTTTTTTGGCTCCTGTGGTCTGATTCCTGCAGGATATATCGGAACGGAATTTTTCCCTAAAAGTGATAAAGGGGAATTCCTGGTGCAGGTGGAGCTGCCAAAAGATGCTTCCATTGAGCAGACCAACCTGATTACTCAAAAAGCAGAAGCATTTTTATCAAAAAAACCTGAGATTATCCAGCTGATTACTACGGTGGGACAATCGAGTGGCGACTTTGGTGCTTCACAGGCTACAGCCTACAAATCGGAGATCAACGTAAAACTCGTGGAACGTGATCAGCGTGCAGATAACTCGAGTATCTACGCTACAAAGGTAAGTCGAGAGTTATCCAAATACCTGGTGGGTGCCAAAGTAAAGACGGTTCCGATTAGTATCCTGGGTATCGCAGAGAATGCCCCTATCGACCTGGTTGTAATGGGATCGGATCTGGACAGTGCAATGAAATATGCCGAAGGCGCAAAAGATGTACTGGCAAAAATCAAAGGTTCTGCGGAGCTGAAGCTTTCTGTAGAAAGTGGTAGCCCGGAGATCAACGTGCAGGTAGACCGTGATAAGATGGCTGCCCTTGGACTTACCCTGCAAACGGTAGGTGCGACGATGCAGACTGCATTTAGTGGCAATACCGATGGTAAATTCCGTAAAGGTGAGTACGAGTACGATATCAATATCCGTTACCAGGATTTCAACCGTAAGAATATCGATGACGTGAGAAACCTGATCTTTATGAACAGCGAGGGCAAACAGGTTAAGCTGACGCAGTTCGCTGCGATCACTGAAGGCGCCGGACCAAGTCAGCTGGAACGCAGAGATAAAAGTACTTCGGTATCCGTGCGTGCGCAGTCGATCGGCCGCCCAACAGGTACCATCGTTGCTGAATTCCAGGAGGAGCTGCTCAAACTGGAGAAATCCGGAAAGCTGAGAAAACCTGTAGGCGTAAGTTATGTCTGGGCGGGTGATGCTGAAAATCAGGGAGACGGATTTGGAACCCTCGGAATTGCGCTGCTGGCTTCCATCATCCTGGTATACCTGATTATGGTGGCGCTGTATGATAGTTTTGTTTATCCATTTGTCGTGATGTTCTCTATCCCTCTATCGGTAATCGGAGCATTGCTGGCCTTATCGTTAACAAATAACGCATTAAATATCTTTACCATCCTGGGACTCATCATGCTGATCGGACTGGTAGCGAAGAACGCGATTATCCTGGTGGATTTCACGAATCAGATGAAGGCTGAAGGGAAAACTACTCATGAAGCACTGATCCTTGCCAACCATGCGCGTTTACGCCCTATTTTGATGACAACGATCGCCATGGTGATCGGTATGTTGCCGATTGCACTGGCAGGTGGTGCAGGTGCAGAATGGAAAAATGGTCTTGCATGGGTAATTATTGGTGGTTTGCTCAGTTCATTGTTCCTGACCCTGATTGTAGTCCCTGTAATGTACCAGATTTTTGACCGTATACTGGATCGCCTTGGATTTAATAAAAAGGGCATCACTATCGATGAACTGATGGTACAGCCTTATGATCACAAGGAAGTGAAGGAATATGATTTAGATCATCAGCATTAAAAGATCTTAAGAATTATCAAAAGGAACCGCAATTGTGGTTCCTTTTTTGCATATATTCAAAAATCCTTTTTGTGATATGACATTGAGATATTTAACTTTAGTAATTTTATGCTGCCTCGCTCTCAGCTCCAAAGCGCAGCATCCCCCGGTTTTTGAAGGTATGACTACCGATAGTGCATATATCACCTTGGGCGATCTTGATATCAACCTTGTAAATTACAAATACAGTGACCAGAATATTCACTTCCTGGCTATACATGATGATGAGGATACTGGCGTAAAGGCCGCCTTTCGTTACATCAATGATAATGGCGGAACTATTGTCGACTGCCAGTACGGAGGTGTAAGGAATTACAAATTCATCTATGATGAGGAAGAATACCAGACTGACCCGAACAGCATCTATACACTGAAGGGTATCAAAGCAGGTTTGCAGAAATATGGGATCTGGGATGATAATGTGATTCAGGAGCTTGAAAAGGCCGGAAAAACAATCCTTAATACTTATAACCCAAAGAAAGCAGGATATATCTTTACACTGCATAATAATGCCGATGGCGGATTTGGGATCAGCAGCTATTTAAAGGGCTATGACCTGGAAAGCACAGCCGATTCCGTACATATCAACTTTCAGATGGATAATGATGATATGCTGCTGGTTACGGAAGTAGCTATTTTTAATTTGCTTAAAAAGGAGAACGTTAATGTCGTTTTACAGTCGCAGGGTGCTGTAGATGACGGTTCACTTTCGATCTATGCCATGCAGAATAAGATTCCATACATCAATGCAGAAGTGCAGCATGGTCATATTGATGAACATCTGAGGCTGATCAAGCTTGGGGCTAAAGTCCTTGCACAACTTTATCCTGATACGGGGATTCAGGAGCCGATACCGGAATAAGACATTTAGCTTAGGGTTTCAGTGTTTAAAAAATAAAGGTATATAGTAGGACGGCTGCATTAATTTGCTGCGCAAAAGAACGCTAGGCCGCCTACTGTATACCTTTTATTTTTTTTAAAGGGTCTTCTATGCCACCGCGCTACAGGATCATCTAAAAAAAAAGCATCATACTATATGACGTCCTAGCGTTCTTTTGCGGAGCAAATTAATGCAGACGGAATATAGTATGATGCTTTTTTTAGCGAAGCCAGGAAAAACTCCTTTAAGCGATATGCAACAGATTAAATATGAATTGCCCTGTTAGCAGTAGCCGCCATTGCTGCTTCTTTTAAAGCCTCAGTATAAGTTGGGTGTGCATGACAGATTCTTGCGATATCCTCAGCAGAAGCGCGGTATTCCATAGCAACAACAGCTTCAGCAATCATATCAGCAGCACGTGGTCCGATGATATGGATTCCCAAAATCTCGTCCGTAGTCTCATCCGCCAGTACCTTCACAAAACCATCAGTATCCATACTTGCTTTGGCACGTCCACTTGCTTTGAAAGGGAAAGATCCTGATTTGTATTTAGTTCCTTTTTCTTTTAACTGTTCTTCAGTAGCACCTACCGAAGCTACCTCAGGCCAGGTATACACTACTCCAGGAATCAGGTTATAATTGATATGTGGTTTTTGTCCTGCGATGTACTCCGCAACATATACCCCTTCATCTTCTGCTTTGTGAGCAAGCATAGCACCAGTGATCACATCACCAATTGCAAATACTCCCGGAACAGACGTTTCAAGATGTGCATTTACAGGGATCTTATTACCACGCTCTTCAGTTTTGATACCGATAGCCTCCAGATCTAATCCAGCAGTGTATGCCGTACGACCTACAGCCACAATGCAGTAATCAGCTTCCAGTTTCACATCTTCGCCTTTGGCATTTTGTGCAGAAACAGTAACCGTTTTACCTTTGGTAGCAGCACCGGTAACTTTGTGTCCCATGAAGAACTCCATACCCAGTGATTTTTTCAGTACACGCTGCAGTTCCTTGCCCAGTCCAGCATCCATTGTAGCAATCAGGGAAGGTAAATATTCAACTACAGATACTTTGGTACCCAAACGTGCATATACTGATCCAAGCTCAAGACCGATTACACCACCACCAATAACAACCATTGTTTTTGGCACTTCAGTAATATTCAGCGCTTCAGTAGAAGTGATGATACGTTTTTTGTCGATTGGCAAAAATGGCAGTGCTGTTGGTTTTGAACCTGTAGCAATAACCACATTTTTTGCAGTGATATTTTCAGTAGTTCCGTCAGTTTTAGTGATCTTGATTGTGTTTTTATCCACAAAAGATCCCACCCCTTCGAAACTGTCAATTTTATTCTTTTTAAACAGGTAAGTGATACCTGCAGTATTTTGAGCAACCACATCATTTTTACGGGCAATCATCTGTGGCATATTTACGCTCAGGTTTTTCAGCTCGATACCGTGAGTAGTGAAAGTGTGCGCAGCATTGTGATAGTGTTCCGAAGAATCAAGCAATGCCTTTGAAGGGATACAACCTACGTTAAGGCAGGTACCTCCGAAAGTTTTATACTTTTCTATAACCGCTGTTTTTAAGCCTAATTGAGCACATCTGATTGCGCTTACATAACCACCAGGACCAGAACCAATAATAACGACGTCGTATTGCATATATGAAAAATTTTGTTGAGCAAAGTTAATAAACCGTCCAACAAATAAAGCATCAAAAAAGGTTTATTGCAATTCTGTTATCGGATCAGTACAAATTCAGTTTTAGACAGGGTTTCTTTTCTCGTGGCATGGTTGATAAACTTTGCTTTGAGCCTGCTGATGCGGTAATTATCAAAGGTTTTCAGGGGCTTTAGTGCCGCCCCTCCCGGAACATACTGATCAATAAATTCCTTCTCCCCATATAGGATATAAGGCTTTGGCGGCAACAGCTTTTCCTCTCCCGGATGGAGGAAATACAAGGGAGCATCCGAATAGAAATCCAGTCCGTAGCCAAAGCCGATGCGCGTTTGGACGACGGGTAGATGTTCAGGGTTATTGGCATTGACCCAGAAAGCCGCTTCGCTGTCGGCCTGGTACTTCAATAACGCCGGGTAATAAGCCAGGTTGAAATAGATATTCACGAAGAAGACCACTGTGCAGCACTGGAAAAAGATCCTGAACCTGCCATTCGCAGCCGTCTTGCTAACCACTACAAATAAAAGTACAGCCAGGATCAGCAATAGCCAGCATAGCAGCGGAATATTTTCCGGCTGGAAGAAATAATGTAACAGAATGACCAGCAATACCATCAGACTGCAGACGATCAGCTGCGTAATGCGGATAGCTTTTATTGAACTTTCAATTTTCAGGTTTACCAGGTATTGTGCACATAAAATCGAAAAGAAAGGAAATACAATCACGATATAAAATGGCAACTGAAACTTGGAGACCGAGAATATCAGTAAGGTAAGCAGCGAACCCGAAACGCAGAACCACTCTGCAAGCTTTGGCTGTCTGACATGTTTACGGAAATACTGGTACAGTGCCGTATAAAACAGGAGGCACCAGGGCAGAAATGCCCAGAGAATAGTATGCAGGAAAAATGTAGGGTCGCCCTTGGATTTTACGATGGGGCCATTATTAAAGAAACGGCCAAACTGACTGTCCCAAAAGAAAAACCTGAGCCCCGAATTATTCTGGTGCCCAAACACCACCTTTTCAGGATGAAGATCAAATTGTGTATAGAGTGTATATAACTCCGGCAGAATAAAAATGAGCACCAGAATTGCAGCCAGCAGCCAGCGGAAGTTGAAGACCATCTTCCAGTCCTTCCTGATCAGCAGATCACCGCCGATGGCACCGGCAATAGGAATCAGGGCAAAGATACCCTTGGTCATCACTGCACAGGCAGCAAACAAAGAGGCCATTACCAGGTGGAGAAACCATTTTTTTCCCAGTGATTTATAGAAGTGATACACACTTCCAATGATCAGGCCCGTCAGGTAAGGCTCGGCACGTACATCCATGGTACAGATGAGGATATGCTGGGCGGTGAGTAAAATCAGCGCTGCCCAGAGTCCCACTTGTTTACCATACAGGTCTTTCGCAAATCTATAGGTATAAAATGCCCCGAGCAGCATAAAAAGTATTCCCGGCAATTTATATGACCACGCAGCTACTCCGAAGACCTGGAAGAAAACGGCCGTGACCCAAAAAGGAAAATGCGGCTTATCCAGCCAGTCTTTCCCCTGTACATACAAATCTGCAAAATTATTATGTTGTGCTATATTTTTAGCTATTGATCCGTATAAAGCACCGTCCGGTCCCATCACCGGAACGAACAAACCAGTAAAATTGACGAGAACAGCAATACCGATAAAGAGGTATAACCATTGGGTATGTTGTGCTGTCAGGGGCTTCCCTGTAAGCTGTTGATCAGGCGACATCATGCATATAGTATTTATCGCGATAAAGGTAAATGAAATATAAATCTTATCAGCTTACGATAAAAAAGAAATGCAAGCCTTATATTTAACCTTTAAGATCAATTACCCCCTTTGATGAAAAGAATATTTTACAGCATTACACTGCTTTGCATCACTATGTTAAGCACTCAGGCACAATTACTACAGCCTAAAGATACATTCAGCCGTGCCGATAGTTTACGAGGACAGCTCAGTCCATTACGCAGTTGTTACGATATCAACTATTACCATCTTGATGTGAAAATTGATTTAGATCAGCACAGCATTGATGGCAGTAATACCTTTAATTTTACTGCAGTATCAGACTTTACAAAACTTCAGTTCGACCTTTTCAGCAATCTGCAGGTCGATAAGATTGAGTACAAAGGCAAAAAACTGGCATACACCAGAGAATTTAACGCCGTCTTTGTTACGTTCCCGGCTACCATTAAAAAGGGTAAAAAAGATAGCTTTAAGGTTTATTACTCAGGAAAGCCTATTATTGCCGTGAAGGCACCCTGGGATGGTGGATTTATCTTTACAAAAGATAAAAACGGTAAACCATGGGCTTCCGTTGCCTGTGAAGGATTGGGAGCAAGTTCATGGTGGCCAAATAAGGACCACCTGAGTGATGAGGTAGACAGTATGATGATCAGTATCAGTGTGCCTAAAGAATTAAAAGAGATCTCCAATGGGCGCCTGAGAAGTATCAAAGACAAGCCTGACGGTTATCAGCAGTATAACTGGTTTGTGGCCAATCCTATCAACAATTACGATGTTACTTTTTACATTGGCGACTACGCACACTGGACAGATCAGTACCAGGGAGAAAAAGGAAACCTGAGCATCGACTACTGGTCGCTCAAACAAGATAGCCTCCTCGCAAAACCGCACTGGGATGCCGATGTGAAACGCATGCTCAAATCTTTTGAACACTGGTTTGGCCCTTACCCGTTTTATGAAGATGGATACAAGCTGGTACAGGCTCCGCATCTGGGTATGGAACACCAGAGCGCTGTAGCTTATGGAAATCAGTTCAAGCAGGGCTACCTGGGCAAAGACCTTTCGGGCAGTGGATGGGGTCTAAAGTTCGACTTCATCACCGTACATGAAAGTGGTCATGAGTGGTTCGGAAATAATATCACCAATAAAGATGTTGCTGATATGTGGATACATGAAAGTTTCACCAACTACTCAGAGCCTTTGTTCCTGGAAAGCTATTATGGTAAGAAAGCATCATCTGAATATGTGCAGGGGATCAGGAAAATTATCCGCAATGATATTCCTGTCATATCTTCTTATGATGTGAACAAAGAGGGCTCAGGAGATATGTATCCTAAAGGCGCAAATATGATCCATACGATCAGACAGCTGATTGGCAATGATGAGAAATTCAGGTCCATCTTACGCGGCTTAAACCAGCAATTTTATCATCAGACAGTTACGACAGCCCAGATAGAAAATTATATCTCCGAAAAAAGCGGGCTTAAATTGAACAAGGTTTTTGATCAGTACCTCAGAACGATTAAGATTCCTGTACTGACTTATCAGATTACCGGAAACAAGCTTTCGTATCGCTGGGACAATGTAGTAGAAGGCTTTGATATGCCTGTAAAAGTTTCATTAAAGCCAGATGTATTTACACTCATCTACCCTTCACAGCAGTGGAAAGAAATCAGTGTAGATGGTGTAACTGATGCGAGCTTCAAAGTAGATCCTGATTTTTATATCCTGACCAAAACAAAATAATATCATTTGATATGCAACGATTGCGGCTAACCACCGTCTTATCTGTACATAACCCAACTAAACCTAAAACTAACGATGAAAAGACTAACTACAATTTTACTCCTGGCTTGCCTGGTATTCAGTTATAGTGCCCGTGCTGCAAGCAACAAACCTGCTCCGCAGGAAAGAACAGTAAGTAACTTTAAAGGCATCGCCGCCGGAGGCCCCCTGGATATCAAAGTAACTTTGGGAAGTACTGAATCCATACGTTTTGAGGGCGATCAGGAGGCCATTGCCGAACTGACGACGGAAGTGCTGAGTGGCGTGCTGACCATCAAACCAAAAACCAAATGGAGCGATTGGTCCCGCAGATACCGCAAACCGGAAATCACTGTTTACATCAACGCCAAAAAGCTTTCTTCATTAACGATGAGCGGTTCCGGAAATCTGGAAGTAACGAACACCCTTACAGGTGCTGATCTTGTTTGTACGCTGAGCGGATCAGGAAGTATCAAAGCTACTGCCAATGTAAAATCATACACCGGCGTACTCAGCGGCTCTGGTAATATCAATCTGTCTGGTAAATCTGATGATGCAAACCTTACCATCAGCGGATCAGGAAGCTTCAAAGGAAAAGGCTTTGCCTCAGCCAAGGTTTCTGTGCAGATCAGTGGCTCAGCAGATGTTTATGTTAAAGCCACGCAAAACCTAGAAGCAGTGATCAGCGGTTCAGGAAGCGTGATCTACAGCGGTGATGCTACAGTAAAAAAGACAATTATAGGATCGGGAAGTGTTACCAGGAACTAAAACTGGTAACCAAGTGCCCACAGATTTTCAGTATATCTGATCTTCTGACTGGCCTTATCCAGATCATCATGCCCCGTTGTATGTACATTCTTCAGATTTGTAGCACCGAGTTTTGTCGTGTTCTGCAGATACAGGAATTTACTGATATAGAATTTGAGGCCTGCTTTGACAGAGAAACCGTAACCTGAAACATTCCAGTGGTTGTTCCTTCCCTGACCGAAAAGTCGTACATCAGAACGTGGCACCATCATCCCACCGCCAGCACCGGTTTCAAGGGTAAGTGAGGTTTCTCTCGAAGGGGCAACCCAGATGTCATCGTGACGCTCCAGTTCTATATTCGCATAGTTGAAGCCATCAGTATGCTCATAGGTAAGCACTTCAGGAGTAAGCGTTATCATTTGCCCATTGTATGTTCCTGCCAATGCTCCTGTAGGAACCGCCGGCGAAGAAATATTTGGTTCAATAGTACCCGTAATCGCAACAGTCTGTGGGATGTCCACTACATACTTCATATGATCCCAGGCAAAAGAAACACTCCAGTTGTCTGCGAAAAAGTAGCCGAAGCGGATATTGTACTGAGGAACACTGATCAGACCCGGATTGAGATAATCCCAGCTGAGCTTACTTTGCCTGTCATGAGCCACCACATCTTTCAGGGTGAAATCATATCCTGGTCCCTGGAACCTGATATCACTTTTACCATACCAGGAATGGTTATATCCCCAATGAAAGTAGAAATCCCCTTTCCGGGAGAAATTTCTCTTCACTTCGTTTCCGAAGATACTTTTGCCAAGGTCATCAGGAGTATCTGTAGAATAATCCTGGGCCTGGGTTGATATGGTACAAAAAGCAAGTAAAAGGACGAGTAAGCAGCAATTTTTCACCGGGCAAAATTAATCAAATTAGCATCAAAACAACCTTTAGCAGGATATTTGACCCCGGGATGGCTATTGGATTAAAATAAGATTAACCTACATTAAAGCGCATAAAAAAAGTCCGTACTACCTTTGGTAATACGGACTTTCAGTATAGTTATTTTAAACACCAAGCAGCAAACGTGCAGGATCTTCCAGTAATTGTTTAACTCTTACCAGGAAGCCAACAGACTCCCTGCCATCGATGATACGGTGATCATAAGATAAAGCCAGGTACATCATAGGACGTACAACCACCTCACCTTTTTCAGCGATAGGGCGTTCAATAATGTTGTGCATTCCTAAAATTGCAGACTGTGGCGCATTGATAATAGGAGTAGACATCATTGAACCAAACACACCCCCGTTGGTGATAGTGAATGTTCCGCCAGTCATTTCTTCAATCGTCAACTTGCTGTCGCGCGCTTTAGTTGCCAGTTCAATCACAGATTTCTCAATTTGAGCAAGGCTCATGCTTTCTGCGTTTCTGATGATCGGTACAACCAGACCCTTAGGTGCAGAAACGGCGATAGAGATATCAACGAAGTCGTTAAAAATCACTGCATCACCATCAATACGTGCATTTACAGCAGGGAAATCTTTCATAGCCTCACAAACTGCTTTTGAGAAGAAGCTCATGAAACCTAATCCAACACCATATTTTTCTTTGAACTGATCTTTATATTTTCCACGCAGGTCCATGATCGGCTTCATGTTTACTTCGTTAAACGTAGTCAACATTGCTGTCTCATTTTTCACGGCCACCAAACGTTTGGCTACAGTTTTACGCAGTGGCGTCATTTTCTCTCTGCGTTCGTTTCTCGATCCGGCAACAGCAGGAGCTGAAACAGCGGCAGGTTTAGCAGCAGGTGCAGCTGCAGCAGCAGGCTTAGCAGCTTTAAGTGCATCTTCCTTAGTAATCCTTCCGTCAACACCAGAACCATTTACCGAGGCAGCATCAACACCTTTTTCAGCAAGTATCTTTCCTGCGGCAGGTGAAGGTGTTCCTGCAGCGTAGCTGCTACCAGATTTCTCTGCTACAGGTGCAGCAGCCTGTTTATCGGCAGCTACAGCAACCTTTTCTTCAGCCGGTGCCGGAGCAGCTGCTTTAGGGGCAGCGCCACCATCTTCAATACTACAAACTACAGCTCCGATGGCCAGTGTATCGCCTTCGGCAGCCACTATTTTCAAAGTTCCGGCTTGTTCAGCAGTTAACTCAAAAGTTGCTTTATCAGATTCTAATTCGGCTATTACTTCATCCATTTCCACTGCCTCACCATCATTTTTCACCCAGCGGGACAACACAACTTCGGTAATCGACTCCCCTACTGGCGGAACTTTTATTTCTAGACTCATAATTGATGTATTATATTTTCTAATCTACGTTAAATACTTTATTCACTGATTTTTTAGCAATTTTCTTATCAGCTTCGGTAATCTTCATTTCAAATGCCTTGGCCAGAATGAATGCCTGCTGATCTGCATGTTGTTTTGCAAAACCAGTAGCGGTACTGCTGCTTTCTTTTCTTGAGATCACGTCGATATCCGAAAACACTGTTTTGCGGGTCTTACGTAATAAGTATGGCCATGCACCCATGTTTTCAGGTTCTTCCTGAACCCAGACAGCTTCAGTTGCATTTTTGTAACCTTTGTAAACCTCTTCCATTTGCGCAAGCGGTGTTGGGTACAATTGCTCTACACGCACAATTGCTACGTCCTTGATACTATCTTTCTGCTGTTTCTCAAGCAGTTCATAGTAGATTTTTCCACTGCAGAACAGCACGCGTTTTACAGCATTTGCTTTCACATTGGTATCATCAATAACTTCTTTGAATTTACCATCGGTAAAGTCTGCCAGTGGCGATACACATGCCGGGTGGCGCAATAAACTTTTTGGTGTAAACACCACTAAAGGCTTTCTGAAATCACGTTTAAACTGACGACGGATGGCATGGAAGAAGTTAGCCGGGGTAGTACAGTTAGCTACCTGCATATTGTAATCAGCACACAGTTCCATAAAACGCTCGATCCTTGCAGAAGAGTGCTCAGGTCCCTGTCCTTCATAGCCATGTGGCAATAACATCACCAGGCCATTTTCACGCTGCCATTTGGTCTCGGCACTCGCAATATACTGGTCAACCACAATCTGAGCGCCATTAAAGAAATCTCCAAACTGTGCTTCCCAGATCGTTAATGCATTTGGATTGGCCATGGCATAACCATATTCAAAACCTAGTACACCGTACTCAGATAAGTGTGAATTGTAAATATCAAATGGAGCCTGCTGATCCGATAGATTGGCCAGCGGGATATATTCTTCTTCGGAATCTTCAAGGGTAATCACCGCATGACGGTGAGAGAAAGTACCACGCTCAACATCCTGTCCACTCAAACGTACCCTTTTTCCTTCTGTAAGTAAGGTTGCATAAGCCATTTGCTCTCCCATTGCCCAGTCGAACATCTCCGTAGAGGTAGCCATTTTATTTCTGTCTGCAAAAAGCTTTTCAATTTTCTTGAAGAACTTTTTGTCAGCCGGCAAGGTGCTGATCCTTTTTGCGATTTCCAGTAAAGTAGATTTCTTTACAGAAGTATCCGGAGAGCTTACAAAATCCTCGGCACTAGCAATCCTCATGTCTGCCCATGCACCGGCAAATTTCACTGCCTGATAGGTAGAGGTGATTTCTTTTGCTTCGTTTAGTCTTTCCTGAAGGATACCACGGAATTCAACTTCCATTTCCTTTGCCAGACTAGCTTCCAGTTTACCTTCAGTAACCAGCTGCTGAATATAAATGTCTCTAGGGTTAGCATGCTTCTCAATAGTTTTGTAGAGAAGAGGCTGCGTAAATTTAGGCTCATCAGACTCATTGTGACCAAATCTCCGGTAACACAAGATATCGATGAACACATCATTTTTATACTTTTGGCGGTATTCCATCGCCAGGTTAATGGCATATACCAAAGCTTCTACATCATCCCCGTTCACATGGAATACAGGAGAAAGCGTCACTTTAGCAATATCAGTACAATAAGTACTGGTACGTCCGTCTTTATAGTTAGTGGTAAAACCAATCTGATTGTTAATCACCAGGTGGATAGTACCACCGGTTTTATAACCATCAAGGCCAGCCATCTGAATAACTTCATAAACAATACCCTGACCCGCTACTGAGGCATCCCCATGGATCAGGATCGGAGCGATACGTGAATTATCGCCTTCATACTTAAAATCAATTTTTGAACGGGTCATCCCCTCTACTACGCCATTTACTGTTTCCAGGTGGGACGGGTTAGGGCATAAACTCAAATGGACATTCTTTCCGGCCTCGGTTGTGATGTCTGTTGAATATCCAAGGTGATATTTCACATCTCCACCAAAAGGAGATTCAGCACTATAGCCTTTACCTTCAAATTCAGCAAAAATATCTTTGTATGTTTTTTGCATGATGTTGGCAAGAACGTTTAAGCGTCCCCTGTGAGCCATACCGATCACAAATTCTTCAATACCCAGGGCAGCGCCTTTTTCGATCACTGAATCCAATGCGGGAATCAATGCCTCGGCACCCTCCAGTGAGAACCTTTTCTGTCCCAGGAACTTTGTACCAAGGAAGTTCTCAAAACTTACCGCTTCATTTAACTTTTTAAGGATTCTTCTTTTCTCTTCAATGGAAAAATTTGGCGTGTTTTGCACACTTTCCATTTTATTTTCAATCCATCCCAGTACTTCGGGAGTACGTACAAATTTATATTCCGCACCGATAGACCTGCAGTAGGTTTTCTGAAGAAAAGCAATAATATCACGCAGTGTAGCGGTACCGATACCCAGCTCTACACCAGAGTTAAATGGCGTGTCCAGATCAGCTTCTGCCAAACCAAAGTTTTCGATATCCAGCGTTGGTAAATGCTGGCGTCTTTCCCTAACAGGATTGGTATGTGTAAAAAGGTGTCCGCGCTGACGATAGCCATTAATTAGGTTCAGCACATTTACTTCTTTCAAAAATTGCTCAGGCGCTACTTCGCTAACTTGTCCGGCTTCAGCTCCCCTTCCAAAATCAAAGCCCTCAAAAAACTTCTGCCAGCCAAATTCAACAGCGTTAGGGTCCTCTTTATAAGTTTGATAGATAGAATCGATGTATTCGGCATTGGCGCCGTTGAGATAAGATAAATTATCCATTGTTTATGAATTGATATAAGTACGGCAAAATTAGGATTTTACCTTGTAAAACGGTTATAATTCTTCAAGAAAATCTGTGATATCACAAACGTTTTTCAGTGGTGTAAGCCGATTGTCGACAAGAATATCAAATTCCGAGATTAAACTCCCAGCAACCAGCAGCGGAACATCAACATGCTCCATTACCCTTCCGATGATCTTGTTAATATCTTTTCCCAGATTCAATGAGGTAAGAACAATAAAAGCATAGTCGGGCTTATAGGAAATAATTACTTTTTTGATATCGCTATATGGGATTTCCTGTCCCAGGTATAGTACATCCATGCCACAGCTTTTCAGCAGATAGCGAGCAAAAAGCAGTCCGGTTTCGTGCATTTCGGCTTCCGGAAGGAATAATAAAAATCTTTTTGGGTTTTCTCTGACAGGTTTTTCGAGTTTATCAATTTCAACAATGATCCTGTCTCTGATTAAATTTGAGGCAAAGTGTTCCTGTGAGGGGTCTATAGCGCCGGTTTGCCATAGCATGCCGACCTTTTTCATAAAGGGAAATAATACCAGGTCCATCGTTTTGGTGAGCCCAAATTCTTCAATGCATCCTGAAAGAATTTCTGCGAAGGCAACTTCATCATAATGTAGTGTAGCATCTGAGAGACGGAGCACCTGTACAGTATCATTGTTCCAGTCGGCCTGAAACTGCGTCACCATTTCAGCGATCTGCTCTTTGGTCATTTGGGCGATCCTGCTGATCTTATAGCCTTTTTCATTGAGTGTAACGATATTCAGGAGCAGCTTTAAGTCGTCTTCATCGTAAAATCTGATATTTGTGGCTGTCCTTTTTGGCGGCACCAGATTGTACCTGGCTTCCCAAGCCCTGATCGTGTGCGCTTTGATACCTATAAGGCCTTCGATATCACTGATTGAAAATTTCTTCACTTGTTTCGTTAACAACTATTAAACAAAATTGTTTTAAAAATATTTTTTGTCTAACATACCAAAAAACTCTTCAATGTTATTCTAAAATTCTGGAGAAATATTCCTTATGACGGATCATAGATTTCCAGGTCCAGCATTTTGATTTGCTTGTCCAGATCAAAAGTATTTTTTGAGCGGGGATCTTTTCCTCCCATCGCTACATTGGCCCAATTGCCCCAGTTGCTTGCCGGAGAGTAGTCGATCAGTTTCTGTTCAAAGTAAGCAGCACCTTCCAGCCAGTTTAGCTTAAGGACATAGATAAGGAAAGTAGCAACAACCAATCTTCCGGCGTGGGAGATGTATCCAGAAACGTTAAGTTCATTCATGTACTTGTCTACCAGTCCATGACCAGTGGTGCCATCTTTCCAGGCTTGCAGATTGAGCTCATCCTGCGCCGCACCGGCAACACTGTCAGTCTCCGTCACAATATCTGTAAAGTAATGAAGGGTGTGTTTCTTAAACATGAAACGGAAATAATCCCGCCATAGCAAACCAAGTATCAAATGATTGAAGTTGGCGTTAGTGCCAAACCTGCGCTCTGCATCTTTCACTGCCCAATAAACTTTTCGGGGCGATAGACAACCCAGTGCCAGCCAGGGTGATAGTTTGGAGGAGTAAACCGGTTTATCAGTATTTGCCCTGCTATTTACGCGGGCATAAATTTCAGATCCTTCTATAAATAATTCGTTCAGGTGCGCGATGCCCTGTTCTTCACCCCCCAGAGGACCTGCAGAAGCAGTATGGTATTCCGGCAGTGCTCCCCAGTCCTCCACCTCAACCAGGCTAATGACTTCAGGACTTAAAAAACACGCTTTCACGATAGCATCCCGTTCGGTTTTCTTTTTGAACTGTGCAAAAATATCAGGAATATCTTTGATCGGAAAAGGTAGATCTTCCTTATTATAAAGGGTATGCCCTATAAAATGCTTCAGGTTAACTTTTAGTTTCCAGAGCAGGTCTTCAACATTGGATGAAACTGTAGTTTCTTTAGTGGCCACTTCCCGGTGATGGTAAACTTCTGCTATCTCATATTGTTCTACAAGTGCAGGCATGTGTTCTTCCGGACTGCCATTTATAACGAGAAGATTGCCGCCAATTTTTTTAAGGGATTCACGAAGGGCAGCCACACATTCTATTAAAAACTTGACTCTGCTGTTCCCTTCCAGCATATTTCCTTCGGTATCAAATTCAAAATAAGCCGGATCAAAAAAATAAACTGGCAGAATACTGTCTGACTTGGCGATCGCCTCCACCAACATTTCATTGTCGTGTAAGCGCAGATCATTTCTAAACCAAACAAGTATTTTCTTCTCTTTCATTTGAATGTGAGTTTAATTCCGATCGGTGATGAAGCGTACATCAGATAGTTTATAACATCATATACGAAGTAATCTTACGCAGGTTTCATCTGATTACTAATAATTTTCCGTTATAAAAATCAAAAATATAGCATTTTTCTTCTAACAACTAATAGAGGAGGTAATATTTACATAACCAAAACAAATGCTTTCATAAAAAGCAGAGTTTTAAAAACAAAACCAGACAATTGAGGTATATAAAATATGAATCAGCATATTTTACTTACAGGCGCCACAGGCATGCTCGGCAAAGAGCTCATCAAATCATTGCTAGAGAATGGATATCAGGTTTCGATACTTAGCCGCAAACCTGCTGAGATCAGAAATGTGCAGGTTTTTCTCTGGGATGTTACCAAACGTGAAATAGATAAACGCTGTCTGCAGGGTGTGAGTACAATTATACACCTTGCGGGAGAAAACATTGCGAAAGAGAAATGGACAGATAAGCGTAAAAAAGAGATTATTGACAGCAGGGTGGAGTCGGCCAGGTTATTATTTGATACTTTATCTTCAGAGCCAAACCAGGTAAAAAACTTTATTTCTGCCGCTGCAGTTGGCTTTTACGGTAACCGGGGCGATGAAATTCTGAGGGAGGAAAGTCCTGCCGGCAGGGATTTTATGGCAGAATGCTGCAGCCAGTGGGAAGAGGCTGCTGATCAGTTCAAGCAAGCCGGATTAAGAGTAGTGAAGATACGCACGGGTGTAGTGCTGAGTAAAGACGACGGGGCTCTGCCTCAAATGTCTGTGCCTGTAAAATTCTTTGTTGGTGCCCCTCTGGGAACAGGTAAGCAATGGATACCCTGGATTCATCACAGTGATATGACGCAGATTTACCTGCATGCATTGAAAGATCAGTCTATACAGGGAACTTACAACGCCTGTGCTCCTTTCCCCGTTACCAATAAAACGCTGACAAAAGCCATTGCAAAGGCATTACACCGACCGGTATGGCCATTCAACGTGCCGGTATTTGTAATGAAAACTATTCTCGGCGAAATGAGTGCGGTTGTATTGAACAGCACCAACACCTCCGCACAAAAACTATTAGACACAGGATTTATTTTCAGTTATACACAGCTTGAGGATGCTTTATCCGATATTTACGGTTCATGAAAAAAGAAGTTAGCATCTGCTGGTTAAGAAGAGATTTAAGGATAAAAGATAATGCTGCGCTGTATCATGCGCTGAAGGGAGAAACACCGGTACTACTCCTGTTTATATTTGACAAAAATATTTTGGACGACCTGCATGATCAGAAGGATGCGAGGGTAACCTTTATTTATCAGCAACTGCAGGAGATCGAAAAGGAGCTACATAAGAAAGGTTCTTCCCTACTGATTAAACATGCCACGCCTGAAAAGGCATGGGCTGAAGTTCTGAAAGAGTATACTGTTAACACTGTATATACCAATCATGATTATGAGCCTTATGCCAAAGAGCGGGATGATGCCCTGGCAGAATTCCTGCGCTCTGAGGAAATCCAGCTACATACCTATAAAGACCAGGTGATTTTTGAAAAGGATGAAGTAGTGAAAGCTGACGGCAAACCCTATACGGTGTTTACTCCCTATTTTCGCCAGTGGATGGCTAAACTGGATGATTTTTACCTGAAGGCATATCCGGTCAAGAAATACCTGAAAAATTTATACCAAACCAGGGCGTTGCCCTTTCCCAGTTTATCCTCTTTAGGTTTCAAAGAATCTGATCAGGAATTTCCTTCTGCAAATTTCGCCAGAAAGCTGGCTTCCTATGAAGAACGAAGGGATTATCCGGGAGATGATGCCACAACCCGTATCGGGATGCACCTTCGCTTCGGTACTGTTAGCATCAGGGAGGCTGCCGCTACCGCACAGGATGCGAAAGCGCTCAAATGGCTTTCAGAATTGGCCTGGAGGGATTTTTATATGATGATTCTCTGGCATTTTCCGCATGTTGCGACAAAATCTTTTAAGCCTGCGTATGATAATATCAAATGGCGTAACAATGAAAAGGAATTTGAAGCCTGGAAAAATGGAAAGACCGGCTACCCGATTGTGGATGCAGGCATGAACCAGCTGAACCAGACCGGTTATATGCATAATCGCGTCAGGATGGTTGTCGGCAGTTTTTTAACCAAACATTTGCTGATCGACTGGCGTTGGGGCGAAGCTTATTTTGCCGAGAAGTTACTGGATTATGAAATGGCGAGTAATGTAGGAGGATGGCAATGGGCTTGCGGATGTGGAAATGATGCCGCACCCTACTTCAGGGTATTCAATCCGGAGCTGCAGGCTAAAAAGTTCGATGCTAAAAATAAGTATATCTATCACTGGGCACCTGAGTATAAAACAGAAAAGCATCCCCAACCTATAGTTGAGCATGCTTTTGCGCGAGATAGAATTCTCAAAGTTTTTAAAGAAGCTTTAGCGGGCTAGCCCGCTAAAAATTAATTTGTTATAGTAAGAACCTCTAAGTCAAAATCTAAGATTGTATTACCTGGAATTGATCCTCTTCCTGATTTTCCATAAGCAAGGCGGGAAGGAATAATCATCCGCATTTTACCACCTTTTAATAATTTACCCGGGATAATCCTGGTCCAACCTGCAATCACTCCTCCTTCTAATTCAAATTCGGCTGAAGTACTGGAGTCAAACACCGTTCCATCGGTCAACCTGCCTGTATATGCAGCTGTGATCTTAGATTCAGCCGTAATAGGCACTTCGCCAGATCCGGGTGCCGAAATACTATACCAAATACCTGAAGGATCTTTGGTCATATTCAAACCCTTGCTCGTTACAAAAGCCTGAATCAATCTGTCATCAAGCTGTGCCTGTGTCGTATCAGGAAAAGTAGTAATCGTCAGATCAATATTTTCATTCGAAGGAATTTCACCAGCGCCGTTTCTGCCAAAAGCCAGATATGACGGCAGCAAAATCCTCGCCGTACCACCACGTCTCATTTTTAACATCACCTCCCTGATCGCCGGGATGTTGTAGGATGCGCCATTATAACTGATAGAGTTTGTATATCCTACAAAATTATTCAGGTTATAATAACTGGCAGTAGAAAAATAGGTAACACCACTTTCCATACCTTTAAAACTACCGGTATACAAAATAGTATCAGAATTTTTCAAAAGTGCCCCTACCGTACCCGGAGTTACAATCTGATAGTAGTATCCTGTTTTAGCAGAATCCTGCACCATTCCGGTGATATTATTTTTAGCAATAAAATCTGTAATTTTTGCAGAATCTACAGTTTGTATAGAATCGTATTCCTTCTTACACGATGTAAAGATGACGGTTAGGCCAGCTAAGGCCAGGATATATCCTGAAAACTTTTTAAGCATTATTTATTTTGTTGTTTCTACTTTATGTTTTAAGCTAATTAACCGGATATCAAAATCCAGGTTGGTATTGGCGACCAGCGAGGTATCGACATTCTGCAAGTTCCGGTTCTGATAACCAAGTGCAGAAGGGATCAGCATCCTGATACGTCCTCCAGGTTTGATCAGAGGAATAGCTTTCTGCCATCCCTCGATTCCGCTTTCCAGAACAAATCTCGTTGCAAGAGAATCCACGTTTGTGGCTGTGGAATCAAATAACACACCACGCGGAAAAGTTCTTCCTACATAATGTATCATTAGCGTATCAGTGCCCACCGGATTTTGTCCTTCGCCCTCTGTCATGATATGATAATACACTCCGCTGGAATGTTTAGTAAAGTCTCCGGTTTGTTCTGACGCTTCCAAAGCTTTCACTATAATGTCATCATCGATAAGCAGTTGCTGCTCCTTGTTATAGGCCGGATCTGATTTACAGGCGACATACAAACATGAAGCTAAAACAAACAGCAACAGATTCCTACTTTTTAACATATTGCACAAAAATAGTCTTTTATTGGCGACGGCACAATATTTAACCAATTTTAACAAATACAAAAAAGAAACGATACGTTAAAAACAATATTTATTCGCAGCTATCAACTGTTGTGCTACCTGCTGGCGCGCCTCTTTAACATTAAAAGGTTCCATCTTCGTAAATCTTTTCAGCCCTACCAGCATCATCCGCTGCTCATCGCCTTCAGCAAAAGCCCAAAGCGCTTCTTTACCAGCTTTCTGTAGTGCATCAACAGCTTCAACCAGGTAAATCCGCATCATATTCAACTGTCCTTCACAAGTTTCTGCACCTTTCAGGTGTACCAGTTTTTCTGTCCTTAATAACACAGACTCTGCTACATATACATAACTCGCCATATCAGCAATATTCATGAGGATTTCCTGCTCTTTTGAAAGCGTCATCATCAGTTTCTGAACCGCAGCTCCGGCCACCATCAGGGTTGCCTTTTTCAAGTTTTTGATCACCTTTTTTTCAGGAGCAAACAAGGTGTCATCCTCCTCACCAAAATCAGGAATCGACATGAGCTCTCCTGCCACCGCAGTAGCAGGAGTCATCAGATCTAACTCACCCTTCATGGCCCTTTTCAGCATCATGTCCACAGTAAGCAACCTGTTGATCTCATTGGTACCTTCAAAGATCCTGTTGATCCTCGCATCGCGGTAAGCGCGGTCCATGGGTGCTTCAGCAGAGAAGCCCATCCCACCATAGATCTGCACCCCTTCATCAGCCACATAATCCAGCACTTCGGACCCCCAGACCTTCAGTATCGCACATTCTACGGCAAACTGTTCTGTAGATTTGAGTTTAGCTTTATTGTTTTCCATGCCACCGGCAACCAGGGCATCATAAGCATCATCAATATTTTGCCCGGCACGGTAATTTGCAGATTCTACAGCATAAACTTTGGTAGCCATTTCAGCAAGTTTGTACCGTATAGCACCATATTTGGAAATCTGGCGTTCAAACTGGATGCGCTCATTGGCATAATTGATGGCTGCATTAATCACCTGTCTGGAAGCCCCGATAGCTGCAGCTGCCAGTTTAATCCTGCCGATGTTTAGGATATTCACTGCGATTTTGAACCCATTCTGGCGGTCGGACAGCATATTTTCTACAGGTACCGGGCAGTCGTTAAAAAAAACCTGGCGCGTAGAAGATCCTTTGATACCCATTTTATGTTCTTCAGGGTTCATTGTAATGCCACCAAAATCACGTTCTACAATAAATGCAGTCAGGTTCTTATCCTCTTCAATTTTTGCAAAAACGATAAAGATATCGGCGAAACCACCATTGGTGATCCACATCTTTTGTCCTGTGATCAGGTAATGCGTACCATCCTCGGACAATACAGCTTTGGTTTTTCCCGAATTGGCATCCGAGCCTGAGTTAGGCTCTGTCAGACAGTATGCGGCCTTCCATTCCCCTGTGGCCAGTTTAGGTATATATTTAGCTTTTTGCTCATCATTCCCATAGTACAGGATAGGTAAAGTGCCGATTCCTGTATGTGCAGATAAAGCTACGGCGAAGGAATGACCAGCACCAATCACATCTGTCACAAGCATAGACGTATTGAAATTCTTTCCAAAACCTCCGTATTCTTCGGGAATGGAAACTCCGAGAATCCCCAGCTCTCCGGCTTTATCCATCAGCGATGGCATGAGTCCTTCTTCCTGCTGATCGATCCTGTCCAGGTTCGGATAGACTTCCGAGCTCAGGAAATCCCGGCAGGTCTGAGCGATCATCTTTTGTTCTTCATCAAATTCTTCAGGAATAAATACATCCTGGAATGCCGTTTCCCTGATCAGGAACTCTCCTCCTTTTGCTGTTACTTTATCTGTAGCTTCCATATCGGTTTATATTTAGTTCTTTTGATTATAACATTTCAAAAATTCCCGCAGCACCCTGCCCACTTCCTACGCACATCGTCACCATTCCATACTTCCCTTCCCTGCGTTTCAGTTCATTAAAAATCTGTACTGTAAGCTTTGCTCCGGTACATCCCAGCGGATGTCCAAGTGCTATCGCACCCCCGTTTACATTAAGTTTTTCAGTGTTGATATCCAGAGCTCTGATAATTGCCAGGGATTGAGATGCAAAAGCTTCATTCAACTCTATCAGGTCTATTTGTTCAAGTTTTAATCCCGCTTTTTTCAGTGCCAGCGGGATCGCGTCTATCGGGCCGATGCCCATGATCCTCGGCGGCACACCTACTACGCCATATCCAACGAGTTTTGCGATAGGATCAACACCGAGCTCCTTCAGCTTGCTTTCAGAAACCACCAGCACAAAGGCAGCTCCGTCAGAAGTCTGCGAGGAATTTCCCGCAGTAACACTTCCACCTGCTGCAAAAACAGGTTTGAGTTTTGCCAGTTTGTCCGGACTTGTATCTTCACGTGGCCCTTCGTCGGTATCTACTACATAAGTCCGTGTTTTTTTCTTCATGGTAGCATCCAGATAGTTCTCGGTCACTGTAATTGGGGCCACTCCCGCTTTCAGGTGACCATTTTTAATCGCCTCAATGGCCTTCATGTGAGAGGTGTAGGCAAACTCATCCTGGTCTTCACGGTTCACCTTGTACTCAGCAGCTACGGCCTCTGCGGTAAGTCCCATACCCCAGTACCAGTCCGGATTCTTCTTTGCTACATCCGCGTTCGGCACCACCTTCCATCCACCGAATGGCATGCCCGACATCACTTCTACGCCACCGGCGATGATCACATCGGCCATTCCGCTCCGGATTTTTGCCACGGCAGTAGCGATGGTATCCAGTCCGGATGCGCAATACCTGTTAACTGTTACTCCCGGAACTTTATCCGTATCCAGTCCCATCAGCGATATCATCCTGCCGATGTTCAGGCCCTGCTCCGCTTCAGGGGTAGCATTTCCTACGATCACATCATCTATCTGTTCCTTATCCAGGTTTGGCACCTGTGCTACCAGCTGTCTGATAACTTCAGCAGCCAGATCATCGGCCCTGGTAAATCGGAATACCCCACGTGGCGCTTTGCCTACTGCGGTGCGTAAACCTGCTATGATATATGCTTCCTGCATGATTTTTCTGATTAAATTGATGAATTAGTTACGTAAAGGTTTACCCTTGGTGACAATGCTCTGGATACGTTCCAGTGTTTTTCTCTCTCCACAGAGCGACAGAAAAACTTCCCTTTCCAGATCCAGCAGGTACTGCTCAGTGACCTCCGTGGGTGAAGAAAGATCCCCGCCGCACATCACATAACCCAACTTTTCGGACATCTTTTTATCGTGTTCTGAGATGTAATTTCCGGAGTACATCGTATTCGCCCCGGCATAAACAATCCCTAGTCCCTGTTTACCCAGCACCCTGATATCTTTACGCTGTACAGGTTTGGTATATCCCGCATCTGCCAGCTCAATAGCTTTTGCTTTCGCATCGGCAATCAGCCTGCTGCGGTTCATGGAAATTGAGTATTTATCTTTTTGAAGATAGCCCAGTTCAAAGGCTTCTTCGGCAGAGGTAGAAACTTTTGCCATCGCTACCGTGAGGAAACGGTCTTTCAAAACATTCTGTACGATCTGATCTTCCTTATATTCATCTGAGGCACGCAAGGCAAATTCTTTGGAACCTCCACCACCTGGAATAAGTCCGACGCCAAACTCAACCAGTCCCATATAGGTTTCTGCATTCAGCTGAACGTGATCGGCATGGAGACTAAACTCACAGCCCCCACCCAGCGCCAGGTTATGCGGCGCAATCACTACAGGAATAGAAGAATACCTGATTCTCATCGACGTATTCTGAAAAGATCTCACCGCCATATTCAGCTCATCCCAATCCTGTTCTACAGCCATCATAAAGATCATCCCTACATTGGCACCTGCAGAAAAATTGGCTCCATCGTTTCCAATGACCAAACCCCGGTAATCTTTCTCTGCCAGGTCGATCGCTTTATTGATGGCCTGCAAGGTGTCGCCCCCAATCGTATTCATCTTCGAATGAAACTCTACATTCAGAATACCGTCACCAAGATCGATTATTGAAGCACCAGAGTTTTTCCAGACCGTTTTTGCAGCCCTGATATTGTCAAGGATAATAAATGCATCTGCATTTGGCAGCGGCAGATACGTTTTGGAGGGAATATCATAATACTTCTTAATCCCGTCTTCCACTTTATAAAAGGAGGTATTTCCTGCCGCCAGCATTTCATGTACCCATGTTGCTGCCTCATGACCATAGGCTTTCATTCCTTCGAGCGAACTGGCAATACCCACTGCATCCCATACTTCAAATGGCCCAAGATCCCAGCCAAAACCTGCGCGCATGGCATCGTCTATCCTGAACAACTCATCTGAAATTTCCGGAATCCGGTCTGACACATACTCGAAAAGGCCGAAAAAGGAATGTCGGAATACCTCTGCAGCTTTATCCTTTCCAGCGGCAAAGACCTTCATGCGCTCTCTTACATTTTCAATAGGCTTAGTGAGTTCCAGTGTAGCTGACTTTACCTTTTCCTGCGGGCGGTATTCCAGCGTTTTCAAGTCCAGCGCAAGGATCTCCGTTTTGCCATCGGCAGTTTTAGTTTTTTTATAGAAGCCCTGCTGCGTTTTATCGCCCAACCATTTCTTCTCTTCCATTTTTACCACATAGGCAGGAAGTTTAAATAAATCGTGTGCTTTATCGTCAGGGCAATTATCGTACAACCCTTTTGCAACCTTAATCATCGTATCCAATCCCACCACATCAGAAGTACGGAACGTAGCCGATTTAGGTCTGCCTAGCACCGGACCGGTATATTTATCTACTTCCTCTACTGTGAGGTCCAGCTTTTCTACAAGATGTAACAGGGCCATAATCGCATATACACCTACCCTGTTGGCGATAAATGCTGGCGTATCTTTACATAAGACAGTAGTTTTACCCAGGAACTTATCCCCATAATGCATCAGGAAATCTATATTTTCCTGTTTTGTATCTGGCGTGGGAATGATTTCCAATAAACGCAGGTAGCGTGGGGGATTAAAGAAGTGTGTACCGCAGAAGTTAGCTTTAAAGTCGTCCGACCTGCCTTCTGCCATCAGATGAATAGGAATGCCTGAAGTATTGGAGCTGATCAGTGTTCCCGGTTTACGGAACTGCTCAACCTGTTCAAATACTTTCTTCTTAATATCCAGATTCTCCACCACAACCTCAATGATCCAGTCGGCACCGGCGATTTTAGCCATATCATCATCAAAATTACCTGTGCTGATTTTATTGACCGTGCTTTTCGTATATACTGGTGATGGATTGGTCTTGATTGCATTCTGCAATGCAGTATTTACAATCCGGTTTTTTACAGCGGGATGTTCCGGGGTCAGACCTTTAGACTGCTCTTCGGGGAGCAATTCTTTAGCTGCAATATCTAACAATAATACTTCTACTCCTATATTCGCAAAGTGACAGGCGATACGTGAGCCCATAATTCCGGAACCCAGGACAGCTACCTTATTTATCTTTTTGTTCATCATTTTCTGTAGTTACTGTATATGCTAAAGTAAGTTGATTCAATTTTTGCAGCGTTTTCACTACAGCCTCTTTTTCCTGGACACTGAGGTTACTGTTGAGGTATTCGTTGAACGACCTGACTACGCCTTTAGCCAGTTGCCGCTTCTCTGTACCATATTCCGTAAGGAATACCCTTACTGATCTTTTGTTGGATGGAACGGCAGCCCTGTAGATGAGACCACTCTCTTCCATACTGTTCAGGATGCGCGACAAGCTGGTGGCTTTAACCCCCAGAAGACCTGCCAGCTGGGTAACAGCTGTACCTTCTTTGTCAATGTTAATCAGCACATATCCAATAGCCTGGGTAATCCCAAATCCGGAAGCAATCTGGTTATAGGTGTTCGACATGTTCTGCCAAACAACCTTCAATAAATAATCAATAGTTTCTTCGTGTCTCATTAAAATACTATGCTTGCATAACAAAGCTAATTAATAATATGTTTGGATGCAAGAAAAAAAACAGCAAAAAAAAAGCCGCCGGGGACAAACCCCGGCGGCTTTTTCAAGCTATTTATCTACTAGTATAAAGTAAACTCTACACGTCTGTTTTTCTGACGTCCAGCTGCAGTTTTATTGGTTGCAATTGGTTGTGTCAAGCCGTAACCTGTGGCTTCAACTCTAGATGCATTTACACCCTGAGAAACCAGGTAAGCTTTAACTGACTCAGCTCTTTCTTTAGATAATCTCATGTTCAGCGCTGCAGAACCAGTGTTATCTGTATGACCAGCTAATTTCAGGCTAAAGTTTTTAGTTACCAATAGATTAGCAACACGGTTTAAAGTAGGGAACGATTTAGATCTGATGGTAGCTTTACCTAAATCAAACTCTAAGTTTTTAATCGCATCTCTAACCACACGACGATCCTCTTCAGTAATGATTACTTTCTCTACTGGTTTAGGAGTTACTAAAGGACACCCTGCACCATCAACAACAGTATTTCCTGGTGTACCCGGGCATTTATCCAATTTATCTGCAACCCCGTCACCATCTGAATCTTTCAGCAGGTCGTCCATTTCAGATCTGAGCTTAGCATTTTCAGCTTTTTGGTTATCCAGGTCACTTTTCAGTGAACCCGCCAGTTGTTTAGCCGCAACAGCTTCGTCATACGTAGCTGCTACCGGATTGTGATATGCCAATTGTTTTCCTTTACCCAGCGCAAACTCTAAACCTGCGTGTGCATAGTTGAATTTATCACTGTTATTGTTGCGGTAAGTACCATCCAGGTTATCACCATCAACAAAATACACTGACCATCCCAGGTCAAAATTGATTTTCTCAGAAACTCTGAATTTAGCACCTAATCCAACTGGGATTACCAGTTCGCTGATAGATTTACCACCTGCGAAATCAGTTGTTGCCCCAGCGGCATCAGTAACAGTTGGTTTATAACCAGCTAAACCAGCACCTGCAGATAGATATAATTGCAGCACATCCTGTTTGCGGAACATATCAATGTTAAACATATTCACCTGTGCGCTTAATGTAGCTGCATAAGAAAGGTCTGTTTCATAAGCAGAATTTCCGCCTGTTACCGTTTGACCACTTTCATAAGGTTCAGAGTTATCTCCTTTTAATTTACCTCTGATTCCGTCCAGTTTCAGGGCGAAGTATGGCGTAAATTGTTTTTTAATTGATAAGCCGTAGCCAAAGCTTGACTTCCAGTTAGAAAAATCGTTCTTACCACCAAGAGGTGAAAGAGGTGAAAGTACACCGGCGTTTACACCGATCGACCAGGTACTGAACTCCTGAGTCGCTGAAGTACTTGCTGGTGTTTGTGTTTGCGCTTGCGCAGCACCACCAACAAATAGGGCAGCTAAAGCTACCGGCAGACATTTAAATAATTGTTGTTTCATAATATGAGTCTAATGTTAATTTGGTTCCCGTATTTGCTCTTGCGATGCAATATCTGTACCAAGTTAAAAAATACGCCTTTAAAGCCCTTCTTAGGGTTATTTACACATTAAACTGTAGTTCAAATTACGAATGTAATCATTGTAACATGATCGTTATGATAGACAGAGAGACATCATATACTCTGGCACTGGCAGGCTCAGCTTCTGTCAGTGTACGCCTTTATAATCTTCGGCATCCTTGTACATCTTCTCTATCAGCTCCTTATTCTTTTCAAGGATTACCTTCCGTTTAAGGCTCAGTTTTGGACTAAACTCGCCGCCTTCAATACTCCATTCTTTAGCAAGCAGGGCAAAGCGTTTTACCTGCTCCCATTTGCCAAATTCTACAGAGCCATTGATGATCTCCTGGTTAAACTTCTCCAGCACTTGTGGATCTTTGACAATCTCTTCGTTGCTGATGTATGGGATACCTTTATTTTCGCACCATATTTTCAGCACTGCAAAATTAGGGACGATCAGTGCCGATGGGAACTTGCGGTTTTCGCCGAGCACCATGATCTGTTCTATCAGTGTAGATTCTTTATATTTATTTTCAAGTAGCTGCGGTGCGATATACTTGCCGCCAGCGGTTTTGAAGATCTCTTTCTTACGGTCAGTGATCTTCAGAAAACCATCCCCTACCAGCTCACCAATATCGCCGGTGTGGAACCAACCATCTGCATCAATAGCTTCTGCTGTTAGATCGTCCCGCTTATAATAGCCCTTCATCACATGCGGTCCGCGGGTAATCACTTCTCCATCAGCTGCAATCTTTATTTCCACATCTTTAAGCGGATGCCCAACGGTGCCAAACATCATCCTTTCAAGGCAGTTGGAGCTGATCACCGGAGAGGTTTCTGTTAGTCCATAGCCCTCCGCTACAAACAAACCGGCAGCCCAGAAGATCCGGTTTAAGCGCGGGCTCAATGCGGCGCCCCCTGAGACGATAACAACAACCTCACCACCCAGGGCTTCCCTCCATTTTGAGAACACCAGTTTTCTGGCAATACCTAGTTTAAACTGATAAAACCAGTCCTTATTCACTTCATACTGCTCTCCCAGTTCCAGTGCCCAAAAGAAGAGGCGTTTCTTTATTCCGGTAAGGGCCTTGCCCTTCTCTATGATTTTATCATAAACTTTTTCGAGCAGACGGGGAACGGTACAGAATATATTTGGTTTAACAAACTGGATATCGGCCACAATCGTTTCCATACTTTCAGCATAATAAATCGCTACATCCTTATAGATATACATATAGATGATCATGCGTTCATATACATGGCACAAAGGTAAAAAGCTCAGTCCTTTTTTTACCCCTGCCGGGATCAGGATAGATCCTGCTTTAAAGTTTGAAATCAGGTTATTGTGCGTAAGCATGACCCCCTTAGGTGTTCCTGTGGTGCCGGAAGTGTAGATCAATGTCAGTATATCTCCCGGATCCACCGCAGCACGGTATGGTTCAAGATCAATGTCCTGATGTGATGAACCGTCGGCTACCAGCTCCATCCAGTTAGTTTCAGCCGAGATATCTTCAAAAGTATAAAGTTTGACAGACCTATCAAGACTCTCCAATACTGAGTGCACTTTTTGATAGAGGGCGTCATCAGAAACAAAAAGGATGCTTACTTCGGCATTTTCCAGTATAAATTTGATGTCGTGCTCCGGTAATGTCGGGTAAAGAGGCACCTGATATGCCCCGATCTGGGTAATGGCAAAGTCAGTAATATTCCATTCGGGTCTGTTGTGTGACATGACAGCAATCCTGTCACCTTTTACTGCACCTAAACGGATCAAACCCCTGCTGAGCTGATCTGCAGTATCACAAAAATCCTTCGTGCTGTATTTCTTCCACACGCCTTTAATCTTGCCGCTAATGAATTCATCTTTTGGATATTTCTCCAAGCTGTATTTGAGCAAATCAAATACTCGGGTTATGTTTTCGGGCATACATTCAGATTTATATTGGTTAAACAGCTATAATCAAATCTAATAAATAATTTAGTGTAATAAAACAATAACACACACGGCACAATAATTGTTAACAAGAATTTCATAAACAACTTAATCAAAACATATGAAAAAAGTATTTACTATACTTTGTTTAGCGTTTATCGCTACACTCGCAATCCATTCAACTTCAAAAGCTCAGGGCTATGACAATGCTATCGGTGGTCGTTTTGGCGCTGCTAACGGGGTTACGTTTAAGACTACGCTTGGTGAAAACAAGATGCTGGATCTGATTGCCAACTTCAGATCAAATAACAATTATAAGTATTTCAGAGTTACGGGTTTGTACGAGGTTTATCTTCCGATTACTGATGCACCGGGATTAAACTGGTATTATGGTGGTGGTGCGAGTATCGGTTCTGTAAAATATGAATACGGACCATATAACTCAAGCGATCTTTACCTGTCTGTTGACGGAGTATTAGGTTTGGATTATAAATTCGCTGATGCGCCTATAAACTTATCGCTGGACTGGAAACCTGCTATCCAGCTGGCTCCAGATACTGACTTTGACGCTTCAGGCGTGGGACTGTCACTGCGTTTCACTTTCTAAAAAAAAAGCTTGGCCTCCTACTGATGCCAAGCTTTTTTTTGATCAAATCTTTTACCAGACCAAGGTTATTTGAGTCCCATCCACTTCTTCAGCACATTTCGCTGATCTGCAGTAATTCCCTCTGCCATAGAAGGCACCAGGCGCACGTTAGGATTCGCCGTCAGGGTAACTTTGATTTCCCTATCAAGCAAGTCTCTTTTCACCTTAAAGGTCACCACATCTCCCACCTTTTTCTGCTGCAATACTGACATTCCGGCGATTGAAGGCTCAGCTTCGGCACCATCAACACTGTTGATTTCATCACCTACATTGAGTCCGTCTTTCCAGGCGCCGGAATCCCGTGAAACTGCCCCGATAATCAAATGACCATTAGTCCCCCGGGCAGCGATGCCCAGGTACGGCAGATTTGTACCTTCGTATTCATTCTGCACTTTGATGCCGGCGTATCCAAAATACTTTGCATACTCGATTGGATATACCCCATTGACATATTTATCCCAGAAATCATTCATGCTGGTACCACTTACTTTCTCCGCCATAGCTTTAAATTCAGCATCAGTATAACCTTTACCGCTGGCTTTACACTGCAGATACATAGCTTTCATCACATCGTCGAGGCTCTTTGTCGCTTTGGAAGCTTGGATAATTTCAAGATCGAGCAACAAACCAATTACCTCTCCTTTACTGTAGTAAGAAACAGTAGAATTATTGGAATTCTCATTAGGCCTGTAATATTTTATCCAGGCGTCAAAACTGGAGGCTGCAGCTGATTCTATCTTCGCGCCTGGAGTATTGATAATATTGGCAACCTTACCTATGAGTTCGGCGGCAAAATCATCAGGACTAAGATAACCTGCACGCAGCATCAATTTATTTTCATAATAAGAGGTAAATCCTTCAGCTACCCATAGATTGGTCGTATAATTTTCATTCTCGTAATCGAAAGGCCCCAGGGCAACAGGACGCAGGCGTTTTACATTCCATAGGTGGTGATATTCATGTGCTACCAGTCCTAAAAAAGAATGATACCCCTCTTCTGTAGCATAACTATCCCTGCCTACTCCCAGCACGGTAGAGTTTAAATGCTCCAGTCCGCCGCTGCCCCTGGACAGGTTATGCACAATAAAGGTATAGTGCTGATTTGGATTTTCTCCATATACGGCTGTAGCCTCTTCAACAATTTTAGGCATATCCTTTTTTAAGCGCTCAGGATTGTATTTTCCACCTCCATACATAGCAACGGTATGTTTAACACCGGCGGCCATAAACTCAAAAACTTCCTGATTTCCTACTTCGAGTGGGCTGTCATAAAGAATATCAAAGTTTTTGGCGGTAAAGGTAAAAGGCTGGCCGGCTACAGGCTCTAAACCGGTAGATACTTTATTCCAACCCGTAAAAGGCACGATTTTCACAATGCTGGATGCTGCCAGATGCTGATCAGGATACATAAAAATTCCCGTTGATGACAGGAAAGCATGACTGGCATCAACAAAAGGAGTGCGTATAGATACTTCAAAAGCATAAACACTATAATTGATTTTTACCGACTTCGCACTGTTGCTATATACTCTCCAGGTATTCTTTTTCACTTTTTCTACTTTAAGCGCAGATGCTCCGGCACTGGCTGTAAAGCCTTCCACATTTTTTGAAAACTCGCGGATCAGGTATGACCCTGGTGTCCAAACCGGCATTTTCACATCGATATAAGGTTTGGAAAGACCTGAAAGATTCATTTCAACATCAGCATAATGTGTTTGCGGTTGTTTAAAGCTTACCTCGTAACTAATTTTGACCTGTGACTTTGCGGCTAGAAAAGGCAGGGTGAGAGCCAGCAGCAGCAAGCCTATATTTTTGAAATTCATATTTATTTTTTGGGCAAATTTAAAACATATGACATTCGCTGAGGGTTAAAATAATATATTAGCTGTAACATCCTTAATACAAGTACCATTCGAGAAGTTATTTGAATATTTTTGTTTTCACTTAATCGCTCCCTTAACCACATATGAAACTGAAATACCTTGTCTATGCCCTACTTTTTGCAGGGATTGTTTACCTTGTTTATCACCGTATTACTACCAATAAGAAGATGGAGGGATCGGGTGCCGGAGCTGGTGCTAAAGGTGGTAAAACACAAAGTTTTGCGGTAAACGGCATCGTTATCAAACCTGCGTCTTTTGCCAACAACCTGGATGTTACCGGAACTATTGAAGCCAATGAATCTGTATCACTTCAAAGTGAAGTTTCAGGTTTGGTTACAGGCATATTTTTCAAAGAGGGCAGCAATGTCAGTAAGGGAAGTGTACTGGTAAAAATTAATGACCGCGATATACAGGCACAGCTGCAGGAGGCACTGACCAAACAAAATTTATCTGCCAGCAATGAAAACCGTGCGAAACAGCTGCTCGCCAAAGGCGCTATCAGTCAGGAAGAATATGATGCTTCCCTGGCCGACCTGAAATCGCTGAAAGCACAGGGCCAGCTGATCAGGGCACAACTGGCAAAAACATCGATCATCGCTCCTTTCAGCGGTAAAATTGGTTTGCGTTCCATATCTGTCGGCGTATATATTACTCCAACCACCGTGATTGCAAATCTGTTGAGCACCAATCCAGTGAAAGTCAATTTCTCTGTTCCTGAAAAATATATGGGCCAGATCAAAATGAACTCCAGCATTACCTTCCGTACAGATGGCAGCAGCCAGATTTATACCGGTAAAGTTTTCGCCATTGAGCCCGGCATCAATGCCCAGACCCGTACCTTGCAGATCAAAGCGCTCGCACAAAACAATAACAATGAACTGTTACCGGGCTCATTTGCCAAGGTATCACTGGTATTGAGCAATGTTGAAAATGCCATTCTTGTTCCCAACGAGGCTATCATCCCTGTACTCAAAGGAAAAACGGTGTTTGTCAGTAGAAACGGCAAGGCTAAACAAGTTGAGGTTCATTCCGGAACACGTACAGATGCGAATATCGTGATCACTTCCGGCCTGTCTGCAGGTGATACTGTCTTAACTACCGGTGCCATGACTCTTAAAGAGGATGCACCAGTAAAAGTGTCTGTGGTTAAATAATAAACATACCGAAATGAGTATATCTACCACGAGTATAAAGAGACCTGTTCTGGCGATAGTGATGAACCTGATGATCCTCCTTTTTGGGGTCATAGGCTACACATTCCTGGGGGTCAGGGAATTCCCGAATATTGATCCTACAGTTGTAAACGTACGTACTTCATATCCTGGAGCGAATTCTGATATCATTGAATCACAAATTACAGAACCCCTGGAGAAATCCATCAACGGCATTGACGGGATCAGAAACATTACCTCATCCAGTAACCAGGGAAGCAGTAATATCACTATCGAGTTTAATCTGGACAAAAATATTGAAGAAGCCGCCAATGATGTGCGTGATAAAGTTTCACAGGCAGCAAGGAGCTTACCAAAAGATATCGACGGCAACCCTGTAGTCAGTAAAGCGGATGCCAACTCCGATCCGATCATCACCATGACGGTGCAGAGCGATAAAAGAAATGCACTGGAATTGAGCGACTACGCAGAAAACGTAATTGCAGAGCGCATTCAAACCATCTCGGGCGTGAGTGCTGTGCAGATCCAGGGACAAAGGAGATACTCAATGCGTATACGTATTGACCCTAACAAATTAGCTGCATATGGTCTTACTTCTCAGGATATCGTTTCCGCTCTTGACAATGAGAACGTAGAGCTTCCTTCAGGTAAAATTACAGGTGCAAGCACGGAGCTAACAGTTAAAACACTGGGCAAGCTGACCAACGAAGACCAGTTCAATAACCTGATCCTAAAAAATGATGTAAACAATGTGATCAAGTTAAAGGACGTGGGTTATGCGGAGCTTGGGTCTGAGAATGAAGAAACCATTCTGCGGGAGTCGGCACGGCCGATGGTGTCTGTAGCTCTGATTCCGCTACCCGGTGCCAATTACCTGGAGATTTCAAAAGAATTTGACAAAAGATTTGAGCAGCTGAAAAAGGATATCCCGAAGGATATGAAGCTGAATATCTCGCTTGACAACAGCAAGTTTATTAAAACTTCTGTCACAGAGGTGGCAGAGACGATCATACTTTCACTGATACTGGTAATTATCATTATTTACCTGTTCTTCCGCGACTGGGCAATTGCTGTACGCCCCTTGATTGATATCCCCGTTTCGCTAGTATTCACATTTTTCATTATGTACGTCTGTGGATTTTCCATCAACGTATTGAGTTTGCTGGCCATCGTACTTGCTACAGGTCTGGTAGTAGATGACGGAATTGTGGTCACAGAAAATATCTTCAAGAAGGTGGAGGAAGGATACTCTCCTTTTGAAGCCGCTATTAAGGGTTCCAATGAAATCTTTTTTGCCGTTATCTCCATCTCTATCACGCTTGCCGCGGTATTCTTACCGGTAGTATTTTTGCAAGGATTTGTCGGCAGGCTGTTCCGGGAATTCGGGATTGTAATTGGTGCTGCCGTACTGATCTCTGCTTTTGTATCACTCACGCTGACTCCGATGCTGAATGCGTACCTGATGAAAAGCACAGGGCACACCAAATCACGTTTTTACAACTGGTCTGAACCTTATTTTGTGGCACTCAATGATAATTATGCAGAAAACCTGGACAAATTCCTCAAAAGAAGGTGGCTTGCGGTGCCTATCATTGTGGTCTGCGTAGGGATGATTGTGTTATTCTGGAAGGTATTGCCAAAGGAAACGGCACCTTATGATGACAGAAGCCTGATCAGCATGAATATCAGTACACCAGAGGGTGCATCTTTTGATTATACAGACGCTTTTGTGATGAAGATCACCAAGATGATCCAGGATTCTGTACCAGAGAAACAAGTACTGATCACCATCAGTTCACCAAGTTTTGGAGGTTCCGGTTCTGTGAACAGCGGTATTGTAAGAATTGGTCTTAGTCCCCCGGGTGAGCGTGAACGCTCGCAGGAAGAGATTGCGGCGCAGCTGACCAGGATCACCAGAAAATATTCAGAAGGAAAAGTAGTAGTTACCCAGCAGCCAACGATATCTGTAGGCCGCCGCGGTGGACTGCCGATCAGTTATATCATCCAGGCACAGAACTTCGAGAAGCTGCGCGAGAAGGTACCATTGTTTATGGATGAGGTAAGTAAAGACCCAACCTTTACGGTATCTGATGTGAATTTGAAATTCAATAAGCCAGAGATCAACCTGACGATCGACCGCGACAAAGCGAAGAACCTGGGCGTGTCGGTATCGGCCATAGCTCAAACACTACAACTCGGACTGAGTGGTCAGCGCTTCTCCTACTTCTTTATGAATGGAAAGCAGTACCAGGTAATCGGCCAGTTTGACCGTGGTAACCGTAAAGATCCTTTAGACCTCAGCTCTGTGTATGTGCGCAGTGACAAGGGTGAGCTCATACAGATAGACAACCTGGTAACCGCGAAGGAAGAGAGTAGTCCGCCGCAGCTGTACAGAAACAATCGTTTTACTGCTGCTACAGTTTCTGCGGGTCTGGCACCTGGAAAAAGTATTGGCGACGGCATCGAGGCCATGGACAGGATCAGCGCAAAGATCCTGAATGAATCATTCTCGACCGACCTAAGTGGCGAATCTCGGGATTTCAAGGAGAGTTCTTCCAATACGCTTTTTGCCTTCGGTCTGGCCTTACTGCTGGTTTACCTGATCCTGTCTGCACAATTCGAAAGTTTTAAAGATCCGGTGATCATTATTTTAACCGTACCTATGGCTGTTGCCGGGGCATTCCTGTCGCTCTGGTTGTTTGGACAAAGCTGGAATATTTTCAGTCAGATCGGTACGATCATGCTGATCGGACTGGTAACCAAAAACGGTATCCTGATTGTAGAATTTGCCAATCAGCTTAAGGAAGAGGGTAAAAATGTTCAGGATGCCATCAGAGAGGCTTCGGTTTCACGTTTACGGCCGATCCTGATGACCAGTCTCGCTATCGCCATCGGTGCCTTGCCAATTGCCATGGCATTGGGTGCAGCGGCCAAAAGCAGAATGGGCATGGGTATCGTCATCGTGGGAGGAACAACATTCTCACTGGTGCTGACGCTATTCGTTATCCCTTCGATTTATTCATACTGGTCTAAGGAACATAAAGCAAACACCGAACTGGAAAGATCTCTAAAAGCAGCATTGGCTGAAGAAACTGCCACAGCCTAAACTACAGACAAATGAACAAACACATATTTTATTCGTTGGCCGTGTTGATCACCTGCTGTACACAAATCGTGAATGGGCAGGATACGCTCAGGCTTGAAAACGCAATCACTACTGCATTAAAAAACAATTTTGATATACGCCTGGGAACTAATGACGTCGCTATTGCCAGAAACAATGTGAACATCGGAAATGCAGGGATGCTGCCTACGCTTGGGGGAACATTCGGTGAGAATGGCAGCAGACAAAACACTACACAAACCCGGTCTACAGGCGCAGAAATTGAAGCCAGGGGGGTACGTAACACCAACATGAGTTATGGTGCGGCATTGGACTGGACGATCTTTGATGGTTTGCAGATGTTTACCAACTATGAGCGCCTCAAAGAACTACAAAAACAAGGAGAAGCTGGTGCAAAGACCACTATTCTGAGTACCGTATCAAATGTCGTAGAAGCTTACTATGCGGTAGTGAGACAGCAGAAGCTGGTAAGAGCGACAGACAGTGCCATGGTAGTTTCGCGGTTAAGGGTTGTGATCGCCGAAAACAAACTTCAGATTGGCAGGGGCTCGAAACTGGATGTGGTAACGGCGAAGGTAGATTTCAATACCGATACTACCACTTACCTGCAGCAAAAGAACATTCTCAACACATCAAGAGTTGCGCTAAACCAGTTAATGGCGAGAGATCTGAATATTACGTTTATTGCTGATGAGACATTCGAGATTGAAAGCAATATGAAACTGGCAGAACTGGAAACACAGACTATGCAGATGAATCCCAACCTGCAGTTTGCCATTATCAACAAAAGACTGGCCGACCTGAACCTTAAGGCCGTGAAAGGACAACGCTATCCTGTGATAGCTGTAAACGGTGGATACCAGTTTTCTAGAAGTGCCAGTCCAACAGGATTTACGACCCGTGCACGTGCTGATGGATTTACTTATGGGTTAACCGCTAATCTGAATATCTTTAACGGCTTCCTGCAGCGGCAGAACGAAAGAAATGCCAAGGTAGAGATTAACTCATCAGAGCTGACACTCGATAAGACCAGACAAGATGTAAAAGCTTTGCTCATCTCCACTTACCAGAACTACCTGACCAACCTGGATCTTCTGAAGGTAGAGACGGGCAATGTAGACCTGGCCAAACAAAATCTGGATATTACCTTTGAGAAGTATCGTTTAGGCAGTATTACGCCATTGGAATTGCGTGAAGCGCAAAGAAACTCCATAAATGCGATTATCCGTTTTCTGGATGCTGAGTATCAGGCGAAACTAACAGAAATCAATCTTAAAGAGGTTAGCGGCACATTAAAAGTTCAATAAAGTCGTTACTTTTGTATATGATTTTAGTAGCAGATAGCGGATCGACCAAAACTGATTGGTTAGGGTACAAGTCCGGGAAAACAATTAGTTTCAACACACAGGGTATCAACCCATATTTTTTAAATGCACAGGATATATATAAAGTCCTGGCAAAAGTTCAAATGCTGGGTGAGTTTGCTGAAGAAGTAAAGGAAATCTATTTTTATGGTGCAGGCTGCTCTACACCGGATAAACATGAAGTAATTTCCAATGGCTTATCATTATTTTTTCCAAAAGCATTTATCAGTGTTGAAAATGATCTGATTGGTTCTGCATATGCTACCTGCGGCGACGAGAAAGGTTTGATCTGTATCCTGGGTACAGGCTCAAATGTTTCATATTTTGATGGTGTATCTACTTACGACAGCAACTATGGTCTTGGTTATATCTTAGGGGATGAAGGATCCGGAACCTTTTTCGGAAGAAAAATGATCACTTCTTATTTGTACAAACAAATGCCTGAAGATCTGAGAACACTTTTTGAAAAAGATTATGAAATTGATAAGGAAACGGTAATCACCAATGTTTATCAGCGTCCACTGCCAAACACCTACCTCGCCGGATTCAGCCGTTTCATGTATGATAACAGGGAACATCCATTTATCCTGCAGGTACTTGAGGATGGATTTCAGGAATTTATCAATGTCAATATCAAAGATTTTAAAGACTATAAAACTATCGCCTGCCACTTTGTGGGTTCCATCTCGTTCTACTATCAGGATATACTGACCAGAGTGTGTGAAAGAAATGGTATACGTGTTGGAAAGATATTGCAGAAGCCTATCGAAGGGATCTTTAATTATATCCTCAGAAAAGAAGGCATCACCATCTGATCAGCAGAAGTGACGCCATTTGATTGTTAATATACGGCCTTGTAATTCACAAGGATATTATACTTTAGTACCTCATTAGGGAGAACTTCGGCAGGGCTGAGTTCTCCTTTATCATTTGATACGGACGAGAACAGTTTTCCTTCTTCTTCACCGGTCAGCACAGAATATCTTCCTGGTTTGAGTTTAACGGAGTAATTGCCGGCGGTGTCACTTGTAACTTTGGCTACCAGCCTGGTGCGGACTGCTGTGAATAAGGGAGCCGTCCCTTCTGCATCTGCCCCGGTTGCGGTTTCATAAATAAACACGGTACGCTGAATCCCCTTAGGTGCTGCCTTCTGGCCCGGTCCTGGCATCATATTCCCTTCCGCATAAGTTACCTGACCGGAAATACCTTCCTTCAGTTCTGTCTGTCCCGCGTTTCTTACTGTGCAGGCAGTAGCTGCAAATAGCGTTACTCCACATAAAAAAGCTTTATAAAATTTCATCTGTATAGTTATTAAAGTTAAATTTGAGATACACCCATTTCAACGCTCATGCAAATTATCAGCCATTTATGATTCATTATTGCGGCTTAACAAGGTTTGTATGGTGTATACTCTGTGTTGCCGGGCTGAATTATCATGCACTTTACGCTCAGGAAATCATCAGACCAAATGTAACAAATTCTGCATTCCTCAAAGAAAATGGCGCCGCATTACTCGATATTTCCAGTCTAAACCGAGCAAATGCTTTCGCAATAGCGAAAGAAAAGGGATGGAAAACTTTCGGAGAAAGTTCTGACGGAAATATTTTCAGACTGCAGCGGACAGATGACCGCGGACTGCCCGTTTATTATATCACTACCAATAATGTAATTGCGGCTGGAACCACCCGTACTACAAAACTATACACTGGCGGAGGTTTAGGACTCTCACTGAACGGCAGCAGTATTTCTGCGGGAAAGGTAGCCATCTGGGACAGCGAGGGCGTACTGGCCAGCCATGTCGAGTTTGCCGGCGGGCGCATTGAGGTGCGTGACAAGACGACCACTACCGCTGTCCATTCCACTCATGTTGCAGGTACAATGATCGCTGCCGGTGTCAATGCTATTGCCAGAGGAATGGCTTTTGGTTTACCTAAGCTCTACGTATTTAATTTTGACAATGATACCCCGGAAATGTCTGCGAATGCGGCCACACTGCTGATCTCCAACCATTCTTACGGCACGGCCGCAGGCTGGTCGCAAAATACAAGTGTTACGCCGGAACGCTGGGAGTTTCTTGGCGCACCTGGAGAAAACGAAGATTATAAATTCGGCTATTATGATACAGAATGTTCAGAATGGGATAAGATCTGCTACAATGCCCCCTATTATCTGCCGGTAAAATCTGCCGGGAACAGCAGGACTGTTAATGGACCAGCGATTGGAGAAAATTACTACAGGTATAACGCCAGCCGGGTGATGAGCAATGCGGGTCCGCGGCCGGAAGGCATTAGCAGTAATGATAGTTACGATAACATTTCTACCTATGGCACAGCAAAGAATATTCTGACTGTTGGTGCCATCAATCCTTTGGCAAATGGCCCCTATACCGCAGCCAATATCAGGCTTACCACTTTCAGCAGCTGGGGGCCTACAGACGACGGAAGGATAAAACCGGATTTGGTAGCTGACGGGGTACGTGTAACCTCTACCAGCAATGCCGGAAACAACAGTTACACCATTTTGTCGGGCACCTCTATGTCTACTCCCAATGTGAGTGGATCACTGATCTTACTCCAAGAGCTTTACAGTCAAAAAAACGGCAATAATTTCATGCGTTCAGCCACGTTGAAAGCTTTGGCAATAGGCACTGCAACGGATGCAGGAACGGCAGAAGGCCCCGATTACAGCTATGGCTGGGGTTTGCTCAATATGGAAGCTGCTGCACAGGCTATCCTGGACAATGGTACAAGGGCTAAAATTGCGGAAAATATTTTATCTCAGGGGGACCAGCAATTTCTGGAAGTGACGGCAACAGGGACATCCCCGATCAAAGCTACCATCTGCTGGACAGATCCCGAGGCAGTAGCCATCAGTTCGTTAAACGGATTGAACAACAGGACTCCGCGGCTGATCAATGACCTGGACCTGCGTGCAGTACATGGATCGGAAAGCTATAACCCCTGGGTGCTTGACCCGGCAAATCCTGCTGCAGCAGCTATAAGAGGCGACAATACCCGCGATAATGTAGAGCAGGTGCTGATCAGCAATCCACTCGCAGGAGCTGTATACAGGTTTAAGGTTTCGCACAAGGGGCAGCTCAAACGCGGGCCACAAGCTTATTCCATCCTCATCACCGGTATCAACGGGGATAGCAACTTTAGTACAACAGGGATAAGTAACAATGAGCTGAATATGGTCATCTACCCTGTTCCTGCAAAAAATGAAATTAATGTTAGCGCTAACATTCCGGAGAACACCAGTGTGCAGGTAAAACTGATCAATATATCCGGGCAGGTGCTTTACCAGGATGACAGATCGGCATTTACGGGAATTTACCAGCATCAGATAAATACATCTTCCTATGTAGCAGGAATTTATTTTATCGTGCTGAAGGTGGGCAATAAATCGTATACCAAAAAGTTTATTTGCACTAAATAACGGAAAATCAGCTTATTCTTTTTTCTATCTCCAGCTCCACCATGCGGGCTATACTTTCCAGCTTGGCCTGTTCTGCCCTGCCAAAGTCCCTCGGTTTCCTGTCAACAATACAGACTACCCCAATATTATACCCTTCTTTGGTTCCAATTGGTGCAGCAGCATAAAAGCGTAATCCATGCTCACCAGCAATAAATGGATTAGCCAATAAACAGCGCTCCTTAAGAGCGTCTTCATATACGGTAACCTCGTCCTTAAGAATCGCAAGAGCGCATAAACTGGTCCCTCTTTCTATGTTAAGTCCAGTTTCGCCATCCTGGCTGGCCTTGGTCCAGACGTTATTCTTATCGACAAAATTGATCATAGCAATAGGCATTTCGAAGCTCATGGCCGCGAGTGCCGCCAGTTCGTTAAAGACTGGCTCAGACAGTGTATATAATATGTCATATTTTTTTAGGCTTTCAAGCCTCTGTCGCTCGTTCTGCGGGATGATATTCTTTCCGAAGGTATTTTCCAAATGATTGCGTTAATTAAGTGATTTAAAGGTTCTATTTTGCATATTTATGCAATTACTATTCCTTTTAAAAAAAACACCTTAAAAATTCCCAAACACCACAGGAATATCAGCGGATCATTTCATAGCGATGACATTAGCGGGTGGCCTCTTCAAACCGGATAAACTGCCATTTTGATTTGGCATCTTTTTCAAAATATACTTTGTAACTTGAATCGGGAGGTAGAGTAAAATGGAAAGACAGCGATTTTTCTTCAGGATCTTTGGGTAGGAAACTGGGAAGTAAGGTATTAGCGATGGCTTCAATCTGATCTTTTAACTGCATATAGTTTTTAGGAATATAAAAAGACAAAAGTATCATTTCTTTTCTCCAATCACGGCATTATAGTTGTTCGGGAGGAGTCAAATCATGAATAGAATACTTGTTGTAGACGACGATCCGGACTTGCTGGAAGTAGTGCAAATCATATTAGAGCAGAATAATTACAGGGTTTTTCCGCTGATGACCGGCAGGCCGATTTTCAGAATTATCGAGGAATTCAAACCCGATCTAATTCTAATGGATATTATGCTCGACGGCATGGATGGCAGGGCGATCTTTAAGGAGATCAGAAGCCGGGAGATGACGGCACACCTCCCGGTGATTCTAACTTCAGGTGGTTTCTCCGAGGATTATGTCATGAGGGAGAGTTTACACTCGTCAGACTACCTGGAAAAACCTTTTGAAATGTCCGAGATGCTAAAGAAGATTGAGAAGCTCCTCAAGCGCACCTGGTATTAGATCTTAGTGATTTTAAATTCTGTTCTCCTGTTTTGCTGACGACCCAGGAAGTTATCTTTGCCATTAGGGAACTGATTTGGCGCCACCGGCTTACTAAATCCATAACCTTTACTTTTCAGCCGCTCTGAGGCAATTCCTTTCATAATCAGATATGTTGCGCAGGAATGTGCCCGTTTATCTGACAGGTTGAGGTTGTAATTTTTTGAACCAACATTGTCTGTATGGGCACTGAGTTCGATCTCCATTGTTGGATTATCTGTCAGCAGTGTATACAACACATCCAGCTGCTTTTCTGATCCCGGTGTGAGCTCTGCACTATTAAAATCGTACAAGACATCCTTCAGCACGATAGGGACATTGATGGCAAAGGGTCTGAGGCACAACCTTGGATTTACCAGTGTATCGGCCTTGGCCAGCTCCTCATAATTATAGCTGATCATTTTTTTCAGATAATCAGATTTTTCCGCAGTGATCTTCAGGGCGCGGTTAGAGTTGATCTTAAAATTATATTTACCATCACGTCCCACGGTCATCCTTAACTCCTGTGAAGAATCACTTAGCGTAACAACAGCTCCATTTAAGGGTCTGTCTGTCAGACAATCGAGTATCGTACCCTGTACGGTAATAAATTCTTTTTTAACATGGAAGATCTCCAGGCAGCAGACAGACTCGCGGTCTGAACTGATATAACCTTCAGTATCGGCGTCATTCAGCGGCGTAAAGTACGCATCGTCTTTTGACGAGTTGAACGGGTAGCCCAGGTTCCTTGGCTCGGTCCAGCTGCCAAAATCACCTTCGCTTTCATAGAAATCCAATCCACCAATCCCCACTCTGCCGGCGCTGCTGTATAACAATTTCTTTGTTGCGGGATTGTAGTAGGGAGCTTCTTCATCTTCCTTTGTATTAATAGTATTTCCCATATTGATAGCCTGCCCCAGTGATCCATCGGCGCGCAAAATGCAGTACCACAAATCGTACTTGCCTAATCCTCCGGGTCTGTCAGATGAGAACACCAGGTACTTGCCGTCTTTGGTGATAAAAGGCTGCATGGAATTAAAGCCATTGATATTTACCTCGGCACCCAGTTCTTTTGGAGCCGACCAGGTGGCTCCGTTTCCCTGAGAGATATTCACCTCGTAAATTTTTCTGCTGCCTTTTGCCGTCCAGCTGGTGAGGTACATTGTTTTTCCATTGGGATGAAAAGCGGGTGCAGCAAACTCTTTACCTGTCTCTACGGCACCAATTCGTTTTACCGTTGTGGCAGGGGCCTGGGGATCTCCCGCCGCTTCATAGATCGCATTGATATAAGGGCTTTCCTTTTTAACGACTTTAGATTTTGTCTGTTTATCTTCCAGGACTTCGTCTTTTCCCCCCTTGCTGATCACGACAGGGCGGGATGAAGTGAAATAGAAATTATTGTTGCGTTGCAAAGGGGTGTAATTTGATCCCTGTTCATTGATCTGGTTGAAAAGCTTACTAAATTTATACAGACGTGGATAGCGCATTTCATAAAGCGCAAAATTACAGGAGGCCACCTCAATTTTAGCCTTATCCTTATAGGAGTCAGCTATTTTATACTTGTCTAAGAAGGCATTGAAGGCTGGAATGGCTTCTGAAAACTTCTGATTAGAGCGCAGGCATTCTGCGTAATAAAAAGGGCTAAGCGCATATCTTGGTTCAGAAAAATTCCTGGCCAGGGCGTACCATGCTTCGGCAGCCCTGAAATCTTTATACAGACGCAATGAAGTAGCCAGCTGAAATACACAGTATTGGTAGTCTGCCAGTTTCGGGCTCTCTTCTTTCATCTTATTTTCGAAAGCGTAAGGCACTACAAATCCAATCGTATCCCTGGATATCTGAAGGGCCCTTTTGTAATACTCGGCTGCTGCATAATACTCTTTATTTTTAAAATACAGATCGGCAATTTTCTTATTATTGGAGACGTATGATGTTTGTGCCATTAGCCCAAAACTGAACAGGCACAACAAAAGCATTAATTTAAGCGGTTTCATATGGTGTGGTATTATAAGCGTGGACAGAAGAAATTAGGACCTGCAATTCCTTTGCGGCCGGTAAATGAAACGGACAGCTCAAGCCCCCCTCTGCTTCCGGTTGCGCGGCTTAGGTTAGAGGTATTGAAATCGTAACTCAGACCAAAATTGATGTTCTTGAGCTGCATGCCGAAATAGGCGATTGCGGCATCATCCTTCCGGTAGTTGGAGCCAAACAGCAAATTGGCTTCAGGGTTAATAAAATACTGGGCATAAACTCCCAGAGAGGTTTCTCTGGCTGTTCCCTGCCTCATGTATAAACCATTAGGGGTAATGTCTAGTGCATCACTCACTTTAATGCGGGCGCCACCATGAAATGTAGCTCTGATCGGGATCCTGACATCATTACCAAGAAAGCGGTCTACCGGCCTGGTTAGGTGGTTCGCGGCTGCACCGGCAAAGATGTTGACATTCTTATCATCGTTGGCATCAAAATACATTGCCCCAAAGTTGACATCCGGAACAAGCGTATTGGAAGAACTAAAAGTTTCATTTGTGGGCATCGTAGGATCATAAGCCCCGCCGTTAAACTGACTTCCGGTGGTGATCTTCGAAGGGTCGAAGCTTTTGTTGAGCAAGCCTGCCTGGATTCCAAAATTAACGATATTCAAACCTGCCTGCCCAAAGCGTACCCGGTAGGCTGCCGAGGCCAGGGCACTCAGGTAATTGTAATTCAATGCGCCGGCAGTCTGGTTTAACACCATACCTCCGAATGCAAGGTTTTTTGTAGGTGCCATATCAAAAGAGGCACCTGCTGTAAGATATGAGTTGGAGATAGAGCTCCATTGTTGTTTTGCATTCAGGCTCACCCTGTAATCACCATTGATCACACCCGTAAGACCAGGGTTAAGCCATAGAGGGTTTGCATAATACTGTGAAAAGTGCGGATCAATCTGTGCATTAACCCTTGTAGTTCCCAGTAAGCAAATCAGGCCAAATGAGACGATTATTATAAGTTTCTTCATGTTCTTGATATCAGGTTAACGGATCTATTTTAAAAGTGTAACGGTTCCTTTTCTCATGACTTTGGTACCATCTCTCATCAGTACATCGATGACATATACATACACTCCATTAGGCTGCGGCTGTCCTCTGTAGGTTCCGTCCCATCCCATCGTCATCTGTTGCGAGATGAAGATCACATGTCCCCATTGGTCATAGATGCGCATGGTGGCATTTACCATTGAGCTTCCATAAGCGAAGAAGATATCGTTATTACCATCGCCGTTCGGCGTAAAGGTGTTAGGGATGAATACGTCGTTGTTATCAGGCTCTGCACCTGCTCCGTTATTTGCCCTTCCGGTGAAACTGCCCGAATCACTGGTCTGGCAGGTACTGGTGCCCTTAGCCCTAACCAGGAGGGTTACTGCTTCGTTAGACTGTAGGCCGAACACCAGGTGGGTAGTCCCGGTAGCACCTGAACTTGGAGCTTCCCATGTTGCGCCCCCATCTCTGGACACCTCGTAGCTTACTGCACCTGTTATGGCTGTCCAGCTGAAGGTAATGCTGGTGAAAGTGCTCGACTGCCTGGTGACTACCGGAGTTGCCAGTTTGGCGAGGATAACCACATTTGCCAGCGTCCTGCTGCTCTGTGCTGTACCTGAAACACCTTCTACATAATAGCTTGTGCTGGTAGTGAGTGCAGGCGTCTGGAAGCTTGGCCCCGTGAAAATGATACTTCCACCGGTAGCAGTGGTATACCAGTTATACGTAACACCTGGAATGGCATTGGATACGGTCAGCGTAGCACTGATGCCATCACAACTTTGAGCACTTAACACCATAGGATTAGGTACCCTGACAATAATTGTGTAGGTAGCTGTGGCTGTTGATCCATTACCATCAGTAACTGTCAGTACAACCGGGAAGGTACCTCCCACTGTTGGCGTTCCAGTGATCTCACGTGTTGCAGGATTGAAAGTTAATCCCGGAGGTAGACCGTTCACACTATAACTGAATGGTCCGGTTCCTCCTACTGCGGCAGGTAGTGTTTGCGGACCATATGGAGTACCTACCAGTCCATCTGGCAGAGTAGCCGGTGGCAACGATAAAGGTACGGAGGTCACAGTGCCGACGTTGAGGCTGAAGGCCGCTGTTGCATTACATCCCCTGCTGTCTGATGCTGTGATAGAGAAATCATAATTTCCGGAAACTGTTGGTGTTCCTGAGATTACTCCTGTGGCTGACAATGAAAGGCCGGCAGGTAGACTACTACCTGATGCCAGGGTGTAGGTATACCCCGGAGTACCTCCTGTGGCATCATTGATCCTGGCTACATAAGCAGTGCCATTGGTTGCAGCAGGCAATACCGTAGTATTGAAAGTCATTGCAGGATTTACCGTGAGGTTGACCACTCGTGCGTTTCCGGCAGCATTCTCACATTGAGTTGCATTGCGTACAGTCACATAATAAGTTGCGTTGACTGTAATTGATGGAATATTGAATGTAGCACCGGTGAATACTGCATTGCTTAGGGCAGCATCCGTAAACCAGGTGAATACCGGGTTAGTAACGGTATTGCTGCTTGCAGTCAGGCTGAGCGAAGCTCCAGCACATACTGCGGTTGCAGGCTCGCCGGTGATGATGATATCCGCGCTGGTTGCCCCTGCTCCCAGATTTACGTTGACAGCAGTTCTGCTGCTTGATACATTATTGGAAGAACCTTCAGCATAATAAACTGTATTGGCAGTAACCACAGGTGTCTGGAAGCTAGTTCCGGAAGCGAGTGAAGATCCGCCAGTAGCCGTGCTATACCAGTTGTAGGTTACACCCGCCACTGGATTTTGAACGGTCAGGGTGACTGAACTACCGCCGCAGCTTGCTACACCTGGCACAACTGGAGCCGGAACGGTAACTGTTACCGTATAATTCGCAGTTACAGTCGCACCTGTAGCGTCCTTAACGCTAACGGTGAATGTAAATGTACCTGCAAGAGATGGCGTTCCACTGATCTCCCTTGTCTGAGGATCAAATGTCAGTCCCGGAGGAAGGTTAGTAGCAGTATAGGTGAAAGGACCCGTTCCGCCTGTTACCGCTGGTAAAACCTGAGGGGTATATGGCGTTCCTACTTCTCCGTTAGGGAGACTGGCAGGTGGCAGTACCATTGGAGTGGCACCTGTACCTGTCACTGTCAGGTTGAAACTGGCAGTTGCAGTACAGCCTTTGCTGTCGGTTACCAGCACGATAAAGGTATTTGTACCCGGAATTGTTGCTGTTCCCGAGATCAGCCCTGTAGCTGACAGTGACAGTCCCGCAGGAAGTGTACTTCCTGACGGCAGTGTATAAGTATATGTTGGTGTTCCGCCGGTCGCAGGGTTAAGCTGTACCGAATAAGCTGTGCTGGTATTGGCATTACTCAGCGTAGTCCCCATAAAACTAATGGCAGGGTTTACACTAAGAGCTACTGCTTTACCTGTTCCAGGTTCATTTTCGCATTTATTGGTTCCGCTTACGCTGACAAAGAAGTTTGTATTGGCAGTGAGGGACGGAATCTGATATGTATCACCAGTAAATACCAGGTTTGTTAAAGCAACATCACTGTACCAGTTGAAGACTGGATTGGTCACGGTAGTGCTGCTTGCTGTTAAGGTTACGCCAGATCCGGAGCATACATTTGCCGGTATGCCGGTGATAGTCACATCAGCATCTGTAGCACTAGGTCTGAGTGTAACTGTAACAGGAGTTCTTGTACTTCTGGCAGTTCCTGAAGCTCCTTCTGCATAGTATGTTGTAGTAGCAGCTATTGGCGGTGTCTGGAAGGTGGTTCCTGTTGCCAGTAGCGCACCGCCCGATGACGAAGCATACCAATTGTAGGTTACATTCGGGGTAGGGTTGGTTACAGTGAGTAAAGCACTGTTGCCATTACAGCTTTCAGCATTGGCAACTACAGGAGGTGTCACGTTCACCACCACGGTATAGTTGGTACTGGCAGTCAAACCGTTTGCATCTGTAACAGTAACTGTAAAGGTGAATGTTCCGCCCTGAGTTGGCGTTCCCGAAAGAACCCTGGTGCTGGTATCAAACACGAGTCCGGGAGGAACATTAACAGCCGTATAGGTATAAGGGCCTGTACCGCCAACTGGTGCAGGCAGGGTTTGCGGTGTGTAGGTTATATCCACAAGTCCGTCTTGCAATGTAGCCGGTGGCAGGGTCATCAGACCTACGCCTGCAATATTCAGCGTGAAGGTAGCGGTGGCATTACATCCTCTGCTATCACTGGCTGTGATAGCGAAAGTATAGTTACCTGCAACCGTTGGAACACCAAAAATCTGTCCCGCACTGGTTAATGATAAGCCCGGAGGCAAGGTGTTTCCGGAGGCAATGATATAACTGTAGCCCGGAGTGCCACCCGTTGCAGAACTGATCTGTGTAACATATGGTACCGCAGTTGTTCCTGATGGCAAGGCCGAACCATTGAAAACAATTGCCGGATTGAGGTTCACAACAACCGCTCTGCCATTGCCTGAAACATTTTCACATTTATTATCTCCGCGTACGGTTACGTAATAAGTGGTATTGGCAGTAATCGATGGCGTATTGTATACCGCTCCTGTAAATACTGCATTGCTTAAAGCAGCATCGGTATACCAGGTAAATACCGGGTTAATAACTGTGGTACTGCTGGCAGTGAGTGTTGCACCGGATCCGGCACAGGCGAATGCAGGAACACCGTTCACGTCGATATCTGCAGGTACTGCCGGCGGGTTAACGGTTAACTGAACCACTTTGGCATTAGCCGAAGTATTAGGGCATCTGTCAGACCCCTGTACGGTCACATAGAAATTCGTGTTTCCGGTTAAGGCTGCAGTGGTATAAGCCGGGCCCGTAAATACTGCATTGGTTAATGCAGCATCGTTATACCAGGTGAATACAGGATTAGTTACAGTAGTGCTGCTGGCAGTTAAGGTCACTGCTGTACCAGAACATAGACTGGCAGGAACACCTGTGATGGTGATATCAGATGCCAGGCTGCCTGGATTAACTCTGAGCGTTACCAGCTTGCCTGTTTTACTTTCGCATTTGTCATCCCCTCTTACCGTAACATAGTAATTGGTTGTGGCCGCAATTGAAGCGACATTAAAGGTTGCTCCGGTAAATACTGCATTGGTTAGTGCCGCATCAGTATACCAGGTGAATACAGGATTGAGTACAGTAGTGCTGCTGGCAGTGAGGGTAGCTGTTGCACCGGCACAGAATGCCAGATCGGCACCTGCAACTGAAAGGTCAGCCTCTGTAGCATCAGGTCTGATTGTAACAGATATTACCGTCCTTGCAGTTGTGTTTAAACAATTATTGCTGTTTATAGCCTCTACATAGTAATTGCTGGTACCTACTCCGAGTATAGCAGAAGTAGTGTAAGAGTTGGTATTCGAAGCAAGCAGATTGCCACCCGCAGGAGCGTCATACCAGTTATAGCTGACGCCTGCAACCTGGTCTACGCTCAGCGTAACTGGTGTGTTGATACAGGTTACCGCAGGATTTGCTGCACTTGGCACCGGTGCTGCAGGAATGCCCAGAACTGTCACTGTAACAGGTACTTTTGCACTCTCACAGCCATTTCTGTTTGCTGAAACATAGTAGGTATAAACACCCGCTGTCAAACTTGCAGGAGTTTGATAAGTATCGGTAGTTGCTACCAATGTTGTAGGACCGCTGTACCATTTGTAGGTAATGCCTGCAGGTGGGTTGGCTACAGCTAATGTAGCCTGAAGTCCTTCACACACTGTCACATTTGCAACAGCAGGTGTTGGTGCAAGGATAATTCTTCTTGCATAATTAAGGTTGACAGAAGTTAAAACTCCCAGAAGGCCTGAGTTAAGTTTTAATTCTACGCCATCAAATTGCTGGGCTGGTACAAAATTAATGATAGCATCAGTTCCGTTACTTGCAAATACTACGTTGATGCCAGAACTAACTATCGTTCTTTCATCATTATTACTTACTGTACCACTGTAGGTTGTCAACGTTATGCTTGAGCCCACAGCTGCTGAGAGCCTTCCAGGAAGTGACGACAAGCGTACCCTAACCGTATCACCAATCTGCGATGTGCCGGTAAAGTTTACTTTCTGTGCAATAAATCCGTTAACACCAAATGGAACTAAGAGTGATGAGCTGGTCTCAATGTCATCATCCACTGCAAAAGCTGCATTGGATACCGTACCGGTGGTTATAGTTCCGCCAGCTCGTACCGTCTGGCTGATTGCAGGCTCGCAGGGAACAGATCCCGGATTTGTTGGCGTAGGATTTACGGTAACAACAATACTCGATGCAACAGAAGTACAGCCGCCTACGGTATTACTTTGTGCAGTAACATAGAAAGTAGTTGTACTGCTTAAGTTTGGTGTGATGAATGTTCCGTTTGCGCCATTGGTTGCGGTAGAAACTGGAACAGCCCCACCCAAAGCAGGATTAGTAGTATACCAGGTATACACAAGGTTAGCTGTAGAAGAATTGGCAGTCAGGATGGTCTGCTCACCTGAGTTGATGGTAATTGCGGTAGGATTAACTACAGGCGCAGCCAGTGATCCCACAGTTACAGCAACCGTTGCTCTGGCAGATACCGTTCCGCAGCTGTTGATCGCTTCAACACTGTAGCTAGTATTCGCTTGAATATTGGTTACATTATAAGAAGAAGCAGTGGCGCCAGATATCAGAGTACTATTTTCATACCATTGGTAAGTTACTCCTGCCTGCGGATTTTGCACCTGTAAGACCAGGTTTGAACCCTGACAAGTTTGCTCTGTTGGAGAGAGCAGTGCAGGCACGAGTGGTGCCGGGATTACCATCACATTTACTGCTGTTCTGGAACCGCCGCAGCCATTTCTTGTCGCTTCTACATAATATTGAATGTTCGCTGTAACAGCTGGAACTACAAAGTTCTCACCTGTAAATACAGGTGTACCACCAGTGGCAGTGGTATACCAGTTATATATGATTCCTGGCTGTGGGTTAGTCACGCTAAGCGTAGGTGTCGCATTTAAACAAGCTGTGACGTTTGCGGATGAAACCGACGGGGCTAAGGTGATTCTTCTGGCATAATTAAAGTTTACAGATGATAAAGCTCCCAGTAATCCTGAATTCAGTCTTACTTCAGCCATATCAAACGCTGCTGCCGGTACCAGACTGATGAGTGCTTCTGCACCGCCGTTAAGCAATTGAAGATTAATCAGGCCATTGTTCAGTGCCACGCCATCATTGTTGCTGGTAGTTCCCTGATAAGTAGTAAGGGTGATTCCTGATAGCAGCGAAAGTGATAATAATTGATTGGTAGCTGTTAAACGAATTCTTAAAGTGTCTCCCACATTGGATAATCCGGTGAAATTGACTCTCTGGAATACAGAAGCATTGATACCTACAGGAATTGATAAAGTAGAGGCCGTTTGTTGGTCGCCATCTATAGCCTGAGCCGGGTTATCTACTCTTGCAAATACTGAAACTGTACCGCCAAAACCTATTGTCTGGCTCACGGGCAGCTCACAAAGTACCGGCACAGGAGTTCCGGTACCATTCACTGTAATGGTGATTTGAACTCTCGAAGAAGAGGCACAACCGGTAGTAGCTGAAGTAGCTTCTACATAATAGGTAGTAGTAGCGAAAAGTGGTGGTGTAACATAATTCGCACCCGTGAAAACCGGTGTAGTACCATCAGGCGTAGTATACCAGTTAAAGTTTACATTAGCCTCAGAAGAAGTAGCAGTCATGTTTGCCGACTGCCCCTGTGATATAGTTGTTGCTGCAGCCTGAACTTGTGGAAGTACAGGGCGTGGGTTTACAGTAATTGAGGCGACAGCACGTGTTGCTGAGGTACAGGTACCACTGGCAGCTTCCAGGTAATAGGTTGTATTTGCAGTTAAGGCCGGAGTAACAAAAGTTTCGCCGGTAAATACCGGAGTACCGCCAGTAGCGGTAGTATACCAGTTATAGGTGATGCCGGTTTGCGGATTGTCCACTGAAAGCACTCCTGTAGCACCTGTACATACAGGTGCAACTGTAGCGAGCACAGGTGTGGCAACAGCTGGGGTCACGGTTACAATTACAGGAACTCTGGTAGGGTTCGCACACCTGACACCATTGCCATCAACCCTGCTTACCTCGATATAATAAGTGGTAGTTGCAGTTAATGTGGGTGTAGTATATGTACCGCCTGTGGCCAGTACGTTGCCTCCTGTGGCATCGCTGTACCAGGTTAGCGTAGTTCCGGGAGCTGCAGTAGCACTCAGACTTGCATTAGTACCCGAACAAATTGTCTGACTTCCTGAAACCAGTGTAGGATTAGGCAGTATCACCTGTGCACCATAGATGCGCAGGCTTGTTAATGCTGACACCAGCGTACTGTAGCTTACTTCTACCCTGTCGAATGCCGCAGTTGCCTGCACCGTAGCACTGAACCGGTTTCCAAGTAGCAAACCTAAACTAACCAGGGAATTGTTCAGTGGATAACTTCTTACTACGGTATTCCCGTTCATTACGTTGATCGTCACACCGCCAAGAACCCCCAGATCGGCAAGACCTACAGGTGTCTCAAGATCCAGTCGGATACTGTCAGTAGCAGTACCTGCTCTCTGGAAGATCAGGCGCTGATAAGCTGTTGCAGCTACACCGGCAGTTAATCTGATCTCTGTATAGTTGGTCAAATCGGCATCGGTAGAATTGCCCGGATTCTGGATGGTACAAGCCACGCAAAGTAGTCCGGTGATATTACTTTGCTGCGACACCGCCGCATTACAGTTAGGGTTAACCGGTCCGCTGATTACATTGATCACCACAGGAACTCGGCTCAGGCTTGCACAGCCATTGCTGTTCACTGTCCCTGCATAATAAGTTGTTGAGGCGCTGAGTGCAGGTGTGGTAAATGTTGAGCCTGTTCCGGCAGCTACGGTTCCCGTTGGAGTAGTATACCAGAAGATGGTAGAATTTGCATCAGCAGTAGCCTGCAGTGTAGCCGACTGTCCACTGCTGATAGTAAGGTTGTTGCTCAATACTGTTGGAGGCTCAGGTGCCGGGTTGACTGTAACAGTTACGGGAACACGTGCACTTACCGCTCCTCCCGAGACACCCTCAACGTAGTAGGTAGTAGTTTGCGTTAAAACAGGTGTGGTATAACTACCAGCTGACGAAGGCAGTGGTGTATTGCCTGTTGCAGCATAGAAATTATAAGTTACGCCAGTCACCGGACTAGATACCGACAAAGTAACAGCATTACCGCTGCAGATGGTGGTACCGGAAATAATTGGCTCCGGAACATTGATCCGCAGGGAGTAATCGGTGCTTGTACTTAATCCCCCGTTATCGGACACACTCATCTTGGCGGTAAAATTACCTCCGGTCTGAGGTGTTCCTGAAATGATACGGGTAGAAGGATCAAATGTTAATCCTGCAGGCAGTCCTGTCATACTATAAGTATAAGGAGCAGTACCACCGGATACAGCAGGAAGAACTTGCGAAGTATAGTTTGTACCTACAATACCATCAGCCAAAGTTGCCGGAGCGAGCGCCAATGTTCCATTTACGGTAAGTGTATAAGGTACCGTTACAGCATTGCCGGCAGCGTCAGTCACAGTTACAGAAATAGTAAACGTACCTGATTGGGTAGGCGTACCCGTAATCTGTCTGCTTGGGCCATCAAAGTTGAGCCCCGGAGGAACGTTTACCGCAACATACGTGTAAGGCCCTGTTCCTCCACTTGCTGCCGGAAGAGTTTGTGTAGGATACATCACTCCCACAGTACCATTAGGCAATGTTGCAGTTCCCAGTACAAGAGGATCCCTGACTACGATGGTATAATTGGCAGAAGCGGTCCGCCCTTCATTGTCGCTTACTGTAACCGGAAAAGTAAATGTTCCTGATTGTGTAGGCGTACCGGTAATCTCCCTGGTTGCAGGATTAAAGGTTAGTCCCGCCGGTAAGTTAGTAGCAGTATAAGTATAGACACCACTTCCCCCGGTCGCGGAAGGGATGATCTGTGTAGGATAAGCACTACCTACAGTCCCGTCTGATAAAGTAGCAGGAGTGATGGCCAGCGGATCTCTGACGATGATGGTAAAATTGGTATTTACCGTGTTTCCATCAGCATCTGTCAGCGTTATCGGGAAGGTAAAAGTTCCTGATTGTGTTGGCGTACCGCTGATTTCTCCTGTGGAAGGATTGATTGTTAATCCGGGAGGAATATTTGCTGCGGTATAAGTATAAGGTGTGGTACCTCCGGAAGGGGCAGGAAGTAAAGTTGGCGTGTAAGCCGTTCCAGTTGTTCCCGTTGGCAGCACTGCTGGCGGCAGCACCAGGGCTGGAGTTACATTAAGGGTGAAGCTGGTTGTGGTGGTACAGCCAAAGCTGTCGGTTACGACCAGGCTGAAAGTTACTGGACCAGCAGCAGAAGGTGTTCCCGAGATAAGTCCGGCAGGAGAAATGGTCAGGCCTGCGGGAAGGGAGCTTCCTGCAGCCAGTGCATAAGTGTAACCTGGAGTACCGCCAGTAGCGGCAGGAACCTGTCGGGAATAAGCCCTGCCTACTGACGCATTTGTTAATGTAGCCGTTGGGAATACTAACGTTGGTTTTACAGTAACCAGCACACTGTCTCTATCAGACTCACCGGCACAACCGGCTTTCTGTGCAGATATATAATACGTATAAGTGCCCGCAGCAAGTCCAGTCTCGGTATAGGTACCGGCTGTTGCTGCTGCAACCTGGGTGGTAACGGTGTTTTCTTTTTTATAAAAGTTATAGGTATATGCCGGGTTAAGGTTCTGCCCACTGAGGCTTAGGGTACTCCCGCCACATATAGTTAGTGCGCCACCTGTTGTACCAGCAAATACAGGTTTGGGCACTGTGCGTTGAACTTCATGAACATTGAGTCCTCCTGACAGGATGTTTCCACCAATTGCCAGTCCATTGTTGAGCGTAACCTTTATTCTGTCAAACGGAGCACCGGGTGTGAAATAAACCGGGAATCTGTTATTGTTCCCGGTTGAAGTAAGTAGCTGCAGGTTGAGTAGGTTACCCACTGACTGAACGCCACCCACGGCAGTATTTCCGTTGAAGGCCTGAATGGTGATGGTATTGAGCAAATTAACAGTTAACACAGTTCCCGGCTGCGAAAGCACAACTTTAGCTACATCGCCTGTTCCTGATAATCCGTTCAGGAACACCGTTTGTGAAACCGAGCCCCCCAGAGCGGCTACGCCGGCCTGTATTTGTGAGAAGGTATTTACATTGTTATCGATAGCACGCTCAGGATTAATCACCAGCGTCGTAAGAGAAACATTCAGACCTGTAGATTCACCAATGTTGGTATACAGTGGAGTTCCGCAATTATCAGCTGTGTAATTAAATGCAGTATATACATTAAGGCTGACACCTGAGCCAAGTGACAATCCGAGCAGGGTGCTGGGAACGCGCAGTTTAATACGTACAGAGTTATATGTACTGTTAGGAGTAACGGCAAAATAATTCCTGCCAGCGGCGTCCCTTACGATAGTACTTAAAACACCACCCTGCGGAACCTGTGTACCGTCAGCTCCGGCTGTAGCACCAGTATAGGCTTCGATCGTAACAATCTGTTTGCTAAATAGCCCGGTAAGATCTCCTACAAGGTTAAGCAAATCTAAATTTATACCTGTTGTAGTTGGAGCATCAAAGGGGATATAGGTAGTTTTACCGGCCGGCAAGGCTGCGCCATATTTTAGCTGAATAGACGCTTCTCCCTCAGCATTAAACAAACCAAGTATAGTAGCGTAATTAGCTGTTAGCGTCGCCGGGAGTGTAGAGGTCCCGGAGCTTGCATTACCTGCATTGGTAACGGCAGCATTTGCTGAAGGATTTTGAACTGCTGCCCCACCCAGAGCATTTGTAAAATATGCGATGTTTCTTGTAGAGGGAGCAACTTCTGCATAATTTTTCGTCTGGGCATAAGATTGAGAGCCAAATACCGTTATTAGTATAAGATTCGCAATCAAAAAGAGGTAGTTTTTCGTAATTTTAGGAGTAGAAATTATATTCATTCCGGGAAGCTTTAGAGGTTAACTTTAATACTTACGGCAATTTTAAGAATAGAGAACTTCTCTTTAAGTGTTCAAATCATTCATTACGAAAGGCGAAATCATTCACTCTGATCATTCATTCTGTTCATTTTTAAATTTCCTCAGCCGAAAATTAAGGCTATATGGATTTAGTGATACTGCAGGGCACTTTGTCTCCTAAATCTTACATTTCCCTCCGGTTTTATTTGAAACCTTTCTGTTCATTTATAACGTATATGTGTTATATTGGCTTCCAGAAGTGGTTCTAATTAGCTATTTACCAAATGATAAACTTGTCGACTTAAAAAGGTACTATGGAATACAATAATCGGCTGGATGAGCTCAAAGGCCTGATTCTCTCAAAACTTGGTATCCGATTTATTACACCTGCAGATTGTAAGAGAATTTCGATTGAGATCAGTAAGCACCTGAACAAAAATGTTAGCGAGACTACTATCAAACGATTGTTTGGATTTGCATTGGTAAAACATAAATTTTCCACTTTCACGCTTACCACTTTAGCTGAATATGTTGACATTGCCGGGCCGGAGAGAACACAGTTGCCTGCAGTCAGCACTGACCACATCGATGAGTGGAAAGCTCTGAAAGAGAAATCCGATGCTATAACCAATTTCACGCTCAAGACCATAAGAAACCGTTCAGGCATTCCATACGACATGACGATCAGCAGGAAATTTGCTGAGCACGACTTTGATGAATTTTACAACGGAGAATTTATCTTTACTACCTTCGTTTCACAACCCGGTTACGGGAAAACGATATTACTCAGTCATCTGACCGAGAACCTTTTTTACAGACCTAATGCGGCTTACAAAGATTCTGCAGTGCTTTTTATCAAAGCATATAGCTTTTTCAATAAAGACGCCATGCACCTGCACCTGGAGGAACAACTGAAACTACACCTTCAGATCGAAACAAATGAAAATGTATTACAGTATATAGACCGCCTGCAGGGCGCACATGGCGGTAAGTTCTTTATCATCATTGATGGCTTTGCAGAACTGGTACTTAAGAAAGAGGATAAGACAACATTATATGACAGTATCATTAACCTGATCTGTTCATTGGAAGATTGTCAGCATATCAAACTGATCATGGCGATGCGTTCTACTACCTGGACAAGGTTTTATGACCGTATGCGACATTCTTCATTTCTAAAGAACAAGTGGTTTCCCGGCAACTACTTTAATTTACATGAACTTTCCAACGTACCACCCCTATCAGAAAAAGAGGTAGAAATCATCATCTCGAAGATTAATTATCTAGACCATAAAGAGGTCAATCCAAGATTAAAGGCACAATTAAAGTTTCCTTTCCATATCCAGCTCTATTATCAGTTAAAAGAGGAGGACCCAGATTTTAATTACTACACCAATATCACCTTCTACGAGCTTGTTTCACGGTTTATACAGGAAAAGATATACCGTTCGAACTACTACACCGAAAAGATCCTCTTTCTGAAAAAAATTATTCAGCTAACCAATTACGGGAAAAATTCAAACTCCGTTGAAAAAGATTCCCTGATTGCAGAGCTTTCTGCATTTAGGAATGCCTACATGGAACTGCTTTCTGATGGTATTTTAATGGAGGAGAAAAGATCTGAGGATGCACATCCCAAAGAATATGTACGTTTTCTGCATCCGCACATGTTTGAGTACTTCCTGTTTGTGGAGATTCTGGAGAAATTCCACCTGCAAGTGAGCAAGGAATTTTTCGCCTACATTAATGAGGAATATGATTACAACCAGGTGCGCTTCCAGCTATTGCAGTGGGCTACACGCTTTTTGATCAAAACCGGGAATTTCCATTCCCTGAAATCAATGTTCAAACTAAACCTGAACAGCTTTGAAACCAATTACATCATCTTGTTCATTGCTGAAGAAATTAAATACAGGTCGAAATATAATGCTGAGATCCTCAGCGTACTTGAGGAAGATAAATTCCATGAAATCATCATATCCAAGCTGATCAATCTGGATTTCATAGATTCATGTTATCCTGAGGCTGTTCTCGCGCTTGTAGATATAGCGAGGAGTAACGAACATCTGCTGATGTATTATTCCATTCTGGGGGTAATGGAGATTATCAAGCTTGATAAAGATGGAATAAAGAATATTATCGCGAAACTGAAAACGCTGGATAGCAGCAAATGGATGGTTAATCCGGCGCATGCTCTCGAAATTGTCCTCGCCAAGCTTAACGGAGCATCAATGCAGCATGAGCAGCTTCTTCAGCAAATAGAAGCATTCAAGGAAGGCGAAAATCCTTTTCAGGTAAATGAGAATCAACAGATGGATACCCGTGAGGGAGTGACTTATGTTTTAATCATCCTGGTCAACATTTTCCTGGGTGATGCCCCATCGGCGAGGAAAATCATTGAGAACATCGTAAAGCTGCATCCCAAGGAAATTAAGAAGAAAAGCAATTTTGACCTGTACATTCTGAGTTTATATGGAATCTATGGTGCCAAGTTGCATCCCGGCAGAAAGACAAACCAGATAGAGAATATTATGGTTAACTTGTCCAACAGGAGCAATTCAATTTTAACAAAATACCAGGAGTCCATTTTAATGATGTTCCAGGCGGAGCAAGCTTACTACCGAAAAGAATATTCTCTTGCAATCGACTATGCAAAAGAATGTTTGTTGCTCTTTAAAAGAAATGATGTGGTACTGAACGCGATGTTCATCTTTAACCTGCTGATCATGATTTATACAGATCTAGAGAATTATGACCTGGTTAATGAATATAAATACGAAAAGCTATGTCTGCTGGATGAGCAGCAACTATCAAGACAGTTATTTTAAAGCCGTCATGCTTATTTCGCATGACGGCTAAATAGTATTTATTTATAGGTAGCAGCAAGCTTTAATGCTTCATAGGCATTAACAATCCCACCAGTGATACAGATATCAGCGAAAGGCACAGTTTGAGGTGCAGTACCTTCTTCTCCTTCGATCTCGATATCGTGATTAACTTTCACCACAGATTTCATGATAATATCTTTCACCTGTACGGCGGTTAGCTTAGGATAGTAAGACCTGATCAGCGCAGCCAGACCGGCTACTACAGGTGAGGCCATACTTGTACCATTGTAAGCCTCATATTTACCGTCCGGCACAGTAGAATAGATCTGTACGCCCGGAGCGAACACATCTACAGTAGTTTTACCATAGTTGGAGAAATCAGCCTTCAGTGTTTTATCGTCATTAGGCCCTGAAGCACCAACCACCAGGTAAGAAGAAGCAATACCTCCGTCTTCGTAACGACGGCTCGGGAAGCTTTGTTCTACATCAAGGTTTTTGTTGTCGTTACCCGCAGCCTGTACCAGGAGAACGTCTTTAGACACTGCATATTTCACAGCTTCATCTACAGTTTTTTTATCCCATGAATAAGCCTTACCAAAACTCATGTTTACCACCTTGGCCCCGTTATCTACGGCATAACGAATAGTATTGGCAACATCCTTATCTCTTTCATCGCCATTTGGTACAGCACGTACGCCCATAATCAGTACGTTATCAGCAACACCCAGAATACCTATGGTATTGGTGCGGTCAGCACCGATAATTCCGGCAACATGTGTTCCATGGCTGGCATCGGGTCCTTTTACGTCATTGCTTCCATAGTTCTTTTGTTTGCTGTCAGCATAGTTATCACCAACAAACTCAGGTCTGGGATCAAATTCAAGGTTCAGGTTATATTTAAGCTGATCTTCGTAATGATCTAATCCTTTAACAATTTGTGATTTATAGAAGGCCTCAAAGCTTGTGTTTTGCAACTGGGAAACCATGATTTTTTTCAGACGGTCTTCCATGGCAGATTCAGCTTTGACATTCTGGAAGTCTGCAACTCCGGGATTCTCCTTACCCATTTTTTTTACCATGGCATCCAGCACGTTCTTAAGTCCGCCGATGTTTGCCACTGCACTTTTAGCTTCTTCGGTTTGTTTTTCGAAGTCTATTTTTGCTTTGAGGTATTGTGTAAAAGCCGCAGAGTCTGCAGGTTTTACTGTAGCAGCAGTTTCATTTTCAAATTTTGCTTTGTCCCTGCGCAGGATTCGTGTAAGTTCCAGGGTTTCCTGATTTACAGATCCCTTTGCAGAACCTAAAAAGTTCCAGCCATTGACATCATCAATATAGCCGTTTTTATCATCATCCTTGCCGTTACCTGCTTTTTCTTTTTTATTTACCCATATCACTCGCTTAAGGTCTTCGTGATTAATGTCTACACCTCCATCCAGTACACCAACTACGACGGGAGAAGATTTCTTACCTTTTAATAATTCAGCATATGCTCTTTCTGTGTCTATACCAAAAACACTATCCTTTTTCAAATCCAGGTTTTGCCAGTTTTTCTTTTGTGCAAATGATTGAAATCCAAGTCCGGCAACAAACAAAATGCTCAATGCCCCCTTCAATACAATTTTATTTTTCAGTTTATTCATATTTTATTTAGTCAATTAGTTTTTAAACGCTGATCAGCAAAAATAGTTGTTTTGGAATCTATTTTCTCTTTAGCACGAAAAAGAAACTGGAACCTTCCCCGGCTTTGCTCTCCACCCAGATTCTGCCTTCGTTTGCAGTTACAAATTCCTTACTGATGACCAGTCCCAAACTGGTACCTTTCTCATTATTTGTACCTGAGGTACTTACGTTATTTACACTAAAAATAGATTCCAGACGCGAAGGCTCAATACCCACACCGGTATCTCTCACCTCAAAGATCACCTGGTCATCCTGGTAAGGCTTTACCGATATATTAATCTTACCTCCCTCTGGTGTAAATTTTATGGCATTTGACAGGATATTACGGATCAGGAAATCCAGATGGTCCCCATCACAAAAAACTACGATATCCGGTACAGTCTCCTGTTCGATAGTAATAGATTTCTGCGCAGCTGCTTCCCCAAGCAGAGACAGGTTTCTGTTTATTACTTTTGCTGGTAAGATATCGGTCTGATTGATCATTACTCCTTTCAGTTGCATCTGTCCCCACCGCAATAGCAAGTTAAGGGTATCCAGAGAGGCATTACACTGTGTTTCAAGCTTATTGAGCATCGCGGCCTTCTCCTGTTCATCAAGCCAGCCCCTGTTCACCAGCCCCAGCAGATTGAGTATTGAATTTAACGGGCCTCTAAGGTCGTGCCCGAGAATTGAAAAAAGCTTATCCTTAACGGTGTTTGACTGTACAAGGTCTGCATTAACTTTGTTCATTAACCTGTTTAGGTTTCTGATTTTAAAAAAATAGGCTCCAAGAATGAGCAAAAGTGTGATGCTGCCAAAGATCATCCATGACAGCGCTCTCTTCTCTAGTTCCTGTTCATTGTTCTGAAATTTCAGCTGTTCTACCCTGGCCTGAGACTTAGTGAGTTCATATTGTGCCTGCAGGTTTGATATCTTTGCAGAGATATCCTTGAAGTAAAAACTGTCAGCAATACTGTACTGTTTCGTCTTCGCCTCATAGGCAGCTTTAAAGTCCCCTGTTTTCTCATTGAGTGCCGCAATATGCGCTAGTGCTTCGAGGATTTGTTTATTCGCTTTTTTATTTTGACCAAGGTTAAGCGCCTGATGCAGGTATCTTAGTGATAATTTAGGATCAGTTGGCTCATAGCTTTCTGCAAGGGCCATAAGGCTTTGAAATTCCCGGATAGTGTTGTGAATGTTCCTGGACTTTTGCAGGGCTCCTTTCTGAAGTTCAATCGCTTTGGATGTAGCACCTGACTTTGCGTATACCTGTGCAAGTCCGTTGGTGAGTGAAATATTTAAGCCCATCATCTCAGGATAATCACTTTGTGCAATTCCCTTTTCAAAATAGAAGATTGCCTTGGGATAATCACCCATTTCCCGGTATGCAGTACCAAAATTGAGGTAGTTGTTTAATTTTAAACTCGAAAAGGGAAGCTGGTTGCCGATGGCTTCGGCTTTTTGATAAAAAGAAATTGCCCGGTCGTAATTATGACGGAAGGCATGTACTTCACCAAGGGTGACATAAGATTCCATTATGCCGCTCTTATCATTACTTTTTTCGCTTACTTTTAATGCCTGCAGAAAATAAGTAAGCGCAGCTGCCGAATTACCTTTCCTGTTTTCTACCACCCCGAGGCGGATGTTTTCTTTAATTATCCCTTTAGGATTGTTTAGCCTTTTATAGATCTCCAGCGCCTCGAGGTACCTTTGTCTTGAAGATTCTGCATTTCCGGTATTGTCATCTATCATCCCCATCTGGTTCAGCATTCTGGCAATCCCCTCTTCATCATTATTCTTTTTGGCAAGTTTCATCCCCTCGCGGACATAAAACAAGGCAGAATCTGGTTTATCATACCGGTAACGCGTCACCAGTTTCTCGTATGCAGCGATATCTAATCCCGGAACAGCTGACGACAAAGGTTTTTGGAAGCAAAAAAGGAATTTGGAGCTGAATGCCAGAAAAAAACAGACGGAAAGCGCACGGAAAAGGGACATATGTATGGTTACCAGAGGCAATAGGGTAGGCCAAAGATAGTGGTTTAGCTTAATTTAAATGCAAAAAGCCGGGTAAAAACCCGGCTTTAGCAACAAAATTAAGATGTATATATTTTTTAATACTCTTCTGAAAGTACCGCGTAGAAATCTCTGATTCTGGCGAAAGCTGGATGCACTGAAACTACATCACCAAACACTAATAGTGCCGGCGAAGAAATATGATGATCTTCGATGAGCTCTGCAATAGTATCCACCACACCAACAATGATGTTTTCGTCTTTACTTGATCCATTCTCAATTACTGCAACAGGTAGTCTGTCCTTTCCTTCTTTAATGAAGATTGCAGCAATTTCTCTGATCTTTTCAATACCCATCAGTACGACAACTGTAGCATTTGATCTGGCAGCACCGGTTAGGTCAGCCGAAACTTCTCCTTTTGCATTTGTTCCTGAAAGCACCCAGAAACTCTCACTCAGATCGCCATAGATCATCGGTATTTTATGCAGCCCCGGTACGCCTGTGGCGCTTGAAATACCCGGAATGATTTCAGTTTGGATGCTATATGATTCTGCATAATCCACTTCTTCAAAGCCCCTTGCAAACACAAAAGGATCGCCGCTTTTAAGACGCACTACATGCCCATAATTTAAAGCATAATCAATCATTAGTTTATTTACGGCATCCTGTGAAAAAGATTCATCATCAGAACGGCCTACAAAAATCTTGATAGCATGTTCAGGTGCATGGTTTAATAAAGCACCGTTAACTAATGCATCATACAATACCACATCGGCTGTGTTAAGCGCCTTAACTCCTTTTAAGCTAATTAAATCAGGATCTCCGGGGCCAGCTCCAACCAATGTAATACGTGGTTCCTGGATGCTGTTTTTTGTTTTATTTAAAATCATAACCGAAATTTTAAGGGGTGTATATGTATGTTTAGCAATACAAATATACAAAGTCTATTGAATAAGTAGTCTTTATTTTTAAAATAATTTATTCAGCCCTCAAAAACGGATCCGTTTAACTGATCAGGTCGTCCAAAGTTTCCCTGGCTATTACATCTGCAACGGAAGTTCTGGACAATACTTGTAAGGTGGCGTCTCTTACATCAATAAAAGTTTTTCTAATTCCACAAGTTTTTTCGTCATGACACTCATCGCATTTGCGATAGAACTTTAAACTTGCGCATGGAACCATGGCAATAGGGCCATCGGTGATTCGTAGAATATCCGCCAGGTAGATGTCTGCAGCATTTTTGTTGAGGCTATATCCTCCACCAGCTCCCTTTTTGCTATACAGATAACCTGCATTACGCAAGTCTAATAATATCTGTTCCAGAAATTTCCGGGGTATCATCTCCTGTTCTGCTAATCTAACGATCTGCATTGGAGGGTTTTCTACGTTTTTGCCTAAAGCCACCAGTGCTTTAATGGCATATTTTGTTTTCTTAGACAACATATTGGATGCAAAGCTAAGAAAAGATTTAGGTAATGATAAATGCTAAATATTTACTTAGTAAAAAGTTACGGGGATCAAACAAAATTCAACCCCCTGAATGAAAGGATTATTGTTATTCTTTGATAAACTCTTCATAGAAATCCCCGGGAGCTTCGTTATCGGCAGATGCGTCATTTTTAACTGTTGCCAGTAAGGCAATCAGTTTTTTCTCCAGCCTTTCATATTCAGCACGGTGCAACTCCGTCCGGTCGGGCACAGACTGCTGAGGATCAACCAGTGAAGATACTTTAGATTCCAAGTAGGAGTTATAAGTTTCGGCAGTTCTGTCTGCCAGGTCATAAAGAAGTTCTTTGTAAGTCATAGTTGTACATTTATAGATAGCTATATAACGCTTGCTGTTTGATTTTGTTCTTGCGGATTTTGCTCCTGTTAGGGACAGACTGTAGAGAAAATGGACAGCATTTTTGATAGTCTTAAACCACAATAAACTGATTCATAGTTAGTTTACACTATTCTGGCACGATGGCATTATTTTCATACTTATAACATCAGAATTAAAACAGTAATTTTTAAATAAACGAACACACTATGAAAAATTTCATTTTATCAGCAGCTATCTTAGCATTCGCAGGCGTATCTACAGTTAAAGCAAATGAAATCATCACACCAGTAACCATTGCCTTACAATCAGACAGTACTGCGGATAAAGTTCCTGTTAAACTGGAAGAATTACCTGAAGCAGTAAAAACAACTCTGAAGGCAAATGCTTACAAAGAATGGACACCAACAACAGCATTCATAATCACAAAATCAGATAAATCAACCTTCTATCAGGTAGATGTTAAAAAGGGAACTGACATGGCTTATTTACAGCTTAGTAAAGATGGGTCGATCATCCAATAAATAAAACTAAACACAAATTATGAAGATATTAAAGCCGGAAATCCTCCGGCTTTTGTATTTTTGCCATTATATCAAAGCAGATACCTATGGCGAAAATACTTATTATTGAAGATGATCTAACTTTCTCACAGTTGTTAGAGGGCTTTCTTAAGAAGCATGGCCATCAGCCATTTATCGTTCATGATGTTAAAAATTCTTTCAAAATATTAGCTCAGGATACCTTTCAACTTTTACTGGTAGACTACCGCTTGCCAGATGGTACAGGCCTCGAAGTACTTTCTCACGTTCGTGAAAAAGGCTTTAACTATCCGGTTGTTATCATGACAAGTTTTAATGATGTGCGTACAGCCGTTAAATCAATTCAGCTGGGCGCGATAGATTATATTACCAAACCTGTTAATCCTGATGAGCTCTTGATGACCATTGGTGGGGCATTGGAGAAAAAAACCGAAAGCGCGACCAAAGCTACGGTAGAACATGCCGACTTTATCAAGGGTAAAAGTGCTACAGCTGACAAACTTTATGCACACATAGACCTGGTAGCACCAACAGACATGTCGGTCATTATCCAGGGAGAAAGTGGTACAGGCAAAGAATATGCTGCCCGGACACTACATACTCAAAGTAAACGAAGTGCAAAACCATTTATAGCGATTGACTGTGGTGCTTTGTCGAGAGACCTTGCAGCTAGTGAACTGTTTGGACATGTCAAAGGCGCATTTACTGGTGCAGTAAATGATAAGAAAGGACAATTTGAGGCCGCAGAAGGGGGTACTCTTTTTTTGGATGAAGTGGGCAACCTGAGCTATGAAGTGCAGGTCAAATTACTGAGGGCATTACAGGAAAGAGTGATTCAGCCTTTAGGAAGCACAAAAAAGATCGCTGTGAATGTCCGTATCATAACGGCAACAAATGACGACCTGCTGAACAGTATTCAGAACGGAGAATTCCGCGAAGATCTTTATCACCGTTTAAACGAATTTAAGATCCTTCTTCCTGCATTGCGGGACCGTGGTCAGGACCTGGAACTGTTTATAGACCATTTTATCAGGCTTTCAAATGAAGAGCTGGACAGAAATGTACAAAAGCTTTCAGCGCCTGTACGTGACCTGTTGCTGAATTACGACTGGCCGGGGAACCTTCGCGAATTAAAAAATGTGATCAAAAGGATGGTATTGTTAACGCCAACTGACACTGCTAATCTGGAGGCTCTTCCGGATGAGATGATTCTGGCGATCAAACAGGCTCCAAAACCTACAGGATCGGATCTGAAAGCCATCAATGAAGTCAATGAGAAGACCCTGATTATCGAAACGCTGATCAAGGTTAAATATAATAAGTCAAAAGCGGCTAAAATGCTCAACATCGACAGGAAAACGCTGTATTCCAAAATGGAGCGCTACGAAATCGAATAGAATCTAACCGACCTTTAAGTTGACAAGCTGCATCAGTAAGCCAAGCCTGCTGATGCAGTTTTCCAGCTTTTGACGGTGCAGCGCTGTAATTGTATCTGCCGAAGCGAGTTCTATCTCCATCAGCCTGAATTCTGCAGCCAGCTTGGCGGAGCCCATCTGCGCTGTTCTGCCAGCAATCCGGTGAACAATAAGCCTTGCGAGAGCAAGATCATTTGCAAGTATGCCTTGTTGCAGCTCTGCAATATCATTTTCGCAATCTTCCTTAAACCTGTTCAGGATATTTACCAGAAGTTCCTGATCCCCGAATGTCATTTTCTCCACTACAGAAGTGTCCAGAGTGATGTCTGAATAATCAGCCTCTTTAACGTCATCAGCCACAGATTCCTTAATTACCGGGATGTCCTTGTCCTCTGTACTGAATACAGCAAGCAAGTCATTCTCACGGAAAGGTTTCATGATCAGGCCGTCAAACCCCTGCTCCAGCACAGCTTCCAATTCTTCAGGCAGAACCTGGGCTGTCATTGCATAGATTTTCACATCTGCCGGGATCCTTGCTCTCATCTGATGACATAACTCTGTACCAGATATTTCAGGCATGCGCATATCCATCAGCATGAACTTTACCGCCGGGTCCCATTCCGCAGCAAGAACAGCCGCCGGTGAGTTAAAGCATACATGAGGAATTTGTTTTTTAGTAAAGATGATCTCACAAAGATCGAGGATCAGTTGGTCATCATCCACTACCCAAACTTTATCCTTGGTATTGAGTTTCTTTGCGGCTACAGGCAACACTTTTTCTACCTGCACCGAGTCGGCTACTTTAAAAGTGAGATAAACAGTAAACGTACTGCCGGCACCAGATTTACTTTTTACGTAAATACGTCCGTCCTGATTCTCTATCAGAGATTTAATGATCGTTAAGCCAAGGCCGGCACCAGCCTTATTGATCACCTCTTTGTCTGCAGAATCTATCTGCTCAAATTCATTAAAGATCCTGCTGCTCTCTTCTTCTGTAAATCCTATCCCCGTATCTTTTACCATAAAGGTGAAATGAAGGTTCCCCAGTTGCCGTTTGTAATAAACCGTTAAAACAACTTCTCCTTTCTGAGTAAACTTTACGGCATTGCTGAGCAGATTATACAGGATCTGTTTTAGCCTGAAGGCGTCCCCCTCAACAAACTCAATACCATGCAATTCTATAGCTGTACGCATCGTCAGGCTTTTCTGTTCTGCCTGTGGTTTCATCACAGACACAACTTCTTCCAGTAGCTCTTTAATATTAAAAGGTTTTCGCTGGAAAGTAAATTTCCCTGAAATGATGCGGTTATAATCCAGGATCTCATTGACGATCTGAAGGAGATGTTCCGAAGAATGATAGATGGCTTCGATATCTTTGTGCTGGGGCCGCTCCTGGTTTCTGATGATCTCGGCATAGCCGATGATCGATTGTAGCGGGGTCCTGATCTCATGGCTCATATTGGAGAGAAACCGCTGCTTGGCCATACCATGATATTCGGCCTCATCGCGGGCAGCTTCAAGTTCCTTCCTGTAAAGGTTGCTTCTGGTGATATCTGTAAGAATCAGGTATAACAAGATGATAGTAAGTAAAAAAAAACCGATCATAATCCAGCTTATTCTGGTAATACCCGTATTGACCACTGCTTTGGCTGATATGCCATTCTTCTCAATCTGGGTGACCACTTCGGCTTCTACTTTCCTGAGGATATCAAGCATCTGGCGCGTCAGTGCATCGTTAGCGTTTGCTAAAACTGCCTCTCTATCTAAAAAACGGGCACTTTTGAGCTGCTGTTCTGTCGCAATGCTACGCAATGATTTTTCAAGTCCTTTAGCAATGATGGTTTCTCCGGACAAGGCAATGGTATCGCGCTGTATTTTCTCTTCGTTAGTTACCTGATAGGTCTTACTCTGTTCTTCCGGATCGCTTTTCTTACTGAAGATCCTGCTCAGGAACCCTTTCCGCTTTGCAGTCTCATCCACTGGCAAAATGGTGACTGTAGAGGTCTTTTTTTCTGTGGTTACAATTGTGCTGTCCTGCTGTTGCGGAGGACGGTTTACCAGCGCATTCAACTTTTGTACTTCTTCTGTGAAAGATTTATTGTTGACCAGTCCTTCGCGGACTTTCAGGTAGTTGACAAACTGTTTATCTCTGGCAACGAGCAGCTTCTGAATAGATTTGATTCTGTTCAGCTGTATCAGGTCAGTGCTATACATCCCTGCCAGTGAATCAAGCAGTAACCTCAGCTGACGCGAATCTTTCAGGAAACCGTTGTACTTCCCGGGAGAATTTAATGCCGTTGTTCTCTGCTGCTGGTCCAGACTGGCTACCTTTCTGGAAACCTGGTTCACGAGGCGTAATTTTGCATTTGGCGTAGAAATGGCATCTACCGTATCCAGCATTTCATTAAAGGCGATTTTACTTACTCCCCACGCCAGAAACAGGGCGAAGAAGGCGAGTACAAATCCAGTAATAATTTTGCCTTTGGCCGCAGCTAAAAAACTCTTCTCGGAAACATCTATCATGTGCAGTATCGGGTATGAACTGTAAAGATAACAATGATCAGCGCAATTTGTGTGGCCTCCTAAATCATGGTCCGAAAGGTGAGATTGATCCTGGGGCGGGTAACTTTTGTGGTTTTAGGTAACTGATGGAGCCAGTTACTTTGCGTGGCGCCTTTCATCAGCAGCAGGCTCCCGCTTTCCAGCATCAGCGAAAGGGTATGTTTGCTCTCCCTGTGTTTGAAGGCAAACTTCCGCTCTGCGCCAAAACTCAGAGAGGCTATACTGGTATTTTTTCCCAGGGATTTTTCATCATCACTGTGCCATGCCATTCCCTCATTACCATCGTGGTATAAGTTGAGCAGGCAGGAATTAAATGCAGTTCCGGTCTTTTGTTCAGTAAGCTGTTTCAGGGCGAGCAATTCAGGTGTCCATTCCAGCGCCTGCTTGGTGATATTGGAATAGGTATATGAATAGTCGGAATCACCATACCAGGCAACTTTTCTCTTTGTGATGATATGTCTTCCAAAGATGACGGCTTCGTCATTCTTCCAGGCAATGTCATCCAGCAATTTCTGCAGGTAATACTGTGCATCCGTATCAGACATGATTTTGCCGTAATAATAGCTCTCACCGTCATATGGTAATAAGTTAGCGGTCCCGCCGGTATTAAATAAGTTCATGCTAATGATTGTTTTCTAGCTGTGCAGCTTCCCAGCCGATCATAGCCTGTTTGCGGATGCTGCCCCAGCGGTACTGTCCAAAAATACCGGTTGACTGGATTACACGGTGACAAGGTATTAAAAAAGCTACAGGATTTGCCCCTACTGCGGTGCCCACTGCCCTTGAAGCAGAAGGAAGTCCAATACTCCCGGCAATAGACCCGTAGGTACTCAACCGGCCCAGGGGGATCTTCAACAGTGATTCCCAAACTTTTAACTGGAAATCAGTTCCTTTGAGATGCAGCTTAAGTTGTTGGGGCTGTGACCAGTGTTGGACGAAGAGCTGCAGTACCTCCTGCTGAAATGTATCTGTCTCCTGTTGATATTGCGCCCGCGGGAACTTTGCCTTCAGGCTGCCAAACTCGGCATTCTCATCCTCATTTAAAGCAATATAGCAGATACCCTTGGAAGTAGAGGCGATCAGGGCCCTCCCGAAAAGTGTATCTGCAAAGCTGTAATTGATATGTAGTTGCTCACCGCCATTTTTGTACTCTCCCGGGGTCATCCCCTCAATATTGATGAACAGGTCATGCAATCTTCCTGTGCCTGAAAGTCCGCTTTCGAATGCGGTATCAAAAAGTGTAGCCTGACTATCTTTCAGCATTTTCTTTGCATGTGCAATGGTGAGGTACTGCAGAAATTTCTTGGGGCTTACTCCAGCCCAATCTGTAAAAAGCCTTTGAAAATGAAAAGGACTGAGATTCACCTTCTCTGCAATTTCATCAAGCCCTGGCTGCGTTTTAAAATTCGTATTGATATAATGAATTGCTGAGGCAACTCGCCCGAAATTGGTTTCTTCCTGACTGTTCATATCCCAAAGGTAAAGAGGAATAATTTACCTCACTACCCGAAACTTGCTGTTTATTTAATTATTTCATTCCTTATGCCGATCAGGTTATATTTGGCTTCATAAACCGGATTAAACATTAGATGAAGCCTCAGTTTTTAGTTGCAGCTCCGCACAGTGGTGCTGGAAAAACCACAGTCACACTAGGCCTGATCAGGGCACTGCGTAACAGCAGGCTGACGGTACAGTCGTATAAATGCGGACCAGATTATCTTGACCCCAAATTACATTCACTCGCTTCAGGAAGAACAAGCCTCAACCTGGACCGTTTTATGATGGACGATATCCATCTAAGGACCACCTACAACCATTATGGGAATGACGCAGAGGTATTGATCACAGAAGGAGTGATGGGACTTTTTGATGGTGCCGTAAAGATGGAAGGAAGCAGCGCTGATCTCGCCGCTTTTCTGCAAATTCCCGTTGTGCTGATCATTAATGCCAAAGGGATGGCTTATTCTGCTGCTGCATTATTACTGGGTTTTAAGCTTATGCGTACAGACATATGTATCGCCGGTGTCATCTTCAATTTTGTTGAACATGAATCGCATTACCGGCTGCTCAAAGCCGCCGCGGATGATGTAGGTATTACTGCTCTGGGATTTTTACCAAAAAATGAAGGGATGCAGATACCATCACGACATCTGGGATTAAAAACAGGTTCAGATATCGATCACGAAGCCATTATTGAACAGGCAGCTGAGCATATTCAAAAACATATAGACCTCACTGAGCTGATACGCATTACTACAGTTCCCTATAGTGTTCATCGCACTGTTCCAGTTCCGGTTTTCCACAAACCAAAAAAAAACAAAAAAATTCTGATTGCCAGAGATGAAGCTTTTAACTTTCTCTATGCCGAGAATATACGTGCTTTGAGCAATCTTGGAGAAGTACAGTATTTTAGTCCGTTAAAGGATGCGGTGTTGCCTCCGGCAGACCTGATTTACTTTCCGGGAGGATACCCGGAGTTGCATCTTCAATCCTTATCAAACAACATTGTTTTAAAGAAGCAATTACTCAGTTATCATGAACAGGGTGGCAAATTCCTAGCAGAATGTGGTGGAATGATGTATCTCGGACAATACATCGCAGATGAGGATGGACAGCAATATCCCATGACAGGCATTTTAGATATCGCCACAGGCATGCAGCAAAAAAAACTTGCACTGGGATACAAACGTGTAGCTATTGGAGGCACAGAACTCCGGGGGCATGAATTTCACTATTCTCATTTTATCGAAATGCCTCCACAGCAGGAAGATATTCAGGTATGGAATGCAAGAAATGAAGTATTGCAAACGCCGGTTTTCAAAACGGACCAGATACTGGCCAGTTATCTCCATTTTTATTTTGGAGACCAAACTGATACTGTAGAGAAGCTTCTTTTTGATTAATCTCTACTTTTACTTACATCAGCGCTTTCAAAGCTAGCCATGTCATTTAAGAAATTTACAGCACTCTTCAGCAGCGGAAAAGCCAGGGCACAGCCTGTACCTTCGCCAAGGCGCAGATTCAGCTGCAATAATGGATTAGCTTCCAGCTGTTTGAGTAAAATCCGGTGACCCTGTTCGTCAGACTGATGGCAGAAGACGGCATTGCTTTTCAGCTCTGGGTTTAATTTGAAAGCGCAAAGGTATGCCACGGTACAGATAAAGCCATCTACCAGGATGAGCATATTTTTCTTCTTCGCTTCCAGCATCGCCCCGGCAATCTGCATGATCTCGAAGCCCCCAAAATAAGCCATCAGTTCTTTTGGATGATGACTACCCTGATAACGACTGATGGCCAGCTGTAAAATCTCCTGTTTTTTCTTTAATTGTTCGTCTTTCAGGCCCGTTCCCCTTCCTACACATTCCTGCAGGGGAAGTTCACAAAGCAAATGCATCAGTACCGCGGCACTGGAAGTATTACCTATACCCATCTCTCCAAAACCGATGATATTGCAGCCAGCCGCTGCGATCGCGGCAACTACTTCTGCTCCTTTTTGTAAACACAGTTCCAGTTCGTCAGCAGACATCGCTGCAGCATACAGGAAAGACTGTGTGCCTTTCGCTATTTTGTGCACCGTAAGATCTGCATTTCCGGCGAAATCATAATTTACTCCGGCATCAACTACCCTGAGATTAATGTCGTGCTGCCTGCAAAAAACATTGATGGCCGCACCACCATCGAGGAAATTACTGACCATCTGCCGGGTTACTTCCTGTGGATAGGCACTGACACCATGATGAGCAATACCATGATCAGCCGCAAAAACAACCAAATGAGGAGCAGTGATCCTGGGTTTGAGGGTACCCAAAACACTTCCGATCTGCATCGCCAGATCTTCAAGCATTCCTAATGAACCTGCAGGTTTCGTTTTACCGTCAATTGCAGCTCTCAGCTGCATTGAAAGATGATCAGGCACGTCCTGTGCTGCATTGCTGCTTTCATGAACCACAGCACTACAAATAGTATGAAGTTCAGTTACGATCGGGTTTGCAGATTTATTTTTCCAACCCAGTTGTTGAAGCATAGGTTGCTGACCATAATCCGTCGCCGGTTTGCCCACACAGAAATATCCGAGGGGTTCAATATGATCAGGGAGGTCCAATATTTTTTTAAAGTGATGGTAGTTCAATATCGATACCCAGCCCATCGAATATCCTTGTTCCGTTAAGGAAAGCCAGATATTCTGCACAGCACAAACTGCACTAGATTTTATCGTATCATTACTGGCGACAGTACCGATGGTAAACTCATTTAAAACGGAACGGTCATAACATACTACCAGTCCCAGAGGTGCATCTGTGATGCCTTCAAGTTTCAAATCCTGATACGCAGATCTCTGTCGCTCGTTTTCAATCAGCTCCTCAGCCTTACGGTTATAACTGTCAAACAGCTGTTTGATGGCCTGTTTAACTTCGGCTGACCGGATCACATAATAACGGGTTGCGTCGGTTAAACCTACCGAAGGAGCCATATGCCCAGCCTGAAGGGCTTTTTCAAGCACCTCATCAGGCACAGGTTCATTGGTAAAATGCCGGGTATCACGTCTAGATTTTAACAGGTCTTCTAACATCATTTTCTGGGGCTCGGTTTAATTACAATAAATCACCGACGATTGGTAGCAGGTTCTCCTCTGAGATGTCCTGCAGTGATATGTACTGCGCACCCAGAGTTTCGGCAAGCTCTTCCGCCTTATTTAAGTTGATAAAATTAGATTCAGTATTGATGATCACTGACTGGACCTGGTTGTTTTTGAGTCGGCCAGCTAAGTCGAGAGTCTGCATCCATGGATCGCCTTCACCATCGAGGGCTACATTCGCCTTTCCATCTGTTAAGATAATGAGCAAAGGATAATAATTCTTACTGAACTGCTCTGCTACTTTCATTGCCGTTTGCAGGGCATGAGGCAGAGGCGTACGTCCACCTGTGGGCAGACTTCTCATCGCCTCTTCTGCGAGATCAATACTCTGGGTTGGTTCAAGCAGTACCTGAGCTGATATACCGCGAAAAGCAATTACCCCTACGGTATCTCTCTTCTGATAGGCATCTGTCAACAACTGCATTACAGTACCTTTGACAGCCTCCATCCTTTTACTGGCGGCCATTGAGCCAGAAGCATCCACCACAAAGAGGATCAGGTTACTAACTTTCCCTTTCCGTTGTTTCTGCTGCAGATCGGCCATCGTGATGTCCAACTTTTCAGGATCTCTCTGCAAGGCCTGTACTACTGTAGCATCTAGGGCAATACCTGATCCATTCTGTAAGGGCAGCGGCCTTATATATGCGCCCCTTTTGGTGTCAGGGGCAACAGTTCGCTTGCCCGCTTTTTCAGATCTAGTGTTCAACCCCTGTATAGGTGGCAGGATAATGGCTCCAGCAGCATCAAATATTTGCTCATCGGCTTCTCCTTCATTACGATTTGTTGTAGGTGGTGTATTGTTTTTAAGGTCAGCAGGCTCAGAGCTATCGGCAGCCCTCTGCTCGGGGGCAGGGGAGGTTCTGTCGGCCTGCGATTGATCCGGTGATGATTTCGGTGTATTAGCAGGTGATTGTGGTGCATTTCTCCGGCTGCGATGAGCAAGTGCCAGTTCTGCAGCTTCCCGGATATCTGCAGCAGTTACTTCAGTACGCTGGTCAAGCGCGGCAAGCGTGATAGCCGTTTTGTACATCACGATATCCGCACGTAGGCTTCTCACACCCGAATCTGTCGTCAGTTCACTAATCAGTGTCAGCAGTTCATCCTGCAGCTGTACTTCTGGCAACAGTTCTTTTGCTTTCAGAAGGCGCTGCTGCAAATTCACCTGGCTTCGCTCCCATTGCTGACTAAAGGATGCCGGAGAATTTTCAAAAGCAATCCTCCTGCGCACCACTTCTGTTCTTTCTGACACTTCATTTGGAGCCTCTACCGTTACCATCAGCCCAAACCTGTCCAGAAACTGAGGCCGCAGCTGTCCTTCTTCGGGATTCATAGTACCAATCAGCGTAAAGCGCGAAGGATGGCTCAGCGAAAGCCCTTCCCTCTCGATGATATTTTCACCCATAGCGGCTACATCCAGCAATACATCCACCAAATGGTCCGGCAGTAAATTCACTTCGTCAATATATAAGATACCCTGATGAACTGCAGCCAGCAATCCGGGTTGAAACTTCTTTTTCTTTTCGGCCAGAATACCCTCCAGGTCAATACTGCCAATCACTCTTTCCTCAGTAGCACCAATGGGTAAGTTGATGAAAGGAACCTGCACTTGCAGCATTGTTCTTTCATTGTCCTTACAGCTCAGACAGATGTCCAGAGGTTGCTCCTCCGCACAGTTAAACTGACAGTCTGCCGCTTTAGTGATCGGTGGCACCACCTCTGCCAGGGCACGGGCAGCAGTACTTTTAGCTGTGCCTTTATCACCCTGGATCAGCAGACCACCGACGCCGGGATTGATGGCACACAACAGCAAAGCTTTTTTAAGTTTTTCCTGTCCTACTATCGCTGAAAATGGATAATTCATATTAAACTTCGTTTCGTTCTTCCAATAATGTTTCACTGTGTAAGTAGAGCTGTTTCAGGGCTTCCAGCGTTTCCGGAGAGGCACTCCACATCTCACGCTGTACAGCTTCCAGCAATCTTTCGGTGATGGCATGTAGTGCCCATGGATTGTTTTTCGCAAAAAACTCCTGCATTTCCTTATCCAGGGCATAAGTTTCTGTTAGTTGCTGATACATCCAGTCGTCAACTACCTGAGCTGTTGCATCATAACCGAATATATAATCTACAGTTGTAGTCAGTTCTAATCCTCCCTTGTACCCATGTTTTTTTATACTTTCAAGCCACTTGGGGTTTACCACCCTTGAGCGGAATACACGTTGTACTTCTTCCTTCAGGTCTCGCACAACAGTCCTGTCGGGATTCTGGGTATCTCCGAAATAACTTTTAGGCTGCTTGCCTGAAAGACTGCGGATTGAAGCAATCATTCCTCCATGAAACTGCAGGTAATCATCACTGTCAAAGATATCATGCTCCCGGTTATCCTGATTATGCAGCGCAACTTCTACGGTAGCCAGCCGCTTTTTAAATTCATCTCTCGCGTCAACACCGCTAACATTTTTACCATAGGCATATCCACCCCAATTGATATACGTTGACGCGAAATCAGCATCAGAATGCCAGTTTCGTTCCTGCACCATTTCTAGTATACCCGCACCGTAACTTCCCGGCGGCGAGCCAAAGATCCGGTAAGCGGCTTTTTCTTCTGCCTGCTCCAGGGAGAGGTCTGCGGACTGTAATTCCTCCAGGTCTTTTATATAATGTTTTCTTACAAAGTTATCTTCTGCAGGCTCCTCTTCCTGTGCAATCACCATCTGAACAGCCTCATCGATCAGATCCACCAGATGAGGAAACGCGTCTCTGAAGAAACCGCTGATCCTTGTAGTGACATCTATCCTCGGGCGCTTCAGTTCTTCGGTGGAGATCAGTTCGAGCCCCACTACCCTCCTGCTTTCCGGCTGCCATACAGGCCTGACTCCCATTAAGGCTAATATCTCTGCCACATCATCGCCCTGTGTACGCATTGCACTTGTTCCCCAGATGCTGATGGCAACACTTTCAGGGTGGAAACCTTTTTCCCTGAGATGGCGTTCCAGCACTTCATTGGCCAGTTGCTGGCCCACTTGCCAGGCGGCCTGCGATGGCAGTGCACGGGGATCAACGCTATAAAAATTACGTCCCGTAGGCAGGATATGTGCCATGCCACGTGTAGGTGCCCCACTTGGACCCGCTGCGATATATCCGCCGGATAATCCATGCAGCAGGCTACTGATCTCGTCATAGGTTTGTGACAGATTGGGCAGCAGACGTTCACAGACATAGCTGAGTACAGCCACTATTTCTGCACGTACCGGAGTGGATTTACCAAAGGTTTCCTGATAGACCTCCTGTACAGATGCAGGGTTGAAATGATATTTTTCCAACAGCTGAAAAAGGTGGTTTCCCAATTCAGCAATGACCTCCAATGCATCGGCAGCAGTAACTACCGGCCTTCCGGCAAGAAGTTTAAAACGTTCCGGAACCTGCAACAAGCGCTGTCCTTTTTTGTCCAGCAGTGCATTAAAATCAAAATCAAAGAGTGCGGCAATCTGCGGAGGCAATCCGGGCACACCTATATTTGAAAGTCGCGTGAGGGAAGCCAGCATATCAGTCAAGGCTATTCCCACTGGTGCCTGACCCAACGTATGCAGTCCGTTACGGATTTGCGCAGCCCCCAGTTCACAGAGATAGCCGTCAATATCTTCAATTAGATGCGCAATGTCCTTGCCGTCCATTTCGGTGATACTCACCGGAATGCCTTCAGGAGTCATTTCATCGTCCCATTCGTGTTTGTGATCGCCATGATCACGCTGCAGCATCACAGACAGGTCCTTGTCCAGGTTCGTCTGTTTAATCAGATTCCAGATCTGGTGTTGCAGCAGAGGTAGTTTGGAAGGATCGAGAGTTTCTACCTGATAGTATTCATCCACCAGCTGTGTAAGCATAGCAAGTTCCCCATAGCTGTCTGCTGAAGTCATAGCTGGCGTAAGATGATCTACCACAATGGCATGTGCACGGCGTTTGGCCTGCGATCCCTCGCCCGGATCATTGATGATAAAGGGATAAAACAAAGGTAAATCTGCGAGGAAGGCATCAGGAAAGCAGTTTTCTGAGAGGCCTATACTTTTCCCTGGCAGCCATTCCAGCGTACCATGTTTGCCCACATGAACAATTGCATCTGCGCCCCAGTCGTTCCTTAACCACTTATAAAAGGCATGGTAGTGATGTGTGGGCGCAAGGTCTGGCTGGTGATATATCGCATCTGGGTCCATCCCATAACCACGCGGAGGCTGCAGGGCAACCATCGCGTTCCCATATTCGAGACCTGCGAAGGCAATATGATCATTGTGTATATATGATTTTCCGGGAGCAGGCCCCCATTGTTTTTCTATTTTTTTCTGTAATTCCACAGGTAATTCTCTAAACCAGGCGGCATACTGCGAAAAGGATACTTGTCCCACAGCATTTTCCAGCTGTTGCGGTGTAAGGTAAGTCTCGTCGTAAGAACATCTGTTCACCAGGTCATGAATCAGTTGTGTTCCCGAATCTGGAAGAGCATCAATGTCATAACCTTCGGCCTGCATTGCCCTGAGCATCATCATCAGCGATTCTGGCGCATCCAATCCCACAGCATTCCCAATCTGGGAAGCCTTGGAACTCGAGTTGGTAAATACAAATGCTATTTTTTTAGCCCGGTTAGGCAGGTGCTTTAAACGGGCAAACCGTACTGCCAGACCAGCTACACGGTCGATCCTGTCCTCGACAGATTCATATCCCCTTGCATCTTTTCCTTTTTCCTTGAAGGATACGGGCACAGTAATGATGCGGCCATCAAATTCCGGGATCGCTACGTTCATTGCAGTATCTAGCGGATTTAATCCCCGGCTAGATGACTCCCAGGAGCCACGCCCCATACCACTGGTGATAGCCTGCAAAATTGGCACATCCAGTTTACTCAGAATGTTCTCTGCTGCAGATGTCGCGTTGCCATCCTGCATCGCAAAAGATACTGTATTGATTAATACATCAATAACGACCTTAGTCCCTGAGTTAAAAAACTGAAAGGCATTAGGCCATCCGCTATCTGCATCTGTCGATTTTAAGGAAGCCGTATATACCGGGAGTACATTCAAACTCCTGTCTTCCAGCGATCTGATTAGCGCATCGATAAAAGAGGTGTTACCACTCATGTAATGTGCGCGGTAGAACGTAATGCCTACTGTCGCCCATGATGCATTTCGGCGTTGCTGCCAGTCTTCAAAACTTGGATTCTCCGGCAGTTCCGGATGGTAAATACCATGCTGTGGCAGTATCACAGGTGCATCAAATCCAAAGCCGGTCATCAGCAGACGGTCCGATAAAAATTGTAGCATCGAGACCATATTTCCTTGTCCCCCGGCATCCAGATAGTTCAGAGTTTCCTGCAGGACATCGGGCGGTACAGTGGAAACGGCAGCATATTCGGGATTGAAGTCACTGGTGCCACTCACAAGAATCAGATGCTGCCCTTGCTTTTTCACCCTGCTCACCAGTTCACTGAATCCGGGAATAGTACTTGGCCTTCCCAGTATTCTCAAAATGATGATCTTAGCCCCAGCTATTTCGCGATCGAGCAGCTGTGCCATATGAGCATCGCTTTTTACCGCCAGCAGGTTAATACCTAGCGTCTGTGGAAACTCTTCGGGAAGAAATTGCAGGGATTGGTGCAGACTGAGAAGGTCTGTATCTGCATGGGAAAGAAATACAATTCCTTCTTTTGCCTGATCGGCAGGGCCTGATATGGAGGGTGCTTCAGTACCTTTCCAGGTATAAAACTGAAAGACATATTCACTGAGTTCGGCAGGTGGCACCTGAAATCCATCGGCAGCTACCATGCTGTCGATATAATCAAATATCGCCGTTACCTGCCAGTCGCTGTTAATGGAATGAAACCAGACCGAGTGCCCGTCAAATAACAGCGTAACGACATTCGCAAGTGTACAGGGACCCAAACAGCCACCCTTAGTCATATGTACAACGTTCCGTAATTTGCGGCGTAGCCATTCGCTTTTATACAGGTCTACTGGTACAGCACTATAGCCCCTGTCCGTCCTGCCGCAGCAACATGCATTGTAACAGTAAGAAAGATGTCCTCTTCTCTGCACCAGGTTAATGGCCTTTCCATCTGCTCTTGTAACCCGTTGCCGTTTAATTTCGCCCATCGCTTATTTAAATGTTAAACCTCAGTACAATTGAGCGTATGCTCTGTCAAAAGTATCAAGAATTTTTAGCATTTATTAACGCAAAGCTGCATTGTGCCCGAATTTGATCCCTACCCCCATATAAACTGAAGCGCCTATTGTTCCCTTGGGCGAAAAGCTGGCATCGTTAAAAATTACTGCTGATTTCAGCAGGTTATCAGTACCTGCGAAAAATTCAAAGTTGGCCGACTGGTATAGACCCTGCACGCCAATCAGGAGAAACTGGTTCATATTAAATGCGGGCGAAACACTAAATGTGAATTCTTCCACCTTGAAATTATTAACCAGAACCACATCAGCCCCATTGTAGAATAAATTCTTGGAAATGATCAGATCGGGGCTGTAAAAATTATATGTCTTTGAAATCAGGAAATCGATCTTTGAATTGGTGGCAGTATAAAAACCTTTATGCTGGTTCTTCAATTTGAGTAGATCTACAACCTTACGCTGAAAGTCTTTTGTAACGCCAGTATTCCTCGCATCCAAAGTAATCAGGTCGTTATTCAAGATTACATTACTGGAATTTTTATTCCAGCGGATAAAACCCAGGTCTTTAATATTCGCCATGATAAATACATCAGAAGGTGATGTATAGGTTGCACCAAAGCTTAGGGCAATACCAGGATTTTTAAAATCCGGCAGCAGCGTCTTCCGCTCCAGCTCCTCCGTCAGCAGAAAACTGGCTCTATACTTTTCACTTAGCCTCACATCCAACTGGTCAGCTGCCACGGTTAAGCTGGATTGCGTAACCTCAGCCTTGTTATAAGTAATACCGCTCAGCAGTCCCAACTTCAGACCAACAGCAATGCCATCGCCATAGTCTACCCTGTAATTTGCACTAAACTGATGATAAGACTGTCCATAGCCATTTCCATTAAAAGGCTCATCCAGTGAAGTATTGAACCTGGTGTAATTTCTTAGCGCCACAATAGTTTCATTGCTATAATCAGCATAAACATCCGCGCGTACCTGCCAGGAGAATCCCAATTCTTTATTATTTTGATAAAAAGGGCTGGTTCTGAAAGCTAACAGGTACACATTTGATGAACCATATAACTTATTTCGTCTGATTGTACCAACCGGAATATCTCTGGTGTCAATGGCGCCGTCATTTAGCTTTCTTTGGAGCGCATAACTCGCGTCTCCCCGGTTGCCGGCATTAGCTCCGACTGTAGGTAGCAAAAAGTTAGAAGCAAACTGACGGGAATCATCATGGATAAATGCTCGTTGAGCGGGATTTTCAAAAGCATCAAATAAGGTGTTCGTATTAAACAGCCCGAACTGCTGTGCCTTGAGTTGACATGAGATCAATAGAAGGCAGATAACAACGCATGTTTTAGCCATATATTATAATATTTTCCAAAAATTATAACTTTAAATTTAAAGATACAATATTGTCTATATAAATAATACAAAGAAGTTTATAGTTTAATGTTTTCTTTTAAAAACATCTTTAACGATGTACTACGGACAAAAGAGAAACAACATCATAAAATATTAAGAGCTATAAGCTCTGAGATTACGATAGTTAATCCTTATTTAATAAAAAGTAAGTGACTAAACATAAAATATTCGAGGGAAATATGCTATATGGGTTATAAAAAAAGAGAGCAGCCATCAAATGATAACTGCTCTCCTCGAAGTAGCCCGTAGGGGAATCGAACCCCTATTTCCAGAATGAAAATCTGGCGTCCTAACCGGTAGACGAACGGGCCTTTTTGAAGCGACTCACCTTTGCAGATGCTGCTTCTCCAGGTAGCGGGGACCAGACTCGAACTGATGACCTTCGGGTTATGAGCCCGACGAGCTACCAACTGCTCCACCCCGCACTATGTTTTTTTTGGCCTTTAACCTCTTGATCTTTTCAAGTAGCCCGTAGGGGAATCGAACCCCTGTTTCCAGAATGAAAATCTGGCGTCCTCACCCCTAGACGAACGGGCCGTTAGATTAAAGCGTTTAACCTTTGCAAGTTAAACGCTTCTCCAGGTAGCGGGGACCAGACTCGAACTGATGACCTTCGGGTTATGAGCCCGACGAGCTACCAACTGCTCCACCCCGCACTATGCCTTTAATAAGAAACGCTAGCGTGCAACTAGCGTTTCTGTGTAGCCCGTAGGGGAATCGAACCCCTATTTCCAGAATGAAAATCTGGCGTCCTAACCGGTAGACGAACGGGCCTTTTTGAAGCGACTCACCTTTGCAGATGCTGCTTCTCCAGGTAGCGGGGACCAGACTCGAACTGATGACCTTCGGGTTATGAGCCCGACGAGCTACCAACTGCTCCACCCCGCACTTTATATCAACTTAAATCAGTTAAAGAATCAATCTTCCTTTGTTTTAAATTGGTCTGCAAAGATATATTTCGTTTCTTTGCAATGCAAATTTATTTTAAAAAATATTCAATGTCGCATAAAGCAGGTTTTGTAAGCATCATAGGTAAGCCAAATGTTGGTAAATCTACCTTAATGAACGCCCTGGTAGGGGAAAAACTATCGATCATCACTCCAAAAGCCCAAACTACACGTCACCGCATTCTGGGAATTGTGAATGAAGAAAATTATCAGATCGTTTTTTCTGACACCCCGGGGATCATAAAACCACGCTATGGACTACAGGATTCCATGATGAATTTTGTAAAAGGCGCATTGAGTGATGCCGACCTCATCTTGTTTGTAACGGATGTAAATGAGCAGCATGATGAAAATGATGTACTCGAAAAAATCATCAACACGACCATTCCTATGATTGTCCTGATCAATAAGATCGACGGAGCCAGCCAGGAAGAGGTAGATGAAAAACAGGCTTATTGGCAGGAGCTGCTGAAACCAAAGCATATCTATGCAATTTCAGCTTTGCATAAATATAACCTGGACGGTATACTCGAAACAGTGCTCGAATATCTTCCTGAACACCCTGCTTATTATGATAAAGAAGAACTTACTGATAAAACCCAGCGCTTCTTTGTATCGGAAATCATCAGGGAGAAAATCTTTAATAACTATCAGAAGGAAATTCCTTACAGTACTGAGGTAGTGATCACTTCCTACAAGGAAGAAGAAAAAATCACACGCATCAGCGCGGAGATCATTGTAGAACGAGACTCACAAAAAAATATTCTGATCGGTAAAGGAGGCTCTATGCTTAAGAAGGTTGGTACTGAAGCACGTAAGGATGTGGAGCGATTTCTGGGACAAAAAGTATTCCTCGAAACCTTTGTAAAAGTGATTCCCGACTGGAGAAGTAAAAAGAACTATTTAAAAAGTTTCGGGTACGAAAATTAAACCTACCTTTGCAACCCCTTAATAATTACTACAATTAACAACACATGGCAAACATTATCGCAATCGTCGGAAGACCAAACGTAGGCAAATCTACCCTTTTTAACCGCTTAACTGAGAGTCGTAAAGCTATTGTTGATGATTTCAGCGGTGTAACACGCGATCGTCATTACGGTGTAGCTGAGTGGACCGACAAACAATTTACAGTTATCGACACTGGTGGTTATGTAGCAAATTCTGAAGATGTTTTTGAAGCAGCTATCCGCGAACAGGTGATTATTGCCATTGAAGAGGCATCAGTAATCCTGTTTATGGTAGATGTTGTTACAGGAATAACAGATCTTGATGATGAAATAGCCCAGATTTTGCGCAGAAGCAAAAAACCGGTTTTCATCGTCGTAAATAAAGTAGACAATACTTCCCTTGAAAATGATGCTGCTGTATTTTATGGCTTCGGACTTGGAGAGATCTATTCTATCTCCTCCATGACGGGTTCCGGAACCGGAGATCTGCTTGATGAAGTGGTTTCACACTTTGAAGATGATGTCATTGAAGACAACGGATTACCAAAATTAACCATTGTAGGCAGACCAAATGTTGGTAAATCTTCATTGATCAATGCTTTGATGGGCCAGGAGAGAAATATCGTTACTCCTATTGCAGGAACCACGCGTGACTCTATTCATATCCACTATAATCAGTTTGGCCATGAGTTTATGTTCATTGATACGGCTGGTTTGCGTAAAAAAACCAAGGTAAAAGAGAACATCGAATTTTACTCTGTTATGCGTACCATTAAAGCACTGGAAGAAGCTGACGTAGTCATCCTGATGATAGATGCTATGGAAGGTCTGGAGTCGCAGGATGTGAACATTTTCCACCTTGCAGAGAAAAACAAAAAAGGTATCGTGATCCTGGTCAACAAATGGGACCTGGTAGAAAAAGATAATAAAACCATGAAAGCTTTTGAGGATCAGATCCGTCAGAAACTTCAGCCTTTTACTGATGTACCAATTGTATTTACTTCAGTAATCAGCAAACAACGTATCTTCAAAGCAGTAGAAACTGCTCTCGAAGTATATCAGAACAGAGGTAAAAAGATCCCTACCTCAAAACTGAATGATGTCATGTTGCCGATTATTGAAAACTATCCTCCGCCGGCACTGAAAGGGAAATATATCAAAGTAAAGTACGTAACACAGATCAATGCTTCATCACCGATGTTTGCATTCTTCTGTAACCTACCTCAGTATATTAAAGAACCGTACAAACGTTTTATCGAGAACAAACTTCGTGAGAATTTTGATTTCAGCGGTGTACCTATTCAGATTTACTTCAGACAGAAATAAGATTATTGCAGGCTCGTAAGAGCCTGCTTTATCATATTATCATTCAGGTTCAGCGCCTTATAATATCCGGATTCACCAAGATGATATTTGTATAGCAGGGCTTTCAGGTCATTGTAAACTACTGATTTCGAAGCAATCAGCTGCCTGTTATCAATCACTATATTCTTGGATTGCACGTAGCGCACAAAGTCTCTGTAATCAGCATCACTGATACTGAAGGTACTCAGGTTCTGTTCCAGGAAAGTAGCTGTGTAACGGTTGGCTAACACATCAAACACATAGTCGAACAGTACCCTCTTATCCATCATCAGGCTGTAAAACTTGTTGATCCCAGCGGTATCCATCTTTACATATATATCAGGCTGTATACCTCCTCCGGCAAAAACCTTTTTACCCGATCCGGTAATAAAAGCCAGGTTTTTCTGTAGGCTGTCTCTGGAACCCAGTGGTTTTTCAGTTAGCTCCCCATCATTGAAGCGCTCTTCAATTTCATTCTGATACGCTGTATATCCCCTTTTGTATGATTTTTGTATACTACGACCTAAGGGAGTATAATATCTGGCTATTGTTAAATTTAAAGCTGAGCCATCGCCAAATGGAAACTGTTCCTGTACAAGGCCTTTTCCAAAGGAACGGCGGCCAATGATGATTCCGCGGTCAAGATCCTGCACCGCACCGGCAAGGATTTCACTGGCAGAGGCAGAGTTCTCATTGATGAGCACGGCAAGTTTACCATCCTCAAATTCTCCTCCGCCTGTAGCTATGTAATCAGTGCGAGGTTCATGCTTGCCCTCAGTATATACGATAAGTTTATTTTCAGGAAGAATTTGGTTGGCAAGACCTGTTGCTGCAGTGAGATATCCTCCCCCATTATCACGAAGGTCGAGAATCAGTTTTTTCATACCTCTCTGTTTTAGTGTCCGTACCGACTCAACAAAGTCTTTATCGGTATTGGCCCCAAATTCACTGATACGGATATATCCTGCATCGGCATTCACCATGTAGGCTGCGTCAATGCTGCTTACATTTACACGGCCTCGTTTTACGGCCATCTCAACCGGGCGACCAGCACCGGGATGCAGGATCAGTAAATGTACTGAGGTACCCTTGCGCCCTTTGATTCTGCCCATCATCTGTTCTCTTTTCAAATGACGGCCGCTAACAAACACGCTGTCTATCCTAATGATCTTATCCCCCAGCTTCAATCCCGCAGATTCTGCAGGGCCATCCTTAAAAACCTGCGTAACCAGCAAAGTATCTTTCAGGATATAGTATTCTATTCCGATACCTTCAAAATTGCCTTCCAGCATCTCAGACTGGTCTGTAAGTTTAACCGGTGGCAAATAAACACTATGCGGGTCCAGCTGGTGAAGCAAACTGTCAATTTCGAGGTGACTGAGCGTGTCCGCATCAATTTCATCCACGTAATTTCTGTTGATCAGATTAATAATTTCATGAACTTTTTCAGAATTGTTGTCTGCGAACTGTGCATTGCGCTGGAAGGTAAAACCCTGATCCTTTAAAAACTTGTAGCCCAGGAACATACCACCTATTAATGTTACAGAATAGGTAAGTGCAATGAGCAAGTTTTTACGGGTAGTCGGTTTCATGTATGAGCAATTGTACAAAGCTATAAAATTACATTGTCAATTATCTAATTAAACCGTCCCGGATTATTATTGTTTCATCTATTTGTTATATTGATCTTTCATCTATTTCTATTCATATTTCACCATTCAAAAGAAATTGACGATTTTTATCAAACCATATTTACTTACCGATACGTAAAAAATAAACACAGACTATGATACGTGTAACCGAACAAGAGTCAAAGTACAATAACATAGACCAAATGGAAGTGCTTGACATTCTTAAAGGCATCAATAATGAGGACAAAACTGTTCCTCTTGCAGTAGAGAAATGTATCCCCCAAATAGAAAAACTTGCGATAGCTGTTACCCAGAGAATGAAAAATGGTGGCAGGTTATTTTATATTGGTGCAGGCACAAGTGGCCGGCTGGGTGTAGTTGATGCTTCGGAATGCCCCCCAACGTTTGGTGTTCCATTTGACGAAGTAGTAGGTATTATTGCGGGTGGTGATACGGCAATCAGGCGCGCCGTAGAAAATGCCGAAGATGATGATGCTCAGGCATGGATAGATTTGCAGGAATTTAATATCAATTCAAAAGACAGCCTGATTGGCCTGGCAGCCTCGGGAACTACGCCATATGTGATCGGAGGCTTGATGAAAGCCCGCGAAAATGGGATTTTAACCGGATGCATCGTTTGTAATGAGGGAGGACCTATTGCTGCAGCCAGCGACTTCCCGGTAGAAGTTGTCGTGGGTCCCGAATTTCTCACCGGCTCTACCCGTATGAAATCAGGAACGGCTCAAAAACTCGTATTAAATATGCTGAGTACCACCGTAATGATAAAATTGGGACGGGTGAAAGGCAATAGAATGGTCGATATGCAGTTAACTAATCATAAGCTGGTAGACAGAGGTACACAGATGGTAATGGATGAACTAAATATCGATTATCAAAAAGCCGAAGATCTGCTGATCCGTTACGGAAGTGTAAGGAAAGCTGTTGAAGCCAGTAATAAATAAGAGCTTGTATGCATGAAATAGAACCATATTACCGCTGGCGGGACGATTATATAGCCGCAGAGGATCCCCGTTCACCATTTTTCAATACGGAATATTCAGAGTTTTATTTCGATAAACAACTGTACAATTACCTGATCCACCCTCAATGGGATGATTTTGGCTCGAGTACTCTATATATCAAAGTCCTGTTTGTAGATTACGACCATAATTATGCAATCATTGAGTTTATAGGTGAATGGAATGATGCAATATCAAATGACATCATGCTGCTGAAAAGAGAAATCCTGGAGCTGATGATCGATGAGGGCATCAATAAGTTCATTCTGATTGGTGAAAACATTCTGAACTTTCATTCTTCTGAAGACAGTTATTATGAAGAGTGGTTTCAGGATGTAGAAGACGGATGGATTACAGGTATTAATTTTAATCCACATGTGATCGAAGAGTTCAGAAGCAGCAATATAGACTACTATATTAATTTTGGCGGACAGCTGGACGATTTGGCATGGCGAACACTTAAACCCCTTCAATTTTTCCATAAAGTTGAAGAAATTCTGACAAAAAGACTAGGGGCATAAATTTTGCATGTAGCATATTACCCGTATATTTAATTAAAATTTTAAAAAAATGGATAACAATAATAATTACAACTGGTCAGAAAAATCAGTTTTCGTAGAAAACCAGACAGGAACTGTTGCCAAAAAATTCTTTGCTAATGTCTTTTTATGGATGTTCGTGGCACTGGGCATCTCTACAATAGCTGCTGTTTACATGGCAAATACTCCGGAAATGTTGCAGTATCTGCTTAATATGGAAACCGGTAAACTTTCTACTTTAGGTTATATTGTCATGTTTGCTCCGCTTGGATTGGTACTGTTAATGAGTGCCGGATTGAGCAAACTTTCTTATGGTGCTTTGCTGGGTACATTTATCCTCTATTCAGTACTTACAGGTGTGAGTTTAAGTTTTATCTTGCTGATTTATACCTCAGGATCAGTAATTGGTTGTTTTGCTGCAGCCGCAGGAATATTTGGTCTGATGGCCGTTCTTGGATACACCACTGATACGGACCTGAGTAAATTCGGACCGATATTAATGGTAGGTTTAGTTGGTTTAATCATCGCAAGTGTCGTTAATATGTTCTTAAAAAGTTCAGGTTTCGATTACGTAATGAGCTTTTTCGGAGTAGCTATCTTCACAGCCTTAACGGCATATGATGTTCAGAAATTAAAACGTATCGGTGCTGGTATCGAGGAAAACGGCGACACTATTGCTGCTGATGATTCTAAGAAACTGGCTATTATGGGTGCACTGTCCTTATATCTGGACTTTATCAACATCTTCCTGTTCCTGTTAAGGATCTTTGGAGGAAGAAAATAATCCAGATTACAAATGCATAAAAAAGGCTGCCGAATATTTCGGCAGCCTTTTTTATTGGGTTTAACCTGGCAAATTTTGGAATTGATTTTTCTTTATTGCATTTTTGCACACGCTTATAAAGAAAGACGGAGGGATTAGACCCTGCGAAGTCTTAGCAACCTGTGCTTACAAGGTGCTACATTCTACTCGAGCAGTTAAAGGCGCTCCTGAAAGATAAGTAATTCGATCCGCCGCCGGAATTCTGATTAAGCCTGTTTATTTAATTTCCTGGATGACATTGTTTTTTCAAAGAACAATAGACGTACAGAAATGGCTATGATTACCCCTGATAATGAACATTAGAGAAGAGCTCGAAAAACGTATTTTAATAATTGACGGTGCAATGGGCACAATGATCCAGCGTTATGTACTTACTGAAGAAGACTTCAGGGGCGAACGCTTTAAGAATCATCCCTGTGATGTAAAAGGTAACAATGACCTGCTCAATATCACCCGCCCGGATATCATTAAAGCCATACATACAGAATACCTGAAGGCCGGAACCGATATTATCGAGACCAACACCTTTAGCACCCAGCGCATCTCCCTGGCAGATTACCAGATGGAGGAGCTGGATTATGAGATGAGTTTCGAAGGCGCAAAAATTGCAAAAGAAGCAGTCAATGAGTTCATGACTGCCCATCCGGAAAGGATATGTTTTGTTGCCGGTGCTGTGGGCCCTACAAACCGTACGCTGTCTATTTCTCCTGACGTAAATGACCCTGGTTTCAGAGCGCTCACCTTTGATGAACTTGCGGATGCCTATTACCAGCAGATCAGAGGACTTGTTGATGGCGGTGCAGATTTACTGTTGATAGAAACTATTTTCGATACACTTAATGCCAAAGCTGCCATCTTTGCCATTAAACAATATGAAGAGGTCATTGGACGTAAAATAGAGATCATGATCTCCGGTACCATTACCGATGCTTCAGGAAGAACTTTATCAGGACAAACTGCTGAAGCATTTTTAAACTCTATCGTGCATGCCAAACCGCTGAGCATAGGTTTCAACTGTGCTTTGGGTGCCAAAGATATGAGGCCACATATTGAAGAACTTTCGGCCAAAGCCGGATGTTATGTTTCAGCCTATCCCAATGCTGGTCTGCCCAATGAATTTGGTGCTTATGACGAACTTCCTGATGAAACTGCAACACTTGTTGAAGACTTTATAGAGCATGGATTTGTGAATATTGTAGGTGGTTGTTGTGGCACGACGCCAGACCATATTGCCGCCATAGCTGCCAAAGCAAAAAACATTAGCCCAAGAAAAATACCAGTACTTCCTCAATACATGCGTCTCAGCGGTTTAGAACCCGTAACCATCACCCCCGAAAGCATGTTCGTCAACATCGGCGAAAGAACAAACATCACCGGATCACCTAAATTCTCCAAGCTTATCCTTAGCGGCGATTACGAAGCAGCACTTACTGTTGCCCGTCAGCAAGTAGAAGGCGGTGCACAGGTGATCGATGTTAACATGGATGAAGGGATGCTTGATTCCGAGGCAGCAATGACCAAATTCCTCAACCTGATCGCTTCAGAACCGGATATTTCCAAACTGCCGATCATGGTAGACTCCTCCAAATGGAGCGTTATCGAAAACGGACTGAAATGCCTGCAGGGAAAAGGAATCGTCAACTCCATCTCCTTAAAAGAAGGTGAAGATAAGTTCCGCGAAAGTGCACGCAAAGTTATGAATTTTGGTGCCGCCGTAGTGGTAATGGCCTTTGATGAACAGGGACAGGCAGATAATTACGAACGCAGGATAGAAATCTGTAAACGTTCATACGATATCCTTGTGCATGAAATTGGTTTCCCGGCTGAAGACATCATCTTTGACCCGAATATCTTAACCGTTGCTACAGGTTTGGAAGAACATAACAATTACGCTGTCGATTTTATCAATGCAACCAGATGGATTAAAGAAAATCTGCCTCACGCAAAGGTAAGCGGCGGTGTTTCCAATATTTCCTTCTCTTTCAGGGGAAACAATACTGTACGTGAGGCCATGCACTCGGCCTTCCTGTACCATGCCATCAAAGCTGGTTTGGATATGGGTATCGTGAATGCAGGAATGCTTGAGGTTTATGAAGCTATTCCCGCAGAGCTGCTGGAAAAAGTAGAAGATGTATTGCTCAACCGCAGGGATGACGCCACTGAACGTCTCGTAGATTTTGCAGAAACAGTAAAATCCAAGGGCAAGGAGTTGGTGAAGGATGAGGAATGGAGAAAAGAATCCGTAGAGGCACGGCTTTCCCACTCTCTCGTTAAAGGTATTATCGAATATCTTGATGACGATGTGGAAGAAGCCAGACAAAAATACGACCGACCGATCCATGTGATTGAAGGCCCGTTGATGGACGGGATGAACATCGTAGGAGATCTTTTTGGTGCCGGCAAGATGTTCCTTCCACAGGTAGTAAAATCGGCCAGGGTAATGAAAAAAGCAGTAGCTTACCTGCTTCCATTTATTGAACAGGAAAAACTGGATAATCCGGATGGCGATCAGAGCTCATCCGCCGGCAAGGTATTGATGGCTACGGTAAAAGGCGACGTACATGATATTGGTAAAAATATTGTAGGCGTAGTTTTGGCCTGTAATAACTTCGAGATCGTTGATATGGGCGTAATGGTACCAGCACAGGAGATCATTAAAAAAGCCAAAGAGATCAATGCTGATATCATCGGTTTAAGTGGTTTAATTACCCCTTCACTGGATGAGATGGTGCATTTTGCCAAAGAAATGGAACGTGAAGGCTTCACCATTCCACTGCTGATCGGAGGTGCCACCACATCTCGCATTCATGCGGCGGTAAAGATAGCTCCTAACTATTCAGGGCCGGCTATACATGTTCTGGATGCATCCCGAAGCGTATCAGTTTGCAGTACGCTGATGAATGCAGAAACCCGCGACGCCTACATAGACAACGTCAGACAGGAATATGATAAAGCGAGAGAATCGCATTTAAATAAACGTTCAGACAAACGCTTCAAAACTATTGAAGAAGCACGTGCTGACCGATTCCAGATTGACCCTGCACAGGTAGCTTCGGCGCCGGCATTCCTGGGAACAAAAGCCTTTACTAATTATCCGCTGGAAGAATTAGTACCATATATCGACTGGACGCCATTTTTCCATACCTGGGAAATGGGTGGCAGCTATCCGAGGATCTTCACAGATAAAAAGATCGGAAATGAAGCTAAAAAATTATACGATGATGCCCAGGTACTGCTGAAAAGAATTGTTGATGAGAAACTACTCTCGGCAAACGGCGTGATCGGTTTCTGGCCGGCAAATTCAGTTGGGGATGATATTCTTTTAGAGGTAGAAGGTAAACCTGTAACGATCCATACACTTCGTCAGCAGGCAGAAAAAGTTGCGGGACAGCCTTATTATGCACTTTCTGATTTCGTAGCTACCAAAGACAGTGGTGTACAGGATTATTTCGGTGGATTTGCAGTCACCACTGGTATTGGTTGCGATGAGCTCGTAGCAGAATTTGAAGCCGTGTATGATGATTATAACAGCATCATGGCAAAAGCACTGGCAGACCGGCTGGCTGAAGCCTTTGCAGAAAGAATGCATGAGCTGGTACGTACAGAATACTGGGGTTATGCAAAAGATGAGCAGCTTACGGCTGATGAACTGATCAAGGAAGAATACGCCGGTATCCGTCCTGCTCCGGGATATCCTGCTTGCCCTGATCACACAGAGAAGGACATATTGTTTAGTATACTGGATGCAGAAGCGGAAACGGGCATACGACTTACAGAAAGCTTCGCCATGTACCCTACTGCTGCTGTCAGCGGATTTTATTTTGCTCACCCACAGTCCAGATATTTCGGTCTTGGCAAGATCACTAAAGATCAGGTTGAAGAATATGCCCGCAGAAAAAACATGTCCCTGGACGATACTGAAAGATGGCTTAGTCCAAATTTAGCTTATTAAAACTGAGAATGAAGATTACCGAACACATTGAGAATGCCGGGGGCAAAACCCTGTTTTCGTTTGAGTTGCTGCCACCTGTTAAAGGAAAGAGTATCTCAGATATTTACGATGCCATTGACCCTTTGATGGAATTCAACCCTCCTTTCATTGATGTAACGTACCATAGAGAAGATTATATTTACAAACAGCATGATAATGGGCTGCTGGAGAAAGTTTCATACCGTAAACGCCCGGGAACGGTAGCCATTTGCGCGGCTATCATGAACAGGTATAAAGTAGATGCTGTTCCACACCTGATTTGCGGAGGTTTTACCAAAGAGGAAACAGAAAATGCACTGATCGACCTGCAGTTTTTAGGTATCGACAATGTGCTGGTGTTGCGCGGTGATGCCCGCCACGCAGATTCCGGGTTTATTCCTACCCCAGGCGGCCATGCCTACGCAACAGACCTGCTGGAGCAGGTAGCTAACATGAACAAAGGCAAATACCTGTTTGAAGACCATGACGCCTACCAAACTGATTTCTGTATTGGCGTAGCCGGATACCCGGAGAAACATTTCGAAGCGCCAAACCTCAAAACAGATTTCAAATATCTAAAGCAAAAAGTGGATATGGGTGCAGAATTTATCGTTACACAGATGTTTTTCGATAATTCCAAATATTCAGAGTTTGTTGAACAATGCAGGGCAAATGGGATAAATGTACCCATTATTCCCGGACTAAAACCCATCACCTCATCCAAACAACTGATCAGTCTGCCCAAGATCTTCCACCTGGATCTTCCTGAGAACCTGACAGAGGCGATACAAGCCTGCAAGAATGAAAAGGAAGTAAAAGAAGTGGGTATAGAATGGATGATACAGCAATGCAAAGAGTTAGTAAAACTTGGTGCGCCTGTATTGCATTTTTATACCATGAGTAATCCCGAACCGACCAGGAGAATTGCCCGCGAAATTTTCTAATTCTGATGTCTAATTATTATTCTGGGATAAAATTGGCAGATTCTTTGTACATTCCGTTCCTATAAACAGGAACGTTATGAGAAAGACGACATTGATTATGCTTGCTATCGTTACATTATCATCATGTAATGCGCTTAAGAATACAGTAGAGGCAAGCTCTGATCTGTCCAAACTGGGGGGCTCCTGGGAACTGAATTATATTTCGGGACCAAGGATTGCTTTTAATGGTCTTTATCCGGGAAAAAAACCGCAAATGATTTTCAACCTTGCCGACAAACGCATAAGCGGAAACAGCAGTTGCAACTCTTTTTCAGGTAAGCTGCAGGCAGATGATACTTCCATCAATTTCAATGAGCCATTAATAGTTACAAAAATGGCCTGTCCCGGTGAAGGAGAGGCCGTATTTTTTGAGATGCTGAAAAAAGTAAATAAATATGCAATAACAGGCGATACCACCCTCAACTTCATGATGGGCGATATCGCTATTATGCGTTTTAAAAAGATTCAGTAAGTAAAAACCCTTTAAAGGCTTCAAAATCCACATTCATTGGTGTAGCTGATTTACCTTTCTTTTTCAACTCTTCCAATTGCTCCGGAGAATCAATATGTGCAGCCATTTCAGCAGAGAAAATATCCGGGAACTTGCAGGCATGTGCCGTTGATAAAAAGACGAAAGCATCCTCTGCCGATGGGTATTCAGCTTTGTAGGCCTGAACTGCCAGCCATGCGATTGCAGTATGCGGACAAGCTACATAGTTAAACTGCTGGTAAATGGCTTCAATAGCTTTCACTGTATCATCATCCGTATAGCGGTAGCTCTTTACCAGTTCTTTCAGCTTTACAGTATCCTGCTTAAACAGTTCCATGATCCTTACCCAGTTACTTGGTGCACCCACGTCCATTGCGTTTGCATAAGTTTGAACTGAGGGACGGGTTTCATAAACCCCTGTTTCCAGGAAACGAGGCACAGTATCATTGGCATTGGTAGCAGCAATAAATTGTTTTACCGGCAAGCCCATTTTCCAGGCCAGTAATCCTGCAGCGATATTACCAAAGTTGCCACTTGGCACAGAAAACACAATGTCTCTTTTACCCTCCCTGTACAATTGTGCTACGGCATTGAAATAGTAAAACGTCTGAGGAATCAGTCTTGAAATATTGATCGAATTGGCTGAGGTAAGTCTCATTTCGGCGTTCAGCTGATCATCTGCAAAAGCCTGTTTTACCAGTGCCTGGCAGTCGTCGAATGTTCCGTCGATCTCTATAGCGCGGATATTCTGTCCATTGCTGCACAATTGCAACTCCTGGATTTCACTCACCTTTCCTTTGGGATATAAGATTGTCACACGTGTATTGGGCACCCCCAGAAAGCCCAGCGCCACTGCGCCACCGGTATCACCTGATGTAGCTACCAGAACATCCAGTAATTGCTCTCCGTCTTTCAGGAAATAGCCCATCACCCTGCTCATAAATCTCGCTCCAAAATCTTTGAAAGCCAATGAGGGGCCATGGAACAGTTCCAGTACATAAGTTTCCTCATCCAGCTTTTTAGCCGGAGCAGGAAAATTGATGGCATCATCAATAAGTGCCTTCAGGTCATCCGCAGGAATATCGTCCTGCAACAGAGCTGACGCCACCTTATAGGCAATTTCCGGAAGGGTGTATTTGTCCAGGTTTTTAAGGAAATCTTCATCCAGCACAGGGATCTCTGTCGGCATATATAATCCTTTGTCCTGTGGCATGCTGTTAAAAACAGCCGACTGAAAGTCTACTTCCAGGTCGTGGTTATTAGTACTATATAATTTCATTCTGATATACTTTAATCCAGTACAACCGGACCTTTTTTATTAACTGATGATACAAATGATAAACTGTTGATCTGGATGGATTTTAGTTGTTTCTGTAAAGCCTGAGTGATCGCATGACCTGTGGATTCGTCTTTCGTCAAGGCAAAAACCGAAGGGCCGGAGCCAGAAATACCAAAGCTGATGGCACCCATTTCCATGGCAATACTTCTCATTTTATAGAAATCAGGGATCAGGATAGAACGCGTAGGCTCCACCAGTCCGTCAACCATACTGCGGCCAATCAGGTCGTAGTCTTTAGTGAACAAACCTGTTACCAGTCCCGCTACATTCCCCCATTGTTTTACCGCATCTTTAAGGTAAACCTTGGAACGGATCATCTGGCGCGCATCTTTTGTAGGCACATCCACTTCAGGATATACTATAGCTGCATACATCTCTTCAGGAAAAGGAAGACTGATCACATCCAGTGGCTCATAACTTCTGATCAACACAAATCCTCCCAGCAAGGCCGGGGCTACATTATCTGCGTGACCGTACCCACAGGCAAGCTCCTCACCTTTCATCGCAAAGGGCACGAGTTCCTGAGCTGTAAGCTGGTTATCAAACAGAGTATTGATCGCAAAAAGGCCTGCCACCGTACTTGCAGAGCTGGAACCCAGCCCGCTGCCAATCGGCATCTTTTTATGTAACTCTATATCTATTCCGATATCTGTACGTCCAATATGTTTCAGGTAATCCTGAACACTTGCACTCACAGTATTTTTTGCCGGATTTAGCGGCAAACGTCCTTCATCACCGGTAATTTTGGAGATCAACACTCCCGGCGTATCTGTTACCCGCATGATCACCTCATCCCCCGGCTCATTTACTGCAAATCCTAACACATCAAACCCGCAAACTACGTTGGCAACTGTAGCTGGCGCAAAAACTTTTACTGACGATCTCATCTCTTACCTACATTTATTATATCTGCGAATACTCCTGCTGCAGTAACTTCTGCACCTGCACCTGGCCCCTTAACCACTAAAGGACGGTCTTTATACCGATCAGTGATAAAAGAAATAATATTATCACTACCTGATAACATATAAAAAGGATGCGAATCATCTACCATCTGCAGTGTAATCGCTACCTTACCCGCTTCCAGCTTGCCAATATATCTCAGCACTTTTCCACTGCTGGCAGCCGTTGTTTTGAGATTTTCAAAGTATTCCGTGTTTTTCTCCAGCTCCTGGTAAAAATCAGCTACTGTTGCCGCCGCCAGACAAGAAGCAGGGAGCATGCTTTCAATTTCGATATCAGCTTCTTCCAGAGGATATCCGGCATCCCTGGCCAGGATCAGCATCTTCCGCATAAAGTCCTTCCCGTTAAGGTCGTCGCGCGGGTCAGGTTCAGTATAACCCATGTCCTGTGCAGACTTCACGATCTCATGAAATTTCACATCTCCTTTAAAATTGTTAAAGATATAAGAAATGGTACCAGACAGGATCGCTTCAATGCTGGCGATATTGTCACCACTCATCATCAGGTCTTTCAGGGTGCGGATAATCGGCAAGCCTGCACCTACGTTAGTTTCATAGTGAAAATCTACCCCGTAGGTTCGTGCAGCAGCCTTATATGCACTGTACTGGCTATATTCTCCAGAGTTACCAATTTTATTGCAAGTCACCACTGAGATGCTTGATTCCAGGATATCCTGATAATAATATACAGGATTAGGACTCGCTGTATTATCAACAAAAACGCAGTTCGGCAGGTTCATTGCCTTCATCTGCTTCACAAAATCCTTCAGATCAGCGGGCTCTGCATTAACCTGCATTTCCTCTTCCCAGTTGGCAAGATCAAATCCTGTGCTGCTCATACTCATCTGGCGGGAATTGCTGATACCCATTACCTTTACTTCCAGATCATTGTTCTTCGCTAAATGCGGAGTTTGGCTAAGCAGCTGGCGGAACAATGTTTTACCAATATTTCCTGTGCCCAGACAAAAGATATGCAGCGTCTTTTTCAGATCAGCAAAGAAAGCGTCATGCACTGCATTCACCGCCTTAGACAAATCGTTTTTCGACAGGATTACCGAGATATTGTATTCTGAAGATCCCTGTGCTATTGCTCTTACGTTCACTCCATTTCTGCCCAGGGCATGAAATAACTTGCCAGACATACCGGGCGTGTGTTTCATGTTCTCCCCTACAATTGCCAGTACAGACAATCCGTTTTCTACCTGCGGATATTCCAGTTTCTTGGCATGGAGTTCCAGTTCAAATTCTTTGCTGATGATCGCCAGCGCTCTCAGTGCATCTTCCGGCTTCACTGCAAAAGTGATACTGTGCTCAGATGAAGATTGTGTGATCAGCACTACATTGATCTGCTCTCTTGATAAAAGGGAGAACAGACGGCCGCTAAAACCAGCTTTTCCTACCATACCACTACCGGAAAGGTTCAGGATACTGATATCATCGATAGATGAAATTCCTTTGATCGGCAGGTCCGAAGAATCTGCGCCATGGCGGATATACGTACCATCAAAATCTGTATTGAAGGTATTCTTGATGACAATAGGGATTTTCTTTAAAAAGGCAGGGATCATCGTTGGCGGATAAATCACCTTGGCACCGAAATATGAAAGTTCCATCGCTTCGGTATAGCTCAGTTCTGACAATGAGAATGCTTTTTCAACAATCCTTGGATCGGCAGTCAGCATACCGTCTACGTCAGTCCAGATTTCAATTTGGTTCACGTTTAAGGCAGATCCCCATATCGCAGCAGTAAAATCGCTACCGCCGCGTCCCAGGGTAGTGATTCTGCCTTCAGTGTTGCTGGCAATATATCCGGTTACAAACAACAATTTATCAGGATTAGCTGCATAGAAATCCTGGATCAGCATTTCTGTTAAAGGCGTATTTACTTTCGCCTGTCCGTAGTTGCTGTCAGTTTTGATCAGTTCAGCCCCATCCACGGCAAGTGCAGCAGGGAAATCTTGTCTGGCAATATGGCTGATCATGAATGTAGAACAGCGCTCTCCGAAACTCAGGATAGAATCCCTGGTCTGAGGACTCAATTCCTTTAAAGTATATACCGACTGCAGGATGTCTTCCAGTTCATTAAAGTAGATCTTTAATTTGGTAAACACCGGGTTCTGTGCAGATGCAGGTAACAACTCACGCACCACCTGGAAATGCTTTTCCTCAATTTGTTTGAGTTCCGGAGCATATTCCTCAGCTAAAAGTGCTTTCTCTGCCATGAGCTGCAGCAGGTTGGTTACGCCGCTCATCGCCGAGAGTACTACTACAGGATACTCTTCCTGCTCTCCCTTCTTCAGTATACTGATCAGGGTACGGATGCCTTCTGCTGAACCGACTGAAGTACCTCCGAATTTTAAAATATTCATAATTTTAGAATTAAAAAAAAAGCGCCTTCCGTTTAGAGGAAGGCGCTTTCTATGGTTTTTTATATTTTCTTTATACCATTAGCTCACCTGCCTCCGGACATGCCGGTGGTGGTAATAATAATGGATGTAATTGTAATAGGTGATTTCATATTTCAGGAGCAAAAACTATTTAGTTGTTGCTGCGCCATAAAGTAAAGTTATATTTTTTGAATAAGCAAGGAAATCATAAAAAAATTTACCTTTACCCCTGTAAATATGCAAGGATTAGTAATTAAATCAACAGGGAGCTGGTACCAGGTTCATGGCGCAGATGGCCAGGATTATGACTGCAGGATCAAAGGTAAATTCAGGATCAAAGGTATCCAGACCACCAATCCAATTGCAGTGGGTGATCAGGTGGAATTTGAAATGGAACCCAACTCAGATAATGGGGTAATTTTCAAACTTCATGAACGCAGCAACTATATTATCCGGAAATCCATTAACCTCTCCAAGCAGGCGCAGATTATCGCCGCTAACATGGATCAGGCCTTTCTCGTTGTCACGCTGGTTTCGCCACGTACCTCGCTGGGCTTTATAGATCGCTTTCTCGTAACGGCCGAGGCTTACCGTATCCCGGCCACGCTGATCTTTAACAAACTCGATCTCTTCAGCGATGAAGGGCTGGAAGTACTGGCAGATTATAAAAGTATATACGAACGTCTGGATTATCCGTGTTATACCGTCTCTGCACTGGAAGGAACCAATATTCCTGTAATAGAGGGACTCTTAAAAGATAAGACAACCTTATTTTCCGGCCATTCCGGAGTGGGAAAATCAAGCCTGATCAATGCCCTTCTTCCGGGAAGGAGTATTAAAACGGGAGAGATCTCGGAGTCGAGTGATAAAGGACAGCATACCACTACTTTTGCAGAAATGCACACCCTGCCATTTGGGGGATACCTGATCGATACACCAGGCATCAGGGAGCTTGGCATCTATGATATCAAACCCGAAGAGCTGGGCCATTATTTCCGCGAGATGCGCGATCTGATGCACCTTTGTAAATTCCATAACTGCAGACATATCAATGAACCCGGATGTGCCGTATTAAAAGCAGTAGAAAATGAAGAAATAGACACCAGCCGCTATGAGAGTTATCTCAGTATCTATCACGGCAACGAAACCAGGGCATAATGAGAGCAGTGATCCAGAGAGTAACCGAAGCAAGCTGCAAAGTTGATGGACAGGTCACCGGGGAGATCACCGGAGGCTTGATGGTATTGCTGGGTATTGAAGACAGCGACCAGCAGGAAGACCTGGAATGGCTGGCATCAAAAATTGTTAACCTCAGGATATTTGGCGACGAGCAGGGACTCATGAACAAATCCCTGGCAGACATCAACGGAGATATTTTGCTGATCAGTCAGTTTACGCTGTTTGCCGCTACAAAAAAAGGAAACCGACCAGGATTTACCCGGGCAGCCAGGCCGGAAAAAGCAATCCCATTATATGAAGCCATGATCAGGCAGCTGAGCACACTGCTTGGTAAACCCGTTCAAACCGGAATCTTCGGGGCAGATATGAAAATCAGTCTGCTCAATGACGGCCCCGTAACCATACTGATAGACACAAAAAATAAAGTATAGTCATGACCATACAGGAAGCACAGGAAACGGTAGACCGCTGGATCAATACCACGGGCATCCGCTATTTTAATGAACTCACCAATACGGCCATATTAATGGAAGAAGTAGGCGAAGTAGCCCGCATCATGTCGCGCCGTTATGGAGAGCAATCTTTCAAAAAGAGTGATGAAGCAGTGGATCTGGGAGAAGAAATGGCCGATGTAATGTTCGTTCTGATCTGCCTTGCCAATCAGACCGGAATTAACCTGACGGAAGCTCTGGAGAAAAATCTGGTAAAGAAAAGTATAAGGGATGCCGACAGGCACCGGAATAATGAGAAACTAAGATAGCACAGTTATATTATAACTGTGCTTTAATTTTTAGTGCAGCTTCTTCAAGCTCCTCCTGGGTAGGATGCAGCTTGGGACGGCTAAAGTTGATGTCATCCATCGTATTTAGCGGAATCAAATGGATATGTGCATGCGGCACTTCAAGACCTATCACTGCCATTCCAACTTTAATACATGGAAATGCTTTTTTCACACCTGCCGAAACAATCTTGGCAAACAGCGTCAGTCCGAAATAACTCTCGTCATCCATGTCAAATATATAATCAACTTCTTTCTTTGGGATCACCAGCACGTGGCCCATCGTCAGGGGATTAATATCCAGAAAAGCCAGAAATTCTGTCGTTTCTGCAACTACATGCGCGGGAATCTCCCCGTCTATAATCTTTGAAAATATACTTGCCATATGTTATTGTTTATCTGCTGATTTCTAAAATTTCAAACTCTATCTTTCCCGCAGGAACTTCAATTTCTGCTTTATCGCCAACAGACTTACCCAGTAATCCCTGGGCAATAGGCGATTTTACTGAGATCTTGCCAGATTTCATATCAGCCTCTGATTCAGCAACCAGCTGATAAGTCATGGTCGCCCCGTTTTTAACGTTTTTAATTTTAACAATTGATAATGCAAGTACCTTTGATGTATCCAGTTTTGATTCATCGATCAGTCTTGCTGAAGCTAAAGTTGCCTTCAATTTTGAAATTTTCGCCTCATGAAGCCCTTGTGCTTCTTTGGCAGCATCGTATTCTGCGTTCTCTGAAAGATCACCTTTATCTCTTGCTTCAGCTATAGCTTTAGAGATCAGTTGTCTCCCTGTTGTCGTCAAGTAATGTACTTCTTCCTTTAGCTTATCTAATCCTTCCTGAGTGTAGTATGTTACCTCTGTCATAGCTTATTTATTATTTATAACTTCCTTTAAAATACAAACAAGACTATATGGGCATTTTAAGCCTACATAGTCTTGCTTCAATTAAAACGAAGATAACAGGCAATTCTTATAAAAGCAAATCTTTTGATTTGAATTGTTTAGAAAGAACTTAAAACCTTTACTTTTGATGCAACTAATTGATTAATCTTTATGCACCGCAAAATTTTAAGACTGGCCGTCCTGGGTATGTTATTTACTTACAGCAGTCAGGCACAGCAACTTTACATGCCTAGAAATATCAAAGCTGCCTTCGATAAAGGTACCCGCTCGGCAGATGGAAAACCAGGCAAAAGCTACTGGCAGAACAAAGGAAAATACAACATGTCACTTACCGTTACGCCAGATGATAAAACGGTAAAAGGAAATGAAACCATAGATTATACCAACAACAGCCCTGATACTTTACGCACCATCGCTGTCAGGTTTGTCAATAATATCCACAAACCTGAATCTCCAAGATCCAATTACACAGGACAGGATTTTCTGACCACAGGATTAAAGATCAGCTCTTTTGTTATCGGGGCTGATTCGTATGCCATTGATGCAAAAGACTGGGGAACGATTGGAATGGTTAAATTAAAAAAAGCGATCCTTCCCGGCGAAACTGCTAAATTAAAGATTGGCTGGAGCTACCCTCTTTCCAAAGAAAGCGGACGCGAAGGACAACTGGACAGTACTACATTCTTTGTTGCCTATGCCTTCCCAAGAATTTCCGTTTATGACGACTATAATGGCTGGGACCTCATCCCACATACCGACAGGGCAGAGTTCTACAATGATTTCAATGATTACCAGTTTAGCGTCACTGCACCCAAAAACTATGTGGTTTGGGCAACAGGTGACCTGAAAAATCCTGACGAGGTGCTGCAGCCAAAGATTGCCCAGCGCCTGAAAAAATCATATACCAGCGACGAGGTAATTTCCATGGCAAATGCCGAAGAGATGTCCAAGGGACAGGTAACCAAACAGAATGCATGGAATACCTGGAAATTTACTGCCGATCATATCACTGATATTACTTTTGCTCTGAGCAACCATTATATATGGGATGCCGGAAGTGTGATCGTTGATCCGAAAACTAAAAGAAGATCAAGTGTACAATCTGCCTATGATTCAAAAGCTACAGACTTTTCACACGGTGTAGAATGGTCTAAACTGGCATTGAACTGGTTCTCTCTGAACTGGCCGGGAGTGCCCTACCCATTTTCAAAAATGACAGTAGTGCAGGGCTTTGCCGACATGGAATACCCAATGATGGTGAACGATTCTACTACACCGGATATGGAATTCAGCCAGTTTGTGATGAACCACGAAATCGCACACACCTACTTCCCTTTTTATATGGGTATCAATGAAACACGTTACGCTTATATGGATGAGGGCTGGGCAACTACTCTCGAATACCTGATTGCCATTGACCAGCTGGGTAAAGAAAAAGCAGCAGAAAACTATAAGCAGTTCAGGGTAAAAAGATGGATTGCCAGCAAAAACACCGAAGAGGAGCTGCCGGTAATTACGCCCACTACTCTTGCCACAGGCAATAACGCCTATGTAAAACCTTCTCTGGCTTACCTTGGTTTAAAGGATCTTTTCGGTGATGAGGCCTTCAAAAAATATCTCCGTGCCTATATGGATCGCTGGAACGGTAAACATCCTGTGCCATGGGATTTCTTTAATTCAATCAATAATGTTTCCGGTCAGGATCTCAACTGGTACTGGAATAACTGGTTCTTCAGTAATAACTATATAGATCTGGCTATCGACAAAGTTTCTATCAAGGGTGATGAATATGCAGTTGCGTTAAATAATGTAGGTGGTTTCGCCATTCCTTTCGATGTCAAAGTAACTTATGCAGACGGCACCACACAAGCATTCCACCATACCCCTGCAGTTTGGAAAGCCAACCAGAAATCCACTTCAGTTCAGTTTACCGCTAAAAAGGCAGTTGCTGCAATTGTGATTGATGGCGGTATCTATATGGATGCTACACCAGCAAATAACGACTGGAAAAAGTAAAATCAGGAGCAGACATCGTATAAGACAGTGATATATAAGATCGTCCGATCATCGCCCCCGGCAGGCATCTGCTTCATACTTAGCAGGCTGTTAACGGGGTGTTAACAGGGTGTTGACAGGCTCAAAACGATGAATTGAGCCTGTCAACACCTCATCAACAGCTTCCTAAACCTCTGGTAATAGCGACCAGAATACCTTCTGTAACTCAACAGAGGATAATCAAAAACATAACGATATACAATAGGGCCTGTATCGTAAATGGTTTATGATACGGCCTCTTTATTATTTTAGCTGTTCCAGCTTATCAGCAAGAACTTCTGAGATCTTACGGTACGAATCAAAGGTCCAGCCACCCACATGAGGGCTCAGCAACACCTTCGGAGAGACTTTTAGCTCGTCATACCAGTTCTGTTCTCCCAAATTAGGGAACTTCTCTGCCTCCAGTACATCCAATCCGGCACCCATGATCTTGCCGGATGACAAACCCTCAAGCACCGCTTTCGTGCTCACAATTTCGCCCCGCGCAGTATTGATAAAAAATATCTTCTTTTTGAAATGGTAAAAGTACTCTGCATCTACCATTTGCCTGGTTTCTGAAGTCAGGGGGATATGCAGACTGAGCACATCGCTGTGTTTTACAATCTCCTCCATGCTGCATTCCTGTGCATAGGCATCAGAAAACCCGGTCTTGTATTTATCATAGGCAATCACCTTAACACCAAAACCTGAAAGTTTTTGTGCAAAACTGCTGCCCATAAAGCCATAGCCTATGATTCCGACAGTTTTACCCTTCAGTTCCCAGCCACGGTTGCCTTCACGGTCCCAGATACCATTCCTGATTTCAATATCAGCCTTGCGCAGATTATTGATCAGTGAAAGCAGCAGCGCCACGGCATGTTCACCTAAAGCATCCCTGTTTCCTTCCGGGGCATTGATCAGCAAAATGCCTTTTTCATTGGCATAGGCTTCATCAATATTATCCAGTCCAGCTCCTGCCCTGGCTACAAACTTAAGCCCGGGAGCCGCGTCCATCAGTTCCTTATCAATTCTGAATTTTGTACGCACGGCAATACCATCATATCCCGCAATTGCGGCCATTGTTTCAGCTCTTGTGATTTTTGGAAGGTCATCAACTTCATAACCCAGTTGTACTGCCCTCTCCTTAAATACAGGATGCAGGTCGTCAACAATTAAAATTTTACCCTTCATCTGTTTGTATAGTAATTTTAGCGCGTTCAGTTACATGCTGTGTAAGTGTAATAAAATCTTCCACCGTCAGCTGTTCCGCACGTTTTTCAAAAAAAATATGATCGTCCATTTTCGCTTTGGGCAGCACACCCGACAAAGCGTTGCGTAATGTTTTCCTGCGCTGGTTAAAGCCCGCCTTTACTACTGCCCAGAAAAGTTTCTCATCGCATGGCAGCGTTTCCACCTTGTTTCTGCTCAGCCTGATCACACCCGAGTTTACTTTTGGTGGCGGATTAAAAGTACCGGGCTTTACGGTAAAGAGGTATTCTATATCATAGTACGCCTGTATCAGGACACTGAGGATACCATACTCCTTAGTTCCCGATTTTGAAGCACAGCGTTCTGCAACTTCTTTTTGGAACATACCCACCATTTCCACCACATTATCGCGGTGTTCCAGTACTTTGAACAGGATCTGTGAAGATATATTGTAAGGGAAATTACCAATAATGGCAAACTTTCCCGGAAAAACAGCCGCCAGGTCAAGCTTCAGGAAATCCCCATTGATCAGCCGGCTTCCCATTTGCGGATACTTCTCATTCAGGAAATGATACGATTCCGTATCAATGTCTATCATAAAAGTCTCCAGATAATCCCTCTCCAGAAGGATGTCAGAAAGAATACCCATCCCCGGGCCTACCTCCAGCACCTGACGGTACTGATCAGTATGAACAAGACCGTTCACAATCTTTTCCGCAATCTTCTTATCGGTCAGAAAGTGTTGTCCCAAATGTTTTTTCGCCCTTACCAGACTCATATGCTATCCTTATTAAATTTGAAAACAGTAACCACCGTCATCATTCCTGCAAAATAACTAAAGATTTATGATTAATGGGGTAACACCGGACATATGACCCACTAAAAAACACTATCCTGATGAATTTTCTGTATTTTGCGCTAAATTTTTATTTGAGCATGAGCAGTAAGATTAAAATAGGTATCAGTATAGGCGACGTAAATGGCATTGGTTTGGAAGTTATTCTGAAGACTTTAGCTAATCAAGGTATCCTGGATTACTGCACCCCTATCGTTTATGGACATACCAAAGTAGCATCCTATCATAGAAAAGCCCTCGGTTTAAGTGATTTCAGTTTCAACGTCATCAGTCAGGCTGCGGATGCAAATCCGAAAAAAGCCAATATGATCAACTGCTGGGAGGAAGATGTGAAGATCGAACTTGGTCTATCAACCCCTACCGGTGGAAAATATGCCTTGTTATCATTGGAAAAAGCAACTGAAGACCTGGTCAGCGGAGATATAGATGCACTGGTTACCGCACCAATCAATAAACATAATATACAGTCTGATACTTTTAACTTTCCCGGACATACAGAATACCTGCAGGAACGCAGTGGCGCAAGAGATGTGCTGATGTTCCTCGTGAGCGAAGATATTCGTGTCGGTGTCGTTACCGGCCATATCCCGATCACGCAGGTTGCACAAAGCATCACCAAAGAAAAGATCGTTAAAAAGCTGGTCATGATCAATGAAAGCCTGAAAAAGGATTTCTGGATCGAAAAACCAAAAATCGCAGTACTGGGACTAAACCCGCATGCAGGCGACAATGGTTTGCTGGGAACAGAAGAGCAGGATATCATCATACCTGCAATACAGGAAGCGTTTGATAAAGGCGTGATTTGCTTCGGCCCGTATCCTGCGGATGGCTTCTTTGGAAACGCAACTTACAAACAATTTGATGCTGTTCTGGCGATGTACCACGACCAGGGACTGATTCCATTTAAAACTATTGCTTTCGGTAATGGTGTTAACTACACCGCCGGAATGAAATATGTGCGCACCTCTCCCGACCACGGTACGGGATATGGTATCGCCGGCAAAAATGTGGCAGATCCTTCCTCATTCCTTGAGGCAGTTTTTGCTGCTGCGCACATTGTAAAACACAGACGTGAGCAGGAATCTCTGTTAAGCAATCAGTTAAGAAGCGGAGGCAAAGTAATAGAAACTGCAGCCGATGTAAAGGATGATGCAAATTAACCTTTAATAATATTTGTAAAACATTTTAGATATCCCAAATTAATTCATACATTTGCGGGCTAAAATTTTGTTACAATTGAAACCTTTACAACAATTTTCAATCCCGTTTACAGGCTTAAAAATTGGCAAGCATCAATTTGATTTTGAGATTGATAACAGCTTTTTTGACGCATTTGAGTACTCTTTGGTAAAAGAAGGGCAACTAAAAGTAGATGTAGAGCTGGACAAACAGGAGACAATGCTGATTCTGATGATTCACGTTGCCGGAACGATTAAACTGGATTGCGATAAATGCCTTGCAGTTTTTGACTCTCCGCTGGACGTTACAGAAAGGCAGATCGTGAAGTTTGCAGAGGATGATTTAGAGAGTGATGATCTGGAGATTATCATGCTCAACAAAAAAGAAAGTAGTATTGATATTTCTGAGATTCTATATGAATTGATTACAGTGTCAGTACCCTACATTAAAATCTGTGAGCAGAATGGCATTGATGCTAAATGCGACAGCGAGATGATTGAAAGACTGGAAAACCTCTCTTCACCATCTCAACAACAGGAAGAAAAAACAACAAGTGACGACCCACGCTGGGAAGCGCTACGAAAATTAAAATAATAATTTAAAATAATAAATCAGCAATGGCACATCCTAAACGCAAGATCTCTAAAAGCAGAAGAGATAAAAGAAGAACACACTATAAAGCGGTAGCTCCTTCTTTCGCTACTTGTCAAACTACTGGTGCAATCCACGTTCCTCACCATGCATACAACGTTGACGGTAACTTATACTACAACGGTAAATTGGTTATTGAAAATACCTCAATAGGTTAATTTTACTGAGAAATTGTTTGTGTTTTCAGCCTCTTTAAGTTTAACTTAGGCGCTTGGAAAAAAAGGCAATAACGCTTTACTCACAAACTGATTTTTTACTATGAAAATAGGTCTCGATATAATGGGCGGAGACTATGCTCCCAAAGCAAATGTTTTGGGAGCAATAGCAGCTCATGAACTTTTATCGCCAAACGAGCACTTGGTGCTGATTGGCGATACACAGCAGATTAAGCCGATCCTTGCCGAAAAAGGCTTCAATGCCGATCACTTTGAATATGTTCATACCGAAGAAGTAATTGGTATGGGCGAACATCCTACAAGGGCAATCGCCCAAAAACCTAATTCCAGCATTTCTTTAGGTTTCTCCATGTTAAAAAAGGGAGAAATTGATGCCTTTATTGGTGCCGGTAATTCCGGAGCCATGATGGTGGGCGCGGTATTCAGCGTAAAAACTGTACCCGGCATTATCAGGCCAAGCCTTTGTACTCTGGTGCCTAAACTGGACGGTGGTACTGGTTTGATGCTCGATGTAGGCGCCAATGCAGATTGTAAACCAGACGTACTGGTACAGTTTGGTATCGTAGGCAGTCTATATGCCGAAAATGTCATGCACATCAACAATCCTAAAGTTGGTCTCATCAATATTGGTGAAGAAGACGAGAAAGGCAACATGCTCAGCCTCGCCACCTTCCCGCTAATGAAGGAATGTAAGCAGTTTAACTTTATTGGAAACATTGAAGGCCGCGATCTTTTTAACGAAAAAGCGGATGTGATTGTATGTGATGGCTTCACAGGAAATATTATGCTTAAACTTGCAGAATCCTTTTATGTGATGACTATCCAGAAAGGACTCAAGGATGAATTTTTTGACAGGTTCAACTATGAGAATCATGGTGGAAGCCCTGTGCTGGGTGTGAATGCACCAGTCATCATTGGTCACGGTATCTCTACCCCTAAAGCGGTAAAGAATATGGTGCTGCAAGCCAGAGAAATGATAACTACAGGTCTGGTAGAAAAAATACAGGCTGCTTTTAAATAAATACGAGAAAAATGAATAAAATTCACGCTGCTATTACTGCGGTTCAAGGTTATGTTCCCGAATATGTATTGTCTAACAAAGAATTAGAATCTCTTGTAGATACAACAGACGAATGGATCACCTCACGAACGGGTATTAAAGAGCGAAGAATATTAAAAGGTGAAGGTCTCGGAACCTCCGATATGGCTGTGCATGCTGTAAATGGCCTGCTAAAAAAACGCGGTATCGGTGCTGAAGAAATCGATCTGATCATTTTCTGTACCACTACTCCTGATATGCCATTCCCGGCAACAGCAAATATCCTCGCGGATAAAATAGGCGCTAAAAACGCATGGGGATTTGATCTCCAGGCAGCCTGCTCAGGGTTTATCTTCGGACTCACTACAGCTTCACAATTTATCGAATCAGGCAAACATAAAAAGGTACTGGTTGTTGGTGGTGATAAGATGTCATCGATCATCGACTATACAGACCGTACTACCTGCATCATTTTTGGTGACGGATGTGGCGCTGTTTTGGTAGAACCAAATGAAGAGGGCAATGGAATTATGGATTCTATCCTTAAATCTGATGGTGCCGGCAGACAGTTCCTGAACCAGAAAGCCGGAGGCTCAGTGAAACCAGCTTCTCATGAAACTGTAGATAACAAAGAGCACTTCGTATTCCAGGAAGGTAAAACAGTATTTAAGTTTGCTGTTACCAATATGGCCGATGTCGCTGCCGAGATTATGGACAGAAATGAGCTGACCGCTGATGATGTAGCCTGGCTGGTACCGCATCAGGCCAACAAAAGAATTATCGATGCTACTGCCGCAAGAATGGGCGTAGGATCAGAAAAGGTAATGATCAATATTGAGCGTTACGGCAATACGACCAACGGAACCATCCCACTTTGTTTGTGGGAATGGGAAAGCAAGCTTAAAAAAGGCGACAACATTGTTCTCGCTGCTTTTGGGGGCGGCTTTACCTGGGGTGCCGTGTACATCAAATGGGCTTACTAATTTATACGATAATAAATATTAACTTAGAGTCTTTATAAGACAGAAATCTTTTCAACAAAATACCACAAAATGGATATCAAACAAATTCAGGAACTCATTAAATTTGTTTCTCGTTCGGGCGTCAATGAAGTTGCTATTGAACAAAAAGACTTCAAAATCACTATCAAAACTAACCAGACCCCAACGGTTATAAATACTACTGTACCCGCTGTAGCACCACAAGTGCTGGCAGGAGCACCAGCTGCACAACCAGCTGCTGTGATCGCAAATGCAGCTCCGGTAGCTGAACCAGCAGCAGTAGCAGCAGAGGATACTTCAAAATATATTACTGTTAAATCTCCAATGATCGGTACATTTTACCGTTCATCAAGCCCTGAAAAACCATCATTTGTAAATGTTGGTGATGAGATCGCTGTGGGTAAGGTAATTTGCATCATCGAGGCTATGAAGTTATTCAACGAAATTGAAAGTGAAGTTTCTGGAAGAGTAGTTAAAGTACTGGTAGACAATTCATCTCCGGTAGAATATGACCAACCATTATTTTTAGTAGAACCTATGTAATTTGCTTTTAGCAAATCATCATCTTATCAATTATATGTTTAAAAAAATATTAATTGCCAACAGGGGCGAGATTGCCTTGCGTATTATTCGTACCTGTAAAGAAATGGGCATTAAAACTGTCGCTGTTTACTCTACTGCAGATAGGGAAAGTCTACATGTTCGTTTCGCGGATGAAGCTGTTTGTATAGGCCCGCCTCCGAGTAAAGATTCTTATCTGAGTATTCCAAATATTATCTCTGCTGCTGAATTAACCAATGCGGATGCTATACATCCGGGTTATGGTTTCTTGTCAGAGAATGCAAAATTCTCTTCTGTTTGCAGAGACTACGGTATTAAATTCATTGGCGCTACACCTGAGCAGATCAACTCTATGGGTGATAAAGCATCAGCCAAAGAAACCATGAAAAAAGCAGGTGTACCTACCATTCCGGGATCTGAAGGATTACTGGAAAGTGTAAAAGAAGGTATCGAACTGGCTAATAAAGTTGGTTACCCTGTCATCCTCAAAGCTACTGCCGGTGGTGGTGGCCGCGGAATGCGCGTGGTTTGGAAAGATGAAGACTTTGAAAATGCCTGGGATAGCGCAAGACAGGAGTCTGGTGCTGCCTTCGGTAATGATGGTCTTTATCTTGAGAAATATATTGAAGATCCAAGACATATCGAGATCCAGATTATTGGTGATCAGTATGGCAAAGCATGTCACTTATCAGAACGCGATTGCTCTATTCAGCGTCGTCATCAGAAACTGGTAGAAGAAGCTCCTTCTCCGTTTATGACTCCAGAGCTGAGAGACCGTATGGGTGAAGCTGCCATCAAAGGTGCTACTGCAGTATCTTACGAAGGTGCAGGAACCATCGAATTCCTGGTAGACAAACACCGTAACTTCTATTTCATGGAAATGAATACCCGTATCCAGGTAGAACATCCGGTAACAGAAGAGATCATCAACTACGATTTAATTAAAGAACAAATAAAAGTTGCTTCAGGTGTGCCAATTTCAGGAAAGAATTACTTCCCTAATTTGCACTCTATCGAATGCAGGATCAATGCTGAAGATCCTTACAATAACTTCAGGCCTTCACCAGGAAAGATCACAAACTTCCATTCACCAGGTGGTCATGGCGTAAGGGTTGATACTCACGTTTATGCGGGTTATCAGATCCCTTCAAACTATGATTCCATGATTGCGAAGCTGATCTGTACAGCACAAACACGCGAAGAAGCTATCAGTACCATGGAACGCGCTTTAAGTGAATTTGTGATTGAAGGTGTAAAAACTACCATTCCTTTCCACTTGAAATTAATGAAAGATCCTAACTTCAGGGCAGGTAATTTCACCACAAAATTCATGGAAACTTTTGTTTTTACTGATTAAAAAGATCTAATTATTATATTTAACGTAAATACCATTCTAAATTAAATAGAATGGTATTTTTGTTTACAAATTATATTCATGAGTGATAATAGAGCGCAGGACCTTATAGAGGCCGTTAAGAATAAAGGAAAGAGTTTAGAAGCCGAAATGTCCTTTTTTGACCATATTGATGTATTAAGAAAACACCTCCTGCGTGCTTTATTGGCGATAGTAATTTTTACGGGTCTCGCTTTCTGGTATTACGAATACCTTTTCAATGTAGTGATCATGGGCCCTAAAAGTCCTGATTTCTGGACTTACCGTATGATGTGTAAACTGGTGGCCCAGTTTCCTTCGCTGGGTGCCGATTTTTGTATTACAGAAATAAAAGGTAAAATCATCAATACAGAAATGGCAGGACAGTTTACGCTTCAGATCAACTCCTGTATCATGACGGGAATTGTTTTTGGTATCCCCTACCTGCTGTTTGAATTGTGGCTGTTCATCAAACCAGCCTTGCATGACAAAGAAAGAAAGTCAGCCCGCGGTTTTGTATTCTTTGCTTCGATACTTTTTTTCACCGGTGTATTTTTTGGTTATTTTATCATCTGTCCCCTATCGATAAATTTCCTGACAGGCTTTTCGATCAGTCCGATGATTGAAAATACCTTTACCATTGATTCTTACCTCTCTTCCATAGCAACTTTAACCATCGGAACGGGAATTATCTTTGAACTACCTGTAATCATTTACATTTTGTCACTGTTTGGTGTGATGACCCCTGCGTTCATGAGAGCCAGCCGTCGTTATGCGGTAGTTGTCATCCTGATTATCGCTGCAATTGTAACGCCTACACCTGACATGATTACCATGCTTGTTGTAGCCTTCCCGCTTTTCCTTCTATATGAATTGAGTATCTATATATCAGCCTACATCGAAGGTAAAAAGAATAAAGAGCTTTATGGAACACGTAAAGCACCCAAACAAGACTAAGACATGAACAAACAATTTTTAAGCACCAGCTTAGCCTTATTACTATGCCTGGGCTGTGCTGCACAAAACAAAACTGCCGAGAAATTCAGCACCTCCATCAATAAAGACAATGCCTACAAACATTTGTCAGTGCTGGCATCTGATGAGTATGAAGGTAGGGAAACCGGTAAAAAAGGCGCCTGGATGGCCGCTGATTATATCAGGGATTATTTTAAATCACTGAGTTTAAAAGCTCCTGTGAACGGAAGTTATTTCCAGCCGATTGATATGGTTTCCTATAACCTTAGCGGGATGGCTTTATCCATCAATGGACAAACGAAGGAATATGCCAAAGATTTCGTAGTTTCTGCTTCTACAGTTGCTTTAGGCGGATTCAATTTCGATGCAAAAGATATCGTTTTCGCAGGCTATGGCCTGGATCAGCAGGGTTACAATGACTTTGCAGGTGTAGATGTTGCAGGAAAAGTAGTGTTGATTTTTGCTTATGGCGATCCAACAACTAAAGACACTGCTGCTGCTCCTGCAGACCGTGCTGCCAGAAGAAAGATGATGGCTGCTCAGCAGGCAAAAATACAATACCTGGCTTCGCACAAAGCACTTGCAGTGATTCAGATCGATCCAAATCTGGATAACATCACTGAAGAGATGAAAATGAACTACAGTGGCAAAGGTGACGTGATGCTGAAAAACGCAGCAAACACGGCAAAACTGCAGAGCGCAAATACACTTGCGTCAATCAGAGTATCCACTGCTACTGCTAATGAATTGTTAAAAGCTGCAGGTACTACAGTGTCAGCTTTGCAGCAAAAAATTACTTCTTCAGGAAAGCCGGCATCCCGGAACTTAAAGGTTGCCGTAGCCGGAAAAGCAGCAAAAGAAGAAGTTAAAGTAAGGGCAGAGAACGTACTGGGTTTCCTGGAAGGATCTGATCCTGTTCTGAAAGATGAGATCCTGGTCATCACCGGTCACTATGACCATATCGGACTCACAACTTCCGGCCCGGATAAAGTGAACAATGGTGCTGATGATGATGGTTCTGGTACTACAGGAGTGATGTTGCTTGCAGATGCTTTCACCAAAGCAAAAAAAGCAGGTAAAGGACCAAAAAGAAGCATCCTGTTTATGACCGTTGTTGGTGAAGAGAAAGGATTACTTGGATCTGAATGGTATTCAGAACACCCGGTATTTCCACTGGATAAAACCATTACTGACCTGAATATCGATATGATCGGACGTGTTGATGATGCACACCAGGACAATCCTGAATATATCTATATTATTGGTTCTGATATGTTAAGTTCCGACCTGAATGCCATCGGTATCAAAGCGAATGACGATAACATCAAAATGAACCTGGATATGAGATACAATAACAGGACAGATCCAAATCAGTTCTACTACCGTTCAGATCATTATAACTTCGCTAAACATGGTATCCCGGTTATCTTTTACTTCAGTGGTGTACACGCAGATTACCACCAGCCCGGAGATGAAGTGAGCAAAATCAATTTTGACCTGCTCAGCAAACGCGCTCAGCTGGTTTATTACACTGCATGGGAACTCGCGAACGGCGCTAAACGCCCTGTAGTGGACAAAAACGAAGATGGTACTCCTAAAAAATAAAAAATACTTGTAAAACAATAAAAAACCTGCCCCAACCGGCAGGTTTTTTTGTTTACCTATAAACGTATTTATTTATATTTGAAGATGACGAAGATTGCTGAGGAGTTTTTGGTAAAGGCAGATGAGAAGGCATTTGATCTGGATCACCGTGACACGATTAACCATAACATTGGTAAATATAATGCCGCGGTTGAGAGAGGCCTCACTAAATTTGAGAATTTAGAGAACTCAAAAAAGAAGGCCCATACGATCAAATGGAGAGTAATGGAGAACCTCGACAAATTCTTACCAGAATTTGAAGCCAACTTTCAGCGTCGTGGCGGTAAAGTAATCTGGGCAAACGATACCGAAGAGGCACAGCGGGAGATATTAAATATTATCAGCAAAAGCGGCGGTAAAACGGTTATCAAGTCCAAGTCGATGATCACCGAAGAAATTCATTTGAATGATTTCCTCGAGAAAAATGACATTAACTCGCTGGAAAGCGACCTTGGAGAATTCATCGTACAGCTCCTTGGCCAGGCTCCATACCATATCGTTACTCCTGCAATGCACCTTACCAAAGAGGATATCGCGAAGCTTTTCCACGAGAAATTCGGCACTCCGATAGACTACACACCGCAGCAGCTCACACAGAAAGCCCGGGAACTGCTGAGGGAAAAATACCTCACTGCTGATATTGGTATCACCGGAGGCAACTTCCTCATTGCCGATACAGGCAGTATAGCGCTTACGGAGAACGAAGGGAATGCCAGATTAAGCACTACCTTCCCCAAGATACATATTGCCATTGTAGGGATCGAAAAGATCATTCCTTCGATGGCCGACCTGGATCTTTTCTGGCCGCTGCTGGCCAGCCATGGAACAGGTCAGAACCTCACAGTTTACAATACCATCCTCAGTGGGCCACGACAGCCGCATGAAACTGACGGACCCGAAGAAATGTATGTTATCCTGCTGGACAACGGACGTACAAACCTGCTGGCCCAGAAAGATCAGCGCCAGGGTTTATATTGCATCCGTTGCGGAGCCTGTCTCAATGCCTGCCCGATCTATAAAAACATCGGTGGACATACATATAACACCACTTACAGCGGCCCGATCGGTTCGCTCATCACTCCACATTTACAGGGGATGAAGGATTTCAAACACCTCAGCTATGCCTCCAGCCTTTGCGGAAAATGTTCAGAAGTATGCCCCGTTAAGATCGATATTCATAAAATGCTGCTGTTTAACCGAAGGGATGCCGCAGAACAACATGAAAATACAAAAGTAGAGGACATCGGTTGGAAAATGTGGAACACGGGCATGTCCAAACGCTCCCGGATGGATATGGTTGGAGGAAAGATCAAAAACTTCCTGCTCAAATTCTTCTTTAAAAAGATGTGGGGTAAGTATCGTGCTATGCCAGAAATTGCCGACAAATCTTTTGCTGCACAGTGGCAGGAGAAACAAAAAAGCAAAACAGACATTTAACCTATGCAGTTCGACCGGAGAGATAAAAGCAATAGTACCCTTATATCCATCTATAGGGAATTGCTCTATCCCAGACTCGTCGAAGAAAAAATGCTGATCCTGCTGAGGCAGGGCAGAATAGGAAAATGGTTCTCAGGAATCGGTCAGGAAGCCATTGCTGTTGGTGCCAGCCTGGCAATGAATGCCGATGAATATATCCTGCCAATGCACCGCAACCTCGGTGTCTTTACCGCCAGAAAGATCCCCCTTAGAAAACTGATGGGACAATGGCAGGGGAAAGCCACAGGTTTTACCAAAGGCCGCGACAGGTCCTTCCATTTCGGTACACAGCACCATAAGATTATCGGGATGATCTCCCATCTGGGGCCTCAGCTGGCCATTGCAGATGGCATAGCCCTGGCAGATCTGATCGGTAAAAAGGAAAAAGTTACACTAGTTTTCAGTGGTGAAGGTGCCACCAGTGAGGGCGACTTCCACGAAGCCATCAATGTAGCTTCCGTTTGGAATTTACCAGTAATCTTTCTTATAGAAAATAACGGCTATGGCCTCTCTACTCCCATTACGGAACAGTACAATTGTGCAAACCTGAGCGATAAAGCACCAGGTTATGGTATCGAAGGTTTGCAGATCGATGGCAACAATGTGCTGGAAGTGCTGGATACCCTCTCCGCAATCGCAGAAAAGATAAGAACTAAGCCCAGACCGGTACTGGTGGAGTGTTTAACTTTCAGAATGAGGGGACATGAGGAAGCCTCAGGTACAAAATATGTTCCTGCAGCATTGCTGGAAGAATGGCAGCAGAAAGATCCGCTGCAGAACTTCGAAGATTATCTGGTGGCACAACAAGTGCTCAGCCCTGAATCCATACAAAAAATCAGGTCAGATTTCAAAATCCAGATTGATCAGGAAATAGAATTATCCTTTCATGATCCTGAACCGGTATCCTCAGCAGAGGAGGAACTCAGTGATATGTACAAACCACATCATCCCCTGCCTGCAGCGCCCTCAAGGGTAAGTAATAAGATGAGGTATATTGATGCGATCAGCGACGGACTCAGAACTGGCATGCAAAAGCACGGTAACCTGATTTTGATGGGCCAGGATATTGCTGAATATGGCGGAGCCTTCAAGATCACACAGGGTTTTGCTGAGGAGTTCGGGAAAGCCAGGGTACGCAATACCCCCATCTGTGAATCCGCCATCGTAGGTGCCGGACTGGGCTTGTCCATCAATGGATATAAGGCGGTGATAGAAATGCAGTTTGCTGATTTCGTCACCTGTGGATTTAACCAGATCGTAAATAACCTCGCAAAAACGCATTACCGCTGGGGAGAGAAGGCTGATGTAGTTATCCGAATGCCTACCGGTGCAGGAACCGGTGCCGGACCTTTCCATTCCCAGAGCAATGAAGCCTGGTTTACGAAAACACCGGGTTTAAAGATTGTGTATCCCGCCTTCCCCGCGGATGCGAAAGGACTACTGTTAGCCGCCATAGAAGACCCCAACCCAGTACTGTATTTTGAGCATAAATATCTGTACAGAAACATCAGCGGACAGGTTCCGTCGGGGTATTATACCATGCAAATAGGTAAAGCGAATGTACTCAGCCAAGGTGAGCAACTCAGTATCATCACCTACGGCCTTGGGGTACACTGGGCACTCGCTTACCTGGCAGAATACCCGCAGTTGTCAGCAACACTACTGGATCTCTGCAGCTTACAACCCTGGGATCAGGATGCTGTGGCGGAGGCCGTAAAAAAGACAGGAAGAGTACTGATCTTACATGAAGATACACTGAGCAACGGTTTTGGGGCAGAACTGGCAGCCTGGATTGCCGAGAACTGCTTCAGTATGCTGGATGCCCCTGTGATGCGTTGTGCAAGTCTGGATACCGCCATCCCGATGAACAATATACTGGAGGATCAGTTTCTCGCCAAAAGCAGGTTACATACCTCTATCCAAAAATTATTGGCTTACTAAGGATTTCATTGGCACGATAATAGCCTTATAGCTGATATCAACCCAATTACCAAGACCTTATGAACACGATCCGGTTTTTTAGTTTAGTATGCTTACTGTTTACATTTTGCAGCTGTAATTACTTTAAATCGGAACACCCACAAGCTGCATTGCCCGGACAGGGAGGAACCACGGGCATGACTGATAAATCTATCCTCAACTACTCTGCTACTATAGATAGAACATTAAGCCATTACAAAAAAGAATATAGCCTGATCTACCTTTCGGGGGATCTTTCCGTGTATGCAGAAAAGTACAGTGCCTACGGCGATGGCAAATTGTATAAAACATATAGTGCCAATGGCAACATCAGCAACAGCGTAAAAAGCTATTATTTTAAAAATGATAGTCTTATTCTGGTAAAAGAGCAGGACAAAATTATGAATGAAGGTGTCGAGGTATACAAGAATATCCGTACCTATCTCCGCAACAACGTAACCTTCAAAATGGACAGCAGAACTGCCGGTTCTGCCGCTGCGCTGTCTACATTGCCCTATCTCTTAGTCCAGCCTTCGGATAACAAATACCCAGCAGAGGATTATACAGATGATATCAAAAGTATGGATGATGCGATCGCAGGTAAAGATAAGTTTGAGATGGTTTTTGATAATATCACCACTTATCCTGATGCACATTATATCTTTCTGAAAAGTAAGAATCCCAGTAACTACAAAGCCAGTTTGCTGGTCAATACCAGGGATGCTTTTATAGATAGCCTCTTAAATTTCCCTTCAGTATTCAAAGATGATAAACTCAGCTTAAAATGGAAAATCAAGGATAAAGAGGCAGTTTACGTACCTGTAGACAGTACCAGTACTTCTGCCAGCGGACTAAACAAATAGATATTACCGTTATCCAGGCATTCGCACCTGAACCTTTTCCGCAACTGCTCCCCTTTTTTAAACCTTCGGCCGTCCTTGATGGCAAATACCGTATGTCGCGGCAACTCTTCCAGACGTGTATGGTCCGCCAGTGCATCATAACGTTTCAGTGCCCGCGATAACTTCAGGTCAGTACAACTGGAAGCAGAAGGGTTATTCAGATAACTGGTGATGGCCAGCTCAAGATCGGCAGGAAACACCTGTTTCTCCAGAAAGGGCTTCATCATCCTTTTGAAGTTAACTTTCCATTCCTCCCCATGGGGCTTAACCTTATTCCGGTGATCGTTCCAGGTCAGCAAATGCGCAAACTCATGTACCGTAGTTACCAGAAAAGCGTAGCTGTTGAGGTTATTGTTTACAGAAATTTTGTGGCCAAGCTCCTTGTATGGATGCCTGTAATCCCCAAGCTTGGTAGCACGGCTTTTAGAAATCTTAAATTCGCACTGAAAATAATCTATCCATTTAGCAATTACCGGAGCAGCTTCAGGAGGCATATACTGTGCTAAAACATTCACTTTTTCCACAGTCCTAAGATAAGTATTTACTTTAAAATCTGATAGGCAATTAAGCTGGCAACATAAGCCATTACCGTCATGTAGACTGTCTGTATCACTGGCCATTTCCAGGTTTTTGTCTCCCTGTATACCACAGCCACCGTACTCATACATTGCATGGCAAAAGCATAGAACAACATCAGCGAAAATCCGGTAGCAAAAGTAAACAGTGGCAGACCAGTTTTGGCATCCACGGCAACCCGCATTTTATCCCGTATAGTCCCTTCATTATCCGCGACACCATCCACACTATAAATCGTCGCCATTGTACCTACAAAGGCTTCCCTGGCGGCAAATGATGTAATCAGAGCTATACCGATTTTCCAGTCAAAACCAAGCGGTCTGATCACCGGTTCAATCGTATGACCAAGTATACCTGCATAAGAATTCTCCAGCTTCTCTGCTGATTTATCCCTTTCAAGCGTACTCACCTGCAGGCTATCCTGCTTCAGCTCAATCTGTGCATATTTACTGTCAATTGCCTTAAACTTCTCTGATGGGCCGTAACTTGCCAGCACCCATAATACGATAGAGATCGCTATAATCACCTTTCCTGCTTCCAGTACAAAGGTCTTCGATTTCTCATACATCGTAAAAAGCACATTCTTCCATCGTGGCATTCTGTACACCGGCAGCTCCATGATAAAATACGATTTCTCTTTGGCCTTGATGATAAACTTCATCACAAAAGCTACGACCATCGCGGCCACAATACTGATCAGGTACATCGCCATCAGCGTTAATGCCTGCAGACTAATAAAGCCAAATACATTTTCCTCAGGAATAATCAGTGAGATCAGCAAGGTATATACCGGTAACCTGGCCGAGCAGCTCACCAGCGGAGCCACCATAATCGTAATGATCCTGTCCTTCCAGCTTTCGATGGTTCTTGCACTCATAATAGAAGGCACGGCACAGGCCAGACTGCCAATCATCGGTACCACAGACCTGCCGCTAAGACCAAACTTGCGCATGATCTTATCCATCATGAAGGTCACCCTCGCCATATATCCCGTATCCTCCAGGATAGAAATAAAGGCAAAGAGAATCGCAATCTGCGGAATAAAGATCACAATCCCTCCCAATCCGGCTACCACCCCGTCCAGTAGGAGGTCGGTTAAAACACCTGGGGGAAGATGCTCATGCCCCGTGCTGGTCAGCCATGCAAAGGATTCTTCAATGAGGTCCATAGGATAACTTGCCCATGAAAATATAGCATTGAAAACAAAAAGTAAGATGAAAAGGAAAATGAAGAAACCCCAGAAGCGGTTCGTCAGGATCGCATCAATACGGTCACTGATCACAAACTTCTTTGCTGTTCCCGTATCCTCAATCACGTCAGATAAGATTGTACTTAAGTGTTTGTAGCGAGCAATTGTTTCTGCCGCCTGCAGTTTCGAAGATTCAAAATGGTGATTTCTTTCAATCGTTTCAAACTCCTCGTATTGAGAGGTATAACATTCCAGATGTTCATGCTGGTGCAGCAACTGCAGGGCATAATAATCGTTGTCCGTACCTACCAGCGTTTTCACTTCCTCAATCGCTCCTCCGGCCAGTACTTTCATATCAGCACCTTTTTCCTGCGTAGCAATAGGAGTAATATTGGCGATGGCCTGTTTCAGCTCTTTCAGTCCCGTATTACTGCGGGCAGAAATCGGCACCACCTGTATACCCAGTTTGGCAGAGAGTTTATCAACGTTGATGTTGATCCCCTCTTTCTTCGCCATATCCGTCATGTTCAGCGCCAGTACCACAGGAATATTCAGATCCGCCACCTGAGAATACAACAGCAGGTTTCTGCGCAGGTTGGTCGCGTCGGCAACAACCACGATCATATCAGGATGATTCGCATTGCCTTTATCTGCCAGGACCTGGAAAACTATGCTTTCGTCTTTACTTTTTGGGTATAAACTATAAGTTCCCGGAAGGTCGGTTACTTCAGCCTGCTGATCGGGCGTCAATTTGCAATAACCTACCTTCTTGTCAACCGTGATACCGGGAAAGTTCCCGATCTTCTGGTTCAATCCTGTAAGTAAGTTAAACAAAGTTGATTTTCCCGTATTGGGATTACCAACCAACGCGATTTTTAGAATATGGCTCAATGTGTCTATGTAATGATAATAACTGAAGCTTCGTCTTTACGCAAACAAAGCTGGTATCCCGCCACACGGATTGCCATAGGATCACCTAAAGGGGCAAAACGCTCAACTTCAACCATCTCCCCAGGCAGACAGCCCATTTCCATTAATTTTACAGACATTTCAAGATCTGTAAAAGCTACGATTGTGCCGCGTTCTCCTGGTTTTAAATGTGAAAGATTCATACCTTAAATTAGCTGGCAATTTACCCTTTATCGATAATAAATCCAAATAATGAGTCACATATCACCTGCATAGATGATGCAGAAATTACATTCCTCCTCGTCTTCCGCCGCCACCAAAGCCACCCATGCCGCCTCCCATGCCGCGATCTCCACGCTCTCCGCGCTGACCAGGCGTCATGTTGTTCATGTTCCTGCCACCCATACGGTTTAACGAATAAGTGAAGGAAAACATATAGAACCGCTTAAGCACATTGTATCTCAAATCCGTGATCGTGTTATTGCTCGATGTTCTGGTGATTCCCTGATTCTGGTTCAGCGCATCATTTACCGACAGCTTAAAGGTTCCCCGGTTTTTGAAAAACTGTTTACTGATATAACCGTTCACAATGGTATAGTTGGTATCAAACCCAGGACCCCTGCCCGTATTTTGATAATAATCTGCATCTATGGCCAGCCTGAATTCCCCAGGGAACATATAACTCACATTGGCAGTAGGGTTCAGCGTATAATATGTCGTATTCGCATTGGATTGTGCAGAGTAAGTAGCCCTGTTGATTGATCCTGCAATACCTGCCGTCAGATCCAGTTTATCCATAGAACTCACCAGCCTGTATTTATTGGTAACAGAAACATCATTGGTAATATTCTCAATCGAGTTTGTAAAGTTCACTCCTCTTGCGTAGGTACCTCCGAGGTCAATATTCAGGTTCAGCTTATTTTCTTTTATAATCGGCAATCCCAGGGATGAACCCAGTGTACCCTGATACACACCGTGCACGTTTACAGGAACTACTGCGATCTTACCAAAATTAGGATCATTGGCATCATTGATCAGTGTATTGTTATTACCAAAGGCATTGATCGTCTGACTCAGATTAGCGAAAATAAACAGCGAGCGGAAATGGGCAAAATCAAAATTATTGTACAGCACCGTCATGTTATTTGTAAAGGCCGGTTTCAGATCCGGATTACCAATAGGTATACTCTGTGTATTCGAGTTATCAGGAATAGGCTGTATCTGGGTAATTGACGGTTGTTGTGTACTTCCGCGGTATCTGATCACCAGTCTTTTGCTTTTACTGAAGTTATAACGCAGCTGCCCGCTCGGCACAATATTGTTAAAATTCTGATCAAAAACATTGCCTGTAGTCAGGTTATCATTTCTTCTGTCTACATTCTGCACTGCCAGTCCGATGTTCCAGTTGTACTTACTGGCCGTCTTGTTGATGCTGGCACCCACCGCATTCGTTAAAGTCTTGTTTTCGTAGGTATTGGTATATGTAAAATCAGGAATATCATACAGTGAAGTAACCGTGTTATAATTATAGGTCAGTCGCTCACTGTTATCAAAATTATAGACGTTCTGATAGTTCAGTTCCAGGCTTAGCGTTTTCGACAGCGGTTCTGTATAGACCAGCCTTGAGGTATTGCTGATTGAATTGGAATTTGTATTATTCAGCTGATCTGTATTGTCCAGTGTCAGCGAATCCAGACCAGAGGTCGTCCTGTTGAGGATCGTATTGAAGTTTCTGCCATCACTCTCATTGATCGTCGTTCTGATATTCAATGATAATGTACGCCCTTTTTTCGGGAACTTATGACGCAACAGGATATTGTTATTAACCGTTGGTGCAGTTGTCTTTGTATTCAGGCGTTGCGTTCCTACGGTTTGCGAAGTAGCGTAGGTATTCACATAGGAACTATTCTGGTTCAGACCACTTTCCGTATACGTTACTGCCGGTTCAATACGAATCGTTGTCGCCGTATCGATCTTTGTATCGATCATAAAGTTAAAGCGGTGATTCTTTCTGTCAGTCAGACTGTTCAGGTCTTCATCAAAAGTTGTTGTACTGTTCCCCAGTAAGTTCTGTCTTAAACTGCTCTGATCATTAAAAAGAGAACTTTTATTAAAAAAGTAACTGGCTGTGATCTTTGTCTCATCGGTATACACATCCGCAAAGTTGAGCCCGAAAGCATTGGTCGTGGTAATTCCCTGCTGCGGCGCACCAGTGCTGACACCACCACCAAATCCACCTCTTCCGCCACCACCACCACGGTTACCGCCTCCGCCACCACTGCCAAAATTCTGCTTGTTTACATTGTTGAACTGGCCGATTACAGAAAACTGCTGGTCCTGGTTAAATTTATTTGCATTGATACTTACATCATACCGCGGGTCCGTTCCTGCACCTGAGTTGGTACCATAGCCGGCAGAAGAATTTCCGAAATAGCCATTCTTCATATCCTTCTTCGTCGTGATATTAATGATCTTCTCCCTGTTGCCGTCATCCACACCCGTAAACTGCGCCTGGTCAGACAGCAGGTCAATCACCTGGATCTTCTCGATCATATCCGCCGGCAGGTTTTTAGTGGCCAGCAGCGGGTCGTTCCCAAAAAAGTCCTTTCCATCTACGCGCACGCGGGTAATCGTTTCCCCCTGCGCTTTGACAGAGCCATCCTTAGCTACATCCACACCTGGTAATTTCTTGAGCACATCCTCCACTACGGCATTCTCCCTCACCTTAAATGCTTTCGCATCGTATTCTACGGTGTCCGTTTTTACCGTTACCGGTGTCACCACCCCATTGATCACCACTGTTTTCAAATCTACCCCACCGTTTTCCATGGCCAGTTCACCCAAAGCAGCTTGGGGAGCCGCAGCACTGATAGAGAATTGCTTGTTCAGGTTAGTTAAACCCAGATAAGCCACCGTCAGGCGATAGCTGCCTGGGGCAAGTCCGCCGATAGAAAAAGAACCATCAGCCTGTGTATTGATTACTGAGGTCTGTGTAGTATCCGCTAAATTTTTGACTGCTACAGAAGCAAAATCTACAGGCAGGCGGTCTTTGGCATTCACCACTTTTCCGGTCACGGAACCATTTTTGGTTTGAGCAAATGAGGAGAAGCTGATCAGAAGAAAAGCTATCAGCAGCAGATTTTTTGTAGAAGTTGTCATCAAGAATGAGGAGTATGTTTGTTTGTCTAAGGTATCAGACTCCAGTTCCTGCAAATAGTTTGAAATGACAAACAGAAAGAAGGGTAACAAATTAAATACACAGGATAGGGATATCCATTATGTATTAAAAATCAGGATCTTTTAACTTCCTGTTTTTTGAGCTCCGCAGCAGAAACTACATGCGGACAGTTGCAGCCCGGTTTAAAGATCCTGCATCCGCTGGCCAGCATCACTACTCCCAGAAATAAAATACTATACCTTGTCTTCATCGGAAAATTATTTGGTAAAATAAAAACTATTTTTTCTCAACTTCAACAGCTTCTTCAAGTGCAGCTTCATTGTTCTTACGGATTTCCCTGCTCATTGCAGACTCATTGTAGTTTGACCGGTGTAAAAGAATGTAGCTAAATACCGCCATCATCACCCCCATCATATCCGCACCCAGGTCCCACCATTCGGCAGATCTGTAGGGAAACAACTCCAGCTGAAGAACCTCAATTCCTGCACCTACAAAGAAGGTCAGCGCAACGATCTTAAAGATCGTCATCACCCTGAAACTGTAGCTCGACTGGCTTTTAATTTTTCCGTAGAACAACAAAATGCTCAGCACAAAGAAAAATCCCAGATGCACCAGCTTGTCAAATCCAGCAAAGAAAAAGCCCGAACCTTGGGTATCGGGCATTTTCGCAGTACAAAATATCAGGATCACGACCGTCCAGAGAACCGTCCATCGCTGATATGATAATGTTTTCATTTTACTCATTGTATGATCTATGCACCAACTAAGGCCTGATAAGCTTCTGCAGTTAACAAACCTTCTACCTGAGAAGCATCAGAGATTGTAGCTTTAACCATCCATCCTTCACCATAAGGATCAGAATTTACCAGTTCAGGATTGTCGTTTAATGCTGTATTTACTTCCAGGACTGTTGCAGTAACAGGCATGTAAAGATCAGACACAGTTTTAACCGCCTCAACAGTACCAAAAACTTCATCTTTGCTAATCTCATCACCTACTGTATTGATATCGATATAAACGATGTCACCCAGTTCGCGTTGTGCAAAATCAGTAATACCAATAAAGGCTTCATTACCTTCAACTCTAACCCATTCGTGGTCTTTCGTGTACTTTAGTTCTGATGGAAAATTCATTTTCTTGTTTGGTTTTGTTTGTATGAACCAAAGGTAAATAATATCTGCTTCTTAGCAAGGCTAATTCAGTGTAATACGCAAACTAAAGCCGAAATTGCTGAACGAAGTATTAAAGGTTTGCGAGGTATAAGGCTTGGTCAGGTTCGCATCATAGAATAATTTGATATTGAAACGCTGGTTCAGGATGTAATCCACTGTAGGCCTGTAAGTGATATTTTTGGCTCCCGAAGAAACTTCTGCTTCCAGCACGTCCGCCCTGTAGATCACGGTTTTGTTGTCCCGTATGGCAAGATCCAGTTTAAAGTCCATGTTGTTGTCCAGCTTCAGCTCCTTGAACAGCCCGAAAGGGAACCTGAACTTCGTCGTTCTGTAGCCGATTCCAAACACCAGGTTATTCTCCGACAGCTGTGCCAGCTGACTGTTGGAGAGGCTCAGACCCAGCAACCGCGTTCTGCCGATCTCAAAATTCGCCGTCAGATTATTCTTCAACCGCGTGTCCACACCGATCAGCGGCGAGAAAGTTTCTGCAATCGTTACCTGCTGGAACTGGTAAAAGGGAAGGAAGTTCTGGTTATCATCCCTTGTATTCGAAAAACCATTGTTCTCCGTATAGCGCAGCAGTGAGTTGAAACCGTTTACACTGTACACAGAGCGGTAGGCATGTCTCAGATCGATCGATTTAAAAGTCTCCGCCATAAAGTCCAGCCTGCCCAGTCCGCCGTAGTTGATACGCCAGTTGGGCAGAGGAATCTTAGGGAAAGCATTCAGACTCGAGGTTGAAGCATCTTTACCCCTGTAAGCAGCCATAAATGCCGAGATAATCACATCCTGAGAGTTCTGATCATAACCATCAGCAAATCCCCCGCTCAGCCCTCTTGAATTCGGGTTTAAAGCCCCCAGACGCTGCGAGATGACACTGCGGTTCGCCATAAAACGGTTGTACAGCTGTGATACCGTACTGCCGGCCTTCTCCGAGAATGCCGTTCCCAGCGTGATAAATGAAATACTGTAATCACCCGTGGTATACGGACTCAGATTCCGGAAAGCCTGACTGGTATTGTCGTACCTGAAGTTCGTGGAATAGTTCAGTGTCCTGTTCTTGTTTGCTGTCAGCGTAATCCTTAAATCCCGGAAGGGCTCCAGCACACTCGTCACGCTGATGTCCTCCCTAAGCGTATTGATATACAGCTGCTGCTGGAGCGTATCTCTGGTGATCCAGCCATTGTTCAGTGCCATCTGCCTGATGTCCCTCTGGCTTCCGAAAACAAAACCCAGACCGGGGGCACCCGTGAGATCATCGATACCAAAATAACTTGTTCTCGGGAGGTAGCCCGGCAGGAAGATCCCTTTGGTTTGTGTGTACGCCGCGTTAATGTTTTTAATGCTGGTCAGCAGGTTGGCCATCACCCCTGAAAATCCGCTGCCATCACCATCCTTCATGTTGCGCAGTGCCCCAAACTTATTGTACAGCCCGTTGAAGTTCAGCGTAGGGTTCAGCTGGATCGTCCTCGAGTTCTGAATCGTATTTCCGAGATTAATATTCGGGTCGTTCAGTGTCGACAAAGGCTCTGTCTGCCAGTTAAAGTTTGTTCCGTAACGGGTAGCCACATTTACCCAGTCCATTCCCGGGATCTTGTTTAGCGGCAGCGTATAAGTGATGTTCAGGTTATGACTGTAATCAGTGGTACGGCCCAGGCTTTTCAGGTTCTGCCATACGGTATCCCTTTTCAGGCCGTTGATCCTGCCTTCCGGTTCATCGATGATGGAATAGTTCGTTGCGTCAAAATCTATAGTCATCGACTTCGTCAGGTTCCAGGAAATCGCATATACCCGCGTGATCAGGAAGTTCTTATTATAGGTGGTATTGATCGGGATACTGTTGGTAGGATCATTGTTCCGCAAACTGTTCTCCGAGTAAAAGCGGTTTACATCAATCCTGAAATTGATCGCACTTGGCAGCAGACTGAAGTTCACATCCCGCAACAACGCCAGCGTATTGTTTTTGATGATCTTGTCAAATGGACGATAGTTCTTCGATTGTCCGGAGTAATTGTATGCCAGCGATGCAAACGTAGTTTTCTGCACCGTATTCTGGTTGATAAAATCATGGTGCAGGAATTTCGTAAAGGAGTAACTGGCACTAAGGTTCTCCACATCCCACACCTGCGGTTTCCTCGAAGGGTCGGTACGTTCCTTATGTACATTCGTAAAGTTGATACTGTTGCGTGTTGTTACATCCTGAGAGTAGTCCAGGATTTCCTTTTTCTCCTCCCTGGTGGCTGTCGCTACAGCCCTTTTCAGTTCAATATCCGGCATCTTCGGATCATACTGCGGCGTGCTCACCTGGTTAGAGTAACTCACAAACATCGGCACCTTCAAACCCGACTTCTGCGGGAAGAACTTGCCCAGCTGAATATTTGAAGAGATATCAAAAAATACATTGTCATCCCTGTTACGTTCACTCACGCGGCTGTCCAGTGAGCCAAAGCCGATCGTCGTTTTACTTCCCGATACATTTACCTCTGCAAAATCTGCCAGCTGCGCGTTCATCCTTGCCGCTGCCGCCCATCCCCCGCGTTCATCAAATTCTGTAAGCCTCAATTCATTAAACCAGAGCTGCGCACTTTTCTCCAGCCCGTCATCAGCTCCCGGAATGGCCGCATTCTTCAGCGGGTTTCTTACCCCCAGCATATACACCTTCACCTGGCCCATGTCAGGTTGCCCCTTGATCGTGATGGTCCTGTTGCCCTCTACTACATAGGTAAATGGTTTACTGATATCCCATAAGGCTCCATTCACATCCCTGGCCCTGTTCCGTGCCAGCTTGGCATCCTGGAACAGCTTCAGCTCAATATCCATCACGTTGGCATCCGGCCAGATCGCATCCGGGTTACTGGTGTTTGGTGGCGTCACCGTCATCGGCTGTGAATACTCATAGTAGTTATCCTGATTATCCGCTCCAACCCTGATAAATGCATGCAGATCGCCATTGTTAATCACTGTATTGCCCAGCGCTTCAAGATGCACAAACATTTTCAGACGTTTGTACGATCTGAAATCACTCAGCGTAGTTTTAAAAGTCGCCCTGCCATAACCATCGCGCAGGTTGCGTATCGTGAAAGCGAGCGACTGCTCGTTGAGTTTTGTATCCGTTCTGTAGTTATTATAGTCCAGCTCCCTGATAATTCCCGGAGGGATCACATACGGGATAGGCGAGCGCTTTCCGTTCTCTTCAATGTTGACGGTAGTCAGCTCAATCGTCGAGTTATCTGCCGTCACCGTATTCAATGCCGGATCGGTGATGATCTGTGAACTTTCATTCAGCGAATTGTACTGTCTCCAATCCCCACGTACCAGCTGTATCTTTGCAAACCTCAGCACCGTAGTATCCGCAAAATTCGTCAGGAACATCCTAAAGAAACGGATAGATTTAAAGTCCTGGATATTCCCAACCTTTTGTTCATAATCTGCCAGAGGGATGCGGATCTGGTACCAGGTAACCGGCTGTGTCTGCCCGTTCGCCAGCTTCACCTGCGAAGTTACGGCGTCGGTCACGTAGTTTTTGCCCACTTCCAGATCGCCCTTGCGCATCGACACTTTGTACTGAAAATACTCATCACTCTGCGTCATGTTGTTATCCCTGTTCACATCCTCCGCATCAGGTAATGAGGTAGAGGCCGAGTTGTCTATGCCCAGCTCCTCCTGCGATTGCTGCGAGGTTTTCGAGTTTCCCTCAGGGCCGTTGTAATTTTCATAGCGCTTCAGAATTCCGGCATTTGCCTGATCCAGGGCAGGGCCGCGGTAGAAGGTATAGTTATCAGAACTTGGGTCGTTGTCAATTTCTGCTGCTGCCGAAGGGTTCAGCTGTGCTTTGATCTGCGAGATCTGCGCGGCAAATTTCACCTTTTCATCATTGCTGGACAAACCGTCCAAACCCACATCCTGAGCACGGCGTGCAGCGGGGTCGTTATCAAAAGCCTGGATCACCGGCTGCAGTTTAGATACGCGGCCCCAGTTGGTTTCATCATATTTCGAAGGATCCCCGTCTGCAGGAAGCCCGTTCTCCAGCGATTTCCTGCCGTCCTTCAGGATATCTTCAGAAAGGTTCCCGATGTTGAAATATACATCCCCTCCCAGAGAATTCGGTTTATAGATATTCGGATCCATCACCCAGAGTTCTATGTATTCGATATTCAGCGCCTGGAAGTCGTTCGTCTCAATCTTTCTGAAGATACCTCCCCAGCGCGATCTCGGGTTTTGCAGGTCGCCCGTTGGACTAAATCCGGTAGTAGCGTAGTTGTACGGTCCCCTCTTTGTGGGATAAAAGGCAACGTTCAATGTAGGCAGCGATACGTTTTGTCCTGTAGGCGTTTCCTTAAATGGAAAAACCTCCTGCTCAATGACCTCCCGCACCAGGTGGTTGGACAGCTCCGCCCTGTTGTTTCTGATGCTGGCCGGAAGGTTCGTTCCGGCGCTGTTATAAAATGTAGGGTCGATGTTGTAAAAGGCCATCTTCGCCCGGTTGTAGCCATAGGCAAGATTATCTATCAGCTGTGATTCCTGGAAAAGCTGTGGCGTGGCCGACAACTGCCAGGCGATCGCACTTTTCAGATCAATCACCGAGCGCGTAGCTTCAAAGTCATCCAGATAACTCACCCCACCCTTATCTCCGGCGCTGTTCAATGCCCCCGGATGCCCCGGCACCAGCTGCGCAAATTCTGCCGAGAAGCTGATCTTCGAAGGCGCTTTTGTAGAGATGAACGGTAGGCGGTCCACCATCTTCGTCAGAAACCTGGAGGAAGAACTGTAGTTCAGGTCCAGCCCGTAGATGGTGTTGCTGATCGGCTCCTCGCCCAGGTTAACCTTTGGCGTCAGCGGCTTCTCCGTCAGGTTCAGGTAGGTACCTCCAAGATTCAGCTTATTGTTCACGCGGTAATCCAGACGGGTCCCAAAGAGTGAGCGCTGCTGTAAACCAAACAGCTCACTGTTCTCCGTTGTAATCCTGATCGGCTGACCGGAGATCAGTAAGCCCGCATTGATGATCTTTACACGTCCGCCCTGGTAATCCACTGTAAAATCCACACCTTCCTGTAAAGGAATTGTTCCGGAAAATACTTTTACAGAGCCTTCGGGTACATTGATAGAGTTCAGACTAAATTCTGAAGCTACTTCCGACTGAAATGCTCCTCTGATGATAAACCTGTTTTGTTTGGTAAACAGCTGCTGTGCAACCACCTTGGTAGAGTCATAGAGGGCCGGAAAAGTATATTTGTCGATCAGGTTCTGCTCCCCGGGATTAAACTGTGAGGCCAGGTCTTTACCAAAAGGCTCCACCACCGGAAAGATCACCCTGCCGTTAAGGGGATCAATCGTCACATAGCCCGCACTGGTATTCGTGATGAATGAAGAAAGGCCATTACTCGTTGTACCCGCACCAAAGTTTCCCGGCACATTCATATTTCCTGCTGAGGTCTGTGTACCTGAACTGGCCGTACTGGCGAAAGGTTTATCTTCCGCCGCAAAGTCGAAAGCCCCGTCAGGCTTGCGTTCATTCTGCTGGTTTAACCTGTCCAGTCCCGTCAGGTTAATCCAGAGTTTATTCGCGGTGTTGATCCCTTCAGACATCACCGGTTTTTCAATACCCGATTCATTATCCAGACGCAATACATCCAGTCTGAAGTTCTGCGGACTGATCTGGTATCCCCCGATGGAGTAAATATTTTTCATCATCAGGTCCCAGGTAGGCAGATTGGTCTTCAGCGTCTCGTTCTTCAGCAACTTCGCATACAGCACTTTTGGCGAAGCCTGATCAAAACTCACATCGGTAGAGAACTCCCCCACCTGATATTCCACGCCGTTAAAGGTATACCTGAAAGCTACAGCCAGAATCTCATCTGCATTTAAAGGATTGTTCAGCGAGATATAACCCAGTTGGGTATGTAAGGTATATTCCCTGTCTGACAGCTTCCGGGCATAGGTCATCTTTCCGAAGTTATCAGTTCCTCCATTTGCCTGGAAGAAAGAAATGATATCATTGGAGTTCGTCTGCCGTGCTCCCGCGGGCAGTTTGGTCAGCAGGTCGTTGGATTGCCGGCTGCCCTGCAGTAAATATCCGGATGGCACTACTGAGAAACCCGCCCCACCTACAATCTGTCCCGTATTAAATGGCTGGTTTTCTCCCAGGTCAATCAGCCCCAGTACGTCCCTTGAGTCCTGGGTGTTTCCAGTTTTATTGGTTATCCAGACTTCTATTTTCGTGATGTTGATTCCGGATAAAACCGTAGGTGGAGTAGCCAGGGATCTGTTGTAGGTATCCCTGAAATATTTGGCGAGGAAATAATGTTTGTTGGCCTCATAGTTATCGGCACCAAGCCTGAATTCATTCTGCTGGGCACCATTGGTGATTTTGAGTTCGCGCGACTGCGATTTCTGCTGCGAGAAAACCGAGGTCACATTCAGTTTCCCAAACTGGAGCTGGGTTTTGATTCCGAATAGCGCCTGCGTTCCGGGGATGAGGGCAGTGCTCAGCGGCATACTTACGTTACCCGCTTCAATTTTTTTGATGATGTCATCCTCGCCCCCCGTGTAGTCCAGTTTAATCTGGTTTTCAAAGTCGAACTGGGCTTCGGTGTTGTAGTTCATGTTCAGCTTCAGCTTCGTTCCGATATTACCCACCACATCCATCTGGATACGCTGGTTAAAATCGAAATTGCTCTGCTTGCGCTGCCGCTCATTAAAGAGGGGATTCTCATTTTTGTTTACTCTGCCCAGAAATGTGAGCTCTGCCTCCCCCCTCGGCTGGATATTGATCTGGTTGCCACCAAATAAACGGGCAAAAGATCTGTTTTCAATGGTCAGACTCGGGATCACCCCCGTATTCCTGATCTCATCAACTTCTGAATTGGAAATTTCACGCCAGTTATTGCGTTTGATTTCGCTGTTCACCAGGCGCTGGTACTGATCGATGGTCAGATACTGCGGCAGACCGAGCATCCTTCCTCCCACTCTTTCCCTGATGATATACCTTTTGTTCAGCGCATCGTACTCCACCTCCCTTGTCATGTTATCAGGAAGCGGCGCAAATGAATTAAAAGGTTGCCTGATACCCAGTCTTTGCTTTTCCCTTAGGCCAAAAGTATTCCTGGTAGTGTCCCTGGAGGGAACTACGCGTCTCACCTGGGCAAAAACATGAATGCCGCAGAATGAAAGAACCAGGAAGATCAGCAACGTAAAAGTGTTTCTCAAAGGCAAAAAAATATAGGTACAGGCTATTTGGTCTTATAAATTCTTTAAAGCTATTTTTATCATTTGTTCAACAGTCAGGTCCATTCCACCATTTTTAATGGCGCTATCGATGGCTTTTTCTGCCGGTAATTTTGCAAAGCCCAGCATCATCAGGGCAGATAATGATTCTTCCCTCGTTGTATTGCTCAGCGGGGCCGCGATCAGAGATCCCGTACCTTCTTTTTTCAGTTTATCCTGAAGTTCTAATACTAAGCGCTGTGCGGATTTCGCACCAATACCCTTGATCCGCTGGATCAGTGGTAAGTCTGCATTGACAATGGCAGTCTGAATCTCTGCCGGGGTAATCGATGAGAGCATCATCCTGCCGGTATTTGGCCCGATGCCCGACACCGAGATCAGGTGCAGGAACAACCGTCGTTCTCCTTCATCGATAAATCCATAAAGCGTGTGTGCGTCCTCTTTTACATGGAGCCAAACATACATCTTGCAACGCTCACCAGCTCCCAGTGCACTGTAGGTATTCAGTGATATGTTGATATGATATCCTATACCACCAGCTTCAACCACAACATAAGCAGGACATTTAAACGTCAGCCTGCCATCAATATAATCGTACATATTTTTCTATTTTTTCGCTAAAATCAATGTGTTAAAGCTACTAAAAGGAATCTACCATTGATAATGATTTGCAACACCTTGATTACTCTGAGCTTTTCGTTAATCTAAACTTTTACTAAAGGAGCGTTTAATAAAGAGATGGATTTCAGGTCTACATGATCACATATTGCTGTTTTTTGAGCCAAAGTTAATAGAGAAATATTATTAAATTCTTTATTGTGTATTAAATTTACCTACACAAATTTTCTCCCCACATAATTCATGCGAAGAATATACGAATATCAGATAATATTTGAGCAATAAGAAGACTGTATCAGGAATGAACAAAAAGAATGAGGGCCTTTAAAGCCTTCCTGAGGACTTGGAAACTCCATTTGAGCGTTCCCTGTAAGAAATGTATTTTTTGGTTGTACGCGCTTCAGTGTGCCCGGCGGCAGCACCGTCTTTGGATATGATTAATTTCTGTCCGGGAACAATGTTATTCCCTTTTAGTTTATTCCATACTTTGATATCCTGTACTTCTACCCCGAACTGATCGGCAATGGTAGTCAGGTTTTGTCCTGCGCTTACCTTGTGGTATTTTAAAGCAGGTTTCTCAGTCACCGGCTCCCTGCGCTTCTTTTGAATTCTCCTGTCGTCATTGGATGCCAGAATGATTTGAGGACTGGCCGCCAGAGTATGGTCATTCAATACTTCATAGATGTTGGCATAACTCGCCAGACTGACCTTTGGCATGATGATCCTTTTTGGTAAGTCTGCAGATCCATTCACAATCTTTTTCTTGTAAGAAGGGTTCAGAGTACAAAGATCTGTTTCATCCATAGACATCGCTTCTGCAAGCTCAGTCAGGGATACGTAACGGTTCACCTGGATAGTATCAGTTTTGATCGCAAAAAGCGACTTCTGTGCCAGAATCTGGTGTTTATCAGGACAGTTCATCACATAGATCGCCGCGATGAATGCAGGTACATAATTTCTTGTTTCCATCGGCAGGAATGGTCTGATCGCCCAGAAATCCCTTGAGTTAGCTTTTGCAATGGCACGGTTTACGTTACCCGTTCCGCAGTTGTAGGCAGCTATCGCCAGCAGCCAGTCGCCCAGCTCTGCATAAGCATCTTTAAAATATTTTGCAGCGGCATAACTCGCCTGGATCGGATCTTTACGCTCATCCACATAATTATCCATGTTCAGACCGTAGCCTTTAGCGGTAGTAAACATAAACTGCCATAAACCCGTAGCACCTACTCTCGAAATCGCGTGAGAGTTCATTGAAGATTCTATGATCGGCAGATATTTGAGTTCAGCAGGCACACTAAAAGCTTTAAGCGCATTTTCAAAAATCGGGAAATAATATTCTGAAAGCCCCAGCATCTTACCCATCATCTCTTTCCGGCCGGCATAAACATCAATATAGCGTTGTACAGATTCGTTATAGGTCAGCGGAATTTCCCTTTGAATGGAATCCAGACGTTTTTTGTAAGTGAAATTGTAATTGTAGAATAATGGATTTTCAAGAACCGCTGGTACCGCGGTGGTGTCACCTGTATAGGTCGTTGAAAGAAAGCTGATCGGGGAGATGGAATCCAGCTTGTTTATTTTTTCCTGTGCTGCAGCAGTTAAACCAACGAGTACAGAGAACATTACTACAAGTACATTTCTTATCATAAGCGCTTAGGGGTGCTAAAACTCTTTGCTATAGAAAGTAAAACATCTTCCTCAAAATGTTTTGCCATTAACTGTAAGCTTAACGGTAAACCTGATGAATTATTGCCCAGAGGTACTGCAATTGCAGGAATACCACTCAGAGAGGCCAGTACAGTGTATATATCAGCAAGATACATCACCAGCGGGTCCTGGATATTGTCCCCGATTTTAAAGGCCGGAGTTGGTGCAACAGGACTTAAGAGCACATCGTAGCTTTGAAAAAGCTCTTCAACTTTATCTCTGATCATCCTTCTTACACGCTGGGCTTTCTGGTAGTAAGCATCATAGTATCCTGCACTCAGTACAAAAGTACCCAGCATGATCCTTCTTTTTACTTCATCCCCAAAGCCTTCGGCACGCGATTTTTTGTATAAGTTGTTCAGGTTTTCTGCCTGCAGGTTGCGGTATCCGTAATGTACCCCATCATACCTGGAAAGGTTAGAAGAGGCTTCAGCAGCTGTTAATACATAATAGGCAGGCACCAGGTACTCCAGCAGATCAAACGATACATAGTCTACCGTGTGTCCCTGAGCTTTGAATTCTTCAATCGCGGCAAGAATGGAAGATTTGATATCAGGATCAAGTCCCTCGCTTTCCAGTGTTTCTTTCAGCACTGCAATTTTCTTTTTACCCTGATCATCCAGCTTCGCAGTGTAAGCAGGAACCGGCAAAGTCGATACGGTACTATCGTATGCATCAGCGCCGGCGAGCACTTCCATCAGCAGGGCTGCATCAGTGACCGACGAGGTCAGCGTACCTACCTGATCAAAGGAAGAAGCATAAGCAATTACGCCATAGCGCGAAATACGTCCGTAAGTAGGCTTAAAGCCAAAACATCCGCAAAAAGCAGCGGGTTGTCTCACCGAACCACCGGTATCGGTACCAAGGGCAGAAAGACAAAGATCAGCCTGTACTGCAACCGCAGAACCACCGGATGAGCCACCGGCTACCATCTCTGTATTCGCAGCATTGCGTACCGGTCCGTAATAAGAGGTTTCGTTTGAACCGCCCATCGCAAATTCATCACAGTTTAACCTGCCAATGATGATGGCGTCTTCAGCAATCAGCCGCTCCACAACGGTCGACGAGTAAGGAGACACAAAACCCTCCAGCATCTTTGAAGAAGCGGTAGTAGCGTGATCCTTGTAAAGTATATTATCCTTGATACCAATGACCATCCCTGCAAGTTTCCCCGCAGTGCCATTATTGACCTTTTGCTGCACTTCCTGCGCTTGTTTTTTTGCAGAGTCAAAAAAAACCTCGTTGAATGCATTGAGGTTTATATGATTTTCTATCTGTGTAAAATAGTGGTCAAGCAGATCAGGAAGAACAAGCTTTTTTTGATCAATCAATGCTTGTATCTCTGATAAAGATGTATACTTCTTCAAACTGTAAGCGGCAATTAAAGGGTTAGCAATTCAAAAATTAAACCTACAAAGGTTTATGGGTATTGGTGTGGTTTGATTCAACTGAATCATCCGCGCCGTCTTTACCGTCTTTGAATTCTTTTACGCCTCTACCAAGTCCGCGCATGAGTTCAGGAATTTTTTTACCGCCAAAAAGCAATAGAACAACCGCTAAAATAATAAGGATTTCTGGTGTGCCCAAGGCAGCTAATATTGTTGTATTCAACATGATCGTAAGAATTAAATTTTATTTTTTTTCTGTTTCTGAAGGAACTGTTTGATGCGTGTCAGGCGTTACCGTCTCAACCGCAGGTGCTGCTGATGCAGCTGCATCAACTTTTGGGGCTTCAGGAGCTTTGCCTGCAGGTTTCTCAGCTTTTGCTGATGCCGTTTCCGGCGTCACTGTCTCAGGAGCTTTCGGAGCCTCAGCTTTTGGAGCTTCAGCTGCAGGCTGCTCAGCTTTTGCCGCCGGGGCTTCATCAGCTGATGCCGTCTCCGGCGTTACTGTCTCCGGTTCCGGAACTGCATTTGACTTTGCTGCTGCAGCGGTTGCAGAATAAGCTGCAATTGGCGTACCCAGTGGTGCTGGTGCAGGTTTCGCCTCAGGCTGCTCTGCATTTTCAACCGGAACTTCCGGTGCTTCTGATACCACTTCATCAGGAGCTTCCGAAGCAGGGATTTCCACTTCTTCATGTGTAGCCGTACTCGCAGCTGCCGCAGCAGTAGGGTACATTTGCTCCTCTAAAGTTGGTGTATTTACCGGCGGATGCTGCTGCTCGTATTTTTCGTTCTCAGCTTTCAGATCGTCGTCAATATCCATTGCATTGATATTCCTGTGGATTTCTCTCTTCACACCTTCGGACGCATCTTTGAAATCCCTGATACCTTTACCAAGTCCTCTTGCCAGTTCAGGTAATTTCTTACCCCCAAATAACAACAGCACCACGCCAAGGATCAGCATGATTTCTCCACCGCCCATATTTAAAAACTCTAATATCACTCCAAAATTCATATCAACAAATTAATAAATCTCAACAAATATAATCATTTTAAACCCAATTATTTATTTTGCTATCCACGCCTCCGGATTCAGCTTAGCCTGACCGCGCATGATTTCAAAATGTAACACTGGCCCATCTGAGGTTGTGGCAACAGATCCTATCGTCTGGCGTGTCTCCACTTTGTCGCCTTTCGCTACCGAAGCAGATCTCAGGTTCTGATAGATCGTAAAGTAATCACCATGACGGATAGCCACAACATAAATACCCTGTATCATCCTCACAAAAAGCACCTCTCCGCCAAATACCGCTCTTACTGCCGCTCCGTCAGCTGTCAGGATATTCACCCCGTCATTGGTATAGCTTGCTTCACCTTCAGTATGTCTTCCAAAGTTTTCGGTGATCGATCCCTGTCCTACCGGCCATGGCAAACGTCCCCTGTTGTTCTCAAAGCCAGCGGATAATTTCGCGGCTTCAGGTGTAGATGTCAGGTAATTGCTACTGGTTTTTGCCTTCTCTACAGGTGCAGCCTTATTCTCTGCCCTTGCTCTTGCAGCAGCAGCACGGGCTTCGTCTTCAGCTTTCTTCCTGGCAATGGCAATCTCACGCGCAATTGCATCCCTGATCGCCCTGTCTATGGCCGACTGCTGTTTCTTCCTCTTTGCAATATCACGGCCAAGCTCTTTTTCCTGTCTGCTTACCTTGTTGAGCACAGAAGCCTGCTCTTTCTTGTTCCTTGCCAGTTTATCCTGCTCCGACTCCTGTTCCTTCAGCAAACTGCTTTTTGCTTTCAGACTCTTGTCAAGTACTACAATCTTGTAGTTTAAGTTCTTTTCTGTTCCCTGGATATAATCAGCCTGCTTCTTGCGGTACTGACCAAATTGCTGCAGGTATTTTATTCTTTTATAGGCCTGGTTAAAATCACGCGCCGCAAAGATGAACATCATCTTGTCGTATGAGTTCCTGTTGCGCTGTGCAAACCTGATCATCCCGGCATATTCTTTTTTTAACTGCGCCAGCTGACCCTGTAGTGAATGTACGGTGTTCGTATTTTCATGGATCTCACTGTCCAGGTTTTTTATCTCCGAGTTAATCACCGTGATTTTATTCTGCATCAGGTCAATCTTGGTGCTCAGCGCACGGATCTCCCCTAAAGTAAGCTTCTTGCTTTGTGAAGCCTTGTTCAGATTTCGCTGTAAGAGTTCAATTTCCCGCTGTATGGCTTCTTTTTTTCTTTTCAGCTGTGAACTGCTTTGCGCAACCGCAGTGGATACAAACGCAAAAAATAAAAGAAAGAAAAGTAATTTGTGTAGCTTCATTGCATCAAAAGTATAAAAAAATTAGTTTATTAACTCAAACCTTTTGGGAACACTAAACGGAAAATCAAGCGGAACATTACGCTCTATCTTGTTAAAATCAAATGCAATGCTGGTTTTTTTTGTACCTGAAACGGAGTTAATTCTGGTGACGGATGGGAAAAGTGCTCCCGTTACATCCTGATACTCGCCATAGTTTACCTTCAGGGCCTGACCAGCCCTGGCGTCATTCAGGTTCAGTTCAGCGGTTTTCAGCAGTGTATTAAACAACACCCGGTAACCCAGGCCGCTCTTATCGCCTGTAAGCGTAAAGATACCTCCGTTGAGCTCAACTACCGACTGTTCTGTCATCAGTTCATCTATGGTATTCCCTGTCAGCACCGACTGTAACATCTTAAAGGTGACCTGTTTACCGGCAAACCTGTAGATATAGCTGAAAGGCTTTTTGAGGGCTACCGACTGCAGGTTGTTTCTCACAATCAGGCTGTCCGGGGTGATCAGCGCACGTGCTACCTCAATTCCCGCAATCGCAGTCAGGCTGATCCAGATCTTTTCATCTTTTTTCACTCTCACATTCACAGATACGCCATTCTCTTTGCCTTCTATTTCCATACTTACCTTGCCCTTCAGGGAAAGCGTATTGAAAGGGAGATCCTTTGATTTCAAAGTCTTCAGGTTCTCCAGTTTTTTAGTATTCAGCACCGGCGCAGGTGTCTCTGCCACAGAAGGTGCTTTTACCACAGCCTTTTTCGACTTACATCCTGCAGCTATGAAAATCAGCGACAGCAGCAGCAGGCTATTTAACGTATTTTTTCTCATCTATTTTTCTTTTAAGCAGCGTTGAATCATTCCCTGCATCCCTCGATTTTTTCCATTGCAGCACTGCGTTATCTGCCTCACCCAGCAAAAACAGGATATCCCCGTAATGCTCCAGGTAAACACTATTTCCCGCCTCCTTGTTTTCCAGCGCCTTTTCTATCCAGGTTCTGGCTATCGTATACTTACCACCTTTAAATAAAACCAGCGCATAGGTGTCTGCTATGGAAGCGTCATTGGGCAATGCCCGGGCTGCAACATCTATCAATGTAATCGCCTTATTGAGATTCTCATTTCGCAGCGCGAGATAATAAGCGTAATTATTCATGATCAGGTAATTCTTCGGATCAAGCCTGATGGCCTTGTCGAAGGCCGCATCTGCCGCATCCGGTTTACGTTCATCAATCAGGATCTCCGCCTGCAAAGCAAAAATCAAGGCTTGCAACTCCTTGTTTTCACCATCCAGCGAAAGCGCGGTTTTAATATTGCTCAGGGCCGCGCTGTTCTTCTCTTCACGGTGCAGCGCAAAAGCCATATAGTAATACAGGATCGCCTGATTTGGATAAACCGATAAAGCGGCTTCACCCATTTCAATCATCTGCTTATACTGCCCCAGAAGGATATGTATATTCAAAACCTTTTCCCAGACACCGTAAAGCTGATCGCTTATTTTCAAAGCCTTATGATAACTACGCAGTGCCGCCGGCAGGTTTCCGTTCTCGTAGAGGATATCGCCCGAAAGCGCAAAGTACAAGGGGTCGTCGAGATGTGCGGGAGCAATATTTTTGAGGATACGGGCAGCAGCCTGGAAGTTCTTCTGTCCTGCATACAGTGTCGCCATGGCCATAGAATCAGCTGGCAATGGCTCGGCAGCAACCCTCTGTTTTGCCCTGTTGAGCGAAGCCGAAGGACCAAATTTCTTTTCCAGCAGCGTGTATGCCGCCAGAGCCTCTTCTTTTTTCCCGGCTATGGATAAAGCATTTGCCCGGTCAAAATAGAAATTCTTCTGTTCCGGAGAAAGCCTGATCAGCTGGTCAAATGCAGGGATCAGCTTCTCCATATTGCCGGTGCTTTTATAAAGCTCCGCCATGAGTTTCCAGTACCAGAGATTATCCTTGTCCAGCCCCACAGCCGTTTTGATTGCCGTCTCTGCTTCGGGCATTCTGTTCTGCCTGAAATTCAGCAGGGCAATTTCATACCATGCAGCAGCATTGCGCGGGTCTATGGCTGTAATCCTGCTGAAACTCTCATTACTCTTGTCGTAATTTTCGTTCAGTTTATCTTTCAGCCCTGCAAAGAAAAGTTGTTTAATGAGGCTACTGTCACGTACAGGGGTCACTGCCTGCTGCGCTGCAGCCTGCATTCCTGTTAAAAGTATACCGCATAAAACAACAATTCTAAACATGATATTTTTTATTTACCAGTATGCCCGTAGCCACCTTCGCCACGTGCAGTGTCACTCAGTACGTCTACGCTTTCCCAGCTGATGGTTTCATGTTTTGCAATGACCATCTGCGCAATCCTGTCGCCGTTATTGATCACAAAATCCGTATCAGACAAGTTTACCAGCAGCACTTTGATCTCGCCACGGTAATCCGCATCAATTGTTCCCGGAGAGTTAACAATGCTGATCCCATGTTTATAGGCCAGACCACTTCTCGGACGGATCTGCGCTTCGTAACCCACAGGAAGTTCAATATGTAATCCTGTTGGGACAAGAATACGCTGTAAAGGTTTAATCACAATCTCTTGCGGCGTAAACGCTCTCATGTCCATTCCGGCGGCATGTGCAGTTTCATATTGTGGTAATGCCAGTCCTGATTTGTTGATAATATTGATCTTCATTGTAATATATGGTTATTCGTATATGATATTATTTTTTAAGCAGCGCTTTTACTTCGTCCTTTTCTACATAATATATTCCCGCGAGGAACAGCAGCAGCAGGCCGTTGCCGATATAGATATTCCTGTGAAATACCCAGAAAGAGAGTACCACCAATACCAGTGAGGTCAGCAGGTACACCAGGATTCTGTTCAGTTTGTAGGGTATCGGATAATACTTCTGGCCCAGAACATAAGATATCACCATCATGACTGAGTAAGCCAGCATTGACACCCATGCAGAGCCCATATAACTAAATTTCGGGATCAGGATCACGTTGAAAACAATGGTGATCACTGCGCCTACCATTGAGATGTATAAGCCATACTTCGTTTGATCCGATAACCTGTACCAGATAGAGAGGTTCATATAAATTCCCAGGCAGACATAGCCGAAAAGCAGATACGGTACTGCCGGTAATCCGACCCAGTAGTTTTCTGCAATAAAATGTTTCAGAATTTCAATATTTGCTACCAGTCCAAGGAACAACAGCGATAAAGCGATCACAAAATAATGGAGGATCACTGCATACGTGTTTCTTGCATTCGCCTGTTTGGCATGGCTAAAGAAAAATGGTTCTGCACCCAGCCTGAAAGCCGTAATAAAAATGCTCAGAAATATCGCGATCTTACACACCGCCCCATAGATACCTACCTGCCCATCTGCAATCTCATCTGGCAGCAACCTGCTCAGCACAATCTTATCCAGGTTTTCATTCACGATGAATGACAGGTTAGCCACCAGTATCGGCCAGCTGTAGGAAAGCATCTTTGAAAACAACTCTCTGTCAAAACGGAACCTGATCTGTAAAAATTCTGGCAGCAGCAATACAAATGTCACCAGACTGGCAATCAGGTTGGAAATAAAAACATATCCTACCCATCCATGGCGGTACCATGATTCAAACCAGGTCCCAACCGGCCCCTGACTTTTGATGATCAGCGGTACCACATAAATAAAAAATAGATTAAAGCCTACAAAGCAGCCGATATTCAAAAACTTGATCAGGCTGTATTTAAAAGCTTTGTTGTCAGCCCTTAGTTTTGCGAAAGGAATCACACAGATTGCATCCAGAAACAGCAGCCATACAAAAAAACGGATATACAACTGGTAATCCAGCACCTGCGCTTCATGCCCGTTATTGATCCATGAGGCAATACCGTTGGCAAAAACAGAACCCGTGATCAGGAACAGCAGCGCAATAAAGGCAATACAAAGAAAAGAATTGTTGTATACCTCCTGCTTTTTATCCTCATGTTTGTTCAGGTACCTGAAATAAGTACTTTCCATCCCAAAGGCGAGTACTGCATTGATCAGCGAGGCATAACTATATAAGGTAGTAAAGATGCCATATACGCTTGTCGCATAAACCTTGGTAAATAATGGCGTTAGGATAAAATTAAACAGCCTTGAGAATACGGTACTGAGACCATATACAGCTGTCTGACCTAAAAACTTTTTGATAACTGACACGTGACCGGATTAAACGAAAATGGATGTTCTACTTCTTAATAATTTCAAAATTACGATAGTTTTTCAGTTCGCCCGGCGTAACCTCCACGTTTTCTATCTTTGAGCGGTCAGGCCCTTCGTTGCACCATTCCAGAAATACTTCCAGCAGCGTATCGTCTCCCTCTGCTTCGATATATACAGTGCCATCCTTTTCATTCCTGATCATTCCCCTTACACCCATCTGGTCGGCCACAACTTTCGTCGTATATCTGAAACCGACACCCTGTACTTTACCCGTTATTTTGATCGTAATATGCTTCATCTTATTTATTTAATATCAAACTTAGAGAGCGTTTGCTGCTCAGACAGAAAACCCTGCCAGATTTCATCCAGTATAACTTTCGCAGGGCGAATTTCCTTCAGCATAGCCGAGACCTGCCCTATTTCCAGCTCCCCCTCCTCCATATTTCCGTCAAACATACCTAATTTTGCCCGTGCGCGACCCAACAAAGATTTTAATGTTGCAGGGTCTGCACCCTCTGCTTCTGCCGCTGCCACGGCTGCTTCAAAGGTATTTCGCAGTAACCTCACCGGTACAATTTTCTGCAGGTGCATCCGCGTATCCCCTTCATTGGCCTTGATGATCCTTTCCTTAAATGCCGGATGCGCAGAAGATTCTTCGGCAACGGCAAATGCCGATCCTACCTGCACGCCCTCGGCACCTAAAGCGATCGCTGCCAGCATACTTCTGCCAGAAGATATACCCCCGGCAGCAATTACCGGGATCTTTACAGCATCGGCAATCATCGGTACCAGGCACAGCGTTGTAGTTTCCTCTTTCCCATTGTGCCCCCCGGCTTCAAATCCTTCCGCAACGATGGCATCCGCACCTGCGTCCTCTGCCTTTTTCGCAAACCTCGTATTGGAAATCACATGTACTACCGTAATGTCCATTCCCTTTAAAAAGGGTGTCCATATCGCCGGGTTTCCCGCAGAGGTAAAGACAATCTTCACGCCCTCCTTCACAATGATGTCCATCAGGATTTCCGTATCCGGATACATGAGAGGGATGTTTACAGCAAAAGGTTTGTCGGTAGCCGTTTTCATTTTCTGCAGATGCTGCCACAATACATCAGGGTACATAGATCCTGCACCGATGATCCCCAGCCCCCCGGCATTGGATACCGCCGAGGCCAGCTTCCATCCGCTGCACCAGACCATCCCTGCCTGGATAATGGGATACTGAATATCAAACAAGCTGTTAATTCGGTTAGACATAGCTTTTATTTTAAATCAAACGCTTAATCTTTGTACGGTTTGTGATCCGCCCTTCCTCAGTCCCTGTAATCAGGTTCAGACCAGGTTTCTTTCCCTTTTCAAAACTACCATATATTGTATCTATTCCAAGAAAGGCAGCACCATTTAGTGTTGCCCAGCGCAGTACGTCCTCAAAAGATACTGCTTCCCTTTCCTGCAGGCTCAGCATTTCTGCCAGGATACTCAGCTGATGGTTACTCGCCAGGCTATCAGTTCCCAGCGTAAGCCTTATGCCTGCATCCTTCAGCAGCGCAATATCAGGCAGCCTGTTCTCAATATAAAGATTGGCATTGGGACACAAACACCAGAAAAGCTGTGGATGTGTTAATGCAGCAAATTCAAGGTCAGCTTTGCTTGTAAAAGTATTGTGCACCAGCAGCGTTCTTGGCGCAGCAGATAACCGTGGCAGATAGCTCTGCAATGAAGATTTCCCGCCGGCTTCAAAAAAAGAGATATCCAGCCCCAGAAACTCATAGAGCTTCAGGAAATGCCCAGTCTTGCTTTCAAAAAAAGCATTCTCATCAGCCGTCTCCTGGTTATGTATCGAAACCGACTCCCCTGTGATTCCGGAAAGTGCATTGATCTCCTGAAAGAGCTCGGCCGAAACAGAATACGGTGCATGGGGTACGATCGTGGCCTTGAGAGGAGCAAATGCTTCCCGGGTAAGCTTCGCAGCGGCGATAATGTCGCCCGCCTTTGCCGGATTAAAGCCCATGGCCTCTACAAAAGTATGGTAATAGATTTTGCTGTTCAGTTTAACGTTTTTTGAAACGGGCTGGTTAGAGATATCCCCAACGGCTACGATACCATTGTTATACATTTCCTCATCGGCATGCAGCATCGCATTTTCGATCTCCTCAGGAGAAGAAGCACGCTGCTGTATCACCTGCTGTACAAAACCAGGCAGACCGGTATGCTCCGCAATCTTTCCTTTTAAATGAGAAAGTTCCAGATGGCAGTGCGTGTTCACCAGTCCGGGAACCAGTATACCCTCATGAGAGGAAATATCGGTGATGTTTCTTGCTGATGCCTCCTCTGCAGACAGTACTTCTTCAATAGTACCGTCGGGATGCAGCGCGATAACGCCATTTTCCAGCGGTTCAGTGCTTACAGGGTAGATCCAGGATGCGGAAATGTATGAAATCATATCGTACAAATAACGGTTATTCCCGCCAAAGCTGATAAAAGCGAAAGATATTTATACGGGGATTCTTTGCAGAATGGCCTTGCAGATCGTACCATCAGGGATCACTACATCATGCCATTTATGGAGTGGGATATTGATGTAATCCCCTTTTTGAAAAGTATGCACTTTACCCTCTACAATAACATTACAGGTGCCTTCAATCACCAGTAGTTTTTCATAGAGGTCATGATGCACTTCACCTTCAATTGCAGTGGCGATGATCAGCAAGGTGGTCATCTTTTCGGTATGACCGAGCATTTTAAGGTGTACACCCGCAAAGCCTTCAGGCATGAGCAGGTCTTCAGGACTGAACCAGTCAGTATAATCCTCTTTTTTTGAAAAATGCGTTAAGAGCGGGATTTCAGTCGCTGGCCGGCTGCTTTGATGTAATACAGTTCCCCTTTGAACTGACGACTTAGCCGCAGCCTTGCCGGCTTCCAGTTCATTTAATTTGGCAAAAAAACCTTCCTTTACTTTTGCGGATGGTTCTACGGCATTTTCCAGTGCAAGTTTTTCCAGCGCTGTGCTGATTTCCTCAATTTCATGTGTAATCTCTGCTGGAAATTTACTCAGCATAATCAGGACCTCCGCAGTTTCCTCATCAGAAGTATCACCCAGAACATACAGTTCCAGAATCCCGGACGCTATAAATTCTTCCAGATTCATCATGACAGTATGGAACCCTTAATTTGTTTGATCGTTTGAATCATTTTCCCCCTGAGGGTGTCTGCAGGGATACCAATTTTTTCTGCCGCACCGGCAAAGCTCTGTGATTCAAAATATATGAGATGGATAGCTTCGCGGATGTTTGCATCAAGGCCTGCAGCAAAATTATCACCCTGCTCCTTCTGCATCTCCTGAAGATATGTTTTGATATCCATGGCATACACCAGGTCTATCTCCTCGCGTATCTCATCGGCCATCTGGTTTCTTTTCTCCGGAGCCACACAGGCGAGCGACTGCTTCGCAATTTTCATGATCCAGGTGAACAAGCGCTCCTTCGCAGGATCATACTCCTTCCGCTGTGACCAGATCGCGAGAAAAGCCTGATTGGCACATTCCTCAGCCAGTTCCCTGTCCCCTGTCATTCGCTGTAATACACCAAGCATAGCAGGTGCATATTTGTTATACAGACGGGCATACACCTCTTTATCGCCGTGCTGAAACATGGCGACGAAGTTGTGATCCACATCGTTCTGAGGGGAAGGAATGATCATATAATTTGTGTGTATACTTTTATTTGGTGTAAAATTAGCCAATTACCATCAGCTTGCAAATAGCTTCCTGATACTTGCCAGTTAATAGTGTAGTGAAAGCCTATTAAATTATTTTGATAGCATATATGGGTATTAATTGATTACTTTGTAAAAAGAAAATCAATTAATTAATTTATGGCTGATTCTACCACCCGATTAAATAAATACATCAGTGAAAGCGGAATGTGCTCAAGAAGAGCGGCTGACAGGTATATAGAGCAAGGGAATGTATTCATTAACGGCAAAAAAGCCAAAATTGGCGACCAGGTTTATTTCGGCGACCTGGTTTCGGTAAACGGACAGACCATCGAGCCTAAACAGGCAGAAAATTCTATCTTACTGGCATTTAATAAACCTGTTGGCGTAACCAGCACTACCGAAGCAGGGGTAAAAAGTAATATTGTAGACTATGTGAACCATAGCGAGCGTGTGTTCCCTATCGGAAGGTTAGATAAGGACTCGCAGGGACTGATCTTCATGACCAACAATGGCGATCTGGTTAATAAGATCCTACGTGCGGGCAACAATCACGAAAAAGAATACCTGGTAACGGTTGATAAGCCGGTTACAGATAAGTTCATTACTGACATGGCCAAGGGTGTACCTGTACTGGGCGTTATGACCAAAAAATGTAAGGTGATCAAAGAAAGTCCTTTTGTTTTCAGGATCATCCTGATTCAGGGCCTCAACAGACAGATCCGACGCATGTGTGAACACTTTGGTTTCAATGTCACCAAACTGGAACGTGTGCGTATCATGAATATCAGCCTTAAAGGCCTTCCGGTTGGCGAATGGAGAGAACTGACGCCTGAAGAGGAAACGGATATCTATAATTTGGTAGCCAAATCAAGCTCTGTAGCAGATAAAACTCCTAAGAGGGTTGCCAAAAAATCAGTCAAAGGTGATGATGATCTGGTAAATGTAACACCAAAAAGATCTTCTTCACGTGCTAAACCGGCCGGAGCTGGAAGAGCTAAAGCCGGAGCAGATGCTCCAAGATCTTCAAGAAGCGGTGCAGGAAGAGGAGAAGCTTCAGAAAGGCCGTCAAAAGCCGGAGGCTCATCTTCATATAAACCTGCTTCAGCGGCGGGCGACTGGAATAAATCCGGCGGACCAAGCCGCAGACCTGTAAGACCATCAAACGGAAAATCCGGAGCTCCTGCAGGAAAAACCAGAAGTCCTAAAAGATAACCCAATCAGCAGAGTGCGGAATGCTAACAGCATGCCCCTCTGCAGCACCCCGAAATCCTAATGCCATCTGTAAGTCAACTCATTATAAATATTGGGTGGCTTACAAATTTTAGGTAACTTTGCATCAAATGCCTGCAACACTAACTAAAACTGATATCCGCTCACTGAATCTGATCCAGCTTCAGCAACACTTCAAAGAAATGAACGAGCCCGCCTACCGAGCCAAACAGGTTTACCAATGGCTATGGGAAAAATCTGCGCGTACATTCGAGGAGATGAGCAACCTCTCCAAAGACCTGAGAAGGAAACTGGATGAAAATTATGCCATCAATGTGGTATCAGTAAATAACTCGCAGCACAGTAACGATCATACCATCAAAAGCAGTTTCCGTTTATACGATGGCAACATCGTGGAAGGGGTTCTCATCCCGATGGAAGAACGGATGACAGCCTGTGTGAGCTCTCAGGTAGGCTGCAGTTTAACCTGCAAGTTCTGCGCTACGGGTTATATGGACAGAAAGCGTAACCTCAATGCTGATGAGATTTATGATCAGGTGGTCTTAATTGATGAGCAGGCCAAAAAGAATTACAATGCTCCCCTTACCAATATCGTGTATATGGGCATGGGCGAACCGCTGTTAAATTATGCCAATGTCATGAAATCCATCGAGCGCATCACTGCTCCTGATGGTTTAAACATGTCTTATAAAAGGATTACCGTTTCTACAGCGGGCATCGCCAAAATGATCCGTAAACTCGGCGACGATGGTGCTAAGTTTAATCTTGCCCTCTCTCTTCACGCGGCAGACGACAAAAAACGGAACGAGATCATGCCCATCACTGAGCATAACTCACTGAAAGCACTGGCAGAAGCACTGCGGTATTATTTCGCAAAAACCAAAAACCCGGTTACTTATGAGTATATCGTTTTTAATGGTTTCAATGACGAGATACAGGATGCCATGGACCTGGCCAAGTTCTGTAAACATGTACCCTGCAAAGTGAACCTGATTGAGTATAACCCTATCCAGTTTGCAGATTTCATCAATGCCGAAGGTGATAAAATTGATGCCTTCTCCAACTACCTCAAAAGCCAGGGCGTAAACACCAATATCAGACGCAGCCGCGGAAAAGATATCGATGCTGCCTGCGGACAGCTGGCGGTGAAAGAAAAGGCCTAACAGGATATTCCAGAACGGCAGTACATTGGCGGCATGAAATTTAAAGCCACCATCCTCAAAAGATACCTGGCAGATTTTTTCAATCTGCTGTTCCCTGATCTTTGCGCAGCCTGCGGGCAACAGCTTTTTCATGGAGAAAAACAGATCTGCACAACTTGTCTGTACGACCTGCCTTATACCGACTTCCATCTTTATCCCGACAACCCCCTTGCCAGGCTATTCTGGGGCAGGATCAACTGTCATAGTGCTATGGCGATGCTGTATTTCAGAAAGACCTCCAAAGTGCAGCAGCTCATTCACCAGCTCAAATACCGCTCCCAGTCTGAACTGGGCGTCAGGCTGGGGGAAATACTCGGAGAAAAGTTATTGGAAGGCTTTACAACTGCTGATGCGCTGCCAGACCTGATTATCCCCGTCCCACTCCATCCCGCTAAAAGAAGAAGCCGCGGTTATAACCAGAGCCAGAAGATCGCCGAAGGTATATCCGCTGTGATGCATATTCCTGTCGGAACCACTCAGCTCATCCGCAAACGTTCTACAGCTACGCAAACCAAAAAAAACCGCTATAAGCGCTTCGAGAATATGAAGGCTGTTTTCAGTGTCCCTGATCAGGCAGCCCTTGCAGGTAAACATGTGTTACTGGTGGATGATGTCATCACTACCGGCGCCACGCTGGAGGCATGCGGACAGGTTTTGCTGGACAGCGGGCTGCAGCAGCTCAGCATAGCTGCGCTTGCTTTTACGGAGTAAAAAGAAATAAATCTTATTTTTTTATCCCGGAATAAAACATTTCAGGAATGTCTGCGTTTATATATTCGAGAGCGTTAATTTAGATGGTAAAAGGGCCGGTCATTTCTTCCCAGAAATATCGGCCCTTTATCTTTTAAAACGCCTTTCTGGTTAGATGAAGAGGCTTAGTACTGGCTTTCCAGTGTCTCCGCAGAGAGGAAGCCTGAAAGCAATTGTTTGATCTCCTCGGGATTGAAGGGCTTCAGCACATGCCCATTCATACCGCATTCCTTGAATTTGTAGTGATCATTTTTTAGAGTAGAGGCTGTCAAAGCAATGATCGGCACCTCCTTGTAATACAGGCCACTGATATCACGAATGATACCCGCTGTTTCAAACCCATCAAGTCCCGGCATTTTGATATCCATAAAAACAAGATCGTAATGTATGGTCATGATCTTATCTATCGCCTCATAGCCGTTGATGGCAGCATCGATCTCCAGACCCCATTTGCTCAGTATGCGCTTTGCAATCAGGATGTTGATCTCGTTATCATCTACCACCAGAATTTTCTTCCCGATAAATACACTCATCTCAGGTCCGAGTGCAGATGCCAGGGATTGCTCATGCGTCCTGCTAAATCTCATATCAAAGGAGAAGGTCGTGCCCTTTCCTTCAGTACTCTCTACAGTAATCTCAGAATTAAACATGTCCAGCAGCTTCTTCGTAATCGCCAGTCCTAATCCTGTACCGCCGTATTTTCTGGAGATATCAGTCTTTGCCTGCGTAAACGTTTCGAAGATATACTGTTGTTTATCTTTTGGTATACCAATACCATTATCCTCCACCTCAAACCTGATCACCGCCTCACTGTCATTTTCCTCTATCAGCTGAATCCTCAGTTGCACCAGCCCCTTGTCCGTAAACTTGATGGCATTACCCAGGAAGTTCATCAGGATCTGATACAAACGGTTCTTATCCCCTGACACCTGCGCAGGTATATTCTGGTCAAATATCAGTCGGAGTTCATTGCTGTTCTTCTTAACGTTAACCTGCAGGGAATGGATAATATCATTGGCCAGTGTCTTCAGACTGAAAGGAAAGATTTCCAGTTCCATCTTGCCCGTTTCAATCTTGGTAAAATCAAGAATATCATTGATAATATGCAACAGGTTTTCTCCCGAGAACCTCAGGATATTCAGGTCATCAATCTGCGAGATTTTCGGATCGTTATCCAGTAGCAGGTGTGTCATCCCGATCACGGCATTTAACGGCGTACGGATCTCGTGGCTCATCACTGAGAGAAACATCTGCTTCGCCTGACTCAACTTTAAAGCCTGTTCTTTGGCTTCAATCATCTCCTTTTCTACCTGCTTGCGCTGGGTAATATCAGAGATCAGGTCAATCTGGCGTTCAACCATGCCCCTGCTGTTTAATATCGGCGTATTCGAGATAGAAAACCAGATCGGTGTGCCATCCTTCTTTTCGCCCAGCACTTCGATACTGTACGACTGACTGTTTAAGCTCTTGTTCCGCGATTCTTCAATCAGGTCCTGGTCGTAGAAATTGGGCGACAAGATATTTCCCATCTGGTGCCCGCGTAATTCCTTCATGGTGTAGCCCGTCATTCTTTCGAGCGACTTATTCACCCAGGTGGTTCTTCCTTCCTTGTCCTGGATGCTTACCCCTGTATCGGTTTTACTCGCCACCAGCGAAAGCAGCATCAGCTCTTCCTCGGCCTTTTTCTTATCGGTGATATCGATGATGATTTCTATCTCAGCATCCACATTGCCCTCTTCATCCAGCACCACGGTATTGTACAGGGAAACCCAGATCTCACGTTTGTCCTTGCGATAGGCCAGCATATCGATCGTAAATGACTGCCGTTTTTCGGTCAGCCGTCTTACTTCGTCCAGCAGTTCCATATCCGTCTTCGGACCAGTAATCAGGTCGCTCAGGCGTTTTCCTTTTACATCTTCCAATGTAAATCCGGTAATTTTTTCGAATGCCGCATTTACCCAGGTCACCAGGTTATTGGAATCGTTGATCACTACCGCATTATTGATCTTGCTGGCCACAAAAGAGAGCTTCATGCGATCGCTTTCCAGCTTCTTCGTTTCCTCCAGCCGCAGGGCATTGGCAGCAATCTCCTGCTCCTTTTTCTTTAATTTGATGTGCACCATCACCTCCTTCGCCAGGTTGCGGAGAATGTCCTTCTGGAGATCGGAAAGCTCATTGGGTTTGCTGTCGGCCACGCAGAGCGTACCCAGTGCAAAACCATCCTCATCGATCAGCGGAGCACCTGCATAGTAACGTACAAAAGGTTCTTCGGTAACGATACCGTACGTACTGAACCTGTTGTCCAGCAGGGTATCACAAACCTCCATGATATCAGTTCCCCCGATGGTATGTTCACAGAAGGAAGCTTCACGGGGCATCTCCTTATCGTTGAGACCGATAGAAGATTTAAACCATTGCCTTTTCTCATCTATAAGAGAGATAAAGGCAATGGGCATATTAAATATCTGGGTGGCTAAATTAACCAGGTTATCAAAGCTGCTTTCTGCGGGGGTATCCAGGATGTGATAAGCATGTAAGGCACATAACCTGTCATGCTCATGATTTGACAACACTCCTGAATTCTGCAACATATTTGATTAACCCTTTAATTTTTACTTATATAATGGGAAACGTGTAACCAGGGCAGTTACTTGTTTCTTAACAGCGGCAAGGTTTGCTTCATCTTCAGCGTTTGTCAACACCTGATCGATTAAATCAACGATTTCGCCCATTTGTTCTTCTTTCAGACCTCTGGTAGTAATTGCAGCAGTTCCTACACGAATTCCTGAGGTTACGAAAGGTGATTTATCATCAAAAGGCACCATGTTTTTGTTCACCGTAATATCAGCTTTTTCAAGCGCATTTTCAGCAAGTTTACCGGTGATATTTTTATTTCTCAAGTCGATCAGCATCAGGTGGTTATCTGTTCCGCCAGAAATGATTCCATATCCTTTGGCAACAAAAGCCTTCGCCATAGCCTGCGCATTCGCCTGAACTTGTTTGATATATACCAGATAATCATCGCTCAGTGCCTCGCCAAATGCGATTGCTTTAGCGGCAATGATATGCTCCAATGGTCCGCCCTGTGTTCCAGGGAATACAGCCATATCCAGTACAGATGACATCATGCGTGTTTCGCCTTTAGGAGTTTTCAAACCGAAAGGATTTTCGAAATCTTTGCCCATCATGATCATCCCTCCGCGTGGTCCGCGAAGCGTTTTGTGCGTAGTCGTTGTAACGATATGGCAATGTGGAAGTGGGTTTGCCAGCAATCCTTTAGCAATAAATCCTGCAGGGTGAGAAATATCTGCCAGTACCAAAGCACCAATTTTATCGGCTACACTGCGGATAAAAGCATAGTCCCATTCTCTCGAATAAGCGGAAGCACCACAGATAATCAGTTTCGGGCGTTCTGCCAGTGCTACTTCTTCAAGTTTAGCATAGTCAATACGTCCGTCTTCTTTACCTACACCATAGAAAAGTGGCTGGTACAATTTTCCTGAAAAGTTAACCGGAGAACCGTGCGTTAAGTGACCGCCATGTGAAAGATCAAAACCAAGGATCTTATCACCAGCCTGCAATACTGCAAGCATCACGGCAGCATTTGCCTGTGCACCAGAGTGAGGCTGAACGTTTACCCATGCAGCGCCAAATAGTTTCTTCGCACGCTCAATGGCAATAGTTTCGATATCATCAACTACCTGACAACCTCCATAATAGCGTTTGCCTGGTAAGCCTTCAGCATATTTGTTCGTTAACACTGAACCTGCAGCTTCCATTACTTGTCTGCTTACGAAGTTCTCTGAAGCGATCAGCTCAAGGCCATTCTCCTGACGGTCTAATTCCTTGTCAATCAAATCAAAGATTAAAGTATCTCTTTCCATTTATTAAAATATAATTTCGGTAAAAATAACGATTTCCTGCCAATTTTAAGGGCATAAATATGTCATCCTGCTCACACGTTTAAACACAAATGATGTAAACGCTAAAATTTCGCGGTTTTATTAACTAAAATCACGTACTTTGTATATTGTTGTCTACTAATATCTGCATGGAAAACTTTACCACTCCATTACTACCGAACATAAATTACCCTGCTGATCTCAAGCAGTATAAAGAAGATGATCTCGAGCAAATCAGCCAGGAATTACGTCAGTATATCATTGATGTTGTGAGCGTTAACGGAGGGCACTTCGCCTCCAGCCTGGGAGTGGTAGAACTTACTGTTGCCTTACATTACGTACTCAATACCCCCTACGATAAACTCGTGTGGGATGTCGGCCATCAGGCTTACGGACATAAAATCCTGACCGGCAGAAAGTCTGTTTTCCATACCAACCGCGTGCTCAATGGTATCAGTGGCTTCCCTAAGATGAGTGAAAGTGAATACGATACCTTTGGTGTCGGCCACTCTTCCACTTCCATTTCTGCAGCACTGGGTATGGCTGTAGCCTCCCATTACAAGGGCGAAAATGACCGTCAGCATGTGGCTGTCATCGGGGATGGTTCCATGACCGCAGGGATGGCTTTTGAAGGCCTCAACCACGCCGGAATAGAAAACTCTAACCTGCTGGTGATCCTGAACGACAACTGTATGTCGATCGATCCCAACGTAGGTGCTCTGAAGGAATACCTTACCAGCATTACAATTTCCAAATCTTACAATCGCTTCCGCGATGATATATCAAGCGTACTGATCAAGCTTTCGGAACTGGGCCCTAACGCCCATACCTTTGTAAAAAAGATCGAAAAAAGCATCAAAGGTACCCTGCTCAAACAAAGCAATCTGTTTGAAGCCTTAAACTTCAGGTACTTCGGACCTGTGGATGGCCACGATGTGAAAAAGCTTGCTGCTATTCTGCGCGACCTGAAAGATATTCCCGGACCTAAACTGCTGCATTGCGTAACCGTAAAGGGTAAAGGCTTTGCCCTGGCAGAGAAAGATCAGACCAAGTGGCACTCACCCGGTCTCTTTGATAAAATGACGGGGGAGATTAAAAAATCTCTGAATGATAAACCGCAGCCACCAAAGTATCAGGATGTCTTCGGACATACCCTTGTGGAGCTGGCGGAAAACAATAAAGAAATTGTAGGGATCACGCCTGCGATGCCTTCGGGATCTTCCATGAATATCATGATGAAGGCCATGCCCGACCGTGCCTTTGACGTCGGTATAGCTGAGCAGCATGCCGTAACGTTCTCTGCCGGACTGGCTACACAGGGGCTTGTACCTTTTTGTAATATCTACTCCAGCTTCATGCAGCGTGCCTATGATCAGGTGATCCACGATGTAGCGATCCAGAACCTGAATGTTGTGTTCTGCCTTGACCGTGCCGGCGTGGCTGGTGCTGATGGTGCTACACACCATGGTGCGTACGACCTGGCTTATATGCGCTGCATCCCGAATATGACGGTTGCTGCACCTATGAATGAGGAAGAACTGCGTAACCTGATGTATACTGCCCAGCTGAAAGATGCGGGACCATTCTCTATCCGTTACCCAAGGGGATCAGGTGTTATGCTCGACTGGAAACGTCCCTTCAAAGCTATTGAAGTAGGTAAGGGCCGTAAAATCTGTGATGGTGAAGATGTTGCCATCCTGACGATCGGTCATGTCGGAAACTTTGCTGTAGAGGCCTGTAAGGAGCTCAATGCCGAAGGTATCCATCCTGCCCATTACGATATCCGTTTTGTGAAACCACTTGATGAGGTACTGCTTCACGATGTGTTTAAACGCTATAAAAAGATTGTCACAGTAGAAGACGGCTGCCTTCAGGGCGGCATGGGTTCTGCCGTTCTTGAGTTCATGGCTGATCATAACTATCAGGCAAATGTTATCCGTCTGGGACTACCTGATGAAGTTGTGGAGCACGGCGAGCAGCCTGAGTTATGGGCGATCTGTGGATACGATAAGAATGGCATCATCCAAACCGTAAAGAAGATCGCCGTTAGCAGAACTACTGCAACGATTGCTTCTTAAAAAAAGGTGCTGTATTTTTGATGCCTTAGGCTGCGTTTCAGCAGCGTACAGCATCAAAAACACAGCACCTTTTTTTATTCAACAGTAACGCTCTTCGCCAGATTCCTTGGCTGATCCACATTACAACCCCGCAGCAGCGCGATATGATACGCCAGTAACTGCAGCGGAATCGTCGCCAGCAGCGGCAAAAACGCCTCACTTGCATCAGGAATCTCGATACAGTAATCCACCATATCACGTACCTCAGTATCCCCTTCAGTAACGATCGCCAGCACAATACCTTTACGCGCCTTCACCTCCTGGATATTACTGATCACCTTCTCATACGAAGAATTCCTCGTGGCAATTACCACTACAGGCATCTCCTCATCAATCAGCGCGATAGGCCCGTGTTTCATCTCCGCAGCAGGGTAACCCTCTGCATGAATGTACGAGATCTCCTTCAGCTTCAAAGCCCCTTCCAGCGCTACAGGAAAACCACTCCCCCTACCCAGGAACAAACAGTTGCGTGAGTCTTTAAATTTATGAGCGATCTCCAGAATAAGTTCATTCGATTCCAAAGCTTTTTCGATCTTCTCAGGGATATTATCCAGCTCCGTCAGCAGCTCCACCAGTTTCGCCTGCGTCAGCGTACCCTTCTGCTGCGCCATGTAGAACGCCATTAGCGTCAGCACCGTCACCTGAGCTGTGAATGCCTTTGTTGATGCCACTCCGATTTCCGGACCAGCATGTGTATACACTCCCGCATGCGTTAACCGCGGAATAGATGCACCCACCACATTACACACCCCAAAGATCGTAGCGCCACGTTCCTTCGCCATTTGAATCGCCGCCATCGTATCCGCCGTTTCTCCCGACTGAGAGATCGCAATTACAATATCTTTTTCCGTAATAATCGGGTTCCTGTAGCGAAACTCCGAGGCATACTCCACCTCCACAGGTATACGCGCATATTCCTCAATCAGGTATTCACCCACCAGACCCGCATGCCATGAAGTACCACAGGCCACGATGATAATCCGGTCGATATTCTTGAGTTTATCCCCATATTCCTTGATACCACCCAGCTGTACGCGACCCTCATTCGCATAAATACGTCCACGGAGGCAATCCCGGATGGAGCGCGTCTGCTCATAGATCTCCTTCAGCATGAAGTGCTCATAGCCACCCTTCTCCAGCATCTCCAGCTTCAGTTCCAGCTCCTGGATGTAAGGCGTCTGAACCACATTGTCCAGCCTCTTGATCACCAGCTCCTCCCGTTTCACAAGAGCGATCTCGTTATCGTTAAGATAGATTACATTTTTCGTATATTCTATGATTGGCGTTGCATCAGAAGCGATGAAATATTCACCTGCACCTACCCCGATCACCAGCGGAGAGCCCTTACGTGCGGCAATCAGCTGATCAGGCTGTTCTTCATCCATGATCACAATTGCATAGGCACCACTCACCTGGTGTAATGCCAGTCGAACAGCCTCCAGCAAGTCCACATTTTCCTTGCGAAAGATCTCCTCGATCAGGTGTATCAGCACCTCCGTATCCGTATCACTGTTAAAGACGTGACCCCTTGAAGCCAGCTCCTCCTTCAGCACCGCATAATTTTCGATGATCCCGTTATGGATGATCGTCAGGCGGCCATCGTTAGAGGTATGTGGATGTGAATTCCTGTCGGAAGGAACACCGTGCGTAGCCCAGCGCGTATGCCCCATGCCAATGCTGCCCGACAAATTTTTGCCGGTACTAAAGTTTTCCAGCTCCTGAACCTTACCCAGCTTTTTATAGATGTTCAGTCCTTCATTATTGATAAGAGAGATACCCGCACTGTCATAACCGCGGTACTCCAGTCTTTTTAAGCCCTTAAGGACGATTGGCCAGGCTTCCCTGTGCCCTATATAACCTACTATTCCACACATTTTATATTTGAATTTAAAACGTAAAGCTAAAGAATAGCAGGCACAATCCATGGAGTCAAAACTCCCTTTTTAACTTAAAGGACCCCATTTTTTGCTCAAAAACCTAAGATTTATCAGAAATAAAGCCTGATAATTTCATTTAAATAGAAATCAGGCCATTCAAAAGCAAGCCTGCTAAACACTTTAAAACGTTTTAGCGTAAATAAAGGATTTAGCAGGCTTAAAAAGCAGGTCAGCAATAAAAATATTTCAAAAAATTTAACTTTTCCAGTCCCCGAGTAACCTTCTGATCACGATAATCTCCCCCAGATGGTAAGAATTATGATCTGCCAGCAACAGCGCTTCACGGAAAAGACTCTGCCCGTCGCCATATTCAAATGGCGCAAACAGATCCCTTTTTTCATCCTTCAGCAGTTCCAGGAAGCTCGCCCTGTCCCTTTTGAATGCAGAAACCGTAGCCTCCCATTGCTCCTTCGTCACCTCTTCACCAACCTCCGGCCAGTACTCATCAGGCCATTTCGGCGACTCATGGTTAGGCCCCAGGCAAAACTCCAGGATATCCCACTGCGCAATCCTCAGGTGCTCCGCCATATGCCAAACGCCATACGGTAAACCTTCCGGTACTTTGGCAATCAAGTCCAAAGAAACCCCTGCTACAGCATCTTCAAAAGAAGCATGAGCATTCCCTTTTTCAATCAGAGCCGTCAGCTCATCAACGATAATTTTTCTGTTATCCATAATGATCAATTAATATCTTCCATATAATTTAACCCATGAGCGCAACCTCTTCTCAATGTCCCATCCCGGCAAATCCTTCAGGCGCCATTTCCAGTTTTCCTTTACCGAGGCCGGTTTATTCATCCTCGATTTCCCATCAAGACCCAGCAGATCCTGCATTGGCAGAATCACGATCTTCGCCACCGAGGCGTAAGCCATTTTAGACAACACCATATGCACATCATGAGCCTTCACCTTCATCCCCGTGTATCTATTCAGGTTTTTGCGCGAGACCTTATCTGCATCCGTTTCATACCATCCACGCGTCGTATTGTTATCATGCGTTCCCGTGTATACAATAAAGTTATCTGAATGATAATTGTGAGGGATATGGTCAGAAAAACTGATGTCCTCACCAAAGGCAAACTGCAGCACCTTCATGCCCGGCAGGTTAAACCTGTCCCGGAGCCCGTACACACCATCACTGATCTCCCCAAGGTCTTCAGCCACGAAAGGCATTGCAGGAAACTCCTGCTGCAGCACATGGAAGAAATCATCCCCCGGACCAGCTTTCCAGGCGCCATTCACCGCCGTACGTTCAGCCGCAGGAACCTCCCAGTAGTCGTAAAATGCCCTGAAATGATCCAGACGCAACAAATGATACAGTTCCATATTCTTACGGATCCTGCGCAGCCACCATTGGTAACCATCAGCCTTCATCCTGTCCCAGTTGTACACCGGCATTCCCCAGAGCTGCCCATCCGCGTTAAAGTAATCAGGAGGTACCCCCGCAACACCAATCATCGCACCCGTATCATCCAGGCTAAACAATTCCCTGTTCGACCATACATCTGCAGAATCATGCCCCACATAAAAAGGCAGATCACCATACAAGTCGATCCGGCTGTCACAGGCATAGTCCCTGATTTCCGACCATTGTTCAAAAAATACATACTGTTTCCATTTCTCGAACGACAGCTCATCTTCACGATCAGCCGCAAAACTACTCAGGCTCCCCGCATCACGGTCACGGTATTCCGGAGACCATTTTACCCAGGAGGCACCATTAAAATAGACCTTCAGGACCGAGTACAGCGCAAAATCATCCAGCCAGTCCTTTTCCCTTTCCACAAAATCAACAAATCCCGGATCTTCAGATTTCTTCCAGCGCTCATAAGCCTTTTTCAGCAACTTATCTTTTATCGCCAGCGCCTTTTTAAAATCCACCTCATCCTTAGCAGATATCCTTACCTTCTCCAGCTGTTTCTGCTCCAGGAAACCCTGCGTCACCAGGCCATACAGACTGATCAGCAAGGTATTGCCTGCCATGGCAGAAACCGAGCTATAGGGAGAAAAAGCCTGATCTGCACCGATAGGATTCAGCGGCAGCAGCTGCCAGTATTTCTGGTCGGCACGCTGCAGGAAATCTATAAAGTCATAAGCTTCAAGACCCAAATCACCTATCCCATAGTCAGAAGGTAAAGACGTTACCGGCAATAAGATACCCGCACCGCGCGGATTGTGTACCACCTCAGTTGAAAGCACAGCAATAGGAAAATCCCCAAATAATTTATCTACAAACAACTCAGGCACATTCTCCTTCGCCGTAAAGCCATCCAAAAGATTTGTCCAGCGGAACTGCTTCAGCGGAAGTTCAATACGCGTATTTCCCCAGTCCCGCTGCAGTTCCCCGGAGATTTCCCCGCCAGCCTTTCCCTGATGCAGCGGCACCAGCACCACCAGCATCTGCTCCCCATCCTGACGCGCAAAGGCAAGCACATCAGAAGAGAACTTCCCTTTAACCTCCAAGGGTATATATTCGCCCCATGCCAGCAGATCTGCATAAGGCTTTAGTTTATCCAGCAGCAGATGCGTCAGATAAAGTTTAATCTTCCCGTTATAACGCTCCGTCCATAGGTCTGACAAAGAAGTACCACCTTCGCCAAACTCCTGCAGCCATTGCTTGCGCAATTCATAGTCCACAGGCCTCCTGTTGTCAGGATCCACCAGGCTCAGGTCCCAGAGCTCCGTTCCCTGATACGTATCAGGCACACCCGGGCAAGTAAACTTCAGCACCAGCTGTGAGAGCGAGTTCATGATCCCGAAGTCAGAGAGCTGACGGTGCCAGGGCACAAAGCTCTGCCAGAAAGAGCCCGATGGCTCCATGATACCCCTCAGAAACTCCTTCACCAGCTCCTCATAATCCACATTCGGGTCACTCCAGTGAGAATTTACCTTTCCTTCACGCAGCGCCTTTTCCATGTAGGCCTCCAGCCGTTCAGGATAATTGTCCTCATCCATTCCCGGCATCGGGTAGCTCCCCGCTATCGTCTGGTAAATAAAATATTCGTCGTTAGGGTCCAGTCCACCCGCAAGCTGTTTATTCAGCTTGCGCCATTCCTTCACCTTTTTTATCCATAATTCCGGCTGTTCGCTCAGCACATTCAAACGTGCCCGCACATCCTCACCCCGTTTCGTATCATGCGTAGAAGTACCGTTCATCGATAATGGCAGCTCGTAGGAGCGCGCAATCATCAGGTAGTGAAACTCCTCCTTGCTTACGCCAAAGGCTGAAGGCGCATCGCCCACCTCATTGTGTCCGATAAACCTGTTGTACGTATACATCAGCGTATCCTCCACACCTTTGGCCATCAACGGACCGCTAAACTGCATGCAACGCAGATAAAACTCCGTCACCCGGCGGTTATAATCCTCATCTTCATCCAGCGGCTTGCTGATCAGCACCGTCCGCAGCAGCTCCACAGCATCTTCCAGCACCTTCACCTCCTCAATATCCTTTAAAATATTCAGGATCCTACTCTGGTAAAAAGTCTTCTCCAGCGGCATCCGGTTACCATAAAAGCGGTATACAGGGAAGCAGATCAGCAGCTGGCCAATCGCATCCTTTAATGCTCCCGGCTTCAGCGCCTGCAGCTGTCCTTCATCGGCCAGCTCCAGTTCAAGGAACAGCTGGTACAGGTTCTCCAGCTCCCCCGCCATATGTTCGCCCAGGATACCCGCTTTCTTTTGCCTGATCAGCCTGTCTATACTTTTAAACTCACCACTGAGCGACTCATAAAATTTTAAGAACTCCTTTTTCGCCTTTTTTGCAGTAAACAAGTTATTCACCTGCGCCAGGAAATCGTAACCCGTAGTACCCTCCACCGGCCAGTCTTCCGGCAATTCTTCACCTTCCTCCAGGATCTTCTCTACAACGATATAAGTGCTTTCACCTGCCAGCGTACGCAGACGGTCAAAATAAGTTTCAGGATCATATAAACCGTCAATATGGTCTACCCGCAGTCCCTGGAATACACCTTCGTCCAGCAAGGTCCTGATCAGGCTGTGGTAAGCTTCAAACACCTTTTCATCCTGCATATTCAGACAAATCAGGCTGTTTACCGTAAAGAACCTGCGGTAATTGATCTGGTAATCCGTTTCCTTGTACGAACAGGGACGGTAATACTGCAGATCCACAGCCTCCTGTACAGGGATAGAGATATCCTTCACGCGTGAATTCACCGGCCATTCCGATTCAAAATACTGCAGTTTAATCCCATCTTCGCCCTGTACCAGCTTCAGTTCCTGCGAGGCTATGGCTTCTTCAAGCGTACTTCCCAGAAAAGGCACCATCAGCGGCAATGATTTGTCGCCCGACCAGTTGATATCAAAAAATCCGGCATAGGCCGATGAAGAACCTTTCTCCAGCACATCCATCAGCCATTTGTTTTTGGGATGGAAGGACATGTGGTTCGGCACGATATCCTGAATCCAGGCCATATCCAGCGACTTCAGCTTTTTCGACAGCGCCCTTAGTTCTTCCAGTGTACCTATCTCCGGGTTGATCTGTTCCGGATTTACCGTATCATAGCCATGCATACTGCCCGGGGCTGCCTCCAGCACCGGCGAAGCATAGATCGTAGTGATACCCAATTCCTTCAGGTAAGGGATGATCTTATCAAAATCCTTAAAAGTAAAATCTTTATGAAACTGTATGCGGTAGGTTGAAATTGGCTTATGCATATTTATTGGTATAGATTAAGATAGATTGTGGTTGTATCTCCATTTTTTGCAGGGCATCAACCGATACCGGTGCAGCTTTAGGCCCCTTCCATTGCGGATCGGCAGAGTCAAGAATTTTCTTCCAGCTGGGTTTATCATCAGGAATCGTCAGGCCATGAGTTTTCGAAGAGAAATTCATCAGGCATAAAACCTGCACTTCCTCCTCCCAGCGGCGCAGCACCAGGCAGTTTGTTTGCGGATCAGATGATACCGTCAGTTGTTTGCGGTTCGCATTGTGCAGGGGCGCATACTTTTTACGCAGAGCGATGATCGTCTTGTAAAATGAGAGCAGCTCTTTGTGCCCATCCTGCTGCAAGAGCCCCCATTGGAGTTTCGACTGGTTAAATGTGTCTTCCGACTGCGGGTCCGGCGCCTCCCCTTCAGCATGGAAAGCCGCGAACTCTGCCTTGCGTCCCTTGCGCACAGCTTCGATCAGCTCTTTGTCGCCATGACTCGTAAAAAACAGGAAAGGATTTGTTTCCCCATACTCTTCGCCCATAAATAACATCGGCAAAAAGGGACTGCACAAGACGGCAGCAGCCATCAGCTTCTGCATCTCATAACTCTGCAGCGTGCTCGTCCGCTCCCCCAGCATCCGGTTACCCACCTGGTCATGGTTCTGTGAGAAGACGACAAACTGCGATCCCGGATTACCATCGGCCTTGCCACCAAAAGTCTTCAGGCGGTGGGGCGAATATACACCATCATAGATATAGGCATCACGATACGATTTCTCCAGATCTTTGATCCCAGAGAAATCACTGTAATAACCCGTTGTTGGTTCTCCGGCCGTCACACGAAGCGCATGATGAAACTCATCGATCCATTGTGCATCCATTCCGTAGCCCTGGCGTTCCAGGGGATTGATATATTTGTTATCATTCAGGTCGCACTCCGCAATCAGGTAATGCCTGCGGTTTGTCGCTTCCATCAAGTTATCCACCTCTTCACTGATCTGCTGGAGCAAGTGTTTCACCCCAAAGTCTTTGATCGCATGCACCGCATCCAGCCGCAGACCGTCGATATGAAAATCCCTGAACCACATCAGCACGTTTTCAATAAAATACTCCCGTACACCGTCCGACCAGGCATCATCGAAGTTAATCGCACTGCCCCATGGGGTACCGTATTTATCCGTAAAATAAGGCCCTGCCTGCGCAAAGTAATTCCCTTCGGGACCCATATGGTTATAAACCACATCCAGCACCACCGCCAGACCTTTCTCATGGCAGGCATCTACCAGCTGCTGCAAACCTGCGGCACCCCCATAGGAGTCCTGCACCGCAAATGGAAATACACCATCATAACCCCAGTTGCGCCCGCCCGGAAACTGCGCTACCGGCATAATCTCAATCGCATTGATGCCCAGTTCTACCAGGTAATCCAGTTTGCCAATTATCCCTTCAAAAGTTCCCTCAGCACTAAAAGTGCCTGTATGTAACTCATAGAGGATGTAATCCCCGAGTGCCGGGTTTTTCCAGGACTGGTCTGTCCAGTTAAATTCTGAGAGCGCTACTGCGGCCGATGGCCCATGTACCCCTTCAGGTTGGGAGAGGCTGGCAGGATCGGGAATCTGCGTTTCACCATTAATCAGGATATGGTAGGTACCCCCCGATTTAAGTTCATCGCTTTCCGCTTCCCAGTATCCGAAATCTTTTTTTTCCAGCGGGATCAAAGCCTTTGCTGTCTTCAGCTCTACACTTTCAGCTTCAGGTGCCCAGAACCGGATTTCGGCCTGGCCCGCAGCGTTAATGTTGATGCCTGTTTTTCTTTTTAGCTCGTTGGACATCGCTAGTGCTTTTTATATGTTTTAGTAAAATTATAGATCTTCCCTCCACCACAATTGTATCACTTGTAAAGTGCCGGGTTGGAGACTCATTGATATCCTGTATGGCCGTGTCCAGCACCTTCAGCCATTCTTTTCCATAACGCGCGTTGGGCAGCGTATACTCCAGTGGCTGGTCATGGGCATTAAACATCAGGTAAAAGCTGTCGTCGGTAATTTTGTTCCCTTTAGCGTCAGTGCTTCTGAGATCTTCCCCGTTCAGGTAGATCGCCAGTGACTTCGCATAGTCCTCATTCCAGTTGTGCTCCTGCATTTCCATACCTTCCGGCAGGAACCAGGCCACATCCTTCAGTCCTACCCCTTTGATCGGCAGCCCCTGAAACCAGCGTCTCCGGCAAAATACCGGATGCCTTTTCCGCAGGTGTATCAGCTGCTGCGTAAAGTTGAACATCTCCTGGTCCGCATTGATCCAGTCGAGCCATGAGATTTCGTTATCCTGGCAGTAGGCATTGTTATTTCCGCGTTGGGTGCGACTAAACTCATCGCCGGCCACCATCATCGGCACTCCCTGTGATAAAAACAGCGTCGTCAGCAGGTTACGTTTTTGCCTTGAGCGGGTGATGTTGATCTCCTCAATATCTGTTTCCCCTTCCACACCATAGTTGTAGGAGCCATTGTGCTGCTCCCCATCGCGGTTGCCCTCCCCGTTGGCCTCATTGTGTTTCTCATTATACGTCACCAGGTCATGCAGCGTAAAACCGTCATGCGCAGTGATAAAGTTCACACTTGCCGTCGGACTCCGCAGGTCATCCTGGTACAAATCCGGGCTGCCGGTAAAGCGCTGGGCAAACTCCCCCAGCATACTGTAGGCGCCGCGCCAGTAATCGCGGATACAATCCCGGTACTTACCATTCCATTCTGCCCATTCCGCAGGGAAGTTACCCACCTGATAGCCCCCCTCACCAATGTCCCAGGGTTCAGCAATCAGCTTCACCTGTGAGATGATCGGGTCCTGATGGATAATATCAAAAAAGGCACTCAGCTTATTTACACTGTGCAGCTCACGTGCCAGTGCCGGGGCAAGGTCAAAGCGGAAACCATCCACATGCATATCCGTAATCCAGTAGCGCAGGCTGTCCATAAACAGGCGCAGCACATTTGGCAGATTCGCATTCAGCGTATTTCCCGTACCCGTATAATCCATATAATAGCGCTTGTCGTCCACCAAACGGTAGTAAGAAGCATTGTCTATTCCTTTAAAAGAAAGCGTTGGCCCCATGTGGTTACCTTCAGCAGTATGGTTATATACCACATCCAGGATCACCTCAATGCCTGCAACGTGCATCGCCTTCACCATATCCTTAAATTCCTTTACCTGCCCGCCGCGTTCAGTACTAGAGGCGTAACGTACATCAGGTGCAAAAAAGCCAATCGTATTGTAGCCCCAGTAATTGTTCAGACCCTTTTCTACCAGGTGCCTGTCGTTCACAAACTGGTGTACCGGCATCAGCTCTATTGCCGTAATTCCCAGCTCCTTCAGATAATTCAGCGTAATCGGATGTGCCAGACCTGCATAGCTGCCCCTTATTTCCTCCGGAATGTCCGGATGCTGCATGGTAAAACCTTTTACGTGTGCTTCATAAATAATCGATTCATGATAGGGAATATCGAGAGGTACATCCCCTTTCCAGTCATAAGTCTGGTCGATCACCACAGCTTTCGGAATAAAAGGCGCACTGTCCAGCTCAGAGAAACTCAGGTCTTCAATTTCGGAACCCATGATATACCCAAAGAGCGCATCATGCCAGCCAATCACGCCTGCAATAGCTTTGGCATAAGGATCAATCAGCAGTTTGTTCGCATTAAAGCGGTGACCGTTTTCAGGATCAAAAGGTCCGTGAACACGGTAGCCATACAGTTGTCCCGGCGCAATGCCAGGCAGATAGCCATGCCAGATATGATGAGTGCGTTCGGTCAGCTTAAGTTTCAGGGATTCTTGCTCGTCGTCTTCATTGTTAAAGAAACAAAGATCAACCGCCGTGGCATTGTCGGCATAAATAGCAAAATTAACGCCTTCACTATCCCATGTGGCTCCTAACGGATAGGGACGGCCGGGGTATACAGTAATCTTCTCCATTACTATTATCAATCAAAATAAACATAAAATGTTTTAAAATTCTTGTTCATTTTACGAAGGGACAGGAGACACAAAATGTATATAAACACAAAAGGCTGAATCAAATGAATGATCCAGCCTTTTTGTTTTTCATAGGTAGTTTTGGTAGATGTGTTTAAAGAACATCACAACTATGAAAAGGTTTTAATTATTTTCCAAAAACTTTTTTCAGCTGATCAGCTGCATAAGCCTGAGCGTCTTTAGCTTCCGGCACTACTGCTGCCATTCCAAAAAACTCATGCGTTACGCCATCATAGTTTTTAAGGTCAACCGTCACTCCGGCCGCTTTCAATTTATCCGACAGCATCAGGCCATCATTATTCAGCGGGTCAATTTCCGCGGTTATGATCGTAGTTGAAGGCAATCCTTTCAGGTTGGCATCCACCAGAGAAATCCTTGGATCTTTAGCCTCGGCCATTGTTGTCAGGTAGTTTTTTGTAAACCAGCTCATCATCGGTTTATTCAGCGGTTTCGCCGCAGCATAAAGTGTATAAGATTTTGTGCTCATGTCTGTCTGTGCGATCGGGTATACCAATACTTCATGCAGTGGAGCCATGATCTTTTTGTCCCTCGCCATGATACTCACATTTGCAGCCAGGTTTCCGCCGGCACTTTCACCAAGCACAGCAATCTTCTTAGGGTCTGCATTGATAGAAGCCGCGTTTTTCAGCGTCCATTCATAGGCAGCAAAAGCATCATTATGCGCTGTAGGGAATTTATTTTCAGGTGCTAAACGGTAAGCAACAGATACCACTACGGCACCTACCTGCTCTGCCAGACCCTGTGCCGAAGCATTGTACACGTCGATATTGGCGATTACAAAGCCACCGCCATGGTAGTATACAATTACAGGAAAGGGACCTTTACCTGCTTTAGGCGTGTAAATCCTCAGGTGTACATTTCCACCGGCTACCGGAATTTCTTTTCCTACGGTATCCACTCCCGGAGCTGGCAGCGTAATGTTGTTTTCTTTGATCAGGTCCATCACCGCATCTGTAGGGGTATGGTTTTTCCTTGCCGCTGTTGCACTCAAAGTTTCTATAGGTTTATCCCCATAACTTGCCAGCTTCTCAATTACCGCCTGCATTTCCGGATGGATAGTAGGCGCCCATTCCGGTGCCGGACCCGCTGGTTTCAAAGCTGTAGAGTCGCTCATCGTTGTTGTAGTAGTTGTCGTAGAGTCTGTGGTAGTCGTGGTTTTTGTCTCGCCGCCACATGAGGCAAACAGCAGCGCTCCCGCAAGGAGCCCTAAAGACGAAGTATTTAAAATCGTTTTCATAAGTATTTGTTTTTTGTAGATAACCTGCCAACAACACATTTTCAAATAAGTTTAGCACCACCACCTGCGGGAATGCTAATCAAAAATTCAATCTCCGGGATTCTACTCGCAGAATTTATGTAATCAGTCAAAACACTGGGCCTATCTACGTGTTACAATTGCGCACATACATTCATCCTATGAAAGACAACAAAACAACCAAACCATCAGAAAGCATTAGCACGCCTGATAATAACAAGCAGGAACAGCTTTCTGCCCATAAAGAAAATGGCAGCGGAGAATTCCTGACCACCAATCAGGGGGTCAAAATCAACGATAACCAAAACTCGCTTAAAGCAGGTGAGAGAGGCGCTACATTGTTAGAAGATTTTATTCTTCGCGAGAAGATCACCCATTTCGACCATGAACGTATCCCTGAAAGAATTGTTCATGCACGCGGTTCAGGTGCACATGGAGTTTTCGAGCTCTACAAAGCCATTCCGGAATTGACCAAAGCGGGATTCCTGAATGATACCGCTGTGAAAACCCCTGTTTTCGTACGCTTCTCCACTGTTGCAGGTTCCAGAGGTTCAACCGATCTGGCACGCGATGTACGCGGATTTGCCGTGAAGTTTTATACCCAGGAAGGAAACTTCGATTTGGTGGGCAATAACATGCCTGTATTTTTTATACAGGACGCTATCAAATTCCCAGACCTTGTACATGCTGTAAAACCAGAACCACATAACGAAATACCACAGGCAGCATCGGCGCATGATACCTTCTGGGATTTCATCTCCCTGATGCCAGAATCTGCGCACATGATCATGTGGGCCATGTCAGACAGGGGTATCCCCCGCAGTTACCGCATGATGGAAGGATTTGGGGTACATACCTTCCGCTTCATCAATGCCGAAGGGAAATCCAGCTTTGTAAAATTCCACTGGAAACCGCTGCTGGGTGTACATTCAGTAGCATGGGATGAGGCAAAGAAGATATCCGGTAATGATCCTGACTTCCACAGAAGAGACCTTTGGGACGCTATTGAAGCAGGTGCCTTCCCGGAATGGGAGTTTGGCGTACAGATCGTGTCTGAAGAAGACGAGCAGAAGTTCGATTTCGATATTTTGGATCCTACCAAACTGATCCCTGAAGAACTGGTACCTGTACAGATCATCGGCAAGATGACCCTCAACAGAAACCCTGATAATTTCTTTGCAGAAACTGAACAAGTGGCCTTTCACATCGGCCATGTGGTTCCGGGGATTGATTTCACCAATGATCCGCTACTGCAGGGACGTCTGTTCTCTTATACCGATACGCAGTTGCTGCGTCTGGGCGGACCAAACTTCCACGAGATTCCTATCAACAGACCGATATCGCCTCTGCACAACAACCAGCGCGACGGGCATATGCGTCAGACCATCAATACCAGCCGTACCAGTTACGAGCCCAACAGCATTTCCGGTAATGATCCCAAACAGGCAACGATTGCCGAAGGTGGATTTAACTCTTACCAGGAAAGGATTGATGCCAGGAAGATCCGCGACCGCAGTGAGAGTTTCTTCGATCACTTCAGTCAGGCCACTATGTTTTTTAACAGCCAGTCAGAACCGGAGAAAAACCACATTGTGGATGCCCTGCGTTTCGAACTGGGAAAAGTAGAGCGTGAAGAAATCCGTAAAAGGATGCTTGGTATCCTGACACTGATTGATAGCAGTCTTGCAGAAAAAGTGGCTGCAGGATTAGGTCTCGAAGTACCTGCTGAGCCGGAAAGACCAATCAACCATGGTGTTCCCGCTGATGCAGATCCTGCGAAATATGAATCCAGAATTGTAAAGCCTTCACTGGAAGCTTCTGCAGCTTTAAGCATGGCCAACACGCCGAAAGATTCAATCAAAACCAGGATGATCGCTATTCTCGCAACCGATGGGGTAAACGGCAAGGAACTGGATGACTTGAAAAAAGCTTTACTGGCTGAAGGGGCGATGCCGAAAATCGTAGCTACGCATGGCGGATTTATTAAGGATGATAAGGGGACAGCAGTGAAAGCTGACTTTACTTTCCTGACTACAGCATCTGTACTTTTTGATGCAGTATATGTTCCAGGTGGTGCAGCCAGCGTACAAGCCATTGCTGCCGAAGCGGATGCCCTGCATTTCGTGACTGAAGCTTTTAAACACTGTAAAGCAATAGGTGCCAGCAGCGAAGGTGAAGATATCCTCAAAGCTGCGTTGATCCCGGCAGGGCCGAAAGGAGCTACCCCTCCGGGCGTAGTAGTTAATGGTAAAGCTGCAGACTTCATTGCTGCCGTTGCTCAACACCGTTTCTGGGAAAGAGAGAAAAAACCAGACGTACCTGCATAATTCATTACTGAACCTCCTGCAGCAATCCCGCAGGAGGTTTTTATTAACACATTCAATAAACGACATTAAATACATGGAATACCAACCTGCTCTTATCAATGCCGCACGCACGGGCGACATTGCTTTTATTAAAGCCGTTCTGGACGATGGCGTAAATACAAACATTAACGATGAAAAAGGCTACACACCACTGATCATTGCCTGCTACAATAACCAACTCGATGCAGCAAAATTGCTGATTGAGGCAGGCGCCGATGTAAACGCTGCGGATATCGGAGGCAACACTGCCCTGATGGGCGTCTGCTTTAAAGGTTATCCAGATATCGCAAAACTGCTGATAGAAAAGGGTGCCGACCTTAATCTTCAGCATGGGAACGGTGGAACAGCGCTGATGTTCGCTACGATGTTTGGCAGAAACGAACTGGTAAAGCTGATGCTTGCAGCCGGTGCTGACCCCTACATTAAGGAGTTCAGAGGACTTACAGCTTTAGACCTGGCCATCCAGCAGGGCAACAAAGAAGCTGCAGAATTGCTTGATAGCCAAACATAAATTCATGTCTGTGTGTTACACAGATACATCAAACCTTAAAAATTATGGCACAACTAGAAGTTCAACCCAAGAAATACAGAGGCTGGTTTAGCTGGCTGATTGCAATTATTGCATTCGGACTTGCATTGTTTTATTTCCTTAGTGACAAGATCATCTATTAATAGTATGGAACGGAAGGAAAACGAACATGAGATCAGGACGTTGAAAGAACTGAGCTCCAGCGATTTTGAAATCAAAGACGGACAGCCCGATATCATACATTGGAAAGTTGTTAACTCCGCCAGTCAGGATCTCGGGACTGTTGCCGATCTGCTTTTTGATGAACAGGAACAGAAAGTTCGCTATCTGGTGCTTAACCTCGAAGGTAATGTCTGGAACATGGCGCACAGAGAGATATTGATTCCTATCGGTGTTGCCGAACTGGATGCTGCATATGACCGGGTGGTGCTGCCCAACATTACAGCGCAGCAGCTGATCGTGCTTCCGGATTATGTCAAAGGACATGCGGTGATCTCAGCAGACTCAGAGCTTTACGGGCATCAGGATTTCGATGAATCCAGTTTCTACGCCAAAAGAGCTTCCGGAAGTTATGAGGATCATATTCCCTTCCAGGTAATCACTAAAATTTATCAGGAAGAGGCCGATGCAGAAGCTGCATTTGTACTCCTTATCCACAACGGATTTTCAGAAAAAGATATTAAAGTTACGCCCTATAACCCGCTGAACAGTGTGACGGATCTTGCCGGTAATACAAATACCGAGTTCATCGGCGACGGATCCAGGGATGAATATATTCTCAGCGTAGCGGCAGGATCTGCAGAACAGGCAGAGCTTGTACACCGTGTACTCAAAGAGGGAGAATAGTATTCCGTAAAGGAATGTAAATGAGTGTTAAAATCTCCGGGCTCAGCGGATATGGCAAGGTGTTTGTCTACTATGGGTTACATACTACCAAGGATAAACTTTATGTCGAATCAACTGAATAATAATATGATAAAGAACTCGGACATCAGCGCGCTGGCGGCTAATTTTCGGGAATATATTGCCCGCAACAAAACTGAAGAAGAGAGGGATCAGCTCATCGAAGACCTCACTTCCCGCAACCAGGATCTTAGTCAGTTTGCCTATATTACCTCTCACAATTTAAGAGCACCACTGTCGAATCTGATCGGCTTAATCGATATACTTAACTATGATCTGCTGGATGAGTACAATAAAAAAATTGTCGATATGTTCAGAGATTCAGCGGATAAGTTAAACGAAACAATTTACGACCTTACGCAGATGCTTAGTCTGAAGCAGAGCAAAGAAATAAAAATTGAAAAAGTTAGCATCTCTAAAATCTTCAAAAAGGTATGTAATTCGTTTACCAAGCAGATCCACACAATGGGGATTTACATACACAGTAGTTTCGAATGTGAAATGATTCCTTTTAACAAGAGTTATCTGGAAAGTGTACTGATGAATTTAATGTCCAATTCAGTAAAATACTGTGCTGAAAACCGCGCATTGCGAATTGAAATTGCTACAAAACTCGATGAGAAAGGTAATATTATTCTTACATTCAAAGATAATGGGATGGGTATAGACCTCCTGAAACACAAGGATCGGATTTTCGGTTTAAACGAGCGTTTTCACAGCCATGTTAACGGCAGCGGCGTAGGGCTTTTCATCACCAAGACGCAGATCACTTCACTGGGGGGAACAATTGATGTTGAAAGTGAAGTAGATAAGGGCTCAACCTTTACTATAACCATTAAAAATGAGCATGTTGTGTAACATCAACATGTGTCAATACTAAAGCGGTTTACTTTGAGGTTCTTCATACTTTTGATGTATCATTTATTCAAAAGCCATGAAAAGAAATTTACTCATCGTCGTTGCAGTTTTAGCCGCACTAACCCTGGTCAACGTAAAAGCCAAAGCGCAAGTTGCTACCGGTCCGGTTCCAGTTAAAATCATCCTCACCGATGTGCTTGCCATCACTCTTAATTCAAACGCAGAGGTGTTGTTCAATTATGCAGCAGTTGCGGATTATCAGACACCGAAAACAGTTTCCGTTGCCAATCAGCTGTCTGTAATCAGCACAAAAGCTTACAGTGTTAAAGTGACGGCCAATGCTTTGTTTACTGTTATTGCAGGTAATGCTACACCGGTTCCACTAAGTGTAGTTAATGTTGCTGCAACAGCAACCAACCCGGCAAATGCTGCCACCCTTGCGGGAGCAGTGCCACTTTCAGATGCGATCAACACTCCGGTTACAATTGCCTCGGCAGGTGTTCCTACGTTGAAAACCGATTATAGTCTGGCTTACAGTATTCCTGATGTTACACCATTAATTGGTAAAGCTCCGGGTACATATACTACCAATCTGATCTATTCGGTTACACAGCCATAATCTGCCTGAATGAGGTTCTCAAAAAGAATACTATTAACTATTATCTATACTTTAAGCCTTGTCCCGTTGTTTACACACAAAACAATGGGGCAGGGTTTTTCCATTTCCCCCTCCAGGTTATCCTTTACAGGCAATCCGGGTGAAACTGTGGCACAAACGATTTCACTGAGCAATACCTCGCAGGCGATACTGAATTTCAGCACGCGCATCCTGGATTTCGACAGGGACTCTCTGGGGAACAAGATGTATTATGACCCGGGGACCAGGCCTTCCTCCAACGCGAAATGGCTGACGATGTCTTCCACTTCGGTGAGGCTTCTTCCCGGGGAAACCAAAAAGCTGAATATCTCCATGGCTATTCCAGCTGTAGCAAAAACCAATGCTCAGAGCATGATATTTTTTACGCAGGTAAAGGATCAGTCTTCGGCGGCGATTGCAGGTAAATCTATTGGGGTGAGTATCCTGATGGAAATGGGTGTTCAGGTTTATTACACACCAAACGGATTAAATGCCGGTGAGCTGGAGTTCCTGGCTTTTGAAGACCGCGGAACGGTTAGCGATGGCAAACTCAAATTGAGGAGACTGATGCTGAAGATCCATAATACGGGAGATATCAACAAGGATGCTTTTGTACGCCTGGAGCTCACCAATAAAGAAACCGGTGAAGAACATAAGATTGATCCTGCAAGCATCGCCATGATGCCTCAGGCTACGCAATGGGTTACATTTAACCTGCCAATAGAATTGACCGGTAAATTCCTGGCCGTTGCTTTACTGGATGCCGGCGCTGCCTATGATTTAAAAATTGCTGAAAAAGAAGTTATATACCGCCCTTAGTTTTTTTTTGTGTTGTTTTTGCAGCGCAGGGTTGCGCGCGCAGGTAACTTTTAATTTGACAGAAGCGAATATTACGAGTCAGGCTGATCAGGTCCAAAACGGAGTAGCCAGCGGTAGATTCAATGGATTTGTACTTGGAGGAGATATCTGGGTAAAGGCAAACAGCTCAACGATACCTGTAACCAGTGGCACTGCCGGCAGCGCTTTACCTCTTAATATTGCAAGGATAAAACTAGGCAGCATCTCGGGTATCAACCTGGGGACCATCAATCCAGAAATCACACTGAGTACTGTCGACCAATCTATTGCCAGCGGTGGCGTCACCCTTGGTGGAAATATGTTTATCAATTACCGCCTGGTCATTGCAGGTACAGCATGGCAGGCAGGGAGTTACAACGTAGGGCTAACATTCAGTGCATCAGATGCAACATCAAGATTTTATTCCGTTATAGTACCGGCATACCTGACACAAACGAGTACAGTCGCATCCACGACTGCATTAAACGTCACTTCCCTGGCCGACTTCCGTACAAACGGAGTTACTGCTACACAAACCTTTTCGTACAATACCTCTGTTCCTGTAGACATCAGTCTCCGTGCAGGCCCTACTATCAGCTTCAGCACAACCTTTCCAAAGATCACGGATCCTACTCTCGTAGCTTCGGCAGTGACTGCTACGCTGTCCGGCACATCTGCTGCAGGTCCTCAGATCAACCTGAGCACCTCTAATCAGGCACTCAGTACATCCAGCGGCATTCCGGTACCAGTGAATAATACAAGTGGTACCTTGACGAATACCCTAAGAGTGACACCCGCAAGTTTGCAGGCTAATTTTATTCAGGCCGGAACATACACTTATCCTCTTACTTATACGATTGCCAAAACTGCAGCAGCGCAACCCGCGAGTCTTGCATCACTAACCATGGCTTCCACGGCTACTGTCAACGTACCACGATTGTTTGAAGCCAACATACCCGCAACAGGTGTAAACCTTAATTTCAGTACACCTGCCAACTATACCTCAGGCGTCACTGTTGCCGCACCGGCACCAATCACCATCAGCAGCACCATTCCCTATAACGTTACAGTGCGTGCAAGCTCAAACTTTACCCTCAACGCAACCACCATACCTGCCGGCGTTATGATCATCGAAGGAGCTTCCGGACAAACCGGCGTTTCTTCCATTACCCTTTCCACCACCGCACAAACCCTGATCAGTTCCAGTGCCCCGGTGCTTGACCGCGCAGTGAACCTCCAGTACCGGATCCCCAGCACACAAACCTCCAACCTCCTGAACAAAGCCGCAGGGCAATACGCCGCAGACGTCCTGTTCACCATCACCGCTCCTTAAAACGATTTCAATAATGCAATTACTAGTAAGACCTTGAAGGAACAGACTTTAACGACCTGGCATATGTTTTATTCAAGACCTCTTGTTCAAACGCATCTAAAGGCTTGGTATGTGATAATAAGTCATTTGCAATCAATTGAATGTTATTTTGGTTTTTCGTCAAATTAACTCCGGTTTCATTATTTCTTCCAGAAGCAACTTGAGCTGATAATATGTCATTTTCAAACAAATCCATAAGATGATCCTCCTAAATCAATTAATAGTTAAACATTGACACAAAGTACCATATTTAATTTATAAATAACAACAGTTTAATTTAAAATAGAACACTTTAACACAAAATGATGTAAAGAGAGAGGTGAGCCTGAAATATTAAAAGCGTTTCACACCAATCTTTCTGTGCTGATCTTTATAGATAAACGTCAGCATCTCCACAGGAGTTCCCTGCAGCAACACCTCCTGCTTTGCATTTTCAATGGAGAAAGGCAAACCTGCAGTCTCGATGTAAACCGAATACTTACTCCTTGGCAGATAAAAACAGAATTTACCATTTTCATCCGTCAGCGTTTCATGCACCTGCCCGTTGGCATCCACAGCATTCACCTTCAGACCCGATAACAAGGGCTTACCCTCGGCATATTTCTCCTCCTTCACCTTCAGGCAACCATTCAGCGCCTGAGTTTTTACCAGCGGGATATCCAGTTTCTTACTTTTATTGAGAAATACCGAAGTAGGCTCCTGCAGACTCCATCCCTTCGTATTCGTGATGTTCACCGCATAGGCTTCCTTTCTCATGTCCTTAAACACCACCTGCCCGTTGGCGTTAGTCAGCGCTGCATCCCCGTTGATCTTCACCAGCACCCCCGGAACAGCCGGCTCACCAGTGTCCCTGCGGCCGTTATTGTTATGATCTTCGTAATACGTCAGCTCCAGCTTTTCAGAACCATGCTGTCCCGATCTGCCGAACTGTTTCTCCACACCCACGCGTACCTGCCTGTTGTTATACCTCAGGTCGCCCGGCAGCGGCTGTGCCCCGTTCTGCACCGCATTGATATTGTTCAGAATATCTGAAGGCAGCACCTGCTTGGTCAGCGTATACTGCACATCAGCCGTGAAGGCCCAGTTTCCCTTCATCATGTAACGCATACTCCCAGTAGCAGAATAGTTCGAACTTTTGCTAAAGCCGTAATAATTGTACATGCCGCTGCCCCGAAAATTCAGCTTCTCTTTCAGCGCTGTAAAGTGAATGTTTGGTCCGAAAGAATAAATCCTGTAGTTAGTTCCCGGGGTATAGGAAATCACGTCCGACAAGTAAAATGGGTTCAGCTGAGCGTACCCGCTAAAACCAACAATGGGCAGTGTATAACTGCCCGTAACTTTTAAGGAATGAAAAGGAGCCGGAGGCTTCTGCGACGTATTCAGATACGTATACCCATAATCGGCAGTGATGTCAAATCCCTGTAGCCTCCCCCCATACCCTAAATTCGCAGAAAAACGAACTGAAGAAGCTTTCCAGTCCGTATACTCGGGAACCGAGGCAGAATAGCCTGAAGACGACAACTGCTGACCCATGTAATATGGGCCACCACTGACGTGAAACTTATCCAGTGCAGCGGCATAGGCGACCTCATAAATATAGACCGCATTCTTGTTGATCCCCAGGTTCAGCGTATTGTTCAGGTCGTTGTTCACCAGATCCTGGAACCTCGGCTTGTTCATCTGTACACTTCCACGTACCGAGAGAGAGCTAAACTGGCTGAACTTTCGCTGCAAACGCAGTTCCGAGTTCAGCTGCCCGCGGCGGATCCCTGTAAAATAAGGACTACTGTAATATCCGTTGGCATTGACAGCGAAATCTTCAGTATTGAGAAAGTAATTTAAGCCTGCCGAATATCCCTTTTTCACCTCCGTATCCAGGTCGTACAACTTTTCTGTAGAATAGCCACCCTCCAGACCTAAACTCTGGGTTTTGCTCAGCTTAAAGCGGCCCTTCCATGAAGCCTGTTTCGCATCCAGACCCGTATAAGGGTCATGTTTATGCATTGCCGTGAGCCTTTGAGCCTGATTAACCGACTCCAGGTTGTAGTCCAGCGCATAGATCCGTGCAGAAGGGAAAGTAGTATTGATCTGATCATACAGCATATATTGGTTTTCGATGCCATATAATGATAAAACCCCGGCTTTCTTCAGGTTCGCCTTTACCTTCGCTCCCCTGCCACTCAGCTGGAAATCCATATTTTCATAGATATTGCCCAGTCTTACCCCAAAGTATTTTGTATCCAGGTTCAGGTAAGAATTGTAAATGTTAAGTCCATTTTTATTACCCTGCGTAATCCTGTCCACATTCGCCCGGTATTGCAGGTTCGTGTTCTCCCCCAGGTTCATATTTCCATTTGCCTGCAGCTGGTAGAACGAATAATCATTACTGAGGCTGGCATAACGCAGTGCCACAGCATTTGGCAGCGGCCCCAGAAACTGGTCATTCCCCTGGCCTGAACGCGTCGAGCTGGTTACATTGAGGATACGGATCATCTTCGTCGCGATGATCGTATTGCGGTCGTCCAGTGCATCGATAGTTACCGTAAAATCGGGTGCTACACGTGTTACCGTTTTGTTGCGGGCGAGGAAAGGCAGCAGCTGCTGAGCTCCCGGGGCCAGCGTCAGGTTCATCGTTTGCCCGATAAACTCCAGTCCGTCGGGAACCCCTGAAAGCGCCAGCCTGAACCTCAGCGGCACAAAGCTGTTGTTGGCCACCCGCACCATCACCTGCGCCTGGTTGCTCAGCTGACTCAGATAAACCTCGTCCGTTTCTGTACCGATAGTTAAACCTTTTACCTCTGTGAGCTGCGTAATGAAGAGGGCAGACTTCTGTACCTGCAGCCCTGCCTTGAGCGCTACCAGCGATACTTTAAACTCCTGGGAATTGATGTTGATCGTTTGCCTGTCGGCCACATACTTCAGCGGAAAGGCCCTCGTCTGTCCGCCTTGTAATACCAGCGTATCCGGCAGCGAGATCAGGCCTTTTGTAAGCTTTTTCTCTGAAGGATTCTGTACCAGCGTTACCGTTTCTGCATAGGGATTACTCAGCCGCAACAAATTCGCGAAAGTTGTCCCTCCTTTGATCAGCAGCGTGTCCTGCGTAAAAGCATATTTGACCTGTGCGGAAGCTTTATACGCAGCCAGCTGGAAGCAAAGAAGCAAACAAAGAAGCTTCCAATAGCGGTAAGGGTACATCAAATAAGTAGATTTTCTTCAAATGGCCAGGAAATTTGTCTCAATACTGATTATTTGAACTGAGCCAAAAGCTCACCTTTACTGTTAATATTCAGTTTTTTGTAGGTCCTTTTGATATACTGGCGTACAGTATCCAGGGAAATCCCGTATTTATAGCCGATCAGCTTATAGCTCAGCCCGTTTTTCAGACCTTCTACAATCTGGCGCTCCCTGAAACTCAGGTTACTCTGATAGTCGATCGTCTGCTGCACATGCTGAATCACGTTTCTGGAAATGGATGGACTAAAGACAGAACCACCTTTATGTGTAGTCACGATCGTAGAGATCACTTCGTTCACACAGGTATCTTTTGTCAGATAACCCATAGCACCTGCTTTTACACAAGCCAGCACACTGTTATGGTCCTGGATATTACTATAAATGACAACATTGGTATTGGGAAATTTACGGTAGATCTCCATGATGGAATCCACGCCATTTTCTTCTATATCGAGCAGCAGCACATTGGGCTCCTGTGAAGGCTGTACCTTTTTGCATTCGCCCATGGATCCTGCTTCAAGGGTAACTTTAAAATTATATTGCTGCTGATGGTCGAGCATTACCCGCATCATGCCACGGCTTTGCTGGTTACCATCGATTATACCCACTTTGATCATAACGTTGCCTCCTTAGTTGCTTATCGTCCATACAGTTGCGACGATTATAAGAACAAAGTTAAGGCATAGTAAATCTATATGTATTATTCATTCCGTTCATTCATTCTGCAGCGTGAACAGACACATGAACAGACACATCATCATGGTTAAAAAGGATTTTTTACAGCTTTTCGAGGATCTCGATAAATTTCTCTCTTACCAGAGGTTTGATGATAAATTCAGAGACGGCGGGGATAGTTTTTGAACGCTCCATTTCGTGGGGTGAAATGGAAGAAGAGACAATATACAATTCATTTTTTTTGGCCAGCGCGGGGAATAGTTCCTGGTATTCCTTCAGAAATGCCCATCCATCCATCACCGGCATATTCAGGTCCAGAAAGATCACATCCGGCAAGAGCTCCGGATGATCCTGCGCCTCCCTCAGGTGAGTAATGGCCTGCAGACCATCAGAGAAAACCTCCACGTCTACATCCTCCCTTACCCTTAAAATCGTCTTTGTTGTAAGGAATACATAAATGTCATCATCGTCAATCAAATAAATCTTCTTCATCACCCAATCCTGTTTTGTTTCACAAATTCTACTGAAAAAGTAGAGCCTTCATCCGGCAGACTTTCTACCCAGATTCTGCCTCCCATCGCTTCAACCTGTGTTTTGGTCATAAACAGACCCAGGCCTTTCGCATCCGGATGGCGGTGGAAAACCTTTCCGATTTTAAAAATATGGTCTTTATGTTTGGCCAGGTCAATCCCCAGGCCATTGTCCGTTACTGTCAGAATAATATTGTTCTCCCTGATTTTGGAGGACAGGTTCAGCGAGAGCTTCCTTTCCGGGCTTTGGTATCTGATGGCGTTGCTGATCAGATTATAGAATATACTAGCGAGATATTTATGCGGATAGTTTACCGCCGGGGCATCTGCAAAGTCTACAGAAATTTTGGCTTCCGCCTTTTGGATCTCCCCTACCAGGCCATCCAGCGTTTCCTGCAGGCAGGTCGCAAAGTTCAGGTGATCAGACTTCACATCTTTATCCTGTCTGATCTGTATGGATTCTACCAGTTCATTAAAGGTACCTTTGAGGCTCTCTATTACCGGCTCCAGCTTCGTCACCAGCAGCTTTTGCTCCTCCACATCTTCAGAATCCCTGATAAATTCAGCCAGCATGGCCATATTGATCAGCGGTCCTCTTAAATTGTGAGATACCACATTACAGAAATCTATCAGCTGCGTATTCTGCATCGCCAGCTGTTCCATGATCGTGGTCTGCTTTTCCTCCAGGTTTTTCCGGTCAGATATATCTATGGCAAATCCTATCACCATGATAAAATTCCCATGTTCATCGTGCATCGGAAACATCTTGCGCAGAAAAGTAATCACGTTTCCGTCCGGATCCGTCTGACTCTCCTCCCAGCCCAATGGCTTGCCCGAGTTTTTCACCTCCATAAACTGCGCCCGCCGTGCTTCAGCAATCTTCGGGTCCCGGTTTCTGTAGGCCGCATATTCAAAATCATCCTTTCCGATGATAAATTTTCGTAATTCGTCATTCCTGATTGCACCTGGATTGGCAAAAAGATATTTATGGTCGGCATCAAAAACGACGATGTCGGTAGGGATATTATTGAGAATACTTTCGTAAAATTCTTTGATGCTGTTGTTAATCACCGGCATACGCATCTGGAGCAGCGTTACTACCTGTTGTGCCAGCAGAGCGAGTCCCTTATGTTGTTCTTGAGTCAGCGTAGCCTTGTCAAAGCCTGCCACACTGAGGTGACCGATCACCAGATTTTTGTTCACTACAATTGGAATCGCTACAAAAAAGGGATACAGATCTGCCGCATCATTGTTTCTTGGGCTCTCCGTAATTACTATGCCCAGCTTAGCTTTATACCAGATTCTGTCCGCATCAACAAAAGTGAGGGCAGCAATTGGTGCGTAAGAAATGATAGATGCGAGCTTGACAATGTTATCAAATTCCTCTTCTTCTCCCGTATCTAATACTTCGAGCACATGAAGCGCGTCCAGTCTTTCAGCTTCATTGTTCAGTGATGGGAGATTAATCATAAGCTTGGCGATCACATTTCTGAGATTACAAATCTAATTATAAGATTGGTAATTTTAGTAAAAAGAAAACCAACTTCTAATTAAAAGTCCAAGGTATGATTTTTCCTAAATATTCAAAACCTTTTAGCTTGCCAGACCGGAGCCATCGGCCTGTCCTACAATCGCTTTTATAGCAACATTTAGTTTCTGCGAGGAATCTTTCAGGAAGGTCAGCGTTTCCTGCGTATCCTCACCGGGATACTTAATCAGAAACTCTGTGAGACTCATGATATTTGCGAGGGGTGCCCGTACCATATGGCTTTGGATCCAGGCAATTTCTTTCAGATCTTTATTCTGACGTTCAATCTCTTTGATATAATTAATCCGCTCTGACACGTCTGTAGCGAGCACCAGGCGGGCTTCGCGTTCTTCAAACCTGATCACATTGGTTTCAATCTCTACCGGGAAGGCATCATTATCCTTATTGATATGGATCAGCACGCCCGAATAATCGCGGCTACGGATCATGCTGTTTAAATCCAGCAGTTTACTCGTTTCTGTCTGCGGACGAATATCGTTGATATTCATCTTCAGGAATTCTTCCTTGCTGTACCCGTACTTCGCAATAGCTGCCTCGTTCACATGCAGAAAACGGCCGTTCTCCATATCGAAAACGTACATAGGTACCGGGTTGGCTTCAAAAGTTGTACGATAATATTTTTCAGAGGCATCCAGTTTAGATACCAGTTTCGCTTCCTTCTGTATCGTCTGTTCCAGTCCGTTGAGGACCTTGCTCACCAGCATGACGCTGATCAGGCTCACAAAAATCAGGTTACCAGAATACGACGCCCATAAAGGCAGGTCATAGCTGTCCAGCAGCGGGCTGTCAAACAATTTGTAATAAATTACCACGCCAAAAGCTGCGCATATCACTACGTTCAATCCCACCAGGTAATACGCCACCGGACGGGGAAAGATCATTGCACAAAAGATAGTAATGATAATCAGGTACAACACGCCCGGCCCTTCAGATCCCAGTACAGCGATATAGATGATCGCCAATACATATAGAAGAAATAAAGCAATTATTTTCCTGGTCTGGATCATGATTTTTTTATTGAAGATAACATAAAGGAGCGCAAAGCCGAAAATAATGTTAAACCATTGCACCACAGTGCTGCCTGCAAAAATACCAAAACTCGTTGATGATACAAATGCTATGATACTAACGGCGAAAGCATAGCTAATCATATTGGTGAAGAGTTTTTTTCGCCAGAAAACATGCTCCTCCTCAGAGGGGTCAGCCTTCCGCAGCACAGCCGTCTCAATCAGGCTGGTTATTTTCAACCAAAACTCTTTAAAAGAAAACATAAAATATTAAAACAAGCCGTTAAAATGTTTCACACCCACAAGTACCGATTCCCGAATTCCCATTTTTACATGCTTGTTCATTATCATAGGTTTTATATTGATTTAGTTATAATTTAGCAAAAGTTACTCCAATTTTGGCATATGGACTTACCTTCCGGACCTTCTTATATTTTTTCCAGCGATGCAGCATTTGACAAGCTGTATTCAATGCGCGCACAACAACTTTCGTCCATGCACTGGACCCCGCTGGATATCGCCATGAAGGCCGCAGAACACCTTGCAGGCGGCCCTGGCAGGCATATTTTAGATATTGGCAGCGGCGTCGGAAAATTTTGTATTACTGCTGCACATTATTTTCCGGACCATTTTTTTTATGGTGTGGAACAGCGGAAAGCCTTAGTTGACGAGGCGGTTATTGCCCAAAATGCAACAAAAACCACAAATGTGGAGTTCATCCACGGCAACTTTACTGCGCTGGACATGAACAGGTTCGACCACTTTTATTTCTACAATTCATTCAGCGAAAACATTGTTCATGAAAAACCTATAGACAACCTGCTGCAGACCTCTCCGGAGATCTACGAGGAGTATCTTTCCCGGTTTTATGAGCTGCTGGATGACAAGCCCGCAGGAACCCGCCTCGCTACCTATCACTGCCCCGACGATTATGTGCCGGCCGGATACAAACGCCTCAGACAGCTTGCAGGGGGAACCCTCGGATTTTGGGTCAAACAATAGCTAAATCATTATAGGAAATCAAATACAAGTTGTTACCTTAGAGTGTTATGACTCCTATTTCCTAAGCAGATACAACGATTGCATGAGAGACGATTTACAAAAGATAATCCATTCGTGGTGGCTTCGCTATTCGGCCTGGATCTATGATATCATGGGCTTGCAGAAGCTTCAGGATGAAGGAGATGTAAGCTACTGGCGTGAACTTTCGTTTATCAAGATCATCATCTACCTGCTGCCGGTAAGCCTACTGGCGATGTCTGTAAGAATCTTACTGGGAATGATGGAGAGGCATATTTTCATCACCATCTTTGACGGGGCATTCTACCTGGTGCTGGCTACAGTCCTGCTGCAGCGCCGGATCAGGATCGCAGTGAAAAAGGTGTTTGTGATGGTGATGTTCTACATCTTCGCACTGGTCACGCTGCTGGTGCAGGGAGCCGAAGGACCGGGACTGCTCTACTTTACCTGCACCTGTACATTCACGGTATTCCTGTTCAAGGGAAACAGGATCTATTTTTTCCTGCTGGCCAACTTCCTGATCTTTATTGCCCTTGATTTTATCATTTACCACCAGCTGTTTGATACGCCACTGCTCAGGCATTTTACACACATTTCCTGGTTAAGTCATACCTCCACCTTACTTTTTATCAATCTCGTCACCCTGATTCTGATTCAGCGGGTATTATGGCGTCTGGAGAAGATCATCGTCAGGGAGAGTGAACTACAGGGGCAGCTGGAAGATGAAGGACTGGAAATCGCAGAGCTGAACAACAAGCTGAAGGAATCCGAAGATTATTACCGCTACCTGTTTGCCAATAATCCCAGTCCGATGTGGGTCTTTGATACCGCTACGTTGCACTTTCTGCAGGTAAACGATGCCGCACTTAGCCTGTACGGATACAGCAGGGAAGAATTTTTGAGTCTTACCCTGGAAGACCTCAGACAGGGCTCAGAGACGAAGCAAACGCTCAAAACGCTGTCCGGCTACCGCAAGAACCAGAAATCCTTCAAAGGAAACATGGTACACATGAAAAAGAACAAAAGGTCCTTTCATGTAGAGGTCCGCAGTAACCCGATCGAGGTCAATGGCAGGACGGGACTTTTGGTATTAGCCACAGACATTACAGACCGTGTTAAATATATCAATAGCATCGAGGAGCAGAACAACAGGCTAAAACATATCGCCTGGATCCAGAGTCATAAGGTCAGAGCGCCACTGGCCAGGGTAATGAGTTTGTCGGGCTTAATGAAGGTGCAGAGTAATGCAGAGGAGAAAGAGGAAATCCTGAACTACCTTATCGTTTCAGCAGATGAGCTGAACGAAATTATCACGGGAATTATCAAGCAGGCGGAACAGGAGTAAAATGCCATTTTTGTGGTAAACACTTATCAACGTAAATTGTTTTACTTTATTGCCAATTTAAAAATCCACGGCTACATTTTTGCCGTATTTTTATGCGCCGGATATAAATTGGCTACGAATGAGAACAAAAGAAATTGAAGTAATGTGCCAGCATTACATGGGTATACTGCTGATAGAGCCAGTTTACGAGGATAACTCCTTATTTTCAGTTTACCACAAGCACGAGTTTTTGGGACATATCCAGCCGGTGAGGAAACAGGATGGTGTAGAATGGTATTCCCATGAGATTACAGATCGGGAATTAGTTGCCCAGGCAGGTGAATGGGCTGCGTATCATTTCCCGCTGACGGACAAGAGTTTCAAAAGAATTTATGATTTTAAATTCTTCACAGAATTCATGACCGGCATCTTCGCATTTGTCGTTGCCCGCTTTACGAGATAATCAGAGTAAAAGATAAAAAAAGCCGGCTTTCAATTAGCAAGCCGGCTTTTTTAAATTATGCCCAGAGGTTCGCAGGGTACGTACCTTCGTCAATCAGTTTTTGCAACTGTGCTTTTACAACAGGCGCATCTTCCTTGAACGTCACACCAAACCAAACTGCTTCAGTAGGAATCATCTTCACTACACCTTCACCAGATTTAATCAGGATATCAGCAACTTCAGGAATTAAAAATTCTGCTTTCAGTTCCGTAGCATTCGCATCGCGGAATTTGTAGTATTCCTCTTCAGACCAGTTCACAAAATCAGGAGTGAAACAGAAGAAGTTCATACTTACTTTAGTATCTAAAGGTAATTCAACATCTGTTCCGCCATCCGGAGTAAATGCTTTACCATCTTTTTTATAGATCTCTTTACGCTCAGTGATGCTCACAATGTTTTTCTCATTATCAACATTGATCTCGCCACGTGTTACAGAACCGTTATCACTCAGTGTATTTTTCAGTTCATAACCGATACAAGCGTATTTACCTTTTTCAATACCTGCTACCAGGTAATCATAAGCTTGTTTAAAAGCATCAAAGCCATAGAAGTCGTCTGCATTGATTACAGCAAAAGGAGCATCCAGAACATCCTTGCAGCAAAGCAGCGCATGCATGGTACCAAAAGGTTTCGTTCTGCCTTCAGGAGTAGCACGTCCACCACTGAAACTCTCTAACGACTGATATACATAATCAGTTTCGATTTTACCGGCCAATTTAGGCTCAATTACCGCTTTAAAAGATTCCGAGAACTCTTCACGGATAATAAAAATTACTTTACCAAAACCAGCTTTAATCGCATCATAGATAGAATATTCCATGATAGTTTCACCAGAAGGGCCAAAAGATTCAGTTTGTTTGTTACCACCATAACGGCTAGCCATTCCAGCTGCCAGGATTACCAAAGAAGGTTTGATTTCAGACATATGTTTTTCAGTGTATATTTTAAATTTATGAATGCGTTATTTTTCTAAAACTACTAAACAGAAACTGCATTTAATACATTTCCTTCAGATAATCGCATTGAAACACACTCATGTTGTAACGGCTATTATCATATAATTGTTTTCAATTTTAGTATGCGTTCTCCTCACCACGGAAAATGTTAATGACGGTTAAAAATATGATGCGTACATCCAGCATCAAACTCCAGTGCTCCAGATACCAGATATCATGTTCTACCCTTTTCTCCATGGCAGAGTCATCCTTGGTTTCGCCCCGGTAACCGTTCACTTGTGCCCATCCCGTAATTCCCGGCTTCACAAACTGCCGCACCATATACTGGCCGATAATTTTCTTGTATTCTTCCGTGTGGCGCAGCATATGCGGTCGTGGTCCAACGATACTCATATTTCCCATAAAGACATTGAAAAACTGCGGCATTTCATCCAAACTGGTTTTACGTAGGATCCTGCCGATTGGCGTAATTCTGTCGTCACCTTTGGTAGCCTGTTTTTTATCACTGTCATTATTCATGCGCATGCTTCTGAACTTGTAGCACCAGAAGGGCTCATCATTAATTCCGCTCCGCTGTTGTTTAAACATCACAGGGCCTTTGCTTTGCAGTTTAATCAGAATCGCGATAATGGGATATAGCCAGCTCAGGATAAAGATGATGACGAAAGCAGCGAAAGCCATATCAAAGGCACGCTTTTTAAAGCGGTTACCCATACTCTCCAATGGTTCGTGTCTCAGCGTGATAATCGGAAACTCCCCACCCATATAACTTATTCTATAGGGTGCAGCAAGGGCACCGGCCAGATCAGGAATAAATTTAAGACGCAGCAGCTGCTTGTCGGCTTCCATGACCAGCGGACCTATTTCGCGCATCCTGGACGGCGCCACAGACACATACAGATCTTTCACCCCGGAGAGCGCCGCTTCCTGTAACCTCACACTTGCTTCAGGAGAGATCTTTCCGTTGCGGTCGCCATAGATACTGGCATCATCACCTACAAATCCGTAAAAATCGATATTCCGTTGTTTCTGCAGGTAAGCCGCTACACGCATCCCCGTATCATTATCGCCCATTACCGCAACCTTTCTCGTAGAGTGGAACCTGTTGATCAGCACATGCTGGATATACGTTCCGGCAAACCTGTTGAGCACAAATCCGATAAACAGAAAGACATAAAAAGTAATGAGGAAATTTCTGGAAAAGTCCAGATCCTTTGCGAAGAGTAAATAGAGCGAAAAAATAACAAAATGCAGGATGACACTCTTAATCGTGCCCCTATAGATCCGTTCGATCTTCCTGGCGTTATACTCCGAATACAGGTTAAAAACAGCTGTGTTCAGAAACCATAACAAATTACAAACGACAAGATAATGTTTTTGCAACTCCTCACTTACTCCCTTACCCATATATCCGGTAAAGTAATAAGAGAGCACATAAATGAGATTTAGCATTAGGATGTCTGTAACCGGCAGGATGTATCTAAGTAAATAAAGGTAGCGGGTTTGAATGGACATATTATACTTTAAGTTATGCAATGAATACGGCTTGTGTAACAAGAATTATACCAAGGGATCTGCCAAGGTTCAAACAAGAATTATTGTTTAAATAATTATCACTAATATAGTATAATCAGAAGATTTCAACAAAAAAAAGAGCCAATTTTTTATTTAGTAAACTTTAGATTAACAATAAGATCGATTAAATGAATTACAAAAATGAAAAACCAGTGTTTAAGTCTTTATCATGCCCGAATTTCTAATATTCTGTACATAACACAGAATTAACAGCAAAATATTCAGGCCAATGCTGAAAAGTAAGCCAGGAACAACCTTTTTTGGTTAAATTGTCTATTTTTCTGAATTAAATGACCAGTTTATTGAACAGCCAACACTTTCAGTTGTCAACATTAATGCGCTTTATCACTACCCAGCACCACATGTACTGCGGTCATAAAGACAATTTTCATATCCAGAAACAAAGACCAGTTTTCGAGATACCAGATATCAGCCTCCACCCTCTCCTGCATTGATTGCTGATCAAAAGTCTCCCCTCTCAAACCTTTGGTTTGTGCCCATCCTGTAATCCCCGGAAGCACCAGATGACGAACCATAAATTTCTCGATCAGCGCGGCATAAGCAGCCGTATGCTGCAGCATGTGTGGCCTTGGGCCAACCACTGACATGTCTCCCAGCAACACATTGATGAACTGTGGAAGCTCGTCAATGCTGTTTCTCCTCATAAAAGCACCGATTTTGGTTAACCGGTGATCATTCTTCACCGCCTGTAAAGAATCTGCCTGATCATTAACCACCATACTCCTGAACTTCAGGCAGCGGAACGACTCATTGTTTTTTCCTGAACGCAGCTGCCTGAACAGCACCGGTCCTTTAGAACTCAGTTTGATCCATACAGCCAGCAGGGGAAAGAGCCAACTCAAAAGAAAAATTATAACAAATAATGAAATTACAATGTCAAATCCCCGTTTCAGGATCTGGTTCATCCGTATCTCCAGCGGCTCAGTCCTGGTACTTAATACCGGCATGTGGCCAAACCACTGCACCTTTACATTCCTGCGAAAATAATCCTTCACATCCGGAACCATCTTAAAGCGAACCATTGCCTGATCTGCCTGCCTTCTCAGCTGATAGATCTCTTCCAGTTCTTCATCGGGTAATACACAAAAAACCTCTTTAATACCATTCTCCCTGGCATAACTCAGCCATCCCTCCAATGGTCCCAGCACAGCTGCCCCCGGCCTGTTATCAAAAAAGCCAATTACTTTGTAACCCAAAATAGGGTGAGTATCCAGATAAGTTTTCAATTCCGTCGCCAGTGGCCCTGTTCCCAGGATCAGCACAGGTTTATAGTCGATCCGGCTGGCCCTTGAGCTCCTCCTCCAGAGGAGAAAGATAATCTTGCCAGACAACAGCAGAAAAGAAAACAGCAGCAGCGAGACCAGCACAGGAATGCTGTACCAATGAAAATCTGCGATCAGCGCAATTAAAGAAAAGATGAGGAAGGCAAAAAGGAAGAGCGAGCCCAGAGCTGCCTTCAATGTAGGTATCGCATCCCTGGCAAAAATATCCCGGTATAGCCGTGTTGCCTGGGTCACATTGAACCACAGAAAATTGATCAGCAGTACATGAAGCCAGCCCAGGTGCAGGTCCTCCAGCGGCAAATTCAACATCAGGAGATAACCTGCGAGACCTGCAAGGTTCAGCAGGAGCATATCAATAATGATCCCTAAAGTTTTAAAATAAGAGCCGTAGTGGTCTGCCATCTGGTTAGATTGTCAGGCAAACTTACAACAATTCTCTTATTTCAGAAGCCCGTTCATTATCTCAGCTGCCATTCTACGCCAACCATAGAGCCGAAATTGCTGTACATATCTCCAAAGTCAAAGGCCAGCGCCCCTTTTACAGACAACTGTGATTTCGGAACTGCCCATCTGAATTCCTGCAGCGTATACCACTGTCCGTAATATCTTTCCCTGAAGTTCCGGTCATTATAGTTCCCGTAGTTATTGGTAAAAGTAAGTAAGGTTTTGGAAGAGATATCTTCGGTCAGCGCAAGGATAGCACCTACATGTCCACCCACTACCCTGTTACTGATAATATTGGTGAGCGGCTGTATGGTAGCCGTTGGTCCGTCCCAGTCATAAGGCTGTACATCCGGGAAGTAATTGGATCCCCGTACCCTGTTAATGAACAGCGGTGTACCAAGAATATGGTCGTTGTACTCCCAACCCGTTCTGTAGATACCGTTATTGTAATAACTTTCCCTAACTCCCAGCCTGTAAAAGTCGTTCATCTGTTTGGTATGGATAAATTCAAAAGTGATCTTTTTCAGGATCGCATCTTCCTTTTTATTGACGATGTTTAAACTCAGCAGGCGGTCAATATTTCTCGTATCAATACCCTGGCCCATATCAAAGGGCGTCTGGTGGTTCAGGCTGATTTTGAGATCATCGTTTTCCCATTCGGCACCCGCTTCAATCACCCCTCGGTGGTCACCCGGTCTGTTTGGCCTGATGTCTCCCATCACACTGCCATCATTGGCTTCCTTACCGATCAGGACACTGAGAAAGCCGTCAAAAGAGCGGTCCAGGTCAAAGAAACCAGCCCTTTCGCCACCCCATACCGCATAATGCTGGATTCCTCCATAGAGCTTCAGTTTATGTTTACCAAAGCGTACGTAGAAATTCTTCTCATGGAGGTAAGCACTTTTCAGGAACTGGTTTGGTCCCATCCAGCCATGACTGATCATCCCCTTAAACTGGAACCATCCGTTTGTAAAAGGGATGTCCGTATATTCCATTGCCAGATTCAGCTTCGGAACAGGCAATGCATTGCCACTAAGTCCCAGCGATCCCGAAGAAAGATCCGGATCCACCTCGCCGATGATCTGCTTAAACCTACCTCCGCTAAAGGTGATATTCTTGTACCTCACCTTCAGGAAAGCCTCCTGCAGCAAAGTTTTGCTCAGGTGGTCATTGTTATAGGCATCAATTCCATAGCTGACATAGATACCCCTGTCATTGCCGTCATAAATTGTTGTTGGCGCACCAAAGCGATGTGCATTGGTAGCCCTCAGGTGCGTCGTAAAATCAAACTGCTGGTCAGATACTACACCAAACCTGTTGGCCTGTAACCAGAGCGGTAAAAAATCTTTACTTGCAACATTTACCGCCGTTCCCGCCTGCACCTGCAGCGAATCTAAAAATTGGGCTTTTAAGTTGAGCTGCGAAAATATAAACAGGATAATAATCAGGAACTTCTTCATCATCTTTAGGTTTAGCTATCAATTATGGTTTCTTACATCGGATACATACTCCAGCATTTCAGGAAGGATGTTACGTTTATCCAAATATTTCTCAGCATATTTCCTTGCGTTCTTCCTGCAAGGTTCGTAATCGTTTTCAGTAATCTCCACTATAGCTTCCGCCAGCAGGTTTTCCTTTTCGGCCTCAATAATCACACCCATAGCATGTTCAATAATCACATCATGCAGCGTAGTGCCTTCATTTGCCGTCACCAATGCCAGTCCGCCCACTGCTAAAATCGCCGTCAGCTTGGATGGCATCACCAGATCGCTCGCATTTGCTTTCTGCAACACCAGGTGGATATCCGCCATATTCAAAAACTCATTAAAGACATCAAATTCCTGCAGCGGCAGAAATGCCAGGTTGGTAAGACCCGCTTCTTCAGACATCCTGATCAGTTCAGCTTTGTATGGCCCTGTTCCGCAAATCACAAATTTGATATTTGTGCGGGGCTGTAACTGAGCCGCGATCCTGATCAAACTGTCCAGTCCCTGTTTCTCGCCGATACTTCCGGAGTATAATACCACATGGTCATCCGGCTGGTAACCCCATTTTGTTTTCAGCAGATGACGCTCCGGCAGCGGGCAGAATGTTTCAGTATCTACCCAGTTCGGAAAGAACATCACCCCCTTAGGAATCTTGCGTCCTACCTTTTTCATCATCCCTTCAGAGATCGTACTGATAAAATCCATCTTCCTCAGGATAAAGTACTCGATGGCAAAAAGCGTATCGAACATCCATTTATAGCGCAGCATCTTCAGCTCCTTTGCCGCCTCAATCTGCAGGTCCTGCACATGGTAGATAATACGTCCACCCCTGAAAAAACGGTAGAACAGCGCCAGAATCGCCAGGTGGAAAGGTGGCGCAATCGCAAAAATCAGGTCCTGCTTAGGCTTGAAGAGCATTTTGAGCACTACAAAGCCTGCTGATACAAAAAATATAGATTCATGGATCAGCCTTTTCAGTCCTGAAGGTTTAGAGGGGATATAAAGCGGGCACCTGTGAATTTTCAGGCTGCCTTCAAACATTGTTTCTGACTTGTACCAGCCACCTGTGTATGGCTCCTGTACCTTCCAGTTCGGATAATAGGGAAAACCAGTGACCATAGTCACATCGTGGCCCTGTTCGGCCATCCATGTGATCATCTCACCTGTATACTTACCTATCCCCGTGAGTTCCGGCAAGCAGTTTATACCCAATACCAATATCTTTTTCTTCATTACCATCTTTGTTTGATAAAAACTAAAGGATTCCCTTTGTAAATTCCGTTGGCTGCAATGTCCCCGGTTACTACAGATCCTGCCGTGATCACACTGTCAGTACCTACTGTCACTCCCGGAGAAACAAATACCGAAGCCCCGATCCAGGCTCCATCCATCAGCGTAATCGGCCCGTTCCTGTAGGGCATTTCAGGAATCCTGAAATCATGGTTGCCCCCACACAGGAATGCCCGCTGAGAGATACATACATCGTTGCCGATCGTCAGCAGTTCAAAATTGAGCAGGAAAGCCTCTTCACCTATCCATACATCATTACCCACTGTCAGTTTCCAGGGAAAATGGATATTTACCCTGGGTTTGATATTTACCCCTGAACCCACTCTGGCGCCAAACAAGCGCAGCAAAGAACATTTGATGCTGCTGGGCCATGGCATTGCCGATAAAAAGAAAATCATCTTGGTAAAATACCAGCAGATCTCTTTCAATTTACCTGCACCTCTGTCCAAACCTACGGTTGAATCAAAATTTGCCAGCTTTACTTTTGAGCGGTTCAGTTCTTCCATTATACTACTCGATCTCTTTTTTTAATTTTTCTTCTTCAATCAGGCGCAGCGCGATAACAATCTCCACCATTGTACGCTGCAATACATAATGCCATCCCCTCCAGCCATTAAAGATCAGCCCCTTGATAAAGAGCGAATAGAAAAACACCATGAAGGGCGCCAGGATCTTTGTTTTCCTGATCTTCGCACTCATCGGTAGTTCAGTCTGCGGCGTATTCAGGATCTTATGGCTTTCTTTAACCGAATAGCCATTCTGGTTATTTAACCAGATCGTCAGCGATTTACGGTCATCATGGAGGATGCGCGCACGATAAGCTCCTGTTTCCCCTGTAATCGCCAGGCGGTGGGCATGGCCATCATCAAAATAAGAACCCGCCTCCTTTTTAAACAATACCGGCCTCGGCGTAGTATTGTCTTTCAACAGCGGCTTACCAAAAACCACAAACTTAAATTCTGTGGCATAAGCACTTTTATCACCCGTGGTAATAAAAGCCCTCGTCTCATTGATAAAATCATCTGTCAGCACGTAATCAGAGTCCATACTCAGCACCCATGTACTGTCCAGCAGCGTCAGCCCGTAATTACACTGACTGGCAAAAGAATCAAAGGGGCGCTGTACCACTACCGTATTCTCAAAAGAAGCGGCAATATCCAGCGTAGCATCGGTACTGAAACTATCCACAATCACCACCCTTTCCAGCCATGTCAGTTTATCCAGCACCCGTTTCAAATTGGGTTCTTCATTCTTCGTGAGAATCAGGGCCTGCAATAAGGTTGATTTAACTTGATCCATAGCTTCTTACTTGTAGTTTATGACATTTTTATACTGTTCAACATATTGTGCAATCAGCACCTTTTCAGAGAAGCTTTTTGCAATGATCTCCCTGCCATTTTCCTCAATCCAGTGGCGTTTTTCCTTCTCATTTCTCGCTTCAGTGATTTTTTTAGTCACATCATTCGTCGCCAGCGAAGAAACCCAGCCTACCTTATAGTCGGCCACAAATTTTGAAAGCGCTACTTCCTTCGAAACCATCACCGGAGTACCCATATGCAATGATTCCAACACCACATTCGCAAAGTTTTCATTCAGAGAAGCCAGCACAAAAAGATCCGCTTCCATCAATACTTTAAACTTCCTGTCCCTGTCCATCCATCCCAGCCACTCCACTTTATCCTCTATCCCCAGTTCCTTTACCAGGTCTTTCAGTTTTTGTGTGTAGTCTGCTTCTCCTGAGCCCGCAATCTGCAGCTTCACCGGAAATGAAATACCCTGCACTGCATTCAGCAGGATCTCAATCCCTTTTTTCTGATGCACGCGCGACATAAATATGAGGGTAAACACCTCCTTCTCCTGTTTCACTATCGGAATATCAGGCAGCGTCACATTGTTCGCAATCATAAATCCCTTCCAGCCCGGTATCACCTCCCTGCACTCCGCAACTTCAGCTTCAGCAGTGGCATGAAACCAGGTTTTCGACAGCGCCCAGCGGCCAATCACAGCGTGGATCAGCTTCTTTTTCTTTGAATTGCCCGAATTGAAAATATAAGGACTCAGCATCCCCCTCGGAGATACCACCACTCTAACCCCTTTGGCATGGCAGATACAGGCGGCAACGATCACCAAAAAGCTCCACCAGGACTGGATATTTACGATATCGTAGGACTGCACATTTTTGTACAGATGTTTCCATAAGTCGGGTGACACATGCGTATGATCTTTGGTAATCCTGCGGAAATAAGTCACATTCACCCCATCCACATCAATCGTTTTACCTTCTTCAACCGGCAGTTCCGTTTCACCGTTTGCCGTGGTGGTAAAAACATCCACCTCATGACCAGCCTTCACCAATCCTTCGCATAATTTGGAGACAGATTCGATGGGTCCGCCATAGATATATGCCGGCTTATAGGAGGGTACAATGTGGAGTATCTTCATGTTCTAATTCGGTTTAATCGTTAAATATTTCAGTATAAATGCGTTCAATTGTATCCAGGGCATCCGCAGCCTTAAATTTTTCAACGTGTGCGATCCCTTTCATCACCGCCTCGTTCCGTGCTGTTTCATCCAGCTCTACTACCCTGTTTAATACTTCGGCAGCATCAGCAGCCCATGTCTGCAGCAGAGCTTTCTCAAAGGGCTTCTTCGGGATCAGGAATGCTGCATCACCAGCCACTTCCAGCATCGGGTTTTCAGCAGTCGTCAGCACCAGCGTGCCCGAAGCCATGGCTTCAGCTATCGGCCATCCAAAACCTTCAGCAATAGAAGGGAAAAGAAATACCGTTGCACCTGAGTAGGCCTGGCGCACCGTCGCATCGTCGATGCCCGTTAAAAAATGGATATCCTGCTTGTATGCAGATTGCTCATAAGCTTCTTTTAGTGCCGCTGACGGAGCTGCTCCGATCAGCAACAGCGGTAATGCAAGCGTATAACGTTCACGCCACTGGTTGTAGATAGCGATCACCCCTAGCCTGTTTTTGTACCACTGGTTTCCACCCACGTGCAGCAAAAACCCATCTTTCAACTCAATACCTAACTTTCCTGTCAGCGCTAACCTCGACTCCAGCGGAGATGCCTGCTGATAGGCAGGGTTTAAGCCATTGTATACCATTTCCGACCTGCGTGGAGATACCGGAAGAAAGTCCGCCAGGTCTGTGCGGGTTTTCTCCGAAACGGAAATAAAGTTCTTTCCTCTGGTATATCCATTGCGGATATAGGCCTGGTATTTCTGGCCACTGGCCGATGTCATATTCTCCGGGATTTGTCCCAGCGCCGATCTTTGTGCCAGAAAATCATGGCAGTGGATCACATGCGGGCGGTCGGCAATCAAAGGCACGTAGGGCCCCAGCGCATTATCGGCCACCACATACAACACCTTCTCCTGCTGCTGCTTTAATTTCTGCCTCACCTGCCGCGGAAAAACCAGGTACTGGTCCATATATCCCAGCCACTTTTTTAGCTTCTTCAGCGGTATATTCGTAAAAAATGCTTCAGGGCTCCATACCTCTATTTTATGGCCGCGTGCTTCCATGCCCTCTGCCAGCATATTGACAAAGCGCGGCATACTCTGCGAGCCTAAAAATGACGGATGGGCAAAAAAGACAATCTTCATCGTATATATTTAATTTGAGTTAAATCCACAGGCAGAGCCGGTATAGCAGCTTCAGGCTGATTTTCGTTGATTATTTTTTTGCGCGTATTGAAGGAAGCAAAGAGCAGCCCTCCAATCATTGCACTGAAACCTAAATTTGTCGGCTGTGCCCATTGTCCCTGCGGGATATTCAATAAGGCGAAGCTCAGCAGCATCCATGGCAGCAAGTCGCCACGCAGCATTTGCTTATAGCCAAAGCTCAGCATGCGGAAAGAGACACCAAGTCTCACCACAATAAACCCGATACCCATAATCGCCCCCATCTCCCCGATGAGCCTTCCCCATTCTTCTTCAGAAATCAGGAAGGTAGAAGCACCGGTAAGCAGATTGGAACCCACATTGGTACCCATGCCTACACCAAAGCCAAAAAAGGGCTGCTCCGTTGAATTGGATAAAGCACTTCCTAATCCCCCGAAATACCTGTCACCCAAAACCCCTTTCACACCACCTTCAGTTTCATTGGCATTGGTAAACCTGGCTGTAAAAGCTTCTGTAGCGGTACTGAAAAACGGAAGCTGACTCAATATCGCCAGGGCTATCACCAGGATAAATCCTGTAGTGATAATCTTACCTGTATTCTTACCGTTAAATAAAGTTGCGGAAATGGCGAAGATCAGGGCTACGCCAATACTAAAGAACAAAGTCCTGCTGATGGAAAGTGGTATCGCCGCAAGTACAGCTATGGTTGCTGCAATCAGCACCAGTTTGTTGATACCCGGTGTTAACCAGAAATAGATCACCAGGCTGGCAGTAAGTGAAAAGAAAGACACGTTTCCATTGGTAAATGAAAATGTTCCCGGCGGCCTGAAGAAGCCCATAGCCCCTGAGAAACCACCACCTTCCATATTTCCACCAACACCCCGGTTTACAAAGGCACTTTGCGGACTGTAAAACTGCATGGCGATGAGCACCACCATCGGGATAGATATCCAGATGATCGTCCTTGCCATCTGCAGCACATCCTCCCTGTCGAACACCTTTCCTATCGCAAACATCAGCGGGAAATGGATCAGGATAATCCTGGCGCCATATATAGCCACGCCAAAGTTCCCATGCCCGGCAAGCATCGCCGTCACGATAGAAACTACACCTATCAGTGCCATGGCCTTCAGGTAAATCGAGGACGGCATTTTACCCTGCTCCCAAACCTTGAAAAGAATCCAGATCGCCAAAGGATCCCTGATCAGCAAAATAGGCGTAGACAATCCCGGAAGCACCCATTTTCTCAATGCGCCTTCAAAAATCAGCAGTAAAAAATACGCCCAGACTGCCTTTTTCAGCAGAGATTTGCCATCAGCTTGTTCCTTCATTATCTACCTTTCATTATCGCCCTTGTCAACTCTTCACCGTATTTTTCCCATGGCCGCAGTTTTGCGCGTTCCATGGCGGCTTTCCCCGCAGCCACAATTGCTTCCGGGTCTGCCATCAATTCTTCTATCTGTTGTTGCAGCGCCGCTGTAGAGCCTGCTTCAATAATCCACCCGTCCTTACCATGTGTAATCAGATCCGGTCCCGCAGTGCGGTCGGTCGTGATTACCGGCGTACCCTGAGACATCGCCTCAGTAATCACCAGTCCAAACCCTTCAAATAAGGAAGGGAAGACAAACACATCATGGCCTCTCATTAGTTCCAGGATTTCATGATGCGCCAGACTTGGTATCCAGTGGTGTTCTTTTAATGCCAGATCCAGTGCCGGGCATTCAACATTCATTTTGTTGCCCACCACCGTCAGCTCAAGCCCTTTTCCAATATTCTTCACCGCAGCAAACAAGTCTGCAATACCTTTTCTCTGCGACAGACCGCCTACAAAAAGCAGTTTCAGGGGCCTGTTGTGCGCTACAGTATATTCCCTCACACCTTTCACCGGTGGAAAGCCATAAGGAATTACGGCAACCGGGGCCAGTTTACCCTGGTAATCCCCCAGCGTTTTTGCCGTAAAGCTGCTCGCCACAAATATTCTTTCTGCCAGCCGCAGCTCTTCGTCCTTGCGGTCCAGTTTACTTTGCGAGTCTCTGAACCCCACCAGCGTAGATGCCCATTCCGGCCAGCGTTCCTTTTCGGCAGTCAGCAGTAGTCTTGCCGAGCGCCAGTATCCTATCGGGAGGTCGTAAATACATTCCATCCCTGCTTTTTTTGCAGCTTTAAAAGTCTCCAAGGCACCGTCTTCGTAACAGTAAACCGCATCGATTTTTTGCTTTTTATTTTCTGCTTTCAGGATCGCTCCTGTAGCTTTATCCAGATCCTGGTAAATCTTGTCAACACTTGCAAAACCCGTCTCATGCGCCACGGCACTCTTAAAGCCAAATTTTGGCAGCACATTGCGTAACAACTCAAGCATCGGCCGCGTGCGGATCAGTCCCGAGCTTAAAGGGTATGACCGTCTTGCCAGCTCCTTTGAAACCTTTGCAGGCAGCAACTTCAGGAGAAAATGATCCGGGTCTACCGACAGCGTCGTACTGAAAAATGCCAGCACACCCGCCTCTTCGAAAGCAGACATTACGGCTCTTACATTACGGTTACCAGTGGGATGTGTGACTACAATTTTCATTATTCAGCGTTTAAGTTTTGCTCATCCGGCAGATCCAGAACAAATTGTTTTGCTACTTCAGTATAATTGGGTTTAGCGGATAAATCCGTCCTGAAAAATTGAGGCAGCAGTTTAGCAGCAGTGCCAATTCTCTCCAGTTCCTTTTGATAAACATCATTATGAGTATGGACAACTTTGGGATTCAGCTTTTTGATCATTGACCTGATCAGCGCAAACTGGAATCTTCCAAAGAGTTTTTCCATTTTACCCGCTTTAGCAGAGATGCCCATCCAGAGTTCATGAAACATCACTTCCCATTTCCTACCATTTCCGGCAGTCAGTAAATTACCTGCAAGACCAAAGACCAGCCCCCTGCGGTGAAATGCAGATGGCACAAACTGCAGGCTGATCCAGTCCGGATTAAAGGAATCGATAAACACCCTTGCCAGCGCCACCCTGTCCTCTTCTGCAAGATTTGAAGGCAGGCGCAATACAGACAGTTCTGCAGGACCTAACAGGCCTGAGTTCTGCATCAATTCGATATAGGTGTCATTGATCGATGCGATCGCAACATGATGCCCCTGATGAATAAGCTCCTCACTTAAACATCTCACATATTCTCCAACACTATCACGTCCCGGGTCAAGTTCCCCGCAAAGAAAAATAATCTTCATACCTCTCCTACCTGTTATTTTTTTCTATCACTTATTTTTTTGGCTGGTATACCTCCCCAGATCTCACCGGGAGCTATAGATTTGGTTACCACTGCGCCGGCGGCCACCACTGCACCATCTCCTATTTCTACACCTTTCAGTACCACCACATTACAGCCCAGCCAAACATCATTACCTATTTTTATCGCCTTTTCAGGCCCATGCTGCAGTCGCATCAGCACGCCTGGCTCAATGCCATGGTCGTGATCTACAAAACGGCAGCCTGAGGCAATCAGGCTATCTTTTCCTACATCGATTCTCAAACGGATATTAAATTCACATCCTGATCCAATGAAGACGTTATCTCCAATAAATATGGATGGCCCCGGTTTACGTATCCCGTCAAACTTGAAACTGATCTGTTCTTCCAGCAAACAATTGTTACCCAGGCTAACCTGATGTGGCCAGGTCACAAATAATTGCGGGAGCGTAGTTCCTGCCCCAACCTTCATCCCTAATACCTGTAACCAGATTTTCCTGAAAAAACCGGTAAAACGTGGCCAGTAACGCTTGCGGATCACAAATCCTGATTGTTGAATGATGTAGCTCATATGTTAAAAAATGATGATCAACGATTATTGTCTTCTGCTATACATCCTGCCCATGAACTTGAAAAACTTCATCACAAACAGCCTGTTTTTTATGCGGCTGCTGGGATAAGGTTTCAGTTCACCATCATTCACTGCTTTCCAGAATGCTACGTCAGCTTCCCTCACCGGAATTCCGAGGAAAAAATCCTTTCCAAACTTCCTCTTCCATGGTTTAGGCCCCAGGGGGTGCTGCATCAGACTCAGTCCATAATGAAAGCCCATGGCTTCGGGGCCAATCACCGAGATCGGGCAGTCTGTAACCATGGCCGCCACATTCAGCGAATCCTGATTGGCACTCAATACCGTTTTTGTACGGTCGTTCACCCTGAATTTGGTCATATCCCCGCTGATGCGGCTTAAGATCTGGCAGCATTCATCCCATTCCACTACAAAGGATGCCGTCTCTTTGGTCCAGCCCAGAAAACCACTATTGTAATATCTGCTCAGCTGGTTCCTCACCACCTTACCATTTTCTGCAGCCAGCTTGGCCCATTGCTTTCTGATGGGATGCGTTAAACTCATATCATAGTTTACATCCTCACAGAGCGCAACACCTTCCTTTACCCATTCACCAAAAAAGGCCATGCGGTTCATGACAATAATATCCGAGTCAAAAAAGAAATACTCGTCAGCACCCGGCTCCAGCACTTCGGTTAAGTAACGGAACCATTTCGGTTTCTCATGAACCATATGCAGCCCACCCTGTACTTCCACAAAATCTAGCTCAAGGCCCGATTGCAGAACAACCGACTGACCAAAGGCAGATTTTGTCAGCGCGGGTAACCATCCAGGCAAACTTCCTCTGTAGCCTACCACAATTTTGTCAACATACTTACCATGTTTAACAATCGAGTTCACTAAGGCGGCAACACCGAGGAAATAATCTTTTTCAGCTAGCGTAGTTATGACTTTCATTTAAATTCGTTATTAAGGATTAATTTGTTGACAACCTCGATTTGATTCTTTTTGCCGGCACACCACCCCATACTTCAAAGTCGGGGATACTTTTATTTACTACAGCACCAGCTGCGATCACTACTCCATTACCTATCGTTACCCCACCTAAAATCACACATCCCGATCCTATCCAAACGTCGTTCTTCAGTTCGATCTGATTGTACCTGCAGGGCTGCTGGTTAATGGGGATATTGACATCATCAAATTCATGATGGGCATCGCTGAAAACACATAGCGGGGCTACCATACAGTTTTCGCCCATTTTAAAATGACTGCCCACATTGATCTGCGTGGCATGGCCAATGAAATTGTTATTGCCGATGGTGATGCTGGATTTTTTCCATCCACCTCCCGGGCGCAGCCTTACATAATCCTCCAGCACACAGTTATTGCCGATACTCACCTGCTCAGGCACCTGTACCGTAATTTTGCCAATGTTATGATTGGAGCCCACCTGAAACCCCTGCAGCTTTAGCCAGAATACTCTGTTTTTCTTCGACAGGTTAGTGAGCATAGTATTTATCCTGAACGCTATACGAACAACTGCACTTCTGTTGGTATTTGGTGTATTTGTTGCCGACATACTATTTCTTAAATGCTTTATAATAAAAATTCAGACTATGGATCACTACCGGATAGAGGTTGATAAAAATATTAAACCATAATGCCCCCATTAAGCTACTCACATCAAAGAGCAATGCACCGGTAACCACAAAGACAACATTTCCAACGATCAGCACCACCGGATGCGTAGGCCATCCCCTTGAAGAAGACAGTCCGAAAAACAAGCCACTCATCAAAGCCAGACAACTGGCCAGAATGCTCAGCGTCAATTCCATTTCCAGACCCTTAAATTTATCACCCAGCAACCAGAGTGCGGGTTGTGGCACAAAGTAAATCAGCGTACAAATCGCTGTGCAGAGGATCACCATGCCTACCTGTATCGTTACAAAGCGTTTTAATAAAACCGCTTTATCTTCTGCCAACCGCGCAAAGCGAGGCGTAATCAATGTTCCAAACAGCACCGTGAAGATGGTCAGCAGCATGCTGATTCTGCCCAGGGCACCAATCTTTGCGATGGAATCCGTAGAGCCGAAGATAGACAGCAGCCATATCGTCATCTGTCCCGATATACAGTAATAGATAGATCCCGGCATCATCCTTTTCACCACCTGCATGATATTGTCCCTGTACACCGGATCCGGCTGTAACTCCGGTTCGGCAAATTTTTCAACGATCTTCCTGAGTTTGAAGTTGCCATACATGCGGGGAATACCATTCGCCAGTAGAACGATGAAGGTAAAGGGGAACAGAACCGCAGAGGCCGACAAAAGCAGTCTGAAGATATTCACCATTACCTGGTTCATCTGCAAAGGTTTGATGTCCTGATGCAGCTTAGGCACAATCTCCAGTAAAGAGTCAGACAGCGCCGCGTAAAAGGATGGGATCAGCGTAGCCACCACCAGCACAATTACCCATAGCGAAGCACCCTGGTGCCAGAGCAGGTATACCAGGATCGGCACTGCTACAAGCAGACTGAAGATGGCAAACTTCTTCCGCAAGTCCAGTCCCGTTGCCAGTACAAGCCCCAGCTGCTGCCTGTCTTTCCATACCTTACCACCCTGGGCCATCGCTCCCGCACTAATCCCGCCATCTGCCAGCACCGTCATCGTTGACAGCATTGTATTCGCCAGGGTATAAAATGCATACTCCTTTGTGGGCAGCATCCTGATAATCAAAATACCGGTAAGCAGCCCGGTAAGCTGAACAAGAATTTGAGCAGATCCCGCAATGGAAATCACCTTACCCCATTCAAATACCCTTGAATACTTAGGATGAGTGGATAACCTATGTATCAACGCTCTCATATTTACTTTTTAAAGATTTTTGAGAAAAATCCCTGTTTCTCCTCTTCAAGTCCATAACCGTAACCATAGCCATAACCGTAACGGCCTTCAATCTTTACATCATTCATGAGAATAGCGATGTTTTTCATTTTCTGGGTCAGGTAAAGATCCTGAGCTATACCCAATTGCTCCTTAATAGTAAATCCCTGGCGGACAACATATAATGTCAGGTCGGCATACTTACTCAGCAGCTGCGCATCAGTTACCAGTCCTACTGGTGGCGCATCAATGATGATATAGTCAAATTTCTCTGTCAACACCGACATCAGGTCGTCCATACGTGAATTCAATATAATTTCCGTAGGGTTCGGTGGTATATTGCCGGAACTGATAATGAAAAGATTCTCATGTGTTCCGGAACTTTTGATAATACTGTCAGCAGTCAGTTCGCTGGATACAATGTAATTGGTAAAACCAAAATCATTCCTCAGGTTCAGTTTGTTGGAAAGGTTTGGCTTTCTCAAGTCCATTTCCATTACCACCACCTTTTTACCTGATATGGCCAGTACCGTAGCCAGGTTCAGCGAGATAAAAGATTTTCCTTCACCAGACATACTGGAGGTGAGCAATACCGTCTTGTCGGTTTCCTTCATAAAGAAACCCAGGTTGGTACGCAAGGCCCTGAACTGTTCCGAAATCGGCGTTCTTGATCCCTGCTCCACCACGATAGTTTCCAGCGCCACCGGGCTTTTGCCGATTTCGCCAATCACAGGTACAGTGGTATGTGCAATCACATCTTCCTTAGAGTTGATTTTGTTGTTGAGCCTGTCGCCGATAAAGATGATACCGATTGGCAGCAGAATTCCCAGGAACACCCCATAGCCAATGATATTGGTTTTCACCGGACTCACCGCACCCATCGTAAGCGGCGGTTCGATTACCGAGCAATTCGAGATATTAGAAGTTTTAGATATTGCCGTTTCCTCTTTTTTGGTCAGCAGGTAAACATACAATTCCTGCTTAATCTGCTGTTGTCTCGAGAGATCGAGATAAGTCCTCTCCACTGCCGGCACTTTTCTCACCTGCCCGGCTAACTCACCTGAGCGCGCCTGGATTTTATCTTTTGTAATTTCCAGAGATTTTCTAAAACCTTTCAGACTCGTGAGCATGTCTGATTTCGCCCCGGCGATCTGGTTATTCAGATTCTGGATGTAAGGGTTATCTTCAGTTTTGCTGATGCTGCTTTTTTCTTTCTCCAGCACAATCAGGTTATACCGCTCCACCAGAGAGGCAAATCCCGGATCTTCCAGCAGCGCACCGCTTGGGATAATCCTTTCATTGGCCCCTGAACTGTTCAGATAGTTTTCTACAGAAGACAACACACTCAGCTGCGTCTGGATCTTAGCTTCCTCCTCGATATTACTACCTGTAGAAGTTACCAGAAGGCCCGACTGTGCGGTGATATCGGCAATTTTGTTCCGTTGTTTGAACGACTGCACATTCCCTTCAATACTTCCCAGTTCCTGGCTCACATAGATCAGCCTCTTATCAATAAAAGCAATCGTACTGTCAGCCACTTTATTTTTGTCGAGGATATTGCCCTCGATATAACTTTTGATCAGTCCATTCAATATATCTTCAGAATATTGCGGAACAGGGTCAGTCAGGCTCAGCGAGATAATATCCGTTTGTTTGATCGGAATAGCGATCTCCAGTTTCTTGATTAAACCCGCAACAGTCTGTCTAACCGTTTGCACGTTCACCTCATAAACCTCATCCTTTTTCGCATCCGTTGGCCCCTTTTCTATCTGAACGTTTCCGAGACCAGGAACAATAAATGGCTGGAAATAGTTGACCTCCTTATTAAAGGTTTCGTTAGACAAGTTGATTTTGTTGCCCTTAATTCTCACCTCCAGTGTAAGCGGCTTCAGGCTATCTATAGATCCCAGAATTGTCAATTTAAAGGGCGAATCTTTGTACAGGTTCACCGATTTGATCTGTCCTTTATTGAAGTACGTCACATAAGCTTTCAGGTCTTTCACCACCTTACTCATCAGATGCGTTGTTTTCAGGATCTCAGCTTCCCCTTCGGTGCTGCTGCTGCTACCCAGTTGTCCGCCCAGCGCTTTGGCGATTTCATTGTCTCCCAGAGAAGCTTTTTCATCATTTTTGAGCAAGATTCTGGAGGTCGTGAAATACTGCGGTGTCGCATATCTCAAATAAATAAAAGATAAGGCGAGGCAAAGCACCAGCGATAAAACTAACCAGTACCAGTTGCGCAGCATCTTCGTTGCCAGCTGTTTAAAGTTGATTTTATTTTTTTCTACAAAGACATCTTCCTGTGGGGGCATACTTATATACTTTAAGGGGTGGACAACTTACAATCTGATTAAAATGGTAGTCAACAGCGTTGCTACACTGATTAGAATAGTAATCAGTTTCACACGGTCGGCGTCATTAGCAGAGCTTTTTGCTTTGGAAGGCTGCACATAAATAATATCATTCTGTTTCAGATAATAGTACTCAGAGGCCATCAGCGTAGAAGAGTTGAGGTTCAACCGTACCACATCCTTTTTGTCGCCGTTCTCCCTCATCAGCAAAACGTTCTCTCTTTTGCCATAGATCGTGAGATCGCCAGCCATAGAGATCGCATCCAGCACTGTTACTTTTTTATAAGGTACGGTATAGGTTGAAGGTCTGTTCACCTCTCCCAGCATCGTGATTTTATAATTGGCGAAACGAACTTCTACCGTAGGGTCTTTAAAGTATTTGGCAGCTTTGGTTCTTACCAGTTCCCTGGCCTGGTTTGTAGTTAAACCGGCAAGCTTAATTGAACCTATCATCGGGATTTCCACATTGCCGTCCTCGTCAACCAGGAAGCCACTTGTTGCGTTAGCTTCTTTCCCTTGTGATGAATTATCAGTGGCACCTCCTCCAGGACTGGCAGCGCCCGAAGTTGCAGAAGCACCCATTCCAGGAGTTGATTCCAGGTCCAGCGTCTGGATATTGATACTCAGGATATCGTCAGTCTGGATCAGTGGTTCTTTGAATTTTGCGAGCGGTACGCTATTGACTTTGGTTGAATCGAGATCAGAGAAGTAGATCACATTCTGCGGTGTTCTGCATGATGAGATCATGATGATGAAACTGAACGCAAAAAGGTAGAACCAGCCAGTTTTTTTGTACAAGTTATTCATAAGTGAATATCGGTTGATTGATTGAGAAAATAGACCGTAGGGTAACATCAGCTATAAATAGATTGCCTGTTTGCGAGAGCAACATTTTAGATGCGGAACATCTTTGCAAATCTGATACTGAGCAGCGAAGTTTGGTAGTAGTATTTCTTTTTCTGAATAATGAGAACATTAATAATTTGTTAAGTAAATCAAAAAACAGCACATCAGGTCATTATAAAGTATAAAAGAATATTTAAGCAAGATAATATTTTTTCTAAAAAACAAAGAATAGATATGACTTCTGAGCCATTACCATTCAATTATCTTTTTGTTAAAATCAAAAGAGCTGTGATCAATACATACAAATACCTTTCTAATCACACTCCTACACCCAATATTTGATGTTTACGATTACAAAACGCGTTAATCCATGATATATTATATCAATTTCGTTACAATTTGACGACTTTGATATGATTATTCTTAAAAATCAGCGTGTTTCTTTCAAAAATAATCTTCACAGGATCAGAAAAATCAAAAGATCCCACAATTATCCATCAGATTATGTTCAACCCTTACAATAGACCAAAAGCAGGCGCGTTCGTACCGGCATAGCTTAAATTGTCATAATTATAAGTGATTATTAAATAATCCGATAAAGTTCACAATAGCTGTTGTATCAATTATGATACCAATTTACTTCAAAAAGGTGTCGCTTACTCGATTTAGCAAATTACTTAGGCTCGTAACCAGCTATACAGCAGGCTGCTGATCTTATGTTAGTGTTATTTTTACAATATGTATTTTTTATCGAAGGAATTGGAGAGCTCACAATTGCAGTGATCCCAACAATTGGTGTCTATAAAGACTACAATGTTTAAAAATCAGTCCTTTTTTTTGATCAATCCCTAAAAAAAAGCTGTTTTAAAAGACAGATAACAGCCTTTGTATGAATTTTGATGTATTAAGCAGATATGAAATAATAGCTTTTTGTTAAAAATAAGCAATACTTTGTATACATTCGAAATGTGACATTCTACGAAAGAAATACAAAGCTCATCAAATGGAAAATAAAATAAAATTGATTTTTATTTGTGGCAGTCTGGAAACCGGTAGAGACGGTGTGGGCGACTACGTGAGGAAATTAGCATCAGAACTTACTTTACAGGGGCATCAGGTGGGGGCTATAGCCATCAACGATCGTCATATATCTGCACCAGAAAAACACGCAGCAAGCAGCAGTAACAACTATGAGGTTTACCGCATACCCGCTGCTCTTCCTGAAAAAGAAAGAGTGGAACTGGCAATGAACTTTATCAAAACTTATAATCCTGACTGGGTCAGCCTGCAATATGTGGTCTTCACTTATCATGACAAAGGGCTACCGTACAGTCTGGCAAGACATCTTTCCAGTCATAACTCTCAGTTCAAATGGCATATCATGTTTCATGAACTTGCTGTGGGCATGTACAAAGGTGCCAGTCTGCGCCACAAGATCTGGGGATTTGTTCAGCGTGGTATCATCCGCCAGATGGTGCGAAAGCTACAACCTAAGGCAATCAGTACGCAGAACACCGTATATCAGACCATCCTCGACCAGGACGGCATCAAATCGTTCCATTTGCCTCTGTTTGGCAATATCAGCCATCATGCTCAGCCTGCAGAGCAGCGTAAGCGTCTTAACTCAGATTCAGTGGTGAGGGTTGTGATCTTCGGGACGATACATCCAGATTCTTTTATCGCTTCTTTCGCAGAGGAAGTCGCAGCCTATGGCAGTGCGCATGATCTCAAATTTCAGCTCGTGCTGATCGGAAGAAGCGGATCGCATCAGGAGGAATTTGTACGGGTGTGGACATCCTACGGCCTGGCAGTAGAAATCCTGGGTGAGCAGTCTGAGCAAACTATTTCCGAAACGTTGAGTACAGGTTCTTTTGGCATCAGCACCACAACCTTTGAGATGATGGAGAAAAGCGGGACTGTAGCAGCGATGCTGGAACATGCGATGCCGGTATTGTGCATCGGGCACTCCTGGGAGCGCCGCGGTATCAATCATACGCAAAACCCAAAGGGAACATTTAAATACCAGAAGGGAGAACTTCATCATTTTCTGGATGGCCTGGATACTGTCCAGTTTGAACCCAGGGGGCTATCGCAAATTACAAAAGAATTTGCTGAACAACTCCATAAGCATGCCTGATGAAGAGCTATCAGCCAAAAATCTCTTTGTTCCTGAAGCCGTAATCTCCGATTTTCTTATACAGCGTACCATCAGTTACTGCTGAAGAAAGGGAGGCCAGGTGCCTGTCATGGTGCAGGTCTGTACCGGCAAGATCATAGAAATTCTTTTGCAACAGGTTTTCTGCAATAATCTGTACACTCTTGCCGTAATAGCCCAGCACCGAGAGCAGGTTCATCTGCATGAGGCACCCGCTATCTTTCAGCCGCTGGTACCGTTCTGGAAGTTTATGATAAAAGTTGTACCGTTCAGGATGTGCCAGTATAACCTGATACCCCTTCACCTGCAGATCAAATATGATCTGTTCAATGTTTGGAGTTTCTACGAGGTAAGACATTTCTATCAGAATATAATTTCCTGATAAGGTCAGTAATCCTTCGGCTGCAACAAAATCACTCTGGGCCATGTACTCCGCAGCGGCTCCCAGCTCTACAGTTATTCCTGCAGATTTAACCTGCTGCTGCACAGATTGAAGCACCGGCAGGATCGTTTCCGGTGTATTGGGATAGATATCGCTGTAAATATGCGGGGTACAGATCAATTTTGAGAATCCCAGCTCCTGCAGACGATGGATGTATTTCAGGGAATCTTCCATGGTCTTTGCACCATCATCTATTCCCGGCAAAAGATGGGAATGGATATCAATCCCCAGCCATTCTATATCACTTACTTTATTTTTCTTCTGAAAAAATGAAAACATTCACGTATAATTTAGTAAAAGCAGACACAAAATATCTGCCATAAGCTGCCGGCCGGTTTTTGCAAGAGCCTTTACGGTTGTCAAACTTGCCCAATTGGGAGAATTTGCCGACCTTAGCGCTAAGATATGCAAAAACCTGTTGCACTTTTAATATTAAACTGGAACACTCCCCAACATACGTTGAACTGCATTTCTTCTTTGCTGAAATACTGCAATACAGCTCATTTTGATATTATTGTGGCCGACAATGGATCTACAGATGGTTCGCTAGAACTTTTCCAATCCCAATTCCCGGACCTGATCTATTTAGACAACCAGGAAAACCTGGGTTTTGCCGAAGGGAACAACAGGGCTATCATATATAGCATAGAAAAGGGATATACCTATTCACTGATCATCAACAATGATACTGAAGTGGACAGCGATCTGGTGAGCGCATTAATGGACCACCTGGAGCAACAACCTGCCGCAGCAGCGGTACAACCTGCCATCTACTGGATGCACAAAAGATCTGAGATCTGGAATGGAAGAGGAGGCTATTATTCCTTATTCGGAAAATTGTTCTCCAGCAAAAAGCAGTATCCGGATACGACTTCATTTGTTAAAGCGAAATGGCTTACGGGCTGTTGCATGCTGGTGCGAAATGAAGTGTTGAAGCAAACAGGTATATTTAATAAACAGTTTTTTCTTTACGACGAGGATGTAGAGCTTTCATTCAGGATCAGGGATGGCGGTCACGAGCTGCATTATCTGCCCGGACAGAAATTGTATCACGAGGCAGGCGCCTCGGGTCAGCTGGCAACCAAAGAAAAAGAAGGTACCCTGAGTCCGGTGATTCACTACTACGTGAGCAGGAACAGGATCTGGTTTCTCAGAAGATTTGGCAAGCCTGTTTTCTATCCCTTCATGTTTTTATACTACCTGCCTTATTACGCAGCACTGATGTCTTATTTTCTGCTCCGCGGACGAAGAAAAAAAGCATCGCTTTTATTTAATGGGCTGAAAGATGGATTTTTTACACCAGAAAAGGTAATTTGGCCTGATTTAACGCCGGCTGGCAAATAGGATGCTATGATTATCTTTCCAATTATATTTTTATTTTCTTTTGTAATTGCATTAAAAGAGATCATCAGGGGTAAGACCGACAGCTTTCTGTTGTTTATCATTTTCGGGCTTTCCATGTACTCTACGGCTATGTCCGTGGCCTTTTTGATCGGCCTCAGAAATGTAATACCAGCCTTCCAGTTTTTCAAGGAAGGGATCATGCTCACTGTGTTGGTGATCAACCTGTTTAGTCTCCGAAAGAAGCCCAGATTTCACCTTATTGATCATCTGATCTTTGCCTTTCTGTGTTACACTTTTATACTGGCACTACTACCTATTGGTGAACAGAGTCTGGTCAACCGACTGATCGCACTAAAAAGTATGTCGTTCTTTGTGATTGTTTATTTTGCGGGGCGCTTCTCAGACATCACAAAGATGTATATCACCAAGTACTTCAACTTCATCGTTCTGCTCACCATTGCCGCAGGGGCCGTGATTTGTATGGAAGTATTGCTTAACCGGCACCTGCAAACGATGACGGGTTATGCCGAGTACAGTTATTACTTCTTCAACTTTGAGCCTTCAGGAAACTATGGATTAAGCTGGACTTTCGAGTCTGAGGGGGGCTTTAAGCGCTTTGCAAGTTTCTTTGCCAACCCGCTGGAAAATGCCGCAGCCACCCTACTGGCCCTGGCGGTTATTGGAGCGTTATATACCAGGGATGATAACAAGTTCAAGCCCGGGATTACCGGCCTGCTTGCACTGGCAGCGAGTTTTGCCTGTATCTCATTTGCCTTATCCAGGGCGCCTTTTGTGAGTTACTTTATCATGATCTATGTCTACGCACTGCTGACGAAGAAGAAATATATCACTAATACAATCCACCTGGGTTTTGCAGCCGTTGCTTTATATATCATTTATATCATCAGCAGTTTTGAAGATAAAGCCAGCGGGATCACAGAGGTGGTCATCAATACACTCAATTTCAGTAATCCTTCCAGTATCGGTCACGTGGTAGAATGGGTGCAGGGTATTGAATCGATGATCAGCCACCCTCTAGGTCTGGGATTGGGAACATCCGGAAGGGTCGGCGGATCTCTGGGAGAAACTACCGGTGGAGAAAATCAATATATTATCATCGGTGTACAGGGCGGTGTGCTGGTCTTATTATTTTATCTGGTCGCTTACATCTCGCTGATCAGGACAAGTTTGCGCTGGCTGCCGAAGCTGAAGGGCAGGGAAAGAATGGTTTGTATGATGGTGCTGCTGTTTAAAGTTGGATTATTTATTCCTCTGCTCACCTCAGAAGTGGAGTCCTCTTCGTATATTTCTTACATGAACTGGTTCTTCTCAGGCTTATTGATAAATATCGTGATGCAGTATAAAAGCAAGCGGGAGGTGATTTATGCTACTTGAAAAGATAATCCGAAAACTGAAGAATGATCCCAACTATAAATGGGAGAGTAAATATACTGTCAGAGACCTTGCTGTGGTGTCAAACCGCAGGTTTGCGCAAGTGATCAGAGGTCTGCTGAAAAAGCCTTTTTTAAAGAGTTCCAAGGGGATGCTTTTTCTGGGTACAGATGTAAAGATTAGTCATGCTTATCAATTGAGCACCGGCAGGAATACGATCCTGGAAGATAATGTATATATCAATGCACTATCAGATAATGGGATCATCCTGGGGGATAATGTATCTATTGCGCGCGACTCTATCCTTTTCTGCACGGGTGTTATTGCTCAGAAAGGCACAGGAATTACCATCGGAAATGGCACCGGCATCAGTGCGCGTGCGTACTTCTCCGGACAGGGCGGAATCAAGATTGGCAATGAGGTGATCTTCGGTCCGGAGGTGAAGATCTTCTCCGAAAACCATAACTTCAGTGCTCCTGATCAGACGATCAAGGGCCAGGGCGTAACACGTATTGGTGTAGAGATTGGGGACAATTGCTGGATCGGTGGCGGGGTGAGCATTCTTGACGGTGTAGTCATCGGAAAAGGCTGTGTCATTGCTGCAGGGAGCGTGGTGAATAAGTCGATCCCGGATAATTCTGTCGCTGCAGGTATTCCGGCAAAAGTGATCAAAAACCGCATTGCAGATCTATGAGTAAGCCATTAGTTATCGGGGTTGACATCAGGGACCTGAAACTCGCCAAAACGGGTACAAAAACGTATCTGGAGGAGTTTTGTAAAGCTTTCAGGGAGATCTCAAACGATCAGCTGAGCTTTAAGTTTCTGGATACGTCGCTCCCGGTTTACAAGGGTAGTTCTAAACTTGGCAAATACGTGGAACATTTCAATTACCAGTTCTGGAAACAGGTTACGCTGCCATTAAAAGCATATTTTAACGGTTGTAATGTTCTGTTTTGTACAGATAACTTTGTGCCGCTGATGCGGCTTGGTTTTGAGACTGTCCCCGTATTTCATGATGCGTTTTTCTTTGAAAATCCTGAACATTACGGCAAACTCTGGCTCAAACTTTATCACCTGACGGCTATTCCCGCAGCGAAGCGATCCGCTTTTATCGTTACGCCATCAACGTATGCGCAACAGCAGATACATCATTATACCGGCATCCCCTTATCGCAGCTTAAAGTTGTGTACGAAGGACCAAAAACGATGAAGGTACATGAAGAGACTGATATTTTGGGTCGTTTTGGGATTGAGCGCAAAAATTACGTTCTGCATGTGGGATCTATGTTTAAGCGCAAAAATATCCCTGCGCTGATTCATGCGTTTAAGGAATTGAAATCGACTACGGATAGTCCGGTCAAACTGGTTCTTGCAGGTCCTTCCAATGCCAGCAAAGACAGTAACGATCAGCAGGCGATTCTGGATGCCATTTCTGAGACAGGCCTGGAAAATGAGATCATCTTAACCGGGTACCTTAGCGACAACGAACTGGCAACCATCTATTCCGGGGCATTGATGTATGTCTTCCCTTCTACCAATGAGGGTTTTGGGATTCCAATTCTGGAGGCTTTTGACTATCAGTTACCGGTTCTGGTTGCTGACAATACCTCTTTACCTGAAGTAGGTGGGGATGCAGTTTTAACATTCGACCCGTTCAATATCAGTAATATGTGTAGCAAGATGAAGATGTTACTGGATGATGAAATTCTGCGAAATGAGATGATTCGTAAAGGTAATGAGCGTCTCAAAGAATTTTCCTGGGTAAAATCTTCGTTACAACTTGTAGCTCTATTCCGGCAAATCGGCCTTTAACCGTTATTATTCCCACATTTTTGTTACTTAGGACAAAAAGCACAAAAATATCAAGTATACCTACAACTAATTAAATAACTGGCAACACGTCGTATATTTGACCCGATATTAATGTTGTCATTATAAATGAAAATAGCGCTCACCGATAAACCTGATCAGAACTGGGTTTATCGATCCAGGAATTACCATCGCTGTCCCAAATGCAAAATCGGGCTACTGGATACCAGAGTGCCCAGAGATCCCTTTGTGAAATATGTCCTGTTTTTCAAGAATATCAAAAGATACAGGTGTAATCATTGTTACTCAAAGGTTTATATCAAGTATTCCAGAAAAAAAGAATCTGACTAGATAGCTGTTACCACTGGCAGCTCGCTGTTTTTAAATGTTAAATATAAATTACATTTAATACATCAGCTAATCCTTCAAAGATATTTATGTAACTTGACAACCTGTAATTGTACTACAATTTGTTGTAAGATGGATATCAAAAAAAACAGCGCTCCAAACCAGAGAAATGCCAACGCAGACATTCTCAAATCTTTATCAATTTTTGCTGTTGTTTTTATTCATGGCTCTCATCTCCTTCCCTTTAGTGCTTCCGCAATAGATTTCAGTAAAACGCAGGTGGAGTTTATCCAAAATCTATTTAGATTTTGTGTACCGGTTTTTATTTATCTGTGGGCTTATTTTTCAGAAAAGAGCTTTATCAAAAGAGGTGACGGTAATGCGTTCAAGCGGCTTTACCAGCTTTTTATACCATTTTTTGTCTGGTCTGTTGTGTATCTACTGCTAACTGCAGACTTTAGTACGCTAACGGTTAAAAGTTTGATCACCAAACATTGGGTGGGCTATGGCTGGTCCGGACAGTATTACTTTATCATTTTATTTCAGCTGATCATCTTGTTTAATATCATACGGAAAATAACTCCGGTCTTATCAAAATTCACTTCTGTCATTATTCTTTTGTCAATCGGCTTTTATGCGCTGATTTCCTATACCAGCTGGTTTGAACATGGAGTGATGGAAAAATTGAGTTACCGCCCTTTTGTTTACTGGCTGCCTTATATGATCGTAGGTATTCTCCATGCACATAAAAATATCATCAATATCTCTTTACCTCCAGTTTTGATATGGCTTTCACCTCTGCTGATCCTTGCTGAGATTCTATATCTGAAACCGGGACTAGAAAATGTATACATGCTGCCCAGCGTATTTATCTGTACCCTGCTACTCACGAGTGCGGTTAACTCAGGACCAACCTATGCAGAACTGCCCGCAGCATTCGGGAGATTGGTTCAGTCAATGGCTAATCAGACTTTAGGGATATTTTGTTTGAATCCTTTGGTTATTCTTTGCCTGTCGCCTTTAATCATGCAAAGCGGAGTGGTTTTTCATTTTCCTTTAGCATCAGTTGTATGTCCATTGATTTCAACAATAGGGATCTGTGCTGTTTGTGTTTTATTGATAGGGTTGCTTAAGAAATTGCGATTGGGGTTTTTGGTTAGTAACTAAATACGTTTTATCACGACGGACTTTAAATTGGAGGTCACAAATTGTGACCTCCAATTTACACTCATGAGTTGATTGAACTACCTTTGTAAAAGATACAGTTTCTTGTTTTGTATATCCCAAACGGTCTTATATTGGGCAAGGAAACCGTGGCCTAACTCAAGCATGTTCTCAGTCTGAAAGCCAATGGCTTTTCTGATGCCCATGCCTTGCTCTGGTGTAAGGATGTGGATCTGTTCACTGTAACCTTTATAGCCATTTGCAAATTCAAGGTTTTTTAATGTGGTTTCGCTTTCTTTATCCTTTTCGCCTAATATTCCTTTTTTTGAAAGTTCCTCTTTAAAGCTATCTGTAGGATAGAGCACTCCTGGTGTACCAGTGTCAAATCCAGCATCAACACTTACTCCGTTAATTTGAAGGTCTGTAAGCGGGTGATTCGGTAGCAGGCTGGCTTTCAGATTAATCACGGTAATCAGTTTCTCGCCTTTCAAAAAATCCTGGTTTTTATTCCGGGTTTCTGTATTCTTATAAAAAGTTAAGCGGTGATTGCGGTAATCCACTTTCATCACATAACCTTTGAAGAAATCGTAACCAATCAAACCAAGAAATTGTGGTTCCAAATGTTCATGAATCCCTTTTTGCTCGTTTGCTTCAACAGGGCCGCAAATATCAAAAGATAAACGATTACCGACATTAATATCACGCACCGTATCTAACCTGAATACATCATAATTTTCTCCGGAGCCGTTAAATCCTGTTCCTATCTTTTTGCCTCCTTTCGTTTCCACAAAAAGCCGGTTTATTGCCAGGCTAGTCTGTGAACCTGTATCGAACATAAATTTTCCTTTGGTCTTTCCGATGCTCCCTTCAATAAAGATGTAACGGGCGTGATCCAGAAAATTAATACTGCAGGTATCTTCTGTTAAGTGGAATTCCGGAAGTTCATGATTTTCGGGCATTGACGGAACCTGAGCAATTACGGTATTAGTTAAGGTAAGAACCAGGGCTGCCAACAGCAATTTTACTATGATCTTTTTCATTTTGTATGTTTAATGGGGGATTGTATTCATTTAAATTTTGGAGGCCTGTATTATGGTTTGAGAAGATATATCTTCTTGTTGTCGAAGTCCCACACGGTCTTGTACTGAGTAAGGAAGCTATAGCCCAGATCGATGGTATTCTGTTCGGTGATGCCGATAGCTTTGTTAGCCCCTGACGCAGCCTGCTGGGAATACAAAATAGTTTTAAAGGACAGCGGATCTGCGAGGCCCGGGAGCTGGAATGATCGTATTTCGGCTATTCTATCCTCTCCTTTTGTGATCAATTTTCCTTTATCAGACCAATCCTTTTTCATGTCCGGCGACAAGGCCAGGGATCCCAACTGCCCTGTGTCAAATGCTATAGCCAGGGTATCATTGCCGGATATTCTCCTGATGACCGGGTGGTTGATCAGTTTTCTGGTTTCAAAATCGAGTACCGCCACTAACGTTTCGTTTGTCAAGAAATCCTTGTTTGCTGAACGTTGCGGTGTGTTTTTATAAAAAGTGATCAGGCTTGCTTTATAATCCAGCTTAAACAGATAACCTTTGAAGAAGTTATAGCCTATCAATCCTAATATATCCGTGGTGATCTTATTCATGTAACTGAAATCGTGGCCACCTACAGGACCGGCATCAGTGTAAGTTAAACGTCCATTATCCAGGCTGATATGACTGATCGTATCGTAAAGGCTTACGCTGAATGCCTGGCCACTGCCAACAAATCCGCGCCCCTTTGGTTTACCATTTTTTAAATCAAGGACTTTATCATCAAGTTCAAGATCCATGCCCGCACCCGTATCAAACAACAGTTTCCCTTTAACACCATTGATGTCCGCTGTAATGAATGGGAAATACTTGTAAACAGTGAAATGCAAACTGATCGTATCGCCGCTTAAATGAATGCCGCGGTCGGCTTTTGGCATTTGTTGTCCATAACCATAAAGTGCCATTGATACCGTCAGCATAGTGACCAGCATCATGTGTTTTCGTTTCAATATCATGATGCAAATCTCGCTTAGCTTCCACCCGGAAATGGTTAATGGATAGTTAATGAAGTGTTAATGATCCTTATATCCTCGTCGCAAGGATCATTAATGATTAATTTTGCTTCATGGAAAATAAGGGGCGCTTTAAGCTGCTGATCTTTGTATGTTTAATCATCCTTTCAGGATTAGTGTCCGTTCAGTGTTATTTATTGAATAATACTTTGCAGCTCAACCTTACCAACTATCATAGCCAGGTACAGGCCTCGGTACTGAAATTGTACAATGACTCCGCATTTCAGAAGATTCAAAAACGTTACTTTACCAACCTCACAGATGTTGCAGAGATGGTTCGTGCGGGCAAACTTGACCGGATAGGTTTCGAGCGGTTTTTGAGTGCGAAAGACAAAGAAGTATCGCAAAATCTGAATAGCCTGCTGGCTGACAGGGCAAGGGAGGATGAACTGATCAAAGGTGTTTCCTATCAAACCGGCTACGCGGCCATTAAGATAAAATCACAGGGCCGGACGATCATTGATCTGAACATACCTGATCAAAGATCACGTCTGAGGAAACTGGCACGCGAAGGTTACCAGATGATATTTTTAGGCCAAAATAATGGTACCACAGACCATACAGGCGACAACACAATTGCGACCGCCTACGATAACCTGATCTACCTGGAAGTACCCGCTATGCCAATATCAATTCTAAAACAAATGGTGCTTGTTGGATCTCTTTCCCTTTTACTACTTGGGGCCGTGGTGATCGTATTTTTTAAGGTAATTCGCTCGGCACAACGGCAAAGAAAGATAACGGAGCTGAGAGAAGATCTGGTCAACAATATCACACATGAATTGAAAACCCCGCTGAGTTCGATGGCTATCGCCTTTAAGACGCTCAATTTGCCCGTGTATGCAGAAGATTCTGTTAAACAGAAGGAACTCATACAAAATCTGGAGCGTCAGCATAGAAAATTAAATACTACGGTTGAACGCGTACTGGAAAGCTCTGTCATCAGGGAAAAATTAAATACGGAACGGGTCGATATCATAGCGCTGCTGCACAATTACCAGAAATCAACGCTATCAAACAATCATGAATTACAGGTCTTTGCAGGGTCAGGATCCTGTGATGTCATAGGTTCTGCGGGATTGATTGAAGCTGCGATAGATAACCTGGTAGACAATGCACAGAAGTATTCTGCAGCAGGTTCTTTGATACAGATCAGCGGTGAGAAAGAACGTGATATGTTCCGTATCGATGTGATTGATAAGGGCATCGGCATTGACCGGGTTTATCAGGAGTATCTGTTCGGGAAGTTTTTCCGTGTACCCCAACACTATGTGCACTCCGTACAGGGTTTGGGATTGGGCCTTTATTTGAGCAGGCAGTCGGTAAAAAGTATCGGAGGCGACCTCCGGTTAACGAACTCTTCGCCTCAAGGAAGTATATTTAGCATTTATTTAGCATTTGCATGAGTTCATCTGTACTTATCGTAGAAGACGATCAGGATCTTGGTCCCTTACTGAAACAGTATCTAGAGCTTAATGGGTTTTCCGTGGAGCTAAGGGTAAATGGACAGGAAGCCCGGATAGCTCTTCAGGAAATGGCGTTTGATATTATCCTCACCGACGTGATGATGCCGGTAGAGGATGGTTTTACCTTTGCCGCCTGGGTTGCTAAAGGATATCCTCAAATGCCCTTTCTTTTTATTACTGCACGTAAACTGAAGGAAGATGTGATGAAGGGCCTTAAACTGGGGGCTGATGACTATATTATCAAACCATTTGATGCCGACGAATTGGTGCTGCGGGTGAAAAATATCCTCAAAAGGTCTTCGCTGAAAACACCGGAGCCGGAATCTTACGAGATTGGGCTCTATCGTTTTTATCCCAAAGAACTGCTGCTTATCGGTCCCTCAGACCGCAAGATATTGACCGAGCGGGAATCGCAGCTTTTGCTTTTGCTCCGAAAGAACTTAGGGC
>NZ_JAPIVS010000006.1 GCF_026239695.1 Pedobacter sp. MC2016-15 | reverse complement strand
TAGCTAAAATCTGCTTGCTATCGCGGTCGCGGAATAGTTCAGATAGCTCATTTAGGTTAGATTGATGGTCTTAAATGTAAATAGCATCCATAAAAAGGCCCCGATTGGTTAACGATCGGGGCCTTGTATCAAATATTCAGTATTACTTTTTATTCTTCACGTATGTCTCTAACCATCTATCCTGTTCCCAGAAGGTATGCATAACTGATTCACGGCTTCTGTATCCATGAAATTCTTTAGGCAACATTACCAGTCTTACGGTTCCGCCATGTCCTTTAATAGCACTATATAACCTTTCACTTTGAATAGGAAAAGTTCCAGAGTTATCATCATCAATGCCGTGGGTTAACAATATAGGCGTCTTGATCTTATTGGCGAAATTAAAGGGAGCCATTTTGTTATAAACTTCTGGTACTTCCCAGAAAGTTCTTTCCTCCCCCTGGAAACCAAAAGGTGTTAAGGTACGGTTATAAGCTCCACTACGTGCGATGCCTGCAGCAAACAAATCCGTATGTGCGAGTAAATTCGCAGTCATGAATGCTCCGTATGAATGTCCGCCGACAGCGATCCGTTTCCTGTCAGCTACTCCCATGTTAACCACATAATTGATGAGTGATTGAGCGTTATCCTCTATTTGCTCCAGGAAAGTATCGTTAGGCTCATTTTTGCCTTCACCAACTACTGGCATATCAGCATTATCCAATATCGCATAACCCCGCGTTACCCAGTATACAGGGGAACGGAAGGCAAGTCTGGTAAATCGGTAGGGAGAGCCTTTCACCTCTCCGGCAGCACTCAGGCTTTTAAATTCCCTTGGATACGCCCAGATCAGCACTGGTAATGGCCCGTCTTCTTTTTTATAATCCTTAGGCAAGTACAAGGTTGCAGACAGTTTAATTCCATCTTTACGAGGATACGATAATAAGGTTTTCTGAACACCTTTGAGGGAAGGGTAGGGATCTGCAAAATCCGTAATTTTCTTTTCAGTCCTGTCTTGAAGACTTACAGCATAGATGTTAGGTGTTTCTTCTGCTGACTCTTTCGAAATGTATACAGTGCCAGTATTGTTGAAGAACACAGGTTCTTCATAAAAGGGAGCCTTTGATTTGAAGAGTGTATCTTGTTTATTTGATATAAGATCCCATTTCATGATAAATGGACGGTCGCCCTGAGGGGATGCGCCGTTGCCTATCGTGAAAACAACAGGACGGGTTCCCTTGTCAAACAGCAAACGATGTGAGGTATGTACAAAACGTCCGGGATCGATATAGGCATTTTCTGATGATGTACCTGGCATTGCTTTAACGACTTTCCCGTTTTCAGGATTGATCACTGTCAGTTTTGTCATCCTTGTTTTACGGGAGCGTTCTTTCACAATAGCGTATTTTTCATTGCCCCATTCTACGCCGCTATATCTGGAAGCGATGAGGAATATTTTTTTGGGAGCAGCTTTAAACGGCGCTTTCAGGGTAAACAATGCATCATGAAAAGGTGTATTGTTTTTTGGGTTTCCCTCATCCTGGGCTTCTGCCCAGGCAAGTGTTTCAGGGGCATCGGCTCTCCATTCATAGGCGCGTGGTCCCGTTGCAACCACGTCAAATCCTGTTGGTAGTTTATCAGCAAGGGGAGCCTGGTATAATGCTTTGACCAATTTACCTGATGCATCCAGAATATCTGTGTTGAGCGGAAAATAGTTGATCGGAACCAGATAAGAATAAGGTTTCTGAACGGTTTGTACCATTAGGTACTTACCGTTTGGAGAATAGGCAACTTTGCTATAGATTTTTGGTACACTGATGTCAGTTGCATTGCCGCTAAGGTCTACAGATTTCAGTTGGGAAGTAAGGAAGTACTCCATCAAACTTTCGTCATAAGGATTTTGCAGTAGGTACTGGTAGGTTCTTGAAGGCGTAACCACACCTAAATTTTCCTGTACAACTGGTCCCGTGGGTACGATACTTTCTACTGGTTGCTGTCCGCGTGAGGAAATTATAAACTGTGCCAGAATATGTTTACTATCGGGATTCCATTGCAGGGTTACACCGAAAGCATCATTTAAAAACTCATTCGATAGTTTTTTAGCCTGTAAGGTTTTTGCGTCTGCATACCATAATTCTACACCTTTCATATCATTATTGGTAAAGGCAAAGTATTTCCCATCGGGACTCCAGGAGATATTTGAAATCCTGTATTTTTCAGGGAGACCTTGAAGTGCCGACTCTTTCCCTGTTTTGATATCCTTGAGCATGATGCTCTCATAGACACCAGCTACTTCAGATTCCGTAGAATTATTGGCAGGATTAATCTTTATTCCAGCAACACCAATCACGGGCTGCGCAACATGTTGCATGGAAGCATAACCCGGTGCTTTTAATATTAGCATGAGGCTTCCATCTTTATTAAACTCTGTCGTTGGGTTGGAAGGGGCATCAACAAGGTCGACAATACTTTTTGGTGGTAGCTGATACTTTAAATTATCCTGTGCATACACACAGGATGTAATACCTGTTGTTAATAACAGGCTTAGGATTTTTGATTTCATACCCATTATAATACGATTAATCTTTGTAGTTCTAAACGACAAGCTGTATGGTATCGTAAAAATTACATTATTTGCTAATGTGTGATCGCTCTTTTGAGGTATTTTAATATCTTGCATTAAATTCTTATCCAAATATTTATCCTTACAGCGCAATGTCAAGTCTCCTGAGATCCACTTCTGCAAGAACAATAGTATGTCTTGCTTTTATATTTTATTTATTCCAGTCTGTTTCTTTATTTGCTCAAAGTCGCAAGGAATTTCTGCTGCAGAATAACTGGAAATTTACAAAAGGTGATATTAAACATGATGGCATTGTCAGGGTTAATGATAAAGATTGGGAAACTGTAAGTATTCCGCATGACTGGGCGATTAAAGGGCCATTTAACGGTAATAATGATGTACAAAATGTACAGATTGAACAAAATGGGGAGAAAGCTAAAAGCTTAAAGGCAGGACGGACAGGTGGTTTGCCATTTATTGGCGTAGGTTGGTATAGCAGATTGCTTACCGAAATCTCTTTTAAGAAAGGTCAGCGGGCAGTGCTGCTGTTTGATGGTGCAATGAGCTACCCTACTATTTATATTAATGGAGAGGAAGCCGGGCACTGGACGTATGGGTACAACTCTTTCTCTGTAGATATTACTTCCTTTCTAAAGCCAGGTATGGAAAACAAGCTTGCAGTACGATTGGAAAATCTTCCTGAAGCCTCCAGATGGTATCCCGGTGCTGGCTTATACCGAAATGTACACCTGCTCATTACTGATGAGATCCATATCCCTGTGTGGGGAACATACATCACTACTCCTGTCATCAATTCCAAATTTGCGAAGGTACTGCTGAAAGCTAAAATTGATGGTGTGAACAGTGGACAGTCTGCCCTGCGGCTAGCGACGGAGATTAAAGATGCAGCAGGAAAGACCGTTGGATCATCCAATTCTGCATTGTCTCCTACTGATGGCAATGAATTTGAGCAGCAACTGATTGTCAATACCCCTGCATTATGGTCACCTGAAACCCCTCATTTGTACACTGCTGTTTCCAGGCTTTACGACGGTGAGACGCTAAAAGATGAGTATACCACGACCTTTGGTATTCGCAGCATCAAATTTGAGCCAAAAAAGGGATTTTCGCTTAACGGCACTTACAGAAAATTTAAAGGAGTGTGTAACCACCATGATCTCGGTCCTCTGGGTGCCGCTGTGAATGTAGCTGCTCTGAGGCGTCAGTTAACTCTATTGAAAGATATGGGTTGTGATGCGATCAGGACCTCTCACAATATGCCTGCACCAGAACTGGTAAAATTATGTGACGAGATGGGATTTATGCTGATGGTAGAATCCTTTGATGAATGGAAGAGCCCGAAAGTAAAGAATGGTTATAGTCGTCTGTTTGATGAATGGGCAGAAAAAGATATGGTAAATATGATCCACCGCGACAGGAATAATCCTTCTGTAGTGATGTGGAGTATTGGTAATGAAGTGCCCGACCAGGGAGCAGTAAATGGAAATAAGCTGGTGACATTTTTACAGGATATTTGCCACAGGGAAGATCCGACAAGGCCGGTAACTATCGGGATGGACAGGATTGATAATGCGCTGAACAATAACTTTGCGTCTGCAGTAGATATTCCCGGCTTCAATTATAAGCCTGCGAGATATGAAGAAGCCAATACCAGATTGCCTCAAGGTTTTATCCTGGGTACAGAAACAGCATCAACGGTAAGTTCGAGAGGGGTGTATAAGTTTCCGGTACAAATGTTTAAGAACAAAGTGTACGATGATAATCAAAGTTCGTCGTACGACTTAGAGTCCTGTAGCTGGTCACAGATTCCGGATGATGAATTTGTAAAACAGGATGATCTCGATTATGTGCTTGGTGAGTTTGTGTGGACTGGCTTTGATTATTTGGGTGAACCAACTCCATATGACGAGAAATGGCCTTCACATAGTTCTTATTTTGGTATCCTTGATCTGGCAGGATTGCCAAAGGACAGGTTTTACCTGTATCGCAGTAAATGGAATACTGAAAAACCTACCCTGCATATTCTGCCGCACTGGACATTCCCGGGTAGGGAGGGGCAGTTAACTCCGGTTTTTGTTTACACTAACTATCCTTCGGCAGAGCTTTTTGTGAACGGGAAAAGTATGGGTAAACAGGTTAAAAATAATAGTTCCAATACAAGCAGATACCGTCTGATGTGGAATGACGTGAAATATGAACCGGGTGTAATAAAGGTGGTTGCTTTTGATATAGAGGGGAAAACTGTTGCTGAGGAAAAAGTGAAGACTGCCGGCAAGCCAGATCACCTGTTGCTGGAGGCCGACAGGACTGAACTAAGTGCGGATGGCACCGATCTGAGTTATGTAACCGTTAAAGTAGTGGACAAAGATGGTAATCTTTGTCCTGATGCAGCAAATGAGCTTAATTTCAAAGTTACAGGTGCCGGTAAATTCAAAGTTAGCGCCAATGGCGATGCCTCAAGTCTGGAGCTCTTCCATCTTCCCCATATGAAAGCCTTCCAGGGAATGCTGGTGACCACAGTTCAATCCGGCAATACTCCGGGAAGGATAACGCTTACTGTAACTGCAAAAGGTTTAAAAAGTGCTTCGGTTATGCTAAATGCAAAGTAAACCGAATCGTTATTTTTGTACTATTGTTACATTTATTCCTTTTTCTTCCAGCTGATTGACAAGCTCAGGAGATATTCCGCTATCAGTTATGATATGCTGGATCTGGTCGAGCGGACAGATTTTTCCAAGCCCCCTTTTGCCAAACTTGGAACTGTCTGCCAGCACTACGGTGATTTGTGCGGCATCCATCATTTTTTGATTGAGCCGGGCTTCCATCAGGCTGGTGGTGGTAAGACCAAGCTCCATATCTATACCATCCACGCCCAGAAAAAGCATACCACATGAGATATCTGCCAGTATCTGCTCTGCGTAAGGGCCCATCACAGAAGATGAGTTTTGTCTGAGTTGTCCACCCAGTTGCAATACTTCCACATTAGGATGGTGCGATAATTCGAGGGCAACATTGAGAGCTGAAGTAATAACTGTAAGTCGTACTTCGGTATTGATCGCCCTTGCCAGCGCCAGCATGCTGGTTCCAGAAGCAATGATGATAGAATCACTATCGCCAATCATGGCGGCCGCTGCTTTTGCAATCACTTGTTTTTCCTCGGCATTGAGCCTCTCCTTTACAGCGACTGGTTTATCATTGGTGTATGGATTTACTTTTGATGCGCCTCCGTGGGTGCGGAACAGCAGGTTTTTATCTTCGAGAAGTTTGAGGTCTTTGCGTATAGTTACCTCGGAGACCTTCATTTCGGAACTGAGCTGCTGCACATTCACATGATCGTTTTCTCCCAGGATTTTTAAAATGATACGATGTCTTTCGGTGATACTTTTCATTTTTTTGGTAGCTGAAATATCTGGTTATCGCCTCTAAAATAACAATAATGCTTTAAGTGCGGACGATAATTACACAAATTGGTTTACTAAAATTCTGAATATACTTTCGATTTGTTTCGTTTTCAGGTTTCGTTGTTCATACAAATATGGGGTTTACAACTAAATTTAGGGCGTTAATTATAATTCTTTTGTTTTGTATTATTTTTATTTGTTTTGAAATGTTTTGTTTTGTAACTTCGATTAGTGAAACGGAAGTTGAACATCTAAATTTTACGAACATGATGAGTAACGAGAGAAATAAAATAATTGAAGGCTTGGCAGATTCCAACACAGTTTGGGATGTGATTATTGTTGGTGGTGGTGCCACGGGTCTGGGAACAGCCCTGGATGCAGCATCCCGCGGTTATAAAACTTTGTTACTTGAACAAATCGATTTTGCAAAGGGAACATCCAGCCGCAGTACCAAACTTGCTCATGGTGGGGTAAGGTATCTTGCTCAGGGCGATGTCGGCCTGGTAGTTGAAGCTTTGCATGAACGTGGCTTGATGCTCAAAAATGCAGCTCACCTTGTGAAAAATGAATCTTTTATTATTCCTAACTATGAATGGTGGGGTGGTATTTTCTATACGATAGGCTTGACGCTGTATGACCTTCTGGCTGGTAAATGGGGATTTGGAAGAGCTAAACATATCTCTAAAAAAGAAGTGGCACGCAGGCTCCCTACTATACAGCAGAAAGGTTTGTATGGTGGTGTGGTTTATCATGACGGACAATTTGATGATTCGAGACTGGCCGTCAATATTGCACAGACTTCCCTGGAACAAGGGGCTACTGTGCTGAATTATTTTAAGGTAACTAATCTGGTGAAAGACGCACAAGGCAGGGTTGCCGGAGTAGTAACGACTGACACTGAAACCGGTACCAGTTATACTGTAAAAGGTAAAACTGTGATCAATGCTACCGGCGTATTTGCAGATGAAATCCTGCAAATGGATAAACCTGGAAACAGGGCAATGTTGCGTCCAAGTCAGGGTATTCACCTGGTGGTGGATATGTCATTCATGCCTGCGGAAGATGCGTTGATGATTCCGAAGACATCTGACGGTCGTGTGCTTTTTGCAGTGCCATGGCATGATAAACTTGTCATAGGAACTACTGACACGCCATTAACCCAGCATAGCCTGGAGCCTCTGGCTTTAGATGAAGAGATAGAATTTATCATGCGTACAGCTGACCAGTACCTGGTGAAGGCGCCGGCGCGTAAAGATGTACTCAGCATGTTTGCCGGTTTGCGCCCTTTGGCAGCTCCTCAGGGTGGCTCTGAAAAAACCAAAGAGATTTCAAGAAGCCACAAGATATTTGTATCGGATTCAGGTTTGATTACGATCACAGGCGGTAAATGGACCACTTACCGGAAGATGGCCGAGGATACTGTGAATAAAGCAATAGAGGTGGGTAAACTGGTAAAGAGACCGGTGAAGACGAAAGATCTGCCTATACATGGGAGTACACCGATTGTAGACCGCAACAACCACCTGTATGTATATGGATCTGACCGTGATGCAGTACTCGCGCTGGTTAATGAAAATAAGGCCTGGGGGGAGAAATTACACCCGAGGGCTGAATATATTGCTGCAGAAGTGGTCTGGGCTGTAAGACATGAAATGGCGAGAACGGTGGAGGATGTGCTGGCGAGACGAGTGAGAATATTATTCCTGGATGCGCGTATGGCTATAGATGTTGCACCAAAAGTTGCTGCCCTGATTGCTGCTGAACTTAAGAAAGATGCACAATGGGAAAAAGAACAGACAGATACATTTATTGCCTTAGCTAAAACATACCTGCTGGAGCCTTACCCGCTACCGGCATAATCAAAAGAACCTAAACACTTTAATTTTTACAACCAAGTATATATAACATTATGGAAGATTTCATTTTAGCCTTGGATCAAGGTACTACCAGCTCTCGCGCTATTGTTTTTGATCATAAAGGCCAGGTTAGGTCTGTAGCGCAACGTGAATTTAAGCAAATATTTCCCCATTCAGGATGGGTTGAGCACGATCCGAACGAAATCTGGTCTACCCAGGCGAGTGTCGCCGCAGAAGCGACGGTAAAACTGGGTATCAACGGAACAAACATCAAAGCCATAGGAATTACCAATCAGCGTGAAACGACGATTGTGTGGGACAGGTCTACTGGTGAACCTATATATAATGCGATTGTATGGCAGGATCGCCGTACTGCTGATTTCTGTGATGAACTGAAAGCACAGGGGCATGAGGATACGATCCGCAAAAAAACAGGCCTGGTCATAGACTCTTATTTTTCGGGTACTAAAATCAGATGGATACTGGACAATGTCGAGGGGGCACGTGAGAAGGCAGAAAAAGGCGAGCTTGCATTTGGAACTGTAGACAGCTGGCTGGTATGGAAATTTACCCGCGGTCATGTACATGTAACTGATGTCACCAATGCCAGTCGTACCATGCTGTTTAACATCATCACACAAGAGTGGGATGAGGAGTTGCTTTCTATCCTGGATATCCCTAAAAGTATGCTTCCGGAAGTAAAACAATCCAGTGAAATCTATGGGGAAACGGCTACAACTATTTTTGCTTCCAAGATTCCTATTGCAGGAATCGCGGGAGATCAGTCGGCCGCCCTGTTCGGACAGATGTGTATCGACAAAGCAATGGTTAAAAATACCTATGGTACGGGATGTTTCATGCTGATGAATATCGGTGATGAGTTTATCGAATCGAAAAACAACCTGCTGACCACTGTGGGATGGAAAATAGATGGCAAAATCCAATACGCCTTTGAAGGAAGTATCTTTATTGCAGGGGCCGTAGTGCAATGGCTTCGCGATGGACTGGGCATCATCAAAACTTCTGCTGATGTGGAGAGACTTGCCTTGAGTGTTGAAGATACTGACGGGGTTTACTTTGTTCCGGCATTTGCAGGCCTAGGTGCTCCTTACTGGAAACCTGATGTCAGGGGTACGATCATTGGTTTGAGCCGTGGCACTACTGCCGGTCATATTGCACGTGCTGCACTTGAATCTATCGGTTACCAAACCATGGATGTGCTAAAAGCGATGGAGGCAGATTCTGGAATGGAAATCACAGAACTGAGGGTGGACGGTGGTGCCACGGCGAATAACCTGCTGATGCAGTTTCAGTCTGACTTGCTGAATGTGAAAGTAATCCGTCCTACGGTACCTGAAACTACAGCGCTGGGAGCTGCTTATCTGGCTGGACTGGCAGTTGGTTTCTGGAAGGATATTGCAGAGATACAGCAATTGTGGAAAGCAGAGAAGGAGTTTGAACCGGCAGGAGATCAGGCTGCGATAAAAGAGCATGTAAAAGGTTGGAAACAGGCTATTCATGCTGCACAATCTACGGGTGACAAGTCTGTTAAATCTGAATAAGTTTAGTTTTTCACGTAAATCGAAAATATTATGTCACCTTTTATAGCAGAATTGCTGGGTACCATGTTCATGATACTGCTCGGCAATGGCGTTGTAGCAAACGTTGTACTAAATGATACCAAAGGAAATAACAGTGGCTGGATGGTGATCACCACGGCTTGGGGCCTGGCGGTCTTTGTAGGTGTAACTATTGCAGGGCCATACAGTGGCGCACATTTTAACCCCGCCATCACGCTCGGACTGGCGATTGCCGGTAAGTTTGCATGGTCAAGTGTCCTGCCGTATATCTGTGCCCAGTTTATCGGTGCCTTTATCGGTGCTTTCCTGGTGTGGATCATGTACTTTGATCACTTCAAAAAAACCAATAACCCGGATTCCATCCTGGCGGTTTTTTCTACCGGGCCGGCAGTGCGTAACTACACCTCTAATATTGCCAGTGAGATCATAGGAGCTTTTGTCCTCCTGTTCACCATCTTTTATATTACCGGTGCAGAAATTACGCCAAGCAAAACTCCTGTAGGCTTAGGCTCCGTAGGTGCGGTACCCGTAGCTTTGCTGGTATGGGTAATTGGTCTTTCGCTGGGTGGAACTACAGGATATGCAATAAATCCTGTGCGCGACCTTGGGCCGAGGATTATCCATGCAATTTTGCCTATTAAGAACAAAGGTACGAGCGACTGGGCTTATGCCTGGATCCCGGTACTGGGACCAATTATTGGGACGAGCATCGCAGCTCTGCTTTATCTGAATTTACATGTCTAAGCTCTTTTTGACAAACAGATAATTTAAAACAAGAATCTGATGAAAACATATTTTAAAGGTGGCCTTCTGGCCACCATAGGGCTGTGCCTTGCCCTGAGCGGAAGTGCTCAGGAGAAAGCGATTGATCAAATTGATAGTACTGAAATGAAGAAAGAAGCGCCAGTTGATATCAGTCTTCAGGTGAGAAATCTTTACACCTGGCGTGGATTTAAAGTTTCCAATGCGCCTATCACGGATGTGGATATGCACTATAACCTGACAAAAGATAAAAGTCTGGCAGTAGGTTTCTGGGGCGGTGCAAGTTTTAACGGGGAGTATACAGAGTTTGACTACTATATCAGTTATACCAAGGCTAATTACAGTTTCTCCATCTGGGATGTGAATAACTTTAGTGATTTCCCTAATGCGAGGTTGTTTAACTATAATCCGAGAAGTACATCACATTTTGTAGATGTAAGGGCAGGCTATAAGTTTGGGGATTCTTTTCCGTTAACTATTAACTGGGCAACGATTATTCTGGGGCGTGATACGCATCCTACAGCTGACGGGGGTGTAAAGAATAGTTATTCCAATTATTCTGAACTGGATTACAGGCTGTGGAAAGATGGGACTACAGAACTTCATGTTTATGTAGGTGGCGGATTCGCCTTTGGCAGACAGGCCAACTTCTATGGAGACAGGCCAAATATTGTGAATACCGGGGTTACTATTAATAAGGATCTGGTGTTGTTTAAGCATCATATGCCGATTGCCGCAACGGCGATGTTTAATCCTGAAAAAAATTATGGAGCACTTCAGCTTGTAGTGAATGTGTTCTAAAGATCATTTCTTTGGTTAGAATGGGGCAGTAGGAAAGATAAGATCGCCTGCTGCTTTTTTTTATTTAAAAGGCTCGATCAGCCCCTAAAGTTGTCTTTTTTACACATCAGCCATAGCATCCCATTGCTTTATCTTTGGATATACTTAATCCGAAAAGCAATATGGCAACTCAAATTTTTGTAAATCTACCGGTAGAATCCCTGGAAAAATCTATAGCATTCTTTACAGAACTTGGTTACACGTTCAATCCTCAGTTTACTGATGAAAAAGCAACCTGCATGGTGATCAGTGATACCATTTATATCATGCTGCTGACTGTGCCTTTCTTTAAAACCTTTACAACAAAAGAAATTGTAGATGCCCATAAGGCTGTAGAGTGCTCTATCTGTTTGTCTGCCGATAGTAAAGAGGCGGTAGATGCAATTGTAGAGAAGGCCAAAGCTGCCGGCGCAACTATACCAAATCCGGCGAGCGACTACGGTTGGATGTACCAGCACAGCTTTGCCGATCTTGATGGTCACCATTGGGAGCATGTTTGGATGGACCCTAATGGAATGCCGCAAAAACAGGTTCAAGGCCTATCACCTGTAGCGACCTCGATTACTGCTGCTCAATTGGGATGTTAAAGCCACTGGCTCTGTACCATTGCAATCGCTTATAGTAATTGAGGTTAACATCATTCTGGAATGGAATATAGCAGGTTAATCCTGAGAATTTATTGATGGGAACACCCAGGAACTTATTCGTGCTGGCCTTATAAAGCATCAGTTTATCCATCTGAGCGTGAATGTTATTTAATGTAGCATAGCTGAAGTTATGATCCAGGAAGTCCCCAAAATCATAAGTTGCTACCGGAAAATTGGTGGTGAAATCCAGTCTCTGCACATTGGTGCTGATCAGCTTATCGCCATAAACTTTCTGCATTGCCATCAGGGATTTCATTTCCTGGGCGAGTGCCGGGAGTTCGCTGGTTTTAATCAATACCACAGTTGCGGATTGCCGGTCATCCGTATACGAATTATAGTATTCATAGTAAGCCCTTGCAATATTGCTTAATCCTTCGGTTCCCTTAAAAAGCATAGGAGTTATGCTTTGATACGGGAAGCTTTCAGCAATAGTTTCGGTCGGGGAAGCGATGATATATTTTGCTTTGTCCTTAAATTCATAAAGTACTTCCACACCACCCATGGAGCATGCGTCAAAGATGATAAACTGCAGATTGTCCGGGACTGCATTTTTGAGCTCGATAATATCAAACTCTTTCCCTGTATCCCGCCCGAAGGATTTAGTGCTGATGCCGGTATTTGCAGGAGCCCAGGATGTGGCATGCGACCAGAGGACCAGGCCATAGTTATTGGCAGGAAATTCTGTTTGGGCATAGTTGATCACGTCCTTGAAAAACTCTGGATCGGAGGTACTATTGTTCTCGAATACTTTGATGGTATCACTAACAATTCTGTTTTCGTCTTCATCAAACTTGATCTTTAAAAGGTAGGACCTGACGCTGCTGGTTTTGATATAAACCAGCAGGATACCATCTAAAGCCTGCGCTCCCTTCTCCATCCTGTTGATGCTGTTGAGTGCATCGTATCGCAAGTCGTTGTTGGCCTCCATGTACACAAGTACCATGCTGTTTACCTTTTCCTTTTTTATTTCAGATTTCTTGCAGGAGAACTGTAGGAAGATTAGTAATAGAACCAGTGCTGGCTTCAGAAGAAAAGATTGAAGGGATTTCATGTATAGCGTTAATTGTTTTCAAAAATAATCAAAAAACAGGTCTGCATTTAACTTTGATAAAGGCTGTTGTAAACTGCGCAAAATGGTTTTCTCACTGGAAAGCTGCGTGTACATACAGATTCTGATACCTGAAAAAACCAAATAAACGATTTATATATCCATTAACTGTCTGATTTAATGGATTCTGAAGTTATGTTAATGAAGCTGAATGACGTTGAGAAGTGCTTTCGCGTTAATATGAGCTTTTTCCTGTTAATGTGCTGTTAAACATGAATTTTGTTTGTGCTAAATCGTAACCTAAGCTTTATTTTGAATTAACAGCGTTCATACACAACCGAACGTTCTTTGTTGCATTAATTAATGCATCCTGACATCAGTAAATTTCTGTGAGCAGGTGCCAAAACATAGACCAAATATCCAAGACCTTATCTGTCTTTGCATTATCTCCGCAACAAAAAAAACAATATAAAAAATGAAAATTAAACATTTACAACTAGCGTCTCTCACTATGCTCGTTATTCTAGGCACATCGTGCCGGAAAGACAATGCTGTTGGAGTAGTGGACGGTACGAAAACGGCTGTTAGCTTCTCTTCCACTATTGAAGGGCAGATTAAAACAAAAGCAGCAGATGGCAGCTGGAGCGCCAATGACAAAATTGGTGTTTACATGAAATCCGGCAGCGGTTTAACCGGAGTTCTGGCGATCAATAAAGCTTACGGCACAAACGGTGATGGCAGCTTTACACCAGTAACCACTGATCAGACCATCTATTATCCTGAAAATGGATCGGCCGTGGATTTCATTGCGTATTATCCATTTAAGGAAACGCTAAATGCTAATAGCGTGCCGGTAAATATCGCAAATCAGAGTAATCAGGCTGATATTGATCTTCTTTATGCGAACAATGCTACTGGTTTATCTAAAACCAGCACTAATGCAGCTCTTGTGTTCTCTCATCAGCTGTCTAAAATTGAATTAACTGTGAAAGCCGGTGCTGGTGTGGCTAGTTTAAATGGCTTAACGGTAAACATCAGCGGTCTGAAAACACAGGCTGATTTTGATCTTGCCACAGGAACATTGACAACTCAGGATCAAGTGGCTACAGTATTAACAAAAACAGGTGTGAAAAATGGTGCTACCGTAGCTGAGGCGATTACGTTGCCTACAACTACAGAATCAGGCAGCCAGGTTGTATTCGCCATTGGCGGCAGAACGTTTACATGGACATTGCCATCGGCAACAAGATTCGTTAAGGGTATGAAATATGCCTACGAAATCGAACTTAAAGGTGAAGGCACAGCTGCTCCGGGTGTTGCTGCAGCAATTAGTGCAACCATCACAAACTGGACCGATGTTCCATCAGGCTCATACAGCCTTGACCAGGAAACTATCGTTACCAATCCACCGGTTTTATCATCTTACATGGAAATGCCAGAAATCAATACTGACGAAAACACAGTATTCGTTTCACATGGTTTCCCTGGAAGAACAGGTGTAAGAAACTATGCGATGTTATACGACAAAAAATATAAACTGGCTTACTGGGTAGCTTATCCAATGCACGCTTCGTACATCGGCAGCTCTGGCAGAACAGATGCCTGGGCTTTTGATCCGGCTATATCGCAGGATTTCCAGGTTAATCTGAGTAGTTCTTTTGGCAATGGCTATGACAGAGGGCACCAGATTCCTAGCGGCGACAGGACTGCAACACGCGACCTGAATGCTACTACATTCTACTATTCTAACATGACTGCCCAGGTTTCTTCTATGAATCAGGGTATCTGGAATAACCTTGAACAGCAAGTGAGAACATGGACCGCACAAAGTGATACGCTTTATGTAGTTACAGGTGCTTCAATCAAAACTGCTGCTGATCAAAATATTACTTATGCTAAAGGATCAGCAATACCTAAATATTACTACAAGGCACTTGCAATGAAAAAGGGGGATACTTACTACACCATTGGTTTCAGAATCGAAAACCAGGTGATTCCTTCCAGCAACAACTATAACACCTATCGTGTGAGTGTAGCAGACCTGGAGAAAGAAACTGGTTACAAGTTCTTCCCTAAGCTGAGCAGCACAGTAAAACAAACAATCGACAATACTATCTGGAAATAATTTAACGCCTTATCAAAACAAAAATGAAAAATCAAAACGTATTCGTAGCAGCAGCACTTTCGCTGTTCGTCATGACCAGTTCCTGCAAAAAGGATGGCACAATACCTAACCCAAATGGTCCCGCAGTAAAATTTGCGGCTTCTATCAATGCTCAGATTAAAACTAAAGCATTAAATGATAAATGGGAGGCAACTGATGCTATCGGTGTTTACATGAAAACCGGAACGGGTTTAAATAATGTATTATCTGCCAACAAAAAATACAGCACTAGTGGTGATGGTGAATTTTCACCTGCTGCTGCTGACCAGTCAATTTTTTACCCTCAGGATGGAAGTACTGTAGATTTCATCGCTTACTATCCATACAGAACTGGCCTAAGCGGAAGTAACTATACAGTTGACGTAACCAGTCAGAGCAGCCAGAGCGCCATTGATCTGTTATATACGAACAATGCTACAGGTTTATCTAAAACCAGCACTGCTGCAAACCTGGTTTTCAGTCACCAGCTTGCCAAAGTTGAATTCACCGTTAAAAACGGTGTTGGAGTTGCCGACCTTAATGGTCTGTCTACTGTGCTGGGTGGCTTAAACACAAAAGCAGATTTCAACCTCGCAACTGCTGTATTGAGCAATGCATCCCAGGCTGTGGACATCGTTGCTAAAACAAGTACGCAAAATGCAAAGGTTGTTTCTGAAGCCATCATTTTACCTACTGCAGATGCTTCTGGTAAAACGGTGACTTTCGTACTGCCTGCAGGTCAGTTTAAACTGACGCTTCCTGCAAACACAAAGTTTGATGCAGGTAAGAAATATACTTATGAAATTGAACTGAAAAACGGTGTACAAACCCCTGTTGCTGTGGCTTTATCAGCAGTAATTACTGACTGGATTACTGTTCCTTCAGGAAATTACACTGTGGGTGAGGATATTATCACTCCGCCGGTAGGTGTTGAAGAAACACTTTATACTGAAACATTCGGTATTGGTGCTGCTACTGCAAGACCTAAGATCGCTGTTTATACAGGATGGGCTAATCCAGGCTTCACTTTTAGCGATACTTATGGTACAACTGACTTAAGAACAATCAGTGCATATCCGGATAACATCCACGCATGGTTCCCGGCTACCAGAGATGCTTCACTTAAAATTGAAGGTATTAATGTCACAGGATTCACTAAGTTGAAGCTGAAATATGAACTTGCTCCAAATGCATCTTCTGCAAGTTCAGTTTCAGACGTTAATGTCATCACCGTCAAAGTAAATGGTGTTGCGGTTACCGTTCCAAGTCGTCAGTTAACCAATGCAGATAACAATAAATTTGTTGCTGTTGAGCTGTCTGACATTCCTGCGGTAGCGGTTAATACTATCGAATTCTATGGTGCTGCAACTGCAAACACTTTAGGTATGCGCTTGGATAACGTAACAGTTATTGGTGTAAGGTAATTAGCGCTATTTCGCGCAGAACAGCCTCAAAAAGCTCCTTAAATAGCCTGAAAACAAATAAAGCCCATCATTAGATGGGCTTTTTCAGTAGCGGGGAGCAGGATCGAACTGCCGACCTCAGGGTTATGAATCCTGCGCTCTAACCATCTGAGCTACCCCGCCGTGGGCTTGTTTTTTTAAAGAGTTGCAAATATAGAATAAAATACTTTCCTTTAGAAAAAAATAAAAAAATAATATACAAATAACAAGATATAAGCGATTTAAGATGTCAGAAAAGAAAAAATTTACATTGGAATATGAGTTGAAGTCGTCTCCGCGTATTTTGTTTAGTTTCATCAGTGAGCCCAATGGATTGTCGCAATGGTTTGCAGACGATGTGGTTTTCCGTGATCAGGTGTATACATTTACATGGGATGATGAAGTTCAAAAGGCCAAAATGTTAAGTTTTAAAGAGAATAAAATGGTGAAGTTCAAGTGGATAGACGATGAGCCTCACTGTTATTTTGAGATGGAAATCGTGCAGGATGAGTTAACAAATGATGTAGCGCTCTCTATTACGGATTTTGCTACTGAAGATACACTGAAAGAAAGAACCCAAATCTGGGATAACCAGATCACCTACCTGCATAGTGTAATTGGTGCATAAATTTTCAGATGCATTGTCTACATTTGTATATTGAAAAAGATTCATATACTTCTGCTGAAAGCATTCATTAGACCTTTCCTGGTCACATTTTTAGTGGTAATGTTCATCTTACTGATGTTCTTCCTGTTTAAATATGTGGATGACCTGATCGGAAAAGGTTTTGAGTGGTATATTATTCTGGAGCTGATGTTTTATGCATCTGCTGCAAATGTGTCTATGGCGCTGCCCCTGGCCATTTTGCTGTCTTCCATCATGACCTTTGGAACGCTGGGGGAGAATTACGAACTCGTGGCGATCAAATCTGCAGGGATATCACTGCAAAAGGCGATGCGGCCATTGCTCGTACTGATCATCTGCATCGCTTTTTCATCTTTTTTGTTCTCCGAATATATGCTGCCCAAGGCCAACCTGAAGTTTGGCTCCCTGCTTTGGGATGTGAGAAATAAAAAATTATCATTTCTGATTAAGGAAGGGGTGTTCAACAACAGTATCCCGCAGTATTCCATCCGGGTGGATAAAAAGGGGGAAGATGGTGTTTCCCTTACGGGGATTATGATCTATGACCACACCGGTAACAATGGAGTTCCTAAAATCATCATTGCTAAAACAGGCACGATGAATACCACGAAGGATAAGCAGTTTCTGGTACTGAAGCTAAGAGATGGGGTGAGGTATGAAGAGTCCAGCAGTCAGAACGCTACCTACAACCCAAGGCAGCAGCTCACGAGGATGCGCTTTGGCGAGACTGCGCAGAAGTTTGATATTTCCAGCTTTAAGATGGCACGTACGGATGAAAACAGCTTCAGGACGAACAACCAGATGCTCAATTTAAAGGGGCTTGAACATAAAGGAGACTCACTTAAGAAGGAACTGGACAGTGTAAATCGCTTTGCGAGGGTCGCTATTGGGACTTATTTCAAACAGAGTAACTACACAAAAGGATATACCAAGATTAAAATGGCTCCGGTAAAACTGAAAGGTCCCTTACTGAGTTCTATGCCAGTTGCTCAGCGGGCAGCCACGATGCAATCTGCCCTTGATCAGGCCAAATCTGTAGAGCAGACCACTGATGGCAGGGTTGCGGATCACTATGAGCGGGTGAGAAACCTGATCAGAATCAGGATCGAATATCAGCGTAAGTTTACACTTGCTGTATCATGCCTGATGTTGTTTTTTATCGGAGCACCTCTGGGCGCAATTATCAGGAAGGGCGGATTAGGCTTGCCGGTAGTAATGGCGATCATATTTTTTCTCTTCTATCATATTATAACCACCGTTGCCGAGAAATCTGCCAACCAGGGTAACATCAATCCGATACTGGGGATCTGGATGGCTATCATCATTCTTAGTCCCGTAGGGGCCTTCCTAACGTACAAGGCCACCGTTGATTCTGCACTGTTTGATATTACTGCATATAAGGCCTTTTTCAGCAAACTTTTCCGCAAAAAGAAAGCGCTAACCAAATAGTAAGCTGTTCCTTACTTACGCATGATATTTGTGGGCGCATATTATCATATAAGGTTGTAACTTTGTTTATTCTTATCTGTATAGAAGTGTATTTAATATCATTTTATAAAGTAGGGATGTCTTTTACTAATGCTACAAAATGGAAATTAAACTGAACGCGATAGAAGATGCTATTGCAGATATAAAGGCTGGTAAAGTGGTGATCGTTGTTGACGATGAAGATCGTGAAAATGAGGGCGATTTCCTTACTGCAGCAGCCAACGCCACACCTGAAGTCATTAACTTTATGGCTACCTATGGCAGAGGCCTCATCTGTGCGGCGATTACCGAAGCCAGATGTGAAGAGCTAGACCTCGAACTGATGGTCGGCAAGAACACTGCTGCTTACGAAACTAACTTTACGGTCTCAGTTGACCTGATCGGTCATGGATGTACCACTGGTATCTCTGCCTCTGACCGTTCCAAAACTATACAGGCACTCATCAATCCGGCGACTGATCCTAAGGAATTGGGCAGACCTGGACATATTTTTCCCTTGCGTGCCAAAGATGGCGGTGTACTGAGACGTGCCGGACATACTGAAGCGGCTGTAGACCTTGCTGTTTTAGCAGGTATGGAGCCTGCAGGAGTGCTGGTAGAGATCATGAAGGATGATGGTGAAATGGCACGTTTACCGGATCTGATCAGGATTGCCGAGCAGCACCAGCTGAAGATAGTATCTATCAAAGACCTTATTTCTTACCGTCTGAACCAGGAGAGTCTGATCAGAGAGGATGTTACTATTAATCTGCCTACAGAGTGGGGTGATTTTAAAATGACAGCCTACACACAACTGGAGAACAACGCTATCCACCTGGCTTTAAGCAAGGGGGAATGGACGCCGGATGAGGCTGTATTGGTACGCGTGCACAGTTCATGTATCACCGGTGATATTTTTGGCTCCTGCCGATGCGATTGCGGTCCGCAGTTACATAAAGCTATGGAAATGATCCAGGCCGAAGGTAAGGGCGTAGTGGTTTATATGAATCAGGAAGGACGTGGTATCGGACTGGTCAATAAATTGCTGTCGTACAATCTTCAGGACGCGGGTTTTGATACCGTTGAAGCTAATATCAAATTAGGTTTTAAGGGAGATGAACGTGATTATGGTGTAGGTGCGCAGATCTTAAGGGCACAGGGTGTAACTAAAATGCGCCTGATGTCTAATAACCCGACAAAACGTGCAGGACTTATTGGTTACGGTTTGGAAGTGGTTGAAAACATCCCTATTGAAATCGTCAGCAATACCCATAATGAAACCTATCTGAAAACGAAAAGGGATAAAATGGGGCATACGATCATGAAGGGCTAACTACCTGTTTTTCTTTAATTTCTTTTGTTCTTCAGTAATCGCTTCCTTGTTGAGTGATTGCTGAGCTTTTTGCCTTCTTTCCTCAGCCTTCCTGCGCTGGTTTCTGCGGTATTCCCCGGTAACCTTTTGCAGGAACTCCCTGAAGTTATCAAATTGCTGTGAATAGATCAGACCCACTGAAGTAACGTTCGTATTGTTGTTGATGCCCGGATTGGCGAAGATGCTCTGAATTGTTGGCGGTTTGTTGGCCAGCTTACCCACCAGTGTACCATCTCTCCTGATCAGCGCCAGAACCTCTACCTCGCCACCTACATTGCTGCTGTTAAATCCTATAGGGGAAAGATCGCTGGTGCTGATGCGCCTGTCTACTACCCCGGCATTTACCGTTACCCTGTTGTCAAAGAATCTGAAAGATGCACTTGCCTCACTGAGTGAGCGGATGTTGATATCCACAAAGTCCAGGTTGAGTGTAGACAACACATTGTTGAACTGGTTGAACAGTAGCTCTGTGGCTGTACTGGCTACACCAGACGACAGTTGCCTTCCCAGATCTTCCCTGCCGGATCCAGGTGCAAAACTCCGGCGTATAATCAAACTGAATGCCTGCAGGTTGAGGTTGTTGGCGTCACTGAAATATGCCTGAAGCTCTTCCTTGATTGAAGGGTTCGAAGGGAAAAAGATATCCAGCTTGATATCCGGCTGCGTCAGCAACCCGCTGAGTCCCATTTCTACCTCCACAGGAACCCTGAGGTTGGCGTTCGCACTGTTGGTGTTATCTCTGTTCGCCGCCAGGTATAAGTCTGTCAGGCCGGCTCTCAGTTCATAAATAGCTTTCAACTGAATTTGTGCCTGGTTTGGGTTACCTATCCATCGGATCGTCCCTCCCTGGCGGATGGTGAATTTCTTATTGATCACCTCCTGTGCAGTAAAATCAAAGTTCCCCGATTCAATAATATAATCACCTGACATCTCGAAATCACCCAGACTGTTGATATTCAGTTCCAGGTCTGCATTTCCTTTTCCGCTAAGGTTTCCGAGGTTGGTAAAGAGATTTGCCGTGCTGTTTGGATCTATACGCAGCTTAAAGTTCATGGTCAGGCCGTCAAAATTAGTTGCCTTTTTCTGATTAGCCAGTGTATCCTTGCTGAGGAAGGTGATGAATTCTTTTGAAGAAACGGTTTCGGAACTGTTCAGTGGTAGATTAAATACCGTGCCTTTCTCTGTCTTCGCATCAATACCGATATACATTTTATTGGTTGGCCCTTTAAAAATGAATGTGCCGGTGGCGAAAGCCTGCCCGAAATACAGCTGGTTATCCTTGGCTGTGGTGTTCAGTGCCATAAAGGTGCGGGCCTTGATGGTGATATCCAGGTTAGGAGTATTGATTTCATTAAGATCTACTGTCCCGTTCGCTCTGGCATTATTGCCACCGGTATCTTCAAGATCCAGGTTGTTGATCTTGACTACACTGTTTGCCACCTCTACCTTATCATTTATTTTATAGGTAGTCTTGAGGTAGTTGACCATCACCTGTGCTTCCTTGAGTACGATTTCTCCATTGATCTCTGGTTTACTGAGCGGGCCTTTTACGGTGAGGTCAGACGAAATTTGTCCTTTGAGGTTAGATACCAGGTCGCTCACAAAAGGAGTGAGCACCGCAAGTTCAGTCTCATCCATTTTTACGGTAAGGTCCAGGTTCTTTTCCTTAAGATCCAGCTTACCGTCTATCTTGAAAGTCTCTTTGTCGGTCGTATTAATCCGCATAAAAACATTGGCCGCGTTTTCTTCCTGGTTAAAAGAAGAGGTGTCTGTCAGCTTTCCGATATAGGTATCATTGAGTGTCAGCGAGTCAATCGTGATGCCGTCATTGATACGCGGCGATTTCAGTAGACCATACAAGTTCGTTTCCCCGTTTACATTACCAGAAAGCGTGATTCCCAGCGTCTTCACAAATGGGTTAAGTGTCTTCAGACTGAAGGCCTTGAAACCTACTTTCAGAGCATCATTGGGATCTGCAGACAGAGTTCCGTCGACCGTGAGCAGCTGGTTTCCATTTTTGAGATCGAAATTACTGATCTCAGTTTTGCCGGCCCTGAAGTTAATACGCACTTTTTCCTGGATTGCCCAGTCCTGGCTGTTGATCTTCAGTATCGAAGGCAGAATACTGATCCTGGCCGTTGTATCTTTTCCAAATTCCACCAGTCCGTTTAAATCCAGCTGGTTGGCATCATCGGCATTGGACAGTTTAACGTTCAGAGAAAGGCTGTCGTTGCGCAGGATATTGGAGATATTGACATTTTTAATGTAAAGACTGTCATTGAGATCCACACGGTCGGATGTAATAATCGCCTGCAGTTGGTTCTGCATGGTATTTTCATCAATAATGATGTTATTGGCGATGATACCTTTGTAGCTGAGTTTCTTGACAAAACCGTTGAGGGTGGCGATGTTCTTTTTAGAGTCGAAATTCCCGATAAGGATTGCCTGATCCTGAATTTCGAGTCCCGGTGCGATCAGCTCTGCCACTGGTTCAAAACGTTTGATGTTCAGGTTAAACTGGAATATCTGGTCCTTGAACTTGACAATATCAGTTTTTAGTGATGGAATATATGTTTTTGCGAGTTGCTTATAGTAGGATGGGAGCGTGTTCAGATCATACTGGCCCCTGATGCTGGCATCCAGAACATCTGAGTTAATCTTAAGTGTGCGGTCTACGCCAATGCCCTGTGCCTGCAGTTGTACGGAGTCGATATTATAAATTCCCTTTACATTATCAAGCCTGATCTTCTGTATCAGCAGGTCTCCCTGGATGTTATTAAGGTTGGTACCGGAAAAGTTCGTGCTAAAAACAGCATCTACTTTCAGCGAATCCTGAAGGATGTGCAGCGCCCTTAACTTGGCGTTTTTGATCGTCGCTTTAAAATTGAAGACCGGCAGTTTGGGATTAAGGTTAACCCCTCCATCAAATAGCAGCTGCAGATTCTTGTCGTCAACCTTGAGGTTACCGTTAAAATACTTTTTATCGAATTTACCATCGATTTTTACGTTGGAATACCTGTAGTTGTTAAAATCGATGTATGCAATATCGCCATCAATTTCTTCTGTCAGGCTGTTAATTTCCGTTCCCTTACCTTTGACATAGGCCGTAGCCGTAATGTTTCCGAGGCTCTTCTCATCCAGCAGGTTACCCAACTGGAAGTCGTAGGTTTTTACATTTCCTGAATAGGAAGGGACACCTTTAGCGTTGATCTTCATATTCACGTCGGATACCACCCTGCCCAGCTTAGTCTTAAATTCGCCATAGGCGATAAAATCGTTCTGAAATCCGGTGAAGCTTCCGTTGAAGTAGATATTCCCGAATTTCTCCACTATCACCGGGATTACTTTTGTTTTGTTTCCTGTGGTATTCCCCAGGATTTCGTCCAGGTCTTTTTTATTGGTGGCCAGCATTTCCACCTTCAGCTCCATGAAGGTTTCCTTCAAAGAGGGCAGCCCCTTGAGATTAAAGTCTCCTTTAAAATAAGTGGCTTTACCAGCCTTTATGGCCAGTTTTTTTGCCCGCAGATTATTTACAAGTCCGGTTACCTGACCATCGATATCAATGTCGAGATTCATTCTGGAGAGTTCCGGAGCAAAAAAGGAAATATCTCTTGATGCCAGATGGCTGTTTTTAAAATGCCCTTTCATCCTTACCTTGTTCACATAGTCATTGAAGTCGGCAAATTTGCTGAAGCTCATCTGGTAATAGTCTGTCAGGCGGCTTTTGTTGGTTACCAGCAATAGTTTTTTCAGTTCTATGCGGTTAGTATCTATCGTAGTAAAAGCTGTCAGGTTTTTGAGGTAGAAACCACTTTTCTCCTTAAAGGTCAGATTTTTGATATCTGCCTGCATCAGGTGATCTTTAGTATTCAGCTGTTCGAAGATACCATTCATGTTTCTCAGTTCAACATCATCAAAGTTTACCCCATTGATTACAGTATCTACACCTAGATTTTTATACTTTAACTGCAGGTTGTTGATAATTACCCTGTCTACTGATACCTGGAAGGGCTTTTTCTTCGGGCCTGTAGAAGGGCCTGAGTCAAAATAGTCGATAATAAAATCAAGGTTGGAGCCTTTATCCTTTTCTTTATATTGTTTGAGAAAGAATGATCCGTTGTTGATCTGTACGGTATTGATGTCAATTATCCTTTTTTCTATAGATAAGAGGTTAAGATCGACGATAAACTTCGGGGTATTCAGCAGTGTATCCTTTTGCTGATCAAGTACAAGAAGGTCTTCAATGACGACCGACTTAAACGGTTTAATATAGATACTGTGTAAAGAAATGGTAGTATTTAATTCTTTTGATAAATAAGCTGCGGCTTTTTTGGCGATAAATGTCTGCACAGGCCTGAATTGAAGCGAAAATAGAATTATCGCCAGCAACAGCAGAATTGATGCAATAAACCAAAGAAGTATTTTTAATAGTTTTTTGATAGTTTTGTAGCTTAATTATAATCAAAGGTGTCAGTAATACTTGCTATCGAATCTTCTTGTGATGAAACTTCAGTTGCGATCTGTAATAACGGCAAAATTACTGCCAATGTTATTGCAAACCAAACTATTCATCAAAATTATGGTGGTGTTGTTCCCGAGCTTGCGTCGAGGGTTCACCAGCAAAATATAGTTCCAGTTATACAGCAGGCATTAATTGATGCTAAAGTTAGCAAAAATGATATCAATGCTGTGGCTTTCACCAGAGGGCCGGGGTTATTAGGCTCTTTATTAGTGGGGGTGTCCTTTGCTAAATCCTTTGCACTGGCGTTGGGTTTGCCTCTTATTTCGGTCAACCACATGCATGCGCATATTCTGGCTCATTTTATCGACGATCCAAAACCTTCATTTCCTTTCCTTTGTCTTACCGTTTCGGGCGGGCATACGCAGATTGTGCTGGTGAAGGATTATTTTGATATGGAAATCGTGGGGCAGTCGCTCGATGATGCTGCGGGAGAAGCCTTTGACAAGACTGCGAAGATCCTGAACCTTCCATACCCCGGAGGACCGCTGATCGACAAACATGCAAAAAACGGGAATCCTCTGGCTTTCAAATTTCCTGAGCCACAGATCAAAGATCTGAACTATAGTTTTAGCGGTTTAAAAACGGCTATCCTGTATTTCATTCGTGATCACGAAAAAGAGAACCCGAATTTTATTCAGGAAAACCTGGATGATATATGTGCTTCTGTACAACATAGTATTGTTCAGATTCTTCTCAATAAGCTGAAAAAAGCGGCACAGCAATACAATATCAAGGATGTCGCCATTGCGGGTGGTGTCTCTGCCAATACGGGATTGCGTACTGCACTTGAAGCAAAGGCGGAGCAGCTGGGCTGGAAAGTTTATGTTCCTGCTTTCCAATATTGCACTGACAATGCCGGGATGATCGCCATTGCCGCGCATTATAAATATCTTAATCAAGAATTTGTGGGACAGGATATCGCTCCTGCCTCAAGAATGGAATTTTAAAGAAATAAATACATACCATTATGAACTCAATGAGCTTTATGTTTTTTGGCCTGATGCTGATCCCGCTGATCATCTTTTTGATTTACCTGATCAAGCAGGATAAAAAGAAGAACTATATCGGCCTGGTTGTACTCGTGATTGCAATCTTCGTTGCAGCCTACGTGATCATCACGGTAGATTCCAAGTATATGTCGCCTGAACAGAATGCTGTGCAGCCACGTTAGTTTGGCCGCAGAGGTTTATTCATAAAGAAACTCTTAAATCGATGCCTTCTGGTGCGCTTCAGCAGCAGCCAGCATCGATTTAAGAGTTCTTTTTTTAAGCCCTGAGCGTACGCTGGATTATTGCAGCTCTTCTAGTTTCTCTCCTGTAACTTCAGTTCTGATTTTTGCTTCTATTTCATCTGCCAGTTCAGGGTTATCCAACAACAACTGTTTAACTGCATCTCTTCCCTGTCCCAGTTTTGTATCTCCATAAGAGAACCATGAACCTGCTTTTTTGATGATATTGAAATCTACTCCCAAATCGATGATCTCACCAACTTTAGAGATACCCTGACCAAACATCACATCAAATTCTGCAATGCGGAAAGGTGGGGCAACTTTATTTTTAACGATTTTCACTTTCACCCTGTTTCCTGATACTTCATCAGAATCCTTGATCTGCGAAGATCTGCGGATATCCAGACGTACTGAAGCGTAGAATTTCAGGGCATTACCACCAGTGGTAGTTTCAGGGTTACCGAACATCACACCAATTTTTTCACGCAACTGGTTGATGAAGATACAGCAGCATCCTGTTTTGGCGATAGTACCGGTAAGCTTCCTCAGTGCCTGTGACATCAAACGTGCCTGCAGACCCATTTTAGAATCACCCATTTCACCTTCGATCTCTGCCTTTGGTACCAATGCGGCAACGGAGTCAATTACGATCACATCAATCGCACCAGAGCGGATCAGGTTGTCGGCAATTTCCAGTGCCTGCTCACCATTATCCGGCTGCGCAATCAATAAATTATCTACATCCACGCCCAATTTCTTAGCATAGAACTTGTCAAATGCATGTTCCGCATCGATGAAAGCGGCAACGCCACCTTTTTTCTGAGCTTCAGCAATGATATGCGTAGCCAAAGTCGTTTTACCTGATGACTCAGGGCCATAGATCTCGATTACACGTCCTTTCGGTACGCCACCTACACCTAAAGCAATATCTAAACTGATAGATCCGGTTGAAATGGCTTCAATCGATTCTGTAGGTGTTTCACCTAATTTCATCACGGCGCCTTTACCGTAAGATTTTTCTAACTTATCAAGTGTAAGTTGTAATGCTTTTAATTTATCTGAGTTCGGAGTCATCTTGTTAAATTGTGTTCGTAAATATAGAATATTTATTCTTTATAAAAACCATCTGTTTGTAAATAATGGCTAAATATATTAGCAATATTACGGATTATTTTTAAATATATAGTATAAGAAATAAAAATTCTGAATTTTAGTTTATGGAATGGCTAATTTCTTTAGTTGGCAGGACGTTTTTCTCGTAGTACCTGCAGATGGACGTGATGGGGCAGATATCACATTTAGGGGATCTCGCCACGCAAATATATCTTCCGTGCAGAATGAGCCAGTGGTGGGCAATATGGATATCCTGCTGCGGTAGAAATTTCACCAGATCCTTTTCCACTGCCAGAGGCGTTTTGCCGTTGGTTAGCCCGATACGGTTGGCTACGCGGAAAACATGTGTATCCACAGCCATGGCTGGCGCATTATAAATTACTGATGCAATTACATTTGCTGTTTTGCGGCCTACTCCCGGCATTTTCTGCAGCTGATCAATATCTGATGGCACCTCGTTATTGAATTCATTCAGCAGCATATTGGCCATGCCTACCAGGTGTTTGGCTTTATTGTTTGGATAGCTCACGCTTCTGATATAGTCAAATACAATATCAGGTGTTGCTTCTGCCAGTGCTTTGGCATTTGGAAAGCGCTGGAAAAGGGCTGGGGTGATCTGGTTGATCCTCTTATCCGTGCACTGGGCAGAGAGAATCACTGCAACTAACAGCTGGAAAGGATTATTGTAATGGAGTTCTGTTTCAGCATCGGGCTGCTTGGCAGAAAAATAAGCTACAAATTGTTTATATCTTTCTTTTTTGAGCATGTGCAAAGATAAAATAAAAAAAGCTGCCAGAATACTGACAGCTTAATATTTTAGCCCTGATTAAAGAGATCTGGAATAAGCAAGTATCCTTGAGATCGTCTCATCATCGGGATTCTTGTTCAGTAAATCCATTTGCGGTTTAATGCTCTCGTAGAACATTAAATCGAGGTCATTAAAAGATTCTCCACTTAAATTTTCAGCTTGCTGATTTGAGTGGTTTAAATCGGAAATAGAAGTAGACGTTGTTATCATAAGCAATTAACTGTTTCTGTTTTAGTTATTAATAGAACGAAACAAGTTACTATTTATTTTGCATCTGATAACAATATTTTTGATGAAATTTTAAGCAATCTGTTAGGTTACTTCTTTCACCTTCATCATCTTACGGAGATTACTCAGCGCATATCTCATTCTACCCAGTGCCGTGTTGATGCTCACATCAGTAAGGTCTGCAATTTCTTTAAAACTGAGGTCGGCATAGTGACGCATAATCAGTACTTCTTTTTGTTCATCGGGAAGTAATTGGATCAGCGTTCTGAGGTCTGTATGTGTCTGATCGCGCAGAATTTTCTCTTCGGCACTCTCTTCATAAACCTGCAGCATATTGAGCACGTCAGTGCCATCAGCACTTGTAATTACAGGTGCACGTTTTTCACGTCGGAAGTAATCGATCACCAGGTTATGCGCAATACGCATCACCCATGGTAAGAATTTACCTTCCTCGTTATATCTGCCTGATCGCAGGGTATTGATCACTTTGATAAAAGCATCCTGGAAAATATCTTCTGCCAGGTACTGATCTTTGACCAATAAATAAATAGAAGTGTAAATTTTGGACTTGTGTCTGTTTAAAAGTTCTTCGAGAACTGACTCATTCCCGGTCAGATATAACGTCACCAAGTCCTGATCACTATAGGATTGTAAATTCATAGTATTAACTGTACTAAATTCCTTTGCTTGTTTGCTAAAAAATACTTAGTAAATGTTTTGATCTATAGCGTTTCTCCTATTTGTTTTAATGAGATGATTTAGTTGATTGCTTAATTTATTCAAAAGAAGCATTTTTTTATCAGATTATAACAATAAAAATACTAAAAAAAATTAATTGTAGTTAGGGAGCCTTATTTTTGCTCTTCACTGAAAAACTAAATCTGTGTTTTTTAGGTTATATTTGCAAATCCTATAAGGAATTAAATGAGTAAGGAAACCGAAAAAGATCCACATAAAAACATTATTATAAAGGGTGCCAGGGTACATAACCTGAAAAACATTGATGTCGCCATTCCAAAAAACAAGCTGGTTGTCATCACAGGTATGTCTGGTTCCGGAAAATCTTCACTGGCATTTGATACGCTGTACGCTGAAGGACAGAGACGTTATGTTGAAAGTCTTTCCTCTTATGCGCGTCAGTTTATGGGGAGGATGAATAAACCCGATGTTGATTATATTAAAGGTATTGCACCTGCGATAGCGATTGAGCAAAAGGTAATTACCTCCAACCCAAGATCGACAGTGGGTACTTCTACAGAAATATACGATTACCTGAAGTTGCTGTTCTCCAGGATTGGTAAAACCATCTCTCCTGAAAGCGGGGAGATCGTAAAAAAGGATACTGTAAGTACAGTAGTTGATTTTGTAGCCGGGCTGGGTAACGACAGCACGGTGACGATTTTCTGCCCGTTGCATCCGCACAATAACCGCTCGGTGAAAGAAGAACTGGCGGTATTGCTGCAAAAAGGATTTTTGCGGGTATATATTAATGATCAGGTCAGCAAAATTGAAGCTATTCTCGAAGATGAGGATTTCAAAGATTATGAACTTACCGATGCCGGTACCATCAGGATTCTGATCGACCGTATCGTATTTCATGATGATGATGAGACGATGAGCAGGCTCGCAGACTCTGTGCAGACGGCTTTCTTCGAGGGTAAAGGCGATTGTTATGTAGAACATGAAGAGAAAGTTTCGCATTTCTGCGACCGCTTTGAGCTTGATGGGATCAGATTTGAAGAACCTACACCTAACTTCTTTAGTTTCAATAATCCTTATGGTGCCTGTAAACGTTGTGAGGGCTATGGTAATGTGATTGGCATTGATGAAGATCTGGTGATTCCGGATAAAAGTAAAAGTTTGTACGACAATGCCATTGCTCCCTGGAGAGGGGAGAAATTGCGGGATTGGCTGAACAAGCTGATTAAGCATGCCGGTAAGTTTGATTTTCCTATTCACCGTCCTTTCAGTGAGCTCACAGAAGAGCAGCAGCGACTGGTATGGACTGGAAATAAATGGTTTGCCGGTCTGGATGACTTCTTCACCGAACTGGAAACGCAAACCTATAAGATACAATACCGGGTGATGTTATCTCGTTACCGCGGAAAAACAATCTGTCCTGATTGTAAAGGATCGAGGTTGCGCAAAGATGCATCCTATGTGAAGATTGGCGGTAAATCTGTGATTGATGTGGTATTGATGCCATTGTCGTCCATCCAGCAATTCTTTGATCAGCTGGAACTTTCAGAAACTGATGAGAAGATATCAAGACGACTGCTCGCAGAAGTGACGAGCCGTGTGCTCTACCTGAATAATGTAGGTCTGGGTTATCTTACGCTGAACAGGTTATCAAACACCCTTTCAGGTGGAGAATCACAAAGGATTAACCTTGCTACATCTTTAGGAAGTAGCCTTGTCGGTTCAATATATGTCCTGGATGAACCAAGTATTGGATTGCACCCCAGGGATACGAATAAGCTGATTGAAGTATTGACTTCGCTGCGTAATGTCGGAAATACGGTATTGGTAGTGGAACATGAGGAAGAGATGATGAAAGCGGCTGACCATATCATTGATATTGGTCCGGAAGCGGGTACTTTAGGTGGTAATCTCGTTTTCAGTGGTACCTACGATCAGATCATTAAAGATAAGAAAAGCCTGACCGGAATGTATTTATCGGGAAGGGAAAGCATTGCGATCCCGGCGACACGCAGGAAATGGGCAGACCATATCCTGATCAAGGGAGCCAGGGAAAACAATCTTAAAAATATAGAAGTGAAATTCCCGCTGGGAGTGTTCACGGTAGTCAGTGGTGTATCAGGTTCAGGCAAAACGAGTCTGATCAAGAAAATCCTGTATCCTGCGTTGCAGAAGGCTATTGGTAATTATGCCGGTGAGCAAACAGGTTTGTATGATGGTATTTTCGGCAATTATGACCTGATCAGTCAGGTGGAAATGGTAGATCAGAACCCTATCGGGCGATCATCACGTTCCAATCCTGTGACCTATGTAAAAGCATGGGACGATGTACGTGCCTTGTTTTCGGCATTGCCGGCGGCGAAAGCCTCGGGATTAAAACCAGCAGCTTTCTCCTTCAACGTTGAAGGTGGGCGTTGTGATGTTTGCCAGGGTGAGGGAGAAGTGAAAATCGAGATGCAGTTTATGGCTGATATTTTCCTGCCTTGTGAGGCCTGCAATGGACGCAGATTTAAGCAGCAGATCCTGGATGTAACTTATCAGGATAAAAATGTGGCTGATATTCTGGATCTGACGATCGATGAAGCGGTGAAGTTCTTTAAGGATGAGCCTAAAATTCTGAATAAGCTGCAGCCATTGGTAGATGTGGGATTGGGATATGTCCATATGGGGCAGTCCTCCAATACCTTATCAGGTGGTGAGGCACAAAGGATTAAACTGGCGTCATTCCTTATAAAAGGCAATAATGCGAGTAAAACGATGTTTATTTTTGATGAGCCTACTACAGGATTGCATTTCCACGATATCAAAAAATTGCTGATCGCTTTGAATACGCTGATTGAGCAGGGAAATACTATCCTGGTGATAGAGCATAATATGGACATGATCAAGTCGGCCGACTGGGTAATTGACATTGGCCCGGAGGGTGGCGATAAAGGCGGGCATATCGTTTTTGAGGGTACACCTGAAAATCTTGTCAATGAAAAAACATCCTATACCGGAAAATATCTAAAAGACCATTTGACATCAGTGTTAACAGAAAAATAAATATCTATATTCGCGAATGCTTTTTTTAACCTTTTTTCTGGGGATACTTCTTAACTCTATAGGTTATATCCCGCCGGGAAATATCAATCTGACAGTAGTGCAGATCACTATTACGAGAGGGATAAAGCAGGCGCTATATTTTATTCTGGCCTTTTCATCAATAGAGGTGCTTTTTACCCTTGGTGTGATGCGTTTTGTACAGTGGCTGTCCAGTGAGATTAAGGTAGGTGAATATATCGATGGCGTGATGATCGTGATGTTTCTGGTACTCGGGATCAGCACCTGGCGATCACGCAAGGAGATGCCTAAAGCAGATTATTCCAAAAAAGACAGTATCCGTTATGGTATGCTGCTGGGGGTTATTAACCCGATGCAGATTCCTTACTGGTTGTTTGTAGGTGCTTACCTGATTTCGCATGAATGGATAGACAAGGGGTACATCTCTCTGAGTGTTTTCAGCATAGGTTCCGGAATTGGGGCGGCACTGGCTTTGTATGGTTTCGCACGTTTTGCGCAGTACATACAGACGAAGTTTACGCTCAATAACTATGTAGTGAACAAGGCAATTGCAGGATTATTTTTTGCACTTTCGGCTTATCATATCTTCAAGCTGATCTATATCCATTTCTTTAAACACTAGCCTATTTCTTTAGAAATTCCAGGTTCCATATTTTCTCCGCCCTGCGGCCGATCAACCAGAAGGATGCGGCAAGCACAGAAAAGAACAGTGCCTTATGCCAGTTGTCCCAGAAGTATTCGAAATAACGGGTGTAGAGGTTGATAAAGAGAAAAGTGATCCCAAACTCACGGGCTACCTCATCCCTGAATTTTAGACCGGCAAAGATACTGATAGCGCAGACTGCCGCGGATATCAGTGCCCAGTAGAACAGTGTGATCTGCTTAATGCCATACCATTGGTCCAGCGTGCCGAAGTTTCCGAAGACCGATAGCAGCCACAGTGAAATAAACAGGTACATCATCCCGCTGATATAGCTGGTAAGGTAAAAGAACTCAAAGGATTTCACTTTTTTCAATGTCAGGGATATGGCCGTAACTGCAGCGCCGAAGAGCACAAAACGCAGTGGATAGTTCATGCCGAGGAAGTATAAGTTGCCCCTCGATAGATACCCGGTTTCTGTGCCGAACCACGCCCCCAGGGAGATCAGCACAAAAACCCAGATTAATCGCGAGCGAAAAATAAAAGCCAGTACTCCATAGACACCTACAGAAAATAGAATGAGCAGAGAAAAATGGCTGCCCCCATTGCCAATAGCTTTTCCAAGATAGGCAATGGCATTGGCAGTGAGCATTACGGCAGTGAAGATGATCGCATCATTACTGAATACCTGCATGGGCAGGGATACCTTCCTTTTAAAGCTCAGCCAGTACAGCACGCCTGCGGCTACGGCTGATAAAAGGCTGATAATACCATCTGGTGTATCATACAGTTTTTTAAGATAGTCGAGGATCTGATTGTCGATCAGCAGTGCCCCCAGAGAGATGACCCCACATGCCATCGCAATCCAGAAGGAATATTGGGCAAGGCGTCGCCAGTCGAACGACTTAGTTTCATAACTGGCCTTTAATTTTTGAACCTGATCAGCCGTCAGCAGGTGTTCTTCCTGCCAGTGTTCCAGCATCTCGTCCAAAAATTCGCTTTTCTCCTGGTCTACCTTCATAAAAGAATCTATTCCTTAAATGGCTAACAAAATAAATATGTTTAAGTTTTTCTCAGTAAATCCGGGATCTTCTTGTGGTTTCCTACGATCCAGACAATATCTTCATTTTCAAATACGAGGTTAGAGTCCGGGTTCAGTATCCTTTCGCCTCTGCGTTCTATACCCACCACAAGACCTTGTGTCTGCTCTCTGATTCCCGATTCACGGATGGTTTGTGCAAATACGGGAGATGAGCTGCTGATCACAATTTTTTGCAGCGTCATGTCCTTTTTAGGGAAGTACCCTTCATCATTTTCTTTTGTCGATCCGTTGAAAAGTTCCTTGATCGATGCCAGCTGGTCGTCCGTTCCGATCAGCATCACCTTGTCATTGGGATACAGACGTTCGTCTCTGTGAGGCGTAGGAATCATTCGCGTTCCACGTTCAATCAAGGCTATATTTACCCCGTATTTTTCCCTCACAGCGAGTTCTATCAATGATCTTCCTACGAGTTCTGACTCAGGAGATACGGTTAGTTCTGTTAAGTGGGCATCCCAGGGTAGAATTTCAGGTTGCTTGTTCTGTTCTTCCCTGGCATTCAGATTATAGAGGAAACGGTGTTCCATACGATCATAGAAGGCCTGTAGCTTTCTCGAGAAGATCGTCATGGCCAGTACAATCAGTACAAGTGCCACGAGGATAGAGGCCCAGGTGCTGTAAAACTGGTAAATCAGAAAACCTACGGCAAAAAGCGCCAGACTGATCCTCAGTACTTCGAGTGAGATCAACGGGCCGCGGGTGTATTTTTTGTTGAGCCATAAATGTGCATGTGCCTTGCGTTCTATCCTCCGGATAGCCAGTGCCCATAAGAAGGGAGCCATCACCACCAGTGAGATCACCAGACTGATAATAATACCGTGGTTTCCATTGATCAGGTGTTCTGTTACAAAGGGCTGCAGGTAACGCGAGCCGGCAAAGATGATTGCTATGAGTATCACGGAGTGAATAATCGTATTGAAAGTATAGGCCTTCAGCAACACCTTCCAGTCGCTCATTGTCGTTATTCCGGCAGTACTCGTACTGTACCTGCTGATGGCATCCACCCATTTTTGTGGCATCTTTCTTTCGAGGAACAGATAAAAGGGCTCCGAGGTTTTGATGAGGTAGGGAGTGGTAAAAGTAGTAATTGCCGACACGGCTACTGCAATAGGGTAAAGGAATTCGCTCGTTACCTTAAGTGAGGTGCCTAGTGTGGCAATGATAAAAGAGAACTCACCGATCTGCGCCAGACTCATCCCAGTCTGTACTGAAGTCTTCAGGGGCTGACCTGATACCAGTGCGCCCATTCCTGAGCTGAGGAACTTACCTGCAATAGTTGCCACCGTGATGATCACGATCGGAACGGCATATTTAACCAGAATCCCCGGATCAATCAGCATGCCGACAGATACAAAAAATACTGCTGCAAAAAGGTCCTTTACAGATTTTGTAAGATGTTCTATTTTCTCTGCCTGTGTCGTTTCTGCCAGCACTGATCCCATGATAAAGGCACCTAGAGCCGGGGAGAAGCCCACCTTAACGGCCAGCATCACCATCAGCAGACATAGCGCCAGAGATACAACCAGCATGGTCTCATCATTCATCAGCTTCTTGGTAGCCTTCAGGAACGATGGAACAAGGAAAATACCTCCGATAAACCAGAGGACAAGGAAGAAACACAGTTTCAAGATCGAGAAGACCATCTCCATACCCGCAAACTGCCTGCTTACGGCAAGTGTAGAAAGTAATACCAACAGTAATATCGCTACCAGATCTTCAACGATCAGTACGCCGAAAACCAGACCTGCAAATTTCTTATGTTTGACACCAAGCTCCTCGAAGGCCCTGATGATAATGGTTGTGGATGAAACGGATAAGATCCCGCCGAGGAAAATACAGTCCATCAAAGCCCAACCCATTAACTTACCGGCCACAAAGCCGATGAGCAGCATAAAGAACACCTCTACAACGGCGGTGATGGAAGCGGAGCCCCCAACTTTAACCAGTTTCTTGAAACTAAATTCAAGTCCGAGACTAAACAGGAGGAAAATTACTCCTATCTCTGCCCAGATATGTACACTTTCGTTATCGGTAACGGTAGGGAAAAAATGGATGTGCGGACCAACTAGCAGTCCGGCGAGAATATATCCCAGCACCAGAGGCTGGTTGATCTTTTTGAATAAGAGGGTAGTTACCCCCGCTGCCGCGAGTATTAAACCTAAGTCGGTTATTAAAACGGGTAAGTGTAGCATATAAAATAATCGCTGGTAAAAACTGATTATCGTAATATACTAAAAAATGGCGTTTCTCAATAAGAAAATGCTCTTTTCTTCCTTTAATGGTGTTTTGCGAAATACTTCAGGGTATCTTCCTGATCTCGTTGCAGCTGTAATTTCAGCGCCTCAAGACCGGTAAATTTTACATCATGTCTCAAAAACTCGTGGAAGTTCATCTTGATATACTGCCCGTAAATTTCCCTGTTAAAATTAAAGATGTTCACCTCAATATTCCGGGTCATCCCATTGATGGTAGGGCGCTGTCCGATATAGGCCATGGCCTGGTACGACTGATCTTCCATGTCTACCGTTACTGCATAAATTCCATCAGAAGGGATCAGTTTATAGGGCTGCTCAATAAAAATATTAGCTGTAGGAAAACCAATGGTACGTCCGATTTTATCACCCTTGATCACTGGGCCGTACAGAGAGAAAGGATAGCCCAGGTATTCTGCTGCTAAGCCAACCTGTCCGCTCAGCAGGGATTCCCTGATTTTGGTGGAGCTCACGGCTACATCATTGATATCCTGTTCCGCAATTTCTTCCACTTCATAGCCGTATGGCCCTGAAAAGGCGATAAGATCTTTCATCCCGCCGGTGCGGTCTTTTCCAAATCGGTGATCGTAACCGACAATAATCTGTTTGATCCCTATTGTATCAACGAGAATATTCTTGATATATTCCGAAGGACTAAGATTAGAGAAATCTCTTGTAAAAGGTGTGATGATCAGGTGATCTACACCCAGAGCAGCCAGGATTTCAGCCTTCTCCTCAATAGTGTTGATCATTTTCAGATCCTGGTTTTCAGGGTCAATGATCATCCTCGGATGAGGAAAAAAGGTCAGTATAACACTTTCTCCGCCTGTTTTGTGTGCAAGTTCACACAGCCTGTTGATGATCTTCTGGTGCCCGAAATGGACACCGTCAAAAGTACCTATAGTTGCAACGGCATTGTTCAGTCTCTTAAAATCGGACAGGTGATGATATATTTTCAAAATCTTTAGTTTTAATGCAAGGCATGGCGTTTAACCACTCCTCCCTTGATATCGGAAATCTGTTGCTGCACCACAAAGGCATCCGGATCGATCTGCCGGATTTCTGTCTGCAGTTTGCCCATTTCCAGTTTGGTCACTACTGTATATAAAATATCGATCTCTTTTTTCTCGGCATAACCGCCTTCACCTTTATATATGGTTACTCCGCGTTTCATGTCATTGATCAGGAACTGCTTGATCTCGTCTTTCTTCTCGGAAATGACAGTTACCCCGATATACTGCTCCAGTCCGTTGACCACAAAGTCGATCGTTTTTGAGGCCGACAGATAGGTGAGGATCGCGTACATCGCTGTTTCTGTGCCCAGGAATACTGCAGCGACGGCAAATATCATGACGTTTAAAATCAGGATAATATTACCTACCGTAAGCTGGCTGTTTTTACTGATATATAGGGCAAGAACTTCAGTTCCATCAATCACACATCCCCCGCGCATGGCAAGTCCGATGCCTCCACCAAGAAACAAACCGCCAAAAAAGGCGATCAGCAATCTGTCGTGAGTAATGGGCTGAAAGGGTATAATAATCAGGAAGGCCGCCAGAACAGCAATTGCACAGGCCGTCTTGATGGCAAAAGTTTTACCGATCTGCCTGAAACCCAGAATGACAAAAGGAATGTTTATAATAATAATGAGATAGGACAGTTTTAGTCCCGTCAATGTGCTGATCAATAACGAAATACCTGTCACTCCGCCATCGATAAAGCCGCTGGGCATGAGGAAACTCTTCAGTCCGAAACAGGCCGAGAAGATACCGCATGTGATCAGCAGAAGATCTCTGAGGAAACGCAGATATTTATTTGTTAAATGATTATGCATAGGATCAGGTGTTATCTGAAGGAGCTGTTCCTGCAGCTATACTTGCAGCGGCGTTTCTTTGGTTACGAAGATACTCAACGAGATCCTTTACTTCAAATGCATCTTCAAGCAGGAAATTTCCGCTGCGGGTACGGGTAAGCCTGGACAGGTAAGCGCCATTGTTCAGGTGTTTGCCGAAATCCGAAACGAGGGACCTGATATAAGTGCCTTTGCTGCAGACGATGCGGAAATCTACTTCAGGAAGGTCTATGCGCGTAATCTCAAATTCAGGAACACTCACAAAGCGCAGGCGTAGTTCCTGTTCTTCGCCTCTGCGGGCCTTTACATATAAACGCTCACCGTTTACTTTTACTGCTGAATGCGCCGGGGGGTATTGCTGTATGTCCCCGGTAAATGGGGCTGTTGCTGCATGGATTGCTTCTTCGGTAAGTCCATCCAGGGGAAACTCTGCATCTACGGTAGTTTCCAGATCAAATGATGGAGTAGTAGCTCCAAGGATCATCGTACCGGTATATTCTTTGTCTTCAGCCTGGAAAGTGTCGATTTGTTTGGTCAGCTTTCCTGTACAAAGGATCAGTAAGCCTGTAGCCAGCGGATCAAGCGTGCCCGCGTGGCCAACCTTTAACTTCAGTGGTTTTAAGGAGTTTCTGATTTTCCCTACTACATCAAAACTTGTCCACTCATAAGGTTTATTGATGAGTAACAATTCACCTTCGGCAAAATTGAAGGTTCTTTCCATTAATTTTTCTACGCTCAAAACTCTGATTTAATTAAGCGGCAAATTTACACAATTATATGATCTGCAGGTCATGCCCGCTATAGATAAGCAGGATAATGATTACCCCAGCGATAATTCTGTACCAGCCGAAAAGTTTAAAGCCATTTTTATTGAGGAAACCAATGAATGTTTTGATCGCCAGTAAGGCTACTACAAAGGCAATTACGTTGGCAAATAATAAGATCTGCATCTGATCGCCTGTAACCGTATTTCCGTCTTTATAGAAGTCGAGAAGTTTCTTTGCAGTGGCTGCAAACATCGTCGGTACTGCTAAGAAGAATGAGAATTCTGCAGCAGCTTTTCTGCTCAGTTTCTGGCTCATGCCGCCAACAATAGTGGCTGCCGACCTCGATGTTCCAGGGATCATAGCCAGGCACTGGAAGAAGCCAATCTTTAATGCTGTGCCATAACTGATGTCCTCTTCGTCCTGGATTTTGGCCTCACCGAACCATTTATCCACAAATAAAAGGATAAAGCCGCCGATCACGAGCGATATCGCGACGGTCATCGGGCTTTCCAGTAATTCATCGATCTTATCACTTAATAAGACACCGAATATTGCTGCCGGAATGAATGCCACAATAAGTTTATAATAGAACTCAAGGCTCCTGAAAAAACGTTTGAAGTATAAAACTACTACTGACAGGATAGCGCCGAGCTGGATCACAATCGTGAATAGTTTAACAAAAGGATCGGATGCGATCCCCATATAGGATGAGGCGAGGATCATGTGGCCGGTAGAGGATACGGGTAAAAACTCCGTTAGTCCCTCTATTACAGCGAGAATAATTGCTTGAATAAGATTCATGAAGGATTACTTTTTCAGAACTGCGTAGATACCAAAACCAAAACCAAAAAGCACTACCATAGGAGCGATCAGGGTTTTTCTAACATCGTAGATATCTGTTGTACCTATCATCAGTAAGAAACCAACAACTACGATTGCAATGCTGATCAGCAGCAGCTGATAATTCTTTTTGGTGAAAACCAGTTCATTTTTAGGGTCCTGATTTGCAGGTGTTGCTTTTTTCTCCATGATTATCTGTAAAGGTCGTAAATTTTTAAACGTAAGTAGCGGTTAACGGCAAAGGTGGTACTGATGGCGGTGATAAAAATACCCACACCTACCAGAAACAGCAGCACAATGCCAAATTCGGTATAATTTCTCAGTATAACGATTTCAGGAATTTCTTTCTGTGCGTAGAATAAAAGGCCAAGCAGGATGATCACGGCAATAAAAGAGGCGATCAGTCCGTGCAGCATAGCCACTAAAATGTAGGGTCTGCGGATGAAGTTCTTGGTAGCACCCACCAGCTGCATGCTCTTAATGATAAAGCGCTGCGAGAAAATTGCCAGCCTGATGGTGTTGTTGATCAGGGCAATAGAAATTACGAGTAAGATTGCAGCAAATGCAAGTACAATCAATCCGATGGTGTTGATGTTCTGGTTCACCATGTCAATCAGCGAGCTCTGGTAGATCACTTCTTTAACCACAGGGTTTTTGCTGATGTTGGCTTTCAGGGCATCAATGCTTTTGTTGTTGGCATAGTCCGCCTTCAGGTACACATCCACGGTAGATAACAGCGGGTTGTAACCCAGGAAATTCACGAAGTCTTCGCCGAGGTCCTGCGTCAGGTTTCTGGCGGCAAGCTCCTTGTTCACATACTGTGTTTGTTTCACCGCAGGATTGTCGTTCAGCTCTTTCTGAAATTGCAGTACGTCTGCTTCTTTAGCACCTTCATCCACAATAATGTTCAGTACAATATTCTCTTTCACATAGTTGGAAAGGTTTTTTGCATGCACCAGGATCAGGCCCAGCACACCCAGCATTAAGAGTACGAGTGTAATGCTGAATATAGTAGAAATGTATATTGTTTTCGTTTTCTTAGAAGCATCGCTAACTTCAAATTCTTCCATGGTATTGATTTATGTTCTGCGAAAATAAAAAAATATAAGCAATAAAATTAATTATATATGCCTTTTAAACGGTTAAACTCTATTGTATCGTATGTAATTGATGCTGAATCCAAATTCTTTTCATAACCTTTCTGAAACACCCTTTATTTAGTTATTTTCGCGCTGTAAATAAGGAATAGCTTAAATGGATTACCAATTTAAAGAAATAGAGCAAAAGTGGCAGCAGTATTGGGCGGAGCACCAAACGTTTAAGGCAGAGAATGATTCTGCAAAACCGAAATTTTATGTGCTGGATATGTTTCCTTACCCTTCAGGGGCAGGTTTACATGTGGGCCATCCACTGGGTTACATTGCCTCTGATATCTTTTCGAGATATAAAAGAATAAAAGGTTTTAACGTGCTGCACCCGATGGGCTATGACTCTTTCGGACTGCCGGCAGAGCAATATGCCATTCAAACCGGTCAGCACCCGGCATTAACCACCGAAGTAAATATCAATACCTACCGTCGTCAGCTTGACCAGATCGGGTTCTCGTTCGACTGGAGCCGTGAACTGCGTACCAGTGAGGCTGATTACTATAAATGGACGCAATGGATCTTTATGCAGCTGTTTAATTCATGGTATAACCTGGATACAGACAAAGCCGAAGATATCACTACGCTGATTGAAAAGTTCAACGCCTCCGGCAGTGCCGATGTAAGGGCTGTCTGTGATGAAGAAGTGAAAAGCTTCATGCCGAGCGACTGGGCGGCGATGACTGCTGAAGAAAAACAGGAAGAGTTGCTGAAATACCGTCTGACTTATCTGAGAGAAAGTACAGTGAACTGGTGCGCTGCACTGGGAACGGTACTGGCGAATGATGAAGTGAAAGAAGGGTATTCTGAGCGTGGCGGACATCCCGTGGAGCAAAAGAAGATGATGCAGTGGAGCATGCGTATTTCGGCCTATGCTGAGCGTTTGCTACAGGGACTAAACACGATCGACTGGCCGGAGCCGGTGAAAGAGATGCAGCGTAACTGGATCGGCAAGAGTGTGGGTGCCAGCGTACGTTTCAAAATTGAAGAAAGAGCAGGGGCTGAAGTGCCTGCAGACTATATAGAAGTGTTCACTACACGTGTGGATACGATTTTCGGTGTTTCTTACCTGGTGCTTGCACCTGAGCATGAGCTGGTTTCTTATGTAACTACTCCTGAGCAGTCTGAGGATATCAAAAATTATATCGCGCAGACAAAGAAAAAGTCTGAGCTGGACCGTATGGCAGATACAAAAACTGTCTCGGGAGCATTCACAGGAAGTTATGTGATCAACCCGGTGAGTGGTGAGCGTGTGCAGCTGTGGATCGCCGATTACGTACTTGCCGGTTATGGTACAGGAGCAGTAATGGGTGTGCCAAGTGGTGATCAGCGCGACTGGTTATTTGCGAAACATTTTGGCTTACCTGTAGTACAGATCCTGGACGGGCAGAAAGACATAGATGTGCAGGCAGATGCAACCAAGGAAGGTGTCTATATCAATTCTGGTTTTATCAACGGAATGACCTATACCGAAGCGATTCAGACACTCAACAGCTGGCTGGAAGAAATGAAAGTAGGAAAGGCGAAAGTCAACTACCGTATGCGCGATGCGATCTTTGGTCGCCAGCGTTACTGGGGAGAGCCTATTCCTGTATATTTCAAGGATGGCCTGCCTTACCTGATCAAAGAAGAAGAACTTCCTTTATTGTTACCTGAAATTGATAAGTACCTGCCTACAGAAACTGGTGAACCTCCTTTGGGAAGGGCCGAAAACTGGAGTTATGAGGATCAGTATACCTATGAGCTGAGTACAATGCCGGGATGGGCTGGCTCCAGCTGGTACTGGTACCGCTATATGGATGCGAAGAATAAAAATGCTTTCGCTTCAAAAGAAGCGATTGAATACTGGAAGGATGTGGATCTGTACATTGGCGGATCTGAACACGCTACAGGACACCTGTTGTACAGCCGTTTCTGGAATAAATTCCTGAAAGACCTTGGATATGTAAACGAAGAGGAGCCTTTCAAAAAACTGATCAACCAGGGAATGATCCAGGGCCGCAGTAATTTTGTGTACCGTGTGATCGAAGCTGACGGAAGGGCAACCAATACATTGGTTTCTTACGGACTGAAAGACCAGTACAAAACTTCTGCATTGCATGTAGATGTTAATATTGTGGACAATGAGGTGCTGAATATCGAGAAATTCAAACTGTTCAGACCTGAGTTTACTGAAGCCGAGTTTATCCTGGAGAACGGTAAGTATATCTGTGGGGTAGAGGTGGAGAAGATGTCGAAATCTAAATTCAACGTAGTAAACCCTGATGTGCTGATCAACAGCTATGGAGCGGATACGCTGAGGATGTACGAGATGTTCTTAGGTCCGCTGGAGCAAAGTAAACCATGGAACACAAATGGAATTGAAGGGGTGTTCAAGTTTTTACGTAAGTTCTGGAGATTGTTCCATAATGATGCCTGGGAATTTAACGTTAGTGACGCTGAACCAACAAAAGCTGAACTGAAAGCATTACACAAGATCATTAAAAAGGTGCAGGAAGATATTGAGCGTTTTTCTTTCAATACTTCCGTTTCCAGCTTTATGATTGCGGTAAATGAACTGACAGAGCTGAAATGTAATAAACGTGCGATCCTGCAGGATCTGGTGATCGTGCTTTCGCCATACGCACCGCACATCACAGAAGAGCTGTGGTCATTATTGGGTAACAAGGAAAGTTTATCCTTTGCAGATTACCCGGTATTTAACCCGTCCTATATGGTAGAAGATGAATTTAGTTACCCGGTTTCAGTAAATGGTAAAACAAGATTGAACCTGAACCTGAGCCTTACGCTGGAAGCTGCGGCGATCGAAGAGATCGTGCTTGCAGATGAGCAGGTGCAGAAATACCTTGACGGCAAAACACCGAAAAAGGTGATTGTGGTGAAGGGCCGGATTATTAATCTGGTAGTTTAAAAAAATAGAATTTCAAGAGCCACTATAATGTGGCTCTTGTTAAATGTTTTAGAGATAACTGCTTTAAAAAAGCAATGTTGGTCACCTCCTGGTGCAATTCTTTGGCTTTATCATCAAAATAGCGCAGCTGGATCATCAGCTCTGCATCCGGATGGGATTCAAATGCGGCGGCTTCTTCGGCAGTCATTCTTCCGCCCTGGAAACTGAGGGTTACTTTGCTGGCATCAGACAGCTTCTCATAATATTCCGGAAACTTATAGGTCAGGTATCGTTTCGCAATCACATGGCTTTGCACCAGCTGGGTAAGGCGATCTGAAAAACCTTTTTCTGACAGATACTCTGCACCCAGTTTTTCATGATCTACAGCGCCCATGCCATCCATGCTGGCTGCATCATCAGTAGCACAAAGGTGCCCGATATCATGGAAAAAGGCGGCCAGGATAACCTCATCATCATGTCCGCCTGCGACAGCAAGGGCGGCTGCCTGCGACATATGCTCCAGCTGTGAAACCGGCTCTCCGATATAATCTTCATCTCCATGTTTTTCATACAAGGCAAAGATTTCATTGACGATGATCTGTGCCTGTCTTGAGGGTGCTGACATATGAATTTGTTTTTGACAAAGGAAATCTCCCGATGTTAGGTTATTGTTATCAAACTGATATAAATGATATCTTAATGTTTACTTGTTTCAGTGTTAATAAACTACGGTTAGTATTGCTTCACATTAAATAAGCAATATATGCCTGTCAAACTCGTGGTTTTTGATCTTGCCGGTACTACGGTTAAAGACAATAATGATGTCAGCAAAGCCTTTCAGTCGGCCTTAAGCCAATACGGTTATGCTATCCCTCTGGAAGAGATCAATCCCATCATGGGTTATGAAAAAACGGAGGCAATCACCAGGATGTTGCATACGCACGAGCCGGACGCCTCAAAGATCACATCGCATCTGATCCTCGATATCCACCGCAAATTTGTGGCGGAAATGATTGATCATTACAGCTTCAGCGATTCAATTGAGACATTACCCCATGTAGAAGAGACCTTTTCCGCTTTGCGGGATATGGGTATACAGGTAGGGATCAACACCGGTTTCACCCGTGATATTGCCGAGGCTATTGTTAAACGATTACAATGGCGCGAAAAGGACCTGATTGATCATCTTGTGGGATCAGATGAAGTTCCTCAGGGACGTCCCTATCCCTATATGATTGAGAAAATGATGAAAGAAGGGGATATTGATGAAGCCACAGAGGTGGTGAAAGTTGGCGATACAGAAGTGGATATTCGCGAAGGACAAAATACAGGCTGCGGATTTGTAATCGCTGTCACTACCGGAGCGTTCAGCAGGGCCGCCTTGGAGCCTTACCATCCTACACACATTATCGATGATATAGCAGAGCTGCTGGAAATTATTAAAAATTAAGCAGATGCAACTGATCAGTCATCTCAGGGCGAAGGTTGCCAAATGGCCCTATGGCTTGCTCTCTGCAATGGCTGCACTCGCAGCTTTCGGAACATACACCTGTATGTATGCCTTCCGCAAGGCATTCGCTGCAGGAACGTATAGCGGGCAGCAGTATTTTCAGATCGACTATAAGGTATGGCTGGTGATCGCACAGGTCCTCGGTTATACCCTCAGCAAGTTTTACGGCATTCGCTTTATCGCGGAGCTGAAACCGGAAAACAGAGCGAAGAGCATCCTGATTCTGATAGGTATTTCCTGGCTGGCACTGCTGGGCTTCGCTATCATCCCGGCGCCCTGGAATATTTCCATGTTGTTTCTGAATGGTTTTCCGCTGGGAATGATCTGGGGACTGGTCTTCGGCTATCTTGAAGGCCGGAGATCCACGGAGTTTATGGCATCAGTGATGTCTATCAGCCTGATCTTTGCTTCGGGTTTTGTGAAAACCAGCGGCAGAACGTTAATGGATAACTTTTCTATCAATGAATATTTTATGCCTTTCTGCACCGGTGCATTGTTTGTGATTCCTCTGCTCTTTTTTGTAGGCTGCATGGAGCTGATACCGCCACCAACGCCAAAAGACAAAGAGCTGAGGGCGGAGCGGGTACCGATGTCTGCCAGCCAGCGAAAAGCTTTCTTTTTGCGTTTCCTGCCTGGAATTGTCCTCACGGTCATTATTTATGTGATGCTCACCATGATGCGGGATGTCAGGGATAACTTTGAGGTAGAGATTTGGACAGGACTGGGTATCAGAAGCAATACAATTTATACGCATATAGATACGCTGATCTCTGTGATTGTGCTGACGGGCATGAGCCTGCTGATCCTGATCCGGAAAAATCTGCTGGCTTTCAGTCTGATCCACATGATGATTATCGGTGGCTGTCTGCTCGCAGGTCTTTCTACGGTGATGTTTAACCTGCACCTGATTGACGCGGTAAGCTGGATGACTTTGGCCGGACTGGGGCTATACCTGGGATATGTGCCCTATAATGCGATCTTTTTTGAGCGCATGATTGCCTCATTTAACTACCGGAGCAACGTAGGTTTTGTGATGTACGTAGCTGATGCTATGGGATATTTGGGGAGTATTAGTATTTTGCTGATTAAAGAATTGCTGAAGCCTGGAATCAGCTGGGACGAGTTTTTTAAAGCTGGTCTGCTGATTTTGTCCCTGATAGGCGGGCTTGGCGGGATGCTGTCGCTCCTGTATTTTTTACAAACGGCGGCTAAAGAACAAAAAGATAAGCGTAAACTTAAATTTTATACTGCATGAGTAAGCGATCTGCCATAGTGATTGGCGCAGGGATAGTCGGACTGGCTACGGCCAGGGCACTGGCGATAAGGGATTACGAGGTAACCGTTTTTGAGCGTAATGAACGCGCTGTAGGTGCTTCGATCCGTAATTTCGGAATGATCTGGCCTATCGGGCAACCTGCAGGGCCATTATTTGAGCGGGCAATGCTGTCCAGAAGTATCTGGAAAGAAATCTGCGATGAAGCGGGTATCTGGTATGATGAAGTGGGTTCTCTGCACCTTGCCTATCACGATGATGAACTGCAGGTGATGAAAGAATACGTAGAAATTAACCAGTCGCTGCGCGACTGTAGTTTGCTCAGTATTGAGGAAACGCTGAAGAAGTCGCCCGCGGTAAATCCTGAAGGCCTGAAAGGTGCCTTATGGAGTGGTACAGAAATGATTGTGGAAGCCCGTGCAGCAATACATCAGGTGGCAGAGCACCTGACAGATAAGTATGACGTCACTTTTCACTGGAATACTGCCATCAGCCAGGTCTGGCATCCGGCGGTAATGTCTGGTCAGCAACATTGGGAGGCCGATGAAATCTATGTTTGCAGCGGGGCTGAATTTGAAACGCTTTACCCGGAACTGTTCAGGGCAGCGTCGATCAGCAAATGCAAGCTGCAGATGATGCGTATGGAGGCTCAGCCTGATGGCTGGCGCATCGGGCCATCGCTCTGCGGAGGCCTGTCTATGATCCATTATCCAGGCTTCCAGGCTGCAGCTTCCCTGCCGGCTTTGCGTACACGCTACGAGTTAGAATATGCCGAAGAGCTGAAAAGGGGGGTACATGTAATGGTATCTCAAAACCATAGCGGAGAGCTTACGGTAGGTGATTCTCATGAATACGGGCTGGTACATGACCCCTTTGATAAAGGTTTTATCAACGACATGATTCTGGATTACCTCAAGACTTTTACGAGCCTGAAAAGTAGCAAGCTGATCCAGACCTGGAACGGGATCTACCCGAAGATGCCAAACGGAAAAACGGAACTGGTGCTGGAAGTTGAACGAGGTGTGACCATCATCAATGGTCTCGGGGGAAACGGTATGACGCTTTCCTTCGGTTTATGTGAACAGATAATTGCAGCAAAAACAAACATTTTACTATAAATTCATATCCCGGTCACACCGGATACTTATTTTTCCCACATGGATAACCGCAGAGAATTTATAAAAAAAGCAGCCCTGTTGTCGGGTGCTGCAGGTCTGTACAGTGTATTGCCTTCATCGATACTAAAGGCCATGTCAATTGACCCAAAAGCCGGAAGTACCTACATGGATGCAGAACATGTGGTAATCCTGATGCAGGAAAACCGTTCGTTCGACCATTGTTTTGGTAGCCTCAAAGGGGTACGTGGATTTAATGACCCCCGGGCGATCGACCTCCCCAATAAAAATAAAGTCTGGATGCAGAGTAATGCTGCAGGAGAAACATATGCGCCATTCCGCCTGAACCTCAAAGATTCTAAATCTACCTGGATGAACTCTCTGCCACACAGCTGGTCTAATCAGGTGAATGCACGCAATGACGGAAAATATGACCAGTGGCTGAATGTCAAGCAGTCGGGCAACCCGGCATACGCCAAAATGCCACTGACGCTGGGTTACCACACAAGAGAAGATATTCCCTTTTATTATGCCATGGCTGATGCCTTTACGGTGTGCGACCAGAATTTCTGTTCGGCACTGACAGGTACTACGCCCAACCGCCTTTACCTCTGGTCGGGCACCATTCGTGAGCAGCAAAATGAAAATTCCAGAGCCCATGTATGGAATGAAGATGCCGATTTTGGCACGCTTCACTGGAAAACCTTCCCGGAAAGACTGGAGGAGAATGGTGTCAGCTGGAAGTGTTACCAGAATGAGCTGAGCATCAACGTAGGCTTTAAAGGTGAAGAGGAATCCTGGTTATCCAACTATACCGATAATCCTCTGGAATTTTTCGCCCAATACCATGTACAGCTGCATCCCAAACATCTGGAACAGCTGAAAAAACGTCTGCCTCTTTTACAGGAAGAGATTACAGCGCTGAAAACGCAGATTGCGGGCCTCGCTGCGGGAGATGCGTTGAAGGAAAAACTAACAAAACAACTCAACGAGAAGACGCTGGCTTACCAGAATAATGAAAAGCTGCTCCAGCCGGGACAGTTTGAGCAATTGCCAAAACAGGAGCAAAATATTCACCTGAAAGGTTTTGATACCAATAAGAATGATCCTGACTACCATTCAGTAACAGACCTGACTTATGACGACAATGGTGAACAGCGTACAATGAAGGTGCCAAAGGGAGATGTACTTTATCAGTTCAGGGAGGATGTGCAAAAAGGCAAGCTACCTGCTGTTTCCTGGATTACCGCTCCCGAAAATTTCTCCGACCACCCGGGAGCACCCTGGTATGGTGCATGGTACTTATCCGAAGTGATGGATATCCTGACTAAGAATCCTGAGGTATGGAAGAAAACGATCTTCATTCTCACTTATGATGAAAATGACGGCTACTTTGACCATATCCCACCATTTGTAGCCCCACATTCTCATAAGGAGGGCACTGGTAAAGTTTCTGCAGGAATAGATACTCGCGTAGAGTACGTTACGCTGGAGCAGGAACAGGACCGCCATGATTTCCCTCAGAAGTTTGATCGTGAGTGTGCGATAGGGCTCGGATTCCGTGTGCCAATGATTATTGCTTCGCCCTGGAGCCGTGGTGGATATGTGAATTCTGAAGTTTTCGATCATACCTCCACGCTGCAGTTTCTGGAGAAATGGCTTTCTAAGAAAACCGGGAAGAAAATAGAGGAACCTAATATCAGCGAATGGCGTCGCACAGTTTGCGGCGACCTGACTTCCGTTTTCAGAGCCGACAACAACGACAAAATTACTTACCCTAAACCGGTGGTGAAGGAAGAGTTTCTGGAAAGTATCCATAAGGCAAAATTCAAGCAGTTGCCCGAAGGCTTTAAACTGCTTACAACGGAGGAAATCGCACAGATAAACCTCAACCCGGAAGACTCAGCTGTTATGCCAAAACAGGAAAAAGGTATCCGCCCTTCCTGTGCGCTGCCTTATCAACTGTATGCAGATGGTATGCTAAGCGCAGATAAAAAATCCTTCGATATTACTTTCGACAATCAAAATGTTGTTTTTGGGGCAGGCACTGCGGGAGCTCCCTTTAATGTATATGCCCCCGGAAAATACAGGAGTTTGGATCATCCGGATGTGATGGATGACCTGAGAACCTGGGCTTACGGACTAAAAGCAGGTGATCAGCTCAGCGACTCATGGCCCCTTGCCGACTTTGACGGTGGCCTGTATCACTTGCGCGTCTATGGACCAAATGGTTTTTACCGTGAGTTTACGGGAGATAAAAATGATCCGGCAGTGCAGGTCTCCGTGGTTTATCAGCAGGAGCAGGGTAACAAGGGCGGCCTTACGGGAAACCTTGAACTGAAAATCAACAATACTGCATCAGAAGCGCAGACAGTAGAAATTACGGATCATAGCTATAAGATAAATAACCACCATAAAATCGCGAAGGCATCACAGGTGACAACTCAGGTTTTAAACCTGTCTGGCAGCCATGGTTGGTACGATTTCAGCGTCAGAATTAATGGAAACCCTAACTTTACAAAAAGATATGCAGGACGTGTCGAAACTGGAAAAAGCAGTTTCAGCGATCCTTTTATGGGTAGAGTGGTAGTTTAAGATATTTTCTTTTTTGATATGCGTAACAAATTTAAATTTGCAGAGACTAATCAAACAAGAAAACTATTTACTATACCTAATAATGAAACGAATACTACTTATACTGGCGGTCCTGGGACTGATGCAGAATGCACACGCGCAATTTGGCTTTGGCGGCGCGCAAAAGGTGACCATCACCGGGAGGATCACGGCTGTTATTGCCGATTCTGCTACTAAAACGCCTATCGACTATGCCACAGTATCACTGATCCGCGTAAAGGACAATAAATCAGTAAATGGTGCGGTAACGGATGCCAAAGGTAAAGTCAACCTGCAGAATGTTGCTCCTGATGAGTATAAGCTGTCCATTGGCTTTATGGGCTACAAGAGTAAAACGGTTTTGTTAAAAACAACCCCCGGCAAGCCGGATCTGAATGCTGGTACCATTTATATCTCTGGTTCACAAAGTGATCTGAAAGAGGTAGCTATTGTGGGTAAAACACCTATGATCGAAAATAAAATCGATAAAGTGGTGTACAACGCAGAACAGGATGTCACTACAGCTGGTGCCAATGCCAGTGATGTGATGCGAAAAGTTCCGATGGTATCTGTGGATATTGATGGTAACCCCTCGCTGCGTGGAAGTGCTGTAAGGGTCCTGATCAATGGAAAGCCCTCAGGAACGATGTCCAGCAGTGTCTCCGACGCCTTAAAGATGATCCCCGCAGAGGAAATCAAGAGCGTGGAGGTGATTACCAGCCCTTCGGCAAAGTACGATGCTGAGGGTGCCGGTGGGATCATCAACATTATCACTAAAAAGAAAACGGCTCAGGGCATCAACGGAAATGCAAGTGTATCTGCGGGCACACGCCAGAATAACGGAAACTTTAGTTTAAACGGGAAAAAAGGCCGTTTAGGTATCACGAGTAACTTCGGGGCACAATATGCGATTCCGCAGGATACAAGGGTGTTGCTGGTAAATGATAACTATGCGGCAAATACTTCATTACTTCAGGATGGTTTCACCAAAGCCAAAAGATATGGCTACAACGGGAGTGTAGGCCTCGATTATGATATCAACGGATACAATAGCCTCTCCACTAATATCAAATACAATGATTTTTCTACAGGGTCTGATGGTAGTCTCAATGTAAGCAACAGGATTGTGGATAGTCTTTCCAACTACCGCCGTATCTCTGAGAATAACATGAGTTTCAAAAACCTTGACTGGAGTGCAGACTACAGAAGGACCACAAAAAAAGAAGGGGAAGAGTTTACGCTTTCCGGTCAGGCTAGTTTTGGCAGAAACACAACCGACTTCGATACTTATAATGTTTTTCCTAACGGACAGAGCGGTGGTGCGATCATTGGCGATAACACAGGTAAGAACAATGAATATACCGTACAAACGGATTATACTTATCCCTTCAGTAAGAATGTTATCCTTGAAACTGGTTTAAAGGGAATCTTCAGGAAGATCCAGAGTAAATATGCTGACAGTGAACAGGATTTTGACTATAACCAGGATGTAGGTGCTGCCTATGGTGTCATCAGTTTCAAACTGGCCAAAACTATCGATGTAAAAGGTGGACTGAGAGCAGAATATACGGACATCAGTGGTGTATCGGGCTCATCGCTGAACTTTAATAACGATTATTTTAACTTGTTCCCCAGCGCAATTATCTCGAAAAAGATGAAAGGCAACTCGACCTTAAAGTTGAGCTACAACAGGCGTATGCAGCGTCCCAGCCTGAATTACCTGAACCCTTTCCTGAACAGAACGGATCCGCAGAATCAGTCGCAGGGAAATCCAAGTCTGGATCCGGAACTGACCGACCTGGTTGAACTGGGTTACTCCACATTTATTAAAGGATCTGTGATCAATGCTTCTGTATTCTACCGTACTACCATGGATGTGATCGAAGGTATTTATGTGCCGGATCAAAAGCTAACGACTTATTCAAACGTGGGAAACAACAGGTCCTATGGTGCCAACGTTTTTGGTTCCTACAATCCTCTGCCGAAATGGACGCTGATGAGTAATGTGAGTGTAAATACCTATAACGTTAGAAATACGCAAACTAACTTTTCTACCGGTACATTTGTCAATTACACGGTCTTTGGCCGTTCGGCAATATCTTTCAAAGGTGGATGGAATACTGAAATCTTTGGCGTATATAACGGGAAAAGGAGAACATTCCAGGGAACAGCAGGAGCAATGGCATTCTATGGCGGTGCCTTCAAAAAGGAGATCATGAAAAAGCAGGCTACTGTAGGTATAAATGTATTGAATCCATTTAAACGAGACCTGCATATCCGTACAGAAAACAGTGGGCCAACCTTCCTGCAAAGTACCAATATCTACTATCCGCTCCGTTCTTTCGGCGTAAACTTCAGCTATAAATTTGGTAAGGTTACTTTCACACAGCCTAAAAAGAAAAAAGGTGTAAACAATGACGACCTGAAACAGGACGAAGGTAACGGTGGAATGGGCGGAGGAGTACAGCCTAAATAATAACCGAAACTAATTTTTCTTCACACGTTTCAATATCATCCAGCTCAGCGGGTTAATCGAATACCCGCTGATGTTGTTTTGCAGCATAGTGACCGACTGATCATATAGTATCGGCACGACTGATGCATGCTCCATTACCATATTATCCATACGCTGGTTCAGGATGTACCGCTTTTTTGCATCCCGCTCGTAGTAACTCTGCACAAACAGCTTGTCAAATTCTTTATTGAAATATCCTGTATAATTCGGCCCAAAGGGGACCTTGTTTTTGGAGTAAAACACAGATAGATAATTCTCTGCATCAGGATAATCTGCAATCCATGAACCCCTGAAAAAGTTGACTTCGTTTTTCGCCATCAGCTCCCGCAGGCTTGCGCTGGGTCTTACATCAACCTTTACCCTGATGCCAAGTGTGGTGAGCTCTCCCTGTATAAACTCGATCAGGTCCTTGTAAGAGGTAGAAGTGACCAGTGTAACTTCGGGCATTCCCTTGCCGTTCGGATATCCGGCTTCTGCCAGTAGTCGTGCTGCTTTAGCGGGTTCATAATGATAGCCTTTTACGATGGTGCTGTCAAAACCGGGCATCCCCTTAGGTACAAAACCCGAGGTTGCCGGAGTGCCAATGCTGTTGCGCAGGTATTTCACCAGCTTGGGTTTGTCGATACCGTAGTTAATTGCCTGACGCACTTTTTTGAATCTCAGAGGCGAGTTTTTGACCATGGATTTGGAGGTGTCTACCAGGATACCTACATATTCGGTGCTGAGATAGGGTGCCTTGATCAGCTGAAATTTATCCTTGTACTTGCTGGTCATATTACCGCTCTTGGTCAGGATATCATCGCGATAGCTGCCATCAACGCTGTTGAAATAATCGAGGTCCTTTTTGATAAAATTCATAAAGGCACTTTGTTTATCACTGATGAAAGTAACTTTTACAGCATCGAGGTAGGGGAGCCTGACACCATTTTCCTTTTCCCAAAAGTGTTCGTTCTTCAGCAGTACAAGGATCTCATCCTCTTTCCAATACTTGAATTTGAAAGGGCCGGTGCCTACAGGGTGGCTTCTGAAATCTTTGCCATAATGTTCTACCACTTCGCGCGGCACTACCATACAGTATTGTGTGCAGAGCAGGTTAAGGAACGCCGGAAAGGGTTTGGTCAGGTTGATTCTGAAAGTGCTGTCATTCAGTGCCACGAAGTTGTGGATGTCATCGACCTTGTCGCTGAAAATCCATCCTCCTGAAGAACCTACCTTAGGATCTATCAGCCTGTTAAAACTGTATACAAAATCCGAAGCATTTACTTTTCTTCCCTTGCCATTCTTAAACAGCGGGTCGTCCTGGAAAAAAACATCATTACGGAGCTGAAACGTGTAACTGAGACCGTCCTCAGATACTTCCCATGATTTAGCAATTGAAGGCACGGTGTGGAGGGCGCTGTCTATCTGTACGAGTCCGTCAAAAATCTGGTTGATCATCCAGATGGCATACTGGTTACGTGCAAAGGCGGGATCGAGCGAGGTGAGGTTCTGATCGAGATTAAGGTTGAATACTTTCTTGCCCTGATCTTCTGCCGAAGGACTGCAACTGTAAAGTGCAATCACGCACAAAGTCAAAAAAATATCTTTTATAATTCGGGGCATCGGCAAGGAATAGTATTTTTGCACAAAGTAATAAATTAATCGGATGTCTTTTTTAAATGCTGTTATAAATAATGTTCAGGATGAAAGCCTGCGTGATGACCTTCAGGAACGCGTAGATATTGTTGAGCATAAGATTAAATTTATGGACAAAGTGCCTGTCTGCTGTCTGGACAGGGAAAATGTAATCAGCCCCGTGCTGAACATTCTGATTGAGGCTGCAGGTGGCGAATTAAAGTTTGATCCGGCAGAAGCAAAGGTGCTGATCTATCACGAAACACAGGTGAGCATGCTGGATTTTATGGGTGCAGTTCCTGCGTTGCTGGAAAATGAATGGCCGGCAGTACAGTACAACAGGGTCTATCTAATGGAAGATACATCGGCATTTTTGAGTGATCCCGAGTCTTTTGTTTCTTCACTGGAAGACGTGGCGGAGATGCTTTACCCGGGTTTCTTTGTGTTTGGTAACGAAGGAAAAACCTGGATGAGCTTTGGTATATAAATGGATTTGGCCTAAAAAGCGATAAACTTATCGATTTGTTCTCCGGTGAATTTTAAGGTGTCTTCCTTAAAAAAAGTATTGTTTTCGTTGAGTTCTGTTTTGATCGCGGGAATATGCAGACGCAAAGGCAGAACATGCATATGCAGATAACCGCAAACGCCTACAAAGTGGTCTATCCCCCTGATATTGCCGTATCTGCCACCAGAGATGCCGGTCAGGCATGCCTTCTTATCGTAAAAACTTCCGGGGAAATCACATGCATCAATAAAGGCTTTCAAGACGCCGGGAAAGCTTCCGTTGTACTCAGGAATGATGAAGATGAATTTCTCTGAGCGGTCCAGTTCCTGAAGGATTTTCCCAAAGGCCTCAGACCTCTTTCCAAACATATCGGTCTGAATAAAGTTCTCCGGCAGCTCCATCAGATCCAGAATTGTGGCCTCCTGACCCTTTTTTTGAATTGCCTGCTGATAATATTTTGCGACTTTCAGCGTATTGCTTCCAGGTCTGTTTGTGCCGGAAATGATGGTAATCATGTGATATTGTTAATAAGATGTTTAAAACACTTAGGCGTTTAACACTAATATTGTCATTTAGTTTGTATCTTAGCTATTTGTTAAAAAGCCCCTAAATATAGGAAAAAATAGCGTTTTTACACATAAAGAATCTAATTCACGAGTTCTCAGGGAATAATTGGTAATTATTAAAAAGATAAATGAGTAAAATTATTGCATTGGCAAATCAGAAAGGTGGAGTAGGTAAAACAACTTCATCTATAAATTTAGCCGCCAGCCTGGCAGTATTAGAGTATAAAACCTTATTGGTAGACGCAGATCCACAGGCCAATTCTACCTCAGGTATTGGATTTGATCCCAGAAGCATCAAGAACAGTATCTACGAATGCATTATCAATGACGTGGAGCCTTCAGAAGCTATTCAAAAGACAGAAACACCAAACCTGGACCTTCTGCCTGCACATATTGATCTTGTTGGTGCGGAAATCGAGATGATTAACCTGACCAACAGGGAATATAAAATGAAGGCGGTTCTGGAGAAGATCAAAGATGAATATGATTTTATCATCATCGACTGCTCTCCATCACTCGGACTGATCACTATAAATGCTTTAACAGCAGCAGATTCTGTTATTATCCCCGTACAATGTGAATATTTCGCACTCGAGGGATTAGGTAAACTGCTCAACACCATAAAAATTGTACAGAACAGACTGAACCCTGAACTGGAAATTGAAGGGATTTTACTGACTATGTACGATGTGCGTTTACGCCTGTCCAATCAGGTAGTGGAAGAAGTCAAAACACATTTCCAGGATCTTGTTTTTGAAACGATCATACAGCGGAACACCCGTTTAAGTGAGGCACCAAGTTATGGGGTATCTGTGATCATGCATGATGCCAATTGTAAAGGTGCGATTAACTATCTGAACCTTGCCAGGGAGATCGTCCGTAAAAACGGGCTGGTTACAGAAACCCCGGGCGTGACTTCAGCAAATACTATTTAAACATATTTTAATGACATCTTTTCAGCGAAAAACAGGTTTAGGACGAGGATTAAGTGCGCTTTTGGATGACTCTGAGTCGGTACATCCGCCAAAGAACGCGATGAACCCGATCAGTGAAACTGAACAGAAGGCTCAGCCTAACAATATAGGTACAATCAGGATCAGTGATATCACTACCAACCCATATCAGCCCAGAACTGAATTTGATCAGGTTGCGCTGAACGAACTGGCAGAATCTATCAGGGTCCAGGGACTGATCCAGCCAATTACAGTACGTGCTGCAGAGCAGGGCAAATACCAGCTGATCTCAGGAGAACGCCGTTTAAGGGCTTCAAAGTTAGCTGGCCTCACTGAAATTCCTGCCTATGTACGCCAGGCCAATGATCAGCAGATGCTGGAGATGGCGCTGATTGAAAATATTCAGCGTGAAAACCTGAATGCCATTGAAGTAGCACTAAGCTTTCAGCGTATGCTGGATGAATGCAGTCTTAAACAGGAACAACTGGGAGAACGTGTGGGTAAAAACAGGTCTACTGTGACCAACTACCTGCGCCTGCTGAAACTTCCTCCGGCCATACAGATCTCTATCCGCGACCAGAAAATCTCCATGGGCCATGCGCGCGCACTGATCAATGTTGAAGAGCCGGAAAAACAATTGTTCATCCACCAGGAAATTATTGATAAAGGTCTTTCTGTCCGCAAGGTTGAAGAACTGGTGCGCAGCATCAACAGTCTTCAGATTAAACCTAAAGCGGCTAAGCAGCCTGCAGGTACTTCTTTTGAATACCAGAAACTACAGCGCGACCTGGCCTCCAGATTTGCCACGAAAGTGAAACTGAAGGTCGGCGAAAATGGTAAGGGTGCCATAGAAATCCCTTTTGTGTCTAACGACGACCTGAGCAGAATATTAGAACTATTAGACTGGTAATGTCAAAAATCTTATTGTTATCGGTCTTCTTGTGCTGCACTGCTATGGTAGTCAGGGGACAGGAAGACTTTACTGTGAAGGGCGATAGTCTGCAGCGCACACCTGCGAGAACTGATACCGCACAATATGTAAACCTGGGCAAGGTTGCCGCAAGAAAGGCTGCACTGCGCTCTGCTATGATTCCCGGATGGGGCCAAATAGGAAACGGACTAACAGTATACCGCGGGATCAAAGTCTCCGCAATCTACGTCGGCGGTACATTACTGGCGATGTCCTACATGCAGAACAACCGAAATTATAAGGAATTTCTTTCCGAAATTCAATACAGAGAGGCCAACAACGGTCAGTCACCCAGGGGGAGCAGGTTTTCTGAATATCCTACCTCGGGTTTGATCACTGCTAAAGATGTTTACCGCAGGAACAGGGAGGTTGTCCTTTTTTCATTCGTAGCGCTGTATGCCGTAAATATTATTGAAGCCTATGTAGATGCCCGCCTGAAATATTTTGATGTGGGGGATAATATGGCCATCAAAATATCACCTTCCATGATCAATTCAAATGTCAGATACGGATACAATTCTTTCTCCCCGGCGCTAAAGATTGGCTTCAGATTATAAATACTCATCTAAATCAAACATACATACAAACATGAATATAGCTTTAATCGGTTACGGTAAAATGGGTCAGATTATTGAGCGCTTTGCCGTTGAGAGAGGGCACGAGGTTGTGCTTAAAATCGGCAGTAAAAATTTGGAAGAACTGACAGTGTCAAACTTAAGGAAAGCAGATGTTGCCATCGATTTTAGTCTTCCTGACGCTGCTATAAAAAATATCTATACCTGCTTTGAAGCCAATGTTCCATTGGTGGTAGGTACAACCGGCTGGTACGGACAGTTGCAGGAGATCAAAGACGAATGCCTCAGAAATAACAATACGCTATTATACGGATCTAACTTCAGCATCGGGGTAAACCTGTTCTTTCATATCAACGAAGTGCTGGCGAAGATCATGAACGACTATCCTGCCTATGATGTTCAGGTAGAGGAGATTCACCATACACAAAAACTGGATGCCCCAAGTGGGACGGCAATGACGATCGCAGAAGGGATCATCGGTAACCTGGAACGCAAATCTGAATGGGTAAATGAACTCGAAGGTCAGACGGAACTGGAAGTGGTAAAGCAGGATCAGCTATTGATTGCCTCACAAAGAATAGAAAACATCCCTGGAACACATACGGTGATCTACAGCTCCGAAGTGGATGAGATTGAGATCAAACATACAGCCCACAACCGTGCGGGTTTTGCACTGGGATCTGTAGTAGCAGCAGAGTGGCTGAAAAACAAACAGGGATTTTATAATATATCTGATATATTTAATTTTAAATAGCTAAAAATATGAATTTGAAATTCTGGCAAAAGAATACTGATACTGCGCCAAAAAAGAAAAAAACTAAAAGCAAGGAATGGTTTGATGCCATCATCTTCGCTGTAATTGCCGCGACGGTCATCCGCGTATTTTTTATTGAAGCTTACACTATCCCTACAGGTTCCATGGAAAAATCACTGCTGATCGGTGATTTTCTGTTTGTAAGCAAGGTAAATTATGGTGCCAGGATTCCAATGACACCGGTAGCTTTTCCGTTCGCGCATCATACGATGCCGGTTACGGGTACCAAGGCGTACTGGGATGGCGTACAATGGAAATACAGAAGACTTCCGGGAATACAGGAGATCAAAAGAAATGATGTAGTGGTGTTTAATTTTCCTGATGGCGATACCGTTGCCCTGGAAGCACAGGACCGCGATTATTATGAGATGGTACGTTCTGTAGGTCGTGAGGCTGTGCATAGTCAGTATACGATAGTGAGCCGGCCGGTGGATAAGCGTGAGAATTATATCAAACGTTGTATCGGTATTGGTGGAGATGTGCTGAGCATGAGCAACGGACTGGTATCAGTAAACGGGAAGGCGGAGCCGATGAAAAGGACAGGCCAGATTGATTACACGGTAAAGTTTAAATCTGCTGATGTAAACTTCCAGCTCTTTGAGGATATGGGCTTTGTAATTGAAAGGGATATCATGGCGATTTCTCAGGACAGCTATAACTTTGTGGGTACCCCTGATCAGATGGAGGAGGTAAAGAAACTAGATTTCGTAGCCTTCGTAACCACGCGTACCGCTGCGCCTGATGCTGCGGAACCAAGTGTGTTCCCCCAGGATCCAAACAGGAAATGGAATGCTGATAATTGGGGACCTATTCAGATCCCTAAAAAAGGATGGACAGTTAAACTGGACACCAATACCATGCCTTTGTATAAACGTGCAATTGAGATCTATGAAGGTAATAAAGTAGAGAAATCTGGTACTGGATACCTCATCAATGGTGTGAAAACCGATAGTTATACCTTTAAGATGAACTACTTCTGGATGATGGGTGATAACAGGCACAATTCACTGGATTCACGTTATTGGGGCTTTGTACCTGAAGACCACGTAGTAGGGAAAGCCTTGTTCATCTGGATGAGTTATGATACAAACGGATCATTCTTCAGCAAGATCAGATGGAGTAGAATATTCAGAGGAATCAATTAAAGAAAAAGAACCTTATATTTCGATGCTGCCTGCTGCTGAAACGCACCAGAAGGTATCGAAATATAAGGTTCTTTTTTTAAGATAATCTTGAGATACCGAGTTTATCGGCAAGTTCATTTAAATCGTTTACCACAGGTTCTACCAGTGGAATACCCGAAATTTTACGTTCCTTCTCAAATGCAAATTCCGGTTCCCCCGGAATAATCACCTTTTTTGAGGGATCTACAGTCTTTGCGCTTTTGAAGCGCTCAATCCAGTTATCCAGATGCTGCTTGAAATCTGCCGCAGGACGGAAACCATCCACACGCATAGCACCAAAGAAATGGCCGAGACCTTCACCAACAGGATTAGGTGATGGCTCCAGGAAAGCCACGAATGGAGGTGCCCATGGGCCATAATTCGCTCCCGATAGCACAGCTGTAAGGATATCTACCGTAGCACTTAAACCATAGCCCTTATGACTCCCATGGTCTTTGTCGCTCCCCAGGGGAAGCAGTGCTCCGCCCGCTTTCAGTTCATTCGCATTTGTAGAGGTTTTACCATCTTTATCCTGTGCCCATCCTTCTGGTATAGGCAGGTTGGCTCGCTGTGCGATTTCCAGCTTCCCATTGGCTGCTGCGGCCGTAGCCATATCCACCACTACTGGTGGGTAATTCCCCGCAGGGAAAGCATAACACATCGGGTTGGTACCCAGTAATCTTTCATTGGCATATGTAGGGGCAACCAACGGACTCGCATTGGTCATGCTGATACCGATCATATCTTTTTCTACCGCCATCAGCGCGTGATATCCGGCAATACCAAAGTGGTTAGAGTTTTTTACTGCCACCCATCCTGTTCCATAAGTGGTAGCTTTTTCAATCGCAACCTTCATGGCGAAAGGTGCAACAACCAGCCCCAGGCCTCTGTCGCCATCAATAGTGGCAGTAGTTGGCGTTTCATGTACCACACGGATATCCGGAGTAGCATTGATACGCTGCTTCTCCCAGAGGCGGATATAACCGCTCAGACGGGCAACGCCGTGAGAGTCTATACCCCGAAGGTCGGAACTCAGCAGTACATCAGCTGCAAGATCCGCATCTGCCGGCGGGCATCCCATCTTCAAAAATACATTCTTAGTGAAATTCCTGAGGTTTTCTTCTGTGAAGGTATATGAGTTCATGGGATAGGTTTATGCGTACAAAATTGTGAATTTATAGTCGAGAGGCTGGAAGGCCTGTAAAAGACTTTCAATAAAGTCGTCTCCGTAAAGGACATACATCGGGGCGATATTCAATACCCTTTCCTGCATCACTCCGTTTGGAAACAGCTTATCTTTCAGATCTTCAATTTGCTGTAGGGAGGTAGCGTGCTTGCGTTTCTCCGCACGCATCAGTTTTTTCTCCAGATTGCTTACTAGCCTTAAAGTTCTCACTTTGGCAGCTTCTGCGGACAGGGAGAGGCCTTTATCTATCTTATACGAATTCTCTTTAATCTGTTCAAAGATCGCGATGATGGCCTGTTGTTCGGCATCGAGGGTAAGCAGGTCATCTACCACGTTGGACCTGATCCATTGGTTTTTCAGATGTTCGTCAGTATCAAACAGACTGGTTGAGCTGATGCCCAGGTTTTCCATCTTTTTGGCGCTTCTTTCATCGATGATCTGCGCAGAGTTTCTCAGTAAAAGCACAGGGTAGAAAATGCCGTAAAAATCAAAATTCGCTTTGAGCTGCAACCAGTAGGTTACTTCTGCGCCTCCGCCGATATAGGCCAGGTTTGGCAGGATGAGCTCCTGATACACCGGCCGCATCACTACGTTGGGGCTAAAGCGTTCCGGATGCTGGTTTAATTCTTCTTTAAGGCTTTCTTTGCTGAAACTGATGGAAGTATTGAGTACTTTATATTCGTTGTTTTCTTCAACGATACGTTCACGAAGCTGGTCGTCCATATAGAAGAAATTGATCTCCCTTGGGTTAACCTGAGGTTTGTAACCTGCTTTTTCTAGGGCTTCGCTGCTTTCGTTGATCAGTTTAAAACTGTGTTGTTCGGTGATGTCACGGTAAACGATAGACGAGAACTGTGCTTTCAATGCTGCATCATCAGCGTCGGTACAGACCAGCCCTTTGGCTCCAAACAGGGCGTTGACCAGCTCACGTGTCGCGTTGGCAAGAGTTTGGTTTCCGGAATAAGCTTGATCTACAAGATCAGCCAGTTTTTGTCCGTTTTCAGAAATTCCAAGATAACCTTTATAAGCCACCAGGGCTTCAGTAATAGATTTTGGATTGATTCTACCCGTGGCACCTGCAGCTTTTGTCTGCCAGCTGATTCTTTTATCTTCTACTTTGACATTATTGATCTCTTCGAAATCATGATCTTCAGTAGCCATCCAGTAAACTGGTACAAAATTATAGGAAGGATACTCTTTTTTAAGGTCTGCGGCCAGCTTGATTGCCGTAACAATCTTATAGATGAAATAAAGAGGGCCGGTAAATATATTGAGCTGATGACCCGTTGTAATCGTAAACGTGCGGTCATCAGCTAATAAGTTGATATTTTGTTCAACCAGGGCCGAAGGCTTCAGCTGGCTGTATTGCTTCCGGAGTGTATCTGCCAGCAGCTTGCGGTCGCCCGAAAATCTGCGGTCTTCGATCGCCTTTTGAAAGCCCTGAAGCGTAGGGGCATATTGATAAAAAGACTTCAGTTCATCCTTTCCATCGATGTAATCTAATACAACAGAAGAAAAAGAATTTGTTTGTTGATAATTGATGTACCTGGGCTGCATTGCCACGAAATTAAGCTAATAAACTACAATTTGTGAAATGCCAAATTTATTTTACAATCTGTCCATATAGATCGAAGTCCTCCGCACGGTCGATACGTACATTTACAAAGCTTCCATTGGCAGCATAGCCCGTACTTGCATCGATTAACACCTCATTATCAACCTCCGGCGAGTCATATTCCGTACGTCCGATAAAGAAATCACCCTCTTTTCTGTCTACCAGAACCTTGTAGGTTTTACCCACTTTCTCCTGGTTGATATCAAAGGAAATTCCCTGCTGCAACTCCATAATGGCATCTACACGTTCCTGCTTTACTTCATCAGGCACATCATCCACCAAATTATGTGCATGTGTTTTTTCCTCATGAGAATAGGTAAAACAACCCAACCTGTCAAAACGGGTATCTTCAACCCAGCGCAGCATCTCTTCAAAATCCCTTTCAGTTTCGCCCGGGTAACCACAGATTAATGTTGTACGCATAGCGATGTTTGGTACCTTGTCCCTGATCTGGTTTACGATATCTATGGTTTTCTGTTTGGTGATCCCACGGCGCATAGATTTCAGCATGTTATCTGTGATGTGCTGTAAAGGCATATCCAGGTACTTGCAGATATTCTCACGTTCGTTCATGGCATCCAGAATTTCCATTGGAAAACCTGATGGGTAAGCATATTGCAGACGGATCCATTCGATACCATTGATATCGGATAAACGTCTTAGCAACTCATCAAGGTTACGTTTACCATAAATATCCAGGCCGTAGTAGGTGAGGTCCTGTGCAATCAGGATCAGTTCTTTAGTGCCGTTGGCGGCTAAAATTTTTGCTTCATGCACCAATGCTTCCATTTCGGTAGATACGTGTTTACCACGCATCAGCGGAATAGCACAGAAAGAGCAGGGGCGGTTACATCCTTCGGCAATTTTAAAATAGGCAAAATGTGAGGGGGTGGTCAGTAACCTTTCACCTATCAGCTCATGCTTATAATTTGCACCCAGGGAATGTAATATATTTTGGAGATCGTTGGTACCGAAAAAGGCATCTACATTAGTGATCTCAGATTCAAGTTCAGGCTTGTAGCGTTCCGAAAGGCAGCCGGTAACGATCACCTTGCTCACTTTGCCTTCATCTTTCAGCTGACTGTACTGGAGAATGGTATCAATGGATTCCTGTTTGGCATTATCAATAAAACCACAGGTATTGATCACCACAATATCGTCTTTACTGATATTATTTGCCTCATGAACCACATTCAGGCTATTTCCTTTCAATTGCCCCATCAATACCTCCGAATCATATAAATTCTTCGAACAGCCCAATGTGATTACATTGATCTTAGGTTTTTTAACGGGGATAATTTTAGAAGCAGTTTTTGTGTTCATTGTGTGTATGTATTGTTGCTCTTATGCACAGACTATTTAAAAAGTCCGTCAACAAAAGCTTTTTTATCAAATAACTGAAGGTCATTAACACCTTCACCAACCCCGATATATTTTACCGGGATTTTAAACTGATCGGAGATGCCGATCACCACACCACCTTTGGCGGTTCCATCGAGTTTAGTAATTGCCAGGGCATTTACATCTGTTGCCTCGGTAAACTGTTTGCATTGTTCGAATGCGTTTTGACCAGTAGAGCCATCGAGTACCAGTAAGATTTCATGTGGGGCACCCGGAATTACTTTTTCCATCACCTTTTTAATCTTACCCAATTCGTTCATCAGTCCGATTTTGTTGTGCAAACGTCCGGCAGTATCTATGATCACCACATCTTCGCCATTGGCTACGGCAGACTGTATAGTGTCAAAGGCTACAGAAGCAGGATCAGAACCCATGGCCTGTGCCACAACCCTCACACCAATTCTTTCGCCCCATAACTTGATCTGTTCTACAGCAGCTGCCCTAAAGGTATCCGCTGCACCCAATACCACTTTAAGCCCTTCTGCCTTGAGCTTATTGGCAAGCTTGCCGATGGTCGTAGTTTTACCCACACCATTTACGCCAACCACCATGATCACGTAGGGTTTATGGTCTCCGTATTCAAAGCTGCGGAAATCATTGCTGTTATTTTCTGCAAGCAGGAGCTGGATCTCATCACGCAATAGCAGGTTCAGTTCAGAAGTAGAAAGGTATTTGTCCTTTGCTACGCGGTCCTGGATGCGGTCAATAATTTTCAGCGTAGTGGTAACGCCCACATCAGAAGTTACAAGCACTTCCTCCAGGTTGTCCAGCACATCATCATCTACAGTTGATTTTCCTGCTACGGCCTTGGTGATCTTGCTAAGGAACCCTTCTTTAGTTTTCTCTAGACCTTTATTTAGTGCCTCCTGAGCTTCAGGGGCTGTTTCTTTTTTCTTGAAGAAATCAAATAATCCCATAGAAATATAGATGAAAACAAAAAAAGCCCTCCCATCAGAATGAAGGGACGGCTTTAATATGATTAAATATTAAAATTACTTGCTTGTTCCAGCAATAGCATCTTTAACGTGATCGTTGTGAACGATAACTTCTTTGAAAGAATAAGCACCACTTTTTGGTGATTTAGTCATCGTAACAACTTTTGAATATTCTTTACCTTTACCCGTTTTAAGGGTTGCAACTACTTTTTTTGCCATGATCTAAAAGATTGGAAATGTGTATTACTTAATTTCTTTGTGAACCGTTACTTTTTTCAACACTGGATTAAATTTTTTCAACTCTAATCTCTCTGTAGTGTTTTTACGGTTTTTTGTAGAGATATATCTAGACATACCAGGCATGCCGCTAGTTTTATGCTCTGTACACTCTAGAATAACTTGTACTCTGTTACCTTTTTTTGCCATTTTATTATTGTTTTAGTTGATTCGCATCAACAATGTTTTTTACAAAAATCCTTTTTTAACGAAACGGTTGATCGCTTCAGTAATACCAATTTTATTGATGGTTTTAATAGCTGAAGTAGAAACTTTCAGTGTTATCCAACGATCTTCATCAGGAATATAAAATTTCTGAAGTTGTAAGTTGGGATAAAACTTACGTTTAGTTTTAACGTTTGAGTGAGAAACATTAAAACCACTCATTGCCTTTTTTCCGGTTAAATCACAAACTCTAGACATGCCTTTAATATATATATTTAAATTGTTCTTCGCTTAATTTTTTAAGAGTGTGCAAATATCACAAAAATAATTGTAACAACCAATACTACACAAGATTATTTTTGAAAATAATGCAGAATTCCTGCCTTCTCCTGGCATAAAGGCAGGTAATTTTCCCTGAATATCGGCGGCAGCTTCTTCCAGACACTTCCGCTGCCGGGTCTCAAGCTTCAGCCGGCCTAAAAAATCCATTAATAAATATTTATATACCTTACGAAAAATTTATATTTGATAAATATAGCACAGGAATTAAAGCACAACCAAATTATAACTAGCACAACCAAATAATCATTTTTATGCAAATCAAATCTTTTGCCGAATACGAAGAAACGTATAGGTTTAGCGTGGAATGGCCGGAAAAGTTCTGGGCCGGAATAGCTGAAGAATTCCTCTGGAGAAAGAAATGGGATAAAGTTCTGTCCTGGAATTTCTCCGAACCAAATATCAAGTGGTTTGAGGGCGCAAAGTTGAATATTACTGAAAACTGTCTTGACCGCCACCTGGCGAAAAATGGAGATAAACCTGCCATTATCTGGGAATCTAATGATCCTGACAAATCGAGTATAACTCTTACCTATAAAGTACTGCATGAGCAGGTATGCCGTTTTGCCAACGTGCTGAAAAAAAATGGCGTAGTCAAAGGAGACCGGATCTGTATCTATATGCCGATGGTGCCTGAGCTGGCCGTGGCTGTACTGGCCTGTGCCCGTATCGGTGCGGTACACTCAGTGATTTTTGGTGGTTTCTCCGCTAAATCGATTGCTGACAGGATCAATGATTCTGCCTGTAAACTGGTGATTACTGCTGACGGATCTTTCCGTGGAAACAAACAGATCCAGCTGAAAGAGGTCATTGACGATGCACTGATCGGATGTCCTACTGTCGAGAAGGTCATTGTACTGACACATACACGTACCCCGGTTTCCATGCTGAAAGGCCGTGATCTGTGGTTTGAAGATGAAATTAAACAGGTAGACACGGATTGTCCTGCTGAAGAAATGGATGCCGAAGATATGCTCTTCATCCTGTACACCTCCGGATCTACCGGTAAACCGAAAGGGGTGGTGCATACCGTGGGCGGATATATGGTTTATGCAGGATATACCTTCACCAATGCCTTTAACTATCAGCCTGATGAAGTCTTCTTCTGTACAGCTGATATCGGCTGGATTACAGGCCACTCTTATATTGTCTACGGACCGCTTTCTCAGGGTGCCACTACACTGATGTTTGAAGGTGTTCCTACGCATCCTACGCCATCCAGGTTATGGGAAATCATAGAAAAACATAAAGTTAATATCTTATATACAGCTCCTACAGCTATCCGTTCACTGATGAGTTACGGTACTGATCCATTAAAAGGTAAAGACCTGAGCACGTTGCGCGTACTGGGATCTGTGGGAGAACCAATCAATGAAGAGGCATGGCACTGGTTTGATGAGGAAGTTGGCCATAAAAACTGCCCGATTGTAGATACCTGGTGGCAAACAGAAACCGGCGGACTGATGATATCGCCGATCGCTTTTGTAACGCCATTAAAACCGGCTTGTGCTACCCTACCTTTGCCAGGCATCCAGCCGATCCTGGTGGACGAGCAGGGTAATGAAATTGAAGGTAACGGTGTTAACGGTAACCTTTGTATCAAGTTCCCGTGGCCGGGTATGCTGCGCACTACCTATGGTGATCACGAACGTTGTAAACAAACTTATTTTTCTACATATCCGGATCTGTATTTTACCGGTGACGGCTGTATGAGGGATGAAGACGGTTACTACAAAATCACTGGCAGGGTAGATGACGTGATCAACGTATCCGGACACAGAATCGGTACTGCCGAAGTGGAAAATGCGATAAACATGCATGCCGGCGTTGTGGAGAGTGCTGTGGTTGGTTATCCGCATGAGATTAAAGGACAAGGGATTTTTGCCTTTATCATCTATCCGAAGCTGCACAATGAGTCTGACCTTACCAAAAAAGATATTCTGCAAACGGTAACCCGTGTGATCGGGGCTATTGCCAAACCTGACAAGATTGTCTTTGTCAGTGGCCTGCCTAAAACGCGCTCCGGCAAGATCATGCGCAGGATTCTGAGAAAGATCGCGGAAGGTGAAACTACAAACCTTGGTGATACAAGTACCTTACTTGATCCGGCAGTAGTAGAAGAGATTATTGTTGCAGCCAAGCAGTTGTAACCGGCCTTTTACAAACAAATTCTTATCCCTGGTGTTGTTTAGGTAGTTCAATAGTTAACGAAAAAACATATACCATGGATAAGTTAGAATTAAAAGGAAAGTGGAACGAGTTGAAGGGTAAAGTAAAACAAGCTTATGGCGATCTTACCGATGATGATTTGAAACATGAAGAAGGTAAAGATGATGAGCTTTATGGAAGGATTCAACAGAAGACCGGTAAAACCCGTGATGAGGTCATTGATTGGCTGAAGTCATTATAAACATAACAATTAGTTCAAAAAAAAGAGGGGGCGTACTTAGTATGCCCCCTCTTTTTTTGTTCTGTTAGTAACCGAAGATCTGCTCTAAGGTCAGTGTATTCAGTTTCCCGAATTTCTGCATGTCCTCAGCTTTTACTTTTTTATCAGAAGCAACGATACAATAATTGTAAGCTTTGTTCGCTACTTTATCCTGATGGAAAGTCTTGATATCTGCAAAAGTCAATGGCTTCAATCCTTTGTATTCATCGATCCTTGAATCATGGTCCAGTCCCAGTCTTTTATCTGCATAATAATGAGCGATGATATCATCGTTGGTCACCCTGGAAGTTTCGAGGGCATTCAGTGTGCTGTATTTTGAAGATTCAAAGTTTTTGTCAGACTCCGGCAACACATTCAGCAGTTCGTTCATAGCGCCGACTGCATCAGTCATCTTATCGGCCTGACTGCCTACATAGGCTATCATAGTATAGTCTTTGGTGTTTTTATCCGGTGTAGAATAAAAGGCAAAGGTAGAATAGGCCAAAGCTTTTGATTCACGGATAGTCTGGAAAACGATCGAGCCCATGCCACCACCAAAGTAACTGTTGAACAGGGATATTTTTGCAGCTTCAGAGGCATCGTATTTCGTACTGTTTCTTACCCAGCGGATCTCCGACTGCACCATGTCGTAGTTGGCAAAAAATACCTGGTTTTCTGCCGTATTGGTATAGCTGAACTTTTGCGCTGCCGGGGCTTCAGTGAATGCGGCAGGCAGGGCATGTGCCTTTTCAATGTTTTTGGCAAATACATCAAGGCTCTGCGGACCGTAATAGTTAATGCTATGTTTGTAGTCCTTCAGGTGATGAATGATATCCAGTAGCTGTGCAGAAGTCATCTGTTTAACTTCCTCATTGCTCAGTGCAAAATTCGTAGGATTTTGCGGGCCATATTGTGCATAGCTCATGAGGCCTGAAAGAATCGCCGCCTTGTTCAGCTTATTGTTTTCCCTTGACTTGAGGATGCTGCTTTTTAGTTCTGTCAGCGCAGCTTCGTTCGGCTTACAGTTGGCGAAGATATGCTCTACGAGATTTACCGCCTGGTCAAAGTTTTCCTGCAGGCCACTGATGGTTACAGTGGTGACATCATTGGAAACAGTAAATGAGTAACTGCAGGCAATGTTATAAAACTGCTTGCTGATTTCCTCAGCAGTATATTTATCGGTACTCAGATAAGTAAGGTACCTCGCTGCGTAAGGAGCCATTTTATTATTCCAGGCACCCATATCAAATCGGTAGCTCAGACTGAAAATACTGTTTTCCTTATTTTGGACCGTAACCACATCCGCGATGCCTGCCTTGCCGAAGTTAAGATCTTTAATATAGTCCAGGAAGCGTGCCTCTATAGGTTTGGAGCTCTCTGCAAGCAGATTTTTAGTGAAATCTGAGGTTTCGTTGGTGTTGGTTTTAACCGCTGTGATTGCGGGCTTCTCCACTTTCTGGATGCTTTTATCTTCTCCCTTGTGTTTCAGGATCACCACATAGTTGTCTTTAAAGAACTGGTTAGCAAAATCTACCACCTCTTTTTTCGTCACTTTGGCCATCGCATCAGGGTTACCCAATGATTTATCCCATTTTGTGCCACGGTTCATGATAAACTCATTGGTGATGGCCTCCGCACGGAAATCGTTTTTATCAAATGATTTCAGGAGCGTCAGTTTGCTGTTCGCAACCGTAGCTTTGATCAGACTTTCATCAAACTGCCCTTTTTTGAGCAGAGCAATTTGTTCCAGTAACAATTGTCTCACCTGTTCCAGTGTCTGTCCCTGTTTTGGCTGTGCCAGCAAGATGAAGGTACCATAGTCTTTCATCTGCTGATACCCGGCAGCTGAGCTTAATACCTTCTGTTTTTTGTTCAGGTTGATATCCAGCAGGCCGGCTTTGTCGTTAGAAAGGATGCTGCCAATCAGATCCAGCAGCATACTCTGTCTCGTATTTTCTGCATATCCTCTGTATCCGATTCTGATGACCTCAGCGCTTGGTCCATATATATCTGCAGTCTGGATTTTTGTCAGTGGTTTTTCCGGTGCCGGAGCATAAGCCACTACAGGTTTGTTTTGCATGAATGAGAAATGTTCATCCACTTTTTTGATCATTTCATCCGCTTTGAAATCGCCTGATAATACCAGGGCCATGTTGTTAGGCACGTAATATTTGTCATAGAACTTGCGGATTTCTACGAGCGATGGGTTTTTAAGGTGTTCTATGGTACCAATGGTCGTTTGCTGTCCGTAATTATGGGTAGGGTACAGCAAAGCATTCAGTTTCTCACTGATCTTCCAGCTGTCATTGTCCAGTCCGCGGTTTTTCTCCTCATACACCGCTTCCAGTTCAGTATGGAAAATCCTGAATACCGGGGCACGGAAGCGCTCTGCCTGCAGGGCCAGGAATTTATCCGTTGCATTGGAAGGGAAATCCTCTTCGTACACCGTCTCTTCATACCAGGTATGCGCATTTGTGATTTGTCCGCCAATAGATTTCATCATCTTATCGTACTCATTGGCAATCGAATAGTTTGAGGCTTCGCCCGAAGTTTTATCGATCTCCGCATAAATTTGCTTACGTTTTGCAGGGTCAGTAGTAGCGTGGTACTTTTCGTACAACACAGAAATTTTGTCCAGCAAAGGCTTTTCTTTAGCATAGTCCATGGTTCCAAACTTGTCTGTACCTTTGAACAGCAGATGCTCCAGGTAGTGCGCCAATCCCGTTGCGGTTCTCGGATCAGTATTACTGCCTGCCCTTACAGCCATCCTGTACTGGATGCTGGGTTCTTTGGTATTCTCAGACAGTACCACGGTCAGTCCGTTCTTCAAGGTGTAAAAACGCGATTTCGTAGGGTCGTTGGTCACATACTTGTAGGTATATCCAGCGGAGGAGGCTGTTTTCCACTGGTATACAGTTTGTGCCATCATTGCCGCCCCGCTAAAAAGGAGGCAAAAGAGCATTAATAATTTTCGTTTCATGTTGAATAAGTTATTCTCAAATATACTTTTGAAAATGAATTTATCACAGTTTTATCCTATAATCTTGTACTTTTACCCTCATGAAGAAAGAGCAATCCAGACCTAATATTTTAGTAGTAAATGATGATGGTATCACTGCACCGGGTATCAGAAATCTGATTGAAGCCGTTAAAGAACTGGGAAACGTAGTTGTAGTGGCTCCTGATGGTCCTCAGTCGGGGATGGGACATGCGATTACGATTGGCAAACCATTGCGTTTCAATAAGGTAGACTTGTACGAAGGTGTAGAGATGTATAAATGTTCAGGTACTCCGGTAGACTGCGTGAAGCTCGCCGTTAATAAGATATTTAAGGGTAAAAAGCCCGATCTCTGTGTCTCCGGTATCAACCACGGATTGAACAACTCCATCAACGTCATCTATTCAGGCACTATGTCTGCAGCTGTAGAAGGAGCAATCGAGGGTATTCCGTCCATAGGGTTCTCTCTCGACGATTTTGCGGAAGAGGCCGACTTTAGTCACTGTCTCAAATATGTGAAAACCATCGCACAGCAGGTTTTGGATCATGGATTGCCTCAGGCCACATTGCTCAACGTGAACTTCCCTAATGGAAAGGATATCAAGGGCATCAAAATCTGCCGTCAGGCAAATGCGAAATGGGCCGAAGAATTTGATGAGCGCAAGGACCCGCACGGACGTGCTTACTATTGGTTAACGGGAGTATTCCAGAACAACGATAAAGGTGAAGATACTGATGTATGGGCATTGGACCATGGATTTGTTTCCGTAGTGCCGGTACAGTTTGACCTCACCGCACATCATGCCATTCCCGTATTAAACTCCTGGACATTTAATGATTAACCGCATTCAAAATAGTGTGTGGGCAGGCTTCGGCATCGGGATTCTGGTTCCGGGTGTATTGATTTCCATCGTATGGTTTATCATGCATCGTGTAGCTGTGCTGGCAAAGGCAGATCTACTGCTGATTGGATGTATCGCAGTGAACGCCCTGCTGCTGAAATACTTTTTTAAGATCAATAAGGAAAATACCGGAAGGGGAATCCTGAGTGCCACATTTATCTGGGGCTTTCTTTTCTTCTTCTATAAAATCTCACAGTCATGAAGTACTACCTCGTAGCCGGTGAGGCTTCCGGAGACCTGCATGGTGCCAACCTCATGAAGGCGCTGAAGGAACAGGATGCAAATGGCGACTTCAGGTATTTTGGCGGTGATAAAATGAAAGCCGAAGGTGGTACACTCATAAAGCATTATGCCGATATGGCTTTTATGGGTTTTACGGAAGTGATTCTCAACCTGCCAACGATTATGCGCAATATGAAAGCCTGTAAGGAGGATATCCTGGCTTATACTCCGGACGTGCTGATACTGATTGATTTTCCCGGATTTAATCTGAAGATTGCGACCTTCGCAAAAGAGCATAACATCAGAGTATGTTATTATATATCCCCGAAAGTTTGGGCATGGAACCAGAAGAGGGTATTAAAAATCAAGAAGGTAGTAGACAAAATGTTTTGTATCCTGCCTTTTGAGGTTTCATTTTATAAAGAATGGGGGATGGAGGTCGATTATGTGGGCAATCCGCTGCTGGATGAAAAAGCTGCTTTTGTGCCCGACGATAACTTCCTGACAAAAAACGGACTGGCGGGAGCCGAAATCATCGCTTTATTGCCGGGCAGCCGCAAGCAGGAGATTGAAAGGTTGCTTCCGGTTATGCTGAGTGTCATCGAAAATTTCCCGGATCAGCAGTTTGTGGTGGCAGCCGCGCCAAGCTTCCTGCCCGCCTATTACCAGCAGTTTATCGGGGCTAAAAATGTTAAACTCGTTTTCGGGCAGACTTATGATTTGTTGCATCATGCCAGTGCTGCAGTAGTAGCATCAGGGACTGCTACATTGGAAACCGCCTTGTTTAAAGTCCCTCAGGTGGTTGTTTACAAGGGAGGCGCAATTTCTATTGCGATTGCCAGAATGGTGGTAAAGATCAGGTTTATTTCGCTGGTCAACCTGATTATGGATCGGGAGGTGGTTACTGAACTTATCCAGAACGATTGCAATACGATGAATATTACGGATTGTCTGGTTAATTTACTGAGTGGCCCTAAGCGGCAAAATATGCTGGAAAGCTATAAGGATTTAGCTACTATTATGGGAGAACCTGGTGCCTCTGGCAGGACAGCCAAACTCATTTCCGAATATCTTAAAAAATCATGATCAACTAATTGATCAGGCCGTCTTTTTCAGCAGCAGGTTATTGATCCGGTTAACTACATCATCCAGATCAAAAGGCTTGCTGATATAATCGTCAGCACATACCTGGGAGCTCATTTGCTTGCTCCTTGGGTTTGCCGACATTACAATTACCGGAATATGGCGGGTAAACATATCGCTTTTCAGGTCATCACAAATTTCTATACCATTGCCGTCGGGCAACATGACATCAATGATGAAAAGGTCTGGCAAAGAATCCCGGAGTTTACTTTTCAGTTCACTCACCGAAGAAGAAAGCTGTAGTTCATAACCTTCATCTTTTAATAAATATTCGATGATATATCTGATATCGCCATCATCTTCAAGCACGTGTATCCTTTTAGTCATGTCAGGTCCTGTAGGTTTTCCAATTTCAATCCCTATCAAAGATTGTTCCAAGACTGCGCCTTATCTTTCTGAGATACAGTGCCGTCTTTAAGGCCTTAAAGGAAGCTGCGGTGTACAGGCTTCAGGACAGCAGAAAACAACAAAGGCTGGTCAGATAACTCTGCCAGCCTTTGAATGATATCATTTTAAAAATTAAGCGGCATCAATTGCTTCACGCAATGCTTTTGCAGCTGCAGCAGGATCTTCTGCTCCGTAAATTGCAGCACCGGCAACAGCAACAATTGCTCCTGCTTTGATAACCTCAGTAACGTTTTTAATATTTACTCCACCAGCAATCGAAACAGGAACACCTGCGCGTGCAGCTTCGTCGATCAGCACCTGGATAGAATAACCATCAGTCCATTGCTCATCAAGACCTGCATGTAATTCTACAAACTCAGCTCCTAATTTGATCACTTCCTGTGCACGTTTAACGCGGTCAGCCACTCCGATAGTGTCAACTACGACACCTTTTCCATGTGCTTTACCTGCTTTTATTGCACCTGCAATGGTAGCATCACCTGCAGCACCAAGAACAGTAACCAGGTCGGCACCCGCTTTAAAAGCGATGTCTGCCTCCAGCTCACCTGCATCCATAGTTTTTAAATCTGCAAAAACCAGTTTGTCAGGGTGTGCAGATTTCATTGCCGTTACTACAGCAATTCCTTCGTTTTTGATCAATGGAGTTCCCAGTTCAATAATATCGATGTAAGGGGCAATTTTTCCTGCCAGTTCCAGTGCATCTTTTGTAGTCAGTAAATCTATTGCGACTTGTAATTTAGCCATGTTTATTTGTTTTTATATGTAATTAAATTGATGTTATTCGAGGTTTGCATGTCTCTTCCAGAGCTCTTCAGCGGGAGTGCCATCTGCTGCCCAGAGGCTTTGGAAAATAGCGTCAGCCAGCAGCAGTACTGCCTGTTCAAAGAGGCTGCCTGCATATTGTGCAGAGAGGGTTTTCCCGTGATCCTGTTTTTGTGCTGCAGGAACCAGCAATATGAATGAAGAGAGCTCTGCCAGTGGCGATACGGTGGTCGTGGAAATTGCGGCGATCACAGCTCCGGCAGCAGCAGCTTTCTCTGCAGCCTTGACAATGGTGCTTGTAGTACCGGAGCCCGATGCAGCAATCAGCAGGTCGCCCTTTGCAATAGCAGGGGTAGTGGTTTCTCCCGCTACATAAACTGTAAGTCCCAGGTGCATCAGGCGCATTGCTGCGGAGCGCAGGGCCAGACCAGAGCGGCCGGCACCGATCAGAAATATACGCCTGGCCTGCTGAATCTGCGGAACCAGCAGCGCGATCTGATCATAATCCAGCTGTGCTGCTAATTTCTGGTTTTCTTCCAGGATCATGGCAAGGTTTGCTCTGAGACCGGCGACTGTATCTTGTTGATTGGGATTACTCATATCCTTTTTGTTTGCGTCAAAGGTATGTGGCTCACCAGGCCTGATGGTTATACTATGTGCGCATTATGTGGGACTTTCCGGAAACTTCTGCCAATCCTGATCACAGGAATGCCATAAAAAACAGGCTTTTGGAAATAAGTGCACCTCAATTTCCAGATTGTCCAATGCAAGCTTTTAAGATCAGGTATATTTGAATGATGAAGACAGACGCAACTTTAGGACTTGAAAAATCTTTGATCTATATCAGGAATCTGGAGCATTGTCCACCCAGCTACCTGAATGATCCCGGGAGGAAAGATTTTTTTGAAATCGTCTGGTTGCAGAATGAGCTGCCGCTGCATACGGTGAGGGAAGGCGAAGAACAGGGGAGGGGCGACTGGATTTATCTGATCCCGCCATACCGTGTACACCAGCTGAACAAAGCCGGGAAAAATGGAATCCTGCTGTCATTTAAAAGAGACTTCCTGGAAGAAGAGGATAAAGAGTTTTATCTCGACCTTTTCAAGATGTTCAACATTCAGGGTGAGTTTTCCTGTTTGCCCTTGTCGGCCTCCAATGCAGCAGAGCTGAATAAAATCTACCCCCTGCTGGAAGAGGAATACCAGCAGCAGACAGGAGGTTTCCTGATTCTCAAAGCCCTGCTCAAAGTTTTCCTGCTGAAGCTGATCAGGATCAAGGAACATGTTTTTACAGCACAGGACCTCAACCAGAAGCGGGTGTATGAGTTTATGATGATGCTGGAAGAAAACTATCAGCAGGAACGCAATGCAGAGTTTTATGCCTCATTACTGGGCATCAGTTCAAAGAGGCTCAACCAGATACTTAAAGAGAAACTGGATAAAACGGGAATGCAGCTGATCCACGACCGCATCATCCTGGAAGCGAAGCGTCAGATTATCCATAGTGAAAATACGCTCAAGGAGATCGCTTATGACCTGGGATTTAGCGACCGGCCATATTTCAGCCGGTTTTTCAAAAAGCAAACGGGATCTTCACCTGAGGATTTTCAGAAACAGGCAAAAAATCATATCGAATCGAAATCCAATACCCTGGTAGAATAGAGGCTCTTTATGCCAGGTGTTTCTCGCACAGTAACAGCAGGTCGTTCAGATCGAAAGGTTTGGCAATAAAATCATCGGCAAGAGCCTCTTTACTGCTTTCTTTTGCAGTGGCATGTGCAGACATGATGATCACCGGAATATTTTTAGTTTCGATGCTTTGCTTTAGCCTGCGGCACAATTGCAAGCCATTCCCGTCAGGAAGCCTTACATCCATCAGGATCAGGTCTGGCAGAAGGTTGTGCAGGTTTATTTTGAATTCTTTAGCATTTGCAGCGACGTGCACTTCGTAGTCTGACTGCTGTAAAATATACTCTATCACTTCACGGATAGCTTCATCATCTTCGATGATCTGTATTAATTTTGACATGATTCAAATGTAGGTATTATTGAATAATATTTATGGTTTTAACTGTTTTTCAATGGCAGCGACAAGATCGTTCAGGTCAAACGGTTTGCTGATAAAATCATCTGCTGTAGTGTCTCTTTTTATTTCACGTTCATTGGAATGTGCAGACATGATGATTACAGGAATGTGTTTGGTAGCCTGACTGTTTTTGAGATGATTGCAGATCTCCAGACCATTGCCGTCGGGTAACATCACATCCACCAGATAGAGGTCGGGCAGCGGGCCGTTCAGGCTGCCGATGAAGTCTTTTACATTAGCAGAGAGCTGGACTTCATAATCGAAATCCGCCAGGAAAAATTCTACAATATATCTGATATCCTCATTGTCTTCTACTACATGTATGTATTTCTTCATCTCATTTCATTATCATTTCAAGAAACACAACGGTGAGACGATAGAATAGTTTTGTTTTTTTGTTTTTGGGGACATTTAGCCTAAATAAAAAAGGGTTGCCTTTCAGCAACCCCATTTTAACAAAGCCTAAATCTCTATGATTTCTGGTTATTTTACGTCCCAGAATATTTTGGTCAGTCTGGTGTCTTTAGCTCTTACTTTTGAGTAGTTGCTGTTGTTCAGAATTTCCGAGTTAGGATATAATAATCTTGCCGGAGGTGTTTCAAATCCATTCAGTTTACCGGCAGTAGGGAAGGTCAGCACAGGGTACTTGGTCCTTCTGTATTCTGCCCATGCCTGTTTACTTTGCAGGAAGCTGAAACTTGCCCATTTCTGGATATAGATCTTCGCCAATTTCTCAGTAGAAGAACCTGCGTAGGCTATACTTGGTGCTGTAAGGAAGGTTGTCACATCCGTAGGAGTAACTGTAGTACCTCTGCCTAAGCTATGCAGGTAATGATAGAAGTATACAGATTGCTTCACAGCAGTTTCATATGCCGTCTGTGCATTCCCGCCACCCCATCTTTCAAATGCTTCAGCTTTCAGGAAGTTAGTTTCTGAAGCTGTAAACACGATACCCGGAAGGTTTTTGTTCTGCAGGAATGTTGCAGAGTCAACAATCGAATATGAGGTAAAAGCAGTATCAGTTTGTCCTGTAGTATAGGTAACAGGCATTGCCCTGAAAGTTTTGTTCTGAACAAATACGTTGTTTACCACTTTACCGTATTTATCATACATCACCGGAATCCTTGGATCGTTCGCAGGAAGCAGCACCTTGTTTAACAGATAATCTGTAGCGTAAAAACTGCTGATCTCGGTTAATGCACTATTCAGGTTGTCATTATTTGTAGTTAATGGTGTTAACAATACATCACTTGTTGCAGGGCTGTACGCCGCCACATTGCCACCATCCAGAAGAGGATACTGAGTGCTGTTTGCGAGCATAGCAGTTACTGCTGTTCTGGAAGTAGCCTCATCCACAAATGACGTACGCATCAATAAACGTAAACGTAAAGAGTTGGCATATCTTCTCCATTTATCAGTACTTCCTGCCAGCAGGATATCCTGCTTGGTGAAAGAAGCATTGGTAGTTGCAGTAGAAAAGAATGTTGCTGCATCATTCAACTGACTGATGAAAGAAGCATATAGCGCTTTTTGATCATCATAATTTGGATTAACAATGCTACTCGAGGTTTCCAGACTTCCTGTTTCAGAAAATGGAATATCACCCCACATATCTACCAATTGCGCAGCCTGGTCAATCAGCTGGATTCTTGCTGCCTCCATAAATACCTTCTGACTAGCCTGATCAGCCTCAGACAGGTTTTTATAAGTCACTTCCATCTGACGGTAAAGAGCCATCGGTCCGCTACCGTTTCCTGCATTAAAATAAAAATCACTCCAATATTGGTTGATGTAGCTGTCATCCTGTTTATATACATCATTACCATTGGCAAAGGATGCTGTTTGTGAATATACTGCAGTTTGTCTTAGCAGGAAAGTACGAACATTCCAGTAAGCCGGTCTTACACGGTCATTGTTTAACAGGGCGGTGAAGAAAGTCGGGATACTTTGTACTGACGACTGCTCAGGATTATTGTATTGCTCTTCCAGAGTTTTCTTGCAGGCACTAAACGTAGCTGCAATGAAAAGCAGAAGGAATATGTTTGCGAATATTTTTTTCATTTTGATATTTTTTAAGATCGTGAATTAAAACTTGGCGTTGATAGAGAATCCATAACTGCGTGTTGCCGGTAGTGATCCTTCATCCACACCTTGTTTATACCATTGGCTACCAACCATAGTTTCAGGATCCAGGTTTTTCAGGGTTTTCCAGAAATACAGCAGGTTTCTTCCGATTAAGGAAATTCTCAGATTTGTCATTCCGATTTTCTTTGAGAAGTTAGACGGCAGCGTATAACCTAAAGTAACTTCCCTTAATTTAACAAAGCTATTGTCATAGATGGCACCTTCCTGATTGTTCGAAGTTGCTGATGCAGCAAATTCATTTGCATAATATGAAGCAGCATCAATGATGGTAGTGTTAGGCTGACCATTTGCATAAACTCCCGGAAGAATTAAACCGTCATGATAAACTTTCTCACCATTTGGACCGGCAGTCTGGTTAGAAGCCAGCTGAACATTTGTTCCTGCAGCGTTCACATAATAACTTAAACCACCATTTTCAGTATCACGGTATTTTAACGTGCTTTTATACATACCTGCTCCCAAAGCATATTTCTGAGGAGATGATACCAGCTGACCACCAAAGCGGTAATCTACCATCACATTCAGTGAGAATGCTTTGTAACCGAATGTATTTGCAATACCTCCTGTTACACCTGGTTGTACCTGTCCTGCTTTTACATAACGTGAAGCGTCCACCACGTGGAAACCGTCAGAACTGATCACGTTTCTGCCGCTGGCATCCGTTTGTAAAGGGTTTACAAGTATAGTTCCCAGTTTCTCGTTCGGAGTAACTACAACCTTTACCGCTCCGCTTTCTGCAGAGTATACACCGATTTCATTGATACCATTACCCAAAGCATAAGCTCTGGTAGTGTTTAAAGCCACGTTTGCTCTTACATCCCATTTAAAAGCACCAGTTAATGGCGATCCATTCATGGCAAGTTCCCATCCTTTGTTGCCAATTTCACCAACGTTTACAATTTGTGAACGGGCACCAACGCTTGGCGCAACTGTCAGGTCAAGAATAATGTTTTTGATCCTGTTGTCATAATAGGTTAAATCAAATCCAAATCTGTTGTTGAACATTCTGGTTTCGATACCAATCTCTTTCTCATATTTTTTCTCTGGCTTCAGTGTGCTGTTTCCGTATTTATCGCTAAGCTGCGACTGAGGAACAGAACCGTTCACAGTTTGTAAAGATCTGAGGGTATAAAGAATGTTTGATGAATAGATTGAAGCCGGGTTACCTACAACACCATATGATGCTCTCAGTTTACCATAGCTAAGGAATGATGGCATGCTCGTTTTGAAAGCATCAGTCCATACAAATCCAGCGTTAACAGAAGGATAGAAGTAACTATTGTTCTCAACAGGAAGTGTAGAAGCAAATTCCTGACGTGCCGTTCCCTCAAGGAATAAGTAATCCTTGTAATTGAAGTTCAGGATACCAAAGTAACCATATTTTGTAAGTTCCTGTCTTGTAGAAGTTGTATTCAGAATACCTGTGGAGTTACTCAGTGAGAAAAAATTCTCGATTACCAAACCATTGCTGGTACCTGAAGACTGATCGTTGTAACGCTCTTTCCTGGTAGTGAAACCACCGCTGGCAGAGAAGCTCAGGTCTTTTGCAATTTTGTTGGAATAAGTTAACAATGCATCTCCATACACAATAGAGTAGATACCTTTTGAAACGCTGTAAGCACCGGTACTTACACCCTGGTTGAAGGCTACCGGGTATTCGTTGTATTGTCTGTCCTCAATGTTTTTACCTGTATAGTCATTACCAACACGGCCTCTGAATCTCAGGTTTTTTACAATATCCCAGTTTAATGAAGCACTGGTGTACAATCGGTTTTCAATCTCATCATAAGTATTTTTCTGTGTACTCCAGAAATAATCATAAAGGTTTGGTCTTACGTTGAAAACAAAAGCTTCTGCAGGGTTTCTGTTAGTTTGATTGAAAGGAACCCATTTGTATCCTTGTGATGTTTGGAATTTCTCCAGGATCAGGTTAGTATCTTCCTGTCTTCCAAAGAAACCATCATAAGAAGCTGCAAGCCTGTTGGTCAGGTAAGGTCTGTTGTGCGTAATCGTGTTTACGTAATTCGCAATCAGGTCAATACTTACCTTTGGAGAGATTTTTACAGTACTGTTTAACGCAAAAGTATTTTTCTTTTGATTTGATTCGCGCTGGATACCATTGTAATCCAAACGTGAAGCCGACAAACGGTAATCCAGTTTCTCAGACTGGTTAGAGATCGAAACGTTTGCTAAAGAGCTGTAACCGGTTTGGAAAATGTTTTTATAGTTATCAGGCTGCGGTGAATAGGAGCGGATCGTTCCGTCCCACCATCTTACCTGCTGGCCTTCCATTTTAGGACCAAACATATTGTATGCCCTGAAGTTTGGACGCCATCCGGCAGGAGAGGCCGAATCCGGGAAAGTACCGTCTTCTGAAGCACCTACAGAAAGGTTGGTTTCCCTGTCATATCCCTGCCCGTAAACATTCTGATAGTCTGGTAAAAAAGCTGCGTTTTCGAATGTTCCATAATAGTTGAAATCGATTCCCAGACCTTTACCTTTTGTTCCTTTTTTAGTAGTAATTACAATCACACCTGCGGTTGCATCAGAGCCATACAATGCAGTTGCACTGGCACCTTTCAACACAGTAAGGCTTTCAATATCCTCAGGATTGACATCCAGGATACCATTACCACGGATTCTCTGGTCATCATAGAAACCACCGTTGTTCGGACCACCGGCACCACTTCCATTGGTGTTATTTCTGAGAATAACCCCATCCACAACATATAGCGGTTGTGAGTTGTAGTTAATCGAGTTGATACCACGAATCTGAACGTTTACCGCACTACTGGCACCACCTGGTGAAGTATTGATCTTCACACCGGCAGCTTTACCATATAAGGCAGAGGCAAGGTTGGTATTACCTGCTTCGGTAAGTTCTTTCGCGCTAACAGTACTTGACGCATAACCTAAAGCTTTAGCTTCTCTTTTGATACCAAAAGCTGTAACTACAACTTCATTCAGCTCACTGTTGTCTTCATCCATTTTAAGGTTAATAGTAGTCTGGTCACCTACAGTTACCTGTCTGGCTTTAAATCCGACTGCACTGAATCTTAATACAGCGCCTTTAGCTACGCTGATGGAGAACTTACCACTGCCGTTGGTCTGTGTACCGGCAGCTTGTCCTACTACGCTAACGCTTACGTTAGGCAGTGGACCAACATCATCAGTTACCGTACCGGTAACGGTGATTTGTGCAAAAGCAGCATTTGCCAGAAATACCAGCATCAGCACCATTGAGCACTTCAAAAACATGTAAAATTTTTGCATACTTTTTAATTGTTTAGATAAATTGATTAGTTAATTGGTTTTGGAAAAATTGTGGTTGGGTATTGTTGTTTTTATTTAAAAACCTCTTTACTGATGTGCTCTACGGCCAAAGCTGCGGAGCCAATCAGCTGGGCATCGAAGCCCATTTTTGATAATATTATTTCAGTGCCTTCGGTAATTGTTGGGATACTATAGTCGTTGATAGCCTGCTGTACAGGCGGGAGGAGGAACTTGCCGGCTCTGCTGGCACGTCCGCTTAATACGATCTTCTCGGGGTTTAATATATGGATCAAAATGGCGATTGCCCGGCCGATCTGATAACCCGCATAAGATAAAAGTTTGATGGATAATGAATCCCCTTTCATAGCTTCGTTAATTACGGCAGTGATATCCACCTTGCCGTTTTCAACTTTAAGACTGGTAAAAGTGCCATTGTTGATCTCCTCAAGAGCACTGTCTTCAATAGTGATTAATGAAGCCTGAGTTTCGAGACATCCCCTTTTGCCACAGCTGCAGATCTTGTCATTATCAAAGATGGGGATATGGCTGAACTCACCTGCATACCCCTTAAAACCGCGGTAAATCTTGCTGTTGATGATCATCCCCAGACCGATACCCCAGCTCAGGTTGATGACCATCGCCTCGCTGTTGGTCTTACCGATACCAAACTTCAATTCTGCAAGGGCAATAACGCTGGAGTCATTGTCAATAAATACAGGTAAACCTAAATCCTGCGTTAATTTTTCGCGCAGGGATATGTTTTCCGTATGCAGAAAACTGCGGTTATTGCCATCCTGAACATCCACAAAACCCGGCATAGAAATCCCCGCTGCAAAGATCTTACTGCGCTGGATGCCAGATTTTTCAAGAAAAGTATTGGTGTCAGAAATTAATTTATCCAGAGCCGCAGGATCATCATTCAGGTTAATTTCTGTTTCTGTGATTTCGGTCACGAAGCTTCCACTGAGGTCGGCAATTACCATGCGCGTATAGAACTGGTCCATCGCCACCGAAAGAATACAGTTTCTGTCGGCCACAAGTGAATAAACCACCGGTCTTCTGCCGCTGGTAGACTGGGCAAAACCCATCTCCACAATATATCCTCCTGCAATCAGTTCCTCAATGTGTTTGGTAATCGTAGGGATGCTGGCTCCGGTGACCTTGCTGATCTCCAGAGAACTGGCTAACTTATTAAAGTATATAGCTTTAATAATAGACAGATGTGCATCGGATAATGTGAGAGTGAGAGTCGACATCGTTAATATTTCGTTAAATCTAGAAAAGAAAAATCACACTTTAAAATTTTTAGATTAATTTTTAAAATATTTTTTTTAGAAATGAATATTTTGATAAGTGACTGATTAATAAATACTAATGATCTAATAAAATTTTGGTTATCTACAATTATTTGAAATTGTCATCAATATTCTTCATCAAACCGCATAATTTGAATGTTAAATTAGGGTTATGAAGGTCATAATACTGTTAAGTTTGAAGTCCGTGGGCAATAAAATTGTAAATTTGCGTTGATGGAGTAGTGGCATTTTGTAATCAAACTCTCTGTTACTACAACACATGAAATCTCTTGTCTTAACCCTGTTCATTACTTTCTCCGGCATCGCCAGCTTTGCGCAGAAAGCACTTCCGGATCCGCAGTATAAATTAGTAATCGGCAATAATTACGTTGCGTCAAAAAATTACTACCTGCTAACTTTATTTACTGAAGTCCCTGCCTTAAAAAAAATGTTATCAACTGATCCCGTAATATCCAAAATCGGGAAGGATAAAGAAGCACGTTTGGCAGAAGCGATAAAAGAATGTGGCAAAGATATTGGCTGTTATATTCGTGCAGCCCAGTTCTCTGAAGCTGAAATTGCACAAGTCAGCAGTAGGTTAGGGGAGTTGTATCAAACCAGTAATGAACTGGGTAAACTTGTGAGCAAACACCTGATTCCATCTGGCACTTACCAGCTGTATGGTGGATCAGAACCCCGCGAGCTATTAAGTAAAGCCTGGGAGCAGGATGCTAAGGCTGTTAACCATACCATTGCTGTTTACGGCGGCGGGAAAAAACCGAATTATCCCCTGATAGACTCTATCAGTTTTAATATCCGCGACAAAGCCTATCCGGACCTCGTAGCCCTGAATGCTCAGGTATCGTTAAGCGAAGCAAAAAAAGATCTCTTGTTTTTTAGCTCTCCGTTGCTGTTTGCCCTGCATTGCCTGGAAATCAATGAGCGTAATCAGGCCGCCGATTACGAACCTATGATCCCAGTCCGGGATAAACCTTTAAAGGATTTTGCAAGACAAGTGAAGCAGTCGGACTATAACTCGGCATCCGCAGTTTCAACCTTGAATAAAGCAGCTTTTGAATATTCAAAAAAAGTCAAATGGTCACAGTATAAATATACACTCATCCTTGTTCCGGGAGAGGGTCCCGAAGAAAGAGATACACCTTTGAGTGCCGGGGGAATGTTAAGGTGCCGTCTCGCCGCTTTACAGTATCAGCAGGGCCTTGCCCCATTCATTATGGTTTCAGGTGGAGCTGTGCATCCTTATAAAACAAAATACAATGAGGCGCTGGAAATGAAAAAATTCCTGATTGACGTGCTGCAAATTCCTGAGCACGCTGTACTGGCGGAACCACATGCCCGCCACACGACTACTAATCTTCGCAACTGTGCCCGTCTGATCTTCAGATATGGATTCCCGATGGACAAACCCTGTATCAGTTCCACCTCCAAATATCAGAGCTACTACATCACTGACGTTGTACCTGCAAGATCTGAGAAAGAACTGGGTTATGTTCCGTTTAAGAACGGTAAAAGACTCTCAGATACTGAGGCGGAGTTTTATCCGCTGGCAGTGTCCCTACAGATCGATTTTGATGAGCCGATGGACCCCTAAACGGGGTTCTGCTGTCTTCATTAGTGCTGTTTAACATATTCTTAACATTGGGATAATCTCATGCATACACCATAATCCTACTTTTGGTCGCAAAGGTGCGGTTGAACAATTATGATGATGGATAAAGACTTATTTCAGCAATTCTATCAGGAACATAAAAAAAGTGTTTTTGCAATTGTAAATCTCAGGCTCCCCGATCTTGAAGATGCTAAAGATGTTGTTCAGGAAATCTTCATGGAATTATGGCTAAAAAGAGATACGCTGCATACCATCCGGGATATGCAGCCTTACCTCTACGTTGTAGCCCGTAATCAGGTGATCTCTGCTTTCAGGAGAAAAAATATACAGATGAAAAACGAAGGTATCCTGCTGGAAGGCTTGAATAAGCTTGATCATTCTGCCGAAGAAAATACCATGGCGCGTGAGCTGCATCATCAGATTAACGTTATCGTAGAGCGGTTGCCTGAAACTACCCGCCAGTGCTATCAGCTGAGTAAAAATGAAGGCAAGAAAAACGGAGAGATCGCAGACCTGCTGAATATTTCTGAGAAAACAGTCCGGAATAATATTTCCGAAGCGCTAAAACGATTAAGGATCATATTGAAGGAGAACCATCCGGAGATATTTGCCTTATTTCTGTTCCTGCTGAAATGATCTCAACAGTATTATATCTGATCGAAAAATTTCTGCATCAAGGTAAAGTAATTGCCGAAGACCGTTAGTGGCAAAGTTTTCGCCCTGTCATATACATCGTGATAAGCCTTGATTCCTCCCTGCGTATAAATAAAGAAAGAGGGTACCCCACGCTGGTAAAACCGGCAATGGTCGCTGTTACAGGCTTCGCCACGAATATCCACTTTCGGTAACAGCTGATAACGCGTGTTCAGCTGCACCAGTTGGTCAAACCTGTTTCTGAAAATACTCCCATTCACTACCCTGATCCCTTCTTCACCGGTTCCGGCCATATCAAAGTTGGTCAGGAATTTAATCTTCTTCAAATCGATGAGTGGCTGCTCAACAAAGGCCTGTGAACCCAGTAAGCCAATCTCTTCACCCGAAAATGCGATAAATACCATCGTATATTTACCCGGATGGCTACCATAATATTTCGCCATGCTCAGCATGAGCGCTGTGCCGCTGGCATTGTCATTCGCTCCCGGGAAATACACCTTTTTACCCATCATACCCAAATGGTCATAATGTGCTGTAATCACCAGCGTAGAATCAGGAACTTCAGTTCCCTTTACCATTCCTACAACATTGCGTGGTTGATAAGCGGCAATTAATTTTGCGTCAACATCGATTTCAAGCTGATGGATATTTTCAGGGCGAAGGTCTTTTTTATTGATGATGATCACCGGTCTGATGCTCTGAAAGGTTTCTGTAGTCCAGGTCAGCTTTTCATCGGTACATATTAGCAAGCCTTTGAATGAAAGGCTTTCGTCGTACTGCAGACGTTCTGTGTTTTCCTTAATCTGTGCCCTTTCTTCTGCAGACTCCTCAGCCCTCACTTTGTTATCCAGCAACAGAAAAGTATCCTTTGCGTTGAGTGTTAACTTTGCTGCCGCTCCGGCATTACGCAGCTGTGTCCGGGTAATTCTCAATACTTTAAATGTTCCTTTTACCGAAGGACTGGAAGCGCCGACCAGGTAATCAACACCGGGTTTAAGCTTTGTGTGATCCAGCTTAACAGATAGGGCAGCGGGAAAGGTATTTACGGACAGCGTAAAATCCTGAAACCAGGAGCCCTTGTTAAGGGGAACCAGGCCATGTTTTTCAAACTCTTCAGCAATCATTACCGAAGCTTTTTTTGCACCGTCTTTTACATAGCCGCGGCCTTTATATTTAGCTGAGGCCAGTTTTTTAACCATCTTGTGTCCATAATCTGCAACCTGCGCAGTGCTACTGAGCACAGAGCTGAGGGACAAAAACGCAACTATCGTGACCTGCTTAAAAAGGGTATTGAACATTATTTTTTATAAATATGGATTGGCCGGGATCTTTACTGTATAAAATCCGGAAGCTTCGAGTTGCGAAATTTCCTCTGCAGAAGGCATCTCCTTGTAGATAATAGTTCCAAGAGCCTGACTACATATGATTCCAAGTTTCACAAGCGTATCAAATACTTTTTTCCTGAATTTGATTTTTTTGAACTGTGGATTGCCATTTGTCGCTATAGCTGTTTCTGCACCTGTGAAGTAGAAATTAGGATTAATCCTTTTAAAAGCTACAAAAGGTAAATAGATACCGGCAGCCAGTTTTTCAAATTCTCTCTCCGAAACTTTATACACGAAATTTCCTACAGGCTCATACGAAAACCTGTTCTTCCAGACTTTACCTACCAGATTATCGCCGATGGCTGCCAGTATATTGGTTACAAACAACAGGAGGGGCATTTTTGTGATTGGATCCTGTGGTTCAATAATCACTACGCCTTTTTTCGCCACACGTAACATCTCATACACGGCCATATACGGCCGGGGGAAGTGGTGGTAGGATTCTTTGCATAAAACATAATCAAAGGTATTGTTCTCAAAAGACAGCTTCTCAGCATTTTCAGCAGAAAAACTGGAAACAAAACCTTCTTTATTGGCTACCTGAAGAAAATCGCTATTCAAATCACTGGCGTGAATAGTATGGCCTGAACTGTGCTTTTGAATATAATGTGCATCCAGTCCGTAAGCGTCACCCACTGTAAGCCAGCTCAATCCCGGAATTGTTAGCAGGGGATCAATGCAGGAGAACAGTATTTTTTGCAACCAGTTATTGATGGTGTTCTGTTCAGTAGACTTGAATTTTTGAAAGTAAGTTATTTTAGATTCCTCGGTAGGAAAATGTTTATTGTACCAATTTGTATGTTCAATGTAGCTTTTTTCTTCAAACATTATCTCTAAAATTTAACTAGACAAATGTATTATATTTAATTAAACTTCAATATCCTGGTCCATGAACGCATCTGGTTTTGAAATCTTAGCAAGATAATTTTCATTCTGCACAAAAACCTAATCTAAACTTAACAATTTCTTAAAGGACATTCTGGCTTTGAGCGCGAGCTCTAATAAAGCACAGTTTTGGACGATCATATCAAATCATTATTTAAGCGTTACCAGGAAAATACCGCAACTGCAGAAGAACGCAGGCTGGTAGAAACCTGGTTCGAAAGCCACTACGGACAGAAAGGCAGGATGCTGAGCCGCAATGAAGAGGCTTCAGTGTTCGAAGATCTTGATGCCAGGATCTCGGCAATGCTCGCTGATGAGCCTGTACCTGCCCGCAGGCTGAACTTCCGCTGGATGCAGGTGGCTGCCATGTTTCTCGCGCTGCTGGGCTCGGGCCTGTTCATCAGGAACAAGTTCAGCAAAAAAACAATTCTCCCGGAAACCTTTACTGAAATCAGGTCGCTCAAAGGTGAAAAGAAAGAGGTAACGCTCAAAGACGGTACTACAGTATTTCTCAACTCTGGTTCCAGCGTGTTCATCTCCTCCCGTTTCGACAAAACAACGAGAGAAGTTAAACTAAGTGGCGAAGCTTTTTTCGAGGTGCACCACGATGCCAGCAAACCTTTTATTATCCATTCCGGAAAGCTGCAGACTACCGTATTGGGTACATCCTTTGATATCAAGGCTTATCCTGAAGACGAGCAGGTAAAAGTAAGCGTAGCCACAGGCAAGGTTAAAGTAGAGAAGCCGGGTAATGGCCTTAAAACATATGCAAAAGCACTCACACATAATCAGGCCCTGGTTTATGACAAGCTGAAAGACAGCCATCGCGTAACCCGTGTCAATGTAGACTCCATCAGTGCCTGGCGTACCAACCACCTCAATTTTGACAATGCTTCTTATGAAGAAATTGCCAGAATGCTGAGCCGCTGGTATAACCTCGATGTCACCCTCCGTCCCGGCAGCCACGATGGCAAAAGATACACGCTCAGTTTTTATAACGAACGGCCTGATAAGGTCCTCAACGTATTGTCGGCCCTCAGTGGCATGACCTATACCATGAACGGAAGAAAAGTATTGATTAATCCTTAAAAACAATTTTAAAATCCCCGTAATCTCAAATCAAAAAAATGCGAAAATTTTATCTGATTCCTTTTTCCCGATGCGCTAAACTATTACTGGCGTCCATCTTTTTTATCCAGTTCAGTCTGCAGGGCTTTGCCGCTGAAGCGCAGACGATGAACAACACCAATGTCTCTTTTACGGCAAAAAACCTGACCTTAAAAGAGGTTTTCAAACTAATCGAGCAAAAATCTAATTTCCTTATCGGTTATGACAATGTAATCGATACCAAAAAAAGAGTGTCCCTGACTGTAAAAGATCAGTCTGTATATTCAATCCTGAGATCTCTTCTGAAAGATTATAAAGGAAACGTAACTCAGGTTGATCAGAATCACGTACTGATCAATGTAGCTAAACAAGCTGCCCCGGAAGTAAACCAACCTGTAAAGGTAACGAAGCCTGCCCTGCAAATGCAGATAACAGGTACCGTAACAGATATGAGCGGTGTGCCACTTCCTGGCGTAACGGTGGTTGACAAAGTCTCCGACAGAAAAACAGGAACTGATGCTTCTGGCCGGTACTCCATTCCTTCTTCTGCAGGTTCATCACTCAGCTTTAACTATATTGGTTACGACAGGATTGAAGTAACGATAGGGAGCCAGCAGGTGATCAACGTCAAGCTAAAGGAATCCAGCAACTCTTTACAAGAGGTAGTAGCTATTGGTTACCAAAAAGTGCGTAAATCTGATGTTACGGGATCTATTGGAAGTGTGAAAGCTTCAGAAATGAACCTCACAGCACCAACAGTAGGTCAGGCCCTTGTTGGTAAAATTGCCGGTGTACAGGTATCACAAACCAGTGGTGCACCATATGCCAGCACTAAGATCCGTGTCCGCGGAACAGGATCCTTAAACGCAGGTTCAGATCCATTATATGTAATTGATGGATACCCTGCAGGAAATAACGTTTTCATCAACCCGGAAGATATTGAAACTATCGACATCTTAAAAGATGCGGCTTCATCTGCGATCTATGGATCCAGAGCTGCGGGTGGTGTTGTTATCATTACTACCAAAAGAGGTAAAGAAGGTAAAGGTACTTTCCAATATGATGTACAAAGCGGTATCACGCAATTAGGTAAAAAAGTTAAATTATTAGATGCAAATCAGTTTGTAGATCTATTGATAGACGGCCGGAACAACGCCTATAAAGATTTTGTAGTTAACACCGGTGGAACCTGGAGCGATTCCATGTTCTCTGATGATAATGATACGCGTGTAAGACGTGTAGGAAATGGTTCCTCTGTAAGGATACCAACGCAGTTCTATGATTTTGCCAACCAAAGACGAATTGATGCAACAACAAATACCGATTGGCAGGATGAATTGTATAGAAATGCTTTCTTCCAACGTCATAACCTATCTTTTTCAGGTGGCGCCGAAAACATTAAATATTATGTAAGTGGTGGTTATCAGGATCAGGATGGTATCGTAGATCATACCTCATTAAATGCAATAAACTTCAGGTCTAACATTGATGCAAACGTGACCAAAAGATTAAGAATTGGTGCCAATATTTCCATGACGCAAAGTAAATCTCAGGAAGTACCTGAGGGTAGGTTTAGCCCAATGATGGCAGCTTTATTGTACGCACCTTTCCTGCCTGCGAGAGATGATAATGGTGCCCCAATTAAATACGGAATGAATGCGCTCGCGAATGAATTCGGTATCCAGGGTATAGAAAATCCATTGGCTTCTGTAGCGGAAACGAAATCTGAGAGAACATCCTATAGAAATACGTACAATGCATATGCTGCATTTAATATTCTGGAAGGTCTTGAATTTAAGACTAACCTGGGAACGCAGGTGTTCCAACAGAAATATGATTATTATTTGCCTACCAGCCTGAGTGCGGGTGGAAGTAACCCTCCTTATTCGCCAGCCTCGATAGCGGCGGCAAATGCCATTGCACAAAATCAAACTGAAACTGATAGATTAGCTGAATTTACCTTAGCCTACAATAAAAAGCTGGGAAAACACGATTTTAACTTGCTGGCAGGTTATTCTGCTCAGGAATTCAAGGTAGATCTGACCAGAATTGTGGCAAGAGGGTTTACGAGTGATGCCATAGGCGAAATCTCTGACAGAGGTGCAGATCCGGCACTGACTACTATTCCTAATGCATTTAAGACAGAATCCACATTGCTTTCTCAATTCGGAAGAGCCATGTATAACTATGATGGTAAGTATTTCATTTCCGGATCCTTAAGAAGAGATGCTTCTTCTAAATTTGGTCCTGACAACAAATGGGGAACTTTTGGTTCCGTGTCACTTGGATGGAGCCTGTCGCAGGAAGATTGGTACAATGACTTCCTCGGTGAGCAATCATCAGTGAAGTTAAGGGCATCATGGGGATTAACCGGTAACAATAACATCGGTGATTACAATGCCATCCAAACAGTAGGCTCACCGTCTGGAGTAGTATTTGGATCACCAGGTACGGTAGGTACCGGCGTATTGGTTGGTGCGGTCAAAGATCGTGCACTGGGTTGGGAATCTACTTCTCAATTTAACTTTGGTACAGACATCACCATCCTGAAAAACCGTTTGTCTATCATGGGTAACTATTATATCAGTAGAACATTCGACTTATTATTCAGACAGCCAATTTCCGCAATCTCAGGCTCTACAACTATATTAACAAATTTGAATAACAGTAAGGTAGAAAACAAAGGTTTTGACTTGCAACTGGATGGTCGTATCGTACAAACAAAGGATTTCAACTTTGGCATCAGTGGAAACATTAACGTCAACAGAAACAAGGTTCTGGATTTAGGCGGCAACAGTACCATCTTCACTAACGGAGCTGAGCGTGGCTATATTACACACGTTACGCAACAGGGACAACCTATCGGTATGTTCTACGGATTTAAAGTTCTGGGCAGATTAACTGCCGATAATGTGGGTAAAGTAGCTCCGTCTGCTTCATCGTCCAACCCTGCCAAAATAGGTGATCTTTATTTCGAAGATGTGAATGGTGATGGCATTGTGAACGATGCTGATAAACAGGTGATTGGTACTCCTTATGCAAAATTCACTTACGGATTTGCATTGAACACCAGCTATAAGTCATTTGATTTCCGTGCGTCATTTAACGGATCGTATGGTAATAAAGTGCTGGATGGACAGGATTATTACCTGTACAACTTCGAAGGTTCTGGTAACCAATATGTGGAGGTTGCGGACAGATACAGATCTGAGGCACAACCAGGAAGTGGATTGAACTATCGTGCCTCACGTGCGGGAACACAAAGTAACAGTACGCGTTTGTCGTCATTCTACCTGCAAAGCGGTTCTTATCTGAGAATGACCAATGCCATTGTGGGTTATAATTTCCCTAAAGAGGTGGCTAATCGTTTAAAACTTCAGAACATCCGCGTATTTGCATCTGTAGATAATGCATTCACCATCACCAAGTATAAAGGATATAATCCTGATGTTGATTATGGTCTTACATCTGGTTTAACGCCCGGACAAACTGTAAACAGTAGTGCAAACCTTGCCCCGGGTGTAGATTATGGTAACTATCCATTAGCAAGAGCTTATAACCTGGGTATCAAATTAACTTTCTAATAATGATCTATATGAATGCTGAGCAAAAGCAATTTAATCGGGCCTTCCCGGGAGCAGACTGCTCAGCATTATCAAAGCATAATAACATGAAAAAATATTCAATCCTGTTTTTGCTGGTGCTGGTTACGCTGTCATCATGTAAAAAAAGTTACGTAGAAAAAAACGACCCTAATGCAACTACTGTTGAAGATTTCTTTACCAGTGAAAATTCAGTATTACTCGCGGTAAATGCCGCCTATGCTACTTTGCGCAGTGGCGATAACATTGGAGAGGGCAGTGGCCTATACACTGATCAACGTTCTGATGATACGGGTATCAATGATAACCAGTCTAATGCCGGTGAGCCTTTTCAGTTCGGAGATTTTTCCATCCTGCCAAGTAACTCCTATCTTAAACGTCACTGGACCAGCCTGTATGGCACAATTACACAGTGTAATGCGATCACTACCAATATCGATAAGGCAACTTTTACCAGCAATGATACTAAACAACGCTATCTGGCTGAGGCAAAGTTTCTGCGTGCCCTGATCTACTTCCATCTGGTTAGAAAATGGGGCGATGTACCCTTGGTAACAACCACCCTGACTTCAACCAGTGAAATCATTGCCAATACGTATCGTCAGCCCCAGGATGCGGTTTACGCACAGATTGTCGCAGATCTTAAAGATGCGCTGAACAGTAATTTGCCAAACCTGCAACCTACAGGAAACGCAGGCAGAACTTCGAAGGCTGCCATCAATGGCTTATTGGGACAGGTATACCTGACTATGGCTTCTACTTTTGACGCTAATAAATCAGAAAATCTGACAAATGCGAACACGTACCTTACTGCTGCCTTCAATATGCGTCCTTTTACCACTTTGAGCAGTGTGCCTTATGCAGATGTGTTTGATGTGACCAAGAAAGGGACCAACCCTGAGATGATTTTTTCTATCGTGAACATCGCCGGTAATACTACTTACCGTTCAAACATTGCTGCCGACAATCAGCCTTTGGGAGAAACGATCAACTCCTTAAAGATTGGTCTCGGTGTGGGTGGAAACGTGACACCTGATCTGATCCAGGATTATGAACCGAACGACTTGCGTATGGCCTACTCTGTAAAATTTGCGACCAATGCGCAGATACAAGACTATTTCGTTACTAAGTATCGCGATAGAACTGATCTAGCTGGAGTAAACGGCTGGGGAGGTAATGATACGCCTATCATGCGTTTTGCAGACATTATCTTGCTTTTGGCTGAAGTGAATGCTGCTCAGGGTAACGATGTTGTAGCTATCCAGTATCTGGATATGGTTCGTGCCAGGGCGCAAATGCCTTTATATGCTGTTGCACGTCAAACACCTGCATATAGTGTAAAATATCCTTCACTTAAACTGGCCATCCTTCATGAAAGAAGGGTAGAACTTGCTTTTGAGCACAAGAGATGGTTCGATTTGCTGAGAACTTTTAATACGACTGAATTGGTTGCCTACTTCCGTGCCAAATCACAAAGCAATTTTGGAAATGCGCGTTTAACAAACTTTACCACAAAGGACCGGTTCTTCCCGATTCCGTTTGATGAGTACAAACTGAATCCTGAAAAAATGTATCAGAACCCGGGGTATTAAGCTGTAACCACTTCAATACACTCCAAATGGAGAAGAAACCTGCTTTCTTCTCCATTTATTGTTTAATTTCCACCCAAAATTTCCATTATTTCCCATATCATGAAGTATTCTTTTCTTGCACTGTTACTTTTGCCGCTATTCTCATCCGCCCAAAGCAACAGTCAGACCTCGCCATCAGGGCAGGTAAACGTTTTCCTGGGCTCTTCCGGTGATCATGGCCAAATGACACCTGCCGCTACTTATCCTTTCAGTATGCTGAGTATCGGTCCGCAGACCTATCCCAAGCTGCATGCAGGATATGAGCATAAAGCAAAAGTCTTTCTTGGTTTTACACATAACCGTTTCGAAGGTGTAGGCTGCCAGGGCAGTGGCGGCAATATCCTGATCAAACCGTACCTGGGTACAAATCCTGCAGCGTCTGCGCTGATCAAAACATCGGAGTCTGCATCTCCGGGTAATTACGAAGTTGCTTTCTCCAACAAGATCAGAGCAGCATTTACGGTAGTGGAGAAACAAGGTCTGGAACATTATGATTTCCCGGCAGGCGAGAAAGGCTTTTATATCGACCTCAAACATACCCTGGCCAACCAGTTTGTGAGTGAAGAACATGAAGTGGAGGGGCAAAGCATCAGTGGTTTTGTGGAAGCAAAAACTACCTGTAATGTGGGTACTTACAAGATCTATTATTACATCACTATCGATAAGCCTGTGAAATGGGCTGACAGTGCCAATCATAAACTGACGGCGACATTAAGCCCCTCAGACAATAGTGCAGAAATCCGTGTATCTTTTTCTTCTGTAGATGTTGCGCATGCAAAATCAGCGGCAGACAGCAGAGCTTTTACGCAGATGAAAACTGCAAGTATAAAGGGTTGGGATGAGGTTTTAGGCCGTATCAATGTGAAAGGGGATGCAGAACGTGAAAAGCTGTTCTATTCCCTGTTATACCGCACAATGCAGTCGCCCTACGTCATTTCAGAGAAAGATGGTTCTTACCGTGCCACAGATGGCAGTCTGCAACATGCTAAACAACCGATGTATAATGGCTGGGCAATATGGGATAATTACCGTACACAGCTGCCCCTGCTGGCAATTGCAACCCCGGAAAAGTACAGCGGAATTACGGCTTCCATTGCTAATCTGTACGCCTTTGGTAAAAAAGATTATGCCACACAGCACGAGCCTTCAAATACAGTCAGAACTGAACACGCCATCGTCGTCCTGCTGGATGCTTACCGCAAAGGTTTTAAAGTAGATTTAGCAGGTATCTGTGATTCATTGCTGAAAGATGTGGACCGCCTGGATTACAGTCACCCCGACAAAGCGCTGGAATCCAGTTATGACGCCTGGGCGATGTCGCAGATTCTGAAGGTTTTAAAAAAGGATGAGCTGAGTGCGAAATACCTGAAGAAGGCTGCGGAGTACAAAACATACTGGAAAAAAGATTTTGAAGACCTGACCAAAAGGGATGTTGATCAGGTTTCTGCCAGGGGGTTGTACCAGGGAACAATCCTGCAATACCGCTGGTTTGCGCCCTTCGATCTGAAAGGCCTGATTGAACTGATGGGAGGGGATGCCGCCTATATCAAACAGCTGGATCATTTCTTTGATAACGATCAATATAACCATGCAAACGAGCCAGATATCCAGGCGCCATATATGTACAATGCTTCTACAGAACCTCATAAATCACAGGCTCTTGTGCATAAACTGGCGGTAGATACGGTCGTTCAGTATTATTTTAACGATAACAGCAGGGGTATAGACCCATTTATCGACAGGATTTATAAAAACCAGCCGGATGCATTTATCCGCACTATGGATGATGATGCCGGTGCCAACTCAGCCTGGTTTGTGTTTGCTGCTGTCGGTTTTTCTCCGGCCTGTGTGGGATCACCGGTCTATTACCTGAATGTGCCCCTGTTTCCAACGGTTACCTTTCAATGGCCGAAGGGGAAAGCGTTTCATATCGTTACTGAAAACTACAGCGACCAGCACCCGTATATCGCAAAGGTTACCCTCAATGGTAAGGTGCTCGACAGAACCTGGATCACACATGAGGAAATTATGAAAGGCGGGGAACTGAAAATAACAGCCTCGGATCAGCCTGTTAAAGTAGGTATAGAGAGCCGCTGGATATCTGATATGACGATTACGAAAAGCTATTGATAGCTCTTTGTAATCGTTGAATTATAATTTTTGAAATACTTTCTGGCTACGCTCACAGGATCACCGGTAGCTTTAACGGGATAAGGTTTCTGTGTATTCACCCAATTCCATTCCCAGTCTTTGATCTGTGCGGTGAACCCATCAAAATCAGGCTCCTTACCATCAACCAGCGCCTTATCCAGCATGGCAAAATACTTCTGCCAGCGAACGCGGTAAAAATCATTGAGCAGGCCACTCCACTGACGGTTAGAATACTCATGAAGCGGACTCTCCTTGTCGCCCCAAAGCGTCACCAGATCCCGCGCATTCATTTCATACAATGCTTTCTCCTGCGCCGTAGTTCCCCATTTTCTGGCATCGGCAATCCATGGACCTAACAAAAAGTCTTTTCGTGTGGCCAGTAAAGTATCCATATCGCTGATCAGCGTAAGATAAGCTTTGGAAGAACTCCTGAAAGCTTTTAGGTCTTTGTCGCGGTAAGCTTTTACCCATGTGCGCTGTAAAGGTGCAGCATAGTTTGCCAGGACCTGTCTCGAAATATCAATTAAGTCATATTGGAAACCATCGCTGTTTTTTACCGCGTCACTTGCTTCAACCATAAGCTTCCAGGCCGGGAGCAGGTCTTGTGCCTTGTAGTTTAACTTCGTTCTTGTCCATACTGTTGTTGAATCTAAAGTCGGGCGCCCCACGATGATTGACTCCGCCCCGTCACGTATAGTTTTGCCATTAAATGCTGTTTTACTCACAATATCCCAGGCTGCATTTGCTTTGGCATTGGGCTGACCGTAACGGTTACGCAGGTAAAAAGGCATCCATTCTTTCAGATCGATAGGAGTATCCCGCCAGGTATGGCTGGTCATCAGTTCGTACAATATTGGCGTCTGCTCAATAGCTTCCATTGTAAGTCCTATACCTCTCAGGTTTCCGGATTTAGGATCTTTCAGTGCCAGGGCGGGATTGTTGGCTACGCCATCTATCCTGCCGAAAATACTTAAGTTCCCTCCGAAATTGTGCAGCATATTCCAGATCCATTGTTTGCCATGGAAAGCATTGGTGGTTTTCCAAACCGGTTCAATCTCTGTAGCCAGATCCAGGATAATCATTTTATCATTTGGCACATCTTTCAGCAATGCTTCGATCTGTGGCTGTTTCCAGAATTTTTTGTCGCTATAGAACAACCAGCCCTGCATGATCCATGTGGCAGCAGTGTCTACCTGTTTCATGTTTTCGTAAATACCTTTTCCCAGTTTTGTTAGGTATGCAGGATCATCTGTCGGTGGCTCATTCTCATTAAAAGTGTCTGCCGAGTACAGATGGTCAGTACCATAAACTTCTGTTTGTTTCTGCAGGAATTTACGTCCTACTTCAGCATACATAGGGTCATCCGCATCAAGGATATAGGTATCCGCAAATCCGTTTGTCCAGTTTGCTGTTTTCAGCTTTGCGGCAGGGTATTTCTTTTTAAATGCTGCAGGTACGTGTCCGGTAAAAGCGGGCAGAACAGGTTTCATACCAAGTTCGCGCTCACGCTGTACAATCTTTAGCTGCAGGTCTTTGTGGTTATTGATCCAGCTCATTGGCAGCGGTCCGCCCCAGGCATCAAGGTTACCCATGTAGAACCAGCCAAAAAACGCAGGGCCACTGAAAAACTCCGACATATCTTTATCGGAGAAGCCCATATCCTTATAGACGTGGTACCAGGTGTATTCCTGACCCGTGATGGCCAGCGGCATATTGATGCCATGCATCGCCATCCAGTCGATCTCCTTTTCCCAGCGTTCCCAGTCCCACCAGCTCATGCTGTAGCTGAACGTGCAATAGTTCAGGTAATAGCGGTAGTCGTACGGGCTGTTTCTGCTTACTTTTTCTTTCAGTACAGGCAGCACCTTCGGAAGGTTTAAGTTGGTGCCGTTCCAGGTGATCTGACAGTGTGCATATTCTGTAAGGTAAAAATACAGCGCCGAAGCAAAGGCAGTACCATTAGCCGCGCGAAGTACGATTTTACCTTTCCGGCTTTCAATTTCAAAGCGGTCTTTTGCACTTTCAGGTGCGGAGATCTCTTCCAGTATAAACTGGCTGGAATGATTTGGAACTACACGTTTAATGAGTGCCGATGCGGCATCCGTGACTTTTACCTGGGCATATGTTCCCGCAGAAAGCAGGAGCAAAATGAACAGAATACATTTCTTTTGGATCATATGAGCGATTGTTATGCAAAGCAATTTATGAATTAGAATCCATGAATTTCAGTCATGATTCAACATTATTGCAAGGACATAAAAATCCGCTGTTTATCCTGTGCTTAAGCGATCCGTTTACCCAGGATTTTAAGACTTCTTTCCTCTCCGTCCAGTACAGCAATATCAGGCAGCGTAGCCCAGTCTTCAAATCCGAAATGTCTGAACAGTTTGATACTTGGCTCATTATGCGCAAAGATGAAACCCAGCAGGGTTTTAATACCGATTTCCGGTGCTTTTTCTATGGCGTAACTGAGCACAGCTTTGCCATAACCTTTACCTCTTTGCTGTTCATCCAGATAAACACTCATTTCTACCGTAGAATTATAAGCTGGCCTGCCGTAGAACGACTGAAAACTTAACCAGCCAATAATCTGGTTATTTTCATCTTCAATGACCCATAAAGGACGTTTGTCAGAAGAGTGGTCCTCAAACCATTTCATTTTGCTTTCAGTAGTAACTGGTTCTGTATCAGCAGTCACCATTCTGGAGGCGATCGTTGAGTTATAGATGTCAACTATTTTATTGAGGTCAGACAGTTTTGCGTCTCTGTATTGCAGCATGATCGGGTTGATATATTGATCAAAGCTATTGTTTAGCGTTTTCAAATCAAAGCAAAATCGAATTTTTGAGCAAAGGATTCTTAGCTGCGTAATTTTACTTTAAGCACGCTTGCAGCATTGGTATAACCGCCCTCAGACCCGTCCACAAAATGGATGTGATCATCCTTGAGGTCCCTCACATAACAAGACATCACTGCATCTGTACTTACGTGCAGGCCAAATTTGATGATGCCCTGCTGCTCCAGTTCATCAAGGCTTTCCTGCAGGCGCAGCCTTTGGGAGTTTGTACCGGAGATCACCGTATTGATCCTGCCGTCTATAACCAGCGTATCAGACATATTCACGAGGCGACTCAGATAATCTTTGCCTCTGCGGGTTTTAAAATAGAGGTGGCCTAACAGCTGAGTAAACCATTGATAAAACTTTTTGAAAAAGTTACCTTCATTGAAGCTGGCACGCATTTCCAGTTCAATGCGGTTAAATGTTGTTTTAAGCTTTAGCTTGTTGATGGAGATTGGTTGTCTTTTTTCAGGCTTGCCGTAAATCTGGTCCAGAAGTGCAATTACCTTGCGGAAGGCCTCTGCCTGTTTTACTTCCGCACCTGATACAGCCAGCAGAGTGACTACTTCATCATGATTTTCCGGCGGCGCGATCTTATCCCAGCGGCATGACATCCCGGTGAGGTCCAGCTCTGACTGCTGTTGCGCACGTTCAGGATACAGGTAATCGTCTCCCTTGATCACTTTTTCAGCATACTGCAGGCCGGTGCCCAGAACAATTGGTATGTACAGGGTTTGGGAACTTTTGAATTTACTGATACGCAGCTCATGTCCTTCCTGGTAGATGCTGCTGACAGGTATAGTGCCCGCACGAAGGTCAATGTTAAAATTTTTGAGCGTATTTTCTTTGAATTTCAGCAGGGCGCTCATGGCACTGTCAATCACTGTGGGCGGAACAATGAAGGTGGCACCATCACCACCAAAGAAAAATGGAATAGTGATGTTAGCCCTGAACGTGACATTTAAAACGGTCACGATGCTGCCGGTAGCAATCAGGTTTACTGTTTGATGTAAACCTGACTGTACGGCTGCGGTAGAATTTGTAATATCTGTAATGATCACATGCCAGTTATCCGGAATACGATGAAACAGGCTATCCCTGGAAAGCAGTTCCTGCAGGGGGACCTGGTTTTCTCTCAGTTCGGAATAAAACTTCGCATTCGGATTTGGCATGGATATTATTTTATAGCAACAGGAACTGAAAGGTTTTCCCAAACCAGCTCAATACCTTTAGGTGTTACCAGGTATTTGAGGCGTTCTTCGGTGCTGCTGCTTTTTACAGGAGTAACATTTACCGATAAAACATCCTTTGTAGGTTCATGAGTCGTTACACCATCGTGAGTAGTTCCCCATTGTCCGGTTTCGGAGTTGAAGATCACCCTCCAGGTTTTTGTACCGGGAATCATGTAGATGCTGTACGATCCTGCTTTCAGGTCTTTACCCTCAACTTTGATCGCTTTGTCTGTAGTGATGGTCGTTGCTTTGTTGGCACCAGCTCTCCAGATGGCATCATAAGGTACGAGGCCACCCCAGATTTTACGTCCCTTTACAGCAGGGCTGCTATATTCAATGGTGATGTTTGCGCCGTTGATTGTGCCTTTCGCTGTTGCAGCGGGACTTGGCTGATTTTGCCTTGCCCAGATTCCATAGGAAACCACGAGCAATGCTACGGTGAGCATTCCGATTTTTAATTTTTTCATAGTCATACAGTTTTGAGATTTTTGGTTGGTGTAAAAGTAATCCAAAACCAAAAAATATCAAATTTTACTTTAATAATTAAGGAGTTACGCCAGTATTGCGCCTTCTTCAACCTGAGCAGCTGCTTTTGATGTCAGCTTCTCATTAATGCTGTTGAACATGTTCCTGCCATTAGGATGGATAGCCAGAATACCATTTACCTGATCTGCACCGCCGTCCGCTATTGTAGCATTCAGCTTCTCAACATCCTGTACGGTAAGACGGTTGTTTTCAAATTTGTCCGACCAGTGCTTGATGAATTTAGCAACGCGTTGGGTTTCGATTTCGTCGAGGATAGGGCTGATGCTTTTTTTAAGTTCATCTGCTTCCTGCATTTCCTTAGTGTAAAAAGGATTTAGTGCTTTGATGAAAGGAAAATTTTGACCTGAGGCTCTTCTAAGTACAATAATCAGGTAAGGGATGGCAATGATCGCAACAATTGCGGTGATGATTTGTGTAGAATTGAAATTCATTGAAGGTATGCTGTTTATAAGGATTGATTAGTAGCTTGTTAACAGGGTATTTCGAGGTCGCAAAGGTATGGAAATTCTTAATATTTAATATGATAATTTCTGATCTGCATTTTGATTTTTCCGGTTTTAGTTTCCATGCTGCGCATCTTCTTGCGGTCGATCGTAGTGCCCTTGCCCATGAAATTAAGCGGTATTTTTAGTTTCTCTATGGCGAAGGTTGCTTCAACATAGGAAGGAAGAATATCTTTTAATAAAGCATAATTCATCAATAGCGTGTAAGAACCTTCTTTGCGGGTATTGATTTCCGATTGTACGATGCGTACAGCCTTTGTATCCATGTATAAAGTAGCGAGCGCAAGATCAGACTGAGGGGTAGTAGGGATGATATTGATTACCTTAAGTGATCTTCCATTGCGTTTTTCGGTTCCCCGGTCAACCGTGATAAAGGGATATTTAAAGATTTCAGACAGCGAAAAGTCCAGTCCCCTTTTTGGCAGCATCACAAAGTCTTTTGATGAAAACATCATTTTCTTGCCTTTTGCATAGGTAATGCTGGCTGTTTTTGTAGGCATTTGGATGAAAGGAACATCCAGATCAAGGATCAGTGATGCTGAAAACTGCTGCACGGAATCCATCCGCTTTTTGATGCGGAGCAGATCAGGGTCAATCTGTTGGGCGCAGGCATATTGTGTAGCAAGTACAAGAAATATAAATAACGATCTAATCATCCGATGTCTTTTTTATGAAATACATATGTACCCGCTGCGGCAAAGGCCAGGGTATACAGTAAGAGTAAGGCGTTGTTGATAAAAATTTGGTTCCAGTCCAGCTGGTAGTAAAAAAGCTGCTGCCAGGTGTCGATCAGCTTCGGAAAGAAATAAGTGTTGATCACAGGAACTACAAAATCTACTTTTAGCAGCAGTGTCGTGATGATCAGGAATAGTGCTGCCGCGATCCATGTTTTTGCAGCCTCCTTGATGAAAATTGCGAGGGTCATACTGGCGACACAATAGAAAACCATCGTGAACGCACCTGAGGCAAATGCCCAGCAGATCCTGTGAAAGGCATCTGCAGCTTCAAAGAAATTGAGTGTATTGATGTATACCACCAGGTCGCCACTCCCAAAAATGGAATAGGACAGGATGAAGGTCGTGAGCATCATAAATCCGATCACCAGAAGGGTAAACAGCACGGCGATGATATATTTTGCGGTGGCCACTTTCCACTTATCTACTGCCTGCAGCATCACAGTTTGCATGGTGCCATCCTTGTATTCGTCAGTAACAATGCCTGAGGTTACGATCATCAGAATGAGCGGTACATTAAACCAAAGGGAATTGAGGACGATATACATGATCAAGTTTCCGTTTAACAGCGTCCCTTCAAAGTAAAAGGATTGTTTAAGGTTGTCCAGCAGCAGATCGAGGATCGTACTTCCCTGGAAATAGGCAGTGATGAGGATCAATGTTTCAATCACCATGATCGAGCCCAGTGCGTAATATGTTTTGCTTTGTTTGACAAGCTTTAGCAGTTCAGCTGATAGCAGTAATCTCATTAATTGGCCTTTTTGATTAATTCTTCCAATGTTAACACAGGGCTGCAGGCAGTTACCTGTATGCCTTCTCTGAGGAGTTCATTTAAGAGCGTCGGGATGTCTTTGGCTTCGCATACTACTCTTGCATCATTGGTGCCCATCTCTACCTCATATTTTTTCAGGGTTTCCGCAGTGCTGAGGTTGGAAGCCGTGATGCTGAAGCTCGTGATGTGTGCATCGATCAGTTCATTGGTAGCGCCGGAATTTACAATCTCGCCCTTTTCGATCACGTATAGGAAATGGCAGCATTTGCTGATTTCAGCCATCATATGAGAAGACAGCAGAATCGCAATATGCTCTTCCTCTGCGAGTTTGCGGATCAGATGAATTAGTGAGGCTACACCGATTGGGTCGAGACCCGAAAAGGGCTCGTCCAGTACAAGACATTCAGGGTCACCTATCAGGGCGATGGCAATGCCCAGGCGCTGTTTCATTCCGAGGGAAAAGTTCCTTACCGGATCTTTGCGGTCCAGTGGCAAACCCACCTTTGTTAAAGTCTGCTCAATGGATTGTTTATCCGTAGCTGCCCCTTGTATTCCTGCGAAGATTTTGATGTTGTCGTAGGCATTCAGGTAATTGTATAAGCCCGGTCTTTCAATAATCCCTCCAACGGGTTTTGACCTTTTGGAGTTGATGATCACCTGGCCCTGATCTGGTTTTACCAGTCCGCATAAGATTTTGAAGAGCGTAGTTTTCCCGGCGCCATTTCTGCCGAGCAATCCACATATTTGTCCCGCTGGGATATGAATGGATACGTTATCTAATGCTTTTCCGGAGGCGTATTTCTTGCTTAAATTAGTTCCTGTAAGCATTATTCAGCTATTTTATAATTTACGCCCTGTTCGCGGAAGTTAAAGCGGGGCTTATAGTATTTCTCCAGGAAGGTACGTGAAACGAAGGATTTCCTGAAAAGGAAAAGCGGGTCCTGGATCATAAATTTTGGAATGAAGTGATACCAGCGTATACCGATCCTGTGGTAATAACTGGAAACTTCTTTTTCCATGCCCAGTTCTTTCGCTGCCACCATAAATGCCGTGCGCTGACATTTTGATCCGGTGTAAGGATAGGCGAGCTTGGGACTGAAACCATGCATGTACAGGTTATCTTTTATTCTTTTGTAATTCTGGAAGCGCGACCAGGCGTCCATCACAACGAGGAAAATATGGGTGAAGGCGAATAAAACACTTCCAAACCAGAAGACTGTAGCAAACAGGGCCTCATCAATATAGGCGTCCCTGAATTTTGTCCAGTAAAACCAGGATTCAAAGACGAAGATGAGGATTGAAAAATGCAGCAAATAACCTACGTTCCAGTAAGAAACTGTTTTACTGGGCTGTTTTGGGAGTCTATGATAGTCTACTTTTCCCCGGGTGGAGCTTAGGCGATTTACTTGTTGCATTAATTAAATATAATATTTTTAGTGTAAAAAGCTGATGCCAAACGGATACTTTCTGTTGTGTGCAAATTTTTTTGATTTCAGCTGATTAGATAACGAAGGATAATATTACGAAATTACTGAGTTGCTGTTTGTCAAAAATGTGCAATACAACTTTAAGTTGTTTGGAATATGCCTTTGTGCTCGCTAAAACGAATATATTTAAGAATTGGGATATTTTTTGATGAGGATTTTATTTGATGACACTTACTTGCTGAGTTTTACTTCGTTTGCGGTCAGATAGCTTGGTATATATTGTTCAAGCTCCGCTTTCCTGGCTGGATCATCAATTAGCTCTGTTAATGGGACAAGAGCAATCGCGCGCACAAAAACGCTACTTTTTGCTGAGAGCGCTTCAGACCAGTCTTTGATATCGACCCTTTGTCCGTTAGCGGTTTCAGTGATCTTAATCTTAGTTGGATCACCTCCTACAACTTCAAATGCAACTTTAGGAGCTTTAATTTGTCGCAAATAATTAGAGTCTATTTTGTTAATCCTGCCGCTAAATTTTCCGAAGAACTTATTTAAGGCCACATCATATCCAGCATTTTGAACAAGTGTACGGTCTGTGGCAACAGTTTCGCCCTGATAGGCAATGTTGAGTCTTGCACCCAAAGAAATGTTTGTCAGCACATGCGTGCCATACTTTTTAACAAGTGTTTCAGCAGTCATCGTCTGCAAGTCCGATTTAAAGCTGGTGCTCAGATATTTTAAAGTCGACTTGTCTGTGAAAAACTTGAGTTGCTTGTATTCTATAATGTCTGAGTAATAGCCATAAATATATTTTTCTGCAAAAGGCAGTTCGTCTGGGAAAAACGATTTTATAGATTGACCATAAAGCTTTCTTCCTTCGGTGGCTTTTAGGCCCCAGGAAAGCTGTAGGGCTAAAGCTTCTGCATTAATGCCATCCCAGCTATTCATGCTGTATGTGGCTGCTAAGCCTCCCTCCACGTGTTTTTCCTTTGCGAAGCTTACCATGTCAATTACCGGGACTCTTGCAGAACTGGCATCGTCAATTTTTCCTGTTACATCGTAGCCATATCCTAATAAATTATAATTGATATCACCTTGTACTGCCGTAGGATCATAAGATAACTTCGGCGGAAGTAAAGTCATTTTTGCGATAGACTCCGGTACAGGTTCTTCAATTGAATTGTCCGATGATTTTTTACAGGATGTAGCTATTAAAAAAATGGTAAGGGCAAATAAAACTTTTTTCATATCACTGGAGCGTATTTAAACTAATATTATTTAAATTTTGCTGAATATACAATATGATAGGTCGTTTTACTGCAAATATTTTTATGATCACGCTATTATTACAGAGGATAGGATGATAAGCGTATTAGCTGATCATCACAATGCGAATTATATTTTTGCAATATTTAAATATACAAAATCAGATCATGGTAAAATCAATACAGAATGCAGATCATTATCAGTGGGGCAATAATTGTGATGGCTGGCATTTGCTGAAGAGCGATAGCCTTAGTGTGATTCAGGAGCGGATGCCGGCAGGTACTTCTGAAGCGCGGCATTTCCATGTCAGGTCACAGCAGCTATTTTATATACTGTCGGGTTCTGCAAGTTTTGAAATTGAAGGGTCTATTTTTCAGCTAAATGCCAGAGAGAGCATTCATGTGGAAAAAGGGAAGAAGCATTGTATTGCTAATTATGGCAGTGCGGACCTGGAATTTATGGTGATTTCTGAGCCGAAAGCACACGGTGACAGGGTGGAGATGTAGGGCCGATTCCTAATTTGAACCTGTGCAACACTTCGCTGCACAGGTTCAGTTATAATACTTATTGGAAGATGTATACAGCAGATCCTGTAATTATCGAGGTTCCTGAGAAAGTTTTGGTTTCAACTACTTTGTCATTCACCAGGATTTCTGCTTTGGCATCACCACTAGTCATAGCTGAGAAATTAATTGCCAGATTATCAAATTGTTTGACGTTCTTTTTGAACTTCACAGAGTATGGCAGAGTCACATTGTCAACGATGGCATTTCCACCCGTCTCGTTGGTATAGATGACATCTCCGTTTTTAAGACCTGAAGTTGTGGTTACCCTGTATTCTACATTGACATCCCTTGGATAAGAATTTCCTGTTTCAGGGTTGTTGTCATCATCTTTACCGCATGAGGTCATTAATAGTACCATCATCAGGCAAGGAAGTGCAACCATCATTAACCAGTTTGTCTTTAGTTTTAAATTTTTCATAGTGTTTTAATAAATATTAGCAGGTTTTTGAATTAAATTTAACCAGGGCAAAACTATAGCGCTAAGGGTTGTTTCACAATACCGGCTTATTAGGTATTATTTCTACTGGTTTTCTGGTATTTCTCAAAAAGTACGATGTTTATCCTGATTAATTATTATTTTGCGGGGAATGATTAGGTTCAGTCACCTTTTAACGCTCCTGTTAATATTACCCTTTGTCGTCGTGGCTCAGATGCCACTGAATGAAAGCCGTTATGCAGATAGCCTTCAGCGTGTTGCAGCTAACAAGCAACTGGGGGATAGCAGTCGCGCTCATGCCAATTACTTATTGACAGGCTTCTTTGGAGGCCATGATGCAAAAAAAGCAAAACTACATTTCGAGGAAGCCAATCGTCTCGCGAAGCCATATCCTTATCTGGTAGCCGGCGCTCCTTTCTATGAAGCTTATTTATTTGAAGATGGTTCCAGCCAATCCATGGAGCTGTACAAAAAAGCCGACCGGCAGCTGAGCAGGTTTAAGGACAAGGGCACGTACATGTGGAGGGCTAAGATTTGGCTGAATTATGCATCCATGCTGCAGTTCCACGATAAAAAAGCAGAGATGGTCAGCACGATCATCGGCAAAGCTATACCCCTTGCGAAAAAGGGAGGAAACAACATTCTATTATCCTTTATGTATGCAGATCTGGCAACTATCCTTTCCAATATTGGTCAGCTGAAAGAAGCACTTACCTATTATACACTTGCAATTAGGGGACTGGAACAATCTAATCATCATTCCAGCCGCTTTGCGTCAGTTTATGTGGGCCTTACCTATACGTTATGCCAGCTTTCAAATTATAAGGAAGCCGGGATCATGCTGGATAAGGCCAGAAAACAGCTGGCACCTTATCCCAAATCATCTGCTTACCCTGATTTCTATGCCACGGAAAGCATGTATTACAATAAAATTGGCAGTCATCAGCTGGCGATCCAGAGCGCAGAAAAAGGTCTTGTGCTGGCGAGGGAGCTCGGGCTGGATTACATGATCCAGGGGCTGACGGTCGAAAAACTGGTCGCGCTCAGGCAGATGAAAAGATATAAGGAAGCAAAGCAGGTTTTCGCAGTTTTGCAGCAGGATAAAACTTTTCAGTCGCTCTCCGAAGGACGCAGCGATATTTATAAAATGATGTCTGAGGTGTATGCTGAGGAAAAACAGATGGATCTGGCCTACCACTGGCTTCAAAAATATAGTGAGCTTAGTGACAGCCTTTCCAGCAGCAACATGAAAAAAGAGATCGGGGAGATGGAGATCCGCTTCCGTACTGAAGAGAACCTGCATAAGATTACTGTACTGAAATCACAAAAGGCCAAAGCAGAATACGAGGCGGGCTACAACAGGTTAGTGGTTTGGTTGCTGGCCTCCGCTGTTGTGTTTATACTAATCCTATCTGTATTGCTGATGCTCAACTACAAGAAAAGTCGTCGTCTCGTGCTGCAGGAAAGTGTAAATCTGCAGCAGCAGCTGCGGGAACTCGCACAGCAAAAACAATTGCAGGTAAGCTCTGCGCTGATAGAAGGAGAGGAGCGTGAGCGGAAACGTATGGCGCGCGACCTCCATGATGGTCTGGGTGGTATGCTGGCAGGCATCAAGCTGCATCTTTCGGCCATGCTGCAGTATCCCGACCGGCCGGTTTCCTCAATAGGGGGACTGAAGGTGGTTGAGCAGCTGGATCAGTCACTGAACGAACTGCGGCGCATTGCAAAAAATATGATGCCCGAAACGCTGATTAAGTTTGGTTTGGAGAAAGCGATAGCGGACTTGTGTCTCTCTTTTACAAACGACAAGCTCCAGGTAGATTTTCAGTCTTTCGGCATCGATGAAAATTTGCCGGAGAAAACACAGATCATGATCTACAGGATCATTCAGGAAATTTTGGCGAATGCGGTAAGGCACGCTTCGGCGTCATCAATTATGCTGCAGTGCAGCCAGAATGGGGATGTGTTTTTAATCACTGCCGAAGATGACGGACGCGGCTTTGAGTTTGACGCTCAGGTTGCTGCCGCTGGGATGGGGATGTCCAATATCAAAAACAGGGTAGAGTACCTGAATGGGAAGCTCGAACTGAATTCAATAATAAATGAAGGAACGGTAATCAATATAGAACTGGATGTCTGTAGCACAAGCTAAAATCGTAATCGTAGATGATCATCCGCTGATCATACAGGGGCTCACAGCCATGCTGCAGGAACACTCTCAGTTTGTTATTACTGCCAGTTTCACAAGGGGACTTGAGTTTATGAGTTACCTGCGGGAGCATGCAGTAGACGTGGTGATACTGGATATCAGCCTGCCCGATTGCAACGGTATGGATATATGCAAGGAAATAAAAGCCCTGGCTCCCCAAACCCGGGTGATTGCGCTGACAAACCACAACGAACGTAGCCTGATCATGCAGATGCTGCAGAACGGGGCAAATGGTTACCTGCTAAAAAATGCCTCCTCCGAAGAATTACTGGCGGGTATTCTTCAGGTACTCAATGGTCAGCTGAGTTTCAGTAAGGCTATTGAAGAAATTATCACCCAGCCTACTGTCTATGAGCGTGATCCTCTGCCAAAGCTGACGCGCCGGGAGCTGGAGGTGCTGAAGCTAATTGCTGCCGGGGAAACTTCGCTGGTGATAGCCGATCAGCTTTGTGTAAGTCCGCTGACGATAGAAACCCACAGGAGAAATCTGCTTCAGAAGTTCAGAGTAAGAAATGTGGCAGAACTGATTAAAATCTCCTACCAGCTGGGACTACTTGCTTAGTTTCGTAGTTAGGTTTTCATAAACTGCTATTCTGTGCGTCCTCAGGCGATACGGGAATTTTTCTTTGCTCCCACTCATCTGGAAACCTATCGCATGAGATTCTTTCACCGGCATATGGCAGTCGATACAGTTTTTTGCCAGTACCGCTTTGTTTTTCTCGGGTAACGTTTTGTGTGTTACATCGGTATGGCAGCTAATGCATTTATTGGAGTACATCTGTATGCTTTGTTTGGTGTTATCATGAATGTCATGGCAGGTAATACATTCGGCCTTGCCGACTTTATAACAGAGACTTGCTTCGAGTAATGGCTTTTGTTTCCCGTGTACATCGGCATCTTCGCCCCGGTACTCATTGTACTGAGGGAGAGTCTTCAGTGTGTCTCCGGGTTTGAAAGTAAATGTAGAAGTCAGGGTTTTTATTCCTGTTCCCGAATGGCATACTCCGCACATATCAATTTTCCTGGTAAGGGCCAGAGACTTATAACTTACCATATGGGTTGCTTTTTTCACTGTAGGGTTTGCTTCGTGAAATTCAACGTGTGCAGCGGCAGGTCCGTGGCAGCGCTCACAGTCGATACCGGCAATAAGAGATCCCTTTACGAGCTCTTCTTCTACACCGAAATCACCGGATTTAACGAGGTTGATCTTAACGGATGAGCTGTGGCACTCCAGACAGCGCGCAACAATTGGCCGGCCGAAGTAAATCTGGTCTGTCGGGAAGCCCGGACTGTTCACCCACTGATGTTCTTTAGTGAGATAGTTGAGTGGCATCTGCATCAGCTTATCGCCAAACCAGAAGGCGAAGGTATAAGCGCTGATTCCCGCCCCGAAAACCATATCGGTATGTTCAGTTTTTTGATCTTTTCCATTGATCAATGCAGATTGATACAGGCCGTCTTTGAGGTTTTTGACCCCGACTTTTGTGTTTGCATTGAAAACGAACTCGCCATCCGGCAGATGAAGGCTATCTGTAGAATTAGGCTTGGTCAGCATTCTGGAGGTATTGAAGTGGGAGTTGTGGGTATATGAGTTGGTGAGATCTTTATGGCAATTCGCACAGGTGGCACTGCCTGCATATGCCGGTCCGCGATTGTCTTTGGGTTTTTCCGCCTGCGGTGTACATTGTATGATTGCAAATACAAACATGCCCAGAATCAGGAGTATCAAAAATAAACGTCGTTGGCCCATAAAAATATTTGGTTGCTGGCATCAGGCAATTCATTCCGAAAGTAGCTAAAATATTTTATCGGAAGAATATATTCTGCTTAAGATTCTCTGAACTTCCGTTCGTTTCCGCACTCTTCCGCTCATTGCCGGAGATTTCTTATCAAAAGGATGTTTTTTGATCAATAGACGTTTGATTTTGGAGGTTTAAAAAGGGACTTTGTTCGGAACAGGTCCACAGTAATGGTTCACTGACTGGTTGCTCACTGTACTAGAATAAGCTAGTTAAAAACGACGCAGTGATCAACCAGTCACTGAACTGATACTGTGGTGGCACTCCGAGCAAAGTCCCTTTATAATCTGCACAAAGTTGTTGTTCGTGTATTCAAAAAAAGGCCTTTAAGTATATTCCAGAGGCGTTTTATAGGCCTCTGGTAGGCGTTGGGTAGGGGTTGGATAGCCCCTTGGGCTTTCGAAAGCCTGAAAAAGGCCTTTTAAAGGGCCTCTGAGGAGGTTTTTGAGATTATTGATGGCTATAATCAGAATATCAGGATTCCAAATTCAAAACTGATTCAATTGATCTTTCTGGATCTGATTGCGCAATATCAATCCTCTTCCCGGACAGCGATGTGTTGCATTGAAATTTTTTTAATTTATCTTTGTATGCGGCTCGTCCAGTGTCTCTTATCCTGCATACATCGTTCGTATACTGGTCATATACTGGTTTGTATTGGAACGGTTCTGAGACACTATTGGAACGTCCTTGGAACACCGTTGAGACGTACCTGGAACGTCCTTGAAACGGCTGTATACCTCTTAATGAGCTCTCAGCGCTGTTCTAAGGCGTTTCCAAGGCCTTTTTAAGCCCATTCTAATATACAACAGTGTACGACCAGTACATAAACCATATATACAGGCAATGATTCTTTTAAATATTATTTGCAAACCACAAACAAATTACTACTTTTGCCCACCCACGGGGGATTAGCTCATTTGGCTAGAGCGCTTGCCTGGCAGGCATCGTGTAATGACCTCACATAGCTTTTAAAGCACTATAATTCACATTTCTTTTATTCTCACACTCTTTTCACACTGTATCTAACCTTGTTTGTATTTTGTTAGTTAATGCAAGCTAATTATTTTAATCAAACTTATAAGATCTCATCATCACCAATGCTATAATATCCATGCTGTGATATGATCAAATGATCAAGAATTTGCAGATCTAATAATTTCCCTGCTTCCTTCAGTCTTCTTGTCATTGCCAGATCTTCAGTACTCGGATCAAGTTCACCACTGGGATGATTATGACAGAGTATAATTCCGGATGCACAGGCTTTCAATGCTGCTGTAAATATCACTTTAGGATCAGCGACAGTTCCACTGAAGCCACCAGATGAAATGTGTACCAGTCCTAATACTCTGTTCCTACGATTCAACAGCAGGATTTTAAACTCTTCTAATAACTCGATCTTACCCAAATCCCAGTGCTGTATTAAAATATTGTAAGCATGTTGTGATCTGCTGACTTGTGGTCTCTCCGAAACCTTAAACTTTGGCTTATAAGTTATCTGTACTTCTGCCACCTCTAATAATTCTGATTGTAATACCATATGATTTTAATTAATTATGGTAACTCCAACCAAGCTTTCAGCACAACTAAGTCAAGAAGCAACGGAATAAATGGCTTTGAGCGCAAAAGCCATGTAAGCGTTTATGCCGGAATATCTTGAAACGTGTTGAGCTGATAAGCCTTAGCTTTGTGCAATGATTAATAAATCATATCTTAAAATGGGACAGTCGATACAGTGATTATACCCTACTAAACTACTGTCCTAATATTCGTGAAATTAATATTTCATTTCTTTGCTTATATTAATCTAAAGGTTTAGAGGTAACAAACTTAACGTTGTAGAATATTTAATACTTCAGTCTAAAACAAATACGTTATCGTTGACTGTATTTATTATAACACAATAATGCATATACAATAGTTTGAAGATCCATTTATCAAAATACACGTTATATTTTAGAACGGTGAATGTTTGGGTGTATTTCTTTGTATTACATCATTTAAGATTTCTAATTTTTCAGGGCTAAGACGCTTAACTGATTTTTCAGATAAATCGAATTGTGTAGACCTAGATAACACGCATATTATTATTTTACATATCTCTATGTCATTGTTAACAGTAAATTCCTTCCACTTTTCGTCAAGCTTAGACCTTTCTATAAAATATCCTATTTCACTATCGAGAATCTTTTCGGCGATTTTTGGTTTTGTTAAACCATACTTTTCAAAAAGGTCAAAAGCTCTATTAAGATTACCATAATGTCCCTCTATTGCGGAAGTTACATAACTATCAAAATAAGAATTAAATGCATAACTATCATAGACTGCAGGAGTACCTATGAATATTTGTTTTATTCCAAATAAATCAATAAACTCTTCAATGGTATTGGCGACGGTAAGATGATAATGTTCTCCGCGCATTTGTCTAACCCTAAATAGATGCTCATTAAGCTTACATGTGGCATCGTATTTGGCCAAGTTACCTAATTGAAACTTTGCTGATTCTTTATAAGAATGAATTCCGTGCTCCAATTCCACGTATAGTGAATAAACCTTAATTAATTCTTGGTTATCAGTGTCATAGAGATTTTCCAACCTTTTCAATTCCTCTAGTATATAAATTCTCGCCGACGGTATTTCATCATATACCGTGGACAAAGCTCGAAAAATGGCATTCTCATTGTGTATGGAAGTTGAGTCGAGATTATTATCGATGCGTCTGATTCCGTTAATTAGAACTGCTTTTACGGTTTCGCTGCTTATATTCTTTAGTTTAGAGAGCATTCTAATTAAAAATGGCAGCCCATTTTTAGAGTTTTGCATTTGTTCCTTGAAGATATCGTCAATAATGTCATTGTCGGCCTGATCCTTATCAATAAGATTTAACAATAATTCTAACACGATATACCAAAACGGATTTCCAATATATTTTGTAAGCAAGTTGTTTCTTTCTATTACCAAATGTTTTTTCTCAATATTTGAGTATATCCAATAAGCAGTGTAGTATTCAAGGAATGTTTTATGTGTAAAATTGTTATCAAAATATAAAGATCTTTTTTGAGCATATTCCATAAAGGCATCCGCCATATTTTCACAATCTTGATCGGAACCAATGTTTAAACGTAAAATTGATTTGGCAATAGTTTGTCTAGCCCTCACATAAGTGATCGTTATTGCATTGCTGCTAAGTTCATTGTATTGCCAGTGGGCTAGGTCAGCAAATAATTTATCTTTCTCCTTAAGCAGTTTGTGGTCAAGGTTTATGATAAGTTCCTTGGAAGCATCCCATTTATCAACCAACGTTTTAGTGCAACTTTGATAAATCTCAAGTTTGGATTCTGGTAGCTTTAGAATATTGCGATAAAGAATAACAATTAAGGATAACAGAAGTGGATTGCTTATTAATTCGTGATCAATTTCATGCATTTTGCTAGTGAAGCCTAAAACCTCTCTTTCTCTAATTTCAAGAACGTCTTCTTCTTTCTCATACCACTTATTGACATATTCCTCGACCTTATCATTACTAAAATTACTAATATAAATAACCGAAAATGTCTCATTTAGACTAGCCTCGTCATACCCTATAATTCGAGATGTAGTAATTGAATGGATTTGCGGAAATGAATTGTGAAAATTTTCTATATCATTTTTAGTAGCAATTTTGTCGTTTACATCAAAAATCTCATCAAGTCCATCAAATAGAATTAGGCAATCTTTATTGAGCAAAATATCATTAATGATCTGTTCAGTTACATTGTTTATTAAATATTCTGTTTCTAATAATGATACTAGATATTTTATAAAATTGCCTCTATTTTCTTTTTTGAAAGCAAGATAATTTCGTAACTCTATTCTAAATGGTAACTTATTAATTAAGTCGCCTTTGAACCTATCATTTTTTTTCAACAACACGTCGCAAACTATACTTTTGATAACCATTGACTTCCCGGACCCTGGATTACCTAAAATAACAATTTTCTTATTTATTTTGAAAATATCGTCGTATTCAACACCATCATTGTTTCTATTATAAAGAGTAGTTAATGTTGCGGATTCGCTTCGCCCTTCCAATATCTGAAATAGGGGCTTAACGAATATATCCATTAAATTCTTTCGATGTTTTTTGATTGAGATATCTATTCCCAATCCAATAAAGCTTACTTGTGAAAGATTATTTATTGCGTTCTTACTATATATATCGTTGAAGGCGTTGAAATCAAAGTTGCTATCGATTTTTTCTGCTAATGACTTTGCAATATCCGAAAGTTTTTCAACTGTGATATCTGAATTACTGGCTATAATTCCAATATCTGATGCCAGGCCCTGTAGCGATACAAATATTTCATTATTTGATAGAATAGAATCAAACGTTAGATCCTTTAATAATTCAGCCCGTAACTTATTGATGAAGGTCTTAATAAATTTTGAAGGAAGACTTGTGGTATCAAAACTTGCATTTATTTTAACTAAGTTTATTTTGGACGTTTTAAACAGTAGTTTAAATAATTCACTGAAAACTTCTTCCTTATTAAAGAAGTAATCTATACTTCCACCTAAAACACTTGGATAGTCAGCTTGAAGCTCTTTAGATACTTTTGACACTGCCATTCGGAATTTTATATCGATATCATCTGTGTTTGAAATCTTCTTTGTAAGGCCATCAAACCCTTTATCCGCTATCTTTCCTATCAACCAGCTAGAAACACTAATACCCAAACTCATTGAATCCATTATAATAATTTATTAAGTTTATTGAAATAATTTAGTTCGGTTTATTGACTACAGAACGTTCAAGATTGTTTTATTTATCGATATTTATTATGGCAATACCTCTTATTATACCGTCTATCGAAGAGGCTGCTTCTATATCATCAACTGATGACTCATTTTTTCTTTCTAGAGCTATCATTTTTGCTCGCTCATATGAATCTGGATATAAATCTTTATTTTGTTCTAAGAAAGCCAAAGAAGCCTGAACATAGCCTCTATATCCGAAATTCATTTGTCTGCCTTCCATCAATAATTGAGCTGCTTTACTAACTTTACGAATTCTAGACAAAGCATTGTATTGATATACAATATAGCCGCTCAGCATTGATGTTAAAATTATGCAAATGAAAATTGTTCGTTTCTTACTTCGCCACGAATCTGGCAAAAAAAATGACGCTATCCCTATTATAGAACTAACCAATCCCATTAAACCTAATATATCCATCAATTTATTTTTGCCCTAATATAAATAACTCCGTTATAATTTAATGTTGAGAAAAAATAAAAAAGTTCAAAATCATAATTAATCTTGCAAGTCAGTAAATATACTATGTGTTTAACATATAGAAGCAATGTGGGCGACATCAATCTTCTGGAAATGTAGCTAATGTTCGCAGATGCATACCGTATTATGACCGCATGCTTTGTTAAACGTTTTATCTATGATTCTATACAATAAGAAAATAGGACAGTAAATAAAAAGGTTATACCCTTATAATTTACCGTCCTATTGGTTATGGTATATTACTTGCCTGCACTTATGCGATACTTCTTATAAACAGTTAGAAGTGTAAAGCTTACATTTGCGGAATTTAAAAGTCAGATAGTATATCATCCAGGATTTGATCTGCGCCTAATAACTTATTTTGGACTATTCTGAATAATTCGCTAAAGCTCTCGTGTGCTTCCTGGGTTTTGATTTCACTATTTTTGTAAGTAACATAATCTATAGTATCCCAATACTCACTCGGAATGGCAGCCAAGTCTTCGATAGTCAAGGTCTCTGAAGTGTATAAGTGAAGTATATAATCACCTTGACTATTCAAAATAATAGACCACTTATACCTTTCCTTATAAAGGAAAAAATATTCTTGGTCATTTCTTTTAACATTTGTAATCTGCTCTTGATGGCTGATCATAGCGTTAATCGCTTGTACTATCTTCATTTCAATTATTTTTATTCATTACAAAATTCGACACATCTAATGTCCTCACACTCTCTCGCAACTCACTTACCAAGCTACGTTTTTTCGGTTCAGTTATTGGTTTGCCTTTACTCGTAAATACCGAAAGTTTAGTTAAAAGTCCACCTAATTGATCTTTTAAGTATATATTACCTAATATTTGACCTTCGATATCATGGAATATATTTATAACCTCCAGGTTTTGCTCTGCATTACTGGCGTTATAATCATTCAATCTCTCAATCTTATATTTTAATTCGGATAATGTTAATTGGTTCGAATAATTTAAAATAGAATTTAGTGCCGAAGCAAGTTTATCCTTATTGGTAAGATAAACATATATAGCCATTCCTGAAGCTAGAACTGTTAGTAGATTAGCTGTAAAGTTTACCCAGAAGTCTATTTCTTTCATTATTTAAAAAAACAAGATGGCGGTGGTAAAACTGTTGCGATATTAATTTCTAAGTGCTCAGGTTTAATATAAGCTTTAGTCATCCTCACCTGGTCTTAATCCAGTTGGTCTGCCTTTATTAGTCCCGCCCTCATTCAACCTCCGCTTTCTTTCTTCGTCTTGTTGCTTTTTGGCGAATTCCTCCCGCTTCCGAATCTGTTCTTCTTGCTTGACTCTTTCCTCTGCTTGCTTTCTTTTTAAATCTTCGCTATTGCTCATAATCTATATGTTGTTTGAATAAAATAGTACCATCGTCACCATGCCTGTAACCAATAAAAGCATACTCAACCCGTTAAGGATTAAAGTTGCTTTATTATAAGTAGTACACCAAAATTCCAGTATTTTTTGGGTCCCAATTGTTTGCTTATTTCTCTTAAGCCTTATTAGATTATTTGATACTTCGATGTCTTTCTGATTTGCAAAGTATCCTGATATTTGAGATACTAGGTTAGCTAGGATAGAACCTATCATCATTAACCATCCAAACTTTAATAAAGAAGTATCAACCTTAGGTATATTTGCTAACAATCCAGAAGCGGATCCAAGAGATAACACCAATGCTCCTGTGGCTAAGGAAATAATCAGAATATCAAACCTATCGGAAGAATATTTCATTGCCTCTTCGGCTTTTGCAATGTGCTTTTCAAGTTTTGAAACATAGCGATCGCTCGTGTCAACAAATGCCAATGAATTGATCCGTCGTGGTACAATAAAATTTTGTTGAGGCGCTATCTTCATAATATCTTCTTTTGCAAGATTTCACTACCAATATAGGATATAATCTTCAAAAGACCAATCTTTAAGCTCATCGCCTGCTAACAAGTTGAAGGAGTCTTAAAAGAAGTAGGCCATTGCGATTTTGACTGTATGCAGAAGATCAGCTGAGGATTGCTAGTTGGAAAGGCAGTATGAGCAATCGTCACTGAACAATTCCTTCCAAGACTTTAAATAGCTATTGAATTACTAAAAATATTAGTATAGCTTTGTGGTATGGATCAAGGAGCATTTCAAATTAGTCAGCATGACCAACAGCGCAATGGTGTTGAAACTATGGCTTTACAGGCAACACGTTTAAACTTCTGGATATTTGATACACAAACGAAGGTCTGGTACACACCAGAAGAATTTATTCAGACTTTTGTCAAAGCACCATATCAAGAAGGATTATTACGTAGGTTTAAAACACTAGATCCAATGCAGGGCTTGATGGCTGCCGATATGCAAATAGAGAAGATATTAGAGAAGAAGCAATTGTTAAACAATCGTGTAGTTGATTATTACAGAAACAAAATTAAATAGACACGCTTATTATCTATAAAGTTTTTGCCAAAACCATCACTGCCAAAGGTGAACTGACCGAAGGTATCAAAGGAGGAGCATGAGAGTGCGACTTTAAATCTATAAAAAAAGTATTAGGATCACAGATGTACAAATCAAGTAATCAAGCTTCGAACAAAGTCCCGCGCTAATTTGACCTCTGGATCATTTTTTAAATCCATTTTTAAAGCCTCATTCACCCATTTAGGTCCATGATTTCCAATTGTTCGAATAAAGCCCTCCAATTCACCCACCTCCACAATTTTTATTCCTAATGAACTTGCATAGTCATTCAATCTATCGTATGCCTTCATATGCTCTCCAGACGGGATAAAAGATTTTCCAACTTGCTTAGCATTAGACCAAGGTGATGACTTTTTCAAAGCGGATGAAATCTTTTTTATCGTATCACCCGATACTATATTAGTCGGAGCATCACTAAAAGCTTTTTCAATTTCATCTTTTAAATCTTTTGCCAGCAATTCAGGTTTCTTGGAATCGATAGCGGATTTAACATTTCTCCAGTCATCTTTGATCGTATGCCATAGTCCTCCTAGTTCAAGCAAAATATCTTTAAAAGGGCTTTCGCTATTTAATATATCAAAGTCTACTGCAACTGTTATTGGAACTCCTAGGCTTTTTAAAGCCCTGATGACAACAGGTATGCGATGCTTTCCGCCGCAATGTATAAATAGCACATCAGGACTAATTCCATTCGTATTTTCATATAATGAATAGAGAACCGCCGAATAAAATCTGCAATCAGAGTCACTCTCGCATATAATTACCTTACTATGAAATAACCCATTTAAAATATTTGAATGTCGTAATAACGAGTCGGACCAAATCTCGTTAATTTCCTGAGTATTTAGTTGATTGACAATATTTATATTTCCTTCTCTTCTTAACCTTATTATTCTGACATTCTGATTGCCAGAATCCAAAAGCCCCTTTAGAAATTCTTCACTATGAGTGGATAAGAAAAGTTGTCGATCCATAGGTAAATCTTTTGCAAGCATTTTCCCTAGAAGTCTTGCCTGCGGTGGATGTAAAAAGGCTTCCGGTTCATCAATAAGTTGTATAGAATGTTCTGAAACGAAGGCACTAAGTAATACTCCTACGAAACTTCTCATACCATCACCCTGCAAATGCAGCTGAGGCAATGCTTCTAATTTATTCAAGTAGCCCCTAGAAATACGATCTTCCCCCTCATTAATCTGAGGTTTATCACCCACGTATAATGGAACCGTGCTTCCAGCATTTCTATGTAAGATTAATTGCTTACCAAATGCTTGGTAAAAGTAGTTACTAAATCTTTCCTCTAATCTATCATCAGACTGTAAGAAATGAATTGGGTGGCTAGGCGGTTCAGAGGTGATAGCAATGTTAGGGGCTGGATTTGCGGCAGTGAGTCTAGTCTCTGTCGACAATAAATTGACAAAAAGCGAATGCAATCTAGACAAACCGCTTCTGTATTCATTCCAAAAATGCAATAAATTATCCTTTGGCACGGAATATCCTATCCCTGAAAAAGTTGGATTTTGCTGTAGGGATGAAGATTGTTTGGAAGCTGCAATCAAGGATTCGACTAGGTCATCAACATTGCCTATAGATTCAATTTCGACATGTGTTATGATCTTTCCTGTGCCATTGGACTTAAGTAATTGAAATATCTCTTTTAAAGAGGCACTTTTTCCCATATTATTAGCTCCAACAAATACAACGATACTGCTCTCATCAAGTGTGACTGTTGTACCATCATTTACTGTAAATTTACTTATCCAAACTTTATTCTTCATACCTATCATTTGTGTTGCCGCTTAAATATGTGCGAACCAATAGAACAAATTATTAATTTTATCCGACTTTGTTATCTTTTTTTACATTATAGTAAGTTACTAATGTCAGCGAACCTAACCACGCGAATTTGAGGTTAAAATGTACGCAGAGGCAATGCCATGAGTATGTTAAAGATTTCAATTATTTATACTTAACGTATGAACTTATTGATCAAAGTAGGACCGTAAGATATAAGTTATAAGCCCTAATTATAGTTGTCCCAATATTACTGACAGTATGATTTATTCAGCCTGATGATTATCATACCAGTAAGTTCTGAAGGCTCTGGTAGAAGGCTTGAAGGTTAGTTTATTACTAGACTAAATACCTCTGTTCATTTGATGGGGAATATTTAAACTTTTAATTAACACGGCTGTAAAGACGAATATATTTGAATACAGCAATTTTAGCTAATTAAAAATTGATATATTTAGAAAAACAAATAAAATTATGCAAATTAACAGTCTTGATTTACATAACATTGGCCCTTTTAAAAACGAATCTATCTGCTTCATAAAAGATGACAATGATCGTAACTATCCACCGGTTACGATAATTACAGGGGACAATGGTTCTGGAAAAAGTATTATATTGGATTCTATTCGCGCGTTAATAACTGGAGGTTATTCAAGCGGTATGATTGAGAGGGCGATTGTTTCAGATCCAAAGGATTTCAAAGCATCAATGAATGTTACCTTAGAGGATCTTCAACAAATTACCATTGAATCAACTAAGTTAAATGAAAATGGTAAATTGTTCGAATTAACTTCGCAGGATTTTGGTCTAGCTAGACATGTTTCTTACGGAATAACCTTAAAGCCAACTTGGTTTATTGATTATTGGACATCAAAATTATCTACAGATTCTTTCGAACAAAAAAACATTCGTCCAATTGATCCTAAACTTCTGTTTGCAGGCGCATTGAGTGGAAAACATTCAAATCTAGAAGTCAGTGAGTCTATTACTTTCTTCGATTATTTGAAAGGAAGTGACGATTCAGAAGAACAAAAAATGGGAACCGAAATTTATGATGCAATAAAGACAATTATTAAAATGTCCGTAGCTAATGGAAACTTCCACAATGTTTCCCGTAGTACCCTACAACCTATTATTAAGGTGAACGGAAAACTTTTGACTCTTGATAAGCTAAGTAGTGGAAATGTTTACATTCTCCAAAGGCTTATTTCGTTATTAACCAAGGCTTACTCAGTGATGGAGTTGAATAAAGATAGTAATTTGTTTAAATCAGTATTCGATGTACCTGGTATTTTACTTATTGATGAAGCAGAGAATCATCTTCATCCCAAATGGCAGAAGGTGCTGCTTAAGAATATATTAGAGGTCTTTCCTAAATTGCAGATAATAGTAACTACCCACTCGCCTTTTATTATTTCATCCGTAACGAATGCAAATATTTACGTATGTAAAGTACACGAAAATGAGTCGTCGATTGTAGATGAAACAGATCTATATTCGAATATGCCAATAGATGAAATCCTAACTACAGAACTATTCAATACATTACCTTTTAGCGATATCATCAGTCAATTAATTGAGGCTCGGAATAATGCTATTAAATCGGGCAACAAACAAGAAGAAAAAAGATTGGAAAATCAATTATTAGAAATTAACCCTCAATACTTTTCTTATTTATTATTTGACGATAAGTTGAAAGAATTATTTAACAACAAAAGATAATAATGAGGTCATTATTAAGACTCGCAAAGCCTCAGATTTTAGTTCAAAGAGAGGCATTATGGTTAGACAGATTTTTGGCCACGCCATTAGGTACTCGTCCGCCATCCTACAAATATAGGCACCAAGAAATTTTAAGTAGGCTTCTTGATACAAGTTATCAGAAATGTTTCTATTGCGAATGCTTATTGAAGGGCGTTGCGTCGGAAGTAGATCACCACATCGAAGTTGCCATTGATAGGAGTTTAGCTTTTACTTGGGACAATTTATATCTGGCTTGTACAAATTGTAATGATAAACTTAATCACAACGAAATACCAATCACAAATGCTTTGGATCCATGTATTAACACAGATGCAGAAATTAATGAACATCTGCGTTTCGAAGACGATGTTATCTTACCTAGGGGGAACTCCATTATGGGCTCAAATACTATAAAAAAATATAAATTGGGAACTATCACTTCGGAATACCTACGAATGAAAGAGCTCAGAAAATTAAGTAGAATACTGGAGAAGGTATTATTGGAGTGCAATCATGATCATAGAGAACCAACTGAAGAAGAGTTGGAGTCGATAAAAAGCTTTACGTACAGGGAAAAGGCATATTCATTGATGTTCAAACAAAAACTTGATGGCTTGGGTTTTTAATGGTTATTCAGATGCTACAAAACATGAAAATCTGTTTTTTTACTTTGGAACGCCAGTTCTCTTTTCAAACGTAATGTTAATCATATAATGTCTCACATCACTTTATAAATGATAATATGCACATTAAGCTCACCGGCTGCGAACGGAACGAAGGTGTCAAAGGAGGAATGCGCAAGCATGACTTTGACTATGTTTTTACACGAACAGCTGAAGCATGAAAGCTGTGAAGCCTGAGAGACTGCGTAGGTGAGCAAAACTAAGAAAGTTTCTGGATTGTAACCATGAACAACGTGAATGTTATGATACAGCAGGTACTTTCACGAAGCAATCCGCTTGCTTTAGCAGAATACATGACAGAATAAAAGTGATGGAGTGAAACCAGGCTGATTAAGCCTAGCTGAAGGACTGAGCATTCTGGCGTTGATTCTGCAAGCTTAGTCATTGCGAAGTACCTATTTTCCTAGCACTGGCTTTCATAGCACCACCGCAGTAATGATAGAACGAACTGCCCGCAGGATCAGAAGTAAACTTTTACAGATTGAGGTCAAACCACAAATTGAAGACTATAGCCTGCCTTTCTCCCCTTAAGCAGCAATTGCGGGAAAAGGCAGGCGTTATAGGATGAGCTTTTATATTTTTAAAATGGATAACCGTTATGATTACCTCTTGCTTCTGGTCTGTCTAAATCTGAGGTTATCAAATACACCGCTGCGATGAATATTAATAACACCAGGAGCAACCACAATAATCGGGAATACTTCATATGTAAATTGTTTGTAAATGAAAAAAGCCACTTAAAAAGTGGCTCTCGTTTGTTATTAAGATGGTTTAAATAGGGTATGATATTATTAGGCCCTTACCAAAAGAGTTACAAATGCTATCTGCATATCGGCTTTGATTAACAAGTCTCCTGTCTCTATCCATGATAGGATCACTCTCCTGTAAAACTGAGCTTGGTTGTCAATGATCAATAAGGAATGCGAAACAAGACCACCGTCACACATAGTCTGCCATAATTAATGATTTTAGATTGTAACAGATCATCCAGAACTATTTTGCTTAGTGATAAAGGCTTTCTAAGAAACTTAGGTAGCGACCTTAGTTTGCATGACTTATTAATATTTGCAAAGAAGTCATCGGCACTGATTAAACAACGAGGCTCTTTACTCAATTCTGCTTCATCTTCGCCCGTTGGACTTTCAATTGTGAAGTCATTCCAGATCCAAGGATTAGAATAAGCGTACTTTATTCCGTAAGGATCGAGGTTGAAACCACTATGAAGACTTTGACGCCATGCGGTATTATATTCAGCCTGATATACATAACTAGATAATGCATTAATCATCTTTTCTTAAATTGTTAATAGTGCTTTATAGACATTTTTTAATTGAGACGCTTTAATTGGTATTCTATCTCTATAGGACTTCCTTGTTGCTTCATCTTGACCTTAATATACTCGCTATCAGCTTTAGGATGGCGACGAAGTCCTGCAGATACAGCTCCGGCAAAACCTGGAGCTTTTTCAAAACTGACTACTATTTCTCCTGTTGGACTTGCATACCGTCCTTGCCGATAGCTTCCTGCTATCGAGGTAAGATACATGTCTTGTAAAAAGATCTTATCTTTATTAAATACAACTTGGATTATACCTCCTTTATTTTTGCCGTACACAGGATAGGAATTTGGTTTTAAAACATCTATAGATTTAGAACTGACAATTTCATAATTCTGAGGATTGCCATACATTTCAGAGATCAGTTCATCATCTGATTTACCTTCCATACTTTCTTGATAGATTTCCTGATCATTCTTGGGCTTTGGTTTACAACCAATAGCAGCTGTAATTAAGATGAGAGCAATAAAAATAGTTATACGTTTCATGATTATAATTTGATTTGATAAAACTAATAAATACTTAGATATAACTAAGCGTCTGATAGTGATTTAATTTCGTCTTTAGCAATGTGTCTAAAGCGTCTTCGAAATCCAGAATAGAGCTGTTTGTAATAGAAAAGGTGAAATCTTTAAGGGAGAATGCAAAGATCTCGCAATCAGAGCTAGCTTTTAAATTGGGTGTTTCTAACGGATTTATTGGACAAGTTGAAAGTGCAAAGTTCCCTGCCAAGTACAACCTTGATCACATTGATAAACTGGCGAAGATATTTCACTGCTCGCCTAAAGACTTACTTCCAGACCAGCCATTAAACAAGGACTCAGAAGAGTCCCTGTAATGAAGATTAAGAAGGCACCTTTTCTTCAGTATGTATAGTTACATAATCATGCTCCTGACTAAATAATCTATTTATAAAGAAAGGTTGAATGTCTGTTGCGCAATGATCGATTCTGATGCAGTTTTCAATATTTAGTTCACCAACAATGGTATTTGTTGTGTTAAATACAATTCTGAGCATTCTATTAAAGATCTTGTCACCAAATCTGGTAAGTGAATCCTCATCGTAGGATACGTAAATCATACTGTAACCAAATCTGTTGCGGGTAAGAGTAAAGTTGTGAAACGAGCTGAGCCATTCATTTATAAGATTAGTAGGCTTCCCGGAATTAGCATGATCAACAGATACACTCATCCGGTATTTTAAGCTGTCAAATGCTGTTAGTAATTCTCTGGTTTGTTTAACGATACTGTGGTAGGCTTCTTCGACTTTTACGTTTCGTTGCTCCAGGTTAGATTCGATTAGTACTTCTGTGTTTTCATTAATAACTGTCATGTCTTCTGAGTTTGAAAGGATTTGGGATGGATTAATTGATTGTGATTTAGTTGATTGATTTTTTGATTGTTGTGAATTTTTAGCCATAGCTGTGCGATGCCCTGTTATCTGGGCTTGATTTTAAAAAGGTTTAATGGATTATTGATGAATTGGTTATGCAGTATTGGGATTGGTGGGATTGAGTTGATTAGAGCATACTATTCCGATGGGCGGAATTTGTCGTATAAGTCTAATAAGTTGAGATAAGAATGCCTTTGACGGGCATGTTTCTTTTATAAAAGAAACGCCTTGATATCGACACCGTTGCTGCGCGTTTCTCAAAGTTTACGTTCTGTATATTATTTCATCTCCCCTAAGACAAGGTTCGGGGGAATGATGTGAGATACCATCTGAGTGCTTGGTACAAAAAAATATGAAAAAAAAATTAGATGCGGAGCTGAGAGGGTTTTCCAGTTCCTCTGCTCATATCTTTGTTTTCCTCTGCTAATACATATTTTGCTATTTTCTCTATTAAAGGTGTTTTAGTTTATAGCAGAGGAAAAGGAAATCATTAATACTTGATAATTCGTAACCCATTTACTGTTCCTATCCTCACAAGCTTAGTATCAAATTGAAAAACTGTCATTAAATCTGTTGCGTAAGCCGTAAAGTAATCGCCAGTTTTAGGATTTAATCGCTTATATTTTACGTATAAAGAGCGGAGATATTCAGCAATGTCAGTTTTTAGTACATCCCTGTTACCCATTCGCGCATAATACTCTGCTTTAATAAGCACCACGTTGCGTTCATTGATTGACATTATCACCTCTTGTCCGATAAGTTTTTCATTATAGCGTAGTTCCTCCATCTTATCTCCACCAATTTCCATGTATGCATCACAGATTGGCTGTACGAGCAGAGGTAAATTATTGCGGAAATTATTTAGTACCAATACGTCAAAGGTTGAAGCATCACTTGCTCTTAAATATTCAACAACTTTCTTGATTCTATTGGCCTTGCTGAGTTGCTCAAAGTTCTTTGGTAACCTAGGAATGTAGTCGTTAACAGATGAACATTTATACCCTGCTTCTGTCCAAGCGTCCTCTATTATGGAGATATGGTTATATTCCTGATCTGTCCATTCCAGATTAGCGATCTGATCAACTTTAAAAGTGTTCAAAAAAGCTATGCCAATATCGTCAAAGTCTGAATACTTCTTTACCAATGTATGATAGTCGACGTCATAATACGTCAAACCAGTAAATACTTTGTTCGAGTGATTGTTAAAATCGTTAATAGCATCTTGCCCGGTAGACTTGATCAAACTTTGAAGCTCCTCAATTGGAGTGCGGCTGGCTTTGCTCCGGCTATTAGTTATATGTATTATTTGATTAGAGTAATACCTATTCCTTCCAGCAGCTTGAACGCATTTATTGGATATGCCAGACTTTAGCGTGTAAGAATTTATATCTGATAGAATAATGATCGTAGCTTTAAAATCATAGAGATCCCAACCTTCAAAGTACTTTGTTGTATAGAAATTGAACTTTCGATAAGTGTCCTCCATTGGAGCTTCTCTATGATTCGATCTGAGATCATCAAGCGTTTCTATATTACCCTTATCCTTGGTACAAAAAACGCTGAAATCCTCTGGTTTTAAACTTGCACGTGTGATTGTATCAACAATGCCCTTCACAGAGTTTAAGAATATATGCACCCTTCCTGGGAATGCCTGCGGATTTATCAGCTTTGAGTGCAGCAGCGCTTGAGGATCATTAGTATTCTCAACACGCATTCTTCCCACATGCCCTCTAAACTTGATATTATAGATGTCAAAACCTTTAAAATCTTCGCTAGAGAAATTGAAAGGAGTTGCGCTAATCAACGCTTTATGCTTGAATCTAAAGAAGAATTCAAATGCATCCAGAATATGGGTTCTATAGCTATCTGTAATAGCAGTATGCGCTTCGTCAAAAAGTATGAACCAAGTATTGTATGTAGAAGACTTAGATTTGGAGCATTTAATTACCTTGGACAGACTCTCAGGAGTACAAAATATTTTTTTACCTACTAGATCTGAATCTATGAATTCGGTTAATTCTGCTTCAGCCTTTTCACTCAGTGATCCTCTGACTGCGCGATAATTTGGTAGCAGCTCTCCATTCTTGTAGCACTTATTATCAATAATGGCATTTGTCGGGACTATGATAATGGAATTCCTTTTTGCCTTAATCTCAAGATATGTCCCACCAATACCGCATCTGCCTTTGTTAATAATTGCGTTGTTTGGTATAATTAGGAAGGCCTTGTTTAGCCTGTGTTTAACTTTTAATCGGAAATTATAGGTTGTTTGTAGTTCTGTTCTCTCCGTAAATGTTAAGTATCTGCTGTAATCTATTGGTGTTTTCATCTGTTGGTTGATGCAAGCTTAAATGCCTGCATGCCACAAAGATTCTCCTAAATCGAAAGTGAAACCTCACAACGAAAACCACTAATACCAGACTAAAATATAGCACTGATTTTCAGTCAATTGCGATTTATAAACATAAAAAAAGACGGTTTATAACCGTCTCTCATTTTTCTTATTGAACATAGTAAGGAAGTTGGTAAATCCTTCGCTCCTTAAATAGACCGGATCATCATAATCATCGATTTGTCCGGCTTCATTTGCAATTAGTTGCGCATTTGCAATGTTGGTGATTTCTGGGTCATCCGGATCTAACATATTATCCAGATCAACTTCTGGCTCCACTATTCCCCAGTCTATGGAATAAGCCTTCTTATCTGGATCTAAAGCATCAATATGTGTATGCATCGCGATGATAATTAATTCTTCGTTTGCAAGTTTATCGATGGGGAACTGCTTTTTTGGTCCGTTTGACTTCTCATTATATAAAGCTCGAATGCGAATCTTTATACGTTCCTGATTGTAATTTAAACTGGATGAAGCCATGAAATGAGCTTCCGCTACTGGCATTGGCTTGCCATTAAATAATTCGTTGTAGGCATTAATTACTTTGTAAGTGCCGACCTCTGGTGCTTGATGATTCATAATCTTTAGTTATTTGCTGTTATTAAGTATTGCAAATGTCACTAAAGCATGAAGGTTGTAACGCACAATAGAATTGATAAAATGCCATCAGAAATATAGCACTATAAGTCAATTTGTTACATAATATCTTCCCTGATTATTGCATTCATTGGCTCTATACCTGCTTTGTTTTTAAGCACCATTCTAATGTAATTGAGAGCATCAACTTCGACGTCATGTTTAACAGACAGTAATCCATGTATCGCACAAGTGGTATATATTATTCTTGCTTGATCATTTGTTAAAGCCTTATTATCTGGATTTAGATGTGAATACTCAGTTAGGTAGTTGCGGAGGGTTGAGCATACAGTGTAAAGGAAATCTGCCTTGAATGCTTTAGTACTTACAGATCTGGCTTGGTCTGCCATTGTTTTAATAGCGTCTAGAGTAGGAACGTCTATTTTACTTAACCTATTGCTTATATCAAAGGAGTAAGAATCAGACATACTCTTAAGATGATTAAATTGCGTTATGACCATATTATCAATCAATTTCTGAACCACTTGAGGATTATTAAACTTACTATAGTTGATAAAATGATTATTAGACTCCCTCTTGCTTGTAATCTCAATATTAATTGAATCAGACTTCTTCTCCTCTTGGATTGAAAGCAGGTTTACTAACAGCTCCAGTTCTAAAAGTGCTTTGTCATTTTTAGGTGCTTCTGTGTTAATATAAGTGCCTTCATTATTCATTAAAGCTTGGGTAATAAAAACAACGTTACCTAATTGATGTATTGCTTCGAGGCGGTTAAAAACTTGTATGTAGTTGAAAACTAATAGTTCCGCTTCCTCCTTATCCTCCGCTGTGACAGTTAGATCAAATAAATATGGAGTAAGGGAATCCGATGCTTTATAATTCCCTGTGTCATAAAGTGCTTTCACAGTGAAATGATAGTTTTTGAGGATGTCGTAACTGATTGAGCTTTCAATAGTAATAATATACTGTTCCATTGTAAGTGCTATTTGACCGCAATAATACTTATAATTCTATACTGAGGTCAATAAAAAAGTAGTAGCGAAACGGTTTTAACCCGTTCCGCAAACTAATCATTTATCCAAACTATCTGCAACTACTGCATTGGCATTATCTATGACGTCCTGATCGAATGAATCAAGATACACTGCCGTTGTTTTATTTCCATATTCGTGGCCTAAGCATTCCGCAATTATTTCAATACTGAAGCCAAGTTTCTTACAAATCGTAGCCCATGAGTGCCGGGATGTATAGGTTGTAATTGTTTCATCCGTTTCAATTTCTTCAGCCATCCTTTTTAAATATTTATTAGCTAACCGAGTACGATCTTTAATTAAGCGTAACCGCTCTTCATCGTTCTTCGTTCTCCTGTTTACTATTGGCAGGATGAAGCCATACGGTTGTTTCTTATATAAATCAATTATTGCCAATGCCTGTGGCACCAGTTGAATGTCATATAGCTTACCGGTTTTTTGTCTTTTATAACTGATGCGACCGTTCTTAATATCATCAGGTTTCAATAATGCTAAATCCACGAATGAAATGCCCATCAGGTAGAACGAAAGCATGAACCAATTACGGACATGCCATATTGAGGACTGTGCAGGCAAATCAAGTTGCATTATATCGCTGATCAATATTCGGTCAATAGCCCGTTTCTTGGTACGTTCTGCCTTTAAGGTAATATCGTGGAAAGGGTATAGGTTACGATCAACGAGTTTATGTTTTATTGCCTTATTATAAAAAGCTCTGAGCGTCCTGACATAGAAGAAAGCTGTATTATGCTTTACCCCACTCCTGAGCAGGTGTTTATTATATTTGTCAAGGAATTGGAAGTCAATCTGTTCAAAGTACAACTCATCGTCAGGGTGAAACTTTCTTAAAGCATTGATAGTAGATTCGTATACCCAGGCATTTCCAATCTTATTATCGAGGCGAAGTTCCTCTATTAGTTCATTTGTAAACTCGTATACGGTTTTCTTGTGTTCAATTACTTTTTCCTTAACTTTTACAGGCTTCAAATATTCATTTACCTGTTTGTCATCGGCCAGGAGCAATGTTGATTGAAGGTCAGCAACTTGCTTTGTTAATAACCTGTTGAGTGCAGGTGCTGTTGGATGATTTTTCTTTACTGCTTTTTTATTGTCATCCCATTGTGATTCCAGTACATCAATTTTAGTAGACCGTGTAGTTGATGCACCGTTGTGATAGATGCGTAAGCAAATAGGATAGGAGTTATCCTTTTTAATTTTTCTCTTGTCTAAGAATACTTTTATAGTAACCATAATCTAATTGTTATGGTCAGATACCGTAAGATTTTCACACTGTTCTCACACTGTTACCGTGTGAAAAACCGTGTGAGTTTTAAAAGTGAAGAATAGTTGTGATGTGAATTTATAGTTAACCATTTGAAAGTAACTCGTCCAAATACCCTATTAAAGCTTATAGTGCCACTTATTTCAACTTAAATTTGCAAACCACAAACAAATTACTACTTTTGCCCACCCACGGGGGATTAGCTCATTTGGCTAGAGCGCTTGCCTGGCAGGCAAGAGGTGACCGGTTCGAATCCGGTATTCTCCACTGGAAAGCTTCAGAGAAATCTGAAGCTTTCGCATTTAAAAAGTGGTAATTATATTGAACGCTTCACAATCAGGTCTTTAACTGATTTTGAACAAAAAGGGGGGATACCAGAGTGGCCAAATGGGACAGACTGTAACTCTGTTGTCGCAAGACTTCGAAGGTTCGAATCCTTCTCCCCCCACAATTACCCGCCCATTCTGCTACCCCTGAAACATCTACTTCACTTTAACAATGAGCTCTCCGCTTTTGTTGGTAGCTGGTAATGTCACACAGATCAGACCTGGATGTGGTTCCATCACTTGTAAATGCTTACCATTAAAAGATGCCTGATATACATACGATGGATTCAGGCAAATCATCACCGACCTGCCGTGTGCGACAGTGCTCTCATCGAAGCTAAGCTTTCCATGATACCCTTTTAGATCCTTGTCAAACTCACTCTTTTCCAGCAAAATCTCAAACCCAGTGGTTACTGTACCCTGTTTGTAACACGCATTATACCAGCTCAGGACAGGCGTAGACAGTCCCGAAAACTGATGCCATCCGGCACCACGGCCATTCAAAGACAGAAAATGTTCAAAAGTGTGATAAGAATCGTTTGTTTCTTTGCTGAAAACCTCAAGACCTTTTTTAGCAATTTTCATCGCCAGTTCAGGTTTCCCCAGATCAAGCATCGTTTTCCAGACAAACCACTGGTGTGGCGTCCATACTGAGCCATTCCAGTAGCCGTCACTGCGGTAATAGGGTGCCGACTGGTCTACCACACCCATCCCACTGGGTGTCCAGAGATGATCTGGGGAGAAGATCTTCTCCAGTAGTATCCTTTGCTGCTCCGGACTGCACACCCCTGAAAGCAGCGGATAGGCTCCATCCATTCCCATGTTATAATCTATACCTTTCGCATCAGCAAATGGCCCCTGTGGCTTTCCCTGTGCATCATGCAGCACATAACTGAAATACCCACTCTCAGGGTTCCATGAAAATTTCTGAAGTGCCTCTGTAAACAGTTTGATGTCACAGTCATACTTTACAATATCTTTTTTGTTCCCCTCTCTGAGGGCAAGCATCCGTAATATTTTTGCAAAACGTATACACTGGGCTGTCGTGATGACCGGACTTACCCTGTCTTCCATCTTTTGCTGATGCAGGGCCGACTGCGCGGGATAATCATCCCATCCGCCGGAGTTGTAGAAATAGTCCCAGGTCTTAAGCAGCTTGGATTGCATGCTTCTGGTTGTAGAACTGCCCGATTCCCCGCAAAGAAATTCATAATACTGTTTTAGACGCGGATAGAAATATTGGCCAACAGCTTTTGATTGAGTTTTGTTCAGCAGGTCGATAAACGCATAAGCCTGCACCGGCACTGGCGAGCCATGATGGATAAATGCCGACTGGCTCTCCGGAGCTGTGGTATATGCATTGATGCACATCAGTGCCGACTTGAGGTCGATCTCATTCAACCCAACAGCGATAAAGCCGGAATCCCAGGTGTAGAGGCTGTTCCACCATTTTCCGGGCGTATAATGTTTGATGTATGTACGCTGTGCATAAATAGGGTATACAATATTGTGCAGCAGGGAGGCCTTAAGCATTTTCTGGCTGAAAACATAATCTTTGCCGGCAGGCAGATCATTTCCGGCGACTACATCTGCCGGGTTACCGGATTTGAGCTGATCATAACGGCTCAGTGTCTGGCCCACCTCTGTACTGTCTGCAGCATGAGTAATCAGACAATGAAAGGTAGATTCACTTTCCGGTGCCACAGTGACCGGTCTGATAAAGATGTTCTCATAATGCCCCTTTTCATTTCCATGCAGAATGCTGTCCACATGATTGTGAACCATTTTTCTGAAGTAAACATCGAGTTCGTCATTTCTGATTTCCCGGATCTTGAACAAGGCATCATCCCAGCGCATCCCATAATATCCGGGAGCATCGGGATACTTCATCAACAGCTGACGTTTTTCAACATTTGTGATTACCCTTGGTTTAAACAGCCTGGGATTTTCCAGCAGGCTAGGTGCAGATACTGCCCCGGGAGTGATCAGTAATCCGTTTAACTCCATGGCAGAGCCCCCCAATGATCGCAGCGTTATGGTAGATGCTCCTTTTAACCTGATAAGCTGCGTAGCGAGTCCACCAGTTCCTTCAAGAGTAATGCTCTCCTTACCGGCTCCCTCCACAAGAATCCTGCTTTTTGTGTTTTTAGCAGCCCGGAAAATCAGGCAGACATACCCGTTTCTGAGTGTGGCAGGTACAATGTAGCTCACCTGATTTCCGACCTCCTGTAAAAAGCGTTTCCCCAGCGCAGAACCATCCAGGAAACTCATATTTCTAATCTCCCCATTCATCAGTCCATCCGTGACCAGATTATCTTTTGGAGAGGCAACTGCAAATTTTATTTTTTGATAATCTACAGCGTTGATCCAGACTCCCCCTTCTGGTATCTGCAGTTTTTTCTCCGGCCATACTTCAGGGTATTGCATACTCCCCATCAGGTTCAGCGCCAGATTTTGAGGTGTTTTTGTCCGGTTTACACATTTGATCACAGCCATCACTGTCCGGGTATCAATTCTTCGATATTCGACATCGGTATAGACCTGGTCTTTCCACTCGAGTTCGTAGCGGTATGTATAGGTTCCCGACTTCAGATCGGCATTCCAGGGGTAATAGCCTGATTCAAACAACACATTTGGCACCAGCACCTTGCCGCGGTAATATCCGGGAACTACAGAGAAGTCAAACCTCAGCCCTTTGTTGATTTCCGGGATATGCGAGATGCCTGCATACTGCTTGGAGTATGGTCCCCATTCGCCTGTATTGGCGTCATGGGAACCACTCAATGTTTCCAGATCAGCCAGTGCCGGACTGTACTGTTGAGTATGGCCCGATTTTATAAAAAGAAACATCGCTGCCAGAACCAAAAATAACTTTCTTCTCATTATCAATACCCTGGGTTTTGCTGGATCTTTGAACTGTTGATATCAATCTGACTTTGCGGAATAGGGAATATAAGATTGTTGGGGCCAAGTAGCGTGACCAAACCAATGATATCCTTTTTGGCATTGAGAACAGGGATGGCGCGGTCTGTCCTGACCAAGTCATACCAGCGGAGGCCTTCGAAGGCAAATTCAACCCTTCTTTCCTGTTCCATGCTCAGGCGGAATGCTGCCTGCGTTGGTATTTCTGTGGCTGTTCTCGCAGGGAGTTTTGCCCTCAGGCGAATCTGGTTCAGATACCTGAAGGCATCGCCAGTGCTCTGATAGCCCTGTTCATTCAGACATTCTGCATACATCAAAAGTACATCGGCATAGCGGATAAGTGGTATGTTGTTGCCGTTGTCATTTTTTGCAACCGGAACATCAAAATACTTCTTTACATAATTACCCTGAATAGTGTTTCCATTGGCATTGACGTAACTCGTAGCCAGCGTCACATCCTTACGCACATCATTGGGCTCATAAGCCATCACCATGTCGTTTGTGGGCTGGTTGTTGCCATCTCCACCAAATGCAATTACGGCATTTCCGGAGTTCTGCGGACCAAAAGCATTTGGCCAGGGGTTTCCCTCAGCAGCACCACCGGATTTGAACTGAATTTCGAATACACTCTCCCTGTTATTCTTGTTATTTACCCTGAAATAGTCGGCATAGTTATCCACCAGGCTATATATACCCAGGTCGATCACTTCCTTCAGTTTTGTGGCTGCCAGAGGGAATTTCTTTTGCGTGAGCAACACCCGGCCCAGCAAAGCTTTTGCGGCACCTTTGGTGGCTCTTCCGATATTTGCACCTGTGTATACGGTGGGTAGTCCGGCATCAGCCTCATTCAGATCCTTTTCAATCTGTGTATACACTTCCGCAACCGCATTTCTTCCGTACGCATAGCCGTCATTAGGATCCTTGATCTCCGTCAGTACCAAAGGAACATCGCCAAAGGTACGTACCAGGTTAAAATATACCAGTCCACGTATAAATTTGGCCTCCGCGATATAACGGCTTTTGAGTGCCTGCTCAATGGTAACCCCATCGATGCGGTCAAGGATGGTGTTTACCCTGTTGATGGCATTGTAGCTATCATTCCATGCCCCTAAAATCAGCGGGTTTGTAGTACGGATATAAAAGCGGTCAAACTCATCCTGATCTGTAACTGAGCCTGAGGCAACCGGTAATGCATTGTCTGATGTGATTTCTCTTAGAACATAGCTGTTGGTGGTAATTCCGCCGCTTTGTAAAGAGGAGTATGCCCCGCTGACCGCCAGGTTGAAGTCTCCCGCAGTTTTATAGGCATTTGATGTTGCTATAGTGGAAATCGGGCTCTGATCAAGAATTGATTTCTGGCATCCTGAATGCAGCATGCCCGCCGCTAGTATGAGAATTGAAATTTGAAGTTTCATAAGATTTTCATTTTAACAATTGATAATTAAAAGCCAATATTCAAACCCAGAATAAAGGTACGGGACAATGGATAGCCACCATAGTCTACGCCACCGGTGAGTGCCGACTCATAATTGCTGATCTCCGGATTGTAGTTCGTGTACTTTGTCCAGGTTACCAGGTTTTGCCCGGAAGCATAGATCCTCGCATTGGGCAGCTTGATCTTATCCAGGATCTTTTTCGGGAATTTATAACCAATGCTGATGTTTTGAATCCTCAGATATGATCCATCCTCTACCCATCGGGAGGAAACAGCATTGTTATTTCCCGTGGTCCTCGCATTTGCCCTTGGAGTTACGCCATCTCCCGTATCAGTAGGGGAGCGCCAGCGGTTGAGCACCGTTGCGTATTGGTTGCCTCCACCTTCGAGATTTTCGAAGAAACGGCGGCTCAGGTTCAGGATTTCGCCTCCCTGTGAACCCTGAAAGGCAATGCTGAAGTCGACAGTACCATAGTTGATGGAATTGGTCATGCTGTAAATAAAATCAGGCTGGTTGTTACCCAGCAGAGTACGGTCGAGGGCATTGAGTCTTCCATCCCCATTCACATCCTCATATTTTGCATCACCCGGTCTGGAAGTAGCATCATGAGGATAGCTGTTTACATCGTTCTGATCCTTGAAAATACCGATTTGTTTGTAGCCATAGAAACTTCCTATAGGCTCTCCGATTTTGGTAATATTGGTTTCACCTACCCCGGTTCCACTCAGGATATTGTCTCCTGTTGGACCAAGGGCCAGCACTTTGTTTTTATTGAAAGAGATGTTAAAAGAGGTGTTCCATTTCAGGGTGCCGGTCAGGTTTTTGGTATTTACGCCAAACTCCATACCCACGTTCTGCATTCTGCCGGTATTTTTCCAGGCTGTAGTGAAGCCTGTCAGACTCGGAATATTGACGTTTAGCAATAAATCTTTGGTGATCCGGCGGTAGTAATCTGCAACGATAAAAATACGGTCGTTCAGCATCCCCAGGTCGAGTCCCAGGTCCAGCTGGTCACTCTTTTCCCATCCCAGCAATGAATTGGCAAGTGATGCTGGTGCGAGACCATTTGACAGCACGTTGTTGAAAGAGTAGTTCTCAGAGCGCAATGTAGCCAGATAAGGGTAGAAGTTATTGTTTGGAAAGGAGTTATTTCCAGACAGACCGTAACTTACTCTGAGTTTTGCTTCTGTAATCGCTGGAATTTGTTTCATGAAACTCTCCTCAGACAATCTCCATCCCACTGAAGCTGCAGGGAATGCCCCCCAGCGTCTGTCAGGAGCAAATATGGACGATCCATCCCAGCGAATAGACATGTTAAACAGGTAGCGGCTTTTAAATGTATAACCCAGTCTGCTAAAATAAGACATGGATGTATTTAATGCCCTTCCGGAAGTGGCAGTAGTGGTAGTACCGTTCACACTGCCGTTAAGCGTTTCTATCAGGTCATTTGCATATGAACTTCCCGTTGCTTCACTGTTGTCGATAGAGAAACGGGTGACCTCCATACCTGCCAGCACATTAAAGTCGTGCCCCCCGGCAAAGGATTTGTCATAATTTAGTGTCTGGTTAAACAGTAATGACAGATTCTGATCAGAGAACGCCAGTCCTGTTGCCACATTGGGTGGTAATAACTGGTTCAAAGGAATCTTTGATGTCCTGAAAGAATTTCTTCGGTTACTGTTGATGTTCGCATTCCCAGAGGCACGGTAATTCAGCTCAGGCAGGAAAGCATAATTCACATATGCACTGGCGAGTAAGTTGGTGGTGGTAAAAGTACTGTGGTATTCCGTAATGTTTGCCACCGGGTTGGTAATCCCCGGCCAGTTGTAAGGGGCGGCAAGGGCTGTCTGTGAAGAATAGCTCCCATCTGCTGCATAGATAGGTGCAAGTGGTGCTGCGGAAAGCGCACTGTTGATGATTCCGTTATCTGCCCAGTGACCATTTGCCCGTACTTCTCTCAGCACTTTGTAGGAAGGGTTGATGCTCATTCCCAGTTTGAGGCGGTCAGTTGCCTTGATGTCAACATTGGCACGTACAGAATACCGGTCCAGCGATGAATTGTCGATTACCCCATCCTGTTTGAAATAATTTGCTGTAGTCAGAAAGCTGATTTTATCAGTTCCGCCGGAGGCTGTAACCTGGTAGTTCGACATTGGTGCATCCCTGAAGATCAGGTCCTGGTAATCATAATAGGGTAGTGCGGCTACTCTTGCAGGGTCGTCAAAGTTAAACCAGTCGAACAGATCACCACGGGGATAGCGGTACCGGAGGTTGTTGCTGGGCCTTACTGAGTTGGGGTCATTCACTGAAGCACCCGGAACGTTATCCAGGTAAGCCGTGTTCGAAGCTTCTTTGACAAATTCAGCAAACTGCTGGCTGTTCAGGAGTTCTATTTTTTTTGTCACCTGCTGAAAGCCTGCGTAAACATCGGCATTGATTACTGTCCTGCCGCTTTTACCTTTTTTAGTCGTCACCAGCATTACGCCATTTGCGCCTTTTGAACCATAAATTGCAGCCGAGGACGCATCTTTAAGCACATCTATACGTTCAATCTCTTCAGAAGTGAGTAAACTGAATACATAAGGATCTACAATGTTTCCATCCAGGACAATAAGCGGTGAGTTATTGGCACTGATAGAGCCCAGACCCCTGACTTTAATGGCAGGGGTATTTCCCGGAGCGCCACCGGTCTGTTGTACAACTACCCCTGCGATCTTACCTTGCAGCGCAGTTGCCACGTTACTCACCGGCATATCCTTTAATTCCTGCATAGGTACAGAAGAAATCGCTGCAGTGACTGTAGTACGTTTTTGGCTACCATAGCCAACTACAACCACCTCTGTAAGGCTGTTGGGCTCCTCTGCGAGCTGGATGTTCAGGCTTGCGCCGCTGACAGGTTTTTCCTGAGACAGGTAACCTATATAACTAAATACCAGTATGGAGCCAGCTTGGGGTACAGTGATCTTATAGTTACCGTTGTTGTCTGTCAGGGTTCCTGTAGCGGAATTTTTGATTCGGACACTCACACCTGGAATAGCTTGTCCCTGCAGATCTGTCACTTTACCGGTAACGACTGTAGCTTGCAGATGCAGATTTTTAGAATAGTTCAGAGTGGGCGCTATTTTTGCATTTGTAATGCCCGGTGTGAGAGAGATCAGGGCGAACATCATAATGAATAGCTTCATTACATTGCGCCTTACTTGTTTAACATGTAAAGTTGATTGCATAATCAGATTCTTTTTTTGAACAATAAACACTTCTTCCCATAAGCTGATGAGGTGCTGCTGGGGTTTGATCAGGAATGGCTGGCACTCCAATCTCAGGAAGCTTCGAATGTTTAGCTGTCGTAGATTCTCAGGGTTTTCATACGTTTAATATTTGGTTTAGGGGTCGAAATCACTGACAGGAATGTCATCATGATTTATTCTCTGTCCAAATATATTAATATGAAGTGCTGATCAATAGCCTGGTACAGGCCTGTGAAGGGATATGGTTTTTTGCAGGATTTTCAAAAAATTGTTCTAAAGCCCTAAAAACGCATAATATGAGATTTTCTGTCTGAATAGCGCTATAAACTTGAATGAAAATGGGTAATAATTGAACTATTTTGGGGGGTGATCAGCCATACCGGTTGAAGATTGCCTGCTGTGCAGGTATTCCTTTGGCGACATGCCAAATTGCTTGGTAAAATTGCGGCCGAAATGTTTGTGTGAACTGAAGCCCACCAGTTCAGATACCTCATATATTCTTAGTATCCCTTCATTCAGAAGTTCAGCTGCCTTTTTCAGACGTGTGATATTGATGAGTTCTATGGCACTTAAATTGGAGATAGACTTGATTTTGCGGTACAAGGTAGGTTTGCTCATGTTCATCCGGTCTGCAAGGAAATCCACACACAGATCAGGATCGCCCAGCTTGCTGTTGATCAGGTTTTGGAGTTTATCTAAAAATATTTCATCCCCTTTAGAATGGGCCATAGCTTTCATATGGATCAGTGGCGAACTGGCAAAATAAGTTTTAATCTTATCGCGGTTTTTAATCAGCGATGATACCTGCACCCTTAAAAAATCTGGTGAAAAAGGTTTTTCTACATAAGCATCGGCGCCCTGTTCGAGTCCATGAATAGTTGCTTGCAGACCTGTTTTGGCTGTTAATAAGATTACGGGTATATGGCTGTACTCCAAATTGGATTTGATGCTGTCGCAGAGGAGGTAGCCATCCATCTCAGGCATCATGATATCCGAGATTACGAGCTGTATAATCTCCTGGCGTAATATATTCAATGCCTCTATGCCATTTTTTGCTGTCAGTATTTTGTATTTATCACTTAAAATATCATCCAGGTACTCCAGGATATCTTCCTCATCATCTACGATGAGGATGACAAATCCAGTATTTTCCGGCTGTGCTTTGATCAGTTCATTCATGGCTTTTTTTTCCATTTTCCTTTGAGATTAAATTCTATAGATTGATGGACGGGCAGTTCCAGGGAAAAGACGTTTCGGCCTGACTGGTCATTTGATACAGCTAAACTTCCCCCATGTAAGTCTGCAAGAGATTTTGATAATGATAATCCAATGCCGGTGCCCTGACGGATCTGCGAATCGGTAGCCCTGAAGAAAGGCTCAAATATTTTTTCATGCAGATCAGCTGTAATGGGCTTCCCGTCGCTTGTAATGGTGATGAATGCTTTGCCGGATAATACATTTGGTGACCATAGTTTTACCTCTATCAGGCTATCGCCATATTTTATCGCGTTGTCGATCAGGTTACTGACAATTTTGTAGAAGGCTTCTGTATCAATGTAGGCCTCGAACGCTTCAGAGGGTAAGAAGATATGATAAGATATATTTCTTTTTTCTGCTACCGGGAGAAAGATCGCATAGATCTCATTCAGGATCTCACAGAGATCTGTTTTTACAAAGTTTAATGAATATCCATTAATTTCAGTTTTACGGAAATCCAGCAGCTGGTTGGTCAGGTTAAAAATGCGGTCGGTATTACGCTGCATTATTTTGAGCTTCTTATCCAGGTAAGGATCTACTGATGCCATTTTGGATATGTCTTCCATTGGTCCTTTAATCAGGGTGAGTGGGGTACGGATTTCATGGGCAATATTTGTAAAAAACTCAATCTTTGCCTGATAGATCTCCTTCTCTTTTTTTGATTCTAATTGTTCCATCCGCTTTCTGTTGCGGTCTTCGATTCTCAAATGATAACTCCTGAGCAAGAACCAACAGGCAATACCAAGCAGGATTGCGTAAAACAGATAGGCGAGGTTGCTCCTGTAAAAAGGTGGTAGTACAGTGATCTGTAGTATGGGATTCTTTTTTGTCCAGGTATGATTTCCATTGCCCAATCCCTTGACTTCAAAAGTATATTTTCCGGGAGCAAGCTGCGTAAAGTAGGCCTTTCTGTTTGTCTTCAAATGAACCCATTCATCACTGATGCCTTTCATTCTGTAGGCATATTGTGTCATGTCGGGCGACAAAAAACTAACTGCGGCAAAGTCGATGCTAAAGGTTGACTGATCATTGTCGAGCACCAATTGGTTTGTATAAAGGATAGATTCTCTGAGCACAGAATCGCTGTGTATGCCAATCTCCTGGTTATCGATTTGAAAGCCCGTAATTTTGAGCTTTGGTTGCGTCACTGAATCTTTAAATTGTTCAGGATGAAAGCTGATCATACCCTCTACGCTACCGAAATAGATATCTCCGTAAAGATCCTTGAACCCTGAGTTGTAATTAAACTGGTCGGTGAGTAATCCATTGGAAGTAGAAAAAACCCGGAGAGTTTTCGATACCGGATCAAACCTGATGAGACCGCGGCTACTCGTGATCCAAAGCAGATGGTCGTTGTCCGCTATGATCTTAAATAGGAAATTACTCGGAAGCCCATCTTTTATTGTAATTCTTGTGAAGGTCTTTGTATCTGCATCAAGCAGATTTAACCCTCCGCCGTCGGTAGTTACCCAAATTTTTCCTTTGTGATCCTCAAATACACCATTTACCGTGTTATGTCCAATGCTTCCGGAATGGCGCGGGTCGTTTTTATATTGGGTATATCCGTTTTTTGCGGGATTAAAGCAGAAAAGTCCATTGTTGAAACTTGCAACCCAGATGTTCCCCCTGCTGTCTTCATAAATTGACTGGTAAAACATAACGGGAAGACCGCCGACTAATTCGAAGTCGTCATTTTTACGATTGTAGCGGTACAGACCTTCAATAGTGGCAACAAGAATATCTCCGTTCCTGGTCTTACAGAAGCTGACGATAAATCCTGCACGCAGGGAATTGCCTTTTCCTGCTGTGTAGTGTTTGATGACCTTCCTGGTTTTTAAATCCATCACATCCAGTCCATGCTCAAAAGTTCCGATCCACAGTTTGTCTTCATCCACCAGAAGGCCATGGATATTGGAGTAAGAAATGCTCGTTGCCTTGCCGTCAGGAAAGAAATTCTCGAAATGACCCGTTTGAGGATCCAGCATATTTAGCCCCGCATCTTCTGTACCGATCCACAATCTGCCTTTTCCATCTTTGCAGATTTCCCTTACATCATTGCCACTGATGGAATTAACTCCCTTTTGGGGGAAGTATTTCGTGAATACGGCATAGCGGTTGGTACAGTAATTTGCCCCACCGAAATAGGTGCCTGCCCAGATGCCCTTCTCGCTGTCCTCCAGCAAGGAATAGATGGCATTATTGGACAGTGAATAGCCGTCACCGTGCTGATTTTTCAGTTGTACGATACCCTGAGCAGCGTAAATATAGATTCCGGTTTCAGTGGCAATCCAATATTCTCCCTTGCTGGTACGGATCATATCACGCACATAAATAGCAGTCTGATCAGGATTGAAGGTCAGTATCTCAGTGGTAGTTCCGGCAGAGCGGTTAAAGCGTTTGAATCCCTGATTGGCAGTGCCGATCAGAAACTCGCCATTACCCATATCAAGGATGCGGGTTACCCAGCTGATATCCTTCGGATTGGCCTTGTTCATTACAAAGGTGGAACGGAATGTTTTACTCCGGGGATCAAACTGCTCTATTGTACCCTGCATCGTGCTGATCCAGATGCTTCCATCCAGCATCATCGAGACTGATGTGGCATCAAAAGTTCTTTTCAGCTGTGTAATCGTATCGCTATGCGGATCATACACATATATTTTCTTTAGCGATATGATCCAGAGATTGCCATCCCTGTCATGTGCAATGTCGTTGATTCTTAGTTTTTCTGTGCCTTTAACGAGCCTGAGTTTTTCAGTACGCGGCATATACAGGTAAACCCCGCGGTTTGTACCTACCCACAACCGGCTGGACTGGTCATAGTGTAAAGCATAAATGAGGTCGTTTCCGATACTGCCATCGTTATCGGCATCATGCCGGTAAGTTTTGAACTGATATCCGTCAAATCTGTTTAATCCGTCTTTAGTTCCAAACCACATGAACCCCTGTTTATCCTGGGCCGTGGCGAAAACGGCGTTGTTTGACAATCCGCTTTCTACCTGGTAATGCCTGAAATAGTAAGGTTGAGCAAAACATATCCCTGTAAGGAAGAAGAAAAATGATAACAGGATATATCTATTTGGATGGAGCATGTTCATTTCAAATATATCGATTAGCGGTCGTGAAAATTCTATACTTCTTCATGATAAAGCGATATTATCTGCATTAACTCGTCATCTATCCATACATTTACACCTCCTAAAGCGAAAACATGATAAAAGATATAATTATAGAAATAGAAGGTGTACACCTTACAGACTTCAATGCTGGTTTCAAAGCAGCTCCATATACCGAAGAAACGGAAAGCGGTATCAGCCTGTTGTTCAATGATGTTGAGGAACTGAAAAGTTATCACAACAGCCTTGTCTCACAGGATGATACAGCGGGCGAAGAGAAAAATGATACTAAAGTTAAGGTTGCTGCGGCAGTGAAGAAAGCTATGCGCCGCAATGAAGCTGTCCTGGATGCTGTGCGTACTTACGCAGAATACTTGTTTTCTTTTATTTTCAATGCTGATGCCCATAGGAAAGACAGGCTGATGATCCTGGATACCGTTATTGCAGATGTTCAGGAAAGCAATGATAGTCTGGAATTGCAGAAAGCAGTACTTGATGCGACCTTTGAACTTGGTGACCTCTCAAAAAATGATAAGTCCAAATTCTATGACTACGTACATAACCAGGCAGATTATTATTTCGATAAAATCAAAGAAAGCCTCATCACAGAACTGACTGATCTCAGGAAGGGTTTGTTAGGCTAAATACATCACTTTCATGTAATTACTTTTTGTAAATTTGGGTGGTTTGATAAAACGAGAGTTGAAACCAAAACTCTCCTGTTACAAACAGACTGGAGCCTGCAGGATAACAGCTACAGCATAGGCTTTTCCGAACAGCCTAATTTTGATTTTTTCTTTAAGAAGAACACGTGCATAATCTTCGATCACTGTTGCGGTGCTGGTCAGGGAGCCTTTATCCAGAAAGCCAGTTCTGAAAAATCCCGGAGCCACGACTGTTGCAAAAATGCCCAGTGGTGCAAGCTCCTGCGCCAGGGATTCGGTAATTCCTTCAATGGCGAATTTGCTTGATCCGTAGATGCCCCAGCCTACATATCCAAAAAGACCGCCGACAGAAGAGATGTTGATAATATGACCCGAGCGCTCCTTGCGCATAAAAGGTAATACGGCACGGATCACATTCAGTGTTCCGAAGACGTTTACCTCAAAGTTTTGTTTCGCTTCTGCATCGCTTGTTTCTTCTACTGCACCGATGATGCCGTAACCTGCATTGTTCACCAGCACATCGATCTTTTCGAAATGATCTATAGCTTGTTGCACAACAGCCCTGGCCTGATGCTCATTGGTAATATCAAGTGATACTGCATACAGGTTTTTATCATTTGAAAATTGTGCGGCGAATGCTTCGGGATTACTGCGAACGCTGGCTATGATTTGATCTCCGCTTGCCAGTACTGCTTTCGTAATTTCAAGTCCAAAGCCTCTGGAGGCGCCGGTGATGAACCATGTTTTCTGAGTTTTCATATGCTATAATTTTTTGTTTTTTGATATATCAAAGTTGCATCAGAATGGGCTCATGAGTTTTTTGAATAGCAAAGGTTACGTTATGAATTTCAAAGATTCTCAGAGGCGTCTGGAGGATGAGTAAAATAAGACACCCTGTAAATGTGACGAAATTGAATAAAAATTACCCTGTAAATGTGACAATTTCTTTATACATTTACCCTGTATATGTAACAAAAATAAGGTCTATGTTTCATAGAGATATTATTAATGAGCTAATTGCGTGGAAGGAGAGCTCCGGGCGTAAACCTTTATTATTAAGAGGGGCCAGACAAGTTGGAAAGACTACAGTGATAAACATGTTTTCCAAACACTACCAGCAATACATCTACCTGAATCTTGAGCAGGCTGATCAATCATTAGATTTCAGTAATTATGGCAATGTAGAAAGACTAACAGAACAAATATTCTTCATTTTTAATAAAGATATAAGTCTGTTAAAGAATACGCTGCTATTTATCGATGAAATTCAGGATAGGCCAGGAGCCTTGAATATGTTACGTTACTTTTATGAGAAAATACCGGATCTTCATGTGGTCGGAGCTGGTTCTTTGCTGGAGACTGCCATCAATGGGCAAACCAAAATTCCCGTCGGAAGGGTAGAGTATAAAATCCTGAGACCTGTATCTTTTCATGAGTTTTTACTTGCTTCTCAAGAAGACCAGGCTGCCATAGCATTATTGGAAACACCTATTAAAGAATTTACTCATCAAAAGCTTCTATCTCTTTTCCACACATATACACTCATAGGAGGAATGCCGGAAGTGATAAGGCACTATGTTGAAAATAAAAATCTACAAGCCTTAAGTGATATTTATCAGTCTTTGATTTATTCTTATATTGAAGACGTAGAAAAATATGGACGTAATGATAATTCAATTCAGATTATCAGGCATATCATTCGTGCCAGTTTTCTTGAAGCTGGCAATCGTATAAAGTTCCAGGGCTTTGGTAACTCCGGCTATGGCTCACGTGAAGTCAGTGCAGCCATGCAGACGCTTCAAAAAGTGATGATTATTCAATTACTTTATCCTACCACCAATACTAATGTTCCCCTGCTTCCTGATATTAAAAAATCTCCGCGTCTGCAAGTACTTGATACGGGGATGCTGAATTTTTTTGCGGGTTTGCAAAAGGAGTTAATACTTACAAAGGACATAGACCACGTCTACAAAGGTAAAATTGCAGAACATATTGTTGCACAGGAATTACTGGCAGCTAAGTATAATGTGTTGAACGAATTGCATTTCTGGGTCAGGGAAAAAAAATCGTCAACGGCAGAGGTTGATTTTGTGATTTTATACAATAGCATGATTATTCCTGTGGAAGTAAAAGCAGGTGCAACAGGTACATTAAAATCGTTACATTCATTTATAGATGAAGCAGAACATAGTATCGGTGTACGTATTTATGGCGGACCACTCAAAGTCGATCGACTTACTACTCTGAAGGGAAAAGATTATACACTTCTTAATCTTCCTTTTTACTTAACTTCAAGAATCGAAATTTATCTGGATTGGATGATCAACACAAATCTCTATTCGTCTGAACTCTAATCAGCTGTTTTAAGACTATGGCAGGATAACAAATTAAAATCACTGCTATTAAAGCTTACTTATATTGTGCATTAACGAACGTCAACTGACCGGTAATGAACAGATATCAAATGAAAGTAGCTATATTGATGCTTTAAAACCGATATTTCAGACTGGCACGCCATTCGTAAACATACCGGCAAATCACAACGTATGTTTTTCATCAACTTCAAAATAGCGCTCAGGAACCTCAAAAAACACAAAGGATTTTCAGTGATCAATATCGGTGGGCTCGCCCTTGGTCTCACTTCCTGTTTGTTGTTATTGTTATATGTGAATTACGAATACAGTTACGATCAGCAGTACAAAGCAATCGACCGCATTTATGTGGCACAGCTTAACCATGATATTGACGGAGGTATACACACTGATCCTTACACGCCTAATAAATTAGCTGCTGCGGGATTGCAGGAGCTGCCTGGAGTTGAAGCTGCCTGCCGCATTAGCAATTACGGTATGTATCGCCTTTTTAGTCATGACAATAACAAATATAGGCTAAACATCATTACTGCAGATCCTTCCTTCACAAAAATGTTCGACTATAAGGTGAAAAGCGGCGACATCAGCACTTCGATGAATGACCCCTATTCACTGATACTGACTGAAAGTGCAGCTAAAAAATTCTTCGGAGATCAAAATCCTGTAGGAAAAAGCCTCAAATGGGATAACCGCTTATGGGTAAAGGTCACTGCAGTCATCACCGACCCGCCTAAAAATCAAACCTTTCAGTTTGAAGGTATCCAGACATGGTCCTTCTATGAGAACTATGTGTTTCCTGAAGAAAAAACATTTGAGTGGGGGGCGATTTCCTGCATGACGCTCTTTGAACTGAAACCAAATGCAAATTTTGCCGCCACAGATGCTGCATTACGCAAACTGATCAGGAGACATGATGCCGGCACAAAGCTCGAAGCATTTTTGTTTCCCTTTAAAAAACACCACCTGTATGACGAGTTTGAGAACGGCAAACTGACAGGGGGTAAAATCGACCGTGTTAACCTTTTCGCCTTCCTTGCTTTTTGTGTATTGCTGATCGCCAGCATCAACTATATGAACCTTTCTACGGCGCGCTCTGAGAAACGGGCCAGAGAGGTGGGCGTGAGGAAAGCTTTAGGTTCATCCAGATGGGCACTCATGGGGCAGTTTATCCTGGAATCTCTGTTGTTGTCAACAATTTCAATGCTGATCTCTTTTGCCTTACTGGAACTGCTGCTCCCGCAATTCAATGCCCTGCTGGACACGGCTATTCGTATCGACTACAGTTCCTATACTTTCTGGGCGGTGCTGATCTCCCTGATCCTGCTCACAGGAGTACTTGCCGGCAGCTACCCTGCACTGTACCTGTCTTCATTTACGCCTGTAAAAGTTCTGAAAGGATTTAAAGGGACTGCGGGAGGTGGATTGTCTATTCGCAAATCACTTGTTGTCATACAATTTAGTCTGTCTATCTGCATGATTATCTGTGCGCTGGTCATCTACACGCAGATGCAGTATATCAAAAATAAGCCCCTGGGCTTTGAGCAGAACAACCTGTTGGGACTTGCCATGGAGGGCAATTTCAAAGAGCCTGTAAAAGTGGAACTGCTCAAGAATGAACTGAAGAAGTCGGGGGCAGTAGTCCTGGCGAGCGAATATGCAGGTAATTTTACCACCATGTCTAACAATACCAGCGATATCAGCTGGCCTGGCAAGGATGTCAATGATAATGCACTTTTTGAGTGTCGCAGTACGGGTTATGATTTTGCCAAAACTGTAGGTGCCAAAATGGTGCAGGGCCGAGATTTCTCCACACTCTTCCCAGCAGATACTTCCACGAATGTGATCCTGAATGAGGCTGCAGTAAAAAGAATGGGACTTAAAAATCCAGTTGGAACAGTAATCAGCTGGGTAGGTAATCCGCCCTTAACCATTGTAGGGGTGATAGAAGATTATGCCAATGGCAATGCGGGTGCAAAATCCCTGCCGACTATCTTCTATTACAATTTACGACTGGTTTCGCAGCTGATGATCAGGCTCAATCCAAACTTGCCTTTGAACCAATCTGTGAGCAAAGTCAAAGAAATCAGTCAGCGTCTAAACCCATCTTATCCTGCAGAACTGGAATTTATCGATCAGTCGATGGAGCTGAAGTTGAAAAGTGAAAGAATATTGAGCACGCTTTCCAACCTATTCGGGGGCTTCTGCATCTTTATATCCTGCCTGGGTTTACTCGGACTGGCATTGTATATGGCGGAGCAGCGCCAGAAAGAAATCAGTATCAGGAAAGTGCTGGGCGCAGATTTGAAAAGCATTCTGGTATTACTGAATAAGGATTTTATTAAGCTAGTTCTGATTGCTAACCTGATCGCATTTCCGGTAGCTTATATCTTAGCCGGCAAGTGGTTGCAGAAGTATGATTACAGGATAGATATGGGCATCTGGCCCTTCCTCCTTGCGGGGCTGATGTCATTGATCATCGCATTGCTGACGGTAAGCCTGCAGTCGTTCAAAGTAGCCAGGGCAAATCCCGTAGATGCATTGAAATACGAATAATAATTGCGGGAAATTCATTTTGTTAACGTATACTTAACCTGGAAGCTGTTATTTTTATCGCCGGATAAAACAGAATTCTATTAAAAAGTATATTAAATGAAACACAAAGCATTGCTGATCTTAATGATCATGTTATTTACAGGAAGCATGGGCGTACTGGCCCAGGATTTAAACATCGCTACGTATAATATCCGGTACAACAATCCGGGAGATTCACTGGATGCATGGCCCAACAGAAAAGAAAGCCTGCTCAATATGGTACGTTTCTATGATTTCGACCTTTTTGGAGTTCAGGAAGCCCTGGCGGGTCAGGTAAAAGACCTTTCGGAACTGAAAGGTTACGACCACGTAGGTATCGGCAGAGATGACGGAAAAGAAGCCGGAGAGTTTTCGGCAATATTCTTTAAAAAAGACAGGTTAAAACTCATCAAAAGCGGCACCTTCTGGCTATCGCCTACTGACGTTAACCACCCTAATAAAGGCTGGGATGCGGCATTGCCAAGAATCTGCACCTGGGCGAGTTTTGAAGACAAAAAAACTGGCTTCAAATTCTATCACTTTAACACGCATTTTGATCACCGCGGACTGGAAGCCAGACGTGAAAGTGCAAAGCTGATCATGCGGATGATGAAGGAGATTGCCGGTGCTGCTCCGCTGGTGCTGACAGGCGATTTCAACGTGACGCAGGACAATGAAAGCTACCACCTGTTTAATAACTCCGGACTGCTCAAAGATGCCTATCAGACTGCTGCAGTAAAACTTAGTGATAACGGAACCTTCAATGCTTTCAAGATCGCTACGCCGACAGCAGATACCGGAAGAATTGACCACATATTTTTCAGTAACCAATTTACAGTACGCCGTTACGGAGTGCTGACCAATAGTTTCCGTGGCCGCTATCCTTCAGATCACTTCCCTGTGATGGTGGTGGCAGCCCAAAAAGGGAAATAGTTTGTAACATCCTTTTCGGTTCATTGTCAAATGAATAACTAAAACTATTTGACATGAAACTAAACCTTCCCTTCAAAAAGAAAACAGATGGCATTCAACCAAAGCAGTCGAAGAAACGCGAATGGTTGAATGCCCTCGTATTTGCACTGGTTGCATCTACCCTCATCCGCGGCCTTACTTTCTCGGCCTATGCCATCCCTTCGGGTTCAATGGAAGGTACACTCCTTACAGGTGACCATCTGTTTGTCAGCAAAATGAGCTATGGCGCAAGGATGCCAATTACGCCTGTTCAAATTCCATTTTTGGAATCCACCATTACCGAAAGTCAGGTCAAAACATACTGGGACGGGATCAAACTGCCTTACTTCCGCTTACCGGGACTATCCGTTATTCAGAAGAACGATATCGTAGTGTTTAACAAACCTGAGGAAGCAGACCCTTCCTACAACAGAGCGATAGACGTTAGAACAAACCTGATCAAGCGCTGTGTGGCTACTCCCGGCGATGTGCTGACCATTGTGAACGGGCAGGTAATGATCAATGGCAAGGCGTCCCCAAACGGAGAGAAAGCACAGACTTCCTATACCGTTATCACTGATGGCAATACGATCAACCCGGATGTATTTAAGGATCTCGGAATTGAGATCATCGGTCAGGATGACCTGAGTACGTATACGATGATCATTCCAGCAGCCAGCCTCGCAGAATTCAGGGCCTATGCTTTCATCAGGAAGGTAAATCCGGTGATTGACCCCGCAGGGCATTATGATGCACAGATCTTTCCTCATCACGAAAAGTTCGCCTGGAATATGGACAATTTCGGGCCGCTGACTTTACCGAAGAAGGGCATGACTATCACGCTGAATGAGTCATCATTAATTGTGTACCGCAGGGCAATCGAGTTGTACGAAAACAATCAGGTAGAGATCAAGGATAAGCATATCCTGATCAACGGCAAAAAAGCTGATACCTACACATTTCAACAAAACTACTACTGGATGATGGGAGATAACCGCCACAACTCTCTTGATTCCCGCTTCTGGGGTTATGTTCCCGAAGATCATGTGATCGGCAAGGCAGTGGTTACCTGGTTCAGTATCGATTCTGCAGAGAACCTCCTGCATAAAATAAGGTGGAACCGCATAATGAAGCCTATCAACTAATTTTTGTCTGAACTGAATGCTGGCACAAAATCTGATTGATCCGGAAATATACGATAGTGTAAAATGAACCGAACATTTAGATTTTATAAAACAGAAGAACAGAAATGGTTTGTCGACCTGCCGGAATGGACTAAGTCGGTCGTTGACCTGGAGATGGTAGAAGGTGCAGATACGATGCTCGACAAAGTATCAGGAAATAAAAACGAATGTTACCTGAAAATGAGCGACGAACCTATTAAAGGAGCAGACCGGATGAAACTGGTTAAAGACAGAACTAATTGTCAGCTTGGTGGGGGTGATTATATCATGGAAACCTACAAAGGCAAGGCATTTAATCACAAATTGTGGTTGTGCTCGGTGACGGAAAGTGTGTTTGGCGATTTGCCTGAAGTAATTTATGTAGATTATCCGGTAAAATCAGATCAGAAAGATTAATTTCAGCTTTTTATGATTTTTACCGCTTACAAATGAAGATTCTTTTAGCCTGCCTTTTCAGTTTCCTAACCTTAACCGTCTATTCTCAACATTCAAAGCAGGCGACTGTTACTGTGGATGCAACACAGCAAACAGGCACGATCAACCTCCTGCAATATGGACAGTTTATAGAACATCTCGGGCGCGCTGTAACTGAAGGGATTTACGAAGAAGGATCTCCATTGTCGGATCAGGATGGCTTCAGAAAGGATGTCATTGAAAAAGTAAAGGAGCTTCGTACGCCTTTGTTGCGATATCCGGGAGGAACATTTACCAAGATCTACCATTGGGAAGACGGGGTAGGGCCTAAAACTGAGAGAAAAAAGAGGAAAAACCTCATCTGGGGCGGTGTAGAAGACAACCACTTTGGTACTACTGAATTTATAACTTACTGCCGGAAAATTGGGGCAGAGCCTTTCCTGGTTGTCAATATGGCCACAGGTACACCCGAAGAGGCGGCAAACTGGGTAGAATATTGTAACGGTACCGGAGATACCCATTATGCGAACCTGCGAAGGGCTCATGGTTTTAAAGAACCCTTCAACGTGAAATTTTGGGGAATTGGGAATGAAGAGTACGCAGAGACGGATGCGGGACGCGATCAGGATGTGCAGACCTACATCAAAGATACCTGGTTTTTTGTGAAGCTGATGAAACTGCAGGACCCTACACTAAAGCTCGTGCTGGTAGGTAATTCAGATGATACGGAATGGAGCCGCCAGGTACTGGAAAAGCTACACCCTGTATGCGATTTCCTTGCTGTTCACCTGTATTCCATTCCTACAGATACAACTTACGCTACGCTGATCCGTTCCATAGACCAGTTTGAGAAACCGCTGGTGGATATGGAATCGTTGTTGAGCAAGATTCCGGCGAAGGTTTCAAATTTCAACTCCTGGTACCGCTTTCCCGCGCGGACAGCACCTGTGCAACTCGCTGTGGATGAATGGGGAATATGGGATATCAATTCAAAAAAAGGTAAAGGACTGTTCCAGATGGAATACCAGTATAACTGGTCGCACGCCCTAGGGGTTGCTACTTTTCTCAACTTATTTCAGCGCCATAGTGCTTCTGTAGGTATGGCCACCTGGGCACAGACAGTGAACGTGTTAGCACCCATCATGGCCGATTCAACAGGATCGTACCGCCAAACTATTTATGCGCCGCTGAAGGCCTTCAGAGACTATGCTGGTAAGTATACCCTGAAATCATCTACCGTATCTCCGGATATGGAGGCAGGGATTAAAGCCCTTGATGTTTCCTGCAGTCTTTCTGAAAAAGGCGATCAGATCATCTTCACTATAGTCAACCGTGATGCGGTCCATGCCATCAACACGGCGATCCGGATTGATCACCTGCCGCAAGGTTTCAAAAAGGCCACGCTGAAACAGATCTCCTATACCGCTAAAAACTTGTACGCTGCTAATTCATTTAAGCAGGAGAATGCAGTAGCGATGAAGGAAACGCAAAGGAAGTTCAATTTGGATAAACTGAATACCCTGGTAGCTCCAGCATCATTCACCGTGCTGATTGTGCAGAAACAGCCTTAAGGAAGAGGTTTTTTAGCTGAGCCTCAGGTTTCAGGATCAGGCATTCTCTGTTGCCTAACCCTGAATGCCAATTAATATCAGTACTATTGTACATGATTATTAAAACCCCGTTGACAAAGGAGCAGAAAGATTTTATAAAAAAACACCAGATTTCGGAAGATATGCTGATTGATGCCAATGGAGAGGCGATGTCAGACGACTTGAAGCAAAGAATGTTGGAAACTGAAAAGGTGATTGCGTACAATGTCGGCGGTGCAGAGAACAATGATCATAATTTCACAGACATTGATGGTGTTTTTGTACAGGGAGATACGGATAGAATCCCTTTTGCATTGAGAACCTACAAAACAGGCTATATCTACATTGCCGGCTCTAAAAAAAATCACCTCATTAAAGTGGGCTCTTCAAACGAAGTTAATGATAGGATTAAATCCTTAAATATTGCTTCCAAAAGTGGTACTATTGATGATTGGGAACTGATCCTGCAAGCTAAGACTACAAGTCTGGGAAAAGTGGAGAAAATGTTCCAGCAGAAACTCAGCGAGTATAAATCATCCTCCCAGTACGAAAAAGGAAAATTGCAGAATGGGGGCGAGTTGTACAGATGTTCTTACAATAAAGCTAAAGAAGCAATGACTGCAGCCGAAGGGGAAGAGCAATTTGAATTTACGCAGATCAGTGAGAAAAAACATTTAATCACTGAATATCTCTTTAAAAATCTTAAGGTTAAACCAACTACGGTCAAAACTTCTTAGACAACAATTTAACATATAGGTGTGCTTTACCGATTTATTTGCGCTTACAAGTGTTAAATAATTGTTTGGTATACCTAAAAACTTGTAATATTGCGGACTCTTTATAATTAGTCTAATCTAATACAGGAAATGAAAACACCTTTACCCAATTTAAAATCTATTATTATAAAAGCAGCACTATTGCTCATCTGCTGCTTGTCGTTCAGCTCTCTTCATGCACAAACCCGTTATGGAACAATCAAAGGGACTGTTAAAACTTCAGATAACAAGGCTGCAGAATTTGTAAATGTTTACATCCAGGCGCTAAAAAGAAGCACTACCACTGATGAAAACGGTAAATATGAAATTATAAGAGTCGAGGAAGGTTCACAAACCGTCACCGTAAGTTATGTAGGGCTGACCACTAAAAGCCAGTCGGTAGAAGTGGTGGCAAATAAAACTGTGACCAGCGATTTCATGCTGGAGCAAAGCAAAGGCGAACTGCAGGAAATCCTGATTAACTCCAGTAAAACGAATAAATACAAGCGTACCAAATCTGAATACGTTTCTAAAATGCCATTGAACAATTTAGAGAACCCTCAGGTTTACACCACCATTGGAAGTCAGCTGATGCAGGATCAGCTGGTCTATTCTGTTGATGACGCGATGCGCAACGCCACAGGTATAGCGAGAGTGTGGGAAGCTACAGGCCGCGGTGGTGATGGCGGTTCTTACTACAGTTCACGCGGGTTTGTAACACAGGCTAAGTTGCGTAATGGCGTTGCAGGTAACGTAACCAGCAGTATTGACGGGAGTAACCTGGAGCGTATTGAGGTGATCAAAGGTCCCTCGGCGACGCTTTTTGGCAACGCGCTGACTACCTACGGAGGTTTGATCAACCGTGTGACCAAAAAAGCATATGATGCTGTAGGTGGCGAAGTGGCAGTGAGTGCCGGAAGCTATGACTTCCTGCGTACCAGCGTTGATTTCAATGCCCCCTTAGATCCGGCAAAAAAAGTCCTGTTCCGTTTAAACTCTGCATATAATTACAAAGGCAGTTTCCAGGACGCAGGTTTTAACCGCAACTACAATATTGCACCTACCATTACTTTCAATCCGAACGACAGGTTATCCATCACCCTGGACGCAGAAATCATGGCCGGCCGCTCACAGATTTCTCCATATTACTTCCTGCTGGGTACAACAGGATTGGGAACTAACCGTGCTGATGAACTGGGCTTTGATTACAAAAAAACCTATCTGGGCAATGATTTGAGTATGTACTCCAGAAGTGCCAACTTCTTTGGACAGGCAACTTACAAAATCAGTGATGCTTGGACATCCACTACCAATGCATCCTTAACAAATAGCTATAGTGATGGATTTGGACCATATTTCTACCTTCTGGGTGATTCAATTTCACGTAACGACCAATCGACCGCCAAAAGTAAAGACCAGACGCTAGAGATTCAGCAGAACTTTAATGGTGATTTTAACATCGCCGGATTGAGAAACCGCGTTGTCATTGGCCTGGACTACCTGAGAAGAAACTCAGACCAGCACTACTTCGGAGGTAACTTTGATACCGTTCCGTTAAACAGCTCAACTTTTAATTATGGAGCTTTCAATGCTGCGGCGCTGAATGCCTTATATGGAAGGGTTACTCCAAGTGAATTTCCTTATATCTATACCACCAATACCTACAGTGCTTACGTATCTGAGGTGTTAAATATCACCGATAAATTACTGGCACTGGCAGCAATCAGGGTGGACCGCTTTGAAAACGGCGGGAGTTATTATCCACCTTCTCCAGACCCGGTGGGCGCATTTAATCAGACAGCCTTTGCACCTAAATTCGGTTTGGTATACCAGCCAGTTAAAGATGTTGTTTCGGTTTTCGCCAACTATCAGAATGGCTTTACCAACGTAAACGGACTGGATTACCAAAGCAGGGTATTCAAGCCTGAAAAGGCTAACCAGATGGAGGGTGGTGTGAAGCTGAATGCTTTTGACGGCCGCTTAAGTTCTACCATCAGCTACTACCATATCAAAGTAAAAGATATTGTACGTACAGATAACACACTTCCTGCTCCAAACAATCAGATCCAGGATGGTACGCAGGTGAGTAAAGGTATCGAAGCAGAAATTACGGCGAATCCATTTGCTGGGTTCAACGTGACAACAGGATTCGCATACAATGATTCAAAATATGAAAATACCAATGCAGATCTGAATGGATTGAGACCTAACACTGCAGGTTCACCTTACCTGGTTAATTTCTGGGCAAGCTACAGATTGCCGGCACATATCGTTAAAGGTTTGGGACTGGGCTTTGGTGGAAACTATGCGAGTGATAACAAAATTATCAATTCAAGAGCTGCCGGACAGGGTGTGTTTATCCTGCCTGCATATACTATCCTGAACGCCTCTGCTTTCTGGGATTATGACAAGCATATCAGATTTGCTGTGAAAGCGGATAACTTTACCAACAAACAATACTATATCGGATACGGAACGGTTAACCCTCAGCAATTGAGGAGCTTTATCGGAACGGTATCTTATAAATTTTAAATGTTCTGAGATCTAAAAAAGAAGCCCTGTGGATATCCATTGGGCTTCTTTTGTTTGTATTCAATCTTAATAAGTATATATTTGCTTGCGAAAACACAATCTCTGATGGCAAAAAGTAAGAAATTCAAAAATGCAATCCTGCAAATACACTTATGGCTGGGATTGGCAACGGGTTTGGTTGTATTTATTGTCAGTGTAACAGGTTGTATCTATGTTTTCGAAGAAGAGATCCGTGATTTAACACAGAAAGATAAATTGTACGTTCCTGTACAGCAAAAACCTTTTGTAGGTCTTGCGCCAATCATAGAGAATTATAAAAAGGCAAGTAAAAATGCCAAATTGACTACCATCAGGATCAACAATGCGCGGCCGGATGCTACGGTAATAGTCTCAGGTGGTAAGAAAAACGATTATTACTTTAATCCCTATACTGCGGAATTGGTTACAAAGGCAAAACCCGACTGGCTTCATGTGGATGAAGATCTGCACAGGACGCTGTTACTGGGAGAACCCGGTAAGTTTATCATGAACTGGTCGGTCGTTATTTTTGTGATCATGCTGATCAGCGGATGGGTGCTCTGGTTCCCTAATCAGATGCGTTTATTGCGTCAGTCGCTTACCATCAAGTGGAATGCCTCATTCAAACGGGTGAATTATGATTTACATAACGTCTTAGGATTTTACTCCTCCTGGATACTGATCATTGTTGCACTTTCGGGATTATATTTTGGTTTTGACAGCGTAAAGAAAGGAGCAACCTTTTTAACAGGTACAAAATTGACCAAACCAGTTTCGGTTGCAGCCAGCGCTAAACCCTTTTCACAGGACAGCCTGCCACAGCGCTATGACCAGATCTATTCAGCAGCAATGCTGCAATATCCGGGCGCAAAGGAAACTGCTTTATCGATCAGGAAAACCGGAGAATTGCGTCTGAGAATCATCTATCCTTCAGAATTCTCGAGGAAACAAAATGTGTTTTATTTTGATCCTGCTACTATGCAGATGTCCAAATATAAATTGTACAGGAACTTCAAACTGGCTGATAAATTGGAGTCGAGCAACTACGACCTGCATACGGGTCAGATGTTCGGTCTTTTTGGTAAAATCCTTGCCTTTATTGCCAGCCTGATTTCTGCCAGCCTTCCCGTTACAGGGCTGATCATCTGGCTAAAGAAAAAGAAGAAAACCAAAAAAAAGAAAGTTGTTCCTGTCCTGAAGAGAGAGCCTGCGCTTACGGTGTAGCCGAGCTTATCTGGACAGGCTAAATGAAATTGGCACATTGTAGGCTACCCGTACTTTCCTGCCCCGCATCACTCCGGGATTCCAGTTAGGGGATGCTTTAAGTACCCGTACGGCTTCTGCCGCAAGTTCTTCGTTTACATAATTGACAATAGTGATGTTACTGAGCTTACCATCCTTTTCCACAAAAAACTTAAGAATAACAACCCCCTGAATACCCATGCGCTGGCAGTTTACGGGATAACGTATGGTTTGCCCTAAATACCTGTAGAAGCTGGTCATCCCGCCTTTATATTCTGGTTGAATATGAGATTTGGTATAAGTTAGCGTGACATTGTCCGCTCCGGTACTTTCACCGGAAACTAGTTTACCGTTTTCATAAGTTTCTTTGTAAGTGCTATGATTGGTAGGATCTTCACCTGTCCATACCCCGTCATATTCTCCGTTTTTGATCATGCCCCTGCTGACGATCTTCTTAAAATCATTGTCATAGAAAGCTGCTAAACCGTTCCCATCTTTAACCATGGCTTTTCCGGTAGAGTCATTGACTTCAATAATCTTATAGGGGGCAAATGCAGATCCTGGCTGCCCCTCCGAATAGTTGAAGGCGGTATATAACTTCCCGTTGGGATAGTAATTATATACCTGCCCATTGAGTAAACCCTTTGCATAATTGGCAACTTGTTTTTTATTCCCATTATTATACATAGACCTGTATAAGCCTACATAAAAGGGTGGGTCAACCTTCATGGATAAACCCATACTTTTTACTTTGCCATCTTTATAAAATTCGTTGATGATGTAAAGTTCCGATCCTTTATCCGGTTCCTGGACAATTCTGATATAATCTGCACTATCCCGTGTCTCCACGTATTGTCCATTGTCTTTAATCAGATAAATATTTTGTTTTTGCGCAAATACGCCTGTAGAGATCAATAGAAGGGTGAAGAGCAGTAAATTAGATTTTTTCATATGGTATTATATTTCATTGCAAGATAACTGATGATCATTTAATATAAAACTTTATTTCAATAAAGCCTAATTGTCACAGAATGAACGCTTAGTGTATAAAATACGCGTTAAAGTGTTTTCAGTCTGCGGTTGTAAAACTTTATTTTGCTATTTAATATTTAGCCCGGGTCAATCAGATAAATATTTCGTGTCACTGATTCTATTCAGCATAATTTTCTTTATTAACAGGCAGGTTGTAATATCAATTATTCTCTGTGGAACTTTGCAGGCATACAACCAATCTATCTATCAAAATGACCAGCCAATTCACTCAAAACTTTGATATAGGGCAATTTAGTTCCTGTAGCTGCATTCCTATGGGTTGTGGCGCAGCGACAAGTTTGTCCGGAAACAGCTAAAGCAATTTATGGCAACAATCAGACCCTTTAAGGCCTTGAGGCCTCAGGACGTTTACGTTGATAAGATGATATCTCTTCGTTCTTCAGCCATATCCGGGAAATGCAATGGAATACTTGCGCAGAAACTGGATAGAGGGCAGGAAGGCAACCAGGAGTTAACAAATGATCACATTATCGGAAACCTTACAAAAATGATTACTGCGGGCGACTTCTATCAGGAAGAACATCCTTGCATTTTCATCTATGAAATTACTGAAGGAAACTCTGTCCAGACAGGAGTATGGGCCGTTACAGATCTGGATGATTTCGAAAACGGACATATCAAAACCCATGAGTCCACGTTGGAGAGCAATTCCTCCGGTCTGGTGAACTACAGGGATGAAGTAGGACTGGAAGGTGGCCCTTTGCTGATCACGCACAGACCAACCGCCGCCATACGCGCGCTGCTGCTCAGGATTAAACAGGCCGAAGCAAACTCTGTATATTACTCCAATAAAGTGTTTCACAGGATCTGGACAGTATATGATATGAAGACCATCCAGCAGCTGAGCAGTTGTTTTTCGGAACTGCAATATGTGTACCTGGCTGATGGACATCACCGTCTGGCAGCGGCGGTGAATTACCGCAAAACACGCAAGATGGAGGGATCAAAATCATCAGATTTTAACTACATCTCTTCCTTTTACCTCGCGAGCGATCAGCTGCGGATCAAAGAGTACCACCGTGTAATTATCCCTTCTGATGAAGTGTGCATCGATCAGGTTTTCAGAGATCTGAAAAAGTCGTTTTCGGTCACCAAATCACAGCGGAATGAAATGGTGATGCCGATGAAGAGAAATGAATTTGGATTGTTCATTGCCGGCAGATGGTACAATATGGTCTGTAAGCTGAAAGATGCACATACCTTGCCCGATGCCTGCCTGTTGCAGGAAATGGTATTCAGGCCTTTCTTTAACATCGAAAGACCCGAAACCGATCAGCGGCTCATTCCTGTGGGCGGTGCCGGTGCTGTGCAGGAACTGGAGAAGATCCTGCTCGAGAACCCCCATGCCATTGCCTTTACCATGGCGGCAATGAATGCGGAACAACTCATAGAGATTGCCCAGCAGGGTATTATGCTCCCGCCAAAATCTACCTGGATAGAACCCAAAATACCTTTTGGCCTCCTCTTGAGAAAACTCAAAAAAGTAAGTTGCTAAACAGCAACTTACTTTTTGTCTTTGTCCTTTTTATGAAAGGAGAACCTGCGTGCAATGCTGAAACCCCAGCGGAACTGACCCTTTAGCCAGTTACTGGTGGTTTGTGGAATAAACTGCATTTCCTCTATTGCTGTAGCGTTGGTGAAGTTAAGATTGAAGACGTGTCCGCCGGTTTCTATTTCCAGTCCTGCACCCAAGGCATTCCGGTACTTCAGTCCATTGAACTCCTCGAGGTAATCCTGATCCGCGCTGTTACGGAACGGCATGGTATAATCCACCACAAGCGCCATCCTCTTGCTGATTTTTGCCCTTCCACCCGCACTTACTGCAAAAAGGTCATTCTGATCTCTGAACGCTGTGAAATTGCGGTGTACATAAGTTGGCGTCAGGATAAAGGAGAAGCTGGAATTGAATTTTCTGGCTATGATTACCTGGGCAACAAAATTCAGGCGGTCAGAAAAGTTGCGGTAGGCGGTGCCAGCGGAAGGATCATCACTCGCTGTAACACCAGTAGCAGTAGTGCTGCCAAATAACGTGACCGCCACCGGGATATAATCATCCGTAGTTTGTTCGAGCAGTCTGAACTTCAGGTTTCCTTCATACAGCTGCTGCACGTCGGTGGCCCCTTTAGCTCTCGCAAAGCCCACACTGAGCCGGTCGCTCAGTCCGTACTTAAAACCTATCCTCACATCTGTTGCATTATCCAGGCCAAAGAAGCGCCTGATCCCACCGTTATCGCCGGCGATGTCCCCAAAGCGATGGTCGATCCTGAAATCAAGTTCGTTTTTAAAGATGGTTTCGTTGGTATGAACGTTAATGAGTTTGGTAGATTTAAACGTTGCGCTAACCTTTTCATGTGCAGGACCCGTATTGCCCAGCTCTTTCTCCAGGTCTTGTTGTCCGAAACTGTTTAATGCGGTCAGCAGCAGGATGATCAGGCAGAAGTATTTGTCATATTTTTGGAGTACTATTCTTTTCAGGATCATAGGAAGGGATTATTTTTTTGGTTGGTAAACAGCCGATATCTGCAGGTCTACGATCTGCGCGATTTTAGCAAAAACAAGTGTTGGTATTTTAATCTGGTGGTCAGCCACCTTAACCTTGAAATTGGTTTTGGCACTGATGTTCCCATTGCTCACTACCAGTGAGGCTTTGGTCTGGTAATTCTTCTGCACACCATGTATATCGAGGCTTCCATCGATGGTCACCTGGTAAGTGCCATCCTTTGTGAGGTCAACATCATCCAGGATCTTTCCTTTAAATGTAGATACCGGATATTTATCACTTTCCATGTAGTTTTCATTAAAATGTTCCTGCATTAATTTCTTCGGGAACTCGAAAGTTGTATTGCTCACCCTGAAAATCAGGTTTCGGGTTTTGATGTCCATTACTGAACTTGCCCTGGTACTTGTGGCCTCAACATCTTCTGCAGGTGTACTTGCATAAAATGAAATGGTAGCACTTTTACTGCTATAGAGCTGCTGCGCATGTGATGAGATGCTGATCAGCACACAACAGAAAATGAAGAATGATTTTTTCATAGCGTAAGATTTAAGGGGTTAAGGTTGCATACCCTGGTCAAACCAGTCACGCACCGACTGTAATTCTGTTGTGGACAGGCTTCCGTTGAGGGGCATCGACCTGTTTACTACTACCGCATTTCTGATGCGTTCAGAACTGGCTACAACTGAGCTGAGGCCGGCAAATGTCCAGGCAACGGTACCAGATCTGCCTGATGTATGGCATCCGGCACATTTAGCCTGAAAAATAGGGGCAATGGTAGTGGCGTAACTTACTTTGGTTGCCGGTGTCTCCGGAGTCTCTGGTTTAAATTCCTCAGCCTGCTTTTTTGTGCATGCTGCAAAGGACAGGCAGATGAGTGCAATCCCTGCCAGAAGCGTGTTGGGTTTTTTCATATGTGATAAAGCTTGGTTATGCGGTTACGGCTGAAGTCTGATGAAGGTTGTGCAGGACTCGAAAAAAATACACAATTGAAAAATAATTCGCTGTTTAACAGAGTCTTGTGTGAAATATTTACTTTTCTTATTATGTTTGGCAACCTATTCTGCCTTTGCTCCGTAGTGGGGGGCAGGAAGAGCTCAGGATCTAATTATCAGAAGTTTGCAGGGAATCATTAACGGGTGCATCAGGCAGGACAGAACGAGTCAGTACATACTCTATAAAGAATTTTATAGTTATGGCATGGCTATTTGCAGGCGCTACGCTTTGAGTGATTATGATGCGGCCGATGTGCTGAATGAAGGCTTTCTGAAAGTCTTTACACATATTGAAAAATATGATCCTTCAAGACCCTTTAAATCATGGATTGGCAGGATCATCACCAATACGGCCATTGATCATTACAGGATGAACCTTAAGTTTTCGGACCATGATGATGTAGATACCTATCAGCATATAGGTGATGCGGCGGGAGTTTATGATGAATTGGCTTACAAGGACCTGCTGATGCTGGTGCAGAGTCTGTCACCTGCGTATCGTACGGTGTTCAACCTGTACGCCATCGACGGTTATTCACACGAAGAGATCGCCGAGCTGCTCAATATATCTGCCGGGACTTCAAAATCAAATTTATTTAAAGCAAGACAGAAGCTGCAGGAAAAACTTGTTGCACTGGGAATGAACAAAACTATAAAAATTACTGATGGGGACAGAGAATGAGATAGATCAGTTATTTAAACGTGGCCTCGAAGAACCCGATATTCCTTTCAATGTGATGGATTGGGAGAAGATGGCACGTAAACTGGATGAAAAAGAGAAAAAGAAGATCTTACCTTTTTGGGTATATACAGCAAGCGGCATTGCCGCAGCAGTACTGATCTTCCTGTTCTGGTTTTTGTCGGGCCCCTCTGTGTCTGAAAAAGGAGTTAAAAATCCACTTACTGCGCAGAAAGGAAAAGAAGCGACCCGTAATGCATTGCCAGGCAGAGGAACTGATACCCTTAGGAGCAGCCGGCTTGCAGCAACACAAAACCAGGGCGAACTACCCGCCACTGAGCATGCAGCACCCTATGTGTCTGAGCTTCCCGCTGCAGTACTGATGCCAAACGAGCAGCTAAAGATCAGGCCCATGCCCGGGCATACTGTAGTTTTTGCGCCACTTCACACCACTCTTCCCTTAACAGACAGTGCAATCCTCGCAGATAAAGCACTGGCACTGGCCAGAAGCAGAGATCCGCTGGAAAAAATCCACCATACTGAAATAGCGAAAAGTGTCAGAGAGAAAATGGAAGATGCCATTTCTGCGCGACCGGCCCTGATCCTGAGTGCTATGGCGGCACCTGAAATTTCTTCGGGCCCATCAGGCAGCAACAGGTCATCCAAAGTAAGTACCAATCTTGGCCTGCTGGGAACATATGCCCTGGGTGCCAGGTTCAGCCTGACCTCCGGAGCGATATATGCAAAAAAATATTACAATTATGGTGCTGGTCCGGGATCTAATATTGCCTATACTCCTCCCGCAGGGACGGATCTGGAAATCAAAGCCGATTGTAATGTGATCGATATTCCCCTGAATGTAAACTACAAAGTGCTGGATAAAAAGAAACTTTCGGTAAGTGTCAATACGGGTCTTTCCAGCTATTTTATGCTGAAAGAGAAATACGATTATGTCATCACCAGGCCAAACCAGGCTCAGCAGGTAAGCACCACAGAAATTAATAACAAAAACCAGCATGTCTTTGGAATCGCTAATGTGTCGGTTAGTTTTGATCACCAGATCAGCGAGAACGTCAGTGTAGGTGTGCAACCCTTTACAAAGTTACCCCTGACAGGTATAGGCAACTATGATGTCAACTTAAAATCGACCGGAGTATCCTTCTCTCTCAGCATCGGGCTCTTCCCCTCAAAAAAACCAGGTAAGCTGGCAGCAAACCGGTATTCTTCTTTATATTAGCACGCATTAGGGCAGGTTATCCTGTTAAGAGGACAAAATAGCTTAATAACTGGATAACCTGGTGTTGCTTTTTTTAGCAAAAACGTCCTTTCTTTAGCCTGAGCCAATATAAATTGTAAAACCTGTATACAACCGATAAAAAATGAAAAAGAATCATTTTGCTGTAGTCCTGATCATCTCCCTTTTTTTTCTCTGGGGATTTGCTCTCAACTTGAACCCTATCCTGATACCACATCTGAAGAAAGCATGCCAGCTAACTGATACGCAGTCGGCCTTTATTGACTCTGCATCATATATTGCTTATTTTCTGCTGGCACTCCCTGCCGGATGGTTTATGAAAAAATTCGGATATAAGGGGGGCATCGTATTCGGACTCACACTCTTTGCTATAGGCGCATTTCTATTTTATCCGGCTGCGGCAACCCGCTCATATGTGTTTTTCCTGATCGCCCTGTTTGTTATTGCCAGCGGACTTACATTTCTTGAAACGGCAGCAAATCCTTATATAACTGTCCTGGGAGATCCCGAGGGGGCTACACAGCGACTGAACTTTGCGCAGTCTTTCAACGGACTGGCGGCGACGCTTGCTCCCCTGCTGGGAGGGATGTTTATCCTCTCCGGACATACACTGAGTGCTGCTGAGCAGTCGGCAATGAGCCCCCTGCAACTGAATGCATACCTCGACAAAGAGGCTTCTGCCGTGCAGGTCCCTTTTCTGATTATTGGAGCCGTGGTGCTGCTGATTGCACTTTTCCTGATCAGAACTCCTTTACCGGAAATTGAGGACGAAAAAGACCATAATGAAGCCACAGGATCCTTATTAAAGGAGAAAAACCTGATGCTGGGTGTCACTGCACAATTTTTTTATGTGGGGGCACAAACCTGTGTAAGCAGTTTCTTTATCCGTTTCTCCTCACACGTGGCAGGAATAGAAGAGAAGTCGGCAGCGCTATTCTTATCCGGTGCCTTGCTTGGTTTTATGGCAGGCAGGTTTATCGGTACTTTCCTGATGAAATTTATCAGCCCTTCAAAACTGCTCGCGATCTACAGTGTAATCAATATCGCACTGATTGTTGCCGCGATATTCCTGCAGGGAAAAGCTTCAGTTTATGCTTTAATGGGTGTCGAGTTTTTTATGTCGATCATGTTCCCTACGATTTTTTCGCTCAGCATCCGCGGATTGGGATCCAGGATGAAGGAAGGATCATCAATGGTGATCATGGCCATTGTTGGGGGAGCCGTTTTCCCTGTGCTGATGGGCAGATTATCTGATCGTACAGATATACAGATCGCCTATGCGGTGCCTGCGGTTTGTTTTGCGGTGATCTTCTATTTCGCACTGACGAATATCAGGGTGGGTAAAATCAAATTGAGTGTATCACATTAAGAAAGTATATGATTACAATCGACTCACATCAGCATTTCTGGAAGTATGATCCTGTAAAGCACGACTGGATTGGTGACGATATGGCTGTCATCAGAAGGGATTTTTTGCCAGAGCATCTGGAGCCCGTGCTGCAGGAAAATGATGTACAGGGTTGCGTGGCCGTACAGGCCGATCAGACCACTGAAGAAACGGATTTCCTGACCGGCTTAAGTAAAAAGCACGATTTTATAAAAGGGGTAGTGGGCTGGGTAGATCTGCAGTCGCCCGCCGTAGAGGAAGTCCTTGAGGCTTACTCCACTGAACCTGTCCTGAAGGGTTTCCGTCATATCCTGCAGGGAGAAAAACAGCGCGACCTCTGTTTGCAGCCCTCCTTTTTGAAGGGTATATCCCTGCTGGAAAAATACAATTTCAGCTATGATATCCTGATTTTGCAGGATCAGCTTCGCTATATTCCTGAGCTTGTTTCCCGTTTTCCGAATCAGCGTTTCGTGATCGATCATCTGGCAAAACCTGGAATTAAAGCCGGAGAGATCAGTGAGTGGAAAAAAGATATGGAGCGAGTGGCACAGTATGAAAATGTGCATTGTAAAATTTCCGGGATGGTTACCGAAGCTGACCTCCAAAATTGGAAAATTGAAGATTTTATTTCTTACCTTGACGCTGTTATAAATGCATTTAGCACTAAAAGAGTGATGTATGGCTCTGACTGGCCTGTATGTCTAGCAGCGGCAAATTACAGTGAGGTTCTCCATATTGTAAAATCCTGGGCGGGTTCATTAACGATCCATGAGCAGGAACTCTTTTTTGGCAAAAATGCAATTGCTTTTTACCATTTATAAATAACCCATATGGATAATGCCTCTTCTGAAAGCCTTGTGCTGCCCAAAGTTATTTTTGGTACCAGTGGCTTAGGCAATCTCTATCAGGCGGTTCCATTCGAAGAAAAAAAGGAGATTGTGCGTCAGTGCCTGATGCACTCCGCAGGTACACCTGTATTTGACTCTGCCGGTAAATATGGCGCAGGCTTATCGCTGGAAGTATTGGGCGCCTGCCTCTCAGACCTGGATGTTCATCCTGACGATATATTGATTAGCAATAAGCTGGGCTGGCTGAGGACGCCACTCACAGGTCCGGAACCGACTTTCGAAAAGGGAGTATGGGTAGACCTGCAGCATGATGCTGTACAAAAGATTAGCTACGAGGGTATTCTGGAATGTTTTGAGCAGGGGAATGAACTGCTGGGCAGGTATCATGCACAGCTGGTTTCTGTTCATGATCCTGATGAGTACCTTGCCGGTGCTGCAAATGAAGAAGAAGAGAACAAATTGTATCAGGACGTCCTGGATGCCTACAGGGCGCTGTCTGAATTGAAGAAAGCCGGGAAAGTACAGGCCATAGGAGTGGGCTCCAAAGACTGGAAGGTTATCCGCAGAATTGCTGCAGATGTAACACTGGATTGGGTCATGATTGCCAACAGCCTCACCGTAATTTCCCACCCGCAGGAACTGCTGGATTTTATTGCAGAACTGGCTTCAAAAAATATCCGCGTCATTAACTCAGCGGTTTTTAACGGCGGGTTTCTCACAGGTAGCGATTACTTTAATTACCAGCTGGTAGACCCTGAAACTAAAAATGGACAAATGTTACTGGAATGGCGCGGGCGCTTTGTTGAACTTTGCAAGCAGTTCAATATACAGCCTGCCGCAGCATGTGTTGATTTCGGTCTGCATATCCCCGGCGTTGACAGCATTGCCATGAATACCACCCGTCCGCAAAAAGTAAAAGTAAATATCGCCATGGCAAACCAGCGCATACCAAAAGCTTTCTGGGAGGCGATGCAACAGGAAGGATTAATCAATAGCTATAGATAGATGAAGACATTAATTTGCAATACCCCGGGAGAATTTGAATATGTGTTAACTGAAATGCCTGTAGAAAAGGAAGGTTACACTCTTTTAAAGGTCTTGCGCGTGGGTATTTGCGGGACTGATATACATGCTTTTGGAGGTACACAGCCTTTTTTCAATTACCCCAGGATACTGGGACATGAGATTGCTGCCGAGATTGTGTCCACCCAGGAAGGAAGTGGATTTAATGTAGGCGAAGTGGTGAGTATCAGCCCATATTTCTATTGCGGAAGATGTGTGGCCTGCAGGAATGGAAAGACCAACTGCTGTGTGAAAATGGAAGTTTTTGGTGTTCATATTGATGGCGGTATGAGGGGTTATATTTCCGTTCCCAACTATGCACTTGTACGGGGTGAAGGATTGTCTCCGGATGAATTGGTACTTGTTGAGCCGCTCGCAATAGGAGCCCATGGGGTGAGGCGTGCCGGAATAGAACTGGATGAATTTGTGCTGGTCATGGGAGCCGGTCCAATAGGACTGGGTACGATGGACTTTGCTGCTATAGCAGGAGGTAAGGTGATCGCAATGGATGTCAATCCGCAGCGGCTCGAGTTTTGCAAGGATACCTTAGGAATTCCACATACCATCAATCCACTGACCGATGACGTGATGGAACGGTTAAAGGAAATCACGAATGGTGATATGCCTACCGTGGTCATGGATTGTACAGGGAATCTGAAAGCGATTAATTCTGGTGTACAGTATCTTGCGCATGGCGGACGATACGTGCTCATCGGCCTTCAGAAAGAAGAGCTGGTGATCAGCCACCCCGAGTTTCATAAACGTGAGGCTACCCTCATGAGCAGCCGGAATGCGCTGCCCGAAGATTTTGAGCAGGTGGTATCCTGCATCAGGGACGGGGCTGTAATCCCCGAGAACTATATCACGCATAAAGTAGAATTTGATGAAATAAAGTACCAGTTTTCGGAATTAGTGGACCCGGCAAACGGGGCAATCAAGGCTGTAATAGTTTTTTAGATATGAAGAAAAATCTCATTTACGCAACACTCTGCGTTTGTTTAAGCGCCTGCCAGCAGAAGGAGAATACCACTGCCGGGCCAACCGCAGATTCTGCTGCAGTAAAAATGATCAACGATTCCAGTTTTGTGAAACACCTCAGTGTGCTGGCTTCGGATGAGTTTATGGGTAGAAAGCCCTTTACCATAGGTGAAACAAAATCAATCAATTACCTGAAAGAACAGTTCAGTGCACTGGGGCTCAAGCCAGGGAATGGTGACAGCTACTTTCAGGCGGTACCGATGGTAGAAATTAAGTCGGTTCCGGACAGCAGGATGGTCTTTAAAGGAGCTTCAGGAAGTGTTACTGCCAACTATCTCACTGAGTTCGTAGCCAGTTCAAGAAGGGTGTTGCCAAAGGTAAACCTGGAGAACTCTCCATTGGTGTTTGCCGGTTATGGTATCGTGGCTCCTGAATACAAATGGAATGATTATGCCGGACTGGATGTAAAGGGTAAAACCGTAGTGGTGATGATCAATGATCCAGGATTTGCAGATTCTACTCTGTTTAAAGGGAAAAGCATGACTTACTACGGCCGCTGGACCTATAAGTTTGAAGAAGCTGCCCGTCAGGGTGCTGCAGGAATACTCATCATCCATGACACCGCGCCTGCGGCTTATCCATGGTCTGTTGTACGCAGCGGATGGTCTAAGTCCAAACTGCAGCTTGAAGAAAAGGATAATAACATGTCGCGGGCCATTGTAGAAGGCTGGATATCCATGGATATCGCTAAACAACTCTTCAAACTCGCAGGTCAGTCAGAGGCACTGTTTGCGCAGGCCCTCAAACCGGGTTTCAAAGCTGTAGACCTCAAAGCGACTACTTCTTTAACGGTGACCAATACCATCAAAAAATCTGTTTCAAATAATGTCGTAGCCGTAATTCCCGGTACCAAGAGACCTGAAGAAAATATTATCTACTCTGCACACTGGGATCATTTAGGTACAGGAGAGCCTGTAAAAGGAGATTCTATCTATAACGGTATGACTGATAACGCTACCGGCGTTGCTGCCTTGCTGGATCTTGCTGCGGCTTTTGAAAAAGCAAAACCGGAACGCTCAATTGTATTTGTCTCCTTCACCGGAGAAGAACAAGGCTTGCTGGGCTCAGAATACTACGCCAAACACCCTGTATTTCCGGTAGAAAAAACTGTAGCCGATATCAATATGGATATGATGGGGCTGGCAGGAAAAACAAAAGATATTGTGATCTACGGATTTGGTCAGTCGGAACTCGAAGACTATGCCGCAGTTTCTGCAAAGAAGCAGGGACGTATTACAGTACCAGATCCGAAGCCATCCACAGGATTGTACTATCGCTCTGATCACTTTAATCTGGCGAAGATGGGTATTCCTTCGTTATTTACAGGATCGGGTGTCGACAATGTCGCTCATGGAAAAGCATGGGGACAGCAGCAGGCTGATGATTTCTTTAAGTCCCGCTATCACTCTCCTCAGGATAACTTTGATCCCGCTGCTGATGTATCCGGGATGGTAGAGGATGTAAGATTATTGTTTGACCTGGGCTTCAGGTTGAGTAATGAAAGCACATTTCCTAAATGGAAAGAAGGATCAGAATTTAAAGCAGCACGTGAGAAAGGGAAGTAGTATTACTCTTCCCCCTCATCTGACTGGTCGCCACTGCCATGTTCTTCGGAAAACTCCTTTGCGTTTTCATCGGCAGTAACATCGCCTTCATTTTCATTCTCTAAATTTTCATCCAGACGGTCGTTCCACTGATCGATCCCGTCTGGTCTTTGCTGCTCGTTTTCCATGTTATTATTCTGATTGTTCATAAATATCCAAAAGTTTTGTTCTGTCCCGTTTTGCGAAAGGTGCTGTGGCACGATTCAGATGCCCGTGAGCCGCGGCACTGATAAATATCGTTAATGATACGGCAATGGCCGTCCATGCAACGAGGGGGTGTAATGCCCAGTTTTTAACACCGATAGCTACGATTCCCCATACACCCACATTGGCATATTCCCTCATATTTCGGGTCCAGGTCATGGCAATAAATACAAAGGCCGCAACCAGTAACACCAGTATGGCCCAGATTTCAGGATTAATCGGGGCGCCTGTCCATTGGATCGCGGTTAGCCAGGCCGAAATATTGATGATCAGCGCAACGGTTATCCATCCGAAATACAGGCTGAAGGGCCACCAGATATAAAATATTACGGGGTTTGGGGCATCCCATTTTTCCATCCGGGTATTGATCACAATTTTGAGCAGTGACACAAAAATCACCAGCATAATCAGCAGTGACACGCCCGGCTGATCATTGGTAAAAGCCCATACCCATGCTGCATTGGCAAAGTTCGCAATGATAAACCACCATCCAATACTGAGTACAAAATTTCGTTTAAGATCTTTCCTGAATAAGTCTGCTGCCTGATAAATTGCAAAAATGATCAGCGAGAGGTAGATCAGACCCCAGATACCAAAGGCATATCCCGCAGGAGTGAGCAGATTATCATATTTAGCAGATATGGCACCGATGGAAGAACCTCCCTGCTGGCCGTTAAGCAGGTAGCTGACACCAATTGTAAATAAGAGGCTGACAACATTAAGGACCTGGAGGAGTTGTTTCATGCGGAGCTAGGTTTAGTCTTCAGCTATTAAACACCAGTATGTCCGCAAGGTTTTATAATTGCGAAAAATCGTTTAATCCAGGATCACCAGAATATTGTCAGTCATCTTACTGGAAACGGTTTTTGGCTCACCTTCATCAATAGAAATGATCATCGACTGATCAAATTCCATCTTCTCGATCACCCGGATTCTGGAACCCAAACCTACTTTCAGTTGTTTCAGATATTTCAGAAATGGGGTAGAGGTATCGCGCACACTTCCTACCTTACACATCTGGTTCTCATCCGCCTCACTTAAGCGTTTGCTTGCATAAACAGGCATCTTCCCATTTTGTGCAGGTATAGGATCGCCATGGGGATCAAAGGAAGGGTTGCCTAAAAAATCATCGAGTTTCTTTGCCAGCTGTTCATCGTGGATATGTTCGAGCTGTTCAGCAATGTCATGAACCTCATCCCAGCCGTACTGTAGTTTTTCTACCAGAAATACCTCCCAAAGCCGGTGTTTACGGATAATATCCAACGCAGCCATCTCACCGCTGCGACTCAGAATTGCACCCTGAACTTTATCATAACTGATCAGATCTTTGTCCTGCAGCTTTTTCAACATATCAATTACAGAAGCAGGATTGTTCTCCAGTGCATCTGCAATGGCCTTCGGACTTACTTTATTATCGGATTTACCCAGATGGTAAATGGCTTTAAGATAATTTTCTTCGGAGTAGGTTTTCTTCATTTTTTTGATGATCAGTCAAAAGTAAATAAATATTTGTCTAATTACATAAATTAGTCATGTCTAATTTTATATATTTGTCAAATCAAATTAATATAAATTGTCAAGACTAACAATAGATAGATGAAGCAACTAATTACTCTCCTCTTAATATCTTTTTCCTTTTCGGTCTATGCTCAGCAGGGTACACTGGCCGGGAGAATCAGCAGTGCTGATAAGGCTCTCAAAAATGCTACAGTTACTATAAAGAAAACAAGTTTTAAAACCCAATCCAATCAGGAAGGAGAGTATAATCTGCCTGCCATTGCCCAGGGAAACTACGAAATCAGCGTAACTGCGGTAGGTTATGTTACCCACCGGCAGGACATCAGTATCATTGCCGACAGCACGCTGACACTCGATGTAGAAATGAAAGAGAAGTCAGATGACCTGAATGAGGTAGTGGTAACGGGAACGATGAAAGCAGTACGTAAACTGGATAGCCCGGTGCCCGTGGAGGTCTATACTCCTGCATTTTTCCAGAAAAATCCTACACCCAACCTGTTTGAAGCCGTGGGACTGATCAATGGTGTTCGTCCGCAGTTAAACTGTAATATCTGTAATACCGGAGATATCCATATCAATGGACTGGAGGGAGCATATACCATGATACTCATCGATGGGATGCCCATTATCAGCAGTCTGTCTACTGTTTACGGCCTGAGTGGTATTCCCAACAGCCTGGTAGATCATATCGAAGTGGTTAAAGGACCGGCCTCCTCTCTTTATGGATCAGAGGCAATGGGGGGCGTGATCAATGTGATTACAAAAAATGCAGTTACAGCACCTCTGTTTAGTGTGGATGCTTTTGGTACTTCATGGCAGGAATACAATGTAGATGCCTCTGTAAAATTCAGTGGTAAAAAATTCCAGAGTTTGCTGGGGGTAAACTATTTCAATTATCAGCAGCCGAAAGACAACAATGGGGACGGATTTACGGATGTAACGCTTCAGCACCGCATCTCCTTATTTAACAAATGGAATTTTAAACGGAAAGAGAAAAGGGAAGCCAGCCTGGCAGCACGTTTTGTAAACGAGGACCGCTGGGGTGGGCAGATGAACTGGAATAAGGATTACCGGGGATCTGATAGTATTTACGGGGAAAGCATCTATACACGCAGGTGGGAGCTGATTGGTCTGTACCAGCTACCGGTAAAGGAAAAGATCATGGTCCAGCTATCCTATAACTGGCACCACCAGAATTCGTATTACGGATTTAATCCCTTTATTGCTACGCAGCAGGTTGGTTTTGCACAAATGTACTGGGATAAGGAACTGGGGAAAAAGCACAACCTGCTGCTCGGAGGCACTTACCGCTATACCTGGTATGATGACAATACGCCGGCTACAGCATCTGCAAATGGTTTTAATAATATGCCGGCAACTACGCCCTTACCGGGAATATTTATCCAGGATGAATGGAAGTTTGCAGAAAAGCAGACCTTGCTGGCGGGGTACCGCTACGACTACGACCGTAATCACGGGAGCATACATTCCCCGCGACTGGCCTATAAATTTTCTCCAAACCAGATGAACACGCTGAGGGCAAGCTTTGGAACTGGCTTTCGTGTTGTGAATTTATTTACTGAAGACCATGCGGCGCTTACCGGTGCGCGACAGGTGGTGATTGCAGAAGAGCTGAAACCTGAACGTTCTTTTAACGGAAACCTGAACTACGTACTGAAAGTGCCTGCAGGCTTTGGGTTGTTAAATGTGGATATGACGGGGTTTTATTCTTATTTCACCAATAAAATTACGGGCGACTTTGATCAGGATCCCGACAAGATTATTTACGCCAACCTCAACGGGCATGCGATTTCGAGAGGGATAGCCATGAATACCGAGCTGACCTTTAACTCGCCATTACGGATATCGGCAGGAGTTACCTGGTCTGATGTATACCAGGTAGATGACAATGGTGCGGGAATTGAAAAAACGGCTCAGCTGCATGCGCCAAAATGGAGTGGTAATTACCTCGTTTCCTATACTTTTCCCGGCGATTTTGTTGTCGATCTTACCGGTGTCTATACTGGGCCGATGCGTTTACCCATACAGCCCAAAGATTTCCGTCCTGAATATTCACCCTGGTTTACGCTGGCAAATATCCAGTTTACCAAGAAGTTTGACAGCGGGCTGGAGATCTATGCAGGCGTAAAAAATCTCCTGAATTTTATACCAAAATATGCTTTGATACGTGCATTTGATCCTTTTGATAAAACTGCCGCAGATCCGGTCAGCAATCCAAATGGGTATACCTTTGATACGGAATATAATTATGCACCACTACAGGGAATCAGAGGATTTGCGGGGATACGTTATAACTTATTTAAATATTAAGTTTATATTTACGGTCAGTATCTGCAAATCATTTATCAATGCAAACCGATCCTAACAGCGACGCTGAAAAATCAAAACAGGAACAAGACGATCATATTCCGTATGATGGTTTTGTGAATGTAAATGATATCGTCAATAAAAGGCGCCAGCTGCGGAATGCCCAATTCAACGTGGCAGATGAGATCTGGGATGCAGATTTTAACCCAATCCCTAAGCAGGACCCCGAAGAAGATTCTCATTAAGCCCCGGTCCTGCTACTTCATTTGCTTCCTGGTTATTCTTCTGCGACAGTTGATTATATCAAAACTATTTTTGTATATTTCCTCTGTATTAAATTATCAGCTCTTTCCCGCTTCCTCATTTCTATAAAGATCCCCTTATACACTGATAACATTCATTAACGTAATAGTGTAATTGAGCCCCTTTTGTTTACAATTTGATAATATCTAAACCGATTTATCTTAAACTGCGAGGGACACCTTTGTGCAAAATTTATAAGGTCTTAAATAAAACGATTTATGGAAAAAAACTACACACCAATTTCCCGGTCAACCAGTCAAACTCAATGGAAAGGTATCTTTTCATTGATTCTGATCGTGTTGTTATCGGTGAGCGCCTTCGCACAACAAGGTGGAAGAATTATAAAAGGATCTGTAAAGGATGAGGCCAATGGAGCTTTACCAGGCGTTACTGTCAGGGTAAAAGGAACTTCCACAGCTGTATCCACCAATCAGGATGGAGATTATTCAATCAGGGTAAACAATGCACAGGATGTTCTTGTGTTCATCATGCTTGGAACAGTAACGCAGGAGATCCCTGTGGGAAGCAGAACAAATGTAAGCCCGATCATGAAGGCAAACAGTAAAACCCTTAACGACGTAGTCGTAATTGGTTATGGTAGTTCTAATAAAAAAGACCTTACCGGTTCAGTCGTATCTGTAGGTTCAGAAGATTTCAACCAGGGTGTGATGGTTAGCCCTGCGCAGTTGCTGCAGGGTAAAGTTGCGGGTTTAAACGTAACCAAGAGTGGCGACCCGAATAAACAACCTTCAACAACATTAAGGGGGCCATCCACATTCCGTACAGGAGCTGCACAGGAACCTTTCTACGTTATTGACGGAGTTCCGGGAGCTTCAATCGATCTGCTGGCTCCGGCGGATATCGAAACCATCGACATCCTGAAAGATGCATCTTCAACAGCGATCTATGGTTCAAGAGCATCAAACGGGGTAATCATCGTAACGACGAAAAAATCAAAAGCAGGACAGTCGAGACTATCCTACAGCGGTTATGGTGCTGTTGAAAACGTATCCAGTAAATATGATATGTTAACTGCGCCGGAATTGCGTAAATATTTGAGCGATAACGGACAGGCGCCACTTTCGGCACTTGATGATGATGGTTCTGACACCAACTGGCAGGACCTGATCCAGAGAACGGCTTATTCTCAGAACCACAACGTTTCCTACGGCGGCTCAGGACAAAGTTCTGACTATGGTGCCAGTGTCAACTACCTGGATAATCAGGGGGTACTCAAAAATACGGCATTGCAGAGAACCATCGTCAGGGGATTCCTCAATCAGCGTTTCTTTAACGACAGACTGAAATTGGGGATTACAATTTCAAATAGTTCATCAAACAGAAAAGATGTGTATTCTCAGACTACAGCTCTGTCAAACATGCTGTTCTTTTTCCCTACGGTAAGTCCTTTCAATGCTGATGGTACTTACAAAGAAAACTACCTGAGAACTGGTAGCGGAACACGTAACCCGCTTTCTGTGGTTGATAACAACCTGGTGAAAATCAAGAATGAAAAAACACTGATCAACGGTACTGCACAGGTAAACATTATGGAGGGATTAAAATTCACTGCCAGTTTATCAACACAAAAAGATCAGAACAACAATAATACTTATTTAAACAGCCAATCCGGATTAGCGAGAAATGCAAACGGAGTAGCTATCAGATCTGATGTATTAAACACCAGCAAAATCGCTGAGGGATATTTCAACTACGATAAAACAATAGGTCACCATAACATGAAGTTCCTTGCCGGTTATTCATGGCAGGAAGACAAAACCAATGATGGTTTTGGTTTACAAACACAAGGTTTTTCAAATGACCAGTTAGGTGCAAATAATCCTGCACTCTCTAATCCTACAGGACTTAACCAACTGATCCTGGATCAGACATTGGTAAGCTCTACATTGAGACTGATCTCTTTCTACGGTAGGGCTCAGTACAATTTCAACGAGAAATACCTGTTAAACGCTTCCTTGAGGAATGACGGTTCATCGGCCTTCGGATTAAACAGCCGCTGGGGATTATTCCCTGCAGTATCTGCAGGCTGGAGAATTATCTCTGAAGATTTCATGAAAAGCGTACCAGTAGTGAGCGACCTGAAATTGAGAGCAGGATGGGGTAAATCAGGAAACAGTCTTGGTTTCAACGCCTTCTCTTCATTATTGGTTTATGGTGCCGGAAGTAAATTTTATAACAATGGTCTGATCAGCAATGCGATTGGCCCTGTTAGGAATGAGAATCTTGACCTGAAATGGGAAAGTACTGCAACCAGCAACATTGGTGTTGATTTCGGTTTATTCAAAAACAGAATCACGGGTTCCGTAGATTATTATATCAAGAAAACATCTGACCTAATCTATGACCAGTATGCGGTTTCTACAACGCAATATCCTACAAACGTGATTACTGCAAACGTTGGAAAGATCAAAAACTCAGGTATTGAGATCACGCTGAATGCCGTAGCAGTGAAAACGCCAACTTTCAGCTGGACAACTTCACCAAATATCTCACACAATAAAAACGTTGTTGAGGCGCTTTCTGATGCGATCTACAAAATCGATTTCATCCAGACCGCTCAGTTAGGTGGTAAAGGACAGTCGGGTAACTACAGCCAGATCATCCAGCCGGGTGAAGCTTTAGGTACTTTCAAACTGTGGAACTACGCAGGTAAAAATGCTGCTGGTATCAGTACTTATGTAAATGCTGCCGGACAAACTATCGCAAGTCAGCCTTTAACTACAGATATGAAGATTGCCGGAAACGCACAGCCTAAATTTATCTATGGATGGAACAACAGTTTCAACTATAAAAAATGGGATTTAAACTTCCTGGTTCGTGGCGTACTGGGTAACAAGATTCTGAATGCTACAGCAGCAGGTTTAAACACTCCTGCGGATGCAAAACTGCAGAATATCCCAAGATCAAGCCTGACTGAATCTTTTGCTGATGTGAATGCTTACCTGATCTCAGACAGATACCTGGAAAGCGGTTCGTACCTGCGTATGGACAACGCTACTTTAGGTTACTCTATCAAACCTAAATCTACGACCATCAAAAACATCCGTCTGTATTTCTCTGCGAATAACGTATTCGTAATCACGAAATACTCAGGAATTGATCCGGAGATTGATATGGGAGGAGCAACACCAGGTATCGACAACAACAATTTTTACCCAAAAACACGTACGCTGAGTTTCGGTGTTAACGCATCATTCTAATTATTTAGCATTATCAAGATGAAACCTGCATCAAATCAACATCAAAAGATCAAAGGAGGATTTGATGCAAGCTTCATCACAGATGAAAACAAAATATTGACCAAATGAAAACAAGATATCTATTAACAGCAGCATGCGCTGCACTACTTTCAGCAGTATCCTGCACCAAGCTGGATGTGAATGTAGAATCACAATATGTAAAAGAAAATTTCCCGGTAACCTCTGCAGATTTTGCAGCTTTTTATGGTACCATGTACTCAAACCTTTCTTCATCCTACGGAGTACCTTACTGGAGGATGCAGGAGTTGTCTACCGATGAAGCTATCCTGCCTGCAAGGGACGGTAACTTTGATGATGGTGGACAGTACAGACAATTACACTACCATACCTGGACCTTTGACCACGCTAACGTGAAAACCGTTTGGGAATGGGGATTTGGTGGGATTAACACCTGTAACCGTCTGATCGGTGCTACTGCCGTTGCGCCTTCATCTGATGCGATCAAACTTGCAGGAACTACAGAAGTGAAAACCATGCGTGCGCTGTACTACTTCATGATGATGGATATTTATGGTAATATCCCAATCATAGAAACTTTCCCTGTTCCTGCAAATGCACTGCCTGCTACAGTAAGCAGAGATAAGGTCTTTGAATTTATTGAGAAAGAATTACTGGCAGCAATTCCAAACCTGCCACAGAAAACTACTTCCAATAACGTGCAGTACTATGGAAAACCGACACGCGGACTGGCTTTTGCGCTGCTTTCTAAAATGTACCTGAATGCTGAAGTATATACCGGCAGATCAAGATATCCTGAAGCAGTAGCTATGGCTGATAGCGTATTGAAAAATACAAGCTATGCATTGGACGCTAAATATTCTGATATTTTCGATGTAAATAACGGTCCACAGATCACGGAGACAATTTTCGCTATCCCTTACGATCAGCAGATTCCTGGTAACCAGATCACCAGGTTTGGTTTTTACCCTGCGCTTGCTCCGGCATATGGTATCCCGGGTGTTGGTTTCAGTATCTCTATGAGTACTACTCCTGAGTTCTATGACAGGTTTAACCTGACCAACGATATCCGTACTTCATTCTGGTTGATCGGTAAACAGTATGCTCCGGATGCCAACAGGAAACCAGACTTGACTAAACCTGTATTTATTGCAGGAACAACTACACAGATCGAACTCACCAGAGACCTGATCCTTAAACCAGGTAAACCAATGGATGTGGGTAATACAGTAGCCGATCAGGCGAAAGGTATCCGCTCCGTAAAATACTGGCCGGATGTAAATGCGATCCAGGCAACGCGCTTGAATGGCAATGATATGCCTTTCTTACGTCTTGCCGACGTGATGCTGATGAAGGCTGAAGCTATCCTGCGTGGTGCTACTGCTACTTCAGTAAACGGCGATTTACAAACTCCGCTGAGCCTGGTCAATAAAGTGCGTACCAGAGCTGGTGCACCTTTAGCAACAACAGTTACGCTGCAAAGCGTCCTGGATGAAAGAGCGAGAGAACTTTCATGGGAAGCATGGAGAAGAAATGACCTGATCCGCTACGGACAGTTCGAAACAGAATATCCTTTACAAAATGATGTGTTGACAATGGATAAGAGCACTACAAAGAGAATCTATCCTGTACCAACTTCAGAATTAAGACTCAATACCAACCTGAAACAAAACCCAGGTTATTAATCTCAAACTTAACAGCCGGTCCAGTACCGGCTGTTTCTATTTTAAACCAAATTTTTATGTTAAAATCCCTATCCTGCGCAACGCTGTTTTTTGCGCTTTCTGCATTTGCACCCGGCGATGGTGAAAACCTTCCTATCAACAAAATACAGGTGATCGGTTCACACAACAGTTATAAGGTTGCTATTGATCCGCATTTGTTTAAAACATTCAGTATGAAAGATTCGGTTTCGGCCAGCAGAATCGACTATGAACACATACCTGTTACCGCACAACTGGACAAAGGATTGAGAAACCTGGAGATAGATGTGTATGCAGATTCCAAAGGGGGAAAGTATGCACACCCGAGGGGGCTCGACTGGGCCAAAGATCAGGCGCCTTATGATGTGGAGAAGGAAATGAATGCTCCGGGATTTAAGGTTTTCCATATCCAGGACCTCGATTTCCGCAGTGATTTCCTCACCTTCAAAGGTGGCCTGGAAAAGCTGAAGAAATGGTCTGATGCAAATCCTGATCATACGCCAATCTTTATCACGCTCGAAGCAAAAGATAATATCATGAAAGGTGAGGGCTTCAGTGCTCCGGAGAAGTTTACTGCTGAGACTTTCGATGAGCTGGATGAGGTGATCCTGAAGACCCTGGGTAAAGGTAAAGTGATCACTCCTGATCAGGTACGCGGCAAATACAAAACACTTGAGGATGCTGTACTGCATGACAACTGGCCGGCGCTGAAAGCCGCAAGGGGCAAGTTTATCTTTATGTTTGATCAGAAAGGGGAGAAGATGGAACTTTATATCAAAAATCACCCTTCCCTGAAAGGCAGAACGATGTTTGCCAATGCTGTTGCCGGCAGACCTGAAGCGGCAATGATGATTATCAACAATGCCAAAAGTCCTGAAATTCCGGGATTGGTAAAAAAGGGATATATCATCCGTACACGCGCTGATTCAGATACACAGGAAGCAAGAAGGAATGACCGCTCAGCATTTGACGCTGCCTGTGTTTCAGGTGCCCAGATCATCACGACAGACTACTATCAGAAAAGTACGCATTTTAAATCTGACTATGAGGTGAGCTTCAAAGACGGAAAATATTTTAGATTAAATCCCTTATTTAACAACTAGAGTTTGAAATACCAGGCATTAAACACCATTCTTCTTGCTGCGTTGCTCTGGACTGTTCCAGGAAAAGCACAGGAAAAACATCACACTTTTGTAGACCCGATGATTGGCTCTCAGGGCCTCGGAAGGATCTTCATTGGTCCTTCTTATCCTTTCGGGATGGTAAAACCCTCGCCTGATTGCGGTACTGCACCCAACAGTGGCTGGCTGCCTGAACCTGTAGCGGTTACAGGATTTAGTCAGCTTCATGTCAGTGGAACAGGCGGCGGACCCAAGTATGGCAATATCCAGGTGATGCCCTTTACAGGTGCACTGGATAGTCAGGAACAATCCTCCATGCGCGAAAATGAAACCGTTAAACTGGGTTATTACAGCGTACTGCTCAAAAAAAACCAGGTTAAAACGGAAATTACTACTGCTGACAAAGCCGCTTTTTACAAGTTCAGCTATCCTGCAGCAGCACAAAAATCGCTGAAAATAGATGCAGGTTTCTTTCTTGGCGAGCAGCCCGTACCTGATGCCCGGGAAGCACAGCAGTTTGTAGGCTCAGAGATCGAACTGGTATCCCCGACAGAAATCCGTGGCTACAGTCGCATCCGTGCCGGCTGGAACAATGGAAGGGCTTATACGGTTTATTTTTATGCAGTTTTAGACCAGCCCGTAACTTCTTACACCAGTTGGAAAGGGCAAAAATTGTTTCCTAATGTGGCAGTTCAGTTTGACAGCAATGAGAAAACAGGATTGCTGCTGGGTATAGGAGGGAGCGCAACACAGCTGAACATGAAGATCGGGATCTCTTTCCTGAGTTCGCTTAAAGCTAAAGCTAATATTACACAGGAGATTCCCGACTGGGATTTCAATCAGGTGCTCACAGGCTTGCAAAACAAATGGGAAGAACTGCTCCGTCGTATTGAAATAGATCCAAAGGCCAGCACAACCCAGCAACAGCTTTTCTATACGGGCTTGTATCATACCATGCTGATGCCGGTAAACCGTACGGGGGAGAACCCGATGTGGACAAACGATCAGCCTTACTATGATGATTTTTATACGTTATGGGATACTTTCAGGACTTCAAACCCGCTGATTACGCTGATCTCTCCCAAAAGGGAAGTGGAGATTGTCAATGCGCTGATCGATATCTACAAACATGATGGTTACCTGCCTGATGGTAGAAGCGGGAATGCCAACGGCAGAACGCAGGGTGGCTCACATGGCGAAGTGCTGATCGCTGATGCTTTTGTAAAAAAGCTGGAAGGAATCGATTATGAGCTGGGTCTTGAAGCTATGCTCAAAGACGCTACGGTGCCTCCGGGTGGAAATGAAGAACAGGAAGGCCGGGGTGGCTTAACGGAATACAACAGGCTTGGTTATGTGCCTTTTTCTGTGGTGAGATCTGGTAACCGTACCGTAGACTATGCCTATAATGATTATAACATCGCTACCGTTGCGAAAGGTCTTAAGCGTCAGAAAATATATGACCGCTTTATCAGGCAGTCGGCCAACTGGAGAAACCTCTGGCGTGATGATTATACCCATGAAGGTTCCAAGGGATTTATCCTTCCTAAAAATGCTGAAGGCAAATGGCTGGATACTATTCCTTATGGTAATTCAGAAATTCAGCACCCGACTTATATTTATACGCCTCTGACCCGTGAAACTCCCTGGTATGCCTGTCACTGGTGCGGCTTTTTCTATGAAGGTACCTCCTGGGAATATTCATTCAGCATCCCGCATGAAATTCCTGCCCTGATTCAGAAATCCGGTGGCAATGCTGCCTTCAGAAAAAGGCTGGATACTTTTTTTGATAAAAAATTCTATAATGTAGCCAATGAACCTTCTTTCCTGACGCCGACTCTTTATCATTGGATAGGAAGGCCGGACCTGAGTTCGGAGCGCATCAGGCAGATCATCGGGGCGAGTTATAATACCAGCCGTAACGGCCTCCCCGGAAATGATGATTCCGGTGCGATGTCTTCATGGCTGGCATTTCATATGATCGGCTTATACCCGAACGCCGGGCAATCTTACTACCTCATCAATTCACCCCTGCTGAGACAAACGGTCTTCCATCAGGAGAATGGGAAGGATTTTAAAGTCACCGCCAATGGCTTGTCGGAAAAAAATGTGTATATCAAATCTGCCAGATTAAATGGCAAAGTATTTAACCAGGCATGGATAGAACATGAGGATATTCTGAATGGCGGGGAACTCGTTTTGGAGATGGATGCCAAACCCTCAGCCTGGGGCACCAGGATTCTTCCACCTTTAAGCCTTAAACCATGATCAGAAATATAATATATCTTTTGATGCTGATTGTACTGTCTGCTACAGCATCCGCACAACAGCCAACTATCACGGTTGGTACAAAGCTGGATTATAAGTTTTTCCTCTACGGACAAACTGTAGCTATCGGCATGACTGTAAAATCTGCTAGGGACAGTGTGCAGCTCGACTGGAACCTGAGGGGACTTGCTACGGGCAGCTACCTCGTTTCTAAAGAGGGTTTCCAGAATGGAAGCAAGCTCAACTTTGTGCAGCCGGCAGCTTCATCAGTACTGCGGCTTGCGGATGATGAAACCTTTGCAGTGATTTCAAAAAATGCTTTCAGCGCATTAAAAAAGGATGGAAAGTTTGTGTATAATCAAACCACTTACGTGTTAAAAGATGACGGAGCGGAAGCAGTGTTTAAAGCTGGTGACCGTAAACTGGATGTGCTGCATGTGATGGGAGTTGAAGAACATGGAGAATTGTGGATATTAAACGACCCGCAATTTCCGTTGATCTGCCAGGTGAAAAACAACCCGGTTGGAATCAATTATACCATAGTGGCCATTAAATAAAACTGCAGTCAGATATTCATTTTTTTTTATCTTCAAACTATAGGATGAAACAGTTGTTATACCCGCAATGCCAGACAAAGCAGTATAACACAAAACCTCAAAACTATGGAAGACATCAATAAATATCCGGAGAATGAAAAGCTGAATGATAACAGACCTGACGGTGATGAAGAAGAGGAACTGGAATTTGAAAACCCAAGTGTAGATCCTGGATTTGAGACTACTTATGACTCTGATGAAGAAACTCCATTACCGGATAATGAGGAAGGTAAAGCTGTTGATGACAACGCGAAGGGAAACGATGCACTGAATTATAACAATGACAGGGAAAACGGTACTTACAACCCTAAGAACATTTAGTAAATAGGGTTGAATTATTACTGATTAGACTGTTATATGGTTATGGAAAACATTCGGGCGGAACTGAGAAATGCAGAGGAGAGATACAGGATATTGTTTGAGAACATTCCTGGTGCTACAGCTATATACAGTGGGCTGGATATGGAAATTGTAATGGCTAACCCGGCAATGATTGGTTTCTGGGGTAAAGACAGTTCTGTCATTGGTAAAAGCCTTGTTAAGGCTGTTCCTGAGCTTGAGGGACAGCCTTTTATCAGCCTTCTTCAAAATGTATACCGTACCGGCGAAGCTTTCTCAGCCAAAGCAGCCGCAGCAGTTCTGGAGGTAAATGGTTTGTTGCAAACATTCTACTATGATTTTACCTATAGCCCGCTGAGGGATGTCAACGGAAATATAGAAGGCATTATCCACTCCGCTACAGATGTAACTGAGTTGGTTCTCGCCCAGCAAAAGATCGCAGCATCAGAGGAACGCCTTAACTTCTCCCTGCAGTCAGCAGCTATCGGTACCTGGAACTTCGACCTGTCACATGATTATCTCTTTCTGGATGCTCTTGGGCAGCAGCTTTTCGGTCTATGCGAAGAAGGGGGACTGTCATTCGAGGAAGTCCTCCAGAATGTGCATCCCGATGATGTGAGAGAGGTATACAATTCATTCATGAACACCTTCCATGCTGACAGCGACGGGAGTTGTGACTGCCGCTTCAGAATCATTACCCCGGATCAGGGAATCAAGTGGCTGCACTTTGTAGGTAAAGCTTTGTATGAGGATATTAAAACGATACAGCACTTTGCGGGCATCGTCACAGATATTACCAAAGAAACTGCTGGGATTGAAGCACAGCGTAAGCTGCAATACCAAAAAGATAACTTCCTGAGTATTGCCAGTCATGAATTAAAAACCCCTGTTACCAGCATCAAAGCCTATGCACAACTGCTGGAGAGGATGCTCAAAAAGGAGGGTGACTTACAAAAGGCAGATATGATGACACGGCTCACCGGACAAGTGGGCAAACTCACCATTTTGCTGGAAGATTTGCTGGATGTTAGTAAGATCAACAACAGCAGACTGGACTTCAAACGCGATTATTATTCCTTTAATGAAATCGTAACCGATAATTTGCGGGATATGGATTTTCAGGAAAACAAACATGCCATCGAGACGAATCTTAGTTTTATGGGCAATATTTTTTGCGATAAAATGCGGATCAGCCAGGTGATGAACAATCTGATCTCTAACGCAATAAAATATTCTCCGGACAGGGACAGGATTTTAATTACTACCGCACAGCGCAGTACCGACGTAGTTTTTAGCGTACAGGACTTTGGGATTGGCATCAGCAAGGAAAATATTGAGCGGGTGTTCGACCAGTTTTACAGGGTGAGTACTGCAGAGGCATATTCTTATCAGGGTATGGGACTTGGATTATTTATCTCTGCTGAAATCATCAGGCAGGAAGGTGGTAAAATATGGGTAGAGAGTGAAGAAAACATCGGTTCTACCTTCTGTTTCTCCCTGCCCCTCCACAACAATATCAGATAATATTGATATATTTCCCAGGTTTTACACACGTTGAGATCAGCATATCATGTATAAAAAATATAGCCTTTTGCTTGGGGTAGCTTTTTTTGCCCTTCTTTCCTGCCAGAATAAAAAATCAGAAACACAAAGCACTGCTGCCACTGCAGACAGTAACCCCGCTCCGAAAGTGCTGACTTACAAGGTAACGGGTACTTTGCCCCACGATACAGCTGCCTATACTGAAGGTTTTGAACTCAAGGGCAGCAAACTATATGAAGGTACCGGCACCTTAGAAAATTCATTTATCTCTATTGCTGATACCGCTACAGGAAAAGTACAGAAGAAATATCCCATGAAGGATAAAACAGTATATGGTGAGGGAATTTCGATTTTGGGCAACCAGCTGTTTCAGCTTAGTTATCAAAACCATATCGCTTATGTCTATAATCTAAACGACCTGAGCAAAAGCGTGGGTACTTTCAAGTGGCCTTATGAAGGTTGGGGAATGACCAATGATGGTAAAAATCTCTATGTTAGTGTAGGCAGTTCCATTATTTATAAGCTTGACCCCCAGTCATTCGCTGTAGTCGGGCAAATTCAGGTGACCGATGATCTGGGCACCGTAGATAACCTGAATGAGCTTGAATATGTTGATGGGTTTATCTATGTCAATAAATGGCAGACTACAAAGATATTAAAGGTAGATGTTGCGACCGGCAAGGTGGTGGCAACCATTGACTGCTTCGGTTTACTTTCTGAATACGCTCCGGCTTACACACCAAAATCTGAAGATAGTGTGCTTAACGGGATTGCATGGGACAAGACCCATCAGCTTTTATATGTGACCGGAAAGAACTGGCCGCTGATCTTTAAACTGAAGCTGGATTAAAACGGACCTCCAAGTTTCATGGACAGTATAGGAAAAGGCTTTCCGATAGCATCTTTGGCAGAACGCTCTGTGACTTCAAAGCCGAGGTGCCTGTAGAAATCGCAGGCTTTAGTGTTCTGTTCATTAACATCTACCTCTGTAATGTGCAAGTGCTGATAAACGTAATTGATCAGTGCAAGGCCGATGCCCATTCCATGCGTCTCAGGCAGCACAAATAACAGGCCTATGGAAACATCAGTAACCCCGATAAATCCAAGAAGCTGATGATCGTCGTGTATACCAAATAAGCGGAGCTCATCAAGGTACGTATCACTGATTACCGACTTATAAACCTGGATATCGGCTTCTTTTAAAAAATCATGGCTGGCGCGAACGGAGGTTTCCCACACTTGCAAAATTCTGGGATAGTCATTGGTCTGTAGTTTATCAATCTTATAATTTCTGAACATCGGCTAAAATCTGGTAACATCTCAGCTGATTCAATTTTTATGCCTAATCATATATTGATGATTTAATATTTCCTTAACCTGTGTCAAACAGGATGTTCATTAGTTTAGCGGCCAAAACTAAGAACGATGAAAAGATCAATACTTACTATGAGTGCGGCGGTCCTGTTTGCAGGAACTGCTTTCGGACAACAAAAAATAGATGTCCAGGGACACCGCGGCGGTATGGGGCTGATGCCGGAGAATACCATCGCTGCTATGCTGAATGGTGTAAAGCTGGGTGTAAAAACACTGGAACTAGATGTGGTAATTTCCAGCGATGGCAAAGTTGTGGTTTCTCACGATGCTTACATGGCCTCAGACTTCATGCGTAAACCGGATGGTTCTGATGTCAGTAAGGAAGAGCAGATGGGAATGGCACTGTACAAAATGACGTACGACAGTATCAGCCGCTTTGATGCAGGCAGCAAACCACACCCGCATTTCCCGCAGCAGGTAAAAATGAAAACTTACAGGCCACTATTGGGCGATCTGATTGACAGTGTAGAAACATATGTGAAAAAGAATAAGCTGAAGCCTGTTTATTATAACATTGAAACAAAAATATCTCCTGCAGGAGATGGTATTTACAATCCAAAACCGGATGTTTTTGTGAACACGATGATGGACGTATTACGTACAAAAAATCTGGGCAAACGTTTAACCATTCAGTCTTTCGATATCAGAACACTGCAGATCCTGCATAAAACTGAACCTAAAATCAGGCTTTCACTGCTGGCTTTCGGAAAGATGGATCTCAGTTCAGAGTTGAAGAAACAGGGGCTGGACTCAGCTGGTCTGAAAAAGGTTAAACAGGCAATTCTGGCTTACGGAAAAGGTGGGGTAGATGCAGACTTGCAAAAATTGGGTTTTACACCAGACATTTACAGTCCATATTACACCTCTGTTGACAAAGCGATGGTAGAGAAGGTACATGCGAAGAAAATGCAGATCCTGCCATGGACTGTTGATGAAGTGAAGGATATGGAAGCTTTAGTGGCATTGGGAGTGGATGGTATCATCACTAACTACCCGGACAGACTAGTGAAAATCTCTGGAAATTACCAGACAAAATAAATTACTGATGTTTGCAACTGCGGCTGTACCTCCAGTTTAACAGGTGGGCAGCTGCAATTGTAAATCCTCCGAGCGGTATCATTACCGCCTCCAGCTCTTCAAATACGAAATGCCCCACTCCAATCAGCAGAAATCCCAGCACCAATACCAAAACAGGTAAAGCCTTTTGGTGTTTCGGATAGGAGAGGCGAAGTGATACAACGCCTACTACCAGGGAAAGACAAATCATCACAATTTCTACCCAGCTGTTTGCCAGAAATTCAAGTCCTAGCAGAGGCAAGGCTGTGATCGCTAAGGGCAAAGCTGCACAGTGTATCGCACATGCAATAGAAGCTGCCATCCCCAGGTGATCCAATCTGTCATGTTTTGTAAATGATTTCATGCTGCAAATGTAAATGCAATTGCATTGCTTTTATATTTCCGGCAGAGATATTTGGCCCCATACAGGGTTTTATGACTATGAAATTATGAATATCCCCTTTAAAGGGGATAGATCCCCCCTTAAATAATTTCTAATTTTCCCAATATTTTTAATGATCCTCCAGGGCTATATTTACCATGTATCTGAGACTTTTTTTTATTGGCATCCTTTTGTCTAATACTGTGTTAGCACAAAATTTTGGTCCATATTTCACGAAAATAGGTACTGAGCAAGGCTTGTCACATAAAAAGATCAACTGCATTCTTCAGGATAAACGCGGATTTATGTGGATCGGTACCGAGGATGGGTTAAACCGCTATGACGGAAGGTATTTCAGTGTTTTCAGAAGTACCCCAAATGTATCTTCGGGTCTTTCAGGAAACATCATCACAGATCTTTGTGAAGACAAAAACGGGGTACTGTGGATTGCTACCAAAGATGGGGGCATCACCAGATACGATTACAGGCAGGCTCCTCTCAAGCAGTTTAAACAGTATAAACACGATGTCAATAATCCCGGGAGTATTCCCGAGAATGGGATCAACAAGATTATCGAAGACAGACAGGGCAATCTATGGCTGGCTACCAGTCATAAGTTTACAGTACGGTTTAATAAAAGAACAGAAAAGTTTGATCCGCCAATTAATGATGAAGGCTCATGGGCTATCCGCTCATTTGCACTCGATCATGATACCCTCTGGGTGGGCAGAGAAGGAAGAGGTTTGCTGCAGATCAATACCCGTACGCTGGCCTGCAAGGAAGATGAGCGTTATGCCGACTTATATGCTAAACTGCCTCACAATACCGTAACAGCTATATTTAAGGATAAAACCAATGCCTTCTGGCTGGGCTCCTGGGATAATAAGGTATACCGTTACAGTCCCCGCAATCAGTTGGCACTGGGCGGCCATCCTGAAGATGCTCCTGCAGGTATTCCTGCGGATGAGATGGTATCCTTTGCTGAAGATGATCAGGGGCAGGTATGGATGGCCGGCAGGAATACCGGTATATCTGTGTATAACCGCAGTACAAAGCAGGTTCATCAACTGCGACACCGTCCCTTTGTGGAGGGAACGATTACCAATGACCATACCAACGTGGTGTATATTGACCGTAATGGCGTTGTATGGGTAGGAACCGATAATGGATTGAACAAGTACAATCCTCTTTTTGCCTCCTTTGAACAGCACTGGTTGCCAAATGCCAATGATAAAAACATGATAATCTACGATTTTTATAAGGATGAACATCAGAAATTATGGATCGGCACCAATGAAGGTATTTTTACCCGTGAGGCAGGCAGTACCACCTTTCAATACAGGATGCTGGTTTACAAAAACCAGAAATTAGCAGTAACAAAGTTTTTTATTGATCAGGACAAAACCTTTTATATCGGTACAGACTATACGCTGTTTAAATATCATCAGGAATCCAATACCGTAACGCCGCTGCCAAATACAGATGCTGATCCTGTCATGAGCAAGTTGTTCAGTTCCAGAATTGTTTCTATCGTGAGGGATACCATCGACCGTCATCCTGTGCTTCTGGTGTCACCCTTCGGGCATTTTCTCGCCTACTATGATCTCAGGGAGCAGCGATGGATTTCAAGATCTGACACCACCAAAAATATCCTCAGCAGATTCGATATCAGGGATAACCTGATTGGTAAATTGTATGCAGATCAGGGCGGTCATACCTGGCTGGCTACCTATAAGGCCGGACTGGGGAACTGGGCAGGGGGCAGGGCCTCACTACCCATAAAATATTATTCCAACGAGGTTAAAAACAAGTATTCACTCAGTAGTGATCATGTATCTGATATCCTCGACAATGGCAAGGGCAATTTCTGGATCAGCACCTATGGTGGTGGATTAAACTTCTTCAACACTAAAGAAGGTAAAATTACGCATATCGGTGAATCTGCGAATCTCATTGAGGGCATACAATCCGATCGCAGCAATAATTTATGGATGGTCTGCAACGGGCATATTCATAAATATGAGGTAGGTTCAAAAATCTATTCCAGCTATGAGCTGCCCTGTCTGCAAAGCTCTGAGGGCTTGAGGGGATATATTTACAAAGACAGGCAAGACAACCTCTATGCTGCAGGGATCAATTACTTCATCACCTTTAATCCCGTGAAGGTTGCGCGGATAGTTCATGATCCGGAGGTGTTTTTTACAGATTTCAAAATCTTTAACCGTTCGTACAGCCACTGGCTCAATCTCAAAACTATTGTTCTGAATTACTCACAGAACTTTTTTTCTATAGAATTTTCGGCTCCGGAATACACCGGCGATAATGTCACCTATTCCTATATGCTGGAGGGGGCAGATAAATCATGGATCAGGGCTGGTAAGCGCAATTTTGCCAATTACTCCAATTTGTCGGGCGGCACATACACATTTAAGGTAAAGGCCAGCAACTGGAAAGATAACGACCGGCTGAATTATAAATCGGTTAAAATTGTAATTAATCCTCCGTTCTGGTTAACATGGTGGTTCCCGGTACTGATTCTTTTCCTGATCTCCACCATCGCTTACTTCCTCTACCAGTATCGGGTAAATAATCTGCTGGAGCAGCAGGCGATCAGGAATGGTATTGCGCAGGACCTCCATGATCAGATTGGCTCTACCCTGAGCAGTATTTCTGTGTACAGTGAGGTGGCACGAATTTACCAGGGACAGGAGAAAGCAAATCAGTTGCAGAACATCCTGGAAACGATCAGCCTTACGGCAAATGAGATGATCAATGATATGGCAGATATTGTCTGGGCAATCAACCCCAAGAACGACCATCTGAACAGCATTATTTCAAGGGTTGAAAACTTTGCCCGGCCTCTATGTAAGGTGAAAAACATCAACTTCAGCTTTAAGCATAATGCGAAGATCCAGGAGAATATCGCTACTACTGCAATCCGCAAAAATCTCTATCTGATTTTAAAAGAGTCGGTAAACAATGCGATCAAACATGCCGATTGTAAAAATATTGAGGTGGAGCTGAAGGTCAACAATGATATGATTGAGGTGGAGATCCGGGATGATGGTATTGGTTTCGTATCGGATGCCGATTATAGTGGCGATGTAACAGGTTCAATGGGAGGGAACGGGATGAATAATATCAGGTTACGTGCGGAAGAGTTAAAGGCAAAACTTTCTGTACAGAGTGCCCCTGGTTTAGGAACAACCATTCGTCTGCTGCTTAGAATAAAATAGAATTAACGTATTTATCATATAATTAAACCAACGACATGAGGACTCGTATAGCAATTTTTGATGATAACAAAAACATTCGGAACAGCATTGTTCTGCTTCTAAGTACAGACCCTATCTTTGAAATAGTGGGCACTTTCGGCATGGCCGGCAATTTACTTGAAAAGGTGTCACAGTGCCGGCCAGATGTGATACTGATGGATATCGAAATGGCCGGGATCGATGATACGGCCATGCTCAGGAACTTAAAAAAAGCGCTGCCCCACATATATATTCTGATCCAGACAGTCTTTGAAGATGAGGAACGGATTTCTAAACTGCTGCAGGCGGGAGCTTCGGGATACATCCTGAAAAGCGGCCTCAACCAGAGTTTACGCCAGACCATTATTGCACTAAAAGAAACAGGCCATCTATAATCATAGATGACCTGCTTATCGGGATTATATTTGGTTCTGATTACTGTGCAGGCTTGTTTACGATTACGCCCAGTGCCAGTTGTGAAGCTGCCGACTGAGCGGCAACCTTTCCTTTGGTACCTACTCCCCACAGCGTGGTAAACTGGCCTTCGGCAACACTCACATTTTTATTGGTTGCCACAATATTTTTTGTGCCGGTTTCCCTGAGAGCGAAAGTAGCCCCTGCAACAGGTTCAATTTCCACGAATTCAGAGAATTCCTTAAATTCAGTACCTACGGTTGAGGCTACTGCTTTACCATTGATCAGCAGGTCCAGGCTGCCGGCATCCGGGCTCAGGTTTACAAAACGTATCTTGGCTTTCTTAGGGGCAATGGTAGCCAGGTCATCCGGAATCAGCAGACCAGTAGCTTTAGATGTTGAAGTTTCAGGCACCAGATAAAAGGATGCGCTGTTGCCTGCTGTAACATTTAGCTTACTGCTCAGGATCACATTTTTACTTCCCTGTTCCGTTACAGTCAGCGTTTGGCTTCCTGAGGGGATGGCTGTGTATGCTGTTGATTTCCTGTAAGCCAGCGGGGTGCTGCTCAGCACTTTGCCGTTCACTTTGATCACGTATGCCGGATTATTAAAAATACCATTGATGACTTTTACTTTGGCTTGCTTCAGTGATAGAAGATCAGTGTCATTCCTGAATGAGCTGCCGATAATTACTGTACCTACCAGCAAGGCAACCGCTGACAGCTGAAGTAGAGAGAGGTTTTTTTTTGAGAATTTCATGATTTTATCTGTTTTTATAAGATGCATAAATGTGCCCGGGATGATTTATTTCATCTTGGTGCATTGATGTTCATTACAAAAGAGAGATTTCTCTCACTGAAAAAATATCCCCAATAAAGGGGTATTTTAATTCCCGTCAGATAACACTTCGTGTCATTTCCTATAAGAGTTGTATAATGGTATCATAAGGAAGTGATTTAACCCCATCCAGGTATACAAAAACACCTTCGTCCTGCTGTTTATACTTAACTGCCGTTTTTGTACCCAGCAATACTGCCTTGCTGATTTTTCCTTTTAGTTTAGGAATAAAAATGTAGTTCTCCTGTGGCCAGACTAAAATATGAACATACGAAGTCTTGTTTTTATGTGTCATCACTCCCCAGGGCTGCGGAGCAATCACATTTCCGCGTGTACCATAGATACTCTCGCCATTCTGCTTTATCCATTTACCTACGATTGCCATGGTATCGGTAAACTCAGACTGTATTTTTCCATCCGGCATCGGGCCGATGTTGAGCAGGAAATTCGCGTTTCTTCCTGCCGCACCTACGAGGTAGTGGATCAGTTGTTTCGAAGATTTGTAGCTGTTATCGGAAAGATCAAAGCCCCAGCTTTTGTTGATCGTTTCACAGGTTTCCAGGGGCAGCTCTCCAATTTTGGCCTCACCGCTAAATCCGGTCAGGTTATTTCCCGGAAGATCCTTTTCAAACATTTGAAAATCTTCTCCTGGTTTAGGTTCAAGGTGGTGGTTGTTACCTACAAGGATCGCCGGGTTCAGCTTGTGGATTAAGCCGTAGATCTCATCATAATGCCAGTTGGCCGTTTTGCGTTCCCAATGACCGTCAAACCAGATGCCCTTTACGCCGGGATATCTGGTGATCAGCTCCGTAAGCTGCTTTTTCATAAAGGAGATATAACTATCCCAGTCGCCATCAATGGGTTTGCCATCAACAATCCTGCTGCCAAAGGCATAATCCGGACGGCCCCAGTCGAGCAGCGAGTAATAGAAATGAAGCTGTATACCCTCTTTGGCACATTCTTTCGCCAGCCCCATCAGCGGATCTTTTTTGTAAGGTGTTGCATCCACAATGTTATAGGGCGATTCTTTGGTGCCGAACATGCTGAAGCCATCATGGTGCCTCGATGTAACAGTAATGTATTTCATACCAGCACTCTTCGCAAACTTTACCCAGTCGCGCGCACTGAAAGACTGCGGGTTAAAAAAATCTGCCAGCCTTTTATAGTTTTTGTAAGCGATATGGTCATTGTTCATCACCCATTCGCCCCGGCCCAGTTCACTGTAAATGCCCCAGTGAATAAAGAGGCCGAATTTGAGGTCCTGAAAAGTGTTTCTTGCAGACAGGTTGCTGGCAGAAGGAGTGTAGGTTTGTGCATTCATCTGCAGGGTAAGTGCCAGACAAAAGCTAAGTATTGTTAATAGTCTTTTCATTAGTTTATTTTGTGGTCGGGTTGATAACCAAAAATAAAATAAATCTACTTAGATACCAATGCCTATACCTGCATTTACCAGTGAATATCGTTCTGCCAAACCGTATGAAGCAAAAATAGTCAGTACCGGGAATTTAAGCTGAAAACCCATGTCTGCGCGGAAGCCCTTTACATGCGTCAGGTCTATGTTAACAGGGTCGGTATAGGTAGTGTAAGACAGCTGGTCGCCCGAAACTCCCGTTGGAATAGGGAAATTCCCTTTGATACCAAACTCCGTTTTTGAAGTGTTGTATCCCACAGCTACATATGGCGTGAAAAAAGACAGCTGTTTGGAAAGTATCATCTGTACCAGATAATTATCAAAGTTGCCATATACTGCCTGGTTGCTAAAATCCTTCACCTGTTCAGGATCTTTAGGCACTGAACCCTCCAGAGGCTGTAAGTTGAGCCCCTTTTCGTATTGCACCCTGTTGTAGCTCAGCGCGAAGGCCAGATCGAAAGGTTTACGGTCTCCTTCGCCGCCGGCAATGTCGTCCATGATGTTATGTTTGATTCCGAAACCGTAGGTAGATACAGATCCAAAATCATTATTCAAGGTAATCTTAGGGGCCCAGCGCACCGTAACATCGGTATTCAGGACCAGCCCCAATGTTACCTGAAGCTGCGGTGAGGGTACAAATCCCCGTAACACACCCGGAGGCAAATCAAATGATGTGATTTTGTTTCCGAAGTCATCAAAGAGGTTCATGAGAGGGCCGTTGTTTCCTGTGTTCCCACTAAACGTAGGCGACATCACATTCGCAGGATCTGCAGGTTGCAGGTGATTGGAGAGCCCGATTTTTGTGACATCAAATGAGCGTGCCGATTGAGGAACAACTACAGCAGTTCCGGTCACCCTGATGTCGAAACGTAAAAACCCCATTGTCTTGGCGGTGTTGGTCCAGCCGCTGTTCATTCCGAGTCCAAATCCTTTAAAAAGAGGATCTCCATAGGCACTGACCAGTCTGGCTGCATCAGAAGGACCGGCTTGTAATAATTGTTCAAACCCGATTTGGGCATAGGACGATAGCGATGCAAAGAGGACAAGGAAGGAGAGAAGGAGTTTTTTCACGGTTTCTGAATCTATCTTTAGTTAACATGTACGCCAACGGTATTGTTTTTAAATGAAAATTGAGAATTAATAGATAAATCACCATATTGAAATCGATATGAAGACAAAACTTTTAATACTGTTATATATTACTTTCAGTATACCTGCAATTGCTCAAAAACGTTTGAATATAAAAGACTTCGGCGCCAGAACAGGACTTGATTTTAACAACGCGTCAATTATTCAGGAGGCGATAGACCAGGCATCTGCAAGTGGCGGTGGAATCGTAACGGTACCGGAAGGCAATTACCTCAGCGGGCCCCTGGTTCTTAAAAGTAATGTGGAGCTGCATTTGGAAAAAAATGCAATTTTGTGGGGAAGTGCCAAACGTAATGATTACACCGCTGGTAAAATGGCAATCATTTCTGCTGTTGGGCAACATCATATACGCATCAGCGGGAAGGGAACAATCGACGGACAAGGCAGGGAGCTGGTGCAAAACACGCTGCTGCTTTTACGCGCCGGCGAGATCCGGGATCATGAATGGCTGGCAAAACGCCCCGGAGAGGACAACCGCACCAATCTCATTTATTTTAAGGGCTGTAAAGATGTCAGCGTCACTGGTATCACCCTCAAAAACGCCTCTTCATGGGTACAGAATTACAAAGAATGTGAGGGTGTAGTGATTGACAGCATGACTGTCAACAGTATTTGTTACTGGAATAATGATGGTATTGATATCGTAGATTCCAAAAAAGTAAGGATCAGCAATAGCTCTTTCAATGCCGCTGATGATGCGATTTGTTTGAAATCGGAGATCAGCGCCGGCAGCTGTGAAGATATACTTGTAGAAAACTGTACGCTGAGATCCAGTGCCAGCGGGTTTAAGCTGGGTACCGGCTCTGTTGGAGGATTCAGGAAGGTCACCGTAAAAAATCTTACTGTTTTTGACACCTACCGTTCTGCCATCGCCCTGGAAACTGTAGACGGGGCTTTTCTTGAAGATGTTGACATTGATGGCGTAAATGCGAAAAATACAGGAAATGCCATATTCATCCGCCTGGGGCACCGCAATAAGGACAGCAGGTTTAGTACTTTAAAAAACGTCAGCATCAGGAATGTGAAGGTTGAAGTTCCTGCCGGCAAGCCTGATATCGGTTACCCAATGGAAGGACCCCTGCCGAAAGTTAGTCCTCATAATCTCCTGCCGGCATCAGTTACGGGCTTACCGGGACATGAGGTAGAAAACGTGAAACTGGAGAATATTGAGATTGTCTATGGAGGCGGAGCCAGCAAAGAACGCGCTTTTGTAAGCCTTGATGCCCTGGACAAGGTGACTGAAAATGAGGCTGGCTACCCGGAATTTACTATGTTTTCAGAACTGCCTTCATGGGGATTATACACCAGGCATGCTAAAAATATGACGATCAGCAATATTAAGTTGCGCCTCAGGGGAGAAGATTTCAGACCCGCACTGGTATTTGATGATGTCAAAAAACTTTCTCTGGACAAGATCGATATTCCGGCGGAGAGCAGCGCTGCTGCCATTATTGTTAAAAACGTGGAGGGGTTAAAGTATCAGAACAGCAAAGCTGCGGTTAAGAAAATATGATCAAAAACCGGCATCATTGATGCCGGTTCCGAACTTAACTAAACAAATGATCATTAATGATCATGCTCTTCACTGCTTTCAAATCCAAGCAAAGCTAACCTTACCGGTCTCGATGAAACTTTGTGTTTCGTCACTTTACTGAAATCTTCAAGACTCACCTGATGCACTTCTCCTGATGAAGGCACTGCGATGTATGCATATTTTGCGGTAGCTTCCAACACTGGTTTATAAGTGTCAGCTGCATTCACTGCGGAGATTACGTTGCCTTCTTTTTTCAATGCTGCTGTTGCCAGATCGTAAATACGTAGTTTTCCATCTGATGTTAATACCAGTAAGTTTTTGCCGGCATAATCCACCTTTACCTGGAAAGCATCTGCACCAGCATAGATTGGTGTGATTTTGTTGCCGGTAATATCAATCAGGTAAGCTCCTTTTGTAGCTACATAACCGATGAATTTCTTCGCTGCTGCTGCATAATAGATGCTGCCTAAACGAAATGCACCAAATCCCTCAGGATTAGGAATCATGCGTTGTTCTCCCGTAGCGCTCACCACCAGGGCCCCACCTGCGGTTGCAGCGGCAGAAGTGAAAGCACCAAATACAGCCACGTTGCCATCACTGGCATTACCATGGATATTACCAACCTCCAGCGTAGAAGCAAAGGCTGTGCTACCGGTTTTAGTGATGACTTTAACCCGGTTGGGAGAAACCCCACTGGCAGGCGAAACTGTTACGGCATAGTTGCCATTGTTAAATTGTGCCATTGCTCCGTGATGTGGTAACAGACCTGCGTTGATGATGCTGAATGTAGCGCCTGCCCTGTTGAAATCTGCATCGTTACCCAAACTTAAAGTACCATCACCGTCATTAAAGATCAGTGATTCCGTGCCTTTGCTTTTGAAGTGTGTTGGCTTTAAACCCGTTGCGGTAATATTACTCCATTGCGGTGCACGGTCTACATCCACATGGTCATCATGCGAAAGCAGTCCGCTATCGAACACCTCTGCCAGGTTTTGCGTACCATAAAGCACTGCAGCATAACGGCCGGAGGCGGTTCCATAAAGATTCGCTAATGGGAACTTTCCATTAAACGCTGCAATAGCACCTGTTGAAGGGTCAAGCAGATTGATCTGTGTAGTAAGCTCATCGCTGACCAGCACACGTACAAATTTAAATTCCTTTGCGGCATCTTCTACCTCAGGTGGAGTGACGTCATTGTCCTTTTTACATGCTGTAAAAGCTGCTGCAAAAGTTAACAGCAGTACTAGTTTTTTTAGGTTGTTTTTTGTGTTCATAAATTATGGGATTTTCTATGTTTAAATTTTAGATTACTTTGATGCTCAAACCTTTGATTGTTTGCCATCCCTCTTTATCAGTCAGTCTGATCATAAAGTGATAATCACCGGCGTCAACATCAGCGGGTATGGTAATCTCCTGCTGTACCTCAAAATTTGCCAGTCCTACCGGGATCGGATAACTCTGGATCAGGAGAAAGGGCTTTACAGGTGTTTTTACGACATCCATCGTGCAGCTTTCTACTTCGGTACTATGGGTATGATGGTCAAAGTTGTGATGGATATCTACGCTCACTGATCCCAGCGTTGTATTGTCGCTCAGCTGTGCACGGAACGTAAATTTCTCCCCGCGTTTCACCGTGCTGCACTGTTTAGGAAAGGCTCCGGTGCTGCTGATGTCAATGACAGGATATTCCGTGTCAATTTCTTGTGTGCTGTCCTTTTTACATGCTCCCACAAGAAGCAGGGCAATCATTGACAGATAGATAAATGGATTTCTCATATGATGGTGTTTAGTGACTAATTGGTATTTGCGGTGCGTTGGCTTCTGCATAAATAGTAAGGTTCTTTTTAAGCTCCAGCTTGCTGCCATTCTGGTCATTGACGATGATTATGAAATCAAACTTTCCTTCGGCGGCATCTGTGGGAATGTAAAAGTGTTTGTGTACGGTAGCATTTTTTGCATCCTTATAGGTATCCCATGTGATTTCATGGCTCCATGGTTTTGTATAAGTTTCGCCGCTGCGGGGCTGGATCTTTACCTGTACATTTTCTATCTTACCTGAAACAAGTATGTCTGCATTGAAATGGAAATCTTTACCGATCACACCTATTTCGTTGTTATTCAGGCCAATTTCCAGGTTCTCAATTGTTGGCTGCGCCAGGTCAGGACTTTCTTCATTGTCTTTCTTGCAGGCAGTAAAGCTGCTGATGATCAGCAGAAAGGCTGCGATGGTAGTTGTTCTTTTCATATATGTTATCATTGATTAGTTTTAAACTGGAAAGGCACTTTAAGTGATAGAATGATGTTTCTTCCGGCTTCAGGAAGTTCGATCAGCCGGTAAAAGCTCGTGTGGTTGAGGTAGCGGGTGTTCAGCAGATTTTGGGCCTGAAGACTGATGATCAACGGCTGTTTACCGGCCATCAACTTTGATCCGGCCTGCAGGTTAACGACATTATATCCCGGCGTTTTTTTCTCAGGAGGTACAATGTTGTTCTGGGCAGCCGTAATGCGGTAGTCGACAGACAAATAGCTATTCTGTAAACTGCCTTTGATCTTTGGCGACCAGGTAAGGTTAAACAACGCCGAGGCAGGTGGGGAGAAGGGTAGAGTATATCCTTCCTTATCACCAGACAGCTGCCTGGCGTGTAAATATTCTCCCAATACTTCTGTACTCAGTTGTTCAAAGATTTTGTATTTCAGCTGTAGCTCGCCACCATAGCGGTTTACCTTGCTTTGCGCATACTGAAAGACCTGGTTTCCTGCCCCATAAAAGTAGTCATGTGCTGAAGTAGGATTCAGATAGATGTAGTTGGGAAAATAGTTGAAAAATGGACTCAGCTGTACCGACCAGCGATCTGTGGTCCAGGCCACACTCAGGTCTGCCTGGTATGACTGTTCAGGGGACAACTGTGTATTCCCACGCTCATAGCTGAAATAATGATAGTTCACGCCGTTGGCACCCAGTTCTTTGGCAATAGGCATCCTGAAACTTTTGCCCAGGTTTGCCCTCAGGCTGAAACTTCCCTCCGGGTTGTAATTAAGTCCGGCCGACCATACTACGCTGTTAAACGTTCTGAGAAGGTTTTCTGCCCTGGTCAGCTTTTCCACAGTGCTTACTCCATCAGTCGTCACAGTAGAATTGAACCAGTCCTGATAGGCAAACATGTTGATCCGGCCATAATCATACCTCAGCGCAGCATGCAGCAATACCGTCTCGCTCAGTTTATATTTGTCGTATGCAAATGCACCAGCGGTAGTCTGCTTGAAGGCTGGCACCAGAAAGCTCCATCCATATATTTTATTGTCCTGATGCTCCAGGTTGGCGCCAACTTTCAGCTCATGTCTGCCCAGGCTGATATGATCCCGCAGGTTTAAACTGTATACGCGCTTGTCAAACTCCCTTTCCAGATCAATTGGAATTTGTAAGTCGGAAGGATAAACCGGCGGCATATAGCCATGATTGACATACTGACTAAACTCCTGTCTGAAATTGTGCTGAAAGCCCGCCTCCAGCTCCAAACGCTGTCCCGGTAATTGGTATTCGGTATGGTTAAGTATCTTAAAATGGTTTACTTCCTGGCTCGGCAGCAGGATGTCGCGGCTGGACCGGTCATGTAAAACCTCATCTACCCGTCTGGGCTCTAAACCGTGGGCATTGGCAAAAAAGCCGCTTTTACTAAATGTGTTACTCAGGTAAAAGATCGAACGAAAGCGCTCGTCTACATACCCCGTACCCAGGTGTAAGTTTAATTCTTTTCCTGCTGTATTGCGCAGCTGGTTGTTGTGCAGGTTTACCACATAATCATATACATATACCCGGTCGGTAGGCACCCGGTAATCCCCATAATCCTGATAGGTTGCTCTGGTGTCAAAAAACCAGTGCTGCTTTCTTCCATACAAGTTCAGGGAAGTGCCGTAAAGGTTGTTGTTGGTCTTGCCTGTCAGATCTACAGAGCCCCCAAAAGTATTTGGAGCAGGCAGTGCTGCAGGTTTTATATCTATGGCTCCGCCAATTGCATCAGAGCCATATACAAATGACGCAGCTCCCTTGAGCAGCTCAACCTCGCCAACAGCAAACTGGTCGATCTCCAAACCATGGTCTGCACCCCATTGCTGCCCCTCATGTTTTACACCCTTATCCACTACGACAACCCTGTTAAATCCCAGCCCCCGGATCAGGGGTTTAGACTGCCCGGAACCGATGCCTATTGTTTTGATACCCGGCAATCTTTCAAGTGTCTTCATCAGACTTCCTCCCAGATTCCGCTGGATGAATGCCGGAGTTACGATTTCCACATTTAGCGATTCTTCCTGTTTGCGGATATCGATGTGTTTGTCTCTGACTTTTACTTCTTTCAGCTGACGATCAGGGCTTTTTTTGGTAGTATCGCGGTCTTGAGCAAGGGCTATTATGCTTGAAAACAGGGGTATAAGTACAATAAAAATTTTCTTCATGCAGAATGAAGTTGAAAGCATAGGAGCAAACAATGGCGCAGGCTGCGTTAGAAAAAACGCGTACCATGGCAAAGGCTGGCTCTGAGATGAATGGAAAAAAATAAATTAGATAGGGCTACAGAACCTTGAAAAGGTTATAGCACATAAAGGGTTTTTACCTGGGCAAGGATTGTGGGCGGGCCTTTATTGGTAAAGCCCTGAAGGGTAAATTTGTAATTACCTATAAATGCTTCTCTCTTGTAGCTGATAGGTTCCGGTAAGGAAATGAATACCACCAGCTCTTGCGAAAGATGCAAGTGTTTGCTTTGTTTATGTGTGAAGTAGTCGCAAATCTGACATTGATCCGAGTCAGAGACTGTATCTTCGTCATTCGAAGATTGTTCGGTTTGTACCGCACGGTTGTGACGGTGGACTGCCTGAACAACAGTAATAGAAAGAAACAGCAGCACCAGGAACAATCCGCCCAGCTGATGACATTTCTGAAGTATATTTCTACCCTGCTTTTTCAAATCGCATCAAAGTTGCATTAAAACATTTGATTTGACAAATCTCTTTTAAATTAATTTTCATCAGGCATTAAAATAAGCTCCCTACAAATTCTTGTCCTTCCGCATCATGCTCAGAAAGGCTGCGGTAATACCGACATAACTGGCGATATGCTTTTGAGCGATTCTCTGTTCCAGCCCAGGGTACTGCTTGCGAAACTGGAGATAACGCGCTTCAGCAGTTTTAGATAAGTTGGAGGTGATACGGCGCTGATACATCTCAAATCCGTTTTGTGTAAGTATCCTGAAAAACCGTTCAAATTTTGGAACCTTAACAAATAACTCTTCAAGTTGCTGTAAACTGAGATAGCATACTTCAGTATCTTCCAGTACCTGAATGTAATTCATGGCCGGTTTTTCCTTAAAAAAACTCACTATATCACAGGCCCACCAATTTTCGGGATAGAAACAGATGGTATGTTCATTGCCCTCCTGATCAGTGTTAAACATACGCAGGCATCCCTTGTTTACGAAATAGATATTCCTGTCAATCTCTCCTGCCCGCAGGAGAAAAGTGCGTTTAGCAATTGTTTGATATTGCAGCAGAGCCAGCACTTGCTCCTTTTCATCAGGAACAAGTGTGATATGCATTGCGAAGTTAGATAAGATCAGTTCAGACATCATTTCCATACCACAAATCTAGAGGGCTTAAAGCAGGAAAAAGTTCAACTGGTTGAAGGTTTTCGTTTCTGCAACCACTTACGTACCGGCTCATCATACCACTTTAATGCAACATAAGCCAAAGCAATCGAGCCTGTTAAAATCAGCAAAGCATAAGGCCATACATCTGCAAGGGTAACCCCCTTGTGATTACTGATCCAGGCAACGTAAAAGTACACCAGCGGATAATGTACCAGGTAGAGCGGATAGGAGATATTACCCAGAAACTTACAGATCCGGTGTTCCCTCTGACTTTGCATCAGACCGCTGGCACCAAGGTATACGATCAGTGGAAAAACGATGATGATACAAACAGATTCGTAGATCCCGTTCATCCAGAGATGCTCAGCATCGCCAATCCGTGGCATATAGAGTACAGCAGCTATCAAAAGACTGCACCATAAAAAAGCATTTTTGATTTGCGTAGGTTTTGCGATACGTGAGAGTAACAGACCGGCAAAAAACGGATACATCGTGCGGGTAAGCCCAACACGGACCTGCTCTGCGTTGAGTGTCCAGCCCCCACTGACATCCCCATTTGTAATCGCCAGATGTGTCAGCGCGACTGCAGCCAGAGCTACCAGGATGCCCAAGGCTTTTGTAGAGAACTTCCTGATCCAAACCGCATAAAGGATATTGGCGATGTATTCAAAAAATAAGGACCAGCCTACACTGTTCAGCGGGTGCATCTCCTCCCAGCCGCGGATATCCAATGATAAAGGTACAGGCAGGATGGTATAACCAATCAGCATCACCAGCAACATCTTCCACAGGGGAACAGTATGAATAAGTGGCCATAGTGTAGAATCCGTAAAATAAAAGCCTAGCGCTCCGAGCGTCATCCCTAAAATCACCATGGGCTGCAGACGTATGATCCGGCGTTTGAAAAAACTTCCTGCCGTCATGGTATCCCAGCGGCCGTCATAGGCATAGCCCATAACGAAACCTGATAACAGGAAGAAAAAATCCACAGCCAGATAACCGTGGTTAACCAGGATGTCAAGGTGACCGGTGGCCAGTGGCTCGCTCAGGTGAAAGGTGACAACGATGATGGCAGCAACGCCACGGAGACCGTCTAAAATAGGATAGTGTGGCCTCGTTGCCCGTTCAATGTTGCTCATTAATACGTTTTATATGTTGGTTACCAATTATGACTGGCTCAAAATACAAAAACAAAATTTAAAACATCTACACTTTTTATTGGTTAAACAAGCAAAATCCCCTTCGTTATGCATACTGAAACACTAACACAAACCTATCCTGTAACCACAGGTACGCTCCGTGAAATCACCCTGCGTATCAATGGTGAAGAGCGCAGACTTTCTGTACTGCCCTATGTCAGTTTACTGGACGCCTTACGTGAATATCTTGATCTTACCGGCACAAAAAAAGGCTGTGACCATGGTCAGTGTGGTGCTTGTACAGTGCTGTGCGACGGAAAACGAATCATCAGCTGCCTTACTCTTGCAGTCATGAAGGAGGGAGCAGAGATCACTACCATCGAAGGTATAGACCATCCTATACAGCAAGCCTTTATCGACCATGATGCTTTTCAATGCGGGTACTGTACGCCAGGCCAGATCTGTAGTGCCGTTGGCATGTTGCAGGAAGGAAAAGCAAAAAGTCGCGACGAAGTGAAAGATCAGATGAGTGGCAATCTTTGCCGCTGTGGGGCTAATCAACAAATTATAGATGCCATCATGGATGTAAAAGGAGGAGAAAATGAATAATTTTAGCTACCAACGGGCCGCAACTCTGTCTGATGTTGTCGGTAAATCAACGTTTGTTGCAGGGGGCACCAACTTGCTCGACCTGATGAAATATAACCTCAGCAACGCCGATACGCTGATTGATGTGAATGCGCTGACTGATTTTCATGCTATTGAAGAAGTTCCTGATGGCCTCCGTCTCGGTTCCCTGGCCACGAATGCTGACACTGCTTACGATTCTCTGGTAGAAAACCGTTATCCCTTGCTTTCAAAGGCAATCCTGGCAGGTGCTTCGGCGCAGATCAGAAATATGGCCACCAATGGGGGGAACCTGTTACAGCGAACCCGCTGTTATTACTTTTATGATGCCCATGCTCCATGTAATAAGCGTGTGCCGGGATCAGGCTGCTCCGCCATAAAAGGATATAACCGAAACATGGCTATCCTGGGTACCAGTGATCAATGTATTGCAGTTTACCCTTCAGACATGAGCGTAGCGCTTTCTGCATTGGATGCTGTAGTGAATGTCAGCGGACTGAATGGGGAGCGTTCCATAGCCTTTGAAGATTTCCATCGCCTGCCGGGGGATACTCCTGAAATAGATAATAACCTCCAGCCGGGAGAACTGATTACCAGCATAGATCTTCCGGAAAAAACGTTTACGAAAAACTACTCCTACCTGAAACTTCGCGACCGCAGTTCTTATGCTTTTGCACTGATTTCTGTGGCAAGCGCACTGGAACTGGAAGGGGATACGATTCAGGAAGCCCGGATCGCCCTTGGCGGCGTAGCACATAAACCCTGGCGTGTAAAAGAAGCAGAACAATACCTTACCGGCAAGAAAACCGACAGGCAAAACTTTGCTGCAGCAGCAGATATCATCTTACAGGGAGCTGTAGGATTTGAACACAATGCCTTCAAAATAGAATTAGCTAAAAGAGCAATTATCCGTAACTGTATCATGGCTCTTGATCCATCCACACAATTACCCGGCGCACAGCCTTCAGCATAAGTACCATGGCACAAATAGGACAACCAATCAGCCGTTTAGAGGGCAAATTAAAAGTGACGGGAGCGGCTAAATATTCCGGAGAATATAACGTGCCGGATTTGCTGTACGGTTATGTGGTAAACAGCAGCGTTACCAAGGGCAAAATCGTTACCATACATACCGGTGATGCTGAGGCCTTAACCGGCGTTGTTAAAGTCTTTACCCATTTAAACAGGCCGGGAACAGCCTGGTTTGACATGCAGTATTCAGATATGGATGCGCCACCGGGTGCGCCTTTCCGCCCGCTGCATAACGAGGAGATAAAATTTAACGGGCAACCTATCGCTCTGGTTGTTGCCGAAACCTTTGAGGCAGCCAGACAGGGAGCTTCGATGATCCGCGTAGATTATCAGGAATCAGCATTCGAGACTGACCTGAAGAAACATCTGGACGCTGCACGCGAACCAAAGAAAGGCATGGCAACGATGCTCAAACCACCTCCGCCAAAGCCGACGGGCGATTTTGAAAAGGCATATGCCGAAGCAGCATTCAAAGCATCGGCTGAATTCACCCACGGCACTGAACATCACAATCCAATGGAACTGTTTACCACTACCACATTGTATGATGGCAAGGGAAAACTGACAATCTATGATAAAACACAGGGAACAATCAATTGCCAGCTCTATGTTGGCAATGTCTTTGGCCTGCATTTCAAAAATGTAAGGGTGGTATCTCCCTTTGTAGGTGGCGCCTTCGGCTCCGGTCTGAGGCCTCAATATCAACTGTTTCTTTCTGTGATGGCGGCACTGGATTTAAAACGTCATGTAAGGGTTACTCTGGACCGAAGCCAGATGTTTACCTTTGGGCACCGCCCGCAAACAGTGCAGTATACCCGCTTTGGGGCAACTGCAGGTGGTAAAATTACTGCACTTAACCATCGTTCTGTAGCAGAAACCTCACAATTTGAAGACTATACGGAAAATGTAGCAAACTGGTCGCCCATGATCTATCCGGCCGGGAATACCTTACTGGAACAAAAGCTGGTGCCGCTGGATGTAAATAGCCCCACGGATATGCGCGCACCTGGTGGTTGTACCGGACTTCATGCCATTGAAGCTACCATGGATGAGCTATCCTATAAACTGAAGATCGACCCGCTTGAACTTCGGCTGATCAACTATAGCACTTTTAATACTGCAGAAAATAAACCTTATTCCAGCAAGCAGCTAAAGGAATGTTATCTGCAGGGGGCAGAGCAGTTTGGCTGGTCTAAACGCAGTGCAGAGCCACGTAGCATGCGCAAAGGCCATAAGCTGGTAGGCTACGGCATGGCAACTGGCATCTGGGACGCCATGCAATTGCCGGCAAGGGCCGAAGCGAAGATTACCAAAGATGGAAAACTCCATGTAAAAAGTGCTGTCACTGATATTGGGGTGGGTACACTCACGGTAATGACACAAATCGCAGCAGATGAGTTTGGTTTGCCGATGGAAGATGTGGTATTTTCTTACGGTGACAGTAAGCTACCTTTTGCGCCTATTCAGGGCGGATCTTTTACCACAGCTACTGTAGGAACGGCGATTGTGTTTGCAAGTAAAGCACTGAAAAAGAAGCTGCTCAAAATTGCGAAAAGCAGTAATCCAGGTTTTAAGGATGCCGAGCCTGAAGAGCTTGTTTTTAAAGATGGCTTGATGTTATACAAAGAACACAGTGTAACTCTTCTGGAGCTTGTGGCTGCAAATAAGGATAAGCCTGTGCGCACTACCAATCTGGGCTATCCCCATGCGCTAAAATTAAGAAAATACTCCAGGGCTGTCCACAGTGCTTCTTTTGTAGAAGTGGAAGTGGATGAAGAATTGGGATCGGTAAAAGTTACACGTGCCTTAACCGCCGTTGCCGCGGGGAGAATCATCAATCCAAAAACAGCACGCAGTCAGGTGCTGGGTGGAATGGTCTGGAGTATCAGCAAGGCGCTGATGGAAGAGACCATTCTGGATGCGAACCTGGGGAAATACATGAACCAGAACCTTGCCGAGTATCACATTCCCGTACATGCTGATATCAATGAACTTGATGTCCTTTTTGTGAAGGAAGAAGATAAGGTAATCAATGAGCTGGGCATCAAAGGGGTAGGAGAGGTTGGTCTGGTGGCCATGCCGCCGGCAATTGCCAATGCCATTTACCATGCTACCGGGAAAAGGATCAACCAGTTCCCGATACACTTTGACAAGCTCATTGATCTGTAAATTTTATTTTTGCTGGTTAAGTGTGGAACCTGATTTGATCACCGCCTGGTTTACCTCGCGGATGCGTTCCAGGTCCATTTTCTCCACCTTGCGGTCATAAGTCAGTACCCCATTAACCTCATGCTCTACATCGGTCGTCTGCGTATAAACAGCCACGCTTAGCCCCTTGTAGAGCATGAGCTGTTCAACCTGATCCAGTAACATGACGTAGCGGTCCGTCAGTGCAGATTTGGTGGGTTCATAATCGTAGGCGTTATTTTCTACCGGCCACATATGCCCCCTTACGAAAAGTCCTACGCCCCCAAATTCTCCCAGGGAGGCAGCACGCCTGGCGTCAGGTACAGATGCCTTGTAAGGCCCCACATAGATGTGTGTATCTACAAAGTCGCCGTTTTTTGGATCGCCATAGGCTTTCTGATAACTGGGGTTATTGTTAAAACCGGAGTTGCCGTTTACTAAACGCGAAGGGTCATATTTCTTCAGCCAGTCGGTAATATTCTTCACATCAAAGGCACCCCAGTTCTCATTAAAGGGCACCCAGGTAATAATGGAAGGAGAGTTGTAATGGTCGTCAATCAGTCTTTTGAGCTCCTGTCTGAATGCTTTCCGCGTGTTGAGTGTATCTGCTCCCGGATACCAAATTGCGGGCATATCCTGCCAAACCAGTAATCCCATTTTGTCTGCCCAGTAATAAAAGCGCTGCGGCTCAGTCTTCATATGTTTACGTATCAGATTGTAGCCCGCCTTTTTTGTGAACTCCATATCTGATTTCAATGCTTCTTCAGTAGGTGCCGTCAGAATGCCATCAGGCCAGTAACCCTGATCCAGCAGTCCTACCTGCATGACAAATTCTCCGTTAAGCAAAGGGCGCACAACGCCATTTACCTTTCCAAGTGCCACGTCGCGCATCCCGAAATAACTCATTACTTCGTCAGTAGTTTTTCCATCAGCTGATTTAAGTGAAATTTTCAGATCATAGAGAAATGGTGAGTCTGCCGACCAGGATTTTGGATCTTTGACAGGTATATAAAGTGCCGTCTTTGCATCGCCTTCTGCTTTGGCAACCTCTTTTTTCCCATCAAGCACAATCGCCGAGAGCTTTGAGGGCGAGGAGGCATTAACTTCGATCTTTACCCGTTTTCCTGCTAGGTCAGGCAGGATACGTATGTTCCTGATGTAGGATTTATTTACAGGTTCCAGCCAAACGGTCTGCCATATCCCTGAGCTAAAGGTATAATCCCCTCGCGGCCCGTTTTTTCCCGATGGCGTGCGTCCATCGTTAAGATCCTGTGCTGCCACGACAATGCTGTTGGATCCTTTTGTGAGGAGTGCTGTAATGTTTACGGAAAAGGCATCATAACCTCCGGAGTGGCTGATGGCTTTCTTTCCATTGACAAAGATGGTGGCGTGATAGTCTACCGCATCAAAGTGAAGGATCACATCTTTGCCCTTCCAGGCAGCGGGAACAGTAAAATTACGCTGGTACCACATGTTAATTTCCTGCTTTCTCTCAATACCCGACAGTACCGACTCAGGGCAGTAGGGTACGCGAATTTTTTCAGCACTGGCTGCGAAGGCAATGGGCTTTACAGGGTTCAATGCTGACGGCACTGACTTGCCGCCCTGGTAATTCCAGCTGCCATTGAGGCAAAGCCATTCACTGCGCTGCAGCTGGGGTCTTGGGTATTCATTGAGGGGAATTTCTGCAGACAGCGCTGCTGCTGTCCATTGTGTGGGTAGTTTAGCTTTTTGGGCAAATATGGATGCTGAAGTGATGATCAGCAAAGCTGTTAAAAGGAAGCTGCGGCTAAGGGTTATCGGCATTGTGTGTCCTGCTATTTGGTTTTAGTAAATATATTAAAATACTAATCAAATGAAACTATAGTTGCTTAACCTTTTATCTCCTTTCTTACGAACAGTGCCATTCTCTAACTAAAAACCTGCGTTAATCAGAAACTTCAAAGAGGTGGATCTGTTGAAAATTTATCAGAATAATCTAAAAATGTTTGAACATATGTAGTTATCTACATATATTTGAACATAAATTAAGCAGTATGGAAAACACCCTTATAATCAAACCCATTCTTAACGATCGTTGCGATGAAATCATCGACCTGATCTTGTCCATTCAGCAAAAAGAATTCAACCTGACTATTACTATCAATCAGCAACCTGACTTGCTGGATATAGAAACCAATTACCATCAGGATGGCGGCCACTTCTGGGGCGCTTTCGTAGGTGATGAGCTGGTAGGCACGATTGCACTGATCAACTGCGGGCACAACTCAGGCTGTATCCGCAAGATGTTTGTCAAACCGGAATACCGTGGCAGGGAGTGGGGCACGGCGCAGCAATTGCTGAATACCCTCTTGGCATTCTGTGAACAAAAGCAGATCACACACCTCTACCTGGGTACTGTCCATCAGCTAAAAGCAGCTCACAGGTTCTATGAACGCAATGGTTTTACTGCAATAGAGAAAGCAGAATTGCCGACATATTTCCCGCTTATGCTCACTGATAATATGTTTTTTCAGCTACATGTAAATCAACCTGCCGCAGTATGAATATCATAAACGACCTTGGTATCCTGGCAATTGCCGCACGTCTTCAGCGCCTTGCAGAGCAAATACGCAAGGATGGTGTCCTGATCTACAAAGCTCATGGAATTGATTTCGAACCTAAATGGTTTCCGGTCATCTACACCCTGCATGTTAAACCCGTGCTGAGTGTGGTAGAGCTTTCAGCTGAGATCGGTTATTCGCATCCATCTACGATAAGTTTACTCAAGGAGCTGGAGAAGCAGAAGCTGATCAAGTCCGGAAAGGATAAAACCGATGAGCGGAAGCGCCTGATTCAGTTAACCGAAAAAGGACAATCACTCATCAACCAGATGAAACCTGCCTGGGAGGTGATGATCGCCGCCGCGAGTCAGCTTACAGAAACTGAAAATAACCTGATGAAAGCGATGGAAGAGGTGGAGCGGCAGATGGAGCTGCAGGGCTTTTACCAGCGTGCAAAAGTCATCATGGCAGCAAATGAGTCTAAAAACACTAAATTATAACAACGATGCCCGTTACGCTAAGAAAAATAAAGAAAGAAGATAATGAAGAACTGGCGCGTATTATCCGCGCTTCTTTAGTTGAGTTTGATGTACCTAAAATTGGTACAGTTTACTCTGATCCGGATACAGATAGATTATTTGAGTTGTTTGAAGAAACACCTGCCAGCTGCTACTTTGTAGTAGAAGAGGATGGTGTGCTGATCGGTGGTTGCGGCATATTTCCAACAGATGGATTACCTGCTGGACACGCCGAACTGGTGAAACTCTACCTCAGCACTGCTACCCGTGGCAAGGGATTTGGCAAACTGGTGATGGATAAATGTTATGAAGCTGCCCGGGAAATGGGATATACCCATTTGTATCTGGAATCATTTCCTCAGCTGGCCAAAGCAGTGAGCCTTTATGAAAAGGCAGAATTTAAACACTTAAGTGGTGCTTTGGGTAACTCCGGCCATTTTGCCTGTACCATTTGGATGGTCAAGGAACTTCACTAATTTGTCTACCCTATAAATAAAAAACCAGGCGAGCATTGAAAAGGAAGCCACAGTAAATCCAAGAATACCATAATTTCCTAATGGCATTCCCTGTCCATGTTGAGTTACTACCTGTCCGGCAATTGCTGCTCCAATACCTCCGGCAATTTGCTGGATGGATGAATTTACACTCATGAAAGCCCCGCGATCAGTATGTTGAGGCACTCCTGTTGTTAGCGCCGTTGCAGGGATCATCCTGGATATCATTCCTCCGGATAACAGTATGTTAATTATCAGCACCATAGTGAATGAACTCTGACCCATATGGGTGTAAATGATTACAACCACTATGGTGATGATGATTGCAACTGAAAAAATATTGATCTTTTCAATCTTGTCGCTCAGCCTTCCAATAAATGGCATGATAAAAAGGGAACTAATGCCAGCAATCATCATTAAAAGCGTTAACTGATCGTAACTCATTCCCAGATTGTTCAATGTGAATGAAGTGCTGAAGGGCGACATCATAAAGCTACTAACTGCGATAAGCGCTGTTGCCACATAACATATCCGGTAATTCCGAAATGTTAATGTATGCCATAAATGAGTAAGAGGAGAGGTGTGTTGCTTGACTTTCAGGTGGGCTGTTATGGGCTGCAGCTTAAGAAAAATTGCCGTAAAAGTTAAAACTCCAAGTCCAACAACCAGCCAAAAGGGTGCTTCCCAGCCCCACTTGGAAGCGATGTATATACTTACAGGAACTCCTAAAACCTGGCTTCCGCCTAAGCCCATTTGCACAAAACCCATTACCCGACCCCGTTTTCCGAGACCAAAAATATCAGTAACGATGGCCATTGAAATCGAAGCGATAACACCACCAAATAAGCCTGTAAAGATTCTTGCCGCTATTAGTGTGGCATAAGAATTTGCAAGCGCACAAAAAAATGTACCAATGATGAAACCCAGGTAGAAAAACAGAAGGAGCTTTTTACGATCAAACCGGTCGGCAAACCCTGCTGTCAGTAACCCCGACAGTCCGGCGCTGAACGCATAGGCTGAAACTGAAAAGGCAAATTCCCCGGGCGTCATTTTTAATGACTTCATCAGTAAGTCGCCCAGGGGTGCCATTACCATGAAATCAAGGATGACGGTGAATTGTGTAAGCGCCAGTATCGTGATGACAAATTTTTGGTAGCCAGAAAAATGTGATTGCGTAAGGTCAGAGGAGGACATGTTCAATTATTATATGTATTGCATTCGAGATTTCGATGCAAATTCCCAATATTATATCTGGAATTATCTCTTAGGGTTGCGAACTGGACAAATAGTGTAGTGAAAGGGACAAATCATTGTATCAAGTAAAATAGGTTCGTGTCTGACATCGTTTATTGGAATAATTTGTTAAATCTCAGGTAATCTTTGAACTCTGCATACGAGGCGGAATCATTTTTTAAAATCCAATACTTAAAAGCCAAAAATTCTTTTGTCAATAGTAAACTATCAATGACCCTTTGTTTATTATTGTAATTCTTATTTTGCTTATATCCGAGTAGGAATTTTAAAAAGAGTACATATTCACGGAGAAGATCATTATACAATTCTTTACATCTCACATCCCTGAGGCCATTCTTCCCATTGAATAATTTTTTCAAGAAATTGATCGTTGAAACAATTTGCGGATTTGATTCATCGCCTGCAAGCAGCACTGTTTTTTGTTTTAGATCTAATTGTTGCGTAATTAAAACTTCGATATTATTTGATATAGGGTCAAGAAGGTCATACCTCGCAGATTTTCTGCTGTTGCAATATGCGCAACTTAAGAACAAATTTTTCCACTCATATCGTAAATGAGGGAATTGTAACTGTGACATGTGATGTTCTACCTGAAATGATTTATTAACATATTGTTCGCATATATAACATTTTCTATCCGAATCCTCTAAAAGTGCTTCCTGCACATCTTGACCATTATAAGTATTACGGAGGGGATGGCGAAGTGATGCGGGCACTATTACTCTTTTTCTAACTTTGATCATATCTTAAGCAATTCCAAGTTTTACTTCTAAATACCTACCCTTGATGTGTTGCGGCGTTAATAATTCATTCATTGAAGCAAATTCCTGATCTAGCATCTGGTATTCTGTCTCTTCGGCAATATCTCTTTCATGAGTTATTGATAATTGCTGAAAGCGCTTTAGCTTATCTAATAGAAAGATAGAGTCAGTTTCGACTTCAAAATAACCTTCAGCTAACGCTTCGTAGGAGTACTTAGTCAGATCTGTGTACCTTTCCGCTTTATCCAGATCAAATGCTACAGCGTTGGATACCGAATTCAGCACAAAAGGGGAGTGTGTGGTAATGATAAATTGGATATTAGGAAATATCTTGGTGAGCATCGGCAATAATAATCTTTGGAGTTTTAAGTGTAGGTGAGCCTCTACTTCATCTATCAAAACTATTCCTTCCATCTCATAAGCCTTGGTCAGTGTATTCCGAATTTGCATTTTGATAATCAGATCCGCAACGAGATCTATTATTGTTGAATATCCATCAGATAGTTCTGTGAATTTAAACTCCCTTTCATTTTGAACTATTGTAAAAGTATAATCGTACTCACTAAACCGTAGATCCAGTTTTTTACTTCCTAAAAGTTCTGTGAGCAATATGGTGAAATTATCAAACCAGATTTTGATCTCATCCGCAGAAGCATAGTTATTCTCTTGTCTGGCTAATTTCTCCCGGAGTTTCAGATCTACCAGGAATGTATGAAACTCAGTTATTTTGGGATTAAAAATGGTGGATTTGGCTTTTAAATAGGAGGCAGCGGTCTCCTGAACATAAGACTTATTAGTCTTCATGCCCGCATCGTAATAAGATAATAAGAAATTACCTGCAATCAATTTCTGTTTTAAGTCTTCGATGTTGTTAAAAGTAAGATCAATTGTCTCCGAATCACTTTTACCTTGATTATTCACGCGGTCTTCGTAATTATGTACACCAGCCGTAGGATGATAGATTTCGGCTGGCTCTCTCATTATATTTATATCATTCTCATGCGATAGCGCTTCCCCACTCTCATTCTGTTTAATATGCTGTAGAAAATCTGCAATGGCTGATAATAGAACTGATTTGCCGGCTCCGTTTGTACCAGTCAAAATAAGATGTTTCTTTTCCGAATCATCAATCTCAATGGATAAGTTGTTAAGATGGGAAAAGTTATTTAAGGTGATTTTCGTGATGAAGATGCTCATGTTTTCGAAATTAAGAATCTTTAGAATCGTTAAAACTAGATTGGTTAAGGCACAACAAAAGTAATTAAATATTTTCTTTATTGTTTAATTAAATCTTAATTATTACATTTGTGATGTTAAAATAAATTGAATATGAGTAATTGTTAAACAATATATTAATGTTGTAACATCTCAAAAAAATTGAGGGGGCAGTATCAATTTAGATAGTAGTTCCTGTTTTCACCTATGTAGTATGGATGAAATTACTTGCCGTTATTGGCTCAACTGTCCTTTTGCTGTGTAATACCAAAAGGTAAATTTGTTTAGATGTACGTTCAATGAAGGTATTGAGAAGGTGATCCATAAAATATGAGATATATCTCATATTTTACAATTAGACCATTACGCCATTTATTTTCCTAGAACGACATTTCTAGAATAATTATATAATTAGTATTGAAGATAATTTGGATTATATATCTTCGATACGGAGTCGCCCGACTTTGTAAAAAGGATAAGGAATTGCCGAACCCGAATAAATGAGGCGTTACGTAGTTTTGAAATCTTATGAAAAAAGAAATGTTAAAACTGAACATGAACCCGGCCCAAACAAAAGAAAGGTCGAGTAAAGGACCAATTATATTATTTGGAAATATCAACACCCCCCCACCTTGGGAAGGGGGTGGGGGTGGAGGAACATTCCCTGGTAATGATCCCTTCCCCGGAGGAGATCCCGGATCTGGAGGATCGGGAGGCGGATGCGGAGGTTATGCAGATTGGTTGATCGGAAATTCCACGTTTTCTGACGAAATAATAGATGAAGAAATCAATGATATTAGTCCTACAGATCGAACAATCACATATACATGGGTTCCTTTTAGATCAGTAGCGAATATTTGGAGATTTGAAAGTCGTGAAGTTGCTACACAGCAATTCATTAGCGGTCAGTGGCAATATACTGGGCTCTCACATTTGAGTGTAATTGCAGCAGGTATATTTAGCGGATTTACATACCAATGGTATAATACCCTTTCACCTGTAACTATTGTTACCCCTGGGGTAGCAACCATCAAATTATATTTTAGAATTCGAAGGTTATTATATTGTGGTGGAGCGCCATTTGAATGGGATATCAAATTTACCGATGGCACAACAGATGGATACGCCGAAAAGTCTTTTCAAGTTTAATTGAATCCATATGAAAAACGTTTTTAAAGGTTCTGTAATATTATCAATTGTTGGTGTTACTTTTATTATTTTCGGCTTCATGTCCAGCAGAGTAGATCCAGGATTTAAGGGCATCCATTTTAGTGGGATGTTCCAGTTCTTGGAACCTGGTCGCATTCATCCGGATAGACAATCATTGGATGTATATTATTCCAAAGACTATCTTATTGCAAGAGGCCAACTAAATGTTTACAGTATTGGAAGTTCAATGACCCCTGGAAGTAGTAATGTTTCCGAGGGAAAATTAACCCTTGATACAAGTTATATCTATTACATCTGTAAAAGAGGTGAGAAATTTGGACTTGCTTTCGACTCAGTATCATTCACAACTGGAAAACCCACCCCAGTCAATGTGGATTCAACAGTACAAGCAATTCTAGGCGCTCCTTCCTTTTTTTACAAACTTAGAAGTAAGGGAAAGGATTCAGTAAATATTGTAAGGGATGAGAGCCGGGGTTTATTAGTGGAGAAGTACGTTTATAAGAGGATGGAAATTCAAGAACCAGATTCATTATACTTCTACTTCAGAAAGCAACCGCTTGAGATTTCATTTAATATGAAACAGCCGCGAAAAGATAATATGCACCTTTATAAAGCAAGGGCCATCTGTAATGCAAGTCGCAAAGGAACATTTCCTAATGCCAATTTCGATGTTGCAAAGTTTGAATATTCATTTGAAATCACCGATACAGACGTTCCAATGGGAGAAGTGTCGGATTTGATTCAGAGATTCAAAAGGGCCAATCAATGATTCCAATTAAGTCCTGAGTCATATTCGAATGATTTTTAGAAGTCAGGACTCCTGGAAATACTAATAACAATGTCAATTGTCCAGAAAAGGGATAGAGCAAATCAGCTCTATCCCTTTTTCGCTTTAAAATCAGCAAATATATGTTGTGATCGGGCACTCTAATTATCCCTTAGACTAGTATCAGAAGGGAAGTTTTGTAAATAGTCAAGTGACCCAAAATTTGAAATTAACCTATTCAGTTAATGAACTATTTCCGTTGACAACTAACTGATAAGTGTCTCTTACCTAAATCGATTATCCTTTAATGACTTAACGTTATTCTTGTTAGCTCTAAATAAGTATTATAATACTTTTTTAGAATGACAATTTATACTGTGATTCGTGGGTCAGATGGGGTCAAAACAAAGGAGAGACGAGCATATAATCACACTGTTGAGTCAAAATATCAGGAAACACAGGAAAGAAAAGGGACTGAGTATTCAGCAACTCGCGGATCTGATTGATATTGACAAAAACTTCTATGGCCAAGTCAGTAAGATGGAAAGGGGTTTAGTTAATCCCACGATTTCTATGGTTGCTACAATCGCTAAAGTTCTGGAGATTGATATAACCGACCTTTTAAAGGAAAAGTAAACCTAACAGAAGTATAATGGATGGACCGCTGACAGCTATTGAACAGTATATGGTTGATTACGTTCGAAATCTTCGCAAACAAAACAAATTGTCACAAAAGGAGCTGGGAGAAATATTAGGCGTAGACCAATCATTTATTGCTAAAGTGGAAATGAAGAAAGATGTATCTAAGTATAATGTTAACCACATTAATCAGCTGGCTCTTTATTTCAAAGTGTCGCCAAAAGACTTTCTGCCATCATCACCATTTAGAAGCATGAAACCAAAGAAATCAGTTTGAGATTGACTTCTTTACCCGAAACCGGTAAGGGGTAGGGGTAAATACCAAACTGGAATTTTCAAGCTTTAGCGATCCCTGCTTTATCAAAGCAAAATCCTCAATCCATTGTCTAATCAGTGCTAATCTTGCCTCAGACCCTATCATTATTCCCGGAGTAGTCGTTAAAGAATTTGGCCTTTTCCTACGGATGTATAAGAATTCATCAATGTTCTTCATGGTGTTGAGTATGAAATAACTGTTATATAAAAACTTGGTATCGTTTCCGAACCGTCTTTCCTCTGACAATTTGCCACAATGGTAAAAGCTGGACCTTAAAATTGCAGAAGCGGGGTGTAATAAACAATGACCAGGGCCATAGTCCAATGCTGCCTTTACATCTGCAGGGAATCTTACTGCACGAACTGTTCGATTAAAAGAATCGACACTAATTTCATGAGACCCACATAATTGGCATTGGTATTTATAAATGTAATCAGTCAACATAGCAAACCTGTCAGAGGTTGGAAGATCGTCTGAATCTTGAAAGAAAATAATGTCACTTTCACTGTGGTCAATCAGCCAGTTTCGGATTACATAAGGTCCCACCGGATTTGGTTCAATGCTATAAAAATTAAATAAGGGGAATTTTCTAGACATTTTACTTGAATCCCCTGGCATCAATTGGTCAATGCCTATGTGTACATTGATACCGTTGATATGATCCATGTAAAATAATAAGTTTCGTAAATACAGATTTGATCCACGATGTGGTATAATTACATCAGGTTGAATTGAAAAGCTCAATTCTGTTTCTATAATAGGAATTTGTCTTACCAGGATTTTCGTAAATATTAAGCGGTGAATTATCAGATTATCTAAAATCTCATACAACAAGTTCTTTTTTAGGAATGCACTGTTATGATATCCGGCAATCAGTCGTTTAAAATTTTCAAAGCTGCAGCTGAACGAGTAGATAAACTCTCCGGGGCCTTCTTTATAAAGTGGTAATTCCTGCCGATAAGTTAAAATAACAAATGTATTTTCTTCCTTATCATAGATCTTTTCAAGTGCCTTAATAAGTGCAGCAATATCAGGATCGCGTAAGTCAGTTGGAAAGTCGAATTTCAAAACCAATATGTAATCAAATTTTTCATTGAGGAACTCGAAGCTGAAAAACAGCATATCATAATGATTACGAGGGCCTTGCTTATTCCAAAGGATAACGTGATATAAGGAGTAATCGGATAAAAGTCTCATAATAGTCAGGTTTTAAATGAAGTGAGATCAGGTGTCATGATTTAGTTTACGTCAGTTAGATTATAAGTGCACTATTCAACTTCATTGCCCTGATCACATGATAGCAGCAAATAACTTTCTTTCTTAAATAGCTTAATTTTTCAATCACGACCTGCTGGTTGATAGTAAATAATGATCTTTCGTAAATTATCTGTATGTTAGTTAAGCTTGTAAATGTGCAGTAGGCTTCTACTTCAAGTCCTTTCTCGACAATAATGAAATATTTTTCAGCTATATTCGCCAGTCGGAAATATGATATTAAGGTGGTAGTTCGCTGGTTGTTATGACTGCCCCAGTATATAATGGCGGAAGATAATTTATTATCCGTTGGACAATGTAGAAGCTCGGAGTTCGTATTCTTGAATAGGCTTATATAAAATAGACTATCCTGATAAAATTTAAATATCGAGAGCAACCCCTCACTTATAGAATTAATGAAACAGCCGTGATGAAGCTTCCAGTATAAGTTTAAAAGTGCACAGCAGATGGGACCGTACGAATTGTCTTCAACATAACCAGTAGTCTGGAATCCCCGGCGGTATTCCGGATGAAATCCTGTGAAATTAGCTTCGATGATATGATAATGATTGTTATCATCCAGACCAATATCCCAACCTATCAGGGTGCCAAGAAAGAGTGAGGCCGGAACCTTTGCTAAGAAATGTTTTAAAAATTTTTCGGCATGTACATAAGATTGACTTTCTCCGCTAATTGTAAAAGTTAGTCCATTAATTAAATCTTTGCTAAAGGTATGAATGCGGTATTCCCCTACTAATTTTAATTTTTTCTGTAATATCCATTCTTCATCAAAATCTGGTTTATTACTATAAGATGTTAGAATACCTTCGTAATCGCGTGTTCGATCAAAATTGTTATTTTTTCCAGACCCATGACCCATAGTTGATTTTAAAAAATAATGTTGTTGAAATAGTTCCTCGACTAACGTTTTGCCGCCGGAACTATTTATAAGGGCCGATAAGCTATAAGTTTTCGGCATACATCCCTCAGCATAATGATTAAATACCAGGTATTGCATGTACTTATTTTGCAAATGCCATTGAAATATATGATGTTCATCTATCTGCATATGTCCGATTACTGACCTTACAAAAAAAGCCCCGACCCCGCCAGATAAATCGGAACTTAGGTCGCTATCTTCTTTCAATTCAAATCCTCCCATTGAAGAATGAGCATGCCTGCTATTAGTATCGTAACTGCTAATACCCTTGAGGATGCTTTCAAACTTATTTCCCTGACTAGCCATACCATCGAATTTTTTATTCAATTTACTGACTATAGGCATGGCATAGCCGGATAAATGAACCATAGAATCTTCATCAAACGTTTCGGGACATTTGGAAATCGATCAGGTATTAGTATTAGGTACTTTTATACAAGCTATCCATAACAATGAGATATATATCATAATTTTCAACCTGATGTTCCAGTTACATTATGGCTCTAGGCTCCTCACAGTCGATAAAAATCTGGTTTAAGGCATTTCAAGAAAACTTTGTGCGTACCAAATTGAAAGAGTTTTTCGATCAAAACTAATATAGCTTGCTAAGCTATCACGTTTCGTATACCTTCCTTATCTCCTTTTCCAATTTCAATACACCTTCTTTAGTTACATACACCTGAGAAACATTTGTGTCTTTTCCTGGAAGGTCGATATATCCAACTAACATTCGGTTCAAAGCAATATTATATAGTCCCTTTTGACCTTTCACTGAAATAACTACAAAATTTTGATCATCAACTTTGATGTTAACTAGTCCATATGATATTATATTAAGAAGAATGATTGGAACACTATTACTAGATAGTAACTTTTTTATACAGGCGCACAGGATGCGTTACCCCTTGATGTTTTTCCTGATTTCTGGATCCGGGTTGCGGATTTAGCTCATGATGGGCAAATTATTTCCATTAATAAAGTTTATTCGAAGCTGGCGACTGGTAAAGACGACTTGGGGTAAAGTTGTAAATACATGCATCTCATTAATTTCTTTATTGTTTAATTAAATCTTAATTATTATATTTGTGATGTTAAAATAAATTGAATATGAGTAATTGTTAAACATTATATTAATTTTGTAACATCTCAAAAAAATTGAGGTGTTCTATTTAAGAACCTCGTCAAAACAAATGTGGAAATTTATGATCTCGAGGATAAGTAGAATGCCGGGCTGCCTATATTTGCAAATGTAGGTCCGGCGCAGCTTATTGTAGAGATCAGAATAGCTTTGCTATTCCCCGCTTCCACCGGGTAAGTTTTGACTACAAGAACTGTCGCCGGACCTATGTTTTTTAAGGCCCTTTTTCATTTCTTGTACAATGGTTCTATTGAAAACTTAAATCAATAGCATCCAAATGAAAAAGAAGAAATTCAGTACCGCCAGCAGTAACCACTTTTCATCCATCAACAGCCAAATCAGCGCCAAGCCGCCTGATTGATCCATCCGTTTTTGCCTTTTTTTCCTAATCCACGCTAGCGACGAAATACTCGCTATGGCCGCGCTTTGTCCAAATTGTCCAATTATTAACCGTAAACTAAAATCAAAATGACAACCATCAAAGAAATCCCCGCATTACAATTTGAAACCATCTACCGTATCATGCTCAAAAGAATTGGTAAAGGTTATACCGCCGAACAGTTGTCCTTCCTGATTGGCGCACCTGAGCGTTACATACAGGAGATCGAAGAACTTGAAAGACCTTTTTACTCCCCGCAAGACCTCGATAGAATTGTAATTGCTCTTGAAGAGAGCAATCCTGAAAGTATGTTTCCCCGTTCAGAAAGTGAAACCATTTATAGAATCATTGTGTGCAAAGAATATGATCAGGGCAAGTTTATTCATGCTTATTATCGCGTTAACGAAGATGATCACCAGGAAGAACTTTTCAGGCTATACGAAGAGGGTTCCCCTGAATTCAATGACATGATCAAAAGTGAAGAGACGATAGATCTGGTGAGTGATACTATAGAGGTGCTGATCCGCACAGGATATTTCTATGAGCCTAAAATACCATATGAAATCTTTGAAACCATCAATAAGCTCAGGCCCGAACCCATAAACCCATATTTTATTCAGTTTGCACTAGAAAGGTTTCAGGCTGATGGTAATGGTAAATTACGTTTAGTTGGATCAGCACAAGAAGCCTATTTTTATGAGCAATCTTAGTCTACTTATCCGTATCCCTCAGGATCTGAGGGATACGGTTACTGCATTACATATTGAGCCGGCAGAAATGATGCAGCAATACTTTGACACCTTTCGTTTTTATCCGTACTTCAGCACGAGGAGCGAACAGGAAAAATCAGGTATTCTATCCAGCGTTAGACATGGATTTACTGAGTTTCAGCAAAGTGGGAACATTTACGTTGATCCCATACTTGAAGAAATCAATCAGCGGTACTGTGAACTGCTGGTCAAACTTAGCAATGATACTAAGCTTTCGCCACCAGCGCATGATCAACAAAGCATACTATTAATTGACAGCTGGGAGAAAGAAGCGCGCCCCCTCACCAATTATCCCCAGGAATTAGTGCTTGAAGGTGATGGCAGGCTACGACTAAGTTTCAACTTTATGCTCTGCAATATATGTTTTGGCCAGAAAATCAAGAGGCTGGTAAGTATGTACATGAAACGTATTTCAATGGTTGTTCTGTATGCGCATGCCTATCCCGGGAACGCATTCAACAACAAAATGGTGATGCAGTTCTTTGAAAGCTTAGTAAAAGACCAGGGGCAGGCTTTTTTGCCCAGGACGACTGACCAAACCGCTTTAATTGAAGAATATCGCAGTAAGCTGGTGGATCTTTTTGAAGAGATGACAGGGGTCAAAAATTATCAAAAGCGAGTAAAAGTATTCAGGCCTTTGATCAAAGAATGGACCGCAAAAATGGAAGAAATCAATTAATCATATTACTGGCCGTATATCGTTCGTATACTGTTCGTAGTTTGTTCGTGGTCAAGCTATGGTTAGCCTATACTTCAGCTATGTTTGAACTATACCATGTTTACCCCATATCTACTCCAACTTTACCATAACTTTACCCAAATGGTATACAAGGGGTAAAGTTGTAGTGAAGTTAAGGTACACTTGGGGTAAACATGGTATAGTGCAAGTATAGTTCAGCCATAGTCAAACTATAGCTTGACTACGAACAGTATACGAACGAAATACGAACAGTATATAAATCATTACAGCAACTTGTCAAGTCCTGGAAGCACCGCCAGAGAACAGTATTTGGTGCGCTAAACCCTTGAAAGCAGCCTTCAGTTAATTAGAATGCTGACTTAAGTTAATTTATGATAACTTTAGTAAATATGCTGGTTGTCTCAATTTCATCCGGTTAATTGAAAAATTCTAACGACGATGAAAATACGCAGTTACCTTGCCCTTACTTTTTTTATATTTTTTGCCACCCCCTTTTTTACTTTTGCCCAATTTGAGCGCGGTAAAGTCAAGTTCACACATGCAGATTCTTTACGAGGCAGTTTAACAACCCTTCGAACCTGTTATGATATTAACTATTATCACCTGGACGTGAAATTTGATATTGATCAAAAACATATCAAGGGAAGCAATCTGTTTAAGTTTACAGCTGCACAGGATTTCGATCAGTTACAGTTCGACTTGTTTGCCAACCTGAATATAGACAAAATAACTTATCGTAAAAAAGAACTGCCTTTTAAAAGAGATGGTGATGCAGTATTCATCACCTTTCCGGGACTTATAAAAAAGGGGGCTCAAGATGAGTTTACCGTCTTTTATTCAGGATATCCCATTGTAACCAAAAAGGCGCCTATGCTGGGAGGTATAGTCTTTTCTACTGATTCCATGGGAAAACCTTTTGTCGCGACCGCATGCGAGGGGACGGGTGCAAGTGTCTGGTGGCCCAATAAAGACCACCTCTATGATGAGGTTGACAGTATGTTGATCAGTATCAGCGTGCCCAGTCATTTGAAAAATGTTTCGAATGGAAGGTTAAGGAAAGTGACCAATCTTAAGAATGGCTATACCCGTTTTGACTGGTTCGTTGGCAGTCCGATTAATAATTACAATGTAGCAGCCAATATCGGCGATTATACAAACATTAGTGATAGCTATCGGGGGGAAGGCGGTGAATTAACCCTTGACTATTGGGTGCTTTCTCATAATGTGGAGAAAGCAAAACTGCAGTTTAAAGAAAACGTAAAATCGATGTTGTCCTCTTACGAGTATTGGGCGGGGCCATACCCTTTTTACAAAGATGGATATAAGCTGGTGGAAGTTCCTTATCCGGCGATGGAGCATCAGAGTGCTATTGCGTATGGCGGTTTCCTGAAAGGATTTCCACCGAATGAATTTGTTGGAGTAGAGGGTGGAACGAAATGGGATTTTATCATTTTGCATGAGAGTGCACACGAGTGGTTTGGAAATAGTATCACTACTAAAGATCTCGGTGATTTGTGGATTCACGAAGGTTTTGGGACTTATTTAACCTATCTGTTTGTTGAAAGTCAGTATGGAAAAGATGCCGCACAGAAAGCAATTTTCCTTACCCGCCCGGGTATTTCAAATGATAGCCAGGTGGCCGGCCCATACAATGTGAATCAAATGGGTTCCGGAGATATGTATTCGAAAGGAGCAGTACTGCTAAATATGGTTAGACTAGTGATTAATGACGATGAAAAATGGAGGAGTATTCTGCGTGGCCTTAATACCAAATTTTACCACAAAACGGTTGATTATAGTGATGTCGTTAGTTATATTTCCAAGGAGTCTGACAGGAATTTTAATTCCATATTTGATCAATTTCTGAAATACAAAAGTCTACCCGTCCTCGAGTTTATAGAGAAAGATGGCAAATTGAATTGTCGATGGGTTGCCGAAGCAAAAGATTTTAATATGCCGGTGCCAGTCAGGATTATAGGAGGGAATTATAAACTCATTTATCCTTCGTCAAACTTTTCTGTAATAGACATTGCCGGGATTTCCAAAGGGAATATTGAGGTGGATATCTAGAATTTTTATATTGGACTACTTTATAATTAATTATATCAGGAAATCGATATAATGAGTGATAACAACCCTTAGAGTAAGGCAGTTTAAAATAAAATTTCTTGTATCGGGCTTAATTTGTAATATAGTTGAAAATAAAACTTCTTTAAAGCTGCTGACCTTATTAATTACCGAAGATGAAAATATTAATAATAGAGGATGAAGTTGAACTGTCTGACAGTATTAGTAAATACCTCAGTACTGAGCAATTTGCTTGTGAGGCTGCATACGACTATCACAGCGCAATTGAAAAGATTCATCTGAATGAATATTCCTGTATTATACTTGATATTACCTTGCCAAATGGTAGCGGACTCGATATTTTAAGTGAGTTAAAAACAATGGATAAGGCTGATGGAGTATTGATCGTGAGCGCGAAAAACTCCATGGATGATAAGATTATTGGGCTAAATACTGGTGCCGATGATTATTTGGCTAAGCCATTTCATTTACCAGAACTTGGCGCCCGTGTCTCGGCTATTATCCGCCGCAAATCATTCGGTGGGCGTAATCAGATTAGAATCGGTGATTTTGTACTCGATATCCTTGATAAAACATTAAAACATGAGAAGGATACCATTCCGCTTACCCGTAAAGAATATGAATTGCTGCTCTACTTGTTGAGCAACAAAAACAGGGTTGTAACAAAGGAAGCCATTGTTGAGCATCTGTGGGGGGAGGACATTGATTTATCAGACAATTATGATTTTATCTACTCCCATATCAAAAATTTAAGAAAAAAAATGATGAACGCCGGTTCTCCTGACTATATTAAAGTAGTTTACGGTATGGGATATAAATTTATCGTGCCCTCAGAATAAAGAAAATGAAATTATTTACACGATATAACCGCATAAGCATGGCTGCAATGGCAGCCTTATTTTTGATTGTGGGCGTTGTTTATTATGTATTGCTCAGTAAAGTGCTTGTTCATGAAGTGGATGAGGCACTGGAGAAATATGAGAAGCAAGTGCATAAATATGTAAGTAAAAATGACTCCCTGCCAATTTTCAAAAATTTTGAAGAAGTGCAGGTAGAATACCATGTGACAGATCGTTTTCGTAAAAAAAAGATAAGTCAGGCACTCATTTACAATCATGATGACCGCAAATCTGAGACGTTTCGTCAGATCGTCTTTTCACAGCGTGTGAATGGAGTCTGGTATGAAGTGTCTGTGGCAAAACCACTGGAAGGGACTAAGTTGCTGACAAGAACCTTAGTATACAGTACTTTAGTGATTCTTTTATTCATGATTGGAATATCTGTGTTGCTAAACCGTCTGATCTTGAAAAAGCTATGGAAACCATTTTATGTGTCCATGAACGAGATGAAGGGATTTAAACTTGGCAGCCAGAAAGAACATGAATTGCCAGATACCGATATTGAAGAGTTTTCGATGATGAACGATATACTATCAAAGGCGATAAATGGAGCAAAAGATGAGTACAGGATACTGAAAGAGTTCACAGAAAATGCATCACATGAGATACAGACCCCGCTGGCCATCATCCGCTCCAAGCTTGATCTGGTTATTCAGGATGAGGATTTGTCAGAGGCGCAGAGCGATAGTCTTAAAAGCGCCTTCGCTGCTGTAAGCAGATTATCTAAACTCAATCAGTCGCTGCTTCTTCTCGCAAAAATTGAAAACCAACAGTTTAACCTCGTTGAACCGATTAATCTGAAAGACAAACTTGGGGAAAAACTCAGCCAGTTCAACGAATTCTGGGAGGGAAACCAGATCAGGGTACATACTGATTTGAATGCTGCCAGCATCATAGCCAATCCCGAGCTGATAGATATCTTATTGAACAATCTTTTAAGTAATGCAGGCCGTCATAATTTAGAAGGGGGCGAAATATGGATCACGCTGAGTCCCGGTAAACTTGAAATCGCTAATACAGCCAAACAGGAGGGACTTGATACTAAAAGACTGTTCGGCCGTTTCTACAAAGAATCACAATACAGTAAGTCTAACGGACTTGGATTGTCTATAGTAAAACAGATATGTGATCATTCCGGACTGAAAATTCAATATTTATTTGCGGATAAAAAGCACATTTTCATGTTCAAATGGCTGAGTTAAGGTTTATTTGGGATTGGTCAGGATCCATCTACAGAAACTCTACAGATTTTAGCGTTTTTTTTGTGTTCATACGAACCCATTATGACGAAATACCTGCTCACTTATCTCTTGATTGCTTTTTTTTATACAAGTATTAATGCACAGACGCAAGCAACCACTACCGGAACAATATCTTCCAAGATTATAGATGCCGATACGAAACTCCCGGTTGATTTTGGTACAATAAATGTTTACCCTCAAGACAGCCAAACAGCTGTCAGAACAGTGTCTTCAGATCCCAAAGGTTATTTCACCATCAGTAATCTTCCTTATGGGGAGTACCGTCTCAGCATTGGTTTTATGGGGTATCATACTTACGGAGCAGAACACATCATTATCAATAAAGAAAGGCCACGTGCCGCACTGCAGAGCATTTTACTAAGCTCTTCTGAAAAGGTGCTAAATACGGTTAATATTACAGCTCAAACACCGACTGTCCAGAATAAAATGGACAAGTTGGTTTACGATCCTGCAAATGATCTTAGTGCCCAGGGAGGAAGCGCCATTGAGGTCTTAAAGAAAGTCCCTATGCTTACAGTTGATATTGATGGCAATGTAGAGTTATTGGGTAGTCCCGGCATTAATTTCCTGATCAATGGTAAGCCCTCAACAATTTTTGGCGCCAGTCTAAGCGATGCACTGTCATCTATCCCAGCAAGTCAGATTAAAAATATTGAAGTAATCTCCAATCCAGGAGCAAAATATGATTCGCAGGGAACAGGTGGTGTCGTGAATATCATCTTAAAAGATAATAATGTAAGCGGAGTTAACGGGACTGTCAATCTTTCTGCCGGAACAAGGCTCAGTAACGGCTCTTTCAATCTAAATGCAAGGAAGAATAACTTTGGGTTCAATACTTTTTTTAGTGGCAATACACAACGAAATACCACTTCTCCCTTAGAGAAAAGGCTGACGAACAATGATGGAATAGACCTTTTACAGCAAAACGGCTTTAACAGGATTAAAAAGAATGGATATCAAACCGGAATTGGGTTAGACTGGAACGTTACGCCTAAAGATAATCTTACCGCTACAGTTGGTTACAACAGGACCAGTAATAACAGTCTGGATGCGGCAAATCAGTTACAGACTTCTTTCGGCAGCGATGGCTTGCCTATGAGTGTAAATTCCAACCGTAATTCTGGTAGCGCCAATAATGGGAATACCTTACAATGGAGCCTGGGGTACAAAAAGAAGTTTGTTAAAGAAAATCAGGAACTAAACTTTCTATACCAATCCAACATCAACAATAACCGTTCAAGTTTTAATCAGCTGCAGGATTATACAAACCCTGTGTCTCCTTCAACCGGGGCCAGCAGCTACAGTCCGGGCAAGGTGAGGGAAACGGGTTTTGAACTGAACTATGCACAACCGCTATCAAAGAATTTCATCATAGAAACCGGTGGTAAAGCTTTTTTAAAAACGATAAGCAGTGTAATAGATGCTCAGTTATATCATCCGGATACGCAATCTTATATTCCTGATCCCTTACAGTCTTATAACTTTAAGTATACAAGGAATATCTTTGCATATTATCTTTCTGCCTCTTTCAAAGCATTTAATGTTCTGGATGTAAAAGCAGGGGCGAGATATGAGTATACGGTTAACCATACAGATTACGCCAATACTACTATACCCAATTTCGGAGCGTTAAGTCCATCCTTAGTGATTTCACATCAGATTGATGAAACACAATCTGTAAAATTAAGCTACAGCAGGCGATTTGAGCGTCCGGACTATGACGAGCTGAATCCTTTCCTCAACCGAAGTGACCCCTATAATATTTCTTCAGGCAACCCGGCACTTAGACCAGAGATCGCGAACAATATTGAGCTGGGATATAGCAAATCATTTAAAAATGGGGCTTCTACCAATATCACAGCCTATTACAGGCATAATGGTGACGACATTAAAACTTTTACCGATTTCTATCCCAGCTATCTCGAAGGGGACATCACTTATACGAATGTTTCTTACACCAGCAGGATCAATACAGGCGGAGAGGACCGTATTGGCAGTAATATTTATGCAAGTGTTCCCCTTGGCAGTAAATTCACACTGCGGTCTAATGTGCTGATCTCTTCCCGCTCAATTGTCTTCAATTATAAGGGCACAAATCAGAATACTAAGGGAATGGAATATCGCGTAAATCTCAATGCCGCTTACCAGTTTCCAAAGGATCTATCTGCTGAGGTTTTTGGAAATTACAATTCTCCAAAAGTAGGTATTCAGGGTACCAACGCTTCTTTCCTGTATTATACACTGGCGTTAAGAAAGCAGTTCCTGAACAAGAAAGCAAGTATTGGGTTGAGTGCAACAGATCCTTTTAATAAATATATTAATCAGAATATTACCATCATTCAAGCTGGTAACAGGCAATATACGCTAAGACAAGTTCCTTACCGTTCTGTAGGAATCACCTTTAGTTATAAGTTTGGTAACCTGAAGTTTGATCACAAAGATGACTCATCAAAAGACCCCGATATTCCAACATTATAAAACGGGATCACAGAGATAGCAACTCCAGAATTAATCTAGTTTATGTTGCTTTATTTGTCTGAATAGAAATGTCTTATGAAGATCTTGATAATAGAAGACGAAAAAGAGCTTTCAGATAGCATCAGCAAGTATCTGAGCACTGAACAATTTACTTGTGAAGCCGCATATGATTTCAACAGTGCCATGGATAAGATTCATTTGAACGAGTATTCCTGTATTATCCTGGATCTTACACTGCCAAATGGTAATGGTCTTGATTTGCTTAAAGAATTGAAAACGATGGAGAAGGCAGATGGCGTCCTGATTGTAAGCGCCAGAAACTCCCTTGATGATAAAATTACAGGTTTGAACACTGGTGCCGATGATTATCTCGCCAAACCATTTCATCTGCCGGAGTTAGGCGCACGCGTTTCTGCAATTATCCGGCGTAAATCATTTGGTGGACATAACCATATCAAGGTGGGGGAACTCAGCCTGAATCTTGACGAAAAATCACTAAAATCCAATAAGGATACCATTGCGCTCACCCGCAAAGAATATGAGCTACTATTATATCTGCTGAGCAATAAAAACAGGGTAATAACAAAGGAGGCTGTCGCGGAACACCTCTGGGGAGATGATATCGATATGGCGGATAGTTATGATTTCATCTACTCACATATCAAGAACCTTCGAAAAAAAATGATGAGTGCAGGTTGTCCTGATTACATCAAAGCGATTTACGGGATGGGATATAAGTTTATTATTCCAAATGAATAGCAGGTGTTATCGACGAACAAACCATATAAAGCAGCAAGCTGAAAGTAACTTCAGAATTTGTACAGAATTGAATAATACCTTTCCTCATTAGTCAATTTTATTAGTGATAAATGATCTTTAAAGGTAGATACAGCGTACTATTTTCGTTTTTTACAATCTTTGTTTTTGCTTCTTTTTTAGTCAGGACAGGTTTGTTATTGGTGTCTTTGCCGAAAACGCATTTCGGGGTTTTATCTATTATAGAACTCTATATACAGGGCTTTATTTACGATGTAGCCGTAGCTTTGTTTCTCGGGACCCTGTTTAATATTTATCTGTTACTACTGCCATCAAGATGGACAAGTACAAGAGCACATAGCGCCATCACCTATATCTGCCTGTTTATTTTACTCTTAATTTCATTCTTTTCCTTTTTTGCAGAGATTACTTTTTGGCAGGAATTTGAAAGCCGGTTTAATTTCATTGCGGTGGATTACCTGGTTTATACTTATGAGGTTGTAAATAATATCAATGAATCTTACCCCTTACCTTTATTGATAGGGGGAGTTCTGTTCCTGGTGTTGTTGGTAATGTGGTTTCTGTCCAGAAAAAAAGTCTTTGTTAGTGCATTTCATGGTCAAATGTTATTTCGGAAGAGGCTATTGATCTCAGGAGGACTCCTGTTGATTACAGTTTTGATTCCTTTAATTTGGAGTAATTCTTCTGCCGAGAGAGGTAACAACAGGTACCAGAATGAGCTTTCAAAAGCCGGTATCTATTCTTTTTTCGCTGCTTTCAAAAGTAATGAACTCAACTACAATGATTTTTATTCTTTATTAAACAAGGATCAGGCTTATCGGCTCATCCGATCGGAACTTAAAGAAAGTAACAGTCGTTTTCTCAAAGAAAATAACTCGATAAAACGGCAAATCTTCAATGCTGGCCCGGCTTATAAACCAAATGTGATCATGATCACTGTAGAAAGCCTCAGTGCAGATTTCTTAAAGCATTTTGGTAATACACAGAAATTGATGCCGGTGCTCGATTCTTTGGCCGACCAGAATGTGCTCTTTACCAATATGTATGCTACCGGAACAAGAACAGTGAGGGGGATGGAAGCCTTAACTTTGTCTGCTCCGCCTACTCCGGGAAGCAGCATCGTAAGAAGGCAGCATAATCAAAATCTGGCTACTGTAGGGCATATTTTTGAGCAAGCGGGTTATCAACGTACATTCTACTATGGTGGAGATGGTTATTTTGATAACATGAATGAATACTTTGGAAGCAATGGATTTGATATTACCGACCGTGGAAGAAGTATAAAAATGGGAGATACATATCATACCAAAAGAAGCATCATTACCAACAACCAGGTTCATTTCGAGAATGCCTGGGGCATCAGCGACGAAGATTTGTATGATGCCGTTTTGCGCGGTTCTGATCAGCAGTATAAAGAAGGCAAGCCATTTTACAATTTTGTAATGACTACTTCTAATCACCGTCCTTTTACCTATCCCTCCGGAGAAATCGGTATCCCTTCCGGAAGTGGCAGAGAGGGCGCCGTACGCTATACTGACTATGCCATCGGGCAATTTTTAAAGCACTTGCAGCTTAGGCAATGGTTCAAAAATACGGTGGTGATCATCATCGCAGATCATTGCGCATCAAGTGCTGGTAAGAATGAGATAGATATTAATAAATATCACATTCCATGTATAATCCTTAACCTGCCGCAGGCCAGGAAAAAAGTAATCAGTAAAATGTGTTCACAGATTGACCTGTATCCAACTTTATTTGGGTTAATGGGCTGGACTTATCAAAGTAATCTTTTCGGAAAAAATGTGCTTGATACAACTTATCAGCCGAGAGCCATCTTTGGTACCTATCAAAAGCTGGCGTATCTGCATGACGATAGTCTGGTCATCCTTGGTCCACAGCAAAAAACGGAGACCTTTCTATATCATAAGGTCAAAAATGAACAAATACCCACACACTTATCTCAGGGAATAATCAACAGAGCGATTGCAAATTATCAAACTGCTTATGACTTGTTTAAGAATGGCGGTATGCATCAGTAAGCAACAGATTACTACAGTAAAAATATGAAACTCTTCAGTCACCTTAAAATTCAATTTTTTATCCTGTTAACTTCTTTTACAGGATTTGTTTCGGCTCAAACAATACAGCCTCAGCAACCTGATTCTACCACTGCAAGTCCGGTATCAGTGATGAAGCTGCGCGGCCAGAATCCACCAACTGTTAAGTCCTTCATTGTACCAGCTGTTCTGGTTTCTTATGGACTGCTATCATTAGGCAACAACGCAATCCGTACGCTGGACTTTAATACCAGAGCAGAACTTCAGGAAGATCATCCGTTATTTGCAAACCACGTTGATAACTATTTGCAGTTTGCTCCAATGGTGGCTGTTTACGGATTAAACCTGGCAGGTGTTAAAGGCAAGCATGGCGTTGTTGATCAGACAGCATTATATCTATTATCGTTTGGTATCATGGGTGCTACTACTGGAACGATTAAACGTTTAGCAGACAGACCACGTCCAGATGGCTCCAATAATTATTCTTTCCCTTCCGGACATACTGCCAACGCTTTTGCCGCTGCGGAATTCCTGAATCAGGAATACAGGGATGTTTCCCCATGGATAGGTTACGCTGGATATACCGTAGCCACTGCAACGGGTGTATTGCGAATGTATAATAACAAACACTGGGTAAGTGATGTTGTTGCAGGAGCTGGAATTGGTATCGCATCAACGAAAATCGCTTATTTGATTTATCCTCACCTTAGGAAATTAGTAATTGGTAAGCAAAGCATGCAGTACTCAATGGTGCCAATGTATCAACAAAAGGCAGCAGGAATAGCATTCAGTGGGACATTTTAATATTAATAATGAAATTTCTAAGCGTAAATAACACAAAGCTACTGACTAAGATCATCTTCTTATTCATTGCTGCATTCATCATATTAAGTTGCCTTATTTACTTTTTTCCTTTATCGTTTGTGGATCTTAAGATATCAAAGGAAATTCAGGAACATCAGAATCCAACATTGGATCATTTCATGACTTTCATCAGTTGGTTTGGTACTATGCCATATTCTGTGATTACTGTAGGTGTAGTAGCTTTAATGTTTTTAATATTCAGGTACAGGAAGGAAGCACTTTTCACCTTGCTCACTTTGTCAGCTGGAGTAGTGAGTACTGTGACTAAAATGTTAATCAATCGGCCAAGGCCTGCTAAAGACCTCGTTAGGATTATAGAAGTCACTAAACAGCAAAGTTTCCCCAGCGGGCATACTTTATTTTATACGGTATTTTTTGGTTTTCTAATCATCGTGATGGGCAAGCTAAAATCTGTTAACTATTATCTTCGGATAATTGTTATTAGTTTTTCTGCAGCAATGGTCCTGCTGATTCCTTTCTCCAGGATTTATCTGGGTGCACATTGGTTTACGGATGTACTGGGCGGGGCTATGCTAGGCGTACTGTGTTTACTGATTCTGGGATATTTCTATTTGCCAAAAAAGGATGTAGGATAAATGATCTTTTAACACTTTAACTTCAGAAAATCTACAGATTCTAACAGGAATTTAGTGCGGCAGCAAAAAACAACTGTTAAGGACTATGACGCAAGTGGCCAAATCGATTGTTTCCAAACTCATCTGTAGTATTATCCTTTGCCTTCCCTTTCTTGGTTTTTCGCAGGGCAGACAAAGGCTCGGTCTGGTAGATAAGATAGATCTTCCTAAATTAAAGGGGCGCACTACACAGATGGCATATGATCTCCAAAATAGCAGATTGTTTCTATCTGCGCCCGATCAACATACTGTGGAAGTGGTTGATCTCAAAAAAAAGAAACACCTCATCAGTATCCCGGGGTTGAATGATCCTCAGGGAATTTTCTACTACTCACAGACAAATGTTTTATACGTAGCTACAGCGGATGGTAAAGTGCTTGCGATTGATGCGCGGAATTACCGAAAGATAAAAACCTACAGCTTCAAGGACAAGTGTAGTAACCTCCGTTTTGATCCGGTCAGCAATCAGCTATTTGTTGGGGTAGGAGCTAAATCTGGTGAAATCGGCGTGATTGACCTGAACAAAAATGAAATTATGGGACATATCGCCCTGGCTGGACCTCCGCAGCAGTTTGAGCTTACAAAGGATTATCTGATGGTGAATGTGCCTAAACACAACCGGGTGCAATTGGTTGAGCGGAAAACTTCAAAAGTAATGAAACACTGGCGGCTGAAAGGCAATAACGACAATATCACTATGGCTGTTGACAGGAGAAACCATTTGCTCTATGTAGGTCGTAGCAGCGGGCAACTGCTGATATATTCTACTTTGACTGGCAGAGAACTGGGAAAGGCAGCGATCAGTAAAAACGTCAATAGTATTGTTCTTGATACGCTGCATGCTCAACTCTACATCTCATCCGCGGAAGGTTTTGTAGAAGTCTTTAGAATAAGACCTCGAAGACTTACGTTAGTGCAGAAAATTCCTCTCAGGGCTGGTACAGCTGCCGGACTCTTTATGCCTGAAACGAATCAATATATGATAGCTGAACCCAGAAAAGGGACGCTTCCGGCGGCTGTAAAAATCTTCAGGCCAGAAACCATTTTGTAATCATGCAGTATATCCTACTATTTTTTGTAGCTGTCATCGCTTTTGCATTGAGTGCGATCAGTGGAGGTGGAGCGAGCTTCTTACTGCTGCCTATTTTAAACTGGGTGTTGCCCGGCGCACAGGTGCCTGCAGCACTTTCAATTGGAACCACTACTAGCAGTGTCTCGCGAATGGTGGTATTCTATCGTCATATACGCTGGGATATTGTCATGTGGTTTGTTCCTCCTGCATTGCCTGCCGTATATTTTGGTGCTAAACTGTTGAGTGTCATTGATCCGGTGTTATTGGAATTTGTTATCGGAATTTTTCTGGTTACCAACTTACCCTTTATTTTTAAACCAGGTATCAAGACGAAGCCGGTGAGGGAAAATGGGAAATGGATACTCAGCATCATCGGACTGGCAACAGGATTTTTATCGGGTCTCACAGGCGCGGTAGGTTTGCTTTTCAACCGGTTTTATCTTACTTATGGTCTTACCAAAGAGCAGATCATTGCCACCCGGGCTGCCAACGAACTGCTGCTGCATATCCTCAAAATTGTTCTTTACGGAATATTTGGACTGCTGACTACAAAAGCTGTGGCTATGGGGATGATCATCTCTGTTGCTGCTATTTTCTCTTCGCAATTGTTAAAATACTTTATGAAGCTCTTTACGGAGAAACTTTATCAAAAGATAGGTTTTATTGCAATGGTTGCTTCAGGGGCAGTGATGCTGATCAATTCAGGATTTACCTTATACAAAGATAATACTATTCAAATGACCGTTCAGAAAGGCAACGATCAGCTCGATACTAAAATTAGATGGAAGCAGACGATGTTCTCGCTGGAATTTGAAGTAGATGGAGGTATTGAGATCGAGCGGGTCATCGACTATCAGGAATTGCCGCCGCATCTTCAAAAGAAAGTTTCCTCACTTAGTAAGGGGGCTGACCATATCATGCTGGAGGAAGTCTACAAGATTAAGGATCATTATTTTGAACTATATGTATACCGGGCCGGTGCTTTAACAAAATATAATCTACAATAGCATTTTTACAATTGCCGGGGCTTTAGAAACAATAATTTTCTTAGTTTTACCCCCAATGAAGAGGGCCTGGACAATGATCATCGTGCTAGCAATACTCACTCAGATCACGGAGTTACGTGAATTGAGTAAGCTGCCCTTGTTGTTTGAGCACTTTTCTGAACATCAGCAACGCAATCCCTCTGTAACCTTTGTCGACTTTCTTTCCATGCACTACTGGGGAGACGACCTGGACGACAATGATGACAACCGTGATATGCAGCTACCTTTCAAAAAACTGGATGTACATACTGTTCAGCTGCATTACCTCCCTCCAATGTCTGGCGTAAAAATCAAATCAGCCGTGTTCCGGATTGATCTGGATTACTCTGCATACCGACCATTTTATACTCCTGACATTAAGCTGTCCGTGCCTTTCAGGCCTCCCTGCGCTTAAGCTTTTATCATCCCATTTATTATTAGTAAACCTGGTGTTACCTGTACTATGCTGCCGTTTTTGCGGTCGCCAGTATTGATTCACCTGTTTTTTCCATTTTTAAAAGCGCGCAAATGCTTGACAGGATCATACAATTTTCAGTTAAAAATAAACTGGCAATTGGCATCTTCATCTTGCTGTGGATTATCTACGGTATTTTTGAACTTAGCCGGCTGCCGATAGATGCGGTACCTGACATCACCAACGATCAGGTACAAATTATAACAACAGCACCATCACTGGGTGCCGAAGACGTGGAACGATTGATCACTTTCCCCATAGAGCAGGCACTGAGCAATATCCCTAAAATGAAGGAAAGCCGCAGTATGTCACGCTTTGGGCTGTCGCTCATCACGATAGTGTTCGACGATGGCGTTGATGTGTATTGGGCAAGACAACAAGTGACGGAGCGCTTACAGCAGATCGACATCAACGAGAGTGCCAATAAACCAGAACTTGCTCCGGCTTCTACCGGTCTGGGTGAGATTTATCAGTATGTGCTCCACGCGAAACCTGGTTTCGAAAACAAATTCAGTCTCGCTGATATCCGCAGTATCCAGGATTGGATGGTTCGCAGACAGCTTCTGGGCACAAAAGGCGTAGCCGATGTATCTACCTTTGGTGGAGAGCTCAAGCAGTATGAAGTGGCAGTAGATCCGAACCAGCTTAAATCGCTCGGAGTATCTATTTCTGAAGTTTTCAGGGCGCTGGAAGTAAATAACCAGAATACAGGTGGGGCCTATATCGAAAAAGGCCCCACAGTATTGTACATCAGAAGTGAAGGTCTGGCAGGATCAATCACAGATATAGAAAATATCGTCGTTAAAAATGTGAGCAACGGATCGCCGCTACTGATCAAGAATATTGGCACAGTGCAGCTGGGTTCTGCCATCAGGTATGGTGCGCTCACTTATGATGCTGAGGGCGAAGTTGCCGGAGGTATTGTGATGATGCTCAAAGGGGAGAACTCTTCTGATGTGATCAAAAATGTAAAGGAACGCATTACAAAAATCCAGGAGACGCTACCGGAGGGATTGGTGATTGAGCCCTTTCTGGATCGCACCAAGATGGTTGATAATGCTATAGGCACCGTAGAACATAACCTGCTGGAGGGAGCGTTGATCGTGATCTTCGTGCTGGTGATTTTCCTTGGAAATTTACGTGCCGGTTTGATCGTTGCCTCTGTGATCCCTCTTGCGATGCTCTTTGCCATCATCATGATGAACACTTTTGGCGTAAGCGGCAATCTGATGAGCCTGGGGGCTCTGGATTTTGGGTTGATCGTTGACGGTGCGGTAATTATCGTAGAAGCCATTTTACACCATCTTCATTTTTCAAAAAAATACCAGCATGTGGATCAGCTTTCTCAGGAGGAGCTTAATGAAGAAGTTGCAGGCTCTGCTTCGCGAATGATGAACGCGGCAGTGTTTGGTCAGATCATTATTCTGATCGTTTACCTGCCTATACTATCCCTGACAGGTATTGAAGGGAAGATGTTTAAACCTATGGCGCAAACTGTGGCATTTGCGATTTTGGGCGCTTTTATTTTGTCGCTGACCTATGTACCGATGGTGAGTTCACTGTTCCTGAGCAAGAAGGTTTCGCATGAGCCTAACTGGTCTGACAGGGTGATGGAGAAGATTGAAGGCTTGTACCTGCGGGTACTCAACCGCGCCATGAAAATCCGCAGGATTCTCGTGTTATGTGCTTTTGTGCTGTTCGGCATAGCCGTGTTCATGTTTACGCGGATGGGAGGAGAATTTATTCCGCAGCTGGAAGAGGGTGATTTCGCCGTAGAAACACGCTTGCTGGTGGGTACTAATTTGAGTACTACTGTGGGTACATTCGACCGCATCAGTGGCCTGATTAAAAAGAATTTCCCCGAGGTGGAAAAGATAGTCTCCCGTATCGGCAGTGCCGAGATACCTACAGACCCGATGCCCATTGAAGGCGGGGATATGATCATCGTGCTCAAACCTAAGGACGAATGGACGAGTGCGAAGAGCTTTCCGGAACTTGCAGGCAAAATGACGGATGTCGTTCAGGCTTCTTTTCCGGGAGTGACACAAAGTTATCAGTGTCCCGTACAAATGCGCTTTAATGAGCTGATGACGGGATCTAAACAAGATGTTGTTTGTAAGATTTTTGGCGAGGACCTTGGTAAGTTGGCCCGCTATGCGGATCAGATCGGTGCCATCAGCAAATCAGTACAGGGTACGGCCGACTGGTACGTAGAAAAAGTAACAGGCATGCCGCAGGTAGTGATCAAATATAACCGCGCGGAGATTGCCAAATACGGATTGAACATTGATGAGATCAACAGAACTGTCAATGCCGGTTTTGCCGGGGCGGCGGCAGGTAAAGTTTATGAGGGTGAAAAACGTTTCGACCTGGTAGTACGGGTAGGGAGCGAAAGCAGGCGTGACATTGATGATGTGCGCAACCTGATGATCCTTACGCCGAATGGTAACCAGATCCCGCTGTCTGAAGTGGCCACAGTTGAAGAAATTGAAGGGCCCAACCAGATACAGCGTGAGGATGCCAGACGCAGAATCACTATTGGCTTTAACGTAAGAGGCCGCGACGTGCAGTCGATTGTGGAGGAGCTGCAGACAAAAATTGGTGAGAAGGTGAGGCTTGAACCTGGATATTCTATCGTTTATGGCGGGTCGTTCGAGAACCTGCAGCAGGCTAAAAAGCGTCTGGTTGTTGCTGTGCCGGTGGCATTGCTCCTGATCTTTGGAATGTTATATTTTGCTTTCTCCTCATTAAAGGAGGGAGCATTGATTTATACAGCGATACCATTATCAGCCATTGGTGGGGTGTTTGCTCTGGCTTTACGCGATATGCCATTCAGTATTTCGGCAGGAGTAGGTTTTATTGCCTTGTTTGGTGTTGCGGTGTTGAACGGAATTGTACTCATCTCCGAATTTAACCGCATCAAAAAGGAAGGCCGTATCACTGATCCCGTAGAATTGGTTAAAGAGGGTACCAGGAACCGCCTGCGCCCGGTCCTGATGACGGCAGCAGTAGCCTCACTGGGATTTCTGCCGATGGCACTAAGCAATGGCGCGGGGGCAGAAGTGCAGCGTCCGCTGGCAACGGTAGTGATCGGTGGATTGATTACAGCTACATTCCTGACGCTGTTTGTATTGCCCGCGCTTTATCTGATGTTTGAAGGTAAAACAAAGATCAAACCCAATGCAGCTGCAATCATCGGATTGATATTGATGCTGAGCTTTGGAACTGCGCATGCGCAGGAAACGGCAGAGCCGGTGGCGCTGGATCAGGCTATTGAAATAGCTTTGAAACATAACCTGCAGGGGCAGAGTGTGCTGTTGAGTGAGCAGTCTGAAAAGCTCCGTCAGAAAACCGGATGGGATCTTCCGAAGACACAGCTGAGTGCAGATTACGGGCAGATCAACAGCGCCGTAAATGATACCCGATTTGGCGTAACACAATCCCTGAGTTTCCCTACGGTATACAGCAACCAGAAACGTGCTCTTCAGGAAAACTACCTCGCTGCACAAACGCAGACGAAAGTAACGCAGCTGGACATCAAAACCAATGTGCGTAAGCTGTTTTATGAATGGGTTTACCTCCGGGAAAAACAAAAACTATTGCTGTATGCCGATAGCGTGTACCAGTTATTTGAGAACAAAACCAATCTCCGGTTTAAAGTAGGGGAAACGGATATCCTGGAAAAAACAACAGCCTCATCACACCGGCAGCAGATTGCGAACCAGCTGCGCATGATCAATGCTGATATGGAGATCACCTTGGCGCAGTTTAATGTATGGCTTGCGGATGGAGGACATTATACACCGGAGATAGCTTCCCCGGCAATCAGGTTAGCCCTTCCTGAAGCTTCTGCTGATGGATTTCTGCAGGTACAGCTTTTGGAGCATCAGGCAGAAGCCGCGAGATGGCGCTGGCGCACTGAGAAAAACAAGATGCTTCCGGATTTCTTTATAGGCTACAATAACCAAAGTATCGCCGGGACGCAATTTGTAAACGGGCAGGAAATGAACGTGCCGCTGAGCAAACGTTTCAATTACGTAAACGCGGGTATCAGTATACCACTGTTTTTTGGTGCCCAGTCTGCCCGTACATCGGCAGCTAAGGTCGACTGGCAGCTGGCGCAGAAACGTAAGGACTACGCGCAGCAGCAAATCAATACCGAAAAAGAAACAGCGCTTCGCCAGGTGAAGAAATACGGCGCCAGTCTGGATTATTACCAGAGCACAGGTCTTGGGAATTCCAATATCATCATCGGCACTGCTGATAAGCAGTTTAGTGGCGGAGAAATCAACTATCTGCAATGGGTGATCCTGGTAGATCAGGCCATCAGCATCAAAAATGAGTACCTGGATATGCTCAACAATTACAATCAGTCGGTCATTCAGGTTCAACGAATCAATAATCTTTAAGCATCATCATCATGAAAACATATTTGTATCTAATTTGCGCAGCGGTAATTTTATCATCCTGCGGCGGCAATAAAGAAGAAAAACCGGCAGCAGCAGTGCAGGAACAGTCGGCAGATACTACATTAGTAAAGCTAAGCCAGCAGCAAATGAGCACTGCGGGTATAGAAGTTGGCACTCCGGAAGAAAGTACCATCAGTGGCGTTGTCCGCTTACAGGGCAGCATCGATGTTCCACCCCAGAGTACCATCAGTGTGAGTTTCCCTCTTGGGGGCTTCCTTAAACGTACCTCTCTGCTGCCGGGGATGCACGTGAACCGTGGTCAGGTGCTTGGGGTGCTGGAGGACATGCAGTTTATTCAGATCCAGCAGGATTATCTTTCTGCGAAGGAGCGTATGATCGTAGCACAGAATGAATACCAGCGGTATGAGGAGCTGAATGCCAGCAAGGCCGCCAGTGATAAAGTTTTTCAGCAAAGTCGCGCCGAATTGCAGTCGCAGCGCATTAGCTTGCAGGCGCTGGCACAAAAGCTGGAGCTGATAGGTATCAACCCCCGTAACCTCAGTGCATCAAATATTTCAAAAAGTATCAATATCTTATCACCGATTGATGGCTTTGTATCAAAAGTAAATGTGAATATTGGTAAATATACTTCTCCGACCGACGTTTTGTTTGAATTGGTAAATCCGAAAGATATCCATCTGGCACTTAATGTATATGAAAAAGATGTGAACAGCTTGTCGATCGGGCAGAAGGTGATGGCCTGGAAGAATGGCGATGAAAGTAAAAAGTATGAAGCCGAGATCATCCTGATCAGCAAGAATCTGGACCAGGACCGTATGGCTACGGTACATTGTCATTTTGAGCGTTTCGATTCTACCCTATTGCCGGGAATGTTTATGAATGCGGAAGTGGCGGTGAATAACAAAAAAGCGCTGACAGTTAATGAGGAGGCCATCGTGAGATGGGAGAATCAGTTTTATGTTTTTGTTGAACAGGGTAAGGAGAACTATAAGATGACAAAGGTAAATCCGGGAAACCATGCGGATGGCAAAGAGCAGTTTGATGCACCAGGGATTAATAGTTCAACAAGGCTGATCACCAAAAATGCTTATGTCCTGCTGATGAAAATGAAAAACAGCGGTGAGGCAGAATAATAATTTAGTTTAAAACTTCAGAATTTCTTCAGAATTGGAACATATCTTCGCGCAATTGACAACATCCTTTATGAAAATCAAGAATATTTATCTGCTGATACTGCTGGTGATCTCTCCGTTTTTTTGTGAAGCAAGTGCGTATTGGATGGATGTAAAAGGTTCCGGGAAAATAGATGAGCAGGTGAATATCAGGATCTATTATGGAAACATAGAGGATTCTGGTATCCGCGTGCCTCAAAAAGGTGCGGAGCTGGTATTAACAGGTGAGTTCAGGCTCCGCATTGTTGATGAACATGGCCGGTCTGTTACAATTCCGATCGTATTAAAAGGTGACGGCTGGGAAGGCAGCTTTACTCCTCATGAAAGGGGAGTCTACCAGATCCTGGCGATAAATGATACCCATCCGGTAGTGGACAGGTCTAAAACCGGCGGTATCAATGTGCGTCCTATCGACTATCTCTGTGCCGCGTACGCAGTGGAAAGTGAAGACTTTGTAAAGAAGCCCTTACAGTTTTTAGACATCATCACTAAGCGTTCAGGACAGCGGCTTATTGTACTTCCTTATAGAAATAACAGTCCAGCTGAAGCTCATACAAAGCTCCGTGTTTTTAATCCGGAAAACTGGGAAAAGGAAGTGGTGGTAGATACTGCCGGGGAGGCTTCTTTTTCGCCTACAATGAAGGGTTTATACATCATACGGGAGGATTGGAATGATCCTCAAAAGGGCGAATATAAGGGTGTTTTATACACTTCAGTGAGACATAGATGTAATTACTTTTTTCTTCTGAAATAAAATATTATAAAATACTTCGTGTTTAATTAGATTCATTATAAACAATAATTCTATATTTGCTGGCGTAATCATTTACACTAACTCATATTCAATTATTGATGAAATCATTACTACTAGTTCTTATCGCCTGTATCTTTTCAGGCCCATTAAATTCCATCGCCCAGTCCGGCGGAAAAATATCCGGAAGGGTCACCCTGGTAGATGGACAGCCCTTTGGCTCAGCATCAGTTTCACTGATTGAAACCCAGCAGACGACGCTGACGAATGACGGAGGTCACTATTCATTTGCCAATGTTCCTGAAGGTGCATATACAATCAGAATCCAGGTTCTTGGTGCTGCACAAAAAGATTTAAAAGTTCAGGTTACGGCGGGTCAGACTACCACCGCTAATTACCAGCTTCCCAAAGAAAATGTGCAGGCTTTACAGGAAGTAATCATTGGTGGCAATAACAAAAATAAATTCGCAAAAAAGGAGAGTATCTATGTGGCCAGGCTGCCGATAAAGAACCTGGAAAACCCGCAGGTATATGCTTCAATTCCAAAGGAGCTGATTCAGGAGCAAATGGCTACGGATCTTGCCAGCATCGCCAAAAACGTAGCTGGTGCAGGTATTCCTATGGTGGCCAACCAGGGTAGGGTAACCTTCCGCTCACGTGGTTTTGACACAGAGCCAAATGCGAGAAATGGGGTTGCGGGTGCTGCATTCGCGATGATTGATCCGGTAAACCTGGAGCGTCTGGAAGTGATCAAAGGGCCATCGGCGACTTTATTTGGCACAAGTATTTCCAGCAGTTACGGCGGTTTATACAACCGTGTAACCAAAAAACCTTATAACGGTGTGGGTGGCGAAGTAGGTTATACTGGCGGAAGCTGGAACTTTAACCGACTCACTTTTGATGTAAACTCACCTATTAATGAAAGTAAAACAGCTTTGTTCCGCCTGAACGGGGCAACAAGCTTTGAGAAAAGTTTCCAGGATCAGGGTTTTACCAACAGTCTTACGCTTGCTCCAAGTTTTTCTTACCAGGTGAACGACCGCCTGTCGCTATTATTTGATATCGAGTTTGGACAGGCAAAAGGTACGTCTGTAGTACGTTATAATCCTGCCGCTACACCAGGCAGAAAATCAATTGCAGATATGGGCTTCCCCTATAACAGGACTTTCCTGAGCAATGATCTTCCTTATACTACGCAGCTGCTGAATATCTTTGCCCAGGCAAATTATAAGATTTCAGAAAGCTGGACATCACAAACGATTGTATCCCGCGCGCGTTCGTCAATCAGTGGATATATCACTGCCCTCAATGGCCGTACTGATACAACAATCCGCCCGAATGTGATTACAGGATACACGCAGTTTATCGCTACCAACATTCAGCAAAACTTTATCGGTGATTTTAAAGTTGCCAACCTGCGTAACCGCCTGGTAGTAGGGTTCGACTTTTATAACAACTATAATGATTTTGACAGGGTCACTGTGAACACCACCGCAGGAACTGCAGCTTCGCCAGACCTGAATTTCAAGAATCCTTATGCTGGCCGGATCAGTAAATTCAAAGTGGATTCACTGGCCAGCAGGGGAGGAACGCTGCGTAAGGAAACAAACAGAGACAATACCTATGCGGTTTACTTCTCAGATGTGATCAACCTGACGGACAGGTTGAATATCATGCTGAGCTTACGCGCCAACCGTTACAAATTTGGGGGCGTCTATAACATCGTTACTGGCATGACCGCCGGAGGATTAAATGGTTCTGGTACACAGACAGGGCCGTATAATCAGAATAATCTGTCGCAGAAACTGGGTGCTGTTTATGAGATCTCAAAAGACCGCCTGTCAATTTTTGGTAACTACATGAATGGATTTTTTAATAAGAGCGGACAAACATCTGATGGCAGTGCCCTCAAACCTGAGCATGCCAACCAGCTGGAGTTTGGTGCCAAGGCAGATCTGTTTGATCACAAACTATCCGGTACGGTAAGTTATTACGATATCAAGGTGGCTGACGTTCTGCGTGATGATCCTAACAGTGCCAATGGTTATCAGATCCAGGATGGGACACAATTGAGCAGAGGGGTAGAGGTTGATTTAAGTGCTAATCCTATTGCAGGATTGAACATTGTTGCCGGATTTGCTTACAATGACAGCAAACTTACCAAGGCTTCTCCGACAACCACAGGGAGACGTCCGGGGGTGTCAGGTCCGCCGCGTTCCTATAACTTCTGGGTAAGCTACCGTATTCCTCAGGGAGAACTGCAGGGCTTAGGTGCTGGTTTTGGTGGTAATATCGCCAGCTGGCAGTATTATTCAAATACAACGGTAAGCCAGATCATCATTCCATCGTATGCGATGTTTGACGCGACAGTATTTTATGATCAGCCCAGATACCGCATCGGTTTAAAAGTAGACAACCTGACCAGCGAAAAAACCTGGTCGGTAAGGTTAACGCCACAGGCTCCTGCAAGGTTCCTTGGTAGTGTAGCATTGAAATTCTAATCGTAGCACCCGGTGAAAAAATATGATTTTACCGGGTGCTCTCTACAGTATAGACAAAGCTGTCTGCTTTATAATATCCTATATTATATTCTATTGGCCGTTCGGCCTGGTCATATACATAACGTTTGCGGAATAAGATCGGGCTGCCTTCCTGCACAGAGAGCTTTGTGGCAATCAGCTCTGTGGCGCCGATGGCTGATATCTCTTCTTTTGATAAAGCAGCTATAGTACCATGCTCCTGCTCCAGTAATTCATATAAGGGGCGTTTAAAATCATCATCCGGCGTAACCCCGACACGGGGGTGGAAGTAGGAGATAAATAATACAAAAGGTTCTTCCGGACGCCCCCTTAATCTTTGCATCTTCAGTAACGGTGTGTCCAGCGAAATATTAAAGAAACTTGCCAGGTTCTTATCCGGCAGCTCCCATGAAACATGCAGTTCAAAATTTCTGATCGGAATACCGCGCAGCTGCATTTCCTGTGAGAAGCTCAGCCAATTGTTGGATTTAGAGCTTACTGCCCCTGGTGCCACTTTGGTGCCTGCACGTTTCTTGCGAATCAGCAGACCTTCAAATACCAGTTTGTTGATCGCTATTCTCAGCGTAGTACGCGATATACCCAGCATTTCTGCCAGGTCAACTTCATTCGGAATGTTCTTCCCATTTTGGTACTGTTCTTCAGCTATGAGCTGTCGCAGCAGATTCTCTGCCTGTACATGAAGAGGAACGGCACTGGTATGGTCTATACTATATCGCATGTCAGATTATATTCCACGAAAATAAGTAATTTTCCTGATGTATATATGTGTATACATAAATAATGTGATATTATAGCTTTAAGCGGTTTTAAAGTGAGTTTTCTTAAATTAAATATATTTTGTATTCTTTTTGTTTAGTCGATAAAATTATTATGTTTGTACATAATATCTATCTCTAGCCAAATATTTATGCATTCAAACTTCAAAGAAGAATCACCAGAAACCGGAACGCTGCTGCGCAAGACGGCGCAGTATCTCATGCCTTCGCACTTAACTGAGCGGGCGGATCAAAAAGAAGGCTACAACATATACCCTTCATTTAGTTTGGGGGACAACAAGATTTTCAGGGGTTATGCCTCGCTCACAGAATGGATGATCGGGCAGAAAACTGTGCTGATTGAAGGATATACCGGTGTATTCTATGAGCAGGTGCAGCAGGCGATCAGCGAATGCCTGGCAAAAAGAGGATTAAAAGCCAATTGGATGAATACCAGCGATTATCTTAAGCCTGCTGCCCATATTGATCAGCTGGTAGCTCCTTTCCTTGGGGCGGAAGAATCGGTATGGGGTACCAAATGTACGCTCAGACTTGCAGATTTCTACGATATGGATCAGCTTACTGCGGTGGCAGCGGATGAAACTGCAGATCTGAATATCATCATCGGCCCTGCGGCGGCACTTTCCGGCTGGGATGCCGCAATCTTATATATTGATCTGCCAAAGAACGAACTACAGTTTCGAATGAGGGCCGGATCGGTCAGTAATCTGGGTACTTCAGAATTGAAGGAGCACTTCAAAATGTACAAACGCTTTTACTTTGTTGACTGGGTGCTGCTGAATAACCATAAAAAAGCTTTATTAAATGATATTGCTGTAATGGCCGACGGGCAATGGCCGGAGCAGATCAACTGGATGTACCAGAAAGATTTGCTCGAAGGTCTCAACCAGATCAGCCGGTCTGTGATCCGGGTACGCCCATGGTTTGAACCAGGTGCCTGGGGCGGACAATGGATTAAGGAAAGGATCAGCAGGCTCAACAAGGATGTGCCAAACTATGCCTGGTCTTTTGAGCTCATCGTACCTGAAAACGGGCTGGTGTTTGAAAGCGACAATAACCTGCTTGAGGTATCATTTGATATGCTGATGTTCGCCAACCAGCAGCAGGTATTGGGCAGACATGCCGCAACCTTTGGGGATGAGTTTCCGGTACGCTTTGACTTCCTGGATACTTTTGACGGAGGAAATCTCTCGATCCAATGCCACCCGCGCTTGAATTACATCCAGGAACACTTCGGTGAAAACATCACTCAGGATGAGACCTATTATATCTTAGACTGTGAAAAGGATGCTACGGTATATCTGGGTTTCCAGGATGATATCAATCCGGCGGCCTTTAAAACTAAACTGAAAGACAGTGAAGCAAGTGCTGAAGAGATTGATATCACACAATACGTACAGGTCCATGAGGCAAAAAAACACGACCTGTTCCTGATCCCTAATGGCACTGTACATAGCGCCGGCAAGGGTAACCTCGTATTAGAGATCAGTGCTACGCCTTATATTTTTACCTTTAAAATGTACGATTGGCTGAGGCTTGACCTGGAAGGGAAACCCCGGCCGATCAACATCGACCATGCATTTAACAACCTCGACTTTAACCGTAAAGGCGAACAGGTAAAAAAGGAACTGATCTCCCGGCCTTCAGTAATTGAATCTACAGAAAGCTGGCAGATTGTGCATCTGCCCACACATCAGGATCATTTTTATGATGTACACCGCCTGGAATTTGATCAGGAGATATTCAGGAATACGGATAACTGTTGTCATATCATGATGCTCGTTGAAGGTGAATCTATCCGTATAACAACGCAGGATGGCACCGTACATCACTATGCCTATGCAGAAACATTCGTCATACCTGCAGCTTCAGGTTCTTATACCTTAACTCATTTAGGTGCTGGCCGGGCGAAAGTCATTCTTGCATTCTTAAAATAACGATATGAACACTTCTGTAACATCAAAAAGCAGTATGTACCTCTACCTGGTGTGCCTGGTGGCTGCACTGGGAGGTTTTTTGTTCGGTTTTGATACTGCCGTTATTTCGGGGACCATCAGTCTGGTGAAGAATGATTTCGGTCTGGATCCTGTTAGCGAAGGCTGGTTTGTGAGCTGCGCGCTGCTGGGCTGTATTGTAGGGGTAAGTTTTTCGGGAAAACTGAGCGACAAGTATGGTCGTAAGATCGTGCTGATCATCTCGGCAGTTCTTTTTCTGGCTTCTGCCATCGGCTGTATGCTTTCAGCATCATTTACGGTCCTGATTGTATCACGACTGATCGGCGGCCTTGGTATTGGCGTGGCCTCAATGGTATCTCCATTATATATCTCTGAATTCGCCCCATCGCGCCTGCGTGGGATGATGGTGTCTCTGTATCAGCTGGCGCTGACGATCGGGATTGTGCTGGCCTATTTTTCCAATGCTTATCTCGCGGATCATACCGCTGCAGCATACGCTACGGAAAGCATGACCAGGATTTTTTCAACGGAGGTTTGGCGTGCTATGCTGGGCCTGGGGGCATTGCCTGCGGGTGTTTTTCTGTTGTCGCTTTTCCTGGTGCCCGAATCTCCGCGCTGGCTGCTGTTGCAGGGCAGGGAACAGAAAGCTGCTGAAATCCTCGTCAGGATTGATGGCGCCGAAGCTGCGGAACGTGAGATCAGGGCTTTTAAGGCACAGGGTGATGACAATGAATCTTCCATCAAAGAACTTTTTACCCCGGTATACCGCAAAGCATTATGGATAGGCTTGCTGCTTCCTTTTCTCTCGCAGGTTTGCGGAATTAATGCCGTGATCTATTATGGTCCGCGGATACTGGAACAAGCTGGTTTTACATTGAATAATGCGCTTGGGGGACAGGTAACGATAGGCCTGGTGAATGTGGTTTTTACATTTGTAGCCATCTTTACGGTAGACAAATGGGGCAGAAGGCCCTTGTTATTTGTAGGCATAGGTGGTGCGGTAATCGCATTGCTGATCATTGGGGCACTTTTTGCCTTCGGCATTACCTCAGGACCATGGATACTGATCTTTATACTTGCCTTTATCTCCTGTTTTGCCTTTTCTTTTGGCCCTGTCTGCTGGGTAGTGGTGGGCGAAATCTTCCCGAATGCGATCAGGGGCAAGGCAATGGCACTGGCGACCCTGTCGCTCTGGGTAGGGAACTTCCTGGTAGGTCAGCTTACCCCGGTGATGCTGGAGGGGCTGGGTTCTTCATGGACGTTCTGGATTTTCGCACTCTGCTGTTCACCGGCGATTCTGCTCACCTGGAAACTTATTCCCGAAACCAAAGGGCGTACCCTTGAAGATATTGAAGCCTACTGGAAACATGACCATGAAACGAAACCCTAATTAACCCTATCTATATTTTACCAATAACCAAACATTTACTGTATGAAACATAAACTACTAAACGGGCTGCCGCAGTTGCGCTGGCCCTACAGAAAACCGCTTGCGGTACTTCTGGTTTGCGCCACACTGGGCAGCGGACCAGCAGCGCTTGCAGCCGCAATGCCGCACCGCCTGATGATACAACAGGCTGATATTGTGGTGTCAGGCCGCGTGCTTGATGAAAATAAACAACCTGTGCCGGGGGTAAGTGTGAATATCACCGGTACGAAAATCGGTACTGTTACGGATAGTAACGGTAACTACAGGCTTAGTATTCCTGATGGGACCACCGGAAAAAGTCTTACCTTCTCTTATATCGGGTACAAGTCCCAGGACATACCTGTTGGCGGCAAGACTGAGATTAATGTGAGCCTTGTTCCCAACAGCAATGACCTGACCGAAGTCGTGGTGGTTGGTTATGGCACACAGTCGCGCGTGAGCCTCACCGGCGCCGTGAGCCAGGTGAGTTCCAAAAATATTGAGAACAAGCCTGTCCTGAATACTTTGCAGGCTTTACAGGGTGAAGCGCCCAATCTGACGATCCAACAGAGCCAGCTTAACCCCGGCAGTAACGTCAGCATAAACATCCGTGGTGTAGGTACCCTTGGTAATAACGATCCTCTCGTAGTTATTGATGGTATCATTGGTGGGAATATCAATACCCTGAATCCAAATGATATTGCAAGCGTATCTGTGCTGAAAGATGCAGGATCGGCTGCGATCTATGGTTCCCGTGCGGCCAATGGGGTACTGCTGGTAACTACGAAAAGTGGCGCTATCAACCAGAAGCCTTCATTCAGCTACAACACCAATTTTGGTTTTCAGGACCCGCGGGTGCTGGTACACAAAGTTGAGGCAGATATCAATGCAGAATATAAAAACCAGTCACTCGTTAATGCAGGATTACCCGTAGCCTATACTGCAGCGCAGATCCAGGAATTGCGCAGCCAGGGCCGTGGCACCTGGGACATTGAGCACATGCTCAAAACTGCGCCGCAGCAATCACACAATGTAAGTATCAATGGTGGTGGACCTACAAGTTCCTATTACCTTTCTGCCGGTTTTCAGGATCAGAAAAGTAACCTCATCGGTAACGGAGGATCGGGTGCTGATTTTGGCTTTACGAAGTATAACCTTCGTTTAAACCAAACTTCACAAATAGGCATCCTGAGGGTAAATATGATCCTCAGCTATACTAAATCCCGTAACAAAACAAATAGCGTAGGAGACAATAATATCTTCGCTGATGCCAACCGTGTACCAGCAAATTATAATTTCCTTGATGCCAACGGCAACTACCTGACCAACCCCGTAGCCTCCCAGTATAGTGGATACGGAATTCTTGAAAAGGGTGGTTACGATCAGTCTGACAATGATGAGATCTTTGGTAATTTCAATGCGCAGGTAAATATCACGAAGGACCTGAAATTAACGGGGATCTTTGGGGGAACGATCGCCAACAATGGCAACTTCTTTAAACGCAGTAAAGTAAACTACCTGCCTTCGGGAGTATACGGTGACGACCTTACTGTAAGCGATAGAAATAGCAAATCGCTGCTGCTCAATACGCAGTTGCTGCTTGAATATGGAAAAACTATTAATGATCATAGTTATAAGATTTTATTCGGTGCTTCAAATGAAAACTTCCAGTTCAGGGGTTTCCAGTTACAAAAAACGCTTACTGATCCGATCCTGGGGACTTCAACCACAGGTACGATCATAGATGCGATCAACTCGTATAATAGTGTTGGTGTGCAGCAGCGAAGCCTCAATTCACTTTTCTCGAGGCTAAACTATGCTTATAAAGGGCGATACCTGTTTGAGGCTACCGTAAGGAACGACGTGTCCTCAAGGTTTGCCAAAGGCAACAGGAGTAGCATCTTCCCTTCGGTAAACCTGGGCTGGCTGATCTCTGATGAAGCCTTTATGCAGCCACTTAAAAATAGCATCAGCAACCTTAAACTGCGTACAACCTATGGTATCCTGGGGAATCAGAACGTAGGCGCTTCATTGAACGACTCTAACCTGGGGAACTTCCAGTACCTCACTACTTATTTCAATTATCCAAGTGCCTACGGTTATAACAACCTGCCTGTGGGTGGTGCAGGTTTTACCCTGGGGAATGCCGACCTGACCTGGGAGAAGGCTGCTACGCTGAACCTTGGAGTAGACCTGGGCTTCTTCAATAACAAGCTGACAGCATCATTTGATTACTTCAATAAGGTGACAAGCGATATCCTGCAGCCCAGGTATGACATCCCAGCTTTATTTGGGGCGGGATTGCCGGATTACAACGTGGCCAAAGTGCGCAATCAGGGTTGGGAAGCAACCATCGCCTATAATATGACCACAGGTGCGGCATCGCATAACTTTAGCTTTAACATCGCCGACAGCAAGAACAAACTGCTGAAACTGACTGGCGGTACGAATGAGCAGATTATTAACCAGGATGTGTTCCAGCTGATCAGAAGAGTAGGGGAGCCGATCACACAATACTATGGCTATCAGACCAATGGGTACTTCCAGAATGCTGCTGATGTAGCCTCTGCAGCAAAACCGGTGGGTGCAGATGTTGGTCCGGGTGATGTGAAGTTCCGCGACCGCAATAACGATGGGATAATTGATGATAAAGATAAGACTGTTCTCGGTAACCCTTTCCCAAGGTTCACCTTTGGATTTACCTACAGGCTCAACTACAAAAACTTTGATTTTCAGGTGTTCCTGCAAGGGGTAGGCAAGAGAGATGCCTTCCTGCGTGGCGAGCTGGTGGAGCCTTTCCACTACAACTACGGGGCAACAGTGTATGAGCATATGACCGACTTCTGGACCCCGGAAAACCCTGATGCAAGATATCCGAGATTTGCAGCAGTGGGATCTGGCTCAAACACCAACAACTGGCGCCAGGGTTCTGATCTGTACAGGTATAATGCAGCGTATCTGCGTCTTAAAAACCTGAATATCGGATATACTTTTCCGCAAAATATCAGCAGAAAAGCCGGAATGGAGCGCCTGCGTCTTTCACTCATCGGACAAAACCTGCTTACGTTTAGTAAACTGAAGTTCATCGATCCTGAGACCACTGAATTTGGAAACAACATTTCTGTAAACACTGGTTCCAACAGTGCCCGCAGTTATCCGCTGCCAAGGTTTTTTGGAGCAGGTCTGGACATCACTTTTTAAGGACATATAAAATATAAGAAGATGAAATTTTTAAAATATATATTGATAACCGGACTGGTGGCCATCACAGCTACTGCTTGCAAGAAACTGGACCTGGAACCAACTGACCAGTTCTCTGAAAGTAACTTCTGGACGGTAGACGCAAATGTTTACAGTGCCCTCAACAATAATTACAGCCTGATGTATACCAGCAGCATGTATTTTTATAATGAAGCTACATCAGACAATGCTTACAGCACCAGTGGGGATTATGCGCTGATTGCCAGCGGGAATGCCAATGCCGCTCAGGGACAGTTTCTAAACGACTGGAGGTATTATTACAGTGCGATCAAATCATGTAATGTTTTTCTGGCCAATGTGGATCAGAATAAGACGCTACCCGCTGCAACAATCAATCGCCTGAAAGCTGAAAACCGGTTTATCCGTGCCTTTGCACATTTCAACCTGACCAAATGGTATGGTGATGTACCACTGATTGATAAAGATATCACACCTGAAGAAGCCAAAGTGATTGCACGCAGCCCCAAAGCAACGGTAATCAAGTTTATTACCGACGAGCTGGAGGCAGCTATACCTTTACTTCCCTCAAAAGAAGGAATGCCGGCTGCAGAAAACGGCCGCATCACCAAAGGAGCAGCTCTGGCCCTGGAAGCCCGTGTATTGTTGTATGAAGGCAGCCGCATGGCGGATGTGGTGACAATCTGCGAGAAACTAATCAGGGAAGGCAGTACCAACGGGCAGTACAGTTTGGTAAGCAATTATGCAGATCTTTTTAGCAATCCTACGGTAAACAAGACAAACAATGAGGTCATCCTTTCACTGCAATATGTGCCCTCGCTACGTACCTGGAATGAATTCTTTGACTTTGCACCCCGTTCCGTAGGTGGCCGTGTAAGTGGCATGGCGCCAACTCAGGAGCTGGTGGATGATTACATCACACTCAATGGAAGAGGTATCAGGGAGACCGGGTCTGGTTATGAAGAAGCCAATCCTTACATCAACCGTGATCCTCGTTTAACGGCTACGGTGGTATATGATAAATACAATTGGGTAAGACCTGACGGAACCACGAAGGTGATCTATATCAAGCCGGGTACGGATCCTGATGCATCGCGTCTGGATGAGTATAGTCCTTCATCACAGGCTTCATCCCCAACGGGGTATTACTGGCGGAAATATTTCGATCCTATTGCATTGACTTCCTTTACTTCGGGTTCTAACCTGCACCTGCTGAGATATGCAGAAGTGCTGCTGACTTACGCGGAGGCGAAACAATCTCTGGGTCAGATGGATGAAACGGTTTGGAACAGTACAATCGGGGCCCTGCGCCGCCGTGCAGGATTTACAGATGCTGTGGCAGTAAGTTATCCGGGTACTGCGAATATGGCAACAGTGATCCGCCGTGAACGCCGCTCTGAGCTGGCAATGGAAGGACTGAGAACGGATGATATCCGCCGCTGGAAAATTGCTGAAACTACTTTGAACGGTTTTGCCCATGGTGCTAAATTTGGAGACCCTGCTGTAGATAATGGTTATATCAGGGCACAACGCAGAGCTTTTACCGCCAAGGATTATCTGTGGCCAATACCTTCCTCTGAAAGAGGGCTAAACAGTAACTTGACTCAGAATACGGGTTATTAATATAAGCTGATACATATGAATGTAAAACTAGGATTGATACTATTGGCAGCAGGTCTTGCCTCCTGTAAAGTGAAGCAGGAAAGCGTGCTGCATTATGTAGACCCCAATATTGGTACGGCGCACAGCAGGTGGTTTTTTTATACCCCTGCTGCGGTACCTTACGGGATGGCCAAACTGGCACCATCCACCAATGGACATTATGGTAATGCCTCGGGCTGGGAAGCTGTAGGCTACGATACGCGGCAGAACTCCATTGAGGGTTTTGTACATTTTCACGAATGGCAGGTTGGCGGTGTGAGTTATATGCCCAGCACGGGTGAGCTGAAAGTTAAACCGGGCGACCTCGATGGGCCCGCAACGGGATACCGGTCAAAGTTCGACCGCAAAAACGAGCAGGCGGAACCGGGCTATTACAAGGTGCTGCTGTCTGATTATGGTATCACTGCTGAACTGACAGCAACCAAAAGAGTGGGCTTTCAACGCTACCGTTTCCCTGAGAATAAGGCCTCGCACATTATCCTGGATATTGGCAACAAGCAGGGCGAGAGTGGTGAAGTGACGGATGCAGATATCCATATGACCGACGATACACATTTTGAGGGTTATGTATTTACTTATCCGAAGTATGTGAAAATTTATGATCCTGCAGGCAAGGTAGCGATGTACTTTTACGGAGAGATCAGTAAAAAGCCAGCTGATGTCACGGCCTTTACGGCTAATACCCTGCAGCGAAATACTAAAAGCGCAAAAGGAACCGGCGCCGGATTGGTGCTGAACTACCAGACCGCTGCAAATGAGACCATAGAAGTGAAAACAGGCTTGTCTTACACATCTGTAGCCAATGCAAAACTCAACTTTGCGGCAGAAGCCAAAGATCTGACTTTTGAAGAGGCACGTACCAATGCACAGCAAACCTGGGAGCAGGAGCTGGGCAAGATCAGCGTGGAAGGCAAAAATGAAGAAGATAAAACCAAGTTCTACACAGGGCTTTTCCATGCACTTTTAGGTCGCGGTATTGCCAGCGATGTCAATGGTGCCTACCCCAAACACGGAGGTACTATCGGCCAGCTGCCTGACCAAAAAGATAAAAACCTGAAGGCGGAGTTTATCAATACTGATGCGATCTGGGGGGGCTACTGGAACATCACCCAACTTTGGGCATTGAGTTATCCTGAATGGTACGGAAGTTTTGTGAACACCCAGCTGCAGCTGTATAAAGACCGCGGCTGGTTTGGGGATGGTATTGCCAACAGTGAGTACATTTCTGGTGTAGGGACAAACTTCGTAGGGCTTGCTATTGCTGCGGCCTATAATTCCGGTATCCGCAATTATGATACAGACCTGGCTTACCAGGCCGTGAAAGCCAATGACCTGAACTACCAGGGGCGCATCCTGGGTGCGGGAAAACTGGATACCAGGGCTTTTCTGAAATACGGTTACGTGCCTCATCTGGAGCAGACAGGCCGCGATTTCGTGACTGATTCTACGGGGTCTAACTTCTCGGGATCGCATACGCTGGAATACAGTTTCAGTGCTTATGCTACTGCCCAGATGGCAAAAGCGATGGGCAAAACGCAGGATTACACACAGCTCATGAAGCTTTCCAATGGCTGGAGGGCTCTGCTCAATCCGGCCAATAAACTCATGCAGCCCAAGCATGCTGACGGTAAGTTTGTGGATAAGTTTGATCCTTATCAACCATGGCGCGGATACCAGGAGGGGAATGCTGTGCAATATACGTTCTACGTACCTCAGAATCCGGCAGGATTGGTAGCAGCCATTGGACAGGATAATTTTAACAAAAGACTGGACAGCATTTTTACTGTATCTGAGAAATTGGGTTTCGGCGGGGGTAAGTCTATCGATGCCTTCGCAGGTATCAATGCGATCTATAACCACGGTAACCAGCCTAACCTGCACATCAGCTGGTTATTTAATTTCTCAGGTCAGCCATGGCTGACACAGAAATGGACAAGGCTGATTGGCCGGGATTTCTATGGTTCTGAACCGATCCACGGTTACGGCTACGGACAGGATGAAGACCAGGGACAGCTGGGATCATGGTATGTGATCAATGCCCTGGGTTTATTTGATGTAAAAGGCTTAACCGATGCAAGGCCAATGATCCAGCTGGGAAGTCCGCTGTTTGATAAAGCAAGCATCACCCTGGGTAACCAGAAGAAATTATCTATAGTGACGAAGAATAATTCGAAAGATAATTTCTATGTGCAGTCGGCCACTTTTAACGGTAAGCCGCTGGACAACTGCTGGCTGTACCGCGATGAGCTGATGCAGGGCGGAGAGCTCGTATTTACGATGGGTGACCAGCCGAATAAGGACTGGGGTGTTAAAGTTCCGCCTCCATCTGCCCAATAAATTTTATATTTACCAGACCATATATCAAATCTGATCCATGAAAAACTTACTTAAATCCTCCTTGCTGGTACTTTCTTTAACGTTTTCATCAGCTGTTGTGCTGCATGCCCAGGAGACTGCCGGCCTCGGCAAATACGTGAATACTTTTATCGGTACTTATCCGCTGACAGACCCAAAGATCCTGGGCTACGAATTACCCAAAGACTGGCGCTCATGGGCAGGACTCACCTTTCCGGGGAGCTCTATGCCCAACGCGATGGTGCAGCTGAGTCCGATGACAGAATACGGCTCTGGTGCAGGATATGAATATGAAGACAATATCATTTACGGCTTTACCCATACCAATAAGGGCCACTGGAACCTCTGTAATATTCCGCTCATGCCTGTATGGGAAGGTGGTATCGCCAGCGCAAAGGCGGCTATCGCAGCATCTGACAATACGATAGAGGGTAAAGGTCGTAACCCGAAAGATTTCGGATCACTGTTTTCACATGAACAGGAAAGCGCTGCTCCGGGTTTTTACCAGGTGTACCTCCAGAATTACAAGGTGAAGGTAAGTCTTACCTCTACCTTACGCAGTGGTTTCCACAGGTATGAGTTTGAGAATGCCTCTGGCAGACAGATCATCTTTGACCTGGGCAGGTCCAATAACAACATCTCTGACTGGGAGATCACACAGGTGGGTAAAAATGTGCTTCAGGGAAGCCAGAAAACCGGTGAGCGGATCTATTTTTATGCTGTGATCAATACTGGTATTACAGCGTTGGAAAAGACCAATGATGCCAAAGCCGGAGGTTATGCCCGCATTAAACTGACCAATGGCGGCAAAGATCCGGTAGAAGTGAAAATAGGTTTATCCTTTGTGAGTGCTGCAAATGCAAAAGAAAACCTTGAAAAAGAAATTGGTGCTAAAACCTTTGACCAAGTCCGTCAGCAGGCCTTGCAGACCTGGGAGCAGGTATTGTCGAAGATCCAGGTAAAAGGCGGAACGGAAAAACAGAAGCAGCTGCTGTATTCTTCATTGTATCGCTCGTTGCTTTGGCCGGCCCTGCGCAGTGATGTGAACGGGGAGTATACGGATGCGAAGATGAAACGTGTGCAATCCTCAGATTTTAACTATTACACTGAGCCTTCACTCTGGGATACCTACAGGAATAAAGATGTGTTATTGGGATTGATATCACCAAAAGTAGCACTCGATGTGATCAAGTCTATGAAAGATGTGGGTGATAAAACTGGGTTTATTCCCACGTTCTTTCATGGCGATCACGGTACTTCATCTATCGTAGGTGCATATCTCCGTGGTATAGATGATTTTGACGTGAAGGGAACGTACGAGATCTTGCTGAGAAATGCCAATGTCTCGCCCGGGGCGCGTCCTCACCTGGAAGAGTATATTAAAAAAGGTTATATTTCTGATCCTGATATTGCGCATCCTGAAGTAGAAACAAAAGCCAGTGCAGGTGTTTCCAAAACTTTGGAGTATGCCTATGATGATTACTCACTGGCCCAGCTGGCAAAAAAAATGGGTGACACGGCCAACTACAGAATTTTGATGGCGAGGTCTAAGAATTACAAAAAAATGTTTGATCCCGGAAGCCGCTTTATGCGTGGCAGACTGGCAAATGGCGACTGGATAAAACCTTTTGATCCGCAACAGCCCTATTATGAGTATATGTACCGCGAAGCCAATGCATGGCAGGTTTCTTTCTTTGCGCCACATGATATGAAAGGCTTAATTGAGCTGTATGGGGGTGCGGCAGGTTTTGAATCTAAGCTGGACTCGCTATTTACGCTGCCATGGAACCCCAAACATATTGCGAGAAACGTAGAGACTTTTATCGGTCAGTACTGTCATGGCAATCAGCCGGATCATGAAGCTCCCTTTGCCTATACTTTTATTGGCAAGCCGGAGAAAACACAGAAGGTGCTGGACAATATTATGAATAACCTTTATGGGATTGGCGAGAAGGGGCTGGCACTGGCCGGGATGGATGATGCCGGGGAGATGTCGGCCTGGTATGTGCTGAGCGCTACAGGTTTATATACTTTCTCTGCCACTGATCCTGAATACCTCGTGACCGCACCACTGTTTGATGAGGTAAAATGGAAAACCAGCACTGGACGTACCCTTACGGTAAGCAAACCCGGTAAAGGAAGAGGGATTAAAGAGATCAAAGTGAATGGCAAAACCAGTGATGGATATTTTGTGTCGCACGACTTGTTTAAAAACGGAGGAAAAGTTGAGCTAAGAACGGAATAGTGTCATAATATTTGAAACAACGTTTAGCTATCCGCGTTTACTATATATTTATATCAAACTTAAAACTATGATTACTCCAGAAGATAACAGCTCATTTAACGAAGAAGAACAAGACGAACAATTCAGTCAGCAGGATGTACAATCTGATGGTATAGATGCTATACCTCCATCAGAAGAGGACAAAGCTGCATCGGATGTGGAGAACCTCACACAGGCCGACAGGGCTTCGGAATCATCTTTCACCCTGAATGTAGATAACGGCATTGCCCCAGGGAAACCAGACAGGAAGTAATCTGTCAGCAATTCTGAAAATTTTTACAATTGCTGTAGCGTTCTGTTCTTTACCTGCGTTTTATAGTCAGGTTAGGGTTCAGAAGCGTTACCTGTAATTGAATATTGCTTTATTCTTTTTGGTGTGTTTTGTTATTAGTCTTCCATAATGTGGTGTTTAGGAAGACGGGAATCAGGTTTACATTTCAATGTAAGGTGGTGTTTCTGAACCAAATGGGTTGAATTAATTTGGAACACACACAAATGGAAACAATGGCCTCCCGATCAGCTGATCGGGAGGCCTTGTTCTTTTATAAGGTTTACCAGAATATGGTATAGAGCGCTACGATAATTCCTGTGATCAGGACGGCGCCAACTGTGAAACCAGGGGTAGTTTTAAACATACCACGGTCAATCTCGAGACCTTTAGGATTCACGCCGTTTCTGTTTTCGAACATGCTGATGATATACATGGCGACGATACAGATCAGGAATACAAAACCCATCCTGTCAAGGAAAGGGATCTCATATAACATACTTCCATCTTTCTGCTCCACCAGTTTGGAGAAACCCAGTGGGTTTAACCATTGCAGGTTGGCAAAGTTAGGTAACACCTTGAATCCTACAGACATCAGGAAACCGCCGATCGTTGCAAATAATGCTGCATTCGAGGTTGTTCTTTTCCAGAAAAAACCAAGAATGAACATGGCAAAGATCCCCGGGGATACAAATCCGGTATATTCCTGTATAAACTGGAAACCACCTTTTTTATCAATACCCAGCTGCGGCGCAATGATGATCGCCAGTATCATCGCTACGATCACGGTGATTCTTCCGATGATCACCTGTTTGTTTTCATCTGCATCCTTGTTGATTACTTTTTTGTAGACATCTAGTGTAAAGATGGTAGCTATACTGTTGGCCTTACCCGCCAGTGAAGCTACAATTGCTGCTGTTAGGGCGGCAAAGGAAAGACCTTTTAAACCAGCTGGCAGCAGGTTAAGCAATACCGGATAGGCAGAATCCGCGTTCAGCGAACCGTCCTTCATCATATCTGTCTGGAATGAACCTGCACCTTCTTTGTAAAGTACCCAGGCTGCAATTCCCGGTAAAACAACAATCACCGGCATCAGTAATTTTAAACCGGCCGCGAACAATAATCCGCCTCTGGCTGTCTCCAGATCTGCACCCAAAGCTCTCTGTGTGATGTACTGGTTACATCCCCAGTAGTTCAGGTTCACAATCCACATACCACCAATCAGCACGGATAATCCCGGCAGATCCATGTAATGCGGATTCTCCTTATGGAAGATCATCTGGAAATGGTCTACTGCCTTTTCCTTGATCAGTCCCAGGCCGTTGAAGACCCCGCTGGTGCCGAAATGGGCAGATACCAGTTGCAGAGCAAGATAAGTTGTAGCGAGTCCGCCGAGGATCAGGAAGAACACCTGAATCACATCTGTATACCCGATCACCTTCATCCCGCCAAGGGTGATGATCACTGCGAATATGGAAAGGATGTACATACAGGCCGTTGTATTGATACCCGAGATGCTGTTGATGGCCAGTGCTCCAAGGTATAAAATAGAAGTAAGGTTTACTACCACATACAATAACAGCCAGAAGATGGCCATGATCATCGCTACCGTACCGTTGTAGCGCTGACCCAGGAACTGGGGCATAGTGTAGATTTTATTCTTGAGGTATACCGGTATAAAAAATATCGCCACAATGATGAGCGTAGCCGCCGCCATCCACTCATAGGTAGCGATGGCAAGGCCCATGGTAAAACCCGAGCCGCTCATGCCGATAAATTGCTCAGCAGAAATATTGGAGGCAATGAGGGAAGCACCGATAGCCCACCAGGTGAGGGAATCTTTTGCCAGGAAGAAGTCTTTGGAATTTTCTGCCTGCGCCTGCTTTTTACGGTAAACCGTCCAGCCGTACAGCGCTACAACGAGGAAGTAAACCAGGAAAACGACATAGTCGTACGTACCTAATGAATGCATATGCTGGTAGGTTAAATATATCTGTTAACGATGTTTTCCAGTAATTCCTGTTTGCCGCTAATCGTTTCAGGTTCTCCTTTTTCGATGGCATATGCTGTCAGCTCTTCGAGCGTGAATTTACCGTTCTCAAAATCCTTACCTGCACCGCTGTCATACGAAGCATATCTTTCTGTTCTTATTTTTTTATAGTCTGATTTCTGCAGGATATTGTCTGCCGTGATCAGTGCCCTTGCAAAGGTATCCATACCACCGATATGCGCATAAAACAAATCAGCAGCATCAGTAGAGTTCCTTCTGATCTTTGCATCGAAGTTCACACCGCCACCCTGTAATCCACCAGCTTCAAGGAAGATCAGCATGGTTTCTGTCAGCTCATTGATATCGTTAGGGAACTGGTCGGTATCCCAGCCATTCTGGTAATCACCTCTGTTGGCATCCATAGAACCCAGTAATCCTGCATCTGCAGCTACCTGAACTTCATGCTGGAAGGTATGACCGGCAAGAGTGGCATGGTTAACTTCCAGGTTGAGTTTAAAATCACCCAGCAGGTCGTACTGACGCAGGAAGCTGATTACAGTAGCCGCATCATAGTCATACTGGTGTTTGGTAGGCTCACATGGTTTAGGTTCCACCAGGAAAGTGCCTTTAAATCCTTGTTTACGTGCATAATCTTTTGAGGCATGTAAGAATTTTGCCAGGTGTTCCTGCTCCCGTTTCATATTGGTATTCAAGAGGCTCATATAACCTTCGCGGCCACCCCAGAAGACATAATTTTCTCCGCCAAGGGCGATTGTAGCATCCAATGCAAATTTCACCTGTGCAGCACCATGCGCCAATACATGGAAATTTGGATTGGTAGAAGCACCGTTCATATATCTGCGGTGAGAGAACAGGTTTGCCGTTCCCCAAAGCAATTTAACGCCACTTGCTTCCTGCTTTTGTTTGGCATATTCTACGAGCGCCTGAAGACGTCTTTCATTGTCCTTAACATCATTGGTATAATCTACCACATCCACATCGTGGAAGCAGTAAAAAGGAAGGTTCATTTTTGTTAAAAACTCAAACGCAGCATCCATTTTGTCCTTTGCTCTTTCTACAGCATCAGCCTTTTCATTCCATGGGTGAAGGATAGTAGCTTCTCCAAAGGGATCACCACCTGTAGCTACAAAAGAGTGCCAGTAAGCACCCGCAAAACGTAAGTGATCTTTCAGTGTTTTACCTGCAACAATTCTGTTCTCGTCATACCAGCGGAAAGCCAGTGGGTTATCTGAATCTGCGCCTTCGAACTTTACCTGTCCGATTCCCTTGAAGAATTCTCTTTCTCCCGTAATTACATTTGCCATATTTACTCGTTTATATTTTGTTATTAAGTTGCTTGTTTAAAAGATGAAGCCATTCCTGATACACAGACTCATATGCATCTGTTACTGTAGGTTCTACTACCTGCAGGCACTTGATGTTATGGAATGCCTCTGATGCCGTGGAAAAGGTTTTAGCGCCAATACCAGAGCCAAGGGCGGCGCCAACGCTGCCATCATTTTCATACAGTTCTACAGGAACTCCTGTGCTGTTGACGAAGGCTTCAAGGAAGAGGTCACTCAGGAATAGGTTGGCTTTTCCGGCGCGGATGACACTCGGGCTCATGCCATTAGCGCGCATAATATCGAAACCATAACGGAATGAAAATGCGATGCCTTCCTGTACCCCGCGGAAAAGATGCGCCTGGGAGTGCAGGTTGAGGTCTATGTTTTGGAAATGCACGCCTACGAGCCTGTTGTTGAGCATACGCTCTGCGCCATTCCCGAAAGGCAATACCCTTAATCCATCGGCACCGATCTTCACCTTTTTGGCTTCGGCATTCATCGATCCATAACTCAGCGCAGCGCCGAATAAGTTTTTAGTCCAGCGGTTAAGACTGCCCGTACCGTTGATGCAAAGCAATACCCCAAGACGTTTCTGCTCTTCGGCGTAATTCACATGGGCAAAGGTGTTCACGCGCGACTGATCATCGTAGGTCAGCTGGTCGCTCACGCCATAGATTACCCCCGAGGTACCTGCTGTAGCAGCAACCTCTCCGGGTTCGAGGACATTCAGGGACAATGCATTATTGGGCTGGTCGCCCGCTTTGTAAGTAACCGGAGTACCTTCTTTTAATCCCAGTTGTGCTGCAATAGCGGAGGATACCCTGCCGTGCTCAGCAAATACCGGTTTAATTTCCGGAATCAGGGAAGGACTAAAGCCATAATATTCCATCAGCTCTGCAGACAGGCTGTTGGTTTGAAAATCCCAGAAGATACCTTCTGATAAAGCCGAGATGCTGGTAGTAATCTGCGAGGTCAGTTTCATTGCAATGAAATCCCCTGGAAGCATGATTTTGTCGATTGTATCATACAACTCAGGCTCGTTTTGTTTTACCCAGGCCAGTTTGGATGCGGTAAAGTTTCCCGGTGAGTTGAGTAAGTGCGACAAAGAAAACTCGTGTCCCAGTGCATCGAAAGCAGCGTTACCAAGATCTACAGCCCGGCTGTCACACCAGATGATACTGTCCCTCAGGAGATTTTGATGTTTGTCGACCAATACCAGTCCGTGCATCTGGTAAGCGATACCGATGGAACTGATATCACGGGGATTGAATTTTCCCGAAGCTTTACAAATCGCAAAAGCCTGCTGAACATGTTCCCACCACATTTCGGGAGATTGCTCTGCCCATCCGGGATGTATGGCTGTGATCAGGCTTTCTTCGTCGGGAAATTGTGCTGAAGTGACCACCTGTTGCGTTGCAGAATCCACAACGGCTACTTTGATAGAAGACGTTCCAATATCTATTCCTAGTAATAACATATATGTGTTTTGTTATTGCAATTGTTAAGTTTATACCCGGTTACGGAAAACGAATTTAGGTTAATATTTTTATTATGCAATCGATTGCCCATTTATTTTTACATTTTTGTATGAATAATGAAACGCCAGAAAAGAACCACAATCTATGACATCGCCCAGAAGCTGAATATAGCAGCCTCATCGGTGTCGCGCGCATTGAGCGACAGCTCCAAAGTAAACGCTGCTACCAAGGCATTAGTACTGAAGACTGCTGCCGAAATGAACTATCAGCAAAATGCGATGGCTTCCAATCTGCGAAAAGGGAATAATCCCACGATAGGTGTGGTTGTACCCAGGATCAACCAGAATTTCTTTTCCAATATTATCGCCGGACTGGAAGAGGTAACGTATGAGAAGGGCTATAATCTGATCATCTGCCAGTCGAACGAACTGCATGCCCGCGAGGTAGACTGTGTACACGCACTGATCAACCAGCATGTGAGCTGTATCATTATTTCCATCGCTGCGGAAGCAGGCAGCCACCAGCATCTTCAGCAGGTGCTGGACAGGAATATACGGCTGATCCAGTTTGACAGGGTAGTGGATGAGCTGGACACTTTTAAAGTCATTAATGACAACGAGAAAGCTTCATACGATGCGGTGATGCACCTCATTAATCAAGGGTACAGCAGGATAGCTTTGCTGGAAGGGCCGCAGGAGATTGACATCTTCCGCCAGCGTAAAGAGGGATACCTGAAAGCGCTCCAAAAATCAGGCTTCCCTGTAATTGAGGAACTGATGTGCGAAAATGCATGGACAAAAGAATTAGGCGCGCAGGCTACTACACAGCTGCTCAGTTTGCCTGAGCCACCGGATGCCATCTTTGCTTCTACGTCTGACTTTTCTGCCCTTGGTGTTCTTGAAGTAGCCAGCGCAAAGGGTATAGCAGTACCTGATGCACTCGGCATCTGTGGATATTCCAATGAACCCTTTACAGAAATCACCAGTCCTTCGATTACAACTATAGATCAGTTCAGCATCAGTATGGGAAAAGCTATTGCCGACCTGTATTTTCAGGAGCTGGAGAGCTCGGATCTGAATGCGGAACCAAGGGTAGTAAGTATCAAACCTGAACTGATTATCAGGAAATCAACTACCAGAAATTAGCCAAAAAAAAAGGTCGGACATATGCCCGACCTTTTAAAGCTTCTTAAAAATTATAGTGCTTTAAAAACAACGGTTCCGTTGTGGCCGCCAAATCCAAAAGTATTACTCATGGTGGCTTTAATAGTCGCAGGAATTGCTTCTTTAATCACAATATTTAAATTTCCGGCGATTGCAGGGTCAATTTCAGTCGTGTTGATAGTCGGTGGAATAACACTGTCCCTCATTGCAAGTAAGCAGATAATCGCTTCAATTGCACCGGCAGCACCCAGTAAGTGGCCAGTCATTGATTTGGTAGCACTGATCATCAGGTTATTTTTTCCTGTTCCCAGTAAATTAACTACTGCATTTGTTTCAGACAAATCTCCTACCGGGGTAGAAGTAGCGTGTGTATTCAGGTAATTCACATCATGAATAGTCAGGCCTGCTTCTTCAAGTGCAAGTGTCATTGCTTTAGAAGCGCCCAATCCCTCAGGATGGGTTGCTGTCATGTGGTAAGCATCAGCTGTCATGGCTGCACCACCAAGCTCGGCATAAATATGTGCACCACGTTTAACAGCATGTTCATATTCTTCCAGTACCAATGCACCGGCACCTTCACCCATTACAAAACCATCACGGTTCACATCAAATGGTTTAGATGCAGTTTGCGGCGTATCATTTTGTGCAGACATAGCTTTCATCGCACAGAAGCCTCCTACTGAGGATGCAGATATTGGTGCTTCTGAACCACCGGTAATGATCACCTTCGCTTTACCCAGACGGATATAGTTAAAGGCATCCATAATGGCAGTGTTTGAAGTTGCACATGCAGATACAGCAGTATAATTGATACCCATATATCCATTGCGGATAGAGATCAGTCCTGAGGCCATGTTGGCAATCAGTTTTGGTACGAAGAAAGGACTGAAACGTGGTGTTCCGTTGCCCAGCGCATACTCTGAGGACTGCTGTTCAAAGGTATCCATACCACCCTGACCGGATCCCCAGATCACACCTACATCAAAAGGATTCATCTTGTCAAATTCAAAACCTGAATCTTTGATCGCTTCATCAGAAGCTACCAGGGCGTATTGTGTAAAGCGGTCTGTCCTTTTAATATCATTTCTGTCCAGATATTTAGTAACGTCGAAATCTTTGAGCTCACAGGCGAATTGGGTACGGAAAAGTGAAGCATCAAACCGGGTGATTTTTGCCGCCCCGCTTTTGCCGGCTACGGTATTGCTCCAGAAAGTATTTACATCATTTCCCAACGGGGTTAACGCCCCGATCCCTGTGATAACCACTCTTTTTAACATATGCTTTTTTATAAATTTTGATTTAATCCGGCTTTCCAGCCTGATATGCAGACACAAAAGTAAGACTATATTTAATACCAAACGGTATAATCTGGGTAAATATTTCAATCCCCCCACCGTTTTCGGCTGCGAAAATACAAATATAAAGGGGCAATTAGATTAATTGTTTGTCCCATTGCTGTAACCAGTATGATATTTTTTCAGAGATTTCTTTAAGGTGAAGGTATTTAAGCTGATATGACTATATTTGAAGATCAAAATATTAAATATAATGTCAGATCAGAAAAAAGAAATATTCGACAGTGTTGCGCAGCGACTTAAGATTGAAGGTTTTAATGTAGTTAACCGTGATGAGACCCGTCCATGGGGAGGTTTTTTTGTTATTGATGAAGAACAGGCGCAGCAGTTTGCAAATGTTTATTTCGACGGATTGAACGTTGAAGATTTGCGTATCGGCGGTAAGCTGAGCCCAAAAATCTTAATCGTTGCACCTAATACACGTCTTTCGTGGCAGTACCACCACCGCCGTGCAGAAATCTGGCGTGTAGTAAGTGGCACAACAGGCGTAATCACCAGCGAAACTGATGAGCAGGGAGATGTTCAGCAATTGACACCTGGTACTACTATTAAATTGAAACAAGGTGAAAGACACCGCCTGGTAGGTTTGGATGACTGGGGTATCGTTTCAGAAATCTGGCAACATACTGACCCTTCAAACCCTTCTGATGAATCGGACATCGTTCGTGTATCAGACGATTTCGGAAGATAATTTTTAAACATACATAGAGATGTGCATTCCCGGATGCACATCTTCTTTTTTTATTATACCCCTCCAAAGGATCGTTTACCGGCCCTTTTTCTAAAATTCCGCATGTGAACATCCGTACAGGTGTTCTTTTTCGTTAGTATATTCAACCTATGATTATTCTTTTATTCTTTGTTCTGCACTGGTTCCTCTCTCTTTTTTCACAAACCTTCTTTTTACATCGTTATGCTTCACATAAAATGTTTAAAATGAATGGATTTTGGGAAAAGGTTTTTTATACCATTACTTTTTTATCCCAGGGTTCATCTTTCTTAAATCCAAGGGCATATGCAATCCTCCACAGGATGCACCATGCATTTTCTGATACAGAGAAAGACCCGCACTCACCACATTTTGTAAAGGATGTATGGGGAATGATGATCCAGACAAAAAATATCTACCTCAATTATGCCAAATATAATGAAGAACCTGAAGAGCAGTTCCGTGATAAATATCCTTCATGGCCATTGATCGACCGCATTGGTGATTCATGGATCACCCGTATGGTGTTCGTGAGCTTTTACATCTGGTTTTACGTGACTTTTGCTACTGCATGGTGGATGTTCCTGCTGTTGCCTATCCATTTCCTGATGGGGCCTTTACATGGTGCTATAGTGAACTGGTGCGGCCATAAATATGGATATTCAAACCACGATAACAATGATCACAGCAAAAACTCTCTGCCATTGGATTTCCTGATGATGGGGGAGCTGTTCCAGAATAACCACCATAAAAAACCAAACAGTCCGAACTTCGCTTCAAGATGGTTCGAATTTGATCCTACGTATCCGGTGATGAAGGTGATGCACTGGCTCCGTATTATCCGGATCAGGAAAGTATAATTTTGAAAACACACACCACCCAATAAATGAAGAGGCTGCCGAAAGGGAGCCTTTTTTGTTGATTGCCCGGGATCATTACTATATTAGCAGGAGATATGTTTGTTGCAAAAACCGGTTTTCTGTTTTTTCTGCTGCTGAGCCTGTTTTTTCTGCAGAACCTTCAGGCTCAGACTACCCTGAAGCTGAACGGCGTTGTTCAGGACACTGTGAAAGCAGGTATTCCGGGAGCAAATGTGAGACTGATCTCTGGAAAGGATACGATGAATACGAGTACAGATTCTGTGGGCAGGTTTAGCTTTACGGTTAAACGATCAGCTCCTGCAGCACAGGTGTCAATCTTAGTGAGGGGCCTCGGTTACCTGCCCAATGGGAAAGAGTTTACGCTGTCTGATGATTCCAGGGAGCAGGCGCTATCTGCACTGATCCTCAAAGATGCCTCTAACCAGTTGTCTGAAGTGGTGATTAAAGCCAAGGTGATCCCTATGCGTTTAATGAAGGATACCGTTGAATTTAATGCTGCTGCCTATACAGTACGTGAGGGTGATAACGTAGATGAGCTGCTAAAGCAGCTGCCTGGCGTTGAAATAGATAAAGATGGCAATGTGAGCAGTGGCGGTAAGGAAATGACAAAGCTCCGGGTAAACGGCAAGGATTTTTTTACCAGTAATGTCAAAGAGTTTATCTCACAGCTGCCCGCAGGAATTGTGGACAAGCTGCAGGTGATTGATGACTATGGTGACAAAGCCAACTTTACCGGTGTAAAAAGCGGGGAGCCGCAAAAGATGCTGAACCTGGTGCTGAAGGATAAACGCAATCGGGGCACCTTTGGCAATGCAGGGCTGAGTGGTGGTACCAACAATCGCTATGTGGCTAATCTGCATGCAAATGTATGGAGGGATGATAGCCAGCTGGGGCTAAACGGGCAGGCCAGTAATACCAACACTGGTGCGGGTATCAACAACAGCAGCAACACAGGTTTTACGTTCAGGGACAAAGTAGGGAAAAACCTCAGCCTAAACGGGAATTATAATTTTCAGCGTAACAGGACAGAACTGAGTCAGCAAAACTATATAGAGACTGTAAATTCGCTAGGAACGGTTTATAACGAATCTTCTACACAAGATGAATCAAAAGGCACCAACCATAATTTTGATATGGGGCTTCAATCAGTTAGCGGAGTAAACTATCTGAACGGGAGCATCCGGGGATCATTAAACAACTCAGAAAGTATGGGCTTAACTTCATCAAAACAAACAGGGGTTATTCGTCAGGACTTGCTGAATGGCAACCGCTCCGATCAGCACAGCCCAAATCTTAACGCTGATTTTAACATGGCACGTCATTTTAAAAAACAAGGAAGGACGGTATCAGTTGGCCTGACAGCCGGTAATAATATCAGCAACTCTGTACAGGACCAGAACAACAGAATCGGCTACTATGATCCTGAAACCGAACTGCTGGTGAAAGATTCACTCAGAAATCAGCTGGTAGATACCCGTAATCGTGTGCAGAATATAAACGCGTCATTGACGGTGACCGAACCCTTGGGCAAGACATTAGACTCAGTGGCACAAAGGAATATTGACTTCAGTTACATGTACGCCTATACCCATACGAGTAATGAGCTGGTGACAAATGTGCAGAATGATCTGTACGCATACAGAAGGGTAGACTCGCTGAGCAATAAATACACCTCGTCCTTTAGTACACATACGATAGGTATCAATTACCGTTATTCCACAAAAGGATTGAATTACAGTATTGGCGTCACAGGGCAGCCCAATGTGCTGACCGGTGCATACGAGGGGCGGGCAGACAAAATCAGCAGAACAGGTTTTAACGTCTCACCGGTTGCCCGTTTCGATTTTACGCCTTCTCCAAAAACCACCTATAGCCTGGTGTATAATGGAAACAGCAATGCCCCGGATTTTAACCAGCTGCAGCCAGTGCCTGATACACGTAATCTGCAGAACGTGATCATAGGTAATCCGGATCTGAAAGCTTCCTTTAACCACTCCGTAAATTTGAGTTACCGCTCTGTGAGTCCGGCTAATGGAAGTACACTGCAGCTGTCTGTCCGTGCTACTGCGGTGCAGGACCAGGTTGTGAGCAATACCGTGTTGATCAGAGATACGCTGAACAGCCTGAAGCAGGAAACGCGGTACCTTAATACAGGGGGGAACTACAATGTGGGCAGCAACTATTTCTGGTCGATACCCCTCTCGGGAAAGAAATTCAATATAGAACTCAAAGGCGGAGCCAGCTATAACCGACGTGTATCCTATGCGGATAACATCAAAAACTTTGGCAAGGGATTGGGTTTGAACCAGGGATTGTCACTGCGCATGAACCAGAAATGGCTGATGCTGAGTACCAGTGCATCCTATATTTACCGGAGCAATGTATATTCACTGGCTACGGCCAATTCCAATGTCATCCAGACCTGGATGTTCAATGGAGATGCAAAGATTTTTATTGCGAATAGCTTTAACGCTGGGTTTAATACTTCGAAGACCATCAATCAGGGCTTTGCTATTGCCGGCAGAAACCCGCTGCTGATGGGTACTTATGTGGAAAAGACCTTTTTTAAACGGAAGGGAAGCATCAAACTGGAAGGTCACGATTTGCTGAACCAGGGTAACAATATCAGCAGAGTGGTTTCGGATAACTCCATTACCGAGAGCAGGAACAACCAGATCACGCGGTATTTTCTGCTGAGTCTGAACTGGCGGCTGCAGAGCTTTCCCGGAATGGGCGGTAGTATGAGGAGGGGGAGAAGCTAAAAAAAAAGCCCCGCTGAACGCCGGGGCTTTTTGATATATTGTGGAACAGATTAATCTGTTTTAGCTTTAGGTCTAGAATTATTGAACCTGCGGTTTCCACCACCGCCACCACCATTTCCTGATGGCTTTCTAGCGCCGCTCATGTTTGGTTTGTGCTCAGTTCTTTCCTGGCGTCCACCTCGTGATGGTTTGCTTTTGCCTTTTGCTTTTGAGGCAGCAGCTGCAGAAAGCAGGCTCTGCCATGTCATGGCATAAGGATGGTCTTCCTGAACAGGAATTTTAATTGCGATTAGTTTTTCAATATCATCCAGGTATTCTTTTTCTTCTCCGTCACAGAAAGAGAAAGAGATTCCGCTGTTACCGGCACGTCCGGTACGGCCAATCCTGTGTACATACGTCTCAGGTACATTTGGCAGTTCATAGTTGATTACGTGGGTAAGCTCATCTACATCAATTCCCCTTGCGGCGATGTCAGTAGCAACCAGGATACGTGTAGTCTTCGCTTTGAAATTGGTTAAAGCCCGCTGACGTGCGTTCTGGGATTTGTTACCGTGGATAGCTTCGGCTTTTACACCAACCTTGATCAGGTCTTTTACAATACGGTCTGCACCATGTTTGGTACGGGTGAAAACCAGGGCCGTAGCGATTGTTTTATCCTTTAAGATATGAATCAGCAGGCTCTTTTTATCGTTCTTGTCCACATAATAGATAGACTGCTGAATTTTTTCAGCTGTTGAAGATACCGGGGTAACCTCAACTTTCATCGGCTCAGTTAAGATGGTATTTGCAAGCTTCTGGATTTCAGGTGGCATAGTGGCCGAGAAAAACAGCGTCTGTCTTTTTACAGGCAGTTTAGCAATAGTTTTCTTTACATCATGGATAAAGCCCATGTCCAGCATCCTGTCGGCTTCGTCGAGTACAAAGATCTCCACGTCTTTCAGGTTAATGAAACCCTGGCTCATCAGGTCGAGCAATCTGCCCGGTGTAGCGATCAGGATATCTACACCACGGTGTAAGGCATCAGTTTGTGCTTTTTGTCCGACACCACCGAAGATCACGAGGTGACGCAGCGGTAGGTTCTTGCCATAAGCTTTGAAACTTTCTTCAATCTGGATTGCCAGCTCACGAGTTGGCGTTAATACCAGCGCCCTGATAGGTTTAGGACCTTTGGTATTCGCATGCTCTTTATTCAGCAACTGCAGCATAGGAATAGCAAATGCGGCCGTTTTACCGGTTCCCGTTTGCGCACAGCCTAATAAGTCTTTGCCGGTTAATATAGTGGGAATAGATTGTTCTTGTATTGGGGTTGGATTAGTATAACCCTCTGCTTGCAGCGCTTTTAAAATAGGCTCAATCAGGTTTAATTCTTCGAATAACAATGTGTATGAATTTTAATTTATTTGATACAAAGGTACGTATAAGTTCTGTAACTATTACTGTTCTTTAAATTCCAGCATTTCCAGCTGCCAGATGATCTGTTCTTCGCTGACAGGAAATGCGCTATCGTTGCGGATAGTATCATGTACTGCATTAAACAAGTCATTATAAGCTCCTGTTGGGGCAACTACTTCCTCCACGACTTTCTGAAGATCATTGATTACCACCAGCTTCCCTACGCTGCCCGCCGCCTCAACTCCAAAACCATCCGCGTCCGGCAGTATGTCATCCATCAGTTGCAACTCCTGTATGTCAGTACGCATCTTCAGATAACTACCAGCGGTACCATGTACTACAAATCCATGTTCCGGCTCGGCAATCAGCAGCCCTGATGTCAGGTATACGTTCAGCTGCTCAGGATAACGTAAGTGCAGATGAAAATAATCATCCACTTCTGAATCCGGGCGGTGGGCTGCAGTAGTTTTTGTATAACTCAGAGGTTTGCCCAAAAGGCTGATCACACCATCAATCAGATGTGATCCTAAATCATACATCAGGCCGTTGCCTGGTACTTCTTTACTTTCCTTAAATGCTTTTGCGCCGATAGCCATACGGTAACGGTCTATTCTGAAATGGATTTCGATCAGCTTGCCGAGACGGCCGCTTTCAATGACATTTTTTACGGATAAAAAGTCGCTGTTATACCTGCGGTTCTGATAGATCATGACCTTTAGATTCAGCTGGTGCCCCAGTGTAAACAAAGCTTTAGCTTCGGCACTGGTCACGGCTGCCGGTTTCTCAATTAAGACATGTTTACCGGCATGAAGGGAACGCAGGGCAAAGTCGTAGTGCGTGTAATTAGGCGTATTGACTATGATCAGTTCAATTTCATCGTCTGCCAGCAGTTCATCGATACTATTATAACTTTTTAGTCCCGGATATTTTAAAGCTGCGGTTTTCGTATTCCGCTCTGCTACAGCTTTAAATATGAAGCCCGGGTTAGTGGCTAAAAATGGAGCATGAAATATTCTGCCGGACATTCCGTAAGACATCAGGCCGGTGACGATGGGTTTTGACATGCAGAAAGATAGTACATTTCGGATACAGCTGATAGCAAAAATGTGTATTTGTTGAAAATTGTATGTCCGTAAACACGCATATTTCACTAAATTTGAAGATATTCTAAATATTTATGGCAGAACCTATTTATAACGATGACAGTATACGGTCGCTCGACTGGAAGGAACACATCAGGTTGCGTCCTGGTATGTATATCGGAAAGTTAGGTGACGGCTCTGCGCAGGATGACGGTATCTATGTATTGCTGAAAGAGATCATGGACAACTCCATCGATGAGTTTGTCATGGGCTCAGGCAGGACTATCGATATCACCGTATCTGATTCAAAGGTAAATGTACGCGATTACGGCCGGGGGATTCCGCTGGGTAAAGTGATCGATTGTGTCTCCAAGATCAATACCGGGGGTAAATACGACAGTAACGCCTTCCAGAAATCTGTGGGATTAAATGGGGTAGGTACAAAGGCAGTAAATGCCCTGTCTACAAACTTTGTAGTGCAGTCATACCGTGACGGCAAGACCAAGAAAGTAGAATTTTCAAAAGGGGAGATCGTTATTGATCATCCTGTGATTGATACTACACAGCGTAATGGTACTGCTATTACATTTTATCCGGATGAAAGTATCTTCAGGAATTACCATTATATTCCTGATTTTGTAGAAAGCATGATCTGGAACTATGTGTTCCTGAACACCGGGCTGACGGTAAATTTCAATAACCAAAAATATTTCTCTGAGCGTGGTCTCTATGACCTGCTGCACAAAGTTGCCGATGTGGAAAACATCCGTTACCCGATTATCCACCTTAAAGGGAATGATATCGAGATCGCGATGACGCATGGACAGCAATATGGTGAAGATTACCATTCTTTTGTAAATGGTCAGCATACCACACAGGGTGGAACACATCAGGCCGCCTTCAGAGAAGCAGTGGTAAAGACGATCCGCGAGTTTTATAAAAAGGAATATGAAGCTTCGGATATCCGGGCTTCGATCATTGCAGCAATCTCTGTGCGTGTGCAGGAGCCGGTATTTGAGTCGCAGACGAAAACCAAGCTGGGATCGCAGAATATGGGACCAGATGGTCCATCAGTCCGTACTTTTATCAATGATTTTGTAAAGAAGGAGCTGGACGATTACCTGCATAAACATACTGATGTTGCTGACGCTTTATTGAAGCGGATCTTACAGTCGGAGCGCGAACGTAAGGATATTGCGGGTATCAAGAAGCTGGCGAACGACCGCGCTAAAAAAGCATCCCTGCATAATAAGAAATTGAGGGACTGCAAGGTTCACTTTAACTCTACGCACGACAAACGTTATGAAACTACGCTGTTTATCACTGAGGGTGATTCTGCATCAGGCTCTATCACCAAATCAAGGGATGTAGACTGTCAGGCAGTTTTTAGTCTTAAAGGTAAGCCGCTGAATTGTTATGAACTGACAAAAAAAGTGGTGTATGAAAATGAAGAGTTTAACCTGCTGCAGCATGCGCTGAATATTGAAGACGGACTGGATGGCCTGCACTATAACAATATCGTGATTGCCACCGATGCCGATGTAGACGGAATGCACATCAGGTTGCTGATGATGACCTTCTTCCTGCAGTTTTTCCCGGATCTGGTAAGAGCAGGGCATGTATATATTCTGCAAACGCCTTTATTCAGGGTACGCAACAAAAAGGAAACGATTTATTGTTACAGCGATGAAGAACGCAGAAATGCGATCGCCAAGCTGGGCGGCAGACCTGAGATTACCAGGTTTAAAGGACTGGGTGAGATCTCGCCAGATGAGTTTGGCTTGTTTATCGGGAAAGATATTCGTTTAGATCCGGTGATCCTGAAAGATCAGACGATAAAGAACCTGCTTGAATATTATATGGGTAAAAATACGCCCGACAGGCAACAGCATATTATCAGAAACCTGAGGATTGAGAAGGATACGATTGAAGAATTAGTATCTGCGGATGCGGAGGCAGCAACGGCTGCGGTGTCTGAGGATATCGTAGAGATCGCTGAATCAGCTTAAGATTATCTCAGGAATTTTATAAAGGCAGAGCCAACCTATGCGGTTGGCTCTGTTTTTTTTGTCTCTTCGGGATGTTGTGCAGGCAGCACATCCACTTTTTTCTCCACAATGGTAATCTGTGTATGTACAGCATATTTGCTGGGCTTGATACCCCCATCAAATTTCTCTGCATAGGCCTGAGTAAACTCTGCTCCAAAATACAGGATGATAGAAGTATAATAGATCCACAACAGAATTACAATGATGGAGCTGGCAGCGCCAAAGGCTGAACCCGGATCTCCTTTTTCGATATAGATACCGATCGCATATTTACCTAAACTGAACAACAAGGCTGTAAAGAGCGCGCCGATAATGGCAGATTTCCAGCGCAGGTCAACATCCGGCAGTACCTTAAATATGATGGTGAAGACAGCGGTAACAGCTGCAAGTGTAATGGCATTGTTCAGAATATAAATTAGCAGGGTAGTAGTGTCACTTGCCAATGGTATCGCTTCGCCAATTGAACTATTGGTTACAATGTAACCCAGTTTTGAACCTAGCCCCACAACAATACTGTTAATCACCAGGGATACCAGCAGGAGGAAACCCATGGAAACAATCAGAGAGAAGGAGAGCAGACGGTTGACGATCATCTTTTTCCAGCCTGTTTTGGGAATGGCCTTCACTTTCCAGATCATATTGATACTATCCTGAATCTCGATAAAAATCGCCGTTGAACCGACAATCAGGGTAACGATACCTACAATCAGGCCAAAAAAGCTTTTTCCATTCAGGGAATTGCTATCTACAAAACCCTGGATCTGTTTTGCTGCCGCAGGGCCTACCATATCGCTGATTTGTGAGAACAGCTCTGTGCCAGGATTGATCTTATTACTAAAGAACAAACTGGCTGCCGCGATGACAATAATGATCAGGGGCGTAAGAGAAAATATGGTGTAATATGCCAGTGCTGCACTGAGCTTCGTGATCCGGTCTTCCATAAAGCCTTTACCTGCTGCAATAAACAGATGATAAAGCTCAATAAAAAAGTGTTTTAGTTTATGTACTAGTTTCATATCGCTGATTAAAATGGATATCCAATCCCTATGTTATAAATAATATTATCGCTTCTCCATTGTTTATCTCCAAATGCGATCTCGTCAAATACCCAACGTTCTCCTGCCGGATTATAAGGCTTCCTGACAGGGAATGCCACGTCCAGACGAATTACGAATATGGTAGCATCCACACGTAAACCTGCGCCGGTACCGACAGCCATTTCACTTAAAGCCCTGCCTAATTTAAATTCTGAGCCTGGTCTCAGCGGATCTTCTTTCCTGAGCCATACGTTTCCGGCATCAGCAAATAATGCTCCATACAGAATACTTACCAGTTTGAATCTTAATTCTGTGTTGAGCATGGCTTTAACATCTCCCCCCTGATCTGCAAAAGTCTGGTCAGGATTTACGCGGTAAGTACCAGGGCCAAGGGCCCTTGCCGGAAATGCCCGGATATCGTTACTTCCTCCAGCGAAGAACTGACGCACGAATGGCAGGGAGCTGCTATTTCCGTAAGCGTATCCGTAGCCGAGGTTAAGCCTGTTAGCCCAGGTGACATTACGGTTGATTTTATGATAGTTTCTCAGGTCGGCCTCAAGACGTACAAACTGTGTAAGTGGTACGTTGAATATTGATCGTTGACCCTGTTCATCTTTTGGGATAAATGTACCCCAAAGATTACCGCCGGTTTCTAAACTTCCATTAAAGTACGTGTTGTTTCTTCTGTTTTCTTCCATCTGATTGGTGTAGGTAAAGCTGTAGTTACTACCAATGATGAATTGTCTTTCGAGCGTATATCTTAATCCGGGAATCGAATCAAACAGTCGCTGGCGGCGGTTTGAATCTGCCGGCAGGTTTGGCTGCACATAATTGATTGAGATTGGGTTAAAAGTATGTTCTTTATGCTGGTTTTCTTTCCAATTGTAGCCATACTCTGCCTTGAAAGAGTTCAGTTTATACAGTGAACCACGGCTTAGCAGCTGATAGGAAAGAGAGGTAATGGTTTTTGGAATGAAGGCAGTAGTACTTCTGGGTTTGTAAAATGGAACAATGAACCTTGGAAAAGTCAGTTTTCCTTCAGCAGTGAAGGAGTACGAATTTAAACCCTGGGATTGTCCGCTCACTTGTGTTTCGAAGCCACCACTTACACTTACGTCCAGTTGTTCTGCACCTCTGAAAAGGTTTCTGGTGGTTTGGGTAACTTTGACCTCCGATCCCACGAAGTTGTTGGATTTACTGGTACCTGTAACACCGAATGTAAGCGAGTTCTTTCTAAGGGGAGTAAGGTAAATATTCAGGTCAAGCTGGTCATTTTTAAAGCTGTCCAGCGGCAGGAATTCTACCCTTACATCCTGGAAAGAGTTGATGTTTACCATTCTGTTCAGCGACTGATTATGATCGGTTCTGTTATAGGTTTCACCTTTTTTAAAGAACACCAGGCGGTCGAATACCCGCGGTTTAAATGTATTGCGGTTATCATAGATATTGAAGTCGTGGTATTGTTGCGGCGTCAGTTTTCTCAAGGCACTGTCTCTTCTTAAGGAGTAGCTCGGGAAGATATTAATATTATTGATCGTATAAGGTTTGATACCTGCATCAGGTGCAATGTCTTTTACTTTGACCGTAATATCAACCATACTTTTGCCAATCGTGCTGTCTACCTGCAGGATGAGGTAATCAGGGCTGAAATAGAAGTATCCACGCTCTTTAAGGTCGTTGTCTATACGGATCCTCTCATTTTTAAAGGATTCCAGGTCATAATAGTTACCAACTTTAAGGACAGAATTACCTTTATTTTCATTGATGATCTTTGTAAGGTTGCCTGTGTCTTTAGGGAAGGTGACACTGCTGATCTTATAGCGGTCGCCCGTGTTTACCGTATAAACTGCCTTGGCTGTTTTCTCTTTAGCAACAGTGTCTCCGGTCACTACTGATTGAAGGTATCCCTGACTGATCAGGAAACTGGTCATGACGGCATCGTTGGTTTTAAGTTTTACCTCACTTAACAATACCGGTGGCTCCCCAACTTTTGTACGCAGCCAATGTTTAAAACCTTTTGGCTTTTTAGGTTCGCCGGCAAGGTTGTATATATATAATTTTGGTCTTAAACCCAGGATAGATTTATTTGGTCTTGGCCTGGCTTTGGTTTCAAGTGTACTTTCAACATCCTTTTGGTTATCTATTTTTGCTGAAGAATCAGGATTGATCACAACCTCAGCACCCGTGTACAGTTTCTGACCGGGTTTCAGATATTTAGTATTGCTGCAGGCAGCCCATACTAAACATACGAATACGAGTAAGCTGGGTTTAATTAGTTTTTTCATTTCTTGGTCTCTGTTCTTGATTTTCTCTGTTTCTTCTTGATCTTTTGCGGAAGATCTCCCTAAATCTATTGTAATCTACCACGAGGGCAAATCCTAATCCGGTCTCAATGATTTGTCCTTCAATCACTCCTTCATTCTGGTTACGCCTGTAAGCTCTCAGACGGTATCTTCCATCTTTGGACAGGGCATACTCAACGTTGACGTTTCCGGCAATATTGGTTGAGCTTTGTCCCGGAGGCTGCGGACCTTCAAGTCCGAAACTACTACCTACGGTAACCGTTAACCTGTCACTCAGCAGTTTTTTAGATAGTCCAACTTCGAGGTCAGTTTTTTGCTGCAATGAACCTGTTGAATAATCCTCGGATGAATTGACACCGAAATTGATTTCTACACCCTGTATCAGATCTGAGGCGAGATTATTCAGCTGTTCCGTCAGGATCTTACTTACACTGGATCTGGCAAGCGTGGAAACTCCACCGCCGCCACCGGCAAGACTTTCAAAAGGATTATTGGCAATGAACCTGCCCAGTGCCAGCAAGGCAAATACCTGTTTGTTAAGTTCACTCTCATTCCTGTTCACGTTTTGCAGTTTGGTATAAACCTGTCCGCTTAAGGCGCCCCGTTCATTCTCCGGTAAATCAAGTTTGAAAGAGATGATAGGTTTTAACAACTCACCTTTCATCATCAGGTATACCTGGAATGGTAATTTAGTTTTGGCCTGGATATTTTCCGGCTCGTTGATCAGGTCAATAGGGGCAGCATTAACTTCATACAGAGCCGTCAGATTCACGTTCGCAGACATTGGGTCACCCGTCCATACGATTGTACTTCCTGAAACCAGCTTAAATGCTTTTTTACCCAGTGGACCCACAGATAAGTTGTAAGAACCATCTTTGATTTCATAACGACCTGTCAGGCTGATTTTACCACTTGGGTCCATCACTGCCGTCAGATCCGCATCACCTTTAACTTTCAGTGCATCTCCGTTTGCAGGGTCAACCACTACGTTCAGTTCTGCTTCAGGATCTACTTCAAGCTTCGCTGTCAGGTTGATTCCTTTGACCGGTGCCTTACTGATGCTGTCGCTTCGCAAGGCTTTTTGTCCGTTAAATGGAGGGGCATCAGCATCGATGAATTGTACAATACCTTCCTGATCTATTACTGAAGGATCATCTGCCGGCAGAGCGAAGAAGAATCTTGTATCTTTTTCTACCTTCACCGACATGTTTACATCAGGTTGGTTCATATCGCCTCTGATTTTGATATCACTCGTTAAGAAGACCTTTCCATAGATCATGTCATTATCCTGTGCTGTGGAATTCATCACACGGAAAGTCTCAGTTTTGATATTCATATTGAACTTGAAGTTCGTATAGTCGGTAGTAAGGACGCCACCAGTAATTACTGCTTTTTTATTTAGCGAATCAATGATCGTGAAGTTGTTGAAATCCACTCCCTGCGGTGTAAAGCTGATGGTTTCATTTGGCATTCTGAAATATGAATTAACATAAGTAGCTGTGAACGCTGCCTGGTTAAACTTCACATCTCCCAGTACTTTTGGAGCAGCCGTGCCACCTTTAACTGTGAGTGCACCGGTGATTGTTCCTGAACCATTTTTGATTTGTCCCATGGAGACGCTTTCCAGTGCTTTGAGATCAATTTTATCAATATTGAGAGTTAAATCCAGGGCATTTGCCGGATCATTGGTATAATAAAATCCGTTTACCCTCAGTTCATGGACGCCAGTTAAGGCAATATTGGTTTCAAATGCATTTGGAGTATTGTTATTTACGGCGACACGTAACGTACCCAGCTGATCTTTCTGGTAACGCAACCTGTCTATCGTCATGTTGGCCGTAAACTTAGGGCTTCCCATCAGATCATTAACATCTACAGTTCCGTTGATCAGTCCGCCAACTAAGGCACTGTCCTGCTCTGCAAATTTAGTGAGGGTTTCTATTCTGAAATCTTTAAACTCTACTTTTAGCGGAGAGTTAGGAGTTGCATTTACACTATTGATGCTCAGTAATTGGGTACCCTGGCTCAGATTAAACTGATTGGCGAGTATGCCCGATTTTCCAAATTGGATATAGTTCTCCGGTGCAACTGCCCAGCGGTCGTAATCCAGCAAGATCCTGTTGGGATCAAACTTAAACTGGAAATCCTCGCCGAGTGACCTGAACGTACCACCAAGTACATATCTGTCGTTCAGTTTCTGGTCTCTGAGAATAAGGTCAATATTCAGGAGGTTATTGGAAACGATACCACTGAGCTCAGTGCCATATAACGCTATGGAAGGACTTTGGATATGTCCGACCAGGAGTTTGTAGAAAAGGCGATTATCTGAGTTATCCACCGTGATCCTGGTACTGTCTACTTTATAATCCCCATAGACTACCTGAGGGAACCATGCATTGATTTTGAGACTGTCCTTCTGCGTGTCTAAAATCCCGTTCATATAAGAAGGGGAGAAGGTAGTTAGTGCAGGTACAAAGTCTTTGATAAATTTCGGGTTGTAAATCTTTACACTGAAGAGTAAACGCTGGTCGGGCACCTTAGTAACCACGCCATACTTATAATACTTGTTAATCTGGTTGGTCATGGCTGCAGCCAGATTTGTCAGCTGGTATTTTCCTTCCACTCTTGCACTCAGGAGTTCTGATTTCAGTGTCAGCAAGTTGTTGGTTGCCGTAGCTTCTGAGTGTACATCGATAGTATCTACATTGATCTTCTGGCCTTCTTTTACGAGTTGGAGCCCTCTGATGCTCACATCCCCGTTCAGGTAATCAGGGTCAGCAGTTTTAATGTCTGCATTTACTTTACCTGCCAGTCTGAATTCTGTGGGACTGAAATTAAGTTTCTGCAGGTCTACCTGTTTAAGGTCGAGGTCTGCCTTCACAGCAGGATATTTGCCGGCGATGTTTACCAAAGCAGTAAGGCTGAAGTTTGCATTGCTGTCGGCCATACTGCTTTTGAGATTGAGTTTCTGCGCAGCATATGTTCCACTCAGCAATAAATTTCTGTACGTATACTTATTGTAAGCGGCACTGATCAGCTGTCCGTTGATTTTTGCATTGGCAGTTTTGGCGTCAAGTCCGGAACCAGTCACATTGGCTTTAACAGTAATTCTGCCCAATTGCTGTTGCATCTGGATGAGACGGCCAACGTTGAAATTGTTCAGTGATACATCAGCGGTATAGCTCTCCTTTCCCTTTGGCCCTTTCATGCTGGCCAGCAGTTTTGCCGAGCCCATATCCGTGTTGATATTGAAGCCAGTGTTGAAGTTGGTCATTGAGCCTTTGAACTTACCATTGGCGGCAATAGTATTTGGCAATGTTATATTTGCAGGCAGTGATTTTTTGGGGATGAGCACGAGCAGATCCGCCTTGGTCATGTTAAATCTTTTGATATTAAGGTCGAGGAAAGTTTTCTCTACATCAGGCAATCCTTTGACAGTACCATTTACATCGATGCGCGTACTTTTTAAACCGGTAATCTGTAACTGGGGTATAGAAAGGTTGCTCATGTATCCTTTTACATTCGCTGTAACCTTAATTTTCTCATTCCGGTAATTTGCCGGAACAGCATCGCTGAAGTAAGTAGCATCTTTAAGTCCCAGTGTGGTGTTTTTGATCTGCAGCGACAATTTGACTCTTTCCGGGTGTTTGGTGAGGTCTTCAAGAGAGGTGTAATTCAGCTCTGTATTGTTCTCGATATTGGTATTTGGAGTCTTGAAAACAAGATTGCTGAGTTTCACCATTTTATCGTTGTACACCACATCGCCCTGTAGTTTGTTGACTTCAAAACCGCTCTTCTCCTTCAACGTGCCGCTTTTAACGTTCACTTTGATACCTGCTGCGCTATAAGATAAATCCTCTGCGGCAAGTCCGAGACCTTTGATTTTGAGGTGGTTAAAATCCATGCCTTTTGCCAGCGGTTTTTCTCCGAGGTTATCAAACTGGATATTGTTCTCTGCAAGGTTAAGTTTACTCACCAGCACAGCCATCGCGGAAGGTTTGGCCGCTGCTGTATCTGCCGGAGCATCCTTAACAGGAGCTGCAGGTTTGAATGCAAACAGAATGTCCGACTTGTTAAGGGTCGCATCATCCAGTTTAATATCCATTTTGGTAAGGTCGGCAAATAGTTTTGTCAGCGTCAGTTCATTGATGTTTAGGTCGGCACGAGTATCCGACAGCATATCATCATACTTGAGCTTTACATTATTGAAATCAATATCCTGTATTTCTACTAGTGGTAACTTTCCGGCAACTGCAGTAGCGGTATCTAAACTTTTTTCTATCTGTGCCGTCAGCTGGGTAAGTGGTTTCTGTTGTAAATATTTTAAAGTGGTGTTTTTTAAGGACAGGTTTTTAATCACATAGTGTTGTTTGTCCATGTCAAAATCCTTGATATTGGTTTCAAACTCACCTAGTCTTACACTTACATCATTTCCTGCAACATCGTCACGGTATATAATTCCAATATCTTTGAAACTCACTTTATTAATAGAGAATTTCATCGTAGAAGTACTGTCTTTTTCTACCTCTTCGTCTGGTTTTTTCTGCTCGGACATGAATGCATCCAGCAGGAAAGAGAAATTATAAGTCGTATCTGGATTGATCCGGGTTACATTAGCCCTGATTTTCTCTAATTCTATATTGTTGATTTCTACCTTGTTGCTCAGCAGTTTCATGAGGCTGATATCTACTGCCAGGCGTTGCGCATACAGTAAGGTATCACCTTTTTTATCTTCCATGTAAAACTTGTTGAGCACTACATCTTTAGGAAGTGCAATCTTTACACTTTCCAGGCTGACTTCTGTATGGGTTTTGTTTTTGAGATAGCTTATAGCTTTGTCTTTCACGAAGTTCTGAACTGCCGGGATATTCAGGGCCACTGCAACAAGGACAACCAGCATAATGATGCTGGCAACTACCCACAAGATGACCTTTAGACTTTTGCGTACGTATTTATTCAATTGTGATAAGATTTGTAAGATTACACTTTTAAGACAATCACTAAAACCATGCCACCGGCTGTTTTAACACTTATATTACAAGTAAGAGTAAAATTTGTTTAGCGAATTTCATTTTTTGGTTGTTAAAGCAATTTTTTGATACAGACTGAGTTGTTCCGGCAAAAGTGTACCTTTGATGCCCCGAAATAATTTCACCTATGATCAACAAACTAAACTTTACTATATCCTACGAAGCGTACGACCACCTGTCAGAGTTAAACGAAGCAGATCAGCTGCTCTGTAAAGATGCAGAAGCTGCATTGGTTACTTCTTACTCACCTTATTCAAACTTTAAAGTCGCCACAGCGGTACAACTTGCCGGTGGAAAAGTAGTGACAGGAAGTAACCAGGAAAATGTAGCTTACCCATCCGGTCTCTGTGCAGAACGTGTGGCTCTCTTCAGCATCGGTGCTGCCTATCCGGATGCAGTGATCGAAAGGATGGTAATTACTGCCCATACCGACAATTTTAAAATTGAACAACCGGTTACCTGCTGCGGATCCTGCCTGCAGGTGATGGCGGAGTTTGAGAAGAAGCAGGGTAAAGAGTTTGAAGTGCTGTTCTACTGCATCGACGGCAAAATCCTGAAAGTTAAAGGTGTGAAAAACCTCCTGCCCTTTGTATTTGTAGAAGAGCGCCTGAAGGTAAACGCCTAGAGCCTTATCACGGGATTGCTAAGATGTATCTCAATTGACAACTGTTAGGAAATTGTGTTCTGAAAATATGATGGGATGACTTATATTTACACCACACAAATCCTTTCTTGATGAGCGACGAATTAGATGATAACATAAACGAAGAGACAAAACATACCGTAATTCCTATCAACGGACTTTACGAAAACTGGTTCCTCGATTATGCGTCTTATGTAATTTTAGACCGGGCAGTACCCCATATCAACGACGGCCTGAAGCCTGTTCAGCGGAGAATTATGCACTCCCTGAAGGAGATGGACGACGGACGTTTCAATAAAGCGGCCAATGTTATCGGAAATACCATGAAGTACCACCCTCATGGGGATGCCTCTATAGGGGATGCTATGGTACAGATTGGGCAGAAAGACTTGCTGATCGACTGCCAGGGTAACTGGGGAGATCCGGTAACAGGTGATAGTGCTGCTGCCCCGCGTTATATCGAGGCGCGTTTATCAAAATTTGCAAACGATGTAGTTTTTAATTCAGATACTACGATCTGGCAGCTCAGTTATGACGGCCGTAACAATGAGCCGTTGACACTTCCCGTAAAATTTCCGCTGCTGCTGGCACAGGGAGCTGAAGGAATTGCTGTAGGTCTGGCCACCAAGGTGATGCCGCATAATTTTGTAGAGTTGCTGGATGCCTCTATCGAGATTCTGAAAGGCAACCGTTCTAACATTCTTCCGGATTTCTTTACCGGCGGTATGGCTGATTTCTCTGCCTATAACGAAGGGATGCGCGGCGGAAAGATTCGTGTGCGCGCAAAAATTACTGAGAAGGATAAGAAAACACTGGTAATTACTGAAATTCCTTACAGTACTACAACTGGTTCGGTAATCGACAGTATCCTCTCTGCAAATGACAAGGGTAAAATCAAAATCAAGAAAATTGAAGATAACACTGCGGCAAATGTAGAGATCGTCATACAGCTGGCACCGGGTATTTCACCTGATGTGACCATTGATGCATTGTATGCTTTTACTTCCTGCGAAGTTTCTATCTCTCCGAATACCTGTATCATCAAGGATGATAAACCTCAGTTTCTGAGTGTAAATGATATCCTGGCACAGAATACGCAGAATACCAAAGAGCTGCTGAAACAGGAGCTGGAAATTAAACTGCATGAACTGCAGGAGAAAATTTTCTTTAGTTCTTTACTGAAAATCTTTATTCAGGAAGGGATGTATAAAAATGCCGACTACGAAAACTCAAATAACTTTGAAATGGTAGTGGAGGTATTGCATCGTCTGTTTGGGCCTTTTAAAGATCAGTTGTACAGGGACATTCTTCCTGAAGATTTTAAGAAGCTGATTGATAAACCAATGAGTAGTATTACCCGCTTTGATGTGAAGAAAGCGGACGATCAGATGAAGGCACTGTCTGATGAGATCAAAGTAGTAAAAAATCATTTAAAACACCTGACCGACTACGCTATTGCCTGGTTCCAGCGCCTTATAGATAAGTATAGCAAAGGCAGGGAACGTAAAACTGAAATCAGGCTGTTTGACAGGGTGGAGGCTTCTAAAGTGGCCCTGGCAAATGTGAAGTTATACATGAACCGTGAAGATGGTTTTATCGGAACGGGGCTGAAGAAGGATGAGTTTGTGGCCGATTGCTCTGATATCGACGAGATCATCGTATTCAGAGAGGATGGTAAATGTATCATTACCAAAGTTGCCGATAAAACTTTCGTAGGAAAGGGAATTATTTACGCGCAAGTCTTTAAAAAAGGGGATGAGAGAACAATCTATAACCTGATTTATAAAGACGGGGCAAGTGGTATCTCTTATATTAAGCGTTTTGCAGTTGTTGGAGTGACGCGTGATAAAGAGTATGACCTTACAAAAGGAAGCAAGGGCTCTAAAGTATTATATTTCACAGCGAACCCTAACGGGGAAGCTGAGATCATCACTGTGATGCTGAAACCGCATACCAAACTGAAAAAACTACAATTTGACTTTGACTTTGCTGATATAGCTATAAAGGGCAGGGGATCACAGGGAAATATTGTTTCAAAATATCCGGTAAAGAAAATCCTGCTGAAAAGCAAAGGGGTTTCTACTTTATCAGGTCTGAAAATATGGTACGATGAGTTACTGAGACGGTTAAATGTGGATGGCAGGGGCAAATATCTTGGTGAATTTGACGGGGACGATAAAATCCTGCAGGTGCACCGCGATGGCTGGTATGAACTGAGCTCTTTCGAACTGAGCAACCATTTTGATGCCGACCTGCTGCTGATCCAGAAATTTGACCCGGAGAAACCTTTTGCCGTAGTGCAGTTTGAAGGAAAAGCCAAAAACTACTTTATCAAACGCTTTGTGTTTGAAGCTATCGCTGTTGGCAGGAAACAAACGCTGATTTCTGAAGAAACAGGTTCGAAATTCCTGTACCTGACGGCTAACCCGGCGGCATTGCTGACGGTTGATGTGCTGAAAGGTAAGACGCAGATTCCAGAAACATTGGAGATTGTGCTCGCTGACTTTATTGATGTGAAGGGTATCCGGGCTAATGGTAACCGTTTGACTCAGCATGATGTGAAGGAGATCAGGATCAGTAATCATGAAGAGATCGAGCTGGGGCTGGATGAACCTGTAACAGAAGAGGCTGCAGTCACAGAGAATTCCGATGAAGAATCCGGGACCATTGATGAAGAAATTGCGGTAAACATTGAAAGCGTAGAGGAATCAGCTGCAGATACTATTGAAGAAGAAGAAGAATCTGTTCCTGAAGTTGCGGAGTTTGAAGAGGAGGTTGTAACTGAGGTGGAAGAGACTGTAGTTGCAGAAGTTGGATTTGTTGAAGAGGAAATTGTTGAAACTCCGGCACCTGAGGGAGTATTTGTGATTGAAGAAGAACCTGTTGCTGAAGTTGCACCCCAGCCTGTTGAGCCTAAACCTAAGCCTAAAGCCAAAAAAGAAGCGAAACCAAAAAAGGATATCACTCTGGAAATCACGAATCCTGATGATATCGATATAGACGATACCGGGCAGCTGGGCCTGTTCTAACTGAACAGGTTAGGCCACCGCTCTGCTGCCATTATAAATGAAATTCCGAAGATTGCGGAGGAGAGGAAGAAATTCCAGTCCCATCTTTTGATTTTGAAGAAATTGATCAGTATAAAAGCAATGAGCAGGATGCTGATTACAATGACGATTTGTCCAACTTCAAGGCCGATATTGAAGGCAAAAAGTTCTGCAACAATGCTGGTGCTTTTGCCTAACAGACTGTTGAGGTAATTAGAAAAACCCAGGCCATGTATGAGGCCAAAGAAAAGTGCAAGAATATATTTAAGCTGCATTCCCCTGGGTTTCGACTTGCCCGCGAGGATATTTGCCGAAGCGGTAATCAATATCGTGACAGGGATCAGGAACTCTATGATGTCTGTGTTGACGTGGATCAGTTTGAATACGCTTAAGGCCAGTGTTACGCTATGGCCTACAGTAAATGCGGTTACAAGAATCAGCACCTTTCTCCAGTCTGACAACAAATATGTACCACACAGTACCATTACAAAGAGGATATGGTCATAACCTTTCCAGTCTAAAATATGTTGCCAGCCTAATTCAAAGTATAGTGGGAAATCTTGCATCCCCCAAAATATTTAATTTTTATTAAATATCACAAATTGCTGATGAGTAATTTTACCATCTTTGAAAACTGATCAATATGATGATCAGCCGTTGAATTTTAGTATTTATGAACTGGGAAAAATTACTGTCGGCTAAACGCTGGGGAAATGAAGATAGATTTGCAGGTAATCAGAAGGAAGCACGTTCTGAGTTTCAGCGTGATTATGACCGTATCATCTTTTCTTCACCATTCAGGAGACTTCAGAATAAAACACAGGTTTTCCCCTTGCCGGGAAGCGTGTTTGTGCATAACAGGCTAACACATAGTCTGGAGGTGGCAAGCGTGGGGCGCTCCCTGGGGACTATCTTTTACAACAGGATGAAAGAAGATTTTCCCGAAATTGACGACAGTTGTCCGCTACTGGTAGAAGTAGGGAACATCATCGCCTCAGCCTGTCTGGCGCACGACCTGGGTAATCCGGCATTCGGGCATTCCGGAGAGTCTGCCATTTCACATTACTTTACAGCAGGAGAGGGCAACATATATAAAGAGCAGGTAAATGCCGCACAGTGGCAGGACCTGATCAACTTTGAAGGTAATGCCAATGCCCTGAGGATTCTTACTCATCCTTTTGCCGGAAAAGGTACCGGTGGTTTTGCTTTAACGTATGCGACGCTGGCTTCGATTGCAAAATACCCTTGTGCCTCCTTAGCCAACAACAAGAAAAATATATACACCAAGAAATATGGCTTCTTTCAGTCTGAACAAAGTGGCTTTGAAAAAATAGCTGTCGAGATGGACCTGATCAAGGTGCAGGATGACCCCATGGTATACAAGCGACATCCACTCGTTTACCTCGTAGAGGCAGCAGATGATATCTGTTACAATATTATTGATCTCGAAGATGCACACCGACTCAAGATTCTTTCTTATCAGGAAGTGGAAAAATTGCTGTTGCCACTGTGCAACGACCCGAAATTACCTTCTCGTCTGGAGGATATGGAGGATGATGATGCAAAAATCACACTCATGCGCGCTAAGTCGATTAGTACGCTTATCGGACAGTGCAGTAAGGTTTTCTATGATTTTCAGGAAACAATTCTAAGTGGGGATTTCAATCAAAGCCTGATGGATGCTATTGATGAACCTTTTCTATCCACGATGAAAGAGATAGAAAAGATCTCCGTTAAAAAGATCTACAATTATTCTTCTGTGGTACAGATAGAGGTTGCGGGATATCAGGTAATGGGTGGTTTGCTGGAAGAGTTTATCCCCGCTTATCTGCAGAATGATACTAAATACCACAAAAAACTGGTAGAACTGATACCGAAACAGTTCCTGACAAAAGAACAGGATGTTTATACTAAAATTCAGTCGGTACTTGACTTTGTATCTGGGATGACCGATTTATATGCTGTAGAATTATTCAGAAAAATCAAAGGGATCTCATTTCCCTCGATGAGTTAAAAAAAAACGGGCCGTATCCGATTCGAATACAGCCCGTTTCTTTTATACGATTATTGGTACTGGATATAAATCGGCGCGGGTTTCAGCTTTAATAACTCTTCTGGAGTCATCAGTCTGTGAGGAGCCTTTTTGATATCGTTCTTGTAGAATAATTTGAAGCCGGTAAACTGAACAGGTTCATTCTGGATAAAGTAACGGTAAGTACCGATTTTTAGATCCGGCTCTCCCCAACCATCCATGTGCATTACGATCTGAACTTCAGGATGTAATTTGATGTTTTGAGAGTTGGTCACCATTTTTTTAGTAAAACGGTGAACTGTAAATACTTTTGGAGGCAGGTTGTATTTCTTGATCAGGTCAACCAGATACTGTGAGCAATAGTTGATATCCGCTGCGTCATAAGTTCCGATTTTTGTACCTGGTCTTGCACCGCTTTTCATAGAGAACTCAGGATCGATTCCTAAATGTACCTGCGGCATTTTAAGATATTTCTCAATTCTTGGCAATTCATCTTTAATCGTGCTTAAAGCTACCTGAAGATCAAGGAACACAATACCATTGTGCATTTTAGCGATTTTGATTACAGAATCGATTTGCTTATCGCCCATTCTGTTGATGTACTTACCATCTTTACCCGGCGTTCCGCTGGCCACGGCTGCGATGTAGTGAACCCCTGGCTGTACCGGTGTACCAGGATCTGCCTTTTCCCAGTGTTTAACCTCGGCATTCAAACGGCTCCACATTTCTTTTGGTGCATACTCTCCGAGTGCGCCCATTTTCTTGGAGTGAAGGTTTCCGTAATATACCACTATCCTTTTGAAAGGTAAGATGGCGCCGGCTAGTGGAATTGGCTGGTTTTTTACAGGCCATCTTCCGGTGGTATCACCATTGGCCAGCTTTTTAAGAGCAGCATTGTATTTTGCAGTGTCAATAGGTTTTCGGGTAGTATCTGGTTCTGTAACCTCGGTAGAATCACCGGATGCATTTACAGTAGTTTTGGTTTTGGCGTCACCTTTGGTTGAATTTGAAGAACAATTTGCAAATAAGGCGATAGAGGTAAATGCAATGAGTAGTGTTCCTGCTAATTGAGGGATTTTCATAGATTGATTAAGGTTATATTTTTTTTCAGTTCTGCAAAACTACACATTCAACTGACAATTTAATCTACAAGTATGATATTCTTATAACGTTTCCTATTATTCTCGTTATTTATACCTTCTGAAGTCCTATGGCTGAATTAATATGCAATTCAGGTACAGGAACATTATCTTTACACGTTATATCAATATTGAATACCGATTATGATGAAATATGCGATACCCCTGGTCCTTGCTTTTATGTTCTTTTCATGGCTGGGCTGTAAAAAGGATACGACAACTTTTAACAGGGTACAGGCCTCACTGGGTGATACAGTAGTTTTGAGGGGGATTGCGAACAGGGAAAGGGGAGACAGCGCATATAATAGTGTGTTCCTGGATTTCAGTACTGCGCTGCAAACTTCTGTACTCAGGTCTTCCTGGGATCTGGGATTCTATTGCGGAGCAGAATTCAGGGTGATCATCAACCATTCCATAGGTGCCACAGTTGCTGTCCTGGATAAAACTGATCTGGATCAGGTGACAATAGCTGATACTGTGGCACTGGTCAGAAAGTTTAATCTGGATGTGGATACTGCGGGGGACCTGACCACAGTTGATCCTGTAGACCTGGATTCCGCTGCCTATCTTGCCGGAACGATTATTCCGGACATTCCACAGTCCGCTGCTACAAGTCGCGTGCTGATCCTTAACCGCGGAACAGCTACCAATCTGGGCAGAAGAGAATGGGTGAAAATGAAGATCAGCAGAACTGCCAATGGTTATGCTGTAACATGGGGGAATATTGACGATTTTACACCGTACAATAATTTCACCATCAACAAGGATGCTTCGTATAATTTCAGGTACCGCTCCTTTACCAATGGACAGGTGAATTATGAGCCGGCAAAAGGTCTCTGGGATGTTGCCTGGGGCCATAGCACCTATAAAGGGACCAATACTGCTGGTGCAGCAGTTGCTACTGTTGTGCCGGATTTTATGATGATTAACTTTGTAAACGGAGTGAAAGCGGCACAAGTAATGGTAACAGAGACTACAACTTTTGCCAGTTTCAATGAAACTCAGCTTGCAGGGATCACCTTTTCCGGACTTCGGGACGTGATAGGTGTAAACTGGAGAAACCTGGCGAACTCCACCTCCGGAGCATTATCAATTAATACAAACCGTTTTTATCTGATCCAGGACAAAATCGGAAATATCTATAAAGTATCCTTTGCAGGTGGCGGATCCCGTGGTAATCCTACGGTATGGTATATTCTGGTAAGAAAAGCTCCTGAGCAGGCAGAATAATTATTCTGCCTGGAACTTATTGAACTTGCCAAATACCCCGAGTGGTAATTTTATGCCCGAAGTAGCCTGAAGATATAACTCTCCGGTTTCCAGGTTCTGCACTTCAGGGAAGGAAGTTTTGATCAGGTTCTCAACAATCACGGAAGAGAATCCCAGTGAGTAGGTATTCAGGATCAGGAAGTGTTCTTTCTCATCCAGCAACTGCACCACGTCGTGCATCATTTCCTGGATGTGGTCTTCCAGTTTCCATTTCTCACCATTCGGCCCGTGGCCAAAAGCTGGTGGATCTAAAATTATCCCGTTATATTTTTTACCGCGTTTAAGCTCGCGCTGTACAAATTTCAAAGCGTCTTCTACTACCCATCTCACATCCTTCAGTTGTGACAGCTCCTGGTTCTCATTTGCCCAGTTCACTACTTGTTTGATAGAATCAACGTGGGTAGTATCGGCACCTGCAGCCTTTGCAATCAACGAAGCTGCGCCAGTATAAGCGAAAAGGTTGAGTACTTTAGGGCTGGAAGCTTTGAATTTTTTTACCGATGAAGAGATATAGTCCCAGTTTACCGCCTGCTCCGGAAACACACCAACATGTTTGAAAGAGGTTAAGCCAAGACGCAGGTTGATCTTTACTTCATCATTCTGATACTCTACATTCCAGCGGTCTGGCAACTGCTGCGTACTTTTTACCCATTCCCCGGAGGTAGCCGAGCGCCCTTTGAACCTGATATGAGTTCTTTTTTTCCACTCCTGATCGCTGAGTGTTTTTTTCCATACTGCCTGTGGTTCCGGTCGCGATAAAACAAGGTTGCCAAAGCGTTCAAGTTTCTCAAAATCACCACAGTCAATCAACTCATAATCTTTCCAGTGGGTGGGCGTTAATAGGCTTATCATAAAATGTAATTGTACTTATATTATTAAAAGTTTTTCTTCGCGGCCTTCATAAAACGGCTGGCGAAAACGAAATCATTCAGTTCTTCAATATCGGTATGGGCGATCTCTTTATTGGAGCCTTCCCAGAATTTTTTACCCTGGTGAAGAAAAAGGATATAATCTCCAATTCCCATTACAGAGTTCATATCATGCGTCACTACAATGGTAGTCATCTGGTATTCTTCTGTAATTTCCTTGATCAGTTCATCAATTACGATGGATGTTTTAGGATCCAGACCAGAGTTGGGCTCATCACAGAAAAGATATTTAGGGTTCATGGCTATGGCACGTGCAATGCCGACACGTTTTTTCATCCCACCAGAAAGTTCAGCCGGAAAAAGTTTGTTCTTTCCCTCAAGGTTTACACGCTCCAGGCAGAAGTTTGCACGCTCCTGTTTTTCTTTGAAAGTCTGGTCGGTGAACATGTTTAGTGGAAACATGATATTCTCTTCAACAGTCATGGAATCAAAAAGGGCCGAGCCCTGGAACAGCATGCCGATTTCCTTGCGGACTTCAATGCGCTGCTCAAAATCCATTTCTGTAAATTCACGTCCATCGTATTGCACACTTCCTTTTTCCGGAGTTTGCAGTCCAACCATGCATTTAAGCAAAGTAGTTTTTCCTGAACCTGAACCACCAATAATCAAATTGGTAACACCAGCTTCAAACTTTGCGGATATGCCTTTGAGAACAGTATTGGAGCCGAAAGATTTTTCAACGTCTTTAATCTCGATCATAATAATAACTGGGTTACGATATAGTCACATGCAAGAATACTGATACAGCTGATCACGACTGCTCTTGTGCTCGCCTGTGCGACTTCCAGTGCTCCGCCTTTAACATAAAAACCTTCGTATGCAGGAACAGTGGTGATAATGAAGCCAAAGACGAATGCTTTTACTAATGCAACTACGATTGTATAAGGATTGAAGTCGGTAGTGATACCCTGGATATATTCTGAGGGAGAAACTGCTCCTGACAAAGTTCCACCGAGGAAGCCGCCACCTATACTTAAAAACATGGAACAGATAACCAATACAGGCACCATTGTAATTCCTGCAATCAGTTTTGGAAGAATCAGGTAACCCGGAGAGTTGATACCCATGATCTCCAGTGCATCAATCTGCTCACTCACGCGCATGGTACCGATCTCAGATGAAATAGCAGAACCAATTTTACCGGCAAGCACGATCGCAGTAATGGTGGGGCTAAGTTCCAGGATACTCGAATCCCTGTTTACTGAACCAATAATAGTTTTAGGAATAAAATCGCTTACCAGCTGGAAGGCGATTTGCAGGGTCATTACTGCACCAATAAAAGTCGATATAATGGCAATTAAACCCAATGAACCCACGCCAACAAAATCCATCTGCTGGAAAATGGCTTTCATATAGATATTAAATTTTTCGGGTTTTCTGAAAACTGCTTTTAACAGCAACAGGTATTTGCCAAAATTGGTGAAGTTCATCCGCTGAGATATTAGCTAAGGTATAATTACTATAATACTACAAAGAAACAATAAAAATTGTTGTGGCTTTCTTTATTTCTTAAAAATATTCTGCTATTTAGCCTTATGAATGCAATTGTAACAGGTGCAACAAAGGGTATTGGCAGAGCTATAGCAGTGATGCTCGCCGAAGCAGGATATAATCTGGCAATATGTGCGAGAAGTCTCCGGGATCTGGAAAAGCTGGCCGCAGACCTGGCTTATACGGATGTAAAAATATTTTATAGTGTTGCTGATTTAAGCGTTAAGGATCAGGTGTACCGTTTTGCTGAAGAAGTGGGAACAGCATTTGATAGGATCGATGTTCTGGTCAATAATGCAGGAGCATTTATTCCGGGTAAGATATTGGATGAAGAGGATAAATCTTTTGAACTACAGTTGTTTTTGAACCTGAATGCACCCTATTACTTGTCTAAATATTTCGGTAAAATGATGTCTGAACAAGCATACGGGCATATCTTCACGATATGTTCAGTATCCAGCAAAGAAATTAACGAAAATGCAGGTAGTTACGGTGTAACTAAATCGGCATTGCTCAGTCTTAATAATGTATTACGGCAAGAATTATCGAAATACAACGTTAAGGTGACAGCGATTTTGCCTGGTTCAACACTCACTGCTTCCTGGGAAGGTACGGATATTCCGGCAGAAAGTTTTGTGCAACCTGAAGACATCGCCAACGCTTTGTACACGATACTGAACTTAAGCAGCGGAGTGAATGTTGAAGAGATGATTTTGAAGCCGTTAAATTTTAACGCATAATATAGGAGAGAGAGTTATGGAAAATAGATTATTAAGAAACGAGCACGACAAAGTAATTGCCGGCGTTTCATCGGGGTTAGCAGCTTATATGGAGGTAGACGTGACGATTATCAGGTTACTGTTTGTCTTATCGACTATCTTTTTGGTAGGTACGGGAGTATTAGTTTATCTGGTGATGTGGATAGTAGTGCCTGTAAATAATGATCCGGCTGCTAAGTTTTCGAAGTTTAATGATTATTTTAAACAGCAGGGTACATCCTCAGGATTTAATACGCCACCTGCACAGCCATTCGGACAGCCTGACCCATTTGCGAATCAGGGTCCGGCAGAACCTAAAGCCAGCAGCAACACAGGATGGCAAAATCCTGTAGACTTTAAAACACTGCCTAAAAACAATGGTACGGGAAGAACAGTAGGCGGATTGTTCCTGCTGGTAATAGGGTTGTATTTCCTGATGAACGAGTTTCATATCATACCATACTGGTTTAGACTGGGCAAATTGTGGCCGCTGGTATTTGTGGCAATAGGACTGAGTTTCATTCTTAAATCCAAACGGAAAAACAGCTGGGAGGAATGGAAACATGAGCAGGAAGAAGCGATGAAGAAGCCTGCGGAAAATCCTGGCCCGACAGCTACTGCTCATACACCAGCTGCTGATCCCTCAGAGAAAAAAACTACAGATTTTAGCGATGAGTACCCGAAGGACCAGCCAAGGGATCAGTTCTAAATTGCAGCAAACAGAGTAATAAAAATATAATCTTATCAACATGAAACTTAATAGAGTAATGTGGGGCATTATACTACTGTTTGTAGGTATAGTCCTGTTGTTAGAGAATTTCAACGTTATTGAATTTTACTGGAGAAACGTATGGAGTTTCTGGCCGGTGTTCCTGATCATTTCAGGAGTGAATATCCTGTTCAACCGCAATAAATCGCAGGTAGGGAACATGATCTGCCTCGGAGTACTGGTAGTAATGCTGGGGGTCGTATTTTACAAAGGACAGCAACCTCCTTCAAATAAGTTCTGGATAGGCGACGAATTTACTAAAGACCTGGACATAGACATCGATGATGATAAAGAAGGTACTACAGATAAACTGGCCTTTTCACAGCCACTGCTGCTGGCCGATAGTGCCAAAAAGACGGTGCTGAACATTTCTGGCGGAGGTACCTCATTTAAATTGAGCGGAGAGTCGGACAGTCTGATACAGGCTGAAGTGGAACGCAGATACGGTAATTTCATCCTGCAAAAGGAAAGTTCGGATTCTGTGACTACACTAACCTTCAAGATGAAAAACAAACAGGGCAAATGGTCGCTGAACGGTGGAGGAAATGATGTAGATCTTAAACTCAACAAGAAGCCGGAATGGAACATCAGCATGAATATGGGTGCCGGTGAAGTAGATCTGGACATGACCGACTACAAACTGAGGTCTTTCAGGTTTGACGGCGGTGCGGCAGCAATTGACCTGAAATTAGGATCCATTCTGCCAATTGCCGATGTGACGGTGAAAACCGGTGTGGCTGATGTGAAAATCAATATCCCTGAAACATCAGGCTGCAGGATCAAAACTAAGACTGGTTTGTCGGCCAAGGATTTCCCTGATTTTATCAAAATTGATAACGGGAACTATGAAACCGCAAATTATAAGACATCAACAAAAAAGATTTTTATCAATCTTGACGGTGGATTGAGTAATTTTGAGGTCAACAGATATTAACACCGCTTGGAAGACGAGAATACCACTAAATATACCGTTGTTGCAGACGGCAAGCCTACCGGTCCCTATGATATGGAAAGCCTGAAGAAATTGAACATCCTGCCGGGAACCTTTCTGAGGAAACCGGGAATGGACGACTATAAAGAAGCGCATGAGTTCCCGGAACTTCGTGCGCTTTTTGGTTTTAGCTTTGAGCATACCGTGCCACAGTATTTTGCCTCTTTTGACCAGCGTCTGCTGGCTTCGGTAATCGATTATTTTATATTATTTCTGCTTTACATCTTTCTGTTGCTGCTGGCTTTTATAATTGTAGAGGGTAAAGAAGAAAGAATTAGCGCGGGTGTTCTGATGTTGCCACTGATCCCTGTATTTAAATTTATATATGGCGTGTTTGCAGAAAGCAGCTCCGCTCAGGGGACCATTGGCAAGCGCCTGCTAAATATTAAAGTCACGGATCTGAAGGGGCAGAAGATCAGCTCTTCAAGGGCACTGACCAGGAATTTAGCAAAAGTACTTTCTGTACTACCCCTGTTTTTTGGTTACCTCTACAGTTTTCTTAACAAAAAACAACAATGTTGGCATGATATTGCAGCAAACACATTAGTTATTAAAGATCGATTGATTTAATCTTTATCTTTGCATTGCATGGAAAACGTATCAGTACAAAAGGATTTAGCCGGAGGATATTGCGAAAATTTAAACCAGTATTCGAGGTTTCTCACACGTGAGGTTCAAATCGGGGATACCCCTATGGGTGGCCTGAACCCGATCAGGATTCAGTCGATGACCACTACAGATACCATGGATACCATAGGTACCGTAGAGCAAACCATCAGGATGGTAGAGTCTGGCTGTGAGTATGTGCGGATTACCGCTCCCAGTATGAAGGAGGCAGAAAACCTGGCACTGATTAAAAAGGAACTGCGTTACCGCGGTTATAACGTTCCTCTGGTTGCCGATATACATTTTACGCCAAATGCTGCTGAATCCGCTGCTCGTATAGTAGAGAAGGTGAGGATCAATCCCGGTAACTATGCTGATAAAAAACGTTTTGAAAATATAGAATACACCCAGCTGGCCTATCAGGCAGAGCTGGAACGCATATACAAGAAGTTTTCACCGCTGGTGAAAATTTGTAAGGAATACGGTACGGCGATGCGTATAGGTACTAACCATGGCTCTTTGTCTGACAGGATTATGAGTCAGTATGGTGATACACCCCGCGGAATGGTAGAATCTGCGATGGAATTTATCAGGATGTGCGAGGATATGAACTATTACAACCTGGTCATCTCTATGAAAGCCAGCAACACACAGGTAATGGTACAGGCTTATCGTCTGCTGGTAGAAACAATGGTGAAAGAGGGGATGAATTACCCGCTGCACCTGGGTGTCACAGAAGCTGGTGATGGTGATGACGGAAGAATTAAATCTGCTGTCGGAATTGGAACCTTACTGGAAGATGGATTGGGAGATACGATCAGGGTTTCACTGACCGAAGATCCTGAATTTGAAGCTCCGGTTGCCAGAGCGCTGGCGGACCGTTATTCAAAACGGAATACTCCGGTAATTGAGCAGGAGAGAATAGATCTTCAAAAGCTTCCCTATAGTCCTTATACCTATAACCGCAGAGCCACGCATGCAGTACAACATATCGGCGGGCACCATCATCCGGTAGTCATGCTGGACGTATCTGCAAAGAATTTAAAAGACCCGTACTTTTTAATGGATGCAGGCTATCAGTACAGCGCGGTCCTTGATAAGTACAACATGGCTGATCAGGCATGTGACCTTGTTTATCTCGGTGATGCACTACCTTCTTTTTCATTTCCCGGAAATCTGCGCCAGATCTATAATTATCATACCTGGACAGGGCTGAAAGATAAAACGAATTGTCATCCACTTTTTAAACTGGATGAATATGCTAATGCAGAGGTTAAAGATCCTTTACTGAACCTGGTCAGTGTAGATTCGGGTAAGTATGACCTTAGTCTGCTACAGTCTCTGGATGATACTTCGGTTATTGTGCTGGAAACTTCTGCTCAACATGGCATGGCCGAACAAAGAGCTTTTTTTATCGCGCTGATGAACGTCAATATCCAGCTGCCTGTGATCATCAGAAGGACTTACGGCGCGATCAGTACCGATGACCTGACGCTTTATGCAGCAACAGATCTGGGTGCTTTATTAACTGATGGTTTTGGTGATGGTGTTTGGATAGATGCACCGGCAGAAGCTTCTTTGGCCACCATCAATGCCGTAAGTTTTATCATACTTCAGGCCACGCGGACGAGAATTTCCAAAGCTGAATATATCTCCTGCCCAAGCTGCGGCAGGACGCTGTTCGATCTGCAGGAAACCACTCAGCTTATCCGTTCCAGAACGGATCATCTGAAAGGTATCAAGATCGCCATCATGGGCTGTATCGTAAACGGACCCGGTGAAATGGCTGATGCCGACTATGGGTATGTTGGAGCCGGTCCGGATAAGATCACACTTTACCGTAGCAAGGAAGTGGTTAAAAAGAATCTTAGCGCTGCTTTTGCGCTGGATGCTCTGATCGATCTGATTAAAGAAGATGGTAACTGGACGGAAGTAAAATAATTCTATTTCTCTTTAACAAAAGCCAGCGTTTTTTCAAAGACTTCCTGCAGATGTGGGGGTAGGGATGTTCCTGTATATGGATGTGATGCTCCATATACATGGTTAGCTCCCTGAATCTTTTGCAGCTTGGCCCTGACTTGTGCCTGTGCAAGCTGCTGAGCCACACTAAATGGAACATTGACATCATCGTCACCATGGAGGATCAGCCAGGGTATGTTGATGGATGCTGCTGCATGCAGGATGTTAAACTCTTCTTTATGTGCGTTGTAATCTTCCAGCAAGGTGCTGTTTAGTGGCATTTTTTCTTTTGTTCTCGCATTTTCTACATAGATACGTCCTGTTTTCAGCCATTCTTCTTCCTGCTCTTTCTTCCATAGGGAATTGAATTCAGCAATGGAAGACCAGGTCACAATTTTTTTTATTCTTTCATCGGCAGCTCCTTTAAGAATCACCAGGCCTCCACCTTTGCTATGACCAATCAGATAGATGGGCTCAAGAGGATAAGTATGGGCTACATAGTTGATCGCTGTATCAAGATCTTTGAGTTCCATACTAGTGGTATTGGCAGCGAAGGCGTCCAGATCGGTCACATCATTGGGCGCTTCCTGGGTTACACCGCTATGGCTCAGATTAAATTTCACATACCTGAAACCTTCCTTGGCAAAGTGTTCTGCCACAAGATTATGCGTGCCCCAGTCCTTGAAACCTTTGAATCCGTGTACGAAGATAATGCTGGGCTGGTCACTCAAATTATCATCATAGGTTATATCGCCGGCGATGGTCTTATCTCCGGCGCCCGACAAAATAAATTGCTCTTTCCTTATCATATCTGCTGGTCTGATTCTTATACTTGTATTAACAAACATTAACGACGCTTGTTTAGTCAATATTCTTCTCAATTTAAAATCTTTCTAAATTAGTCTTAATTACAGCATAATGACAGACCATACTGGTGGTCTTGTTACTTTTGTTCGCACTAAAAAAATAACTCGAGCACACCTTGGAATATTTAAAGATACTTGCTTTCACACACAAACAGATTGACCTCAAATCATTAGGTAAACTGGTTATATGTGAGCAGACACTGGATGACAGACTAAAGAATATTCAAAAGGAACTGGATGTTAAGGAAGTCTTTTATATCGGTACCTGTAACCGCGTGGAATTTGTATTTACCACAAGCCGTGAACTGGACCGCGAATTTATCTTACGCTTTCTTACTGTACTCAACATGGGACTGCCTGAGGAATACATGGATAAGTTCATCGAGAATGTTTCTGTGTATGAGCAGGTAGAAGCTTTTAATCATTTGCTGCGTACTTCATGTTCTCTGGAAAGCCTGGTGGTGGGAGAAAAAGAAATCCTTGCACAGGTACGCCGGGCTTATGAAGCTTGCCGCGTTTCCGGATTCACTGCAGATTACATGCGGATGATCATGAACCGGGTAGTTAAAACGGCTAAGGAAGTTTATACCCATACTAATATCTCTAAAAACCCGGTATCTGTAGTTTCCCTGGCTTACCGTAAACTGCGTGATCTGACAATCACTGCGAACTCAAGACTGCTGATCATCGGCGCAGGAGAGACCAATAAAAATCTTGCACAATACCTCAAAAAACATAAATATTCTAATTTTTCAATCTTCAACAGAACGGTAGAGAAAGCTGAAAGTCTTGCTAAAGACTTAAACGGAACAGCTTACCCGCTTGCAGAACTGGAGAACTTTAGCCAGGGTTTTGATGTGATCATCACCTGTACCGGTGCCACTGAGCCAATTATCACCGAAGAGCTTTACCGCAAATTGCTAAACGGCGATACAGGTAAAAAAGTTATTGTTGATTTGGCAATTCCAAATGATGTTGCGCCTTCAGTTATCAAAAACTTCCCTGTTCACTATATCGAGGTAGAATCGCTTAAAGAAATTGCCCGTAAAAACATTCAGGAGCGTTATGATGAACTGATCAGCGCTGAACAGATTATCGATCAGAACATCAAAGAATTTGACCTTGATCTTCGTCAGCGCAAGATAGAAATAGCGATGAGTGAAGTTCCCCAGAAAATCAAAGCCATCAAATCTAAGGCTATTGATATTGTTTTTGCCGAAGAAATCAATACGCTGGATGAAAACTCCAGACTGGTACTTGAACGTGTAATGGATTACATGGAAAAGAAATATATCAGTGTACCGATGGTAATGGCAAAAGAGATTCTGGTAAACAACAGTTAGTTTTCTGCAGATAAGTCACTGTAAATACATTATTCGTTTATTATTTAACTCTATAAATCTTTTAGGTTAAATTTGCGCAAATCTAATTACGTAATACCTACTTTGGCTACTATCAAAAACTTATCAACTAGCAGGCTTATGCAAGCTTCATCACCGTTTAAAATATCAATACCTTGATGAAAAAACTTATTATCGGCACCAGGGGAAGCGACCTGGCTTTATGGCAGGCAAATTTCACAAAAGACAAACTCGCTGAAATCGGCGTTGAATCTGAACTAAAAATCATTAAAACACAAGGTGATAAAATTCTGAACCTAAGGCTGGACAAGCTGGAGGGAAAAGGCTTTTTTACCAAGGAGCTGGAAGAAGGCTTGCTTGATGGTTCGATCGATATTGCTGTGCACTCTCATAAAGATTTACCAACTCTTCATCCTGCAGGATTAATCATCGCTGCAGTATCTGAGCGTGAAGACCCTTCGGAATTGCTGCTGATCTTAAAGGACTGTGTTGATGTTACCCAAAAACTTTCGTTAAAAACGGGTGCACAGGTAGGTACATCCTCCAACAGACGTAAAGCGCAGTTGTTGGCGATGCGTACTGACCTGAATATTGAGGATCTGCGTGGAAATATCAATACACGCATCCAGAAACTGAGGGACGAGAATTATGATGCGATCATGATCGCAAAAGCAGGTGTAGCCCGCCTGAACCTGGATCTTAGTGAATTTCATATGGAGGTAATTGATCCTACAGAACTGGTTCCTGCACCTGCACAGGGTGTTCTGGCCATCCAGATCAGGGAAAATGATCAGGAACTGTACGAGCTGCTGCAGAAGATCAATGATGCTGATGTAGAAGCCTCAATCGCTGTAGAGCGTAAGGTGCTGAACCTTTTTGAAGGTGGTTGCCATATGCCTCTTGGCTGTTATTGCAGAAAAGAAGATGACCAGTTTGAGATCTGGACTTCAAAAGCAGATTCTGGTGATGATTTCCCGGACCGCTTGTTCTTAAGGGTAGAGAGCCTGGAAGGACTTGCAGAAAAGATTGTAAAGAAATTTGATAAGGACAGAAAATTGCCTGCCAAAGTTTTTATCTCACGTGAAATAGGTGAACACAGCTATTTCAGACGTGCTTTGGAAAAACATGATATTGAAATTGAGGGTCGTTCGCTGATCCGTACGTTTCCTATCGTAAACAAGCTGGATCCTTTTTACCTTAAGCATATTGACTGGATCTTCTTCAGCAGCCGAAATGGTGTAGAGTACTTCTTTAACCTGAAGCCGGCATTACCTAAACATGTGAAATTTGGTGTTGTTGGCAGAGGCTCTGAAGATGCGCTGCGTAAATTTGGACACCTGGCTGATTTTGTTGGTGAAACTGGTGATATTCCTGAAGTTGCCGAAGAGTTTGCTACTCTGGTAACAGGAAAAACTGTGTTATTCCCACGTGCGCAGGACTCACTGCAAACGATCCAGAAATCACTTACCGCAGATACTAAAGTTGTTGATCTGCCAATTTATGAAACTGTAATTGAAGAAGATATCGATCAGACACATGCTGATATCCTGATCTTTACCAGTCCTTCCAATGTAGAAGCTTACTTCGTAGATAATCTGCTGGAGCCGGGACAAAAGGTAATTGCAATCGGAAATTCTACAGGAAAGAAGTTCGACGAAATGGGTGTGCAATACGCCCTTCCGTATTCTCCTGACGAAATTGGTCTGGCTGAAGCTGTCTTCGGAATTGATATAAAATAAATAACAAGAAAAGAGAGGTTGATTATGTTGCACCGTCCGCGTAGATTAAGAAAAAACCCAGTAGTCAGAGAAATGATGGCCGAAACCAGGCTGTCAAAAGACATGTTCATGTATCCTTACTTCATTGTTCCCGGAACAGGAGTAAAACATGCAATTGATGCAATGCCCGGCGTAAATCATTTTTCGCAGGATACCCTGATCACTGATGTGGAGAAAGGTCTGGAACTGGGTGTAAATAAGATCATGCTGTTTGGTGTAGGTGATGAAAAAAGTGAGGATGCTCATAGTGCTTACCACGATCATTCCATTGTTCCTTCAGCGGTTCGTGAGCTAAAAAAACAATTTGGTGACGACTTATACGTTGTTACAGACGTATGTGTTTGCTCTTATACTACACATGGTCATTGTGGTATAATTAAAGATGATTATGTGCAGAATGATGAAACCGTGGAGCTGATTGCAAAGATGGGTCTCGCGCATGCACAGGCCGGAGCGGATATGCTGGCGCCATCAGATATGATGGATGGCCGTATCGCCGCAATTAGGGAGTTGCTGGATCAGAATAAATATGTAAATACAGCGATCATGTCGCACGCTACTAAATTTGCTTCTGCTTATTACGGCCCTTTCAGGGAGGCGGCAGATTGCGCTCCAAGCAAAGGCGACAGGAAAGCTTACCAGATGGACTTCAGAAATCCAAATGAAGCGCTGCGGGAAGCCTTGCTGGATGAAAACCAGGGCGCAGATGTATTGATGGTTAAGCCGGCACTGGCCTATCTTGATATCATGCATAACCTGAAACAGCATGCTAATTTGCCAATCGCCTGCTATAATGTTTCCGGCGAGTATGCCATGGTGAAAGCAGCTGCAGAAAGAGGCTGGATTGATGAGCAGAAGGTGGTCATGGAAACAATGTATGCCTTTGCACGTGCAGGAGCAAGTATTATTACAACTTATCATATCAGGGATATGGTAGAAAACAACTGGATTTAATATGTTAGAGTCGTTAAAAAAAATGTTCTCCGGTAATGAAGAAGAGCCGGTAAACCCGGGAAGCAAGCCGGATATCTCAAGAGAAAAATCAGCAGAGCTTTACGAAAAGGCAAAAACATATTTCCCTGGCGGAGTGAACTCTCCGGTAAGGGCTTTTAAATCTGTATACGGAACACCATTATTTATTCAGAAAGGTGATGGCTGTTTTGTGTGGGATGCCGATGGAAACCAATTTATTGATTTCTGTGGTAGCTGGGGCCCCTTGATCCTGGGGCATAATCCTCAGAAGGTAAGAGAAAAAGTTACTGAAGTGATGCAGAACGGCATGAGTTTCGGTGCACCAACAGCACTGGAAAATGAACTGGCCGAAATCATCATTAAAAATAATAAACACGTTGAAAAAATCCGCTTCACCAGTTCTGGTACAGAGGCGGTAATGTCTGCGATCCGTTTGGCCAGGGGTTATACCCGTCGCGATAAGATCCTGAAATTTGAAGGTTGCTACCATGGACACAGTGACTCGCTGCTGGTGAAAGCCGGCTCTGGCTTAGTTACTTTCGGAGAAACATCATCCCTTGGTGTTCCAAAATCTTTCGCAGAGGAAACTATTGTTGTTCCTTTGAATGACAGGGAAGCGCTTACGCAGGCATTCGGACAATTTAAAGATCAGATTGCTGCAGTAATCATTGAAGGGGTACCTGCAAATAATGGTCTGCTGATGCAGGATCCTGAATATATTGAGTTCCTGCAACAGATCTGTAAAGAAAACGGTACCCTGCTGATCTTTGATGAGGTGATTACCGGTTTCAGACTCGGGTTTGAAGGTGCTGCAGGTTATTACGGAGCTAAACCTGACATCGTGACTTACGGAAAGATCCTTGGCGGCGGTTTACCCGTAGGTATGTATGGTGCTTCTGCTGAAATCATGGGACATATTTCTCCTGATGGTGGTGTTTACCAGGCTGGTACATTGTCTGGTAATCCTGTAGCTATGGCTGCTGGTATTGCCCAGCTGACGGAACTACTGCGTTCAGGTTTCTATAAGGAGCTGAACAATAAAGCGGCAGAATTTGTAGAGAGCATTCAACGTTTTGCTACGGCAAGGAATTACAAATTTAAGGTGTTTAACATCGGATCAATCTTCTGGTTTGCGTTTACAGATAAAGATAAAATCCAGTGTGCCGAAGATATTGATCCTGCAAGCATGGAGAAATTTAAAGTGATGCACCGCGAGTTACTGAACAGGGGAATATACCTGGGTCCTTCAGGATACGAAGTAGGATTTGTTTCTGCTGCACACAGCAAGATTGAACTGGAGAAAGCGAAAAGGGCGATCCTTGAAGCGCTGGATATTGTTTTTAGGAATAAGTAAATTAACACTATATTTATACAGTTTAAGCAAAGCTTTGAAGAAATCGATCATCATATTCTATTTCATGTTGCTGTACTCATTGGTACAGCTGATATCATGGGGAACGCTTGTCGTTAAACTCCAGCCCTCCAGAATGGCTATGGTCATGGGCGAGGGATCTGTCTTCCTTTTTCTGCTGTGTGTGGGCGCATTTTTCCTGCACCAGTCGATCAAAAAAGAAGATAAATTACGTGAACAGCAACAAAACTTCCTTTTATCTGTTACCCATGAACTGAAGTCGCCACTTGCGGCCATCAAGTTGTCGCTGCAGACCATTGTGAAGCGTGATCTGGATAAAGCCCGTCAGACCTCGTTGCTCAGTAACTCTCTGAAAGATATCGAACGGCTGGATGATCTGGTTGAAAATATGCTGCTGGCGACAAAGATTGAAAACCGCTCTTATTCTTTCCCACAGGAGGAGTTTGATTTTTCTGAGTTGGTGAGTAAAATTACTGACCGCTTACAGGTGCATTCATGCGGTTGTGAACAGATTATTAACCCTACGATAGAACCGAAGGTGAAGATCACAGGAGATCCCTTTACGCTGTCATCGGTAGTGACCAATCTTGTGGAGAATGCTGTAAAGTATTCGGGTCCATGTGCCGAGGTAAGTGTAGAGCTGGAGATGCAGAACGGACATCCTTTTTTAAGGGTTTCTGATACCGGACCAGGTATTCCGGATGCAGAAAAAATGCTGATATTTGATAAGTTTTACCGCGTTGGTGAAGAAAATACAAGAAAGGCGAAAGGAACAGGTTTAGGTCTGTTTATTGTGAAGGAGGTTTTGCAGAGACACGATGCAGATATCAGTGTTAAAGACAATGTACCGCAGGGTACAATTTTTGAAATCACATTTAGTTGATCATTATGCAACAGAAATTAAGAATATTACTGGTCGAAGATGAAGACCACTTATTAGATGCAATAAAATTAAATCTTGAACTGGAAGGATATAAAGTCCATGCGGTAAAAGATGGTAAAACCGCCCTTAAGATTTTTAAAGAAGAACGTTTTAACCTGCTGATCCTGGACGTAATGCTTCCTGAGATGGATGGCTTCCAGGTGTGCGAGACAATACGTTTGGAAAATACTGAGGTGCCAATCTTATTTCTGACAGCGAAAAATACAAGTGAAGACCGTGTTATGGGTCTTAAAAAAGGTGCCGATGACTATCTGGTAAAACCGTTTAACCTGGAAGAACTGATCCTTAGGGTAGGTATCCTGGTAAAACGCAGTATGAAATCAGACGACCTGAAAGAACTGAACTCTTATAAAATCGGTGAAAAAACAATCTATTTCAACTCTTTTGAACTGAAACAGGATGATGGTGTTATTGTTCCACTAACTAAGAAGGAAACGATGTTGCTGAAGTTGCTCATTGAAAGAAAAAATGAAGCAGTTTCCCGGGAGCAGATTCTTGAGACAGTATGGAATTATGATGTGTATCCATCAACACGTACGATTGATAACTTCATTCTTACTTTCCGTAAGTATTTTGAGCCGGATCAGAAAAATCCTGTATACTTTCATTCAATCAGGGGCGTAGGTTATAAATTCACGGATATCCATAATTAATGTTTAACGCAACCGGCAGGTATGCCCTGATGGCAATCTTTGTCATCGCAGGTGTGGTATGCCTTTTTTATGATGAAAACCAGCTTGCGGCAATAGCCGGACTGATGTTTGCCTTTGTCTTGTGGAATCACTTCAAAAGCAGCTCTATCCTGATGGCCTCTAAATCTTTCAAAATCGGAGATTTTGAGAAGGCCCATCAACTATTGAAAGAGGTACCAAATCCCGATAGACTGGCAAAAAACAGACGCGGCTATTATGAGTTTATGATGGGTAATATTGCGCTCAAAAAAGAAGATTATCAGGCTGCCGAATACCATTTTCAGATTGCCAGCCGTTTTCCTCTTGGATCTAAAAATGATAAATCTTTTATTCTGATCCACTTAGCCAATCTTGCATTGCGAAAAAAAGATAGTGTAAGGGCGCTTGCCTATGCCGAAAAGGCGCAGGAACTTGCGGGTACCGAACGCACGAATGAAATTATTATAAAAATTATAAAAGAGGCCAATAGCCTCGCACAAAAAGCTTAACAAAACAATAACAGATGAACAACTTATTTTTAGATGCAGCATGGTCAAAGCCAACAGAACGCCCACCAGTATGGATGATGCGTCAGGCCGGTCGTTTTATGCCAGAATACTGGGAGATTAAAAACAAATACTCTTTCCTTGAAATGTGCAAAACACCAGAAATTGCAGCTGATGTAACGATGTTGCCTGTTGATTTGTTGGGTATAGACGCAGCAATTCTTTTTTGTGATATCCTGGTCACTGCAGAAGCTATGGGTGGCGACCTGAGTTTCACACAGGGAGTAGGACCACGTTTCGCAAATCCTATACGCAATATGCAGGATGTGGAAAACCTGGACGTAGACTGCCTGGACAAACTGGAATATGTAGCTGATGCAATCAAAGTGATTCAACAGCGCTTAAACGGAAGTATTCCACTGATCGGTTTTGCAGGTGCTCCGTTTACTGTAATGAGCTACCTTGTAGAAGGTGAATCTTCAAAAGATTTTAAAAAGACAAAGTTACTGATGCACAATCACCCTGAGATTGCGCATGCTTTGCTGGCGAAAATTGCAAAAGTAACTGCTGCATATCTGAATCTTCAGATTGCTGCTGGTGTGAATGCAATTCAGATCTTTGACAGCTGGGCAATGGCGCTTTCATGGAACGATTATGCAGAATTCTCGCACCAGTATATCAAAGAAATTATCGCGAACCTGAACAGAAAAGATATTCCTGTAATTTCATTCTGTAAAGGCAGCTCTGTATTTGCTCCAATGATGGCTACGGCGCAGCCGGATGTGATCTCGGTAGATTGGAATGCCGACCTGCTGAATATCAAAAAGATTTTACCTTCTGGTATTGCTGTGCAGGGTAACCTTGATCCGTTCATCCTGTATGCTGACAAAGCGGTAATTAAAAAGAACATACTGCAGTTATTTGAAAGAATGCGTGGTGAAAATGGCTTTATCTTTAATCTTGGACATGGCATCATGCCTGACATTCCATTTGACAATGTAAAATATGCCATTGAAGTGATAAAAGAGTTTCGCTATTAAAGACAATGTTTAACTAATTTTGTCAGGCTTCTCTTTGTAACCTTATGGAACAATACTATCTCTACATTCTTGCCTTACATATCATCTTTGTGGTATGCTGGATGGCAGGTTTGTTTTACATTGTCCGTTTGTTTATTTACCATACCGAAGCAAACAGCCGTCCAGATCTGGAACGGGAGATCCTGCAAAAACAATTTGTCATCATGGAGCGTAAGCTCTGGTACATCATTACCGTTCCGGCGATGGTACTTACTGTACTCGCTGGTTTGGGTATGATAGCTACACGTCCAGGTTTGCTTCATGCGCCCTGGCTGCACGTTAAACTTACTTTCGTTGTTTTCCTGTTATTTTATCACTTCAGATGTCAGCGTATCATGAAACGTATGGAGCAGGGGATCTTTAAACTTAGTTCAATGCAACTGCGTCTGTGGAATGAGTTGGCTACGATATTATTGTTCGCCATAGTCTTTACTGTGGTACTCAAGAACGCGATCGACTGGATGTATGGTTTGGCAGGGCTGGTGATATTCGCGCTGGTACTGATGATCGCAGTGAAGCTTTACAAGAACTATAGGAAGAAAAAAGAAAATAACTAGATGAAAAGAGCTTTACTAATTTTAGTATTCATCCTTGCAGGATACCAATTCGGCCACGCACAGTTCAATCCTATCGCCATAGAAAACAGGATTCGTCCCGACAGCAATGCTGTGGGTGAAGTGCATTTGAATTTCTATAATTTCAATTATGTGCGTGATTATGAATATTCAAACCAGTTTCATGACGGGTATACTTTATACGGAACGCAACTTCAACCAGAGCTGGTGTACTATGCACATCCTAATCTGGCCATCGTGGCAGGAGCTTATATACGCAAAGACTTTGGGGATAACGGAGTGCATGATTCAAAACCTCTGTTCGCGTTAAAATATCATAAGAAAGACCTTTCCTTAATCTTTGGTAGCCTCGAAGGAGGTATCCATCATGGGTATATTGAACAGCTATGGGACTTTGAACGTCAGATTACGGATCCGATCCAATATGGTACCCAACTGATCATAGAGAAGGAAAAGTGGAAGCTGGATGCCTGGATCGCCTGGCAAAAACAGATTTATACCCCCTCTCCTGTAAAAGAAGAAATCATCGGCGGATTAACAGCTGAACGTTTATTATGGCAAAATAACGGATGGAAATTGAGTCTTCCGCTGCAGTTCCTTGTCTACCATAAAGGCGGACAGACGGATACGTTAAAATCTGTGCCGCTGCTCACGATGGGTAACGGCGCTACCGGCCTGAAACTACATAAAGAAATTGGGGGCAATGTTCAGGAAATCTTTACCGATAATTATCTGGTAGGCTACAAAGATTTTTCTCCTACCAAAATTCAGGCTTTCCAGGGTGGTTACGGATTATGGTTTAATGCCGGTGCAAACACCAAATGGGGAAGTATCGTCGCTTCTTACTGGAAAGGAAATAACTTCCAGACCATCAAAGGGATGCCTTTGTATGAATCCGTTTCCAGTACTTTATACGATGCCGGTTACAAAGAAAAAAGCCGCAGTATCCTATTGCTCAGATATGCATACCAGCATGAACTATTGCCGCATCTTTATTTGGATGTGCGGGTAGAACCTCATGTAGACCTTGGAACTTCAAGAACAGAACAGCTCCAGTTTCAGGGGTCGTTTTTCTTAACTTACAAGCAGGACTTCAGATTGTTCAAGATCAAACAATAAATATTTTCATCCGCGTGCAACCTTTAGTATAGTTCAGTCATCTGATATATAACTAACGAATCATGAAGTTGACGCCACCTTACACGATAAATGATTTAATGGAAGGCTGCAAAGCCGGCAACAGAAAAATGCAGGAACTGCTTTACAGGCAAACTTCCTCTAAGCTGCTGCTGGTTTGTATGCGATATGCCCGCGACAGGATGGAAGCAGAAGATGTTTTGCAGCTGGGCTATGTTAAAATCTTTCAAAAAATCAATGAATATCGTGGCGATGGGTCTTTTGAAGGATGGATGAGAAAAGTGATGGTAAATTGTGCCATAGAAAGTTATCGTAAAAATTTGAGAACTTTAAATATTGTGCCTATTGAAGAAGGTTATGAACAGCCTTCTACAGGATTTGATTTTAGCAGGTTAGGGATGCAGGATCTGCTGTCGCTGATTCAAAAACTTGCTGACGGATACCGTATAGTTTTTAATATGTATATCATCGAGGGTTATTCACACAAAGAAATTTCCGCTTCATTGGGGATTTCTGAGAGTGCAAGCAAATCTCAGTTATCACGGGCGAGGGCAATTTTAAAAGAAGAGATTAGTAAAATGGAGGGCAGTAATTATGCAAAATATACAGGATAATGAATTTGACCGTTTGTTTAAGGACAAATTCGCAGAGGCAGAAATCACGCCGCCCTTAAATTTATGGGATAAAATTGATACACAGCTCTCCGTAAAACCGAAGCGTGCTTTTCCTGTTTACTGGATGGCAGCAGCTCTTGCTATAGCTGCTGTCTCGCTGGCTTTGCTGTTTCCTATACAGGAGCAGGATCATAAGGTAAGCTTAGCTGCGACGACAGCAACCGCGCCTGTCATAAATGCGCTGCCTGAGGTAGCTGCTTCAGAGGCTGCAAAACAGAAAGAGATTCCCCTTCAGATCGTTTCCAAACCCAAAACTTTAAAAAAAGATTTGGTAAGCTTGCAACCTTTAGCCCTCAACCCTCAACCTTATGGCAATGATATCACAGTTAAGCAGGAGAGATTAGGGCTGCCTATGTCGGTCTCCTCAGCTGCAGATACGCTCGTCCTGGCAAGTATCAATGATAGTAAGCAGCCCGTAGATCAGGTTATTGGGGAAAATGAAACGCGGACTGAAAATAAAGGTATCAGAAATATGGGCGACCTCATCAACTATGTTGTAGACAAAGTTGACAAAAGCGATGAAAAGATTATCCAGTTCAAAACTGAGGATGACAATTCATCTTTGGTTGCACTTAACATAGGAATTATCAGATTTAACACAAAGAAGCATAAATAATATACATCACAATGAAGAAGCTCTTATCATCACTTCTACTGATCAGCGGACTGATCTTCCAGCAAGCAGCTGCACAGGATACCACCATGACTACAACTACCGCTACGGTTACTACAACGCCGGTAAAAAACAGAAACTATAAACTGGATATATCTTTTGGAGATCGTGAGGACACGGTGAAAACAAAACAAGCATCTAAAGGGCGCTTTCTGGGGGGACTCACTTTTACCAGGGTTGATCTGGGATTTTCAAGGCTAATTGATAATGGAAGTTTCTCCCTGTCGCCGGAAAATAAATTCCTGGATTATAAAGGTGCAAAAACAACTACATTCTCATTTGATGTAGTGTATTTTGGCTACCGCTTTAATCCCATCTTCAAAATGTATATTGCCGGTGGGTTCGACTGGACGCTGATCAGATTGAAGAACAATGTCACTATTCAGCAGAATACACCGGACTTAACCTATATCGATGAGCCTATTGATTTTAGTAAAAACAGGTTCTCCAGCAGCTATGTGCATATTCCTTTGAACTTTGAGCTGCGCTCGAAAGAAAATCACAAGGGCAAAAGATTCTATTTTGTGTTTGGTCCGGAGGTAAGTTTCTTACTGAATGGCAAGGTAAAACAGATCAGCGATGAGCGTGGAAAACAGAAGTTCAGGGATGATTACAATTTTCAGCCGGTAAGATTGGGTGGTACAGTACGTCTCGGATATGGAGGAATAGGTCTATTCACTAAATATTACTTCAATGATATGTTCGACAGTGCTCCGCAGGCTGGCCTGAAAAACATGGCCTTCGGTCTTACGTTCGGACTGAACTAATACACACAAAAACGTATCTTTACGCTGTGGACGAAAATATTATCAGCGTAAATAACTTAAGCAAACAGTATAAAACTGAACAACTATCAGGGATCAGAAACATCAGTTTCACGATCAAACGAGGACATATCGTAGCCGTAATCGGAGAAAGTGGCAGCGGCAAGTCTACACTGCTGAAATCCATATTCGGTTTGTTGCAGGTTGATGAGGGTGAAGTATTATTTAACGGTAAAAGAGTCCTGGGACCTAATGAACAGCTGATACCTGGTCATAAAGAGATGAAGATTGTTACCCAGGATTTTTCTCTCAATATTTATGCGAAGGTTTATGATAATATTGCTTCCGTGCTTTCCAATACAGATGTGAAATCCAAGCAGGAAAAGACGGAGAAGATGATGCAGCATCTGCATATCGAACACCTCAGGAATAAGAAGATCACAGAACTTAGCGGGGGAGAGCAGCAGCGCGTTGCCATAGCAAGAGCTCTCGTTACAGATACCAGTTTATTATTACTGGATGAACCTTTCAGCCAGGTAGATGCTCTGCTGAAAAATCAGCTTCGTGCTGATATTAAACGCATAGCTGCCGAAACAGGGGTGACTGTAATTATCGTTTCACATGATCCCGCAGACGGACTTTTTCTTGGCAACCAGTTGCTGCTGATTAAAGATGGCCAACTGATACAGGAAGGAGAACCTGCACATGTTTATAATCATCCCGCGCATATCTATACTGCTCAATTATTAGGAAATGCTGTCGTACTCCCTGCGGAGAATGCCATCAAATTGGGGCTTGCAGCCACAAAAAAATCTGTTGTTTTTTATCCTGAATGGGTGGAGCTGAAGAGCGGCTGGAACAGCAAGCGTTACGAAGTGAAAGACGTTTATTATAAGGGTTTTTACGAAGAGCTGTTGCTGGAAAGAAATGGCGTGGTCATCAGGGCGATACAGCTGAATAGGGGTGAGCATAAAAAAAACGACCACGTTCAGGCGAACATTGGTCGTTTTATTGAATTTTAGTTGTTTAGATTGAAGATGTAATCAATACAATCTTTACCCTCACTCTTGAAGTAGGTCTTACAGGTGTTAGAATATTATCCCCAGATGTCTGAATATATAACTTCACAGATCCCGGAGCTACGTCATAACTGTAAGCCTGACCATCATAAACGAATGGTATCTTCTCATAAATATTATTATCATTTCGTGATATCATCAAGGAGATATCATCGTTGAAAAACGTATCCTCATCTAATTGTGATACTGGTATTTCAGCTGAAAGTGTATAGCCATCACTGCTGGGTATCCATTGATTAGGATTGATATATGCGATAATTGTCTGATTTGGCAACGTATCATCCGGCACAAATACCTCCTTGGTACAGGACGAAAGACCGATTGATGCAATAAATAGTAAGAGTAGGTATTTTTTCATTTGTGTTTTATTTTACATCAAACAATTATACTGCCATTTTTCGCATAAATTAAGTTTAAACATTATATTTAATAAAATTAATATCTCACATCCATATACGCTCATCATGGAAGTTCAAAGAAAATCAAATATAAGCTACCAGGAATTTATGGAAGAACACCATAATCCTGGAATACCTGTGATATTCACAGATGCATCTAAAGTCTGGAAAGCTAATGGTTTATTAACCCCCGACTGGTTTCGTGAAAATTATCCGGACAAACTAAGTGACGTCAGCGACAAAGTCACCGGCAAGCCTTATACAATGGCTCAGGTGATGGATCTGGTGGAAAACAGTAGCGTCGAAAATCCCGCACCTTATCCGTTAACCTTTAACATCACTCATGAAATTCCTGAGATGATGGATCTTATGCTGCCTGTAGGTCTCAACTATGCAAAGCCCAATTGGCTTGAGAACAAGCTGTTTAAGCGCGGACACTGGGGTGGCATTCTGGAGCTCTTCATAGGTGGCCCGGGGGGTAAGTTCCCCTATGTCCATAAGGACTATTATCATCTCAGTGCCTGGATTAACCAGTTATATGGTGAAAAACAATTTACTGTATTCCCGAGAGGACAGGAGGAATTTTTATACGCTACGGAGAAAAATCAATGGAGATCAGAGGTTAACATCTTTGAGCCTGATTATGTTAAACATCCGAAATTTAAACATGCAACTCCAATCAGCTTCACCGTTGGCCCTGGGGAAACTCTATATATTCCTTTTGGAGTCTGGCATTCAGCATACTCACTAACCCCAACAATTTCCGTAGCTTTTGATCAGCTCAACGCTAAAAACTTCCCCGGATTTATGGAAGATGTATGGTTCTTTAAAAATCAGGAGAGCAGCAGACCAAAAGCTATGGCTGCGTATGCTTATGCGCTGGCCTCAGGTACCATATGTAAGATTAAAGACCGCCTCAGTGCTGCTAAGTAAAGATACCTGACAATAAAAATGGCCGCATCATTGCTGCTGCGGCCATTTCTTTATAATCAGTTTCTGATCAGACTAAATATTCAAACAAGGTCTGGTCATTATTCAGTTCGATCATTTCGAATTTGAAATCACTCATTCTTTGTTTCAAAGAAGCATAATCTGAAGCTTCCTGCAATTCAATACCTACTAAGGCTGGCCCGTTTTCACGGTTGGTTTTTTTGATAAACTCAAATCTGGTGATATCATCATTTGGCCCTAACACATTATTGACAAATGCTTTTAGTGCTCCGGGACGCTGCGGAAAGCGAACGATGAAATAATGTTTCAGACCTTCAAAAAGCAACGACTTTTCTTTGATCTCCTGCATTCTTTCAATGTCATTATTACCGCCACTCACGATACACACCACTGTTTTACCGGCAATTGTATCCCTAAGCTGATCCAGCGCCGCAACCGCCAATGCTCCGGCAGGTTCAACCACGATCGCATCTTCATTGTAGAGTTTTAAGATCGTAGTACAGATCTTTCCTTCAGGAATCAGTAACATCTGATCCAGGAGCTCACTGCAATACTCAAATGTGAGGTTTCCCACGCGTTTAACGGCTGCACCATCTACAAAGCGGTCGATGTACTCCAGCGTTACCGGACTGCCATTTTTCAGCGCCTGGTTCATTGAAGGGGCACCCTCCGGCTCTACCCCAATCAGGGAGATTTCAGGTTTAACGTGTTTGAAGTAACTCCCAACACCAGATGCGAGTCCACCACCACCAATAGGCATAATTACCACATCGGTAGAAGGCAGATCTTCGAAAATCTCTACACCTACCGTGCCTTGTCCTTCAATGATCTTTGCATTATCAAACGGTGGAATAAATACCATCTGATGTGTGGTAGTATAAATCAGCGCTTCCTTCATGCAGTCGTCAAAAGTATCACCTACCAGTACAATTTTGATGTTATCCCCGCCAAACATTTCTGTTTGTTTGATTTTTTGTCTTGGCGTAATTTCAGGCATAAAAATTACGCCCTGGATATTCAGCTTTTTGCAGGAGTAGGCTACACCCTGTGCATGGTTTCCCGCACTAGCGCACACCACACCCTGGTTTAATTGCTCGGGAGTAAGAGTACTGATCATGTTGTAGGCGCCACGCAGTTTATACGAGCGTACTACCTGCAGGTCTTCACGCTTGAGGTAGATCTTTGCATTATATTTTAAGGAAAGCCCTTCGTTGTACTCCAGCTGAGTACGTTTTACGGTATCAGCTATACGGTTTGCAGCAGCGTTAAAATCCAATTCCACTTCTTTTTCCAGGTTTGCCATGTTATAGGAATTTGTTCAGTGCATCCAGGTAAGCATCTGCTGAAGCTTTAACAATATCAGTACTGAATCCGTAACCCAGATACGATTTATCCTCGTAGGCGACTCTCATGTTCACTTTGCTAACATCATCACTGCCACCATGGATCGCCTGTATCGTCAATTCTTTCAACTGAATATCTTTTCCAATGACACTGCCGATCGCCTTGATCGTTGCATTTACAGGACCGTTACCTTCAGCTTTTGCCTCATGTTCTACGCCTTCATATTCAAGTTTGATCGTAGCCGTAGGGTTTGCATTATCGCCGCATACTACCTGCAGGGAATTTAATTTATACCCGTTTTTATAAGTATCCTCTTCACCTTCGCTCATCAGGGCTAGTAAATCATTATCTGATATCTCTTTTTTCTGATCAGCGATCAAAAGGAACTTCTCATATACCTGATCCAGGTTGATCTTATCAATTACATAACCTAATCTTTCCAGGTGATGTTTCAGCGCATGACGACCACTACGGGCGGTCAGGATAATATCAGCCTGATCGAGACCTACATCTTCAGGATTGATGATCTCATAATTTTCCCTGTGTTTAAGGAAACCATCCTGGTGGATACCAGAGCTATGTGCAAATGCATTCTGACCTACAATCGCCTTATTAGGCTGTACAGGCATACGCATCATACGGCTCACCTGTGAACTGATTCTGGTAAAGTGTTTAGAATTAATATTGGTATGCAGGTTAAGGGCATGGTGTGTTTTCAGAACCATGACTACCTCTTCAAGTGCGGTGTTGCCTGCACGCTCACCAATACCGTTAATAGTACATTCTACTTGTCTTGCACCATTGATCACCCCAGCCAAGGTATTGGCTGTGGCCAGTCCCAGATCATTGTGACAGTGTACAGAAATGATGGCCTGATCTATGTTTTTTACATTTTCTTTCAGGTAAAGGATTTTGGAACCATATTGATCCGGAAGGCAGTAGCCATTGGTATCAGGAATATTTACTACTGTAGCACCTGCGGCGATCACAGCTTCGATCATCTGCGCCAGGAACACATCATCTGCGCGACCAGCATCTTCGGCGTAAAACTCAATGTCTTCAACAAACTGTTTTGCATATTTCACTGCTTCTACAGCTCTTCCCAGGATATCTTCACGGGTACTGTTGAATTTATATTTGATATGCATGTCGGATGATCCGATGCCGGTATGTATCCTCGGGCGTTTGGCATATTTCAATGCCGCAACTGCAGCATCGATATCACCTTTATTAGCCCTTGTTAAAGCACAGATCACGGGTTCGCTCACTGCTTTTGAGAGTTCTACTACACTTTGAAAATCACCTGGACTGGAAATAGGGAATCCTGCCTCAATAACATCTACGCCCAGGGCCTCCAGTGCTTTGGCAATTTCAATCTTCTCTGGTGTCGACAACTGGCAGCCTGGTACCTGCTCTCCGTCACGGAGAGTGGTGTCAAATACATAAACTCTATTCGGATCGTGTAACATAGTATGTTATAGTTTAAGTTCTAGTTAGTGTAAGTTTTTTGTGTAATAAATTTCAAGACGAGTTTACCCATTTCTTCGGTACCCAACACCTTATACGGACTGATTGTCTGGTCGGCAATGTCGTTCGTCCTGAAACCTTCTTTCAGTACCTGATCTATTGCAGAGATAATCAGTTCAGCTTCTTCTTTAAGTCCAAAGCTAATTTCCAGCATCAATGCTACCGATAGGATAGAGGCCAGTGGATTCGCCAGGTTTTTGCCGGTTATATCATGTGCCGATCCGTGGATGGGCTCAAAGAAGCCAGTTCCGTCACCCACAGAGGCTGAAGCCAGCATACCCATAGAGCCTGCAATTTGTGAGGCCTCATCAGTTAAAATATCACCAAACAGATTTGCAGTTAATACCACATCAAATTGTTTGGGATCTTTAATCAGCTGCATTGCCGCATTGTCTACAAACATGTGTGTAGTTTCTACCTCAGGATATGACTTAGAGATCTCCTGTACCGTTTCTCTCCAGAGGCGTGAACTCTCCAGAACGTTTGCCTTATCTACAGAACATAATTTTCTGCCACGCTGCATAGCTGCTTCGTAGGCCTTATGTGCGATTCTTTCAACCTCATATTTATTATAAACCATCAGATCAGAAGCAGTATGCCTGTCTTCAGAACGTTTTTTCTCACCGAAATACACATCTCCGGTCAGTTCCCTGAAAAACAGGATGTCTGTTCCTTTGAGGATATGTGCTTTAATACTTGAAGCATTCAGTAATTCGTCGAACAACAGGATAGGGCGCAGGTTCGCGTACAAGCCAAGCTCCTTACGGATTTTCAGCAATCCCTGCTCCGGGCGTACTTTCAGTGAAGGATCATTATCATACAAAGCATGACCTACAGCACCGAAAAGGATAGCATCACTTTTCTTAGCTTTCTCAAGGGTTTCATCCGGCAGGGGATTCCCTGTAGCTTCAATGGCAGCGTGGCCCATCAGTGCTTCATCGAATGTAAATTCGTGGTTGAAGCTGGATGCGATCTGGTGCAGTACTGCTTTACCCCAGGTGGTAACTTCTGGTCCTATTCCGTCTCCGGGAATTACTAATATGTGTTTCTTCATGCTATTATATACTTTCTAATATAGGTTCCACGGATTTTACTTCTCCGTTTTCTAATAAAATTCTTTTCTCAATACAAGCCGGCAACTGTGATTCAAAATGCCCCACATAAATCAGTGTGGTACCATTGCTACACAGTTCATCTACCAGCTTGTTAAAATGCTGCGCCTGATGCTGGTCTAGCCCCTGACAAGGTTCATCAAGGATCAGCAGTTCAGGGTTTTTGATAATGGTGCGGGCCAGAAAGGCAAGGCGCTGTTTACCCAGCGGAAGCTGGTTGATCAGCGTGTTTTTGTATTCCGTTAACCCGAAATAATGGATCAGCTCATCGGCCTGTGTACTTTGGGTGTAAGTAGGTGTGCGGAATAAACCTGAACTATCAAAAAAACCGGAGATGATACTATCCCGAACCGTTGCTGAGGCATCAAAGTACCACTGCAGTTCCGGAGAGATCAATCCCATTCTCTTTTTGATATCCCATATACTCTCACCACTTCCCCTTCTATGACCAAACAGGGAGAAATCATTGGCATAAGCCTGAGGATGATCTCCAGTGATTAAGCTGAGCAGTGTAGATTTTCCGGAACCATTATGCCCCTGCAGCAACCATTTTTCTCCGGCTTTCACTTCCCAGTTGATGTTTTTCAATACCTGTTTATCGCCATAGCTGATGTTGACATCATTCATATGCACGATACTTTCAGTCTTTGAAACAGGGCCTTCACGCAAAAACTCAGGTACAGGCCTGTCTGTCTCCAGCTTGAAATCCGGGATATGTGCGGCATCAGTTACATGTACCTGGCCATCCCTGATTTCTGCGAAGCAGTTGATGACAGCGGGCAACTCTCTGTCATTACTGATGAGGATCAGTTGCGTACCGCCTTCAGAAATTTCTTCGAGAAGGCTGTTTAGGTGCTTGCGCGAAAGTTTATCCAGTCCGTTATAGGGTTGGTCCATGATCAGCAACTGTGGGCGGAACCATAACGCTTCTACCAACTGGAGCTTTTTATGTTCTCCGCTTGACAACTGGATGAGTGTGGAGTTAAGCAGCTCAGAGAATCCCAGTGCCGCTACCAGCTTTTCAGCATCTGCGAAGTCCAGCTGGTGATTTTTGCCATAGTTTTCCAGCTCGGCACGAACCGTAGCTGTCGTTTCTTCTGCCTGTTTATTGTAGCGTTGCTGGTAGTAAAAGTTCGACTGTCCTTCCAGATCTTTGAACTGATACCAGTTGGCTACATAATGAGCAACAGCAGGCAAGCTGTTCTGCTGATCAAAATTGATATCAATTTTCCCATCAAACTTTATCAGGCCTGCTATGGCTTTTGCCAATGAGGTCTTTCCAGTTCCGCTGGCACCACGCAGGAGCCAGTTTTCCCCGCGTTTGATGGTCCAGTTCAAATCCTGTAACACCGGTTTATGGTGATACCTGAGATGAAGGTTGGTGATATTTACGACGGGTTCTGACATTATTTTTTCTGTTCGAATTCTTCTATTAAATCTTTTTGTGCAAGGATGAAATCGATATCATCATAACCATTGATCAGGCATGATTTTTTATAGGCATTGATTTCAAATTCTGCCTCTTCACCTGTAGATACTATGGTGACAGTTTGTTTATCAAGATCAACATCCAGCTGTGCGTTGTGATCTTTGCTTACTGCAGTAAACACTGCCGCAAGAAATTCATCACTTACCTGAATGGGTAACAGACCATTGTTCAGTGCATTTCCCTTAAAGATGTCAGCAAAGAAGCTGCTGATGACTACATCAAATCCTGCGTCCTGTATAGCCCATGCAGCGTGCTCGCGACTACTACCACAACCAAAGTTTTTGCCTGCTACCAGTACCCGGCCTTTGTAAGTTGGGTCGTTGAGTACAAAATCAGGTTTAGGCGTATTGTCGCCGTTATACCTCCAGTCGCGGAACAAGTTTTCCCCAAAGCCTTCACGGGTAGTAGCTTTCAGGAACCTGGCCGGAATAATCTGGTCGGTATCAATATTTTCTATATTTAAAGGCACGATGGCCGATAATAATCTTTCGAATTTCTTCATGTCAATAATCTTTATGCCTCGGCAAGCATTTCCCTTACATCAGTTATTTTTCCGGTGATAGCAGCAGCTGCTGCGGTAAGCGGACTTACCAGCAAGGTTCTTGCGTCGGGACCCTGGCGGCCTTCAAAGTTTCTGTTAGAGGTAGAAACACAATATTTTCCTGCCGGGATCTTGTCCTCGTTCATTCCAAGGCATGCACTGCATCCGGGTTCGCGGAGCTGAAATCCTGCCTCTTCAAATATCTTGTCCAGCCCCTCATTAATAGCCTGTTGTTCCACCTGCTTAGAGCCAGGAACAATCCAAACCGTTACACTCTCTGCTTTTTGCTTGTGTTTCACAAATTCAGCCACCTCACGCAGATCTTCGATACGCGAGTTGGTGCAGCTGCCGATGAACACATAATCCACAGGTTTGCCAATCAGGGATGCGTCATCCTCAAAACCCATGTAGTCCAGCGCTTTCTGATAAGATAATTGTTCTTTATCAGGCTGGGAGCTTGTAGACGGAATATGTTCTTGTATACCCATACCCATACCCGGATTTGTTCCATAGGTAATCATAGGGCCAATATCTTCGGCGTCGAAACTCAACACACTGTCAAATGTGGCATCAGCATCACTGTACAATGTTTTCCAGTAGGCCAGTGCTTTGTCCCATTCTGCACCTGCAGGCGCAAATTCCCTGCCTTTGATGTAATCAAAAGTAGTCTGGTCAGGAGCAATCAGTCCGCCTCTGGCACCCATTTCGATGCTCATGTTACAGATCGTCATACGGGCTTCCATACTTAAAGCTTCGATTGCCGAACCTGCATATTCAATAAAATAACCTGTACCACCGGCAGCAGATATTTTAGAGAGGATATATAAGATAATGTCTTTAGCAGTTACACCTTTTCCCAACGTACCGTTAACCTCAATTTTCATGGTTTTAGGTTTCTGCTGCAGCAAGCATTGTGTAGCGAAAACTTGCTCTACCTGTGAAGTACCGATACCAAAGGCAATCGCACCAAAGGCACCATGAGTAGAGGTATGACTGTCGCCGCAAACCATTGTTTTTCCCGGCAGGGTAATTCCCAGTTCGGGGCCAATAACGTGTACAATCCCCTGGAAAGGATGTCCAAGTCCATACAGTTCAATTCCAAATTCCGCGCAGTTTTTTGTGAGCATATCCACCTGATAACGGGATAGTTCTTCCTTGATTGGCTGCAGCTGGTTAATTGTAGGCACGTTATGATCGGCCGTCGCCACCGTTTGTTTCGGGCGTAAAACAGGCAATCCTCTTTTGCGCAAACCATCAAAAGCCTGCGGAGAGGTTACTTCGTGGATTAAGTGTGTATCAATATATAGAATATCAGGAAATCCTGCTTCGCTTTTTACCACGTGTGCATCCCATATTTTTTCTACTAATGTTTTTGACATTTTCTTTATTGTTTTTTAAACCTCCCCGGTATTTTCACCGGAGAAGTTTCTTTTTGTTACTTATACCGTTTTAATCGATTTCATTGCAGTCATAGCTTTTCTCAGCTCAGCTCCAATAGTTTCAACCTCATGCGAACGGATCACTTCATTTACTGAAATTAATGCACTGTTATCTACAGAGCCATCTTTTCCCTCATTGAAGTTTTTACCGATCAGATCAGTCTCTACTTTAGTCATGAAATCTGCCAGTAATGGCTTACAAGCGTGATCAAATAAATAACAGCCATACTCAGCAGTATCAGAGATCACCCTGTTCATTTCAAATAATTTTTTACGTGCAATAGTGTTTGCAATCAGTGGAGTTTCGTGCAGCGACTCATAGTAAGCAGACTCAGGTTTAATTCCTGCTTCTACCATAGTTTCGAAAGCCAGCTCAACACCAGCCCTGATGAAAGCAACCATTAATAATGCATTATCAAAGTATTCCTGTTCGCCGATTTTAACATCACCAGCAGGAGTTTTTTCAAAAGCGGTCTCGCCTGTAGCTGCACGCCATGCCAGCAGGTTTTTATCACCAGCTGCCCAATCTTCCATCATGATACGGCTGAATTCGCCACTCATGATATCATCCTGGTGTTTCTGGAACAATGGACGCATGATCGTTTTCAGTTCTTCAGAAACTTCAAAAGCTTTGATCTTAGCCACATTGCTCAATCTGTCCATCATCGCAGTGATACCACCATGTTTCAATGCTTCAGTGATCACCTCAACACCATATTGAACCAGTTTGGAAGCATAACCCGCATCAATTCCTTTTTCAACCATTTTGTCAAACGACAGGATAGAACCTGTTTGCAGTAAACCACAAAGGATCGTTTGCTCACCCATCAAATCTGATTTTACTTCAGCAACAAAAGATGATTTCAACACGCCGGCTCTGTGACCACCTGTTCCAACGCAGTATGCTTTTGCCTGTGCGAGACCTTTACCTTCAGGATCGTTCTCAGGGTGAACCGCGATTAATGTAGGAACACCAAAGCCTCTTACATATTCCGCTCTTACCTCAGATCCAGGGCTTTTTGGAGCAACCATGATTACTGTGATATCTTTACGTACCTGTAATCCTTCTTCCACGATATTGAAACCGTGTGAATACAATAGGGTAGAACCTTGTTTCATGAAAGGCATAACAGCATTTACAACAGCAGTATGTTGCTTGTCCGGAGTAAGGTTAATCACCAAATCAGCTTCAGGGATCAGTTCCTCATAAGTACCTACAGGGAAGTTGTTCTCCGTAGCATTTTTCCATGAATCTCTTTTGCCTTCGATAGCCTCTTTACGCAAAGCATAGGCAATATTCAAACCACTGTCTCTCAGGTTTAAACCCTGGTTAAGGCCTTGTGCACCGCAGCCTACAATTACCAATTTTTTTCCTTTTAATGCATCTACACCATCCAGAAATTCAGAACTGTCCATGAAGTCACAAACACCCAATTGGTTTAGTTTCTCTCTGAGAGGCAATGTGTTAAAATAATTTGACATCGTTTTTGTTGTTTTTTGATTTTAAGGTTCTTTTTAAATTATTATTTTGATCAGCTGAGCTTTCGATTAAAACACCTCAGTCAGCTGAAATGTGGGATTACATCGTAAATACGTTTTTCTCTTTATCCAGAAATTCGTTTTCAATCACTTCCTGTCCTGGTTCAAGTCTTTCAAACTCTCTCAGTTTGCTGTTGAAACCTTCACTGTCCTTGATGATTGCCACCCTTGCACTGCGAACAAACTCAATCAGTCCGTAGGGCTGCAGTACTTCAATTAGCTTATCAGTTTCAGAACGGTGTCCTGTAGTTTCAAATATGGTGTAATTCTTACGAATTACCACAACCCTGGCACCATTCTCACGCAGCAGGCGTTCTACAAATACTTTTTCTGCGACAATCTCTGTTGGCACCTTATAGAGTGCAAGTTCCTGCCAGATGATGTCATCATTCGTATTGGCATATACCTTAAGCACTTCTACCTGCTTTTCAATCTGTCTGGCCAGTTTTTTTACCACCTCTTCAGTTTCCGTGATCAGGATATTGAAACGGTGAATGTGCTCAATTTCTGAGGGTGAGACATTCAGGCTTTCAATATTAATCTTTCTTCTCGAAAATATGATCGCAATACGGTTCAGTATGCCGATCTGGTTCTCAGTATATACCGTAATGGTAAACTCCTGCTTTGAATTTCCTAATTCTATATCTTTTGAATCGCTCATGGTCTTTTTATTATTTAAGTCTGATTTCGCTTACACTGCTACCTTGTGGAACCATTGGGAAAACATTGTGTTCTTTAGCTACCATTACTTCCAGCAGGAAGGAGCCCGGTGTGTTGAGCATTTCTTCCAGACCAGGAATCAGGTTTTCGCGTTCAGTAACTCTTTTGCCTGCAATTGAGTATGAATCACCAAGTTTAACAAAATCAGGGCTGGTAATATCAACAAAGGAATAACGTTTTTCGTTGAACAGCTGTTGCCATTGACGCACCATACCGAGGAACTGATTATTCAGAATCAGAATCTTCACGTCTACGCCAAACTGCATGATAGTACCCAGCTCCTGTAAAGTCATCTGGAAACCACCATCACCGATAACCGCGATAACTGTACGTTCAGGTGCACCAAACTTAGCTCCGATCGCTGCCGGCAAGCCAAATCCCATTGTACCTAAACCACCGCTGGTTACACTCAGACGTGTAGTGTTAAGCTTACCGTATCTGCAGGCCACCATCTGGTGCTGACCAACATCACTTACGATAACCGCTTCCCCTTTGGTAAGGACATTCAGTTGGTTGATCACTTCGCCCATCGTCAGTTCTCCTGTCTGCGGGTTAAGCTCTTTCTGAATCAGTTGTTCCTGCTCTATTTTGTCATAGGCTTTAAACTCAGCCAGCCATTCATCATGAGTTCTTTCCGTAATCAGCTCAGTCAACAACGGTAAAGTCTCTTTACAGTCGCCCCATACAGGAACATCAGCTTTCACATTTTTATCGATTTCTGCAGGGTCAATATCCAGGTGTACCACTTTTGCCTGCTTGGCATATTTATCCAGACGGCCTGTTACCCTGTCGTCAAAACGCATTCCGATGGCGATCATTACATCACAGGAATTGGTTTGTACATTCGGGCCATAGTTTCCGTGCATACCCAACATACCTACATTTAAAGGATGATCTGTAGGTATAGCACCCGCACCCAGGATCGTCCATGCGGCAGGAATACCACTTTTCTCTACAAATGCTTTGAACTCCTGTTCAGCACTTCCCAGTAAAACACCTTGTCCGAAAAGGATAAACGGTTTCTTAGCGCTGTTGATCAATGCTGCTGCCTGTTCAATATACTCGTTTCTAACGATAGGTTTGGGGCGGTAGCTGCGGATATGGCTGCAGGGTGTATAACCTTCATATTCAAAAAGCTGCATTTGTGCATTTTTGGTAATGTCGATCAATACAGGTCCGGGTCTGCCGCTGCGGGCAATATAGAAGGCCTTTGCCAGTGCTGCAGGAATCTCACTTGCTTCAGTCACCTGGTAGTTCCATTTGGTTACAGGTGCACTGATATTAATCACATCAGTTTCCTGAAAAGCGTCAGTACCCAGCAAGGTAGCAAATACTTGTCCGGTGATACATACGAGAGGAGTACTGTCAATTTGTGCATCAGCCAATCCTGTGATCAGGTTGGTAGCACCCGGACCGCTGGTGGCGAAAACTACACCAACTTTGCCGGAGGTACGTGCAAAACCCTGAGCTGCATGAGCAGCACATTGTTCATGCCTGACTAATATATGGTTGAGTTTATCCTTGTAATCGTAGATCGCATCATAGATTGGCATGATGGCACCTCCGGGATAACCGAAAATTGTTTCTGTTCCTTCGGCAATAAGTCCTTCCATCAAGGCAACTGATCCCGTAACCGTTGTGGTTTTCTTTGGTTGGGCCAGTGTTGCTGCTTCCTGTTGTACTGTTTCCATTTTAATTGGGTTTAATTTAGGGCTCTGGTTAATTTTCTGTGTAGGCGTCAGTTACACACCCTTCACTGGCATTGCTTACTTGTTTGATATATTTATAGAGTACACCACTTTTTACCGGTGGTGGCAATTGTACCCATGCTGCCCTGCGTGCTGCAAGTTCTTCATCGGAGATATTCAGCTGGATAGTATTATTTACTGCATCAATGGTAATGATATCGTTGTCTTTTACCAAACCGATATTTCCGCCGTCCCATGCTTCAGGAGTGATATGTCCTACCACAAAGCCGTGGGTACCACCAGAAAAACGACCATCTGTAATCAGGGCTACTGACTTACCTAATCCGGCACCAATGATGGCAGAGGTAGGCTTAAGCATCTCAGGCATTCCCGGTGCTCCCTTAGGACCAACCTGGATGATCACAACCACATCACCGCGCTGTACTTTTCCGCTCTGGATACCTGCGATCAGTTTTTGTTCACCTTCAAATACACGTGCAGGGCCTTCAAATCTTTCACCTTCTTTACCGCTGATCTTTGCGACAGCACCTTTTTCGGCAAGGTTACCATACAACATCTGAAGGTGACCTGTAGGTTTTAAAGCCTGCTCAACAGGGAAAATTACTTTCTGTTTTTCAAAGTCCAGGTCTGCAGCATCAGCTACATTTTCTGCCAGCGTTTTACCAGTCACCGTCATGCAGTCGCCATGAACAAGACCTACTTTCAACAGGTATTTCAATACTGCGGGAACACCGCCAATGTCGTGCACATCTTCCATCAGGTATTGTCCGCTTGGTTTAAGGTCGCCCAAAACCGGGGTGTTATCACTGATGCGCTGAAAGTCTGCAAGCGTGAGGTTCAAACCTACCGATTTCGCCATGGCGATTAAGTGCAAGACTGCATTTGTTGAACCTCCAAGAACCATCACCGTTACTATGGCATTGTGAAATGCTTTTTCTGTCATGATATCTGAAGGAAGGATATTTTTCTCCAGCAATACCCTGATCGCTTTCCCTGCTTCGAGGCATTCCTGTTTTTTCTCCTCACTTGTTGCCGGATGAGAAGAGCTGTATGGCAAGCTCATTCCCATTGCTTCAATAGCCGAAGCCATAGTATTCGCTGTATACATACCTCCACATGCACCGGCTCCCGGGCAGGTGTGGCGGATGATACCCTGATAATCTTCTTCAGATAAATTTCCTGCTAATTTTTCTCCAAGTGCTTCAAAGGCAGAGACAATGTTCAAAGATTTGCCTTTATATTTTCCGGAATGGATACTGCCGCCATAAACCATAATTGCTGGTCTATTCAGGCGTCCCATTGCCATGATAGACCCAGGCATATTTTTGTCGCATCCCGGGATGGTGATCAGTCCGTCGTAATACTGACCGCCACAGATTGTTTCAATCGAATCCGCAATTACATCTCTTGAAACCAATGAATAACGCATGCCGTCTGTGCCATTAGACATACCATCACTCACCCCAATTGTACCAAATGTTAAACCGACCATGTCATTTTTCCACACGCCATCTTTGACGATCTTTGCAAGATCGTTCAGGTGCATATTACAGGTGTTACCATCATAACCCATGCTGGCAATCCCGACCTGTGCTTTAGACATATCCTCAGTTGTTAATCCGATACCATATAACATGGCCTGGGCTCCCGGCTGGGTGGGATCTTGTGTGAAAACTTTACTGTAGCGGTTTAGTTCTGGTTTTTGTTGTGACATTTCTTGTTTTACTTGTTATATGATTACTTCGTAATTTTGTTTTTCTAATACTAGTGCTTTATAGGTTCTTTGCAGGGTAGCGCCCAGTGTTTCTGTCCATACTGAGGGGAAAGTAGTATCATCTACGGAGGCAATACCTATGATTTCAGCAGCAGTTCCGCAGAAGAAAGCGCTGTCTGCATTTTTCAGTTCTTCTACAGTCAGTTGCTTTTCAATGCATTCAATATCAAGCGTTCTGCATAACTTAATCACTGTTGCCCTGGTAATTCCTGCCAGAATGCTGCCTAAAGCAGGCGTATATACTTTTCCGTTTTTCTCGATGAAAATATTTGCTCCCGATCCTTCAGCAATAAAGTTGTCCATGTCCAGCAGCAGTGCTTCATCATAGCCATTCTTTTTAGCTTCTGTTGTAGCCAGGATTGAATTTACATAATGGCCGCTTGCTTTGGCTTCAATATGGGTTGACTTAGGGTTTGGCCGCTGGTAACTTGAAATCCCAACTTTCACCAGTTTATTGCCAAGGTATGCTCCCCATTCCCAGGCGCAGATCATGATAGATGATTCCGTAGCTGCTTCGAGGGTCATGTTTTGTCCGCTGTAAACCAAAGGACGGATGTAGGCATCTTTAAGGTTATTCTTTTTTAATAATTTATAAGTCTGCCTGATGAGCTCGTCTTTATCGAAAGGGAAGGGGATATGCATCAGCTCTGCCGAGCGTTGCAGACGGTCAAAATGTTCTTTTGCTTTAAAGATCCTGGTGCCGTTATGCGTGTTGTAAGCCCTGATTCCTTCGAATACGGCGTAACCATAATGCAGTGACTGACCATATAAGTCTGTGGTCGTCTCAGCAGACTTGATAAACTGCCCGTTCAGGTAAAGGACTGTATTTGAATCGTAGTATTGCATTGTGGTTCCAGGTTGTCAGATGTTTATTAAAAAAGCGCCTCTTTTGGGGGGCGCTTTCAGATATTTTTATTAAAAATTCACTTACAGCGCCTTATTGTCCTGAAGAATCAGGAGAGTTGTCAGGTTGACAATGACATTAAGGTTGGTTGTAATTGAAGTGTTCATTTCGTTGTTTTTATATAAAACCAATTTACTTCATGCATCACAAACTGTCAATAGCAGATTGAAAATAATTGAAAAAAAATATTAGTTTGAGTATATTTCATAATAACAAATAATATTCCGAATTTATTGTATGATACAATCATTTAAATTGACACATCTATACCGAATATGGTTTCGGTATTCGGTATGAATATTATGCTTGCATTGCAATCGGGCTGATTTCTGCTTAAAATGCCTGAAGTGGCGGATGAAGTTGAAAGTTTTGTATAAAAAAAGAGGGCATCTTTTGAATGCCCTCTTTATAAAAAGATTTATACCAAGAGATTAGGCAACACCTTCCGCTAAAACTATGACCTTGTTTTTCAAGACTTCGACAACTCCGCCTTTGATTTCAATAATCTCTTCGTTGCCTTTAGTTTTAATAATTACCGGACCATCTTCCAAAGTTGAAATAATTGGTGCATGGTCTCTCAATATCTGGAAAGAACCCATTGTACCTGGTACAGTAACCGCTGTTACTTCGCCTTCAAAGATTTTTTTATCGGGTGTTAATATTTCTAATGTCATATATTAAATGTATACGCTTAATTACGCGTTTGCTTCAGCTAATAGTTTTTTACCTTTTTCAACTGCATCTTCAATGCTACCTACAAGGTTGAATGCAGCTTCAGGGTATTCATCAACTTCACCATCCATGATCATATTGAATGCTTTGATGGTTTCTTTGATATCAACTAGTACACCTTTTAATCCTGTGAACTGCTCAGCTACGTGGAAAGGCTGAGATAAGAAACGCTGAACACGACGTGCGCGGTGAACAACCAGTTTATCTTCTTCAGATAACTCATCCATACCCAAGATAGCGATGATATCCTGTAATTCTTTGTAACGTTGCAGCAATTCTTTAACACGTTGAGCAGTATTGTAGTGCTCATCACCTAAAACAGCCGGAGAAAGGATACGTGAAGTTGAGTTCAACGGATCTACCGCCGGGTAAATACCAAGCTCAGCAATTTTACGTGATAATAATGTAGTTGCATCAAGGTGGGCAAATGTTGTTGCCGGAGCCGGGTCAGTCTCATCATCCGCAGGAACATATACAGCCTGTACAGATGTAATTGAACCACGTTTAGTTGAGGTAATACGCTCCTGCATTAATCCCATTTCTGTAGCAAGCGTTGGCTGGTAACCTACTGCAGATGGCATACGGCCTAATAGTGCCGATACCTCTGAACCTGCCTGTGTAAAACGGAAGATGTTATCAACGAAGAAAAGGATGTCTTTTCCTGCGCCTTCACCATCACCATCACGGAAGTATTCAGCAACAGTTAATCCTGATAAAGCTACACGTGCACGTGCCCCAGGAGGCTCGTTCATTTGTCCGAATACCAATGTTGCTTTAGATTCTTTTAATTTTTCAGTGTCAACCTTGCTCAGGTCCCATCCGCCTTTTTCCATTGAGTGAAGAAACTCTTCACCATAGTTGATTACACCAGATTCGATAAACTCACGTAAAAGGTCATTTCCTTCACGTGTACGTTCTCCAACACCTGCGAATACTGATAAACCATCATATGCTTTCGCGATGTTGTTTACCAATTCCATAATCAATACAGTTTTACCTACACCTGCACCACCAAATAATCCGATTTTACCACCTTTTACATAAGGCTCTAATAAATCGATTACTTTGATACCAGTGTAAAGTACTTCTGATTCAGTTGAAAGTTCGTCGAAACGCGGAGGTGCATTGTGGATAGATTTACCAACAGTTTTATCAACTGTATTGATACCATCAATTGCTTCACCAATAACATTGAATAAACGACCTTTGATTTGATCTCCAACCGGCATTTTGATAGGAGAACCTGTGCTTAATACAGACATCCCGCGAACCAAACCGTCAGTCGAGTCCATTGCAATGGTACGTACACGGTCTTCACCAAGATGTTGTTGAACTTCTAAAACGATCTTCTGTCCGTTTTCTTTTTCAATCTCTAATGCAGAGAAGATTTGAGGTAAATGAGCATCGTCAGCAAAACTCACGTCTACTACGGGTCCTATAATCTGCGCTATTTTTCCAATGTTAGGCATATATTGTTTTTGGTAAAATTATAAATATCAAATTGTTAAAGGCATGTTTAAAGCCTTCAATTCGGTTTGCAAAGCTAAGATTTTCCGATATATTTCTTATATATAAATAAAAAGTTTTTCCACAGTTTTTTTATCGATAGTTTAGCAGCTATGAAAACCATATTAGTTACCGGCAGCAATGGCCTTCTGGGGCAGAAAATCACTGCTGCTGTTCTGGCTGGCAGGGAGTTTAATCTGATCGCTACATCAAAGGGACTGAACCGTTTTATGCCGGAAAACGGATATATCTACGAAACGATGGATATCCTCGATCCCTCAAATGTGAGAACTGTTGTTGAAAAACACCGGCCAGATACGATCATTCATACAGCAGCACTCACCAATGTGGATAAGTGTCATGAGCAGAGGGAGCTGGCTGACCAGCTCAATGTTGCAGCAGTACAGACCCTGGCAGATATCTGCGCTGAGTTTGATATCCACCTGATTCATTTGTCTACAGATTTCGTGTTTGACGGTGCAGCGGGTCCTTATGATGAAGAGGGGACACCCAATCCCCTGAGTTATTATGGAGAAACTAAACTCAGGGCAGAACAGGTGCTGCAGCGCGCAAAATGCAAATGGGCAATTGTGCGCACGATTATCGTATATGGTATTGTCAGAGAAAAGAGCAGAAGTAATATTGTACTCTGGGCTAAAGAAGCCCTGGAGAAGGGAGAGCCCATCAATGTGGTGAACGACCAGTGGCGTATGCCTACACTGGCAGAAGATTTGGCCGAAGGCTGTCTCCTCATCGCCGAAAAGAATGCTGAAGGTATATTTAATATTTCAGGGGCTGAGATGATGAGTATTTCGGAGCTGGTTGGTAAAGTGGCGGATTTCTGGAAGCTGGACCGGAGTCTGATCAGGGAAATTAGTTCCGCATCCCTTAATCAGGCAGCAAAACGTCCTGTCAAGACTGGATTCATCCTGGATAAGGCAATACATCAACTGGGTTACGTTCCACATCATTTTAATGAGGGACTTGCTATGCTGGATAATCAGCTGAAAGCAAGAGATCTATAAAATAGTATGCAACAGATTTCAATTTATTTTCAAAAAAAGTTTTGAAATCCGGTTACAAATACTACTTTTGCAATCCCGTAACGAACGGAATGCATTTGTAGCTCAATTGGATAGAGCATCTCACTACGGATGAGAAGGTTTGGGGTTCGAATCCCTACAAGTGCACAAACAACTGAGAAAAGCCTTGCTGCCTATGGCGGGAAGGCTTTTAAAATTTTAAAGATAATCCAAATGCTTAATTTTGTTCTCTTTGGCCCACCGGGTGCAGGTAAAGGCACCCAATCAGAAAAATTGATCGAACGCTATCAATTGAACCACATCTCAACAGGTGATATTTTCAGAGCACATATTAGCAATCAGACCCCACTTGGAAAACAGGTGAGTGCACTGATCGCTGATGGACAGTTGGTGCCTGATGCAATTACAATAGCCATGCTGGAAGATGAAGTGGATAAGAATCCGGGTGCTAAAGGGTTTATTTTTGATGGTTTCCCCAGAACAGTAGCGCAGGCTGCGGCGCTGGATGAATTCCTGGAAAGTAAAGGAAGTTCAATCACAGCAGTAATTGCACTGGATGTGGATCAGGAAGAACTTACCAAAAGAATTGCCGAACGTCAGAAGTTAACCGGCAGGGTTGATGACCAGGCAGATAAATTGCAAAAACGCATAGAAGAGTATTTCAGCAAAACAATTCATGTTTTGCCTTATTACGAAGCACAGCAGAAATTGAGTAAAGTAAATGGCATCGGCAAGATCGATGATATCTTTGCTGAACTATGCAGTGTGGTCGATCAATATCAATCATAGAGAGTTATGTCACAGGGTTCAAATTTTGTAGATTACGTTAAAATATGCTGCCGTTCTGGTAAAGGAGGGGCAGGATCTGCACATTTGCACCGTGATAAAATGACTTCTACCGGTGGTCCGGATGGTGGCGATGGTGGAAGAGGAGGGCATGTGATCCTTAAGGGTAACGCGCAATTCTGGACGCTCCTGCACCTGAAATACCGCAAACATATTATTGCTTCTGACGGCGGACCCGGATCAAGCTCTACCAGTTCAGGTAAGTTTGGTAAGGACGAGCTTTTAGAAGTGCCATTGGGTACCATTGCCAAAGATGCTGAAACCGGCGAAGTGCTTTTCGAAATCACTGAAGACGGCCAGACAGAAATTCTGACTCCGGGTGGGAGAGGTGGTCTGGGTAACTGGCACTTTAAAACTTCTACGCTTCAGACCCCACGTTTTGCACAGCCAGGTGAATCCGGTAAAGAGCAGTGGGTTGTCCTTGAGCTGAAAGTGCTGGCAGACGTAGGCCTCGTTGGTTTTCCAAACGCAGGGAAATCAACCTTGCTTTCCGTAGTCTCAGCAGCGAAGCCTGAAATTGCTGATTATCCTTTTACCACTCTGGTGCCAAATCTGGGTATTGTTTCTTATCGCGGAAGCCAATCTTTTGTAATGGCAGACATTCCCGGAATCATTGAAGGTGCATCTAAAGGCAAAGGTTTAGGGTACCGCTTCCTGCGTCACATAGAACGAAATTCTGTCCTTTTATTTATGGTTCCTGCAGATACCGGCCGTTCCATAAAGGCTGAATATGACATCCTGAAATCTGAACTGCTCGAATATAATCCCGAACTGATGCAGAAACCTCATTTGCTGGCGATCACAAAATCAGATATGCTGGACGAAGAACTTACTGCTGAGATGAAACAGGACCTTCCAGCAAACATTCCATCAATCTTTATTTCTTCAGTCGCCCAGAAGGGGATCACGGAATTAAAGGATATGATCTGGAAAGCCATCAATGCTGAGGAAACCTCTCTGATATCAAAATAATTTTTCTGATAAAAAACCAATTTTCCTGGTCGACCTCTATTATAGGCACGGATTTTGTATTTTGTTACAATCATCTTACTATTATGGACAAAAGATCATTTAACTTACTTTTTTCGCTTGTAGCGGCCTCTATGGTTATTATTGGAACCTATAAAATGTCTAAAAAGAAAAACCGCGTACAAGCCGCGCATCACGTCACTGCAGATACTAACAAGTAGGGTTCTGTTTACAAAGGCTGATTAGGCAATTACTGCTTGGCTGCTGCTTTGTTCTTCATCAAATGTTGTATATTTAGGGCGATAGAACTTGTTATATGCCTTTAAAATGTGTTGCAATAGATGATGAACCTCTTGCTATTCACCTGATCAATACTTTCATCTCGCGTTTCCCTGATCTGGAACTCTTACAGACATTTGGAGATGCTGTTTCCGGAGCGGAATATATCAAAAGAAATGAAGTAGACCTCCTTTTCCTGGACGTGAGTATGCCTGACATTTCCGGTATCGATCTGGCAAAAGCATTGGTTAAAAAGCCCTTGATCATTTTTACTACAGCGTTTACAGAATTTGCTTTTGAAGGTTTTGAACTGGAGGCTATAGATTATCTGCTCAAGCCTATCGATGCAACGCGGTTCACAAAAGCTGTAAACAAAGCTGTTGATTATTATAAGTACAAAAATAATTCTCCTTCATCCCCGGATGATGCCTGCATATACGTCAATTCCGAATACCGGATGATGAAAGTCGTATTAAAGCATATCGAATATCTGGAGAGTATGGAAGATTACGTCAAGATACATCTTGAGGGGGCCGTCCCGGTACTTACCCTGATGCCACTCAAGCGTATACTGGAAAAACTTCCTGCAGAAGACTTTAAGAGAATCCATCGCAGTTTCATCGTCCCTGTAAAAAAAGTCAGGTCTCTTCAGAACAGAAAGATTAAGCTTACATCTGTTGAGCTTCCGGTTAGTGGAAGTTATGCTGATGAAGTAAAACTCTGGTTGAAACGATAATTTATATCATTCTCATTATCAATTACGCTCATTTGTGTGATTTTAGATGCGGTGGCTGATGTTTGGCAGATGAACTATAATAAATTATGGTATTTCGCGTTAACTTTTTGACATTTCGTTTCAAAAACTTATTCTGATTTGTGTAGAGTTGTTAAAAAGTGTTAATATTGTCTGACAAATGATTGGAATTGCCATCTTTGGGTGTTGAATCTTCAACAATTAGAAAGATTAAGACGATAGGTATTGAATTAATGTATTTATGTTCTGAGAACTGCATTTCTGTTGATACTATCATAAAAGAAAAACCCGTTCATACAGGTTTATATTTGGTTAGAAAAGGGATGACTCTGGATGGATCATCCCTTTCTTTTTTAACCAATTTCCATAACGCATCTTCAGAGTTGATTCCTGGTAATTTTACCTTTCACAATAAACAGTCTTTTAATAACATTACGGTCAAGAATAGTATCACCTTTATAATTTGGATTTGAGGCGCGAAGTACAATCTTGCTGGTGCTGTTATGCTCAAAAAGCAGTTTTACAGTGGTAATATTATTGGCGTATTCATCAGTAATGATCAGGTAAGCTTCGCCCCACTGAATGATGTCTTTGTTGATCACTTCTCTCACTGCAATAATTTCACCACTTGCATACTTAGGGTACATGCTGTCGCCGTAGATGGGCAGATAGGCATCACAATCATTGAAAGGTCTGAAATTCACATAATACTCCGGCCGTTCTCTGAGCAGATTAAATTCTCCTGATGAGATTTCAGATGGATTAATATTGATGAATGGCACACCTTGATTTGAGTCTTCCCTTCCGGGAATTTCCGCCGCGTGGAGTTCATCATCAGTAAACATATTGCCATTGCCCGTGGCCAGCCATTTTTCATTGATATGATAATATCTTATCACCTCTTCTGATAGCCGTCTTCCGATCCTTCTTGCGCCATTTTCTATAGGCGAGAAGTTGTTTACATGTTTGGCTACTACCCCATAGAACTCCTGTAAGGTCATTTTCTTCGCTAAACGTATCTCTTTTAAGCGAGGTCCGAAATTTTCTCTTTGATTGTTAGTCATTTATTTAAGTTCGAAAATTAATTGTTAAAATATAATTTTGTTATAGAAAGATAAAGTTATCTTTAACTACAATCTATTGCAATGTAAGAAATAAATATTTGAATATTTATATTGTTTGAATTATTTTTTTATTCACAGACGTTAATTTACGCTGTATTATTGTTTGAGACTACTTTTTGCTCCAAAAACGGATCATGAGGACATGAAGCTAATTTTGGCGCAGTCTCAGTCTGCAGCCTGTTCACAGAAAGATCGTGCTACTTATGCCCGCTTAGGTGATAATTTTATAACTTTAGCCGATCAATTATAAATATCGCTATGTACAAAACATTACAACCTGTTCTCAAACAGGAACTTGAGCAAATAGAGAAAGACGGATTATATAAACGTGAACGCGTTATTGTAACTCCCCAGGGAGCAGATATTAAAGTAAGCACCGGCCAGGAAGTTGTAAACTTTTGTGCCAACAATTATCTGGGTCTCTCTTCAGACCCCCGGGTGACTGCAGCAGCCAAAAGCGCTATTGACAAATATGGCTACGGGATGTCTTCTGTACGTTTTATCTGTGGCACACAGGACGTACATAAGGAACTGGAGGAAAAACTGTCTCAATTTCTCGGTACAGAAGATACCATATTATATGCCGCTGCTTTTGATGCCAATGGCGGAGTATTTGAACCTCTCTTCAATGATCAGGATGCTATTATCTCTGATGAGTTGAACCATGCTTCAATTATAGATGGCGTGCGTTTATGTAAAGCGAAGAGGTTCCGTTATAAACATAATGATATGGCCGACCTTGAAGAGCAGCTTAAAGCCGCTTCGGGAAACAGACACCGGATCATCGTTACCGACGGTGCATTCTCTATGGACGGTACAATTGCGCAGCTGGATAAAATCTGTGATCTTGCAGACCAGTATGAAGCTTTAGTCATGATTGATGAATCACACTGTTCTGGTTTTATGGGTAAAACCGGCAGGGGTACTCATGAGCACTGCGGTGTAATTGACAGGATCGATATCATCACAGGAACTTTAGGAAAAGCTTTAGGTGGTGCTTCAGGAGGATTTACTGCCGGCAAAAAAGAAATTATTGACATGCTGCGCCAGCGTTCCAGACCTTATCTTTTTTCGAATACGCTCGCCCCGGCTATTGCTGGTGCTTCAGTAGCGGTACTGGACCTTTTGCGTGAAACAACGGAACTGAGAGATGAACTTGAAAAAAATACGATGTATTTCCGTCAGCAAATGACAGCGGCAGGCTTTGATATCAAAGAAGGTGTACACCCGATTGTACCTGTGATGCTGTATGATGCCAAACTCGCCCAGGAATTTGCTGCAAAAATGCTGGATGAAGGAATTTATGTAATAGGATTTTACTATCCTGTTGTTCCGCAGGGAAAAGCAAGGATCAGGGTGCAGCTTTCAGCAGCTCATGAGCAACATCACCTGGATAAAGCAATAGCTGCTTTTGTGAAAATCGGTAAAGAGCTAAAAGTAATTTAGAGCGCATTCTTTTTTACTTCCGCGGGGCCGTCTTTTGATTTATTCAAAAGACGGCTTCCTGATGTAATGGCGGGTGTGTTATAAATATATTAAGGATTAGCTGTATATTTGGCATTATGTTGCAAGATAAGATCACACAGTATACGATTGAAATAAATGCTTTTTCTACTGAAAATGCAGATGAACTAGAGCAATTCAGAATAAAGTTCCTGGGTACAAAAGGAATTATAAAAGATATTTTTGATGAATTTAAGGCTGTATCACCAGAGGAAAAAAGAACCCTGGGAAAGGTTTTAAATGAGTTCAAACAACTTGCCGAAGCAAAGTATCAGACTTTGAAGGAGCAGGATACTACGGCAGCAGCAGGGAAAGATGCTAACCTTGACCTTACACTTCCGGGCGCGGGATTTGAAGTGGGCACAAGACATCCGCTGGCGCTGGTAAGAAGAGAGATCGTCGACATTTTTAGTAAACTAGGCTTTGTAGTAGCCGAAGGACCGGAAATTGAAGACGATTGGCATAATTTCTCCGCATTGAACTTCCCTGAAGAACACCCGGCAAGAGATATGCAGGATACCTTCTTTATAAAAAAAGGTGGTGAACATGGTGATATCGCCTTGAGGACTCATACTTCCTCGGTTCAGGTGAGAATGATGGAGGCTGGAAAACCGCCATTCAGGGCTTTAATGCCAGGACGTGTATACCGGAATGAGGCCATCTCTGCAAGGGCACACTGCTTCTTCCACCAGGTAGAAGGATTGTACGTAGATGAGAAGGTGTCCTTCGCAGATCTGAAGCAGACACTTTTTTACTTTGTGCAGGAACTGTATGGTGAAGGTACCAAAGTGCGTTTCCGTCCTTCTTATTTCCCCTTCACAGAGCCTTCAGCAGAAATGGATATCTCTTGTACGATCTGTAAAGGTGATGGTTGCCAGTTATGTAAATATAGTGGCTGGGTAGAGATACTGGGTTGTGGAATGGTTGATCCCAATGTGTTGGAAAATTGTGGTATAGACAGCAAGAAATACAGCGGATTTGCTTTTGGTATGGGAATAGAAAGAATTGCAAATCTGAAATTTGAAATAAAGGATCTAAGGTTGTTCTCAGAAAATGATGCAAGGTTCCTTAAACAATTTAAAACGTCATTGATCTAAGAATGATCAGAGCTGCCTGGATTATTTTGACGGTATTAGTTCTCAGTGGCTGTGGTAAGGCTTCCAATATGGTACCTAACGTAGCGGTAAATTTCAACCGGCCGCTAACAGACCCCAGCTTGATAAATTTAACCAACTCAGGCCGCGCCGTGCTGATTGATGGTTATGGCGTATCAGGTTTGGTACTCTACAGGACGATACTAAATGGCTATGTAGCCTATGACCGTTGCAGTACAGTAAATCCGGGAGAAAGATGTGCTGTCGTGTTAGATGAAGGAGCTTTTACCGTAACAGATCCCTGTTCAGGAGCAAAGTTCCTTTTGGAAGATGGCAGCCCGGCAAAAGCCCCGGCTACACTGTCTTTAAAGCAGTATAGTGTAAGAGTATCAGGTAATACATTACAAGTAACTAATTGATGGAACCAGAAAAGATTAAAGAGAGCATCATTAGAGCTGCTAAAGAGTTATTCAGGAAATACGGTTATCACAAGACCAGTGTAAACGAGATCGCAAAAAAGGCAAAGATCGCGAAAGCTACAATATACAAATACTTTGAAAGTAAGGAACAGGTTCTTGACGCTATCCTGATGGATTACCTCGACCTTAACCTTACCGAGATTTTAAAAAATAAAGCGCAGTTCAGCGATGAGGAAGAGCACCTGAAAGCGCTGGTGATGAAAACCTGCAGGCTCACTTATACAGTTTGCAACGAGTTTATTGGCTGGGATTTTGTCCGTGAAAATGCCAACTCACAGGAATTCCTTAAACACCTGTCAGACCAGCTGGAATCGCTGTTACTCTCTGCCTATCTTGGCCTCGATCATTTTAAAAACAACCCTTCCCGTAGAGAAGGACTTGCATTTCTGCTTAAAGCAAGTAAAAGTATAGTATTCTCTTTTGCTTTTACCTCTGTTAGTGATGCTGACGTCCGCAAAAACTTTGTAAGTTTCCAAAAAGAAATACTGCCTTTCCTGGTGAAAGCTGCATTGTAAGGGCAGGGTCAGTATTACCAAAGTAATAACTTAATGTCATTTCTTTGCATACCGTTTTGGTTTTCGGTATGAAAACGGTTATATTTACGTGTAACGTCGTTTGAAATGAGCAAAGAGATCTTAGAAATTTCTATTTTGGTTGATGAAAAATTTGATGTGAGCTTTAATCTTGTACAAGGCATTTTCGGATTAATCCTGAAGGTTTTTGGAAAATAAAAGCTGATTACAAATCATCCTTTAAAGGGGATAATTCTCATCCTCCTGAAATCCCTGTGCCCAAAAAATAGGAACTGTTAAATACAAGCTTTAGCTTTGCAGCAGAATGAGTAGAAATAGAAAAGCTGGAACAGTTACCATCCTTCCCACTTTAAGTATCATTGATATTGCTGAAGAGGGCAAAGGAGTAGCCAAAGCAGACGAATTAGTCGTGTTTGTTGATAAAGCCGTACCAGGCGATATCGTTGATGTAAAAGTTGTAAAAAAGAAAAAGAATTTTGCTGAAGCCGTTATCGAAACGCTGCACACTGCATCAGATTTAAGAACTGATCCTTTTTGCCAGCATTTTGGAACCTGTGGTGGCTGTAAATGGCAGCACATGCAATATGACGCGCAACTGCATTTCAAACAGAAAAATGTCGAAGCAGCCCTACAGCGACTTGCAAAAGTAGATACCTCATCTATGGAACCTATACTGGGCTCCGCAGAAAATAAATATTACCGTAATAAACTTGAATATACATTTTCCAATAAACGCTGGCTGAATGCCCAGGATATGGCCGACCGGGATGATCTGGAAATGAATGCGCTGGGATTCCACGTGCCGCTGCGTTTTGATAAAATTCTGGACATTGAGCATTGTTACCTGCAGGCAGAACCTTCCAATACGCTGAGAAACCAGGTAAGAGGATATGCACTCAGGACAGGTTTGAGTTTTTATGACCTGCGCAATCATGAAGGGAATCTGCGTAACCTGATTATCAGAACTTCTTCTACAGGTGAGGTGATGGTAGTTGTGGTATTTGCTTTTGTAGAGCAGGGGCAGGTGGACGGACTCATGGCATACCTGAAGCTTAATTTTCCGGAAGTTACCTCGCTGATGTACATCATTAACCAAAAGAAAAATGATACTATTTTTGATCAGGATGTAATTTGCTATGCAGGCAGGGAGTATATTTTTGAGGAGATGAATGGTCTTAAATTTAAAATAGGAGCCAAATCCTTTTATCAGACCAACTCATTGCAGGCACATGAATTATACAAGATTACCAAAGAGTTTGCCGGATTCAAGGGCGATGAACTGGTCTATGACTTGTACACCGGTGCAGGTACCATTGCCAACTTTATTGCAGGCAGCGTTAAACAGGTAGTCGGCGTTGAATATGTACCAACTGCTATAGAGGATGCAAAATTTAACTCTGAACTGAACGGTATTGATAATACCATCTTCTACGCGGGCGATATGAAGGATATCCTGACCACTTCCTTTATTGAGGAGCATGGTAAGCCGGATGTGGTGATTACAGATCCTCCGCGAGCAGGTATGCATACTGATGTGGTTGAGCGTTTACTTGAAATGGAAGCAGAGAAAATTGTGTATGTAAGCTGTAACGCAGCCACACAGGCCAGAGATCTTGCTTTGTTAAAAGAAAAATATGAAGTGAGCAGAATCAGACCAGTAGATATGTTCCCGCATACACAACATGTTGAAAATGTAGTTTTGTTGAACCTGATTAAATAATTCAGATGGATATAGAAGAGTTAATGCCACAGCAGCCGGAGGGAGCAGGAAAAGAGAAAAAAGTGAGTCCGCTGGTAAGCCTCGAAAAGGACCTTGAATTGTATAAGGAATCTATTCATGAAATTGCCATCGAGATCATCGCAGAAGGCATATCAAAAAATCCAATATTTGTTGCCCACCAGCATACTGTTTCTATAGGAGAGATGATCCTGAACAGGGAAGAACTCAATACCAACTGGACAATTCAGGCTTCGATGTTTGAGGAGTTTGTAGAAAAAGGCATCATTCAGCCGGCATACAAAGAGCTTTTTTTAAAAGCTTATAAAAAGCCGGAAGATTATATGTGTGTCTTTGTGATCGTACCTGAAGGGGCTAACTTCATTTACTACCCCTACAAAAGCACTAAAAGATAATATCAAAACCCATCCTGTAAGTTATAGGATGGGTTTTACATTTCCGCTTTTGGAGCCCGCAGAATTCTCCACAACTGCGCTGCCTTTGTAACGGATATTTCCGCCGCTGCTCGCTGTTGCAGCCAGTTCCTTTGTCACATTTACCTTTACATCAGCACCTGAGCTTGCAGTCACATTTGCATACTCTGCGATGAGCTCCAGGCTATTAATACGGCTGCCCGAACCCGCTTCGACGTTCATTCTGGCAGCAGTGCCCTTCAGTGAGGCCGAAGCACCACTATTGGTTTTCAATTGCAGCTGAGGGCATTCTACGGTCGCAGAGACATTGGCACCTGAAGAAACTGAAATATTAAGTATCCCCGTTTTAACAGCATTCTCCGTCTTAACCGAGCTACCATCACTTGCTTCAAGGATGTTGAGATTTTTATAAGTAATGAAAACTTGTGCAGTTCTGTTGAGCCATCTTTTCTTTGTGCTTTTAATCAGTTTCCAGTTCACAGTGACACTGTTTCCCGACTGCTCTACTACGATAGCGTCTATGAGCGTTTCATCAGCAACAATTTTGGCAGATTCTGTTGTGCCCTGTGTGATGACCAGCTCAATACCTGTGTTGACATGTATTTCTGAAAAGTGTTTTAAAGCTACCTCTCTGGATTGCTGCATCTGTGCGCTGGCATCAGATGCAGTGATCAGTAGTAAAAACAGTACCGGCTTAAGTAATTGAAAAGATTTCATATCAATGAGTATAGTCTAATACCCAAATATATTCATTAATCTATTCTGGATACGCTTGAACTTCTGGAATTACTCAGATTTTTTAAGTCGGCATTACCTTTATAGCGGATATTACTGCCGCTATTGGTATTTGTCTCCAGTCCTTTGGCCACGTTGATTTTAATATCGGCGCCAGAGTTGGTATTTGCCCTGGCATATTGAGTGGCCAGGTTTAGGGCGTTTACAGAGCTGCCGGAGCTGGATTTAACGGTCATATTGGTCGCTGTTCCAGTCAGTGATGCCGAAGCTCCGCTATTGGTTTCCAGCTCCAGTTCATTACATGCGATTCTGGCATTTAAACTGGCTCCTGAAGATACAGAGGCATCCAGATGGTCAGTTTTTAATACGTTATCGGTGGTCAGTGAACTTCCGCTGCTGGCAGAGATGCTGTTCAGCTTTTTGTAGGTAATGTAAACTTTGGCATTTCTGTTTTTCCACATCTTTTTCAGACCCCAGTTATCCTTCCAGCCAACTTTGATCCGGCTGCCACTTTTCTCCAGCACAACATCGTTAATAACTTCATTATCGGCAACAATCCTGGCAGATTCACTACTTCCCTGTGTAATATGTAGTGCAATGCCGGACCCTACTGACACTTCTGTAAAATTGTTTATCGCTACGTTTTTTGTTTCCTGCGCTTTGAGGTTCAGCGTCATGGTCATCAGTGCGACCAGGCAAGTAAATGCAGGTTTAATTATGTTTAAAGTGTTCATATCTCTTATTTTGTTTGGGTTTACATAAATTAGACGCCACAGAGCTCCAAACGTTGCAACGTTTTGTAATTATTTTTCAGATATTTGATTCAGAAGCATAAAATCCTTCTTTTTGTACGCTAACAAACATTTACAAATGGCCGATTCACGATTACTGATACTAGATAAAAAACAAATCCAGCAAAAAATCAACCGTATGGCTTACCAGATCCTGGAAGACAACTTAAATGAAAAAGAAATTGTGCTGGCAGGTATTTGGGACAGGGGATATCAGCTTGCACTGCGACTGAAGGACGTTTTGCTCGAAATATCAGATCTTAAAGTAACGATGTTTAAAATCGAACTGGAGAAGGATGAAAGCAGCCTCTCTGCAGTGACAGACCCGGAACCGGCAAAAGTAAAAAATAAAGCAATCATCCTGGTGGATGACGTGCTGAATAGCGGCAAAACCCTCGCCTACGGCTTCGGTGTATTTCTCAATACTCCTCATAAAAAAATACGTACCGTGGTACTGGTAGACAGGAGTCATAAGATTTTTCCTGTAGCAACAGATTTCGTAGGCCTGCAGATGGCTACGGTATTAAAGGAACATGTTGATGTGGTGCTGAATGTAGAAGGACAGGAAGATGGTGTTTACCTGAGCTAACTATGCTGAATCTGGCATTCATCTATATCATCCTGATTTTCCTTGTGCTGCGTTTTTCTGTTACCCTGTTCAACTTTCTGTCTAATCCGAAACTGGGTAAGTACAAAAAGCATTTCTCCAGCAAGGTTTCTGTCATTATCCAGGTAACAACGGATTCTTACAGTCTGATCAAACTGCTGACAGCTTTGAAAGGGCATGATTACCAAAATATAGAAGTGATTGTTACACAGCCTGTAAAATTAAAAAGCAGTGCTGAACTCCGGGCAATTTGCGACAGCGATCCGCGTTTTCAGCTACGTAAGAGAAACTCCTTTACAATTGAAGATGCCACAGGTGATTATCTTCTTTTTCTGGAACCACAGGTAATTATCCATGATGGGTTGATCAACAGTCTGATCTACAGGGTTAAGGTCTTTAATCTCACGCTGCTCAATATCATTCCCATGGCCTCGCCTTCCGGACTAATGAATCATATCCTGCTTCCTCTTAACAGCTTTGTTCTCTTTAACTTAATCCCATTGCGTCTGGTACGTCTTTTTTCGAGTCCCGTATTCGCTGCCGGGAGCAGTGAGTGCATGTTCTTTGAGGCAGCAACCTATAAAGAATACAACTGGCAGGAGAAAGTCAATAAAAGAATCCCTGAAGCCGTGGATGTAGTGAGGGCAGTTAAAGAGGAGGGGCTTAAAGCTGAAACCCTGATAGGTCATAAGTTGATTTCATTGCCTGCACCCGCACAAACTAATCGTTTATTCAGCAAAACGGCTGCACAACTGCTAAAAGCTTTTGGCGATAATGTATTTGGTGCCTTGCTCTATGTTTTACTGGTAGTCACGGGACCACTGGTGATGTTCCTCAATTATGAATACAGTCTCCTTATTCTTCCTGTGGGACTTATTTTTCTCAGCAGACTGATGATTTCGTTCCTATCGGGACAAAACCCCTTCTGGAATGTACTCCTTCACCCGGTGCAGATGGTTTTCCTGCTGGCCGCGGTGATCCGTGAGACCTATCTGCGCAGCAGACGCCTGATCAAAACAAGGTTTGTTTAAATCAAAATAAGAGTTAAATGATATGTTTGTCCGATAACAAACTCTTTTTGCGTAATTTTGTAGTGTAAATGCATAGGCACAATGGCCATTGATAAAATGAATGATATGAAATACGATTTGTCTGTTACTATTGATAAAGCTTCAGGTTTTTGTTTTGGAGTGGTATACGCAATAGAAATGGCCGAAGATATTCTGGCCGATGAAGATTATCTGTATTGTCTTGGTGACATTGTGCACAATGATGAAGAAGTACGTCGTTTAACAGACAAAGGCTTAAGAATCATTGATCATGAGCAGCTCCAGCATCTTCAGAATGAAAAGGTACTGATCAGAGCGCATGGTGAGGCTCCATCCACCTATCAGCTGGCATTGGAAAATAACCTGATTTTAATTGATGCATCCTGTCCTGTAGTGCTCAAATTGCAGAACAGGATCAAAAATTCTTACGACGACAAGGAACAAATCCTCATCTTTGGTAAACACGGACATGCAGAAGTGATTGGCTTGCAGGGACAAACAGACGGCAATGCCATCGTATTCCAGGACCTTGCCGAACTGGACGATGTTGATCTGCCGGCTAAGTTTACACTCTACAGCCAGACTACAAAAAGTACAGAGAAGTTCTACCATATCAAAGACCAGCTGCTCAGCAGGGGCTATGAAGTGAAAGCTAATGACACCATCTGCAGACAGGTTTCCAACAGGTATGAAGACCTGGAGAACTTTGTAGTGAATTACGACAAGATCATCTTTGTGTCAGGCAAGAAGTCTTCCAACGGGAAGGTGTTGTATGATGTATGCAAAAAGTTTAATGACCAGTCGTATTTTATTTCCGCCATTGATGAACTGGATCTGAACTGGTTTAATCCGAATGATAAAGTTGGTATCGCCGGTGCTACCTCGACACCGATGTGGTTGATGGAACAGGTTAAGGCCAGGCTTGAATCTTTCTGACCGGATTGTTCATCATTAAAAAGTAATTATTAAACAGCCTTTTCGTAGGCAATTCAGCTAAGTGTATATTTGTTTCAGTAGTCAGTCTGGTTTTTAAGTCCGGCTTGATTTCTAGTATTTTTATGGGAAAAAAAGGTGTTTTATTAGTGAATCTGGGGACTCCCGACAGTCCTGAAGTAAGTGATGTAAAAAGGTATCTGGATCAGTTTTTAATGGATGAAAGGGTGATTGATATTCCCGCCTTCAACCGGACCTTACTTGTAAAAGGTATTATCGTCCCTTTCCGTAGTCCTAAAACAGCAAAGCTGTATAAGGAGATATGGGATGAAAATGGATCCCCATTATTGTACTACAGTAAAATACAGGCTGCCATGGTGCAGGAACAACTGGGGCCCGAATACCATGTGGAGCTGGCAATGCGTTATCAAAACCCATCCATCGACAGTGCCCTGGCCAACATGAAAGCAGGATTGGTAGAAAGTATCCAGGTGATTCCTCTGTTTCCTCAATATGCATCAGCCAGTACCGGATCAGTGATCCAGAAGGTGATGGAGATCGTTGGCACATGGCCAACAATTCCTCCGGTATCATTTGTGACCTCTTTCCATGACAACGAAGTGATGATCGAGACCTTCGCTGATAACGCCCGAAAATTCCAGCCTGAAACTTATGACCAGATATTATTCAGTTTCCATGGATTGCCCGAAAGGCAGCTGAAGAAATGCGACCACTCAGGGAGCCACTGTCTTAAATCAGAAAACTGCTGTGCCACTTTAACTGATGTCAATAAATTCTGTTACTCCGCGCAATGTCATGATACTGCCCGTCTGATTGCCAAAAGTCTGGATATCCCCGCAGAGAAATATTCTGTATGTTTTCAATCCAGGTTAGGAAAAGAACCATGGGTACAACCATATACTACTGATACGTTGAAAGACCTTGCAGCCAAAGGCAAAAAGAAACTGCTGGTATTTTGTCCGGCTTTTGTGGCCGACTGCCTTGAGACCTTATATGAAGTAACTGTAGAATATGGTGAAGAATTCAGAGCCCTGGGAGGGGAAGAGGTGCAACTCGTACCTAGCCTTAACGATTCTCCAAAATGGATAGAGGGTCTGGTAAAGATGGTCAGAGACCAGCATATGCCTAAATATACGGCTCTAGATGTTTAACGATCTGTGCCGTTGAGCCAGTCTTGTCTTCAACATATTTTTTTGCAGCAGGCCCTGCCTGCTCATCTTTCTGCAGTTTGATAAAAGCTGCAGAAAGCTCCTCTGCAGAACCAATACTGATTGCTGCCTGCAGGGCAAGCAAATCCTTTGCTTCCTGAAACTTATCATATTTAGGACCAAAGATCACCGGCAATTCGAAAGCTGCAGCCTCCAGAGTATTATGAATCCCCGTACCAAAACCACCGCCGATATACGCGATTTTCCCATACTGGTATACTGAAGATAGAATCCCTATGTTATCGATCAGTAATACCTGCTGATCCGCAGGTGAAGCCCCCTCAATTAACTGTGTATATCGTTTTGTATCAGGTACCAGTTTCAGGATCTCCTGCAGGTGTGAGTCATGGATTTCGTGTGGCGCAATAATGAATTTCCAACCCGGAAACTGAAGGATCAGCTCTTTAAGCAGCTGCTCATCCGGCAACCAGGTGCTTCCTGCGATAAATACAGGTGCCTCTCCGCAAAACTGCCTGATGAGAGGCAGCTCCTTTGGTGTCTTTGCATTTTCAAACACCCTGTCAAACCGCGTGTCTCCGCTGAGGGCAACGTTGTTTAGATTCAGCCCCTTCAGCAACTGTACACTTTGCTCATTCTGTACAAAGAAGTAGTGTACACAATTCAGCATTTCCCGGTATAAATTACCATACCATTTAAAGAATACCTGCTCCGGTCTGAAAATTCCTGAAATGATAAATAGTGGTACCTGCTGCTGATGGAGCTCCTGAAAATAATGGTACCAAAATTCATACTTGGTAAATATGGCAATCTCAGGATTAACCAGATGGATAAATTCAGCTGCATTTTCCTTCGTATCCAGAGGCAGATAGAATACGCCTTCCGCTAGAGGAGTGTTCTTTCTGATTTCATATCCCGACGGAGAAAAGAACGTAATTACAATCGGTTTGGCCGGGTATTTGTTTCGCAGTTCTTCTAAAACTGGTCTTCCCTGCTCAAACTCTCCAAGAGAAGCAAAATGAAACCAAATGTGTTTTTTTGTAACGTCAATCTTATTCCTAATGACATTAAAAATATTTCTTCTTCCGTTTAAAAATAATTTAGCCTTTGTATTAATTATTGCAGCTATGTGGAGAACTATTTTGTATAAAAAAATTGCAAAATTATAAAGCCAGAGCATTTTGTACGTTTATTTATTATCTTAGCCGAAGATACTCGATTAAATTGGAAAATTTAACCATTATCTGCAGCACGATACACTTATTGCGTTATGAATTCATACAAGTTTATGTAAGCTACTTAATTATTTAAAATATATTCATATGAAAATTGCCGTAATCGGAACAGGGTATGTTGGACTCGTAACTGGAACTTGTCTTGCAGAAACAGGTAACACTGTAATATGTGTAGACATCAATGAAGCTAAAGTTTTGAAAATGCAGAATGGTGAAATACCCATCTACGAACCAGGACTGGATGTGTTGTTTTTGCGTAACATCGAGCAGAAACGATTGACATTCACTACTGATCTTGCTTTAGCAGTGAAAGATGCTCAAATTATTTTTATGGCGCTTCCAACGCCTCCAGGTGGTGATGGTGCCGCAGATTTGTCGTATATCCTTGGCGCTGCCAAAGACATTTCTAAACTGGTTACAGAATACAAAGTGATTGTTAACAAATCAACAGTACCGGTAGGAACTGCTGATAAAGTACAGGCAGTTTTCGCTGAAAACACATCTGTTGAAATTGACGTGGTTTCAAATCCTGAGTTTCTTCGTGAGGGTGTCGCAGTAGAAGACTTTATGAAGCCTGACCGCGTGGTTATCGGTACACGCAGCGAACGTGCTAAAAAATTAATGGGTGAATTGTACGGCCCTTATGTACGCCAGGGAAATCCTATCCTTTTTATGGATGAGAAATCTTCTGAGTTAACAAAATATGCTGCAAATTCATTCCTGGCTACAAAAATCACTTTTATGAATGAAGTGGCTAACCTTTGTGAGCTGGTAGGTGCTGACGTGGATTCAGTACGTAAAGGTATCGGTTCTGATGAGCGTATCGGAAAACGTTTCCTTTTCCCTGGTATCGGATATGGTGGTTCATGCTTCCCTAAAGATGTACAGGCCCTGGCCAAATCAGCTGAAGAAAACAAATATGATTTCGCGATCCTGAAGGCAGTAATGGAAATCAATGAAAAACAAAAAACTGTACTCGTAGAAAAAGTAAGCAAATATTATAAGGGCAACCTTAGCGGTAAACATTTCGCATTATGGGGACTTGCTTTTAAACCTGAAACTGATGATATCCGCGAAGCTCCGGCATTGTACATCATTGATGATCTCGTTAAAGCTGGTGCTACTGTTACTGTTTTCGATCCTGAAGGAATGGAAAATGTTAAAAACGTAATTGGTGATAAGGTTGTATATGCTGAAAACCAATATGACGCTTTAACAGGCGCTGATGCACTCCTGATTGCTACAGAATGGTCAGTATTCCGTAATCCTGACTTTGAGAAAATGGAAGAAAAATTAGCAAACAAAGTGGTATTTGACGGTCGTAACTTATATGACCTGAATAAAATGGTTGAATTGGGTTATTATTATAACAGTATCGGCCGTAAATTAGTTGAGAATGGAGCGTAAAAGAGTATTAATAACCGGCGCAGCCGGTTTCCTGGGATCGCATTTGTGTGACAGGTTTATCAAAGAAGATTACCATGTCATTGCAATGGATAACCTGATTACGGGGGACCTGCAAAATATTGAACACCTTTTTGCGCTGGAAAACTTCGAGTTTGCCAACCATGACGTGTCCAAGTATGTATATGTTCCCGGAAAGCTGGATTATATCCTGCACTTTGCTTCTCCGGCCAGCCCTATTGATTATCTGAAAATCCCAATCCAAACCCTAAAAGTTGGTTCACTGGGAACACATAACCTGCTGGGACTTGCCAAGAATAAAAATGCCAGGATGATCATCGCTTCTACTTCTGAAGTGTATGGCGATCCTAATGTAAATCCTCAGCCGGAAGAATACTGGGGTAACGTAAACCCGGTAGGACCAAGGGGTGTTTATGATGAAGCTAAACGTTTCCAGGAAGCGATAACAATGGCTTACCATACTTTCCACGGTCTTGAAACCCGTATTGTACGTATTTTCAATACTTACGGACCAAGGATGCGCCTGAATGACGGACGTGTTTTACCTGCCTTCATTGGCCAGGCACTGAGGGGTGAAGACCTTACTGTTTTTGGTGATGGTTCACAAACGCGCTCATTCTGTTATGTGGATGACCTCGTGGAAGGAATTTACAGATTGCTGCTGAGTGATTATGCACAGCCTGTAAATATCGGAAACCCTGATGAAATCACGATCGGACAGTTTGCCGAAGAGATTATTAAACTGACAGGTACAACACAGAAAGTAATCTATAAGGAACTTCCTGTAGATGACCCAAAACAGCGCCAGCCGGACATTACCAAAGCCAAAGCTCTGTTGGGCTGGGAGCCTAAGGTAGGCCGTGCCGAAGGCCTGAAAATTACCTATGAGTACTTCAAAAGCCTGCCTGCTGAAGCTCTGGTAAATAAAGAACATAAGGATTTTACAACTTATAACCGCTAATCAGCAATGGGCAAAATTTTAGTTACCGGAGGCACCGGATTTATTGGTTCTCATACTGCTGTTGAGTTGATCAATGCAGGTTATGAAGTACTCCTGGTGGATGATTTTTCAAATTCCAATCCAAAGATCCTTACGCAGCTGGAAACGATCACCGGCCAGAATCCGGATTTCACTGAACTTGATCTCTGTGATGAACAGAAGGTGACCGACTTTGTAGCAGCTCACCCTGATATTACCGGAGTAATTCATTTCGCAGCTTTTAAGGCTGTAGGCGAATCAGTAAACTTCCCGTTAAAATATTACAGGAATAATTTTTACTCGCTGATCAATGTGATTACTGCATTTAACAGTAATGTCAACCTGGTATTTTCATCGTCATGTACGGTATATGGTCAGCCAGACCAGCTGCCTGTGACAGAAGATGCAGCGGTGAAAGTTGCAGAGTCTCCATATGGGAACACTAAACAGATTGCTGAAGAAATTTTGAGGGATACCTGTGCGGTATCCCCTGATTTAAAAGTGATCTCACTGCGTTATTTTAACCCGGTTGGTGCCCATAATTCTGCTCTCATCGGTGAACTGCCGATAGGTGTTCCTCAGAACCTGGTGCCTTTTATCACGCAGTCTGCAATAGGTAAACGTGGTCCGATCACTGTATTTGGAAACGACTACAATACCCCTGACGGCAGTGCAGTAAGAGATTACATTCACGTTGTGGATCTGGGCAAAGCACATGTGGCTGCAATACAGCGACTGGAGAGTGCTAAAGCTGAAGGCAACTACGAAGTATTTAACCTTGGTACCGGAAAGGGTTCATCAGTATTGGAGATTATCCAGGCCTTTGAAAGCTCTACAGGTGAAAAGCTGGATTACAAGATCGGCCCGAGAAGGGAAGGTGATGTAGAACAGGTATGGGGAGATGTCACTAAATCGGCTGAAGGTCTTGGCTGGAAAGCGGAGCTTGATGTCAACGAAATGATGCTTTCTGCCTGGAACTGGGAAAAATACCTGAAAGATAATCCCTTCTAAATGTTATTAAAGGATCATAAAGATCTGAAGGCTGCAATAACAGCCATTCCTCCCAAAGAAAAGGACAAGTTGTTGCTTCGTCTGATCGCAAAAGATAAGGTGCTCACTGAGCACCTTCATTTTAAATTGCTTGAAAATGAAACAGACCTGGAGGAAAGGCAGTCTTTGCTCACTGAAGAGATTGATGACTCCATTTCAGCCTTGCTGAAAATAAAGAAATCTACGTCCAAAGATGCACTTGCAGCCTTTAGAAAACTCAACGGCAGGGTAAATCACCATTATAAGGTAACCAAAGATCCGAATACTGAAGTTGAACTTCGCTTACATTTATTAAAAATTGTACCTTTGGACTACAAAGAGAGCGTTTTCTCTCCATTGGCAAAGTTTAACGAACGTCTGAAAACATATTTTTTAAGGACTACCCTTGCACTGTATAAGAAGTATATAAAACTGCATGAGGATTTACAGTATGACCTTAAGGATGATTTTAACGCCGTGCTTTCAAAAATGGAAGAACAGCAACTCTCCAGGGCAGCACGTGAAATTGGTCTGCCGGAAGAAATATAAAAAATACCAATAAGCCAAAAACATTTAAAAATACATCTCATGAAGAAGATTCTAATTACCGGCGGGGCAGGGTTTATCGGCTCTCACGTAGTGCGGAGATTTGTGAACAAATACCCCGATTACGAAATTGTCAACCTGGATAAACTGACCTATGCGGGTAATCTTGCAAATCTGACAGATATTGAGGCTAGTCCTAATTACAGATTTGTGAAGGCAGATATTACTGATGCTGAAGAAATCAATACCCTGTTTCAACAGGAGAACTTTGATGCGGTGATCCATCTCGCAGCTGAATCACATGTAGACCGTTCCATCACGGACCCAACGGCATTTGTAATGACCAACGTTATCGGAACTGTCAACCTCCTGAACTCGGCGCGTGAGTTCTGGAAAGGCGACTATGATAAAAAGAGATTCTACCATGTATCTACAGACGAAGTGTATGGTGCCCTCGGAGATTCAGGTATGTTTACAGAAACTACAGCATATGATCCGCACAGCCCTTACTCTGCATCTAAAGCTTCTTCAGATCATTTTGTAAGAGCGTACCATGATACCTACGGAATTGATGTCGTGATCTCTAACTGCTCTAATAACTATGGTTCACATCACTTTCCTGAAAAGCTGATTCCTCTGGCGATCAACAATATCAAGAATAGTCTTCCAGTGCCTGTTTATGGCAAAGGTGAGAATATCCGCGACTGGTTATGGGTTGAGGATCATGCACGTGCGATAGATGTGATTTTCCATGAAGCTAAAACGGGGGAGACCTACAATATCGGTGGTCATAATGAATGGAAGAACATCGATCTCATACATTTGCTGTGCAAAATCATGGATAAAAAACTGGGACGTGCTGAAGGAGAATCTGCAAAGCTGATCACGTTTGTGACCGACCGTGCAGGACACGACCTGCGTTATGCCATTGATTCTACCAAACTACAGGAGAAACTGGACTGGGTACCTAGTCTTCAGTTTGAAGAAGGACTGGAAAAAACTGTTGCCTGGTATCTGGAAAATGAAGAATGGTTAACAAATGTTACTTCGGGTAATTATCAGAAATACTACGAAACCCAGTACAGCGCAAGATAGTACCGGATCGTAATCAATCCTTTAATACAGGGAGCTTATCTGAGATAGGCTCCTTTTTTTTTACTCGTAACGCAAAGCTTCTACAGGATCCAGACGGGAGGCCTTTCTTGCCGGATAGTAACCCGACATTACGCCAACGAGGACGCAAAGGGCAAAGCCACCAAAGATAAACATCCATGGTATAATGAAAGATCCTCCCATTGCCAGGGATATTGCGTTGCCCAGCAAAATTCCGAAGATAATCCCCATGGTTCCACCCATCAGGCAGATCATGACAGCCTCAATGAGAAACTGTTTCCTGATTACTGAAGGATTAGCTCCAATAGCTTTTCTGATACCAATTTCGCGCGTTCTTTCTGTCACGGATACCAGCATGATATTCATGAGTCCGATAGAGGCGCCGATGAGTGTAATCACGCCTATGGTAATTCCACCGATAGCAATCATAGCGAGGTTCTCAAATAAAGTTTGTGCTACAGCATCACTCTTGGTAATTTCAAAATTGTTTGGTTCGGTGATTTTTACTTTGCGCACCTTTCTGAACTCGGCAGTAGCTTCTCCGATCACGGTTTCCATTTGCTCATTGCTGTTTACAGTGACTGTGAGGGTATAGGAAGGATTTGTGCTGGAGTTGATTACTTTTGCCTTATACAGTGGAATGAATACTGCCCTGTCTGTATTGGAGCCCATGCTGGAGCCCTTACTTGCCAGCACGCCGATTACCTTCAGGCGGCTGTTTCCTGCGGTAAGGACCTTGTCGATCGGAGATTCGTGTTTAAAGAGGGCGGTAGCGATCTCACTTCCGATAATACACAGATTGTTGCCCAGTTCCGCCTCAGCACTGCTGAAATTTCTGCCCTGTGCCAGATCCAGCCCCTGGGCCTTAAGGCCGTTTTCGTCAATTCCCTGGATAGATATGTTCGGGTTAGTTTTTTCTTTACTGAATTTGGCGGTAGCGCCCCTGGTGGCGATGACGCTAATAGTTACGGATGCAGGTGCATCAAGGCGGTTTTTAAAAGCCAGCGCATCTTCATAGCGGATAGATTTAAAAGGTTTGGGTCCTTCACCGGGCCCCCCAATGCGGATACCCGTACCGCGGTTCCTGATCGTAAAGGAATTTGCTCCCATATTGGAAAAGGCTTCTGTCATGCTCTTCTTCACGGCGTCGAGCGTCGTCAGGATACCTACCAGTGCCGACAAGCCAATGGCGATAATCAATGCGGTGAGCATGGTACGGAGCCTGTTGCTTTGTATCGCCTGCAGTGCAAGTCTGACATTTTCGGTATAAGTCATTTCCTCAAATCGATTTAGATGGGACAAAATAAAAAAGTCCCGTTGTTATGACAACAGGACCTGTAAAATGTTACACGCGAAAGAATAAAAAACTTACACAGAGAAACTTGTCCCGCAACCACAGGTACTGTCTGCATTAGGATTGCTGAAAGTAAAGCCTCTTGAGTTCAGGCCATCCTGCCAGTCTACCTGCATGCCAAGTAAATACATCTGGTGTGCTTTATTCATGAAAATCTTAATCCCGTCAATGATAAACTCCTGATCGCCGTCTTTCTTCTGGTCAAAGCCCAGCAGGTAGCTCATTCCTGAACATCCTCCACCTTCAACTCCAACACGCAATCCAAAATCATCTGATATTTCCTGCTGGTCTTTTAATTTTAAGAGTTCTTTAACAGCCGTTCCTGTAAAGGAAACCGGCGCAAATGCTGTATCAACTGTGCTCATGATATATCTGTTTAAGTACTGTAGCAGTATGACTAGTTACAAAGATAATAACAAATGGTTTAATTAACTTTATTCGTAATAAAAACACATTTTTGTGACCAATCAACTATCGACAAATGAATTTACAATATTTTTTAACACAGGTAGCGGTGCATGCTGCGGGCGGGCTGATTATGATTACCGGTTCCTGGTATTTGCTGAAAAACGACATCATCAGGTATTTCCGAAAGGAGCCTGCAGCCAGCAAAGAGGAGGATAAAGTAGCATTGCTGCAGCTTCGCTTACAGGCGCATGAGCGCATGATTGTCTTTGTAGACCGCCTGAACCCCTCAAATCTTTTCATCAGGCTATATGAGCAGGGAGTACCGGCAGTGCAGTTACAGGCACGGATCCTGAATGAGGTGAGAACGGAATACCAGCATAATGTGAGTCAGCAATTGTACATCAATGCAGCAAGCTGGAATGTATTGCGTAAATTGAAAGATGATACCATTGCCATGATCAACAATGCCGCTGGTACCCTTCCCGCGGATGCCAGCGGCAGGGACCTGAGCAGGACGGTGCTGGAACATGTGGCAGGAATTGCCGAGAACCCCTATGACCTGACCATTCAGCTGATCAAGCAGGATATTCATCAGATGTTTTAAGTATGGAAGAAAAAAAATGTTTTACCAGCTCTGCGATAGAGATTAAGCCTTTGTATACAGCTGCCCCTGCGGTCAGCGAAAAACCCGGCGAATTTCCCTTCACCAGGGGGATTCAGAAAGACATGTACAGGGGGCGTTTATGGACGATGAGGCAGTATGCCGGTTTCAGCACTGCTGAAGAATCCAATAAGCGCTATCATTATCTGCTTCAGCAGGGTACCATGGGGCTTTCCGTCGCATTTGATCTCCCGACGCAAATTGGCTACGACTCCGATCATGAATTAGCTGAAGGAGAGGTTGGTAAGGTGGGAGTGGCGATTGATTCCCTGAAAGATATGGAGCTTCTTTTCCAGGGCATCACACTTGAGCAGATCACGACTTCCATGACCATCAATGCAACGGCTTCCATTCTGCTGGCGATGTATATTGCACTGGCCAAAAAACAAGGGGCAGATCTGCGTCAGATCTCGGGTACTATCCAGAACGATATCCTGAAAGAATATGCAGCCAGGGGTACATATATTTATCCTCCCAAACCTTCCATGCGTATCATTACCGATATTTTTGAATATTGCAGCAGGGAAATTCCCAAATGGAATACCATCTCAATTTCCGGTTATCATATCCGCGAGGCGGGTTCTACAGCAGTACAGGAACTGGCCTTTACGTTATCTAACGGAAAAGCTTACCTGAATGCGGCCCTTGAAAAAGGACTTGATATCAATGTTTTCGCCAGGAGGTTATCCTTCTTTTTCAACTGCCATAACAATTTTTTTGAAGAAATTGCCAAGTTCCGGGCTGCCAGAAGGATGTGGGCAAAGATAACCAAAAGCCTTGGGGCTACTGATGAGAAGGCGCAGATGCTGCGTTTTCATACCCAGACCGGGGGTTCAACACTTACGGCGCAACAGCCAATGAATAATATTGTGAGGGTAACCAACCAGGCGATGGCTGCAGTACTCGGAGGCACTCAGTCGCTGCATACAAATGGTTTCGACGAGGCGCTTTCCCTGCCGACAGAAGCAGCCGCAAAAGTCGCCCTCCGGACACAGCAGGTGATCGCATTTGAGAGTGGGGTGACGGATACTGCAGACCCCCTTGCAGGATCGTTTTTTGTAGAAACACTGACCGATCAAATTGAGCTTGCAGCACAGTTATACATTGATAAAATTGATACTATCGGCGGAGCTGTGGCAGCCATAGAAAATGGTTATATTCAAAATGAGATTGCTGCCGCCGCCTATCAATATCAACTGGAAATTGAAGATGGTGGCCGGGTTATTGTTGGCGTGAACAGATTTACACAATCAGAGGAAGTAATTACCGATACGCTGCAAATTGATGAGTCTATCCGCAGTATTCAAATTGAGAAGTTAAAACGTTTAAAGCAAGAGAGAAATGCCGCTGAAGTGGCTTCTGCGCTGCTTAATTTAAAAAATGCCGCTCAATCTTCGGAAAATCTGATGCCTTTTATCCTGAATGCCGTAGAAGTTTACGCTACTCTTGGCGAAATCGCAGATGTGCTGCGAAGTGTTTTTGGCGAGTACTAAAAATAGGTTAAGAAATAGTTATCCACACAAAAAATTGAGGTTAAGTGGGGTATGGCTCTGCTGTTTAAGTACTTACTAAATAAATGAAATTTTAGTTTTTTTTGTTGATAATTTTTTGAATCTTCGATCTCCCGGAGCAGCAATTTCAAGAAGCCGTTTCTACTACCTAAAACCAAGAATTATAGAATATATATGGAAAAAACTTGTGCAGAAGTATGGAAGAACTGTCTACAGATTATTAAGGACAATATCCCGACCCAAAGTTTCAAAACTTGGTTCGAACCGATCTCTGCCCTTAAACTGGATGGCAAAGTCCTAACCATACAGGTGCCCAGTTTATTCTTCTATGAATGGTTGGAAGAACACTATGTAGGCCTGCTCAGGAAAACCGTAAAAAAACAATTGGGAGAAGAGGGCCGGCTGGAATACAATATCGTTGTGGATAAGTCGTCAAACAGTGGTTCACCGTATACCACAAATATGCCTTCCAATGGAAATGGCGCTGAAGCTAAAATGCAGTCTATGCCTATTCCTGTTTCTATCAATAAGGATATCAAAAACCCGTTCATTATCCCGGGATTAAAAAAACTGAATGTAGACCCTCAGCTGAACTCCAATTACTCTTTCGAGAATTATATCGAGGGCGACTGCAACAGGCTGGCACGATCAGCGGGTTATGCTGTAGCGGCTAAACCGGGAGGTACCTCCTTTAATCCGCTCATGATCTATGGAGGTGTTGGTCTGGGCAAGACTCACCTGGCACAGGCAATCGGTAATGAGATCAAAAGAACAATGCCGGATAAGCTGGTAATTTATGTCTCCTGCGAAAAGTTCTGCCAGCAGTTTGTAGACTCCCTCAAGAACAACACGATCAATGATTTTGTAAACTTCTATCAGGCAATGGATGTAATCATCATGGATGATGTACATAATTTTGCCGGCAAAGAAAAAACACAGGATATATTCTTCCATATTTTCAACCACCTGCACCAGTCGGGCAAACAGGTGATTTTAACCTCCGATAAAGCACCGAAAGACCTGGCAGGACTCGAGGAACGCTTGCTCAGCCGCTTTAAATGGGGCCTTTCTGCAGATCTGCAGATTCCGGATCTGGAAACCCGCATAGCAATCCTGAGAAAGAAAATGTATGCCGACGGTATTGAACTTCCGGAGGAAGTGGTGGAATATGTAGCGAACAACATCGATAATAATGTAAGGGAGCTGGAAGGTGCCATGGTTTCGTTGCTTGCACAATCTACCCTCAACAAAAAAGATATTGATCTCGGACTTGCTACGCAGATGCTGAAGAACTTTATCAAGAACACCACGAAAGAAATTTCCATGGAGTATATACAGAAGCTGGTATGTGAGTACTTTGAGGTGCCTGTAGATATGGTGAAGTCTCCTACGCGGAAACGGGAGATTGTACAGGCCCGTCAGATCTCGATGTACCTTTCAAAAAGCCATACCAAATCGTCATTGAAAACAATCGGGGCTTTCTTTGGTGGCCGCGACCACTCTACTGTCATCTATGCCTGCCAAACCGTAGAAGATCTTATCGATACCGATAAGAAATTCAAAGGTTATGTGCATGATATACAGAAAAAGCTCAAAATGAGCTAAACAGCTTTTTTACCTGATCGCTTCCAGCTTTAACAGCCCGTAAAACAGTGCCGCTGCGTGCAGCGACTGATCAATTTTATTTTCCAGCAATAGTTGCTTCACTTCCTGAATCGTATATTCTTCTACATTGAGTATCTCATGGTCATCCAGCTGTTGTTCCTGTGTTTTTATACCGCCGGTAAGCAGATAAGTGAAGGTTCTGTTGGTAGAGGTAGCAGGATTCGGATATAGCGTAGCAATCAGCTCACAGTGCTCAAAGGAATAACCTGTTTCTTCCAGTAGTTCACGTCGCACTCCGATCTCAGGATCTTCGCCAGCTTCTATTACACCTCCAGGAACTTCCAGCGAAATGATATCGGCGGCATGGCGGTATTGTCTGACGAGGATTAACTTATTATCGGCAGAAACTGCGATTGCATTTGCCCAGTCGGGATACTCCAGCACAAAATAGTCATCTTTAATCTCGCCATTTTGTAACTTACAGGTATCCACACGTAAAGTAGCCCATTTCTCTTTCACCAGGTATCTGGAAGAAAGCTTCTGCCATTTTAAAATTTCCATCAGGAATTAAGGTTTAAGTATTGTTCTATGCTTTTCTGCCGCCCGATATTGATCATATTGATGACATGATGTTTGATTTCGAGCATCTGGTAGATCAGCTTCAGTTTCTTTGCTAATAAAATATTCGCTGTGGATACATCCCCGGTATTAAATTTCAGGTAAAGGAGCTGTGAGAAGAAGTCCAGTTTTTCTGCCGGGAAGTCCTTCTGCTGCAGGAAAAGTTCAAAATCCTCCATACTGCATTGCAGCAGATCGGTGTAGAAGATGCCAAAATCATTTTCCAGCAGCTCATCAATTCCGCGGTCGGCTTCTTCCAGCTTGCCTTCATGTTTCAGTCCCATCAGCTTTGCCAGGGCCTGCGCAAGCTTTTGTATTTCGGCTGTTAATAGGTCACGTCTGTACATAAACTACCAGCTGCCGCTACTGCCTCCGCCACCAAAACTTCCGCCCCCGAAACCTCCAAAGCCACCGCCTCCGCCACTGCTGCCACCACCCCAGCTGCTGCCGGAACCTCTGCCGCTATTCATCAGGCTGCCCAGAAGCATACCTGTTAAGAAACCTGAGCCGGAGCCGCGACCGCCGTAAACTTCGCTGCCGCCACCGCCGCCACCTTTTCTGATGATAATGATGATAATTACGATGATGATAATGAGAATAAATACTCCGCCTGCAGGACTGTTTTTTCCCCGTCTGGCCTTTGGATTATCATTTTTGTACTCTCCTTTGGTATATTTGATAATTGCAGTAGTACCTGCATCAAGTCCGCTGTAATAGTCGCCCTCTTTAAAATAAGGCTTAATTTCATTATCAATGATCCTTTTGGTGATGATATCAGGGAGTGCCCCTTCCAATCCGTAGCCTGTTTGCATCGCAATCTTGCGGTCGCCCAGTGCTACCACAATCATCACCCCGTTATTTTTCTTGGCGCCACCGACGCCCCATTTTCTACCCAGACCTAAGGCGTAATCGTTGATGTCGTACTGTCCGGCGCTCTTAATGATGGCAATTGCGATTTGCGTTGAACTGCTATCGTCAAATGCCACCAGTTTATTTTCAAGCTGCTGTTTTTGTACTTCCGTGAGTGTTCCTGTATAGTCGTTTACCAGTGTATTGGGTTTGGCAGGAAAATCCTGTGCAAAGCCACCGGCATATATGAATGTCAGGAAGAGTGCTAAGATTATTTTTTTCATCTGTGCTTAGTTAGAATTCCTGTTGTCCATAAAGATAATGTCATTAGGCAATTCATTGATATCTCCATTTTGAGGAGGGAAGTGTGTAGCTAATTTTTCTCCTGCCAGCTGTATCCCGGCAACAATACCATTCAGGAGGTTGCCACCGGCGAAATGTGCCTTCATGGCAATCTGTGTAGTTTCCCAGAAATCCGCCGGCACCACACGGTTAATACCTCTGTCGCCAATAATAGCGAATTTGTGGTCGTCATACGCGATATAGATCAGTACACCATTGTGCAATGATGTCTTATCCATTCCCAATTTACTGAAATAGGCTGTTGCACGGTCAAATGCTTCGCCAGGGCAATGTTTTTCTACGGCAATCCTGATTTCGCCCGAAGTTAATTTTTCGGCATTGCTGATAGCGCTGGTGACCAGGTCTTGTTCTTGTTCAGTCAAAAATGACATATGTAATTTGAATTAAACAGATAAGGGTAGTACATGTTATTAAACACGTCATACCCTTATTTGTTGTACTGTAGATTAAAATTGTACTTTAGGAGCGTTCTGAGCGCCTTCATCTGCTTTAAATCCGACTCTTTGTTTAAATCCAAACATGCCTGCAGTAAGGTTGTTAGGGAATGATCTCACCTTCGTATTGTATTCCTGCACAGAATCGTTGAAGTCTTTACGAGCTACAGCAATCCTGTTTTCAGTACCTTCCAGTTGTACCGACAGGTCGCTGAATTGTTGTGTAGCTTTCAGTTCAGGATAGTTTTCTGTCAGTACCATCAGGCGGCTCAATGCCTGACCTACCTGACCCTGTGCAGCCTGGAACTGCGCAATTTTTTCTGGCGACAGGTCATCAGCATTGACTTTGATCTGGCTTGCTTTTGAGCGTGCCTCAACAACAGCGGTAAGTGTACTTTCTTCAAATTTAGCTGCGCCCTTAACAGTACTCACTAAATTAGGTATCAAATCAGAGCGGCGCTGGTATTGCGTTTCTACCTGGTTCCATTTTGTTTTTACATCTTCATCCAGCTTCACCATTGTGTTATAACCACAGCTGCTCAGCATTGTAGTGAAAAACAAGGCTCCGATAACTCCTAATATTGCTTTTTTCATTTTTTGTTCTATTTTAGTTTAACAAGGTTAATTTACACATTAAGATACAATTTCCATACCTATGTTACAATAAGGGGCAAAAACATGACAAGATGTACTGATTTGCCTATCTTTGCTGCTGTTCGGGATAAAAACCTGACAGGAATTTATGCAGAAAGATATCGAAATTACCATTGCCCCGGAAGATGCCGGCCAGGAAGAGCAGATCCTCAAACAGCTTTCCCTTGCCCTGAAAACAGATCAGTCGCGCATTAAAGGCTATAAAGTTCTCAAAAGATCAATTGACGCACGCTCCCGCAGAGTGATCTATAGAATGCAGGTAAAAGTGTTCATAGATGAGCCAAAAACGGCAGAAGTTTTCAATCTGAAGTATCAGAACGTCAGCGATAAAAAGCGTGTGATCATCGTTGGTGCTGGTCCGGCAGGCTTATTTGCGGCGCTTCAGTGTATTGAAAATGGCATGAAACCTATCGTGCTTGAGCGCGGTAAAGATGTCAAACAAAGAAGAAGGGACCTCGCCCTGATCAATAAGGAAGGTATTGTCAATACAGAATCCAATTATTGTTATGGTGAGGGCGGTGCCGGCACCTACTCCGACGGTAAATTATATACGCGCTCCAATAAAAGAGGCGACATCAATAAAGTACTGCAGATTTTTGTCCAGCATGGGGCAACAGACGACATCCTCGTTGATGCCCGCCCGCATATCGGCACCAATAAACTGCCGCATATCATCACTGCGATCAGGGAAACGATTCTGGAGGCTGGTGGAGAAGTGCTCTTTGATCAGAAAGTAACTGATCTGCTTGTAGATTTCGGCAGGATCAAAGGCGTTGTGGTGAATAATGAAGAGCGGCTAACTGCCGAAGCTGTCATCCTGGCTACGGGTCACTCGGCACGTGATATTTATACATTGTTAAATAAAAAAGGCATACTGGTAGAGGCCAAACCCTTTGCATTGGGCGTCCGGATAGAACATCCGCAGGAAATCATTGATGCTGCACAGTACCATTGCGCAGTGAGAAGTGAATTCCTGCCACCTGCTTATTACAGTCTTGTAGAGCAGGTAGGCAGCAGAGGGGTATTTTCATTTTGTATGTGTCCTGGTGGTATTATCGCGCCCTGCGCAACCCATGAAAATGAAATTGTCGTGAACGGCTGGTCGCCCTCCAAGAGGAATAACCCTTTTGCAAATTCAGGAACAGTGGTTCAGGTTACTCTTGAAGATGTTCCGGGAGATGATCCGCTTAGGATGATGGACTTTCAGCAGCAGATAGAGCAGAAGGCGTTCGCGTTGGGTGGTGGTAACCTGGTTGCTCCGGGACAGCGTATGGTGGATTTTGTGGAAGGCCGGGTGTCTGCAGACCTGCCGAGGAACTCTTACCTGCCGGGAACGAGAAGCGTGATGCTCAAAGAAACTCTGCCGGATTTTATTGCCTCCAGTCTGAAGAATGCGCTGCCTGTTTTTGGAAAGAAGATGAAAGGTTACTATACCAATGAAGCTATACTGGTAGGCGTGGAGAGCAGAAGTTCATCGCCGGTGCGTATTCCGAGAGACAGGGAAACCTTCCAGCATCCGCAGGTTGCCGGACTTTATCCCTGTGCTGAAGGAGCAGGATATGCGGGTGGAATTGTCTCTGCTGCCATTGATGGTGTGAACTGTGCCAATGCCATACTGAACTTTAATTAAACATTTGTACACCGCCGCTGTTGTAAATACGTACATAAACTTACGCAGATGAAAAATACCTTAATTATAGGTGCAACTCCTAACCCTGCAAGATATGCTTATCGTGCAGCACATATGCTGAAATCCAAAGGTCATTCGATCGTTAATATCGGAATTAAAAGCGGCGAAGTTGCTGGTGTTGCCATAGAGAAACCAGCTGAAATTTACGAAGACGTAGATACTGTTACCTTATATATCGGCCCGCCACTGCAGTCAGGCTACTTTAACTACATTTTGGAAACACATCCCAAGCGGGTGATTTTTAACCCCGGAACGGAGAATGATGAACTCAAAGACATTCTCAGGGCCAATGGCATCGAGACGATGAATGCCTGTACCCTGGTTCTGCTGGCTACAGATCAATACTAATCTTTTACAATAGGGCTAATCTCATTAGCCCTATTTTTTTTGCTGCTTTCCTTGATATCTCCAAAAGTTAATCATAAAACGGGATCTTTTAAGTATGTTTGTTCTTAAGAGTTGGGTAATATTAATCTTGAGTTTAACCATCCCGCATGTCAGCTTTCAACCCCTTATCTAAAATCTTTGGTTTATTTAAAAGAATCCGTTTTGGGAATGGGTTTAACTACCAGCAGTTGTTCATTGGCAGTCCGCTGCCGATGTATGTGATGACCAAGGATACGCTCCGGTTTCTTGCTGTCAATGATGCTATGGTGAAACTATATGGTTATACCGAAGCAGAGTTTTTAACGATGACCGCTTTTGACATCAGACCTGAAGAGGAGAGGGAAAGAGTGAAGGAATTTCTGGACGAATTCGGAGAGCACACCAACGAATCGGGCAGATGGCTGCATCAGAAGAAGAATGGTGATAAATTTTTTGTACAGATTACTTTTCATTATGTGCCTTCTATCAAAAAAGGGGCGTATCTGGTGATGATCACCGATATTGATAAGTCCCTTAATGATGAAAAGAGAATCAATGACTTGCTGCATTTATATGAAACTGTAAACAAAACTACAAATGATGTGATCTGGGATTATCAGATTACAACCGATAAGCTGACCTGGATGCAGGGGTATTTTGAAACCTTTGGATATACCAAGGAGTCGAGCCCCAATTCTTTTTGGGCGATGCAGAAGATCCATGAGGATGACCGCGACCGGGTGCAGGAAGAATTTAAGCAGGTACTGGAAAGCCGGGGAAAGGACTGGTTATCGGAGTACAGGTATATCTGCGCGGATGGCGCTGTGAAATTTGTAAGAGACAGGGGATATATGATCTTCGATCAGCAAGCTGAACCTGTCAGGATGATCGGGGCGCTGCAGGATATTGATAAACAAAAGAGATTTGAGCAACAGCTGCTCAGTCAGAATGAGCGGTTGAAAGAGATTGCCTGGATACATTCGCATCAGGTAAGGCGTCCGCTCAGTAATATCCTGGGACTAATCGAACTGATCAGGGCTGCTGCGGTTGAGGATTCTGAACTTGCAGAGCTCATCGGCTTGCTGGCAGTTTCTTCAAAGGAGCTTGATGATGCGGTGATTTTAATCAACCGCGAAGCGATGGAAGAAAAGAAGTAATAATATTCGTGTATTGTTCGTGTATTGTTCGTGTTTTGTTCGTGTATTGGTATGTGTTGCTGTATCCTCTGCTTATCATTGTTGTATAGTTGGTATATCAAATGGATATATCAACCATATACCAACCATATCGCAACCATATGGCAACTACGAGCGAAATACGAACCATACACGAACAATATACGATGCGTACCAAATCTTTCCTGCTGAAAACCATGCCTTTAGG
>NZ_JAPIVS010000005.1 GCF_026239695.1 Pedobacter sp. MC2016-15 | reverse complement strand
GTTAGTTATCAATAAAAAGTCACCACTAGTTCTCATTAAAATGTTGCCACCTTACATTGATGGTTTAACTTGTCAGGTAAACTCTAAACCTGACACAGATGTATGGATTGGCTATGTATTACACTGTAAAAACTTTATTGTCTCAAGGCAAATCTATCAGAGAGATTTCCAGGGAATTGGGTATGTGCCGGAGAACGATCTCCAAGATCAAGACTGCTCTGGAGAATGGGCATGATCATCCTGTGGGACAAACCAGAACGAAGTCTCTGGATGCTTATAAAGATTTGATCAATGAATATTATGAGGAAGGCCTGACCGCTATCCTCATTCATAGACGACTTGTTCAAGAAAAATGCGTAGCCATATCTTATCCCAGCGTTGCCCGCTGGGTCGAAAGATTGAAGAAACAGGAAGTTTATGTGCCTTTGCACAGTAAACCAGGTGAAGAATCTCAAGTGGATTTCGGTTATATGGGACTTTTTCAACGACACGGTAGACCTGTTAAAGTATGGGTTTTTGCAATGATCCTTTCCCATAGTCGCTATGCATATTATCAGCTGGTTACTACTCAAAAGATTAGCGTCTTCATTGAATGTCATTACAAAGCATTTGAATACTTTGGTGGAGTACCCAGAACTGTTAAGCTGGATAATCTGAAAGCTGGCGTGATAACTCCTGATTTTTATGAGCCAGTTTTGCAAGAACAATACGCTGGCTTTTTATCATTTTATAATAGCGCGCCCATTACCTGCCGTGTACGCAGGCCGGAAGATAAAGGGAAGGTAGAATCAGCGATCAAATATGTTAAAAACAACTTTTTAAAGAATTTTCGTGGCTCAGATTATGATAAACTAGTTTGTGAACTTAAAGTCTGGAACGAAGAAGTGTGTAATACTCGCATCCATGGTACTACCAGAAAAGTTCCTGAAACTATCTTTTCAAGTGTAGAAAAACAGGCGTTATTACCATTGCCACTTCGGCGGTATCAGATTATAGATGTTTCTACACGGAAGGTAAGCAGAATGGCGCATATCTGTTATCGCCATAACTACTATTCAGTTCCGGCAAAGTTTGCAGGAATGCAGGTCAGGTTGGAAAGCAACGGAACGCTGCTTCGGATCTATTCTGGTTACACAAAAATCGCCATGCATGCCATTAGTCATGCAATAGGTTTATACATCTCTCAGGAAGAGCATCGGCCCCAGGAAAAGAGAAATATCAGCAGAGAGGAATACTATCAACACATGTTAGCGATTGGGCCCGATACCCTTGAAGTGTTCATTCAATTGGAAAAAACAAGACCAATGTACTGGCATACAATGACTAAAGGCATACTGAATTTACAAAAGAGCTACAGCAAACAGATTATCAATAGCGCTTGTAAAAGAGCACTGCGTTTTAATGCCATAGGCTATCAGCATATTAAAAGAATTTGTGAGTCAGGTCTTTATTTGCAGGATGAACTTCCTTTGCCTGAAAGCAACTTTGACCAAAGTGGAGGTTTCGGACATGATCTGAGCGTATATGACAATCTCACACATTATCAATCATAACAATATGGAAGCTTTAAAAACACAATTAAGATTACTTAAGCTCTCTTCGATGGTAGATGGGCTGGAACTGCGTAACAAACATGCTTTAGAAAACCAGATAAGTTACCTGGAGTTTTTGGAGCTACTCGTAGAGGATGAGGTGGTCAGGCGACAGGCGAATGGATACCACACAAGATTAAGAGAGTCAAAATTGAATTCTCAAAAAGTCCTGGACACTTACGACTTTTCTTTCCAGCCTGAACTGGACAAAAGAATGATTCATGAACTGGCATCCTGCAGGTTTATTACACAAAAGAATAATATCATTTTGATGGGTAAGCCCGGTGTTGGGAAAACACATTTGGCAAATGCGATTGGTCTGGAGGCTGTCAAAAAGGGTATGAAAGTCCTATTTGTACATACTAACGAAATGATGGAAAAACTTTATTCATCACGTGCAGACGGATCTTACCGATATACAATGCAGAAATATCTTAAGCCAGATCTGCTTATCCTCGATGAACTGGGATTCAAAAAGATGCCTCAATATGGGATGGATGATTTCTTTGAGATCATCAGGCATAGATATGAAACTGGCTCCTTAATCGTCACCACAAACAGGAACTTTGAGGACTGGGGAACACTGTTTGGTGATAAGGTGATGGCATCAGCAATTATTGACAGAATTGTCCATCATGCAGTGATTGTGAAAGTTACAGGGTCGAGCTATCGCGTTAAAAACCTCCTTGAAGTACAGGAAATATTCAGAAATGAGGAGAAACAACCTGCAAAAAGAGGCAGACCTAGAAAAGATGGAGATCAAAATGATTCAAGCGATCAAGATGAAAGATTTGAAAATGAATGATTTATTGTAATTTTAGGTGGCAACATTTTAATGAGAATCAGTGGCAACATTCTGATGATAAGTAACAGTCCGATTTTTAGGAGGGGTTACATTACTATATCTGCATTTTGCAACAATACATTGCCTATCATGTAATAAAATCCTCCAATCGTGCTATCCAATTATTCATATACATGGTCTTATAAGGAAAGGTGATGTCGGGTTGGAACTGTTTACGTTCTGATTGGCTCATAATTGGGTCAATTGAGTCAAAGGGAAATTACTTATATCACTTAACATTCACCTTTTTTAACTTTTTCAGTTTAGAAAGCCAAAACTTGTCGAAATAATCTGTCCATGCCGGCAGTTCGTTAAAAGTACAGCGAAAATCAAAGCAAGGTTAGTCGAGCCTTGGCTAAATGGGATGCAGATTTTGTAGGAATTCGTAATTACTAGCAGATTAAGAATGGATCGGAATAGTGACTTAGCTTAAATAATCACTTTTTAAGATCGTATACCGTATAAGTACTAATCGTTTATTGTTTTAGTATAGAGTAGAGATCTAGGCAAGGTTACCCGAGCAAGTAACTGAGTATCATCTAGGTTTTCTAGATTTATAGCCGTTTTAGAATGGATGGGTGTCGCAATTTTAGCATGCTTTACATCTTATCAGGATCATTTACTGTTTTGGTATTGTTCGTATATTGGTCGTATTTCGCTTTGTGTCGCGATATCCTTCGGATATTGTTGGTGTATAGTTGGTATATCAAACGGATATACTAACTATACACCAACGATTAAGGAACTATATCCCAGTATTATAGCAACACAAACCAAAACACGAACGAGATACGAAGGAAATATGAGAGCATCCCTTTTTGTATTTTGTGAGTCACCATCTTTCTTCACAATCACTACGTTTAACTTTTTAGCTAATGTGACGATTTTAGCGAGACTCTCTTTATTATTTGATTTTAAGATGAGTTACATACTATATTTTCTTTTAGATATGTATAAAAATATTAAAATAAAATTTTCACACTGTAATATACATACAAAAATAATTCAGCAAACTATATGGATTAACGATCCGCAAAAATTGAATCAATTAATTACATCGTCCTTATTAGTCCGTTTGTAAAATCAGGTACGAATGAGTTTCATCTAAAATATGCTTTAACCATCTAACATTAGAAGGCAACATGTTCGACTTGCTTTAAAATATTTGGGCCAATATATTTGCTGAGGGATTGTGGTGTGATAATTTCAACCCTCCTGCCTAGTAGATCTTCAAGGAAGAAAGACAAATCTATGAAATTATCATAGCTCTTTTGCTTCGTGTCGAATTCAACTAATAGATCGACATCACTAGCTTGATGAATTTCACCAGTGATAAATGATCCAAACAAACTCATGTTCAAAACACCAAAAGATCTTAACTTGTGGCCATTGGCTTTCAGTAAGTATAGTAATGATTGTTTGTTTTGGACTGCCGTATTCATACTCAAAAATAGTTAACATTTTCTCACAAATAAAATCGCGATACCGATCAACAAACTGAATCCTGTTATTTGAGAATACATTCTCTTACTTCAATTTGTCAATATCATATTTCAGGTTCTATTCAGATACTTGCTGAGGAGTTCCGCTAGTTTATTATCCGTTAGAGTCGATGTTTACGGGAGGCTTGCTCGGGGTGATAGCGATATGAGTGCCTACTGCCTACGGTCCACCAGCGTTTTTTAGCCCAATAAACGGAGGTGGATTGTAGGCAGATCGTACCCAGTACGCACTCACTACGAGCAAGCTTCGAGAAAAGTATATAGGAAATCAAAGGCAAGAGTAACTGGAACTGTTTACGTTCCAATTGGCTCATAAATGGTTCAATTGACTCAAAGGGAAATTACTTATATCACTTAACATTCACCATTTTTAACATCTTACTTTAAAAAGCTAAAAGTATCCCTGATATACAATCTTTGAACTAACCATACATGGCGTCCTTGTTATACTTGTTCCGGTATTCCAGCGGGGACATCCCGGTGATTTTCCTAAATACTTCACGGAATGCCTTAAGATCGGAATAACCGACCTCGTACATTACTTCGTTAATGCTCTTTCGACTTGTCTCAAAAGCTTTTTTTGCAGCTTCTACTTTTACCCGCTGTGCGTATTCGTTAGGTGTATTTCCTGTGGCTTTGATGAAACGACGGTCAAAATTTCGCCTGCCAATGGCATAGGTGGCTGCGAGGTCTTCGATGGAAATTTTTTCTTGCAGCTTACCTTCAATATAAGCCTGTGCATCTTTGATCATTTCGTCACCATGTAACCGCTGTCCGTTGAAAATGATAAAAGATGATTGGTTGTTCCTGTCCATTTCAATTTGAAAAACCTTTGAGCAAAAGATCGCGGTCTCACGGTCATAGTACTTTTCGACAAGATAAAGTATCAAATTCAAGAATGAATATGCGCCTCCGTTGGTGTAGATACCCTGTTCATCCGTAATCAGCTGGTCTGTTCGTAAGTCGATCTTCGGATATAGCTGCTTTAACCGATCAGCCGCCGACCAGTGGGTTGAACAACTTTTCCCATCCAGCAATCCCGCTTCTGCCAACAGGAATGCACCAGTACATATACTGGCAATGCTGGCGCCATTGCGATATTGTTTACCAATCCAATCTATCAACTTTCCATTAGCTTCTATTGCTTCCTGGTAATTATGATTGAGTGATGGTATGATGACAAGGTCAGTCTTACGGATGTCAGTGATGTGCTTATTTGGTCTGGCAATGAACAATCCACCATAGAATTCAACTTCATCCGAAGTGCCCGCCAGCTCAATTTGAAATACCTCTCTCCTGCCTGATTCTTTTTGATAGGTATTTGCCCTTGTGAATATTTTAAGAGCGCCAACTATGCTGCTCAGGTTATTTTCTCCATCGGGAACGACAATGGTCAGGTGTTTCATATAATTTGTTTTTAGATAAAGATAATTCTTTGAAATGTCCAAATCAACCCATGAAGTTGTCTATATAACACCCCGTGAAATTAAAATTTGGCCAATACATTTGTGATAAGAAACATTTTAAGCCTAATATTCTCATGAGAAACACGACGATCAAAGTTTTACTTTCAATATTGTGCCTTGTCACCTTCGATGCCAACGCCCAGCAAAAAACTACTAACCAGCAAAAAAAAGATACTATGACATTACCAGCTACAACTAACCAAAATTCTCTCAGTGCACAAGAAAGGGAAGATGCCATAAAATTTCTGGAAGAAACAAAGTCAGAGCTTTTCCGTGCTATCAGAAATCTGAAAAATAACCAGATCACTTTTAAGGGGGATACCGAAAAATGGAGTATCGAAGAATGTGTGAAACATATTGCAGCGGCAGAAACAACGCTGTGGGCGATAGTGGAGGAATCATTGAAGCAACCAGCAAACCCTGAAAAAAGAGAACAAATCAAATTTAATGATCGGGAGCTCATCAATGCCGTGAAAGACCGTACGCACAAGTCAAATACTTTCTCAGCTTTAGAACCGGCAAATTCGCCATATAAAACATGGAATGAAGCAATGGAGTCTTTTGAAGAAAATCGTGAGAAGCTAATATTGTTTGTTAAAAATACAAAGGACGATCTGCGCAATCATGTATCTGTACTACCTATCGGCACTTATGATGCGTATCAATTGATCTTACTTATTTCTGCTCACACCAATCGGCATACGCAACAAATACAACAGGTGAAAGAGGATATTAATTTTCCAAAGGACTAATTTAACCTTCATCTGTAGATTAGTGATGTGGATCGTATACCGTTTAGGTACTGGTCGTATACTGTTGTATATTGGAAAGGGCTTAAAACATCCTTGGAAGTGCTCTAGAACAGCGTTGAGAGGTCTATACCCGTTTCAAGTACGTTCCAACTGCGTCTCAACCGTGTTCTAACGCCGTTCCAATAGTGTCTCAACACCGTTCCAATACAAACCAGTATACGACCAGTATACGAACGATACATGCACTTGAAATACTGCAATTTCCATCATAAAGTCTGAGGATAATAGACAGTGGCCGAGTTGCCTACAAAGATAAACTAAAAAAAATTCCAGATCAAACATCGTTGTCCGTGACCAAGATAGATATTGCTCAATCATGTTTAGGAAGGGCTATTGAAACAGCTTTGATTTTGGAATTCTGGCATTCTGGTTATACCCATCAATAATCCTAAAAAGAGCCTTGTAAGCCCTTTAAAAGGCCTTTTTTAGGCCTTCGAAAGCCCAAGGGGCTATCCAACCCCTACCCAATGCCTTCTGAAGGTCTTCTGAAGGCCTTTTAAACATACTACAAAGCCTTTTTTCATGTACTAAAAATCTCTACCAGCCCCTGATTTAGTAATGGATTTACCACTACCCCATTCATGATCTAAGATAAGGATCATTCTACCCAAACAAATCACGACTTTGATCTCCGCCCCTTAAATAATTTAAAAACAAATTTCTTTATTATAAATATTAAGGTTAATTTAGATGACATAGATTTACTGTTACAAAACACTGATGACATAACAACTAATTAATTATTCAGAGTCTTGCGGAACATATTCTGACGCCGTGATGCAAGACAGCAGGAAAGACCCATGTCTATGTGTAGAAGTACTATATTTGTGCTTCGAAATAGATGTGGGGGCTGCTGTAATTCCGTGTCACGTAAGGCGTCAGAAACTTTATATGTTCCCACGGTTGGCAGCCCCCACATTTATTGTGTCAGCCAATCCGATCAAGACTCATTTATAGTGTGTACCAACTAAAATGAGAATATATGGAAATGCAAATTCAAAAAGCAGCGGATCAGCAGACATACCATTTCAAAAAGTTTGTTCAGCGTCTCGTCGATAAATTTAAACCTTTACAGCTTTTCTGCTTCGCTAAAACAAACCACCTTTTAGAATCAAATGGTTGTTTTAAAGATCATCAGAACAACTACGATTGTAATTACTGTCTACTGATGGTTACAGCTACTGCAACCCGTATTGATCATGAAGTACAGGAATTTTGTAATGTGTATTACAACCATGGTACTGTTTCTATTATTACTCATAGCCGGGATACCATATTAGAGGCAATTAAATTAAACAACAGGTTTTTTAAGACCGTCTATACCAGCGGCCAGCTACTATACAGCCATGATGGTATGACGCACTTTGATTTCAGCAATAAGTTTATACCTACTCTTTCAGCGCAAAAGGCACAAAAACATTTCGATCACCGTATGCCGCTGGCTGAAGGATTCTTCCGTGGAGCATCTCAATGTCTAAACAGTAAGGACTTCAATGTATGCACTTTCATGCTTCATCAGGTAGTTGAACAATGCTGTATTCTGCTGCTCAGAGTTCACCTGGCATACCGTTCTGAAATCCACAATCTGCTGCGCATGTTGTGCTTATGTTGTTCCTTTTCTGACAGGCCAATTAAAACATTTCTAACAGGAAGTCCGCAGGACGAAGAAGTATTTAACTTACTATTGAGAAGTTATTCCGGCTCCCGCTATGGTGATGGTTTTTCGGTTTCCGCGCATGATGCCCAGATATTGTTTGACCGGGTATCTTCTTTTGTGGATCTGGTTAGGGCAATGTGTGTAACGAAAATTGAAGAGCTAGCGCATGAAGGAATGCTCTATCAGGAGCTTAAAGGAGAAAGCGAAATAGAAGTCAATTAAGAAACCACTCTCTAATAATATCAAAATTCTATGAAGAAACTGAACAAAATTTGAAGCCCGGAAGGATCACAGATGATTTTTTGAATAGAGGTTAAATATTTATCAGCCAGACGTTTTTGGGTCAAATGGGCTATCTACAAAGCGCTAAATCTTGAAGCTTTGTAACCAAATCTTAAAACCCTATTAATGTATGGCACTAAACTCAAACGAGCTTAAAAGGCTCCAGGAAGAATTAAAGTCAAACGGTGCGAACTGGGAAGCCGGTCCGACCTCTATCAACAAATTATCTGATTCGGCGCGTCGTCTTCGCCTGGGATGTATTCCCGAACCAGAAGAAAGAGTAGATGACACCGATCAAAAACTTGATTTTTCTTTTCCTGAAGAAAGCGATCTGACAAACATGGCCGGATCCAACTATGTTAACCCCGTTGAAGACCAGGGGCAATGTGGCTCCTGCGTCGCATTTGCTGTAACAGCAACCTTAGAAACCACCTTAAGATTACAGACCAAACTACCACAAAATGACGAGGGTGGCTATGCGCTGCCAAGACTTTCACCAGCAGATGTATTCTTTTGCGGATGCGGAGGTGATTGCGCTACTGGTACATGGGTAAGCCAGGCTTTGGACTACTGCAAATCTACAGGTGCCATCACATGGAATGCTTTTCCTTATGATGCCGGTAATCAAACCTGCAATGTACATTCAGACGAATCACAATTACGTACAAAAGTTGAAACTTATCAGGGAACAACCTCGACCGACTACATGAAAGAATGGTTGAGCAGCAGAGGTGCATTGGTAACCACCTTCGCCGTTTACAGCGATTTCTATTCCTATAAAAAAGGAGTTTACTCGCCAACAAGTACAAATTTAGAAGGTTATCATGCTGTATCAGTAGTAGGTTACAGTGAGCAATTACAAGCCTGGAAGTGTAAGAATTCATGGGGAACAGGATGGGGCGAAGATGGATACTTCTGGATCGCATATAATGTCTGTGGAATTAACGATTATATGTATCTGGTAGTGGATTACGCATCTTATTACGCTTATCCCCTGCTTACGCTGGGAGGAAGTCAAAAACACGATCAGGGTGCTTCGCCAGCTGTAGCCTTGAGCAGGTCCGGAAGTATCGAGGTTCATCAATCGCACAGGGAACTTGCTTTGTGGTACCGAAGCGGTTCTGTGACTGCAAACTGGAATGACAGCCATAAGTATGATCAGGGATGGGGACCAGATGTGGCACTCAACGACAATGGTTTAGCAGTTGAAGTTCATAAATCACAGTCTGCTTCCACCCTGTGGTATCATGTTGGTCAGCTCGGTGACAACAATGTAGATTGGAAAGGAAGTGTAAAATACGATTCAGGATTGTATCCAGGCATTGCCATCAATAACAATAACTATGCTGTAGAAGTTCATCAGGGATCTGGTGCTACCAAGTTATATTACAGGGTAGGAATTGTAGGTACAGATAGGATCGACTGGGGTGACAGCCATGAGTATGAAGGTAGCGGAATACATCCTCGAGTGGCTATTAACAACCATAACCAGGTGGTAGAAATACATCAATCGAATACTACTGCCACTTTCTGGTCGTCAGTAGGTCAGATCAATGCAGATAAAACTATTAGCTGGGGAACAAGCTCTAAATGCGATAAGGGTTATTATCCAGGCATAGCGCTTGATGATAATGGTCGTGTGTTAGCTGTGCACCAGTCAGAAGCTAAGATTGGACTGTGGTATCAAACAGGTAACCTGATAGCTGCAGCCAACCGTGTTGATTGGTCTGACAGCCAAAACTATGATGACGGTTACTATCCTATGATTGCATTAAATGGTGATGGGCAGGTCATAGAGATTCATCAATCTCAATCTGAACTCAGGGTTTGGTTTAGAACGGGCGCGCTAAGTAATGTGACTATTGGCGGAATGATCCTCGAAGAAAGTTTCGCTGAGGAAGAGGTGCTGCAAGCTGAAAAATAAAGAAAGTTCAATTGTAAGTTACTGAAAGGAGGTTATCACAAATTGTGATAACCTCCTTTGAGCATAAGACCGAATCTCCCTGAAGTATTTCTAATTCTATTTGGAATAAATAATTAACTTTGTGATTAACCATAAATCAATATTGAAAGTAGAGCAAAACATACAACGCTTACAGTACCTGCTGTCTCTTTATAAGATGACAATACAGGATCTGCTTTCGATAATCAGCGACGGCCTAGCCAAGCCAATCACAGAAGAAGAAATTACTGCCGATGAGGTCAAATTAAGTCATCTTAAGCGCATTGATAAAATCTTTAACAAGGGTCTACATTTCTATCTTGATCCAAAAGCTCCGGAACAAAACAAGGAAGCCAGTATCTTTTTCAGAAAGACCAATTTCAATGTGGATTTGAATTTAGGCGCAAAACGCATTGTGAACCAGTTTGAAGAGTTTAAAATTTCACTTTCAGGAATTGCGAAACTTGCTGATTTAAAACTGGAAAGACAAATTCCAGTATATAGCAGTAAACAAGATCCCAAAGAAATTGCCGCGACCATCAGAAAACTGCTTTATCCCAAATTCTGTCCTGTGCCCAAAGATTTTTTAAAGGCATTTATTGGAAAACTTGCCGAGTACAATATTCTGGTTTGTGAATTTGTGGAAACCTGGAATAAAAAGGACAAAGCAAATATCGACGGGTTTTTCCTGAATCCTAATGTAATCGTACTAAAAAGGCAACAGATTTCTTTCCGCCGGGAGATTTTCACACTTGCCCATGAACTAGGACATTATCTGCTGAATGAAGAAGAAGTTGAGCAGCTTGATATACAAAATATGGCCAGCGATACTTTAAGTGTAGTAGAGCGTTGGTGTAATGATTTTGCTTACTATTTTCTTGCTGGAGAATATGATGGAGTTATCAAAAATCTTGGAATGGCAACTGGTAACAATGATTATCATCATAGTGACATAGATATTATATCGGCAAATACACATCTTAGCAAAATAGCGCTTTTTACCCGACTCTTATATCAAAAGCAAATTTCTTCGAATAACTATAACCAGATCAAATCTGATTTTGATGAACAGTTTAGGCTCAGAGTGGAAGAAGAAAAAAACCGACGAGAGTTAGATAAACAGGATGGCATTGTTCAGCGTGGTTCTACTCCCAAACCAATAAACTCTCCACTGCTCATATCAACGATCCAAACCGCTTTTTATGAAGGAGTCATCAACGAGTATGATGTCTGTAAGACGCTTAATATTAAACCTGACAAGCTAGATCAATTTTAATTCGCAAAACACGGCATAACAATGCGCGGGTTGATTACTGGATCTTCCCGCTGTTAACAATTCTAACCTGTTCTGTATGACCAGCGCTGTACACATTCGTTTTGGAGAATGAAGGAGACTTGATGTTATCCAGTTGAACAGCAGTTTGTGGTTTGGTGCCTTCTGCATAAAACTTAACATTTTCAAATCGCAGCTGCTCTACATTTGCGGCGCCCAATGCCCATGGAGCTTTGGTATTAGCGTCAGTGACGTAGTGGACAGAAATGTTTTTAAAGAGAATGTTTTTGTATGAGAACCCCTTATCACTGTGTATAGCGATAGGATTTTTGATATCATCTGCTTTTATGTTTTCAACGACGATATCATTAGCATTATTTCCTTGATGCAATTCAAATATGAAAGGATTATTCATGTTATGCATCTTCAGGTTTGAAATACGGATTCCTTCCAGGTCCCCTTTCACCAAACCCCATCCACCTGGCTGAATGTAAATTCCTGCCAGCATGTTGGTACGGTGCGCTGCGCCAGAAGTACGGTGCGGATATTTTCCCGGGCCACCAAAATAAGAGTTCGTCACATAGAATCCTTTCACTGGCATGATCACACGGATACCATTACAGGCAGAATTGATTTTACAGTCTTCTACACGGAAATTGTCCCAGAATCCACCGGCAATGGCATCGTCGCCGGTTTGCAGGTCACATTGCTTCAACAGAATATCCTTGCCGCCACGAATGTGTATTCCATCCCAGCCTTGCTGAATGTGTACTTTCTGGAAAATCGTATTGTGCAGGTCGTAAGCCAGGATAGCATAATTAGCTGCTTTTTCAATCGTAATATCTTCAAACCTTAGGTCTTTGCAGTTTGCCATCACTATGGTGTGCGGGCCACGCATTCCTTCTTCGCCTTTAGCATTAAAAACGTGGTCTCCATCGATATGGCCTTCTCCCGAGATAGTAGCTTTATTTACCCCTTGAGCTATAATCAGCGCTTTTATCCATTCGGTGTCGTAGGCGCTATTGGAATTATTACCATCGGTACTGATCGTATTATATTTTGTAAGGTCTGTCTCAGGAATAAAAGAATGATAGAGACTCATATCAGATACGCCTTTCAATACAGCACCTTTGTTTAAATGAAGATTGACATTGCTTTTCAAATAAACTGTAGCTGTTAGAAAAACGCCAGAAGGTACAACCACGGTTCCCCCACCTTCACTGGAGCATTTGGCAATCGTCTGATTGATGATCTCGGTGTTTACTGTTTTGTTGTCTCCCTTGGCTCCGAGCTCCTGAATATTGTAGCTTGCGTTCTGCGCGAAAGTTGCAGAGGGTAAAATGATAAATAACGATTTGAGGATAAGATTTGAGACAGAAGATCTCATTGTGCGGCTAAAAAAGTTCATAAAATATGTAAAGGGCTAAAATAATAGGTCTCAAAAGTAAAAATTTTGATGACAAGCCCATCATTTAGCAATACATTTCGTGATTTTGACTTGTATTAGTAGACAAACTCCATATCCTTTCTTCGTGTATCGTTCGTATTTACTCCAGTATTGTATATTTTTTAAGGATGTATTGGAAGCATGTTGGAAAAGGGTTGCTTAGACCTGAGTCTAAGCAACCCTTTTCCAACATGCTTCCAACCTGCTCCCAACGCATCATGAATACAAAGCAATACACGAACAAGATACGAATAACGCCAGAACGATAAGTGCTGAGATCATCCGCTGATCAATAAGGTAAATTTAACCTACCAATCTGATACTTTTCCAAGTCTCAATAGCCCAATCCAGATCTTCCTCGTTATCAAAATAAAACACAGCCTCTAATACCTGGTTATCTATGATAGAGAATCCGTAAATAACCTCATAACTTTTATCACCATCTTCTTCACGGATCAAGTAGCCCAACCTGTCTACTTCAGTATCGGAGAAATCAAAAATTTCCAATGTTTCAGCATCAGTCTGATCTCTGCCCTCGATATTTTGCTGCTGCTCAGCAGAAAGCGTCGTTTTACTCTTACCTTCCTCATTCCAGATCGTCATTCTTACCGACTTATCACCGGTGGTATACAGCAAAGCACGGCTCTCCTCTACCCTTCTCTCAAACAAGTTATTGATGTCTATTTGCCAGTTATCAGTTAGCTGATTTGTGACCATATAATCATCCTCCATTTCGAAGTCATATACCTTATCCCATGCAGAACCATCTTCATTTTTCTCATAAACGGAGCCCACTCCTTTGAGCAAGATATCCGCAATTGAAGGATCAATATTTAGTATTGTTGACGGATTATAAATCCCCGTGTTGTCGGGGTCGTCATTGTATTCCTCAGTTTCAAATCCCGTAAAGATCCTCCAGCCACTGTCTTCCGGACGCGTGCTTTTTTCACGATACATGAATCGAGGTTCCATCTGCTCTTCCACAACCAGTTTAGAAACCATTAGCCCGCCAATCGCCGGGAAATTCTCAAATTTATTTTCCGGGTTTTCTTTGGAAGAATTCATATTGAATGTGTTTATAATTTAATACAACCGCATCAATTAACCTCAGGGTTTTCATTTTAGTTTTATATAAAGATCAATAAAATTTCGAAAAGAACACACCATCCGCATAAATAAGAAACAATTATCGGCACAAGGCATCGTTTTTGCTGTGAATGAAGCATTTAACCATTTCCATATTTGTATGAAGCTCCATTACTTTATCTTACAAACGCTCTTCCTGCTCACCATCACACTTTCCAGTTCCTGTCAGTCTTCAACCACCTTCCCTGGTGTGTATGCTGGTGTAAGATTAAGTATCAACCCTCTTGGTGGAGGAATGAACAGAACAGACGAAGTGATCTTGTTTAGAAAAGACAAAACCTTTACCGATCAACTCGACAAAAAAGACTGGAAAACCGCTGTCAGGGGAAAGTATGAAATCAAAGGCTCTGAGGTTTATCTGTACTATACCAAAGGAAGCAAGGACAACCTTACCATCACCAAAGGAGGAAATCTGGATGCAGGTTCTTACACCATGTTCAAGATGGATCTGGACAATAAAGTGCCAAAAGGCTCCTTCCTCTTCAAGTTTGTTAACGGAAGCGGCGGGATCGCGACAGGAACGACCTATGTAGGAAGCAGTTCAAGACGAGAACTCAACTTTGATGGAGCAGGGAATTTCACTACCGACAGGCAATCTACAACTGTAGTTGCGGGCGATAACATCGGCGGCGGTACCAATTCCAAAAGTGACGGACGTGGCAAATACGCAATCAAAGATGGAGTACTGACACTGCAGTATGATAACGGCACGACAACCACGCACAGTTTCTTTGCCAGTCTTGGTGATGCTAAAAACAAGACAATGGCGGTGATAGATGGTAGTTTTTACTTCACAGAGGATATGAATGCGAAGAAAACTTCATCTTCAAGTAAATCCAGTACTACAACCGCAACAGATACGAAACTTCCTAACGCAGCACAAATCCTGACAGAACTGAGAAAAAGATACGGAGGTACAGCTATAGACAATCTGAAAACTTATACTGTAAAAGCGCAGTTCAGCGGGATCACAGTGATCTCTTACAATGATGTTGTGGGCAAACGTTTCAGAAATGAGATGTTCCAGCGGGGGAAACTCATAGGCGTAGAACAAATCGGCCCTGCCGGTGGATGGTTATGGAGCAATGGAAAAAAGATCCCCAGCACTACTGAACGACTGGAAGAAGCGAAATACAATGATTATATTGGCGTGATGGGTTTACAACAGGGAACAAATGCCGCATTTAGTAAAGGCACGGTGCAGGCCGTAAAAAACGGTTATGCGATAGGTTTCCAGATAGACGGGCATACATTTGTGTACGTGATCGACAAAAATTACACGATCCTGGGCGACAGTTACATGATCGGTAAAACCAAGCTGACGAATACCTACAGCAATAACAGGACAGTCGACGGTATTACATTACCTTTTACCATCACAACGACCAGCGGAAAAAACAAACTGACGCTGAACTATCAAAGTATAGAAATTAACAAAGCCCTTGCAACAAACTGGCAGCAACCCTGATGCCAGCCTAGATCATAGCTATGACTGGCAGGTCAAATGAAAAGGTGGATCCTTTACCGATCTCACTGCTTACCTGGAGTGATCCCTGGTGATCCTGAATGATGCGTGAAGAGATATAGAGGCCCATACCTAGTCCGCTATATTTCTTCTTAATCTGATTATCGCGGTAGAATTTATCAAATACCATCTTCTGACTTTCTTCAGTCATTCCAATTCCCTGATCAGTTACAGCAATCCTGAGATAATCTTTAGAAAGTTCCAAAGTGATTTTTATCGCACTACCTTCTGATGAATATTTAGCTGCATTCCCCACCAGATTGCTCAGCACCTGTTCCAACCGCATGAGATCTATCATGACCTTTGCATCTGTATCTGCATTCAGATGTAAAGAAAGATAATGTTTATCCACCAGCAGGCTCAAACTTTCCATGCTCGACTGGAGAAATGGGTTGATCGAAACTGGCTGAAAATCATAACTAAAATCTCCATGTTCAAACTTGGAAATATCCATCAGCTGACGTACCAGCTTTACCAGTTTGTTGGTCTGGTTTTCGATTTTGCCGAGATACCCGGCTACCTTTGAGTTGGGGTCCGCATTCATTTTCAGCGCAATCTGAGCGTAAGACCGCAGAATAGTAAGCGGAGAATTCAGTTCGTGACTGGCGACGGAAAGGAATTCATTTTTCTGCTGATTAATTAACTGAGCCTCCTCCAAAGCGAACTCGCTGCGTTGGTTTAGATCCACTAATGTAGCATTACGCTGTTTCACCTCTTCGTAAGCACTCACAGGGCCATTAGCCAAAATTTGTTGCCGGATGGACAATATCTTATGCTGATCGAGACGGTTTGATCGTGGAATACCCAATTGGAGTACAATTTTTAAATTTGTCCCGCTTACAGACAGCTCCACCATCGGCAATAATTTCCGGGCATATTCAAATCCTTCAGATCTTCTGTTGAAATCAGAATCTACCTCAGCATCAATAGCTGCCGTAATAAAAAAACGCCCGGAATCACTGGTGGTACCGAGTATCGCGACGCCCTGTGTAGCTTTGTCGATTATTTCCCGGCAAACTTCCGAAACGGCCGTGGCAAAGGCCGTTTGTGTGGATAAGGTAAGACCCAGCATAGCTGCAATAGACATAGATCGCTTGTAAGCAAGCGTCAGGTCCATTTCATTCTCTAAGGTAATTTTAGCGAGTTCTGTCATGAAACTAAAATTTAGCGGTTATTACAGACATATCATCAGTCAGACGGGCGAAATCTTTATAAATTGCCGCCGCCTGGATACTTAAATCAGCCCGAATTAAGCTCGGAAATCTATTAATGTCCCACCTTGATTTCATGCCGTCAGAGCACATGGTTAACAAATTATATTCTTTAAGATCAAGTATCTGATCATTCATTGTATTGGGTATATTGTGGCCTACAATGCCATTATAGGATAAATGCGATTTGCTGGCCAGGAAGCCTGAAAGCTTGGTTGAAATATTGCCCACACCGGCGATGCGCATTTGTTTTGTTTTAGTATCGATCACAGCAACGGTGGCTACCAGTCCCCTTGTCTTCCGGACCGAAGTATGCAGAAACCTCAATATCTCTACAGGAGAGTGTTCCGGACATTGCTTGAAAGCTTTTACAGCTTCATTAACCGCGTGATTCGCCTCCGGACCATGACCTAAACCATCTCCAACTAATATCTTTATATAATCTGCCGTTGTTTTCACATAGAATCCGTCACCACTGGTGCTTTCTCCCGGTTTTGCAACAACCAGCGGCCGGATCTCAAATCCTTTTTTAACTTTTTTAGCGATCGGCGTTTTGAATACGCGGCTAACTAAGATGGTACCCCAGCCTTTTGAAGAGAAAATATCAAATTCATCTGACAAGCGTTTTATGCTGCCAAACCCATGTCCCATTGTACTGGAACTGGAATACCCATCACTCATCATTCGAGTTAAATCTGTCATTCCAGGCCCGTTATCGATGCATATAAGCTCGATATAACAATTTTGATCAACTTCAAAACCGCCCACTAGTAACTCACCACCGTTAGCATATTTATGCAGGTTTGATGTAATCTCTGCAACGATGATATCCAGTTCTGCAATACGGTGCAGGTCAAAATTAAGCGAGGATGCCAGGTTATGAATTTCTTTCTTAATGATAGCGAAATAACTGCGATCTGAAGCACTGAAGCTTTTATGTGTAGCGTCAACCATTAACCCATTTTACTATGGTCACCTTGGTACCTTTACCTAATTCGCTCTTGATATCGAACTCGTTAACTAATCTTTTGGTACCCGGCAAACCTAAACCCAAACTCTTTCCGGTTGTGAAACCATCCTTCATTGCCAATGAAATATCCGCAATACCAGGACCTTTGTCATTGAATGTTAACCTTATCCCATTGTCACGGCCACGCGAAACTACTTCAATAAGTACCTCACCGCCACCACCATATCGCAACATGTTACGAACCAGTTCGCTCGCTGCAGTAATGAGTTTGGTCTGGTTAACAAGCCCCATCTTTATCTTCACTGCATGTTCTTTAACGCGATTACGGAAAGGAACAACATCCTGCTCCCGGATCACCGACATGTTGTCTTTATTAAGAGAGATCAGTGCTGTAATCATCATCGGGATCTATTATATCTTCTTCAATTATTTGAATCTTTGACTTTAACAGATCCATGCCTCTCTCGACATTTAAAGCGGTGAACACACCTTTCAAGGGCAAGCCCAGCTCCACTAACGTGATGGCTACTGCTGGTTGCATGCCTACAACAACTGTTTCAGCATCTAGCAACTTCGACATCACACCGATATTGCCAATAATGCGTCCCATAAAGGAATCTACAATGCTAACTGCAGATATATCAATCAAAATGCCCTGGGCTCCGGTTTTGCTCACCATCTTCACAAGGTCAGCTTCAAGATCAAGGGCTAGCCGGTCATATAAATCCACTTGTATGGTTACAAGTAAAAATTGACCCATCCTCAAAATAGGTATTCTCTCCATAGAATTTACTAGATCGATTTAACTACAGTTTTCCTCACTTCCAATTTCAGTGTCCTGAATGCATATTGTAATGCACTTGCCATTGATGCTTTGGTCACTATCGATGACAGGTCTATTCCCAAATGCACGATGGTCTGAGCTATTTCCGGACGGATACCGCTGATGATACACTCTGCACCCATCAGGCGGGTAGCACTAACTGTTTTCAGTAAGTGTTGTGCAACCAGGGAATCTACGGTTGGAACGCCTGAAATATCCAGGATCGCAACACTGCTGCCCGACTCAACAATCTCTGTTAGCAGGCTTTCCATAACTACCTGGGTACGCGCGCTGTCAAGTGTTCCAATAATTGGTAAGGCTAAAATTCCATCCCACACCCTAATCACAGGTGTAGAAATTTCGGTAATCTCATCCGTTTGACGGAGGATAACTTCTTCGCGGCCTTTGATAAAGGTTTCGAAAGTTATAACTGACAGGTGATCCAGTAAACGATACAGTTTTAAACTGGTATCCATAAGTTCCTTTGTATCTTTGATCTCTTCCTGTAAGACTTCAATCAATGCTTCTCTCAGACTCAGAATAAATGCTCCTGTTTCACGCGGAGAAAAGCCTTGTCTTGCACGTGAAATAGAAATTCCACTCAGGATTTCAATGACATGATCAAATTCCGAAGATTCATAGTCAAGTAATGTTTTTTCATTCAGGCTGCTTACCAGGGCAGCAACCAATTCCTCTGAATCAGCACGCAAATCTTCATTGCTCATCAGGTCATCCCGCAAACCTTCATTGGCTAATTGATTTTTAATCCAGCGCTCTAAAATAGCTGACTGTTTTTTTTTGAAGACTTTTGTAATATCTGTGGCCATAGATGTTTAATAAAATAAAGTGTAATGCTACGATTTTTATTCGAATTTATATAATTTAGATCAATGCAGAATATCCGTAAGGATGCAGAAAGGCGGGAAATTTTAAAATGACCAGGAAAAAGAGATCAAATCAACTGTCTATACTTTTATTGATATCGCTGACCTTGACTGTGCTGTCTGTTTACGGCTATTTGAAGCAGAATAGAAATACCCCATCATCCTTAAATCTGGCAGATCCTACTATATTTTATGATAAAGGAACTTATTACCTCTATGGTACCAGCAGCGACAAAGGTTTCCTTGTTTATCAGTCCAAAGACTTGACATCCTGGACTGGCCCTGTGGGTAAAAAAGATGGTTTTGCACTGGCAAAGGGAGATGCTTTTGGCGACAAAGGGTTTTGGGCACCACAAGTCTTTAAATACCGCGCAAAATTCTACATGGCTTACACTGCCAATGAGCAGATTGCGATTGCCGAGAGCGACAGTCCGCTCGGTCCCTTCACTCAGGATACGCCAAAGGCAATCTCGGGAACAGGAAAACAGATCGATCCTTTTGTGTTTTTTGATGACAAAGGCAAACCATTCCTGTACCATGTAAAATTGCAGGAGGGCAACAAAATATTCGTATCTGAAATGGATTCCTATTTAAATGATGTCATACCGGGAACTGCGAAACTCTGTATATCAGCCTCTGCGCAATGGGAAAACACAGAAAACACGAAATGGCTGGTAACTGAGGGTCCCACAGTATTTAAACGTGGAAAATACTATTACATGATCTATTCTGCCAACGATTTCAGAAGTAAAGATTATGCAGTAGGTTACGCCACTTCGCTGTCTCCTAGAGGTCCATGGACAAAGTATCAGGGCAACCCAATCATCAGCAGAAACAATGTAGGCCATAATGGAACCGGGCATGGCGACTTATTCCAGGACAACGAGGGCAAGTATCATTATGTGATGCACACGCATTATTCTGACACCAAAGTGGAGAAAAGAAGAACCGGACTAATTGATCTGCAAATAAAGCCTCAGGATGATGGAACTGCGGTTATCATGACAAACATTTCGAGTTTCAGATTTCTCTCCCACTACATTAACCGGTAAAACTGTCCCGCTATAGTTTAAAGATTTTTGCATCGCTGTTACAATTATTTAGACTACTAATACCGTAGAGATACCATTCTTTTTATATATTTGGCTCTAATACATTCGAATATGAAAAGATTTTACAAAGAAACCCCACTTTCCTCCACAGAAACTTTCTCAGGCAACCCAAAAGCCAGATGTTGTTGATTTATACCATAACAGCTGTAGAGAAATAAGCAAAACCCTTAAATCAAACTGCTCTAACCACACCAATCTGCACGATACAGATTGGCAGGGGCAGGATATAACCAAGCTTCAACCACCATTAAAAAATGAAACAACCACTCAAAGCCTTAAAGCAAAGCTTTTACAGGGCTGCACGTTATCGCGGGGGCATAAACAAAGTCCTCACCAAGCTGTTTTTACAGACCATAATGATACTTTCTGGTCTGCTAGTCACTCATTCCGCTTTCGCGCAAAACATCAAAATCAAAGGTACTGTAGCAGACGAAAAGGGCATCACCATCATCGGTGCTTCTGTGAAAGTTAAAAATCAGACTACCGCAACCATTACTGATGCCAATGGAAATTTCAGTATCGACGCTCCCGCAAATGCGGTATTACAGATCAGCTATGTGGGATCTAAAGCGCTTGAGGTTCCTGTCAACAACAGAACTACCATTAATGTGAGCCTGACTTCCGAAACCTCTGACCTCAATGAGGTGGTGGTAGTTGGATATGGAAGCGTCAGAAAAAGCGACCTCACCGGATCGGTAACTTCTCTGAAAAGCAGCGATCTCAACCAGGGACAAAAAACAAACGTTCAGCAGGCGCTGATCGGTAGAGCTGCTGGTGTCCAGATCTATCAGAAAAGCGGAGAACCTGGAGCTGCACTGAGCGTACAGGTCAGAGGTATCACTTCCATCAGCGGAAACAACAATCCTTTATACGTTATCGACGGACTTCCCGTAAATGACGGGGTTGCTGTAGGCGCTTCTGCACCCAGTGGTACCACCTCCAATCCCAATCTGCGTTCCGGGATGAATACGCTTAATCCCGCAGATATTGCCTCTATTGAAATCCTCAAAGATGCATCCGCAACAGCGATATATGGCTCAAGGGGTGCAAACGGTGTAGTGATCATCACCACAAAAAAGGGAACGGAAGGCAAACTTAAAGTGAGCTACAACGCCCAGTTTGGTACGCAAAAGGCCACCCGCGTGCTGGATTACATGACTGGCGATGAATACACCAGCGCCATCAATGGTATCATCGATCTTGGAGGACTCTCCAATCAGCGCGTAACGGGTCCCAATGCAAATACCGACTGGCAGTCGCTCCTCCTGCGGAATGCGACACAACAGAGTCACGACCTTTCCTTCTCCGGTGGTGGCGGCAATACGAAGTTTTACATTTCTGCAGGTTACTATAACCAGGAAGGTGTAATGCTCAACTCCGGTAACAAGCGCTACAACGGAAGGGTAAACGTTGAAAATTCCGTAGCTTCAAAATACGCGGTCGGCATCAGTCTGGAAACTTCTTACAGCCGCGACCAATACAATGCGACGGGTGTAGGATTAAACGACAATGCGAGTGCGCTTTATATGGCGCAAAACTATGATCCTACGGCTGCACCTTATACTGCTGACGGAGGATACAACCGTTCAGCACTGATGAACCCTATGGACAATCCCCTGGCGGTAATCAATGGTCAGTACGGAAACGGAGATACCTACAGAACCATAGGAAATATTTATGCGGAGTACTTTTTTGTTCCCTCCCTCTCGGCAAAAGTGCGGGCAGGTGTGGATTTGAATGATAGTCAGCGTTACTTCTGGATCGATCCATCTACCCTGACTGGCGCATCTTATAATGGGTTTGCAGAGCAGAGAAATGGAAAACTTGGATACTATCTGGGTGAGGCCACAATTAATTATAACAAGGTATTTGGCGACCATAGCTTGAATGCGGTTGCGGGTTCTACATATGAGCGTTATACTTCCAGTTCACTAACAGCAAATTCGCGTTCATTCGCACTGCCAGACTTGGCGTATGATGGTCTGGGAACGGGCGACAATACGCTAAACGGGGTGAGCAACAACAGGCAGGAGAATATCCTGGTGTCATTTCTGAGTCGCGTGAATTACACTTACAAAGGAAAATACCTGCTTACAGGTTCATTCCGTGCGGATGGTTCAGCGAGGTTCGGGCCCAACAAAAGGTTTGGCTACTTCCCTTCTGCGGCACTGGCCTGGAAAATTCATGAGGAAGATTTCCTGAAAGACAGCAAGGTGCTGAGTGATTTAAAACTTAGGGTGGGTTACGGACTTACCGGGAACCAGCCAAATGCCAACTATATCTATTACAGCACCTACTCTGCCGGCAGAAATGCAGTTTTCGATGGTACAAGATACAGCAGTCTGAACCCCTCGCGAAGCGCGAATGCAGATCTGCAATGGGAATCTGCCAACCAACTGGATGTAGGTTTGGATTTCAGCTTGTTCAGCAACAGACTGAGCGGGGGTCTGGAATACTACAACAGAAAGACCTCAGACCTGATCTATGATATTCCTCAGGCTGCCAGTACTGGTTTTCCTACACAAACACAAAACGTAGGCAGCATGCGCAACACTGGATTTGAGGTATCGCTGAAAGCTGCGGTTATCAATGAAGGCGACTTTAAACTGGATGCAGGATTTAACCTGACAACGATTAAAAACAAAGTGCTGAAACTGGGTGATCTTAGTCAGGTGATCTACGGCAGTGCGGGTAACATCACTTCTATAGGTATCCTTAAAGTTGGTGAGTCTATTGGTTCCTATTATGGATATACTGTCGATGGCGTTTGGCAAACCGGAGACGATTTCTCACAGGCACAGGCGGGAGTACGACCTGGAGATATCAAATACCGCGACCTTGATGGCAACAAGATTATTGATGCCCGGGACAGGAGCATCATCGGCAAATCAATGCCGGATTTCTATTATGGTTTCAATACGGGTCTGACTTACAAAGCGGTATCGCTAAACGTTCTTCTCGAAGGATCACATGGCGCTAATTTACTCAACAGCAGTCTTGTTGATGCTTTTTACCCGGTGGATTTAAGAAGAAATAAACTCGCAGAACCCTATCTGAACAGATGGACGCCAGAAAACCCTACAAATGAATTCCCTTCTTTTGTGACCGGTGATGTACAGGGTGCGCGACAAGTAAATACGAAAACGGTAGAAGATGCGTCTTATCTGAGACTGCAGTCGATCCAGCTTTCGGTGAGGGTCCCGATCCCAAAAAACAAGTTCATCAACAGTCTCAATGTCTTCGCCAATGGACAGAACCTCCACACCTGGACGAAATATACAGGATCTGATCCCGCAGCAAATGCAGTGGGCGACAATATTCTGAAAGTAGACTATAACTCCTACCCGCTCTCAAGAACGTATAGCTTAGGCGTTAACCTTCAATTCTAATCCGACATGAAAAAATTATATATAGCAACGGTACTTTCCGCAGCAGCACTCAGCTTCAGCTCATGCGAAAAAACGCTTGAAGTATCACCAAACTCAGAATTCTCCCCAGAGACTGTACTCTCTACCGATGCAGGTATCAAATCTGTGCTCTACAGCGCATACGCACAATCCCAGACGCAAACGAACTCCCGCTGGGTAATCAACGATTCCGAAATGTGTACCGATGTAGCTTTCGATACTGGCGGAGCCGAAAATGGCGGACTGCTCACGATTATCAATTATACCTGGGACCCTTCAACGGCAACGTTTTTTGATGATATCTGGGCTCCAAATTACAGGGCCATCCGTGATGCCAACAGTGTAATCGGCAACATTGCTGCCGTAAATACCACCGATGCCAAGAAAAAGTTATACCTCGCGGAAGCACGTGTGATCAGGGCGCAGGCTTATGCCAACCTGTACAATAACTTTGGCCCGGTACCGATCAGAACACCGGAAACACAAACGGGAAACCTGGCCAGGGCAAGCAATCAGCAGATGCTGGACCTCATAGAAACTGAAATCACTGCCGCTCTTCCGGATTTGCCTGCCCCGGGAACGGAGGCAAATTTCGGCCGCTATAACAAGGGTATCGCCTATGCGATTCTCGCCAAGTTTTATCTGAATACCAAGCAGTGGCAGAAAGCTGCGGATGCATCAAAGATGATCATTGATCTCACTTACTATCAGCTCTTTGCTGCTTTCGACGGGCTGTTCCGGGTAGAAAATGAGCGTAACAGGGAGATCATACTGGCGCTGCAATGCAGACCCGAAGATCCCTTCGGTAACTGGTTCCAGGCGGGAGCTCTTCCTCCGGCGTATAAAAGCAGCCCACAATTTCCAGCCTACAACTACACCTCCTCGATGTCAAACTTCGCAACGATGTACCGCCTCAGAACGGCTTTCACGAATACGATTGCGGCAACAGACAAAAGACGTTCATTAATTCTGACCAGCTATGTAAACACGAGTAATGTGACTGTAGACTTATCTACAGGTGATAATGCACGCAGCTTCAAGTATTGGGACAATGCGACAGTGGGCAACAACAGCGGTACTGATGTTCCTGTATTGCGTTATGCAGATATCCTCCTGACGCGTGCAGAGGCTTTGAATGAATTATCGGGGCCAAGCGCTGAGAGTCTTGGGCTCCTCAATCAGATCCGCCAACGCGCAGGCATCCCCTTGCTTTCGCTCGCAGATCTTTCCGGAAAGGATGCTTTCCGCGATGCGATCCTGCGTGAACGCGGATGGGAGTTTATTTCAGAGGGTAAACGCCGCGAAGATCTGATCCGTCAGGGTAAACTGATTTCTGACGCCACAGCCAGAGGTATCAGCAATGCCAGAGACTACAGGGTGCTCTTCCCTATCCCGCAATCGGAAATAGATGCGAATAAATTATGTACACAAAATACCGGATACTAAATCGATATATTTGATCATGAGCTTCATAAAACACAAGAAAACCTTACTGCTTCTCGCAGGACTGATTCTTTCTGTTTCTGCCATAGCACAGAAACGATGGACCGAAGAAAAGGCAGTACAGTGGTACAAATCTCAACCCTGGATGACGGGATGTAATTACCAGCCCGCAACTGCGATCAATCAGCTGGAAATGTTTCAGGCGGATACATTTGATCCCGCAGGGATTGATAAAGAACTGGGATGGGCAGGAGAACTGGGCTTTAACACGATGAGGGTATTTCTGCACCATGTGGCCTGGACTTCCGATAAAGAGGGATTCAAGAAAAGGATAAACGAGTATCTGAAGATATCCGACAAGCATAAAATAAAGACGATTCTGGTGTTCTTTGACGATTGCTGGAATCCTCAGTATGCCCCGGGAAAACAGCCTGCGCCGAAACCGGGAGTCCACAACAGCGGATGGGTTCAGGATCCGGGAACGGATATCAGAAATAACGCGGACAGCCTGAAGATGCTGGAGCATTACGTAAAAGATATCATCACGACCTTTAAAGATGATCAGCGAATTGCGATGTGGGACCTCTACAATGAGCCTGGAAACAAGGGTTATGTAGATAAAAGTCTGAGTTTGTTAAAGCAAGTGTTTACCTGGGCTCAGGCCATCAGACCCAGTCAGCCCTTAACGGCAGGCGTATGGAGGTTCGAAGATAAATTTGCGAACCTGAACAAGGTTCAGCTGGAAAATTCTGATATCATCACTTATCATCAATATGGGTATGTCGACCGCCATCTGGACCGCGTTAAGGAATTGCAGCAGTATAAACGCCCGCTGGTTTGTACAGAGTACATGGCGCGACGCAACGGCAGTCTGTTCCAGACGATCCTGCCGATGCTGAAAAATGAAAATGTTGGCGCTATCAACTGGGGTTTCGTTGCCGGAAAGACCAACACGATTTTTGCATGGGATACGCCTGTTGCCAGTGGTAAAGAACCAGAATTGTGGTTCCATGATATTTACAGAACAGACAAAATACCTTTCAGCGAAGATGAAATCAGGGTGATTAAATCACTCAACGAGAAAAAATAAGAATTGAATGAAGAACAAAAGAACAATCAAAATGAACAAAACCAGAAATATTTTTCTTTCTGTCACGGGAGCGGGCGCGATCTTGTTGCTGTCCTTCTCGGCATTTAAAACGGGTAAAACTATTGTGCAGCCGCCGGCAGCAAAGCCTCGCCCGAATATCGTATTGATTATGGCCGATGACATGGGCTTCTCTGATGCGGGTTGTTATGGTGGTGAGATCAACACGCCTAATCTCGACTTCCTCGCCAAAAATGGCGTGAGATTTAAACAGTTTTACAATACTTCGAGGTGCTGCCCTACCCGCGCCTCTTTGCTGACGGGTCTTTATAACCAGCAGGCAGGAATCGGGAAGATGACTGAAGCTGAGGAATTACCAAGCTACCTTGGCCGACTGGCCGATAACACAATCACTATCGCAGAGCTGCTGAAAGGCGCAGGATACCAGACGGCGATGTCAGGAAAATGGCATGTATCGAATACGATTGTTCAAAAGGATCCTAAAGAACAACTGGCCTGGTTAAACCACCACAAGGATTATGGTGATTTCTCTCCGATCGCACAGTACCCTACAAGCCGCGGTTTTGACCAGTTCTTCGGAACGATCTGGGGCGTAGTGGATTTCTTTGATCCCTTTAGCCTGGTTAGTGGCACCAAACCTATCAAAGAAGTACCAAAAGATTACTACCAGACAGATGCAATCAATGATACCGCTGTAGCTTACATCAACGGATGGAGCAAATCTGACAAACCGTTTTTTCTGTACGTAGCACAAAATGCGCCGCACTGGCCACTGCAGGCTAAACCAGAAGATATCGCGAAGTACAAAGACACTTACAAAGTGGGCTGGGATGCGATCAGGGAAGCCAGATACAAGAGGATGGCTAAGCTGGGTCTGATTGATACGCTGACGACTAAACTTTCTTCGGCAGCTGAACGTGGTACGAGCTGGAAAGATAATCCTACCCAGGGCTGGGATGCCGAAGCAATGGCGGTACATGCGGCGATGATCGACCGTATGGATCAGGGAATCGGCAGAATCATCGATGCGCTTAAAAAAACGGGAAAACTGGATAATACGATCATTGTGTTTCTTTCAGATAATGGTGCGAGTCCTGAAAATGCTGCCGCATACGGACCGGGATTCGACCGCCCGAGCGAAACGAGAACGGGTTCTCCAATCGTCTATGCCACAGAAAAACAAGCGATGCCAGGTCCGCAGACTACCTACAGTTCTATCGGTAAAATCTGGGCAAATGTGGCCAATACTCCATACGAATATGCCAAGGCAGAGTCCTTTGAAGGTGGTATACATACGCCTATGATCGCCTACTGGCCCAAAGGTATTACTGCTCCAAAAGGAGGATACAGCAACCAGGTGGGACACGTGATGGATTTCATGGCTACGTTTGCTGAACTGGCGGGTGCGAAGTATCCTAAACAATATAAAGGAAAAGATATCCTGCCTACTACAGGTATCAGTCTTGCGCCATCATTTGCAGGGAAGACTGTTACGGGTCATCATACGCTGTTTAACGAACACTTTGGAGCCCGTTATGCACGCTCCGGAAACTGGAAACTGGTATCATTGAGCAATGATAGTACATGGCATCTGTTTGATCTTTCAAAAGATAAGACTGAAGTGAATGACCTTGCTGCTTCAAACCCTTCTAAAGTTGCTGAACTGAAAGGTTTATGGCAACAGTGGGCTAAGACCAATCAGGTATTTCCAAAACCAAAGAAAAAGTAAGTCGTAAGGCAGACAGGGCTGAATACATTAAGTGTTTAGCCCTGTATCCTTTATGACATCGTCGCCAAAGGCAAAAACACTAAGGAAGACCATCACCAGGGCGAAAAACCACATCCCCATAAATATTCCTATACCTAAATGCAGGGCGATGATCATGCCGAGCCACCAGACCCTGACATTTTTCATCCACATGAAGACGACGTAGCCGATCTCTACAATCAGCACGGAGAGGCCGATAATGAGTGGAATATAGGGGTAATCGGCCATCCATGAAAAGTCATAGTGTTTAAAGATGGGCATCATCATGGTGCGCCAGATCGCTTCGCCATTCAACCATTGTATACCAAGACATTTTTCAATTCCCGAAGAGAGATAAACCAGACACATCTGGAATTGTACGAGCCGGATAGCGATTCCTGCGCCAACAGATTCTTTTTTGTACTTGCTCAGGCCAAGCACCATATCCGCAGAATAGGTGGTGTTTAAGGGGAAAAACAAAGCGTAGAACAAGGCGAGCTGCGTAAATACTTCCACCCCATAAATAATCCCGCTGCCGGTATTGATAAAGGCAAGATGGAGCATAAAACAGAGGAATGTGCTCAGTCTGGTAAACAAACCGAAAAACAGACACAGGCTGGAACAGAAAAATATTTTCATCACCAGCATGGCAGCATCATCAAAGGAAATATTAAAGAACCTGCCCAGAAAGATGCTGTAATCGCCGATATGTGGCGCATAGGGATAGGCATTGACCTTAGAAATGCTCCACTGGATGAGGCCGTACTGTCCGTAAAAGATCAGAAAATTATGATACAGGACTGCAAATTTGCCGATACAAATCAGGGCCAGACCTGTACGGTAAAACAATAAGGGATAGGTAGGTTTTTCTACCTCAATAAAATTAAATAGCCGCTGATAAAGACTGCCCGGATTATTTGGCATATATCGTAGTTTGATAATATAGTTTTTTTGAAATTCTTTCTCCTCTCCTATAGTTTTCCATTGTAGGGACTTCATGTTTGTAAACGGATATCAGCACCTGGCTGACGGTACGGTCGGTATTCATACAGTACAAACCCCAGGAACGGGCAAACAGGTCCATTTGCGAAGTGCTGTTTCCCTCACTGAAATGCCATAACATGGTGAGGAACCTGATCCGGTTTTCTCTGTCTGCAGCATGCAACTGCACTTCATGACCTACGGTATCTTTCTCCTTAAACGCACGGAGGCTTAACTCATAATCATCGTTCACGGTAGGCGCAAAAAAGCCGAAGTTCCTGTTGGTGTAGGTGTATGATGAATAGAGGTTGATCAGAGAGTTTACAGGCTGAAAGTGAATGAGTTCGTAAAGATGCGATACGGTAATGATGACGAAGGCAAAATGAATCAGAAATAGTATGCGTACTGTTTTATTCAATGGATTGAAATGGACTGTTAAACAATGATTAATTTTAGATAATGGGGTTATCTATTGATATTTGCTCAGCACATTATATAACTTATCCATTTGGCTAAGCTGGGCTTTGTTGAAGTTGCCCTGTACAAAAATGTTGATGTTGGTGTTGCTACTCATCGCACCTGTTTTGAAGATGTTGATGTTAGTGTTTGTTGCTGCAGCAGCGTTTTTAAAGATGTTGATATTGGTGTTGGTTGCAGCTACCGAACCTGCACCCGGACGGGTGGTGTTCTTTTGCCCAACGGCTGCTAAACCTTTTGCAGTTGCGCGGCCAGTCATTAAGGTTCCTTTTTCAGTTTTCATGTCTACTTTATAAGAGCTTGCATCAAAAGACTTCAGGATATTTGTTACTTCCATTTTATCTCTTTCAGATAATGGTTTGGAAACGTTCAGCGATACCTGTCCGAAAGCCGTAACAGTGAAAAACATGGCTCCTAAAAGCAGCATTGTAGATTTTAGAGTGTTCATAGTTAAATTTTTATTTGGTGCCTACTCTTTTGGGTTTTTCGGCTTTCACCCGCGTTTAACAGTCCATTTACAAATTTCACAGGGGCTCTCTGCATGGCTCACAGAGAGTATTCCTGTCTTGTATGATGTCGTTTTTTGCGGCATCGTAGAACGAAACTAAACAAGATAGTATTCCCGAAAAATGGTTATAAATTGTCATTTTTTGGAATGGGAATAAAGACTAACTTTAGTAGTTTTGGGCAGAAAAGAGCAATTTGGAATACTCCTGTCCTGTTTGTTAAACCAGGGATATTACGGACACATCATGTCACATTTTGCTAAAACGATGCAATTTTAGCAGGAGGTATTTATCTCATTATTTGTTTGATCATAAGACATATCATTTTGCTAATAACTTCAGAATCTCATAAAATCCCCCGCAAATCCCGCTTTCCTGCGGCCAGGATCATAGTATCAGATTTCTGATAAAACCTATCATCCTGGTAATCAGGCAAACGCGTTGATATTCAATTTCATAGGCTAGTTTTGAAGGATAAAATTGCTCCAAATGGACATCGATAATCTTAATCCCTAAAAACATGAAAAATCAAACAACCTATCATTTCGCTGAAATCAACGGACTGAACATCTTTTACCGCGAAGCGGGTCCCAAAGATGCGCCAACACTCGTACTGCTGCATGGTTATCCTGCATCATCTTTTATGTTCAGGAATCTGATCAGCAGCCTGTCGGACAAATATCATTTGATAGCAGCCGACTACCCTGGCTACGGCAGAAGCGAACAGCCCCCTATCGCAGATTTCGCTTATACTTTTGATAACTATGCTGACATTATTGAAAAGCTGTTAGATACACTGCATATATCAAAATATAGTCTTTATCTCATGGATTATGGCGCTCCTGTCGGATGGAGAATTGCCTCCAAAGCTCCCGAAAAAATCGAGACACTGATTGTACAAAACGGATGTGCTTATGAAGAAGGACTCGAAGCATTCTGGGATCCTTTCAAAGCTTACTGGAAAGACAGGAACGACAAACAGGCAGAAAACACACTGGCCACTTTTCATCAACCTGACGGACTAAAATGGCAATACACCCATGGGGTTCCAGATCCTTCCGTTGTCAGTCCTGATAACTGGGAAATTGACCTCCGCCATTTGCAACGTCCGGAAAATGATCAGATACAACTGGACATGTTTTACGATTACGGAACCAATCCCCCGCAATATCCAAAATGGCAGCAGTATTTCAGAGATTACAATCCTGAGATGCTAATCGTATATGGCAAAAATGATTACATCTTCCCTCAAAGCGGAGCGGAAGCCTACAAGAAAGATGTAAAAAATCTTGAATACCACTTATTTGATGCCGGACATTTCGCGCTGGAAAGTCATGGCGATGAAATCGCAGCCACCATCAAAGATTTCCTGGATCGCAAGGTCGGTCGCTAATCAACGAAACCAAGGGTAGCCCTACCCGGCTACCCTTATCATATGAATCATCACTCTTATCAGAAAAATGATAAGAAATTTTATCTATTTTATGTAAATTCGAATGCAAGTACCGTAATATGTTCTTCATGAAAAAAACCTGCCTCTTTCTGCTGCTGATATGCGTAACAGCATTGGTAAGGGCACAATCCAGTGATCTCGAAGAGCTTTCTCTACCCACACTCAAACGAAAACTTGCCGACAGTAAAAACGACACCAACAGAGTTCAGCTACAGCTCGCCCTGGGCCGCGCCATGATCGATAAAGCAGAAATCGGAAAGGCACGTCTCGATTCCTCATTTACCCTCGCGGATCAGGCAGCTCAACTGAGCCGCAGCCTGAATTACAATTATGGCATCATCAATTCCATGATACTCACAGCGCTCTGCTGGAACAAACAGGGCAACTATGATAAAGGCACCGCAACTGCCCAAAAAGTACTGGACTTCTCCAGAAAAGTGAACAACACCTTTGGCATGGCCGAGTCCTACATTGTGATGGGGCACCGTTACGATGTGGCCACGATGGACGGGCTGATCAAAAGAAGAGCGTTTAACAACAAGGCTATTGCCCTGTTCAGAAAGGATCGCAATTTATTACGGCTGGCCTCACTGTTAAAAGATGATGCCGAATTGCTGCTGCTGGCAGACCGGAAAACTGAAGCGGTAAAACTGCTTTTTGAAGCACTTGACATCGGGAAGTCTATCGGATACAAACGGCTCCACAGCACCTACTGGCTGATCGGCAGGACCTCAAATGAGATGGGAGCCTTTCCCAATGCTTTGAAATACAACCTGCTGGCCATCAAGACGGCGAAGGAGCAGAAAGACACCACACTCCAACTCTGCAGTATCTATCATACCATGGCTGTTACCTACAGCAGCATGAACGATTACAATCAGGCCATTCCCTATTCCCTGCTGGCCCTGAAGATCGCAAAACGCTACAATACCAAAGACTACATCTCCACGGTTTCAAGAGTGCTGGCTACCGCCTACACCCATACCAACAAGCTGCATAAAGCCATGGCGCTCCTCAACGAACTGGAGAAAAACAGCGAAAATGATCGGGATAAACTTGCTGTAATGAACAATATCCTCGTCAATCTCACTTTTGCCAGACACTTTAAAGCAGCAGATCAATACGCAGTAAAAGTCAGGAAATCACTGTCAGGCATTTCTGCGAATAATTACGAGCTTTTCAGGGGCGCCTATGCGGCACTGGCACAGTATTATTTAAAAACCGGAAATTATCAGGATGCAGCTGCTTTCAATGAACGCTACGCTGAGATTGTCTATAAGATCAACAATGCCCTTGAAATTCGAATCACCGAACAACGCTCTTACGAGCTGGATTCCATCCGCGGCAATTTCAAGTCGGCACTCAGCCATCATTTGATCGCTCAAAGAATAAAAGATTCAATTGATAATATCACAAAAGCCTATCAGGTGTCTGTGTTACAAATTGAGAATGAAACAGAAAAGAAAAATGATCATATTGATACATTGACAAAAATGGCGCTGGCAAAAGATGTCCAGATCAAACGCAATCAGTTTATTCAGCGCAGCATCATTGCAGTTTCCCTGCTGATGCTCATCATCAGCATACTGATCTTCAGCCGCTATCGCCTCAAGCAGAAAACCAACCGTCAGCTTCAGATCAGCCAGCGCAAACTCGACCAGAAAAACATCTTCCTGGAAGAGATGAATACCAGTCAGGAAAAACTCCTCAAGGAAAAAGAGTGGCTGGTGAAAGAGGTACACCATCGGGTAAAAAACAACCTGCAGATGGTCACCAGCCTGCTTTATTCACAATCTGTATACCTTGAAGATGCCGCAGCGGTACTCGCGATAAAGGACAGTCTGCGAAGGATGCAGGCCATGTCGCTCATCCATCAGAAGCTGTATCAGGATGAAAATACAAGTACGATATCCATGCCTGAATATATCAGTGAGCTGGTGCGTTACCTGCATGAGAGTTTTGACACCGATAACAGGATCATCTTCAGACAGACCGTAGAAGCGATTGAGTTGGATGTCTCGCAGGCCATCCCTCTGGGACTGATTTTTACAGAAAGTATTGTCAACGCCATAAAATATGCTTTTCTAAACGGCAAGCAGGGCATTGTGAGCATATATTTGCAGCATGACGGGCCTGATCATTTGCTGCTGAAGATAGCTGACAATGGCATAGGACTTCCTCCGGGCTTTGATACCAAAGACAGTAACTCTTTGGGGCTCGACTTGATGCAGGGTCTCGCGAAACAATTAAATGGTAATTTTGATATCACCAATGATAATGGCGTGCACATCACGGTGCGTTTTGCTATTTTAACAGACTATGAAAAAAAATATACTGATAGTTGAGGATGAGTATGTTGTGGCCACCGCATTACGCCTTACTTTGGTACAGGCAGGTTACAGCGTATGTGGTATCGCTGCTTCTGCCGCAGAGGCAGAAAGTTATCTGCAGAAACAGAAACCAGACCTGGTATTACTGGATATACGACTCAATGGTGAGCTCAGCGGCATTGATCTCGCCAGGAAGCTAAGTGCGGCCAACATTGCCTTTATCTATCTTTCTGCCAATTCAAGTCAGGATATACTTGAAGAAGCAAAAAAAACTGAGCCTTATGGCTTTATAGTAAAACCTTTTAGGGAAAAAGACCTGTTGGTAGCACTGGATATCGCATGGTACCGTCAGAAGAATACTGTGGAAGCGAGGTTATTACAGGAGAGCTTGCTGCAAAAGGAACTGCTGGAAATTGGCAACGAAAGCTCAGATGCAAAAGTCAAGTTACTTAAGGTTGCGAAGGCATTCCGCAGCTTCATCCCATTTGACCTGATGGTAGCCGGAACGAGCTCCGCAGAAGCCGGGAGTTTTACCGAATCAGGATACCTGCGTATTGGATTTGATGAATATCAGTATATCGCTGAAAAGGAACTGCTGACCATCGCAGGATTGCATACCGATGCCTTGCCGGAGATCATTCAAAACAGCCAGACTGAGAACAAGGAAGGTATTTATGATGCAAACGATCAGGCCAGAAACAATTCCCTGCAAAACCTGTGGCTGGATACGTTCAGGATCAAATCCTTTCTGGTGACCGATATTATCATCAATGGCGGTACCCCATTCAGCTACCGTTTTTACAGCCGCCAGTCCGACACCTACACTTATAAACATCTGTCGATACTACAGCTTTTCAGAACATGTCTGACCCGGGTAACTGAAAAGATGGTCGCAGCATCACCTATAATCAAAGATCCGGTGAACCAGGATATTGCTGAGGATAAGTCAGGCAGGCAGGAATTTGAGGGGATTATCGGTAAACACCCTCTCTTACTTGATGCACTGGAACTGACCACACAGGTAGCACCCTATCATACCTCTGTGCTGATCCTGGGCGAAAGCGGTACGGGAAAAGAGAAAGTTGCCCGATCTATCCACGCGCTGTCTCCATGGAAATCCGGCCCCTTTGTGGAGGTTAACTGTGGGGCCATTCCCGCAGCACTCATTGAATCGGAATTGTTCGGTCATGAAAAAGGAGCCTTTACGGGCGCTACGGAAAAGAGAAAAGGCAGGTTTGAACAGGCCGATGGAGGTACTATATTCCTGGACGAAATTGGAGAGTTACCATTGGATATGCAGGTGAAACTGCTGCGGGTGCTGCAGGAAAAGGAAATCAATTATGTAGGCAGCAATCTGCCAAAGAAGATCGATGTAAGGATTGTGGCTGCTACCAACCGCATACTGGAAAAGGAAGTGGCCGATGGAAGGTTCAGGCTTGATCTGTATTACCGCCTCAATGTCTTTCCTATCACTTTGCCCCCTTTGCGCGATCGTAAAACGGATATTCCTGCACTGGCATCATTTTTTGCCGACAAGTTCTGCAGAGAATTTAATAAAGTTTACAGCGGCATATCTGATCTGATGATGGATGAAATGTACAGCTATCACTGGCCGGGAAATATCCGCGAGCTGGAAAATGTCCTTGAACGTGCCGTGATCCTTAACGACGGGCAATCAGAACTGCAGCTCAGACAAAACCTCAGCGGGATCAGAAGGGAAAATACTGCTCCTGCCCCTATACAGACGCTGGAAGATGTAAAACAGGTACAGCGTGAAACGGAAAAAGCCCACCTGATTTCGATACTGAAAAGAACGGAAGGACGTATACGCGGCGCCGGTGGAGCTGCTGAGCTACTCAGCATCAAACCTACTACCCTCGATTCAAGGATCGCAAAACTTGGAATAACCAGGGAAGACTTTGAATGATGAGCAAACTCTGAAATCTTCGGAGTTAAGACCAGCATTATCCGATATTTTCGTAGGCCCCGATTGCCGCTATCCGCCAATCGGCTCCTGACAGCATTGTTATTCAACAACTTATAGCTCTTACCATAACAATTTTCCTGGCTTAACTTTCTGGCACGCAATTGACTATACGAGCAGCATTCAATCATTACGCTCATTAACTCATCAAAGCAATGCTAAATTTGGAATGGTACAGGACTTTTAAAGTCATCTATGAAGCAGGGACATTATCAGCGGCAGCACAGGTATTATTCATTTCGCAGCCCGGCGTAAGTCTGCACCTCAGTTCACTCGAAACCTATACAGGATACCGCTTGTTTGAGCGGGATACCCGGAAAATGATGGCCACAGAGCGAGGGACGATGCTCTACAATTTCATTGTCGACCATATGAACAAACTTGAAGAAGCCGAGCAGATCTTTCACCGGAAGTCGAGGGTAGAAAAACCTACGATCAGCGTCGGCATGGGCTTCGAGATCTTTCAGCATACGCTGGAACCTTACGTTTCGGAACTGCCCTTTAAACTGGTAACCAGGTTTGGTGAATCTGCACAGCTGCTGCAGGAACTGCATAGTGGAGCGCTGGACCTGGTGCTTACTTCGGGCACTGGAAATCTGTCGAAAGCAGATTATCAGCCATTTACCACAGAAAAGATGGTGCTCATCTGTGGGAGCCAGACCGATACCGGGGAACTGGATGAACTTTTGGGCAATGGCGACCGCCAGGCGCTGAAGGACTGGCTGGCTTTGCAGACCTGGTATGCTACGGGTGCTGATACAGAGCACCTGAAAAGGTTCTGGATGGCCAGCTTCAACGCCTTGCCCAGGTTCAGGCCAACCTATGTGTTACCTTATTTCGGATCGATATTGCGCTGCATTGCGCACAATAAGGGCTTTGCAATTGTGCCCGACTTCCTTTGCAGTCGGGCCCTTACCGATGGAAGTATCCGATTGCCATGGCCGGACAGCCATCCCATTGAGAACACACTTCATTTTGGAAAGCAAAAGAAATCTTCCTACCTCAAAGAAGTAAAACAACTCGAAGACATCATCAGCAAAAACTGGATTTCAATAACCAACCCTATCAATTATGCTCAGCACCAAAACGCAAACACACTATCGTAAAGTCCTCATTGAAGATGTAGAAATCTTCTACAGGGAAGCCGGTGATCCCCGGCAGCCCCTGCTCCTGCTTTTACATGGATTTCCCTCTTCCTCACACATGTACAGGAACCTGATTGAACAACTGGCACCACACTATCATTTGATAGCGCCCGACTATCCTGGTTTTGGATGCAGTGGAGCACCTTCAGCTTCTTTATTCAGTTATTCTTTTGACCATCTGGCGGTCATCATGGAAAAGTTTATAGACCATCTCAACCTCAGATCCATCAGTTTTTACATGCAGGATTATGGTGGCCCCATTGGTTTCAGAATCATCAGCAGAAGACCGGAACTGGTCAAATCCCTGATCATACAAAATGCCAATGTTTATCTGGAAGGCATCGGTCCTGATGTACAAAAGATAGGTGAGCTTACTGCCGCGAATGAGACCGCCAGCCTGGAAGCCGTGGTCGATTACATGATGTCACTGGAAGGCATCAGGGAACAATATGTATATGGCAGTAAAAACCCGGAAAGGATTAGTCCCGACAGCTATTTTATGGATCACTTTCAGTTTGAGCAGCCCGGGATTAAAGCGATCCAGCGGATACTGTTTGCGGATTACGGCAGCAATTTTCCGCTTTATCCGCAATGGCAGCAATACCTGCGCGACCATCAGCCGCCGGTATTAATTACCTGGGGCAGGAATGATAAAATCTTCCCCGGATCTGGTGCCCTGGCTTATCAGAAAGATGTGCCCGATGCCGAACTGCATCTGTTCGACGCTGGGCACTTTCTTCTCGAAGAATATCACCATGAAGTAACGGACCTGATACACAGTTTTCTGAAAAAACTGCATCAGTAGCCGGCATTCTGTCCAAACTCTGCACCATTGGTCAGCGCATTCAGCTCCACCTGTGGCACCGGCCTTAAGCGGTGAAAAGGCTGTACATCAGTAATGTCAGGATTACCCAGCTTGATCCGGGATACGAATTGGTCGCCCCCAAGCACCCGTTTCAGGTCGTACCAGCGCAAGTGTTCTCCACAAAGCTCACGGGCACGCTCATCCAGAATAAAGTTGATCCCCCCGGTCTGAACCTCTGCGGCGCTGGTCTGCATCGCCGCTGTTTGGTTCACCGGTGTTTTTATGGCGGCACGTGTCCGCAAAACATTCAGCTGCGTGGCAGCACCCGCGAAGTTCCCCAACTGAAACTCGGCTTCTGCAGAGATCAGGTACATTTCCGCGAGGCGGATCACCATGATGTCTGCAAAACCCGGCTGGGCATCAACCGCTGTGCGACTGCCATCCAGGAATTTCTTAAGTGGTACAAAATCCGTGAGCGATTTGATCGTGCCATTGGCATTGTACAAATCGTTGATATCATAAAGGACCCAGGGCCGCGTCGCTTTGTCGGCCACCACCTGCTTTGTAATCTCCATCGCCCTGCTGATTCCCGGCACCATGGTAGCACCTGCTACCGAAGCAGCTTTACCAAAAGTTGTGGCATTGGCTGCCGTCCAGGTAAATGCATTGTTTGCTGTCCATGTTTCCTGAAATGAAGCTGCATATCGGCTGTCTGCCTGTTCATTAAATAAGTTCAGCAGGTAACGTGTCGGCTGCAGACGTTTTTGTCCGTCGAAACCATAGGCAAGACTCCTCACCAGTCCCGGTCTGCCGCTGTACGTGGTAAGATACCAGGCATGCAGCCGGTTGGCATTCAGGTCATAATCCAGCTGCACATTCGTGGAATTACTGATGATATACAGCGCCTCCTTGTTGTTCCTGTTATTGGCAAAGTTCCAGAGCTCTGCCGGGGATGCCCAAAGATCTGTACCCAGCTCGCCCTTACGCGCGATCACATCATTTGCTGTAGTCCTGGCCAGTGTAAAGTAATCCGTGCGTTCGGCGCCATTGGCATAATATGCCCTTGACAGATAGGCCCTGGCCAGCATTCCCAAGGCAGATTTTTTGGAAGCCCTGCTATATTCAGCACCCCAGAAACTCGCATTCGGCAGATTATCAGCCGCAAATTTGAGATCCCCTATAATCAGGTCGTAAAAAGCACTGACAGAACTTCTTGTGGCAGTGAGCTCCACAGTCTGCGTTTCTGTAGTCCGCAAGTTCACACCCCCAAACTGCTCCACGATATGCCAGTAATAGAAAGCGCGCAGGAAACGCAGCTCCCCCAGTCGCCGGTTTTTGTCAGCCTGGTCAGTAAACCCGGCACCATCAATCCGGTTGATTCCCGCATTACATAAGTTGATGGCCTGATAAAACAGCCTGAAGATTGTACCTGCAGAGCTTGGCGATGCCGGTGTTAAACCCGTATACTTCGTTACCTGATTCGCGAAGCTGATCTTGTTGGCTGTAAACCACAGATCCGTTCCCCCTTCAGATATCAGCGTACCGTCTTCTTTTCCGTAATAGGCGCGCTGTTCGCGGTAGGCACCATTTACAGCGGTTACGAAGCCCTCAGGAGTCGTCCATGTCGCATCAGAAGTGGCACCACCAGGGTTATATTCATTCAGATTTTTTGTGCAGGACAGCATCGACAGCGTAAATAAGCTGATACCCGCGAGTTTATATAAATTCCTGTTCATACAGTTTAGTATTAATGTTTAGAAGTCGAGGTTTAGACCAAAAACCAATTGTCTGCTCAGCGGCGATGATTCTGCACCGCCACGTTCAGGATCGTAATCGTTCAGCAAAGAATTTTTCGAATACGTAAATAAGTTGGATGCTGTTGCATAAAACCTGAGTGTACTGATCTTCAGTTTCTCCGTTACGCTTTTTGCCAAAGTATAACCTAATGATATATTCTTGATCTTCAGGAACGAACCATCAATGTATAACAAGGAAGTATACGTATTCGGATATTGATTCGTCAGACTACCCCGGCCCGGACGCGGGAAATCGTTGGAGGGATTATTGATCGTCCAGTAGTTGAAATTTGCCGGTCCGTTTGCTTCGGCGGAAGGGTTATACCGACCGATAAACTCCCCTTTCACCGTCTGTCCGTAACGTGCAATCAGGAACACATTCAGGTCGAAGCCTTTGTAGTTAAACGTGTTCTGCAAGCCGCCAAACCATTTCGGCTGCTGATGTCCCACCACCATACGGTCGTTATTGATGTCAATGATCCCATCGCCATTCAGATCTTCTACTTTGATATCTCCCGGTTTGAAAGGTACCCCGTTAAGTGTAGTGGTGATAGGCATATCAGACTGCTGCCAGATACCTATCTTTTTATACACATAGTACGACTGTACCTGTGAGCCGATCAGCAATGAGTTTTCTTCCGTATTGATAATATTGCGGCCGTCAATCAGGCCGGTGATCTTTTCACTGTTCTGCGAGAATGTAGCCGTGGTAGACCATTTGAAGTCCTTGTTCTGCACATTGACCGTCGTCAGGATAATATTTACCCCCTTATTCTGCGTCGACGCTATGTTTTGATAAACAATACCTTGTCCCGTAGATTGTGGCAATGCCCGCGGGTACAGCAGGTCAGACGTTTTCGTCAGGTACCAGTCGACCCCCAAAGTTACCCTGTTTTTAAACGCCGTGATATCCGTACCGATGTCAATCGTTTTAGATTTCTCCCAGCCCAGATCCGGAGATACGATATTTCCGTTAAAGATATACCCCGGAGCTGGAACATCCCCAAAACCCATCGGAATGGAAGTCAGCAGACTCTGCGTATCATAAGGTTTGATCGTGGAATTACCCGTTACCCCATAACTGGCCCGTAGTTTCAGGTTATCAATCAGCTTCATATCTTTCATGAAAGACTCCCTGCTGATCACCCATCCCGCAGATACCGAAGGGAAGGAATCCCATTTATGGCCCGGTGCTAAACGCGAGGCCCCATCCCATCGTATCGTTCCCTGGAAAAGGTATTTTCCGTCATAACTATAATTCAGACGACCCGCATACGCCAGCAGGTCATACCGTACAAAACTCGAAGTCGTGGTGCGGCTGGTAGATTCCGTTCCGGCAAGGTTATGCCACAACTGTGAGGAAAGCACCTGCCGGATCCCCCCTGCATAGGCCTCTTCCACTTCGCTGTGGATATAGCTGGAAATCGCAGTAGCCGTAAAACTATGTTTGTTGATCTCATGGTTGTAAGTCAGCACGTTATCCCAATTGTAATAACGCGAATTCGCATTCGTCACCGAAGCTGCCGAATAACGCACATTATTCTGTGTCAAAGAGAAAGGGTCGTTAAACTGGCCACGTCTGTTGCTGCCCAGCACGGTTCCCAGGTTACTTCGGAAGGTCAGTCCTTTGATGGGTGCCAGTTCGGCATAGGCCGTCGCGTTGATCTCACTGCCTGTAGTCTGGTCTACTGCCGCACCTGGTCGCTGATCTGTGATCGGACTGATCGTGCTGGTATTGCCGGCAATGGGAAAGGTATTGATTGAACCATCAGGATTAAAAGCCGTGCCCAAAGGAATGGCCGTTAAGGCATTGGAAAGTGGATCGCGCCGCGTATTGGTCTTACTGAATGCCAGCTGCCCTACGATACCTGTTTTGAACCAGCTGTTTAGCCGGTGGTCAATGTTATAGCGGAAATTGTAGCGGTTGTAGTCGTTATTGATCAGCTGACCCTCTTCATTAAAATAACCGAAGGAGAAAAAAGCTTTTGTGTTTTCACTTCCCCCGCGGACACTCACTGTATGACTCTGCTGCCTGCCGTTTCTGGTCGCCAGGTCTATCCAGTTCACAAACTGCCCGGCCTGCACTGCGGCGAGCTCACCGGCATTGGTAAAAACCACGTTATCTGCCGGGATTGCCCCTGTTGTTGCATCACGGAAAGATTCCCGGCGCAGCGTCAGGTAGTCCTCTCCTAATCTTGGAGTTGGAAATTTTGTCCAGCCATTGATCCCGTAATAAGCATTGTAGGAGATCTTTGCCTTACCTGCAACACCTTTTTTTGTGGTCACCACGATTACCCCGTTGGCACCCTGTGATCCATAGATTGCCGTTGATGCGGCATCCTGCAACACTTCGATGCTTTCGATATCATTGGGATTGATGTTATTGATACTACCCCCATTTTGTACTCCATCCACCACCAGTAAAGGCGCATTGGGGTTAATTCCTCCGGCGGTGTTCAGCGCATTGGGTATGGATCTCGTACCACGGACCTGGATGTTTACGCCTGCACCTGCGTTTCCTGTACTACGCGTGATATCCACACCTGGCGCGCGTCCCTGTATGGCTTCCAGCGCGTTATGCGTAGGTGCTTTTACGATGTCTGAAGCTTTCACTGTCGCCACAGCACCCGTCAGGTCGCGCCGTTTCATTGTTCCAAAACCTACCACCACCACATCATCCAGGGCGTTCGACTGCGCGGCAAGTTTGATGGTAATATCCTGATCGTTCCCGTTAAAAGTAACCGTCTGGTCGGCATAGCCGATGTATTTAATGACCAGCACCACATTCTGTCCGCTGCTCACATTCAGCGTAAACTTTCCGTTTACGTCGGTCACTTGTCTGATGGCAGTTCCCTGTACAGCTACCGTAGCACCTATCAAAGGATCACTGTTTCCTGCATCCAGTACCCTTCCGCTCAGGGCACGCGTTTGTGCCTGCGCAAAAGATATGCAGCATACCAAAAGACTAAGAAAATAAAGTTTTTTCATACCCGGGGAATTGATTTTAATATTCAGGTCAATTGAGGAATTAATTATATCTGGTCAACACACAAAATTAGCATCAGAAACTAATGTGTATTATAATATCTTTCCTAATCGTTATGATATTTTATCGGAATGCCCCTTCGTTAATACTATTGCAACATTACTTTATAACACCAGCAGACCGAAATCCCGCAGGGTATTTACCGGTTCTGAGTACCAGAACAATTCGAAGTGTGGCATCTGATTTTCGTAATCAGCTTTGATCTCCTGGAAACTGAGAACCTTAACATTGGAGACACTGATTTTCTGCAGCATCATACAGAGCCATCTGGCTTCGGCTTTGCTGGTCTGGATATCAAAAGTTTCTTTTTTATGATGAAAGGTCAGGTTGATCATATCAATGCCCTTCCCTTTTTTATACTTTACAAAACTTTCCTGATCAGGCTGACCACCCAGCCAGACAATTTTGGCAGTAGCTTTCGTATCAAATTTACTCTGTCCCCGGAGTGCCTGCTCAATAAAATCGGCAGGGATAGTTACTTTAGGGATCTTGAAATCAAACCAGTCCTGCAACTTGTAATCGATACAGATGCCGTGCATAAAGTTAAATAGCGATTTCTTTAAGCCGAAGCTGAACTGGTCGTGGTTGATCCCTGTTTTATCGATATAATTGAGATCATTATTTGCAAAAGTTCCGATCACCTCCGTTTCTTTCACGACGCCGAATTTCTCGGGATACAAACCCACAGGACTATGCGCGGTCATGGCAAACTGGTGCCAGAAACCGGACTGTAACACCCCTGCTTTAAACAGCTGCCTCACCATTTCCAGGCTGTCTACGGTTTCCTGGATGGTTTGTGTAGGATAGCCGTACATCAGATAGGCATGTACCATCACCCCTGCTTCGGTAAAGTTACGCGTCACCTGCGCCACCTGTTCTACAGAAACCCCTTTGTCGATCAGCTTCAGCAGGCGGTCGGAGGCCACTTCCAGACCACCTGACACCGCGATACATCCTGAAGCTTTCAGCAGCAGACAAAGATCCCCGGTAAAGCTTTTCTCAAACCGAATGTTCGTCCACCAGCTCACAGAGATCTTTCTGCGTAAGATCTCCAGTGCCACCTCGCGCATCAGTGCCGGCGGTGCGGCCTCATCCACAAAGTGAAAACCATTCTGTCCGGTATTTTTGATGAGGTCTTCGATCCTGTCTACGATCTGTTTAGCTGCAACAGGTTCATATACTTTGATATAATCAAGCGAGATATCACAGAAGGTACATTTGCCCCAGTAGCAACCATGCGCCATCGTGAGCTTGTTCCAGCGGCCATCGCTCCACATCCTGTGCATAGGGTTAACGATTTCAATCACCGAAATATACTGGTCCAGTTTCAGGTCACTGTAATCCGGCGTGCCCACATCAGACTGTTTATAATCACTTCTCAAAGCATCGTTTCTGTACGTCACCGCTCCGTTTTCCAGCATAAAGGTTCTCTTGTAGAGGTTAAACTCCCCGCCTTTGAGCACCGCATTACAGATCAGCTCGACAGGTAACTCCCCGTCATCCAGAGAAATAAAATCAAAGAACTCGAAAACCCTGGGATCAGAAACCGAGCGCAGCTCCGTATTTGCAAAACCGCCCCCCATCGCGATTTTGATCTCCGGGTAATTTCTTTTCACATATTGCGCACCGCGGAAGGCAGCATACAGATTTCCGGGGAATGGAACAGAGATCAGGAATATTTTTGGCTGAACGACTGCAAGTTTCTCCTCCAGGATGCGCATCAGGATCTGATCCATGTAAGTATACTCCTGATTTAATGCAAGGTACAACTCATCAAAAGAATTTGCACTGCGGCCTAATCGCTCGGCGTAGCGACTGAACCCAAAATTCTGATCGACACACTCAATGATAAAATCTGAGATATCCTCCAGGTACAGGGTCGCCAGGTGTTTAGCCTTGTCCTGGGTTCCCATGGAGCCAAAAGCCCAGTCCAGTTCATCCAGCTCCGCAAAGCGCGAAGCCTCTGGCAGGTAATCTTCCTGGCAGATCTGCAAAGCCAGAGTGGGGTTTTTACCCTGCAGAAAGGGAATCACGGCATCGATAGTTTTGATATACTCATCCCTCAGTGCATAGATCCTTTTCGCATTCTGGCTCATCGGATGTCCGGCATGCTGGTCTGTGTACCGGAAAAGCTCTTCCAGTCCCTGCTTTGAAAACAAAGCCAGGATCACCTCTATCCCCAGGTCTGCCTGCGTTGACGAAATACCTTTGGTATTTAAAAAACCTTTGATATAAGCTGTAGCCGGATACGGAGTATTCAGTTGGGTAAATGGTGGAGTAACAAGGAAGAGATCTGTTTTCAAAATGGAGATTGTATTTCCCTGCAAAAATAGCAAAAAAAAAGCGCCTGCCGGTATAAACCAACAGGCGCTGTGTTAGCGAGCGGATGACTATCTCCAACCGCCCCCTAATTGTTTGTATACATTTACGACAGCATTGAACTGCGCTTTTTTTGTTTCTACCAGATCCAGCTTGGTTTCCAGTGCATCGCGCTGCGTCATCATCACTTCGAAATAATCTGCGCGGGCCGACTTAAACAGGTCGTTGCTCACACTGATGGAGGTGTTCAGGGCATCTACCTGTTGCGACCTCAGATCGTAACTTTTGCCCAGGTTATCGATCTTCGAAAGCTGTGTAGATACCTCCATATAGGCATTCAGCAGGATCCGCTGATAGTTAAACATCGACTGCAGCTGTCTGGCATTGGCACTGTTAAACTCTGCCTTTATCGCATTCCGGTTGACCAGTGGTCCCGCTAAATCACCCGCTAAGGAGTACAGCAGGGATTTGGGCAGCTTGAACAGATAAGATGGTTTAAATGCTTCAAGACCAACGGCAGCAGAGATATCCAGTGAAGGATAAAACTCGGCACGGGCAACTTTCACATCCAGCTTTGCTGCAGCAAGCTCCAGCTCTGCCTGTTTAATATCGGGCCGGTTGGCCAGCAGCTGTGCAGGAATACCTGAATTGATGGCCATAGGCTGCAGCGTCAGGAAATCGCCCTTGTCCCTTTTGATCTCCTGCGGATAACGGCCCAGCAGCAGGTTGAGGTTATTCTCTTCTTCTTTGATCTGCTGCAGGATATCAAATTCCTTGCTCTGTGAAGAAAGCACCTCTGCACGGAACTTCTGCACGGCCAGCTCGGTTGCCCGCATGGCTTGTTTCTGCACTTTCACAATCTCCAGTGCGTTCTTCTGCAGCTTGATGTTCTGGTGAACGATGTCCAGCTGGGTGTCCAGCGACTGCAGTTCATAATAGGAATTGGCCACCTCAGCAATGAGGTTGGTGAGCACAAAGTTTTTGCCTTCTACGGAAGACAGATATCTGCTGATTGCTGCTTTTTTTGCATTGCGAAGTTTTTTCCAGATGTCAATCTCCCAGTTGGCCGTTGCTGCCAGCGTGAAATTTGCCAGCGGATCTGGAACTTCCTTGCCCTCATAAATCTCCGTAGAGGCATCTCCTGCGCCCTGACTGGTGTAGCGGCCTACTTTTTCCAGTTCTGCACCCGCCCTTAAACCTACACTTGGCAGTAAGGCCGACTTACGCATGCGGATATCGTTTTTCGCGATTTCAATGTCCTGCAAAGTCACCATCAGCTCCTGGTTATTCTTGAGGGCTGTATCAATCAGGTCTGTGAGGTAAGGATCTTTAAAAAAGCTCTTCCATGGAAGGACTGAGCTGTTGGTCGTATCCCGGCTGCCCGCGAAAGATTCGGGAACCGGCTGGTTTGCTGCTGGTGCTGCTGCTTCGGGCACTTTACATCCCGCTGCTGCAAGCGTTACAGCCAGCAAAACAGTATACCGATTAAGCTTTAATTTATACATTGTCATCGATTTCTTCTGTTAATGGGTTTTCAACTTCATGTTTGGCCAGGCGGTTTTTCTCGGCGATTTTGCCGAAAATATAGTACAGCCCGGGGATGACAAGCACCCCGCAGAGTGTTCCTAAGAGCATCCCTCCGGCAGCGGCAGAGCCGATGGTGCGGTTACCGATTTTACCGGGTCCCGAGGCGAAAACCAATGGGATCAGCCCCGCAATAAACGCAAAGGATGTCATCAGGATCGGACGGAACCTCACTACGGCACCTTCCATCGCTGCCTCAATAACTGTGGCCCCCTGCGCATGCTTCTGTACGGCAAACTCCACAATCAGCACGGCATTTTTACCCAGCAAGCCGATGAGCATCACCAGTGCTACCTGCGCGTAGATGTTATTCTCCAGGCCACAGATTTTCAGCAGCATGAAAGCGCCGAAAATACCACATGGCAGGGAAAGCAATACGGCGAAAGGCAGGATAAAACTTTCATACTGTGCGGCAAGCACGAGGTACACAAAACCCAGACAGATCATAAAGATGTAGATCGCTTCATTACCACGCGCTACCTCATCTTTGGAAATACCCGCCCAGTCGATACCCCAGCCCCTTGGCAGCGTTTTACCAGCCACCTCGGTAATTGCCTGGATCGCGGCACCACTACTATAACCCGGTGCCGATGCACCGCTGATCTCAGAAGCATTGTACATATTGTGACGCGTGATCTCCGACAAACCATATACTTTCTCCATCTTCATGAAGGCAGAAAAAGGTACCATCTCATCACGGTCGTTTTTCACGTATAACTTCAGTATATCCTCCGGCAGGGCACGATATTCTGGCGAAGCCTGTACCATCACTTTATACTGACGGTCGAACTTGATGAAGTTGGTTTCGTAGTTACTACCTACCAGCGTGGACAGCGTATTCATCGCATTCTCAATCGTTACCCCCTTTTGCTTTGCGATATCATTGTCCACCTTCAGCATATACTGCGGGAAACTGGCACTGTAAAACGTAAATACAGAGGACAACTCCGGACGTTTGCTGAGTTCCCTCACGAAGTCCTTGCTGATCGTTTCCATTTTATGGAAGTCTCCTGTCCCTGCCTTATCCAGCAGGCGCAGCTCAAATCCACCGGCAGCACCATATCCCGGCACAGCTGGCGGCTGGAAATATTCTATCGTGGCCCCATTGATTGCCTCAGTTTTCTCTTCCAGTTCCTGGATGATTTCCTGCACAGAATGTGTGCGGTCTTCCCAGCTCTTCAGGTTGATCAGACAGGTACCGGAGTTGGCACCCGTACCTTCGGTAAGGATCTCATATCCGGCCAATGCCGATACAGATTGTACTCCTTCAACGGTTTCTGCAATTTTCTGCAGCTTCTCGGCAACCTGATTGGTACGTTCCAGCGATGATCCCGGAGGCGTCTGGATGATGGCATAAAACATCCCCTGATCCTCATTTGGGATAAAGCCCGATGGAAGGCTGTTGTTCAGGAAGAAGATGCCGACGCAGAAAGCAACCAGCACCCCAAAGGTGAGCATCCTGCGGTTCACAATCAGGCGAAGTACGTGCTGGTACCTGCCAGTGAGCTTATTAAAGCCATTGTTGAATCCATCGAGGAATTTATCCAGCGCATTTTTCTTTTTCGCTTTACCATGGTTGTTCTTCAGCAGCATCGCACAGAGTGCGGGTGTCAGCGTGAGCGCTACTACCCCCGAGAGGATAATGGCGGTGGCCATGGTAATGGAGAACTGGCGGTAAAAGATCCCCACGGGACCCGACATAAAGGCTACAGGTACAAACACCGCTGCCATCAGGAAGGTAATTGCAATGATCGCACCACTGATTTCATGCATCGCCTCCTGTGTGGCTCTCAGCGGTGAAAGATGTTTCTCCTCCATTTTGGCATGGACAGCCTCGATGACTACAATCGCATCATCGACGACGACCCCAATGGCGAGCACGAGGGCAAACAGGGTGATCAGGTTGAGCGTGATGCCAAAGACCTGCATAAAAACGAAGGTTCCGATGAGTGATACCGGTACCGCAATGGCAGGGATTATCGTAGAACGCCAGTCGCCCAGAAACAGGAACACCACCAATCCTACCAATATAAATGCCTCCACCAGCGTATGCACCACCTTTTCAATGGAGGCATCCAGGAATTTGGATACGTCATAACTGATCTCGTAATCCAGTCCGTCGGGGAAAGACGTTTTCTTGATCTCCGCCATCTTGGCTTTGATATCCTTGATCACCTGGCTCGCATTACTTCCGTACGATTGCTTAACCGTGATCGCTGCCGAAGGATGTCCGTTCAGATTGGAATAGATATCGTACATGGCGCTACCAAATTCTACGTTAGCCACATCTTTCAGACGCAGGATCTCCCCGTCCTTGGTAGACCTCAGGATAATATTGGCATACTGCTCCTTGGTGGTAAACCTTCCGGAGTATTTCAGCACGTACTCAAAAGCCTGGGATCTTTTTCCGGAACTCTCCCCCGTTTTACCCGGTGAAGCTTCGAGACTTTGCTGGTTCAGTGCTTCCAGCACTTCATCGGCAGAGATTTTGTAAGCCAGCATACGATCGGGCTTGAGCCAGATCCTCATGGCATATTCGCGTGTACCCAAAATATTGGCCACTCCGACACCATCAACCCTTCTTAATTCTGACAGGATGTTGATATCGGCAAAGTTGTACAGGAACTTCTGGTCTGTCTTGGGATCTTTACTGAACAAGTTGATATACATCAGCATGTTGGATTCCTCGCGGGTGATTTTTACCCCTTCACGCACTACCAGTGGCGGGAGTTTGTTCACCACCGAGGCCACCCGGTTCTGGATGTTTACCGATGCCTGATTGGGATCAGTGCCGAGGTTAAAGACCACCTGAATGGTGGCCTCACCATCGTTACCGGCATCTGAAGCCATATATTTCATGCCCGGAACACCGTTGATGGCTCTTTCCAATGGTATGATTACCGATTTGATCATGAGCTCGCCGTTGGCGCCGGGGTATTCTGCTGTAATGTTCACCTTTGGGGGTGAGATGGAGGGGAACTGTGTGACCGGTATGCCCTTTAAAGCCAGGAATCCCAGGAAAACAATGATCAGGGAGATGACTATAGAGAGTACGGGCCTCTGTATAAATTTACTAAACATGGGTTGTTCTTTTTAATGAAATGAATTGGGATGGTACTTTCAGCCTGGCTGAAACTATTCAGCTTTTAATCTCAGTGAAGTAATCCAGGTTTGTGGCGACTGGTAATCAAACTTGATTTTGTCATCGTCTCTCACCTTTTGCACACCTTCCAGCAGGATTTTATCGCTGTCGCTTAAACCGCTGGCAACAACATACAGATCGGGCATTTCGCCGGCGATGGTGATGTTTTTTGAGTGTACGATACCCCTGGCATCCACGACAAATACATAAGTTTTATCCTGGATTTCGTAAGTGGCTTTTTGCGGGATGACCATTGCCTGGCGCAGCGGCACGATCATTTGTACCTCACCGGTTTCCCCATTTTTTAACAGCTTGTCAGGGTTTGGAAATTTTGCCCTGAAGGCGATATTTCCGGTTTCGTTGTTAAACTCACCTTCGATGATCTCTACTTTTCCCTTGTAGGGCAATTGCTGATTATTGGCCAGCAGCAGACTCACTTTACTGTCGGCACGCCCCTTTACATTCTGCTGGTATTCCAGGTATTCGGGTTCTGAAACGTTAAAGTAAGCGAACATCTGTGTGTTGTCAGACAGGCTGGTCATCAGTTCACCTTCATCAATCAGGCTTCCCAGTTTTAGCGGAATACGGTCGATCGTACCGTCAAAGGGAGCTCTTATTTCAGTAAAGGACAGGTGTAATTTAGCCAGAGAAACTTCGGCTTTTGCCTGTTCCAGTTTGGCTTGTGCTACCGACTGCTCGTTTTTCGAAACGATGTTTTTGTCGGCCAGCGTTTTGGCATTCTGCAGTTCTATTTCCGCAGATTTGTACTCTGCCTGTGCTTTCAGCAATTCTGCTTCGTACACTTTTGGCATGATTCTGAACAGGAGCTGACCAGATTTAACAAACTGGCCTTCATCCACATATATATTCTGAAGGAAACCCTTTTCCTGAGAACGGATCTCGATGTTTCTTACGGATTTAATTTGCGATACATATTGTTTGGTAAAGGATGTATCGATTCTGATGGCAGTAGTAACGGTAAACTTACTTTCTTCTTTTTTTTCTTCTTTTTTAGGTGCACAGCTTGCAAGGCATAACAAGGCGATTAAGCCATTGGACACAACTAGTCTCTTCATTTGATAATAATGGGTATATAAGCGTTTGAGGACAAGAACCCGGGGGTTCTATTGGACATGAAAATGTGGCAATGGTGTCTCTCAGATTCTCAATACCCGCTGTATGATATACAGAGGAGAAGAATAACCGCAGATCTGCGGAATGATATTAAAGCTGTTGTTGTAAAAGTTGGAAATGAAAAGCTCTGCAGAAGTGATAGAAAGCCAGTCGGGCAAACTGTATTTACCCGGCACAAACTTGTTCGCTCCCGCATCAAGGTCATCATGATCGCCCAGGTATTCTTCTTCAACGTCAATTTCTGCGTCTTCAAAGAAGGTATTAGTCTGATCGTTATTGCTGAGCTTGCTATGAGGCTTCTTGGCGAAGTCGCGTCCTGCAGCATGCGGATGCAGTGGATGATGCGTATTTGCATATACAGCATGCCCTCCGCAGAATAGCAGGAGGCACAGATATATATAAAATACAAATCCCTTCATTAGGCGATAAAAGTAATCAAAGAAATCATAGAATGATGTATGTAAGAAAAAAAATTACCATCCTATGCCATAATCTTCACCATGATTGCTGGAACCTCCCCAAAGACTGTTGTGTTTCCAGTCGAAAAATATCGCATTGATCGGTCCGCTCGTGCGGTCACCAAAACTCAGGTTATAGCCCATTTTCTTCAGTTCAGTGCGTATGGCTTCAGGTGTATTGCTGTTCAGCAGCATTTGTCCGGCTTTAGGCTCACGGTCTGAAGTTTTTGTACCTCCCAGGGATAACCACAACTGATTCGTGTTGATATTTGCCGCTTCCGAAGCCTGTTGCACGTTCATGCCAAACTCCGAGACATTGAGAAAGAACTGCAGCAGATTCTGATCCTGCGTATCTCCACCCTGTACCGCTGAAGATAAATAGGGTTTGCCATCTTTGAGTGCCAGTGCCGGCGACAAAGTTACTCTCGGTCTTTTGCCCGGCGCAACAACGTTGAAAGGGTTAATCGCCGAATCGAGCACAAAGCTCTGCATACGCTGGCTCATGCCGATACCCGTATTTCCTGCAATACAGGCTGGCAGCCAGCCGCCACTTGGTGTAATAGATACCACCCATCCTTCTTTATCGGCAGCCTCCACAGATGTCGTACCGCGCCACAGCCTGTCCTGATACTCAGTTTTAGGAGAGTTGTTGGTCATGTCATGTTTGGGAGCAAAGTTGCGTTTGCTGGTATCCATCTCAAAGCCGCGGCTTTTTAATAAATTGATATAAGGATTGGTTTTTCCTTCATAAGGATATGGATTGCCCGGGCCGATGTTTGCATCGTTTTTATCATACCTGATCAGCTGCGCACGTTCTTTTGCATAAGCTTTGCTGAGCAGGCCCTTCATCGGCTCTGCCGGTGTAAAATATGGATCTCCATAATAGAAATCGCGGTCGGCAAACGCCAGGTTCATCGCCTGATATAAGGTATGGATATATTTGGTGCTGTTGTAGCCCATGCTTTTCAGGTCGAAGTTTTCCAGGATATTCAGCGCCTGCAGCATCACCGGACCTTGTGTCCACTGCTGCATTTTGTACACATCAATACCTTTGTAGTTCACCATCAGCGGTTTCTCTTCCAGAGGTTTCCAGTTTGCCAGGTCCTTCATGGTGATCAGTCCCCCCTGTTCTTTGGCACCGCGCACAAACTCCTCAGCAATATCGCCCTTGTAGAACCTGTCATAGGCGGCCATCAGTGCCTGTTTGCGGTTCTTACCCTGTTTTAGTGCTTTCTTTTCTGCCTCCACCAATTTGCTCAGCGTAGCCAGCAGGTCTTTCTGTACAAAGATCTCTCCCGCTTCCGGTGCTTCTCTTTTTTCTCCGGGATGTGTAAAGAAAACCTTTGAGCTATATGGCCATTGTTTGATCAGCGCCTTGCCGCGCTCCATGGCATTGGCTGCCTGTGCTTCTATAGGATAACCTGCAGCAAGCTCCATTGCCGGTGCCAGCACTTGTTCCAGACTTAAGGTACCATAGTTGGAAAGGATATAGATCAGTCCGCCCACAGTTCCGGGCGTAGTTGCCGCCAGCGGTCCGTACTCCGGTGGGAAGTTGTACCCTTTACTTTTAAAAAACTCCGCCGTAGCTCCTGTAGGCGCCACCCCCATCGCATTGATGGCGATCACCTGTTTAGTTTTTGGATTATAGATCAGCAGTTGCGTTTCACCTCCCCAGCTCAGCGTATCCCACATGGTGCAGGTTGCGGCAAGCATGGCACAGGCTGCATCAACGGCATTTCCACCTTTCTGAAAAGTGATGGCCCCGGCTGTGGCGGCCAGTGGCTTACCGGTAATGGCCATCCAGTTGCGGCCATGTAATACGGGTTTCTGAGTTTGTTGTGCCGATGCGGAAAAAACCGTTGCGGAAAGGAGGAGAGCTGATAAAAGTCGGTTCATATGATCTGAAAAAACTAAAATACAGAAAAAATGTAAAGCTGAGAAGAAGATTTTAAGGGCGCAGCTGTCACATTGTAGATACTAGTATGATAAATTAATTATATTCGCGAATTGTTTACAAAAAGAATTTTTAAGAAAATAGATGTTACTGGAACAACAACTACAACAGAGAAGCAATAATACCTGTGAAATCTGTCAATCTGCAGCAGCCCTTACAATTTATGCCGTACCCCCACAAACTGTACAGACCGCTGATAACAGCATCTTTATTTGCGGAACCTGTCATTCACAAATCGAAAAATCTCAGGAGATGGATAAAAATCACTGGCGTTGTCTGAGCACAAGCATGTGGAGTGAAGTTCCTTCGGTGCAGGTAGTTTCCTGGCGCATGTTAAACAGACTCAGCGCTGAGGGATGGGCAGCAGATCTGCTGGACATGATGTACCTGGAAGATGAGACACTGAGCTGGGCAAAAGCTTTTGACGACGATGATGCTGCAGAGGCAGATGAAATACACAAAGATGCCCTGGGCAGCCCGCTGCAGACAGGAGACTCTGTGGTGCTGACCAAAACCCTTGATGTGAAAGGATCCAGCTTAAATGCAAAGCTGGGGACCGTAGTAAAGAACATCAGATTGGTTGAAAACAATACCGATCAGATTGAAGGCAGAATTGAAGGACAAGTCATCGTTATTCTGACGAAGTACGTGAGAAAGCAGAATTAAAGCTTTACAAGGTCTTTGACCTCATCTTTTCCAACTCTGCGGTATACATTTCGATGGCTTTCTGCCCATGATCAGGGCTTAACGCAGGTTTATTGGTTGACCTTGCCATCAGCTCCGCTATATTTTTGGCTTCAGCTCTGGCAAGGACAACTGCTTTTTCCTGATAGGTTAAGGCCTCCGTATATTTTTGCTGCTGGTAAAGCAGGTGTGCAAGCGTATCATGGAATGCCGGATTCTCCGGAAATAATTCAATCGAGCGATATACCCAAATTACGGCTTGAGACAGGTAAGCAGGAATTTTTGCTTTCATGGTGTACATCGTCCAGGCGCCATTATTTAACGTCATTGCATATTCCATCGCGCGGGTGTTTTGACTTTTCGGCGCAATGTTGGAGATTCCCATCGAGGGAGCTACGACTTTCGTGACCATCGTGACTTGTGTGACAATCCTTGCAGAATCTGCTTTCGGATCAGACTTTACTATAACGGGTTCCTGCGGAATCATAGGTCTTGTTTTTTGGCTGGCCTGGTTTGGCAGGTTTCCCAGTGTCATCTGCCCCTCCTGTCTGTGTAAAGAATCGCGGAGCATCAGATAATACTGCTGATAATAACTGGATGCATTGCTCAGGTATTTGGTGGTATCTTTGACCGCCAGATAATATTCCATCATGTTATATGTACGGGCGGTCATCCCTCTTTGCCAATTATTGCTCCAGGTATTTTGTGTAAATGCTGCTGTTTCCAAAGCGAGTTTTTCATCCTTTCTCGATTTGGCAATAGCCAAAGAAGATCTGATGATCCTGTTGTTGATGATCCCTCTTTTTGCGGAAGGAAGCGACTTGTAGACACTGTCCGTCAGTTTAGGGTAGACACGCGTAATTTTATAAGCCATGCTAGACAAAGCGGGAGCCCTCTGGATGAGGAATGATATCGTCTCAAAGTCATCCAGTTTATTTACCGGTAAGGTATTGGCATAGGCCTCCAGCACCTCCTGGTTCACAGGAATATCCAATTCATCATATTTCAGGAGGTAGTTTTTCAGAAATTGCTCATTCCTGCTGCCCTTTTCATACTCTTGTTGATACTTTGTGAGCGTTTTTTCCTTAGAAAGCTGTATCGCCTTCGCGGTTTCAGTCAGGTATGGCTCTTTGTTGGTTCTGAAACCTACCGTCTTTAACAGCAAGCTACCTTCAGCATCCAGGTAAAGATGAGTTGGATATGTGGAAATGTTATACTTCTGATAAAGATCATTAAGGCCTGCTTTGGCCGTCGCGTTTTTATAAATACAGATGAAACCAGAGTGATATTTTTTCAGCAACTCATCATCCAGGGGAAGCGGAGAATTCGGCTCAGTATTGTTTCCCCAGTCAACCATTACATAAATCAGCTTACGCTGCTTTTTTGCTGCTGCTTTTGCTTCTTCAAATGTCCCCTGGAAGTATTTGAGCTTCTGAGCAGATAGTGCAGAGATGGTAAAACAAAGTAGAATGGAAAGAATGAGGCGTTTTGAGATCATGATGTTAACTGATTATAGTACTAATATACATTTGAAATATCAGTATGACAATTATTTCTATAAAAATTAAAAAATTATTCCAGTAACATATTTAGTACTGATTTAAACAGAAGATGCAACTGATTCAATTTTAATACATCAGCGCTGCTTTCTGTAGTCTCACACCTCAGCTAAAACGTATAATCGGAGCGACCATCACTTCAACAACCTGTAAGAGTGTGAATTAAAGCGCCCCTAAACACTTTTCTAAAACAATTTGAAGAATTTTGCATCGGTAAAACGATTTTTAACGTAAGTAGCTGTCTTATTGGTATAGTAATTGAGCGTGCTGTGATGAATAAAACAGGTAACCTGATTGCAAATTCACAATTCGTACAACATGGAAAATTCTACACTTCAGCAACATCAGGCATTACAAGACTTAAATATCCTGGAAACGGAATTTTATGTTCCCTTTATTAAGTCGTTCGAGGGTTTCAGCCACCGTGAGATTGCCTATATCCTGGAGTTGCCTCTAGACATTGTACGGTTGAGGATAAAACTCGCGCGTAAAGCACTCAACTACAGAATGAACACTCTTGTTTCTGATAACAGAGTACTGGTAAATAACTAAGGATTACCTGATATTCACCTCAATTACCTCTTCCGCATTTTTCAGTAGAATAATACTGTCTTCGCTTAAGTTTTGTAAATGCAGTACCTTCCCGGCTTTCTGGTAACGCATGGTCAATTTATGCAGTGCATCGAGGGCCGACATATCCGCTATCCTGCTGTCCCTGAAGTCAATCACGATTTCTGAAGGATCATTCTGCACATCAAATTTCTCCGAAAACGTTGTTACAGAACCAAAAAACAGCGGCCCGTAGATCTCATAGTATTTAACCCCTGCAGCATCAACACGAGTTCTTGCCCTGATGCGTTTGGCACTTTCCCAGGCGAACACCAGTGCAGAGATAATCACACCGATCAATACCGCCAGAGCCAGGTTATGCAACCATACCGTGATGACAGCCACGGCGATACCGACAAAAATATCCTGTTTAGGCATTTTGTTGATGATCCTGAAACTCGCCCATTCAAAAGTACCGATGGCCACCATGATCATCACACCCGTCAGCGCAGCCATAGGAACACGTTCGATTACGGGTGCCCCGAAGAGGATAATCAACAGGATCGTCAGGCTCGCAACAATGCCTGAAAGCCTCGCCCTTGCTCCTGCACTCAGGTTTACCAAAGTCTGCGCAATCATCGGGCAACCGCCCATTCCAAAGAAGAATCCGTTGAGAATGTTCGCCGTTCCCTGCGCAATACACTCCCTGTTGCTGTTACCCCTGCTGGCGGTCATTTCATCCACCAGGTTTAATGTCAGCAGTCCTTCAGTAAGTCCTACCCCTGCCATAATCAGCGCATAGGGAAAGATGATCTGCAGGGTAGCGATGTTCAATGGTATCTGCGGAATATGAAAAGGAGGAAAACCACCACTTACTGAAGCGATATCTTTGACCGTTTTGGTATCAATCTGAAAGCCCAGAACAAGAAGGAAAACTACAATGATGGCGACCAATGACGGCGGCACGGCTTTCGTGATGCGAGGAAAAACCAGCACGATAGCAATGGTTAAAGCCACAAGGCCGCCCATAATATACAAGGGATTACCTGTCAGCCAGGTAAGCTGCCCATTCACTACCGTTTTAAACTGTTCCAGCTGCGCCATAAAGATGATCACAGCAAGTCCGTTGACAAAGCCGTACATCACCGGTTGCGGCACGAGACGGATAAATTTACCAAGCTTAAATAAGCCGATGCAGATCTGGATAAGGCCCCCCAATGCTACGGCTGCAAAAACATACTCGATACCATGGGATTTCATCAGTGCGATGAGTACCACGACCACCGCTCCTGCACCACCGGAGATCAGTCCCGGGCGACCGCCGAAGATAGAGGTCACCAGTCCCATGATGAAAGCCGCGTACAAACCTACCAAAGGCGGAAATCCCGCCAGAATTGCAAAAGAAAGCGATTCGGGCATCATGGTCATGGCTACGGTAAGGCCGGCAAGTATTTCAGTTTTATAATCTATTTTTTGAGAGAAATCAAAGAGGGCTTTTGAAGCTGGCATTTTGCAAAACTACAAAAGATATGTTACTATGCACGCTCAGGGCCATTTTTTAATCATTAGTGGCGCGACATTTGTTTAGCATGAAAATATGACTAAACACACGTTCTTTTTTATCCTTATCGTACTATCCACAGGTGCACAGGCCCAAAATGCAAGCAACATGATCCGGAATAACAATGTGGTGCGTGATACAGCGATAAAAAAAGACCTGATAGATATCGCTAAAACGTTGTTTAGCATCCCCGGCAAACCAAAAATGCATCCCGGAGAAAAAAAGGTTTTCTTTTCATTGCTGCCCATCGGTGGTAATGTTCCCGGAGGAGGCCGTGCCCTGATTACTTCTACCACTGCGGGCTTTTACCTGGCCGACAGGAAAAAAACGTATATGTCCAACGTGACCTTTACGCCATACTGGAACTTCAAAGGCCGTTTTGGCCTGCCACTGAGATCAAACCTCTGGCTGAAGAACAACGAATGGGTAGTGATGGGCGATACGCGTTTTCTCTTTTATCCGCAGGAAACCTGGGGTATTGGAAGCGGACAGGAAGACAACAATGTGATGGTCAATTATAAGTATATCCGCTTTTACCAAAGTGCCTTGAGACGCCTCAAGCCATATTTGTATGCAGGTCTCGGCTATAACCTCGACTACTTTATCAACGTGAGGGCAGATGGCCCCGGACTGTCAGACTTCAGTGGCTATGATATAGGTACCGGAGTTGGAGAAAATTCATTCTCAGCGGGTTTCTCAGCAAACCTGCTTTACGATACGCGCAATAACTCCATTAATCCCCTCCCGGGATGCTACCTGAATATATCGGTTAGAAATAACTCCAGCCGCATGGGCAGTAAGACCAGCTGGAGATCGGTCTATGTTGATGCCAGAAAATATGTATCCCTGAACACAAAACCTCATCAGCAAAACACCCTGGCCTTCTGGACTTACCTCTGGACAGGCCTGAATAACGATATTCCCTACCTGAACCTGCCTAGCATCGGATGGGACCCTAATAACAGGTCGGGACGGGGAGTTAACCAGAACCGTTACCGGGGTAAAGGCTTGATTTATATGGAAACTGAATACCGGAGGGATATTACAGATAATGGCTTATTTGGATTTGTGGTGTTTGCGAATGCAACCTCTGTGACCGAGCAGGATAATAAGTTTAAAAAGCTCCATCCCGCGATAGGAACAGGTCTGCGTATCAAGTTCAATAAAGCTTCCAATACCAATATCGCCATAGATTATGGAATGAGCAAGGGTTATAAAGGTTTCGCGATCAACCTTGGAGAAGCGTTTTAAAGCGTTTACTGCTTGTTAGCCATGACCATCACCGTAAAACTGTTTTCGCCCACGATGGTCTGATAGATATAATCCGGAGAAACGTAATAGGTGTTCAGCTTCTTATCTTCGATGCTCTGCTCCTCCTTTTTCTGCGTTCCGGTAGCTTTGATCTCTTCCAGCAGTGCATTGAACTGAGCAATGCCGGGCGACTGGTAATAAAGCTGATTGATGATACCGACATCTGCATGTACCCTGAACCAGGCCAGTGCCTTCCCCTTCTCCGTTTTAGATTTTCCAAATGACAAAGTCTGATACATCTGCTGATTCTGGACCCCCGACAACTCGGGATGTGCGATCCAGCCCGCTTTCTTCAGGCTGTCGGTAACTTTGCCCACCGGCCTGGTGATAAACGATTTCAGCTGATTTAATTCCAGGTTCTGTGCATGACCTTGAAACGCCCAGAGACAACAAAGAATAGTGATTGCATACTTCATGAAACAAAGATAATGAAATGCCTTATTCTGTTTTATCCTGTGACCTTTTCCTCACCAGTTTAAACTTAATCTTTCCATCCTCGCCATCCAGAGCCTGGATATGCACCACGATGCCTTTCATCCGTCTTTCCCTGATTTCCTTCTTGTCAGTAATTTCCTCATCTTTTTTAGGGTTTCTCAGCGGCACATCCAGTAATATATTGGTTCCTGCTCCCATCGAGTAGATGCCTTCGACATCCATATTCAACACGCTGGAATTGATTTTCATCGGGTTGATCCTCACCTTCTCGCCCCTGATATCAAACTTGCCGTTAAGGTTACTGATCACGATGTTGTTGAGGTCCCTGAAAGGAAACGCGAACTTTCCAACGCTCTGCAGCTCCTGATAGTTCACGAGCGCACCGTTCTTCAGATCAAAGATCACCGTTCCATTCATCGATCCGGGAACGATTTTTCCTGCAGGGGTAATATTTCCGGATACATTTGTACGTGTAAAGAAATTGCCTTTCAGGTTTTTATAGGTGGGCGACTTCAAGCCGAAGTTATCAAATGAATAGAAGAAGTCTCTGATGTTCACATTGGATACTACTGTATTGACTGTAAAATGATTAGTCGTTCCGATCTGCGTAACACTGCCTCCCAGCTTCACTGTCCCTCCGGCATGCCTCAGACTGGTATTGGTCAGATTTAAACCTGCATCGGATAACAATACCGTTGCCGTAGCATTGGTACCCAGGAACTTGTCATAATGCACCCTGGCGACCTTCAGGTTGATCTGCGCCTTCCCTTTCTCCAGCATCTGGTTGAGCTGATTTGCGGAGACATTGCTTTTTCCTTTAGACTTCTGTACTTTGCGTCCCTTCCTTGAACTCAGGAAACCCAGGAATTCAGCCAGATAAATATCCGGACTCCTCATATTCCAGTTGAACATGATCTTTTCCGGAGCATTGTAATACAGGTTGAGGAAGTTTTTGATACTGCCATCCATAAAAACGATACTCTTACCACTCTGTAAACGGATATCCCTAATCTGCAGGTCCTCCTTCTGAAAATCCAGCGTGATGGAGGTATTCTTGAAGTTCAGATTCCGCGGCACATAACTCACATCCGCATTTTTGACACTCACCAGTCCCCTGAGCATCGGCTTATTCAGTTTAAAGTTGACCAGGTCTGCAGAATAATGCAGCTCCAGGTTTGCCGTTCCTTTGGTAAACTTCAGCATATCATCCCCGATCACATTATTCAGTTTGGATACATCAAATTTGGATTTGAATACTCCCGTTGCCACTGGCTTATCAAAATTATGGATAAAAGCCGTGTCAATGGTAAAAGGGATTTCTGCATAGGAACCTGAAAAACGATATAGCTTTACGGCAGAGTTAGCATCAGTAAAGCCCTTGCCATTAATAAAGTTGTTGGTATAGACACCAGAGAAATTCACATGGTCTATGACCCCGCCCGGACTGGTCAGCTTATTGGCCTTCACCGAGGCATTTACCAGGATCGAAGGATCTCCACCTCCACCCATATCCCCATCGATAATACATTTCACCGCAATAGGCTTATCCAGATTGAACATATTCAGGCGTGATGCGATATTTGGTGCCAGCAATGCCGAGGCATTTTTCCAAAGGATACTGCGTGCCTCGATCGTGATGGTAAAGGCTGTAGGGTCTTTCGCTATTTTAAATTTAGCCCCAATAATAAAAGGATCTTCCCCAATCTTCAACACCTTGGGTTTAACCTCAATCTCGCCCAGCTCATTGTCATAGGAGACATCCATCTTGCCCTGTATCAGCTTATCCTTCACGAAACTTCCTCTCTTGGTATTAAAGGCGAGACTGCGCACGAGTGTCTTCAGGTTCACATCAGCTTTCCATCCTGATGAGGGATAATCCACCTTGCCGCTAAAGTCCTGTATAGCAAACAGGAACAGTTTATTCCCCTTCCTGTTGTCGAGGATAAACCGGACATCATTGAGGTCGAACCTCCTGATCTCTGCCGGAGATGCACTCTCCTCCTTGGTCTGCTCAGGAGCCTGCGCCTTCTTCTTGAAAACCGAGGTATTGCTATAGCCCGTACTATCTGTATATAGATAAGCTTCTGCATTATTAATGGCTATCTTTCTGATTTCGATGGTACCTCTGAGCAATGCCATGGCATTCACCGAGATATCAAAATCCTTTGCCGTCAACAGGCTATGGTGATGCACCTTCCATAAGCTATCCCTGATCTCCACGTTCTTAAGCGATACAGAAACTCCCGGAAAGCCCCTGAGAAAGGTCGGTTCCATCGCTCCTACTGTAACAGTTCCGTTGATATTCCTGTTCAGCTCCTTATTGATCGAAATGAGCAACTCCTTTTTGTTGACATTCACATACATAGCCAATCCTATGAACACAATGATTATCAATACAATAAGGGCAGCAAGGACTTGAAAGGTGCGTTTTAACCAGAAGGGCATAGCGTTGATTTTAATAACATTAACATTTAAATACGCTATTTGTTTATAGCTGGTTTTGTTCCTGAAAATTGATTATTTTAGTACTATTAATTCACACACAAATGAAAACACAAAATCTTTTATCCAAAAGAACGATACTGTTCCTGCTTGCAGTTACCTGCATCTCAGCAGGATCTTTAATATCAGGCCCTGCCCTGGCACAGTCGAAAAAAGCAGTGACGAAGATCAGCTTTAAGAAAGACAAGTATAACCGCATCTACCTGCCGGCGAGAGTAGACAAAGACACCATCGCCCTGCTGTTCGCTACGTACTCCAAAACTTTACGACTCACCCCTTACTTCTACGAAACCAGGCAACTATGGCCTAGCTGGGACCGACTGATGTCTACCGACAAAAACGGAGGCCCCCACAGTAAATCTGTATTCTACCTGCCTAAGATCGAAGTAGGCCCCCTGAAGTTCCGCAACGAAGAGACGGTCATCAACCAGGCCTTTCCCGATACGATTGCCACTGGCTCTACAGGAACGCTGATGGTGTATCAGTACAACTGGAAGATCAATAATGACAGAAACGAAGTTTTCGTTTCCAAAACTCCTTTCAGCCCGGAACAGGCCTATACGACAATCAACTACAAGAACAATACTGCCCCAACGGCAGTGGTTAACATCAGTAATGTAAACTCTGAATTTATCCTGGATCTGGGTTCAGGCGCCGGCTTCCTGGTGAGCAGCTCTACGGCCATAGGAAGGGCGATTATCGATGAGTACCGTCTTAGCCCTTCCAGAACGGTAGTATCGAATGTGCATTCCGACAAACTGGTAGACACGATTTACGAAGCAGTAATTCCGAACATGACTTTCAACGGCATGGCGCTGAAGAACCAAAAAGTAGTAATCAGCTCAGCTGTACCAAAAAACATTATCGGCACTGGCTTCCTTGGTAAATACAACCTGATCATGAATAACTCCAAGAAGAGAAAAGTTGAAAGCGCTGTAATCCTCGAGAAAAGATTAGTAGATTAAGAATCAAAGTTTCTGCAATGAGAGCTTGCAAGGCGATATAGTAAGAAAGCGATGCCTATAAGCCCTGCAAGGAGAACTTACAAGGCGATATAGTAAGAAAGCCATGCCTGTGCTCCCTGCAAGGAAGCCATGCTTGTGCTCCCTGCATGTTGAATAAACCCTTGTAAGAAGTAAAAAAATAGAAGGTCTGGTTTGATGCCTTATTCTGTATTTCCGCAGAATACAGCATCAAACCAGACCTTCTATTTTTTTTCCCGAACCCCTAAAACAAAAACTTATTTGACAAGAAGTTACTCGTCTTATCTTCCAATATCGCGTCCAATAAATCCTTATTAGTTTTATTCAATTTTGTCGCGACAAGCGACCTGATCGAAAACGACCTGATCGCATCCACAACAGAAAGCGTACCCTCTGCAGAATCCTTCCTGCCTGTAAATGGAAACGCATCCGGTCCCCGCTGACACTGGCAATTGATATTAACCCTGCTCACCAGATTAACCAGCGGATCAATCATTGCTGCAAGCTCATCATCATCATTGCTGAATATACTCACCTGCTGCCCATGAGTAGACTCAATCAGATACTCTACAGTCTCCTCCAGATCATCAAAAGCTGTAACCGGAATAACCGGTCCAAACTGCTCCTCTTCCCATAACTTCATCCCCTTGTTCACTGGATAAACAATCGCCGGATAGACAAATGACTCATTAGTCAATCCCCCGTTTTCGTTGATAACAGCTGCACCCTGCTCTACCGCATCCTCGATACATTCCTTCAGGTAAGCTGGCTTATGTGGCTCAGGCAATGGCGTTAAAGAAACCCCATCCTCCCATGGCATCCCATATTTCAGTTGCGATACTGCTTCAGCAAAAAGCTTCAGAAACTCATCCACCACACTACGGTGCACAAACACAATCTTCAGCGCCGTACAGCGCTGCCCGTTAAATGACAAAGATCCCAGCAAAGTCTCCTGCACAGCAAGTTTCAAATCAGCATGTGCTGTAATAATCGCCGCATTCTTTGCATCCAGCCCTAAAACCGCCCGCAAGCGATTCACCTTTGGATGCAACTTCTTCAACTCATCCGCCACCTTGCTGGATCCGATAAGTGTAAGCACATTGATCTTGCCCGACTTCATCAGTCCCGGAATAATATTACTCCCCCGACCGTAAATCGTATTCACCACCCCTTTTGGAAAACACGAACTGAAAGCCTCCAGTAAAGGATAGTGCAGCAAGGTACCATGCTTAGGCGGTTTGAACAATAACGTATTCCCCATAATCAAGGCTGGAATCAACGTTGTAAAAGTCTCATTTAAAGGATAGTTGAACGGCCCCATGCAAAGCACCACTCCAAGTGGCGAACGCCTGATCTGCGCCACAATCCCCTGCTCGATACTAAACTGCGCCGAGCGCCTGTCCAGATCCTTCAGCGCATCAATGGTCGCATAAATGTACTCCACCGTACGGTCAAACTCCTTTACAGAATCTGCGTGCGACTTACCGATCTCCCACATCAGTAATTTCACCACCTCATCTTTCTTCGTGATCATCTTCTCCGTAAAGAGCGCCACACAGTCTATACGGTCAGATACACTCATAGTCGGCCATGCCCCTCGACCGTTATCATAGGCCTCTACAGCAGCGTCCAGCGCTTCAAAACTTTCCTTCTCCGTACATAAGGGATAAGTGCCAATCACCTTGCGCTTGAGCCCCTCTGCAGTTTGAATACAGATTGGAGAAAGCACCGTATGCACCTCCCCATTCCATGGAAGCATCTCACCATTGCTCAGATATTCGCGCTGGTTTACCTCTTCCAATAATCTGTACTGCTCAGGAATTTGGTTCTCTTCAACAAAAATTGAGGATAAATCGATTGCAGACATAAGATAAATTATAAATATGTTTAAAGTTTACAGATCTGTAATTGGCGTGTATTTAGGTACAAGCGATTTCATGATCAGCCAGGCCACGAGATAGAGCACCGCGCAGATCGCGAACATAATAGTATATCCCGTTTGTGTATGTCCCATCGATTTGTAGTAGTCGAAAAGCGCCCCCCCCAGTTTCGAGATCGTCACACCACCCAATCCACCAGCCATACCACCCAGGCCAATCACAGTTCCAATAGTTTTTTTAGGGAACATATCTGAGACTGTAGTAAAGATATTTGCAGACCATGCCTGGTGCGCGGAAGTCCCGATACCGATCAGGATCACGGGGATCCAGAAGGTGAGATCTCCGAAGGGCTGTGCCAGCAATACCAAAAGTGGGAACAGCGCAATGATCAGCATCGCTTTCATCCTTGCGTCATAAGGTGCCAGACCTTTTTTCATGTAATATACCGGGAACCATCCCCCGCCAACACTGCCGATCATCGTCATGCTATACAGCACTGTAAGAGGCAGCATAATATCCGTACCTACCATGCCATACTGCACCTTCAGGTACGAAGGCAGCCAGAACAGGAAAAACCACCATACCCCATCTGTCATAAACTTACCCACGACAAATGCCCAGGTTTGCTTATAACCCAGCAACCTTACCCAGGAAACCCTTTCTGCACTCTGCGGCTCCACGATCCCGTCATCATCCAGACGGTCGCTATTGATATAGTCAAGCTCAGACTGCGTAATATTCTTTTGATTTTCAGGCTTATCATAAAAGAAGAACCAGAATCCCAGCCAGATCAGACCTACGGCGCCTACAATGATGAAAGCACTTTCCCAGCCCCATTTCGCTGCAATCCAGGGCACCGTCAATGGCGCAAGCACCGCCCCGATATTCGCACCGGAGTTAAAAATTCCCGTTGCGAAAGAGCGTTCTTTTTTTGGGAAATACTCAGCTGTAGCTTTGATGGCAGCAGGGAAATTCCCCGACTCACCAATTCCTAGCACTGCCCTAGAAACACTGAATCCCAGTACAGAAACCGGAATCAACCCCAGACCTGCCCAGCTCAGCATAGACGACAAGCCCTCCCCGATAGGGATCGCCAGCGCATGCATCACCGCACCTGCCGACCATACGATCAGCGAAATCGCATACCCCCATTTCGTGCCCAATTTATCTACAATCCTGCCCGCGAAGAGCATAGATATCGCATAGACAAACTGAAACACAGAAGTAATATTCGCATAATCACTGTTCGTCCAGTTAAATTCTTTCTCCAGCGTTGGGTGCAGGAGACTCAATACTTGTCGGTCTAAGTAGTTGACAGTAGTGGCAAAAAACAATAACGCACAGATTGTCCAGCGGTAATTGCTCATTTTAGCTTCTTTCATTGTCTATATTTGGTTTGAGGTTAGGTTGTTGGCAGGCTGGGTTAAATCCTTAACTCAGCCTGGTTTCACTTATAATTTTAAATGTTTTTTCTGTTAATGTAAAAAGTGTATCGTAATCTTTGTTTGTTAATATCTCCTTGCTGATCAGCTTGCTGCCCATGCCAACTCCACATACGCCCGACTTAAACCAGGCGCTGATGTTTGCCGCCTCAATCTCCACCCCACCTGTTGGGATAAACAATTGTCCGGGGAAAAGATCCTTCACTGACGACATAAATGCCGGACCCAGTAAGTTTGCAGGGAACAACTTGATCAGTCCCGCTCCGTTTTGTGAAGCCAGGTTAATTTCTGTAGGTGAGAAACATCCCGGAATCCACAGCAATCCCGCCTCATGCACCAGTTTACCGATCTCCAGGTCTACCACCGGACAAACGATAAAGTGCGCACCTGCAGCAATAAAATCTGCTGCCTGCTCCACATTTTTGATTGTACCGATCCCTACATGTAAATCCGGCATTTCCGTTTTAGCGGCCTCTACCAGGATTTTGAAATTCTCCAGCGCCGCAGGGCCCCTGTTGGTATATTCTATCACCCGGACACCCGCACGGTATATTGTGCGTACAATCTCCAGGCTTACTTCTGCATCATCATAATAGAACAGTGGCAATAGTGCCTGTTCTGTAATCGCCTTTAACGTCGTTTCCTTAGTTTTCATATCTTTGAACTACTCCCTGTATCTCTTCTAGTTTTGTTGTATTAAAATCACTCTCTGTAAATAGTTTGGCAAATGCTGCCGCCGTGGCAAAGTTTACCACTTCCTGTGGTTCCTGCTCCTTGTACAGGCCGTAGATCAGCCCTGCCATAAAACAATCTCCGCTGCCCACTTTTCCCGCAATCTGCTCTGCTACATATTCTGTAGAGATAAACAATTCATCCTCCGTGTATAGCGTAGTGTAGTACTGAATACCCGATCCATGGTCAAAACGGAAGGTATTCGCCACATATTTACATTTCGGGAACTGCTCCATAATCGCTTTTGAGCTCACCTGCGACTGCTGCAGGTAGGCACTTTTATCATGCTCTTCCACCAGCGTTTCTGACACTGGGATACCCAGCATCTTCTCTGCTGCCCATACATTGCCCATTACCAGGTCGCAGTATTGTACCAGCGAAGGAAGCACCTCTACGGGCTCCTTCCCATATTTCCAGAGCTTAGCCCTGTAGTTCAGGTCTATTGAGATTGTAATCCCTTTTGCCGAAGCCGCCTTTAGCGCTTCTTCACATACATCTGCTACCGACTGGTTAATGGCCGGACAGATGGCGCTGAAGTGAAACCAGCTCACCCCTTCGAAAACCTTGTCCCAGTCGATCGTGCCCACTTCCAGTTCAGAAAAGGAAGAGTACTTACGATCATAGATCACACCGGCGTTTTTCAGATCTTTTCCCTTATCCAGGAAATAGAGACCAATACGTTCACCAGAATACTGGATGGCAGAGGTGTCAATATTTAATTCATCCAGGTAACCCACCAGCTGCCTGGCGATAAAATTGTCGGGGATGGCCGACATGTACGCTGAAGGAATCTCCCACAGTGCCAGTGCCGCCGCCACGTTGGCTTCAGCACCACCCACATAAACCGGAAAGCTGTTGTCCTCCAGCCAGCTTCCTGCTGAGTCAGGACAAATCCTTAACAGCAGTTCGCCGAAACTTAAAACTTTACTCATCATTAGAAATTGAAATAGGATTTTGCGTTATTGTAACATATGTCCTGTACAATTTTACCTACCCAGGCTATGTCGTTGGGAAGTTCACCATTTTCAATATCTTCTCCTAATAAATTACACAATATTCTTCTAAAATATTCATGTCTCGGGAAAGACAGGAAACTTCTTGAATCTGTAAGCATACCCACAAAGCGGCTCAGCAGACCCATATTTGATAAAGCGTTGATCTGTTTGATCATCCCTTCCTTCTGATCCAGGAACCACCAGGCCGATCCATACTGGATCTTGCCCGCGATCGTGCCATCATTGAAATTACCAATCATCGTTGCAATCAGCTCATTATCTGCAGGATTCAGGTTATAGATAATCGTTTTTGCCAGCTGGTTACTGGTATCCAGCCTGTTCATGAATTTGGATAGCGCCTGGCCCTGTGAAAAATCACCGATAGAATCCAGACCTGTATCTGGCCCCAGATTTTTGAGCATCCTCGTGTTGTTATCTCTAAGCGCACCAATATGGTATTGCTGTACCCAGTTTTTTTCATGATCCCACACCGCAAATACATGCAGCAGCGCTGATTTAAACTGCAGGATCTCCAGTTTAGACAAGGTATCTCCGGCACCAATCTTCAGGAAGATCGCCTCTACTTCATCTTCAGTATAGTTTTCAGCATACAGCTGCTCCAGTCCGTGGTCAGAAAGCACACAACCATTTTCTGCAAAATAATCATGTCTGCGTTTCAATGCAGCCAGGTATTGCCTGTAGGTTTTGATCTCGGCGCCATCTACCTTCTCCAGTTTTGCGATATACGCATTCAACGCAATCAGGTCATCCGCATTCATCGCCTTATCGGGACGAAAGGCAGGCAGAATCTTGATGTCAAAGCCTTCCGCTTTCAGTTTCTGGTGATGTGCCAGATCGTCACAAGGATCATCTGTCGTAGCCACGGTCACCACACCCATCTTTTTCAGTAGGTTTTTTACGGAATACTCCGGTGTCTGCAGTTTTGCGGTACACTCATCGTAGATCTTCTTTGCCGTGGCTGGTGAAAGCACATCATAGATATCAAAATATCTTTGTAGCTCCAGGTGAGTCCAGTGGTATAAAGGGTTACGCAGCGTGTAAGGCACGGTTTCTGCCCATTTCTCAAATTTCTCCCAGTCGCTTTTGTTGCCCGTGATATAATCTTCAGATACCCCATTGGCACGCATTGCCCGCCATTTGTAATGATCACCATATAACCACACCTGCGTCAGGTTTTCAAAGTTTTTATCCTCAGCAATCTGATCCGGCGGAAGATGGCAGTGGTAATCGATGATGGGCATGTCTTTGGCAAACTGGTGATAAAGATCTTGTGCAGTTTGAGTATTTAATAGGAAGTTTTCGTCTAAAAAAGGTTTCATCATAAAAATTTTAAAGTGAGATGCCGCGTTTCCATGGGATAAAGTCATCCTGGATATGACGCACAGCACTTACTGTGGTATTTCCGCTTGCTACATCAATTACATAATTCAGTATTCTTGCTCCTGCTTCCTCGATAGTTTCTTCACCAGCGATGATAGAACCAGTATCAAGGTCGATAATATCATTCATCTTATTGTACAGTACCGTATTGGTAGAGATCTTCACCACCGGAGCGATCGGGTTTCCTGTAGGCGTGCCCAATCCTGTCGTAAACAAAACAATGTTTGCGCCTGAGCCCACTTCGGCAGTAGTAGATTCCACATCATTGCCCGGTGTACATAGCAGGTTCAGCCCTGGCTTCGTCACCTTTTCAGGATAATCCAGCACATTTACCACTGGTGAGGTACCACCCTTCTTGGCGGCACCCGCAGATTTAATAGCGTCAGTGATCAGCCCGTCTTTGATATTTCCCGGAGAGGGATTCATATCAAAACCAGAACCCGCTTCCGTCGCACGGTCGCTATACGTTTTGATCAGCTCAGCAAAGCGCGTTGCATCTGCAGGATCCACACAGCGGTCGATAATATTCTGTTCGACCCCGCACAGTTCAGGGAACTCTGCCAGGATCACCGATCCGCCCAAAGCCACCAGCAAGTCTGAAGTATAACCTATTGCGGGATTCGCTGACAGACCCGAGAAACCATCAGAGCCACCACATTCAAGACCGATACACAGTTTACTCAGTGGTGCCGGCTGGCGCACATTGGCGTTTGCCTGTATCAGGCCTGCAAAAGTTTGTTTGATGGCATCGGAGAGCAAATCTGCTTCCGTACCCGTCTTTTGCTGATCCAGGATATATAAAGGCTTATCAAAATCAGGACTCCTTTTTTCAATTTCTTCCATCAGGATGCTCACCTGTGCATTCTGGCAACCCAAGCTCAGCACCGTAGCCCCGGCCACGTTGGGATGTGTAATATATCCCGCCAGCAGGCCACATAAAGTCTGTGAATCCTGGCGGATGCCCCCACAGCCACCGTTGTGGTTCAGGAATTTAATCCCGTCCACATTTGGAAACATCCGGTTTTTAGGCTCAGCTTTTTCCGTGAAACTCGTTTGGGAATTGAGGATCTCCTCAACGCTGGCTCCTTTTTCGTAGAGCGCCATCAGTTCTTTCGCCTGTGCCTGGTAGTTTTCATTCCTGCCATACCCCAGGTTGTTGAGCAACGCCTCCTGTATCACATCCAGGTTCCTGTTCTCACAAAAAACCATCGGGATCACCAGCCAGTGATTGGCTGTACCCACCTGTCCGTCGTTACGGTGAAAGCCGTTGAAAGTTTTATCCTTCCAGGCCGTGATATCAGGCACATGCCAGTCAAGTTGATTCTCCCCCGTATGGAAACCCGTTGCAGCGTGCTTCAGGTTGGCAGTGGTCAGCACCGCTCCTTTCGGAACCGGCAGTTTCGCCTTCCCCACCAGCACCCCATACATGATCACCTGATCGTCAGTCCTCAGGTCCTGCGTTACAAATTTATGTTTTGCCTTTACATGGTCTTTCAGGATATAGACCTCATCCCCATAAGTGATCGTCTCCCCTTCGGCCAGATCCACCAGGGCCACCAGCACATTATCTTTGGGATGGACCTTCAGTATTTTCTTTTCCATGGTGTGCTATTTAACAGCTTTCAGTTTAAGGTTGAGATCTTCCAAAGCTGCTGTAATTCCATTTTCAAGGATGTTGTCGTAATCATTCTGTACCACCTCAATAAAGCCAGGAATCTCGTTCAGGTCCGCTCCCCAGAATTCAGTATCATTTAATACCTCTTCTACATAGTCGGCCTGATCAATTTCCGTAGTTTTTGCGTAGAAGTACGGCGCGCTGTCATCATTGATCAGATACTCCTGTCCATTATAGGAACCATAATACTTTCCGCCTTCCTGTTTTGAAGTGCGCATAAAATGAAGGAATGCGGCAAAGCCGAAAGTGATAAACGGAGGAATACTATTGTTTAACGTATGATAATTGAACAGTACCGGTAATACACGGATCTTCAGCTTCATCGCATATTGCATTGTGATACTCAGCCACAAGTGTTTGATATGCGGATTTGCAAAGCGGTCGATCACCGTACCTGCAAACACCAGCGCTTCATCCAGAGATACCTCATACGGGATCGCCGGGGCAATCTCCTTGCGCATCACCTGCTCCACAAAGTTAACGATATCAGCATTGTCCATACCATTCTTCACCGTGTCTATGCCCGACAAACAAGCGATTCCCGAGGTTAAAGTATGCGTACCGTTCAGCAGGCGCACCTTCAGCTCGCGGTAGATCTCAATATCCGGTTTTACGATCAGCCCTTTATCCGCCTGCATAAAACTCAATGTTTCAGAGACCTTTTGGTTGCCTTCCACAGCCCATAGGCGATAGGGTTCGGCAAGGATGAGCAGCTGGTCTTCGTAGCCCAGTTCAGTTTCCAGTTCAGCAAGTTTTGCAGCATCAGGTTTTCCCGGAACAATACGGTCTACGAGCGAATTACAGAAGATGTTGTTGGCCTTCGACCAGCTGATAAATTCATCCTCCAGTTTATTATAGGTTGCCAGTTCGTAAACGATGGCTTCCAGTTTCTTGCCATTTTCAGGAATCAGTTCCGTAGCAATGATCACCAGACCCGCATCAGCAGTGTTGCCGAGAACTTTATATCTTTCATATAGTGCCGCAAGTAGTTTAGCCGGAAAAGAAGCCGGAGGATTGCCCGTTACAGGTTCATTTACCAGCTGGATACCCACCTCAGTAGTATTGGAAACCACAATTTTCAGCTCAGGACTTTTTGCTACTTCCAGTATCGCTGCCCAGTCCTGCTCTGCCGAGATTACCCTTGAGATCGCAGAAGAAACAATGTTCTCCTCAACATTTTTTCCCTCTTCAATACCACGGACACCAATTGTATATAAGCTGTCCTGGTTATCAAAATCAGCAGTATCACCGTTACCGGTTGATTTAACGATCACAATGCGACCATTAAAAATCCCCTGTCTGTTTGCTTTATCTACGAAGTAGTCAGGAAGCCCACGTAGTAAGACACCAGTTCCAAACTGTAAAACTTTTTCTGGAAGACCAAATAAAGCCTCAGCAGGAACAATAACTTTAGCAGTATCTATGCTTTTTAAATTTTCTTTAGATAGTATCATGTAACAGATCAAATATTTGCTTGACAGCAATTCTAACGATTAAATAGAAATAATAACCTCAAGATGGTTGCAATAATCTACGCAATCGTTATCGTAACATTGGAAATTGAGATTTTTCTACTTTTTACTGCCTGCAGGAATCTGCGCTGCAATCCAGTTGGTGAGATCTACAGCGGCCTGAAAGTTTTCAAATTCTGCGGGAATTTTCCTGCCATCAGTATACTCGTCGTACAGCCATGGGTCGCCTATCGCATACACCGTCCCTTTGCCCAATTTCGCAACTGCCATCACCGCATTACCTTCTTTGTCCTGCAGAACGGATTTTGCCGGCGCCTTCAGTGCCAGTGTGCTATATTCCTTTACATAAATCTGTTTGGTGTTTTTAAAGATCGCATTTGAAGCAGGGATCATCAGGCTGCCCATTTCAAATTTACTCCCTGTCACCCTGTTTTTGCTGTCTTTGTTAAAGCTGATGCCAAACTTTGAGCTCAGTTCATTAAGATGGTCCAGCTCCACATTTCCCGTGTCATTAGCCATGATCACCAGCACCCCACCAGCTTTTACCCAGTCCGTAATCGCTGCGATATGTGCAGCACCAATAAAGTTCGGTTTAGGATTTTCCTTTTCGATATCAGGATCCACGATGATATACACCGAGGCATCCTTCAGGTTCGCTGCTGTTGGCGCCACAGGCAAACTCTTCAGTTTAAAGCCCCTCTGTGTAAAGATTTCGCCCCAGAGAGAAAACCCTCCGTTGCTCATCTCTTCCCATTTATAGTGCCACTGGATCTCGTTTCCACTCTGGTCTTTTTTTGTTTCACTGTTAAAGAAGTAATCCAGCATCACCGTTTTGCCCATTCCCTTTTTCGGAATTTCTGCGAGCTCCATTTCATTGGCGGCAAGGATAAATGCACCTACACCTTTACCGTCATTGGTGATCACCTTCTCCCGCATATAGTAATCGAACGAGCCATCACGGTAAGGTTTACCTCCCAGGCCGGAAACTGTCACCGTGCCTTTCAGGTTGATCTTGCCGGCACTGCGTTGTTCTACAAACTCCTTTTTCATTCCCTCATAACCCTTTTTTGCTACCGCAGCATAGCTCAGCGGCAGATATCCTTTTCTTACACCTTTCTGCAGCGCATAAACAAACATTGCCGAGGCCGAGGATTCCAGGTAATTCGGCTTTCTGTCCGGCAGATTCAGGATGTCATACCAGACACCGGATTTTGGATCCTGGTAGTCTTTTGCAGCCTTCGCTACGCGTGATAAGATCGCCAGCAGCTCTTTTCTTTTGGGATGTGTTTCAGGAAAATTGTCCAGCACATCTACCAATGCCATTGCATACCAGCCCATGGCCCTGCCCCAGAAATGAGGAGAAGTACCTGTTTTTGGATCTGCCCATTGCTGTTCTTTGGATTCGTCCCAGCCATGGTACATCAAACCCGTTTTTGCATCCCTGGAATGGTTTTCCATATAGATAAACTGGTTGGCGATGTCGTCAAAAGCCTTTTCATCTTTAATCAGCGCCGCATATTCCGCATAAAAAGGCTCACCCATGTACAGACCATCCAGCCACATCTGGTTAGGATAGATCTTTTTATGCCAGAAACCACCTTCTTTGGTCCGGGGCTGCGTTTTCAGCTGCTCCCACAATATGGTAGCCGCTTTGAAATATTTCTGCTGGCCTGTCACTTTGTACAGCGTTAACAGCGAGCGGCCGTTTTTGATATTATCAATATTATGTGAATCCTGCGTGTAGGTTCTGATATTGCCATCGGCAGTCACAAAATGATCCATACTTTTCTGCATATACCTGAAGTAATCTGCATTGCCGGTGCGGCGCCAAACGGCGTCGATGCCTTCCAGGATCACCCCCTGGTCGTAGGACCAGCGTACCGGATTACCGCCCATGGACAGGGAGTCTTTCCAGATGTCCATCACTGTGGCCGACATCTGCTCGGATAAAGGCTGGGTTTGCGCCCGACTTACATTCACTGTGCCTGCAAAGGTTGTCACCAGGCAAACTGCTGTAAATTTCAAGTAGTTCATCATGTCTTATTTTTTATTTCCTGTCAATATGATTTTTACGTTTTTCTGCTGTACATTTTTGGCTTCCTGGATTTCCACCCCTTCCTGAGCCTGTATGGTCAGATTCTCAAGGAAGATATCGCTGATATTTAACTCCGGAAGTCCGCGGATGAATACCGCTCTTTTGGCACCGTCACATACCACATTGCTGATATGGAAATCCCTGAAGATCGGCGTCTCCTCGGAAACCGGATATTTAACCACTTTTGGGGCATCCCTTTTTTCACCTTTCAAGGCAATCGGGTCCTGCGCAGCATAGTACATATCAAAAAGGATCGCCTCCCCTACAATATCTTTCATCACGATGTCTTTGGCGTAGATCGCTTCTACAACACCACCGCGACCGCGGGTAGTTTTAAACCGGAGTCCGATATCAGTGCCGATAAAAGAACAATCGTAGATAAAAATATTGTTTGCACCACCAGACATTTCACTGCCGATCACCACCCCACCATGGGCATGATAAACTGTGCTGTTGCGGATAATTACATTTTTTGTTGGCAGACCGCGTTTACGCCCTGCGGCATCACGGCCCGACTTGATACAGATGCCGTCATCACCTACGTCGAAAGTACTGCCTTCTACGAGCACATTTTTGCAGGACTCAATATCTATTCCGTCGCCATTGGCCGCATACCATGGGTTTTTCGCATATACGTTCCTCACAATCAGGTCTTCGCAAAGCAGCGGATGGAGGTTCCATGCAGGTGAGTTCTGAAAGGTTACCCCTTCCAGCAGTACCCGTTTACAGTTGTTCAGCACCACCAGGTTTGGTCTCAGGAAGTCCTTTACAGAAGCATAAAACTCCGGTGTTTTCTCCGGTGAGATCGCTCCGGCATTTTTGAGCATCGAGCCTTTGGCCGATTGTTCTGAGGGATACCACATTTTCTTTTCCGGGATGACTGTACCGCCAGAGGCCACGATCTTGTTCCACTGGCTCTCCGTCATCTTATCTTTTTTCACCATCCTCCAGGCGTCGCCGTTTCCGTCGACAATCCCTTCACCGGTAATCGCGATATTCTCAGCATCATTAGCAGATATAGGCGATTGATTTCTCATCTGAGGAATCCCCTCCCAGTCGCCCTTCACCAGTTTATACTGGCTAAAGTCTTTGGTAAACTGCAGCAGCGCATTCTTCTGCAGGTGCAGGTTTACGTTGCTGAGCAGCACCACCGGACCTGTTAACCAGAGTCCTGCGGGGATGACCACCACACCACCGCCCTTCTTGCTGGCAGCGGCAATTGCATCATTGATACTTTTTGTGTTTAAAGTGACTCCATCATTTTTAGCTCCGAAGGAAGTAATACGAATCGTATCAGTTTTGAATTTTGTTTCCTTTACTTCCGGAAGGTGATCAAAAGAATAAGGCTTCACTTGAGCGATGGCCTGCGAGGCAGACACGAGGATCAGCGTTGAAAAAACGGTTTGGCGTAAAAAGTTCAATTTGTTCATATTTGATGGTTAAATATAGGAAATGAGGAGGCAAAAATCAGCCCCCTCAACAGTAGCATTATTGATACCCAGGATTTTGCTTAAATTCATCTTTATTGGTTACAGCATCCACCTGCGCCCTTGGAATAGGCCTTACAAGGTTGAAATCCTGTATCGCGACCGCATTTGGATTGTACGTTTTCACACGCTCCAGCAGCTTACCGGATCTCTTAAGGTCGAACCACCTGATCTGCTCCCCGGCAAACTCGCGGGCACGTTCATCCAGGATAAAGTCCAGGGTAACCTGAGCCCCTGTCACCTGCATCGCAGCAACCATTCCAGGCTTTGCAGCCCTTGTTCTTACCACGTTCAGGTAGGTTGCCGCTGCTCCGGGATTTCCCAGGTTAAACTCCGCTTCGGCAGCAATGAGGTACAATTCCGCGAAGCGAATCACAAACACATCACGTGCGCTCTGGGCTTCATTCGCACTGGTACGGGTTGGGTCGTCAAACTTACTCAGTGTGACAAAATGCAGCTGATCTTTAACAGTACCATTGGCATTATACACCGCATTTCTGTCATAAATCTTATATAGTTTTCCGCTTGCCGGCACCACGGCCTTACTGGCCAGGATCGCAGTATCACCCAGTCGCATTCCCGCAGGACGAATCGTGCTGTTTGCCAGCCATGCGGTTTTAAAGGAACCTTCGTATCTCGAATCACTGGCACTGTACAGATCCAGCAGGAAACGGGTTGGCATATAACGGTTAAAAGGTCTTCCATTGAGGATATCCCTGATCATCGCGGGCTGGTCGTCATACTTCATGGCGAACATCAGGTGACCATTATTACTGCCGCGGCTATGTCCCAGCGGGTTCAGGATATCGTCCCTCAAATCATTCTGGATCAGGTTGGTGGAATAATTCACCGCGTATACCACTTCCCGGTTTTTGAGATTGGCCATTTTCCAGAGATCTGCATAGGCAGGCAGCAGCGTAAAACCATACCCTCCATTAATTACTGCGAGCGCCATATCCCTTGCTTCGGCATTTTTCTTTTGTGTGAGATACATGCGGGCGAGAAAAGCCTGCGCTGCCGGTTTGGTCACCCTGCCATAATCTGTTGTTGTTGCAGGCAGATTAGCTACAGCAAATAGCAGATCATCTACAATCTGTTTATTGAAAGTTTCTACAGGAGTTTTGTTTGCAGTTGTAATTACACCCTGTGTTTCCTGCAGCGTAAAATGTACTCCGCCCCAGGCCTCTACGATATGCCAGTAATAGAAAGCCCTGAGGAACCTTAGTTCAGCTTCCCTTACCGGACGAACGGTGGGCGACAAACCTGCACCAGCAATTTTGTTCACTCCTGCATTACAGAGGTTTACTGCTGCGTATAGCGCCTGCCATTCAGTGGTGATCGCACCATTGGTACCCTGCAGGTTGATATAATTTGTAAGATCCGTTGTGACATCTCCGGCACCACTCGCCCAAATATCAGTACCCATTTCAGATAAACTGTATCCTTCTTCTTTGCCATACCACCAGCGCTGGTAAGAATAAGCAGCATTTACCAGTGATTCGAAACCCGCAGGCGTGGTGAATACACTTTCAGCAGTAATTCCCGAAGGGTTTTTCTCAATCAGATCCTTCTTGCAGGAAGCCAGTGCGGTTATCCCGGCAAAAATGATCAGTCCTTTATAAATAAAATTTCTCATGGTCAATCAGTTAAAAATTAGCGTTCAGTCCGAAAGTATACAGCTTGGTCATAGGTCCGTTCTCAGAACCGCCGCGCTCAGGATCATATTCTTTCAGTTTACTCGATTTGGTGTAGGTGAAAGGGTTTCTTGCTGTTGCATACACCCTGATGCTCCTTACAAAAGTTTTTTCCAATATCGCCTTTGGCACTTTGTACCCAAGGGTGATGTTTCTGAGCCTCACAAAAGAGCCGTCCACATAACCCAGCGAGCTTGAATACAGCATGGAAGCCAGTGAAAGGTTTTTATTGGGACGAGGGTAATCGTTGCTTGGATTTTCCGGCGTCCAGTAGTTGATCACCTGGGCAGTATTTTCAATACCCTGCGGGTTATATCGTCTCAGGAAGTCGGCATAAATCGTTTGACCCATTCTAGCAAAGACATACACATTAAGGTCCCATGACTTATAAGTGAAGGTATTTTCGAAACCACCAGTCCATTTAGGTCTGTTTGTTCCCACGATCATCCTGTCATTTGTTGCATCAATCTTGCCGTCATTATTGAGGTCTTCCACGCGGATATCACCGGGTTTCTGACCATACCTTGCGGCCTCAGCCTCCTGATTGGTCTGCCAGATACCCAGCTTTTTGTAATCATAGAAAGACTGGATCGGCGAGCCCACAAACCAGGCATTCGCCACGTCGGACTGTGCTCCACCGGCAAGCTCCACAATCCTTTCCCTGTTTCTGGAAAAGCTGATATTACTGGTCCACTGGAAATCCCTGTTGTCAATATTTTTTGTAGAGATCAGAACCTCAAGACCCTTGTTGCGCGTTTTGGCAATATTCTGGATGACAGAGGTCACCCCATCTGATGGAGGTAGACTGCGTTTAAGCAGCAGGTCATAAGTTTGTGAATCATAATAATCAATCGCTGCTGTAATCCTGTTTTTAAAGAAACCTGCTTCGATACCGATATCACTTGTTTTTGTCTTCTCCCAGGTGAGCGCCAGGTTTCCTATTGCAGGAGAATAGGTGTAGGCAGGTGCCGAGTTGTCATCATAGGCAAAGGCAATCCTGGTCAGGCTGCTCTGCGTAGAATACGGATCGATGTTATCACTACCGGCAACACCATAACTAAATTTCAGTTTCAGGTCACTCACCACCTTGCTGTCCTTCAGGAAATCCTCATCACTGATCCTCCATGCCACAGCTGCTGATGGGAAGAATGCCCATTTGTTGCCCTCCGCAAGTTTCGAGGAACCATCAGTACGGCCCGTCGCTGTCAGGAGGTATTTTCCTTTATAGGCATAGTTTAACCTACCTGCGAAAGAAACCAGGTTACTCATCGAGTAAGCGGTAGTTACAGCCTGGTTCTGCGTATTGCCGAGACCGTAGAAAAGCTGTGATTTCAGCAATTGGTTTTCTCCTGAGGCCGCGATATTATCAGATCGGTTATACAGCAAACTGTTGATTCCCGTCAGGGTGAAGGAATGATCTTTAATTTCCTTATTATAGGTGATAAAGTTTTCAATGTTGATCAGGTGACTGTTCGCAGCACTGTACGTTGCTTTTGGCACTGAGCCATTTCTATCGATCGAATAGCGGTCTGAATAAGTACCTGCCCTGTTGGTATTCAGGTTAACCCCAAAGTTAGAGCGCGCTACCAGTCCTTTAAAAGGTTTCAGCTCCATGTACGCAGAAATGAGCGTCCTGTTGATTACAGACTGATTTGCATATACATCTGGCTGCTCATCTGCCAGTGGGTTGACAAATGTTCCCTGCAAAGGATACACGATGAAGTTACCCTGATCGTCATAAACCCGTCCCAGCGGACTCACCTTGTTTCCCTGGTTGAGGGGATCGCGGCGGTTATCCACTTCATAATGCGTAAACTGCCCCTGCATCCCTGTGCTGAAATATTTACCGATCGACTGATCCAGATTCAGACGTGCGGTATAACGTTTCGACCTGTCGAGTTTTACAATTCCTTTTTCATCAAGGTAATCCAGTGAAAAATAAGCTTTTGTAGTTTCTGATCCTGCACGTACACCCAACTGGTAATCCTGCTGATGGCCGTTATGTATGAGCAGGTCCTGGTAGTTTACAAAGTCCCTGTTCTGTACGGCGGCAAGCTCTGCCGAATTGAAGATAGCAGCATCATCTGCGGGCGAGGCCCAGTTTCCCGTAGTGCGGTAAGCTTCACGGCGCAGTTGAATGTACTGATCTCCATCCAGGACCGAAGGATATCTGGCAACATTGGAAATACCATAGTAAGAGTTAAATGTGATGTCAGCTTTTCCGGCAACACCCTTTTTTGTAGTCACTAAGATAACTCCGTTGGCACCCCTGGAACCATAAATGGCCGTTGAGGATGCATCCTTGAGTACCTCCATAGAAGCGATATCATTGGAACTGATATCCTGCAGACTCGGGTACTGTACCCCGTCTACGATGATTAAGGGACCATTTGCAGCAGAAATAGAACGCGTACCGCGGATGTTGATGGAAACGCCTGAAGAGGCTGCCCCGCTGTTACGCGTAACATCCACCCCAGGAACCTTACCCTGGATAGATTCCAGTGGATTTGCGGTAGGCACCTTCGCGATGTCCTCCCCTTTTACGGAAACTACAGATCCTGTGAGATCTCTCTTTTTCACAGTTCCATAACCGATCACTACCACCTCTGTAAGGGCCGTCTCGTTGGAGGTTAAATCGACGTTGATGTTAGTTTGATTTCCTACAGGGATTTCGCGGGTCACATAACCCACATAGTTGACCGTCAGCACCACCGCATTATTGCCGGCAGGGATGTTCAACTTAAAGTTTCCCTTAGAATCTGTACTTGTTCCCTGGGTACTACCCTTGACCTTAATGCTTACGCCGATCAGTGTTTCCCCGTTCTTCCCATCGGCCACGCGGCCGGAAATGGTGCGATTTTGGGCTGTTGCGATACTGCTTACGAGCAGACACAATGCAGCCATTAGAAGATAAAATTTGTTCATACGGATTTGGTTAGAATGCATTGGTGAATGATAAATCCTGTGTTTCTTTCGGGACAAAGAATTTATCATTACCTGTATTAGGCAAGTCTACAAAGTTTTAAAGTTTAATCTCTGTAAACCGGGGGAAAATAAATGTGCAAACGTTCCCGGCAACGCTTGCATAAACGTTTTACTGCAGCGGTTCTACCCTGAACCAATCCACATCGGCGTATCCGCTATCGTTGATTTGTGTAATCCTGGTAGCAAAGAGCCCGAGTTTAGCACCGATCCAGAGACCGGCCTCAGCCTGGAAAGGCGCTCCGGCATCAGTAAATTTTTGGCCGTCCAGACTATAGCTGAACTGGCAGATTTCGCCCTTCTGAACTTTAACTCTGAAATAAACTTCTTTCTGTTTGATATCAAGCAGTTCTTTTTCTGTTTCAGATTTTCCCTGTTTTGCATTTTTGCATAAGAGGTAGACGAGCGACAAACCTTTGCTGCTGCTTTTGAAGGCAATACCGGCATAACTCTGGCCCATAACAATCAATCCTGCTTTCTCATTCTCGAGTTTCGGATTAGGACTAAACTTGATTTTTGTGGTGGCCATAAATTCATCGGCCGGTGTTTTCTGCAACAGGATATTGGGTACATCCCAGTAGTTTTTCGCTGAATCCGGTACCTTCATCGTGTAGAGCCTGAGCGTTCCTGCGGCACTGTTCATGAATGACCAGGTACCTTCAGGATTTGCCTGCCACTGCCATTGCAGTCCCAGTTTTACGGTATTGAACTCATCGCTTTCTGCAGGTGTCGCTACCGGATAAACCTTGCCCACATTCGGCTTTTTATAGACAGCAACCGGCTCTCCGGTACCATCTCCGTCGGCATCTGTTCCGATAACCGGCCAGTCGTTAACCCACTTCATCGGTTGCAGATGTACCACCCTGCCATAGGCATATTTATCCTGGAAATGCAGGAACCAGTCTTCTCCGGTTTTGGTATCTACCCATGCGCCCTGATGCGGACCATTGGTATCGGATTTACCCTGTGCCATTACGATTTTCCTTTCATAAGGCCCGTACAGGTTCTTCGAGCGCAGCACGATCTGCCAGCCTGTTGCGACCCCACCTGCCGGAGCAAAGAGGTAGTAGAATCCGTTTCTTTTATAAAATTTTGGTCCTTCGAGTGTAGGATCACTTTCATGACCGTCATATACGATTACCCCCTGATCGAGCACTTTATCGCCCGCTTTATTCAGTTCCTTAATCGTAATCACGCTTTTTATCCCTGCGCGACTGCCCGCATAGGCATGTGCGAGATAGACGCGGCCATCTGTATCCCAAAGCGGACATGGATCAATCAGACCTTTTCCCGGAGCAACCAGCAGTGGTTTAGACCATTTCCCCGCAGGGTCTGTAGCTTTAATCAGGTAAATTCCGAAATCAGGATCCGGGTAATAGATATAATATTCGCCGTTATGGTAACGGATGGCTGGTGCCCAAACACCATTACCATGCTGTGTTTTCGAAAAATGCTCAAACGGTGGCTGCCGTGTTAAGGCATGCGAAAGAATTGTCCAGTTCACCAGATCTTTGGAATGCAGGATCGGTAAACCAGGGATTCCATCAAAACTGGAGGATATCATATAGTAATCGTCACCTACGCGAATGGCGTCAGGATCGGAATAATCTGCATTGAGTACAGGGTTTTTGAATTTGCCATTACCCAGGTCTGATACCCAAACTTTTGAAATTGTGTTAGAGGAAGACTGCTGCTGCAGCGGCTTTTGCTGGGCGAGGGTGGTACTGAAAAATAGCGTCGGAAGAGAGAGCTGGAACAGGAATTTCCTGCTAACGTAAGGGAACGAGCGATGCATTGTCATACAGATTATTTGGTTTTTGGAGTGTCTGCTGCAATTCTAAGCAGTTTTTTGGCAGAAAGATTTTCAGGAGCCGTATTAATTTACGCAAACGTTGCCGAAAACATTTTGAGTTTCATCAAAATTCAAATTATTTCATTAAACTTGTAAAGTCCAACCCTATTACCGACCAAAAGTCGACCCAGTTTAACCAAATGTTTGAGAGCTCTACCATAAAAGATATTGCCCGGGCCCTGAACCTGTCCACTTCTACCGTTTCAAGGGCCTTGCGAGATAGTTACGAAATCAGTGCAGGTACCAAAAAGCTGGTGATGGACTATGCGCAGCAGGTTAATTACCGCCCCAATCCCAATGCTTTAAGCTTAAAGGAACGGAGGAGCAAATCTATCGGTATTGTGGTCAGTGAGGTGGCAAACCACTATTTTTCACAGGCCATCAATGGAATAGAGTCTATAGCAAACAGCCGCGGTTATACGGTGATCATCACCCAAACCCATGAATCTGTTGAACGAGAGCGAACCAATGTTCAGCACCTGGCATCCCGCTCGGTAGACGGCTTGCTGATCTCCCTTTCTGCGGAAACAAATGATGTAAGCCACCTGGAACAACTACATGAGCGCGGTCTGCCCATTGTGTTTTTCGACCGGGTACCGGAACGCATCAATACCTACAAAGTCATTGCCGATAACGCACAAGGGGCATACGAAGCGACTAATCATCTGATCCAGTCCGGGTTTAAAAAGATCGCACATATCTCCAGCTCAGGACATCTTTCCATCAGCATCGAGCGCTTAACAGGATATACACAAGCTTTACATGAAAATGGATTATCCATTAATCCTGAACACATTAAGAATTGTCCGCATGGCGGAATGATACAGGATGAGGTAGAAACTGCCGTAAAGGAATTGCTGAGTCTTCAGGATAAACCTGATGCCATCTTCGTCGCCGGAGACCGTCTGACGATGGGCTGCATGCATGTCCTGAAAAAGCTGAATATGCTGAACCCTACCATGATCGCTATTGCCGGATTCAGTAATTCGGATGTGCTGGATCTGTTCAACCCTCCTATTACATCGGTATTTCAGCCCGCTTTTGACATGGGGCAGTTGGCGACAGAAAAGCTGCTGGAACTGATCGAAGCCAAGTTTCCTGTCACAGAGTTCGACAGGGAAATCCTGCATACCAGGTTATATATCAGGTAATATGACCTGCTTCTGAAAAGCAGATCATATTTTTATTTGATCAGGATCGGGCTGTTGTATGCCTTCGCCTGATTGCCGAGAAATTTCTTAAACCCTCCTTCAGCAGAAAAAGCCGGATCAGAATGTTCCCAGGCCGCATAATAACGGAAGGAGACACTTTGCTTTGCGGCAGGTAATTTCATTTTCACGGTGTAAGTATTCAGAATATCACTTCCAGCATTTGGCGCTTGCCCGAATGCGATCAGGTCCGTTTTTTTCAACATCACTGCCATTCCCAGATTGTCATTGTTTTCACTCTGCTGGTCAAAAGTATAAAGGACGGAGGGGTTGCTGATGCTATCACGTACTGCCTTTTTGCTTTTCAGGTTCACAATGCCAGTCACCAGTCGGGCACCTGGAGGCGCATTTTTCAGGGATACTTTACTCTCGTAAAAGTACTGCCCGCCCCAGATGCTGATCTGCTCGGTGAGACTTGTCAGTTTTCCATTTCCAAGGACATTCCAGGCAGGATATTGCATCTGAAAAACCGCACGTACCGGGCCATCCGCAATTCTCCTGTAAATGATCTTACCCATATGAATCCCTCCTAATCTGACCAGGGTATCGGCTTTCCCGGCAACTGGTACGCTGAGAGCCAGCGAACCCGCCCCCAGTGATTTGCCTACGGCAAGGATATCCATTCCCCAGGGTGCCAGGTGGTGATAGACATTGCTGGGGTCTACTCCTACCGTGTCCATCATCATTGCGGACGTGGTTTTACCCCATATATCCTTGATGTTCCTGACATCCATGTAGATCCTGAAGCCCACTTTATCATTCTCCCAGCCTGGCCCTTCGGTAAGGAATGGCGGAAGTTTGACCTTCGTAAAATCAGTATTTGGCTGACCTGCCGGGACGGTATCCGCCAGCAAGTCTTTTCCGAACGAGTCATCATAGCGCTTACGACGCTGCCGTACATGGGCCAGCACCCCAGCGGAAACAACGATATCGCCGGTTAGGGCGAGTTTCAGTTTTACTGTTTCCCGGGCTTTGAAATCACAAAGCAGCACAGCTTTTTCCCATTTGCCATCACCGTCAAGATCGTCAAACTGAACCGCACCAGGGGCTTTACGTCCTATAATCTCCAGCGGTACATCTTCTGAAAGCTTGCCCAGTCTCTTTTCCAGAAAGGAACGATCGAGTTCAATCAGCTCATTTTTGCGCGCTACAGGCAGCTGGTTTTTCAACTGAATGATGATCTGCTGGGCGCTTGCGTTCATACTGCCACATCCGAGCAACAGCATGAACACTCCTTTTTGAAATCCCTTCATCAGCATTTTTTTAGCGGCCCATCCACCCACCATCAACGGTGAGTAATGTGCCATGAATATAATCCGAAGCTTTTGAACTCAGGAACAATACAGGTCCTTTGAAGTCCTCAGGTTCTCCCCAGCGTCCTGCAGGGATACGCTCCAGTATAGAGCGGCTACGGTTTTCATCGGCTCTCAGCGCAGTAGTATTGTCGGTAGAGATGTATCCCGGTACAATAGCGTTGACATTGATGCCTTTGGATGCCCATTCGTTGGCAAAAGCCTTGGTCAGGGATGCGATCGCACCTTTACTTGCGGCATATCCTGGAACGTTGATTCCTCCCTGAAAAGAAAGCAGGGAAGCTGTAAAAATGATCTTTCCGCCTCCGGCAGCAATCATTCCCTTGCCTATCTCCCGCGTCAGGATAAATGGTGCGGTTTGGTTCACATTGATCACTTCATCCCAGTACGCATCGGTATGTTCTGCCGCAGGCTGACGCAGGATAGTACCGGCATTGTTTACCAGGATATCGATCACCGGATGGGCTGTCTTTACCTTTTCGATGAAAACATACAGCGCTTCGCGATTACCCAGATCACACTGATAGGCAGTGAATTTTCTGCCCAGCGCAGTTACAGCCTGTTCCACTTCAGAGTTTTCCAGCTCCAGGCTGGCAGAAACACCGATGATGTCTGCACCCGCTTCTGCCAGTGCAATGGCCATCTCTTTACCCATTCCTCTTTTACAGCCTGTAACCAGTGCTGTTTTTCCCTGTAAATTAAATGTATCTAATACTGACATCGTTCTTATTTTAAATCGTTTATTGCACAGTGGTCCATATCTCCGTAATCCAGGTTTTCGCCCGCCATACCCCAGATGAAGGTGTAGTTGCTGGTTCCTGCTCCCGAGTGTATCGACCAGTTTGGCGAGATTACAGCTTCTTCATTCTGCATCCAGATATGTCTGCTCTCCTGCGGTTGTCCCATAAAGTGGCAGATGCTTTGTTTTTCAGGCACTTCGAAATAGAAATAAGCTTCCATCCTTCTGTCGTGCGTATGTGCCGGCATCGTATTCCAGACACTCCCCGCTTTTAATTCCGTCATCCCCATTTGCAGCTGGCAGGTTTCGATCACACTGTTAACGATCAACTTATTGATGATGCGGTGGTTAGCAGTTTCCAGCGAGCCCAACTCAACGATATCAGCCTCTGCTTTAGTCACTTTCTTTGTAGGGAATTTATGATGTGCAGGTGCGGAATTGATATACAGCTTTGCAGGTTTTGAGGGATCGGCCGAGGCAAACTGCACGTCTGCGGTTTCCTTTCCGATATATAAAGCCTCTTTGTAAGCCAGTTTATACTCTTCTCCATCCGCAGTAACGATCGCATCACCACCAACGTTGATGATCCCCAGCTCGCGGCGGTGCAGGAAATATGGCGCTTTCAGGTCGTCCGGATTGGGCAGTCCCAGTTTACCATTCACCGGCATTGCTCCTCCAACGATATAGCGGTCGAAATGAGACAGGGTAAGATTGACCTGATCTGCCTCAAATATTGAGCTGATTAAGAAATTATTGCGCAATGTAGCGGTATCCATTCCTTTGGCTTCAACAGGACTTACTGCATAACGACTTTCAAAACGATTTTCCATAATAATGTTTGTATGTGCTTATTTAATTGATTTATTTAGGCTGACTCCCTTTCTATCAAACTGACGGGAGTAATTACAGCAGGTTGATACTCATCTGTCGGAGGACTTTCTATCATTTCCATCAATGTTGCCACGAGTTTCTCGCCAAACAGAGCAGGATACTGATCTATTGTAGTGATGGAGGGACTGACGACAGCAGTGACAGGATCGTTGGAATAACCGACCAGGCGTAGCTCCTGAGGGATTTTGATCCCATTTTCTTTTGCATATTGCAGCACCGTCACCGCATTTCTGTCGCTCGTTACAAACAGTCCGTCGGGTTTACTTTTTCCTTTAAACATCTTTTTCAGCGCCTCCCGTGTTTCCTCAGCTTGCAGCTGCTGCTGAAAAAACAGTTTCGGCTCTTCTTTGCCCTGGAGCATCCGCAAGGCGGCGATAAAACCAGCGGCGCGCGCCTCGTAGATGTTCGATGTCATTGGCCCGTTGATCATTCCTATATGTTTACAACCAGCTTCCACCAAATGTTTGCCGGCAAGGAAACCGCCGTTAAAATCATCGCCCTTGATCACTCTTGCCCGGTATGTTTCGGGCGGTACACGGTCGTAGAAAAGAATGGGTATCTGGTGTGTAGAGAAGATATCGAAAGGACTGAAATCTTCGGTTTCCAGGGTGCAGGACACAATGATCGCATCTACCCTTGAGGAGAAAAATGTTTCTGCAAGTTCCTTTTCCATACCAGGATCGTCGTTCGACTGCCCGATGATGAGGTTATAGCCTTTTGCGTGCAAAAGATTCTGCACAACCGTAACTACCTCTGCATGAAAATACATGGAAATTTTGGGCAGGATCAGTCCGATGGTGTTGGTCTTGTTGTTCCTGAGTCCTGCAGCCATTTTATTTTTGCGGTAGCCCAGCTTCAGCGCCATTTCCAGCACGCGCTCTTTGGTCTCCTTCTTTACGTAAGAGGTATTATTGAGCGCCCTGGATACCGTAGCAGGCGATAAGTTCAGCGCTGCTGCGAGATCAAGAATGGTATTGTGCTGTTGACTATCCTTCATAAACTGCTGAATCATGAACTCAACGAATTTATGAAAACGTTTTCATAAAAGTACGGACAATCGGTAAAGATTGATATTTGCGCTTAATCCACGATGGTAATGCCGAGACTATCGAGGAAGGAAATCGCTGCCGGAAGCTGAAAAATCGCACCCTTGATCTTATTTCCTGAGGGATCGATATGGTAATTCTGAGCGCCTGTAAAGTTCGCCATCCGGAGATCAGTATCAGAGAACGTTGCCCCCATCAGGTCGGTACCCGTTAAATCGGCATTGGCCATATTACATCCGGTAAAATCTACTTCGCGGGCCACGCAGTTCAGGAGCTTTATTTTTTTCAGGTTTTTTCCAAAGAAGCTGGAGTAGCTGATGATAGACCCTTTGGCCTGCAGCGAAAATGGATTTTGCGTGTCATACCAGAGGATCCCTATCGCTTTACAATTGATGAGTGAACAATCACTGATGTATGTTTCCTTCAATTTGATCAGCGATAGATCGGTTTCCTCAAAGGTGCATTTGTTAAAAGTACAGTCGTCAAACAGACAGCCTTTGATGGTGGATTTATAAAAAACACAGTTATCGAAATACCTGCCCACAAGGTGTTTATCCTCATAGTTGATGTTTTCAAAACGTTTGTTGTAATGCGAAATTGGTTCGTCTGCTGTACTCAAAATGTAATAGATTTATCCCGTTTAGGGGCGTAAATCTAATACATTTTAAAATGCAATGAAACGTAATAGCCGATTAAATTGTCCCTGAGGGACAGCCATAACTTGATCATCATCTTTTTATATTTTGAAAAACAGGTCCTTAGCGATTGCGATTTCCTCATTGGTAATGGTGTGTGGTCTGCCGGGATAAACGACGACATGCATCTTTCCATTCATCTTTTCCTGGATGGCAGCACTTTCTCTGACTCTGCGCACTGGCACATGGGCATCAGGATCTCCGGTAGTAATCAGGATCGTAGTTTCTGCGAAGTCGCCCTTATAGTTTTCCAGGTTGAGCTCCTCCCCGATCAGTCCGCCGGTAAAGGCAATCACTCCTCCGTATTTCATCGCGTTGCGGGTGACATACTCCAGCGTGAGACAGGCCCCCTGTGAGAAACCGAGGAAGTAGATTTTCTCTTCAGGAATACCTGCTTTGATGATATCCTCTACCAGCTCTCCGATGATTTCCAATGCTGAATCCAGGGCGGGCTGGTTTTCTTCAACAGGCGCAATGAAACTCGTAGGGTACCAGCTGTGGTTAGTGGCCTGCGGGGCACATATCGCTACATCTTTCAGATCCAGATGGCTGCTCAGGGAGATGATACTTTGGGCCGAAGCCCCCCTGCCATGAATCATGACAAGGGCGCTTTTAGCATTTTCTACAGGTACTCCTGCAGTGATGATATTTTTTGAATGTTGATACATGTTATATTAAACTTGGTAATATACGTTCTATCTCTGCTCTCTGACTTTCATATTGTGCCGGCAACTTCAGGTTTGTACCGAGCTCGTTCAATGGCTCATCAACTGTAAAGCCCGGATTATCTGTAGCCAGTTCAAAAAGCACTCCTCCTGGTTCACGGAAATACAGTGAATAGAAGTAATTGCGGTCGATTTTCTCAGTGATATTCAAACCTGCAGCAACGATTTTATCCCTGAAATACATCAGCGTTGCCTCGTCTTTCACCCTGAACGCTACATGGTGTACCGATCCGCCTGCAACATGTCCGGCAGTTTCTCCTGCAGCCTCAACAAGATCTACAATAGCGGCCTGTTCTACAGCATCAGTAACAAAACGGTAGCGGTTTACATGTTGTTCCATCAGTTTGTAGCCGAAGATGTTTGTTAGTATCTCTGCAGTTTTATCAATCTTGTTGGTCGTGATCGTGATCTGATGAAAACCAAGGATCGCGTGATCCGCATTGATCTCAGGAGTTACAAATGGTGTCCTGTTATCTTTGTTTTTTGCAACGGTGAGTTCGAATTTAAGTCCATCCGGATCAAGGAAGGTGAGGTATTTCTCTCCGAATTTCTCCGCAGCTTTGTTATAGGTCACGTGGTTTTTCTCCAGACGCTCCTGCCAGAAATCAAGGCTGCCCTCAGGAACGCTGTATCCGATTTCTGTTGCCTGTCTGGTGCCTCTCCTGCCGGCACCGATGCTTCCCCATGGGAAGAAGGTTAGGATCGTTCCCGGAGAACCTGCTTCATCACCATAATATAAGTGGTATGTTTCAGGGTCATCGAAGTTGACGGTTTTTTTGATCAGGCGCAGTCCTAAAATCCTGGTGTAGAAATCGTGATTAACTTTTGCATTACCTGCAATTGCAGTGATGTGGTGCAGACCTAAAATTGAGTTTTCCATAATGAACCTTTCTGTTTTTTTTGCGGAGTGAACAACGCTGTTGCTTTCTCCTTTTTTTGTTTAAACAAATTTACTCCTTCGGGTTTTGATAAATCTTATCATATCGTAAGAAATTACTTTGAGGGGATTAACGGGAAATTTGGAGGTTTTTATGGGGGCTGGATTTTATTTCAAATAAATTTTCAAAAATATTTGTATTTGAATATCTGTTTTCTATCTTTGCAGCCCCGCAAGGGACAACGGACCGGTAGTTCAGCTGGTTAGAATGCCGCCCTGTCACGGCGGAGGTCGCGGGTTCGAGTCCCGTCCGGTCCGCAAGATTTAATCTTGAAGATATCGAAAAGCCTTTAATCGAAAGATTAGAGGCTTTTTTGATTTAGAGGATTTCAGAAATATTCAATTATTCTCATAATATCGATGAGTAATTCAGTGAGTCAATCAAATTGGATGCCCTACTCACTGAAAAGCTTGTAAGCAATTGATTTACAAGCTAATTCAGAATATAAACGTCTTGACTGCCCATAGCTGCAACGCTACTTTTGTTTAACTCTAATCTGATGAAAGATGAATAACACTTTTAGCCTGCTCTTCTTTTTGAAGAAGCCAAAAAAATATGTTGCCGGATCAGTGCCTATTTACATGTGTATTACTGTTGATGGAATACCTAAAGAACTATCAACCGGGAAACAATGCGAGCCTGAACGCTGGAACGCCAAGACCCTTCGTTTAGACGGAAAGAAGGAAGATGCCAGAACCATCAACTGCCATTTGAAAACCATTGAGGACAAAGTTGATCAGGCACATACTGATCTATATAAAGCCGGGAATGAAATCACCGCTCTATCACTTAAAAATAAATATTTAGGCGTTGAAGAAGAAGCGCACACCATAATCACAGCTATTCAAGATCATAATGATAAGGTAAAGGCACTGATCGGAAAGGGATTTACACAGGGCACACTAACCAAGTACAACACCACGTTCAAACATACTAAATCATTTATCATGTTTAAGTTTAAACTTACTGATGTGGTTTTGGATAAAGTGGACAACTATTTTATTTCCGAGTTTGATTTTTATTTGAGAAGCAAATGCGGATGTGAAAACAACGCAGCAGTAAAACACCTTAAAAATTTAGGCAAAGTGATACGTATCTGCCTCGCCAATCGGTGAATGACCTATGACCCGTTTAGCGGAAATAAAAACAAGATCACAAAGGTTCAGCAGGTCATTTTAACCCCAAGCGATATACAAGCCATCTATGAAAAAGATTTCGCCATAGAACGTCTAAGAATCGTTCGTGATGCTTTTATCTTTTGCTGTTATACAGGAATGAGTTTTATTGATTTGATTGAACTGAAAAAGTCAGAGATCATCAAGTGGGTTGACGGTTCATTATGGATTATTAAAAAACGTCATAAAACAGGTATTCCCTGCAATGTGCCAATGTTGACTGCTGAATTCTAATATTAGAAGAAATTTTCTGGCCAAAATTGTTCCGGCAGGTGTTTTCTTATTAATTCTGCTTGAGCTTTATAACCTCTCAGATCCAATTCTCTCAGAAACACAGGCCATGGCGGTATATTACTATGGTAAACATTGGATGATGATGTAGACATCCCTCCTCCCAGACCTTTTGATAGTCGTCCGTAAATACCTGTTGAAAGACCTCCATATAAGGCCGTTGACAACCCTCCATATAATCCACTACTCAAACCACCATATAAACCAGTATACATACCTCCCTTTAAACCTTTAGATAGGCCACCTCTAAGTCGAGTGCTTAAATTATGCGGCCAAGTTTTCAGGTTTTCAATAATTGGTTTACTCATTTTACGTTTTTTAAGTGATCATTGAAGTAAGTTATCAAAAATAATTAGGAAATCAATTTCCAATGAATATTTCAAGATTAAAGTATGGTTACAAGAAGCTGTGAAAAATTGTTATTATTGTATGATAACTTAAAGACTAATCAACAGTTGTAGTTAAATTAAGTTATCCTCATCATTATAAAACCAAATATGAATATCAAAAAGGTGAAAATTAACAACTTTAGGCTGTTAAAAGATTTTGAACTTGATTTGGAGGATAATCTCTCTCTAATAATTGGTAAAAATAATTGTGGTAAAACTTCACTGTTGACGCTTTTGAATAAATTTCTAAATGAAAAGTCAACTTCGGCAAGGTTCCACTGCGATGATTTCAATATCGATTTTCAAAAGGAATTAAAAACAATGACCGACGGAGAAGCAGACTTCCCAGAAAAATCACTTGGAATCACCATGAAATTATTTATAAATTATGATGATACTGATGACCTATCACAGGTAAGCAATCTAATAATGGATCTTAATCCGGAGAACAAAGTAATTGTTTTGGCCTTTGAATATAGTTTAACCCCAGATCTTTTTTATAACTTTCGAACCGATTTTAAGGAGTTCAAAAGGGAATATTCTTTAAAAGTTAAGGAAGATGCATCTATACAGATAAAAGAAGGCAAGCTTAAAACTGCGCTATCTGCTCAACTTATAGCATCTAAAATTGAAAAATCCTTTTATAATTTTTTCAAAAAATACCACCAAGATTATTTTTCTTTAAGCAAGAAAACCTTGTTTTATAGCCTGGAATTAAGCAGAGAGATTGATGATAATTATATTGATCTAATAAAAGAAAATATCAAATTGGATAAAATCATCAATTTTAAGATAATACAAGCCAAACGCGATGTTTCAAACCGTGAATCAGATAAAACGCTTTCAGTCTTGTCATCTGAATATTATAGTATAAAGGAGAACCAAAATAAAGATTCACTGCCTATTAAACAGTTTAAAGACACTTTAGAGGCAACGGATGAACATTTAGATACCGTGTATGTAGATTTGTTTAAAGATATTATTGATACTGTTGAACAATTCGGTGGAACGAAGGCAGGAGATTCAGTCATAAAAATTATTTCAACCCTTCAGCATAGAGAACTTTTAAAGGGCAATACAACTGTTATGTATGATCATAATAATGACCATGCTTTACCTGAAAGCTATAATGGATTAGGCTATATGAATCTAATAGGCATTATCTTTCAGATCGAAGTTTTGCTTAGCGATTTTAGAAAAGATAACAAAGACAATGAAAAACCTGCGGTTCTAAATATCCTATTTATCGAGGAACCAGAAGCACATACGCATCCGCAGATGCAGTATGTTTTTATTAAGAATATTAAGGATATATTGACTAGGGCTTCATCTGGGAAAACAGGTAAAATACCATTTTCACTACAAACAATTATTACAACTCATTCTTCCCATATTACTGCGGAAAGTGAATTTGATGATCTTAAATACTTCGCAAAAATTAGTGAGAATACAGTTGTTGCAAAAAACCTTAAGGATTTAAGGATAGAATATGGTCAAGAAACTGAACAGTATGATTTTTTGAGGCAATATCTTACAATCAATCGAACAGAACTATTCTTTGCAGATAAAGCCATTTTTATAGAAGGAGACACGGAAAGACTTCTGCTGTCTACTATAATGAGAAAACTTGATTTGGAACATAAAGAAGATGGTGTAATGCCTTTACTTTCACAAAATATATCGATAGTTGAAGTAGGAGCGCATTCACAAATTTTTGAAAAACTGATTATATTCTTGGATATAAAGACTCTAATAATTACAGACATTGATACATATAAGATGGTGCAATTGACGGATTCATCAGGAAATTTAAAGGTTAAAAAGAATAACGATCCAAGAATGGTTCCGGCAAAATGCCCCGTTAATGACGCGACTGATTATGGCAACAATGCTATAAAATTATTTACCGGCAGTATGTTATTGGCATCTTTAAAGAAATTAAACGTTGGAGATACCATATTTAAAAAGACTGGCAGCAAGTGGAACGTTGCACCTGATGGAAATTTGTGTTTAGCTTTCCAACTCAAAGAAGAAGAATACCATGCTAGGAGCTATGAAGATGCATTCATTTCATTGAATTTGGATTTTATTAAAAATAATATTAAAAAATTTCAAAGCTTAAAAAACGTGGAAGATATTGACGATTTAGATCCATATGATATAGCAGACAAATGCATCGCAAAGAAAACTTCTTTTGCGCTAGATATCTTGTATGTAAGTGATGAAAAATATAGTAATTGGAGAATTCCATCATATATTAAAGGAGGTTTACTGTGGTTGAAGAAATAGAAAACGAAGTAAGCCAAGTATTAGTTCACATTCAAAGTGGAAACAATTTTCTTTTAAGTGGGGGGGCTGGCTCAGGAAAGACTTATTCGCTTGTACAAGTAATTAAAAAAGTGATAGAGATATCCCCTATTTCAATTGTGGCTTGCATGACCTATACTAATTCTGCTGTAAGGGAAATTGAGGAACGTGTAAACCATTCAAATCTGAAAGTTAGCACTATCCACGACTTTTTGTGGGATAACATCAAGAGCTTTCATAAAGATATTCAGTCGTCATTGATTGAGATAATCAATGACGAAAATTATAAAACGAAGAGTCCAGATGGAACAGTTGGCATGGATTATTACGATAATCTTACTGAGCCTATTCGTTATAGGCAAGGTGCAAGAATAAGAGATGGAATTATCTCTCATGACGAGGTAATCGAATTAGCGAGTTATATGTTTAAAAAGTACGCTAAACTTGGAGAAATTTTAAAAGATAAATATCCATTCATATTTGTGGATGAATATCAAGATACACATCCGGCTGTTATTGAAATTTTGCTAAACCTATCAAATAAAGATAGTAAAAGAAATATTGTTGGTCTTTTTGGTGATGCTATGCAATCAATATATGATGAAGGAGTTGGTGATGTTAATAGTTATATAGATTCAGGAAAGATCTTAGAGGTCAAAAAGATACAAAATAGACGTAATCCGCAGTCCATTATTACTTTAGCAAATACACTCCGTAATGATGGTATTCAGCAAAAGCCATCCGCGGATTTAAACGCTCCTAATATGATTAGTGGGCAAGTGAAGCAAGGTTCAATTCGATTTATTTATTCAGATAATAATGATTTAAATTATATTAAATCAAAAATCGAATGGAATTTTTCTAATGCAAAGGAAACCAAAGAATTAAATCTTACTCATAATCTAATTGCTAGTAAAGCAGGATTTGGAAACTTGATGGAAATTTATGATAAAGATCCTATTATGAATTTGAAAATCGACATTGTAAAAAAGATAAAAGACAATGAAAAAAAAGGAAATCCAGATTCTATTAGTGAAGAAGCTACGTTTGGTGATGTTGTAGATATAGTAGCCCTACAAGATCGTCAAAAGAACCTAAGGAAAACACAAATCATTGCACTTCATTCTGACTTATACAATAAAGTTAAGGACTTACCTTTTACTACGGTACGAAAAATATACTTGGACAAAGACAACCTCCTAGATGATAAAAAAGAAAATAAAAGTGATGAAAACAGAACAGGGTCGAAACGAGATTCATTAATAAGGCATCTATTTAAAATTTATCATAATGTTAATCTTTACCAAAACAAGCAGTATAATGAATTTATCCGGACTACTCAATTTCCTATTGTTTCGATTCAAAGTAAAATCGAATTGAAATCAATTATTGAACTTATGAGCTCTCGTACCCATTTAACCATTGGAGAGGTCATTGAGTTTGCTCATGAAAGAAGAATTTGTTTTAAAGATGATAGCTTTAATAGATTCATTGAAAATAACGAATATTTATATGAACGTGTTAAGAATGTGTTATTTTCAGAATTCATCAACCTATATAATTATTTAGAAGGATATACTCCATTTTCGACCCAACATAAAATTAAAGGTGCTGAATTTGATAATGTTTTGGTTGTTTTGGATAATGGAGGATGGAATAAATATAACTTTGAATACTTATTTGACACCAATATCTTTAGCACTTTAGACGCATCAAAAAAGAAATCATATCCGGGTATTTTGTCCAGAACCCAGAAAATATTTTATGTATGTTGTACCAGGGCTAAAGAGAATCTAGTAGTCTTTTATCATAATCCCAGCCAACAGATAATTGACAATGCTAAGAATTTATTCAGTGGTAATGTATTAAAAGTTTAAAAATAATTTACGAAAATTGAGTCTAACCTTTTAGTTGTTATAACTAACTAGAGGTGAAAAATATTTTGGTACTTTGACAGAGGCATAAAATTGCTATTTTCATATTTTATTCAATTATTACAAATCAAGAAATATTTGCCAAATCTTGGAAACATTCTTTATAAAAAATTGGAAAATACACTAGTGGAAATAAATTTACTTAGCAAGTATGCTACGGGAATCCGTAATGTATTACCCAAATAAGGTTTAAAATTTACTCAATAAGTCCGTAAGTGTCAGAATATCTTTTTGTACATTTAATCAAATGTTATGAAACATGTTTAAAATCGTAGAATATCCGAAGGTTCAAGATTTCTTTAATGAAAATAAAAAAGTCATTTATAAAAATAGATTGGCACACTACCATTTGATTCAGTATTTCGACGAATTAAACGCAGGTAGACAATCCATTTACGAAGCCTATAACGTTGTAGACGAAGATGGTGGAAATGTAATTGCAGTTTGGGGCGATTCAGCATATTACCTATATTCATTGAAATGGTCAGACGCTGTAATAGACGGTTTATTAAGTAAAATAAATGTGGATAAATACACTAAGCGATTTTCTTTTTGCGATACTAACAAACTGGTGCTTTATTTATTTAATAAAAGTGGTTTAGAGTTTCAAATTTTTAAAGAGCGACTATAATATGAATGCGAAAGTGTCGAGCTTTTAAACAGGCAATGTGAAGGAGTAGCATTTTTAAGTACAACCGATGATTTGGAGACAGTATCAGAAATGACCTACAAATATGGTATTGAAGAATGGGGAGAGCGAGAAGGAAGGGATTTAGATCATGCCCGGCAACTTTCCTATCAATCAATATTGCAGGAAACTAATTGCCATTGGGAATTAAATGGCAAAATCACAACTATAGCTAGTGTGTTAGATGCCGATAAGGAATTACCAATTATTGGTAGTTTATAAACTAATCCCGATGATCGTGGAAAAGGTTATGCGAAGTGCCTGGTGCATGAAATTGCAAGACAAATTACAACCGATGGTAATGGGGGATGCGGAATAGTCTCGGATGCGAGTGATCCAATTATAATCAAAATGTTCCCAAAAATCGGTTTTAGGGAAAGTAGCAGATATGTTGCTGTTCATACAACACGCGAAACAATTTAAATTAGGAAATGAGGAAAGCAGCAGACGAATGTTTACTATGCAGGATTAATGCTGCAACTAAGACCAATTCACATATTTTACCAAGGTTTATATCAACAGGTTTTTTGGGGGCAAAAGGGGTTCCAAGAAAGGGCTATTTATTAAACGGTAAAAATGAACTTACTTCTAAACCAAAAACTGCACAAGATTCTCCCAAAGAAGATCACATCCTTTGTGATGAGTGTGAGGCTTATTTTAGTATACTTGAAACTGCCTCGGCACCGTCTTTCAAATTCTGGCAGGCAAAAATAGCAGCGGGGGAATTTAAAGAAATAACGATAAAACCATTTCTTAAATTAGTACAACTTAACTCTCCGGAGCCTACAGTTATGCGATTACTAGTTTATTCTATGTTTTGGAGAGCAAGTATTTCATCAACAGAAACATTTAACAGTTATAAACTTGACCCCGAGTTAGAAGAATCATTAAGAAACAATTTGTTAGAATTTAAAGCACTGACGATGGGGGATTTGGATGCCCATGTAAAAGCGAAGGAAATTATATTACACCCATACGCATCTATGACCTCCGGTTCATTCAAAGATGAGACAGCCAATGTCTTAGCTGCAATAAATGCTGAAAATCCCGCGTCCTTACATGTTGATAAATTTGGCTTTTATATCTTTAAAGCTGATAAGGATGTTGCTGGTAACTTCATGGCAGATTTTACCAATGTAAAAACTAGTGACAATCAAATTATGGTTGTAAGCGAACAAATATGGTATAGTGTTATGGTGAAGCGCCCCTTGGAGATGGCTGCTGAACAAGCAAAGAAAAATCTAGCAAATCCAAAATAGGTTATGGCTGAGCAACGACTATTTAATGTATTACAATTAGCTTATACCCCTTTAAGCAATTATGATTTTGTGATGGTGAAAGACGATGCTATCATTCAGCAATTTATTAATTCGGGAAAATTATATGTAATTGCACAGCGACCAGTTTTAACCTTTGAAAATTTCTATCTGGATAGCGACGATATTGAAAATCCTGTTTTAAAGTTTGAAGTTCATCAAAAAGGTTCTGATGAAAAATTAGAGTGCGAGTTTCCTCTATTTCAGGAGGAATTTAATGTGCCGTATGGTAGCCGCTGCGATATTGCTATTAATTATACTTATCCTAAATCAGAAGTGTTATTCCAACATCCTATGCCATTTTCTTCAATGGCTAACTTTGTAGTTAATACCGGGAACGATTACTATTGGATATCACCAGAGAAATTAATTTACCATTATTTGAGAGATGTTTTAGACATTAGAATAAAGGGTGATATTACTCACTTCTTGAAATATAAAGTTCACTATATAGGTAAAGCAACTGAACAAGATGTAATAAAAAGATTAACAGGTCATTCTCACCTGCAAGATATATTATCAATAGAAAGGCCATTTCACTACGGAACCTTGCCTACGGAAGAAATTGCGATCCTGTTCTTATCATTTAAGGACAACATCTTTATGAATACTTTTTCTCCGGACGACGATGAAATGGATATTGCAGTCAAAGTGTTAATGGGTGAAAAGCCCATTGATGATAACGTAATCTATTTAGATGCGGAAAAAGCACTTATAAAAGCGCTAAAACCTAAACACAATAAATTACTATATAACAGTTATCCGGCGAGCAAAGATGGCCTGCACTCACACAATTTAGAGTTCTATACTTTCAATTTTTCTGACCCTATTACTCTGATTTATGATAATGGGGAAATTGTCGGATGCAAAGACTCTTTAATTGTGGAAAAAGGTAAAACCCTACAAATACGTAAAGGCGTAAGTCCCAAATAGCACTAGTGCCTTGAATTTATTGTCTTTATTGTGAGCACACAAGTAAGGTTTTTAAAAATATTACACAACCAAACACTAGAAATAACAGAGAATAAATGTTCGAATATATTAAACAAAGAATTTTAAAAAAGTTAATTGAAGAAATCGAATGCATAAGTCCGACTAATCTCGAATTAGTCGGACATTATATGGTATCGATTATTGAAAATAAAAAAATGATTCATCATGGTTTAAATAAAGATTACAAATCTAGTGGTTATACAGTGGATAGCTTCACTAGTGATTCTTTAACTATTGCTGAATACAGTACAGATAAAAGTTATTTTGAAAATAAAGCGAAAAAGTCTGATACTATCCCTTTTTTTGAAAAAATCACAAATGATATTCAACATGCAATAGCTCATAACATTGAGAAAAAACCACATAGAATTTACCTATTATCTTCTGAGGTAGAACCACCATCATTCAGAGCTGAATTCAACAAAACGGAAATTGCCCAAAAGAATTCAAACATTGTAATGCTATATGATGCCCGTGAATTAGCTAAATACATCTATGAACAGTCTATAAAATCAATAGATGATGCATCTTTTTATAAACAGTTTTTTCCCGATTTTTCTCAAAACTTAGATAATTACGAATACTATGGGCGAGTTCCTTGTTTTTGTGACATACATATAACACATGAACATGCAATTGATGAAATAAAAAATCACCTAACCAAACTTAATATTGCTGTGATATCTGGAATTAGCGGCTCTGGCAAAACACAGTTGGTTATTGATTTTATCCATCATGAGAAGAGAGACTTTGAAAATTATATTTGGATTATGGGAGAAGATTGGAAAAAAGACACGTCGCTTTCTAGCATCCAGCGAACAAGAGGCGGAGCTCCAATAAATATTCCAGGATTGTTTAATGCTTCAAAGACTATTTTAGTTATAGACAGCTTGGAAAGGACTTTTAGCAGTATTGATTTATCGGAATTGAATGTTGGTTTTTCAAAAGGTGGCAAAGTCATCATAACTTCTCAGTTATCAAAAAACGATGAGATGTACCTCCCGATACCAGAAATCTCAGATGATATTGCATTACAAATCATTGGTGAAATAAAAGGAGAAGAATCTTCAGTATGCATGGATGTCATTAAGCTATGTAAGCCTTTGCCATTAATTTTATCAACTATCAGAAATCTGGTTAGGGAAGAAGAAATCAGCAGAGAAGAGTTGTACAGGGAAGTACTTGATTATCCTAATGATTTGAGTGATAATGGAGGAATGTCAATAATGGGGGCTATACTAGGAAAATTGGAGCCTAAATCATTAAAAGCGCTAAAAAAAATAGCAAATTCTGGTTCTACAATCCACGATTCAGATTTCCTAAGCCATTATATCGGTACAATAGGCAGAACTAATTTACAGCGTCTTTCCTTATTACTTGCTGCAGGTGTGCCAAGTTGTTTGAAAATACATGATTTGGTTTGCGCCTCTGTTCAAGATAATTTAAATACTATAGAAATATCAGAATCCATTGAAGATTATATTTCCAGACAGGATGCTTCAATGTCTCCAAGTGTAATGAGGCAGATTCATCTTTGTTACCAGATGTTAATGAGAGAATATCGTGCAAGGGATAAAAATAATCCGAGCTGGGTTACTTACGCACTTCTCCAGATCGAATCTGGCGTTAGAAATGAAATTCAAGAAGAGTTATACAATAAACCAATTTTGCCAACTATTGATCTGGCAGCTACTAGATGTTTAGTTGATTCAAGGGAAGCTCACGCCTATTCATTTGATGATAATGAAAAAAGGAATAATTATTTTAAAGCTTGCGCTAAAGAATATACTGATGTAATCAATACAATTCAGAATGACAAAATAAAGATTGAAATATTACATCATCTGGGAAAAGTGTTGAGGCGCACAGATTCTCCACACGAATCGATAGACAGTTTCTTGAAAGTATTGACAATAGATCCTAACTTACATGCTACGTTTCTTCAAATAGCTCATGTCGGTACACTTTATGGTATATCTAAAGAAATTAAGGAATTAGGTGAACACTATTTAGAAAAGCTTATCAATGCGGTTATTGAAGACTACACAACTGTTCCTCTAAGAGTTTCATTGGGAGCGTTTGCAAGATTGAGAACATATAAAAAACTCAGTAAGAAAATTAATGGTAATAAAGAACAGGTTAGAAAACTCGCAAATGTTATTGCGGTATCTTTGTTTGAGGGATTTGGGCAGTTTTTTGAGGCATTTGTTTCTTTTACATCAGTTTTTAACTACCGCCATGGCTCAGAATGTTTATCACTCATAGAAGAATTGCCTGTACTTCTGACCATTACACCGGAATCAATTGATGAAGAAAATTGGTTGAACGCCTGTGAAGGATTGACAAATTTGGCAATATCTGCTTCAAGAGAAGGTAAAAACGACTTGTCTAAAAAGATTGCATTGACAAGCATTCCCTTTGCAGACAAGATATTTGAAAAAGGGAAATTTAAATCTTTTAATGGCAGAGCGTTAATTAAGGCATATTCTACAGCAGATATGGATGATAAAGCCTTAATTGTAGCAGAAAAAGTCCCCGTTGAGTTGCATGATCACTGGTTTTTATATCAAAAATCGAAAGCGCAGCTGAAAAGTAAAGTCTCAGATTCTTACAACTCTGCTAAAACAGCTTTAGAATTAGCGGAAAAAGATTCTTACGCAAAAGATATGCTATCAATATATCATGATTTGATTAGTCAATGCGCTTTAATGAATGGGATGAAGGAAGAAGCTAGAAACCATGCTAATCTCGCATTAGACAAATGCTTAGATGATAAATACAAAATAGACCTGTCTAATCGACTAGAAGAAATAAGTAAATTGTATATTTTTTGATAGCGAACTGCGTCTTCAAATGAAGGACTTTCCTGAATCGGTGGTGCCATTGCTGAAGAAATTATAGTTGCAATTATGTATCAAATTATCCTTATATTAGTACCATAGCATTGCAGCTATATTGTACTATGAAATTAGTGAGTAATCCATGAGTCACTAATCGAAAAAGCTTAAAAAACCTCATTTAAAGGCTGTTAGCCTACTTTCATAAAGACCCGTCCGGTCCGCAAGATTTAATCTTGAAAATATCGAGAAGCCTTTAATTGAAAGATTAGAGGCTTTTTTGATTTAGAGGATTGCAGAAAATTAACAATCTACATATTTCTTACAAATCATTCATGATAGCTATATTAACTACTGGAAAGACAAGGGATAACTTCGTCCCCCAAAAACTTATATTATACTAATTATTAGTTAGTTCAAAATCGAACATCATGATCACTCCACTATAATCACCTTGTCTTAAGACGTGCCGATTGAAAGTGTTTCTTAAATGCTCGGGCATACAAATATTAAAACCACCCAGCACTACGCGAAAATTCTTGATACCAAGGTTGGCGCTGATCTGTCAATGTTGAAAAATAAATTAACATCGGTAGGATAACTTGAAATAAGTTAGAACTTGTTTACCCAAATATATTGGGTTCAGCATAAACATTATGGAACAACATAACAACAATGCACTTATTCCAGATGAACTTGTCGTGAACAAGATATTTCAAATTCGAGGACAGAAGGTGATGTTAGACTTTGATCTTGCAATCCATTATGAGGTTGAAACGCGGATACTAAAACAATCAGTGAGACGCAATATCTTGCGTTTTCCAGAAGATTTCATGTTTCAATTAACTAAAAAGGCGTGGCAGGAGGTTATCACAAATTGTGATAACCTACCCAACGGCTCATTGCGGCCTGCAAATCCTAAGGGATTTGCTTTGGCATTTACGGAAAATACAGATGTTATACGAGCTAATGGTGCTTAAACCTCTTTATCCACTATAAATTCTATTTTTTCATAAAGAAATAGCTCATGGTTACTGTTTCGCGAACAGGAAATATATAAGAACATTTACCAATTTGTGATAGAGATTGTAAAATGAAATTGAGAACTCTAAATATTTGAGTTAAAAACAATATGTCTGTTTTTTTTGAATGATTAGGAAAACTTCTAGTTAATTATTTATTATAGATTTACTTTCTTTCTCGGTTTTTTTTGCAAAATTAGACCATTCAACTTAAACAGGTATGACTCGTCCTTCAACAAACATTAACTATGGATAAAGAAAATAAGTCATTTGATCCTAGAGAATATATGAAATTGGCTATAAAAGTCATGAACCAGTCTATTCAGGAGCCAAGAGATGACAAGTCCAGTCCCAAAGTTGGAGCTGTATTAATTAAATCTGATGGCGTGGTGGAAACGGCATTTCGTGGTGAACTTCGTCATGGAGATCATGCGGAATTTACGTTATTAGAAAGAAAAAATAGATCAACGGCACTTGATGGAGGAATCTTATTTGCAACGCTGGAGCCCTGTGCGCCAGGTGCAAGAAAGCATCCAAAATTAGGATGCGCAGAACGGATTATTAATGCACGGATTAAAAAAGTGTGGATCGGAATTGAAGATCCAGATCCGACAGTTGATAGAAAAGGGATACAATTTTTAATTGATAACGGTGTAGAAGTGGAGATGTTTGATTCTGATCTTCAATTAGAAATTCGAAATGCAAATAAGACTTTCATACAAGAAGCAGAGGATCGTGCAAAACAATTGTAACCCTCCCTTTTTTCGAACCGGTTTAGGAGGCGAGAATTCAAATTTATATATTATTTTTCATCCCTCAGCATGGAGTCAGCTCCCGCGGAGCTGACTCCATGCTGAGGCTCCATTGTGCTCTATATTCCAAAGGTGTTTTACCATCTAGGGCTTCATGTGGCCTCTTAGAATTATAATCGGCCACCCATTCTTCTGCGAGTATTTGTACCTGCATGATATCTTCAAATAAATATGCATCAAGAATGCTTTCCCTGAAGCTCCTGTTAAAACGTTCTATGTATCCATTTTGCATCGGCCTACCTGGTTGAGTATATTGTATTTCAATATTATTCTCTTCGCACCAGGTATTAAATTCCTTGCTTATAAATTCCGGACCATTATCAGTCCTGATGCTTTTTGGCTTTCCTTGCTCTTGAATTATTCGTTCTAATAGTTCTGTTACCCGCAGGGCTGGCATAGAATGGGCAACTTCAATGGCAATAGCCTCCCGGTTATAATCATCTATCACATTTAGCGTTCTGAATTTCCGCCCATTTGTAAGCACGTCACTCATAAAATCGACAGACCACATCTCCAGCGGAGCTGATGGACGCAACAGCGGGTTTTTTACACGCTTTGGTAAACGCTTGCGCGCTTTTCTTCTCTGATTTAGCCCCAGAAGTAGATACACCCGTCTTACACGTTTATAATTCCATTTATATCCCTCCGTTCGAATTCGCCCATAATATAAGTCCTGACCTTCGGTTGGATAAGATCCAGCCAATTCCTGAAGCTTTGTAATCGTTTCTGAATCATCCTTTCTAGATTTATAGTAATACATGGATTTCGGTAGAGAAGCTACTCGACAAGCCCTGCTGATGCTGATCTGATGATATTCCATCACATAGGCAACCATGTTTCTGCGCTGGCAGGGCTTTAAAACTTTTTTGAAAGAACGTCTTTCAGAATCTTATTATCCAAGGCCAACTCAGCATACATATGCTTAAGTCTGCGGTTTTCTTCCTCTAATTCCTTCAAACGGCGTAGCTCTTGATTATCCATCCCAGAATACTTTTTCTTCCAGTTGTAAAATGTCGCTTGGTGTATGCCCAAAGCGCGACAGATATCTGCCACCTTTTTACCGGACTCTTGTTCCTTGATTGCTGCCACGATCTGGCTTTCACTAATTACTGACTTTTTCATCTTCCTGTTTTAAAGTTACGAATTTTCGCCTCTTATACAGTCCGATTTTTAGGAGGGGTTACACAATCACAAGAGGAAGCAAAAGATTTGATTTTAAGTCTTAAGGAAAAGGTTGAGATTAGAGCGGAATTAAACGATCTTTCAATTGAAGATTTAAATTGGTTTTTAGCATCGGCTAATATTGAAGTAGAAATTAATACTCCAGCATATTATAAAGTTTTTGCTCAATTAGGGTTTATAGAGTCAAAAGATAATGTATGGAAACCTACTGGTTTGGGGTTATTGTTATTTGGCAATAGACCGCAACTTATCTATCAAAATGCCTTGATTCGTGCTACCTTTAAGACAAAGGGGCGTGGAGAAGAAATCATAACTATAGAAGGTGCAATTACTCGGCAAGCAGATAAAATACAAAAATGGTATGAGAGCCACATTTTTAGCCAAATTGATAGGTCACACGTTGAAAGAGAAGTAAAGTTTGATTTTCCTCTCGAAGTCCTTCGTGAAGCAATTATTAATGCTATTGTTCATCGTGATTATGATATTGAAGGTGCCCCTATTTACTTTGAAATCAATGATGATGCTATAATTATTAAAAGCCCTGGTGAACCTGTTGCACCTCTAAAGTTTGAACAGATAAGATCCTTCTCTGCCCCATCCTTAAGTCGTAATCCAAAAATAATGTATGTATTTGACCAGTTAAAACTTGTAGAACAAAGGGGATTTGGGTTTCTGACAATAAAAGAATTGCCTGATAAGTATGAATTACCATTGCCTATTGTTACTTACGATGCACCTTATATGGTTATGACTTTTCCTAGAAGTCAAGAAGTGGCAGTTGAATTAAAAGATAAAGATTTACCGCCTGTATTAAATGCGGCTGAAAAAGTTGGCTTCAGATGGATACAAGAAAATGAGCCTATAAGCACCAGAGATTATTCATCACATTTTAATGTCGGATATAAGACAGCACAACGTTTTATTACGAAATTAAAGACAATAGGACTTGTCATAGATAATGGAGAGTCTATAAATTCTCCTAATTATAAGTATAAAACTATTAAAATTCATCACGATAAATAAGGGTTAATAAATTTGTGTATCGGCATGTGTGGTGGTAAGTTCAAGTTGAAGACTAAGATGAAAGAATAATGAAGAACTTGGACAACTACTTGGACATAATAGCATAATTAATGTCTAAGTAAGAGACCAAGATGAGGGATTATGACTAAGCTTGTACACCTACTTGGACATAATAACATAAGTAATGTCCAAGTAAGAGACTAAGATGAAAGACTAGTAGTGAACTTGGGCACCTACTCGGACAAATAATATACATAATGTCCAAGTAAGAGAGCAAGATGAGAAATTATTGCTGAACTTGGACACCTACTCGGACAAATAGTATGAATAATGTCCAAGTAAAAGACCAAGATGAAAGACTACGGACAAACTTGGATAGTATCTTGAACAAATAGCAACTCCAATGCCATAATTAGAGATCAATATAAAAGAACTGATAGGCTTGGACGGCTACATCATAGGTAAGAAGATAATTATAGGCTTGATGTTTCTTCTAATAAATCCGTGTTGATAGTAAGCTAATTGTTTATGCTTAATCTTAGCATAATGCAATTGAGGTGGTAAATAAATAACAGAATAATTCGTATATTTTTATCAAAGCATTGCAGCTATATTATACAATGAAATTAGTGAATAATTCATGAGTCAAAATCGAAAAAGCATAAAAAACGTAAACTAAAGGCCGTTAGGCTACTTTCATAAAGACCCGTCCGGTCCGCTAAAGCCTCAACAAAAGTCGGGGCTTTTTGCATTTATATCCTTTTTTAAACATTCTTAGTCATCCCTGCCAGCGGTCAGAATCAATACGGATAAATTTATCCCTATTTGAATCGTAATACCGTAATTGTTTGTCATCCGCATACTATCGAAATTTGTACTATCAACAAAGAAAATATGGAACAGCAATTCAATTACAGCAACGAATTATCCGGCAGGATCGCCTTAGTAACAGGAGGCACAAAGGGTGCAGGAAAAGCAATCGCAGAACGTTTAAAGTCCGCTGGTGCAACAGTAGTGATTACCGCGAGAAACAAATCCGAACAGCCAGATCCGGACCTTTATTTTATTTCTGCTGACCTCAGTAAGGCAGATGATGCGCAAAAAGTAATTAGCGAAGTACTGTCAACTTTTGGCAGGCTGGATATTCTGGTAAACAACCTTGGTGCTTCATCAACACCCGCCGGTGGTTTTTCAGTATTGAATGATGAGGATTGGATCTCAACCCTACAAGCTAATCTACTTGCTCCTGTCAGGCTTGACAGAGGATTTTTACCACAAATGATCAACCGTAAAAGTGGTGTTATTATCCACATTGCTTCCATTCAGGGCAAATTGCCTTTATATGATTCTACCTTGCCTTATGCTGCTTCAAAAGCAGGACTTATCAATTACAGTAAAAGTTTATCAAATGAAGTTACGCCAAAGGGTGTCCGTGTGCTCACTGTTTCGCCAGGCTGGATCAATACAACAGCTTCTATAGACTGGTTGGGCGAGATTGCAAGAAAGGCAAATAGTACAGTAGAGGAAGCGCAGCAAAGTGTTATGGATGCATTGGGTGGAATACCCTATGGCAGACCTGCCGAACCGGAAGAAGTAGCCGAATTGGTGGGCTTTTTAGTTTCACCAAGAGCCAATTACTTGACAGGAACAAATTTCGTTATCGACGGTGGAACAGTACCCACAATTTAAAAATCTTATCATCATCAATTAGGACATGATCTTATTGAAGTTAGCTTATCAGAGATCAAAAAAAGATTAGACGGTGCATCATGGATTATGAAGAAGCGGCATAAAACATCCGTTGCTTCTCATATTCCATTATTGCCGATTGCAAAGGATATTGTTCATAGGTATCCTGATCATCCGTTGTATGTACATAGTGAAAGGGTTTTGCTACTAAATAGCAACCAGAAGATGAATGCTTATCTGAAAGAGATCGCCGACCTATGCGGTATCACAAAACATTTAACGTTTCATATTGCGCGGCATACATATGTGACAACAGTAACATTAGGCAATGGTTTACCTATTGAAAGTGTAAGCAAGATGCTTTTCCGTGCCGATATCAGAACTACTCAGATTGGAATGACCAGCGGATTTACATAGGACGAAAAGTTTGGTGTTTACATAGCTATACTACAAGGTGAGTCTCCTATTTAGCATTTTTGCTCTTATGATGACTGATCTTAGTTATGATTCTCTTTTCGCTTTCGACCTGAATCACATTAAGGATCAGGTTTGGATCAATATTAAAGATATATGCCATTCTCAACACCTCTGACACCGTAAATTTTTCGGGATCGGCTAATTTTACAGAATAACGTTCTGAATTTATTCCTAGTAATTTAATAATCTTTGTCGGGTACAATTCAGCAATATCATACATCTTTTTGATCTTGCCTGTTTCAAATAATGCACCTATTGATGATAGATCTTTTTCGGGATCATTATTCATAAGATTCCAATCACTCATATTTTAATATTTACTCACTAAAGTCGTTAATCAGATATTATTCCTTCCTAAAAAAGAACGATTAGTAATTTATAAAGTACTTTTAGTTTGTTTATATGTTTCCATATTCGTAAGTTTGGATAATGATTGATTAAAAATTATTTTTAGCGTTTACTTCATACAACATTTTGAAGCATTCGCACTTTGAGTCTCGTCTTAGAAACCTGAGAAATTTCACAAGGATACGAGAGGTAAGTGTAGTGCTCACGTCATAGGCGTGGGCCTGCTTTCCGTATCCAAGGCTTCTCAGGGCCTCTAAGACGGTAGGTGGGTTTCACGCCTTGTTTTTTGTTTAACCCTCTTATATCTGACTCATTTTATTTTGTAAACTTAAATGAGATCAACATATGGAAATGCGAATTCTAACGCCTGCCAATGATCAGGCGTACTATTTAAAAACATTCATTGAAGCTCTGGTACAGAAGTTTCAGCCTCTGCAAATTCTGTGTCTATCCCAGAACATTACTTCCGATGTATCTGATAGTTGTTTCAAAATACCAGAATTTGATCATACTGCTCATTATTTCCTGCTGATGGTTACTGAATCCATTACCCGGGTGGATCATCAAGTGCAGGATTTTTCGAATAACTATTTCAAAAAGGGTACGGTCACAATCATCACTCATGGTAAGGAGGCCATTGCGGATGCTATCAAAGCGAACAGCAGGTTTTTTATCAAAGCCTACAGCTCGGCCAATTTATTATATACTTCCGATGGGTACTCAAATTGTAGCTGCCAGACTCAATACATCCCGGGAGATGCGGCTGCAAAGGCCAGCAAGAATTACAATCACCGAATTGCCTTGGCTGGGGGCTTCCTACAAGGCGCCCTTGCATGTATAAATAAGCAACAGTTTACCGTCGGCACCTTTTTACTGCATCAGGTAGTTGAACAATGCTGCATTGCTTTAATCCGGGTCCAGCTTGGTTATAGATCTGAAGTGCACAATCTTTACCGGTTGCTGGGCATATGCCGATGCTTTTCCAATCGGCCATATAAGCTATTTCTAACAGGCAGTAAGGAAGATCAAAGGTTATTTGACATCCTGGTAAAAAGTTATTCTGGTGCCCGATATGCTAGTGATTTTGCGGTAACTGAGGCTGAAGCAAATCAGCTGCAAGATCGCGTAAGATCATTTGTGAAATTGACGAAAACGATGTGTTTAAATAAAATTGAGTGTCTTGAAGCAGAGGCAAAGGCTTATCGGGAGTATGCTAGTGATCTGAGCTTAGTGAACACTTCAGAATTATACTCATTTAATGGGATATAAAAAAACCCCGGTTCCAAACCGAGGATTTGTTCAAGGCCATCAAGAGTCGTACAACTCTCTAGGTCCTGATACGCTAATATACAAAATAAACTCCAATCCAAATTAAAAACGAGCCAAGTACTAGATACAACATCACTATCGCGAGAGCAGAACTTGCTTTTACTCTGTATTCGTTCGAGGTTTGTTATGGGTTAAACTATCCCTCAACTATGGTCGAACTATAGTCACGCTATACCATGTTTACCCTATGTTTACCAGAACTCTACACCAACTCAACCCCATATTTACCCTTTAAGTAAAGTTCTGGTAAAGTTGGAGTCTACATGGGGTAAACATGGTATAGTTCAAGCATAGCTCAACATTAGCTAAACCATAGCTTAACCCATAACAAACCCCGAGCAAAGTACGAACAAAGATATGATGATTTTTAAATTAGATACGTAAATAAAATTGGAGGTCTTCTGCATGGATAAGGGGGAAGGCCTGCTACAGATCCTCCCCCTTCACCTGCTTTAAGAGCAAAAAATTACAACTTATCCCACCAGATTCTTGTAGTCCACAGATCCGGTCCCTGCGTGGCAACAGCATTTTTATAGTTTTCACTATTCAAGCTGGCCTCGCTTTGCGGATAAGGTAACCTTCTGGGCATGGTCCCTCCTGTTTCGTTACCAGGATAATTGGTAGGAATCAACACCGGATAGCCTGTGCGACGCCAATTCGCATATACCTCCATATTATTCATAAACTGCGATGCCCAGAATTGCGTATGGATTTGCTTCATCTGGTCCTCAAAGCTACCGCCGGTATACGGATTTTGTGCCAGGTAGGCATTGATCTGCGCATCTGATACGCTGCTGCCCCCCGGATAAATACTCTGGATCTTCATTGATGCCCGCACTGCATTTTCGTAATGAGCCTTCGGATCCGCTGTTCCCCAGCCCCTCAATGCCGCTTCTGCCAGATACAGCTCCACTTCATTGTAACTCAGAAATACACTTGGCGTAGAATTGCTGGCAACAGTGTTCAGGTTGATTTCAGAATAATCTGCAAGCATACCATCAGTCCATCCCGGAATCAAGGTCTTAATCGACGAATAGTCATACCCATGCGGCAGCCCCTTCTGGTTCGCAGCAATCGTGCTGGTGGGCAGCTGCGTAGGATCAGCATTTCCAGGCCAAAGCGTGATATAGAAAGGCAGTCTCGGGTCTCCCGTATTTTTCAGATGGTTCACAAATGTTTGTCCCATCTTGCCATAACCTGTACCTTTTGCTGATGGAGGCACTCCTTCGCCGCCCCTCAACTCGCGACCAGACCAGTAAAAATTCAGCTCCGTACCATCGGTATGATTCAATCGTGCTACATCATCATTACTTTGCATCACGCCGCCCGCAATCGCCTTCTTCACCCATGTTTCTGCCAGTGCAGGATCCACCTTAGTCAGCCTCATTCCCAAGCGCAGCATCATTGAATAGGCAAAAGTCTTCCACTTGGCGACGTTACCGTTGTAAACATAGTCGGCCGCTCCATAGCTGGGCTTGCTTGCATCAAGTAAAGCTGCAGATGACTCCAGCTGCTTTAGCATCGCCGGATAGATATCAGACTGCTTGTCGTATTTCGGCTTATATATCCCCGAGACATATCCCAAACCTGCCTCTGAATAGGGAACATCGCCATAAAAATCTGTCGCCCTGTGCAAAATAAAGACCCTCCATATCTGAGCAATATGGTGCAGGTTGATTTGATCGGGGCTCCCGGCTGTCTCCGCAATGATCTGCGAATTCTCCTTGAGCTCCACTCCATACACTGAGCCGAAGAGGCCATCAGTATATCCGGCCTTGGCGAGGTACTTATCGCCAGTCCATTGGTAAGCATTCAATGATGCAAAATACTGCATCATCGCCCCTGCAAGCTTATCATTAGGGTACAGCGTGTTGCCATCACTTTCACCAGCCGTTTTTATCAGGTTATAGGAAAACAGATTGGCCACTACTGGTTCCGTGTAGGCATTAGGGTTTGTATTCAGCTCCTCAAAACCCTTGTCACATCCCGAAAGCAAAAAGACAAACACCAGCGCTAAAAGCCTTGCGGAATACGATTTATGTTGATTTATTTTCATATACATAATTGAGCAGATTAGAATTTAACAGATAAGTTTACACCATAACTTCTCGTGGTAGGAACACCGAAATTTTCAAGGCCCTGCGCATTGGAGTTATTATAGCTTGATTCCGGATCAACGTTTGGCACAGCACTGTAGATCAGCCAGAGATTACGTGCCACCAGCGAAACCGAGGCCGACTGCAGAGGGGTTTTGGCAAGCATCTTTTTTGGCAAGGCATATCCGAAAGTGAGCTGACGCAACTTGATAAAATCCGATTTGTAAACAAACTGATCACTGAGCGTATAGGCAATACCCTGGTAATACGTTTGCGCGGGCACGACAGCGCTGTAGGGTGCCCCATTCTGATCTACCCCACTCACAGCTACGCCATTCTCACGTACTCCATTGGCGGTTGTCCTTTTATCAAGACCGTAATAGGTGCCATAAGCATTTGTAGAGGTATATAAGCTACCCCCAAACTTTCCATCAACAAGAAATCCCAGAGAGAAATTTTCATATCCAAAAGTGTTGGAAATACCCATCGTTAAAGGAGGCACACCTTTTCCCAGCGCCACAATTTCACTCTGAAGCGGAATTCCGTTTGCATTGTTATAGATAATGTTGCCATTTACATCCCTCCTGGCTTTATTTCCGGCAATCATACCAAAGGATTCTCCTTCATAATGATAGATGTAGGCATTCTCAGTCCTTGGACTTGCTCCCGGCAGCGCTAACTTATCCAGACCTTCTGCCAGCCTGATCACCTTATTATCATTGTAAGCCACATTATAACTGACATCCCAGTTCAGGCCTTCGGGATTACGCAAAGGATTGCCCGTCAGCAACAGTTCCACTCCCTTATTTCTCATTTTACCTACGTTCAGTGATACTGAATTGAAGCTTGATGAAACAGCTACCGCCGCATTTACAATATCATTGGTAGTCACCCTGTTATAGAGCGTAAGATCAACACCAATCCTGCTGTTAAACATACGGGTTTCGATACCAGCTTCAGTAGTAGTTGAGGTATAAGGTTTTAGCTCCTGTGGTATATTCGTTCCGGTAATGTACATGAGCGACTGATCGAGATGTTTTACTGAAGGAGCGCTGTAACTCAGCTGCAGTGAATAAGGACTTGGTGCGCCACCGCCAACCTGCGCCCATGAAGAACGCACTTTAGCATAGGATAACCAGTTTGGTTTTGTTTTCCAGGCGTTGGAAACGATGAAGCTCAAACCTGCTGATGGATAAAACAAACTGTTTTTACTTTTTGACAAAGTAGAGAACCAGTCTTTCCTTCCTGTCAGGTTCAGGTAGAGAAAATTATTGAAGCCAATATCTGCAGCACTAAAAAGCGAGTTGATGGCTGAGGCCATGAAGAGATCGGTGAAGGTCTGGCTACTGCCGTTGCCTATGAAATAGCTGAAAGGCACATTAAATAGTCCACTGGACAAACCTCCGGACCTGGTTTCAGTATGCATCTGGTTTCCACCAACCAGGATATTCGTGCTAAACTTTCCAAAGGTCTTGTCAAATCCGATGATGGCCTCGGCATTGGTTTCAAAACGCGCACTACGGTCGGTCGTCATGCTGCCTTGTGTATTGGTCAGAATCCCCGTAGGATCCAGATCAAATGCGTCAGTATTGATATAATCGATACCCAGTCGCCCGCGGGCATATAAGTTTTCAGTGATGTTATAACGTGTGCTGAAGGATCCTATAAACCGACGTCTGTTATCTTCATTTTTAACTTTGTTTACAGCAAAATAAGGGTTAACTACAAAAACGTAATCATTCCATGGTACCTCATAACCTCTTTCATCAAATCCGGGCGACAAACTGCGAACATCCAGACTGGTGGCAATCAAGCCTACAGAAGCGTTTGGGTTTTTGGTGAAGTCGGCAATATAACTTCTGTTTTTGTTTTTCTCGATATTGAACTGAGCTGTACCCTCGAAGATGATCTTTTTGGAAAGATTAGCACTGGCACTGAGGTTAAAGGTTTTCCTGTTGATCGAAGAGTTAGGAAGAATGCCCCGGTTATCCATGTTTGATACCGAAAACCTGAAGTTAGCCTTCTCGTCGCCCCCCGTTAGTGCCAGGGTATTGGAAAGCGTCGTACCGGTATTATAAAAATTTTTGATATTATCCTTCTGAGCACTGTAAGGTCTTGCGGTTCCATCCGTGTTGATGACGGAAGAGCCATCCAGCCGGGCACCCCAGGAGATACGTCCGTTTGCTACAGCCTCAGACTGAGATGTAGGCTTTTCCCCACGGTTTCCGGATCCATATTCATATTGCCAGTCGGGCGTCGACAAAGGTGTCTCGGCAGTAAAAGTTGAATTGAAGTCTACGCCCAGGCCTCTTTGTCCTTTTCCGGTTTTTGTGGTAATAAGGATCACACCATTGGCTGCTCTTGAACCGTATAAAGCTGCTGCAGTACCACCCTTGAGCACTGAAATAGATTCAATGTCATCAGGATTGATACTATTCAGTCCGTCCCCACGGTCTACACCACCGTATGTTCCGGGACTGCTGGGTGTGGCATTGGTCACAGGCACCCCATTTACCACATACAAAGGCTGATTTTCGCCGCTGAGTGACCCGTTTCCTCTGATGATCACCCTGCTGGATCCGCCGGCTCCTGTCGCAGTACTTGTCGCATTTACTCCTGCTACTTTACCCACAAGTGCATTTCCAAGGTTATTCTCTCTGGCTTTGGTAAATTCACTGCCATTCAGTTCGGTTACTGCATAGGCTAAGGCTTTCTTTTCTCTGGCGATACCCAATGCCGTCACCACCACCTCTGTTAAAGCTTTAGACTCCTCCTTCAGCGAAACATTCACTACAGATCTTCCATCTATGGATACCTCCTGTGTGAGATAACCGATAAAGGTGAAAACCAATGTCTGTCCCGCCGGACTCATATTCAGGGAATACTGACCTTTACTATCGGTGCTTGTTACCTGGCCTGATTCCTTTACTTTTACACTTACTCCCGGAAGCGTCATGCCCTGTGCATCTGTAACCTTTCCGGTAAGACGTGCCTGCTCTTTTTCAGCTTCAGGCTTTGCAGTGGCAGTTGAAGTTGGCATAGCCTTGATGATGAGCAGGTTTTTGGAATAACTGAAGGTGAGATTCAGTGGATTCAGAATTTGGCGAAGTACCTCTGATAACTTTTCATCTTTGAAATCCACACTGATTTTACTGGAAGGCTTCAGCCCTTCTGAGCCATAAATGATATCAATTTTTACCATCTGGTTGATCTTCCGGAGCACCTCCCTTACAGGCAGGTCTGTAGCTTTTAAGGAGATTCTGGTATCCAGGTTCGCGGGAAGCTGATTGTTGGCCCGGGACTGCAATGTGGTTAATAATAATGCCTGGAGCAGAAAAAGGCATAGGAATAGTTTAAAAGGAAGAAATCTCTTACTAATTTTTTTTGTCATAAATTTGAAGATAATTTTGTGTTAAGATTACCTCTCGGGCAGAGAGGTCTACAAGATTACAGGGAGCGATTGCTCTTCACAGAAAGCTGGATGTGTCGGAAGCACATTCAGCCTTTTTTTTCGGTCGCTATCTTACCATAGGCATAGTTGGTTTTAGGTTTAGTTTCCTTAAAGACAGATAACCAAACCCAGCGAACCAATAAAATCAATATTTTTATTCTTTTTTTTGTAAAAGAGAGCAGAAAATGCAGAAATCAACATTCCTATAAGATGAAATCACTGAGAATTCTTAATAAAGCACATAATTATTGTTACGAATTTTCAATTTCACCCCGGATATTTCTGCAATAGCAGCGAGAATATCAGGCAAATCCTGAGTTTTGAAGCTTCCACTAAACTTCATTTGTCTTTTCTCTGCATTTTGAATGATAATTTGAGTACCAAAACGGTAGTAGAGTTTTAAGGCAATTTCTTCCAGCGGGGTATCATCAAACACTAGATCTCCCCTCTGCCATGCAATCACATCCGCGGGATTGTATAGGGAGTCACATACAAAACTTTTGTGATTGTTACGCATTTCAGCACGACGCCCCGGAGTAAGCATCACCATCTCAGCGTTGCTGGTATCTTTTACAGCCACCTTTCCTGAAATCACGGTCACCGCAATTTTTGAAAGCTCCTTGTAAGCCATAATATTGAATGTCGTACCCAGTACACTCGTTGTCAGCTTTCCGGTATGCACAAGAAATGATCTCGCAGACTCATGTTTAATATCAAAATAGGCTTCCCCCTCAAGAAAAACCTCTCTTTTATCACCATCAAATTTCAGAGGATAACGTAGTACAGCACCCGAATTCAAGATCACCCTGCTTCCATCATTAAGCATCACGATCTCCGTTTTGGATTTACCGGCAGCGCGTGATACAAAATCAGATTTCCTGTCAGGCCTTGGTGCAATATCAGCTCCAGACCAGAGATAAAATGAGACAAAGACAACGCAAATAAGCGCTGCTATGGACGCAATTAACAGAGTTGGAAAAGAGCTTTTCTCTCTAGCAGCTTTCTGAGAACTGGTATCATCGCTGAGGATAAAGTTCCAATGCTCTTCCATGACTTCATGAAGTTCTGCAGCAGCATCCGGCTCTCTGATCTGACCCAGAAAATCAGCCACTTCCTGCTCCGTTGCCCCATCGTCAACAAGCTTTTTAAAAAGTTCTGGTAGCTTCTGATTGGATTTCATGACAGGTAGTATTTAAATAAAATCAGAGCGACAGGAATGGTACTTATACCATGTTTAACAAGGTATGCCCTCACTACAGAAAGCGCGGTCAGGTAATGATTTTTTACCGTAAAGCGGGACAAATTCAGCCGTGATGCAATTTCATCATAATTCAGCTCTTCCTGCCTGCTCAGCTGAAACACCAGCCGGCGCTGAGGCGTCAGTCCCTTTGCTGCTTCCTCAATGAGCTTGTTATAATCCCGCATCGTGACCTTGCTGTCTGCCGGGTTTTGATAAGCAGTCGCATTTCGGATCATTTGGGTCGCCATCTTTTCATTAAATGACACCTTCATCAAATAATTTAAGGTCAGGTTCTTCGCCATGATAAAAATATAATTGTTCAGATTCCTGATTTCCGTCAGTTCATCCTTTTTCAACCATAATTTAATCATGATATCCTGTGTCAGATCTTCAGCAGCATATTCAGATTTTGAAATACTGAGCACATAACTGTAAATTTTGGGCTTATAAAAGTCCAGGAGAGCGTTAAAATCATCATTCATGGAAAAAGCAGTATCTAATTGAGCTTATTAAGCTGATTTCGAAAGTAATATAGCAATTAGGCATTATATTACAACCGATAGATGTGCATTTTATTTAGAAACTACACTTTCTAACTCTTCCCGATGATCTTCCCCCCACTGCGCAGTATAAGCAATCGCCGGTATCAGTGATTCACCAAGAGCTGTCAACTCATATTCCACTTTCAAAGGCAGCACATCATAAGTAATCTTATTCAGAATACCATGCTCAACCAGTTGTTTCAGCTGCGTATCCAACACCCCTCTGGAGGCTCCGGGCATTTTTCGCTGCAGCTCCCCCGGACGTTTGATACCTGAATGAATACACCAGATCAGGCTGATCTTCCATTTTCCGTTGATCACTGCTAAAAACAAATGCAGTCCGCAATCCAGTGAAACAGGTATCTTTTTCTTATACATCAGTAACAGTTTAGTATACAAAGATAGGTCATGTAAAAGTATCAGATACGGATAAATTCAGCCATACTTGACTGCAGCCTATCCATTACTCAAATTTGAACCCTAAATAAAACACCATGAAATACAAATTATTTGGAAAAAACACCGGATTATATGCCAGTGAAATGATATTGGGAGCAGCCATGCTGGGCACACGCAGCGGTTATGGCGCAAGCCCCGAAGAAGCAACACAGATTCTCCAGACCTATGCCGATGCAGGAGGAAACTTTATTGATACCTCAGACCGCTACCAGCTCGGGGAGTCGGAAGAGCTGATAGGAAAATTTATCGCACAGCAGCGCAGCAACTTTATTGTCAGCAGCAAATATACCCAAAGCCATGAGGCAAGTCCTGCGAAAAGCAATTTCGGAAACCACCGCAAAGCGATGCGACAGGCAGTAGAATCCAGTTTGAAAAGGCTGAACACAGATTACATCGATCTTTATATGCCTCATTATGATGATGGTGTCACCCCAGCAGATGAAATCAGCAGAGGACTGGAAGACCTGATCACATCGGGAAAAGTGTTGTATGCAGGTCTTAGCAACTTCCCAGCCTGGAAGGCAGCAGCAATAGCAAGCCAGTTGAAAATCAGCGCTATCCAGATGGAGTATAATTTGACCCAGAGAACGGCCGACCGGGAACTTCTTCCAATGGCTAACCACTTTGGCCTGGGAATTATGATGTACTCCCCGCTCGCAGGGGGATTGCTTACAGGCAAATACCGGGAAGGTAAAAGCGGACGGATCAATAATTCTAATCAGGATTACCAGGAAAATGAAAACGTAAAAGCGATTATAGATAAGTTACAACTGCTGGCAGCACAAATGGAAACAACTGCCGGCCAGGTTGCACAAGCATGGATCTTATCAAAAAATACTTTCCCCATCATCGGAGCCCGCAGCATCCAACATGTAAAAGAAGGTTTACAGGCCGCTGATCTGAATTTAAGCCCGGAGACTCTTAAAGAACTCGATGACCTGAGCAAGGTTTCTTTAGGCTATCCCCATGATTTACTGGCAAGCGTACAGAACAGCCGATAATTCTTGTCAGATCAGTCCAAATTTTAAACCGGTAAAACATTTGATAAATGACTGTACAATTATATATTTGCATTTAATCAATCTAAATAAGAAGTCATATCTTCAGATTTAGATGAGAATAACGGCTCATTATAATTAGATTTCATGTACACTATCATTGTTTTACTGGTCTTTATTGCCTTTTTGTTGTTATACAATCTGTCAAAGAAAACCGAATGGTCAAATAAACCCGTCTGGGCGAGCTATTTTGAGAAAAAGCGCAGCTTATCTACAGTGCTCAGCGCTCTGCTGATCATCATAGCCGCATTCTTGCTAGAGCTCGAAAACGGTATTGTTTCAGGGATCTTTAGCTTAGTCGTTATTCTGATGGCTATGGGCAGCCTCATTGTCTTGCTTTTCCCCTTCCGCTATGTATCTGTTAAGCAAATGGCACTGCTGGTTTTGCTTTTTATCGTTTTTGAAAAGTTAATTTTCTAGTTATGCCAGCCAATAAAAAATACCTTACCAAATCCCCTTTTCAAAAATTCCTGAAAATCACTGCAGGATTCATTGGCGGATACTGCGTCATGATTTCCTTCCACCAGCTGTTGTGTTGCATCTTCGAACCAAAGAACGTCATCATCACTGCAGCTTTTACAGGTTATATCCTTTGGGCCACACTAATGCTTGTCGCCTTTCTCTCAAAAAGCGCCTGGAAAATATGGCTATACTATATTGTGCTGACTGCCATTTTCTCCATTCCCTTTCTTTTAAAAATGTAACCTGACAATGAAAAACAGAAACTATAATATATATTTTAATACCCATACCATCAGCGGTATTATCATATCCGCGATATTATTCGTGATCTTTTTCGCAGGTTCCTATACCCTCTTCAAAGACGAGATCTCTGCCTGGCAGAGTAATACCTCTTTTCAGGCACATGCGGATAAAAAATTAAACTACAACAATTTACTCGACTCGCTAAATCAGAAGCACAACCTGAAAGGCCGGGATATCAATTTCTTTTTCCAGAAAAACACTTTTGATACTTATGTAGAAGTTACGGCTTCCAAAGACAGCACGCTGATCCCGAAAAAGAAACCGGAAGCAGAAGCTAAAGGTCGTAAACGTGGCCGTCGTGGCGATGGTGACGGTGCATACTTCAAATACAACTTTTATAAGGGCGACAGCAAAACCTATGAGCAAACTTATGATTTAGGTGAGTTTCTTTACCGTTTGCACTTCCTTGCGCAGCTGAACCAGATACCCATCAGAATAGGTACACCATTCGGTTACCTACTGGCAGGACTGGTTTCATTTTTCTTTTTATTCGCGCTGATCACGGGCTTGCTGCTGCACTGGGACAAGATCGTCTCCAATTTCTTTGTCTTCAGGCCATGGTCTAAAGTAAAAACTGTCTGGACAGATGCCCATACCGCACTGGGTCTGATTGGGTTCCCCTTTCAGCTGGTCTATGCTGTTACAGGAGTAGTACTGATTGTCAATACGATTCTGCTGATGCCATTCACCTTCCTGTTTTATGAGGGCAAAGCCGATAAGATGTATGCCGATCTGGAATATGCCGATTCAAAAGTATATGATTATACTTATCAGGAACTGCCCGGCAAAATTGATATCCAGTCGTACATCAACAAGACTGAAAAGCTTTGGGAAGGCTCTGACATCACCCGTGTAATGATCAAAAACTATGGGGACGCATCCATGGCACTGGTAATTGAAGGAGCAGCTGATCCGCAGCGCAGTTTCTCCGGTGCGGGAAAGATTATCTATGAACTCAAAAATGATAAGGTAGCATTTCATCGTTCACCATTGGGCGAAAGCACTTATATCAGTAAGGTAAAAAGCCTCATCTACCATCTCCATTTCGGGGATTTCAGTGGATACGGACTCAAAATCATCTATTTCATTTTAGGGATGATGGGTTGCGTAGTGATCATTTCAGGAATTCTGATCTGGCTTGTTGCCCGTGATAAAAAGAACGTTCCGGAACATAAACGTAAATTCAATTTATGGCTGGCTAATATTTTCCTCGCCATCTGTCTTTCGATGTTCCCGGTGACGGCACTGACCTTTGTAGCCATTAAACTAAACAGCGCGGTAGACATGACTTATATTTACAGGGTCTATTTTTACAGCTGGTTATTGCTTTCGGTATATTATATCATCCGCAAAAACCTGAACCGCACCAACCGCGAAACCTTGCTGCTGGGCAGTATCTTCAGCCTGGCCATCCCTTTCGCCAATGGATTTTGTACAGGAAACTGGATCTGGAAGACCTATGCCAGCGGTGCAACTGACATTCTATTTATTGATCTGTTCAGCTTATCAATTGCGATCGTTGGATTGATCAGTTTTTACAAAGTCCGGCAGCGCCAAAAACTACAGACAGCTATATAAAATATAAAGCCCATGCATTCTGCAGGGGCTTCTTTTTTATCAAAATATAGGAAAGTTCTACTTTTCTGATCTTACAGATTGCAGCGCTGTTCCCCATGATATCACCTGGTCAAATAAAGTATTGAGGTTCTTCTCATGTGTTGCGGCTGGTTTAAAAACGGTATAATTTTCAAAGTCAGTCGACAAAGATAACGTTACCTGAGTTCGCACATCTGCCAGCATCAGCTCCCCAAATATCAATCTCAGGTGCTCTGCTGCACGTACCCCGGATGCACTTCCGTAGCTGACGATGCCCGCAGCCTTGTTATTCCACTCATAGAAAAGATAATCAAGTGCGTTTTTTAAAGCTCCTGAAGTGGAATGGTTGTACTCTGGAGTTACGAAAACATAAGCATCAAACTTACTGATTGTTTGCGACCATTTTTTACTATGTTCATGCTGAGGCTCAGCCATAGATGGCGGTACGGGTTCATCAAGCAGTGGCAGGTTAAATTCTGCTATATCTACCAGTTCAAATTCTGCATCGTTGCGTTTCGACGCAAGCTCCTGCACCCACTGGGCCACCTGAAGGTTAACTCTTCCAGGACGTGTACTACCTGTAATAATTGCTACTTTTATCATTTTCTATAGGTTTTAGATTAGGCATTTAGTCAATTCTATCAGTATACATCAATTACTCAGCCAATCTCATCCATCCAGATTACTTATCACTCTGCCGGCTTTTTATATCACAAAAAGGGGCTTAGAGGGTAAAAGGAGACATAGTCTACCAATTCTATATATTTAATGTGTTATAATAAATATATTTATATCTTTGCCCATTAACACTCGTTTACGACTATGAAAAAATCTTTACTCCTACTCCTTACTTTATTACTTACGGCAGGCTTTGCATTTGCCCAGAAACCTCTGACGGGCATCGTCAAGCAAAGCAATGGCTCCCCTCTGCCAAGCGCAACTGTAAAAATCAGAGGCACAAAAATATACGTCATCGCCGATGCAGATGGTAAATTCAGTATTGATCCCAAACAGGATACTCCTTTTTACCTGCAGGTGAGTTCAGTAGGATTTAAAGCACAGGATTTCCAGATTTTAAAAATCGAAGATACTCCTATTGATATTGTACTTGTGGAAAGTGCCCTGCTCGATGAGATCGTGGTAACTTCCAGGAGACGTACAGAAGTTTTGCAGGATGTACCAATCCCAATCTCCGTTATTGGCGGTAAACAGATTGAAGAATCCGGTGCATTCAATGTGAACAGGGTAAAAGAACTGGTGCCTTCGGTACAGTTTTACTCTTCCAACCCGCGTAACACTACCTTAAATATCCGTGGTTTAGGTTCTACCTTCGGCTTAACCAATGATGGTATCGATCCGGGAGTAGGTTTCTATGTAGACGGAGTATATTATGCAAGACCTGCAGCAGGAACACTTGACTTTATCGATGTTGAACGTATCGAAGTACTGCGTGGACCACAGGGAACGCTGTTTGGTAAAAACACAAGTTCCGGTGCAATCAGCATCACTACCCGCAAACCTAGCTTCACTCCTTCCGGCAGTTTCGAAAGCAGCTACGGTAACTTTGGATATATCCAGGCCAAGGCATCCATCACTGGTCCGCTGACAAAAAAGATAGCTGGTCGTTTATCATTTTCTGGTACACAGCGTGATGGTCTAATAGAAAACATACGAACTTTAAAAAATACGAACGACCTGAATAACTTAGGTTTCCGTGGTCAGTTATTATTCCAGCCAACTGAGGACTTATCCATTCTGGTTGCCGCTGATAACTCGCGCCAGCGTCCTGATGGTTATGCGCAGGTGGTAGCAGGTGTAGTCACTACACAGCGCCCGTCATACCGCCAGTTCAATGCGATCATCGCTGATCTGGGTTATTCTCTGCCAAGCCTGAATGCGTTCGACCGTAAAATTGATCACGATACACCATGGATTTCTAACAATGAACTGGGTGGTGTCTCGGTGAATGCCGACCTGAAAATTGGCCCTGGAACGCTGACTTCAACCACAGCCTACCGCTACTGGAAATGGGAACCTTCGAACGACAGGGACTTCACCGGACTGCAATCTCTTGCCAAATCCAACAACTATTCAAAACACCATAACTGGTCGCAGGAAGTACGCTATGCTGGTGAGCTTTCAGAAAAACTCAGTGGTGTAGTTGGCTTGTACTATATCAACCAGGAAGTTCAAACTGACCCTGTAGCGATCGAAGAATCAGGATCAGCTACATGGCGTTTCTCGCAAAGCACAACCAGTGATCTTTGGAAAACACCAGGTTTATTTGAAGGTTTCGGTATCAGAAACAGGTTCTCCATCAAATCTACAAGTGCAGCGGCTTTCGCCAATCTGGACTACGAGGTGCTACCTGGCTTACACATCTTACCGGGTATACGTTATAACTACGACAAAAAAGACGTAGCCTTCGACAGACAAACATATGGCGGCCTCCAAACTACTGACCCGGCATTGCTGGCACTTAAAAACCTGGTATATTCCAACCAGTCGTACGTGGCAGATGCCGATGAAAACAATTTCACCTACTCTGTTACTGCAGCTTACAGACCTAACAAACGTATCAATACTTTCGCTACCTACTCCACCAGTTTCAAACCTATCGGTGTAAACGTTTCGGGATTGCCTACAGTTAATGGTGCAGCAGCGACCGACCTTGCGGTGATCAAACCGGAGGATACCAAACATTATGAATTTGGTATCAAATCAAACCCTACTGATAATATCACGCTGAACGTAACTTTCCATAACTCAGATATCAAAGATTATCAAACCAACGTACAGTCACCAGAAATCGGTGTAAACCGTGGTTACCTGGCAAATGCCGAGAAAGTTCGCGTGCGTGGTGCTGAGCTGGATGCAAGTGTAAGGGTGAATGAGTATTTCTCATTTTATGGAAATGCTGCCTATACAGATGCCAAATACATCCGTTTCACCAATGCCCCGCTGCCTCTTGAAGAAACAGGATTAACGGTGAATGGTGCACAGGTAGCGTTTAAGGATATCTCGGGGGGCCGACTTCCGGGTGTATCGAAATGGGCAGGTTCACTGGGTGGTGAATTCGCTATTCCGGCCAGGTTCTTTGGTAAGGAATCGAAATTCTTCACTGCCTTTGATGCTTCTTCACGCTCAGGTTTCTCTTCAAGTCCGTCGCCTTCGGCATTCCTGAATGTGGATGGGTATACTTTACTTAACGGAAGATTGGGATACAAAGCCACTACAGGTATTTCTGCCTATATCTGGGGACGTAACCTGTTCGACAAAAACTACTTTGAACAACTGCTGCCGGCTGGTGGAAATGCCGGTCACTATGCTGCCGTTCTCGGCGATCAGAGAACTTATGGTGTTACTTTACGCTATACATTCTAAGCCTCCGGGAAACAGACAGCAAGTCCAATTATATCAGCACTTTAGCTGCCAAAATCACGAAACCCTGCATATTTTTTGGTATGCAGGGTTTTTCATTTACGAACACGTTACAACAATAATGTTATCGAAATAGCACCAAAGTTTTAAAATTTAATTCTACTTTAGGGCTGAGAATACCAGATGTAGATACTTTTTATAACCTAAAATTTAGGATGAACGAATTTCAGATTAAAAAATCAACTGTCGAGTACGATGCAATTATTGTAGGTTCAGGAGCAGGTGGCGGTATGGCTGCCTATGTCCTCGCCCATGCCGGCCAGAAAGTACTAATGCTTGAAGCCGGAGCCCATTTTGACCCAAGAACAGATGCCCTGCAGCTTAAATGGCCATGGGAATCTCCACGCCGCGGTGCAAGCACTACCCGTCCTTTCGGGGATTTTGATGCCGCATATGGCGGATGGGAATTGGAAGGCGAACCTTACACACAAAAAAACGGTTCAGAGTTTGCCTGGTTCCGCTCCAGAATGCTGGGTGGAAGAACCAATCACTGGGGACGAATCTCTCTGAGAATGGGCCCCGAAGATTTTCAGCCTAAGGACGGACTTACTGATAGCTGGCCTATCATTTATGATGAGCTAAAACCTTTTTATGACAAGGTAGACCGGTTAATTGGTGTTTATGGAACTGCCGAAGGTATCGAAAGTGAACCCGATGGAATCTTCCTAGCACCACCAAAACCAAGACTCCATGAGCTCTTCATCAAGAAGGGTGCTACCAAAGCCGGAGTGAAAGTTATCCCAGGCCGCGGATCGGTTTTAACAGAAGCTTTACCGGGAAATAACAAACGCGGACAATGCTTCTTCTGCGGACAATGCGGAAGGTCATGTAAGGTGTATGCAGATTTCTCGTCATCATCATGCCTGGTTAATCCGGCTGTTGAAACAGGGAACCTGACGGTGATCACCGATGCGATGGTACGTGAAGTGCTGACCGACAAAAGCGGACAGGCAACGGGCGTATCATATGTAAATACCAAAGATCTGCAGGAATATGAGGTTAAAGGTAAAATCGTGATCCTGGGCGCCAGTGCCTGCGAGTCAGCCAGGTTATTACTCAACTCAAAATCTGTGGCTCACCCGGACGGAATTGCGAACAGCAGCGGTATCGTAGGTAAATACCTGCACGATTCTACAGGAGCAAACCTGAGTGGCTTCCTGCCACAGCTGATGGACCGTAAACGTTACAACGAAGATGGCGTGGGTAGTGTACACATCTACTCGCCATGGTGGCTCGACAATAAGAAACTGGATTTCCCAAGGGGATATCATATTGAATATGGTGGCGGACTGCACATGCCGGGTTATGGCATTGGCTCAAACATCCATAAGATCAATGGTCTTGTTCCGGGAAGAGACGGCAAGAAAAAGGAAGCCGGAGGTTACGGTGCCGGACTAAAAGATGATTACCGCAGGTTCTTTGGAACAAACGTGGGTATGGCCGGACGTGGTACGGCCATCGCAAGGGAAAGTAATTACTGTGAGATCGATCCTAAGGTGGTCGACAAATATGGTATTCCTGTGCTGCGCTTCAATTACAAATGGGCTCCTGAAGAGGTAAAACAGGCTAAACATATGCAGGAAACTTTTAAAGAGATCATGCATAACATGGGGGCCATCATCACTTCAGACATTCCGGGTGCAGACACGAACTATGGTCTGGAAGCACCGGGAAAAATCATCCATGAGGTAGGTACAGTGAGGATGGGTAATGATCCTAAGAAATCTGCACTGAACAAATGGTGCCAGGCGCACGACTGCAAGAATCTGTTTGTGGTAGATGCGGGTCCTTTTGTACAGCAGGGCGATAAAAATGCCACCTGGACCATCCTTGCCTTATCAATGCGCACGGCTGAATATATCCTTGCGCAGAAGAAAAAAGTAAACCTGAGCTAAGTAATCAATTGTTATTAATCTGCTTTAATTATCATATAATAAGATGAACAGACGTGAATCATTAAAAGCTTTAGGCCTCACAGCAGTAAGCACAGGCTTATTGCTTGAAGCCTGCAAACCGGGTAAAGAGACCACAGAAGTACCGGTAGCCAAAGACAGTAAACCTCAGCCTGGCCGACAGGACTATGAGGTAGAACGCGATAAGGCGCTGAAAGAAGCCAAATTTTTCAATGAACATGAAATGGCGACTATCGCTGTTTTATCCGATATCATTATTCCGAAGGACGATAAATCCGGCAGTGCGACAGATGCAAAGGTGCCTGACTTCATTGAGTTTATCGTGAAGGATATGCCAAAACACCAGACGCCTATGCGTGGCGGACTAAAATGGCTGGACCTGCAAAGCTATAACAGATTTGAGCATCCTTTCATCAAAGCTTCATCTGCGCAGCAGCTGAGCCTGATCGATGAGATTGCTTATCCTGAAAAGGCAAAGCCAAATATGGTACAGGGTGTGGCATTCTTTAACCTGATGCGCGACCTCACTGCTTCTGGTTTCTTCACGAGCGAGATTGGCGTGAAGGATATCGGATACGCCGGTAACCAGCCCAATAGATGGGAAGGTGTACCACAGGACGTATTGAAACAATACGGAATGGAAGGCGTAAAAATATAGTTTAAGCGCGACTGCCCGCCATGGGCAGTCGGCTTTTAATCTTTGAAGGTCACATTAGGTTTCAGCCTGGCTTCAGGCACATGCTTTACGGGGAAGTTCACCGAATTGGCAATGAAGCACAACTGGTTAGCCTTAGCATGAAGTTCATTGGCTTTCTCGATCATGGCAGGGTCGGCAACCGTAACAATTGGATGAAGCGTTACTTCCAGGAATCGCCCCGAACCATCAGAGGTACTTTCCATCTTGCCCGTAGCATTATCTACATAATCTACTACAACCACTCCTCCCACTGCACATACATGCAGGTATGATAACATATGACAGGCACTCAAAGAGGCAATCAGCATATCCTCGGGGTTGTGTTTGCTTTTATCACCTCTGAAATAAGGATCCGATGAACCCTGCAGCTCAGGTTTACCCTCTATCTGCAGCAGATATTCCCTGGTGTACGACCTGTAGGTCGATGTTCCTTCACCCAGATTGCCCTTCCATTTCAGGGACAATTTATAATCATGTACTTTTTTCATCTTTCAAAGATGCTCCTGTTATTGCCTGTCGCACCGGCAGTAAATGTATGAATTTGTTTTGCTCAGACAAATGCGTTTTATTGATAATATCTTGATAGTTTTCTGATAAAAAAGTTATTTTTGGTTTTAAAATCAAACCGGAAAACCAAAACCATGAGTAATTCAATACAACTTTCTGAAGAAGAAGAAACCGTAAGCCATAATGTATATTTTGCAGGCAAAGTGCAGAGCCTGGGACTGGAAACAGAGCGAGGAAGTGCCACTGTAGGTGTGATGAAAAAAGGAAACTATACATTTTCTACCTCTTCACCAGAAAAAATGGTGATCATCACGGGTATTCTGGGTGTTAAACTCGAAGAAAGCAGTTTCAAAAAATATAAAGCAGGTGAAGAGTTTGATGTTCCTTCAGGGGTATCATTTGATGTCAGCTGTGATGACGACGTAGCCTATCTATGTTACTACGGATAACTTCTTTATAATTTATTATATTTGATTTTCGCAAATCGACGTATTATGGAAATCATCTCGGTAGAAGAATTTTATCAGTCCATCTCCACTGTCATTCCTGAAGGCCTCTCCAGGGAAATCGGTCATTTTAACATTTTCAGAAATGAAGACCTGATCAGCAAGGCGACCAATGCCAAGCCTGTGATGCCTTACAACCGCAGGGCCTATTATAAGATAGGCCTTATTAAGGGCAAGAACAGGGCAGAATACGCCGACAAAGTGGTAGAAATAGAAAAGAATGCTTTGATTTTTGCAACGCCAAAGATCCCGTATAACTGGCTGCCACAGGAGGAAAATCAAAAAGGACAGTTCTGTATCTTCACCGATGAGTTTTTAATCAAAAACAAAAGTGGGGTTGTACTGGAGGAGCTTCCTATCTTTCAGCCAGGAGGTTATCCCGTATTTCAGCTGAGTGATGAAGAAGCAGAAGAGCTGACGGCGATATTCGAAAAAATACGGAAGGAATTGTCTTCAGATTATGCGTATAAGTACGACCTGATCCGCAATTATGTGCTGGAACTGATCCACTCCGGTCAGAAATTGCAGCCTGCCTCCTCCCTCTATCCTACGCATAATGCATCTGTACGTGTTTCGTCTCTATTTATAGAATTGCTTGAACGTCAGTTCCCTATCGAATCACAGCATCAGAAACTGGCGCTCCGCACGGCCAAGGATTATGCCGACCGGCTTTCTGTACATGTGAATCACTTAAACAAGGTGCTGAAAGAAAATACCGGCAAGACCACTACAGAAATCATCAGCTCCAGGATCACCCAGGAGGCTAAGATCCTGCTGAAGCAGACCGACTGGAATATCTCTGAGATTGCCTATTGCCTGGGATTTGAACAATTGGCGCATTTCTCCAACTTCTTCAGGAAACAAACCTCCATCGCTCCCAACCTGTTCAGGGCCTGAGATTGATATTTGCAAACAACAGATTGAAGTTTGCAAACTCCGGCAGCACTTCTGCCCGTACTTTTACCATCGAATTAAAACTTATAACGATGGAACAAAAAAGTAAAATTGCTTTAGTTACCGGCGGTAGCCGCGGACTGGGCAGGAACATGGCGCAGAGCCTTGCAAAAAAAGGATTTGATGTGATCCTTACCTACCATTCCAAAAAAGATGAGGCGCTTGCCGTCATTGCTGACATTGAGCAGGCCGGACAAAAAGGTTATGCCCTGCAGCTGGACACTGCTAATATCGCGGGTTTTGACGGTTTTCTTGCTCAGGTCAAAGAAGTATTAAAAGATAATTTTGATACTGATCATTTCGATTTCCTGATTAACAATGCCGGAACGGCAGTTCTTGCTCCTTTTGCAGAAACAAAAGAAGAACAGTTTGACAGTCTGCTTAATATTCATTACAAAGGCGTGTACTTCCTTTCACAAAAGTCGCTGCCTATGCTCAACGACGGCGGAAGAATCGTCAATATTTCAAGCGGACTTGCACGTTTTGCCAATCCGGGTTATTCGCTGTATGCGAGTATGAAAGGTGCAGTGGAAACATTGACCAGATATATGGCCAAAGAACTGGGCTCACGCCAGATTACGGTAAACATTGTAGCACCGGGAGCGATAGAAACTGATTTTGGTGGTGGTGTTGTTAGGGACAATGCAGAAGTGAACAAACATATTGCCAGTGTTACCGCACTTGGACGTGTTGGCCGCCCTGATGATATCGGTAGTGTAGTTGCATTCCTCTGCACCGAAGATGCAAAATGGATCACCGCACAGCGGATCGAAGTTTCCGGCGGACAAAATTTGTAAAGCAGCTCTCTGATCTGCTAACGCTGAAAATATATAATGCATAATTTTCCTATGTATGTAGGAAAATTATACATTTGTAATATGAGTACAGCAAACGGTATGTTAAAAGGAAGCCTGCAAACAATTATTTTAAAGCTGCTGCAGGAAAATGAGAAAATGTATGGTTATGAGATCACCCAGAAGGTGAAGGAAATCACCAATGGTGAAATCCTGTTAACCGAAGGTTCCATGTACCCCTCGCTCCATAAAATGGAAGCCGAAGGCATGCTGACGACCAGTACAGAAATGGTGGACAACCGTGTTCGCAAGTACTATTCTTTAACCAAAAATGGTCAGGTAGCTGTAGCATCCAAGCTGCAGGAAGCCAAAAAGTTCATCGTCAATCTCGAACTCCTCCTCAATCTTAACTGTAAACTGTCATGAAACTTACCGCAGCGCAGCAGCTGGATGTCCGCCGTCATCTCCTGCAAGTAAATGTAAGAGATAGCTCATTTGATGAACTTTACGACCATATCCTGACTTCACTGGAACATCAGCCAGGAGCATTTAATCTCACTGAGGTAAAGGAATTTATCCATACAGAATTCGAAGAGCTGGTTAACACCCCCACAGAAATAAAGAAACATCAGCGCATCAATACCCTAACGGGATTTGCCGTGTTTTGTATAGCACTGATCACTTACTGGCTCACGATGGAGCCTACGGTAAGTTTCTGGGACTGCGGGGAATTCATCGCCACTTCTGCTAAATTGCAGGTCGGCCATCAGCCCGGGGCTCCTCTGTTTCTGATGATCGGCAAAATGTTCAGCCTGCTAGCGATGGGGAACACTGCCAAAATCGCGTACTGGATCAACTTCAGCGCCGTACTCGCCAGTGCAGCCACTATTCTTTTTCTTTTCTGGACCATCACTGCCATCGCTGCTAAGGTTTTCAGCAACGAGAAACTCAGGACAAAAACTTTCAGCATCATGGCTGCCGGTACCATTGGTGCCCTGGCCTATACCTTTTCTGATACTTTCTGGTTTTCGGCAGTCGAAGCCGAAGTCTATGCGCTCTCCTCTTTATTTACTGCCATCACCTTCTGGGCAATCCTGAAATGGGAACAGCAGAACAACGACCGCTGGCTGGTGCTGATCGCTTTTATCGTGGGTCTGTCCACAGGGGTACATTTGCTGAGTCTGCTGGTGATTCCGGCTGTTACACTGACCTGGTATTTTAAAAAATCTGAACAACGTACCATCGCCGGCACACTCAAAGCACTGCTCTGCGGCTGCCTCATCGTGGCTCTGGTACAGTTCATTATCATCCAGTACTTTGTACTTTTTGCTGCTAAAACAGACCTGTTCTTTGTCAATACTCTTGGATTTACTTTTGGTTCGGGCGCGGTTTTCTTTCTCTTCGGCTTCGCCGGATTGATCTCCCGGGCGATCTGGTACTCGATAAAAAACAGAAAGTACAACCTGAACCTCGGGCTGCTCTGCCTGGTTTTCCTGCTTTTCGGTTTCAGCTCCTATATGATGATCCTGATCAGAGCCGATGCCAAAACAAACATCAACCTGAGTAATCCTGACAATCCTTTTTCCCTGTACAGTTATCTGGGACGGATTAATTACGGCTCCACCCCTTTGGTATATGGAAATACGTTTGATGCAAAGGTGACCGACCAGAAAGAGACCGGTCATACTTTTAGAAAAGGAAAAAATCAATATGAAATTTCCGGCAGTACCTACAAAAACACCTACGACAAAAATCTGTTTTTCCCACGAACCTATAGCCAGAAAGATAATCATCAGGCTTACTACCGTCAATGGCTGGAGATGAATGAAGGAGAAACGCCTTCATTTGCACAAAACATAAAGTTCTTTACCTCCTGGCAGCTCGGATTTATGTACTGGCGGTACTTCCTCTGGAACTTTGCCGGTCGGCAAAACGACTTTGAAGGACAGGGAGAGCCGGAGAACGGAAACTGGCTGACGGGAATAAAGATCCTGGATTCAGTACGTTTAGGGAACCAGCATGCTCTTCCAGAAAGCCAGCGGGATAACGAAGGGCACAATATCTATTTCGGTCTCCCGCTGATTTTGGGCATTGCCGGACTGATCTGGCTCTACCGCCGGAACAGACAAGAAGCAGTGGTACTGCTTACACTGTTCTTCTTTACAGGAATCGCCATTATTCTTTACCTCAACCAGGATCCTCTTCAGGTACGTGAACGTGATTATGCCTATATCGGATCGTTTTATGCATTTTCGATCTTTATCGGCCTTGGCATGCTGGCAGTAAAAGACATGATCGCGCGCTTTGCCTCTCCAAAGCTGAGCCTTGCACTGGCCGCAGTCATCTGCATGGCTGTTCCTGCGCTGATGGGATCTCAGGGATGGGATGATCATGACCGCTCGCATAAAACTACTGCGCGCGACTGGGCCCGGAACTACCTGAACTCCTGTGCGCCAAATGCGATTCTTTTTACCAATGCGGATAACGATACCTACCCGCTATGGTATGCGCAGGAGGTGGAAGGGATAAGAACGGATGTACGTGTACTCTGCGTGCAGTTTATGCCTGATGCAGCCTATATCGACCAGCTAAAAAAACAAATGAATGCCTCCGCCCCGCTACCGGTATCTATGCAGCAAAGTCAGTATGCGGATGGCACCAGAGACTACCTTCCTTTTGTAGACTATGGACTGACGGATAGTGTGGAGCTGAAAGACCTGTTTGCAGTGATGACTTCAGACAATCAGGCAGATCAGGTGCAGATGGCCAGTGGTGAATACATGAATTTCCTGCCTTCAAAAAAGCTTAAACTGACTGTAGACACAGACCAGCTGGTGAAAACGCATACCATTAAAGCTACCGAAAGAGCCAGGGCGGCGAAAAGTATGGAATGGGTGTTCAATAAATCTTACGCCAGTAAAGGCGACCTTGCTATCTTTGATATCCTGGTGCACAACAACTGGGAAAGACCGATCTATTTCGCAACTTCAGTGTCGGAAGATACCTATATCGGACTCGACAAATATTTACACCTGGAGGGATATGCCTACCGACTGCTGCCTTTCAGTGTGGAAGCCGGTGATCAGCGCGACAAATTTGACAGGACCAACACTGATGTGATGTATGATCATGTGGTTAACAACATGGATTTCTCCGGTTTTAAAAAAGCCAGTTATCTTGATCCTCAAAGCCGTGCCTTTATGAATGGCACCTGGGCCATGAACAATACGCTGAGCACCAACCTGATCATCGAAGGAAAAACAGCGCAGGCCAACCGGGTGATCAGGAAAAGCCTGAAAGAGCTGCCACTGAGGAATTACAGCATCCGGGATACCGTAGGCAGGATCAGCACGATCCAGAACCTGTATGCGCTTGGACATACCAAAGAGGCCAACATCATCACAAAAGATACGTCAGATTATCTTTCCCAGGAATTGAAGTATATCGAGAGTTTAGAGCCCCGGTATCAGCGGGCACAGATGCAGAATATACGCATGGGATTGTATGTACTGAGCAACCTGCAAAAGCTGACAGCCGATTATAACCAGAACAATCTGACCCTGCAGATTGAGGGCAACTTAAACAGGATTGCCAGCCAGTTTGGGATTAAGGGCTAGCTATGCTGCCCTATGTATTCCATCAGTACCGGCCGGTAGTTGTCCGTAAAAGGAATATCAGCATCCGGCAGGTACAGCCGGTTCCTTTTAATGGAAACGATCTTGTCCAGGGCAACGATGTACGAGCGGTGTACCCTCAGGAAGGAAGAAGCGGGTAGTTTTGATTCCATATAATGAAGCGTAAGCCTCGGGATAATCGGTTTATCATTTGATAACTGGAAGATCTTGACATAATCTTTAAGCCCTTCGATATGCGTAATGTTATCCATGCTGATCCTGACCAGGGAATAGTCAGAGTTGACAAACAAACTATTCGTATCGGATGAAGGGGCAGCTACCTGTTTGTTTTTGAGCAGGTACAGCTCCATCGCCTTATTGGCAGCTTTTAAAAACCGGTCGAAGGCCACAGGTTTCACCAGGTAATCCAGCACGTTCAGGTTAAAGCCCTCCAGTGCATAATTCTCGTATGCCGTCACCATGACCACCATCGGAGAATTGATCAGTCCCGCGGACAGCCACTGGATACCTGATAATCCCGGCATCTGAATATCCAGAAATACCAGGTCTATCTGTTCGCTGGCCATCACCCTCATGGCTTCTTCCACATTCTTACAGCTCGCCACCAGCTCCAAAAACGGAATCATACCGATATTGTCGGCGATCAGCTCCCGCGCAAAATGTTCATCATCAACTATCAGGCAACGGATCATCTCAATTCAATTGTAAGGTTTGCAATAAAAACATTGTTCACTATCATCGTTTGTAAGTCGTATTTATCTTTGTATATTAATTCAAGCCTGCGGCTCACATTCCTGAGCCCTATTCCTGAGCTCGCATCCTTACTGTCGTTTAAGGGAGATATCTCGTTTTCTACCCTGAATACCAGTTTGGATAAGCCCCTGTCGATCAGCAGGCGTATCAGCAGCTGCGTTTCCGTTCCTGTGCCCATTCCATGCTTAAATGCATTTTCTACAAATGGAATCAGCAGCATCGGTTCAATTTCAAAGCCTTCAGTTTCGGAGGAAATCTCCAGCCGCAGGTTAAGGTCGTCCCCAAAGCGCAGCGACTGCAGCTCAATATAATTCTGCAGGTACTCGAGCTCCCTGCTAAGTGGGATTCTGTTGTAATTACTTTCCTGGAGCACGTAGCGCATCAGCGTAGAAAGCTGGATCAGCGAAGGCTCCATCAAATCCGACTTCTTCCTCGCCATGGCTACCAGCGCGTTGAGCACGTTGAACATAAAATGCGGACTGATCTGCGAACGCAGGAAATCAAGTTCCGTTTTCAGGGTCTCCGTTTCCTGCTCCTTGCGTTTCTTCTCCTCAATATTGTGGTCAGATATCAGCCGGTAGCTGAAACTGATACCGATGATAAAGAGGTACATCGCTATAGGAAAGTTACCCCGTGGCGGCCCCATCGGACGGGGATGCTGGCGGTGCTGCCATTCGGGGTTGCGTGGGATATGATGAGGCAACCACTTCCGTTCGATATAAAAAGAAAAGTACACCAGAAAAGCTACTGATACTATGGTACCTAATATATAAGCCGGCCAGCCTTTCTTTTTATATAACCTCGGATATAAATAATAAGCATTGAAGTAAAACAGGATAATCAGCATACTATTGTTGAAGATTATCCTGTACCTCACCTCTTTAAAATCTGAAGAAGGATAAGGTCCTGATAAAAAGGGAAAGATCAGCAGCATCCAGAACAATACGTGGATTGCATAGATCACATATCTGTTGGAAATCAGTCTGGAAAAACGCTTCATGATCTTAAAAATTACTCTTCCGCTTTAACAAGCAAATTTTTGGAAAGGGTGTCGGATTGCATTCCGGTAAAAATACCCAATCCATTGGTAACATTTGTCGGCGCATTTGTTAAATTTTGTGAAGATTTGCTCGTATTGTTGAGCATATCCAGGTATTCCTGGTTTACCCGCGTCACAATCACCTTATAAATTCCATAATATTTAAATGTACGCGCATTCAGTTCAAATTCTGCTGCTTTAACCGCATTCAGTTCTACACTGGTAGAGGTGTCGCTGTTAAATCGGTCAGAGATCAGGGATTTCCAGGTTTCCTGGTACCTGAATACTACAATATGATTATCTGCGTAAGGATTGTTCCAGCGGATATATACAGGAATAAAAGCCGTTTCTGTACTGCCAAAGGTCATTTTGGGGATAATCACCGTATCTGCCGAGCTGGTAATGCCCGAAGGTTTCCCCGGCACCACCGTAGTCGCGGATACAGGGAGGCCATTGTAGGTAAATGATAGAGTATAGCTGCCATTAGTTTTGATAAAACTGCTGTCGTTCAGGATATAGTGCCCGGCCTTATCTTCGGTCAGGGTTTTTGTGCTGCTGCCATCCGATATGCTTAGTGTTAAGCCCGAAATCGCCGTGCCGTAGGCGTTGGTATCTACAAGTGCTTTTTGCAGCGATACCCTGATCTGTACAATTTTATTGGGCATAAGATAGCCCTCTACTACAGGCAGAGCACTGTAATCTGCTGAGGAACCGTCTTTCTTACATGCTGCTGCGAACAGGAGCAGTATCGCTATACTGCTGAATATGATGTTTTTATAATTTGTTACCATTTTAAGCTCAACGTTAAGTTAGGTGTAAATCCCAGGTAGTTTACATCGGTAGAAATCACCTGGTTTCCCTGGATAGAATACTCGCGGTACCAGGTGTTCGACCGGTTATAGATATTGAAGAAAGAGAAGCCGATGCTGCCGATCTTCTTCGTATTGGTTTTGATCAGATCGTAGGTAATCGCAGCATCCAACCGGTGATAGGCCCTGAAGCGCTCGGTGTTTTTACCACTGATCACGAAATAAGTTTCTGTACCTGATCCCGCTTTGTTGATCGTGTAGCTACCCACGGGCGCCGTATAAGGACGTCCACTGGCATAGATCCAGGTAGCCGAGAATGTCCATCGCCCCTCCTGGTACATGTTGATGGACTTAAACTCGTTGCGTACATCCTGCGCAGCAGGAAAATAATCCGTACCATATACATCAAATTGGTTAAAGGCACTTGCCAGCGTGTAGCCTACCCATCCGGTATACTGACCCGCTTTTTTCTGAACCATAAATTCAATTCCCTTAGCGTATCCCTTGCCATTATAAAAATTCTGCTCCAGCGTAACCGTAGAATTTGGATTGCCCATGCCACCTGTACCTGTCTGCCGTAGTGAATATTCCGTGAGATCACTCAGGCGTTTGTAATAACCTTCTATGCTGAACAGGAACTTATTTGTTTCATAACTTGCACCCAGGATATAGTGGATTGCACTTTGGACAGGGATGCTGCTGCCATTGGCCAGCACCCAGAAATCCTTACTGCCGGAAAGGATATCTTCGCGTACCACCCTATTGGTAAACTGATAAAAACGACCTGTGGCTGCTTTCAGCATCAGCTTGTCGCTGAGGGCATAACTCGCAGAGAACCGTGGTTCGATGTAGTTTTTACGTGTGAGATCATAATGCGTATACCTCAGACCCGGAGTCAGCCTCAGCGCACCGAAGTTCTGCTCCAGCTCCAGGTATCCACCTGCGGTCAGCGCCCGGTTATTCTGGTCGATCAACCTCGTTGTATCATTCTGCTTGTAATCGTATTTCACCCCCTGCCTCGAGGCGAAAGCTCCAAACAGGATTTTTCCCGTATTGCTGATCTCCAGTTCCCAGTCAGATTTCGCAGTGATATCCCGCAGGTTATTGTTCTCTATCGTACCACTGCTGGTATTGGCCGTCGTCCCTGTAGAGTCTGTGATTGAGCTGGCCATGCCCCTGTTACGCTCACTGAAGAACCTGGAATAACTGACCAGCGTATGCGATTGCAGCTTGTCACTCCACTTCCTCGACCATCTGGCACTCGATCCTACGTTACCATAGGTTGTCAGATCCGTAATGCTCGAGCTATTTACAGAACTTGCCAGCGCAGTTGGGATCCCCAGGTCGTGACTGTTGTCCATCTTGTCCTTTCCGCTGTAAAAACTCAGCGAGAACGTATTTTTGTCGTCCGGCCTGAAAGTATATTTCCCATTGAGGTCATAAAACCAGGAAGAAACCTGCGTCTGGAAGTTGGCCATTCCCCTGCCACCACCACCGGGACCGCCAAATCCACCAGCCCCGCCAGAGGTGGCCGTCGTCGTGTTGGTCAGCTTGTTAAAAATCTTGTTATATAGGGGTCCCTGATAAGATCTTCTTAAGCTGAACAGCAGCGAAGATTTATCACCTACCGGCGTTTCGCCATAGATATTCACACTCAGCAAACTCAGGTCTACGCCAAATCCAGCCGTTTTACTGCTGCCATCCTTACCCGCAATATCCGTCACACTGGAAAGCCGCCCTCCAAATCTCGAAGAAAAACCACCTTTGTACATCTGCACATCCTTCACCGCATTTACGTTAAAGGCGCTGTAGAAGCCATAAAGGTGGTCCACCTGGTAAACGGTGAAACCATCAAAGAGCACCAGGTTCTGGTCGGGCGTACCACCCCGCACATAGGCACCTGAAGAAGATTCGTTACTTCCGCTGATACCAGGCATCAGCTGGAAAGCCCGCAGGATATCCCTTTCTCCGATGTTGGGCAGCACTGCCAGTTTTGCCGGCGTCAGCTGGATTACACTCACCTTACGCGTATCTGTGTTCATCACACCTTCCTTTTTCTCCCCGCTGATCACCACCTCATGCAGCGTCTTATCAGTGCTCATCCCTACAGGTTCGTTGTTGGTGGTCAGCGGCTTAAGTACCTCAGCCCTCTTTACTGACTCCTCAGTAAAACCCTGCTTTTCCTCTGCTGCCAAGGCCGGTTTCATCGCCTCTGGCGGCATCCTCCGCAGCCGCGTGATATCCTCAGGCTTTACCAGGATAAAATAGGTACCATCAGGCTGTTTGGCATAATAGATATCATTGGCGCGGCAGATGCCACGGATGATATCCTTCACCTTATCCTGAAAATAGTGGTCGCTCACACTGTATCTGTGCATCTGCGGGCGGTCGAATACAAACCTGATCTTGTAGCTGGCCGCAAACTCATCCAGCACTTCGTCCAGTGGTGCAGTGATAAACTTATTGACCCGCGCAGTATCGTTATGGAACTCCGGCCCGTTCTGGGCTTTGGCCTGCTGTATGGAAATGAGGCCATAAAACAATGGTAATAGTAAATAAAATCTCTTCATAAAGGGGTTTAATATTTCCCTAAATTCCAGAAATATGTACCCTGCTAATTGTTACGAAATGTTAAATGAGGCAGAAGGGGAAAATTGTAAGATGACCGGCAGAAAAACAGAGATTAAATATTTATTTTAGCTTATTATTGCGGAAGATGGAAAAAGATCAAAAGATCCTCGAGATGAGCAGCCTGCTTTGGAAAGAAGCTTTGCCCCATATCTCCGTAGACAGCGTTGTCTTTGGTTTCAATGAAAACCAGCTGAAAGTTCTGTTGGTAAGAATGGCTACAGGCAAGGACTGGCTGTTGCCCGGTGGCTATGTTTTCAAGAAAGAAAACCTTGATGATGCAGCGCAACGGGTCCTGAAAGAACGTACCGGCGCCGAACGGATTTACCTGCAGGAGTTTGGAGTATTTGGCAATACCAGCCGCTCTGAAGAGTATTTTAAGCAGTATGAAGAAAGCCTCTGGCATAAACAGCGATTTATTTCCATCGGTTTCTACGCCCTGGTAGACTACACACAAGTGAACCTGGAGATCGATCATTACAGTGATAGCTGTGAATGGAAATCCATTGAAGAGATGCCGCCACTGGCGATGGACCATCAGGAAATTTTTGATACTGCCCTCACCGTCTTACGGCAGCAGCTGAGCTACAAACCTATCGGGATGAACCTTCTGCCCGAACGTTTTACCATGTCAGATCTGCAGCATCTCTATGAAACCATCCTGGGCAGGAAACTAAACCGGGGGAACTTTTACCGCAGGATTATGCGTTTTGATGTGCTCATCAAACATGAGGACCAGCGTAAAGGCGGGGCGCATAAATCACCCAACCTTTACAGCTTCGACCCTGATAAATATCATGCCTCCCTGCAGGGGCTCGACTGGTAGTACATTACTTCCATCCTCCGCCCAATGCGCGGTACAGATTAACCACAGCCTGCAGCTTTTGCAGCTGGTCACTCACGGCACTCAGCTGAGCTGCCAGCAGACTCTGCTCCGAGGTTAATACATCCGTATAGTTTGTGGCCGAGGTGTAACGCAGCAGTTCCTGTGTGTAATCCACCGCTTTGCTCAGTGCGGCAATCTGTTTGGCCCGCGAGCTCTGCTTGGCCGAAGCCTGCTGATAAGCAAACAGCGAATTGGAAACCTCCTGCCCCGCTACCAGCAAAGTCTGCTGATAGCTATTCATCGCCTGGATCTGTTGGGATTGCGCTGTGGTCAGCCTTGCCTTATTGATCCCCTGGTTAAAGATCGGCTGCGTCAGGCCACCTACCAGCGAGTAGAAAATCGACTGATCAAAGAAGTTTTTCAGCTGCAGCGTAGATAATCCCCCGTTTGCCGTTAACGTTAAGCTCGGGTAAAAATACGTCCTTGCGAGATTGGTATTTTCAAAGGAGCTCCTGAATGCCAGTTCTGCCTGCTCCACATCTGGGCGGTTATGCAGTAACTGTGATGGCAGTCCGAGCGACAGGTTTGTCGGTACCACCTGATTGTCCATATTGCCCCTGTCGATTGGACCAGGAGTCTGTGCCAGCAATATACTCAGCGCATTTTCCGTCTCACGGATGCTCTGTTTGAGATCCGGGATCGTCACCTCAGTAGCATACTGGTTTGCTTCACTTTGCACTACGGCCGCTCCGGTAACTACAGCACCCTCTTTCAGCTCCTTGATGGTAGCTACACTGGCAATCCTGTTTTTCAGCGTTTCCTCCGTAATTTTCAATTGCTTATCCAGCGACAGCAGTGTAAAGTAATTGTTGGCGATATCAGCAATCAGCTGTGTCTGCACCGCTTTTCGCGCTGCATCCGTGCCCAGGTAACTCGCCAGGGCTGCCCTTTTCGAGCTGCTCAGTTTTCCCCAGATATCAGCTTCCCAACTCGTACTCAGGTACAGACGGTAGGTATCCGTCAGCGTATTGATATTGATCCCCGCCGGAAAATTCAGTGCAGATAAAGAGGATTTTGTCCTCGTATAATCTGCATTGGCACTCAGCGTTGGCAGATAAGCCAGTTTACTTTGTTTGAGCGTAGCCTGGGCCTGTGCGATGTTCTGGATCGCATTTTTGAGATCCACATTCTGATCCAGACCTCTCTGGATCAGGGCCTTCAGCTTCTCATCAGAGAACAGACTTTGCCAGGGCATATCCGCCATGCTTACAGAATCTGCAGCATCCTGGTCGCGGTATAAGCCATCCGTTTTTAGCTCCGGACTTTTATAAGTTTTGGTTACCGAGCAGGCACTAAAAAGTGAAGCCGCTATCAGTAATCCGAATACCTGTTTGCTATATCTATGATTCATGTGATGTCGTTATTGTTGATGATTGATCTGCTTCTTCTTCCTCCTCGTCTTCGTCGTAGCCATTTTTTGCCGGACCGGAGATTTTTTCCTGCAGCGACTGGAAGATGATAAACAGCACAGGAATGGCAAAGACGCCGATGATTGTACCGATCAGCATCCCGCCTACAGCACCTGTACCGATCGATTTATTACCTACAGCTCCCGCTCCCGTGGAGAACATCAGCGGCAGCAGTCCGAAGATAAAGGCAAAGGAGGTCATCAGAATTGGCCTCAGACGTGCTACAGCACCTTCTATTGCAGATTTCACGATGCCCATCCCGTTTCTTCTCCTGTCCAGCGCAAACTCTACGATCAGGATTCCGTTTTTCGCCAGCAAACCAATCAGCATGATCAAAGAGATCTGCAGATAGATATTACTGTTGAGTTTAAAGATGATCGAGAACAGGTAAGCTCCGGCAAGACCAAAGGGAATGGCCAGCAGCACCGCAAATGGAAGAATATAACTTTCGTACTGCGCACTGAGCAGGAAGTACACAAATACCAGACAGAGGATAAAAATGAAGATCGTTTCACTACCCGATGCCAGCTCTTCGCGCGTCAGCCCTGAGAACTCAAACCCATAACCGGCGGGCAGCTCTGCAGCCACCTCCTGAATGGCCTTGATTGCATCTCCCGAGCTGTAACCCACATTTGGAGATCCCGTAATGGCGATCGAACTAAATAAGTTAAACCTCGAAATAGATTCAGGGCCGAATACCCTGCGCATTTTGATGAACTCCGTAATTGGCGCCATGGTGCCTGCTGTATTGCGCACAAAGATCTTGCTCAGGCCTTCAGGGTTCATCCTGTATTCTTCCGAGGCCTGTACCATCACCCGGTACTGCTTTCCAAACTGATTGTAGTTTGAGGCGTACAGACCACCATAGTATCCCTGCATTGTTTGCAGAATAGAATTTACCGTCACCCCTGCCTCTTTCGCTTTTTCCAGATCCACATCCATCATATACTGAGGAAAGTTCGGGTTAAAAGGCGTTGTCGCATACTGGATCTCTTTTCGTTGCGACAGCTTTGCAAGAAACTCATTGTTCACCTTAAAGAAGTCGGCCGTACTGTGTGCGGTTTTATCCTGCAGCTGGAACTCAAAACCACCACTCTGCCCAAAACCCTGGATGGTAGGCGGCGAGATAAAGAAAATACTCGCTTCACGGATGCCGGCAGTTTTTTTGAACAGATCGCCCACCACATCATCCACCGTACGTTTACGTTCATCCCATATCTTTAAGCGCACAATTACCATGCTGTAGGCACTTCCGGCCCCTGCCGTAAAGTTTTGTCCCACGATACGCAGCGTGTTGCTCACTTCCGGAATTGTATGAGCAATACTGTCCACCTGTTTCGATAAAGCCGTAGAGCGCTCCATAGATGAGGATGGCGGCAGACTGATATTGGCAAAGATAGTTCCCTGATCTTCTGCGGGTACAAAAGCCGAAGGCGTCGTTTTCATCATATAGAACAAACCGGCCCCTGAAATGACCACAGCACCCAGTACAATCCATTTTTTTACCGACAGGAACTCCACAGAACGTTTGTACCGCTGCGTGATATTATCAAATGCAACGTTAAAGGCAGTATAAAAGCGCTGGATAAAGCTCTGGTGTTTGTGATCATCCGCATGCGGCTTGAGCAACAAGGCACATAACGCCGGACTCAGCGTTAGTGCATTCACTGCCGAAAGGATAATCGAAACGGCCAGCGTTACCCCAAATTGTTTGTAGAAAACACCCGTTGATCCTGTGATGAACGTAACCGGGATAAACACTGCGGCCATGACCAGTGTAATCGAAATGATAGCCCCGGAAATCTCGTCCATCGCATGGATCGTCGCTTTTCTGGCCGACTTATACCCATGATCAAGTTTTGCATGGACGGCCTCTACCACCACAATCGCGTCATCCACTACGATACCGATTGCGAGCACCAGTGCAAAGAGCGTCAGCAGGTTGATCGTGAACCCAAATAAATTCAGGAAGAAAAACGTTCCTACAATCGCCACCGGAACCGCTATTGCCGGCACCAGGGTCGACCTGAAATCCTGCAGGAAGATAAACACCACAATAAATACCAGGATAAAGGCTTCCACGAGCGTGTGAATTACCTTTTCAATTGAGGCATCCAGATTCTCATTCACGTCTACCATATAGGTATACTTAATCCCTTTGGGGAAAGTCTTCGAAGCCTCTTCAATGATCTTTTTGGAATTGTTGATCACATCCCTGGCGTTGGAACCCGGCGTCTGACTGATGGCCATACCTACCGCTTCCCTGCCGTTCATGGAGATCGTAGAGGAATAAGTCAACGAACCCAGTTCTACCTTTGCCACATCTTTGAGTCGCAACACCTGCCCCTGACCTACGGACTTGATGATCATGTTTCCAAACTCTGCCGGCTGCGTTAAGCGTCCTTTATACTTAATGACATATTGAAATGCCTGATTACTGTTCTCACCAAATTTTCCCGGTGCGGCCTCAATATTCTGTTCTGCCAGCACCGTAGAAATATCACTGGGTATCAAACCATACTGCTGCATGATATCCGGTTTCAGCCAGATCCGCATCGAGTAATCTTTGGAACCAAAAACCGTTGCATCCCCTACACCCGTTACCCTTTGGATTGCCGGCACCAGGTTGATCTTGGCATAGTTCTGCAGAAAAGTCTGGTCGTAGGTTTTATCCTCACTGTACAGCGAGAAGATCAGCAGGTTACTACTCTGGCTTTTCGTCACCGTTACCCCTGCCTGAGTCACCTCTGAAGGCAGCAGGCTCGTTGCCCGTGACACCCTGTTCTGCACGTTAACCGCTGCGAGATCCGGGTCTGTACCCACTTTAAAGAAGATCTTGATGCTTGCTGCCCCGTCGTTTGTTGCCGTGGAAGTCATGTAGGTCATGTTTTCCACCCCATTGATCTGCTCCTCGAGCGGGATAATAATACTTTTCAAAACCACATCGGCATTGGCACCGGTATAACTGGCGGCCACATTCACCGTCGGTGGTGCAATATCCGGATACTGCGCAATAGGCAGCGAAGTGAGTCCGAGTACCCCCAGAATAACGATGATCACCGAGATCACCGTGGAGAGAACTGGTCTCTGTATAAATATTTTAAACATCTGCTTTTATTTTAAGTCTGCATAAACAGCATCTGCCTGCTGCACATTTGCTTTGATCTGCGTACCATCTTTTAGCGTCGCTACCCCTTCGAGCGCCACCTGATCACCTGCCTTGAGCCCGCTTTCCACGATATAATAGTTTCCGGGAGTATTCTCCATCACCGTGATAGCCACCGTTTTGGTTTTACCATCCTTATCTACCACCACCGCAAAACGCTTATCCTGCAATTCGTAGGTTGCGCTTTGAGGAATCAGAATCGCATCCTTCACCGCATTGGGGATCCTCACGGTAGTACTGCTGCCACTTCTGATCACACCCTGTGCATTGGGGAAGCGCGCGCGGATATTTGCTGAACCTGTGGCCGTATTGATCAGCCCGTTTACCGTTTCAATACGCCCCTGTTCCCTGTACAGCGAGCCATCCGAGAGCAATAGCGATACTTTTGGCATTTTGGCGATCTTCTGCGAAAAGGTGGTTCCGGTGCTGTCTTTTGTAAATTCAAGCAGCAGTTTCTCGTTCAGTGCAAAGTAGGCATAGACATTTCCGATGCTGGAAACCGTGGTCAGCGGATCCGTATTGCTGGAATTGACCAGACTACCCAGCCGGAAGGGAATCGATCCCACTACCCCATTTACAGGGCTCGTCACTGTTGTATAACTTAAGTTGGTCTGTGCGTTTACCAGCGCTGCTTTCGCAGAGGCGAGGCTGGCCAGTGCAGACTTATAGGTATATTGTGCGGATTCAAGTTCATATTTGCTGACGATCTCCTTCTGCACCAGTGGTGTCACCTTCACCACCGCCAGCTTCGCAGTACTTACCTGCGCCTCTGCGGTTTTGATACCTGCATTGGCGGTACGTACAGCCTGCTCATACTGAGGATCATTAATTTTGAACAGCGGCTGGCCTTTTTTGACGACTGCGCCCTCATCCACATAGATTTTCTCCAGATAACCTTCAATCCGCGGTCTGATCTCTATATTTTCCTGACCCTGGATACTCGCCGGAAAATCTGTGTTTAGCGTAGCCGAGCGGGGCTGAAGCGTTAGCACTTTATATTCTTGTACCTGCGCGGCACCTGCCTGTCCGGCCTGCTCTTTGTTGTTTCCGCCGCATGAGGCGAGGGTGATTCCTGTGAGGAGCAGGAGCCCCATCTGTATGTTCATCTTCATATGTGTGTTTTCTTCGTCAGCGATTGCATGTACAGCAAATCAACCAAATAAAAAAAACAGGGAAAGTCATACTAGACGAAGATGGAGAATATACCGACGAACATGGATTTTTATCCGGCGGTTCTGATTATGGGTCAGCTGCACAGGTGCTCAAATGGGGATATCCTTATATTGAGAAAAAATTGAGCTTATGAAAAATGAAGAATTCAGCTATTTCCTGGCCCGGCTACCTATTGGACTCAGCTTTTTTGGACATGGCCTGGCACGATTGCCCAAACTGGAAGCTTTCAGCCAGTGGATGGTAGGCCTGCTTAGCAAAACTTTCTTACCTGCTTCACTCGTACATGCTTTTGGCTTTATACTGCCTGTCCTGGAGTTGATTGTGGGGATATTTATTCTGATCGGCTTATTTACAAGGGCCGGAATTTTACTGGGATTTATCCTGATCCTCATCCTGATTTTCGGGTCTTCACTGATAGAAAGCTGGGAAAGCGTATTTATCCAGATGATTTACGGAGCTTACCTGGCCGTGCTGCACAGGTATTTACCTTACAACCGCGCGTCATTTGACCATGCCATGCGGTTGTAAGGGAAAGATTAGTTTTTTAGTAGATGCGGCAGGAGCAGTTTGTTCCAGATCGCATATCCGGAGCCGTTCATGTGCAGCATATCTTCTTTAAAAAGATGTGGCTGCATAGCTCCGTTTTTGTCCAGCATCGGCTTATAAACATCTATAAAGGTAATGTGCTGCTGACTTTTAATATAAGCACTGATCAGGCGGTTGGCCTCAAGCGCTTTAGCCTGGTATTGTTTTCTTGAAGGGCTTCCCTTGATAGATATATATACGATAGGCGTATTGGGAAGCTTTGCCCTGATACCAGTATATAGTTTTTTAAAATCGTTAAAGACTGTTGCCGCATCGGGAGATTTCAGCAGGTCGTTCTCCCCTACATAGATCACCAGTTGTTTGGGCTTGTACGGAAAAACAAGATCATCCAGGTATCGGTCTACATCTGCCGTAACCGCACCTCCTATCGCCCTGTTGAGCACAGGATAGTTTTTAAAGGTCTTCGCAAAATCCACCCAGAGGCGAATAGAAGAACTGCCGATAAAGAGTATTGGATTTGCGGGAGGCGCGTAAATCCTGTCGTACGCTTTAATCACATTTACATCATCCTGGAAAGGCGCTTTTTCCTGTGCGGATATAGAACTGCCGACCGATATCAGCAGCAGAAGGGGAAGCAATGTTTTGAGTAAGTTTTGTAGTTTTTTCATCAGTTAGAATTATTGTGTTTCGGCAAATCATTATTTTGTCATTTTCAGATACCAGATTGACTAATCTTCCCTGATATCTTACATTTGACCAAAATGCATATTTAGTCAGCATAAAACAAAAACAATTTTCCTGTTTTGATGCTTTCTTAATATAGGTTCAATATAATAATGATTTAAATTATATTTGGCAGCATCAATAACAACGAATGGATCCGAACTCAGACAATCCCAATATACAGCCTACCAAATACGTAGTTTCCAAAAAGCTGGACGATATATTTCTCACAGTTTACGACATATACCAGTTTATCCTCCGTTTTTTTAAGGAAGTATTCCTTCCTCCATATGAGTTTAAAGAAATCATCCATCAGTGTTATGAGGTAGGTTTTAAATCCCTTCCGCTTATCTCACTGACGGGTTTCATCACCGGAGTGGTGTTTACCAACCAGTCGAGACCCTCACTGGCCAACTTTGGCGCTACCTCATGGCTGCCTTCGCTGATCTCCATCGCGATTGTGCGTGCCCTCGCTCCTCTGGTTACCGCATTGATTGCCGCCGGAAAAGTGGGCTCCAATATGGGTGCTGAACTCGGTTCAATGAAAGTTACAGAACAGATTGATGCTATGGAAGTATCGGCAACCAATCCTTTCAAATATCTGGTAGTAAGCAGAATACTGGCCACTACGTTTATGATTCCTTTACTGGTGATGTATACTGCATTTGTGGCTTTGATGGGCGCTTATCTGAGTGTACATACCAATGAGCAAACCAGCTTTGCCATGTTTTTCTCACAGGTATTTGACTCACTGAGTTTCCTGGATCTGTTCAGTACTTCCTTTAAATCTACCGTATTTGGGTTTACCATAGGTGTTGTTGGCTGTTATTGTGGCTACAACTCTACCAAAGGTACTGAAGGTGTAGGTAAAGCCGCCAACTCTGCGGTAGTGGCCGCCATGTTCCTGATCTTCGTAGAAGAGATCGTTATTGTTGCAATCGTAAATGCATTCCGTTAAGCCATCATGATACAAGCAGAGAAAGCAATAGATAAAAACAACCCTGTCATTTCTATCAGGGGATTACAAAAAGCATTCGGAAGCCTGCATATCCTGAGGGGTGTAGATCTGGATGTATATAAAGGAGAAAACCTCGTTGTTCTTGGCCGTTCCGGTACAGGGAAATCAGTATTGATCAAAATCATCTCCGGACTGCTCCTTCCCGATCAGGGAATGGTGAATGTGCTCGGGCAGGAAGTTGCAGAACTCCGTTCGCGCGAGCTGATGGAGCTGAGGCTTAAAGTAGGTTTCTCTTTTCAGAACAGTGCACTGTATGATAGTATGACTGTGAGGGAAAACCTGGAGTTCCCATTGGTAAGGAATTCAAGAAACCTGAAACGCAGCCAGATCAATGATGAAGTAGAAAGCGTGCTGGATGCCGTAGGTCTGCTGCAAACGATTGAGCAGATGCCTTCGGAACTTTCCGGCGGTCAAAGAAAGCGGATTGGTATTGCCAGAACGCTGATCCTGAGACCCGAGATCATGTTATATGATGAACCTACGGCGGGTCTGGATCCTATTACCTGTATTGAAATCAATAACCTGATCAACGAAGTTCAGGAAAAATATAAAACAACAGCGATCATTATTACACACGATCTGACTTGTGCCAAGGAAACTGGCGACAGAATTGCTATGCTACTGGACGGACAATTTGCGATACAGGGAACCTTTGAGGAGGTCTTTGCGAGTGAAGATGCCCGTGTTCAATCTTTTTACAATTATAACTTTACAAAATAAATGAGCGCTTCAGAAAACAAAAGGTCAATTATAGTAGGAATTTTCATCGTCATCGGTGTAATTATCTTTATTGCAGGTGTCCTTACTTTGGGAGGAAAACAAAAACGATTTGTCAGCAGTATTACTCTCAAAGCGATATTTAACAACGTAAACGGGATTACAGCGGGTAATAACGTGTTTTTCTCGGGTGTTAAAATTGGTACAGTAAGCAAAGTTGCTTTCTATGGCAATGCCCAGGTAGAGGTAACGCTGCACGTTGAAGAAAAAGCACAGCAGTATATCCATAAAAACTCACTGGCGAAATTAAGCTCTGAAGGATTTATAGGAAATAAGATGATCGAAATCATCGCAGGTCCGGCGGGCACACCGGTTGTGGAAGATGGCGACAGACTGGATGTGGCAGCTGCACTCGGTCCGGATGATATCATGAAGACACTACAGGACAACAACAAGAACATCCTGGCGATAACCAATGATTTTAAAGTAGTTAGTACGGAAATGGTAAAAGGAAAAGGTGCCTTAGGTGCACTGCTGACAGATTCTGTAATGGCTGACCGCCTGCGCCAGATGTCGGTAAACCTGGAAAATGCTTCCGCTACCACTGCAAGGGTGACTTCAGCGATATCACAATATACTTCGAAACTGAATAACAAAGGTACACTGGCCACGGAACTACTTACAGATACAACCGTATTCAGTAACCTGAAGACAGCAGTAAAAAGTTTACAGGCTACTGCTGCTTCTGCTTCAGAGATGACAGGTAACCTAAATGCCACCAGTCAGAAACTGACTTCAGATAAAAATGCTGTCGGCGTATTGCTGAATGACGAAGCCACTGGTGCAAAATTAAAAACTACTGTCTCCAACCTGGAATCCAGCACTAAGAAACTAGATGAAAATATGGAGGCACTGCAACATAACTTCCTGCTGAGAGGTTTCTTCAGGAAAAAAGCAAAGGCTGAGGAGAAGGCTAAAGAAAAAGCTCAGGAAGAGCAACAGCAGCCTCAGTAAAAAAGGCTCAGGCAAAAAAAAAGAACTTAGCGTTTTGCTAAGTTCTTTTTTTTGCCTGTATAGATGCTACAGATCACTATCCAGCAGCGTTTCTACCGTTGCTGCTGAGATTTTTTTGTTATAGTCACTATGTGGGTTGACGATAAATTTCTCACCCTGTGCTACGCTGAAAAGATCAGTTCCGCTCATTTTTAGAAACTCTACGTCATCCTTCACGATTCCGTTATCGAAGATCCTGTCTATGGTAGTGAATAAAGGGATACTGCCGTCCTCCAGTGAGAATAACTCCACGCTGGTTCCAACTTCGAGGTATTGATAGCCGTCAGAAACATTAACGTTCACTGAAATGACGATGATCTCGTCGGTTAGTATCCGTTTGTAAAATGCGCCTTTATATGCAGGGTCCTTTACAGTCATTTCCAGAAGTTCATCGAGGCTCAGATCGTCTGTATTTCCCACCAGTTGATCGGTGGTATTCAGGTCTTCAGCATCGTTTTCCTTCTTCGACTTAAATATATCAAATAGTCCCATACTTTACATTTTGGTTTAGGTTTAGAAATGTATATCTAGTTATAACAATGATATTCAATTTTTAGTTTGAAAAAGTATACATATCCTAATTGATACAAATTTTTGGGCATAAAAAAACCGCTCAGTTTGCTGAGCGGTTTGATCATCAAATAGCTAAGATTATCCTTCGCTATCGTATTTAATGTCGTTAACGTGTTTGTCAATTTCCCATCTTCCTGTACCTGCTTCGCCGATAACGTCGAACAATTCGAGGGCACGTCTTGCTTTGTACTCTTCTTCACGTTGTTCTTTGAAGAACCAGTTAAGGAATTCGATAGTAACGTAATCCTGCTCTTTGTAGCAGTTCGCAGCGATGTTTTTCAAAGATTGAGTAACGCTGATTTCTGCATCCAATGCTTCTTCAAAAACTTCTCTGAAAGAGTTAAACTCAGTTTGGATGTTAGTTACTTCCGGAGAGATAGCGGTACCGCCCATATCCAGAACATATTTAAAGATCTTTAATTGATGTTCTCTTTCTTCTTCAGATTGTTTGAAGAAATATTCTGATGAATAATCGAATCCGTTACTGTCACACCATGATGCCATCGCAAGATATGCAGATGCAGATTGAGCTTCTTTTTTTATTTGCTGATTTAACAATGCTTCTACCTCTGTTGATAGCAGGCACTGTACGCGTGTGATGTCTTTCATATATTTTTAATTTGTAATTCTCTGTTTGACTCCTGCAAAAATAGTGCATAAAATCAACTTTACAGCATTACAACGAAATATGGAAAGATTCTAAGTCTAAAGAAGTTCAGACACTTAAGCGGTAAACACGGTCATGAATGATGCGATTTAACTCCAGCATGACAAAGGTACCTTCCAGCAGTTTTTTGAAATCAATGATCTCCAGCAAGGTCAATACATAACAATGGTCACATGCACAGATAAATACGATTTCAAGATCAGGAGTAATTTCAGAATTGAGCAACAGCGCTTCGATATCTATCGCGTAAATCGCTTTTCTCAGCTTCATGATGCTCCTGTAGTCAAAACGGGCAAGCTTGCCTACAAAGTCAATATACCAGCAATTTTCTCTGTCAGACTGGAATACAGAGCCGTTATGGGTTCTGAATACTTCTGTGAATTCTGCAACAGGTGCTTCGGTAATGACGTTTTGCATTTACTGGGATTGATTATGCTACAAATATTCACATTATTAAGACTGGATACAAATTAAATTGAAAATTATTTAGAACTATTTTACGGATGTCTCTAAAAATGGTCGCAGATGTCTATTTTTCAGGTATGCGGCCAGAGGCACATGTCTTTTTTTATACTTTCCAATCTTTCAGTTGCTGCCAGGAATGAAGCTTTGCTCAGGAAGAGGTATAGTGGTGGTTCTTCATTTTGTGCAATGCTGATCATCGCCGATGCAGTATTTCCTGCTACTGCTGGCTCTGCTGTAGTCGTGGCTTCCTCCTTTGCGAGACTGCTTCTGAACTGATCGGGCAACACTACGGTCACGTGTATACCAAAAGGTTTGGCTTCTGCAGCGAGGGATTCTGACAGGCCGGCAACGGCGAACCTGGTAGCGCAGTGGATACTTAAGCCTGAATATTTCCCGCTGCTGGCTGCTGCCGATGAGATATTAAAGATGTGACCTGATTGCTGAGGTCTGAAATGAGACATGGCGTTCCTGATGACATTCATCATCCCGAAGACATTGATTTCGAAGTTAGCCCTGGCTTGTTTGTCGCTGAACTCCTCAAACCTACCGGCCGGTTTTTGTGCAGCATTATTCACCACCACATCGATGTTGCCGAAAGTATCAGCTGCAGTTTGCAAAGATGCGATGACAGTGTCTTCCCTGGAGAGGTTTACTTCGAGCGCAAGGAAATTGGAAGAGTTATCTCGTACTGCATCTTCGAGCTCAGCTTTGCTTTCTGCAGTTGCAGCAACTCTGTAACCTGCTGCCAGTAATTGTTTTACTAAATTTAATCCCAGCCCATCAGAGGCACCCGTAACGTACCAAACTTTTGATTGATTTTCCATGATTGTAAATTTGAAAACAAATCTACTTCAGGAAGTGATGTCTTAGATTGCAACAATCAATCACATCATTACTAAATTCAAACATTCCTGAAAGAACCCGGGGTATAGGCAGTCTGTTTTTTGAAAAAGTTATTGAAATGTGCGGCCTCTTCAAAACCCAGGCAGTATCCTATTTCGGAAACGTTCCAGTCGGTATGTCTCAAAAGTGATTTTGCTTCGGCCAGCAGACGCTGTGTAATGATATCGGTTGTGGTCTTTCCTGTGGTCTCTTTAACGGATCTGTTGAGGTGATTCACATGCACGGCGAGTTTCTCCGCGAAATCCTTTGCCGAACGCATAGAGAAGCGCTGTGAGGGTGTTTCTATCGGAAACTGACGCTCGAGTAGTTCTGTAAACACAGAGGTGATCCTGGACTTGGCATCGGGATGCTGGTAAAGTGTTTCTGAAGGTTGTGATTTGAGTGCGTAATGCGTGAGCTCAGTCACGTAGTTGCGCAGCAGATCATATTTGAAAACGTACTCAGACTCAATTTCATCGAGCATCTTCGTGAAAATAGCGGATACGATGTCATCTTGCTTTTGGTCAAGGAAATAGGCAGGTTTACCGCCGTTGCTAAACATGGGCAGATCGGTGAGGCTGCCTCTGATTTTCTCGATAAAGAAGGATTCTGTAAAGATGCAGAAGAAGCCGGTGTTATTCTCTGACAGTGATTCTACGGTGTAGGCAACGTTGGGATTGAAAAACATCAGTGTTGTGCCTTCACTGGAGATGCTTTTGTCTGCGTAGTGGAATCTGTACTTTCCGCGGACAAGGCTGATTTTGTAAAAATCGCGTCTGCTGTAGGATACAGGCTTGGCATTGGGCCCCATGCATTCTTCGAGACGGAAAACATTAAAGTGCCCTACCCCATGCTGTACGATTGGTGGTGTGGTGTTAAATTTATGCTGATAAAAGTTCTCTAATGTCTGCGTCTTTTCCATAAGAATGAATTTACTAAAATTTGCTGATACAAATTTACTTTCGCTCTCTTAATTCCGATTGCGTTAATCAAACCAATAATTACAAAATTCAAACATCTACTCTGTTTTGTGGTGCAAGATCTCAATTTGGGATGGATGTGCAAAATATGCGTTTAAAAGGGCTTCAGATAAAAATTTCAGATTCATTATGAGGCATTTAAAAGATAGTTAAGGGGGATTATTTGGGTAAATGAAGTTTATTTGTACTTTTGTCGCGGAGAGTTGGCAGAGTGGTCGATTGCGGCAGTCTTGAAAACTGTTGACTTGTCAAAGGGTCCGCGGGTTCGAATCCCCCACTCTCCGCCAAAACACAAATGCTGCCCAGTTTGGGTGGCATTTTTTGTTTCAGGACTCTGTCCTTCAGGGATCAGCGAGAGTAAGGAGCTAATCCAATAATTCCTGTTAGCGCCTGTCCTCACTTTCAATACAGAATGAATCTCTCCTATGGGAAAAACATCGCTTTTACAAAAAGCGGAGTTAATAAAAAAACTCACCTAAAAAAGATCTAGATGAGTTCTGATATTCTTATTATTCTACAAATTGCTATCGAAAACTATTTTGTGACATTATCCACAAAATTGAAATAACAATTATTTCTTAGTTCCGCTCTTAACAATAGGATTAGGTCTGTAAATTGTTGGATTAACGCCGTCTCTTATTAGTAATGATGGCGGTGGTGTCGGTTTTTTTACGGTTTGATTTGCCATAATCTGATGTTTTGAAAGTTAAACGTTGAACTGAATCTTTATATTCTACAGATAGAATCAAAGATAGAGGGTACTCAATTTTGACTTTATGAACTTTTTCTTCTCCCTTATGTATTCCAAAATCAATACCAAATGGAATTACTAGCAAACTTAATACAATTAAGGCATAAATCATAAACTGATGACACTTAAACCTATGATAGGTTTTTAGTCTGTTATTGATTTGATTTATTGCCGTATTCTTGATTAATTCCTTAGTAAGGTACGAATTAAATTCGTTTACAGCTAACTCTTCAGCCGACTCACGGTCTACATCAGGCGCCGTACTATAGAATGTCACTAAATCAGTGTAATAATTATCCAAATAATCAGTGTCATTAAGATAGGCATATTCTTGTCCATTATGAAAATCCGAAAATGCTTTAATGAGACGATACGTAGAGATCGACAAAAAAGCAACAGCTAATAATGTAAATACTATAAAAGATATACTCAAAATAAGACTGTCATTTAAATCAAAATTAGTAGAAGCATAATACAGTGCTGCTACTAAGGCGGTGAGTATACCAATATGCGTAGATAATGAAGAATTAATCTCACTCTTACTAGCCAGAGATTTATCATATTGGTCTTTATAAAACGCCTGTAAATCCATAAAATACTTGGTAATTAGTACGGGTTCAACTTTCGACTCTTGTCTCCGAATGTAAAAAATAATTTACAGGTAAAATTATTCAAGATTGACAAATTTAGTGTTGAATCGGAGATTTAATAAGCAGTTCTTATACGACTATCTTTTAACGAAGTTCAAACAAAGCGATTAATTTTCAACGCTTTAAGCATTTCAGCATAATGCTGAACCGCTACCGAGGGCATTTTTATTTGATCAACCTTTATTCTTTCTCACGAACTACCAACCTTCTGAAGTGTTCTTTGATGCAATACATTTAGATACCGATCGATCCGTCTTTTATTCTTTTGCTGCAGCAAACTCGGGTACAAGTTCATTAAGACATTGACAAGCAGCATCACTGATGCAAACAAATATAGACCGTGATATACCTTTACCAAAATGAAAATCCCCATGAACAGGAATGCAAAAATGTGATTAAGTTCAGCCTTAGTCATTTCTAACCTATATTCCTCCAGTTCGCTTTTTAGTATTCTTTTCGGGATTGAAAGCTTAGGATTAAAATATTTAAAAAAGCTATGCATGATTATCCATCTAAAAGCTTCAAGGCCAAGCATTTTATTGATATTATCATCTTTGACCAAGTATAAGCCCGACAACCTTTGCTTATAGAAATCAGTTTTTGAAAGTACGGCAGTGATGATCATGCCAACAATCCAGGAAATAGAAGCGATAGACAGACTAAATGTAAAATATTTGATTAGGATTTGAGGCGTCGTCATTATTTGTAGGTTGTTTTTGCCCAAACAAGATAGCAAATAAAGCGCTGAATAGAAATCTGAAACAATTTCCACAAGAAGGTCGGATGGTTCAGTTTAAAAAAGATGACTTAAAAAACTTGATGTTCCAAAATGGAACATCAAGTTGAGCTGGAATCGAAACTTGATATCACATTTTGTGATATCAAGTTTCGATAATCCTATTAAGACCGACTTTTAGTGGGGTGTCATTTAACACTAAAGTTAACCGGTACCCACACATAACTATTATGATCACTTCTGAGATAGCCTATTCCCGGAAAAGAAATATGATCTGCCGCAATCAGATAACCTTTATCCGCCGCATCAGCATAAGCTCTTTTACGCTGCCCTGCAGCTTTTAGTTTATCAAAATCAAATTCATTAGGGATTTCTGCGCCGCTAAACTGTACTGCAGCGATATGGATCAGATCTCCCCAGAATAGGAGTTTTTGTCCCTCACTGGACAATTCATAAACTGTATGACCAGCTGTGTGTCCGGCATATTCATGACTGCTTATCCCCGGAAACAACAGTGTATCACTTTTGAAGGCCAAAACTTTGCCCGCTTTCAGATATGGTTTAAAGTTTATATATGATGACCGGTTAGATTTGATCCCTCTTGTATCCAAAGGACTTTCCTTTTCATGTACTTTCCAAAAATCGATCTCTTTCTGATTGACATGAAGCATTGCATTAGGAAATAACATTTCACCGGCATTACTCAGGCCTCCGGTGTGATCAAGATGAATATGGGTAATTAGAATATCAGTAACCTCATCTGGTTTGAAGCCTGCTTTTCTAAGACTGTTAATCAGACCACCCCCATGTTGACGGCCGAAAAGACTACCTGCTCCTGCATCCACAAGAATCAACTTTGTACCCGACTTAATCAAGTATGTATTAATTGATGTTTCAACCGTCTCAGAAAGAAATTGCTTTGCTAATAGATCCGGAATTTTGGCGTCATGATTTAGTAATTCCTTTGCATTTACAGGAACTGTTCCATCTGATAAGGCAATGACTTCAAATTTGCCAATAGACATGTGGTAATATCCTGCCTGATTTTCTTTTGGCTGTGCTTTAACAAAACCTGACATTAAACTGAGGAACAACCCAAATAAGAGAAATACTTTAGATCTTTTCATTTTTTTTTATATTAGTTACACAAAGTAACCTATTATTGAACTACCTTTAAAGTAGGATTATAGAATAGCGGATACCTTTTTGTAACTAACATGGCTAAAGAAATATTTATCTGTCACAATTGCCCTATGACCAGAACAATGGCAACCATAGGAACCAAATGGAAACCTATTATAATTTACACCATTGGTTTAAAATCGCAGAGATTTGGGCTAATACATGCCAAAATGGGTCTGATCAGTAAGAAAATTCTCACTGAACAATTGAAGGAATTGGAAGAAGATGGAATCATCCTGAGAAATGCATTTAAAGAAATGCCACCAAGGGTTGAATATACACTCACAGATAAAGGTTTGGAACTTTTGCCGATATTAAATATGCTGACGGAATGGAATGCCAGACATCATCAGGGCGATACTCCCAAATCTTCAAAGGAATGATAGCACTGTGGAATTTATATGGAAATTAGGCTATTTATCTATTCCCTACATTCTGCCATGAAGTTTTTTTCACTTCATATACAAAGTTGAGTTTAGAGCTTTCACCGAAATATGTTACTTCCTGTTCAGCAACTTTTGTTGCACCCAAACGAGCAATAGCAATTTGTGAACGGATATTTTCTGCTCCAATATGGAAGTTAACACGCTCTATGAACTGAAAAATATAATCTAACATGATAGCCTTGACCTGTGGATTGACACCTTTCCCCCAGCATGATGTAGCATAAAAGGTATAACCGATAAAGATACTTTTGTCTTCAGGATCATAATCATAAAAGCGAGTACTACCGACAGTCATTTCACTGGTCTTGTCAAGTATTTTGAACGCGCCTTTACTTTGCATAGCTCCTTCAAAAAATGTTTGAAATACTTCCTTTTTCCAGCGGTCTTTGTTTGGGTGTTGTCGCCAAATTTCCTGGTCGGATGCAACCGCATACAAGACATCAAAATCACCATCTTGTAAAGGATAGAGCGCGATTTGCTCATTTTCCAATGTTGGTTGAAGATCTATGGATTTGACTGTTTGTTTTTTCATCATGATATTTCTCTGTTCCTCGTCACCCGATAACATAGTGGCCTAAAAATCACTACTAAATTTGTGATATACTACTATTACACTTGTTTTTTGCCATCCACTACTTGTATATAATGACCTTGCCATCGTTATTTTTACATCTTGGTTCTTCAAGATTGCTACGGATTCCGGCAGAGGGAATGAGGCGTCTGAAACCTTACGGTCTAAAAGCAGCTTTGAGCCATCTGGATTAATAGTGAAAGAGGATACAGTTGCCTGATTCATATAATTGACAAGCACCTTAGGATCGTAAGCAATTGGGATATTTTCATCCGATGTGTTGAAATACTGGTTTTGCCAAAATTGAGAAAACACATAAGACTGATCATTGTCTCGTATAATCAATTCCAGAAAAGACTCTTTTAAAGTTGCTATTTCCTTTAAAAGATCTGAACTCTCAACACCATCAAAATTAACATCTATTTTTTTATCAGCAGTGGCGCTCAAAATGGAATATTTCCCATTAAGAGTTTTTTGTATTTCATCAGTTGAGTCATCTTTTTTGCATCCCGTAAGTAGGAATATTAGCACGACGACTTTGCACTTTAAACCTAAAAATCTATTCATTTCTTAAATCTATTAATTCATGTTTCTTGCGCTAAATTAGATTTATTCTTAACATGAAAGCAGATGATTGATTTATTTTAAAGTTTATTACGTAAACCATGAAATTCGCAGGGTAAATGACCTTATTTTTAAGTGATCCATGATACATAAATTTAAGCCGTTCTTTTTGTAAATGCTGATGGCACGCAGGTTTTCCTCGCATACGCCCAGCCAATTAAGGATGAGTTCTGGATCAGTTAAGGATGGCTTCGAGGCAATAACGCATCAAAAACGGTTCAGCAGCGGATCTCTAGTGGTGCTTAAAGGGCCGGGGGGTATACAAGCCCCGCTTCAGCACCGCCTATACACCGCCTGAGCACCGCCTCCGGTCCGCTATTGGCCCCTTGTTAATCGGTCATTGGGTCGAAGCCATCCCTAACGTACTCATCACCTCACCCCTCCAATTTCCATTATAAAAACACTGTTTTTAAGTTAGTAAATAACTAGCTGTGTCGATTTTTTTTAAAAACATCAATCAGATTTATTGGCTTAGAGTAATCCATAGGTTTTACGGACGCTATCTGCCTGTATTCCTTTCAGAACTTTAATTACACGTGTACGGAACTTTTTTCCTGCAGATGCGACTTCCTGGATCTCTATGCGACCATCAGCGTATTCTATGTAGACTTGTCCTTTGGGTTAGTCTTTCAGAAAGAATAAGGAACGGTAGATCCTTGCTGAAATTATTTGCCCTTAATTTCTGATGGTAATCAAATATTTCTCACGCTGTTTTTCAAGCTCTAAATTTGACATATTATTAAGCTGCTGATGCAATGTAAAAATAGAAAACAAACTCAAATCTGCTCAGTATTTGTAACAAAGCAAACCCAGATTATCCAGATTTTGTAACAAAACAAACCCAAATCTGCTCATTATTTGTAACAAAGCAAACCCAGTTCACCAAGATTTTGTAACAAAACAAACCCAGATTGAATACCAAAGACCCCCTAAAACCCAGCCGTTACCTAAAAAGCTTCCCTATAGTCTGCCCAATATCAGCAAAATCATCATGGTTACTGATAGACCTTTTTTCAGTCGCTACGGCCGTCATTTCCGAGAAAGGATAAATCAGCAGGTAGTTGTTTTGCTGTAGTTTCTGGTTCAGCAGGTACGGCAGGCTATTCATCAGTGGAGTATGAGATATCATGCCCCTCTTCGCCATCATCACAATCAAGCCGGTATCAGCACCCAATTCCGAAGCAATAGTACTTTGCACATCCCATTTCTCCAGGATTTTGTAGCTGGCTTCTATATTAGCCTTCTCCTGAATCCTCTTCAGTATAGTGATGATTGAGCTTGTAGTCCGGAACTCAACAGTAGATCCCGAACGCTTAGCGATGTTCCAGATCCTTAACAAGGCATAGAAAAATCCAGGTTCCTTCTCCGCATTTGGTGGAATAAACACCAGGTATTTCTGCACCGTGGCAATGGGCTGTGCGGCATGGTAAACCATCACATTAACATGTGCGTTTTTAAGATACCCATCATGCAGGTTATCTATGAACGAGCTGGAGAAACCTTTCTCGTCTTGCAAGCCGATCACCAGGTCAGTAATCTTTTGTTCTTTCAGCACATTTGTAATTCCGGCAATCACGTCATTATCGTATCGCGTTAGTGGCATCAGCTTCACATCGGCCGCTGCCCCAGCATTTACAGCATAGCTTAATATCTTGTCCGCATTCTTTACGGAAGACTCGTTTTTATCTTCATTGATCACATTCAGCGCAAACAACCTTTCCTTGTTTTGCTCCGCTTTGATCAGCAAACTCAGGTTGACCATGCTCTCCACGGTTTTTTCATGGTTTACCGCCAGCAGGATCTTCTCCTCATCAGGATTGTTATCCGCCACGGTCTGTTCATTTTCAGCTTGCGCAATCTTCTGCGCGCTGGACATCGATTTGAACGATGATACTGTACAGGAAACCAGGATTAGAAGGATACTTCCATTCAACACATGTTCATTTAAAAGCCTGATAGGCTCCCCGGATGCAGTTTCGGAAATGACGATGTTATAGCCAACCATTACCGATGCCAGCGTCGCCGCAGCAGAGGCAGCACTCATACCAAAGATCAGCTGCCCTTCATCGTTCGTAAACTTAAATGTCTTTTGAGTAAGTATTGCAGCAAGGTATTTTCCACCAATGGAACATACTAGCATAACCGCCGCCACAGCGATGGTTTCCCAGCTTTTGAAAAATACAGAAACGTCAATCAGCATTCCCACGCTGATCAGGAAAAACGGGATAAAGATGGCATTACCTACAAACTCTACGCGATTCATAAGTGAGGAAGAATGCGGAATGAGCCTGTTTAATGCCAGACCGGCGAAAAATGCACCAATGATGGCTTCAATTCCGGCGAGTTCGGCAGCCATTGCCGCCAGGTAAATTACCACCAGTACAAATATATATTGCGAGATTTTATCCTCAACAGATTTGAAGAACCACCGCGCCATAATTGGGAAGAGCACCAGCACAACAACACTGAAAACCACCATCGATACTGATAGTGTGATCCAGAATGCCGGGCCCACGGTGCCCTGGGTCATTCCTACTACCACGGCCAGCACCAATAAAGAAAGTACGTCGGTGACCATTGTCCCTCCCACGGTTACGTTGACGGCGAGGTTTTTGGCGATGCCAAGCTTACTCACCAGTGGGTAAGCAATCAAGGTGTGCGAAGAAAAGAGACTGGCGAACAGTACGGATGTTAACAGATTAAACTGTAGTACGTAAAGACCAGCGACTAAGCCCAGGATAAAAGGCACTGCAAAGGTGTAAACGGAGAAGCCGAGACTTTTCCATTTGTTCTTTTTGAAATCACCCATATCAATCTCCAGTCCGGCAAGAAACATGATATAAAGCAGACCGGTGGTACCAGTTACGACTACGCTGCTATCGCGCGACAAAAGGTTGTATCCATTTGGTCCCACTACAGCGCCGGCGATGATTAAGCCGAGTAAATGGGGAACCTTAATTTTATTTAACAGAAGCGGCGCGCTGAGAATGATGATCAATTCCAGCAGGAACTTTAACACCGGATCTTCAATCGGCAGCGTCAGGTGTTGTATGCTAAGTAAGGGCATGTCTTAAGGATTAGAATTGCGTGTTAACTCAACAGAGAACTTGGCGGTGCAACTATTATTAACAGAAATGGTTTGGCTGCCCTTCATGAGGTCGTTCCCCGCGCGGTTGAGCACTACGCTGATATCAACTTGCCTGGTGGCAGTGGAGTCGGTTTTGTAATGCAGACGAATCTCGGTGCTGTCAACCTGAGCATTATATACACGCAGAATTTTATCCTTATTTATTACTTTCATAAAGATGCCTGTGGAATCTCCCTCAAATACCCAGGTATCTGAGCGCTGGTCTCCTACTACATAATCAGTACAGTCAGACTCTCTGCATAGGGTTTTGCCGTTCCAATTGCCGGGAATACCTTCCGGCCACTGTTGAAGGGCGAGGGTGTCAGGTTTTTTAGAACGCAGGCTGTCACGCATTTTTATCAGGGACTGGTAGTCTGCTGCTTTTGCAGCAAAGTCGGTTTCCTGTTTAGCAATGGCCTGTTCCCGAGCGTCGAGTTGCTTTTCACGGTCTTTATCGCCGCAGGCGACGAATAAACAGGCAGAAATAAATAAGGTAAGTAATAGTTTTTGATTCATATTCTGGTTATTATCGCTTCAAAAACCTGGCCATCGGGCTATGATATAATTTGAAGGAGATAAATTTGCCGGATCTTTAGGAGAATTGCGCGTTAAGGTAGTAGTTTGCGCGTGTGTTGATTAGGGGTAATTGTGGTATGGGCAGCTAAGCAAAAACTATAAAGCTATTTTAATTAGTATACTATTTACTATTATATTTAGTATTTATTTTCTACTTTTGGACAGCTAACATTAAAATCATGTCCATTCTTTCAGATAATTTACGGTATTTAAGAGCGCTTAGAAACTCTTCACAACAAAAAATTGCTGACAGTTTAATCATCAGTCGCGCACGTTATTCCAAGTACGAGGAAGCTTTATCGGAACCGCCATTGGTTATTTTGAAGCGGCTTTCTGAGTTTTTTGAGGTGAGCATTGATATGCTGATCACTGTTGACCTGCGGCAGACGAGTTTGCAGGAACGTGAAGTAACCTATCGCAACCGTGTAGGCCAGAGGGTTTTATAACTACATGGTTTCCCAGCTTAAATTACTCTTTTAGACTTACTCATTTGATAAAATGATTTCAAAAAGTGATAAGGACTCTCCTCATCATCTGTTAGCGGCTGATCCAGAAAATCATGTCTTAAATTTGTGCAACTCTCCAGCTCTCCCTCCGCGTTCACCTGATAGTGTCTAAATCCCATCGACCAATCTTTAAAGTAACGCTGAGATCCAGTGCCCTCCTTCATGATGATTAGATTGCGATGTCTGGTGTCCTGCTCAATCACTTCAAAAGCATTTCTAACATCTTTTTCATTCCCTTCCAGCAGCTGTATGAATTTCCCTTTGATATCCTTAGCCAGCTTTTTCTTTCCTCCTACTGTAAATAACCCCTCTATATAAAGTAGCATACCAGTAACATTCCTACGCGGATTGTTTGTAGATGCCGCCGCGAGGATGTCATCGAGCTCACCAGAATCCATCAGGTATGTGGCATCACTTATATAAATCAGATAAAAGTTCATAGGTATTTTGATTGTAGCGTTTGCAAATAGAATTAAGGGAATTTTATCAGCCATAAAAATAAGTTACTGGATGCAAAAAAAGAAAAAATTTGATAAGGATAGAACTGTGCTGATGTTTCAGATGATTTATCAATTGCAAAAACATTCTAAATACATCTTGGTTATAGCAACCAATCTACACTATAAAAACAAACCTATGGCAACTACAAAAACAAGCAGCACAAAGCCTGCTACAGCAAAGAAAACGAGTACCAGCAAAACTGCTGCACCTAAATCATCAAAAAAACAAACTCCGTCAGCAGCTAAAATCGAGGATTCAGAGTTCCATGAATTTTTCGTTGATGAACTAAAAGATATCTACTGGGCGGAAAAACATCTGGTAAAAGCGCTACCTAAATTAAAAAAAGCAGCCACTAATCCTGAACTGGCTGAAGCTTTCACTAAACACACAGAAGAAACCAATGCTCATATTGCAACTTTAGAGCAGGTTTTTGCATTACTGGATGAAAAAGCACAGGCGAAAAAATGCGATGCAATGGAAGGTTTGCTAAAGGAAGCCTCCAGCATCATTGAAGATACTGAGAAAGGTACTCAGATCCGTGATGCAGGTTTGATACTTGCTGCCCAAAAAGTAGAACACTATGAAATTGCTACCTACGGAACGCTTGTAGTTTTCGCAAGAAATATGAACCGCGAAGACATCGCAGAATTATTGCAATTGACACTTGACAATGAAAAAGCGACGGATGTAGCTTTAACTGAAGTTGCAGAAGGTCTCGTGAATGAGGCTGCAGCAGCAGAATAATTTGTTTAAGGCACTGGATTTATATTCAGTGCCTTATTAATTTGGGGATCGCTTTGTTCCGCCCTGCTTGGCATGTTTACACTATCCAAGGATTTAGGGATGGTAAACCAGCCGGGATTTTATTAATCTTGCTGCGAAGAATAATTATTCAATCACTGCAAGCTTAATAACTACATCAAAAAATGATATATCCTATTATAAACTACGGAGATCCGGTACTAAGAAAAAAAGCTACTCCAATTGTACCTACTGACTACCCAAACATCAAAGAGCTGATTGCAGATATGTTCGAAACGATGCATGCGGCTCAGGGTATCGGCCTTGCTGCCCCGCAGATCGGCATGCCCATCCGCTTATTTGTAATCGATTTTACAGTACCCGCCGATAATGCACCAGAACCTATCAATTTTAAAAAAGCGTTTATCAATGCTACTATTTTAGAGGAGACAGGTGAAGAATCGCCCTTCACAGAAGGATGCCTGAGCATCCCAGGTATCCTGGAGGAGGTTTATCGTCGACCAAATGTGAAACTCTCCTATTATGACGAAGACTGGAACCCGCAGGAGGACACCTTTGACGGACTGGCGGCACGTGTGATACAGCATGAGTACGACCACATAGAAGGCACGTTATTTATTGATAGGCTCAAACAGCCGCTTGACCCGCTGATTGAGAAAAAACTAAATGATATATCAAATGGTATAATAGATATAAATTTTATGCGACAGGCCAAATCTTCGGATACCTAACACAGTTTATGGTAAGAATCTATTCTTATTTTCGACCGACCTGCGGAAACTGCGAAATCCTCAGCGTTGTACATCCGTAAGGAACCAAAACAATATTCTCGTCCGCCGCATCGCTTTCCAAACCATATATATGACTGTAAGGGATAGGACCTGCCATATCATTGTATAACTTCCAGGATGGGATTTTCCTGCCTGTTGTCCTGATCTGCAGAGGTGCATTTTCCAGATTCCATGGGTATAAAGATTTTTTCCCTGTCTGTTCCACTTTGAAATAGTCGTTCAGTTTAGCCTCAGTCACATCGTATAATCCGTAATTCCAGGCTGTAGAGGGACGGACTTCTGTATAGTTTCCATATACTTCAGGGTCCTTAATATTACTTACCTTAGTGAACTCCTCACCTATTTTTAATGCGTAGGTGATTGGCCCACGCTCAACTGCCATTGAATTTTCATGCCAGTTGCTTTTGAAAATATGCATTGGAAGCTTCAGCTGCACCACATCTCCTGATTTCCATGTGCGCTCCAGTTTGATCACCTGGTCTCCTTTATACGTTGAAACTTTCTCTCCATTTACCTCCACGACCGCTGTTGTACACCATTTAGGGATCCTGAGCTGAAAGGGAAATTTTACTTCAGCCTTCGTCTTGATGGTAAACTGAATACTTTCTTCAAAAGGATAAGATGTCTCCTCGGTTATCGTCACCGGTACATTTCCTGCTACCTTGGTTGTTACCTCGCTCGGTGCATAAACCAATGCCGCAACACCATTATCCGGGGTTACATACCATAGGTTTTGGGTAAACTTAGGCCAGCCCTGATGCATATTTGAAGTACAGCATGGATATCCGGTCAGGAGACCATAACAGATATCAGTACCGCCATGATTATCACCAAAATTATGCATCTGCCGGGTTAACATCACCTGGTTAGCCTGCTGGAAATATTGATGAGCAGAATAATCATCGGAAACTTGCGTAGGCAATGCATTAAAGGCGATCTTCTCCAGCTGGTCAGCATAATTTACTGCACCGGTAATTTGAAGTGAACTCTCCAGAGTAAACATCATTTCAACCGCGGCACACAACTCAGCGCCTTGTGTCGGATTGTTGCCATGCAGGGCCTCATCACCTCCGTATAGCCCATTGGCCGTGCCATTATAGATCCGGAGATCCTCAAATCCCTTCTTTGCCGCATCGATGTACCGGGCAGACGGATGAGCCTGTGAATAGATCAGGGGCTCTTTCATTCCCTGGGCCAGGTTAACAGTGTGAATACTGCCTTTTTTCTTTAACAGATCCGTATTCAAAAAAGCATTGGTAAAATCAAAGGTCTGCCTGTGGATCAGCTCTCCCAGCTCAAGCAGGAATTTTTCACCTGTAATGTTGTACAACCAGTAAACTACCATCAGGTTATCTGCGCCTCTATACTTTGCCCAGTAGGTCCAGTTGTCTAGTGGCTTTTTAGGTAATTCTGCCAGCTGGTACCTGAAATAACGGGTCATGAGGTTGATGACTCTTTTATCTCCCGTAGCCGAGTAATATTGCTTTAGTACTTTCAGCATCACCATCTTAGGCCACCAATCCCGACTGTTATCACGCTGCAGACCGGCTTCTTCAGGGTAATCTTTTGAAGGCCCGAAATATCCATCAGCTGTCTGGCTTTTGATCGACCACTCTATCCAGGGTTTTACTTTGGCAATCAGCGCCTTATCATTTAATATATAGGCTAACGGAAGTAATCCGTCAATCCAGTAAGGACCACGCTCCCATTGATCCCCATCCCCACCAAGCCAGCCATTCCGTTTATTCATCAGTGGATAAAGTTTATCCAGATTACCAGTTGCGCCGTTTTTCTGGCGGATAAGCATTTCCTCCAGCCATCCTCTGGCTTTGATAGAACCAAGAGGTAGTTCCTGATAAGGTGTTTCTACCAAACCGGGTTTTGGCTTTACATACTGAGCGCTGGTATTTAACGATAGGAAAACAGAAACAATGGCGGCAAGGATAATTTTCATATGTTGGATAAGATAAGGAAATTATCTAATACGTGTTTTGTCAGATCGTTAACTAACGATTCCTTGAAACACAGGAAAATAAATATGCCATTTCCTCTCAGAAATACTGTGACTAGCAGCACCGATTTCGGGTTGTCAGTTCTAGTACATTTTGAAAGGCTTTGCAACCTGTCCTATCTGACCAGGAGACTCTTCACTGAAGGGCTCAAGCTCAAAAAGAAAAAACTCTGTTTCATAAAAGATACCGTTGTTTTCATATCTTACAAAAACTCTGTCTTCTTTTAGGGTGATGACTGCCAATTTTTTTGACCTGTTGATCAGACGATGCCTTACAAAGTCTCCGAATTTTATATTAGCCAATTCCATATTAACAATTTAAATATTGAGCTTTAAATTTACGACAATTAACGTTCCAAAAACACTCAATTACAAGCAGCCAGCTTGTTTACCAAAAAAATCAAATATTAAACGATCAACATTTTAGGAAGCATGGTCATCTATAGGCTAACTTTCAACCTAGACAGATATTAATACGTGCGCTCAATCCAAATGATAATTAAATCATCAATAAGCCTTAACCTTAATCACATCTTCAATTCTCGTGGTATATCTCTTGGATAAAAACTCCTGCCGCATCGCCCAGGATTTGCTGAACCCCATTGTTCCATACCTCACCATATCCCGCCCGTAACTGCTATTCAGCTGGTCGATCACCTTCAATGCCTGCTGCATCTTAAGCTCCTTCGCATCCGGTACCGCTTCAAATAACGACGCCTGCACTTGTGTGTCAGGTATCAGTCCCCGCAGCTCTACGCCTACCTTCTGGTACCTGAAACCAGGCTTGTATATTTTCCTTAATCCCGCAAGGGCCTCCTTGATCAGTTTCCCTGTTTCTGCCGTGGCCACCAAAAGTTTGAGGTCTATCTCTGCACAGTATTTTCTATGGACTACAGCAAACTGGCTGGTCTGCAGGTAAACAAACATCCTGCTGCATACACATTGCTGGTTGCGCAACTTGACCGCAGTGTTGGCTACATAAAATGCCAGTGCTTCTTCTATGGGCGCCAGTTCCGTTTCCATTTTGCAAAAAGACCGCCCTGTGGAGATACCTTCTTTAGCGGGTGGTTCATATTCCATCGGGATGCAGCGCTCCCCCTGCAGCTCGCGCCAGGTTCTGCGGCCCTGGATAGTCATCAGTTTTAATACATAGTCTTCTGGCAGATTGACAAAATCTAAAGCCGTGTAGAAACCCTGTTTAATTAACTTAATGGCGTAACGTGGCCCGATTCCCCAGACATCTTCAATGGCGGTTTCCTGTAAACTATAATCGATTTTCTCCTGTGTATCCATGAAAAACACTCCGGTACTGGCATGTTCTTTTTTGGCGATCTTATTGGCGATTTTCGCCAGGGTCTTAGTTGCACCAATGCCGATGCAAACAGGAACACCGGTATATTGAAGAATTTTGGATCTCAGTAAAATCGCCTGCTTTTCGATATCATGATATGCAAAACTGCTTAAGTCACAATAACATTCATCAATAGAATATATTTCCTGATCAGGAAAAGTATCCCGTACGATGCCGGTAATCCTTCGCATCATATCCTGGTACAAAGTATAATTTGAAGAGCGCCACCAGATCTCCCCCAGCTGCTGCTGTTCCTGCATGGCGAAATATGGAGTGCCCATCTTGATGCCTATCTCCTTCGCTTCGTTGCTCCTGGATATGGCACATCCATCATTATTACTCAATACGCAGCCTGGCCGGCCACGCAATGCAGGTTGAAATACCCGCTCAGCACTAACGTAAAAATTGTTGGAATCTATTAAGGCGAGCATTGATCCTCCTTCTCTGATCTAAAATACTATGTGGTACCACACCCCAGATTTCAAAATGGGTAGTAGGGTTCTGCGCTATCGGCTGATAAGCTACATTATCTGGCATAAGGTATTCCTTCGTTCCCGTTTTAAAGTACGACCGCAGGATAAATTCGTTGTCCAGAATACCTACGACAATATCACCGTTCGTAGGATTAAGGGAGCGGTCCACTACTAAAAGATCGTCAGGATAGATGCCGGAACCTGTCATGCAATCGCCCACAACCCTTGCATAAAAAGTAGCGTGAGGGTACTTGGTCACATAGGTATTTAGATCTATCCGTTCTTCTTCGTAATCTGCAGCGGGGCTTTCAAAGCCCGCATGGATCTTCTCCAGGAACAGAGGAATCAGCGTTTCACTCTCTCCTTTTTCATACAACAGCAATTCCTTCATGATGGTAAATCTTAGTTAGCGCAAAACTATAACATTTTAGCTATTCAATTTAGTAAAACTAACTATATTAGCACTCCTATTTGAAGTGCATCCGTCCCAAAAGAAAAGGATTTTTATGCTATATTGGTATCTGTGACCGATGGATGCCTGGTGCTCCTTTTTATTCCGAAAATATGTGTGCGAGATATACGCTGACCAAAAAAGAAAAAGATCTGTTAAAAGCTTACGAGGTGAAACTCCCAAATGATTACGCTCCTAATTTTAATCTTGCGCCTACACAAAATGGATTGGTAATTACCGCCGATGTACCAGATACGGCACAGCAGATGCACTTTGGATTGGTTCCGCATTGGGCAGAATCGGTAAAGCTGAATTTTTCTACCTTAAACTCCAGAAGTGAAGAGGCTGCCGGAAACCGTACCTGGTCGCCCTTATTGAAGCACCATAAAACCTGTTTGGTGCTGGCCGATGGTTTTTATGAATGGGACAGGAAAAGTGGGGCTTCTATCCCCTACAGGTTTACGATTACCGATCGTGAGGTATTCGCTTTTGCGGGCTTGTGGAGCCAGTGGCAGAGTAAGTTAACGGGTGAGTTGTACCGCTCATTTACGATTATGACTACCAATTCTAACAGCACGGTGGGTAAAGTACATGATCCCAAATTCAGAATGCCGGTCATCCTGGATAAAAATGAGGAAGCACTGTGGTTAAGCAAAGATTTAAGTATTCCTGATTTATTGAGTCTCTGCAATCCCTATCCTGATGACCTGATGAGGTCTACACAAGTATCTACTAAGGTGAACAGTACCGTGATCAATAAAGTGCATAATAACCACTCTGATCTGATTTTGCCACTGAATAGTCTGTAAATGAAATTGTAATTTTCAAACTCTTCATTTAAGTTTGTCTATCTTATTCCCGTTAGCCTCTGATTATTCAAGCTTCCGGGTTTCGTTTTTTAGGCTGTGGTACATGCCAATTCATCGCTAAAAAGACTGTTATGACGTATGCAAAAAAACAACTTAAAAATGCAAAAAGCCTATTTTCTTTAGGAAAACAGGCTTTCTATTGAAGTAGTAAAAGCATACGATTCTATATCTTCTTATCAATATTGAATTCACCGGAAACTCCTTTTTTTACAATCTGGCCGTTCTCATCATAAGCAATATAATTTTCAGCATATAATTTTTGCAATTTTTTATCGAAGATAATTTGATGAGCAGTGATCTTGAAATTTTTACACTGAAACTGAGCATTTCCTACAAGAGTGACCTTTTGCTTGTCTTTACTTATAGTAGTGCTAGTTTTAGCTGAATATGTAATCGAATCTTCAAGCAAATTGCATTTGAGGTCGAATTGCTTAGATTTAATATTAGCGGTACTAGGGTTAAAGGATGCCAAGATTAACATAATGGCCAGCGGGCAGGATAAGTATTTTTTCATATGACGATGTGTGTATAAATAAGATAAGAATACAGTATAGCGAATTAATCGTAATGATAATAAAAAAAGCCTGCTAAAACTAACAGGCTTCTTAACTATTATATCTACCCGATCCCTAAGAATCAGGTGCTCTCATATCATCATTTGCCAATGAATTCTTCCAGGGATCATTCTCCTCCGGAGCAGTATCATAATTAGACAGCAGATGATTTTGCTCATGTTCTAATTGTAAACCAGCTTCCTGACGATCCGCCAGTTTGATAAAGTATTTCGTCGCTTCATACAGCGCAATGCCCACCAGGGCGTTTTTTATAAATCCCATTATGCTCCTCCTTTGAGCAAATAACAAACACGATCAAAAAAAGTTTAATCTTTTAAAAGGTTAACACGCGTGAGTATATGTTTAAATTAACATTATGTTAATATTAGCTTCACTATTTTGTGGCAGATTCTAAATACATACAAGTGCCAGTAGATATGCCCTGCTATAAAAATGCAATCCGTTCTTTTATCTGTTTTTGCATCGCATTAATATGCATCAATACCTGTGCTGCACAAGTTATAGATGATGATTTTGAACCAAAAGCCTTCAAACTGAACATCCCGAAGGCCCCGGATGCGCAATTCCTGACGCTAAAAAAAAGACATCTTGACGCCATCAGCTCCGGAGATTTGATTACCCAGGGCATCTGCCTCAAAGATATGGGCATGATCTGCTTTCACCTGGGCGATTTCACCCGCGCTTTGCAATATGGCCTCGACGCCAAAAAGCTCTTTGAGCAGGAAAAACGCAACGACCTGCTCGCTGACACCTATATCAACCTCGGCACACTATACTATTACCATCAGGATCACCGCAACTCCAGAAGCAGCTTTAACCAGGCGCTAAAAATCTACCAATCCCTCAGAGATCAGCAGGGCGTTGCCGTCACCCTGGGCCAGATCGGTCACCTGATGGAGAAAAAACAGCTTTATGACAGTGCTTTCTTCTATCAGCAAAAAGCACTCGCAGCCTATACTTCCATCAATAACAATGAAGGAAAAGCAGCAATCTTTGAGAATATCGGCAGCATCCATGAAGACCTCGGTCAGTATAAAGCAGCCATGTCCTACTTCCTGTCGGCCCTAAACATTTACAACAACTCCAAACAGATTACCCAATCCATAGAGGTTGAAAACAACATCGGAGACATCTTCCGCAAAACGGGCGACCTTAAAAAAGCGATGCAGCACACGCAGCAGGCACTAAAGCTCGCGCAGCAAAGCAATGAAATCTACCAGGTCAGCTCTGCCTTCAGGGATATCTCCAAAACGTATAACCTGATGGGCAAAAACGACAGCGCTTTCTATTATGCGGAAATCGCCCGGACTTACCTGATGAAAATCTATTCTCTGGAAACCAGCAGGCAGATGGCCTTCAGGCAGGCGCTCAATGATGAGGAGAAAAAGAATGAAGAGATCAGGTTCCTGCAGAATGAAAGAAAGGTAACCCTGATCGTTACGGTGGCTACAATTGTGATCATTGTGCTGCTCGTCATTGCCGGGCTACTCATGCTGAGCCGACACAGGATCAAGCTCAAAGCGGAGCAGCAGGCAAGTCAGCAGAACATCGCTATTCTCGAAACCGAAAAACAGCTGATAGAAGCTGGGTTAAAAAACAAGAATATGGAGGAGATCCAGCTCAAACAGGAAATAGAGCTGAAATCCAAAGAACTCAGCACCCACGTTTTACATATCATCCAGAAGAACCAGGTACTCGAAACCCTAAAAGCGCAGCTCGAGGAATTGGTTAAAGACGATAAGCGCGACCAGAAAAAACAGCTGAAGCAGCTGATCACGCAAATCAACCAGGATTTCAATAACGACAATTACTGGAACGACTTCAGCAATGTCTTTGAGCAGATCCACAAGTCCTTTTTTGAAAAACTCAATCAACAGTTCCCCAATCTCACCGCAACAGACCTGAAGCTGGTATCGCTCCTGAAGATGAATATGAATTCTACAGATATGGCTTCCATGCTGGCCATCTCGCAGGACAGTTTGCGCATTGCACGATATCGTTTGAGAAAGAAACTCAACCTTGGCCAGGGTGATAACCTCATTGCATTTTTGCAGTCAATTTAGTGCCTTCATCAGCAGCTAACTTAGCCTTAACAATAACTTAATGGAGATTTTTTAAATTACAATAGACTGATAATTAGATTATTAAGAGCTGTAATAAACTCAGCGTATACGCTATAAAATCACTTGTTTACTTTATATAACACGCAGAATTTGTTTAATCTTCTGCACAATTACAACTTGCTGCCATCAAGAAAACAAGCTCCAATACAGGTAGCCTTGAATAAAGAAATGACAACGCATATCAAATCAAAATTCATGAAAAAAATTCTATTATTAGCGATTCTAATGACAGTCATGTCGATCGTAAGTTACGCCCAAAGCGGGTTGCTTACCGGACAGGTTGCCGATGGTCAGAAACTTTCCCTGCCTGGTGCGGTGCTGAAACTGAGCCCGGGAAACATTCATACCATCACAGATGCTTATGGTAAATTCCAGTTTCTAAATGTGCCAACTGGTGATTACGAGCTCGTGGTTACTTATATTGGTTACAATGCCTATTCTACAACTGTAAAAATTACCGCAGGTAAAGCATTGGGAGTAAACATTACCATGAATGAAGCTGCAGTGCAGGGAAAAGAAGTGGTGATTATGGGAGATCGTCTCCGCGGACAGGCAAAAGCGCTGAACGTGCAGAAAAACAACCCTAACATCACCAATATCGTTTCTGCAGATCAGGTGGGGCGTTTCCCGGATGCCAACATTGGTGATGCGGTAAAACGTATCCCTGGTATAACGATGCAGAACGATCAGGGTGAAGCACGGAACATTATCATCCGTGGTTTAGCACCGGAACTCAACTCTGTAACGTTGAATGGCGACCGTATTCCTTCCGCCGAAGGCGATAACCGCCGTGTGCAGATGGACCTGATCCCTTCAGACATGATCCAGACGATTGAGGTGAACAAAACGCTGACTCCAGATATGGATGCCGATGCAATCGGTGGTTCGGTAAACCTGGTGACCAGGGCTGCACCAAATGGTGAACGTATATCGGCAACGCTTTCCGGAGGTTACAGCGCCATCCGTGAGAAACCTATATATAACACCAGCTTTATCTATGGAAACAGGTTCCTGGATCAAAAACTGGGTATCGTGCTGAGCGGATCACTGAATAGCAATAACTATGGTTCTGATAACGTAGAGGCGGTATGGAAACGCGATGATTTCGGAAATACTTATGTTGAAGAGCAGGACATCAGAAAATACGATGTACAACGTATACGCCGCAGTGCCGCAGCAGCGATTGATTACAAGTTCAACGAGAAAAACAGGATCAACTTTAACGCGATGTACAACTGGCGTGATGACAGGGAAAACCGTTACCGCTTATCTTATAAGGATATTGAACCTCTATACGATGCGAGCAACAACATTACTGGTTTTGAAGGTGCTGTCGACCGTGAAACAAAAGGTGGTATCAATGGTGGTCGTGTGAAAAGTGCACGTCTGGAAGAACAGAAAGTTCAGAATTACTCCCTGCGTGGAGATCACCTGATCGGTTCCAAGCTGGATCTCGACTGGGCAGTAAGCTACTCTACGGCCAGTGAATACCGTCCTAATGAGCGTTACATCAATTACGAAACTGAAGGTGTAACTTTTTCTAATAACTTCGACTCACCTCAGTTCCCATTACTCAAACCGACCTCTGCCCTTGCGTTAAGTGATTATCAATTGGGAACAATCAGTGAGAATACGGATAAAACTAAAGAAGATGAGCTGGGTATCAAACTGAATTTCAGGGTTCCCTTCAGCCTCATCAAAGATCAGAAAGGTCGTATCCGTTTTGGAGGCCGTCTGCGTCTGAAAACTAAAGACAGAAACAACAGTTACTCGGAGTACTCCCCTGTTGGCAATGACATGGATAATCTGTCGCAAACCGTGCAGCAGTACTGGGGTGGCGAGAAATGGAATCCGGATTCCAAATATGTACCGGGAACTTTCGCTTCAAAAAGGTATCTCGGCGGTCTGGCCCTTAACAACTCAGCTTTGTTTGACAAGGAAGATGTACCGGGAGAATACCTGGCTGTAAACTACCATGCTAAAGAAACAATCACAGCAGGATACCTGCGTTTTGATCAGGACTTAAGCAGTAAACTGAGCATGATTGCAGGTTTAAGGCTGGAAAACACAAGTATCAATTATGAAGGAAACCTGATCCAGAACGAAGAATCCCTGGAAGGTACACGTACTGTTAAAAACAGCTACCTGAATGTATTGCCTGGTGTAACCTTTAAATATACACCTCTGGAAAACTTCATTGTAAGAGCTGCCGCAACTACAGGTATTGCACGTCCGAACTACTATGCACTGTCTCCATATGTAAATACGATCCTGGATGATAACGCTATCGATGCAGGTAATGCCGATCTGAAAGCTTCTTACGCATGGAATTACGATTTGATGGGTGAATATTACTTCAAATCTGTAGGTCTGATCTCAGGTGGTGTGTTCTATAAAAAGATCAATGATTTCATCTACCAGTTCCGTGATGAGAACCTGACTACCGAATCTTTTGCCAGTCAGTTCCCTGGATTGCCAAATCCGGTACCTGCAGGTGAAAACTGGACTTTAACACAAGCAAGAAATGGTGAAAGTGTAAGCGTTTACGGATTTGAAGTTGCCCTGCAGCGCCAGCTGGATTTCCTTCCCGGCTTCCTGAAAGGCTTTGGTGTCTACACCAACTACACGTATACCAAGTCTAAAGCGGATGGTATCTATAATGAAGATGGCGAAAGAAGAACGGGTATCACTTTACCTGGAACAGCTCCACACATGTTTAACGCCTCTCTGTCATGGGAGAACAAAAAGTTCTCTGCAAGGCTTTCACTAAACTATGCAGCTTCGTATCTTGATGAGCTAGGTGGAAATAACTTTGAAGACCGTTATTACGACAAACAAACGTTCCTGGATGCCAATGCTTCCTATACCCTGCTGAAATCACTGCGTATTTTTGCCGAGGTGAACAATATCACCAATCAGCCACTGCGCTACTACCAGGGAACTCCTTCCCAAACCATGCAAATGGAATATTACACAACACGATTCAACCTGGGTCTGAAGTTCGACCTGACGAGATAATTAAGATTATAATGAATAGAATATACTATATAGTACCCCTGCTGCTCACACTAAATGCCTGTAACAGTTCCTCAAGTTCAAGCCAGAATTCGGGGCAGCAATCAATAACAGACAGTACCGCTGTATTAAAGCCGGTTGTGGTTACTGATACCGTGCAACACGATACAGACGATCCTGCAATCTGGATCAATCCTTCAGACCCTGCGAAAAGTCTGATCGTTGGTACCGATAAAGACAGTGCCGGTGCGCTGTATGTTTTCAATCTCGAAGGCAAGATCGTGGACAGTGTTCCCGGATTGAAAAGACCAAACAATGTGGATATTGCTTACGGATTGAAAATCAATGGTAAAGCCACAGATATCGCAGTGGTCACTGAAAGAGAAACCAGTAAGATCAGAATCTACCAGTTGCCGGAGATGAAAGCCATCGACAATGGTGGTATTTCAGTTTTCGATGGCGAAACGGAACGTTCACCTATGGGTATTTCCCTTTACACGGCGGCAGATCAGACCATTTATGCTATTGTTGGTCGTAAAACCGGTCCTTCGGGCTCCTACTTATGGCAATATCAATTGAGCGATAATGGAAAAGGGATGGTAACCGGAAAGGTTGTACGCAAGTTTGGTGCTTACAGCGGCAAAAAGGAAATTGAATCCATTGCTTCCGACAATGAGCTGGGTTATATCTATTACTCCGACGAGCAAAACGGTGTTCACAAGTACTATGCTGATCCGGCAAAGGGAGATAAAGAACTCGCCCTATTCGCAAAGGAAGGCTTTACAGATGACCATGAAGGGATTTCCATCTACAAAACCGGGAAAGATACCGGATATATCCTGGTATCAAACCAGCAGAAGAACACCTTTATGGTTTACCCAAGAGAGGGTAATTCTAAAAACCCGAACGACCATCAGCTGATTACAGAGATTCCGGTATCTACGCTGGAGAGTGACGGATCTGAAGTGAACAATCTGAACTTGGGTCCTAAATTTCCAAAAGGTATGTTTGTAGCGATGTCTAACGGGAAGGTATTCCACTTCTACGACTGGCGCGATTTGCAAAAAAAGATCGATGCCGCGGTAAAAAAGTAGCATCAGCCGAATAAAAAAAACCTGAGGTCAATGATCTCAGGTTTTTTTTTGCTCAATATATTTAAGGTTATCTGGCCACAACCACTTTTCCTTTCGGAATAACAGTAGTCTTTTCAGGGGCAGGTTTACCTACCATCATCGGGAAGTACTTGTTACACAAATTGATCAGAGGGATGAGTAGTATCAGCGTTGGAATCACCACGATAGCACCGACATAACCATTGGCAGCGATCTCCTTGGATGAAAAATCAAAGACATTGAGGATAAACCTGTTCACCAGACTCATCACCATCAGGTGAAAAGCCATAATGAAAAGTGTGTTTTGTGCAATAAACTGGAGTATACTAACGGTTCCCACCAGCAACTCAATGAGCCTGCTAAGCGTAAGCACGAAGGCTATTCCTGCAAATGCACCCGCAAAAAACAGCTTAAAATCCTGATATTGATGCTGGTTCATATCAGAGTGAACATGACGGGAGATATAGACCAGTACGGCAAAAGACAATGCCGAAATTAGAAACAAGACCACAGGATGTAATTGTATCATCTGGTTAACCCTCTCCTTGAACAGGTTTGCAGCACCATAAAAAATAATACCTACGAAAGCGATATTTAAGCCCCATGGCCACCATACCGGTGTATAGTTACGGTCCAGCCAGCAGATCAGCAGAAATGAGGCTAATGCAATATACCTGTAGACCATCTTCAGCCTGCGAAAGACAAGGAAGTAGATATTTTCAAGGGTAAAAAGGCAGATAATAAACCAGGTTGGCACGCAGTGGATCAGCCAGTCGCCATAGCCGTTCCCATAAAATATTCCAAAGAAAGATTTATAGAATGGACCGCTTGACACAAACATCTGATCAAAGAACTTGAAGAAGAACAGCCAGAGAAAATAAGCCACGAAGTTTAACAGAAAATACGGCACCAAAAGCTGTCTGACACGTGCTTTTAAAAACTGCTGATAATTATCAAATTTCTTGAAGGAGAATAAAAAACCGGATAGAAAGAAAAACAAAGGAATATCAAATGCTGATATAAAATCAAACCATCCTTTATTGGTGGTCTGATGCGCACAGATCACTAAAACAATTCCGATAAATTTTGCATAATCTATCCACATCACCCTTTTAAAGGGTTTGATTTCCGCTGTAAGATTCGACATAATAGGTAAGTTTCTGATTGTTAATAATATCTTGGATACAGATCGTGTATTTGAGACGTTTTGACGATATAAAATTAAGTCGTTTTTTATCTGAAAGTTCTGTTCATTCTGTTCATTATCGTTTTAGCAAACTTTCACGACATGAATTATAGCTATTGGAGAAATCAGCAGTCCGGCCCGGGCTGTGGAAGACGTTTTAGCAGGACTGATATGTTTGAATTTTATAATTAATTGTTTGATTTACGCTGTCTGTTGTTCCAACAACTACCTACCTTTATCTCAACTTAACTAAATAATGATGATAGAGACAAAAGGATACGCAGCACAAAGTGCAGGCGAAGAGTTAGCAGCCTGGTCATTCGAGCGTCGCGAAGTAGGCCCACATGATGTACAGTTCGACATTCTGTTCTGTGGTGTTTGCCATTCGGATTTACACCAAATCAATAATGACTGGTTTCCGGGGATCTTTCCTATGGTACCAGGACATGAGATTGTAGGCCGCGTGGTAAAAGTGGGAGATCATGTAAAAAACTTTAAAGTTGGTGATCTTGCTGGTACAGGCTGTATGGTAGATTCATGCCAGGAGTGTGTAAACTGTAAAAAAGACTTGGAGCAATATTGTCTGGAAGGCAATACAGGAACTTACAACAGCCTGGAGCGTGATGGTAAAACACCAACATACGGAGGTTATTCCAATACGATTGTAGTTCGCGAAGAGTTCGTTCTGCATGTATCAGAGAAATTGGATTTAGCAGCAGTAGCACCCCTATTGTGTGCAGGTATCACTACCTATTCTCCTCTGAGACACTGGAAAGTGGGCAAAGGACATAAACTTGCCGTACTGGGACTTGGTGGCTTAGGACATATGGCGGTTAAATTTGGTGTTGCCTTCGGCGCAGAAGTTACCGTACTGAGTACTTCACCTAAAAAAGAAGAAGATGCAAAAAAACTTGGCGCACATCACTTTGTGGTAACGAGTGATAAAGAACAGGTTAAAGCTGCATTGGGTACTTTTGACTTCATACTGGATACTGTATCCGCAAAGCATGATTTCAATATGTACCTTTCTTTACTGTCTACAGATGGCACGATGATTTGCGTGGGTGCACCTTCAACACCTGCAGAAATATCAGCCTTCAGCTTACTGGGTGGCAGAAAAAGCGTTGCCGGTTCTGGAATCGGTGGTATTGCCGAAACTCAGGAAATGCTTGATTTCTGTGCAGAACACAATATCGTATCCGAGATTGAACTGATTGACATCAAGGATATCCACAAATCGTACGAGCGCATGGAAAAGGGCGATGTACGTTACAGGTTTGTGATTGACATGGCTACACTGTAGCTAAATCGAAATCCAATAGCAAAAGGGCTGGTCTAATGATCAGCCCTTTTTTTATTATACATATAAGTGTAATATTTCAACATATTGTATGATTTTTCACTTTTTTGAGAATATAGGCACGTAAATAGCACTGTAATTCACAGTGCGACAATATTTTATACTTGAACAGTTAAACAAGAAGCGGTAAAATCATTTATTTAAATCGTATATACTATGAAGACACAAAAACTAAACAAGTATTTAAATAAGGATTTTGTAATGGATGAAATGTTATGCGGCTTCATTTCATTTAGTCCGGATGGACAGGTACTATCGATCAATAAGACAATGGCTTCATGGATAGGGATCAATTTTATGGATGTCCAGATTCTCAACTTTAAAAACCTCATGACCAAGTCGAGCAAGTTGTATTACAACATCGTTGTACATCCCCTATTAAACCTCGAATCCGTCGTCAGCGAAATCAATCTGAGGTTTAGTGGTAAGAATGGCTCTTTCGATGCGCTTCTGAATGCAGAAAGCTATAAAAATGAGCAGGGTAAACTGATGTTGGTCAATGCCACGATCCAAAGAATCAGTAATAAAAAACTTCATGAGAATGAATTGCTGCGCGACATGCGATTTGCAGAAGAGGAAAAAAGAAAATATGAATTTCTGTTCAATTCTGCGCCAAATCAGATCTGGACCACCGACAATACTGGAAAAACCTTAACTGCCAACCAGCGGGTGAAGGATTATTTTGGCATTGCCGAAGCGACAAATATCGAAGGGCCATCAGGTATTTTTATTGAAGACCGACAGAAATACCTGAACATCTGGAGGCGGGCACTGGCCAGCGGAAACCCCTTTCAGGGCGAAGTGAGGTTTCAGGGGGTAAAAAACCAACCGGAATGGTTTATGGTTGTCGGAGAGCCTTACCGCAATAAAAAAGGTCAGATAGAAATGTGGTTTTGGTCGAGCACCAATATCCACAGACAAAAAATGCTTCAGATAGCCAATCAGGCCGAACAAAAACTCAGTCTTTCTGAGGCCTATGAGACCCTGGCGGCAAATCAGGAACGTTTTGTTTCCATCGCCATGAACCAGTCGCACATGATCAGAAGACCATTGGCCAATATCCTGGGTTTGGCTAAGCTCATGCAGGATGAGGATGTGTGCGACGAAGTAAAAAACCTGTTGGATATGCTGCTGGTAAGCGTGGAGGAGCTGGACAGAATGATCAAGCAGTCGGGCCAGACGAATATGTATAAATAAAGTTGAGGTACTCAAAGAATTGAGGAATATTTTATAAATTGCGCGGTATAAAACAGGTGTCAGTGCTAACAACAGGCGCCTTTAATCTTCAATAGCACAATGAAAAAAATCACTTTAATTCTGTCCATGCTTCTGGGTACAGTTTTTTTTGCCACAGCACAACAAAAAATCCCTACCCTTTCAGAGTTAACTAATAAAAATATGGAAGCCCTGGATAAAAAAGTAAAGATGAATCCTACGCAGCGGAACATCATTTACAACTATACCATGGATATGTACAGGGAGCAGCTTGCCCTCACCAAAAAACAGCAGACCGGTGGATATAACGATGATGATATCGCCAAATTCTACAGGATGCAGAATGAAACTACCAAAAATATCAGGAATATCCTGAAAGGTGATCAGCAGACTGATTATGATAATTTCCTTGAGGAGCAACTCAGAGGCGGAAACAAGAAAAAGAAGAAAAAGCACAGTAAAGATGAGGAAGAAGAGGTGGTAACCGGAATTTCTGGTTTGAAGCTACCTGCAAATGCAACACCTCCGAATGCGAATCCATAAGTGATTTCCATCTATAGAAAAAGCAAATGATCATGTGGTCATTTGCTTTTTTTTTGCCGGAAAGTTCTACTTTACTTTTCCCGGAGCTATTGGATCTGGTACATTGTTACGTACAGGTTTAGTGGATTTAAGATAGGCAAAGATCGCCTTGATATCTTCTTCACTCACCTCTTTATAATTTTCCCAGGACATTGGGGGCAACAGACTTCTCTCTTCATCAATGCCCTTATGTTTGCCGCGTGTGAATGCATTCTTAAACTGTCTTAATGACCAGTTTCCAATTCCTGTACCATCGGATGTTATATTTGCTGCAAATGACATTCCCCAAGGACCGGTAACCGCTGTACCTGTTGGATCAAAAACTGCTGAACCAGGCACAAGATTTTTGATATCAGGAACCTTGACAGGGATATGTGAAGGATACCCCGACAGGATTCTTTCCGGGTCCCACATCGGACCGTGTTGGCCCATGATTCTTGGCGAATGACAATCATTACATCCCATAATGGTGACGAGGTAAGCGCCGCGTTTGGCAGAGGTATCCCTCACAGGACCTGTAGTTTTTACTGCCCGTTCTTCTGGAGAACTGCCTCCACATGAGGACAGAGAGTAGATAAAAATGGAAATAATTCCGGCAATAATTAGTGTTCGATTTTTCATGAAGCAAAGTAACTGAACACATTATTCTGAGTAAATCCCCAAAAAACAGGAATAATCTAGCCTCATATGGGGAGCGTTGATCTGTTGCGGCATTTGCAGAGATCCCCCCAGTTTTGGTGATGCATATCATCCCTTTTGGCGATTTGAGGGAAGAATGGATAGCCGTTCCTTTGTAAACAAGATGAAAATAAAGAGACGCAGCAGGCTTATACCGATACTTGTACTGGCAGTAGCCCAGCTCTGCATCGACAGCGTCTTTGCGAAAAAAAGAAAAAAGGAAATTGCAGAGCTGAAATCAGCCCTGCGTACTATAAAATTATAGGTATAAACCTATCGTTTGATTTTTATTGTCTTTGAAACTTTATCGTTCCTGAACAACTGGATGGCGGTTCAGGAACATCAAACGTTCAGCCTTATATGCTATCTGGCTTTTTCAGCCGGAATAAACTCTTTCATTACAGCATCACGAATTAATGCCGGTGGCAATAAACCTTGTGAAAGGATAAAGTCATGAAAACGCAATGCATTGAATTTCGTACCCAGAGCGGCTTCTGTAGCTTTTCTCAAATCAATCATTTTCGTAAAGCCATAAAAATAACTGTTGGCCTGTCCCGGCATTTTGAGCGAGTAGCGCTCCACTTCCTGCTGTGCAAAGGCTTTTGACAGCACCATATCCCTCATCAGTATGTCCAGCGCCTGCTGCTGCGTCAGCTTTCCTGACTGTACTTCCGGATCAAGAAATGCTCGTCCGGCTCTCAGCAATCGGTAATTGAGCGATACCAGCTGTCCTTCCAGGGGCATAAAAGGAATCGTAATATATTCTGCATATAAACCCCAGCCCTCGGCATTGGTAGAGTTAAACGCATAGAGGGAACGCGCCTGGGAAACACCCTCTTCCACCATTTTATCAAACTGCAACTCATGGCCGGGCCTTGCTTCGTGTGCAATGATCGTCCATGAAGCCGCATCAAAGGTGAAGTCGTCATACTTGCTGACCTCCGTTTCTCCGGGTGCCGCAGGCATATTCAGAGGCAGTACAAATACGCCACGCTGCCCCGTATTGTTTAAGAAAGGCGGTGGCACCATGTGCGGCGCGGGACTTCTCGAAGTTTCTGCTGCCGTAGCCTGACGGATAATGGCTGGCCTGCCCGGCAGTGTAACCAGCTGTTGCTGACGAATGATGCCTTCGATATCCTTCAGATGCCTTTCATAAAGAGGGATGATAGAATCTCCATGAACCTGCTCCTTCTTGAGTTCAGCAATCACATCGCGGTAGTCTGCTGATGGAAGCTTTCTTTGCTCAGCTATCTTTTTCGCTATCGGAGCCATCTCTGCCTGGATAGCAGTGAAGGCCTGGTGTGCCATCACGGCAAGATCTGCGGGAGGGATATTGACACCAAAAGATTCCAGTGCCAAAGCATATTCTTCAGGTGCAAGACGAAAATCCTTTCTTGCCTTCCTAAGCACATTTGTACGCAGCCACTGATCGTACTCGTTTAATTGTGTCTTTAGTTTCTCATAAGGTGCTTCCCATCCCTTCAATTTGTATTTTTTGCAGAGTTCCGCAATACCTTCAACGATACTTTTATTCCTGGACAGCTCCGTCTGCATTTCCTGAGCTGATGGGTAAATCATATTCTTTTTAGCAATCTGCTCAGCGATTCTTTCCTGCAGGATTTTGGTCAGCGGACGATAGCCGCTGGTCAGGCCGGCGTATTTCTTCATGCGTTCCACGGCAGCAGGGCGTCTTTCTTCAGCGGTTTGTTCATCCAGTAATATCTCTAGTCCCCCATAAATCATGGGTGTTGCATTGATGAAAGGTACTTTCCTCTGCTTTTCGAAGTCCTCCTGACGGAAGCTCAGCTTTAAGTGATTGATCAGGATATTGAGATCCTGCAAAACAGCGAGATCTTTTTCAGTACCTAAATGAGCAGTATACTTTCCGAGTAATACTTCTTTCTCTTTCCTTTGGGCCAGGTCATTTGCCAGTGTGGGCACGCTCACCTGGGTATCATACTGAGCAAGCCCCTGTGAAGAGCCATATTCCGGGGAATATTTTTTGTCGAGCTCCACCAGCAGCGCGGTGTACTGGTTGGATTTCAGGATCCAGGATTTATCCGCGCTCTCATGTTTGGTCTGCAGCCGGGCAGCCAGTGGGGAGAAACTTAGTGCAAAGATTGCACAAACACATGCAAGAATAACTGTTTTGTTCATATGAATTATATTTTTTTCAGATACTAACGTATAAATATAATGAAATATGATAACAAACAGGTTAAAAGATATATTATTTAGATATATTTTACGTTATAGGGAAAACTTTATCATTAAACAGCTATGAAAGCTTTAATCTTTATCCTCTGCTCCCTGCTAACTCTAAATGTTATGTCTCAAACGAAATTAAAAGACAACCCAACAAAAAACTACAATACACTTTACCAGTCTGGAACCGCTGAAAGCTTTATTGGTGGCCTGTTCGAGGCAACACTGCCTCTCAAAGATTTAAAAGAGCATGGTGATTTTGGGCTGGGCGCCCCCGGCTTACTGGATGGCGAGCTGGTGATCCATAATGGACATGCCTATCAGACACAGGCGACCGGCAAAACGACTGAAGTACCGGACAGCTTTAAAACGGCTCTGGTTTTTGTCACCTTCTTTAAGCCCGATACCACCTTCCATATCAAGGCTTCAGCAAATCAGAAAGAAGCACTGGCGCAGCTTGAGCAATATGCGAAGCACAAAAATGCTGCTTACGCGATCAGGATATCAGGAAAGTTCAATACCATAAAGACCAGAGCCTTCCCGCCATACACCCAAAAGCCATACCCTCCGCTGGCTACCTTGCTGGACAGACAAAAGTTTTTTGATATCAGAAATACCACCGGAGTCATTGTAGGTTATAAGCTTCCTCCATACCTCAACGGACTGAGCATTGAGGGCTACCATTTCCATTTTTTGTCGGACGACAAAAGTCAAGGTGGCCATGTGCTTGATTTCTCTGCGGGAGATTTAACCGTGGAAATTGCTAAAATCAAAGACTTCCATCTGTCTATCCCTCAGGATGAAGATTTCATGAACTATAACTTTAAAACTAATATCCACAATGATCTCGAAAAAGTAGAAAAGGGGCACTAAAACTCTTAAATTTGGTTTTATTATCTAAACCAAACGCATGAGATTATTTACTACCTGTCTACTGAGCTTTACCCTCTTTACCGGCAGCATCTTTGCCCAGGGCAATGCAGCAAGCAGCTATGCTAAAGAGAATTACACGAAAAAAGATGTTTACATCACTATGAGGGATGGCAAAAAGCTGTTCACTTCCATTTACAGCCCCAAGGATGCCTCCGCAAAAAAGAAATACCCGGTGGTGATGCAGCGTACCTGTTACAGCATCGCCCCTTATGGCGAGGATAAGTTTCCCGCCAGACTGGGCCCTTCGGACATCATGATGAAGGAAGGTTATATCGTAGTTTACCAGGATGTCCGCGGACGCTATAAGAGCGAGGGCAGCTGGACAAACATGACGCCGGTGATCGACAATAAAAAGAGCAAAAACGATGTAGATGAAGGTTCTGACACCTACGACACGATCGACTGGCTGGTAAAAAATGTGACCGGCAATAACGGCCGTGTGGGGCAATGGGGTATCTCCTATCCTGGTTTTTACACTGCTGCCGGCATCCTGTCTAACCACCCGGCGCTAAAAGCTTCTTCGCCACAGGCACCGATTTCAGACTTCTTCTTTGATGATTTCCACCACAATGGTTCATTCCTGGAAAGTTATATTTTCACCTTCCCAGTTTTTGGAGTGCAGAAGACCGATACCACCAGCAAAGCCTGGTACAATGCACAGAATATCAAAAAAACCTCTGCCGATGGCTACCAGTTCCTGCTGGACGTAGGGCCACTGAAGAACTTTAACCAATGGTATCAGAATAATTTCTACTGGCAGGAAACGATGAACCACCCCAATTACGATGAGTTCTGGCAAAAACGTGCACTCCCAAAACATTATGGAAAGGTAAAACCAGCGGTGATGATTGTTGGCGGTTGGTATGATGCAGAAGACCTTACAGGTCCGCTGGCTATACACAGAGCGATCAAGAAATCAGATCCGAATGCCTATAATACCATCGTCATGGGTCCCTTTGGTCACGGCCGCTGGTCGCGCGAGACCGGTCATACTTTACATTCCAATGTATATTTTGGCGACAGCATTGCTACTTTTTACCAGAAGGATATCGAGGCAAAGTTCTTCAATCACTTCCTGAAAGGCAAGGGCGACAAAAACTCAGGTCTGCCGAATGCCTATATGTACGATACCGGAAAGAAAGAATGGAACACCTTTAACCAATGGCCTGCCAAAAATGCTGCTCACCAGAAAATGTTCCTGGGTAGCGACGGAAAGATCAGCTTCAGTCAGCCAGCAGCTACAGGCGCTGTTAACTTTATCAGCGATCCGATGAAACCCGTTCCTTACACTGAAGATAACACCACTACAGAAGGTTTCACCCCACATAACTACATGAGTGAAGACCAGCGTTTTGCCGGTCGCAGACCAGATGTATTGGTATACCAGACTGATGTACTGACAGAAGATATGACCCTGGGTGGCGAGATTATGTCACACCTTAAGGTAGCTACTACAGGTACTGATGCCGACTGGATCGTGAAGCTTATTGATGTCTACCCTGGCGATGAGCCCAACCACCCTTACCTGCCGAACAAGAATATCCTGATGGCTAACTACTGGCAGATGGTACGTTCAGAAGTGATGCCGGGCAGGTTCCGCAACAGCTTTGAGAAACCTGAGGCTTTTGTAGCCAATCAGAAAACAGAGGTGAACTTTCAGCTGCAGGATGTGCTGCATACCTTCAAAAAAGGACACCGCATTATGATCCAGGTACAAAGCACGGCCTTCCCTCTGTTTGCACGCAACCCTCAGAAGTTTGTAGTGAACCCTTACAAAGCAGAGAAGAGCGATTATATCACTGCCACACATACCGTCTTTAATGATAGTTATATTGATGTTGAAATTTTAAAATAATTCAGGAATATGGTCATACGACGTTTAATATTTGTGCTGCTGGTGGGATTATCCAGCAGCATTGCTGCACAGCCGAAAATACGGGTGGTGGTTGCCGGTCTGAATCATGACCATATTCACAATATCCTGCATGAATTTAAGGATGGCAAGGTGAACATTGTTGGCATTGTAGAGCCCAGCAAAACGCTGCAGCTCAAATTCGGAAAACAATATCAGCTGCCAGACTCCCTCTTTTATTCTGACCTGAAAGCGGTTGTGATTGCAAAGAAACCAGATGCAGTGCTGGGTTACAACGCTGTGGCAGATCACCTGTCCATTGTACAGGTATGTGCCCCGCTGGGCGTTCCGGTGATGGTAGAAAAGCCTCTGGCGGCCACGCTGCAGCAGGCAAAACAGATTGAAGCTCTGTCGCTCAAATACAATGTGAAGGTACTTACCAATTATGAAACCACCTGGTATGCCTCCTATCATGATCTGTATCAGACATTGAACACTCAGAGCATGGGGAAAATCAAAAAGATGGTCGTTCATGACGGTCACCAGGGACCAAAAGAGATCAATTGCAGTCCGGAGTTTCTCAGCTGGCTGACCGACCCGGTGAAAAATGGTGCCGGAGCTCTCAATGATTTCGGATGTTATGGAGCCGATCTGATGACATGGCTGATGAAGGGACAGAGGCCCCTCGCGGTTACTGCCGTCCTCAGACATTACAAACCCGAAGTATATCCTAAAGTGGAAGACGATGCGACGATCATTGTAGAGTATCCAGGTTCTACCGGACTGATCGAGGCTTCCTGGAACTGGCCTTTCTCTATCAAGGACATGGAAGTATTTGCTGAAACAGGCTACATCCATGCCTTCGACGATAAGAATATCAGTACCAGAATGCGTGAAAATAAAGTAAGCAGCAAAACAGCTTCTCCACTACCGGCAAACAGCAGTAATCCCATGGCTTACCTGGCGGCAGTATTGCGCAACGAATTGCCTGCTACAGAGGATCTCTCCTCTTTGAAATACAATATGATTGTGATGGAAATCCTTGATGCCGCTAAACGCTCGGCGGCCAGCGGCAAAAAGGTTTTACTTTAAAGTTCCCAGTTATTGTTAAAGAAGGTGGCCATCTCAATACGCCTGGCGCCTTCTTTTAACATATCCAGCCTATAGATAAATACGTCAGTGAAGCCACTACCCCCGGCAAGATACTGGTTGGCAAAGGCCGCATTCAATCCCTTCAATCCCGTTCCGGCAATTACCGATACTGAATTCTTTTCGGTTCCCTTTATCGGCCATACAAAGTTGATAGCCAGATCATCCCCTTTGAAAGTCTTCTTTCCTGCCTGAATACCCATACGGTCTATCTGTACCGGGCTGTCGCCAAGCAAAAGCTTCCAGGCACCATTGGTTACAGAATTTCCGTAAAGCACGACATTGCGACCTTTAAACTGCGCAGGACTGTAAGCTTTATCTGCAATAATATCCACTGCCCCATTACCACGGTAGTACCAGGTTTCAGCATCATATCTGGCCTTGTTTAAGCTCCATTCGTTTTCCAGGGCTGTTCCTGCCGTACCATATACAAAGACCATCCGGTGATTGAACCCCTCCTTGAACGTACCATTACGCAGAGGATTTTTGTCATGGCTGCCAGGCTTAGCTGTCAATGCCCAAGCCTTGTTTTCTTTACGCAGGTAGATGCTGTCGGATGCCGTTTTGGTAGTGTAACTTAAATCAGATTGATCAATCGTCAGCTTTAAGGTCTTTCCCGCAGCAAATTCGTTCAGGTTAAGTTTTAGCAAAGCGATATTTTCAGTATGACCAGTGATGCTGAGTTCTTTACTTCCCCTGGTTAATTGGATACGGCTGTATTCCAAAGGCTTTTCCTGCTGGATCACCGCTGCCCAGTGGTATTTGGAAGAAATCCCGGGATTGGCCGTTGTAAAGTCGATACGGTTAACACTGCTATCGGCTTTAAGCTGGTGCCATTTAAAGAAGTCGAAGATTGGCTTCCAGTCGACACTCTGGTCGCCAAACCAATGTTCACCACCCGGATATTCATAATAGCTGAAATCCGGATGGAAGTCGGCCAGCACTTTTTTCATCTGGCGGGCATAATCCACAGAAACCACCTTGTCTGAGTCCCCATGCAAGACGTATACCCCCAGCGATTTGTAGTTCTGCGCAAGTTTAACCACATCACTCTGGTTACTTGCCCTGATCAGCATGGATTCCAGTGGCGTGCTTCCTGTTTCAGGAATCAACCCATCTGCAGAACCATAACCCTTCAGTGTCGGATATCCCGAACAGGGAGCAATAGCAGCCCATTTATCCGGGTACGTAGCCCCCAGAAACCAGGTACCATGGCCGCCCATAGAGTGTCCCATCAGGTAGATATGCTGCAAATCCGGTTTGAACAAACCCGTTGCCTGTCCTAAGACCTCCAGTGCATCCAGCCTGCCCCAGTCCTCCCAGTTAAACCCTCGCGGACGGCGGTTTGTGGGTGTAACCACCGTTCCCCAGTCCTTCGATTTGTAAGCCTTAGCCTGTCCAATAGCTTCTACACCTGCACCATGTACAGAGAAAAACAGCGCATCACCTGGTTTGGTTACTCCCAATTTCGGCGTCACCCCATAGTACTGTAAACTACCATCAATCTGACTGATAAACGTATTTCTATAAGACGATGAAGGAGCCAGCGACTCCATCACAACCGATGCTGTATCCATTAGCCTGCTGCCCTGTTTAAGGTTAAGCACGGTCCTGTACTTAGATTTTGCAGTCATTCCCGAACCATCAATTCTGAAATACACCTTTCTTGTTGTCATAGGAAGTACGTCCGGGATGCCTGTGGAAGCTTTTTTTCCTGCTGCTTCAGTTTGTACAGACAGGTTTTTCAGGACCGCATTGGTACTGTTGATGACCACCACTGCGCCCAGCAGGACACTGTTATTTTTCCCTGCAACCACATCCGGCAGCGTGGCATCTTCAGTATTCAGCGTAACCGGCTTTGTCGGAAATGACAGGGCAGCACTGATATTCTGACCCCGCACATATAACTCATTCAATCCTTTCCTGAGTTTCACGGGAATGTACATCCAGGTCAACGCATAGGGATCACCAGTATGCAATACTCCATTGAAATACAACGCGCTATTACCTTTGATATTAAGTAAAGCTGTTTGTTCTTTATCAGCTGTATAGGTCAGATACAGGTAGGCATTCCGGCTGCCCATGTTGATGAAGCGTTTCTTTGTATCAGCCACAGACAGCTTCCACTGCAGTGACTGACCCTTTTCATCTTTACCAAATTCTGCACCTTCCTGCGGCGTATTGAGTTTGCCATTGTACATCGTCCAGGCAAGCTGATCCGTATACAATGCTTCACGACCATAGTGGTACGCATTTCCAACAACCAGACCCTTTTCAAACTGAAAGGGCTGCTGTGCGGCGCTCCTTTGAAAGGGCAATAATAGAGAGAACACGATCAACAGCGGCAGCCTGGATCGTATTTGAGCAGAAAATAAAGACATGTAGATAATTTTTGTTAAGGTTTTTTGATTTTCAACCGAATATAAATTTTCGCCTCCATTTATTATTCATCTATTGATATAGTTACATACAAATTTGATAAGGGCATATAATAAAAGTATATTAGTACAAAGACAAACATCATGACTACTCCTATCAAAGCAATAATTACAGGTACCACAGGTATGGTTGGGGAAGGCGTTCTCCATCAATGTCTGCTGGCTCCTGAAGTTGAGGCTGTAACCATCATCAACAGAAAGCCCCTGGGTATCAGCCACCCTAAATTAACAGAAATTATCCATGATGATTTTTACGACTTCTCTACGATTGAATCACAGCTGAAAGGTTTTAATGCCTGCTTCTTTTGTCTGGGAATCAGCTCCAACGGAATTGATAAAGACAAATATTACCATATCACCTATACCCTCACCATGCACATTGCCCATACCCTGAGCCGCCTGAACCCGGAAATGACCTTTTGTTATGTCTCCGGAGCGGGCACCGACAGTACTGAAAAAAGCCGCATGCACTGGGCCAGAGTAAAGGGAAAAACAGAAAATGACCTGATGAAACTGCCATTCAAACAGGTATACGCTTTCAGACCAGGCTTTATCCTGCCTACACCTAACCTCACTAAAACACATTCCTTCTACAAATACATCTCCTGGATGTTCCCACTTGGGCGTGCCCTATACCCGCAGGGCTTTGCTAAAATGAATGAATTGGGTCGGGCAATGATCAAGACGGTCAATCTCGGCACCGCCAGAAGGGTCATCGAAGGCAAAGAGATCATTGCACTGGGAAAATCTTAACAGCTTCTATATCGTACTTATGAAAAAAACTATAGCCATCGTGCTGGCTTTATGCTGCACAACTATCTCCCTGCGCACAAATGCGCAGACAGCAAAGCCCGTACGCGTCACTACAGCGAATGGCATCCTTGAAGGCAGCGCCGAAGGATCAGGCATCAGTGTCTACAAGGGTATTCCTTTCGCAGCGCCACCAGTGGGCGACCTGAGGTGGAAAGAACCTCAACCTGTGCAAAATTGGACAGGCATCCGCAAAGCGGATCAGTTTGGCAACAAGGGCATGCAGAAACCCGTTTTCGGCGACATGGGCTTCAGGGCTGAAAGCAGCAGCGAGGACTGCCTTTACCTGAACGTATGGACCCCAGCGAAAACCGGCAAGGAGCGCCTCCCGGTACTGGTTTATTTTTATGGCGGCGGATTGATTGCGGGCGACGGATCTGAACCGCGTTACGACGGGGAAAGCATGGCCAAAAAAGGCATTGTGGCCTTAACCGTAAACTACCGTCTCGGGATTTTCGGCTTCTTCTCCCATCCTGAGCTCAGCAAGGAATCAGCACATCAGTCCTCCGGCAACTATGGCTACATGGACCAAAATGCTGCGCTGAAATGGGTGCAGCAAAACATTGCGGCCTTTGGAGGTGACCCTTCGCGCGTAACGATTGCAGGTGAATCTGCAGGATCTATTTCTGTATTTGCCCAGATGGCATCTCCTTTAAGCAAGGGTCTTTTTGCGGGTGCCATCGGTGAAAGTGGCGCCGCTATCTATCCTACATTGGCACCAGTAATGAAAGCCGAAGGAGAAAGCAAGGGCGAAGCATTTGCAGCAAAAATCGGGGCAAACTCACTGGACGCTCTCCGCAAAATCCCGGCAACCGAACTCCTTGATGTGGCCTACAAGAACAACATGGGTGGTGCCACAACGACTGTTGATGGTTATTTCTTCCCGGAGCTGCCGGTAAAAACATTCGAAGCTGGCAAACAGGCACAGGTACCCTTGCTTGCAGGCTGGAACTCTGCCGAAATATCCTACCAGGGGGTGCTTAAAAACGCTGCACCAACCCCCGAAAACTATACCAAAGCTATCCAGGACCTATACAAGGAGAAGAGCTCAGAGGTGATGCAACTGTATCCCGGCAAAACAGATGAAGAGGTTGTGGAATCGGCAACGGCTCTGTCGAGCGACCGCTTTATTGTGTACAGTACCTGGAAATGGGCCGACCTCCATCGTAAAACCGGCAATAAACCTGTATACAGATACCTCTTCTCAAAATCAAAACCTGCAATGACCGAAAGTATGAAGGGCGCTGTGCCGGGTCTGGCAGGGGGATTCACGAAGGGAAAAGAAGGTGCCGACACCCAAAAACCTATCATCCCAAAAGGGGCGCCTCACGCCTTTGAAATTGAATACGCGCTCGGAAATCTCCACCGTAACAAGGTGTATGCCTGGACCGCAGATGATCAGAAGGTCTCGGATACGATGCTGGGTTACTTCGCTAACTTCGTAAAAACCGGCAACCCAAATGCAAAGGGATTACCTAACTGGCCGGAGATCAACACTGGAAATCAGACAAATTACATCAACCTGGACATTAATACAAAAGCAGAAACAGAAAGCAATACAGCTCGTTATAAATTCCTTGACAAGGAATTTTCAAAGTAAGCCCTGCAAAGCCACCCTGCTACAGGACAAACTAAAAAAAGAGCCTTGCCTTATTGATTGCCTTATGTTGCGCTTCAGCAACATACAGCATCAATAAGGCAGGGCTCTTTTTTTGCGCAGCTTTGGATAGCTTAAAGAGTCTGATCTACCAAAGAAGCGTTGGTCAGCTTAAGGAATGTAGATCAGTTTAAGTGATTAAAAATTTATCTTATCATGCGTTCCTGCATCAGGCTGATCACCGGTAACGATAGCTTTTAACAAACTAAACGCAAGTACAATCTTTGATGAAGTACCATCCCAATACTCTGCCGTCTCCGGCGTAACTTTAATCAATATCAGTCTCGGATCATCAATACCATCAGGAAACCAGGCTTTGACAGGAGCCGAGAAATAGGCTTCCTTTCTCACACGGTCATCTACCAATTCAGCCACCCCATTAACCGCGACATAGGTATTGGAAGAAGGATCACTGTAGCCTAGTATAACCTGATTCTCCTTAGAAATCTCTTTAGACTTTAATGAATACTCATTGGTAAAGAACCAGATACTACCATCCTCTTCAACTTTTGCTGTAGCCATCGGGCGACTGGAAAATTCATCCTTGTCGCTAACAGTAGTAAACAGACAGATCCTTACGTCTTCGATTTTACTTTTTAATATTTCGATGTTTTTCTCGTTTTTCATATGCTTATAGATTTCCCTAATAAACATACGCCTGAGAGATTTGTTTGTAATGCCTACAAGCTAATCAGGGCAATAATTTTTGTAAGGTACTCCTGATCTACCTCATCAAAGGCTGAGAGATCCGCGCTATCCGCATCCAACACCCCTACAACTTCCCCATCCTTAATGAGCGGCAACACAATCTCTGATCTCGATGCAGAACTACATGCAATGTGCCCCGGAAACTCCTCCACATCCGGCACAATAAAAGTTTTAGCTTCCAACCATGCTGCACCACACACACCCTTACCTTTCCTGATCCTGGTACAGGCCACAGGCCCCTGAAATGGCCCCAGAACCAACTCATCCTGTTTGACCAGGTAAAAACCAATCCAAAGCCAGCCAAACTGCTCTTTCAGCGCGGCAGCAACATTTGCCAGGTTAGCGATCAGATCATCTTCTCCGGTCAGCAATCCTTCAATCTGCGGCAACAGTGATTGGTATTGCTGCTCCTTACTTTCACTTTTTATAATTACTAAATCTTCAGCCATGGTTATAGATAAACTTAAAATGCTAAAATTAAGTAATTGATTATACATCGGTGTAAACCATGCGTAATATTGTTAGATTTGGCCATTTATCATCCAAAAAACAGATTCCATATTTATGAGAGTTATAGCCGAACTGCCACACCCTGAATGCAAGATCACCCTGTTCAATATGAACCAAAAATACATCATCAAATTTGAACAGGGAAGCCTGGAGCAAAGTTACAAATTGTCTGAGCTCGACCTGAGTGGAGGAGGCGTAAATGAAATATTTCAGATCCTCGACGAAGAGTTTATCGCTACCGTTGTAGAAAAATTCAAGGGCATGAGAACCGATTTTTCCGCCGCTTACAAGAGACAGCAGTATTAATTGAATTGAGATATATAAAACACTGTAATAAAGCATATAAATAACTCAATCAGAATTTTATTCTGCATTTAGACATAAAAAGCAATCCTGAAGGAGGGCTTAAAGAAATCAATAGTTTATCTCAATATATTTAGATATCAGAATATCAATAATTTAAATGTACACACAGAATTAAATTCCGAACTCTAAAAATGCCAAATATAATTCTGTTTTTACAATTATACCCTCCAGAGTTAAGAAGCTGAAGACAAAGCTAAACTACAAAAAAATCCACCTTAAACGGCTAAGAAGTACATCAATTTAAACATAAATACAAACATGGTGTTGTAAGACCACACCCTAACTCTATACATGAAAATCTACCTCCGTATTCTGCTAAGTGCCCTCCTCCTTCTGACGTTTTCTACCCATTCCTTCAGTCAAGATCTTCCTCCGCGCATCGACAAATTTTACTCCATGAGCGGCTTTGGATTTTCCTTCCCTATGGGATCAGCCAGTGATTTTATGCGACCAAAATTCTCTACCACCATTGGGGCCAACATTGGCCTCGGTCAGGGAAATGGTAAAGGCGGAATCTTCCTCTACCCTAAGTTCAGCCTCCACGTATTTGGCTATGATGATCTGGATACCGATCCCGAGTTTAATTACAAGCTTGATAAAGGCAGATCAACCACCTATTTACTCACTGTCGGACTTGGCTACAGAAGAATCATTGGAAAAGTGGCCTTCTACGGCTTCGTTAATGGTGGCGGAGGATTTATACTCACACCAAGGGTTGCAGTCGACCAGGCGACTAATACCGTCCTTCTTAACAACAAGACAAACCACATGGGAATCATAGAACCCGGAGCCGGTGTAGAATTCAATCTTGGAGGTGCAAACCTATTTCTGGAATCCAGCTTCATGCATGGCCTTGGAGATGTTGGAGGAAGACCATTTAACGCCGTTCCTTTGACGATCGGAATCAAGCCCAACCTCAGCAGGATGTTCAATAAGAAATAGCCTTAAACCTCTTCCATGTGCTGCACTTGCACTGCTGAAGGAGATTCATCTTCGAATTTTGGCAGGTTGAAGCGCAGCACTACACATTCCTCCTCCTTGCTTACCTTCAGCACCCCTTTGTTTTTGGCTACAAAGTCGCGGCAAAGGTGTAGTCCAAGTCCTACCCCACGCTCATTGGAAGTGCCATAAGAAGGTTCATGATGTTCCTTACTGACGAACCTGTCGATATTCATCACATCCGTCACAGGATTACAGATATCGATAAAGATATGATTGACACTGCCCCATATTCTGATCCGGATATAGTATCCCAGCGGTGTGAACTTAATTGCATTATCTATCAGGTTTCGCACGACCAGGTTGATCTGATTGAGGTCGGCATAAACATCCGAATCGTCATCCACCACCAGGTCAATCCTGATATCCTTTTTGTTGATCAGTGGCTGATACACCATAATCAGGTCCTCTACCATCGCCCTGATGTTAAACCTCGAAGGTGCAGTAGTAATCCCTTTCATCTGGCTCTGCGCCCAGTATAAGAGGTTATTCAGCGTATTGTGGATGTTATCAATATTCTTCCTGCTGTCATTCAGCAGCATCTTCACATCCTCGAAAGTCAGCAGATCCATATCATTCAGAGAAAACAGACTGATCAGGCTATTAAACGGACTTCTGAGGTCATGCGCTATAATCGAAAATATCCGTGTTTTATCCGCATTTGCTGCTTCGAGCGACTGCACCATTTTTTTCAGTGCACGTGTCCGCGACTCTACAATCCGCTCCAGACGCTCATTCTGGCTGCTGATCAGATACAAGTTCTCCTCCTGCACCCTCAGTTTGTCTCCATGTTCCTGCAGACGCAGCTTCTTCATCTCCTTCAACCTGTCGCCCAGAGCCAGCGAAAGCATCAGCAACTCAAAGATAAAGCCCAGCGGTACAAAATGCAGGAAGTTATCGTAATAGGGAATGATGCCTGCCAGACTCAGCACCAGTCCAATTGTACTGATACAGACAAAGGACCAGGAAACCACAAAATACATCGCAAGCTTATACCCTTTCAGGTAAGCCCAGAGTCCCAGTCCCCATAAACCGATGATCGTTACCGGCGAAAGCAGCTGTGAGATATCAGAACCCAGACTTTTATAGCCCAGCAGCGAAACAACACTGAGAAAAACCCAACCTGCCCCAAGCAGATAAAGCCATTTAGCAGCCCAGGGCAGCGTAACCTCCACAGTGAGGAACCTGTAGGAAAAAGCAATTCCCGCAAGAGAGCCTATGCCCAGAAAAACATGCGGATGCGTATTGATCCAATACCGTGCATCAGGACCCAGCAGATATGCGTAGCCAAGGAAATAACATACCAGGTAAGTCACCAGCGCCAGAATGCGTACACTGTAAAAAAGATAAGTCAGATCCCTGGATTTGATATACACTGAAACATTGAAAAGAAACAGCGCCAGCAGAATGCCAATCGTGATAGATTCAAACCTGTCAATGCGGTCGATTCCTGAGATCAGATGTTGTGAAAGCCCGATCTTGACCGGTGCCAGCAATATATTATTGCTTTTTAGACGAAGATAAACTACCTGTACCTGATCACCTTGTACATCTTCAGGTAAATTAAAAATATACTTACTCCCGGTGACCACACGAGGATCTATCGGCGCAATACTACCCGTATGGATATGCGCAAATTTGCCCGGTGTAGCTTCTGCATAGTAATCTATCTCCTCAATATTGGAGTTATCAATAACCAGATGCGCCGCATCCCCAACCGGATTGCTATAAGAGATTTTTATCCAGCAGGCGTCTTTGGAATTACCGAAATTTAAAACATCTGCTTTGGATTTGGAGAATTGATGATTCCGGTCTGCCGAGATGATCTCCTGCAATGTCAGCTTTCCCTGCTGATCCCTGAAGTATGTTACAGATTTTCCAAGGCTCTCATAAGGCAATTTTTTCCCAATCACTATCACTTCGCTCTGCGAGGTAAACGTAATCAGACATAAAAGGAAACCCAGTAGAAAGCGCATTAAATATTTGTATATGAAACAAATGTAATCAATTACAATAATAATGTCAGGGGTATTTTGGCCCTTATTTGAAGCTGTTTTCTAAACAAAAAGCCCGCCTGATTTACTCAGGCGGGCTTTAAAAGCAGTATTTTTTTAGAATACCGGATCTGCATCCATCTGGAAATCTTCATCCCTCAGATAGATCACCTCCGTACTCTTCTCATAGTTCGTAGATTTCTTGGAGAAGAAATCATGCTGAGTAGTTTCACCATTTAAGCCATTCAATACAATTGAGTTAATAGCTTTCACCTCAAATATCTCTTCAAAACCTAAGTTCATCATCGCCTTGTTGGCGTTATAACGGATATACTCCTTCACGTCAGCTGTAAGCCCTATTTCAGTATACAACTCATCAGTATACTTCAACTCATTTTCGTAAAGCTCCATCAACAGCTCTACCAGTTCAGCTTTGCTCTTTTCCGGATTCGGAAGTTTTTTGTAAACATCCTGCGCAAGAAGCCCTACGAATACCCCATGGATAGATTCGTCTGCCACGATCTTTTTGATGATATCAGCACTCGCCACCATCTGCCCCTGCCCTGATAACCACAGCGGCATAAAGAAGCCACTGTAGAAAAGGAAAGTCTCCAGCAGCACTGACGCTGCAAGACCCATGAAAAGCGTCTCATTGCTCACCTTATCTGCATCCAGCTTTCTGTAATATTTATCAATCGTAGCAGCCTTAAATTGCAGCAGCTTATTGTTCTCTACCCATTCAAACAGCTCATTGATCTCCGCTGTAGTTGCCACCGTAGTAAAGATCGTAGAGTAAGATTTGGCATGGATAGCCTCCATCATACACATGAAAGACAATACCGCCTTGTTCTGCAGACCGTCAATATGGTCCAGCAACTTCGGCATACCAGTATGGCTTTGCAGCGTATCCAGCAGCGTCAGCCCTCCCAATGCCCTCTTGTATGCTTCCTGGATTTCCGGAGCCAGAGTTTTCCAGATATCAATATCTTTTGAAGGTATATATTCTGTATCCACCCAGAACTGGCGTAAGTTCTGCTCCCAGAACATGCCGGCGTAATCATTCTCAGGTGTATTCCAGTTTACCGCTTTATAATTGCTCATCGTTTTTCTTAATTTATTGGTTTACACTGAACAAGACACACATTCATCAATTCCTGCTTTACGTGTACGGGTATAATACAGGGATTTTAATCCCATTTTATGCGCATAAATGTAGTACTTGGCAATATCACGCGTAGTATCTTTCGTATTCGTATGCAGGATCGTCGAAATCCCCTGGTCAACGTGTTTCTGAATCACTGAGATCAGGCGCAGAACATTCTTCTGGTCCATATCATAGGCCGATTTATAGAAGAAGTAATTATCGTTATCCAGGTATGGCATCGGGTAATATGTGGTACTGTCGCCGTACTCCCTTACCTCAATTACATCCACTACAGGCATTACAGAAGCCGTTGCGTTCATGATGTACGATGTAGATTGGTTTGGTGCGATAGCCAGCCTGTAAGCATGGAAAACACCATGTTCTTTCACATCATTCATCAGTTGCGTCCAGTCGGCCGCCGTAGGGATCTCCACACCTTCGAACAAGGCAGCGATTTTATCATTTACAGGAACGATGTCCTTAGTGATGTACTGGTTAAAGTAATTCCCGTTTGCATACTCAGAAGACTCAAATCCTACAAAAGTTTCTTTTCTCTCCCTGGCAATCTCCATAGAGCTCTGCAGTGAGTAGAAATTCACCATCATAAAGAACACATTACAGAAATCCAGCGCCTCTTTACTTTCATACATGATGAAGTTTTTGGCGAGGAAACCGTGCAGGTTCATGGCACCCAGACCAACGCTATGCAGCTCTTTGTTTGCTTTTTGTACCGAAGGCACCATTGCAATGTTGGTGATATCAGAAACGATAGTCAGCGAGCGCATTGCGGTTTTCACCGCTTCTTTGATCCTCTTGTTGTCCATTACCGTAGCAATGTTCAGTGACCCCAGGTTGCAGGAGATACCGTAACGGATTTTATCTTCAGTACCATAGATCTCGATATCAGAAACATCCGAAATCTGCATAATCTCGGTACACAGGTTAGAGAACTTCACATTACCAAGATCTTTTAATGCATGTCCCCTGTTTGCATTCCCTTTGAAGAACAGGTAAGGATATCCACTTTCCTTTTGTGTCTGCGCAATTTTCACCATCAGGTGTCTGGCATTCACTTTTTTCTTTTTCACTGCCGGATTGGTCACGAGCTCTTCGTACATCTCGTCCATATCCATTTCATCCAGGTATTTGCCGTATTGCTTTAATACCGTATGTGGATGGAACAGGTAGCAAGCTTCGTCCTTTTCGGCCAGTTCCATGAACTTATCAGGTACCACAACACCGATGGAGAGCGATTTGATCCTTACTTTCTCATCCACGTTGATCTTTTTACAATCCAGGAACTCCTCAATATCCGTATGGAATACGTTCAGGTATACCGCACCTGCTCCCGGACGCTGGCCCAGCTGGTTGGCATAGGAGAAAGTATCTTCCAGGATTTTCATGATTGGCAGCACACCACCTGCGCGGCCTTCAACATCCTTGATCGATTCACCTCTGGCGCGGATTTTCGACAGGTTGAAAGATACACCTCCTCCGATAGAAGAAAGTTTCATTGCCGAGTCAATTGCATAGCCGATACCGTTCAGGTTATCCCCGATCTCATCCAGAAAACATGATACCAGCTCACCTGAGCGTTTCTTACCTGAGTTAAGGAACGTTGGTGTTGCCGGCTGGTATTCCTGGTTGATCAGCATCTCTGCGTACTCCAGCGCCTGTTTTACATCGCCCCTGGCCAGGAACAATGATACCGCTACTACGCGGTCTTCATAACGCTCCAGGAATTTCTCCCCGCTGTCGTCCCTCAGTGCATAACTCTGGAAGAATTTGAATGCACTCATGAACGACTGGAACCTGAATTTCTTGGCGTACACCGAGTCATACACTTCCTGCATCTGCTCAAAAGTATACCACTGGTAGAAGTCGATATAATATTCCTGCTCAATCAGGTAGTCGATTTTTTCTTTCAGCGTATAAAAGAAAACCGTGTTTTTGTTTACAAAGTCAAGAAAGTACGAACGTACAGCTTCTTTATCTTTGTGAAGGCTAAATTCGTCGTCGTTTTTTACCATGATCTCGTTGTTCAACAAGATCCATTTTTTAGTTACCATATCTATCAGCCCTCTATATTGTCAATAAATTGTTGAATGTCTGCCATTGTGCCCGAGAGCTCAAACTGCATCAGCACCGGCAGGTTAAACTGTGCAGAGATCTTTGTTGCTGCCATTGCGTAGTTGGGACCCCAGTTTTTGTTGCCGCTTGAGGTGACCGACTTGATCATGCTGCTGTTCTCTTCAAGAAAACGCTGCGTTGAAAGCGGTACTTCCCCAAAGCCTGTGGTATAAGTGATCAGGTGCCCGGCAAACTCCGGCTGGAAAGAATCACCGATCTTCTGCACGCGCCAGTCGCGCTGCAGCTTTAACCGGTTCACAAAACGCTCTACGTTCCCCGTTTTACTGTCGTAATAAATCCAGGTCATTGGCTTCAGCTACTTTGAATGCTTAACTGGCCAGCAATGCCGATAATTCCTCTGGTTTGAAGCCAATCACGCGTTGCAGCTCCTGCTCCTGCTCTACCAGGATTACCGTAGGAACGGAACGTACTCTGAACTGCATCGCCAGCTCCGGCTGGTTGAATGGATTTATTGTTTCGTAGACAACACCTTTTCTGTCAAGGTATTCTGAAACCATGTTGCATGGATTGCAATCGTCTTTTTCGAATTTGATGATTCTTTTTGTGCTCATGTTAGAAGATTTAAAATGTGCCAAGCAGCGGTCTTGCCGACCTGTTTTGGCGGAGATCAAAAATGCAAATTCTGACGTGGAATGATTCTAAATGTTATCAACACCAGTGGAAAAGAAGCCCCGGATTGTGACAGATTGTTTACCTGCAGACACAAAAAAATAGTTATGCTTAAGTTCCCGCGTTTCGCAACCCACTCGAAAAAAGAATATTGAGTTAAAAACGCAGGCGCTCAAAAGTTGCCGAAGGATGTGGATAACTTGTTTTAATACTCGGTACTTTCCAGCCATCCGTTTGCCAGTACATCGGCAAGGTGCATGGTTTTTACAGAGAGATTATTTTTGTCGATATAGCCCTGCAAATGCATCAGGCAGGACAAGTCGGTCGAGATGATATAGTCGGCATCCTGATCCAGGGCATGGTTCACTTTCTGCTCCGCCATTGCCGATGAAATGGCATCAAACTTCACCGCAAAGGTACCGCCAAAACCACAGCACATATCCGTATCCTTCATTTCCAGCATCTCCAGTCCGTGAACCTTTTCCAGCAGCAGTCGCGGCTCCTCCCTGATCTTGCATTCGCGCAGACCGCTGCAGGAGTCGTGGTACACAGCCTTGCCTTCCAGCTCAGCGCCGAAGTAATCTTTCTTCAGCACGTTGATCAGGAAGTCTGAGAGTTCAAAGATATTGCCCTGCAGGGTCCTGCATTTGTTATGTACCATGGAGTTCGTAAATAAATCGTTATAGCCATTTTTCACCATTCCTACGCAGGAGGCAGAAGGCGCAACGATATAATCGGATCCGGAGAAGTCGTTCAGAAATTTATTTCCCGTTTCTTTGGCCTGCTCCCAGTACCCGGCATTGTAAGCCGGCTGACCGCAGCAGGTCTGACCAGGGTTATAGCTGACCTCACATCCTGCCTTTTCTAAAAGTTTGATGGTGCTGAATGCGGTTTCAGGATATAACTGATCGACAAAACAAGGGATAAATAAGTCTACTTTCATCTAATAATTTTTGTATTTAGTTGTTGGACGGCGCCGCCACCGTACCAGGCTCTACTTTGCGCAGCAGCACCAAAAATAGGAGTCCTATGACAAAAAACGAAGCCAGGGCAATCAGCGAGTTTTGCATGCTGCCCGTAAATTCTTCGATATAGCCAAAACTGAACATCCCGATCACCAATGCTACTTTCTCCGTCACATCGTAGAAACTGAAAAAGGACGTATGGTCCTGACTCTCCTGCGGTAAAAACTTGGAGTAGGTAGAGCGGGACAAAGATTGTATCCCTCCCATAATCAGGCCAACTGTTGCGGCGAGTGCATAAAACTGCATTTCTGTAGTGGTAAAATAGGCTCCGGCACAGCAGCCGATCCAGATGATCACAACGCCAATCAGTACTTTGACATTACCGAAATATCTGCGGGATAACCATGACATCAGCATGGCTCCCGGTATGGCGACAAACTGGAGCAGTAAGATCGTTGCAATCAGTTTGGAGGTGGGCAGATGCAGTTGTTTCTCACCAAAAATGGTGGCAACAAGCATGACGGTCTGCACCCCCATCGAGTAAAAGAAAAATGCCGTCAGAAATCGCTTAAGATAAGGCATATGCTGCAGTTGCCTCCATACTTTCTTTAACTCCGCAAAACCACCGGTAAGCCAGTTCGCTTTGGCTTTCTGCGGATCCGGCTTGCCATTGGGCAGGTTCCTGAAAGGGATCTGGGCGAACAGCATCCACCAGATTCCTACCAGCAGAAAGGAAAGACGTGATGCCTGGGCTTCGCCCGATAAACCAAAGATGCCGGGGAAAAATACAAATACAAAACAGATCAGCTGCAGGATGATACTTCCGATATATCCGTAAGCATATCCCTTGGCGCTTACGCTGTCCTGTGTTTCAAGGCTAGCGATCTCAGGCAGGTAGGCATTGTAAAATACGAGACTGCCCCAGTAACCTAAGGCGGCCAGCATAAACAGCACGATACTGATCTGCAGGGTATCAATTTCAAAAATGTAAAGCCCGCAGCAGGCCAGCGATCCGATATAGGTGAAGATCTGCATAAACAGCTTCTTGTTGCCCCTGGTATCTGCTATGGAGGACAGGATGGGCGACAATACTGCAATGACAAGAAAGGCAAAAGCCAGGGCATAGTTATAGAGTACAGAGTTGATAAATCTGAAACCCATAAAATTCACATAGTCAATCGTCTGATCGTTTTTATCTGAAGTAATTATGGTATAATATGCCGGAAATATCGTGGAGGTAATAACCAGGTTATAAGCCGAATTTGCCCAGTCGAAAAATGCCCATGAACGAATTAGCTTTTTGTCATTTTTAGGTTCCATTGATGCAGAAGAAATATGGGTTTAATTAACTTTCTCCAGTTTATATGTACCTGTTTTTTTCTCATTTACTTTAGGATTTCCTTTGTAACTGATCGTTGCCGAACCTGTGCTGTTGATCTTGAGTTCGTTTAGCACGTTGATCTTTAGCCTGGCTACCCCTTCGACATTGACATCAGAAAGACCTGTTACAAAATCAAAGGCGGTAAGGTCTACCGCACCCTTACTTTTCAGGGTGTAGACACTTGCCTGTCCGGATAGTGCCAGGTTTGCTGTACCATCTGTAGTGGTGCTCAGTTTTCCGGCATTCATCTGCATCATCAGCGACGTTGCACCGGATAAGTTCATTTCCAGCTCATTCACGTTGATGAGGGAAGAAGTATAGATATGGCCTGCGCCATCAGCTTTAAGTTTTTTGAGATCCCCGATACCGGCACTGATAATGATCGAGTCCTTACCGCAATACTGTTTGGCATCCAGTTTTAGTTCCAGCTCATGTCCGCTTACATTTACTTTTACGAGGTCTATGACCGCAGAGTCTGCCTGAACGTTTACTTTAAAGCTGCTGTCCTGACGCATCACCAGCCTGATAGGGCCGCTCAGCTTAATTTCATCAAAAGGTTTCACTGTAGTCTCTCTGGTAGAATGAATACCGAGATCTTCAACACATTTGGAGTTACATGCCGTAAAAAGTACGGGAAGAACTAATAAGTAGAGTAGGTTTGTTTTTCTCATATTTGAAGGAACATTAAATCAAAGATAATAGTTTTTGCCATCAGTTTTAATTTTACCTGCATCAAGCAGTTCGCGTATGCGGTTCAGCTTTTCCTGATCGCTACCCGTCTTTACTTCCTGAACTAGCTCATCCAGGGGCCTTAATCCGGTCTGCAGCAGGGTAGCGATTTCAAAATCTATTTTGTCGCTCAGCTCTGCCAGGTCCTCTGCTTTCTTCTCCGCCAGACAGACATCACAAACCCCACATTTATCGGCGTTGGGCTCATCAAAATAAGCCAGCAGTTGAATACTGCGGCATACCGGCGTGCCTGCATAAGCCAGGACGGCGCTGATCTGCTCCGCCTGGATCTTCCGGCGCAGTTCGATGTACTTTACATCGGTATCGAGGTGCAGCTGGTCTACCCGGGCCATCAGGTATTGTAGCTGTGGCTGGTCACTTTGCTGGAGGTATGAGAGCAGTCCCTGCTCCTGCAACGTACCCAGTTGCCGCACGACATCATTGAAAGAGATGCCCAGCCTTTTGGCGATGTCGCTCTCGCTGATGGGTGCAAAATGGTCGAACATCCCGCCATAGGATCTTAAAACTGTTTTGATCAGGGGATCGTAGCCTGAGTTTTCGATCTGAAAGCGATATACATCTTCATTGCCGGCGGTGAACATGAGCCTTGAGGGCAGGAATATATTTTCTGACAAAGTGAGATAGCCATCATGCTCCAGAAATTTAAGTGCGCCAATGGTTTTGATCACGCCGAGCTGATAACGCTTGCAGAAATCGGCGAGGTCGAAGCTGAAGCTGACACCCGCACCGGCACCGTAGGCGAGCTGAAAGTAGGAACCTAGGTAGTGATAGGTTTTCCTGATCTCCTCCACCGAAGGGAAACTATCAGTATACTTAGCTTTAAGGGCGATCTGATCAGATTGATTGGCGAGCAGCACGGCATAAGAACGGCGTCCGTCTCTCCCGGCACGTCCGGCCTCCTGATAGTAAGCCTCAAGGCTTTCCGGTAAATCCAAATGCACCACAAAACGCACATCGGGTTTGTCGATGCCCATACCAAATGCATTGGTGGCCACCATGACGCGGATCTTATTCTCCTTCCACCCGGCCTGCTTGCGGGAGCGCTCGTCTTTATCGAGTCCGGCGTGATAAAAATCTGCCGAAATATTATTCCTCTTCAAAAACAGGGCAACTTCAGAGGTTTCCCTCCTGTTACGTACGTACACCAATCCGCTGCCTTTCACATTATTGATGATCCCGATGAGTTTTTTGTACTTATCCTCGAGATCAAAAACGACATAACTTAAGTTTTTACGTGCAAAGCTCTGCACAAATACCTTTGGATCTTTAAGCTCGAGCTTCTCTTGTATATCTTGTCTGACGAAAGCGGTAGCAGTAGCGGTAAGTGCAATGAATGGCACATCGGGATGGATTTCTCTTAATGAGCTGATCTGAAGGTATGGGGGTCTGAAATCATATCCCCACTGGGAGATACAGTGTGCTTCATCGATGGCGATGAGGTTGACATTCATGTAGGAAATCCGTGTTCTCACGAGATCTGACAGGAGTCGTTCGGGGGATAAATACAGAAACTTGACAGGTCCATAGATGCAGTTGTCCAGCAGGATATCGATCTCGCGCTTGCCCATGCCCGCATAAATGGCCACGGCGTTGATGCCTTTGGCTTTGAGGTTCTCCACCTGGTCTTTCATAAGGGCAATCAATGGGGAAACTACAATACAGATGCCCTCCTTCGCCAATGCGGGCACCTGAAAACACAGGGATTTCCCGCCGCCGGTTGGCAGCAGCGCAAGGGTATCCTGCCCGTTCATGACGGAGCTGATGATATCTTCCTGCAAGGGTCTGAAGGAGCTGAAGCCCCAGTAATGTTTTAAGATCTCTGTTTCGTTCATATTATATGCCCTGCGCAATGACAAAACCACAAGCCCAGGCCCACTGGAAGTTATACCCCCCAAGCCAGCCGGTTATATCTACACACTCACCGCCAAAATAGAGTCCGGGAAGTTTTTTTGCTTCCAGGGTCTTTGACGACAGCTCTGCGGTGTCTATGCCGCCGCGCATCACTTCGGCCTTGTCATATCCCTTATCGCCCGCAGGTTTTACCTTAAACAAATGTATGGTAGAATGGATTGTTTCCATTTCAGATTTGGTCAGGGAAGCTACGGTCTTAGCCAGGGGCAGGAATTTGCCGAGGGCATCGGTAAATTTCTTGGGGTAGTATCTGTTCAGCAAGGTTGAGAGGAGGGTTTTCCCATTGGCGGCTCTCTCCTCTTCTATCAGCAGGGCTATCTCTTCATGGGGCAGCAGGTTAATATTGATGCTTTCGCCGGCACGCCAGTAAGAGGAGATCTGCAGCACTGCAGGTCCGCTGAGGCCCCAGTGTGTAAAGAGGATGTTTTCCTCAAAGGAGATTCTGTCATTGCTGATTTCTACAAATACAGAATTGCCGGAGAGCTGTGCATACCAGTCTTCATCTTTTCCGGTAATGGTAAGTGGCACGAGTGCAGGTGCGGTCTCCACAATGTTGAGTCCGTGTTTCCTTGCAAAACGCAGGGCGAAATCGCTGGCGCCCATCTTGGGAATCGGGAGTCCGCCGGTAGCGATGACTACCTTTGCTGCTTTCAAGGAATATGCTTTTCCTGCACGCTGATAAACGACGGTATAACTTTCATCGCCTTTGACGATATCAGTAACATCTGTATCGCATTTGATCTCCTGCCCAAGATCGTGACACAGCGCTGTAAACATATCTACAATAGCTTTAGCATTCTTGTCGGCAGGAAAGAGTTGTCCCAGGGTTTTTTCCCTGCCCTCAATACCATAAGTTTCAAAAAAACTGATGGTATCGGCAACTGTCCACTGTGTGAAAGCGGATTTAGTAAAATGTTTGTTCCCGGAAATGAACTGTTCATCACTGGCAAGCAAATTGGTATAATTGCATCTTCCTCCTCCTGAGATTAATATTTTGGCACCTGCTTTACTCGCTTTTTCGAGTATAACTACCTTCTTTCCAAGGTATCCGGCCTGCACCGCACACATCAATCCACAGGCCCCTGCACCAATTATTATAGCATCTGCATCCATCAAATCCGTTTATATTGTTATTTTTGTGCAAAATAAGCATAACTTTTTCATATCGATATGGCAAAACAAATAAGTGATTCAAAATTGGGGATCTTAGGCGGGGGACAATTAGGCAGAATGTTAATTCAGGAAGCTATTAATTATAACCTGACTACACTGGTTCTGGATCCTGATACTGACGCTCCCTGTAAACACATTGCGAATTACTTTGAGTGTGGTTCAATTACCGACTACGATACAGTTTATAAATTCGGTAAAAAAGCTGATGTAATTACAATTGAAATTGAAAAAGTTAACATTGAAGCGCTGGAACAACTGGAAAAAGAGGGCAAACTGGTATATCCGCAGTCGCGGGTGATCAGGCTGATCCAGGATAAGGGTGTTCAGAAACAGTTCTTCAAGGAAAATGATATTCCTACAGCTCCTTTCCAGCTGGCAAATACTAAAGAAGATATGCTAACTTCACATATTCCATTTCCTTATATGCTGAAACAGCGCAGGGATGGTTATGATGGCAAGGGCGTGATGAGGATCAACTCTGCGGCAGATCTTGAGGGTGCTTTTGAAAGTCACTGCCTGATTGAGGAGATCGTGGATTTTGAAAAAGAAATTGCGGTGATCGTTTCAAGGAACTCAAATGGTGAGGTGAAGACTTTCCCACTCGTAGAGATGGAGTTTAATGCAGAGGCTAACCTGGTAGAGTTCCTGATCTCTCCTTCTACCTATCCGGATCATATCCAGGAGCGTGCCGAGACGATCGCGAAAAATATTGCTGCTGCCCTGAACATCACGGGACTGCTTGCAGTGGAGATGTTTATTACGAGGAATGGTGAGATACTGGTAAATGAGCTGGCACCAAGACCGCATAACAGCGGGCACCAGTCGATCGAGGGTAATTATGTTTCACAGTTTGGTCAGCATCTTCGCTCGATCTTTAACTTGCCATTGGGCGATACGCGTTCGATCAGCAATGCAGTAATGATTAACCTGCTGGGTGAGAAAGGTCATGAAGGGGTGGCAAAATACCAGGGTATGGAGAAGATTCTGGCACTTGAGGGGGTCTACGTACATCTCTATGGCAAGAAATATACGAAGCCTTTCAGAAAAATGGGACACGTTACAATCGTTGACCAGAACCGTGAAGCGGCTATTGAAAAAGCAAACTATATCAAAGAAACACTAAAAGTAATATCTTAATGAGCGTGAAAGTAGGAATAATTATGGGCAGCAAGTCTGATTTACATATCATGAACGACGCGGCTGATATTTTAAAAGGATTTGGAGTAGAATTTGAAATGACGGTGGTATCTGCACACCGCACGCCAGAGAGAATGTTTACCTATGCTAAAGAAGCTGCTGGCAGAGGGATAAAAGTAATTATTGCTGGCGCAGGTGGCGCAGCGCATTTGCCGGGCATGGTAGCTTCAATTACAGTAGTTCCTGTTATTGGAGTTCCTGTAAAGTCATCCAATTCTATTGACGGATGGGATTCTATCTTGTCAATTTTGCAGATGCCAAATGGGATACCTGTAGCAACTGTTGCACTGAATGCAGCTAAGAATGCAGGGTTACTGGCGGTACAGATACTTTCTACAGCAGATTCATCACTTGCAGCTCAGATGCAGGAGTATAAAGATCAGCTGAGACAAGCTGTTGAAGAGTCAGCAGCTACGCTGGAGGGTTAATTATTCCGCTTCTTAATATTTAACTAGCAACTACGTTTAAAAAAACAAACTCCTTTATCGATGCTGTATGCTGCTGAAGAACAGCATAAGGCATCGATAAAGGAGTTTTGTTTTTTTTGAAAAGGTTATCCTATGCAGGGTGCTTAACCCATTCCAATACCTTTTCCTGCTTCAATTCCAATTCCAATCCGAGTACTATGACTAATTTAAGTTGGGGTTTTGCGGGAAATTACTGATGTGGGCGTATTTTGGACCCAGATGGATGATCACATCCTTCCATAACTGCTCCTCATCGGCAGAGAACAGCATATCAGAATCGTATTGATCTGACACAATCCAGGTATTCGCTTCGATTTCATCCTGCAGCTGCTGCTCTCCCCATCCGGAATAACCTACAAAGAATTTCAGCTCTTCATTAGACACTTCCCCCTGCCCGATCAGCGTTTTCAGTGTTTCAAAATTGCCGCCCCAGTAGATGCCCTTGCTGATTTCTTCACCATCAGTGATCCTGTCGGGACAACGGTGGATGAAATGAATCGTGTCCGTTGCTACGGGGCCACCATAGAATACCGGAAAGTTTTTGCCACCGAAATCTGCGATCAGATCATCCACCATCAGGAGGCTTGGATGGTTGACTACGAAGCCGAGGGTGCCGGTTTCACTGTGCTCCGTCAGTAAAACTACAGACCTTGCAAAATTAGGATCATTCAGAAATGGTTCAGAAATAAGCAGTTTCCCTGCTGAAGGTGCCAGTCGACTTATCATTCCGAAAATTACTGATAATTTTAAAAAAACTAAAACCTATTTTTGTCAGATGGAGCTGACTAAAGAAAGTATTCAAAATTTGAGACAAGATTACCGCTCTGCACAACTCGCAGAGGCGGATGTTGACCAAAACCCGGTAGCGCAGTTTGGGCATTGGTTTAAAGAGGCCCTGGAGGCACAATTGTATGAGCCAAATGTGATGACGCTGGCCACGGCGGATTTGTCGGGCAAGCCCACGGCACGTATATTATTGCTCAAAGGCTTTGACGACAATGGCTTTGTTTTTTACACTAACTATGCCAGCAACAAGGGACGCCAGCTGGAGGAGAATCCACAGGCAGCGATGGTATTCTTCTGGGCAGAACTGGAACGCCAGGTGCGCATTGAGGGGACGATCACCAAGGTGTCTGCTGAAGAATCTACTGCTTATTTTCACTCCCGCCCCAAGGGCAGCCAGATCGGCGCCAAGGCTTCTCCCCAAAGTGCAGTGATACCGGACCGCGAGGTGCTGGAAAACCGCGTAGAGGAGCTTACATCGGCCTATGCCGATAAGGAAGTTCCGCGTCCTGAGCACTGGGGAGGCTATATCCTGAAGCCCTCGCACATCGAGTTCTGGCAGGGACGCTCCAGCCGCCTGCACGACAGGATTACCTATACGCAGGAGAATGGCGTGTGGAACATCAACAGACTTGCACCATAGAAAGAGATATAAAATGAATACAATTGCAGTCATCGGTTCTGGAACGATGGGTAATGGCATTGCCCATACCTTCGCCCAGTTTGGCTATCAGGTGAACCTGGTGGATATATGCCAGGAAAGCCTGAACAAAGGATTAAACACTATTGCTAAAAATATTGACCGTCAGGTAGCTAAGGGTGTACTGACGGAAGAAGAAAAAACGGATATACTGGCACGCATCCATAGCTACACGGAGCTGAAGGACGGCGTTTCAATGGCAGATCTGGTGGTAGAGGCAGCTACAGAAAACCTGGAGCTCAAACTGAAGATCTTCCGTGAGCTGGACACCTACTGCAAGCCTTCGGCGATTCTGGCCAGCAATACCTCGTCCATTTCTATTACACAGATTGCCGCGGTAACCTGCAGGGGCCAAAAGGTGATCGGGATGCACTTCATGAACCCTGTACCGGTGATGAAACTGGTGGAGGTAATCCGCGGGTATGCGACATCAGATGAAACTACGGCAGATGTCATGGAGCTTTCGCGTAAACTGGGCAAGGAACCGGTAGAGGTGAATGATTATCCGGGCTTTATTGCCAACCGTATCCTGATGCCGATGATCAACGAGGCGATCTTCAGTTTATTTGAAGGGGTTGCCGGGGTTGCGGAGATCGATACGGTGATGAAGCTGGGGATGGCTCACCCGATGGGGCCACTGCAGCTGGCGGATTTCATCGGACTGGATGTCTGCCTGGCGATACTGAATGTGCTGCACAAAGGCTTTGGGAATCCGAAGTATGCGCCTTGCCCTCTGCTGGTAAATATGGTGATGGCGGGTAAAAAAGGCATAAAATCGGGTGAAGGGTTTTACGATTATTCCAATGGCAGCAAAGATGCCCTCCCGGCAGCAAAGTTTTTATCTTAACTTTACATCATGAACGAAAACCTTGATCCTTCTTCAGAAAGCCTGAGCCCTGCAGAAAGGGATATAGAGAAAGTCTTGCGTCCACAGGCATTTGAGGATTTTACAGGTCAGGAAAAGATCATGGAAAACCTGAAGATCTTTGTGAAGGCCGCAAAACTGCGTGGCGAACCTTTAGATCATGTGCTGCTTCATGGCCCCCCGGGATTGGGTAAAACTACGCTCTCCTACATCGTGGCCAACGAAATGGGTGTAGGTATTAAAGTTACTTCCGGTCCTGTGCTGGATAAACCCGGAGATCTGGCAGGATTGCTGACAGGTCTGGAAACGGGAGATATCCTTTTTATTGATGAGATACACCGTTTGAGTCCGCTGGTAGAAGAATATCTGTATTCTGCCATGGAGGACTTCAAAATAGATATCATGCTGGAGAGTGGCCCCAATGCCCGCTCCGTGCAGATTACGTTAAATCCTTTTACACTGGTTGGCGCTACTACGCGCTCAGGATTACTGACTGCTCCCTTGCGTGCCAGGTTTGGTATTAACTCGCGTCTGGCTTACTATGATGCGAAACTGCTGACGACGATCGTGCTGCGATCCTCACAGATCCTGAAAACGCCGATTACGGAAGAAGGGGCCTATGAGATTGCCCGCCGAAGCCGCGGTACGCCGAGGATTGCGAATGCCCTGCTGCGACGTACACGTGATTTCGCGCAGATCAAAGGCAATGGAACGATTGATACGGCAATTGCAAAGTATGCGCTTACGGCATTGAATGTAGATGAGCACGGACTGGATGAGATGGACAATAAGATTCTATTGACGATCATCGACAAGTTTAAGGGTGGTCCTGTAGGTCTTAAAACGATTGCCACGGCAGTGGGCGAAGATGAAGGTACCATTGAAGAGGTGTATGAGCCTTTCCTGATCCAGGAGGGTTATATGATGCGTACTTCACGTGGTAGAGAAGTGACGGAAGCGGCCTACAAACATTTGGGCAGGTCCTTTGCGGCACAGTCAGGACGTCTTTTTTAGCGCTTTCAGACATCCGGGCACGATCTCTGCACCATCCATAAAAAAATAACGCTTACAATGAATATTGAAACAAGAAAACTAACTCTTGAGGATTACGCCGACCTGAAAGAGTCGATGGAACAGGCTTACGATACGCTGGGGGGACAAATATGGAGCAGGCAAACGATCGCTAAGCTACTGAAGCTTTTTCCCGAAGGTCAGTTGTGTATTGCTGTTGATGATAAGGTGGTAGCCTGCTCGCTGTCTATAATAGTAGATTATGATGAGTATGGTGATAAACATACTTATGAAATGATCACCGGAAAATATACTTTTTCTACACATGATGCTAATGGTGATACGCTGTACGGGATCGAGATCTTTGTTTCACCGGAATACCGCGGACTGCGTCTGGGCCGCAGGTTATACGAAGCAAGGAAAGAGCTTTGCGAGAGTCTGAACTTAAAAAGTATCATCGCAGGTGGTCGCATCCCGGGATACCATTCGCATGCAGAAACACTGAGTCCGCGTCAATATATTGACAAAGTGAAAGCCAAAGAGCTTTATGACCCTACGCTAACCTTCCAGATTTCCAATGATTTCCACGTACGTAAAGTATTAAAAAACTACCTGCCGGGAGATCACGAATCTAAGGAATTTGCTACCCTGATCGAATGGAACAACATTTACTACCAGGGAGTGGATGCCTCGGCACGCTCAGCAAAGACCATCCGCATTGGATTGGTGCAATGGCAGATGCGATTGTTCCCGGATATGGAGGCTTTTTATGAGCAGGTAGAATTTTTCGTAGATGCAGTGAGTGGCTATAAGTCGGACTTCCTGATGTTCCCGGAATTGTTCAACACACCTCTGCTTCAACCCTATAATCACCTGCCTGAAATGGAGGCGATGCGCAAGCTTGCCGAACTGACTGCAGAAATTGTAGAGAAGATCCAGGAATATGCTGTTTCTTACAATGTGAATATCATATCAGGCAGTATGCCGATCCTGGAAAACAATAAATTGTACAATGCTACCTATCTGTGCCACAGGAGCGGAAAAACTGAAGAATACAGAAAGATACATATTACGCCGAATGAGCAGAAATACTACGGTATGGTGGGTGGCGATAAACTTAAGGTATTTGATACCGACTGCGGTAAAATCGGAATCCTGATCTGCTATGACGTGGAGTTTCCTGAGCTGAGCAGGCTTTATGCCGATCAGGGGATGCAGATTCTCTTTGTGCCTTTCTTAACGGATACACAAAATGGATATACACGCGTGCGCAGATGTGCACAGGCACGTGCGATAGAGAACGAATGTTATGTGGCAATTGCCGGATGTGTGGGTAACCTGCCTAAGGTAAACAACATGGATATCCAATTCGCACAGTCGGCCGTTTTCACGCCTTCCGACTTTGCCTTCCCTACCAATGCAGTAAAGGCAGAGACTACGCCAAATACAGAAATGATGCTGGTGGTGGATGTTGACTTGCACCTGCTGGATGAGCTGCACCATTTTGGTACGGTAAAGATCCTGAAGGACCGACGGAGAGATTTATACCAGGTAAAACTATTGAAATAAAAAAAAGCCAGCTAAAGCTGGCTTTTTTGTTTCTTGATCATTATTAGTTTGTTGATGGTCGGTCTTTGAAGAATATCCAGTACAATATGGCAAGGATAATAATCAGGATCGGAATGATCCATTTCATTGTTGGTCCGGCACCTTTGTCATTGTCTTCATTTACAGCCTGGGGCGAGGGCCCCGGGTCCTGTTCATGCTTTGCATAATCATGTTCTACCGGTTTTGCGTTCCCATCAGGGTTTTCCGAGTGTTTGGGATCTGTATTTTCCATAAAATTTAGATTGTGGTTACATTCAGATAACAAAACTATCCGCAAAAGGTTTTCAAACGAAAGCTTACCTTTGCAGCTAAGATGTACAACAATGCCGCAAAATACAGCCAGCTGATCAAAGACGAAGCACTTCGCCTGGGTTTTATGCAATGCGGTATTGCCAAAGCAGATTTCCTGGAAGAAGAGGCGCCCCGACTGGAGAAATGGCTCAAAAACAGTCACCACGGTCAGATGGCTTATATGGAGAACCATTTTGACAAACGCCTGGATCCCCGGCTGCTGGTAGACGACGCCAAATCGGTCATCTCGCTCACGCTCAACTATTTTCCTGCAGAGCAGCAGGCCGATCCCAATGCACCAAAGATCTCCAAATACGCATATGGTGCAGATTACCATACAGTGATCAAGGACAAACTTTTCCAGTTACTCAATTTCATCAATGAGCATATTGGTGAAGTGAGCGGCAGGGCCTTTGTAGATTCGGCGCCGGTGCTGGACCGTGCCTGGGCGAAACGTGCGGGCATTGGATGGGTAGGAAAAAACAGCAATATCATCAGTAAAAAAAGCGGCTCTTTTTTTTTCCTGGCAGAGCTGATCATCGATCTGGACCTGAGTTATGACGAACCTTTCGCCACCGACCATTGTGGTACCTGTACGAAGTGCATCGATGCATGCCCCACGGATGCCATTCTATCTCCATTTATTATTGATGCAAACAAGTGTATCTCTTATCTCACCATTGAACTACGGGAGGAGATCCCCAAAAGTTTTGACCAGAAGATGGACAACTGGATGTTTGGCTGTGATATTTGCCAGGATGTATGTCCCTGGAACAGGTTTTCTGCCCCGCATACGGAACCAGCTTTCCAGCCTAATGAAAATCTGCTGCAAATGAAAAGGGAAGACTGGCTGGATATTACTGAGGAGGTGTTCTCAAAGATATTTAAGAACTCAGCCGTGAAACGTACAAAATTTAAAGGGCTGACCCGGAATATTGATTTTATCAAACAGCTTCCGGGTCAACCAGGAGAATAAGGTTTATCTGACGTTCAGAAAGTTATTGTTATCAAACTTATCAGGCACATGCGAGCTGCCCAAAGTAATGCGTTTCAGTTTCTTTGTGGTGGTTAAAGGAACTGATATCACTTTTTCTCCCAATTCCCAGACACCTACCGACTGGTGTAGTTTTTGTGTACTGTTATCTGAATAGGTCAGGTTCAGGTCTACCGGCAGCGGTCTGCCTCCCTTATTTTCTACCTTTATGGTATAACCTCCGCCAGTTTTCTCAGCGGATACCAAACCAAGATCATTCACGCCGCCCTCAAAAAACCAGCGTTTCCAGAACCAGTCCATATTTTTGCCGGCACCTTCGTTCATACTGTAGAAGAAGTCAAAAGGCATTGGATGTTTACCATGCCACTGCTCAATATAGTGATGTAATGCTTTGGTAAAGAGCTCGTCGCCGAGATAATCTTTGATATAGAGATAACCCAAACCTGGTTTGGGATAAGAATTGGTGAAAGATGCTACGCCCTTCAGATCCGGGGTGAGTGTCATGATAGGGGTATCACTGCTGGTACCCGATGATATTGAAGTAGCGGAGATTCCGTAGTCATCCACAATTGAAGAATCAATCATTGGAGAGATCGTCCATTCCCCTATCGTGGCCCAGCCTTCATCCATCCATCCGTATTTGGTTTCATTGATGCCCATATAAAAGGGGAACATCGTATGGAAAATCTCATGGTCGGTCAGCGTAATGGCATCCTCACGTTTCGATGTGGGGTTGTCATTCACCATCATTGGGTATTCCATCTGGTCTAAGCCATCAAAAACAGTCTCATGCTGGTATGGGAAAGGCCATTTAGGGAATTGGTAACTCATGGCCTCTACAGTCTTCCGCGCGAAGTCGATCACTTCATAATAGTCCTTATGGCTGGCATTAAACGCTGCATCTACGCGTGTTCTTCTGTTTGTCTTTGGGTCTACCACCAGGCTGCTGGATTTCCAGAGGTAGTGGTTGCTGAGGGCAAATACAAAGTCCGTCACGTTTTCCGCTTCAAATTTCCAGGTCTGGCTACCCTTTCCTGAGGTTATCTTTCCTGAAGCCAGATCGGCAGGGCTGATCACATTCACTACAGAATCCACCTTCTCAGCGAGCGCAATCTTGCCGGCAATTGCAGGGTTGAACACACTTTTAGTATTCGTGAGGTCGCCCGTAGCCCAAAGGACATAGTCGCCCGGCACCGTTACAGCTGCCTTGAAGTTACAGAAGTCGTTGTAGAACTCGGCATCACCCAGATACGGAAACTTGTTCCATCCGTCAATGTCATCGTACACAGCGATCCTCGGGAAGAAGTAAGCAATGAAAAATGCTCCTTCATCTACCTGTCCCGTTCTGGTATGGGAACCTTTGTTTACCGTATACTGGTAGCTGATATTCAATTTTGCGGTGGCTCCCGGTGCCAGTGGTGTAATCGCAGTATGCATGTTTGTACCATCGATGTTGATCGCTGAGGCATCAATAGTTTTGCCATTCAGTTCCATCGCACTGATCACTACTCCCTCATTCTGGTCCTTCTCTGCGATCTTTGAAGTTCTGGGAACACCTTTTTTATACAAGTTTGGATAAAGCTTAAACCAGAGTTCCTTCAGCACATCCGGGCTCTGGTTTTTATAACTGATGGCAACCGTACCTTTTAAGATACGTGTTGAGGGATCGAAACTAACCTTCAGGTCATAATCGGCCGTGTTCTGCCAGTATTTTGCTCCCGGTCTGCCGCTGATATCCCTTGTTCCTTTAGTATAGGCCTGCTGCACAGTCGCGGGTACAGGTAATGATTGTTGTCCAAATGCAGACAGCCCCATCGTACTGATGAGGCTGACTAATATCAATTTATTCATTAAAATAGATTACTTTCCAAATTTCATTTTTAGCTGCTCCAGCATGTCAGAAGTAACTTCAACGGCAGGTTTTTCTTTTTTCGGCTGCTGCTGGAATGATTTCCTCGGCTGACCGGAATTTTTATTTTCAGCACCCTTAGCGCCATCGCCTGATTTGGCATTTTCGGCCGACTTCACATGGTCTGCATGTTTTACCCCTTCATTAGATCTCGCAGCTTCCGCAGGTTTTGGTGTCTGATGTTTTGCAGCCCTTGCCAAATCTTTCTTTTTGTTCCATCTCAACCAGATCTCTTCCAGTTTCTTTTTTGTATACAACGGGAAATCACCCTGTTTCATCCAGGCATAATAACTTGGCTCCGAATCAAAAACAGATTCTACAGAACGGTTTTTATGTTTTCCGAAGTTGAATACTTCTTCTCCATTATCATTGAATACCATTCTGCCGGCAAAGTCTACCGGTTTATTCATATTTGTAAAGGTATGCAAGGCATGTACATCATTTTTTACCGGCTGCGTAATGTTACCCTGTTTGTCCTCAAAGTCTGCATTTTCATAACGCTCCAGCTGTGCCAGCAATACATGATAGGTTGCTGTGATATCAGCTTCTGCAGAGTGTGCATTGATAATATCTTTATCACAATAGAACTTGTATGCTGCACGCAGGGTACGCTGCTCCATCTGGTGGAAGATATTTTGTACATCTACAAACTTCCTGTCGCTCATATCAAAATCTACACCTGCGCGCAGGAATTCTTCCAGCAGCACAGGGATATCAAAACGGTTGGAGTTATATCCGGCAAGGTCAGCATCGCCGATAAATTCGGCCAGTTCTGCCGCTACCTCAGAAAATTTCGGGGCTTCAGCGATATGCTCATCATAAATCCCGTGGATCAGTGAAGATTGCAGGGGAATAGGCATTTCAGGATGAATGCGCATAGTTTTCACCACTTCAGTTCCGTCTGGCATGGCCTTTAAGATTGCAATTTCAACAATGCGGTCAGCGCCTACATTGACACCGGTGGTTTCCAGATCAAAAAATGCAAGAGGGCGGATTAAATTTAACTTCATTATAATTTCAATTTTTTGTTGTCGGTTTTGTACTTAGCTCAGAAAAATAATCCCTAACCCTATACCTATGATCATAATAAGATACATCAATATTTCGGTTGTAGCAAATTTTTTATATTTAGTCCAGAAAGAAATCTCGTGCTTCGGTTTCATGGTCTTTTAAATCACTTAATTTTTTACCGGACCTGCTTTTTTCAGGACATTCTGGTAAGCGGGCAGGCTCATATCATCCACAATTACTCCTCGTGTTGTCGACGCATGTACAAAGAATCCATGATTCAAATAAACGCCCACATGGTCTATCTCATTGCCTCCAAACGAGAAAAACACCAGATCTCCTTCCTTTAGTTGTCCCGGGTTTTTGTCTTTGATTACCTCTGCCTGATCTCTCGATCGCCTTGGGAGTTCCAGTCCGTAAATCTCCCTGTTCAAAAGTAAGGCAAATCCTGAACAATCTATGCCCCTTTTGTCCAATCCTCCCAATTTATAACGGACACCCGTCCAGTCGGTAATAAACTTATACAATGATTTGCTTTTCAGATCAGCCATTGCTTCTGCAGCCTTTGCGGCTTTAGTGCTGTTGCTGTAGCTGGCCGGCCTTCTGCTCCCGCAGGAAGATAGAAAGACCAGCGCGGCCATGGTGATCACAAGGTGGAGAGAGTCTTGGCGGCGCAGGTTAAGTATATTCATATTATTGTTTGATCAATCTTTGGATTTCATCCAGTTTCAGCAATGCTTCTACCGGCGTCAGCACATTCACATCGAGGTTGTTGAGCATATCTCTGATCTGGACCAGCACAGGGTCATCCACGGCAAACATATGCAGCTGATAGGCCTGGTTCTGTACCTTCTTGATACTATCTTTGATACTCTGACCTTCCGTTCTGTCAATTTCCAGTTTCTTCAGGATTTCATTGGCGCGGCTGATGAGCTTTGGAGGCATCCCGGCCATCTTGGCCACATGGATACCAAAGCTATGTTCACTACCACCAGGGATCAGTTTACGGAGGAAAATCACTTTATTGGACATCTCTTTCACAGAGACATTGAAGTTCCTGATCCGCGGCATTGTTGCAGCAAGTTCATTCAACTCGTGGTAATGCGTAGCAAACAGGGTTTTCGGCCTTGCCGAAGGATGTGTATGCAGAAATTCTGCGATAGCCCAGGCAATGGAGATACCATCATAAGTACTCGTTCCCCGACCGATTTCGTCCAGCAAAATCAGACTGCGGTCGGATATATTATTCAGGATGCTGGCGGTTTCATTCATCTCCACCATGAAGGTACTTTCTCCCGATGAAAGGTTGTCTGAGGCCCCCACACGGGTGAATATTTTATCTACCAGGCCAAATGTGGCAGCTTTGGCGGGCACAAAAGAACCCATCTGCCCCATCAGTACGATGAGGGCTGTTTGTCTGAGTATGGCCGACTTACCCGACATGTTCGGACCAGTAATGATAATAATCTGCTGGCTGTCGTTATCAAGATATACATCATTGGTGATATACTCATCACCAGTGGCAAGACGCTTTTCAATCACAGGATGTCTTCCACCCTTGATGTCAAGTACTTTAGAGCGATCCAGTTCAGGTTTCACATAGTGGTTGCTGATGGCAAGCTGGGCAAAACACAGCAGTACATCCAGCTGCGCTGTAAGGTAAGCGTTTAGCTGTATCGGGCGCATATAGGCTGCCACCTGTTTTACCAGGGCCTCGTACATGCGGACCTCAATCATCTGGATCTTATCTTCTGCCCCAAGAATCTGCTCCTCGTATTCCTTTAACTCCGGAGTGATGTATCGCTCTGCGTTTACCAGCGTCTGTTTACGCGTCCATTCGGCAGGCACTTTATCTTTATGTGTATGCGTTACCTCCAGGTAATAACCGAATACATTATTAAAAGATATCTTCAATGAAGGGATGCCAGTATTGGCTGCCTCCCGTTTCTGGAGCTCTACAAGGTAATCTTTACCCCCCACCGAGATGGCACGGAGTTTATCCAGTTCTTCATCAATACCGTCAGCAATCACATTTCCTTTCAGCAGCAAAGCCGGCGGGTCCTGCTGGAGCTCGCGTTCCAGCTGTTCGCGGATGCTGAGACAAGGGTCAAGCTGATCAGCCAGTTGCTTCAGATAAGGGTTATTGGTATTTAGGGCAATGTTTTTTATTTCTTCAATAGAGTACAGCGATTTCTTAAGCTGGCAGAGCTCTCGCGGGCCGCATTTCTGCATTCCCACTTTAGAGATCAGCCTTTCCAGATCGCCTATCTGTTTGATATGCGTGAGGAAGTTGCTCATGAGATCCTCGTGTTTCACCATAAACTCTACCACACCCAGACGTTCCTGTATAGGTTTCAGTTCCTTTAGTGGCATCACGATCCATTTGTGCAGCATCCTTGCTCCCATCGGCGTCGAAGTCTGATCGAGCACGTTGAAAAGCGTCATGGCATTCTCGTTGGCAGAGCTCACCAGCTCCAGGTTACGCACCGTAAAGCGGTCGAGCCACATATAATTATCTTCTTCCAGCCTCGAGATAGAAGAGATATGTTTGAGGTTGCGGTGCTCCGTTTCATTGAGATAATGGAGCACGATACCTGCTGCAACAATACCGGATTGCAGCTTATCTACACCGAAGCCTTTTAAAGAACTGACTTCGAAGTGTTTATTCAATATTTCATTGGCATAGTCGCTGGTAAAAGCCCAGTCGTCCAATGCATACGTGTAAAATTTATCACCAAACTGCTCTACAAACTGCTGGCGCTTGCTCTTTTGAAAAACCACCTCCGTAGGTTTAAAACCAAGCAGGAGCTTATCAATATATTCTGCATTTCCCTGCGCTACGTGAAACTCACCGGTAGAGATATCAACAAATGATACACCTATGGATGATTTATCAAAGTATACAGCAGCAAGGTAATTGTTCGATTTCTGGTTGAGGATGTTATCACCGGTTGCTACACCGGGAGTAACCAGTTCAGTTACACCTCTTTTTACGATAGTTTTGGTCGTTTTAGGATCTTCCAGCTGGTCGCATATCGCTACACGCTGACCTGCGCGCACGAGTTTGGAGAGGTAAGTATCCAGAGAGTGATGCGGGAAACCGGCGAGCTCGCTGTTGTCGGAGCCATTGGCGCGCCTGGTAAGTGTAATGCCAAGTATCTGAGAGGTTTTGATCGCATCTGCTCCAAAAGTCTCATAAAAATCACCTACTCTAAACAATAACAATGCGCCAGGATATTTCGCCTTAATCGTATTGTACTGACCCATTAACGGTGTTTCCTTAGTCTTTTCTTTAGCCAAAATATATATTACGTTACAAAAATGTAAATATACTACCTCTGGTTAAGCTTTGGGCTTTTTTTTGAAAAATAGAGATTTTTAAGCAACAAGAACAAGCTCTGAAGCCATCAATAGCCCCCTTATCTTGTTGTTAATATAAATTAAATTAATTGATTATTGACTTTTAAATCCAACAGAATTACGTTTGCAGACAGTAGATAAATTAATTTAAAAATTTAAACCTCATATAAAATCTATTGGAACAGATTAACAGTACTTATATCAGACAATTTATACAGAAAAAAGAATTTGATCTGAGGGCTACTCAGACCAAATTGTGTACCCCTATAATAAGTCGCATGTGTAAAAAAATGAGATACGGAATCAAATTTGAAGACATTAAAGTATGTGACAACCTGATTATAGACGGGCATCATCGATATGTATCGTCACTCATCACGGACTTTGGTATCATATCAGTGCCAGGACTTAAGAGTCATGCTACACGGGCATATGAATGGCACAATGTGGAGTTTGATGACAATGATTGGGATACGCCTTTAAGAATTAGTTATCTCAATAAGCAAGATGCAGCGTATAACGATGTAGATCTAGAAACTTTAAAGAGAATAATATCTTATTAGAAATAATTTTTAAATTTGTATTGATGAATGTGTTATTGGATATAGACGGTGTAATGGTTCCTGTGCAATCCTGGAAAAAGCCTGAATTTCTTCGGGACGGATTTCCTGTGTTCAGTCCGAAATCAATCCAGGCGCTGCAGAAAATAATTGATCATACACACGCATCCATCATTTTAACAACATCCCATAAGGCAAGTTACAGCATTGCTGAATGGAAAGATATTTTTATCCGAAGAGGTATAGTTATAGCTGACATTGACCGTCTGCCAAAAAATGAGCAGAATCTAAGCCGGAAAGATGAAATTTTAAGCTGGTACACTTCAACTGATCATTCTGATGAAAATCTTGTGATCATTGATGATGATAAATCTCTGAATGCACTACCTCAAGAATTAAAAAAGAATTTGGTGATGACAAGTTCCATGATCGGATTAACCGATGAACTGGCAGAAGAAGCGATTTCGATCCTCGAAGCGGGGGTACTTATCCCCGCCTAATATGACCTAAGCAGCATTCAGACCGAGGCTACAGTTGTTTGATATAACTTAAAAACAAAGCCAGAGCCTCACGCTTTTTATCAGTCAGCTCAAAATCCAGTTTGTTCATCAGGTAATCTTCAAGATCAAACTGAGGATGCTGAGGCAGCGTTTGCAAGACAGCTGCACGGTTTGCCAGCCCCATTTTCAGCGCTGCATTAAACTCCGTAACAAAAGCTTCCGGAATTTCCCTGTTGGCAACCCAGGCTGCGTATACGAATGGTAATCCCGTAAAGTTCATCCACTCCTCCCCCATATCATAGGCAAAGTTATAATCATCCTTTTTACCGAAAGTCCTGTCGCCAATCAATACGATGGCATCAGTTTCGGCATCCTGATCGGTAGTAACGGTAAACTCTGTTTTGAAATAGAACTTCAGCAACACCTGCGCCAGGTTATTGGAAGTCCTTGATTGCGGGTCGAGCTTCAGCGTTTTGATTTCCGCTGCAGGCACATTGCTAAATATAAACACCGAGTTTACAGCACCTACAGAGCCAATGCAGTAATCAGAAATGATATGTGCGTTACTGACAAATGGAATCCCCGCCACAGGCATCAATCCCATATCTACCGATCCGTCAATCACCTTTGCAGCGCAATCCGCCGGTATATCCAGGCTTAAATCTATCTTTTCTGCTACTGCAGAACTTTCAATGCCGTAAATGAATGCCTTGGTATTGGTATAGGCAACGGCAGAAATTTTAATCTTATCCATTTAAATGATCGGTATTGTTTGAATCAGTGATCGTGAAGAGATCAGCTGTTAAACTTACTCTGTAAAGTCCGGTATTCTGGTGCGGGAAATCGTACATCGCCGACAGTGGCCTGCCACTGAAAAGACACATCAGCAAACGCAATGCGCGGCCATGCATACATACCAGGATTAGTTTTTCCTCAGGTCTGCTTTTGATCACTTCGATGATCTCCTTCAACCTCAGCGCCACATCGTTAGGGCTTTCGCCACCTTCAAAATGCGCATCAAAGTCGCCCGCCTGCCATTTCTCCGTCATGTCTTTGAAAGCACCAATGGTATGCTCACTCGTTTGAGTCCCTTCCCATTCGCCCCAGGCCAGCTCGTCCAGCTCAGGGTGTTTCTCCCAGGGAAGACCTGCGTCAATAAATTGCTGAACAGTCTGTTGTGTACGTTTGAGTGCTGAAGTATAAACTTTATCAAAAGGGAGATCTTTGTATAAGTTATAAAACGCAGCAGCCTGTGCCCTGCCGGTATCATTCAGATCACTGTCGATACCACGGCCCTGTATAATTCCCTGTTTATTCAGATCCGTCTCTCCATGACGGATGATATATAATTCCTTATCCATTAATTAATTGATGACCGGCAACTTATAAAACTGTGGTTTTACATCTTCTTCAAATACAAAATCAGTATAATCGGTAACTACATTGTATAACGTATCTCTTTCTATGGGCTGGCGTTTCACCTTTTTGATCAGCTCTACCAGATCTTTGGTACTCATACCCGGCGTTTGCTCTTCTGCACCAGCCATAGAATAGATCTTCGTGGTATCGTCAAGCGTACCATCGATATCATCCACACCAAAATTCAGTGATAGTTGTGCCGTTTGTCTGCTGATCATTGCCCAGTATGCTTTGATATGGTCAAAGTTATCCATATATATCCTCGCAATCGCATAGTTCCTCAGATCCTCAATCACAGAAACCTCAGGCACATGGTCCATCTGGTTATTCTGATTACGGAATTTCAATGGAATGAAAGCCTGAAAACCACCCGTTTTATCCTGTAGCTGACGCAGCCTTTCCATATGGTCTACGCGATGCCAGAACTGCTCGATATGGCCATATAACATCGTTGCGTTGGTACGCATACCCAGTTTATGCGCCTGCTCGTGGATGTCCAGCCATTGTTCAGCGTTACATTTGTCGTTCGCGATCTTCTCCCTTACTTCGGGATGAAAAATCTCTGCACCCCCACCCGGCATAGAATCCAGACCAGCCTCCTGCATATATTTCATCCCGTCATAATGACTCAGCTTAGCTTTTTTGAAGATGTAATAGTATTCTACAGGCGTCAACGCCTTGATATGAAGCCCGGGGCGGTGAGCTTTAGTTCTTCTGAAGAACTCCGCATAGAAATCCAGATTTTGCTTAGGCACCACACCACCGGTGATATGTACTTCAGTAACAGGCTCATCATCGTATTTCTTCAATGAATCTATCATCTGATCCACACTCATTTCCCATCCCTCTTCCTTATTTTTGATCAGGCGCGAGTAAGAGCAGAAATTGCAGGTATAGACACAAACGTTGGTAGGCTCAATATGAAAGTTACGATTAAAGTAAGTTCTGTCACCGTGTTTTACTTCTCTGATATAGTTGGCTAAGACGCCGAGAAAACCCAGTTCGGCATGTTCGTATAAGTAAACACCCTCATCAAATGTAATTCTCTCTTTATGCTGGACTTTTAACGCGATATCTTTTAATTCCTGAGCCAGACCGGCATCATTCAATATAAAAGTCAACTTTTGCTTGGTATCCATAGGTTTGATTAAAGATCAAAAGTAAGATAAAATCAATAGATAGCTGCGTAACAGCCCTGTTAAGCTGTCAGACTTATGTCAAAGCTGGCGTCGGGTAGACTATTTTGAAGTCCTCAGTGCCTCTCTGAAGTACTTTAACGGCACAAACAGCATTCCGAAACACTCTCCCTCTTCTTTTCCCAGATGCTTGTGGTGCACCTTGTGGGCTTTGCGCAATGCACGAAAATAGAAATTATTCGTCCTGCTGAACAATTTAAAGCGCTGATGGATCAGGATGTCGTGCACCATAAAATACGCCAGTCCGTATAAGGTGATACCCACGCCGATATAAAAGAGAAAGTTAAGTCCCGCGATGAATGTACCCAGCAGGAAAAATCCCATGGAGATGCAGGCAAAGATCACAAAGAAGTAATCGTTCTTCTCAAAGAAATTTGGCGATTTGTTGTGGTGATCATCGTGCAATACCCAAAGCAGACCATGCATAATATACTTATGTGTTAACCAGGTTACACATTCCATCAGGCAAAAAGTAATCAGTACAATTCCTATATTAATCAGTATGGTCATTTCTCACACTCTTTATTTTATCCAACATTAATTTGAACCAGCTTGTATACACACCCGGATTTTCCTCCATATCGGCTTCGATATCATCCAGGGCCATGTACTTCCAGTCGGCCACCTCAGCAGGATTTGGCACAGGCGTCTCATTGCTTTCGCCAAAAAACACATGGTCGAACTCATGCTCCGTCAGTTCCTCTGTCAAAACTGCCTTGTAGGTAAAGCTAAACTCATACGTCAAATTACAGGCCATTCTCATCTCTTCCATCAGCCTCCTGTTGGCCGCTTCTATCACCACCTCCCCCGGCCGGGGATGTGAGCAACAGGTGTTGGTCCATAATAAAGGAGAGTGGTATTTTTCCGCTGCCCTTTGCTGCAGGAGCAGTTCTTTCCTGTCATTAAAGATAAACACCGAGATCGCCCGGTGTAATAAAGCTTCCTGGTGTGCCTGCAGCTTTTCCATTACCCCTATTTCATTATCCTGTTCATCAACCAGTGAAACGTATTCAGTCATATTCAATATTCTATCAGTATTTATAATGTTTTGATCAGGTTTTTCTCTTCTGCACTGCAGTATGGATTGATCAAAAGATAGTTTTTTATTCTTTTATATAATTCGTGATCTGCGTGTGCCTGCTCATTTTTCAGGTAACTGATCAGGAAATTTTTGTCGGCTTTGATATTTGAACTGTACCTCAGCAGCGAGGGAACATTGCTCTGCGTAGTTAACCTGAAATAATGTAGTTCGGCAGCGTCTGGGTCCCTCTGCAGGGCTGATTCCAGGAGTTTCTTTCCACGGTTAAAATGCCTGACACGGCTTACCGGGTTTATCATATGTTTGCAGAGCATAAACTCAGACATCGCCTGAAAACCCACCATTACCGGTGTATCTGTCTGTTTAATATTTTTGAGCTGCGAATAAAATACATTTGCAGCCTTCTCATCTGCGAGCGACTGATCCAAAAGTTTGCGGCAGGCATTAAGTTCAGGAACGGAAGTATAAAAGGACAGCAGCATCAACAAAACTAACCTCATATCATTCCAAAGCTATGTTTGACGTACGATCCTGCCAGAAGACCCAGTTTTTTGGCGTTAGGAATACGGATACGTTCAGACATGACATTTACAGAAGATACAGATTTAATCTTATTGAAGAGGCTTTTATAATAGATGTATGCTACATATACCCCAAACCTCGAACTGCGCGGCAGCTCCTTAATTCCAGCTAATGCCGCAACAAAGTCGGCCTCAATATCCTGTTCAATCTCCTTTTTTTCCTTCTCTGAAAACACGGAAAGATCAACCTGCGGAAAGTAAACCCTTCCCAGCACTTCATAGTCATTCTTCAGATCCCTCAGGAAATTCACCTTCTGAAAGGCCGCACCAAGTTTCATGGCAGCAGGTTTCAGTTGTTGATAGAGCTCTCTGTTATTTTCTGTAAATACCCGCAGACACATCAGGCCTACCACTTCTGCCGAACCCAGAATATATGTTTCATAGGAATCTTCACAATGTGCAGTCTGGTCGAGATCCATTTCCATACTCGCCAGAAAGCAGTCGGTCAGCTCGCGTTCGATACCATAGTCATTGACCACCTGCTGAAAGCTGTTGAGGATAGGGTTCAAACTGATCCCCTGCTCTATAGCCCTGTAGGTTCCGGTCTTAAAGTCAGCCAGCAGCTCCTGCTTGTCATAGCCATGAAAAGAATCCACGATCTCATCTGCAAGACGGACAAAACCATATATACTATAAATGGCGTTGTGGAACTTTTTATTCAGACAGCGGATGCCCAGCGAAAAGCTGGTGCTGTAAGTTTTAGTCACTATCGTGCTGGACGCTATAGATATCTGATCGAAGAGTTCTTTCATAATTGTGTGTTCTTAAAATACTTCTCCAATTCATTTGCAGCTACCTGACCAGAGATCAGTGCCGGTGGAACGCCCGGTCCGGGCACAGTAAGTTGTCCTGCATAGAACATGTTTTTCACCTTTTTGTTCTTCAGGGAGGGTTTTAAAACTGCAGTTTGCATGAGTGTGTTCGCCAGTCCGTAGGCATTTCCTTTATAAGCGTTATAATCTTCTGTAAAATCGTTAATGCAATAGTTCTTTTTATAAACAATCTGTTCCTTAAAGCTTTCGCCACAAAAACTTTCCATTCTTTTGATAATTCCGTCAAAATATCCCTCCCGGGTTTCTTCATCGTCTTTTAGTCCTGCAGCCACCGGCACCAGGATAAAGACATTTTCCATCCCTTCGGGAGCTACTCCGGGGTCAGTTTTTGAAGGACAACAGACGTAGAACAGCGGATTTTCCGGCCATTGCGGGGTACTGTAAATATCATGTGCATGCTGTTCAAAATCAGCATCAAAAAACAAGTTATGGTGTAGCAGTTTATTCAGTTTTTTGCTTACTCCCACATAAAAGATCAGACAGGAAGGTGCAAAAGTCTTTTTATCCCAATATTTTTCATCGTAATTCCTGTAGGCTGCATCCAGCAAATGCTGTTCTACATGGTGATAATCTGCTGCCGCGATCAGTCCGTCGGCAGGAAAAAGTCCGGCACCTGTTCTCAAGCCTGAGACCCTGCCACCTGAAACTTCAATATGATCAACCTGAATGCCGGTTTTAAATTCTACACCTAAGGAGACAGCCAGGTCTTTCATTCCTTCCACAATTTTGCACATACCGCCCACAGGGTAAAATGTTCCCTGTACAAGAGCAGAGTAGTTCATCATTGTGTAGAGCGCCGGAATCTTATTCGCCATCGCTCCGAGAAAGAGCACAGGGAATTCCATCAGTGCTACCAAACGTTTATCTTTAAAATATTTGCCCACATAAGAGCTGACAGAACTGAAGAGATTGGCATTCAGCATGCCCTTTACGACATCCATATTTGCATATTCCATCCAGGAGAAAGCTGGTTTGTACACCAGGTCTTTCATGCCGACTTCATACTTAAACAAAGCCTCTTTCAGAAATTTGCGCAGGGCGACGGCGCTGCCGGGCTCAATAGATTCGAAGATCTGTTCCAGCTCGTTCATGCTGGCAGGTATTTCAATGACATCCTCCTGGCCAAAGATCATCTGAAAGCCGGGATCCAACTGTTTCAGTTCGTAATAATCTGAAGCAGATTTACCAAAGGCGGCGAAAAAGTTTTCAAACACATCGGGCATCCAATACCAGCTGGGGCCCATGTCAAACGTAAAGCCTTCGGCGCTGTAAACCCTTGCTCTACCACCTATAGCGCTATTTTTTTCGAAGACAGTTACCTGATGTCCCTCTTTTGCTGCAAAACAACAGGCCGCCAAACCAGAAAAACCGCTACCAATAATGGAAATTTTTGCCATAGAATGAAATACTTGAACATGGGATTAAATTTATTCCCTATTCGTATTAATTTTATTAAAATACAGAATTTTGCCTGTAAAAAAAAGCTGCCTCCAGGATTTCTGAAGGCAGGCCTTATATATATAGATGTACTATCCCTATCGAGATTAGCTCCTGAGCTGCTATTTTGCAGCTTTAGTAAAGTTTAAAACGATATTAGCTGGTCCGTTTCCGTACTCAACAGGAGATTTCAGGATCAGCTGATCTCCGGATGTTGAAGCCAGAATCAATCTGTAACCATCAGCAACATTTTTCGCTTTGTCGCCTTCATTTAGTTTTTTAAACTGGAAGGTTTCATCAGCAGTGCTTACCGACCAGAAAATGTCTTGTGTTCTTGCAGGGCAATCTGCAGTTCCTGGTAAAGTATAACTACCATTTCCGCTGTTTGTCAGTCTCCAGGTACTTCCGATAAAACATTTGTACGAAGCTTCGCTAAACAGCGATCTCACATTTGATGCAGGGACACCTTCAAAGGTTACGTCGTTTAAAACCCAGTTACCTGTTACTGCTCCCCTTCTCAGGTTTGTACTGGCAGAAGAACTCTTTGTGCTGGAGCAACTTTGTAAAACCATCAATGAACTGCATAAAATGGCTGCTATTACTAATATTCTTTTCATAAAAGTCTTTTTTGATTTTACAACTTACATAAATCCTGCCAAAAATGGTACTGGCAAATCCTGTTATATCCTAAACTATTGCGGCACAGGATCTGAAAATTAACTTCAGTAATGCCATCAGATGAGAGATCTCAGGAATAAGTGCATTTTGTCCGGAAAATGTTTCAGGTGTTGACTTGTCAGGTCAGGCCTCACAGAATTAAATTTTGTCATTCATACTTCTATAACTATAGATGGTATTTTCCGGAAAATCAGAGGAGCCCATCAGGCGATCAGATCAGTCTTTTGAAATTTATGAAAGAAAAAGGCAGCACAACATCAAAAAGTAAAAGAGTTAATATTCTCATATACAATATTATATCAAAATTTCCGAATAATATTTTGAAAATAAAAAGAGTTGCCTTACATTTGTGGACATAAAGCGAAAGCTTTTCGAGTCAACCCCGGCATTTTACAGGTTTGATTTATAAAGAAGTGGCGAGAGACAGGCTCTGTGACCCACTGGCAACCCTCCCTTATGGAGAAGGTGCCAATTCCTGACCAGTTAGCGTATTGCTTTCTGGAAAGATAAATTTAGACAAATGAAAACACAAACAAAACAATCGCTAACCAGCGTAGAGAATCAGGTCATGTTACACACAGCAGCTTTCGCCTGTATGTGCTGTTGCCATAACTAAGCAATCATCATCCATTGTATCATTCAGCAGGAAGAGCGCTCAGCAGAGTTGCAACTTTCTGTACTCTACATACCAGAATAACCTAATGTCATCAACAGCCGTATACCATCACAAAAAATCATTTAAATTAGAAAACGGGAAAAAGCTGCGCGAATTGCGTATCGCCTATCATACCTATGGTAAACTCAATGCCAAAAAGGATAATGTGATCTGGGCTTGCCATGCTTTAACCGCTAATGCAGATGTGGCCGACTGGTGGAAGGGTCTCTTCGGTGTCAATTATTTGTTCAATCCTGAGGAGCACTTTATCATCTGTGCCAATGTTTTAGGATCGCACTATGGCAGTACGAGTCCGCTGGATGTTGATCCGGTGACAGGAAATCCTTTCTATCTTTCTTTTCCGGAATTTACCATCCGTGATCTTGCACAGGCACACCAGCTGCTGGCAGATCATCTGGGCATCAGCAAACTGAAAGTGCTGATTGGTGGTTCTCTGGGTGGACAACAAGCTGCTGAATGGGCAATTTCCAATCAGATCGCAATTGATAATCTGATTCTGGTAGCCTGCAACGCATTTCAAACTCCCTGGGGGATTGCCTTCAATGAGAGTCAGCGTCTGGCCATTACTGCCGACCGCAGTTTCTTTAACCAGCAGGCAGATGGCGGCATGAAGGGTCTGCAGGCAGCAAGAAGTATTGCCCTGCTTTCTTACCGTACCTACGAGGCTTACAACGCCACACAGGTGGAGAGTGTAAATGACAAAACCGGCGATTTCCGCGCAGCTTCTTACCAGAAATACCAGGGCGAGAAGTTATGCAAAAGGTTTAATGCCTATAGCTACTGGTACCTCACCAAGGCCATGGACAGCCACAATGTGGGCCGCGGAAGAAAAAGCGTAGTGGATGCACTGAAAGAGATCAAAGCAAATACGCTGGTGATCGGGATTGAGAACGACTTCCTCTTCCCTATCAATGAACAGGAATTTCTGGGAAAACATATTCCTGGAGCTGAGTTCCACAGCATCAAATCGGCCTATGGCCATGACGGCTTCCTGATCGAAACGGATATCCTGACCAACATTATCGGGACCTTCCTGAAGGAAAGCGCAAATAAAAAAATTGTTAAACTGCATAAAATAGCATAATGAGTAAGAAACTTAAAATTGGAATATTTGGTTTTGGAGTGGTTGGACAGGGACTGCACGATATTATCCGTGGTCAGGACCTGAACCTGGAGATCATCAAGATTGCCATCAAAAACCCAGATAAGAAACGGAGCCTTGACGCTAACCTCTTTACGACAGATCATGATGAGATCCTGAACAATGAGGAGATCAATACGATTGTGGAGCTGATTGACGATGCGGATGCAGCTTTCCAAATCACAAAGAAAGCGCTGATCAATGGTAAACACGTCGTTTCTGCCAATAAAAAGATGATTGCCAACCACCTCGAAGAACTGGTGGAGTTACAGGAAAAATATAACACTTCGCTATTGTATGAAGGCGCGGTATGCGGTAGTATCCCGATCATCCGTAACCTGGAGGAGTATTACGACAATGAGTTGCTGCATGGTATCAGCGGTATTTTCAACGGTTCATCCAACTATATCCTTTCGAAAATATTTAATGAAAACATGCCTTATGATGAGGCGCTGAAGCAGGCGCAGGACCTGGGCTTTGCAGAAACTGATCCGATTATGGATGTGGGAGGTTATGATCCCAAGTTTAAACTTGCTATCGCTACGGCACATGCCTATGGTTTGTTTATCAATCCTGAGAAGATCCTGAATGTAGGTATCCAGAACCTCTCGGAACATGATATCCAGTATGCAAGAGAAAAGAACTTCAAGATTAAACTGGTACCTACGGCACGCAAGATCAGCACGAAACAGGTGGTTACCTATGTGTTGCCAAAGTTTGTGAAGTCTGATGATTTCCTGTTCAATGTAGAAAACGAATACAATGGCGTTACCGTTCAGGCCGCATTTGCTGATAAGCAGTTTTTCTTTGGGAAAGGTGCCGGTGGCCACCCTACAGGTGCGGCTGTACTGTCAGACATTGCAGCGCTGAGATATGGATACCGTTATGAGTATAAAAAATACCACCAGCACAACGGCTTAATTCATACCGACAATGTAAATATTGAGGTTTATCTGAGATACACACATGAGTACACGCTGGACAAACTGAAGGTTGAAAATATCGTGGAGCGTTTCTCAAGAAACGATTACAAATATGTTATTGGCAGTGTGAGTTTAAAATCGCTGCTGGCCAATAAAGATCTGCTGGAACAAAAAGATGTATTCATTGCCAATACAGGCAGGTTTACGTACACAGAACAACAAATACAGTCGATTGCCGCCGAAGAAGTTTTAGTAGGTTAAACTTCTTCGTATTGCGGAGAATAAGTATCTTGTTCTCCGCAATATTTTGATAAAATGTTAAAGACAGGCATTCTTTTTCTTTTAATTTTCCTTTTCATATCAGAATCTTTTTGTAAGCAGAAAGAGCACAACCGCAGCATGGTCAAAGCTGCACGTGCTGACGCAAAACATTCCAGGCTCGACAATGCGATCTGGAAAAAATACCGTCTTAAACTCAACCATACTTCAGATTATTTCAAACCAGATACCGCTGACATCAAAAACCCTGTTCTGCTTCAGGATTCTGTATATGTGGAGGCCTACCGCGTGGAAGCTTACAAACGTTATAAACGGCAACATACCCCATGGCATTTTCTCGCTGTTGGCGGCAGTATAGCTGCCGGAGCATTTATTCTCCTGGGCGCAGTTGTCATCATCGCCTATACCGCAGCAGAAAGTTAGATTACTTTCTGGCTTCCAGCAATCGCCTGTATCCAGATACCAGCAGCAAAATGATAATCCCCAGGTAGATCAGAAAACTCTGCCAGATCTTTAACCATGAAAAGTCGTGGTAGTCTTTCGCATTAAATTTAGGTATCGCATCTGCATCAGCAATACTGAATGTACGATAGGTATTTTCATCAGCCATTTTTGGATAGTAGAATTCCTGCGTTTTCTTCCTGAATCTGTCAGTGTCCATACTAAACTGGTTAAACTGGTACCAATGGCTACCTGCAAGCGCAGATAAGCGCTCCTGCATCATCAATGCCGGACTCAACAACTGCAATTGCCTGATGCCTTCCTGCTGTTTCCGGATTTGCCCGTACAGTTTTTCTTCAGCCACAGCTGTAGCCTGGTCCTTGATTTCCTGGCTTTTGTAAACAATCACCCCATAGCCATATACCATGCCCGGCGTAACTACAGAAGCCTGTCTGATCATCGACTTCGGACTGCTGAATACCTCTTTAGTCAGATCCTGACCATCTTTCTCGAAATAAGCATTGATGGCATCCCTCTCTGCTGTCAGCATATCAATCCGGCTCGGTATCGGATATACTTTGTTCAGACCGATCTGTAAAAGATTGGGAATGATAATTCCTGTGAACAACCAGATAAAGATCAGCACCATCGCGTTTACATTTGATGTCATGGAAAAACTGTTTACCAGCAATGCCAATGCAAACCAGAAGGCAAAATACAGTGACACTTCTGCCATGATCCAGGTCCAGTTTACGGTAAAGAGAGCATCACCGCCGATAGTAATCATCAGCACGGGGATCACGATCAGCCAGAAGAAGCTGGTAAATAACAGGTAGCGGATACCCATCCGGCAGATCATCATCTGCGCGATGGACTGGTTACTGGTCTTCAGCAATACCCAGGTTCCCTGCTCCTTTTCAGCTGACAACACATTGTAACTAAATACAATGATCAGCAGGGGAAAAAGATAAATCACCACAAAAGCAAAGTCGAAATTGCCGATAAATTGCAAAAAGCTGTTTTCTATCTCCGACTCATAGGTCAGGTATTGTTTTTTATTGATGTATACTTTGTAGTAAAATGGCTGCACATCACTCTGACCGATACTGAGCACCTGCAGCGGGAAGGGTTTTTTAACCGCATAATTTGGTCCTTCGTTTCTGGCGGTATTGTAGGCAAATGTGGGATCGTCCCATATAAACCCGGGATACACCATTTGATGAGCCTCAATACGCTTGATCCGCGTTTTCAAGCTATCCAGACTCTCTTTTTCAGACTGACTGATTTTTATGATCGTCTGCTCCTGTTTGCGTAGCATGCTGCTGCCAATCCATAGCGCCGAAACCAGGATAAAGATAATCAGCGCTGATAATGAAAGCAGTACCCTGTTGCGCGACAGGATTTTGAGTTCATGCCTGAATAATATATTGATCAGTGGTAGTCTCATCTTTAAACAGTCATTTTTCGGTATGCGTAAACCATCAGACCTGTGGCAAATACTGTCCAGCCCAGAAGGATAAAAATAGAATCTGTAGCATTCGAAATGCGCCAGCCAATGCCTGGTGCAGTATAAGAGAACTGCGGTACGGTTTTCCAGAAGGCATTGCCGGCGACGGTGTTTTTCTGATAGAAATCATCAACGATGACCCCTATCTTGCGTCTGTGTGCTTCAGCTTTGCTGGCAAAGTCGTTATGGGTTTTCATATCTGTGGCTGTAATGCGCATAGAGAAATCCCTGAAAGCGAGAAATGGCGTCAGCCAGGCGCTGTTCAATACCAGCCGGTCCTGTTTTGCCTCATTGTCGTCAACCGCCTGATAAGCCCTGTCCATGACCTGGCCATCAGAATCTTCAAAAAACTCTATCGTGATGGGAATAAAAAAAACAGGCAGATCTTCAATCCTTTTCACCTGATACTGCGCCATGGTCCTCTGTAATAAAGCCTCACGGCGGACATCTTTATGTCCCTCATCTCCTACACCATACTGTTTCTCATTAAAGGTGTTGTTCTCAAATTCAAGTGAGGTGGTTGAGGGATGGATATTCTTTGATAACTCTCCTGCTAACCTTGGCAACAGGAAAACACCGATGAGCCAGAAACCGGACAGGATGATGAGTGAGAGATTCGCAGTTCTGGTCAGCAGTGACACACTTACGCCAATGGTAGTCATCATGGTGGAAAATAGTATCAGGCCCGCAAGATAACAGGCATAAGCAGGCAGCACTCTGCTGATAAAACCCACAGTTTCAGTTTCTGAGATAAACAGGATGAAGGAGGCGGCAGCGATCAGCACTACAATCCCCATCACCAGGGAGAGGCAGGCGAATAACTTTCCCATAAAAATTTGTCGCGGGTTGGCCTTGGAACTCAGCAGCATTTTGATCGTACCATTCTCCCATTCTTTGGAAAAGATATTGTGGCAGATCAGAAAGATAAAAAGCGGCAGGATAAATTCTGTGAAGAAACCGATATTCAGGAAGCCGAAACTTCTCAGCCCCGTAGCATCGCTGATTTCCTTAAATCTCACCACCCCCCTTTTGTGCGGTTCCAGATAAAAGGAGTTCCCGGTATAATCTTCGATACCATTTTCTATCATCGCCATATCAGCCGTAGGTTTATAGGCGTAAAAACCGAAATGGGCACCCAGATGCGGGTTTTTATCCCCCTGGGAGATAAACTGCTGATAGGTTACCTGCTGTGATTCCCTGATCAGATGGCTATGCGTTTGATAATAGGAAGTACCATTGTATAAAGCCAATGCCATCAGTACAATTATCCCTCCCAGCATCCACATCACTTTGGAAGTACGGAAGAGCTCCTTTAATTCTTTTTTAAGTATCAGACCAGTCATCTATATATGCTGTTTTACGATATCAATGTATAGTCTCGTCAGGTCGGCGTGAGATACTTCATCTGATAAAAGGTTGTGTTTTAAAGCACCCTGGTGCATAATGCCGATTCTTGTACCCAGGTTCTTCGCCATCAGCAAATCGTGCGTCGCCATGAGGGTACTTACGCCCTGTTCACTCAGGTTCATGATGATCTGCGAAAACTCGGAGCTGGCATGAGGATCCAGGCCCGAGGTAGGTTCATCCAGGAACAAGGCCTTTGCTTTTTTCACCAGTGCTATGGCGATGCCAACCTTCTGCCTCATCCCTTTGGAATACGATGACACACGTTTATGGATGGCAGAGCGCTGCAAACCTGCAGTTTCCATGAAATGGCTGAGTTCCTCTTTGGAATAGTTGTAACCCGAAAGACCGCTGAAAAACTCCAGGTTTTCCATTCCTGACAAGGTAGCGTACAGGTTAACCACTTCAGGGATGTAAGCAACAAGATCCCTTGTGGCATGATTGTTCAGCGTAACTTCCTGTCCGTCGATAAAAGCATGGCCGCTGCTTGCAGGTATAAACCCAAGGAAGATATTGATGGTGGTCGACTTACCTGCTCCATTGGAGCCCAGAAGACAAAACACTTCACCCTTTTTTATTTCCAGATTCAGCTGGTCCAGGGCGGTATGGTTTCCAAATTTCTTGGTTAGATTTTCTGCTTTCAGCATGGATATGACAGGCTCAGGATGACTTAAACTTCAAAAATTAGGGCGAAAGTACTGTAAATATCTTTAAAATGGTAGTTGACCTGTTTGTTCAAATAATTTTCACTCTCTTTGCCTCTATAAGAAGCTTTTCATTAGGGATTTGCTGCATCGTGGTTTATATTTGCAGCTTTCTATCCTAAATATGAATGCACCAGATTTTATCAAGGCAGAAGAGCTACTGGAAGTGCTCTTTCAATCGCCTAATGCAACTGCCGTATATGCTAATGATACTATAACGATACTCAGTGCCAATGCAGCGATGCTCGCACTTTGGGGCAGGGATAAAACGGTGATCGGCAATTCTTTTAAAGATGCTCTTCCAGAACTGATTGATCAGCCATTCTACGGCATCTTACAGCAGGTATGGAGATCAGGGGAAACGTTTATTGCCAGGGATCAGCCTGCAACGTTGCAGGTAGAAGGCAGGTTGCGCCTGTTTTACTTTGATTTTGAATACAAGGCCATCCTGGATGAGGATGGTAAAACCAAATATATTCTCCATACAGCTTTCGAGGTTTCACAACGTATGCGTGCATTGAAACTTGCTGAAGAGAAATCTATCGCTGAGCAGAAATTGATGGAAGAACTGACAGCCTTAAATGAGGAATTCCAGACGGCTAATGAGGACCTCCATGCTTTGAATGAGGAATATCTAACCTCCAATGAGAATCTAGCCGTATTAAACGAAGAGTTTCAGGTGACGAATGAAGAATTGCTGAGTACTCAGGAGCAGCTCCAACTGCTGAATCAGGATCTGATGAAAAGTGAGGAGCGGTTCCGTTCGCTAATCGAGCAGGCACCGGTTGCTATGGCCTCGCTGCAGGGGCGTGAATTCAATATAGAAGTAGTCAATAAAAAGGTACTGGAGATCTGGGGCAAGGACAGTTCGGTTCTTGGTAAAACACTTGAAAAAGCCTTACCTGAACTGAATGGCCAGCAGTTTATTCCCATCCTGCAGGAGGTTTTTGACACCGGAATTCCATTCTTCGGTAAAGAACTTAAGGCAACGCTTAATGTTGGCGGGGAGCTTACCGACCGTTATCTCGACTTTGTGTATCAGCCCGTAAAAAGCAATGATGGCAACACCGACTCCATCCTTATTGTTGCAAATGACATTACATACCAGGTTCTTGCACGTAAAGCTGTTGACGAACTGAATACCAGACTGGAAATCGCCCTTGATGCCAGTAAACTTGGATCAACAGAGGTCGCGATCGCTACAGGAGTAATGCAGAGCACTGCGCAGTTTAAACGCAACTATGGCTATGAACCCGATGAGGAATTCACTTATGCGGACTTGTTTGCCGCAATGTTCCCGGAGCACCATGAACGTGTGCGTGGATTAGTCAGAGAGGCGATGGCCACCAACGGGGTATACAAAACTGAGTATCCGATCCGCTGGCGTGATGGTTCTGTACATTGGATACAGGCACACGGGCGCCCGAGATATGATGAAAATGGCAAGGCCGACAGGATGGTGGGTATGACGCTGGACATTACGGAGGCGAAGCTTTACGAGCAGCGCAAGGATGATTTCCTCAGCGTTGCCAGTCACGAGTTAAAAACACCTATTACTTCCCTCAAAGCTTCGCTCCAATTGCTGGAGAGGATCAAAGACAAGCCCTTTTCTGACATGCATATCAAACTGATTGAGCAGTCCAGCAAAAGCGTAAATAAAATGAATTACCTCGTGGGCGAACTATTAAACATCGGTCGTCTGACCGGTGAGCAGCTTAGTCTGGAGCGCACACGCTTTAACCTTCATGACATGATGGCTATGTCTTGCAGCCACGTCAGACTGGAAGGGAAATATGAATTGATACTGAAGGGAGATCAGGAACTATTTGTATATGCTGATGAACACAGAATTGACCAGGTGGTGGTTAACTTTGTGAACAATGCGATAAAATACGCATCAGAATCAAAGGAAATTCACATGCAGGTTGGTTCAGTTGAAGGCTTTGCAAAGGTTTCCGTAACCGATTTCGGTCCAGGTATCAACGAACATATCCTCCCAAATCTGTTTGACCGATACTACAGGGTTGATCAGACTGAGAAAGTATACAACGGGCTTGGCCTGGGATTGTATATCTGCAAAAAAATCATTGAGAAACATGGCGGTAAAATCGGCGTGGAAAGTACCGTTGGAGAAGGTAGTACCTTCTGGTTCACTTTGCCCCTGTAAATTATCTGAAATTCAACTGGGAGGCGTAGCTATCCCCAATAGGGAGCTGAACGTTAATTAATTGTACTTTCTTGTGCTGTATCGCTTTAATTTTTCGCGTATTGATGACATAGCTGCGGTGGATCCTGGTAAACTGTTCTTCAGGCAGCATTTGCGTGATCTTTTTGAGGGTCATCAGCGTTAGCGTAGGCTTTTCCTTACCATGATGGATTTTCACATAATCTTCCATACTTTCCAGATATTCTATTTCACTGAGTATGATTTTGATGAGGCGGTATTCTGAATGTACATAGATGAAAGAGCTCTCAGACGTTACTTCTTTATGATCAGTATAATTTTTATAAGCTACAGCCTTATCTACCGCTTTGAGGAAAGTATCAAAATCAATAGGCTTCAGCAGATAATCGACCGCTTCCAGCTGGAAACCTTCATAGGCAAACTGCCTGTAGGCAGTACTGAAGATGATCATAGGTTTGTTCAGCAATGCCTTTGCGAGATCAACACCTGAAATATCCGGCATATTGATATCCAGAAACAGGAGGTCAACAGGGAACTTTTTCAAATACTCGATCGCTGAAATAGCATCTTCAAATGTCTCCACGAGGTTGATGCCGGGCACACGACTGGCGTATGTTCTGATCAGCTCCAGTGCAAGCGGTTCATCATCAATTGCAATACATTTTAATATCATCTAACCTCTTCTGCTTACCTAAAGATATCATTTATCTTCGAGAATCAGAGCGACCTTGAAAATTCCATTATCAGAACTGATCTGAAGGTCATGAGAACCGGGATATAAATATTCCAGACGTTTTTTTGTGTTTGCAATGCCTATACCCCTTCTTTCTTTTGCCGCTCTGTCTGCGAAAACAGGATTCTGTGTCAGGAGAATGACCCTGGATTTTTCCATAGTGATGGAGATATCGATTTGTGTTTCCTGATGATTGCTCAGTCCGTACTTGAAGGCGTTTTCAATGAAAGTCATGAATACAAGGGGTGTGATGAGGCGGTTGGCAACATCTCCTGCTATGGTGTAATTCAAGGTAACTTTTTTGCCCAATCGTAGTTGCTGCAAGGAGATATAATTGCTGATGCAGTCGATCTCATCCTGCAGCGGTACAAAGTCGGCCTCCGATTCATCCGTCACATAACGCATGATCTTTGATAACTTCATCACACTTTCCGCAGCATGTTCGCTGCCTGTGATGCAAAGGGTATAAATATTATTCAGTGTGTTATACAAAAAGTGAGGATTGATCTGTGCTTTTAGAAATGATAACTCTGCCGTGGCTTTTTCGGCTTCAGCAAGAAGGGCGCGCTTTTCTGATAGTTGCCACTGCTTCATTGAGCGCATGGCTGATCCCAGGCCTATCATCATGACAAAAATAAAGATCGCGGTGATATCCAATTGCATCGCCGGGAATCTGCCAGGAATTGCCCTTTCAATGCCTGGTCGGGGCAGGCCTTCAAAATGACTTCTCCCGGGCGGCGGAGGCGGAGGCATCTCATGTGGCTGGGGGCGATTATCCATTCTGTTCTGAGACACCAGCTGATCAAAAGGTTTGATTAAAACAATAGCAAAAAGCAGCAGCAGCAGCGCCAGCCAGTAGGCGGTATATTTTTGCTGCAGGAAGAGCTTTGGGACCAGGATTTCTGTATGCAGGTAGAAAACAAAGATGTAGATACTGCTGAACAACAGGTACCTGGATGAAGTGGCAATCTGGAAGATATCAGATCTGCCGTTTTGGGTCATAAAGATCACGGGAATGGTCAGAAATATCAACCAGGCGATAAGGTGCAGCAATGCCAAAGATCTTTTGATACTGATCATCATCAAATATAAGGTAATTCTAAAGCAAGCAGTACGGCATTATTACTTAATGCTTCCATTTCTGTTTCAGTGATATCCCATAGGGCGAGTCCGTCATTCGCATGAAGGAGCCGCTCCTGCACTTCAAAAGCACCGGACAGCACGTAGTAAAAGCAGCGTTTTCCTGTAAGATGATGAGTTGTTTCATGCCGGCCCTGAAACATCCCCATCCAGAGATGAGCAATATTTGAGGACATGATTTTTAGCATACTGCCATTGCTCTCAGACAACTCAAAATCAACGATATTGAAAAGATAATCCTCAGGGCTCAGCTGATGTGCGAGTGAGAGTATGATAAAATTGATGCCTTCTTCATCATATGGATTGGCGATTGTGATGTTCAATGAGCTGGCAGAGCTGATGGTAGCGACCTGCCCTACCATCAGCTCCTTCTCCATGTTGTCGCGATTATCTTTGTAGATAAGATCCCCTGTTACAGGGATTAGAATCATCGTCGAATCTGCCGGAGCCTCCAGGTTGATTTCATCCTTTGCTGCCAGGAACTCGTTCCGCAAAGACTGCAGGGGGCCAAAGGAATCTGTTTCCCCGGCGAAGAATCGTCTTCCCAGCTGCTCAGCCAGGAATATGCGTGCTGGTAAGGTGGTCATATTAAGCGGCGTTAATTTTCATTTCGAGTGCGAACCCATCAGTCAGGCTTCCACTGACAGTGGCGACTTCAATCTTCAGCATGTCATCACTGAAGACGTTATCATTTGCATTATAAGTATACCCCGTCATGCCTTTTTTATAACCGTTAACCAGTGCTACCGCTGTACCTGATCCCTCAGGGAAAGCAATTTGAGTTACTTTCAGTGAGTTACCATTGGAGCTGTAAACATGTACGTGTATATGGGTTGCCCTGCCGGAGTACCATCCGGGAAAGATACTGGTAAAGTTGACGATTCCATTGGCATCTGTTACCTGGCGGCCTCTCAGGAAATGTACTGACTGGTAATTGGTGGACTGCATCCCGGAGCCTCCATATTCGGAGTAATTGCCTTCGGCATCGCAGTGCCAGATATCAACGATCGCTCCAGCCAGGGGCACACAGCTGCTGTTGATGGTGATTTTTGCAGTCATTTTGTAACCTGTACGTCCATCGGTGATGTCGCTTCTGCTGTAAGAGGCAGCTACTTTTGTAGGAAACGGACCTTCGGTTTCTGTAGGTGCTACCGTACATGACGAAGAGCTGCTTCCGGTACTGGTGACGGTGCCTGTCCCCGATGGATCTGTAACTGTTGTTTCCTCATCTTTGCTGCAGGCTGCCAGGACTGCGGGCCCTGCCATTGCGCCAATCAGCAGGCTTCTTAAAAATTTCTTTCTTTCCATGATCTTTGTTGTTGTGATATGAAGATCTCTGGATTTTTTTTGATCGAAGAAATGTGACGATGAACCGGGGGATTGTGTCGGTGAAGACTTGGGCAGAGTGATTTTTGCGGTATCACTGATCGGTCTTTCTTTTGGGCAAAAAAGGGGCTTTAAAGGCACTGGAAAGGCGTTTTTTAGGTGTTGTTTAGGCCAAGGGGCTATCCAACCCCTAACCAAGGCCTTAGCAATGCCTAAGAAACGCCTTTACAAGGTACAGCAAGGCCTATTTTGTGGGTTATTCCTGATATCAGTTGACATGGTTTTTTTTAAAGATTTAACATTACTGTAATAACCTTTTGACTGATTAGAAATTTGAATTGAAAGCAGATTATTGTATTAATTTCATGAATTCTAATGCTGCAAAGAAATATAATACATAAGACACCGCTATAGGAATTATTGCTTTAACGTATGCGATAGCATTATCTTGCTCTTTCATAAAAATGTATAGCACTAAGTATGCACAGAGCCCTCCAATCAATCCCCCTATCGCGCCGCCTATCAAACAAAGTAATAATGGTACAATGGCCATAGTATACTGATACCATTTTAGCTTTTCAACAACCTGGATCACCTGATCGTTGATGATCAAGCCCGGTGTTAAGTTGGCGAAAGATCTGTTCCGAAAGGCTTTGATGTACTGTCCATCCTCAGTCGGGATAAGATATGGTTTACCTGGATCCTTTGACTGCTCCAACTTAATATCATCTTTAAAAAGCTTCATTTTGCCAGTCCAGATAGACGTTGTAATGGTGAACGTCGACTCAGGAAATAGGGATAATTTAAATTTGTGTTTCATGTGAGCGTGATTTGCTTTTATAGTTTTAGTTCAGTGGCGATCGTTTTGTTATTGTTGAGGTAAGATCATATCTGATGATTCCTACATTATTGACCGCTATCCACAGATGATTCTTCTCTTGATCCAGTAGTAAGTCATTTAGCTGGAATCTATTCAATGTACTCGGTCATAATAACCTTTGATTCAGAACAACCTTCTACAACAAGTAATCCTCCATCTACACAAATGTAGATATCTACTTTCACACAACAAAGTATACTAAATGAAGAATACGTATCTATGCACACCACTAAAAATAGCTAAATCAGAAACTAATTAAATTAAAAGGTTTTAATTTAAAGGAACAAATTTAAAATATTCTGATTAATTACCATTTTTCGCTATTGACGGTGACCAGAATCTCAAAAACCGACGTTTTGTTTTTATGCTATTCGTTCGCCTGGAACCCAAGGCGAAATAATTCAACGAAGTAAGTAGTAAGTTATCAGTATAAATACATTTAGGCCATGTCCATAAATTCCTATCTAAATTTAGAAACATCCAGCGATTTTCGGGTCTTCGATTTTGAAAGTGTGGGTAAGACCACCCTGAAGAAAAGGGCGCTGTTTGATCTAATTGATGAAGAGGAACAGCTATATAACTTAGCTCTTTGTACTGTAGCACCAGATGGGACTGAAGATTTTGATACAGAATCAAAAAATGGTGATATGGATATGGTTCTGGAAACTGTGGCTCACATTGCAAAAATATATAGTGACGAGTTTCCTACACGGAAGATCTATTTTAGAGGCAGCACGGTTGCCCGCTCCAGAAAATATCAGATGGGCATAAATAAGCATCTAGACGTTCTTACAAAAATGTTCGATCTTGAGGGTTTAATAATAGATGATAATGAAGATCTTACACTCAGAGAAGCCTTTCAGGCTGGAACTAATTACAACGCATTGATATTCACCTGAAAAGAGGCTTAATTATTTTTGCGGTAATTCGCAAACATACTCTTGGCTTGTAAAGCTTTAGGATTCAAAGGATCTGTTGTAAGTTTATTTAAACTTGGATTCACCTTAAGTATGATCACTTTTGAAGTCTCATCACTCTCAGTTTTAGTGCTGAACGGCTTTAATTTTGGATTGGATGGTATTACATTTGAAATTCCCATGAAAGCAGCACTGATTACCCTCGCACTATCAACCTTTTCAAGTTGATTTTGTTTACCGGTCGCACCAGATAATCTAGTTCTTAATGCTTTTGATATTGCCATAACTAAAATCGTTATCTCACTCAAAGATAGTGATTAAAACTAAGAACAACAATAATGCTAATTATAATAAGTATGGATCTGGCCTTGCTGATCATCTTATTAGGTTCAAGTTGCTTAGGTATTGGTCGTGTATTGCTCGTATACTGGTATATGTTGCCTTATCCGCTCCTTATAGTTGGTATATAGTTGCTTTATCAAATGGATATAGCAACTATACACCAACCATAAGGGAAAAATCTCCCAGGCTTATACCAACAAACAACGAGATACGAACGAGATACGAACAAAATAAAAATCACTCATATATTCAAAAAATCAGAGAACCAGGGCAGGATAGTACAGGATGCCGAATTTCAAAGAAAGATTTATTTTCGGTTACCTAAGTACAACCTAACCAAATACCATTTCAACCTTGAGCAATAAGCCCCTGAACTATATGTTATCCGATGATAAGGATCTTCTGAGCCGTATAAGTGAAGGTAATAAAACTGCTTTCAGCGTCTTATTAAACAGGTATCAGGCGCAAGTTTATACAAACGCCTTAAAAATTATCAAATCTCACGAATTAGCTGAAGAAATCGTATTCACGGTTTTTCTAAAGATCTGGCAACATGAGCACCTCAATCAGATTGATTCATTTGGAGCATACCTGCGTGTAACCACCAGAAACCAAACCTTAAAAGTATGGCGAAGCCTGCAGATTGAGGAGCGCAGGAACTTATATCTTCAAGTTCATCACAAATTGGAAGACCGGAATACAGAAGATTCAATTTTGTTTAATGAGACCAGCAGATTACTGGACGAGGCTGTGCGAAAACTTTCTCCACAGCAGGAAGCCGTGTATCAGCTATGTCATGTAGAAGGTAAAAAGTATGAAGAAGCAGCTGCGCATCTCTCCCTCTCAAAGCTAACCGTAAAAACTCACATGCAACTGGCCTTGCGCTTCATCAGGAAGTATATGAAGGCCCATACAGAAATCGCTTTGGCACTGCTTTACTCCCATTTCATATTTTTCTAAAAAAAAATATTCTTTTCCATTACTCCTGTTGGTTCCGGGATGGGTCATGTATATAATCAGCAAATGATAGCATCATGTCTATCAAAGCCCTGCGCAGACCAATGAACGACAGAATAAAGTATTTGTATAGCCGCTATCGCGATAATCGCTGCACTCCCGAAGAATGGGAGGAGTTGATGACTTACCTGGAAGATGAGGATTTGTTCGCCACGATGATCGATCAATCATGGAACAACCAGGAAAATTCAGCTGATTCCTTATCTGCTGACAGCATCGAACGACTGCAACAAGCTGTATTAAAGCACCCTAAAACAAAGAATCGTAAATCAGGAAATTGGTATGCCTATGCTGCTGCCGCAGTGATCGCCGTATTTTTTTCCATACAGTTTTTCCAAACCAGAACAAAAGATAGCAAAGTCAATACAGCTCAAACCTACACTCGGATTGCGGATGTCCCGCCCGGCAAGGACAACGCTGTTTTGATCCTGGACAATGGAATAAAGATCGATCTGGAAAAATTAGTTAACAATGAAATTGTAAATGCTGGCAACCTAACAATCAGGAAAAAACAACAAGGCTGGATAGTTATAGGTAATAACATAAACTCTGCAATTCCCAGTTATACGCAGCTCAGCGGCAACATTATACGCACACCACGTGGAGGAGAATATAAAGTAACACTGCCGGACGGATCGCTTGTTACGCTAAATGCCTCAAGTTCACTCAGTTTTCCAGACATATTTTCAAAGTCTGAACGGCGCGTGGCACTAAGCGGAGAAGGTTTTTTTGATATCAAACATAAAGACCTCAATCAGAAACAGAAACTTCCATTCATTGTCCACACAGAAAACCATGACGTAAAGGTATTGGGAACAGCTTTCAATATACAGGCATACCCTCAGCAAAAACACGCTTTTACAACATTGGTACGTGGGGTCGTAAAAATCGGCAAAGCATCGGGACCATTACAGCAGCATGAACAAATCCTTAAACCAGGTGAGCAGGCTGCAGTGAGCGCTGCTGGAGCTGTAAATGTAAAAACCGTGGACCTGGAAGAGGTTACAGCATGGAAGGAAGGCTATTTCTTATTTAACAACCAACCTCTGCCAGCGATCATGGATCAGGTAGCACGATGGTATGATGTAGACCTGGAATATGCCGGCAAAGCCAAGTCTGTAGAGTTTTTCGGAATCTATTCCCGCAGCAAATCCCTGAAGTTTCTCTTACAGAATTTAGAAAAAACAGGCAAAGTTCAGTTTGACATTCTATCAGATAAAAATCATAAAGAAAGGAGGATAAAGATTAGAATCAGCTACACCTAGAGATAAAATGAAACCGGAAGTGTTACTAGCACTTCCGGCAGATTTGGGAGGGCTCTTGCAGGATACCCCCCAACAATGACTAGCCAAATTTTGACTAACAAATAAATCTTAACCAAATGTATAAAAAATACGCCGCTTTTAGCGGCATAAGCCTCTATGGCCTTTTCAAAAGCTTATTTATGATAAAAGCTATACTTGCAATAATATTAATCACGACATTCCAGTCCAACGCTGGCAGCTTTGCGCAAAGTAAAGTGACGCTAAAGGTTAAGGACATGCCCATCCGGCAGGTGTTTCTGCAGATTACCAAACAAACCGGATACAACTTCATCAGTGAGGGCGCCATCCTCGCCAAAATCCCTCCTGTCACCATCAAACGAAAGGACTGCAGCGTTCCGGAGCTCATGAACGCGATCCTGAACGATGCTGATTTTGATATTATTTATCAGCAGGACCGCACGATTGTTATCCGTGAGAAAACCAGTTCCAGATCTGCGCCCAGTCAGGAGATAACTGTACAGGGACAGGTCAACGATATAGATGGAAAACCTATTCCCAGTGTTTCTGTAACGGTGCTTACCAATGTAAATGTGGGTACACGAACAGATGGCAATGGTAAATTCTCCCTGAAGGTGCCATCAAATGCTACCCTGGTATTCACGTATCTCGGATTTCAGCGACAGGAAGTGGCTGTGGGCGCGGAGAGAAACTTCAGCATTGTCCTCAAACAAGACATATCTGCGTTGAATGAAGTCGTTGTTGTAGGCTATGGCAGTGAAACGCGAAGGAATGTTATCGGTGCGGTATCTACGATTAACCAAAGTGTGATCAAAGATCTGCCGGTAACAAGTATCGATCAGAAACTATCCGGACAAATGGCTGGCGTGCAGGTAAACCAGGCCTCGGGAACTCCGGGTGGCGGAATGGTGATCCGTGTGCGCGGCGCAGGCTCCATTGGGGCCGGTGACGACCCCCTGTATGTCGTTGATGGTTTTCCTATCAACAATAGTTACGATAAGTTCCAGAATCCGCTGAGTACGCTGAATCCTGATGATATTGAAAACATCAGCGTGCTGAAGGATGCTGCGTCCTCCGCCATTTATGGTTCAAGGGGCGCCAACGGTGTAATCCTGATCACCACCAAGAAAGGGAAAAGCGGTAAATCAACGGTCGACTTTTCTTTTTACACAGGTTTGCAGCATATCCCGGATTCGAGGACACTGGATATGATGAGCGCAGAAGAATTTGCTACATGGCGTGTAGAGCACAGGCAAGACCTGGCACGCTTTAACAATAAGCCCTTCAATATTAATGATGTACCTGAGTTATACCGAAATCCGGCAGCACTGGGAAAGGGTGTCGACTGGCTGGATGAGCTCACGCGCAATGCGCCGATGCAGAACTATAATGTTACGGTGACCAATGGTACAGATAAAACCAGGATCATGGCTTCGGGAGGATATTTTAACCAGCAGGGCGTGGTTCGTAATACAGGATTTGAAAGGTACTCACTCCGTATGAACCTGGAAACTACTTTGGCAAAAAACCTGACACTCGGCCTGAACCTGGCTCCGAGTTATACACTAAGAAAGCTATCAGATTCGGAAGGACATTTTGAAACGGGTGTGCTGACTCAGGCTCTTCTCACTACTCCAGTGTCTCAGGTACGCTTAGCGGATGGCAGCTTCAATCCTATCGTTACTTCACCTGACGCTTTTGCAAATTCCAACCCACTGAATGTACTGCTCAATACCAAAAGGCAGTCTAAAAATGTAAGGGCACTGGTGAACACCTTCCTCAACTGGCAGATCCTCCCCGAGTTATCTGTAAAGACCTCTTTTAATGTCGACTGGCAGGATGGGAAGTTCGATGTATTCCAGCCTTCCTACGTGGGTGCCTTTCGCAATCCACCACCACAACCTGCACGGGGACAGTTTGATTCCAGCGTCCTGCTGAACTGGCTCAATGAGAATACTGTCACTTATGTAAAAAGCTGGAAGGATCACCATGTAACCGCATTGGCAGGTTATACGATGCAGCAGGAACGGGCAGACCGCAATTCCATCATCGGCACGCAATATCCAAATGATGCCATAGAAACCATCAATGCGGCAACGCTGGTAACGCCGGGCGGCGAAGTGCAGAAATGGAAACTTCTCTCCTACCTGGCTCGTGTAAATTACACGTTTAAAGACAAATACATCCTTTCGGGTACGGTACGCCGGGACGGTTCTTCAAGATTTGGGACCAATAACAGATGGGGAACGTTCCCTTCCGGTTCCATCGGCTGGCGCTTATCAGAGGAAAAGTTCTTCCCTAAAATACCTCAGCTGGACGACCTGAAACTGCGTGGTAGTTATGGTATAGCAGGTAATAATGCCATCGGAAATTATACCGCAATCCCATTGATCGCAGCCAGTAATTATGCCTTTGGAAACACGCTGGCCAATGGTGTGATCCTCAACTCCCTGGCCAACCAAAGCCTGGGCTGGGAATCATCGCGGCAGCTGGATGTGGGAATGGACCTGAGTTTATTCAAGGGGCGTCTGAATTTTACAGCGGAATATTATACACGTAATACACAGCAGATGCTGCAGACTATTGACATCCCGATCAGCTCAGGATTTAGTCAGGGTATTACCAACCTTGGAAACGTGAGGAACAGGGGCTGGGAATTTTCATTAAACTCTAAAAATACCCAGGGCATCCTGAAATGGGAAACAGATTTCAATATTTCATTTAACAGGAATAAAGTCCTGGATATCGGAAGCAAGCAGAGAATCATCACAGGAGTTGCCGGTGCAGGCGGAACAAACATCACCATGGTAGGTCAGCCGATGGGCTTATTCTATGGCTATGTATCTGAAGGGTTATTTATGACACAGGAAGAACTGCAACGCTATCCGCATATCAATGGTCAGGTGGTTGGTACGGTGCGTTACAAAGACGTGGATGGCAATGGTGTGATTGATGCCAATGACCAGACGGTGATAGGAAATCCGCATCCCGACTTTATTTTCGGGATGACTAACAGGTTTAATTATAAAAGTTTTGACCTTTCGGTATTGATCAGCGGCTCTTATGGTGCACAGATCCTGGATCAGTATAAACAGTTTACGACCAACCTGGACGGGGTGTTCAACGTGGAGCGCGAGGTGATGGACCGCTACCGTTCTCCGGAGCAACCGGGAGCAGGAATTTTGCCAACAACGGTATCAAACACGAATCTGGCGCGTGATTTCCGCCCTTCTCACTGGGTTAAAAATGGTTCATACCTTTCTTTACGCAATGTCACCCTGGGCTACAATTTCAAGACTTCATTCAGCAGGTCGATGCGGGTATACTGCAGCGGGCAAAATGTACTTTTTATTACCTCGTATAAAGGCGGCAATCCCGAAGTGAGTTTTTCAGGATCCAACTCGCTGGCCCCTGGCGTGAATTTCACTGCTTATCCGGTAGCGGCTACTTATACCTTTGGTGTCAATTTCGGCATTTAACGCAAACAAATTATTTAAACATGAATACATCGAAAATCAAATATATACTCATCTTCCTGGCCAGCTTAACTGTATCCTGTCAGAAAGAATATCTGAATACAGATCCCGAATACTTGCAGAATGCAAAGAACTTCTTTAAAACTAAGGAGGACTTTGTGCAGGCAGTGAATGGCGCATACGCTCCCCTGCGACCAGTATTTACGGATTCCTTCTGGCAACTGGGAGAAATGAGATCAGACAACACGGCATTTCAATACAACACCGGAGACCGATCCGCGTTGGGAAGGGAACAAATCGATCAGTTCCTGGAGCTTGACGATAATTCCTTTGTATACTCTTTCTTTTCCAATTCTTTCATCGGTATAGGAAGATGTAATGTGATCATCAACCGGTATGCACCGGATAAGATCAATGATGAGAACGCTGCAAAACAGATTATCGGTCAGGCGAGTTTCCTGCGTGCCTACTATTACTTTAACCTGGTACAGCTCTTTGGGGAGCTGCCTTTGGTGCTCAGCGAAATCTCATCCACAAGTGATGCTTTTGCCCAGGCTAAAAGAAGACCTGTGAATGAAGTTTATGATGCGATCATCAAGGATGCTAAAATGGCGATTGAGAATCTGCCACAAAGGTATACTTCAGCTAATGACCTGGGAAGGGTGACCAGTGTTGCCGCCCGCATGTTATTGGCCAAGGTGTACATGGTTCAGAAACAGTTTAACCCTGCGATGGAACAGCTCAACCTGATTTTGCAGTCGGGAAGGGCTCTAAACGCCAATTACTCGGATAACTTTAATTCTACGGCAAAAAACTCTGTGGAGTCTATCTTTGAGGTCCAATTCCTGGAAGGACCCTATTCCATGTCCAGTAACTTCATGTATACTTTTGCTCCATACAACGCGGGAACGAGCATCACAGGGTTTGCGCTGTATACGGGTGCCGACTCAGGCTGGAATATTCCCACCGCAGACCTGATTGCGCAGTATGAAGCGGGCGACCAGCGTCTGGACAAATCGATCAGCAGAACTTTTACAGATCCTGTAACCAGGCAGGTGGTTCCCTATATTATCAAATATAAAAGCCCCCATGCAGTCCGGTATCAAACCAATGATAACTTTCCGGTATACCGCTTTGCCGACGCCTTGTTGATGGCAGCAGAATCTTTGAATGAGATAGGCTATGTAACCGGTGGTCAGGCTTTTGAATTATTGAACCGGGTTCGCAGCAGGGCTGGTCTGCCAGCTTTAACGGCGCAAAATGTCACTACCCAAGAGGCATTCAGAACCGCAGTATGGCATGAGCGTCAGATTGAACTGGCCTTTGAAAACCATCGCTGGCTTGATCTATTAAGAACAGGACAGGCAGAAAATGTGATGAAAGCACATGCTGTAAGAGAGAAGGCATCCAAAAGCTTTATTCCAGCGGCAGGATACTCCACAATTCGTCCATTATTTCAGTACCCGAGAAGAGAAGTCTTGTTACTTGAATAGGTATTAAATTATAATTATAAATGTCAAAAGATATGCGGAAAATATGTTATTACCTGTTCGTATGTATGTTAACCATACAATCAATATATGCTGCTCAATCGCCAGTACCGGTTAATCCGGTGCTGCTGCGAAAAAGCTGGCCTGCCCGCTGGATCAGCCATCCTGCAAACGACCGGAGCGAGTTAGCTGTATTTCATTTCAGAAAAGAGATCTCTCTTCAGTCTGTGCCCGACAGCCTCTGGATTCATGTCTCGGCTGACAGCAGGTACCGTCTGTATGTGAATGGTACCTGGGTAAGTCACGGACCAGCAGCTGCAGATCTGCGCCACTGGCAGTTTGAAACCCTAAATATTGCCCCTTTCCTGAAGGCCGGAAAAAACTATGTGACGGCAGAAGTCTGGAACTCCGGGGGAAGGCGGGCGATGGCCCATCTTTCTTATGAAACAGGGTTCATCATCCAGGAAGACAATCTGGAAAAATCATACGGCCTGAATACTGATTCCAGCTGGTTATCATGCAGAAATGAAGGATATAATGCTGTCGCAAGCTGGAGCCGCGGTACAGATATCGGTCCGGCAGAAATGGTGGATTTTTCCAAATATACTGCGGACTGGAATGCCAGGGATTTAGTCAGTAAAGACACTTGGAAAGCCGCAACAGAAGGCAGTCATGGACAAACAAAATGGTCGGTTTTTAATCAACCGGGACGTTTTCTTGTTCCGCGGACTATCCCTCCTATGCGAATGGAACCCATTCGCTTCGCTACCATCCGAAAAAGTAGCGGACTTGTTGTCAAGGAAAATTCCCTGCAAAAGAAAAGTACTTTTATCATCCCTGCAAATACAAAGGTAGAGTGGCTGATAGACCAGAAAGTACTGACCAATGCTTATCCGGTACTGCTGCTCAATAAGGGCAAAAATGCGGTAGTACATCTTGCCTATGCAGAAGCGCTTTACGACGAAGCCAATCAGAAAGGTCAGCGTGATGAGATTGAAGGAAGACGATTCAGGGGCTTTCAGGACGGACTGATCGCTTCAGGGAACCCAATTTCTTATACACCGCTCTGGTACAGGACATTCCGATACCTGAAGCTATCGGTTCAAACAAAAGATCAGCCGCTGGAGATCACTGATTTTCACGCTGTTAAAGCAGAATATCCTTTCGACTACAATGCCTCATTCAAGGCCAGCGACTCCATTCTGGACACGATGTTAACTATTGGATGGCGTACGGCGAAACTTTGCGCAATGGAAACTTATATGGATTGCCCCTACTACGAGCGACTGCAATATATCGGTGATACACGCATCCAGGGCTTGGTATCATTGTATAATAGTGGTGACGACCGACTGCTGAGGCAAGCCTTGCAGCAGTTCGACAATTCGCGGATGGCCGAGGGAATAACCTTGAGTCGCTACCCTACCAATTATGATCAGCAGATCCCACCCTTTTCGCTTTGGTGGATAGGCATGGTGCATGATTACTGGATGTACAGAGGCGATGAGCAGTTTGTCAGGAGCTTGCTCCCTGGTGTAAGACAAGTAGTTGCGTTTTTTGAAACCTACCAGCAAGCAGACGGATCTCTGGGAGAAATGCCTTACTGGAATTTTACCGATTGGTCTAACAACAAGGGCTGGAATTTTGGCGTTCCCCCGAAAGGCCAGGCAGGCGGGAGCGCCATGATGGATTTACAGTTGTTATGGGCTTACCAGGTTGCTGCCAGCCTCGAAAAGGAACTTGGAGTACCTGCTATAGACACTAAATATCAGGAAAAAATCAGCCAGCTGAAAACTACGATTAAGAAAAAATACTGGTCTGAGCAAAAGGGGCTTTTTGCGGATGTGGATACCCGTGATTTGTATTCGCAGCATACAAATGTGCTTGCTATACTTACAGATCTGGTACCTGAAAAACAATCGCGGGAGCTGATGGACCGCGTGTTATCAGATAAATCACTGGCGCAAACTACCATTTATTTCAGATATTATCAGATGCTGGCGCTAAAAAAAGTGGGTTATGCAGATCGCTACCTGGATCAGTTGGATGTGTGGCGTGATCATATCAAAAGCGGACTCAGCACCTGGGCAGAGATTAGTGACACCAAAACCACGCGCTCAGATTGCCACGCCTGGGGCGCAAGTCCAAATATTGAGCTATATCGTATCGTACTGGGTATAGAAACGGACGGACCCGGATTTTCAAAAGTGAAGATTGAACCGGCATTAGGAAAACTCAGCAATGCCAGTGGTACGATACCGCATCCCAAAGGGCCACTCTCCGTATCGTATCGTCAAAACGGTAAAAAATGGAATATTGAGATTCAGCTACCTGCAGATGTTTCGGGAAACTTTGTCTGGAAGGATAAAAGTTATCCGATATCGGGCAACAAAAAGAATATGTTTAGTTTATAAGTCTATTTCTATGCCCTCAAATCCCCCGACAATCATCGGGGGATTTTTTGTGTACGTACCATTCTATTTCATCTGAGTCTGTAAATCAAGCATAAAAATAACTATTTTAATAATTAAGATGAAACTAGTACTACTATTTTACATTTGTTAATTAAAAATAGTAATGCTAAATTTGACTATAATAAATTTTCATAGCTATGGAGTTTCACAGCAGATTCATATACAAGTCTTTATCAGACCACCTTTCAAAGAAGCAAATTACTGTATTGACAGGAATGCGGCGCACCGGTAAAACAACTTTGGTAAAACAGCTGATGGAAGATTCCAAAATCAAACAGCAGTTTTACTTTGATCTTGAGCGGATGGATAACCGGTCGTTATTTTCCGAAGAAAACTATGAATCTATCGTCTATGCTCTCAGCCAGAGAGGAGCTGATTTTAGCGAGAAAGTATTAATTGGAATAGACGAGATTCAGTTGGTTAAGAATTTACCAAGTGTATTAAAATATCTTTATGACACTTATGATATCAAATTTATCATTACAGGTTCCAGTGCCTATTATATGAAAAATATGTTCTCTGAATCATTGGCTGGAAGGAAGAAAATTTTCGAGGTCTATCCTCTTAGCTTTTCTGAATTACTTGCCTTTAATGGAATCTCATTTTCTGAAATTCCTTTGTCTCAGGCTGGTATTTTTAGTAAAGCAGAATACGGACGTTTAAAGGACTACTACGAAACATATATCAACTATGGAGGATTTCCTGAAGTAGTTTTGTCTACGACAATAGCTGATAAAAAAGATATGATTCAAGATATCATCAGTTCTTACATCAACTTCGATATCGCTCTGCTGTCAGATATTCGGGATCCTGCCAATCTTTATAAATTAATAAAATTATTATCTTTAAGAATAGGGACGAAACTCGATATTTCAAAACTTGCGAATATGATGGGTATTTCGCGTATAATCATAGAAAATTACCTGGATTTATTAGAGCAAAGCTATTTGATAAGGACCATCCCTGTATTATCGAATAGCCCTGATCGTGAAATCACTAAAGCAAGAAAGATCTATTTTCTGGATAATGGTATTGCATCAATCTCAGCAGATGCTGGTAGCGGAGCCATGTTTGAAAATGCAGTATTTAATCAATTACTCCACAAAGGATCTATTTCTTATTTCCAGCTCAAAACCGGCAAAGAGATCGATTTTATCCTAAATAAGGAAGCATGTTTTGAAGTCAAGGAAACTGCCACTGAGAGCGATTTAAAAACTGTTTCAAACCTGGCTCAAAATCTAAGTATAGATCAGTACAATGTGATTGGCAGGCACCCAGTGAAAATATTCGACGGCTATATCTGGGGTGGATTTATTCATTAATGCAATCGCGATCAAAGTATAGTTCCACATTGTGCTAACAAATGTTCAATTAGTCACAACCTAAGCTCGGGCAGTTTTCCGTTATCACTGTTATATATGTATAATATCAACACATAAACAATGGACAAGTTAACAAACAAAACTGCCTCGAAGGCATCATTAGCACATCCAGAACTCATCCAGAAGGCTTAGAGACCATGCCTGGTTTGAGTATTTTATTTTATTAATACTACTTTACAAAATCACCCCCGATAGTTGTACCACAAAACCATTCAAAATCATTGATAACTGAAACTCAGTGTAATATTTACTTTCCGGAATATCGGCCATTGTAAGAATGCTATGGCAAAAGACTTTTTGTTCAATAATTTACTACTTTTATCAAACATAGTCCATCAACATTATGTTTAAAGGATCGTGTATAACTTGTAATCCTGAGTGCCAGCATTAAAAGTAATTCTATTTCGATGAGCGTAAACACTAATTTCGATGCTACTTTTTGTGGCAAGCTTGCCATTCATAAAACAAACTCCATCCAGGATTACGGCTACCTGATCGTGCTGGATATCAACAGCTTGAACATCATACAGGCAAGCGAAAATATAAGCGAATTATATTCAAATCCTGTTGAAGAGCTAATCGGGCTGCACTTTTCAAATTGTATTCCCGAACACGCATTCGATGCATTAAAGGCTGAATTTGATAAAGGCATCAGAAACAGAGTACCCTTTAAATCAAGTTTCGTCACCAAGGCGACACCAGTACCTGTAACCTTGTTATGCCATATCAAAGAAGATATGGTGATATTGGAAATCGAGAAAGATGATGAAGTTCCTGAACGTGTGTTTTCAGAAGTCTTTCAGGAGGTAAGATCTTTTATTGCCAGTATTGAAAATACAAAAAGCCTGCAGGAAGTATGTGAAGCCAGTATCCACGAGATACGTCGCATTGCAGGATTTGATGGCATCCGTATGTACCGCTTTGATGAACATTGGAATGGCGAAGTAATTGCTGAAGAAATTGAAGGCACTTTAGAAAGCTATCTGGGACAGACATTTCCTGCCTCAGATGTTCCCAAACAAGCCAGAGATCTTTACGTAAAAAATCCTTTCAGGTTAATACCAAATAAAGATTACATCACCCACCGCCTGTATCCAGTGATCAACCCGATTGCTGGTGGATTTATAGATTTATCAGACTGCAATTTACGTAGCGTGGCAGCTGTTCACCTCGAATATATGGCAAATATGCATGTCGCAGCATCGATGTCTATCAGGGTGATGGTTGAAGGAAAACTATGGGGCCTGATCTCCTGCCATCATATCACTCCCAACTACCTGAGTCTTGAAAACAGGTCCATTTTCGAGTGGCTGAGCATCGAAATTTCGTACCGGATCGCGGCAATTATCAAGCAGGAAGCCCTGATAGAATCAGGCAGACTCTCAGATATAAAAGCAGATATCATTCAATGCATATTTTCTAAGGGAGATATGGCCAAAGGCCTGATGGAAGATGAAGGAAAGCAATTCCTCAGTTTACTTGATTTAGATGGGTTCTCCGTTAGCATAAATGGCGATATAGTATCCCATGGCATTGTACCTGAACAGGATGAAATTGAAAACATGTTGCTTTGGGCCAATAGTAAATCGCTCGGCACGGTTTTTTCAAGTCATGAGTTTGGAGAAGTTTACGATGATGCCCGTCACTATCAGAATATTGCCAGTGGCGTAGTCATTATTCCAATTAATAGTCATAAAGGTGATTTTGTAATCGGCTTCAGACCTGAACGGATCAAAGATATCAGTTGGGGAGGTAATCCCAACGAAGCGGTGAATTTCGAAAAGGATGGAATTAAATATCATCCGCGGAACTCATTCAAACTATGGCAGCAAACCATTTTCGGGCAGTCAAAAGTCTGGACTGAAGCGGAGCTTGCCATTGCCGAATCATTTAAGAATTTTTTATACCAGTTTGACGCGGATCAGACATTCAATTAATACTGTAGAATGACCGAAAGCAAAACGGTAAATAAAGCAAAAAGATACGACAATTATATAGTTGCAATTGGTGCCTCCGCTGGAGGTTTGGAAGCCATTCATCTATTTTTTGACAATATGCCTGCAAATGCGAGTTTCTCATTTGTTGTCATTCAGCATCTATCTTCTGAACATAAAAGCTTACTGGTGGAACTGGTAGGCAAACATACACACATGAAGGTTTTCGAAGCCGAAAATCACATGGCTATACAGCAAAACTGTGTATATATTATCCCTAATGACAAATTACTGACCGTTAAAAACGGGAGATTAAAACTAGCTGACAAGACACAGCATAAAGTTCCCAATTCTGCAATTGACCATTTTCTCTTTACGCTTGCTGAAGACAAAAAAGATAAAGCCATAGCGATCATCCTTTCCGGAACCGGCACCGACGGTACAAAAGGAATACAAAAAATAAAAGATCATGGGGGTATGGTCATTGTTCAGGATCCTGCGACGGCGAAATTTGACGGGATGCCCAACAGTGCAATTGCCACAGGTTGTGCAGATTTCATCCTCTCCCCTGCAGAAATGAGTCAGGAGCTTTTTAGCTATGCCAATGAAGAGCCACTCAGCGTTCTGCAGGATGGAAAGATAGACGAGAAGCTGCTGGAGGAACTATTTGGGCTGGTGCATGGCTTATCAGGGAATAACTTTAATCTGTATAAAACACCAACAATCATTCGGCGTATCGGCAGACGAATGAATGAGAACAATATGCAAAACTTTGGTGATTACGTTTCCTTACTCAGGAAAGATGAAAAAGAGCTGGCCATACTTAGTCAGGACTTCCTGATTGGAGTAACCCGATTTTTCCGTGATACAGATGCCTTTGAGATGTTCAGTACCCAGTTTAAAGAAATCCTTGACCGCAAATCAGATGGAGATAGCATCAGAATGTGGGTCTGCGCCTGCAGCACTGGTCAGGAGGCATATACTATCGCGATTATCGCACAAGACTGCTTAAAGAAATCTGGTAAAAAGGTTGATGTAAAGATTTTCGCGACGGATATAGACGATAAAAGCATCGATATTGCTGCAAAAAATCAGTATCCGCTCAGCATAAAAAAAGAAATTCCGGACAGCTTTTTTAAGGAGTATATCACACAAGATGGCAAATATTACAGCGTCATCCCCGAAGTACGTAAGATGATTGTTTTTGCCAAACATGATGTTACGAAATCTCCTCCCTTTATCAAAAATGATATTGTAACCTGCCGTAATATGTTAATCTACGTGAATATCATATTGCAGGAAAAAATTCTTTCAACTTTTCACTTCTCGCTGATCCCCGGGGGACTATTATTTCTTGGTTCCAGCGAATCGGTAGCCCCTCTGAAGGAGGGCTTTACAGAGATCTCAGGAAAGTTGAAGTTCTTCAGGAAGACCGGCGTGCTCAACTATGCGTCTTATAATACCTACAATACCGGTTCAAGAACATCCGGCCAGCCAGATAAAAGCAAAGGCAAGTCGACAGAGTTTGCGATGAGCCCCATAGAAAAAGGATTCAACAGCTTCCTTACCCGTGAACTTGCCTATGCTGGTGTATATATTGATAAATCTTACATCATGCAGGACGCGATAGGTAACTACCGGAAATATCTGTCACTACCTAGCGACAAGATTGAGTTGAATGTTTTAAAGATGGTACCCAAACAGGTATCAGTTCTGTTGAATACTGCCATCAGGAAAGCATGGAACAGCAATACTACTGTGCATTTAAGAAGGGTAAGGTTTGAAGAGAACAACGAAGTATTCTATGTGAAGATCTCTGTGCAACCTCCTGAAGAGGATAATGGCATCGGATTGACGCTCGTAGTCTTTGGTGAAAGTACCCCTGAAGGTTCTTATGAGAAGGAAGAACGTACTTTTGGAGAAATGCATCTTGACCAAACAACAAGCGACTATGTGTTTGAGCTCGAAGCCGAACTCAATGAGGCCAGAAATAGCCTGCAGCTGGCAACTGAGGAAATGGAAACCACCAATGAAGAATTGCAATCCACAAACGAAGAACTGCTGTCTGCTAATGAGGAACTGCAGTCGAGCAACGAAGAATTGCAATCGCTCAATGAAGAATTACACACCCTCAATACTGAGCATCAGGTTAAAATCAGTGAACTGATCGACCTGAATGACGACCTGGATAATTATTTCCGTAGTACAGACATCGGACAGGTATTTGTAGATTCCAGTCTTTATATCCGTAAATTCAATACCGCAGCCGTGGGGATGGTGAACCTGATTATCGCTGATATTGGCAGATCAATTCAGCAGATATCCAACAACTTACAGGGAACTGATCTCAACAGTGATATACAACAGGTTTTGGATGATGGTGTCGCAGTTGAGAAAGAGGTCAGAATAAAAAATGGTGATACGAGCCTGATGCGGATTATGCCTTACGTTAAAAAAGACGGCAAGGTAGATGGCGTAGTAATCACCTTCGTCAACATTTCTCAGCTCACCGAATTAAATAATATTATCACAGGTGTTTTTAATGCCAGCTTAAATGGCGTCATGGCCTTTAAATCGGTACGAAACAAACAGAATGTGATCACAGATTTTGAATGTATCACTTTCAATGAATCTGCAGGTACCCTGTTAAGGAAAAATGCAGAAGAACTGACCGGGGCATCCATCATCAAGGATATCCCGGAAATTTCGGGAGGAAATCTTCTGGAGGCTTACAGGGCAGTAGTTGAAAAGGGAAATTCGTTCCAGGTAGAGTATAAGCTCTATGAGAAAGTATGGGTAGAAATTGTGGCCGTTAAAATGTCTGACGGTTTCGCCGCTACGATCACAAACATCACTAAACAAAAGTCTGCACAGGAGAAGTTAAAGCATAACTATAATGAGCTGCTGGGTACACGCGAGAATCTAAAGCAGCTGAATTCTGAGCTGGAACAAAAAATCGAAGAACGCACCCTCCTCCTATCGGAAAGCGAAAGCAGATTTAACCTCGTTTCACAGGCTACGAATGATACGATCTGGGATTGGGATTTATCGGACAATACGATATGGCGCAGCGCCAGTTTTAAAACTATCTTCGGATACGAGGATAAACCAGAAAAGAGAAGTATTTCCTTTGCCTTTACAATTATTCACCCCGAAGATCTCAAACGGGTTCAGGAAAGTGTAAATAATGCGATCAATAAGGGAGAACAACAGTGGACCTGCCAGTACCGGTTGAAAAAGGCTGATGGCAGCTATGCTACTATCCTGGACAGAGGTAGTATTCTCTTTGATGAGAATGCTGTTCCTTACCGTATGGTAGGCTCAATGCTGGATATTTCTCAATTGATCGCTGCCCAGGATAAACTAAACTCTTCAGAAAGGAAATTCCGTAAGATATTCGATTCCAATGTGATCGGGATGATCTTCTCCAATGTTGTTACCGGCAGGATCGAAAATGCGAATGGCATTTTTCTTGAAATGCTGGGCTACACCGTTGAAGATTTTGAGAATGGCGCAATCAGCTGGAAAGATATTACCCCTCCGGAGGCAATGGCAGCAAGTGCCGCTTCGGCAGAATTACTGCGTACACAGGGCTATTGCCCACCATTTGAAAAGCAGTATTATCATAAAGATGGTCATGCTGTAGATGTAATGATTGGTTCAGCAATACTGGATGATGACGTGCCGGAAGATGCCGTAACATACATTATTGATATCACTACCCAAAAAGAAAGTGATAAAAAACGTGATGAACTGCAGCACCTGATAAAGAGACAGCAGGATGAGTTCCATAGCATATTCAAAAAAGCCCCGGCATTGATCAGCATCAGAAGAGGCAAAGACCTGGTTTATGAGTTCGTAAACGAAGCATTTGAGCAGTTTGATGGCGGCCGGGTATACATCGGCAAGAAAACTTTAGGTCATGGTTCCCAGTTCGAATCTCCTGAACTGATCGCCCTGGAAGAACAGGTAGTGCGTACCGGCGAAACGCTGGTGGCAAACAGCTATAAATTTACGCGACCAGCAACTGAACATGCTGAGGCGCAGGAGGCATGGTTTGACTTGATCCTGAATCCTGTGTATTCGTCCGAAGGTCAGATTGACGGTGTATCTTTCTTTGGCTTCGAGGTTACTGATCTGATCACCGCCCAGATTACTACGAAAGCGCTAATGAGTAAAAAGGATGAATTTATGAGTATCGCAAGTCATGAGTTGAAAACGCCTGTTACAAGTATCAAGGGCTTTTTACAGTTTGCGCTAAAAATGGCTGAGCAAAGGAAGTTTGATAATATTTTCAGCTTTATCGACAAAGCGAACAAACAAGTGGGCAAACTTACTGCGCTCGTAGATGATTTGTTGGACGTCACCAAGATACAAGCGGGAAAAATGACCTTTACGATGTCTGAATTTAACATCAGAGAAGTGCTGCAGGACTCTATAGATGGTGTGCAAAGCAACCTTACTCATCAGGAAATCATTACTGATATAGAAGACCTGACTGTTAACGGAGACCGCCATCGGATTGAACAGGTGATTTCTAACTTTATCTCCAATGGCCTTAAGTATGCACCAGACGGGAAGCAACTGTTTATTGAAGCGAAGAAGACTGGCGCCGGCAATGTGCGTATATCTGTTAAAGATCAGGGAATTGGCATTCCTAACGACAAGGCAGAGTTTATATTCGATCGTTTTTTCAGGGTTGAAGAAAGCTCCAACCATTTCTCGGGACTTGGCCTGGGCTTATACATCTCTGCACAGATCATTGAAAGACATCAGGGTAAGATTGGTGTGATCAGTGATATTGGCGAGGGTTCTGAGTTCTGGTTTGAGATACCAATCGAACTAGCTTCTTAGGCATGTTGTAAGTTGTGGAAGTAAAGTCATATCTATATGGATACCCTAAATAAACTCTGGCAGTATAATAATTGGGCCAATCAGGCGCTTATTCATTTATTTACAGAGCAGTCTGCGATCCTGCCCCCGGAATGTCTGCGACTTTTCAGCCATATTGTAAATACACAAAGTGTGTGGTTAAGCAGGCTTGCGGGTACGCCTCAATTATATGGTGCCTGGGACGAGCATACTTTAGCAACCTGTACAATGATGCATAATGAAGCTTCCCCCCTGCTGGAACAGCAGATACCCCTATCTGCAGAACAGCAATCAGCGATTATTGAGTATAAAAATTCTACAGGTAAAACTTTTCATAATTCCCGTTATGATATACTCATTCATGTGCTGAATCATGGCACATATCACCCGGCACAGATTCCCACGGAATTGAGGGGGAGTGGTATTGAGCCGATTAATACAGATTATATTAGTTACGTGAGAAGATGAAGCAATTCTAAGAATAAGTTTGATGGGCTAATCATATTATTAAACTCCTCATTGAAATATTGCTAAAGATTTCAAGGTGTTTAACACTTCTGGAAAACAGGATCGTATGATAGCTTTGAAAGCATTAAATCTCTCAATAAACTATAAAAGGATCTTGTAGACCCTCTTATAATTTATAATTCACTAAATTTAATCTTGGTAAAGATTTTTTTTGCCTCTTCTACTTTTTCAGGGAAGAGTAATCTGTCTTTTAATTTACTTGCAACCAAAGACAACAACCCTGATTCAGTAATCTGAACCATTTGCTCTACATCTTTTTCTTTAGTTTTCATATTTCAAAATTAATAATTATTTCTTAATTAAAAGTACGGATTCATAAAGTTTATTTTTGATAAAACGCTCAATTACAGTACCATCCCGAGTTTGAATTCCTCCATAAAATTCAAATTCCTTAAGTAAAGAATCGTATTCTCTGCTAACATATGAACAGTATGTTCTGATTCTCTGATGCTTTTTTCTACATATACTATTGCAGTTTTTTCTTCTACATGTCTGTCTGCATCCTTGTTCAAATTCGTCAGAGCTATCGCTTCCTGTAACCATCACTGCCGCATCAGCAAAAGAATTAAAAAATTCTGGTACAGTACTTAATACCGTATTAAATACATGGTATGCATCCCCATTATCAGTACAATTTTTATCATCAATTTTGTCAGTAGCTATATTATAGTCTCCCAATCCTAAATTGTACACTTTTCTGCCATTGTAGTCGGCAAAGTAGAAGTACTCTACTGCTTTAACAACATCATTAGGCCCTTTACTGATAAAAAAATATTTAATTCCTGTTTCAGAGATGCTTTGGGGCTGTATTTGATAGATTGGAAATGTCATATTTACCTGCTTTGAAATTTAAATAACAAATTAAAATTAATTTTTAAGAAAGAGATTTCTTAACAAAATCTTAAATAAAAAAACAATAACCTACCCATAGTTAACCAATACTTTTAAAATGAAAGTTCAGCACTGCCACTAAAAGCAGTGCCGACTTCTAAGTATATCTACCTCTCCACAAACTTATACCTGCTGCGCAGCCCCTCTACAAACTCCTGAACCCTCCCCTCATAATGCTCCTTAAGAATCACCAGCTGAAACTTATCCTCATGAAAATAACTTACTAAAACTGAGTCCATATAACTTCTGAGCAGGTAAAATGTTCTCGGGTTCTTTTGTGTATTAGCCAGGAAGATTACATTGAACTCATAAGAGGGCATCCAAATCTGTTTATCGATCTTGAACCGCAGCTCAAGCTTATAGTGATCCCCGAAATCTTTCCATACAAAACACAGTTCCGGCGATTCATTCCGGAATACACATTTGGACAGCCTGTCCCGGTAGGGCTTGCCCTTCAGACGCCGCATGCCGTAGCTGTACTGGTAGTGCGTAAACAACCTGCCCGCCAGTAAGGGCATTGCCTGCTGCCACAGTGCAAATACATATTTTAAAATCTGGCTGTTGTACTGCCGTTTTTCTTCGATCTCCCCGATATTATCATAAGAACTGATGTATCTCACTCTTGATTGCTGTCTCATATCGAGGCAGATATCTACCAGCTGCCGCTGTTCATCGCTGAGGTCCTGCAGGAAAAGATCTTCTTCACTTGAGATATACTTGTGAAATCCTATGATTACAGTTTTTGCTTTGTTGGCGATGCCGAGATAGGGAACCACAAAGGGCACATGTTCATCATAACGTTTTCCTAAATCTCGGTATGCCAGCGAGAATCCAACTATCGGATCACCATCGGCGGGAATACGCTCATGGATCACCGCAGAGGCGCTCCGTGGAATGGCATCTTCATCAGATAAAATTGGAAACGTATGTCCCGGTTTGACCAGGCCACGGTATGCAAGTTTTAAGCGGCAGAACACGATCTTACCCATTCTCGCAATCGAAAGAAACTTGGATTTCCCTGTTGCCGGGTCAAAACATCCCGGCCAGAACCACTGGTCAAAGTTACATTGCTTCATAGAATCCATCATCTCCGTTAAGGCAAAGTAAGCGTAACGACTCAAATAGCTTTCGTCGGTATCCACACTGCAACTGACCAGGAGTGCATGCTCAGTTACTTTGATATAAACCTTTTCTTCGGGTTCATCATAAATTTTCACCCCCACGGTTAGCAGCTCATTGGCAAAAGATATCTCCCGGTCGTGGATGGGCATATAACCCCGTTCTGGTTTCCTGAATTTGGAGTGTTGGTCTAAAGTATTTAAAGTGAGTATCCTTGTCCCTGGTTTAAATGGCAGACTGAAAAAACTATCCATAAACTACCTCTCTTTCTTTTTGCAGTTGTTTGTACACCTCTGCTTCTATAGCCAGCGACTCGATTTTATCATTGCACAATGCTGTTGTAAGTCTTAGAAAGGCAGCGACCTGATAATACATCCTCGTCGCATCTGCCGGACCTACGCAAAAATCGTCTTTGTATCTGGCACCGGAATAACTTTTAGCCAGGATATCAAACAGCCTCCTGCCCTCTTCGCTTTCGTCCAGGAAGAAGCCAGAGATAGCGGGAGAAAAGCTATCGCATAGACGGAGCAGGCGGTACAGGTTGTGTATATCAGATCGGTAAGCCAGATGAACCCTGATCAGCGCAATACAGCTTTGTTCAACCACCTGATGTAACATAAAAGCTGCCAGGTTATGCTTTCCCTTGTGAATACATTCAAGCGCACTTTCCAAAAAACCGGTTGCGAGCATCTGCCGGTGATTGTGATGTTTTTTGGCTTTAATTGCCGCTTGTGTCGGAATAAAGGCAGGGACCTGAAAGGATTTGATCGTTGAATCCTTGCTGTATATGAGTTCAGCATTGTTGGCAACTGTGATAAAGAACTTGCTATTGGCCCTCACAGCTTCGATCAATGTTTCTTTGCCGTGTACCAACGCAGTGATCGTACCATGATGAAAATGGTCATTGACATAATTTTGCACCTCATGCTCAATTCTGGTTGAGCTTTCAGTGATCATCAATAAAAAATAGCGGTTAGTTTCTTCATCAACATGATCAATAAAACATCCCGTTTTTTTGTTTGATTGTGCGGCAGTGCCAAAACAGTAAATGTATAAAGGCTCAAATCGCTCTGCAAGAACTTCGATAAAGTCGTCAAAGTGTTCTTTTTGTGTGAATTCTCTTTTCATTTGTTTAAGGTTTTGAATGATTTTGGTTTAGGGTTGGTAATTGGACATTTTGGACAAAGCGCGGCCATTACGAGTATTTCATCGTTAGCGTAACTTTAGAAAAAAAGGCAAAAAAGGATGGATCAATCAGGCGGCTTCACGCTGATCTGGCTGTAGCTGGAAGGAAAGTGGTCACTGCTGGCGGTACTGAATTTCTTCTTTTTCATTTGGATGCTATTGACTTATTTTTCAATAGAACCATTGTACAAGAAATGAAAGAAGGCCTTAAAAAACATAGGTCCGGCAACAGTTCTTGTAGTGTAAGCTTCCCGGTGGAAATCGGGGAATAGTAAACTATTCGGATCCTACAATAAGCTGCGCCGGACCTATATATGCAAATATAGGCAACCCGGTGCTCTACTTACCGCTCGTATCCTGTAAATTTCCACATTTGCTTACACGAGGTTCTTAGTAGAACACCTCAAATATTTTGAGATGTTACAAAATTAATATATTATTTAACAATTACTCATATACAGTTTATTTTAACATCACAAATGTAATCACAAAGATTTAATTAAACAATAAAGAAAATAAATTATTTATATTTCTCTTTACCTGCATACCACAGTGGATTGCATTGTTTCTGATGTAGCACCGCTGGAACAAGCCAATATACTATCTACCTGCGTACGCAGCCAGGCATCTGAAAAAAATATAATAATCGATTCATATCCCCTATCCGGATCTACTTTATCTGTAACGAGGTAGCAGCCCTTTTTCATAAATTAGCCTGACCCTGCTGGTACTATCAGCTTACTCCCCTGATCCAGGATTTCCTTTGTTCCATGAACAACGATACTGACGAGGTTCATATGCACGCACATGTTGGCTTTTTCTATTTCATGCAACTGCCGGTAATGGAACATATAAATATCCTCATTCCAGGATAATACATCAGGATTGTCTTTTATTATTGTGCTGCAATGGAGATCCTTCGTCATACGGTAAATATGCATCATCAGCCCTCGACCGGGAATGGACAAATCAAACTATCCCATGGACAAATCTGATCGCTAATTCATCCATCAAATTGTAAAAAATCTCCATTCTCTGCCAGTCCCGGGCGGCCCATCTTTGTACTGTAAATAAATCGATAAACATGAGTAAAACAGCAATCGTCATTCTTTCTGATCCCAAAGCAGGCTCAGAAGAAGCACTCGGAAGAGTATTTAATGCACTGGCAGCAGCGTACGACTTCAAACATGCAGCTGAAGAGGTGAAAATCATCTTCCAGGGCACCGGAACCAGATGGCCGGAGCAGCTGGAGAAATCAGATCACCCTGTGCACGGTCTTTTCCTCGAAGTAAAAGATAAGGTAGAAGGAATTTCTACAGGATGTGCCGCCGTATTTGGGGCTGATATCTCCGGATATGACCATCTGGATGACAACAAGGTTCCCGGAACTGCCGGTCTCCCAAGTTTCCTTAACCTAAGGAAAGACGGCTACGATGTCCTTATTTTTTAGTCTTTACTTATCACCGTTCTCTCTTTCCGGGAGGCGGTGATTTATTCATAACATATGGAAAATGTGTATCACGATGGTGAGCTTGAAATCCAGAAGCGTGTCGGCGAAGCAGAGATAGCCGATCAGAACAAGAAGCTCGTTACTCCCTTCATTGTTAAGGGGGCCATCAATTTTGTAGAAAAGCAACCCATGGCAGTCGTGGGCAGCAGAAATCAGGAAGGCGAACTGTGGGCATCAATCCTGATTGGCAACTTTGGCTTTGTGAAAGTCGCAGATCCTGCACTGGTGGTTTTCGACAGGGAAAAGCTGGTGAGTAATCCCGATGATATCTTTTACGGGAACATCAGTACGGACAACCAGATCGGCAGCCTCTTTATTGAACTGGACTCCCGTAAAAGACTGAGGGTTAACGGAAGTGTTACTATGGAGGGATCAAAGATCGAGCTTAGCGTGGATCAGTCTTATCCCAATTGCCCTAAATATATCCAGCGCAGGGTCATCTCCATGCCTGAATATTTTGAAAAAACACAATCGGGGACTAGCGAAGGTGTTGGGCTTACCGAGGTGATGATCAGTTGGATCAGGGATACTGATACTTTCTTCGTAGCCAGCGCAGGAGAAGACGGACATCTGGATGTTTCACACCGCGGTGGTAATCCTGGTTTTCTGCAGGTAGATGAGGATGGTGTTTTGAAGATACCGGATTACCCGGGTGCCAGCTTCTTCAATACCTTCGGCAATGTACTGCAGAATCCTAAAGTGGGACTGCTCTTTATTGACTTTGAAAAAAGAGAGACGCTGCAGCTGACTGGTACTGCGAGTTTGCTTTTTGATCAGAACGCTGAGGATGACCTGCTTAGAACCAAAGGTACCGGCCGTTTCTGGCTATTCAAACCTGCACGCTGGATACATACGCTTGAACATCATCGTGTAGGATGGAGCTTTTTAGAGTATTCACCATTTAATCCTTAACAAAATGTTATCAATAGATAAAAATGACGATAAGACAAATCCTGAGAATTTGCCGGGCGAAATGAAACAACAGAGCGCTGATGATTCTCAGAGATATAATGAGTATTTTGCTACGGCCAATGATCATATTGCTGAGGGGAATCTGACGCACACAATAAAGCTGCTCAAATCAGATATGACCATAATCTGGGATCAAAGTAAAGGCAGCGTACTGGAGTTGTGTGAATCGGTAGGATTAACTCCTCCCAATAATTGCAGGATGGGAACCTGTGGTACCTGCGAAACAAAACTTGTTACTGGTGATTATGAGTATGATCCGGAGCCTTTTATGGAGCCATTGGACGGTAAAATCTTTATTTGCTGCGCAAGACCTTTATCAGATATGGAGATTGAATTATAAAACTATGCACAAGGAAGCTGAATATTATATGCACCAATGCCTGAGCCTTGCCAACATGGCGCTTGCAGCTGGCAATCCACCTGTGGGCGCGATACTGGTGCTTGACGGAAATATCATTGGAACAGGGATAGAATCAGGTAAATCTACGGGCGACATTACTAATCATGCAGAAATTCTGGCGATCAGGTCGGCAATAGGTAATGGATATGCTGATCATTTACATGAAGCCTATATGTTTACAACGCATGAACCTTGCATCATGTGCTCCTACATGATCAGACACCACAGGATCCCGGAGATAGTTTACGGGACGGCAGTGCCTTATATTGGCGGACTAACATCACAGTTCAGTCTTCTCTCTACAGAGGATGTTCCCAAATGGGGCAGCAAACCAATGATCACAGGGGGCATCTGCCTGGAAGAGTGTAATCTACTCAATTCACAATTTTCAGCGACCTTAAATAAATAATAATCATGTTATCACAATCTGTTTATACACTTGTAAACCAGCAGAATGGGAATTTGTCTTTCAAAGTTTTTGAGTTTGACAATGACAGCTATTTTGATCACATGCAACGCAATAATTATTTCACTCTGATCATTATCAATGCAGGTGAAGGATTGGCTAAGGTTGATCTTACTGAATATCATTTCGGCGAAAATACGATGTTTGCATTTTACCCCTATCAGCCATTCATGCTGAAGACAAAAGGAGTGCTTACAGGGGTTTGCATACAGTTCCACCACGATTTCTTTTGCATCTACAGGCACCATAAAGAGATTGCCTGCAATGGTATTTTGTTTAACAATATCTATGATGAACCGTTTATCCAACTCGAAGAAAGTGCAAGGAAAAGTCTTTTGTTTAACGTCAGTCAGATTGTGGATGAGTTGAAAAGGGACGAACTGAGATCTGATGAAGTGATCGTCTCCTACATGAAAATTCTGCTGGTGCAGGCCACGAGGATAAAGGTTGCCCAGCAGTCTATTCAGGAAACAGATGAACTCAGCGGAAAGCAGCGGCTGATGATACAGAATCTGAGGAATGCGATTGAGGAGAATTTCAGGTTAAAACATTCAGCAAGTGATTATGCTGATCTATTGAATGTGACACCGGTAGCCCTCACGAGGATGACGAAAAGCCATTTTAATAAAACGCTTTCAGACCTGATCACTGAGCGGATTATTGTTGAAGCAAAAAGGGAATTGTACCTGACAGGAAAAACTGTAAAGGCCATTGCCTGGGAGCTTGGATATGAGGATGAGTATTATTTTAGCAGGGTTTTTAAAAGTAAAACGGATATCTCGCCTCAGAATTACCGGGAGACTATTGGGTTTAACAGAGGTGCGTCATGATCTGAGATCAGTTCTCCAAAGCAAGATTTACAGCAAACAGTGTAATACTTGAAGAACTAAATAATCTTATTAAATTAATTTGTTTCTTAAATATGTAATTTTGTATATTTGAGTTTAATGTAAGCGAATGTCGAATATTAGACCTCATAAAGCAAATAAGTCACATAACAGAAAGCGGGTCCATGATCCCTTCTCAGGATTTATTCTTTTAGGCACGGACATTATCTCCAGAATAGGCTTGCCAGGATTTATTATTATTTCGATAGTTGGAGGTACATATAGCTTTTCCAGTGATCTACAAAAAGCTGAGATGATCGATAAATGGATACTTTTAAAAAATAACTCCCATTTACAATCATTAACGATTGTAACCTTAATATTCTCAACGATCATTTACATTATACAATGGTTCACTTTTCTAACTCTCAGAGCCATGGACAAAGCAGAAATTGAACGCCTCAGGACGGAAATTGAAATATACCACGAAAGATTAATTATCAAAAAATTGAAATCTACTAAAGGATTACCATGAATTACATTATCACTTTTTTATTTGCATTCATCATACATTACGCATTACAACAATATCGAATTTACAACAACAGAAAGTTCGAAATACTTCTGTCCCGTTTAAAATACAAACTACGTGATCAGGCGATTAATGGTTTCGTAAGCAGTGATGATTGGATGTTTCTATATCTGGATTCATCCATTTCGAAAATGAAAAATAATCTGAGTTCGCTCAATATTTTTCATGCATTATATCTTTACAAAACCCATAAAGATGATCCTCAGCTCATAGCTTTTGAGGACCGTCTACAACTTGCCTGTAACGATAGTCCAGAATACAGCAAAATATATTCTGAATACAATGAGCTCTTAAATCAATATTTGATCAGAAGGCACTTTTTTCTAATCGGTACTGTGTCGGGTTACATTTACGCCGGTCTCCGCTCAATCAAAATCCTGCAGAAACTCAAGAGAGATCTGGAGCTTAGTACTAAAAGTCTATTATTTTTACCAGAAACTTCTACATCAGATGTGTTTCTTAAGCATCTAAAAATAGCATAAGATTTAAGTAGTTGACTTTCGATCACTTGTGAGATATTTAAGTATCTTACAGCACCGAAATTGTTTACACTGGAAATGGTGATCCCCTGACGCTCGAGTTTTTAATCCTGGATTATATACAGCATATGGAGCACCATCTAAATCAGCTGTGAGGATCAATGTGTGCTCATGTTTTTGTGCCAAGATTTGATATAGCTTACAGAAATGGGTGTTAATATTGCCGATATTGCAGTTAAGGAGGCAGCTGTTTCTATTAGGCACGATGTTGCCAACAGGAACTATCACCTTTAAACATTCGTTTACATCTCGCATATTTTTTTCTGAAAGTGGCAGGAGAATTTCATACAATCTCACACTATTTCAACGATAGCAGCTCAGCCCTGTATGAACTAAACAGCATTCCAAAATAGCCTTCATGTAAAAAACCGGGACATGAGTTACAGGATTTTTTCGAGAACACCTATAAGTGTTACGGTATATAATTGAGACTCCCGGCAGAAGGATAGAGAGCGAAATTGCCTAATCTTTCCCAAACTTGCCAAAATACGTTGCAGGGTATCAGTTTCGAAACAATAACACTAATTTGCCGTTTTTGCTAATGAAGAAAATGGGCCCTGAACCACCGATCCAGATGAGAACGAAAACACGAGACGACCAGTTCGACCTGGAATATTTTTTTGAATTATCACCCGACCTGATATGCATCGTAGGGTTTGATGGATACTTTAAAAAAATTAACCCGGCAGTAGCTACTACACTTGGTTATCCGACATCTGAACTGCTCAATTCACCTGTTGACACATTTATTCACCCCGGTGATCGTGAATTAGCTGCAAAAACAGCAGAAAGACTGCGCAGAGGAGAAACGGTACTAAGTTTTGAAAACAGATTTATTGCGAAGGATAAATCCACAGTTTGGTTGTTTTGGACTGCAGTGCCAGTTGAACGTGACAATCTGATTTTCGCGATTGCGAAAAACGTAACATCCATCAAAAAAACAAATGGTGTGGATCGTGTAGCAGAGATCATCTCTCAGCTCAATACCGAGCAGATGAAAATGTTTGCTGCAGATATCGATATCATCTTACCTGTACTCAGTCCAGACGACTCTAATCTGAAGTGGATTGGCTCTAGTTCAGCCGTAGATCAAAAGGACCAGCTTTGGTTAAATAGATTTGAGATGCTGGTACGACAATATGCCGCAGTCCAGGATATCAGCCTGAAGAAGTTAAGTTCAGATATGGCTTGTAGTCAACGACAATTGTTCAGACAGGTACAAAGGATTCTTGGAACAACGCCTAATAAACTGGTAAGAACTATACGCCTGCATTTAGCATGGGAAGCTATTTCATATGGTAAATACCGGACAATCAGTGAGATTGCCGCTATTGCAGGATATACTTCTACCGCCCATTTTAAAACACTGTTTCATCAGGTCTACGGCATCGATATTTCAGAGTTGTTATGAAAACATAAAAAACTGTAGATCATGATCACATGATTTATTAAAAAATAACCTATGACAAAAAAGATCTTAATTATTGAAGACGATCCAAACATCCTGGCCATTCTTAAGATCATTTTGACCGACGAGGGATTTCAGACAGTAATAAACTCAACAGGCACAACACTTGATGAGGTAAATATAATACATCCAGATTTGATTCTTATGGACATCAGAATCGTGGGATCACCGAAAAGCGGTGCAGAAATTTGTCGGGAGCTCAAAGCAGATTCAGAGACAGGACAAATCCCAGTAGTGCTGTTATCAGCAGAATACGATCTGGCGATGATTGCAAGTGAATGTAAAGCGGATGATTTCATAAACAAGCCATTTGATATTGGAACACTTGTAAATAGAGTAAACAAATTGCTACATTCAACAAATTAATATTATGGCTGAAAAAACTGGCAGACCAAATTCGTGGGATCGTATCAATTTAAGTTCAGAAGGGCTGCAAAAATTCTTTGTGACACATCTCGACCGCATTTATGCTGCCAAGATGCACCTCCTTTCAAAACTCCCTTCAATGGTATTTCAGGCAGAATTTCCGGATCTGAAAAACGCAATTGCAGAAACGACAGAGAATATCCAGAAGCAGATTGCAAGGATGCAAATGATCTATACACTGTTGGATGCCGAAGTTAACACAGGAAGTATACATGGCCTGACAGGTCTCATCAATGACGCTTACGAAGCGATTGAAGAACAGTCTGGTGAACCGGAACTTCAGGATTTATCCATCATCTTTTATTTGCAAAATATTGAAAGTGTGGAAATGGCTTCTTTTCAGATTCTCCAGATGGCCGCTGTTAAAATTAAAAATTCGCAGGTTAGCAAGTTGCTGGAGGAAAATTACATTGAGGCAAAATCTGACCGAACTTTATTATTACTCATTTCATCAAAATACATGACGAGCTAAACAATAGTTTTATACTTCGTCCTTTCTTATCTATCTACCTACAGCTCATCCTTTGTAGCTTGCCCTAATGTTTGAAATACAATGAGCAACCTATCTGTATTTCCAGAAATCCATGAAAGGATAGGGTTTCTACATTATAAGTTTAGAATACAGATGCTGCCTTTCTAAAATCTCCGGTCAAATTCCCGACCTAAATTAATCGATTTAGTTTATAACTAACTGAATTACATATAATTATTCGTTTCGTCATAAACGTCTATTTTTCTTATAACAAATAACCCAATAATATCGGACTAGTTAAGTGTATAAAACCAACCACCAAATATATTTCCATAAAACAAACTCTCAAAACAATGCAATCTTCAAAAGAAATTACTGCCCTCAAAATTCAGATTAATGTAATCTTGTTCATTACCCTTTCCCTGTTTACAATTTCATCAAAAGCTCAGGACCTAAAGACCTTTCGTTCTGGTTATTTCCGGCTGGGAATAAACAGACTTGGAAATGAGCTAAACCAATCACTATCTCCTAAAGAAAACATTTTCAAAGGAAACTATGGCGCAGGCTCTGGTTTTGTTTTCGAATCCGGACGAGTATTTTATTTTATGAAAAAGGACACCAAAAAACTTGTTAATTTTGGGCTTGACTGGACGTACATCTCCTTAACTTACAACAAAATGGACAAATGGACAACGTATGGTAAGAATGCTACGGGATCTCCGGAATTTTCCATTGATGGAACAAAAATCGCAGCTGCGATTTCTGGCAAACTTGGACCAGTCTTATCTGTCAATCCGATTGAAAAATTAGTGATTGACTTGAGAGCGCAAATTGCTCCGACGGCGAGATACTTTGACTTTAGCTATGCTGAAAATACTAATAATGGAACAAGCAGATCCTTTTCATTTACAAATGAGACCAGCGGGGACGACAGCTTTGATGCAGAATCTGTCAAAAATAGAATTGCTTTTGGATTTCAAAAATCTTTTGGGCTGACGGTCCGAAGAAAAGCAATTGGATTGTCAATCGACCATATATCCGGAAATGTTAAAAGCAATTATGAAGCGCAGGATAATACGGGGATGAGTTTTGGTAAAGAAAAAATTCCTGTAAATAATGTACAGGTCAAAGTAAGTTTTACCTTATAATTTTGTTCCACTTTACTAGTCCTATACAGTCATTGATTTATTTATAAATTTAATCATATGTACAACTCTGATATGACCGACCTCGAGCTGATTTGTGCCGTCAGACAAAATGACCGTTCAGCTTTCGACTTCATCTACATTAAAAACTGGAAGATGCTTTATAATGTAGTTTATGAATGTACTTTGTCAATCACAATGACAGAGTCGATTGTGCAGCAAGTCTTCGTAGAGTTATGGATCAGTCGGGAACCTGTATCAGAAACGGACCTCAGCGTTTATTTACTCAAAATAGCAGAACAAATTATTCTGTCCGAAGAGATCTAGCGCTATAATAAAAGCAAAAGAGCTGTACATATTGACAGCTCTTTTGTACTTTAAGATTCAGTTTAATCAAGAACCTACAGCCGGAAGCTAGATTCTAGCTTATACTTCGTCCTTATTTATCCATTTACCAACAGCCGGGGCTTCGTAGCTTGCCATCTTTGAAAGTAAATCATCGATGTTGTCACTCACCAGCAACATACTCTGGTTTACGGCTTTGAGAAATCCTTTTTTCACCATGGTCTCTACCAAAGCAATCAACTCATCATAAAAACCATTGATGTTTAAAATCCCGATTGGCTTCTTGTGTAAACCAAGTTGCGCCCAGGTAAGCATTTCAAAAAATTCTTCTAAAGTTCCGAAACCTCCAGGCAAGGTAATCACGCCATCCGTCAGATCATTCATTTTTGTTTTACGCTCATGCATGGTCTCAACCAGAATTAACTCTGATAATCCCTGATGGGCGATTTCTTTGTTCTGGAGAAAATGTGGTAACACACCAATAACTTCACCATTATTTTCCAGAGTGCCATTTGCAACAGCCCCCATCAAACCAACATTGGCACCACCATAAATAAGGGTAATTCCTTTTTCTGCAAACGTTTTTCCCAATAAATAAGCCTGAGCTTCATATTCCTTTTCAGTTCCAAAGCTGGAACCACAAAATACAGTTATTCTTTTCATTAATTGATCTTATAAAATGATCCACCATATCATCAGTAAACCATCAATATTTCCGCAAAACTATGAAATATATAGGATCAATTTATTTTAACTTTTGGATGCAGCAGTTGCCTCTTTAAAAACCCGGCAGAAATTGCCACCTCCTACTTTCCCTATTTCTTCTGCATTGAAGCCGGTTTTGAGCATCGCTTCCACTACTGTGTAATAAAACCCTGATTTTTGCTCCGGCCATTGCTGATTGGAACCTTTTTCCCCCGGCCTGCCGGAAGATCTGGTGAGCTTCGTATCCGTTCCTATGCACACATGGTCGATTCCCACTGCATCCACCATCGCCCGGATATTCTCAGCATATGCAAGTGCTGAATCTGCCAAATGTGTCCAGACACCAATTACACCACCGGTGCTGGCGACAAATTGCGCATGTTGCTTACTGATTAATCGCGGGGCCATCATCTTCGCCATCATCGGATTGTTAACGGTACGGGAGTTTAATCCTGTATGAGAGACCAGCACTGGCTTCGTTGCAATTTTGAGCGCAGCGCTTACCATATCTTCATTGCCATGTGACAGGTCTACAACAATTCCAAGTCTGTTGCATTCCCTGATCACTTCTGCACCAAATTCAGTCAAACCATTATAGCGAACCGGATTGGTAAATACATCCCCCAATGGTACAGAAGCATCACTATCATGTAATAAGGTCAGTACCCTTAAGCCACGGTCATAGGCCACCTGCATACGATCCAGGTTTCCTTCCAGAAAATGAGCACCTTCAACAGCCTGTATTACTGTCGGCTGATGTTTTCGATGAGCTGCAAGCATTTCCTTCATGTTTAAGGTACGGTGGATTCCACTGTTTTTCAATTGCTGGTCCATGGACGTCAGTCCGTTCAAAAACCTTTCGTAAGCCTGTCCAGGTGTATCCAGACGTTGATAGTCGACAGCAAAGGTCATACAAATAGCAGATAGGCCGGATGTTTTCATTGCCTCAGCAAGTTTGATATCCTGACCGGGTACCTCAGACTTTACCAGAGGAACATCAATGTGATTATGCGTGTCAATACCGAATGTGTTCGCAACAATACCGGCAACTCGTGGGTCTATATCTTCAAATGTCCAGGCAGCTAAGGGATGAGTTAGAAGCGCAGTGCTTGCTCCTGCTAATGCCATGGTGCTGATAAATTTTCGTCGTGATGGATTAAAAATATTTTTCATCTCTGTGATCTAGAAAGCAAGTATAACTTTCCAATCTGGTATTAAAAGCACAAATCGTCCAAAAGGCATTAGCAATCGACAATCTCTTAATCACAATCTATCAGGATTCCCTAGTTGCGCTGTGATCGTAAAATAAGGTTCTTTAGTTTCATGTTGTAAAAACTCCCAATGAGCAGGAAAGGTCAACGGACATCCCGCTGACCTTGAAAAGTTAAATTCTTGAGGCAATATATTGCGCGACCTCAGCCAGACGGTTACTAAAGCCCCACTCATTATCATACCAAGTGGCGATAGACAATAGATCCCCTTGTTTGGCTGTAAGGTTGAGATCGATTATTGATGAATGCGGGTCGGCAACAATCCTGGCCGATGTCCACTGGTCTTCCAGAACATCTATAACCCCTGCTAATGCTGAGTCTGAAGCAGCTTTCCTGAAGGCATTGTTGACTTCCTCTACTGTACAGGGTTTGGTAGTGATGAGGTTTAGCTCAGCGATACTTCCAGTCCTTGTAGGCACCCGGTACGCTTTGCCGGTCACTTTCAGATCGCTCCAGATAAATTGTAATGCTTTTGCGGCGCCAGATGATGAAGGGATGATGTTTTCTGCTGCTGCCCAGGAGTCCCGAATATCCCCCATCGGCTGATCTGTCAGCGATTGTGAGTTCGTGTAAGAGTGAACTGTTGAAAAAAGCCCGTATTCTATCCCGAATTCCTCTCTGATCACCTTGATCGGTACAGCCAGCGCATTGGTAGTGCAACTCCCCATACTGATGATGTGATGTGAGGAGGCGTCAAATTGCTCCAGATTAATTCCTTTCAGTAGTACCGCATCACAATCGTTCAGCGATTTACTTGGAGCACTCACCAGCACATAGCTGGCACCCTGATCAATATGGGCCTGTGCGCCTTCGCGTTTTGTCGCCCTTCCTGAGCAATCGACAACAAGATCTACCCCCATTTTACCCCAGTCAGGTATACCTTTTGAGGAATCTACATAAGCGATCTCATTCCCATTGAGAACAAAACCCGATGTAGATGTATCAACGCTTCCGGGCCAGCGCCCATAATTAGTGTCTACAGAAAACAGAGCGGCGAGTGTCTTCAGATCCTTCACATCAGCCACAGCCTCCGGAGTAAATAATCCTTTGTCAAGTGCGATTCTTAATAACTGTCGGCCGATGCGGCCAAAACCGTAAATTGCTATCTTGTTCATCTATTTATTTATTGATTTTTAGTTGTCAGATGGAGCCTTTGATCATTCAAATAATTATTGCCTCCAGGCATAATCATTATTTGAATGATGTCGGGTTCATATCTATAATTTGTATACAATTTATTAATTATCAGAGATTATCATTTATAACTTAGCTGATAGCTTTTATCAGTTAGGCGGCAACATTCTTATCAATTTGGTTGTAATATCCCGGCTGCTCGCGCGGGCACTTTTGCCCGCAGACTGACCTGCCCACATGGCTACAAAATCAGGCAGGTTGTTTTTTTGTGCATAGGCTCTTATCGAACTCATGAGTTGATTTTGAATGGTGTAGTAAGGGATTGTAATACCTTTTGCGTCCATTCTTCGCATAAATTCATTTTCAATACCGCGTGCCCATCTTCCGGAAAAGGCTTGCGTAAGCACTGTCGAGGTATCATGAGCATTTAACACAGCTTCTTTATAAGCATTACTTGCTGCGCTTTCATCTGCAGCAATAAACATACTTCCTACCTGTATACCTGCAGCTCCCAGCGCAAATGCTGATTTTACAGTTCGCGAATCATAAATCCCACCCGCAGCAAGTAGTGGTAAGTCTACTGCATCGGCAACTTGTGGTAAAAGCGAAAAAAGCCCGACCTGCGGTGTAGTATCTTCTGATAGAAAGCTTCCTCTGTGTCCACCTGCCTCGATGCCCTGCACGGTGATGATATCTGCTCCGGCTTGCTCCAATACTTTGGCCTCCGCGACAGATGTAGCTGTACCAATTAAGACCACTCCCTTTTGTTTAAATGCAGCGGTTATTCCTTCATTTAAAACGCCAAAAGTGGAGCTGACTATAGGCACATTCTCTTCCAAAAGCACATCAATCAATTCCTGATAGTAATGGAATTGGAAGGTGTCAGGGTTTTGAGCCTCGAATGGGAAATTAAATTCCAGGCAAAGCTCCTGAAGAAATTCCTGCATTATGGCAATGTCACCCCTGTTTACTTCTTTAGCAGGAGCATGCGCAAAGAGATTGACTGCAAATGGACGATCTGTCAGCGCTTTTGTCTGTCTGATCAGTTCTCGTGCTTTATCACTTGATAAGCCCCCAAGGGGCAATGAACCAAGGGCACCTGCGTTGGATACTGCTGCCACCATTGCAGGTGTAGTCACTCCCAGCATTGGCGCCTGCACTATCGGGTAATCTATATGAAGAATTGTTTTTAAATCAGCCATATACAATTTTAGGTGTAAATGTAACCTGCTATTACATCTCTTTTATCAACAAAGTGCCATATACAAAGGTTTATGAACAAACTCCTCATAATGCCACAGAAATGCCATTTCCAATTTTATAAACTGCCGCAGTATTCTGAAATACTAGTTTTGCGCTCATAAATTTTTCAAAATGCTAAAAATTCTGTGCCCTCTACTGCTCCTGATTTGTTCTTTACAAAATACCTTCGCTCAATCCAGTTATCAATTTGATGGTAGGCAAATCAAACCGGGCACTAAACAGCATTTTACCATTCCAATTGTTTCCGGAAAGGATACAACTATCATCCCTGTAACGGTTTTCAATGGCCTGAAGAAAGGAAAAACATTAGGAATTACTGCCGGTGTCCATGGATATGAATACGCTCCTATTTTAGCTGCGCAAAAGTTGATCAGCTCCATTGATCCGAAGAACCTGAGCGGTGTAATCATTTTGGTTCAGATCGCAAACATGGAAAGCTTTAGAGGAAGATCACCTTATATCAGTCCGGCAGACCGTAAAAACCTGAACAGAGTATTTCCAGGATCAGCGAACGGCACGATCACTGAACGCGTAGCTGATTATATCACAAAAAATATCATTGTCAAATCTGACTATTTCCTTGATACGCATTCGGGAGATGCACCTGAGGATTTAACAGCCTATGGCGCTTACTATTCAAATAGCTCAATGCCTGCGATTTCCAAGACCGGAAAAGAGATGGCCGTGTCCATGGGATTCGACTATGTAGTGACTTTCGATACAGACGGCAAAAACTACATGAACAAAAATGAACCAGCTTTATACTGCACAGCCGAAGCCTTCAAACGGGGGATTCCCGCTGCAGATATAGAATGCGGACGATTGGGAATGGTGGAAGAAGCACCGGTGAAAAAAGTAGAAAGCAGTGTTTTGAACATGCTGAAGCACCTGAAGTTTATGCCAGATGAGCATGCTGAGGTGCAACAACAAGCACCCGTTATGATTAAAGGAAGAATGTATTACAGCTCCAAACAAACCGGCATATTCTACGCGCTAAAAAAAGCTCGTGAGCATGTAAAAAAAGGAATGCAACTCGGCTACACCACAAATTACTTTGGTGAAACCGTGGAAAAGTTTTATGCGCAGGAAGATGGCCTGATCCTGTTAATCATCGGAACTCCGGCGATCAACAAGGACGAGGATGTAGTTGTTTTAGGCACTCTATAGCACTATTTTATCGCACCAAAAGCAGCAAAGTATGAATTTTTATGAAGGATATCGGTAGCACTGAATCCTACTTTCTTTAAGAGATCCAGCTGATAATTTATGGATCGTGGAGTATCCTCATATTCAATATAGTCGAACACTTTCTGACTATACTCTTTGCCGCCAAGGGTTTCAAGGTATGCTCCATATTTTTCATGGAACAGAGAGTTCACAATTTCAGATTCATGGGTAATCAGGTCTGAAATCCAAATGCTGCCCCCAGGTTTTAACGCTTTGTAAACCTTGGCAAACATATGGTCCCAGTCGGCATCAGTGCGTAGATGATGAAAAGTAGCAGCAGCCAGAACGATGTCATAATGATGATCCCGGAGATCGAGATTACGCATATCATCATGTATAGTTATAATTTCGCCTTGGGTCGCAGAAGAAACCCTCTCCTTTGCCCGTTCCAGCATTGGCGCGCTCAAATCATTTAAGGTACAATTGAGATTGGGTATCTTACTGAGCATTTTGAGCGTGTAATTACCCGCACCACATCCAATATCCAGGAGATTTTTGGCATCCGGATTGGCAAATTTAGCTGCCTCAGTACATAACTCCATCGTTACCTGAGCATCAATGGTGGTTAGCTGACCGGTTTCAAGGTTGGAGAAGCGCTCAACATCATTATCAAACCTGTCCCGGATTTCTTCATTAGTTGCTTTTGGTGTATCGGATCTGTTCATCGTAAAATTCTTCTATCCAACAATATTACAAATAAATGAGTCAGAAAACCCAGTAGCTTACTTGTAATTATTATGTTTGTGATTTCCATGAAAAGATCATATTTATTATTACATGTCGCGGTTATTATCGCTGGGTTCACTGGCATCTTTGGCAAGCTCATATCCCTGAACGAAGGACTTTTGGTTTGGTACAGGGTGCTTTTCTCTTCACTCATGTTGTTGCTGGTATTAAAAGTATTTAAAGTCAGCACTAATATTCCGTCAAAGGAGAAGTTTAACATCGGCAAGGTGGGTCTTTTTATCACCATTCACTGGCTTTTCTTTTATGCCAGCATCAAGTATTCAAATATCTCGATCGGTGTGGTCTGCTACTGCCTGACCAGTTTCTTTACTGCCATTTTTAGTCCGCTGATCAACCGGCGGAAGTTTAATGTTACAGAGCTTCTGCTCAGCTGTTTAACCCTTTTTGGAATTGCGTTGATCTTTCATTTTGATTCCTCCTATCAGCTGGGTATTACATTAGGCATGATTTCGTCTGTCTTTGCTGCGCTATACACTATCTATAATGAGCGCCTGGTGAAGAAATATGACAGCAGGCTCATCAATTATTATCAGATGATTGCGGGCACGGTGGTTTTAGGATTATTTCTTCCGCTATACCTTCACTATTTTCCTGTGAGCACCGTTATTCCTGGTGTTAAAGATATCATTTCTCTGATTGTCCTCGCTTCAGTTTGTACTGTTGGCTTATATGTTCTTTTTGCTGAATCTTTAAAGCGAATACCAGCTTTTACAGTCAACTTAAGTTTCAATCTTGAACCTGTATATTCTATCATCCTTGCCTTTTTGTTTTTCAATGAAAGCAAGGAGCTTAACATTTCCTTTTACATCGGATTGCTGTTTGTAATGGCCTCAGTTGCCTTACAGACTATCTTTTCGGTAAGGCAGCCTGCGCAAAAATTAGCAGCTGCAGGCTAATCTTGGATTTCAATTTAGTTTCTTAAAGATACCCGGCATTGTATTCGTATCAAAGCCCGTCATATCTACCAGCTTGAGAGATTTGACCATTTTCTGTGTAGCTGTTTTATAATGCAGGAAATGTGGTGTTTTCAAGTGCGACTGGTAAGCCTCCTTGTTGGCGTAGATCTCCAATATTCTAACTTGAAGAGGGTTTTCTTTCTGATACATTGCAAATAAGGAGATTACTCCGGGTTCAATTTTCATTGATTCTGCTGATTCTTCTTTCAGGATAGCCTTGTATTCTTGAAGATGTTCAGCGACTATTTCAATCTCCGAAATACGCACGATCATATCCGGGGATGCGCGAGGCGGTACAGGTTTCTCAGCAGCACTTTTTAAGCTTTTACTTTGTGCACTGATACTTTCAGTAGCCATCATTAAAATGAGCCCCAGTGCCCAATTGAGATACTTGAGTTTAGACATCTTAGATTTATTTATTGATACAAAATACGGTTTCATCTACCAGATTTACTGATATATTTAAAAGACTGCTATGTATTGAGCGATGAATTTAAAAATTTAACATACTCAACTTATGACCTTCGTTCATTGAAAACCTGAAATTCAGCAATGGAAGCCACCTCTTTGGAATGGCTGATTCTCATGCGCACTTTACTCGTCCAGATGCGGTCAAAGCGGTGGATTTTTATCCGGTCTTCATTTGTCCCTTCAAATACCTTTTTCCAGGCCGCACCATTCCAATACTCCAGTACGTAAGTATCAATGTTAGATTTCTGTTCGGCCACGACAATCATATTGATATCTTTTTCTTTGACAAAATCTACCTCATACCATGGCTCCTCAACAGACTTACTTGATTTCCAGGAAGATTTATAGTTATCATCGTTGGCAAAATCCATAATATCCATATCATCGCTCCAGCTGGAATTAGCGGCCTGATTGATCGCCAGATTACTGGAGATGACAGGTAAAGCCAAAGGAGGCAAAATAGCTACCGGCCCCTCATTCTTCCATAGTTTACCCACTTCTTTCAGTGATTGGACAGCATTATCATCAATCAAACCATCGCGGTTGGGTGCTACATTTAAAATAAAATTGCAGCTGGCGACATTTAAGGGTTTGATCAGGTTTTCTACAATTTCCTGGGGTTTTCTGACAGGTACTTCAGGGAAATCGGTTTTCCAGAACCAGGAGGTATTAATGGGTAAACAGGCAAGCGAAGGCATCACCTTACTATCTTTGCTCATCCTTTGTCCGGCGCCCATCTCATAGGTCTTGATGTCAGTGTAATACAGTCCTTCAGCGGGATACTTTGCGCCGTTCAGGTCCATCACCAGACAATCGGGCTGCAACGTTTTAATCAGGGTGTAAATATCTTCAAATGGCACATCATCATAAGAAATCCTCGACCAGGGAGCATCCCAACCATCAATAATCAGGGCTTCAATTTTGCCATACCGGGTTAAAAGTTCGGTAATCTGCTGCCTGATCATATCAATATGTTTGGGGGTAATCTGGTTGGGCCTTAGCTTGTGATGGGTATCCAGGATGGAATAATAGAGCATAACTTTCAAACCATTGGCACGAAAAGCGTCCGTAAACTGCTTGACTATATCTTTGCCATAGGAGCTGTTCATCACATTGTAGTCAGTGCTTTTGGTATCCCAGATGCAGAAACCGCTATGGTGTTTTGTGGTGAGGCAGCCGTAGCTCATGTTGGCAGATTTAGCTGCCTTTGCCCATTGATCAGCATTTAGTTTTTTGGGGTTGAATAATTTTGGAGATGCATCCGGATCAGGCCAGTCGGCATTCGCATAGGTAGGGATATTGTAGTGAATAAACATGCCGAATCGCAGATCCACAAATTTCTGCTGCAGTTCATTTAGTTTTGTGGCTTTGTCAGTAGTGCCCGACTGGGCGCTGCTCAGGAGTGATGAGCATATCAGGATAGTTAGCAGTAATACATTTTTTGGACTGACTATTTTTTTGATCATAAAAGATAAGATTTAAGGCGGCGGCTTCCGTAAAGTTATTTTATTTTTCAATACCAAAGCTGCCGCTATAAATGTTTTATGATAAATGCGCCCTTAACATCCAGGCCATTGTCTCATGTTTTTCCATCAGGCCTGTGATGTAATCGCTGGTTCCGGCGTCTTTGAGAGCAGACACATAATTATTGATGTTTTCTCTGAGGTGGATCAGAATACTTTCGTGGTCTGCCAGCAATATTTCAATGTAAGTCAGGGCGTCATTTTTACCACGGTCATCTTCGGTTAAATGCGTCAGCTCCAGGAATTGCTTCAGCGATGCCGGAGCATAATGGCCAAGTTTGCGGATACGCTCTGCCACCTCGTCGACAATCTCTTCAAGCTTGGTATATTGCTCCTCAAAGAATTTGTGTTTGTTATAAAAGTATGGTCCTTCGACATTCCAGTGTGCTTTTCTGGTTTTTGTATACAAGACATACTCGTCTGCGAGGATTGTACTTAATGAATGTGCTACCGCAGCAAGGTTTTCTGCATTGATTCCAATTTTGGCTTCCATAATTTATGATTTTAAGATTAGGTCCCAGCTTTCAAAAAGCACACCAACCCACATATCACTAATTTACAGCACCTTACAACAAAACTCCATCTTCTTATTCCACAATATATCGTAAATTCGCGAAAAGAAGGATATTTAACCAAATCAGGAAAAAGTTATTCCAAAAAAAAAGGCCGCACATTGCGGCCTTCCAAACGGTGTGTTTTGTATTATGCTTTTGCAGTATCGCGCAAAGCTTTGATCTGATCATGCGCAGCATTAATCTCTGATGCCTGGCTACTTACGGTATCCACAGCATTTGGAGCTAGTTCTCCGCTTGCCAAAGCATCTTTGTATGCTTTTTTGATGGCATCCTCGCCACGCTCAGCTTCTGATAAGATGCTTGCGCGGTCGCTTCCGCCAAATAATGCTTTCACATCAATCCATGCACGGTGTAAAGTTCCGCTAACACTGTTTCCAGTTTCAACTTCGTCTACTGCACCAACAAGTGCTGCCAGTTCCTGTCCGTTTTTACGGCTTTGTTCTGCGTATCCCTGAAATAAAGTTTTCAGATCAATGTTCTCATCTTTGATATCAGCAATAGCTTTTTCAAATCCAGCTACTCTGTCGTTGTTAATTTCAATTAGGTCGTTTAATACTCCGGTTCCTGTAGTTGCCATAATGTTTTTCTTTATAGGTTTTGTACGGTAACAACATCAGCCCTACCTGATTGTTTTTTATAAAATAAATTTTTGTAGAACTTTGAGGACTATAAGTTGGAGCTTGTATAATCCAGCGTCGACATGATTTCGCTGATTGAAAAGGTCGCCCCACAGACAAATTCATCCGCCGCACCGTAGTATATGGTCAGCTGATCACCATCGACAATATGTCCATTGGTGAAGACTACAAAACCAAAGAAACCACTCAGCTCATACGTTTCTGTGGGCACCATAATAGGTTCAACCGTTCGCGCTTTTACTATTGAAGGATTATCAAGATCCATGAGAAAGGCACCAAGGCAGTACCTGTTTTCTGCTGTAGCACCGTGATAGATCTCCAGCCAGCCTTGCTCAGTTTTAATGGGAGCCGCACCTGCTCCAACCCTGGCACTGTCCCACAAGCCGGCCCTGGTTTTTACGATACATTTATGATTACCCCAATGCAACAGATCAGGCGATTCTGCAAGCCAGATGTAATTCCCTCCCAGATCCTTACTACTTGGACGGTGCAACGCATAGTATTTGCCGTTGATCTTCTCCTCAAAGATGCAGACATCTTTGTTGTGAGGTGGCAGCATCAGACCTTTGCGCTCAAAGATCTTCCAGTCGCGCGTTGTCCGTAAGCCTACTGCGACCCCGCTGTCAGACACCGCAGTATATGTCAGCAAGTACTGCTCTTCGAGGAAAGTAACCCGGCAATCTTCAATCCCGTAACGCTCCAGTTTACCTGTTCCAAACAAGCCCGGGTACTCCTCTTCCTCTGTAAAGTTGACGCCGTCCTTACTGCTCATCAGTCGCAGATGCGACACAGTGCTCAGATAATCCAGTCCTTTATAATTAAAAATACGCGGATCTGTCGCGATTAAATCCGGGTCATTCAAAGGTACTTCGAGAATTTCCAGTTTCCCCTCGTCATTCAATGTGGGTATAAAAGCCCAATCCTCAACCTGTTTCACACTTTCAGCAACACGCACCAGTAACCAGGTTTTTCCTTCAAAGCGGAATACTCCGGGATTGAGCAGACAGATCACCTGTAAACCTTCAGCACTGGGGCTCACATCTTTTGGTAATAGCAGAGGATTTTGCGGGAAACGGCTAGCGAGATCTTTCATCGTATCTGGTTTGGTTATGTACTTAATAACGTTTCGCAATTTGTAATGTTTCGGAGAAGCCCGGAACAGCGGATCAAATAACTATAAACAATATCATTTCAGCAGGGTTATACCAATCAAACCTATAAAAACAGAATATCATGGCAAAAACCCCAGCAAAACAGAACAAGCAACCAGGGATAGAAGCGGAAATGAATCCCGCACCGGAGTATATCAAAAGCAGCTATAAGGGTGCTGAGAAACTAGCCGGCAAGGTTGCCCTGGTAACCGGAGGTGATTCTGGTATCGGCCGTGCCGCAAGTATTCATTTTGCCCGTGAGGGAGCCGATGTAGCAATTGTCTACCTCAATGAAGATGTGGATGCTGAAGAAACAAAAAGGCTGATTGAGGCTGAAGGCCGAGCATGCCTCCTGATCAAAGGTGATGTCAGCAAGGCTGCATTCTGTAAAAAAGCAGTAGCCGGTACCGTAAAGAAATTTGGAAAGCTCAACATACTTGTCAATAATGCCGGTATGCAGTTCCCGCAAAAGGATCCTAAGGCTATCGATGAGAAACAGCTGGATCTCACCTTCCGCACCAATATATTTGCCTATTTCCATTTTGCCAACGAGGCACTGGAACATATGGGCGAGGGAGATACGATCATTAACTCCACATCGGTGACAGCTTACCGCTCCTCACCAAACCTCATCGATTATTCATCAACCAAAGGAGCGATCACCAGTTTCACACGCTCATTGGCTACCAACCTGGCGGAAAAAAAAATACGTGTCAATGCTGTAGCTCCCGGACCGGTATGGACACCGCTGATTGTAGCAACATTTGATGAGAAAAAGATCAAGGAATTTGGAACTGAAACTGCCATGAAACGTGCCGGGCAGCCATCAGAACTCGGACCCGCATATGTATTCCTGGCATCAGAGGATTCATCTTTTATCACTGGACAAGTCATCCATGTTAATGGTGGCGAGGTAGTTAACGGTTAAAATAATTCCTATCGCAGCAGCTGATTATTGAACAGTGTGGTTCCTGTTTTGATAATCGCCTGCGCGATATTGGATAAAGCGTCTTCATCAATTACGCCATTCCAGTCCGCTTGTTCAGCAGAAAGTTCATCAAAAACGTTTTTCCAGTCCTGCCCAGCCAAATCTTCGGGCTGAATGATCCTTATACCTGAGCGCTCAGCAATCGCCGCAGCTTTTTCCTCCTGTTCAGCAAAGGATCTTTCTTCGGGTATCCCGATAAAGCGCTTATTCAGTGCGGCCACCTCCATCACGGTATTATGCCCCGTGTTTCCTAAAAGCAGCCCGCAATCACTGAGTATCGTCAACGGGTTTTCCACTTTACCATGCCAGTGTATATTGGCAACCGAAGAGTGTTCTGCCCTACAACCCAGAACATGAAATGTATATCCCTCAGCCTGAACTGCTATTTTTTCAATTAGTTGAATATCGATTGACGTACCTCCCGCTCCAATTAAAATCCCAACATGCCCCCTACGCTCTTCACCAGATCCCGAAAGACCGTCAAGTCTTGAAAAGCCACCGGAAAACAGCGTTTTCTTATAAGCCCAGTCTTTTGCTCCGCGATACAAACTATCTGAAAAAGGTGCAAGCAACAGCTCTGCACTCTGGTAGGCCAGCAGATGAGGCAGGTCTGTACGAATACCATGTTGCCTCATCACGATAGTTGGGATACCGCACAAACGCGCCAGCAAAGTCACTTCCACAGATACATCCACTATCAGCAACATCGGGTACGAACGTTGAAACACTGAAGTCATGATTACTGTACGGTCTCTGATGCCTTTGAGTCCGGTAGGTGCATAATGAAAAGAATCAGGCAGCATGCTACTGATATCATCCTGCTCATTACCCTCAGGAAGGTCTGAGGGAAGATCGATCACCTCAATGGAAGGATCAACGTGCTGCAATCCAGTCCCCATAAAGATAATCCGATAGCCTTTTAAGGCAGACGCAATTTGCAGACAGCGCATGAGATGACCTGATCCGTGATGATGCACATAAAAAGCAATGGTAAATGACATATCAGGAATTTTGGTAAACATCGATACGGTAGTCGGCCGTACGGTTTGCATGTATGTTGGTCAGACCAATTGTACTAAATAGTTCATGCACTTCATCACCGGTCAGCGGATAATCGGCGACAAAATGTGTCCAGTGCACCAGAATAAGTAGCCCTTTCGGAGCCAGTGCCTGCAGGATCAGGTCTCTCGTGCGTTTCAAATCGCCTGAAGAAAGGTAATATCCTACTTCACTCATGATGATCAGATCAAAGTTGCCCGCAGGAAAATCACCTGGAATACCCCCATGTAAGAACTCTACATTTGAGCTGCCCGACAAACGCTGCCGAGCCTGTGCGAGTGCAGTTTCGCTGATATCCATCGACAATAAATGTTCACATCGTTCGGCAAGCATCGCAGTTAAAACTCCTATGGAGCAACCCAGTTCCAAAGCACGGGCATATTGTCCGGCAGGGATAGCCCCTATTGTAGCTGTATATTTTTCCCGCTCATAACTGCTGGTTTCAAAACCCCATGGGTCCTTATTGTCATGATACATGTTTTCAAAATACTGTTGATGCAGCGTATCCGAAGGATTGATCCGTTTCCTTTCCATAAAGTATTCCCTGCCTTTGGTGAAGTTGGAAATGACCTGCGGCAGGAGGATAAACCCTTTGGGATCATCGTCTATCAAACGGGTGGTTTGCGATTGATGGGCATGGATACACTCTTCCTTTAAGCTCGCATATTCACTGATATCAAGCACCAGCAGTTCTCCTGTTTCCAGTTCCGGAATATCCTCTGCTGCCGCATGTTCATAGAGCCATATCGGGTATTCCCATATTCGCGGTCGCCGGATTTTAGCTTTTTCCAATGCCGCTATCAGGAGCTGCCATGTAGCCCTGTGATCGCAATGCGGATCAAGCTCATAGGGTACCAGTATCAGGTCTGGCTGCAGATCTTTCAAATCCTCTGTTAAACGCATCAATAGTTCATCAAAACCAGGCATCCCTTTGGCAGGCATACTGGCATCCTGTGCTTCGTAATATCTCAAATGCTGCGTCTCTAAGCCGAGCAGTTCCATCGCCTGGTTCATTTCTGATAAGCGAAGCGTTGCCAGCACAGAGGCAGGAAATTTCAAGGAGTTAGGATGTGAACGACTGCCATCAGTAGTCAGGATAACATTTACAGCAGTTCCCTGCGCTTGTAAAGTAGCAATCAATCCGGCACATCCCAGCGATTCATCATCAGGATGCGGTGCCATAATCAGGCAGCTTCGTACATTCTGGAGAAAATCCGGATCAGCAGGTATAGCCTGCTCCCAGAACGTATTCTTATCAAAAAGATTTTTCATTGAAGGCAGCGGGTTGACTGATGAAAAATTCGGCTATTTTTATTCTTGTTGCGTCTGGTGCTGGTTGGCGGAGGTAAAAGGTAAGGTCGCGGAAAATACGTCCCAGTTCATATTGCTCCATCAGCCCTCTCGCACCCACACAGCGATTACTGATATCCATCACCTTCAGGCAGATCTCTTCTATGTTTACACGGGTCATATTGGCAAATGCGATCAGATCATCATCATGCCCGCCTTCATCAACCCAGGAGTCAAAATATCTCCCCGCCTGCTCCATCCAGAGTCTGCCGTTGATAACAGCCGACATCATTTCTGAAATCCGCAGCTTTTGGAAGGGGTCATCTGTGCGGCCCAACTCTGCCAGATAAGCAAGCGTAGCCTGCGATACCGCTTCTGCCCCGCCTAAATGCACCGCGGCAAAGCGGATTGCACCGGCATTAAAATAAGGCTGGTTTAAGTAGATTCCCGGTTGCCCCAGCAGTTCAGCATCATCGGGATGATAACCGCTGAAATCAACCTTGTAACTCCCGGATGCTTTCATACCCAACGGTTTCCAGCTTTCAAGATCTATACGTGATGGAGAAATATGATCCATATCGATGATTGCCATCTGCCATCCCTGGCGATCATCATTATTAATGTTTCCGGTAATGAGCGCCCTGTTTACCAGCGTTGCACCTGAACAGAATGTTTTAGAACCTTTGAGCTCCATGATATGCTCGTTTTCCTCGAAGGTCAGCACATCCTGATCCTGAGTGTTCCAGATACCAAAAAGATGACCATGCTCAATGACCCCGGCGTACCATTGTTCGCGCTGTCTTTTTGTAGCATAGAGATGGATAAGGTAAAGCGTATTAATATGTCCCTCAAAAATTCGTCCTACACTGAGGTTCGCTTTTCCAACATCCCGCAGCAGCTTGAGCAGCAAAGGCGTATTGGGATGGTTAAAGTCGAGCAGGTTACCTGGCAGTACCAGCTGTAATGCTCCGCATGCCCTCAGCCATCGGAATTCTGTGCGCGGGCCATCGGGACTTTGATCGCAGGCAGATGCTCTTTCTGCAATATCATGAAGTACCTGTTCAAATTGCTCCAGACTAAATGTCTCATTTTGATGTATGGTGTTTGTCTGTTGCGTCATATGGCGTATCTAAATGTTCTTTTCTTTAAACTGGATTTTTCCAGTAATTGTTCGTAAGCACTGATCATTTGTTCATCGCTAAAATGAGAATCTGCATAATCCCGTACTGTTTTCCGGTTGAGTTGTGTTGCATATTTGATCGCCTCTGCGAGGCCATCGGTATCCCCAAAATCTGTTAGAATACCAGTTTCATTAGTAATCAACTCCGGTAAAGCACCTATCCTGAAGCCAGCGACTGGCGTTCCGCATGCCATGGCCTCAGCCACTACCAATCCGAATGGTTCTTCCCAGCAGGGAGTGATCAGGCAGACGATGGCCTGCCCAATTTCCCGGTTCAGCTCTTTTTGATCCAGCAAGCCAAGTAACTCCGTATCTTCTCCCAGAAGCGGAGTAATTTCTTTATCATAATACTTTTGATCCGCAATGCCACCTGCGATGCGGAGCCTGATGCCTGCCTTGCGTGCCGCAACAATTGCCAGGTGCAAACCTTTATCAGGATGGATTCTGCCAAACCAGAAGGCATAACTTTCTTCAGTACTTTCCTCATAAAACTCCCATTCTGCCACTGAAATGCCATTGCTGATTACAGCACAATCATCAACGTATTTACTCCAGTTTTGCGCATTTTTCGCGGAAACCGTTACAAAGTCGATCCGGGGATTTGGTTTAGCAGCTGCAATAGCCATTTCCAGTTCATAGAAAGGGGGTGTATGCAGCACTGTAACCATTGGAGTGTTTACGGTTCCCGCCATGGTGATAGGAATATAATGCAGACTGTTATTAAAAATCACATCTAACCCGTAGTCATCAATGTTCATCATCAAACCAAAATAGGCATGATGTTCTGCGATATATTCTGAGGGTAAATCCTTCCTCTTTATTCTGAAGCCAGTATTTTTGTCGTATGCTTCGTCAGAAAGGATAGGCTGTAGTGGTAGCAGAGGTGCCGAGCCCGAACTGGCAAAAAGTATAACTTCGTGCCCTCTCGACTGCAAAGCAGTAGTAATCTGATAGGTAAAAACCTCAAGTCCTCCAGCGAAAGGTGCTGTTATAGGATGTTTCAGGTGTGCAATGATGCCGATTTTCATAAGGTAGTGTGCTAATAAATTATTTTTTTGCCTGCAGGATCTCAGATTCCTGAGGTTCGCGTATGATTACAAGTTGCTGATGATCGTATCTGATCAGTCCCATATCGGCAAACATATACAACCAACCCTCCATCGGCCATGTTCCCCATTTGGAAAAGAAGGTCCGCGCATTAGCCACGATATCCCTAAAATGGTTAAGCGGCGGCGAATAGCTGTCATGATATTGGTGATAAGCTATTGCAGGAATCTTTAACATCTGAATTTCAGCTTTGCGTGCCATAAATGCGAAATCTGTATCTTCAGCTCCATAGCCAGTGTAATCTTCATCAAATCCACCTATCACATGATAATCTTCAGAAGTACAGGCAAAATTCAGCGACCAAAAAAGTTCATGTGGCAGCTGGTTCATATCTGATCTTACAGGATCGGGCTCACTCAGCTGATCAAGTTCATCCAGCATTTGTGGTTGCGAAGCAGCGTCTTTACTCAGATACCTTACCTCTCCATTGATGAGAATACCTTCCTGTTGATGCGCATGGTATTGGGCAATGAGATCCGTAGCAGGAATACAATCCACATCAAGGAAGATCAACAATGATCCCGCAGCATGCCGGGCAGCCAGGTTTCGTGCAGCCGCAAGAGGTAGATCCATTTTTGTACTCATGATGATCTGCCTTACCGGGAAAGGGGTTTCAGGCAGCCTCCGTAGTTGTTCATTGATCAGAATGATGATTAGTTCGTCAGGTAATTTGCTGCTTCTGACCAATCCATTGATCATATTCTCCATTGCTTTCTCCCTCCCCTTCACTAATGTTAATATTGATATGCCCATATTACACAGCTATTGGAGTCTGTTTTTCTAAAGCTGCAGGAATTTCCGCATGACCACTGAATGAAAAATACTGACGTAACCTTTGAATTGCCTCGGAGATAGGCTCAACATGGAGTAATGCCGGGCTTTTTTGAACAACGTTATCATAGATTTGCTCCCAAACAGGTTCAAAATAAACACCATGGCGAATAATCGAATATAAATCATCCGCATTGAAATGAATTTTAAAGGCAATGGATTTTAGCTCTATGATCACCTCTCTGCCCTCCCTTACAGCAGTCCATAATTTACGCAGCTCATTTTTGAGGCTCAGTTGAAAAGTAACTGTCTCCAGCGACTCTACGCATTGCTGTTCTGCTTTGAGACTCATATCGCTCCATTGCTGCAGCTGCACCGAGAAGCCAAATCCAACTCTGCCCTCCAGCCTTGATGAAGTATAGATGCGCACTTTTGGAGAATGCCTGATTCTTGCATCCACACGCTTCAGTGCTTTTCGAAACTCTTCATCTTCTAAAAAGGGAATCATGGGTAGTTTACCTGCCTTCTCATACATTTCGCAGGTGACAGCAAGGCTTGGCCCATAACACTGAAAATGTCTTGGCCAGGGATTTAAAGCACATGGATCAAGTTCAGACTCCAGTTTGGAGCGTAAAAATCTGTAGGTAACATCCCGGAGGTGATGTATTTTTGATAATGCCGGCGTATCGCGCGGCAAAATCCTTCCACCCACAACATCCACACCTTTGTCCATTTCTGCAAGAATGTGATGAACCCAGTATGGATCTACTTCACTGTCTGCATCCGTAGAGACAATAATCCCCCTTTCGCCAGCAACACTGACCAAACGGTGATATGCTGCATCCATCAGCAAGCGCCTTACAGTGCCTATATGAGCAATAGGTTGTGGAATTTCCATGCATTGGACATACATCCTGAAACGCGGATATTTGATCTGATACTGCTTACAGATTTCATAGGTTTCATCTGAACAGTTGTTTGCCAGTACGAGGACCTCATACAGATCATATGACACGGGGTTTCCCAGTTCATCACATTGCAGACGCAAAGCATCCAGCGTGCTGCTGATATATTCAGCTTCGTTTTTTGCAGGCACAATTACTGATAATCGCAAAGCAGACTGCGCTGATTCCCTAAAGCGTAGCTCAGGATCTGAGTTTAGATTTGTTATCATAAAGTAGATGGTTGTATAGATGTGACCGTAGAACATGTTAATCCTTAAAATGTTCTATAATTCGCAAACCATTACAGCATAAAAAAAGCCACCCTTGGGTAGCTTGAAACAGTGTACTATTCGATGACGACGAATACTATCTCATTTTGCGGAGTGCTGGTACGATTAATAACTTCACAACAAAATGAGCCAGAGTAGAAAGTACGACCGTAAAAACTAAAATCATCGCTCTTTTGAATGTGCTGTCAAAATAATCCAGAAAAGACGACTGACCGTCACCACTGTATGAAACCGCCATAGCAAAAACAATTATGCCCGTGATCCATAAGGTAAGATGAGAATAGAAATATCTAATTGGCGCAAGCTGAAATTTTGGAAATGAGGAAAGCAGTAGTACAAGATGGGCTAAAAAAAAGCCGCAGGCGATAATAGTTAGAGTAGTCAGCATACCTATAAATTTAGTTCAAATATAGGACCCAAACCTTAAAGTCGTAAAAGTATTCATAAATTTATCTGTTTGAGAGATTTTATTTACTCTCAATAATAATGAAATTTGCACGTCTTCAAACAAAATTCTGAAATTCTAGGTTATGCTGTTGTTCATTAACTCAAATTGTATGACATTAAAAACCTTAATCTACAGCATATCGACAGTTGCAATTATGCTGGGTTGCTCTTCAGACAAACCCAAGGCGCACTATAATCAAAATGACACCCTAATTACCTCAGAAAGAATTATGGAAGAAAAGAAAGAAAGTCAAACTGGTGATGGACAAGGTTCAGGAACCGGCAGTTTAAGCGGTACCAATACTGGTACACCCGGCACAGGTAATTATGCGCCAAGTTCAGAACCAGAAAAAAGTGTAGGCACCGGAGATAGGATGGTATCACCCGGAACAGATGCAGATGGCAAAAAACCAGATACCAGTGTGAGCGGCAAATGGCCGGCCCGTGGCAACCCGTAGAGAGCTATGTAGTCTTGTCAGCAGGGAGGCTGAACCAAAAGGTACTGCCCCTGCCCAGTTCGCTTTCTACACCAATATCTCCGCCGTGTTTATAAATAATTTGGGAGCAGATGTAGAGACCTAGTCCAAGTCCAGAATACTGACTACCATCATTATCAACACGATAATATCGTTCAAACAGATACGGTATTTTGGCGGGAGGAATGCCCGGTCCCTCATCAATAACAGAGACCTTTGTTAATTCTGGATCCTGAGTAATACAAATTTTTATTTCTTTTGACTCAGGTGCATACTTGGCAGCATTACCGATAAAGTTTACCAATACTTGCTCAATTTTGTGTTCATCAGCAAAAATTTTAACATCTGGTTCGCACACGATCTGGATGTCAAATGAATCATCAGATCTAATTTCCTGGCAACAATCCTCTATCAAATCGCGTAAGTTAATCCACTGTCTCTTAAGGTGGAGCTGCCCCTCTGTCATATTGGTAGCATTCAAGAGATCATCGATGAGCGCCCTCATTTTATCCATACTTTTATTCGCCTGCTGTATCAATTTAGGAACTATTGGTGAATCAAGACGGTCACGCATTTTCTGCATTAACTGCAATGACGCTTGCAATGAAGTAACTGGTGTTCTCAGTTCATGACTGGCAACACTGATAAAATCATCTTTCTGCTGGATTGCTTTCCTGCGATTAGTAACATCCATGAAAGTTGCGATCGCACCACTGATTTTGCCTTCTGAGTCCCGTAATGGTGCCGCATTTATTGAAATGTAAAAGCGCTCGGCATCATCGGGCAGTACAGCAATTTCGTAATCGTACACCGGGCTACCGGTTCGCATAGTCACTACAGTAGGGTATTCGTCAGCCGGAAGAGCATCGCCATTTACCCAGCAAATTTTCCACGGGGCCTGCACATATTCATTGGCCGCATTCATACTTATTGCCATGATTTTTTTGGCCATCGGATTTGCATACGTAGTCTGCCTGTCGCGATTAACAATCACGACTCCTTCAGCCATGGTTTCCAGAATCTGCGTCAGCCGTTCTTCATTTGTCCGGAGGTTCTTTTCAACCTGAACCTTTTCAGCAATATTTATTGTTAATGCCCGGGTTCTTTCTTCTACAGTTCGTTCAAGGGTAGCATTGAGATGATTGGCGGCATTTTGAGCTTCAATCAGTAAATCATTCTTTTCCTGTAATAGTCTTTGATTTTCCTGTTGTTCTGAAAGATTAGTGATGATAACACTCATGCACAAACCTTCAGTCAATTCTAATCTTTTCAGTGATAAAAGTACTGGTATCTGTTTCTTGTCGCCTGAATAAATAATTAACTCCAGTTTAATATGGTGCTCCCATGCATCATTCATTATGATTAGCCAATTCTGCTGCGCTGAGTCTGGAATGAAGCGCTGAAAAGGTTGTCCGATAATTTTCTCCAGTGCAAGACCAGTAATATCGGCGAAGCTGGAATTGGCGTAGAGGATAATACCTGAATGATTGAGTGTAACTGCACCTTCGGACATCTGCTCAATAAAAATCCTGAACGATCGATCAGCCGCCTGTAAGGTAAAAATTGAATGACCATCATCGTTTCTCACGATCAGCGCATCTATCTCCCCTGAACGTATAGCTTCTATCGTATCATTCGCTTCCTCAAGCCGATATTCTGCCTCCTGTAATAAATACAGCAATTCCTCTTTTGATTTATCTGCGTTTAACACCTCTGAGTATTATTTAATTCCCAAACCACGTAATACCTTAGCTTTATTTGACATATCACCAATCAATTTTCTATTGGGCGATGGAAATTTCTTTACGAGCATGGGTACTGCAGTAATATCCTCCTGCAAAGCAATCTGTGGCTGCTGATACACGTCAATGATATCAAGTTCATATTGCCCTTCCAGGTTTTCGGCGAGAATAACATTTAAATTATTAATTGCGCGGACCGACAAAGACGATGTACCTGCAACAAATAATTGTAAGTGAAGAATAGAATTTTCTTCTATCTCCAGGTTGGTTACGTCATGATCCTTATCGTTCATTGAAAGTCTTATTGTGCTTGTTTAGGGCGTATGTTTAATCCCACTAGTACTTTCTCTTCATTTGATAAGTCGCCAATGATCTTTCTAACTGGTTCCGGCACTTTTTTTACGAGTGTAGGCACTGCAAAAATCTGGTCTCCTTCAGCGAGCTGAGGATTTACCAGAAGGTCTATTACTTCTATAACATATTGATCCTGCAAATGTTCTTCACAATATTTCTTTAGGTTATTTAGGGCCGTAACTGATTTTTGCGTTTTTCCCGCTATATATAATCTGAGTTCGTATTGTTCTTTCATGTATGGTCTACGATTGTTCACCTGCAGACGGCGTGGTGGTACTGCGCAAGTTTGTAATTTTTTTTCGCGTCTGATTGGTAATATCTCTTTTTATCTCTTCTTCGGTGTAAACTTTATTCAGCTCTTCTTCGATTGATTCAAATTCGGCTTTTAAGCTATCAATTTTGCTCTCTAAAACTTTCCGTTTGCGCTCCAGTTCACGGTCCTTCCTGCTAATTGCACTAGTGTAGATCATTTCGCCTGTTTGCTCTTCCAATTTATGCGCTTCCCTGGCAGATCCCGTAAGAATGCCATCAGGTCCAAGATAAACATCAAGAAGATCAAGTCCGTCTTCTCCTATCACAAACTCACGTACTTGATTAGAGTGGCGCATACCGCGTGATTTCATCACATATAAACCTTTATTGCGTTCGCCGTTCATCTCAATATCTTTTATCAGTATCCAGGCATCAACCAGTGAAGATACTCCTTCATCTGTTTGCTCGTTAACAATATTGTTAAGTGTCAATGCAGTAAACATCACTGTTATTTGTTCTTCCTGTAAGAAGTCAATCAAACGTACCAACATAGCTTTCACTTCACTTACTGATCCGATAGTGATTAGATTGGTAATAGGGTCCAGTACAACCACCTGCGGCTTAAATTTTTTAATCGCCTTATGTATGGCTACAAGATGCATCTCCAATCCATAAAGTGTTGGCCTTGAGGCATAAAACTGCAGCAAACCGGCATCGATATGACTTTGAAGGTCCATGCCTATGGAACGCATATTCCTGATAATTTGCTGAGGAGATTCCTCAAAAGCGAAAAACAAAGATTTGTGTCCATCCAGACAGGCTTGGTTTACAAAACTGGCAGACACACTGGTTTTACCAGTGCCAGCTGTGCCGGATACAAGCACGCTACTGCCTCGGTAAAATCCGCCTCCACTGAACATCTCGTTCAGTGCTGGTATTCCTGTAGGTATCGTTGTGGAAGAGACAGGCTTATCTAATTGAAGCGAGGTTACCGGTAGCACTGATATCCCCTCCTCATCAATAAGGAAAGGATATTCATTTGTGCCATGAACAGTACCCCGGTATTTTACTATTCTTAACCGGCGTGTCGAGATTTGGTTAATGATCCGGTGATCCAACAAAATTACGCAATCAGAAACATACTCTTCCAGGCCCTGTCTGGTCAATGTTTTTTCTCCCTGTTCTCCAGTGATGATCGCCGTTACACCCTTTTCTTTTAACCAGCCAAAGAGTCTGCGAATTTCGGCACGCAAAATACCCTCATCGGTCAAGCCAGCAAATAAATTTTCAATAGTATCCAGCACAACGCGTTTTGCGCCGATAGTATCAATTGCATAGCCTAAACGAATAAACAAACCTTCCAGATCATACTCCCCTGTCTCCTCAATCTCACTTCGGTCAATATGTACATAGTCAACCTTGATCTTTTTCTCAGCCTGTAGTTTTTCAAGATCAAAACCGAGCGAGGCAACGTTCATGGCAAGTTCCTGTGGCTTCTCTTCAAAAGCCATAAAAACGCCGGGCTCATCAAACTCCTGAGCTCCTCTAATCAAAAATTCTAAGGAAAATAAAGTTTTTCCGCAACCAGTGCTACCACAGATTAGTGTCGGTCTGCCTGTAGGCAAACCTCCCATCGTGATCTGATCAAGACCATTGATTCCGGATGGAGTTTTGGGTAATGTTTTTAAAGGGGTTTCTGTATTATTTGGTGATGTTTGCAATGATGACATAGTATATGATGCGTATATTGAAAGGAAGGTAATATATTCCGCACAAAGAAAGGTAAAAAATCAGCTTTAAGCAGCAAAATTTCTCTAATAGTCTGTCGGTTAGTAACGCAAATCTCACTCAAAATTTCTCTGGTAGTTCTGAATTGACATTTTCTGACTTATTTAATACACCAGCAGAGTACAATTATTTTTTAACATTGGTAAAGTTTTTTCAGGCGGCAGCCGGATACCTTTGTGTTCAAATAAAATAGATATGAACTGGATTTTCTTAATTATCGCCGGCCTGTTTGAAGTGGGCTTTACCACCTCAATGAAGATGTCAAACAACTTTACCAATCATAAATGGACTGCTGCCTTTATTGCCTGTATCTCACTGAGCTTCTACCTGATTAACATGGCGACACGAACCATTCCCTTAGGCACAGCTTATGCGGTATGGACTGGCCTGGGCGCCGCAGGAACAGTAATCGTTGGTGCTTATTTCTTTAATGAACCCCTTTCTATGGCGCGCCTGTTTTTTATCGCTACGCTGGTAGGGTCTGTAATAGGTTTAAAAGTAGTATCTTAATAACAGATACTACTTTTTTGCCCTGATGCGGCTCAGCGTCACCTGGGTCATGCCCAGGTAAGAGGCAATATGTTTCAGTTTAACCCTGTTCATCAGTTCGGGATAATCCCGCTGAAAATCATCGTACCGCTCTGCTGTTGTTTTGAACTGTTTGGCAATCAGCTGCCGCTCCGTATCTACGAACGACTGATCTGCGAGCTTCCTGCCCCAGTTTGCCAGATGGATATCTTTGGCATACAATTCTTCGAGGTCCGCTTTTTTGAACTGATAGAGTACACAATCTTCCAGCAATTCAATGGTCTCATAACCCGCAGTTCCTGCTACATAACTTTGTATGGAGAGCAAGACCTTTCCTGGTCCCCAGAAGGCGAAAGTGAGCTCTGTAGACTCCAGATCTACATAAGCCCTGGAGATACCGCTGCTGATCATGTAAATATTGTTGTTGATCTGCCCCGCTTTAAACAGCAGATGACCTTTTGGTAAGGTCACCTGCGTCGTAAATTTCTCTAAAGCTTTAAATGATGCCTCAGGTACAGCTGCGATATGCTGGACGATCTCTTTAAAATTCATTGATATGCCTTATTGTTTCCTTTTTGCTGTAAGTCTTGTGGCCAGCTTGTTCTGTTTCAGCTCCTCATCACCGAGGATAATTCCCCAGGCTTCGAGCCCCTCTACCCTGTCGAAAATAATCTTCAGCACTGCGATCACAGGTATAGACAGGAACATCCCCGGTATACCCCAGATCATTTCTCCGATGATTACTCCCAGTACAGTTACCAGTGCATTGATCCGCACCTTTGAGCCCACCACCACAGGCAGTAAGATATTACTGTCGATCAGATGCACCACAATCAGCACAACAATCACCAGGATCACCTTAGAGAACACTGTGGCCGTAGCAAAAGTAACCAGAACGCTGATGACAAGTGCAGAAAAAATACCGATGTAAGGAATAATATTGAACAAGCCTGTTATGAGTCCGAGCAGCACTGCATATTTGATACCCAATACCCAGAAAGCCAAACAAACCGCCAGCGATACAATTGCCGCTTCAATGAGCAATCCGATGATATATTTCCGGATCATATACTGTACGCGTTCGATAATCTCATGTACCACTTCTTTATTTTCATCCAGAAATACCGAAACCAGGAATTTCATGATCAGCCTGCGGTAAAGCAGGAAAAAGAAGGTATAGATAAAAGTAAAGACAAAGAATAACATCAATCCTGATAAAGACAATAATGTAGCACCAAGAACTGTAGTGCCTGAAGCCATGACCTTGCTGGTAGCAGAATGCACATAGGTGAGCTGTTTATCCGCATTAACATGAAAAGTAGTTGCAATCCAGTCCTGCAGGCTATTGATCGTCTTCAGCAATTGCTCCTGAAACTGTGGCCAGTCCTTGGCCAGTTCGCTCATCTGCGATCCGATTACATACAATACCAGGCCGATCCCGGTTAAGAGCAGGATTATCGAAATCATAGAAGCTGCACTTCGTGGGAGCTTCAATTTGTTTTCCAGAAATGTAGCCAGAGGCAGCAATAAAATGGAAAATAGACAGGAAAAAATCAATGGTGAAAGAATCTCTTTGGCAACGATGGTGATGTAAACCAGGATCACCAGACTGATCAGGATTGATGACAGCTTGAGATGAAAGGGCAGATTTTTTTGTAGTTTTAAATCCATGAGCGTGAGGATAATATTAAGATATAAATATAGCCGTATAAAATTAAAGCCTGCAGGATTTGCAGGCTTTAATGATAGTGTGTGTTATTGATTAATAAAGCGTAAATTCTACCCTTCTGTTTTTCTGACGTCCGGCTGCTGTTTTGTTGGTAGCAATCGGCTGGTTTGGTCCGTAACCTGTAGCTTCAACACGTGAGGCGTTAGCTCCCTGAGAAACCAGGTAAGATTTAACCGCTTCAGCTCTGTCTTTTGATAAGCTTAAGTTTAAGGCCATAGAACCAGTATTATCTGTGTGTCCTGCTAATTTCAGGCTGAAGTTTTTCTCCACCAATAAAGCGGCAACTCTGTTTAATGTAGTGTATGAACTCGCTTTGATCGTAGATTTACCCAGGTCGAACTCCAGGTTTTTGATCGCTTCGCTTACTACTTTACGATCCGATTCTGTGATGATCACTTTTTCCCTGATCACAGGTTTAGGCGCTACCAGAGGACAACCTGCTCCATCAACAACTGTATTTGCAGGAGTGCCAGGGCATTTGTCGAATTTGTTAGCTACACCGTCCATATCGTCATCGCCCATATCTTTAGCATATTGTTCCTGATCTCTCAGTCTGTTCTGCTCAGAAGTTGACAATGCTCTTCTTAACTCAGCACTTTCAGCTGCACTTTCCTCGCGGATAGCGGCAACAGCGCTATAGTTCTGTAACTGTGAAGTTCCTTTTTTACCCAGGGCGATCTCCACACCAGCGTGTGCATAAGAAAACTTATCATTTGCTGCGCTGCGAACACCGTCAAAGTTGTTTGTTCTCATGAAGTTCACTGTATATCCTAAATCGATGTTTACACCTTTGGATACACCCAGTTTGAAACCTGCTCCAACTGGAATAAACCAGTTTTCGTTATATCCTGTACTTGCTCCCGCTGGTGTGTTTTGTACATTGGCGCTGGACGACATGTAACCCGCACCGGCAGTTACGTACGGTGAAAGGAAGTTACGTTTCTGGTTTAAGCTCAGATTAGCGATAGTGAAATTTGCACTTACTGCTGCCGACCAGTCGATTTTTGTTTCGAAGCTGCTGGCCTCTTGTGCTGGTGTTGGTGAAGGCAATGAATTAGCTCTGAAGCCTTTTACCTTACCTGCAAGGAAGTCTGCCTGGATACCAAATCCCGGAAGGATTTGTTTCTTGATATAACCGCCGTAACCCCAGCTCTCCTGTGGTGTGCGGAAATCTCCGTTGCTGCTCCCATTGAAAGGTGTATAGTGTGTTAACATACCGCCGTTCAGTCCGATCGACCAGGTACGGAATTCTTTTTTATCGAAACGTTTAGTGGTGTCAGAATTCATATCCTGAGCAAATAATGACGTTGATAACCCTACCAGGGATAGTACCAATGCCGATTTTGTAATTGTAGCTCTCATTTGTTTTGTTTTATAATTGATAGATACACACCATGAGTAATAATAAAGCCACACAACCATTAGGGGTATAAATTTCAGTCTGAACATTGTTTATCAGCATTGAGACAGCATTTTATGACAATTAGAAAATCCGGTGCGCGTGAATAAAAGTGTATACTTTTTACTACAACCTACCCGCTACCCTACTGTATACCGTGGTTTGGAGTATACTTTTAATAATCGTTGCAGAAGCCGCTTCACAAAAATCCAATCCCGAGTAATCCGGATTAAAACCTCCTATATACGGAACAGCCATGACATAAATCCTTTCATTCAGTGCATTGTATTCATCCAGGGCCTGGAAATGATCATTGATACTTATTCCTGAAACTTTCAGGTAATAGTTACCCTTCTGATCGCGCTCCACATGCTCATCACCATTCTCCAGCGCTTTCTCTCCCTGTAAAGGATCCTGAAACAGCAACCGCGCCGGGCTAACCGTCTTTCCTGCAAGCAAGCCCTCATATGGGAGCTCCTGAAATGAAAGGTGTGGCTGACCAACGGCATCGACAAAAGTCTGGTAAGCATCCGCATGGCTTGCGCCATTTTCATCGGTATAATGATAAACAATTCCGCCCTCAGGATTGACTTCGATATGGCTGTCATCTCCCACAGATACCATCTCCAATACGCCTGCGGCATGCAAAGCGAGCAATTGTTCCACAGAACTTTGCGGTGCAAAAGCAATCACGATGGAGATCAGTGGCATCAGCACCTTCTGCAATCTTTGCATATCTTCAGCTGAAAAATACTTTGCCGGGTAATTCATCGCAAAACTCAATACGCCCAGCATCTCCTTCCAGTAGACCGACTCTTTTCTTTTGATAGACTTTTCAGCTTCTGCATACTCCGCCCGCAACAGCTGGAAAGGATCGAGGCGTTCACGAAGGTCCATCATCAGCTCCACAAAAGCCTCCATCTTCATATCCTTTATCCTGGCATAAAATTCAGGCTCTTTATCGATCAGGTGATCCTTAAAGTTCTTCTCAAAAACGTAATCCAATGACAGAAATCCATCATTAGCTTCGCGCTGTTTGTCTACCTCTTCTTTGCTCAAAACGGTTTCTTTCCCCAGATGGGAGTCTTCCAGATGAAACCTCACCGCCGGCAGCATCCCATTTCTGGAATGCATCACCAGTTTGAAACCACTGCTGTCATCAGCAACATGATAGGAAAGTAAACCTTCATCGTTCCTGCGAAATGATCCGTTATAGCGCGTCAATGTCCTGATGGCATCTATTGCGGTAAGCGACGATCCTTTGATGGCTACAGGATGATTGACATGGAAAGCTAATTTGGAGGGCGGATAAGGCGAATCAAAATATCCGGAGACCTTACCTTCATGATGGACCGGCCAGTTGTGCCCTGTACACACGATCACATGATCGTATTCAAATCGTTCCTGTCCGGCGATCTCCACCGCTACCTTTCCCCGTTGTGGATGATCAATGATATCTGTCACCGGACTATTGAAATGTATATGGGTAGCTATACCTGCCTTTGCAGCTTTTTGCTTTAACAGGTTGAACTGTGACGTCAAATACTGACCAAAGAGCAATCGTGGAAGAACCTTATAATCGTTAAAATCATGCGGATCGATATGAAAATGTCTCAGCGTATCCGGATGTACAGTTTTGATCCATTCGGCAATACTGGTTACGAGTTCAGGTATTTCATTGCCTGATACATTGGTGATATGTTCGTCATTGGCCCCCTCAAGGCTATAGGGCATGCCAGCACCGAGATTGTTTTTCCTTTCGAAAATGTCTATTGCATAATCGGTACTATTTGCGTCTACGAATCTTTTAAACATAAACAATCCACTTGGACCACCGCCAAGAATTGCTATCCGAATTTTGTTTTTCAATGGATGTAAAATAATGATGAGTGTGTAATTGCAGGCTGTAACAACTGATAATGTATTTGGTTTTGCCCAAAACTTACAACTTATCCAGCTTAAAATATCCCAGGTGGACCGCGTCTGCAGGCAAGTCGGCCGCCGGACTGATCGTCAGCTGAAACCTTGCCTTTTGCGAAGCACTCAGGATTTCTTCGATTTTATAGATATCATCTACATCCACGCCATACTTTTCATCGATATGTGAATTTGCGCCTTTGATACTATTGGTTTTAAAAAACACAGTTTTCTTCGCGTGTTGTGTAGCCTGCGCACGGTCGTCCTGCACCGTTAGTACGATATAATGCTGCTCCTCCAGGATGTTCTGCTGATAACCACCCAGGTTGATAAAAAACAGACTTTTTCCTGTGGCATCGTCTTCGTTTTCCCGGAGTACTGCCTTGATCTGATATCCTTCTACACTATTCACTTCGCGCCATCCATCGATATGAATGCTGTTTCCTGCTTCGGGCCAGAAGGCCTTAATTTCCGGAACAAGCTCTTTTAATGAGCGCGCAATGCCGAAGTAATAGTCATGCTGTTCAACATTTCTCTGCGGGGCTTTAGACCCCAGTAATAACATATAAAGTTTAAGATCGGAAAGGGGCGTAAGCGCTTCGTTCATCTGATAAAAGGTAAAATTTAATTTTATTGAATTATTAAATTGGATAACTTTAATGTCGAACTATTTGTTTCATTACCTAGCACTATATTTAACTAATAGACACAACACCAGCTACTAATTATGATCGTATGAAAGTTTCCAGGAATGATCCCTTCGACTTAAATCTTTCTATCAGGGGTTTGGGTGTAATCATCACTTATATGCACTCAGACCTGTATGAGTATATGTATTACCTGACATTTAAGCGTTCAATGAAATCGCATCAGAAAGAATTCAGTGACGCCTGGGCACCACATATCGATAACCTGGACTTTTTTTTGGAAACCGGCGACCCCTTTGTGCTTAACCTTTACAGTGCGACTCTGAAACTGATCAACGCTAAACGTGAACTTTCCCTGAGATGGGGAATCGATGAAGAGGAGGAACTGGCTGATCCCTATATCGTTGCTCAGTCAACGCGATTCCGGCCATACCTTCTGCTATTTAAAAAATCTAAAAGTTATAAAAGGCTGACAGCATACTACGAACGTGCGCTCAGCGAATATATCTCCTGCCTATACTCTTATGCCTGTGCTTTTACTGCAAAAAGTTTTAAAATACCCCTGATCCTGAAACGACAGTTTGACCTCCCTGGAGCAGAGTCGCTCCGGTTGCTAAACCAGGACGATCACAATGTAGCCTTGCTGAAAGATCTGATCACTGATCTCAGTAAAGATCTGGAAGAATTGAAAGCACTGAGACTAAAGAAATACCAGAAGAAAACCACAGAAAAATGACCGTTACACAAATAAGTATAAAAATGCGGAACTTTTTCAAAGGTGTTATTGTTGTTTAAACACTAAGGTGTCATTAACCAAATTTAAATTATGGGATTAAAAATAGTGGTGATTGAAGACGATGCAGAAATTTTATACATTGTCTATCTCCTGTTAACCGAAGAAGGTCATGAAGTTATCCATGCATCGGATTTGGAAATTACTAAAGATATAGTCACTCTTCAACCCGATTTAATTCTGCTGGATGAATTGCTCGGCAACGAAAAAGGTAGTGATGCCTGCAAAATGCTGAAAGCAAAAAAAGAAACTTCTCACATCCCGATTGTGATGATGTCTGCACTGCTGGGAATTGAGAGTAAAGCCGCAGAAGCAGGTGCCGATGGCTATCTCAGGAAACCTTTTGACCGCGATGAACTCAATGAGTTGGTTAACCGCTGGCAAAAAATTCAGTAAATTGTATTACATTAGATTCATCTATGGCATCAAGTAAAGAAAAAATTAAACTGACCAGGATTTTATCCTCATTATCAGAAATTGATAGCTTTAATGAAGCGAATCTCCTGATCGTAAATGAAGGTTTTATCGAGTATACCAAAGTCATCAGGGTTTTATTCAAAAATAATCCTAATGTGTTTGCTAACCTGTACAATTATGATCTTGCTGAAATCAGGAGTAATAAGAAAAATGTGACGGAAGATTTTGCAGATGAAGCACAAAAAGTACATTTTGAGGCGTACAAAGATGCGCTTCATCATGCCATCGAAAGTGCGATAGAATATATTACTGACTATATTCTATTATAAAATACAGCTGATTACAGCTGCTACATTATGGTTACTGAACGTAACTGGTAATATATTCCATGGTTCTCTCAATAGCCTCCACCACTGAGTCGCGATATGCCGTAAAGTTGGTTTGTTTAGCTTTAGCCGTGTAACTTTCTTTCGTAAACTTTTTATTCTCTTTGATTTCCTTCAAATCGTAATTGTAAAGGTTCCCAAAAATATTAGGTTGCTTGTTGTATAAATTTTTGATGATGACCGCATATTCACGGTATCCTTCATTGACAATTTCCAGGTTAAGTTCATCTATGTTTTTTACACTCGCTACTGAGACCAATAGCTTTTCTAATTTCACTTTTTCTTTTCCAATGCTCATAAACAGATAGTAGATATTCATACTACTTACGCAGAACTGAGCTAATCGGATTTACGTACATTGTTATGACTGTGTAATGAACTTTATTTCTTGTTTAAGGTACTATTATGATTAAATTGCAGTAAATATTTTAGAGGACAATACATGTTAGATAATGCCGAAGCCACTTTGCAGGCAGAAGTAGAAGTGTTTAAAAAGATTCCCGCAGTGGATAGCATCCTGGAAGTGATCTGCCGGATTACCGGTATGGGCTTTGCAGCGGTAGCCCGGGTCACTGAAAAAAGGTGGGTGGCATGTGCGGTAAAAGACAACATCAACTTCGGACTAATTCCAGGTGGTGAACTTGATATCAGTACCACCATCTGCCAGGAAATTGAGCAGAATAAGCAAACAGTAGTGATTGATCATGTGGCAACTGACAAAGTATATGCGCATCATCATACTCCCCTGCTCTATGGTTTTCAAAGTTATATCTCTACACCAATTACCCTCAGCGGCAACCGGTTCTTTGGTACGCTTTGCGCAATAGATCCTAACCCTGCCTTACTCAATACTCCCGAAACTCTGGGGATGTTCAAATTATTTGCGGATCTGATCGCCTTTCACCTCAATGCCCTGGAACAGATTGAACTGACTACCATTGATCTGATTGAAGAGCAAAAAACTTCTGAACTGAGAGATCAGTTTATTGCTATCCTTGGTCATGATCTTCGCAACCCTGTTGGTGCCATAAGGAATAGCGCTCAGTTGCTGTTAAGGATGCCGCTGGACGACCGTGCATTGCGACTGGCAAATATCATTCAGGACAGTTCTTTCCGTATCACAGGACTGATTGAAAATGTACTGGATTTCGCCCGTGGACGCCTTGGAGAAGGCATTACGCTGAATATCAAAGAAAACGCAGCCCTGGAGGCTACCCTGGCACAGGTGATTACTGAGCTCAAAGCAATATGGCCAAACCGCAGCATTGACATCGAATTTAAACTCAGGGAACCAGTAAAATGTGATGCCGTACGGATTGCTCAGCTGTTTTCAAATATCCTCGGGAATGCACTTACTTATGGCAAAGCCGATGAACCGGTGACGGTGAAACTGCTGAGCCAGAATGGCAAACTTAATCTTTCTGTAGCCAACTGTGGTGAGAAAATCCCCGATACCAAAATGGCCCGTCTGTTTCAGCCCTTCTCCCGGGGACCTGAAGAAAACAGTAAGGACGGACTCGGACTGGGGCTGTACATTGCTTCAGAAATCGCCCGTGCCCATCATGGAGAATTGAGTGTAACTTCTACCGATGAGCAGACCTGTTTTACCCTCACTATCGACAGTTAAGACCTGTATGGACCGAAATTTATTCATCCCAAGATTACAATTCCAGCCTTTTAGTTAAAAAAAGCGTTTTAATTTGGTTACGTCTGAATATTCAGAAATATTATTAACTATCTTATTCCCCGCACAATAGCTATTGGTTGTAGAGCCGATGCTTCTAAATGAGACAAATGGAAAATAAGTTGGCAGCAGGTAATCTTTCAGCAGACGATAATCGTCGTGTTGAGGCACTAAAACGTTATCAGATTCTCAATACTCCTCCCGAGCAATCATTTGATAACATCGCCAGATTAGCTACTCAAATATTTGATCTTCCGGTATCTCTGATTTCTTTTATTGATACAGAAAACGTCTTTTTGAAATCCAATATGGGTGTTGAGGAGATTCGCAACAGTCCACGGAGCAATAGTATTTGTGCCATGGCGCTGGGTAAGGACGAAGTTACTGTTGTTGAGGATATTCCAAAGATGGATCAGCATCTGCTGGCCGACCCACTTCTTGTGGCAGAGATGGGATTTAAATTTTATGCCGGCGCTCCGCTAATCACCTATGATGGATTTACGATAGGTACCATCTGCGTAATCGGCCGCGACGCCAGAACCTTTACCGAAAAGGAAACCTTGATGCTCAAGGGACTCGCAAGGATCGTGATGGACGAGATCGAGCTGCGGCTGCGCGGAATATTTGACGCCGAAAAGAAGGTATTGGATGCGGCACGTATTGCTCAGCAGAATTTTAATAACGAATCTCTCATTGCCAATGCACCTATGGCGATTGGCATTCTGCGAGGCAGAGAACTCATTGTAGAACTGGCCAACCCAAGGATTCTTGAAGTGTGGGGAAAAAGTGAAGCAGTGATAGGTAAACCGCTGAAGGAGGCTTTGCCGGAACTGGAGGGACAGGCATTTTTGCAGATACTGGATCAGGTTTTCACTACCAGTGTCCCTTATTACGGGGAAGAAGTATGCGTGTTGCTGATCCGCAATGGTCATCTGGAAGATGTGTACTTTAACTTTGTTTATCAACCCCTGCAGGATGACGAGGGTATGACCAGCAGTATTATGATCGTGGCAACCGAAGTGACAGAGGAAATGAAGGCACGCCAGGTCTTACAGAATCACAAATTGCAACTGGAAACTATGGTGATGAACTCTGCAACGGGAATGGCAATCTATGGCGGCAGGGAACTCATTGTAGAAACAGTGAACCAGCCCATGTGCGAGATCATGGGCAAAACAGCCGCTGAAGTCCTTGGAAAATCCTTATTTGATCTCTATCCTGACTTTGACTCGATCGCATCTACCGATGTCCTGCGCCAGATTTTTGATACACGCAAAACGGCAACCTTATCAGAAATCAAAATCACCGTGAACAGTATCTCAGGCTCCCGAGACATGATCCTGAATATCAGCTATGTGCCAATTTTTGATGATAACAACGAAGTACACCAGATAATGGCTTCAATCAATGACATTACTCATAATATTGAGGGAAGATATTGATAATCAGAATGAATGAAATGATTGTTATGGTTTTCATCTGGTTTGTGTAGTTTTCCCGTATATATGTTGACACACATATATGAAATCAGCAATCCAGCTGAAATGCAAACTGAGTTCCATGGAAACAAATCTCGGAAACATGACAATTCCTGAAAATGACCAGCAGCGTGTAGAAGCGCTGAGACGTTATCATATTATAGGTACTGCTCCTGAAAAATCTTTTGATAATATTTCCAATCTGGCTGCCCTTTTTTTTAATGTTCCGATTGCGCTCATCAACTTCGTAGATACCGAAGAGGTATTCGTTAAAACCAGTATGGACATCGAGGGTGCCCAGAGTTTCACACCGCGAGGTTCCAGTTTATGCTCCCTGGCGATCCTGAGTAAAGAGGTTACCGTATTTGAAACCCTGCCATGTGCAGATCCCTGTTTCCTTTCCAATTCAATGCTTGCAGCAGAAATTGGGTTTAAATTCTATGCAGGCGCCCCGCTCATTACCCACGACGGATTTTGCATTGGCACAATCTGCGTAATGGGCTTCGAAAAGAGAAAATTTACGGATAAAGAAAAGGATATGCTGCAACATATGGCCCATATCGTGATGGATAACATAGAAATGCGCATCAATCTCAGAAAAGCAGAAGATGTTTTACGCCAGTCGACTCAAAGTCAGCAATCATAATTTAACCGCCCGGACTTCTATCCGGGCGGTTAAGCAGCTATTCATCAGGCGTTACCGCAGGCGGTATCAGCTCATAAATAATCGGTGTCACAATCCTTGATAACAAGGTAGAACTAATCAGGCCGCCGATCAGTACGATGGCCAGCGGGGCGATGAGCGGGTTGGTAGATACTGCGATGGGAATCAATCCTCCGATTGCTGTCAGCGAAGTAAGTACAATGGGTAAAAACCTCACTTCCCCAGCTTCTCGGATCGCATCCTGCAGGCTCATGCCCTGTTTACGCAGCTGGTTGGTAAAATCTACAAGCAAAATCGTGTTCTTCACCTCTATCCCTGCCAGCGCAATCAGTCCCACGACAGCAATAAACGATAGTGAGTTTCCTGTGATCCAAAGTGCTACTGCAGCGCCTACAATACCTAAAGGTATCACAGACAGAATGATCAGCGTACTTTTGAAAGTCTTGAACAGCAGCACAAGGACAGCGATAAACATAAATACCGTCACCAGGATAATGCTCATGAAACCGCCAAAGGAATTGTTTTGAGATTCCAGTTCTCCGCCCATTTCATAGCTATAGCCGTCAGGCAGCTTCATTTTATCCATTTTACTGATCACATCCGGAATCACACGGCTGGCCAGGTACCCTTCACGCAGATTGGCCTGTACAGATACCACGCGTTTTTTCTCCTGGTGGTTGATGAGCGCAGGTGAGGCTTCCAGCTTCAGCTCTGCCAGCTGGCTCAGTGGCAGGGCATTCCCCTGCGCATTATTTACATAGAGGTTGCGAAAAGCATCCAGGTTTGGTCGCCCTTCCTTCATTCGCGTGAGCAGCACCGTATATCCATATTTATTATCATTGTTGTAATACGTTCCCATATTGAGTCCCACTACAGCAAGCCTTGCAATCTGGTCGATATTCACCGAGGAAACACCCAATTGCTGTGCTTTATCCTTATTTACTGCAATGCGGATATCGCTTTTGAGCAGCTTCACGGGGTTGTTGATATACATCGTCCCGGGAGTTTTCTGGAGCATCTGCTCTACCTTTAGCGACAGCGTACGCAAGGTATCCAGGTTTTCGCCAAACAGCCGTACTTCTACCGGAGCAATTACCGGAGGTCCCTGTTCAAAGTTCTTCACTTCTACTTTTGCCCCGGGATAGTGCGCCCAGCGATGCTGCAGTTTCTGGATCAGCGCCAGTTTTTCATCCGGTTTGGTATCTTCATCGAGCTGCACAAAGAGCTGTGCAAAATCGTCGCGGTTATTCTCAGGGATGACATTATAGTAGATACGCGGGTTTCCTTTTCCTACGTTGGCTGCATAATATTTGATCAGAGGCTCCTTTTTCAGCTCCTTCTCTATCGCCCTCGTGATGGTATCCGTATATGGCAGGTTCGACTGGCTGGGAGTGGTGATATTGATCAGGAACTGTGGTTTCTCTGAAGCGGGGAACAAGCTGAACCCGATTACTCCAAAGAGATAAATTGATCCTGAAAAAAGTACTGCCGCAACACCAATTGTCAGCCATGGCCTTTTCAGTGCTTTATCGAGTAATTGCGCATAGCTGCCATGGATCATCCTTTTTAATCCCCTCATCAGGAAATTACCCTCAGGGTTGCCAACATGGTTCTTCAGAAGGCGACTGGATAAAAATGGAATGATGGTCAGGGAGACAAACATCGAAGCCAGCACGCAGAAAATTACTGCCAGCGGCAAACATCTGATAAAATCTCCTGAACCTTCAGGTAAAAATACCAGCGGCATAAAGGCGATGATCAGCACCACTGTACAGCCCACAACGGCCATACCGATCTGTTTGGTGGCTTTGAGGGTGGCCTCCAGCCTGCTATGCCCTTCGAGCATCCAGCGCTCGATATTCTCCACCACCACAATGCTGTCATCTACCAGCAAGCCGAGTGCTACGACCAGTCCGACGATGCTCAGCTGGTTCAGGTTAAAGCCAAACAACTGCAGTAAGACGATGCCGATGGCCAGCGACAGTGGGATAGATATCATCACGATCAGTGCCGGACGGAAACCCAGCGGAAGCAGTGTAACAGCCACCAGCAGGATAGCGATGATAAAATCATGGCCCAGACCCGTCAGTCGCCTGTTCACATTATCTGCCTGATCAAAATTCTGTGTCAGTTCGATATTTGAAGGCAGCTGCTTTTTAAATTTTGCCAGCACCTCCTTGTAGGCCAGCTGTGTTTTGCTGATGTTCTCTTTTTCCTTCTGGGCAGCCACCACAAATACGCAGCGGTGGCCGTTCAGGCGGGCGATATACTGCTCCTCACCATAGCCATAATATACACGGGCAATGTTTTTCAGCGCTATATTCTTACCACCGGCAGAATAAACGATGGTATTATTTACGGCATCCAGCGTTCTGTAATCGTTCGACTTCACATTGAAGGTCTTTTTACCGGCATCAATACTTCCTCCAGGGATGCTGGCCATCTCGCTTTGCAGACTGTTGACGATGGCACTCACCGGCAGGTGCATCTGTGCCATTTTCTCCAGGTCAAGCTCTACCCGTACCTGCTGCCCGGGTAACCCAAAAATGTTGACCTGCTTCAGTGAAGGAACTTTTTCGAGCTCATCCTGCAGCCTTTCCGCGTAATGCTGCAGCTTGCTGCGTGCCGCATTTTCTGACACCAGTGCCACCTGCATCACATTCACATCTGAAGGCTGCTGCTTCTGGATTTCTATAGCGGCAATATCTGCAGGCAGCTCCGGCCGCTTGCTGTTTACCTCACGGACGATCTCCTGGTATTTGGAATCTACGTTACTGCTGTAATCATATTCCACACGGATTACGGCTACACCATTGGCTATATTGGTACGCAGCCTCTTCACGTCATCTAAACCGGATATGGTTTTCTCCAGCGGTGTAACCACACGGTCTTCAATATCCCTGGGACTGGTGCCGGGATAGCTGATGATTACCGAGAAGAACGGGGCATGCATCTCCGGGTCTTCTGAGCGCGGGATATTGAGCATGGTGGTGATCCCCAATACGATGATCATCACAAAAATCACCAGGGTAAACTGGCCGTTTTTTACGGCGTAATCTGAGATCTTCATTGGGCAGCAGTTTTAGATGATTTGACAGTAATGGGACTTTGATCGGTCAGGTAAGCTGATCCGGAAATAATTAATGCAGTGGCATCTTCGAGACCATGCGTGATGGTGACGGTGTTTTTATCAATAGCACCTATTGTCACTTTGAGCTTTTTCGCAGTTTTGCGGTCGTTCGTCACAAATACATACCCGTTGCTACCATTTCCGTCCAGCAGGGCTTCGTAAGGAATTTGCCAGCTGCTGCTGCCTGTGCTCAGTGCTGAGGGTTTGATGATGGCTTTTCCGAACATCCCGGCAGCGATCGCATCAGGTTTTTTACCACTGAAAACAATATCGGCAGAAAAGGTTCCTGTAGCAGCATCAACACCCTCCGATTTCCTGCTGAGGCGCCCTTCAAAGATTTGGCCCGGTAAGGAAGAAGTCTGGATCTCCGCTTTATCGTTCAGCTGCAGCGTAGCCCATTCATAGTCGCTGATCCCTACTCTCAGCATCCATTTTCCCGAGGCTGCACCATTGGTCTTCAGGATCGGTGTGCCGGCAGTAACCTGTTGTCCGGCATTGGCAAGTTTACTCAGGATAAAGCCATCCTCCGGCGCATGGATCTCTGAGTACTGACGGTTAAAAGTAGCCATCCGCAGTTGCTCCTGACTTTGCTGCAGCATGGTCTTGCTGTTCTGCAATTGTTCCAGCGTAGCTACGCTATCTTTGTACAGGTTCTGGCTGCGCTGATAATCGCGTTGTGCTTTCTCAACAGAAAGTTTTGCCTGCTGAACCTGCGCATTGATCTCTGTAGGATTGAGCGTTGCCAGCAACTGCCCCTTCTTAACACGGTCGCCTTCTTTCACATGCAGGCTGCTGATGATGCCACCTGTTTTAAAGGAAAGCATGACCTCATCATCAGTAGTAAACTGTCCGGAGACAGCCATAGAACTGCGGTTATTTTGTTGCTGCAGCACCATTACCTGTACAGGAATAGTATCGGAGATGGTGTTTGCAGACTCTGCAGGACCGCTGCAGGAATTGAGCAGTGGCAGGCACAGCGCAAGGCTTAAGTATATCAGATTTTTCATAAGAATATTAGTTTGGGTTATGGATTGGATAAGTAGCCTGACCGCGTTCCAGCTCGGCTAAAGTGATTTGCAGGTTTGCCTGGGCATCTGCCAGCTGGAGCCTTGCCCCGGTGAGCTGATTCTCGGCGTCAATCAGTTCCAGGTACAGCAGCTGCCCGGCGCGGTAAGCCTTGAGCTGGTCGTTGTAATATTTGAGGGCGAAGCTGAGTTGAGAACCAGCGCTTTTGTAGGCCACTCTGGCCGACTGGTAGTTGTTGTACGACTGCTCCAGTTGCAGTAGCAGCGACTGCTGGGTCTGGTCGAGCTGTGCCGCAGCGGCATTTACATTGGCGCGCGACTGCTGTGCGCGGTACTTGCGTTGTCCTCCGGTAAATACATCCCATTGCAGGTTGACACCCCAGAGGTAGTAGCGGGTTTTGCTGTTCACATTCCAGTCGAAACCCTGTGAGCCCAGATCGATGAAGGTGTTTAGTTTTGGGATAAACCCGGATTTCTGCATCTTCTCATTCAGGGTATACACCTGCCTGATGCTTTCCAGCTGTTTGAGCTCTTCACGTCCCTTCACTCCTGCCAAAGTATCAGGATCGTTTAGCAGGACATCTTTCACAACGTTCTCCGTATAGATCGTATCAGTTAAGGGGCGGTTGAGAAGGAAATTGAAATAGGAACGCGCGTTTTGTGTGTTACGCTGTGCCTGTACGAGTGCAGCAGTAGTTTTTTCCTGCTCTGTTTGTGAGCGCAGCAGGGCAGTTCCGTTACGCAATCCATTACGCAGCATGCTTTCGTTGACGCGGATATTTTCTTTGATCAGCAGCAGGGCACTGTTGTACACCCCTACTCCCTGCAGTGCCTGGTAATAGCGGTAGTAGGCAGTTTTGATGTCCTTAACCAATGCCCTCTTGTAGACATTTACTGCGGCCTGCTGACTGCTGATCATCTCCTGTTTAATGAGCTTGTTGTACCGGATCTCTGCATTGATCAGTGGCAATGAGGTACGCACTTTCGCGTCATAGAAATTGTCGGGATTCAGCAGGAAAGCTTCATTCTGCAGCTGTGGAAAGCTAGCTCCCGTCAGCTGGTTCAGTGCCGTGTAGGCAGGGTTGAGCAGATCTCCAAGGGGCACGTCAATGGTTCGTCCGCCCGAAGATTTTGTATAGCTGCCCAGTACACTTACGGTGGGCAGATACATGGCCTGGGCCTCTTTCAATGCAGCCAGCGACTTATCCAGATCAAACTGCTGCTGTTTTAATCCCTGGTTGCTGGCAAAAGCAGTGGCGATGTAGCCGTCCAGCTGGCCGGGGGCCGACTGCCCCGAGGCAGCGGGGGCAGCAAGGCCGGAGATGCCAAGCAGCAACAGGGATACTTTAATAAATGATGTGTACATAATAAACAGTGTTTAGTATTAAGGCAAAAAAAGGGGTAATTTCTTCTATTTTCATTGATTTTTATTAACTCTGTATATAGACTAAACAGTGTTCAGTAATGTTACAAAAAAAACTATTTTATCAATAGTTTTACGTAAGATTCAATCGCACTGTTTAATACTTTGGATTTATCTATATCGGCAGACATCACTTTCAGGCGGCAGCGGAGATCGAGCGAAACCAGTCCATGAGCCACCGACCAGGTTTGCAATGCACATAACTGCACATCATTCATCCTTAGCAGATCCTTATCGATACACTCTTTCAGACAGTCTACCAGATAATCAAAGGTAGGCTCTCCATTATCTTTATGCAATTCCTCATCTACATTGGTAGGTGCGCGGATGATAAACATGAGGTCGTACAGTTCAGGGTTCTGCAGCCCGAAAGACACGTAGGTCTGTCCGATCTGCATCAGCCTTTTCACAGGATCCTTGTGTTTAGCCTTGGTTTTGAAAGCTTCGAGCAGTTGATTGAAGGCATCATGCTGCACATCATAAAGTAACTCATCCTTGTCTTTGTAATACAAATAGATGGTACCCGGACTGTATTCAATAGCATCAGCGATTTTACGGATGGAAGTTTTTGCATACCCATCCTCCAGGAACATCTTCATGGCAGCAGATCTGATCAGCTGTTTCTTGTCCAGTTTTTCGCGTTCTTTTCTTTCAGATATTCCCATGTATGTTTGCAGCAAATCCCTATATGAAAATGTACAGTGCAAACATACTGAATGGTGTTCAGAAAATAACTATTTTTTTTTAATTTTATTTTTGAATCTGCTGGAATGCTTATTCGATCGTCTCTTCTACCCTGCCGCAGGTCAGCATCTGCTTGCCATAATATGGATTTTTGATATCCTTGCTTGCTGAAAGCCAGTAGCTTTTCTTCATCGGGCAATATTGATAGTAGACAGGTTGTGCTGATAGTTTTGCGGTCTGTGCGAGTTTAAAAAAGTCTGCAGACAGACCTGCGAAAGCCTCTCTTTGCTTCACAAGATCCTTATTTTCGGCAATCTTAGCCGCAGCTGAAAGCAGATTTTCTTTATTTTCCCTGATTTCTGCAGCTTTAAGCTGACTCATCAATTCTCCGGCTTTTGCAGATGCGGAAGCTGAATCAGCGTTCACCAATGCGTTCTTGATACCATAATATGCGCTGAGCAGTGATTCTTTATGGTTTTCCTGTGCGGATACAGTTTGTGTAAATATGCCCGTTACAAGGGCCAATGCTAAAACTAATATTTTCATAATGATCTAATTGATACAGCAAAAATACGCGTTGAGCTGCTGTTCAGATTACATAATTATGATCAGTTTTTACATAATTTACTTAGTACATCAAACTGAAGAGCTGCAGAATTACCGCGCCGGCAGCTGCAAGCCACATCGTGATCAGCGTGACACGCTGCTCCGGGCTTCTGTGTTTTTTTGGGGTAACGATCATAATTCAGAGTTTTTATGTTTTAACAAATCGTAATAATGCGCTGCTTCTTTCAGAGCCAGGCTACAGTACTTTTTGAGCAGGCTGATGTTCATCACCATTTGCTGCTCCCCCTCGCTGTACTCCAGCTGATCCAGGATCAGCTCCATCTCATCGGTCATGCCCATAATGGAAATACTGGTTTTCAGCTCATGGGCAATCGCTCTGATTGCAGCGGGATGATGATTCAGCACTGCTTCATCAATACCTGCAATAGCTTTTGGTATCAGTTCCAGGAACTGGGCCGTCACCTGTAGTTCATACTGAATGTTTCCTTTGCTGATCTCTTTCATGTAGCTCAGATCGATATACGCATAAACCACCTCCGGCGCTGCCTGAACGGGATCAACAATTTTATTTTCCTGATGCAATGCCGCAAATTTTGAAATATAACTGTACAACTGCCGCTCATTGATCGGTTTCGACAGGTAGTCGTTCATTCCAAAGCTCAGGCATTTTTCGCGCTCCCCGGCCAATGCATGAGCAGTCATGGCAATAATCGGAACATCCAGCCTGAGCTGCGTCCGGATACGCTGGGTAGTGGCATAACCATCCATGCCGGGCATCTGGATATCCATTAATACTACATCGTACTTCTTCTCATTTAACAATGCCAGTGCCTGCAAGCCATTTCCTGCAATATCAAAAGATAAGTTCCAGCCTTTCAGCAGATATCTCATCAGATTCTGGTTCATCTGATTATCATCAACCACCAGCAGATTGATGATGCCTGTAGGATAACTTTCCAGTACAAATTCTGCTGCAGGTTCAGTCTCGTTTACCTGTGATGATGACACGACATAGGGAATGGAGAAATGAAAGGCGGTTCCTTTTCCGGGGGCACTCTCCACCTCTATACTGCCATTTAATAACAACAGCAGGTCCTTGACGATCGCCAGTCCGAGGCCGGTGCCACCATAATTGCGTGTGGTAGATTCTTCTGCCTGGTGAAAGCGTTCGAATATCCCTCCTATCTTATCTTTTGATATACCGATGCCTGTATCGCAGACCGAACATCCCAGTTCAATTCGGTCCTGATTAATCTTCAGGTTATATACCCTGACCAATACAAAGCCCTTTTCTGTGAACTTTACGGCATTGCCGATCAGGTTGACCAGGATCTGTGTAAGCCGTGTAGCATCCCCGATCAGCGTATCCGGCACATCTTCATCAATCTCCAGTTTAATTTCCAGCCGCTTTTCCCTGATGCGTTCGCAAAACAACGTTTTTACGGAATGAAAGAGCCCCCTCACACTAAAGGGAGTTTTTTCTATACGCATCATGCCTGCCTCAATTTTGGAGAGGTCCAGGATATCATTGATAATAGCCAGCAGGTTTTCTCCCGCCTTCTGGATAGAATGTACAAATTCTTTAGGTTCGGCTTCCAGCTTGCGCATGCTGAGCAGATTGGTAAAACCGAGGATCGCGTTTAGGGGCGTACGGATTTCGTGGCTCATGTTGGCCATAAAGTTCTCCTTGATCAAAGCGGCCTTGATCGACTTCTTCTCCGAGGCATCCAGCAATGCTATCAATTTGTTTTTTCGCTTGAGACGGACAATAGTTAACCAGTACTGGGTAGCGCTGATCAGCATGATAAGCAGAAGAATTAAGATGTTGGCGGATGATTGGTACTGAACCAGGGCAAGTAATATTATAACTGTCACAAACAGGATGGTGATCAGTGCAATAAACTGTTTAAGGTTCATTTTATCCAGGTACTTGGTCATACAGGGGAAAAGTTAAAGTATATTCATACGCTCATTTAATATCTTTCTGTAGGTGTCCGTCACGGGCAGAAATTTACTGCCAATTTTTAAGGCCCCGTCCTGGAAAGCATCGATCTTATTAAGTGCAACGATATAGGAACGGTGCACTCTCAGGAAGTTACAGGAGGGCAATCGCTCTTCAACGGTTTTAAGTTTGGTGTGAATGGCATACAGCTTCTCCTGTGTATATAATTTCACATAGTCGCCCATAGCTTCTGCAAAAAGTATATCATCCAGTTTCAATCGCCTCACTACATTGGTATCTCTGATAAAAATATATTCATCGCTGCCGGGTCTGGATTCCATTTTTTTGGAAGCCAGAATCTCATTTGCCCTGTTGATGGCCTGGATAAACCTCGCCGGTCGCAATGGCTTCACGAGGTAGTCGGCAACATCGAGTTCAAAAGCTTCAACGGCATAATCTTTCTTGGAAGTTGTGAAGATGATGACAGGCTGAAGCTGACCAAGGTTGCGGATCAATTCCAGTCCGCTCATACCAGGCATTTCAATGTCCAGAAAGATCAGGTCGACTGGTTTTTCCTGCAGGTAATTGAAAGCATCCATCGCATTGGCGCACTCGGCACAGATGCTGATGGTTTGCAATTGTGAAGCCAGTTCGCACAAGGTTGCCCTGGCAATGGGGTTATCGTCAACGATGAGGCAATTCATAAGATATAATTTGATAACTCTAAAGACAAGTTTTGTGCCATATCATTAATCAACTAATTATCAATTGATTACGCCGGTAACATGTCACATTATCTCACGATATATCGTTATTAAGTGATTTAGTATTGACATTTCGTAATTTCTTTGCAACCTTTATCCACATGATATCGTCATCTTAACAAAACTCAACATAAAGCTCAAACCAAATGATCAAAACTAACTCAGTATTAAAACCACTCTTCTGTTCTTTCTTAATTCTATTCCTCTCTGCCGGTGTCCTCCATGCTCAGGAAAAAACCAAAGTCATTGGCAATAAGGCGAGAAACGGCTCTTCCAATAGTACTATCAGTGTGATCAAGGGCAATCAGCTGGGAATCAAAATGAGCGCCGGAAGCAAACCTGTAGAATTAATTAACCTTTCTTTTGGAGTTGATAACAGGAGTAAAGAAAGTCTGAAATTCAAGGTAAATGTATATGAATTTAATGGTATCCTCTCTGGTGAAAATTATGTAAAAAAGGATATTATCGGTGCAATACCAACAGGTAAAAACCGCGTGAGCGTAGATCTTGAACCTTTTCATATCGAGGTTAAAAAAGATCTGCTGGTGACGATAGAATGGTTGGAAACCCTGAGCGGCCCTAACCCGGGTTTTGCCATTGGAGTTTTCAATGGCGGCTCCTATGAATTTAAAGAAGGAAAGTGGAAGCGCGTTCCTGTGTTTGGATACGACTTTAACATGCTTGTAAAGAAGTTAAAGAAATAAACTGAACATTTTCAGCGTTATACTGTTATTCACTAAATCACAAAACGATATAACTATGGGATTGTTAAAGACAGCAATAATTGGCGCAGCAGTTTATGGCGCAATTAAGTACGTTACCAAAAAGGATATCAATGGCAAATCACTTGTTGATGATCTGAAGGAAAATGCGCCTAAATGGGCTGATGAAGCCAAACGCATGAAGGACGATTTCATTGCAGAAAGAAGGATTTATGACGAGCCTACTTATTAGTGAGGCTTACGAAAATGTCTGACCTCAATATCTTTTGATATTCAGGTCAGACATTTTTTTATCAAAATTATCATTTATCCAAAGATACTTTTAGACTTTTTGATCGTTTTCTCCAGATCAATTCCTTTTCCCAATACCCCTTTAAAAAGATCCCCTTCGGCTCTTACCCGCTCCACAGCGTTGTGTATCGTAAAATCTTTCATTTTCAATCCCTTTTTAACTTCATCCCAATGCAGTGGCATCGATACCGTGGCACCAACTTTCGGGCGTAAGGAGTAAGGGCCGGCGATAGTAGCCCCGGGGCGGTTTTGCAGGAAATCCAGGTACATTTTTCCATGCCGGTTTGCAATTGTCCGTTCCAGTGTTGTAAAATCCGGTAACTGCTCATGCACGAGATTCACAATGATTTTGGCAAACAACTGTGACTGATCATAATTGTACTTAGCTCCCATCGGAATATAGATATGCATTCCCGTGGAGCCCGAGGTTTTGCAAAAGCTGGGCACATCCAATGCATCCAGCACTTTCTTTACTTCAAGGGCTGCTACTATCACCTCATCAAAAGTGTTTTTATCAGGATCAAGATCAATCACGCAGTAATCCGGGTTGTCTTCTGATTGCACGCGGCTGAACCAGGGGTTCATCTCTATACAGCCCAAAGAGGCCATCCAGAGCAGGCTTGCCTCATCCGTCCCCACCAGATACTCTTTCTTTTCTCCCTCCCCATTGGTATAGGGAAAAGTCTTTGCCCAGTCGGGCGCCTTACCTTTCACATCTTTCTGATAAAAGCTAGCCCCATGGATGCCATTGGGAAAGCGGTTCAGTGACATCGGCCGGTCTTTGATATATGGAATCATATATTCAGCGATCTGATAATAGTAATTGAACATATCACGCTTGGACACCTTATCTTCCGGCCAGTAGATTTTGCTCAGATGTGTAAACTTGAGCTCATGTCCCTTTACCTTCCTCACCTGGGTTTCATCTGTGGGATTGAGCAGCGTTTTCTTATTCTTATCTTTTGCAGGCTTTACCATATCATCTGCAGCATCTTCAAATCCTGCCTCCACTTCCTCAACCACTTCAACTGTAGGGACCGCCTTTTCCCTGGTCACTTCTTTGGGATTTTTGTCGATCCTCATACCCTGAAATGAAGGATGGCGGAACACACCATCACTGGTTATTTCTGTGTAAGCAACCTCACATACCAGTTCTGGCTTCAGCCATGTGGCCTGCGCCTTTGGAGGGTTGGGACGGAATCTTGAAGGTTTGTTTACATCAGGCAGCGTTTCAAAAGGACTCTTATCTACAATCAGCGGCTTAAACTGTGCGATCATTTCTTTTTGCAGTGCATCAGAAAAGCCAGTTCCTACCTTTCCCACATATTGCAGCTTACCCTTTTCGTATACCCCCAGCAGCAATGAACTGAACTTTTTAGAAGTATCTTCATTTTTTGTAAAACCTGCGATAACCACTTCCTGGCGTTTATTAATTTTTATCTTCAGCCATTCCCTGGAACGTGAATCGGCAGCATAAAGACTGTCAGTTTTCTTAGCCATGATCCCCTCAAGTCCCATTTTTTTTGCGGCTTCGAAAAACTCTATACCACTGGCTTCAAAAACCTTACTCAGCCGGACGCTGTCATCATCAATCGGAAGTACCTCTTTCAGTATGGATTGACGTTGCGACAAAGGCAGCTCCATCAGGCTTTTGCCTTCATACCAGAGCAGGTCGAACACATAAAACACCAGGTCGCCATCCGCCTCACTGCGCCAGTTCTGGAGATCGCCGAAGTTGGAAATCCCCTTTTCATTCAGCACCAGGATCTCTCCGTCAAACACGGCGTTGAGCTTCCAGGTTTTCAGCAGGTCATAAATCGGGTAAAATTTATCATTAAAACTCTTGTTGTTGCGCGACAATAACTGTACATCGCCTTTTTTCACAAAGGCCAGCGCACGATAACCGTCCCATTTCACTTCGTAGGTCCAGCCCGGGTCATCAAATGGCTCAGAGGCAAGCGTGGCCAGCATCGGCTTCATGCCTATCGGGATATTGGATTTTTTTATTTTCTTTAATGCTGCAGCAGTATCTGCAGGCTGTTCAGCATCAGGATTTTTTTTCGATACTGCTTTTTTTTTTGCCGGAGCCGCTTTCTTCTTTGCAGCAGCGGGTGCTGTCTTTTTATTGATTTTCTCCTCATGCCCGTCTTTCCAGACTGCATTACTGCTCTTCTCCACCTCTTCTATTGTTTTCCCCGTTAATACGGAATCTCCCTGTTTAGTGATATCTTTCTTTGATGCAAACTCATCATTATGCTTGATCAGCAGCCAGGCATTTTCGCCCATCCCCTTTGTTTTGACAAAGGCAAACTCCCCTTCGAGCTTTTTGCCATGAAGTTTAATCTTCAGCGAACCTGATTCCAGCTGCTTCAGCAGATGTTTTTCCTGGGCTTTCTTCCCCTTGATTTCTTCTAAAGGCTCGTATGTTCCTTCATCCCAGACGATCACTGTGCCCCCACCATATTCCCCTTTGGGAATAATGCCTTCAAAACTACGGTAGTCATAGGGATGATCCTCCACCATCATGGCCAGTCGCTTCATCTTCGGATCTGTAGAAGGCCCTTTTGGCACGGCCCAGCTTTTGAGCACGCCATCCATCTCCAGTCTGAAATCGTAATGTAAACGTGAGGCATCGTGCTTTTGGATCACAAAGAGCAAAGAATTTTTGTCCTTGCTTTTTCCGGCTTTGGGTTCTGCCGTTTTATTAAAATCGCGCTTGGCATTATACTTTGATAAACTCATGATGAAAGATTTATCTAATAAAGCCCTGAAAGCCAGAAAAGGTTTTTGTCTTTACAGCTTTTCCGTTTCCAGCAAGGGATCTTTCAATGCATCAGTAATCGTATCCAGAAGATTCTGTTCCGAAAAGGGTTTCAGGATCACACCATTCATCCCTGCTTTCATGTAATTGTCGCGGTCTTCTTTCAAAGCATTCGCTGTCAGTGCCAGTACAGGTGTCAGAGATTTGCCGATGTGGTCGTAATTCCTGATTTTACGGGCCAGCTCTACCCCACCCATTTCCGGCATTTCAATATCGGTAAGCACCAGGTCATAGTCGCGGGATGCAAAGAGCGATAAAGCCTGTACACCATCTTCAGCGATATCGTAGGTAACCTTCCATTTTTTCAGGATCGTACTTAACAGCAATACATTTAGGCGGTTGTCTTCAGCCACCAGGATATGTTTGCCCAGTAAAATTTCCTCTGCCAGGAAGTTGTCCGGTATGCTCTTTTTCTTGCAGGCGGACAAGTCTGCCGTTTCAAAAGGAATCTGAAAACTAAAAACCGAACCTTTCTTCAGCTCACTCGTCACCGAAATGGAACCACCCTGCAGCTCGACAATTTTTTTGGAGATCGCCAGCCCCAGTCCGGTACCTTTCTGTGAAGCCTGCTTCTGGGCAGAATCAATCTGTGCAAACTCTCCGAAAATTAAGGGAATATTCTCCTTGCTGATACCCAGGCCGCTATCTTTAACAGAAACATGCAGCACTTTCATACCTTGCTGACCTTTGCTGACATGGGCTCTGAGCGTAACCTTTCCATCAGTGGTAAACTTAATGGCATTACTCATCAGGTTAAGTACCACCTGTTTCAGCCTGAAAGCATCACCCGTGAAACAAGTATCCACATCGAGGTCCAGCTCTTTTTCTATTTTTATGCCTTTGCTTTCCGCCTGAGGTCTCAAGCTGATAAATACCTCTTCCAGCGTGTGCTGAGGCATGAATGCTGCACTGTCAAAACTCATCTTCCCCGTTTCGAATTTGGAGAAATCCAGGATTTCGTTTACCACATCCAGCAGCAGGCGTGAAGAACTGCTGATGGCCTGAAGTTGCTCCCGCTGTGTTTCATTGAGCTGACTCTGGCCCAGTTGTTCGGAAAAGCCGATTACTGAGTTGAGCGGTGTGCGGATTTCGTGACTCATGCTTGCGAGGAAGGCACTTTTAGACTGCGCATATTGTTCGGCATCCTGGCTGTAACTGATAATTTCCTCTTCATTTCTGAAGATCTTCCAGATATTATATAAGATCACAATCACCATCGCGATCAGACAGATGAAGGTGACCCCTGATAAACTTTTAAATCTGAAAATCACATCACGCAGACTGTTGTTCAGTTCGGTTTTGCCATCGGCGATATACTGTTCTTCAGCGAGTTTGTAGGCTTTAAGGTGACTGATAATCTGGTTGATCAGGCTCGTATTGATCTTTAAAATTTCTTTTTCCGAGTCTTTGAGCTGATTGTTTGCCTCAGAAATTTCCTGGAAATGTCTGCGTGCAGCGGTAGCCTCCCGGGGAATGATCGTCGTGCTCTCCACCTTGGTAGCTATTCTCTTCCTGACGATAGTACGCGAACGCAACTGTGCCTGCTGTGATTCCTCATCGGATTTTTTTGAAGAGAAGGAATCAAGCAAACGTTTAAAGAACTTCTTTTTGGGTTTGGGCTTTGATTTGATGGTATCAATCTTTACCGTGCTCACATATTTTCTTACCACCGGAACTTTCACCGGAACCGCTGCTGCCTGATCCATGATGATATTGAGCTTTCCGGCAGAGCCCAGCAGACTATCAGATAATAACTTGAGTTTTGTATAATCAGTTGTTTTCTCCGTTTTCTCAATGATGAGATGTTTGAGGTTACTGTCGGCCTGTACGGGCTGACCTTTCAGGTTCAGTTGGATGATGATCTGGTCTACAAATTTGATATCCGCAGAAAACTGATTGAAATATTTGATATCTGAAGTGAGACTATAGAGCCTGCTGTTATTTTCCGCGCTGTACAGACTGATCAGGCAATTGTCAATCATAGAGGCACTTTCACGTGCCAAAATCATCTGATGGACATTGTACCGAACGTTCTCAGCCCTTCTGTAATAAATATACAGGTAGAAAGCGCTGATAAATAGTACCACTATCAGGGAAACTATCAAAGCATATCTGAGTATCGGAATTTTTCTAACCTTGGTAATCATAAGAGCAGCGATATTTTATTGCAAAATTTAAACGGAAAACGATTTATTTTGCGTGTTTCACCATTCAGGGTTGACAAGGAGGATGCCAGTACAACTTCTGCATCTTTGTTGCAAAACCCATTTACGCGAAATAAATGCTTAATGCCGCGGGAGAAATCACGAATACATATAGGAATGAGAGCGTAAAAAGATCTTGAACTAGCTGTAAACTAGCAATCAAACTGGAGGAGCCTTGTCTAATGGTTAAACTAAAACTGTAAACAAGGATTATTCTCCATTTGTTTGCTTTTTCTCAAACATTTATGATCCAAAGATCAGAAACCCTCTGCTACATCTATAAATGTTATCGCTTTTAGTTCTTAAATCCGGGTTTAATAAACAGAAAACTGAACAGTGCCCTCGCACTCCATCTTCTGCCACTTCTTTTGAATTGCTGCAGCTTCACATAACGTGCTTTCATGTAAATACGTGTCCATGCAAATACGGCGAGGAAAAAAATCCCGGCAACGGCTTCGAGATAGACATGGAAGAACACCGCGGAACACAAGATCATCAGGTAAAAAAGAATCCAGTCGATCGCCGGCAGGGCTTTGAAGCCCAGGACGGTAGTTCTTTCATCCAGCCAGATCATATATTTTTTCAGGAAATTGAAGTGGTAATAACGGTTATAGATCAGCATGGTGAGGAAGGTTACTGTGAGCAGCAACCAGCCCGCAGTGATGGCATTTTCCTTTTGCTGCAATGATAAAAAGATATCAAAAAGTATCATTGTACCCGGCTTATCCCCAAAGGTGGTATGATGGATATCAGTGTCATAACTGCCGATCATAATAAATTTGCTCTTTTTAAGATGCGAAACATACTCTTCGTTGTTTTCCCTGACCCCATTAATCACATTTTGTATCGTTACCACCTGATCTTCATATACAGCTTTGGGTATGCCGCGGCTGAGTTCTTCATTGATCAGAATCGTATTAAAAAACCAGTCGCCCCCAATCTGCAAAGCATCTCCAAGACATGAGGCCTTTTGTTTGTTTACCCGCTCATACATCTGCACAGGAATAGTCTTCACACAATTGTGGTCCGTGAGGTGGAACTTCACCATCGAGTTGGAAAAGATCATAAATGGTACCCGCGGGGGTCTGAAACCAGTGGTACCACTGGTGCCTGCACGAAGGATGTTAGGGGTGATTTCGCCATACCAATTTGTTTTTACGGCCGAAAGCAGATTGGGCAACTGCGACATTGAGGACTGCAGTTTATAATCATTTGCCGATGGGATATCAAAATACAGGTCGCACACAATGATCTGTTCCGGGCTGCTGTACCTGTGCAGAACCTGCATCAGCGTATCCAGCTTTCGCCTGTCGGCAATCACATGTGTACCTTCCGGGTCATCTACAATGGCACTGCTGTGCGACACATTGATAAACATCACATCATCCATTCCATATGGTGCTGAAGAGCGTCGGTCGAGTTTATCGGCAACTTTCACGGTGAACTTCGTGAAGGTTTCCTCCATGATAAAGTTCAATGGCAGGTTAGACCAGAAATACATGATTACAAGCAGCAGTACGGCAACAGAAAGGGAATTTAGCAACTCCTCGAAAAATCTTAAATGCTTGTATATGACGGATAAAATGGAGCGCAATAGCAGAAAACGGTTAGGGTGATTTATAGCGTCTAAAATAGTCATGAAATGTCTATAATCCTAGAAATTAGAAAATTACTTTATATATCTTTTGCTATTAAATAATCTCTTTTCTGATCGCAAAACTGACCAGAGCAATTGCATTTGGCATATTACTTTTGTCCTGCATACTCCGCCGGTGATTGTTGACCGTATGTTCACTGATGTGGAGCTTTCCGGCGATCATCTTGCTGCTGAAGCCGTCAGCCATCCACTGAAGAATCTCCTTCTCCCGCTTGGAGAATAGCTTATCTTCATCATTCAGGTGAAAGACAGCCCGGTCGATCACCCGTTGTTCTACCAACCCGTTCATGCTGATACGGTCTACCGTCTGTACGATCCTTGTTCCTACCCTGTGATCATTCAGGGGTGTGAGTATGCCCATGCTCAGCAGCGGGTTGCCCAGAGAATCCGAAAAGAAGCAATTGCGCTGCAGGAAATTCTCGTACTTCCCTTTATCATTGCGCAGGCACAGGTTATACGTAAAAAGATAATTGCTGTGATCAGCTGCTGAGATAGCTGATAAAATACGCAGTCTCTCCGGAAAAATGTCTTCATCAAATAATTTGAGATGGTCCGGATGATAGATATCGAGCATATGTCCGATACCGCCATTGACAAAAGCTTTTGAGGGATAACCTGCAAAACTTTCAGACATCCTGATGTATTCGCTCCTCCTGTAATCCAGCAGATATACAAAAGGCGTACAGTGTTTGAAAAACGAATTAGCGAAGCGGTTGATCCTGAAGAATCCCTGAAAATGGATGAGCTGCATTTTCAGTTCCTGGCCCGGATTATCCTTTAACTTATCCAGATAATTCAGCCATGTAGTCTTTCTTTTCGGGAGCGATTTCAGCATGATTATCAATGCATTATTGATTCGAATTTCTGCTTTATTTTTTATAAAAGAATAAAAAAAATAAAATTGGATGCTGTTTCCTTTTAGCAGAAAAGCTACTGATATTGATATATACTGATATCTATGCATCCAGAATATTTTCACCGATAAAGGGGATTTAGAACCATGTTTCTGCCCTCTACATTTGCTTTATACACAGCATAGAAAATGTCAGCTACAAATTTACCCTATCCGCCAGTTGCATCATCCGGAAACAGAATAAATTTCATCGATGTCTTAAGAGGCATGGCAGTTCTTGGGATTACCATCACCAATGTACTGAGCCAGGCGCAGCCAACGGTTTACTGGAAAAGTATGAATCTGGAACAATCCATCACAGGAGCAAACCTGCTGAGCTGGGTAGTAGAGATGGGCTTGTTTGAGGGGCCCATGCGCGGCTTGCTTTCTTTAGTTTTTGGTGCCAGCTTCCTGCTGTTCATGCAACGTTTTTCGAGCCGGAACAATGTACAAAACCCCGCCCTGATTTATTACAAGCGATTGTTTTGGTTGTTTGTATTTGGGTTTATCAACGCTTACGTCTTCCTGTGGCCGGGAGATATTCTCTGTGCCTATGCCCTCTTCGCTCTGGTACTCTATCCCATACGGAATCTTTCTGCCAGGATTTTAATTTTTGCGGCTTCCCTGATGCTACTTTACGGAGTTTTTCACGAAACATCAATTCTCCGTCAAAAGAAGGAGTTCATCAGCAAGGGAGAACAGCTCGAACGTCAGTACAGTGCAGGAAAAGCGCTCAGCATAACGCAAAAAAAAGATCTGGATATCTGGTTACAGTTCCGGGAACAGCATGATGAAAGAACTATAGCCAGCGATGCAAAAAAGGAAGTCGAATTTCTCACACAGGCCAGCTACCCTGCGCTGGTGGCTTACTGCTGGGAGTTTGAAAGGGACTATCCTATAAGTGGCTATTATGCATGGTGGGATATCCTACCACTCTTCCTGATCGGCATGGCCCTCTGCAAAAATGGTTTTATACTGGGACTTGCCCCCACCCGAATATATGTGACCATTGCTGTAGCAGGTCTTACGATTGCATTGCTGATTGCATTTTTCGATTTGAATCTGAGATATGTATCCAGGTTCAACGAAATTGAGATTGCCAAAGGAAGCTTTGCAGATCTCTACCAGATCAGACGCATTGCGCAAACGATGGCTTATCTGAGTCTGCTTCTATTGCTCTACAAGATACCATCACTGACAGCGCTTTTTGATCTCTTCATCCCACTGGGAAAAATGTCATTGAGTACCTATCTCCTGCAGGGCCTGATTACACCGGGGATATTTCTTGCCTTTGGATGGTTTGGCAATATTGAACGGTACCAGATTTATGAAGTACTTGTTTTTATCTGGATCTTTCAGCTGCTTTTTAGCACGATATGGCTCCGGCATTTCAAATCAGGTCCCTTTGAATGGTTATTGCACAGTTTAACATGGTCAAAAATACAGCCTTTCAAAAAGTAGATTTAAGCTTTTAAAACATAAAAATGCCCTCAATCATTTTTGATGAGGGCATTTAAAACACACCTGTTTTTATACTAACCTATTTGAGGTACTTAGATAGTTGTGCTGCTGCCTGTATAAACAGATCTTTGGTTTGCGGGATATGGGCAAGACCGTTGAGCAGGCCAAAATCATGGATCACACCATTGTAGCGGACTGTAGTAGCTTCAACCCCCGCCTCCAGCAGCTTCCGGCCGTAGGCTTCACCTTCATCGCAGAGCACGTCGTTCTCAGCCACCTGGATCAGCGTTGGCGGCAGACCTTTGAGCTGTTCAACAGTAGCTTGTAACGGAGAGGCATAGATATCGGAACGATTTTGTGGTTCCGGGATATACATATCATACATCCATTTCATCAGCGGGGTAGTCAGGAACCTGTCGGCACCATATTTCTGGTACGACGCTGTAGTAAAATCAGCATCCACAATCGGCCACATCATTACTGCAGCTTTGATGTCCGGTCCACCTTTCTCCTTCGCCTTCAGGCAGGTTACCGCCGTCATGTTCCCCCCTACACTGTTACCGATTACGCCGAGACGTGAGCCATCTACCTCAATCTCAGCACCATGCTCTGCTACCCATTTTGTAGCAGCATAAATTTCCTCAATTGCTCTCGGGAAAGCCGCATCGGGAGTACGGGTGTAATTAATAAAGACACCGCAGAGGCCTGAGTTATTGACCAGATCAAGCACCATTCGCCTGTGTGTAGGGTAATCACCGAGGATCCAGCCGCCGCCATGAATAAAGATGAAGACAGGCAATACGCCCTTCGCATCTTTAGGGCGCATGATATTCAGCACGATATCGAAGCCATCGGCAGTAATCGTTTTTTCAGATTCTGTTACTGCGGAATAGTCGAACGTAACACTGGCCTGTGCACCTTCCAATACCTTCCGCGCTTCGAGCGGGGGCAGCGACTCGACCGTGGGGCCACCGGAATTTAATCCTTTGAGAAATTCACGTACCTGAGGCGACAGATGGTCGTCCGTGGCATAATTCTGTACTTGGTAACCTGCATCAATTGTTGTAGTTTCCATTTTTTAGAGGTTTTGTTAGTGAACATTAAGCACAATATATCCAGAGCCAAAAGGAGTAAACCTGATGGTGATATAAAGCTATATCCTAGTTTGGAAGAATAACTTTTTAATCGTTAAAACCAGAAGATTATATGTTGAAATGACCTATTGGATCGGTAGGGTAAACCAGAAAGTACTGCCCTTATCCAGTTCACTGCTCACACCGATCTCACCCTCATGTTTCCTGATGATTTCAGCACTGATATAAAGGCCCAGTCCTAGACCGGAATACTGTGCCCCCGCTTCATCAACTTTATAATAGCGGTCGAACAGATGTGGCAATTTTTCTTTGGGTATCCCCTGCCCCTGATCAACTACAGAAACCCGCACGGTATGCTCTTGTTTTTCTATCATTACCTGGATATCCTGGCAGGTACCTGAATATTTTACGGCGTTATTGATGAAATTTACCAGTACCTGATCGATACGTCCCGCATCGGCAAAAACCTCTACTTCTGTATGGCCACTGATGGAGATTTTGTTCTCACCAGCAAGCTGCACATAACCGCAGCATTCTTCAATGAGCCCCGATAGTTTAAACCATTTTTTACTGAGGTTCAGCTGCCCCTGGTTAAGCTTACCCACATTGAGGAGGTCGTCAATCAGGCGGCTTACCCTGTCAGAACTTCTGCAGGCCTGATCTACCAGTGCAGGTATGATCTTTTTCTCGTCGCTATTCTTATACTTATTGAGCAGTTGCAGTGACGCTTTGAGACTTGTTACAGGAGTTTTGAGCTCATGACTGGCGATACTGATGAAGTCGTCCTTTTTAGCTTCTGCCATTTTCATTTCCTGGATATCTGTACAGGTGCCAAACCAGCGGATGATCTTACCATCTTTATCCCGGAAGGGTGCCGCACGACCGAGGATCCAGATAAACTCTCCCTTAAGATTTTTCAGCCTGTATTCCAGCTCATAAGGATCACCTGTTTCCAGAGAGCGCAGCCAGACCTCCCTGACCCTGTCCGCATCATCGGGATGAAAAACCCGGTACCAGTCGGCTTCACCCTGTTCAGGATCCAGATGACCTGCAAAATCTTCCCACCGCTGGTTATAGTAAATCGGGATTCCATTTTCGTCCGTTATCCAGACCATCTGTATGATGGAGTCTGCAAGCTGCCTGAACTGCTGTTCACTCTCCGCAAGTTCATGCGTGCGTTCTTCCACCCGTTGCTCCAGCTCTGAATAGAGTGTTTTGAGGTTGAGCTGGGTATGCATGAGTTCTTCGTTCATCATCCCCAGTTCATCGTTGAGAAAGGCTAGCTCTGCAATGGTGTTGGACAGTTCCTCATTGGCCACCGTGATCTCCTCGTTTGCAGAATTGAGCTCTTCATTGGCAGCGGAAAGTTCTTCGTTAATGACAGCGAGTTCCTTACCCATCTCCATTTCACGTTCGAGGGCATTGCTCTCATTCTGTCTGCTGACAATTCTTTCAGTGATGTTATAGGTGGTGGTAAGCAGACATGCTTCTGCGTTGCCGGAAGCCGGAATATAGATGATCTCCAGTTCCCACCAGGAGGTTTCCATCTGTCCGGGCTCCGCCGAAGGGATGTTGTAGTGGAACGGTGGCATATATACCGTTTCCCGGTTGATCACTGCGCGTGTGAGTGCCTCGGGTAGCTTGACAGCGCCTTCACCTACGGCAAGTTCAGGATCATAAACTTCCCACAAGGTCTTGCCTCTGATATCATTTCCGTTGTTATATGTAGCCAGCTCATAAGCTTTATTGTAGGCCAGAATGGTGAAGTTGGGCACATCAGCTTTTAAAATCACACGGGGAACGGCTGTATCAAACAGGGCTTTGAAGAGAGAGTCGTTAAGTAGATCCATGCTGTCAGGTAGATAGTAGCAGCATAAATATAAGTGTTACGCAACTGATAAACAGGGACATTTGGCGCATTATTCCCCTCAGTTGTGGGATATTGGCATACAGGGTGCCATTTGGCTGGCACCCTGCATCATTACGCCATTTTGAAATTTTCTCTGGAAAGCCAGTACCGGGGTTCAGCTTTCTTCAATACTCCGGGAGTAATGACGGCTGCACAGATCGTGGATGGGTTTGCATTTGCAGCAGTGACGTGTTTCCAGGTTGATTTTCCTGCTACAAAAAATTCAAGTGACATTCTCACCAAACAGAGACAACCTGCCGGGAGGTCAAAACTGAAAGTTTGTGCGGGTACAGTTTTCATGTTTTTGTCGACCTCGAAGTGCTGTGTGCTGACCTGATTAAATAACAATCCTTCCTTGAGATTAAAAACTGCCAGGCTTAAACTCACAACACATTTGAACGTTTTTGCCGGAAACTTAAACTGACTGCCGACAGATAAATTGTCAAAGGCGACTTGCATCACGCCGTCTTTCGTCTTTACCCCTGGCTTAAACCTCAGGTGTTTTTCCATCAGCGCCTCCTTATTGAAATCGAAGCCTGACAAACTTTTGAAATTCGTGGTTGTGAACTTCATTGCTTTGGTTACAGGGTTCTCACACTTGGTCAGGATATCGCGAATGACGCTGACCAGTCTTGAATTAACCGTAGAATCAAAATATGATCCATTATTAATTTCAAAAATTTCCCGTATGCCGGCTCCCAATGATGAAGCTTTGCCAAAGACTGTCGCCGCAGCTTTTGTTGCCACAGTCTGCTTCACTGCTCCGCGTTCAGGCTTTGGCACAACATGTTGCTTACCTCTTACCACCTTTAATACTACTTTACCTACTACGCCTTTTAAAAAATTACCTTCTCTTCTGGCCATAATACTGATTTTTAAGTGTATACAAAGATAATCATGATAAAAAGGATATTTATCTCAAAATGAAAAATCACATTTATATGTTGGATTACAATGGGCTTATTTCCGATGAAAATTTAAAAAGCTGATCGGCTTAGTGTGATTTTGCGGTGTCATTTATGTTGATCGGGCCTTATGGTATGTTGGGTCTGGATGAGTACATGAGGTAAAAATTATTGATACGTGAAAAGTCCGAGATTTATAGCAAAATGTCGGACTAAAGTCGGACTACTGTCGGACGAGTGTTTCTGTAATACCAGTCAAAGATGCCTGAAACTACAGCACTAATTAAGAAGCGCGTTTCTTCAGTATCAGGGCAGTTATCAATGACACAAGAATTCCTACGGGCAAAATTTCCATATATGTCGCCCCTGCTACGCCAACGGGTGAAGAGTACCAGTCTTTGAAAGTTTCCATTTGCCCGCGGATAGCAGCGACTTCAGCGGGGCGCATCTGACTGATCCTGGAGGGACTTAATTGATAAGCTGCTAACTTTTCTATGAAATCAGGAAAGAAGTTGTAGTAAGCGATCATCCATCCCGCAACATAGAGCGTTGACGCGATCAGTGCCATATACAATGACATTAGAAATGCTCTCCCGAAACTAATGACGCCATTGTTATGTTTGTCGCGGTAATTTTTTACACCTACAAAGATGATTGAGAACGACAGCAGCATCGCGGTGTAGCCCAGGAACATACTTCCATCAAACGAGTTTTTGGAGTAGCAGAATGCGATTGAGAAAGACATGAAGCTGGCTACACATATACCAGATATCAAGCCGTAGACGATTACAAGTTTTTTCATAAGTTCTTTGTTTAAATCCAGAGGACAAATTTGAGTGATAAGCAGATAACCCGGCTCATACTTTAGGGTGATTTTTAAAAAAAGCCCTATAATGCTAAAGAATGATACTTAGTTTTCGTGCTTTTTCAACCGCCTGTGTTCGTCGCTGCACTTCGAGCTTTCCAAATATTTTTGATGAATGTGTTTTGATCGTATTCAGTGATAAGAATAGCCGATCGGCAATCTGGAGGTTACTCAATCCATCTCCCATTAATTGCAACACTTCCAGTTCGCGATTACTGAGACGAAGTCGGGCAACTTCGGCGTGATTAAATACAAAATAATCGGTTTTAACAAAAATTTCTTTTTCTATTATTACGGTTTTGGGCCTAGGGTGTGTCAATTTATGAGCTAACCACATTCCCAGGCCTGTGAAAAGTATGGCAATTGCCCCGGCATATAATTCATAGGCATGGCTGATCAGGAGCATCCGCCATTCCAGCACTTTCAAAAACATCAGCAGAACAGCCAATGATGCTCCATACAGAAAGACAGATCGGTTGCGTACCAGGGATTTAAGTGTCATTTGAACTCGTAAATTAGTATTAAAAATAAGAGAAATTATGGAGAGTTTGAAATCGCTTCTTTAACTCAAACCAATAATGTGGCAGGGCTTCATAATCAAAGACATCGGCACATATGAACCCACATTTCTCTAGGACCTTTTTGGACTGCAAGTTATTGATATCAGCAATCGCATAAATTTCTGAGAGATTTATTTTACTAAATCCATATTCAATAGCTGCTTTAGCAGATTCCGTAGCGTAACCCTTACCCCAGTATCGTTTGATCAACCTATATCCAAGATCATGATAGTTCTGATGACCATTAACTTTATTGGTGATCAGCTTGAAGCCACCCCATCCCACAAAGTTATCTGTATCTTTTTCGATGATCGCTAATCTGCCAATACCATTTTCTGCATATTGTTTCCTGATGAATTGTATCTGCGCCCGGGCTTGTATAATATTTGATATCGGCTGCTTTCCTAAATATTGATGGACCTCAGGATCTGAATCCAGCTCGAGCATATCAGCGTCGTCACTTTCAAAAATCTCCCTGAAATACAAACGCTCAGTTTCTATCAGCACCATATTAAAATTTTTATTTTACATCGATAGCAGTAAAATGCTCAAATATAGAGGATTTAACTTTTGACGACTAAAGCTATTAATCACTCACCTAATAAATTCTCAATTTCTGATTTTAGAAGTGGAAGATGTTGAAATACGATGGACCAGATAATTTCATCTGAAACTGTATCATAACCATGGATAATCCTGTTGCGGGTATCGACGATCTGTCTTGTATTTGTTAGTGCAATATCTGGCTCAACACGTAGTATACGAGTCATAGCTTCACCTATAATCTCTATATTACGTTCTACCGCTCTCTTTGTTTTTAGATCCCTTTCGTATAATTCAAATTCAATGATCTCTTCCAAGAAAAAACTTTCGATCTCCAGAATTGAATTTAAGATATCATACAACCAAACGTTGATTTTGTCATCCATAGATCAATTGCTTCTGGTTATCAACTGATTTGATAAAATATGGATTTTTTAAGGCTTTACTTTCGAGTAAATCTACAGGACGTTGCAAAATTGATTCAAGTGAATACTTGAAATTGTAATAGTTCGAAACGTAATCCTCAATCTTGATGATGTTAAAATTAACAATAAGGTCAACATCGCTGGAATCATTAAAGTTGTCGGTCAAAACAGAACCAAATGCAAAAAGTTGATTTACATTGTACAGTCTGCACATCTTGTCTATCTCCGTCTGGTATTTCTCCAATAACTTCATATCTTTTTGGTATCCTAATACAAAAATACACTATTTTCAATTAACTTAAACACCTCCCAAAGTAGGAATTACATACTGCAAGTTACAGTCATCAAATTTCCTGTTTCAATCTATACGGAAAAACTTCTCCCTATCTGAATCGTATTACCCTACTTGTAACTATTCAAGGTACTTCAGAAATTTGACTTAAACCTTTAAACAATTTAAAATCAACATTATGAACTTACCAAAAGTAGTTACTGAATTAGTTAAAGCACAAAATAATTATAACGCAAAGGCTTACGCAGATTGTTTCTCAGAAACAGCCCTTGTATTTGACGAAGGACACCACCATAGTGGCAACGCCGAAATCCAAAAATGGATTGAACATTCAAACCAAAATTATCAGTCATTGATGAAGCCGGTAAGCTATAAAGACGGTGAAAACGAATCAGTATTAAAAGCTGAAGTCTCAGGGACTTTCCCGGGAAGTCCTGCTATACTCAGCTTTCATTTCACCTATCAGGACGACCTTATCCAGTCACTGAAAATTACCGGTTGAAAGTTTTCGCAAAGTGGTTACATGCAAGCACATAACCCTGGTTTAGGTACAACCGGTGTGCAGTGTGCAGCATGTAACCGCTATCGAGATGAACGGAAATTATTCCCTGCTTTTTAGCATCCTGATCTACATAATTTAACAAGGCTGCCGCATACCCCCTGCCCCTGTGTGTGGGATCGGAGTAAAGATCATCCACGTAAATCATCCAGCCTGTACGTAAAGTGTGTAAAACCCTGTAACCGATAAACGCCGCAGCTTTGGAGCCATCATCAGCAAGTATATACACCAGCTTGAAACGTTCATCTTTGATCATGTTCATTACAAGATCGATGTAAGTAGATTCATCCAGATTGGTTCTGAAATCAAAGAGTACATTTTTGCAATAAGCTATTTGTGCTCTTGTGGTGGCTTCTATTAAATTCATATCGTTTGCCATGTCAATTAATTTTGATCGTTATCATTTGAAAGAATCATCCAGACTCCAGCGGTAATCCGGAAAGGATGCCAGCAGCAAACTGGAAAAACTCACTACAAAAACAGAGTAGCTGAATGGCGCGCGGAAATGGAGAAAGAACATCATACTCAACGCAAAGATGAGCGTGAGTGCGAAACTTCCGCAGGCAGCATATCTGACTTTGTACCCTACAATCAGCAGCAGACCAATGATTACTTCCAGAGCCGAAGCAGCGAAAGCAAAGTACCATGCCAGCCCCAGGCTGATATATGGCATCAACTGATGTGTGTAGGCCACAAAGTTTGTCCAGTTGCCCCAGAAAATATTTGGCGTACCTGCAGGGCCGAAAGCACCGATGCGGTCCAGTACTGGTAATAAAAACCCAATCCCTAAGGAAAAACGCAGGAGGAGTTGGGCCATGGAAGCAGAGTTTTTCATATCATTTTCTATTAACAGAACAAAGGTATCCCTCATGAAAGCCGCTTTGAGGTACCAGATAATTTTAAATTGATAGTCCAGCTCATATTTATATATTTGATTGATAATATCTGTTGAAATGCTTCCTTATAAAAACCTCTTATTCATTGATAAAAGCAGTCATGTAGCTGTATTCAAACAGATTGCAGCACAGCTCATCAAATTGATACAGGAAGGGAAGCTTTTACCCGGCACAGGGATTCCAAGTACACGGTCGCTGGCATTTGATCTGGACTTGCATAGAAAAACAGCTGTCGCTGCATATGAACTGCTGATTGCTGAAGACTGGATCATCAGCGTACCGCGCAAAGGTTATCTGGTGTCACCGCAACTGCCGGTAGTGAAGCCAAGATCCTTTAATACCAACCGCAAGGCTGCTTATGAAACTGAGCCCGGCTTTCAGTTTGATCAGCTTCAGGATATCATTTCCCCTTTATCAAATGTCTTAAAGACAGACCTGGTAATTGATGATGGTTTCCCTGATATTTCATTACTGCCGGCAGGCGCAATGAGCAATCTGTATAAAAGGGCACTGGATGAACATGCCCTAAAAAGTATGGCCTCAGGCTGGGACATGAAAGGATCTCCCGACTTCAGAACTGCCCTGTGCGGGTTTCTGAACCAGACACGCGGACTTGATATCCGTATGGAAAACCTGTTAACCACAAGAGGTGCCCAGATGGCCATCTTTGTGGCAGCCTCGCTGATCATCAAACCTGGAGATAAAGTCATTGTCAGCGAGCCCAGTTACTTTTTCGCAAACACCATATTTGAACATTTTGGCGCAGAGCTGATCCGCGTTCCGGTAGATGATCATGGGATGTGTACGGATACTCTGGAAGATCTGCTGAGCAAACACAGGGTAAAACTACTCTATGTAATTCCGCACCATCATCACCCCACTACCGTCACCATGAGCAAGGAGCGGAGAACGCATTTACTCAGGTTAATTAAAGCTTATCAATTAGCCGTAATTGAAGATGATTACGATTATGATTTTCAGTTCCAGTATGATCCATATCTGCCATTGGCCAGTGGTGATCATGAAGGCAACATTATCTATATAGGATCATTGACTAAAGTTCTTGGCACGCCTTTCAGGCTGGGGTATATGGTTGCTCCGGAGAAATTCATCCATGCCGCGGCAAAAAAAAGAATGCTCATAGATTTAAGAGGTGATGTCTTCACGGAACAGGTGGTATCTGGTTTGGTGGAGAATGGAGATCTGACAAGGTTGATTCAAAAGGCAAACAAGCTTTACCGGGGTCGCTGTCACCATTTATCGGATATACTCAGTTCAGAATTGGGCGATGCCCTGAAATTTACGAGACCCGGCGGAGGTATGGCTCTTTGGCTGAAATTCAAGGCTGATTTGCCACTGGCCAAAGTAATTGGAAAGGCGGCGCCAATGGGCTTAAAGTTTACAGGAAGCGTTTATGCCGAGGGAAGCAGGGCAAAGTATAATGCTTTGAGATTCGGCTTTGCATCACAAGAGGAAAAGCAGCTGGAGCAAGCAGTAGAAATCTTAAGATTATCAATTAATAAGTTGAGATAAATCACAGTAAACCTCAATGTATCAAAAGACACATTGAGGTTACAGCTCCACTAACCAACGGCTAAGGTTTGTGGTCCGAATTCTTCAAAATGGATATTGCATTTATTGATGCCTGCCCTGACCAGATCATTGTACTGTTTGGTGATGAAACCGGTTGGCCCGCAGATAAAGTAATGCCCTTCGGGATCAAATTCCAGATGCAGAAGCTCATCAATATCAAGGTATCCCTCTCTGATGCCCGCATCGCGGTGGGCAGCATCTGCCTGACTGTAAAACACCTGATGGTTAAAGTTTTCGTGAACTTCTGCATACTGATCTATCTGATCCTTAAAAGCATGTACAGACTCGCCGCGACAGCCATGCAACCAGGTTACGGGATGTCCTGTCCCTTTTTCCAGCAGGTCTGACAGCATACTGATCAGAGGTGTCTGCCCTACGCCACCGCTGAGGAAAGTTACAGGTCCATTGATATCTTCTGGCAGCGTGAAATTCCCTGAAGGTGTAGTCAAATCCACCAGATCACCAACCTGGATATGGTCATGCAGCCGGTTGCTGATCATTCCATCCGTATTTAGTTCAGTTCCTGACTCCCGTTTCACCGAGATCCTGTAATAGTTGTCATCCGGTTTACTGGACAAACTATACTGGCGGATCTGGTTGAGTTGTAATTCTGGAAGGAAAGTCCTGAGGCTGATGAATTGTCCGGGCAGATGTTTGGGCACTTTTCCGCCGTCAGCGGGGTACAGATAAAACGAAGTAATCTCCGATGATTCCTCAACTTTGCGCTTTACAATGAAGGGGCGCCAGCCAGTCCAGCCTTCATGAGAGACCTGTTTACTGTACAGTCCTGCTTCGTGGCCACTCATCAAGGCAGCCAGCTGGTTATATGCCTGGGTCCATGCATCCAGGATTGCCGGCGTTGCCGCTTCGCCCAGTACCTCCCCGATCGATGCAATCAGATGACGGCCCACGATCTGGTATTGTTCAGGACGAATATCCAGGCTTACATGTTTATGCCCGATACGGTCGACCACCGGCAGCAATACCATCGGATTGGCGATATTTTCTGCATAGGCCAGCACGGCCATTGCCAAAGCCGTTTGCTGTTTTCCGGTTTTCTGGTTCCCCATATTGAACAAGTTTTTCAGTTCCGGGTGATGTGTAAACATCCTGGTGTAGAAATGTTTAGTCAATAATAATCCGTTTTCCTTTAGAACCGGAACTGTGGCCGTTATGATTGTTTTCTGTTCGTTTGTCATAATAGTATATTAATACCTTTTTATCCTTTATTTAATGAACAAAACGCGCGCGCTGCACTTTGATACAACAAACATAAGAGATAAAATAATAAAAGACAAGTTTATCTTTTATTATTTTATCCAGGCATTTTTGGTCTTACCCTTTTCCTTCAGTGACCTGCTTAATCACACGTAACCAGTTTAGACCAAGAATCTTTCTGATCCTCAGATCGCTGTACCCCAGTTTCTGCATGGCTATCGTGAGTTGAGGATAATCACTGATGTCCTTGATTTCGTGCGGCAGTTCTGGTCCGCCGTCGAGGTCAGAACCCAGTGCCATATGGTCTTCCCCTACCAGCTTCACCCCATAGTCGATCACTTTTGCCAGCTGATCAACATGCATCCAGTATTCTTCGGGAATCGTTCCCCTGAAATTCAGAGGCACCTCTTTTGCCAGTTCTCTGTCTGCATCTTCGATGGTCAGCGTATTGGGTTTGGGCACCAAAGAGGCGGGTTTTGTTCCTTTAGGGACGGTTGGTTTGGTAGTTGCAGGAGGTTTCTGCCATTCCCAGTATTTTGGATTATTAAAAAGACTACCGAAATGGATTCCTATTACCCCCCCTTTCGCGGCGATGGCTTTTGCGGCTTCATCGCTGATGCAGCGGGGATGGTTAACGATACTGTAAAATCCGCCATGACTATAAATCACGGGGTGTTTACTGACCCCGACAGTTTGCAGGATGGCCTCATTGGATGCATGCGCAACATTAATGACCATTCCAAGATCGTTCATTTCTTTGATGATCTTTTTTCCGAGGTCATTGATTCCACCCCAGTAGCTGATATCATTACAGGCATCAATAAAAGCGTTGGTCACGTTGTGTGCGGTGAGCTGCATTGATCTCAGTCCCAGGCGGTACATAGCCCGCAGCAAATCGATATCCCCCTCCAGATCGTAACCACCTTCAAGATCCAGGAATGCAGCTATTTTACCTTTTTTATTGATTCTTTGAATATCTGAAGCCGTCAGTGCCAGCTCAATTGATGCGTGATTCTTTTTGATCTGATCCAGCGCGAGGTTGATCACGCGGAAGGTATTTTTTGTTTCAAACCTTCCGGGATAATAGTGTTCAGGGGTGTAAACTGAGAAAAACATCGCATCTACGCCGCCTTCCTTCGCCCTTGGCAGATCTACGTTGCCATCGGTATAACGCTGACCGATATCAGTTTTCATCAGCAGCTCGCGCGTCATCACATGTACATGTCCGTCCATCACAAAAGCATTGCGATGGATTGCAGGCATGGGTTTGTCTTCTGCAAAAGGCGGGCGGCTAAATTGTGGGAGCGGTGCGGCTGAAAGGGATTGTACCGGGAAAAATTTTCCGGCCAGTGGTAATATAGTTAAGCTTTTGATTAAGTCTCTGCGTTTCATTAAATTGTGGTTCATTGATGTATAAAAGGTTTTAGATCTCGAATCCGCGGATATAAGGCGTATTCGGCGGACGTTGTCCCGTGCTGAACTGTGCCCCGCGTGTAGATCGGTAGCTCATGTTCATGAAAGGCGTCTCTATACGGCGCCCTACAGCTGAGTATTTGCCGTTCTCCCAGTTGGATTCCATGTTGAAAGACACAATGCCGGTCGACAATAACAGTCGCTCAGCATTAAATGGCTCCTTCTTGCTGACCATCATTTCTGTAATCCAGTGCGGCTGCGAGTTGGAGGCATGGTACTGTGCGAAAGGGCCCGGCCATCCCAGGATAGAGATAATGGTTGGATCTTTCTTTCCCTGAATCTCTCCTGCGAAGGTCCATCCTACTCCTTTACCCGAGAAGACTGCAGCTTTTGTACCATCATTATATTCTACTATACATACATTTGGCGCTTTATTATCCTGAAAGTGCCCAGCTTTGAGATCAAACTTTTTCCTTACAGATTCCAGCAGCTTAGTAGCCCATGGGTTACTTTCTGCCCAGGTCCAGGTTTCTGGTCCATGTATACACTGAACGGATTTTACACCCGTTTCGCCCCCTTTCCGGCGTTCTACGAGCGACTGCAGGACGTCTACACAATGAAACAGCGCCCCCTCATCGGCGGTATCGCCAACAACGATTGAGGTGTTGAGAGGCGTATCGATTTCGAGTTCTACATCTGGCGTACGGTAGAAAGTGGGAATGGAAGAACCTCCGGTTAAGGGGAAATTCAGTTCCCTGGATTTATCAAACATCCACTTGGCTTCATCCCAGCTGTAAGAGAGGTGTTTATCATTGAACACCGGCACTGAGCGCTTGCTCTGCTCGAAAACGCGGACTACCTGCTGGTAAATCCACCATCGTGGCAACATCCACTGCCCCTTGAGGTTGGTAGGGTATTCGCCATGTTCTGCAACGATCACAACGCCATCGACAGCGAGTTCTTTGCCGCCCATGGTGACGGCTTCGCCCGCGGTTTTGAAGATCGGAATGTTCTTAGCCTTGGCAATCTTCTGCCCCAGCCCGCTTTCAGGCAGCTGATGGATGTAAATGGATACTACTTCGACGCGCGAAGGAGTATGTGCTCCCTCCCACCAGTAGCCGTCAAGGAGTTTGGTGATGATCCAGTCGGCATGCGACCTTGGTGCACCCCAATAACTGACCAGGCAGGCTATGCGGGGTTTTCGTTGTGGATTTTGTGCGAAAGTTTCGGAGCCCAGGCCATTGAGGGCGGCAATGCCGGCGAGGCCTGTTAACCCCAACATTTCACGTCGGCTGAAGCGGGGGTTGAGTTCAATGATCTGATCAATTGATAGTGAGTCCGCGGGCCTGTGAGTAATTTCATTTGGTTTCGTGGTCATAAGGTTTAGGCTTAACAGGTTTATTTGGGACTGCTATGCTTAGTGCTAAATCTATGAAAAAAATGATTACCTTAAGAAAATTAATCTTGCCGTTATGAAATACGTTGTTTTAGCATTTTTTCTTGTGTTTGCTTCGTACAGATTGCAGGCACAGCATCTGAATGGAAAAAGTATCAGCCTCCGAACCAGCATTCCTATGAATGGTAAGCAGTTTTTTATAGAAACTATCTGTTATAAAAAGGATATCAAAATCAAGGTTAAGGTTAGGGACAGTGTTTCTCATCAGAACCTAAAAAAAGACACCCTTTTTAAAACACTCACGATGACATTAATGGCGAGAAAACCTGATATTAAAAATGACACGGTACAGGTCCTTTTTGCGAGATTAGATTCAGCGATAAAGGTCAATACATTTTACACGACAGACAGTGTCAAAATTAAATATAAGGACTTTCCAAACTATGAAAGATTAATAAGTGACCTGTTCATCTCCTCACAGAGAGAACTGGAAAAAAAAGCAAGCAACCGGTTTGTGCTTCACGGGATCAGAATGAAGTTTGAATTCTTTCAAAATGGCTCTCTTCAATTTTTTGCTGATGCTCATAGTCCAAGCAGAGAAAGTAATCCCTTATTATATGATTATTTAACAACGACTAAGGAGATTCTTCAAAAATCCGGAAAGAAAATGTTCTGAGAGCCTGCCCTGCCCGTAAGTACCAGCTTATGATTAAAATAGGGAGAAATTTTTCCGTATTGTTTCAGACTATACATCCGGTTATATTTGTATAATGTATCAGAAAAAGACTTTACCAAATCTGAAATGCGGACTTGACGTCGTAGGGGAAGTCCTCTACGGTAAATGGAAGATCCGTTTGTTATGGTTTATCAACGAGGGACACCTGCGCCCCGGTGAACTGCAACGGAAGATACCTGATGCCTCACGCCGGGTTCTGAATATCCAATTGAAAGAACTGGAAAACCATGAGCTTGTGATGAGGACCATCTATCCGGTGATGCCACCAAAGGTAGAATACAGTCTCACAGATTTCGGTAAAACTTTGATCCCGGTGATCTCCGCTATAGGGCTGTGGGGCGACGAGCACCAGGAGCAGCTGAAAAGGGTAATCATCAGCTCTTATCAAAAGACGCCTGAAGATTTTGAAGATTAATTTAAGAATAACCTGACCAACTGCTCCCACTCTTCTTCCAGTGTGATCGGCGGGCGACTTTGTTTTGCCCTCTTGTACCAATAATCTGCATTCCAGATATCTCCCTCCTTACGGTGGAGGTAAGCGTGGACATGCGCTGAGGATTGATCATTCAGCTGATCAACTTCATGGTGAGCTTGAGTCCAGTTGCCCTTACCGTCATACCACAATGCCTTCAGCTGCACAGATAAACCAGCATCCGGATTTTCATTCTGCAAAGAGTTTTTAAAGTCCTGAAAATTTTTCATAACACTAAGATATAGATTTAGCTGCCAAAGTGCAGATGTTAGGAATATTGGCTAGCTTTGGTCAACCAATTTTGATTTTCACAGGAATGTCTGTTACCGCACCAATAATCCTCTTTGTTTATAACCGCATCGACCATACGGAGAAAACTATCCAGGCACTGCAAGCAAATGAACTTGCTGCTGAAAGCGAGCTGTATATCTATGCCGATGCCCCAAAAAATGAGGAAGCAAGGGCAGCAGTGAACGAGGTACGCGCCTTTATCAAAACAATCACCGGATTTAAGAAAATCTGTATCAGGCTCCGGGAAGCTAATATTGGCGTTCATGACAATATCATTATGGGTGTGACAGAAGTGATCAATGAACATGGCCGTGCGATCGTACTTGAAGATGATCTGGTTACCTCAGCCTATTTCCTTAAATATATGAACGAGGCCCTGGAGTATTATCAAGATGAGGAGCAGGTCATCTCTATTCATGGTTATTCTTATCAGACAGCACAAAAACTAAAAGAGGTCTTCTTTCTGAAAGGCGCCGATTGCTGGGGCTGGGCAACCTGGAAACGGGGATGGGATTTGATGGAACTGGATGGTCAGCGATTGTTAGATCAGTTCACAAGCGAGGAGCTTAAAACGGAGTTTAATTTTGAGAACACTTACCCTTATATTCAAGCGCTTGAACGACAGGCAAAGGGCATCACCAAAGATTGGGACATCAGATGGTATGCATCAGCCTTCCTGCTGGGTAAACTCACGCTTTATCCGGGACAGTCACTGGTCAGAAATATCGGGCATGATGCCAGCGGAACGCACTGCGCTGCAAGTAATTTTTATGACGTGGAATTAGCGGACTCTCCCGTAGACATCAAAACTCAAATCGCCCCTGACCAACAGGCATATGAGGCATTCAGCACCTTCCTTAGGAAAATTGCCACACCTGCGCCGCGTAAGAAAAAGTGGCGCCAATGGCTCTCCAAAGTTGTCAGGTCCCGGTAAAACTGCTACAATTTATCTCATGTTTGATATATTGACGGGATTAATGAACCGTTATAGATGATACATAATCATTATCAAAAATTCATGAAAACTCTTAAGGCCCTCAAATTTCTTTGCTTACTTTTATTAACCGGTTTATCTTTCTCCTCAGTCGCACAGCAGCCTAAACTGATCAAAAACATTGTATTGGTACACGGTGCTTTTGTTGATGGCTCTGGCTGGAAACCAGTATACGATATCCTCTACAAAAAAGGATATCACGTGACTGTTGTTCAGCAGCCGCTGAATTCGTTCAGCAATGATGTGGCAGCAGTGAAACGTGTGCTTGCACTGCAGAATGGTCCTTGTATCCTGGTAGGCCACAGTTATGGGGGTGCAATTATTACTGTCTCCGGCAACGATCCGAAAGTCGCCGGACTGGTCTATATCGCGGCACATGCACCCGATAAAGGAGAAACGGAAGCTGGAAATGGCAAGCTTTATCCTTCAGCCTACAAATCCCTGCAGAAAGGTGCCGATGGCTTCGACTATATCAAGCCGGAGCAGTTTTACGCTGATTTTGCAGCGGACCTGCCCAAATACCGCGCTACCTTTATGGCCGACGCACAAATGCCGACTGCCGATGCCGTATTTCATGCGGTAATGCCAGCTCCGGCATGGCGAAGCAGACCAAGTTGGTACATGGTTGCTGCAGCGGACCGTATTATCAACCCCGATCTGGAACGTCTGTATGCCAAAAGGGCTACCAGTAAAACGGTGGAAATTGCGGGCGCCAGTCACGCCGTATATGAATCACACCCTATGGAGGTTGCCAATATGATCATTGACGCGGCGACTCATATCAAATAATTGTAGATTAAAATATCATTAAGATCGGGATAAAGATAACATTTATCGAATCTGAGGCATGATTCATGTGAGTATATTGAATTTAACTCATTTCGATATTATCATTTAACACTCGAATCTTATTAATGGATACTTTTACTACTATTGCCATACTCGTTACCATCAGTTCTTTCATCTCATATATCAATCACCGTTACGTAAAGCTTCCGGGCACCATCGGTATCATGGTGATTGCAATTGTACTTTCTATATTGATCCTCGTCTCTGGAAAGACCTTTCCAGAGGCGTCAGGCTTCTTTAAGGAGCTTACGTCCAGCGTAGACTTCACGAGGACGCTGCTCGACGTGATGCTGGCGTTCCTGCTTTTTGCCAGTGCCCTGCACTTTGATGTAGAAAAACTTAAGGCACAAAAGGTCCCCGTACTGATATTAAGTACCGTTGGTGTAATCGGTTCTACCACGATCTTCGGTTTTCTGTTTTACTGGACATTACCGCTGTTTGGCATAGATGTACCCCTATTGTACTGCATGCTTTTTGGCGCCCTGATTTCACCTACAGACCCTGTAGCAGTACTTTCCGTATTGAAGAAATCAAGAATACCTTCTTCCCTTGAAACCATTATCGGTGGAGAATCTCTTTTTAATGATGGTGTAGGTATCCTCCTGTTTGTTACCCTGCGTGAACTCACAGAAAGTTCCAGTGATGCCTTCACCTGGTCGCACACACTGATCCTGTTTGTGCAGGAAGTTGTCGGTGGACTGGCATTGGGTATAGGTTCCGCGTTACTTTGTATGTTCCTGATCAAAAAGATTACTGAACTGCAAACCGTGCTGATGATGACGATCTCTATGGTAATGGGCATTTCTGTATTGGGGGGTCTGCTGCATGTATCGATCCCATTGGCAGCTGTTGCCGCAGGATTGATGCTGAGCAATGTGCAGCTGGGTCAGACCGCTGATGCGAGGTCGCTGAAGGAGATCCTGGATAAGATCTGGGGATTAATTGATGATCTGCTGAACACCATTCTCTTTGTGATGATTGGTTTACAGATTGCCCTGATACATTTCTACAGTGCCTACTTCGTCATCAGTTTGCTGGCTATCCTCTTTGTTTTAATCGCAAGGGCGATCAGTATTACGGCTCCGGCGATTTTGCTGAGCCGGCGTCTGGCACTGCCCTATAACCGTATTGCGATTGTCATCTGGGCGGGATTGCGCGGTGGTATATCGGTGGCGCTGGCTCTATCCCTGCCACCTTCAGAATTTAAGCCGATGATCGTCTCGGTGAGTTACATCATCGTTGTATTTTCTGTGATTGTGCAGGGACTGACACTGAATAAGGTGGTAAATAAACTGGTCGATTAATGAAGGCCAAAAAGATTACTTACTTTTCTTCTGTAGTCCTTCTGTTTTTTTGATAATATCACGAACGACATTATCCAGCTCCGTAGCCGATTGCAAAAGGTAGCGCAAGGACTCTTCCGACGAACCCTCATCAATCAGGCCTGAAGACAGCAAATTCGTTAATCCCAAAACCCGGGCTAAAGGTGCGCGTACGCCATGTGACTGCATCCAGGAGATTTCCTGCAAACGGTGGTTCTGCTCCTGGATTTCTTTGGTGTAGTTGGTCCTGTCGGTAATATCCTGCATTGAACCAATCATTCTCACCGCCTCACCGTTATTGTTGTAGGTAATAAACATCCTGTCTAATACGTTTTTGTAACGGCCGTTAGAACAGCGGAAGCGATATTCTACTTCGAGTCTGGACCTCCTGTTTTTTATAGTAGCATGAAACTTTTTAAGAACAAAGCTCACATCTTCTTTATGAATGCGCTCCTGCCACCAGGAATCTTCAGTTTCATTGACCTTATAGCCAAAAATCCCACAGATTCCTTTGTTCCAGATAAGTTTATCATCGCTCATATTCCAATCCCATACCGCATCGCTGGTAGCTTTGGAAAGCACATTAAAGCGCTCTATGCTCTCCTGGACTTTCATATCATTATTGATCCGCTCTGTGACATCTCTTGAATTGGCAATGATACCAGAAATGCTGGCATCATCGACCATGTTGGTCATTACTGTTTCGATCCAGCGGTATTCTCCATCATTGATTTCGAAACGAAACGGAGGTAGCTGAAGACGCTTGTGTTTCATGAGCAAGCCAATATGTTCCGCAAACATTGCTTTATCTTCTTCGTGAATAAACTCGAAGGCATTTTTGCCGATATAGAACTCTGAGGGAACACCGATGATGGCCTTGGAGTTGGGGTTTACATAATGGTAATCCCCTTCAGGACTGAGGATGGCAATCATATCTGAGCCCTCCTGCGCAAGTGCCTTGAAACGTCTTTCGCTTCTTTCCAGGGCTTTTTGTGTACGCATCTTATCTGTCAGGTTAACCACCACCACCAGCCGGGCATTTTTGCCTTCATACCTCACTGTGGTGCCCTGAACATTGACATACATGATTTCCCCGTTCCTCTTCATGTGCCTTACAGTACTGTTACCAATATGGCCTTTAATGACTTTATTGCTGATGATATCTCTGAGCAGCTCTTTGTCTTCCTCCGGCCTGATATCCATTAGGGTCATGCTATCAAATTCTTTCTTGCTATACCCATATTCACGTTCTGCAGCTTCATTTACAAAAAGAAAATCAAGCGTATCCAGATCGTATACAAACTGAGGAAGGGGATTTAGATTAAACAGGTCCTCGTACTTTTCTCTTTGAGCCTCAAGCTCTGATTTCAGCACCACATGTTCCTGCTGCCGGGAAATGGGCCGCTGCTCTTCAGGAAGCCCGCGGAGTTGCATCACGAGTAAATCAACACTCGCGTTACTACCGGAAACGGGATAGATTTCGCAGTGAAGAAAATTTTCAGGATGTACGTTCCTTTCTTCGCTAAACAATACTGAACGCGGGATCTTAAGATTGCCAGGTAGTTTGGAACTGAACACCTGCAGCATTGTACTGATCAGGATCTCTTTATCTTTCAAAGCTGAATCACAGAGTACCTCTGCAACTTCTTGACCAGTAAATACTTCAGCAGCATTAGAGGCAAGTCCAGAAAAAGCCTGGTTTACGTTGATGATACTGAATTTTTCAAGCGGCTCTATGATCAAACACGGAAAAGGGGAAAAATGCAAAGCAGCGATAATACCTTCTCTTTCACACTGATCCTTCTTATAAGTTGTGTTATCGTTTCCGTATGATGTCATGTTCCGGTCAGATCCGACAGATTATCAGATAATCAATCATTCCTTAGTATTGTTAGTAAATAATAGTTATCTCATTAATAGCATTTAGCTCCTCTATAAATCAAGTATACGTATTTTCCGGGATGATGGGTTTATTACAAACAAATATTTACACAAATAACTGAATTAACCTAAAGATGACCATTGGGGACTGCTTTTTCGTTTTTGTTGATCATCATTACAAACAAGAATATTATATTAGCCTTTTCAACACACCATAATGATTAAGACCAGAATTACTTCCTTTTTTGCAGCGATTACGCTGATGAGCACGATTTCGGCCAGTAATGCTTTAGTACAGGCCCAACAGAAACCAGCATCCCTTACGCAATACGTAAATCCATTTATCGGATCCGTAGGGCATGGACATGTGTTTGTAGGCGCCAACGTCCCTACAGGAGCAGTGCAACTCGGTCCTTCGCAGATTATGCAGGACTGGGACGAATTTAACGGCTGGGACTGGTGCAGTGGTTACAACTATATCAGTAAGGAGATCCTTGGATTTTCACATACTCACCTGAGCGGCACCGGGATTGGGGATTTAAATGATGTTCTTGTGGTTCCCGCCAATGGCGAGGTACAGTTGACACCCGCAAAATTTAACAAGATGGAAAGCGGCTACGGCTCTTTCTTTTCCAAAGATACGGAAGTAGCAAAACCGGGCTATTACAGCGCATACCTCGACAAATACAAGGTAAAGGCAGAGCTGACCGCTACAGAAAGAGTGGGCTTTCACCACTATCACTATGATAAAACTGATAATGCGCACTTGCTGGTAGACCTGGATTTTACGATGTTGTGGGACAAAACTGTCTCCTCTTCAATCACACAGGTAAACGACAGTACCTTTGTGGGTTACCGCTACTCTACGGGTTGGTCTAAAGATCAGCGTGTGTTTTTCGCGATGGTATTATCAGTGCCTGTCACAAAAGCCCAGTTATACAATGGTCTGGATCCGGTAACAGGAAAAGTTGTGAGCGGCGTTGGCACTAAAGCAGCCTTGTTTTTTGATGCTGTAAAAAATCCTGATATTAAAGTTAAGGTGGGCATCTCCCCTGTGAGCACCGAAAACGCATTGGCCAATATCAAAGCTGAAGCTCCGAAATGGAATTTCGAAGCTGTAAAAGAAGCTGCTGACCTTTCCTGGAACAAGGCCCTGAACAAAATTGTCTTTGAAGCAGATCAGCCTACAAAAACTGTTTTCTACACTGCTTTATACCACACGTATTTTGCACCCAGTACATTTAATGATCACAACGGGGATTACAGGGGAACGGATAAAAAAGTATATACCAATCAGAAGTTTACCAACTACACGACTTTTTCGCTCTGGGATACCTACAGGGCATTAAATCCATTGATGACCATTATTGAACCTGCAAAGGTGAAAGACCTGGTACATAGCCTGCTGGCAATTTATGAGCAGCAGGGTAAATTACCACTGTGGCCGCTTCAGGGTAGTGAAACTTTCTGTATGGTGGGCTACCCGTCAATACCTGTAATTACTGACGCATACCTTAAAGGTCTGCTCTACCCTGCCGACGTAGAACTGGCTTATAAAGCGATCAGGACTACAGCGATGATGCCTGAAATGGGGATTGAATATGTAAAAAAACCGGCTTATATCCCTTCTGACAGCATGAATGAATCTGTGGCATGGGCACTGGAGTATGCAATTGCAGATTGGGGGATCTCTAAAATGGCGGCTAAGCTTGGCAAAAAAGAGGACGCAGCATATTTTGCGAACAGGGCAAAACTTTACGAAAATTATTACAATACCGACGAAGGACACTTTGTAGGCAAACTGGCAAACGGGAAATGGGATCTTCCATTTGACCCTACTGACGCCAAAAGCAATTATACCGAAGGTAACGGATGGCAATATACCTGGCTGGTGCCGCAAGATCCATATGGATTGATCGGTATCAATGGCGGTGAAGAGGCTTTTACCAAAAAGTTAGACCATTTCTTTAGTATGTCATCAAAGATGAAAAACGCTCCGAATGATGTAACGGGTCTGATCGGTCAGTATGCACATGGCAACGAGCCGAGTCACCATGTGGCCTACCTGTACAATTTTGCCGGACAGCCATGGAGAACTGCAGAAGTGGTAAGAGATGTGATGAACAAGTTCTACACGACTGAAAAAGACGGCATCTGTGGTAATGAGGACGCAGGACAAATGAGTGCCTGGTATGTGTTATCATCGATGGGATTTTATTCCATGAATCCGATGAGCGGGGTTTACATCATTGGCTCTCCTGCGATGGATAAAGCCACTATCAGTCTGGGCAGCAAGAAGTTTACGATCAGTACTAAAAACCAGGGCAAGAAAAATATCTATATTCAAAGCATCACGATGAATGGTCAACCATATACAAAATCGTATATTAGACACAGCGATTTAGTAAAAGGTGGTACGATGACATTTGTCATGGGCAACAAACCATCAAAGACATTTGGTGTCAGCAAATCAGACAGACCTCTCTAAAAAATAAATAAATATGAACAAATTATTCCTGCTTACCGCTCTCTTTACCCTGGTCAGTTTAAAAACTATCAATGCCCAGGAAGTAGTCTCTGTTGCAACATTTGACCGGGTAATTGTTAGCCCGCATGTGCAGGTTACCTTTACCCAGGGTGACAAAGAAAGTGTGACTATCGAAAAATCAACGGTAAGCAGGGATAAGATTAATATTGAATCCAATGGCAGAACTCTGCGTGTCTACCTGGAGGGCGCAAAAGAGGTTACAAAAAATGAGAAAAGGAATGAGGATGAGGAGAAGCGTTCCAAGCCCTTGTATCAGGGGACTGTCCTCACCGTCGCTATTTCCTATAAGACATTGCATGACTTGTCTGTCCGGGGTGCAGAAACGATTCACCTGAAGAGCAAAATTGACCAGGATCGTTTTGACCTCGTGATGTACGGAGAGGCACAGGTGGATATTGATCAGATCAACCTGAAAACTATGCATACCACCAGCTATGGCGAAAGTTCCTTAAACATGAAATCCGGAAGTATTGATGAGCAAAGATTTACCTCTTATGGTGAAAGTAAAATAGATGCGCTGGCCATCAAAAACAGCACCAGCGTAGCCACATTATATGGCGAGGCCGAACTTAAACTAAATGCTTCGGATCAGATCAAGGTGACCTCCTTCGGCGAAGCTAAAGTTGGTTATAAAGGCAGTCCCGCCATCAAAAGGGGAATAAACATCGGTAAGGTGAACATCTACAAAATTGACTAGTTTGAACGATTGATTATACCATTTCAACGAATAAAATCGTTAAAAAACATAACATTCCGTAATATGTTGTGACGATATACTACTACAACCAGAACGCCAAATATGTCCGTATGAATTTAACAAATAAGGAGGATAAATTATGGGTGTTGTTCGTATTGCGCTGATCAGGGGAAAACTTACAGATTACATTATCTCTGTTTCAGCAGCGGTTCAGGACGCAGGACTGAAATCTGTCCAGGAAGATAAAGACAGCATGTTCAAGCTGATCAGGCAACTGGAACCTGAAGATCTGATTTATTCACGGAATTATGACGTTCCAAAAAGCGCCGATGGCTTTATGCTGCTGAACATTCTTGCACCTGAGCAAACGGAAGCCATTAAACAGGCATTCTTTGGCCGCATCATGTTCCTGCTCAATGAAAATGTACAGGTCAGGCCTGAAACTTTCCTCCTGATCTACAGTGTGGAGGAACATAAAATGAACTTTCTGGCAGAGTTGCCACCTGGCTACCGCATCAGTAAAAATTAGTATTTGATACGAATAAGATTTATTCTGAATTACGATTTCAGCCCCTTATCCACCGGATTGCCAAAACTTATGTTTTTTTAGATTGTTCCATTCCTAAATCTATAAGTTATGGCAACTGACAATACGAACAACCGCTTTGAAGAACTCGAGGGCAGTGATTATGAAATCGCTGACGATCAGCCCGATATTACTGACTGGGAAATCTATGACTCTATGGGTGATTACATCGGAGATGTTGAAGACCTGATCTTTGACGTGGAAGCGCTCAAAGTAAGATACATTATCTCGAAGCTCGAAGGTTATGAACTCGATGAAGAAAAAAGGGTGCTGATACCCATTGGATTGGTGACCCTGAAAGAAGACAGTGATGAAGTTCTGCTGACGGAAGCAATCTCCTCAAAATTACCTTTCCTGCCAGATTATGATGGCGAAAAGATTACTGCACTTGATGAATTGAAAATTCGTGACGTCTTAACGGGTACTGCGGAGCATGTGGTGGAAGTAATGAACTACAAACATACAGTGGAAGATGACTTCTATAACCATAGTCACTTCAGTGATACGGGATACAGAAGAAATCCTCCTGGTAAAGACGGTCACGAAAAGGGTGAAATCATGTAATTATTTGCTGTATACGAACGTAACACTGTCCTTTACACTCAGGCCGCTCACATTCTGGCTGTTATATACTACGGTATATTTGCCAGGATTTGTGATGGCATACCCCTTGAGCAGATCTGCCTCTGCAGCAACGCTGTCTTTGGGCTGAACCTTTAAATAACTGTCTGCCGGAGGTGGCATTATTCTCTTGGCCATTGCACCTTTGTAACTAACTTCTACCCCATTTTCATCTTTAATATCCAGGTATTTACTGATCCAGGGCTCAAATGGTGTGTGCCATTTACAAAATTGCTGTACACTGTCAGCGTTGTTATAAACCGTGAATTTCAACTGGATTGATTCACCGGTTTTAATCGTATCCTTTATCGATAATTTTGCAATTAATGCTTTCTCTGCAACTGTAGTATCTGCAGCAACATCAGTTTTAGCGACATTGTCTTCTGCAGGGCGTGTAGTGGGACTGCAGGATGCAAATACCAGCATAGCAGCTGGCAAAATATATTTGAAGTTTTTCATAACACAAAAGTAGGGACAAAATTTGACTCAGAGACAATTTTTTATCTATATCTTTAAATACCGATCAACTAGGTTATTTCTCAGGGCCCTGATACAACATAACGCTGAATAGTTAGTTGTATGTATAGTCTATCGACAGATATTTTAAAATTTAACCTTATTTGACATGAAAAAATTAATTAACGTATATGTGATCGCCGCCGCCCTCTTATTTTCGGCATCCAGTGTAAATGCACAACAAAAGATCGGGCATCTGAATTCGCAGGCCATCTTTACCAGCATGCCAGAAGCCAGAACAATATCTACTACCCTGGAAAATCTGCAGAAAACCAAACAGGCAGAAATAGAGAAACTACAAAGCAACTATACATTGAAATATAATGCTGCTGTTGCCAAGAACAAAACTTTAAATGAAGCCAACAAAGAAACCGTAGGCAAGGAGTTGCAGGCAATGGGTACCGAACTTGACGGGCTGAAGCGAGGCATTGATGAGGCTACGGAAAAAGCGCAGCAGCTTATGGTGGCTAAACAAGGTGAACTGATGACTCCCCTGCAAACAAAATTCATCACTGCGGTAAAAGCGGTAGCTAAAGAAAAAGGAATTGCCTATGTCTTCGACAGCAATGCACAGCAATCTGCCAATAATTTGCTGGCCTATGATAGTGGCGTAGACCTCACCGCCGCTGTTAAAGCTAAATTAGGCATCGCTGCAGGTACAGCAGCCGTTCCCGCAAAAAAATCCTAAATCTGAACAAACTGGCAACCCTGAAAGTTGCCAGTTTGATTAATTGATATTGCAGCTGCAGCTGCGAACTAAATTCCCGCCCTGATGTCCGCACGTTCTCCAATCAATTCATTAATGTACGCAGCGCAGAGCGTATTGGAATCATAACTTCCCAGTTCATTCGCCAGATTTTCTACGTTCCTTTTATACATCGGATCGGTCAGCAATTCCTCTACAGCCTCCGTGATCTGCTGAGGTTCCGGTGTCTCGGTATTCAGGTTAATACCAATATTAAAATAACCTATTCTTGAACAGATCTCATTTTTACCTTCATAAAGGCCTGCTGCCAGTATAGGTAACCGATGTTTGATGCTCAGCAGCGTACCACTGTAACCACCATTTGTAATATACAGATCAACAAATGGCATGATGGTATTATAAGGGATATAATCCTCGACGATCAGGTTTTGATGAGGGAACATTTGTCTCAGCTCAGCCGTATCATGTCCTGCCGTAGTTGCAATGACAAGCACATCGGTATCCTTCAAGGCTTCAAGTACAGGAACAATTAATTTGCTTGTATCTCTTTCTACTGTACCCTGCGTAACCAAAACTATCTTTGTATAATGTTTGACCCGCTCATCAAACCACACTTTATCACTGCTTTTTGACACTGCAGGAAGCAAGGCACCCACATATCTGACATTGCCGCCTACATCACTGCGTCCATACTCAAAACCCGGCGAACCGATCTGAAGGTAAAAATCCGCCTGCCTGATGAGAAGATCGAAAATGATAGATTTTTCATGAGGGATATGATATTCATCCAGCGTTGCAGAAAATCTGTCAATTGAGTTTTTGAATATGGCGGTTTTAACCAATGCTCTCAGGTTTGCATACTCATTTCGTTCAGCATCATTTCCCGGAGGCAGGAAACCCATCCCATAGGGTGCCAGGTCGACAGAATCTTCTGCCAAAGGAACTATTCCGATAGCGATAACCGGTACGTTGAGTTTGTGTTTTACAAAAGGAAGGACAGAGAAAAAGCTATCACCAATCATCAGGTCAAACTCAAATGTCTGATAAATATCCTTGATGTCCTCAAAGTATTCTGTCGCACGGTCGCCAAAGACATTGATCAGGTCAAACTCCAGTTTCGCAGCTGCATCTTTGATGTCATTTCTCTCCGGAAATACTTCCTGCAGATTATTTCCAGTTACGTCAAGTGCTTTTACAAAAGGGTAATGCTGAATATTTAAGCGGTCCAGCTTTTCCTTAAAAATCGGAGAGGTATACCACCGTACATCACAGCCCTGTTGTTTTAAAAAAACCGCTAAGCCAGTAAGCGGATTAAAGTGCCCGTCAGCTGGTACTGTGCCAAACAGGATTTTCTTTCCTTTTAATTGTAATTCCATAAAATTTTGATCTTAGTGTTCATGCAAACATCGCTACATGTTATCAAATGATATATCCCCAAATAAGTGGTTTTTCCTACACCTTCACGACCAAATCTCACTGACTATCAGAACAGTACCGGATACCCGGTATTAAACTAATGATTTTCTGTCAGAACAATCTGAAAATAGAATTATTTCACACTTAAATATGTATTAAATCTACATTTCCCCATTGTGATGTAAATAAAACTTCCGATATTTATAATATTAATCATGTTACCTTTCTTCTGGCAGATTATATCTTGTGTATTGACCATATTTATTTATGATCATTCACAAAACATCAAAATCTTTCGATATTTTAGACGATCGATCTGTTTACAGGTGGTAATTTTTTGTAGAAGAAAGATTTTAACAGGGTATAGCGGGAGATTGAGAAATCTGGCGAAAAAACCACCGGGATTGGGGTATCAATTCTACCAATAGTGGGGATATATTATTTTCAGTACAATTCTCAATTTTGCCCTAAAAAATTAATAGATCGTTAACGAAGACAAATAAATAATACACCAATGGCAAAATTAGAATACATCTGGCTTGATGGGTATAAACCTACACAAAGCCTGCGCAGCAAGACAAAAATTGAAAAAGACTTTAGCGGTAATCTGGAAGACGTATCAAACTGGAGTTTCGACGGATCCTCTACAGAACAGGCACCAGGCGGTTCGTCTGACTGTGTTTTAAAACCGGTTTATATGGTTAAAGACCCACAGAGAAAGGACGCTTACCTGGTGATGTGTGAAGTGCTTGATTCCTCTGGTGCAGCACATGAATCAAACGGACGCGCGCATATTGAAGATGATGACAATGATTTCTGGTTCGGTTTTGAGCAGGAATATTTCTTATGGGACCCTACTACAGATAAACCTCTTGGTTTTCCGGCAGCTGGTTACCCCGCCCCTCAGGGACCATACTACTGCTCTGTAGGTGCAAAGAATGCCTTCGGAAGAGAAATCGTTGAAGAGCATCTGGATGCTTGTCTTGATGCTGGATTAAACGTTGAAGGAATCAACGCAGAAGTTGCAGCCGGACAATGGGAATTCCAGATCTTTGCAAAAGGCGCCAAGGAAGCGGGAGATCAGATCTGGCTCGCACGTTATTTACTGGAAAGAATTGGCGAGAAATACAATGTAGCGATCAACTGGCATTGTAAACCACTGGGTGCTTTAGACTGGAATGGGTCTGGCATGCACGCCAACTTCTCGAACACTTTACTGCGTACAGCAGGCAGCAAAGATGTATATGATGCAATCTGTGAGGCATTCCGTCCGGTAGTGATAGAACATATCGATGTTTATGGTGCCGACAATGACATGCGCTTAACCGGTAAACACGAAACTGCTTCTATCTACGACTTCAGTTATGGGGTATCAGACCGAGGTGCATCTATCCGTATTCCTCTGGCAACTGTAGAAAGAGGATGGAATGGTTACCTGGAAGACCGCAGACCAAATTCTGCAGCTGATCCGTACAAAGTAGCAGCACGTATCATCAAAACTGTAAAAACTGCAAAAGTTCTGGATTTAATCGAAGGATAAAATTCAGCATCAGAAATGTTGCTAAATCCATTTATAATTATAATCCCCGGCTGTTTATCAGCCGGGGATTTTTTATTTAGATTCAACTGAATTCCATAATTAGTTAGTGGAGAGGCTACGCAAATCTTTTTGATACCCTGTCCCAATTGACAACATCCCACCAGGCAGCGATATAATCATTGCGTTTGTTCTGATATTTGAGATAGTAAGCATGTTCCCATACGTCAAGTGCCAGCAATGGTGTACCTTTCACAGTAGCGGTATTCATTAAGGGATTATCCTGGTTGGGAGTTGTGGTAATCTTCAGTGTACCCTTATCATTTACCAGCCAGGCCCAACCTGAACCAAACTGGGCCAGCGCAGCCTTAGAAAACTGATCTTTGAACTGATCCAGAGAACCAAAACTTTTATCAATTGCAGCCTTAAGTTTAGCTGAAGGTGCCGAAGCTGGAGCAGCCTGCATACTTTCCCAGAAAAAATTGTGGTTCCATACCCCACCCCCATTGTTTTTAGCTTTGGCAGATAGTTTTGACGCCTGGCCAAAAAAATCAGCCGCACTTTTAAAAGTCAGTTTGTCTGCCTTTAATGCCTCATTCACATTTTTAACATAGGTGGCATGGTGTTTTGTATAATGAATTTCCATCGTCAGGGCGTCGATTGATGGCACCAAAGCATCATATGCATATGGCAAAGGTACTTGTGAAAATACAAAAGCTGCCGCCCGCTCTTCCTTTGCGACTGCTGAAAGCTCATCAGGCTCAAATGCCAGAGAACTTAATGGAGAGATTGCTGGAATAGCAGCAAGTAGTAGAGAACTTTTGATAAAATTTCTGCGGTTATGTGGTTCCATAATTTGAAATATTGAATTCAAGAATTTATAAATAACAATATACCTGACACTGAAATTGTTTGCAAAGAATTCATGACAAATCTCTTTTCATCAGATTTTGACATAGATCTTTTTCTTGTCCATCACATAAGCTACAATCCAGCAGATCATCATAAAGGTAACCGCAAACAGATGCGAGCCCAAAGCACCGGGAAACACGGGCTGGAAGAACACCTGATTGACCCATGCATAGAAGCTGAGTCCGGGGCTAACCCATATCGTCTGGATACTGATGATCAGCAACTCCGACAACAGATAGATGGCGAGTGAATTACGACCGAATATCAGGAAAAATTCAGTACTCCATCTGAACTTCCGTAACTCAAACAGGTATACCAGCACACCAAGAATCACCAGGTCGAGCCCAATAGTGAGCAGTGCAAAGGAGCTGGTCCATAATTTCTTGCCTATCGGAAAAAACTGTCCCCAGAACAATGCCGCAAAGATCAGCAGCGCACCGTAAATCAGCAACATAGCGGTCGATTCATAATTTCTTCCTTTACGCTGGATATAGGAGCCGGCAAGGAAACCACCAATCACATTGACGATGCTTGGCAGCGTACTCAGCAATCCTTCAGGTTCAAAGGCAACTGGGCCGCCAGCATTGTGGTACATGTGCAGATCACCAAGGATTAACAGATCAAAATGTGTACCGGCGTTTCCCAGCATGGTATACTCCTCTCCGGCGGTACCCAGCATGATAAGCGAAGTCCAGTAGCCCAGCAACAGGACTACAGAGATTGCCACAGCGGTTCTCTTTGAACAATAGTGAACGATCAATGCCCCGAAGAAGTAACACAGCGCAATCCGTTGCAATACGCCCATTACCCTTGTGGCCGCGAAGGCATTGAAGACCCATGCCCCCTCCTGCCTGTGCATAAAAGGAAACCAGTACATCAGATAGCCCAGCAGGAAAATGATCACCGTTCTTTTAAAGATCTTGCCCAGAAAAGTGGCGTCACTTTCAAATTTCTTTTTCGAAAAACTAAGGGCATTACCCACAGCAAAAAGAAAGGAAGGAAAAACCAGATCTGTAGGCGTAAATCCGAACCATTCGGCATGGTCGAGCGGAGCCCAGTGTACGGCTCCTGAGCCAGGAGAATTGACGATAATCATAAAGCAGATTGTCATTCCCCTGAAGATATCAAGTGTAATAAATCGGTCGTTGGATAAGGCCATTTGAGAAGCTGGTTAGGTGGTTTTTATGATTTTTTGATAGTATTTTTTATATAAACGGGTTGCTACTTCATAAGCATTACCTCTGGGCTGTGAGGAGTAGGTATTGTCATGCTTGTTTACCCATTTCCATTCCCAGTTTTTAACTGCTGAATCAAAGGTTTTGAGATCAGGAGATTTACCAGTTTTTAAAGATTCATCGAGCATATGAAAGAACATTTGCCATCTCGGCTTGTAATATCCACTGATCAGACCAGCCCACTGGCGGTTAGAATATTCGCGTAATCCGCTTTCTTTATCTCCCCAAAGAGTGACAAGGTCTCGTGCATTAAATTCATACAGATTCTTCTCCTTCTCCGTGATGCCATTGGCACGGGCTTCAGTGATCCATTTTCCAAGCAGAAAATGTTGACGTGTTTGCAGCAACTCGTCCATATCATCCATCAGGGCAAGGAACTCAGCACTGTACTGTTTGTATGCAACCTGATTTTCATCCTTAAAAGATCTGGCCATTTGCTGCTGCAGCGGACTTGCATAATTGGCCAGCACCTGCCGGGTTACATCTACAAGGTCATATTCAAAACCGTCAGATTTCAGCTCCCTGCCTGCTTCTATAAAAAGTCCCCAGGTTTTTACCAGTTTCTGCTGACCATAGGGTATATGAGTGAGCACGCGGTCTATCTTTTTTTCGAAAGTCGGCCGTGCTACAATAATCGATTCATTGCCCCCTTCTGTAAGCCCCCCGCTGTAAACCGTGTTGAGCAGAATATTCCAGGCTTCATCCATCTGCGGTGTAGCTTTACCGTATCGTCGTCTGGCATATCCTTTCAGCCACTCATCGGCATCAGTTGGCGTATCCTTCCATACATTTTCGAGCATCAGCTCAAACAGTGCCGGATTTTGTTCAGTACCTTCCGGAGCTACTCCTATTCCCACCATTTGTTTGGATTCGGGATCATGCAGGGCAATCGCAGGGTCCGCAGCGACATGCCTCATCCTGCCAAACATACTGATGTTTCCACCAAAATTCTGAAGCATATTCCAAATCCATGGCTTGCCATAATAGGCTTCTGTACGGTTCCAGATCGGATGCGCATCACTGTATAAGTCCAGGATAATCATTTGATCATTCGGAATGGCGTTTAACAGCGCTTTGATCTGCTGGGGCTGCCAGAATTTATTGTTGTAATGGAACATCCAGCCCTGCATTACCCATACGGCTTCTGGATCCGCAGCGGTCATTGATCTGAATACCTTTTTACTCATGTCACTGAGGTAGGTAGAATCATTTGTGGGCGGGATATTTTCATTAAAAGTGTCTGAAGAATACAGGTGATCTGTACCAAACTCTTTGGTTTGCAGCGCGATGTACTTCTTTCCAATTTCCTCAAACAGCGCATCATCGGGATCAAGGATAAACACATCCGGAAATCCGGCATCCCAGTTGGTGCGTTTTACTTTGGCTGCAGGGTATTTATCTTTAAAAGCTGACGGAACGTGACCTGTAAATGCTGACAATACAGGTTTCATCCCGAAGGACCTTTCTCTGGCCAGAATTTTCTTTTGCAACTCTTTGTGCGTATCCATCCAGTGTTGTGGCAGCGGACCTCCCCAGGCATCAATATTACCCATCCATAACCAGGAAAAGTAAGCCGGTCCGCTAAAGAAACCCTCCAGTTCTTTGTCGGTAAAACCCATTTCGCGATATACATCGCGCCAGATTGCTTCATCACCGGTAATCGCCAGAGGCATATTGATCCCATTCATCGCCATCCAGTCGATCTCCTTCTGCCAGCGCTCCCAGTCCCACCAGGCCATGGTGTAGTTGAAAGTACAGTAGTTAAGGTAGTATCTGTAATTGTAGGGTGTGTTTTTGTGCAGTTTTCCAGTTACCCGGGGCAATACTTCCGGCATATTCAGGTTGGTGCCATTCCAGGTGATATCACAGAAGCAATAGTATTTGAGGTAGTAATTCAGTGCCGAAGCGATGGATAAACCATTGTTTCCTCTTAATACGATCTGAGTTCCCCTGGATTCAATTTCAAAGACATCTCTACCGTTCTCCTGCGGAATCTCCTCAATCAGGAACTCATTCTTCCTGTCCGGAAGCACACGAGCGATAAATGCAGCAGATGCCGCCTGGTCAACCTGAGCTATCGCATCTGAACCAGCAAAGGCACACAACAGCAGTATTAAAATAAGATATTTCCCCGTAATTGTCATTTCCAGCCTATAAATATTCAGACTCCGGTGCTTAGCTGCACAGAAGTCTGAATATCAGTTAAAAATTTGGAATTTGTTTCAACATTCCTGCATTTTTAATCATTTTTTCCTTCGGAACGGGAAATAATACACCATAAATTGATCAATCAGGCTTCCATTGTGTTATCAGATAAAACAAGCCCCAGCCTATAAACAGCAGGCTCAGTATCCATACCCAGATAGGGATGCTTCTTGGAGTTTCACTCCCCTCAATCAGAAATATCTTCTGATCTCCTTTACCGTACGCACTGACTGTCAAAGGAATGATCCCATCCACTACCTCGTTATTCTTCAAGCCGTCTACAGAAATGTCGGGACCATTCCTCACTTTAAAAGGAACAATACGAATCCCCTCTTTACCCGAGGGATCTTTGCTGAAAATTCTGAGGACGTGTTCTCCATCCGTAAGCCGGGTTGTATCCAGCTCAAAATTTACCGGGGATGTAAACACTCCCAGTGGTTGCTCTCCATCATCGATAAAGATCACAACAGAACTTTTCTCTTCCATCCTTAATCTATGACCAATCTTTTGATATGGTTGGCATTACTTTCTTTAGGGAACAGCAGATACTTCACAGAATAGTATAATGTAACGAGTACAATGACAACCATCGCCCAAACGATGATATAATCCATATTACCATCCGGAGCTCCGCCATGTGTAATCCCTCTTAATACTTTTGGTTGTCTTTTCTCGCATACCGGACAAGCGAAGGATACCACACTGAGCAGCATCACCACTGAAATTGCTGATAACTTTTTCATAATCTATTTATTTGCCATTTTTAATCATATCCATAATCTTTTGTACTTCTGCAGGAGGAATAGCCCTGCCCTTATTCCCCCAGCTGGAACGCTCATGGTTGACAATTGCAGAAATCTGCTCTGCATTTAAATTCGCATTGGTGCCCACTGCCGGCATCACACCATATTCTGGTTTTGCATCATATCCCCTCATGATAATAGTGATCTGTAGTTCGGGATTATCATCATTTACAATCGGACTACCCTTAAGCGGCGGGAAAGCCCCTTTTAAACCTTCACCATTGGATTGATGACAGCTTTGGCAATGTTGCGCGTACAAGGCCTGCCCCTTGGCCCCGGGATTTTTAGCAGCCCCGGCCTCCTTGCCCTGCTTAGCCTCGTCTTTATATAAAAACTTAGCCACTGCAGAGGGGTTATAAATCTTGATTTGTTTAAGACTCTGCAAATAGGCAATCAGCTGCAAAGCTTCTCTTTTGGCCACCACTTTCATGTTTTTGTGCGCTTTAAACTCATCAGGGACAGTGACTTCCACATCTTTCAAATCCAGGCTTTCTTTCTCCTCAAACAGCCAGGGATGGGCGGGCATAATCGATTCCTTAACCACAGCCCGGGGCTGGTACAGGTGCAGCAAATGCCAGTCGCGCGAAGGCTGACGTGTACCTATGGTGGTAAGGTCAGGTCCTGTACGCTCTGTACCCATCAGGGTAGCAGTATTTCTCCAGAAATCCTGCCTGTGGTTACCGGCATAATCCGCCGCCATTCCGGGACGTTCAGCCCAAACCTCATCCATGGCTACATCCCGAACCTGCTGCGTATGGCAGGCCACACATCCGTTGGCAATATATAATGCTTTACCCGCTACCACTTCATCAGAGGGCAACTCATATCCGGGGAGCAGCCCGTTATTAGTCTGGTTGGATATGGCAGGAATGATGACAACCAGAAGGGTTAACGTCACAAAAAGTGCCAGTGCAGTTAAATATAACCGCCTATGATCATTAAAATACTCCATCGCTTTGTTTGATATAATTTGTATTCATAAATTCTTATCTACTATCCTTTTGCAGTTGCTATTTCATATGTAGCCGCCTCAGGCTCCGGCTCTGTGGCCATGGTATCATTTACCGTATGGCGGAAGGCAATCATGCGATAGAGGTTGTATGCAAAAGCGAGATGGGATACCCACATCAAAGTTCCTCCGATAGCGCGCCACAGCCAGAATGGAGCCATCATGATTACGCTGTCAATGAAAGGCTTACCATCCATCCACATGTATCCCCTGAGCGTACCACCGACCATCAGTGAAATACTGTAAAACATCAGACCGATAAAGGCAGCCCAGAAATGAAGTCCGACACCCAACTGCGGCGGTTCCACCCGCGTTAAACGGGGAACAACCGCATACATACATCCCCAAAGCAGGAAGGCTATAATCCCATACATCGTCAGATGTGAATGTGCCACGGTAAAATCTGTAAAATGCCACATCAGGTTAGTATAGCGAAAGGCTTCTGCAGTTCCCTGCAGGGAGCCCGTAAAGTAAAAGACGATACCCACCAGGAAAAATGGGAGGGTATAACTGTTGGTTATTTTATTCCATGAACCCATGAAGGTCATCAGAAAATTAGTCGTACCAGCGACCACAGGAATAACCATGCCCATACTTCCAATGATCGCAACGGTCTGAAGAGACCATGGAATAGCACTGAATACGAAATGGTGTGTACCTATCAAAGTATAAAAGAGTATCTGCGCCCAGAATGCAAGGATACCCAGGCTGTAGCTGTAAATAGGCTTGTTTAGCTGCTGCGGCAGAAAATAGTAAACCAGTCCGAGTGAAAAAAGCATAAACCACATCCCTACTCCCTGATGCATATAATATCCCTGCGTGATAGTTTCACCAAGGCCATCCTGCCAGAGGGGTATGTACCCAACAATAGTCAGCACAATAGCAAATATTACTGCCGTAACCATGTACCAGTTAGAGACATAAATCTCTTTGGTAGTACGTTTTGCAACTGTCTTCAGAAAGTTATTTAAGGTCAGGGCAAGGCCAATGGCGAAAAGCAACTGCACCGGCCAGATGTATTCTCTGAATTCTCCGCCACCGTTATTGATACCCGCCATCAACAGCAGACTTCCTATCAGCACCGAACTGTTGATCAGCAACAATGTCCACCAGCCGGCATTGGTACTATGAATGGGGACATTACTCACCCTTGGCACCACATAATACCCTAAACCTATCATTCCCAGGGATGACCAGCCCCAGAAAACAGCGTTTGTATGTACAGGCCTTAATCGTGCAAAAGTAAGCCATTCATAATGGTCAACATCTGGTGCCACAAACTTAATCCCAACATACTCTCCCACTGTAGTACCCAAAATGAGCCAGAAAGTCGCAGAGATCAGGAACCAAAGAATCAGCGAAGCTAGTTTCGGATCTGTATAGGGACGGATTTGTGCTTTTCTTTTGACCGATACAAAAGGAACTGCAGCGTGCTGATTGATATTTTTTAACAAGCCATCTGTTGTGGAAAGCAGTAAGTCCCCGTTAGTACCGGCAAGTCTCGCAGCAGATTTGATAGCGAACAACTTCCGGATTTTCATCAAAAGCAGTACAACCATAATGAGGATGGGAATAAAGAGCAGCACTAGCGTGATAACAATTCCCGGTGCGGTTATCAGGTTTTCAGTTTTTACCGTAGCAGCGCGAGCTGCATCCAAAAAGGTCATTTGGTATATCATATTAGATTAATTTTAAAGAAATACAAAAATTTTCCTGCCTGAAAAAACTATTCTCCAGCCATACCTCACTCCAAAAAGGAGTAAGCAAATACACAGCAAACCCATACCATGAAACACTGGCATACAATGCAATAAGAACTAAATAACTGCAATAGAGGCAGTACAACCAACCGTAGCTACCCAAAGCTATAAACCTTTTTTGGTTTGATCAGTTCTTAACCTGTGGTATATTTATTGTTTACCACAGGCCGACAAATGAAAAATTTAAAGTATCATTTGACTGTCAGAATTGATTAAGCCCTGATCACGATACACAGACTGTCTTCAAGGGCAGTGACTGAGTGAGTGACGTTGACGGGTATGCTGAGTTCTTCCAACGCATTCACAATAATGTTTCGTCCTTCTTCCTGATAATTCACAACGCCCTGCAATACGATTAACGTGGCCGGAATATCCGTCTGATGGTTTCCGAGCACCATTCCTTTGTTAAATCCAAGTGCCATCAGCTTGCTGTTATCATTTTTATGTATCAATTTGATAACCGGCGTTTCTCCTTTGGTAGTTTCCAGTGTTTTTAATATTTCTTTGATGATCATGATGTTTTCTATTTATATGAAGATTAAACTATGGTTCTTTGATGGCCTCCCGGAGGAGGGTTTTCCAGTCGTGCGACAAAAGTTTTTGCCATCAGAACCGCTCTCTCCTTCGTATTCTCTGCCACAGGACCTTCAAAATGGGCATCGATCGTCTCGTTGAATAATTCCAGCCATTTCTGAAAGTGCAGCAGTCCTATGTTGAGGGTGGCGTGTCTGGCAAAGGGATTACCTTTGAAACCGGCAATCCCAAATAGTGCGGCATTCCAGAATAAATACATTTTTTCCAGGTGAGGCTGCCAGTCGCTGATTGCACTATGGAACACTGGTCCCAAGTACATATCTCTCTGTACTTTTTTATAAAATTCGTCGACAAACAAGCGAATGTCATTGATGTCTTCAATATCTTTCATACTATTAATATATAAATACCTTTTTATCCTTTATTATAACAAAACTTAATCTTACTATGCCACTTACCATCTATTTCTTTAATGAGAGAATGCCCAAATTTAGTTCTTCATTGAAATCGCCAATAGTATTCTCCTGCATCATCTTTTGGATACGGGTCCTGATTTCCATGAATTCATTGTGCAGCGGACAGGGATTGACCGCAGAACAATACTCCAGGCCCATACCACATCCTACAAAAATTCCATCGCCATCTACCGCGAGTACAACTTCGGACAACGGTTTTTTCAGTGATGCTGCGTCCATGTAAAAGCCACCGTTTGGTCCTTTGATAGAATTAACAATTCCTCTTCTGGTGAGATCCTGCATAATTTTGGCGAGAAATGCTTCGGGTGAATCGATCCCAGCAGCGATCTCCCTGATCCCTACCCTCTCGCCAGCTGTGGTCCGGTGTGCGATAAAGAAAACTGCTCTCATCGCATATTCGCATGTTTTTGAAAATACTCCCATCGTTATACAGGACAAAGATATAAAGAATTTCTAAATAAAAGACAAATATATCTTTTATTATTTTTTCCTGACATAGCTCTTCAAAAGTTTTCCACCACCGCTCCAATAATTAAATATTTTTTTTATACTTGTTTTATGGGCAGCATTAATTCAATTTTATATCAGATTGGTTATCAGTTAGGACATATGGTAATCTACTTGTTACCAACAATTATCACGATAACGCTAATTGCCATTTTATTGCGAAGTTTTAATCGTAAATAAATCTTTTCCTATCCTTTCCGTCCTGCAAATGAATTGACAGTATCCGTCTTCCATTTGAGGTAGCCGAGTTGATCACAGTGTTTGGCTACTTCCTGCTCTACTCCTTCCGGAACATCATTTACAATTCTCCAGCGGATATTGTATTTGCTATTATAGCTGATGTAAATCACCACATCCCCATACAAGGGCTCCATTACCTCCATCGATTTCAGTTCTTCCCTTTGCAGATCATTTGCCAGGCGCTCCAGCCTTTTTTTCATGACGGTTGCAAGGGATGCGCCAGGATCACCTGCCGGATTAATAATAGGAACTACCGTTACTTGCATAATTTTAAATTTAAGTCTTTCAGTGTATTCTGAAATACACCATACAATAATACTATTATTATTAGTATTACTAAAATATTATGCTATTTAAATTGACATCGAAAAGTAAATCTTATGGTATCAATTGATATTGAAACCTGTGTCTTCTCTGTCATGATAATGCAATCACTAATTTAGGTTTGATTACTTTTTCCGGTATTCTCAAATATTAACCAACCGAATTAACCCTGAAATTATGAAATCGAAATATTGGCTGATAGAACTAACCCCATTTATTTTAGGGACATTATTTTTTTATACAGCTTTTGATAAGCTTACGGATTATGATCATTTTAAGTGGCAGATCAATAACCAACCTTTCAGCAATAAACTGAAGCCTGTTCTCGCGCCGGCTTTGCCTACAGCAGAGCTACTGCTGACTTTTTTGCTGATCTGGCCAAGAACGAGCCTGATAGGACTATATGGGTCAGCATCTTTACTAAGTATTTTCACTATGTATACCGCTCTTCTCAGCTTTAACTTTTATAACCATCTGCCCTGCCCATACCCCACTGCATTCGACTATTTTAGCTGGCCGCTTCATCTTGTAATGAATCTGTTTTTTTTGGGAATGACTTTAACAGGTCTTTATTTCATAAAGACTGAGAATAAAACAAAGCGGCCGCCATTACCATAACCAACCTAAATACGGCCGCTTTGCAACTTACTAATCAGGTGGTTTCGGAATTGTACTCAATGAATGAATTTTTGATTTTTTCATTTTCGTAGGGTTTATCATTTGGTTTATCAGAAGATTCCGGACACAGCTCCGCCATCAGGCTTCTCCCAGCCTTTTTTTTGTACTTTTAATCACAAAATATTGACGCTTTAAACTCTTAATGAATCAGGCTTAGACAAATCTTTATGGATAAACTTATACGTGTTCGAATCACGCTTGGGCCTATCCGTCATATCGCTTGAATTAAGTTTCTATAGTAAAGGTAACAACATAAATTCGAAAAACAAATTTTATGAATAATTTTTAGGACAAGTTATTCATTCCATTTGGGCATGGAAGAGAAAACTGACTCCTACCTTCAAAATGACTTCAGAGACCGGATCAATCAGATCATGGATCTCGTTGGATTGGAGATTGCGGGCTTCGCAGAACTTACCAAGGTATCAGAAAGCCATATTTATGCTTTGTCGAACGGCAGTAAAAAGTTAACAGCCGAAATTGCAAAGAAGATAGCTGATGCCCTAAAGATCAAAAGCACACAACTTCTAAATCCCAGTTATATTCTTTCCGCGAACATCAGAAAGGCCCTGCCGGTAAAGAAGTTTTATGATACCTTTAAAAAAGGCAATCCGGAATATTTTACCGAGACGAAAGCGGCCAGAAAAAGTTCTTATTTCATTCTGCAGGAATTAGTTCCGGCAGGCATCTTCAAGGAACCAAAATACGGGTGGCAAATCAGAGCAGCCTGTGCAGAACGCGGACTGGATCTGAGCAGCAAACAAGTATCTCAAACCCTGAATTATATGGTCGAAATTGCGAAACTTAAAAGTGAGAAAAGAAAATTGAAAAGAAAGAATGGGGAAACAATGGATAGAGAAGTATATGTCTACTACAGTGCGGAGCAAACAGAAGAACCTGATTCTCCACTATAGTTTTATTTCAGCACATATTTATTCAGGCCGGGGTCATTCACTATCAGCAATTTCTTTTTCCCTCACTTCTATAAATTCACCGAGTTCCTCTGTATAATCTACGAGCGCCTCATGATCGGTATGCCATTTCCCACTGTTTTTAGATATTACTCCTACTTCAAAACCGTCCCAATGTATCAGGTACGCCTGTTTCGAATCAGATAAAGGATAGATTTCAATCTGGCGGTATTTCCCCTGGATTTCCCCAGAAAATTCATATTTTTTCATAACAGTTCCGGTTGATATGAAAAGGAACAATCCTGCTTTAATTTTGATTGATCACAAGAGCTCAAATCTATCTAAAAACAAACCCTTTCAGGAATACTTCTTCTCATATCCACCAGGATCCTGTTGTGTAAACGCCCCCTTCAACACGATCCGTATTTCCTTTAATGTGCTTTCTCCCGCAGACTTAAATTCGAAGCTGAAGATATATTCATCTATATTATTTCTGATCAGCCATCTTTTGAGGGAAGGCTGAATATGATCCAGCAGGGTATTGACATAACTGCGGTAATTGCAGAAGACAAACTTCAGCATATAGTCTTCATGGAGCAATCTGAGATTAAAGTGTACCCTGCCTTCGTTATAATACACAAAGCAGGATTGAGCGGGTATATTTTTGATGATTCTGCTGCTGTGTACCCACTCATCAAGAATGGATATAAGGCTGTTTTGCTGGTCTTTTGTTAAATCCATAACCCAAAATTATACTAATATTTTTAGTATCACAAATCATGTGTAAAACTATTTTATCAGCATATATGCTTCATAATTATGCATCCCAAATCAGATATCTCTATCCAGAACGGGGCATGGTCAATCGTTTTTCGCAGACCTGACATCATAGTATATGCCGGCAGCTAACAGGCGGTTGTGGTAAAACGCAATATCAAACAGGTACTTTACCATAGCGAACAGGTATTTACCATAAACATCCAGTCTTATCTTTGTAAGATGTGTTAGTCTGGATGGACATACATGTGTGTTTTTAATATCACAAGTGTTTTTTCACATTAAAAGAGGGCAGTCGGGAGATTACCCTCTTTTACATTTCCGGTATCAAACACGGTGATATGGTTAAGGTCAGGAAAAATATCAGGGGAATGCTTCTATTTCTTTTTTTCAGCAGACTTTTTGGGCACACAATTAGGAACTTTTTTACCTCCTTTGGTTTTTGTTCCTACTTGCTCGTAATTCTTCCAGCAGGGATCTTTGTCATCTTTCTTCGTAGTCATGATAATTGGATTTAGATTTGCGGTTCCTCAGGCACTTGTCTTGATTTCGGCCCTTTGTTTTTTATCGTAGTTTTGGCCAGATCAACAGCATCTTCGGCAACATTTGCCAGCTGATCTGCTTTTTCTTTGGTCTGACTGCGCAGATCTTCAACGAGGTGTCCTGCAACTTTGCGTCTTGTTTCTTTTCCACTTTTGGGAGCAAATAATGCTCCTATTGCTGCCCCAACAGCTATACCGGCAATTAAGGCGATACTCGTCATCAGGTGGTTCGTCTGTCTAAACTTCATAGGTTTTCAGTTTAAGTATGGATAGGATGTTATTATTTCTTGTTCAATGCGGAAACGCTTTTCAGTTGTAATTTTAACATGGGCAAATATTTATCTGCATAGGCTTTGACCTCTGGGTCTTTCGACTTGTCGCCATCTTCGTATAAGGCTACTGCCTGTTCAAACTCTGTAGTCATCATCTGAATATACACAGACTCCAGTTCCTCGCCCGTTACGGTCGACAGCTGTTTCACTTTATCATCCCTGTCTTTATTCGTAGCTGCCGAGTCAAGTTTAATACTTTTAGCGGATGCCAGTGCCAGCAGATCGCTATCAGCCTTCGCCTGTTCCTCTACTACCAGCAAAGCAAAGCTCTTCACATAAGCATTTTTCGCCTGTTGTGACAGAATCTTACTGGCTTCAAAACGGGTATGATTTGTTAAAGCTGTCTGGTTGATAAATTGCGCTACTTTATTTTTAGCGGCATCCACTTTATTGGATAGCGAATCTTTAGGACCTGCAGAGTTATCCGTGGCATTTCCGGGAACAACATCTTCTCTAATACCCGGGTTAGGTACACCTTCCCCATTTCTGCCTGCAGATACATTTGCAGCACTGCCAAAACCTGGGGTTGCCCCTCCGGGGCCTGAAACGGGACGAGTTGCTGTACAGGACTGTATGGTGTAGGCTGCTGTAAGTAGCAAAGCGCCTAAAAATAATTTTTTCATAGGTAGATGATTTATAGAATTTTACTCGATTCCGATTTTGCTGACGATGGGACTATTGCCCAGATGATTATCTATCACAATACCCAGTTCATCGATCATTTGATCTGCATTGGACACATTGCTTCCTCCGGATTGGTACCAGCCAAGATCATTTTTTTTCAATTCGAGTTTTAAATCCAGTGTTCCCACCGCATTTTCGAAGAAGAAAGTTTCACGGTCGATGGTGGTGATTGGCCCTCTGGCGACTTCACCATCTGGAAGTGTCGCCTGTGCTTCTGTAAGATATGTTGGTTCCATATCTTACTTAACAGGCCGCCGGGGTTAATGTTTGTGCAAATAAAAAATGCAGCGTTTGCCTAATAGCTTAAAGCCAGGACGGGAGAAAAGCCATTATGCGGAGAGAAGTCGATACTGGGAGAAAAACCGGCGAGATGATCCGGACCACTGAGCGTCTTAAAATCAAGTTCCTGCATTTCTTTCCGGGTCAATCTGACAGACAGGATCAGCTCCTTATGAGTACCGCCACTTGTGGCATCAGGAAGGAAAGTGTAGGCATGAACCAAAACTGTGTTTACTGGCAAGACAGCAAATACCTCTCTGCCGATACGCAGTGCAGAGGCGCAGATGTGGTGGTGACAAAGCTCATGGAATCTCTGTTCTGGCATCTCCGTTTTCAAAACCTTACCTGCTGGAGAATGGCTCAGCACATAGTCAGGAATCATCTCCGTCAGATGAAAATTCAAATGAGCTACTACATGATCAGCATGTGATTCGATCCTGACTCTGGTCCCCATCTGAGTGAGTTGTTCGCAGGGATCCAGGAATTCAATAGCTTGCTGATAAGCCTCCGGTTCACTATTTTTTACACCTTTGGCTATACGCTGCCCCTTTTCCCAGTCCTGATAATCATTCCTGAATTCTTTCAGTGAAGCATTATAAATCAGATCATCATAACGTTTAGCCTGCTCGGTATTCTTCATCAGATCGCTCATCTTTTTCTTACACTGGCCAAACATTTTATCCAGGATAGTAGGCGCATATGAACGGTATTCCTGATCTGCAACATCCTGATTCAAAGACTGCCGCAAGGGCAATTTAGGTTCATGGGCATTCGCAAAATCATCCCAGTTTAAAGTTTCAGGGCTGTGTTTATGGACAGACAATAATGATTTGATGTAATTATTATAGGTAACTACTGCGGCCCGGTCACCTTTCTTCAGCTGTTTCAAAATTTCAGTGTAAACTGCAGCTCCTTTCACCGGGAGATGTTTTCCAGGGTCTGTTTTAGCATGGGACGCATTTTTCGCTTTCTTCATACTTTGTATTTCTTCCATTGATTAAAGTATAGTGATTCCCTGTGCATATTAGTAAAAGGTTTTATCAGACCTGCACAATATTAATTGCTGTTCTGATATAAATTCGTTCACAATATCATAACAAATTATTGTTTTGACAAATTCGGCATCAATCGGTTTATTCCATTATTATCAAATGAAATGAATTCATTTCATTATAAATACAATTCGGTTTATATTCAAGTAAATATAGTTAAATAATTACCAAATAAGATAAATTGCAGAAAGCTAATATTGGTCATGATTTGGAGATAATTTGTGGTCAATCTCAATATTACCGTGGTCAACTGAAAAATAGTATAGGGGAAACGTATTTTTCCGGAATATCTATAGAATTAAAACAAGAAAATAAAAATTAATCTTCAACGGAGTAGCTACTATTGTTATAAGTGTAATTACAATCCTGTAAATTGGTGTTTAAGGAGTCAAATTTAACCAGATATAAATACCCGACAACTTTTTGGAGTATATTCTGAACATCAGTACTTTGGAATTATGGAAACTCTTGCTGTAAATGATATTTCCTCAGTAACCTCTGCCCACGATTACATTATTTCCATAGGCGGTATTTAGGAATTTATCTTAACTTAGGTGATCACAACAGTGTACAATGGAAAGACGATTAGTGATCAAACAAGTGCTGATTATGGCTGGTGGTTTAGCCTTATTACCGTCATGCCTCAGAGATGAGGGAAAATCGAGTATCCGGCTAACAAATTTAGAGGTCAGCCTGGATGAAGAAAATTTGCTGGCAGAGATTGCTGAAACGATTATCCCTAGGACGAAGACCCCCGGTGCCCGGGAATTAAAGCTACACCTGTTCATTCTCAAAATGCTTGATGACTGCTACGAAAAAACTGATCAGCAGGCTTTTATAAATGGACTACAGGAGTTTAAAGAACTAACTTCTGAGCAGTACGGAAAATCTTTTGGAAAACTCTCGGCACATCAGCGTGAGAGTACATTGTCCAAACTCGAAAACAATCCCTCGCCAGATCTCTCGGCATTTTACAAAATAACTAAAGCAAAAACCATTGACGGGTATCTTAATTCTCAGTACGTAATGACCAAGCTCATCATTTACGAATTGGTTCCCGGTCGGTATAATGGTTATTTCCCTGTTAAAACAGCTTAATTCAGCAAACAATGTCAAATTTAAATATAGATGCCGCCAAAGGCAACACCTACGACGTGATTGTGATCGGCTCCGGAATCAGTGGAGGCTGGGCAGCAAAAGAGTTTACAGAAAAAGGGTTTAAAACGCTGGTGCTTGAAAGAGGCCGTGATGTTCAGCATATCAAGGACTACCCCACTACCAATAAATTCCCCTACGAGTTCGAACACCGTGGAGAGCCTGCATTAGCGATAAAAAAAGAAAATCCAATCGTGAGCAGGTGTTACGCATTTAAAGAGGACGCCATGCATTTCATGGTCAAGGATAAAGAACATCCCTACGTCCAGGAAAAGCCCTTCGACTGGATTAGGGGATACCAGGTCGGGGGAAAATCATTACTCTGGGCACGTCAGACACAGCGATGGAGCGACTTCGATTTTGAAGGCCCTGCGCGGGATGATTTTGCGGTGGACTGGCCTATCCGTTACAAGGACATTGCGCCATGGTACAGTTATGTAGAAAAATTCGCTGGCATCTCGGGCAACAGGGATGGCTTATCAGAATTACCGGATGGGGAGTTTTTGCCAGGATTTCCGTTAAATGCTGCAGAAGACTATTTCAAAGATTTTATCAAAAATAAATATAATAACAGACACGTTATCAGTGCCCGTTGCGCACACTTATCCAAGCCCAACCAGATACACCTTGATCAGGGCAGAGCCAAATGCCAGAACCGCACCCTCTGCCAGCGCGGATGTCCTTTCGGTGGATATTTTAGCAGCAACGCCTCTACCTTGCCATGGGCAGCAAAAACCGGTAAACTCACTTTAAAGCCCGATAGCGTAGTAGAATCTGTGATTTACGATGATGCAAAAGGCAAAGTAACAGGGGTTCGTGTAGTGGATGCCAACACCAAAGAGAGTACAGAATATTATGCGAGGATCGTATTTGTCAATGCAGGTGCCTTAAACACCAACCTGATTCTGCTCAATTCCAAATCAAAGAGATTTCCTCAGGGGCTTGGAAACGATAGTGGCGTACTGGGCAAATATGTAGCATTTCATAACTACAGTGCCAGGATCACAGCAGAGTTTGACGGACTAAAACAGTTCGCTACAGATGGCAGGAATCCCGCCGGAGGGGGCTATATTCCCCGGTTCAGAAATGTCTATAAACAGGAGACTAATTTTAAAAGGGGTTACGCCGCAGGACTATATGGTAGCAGATATATGGAACGAGACCGTTCTGCTATTGGCGGCAAACTTAAAGATAATCTGCTGCAGGGCAAGCTGAGTCCATGGATCATGGGATCGCATATGATGGGCGAAACCATCCCCAAGGAGAGCAATTTTGTGAACCTGAGTGCCAGCGAAAAGGATGCCTGGGGCATCCCACTCCTCAATATATCGGTAGCTTATGATGAAAATGATGCCTTGATGAAAAAGGACTATATCGAGCAGATGACAGAAATGTTTACCGAAGCAGGATTTAAAAACATCACACCCAACATTTCATCACAGGCTCCCGGACTAGATATTCATGAGATGGGAGGTGCAAGAATGGGGCGTGATCCAAAAACTTCCATCCTGAATGAATGGAACCAATTGCACACTTGTGCCAACGTATTTGTTACCGATGGAGCCTGCATGACTTCTACCTCCACGCAGAACCCATCGCTAACTTATATGGCATTTACGGCAAGATCTGTAGACTTTGCCGTTAAAGCAATGAACCGGGGCGAAATCTAACTGTAAACAGTATCAATCTTACTGTAGAGCAGCTGCAGGATCGCCCCTGCCATTTCATAACCATAGTTCTCTTCAACAAACAAAAGATCGAAATAGATCTCTTCTATTAATTTCTGCTTCTCCTCAGCCCGGTCCTCTGCACCATCCCAGATCCAGGTGAGGTTAAGCATTGCATTGTTGGTGGTGTTTAACTGAATTGAATTTGTCTCGTCTAAAATATCAATCGTAATCGCATGCGGGGTTTCGCATGACTTGAGAGTAAATTGTGACATGTCTTTAATGCTATCATTTCTTGGTTTGCGATAGAAACTCTTCTATCTTCCGGCTGAAATCAATAAGTATTTCGTGACTGACCAGTATACTGCTATACAATTATTACGTAGTTAACAAAAGAAAAGTTCAGATTCTATTTCAATTTTTTGATTTTAATACTTCTGAAACTTACTTTATTACCATGGTCCTGCAGCAGGATATGGCCTTCTTTTGCTTCACCAAACTCCTTCCAGTCTTTATACTTACTCATAGCTACCAGTTCCCGGAAGGCAGCAGAACCACGCTGATATTCTAAAACCTTTATCCCGTTCAGGTAGTGCTCAACCCTGTTATCGGGATAAACCACCACCCTGCCGTTGTTCCATTGTCCTATGGGATGCACAAAACGCGAAGGTTTATCTGCTTTAATCAAATCATATAAAGAAGCCAGCGTACGATTTCCATCACGACCAAGTTTGGCATCCGGGTGCAGGGCATCATCGAGCACCTGATATTCAAGGCCAATAGCTGAGCCGGCAGTTTGCTCCTTTAAGGTCACGAAATATTTTACGCCACTGTTAGCCCCTGGTGTAAGCTGAAATTCGAAAGACAAGTCAAATGCTCCATAGGTTCCCGTGCTCACAATATCTCCACCATTTGTAGATTCTTTCCCTTCAGCAGGCAGTACGCTCAGTAAGCCATTGGCGATGCTCCAGCCCTTTGAAGGAAATACATTTTTATTCGCACCTACCCAGCCTTTATTGCTTTTGCCGTCAAACAACAATTCCCAGCCTTCTTTTTTCTCGTAACTGCTCAAGGTATTTGGCGTATAATTGACCACGTAAATCCCTGATGGGAATGCTGAGGGCTTAATTCCGGCCGTCTGTATTTTAATGTTCTTAAAATACACCTTTTTACCGGCTTCAGAAGCTTCTGTAATGCCGTGCACCTGCAGTGCGATAAAGCCGGTATGATCCAGCGTATCAATCACATAAGCCGCAGGAACGTCATTAATCCATGTCTTCATTTCATTACCGATACATTCTATCTTCAGGTGATTATAAGCATTGTGCTGATATGCATTTCCGGCAGAAGGATTCAGGGTTAAAGGATATAGCCATTGCCTGCGGGCTTCATCGTACACCCCACCACTCCATTTCCTGTCTGTTGGATCAACCTCCGCCTGTTTACCATATACCTTTCCCTTCCCATTATTCCCTTCAGGGTCGAAATGACTTCTCACCTGAACCCCGGAATTACCTTTCGCGCTTTCCAGCATCACATCTACCTCCAGCACAAAATCTTTGTATTCTTTCTCTGTAGCCAGAAAAGAATTACCTGTGCCATTTACTGTTGTGCCAATAATGACGCCATCCTTTACCTCATAGGTGGCACTACCGGCAGTTTTTTTCCAACCGTTAAGTGTTTTGCCATCAAATATACTGCTGGCTTTTGATGTTTGTGCCCGCAGGGCAGGCTGAGCAGCAATCATGAGCGCGAGCATTACTCCTGCTTTAAAAGGTTTACCGTAAATCATATAGTTATATTTAGTTTTATGCTTTATTTATCTGCTGACAAGCTCGCCTAAAAAGCTTCTCCGAGACTAAAAATCACCCTGCTGTAGCCTTTACTAACGCCGTAATCAATGCCGATATTCGTATTTGATCCCTTGTTGAACTTAACCCTCATTCCTGTACCGGCAGCGGGATGCCATGATTTCAAGAAGGAGCCGGAGCCACTTACGGTATTTGTATTGGCAAAAACTACAAACCCCAGCAAACCATTTTCTGTAATGTCTCTCCGGTATTCTCCTTCAAAGTAAAATAAGGTTTTCCCACGGTAACGGTTCTGGTCGATTCCCCTTCCTGAGCGGTTGTAGGGGTCCCATCCTATACTTGGCAGGTCCAGATAAGGTGTCTTGTTGCTCAGTGAACTCCATAAATACGACCAAAAGGCGAGCTGGTTCTGCTGGTTTTTATTCGCAGGATTCATAGAAAAGTACTTCCTCACGTCCAGGAATACCGAAGACCAGCTATCGTGACTTCCGAGGAAGGAAGGGTTCATACGGTATTCCAGGTTTGCGTAGGCACCCGGAAGCGGGTTAATGGAGTTATTTCTGGTATCGTATAGAAGATTCAGACTGATTCCCGAAGAAACAGAATTCCCCTTGATGCCATAATTATACCCGGTAAATTCTTGCAGGCTTATTGCAGGATCATCACTGGCAATACTGGAATGGTAGTCCAGATGGTACCCTACACCCGCAAAAAGGTAAGGTTCGATACGTTTGAGTGCTCTCTGATAAAAGCGGATATAGTTATAGTTGACCAGGACATTGTCGTCATTACTTCGGCTGCTACCCAATCCCCAGGTATATTGCGGATAGCGCAGAAAGCGGATATCTCCCTGGATCACCCAGGCATTATCCGGCAACCAGACACTGGAACGCAGTGGTAAACCAAACCGGCTTCCAAAGTTCCAGTAAGGCGTAAAGGTAGCACTGGAAATATTTGTGGTACGACGGTTACCCAGGTATATTGCAGCGGTGGTACTGGTTACCAATGCATTGCCACTTCCTCCCGGGGCTGAACCTCCCACAGGCAAAAAAGAAAAATAGATTCTCTTACCGTCCTCAGTCCTGATCTTTTTTGGTGTGACACGAAAAATACTTTTATAAACATCTATCAGATCGGTTTGATGTGTAGTATCCCTTACAATATTGTTTTGCGGTAGCATGGTGGGCGTATTCTGTGCTGACAGATAAGCGGGAAGGAGACACAAGATCAGGAATAGATACTTTCTCATATGAATTAAATTATAAGGTCTTTTTGCTGGTGATAAGGAAAATAATATACCTTAACGCTATATACGCCATAAAGTTTGTAACAATGATATTTTCAGTGGACAGATTCTGCAACAGGCTTTAATTCAGTTGAATGCAAAAATCTAATCTTCCAGTTTCCCTTGTCTTTTAGTAATACAGCACTCTCCAGCCACCTGATGGTAAATTGTTTCCCTTTATAGTTTAGCTCTGCCGTATTGTGATAAGATACAAGCGAGGTATTTCCGATCTGTTCTGTTTTCAGAAAATCCAGCTTGTTGACTCTTTTCAACTCTAATCCTTTATATCGGTTCATGGAATTGGTCAGGGAATCTGTATTCCATATCTTGCCATTTTCCAGCAGATAGAAATCAGGGGTTACCTCTGCCCTCAGCGCCTCTGGCTGTATAGCTGCCATCGCATCAAAAAACCGGAGCAATGGTGCCTGTATGCGCTGTTGTTCCTGCTGAGTTTGAGCTGCAGCTTTCAGACTGGCTATTAGAATTAAAACAAAAAATAGAAATCTTCTCATAAATATACGCCTGGATATCAGTTCAGATCAATCATCCGCCATGCAGTTAATGGCAATATACAAAACACAGCAGCTTAAAACCAATTAATACAATACTTGTTATCTTTATAACTATATTCATGCAATTTCTCAGGAATTAAACCAGGCATGCTAATAGCTTCATTATATTAATATATATTGTGATGAGAACATTCTCTATAAAATTTAATGCAGGAAACCTTGAACTTGATGCTATTGTAACGGCATCAGCACGCCTGCAAAGATTTAAAGTTGAAATGATTACGGGCGAGCCCGACCCCATTCGATTACTACGCTCCACTTCCGGTACCTGGACAATAGAGAATCAGGGCCAGCGCAGCCTCAGCGACGAGCAATTCCATCAGCTGGAAAATGCAATAGACGATCACCTTCAACACCTCCATGGCGGAGGAAAAATACTGGTACTGACAGACTTTTCTGAATCTGCATTAAATGCAGCCAGGTACGCTGCCGGTTTAACCCATCAGCTTAAATGTTCTGCATTGATCATATACCATTCCCATGACTGTATTCCTCTTGTGACTACCACCATTGCGCCGGTTTCAGCAGAGATGCTGCATTCCCAGAAAGACAGTCAGAAACAATTACTCCGCCTTAAAGAAGAACTCAGTAGCTTAGTATACGAACAGACTACTGTGGAGATCCTGTCAGATGGCAGACCCCTTATACCTGCCGTAAACCTGATCACAGAACAGCAGCACATTGGCCTCATCGTAATGGGCATGGCCGGAAAAAGTGAAATTGAAAAAGTTCTGGTAGGCAGTAATACCATCGCTGTTGCAAAGGAAACACATACTTCCCTGTTAGTTATCCCTCAGCAGGCCGTATACAAAAAAATCAAGAATGCAGTTTTTGCGTGCGACCTGAAAAATGTGACGAAAACCATTCCGGTTTTCCCGATCAATACTTTCGTCAGCCAGCTGAAAGCAGCCCTTTCCATATTATATGTCAACAGAGTTGAGGAAGAACCTGATCCTGAGGCCAGGGAAGAACTGAAAGAACTCCATCAGATCTGGAGCGAAAAAGAGGTGAAGTACTACTATACTGACCATGAAAATGTGGAAGAAGGTATCCTTGACTTTGCTGATGAGAACACGATGGACCTGCTCATTACCGTACCAAAAGAATATGGTTTTTTTGAGCGTATATTTCACCGCAGCCTCACCAGGAATCTGGCTTACCGCACACACCTGCCTTTGCTGGTATTCAAAGAAGATCAGTAATTAAGTTGCTATTTAAATTCAGCAGTACTGAGCATTTTGCTCAGAAAATCTGTGGATACCCCAATATAGGATGCAATCTGTTGTAAGGGCAGGTCCCTTATCAGGGATGGATATAATTTACAAAATTTGATGTAGCGCTCTGCCGGGCTCAGGCTCACATTGTCAATTTGCCTGTGTTGGAAAGTAGCCATTCCGTTCATCGTGAGTATCCTTCCGAAACGTTCAAATTTGGGAACTTCCAGGTAGATGGTATCAAAATCAGATTTGGAAAGATAGATGATCTCACTGTCTTCAATCGCATCTATGTTTAATCTCGATGGTTCCTGAGTAATAAAACTCAGCATATCAACGATCCACCATCCGGGAGGTGCAAACTGAAGAATATGTTCAAAACCATTATTATCCAGCGCATAACTTCTCAAACAACCTCCGGTTACGAAAATTACCATTTGATTTACATCACCGGCTTCCAGTAATACTTCGTTTGCCCGTACTTTTTTGGACATTAACAAGGGAATAAGGTATTCTTCCTCGTCTTTATCAAGTTTTATATATCTGGCTATATTCCGAAGTAAGAGGCCGTAATCCATCTCATTAAATTTTAATACAATGATAATTAAAATGTTTGATGAAAACGACTATCAAGAGATAAAATACCCCACTATGGGAGAAATAATTCCCGAAGTCCTCACAAATGACTCAAATAACCACAAAATTACTGGCGTCAAAAATCAAGCCCCAGCTTTGCCAATTTACGACTTTTTAAACTCTCTGATGTCTATGATCCTCTCGTCATCTTTATTTTTCTTCAGAAAAGAGATCCCTTTGGCATTGGTTTGCCAGCTGTAATTATTCTGTATCCAGGGAAATACCTGTTCAGGTGTTTTTGGCAGGTCAGCAGAAAGTTTCTGTGTATATACCTCCCCGGTTGGGTAATGAATCTGGTATAGCGAAGAAGATACGAGAAATACCAGCGTCTTCTTATCAGCTGAATTTAACAAGTGGATACCCTGGATTCTTTCGTCCGGATTCTGCCTCGTCAGGGGATAAACTCTGGCATCTACTGTCGTGATAAAGAAATCATTGTTGATCAGATAACCGGAACGGCCAATTCTGCTGAGTCCTTTTGTAAAGCGCTTATCACCTTTCCCGCTGGATGGCCGGTAAACGCTGACTACATCCAGACCGCCATCCTTCACCGAAATCAGATAGAATGGTGCCACCAATCCCGACTGGTCAGCAATCTGTACCAACACGGCAGTTTTCTGGGTATTCAGAAATTCAGCCATCGCAAAATGATCCGAAACGGCTTCTTTATCTGATGGATGAATCTGTATGCGAACAGTGGTATCTCTGAATTTTAGACCAAACAATTCCTTGTCAGGGCTTTCGCCGGAACTTTCCTTATCCGTATACGTATAAATAGCCAGGGATTTTTCAGCTCCCTTATGGAATTCGTTAAAATTTTCTTTCTCTTTTAGACCCCTGGGCGTATAGATTTTTCCTTCTTCTTTATGCTTACAGCCCGAAAAGGCCAATGCCAGCAGCAGTACAGATGTGTATAATTTCATAGTTTTCAGGTATGTCGGCAATATAAACATTAAACGATTTATCGCTTACGAAAATATCATTTTACAACTGTACTCTATATTTGATAAGAACGATTATATTTGATAGGATTTTGCACAGGTGTCGCAAAACCCATATTTTTCATTTTCAGAAAAGGAGGTTGAAATGCAAGCTAAAATTCTTATTGTAGAAGATCAGTTTATTGAAGCCAATAATTTAAAGATTATTTTAAAGAAGTCAGGATATCAGGTCTGCCCTATCGCAGGCTCTGTTGCAGAAGCACTGGAAGTCATCGACCGCGGACAGCCAGACCTGGTTTTGCTCGATATACAGCTGAAGGGGCGACTGACAGGTATCGACCTCGCGAAAATATTGAATGATAGAAATATAGCCTTCGTATTTTTATCCGCCAACTCCGATAAGCAAGTACTCAATGCGGCAAAATCTACCAGGCCATACGGTTTTCTCGTAAAACCTTTTCGTGAAAAGGATGTCCTGGTCATGCTGGATGTGGCCTGGTACCTCCATCAGCAGAAAAGAGAAGCTGAATACCTGAAGATTGTACAATCCAAATCACCCTCCTCCTCAATGGGACAGGAGTTTCAAGGAATTGTCGGAAATAGCAAGCCCATGCAGGAGCTGCTGGAAAATGTGAAGATCATTGCTCCCTCAGACACCTCCGCCTTGATTTTAGGAGAGAGCGGTACAGGAAAGGAATTGGTGGCACATTGCATACATCAGCTTTCCCCACGTAAAAAGAAGCCCTTCATTGTAGTCAATTGTGCGGCACTTCCGGCGAGCCTGATCGAATCAGAGTTATTTGGGCATGAACGCGGTGCTTTTACGGGTGCTACCGACAAACGAACGGGAAAGTTTGAACAGGCAGATCAGGGAACAATATTCCTCGACGAAGTGGGCGAACTGCCACTGGATCTGCAGGTCAAGTTTCTCAGGGTACTGCAGGAGAAAGAGATAGAACCTATAGGCGGTAAAAAGAAAAATATTGATGTACGTATCATCGCTGCCACCAACCGTAATCTGGAAGAAGAGATAGCCTCGGGCAGATTTAGGATGGATCTGTACTACAGGCTCAACGTTTTCCCGGTTACCCTGCCACCGCTGCGGAAACGCAGGGAAGATATTCCCCTGCTCGCCAATCACTTTCTGCGAGCACACGCCAGCAGAGAAGGAAAGCAGATCACTGCAATCTCTGAGGAGGTATTACGGGAGATGATCAGTTACGACTGGCCCGGCAATGTAAGGGAACTGGAAAACCTGATGGCAAGGAGTGTCCTCCTGGCTACCGGCAATACCATCTGTTCGCTGCAACTCTCTCCCCATCATCATTCCGGCATGCAGCAACAACAGCATGGTAGCATGAAAACCATTACAGAAAACGAAAGAGATCATATCCTGGCCGTACTGGAGCGCTGCGACTGGAAAATATACGGACAGGGCGGCGCGGCAGAGATCCTGGAGATCAACTCATCTACACTCAGTTCAAGAATGAAAAAACTGGGTATCGAGAAAAAATCGCTGTTTTTCAGAGATAAACACAGCACCTGATTATCACCACCTTCGGCTATGTTACATATATTTCCTTTTGCAGACCTTTAGTTTATGAAAAATGAAAAGGCTTATTATGCTATTGCGGTAATTCTGCTTCTTATGGCTTATGTTGCAGGGCCAAAACCTACAACCCCAGTTTACGACCAATCACTGCCGGCACTACCTGAGGACATTGATAAACTGGAGAAACATATCAGCTCAAATGAGGCCGCCCTTCCCGTCAAACCAGATAATCAGGCCAGGATCGTGTGGGCAGACAGCTTAAACAAAGGGCAAACAGAATATGCAGTAGTCTACATCCATGGTTTTGGCGCAAGTCAGGGCGAAGCAGAGCCGGTACACCGTAACTTTGCAAAGAAATTTGGTTGCAACCTGTATCTCGCGCGTCTGACCGGCAGCGGACTTAATAATAAAGATGCCATGCTGGATTTTACACCGGATCATATATGGACTTCGGCACGTGAGGCTTATGCCATAGGTAGAAAAATCGGGAAAAAGGTAATCCTGATGGGTACTTCCAACGGCGCCCTCCTAGCACTCCGGCTTGCCGCAACATATCCTGAAGTAAATGCGCTTGTGCTCTATTCTCCCAATATCCGAATCAATAACAGCGCAGCCTGGCTGCTCAATGACCCCTGGGGCCTGCAGATTGCCAGACTGGTGAAGGGTGGAGATTATGTCAGGAACAATGATAAAGAACCTGAAGTGTTAAAATACTGGTATAACCAATACCGGGTGGAGGCGCTGCCTCAACTTGAAGAATTTGTGGAAACTACCAGCAGACCTGATATCTTCGCGAAAATTAAGCAGCCAGTACTGATGCTCTACTACTACAAGGATGAAGCGCATCAGGACAAAACAGTAAGGGTAGATGCGATGCTGGATATGTTTGAACAATTGGGGACCCCTGCAGCATTAAAGAGAAAACTCAGCCTGCCGAAAACAGGAGTTCATCCCATTGCTTCAGCGTTATTATCGGGAGATATTCCATCTGTAGAAAGGGAAACACAGGACTTTGCACAAAGTATATTGAACATGAAAGTTTTACCAGAAAAACCTTAGATCTCTCTGAGATCTGCAGATTTGATCCAGCCTTCGCTCCCGTTTGCCAGCCTTACTTTTACCCAGTTTTGTCCAACATCGATAATTCGTACCTTCAATCCCTCATGGATCAGCACCAGTGAACGGGAACCTTCAGCAGGCTCACTTTTCACATAAACCGGACTATGGAATACGATTCCGTACTGCTGTTCAAAATAACTAACCTGACGGCTCAGAATAAACATTGCAAAGAGCCCCAAAGCAAAACAAGTCAGACTGGAAAAAAAAGCGGTCTTTTTGATCCCTCTGCGATGAGCAAAGAAGTAAACTATTAATAAGGCTGAGCCTGCAAAGGCGAATAACAAGCTGATTAACGCTATCGTATTGGCAGTGTAACTCAGGTAAATGGAAGTCCACCAGCGGTTCATGAAAAACTCCGGCACCTCTTCAATTTTATCCCGGATTTTCGAATTGCCAAGCCTGATATTCGCATTGATATCTTCGTCGTTGGGCGCAAGTTGATGAGCCTTTTCATAATACAGCATTGCCGATGGCAGATCCGCCAGTTTATAGCTGGCATTACCCATATTGAAATACACTGCTGCAGAATGCTTTCCACCGGCAATGATCTTTTGATAATTGTTTAGTGCCTCAGTGTACTGCGCTTTTGCATATTGCGCATTGGCCTGCTTAAACAGACTGTCAGGTTGTCCGCCGGCGTAAGTAAGCATGGGCAGCAACAGCGCGATCCAAAAAATTAATGTCCCTGAGCTGCGTTTAGATTTCATCTTCAATGCGATTGATAATATTTTTTGATTTTTGCAGAATTTCCTGCTCAGACATAGAGGTCACAGGCGAATAACGTGCCATTTCGCAAGTATCCAATGTAGTGAGAAGTTCCGCAGTCAGCAGTGGATCAAGCTTTCGTACATGGAGTTCATCAGCGATGTTTTCCCTGTTGAGTTCTGCTACAGAGATATTCAGCTTATCACTTAGATAACCATACAAGCCTTTAAAGACAGCTTCATAAAATTCGTTCCTGTCACCCAGATGTTTCTCAGCACTGGCCAAATGGCGGGCGGCTACCCTCCCTGCTTTGCGGCTTCTCATTTTGACCACGTCACTATTTGCGATACGCTGCTTATTCCTGTAAATAAACGCAGCTACACAGGATGCCGGTCCTGCAGCAAGCAACAGAAAATACCAGAAGGATTTGTAAAAACCCTTTCCGATATCACTTAAACCAGCATCGCCAGTCTTGATATACCTGATATCTTTATCCAGTACTTTTACTTCTTCCTTACCTGCAGCAGCGAAAGCAGTCACATTGCTTTCTGCTGTTCCTTTATTTACTTTCACTTTAAAGGGACTGCCGGAAAGCACCACATATTTACCTGTTGAGGGATTAAAATAAGAAAATTGTACCGGGTCAATCGTATACTCACCCTGATGCCGCGGAATAACCAGGAAAGTATATAGACGGCTACCCGAAACACCCTTTGCAGTCTCGGTAACCGTATCAGTAATCTTGGGATCATACTTCTCAAAATCAGGCGGAAAATTCACACTCAGGTCTTTCAGCAATTTGATATTTCCGGAGCCGGTAACTCTTACCTTATACGTGAGCGATTCATTGGCTTTCAATTCAGTTTTATCGAGATCTGCCGTCATACTAAACTTGCCTACGGCACCGGTAAATCCTGCAGGCTTACCATTTTCCGGCAGGGGTTTCACATGAATCACCAGCGGCGCACTTTTCGTGTTGTGTTTGACATCCTTGTACGGGCTTCCGAAAAACTGGTCCATGATATCATTGGAAGGTTCCGCCACCCTTGCTATAAAAGTCATCTCAAAGGGAGCGATCTTGATATCACCCGAATGCTCCGGGAACAGAATGCTTTGGCGCACATCTGCAACATTATATTTCTGACCTTTGTAAGTTTCTACCCTCCACTGCGCCTGCTGCTGGTTTTCTTTCACATCCTGGCTCCAGAAACCCGTGAGGTCCGGCAATTTATCCAGTCTGCTGTCAACAATACCTACACGCGTGTACAGGCGATAACTGAGCAGCACCTGCTGCCCCTGATATACAGTCGTCTGATCAGCCACAGCACGGAGAAACAGGGATTTGGAAAGATCTGCAGTACTTCCATCAGTAATAGTGTTATCGGCTGCATTCCGACCCTGATTTTGCTGGACAGGCTGCCCTTTAACTACAGTCATGCGTATGGGATTTGTCTGCAGACGTTTGCCATTAACGGTCATGCTGGCAGAACCAATAGTGATACTACCCTCTTTGATCGCAGCAAGAATATAACTGTAGGCAATACTGATTGTCGTATTGCCATTGATGGAGGTCATACTGTTTGACACATTGGGCCCCGAAAGCACCTGGAAACCTTCAAAGCTGGGCGGTGTAAAGCGATCACCATTTCCATTTACTGCAAATTGCACTTCAAACTGCTCTCCGGTAGCAACCTGTGCCGAACTTACCGCTGCTGTAAATTTCAGATCCTGTGCAAACGACAGGTTTGTACAAAAAAGCAGCAGTATCAGGATATAATTCATTTTTTGATACATAACAGTATTACCAGTCTTTAGCGACACGTACTTTTTCTCCTTTGAATTTCTTGTTCTTCAATTTATCCTGCGTCTGCTTCTCATTGTTATTCATCGCATCCAGCATGCGCTGGGCATCCTCCTTAGACAACTGACCGGGCTGAGGTTTTGGCTCCTGTTTCTGGTCCTTTTGATCCTTATCTTTATTTTGCTGATCCTTTTTATCCTTATCCTGCTCTTTTTTGTCCTGATTCTTCTGATCCTGCTCTTTTTTGTCTTTGTTATCCTTATTCTTCTGATCCTTATTCTTGTCCTTATTATCCTTGTTCTGCTGCTGCTGTTTTTTCAGCATTTCCTGCGCATAGGCAAGATTATAGCGCGTTTGCTCGTCCTTTGGATTGTTAAGCAGTGCTTTTTTATACGCAGCTATCCCTTCTTCCAGCTTTTTATCATTGACAAAGGAATTTCCGAGGTTGTGATATGCCTGTGCTTTTACATCCCTGCTCTGTTCCGGAGAGCCGGCAATCTGGCTGAACTGTTCCCTTGCATCTGCAAATTTCTTTTGTTTATACAGGGCATCTCCTAAATTGAAATTTCCTTCAATCGCTTGCCCCTTCTGGGGATTCTGAGTTTTCTGCAACACAGATTTACGATAGTTAGCCTCTGCTTCGGCATAGTTCTGCTGTTTATACAGATCATTGCCCTTTTTGATATAACGTTTCCCCTGCTGTGCAAACAGCCGGGGAGTCTGTAATAAAAACAATGATATGATCAGTAAATACTTCATGTTTATCAATTTATCTGCTCCTTCCCGTGTTGATCCTGTTCTGACTTGGTCTCATTCCTGCAGCCGGTGTAGGCGACTTCACTTCAAACAGCTTCACATTGCTGAGACGCTGGCTTTTGCGGGCAGAGATAAAAAACTCTGCCAATAAAACGATCAGGGCCAGTCCCAGGAAGAACTGGAAGCGGTCTTCATAATCCTTGTAATTCCGTGAATCTACTGTTTTACGCTGCACCCTGGCTATCTGGTCACGCACGATCTCCATACCACCATTGGCATTGGTGGCCCTCACGTAAGCTCCTTTTCCAGCGATAGCCACCTCTTTGCCCATCTCTTCATTCAGCTTGCTCAACACAGTTTTGCCCAGGCTGTCTGTACGGAAACCTTTCTCCTTTCCGTTCTCATAGACAGGCATCGGCGCTCCTTGCAGGGAGCCAATCCCGATCACATTGATCATAACGTCTTTATCCGCGGCATTTTTAGCAGCTGCCACAGCATCATCTTCATGGTTCTCACCATCTGTAATTACGATCATTGCTTTACCCGTCCCATTCTTGAAATCAAGCGACCGCATTCCCAGATCTATTGCCGCACCTATCGCCGTTCCCTGCGTGGGCACCATATCCGGAGTAATAGTATTTAGAAACAATTTGGCAGCAGAATAATCCGTCGTTACAGGCAGCTGTACATAAGCTTCGCCGGCAAAGACAATAATTCCTATACGGTCATTGTGCAGATTGTCGATCAGCTGTGCGATGGAGCGTTTCGCATTTTCAAGCCTGCTGGGGGCGATGTCCTGAGCCAGCATACTGTTGGAAACATCCAGCAGTATCATCAGGTCTGCACTCTTCTGTTTAACCTCCTCCACCCTGGAACCAATCCGCGGATCGGCGATACCTATCACCAGCAGCACGTAAGCGATAATAAAAAGAATAAACTTGAGCCAGGGCCTTGAGAATGATACCTCAGGGATAATCATATCTACTACCTTACGGTCTCCCAGTCGCGCAAGAGCTTTCTTTTTCCATCTGCTGACAACCAGAAACAGAATAACCAGCAATGGGATAGCCGCCAGCCCCCACAAGAATTCTATATGTGCAAAACGTAACATCCTATTATGTTAAAGCCCCCTTCAGCAAAGTATTTTTAAGTATAAACTCCGAGAGTAGAAGAACCAGTGCAATTAGTGCAAAGGGCAAAAATACCTCAGTTTTTTTATGATACTGTGTCACGTCGATCTTCGCCTTTTCCAATTTATCGATCTGTTCATAAATGTTTTTCAATTTTTGATTGTCGGTAGCCCTGAAATATTTTCCTCCCGTGGTACGGGCAATTTTAGTCAGCGTTCCTTCATCAACATCTACAGGCATATTCTGGTAGCGGATACCCTCCGGGGTTTGCACCGGATATGGCGCATATCCCCTAGTACCAATACCCACTGTATATACTCTGATATTAAACTGTTTTGCAATTTCCGCGGCCGTTACCGGGGGGATAGAGCCTACGTTATTTGAACCGTCAGTTAACAGAATCACCACCTTGCTTTTAGCTTCACTGTCTTTCAGCCTGTTAACCGCTGTCGCCAATCCCATACCTATGGCCGTTCCGTCATCTACCATTCCGTTTTTAACCGCAGAAAACACATTGATCAGCACATCATGGTCGATCGTTAGCGGACATTGTGTAAAAGCCTCGCCACTGAATACCACAAGGCCGATCCTGTCGTCAGGTCTGTCCTTGATAAAATCTATAGCAATATTTTTCCCCGCTTCCAGCCTGTTGGGCTTAAAATCTTCAGCCAGCATACTGCCGGAGATATCTGAAGCGATTACAATGTCGATACCCTGTGTAGTGGAATTTTGCCAGCTTAAAGCCGACTGTGGACGGGCCAAAGCAATGATCAGTGCCAGCAATGCCAGCGACCTCAGCACCAGTCCGAGGTGGCGCAACCGCGGAATGATACTCTTATTGGCCAGCGAAAACCCGCTGACGGCAGAAATACTCAGACTTCCCTGTAACTTTTGCTCCCTCCAGATGTAATAAGCCACCATTACCGGAATCAGCAGCAACAGCCAGAAAAAACCAGGATTAGCAAATTCTGTCTCCCTAAACACCGGCACCTCCCTCTGTAATGATTTTCCTGGTTGCTGATACAAAAAGCATGGCATCTTCGATGCTGCGTTCGTTTTCTACCGCTACAGGTTTCTGTTTTGCAAACTTCACCAAATCAGCCAGGGTAAGCAAGTCCTGTACCGTAGCTTTGTTTTCAGCTGTGATATCAGCATATTTCAACCCGGATAGGATCTCATCAGTAGTTTTTTCATACGTTTTGATCGCATATCTTTTCTCGATATATTCACGCAGCACATCACTAAGCTCACTGTAATACTCCTTAACCTGCTCCTGCTGCCATAATTTTTTCTCCTTCAGCGCCTTCAACTGATCCAGCGCCACTGTATGTGCAGGCAAACCTGGTTTAGGGACAGTTTTTACCGGTACATCCTTCTTACGCTTCAGCCAGTAATACACCGCAGCGACAATCAGCAGTATCCCCAGCAAAGGAAACAACACCAGCTGCCAGTTGTCTTTCAGCCAGTCGGTAAAAGTATATGATACAGCCAGCGGTTGCTTGATATCAAAAATTGCTTTTGTAGTATCCACCTTCACTGTTTGCACCAGCAGCTGCAGCGGTTCTGTCCTCAGCAATCCCGCCTTGCCCTTAAACTCATACGAAGGAATCGTATAGGTTCCGGCATCAAAACCAGTGATTACAAAACTTTTGGTCACAGTAATTTTCTCAGGATTGTTCTGATCACGGATCGTATCCTGCGCAGCAGTGCTTACGATCTGCAGTTTTCCCGCAAGGGTATCGGCCAGTGCAGGAAAGCTAAACTGATCCTTTGCCTGCTGGTAAATCGTAAGGTGCAACTTCGTCTGGTCGCCAATACGAATGGCCGACTGATCCAGTTTGGCAACCGCACGGATATCCTGTGCAGCCGCCTTCATACCAAAGACAACCAGGAATACCAGGATATATTTAAAATGCTTGGTCATATATTCTGTTAACGTTTGCGTTCCCGCTTTTTAAATAGTGATCTCAATGGGCTTATGTAAGATTCATGTGTGCCTATTGAAGTAAAGTCTACACCAGATTTGGTGAATATATCTTTCAGCAAGGCATTTCTTTTCCCTGCCTCGGCCCGGAAAGCATCCCGGACCTTTTTATCGCTGGTATTCACCCAGGACAGCATTCCCGATTCTTCGTCCTTCACCGGGATCAGTCCCAGATCCGGAAACTCCTCTTCTGTCTTATCATACAGGCGTAAAGCGATCACATCGTGTTTCTTATTGGCTAGTTTCAGTTGCTGCTCAAATGCAGGACTCATAAAATCAGACAAAATAAAGGCTGTACATTTCTTCTTGATGGCACCCGTAAAATAGCGCAGCGCTTCGGCAATATCCGTACCCTTACTCTCCGGTCTGAAATCGATCAGCTCCCTGATAATCATTAAAATATGGCTGCGTCCTTTTTTTGGAGGGATAAACTTTTCAATACGGTCTGAAAAAAATATTACCCCTACCTTATCATTGTTCTGAATCGCAGAAAATGCCAGTACTGCACAAAGTTCTGTAGCAAGATCCTGTTTCTGCTGATTTTGCGTACCGAAGTTTTCAGATCCGCTCACATCCATCAGGATCATCACTGTCAGCTCCCGCTCTTCATCGAACACCTTCACATAAGGGTGGTTAAAACGCGCCGTCACATTCCAGTCGATCGTCCTGATTTCATCTCCAGCCTGGTACTCCCTTACTTCGTTGAAAGCCATACCTCTACCCTTAAAAGCAGAGTGGTACTCTCCAGAAAACAGGTGGTTGCTCAGTCCGCGGGTTTTGATCTCAATCTTGCGTACTTTTTTTAGCAGCTCTTTGGTGTCTCTTGCCATAATAGATTACAGGAATGACTGTTAAGGTACTTCTACTGCATTTAAAATACCGGTAATGATATCTTCAGTAGTCATGTTCTCCGCTTCGGCCTCATATGTCAGCCCGATACGGTGTCTCAGTACGTCATGGCAGATTGCTCTTACATCTTCAGGAATTACATAACCTCTTCGCTTGATAAAAGCATAAGCCTTCGCCGCCAATGCCAGGTTGATACTTGCCCTTGGTGAGGCCCCGAAACTGATCAGGTTTTTATAGTTCTCCAGTTTATACTGATCCGGGAAACGCGTGGCAAAAACGATATCTATGATATACTGTTCTATCTTTTCGTCCATGTATACCTCTTTCACCACCTTACGTGCCCTGATAATATCATCGGGGTGTACAATGGCATTAGGTTTCAGCATTCCGCCAGGGGCGATATTTGCCCTTACAATTCTTTTTTCATCTTCTTTGGTTGGATAACCGATCACCACCTTCAGCATGAAACGGTCTACCTGTGCTTCAGGCAAAGGGTACGTTCCCTCCTGCTCAATTGGGTTTTGCGTGGCCAGCACCAGGAAGGGCGCAGGCAGCGGAAAAGTCTGGTCGCCAATGGTCACCTGTCTTTCCTGCATGGCTTCGAGCAAAGCACTCTGAACCTTGGCCGGAGCACGGTTGATCTCATCGGCAAGAATAAAGTTCGAGAATATCGGCCCCTGTCTTACCACAAATTCTTCTTTCTTCTGGTTGTAGATCATCGTTCCGATCACATCCGCCGGCAGCAGGTCTGGCGTAAACTGAATTCTGCTGAAATCGGCCTGTATCGCTTTTGACAAAGTATTGATAGCGAGAGTTTTCGCGAGCCCCGGGACACCTTCCAGCAGGATATGCCCATCGGCAAGTAAACCGATCAGCAGGCGTTCTACCATATATTTCTGACCGACAATCACCTTGTCCATCTCCATTTTCAAAAGATCCACAAAAGCACTCTCACGCTGTATCATTTCATTCACAGCCCTGATATCCGTTGTATACGATGAATTTAATTCTTCCATTAATCCTTTACTTTTTAGATACGGCAAACTTATAAAGTATATCCATTTTTCAATAAAAAAATGTCAGATATATATGTTAAAAAATGTTAAAAATTGTCTCATTCCACCCTCTTCATTGGCTTTTCTGCACCGCTGTAATCGTGTGATGACGAATTATATTTATCAAACCTTAAATAATCTTTTATGAGTTCAACAAACAAAAGCACAAAAATCCTTTATTGGGTCAGCACGGGTATTATTGCTGCATTTATCCTACCTGGAATCTTTTACATTGGCAGTAAAATGGCCCTGGAAGGCACTTCACATCTGGGTCTTCCGCTATGGTTTCATTATGAGCTGAGTATTGGGAAATTTATCGGGGGCATTATCCTCATCCTTCCTTTTTTTCCAAGAATGATTAAGGAATGGGTATATGTGGCATTCGGGATCGATTTTATCTCCGCCGCTATTGCCCATCTTGCCGTTGACGGGCTTGCATCAATGTGGTATTTCCCTGTGGTCTTCTTTGTTCTGCTGATCATCTCTTATGTCACTTATCATAAATTACAAGCGCAGCGGCAGATCCAGTAAATTTGCATTTCCGCGACATAATTTGTTATATTTAGGATTAGAAATTTAACCAAATACTATTACTTGTATGACAGAAACTACTCCCCAAATTGTAGCCGTGGTGAACGAGACTGCGAATCCAGCACCATTAGGACTTTGTGCTTTTGGCATGACTACCGTGCTGCTGAACATTCACAATGCCGGATTTTTTGAGATGAACTCAATGATCCTCGCAATGGGCATCTTTTATGGCGGACTGGCGCAGGTGATCGCCGGGATTATCGAAGCAAAAAAGAACAACACTTTCGGACTCACTGCATTTACCTCCTACGGATTCTTCTGGCTGTCGCTGGTTGGCCTGTTGGTGATGCCTAAGCTGGGCTGGGTTGCCCCAACTTCTGCAGGAGCAATGGCTGCTTACCTAGCTGTATGGGGTGTTTTTACCTTCCTGCTGTTCTTTGGCACACTTCGCTTAAACCGCGCATTGCAATTTGTGTTTGCTTCTCTGACCATCCTGTTCTTTTTACTGGTTGCAGGTAAAGTTACAGGTAATCCTGCTATAGAACACCTGGCAGGATATGAAGGAATTATTTGTGGTGCCTCTGCCATCTACACCGGGATCGCTAACGTACTCAACGAAGTTTATGGACGCGTTGTTTTGCCTATCGGACCGGTAAAAACAGCTTAAACTCATGACCCCGGATCAGTCAAAACCTACCACTATTGATGCATATATTGCAGCTTTCCCGAAAGAAACTCAGGTGCTTCTTCAGGCAATGAGAAAAACTATCGGGGAAGCCGCTCCGGCAGCCACAGAGACGATCAGCTACCAGATCCCTACCTTTAAGCTCAAAGGCAATCTGGTTCACTTTGCAGGATACCAGCACCATATTGGTTTTTACCCGGGTGCAGCGGGCATTGCCGCCTTTGCTGATGAGCTCACAGGATATAAACATGCGAAAGGTTCGGTACAGTTTCCCATTGATCAGGCATTACCGCTGGAACTGGTTAGCCGGATAGTGAAGTTCAGGGTCGAACAAGATTTGGCGAAGGCTGCTCAGAAATGATTTTTGCTGATCCTGACGTCTGTATTGCCTTTCAACTGAAAAACTGGTCTCTTTTTACCAGGTGGCATAAAATGAGTTTGTACGATTGTATTTTCGCTGAAGGTTAAGCCATTGACACTTGCGGCCGACAATAAAGGATAATCGTATACCCTGAAAACATTATTGATGATCCGGATATTTTTATGCACCTGGTAACCCTTGATCAGTTTTTTGTTCTGAGGCGAAATCATGATTGGATAGTTATCCGGGAAGTTATTATAGGCACAATCTTCAAAGACGTTGTTCCTGATCATCACATCTGTCACCGGCCCGGATTCAAACCAGCTTAGGGCATCATTTGCAATCAGGATGGCATGCATACCCGTGCGAAAGAAGATATTGTTTTCTACCAGGACTTTTCTCTTTGTAGTCACCAGCAGGCCCCGGGTATTCGTACCTTCTATACGGGAGTTTCTCAACGTCAGGGACGGTGTCCAGCTTGTATTTTCGAGTACATCTCCTACTTTCAGTCCGGCAGGCACAGCGCCAGTAAATTCTACCAGGATTTCTTTTTCTGAGATCAGCCTTGCGGTTTTCACTACTCCGGTTTCGAAGATCCGCAATGATGCAGGATGCACAAATGCCACGCTATCCCCAGTGATAAAGGCTTCAAAACCATAGGTCTGATCGTGCATAAAGCGAAGTGTTACCGATCGCGGGGAAATCAATTTTGTGATCTTTAAATGTGTTCCATGCACATTCACTGCATCATCATGTAAACCACGGAAGCGGCAATGATCAATAAGGATCTGACCCTTGCAACCAGAAAAGTGCATCCCATCTGCCGATGATGCCATCGCCCTGCCGTTGCCTTTTGCCGGTTCTATGAAGACACTATCGAAATAAAGGTTTTCAGAAAACTGGGAGATTATACCCAGGCCATGCATAAACTGCATGTGTACATTTTGGAGGTACACATTTTTTGACCGGTTGATTAAGGCACCTACATAATCCCTATAGCGGTCGCGCACAGTCAGTATCTGACCGGGACTCGCTTTAAATCCGGAAAAAACTCCTGTAAACCTCAGAATCTGCGGATAGAGTATTTCCGCTTTGCTTTGCTCAAAAGCCTCCCATTCTACTTCCCTGTTTACCCCTGTAACAGTATCAGCGAGAACAGCATGAAAGTTTTGGGTGATCCAGTTTTCTCCGTACCACACAACTGTCCCATTGTTTACCCTGAATTTACTGTCGGGATGTACCTTTACAGTAATACTTCCCGGGGTAGCCTCCATGATCGTCATCTCTGACATCCCCGGGCGCTCATAGTCAATCCGGATATTTTGCAGCCGCATCTTTTCACAGTGATCAAATATCCAGCTGATCATTTTACCATGAAACACAAACAGCGAGTTGTTTCCCTCAATGACCATGTTTTTGAGTCCTTTAAAATACAATCCGGCCCTTTGCTTTTTTTCGGGGTATTCCTCCGCGCTTGAAGAGTTACTGATAAAGTAAATATGCTCTTCTGCCTGCTCAGGCCAAAAATCATACCTTCCTTCAGGGAAGCTGATTACACATCCATCCTGCTGGGGACAAGCCGCTATTGCTTTTTTGACCCCCGGCACAGCATCACTGAGGCTGTTTGGAATAGCTCCATAATCCTTTACATCCAGGCGCTGTGCACAAAGACAAAATGAGCAGAAAAACAATAATATAAGCAAACCGAATTTCATGAACACAGGGACTTTGGATAAAGTAAAATTTAGCCATCATCATTAGGCCAAAGCTTTTTTCTTCCGGAATCAATATAAGCAAATATCTGGTTTTAGAGTAAGCTGTACACAGCTATTGTAGTGCTGCTGAACAAACCGTATTTTTATACCCTTATCAGGAATTGAAGTAATGATGATGAAAACCACCAATCTACTCCTTCTGGCTGCGATCGTAGTTTTTATGTTTAACGCTTGTAATACCGAACCTAGACCAGCAATAGATGCGAGTACGCTGACAGCAGATAGTCTGCCCCCACAGCGCCCGGATAGCAACCTGAAAGACCCGATGGATACCGCGTCCAGTCATATCACCAGACTTGTCCTTAACAATAGAGCAGGTTACCTGATGGAAATGGCTATGGGTACGATTGCGCAACAAAATGCACAGAGTACCAGGGTGAAAAATTTCGGGGCAATGATGTTGAAAGACTATACCAAAGCGAATAGTAAACTGCTGATTTTATCAAAAACAAACCATATCATAGTTCCGGCAAAGATGCCTGCCAGGATCCAGTCCCATGTACAGGAGATCAGCAAGTATAATGGGAAAGAATTTGACAGACGGTATATGTTGCTGATGGCAGCTCAGCATCAGAAAGATATTGACCTGCTTGAGAAAACAGCAAGAACGTTACGGGACACTACTTTTAAAGATTACATTATTAAAACGCTTTCCCTGAAGAGGTTACACCTGGATTCGGCGAACACCATTAAAAATCAGCTTTAGGCAGCTTATTTTGTTGGCAGAGCGCAAAACATTTTGAACACCACAGCGATTATAGCATATAAGGTAATAAATCAGATACCATGAAAAATCGAATGAAGTTCTCGCTGCTTGCCCTGGTCTTCCTGACTGCTCAGGCTTGTTCACTACCACGATATGATGCTGGAACGATGACGGTACCAAGTAACACCAGTACATCAGGTTCCTCAACTGACGCTGTAAACTCAAGACCAACTGATGGCACATCACGGACAGGGGCCACTCCTACCGGGGCTAACAGTGGTACCGCTCCTAATTCCGGAGGTATGCCCTCAATGGGAACAGCAAATTCTACCTCAAGTGGTATCTCCGGCGAAGCACTGGCTGCAGTTGAGGCAGAAAGAGCAGAAACACTGACTCGCTTTGCCAGCCAGGCCATCAACAGCGGTATTTATGAAATACAGCTTAATGAGCTGGCATTGAAAAACACACAGAATGATGCTGTTAAAAAACTGGCGGCTACAATAGTTAAAAATTATAATAAAGCCAATAATGACCTGAAAGACCTCGCAGGATCAAGAGGTGTTATGCTCCCCAAAAGCAGCAGTACAAATATGAGTACACTCTCTGCCAGCTCCGGAAAGGAATTTGACCAGGCATATCTGAAAATCATCATCGGAGATCACCAAAAGGCCATAAAACTTTTTCAGGAGACGGCAAAATCATCCGACCGTCAGTTAAAAGAATATGCATTAAGGTATCTTCCGGTATTAAAAATACATCTCGAACAGGCAAAGACCATCACACCATGAGCGTAAAATCAAGCAGCAAAACCCTACCGTTTGTCTTACTGACGACCATGTTTTCATGTATCAGTCTGATGGGCTTCCCGCAGGTAGAGCAGGCAGAAAGAGAAATGAAGGACATGATGAAAGAGATGAAAGCAGTGGGCATCTCAGTTGCCGTAGTAAAAGGTGAAGATATCGTTTATACACATTCTTTCGGTCTTAAAAACATTGAACAGAATACTGCTCTCAGTGACAAGGATATCTTCAGAATCGCGTCAATTTCAAAATCCTTTTCCGCTACATCTATTATGCAGCTGCGCGATGCAGGGAAGCTCTCTGTAGAGGACGACTTCAGCAAACTGGTAGGTTTTACCGTAAGGAACCCAAAATTTCCTGATAAGGTGATTACCCTGAAGATGGTTCTCTCCCACCGTTCCAGTATCAACGACAGTCAGGGCTACTTTAACCTGGATGTCATCAACCCGGACAGGAACCCGGATTACGCCAAATGTTACAGTAACAATGAACCCGGCAGCACATGGCAGTACTGTAACCTCAATTACAATATGGTAGGTGCCGTCATCGAACGAATTTCAGGAGAGCGGTTCGACGGCTATGTGAAACATCACATCCTTGATCCTCTGGGATTATACGGCGGTTACCATGTTGACTCCTTAGATGCCAAACGTTTTGTTACGCTGTACGAATATGATTCCGTATCCACCAAATTTACCGCCGCCCCACTGGCCTATGCGCCCAGAACTGCGGAAATAAGAAATTATGTGATGGGTGCAAGCACGCCAGTATTCTCACCAACTGGGGGTATGAAGATCAGTGCTACCGACCTGGCCAAATACATGACGATGCATATGCAGCATGGCACATACAAGGGTGTAAAAATCATTTCCAAAAAGAGTTCAAAACTGATGCAGAAAAAGATTTCAGAGGAAGAAGGTTATGCGATGGCGATCATGAATTTTGATGATCTCATTCCCGGGAAGGTAATGATTGGTCATAACGGCTCTGCTTATGGTTTGTACAGCGCAATGTTCTTTGAACCAAAAGAGAAATTTGGAATTGTTGTCATCACTAATGGCGCTGATCCGCTTCTGGTCAGGGATTTCAGGGAGGTACTCAGAAAAGCAGTGAACATCCTATATAAGAATCTTATTCAATAGATCTGTATTTTCCGTATATTTCAGGAAATTCAAACCAAATATATGAAATCAACTGTTTTGTCTGTTCTCACGACTGCCGCCATTATCTCTTCCTGCTCATCAGGTACCGAAAAAAAAGCTGAAGAACAGATTCCCTTAAAAGGAACCTGGAAATTGATTTCAGCAACTACAGTTTCCAAAGGACAGACCACCTTCACTGATTACACAAAAACACAGGAGATGATCAAAATCATCAATGATTCTCATTTCGCATTCCTGAAACATGAACTCAAGTCTGACGCCGAAGGCAAGAACAATTTCGATGCCGGCGGTGGACGCTATCAGCTCAAGGGCGATCAGTATACAGAATCCCTGGATTATTACAACAACAAAAACTGGGAAGGAAAAACCTTCGTTTTTAAAGTGAGTATAAAGGGGGATACGCTCATCCAAACGGGAATTGAGAAAATTGAAAGTGAAAATATCGACCGGACAATTACTGAAAAGTATTTGAAACTCTGACCCCTTCGCCTGCTTATTTTTCCCAGTCCCAGATCACCAGATTCCAGTTTTCTATTCCGTCATTATAAGTGCCCAGGATCTCAAATCCCATACGCTGATGCGCTTTCAGGGATTTATGATTTCGTACGGAAATTTCCGTAACACACAAATCATAAAGTTCTGAAGTAAGATCTCTTGTGTGCTGATAGAGCTGCCTGATTAAGCCACGGCCCCGGTAGTCTTTCTGAACGCAAACCTGTCCACCAACCACAAAATTGTAATCTAATAAGGGCTTACCTTTATACTCCCAGTTATTGAACTCCTCGAACATCGGAATAAGGCTGGGAAGATCGTTTTTCATGGATTTATTCATTGATAAGTTATATCCAATCACCTCGCCCTCTGCCAGCGCTATGATCTGAGGCGCGCCCGCAGCCATTTTCTTCAGCACTTCCAGGTTATGCGTCGCAAAAACAAAGCCGTCATCCTTCTGCTGGTCCTCAGATATGGAAAGATAGTGGTTCTCGTTTTGTAAATTAAGAATTTGCTCAAAGTGCTCCTCTCTACTGGCAATTTCAAAAGAAATGGTGGATTGGTCTGGCTGGGTATTCATCTATATGTGTAATTGTTAATCTGTTATTGCAACTACAAATTAAAGGTTTTAGCAGCAAACAATAATCTAAAATCATGGTTTTAATAGCTAATAGTAATGTCATAAAAGATAAATAATTTGAAATCCATACATCACCTCTGCACACTATTATTCTTCTTGAGCATCAGCAGTTATGCTTATAGTCAGACGATACCCGTCGACTCCATTAAAGCAGATTCGCTCCGCAAGGTCGCAAAGACTCAGCAGGAAACTGATAGCATCAATAAACAATTTGACATCTCTGACCTGATCAGGAAGATTGCGCATCCAAAAAGCAAGCAAAAGACAGGCAAGAAATCTGGTATTACCATCATTCCCAATGTGGCCTACAATCCTAGTATCGGAGCACAAATAGGAATAAAGGCTGTAGCCGGAAGAAAACTCGGCAGCGATCCCAATACCTTAATGTCGGTAGCCTCTACGTCGGCATCAATTACCACAAAGGGGATCTTATACTTTTATATCAACCACAACGTATATACACCAGGTAACAAATGGAATTTTCAGGGAAGTCTTGTGGCGGCAAAAACCGTGACCCCGGATTTTGGTCTGGGAATCGGTGAACCCTCAGAAGGTAGCGAAGCCGATCAGGTGCTAAGCAACCCTGAAAGAAAAGGGTATGTGTTTCATGCGCAATATTACAGTTTCCGGGAAAAGGTGTATAAACAGATAGATGATAAATGGTTTGTGGGCGGCGGTGTATCTTTTGATGTCAGAAGAAAAATCGAGGATAAAGTGTCTACTACTGATCTTACTCCGTACAACATCTATAACGAGCGTTATGGATTTGAACGTGATCATTACATGTCTAACGGGCTGCTGTTTAATGTGCAATATACCACACGTGATAACCAGAACCGTGCCTATAAAGGTGTGTATGCTGATATTGGTTTCAGAGGCAACCAAACCTGGATGGGAAGTACAAAAAATGCGCTGCAGTTTAGCTCGGATATCAGGAAGTACTGGAGCTTGTCTACCCGTAATCCGGAGCATGTCATTGCTTTCTGGAACTGGGGCTCCTACCTCATCAGCGGGGCTGTACCCTACCTGGAGCTGCCCGGAAGCGGAAAAGATCCGGGTTTCCGAAGTGGAAGGGGTTACACTGTAGGCTATTTTAAAGGGACTAAATATTCGTATTCTGAAGTGGAATACCGCTTTCCTATCACAAAAAACAAATTTCTTAGTGGCGTAACTTTCTTTAACATGCAGAGTGCCAATGACAACCTGGGCACCAATCTTTTTGAAAAATGGCAGGCCGGTGGTGGAGCAGGTTTGCGCGTACTGTTTAATAAAGCCACGCGTACCAATCTTTGCCTCGATTATGCATTTGGAAATTACGGACAAAAAGGATTCTTTTTAGGATTAAACGAGGCATTTTAATATTTTTACGGATACCGAATTTTATGAGCGACTACAAAATGGATGCTGCCAGGGCAGCGATGCAACTACTTAAGGAAGGACAAACGATTGGACTGGGTGCCGGAAGCACCATTGCAAAACTCATTGAGCTAATAACGACAGAATGCAGTTTTGCATCTTCCCTAACCTTTATATCTTCTTCCTTTACTACTTCAAACCTGATACTGGAGAAAGGCTTAAACCTTCGCTATACCAATACGATAAAAAAACTGGATCTTTACTTTGACGGATGTGATCAGTTCGACAAGGAGCTGAATGCATTGAAAAGCGGTGGTGGCATCCATACCACGGAGAAGATCCTGGCCTCAATGGCACTGGAATTTGTGCTGATTGGTGATGCCGGAAAGTTTGCTGAGCAGCTGGACACTACCTATCCACTGGTGATAGAAGTGCTGCCCAATGCATTACCGCTGGTGCTCAATCACCTCAATACCTCTTTCCCTGATGCCAGATTGAACCTCCGCATGAGCAGTCAGAAAGATGGAGCGGTAATATCTGACCACGGCAATCTGCTGGTGGATATCCATTTCAGCGCGCTTTTGCCGCTGGAAGAACTCAATATCAGGATCAGCCTCATTCCGGGAGTAGTAGAGCATTCTCTCTTCTACCGCATTGCCGCAAAGGCCATCATCGCAGGACCGGATGGTGTGCAGACACTCCTGCCTCAGCGCATATCATAGCTGAGCAGGTAGCGCGAAGGCCACATAGGAATCTCCCATTTGACCGCCAGACTTAGCCCCCCCGCAGGCGATGACCACGTATTGCCTGCCACCTAGTTCATAGATCGCCGGCGTAGCCATTGCCGGTGCAGGAAGTTTTGCCTGCCATAAGATCTTGCCGGTCTTTTTATGTATAGCCCTTATATAACCATCGGCGGAGGCGCCGATAAACAGGAGTCCGCCTGCCGTCACTACCGGCGCACCAAAGTTCTCCCTTCCCGTTGTAGGAATTCCTTTTTTCTTTAACTCTTCAAACTCCCCGAAAGGGATTTTCCAAACGTACTTACCGGTATTCAGATCGATGGCACTGATAGTGCCCCATGGCGGACTGAGGGCGGGGTATCCATCTTTGGTGAGAAACTTATTATATCCGGTAAACGTGAAAGAGGGCTTTGAAGAAGTACTGCCCCCAGCAATCTGCGGACCTTTGTAAGGCTTGTCCTGCTCATTTTTGAGATCCAGTACCAGAGCGGCAAGTGCCAGCTTTTCATCTTTCGATAAGTGATTAAAGCCGGGCATCATCCGCTTTCCGGTAGCAAGCAACTCACTGAACTGTAATGTATTATATTTTTTACCCACCCCGATCAATGAAGGGTAATCTCCCGATCCTAAACGCTCGGGGCCATGGCAGCCCATGCAATTCTTGTTGTAGAGCAATGCTCCTGCCTGAAGATGAGTCATTTCTTTACTACCTGAAGCTGTATCCTTCACCATGTTCAGTACCCATGCCATTTCATTTGCATTGATATATAGAATATTAGTTTCCGGATCTACCGCTGGGCCACCCCAGTTGGCACCGCCATCATATCCCGGAAGAATGATCGTACCCTTTTCTGTAGGCGGGGTATACATGCCCTCAGAGCGGTAACCCTGAAACCTGCGTTTGATATCCTGGTAAGAAGAGTCGGTACCCAGCTGATTCAGATCATTTCCGGTCATGATCGTTCTTACAAAAGGTTTTGGAAGTACAGGAAAGGGCTGGGTAGCGCTGAGCTTTTCACCCGCTACTGCCCCATCTACAGGCACCTTACGCTCCTCAATTGGGAACAAAGGTTTTCCGGTGCTGCGTTCAAACACAAAGATCAACCCTGTTTTTGTTGTCTGTACGATCGCATCTACGTTTTTGCCATCACGGGGCAATGTTACCAGGACAGGTGGACTTGATACGTCCATATCCCATACATCGTGATGAATAGCCTGGAAGTGCCATTTCAATTTACCCGTGGCTGCATCAAGTGCCAGTACCGAGTTTCCGTAGAGCCCTTTTCCATGCCGGTCGCCCCCGTAGAAATCATTGGTAGGACTTCCTACACCTGCAAACAGGAGTCCCCTTTTGCTGTCCAGGCTAAAGCCCGACCACGCATTGGTTGAGCCCATACGCTTGTAGGCAGTGGAGTCGTCCCAAGTTTCATAACCAGGTTCACCAGGATAAGGAACTGTATGGAAAATCCATTGCTGCTTCCCGCTTTTGATATCATATGCACGGATATGACCGGGAGTAGTTTCGCTGACAGCACCACTGACGATAAATAAGTTTTTGAAAATCATGACCGGCGAGGTTGGCGAAATTGACAGGTCTTTTTCGTCTCTACCAAGCCCCTTCCGGAGATCGATCCCCCCATCTTTTCCGAAATCCGGAACGAGCTTTCCTGTTTCTGCATTCACAGCAAATACCACTGGTCCAACGGTATAAAGAATCCGCTTATCGCTCCCTTCGCTCCAATAGGTTACCCCACGGTTCATGTTAACACTGTTCCTGTGCCAGGTTTTATTCGCCACGGAATCAGCGGGATCAAAATGCCATTTTTCTACCCCTGTAGCGGCATCAACAGCAAAAAGCTTCATCTTTGGAGAAACGCCATAAAGCGTATTGCCGATAATAAGCGGATTGCATTCCATAATACCATAACGGGAGCTATCACTGTTTTCAGAATGGTAAACCCATGCCACTTGAAGCTGCGAAACGTTAGTAGTGTCAATCTGCTGTAATGAGGAATATTTGATATTTTCGGCACTACCACCGTAGACAGGCCAGTCGTGATTTTTTTTGGAAAAGAAATAGGTTGCAAATGCTGCTATGACTATTGCCAATAGCAACGTAATTGCTATTTTCGTTTTTGTGATTCCCATCTTATAAATTAACGCCCTAACGTACCTGATATTTTGCTAAAAGTATGAAAAGAAGAGATGTGATCAAAAGTCTGGCGATTCTGCCTGTAAGTCTTGCCGTTCCACAATCAGTAAGTGCATCGGTACCAGCACCATTAGCTAAACGCAAAAGTGTATATGAAGCGCTTGGCGTAAAACCTCTGATCAATGCCCGTGGCACCGTAACTGTAGTTGGTGCCAGCAAGGTACTGCCTGAAGTACGGGACGCCATGGATGCCGCAATTGATGAATTCGTACAGATTGACGAACTGATGGATGGCGCCGGGAAACGCCTGGCTGACCTCATGGGCACAGAATCCGGCTGTGTGACTGCAGGTGCATCTGCAGCGATCACAGCAGCCACCGCAGGATGCGTAACTGGCGGAGATCCGGACAAGATATGGATGATCCCCAACCTCAGTGGAATGAAAGACGAAGTAGTGATCACCTCCTACTCACGCTCCGCATATGATGCAGGATGCAAAGCTGTTGGGGTCAGGATGATAGAGGTAGCAGATGTAAAAGAATTACAGGCCGCCCTGGGACCAAGAACAGCGATGGTTTACCTGTTGTCTGGTGCTGAATCAGAGAACGGGATATTGTCCCTCCGGACGATCTCAGCGATCACCAAACCTTTGGGTATACCAATATTGGTTGATGCCGCTGCCGAAGGACCTGAAAACCCAAATCCGCATATTGTACAGGGTGCCGATCTGGTTGCCTACAGCGGCGGTAAATACCTGCGCGGACCACAATGTGCGGGGCTCCTGATCGGCAGGAAAGACCTGATCATGGCCGCAAGAATGAATACTGGTCCGCACCATGGTTTCGGCAGGGGTTTTAAAGTAGGCCGCGAAGAAATCGTTGGCATGCTTACAGCTGCAGAGATCTGGTTCAAAAGGGATCATCAAGCAGAAAAGAAGTTATGGAACAGGCGACTGGAATATATGGCCGGACGACTCCGGGGTATACCGGGACTCAGCATCGTCATCAAACAACCAACCGGGCGCTCCAATCCAAGTCCGGATATGGTGGTATCCTGGGATCCCGGTGTCATCAGTTGCAGCGGGCAGGAAATTGAAGATCTGCTATGGAACGGAAGCCCCAGAATTGCCATCGGCGCCGCCGGGAGCTATTTCCAGCCCAACCAGAAACATACCATCCTGGTCAACTCTTCGCAACTGGATCATGGCGAGGACAAAATTGTGGCTGATCAGCTGCTGGCAGCACTGTCCAAAAAGCAGTCAAAACCTGCATCTGTGATACCGGCAGCCGCCAATCTGAGCGGAACCTGGGATGTGGAAACAAAATTTTACGCAGCAGTGGTAAAGCAAACTTTTACGATTGAACAGGAGAATAACACCCTGAAAGGAATCTACACCGGGAGCCTTGGCCCGCGGGAATTTACGGGAACAATTCAGGGAAAAGACGTCCTGATTCGCAGTACGTACGGACTTGATGGAGCACGGGTGCATTCCTTCTTCAGCGGAAAGATAGACAATGATATCATGGAAGGTGAGCTGAGTGTGGGTGAATATGGAAAGGCAACATGGAAAGCTACCCGCCATGTGTTTAAAATGAGATAGATTATCCTATTTTTATAAAAATTATCCAAAACTCATCCCATGGCGGAGGAACGCATATACGCAGGCGGAATCCTGAATATACTCATAGCCTTATTTTTCCTGATCATGCCGGGATGCGCTTACGCACAGTACTACCCCACGGCGCCCAGGGTACCACAGGGAAGGGTTGAAGCCCTACGCAACGAACTCGCACAATCTGATCCCACAGGGAAGATTGTTATTCTAAATGCCCTGAGTAATTTATACTTCAATAAGCCACTAAAGAAACGGCAGGATCTGTCTTTATCTTTAAATTATGCAAATAAAGCGCTCGCACTGAGCAAAAAAAACGGCAATGAAAGTGGAAGAATTGAAGCCTTGCTGATGATTGCAGATTTGTATACTGTTATGGATCAGCTTCCTGCTGCAGAGCCAATACTGAAACAATTGCCGGAGCCCGCGCAGGTTAAATTACTGCTGAACCTGAGTTTCAAATACTGGCTCAAGGATCAGGAAAATTTATACCCTAAAGCACTTCAATATGCTGAACAGGCTCTTTCACTCAGTAAAAAGCTGCATGACCCCAGCTCTGAGCTGCTGGCGGAAAAAAACATCGCGATGATCCATGCCGAACAGCGAAGCCCAACGGCAGAACAGGAGTTGCTGATGGTGGTCAGGAAATACAAAGCGATACATTATCCTTTCATGCATTATATCTACCTGCTGCTCACCAATTACTACTATGGCACAGCCGATCCGGATAAGGCACTTTACTACTCTCAGCTTTCAGTAAACAGTATTAAAAGCAGCCGCGATAGTGTTGCTGCAGGAGATATCTATATTTATCATGCCAAAATCTGTACCGATAATGATGATTATTTAGAGTCCATAGATTACAGTAATATCGCCAGATCTTACTATCAGAAACATGCGGGAATCTTCCACCTCTCACATCCTTTTGTAATCGATATCATTAGCCATAATTATATCAAAATGGAACGATCTACAACCGCTCTGGCATTTCTGAGGCGTATGCAACGCAGTTATCCGCCATATACAGCAGCCGATAGCATGATGTACTTTGCCATGATGGGTGACGGGTATCGCGGATTGAAACAATATGCGAAGTCAGAACCCTATATGCTGAAAATGTATGCCATCAGCAACAGAAAACAAATCAGGCAGGTTTTCGCTAATCGGAGGATAGGTCAGCTTTATGTAGAATGGCATCAATACGAAAAGGCCAGACCCTATCTGTACAAGGTTTTCAATTATTCTACCACAAACCTTCCCATATCGGATCAGCGGCATTTCCGGTATATGCTTTTCCTTACTGACTCGGCAACAAACAATTATCTGGCGGCTATAAGGCATCAGAATATGTTCAACCAACTCTCCGACTACAACGCACGACTGGTCAAGGATCGTGAAGTAAAGCGTTTACAGATCGCTTTTGAGACGCAAAAAAAGGAAGCAGAAATCAGACAGAACAGTCAGAATATTGCCCTCCTCAAACAGCGTACAATAGCACAGCAGGATAAACTCAGGCAATCACAGCAAATCAGAAATCTGATCGCCGGGGGCTTAGTTCTGGCCCTGGTCATTATCGCTTTATTATACCATCAGTACCAGCTCAAACAACGCAGCAGCAAATTAGTATTGGGAAAAAATGTGGTTATCACCGAAAAAAACAACCAGCTGGAACAGCTCCTCACAGAAAAAGAATGGCTGTTGAAGGAAGTGCACCACCGGGTGAAGAATAACCTGCACACGATATTTTGTCTGCTGGAAAGCCAGGCTGCTTTTTTAGACAATGATGCTTTAAGGGCCATTGAAAATAGTCAGAACAGAATATACGCCATGTCTCTTGTACATCAGAAACTTTACCAGTCGGACGATATTAAAGAAGTAAACATGTCGCTTTATTTTGCCGAATTCCTCATGTTTATTGCTGATAGCTTTGACCTGAACGCGCGTGGGATACGCATTCTGCAGGAGGTAGAGCCTATCAAACTAGGTATTTCGGTAGCTATGCCGCTGGCACTCATATTAAATGAAGGGGTTACCAATGCCATTAAATACGCCTTTGAAGGACGGGAGACAGGAACGATCAGGGTTAGCTTAAAACAAGCTGAAATGATCGAACTGACAATTGCTGATGACGGCATAGGGATGGAAGATGTAGATCATCTGGAATACAACTCACTGGGCGTGCAGCTGATGCGCGGATTAAGTGCTGATATTGGAGCATCAATCCTGTTTGAACTTAACAGCGGGACGGTCATCACCATCAGATTTTCTGAAGAATATCTGAGCGATCATCACCACAGGCTGATTATAGATACTTAAAGTTTGCCTTCTGTGGCACTGCGGATATCAGCGTAGCGATCCGGATGCCTTTCAAACTGGATATGAACATATGCGCACATAGGAATAACCTTCAGATCATTCGCACGCACATAGCTGGTCATGGCATCCAGCAATGAAGCAGCATAACCTTTTCCCTCCTGATCCTGGTCAACTTCGGTATGGAACACAATCATATCTTTGCCCCTGACTTCTACAATCATTTCCCCTATTTTTTCTTCTTCGAGATATAAGTTGAATGCAGCGGGTTCATTATCGGGTGTTTCAAATCTGATGTCTGTCATTTTGTTTATTTGTATGGTGTAAGTATAACGAAATTCGCCGATAATGGTTTTATAAACCACAAACTAAGCGGTCAAACATTATCTTTGGAGCGAGCGAAAATCGAATTACAAATATGATCACAGGAGACAGTCAGCAAAAGGTGCCTTTAAAAAAAGTTTTAGGCTTAGTATTCGGTATTTCCATTGTTGTAGGCAGCACTATTGGTGCCGGTATATTCCGTGTTCCTGCAAGTATCGCCATGCTCCTGCCAGATAAATTTCTGATCCTGACCTGCTGGCTGGTAACCGGCTTATATATATTATTATGCGCCAGTTCCTACGCTGAATTAACGACCATGCTGCCCAAAGCGGGTGGTTCTTTCAATTACGTCAAGCGGGCCTTTGGTAACTATGTTGGCTTTGCAGCAGGATGGTTTGATTTTATCCTGAACGTAGGTGCTCCTGCATTTTTCTGCATCGTACTGGGCGAATATACTGTACTGCTTTTCCCCGGTCTAACGGGATTGAATAAACAGGTAGGTATTGTTTACTTAACGGTTTTTACACTGCTGAACCTCCCTGGAATAAAGATTGGAAGTGCTACACAAAAGATCACAAGTATATTGAAGGTCTTATTATTGCTGGCTTTGGTTACAGGCTGTTTTGTGGCTAAGCCGCAGCAAAATCCAGTGACGCTAATTCCTACAGCTACTGTTTTCAACGGAACGCTGGTCATCGCTTTTTTTAAGGCGATGCAGCTGATTCTGAGTACCTACGATGGATGGATGGCGGTTTCATTTTTTGCAGAGGAGGATGAGAATCCCGGGAAAAATATTCCAAGATCGTATTTTATCGGTGCCGGTACCGTTATTCTTCTGTATCTGTTAATCAATGGTGCCATTTTGTATGTGCTGCCACTGACAGAAATTGCCCATTCTCCCCTCGCTGCATCTGCTGCGGCGGCAGTTGCTTTTGGCAGCTGGAGTTCTGTGGTGATTGATATCGTTGCGATATTTGTGGTCATCAGTATATTGAACGCCTACATGCTGATCCCCTCCCGTATACTTTTAGGTTTAAGCAGGGAAGGTTACTTTATCAGCCAGGGCGCAAAATTGAACAAGGGCGGTACACCCTATATTTCGCTGCTGATCTGTTATGTTATCACGATCATTTTTATCGTTTATAATACCTTTGAACAGGTATTCTCGCTGGCTGCGGTCATGCTCACTGTGGTAACAGCCTGTTCCTTTGCATCACTGCTGATGTTACGGAAAAAAGAACCCGACCTGCACCGTCCCTATAAAGTATGGGGCTATCCTTACATGACTATTCTGGCTTTGCTGGTAACATTGTTTCTGTTTGTAGGATTTGCCATCAGTGATACCAGGAGCTTTTTGATAGTTGCCGTTCTCTTTCTTTTATCTTATCCTTTTTATAGGTTATTAAAAGGAAAAAGTGATATTTGAGTTCATATGACCATCAGCGCAGAAAACTTAAACCCCGGTATTTTAAAAACAAAGCACCATTTCGAAATCCTTGACGGACTAAGAGGCATAGCCGCTATTGCTGTAGTAATTTTCCATTTCATGGAAATGGCTTATCTGGATTATACCCAGAATTTTATCGCACATGGTTTTCTCGCTGTAGATTTTTTCTTTTGCCTGTCGGGATTTGTGATCGGTTATGCCTATGATGACCGCATCGCCAAAATGGGCATCCTGGAATTCTTCAAATCCAGGATCATCAGGCTGCATCCACTTGTGATTTCGGGATCGGTTTTGGGTTTGCTGGCCTTTCTGTTTGATCCGTTTGGCGGGCATCCTGAGTTATACAGCGCTGGTAAAACCGCGATGATCTTCATCACATCGGTATTGATGATCCCCTATCCGGTAGTTACAGAACGAAGCTTTAACCTATTCAATATCAATGCCCCGGCATGGTCTCTTTTCTGGGAGTATGTCGCAAATATAGTTTATGCCCTTTTCCTTTACAGAATCGGACGCAGTCTGCTCTGGGCACTTACCCTGGCATCGGCAGCGGCCCTTTGTTATGTAGGTTGGCATTCCGGAAACCTGATGGGTGGCTGGGGAAAAACCACTTTTTGGGATGGTCTGGTAAGGATCTCTTTTTCATTTTCAGCAGGACTGCTGATCTATCGGTCCAACTGGATCATCAAAAACAACATTGGCTTTGCCGGGATTGGCTTTTTGTTATTCCTCGCTTTTGTGATGCCTTTCAGCAAATGGAACTGGCTCACAGAAACCCTCGTCGTACTGTTCTATTTCCCTTTGTTGATTGCCCTGGGTGCCGGTGCGAAATTATCTCCGGGGCTGAACAAGATCTGTCAGTTTTCGGGTAAAATTTCTTACCCTCTTTATATGACACATTATGCCGTGATCTGGATGTTCCTGAACTATTACAGCACACATAAGGTAAGCACGGGTCAGCTGACGCTGATTATCATCATTGGAACCATCCTGCTAATTAGCATATCATGGCTGATCATGGTTGCTTATGATATTCCTGTAAGGAAATATCTCAGCCGGAAAAGGACATTAGTCTCAAATAAATAATAAATTTTCATAAAACAATACAAGTTCTTGGTTTTTTAGTTCGTTATAGTTAACTTAATATAACAAAAACGAACCGAATGAGAACTGAGAACGCAAAACATAACGCTAACGAACAACCTCCCGGCAAAATCGTTTCCGTTACATATACCTTGAAGAAGTCTCCTTTAGTAGCCTTCCTTGACAATGGCTTTAGCATAGGCTATGCCAGTATCGATTTACTGAGTGATCAGGAAACCAACCCGAATATTTTCTCGACCCGGGAAGGAAAATTCTATCCCTGCATCCTTGAACAGGGCGGCATGCAGGTGACGGTATTTGCGGAAGGTAGGGCGGGCGACTTCTGGACACTTGAACTGCAAATCGATGGCCAAAATGTAGCTGCCAGTCCGATCAGGGTAGAAACCAATGCTCTGGGCCATCTGGATTTTGATCAACTTATCAACTGAAATCATGAAAGCTTTATCACTGATTCTCCTGGCGGGTTTATTGGTTCGATTCAGTGTTTATGGACAGCTGGTAGCCGAAGATGCCAGTGGACAGTCTTCTATCCTGCTGAATGCTTCCACGATCACGCTCGACCTCAATGCCGCAGCACTGGCGGCAAACTGGAATAATTTCCGTAAGCTGGCTATAGAGAAGCCACATCAGATGATCTGGGGCATTGACGCCCGGGGAAGTAATTCCGACGGAGTTGCTGAGTTATTCAGTGGCGGACATTTTACGCCCCAATCCAGAATCAGCGTATATGTGGCGCTCCGCAAGAGTTATCAGAATTCTGCCCTGGAATTACTTAAGCGCATCCGGGATATACAGGATTCAGAAAATTTCCCTAATGAAGAGGCGATCAATACCATCAGGCAGCTAAATGACCAGGTTCGAAACATCAGGGAAGGACAAGCTTCGAAGGCACTTACCATCTATCTCAATCCGGGTATGAATGCCAATAATTTTGAACAGTATACAGATCTCAGCACCAGCACCCTTGCAGAGAGATTTAACAGGGTCCGTTTCAGGGGTGCATTTCTCTTTGCGGGGCTGAATTATGAATATGGTCGCAGGTGGACTCTTGGTATTGCTGCAGGATTTGAGCGTTGTGATAACCTGGATTCACTAAGTAGCAGGGATTACACGGTGACGAATATTACTGTAATCGGGGGTTCTCAGCTACTTTCAGAAAGTAAACATCATTCTTACACTGGTGATTATATCGTCTATAACAGAGTTCAGATTAAAACCGACGCATTGTATTTTGCAAGGCTAAACGACAACTACAGGCTGGTATGGAATACCTTGTTTACGCGCTTCTGCATCCCAATGAATGAAAAGAAAATCAACCGTGTTGTTCAGGCTGGTACGGCTCTTAACTTTTACAAAAGTGAAGGGAAATTTGCCGGCGGACTTTACGCACAATCGAACGACATATTTAATAGTTTGCATACTGCTGACAGTTTTACTGAACGGATTTCCTTTGGGATCGTTGCGAAATATGCTTTTGGCAGTATTATGACCAGAGATTTCACAAAATAATTCAGAAAAAGATGAAACAGCAACGCAAGTCCTCGGAAAACTATATCCTGCTACCTATATCTAAAACAAGGGTGAACCCCAACGAAAGTCCGAAAGTAGCAGAATTTTTCACTCAGCTTCAATCCTCGTCTGAAGCCACAACAGCTATCAGTCTCAATGTCCGCAAAAGACCCGCACAAAACAGTGATGAGATTACCGTTACCGTGCTGGACTCTATTGATACTGAAGGGGCTAAACTGATCAGTATCAGTAAGGAGGAACTGGCAAATTTCAGGTTTTCTTACCCCGGTGTAAGGATTATCCCCGAAAGGTTCTACAGCCCTGCTATTGCCTCCCGTGAAATTATGAAGATCCGGCTCAGTGAAACCCAGCCGCTGACCACTGTAAACCTCCGGATCAGCAATGCCGCCCGGCAGGGTATTCCGGGTGTGACAGCCGTGTTCTTCAGCGACTTTTCGGCCAGCAGGGGCGCCTCTGGCGTAACTGATGCCAAAGGGCAAGTCACATTGAAACTCAATGGAACAAAAGCCGAAAGGATCTACCTCTATCCGGAACATAGTTACTGGGGGCATTATGCTACTGACGTGACGCTGAAAAGGGACATGAATTATACACTTGAGCAATTCTTGCCTGGATACAAAGATGCACTGAGGTATTTTTATCATACCTCTACCTGGCGGCCGATAGAGAGAAAGGTAAAAGTCGGTGTCATAGATACAGGAATCGGACCGCACGAAGATCTGACGGTGCTGGGCGGCAAAAATCTGGTGAGAGGAGAAGAAGAAAGCAGATATGGCGATGTTGAAGGTCATGGTACGCATGTTGCCGGGATCATTGCTGCAGGAGGCCACATGAAAGGGGTTGCTGAAGGTGCGGAGCTCATGAGTTACCGTGTGTTCGCCAAAGGTCAGGGTGCCTCCAACTTTGATATTATCAAGGCTATCGATCAGGCCATTAAAGACGGATGCGACCTGATCAATATGAGTCTGGGAGAAGCACAGGATGATGAAGCGATCAGCAGTTATATCAAAGATGCGTATAACGCAGGAATACTATGTTTCGCCGCCAACGGCAATGACAACCGCGGTCCTGTAAGTTTCCCCGCAGCGTACAGTCTTGCTATAGCTGTTTCTGCAATGGGCAGAAAAGGTACATTTCCTGATAGCAGCGTACAGTCGGGCGCCATACATGAGCCTTTTGGAACGGATGAAGCCAACTTTATTGCTGATTTTTCTAATCAGGGCTCAGAAACAGACCTCACTGCCCCCGGCGTAGGAATCATATCTACCTATCCGGGAAACCACTATGCAGTGATGGATGGGACCAGTATGTCATGCCCTGCAGCAGCTGGGATGGCTGCCAGAATACTGGCTGGTAGTCCCAAAATTCTGGATTTACCCAGAAATCAGACCCGTGCAGATGAAATGGTGAAATATCTTGCGATTTATACAAAACTTTTAGGATTTGGTGCTAACTTTGAAGGAAAGGGAATGTTATACACCAATGACGAACTTCATTCTAAAATATAGCGAAGCCACTGAGCCGGATGTTAAAAAAATGACTGCCGTTCTTAGTGCGCATGGTGTGCGTGTGCTGGATGGCAGTCTTTTACCTACCACAGCGCTGGTAGAAATTGAAGAATCTTCTCTTGCCGTAATACAGACCGATCTCGGTACGGAATGGAATATCTATCCTGAAAAAAATTATGGGATTCCGGGAACGCAGAAGAAAGCAAAGCGAAAATCTTAGTAAGCACGAAATCCCATTCTGTTGTTTTTTTACTTCCGGATCGTAGGGTATTGAATACCCAACTGCTCCAGATAGGTTTTATACTTTGCCGGATTATAATAGTATTTCTTCATTTCCGGTCTGAACTCTTCCATAATCTTTTTGTTGAGCTCGATTGCAGGTTTATCGGTTTTTGACACCAGAGGGATATATTTTGTCTCTTTTGTCTGCACCTCGCTAAAGTATGTTTTTGCGTTTTTCAGCAATTCAGGATTGGTAAAGAGTTCCAGCAAAGTCATCGCTTCGGCTTTTGCACCCGCAGTTACGCCTTTATGGGCAATAGGTGTAGCCATCGAAATGGCATTGGCCCAGTTATGTCCCGGAAGGCCGGGGATATTGGAAGGGTACCGCAGTACAATCGTGGGTACAGTCCATGAAATATCAGCGATATCGTCAGACCCTCCTCCCCCGGAAGATAGCGATGCAGCAGGCTTGGACAGCACATTAAGCTTGGTCGCCAGCCCCTCTTCGGGTGATTTCAGCTCTTTTTGAATACCGTGTGCAAGAGCCTGGTCTTCAGCAGACCATACAGGTAAACCTACACTTTTGATATTCTCATACATCGCCTCTGCCATGGGCTGATTAAAATGCCCCGGCCATGCGCTTCCCAGAACCGTATACGTCATTTTTGTATCCGTCATTTTAGCGGCTGCCTCGGCCATTTTTATCCCATCTTTATACATCTGCATGATCTTGGGATAGGATCTTTCACGGAAATAATACCATACAGAAGATTTTGAGGGCACCACATTAGGCTGGTCGCCCCCATCTGTGATTACATAGTGGGAACGCTGCGTGGTTTCCATATGCTCACGGTGATAGTTCCATCCAAGGTTCATCAGCTCAACAGCATCCAGTGCACTTTTCCCTTTCCATGGCGCCCCTGCAGAGTGTGCAGACTCGCCCTGAAAGTCGAACCTTACCGAGATCATGCCATTTCCACCCCCATCACCATAGCTTGTGCCTAAATTATTGGCCACATGGGTAAAGATACAGGCGTCAACATCTTTAAAATAACCATCGCGCACGTAGTATGCTTTAGTGCCTAGTTGCTCTTCGGCAACGCCGGGCCATAGCATGATCGTTCCAGGGAGCTTCTCCCTTTCCATGATTTTTTTTAGGGCAAGCACTGCTGTGATATTCAACGGTTCACCACTGTTATGTCCTTCGCCATGTCCCGAGGCACCTGCGATAATCGGATCGTGATAGGCAACGCCAGGTTTCTGAGAGGCTTTAGGAATACAGTCGATGTCACTGCCAATGGCGATGAAAGGTTTGCCCGATCCCCATTTCGCAGTCCATGCGGTTGGAACACCAGAGATTCCCTGCTCTATCGTAAAGCCATTTTTCTTCAGGATATCAGTCAGGTACTTTGAAGTCTCAAATTCCTGGAAACCCAGCTCCCCAAAACTGAAGACCATATCAACCATGACCTGCGTATTTTTTTGTTGTTTATCGATTTCTTTACTGAGCTCTGCTTTCAGGGCCTCCAGCTTTGCCGGAGCCAGCTGCGCTTTTGCAGCAATCGGATGTAGCAAACAAACAGCAGCGATGCCTAGTGCAGTACATGAAATCAATGCCTTTTTATAATAAAATTTTTCTTTAATGTCCATCATGTCAGGATTTGGAATGATTATTTGGTACTCTCTGCACGCACTGTCGGATATTTGATGCCCAGCTGCTGCAGGTAAGAATCGTATTTTTTAGGATTGTAATACATCTTCTGCATCTCAGGACGGTATTCGGCCATAATCCTCTTGTTCAGCCCAATTGCCGGTTTATCAGTTTTGGAGATCATTGGCGTATACTTGATATCCTTCGTCTGAACTTCATTAAAGTAAGTCCATGCTGCCTTGATGATCTCGGGTTTTACCAGCATATCCAGTACGGTAAGTGCTTCGGCTTTAGCGCCGGCTGTGGCCCCCTTATGAGCAATAGGTGTTGCCATCGTGATGGCACTTGCCCAATCGTGCCCCTTTAAGCCAGAGATATTTGAAGGGTAACCCAATACAATTGTTGGTACATTCCAGGAGATATCGCCGATGTCATCAGATCCACCGCCATTCCAGGCAGCCCCAGGAACGGCCCATCTCAATGTATCTACTGCTGTCGGTAATCCCTTTACCATTTGGGGCGCATTCGGATTCAGTTCCTTTTGCGTCGCCAGCGCCAGTTGTTTATCCTCTTCAGACCAGGCTGGCAGCCCTACTTTTTTGATGTTCTCATACATGGTTTCAGCGATGGACTTATTCATGAAGCCCGGCCATGCACTTCCCAGTACTTCGTAGCTCATTTTGGTATCAGTCATTGAAGCAGCAGCCTCAGCTATTTTAATACCATCTTTGTACATCTGCATGACTTTTGGATAGTCCTGCTCACGGAAGTAATACCATACTGAAGCCTTTGAAGGAACCACATTCGGCTGATCGCCACCATCAGAGATCACATAGTGCGAGCGCTGACTGGGCAGCATATGTTCCCTGTGCAAATTCCATCCGGCGTTCATTAATTCAACCGCATCTAATGCACTTCTACCCTTCCAGGGTGCACCTGCAGAATGTGCCGCTTCGCCCTCAAAATTAAACTTTACGGAAATCATTCCGCTGGTTCCGATGGGACCGTAACCCGTACTCAGGTTATTGCCTACATGTGTGAAAATACAGGCATCCACATCTTTAAAATATCCGTCACGCACATAATATGCTTTGGTAGCCAACTGCTCTTCAGCCACTCCGGGCCATAATACCAGCGTTCCCTGGATTTTTTCTTTCTCCATGATCTTCTTCAGGGCCAGCATTGCGGTAATATTGAGTGGCATACCAGAGTTATGTCCCTCGCCATGTCCCGGTGCTCCGTCGATAATCGGATCATGATAGGCTACTCCTGGCTTCTGCGAAGCTTTAGGAATACAGTCGATATCACTTCCGATCGCAATTACCGGTTTCCCGGATCCCCATTTAGCCATCCAGGCCGTAGGTATGCCCGATATTCCCTGCTCTATCGTAAATCCGTCTTTTTTTAAAATATCCGTCAGGTATTTCGAAGTTTCAAACTCCTGGAAGCCCAGCTCTCCGAAACTAAACACCATATCCACCATGACCTGGGTTTGTTTCTGTTGTTTGTCAATTTCTTTGATCAGTTCCGTTTTCAGTGCTTCTAATTTCGCAGCATCCATCGTTTGGGCTACTGCCTGGGATGGATCAAAAAGTCCATATCCAAATACACAGGAAGCCGCAACATAAACTGCCGTAATTAATTTTTTCATGTTCTTCAGTTAAGTGAAAGCATCTTACAAATTATCGTAGGTAGCACTATATCCAGAATTATTTACTTCAGCGCCATGCAGGAAATCCATACCCGGCATGCCTATTGGTGCTCCAGGTGGCATATCTGTAGCTGCCGGGGGCTGGAACTTATTAGGGTCAGCCTTAAAAGCTTCAAACTGGGATAAGGCAAAAAGGATATTTGCTTTTTGTTTTGGCCTGGCGCCGGACAGCTTTGCACTAAGCAACTGCTTCAGGTTCTCAACCTCGTAGAGCGCCTGTCCCCTGACCACCTCCGAAGTACGGCTGTTGGCAGCCAGCATCAGCAGGTATTTTACCACCTGATTGTTCACTACAGTTTGCAGTTCTCCCTTGTAGCCCTCGGCCATCGGCGCATTCCAGGTCTGGTCGATCAGCTTATCTGCCACCTCGATAAATCCAGGGTACTTACTGTCCCTGGCATTGTACTCTATCAGTCGGCTTGCCCTTTCGTCATCCAGCAGATATGCCATTGTTGTACTTGCAGCAGATTCTGCCGCCGCTATAGGATCGAATGTCGGGCCGGTATAGCGGTTAAACGTCTCTACTCCTGCAGGATACCCTGAAGGGCGCGGAGGGATCATCCTGATGAGTTTTTCGGGCAGTGCCAGCGCATCAGGTGTAACAGTGCTCATGAGAGATTCAAAGGCACGCCATTGCTCTTTGGGCTCAACCATCCTCGTCACCACCTGACCATCGCCCTTAATGGCATGTGTAAAATAAAGTCCACCGATAGATTTGGCCACTGCCTCAATCTGGTAGCGGTGCAGCAGATAAGCCGGTACCAGCACCTCTTCGATAGTCGCGAGTGGTTCTCCGTCAATAATCGCTTTTTCAGAAAAATTATCCAGTACCTTACGGCGCACCGTCATGATATTCGTCATCTGATCGATAGGGTCCGCGCCATCGTCCCACTGGTGAGAGGTTGGGTGAGCATTACCTCCTATATCAGGGATGAAAATATAACCCTGATCCAGCGTTTCGTGCATGATCTTCTCCAGTGCAGCAGTTTCATCAGTACCTTTTTTAAATTCAGCATATCCCCATAATACGGCACGTTTGTCCCAACTGCCAATCCCTTTTGCATAGGCATCAGACAGATCTACCGTTCCGTCCTTTTTCAGCGAAAACTTTGGGTAAGGATAATCCATTACTGATGCACGGTCCTTGGGGCTTGCCGCAAAATTGTGGTTAAACCCTAAAGTATGTCCTATCTCATGTGCAGAAAGCTGCCTGATCCTGGAGAGCGCAATCTCCTGCATCTCTTTCGGCACAGGTTTGCCCGCAATATACGGCTGCAGTAGCCCCTCTGCCATCAGGTAATCCTGACGATGGCGGTCGGAGCCCAGTGTGACCACCCCTTTGATGATCTCTCCGGTCCTGGGATCTAAAAAAGAAGCACCGGAAGAGAATGCGCGTGCCGGGTTGCCGGAACGGTTAATCCAGTTTACTACATTATAGCGGATATCCATTGGGTCTGCTCCTGCGGGAAGCTCGCTGATCTGGAAAGCATTTTTAAAACCCGCAGCTTCAAAAGCTTCATTCCACCAGGCACCACCTTCGATCAGTGCTTTCTTGATCACCTCAGGAGCGCCGCGGTCTACATAATATACAATCGGTTTTACCGCTTCACTTAGCGTTGCATTAGGATCTTTTTTCTGCAGGCGGTGACGACGAATAAATCTCTTCATGATCGGCTCGGTCATCGGTGCAGAAAAGTCCATATAGGCAAACTGTCCAAATGCAGAGCGGGCATCAAACTTACGCGGCGAATAGCCCTTTTCGGGCAGTTCTATGAAAGACTGATGCATGTTTATCGTAATTGCCGTTGGATCAGGGGCAATATCATTACCCCGTTCATAACCCCCGGGGTTAGGATTTCCACCGGTAAAGGTTAGCATGGATTCAAATTCCGTATTCTTAGGGAAGTTCTTTGTGTTTTCCATAAAAACCACCGAGCGTGTTTCATCCAGCCTGTACGCCCCTCCCGCTGATGCTGCGGGACGAATAGCCACGGGGCCGCTCACTCTCGCCACGCCAAGCCTGGATGTAATACCCTGGCTGTCGCGGATGATGAAGGGCGTCATATCAATCAGGTATTTGCCACCCGAAGAAGATACAGGTGCAAAAGCAAAGATGACCGATTTGGCGAAATTATTCTCCACCGCCTTGATCTCATCCACATTGGTGCTGATAGCGCGATAGTTATATACCGGCTCTACCAGCAGGATTTTAGGTCCTGATTTCACAAATTTGGCAATGGCGGAAGATGCCTGTCCCCTTTCGGGGCCACCATTTCCTACCCCATTGGAGAGCGACCTGAAATACAGGAATTCCTGATCCAGTTTATCTACTTCCAGATAGATCTTACCAGTTTTTTCATCGTAATAAAAGTCAAAGTAGCCTTCAAACTTCTTCAGGTTCTGCATGGATGGAGCCTGTGGTTTTGCGTCGCCCTGTTTACCAGCTGCTGCCGCTGCGGGGCTTTGCGTCTGCGCGTAGCTCATCTTGCCTGCTGCAATTAAGGCTAATGCTATGGTATAATAAAATTTCATTCGCTATTTGGTTTAGACTATAAAGCTTTATTGGTAGATATTTCTGCGTTTGGTATTGGGAAAATGTATTCTGTCTGCGCTGGAGTTACCGAAGGTGCAGTCCCTTTGGCAGGGATCGTCAGCAGGTTTCTCAGCAAGTCATTGGAACGCAAACCTTCGCCCAGGAACTCAATCCTTCTCTCTACCAGGATGCTGTTTACCAGTGCTGCCTGTGTAGCTAGGGCTGTAGCAGGAAAAACGTAGCTGGCGTCTGAACGTCTGCGAACAGCGGTCAGCAGTTCTGCACCCTTTGCGAGGTTACCGGATTTGGCAGCCGCTTCAGCATAGTTCAGCAGTACTTCGGAATACCTTAGTACCGGGATATAATCCAGGAATAAGCTGTTTTGATACTTTGTAAGGAATACCCCATTGGCATTGGTCTTTACCAAAGTTTTCCTGGCATCGCTGGCAGGCCATGTCGCATTTCCATAGATACCGGCCGGGTTTAAGCTATACTCCTGATTGGTGTTGTAGTTGTACCCCAGAGAGTTTTGTCCGGATACAAAATCCAAAGCAGCCATAGGCAGAGAAAATATCGATTCCGGGGAAACATAGTTCGCCGAGAAGATGGTGAGGATACTGGGCTGCATCGTATTGGCAACTCCTGAGGCTGCTACATATGGAGCCGCGGCTGGAACTATCTTCTGCGCTTCGGTGATCACATTGGCATTCATTCCCATTGTCAGATAAACCCTGGTTTTCAGCGCAATCGCAGTATTGCGGTGAGCTCTGGTCGTATTTAACACAGGCGTAGCATAAGTTAAGGGCAACCCTGCTTCAGCATCGTTCAGATCTTTGAGGATCTGCTCATATACCTGGGCCACGGTGCTTCTTGGCATATCATTGTCGGTCGTAGACATCTGTCCTTTTAAACGCAGGGGAATGCCCGGAGAAGACCCGCCATCTTTAACGTAAGGCTGACCATAAAGGGTAATCAGCGCGTAATAGGTAAGAGCTCTTACAAATTTTGCTTCAGCTACATATTGAACCGAAGTAGCAGCAGGTACGACGGTGGTGTTGGCCGCCAGACCGTCTATCACCAGGTTGGCAGAATTGATTGCTGCATAACCGGCACTCCATGAAGAAAGTGCATCGGCAGAACCAGAGTTGATGGTATGGTTCCAGGCATCATATCCTGTAAAAATATTCTGGAGACGATTGAGAAATTCTTCACCTCTGATATCGTTGAGCATCAGGTTACGGCCACCAAGGAAGTCGCCACTTTTCATAGCCTTGTACATACCGTTTACCTGGGCCAGCACCCTTGTCGGCGTAGAGAATACCAGGTCTGCCGAAACAGAAGTTTCAGGAATTGGGTTCAACAATTCTGATTCCTTACAAGCCGGCAGCAGTGTACCCAGGCCAACTGAAAGACAGGTAAGTTTAAATATGTATGATTTGATTTTAATATTTTTCATCTTTTCTTTTGCTTAAAAACCAACATTAATACCGAAAGTAAATGTCCTGCCCTGTGGCACAGAGTTCTTATCCACACCCGGGGTAGTATTTGTATTACCGTTTACAGAGATGTCCGGATCCTGACCAGAGTACTTGGTAATGAGGAAAGCATTGAACACCTGCGTATAAATTCTGAGTGAAGAAATTCCTGATTTTCCAAATATTGCCGGGTTAAACCTGTATCCTAAGGAAGCAGTTTGCAAACGGATGAAATCGGCCTTTTCCACATTGGCAGAGATCGGGAACGAAGAACCGTTCGACAAAAGATCTCCCAGGACAACCCTTGGGATATCTGTCACCTGACCAGGAGTAGTCCATCTGCTCAGCACCTCTGTGCTATTGTTCCAGAAGCGCTGGTCGCGCCAGGTGGCTTTAGTACCATTCTGAATGTAGTTCCCTCCCGAGTACGTGAAGTTTACACCCATATCAAAGCTTTTATACTTGAACGTATTGTTGAAACCTCCGTAGAAAGTTGGCAGTGCATTACCGAGGATCTGGTAATCTTTCACGCTGATTGCAGGCGCTGCAGTACCATCCAGATAGGTCCAGCGGCTTCCTCCTGCAGGAATCGATTGACTGTACTGCACCTGTTGTCCTGCGGCATTCACAAAGATGCGCTGTCCGTTTGCAGGATTAACACCGTTTGTCACTGCGCCAAACAAGCTGCCCACAGAATATCCTACACGCGTAATGTTGGTAGTTTCTGAAGACGTTGCTGTGGTACCCACGATTTCAGATCCCGCACCAAACAGATCGATAACTTTGTTCTTGTTGCGTGTGTAATTGAAGTTGGTGTTCCAGGAGAAGTTGCCTTTCTGATATACCAGTGCAGAGACGCCAAACTCAAAGCCGCGGTTGTACATAGCTCCTACGTTTTGCAGGATCGCGTTTCCGGGAATACCTTTTGAGGGCGACTGTGGTACGTTCAGGATCAGTCCGTCTACGTTATTGTTATAGTAAGTAACATCAATTGTTACACGGTCTTTGAACAATCCGATGTCTGCACCTACGTTGGTTTGTTTACTTGTTTCCCAGCCCAGATCTGGGTTCCCTCCCTGGTTAAACGCGAAGGTTGGTACTGTTCCGTATAAGCTTGACGTATAAAGAGAAAGGGAACCAAAGTTATTGGCTAAGTTTCCGTTACCTACCCTGCCCCAGCTGGCACGTAGTTTAACACTGTTCATGATCTCTGCCAGATGAGAGTTTTTGTAGAAATCTTCAGCAGATAATGCCCATCCTCCGGAAACTCCACCGAAATTACCATATTTTTTGCCGGTACCCAGAGCTGAGTTACCATCACGTCTGTAGTTGATGGTAGCGAAGTATTTTTTGTCGAAGTCATAACTTACCCTGCCAAAAATTGAAGCGAAAGCCTTTTCACTTCTCGAGTTGTTGGTAGTGCCCGGTACGATGTTCTGGAAGGAACCTTCAAAAGTATCGTAGAATGAATCAGACAAACCTGTACGTTGTGCTCCCCACATGGAGTTTTTGAACTTCTGCACATCGTACCCACCCAGTAGGCTGATGTTATTTTTATCGCCTATTTTTGTCGCATAGTTTAAGGTATGCGTAAGGTTCCAGTTATCAATTAATACACTGTTGTTGGTTGCCTGGCCACCATTGGCAAAACCTGGTCCGTGAACGGCGCTTTCAAAAGATTTGTTTTCAATTTTAAAGCGGTCGACCCCATAGCTCAGCCTGTAGGTTAACCCTTTGGCCAGGTTGACATCAACGGCGAAGTTACCAATGATCCTGTCGTTTTCTGAGGTGTAAGTATTGTACTCCAGCAGGGCAGCAGGATTGTAGAAGTTGCTGGATACTGTATTCGCACCCATGCCTAAAGTATTGGTGGTACTCAGATTATACGTACCATCTGGATTTTTCACGGGTACATTAGGTGCAGATAGAGTGGCTAAACGGCCGATGGCAGTTAAACCAAAGGCATTTCCTTCCAGGGAACCTGTTTGAGGAGAAGCATTTAGACTGTTGTTGTAGTTGATGTTCGCCGTCAGCTTGATATAGCTGGTCAGTTTATGATCAATGTTGAAACGTGCCGACTTACGGGTAAATTCATTGGTTCTGATGATCCCCTCCTGTTTACTGTAGTTGGTAGAGAAATAATATTTGGTTGTTTCTGAACCTCCGGAAATGTTGAGACTATGATTTTGTGAAACTCCTGTTTGATAGACCTCATCAAACCATTTGGTATCCACCAATGAACCATCTTCACTGTAAGATGGGAAGAAAGATGCCGAAGGTACAGCAGCATTATTCTGATTATTGGAAAGGATCTTGGAATTAAGCGTCGCTTCGTTTTTGATCAGCAGAAATTGTTCCGTATTCAGCAATTCCGGCAGGCGCACAGCATTAACGATACCTGTCCATCCTTCATAATTCACTTTAGGTTTTCCGCTTTTACCTGATTTGGTAGTGATCAGGATTACTCCGGCAGCTGCTCTGGAACCATAGATAGCCGTAGATGCTGCATCTTTGAGGACGTTTACCGACTCGATATCTGCAGGGTTAATATCCCCGAGAGGATTGTTGGCTACTTGTGCATTGCCTGAGCTGTTCCCGGTATTGATGGGAATACCGTCAACTACGATCAGGGGGTAAGAACTAAGGGATATGGAATTGATACCCCTGATCCTGATTACCGGTGCGTTGTTTAATACACCATTTGGCTGTCCTATACTCACACCTGTTGCCTTACCCGCAAGCCCCTGGTCAAAACTCTGTACCGGAAGATCTTTAAGTGTTTCACCAGAAACTTTTGAGGCTGAGCCCGTAAACTCTGCTTTTGTTTGCGTGCCATAACCCACTACTACCACGTCATTTAACGTTTTAGCATCGGGTTGTAAGCTGATTTTCAAAGAGGTCTTAGCTCCTACAGCCACCTCCTTTGAAGTGTAACCGATGTATCCAAATACGAGTATAGTGTTCTCATTTGGTACCGTGATCGTAAATTTACCATTGCTGTCGGTGACAGTAGCTGCGCCACCACCCTTCACTTTTACAGATACACCAGGCAGAGATTCGCCCTTTTCATCTGTAACTACTCCAGAAATCCTGATTGCGGCCTTCAGATTAAGGGCTTTCAGCGCTGTTTTTTTTGTTAAGGAATTGCCGGTAGCTCCCTCAGTTGCTGAGGCATTAGTAGCGATTAAACAAATGGTTAGAGATGTTAACGTACCAACTTTTGAGCACCTTAACGCATAATTTTTCACTCTCTTATAAAGTAGAGATTTTTTCATAATTTTGTCGCTTAAGTGTTTAGTAATTTTTTGTACTGCTATCATTCAGGTTCCGACGCCCGATAGCTTACAAATCCGATGCTTTACATTTCTCCTTCCGGTCTTGAATTCTCAGGATTGGAAGGTTCTTGTCTTCATTCTTTCCGCGTGTTTCTTTTCATGTTAGTTTTTGGTTGAGGTTAGGTTTCGTTGTTGATTATTTTTTCTGAATGCATCCTTAACAGTGACCATAGCCAGTGAAAGGTATTCCTTTACGGTATGCCTGGATATATTCAGTTGTTGGGCAGCCTCTTCATAGCTCTTCCCTTCCAGTTTGCATAACTTAAATACTTTTTGTTTCTGGGGCGACATGTCCCTGATGGCGGTATGGAGAATCCTGTAGTGCTCCTCATGAGAGTCATCTCTTTCTTCATCATAAGTATGGTAAAATGACAACACTTTCTCCTGAGCAGCAGAATGACGTATCTTCCTTTTCAGATGGTTAACCGATTTATTAAAGCTGATCACAAACAACCAGCCGCTCACAGACTGCTCTTGTTTGATAATTTGCCGGCTCTCCCACAAGGTAGCGAAGACATCCTGAAGAATATCCTGAGACTCTTCCTTATTTTTCACAAATTTATAGACATTCATATAGATGAGCTGGTGATATTTCCAGTAAAGACTATTAAATCCTTCACTAAATCCATTATGCAAGAGAGAAACCAATGCTTTATCATCAACCTTAGCCATATAATTATCAAAAATTAATCTTAAACCTGAACAATAAATGGAATTATGACACCGTTAATAACAATATCACTGTCAGAACCTAAATATATTGAATTTTTTATTACTTTTTGAATGTTTAATTACATTTTAAACAATAAATATCAATTAATATTAAAAATAAGATACATTTTAAGACGAATATTGGCTAACAAATTACAAAACAGACAATTTTAACACATGAAAAGCGAATATATCTGTAATTAATCAAAAATATCAGCCGTTTTATTGACAGATTTCAACAAATAACTAACTAAATATAAAATTTTGAATAAACCTGTAATATCGGTAAGTCGGCAGTGAAAATTCTAAAACTTCATGAGCATGCTTTTGTTTAGTTAAGGACTATCATCCCATGAATACAAAACAATTGCAGAAACCCAACAACATCAAATTTGCCGGACTATACCTGATGATATTGGGATTGCTTTTTTCCTGTAAATCAGGACAGGTCAATCTTTTCAAACCAGCGTCACCACATGAGCAATATCAGCGAAAGTTGGTTGCTGCCGGTCTGGACAAAACCAGCATGGGCTCAGCCTGGATTGTTTCTTCCCTATCTGTATTTCAGAAAGCACTGAACATCAATATTCCTTACCAGGAAACAGGGTATTTCCCCGCTGAGTCAGTTTCTGCGACCGCATACCGTTTTAATATAGTACAAGGACAAAAAATCAGCATAAAGCTTTCCCGGAAAGGCGTTCAGCCATTCATGATCTATATAGATATATGGGAACAGGCACAAAACGGACAAATGAAACTGGTAGCTGCAGCAGACACGATTGATCAATCGCTGCAATTTGAAGCAAAAACCAGTGGATCTGTTTTTATCCGTCTGCAGCCCGAATTGCTGCGCGGTGGACAATATACCCTGAACATCAATACCGGACCATCGCTGGGATTTCCGGTAAAATCATCAAACAGCAGGGATATCAAAAGTATTTTCGGCGATGGCCGCGATGAAAACTCCAGAAAACATGAAGGCATCGATATTTTTGCAGCATTTCGCACACCTGCGGTTGCTGCTGCCGGGGGAACAGTCACAAGAGTTAATGAAAACAATTTGGGAGGTAAGGTAGTGTGGCTGCGCCCTAAGGACAAAGACTATACCTTATATTATGCTCATCTGGATTTGCAAACAGCAAAGGAAGGACAACAGGTTGTTCAGGGCGATACGCTCGGACTGGTAGGCAATACAGGAAATGCAAAATCTACATCCTCTCATCTGCATTTCGGCATATACACTTCAGGTGGCGCGGTAGATCCTCTGCCATTTGTTAACACCGTAATTAAAAACCCACCTGTAATTAGTTCAGCAGTCAGTAACCTCAATTCCACTATGCGCACCAGAGCTGCCGCCACCCTTTACGCTTCAACAGACCAGAATGCCCGGACCATCACCTCTCTGAAATCCGGGACAATAGTAAAAGTGAATTCTGCAAACAGCAGCTGGTATAAAATAGAATTGCCGGATGGTCAGCCCGGGTTTATACAGGCTAAAGCCCTGACCAGCATCAATAAGCCCTTGCTTAAATTGAAGGTTACCTCCGCTCAGCAGGAACTGTACGATTACCCCGACAGCCTTCATGCTGCCGTTAAGTTAACATTGAAGACAGGCACGCAACTGGAAGTACTCGGGAACTATAATAGTTACCAGCTGGTAAAAAACAACACTGACCAAACAGGCTGGATCGACACCCTACCTTAAACAATACCCTGCTTTATCGCTTTTGCGACCGCTTCTGTAAGTGAAGCAACATGCAGTTTTTCGTAGATCTTTTTGATATGACTGCGTACTGTTTCATAACTGATAAACAACTCTGCTGCTACCATTTTATAACTCAAGCCATTCACAATACATAGCAACACTTCCTTTTCCCTGGGAGTGAGCTTATATTCATTGACAGTTGATTTACTGATCTTTTCAGGAATCTGCAGCTTGTTGATCACTTTACGGGCAATACTCGGGCTCATTGGAGAGCCTCCGAAATGCAGTTCCTTAATGGCATCGATGAGTTTATTTTTGAGGTCGTCTTTTAACACATACCCGGAGGCACCGGCGCAGATCGCATCAAAAACCCTGTCATCATCCTCAAAGACCGTCTGCATGAGAATTTGTATAGTAGGCAGCTCCTGTTTGAGCAGCTGTACTGCTTCAATGCCACTCATTCCGGGCATCTGAATATCCATAAGTACAATATCAGGTTCACATTTGAGGCAGTCGTTCACACAATTGAGCACATTCCCAAAAGAGCCAACCACTTCCATATCCGGATTTGTACTGATCAGCAAAGTGATACTTTGCCTGATGTTTTTATTATCATCAAAAATTGCTATGCGTAAACTCATGTTATCTAATATTAAGTGTATTATTCAGGGGATTCTATATTGCACTTCAATTTGGGTCCCCATCCCATTTTTAGCGCTTATTATCTTTAATTGGGCAAAGATTTCATCTGCACGCATTTTCATATTACGCAAACCATTGCCAGAAAGTGTCTGCTCCTCATTTTCAAGACGGCTATGGTATTCAAAGCCAGCGCCATCATCATGAACACTTAAAATCAGGACAGCATCCACAAGGTAAAGCTTTACCGTAATCACTTCGCAGTCAGCATATTTTAGCGCATTATTAATTGCTTCTTTAAAAATAAGATAAATATTCTTTCTGATATTCATTTCCAGTTTAAGGAATGGCACCTTAGGGTCACAATGCAGATTGAAGTTTATATTCTTTGCTTTACACACCGGCCTGGCATAAGAATCCATTCTGCTGTAAATACTGCTCATATGGTCATTATTGGGATTAATCGCCCAGACGATATCACCCATCTCGCTGATCATTTCACTGGCAGTTTCGCCTATCGTGTCCAGCACCTTATTCAGTTGATGATGATTTTGCTGTTGCTGATAGATTTTAGCTACCTGGCTATATACCGAAATACTGCTCAGGGTAGAGCCGATGTTATCATGAAGATCCACAGCAATGCGATTTCTTACTTCCTGCCTGTTGAGCAGTTCCCTGATCCTGTAACGGTATAAAATAATAGCAAGACTGATCACAAATATGGCCGTGAGGATAAAGAACCATGAAATTAAACTGTGCGTAGCCTGGTCAAGTGTTCCAGCCACATGCTTGTTATGAATCACCATCAGAACTACAAATGTCATCATATTTATGATCAATACATATCCCCATAATTAACATTCTTATCCCCAAAAGTGGGGATATGTTATCGTAGAGCATTGTTGGCTTCAAGTAAAAGGATGGTACCCTGATGGTTCTCTTTATAGGCATCCCCAAGTGGAGTATTCCCCCACCGGTCGCGCGGATTTAAGTCGACGCCTTTATCAATCAGATAAGCAATCACCTGCTCATGCCCCCCTGATGCCGCCAGGTGCAATGCAGTTCTGCCATCATAATCAGCCATATTGATATTGATGCCCCTGGCATAGAGATGCTGCACTTCCAGCAGATTACCTTCGGCTGCTGCCCAGCATAAGCTCATTGCATCGTCAATTTTTGCTTCGTTTCTTTTCAGCCGGGGATCTTTTTTATCAGGATTGTTCAGATTCAGACTGTCATAGCTATGGAAATTATAACGTTTCACGAGTTCCTTTGAAAATTCAATGCCTTTCACAGAGTTTCCCGATTTGTCCAGCTTTGGCGACCATATTGCTATGCCCATCAGGTTTGGAATCACCAGCATCAGCCCACCGGCTACACCGCTTTTTGCGGGCAGGCCTATGGTGAAGGCAAATTCTCCGGAAAAGTCATACATTCCACAGGAGTTCATCAGAGAAAGACAGTTTTTAACCGTATTATTCTCCATTGCGCGTTCATTGGTGAGAGGACATATCCCTGAATTTGCAAGCGTAGCTGCCGCGACGGCCATCGCATTGGTATCCGTCTGAATGGAACAGCACTGAAAATAAAATTCCAGCGTATTTAAGAGATTCGTATGTTGTGGAAAAGCTCCTTTTTCCTTCATATAGTAGCCGAGTGCAAAATTCCGGTCGGCCGTTTCCTTTTCTGAAAGATAAACCGAATTATTAAATCCCAGCGCATTTTGATTGCCGGTGATCTTATTCCAGAAATTAAGTACATGATCAAAACGGTCGGCCATTTCCAGATCAGGACTGATCAGCGAACAGGCCATGATCGCACCGGCGTTGATCATGGGATTATGGGGCAGATTGTTTTCATTGAGCACCAAACCGTTAAAGCCTATTCCACTCGGTTCGCGACCGATATGCTGATGAACGATCTCTTCGCCGTGTTCCTCAAGTACCATACAATAGTTCACCGGTTTGCAGATAGACTGTATACAAAAATCCTCGTTACTGTCGCCGATAGAAAACTGCTGTCCACTCACGGTACAAATCGAGATCGCGTATTTATTGGGGTCTACACGGCTCAGTTGCGGGATGTAAGTTGCCACATTGCCGCCCTTATTCTGATTGGTTACCTCATAAATCTCTGTAATCTCCTTACAGAAACTACCGAAATCGGGAATGATCAGGTTTCCCTGTATCGCATCCTTGATGATGCCACCCAGGCTATGTTTGATAATATCTTTAAATTTCGAATATTCCAGTAATTGCGATGCGATATTCAGGTCAGAGAGATCGAGCTTTAACCTGGGGTCATTCTCCATGATCCCTACTGCATGAAGCGCAGTAAAAAGATCTGAAAAATAAATACTGGCGTCTTTCCCTTTTCGCAGGCATTCATAGAGATAACTGTATTCAACTTCCATCATACCGTTAAAATCGGTCTTTCCAGCCCCGTTCAGCCTGATCTTTTCCTGTTTTTTTTCTGTAGTAGCCATAGGGCAAAGTTCGGTATAAAGGAAGCGCCGTAACATCTCCAAAAAAGGGGGTTCTTCATCCCCCTTTCAGGGGATACCCTTTTGGTTGACAGGGAACTGAAACAGCAAATGGCTCCCTCCCGGGGAGCCATCAGACTGAACTAAAACTTACTAAATTTATTGAACCGATAAAGACGCTCACCTACCCGATTACATTTAGATTAACCGTAGAGGTGATGATCATTTAATGAGTAATACAAATATCATGATAAGCTGAGGCTTACTATATCCCCAATACCGATCAAACTTATCCCCATAAGTGGGGATCAGACAAAACTTCAAAAAGTATATTAAAAATGATAGTAATCTTTCGTAATTTTGAATAAACACACGAATACGAATGCCAAACGTTATTAAGAACCAGATATCTGTCAGGTATATTTTTGCATGCCTTTTACTGATCAGCTCTGTTTACACCTTTGCTCAGACCAATCCTGTACAATTACAACCGGTACAAACTACTCCTGTAACTGCGAAACCAATGACCATTGTTTTGGATGCAGGACACGGCGGTAAGGACGGATCTACGAGGGGAGAGTTTTCAAAGGAAAAAGATGTTGCTTTAGCGGTAGCACTCCAGCTGGGACAAACTATCCAGGAACAGATTCCCAATGCAAAGGTAATATTCACCCGCACTGAAGATGTATTTATTCCATTATACGAGAGAATAGACATTGCCAATCGGGCACATGCAGACTTATTTATATCCATCCACTGTAATTCCATGCCGTTCAATATGAGAGGACGGACAAATGTCACTGGTGTAGAAACCCTGGTCTCAGGTTCAGGAAGGCTTGGTGAGCAGGATGCTGCGGTAAGGGAGAATGCATCCATCCTTTTAGAGAAAGATTATAAGGATAATTATGAAGGATTTAACCCTAATGATCCTGAAAGTTTTATTATTCTTGGCCTGATGAAAAATGCCTACCGTCGTCAGAGTATTAAAATCGCAGGATTGATCCAGCAACAATATATTAAAGCGGGACGGGTAGACCGAGGGGTAAAAGAACAGAGTCTTGCAGTTTTGGCCAAAGCGGGTATGCCGGCAGTGTTAACAGAAATCGGGTTTATCAGTAATCCGGGTGAAGAAGAATACATCAACTCTCCGAGTGGAAGAGGAGAAATTGTTCAGAACATCACCAATGCCATTCTTGAATACAGAAAGCAAATGGGCATGAACTAAAAATAAAAAAGGCCAGATGAACTGGCCTTCATTATTAACTGTTATTACCTATTATTACCTTTGACATCCATCCTCAGGTAAAGTCTTGATTCTGCAATAGTTGCCAGAAATTTTATTCGTTTTAGGGTTAAAAATGAGCAAAACGCTAAATCGTTTAATGCTTCACAATATTCCGTAAAAAAAGAAATCAATGCAACATTTTTGGCACTTTATGCCCTATAAAATGTAACTTTTGTAATATGATCAATATTTAAAGCTAAAAATTATATTTAATATAATTAAAAGATATTATCACCTAGTATAATTGCAAAGTTTTCAATCGTTTTAGAAGTTCAAACATAGTAAAAGAATAAAAACACTCATTTTTTTATGAAAACGACATATAAAAATACCTAATTGATGAAAAATTCATAAAATCATATCTTTTATTATACGCTATTAACGTATTCTGTAGCAAACATCAAATTGGCATCAAACCAGGACCTTTTAGAATAAACTGATCAGCCAGTCGCCAAGTTTTATGAGCAGGAAAATCATCAGGGCGAGCAGAACGGCTAAAATAACAATAGCCAGAATAATTGTATTTTTACCACTACCACTATGTTTTCCTTCCACATAATGCTCTTTTAGTAAGCGAAGGTTTCTGCTGTTGGCTTTAAAGAAGAAGTCAAACACCTGACCGATCAGCGGTATTCCTCCGATAATTGCATCAATAAAAATATTGATACTCATCAGCACAACCAATTTATTACTGGCACCTTTTCTTGCCATCGCCAGTAACAATCCAGCCGAGATCACGAAGCCGGTCATATCTCCAACTACCGGGAACAAATTCATCAGCGGGTCAAGGCCAAATCTAAAATTAGTTCCCGGCAAACGAAATTGTTCATCCAGCAGGTAAACCAATCTTTTAATGATGGTCATTCCGGGTCTTTCTGTTTTACCAGGCAAAATAGGTTGGTCGGGCATGTGAAGATAACGGCTGTGCGAAAGAATTGTTTGGATGATATCCTACAATAGATGGAGAACCACGTACAAAAAAAAACTGATGGGCGTCTGTATTTTTACCAAAACGAAACCAAATTATAAATCAACGAAGCTAATTAAACATCAGGATTGAGGCAGCTATGATTCCAATACCCAAACAATGTGTGCTGATACTTTTATTATTGTGCCTGACCGGGATGGATATACTTGGGGCTGAAATCTGGGTTTCTCCAAAGGGGAGCAATCTCAATCCCGGAACACGGGATAAACCTCTGGCTGATATCAGCTTTGCATTGAGAAAAGCGCGTGAACTGAGGAGAACAGGCGATTCATCTGTGACAAAAGGCATCTCTATCATCCTGAGGGAGGGATTGTATCAGCTTCAGGAACCCATTGTACTGCGCCCGGAAGATGCCGGCACCGCAACAAGCCCGACAATTATTTCTGCTGCACCAGGAGAGAGACCAGTGATCAGTGGCGGGAGAATAGTTTCAGGATGGAAAATCAGCAGCACGAGTATAGCAGGATTACCGGCCGCGGCAAAAGGAAAAGTATGGGTTGCAGAGGCACCTTATGCCGGCGATCAGATTATAGACTTCAGGCAGTTGTATATCAACGACCAGAAAGCCCTCCGCGCCAAAGACACCGGGGCCGGAAAAATGAACAGGATACTTTCCTGGAACCATCAGGATCAGACCTGCTGGATTCCGAGAGCCGGAGCCACAGACCTTAGCAAGGTTAAGGGCCTGGAGATGCTGATCCACCAGTGGTGGGCCATCGCAATACTTCGGGTTAAATCTGTAACCCTCAGCGGCGACAGTGCCCGGTTATCTTTCTACCAGCCCGAAAGCCGTATTCAGTCGGAACACCCCTGGCCTGCCCCATGGATCTCCAAACAAACAGGGAACTCTGCCTTTTTTCTCAGCAATGCGATACAGTTTCTGAATGAGCCGGGAGAATGGTTCCTGGATAAGGTAAACAGGAAAATATATTACTGGCCAAAGAAAAATGAAAATTTAAGCACTGCAAGTGTCACTATACCCGTCCTGGAAAACCTGCTGATCATGAAGGGTACAGCAGACCGACCTGTATCTTATGTCTATTTCAAAGGAATTTCATTTGCACACAGCAGCTGGCTCCGTCCCTCACAAGCAGGACATGTACCCCACCAGTCCGGTATGTATATGATGGATGCATATAAGCTGAAAATCCCGGGCACAGCGGATAAAAAGACACTGGAAAACCAGGCCTGGGTGGGTCGCCCCCCAGCTGCTGCGGAAGTCGCATATGCTCATCATACAGGATTTACCGACTGTAGTTTTAAACATCTTGGCGCTACAGGCCTCGATTACCAGAGGGGAACTCATGATAATCAGATTATGGGAAATCTCTTTAAAGATATCTCTGGTACGGGTATTCAAACAGGTGTATTTTCTGATGAAGCACAGGAGGTACATATCCCCTATCAGCCCAAAGATGAGAGAGAAATCTGCAGCAATGATCTGTTCAGCAATAATGTACTTACAGACATCGCCAATGAGGACTGGGGGGCTGTGGGCATTGGTGCGGGATACGTCAGGGGAATCCGGATTGAGCATAATGATCTCAGTGAACTATCCTATATGGGCATCTCTATGGGTTGGGGATGGACAAGAACTGTGAATGTGATGAAAGATAACCGCATCAGCAGGAACAGAATCGTCCGTTATGGAAAACATATGTATGATGTCTCTGCTATCTACACCTTATCGGCACAGCCCAATTCTTTCATTACCGGAAATGTTGCCGATAGCATATATAAGGCCCCGTATGCCCATGACCCAAACCATTGGTTCTATTTATATACTGATGAAGGCTCCTCCTTTATTACGGTAAAAGACAACTGGACACGTAGTGACAAATATCTTCAGAATGCCAACGGACCAGGAAATATATGGCAGAACAATGGCCCCCGGGTAGCTGACAGCATCAGCGCTTCAGCGGGCTTGGAAACTGCATACAGACCTTTACTGCGGGAAAAATCTCCGGCCGACAGTAAATGGAAGATCAATCATTCTGAAAAAATGAAAGTGATTGAGATTATTGGTAAAAATGGTCAGCAGCTGGATATGAACACTCTGACAGCAATCAGAAGGAAATACGGGCTCCCTGCCAGTTCTGTTTATCAGTGGAACAACCATATTGTTATTTACGGAGCTGTAGAAGATCCCTTCCTGCTCAGAGATGAACTGCAGCAGACTTTCATAGCAGATCAGATCAAAATCTACAACAGCCCCTTTTATGAGTTTAACAGGTCCAAACAATGCCCGGATGAGGTTTCAACAGCCGATTGGGACCACTATATTTTTACTGCAGACCTGGTGAAGGACACCGTATTACAAAGGGAATACCTCCGCTACCACCAGAACCAGCTGAAGGAATGGCCCGAGGTATCAAAAGGATTTTGCAATGCCGGTTTCCAGCAGCTGCAGGTTTTTAAGAACGGGGATCAGCTCATGCTGGTGATCAGTATCTCCAAAGGGGCAAATCTGGATGAGCTTAACCCCAGGACCACCGCTAATAACCCCAGGGTGGAAGAATGGAACCAGCTCATGAAAAAATATCAGCAAGGCATATCAGGAACCAAAACGGGAGAAGTCTGGGTTCCATTTAAACAGATAAATTAATACGTATTCAACCATAACATCCATGCTACACTTAGGAATATTAGGATTAGGAGAAGGCCGCAGCACCATCTCTGCTGCTCTCGCAAGTGATAAGATTTCGCTAAAGATTATTTGTGATGCCAATGAAGATTTGTGCAGACAAAGGGCGAAAGAATTTAGTTTTTATAACTTCACAACAAACTATCAGCGTTTGCTGGATGATCCGGAGATTGACGTCATCGCCATCTATACTCCTGATCATCTGCATGCAGAACATGTGAAACAAGCCCTGATCCACGGGAAACATGTGGTTTGCACCAAACCTTTTATAGACGACCTCTCGGTAGCCAATGAACTGATCACACTTAGTGAAAAATCAGGCAGGAAAGTATTTGTGGGTCAGAGTTCACGTTTCTTCGAACCAGTGAAAAGGCAACGCAAAGATTTTGAAGCGGGGGTCATTGGGGAGCTGATCACGATTGAGGGATATTATCATGCCGACCACAGGTGGTTTCTGGAAAAAGGCTGGTCCTTAAAGCAGTCATTTAAATGGCTGTATGGCGGTCTGAGTCATCCAACCGACTTTATCAGATGGTATCTGCCGGAGATTGAGGAAGTGATGGGTTATGGCATGCTGAGCGCCAATGGTGCCGCTGCCGGACTAAAAAATCAGGATACGATGCACTTTATCTTTAAGGCGAAAGACGGCCGTATTGCACGCGTCAGTGGTGCCTATACTGGTCCGGTACAGCCAAATATGCGCGATAGTGAGATGAGCTGCATCCTGAGAGGCACTGAAGGCTGCAGCCAGGCGGACTATATGGACCTGCGATATGCCATCACTACCAATACCGGCGAAGAGCAGCTGATCACCTGGGAACACAAACTCAAACATTACTTCCGTTTTGAGGGAAAAAGCCACCACGCCGGTGAGTACCAGAACTACCTCGAATATTTTGCAGATTGCCTTGATGAGGGCAGAACAGCATATCCTGATCTTAAGGAAGGAATTGGCACAATAGTTTTGCTGCAGGCCATGGACAGGTCATTAACTACGGGCTTACCGGTAAAGATTGACGCAATTCTGGATGAATATGATATTCAGAGAGCAGATATCAGCCTTCAGACACTCAGCAATGGGTAGCATCGTAGAACGGCTGACCGTACTGGACTATGTGATCGTTGCAGCTTATCTGTTCATCCTGATCCTGATCGGATACAGGGCCAGCTTTGTGGATAAAAAACAGGATGGTGAAACCTTATTTCTGGCAAGCAAATCACTGGGATGGCAGAGCATAGGCTTCAACATGTGGGGAACAAACGTGGGCCCCTCCATGCTGCTGGCATTTGCGAGTATTGGTTATACCACGGGCATCGTGGCCGTCAATTTCGACTGGTACGCCTTTCTGTTCCTCTTTCTGCTGGCGATTGTTTTTGCACCTAAATATCTTGCGGCTAAAGTAAGCACAATGCCTGAATTTATGGGACAACGTTACGGTGATTCTACACAGAACATCCTGGCCTGGTACGCGCTGATCAAAATACTGATTTCCTGGTTGTCGCTGGGCCTTTTTGCCGGAGGGTTTCTGGTGCGGCAGATTTTGGGTATTCCAATGTGGCAGTCGGTAACGGTATTAGTGGCTTTTGCCGGTCTTTTCACCTTCGCAGGCGGCTTAAAAGCCATTGCCAGAGTAAATGTGTTCCAGATGATCCTCCTGATTGCAGTATCACTGAGCCTTACATTACTGGGCCTGTATAAAGTTGGCGGGATCAGTTCTTTATACCAGCAGACGCCATCTGATTTCTGGAACCTGATCCGTCCCGCGAGCGATCCAAAATATCCCTGGTATGCGATACTACTGGGTTATCCAGTTGCTGCAGTGGCGTTTTTCTGCACAGATCAATCTATGGTACAGTCCGTTCTGGGCGCAAAGACCCTGGAACAAGGACAGCTGGGAGTAAACTTTATTGCCTGGCTCAAGATCCTGTCCTTACCATTGTTCATTCTCACGGGTATCCTATGCTCAGTGCTGTACCCCGGTCTTAAAGATCCAAATGAGGCCTACATGACGATGGTTACCCATCTTTTTCCTCCGGGGATGAATGGGTTGGTGATTGTGGTGCTGATTGCCGTGCTGGTGGGCACCATCGGCTCCTCACTAAATTCGCTGAGTACCGTTTTCACGATGGATGTGTATGTCAAGAAGATGAATCCCTCAGCCAGTAACAGGGAGATCATCAGAGTGGGCAGGCTTACTGTAGTAGCAGGATGCATCCTTGCAGTGATGGTAGTGCTGGCGATAGACCATATCAAGGGACTAAACTTGTTTGACATCTTTCAGTCAGTACTTGGATTTATCGCACCGCCCTTGTCGGTCGTTTTTCTACTCACTGTTTTCTGGAAGGGCATCACCAGAAAAGCAGTAAACTTTACGCTTTCTGCAGGATCGGTACTCAGCCTGTCCATAGGGATCACCTATTTATGGATTTTGCTACCTGATCAGTATACCTTCTGGCCACATTATCTCATGCTCTCCTTTCTGATCTTCCTTGGATTGCTGCTCATTGCGATCCTGATTTCTCTGCTGGACAAGCAGCCGCATATCTATGTAGCTAACGAATTGACGGAGGTAGAACAACCTTCCCGCAAGGTCTGGATTGCCTGGATCAGCCTGGCTATTGTGATGGTTGCGTTGTACCTCTTTTTTAACGGACATTAAAATCTTTTATCATGACAACATACAGAAATGCTGTTCTGCTCTTATTGCTGCTGATGACCCTTCTTACGGCACCAGCGCTGGCACAAAAAGCAACCTGGATCTGGTATCCAGGTGATTTTGAAATCTGGCTGGGCAATAAAATGCAAAACAGAAGAACAGAACGGGGCTCCTTCCTGCCTCCTTTCTGGAAACTGGACAACCACTATGTGCTGATCGATTTTCATAAAGACTTTGATCTTACTGAAGCTGAAGTGGCCGAGCTGCACGTGGAAGGACAGTATAATGTGAAGATAGACGGCAAATCTTTGTTTGGTTATCCGGAAAGGATCAGTATCCCTGCAGGTAAACACAGGATCAGTCTGAAGGTATTTTGTCAGAATAGTGTGCCGGCAATATTTGTCAGGGGAAAGAAAGTTGTATCTGATACCTCCTGGCTGGTTACTTTTGAAGATAAAGAGTGGATAGATCAGTCGGGTAAAGCCTCAGATCAGTCGGGCACCAGCTGGCTCAATGCCGCAGCATGGGATTTTGATGATGCAGCATCTCCACCCTCAGCATTTAAATTAGCACTGAAAGCTCAGTCAGCAGTTAAAACCGTACGACAAGGGCAGTCGCTGCTGGTCGACTTTGGAAAAGAGACCTTCGGACTGGTAAAGTTACATGGACTTAAGGGTAAGGGAATTGCAGGCATTTACTATGGAGAATCCCGGGAGGAAGCGCTTGATACTGCACATTGTGAAACACTGGATAAGCTGAATATCAACCTGAATACCAAAGCTGACACCCTTAGTCCATTGACAAAAGCGTTCCGTTATGTGAATCTCCAGCTCGGGCCCGGCATGAGTGCTGACTCAGTGTCAATGTTGTATGAATATCTTCCTGTGGAAGACAAAGGCAATTTCAAGTGTTCTGACGAGGAAATTAACAGGATCTATGAGGTATCAAAATATACATTTCATTTAAATACCCGTGAGTTTTTTATCGATGGGATAAAGCGCGACCGATGGATCTGGTCTGGAGATGCTTATCAAAGTTATCTGATGAACTATTACCTGCTTTTCGACTCCCCTTCAGTTACCCGTACGCTGCTTGCACTGAGAGGAAAAGATCCGGTAACGAGTCACATCAATACAATTATGGATTATACTTTTTACTGGTTTATGGGAATCCACGATTACTATGAGTATACCGGTGATCAAAGTTTTATCAAACAGTTTTATCCAAGGATGAAAAGCCTGATGGATTACTGTTTGTCGAGAAGGAACAAGGATGGTATGATGGAAGGAATGGCGGGCGACTGGGTATTTGTCGACTGGGCGGATGGCTTGAGTAAGCAGGGCGAACTGAGTTTCGAACAGCTGTTGCTGGCCCGCAGCCTGGAGACCATGGCAATCAGCGCTAAAATTGTCAATCAGCAGGCTGATGCCAAAACCTATCACCTCCTGGCGGAAGAGCTGAAGCAAAAGATTTTTGGCAAGTACTGGAATGAGGATAAAAAAGCACTTGTCCACAGTTTTCTCAATGGAAGTCCCACAGAAAATGTGACACGTTATGCAAACATGTTCGGGATCTTCTTTAACTACTTTAGCGACGACCAGAAGCAGCAGGTTAAAAAGCATGTACTGATGAATCCTGAAGTACAGAAGATCACTACCCCCTATATGCGTTTTTATGAACTGGAAGCACTCTGTGCACTTGGCGAACAGCCTTATGTCCTCAAAGAAATGAAGGATTACTGGGGAGGCATGCTTAAACTGGGTGCCACTTCTTTCTGGGAAGAGTACGACCCTGCCAGGAAAGGCAGCGAACATTTGTCCATGTACGGCAGGCCTTATGGCAAGAGTCTTTGCCATGCCTGGGGTGCCAGTCCGATCTACCTCCTTGGAAAATACTATCTCGGGGTTAAACCTCTGTCACCAGGTTATGAGACATACCTTGTGGAGCCCGTTCTGGGAGGCTTAAAATGGATGGCAAGGTACCTACACCAAAAGGATCGATACGTTTATATTGCAATACCAACAGCATCAGGATCAGCAGCACCGAAGGTACGGGAACCTTACGGGTAAAAAGCAAGATCAGGCCTGTCTGCCAGGGAGCCCAAATCAAATTGGTAAAAGCGGGTGTTTATGACATTCAAATACTTAAAGGAGAAGAACATGTAGTAAAATATAAGCTATAACTAATAGGTGTACCTATTGCTTTTCCCAGAAATGTTTACTAGCTTCATTTAAACTTAATTCTGTTGCTATGAAAAAGATAATCATGATGATGCTATTGGCTGTAATGGCCTTTACCACTACAGCCACCTTTGCTCAAACAAAAAAGGATGGCACGAAAGACATGCGTTACAAAGCCAACAAAACAGTAACCAAGAAGGACGGTACGCCGGACATGCGATACAAGGCGAACAAAACAGTTACGAAAACAAGTACGAAATCAACCACCGCTAAAAAGACCGCAAAACCTTAAGGTCAAATGATAACTGCTTTACTGCTGCTAAAAATGCCCCGGCCACCCGGGGCATTTTTAGATTCAGCCCAAAATTCCGTAACAAATCCATTGGAATTGAATTTCGGGTAAGAATAGTCAAAGATCTGAGTCGCGCGTGACAACATTTGGCAAACTATTTACGTTATTTGGAAATTATGAAGACATTAAAATATCTGAGCACCATTCTGCTCCTTTCCATACTTTCTTTCACTGCTTCAGCTCAGGACGCTGTAGTCATTTCAGATGGAGATTTCATCCGGGGAACGATACAGGGAACTGATTTTATTACCGTAGGGATCAAAAAAGACAATGGTGAAGTTCAGCAATTCAATGCAAAAGATATTAAAGAGTTTATGTGGAACGGCGAGACCTTCGTGAGCAAGCCTTTCATCAGTCATAAGAAAACGGAATACCGTTTTTTCAAAATGCTGGAGATAGGTGCTGTTAACCTTTATTCAATGGGCGGAAGTACCGGAGTAGAGAAAAAAAGAAGAAGGGTACGTTTTATGCCATCTGTTGGATTAGGAATAGGCACCGGTGGTTTCGGTGGATTTGGCTTTGGTGGAGGCGTAAGCATTGCCGGTGGCGGAAACCGCGATGACGATCAGCCAAGACAGCCAAGGCGCCAGGGATTGATATATATTGAAAAACCGGGAAGCGGAGACATGCTGGAAATCACTCCTGATGAAGGAAATCCGGATGCAAACTATCGTTATATCAAGAACACCTTACTGGAAAAATTCTCTGACGACCAGGATCTTACTGCCCGAATCAAAGACTTAAACACCTTCGACGTCAAAACTATTCAGTCGCTGGTTAAAGCCTATAACACTGTTCATCAGCCAGCTGGAAGTAACTAATCCCCTATTCTCTGTTTTGAAGGGCGTACATTTCCTGCATCGTGCCTTTCAGATTTTCGTATAGTTTCTGATACAGCGCAAAGTATTCTTTGTATCGCTGATGTTCAGCATGATCAGGTTCCACAACTGTGCTTTCATCCTGAACGGGTGAAGGATATGCTTCTGAAAGTCCTGCAGCCTTTACAGCCAGATAAGCTGCACCGACGGCAGAAGCATCTTCTGTGGTGGCTAACACCAGTCGTTTCCCGGTAATGTCTGCCATAATCTGCAGCCATGCTGCCGAGGATACAAATCCACCGCTTACATTCAGTTGTGAGATCTGCTGTCCTGAAGCTTCGAGTGAAAACAGCACATCATTCAAAGCGAAACATATACCTTCTACTACTGCTCTGGTAAAGTGACGCGACTGGTGCCTGAGGCGTAGTCCAAAAAAGTTACCACAACTTTTGGAATCCCAGATCGGTGCGCGTTCCCCCTGTAAATACGGAAGAAAAATAAGTCCTTCAGCTCCTGCCGGTACTTTTTCCATTTCAGCCAGTGCCTGATCATAATCTTCGGGCCGGAGCTGTTCCTTGTTAAAGAGATTTTTTAAATGCCATTTCAATGCCACCCCTCCATTGTTTACGGGGCCACCGTTTACAAATATTTTTTCATCGAGGCGATAGCTGAAAGTCATTGCTTTTTCGTTGAAGAGTGCCTCATGACTAGCCACACGCAGTGCCCCGCTGGTTCCGATGGTTAAAGCTGCAATACCGGGAGTAATAGCACCCGTGCCCAGGTTTGCCAGACATCCATCACTGGCCCCCATCACAAAGAGGGTTCCAGGTTCGAGGAAAGTCATGGATGTTGCAGGATTAAAATCCTTTCTCAGGTAATTCGTAGATACCAGGTCGGAGAGCTGCCCGATGTTGATGCCGGCAGTACTGAGGGCCAATTCACTCCACTCCAGCCGCTCTACAACCATAAGCCCACTGCAGGATGCAATGGAATGATCCACCTCAAAAGTTTTAAATAAGCGGTACCAGATATATTCTTTTATCGATATAAACTTATAGATGCTGCTGAAAAATTCCGGCTGATTTTCCCTGATCCAAATGATCTTGCATAAAGGGGACATCGCATGTACAGGTGTACCTGTTTCCCGGTACAATTTTGCACCAAGCGGAGAAGCCAACAGCTTTTCAGCAATATCCGTACTCCTGCTGTCAGCCCAGGTCATCATCGGTGCAAGTGCATTACATTGCTCATCCACAGCGATCAGGCTGTGCATGGCTGTGCTGAGGCCAATCGCCTGCGGAGCACTGCCGATTTGATCAACCAGCGCGCTGATGCTGTCCTGAAAAGCCTTCCAGATCAACTCAGGATCCTGCTCGCTGTATTGCGCTTTCTCCGTATTGGTAGGATAGAAATACTGACTGCTGTCAAAGGCGATGTGATCCATACCTACTGCAACAGCCTTAGTGCTGCCCGTGCCAATATCTATACCAAGAATATATTCCATATTCGCAATTTAGACTTTAACTGCAAGCCGGCAAAATCTAAGGAAACATTCCTTAAAGAAATTCTTCTACATAGTCCAGATCCTTATGAAAAGTTTCTTTCATTCTGCTCAGCGCAAGGAAGGCAATGCCGAAGCAGATAATAGCAACGGTTAATCCCGACAATAGAATTGAACCGCTGTAAAATGTTCTGAACTGCTGAAAAAGAAAAGATATCGGCACTACAGCACCTCTCACGAAGTTTGGTACTGTGGTGGTTACTGTTGCCCTGATATTGGTGCCAAACTGCTCGGCAGCAATAGTCATAAAGATCACCCAATATCCTGTAGCGAGGCCTATTGCACCACACAGCCAGTAGAAATGATCCAGCCTCAGGTTGCGCATCAGCAGGAAAGCCACAATTCCAAGCACAGATAAAGATAAAAAGATAAACACCACTTTGATCCTGCTCTTCAGGTATTGGCTCAGCAGTCCGCTGATAATATCTCCAACCACAATTCCTCCGTAACACCAGGCAATTGCTGCGCCTGCATTAACATCACCCTGTACGCCGAGGACTTTCCCAAATTCCGGGGATAAGGTGATGAAAATCCCTATTACCATCCAGAATGGAACACCGATCAGAATACAGCGTATATATTTAAAGAATTGGTTTTTACTACTAAACAAAGCAAAGAAATTACCTCTGTTGCTGGCATCTTTCGACTGGCTGAACATGCCTGATTCTGCAACGCCTACTCTCAGCAGCAGCAACATCAGCCCAAGGCCCCCACCGACAAAAAATGAAGTACGCCATTCAAACAGATTAGCTACAAAATAGGCAGCCACCGCTCCACTCACTCCTACTGCCGCAACTGTAGTGGTCGCATATCCTCTTTTTTCCTTTGGCATCAGCTCTGCAACCAGGGTGATACCAGCACCGAGTTCACCTGCCAGGCCCAGGCCGGCGATAAACCTGCAGATACCATAGGCCGTTACTGAATGTACCAGGCCATTTGCAAAATTTGCCGCTGAGTAAATAAATATAGAGCCAAAAAGTACTGAAAGTCGTCCTTTTTTATCTCCAAGCATACCCCAGAAAACACCTCCCAGCAACAAACCAATCATCTGTATGTTCAGCAGAGATATTCCTGTATCAGTAAGCGCTGTACCTGTAAGTCCCATAGCTTTAAGACTGGGTACACGGACAATACTAAAGAGCAGTAAATCGTAGATATCTACAAAATATCCTAAGGAAGCTACCAGGATAGCAGCGCCCAGCGCCGTCTTGGAATACGTTTTTGGTTGCATTGTTTTAAAAAAATATAAAGGATCTAATGTAGCAAAATGATAGATAATCCTGACAATTTGTTTATTTTGCCATGATCAAGACCTCTTTATGCAAAACAAATTTATCTTATCCGCTGCTATGTCAGTTCTTTCTTTAGGTGCATGGGCACAGCGCCCGGTAACTGTTCAACAGGATTCTATATATATCCGGGAACATTATCAGAAACTCGAAAAACAGGTTCCTATGCGGGATGGAGCAAAGCTGTATACTGTGATCTATGTTCCCAAAGATGAGACAAAAAAGTATCCCATCATGTTCAACCGCACGCCCTATAGCGCAGGACCTTACGGTGAAAATGAATACAAACTGAGCCTCGGCCCTTCTATGTTGTTCGCAAAAGAAGGATATATTTTTGTTTATCAGGATGTAAGAGGACGTTATATGTCTGAGGGCGAATTTGTAGCTACCAGACCCTATATTCCCAATAAAAAGAAGAAAACTGAGATCGATGAAAGTTCTGACACCTATGATACGATCGACTGGCTGGTAAAGAATGTTCCGCATAACAGTGGAAAAGTAGGTACCTGGGGAATTTCTGCACCTGGGTTTTATACCACCATGACCGCCATTGATGCGCATCCTGCATTGAAGGCCGCCTCCCCGCAGGCACCCGTGACCGACTGGTTTATGGGGGATGATCGTCACCACAATGGTGCGTTCTTCCTGATGGGCACCTTCTCTTTCTTATCCTATTACGGTGCTGAAAGACCTGAGCCTACGCCAGAACGTGCACCATCATTTGCTGAATACGGAACCCCTGATGCTTACGACTTCTACCTGAAACTGGGCCCTCTGAAAAATGTAAACGAAAAATATTTCAAGGGTAAAAACAAGATCTGGAACGAGATGATGGAGAATGAAAGTTATACCTCCTTCTGGGCAGCTCGTAATGCAGCGCAACATCTTAAGAATGTTAAACCTGCAATGATGACCGTAGGCGGCTGGTTCGACCAGGAGGATTTATACGGACCGCTGAAAACTTTTGCCGGTGCTGAAAAGAACAAACCTTCAGCGGCAAATTACCTGGTGATGGGTCCCTGGACACATGGAAGCTGGACCCGCGGTAACAACAATGCGCTGGGTAACGTGCGCTTCCATTCTGATACCGGGCCTTTTTACCGCGAACAGATAGAACTGGCATTTTTTAACCATTATCTGAAAGGAATGGCTTCACCCGGACTGGCAAAGGCCAATATATTTGAAACGGGCTCTAACGAATGGAAAAAATACTCCGCCTGGCCACCTCTGGAAGCTCAGGACAAAAATCTTTACTTCCACGCCAATGGCAAGCTCTCATTTGAAGCGCCACAATCAGGAGCTGAAGGATTTGATGAATACATCAGTGATCCTGCCAAACCGGTTCCTTATACCAAAGAGATCAGGATAGACCGCGGAAGCGATTTCATGTACGAAGATCAGCGTTTTGCAGCCTCGCGTCCGGATGTGCTGGTTTATCAGACAGATCCACTGGAGAACGATGTGGTTATCTCAGGAAATGTACTTGCAGATCTGTTTGTTTCAACTACTGGTACTGATGCAGATTTCGTGGTGAAACTGATTGATGTATATCCTGGTGATGCCCCTAATGACAGCCCTGTTCCTGGTACAAAGATGGGTGGCTTCCAGCAGCTGGTGCGCGGAGAGGTGATGCGCTCCAAATTCAGGAACAGTTTTACTGCGCCGGAGGCAATGGTACCCGGAGAAATTACGGAAGTAAAATTTGATATGCAGGATGCCGCACACTGTTTCAAAAAGGGCCACCGTATCATGGTTCAGGTGCAAAGCTCCTGGTTTCCACTGGTTGACCGTAACCCGCAAAAATTTGTAAATATTTATAAAGCTACAGAAGCCGACTTCCAAAAGGCGACGCACAAAGTATACGCAGAGGGAAAAAATGCATCACACCTTAAAGTGAGCGTGATGAAGGCTGATTAAAAAACCTCAACCTCCCATACCCTTTTCCAGTGTTCACCGGGCGATAGAGAAATGATACCTTCTTTATCGCTCAGCTGCTGGTTGTGGGCAATACCATCAGCAATGCCGCACCATGGCTCGAGGCAAATAAAATCTGCATCTTTCGCTGCCCAGATTCCAAAAAATGGGAAATCATTAAAACGGAAATGCAAGCCATAGTCGTTGATCGTATTTTTCAGCGTGATCGTCCGGCTTTCCATGTGTTTGAAAACAAGAGCATCATCATAGAAAAGTGCATGTCTGAGAAACATCTTACCATGATCCAGGTGCAGAGAGTCTGTCTGGTCACTGATGAGGTTGTTTTCAATCTTATGGTATTTCAGGGATTCATCTATAGCAAATTCAAGATAGCAGTCTTCATAAGAAGCATCGTCGGTCAATGGAGCAGCGAAGGCGGGATGTCCACCTATAGAAAACAGCAGGTCTTTTTCTGCCGGATTATGCACTTCGTATGTGCATGATACTGCTGAACCGGAGATGACATAACGCAGGCCCAGCACAAATTCAAAAGGATAAACTTTTAAGGTATCCGCGCTGCTGGATAAGGTAAACAACACTTCAGTTTCACTGATGCGCTCTGCCCTGAACTCATGGTCCCGGGCAAATCCGTGGCGTGGAAGGTGGTATTCCTTCCCTTCCACTATATACGTTTCCTCTTTAAGCGCACCGATCACAGGAAAAAGAACAGGGCTAAACTTCCCCCAATATTCGGGATCGCCTTTCCAAAGGTATTCGATGCCGGTAGTTTTACCGGTAATACTTCTCAATTCGGCGCCCTTGGTATCAAAGGTTACCCTGATATTTTCGTTCTCAAGTGTGATCATATGCTAAATTTAGCAAAATTAAACTTACGCTACTTTACCAGCCAGCAATCTGTCTATCCTTTTTACTACATAATCCAGGTCAAAAGGCTTGCTGATGTAATCGTCAGCAAATGCAGTTACGCTCTTTTCTTTGCTTCCCGGATTGGCAGACATCACGATTACCGGAATATGTTTAGTGAACATATCTGTTTTCAGATCTTCGCAAATCTCTATGCCATTGCCATCAGGCAACATTACATCAATAATAAACAAATCAGGCAATGCGTCGTTCAATTTACTTTTCAATTCTGTGAATGTCGAGGAAAGTTGTAATTCATAACCTTCATCTTTTAAAAGGAACTCAATAATATATCTGATATCCTGATCGTCTTCAAGAACATGTATTCTTTTCTTCATAATTACTCTGGTGAATATTAAAATCTCAGACAAAGTGCAAACATTGTTCCGAATTTTCAAATTCCGGGACATTTTACCCTTATATATGTGACATCAGTTGCTAACTATCTTTTCTTAAGACTTCTAAGGGTGACCTACGCAGTACACCAGTGCTGCTTAACATTCCGGTAATCACTACAATCAGCGTCACTGAACCAAATAAAAGCAGTGCCGGCACTACAGGCGGCTGAAATGCTGTACCGAAACTATAAACTGCCAGTGCCCAGCTTCCTGTAATTGCCATGATCATTCCTGCAGCTGCCGAAAACAGACCGAGGAACAAATATTCAATCGCTGTAATCCTAAGAATCTGTCCCCCTCTCGCTCCAATAGTCCGCAGTAAAACAATTTCGCGCAGACGCTGATTTTTACTGCTGCGCACCGCAGAAACCAGCACTATCCAACCCGTAATCATACTGAATGAAGCCATGAAACGAATGACAAAACTAATCTTGCCCAGGAGTTCATCAAGCACCTGCAGTACCAGCCCGAGGTCTATCACAGAAATATTCGGGAAATTACGCACTACCTGCGACTGAAATTCTGCCGAGACCTTCATATCGGGCACCCGGGTCATGATCACATGAAACTTTGGCGCTTCTTCCAGAACTCCCAGCGGAAACACTACCCTGAAGTTCGTCTGCACCCTGCCCCAGTCTACTTTTCTAAGGCTGCCCACTATTGTTGGAATCAACATTCCCTGCACATTGAAAGTTATCCTGTCTCCTATTTTCACGTTGATACGCTCAGCGTAGCCCTGGTCAAGAGATACATAAATTTTGTCTGAAGGAGAGTTTACCCTGCCTGTCCATTTTCCACTGGTGATAGTTTCTGCAGGAGTAAGTTTATCCTGATAAGTGGCCCTCATTTCTCCCTTGAAAGCACGCCCCGGTGACTCTCTGCGCTGATTGCCATCACCCTTTGGCTGAGCTTTCAAACTGTCGGCCTTTGCCAGGTCTGCTGCATTTTTGCCATTGATTTCTTCGAGGCGCATGGTAATTACCGGCACCTGGTTCATCAGGGGCAAACGGTATTGTTTCGTTAGTGCAGCGACAGATGATTCCTGGTTACTCTGTATGTCGAACAGGACCATATTGGGTTGTGTCTTGCCGGTTGAAAGGCTGACCTTACTGATGAGAATGCCTTGCACGAAATAGAGCGTAGCGATCAATGCGGTAGACAATCCTATGGAAACGATCAGCATCAGCGTTTGGTTGTTGGGCCTGTACAAATTCGAAAATCCCTGTCTCCAGGTGTAACTTAATCCCGAAGACAGCGTTTTCCTGACCAGGAAGAGCAGCAGTACCGAAAGCCCATAGAAAACTGCTATCGCGGCGATAATACTACCGCTGAAAGTGAATGCCTGTATCCAGCTTTCCATTTGCAGGTAGCTGAATCCTGTGATGAATAAAAATATGGCAAAGTATACCAGCCATTTTAAGGGTTCTTTTGAAGCTTGTACAGGTTCAAAAGATAACCTGATTGCATTGAGCGGAGATACAAGTCTCACTGCCAGCAATGAGGGTAGCGCAAATAATACGGAAATGATTAATCCTGTTAAAATGCCTTGAAGGATGGCTATCCATGATACCTGCATTGTAAATTCAACGGGCAGGAAATCCTTAAGCACCACTGGAAGTAAAAACTGTATACCTGTTCCCAGTGCTGCACCGGCAATAGCGCCCGCCAGACCGATAAAGGTAATCTGTATGAGGAAGATAAAAAATGCCTCCCAGGCCTTGACTCCCAAACAACGTAAGGTAGATATGGCAGCGATTTTCTCATTCACATAGACATGAATGGCACTTCCCACACCGATACATCCCAGCAGGAGTGCGACAAAACCGGCAAGGGCGAGAAAACGGCTCAGATCCTGGAAAGAGCGTCCGGTACTTCTTTTTTTTGATTCTACGGTTTCAAGATCCAGACCTTCCCTGTCCATCAGAGGCTGAAGCTTTTTAAGCAATACCGGTAATTGTTCAGGCTGGTTAAACTGATAAAAGTAGGAATAGTGAATACGGCTGCCGAATGTAGCGAGCCCGGTTTCAGGCAAATATTGAAGGGGAATGTAAACGACGGGTGCGATGGTGGTGGAGAAACCGGTTTGTCCGGGAGCATTGTCGAGAAAGCCTGCTATGGCGAAACTGAGTTTTCCCACTTTAATAGAATCTCCGGGCTTCGCTTTAAACTGGAGCATCACCGTGCGGTCGACCAGTGCGTTTCTGCCATTTTTTATAGCTTTGGCAGCTTTGGCCGGAGTAGTTTCCAGCTCTCCATAAAATGGATAATCGCCCTGAAGCGCTTTGATCTGTACGAGTCTGCTTCCCTGAGATTTTACAAAGTATAACATGGAGGCAAAATCGAGCTGCTTCGCTCGCTGGTCTCCAAGGGTATCCAGCATTGCTGCTACGGGTTTTCGGATCGCATTCCGGCTGTCTATGGTAAGGTCGGCGCCCGTCAGTAATTTAGCCTGATCATTGATATCACGCTGCAGGTTGTCGCGGAATGAATATACGGCCACTAAAGCAGCAATACCTAAAATAATTGAGGAGGTAAACAGCAGTAAGCGGGAGCGGTTTTTACGGCTGTCTCTCCATGCCATTTTAAACAGCCATGAAATGGGTGCTGACTTTTCCTCAGACATAAGTTTTCTGTTCATCACTAATAATCACTCCACTTTTTAAACGAATGATACGGTCAGCACGCGCGGCAAGATCCATATCATGTGTGACAATCACCAGGGTTGTTCCGGCTTCCTTATTCAAATCGAACAACAGCCTGATCACCTTTTCACTGGTTTCACCATCGAGATTCCCCGTAGGTTCGTCAGCAAACAGAATAGCAGGTGTGTTTGAGAAAGCTCTGGCAAGAGAGATACGCTGCTGTTCACCCCCTGACAATTGTACAGGATAATGATCTCCACGGGCAGACAGGCCAACTTTTTCGAGCAGTTCCAAAGCCCTGGGACGGATATTCTTCTCGCCTCTCAGCTCCAGGGGAACCATAATGTTTTCCAAAGCAGTGAGTGTAGGCAGCAGCTGGAAATTCTGGAATATAAATCCTACATGGCGGTTTCGCACTGCCGCCCGCTGGTCTTCAGAAAGGCGGTCGAGCACCACATTGTTGAGTTCTACTGAGCCATCACTGGCACGATCCAACCCAGCACATAAGCCGAGCAGCGTAGTTTTTCCACTACCTGAAGGACCGGTAATAGCAACTGTTGATCCTTTTTGAATAGAGAAGGAGATTTTGTCAAGTATAGTAAGTGAAGTGCCGGCACTTTGATAAGATTTGCTGACTTCTCTGATATTTAAAATAGTTTCCAATATAAAAGCAGTTTATTTAGATATCTGACGTGAATAAAGAAGGATTGTTACGTTAAATATACTGCTAAAAGCCTTTAATTGTTTGCCAGTGATCCAGATATTGTGAACCCGACATGATTAAAATAATTATTAAGCACGCAAGGCAATAATTATTTTAATCATCAAAGGCTCCATCTTACAACTGAATTCAGTAGATAAATAGATGAAACTATATCCGTATTTTGCTGTTTTAAGTCGTATAACACACCATTATTTGATCAGATGAGAATTCTTAAATTCAGTTACTATTTAGTATTTATGCTGTCAGCCTCTTTTTTATTCAGCTGCAGTAATAATGATAAGCCAGCAGAAGAAGTTAAGGATACTGTTCAGACTTCTGACAAACCCGTACAAACATCAGATTCCAGAAATATCCTCTTCTTTGGAACCAGCCTTACAGCAGGATTGGGTGTAGACCCGGATCAGGCATTCCCAGCCCTGATTCAGCATAAAGTTGATTCCCTGAAGTTGCCGTACAAAGTTATCAATGCTGGTCTGAGCGGGGAAACCTCAGCAGATGGAAAAAGCAGGATCGAGTGGTTGTTACGACAGCCGGTAGATATTTTTGTGCTGGAACTCGGTGCCAATGATGGTCTGCGGGGCATACCTGTACAGGAGACCGAGCAGAATCTGCAAGCGATCATCGATAAGGTAAAGAAGAAATATCCGGATGTAAAGCTGGTACTTGCAGGCATGCAGATGCCACCAAGTATGGGCGAAAAATATACTGTTCCCTTCAAAGAGATGTTTCCTGCCCTGGCTAAGAAGAATAATATGGCCTTCATTCCCTTCTTGCTGAAAGGTGTGGGCGGCGTTCCCAGGCTGATCCAGGAGGATGGCCTGCACCCTACCCCGGAAGGTCACCAGATATTATCACAGAATGTTTGGGAAATACTGCAGCCTCAATTGTAAAGCGAAGGCCATTGCTGCCATTTCCAGGGCGTATATCTATCGGCAATGCCAATTTCCAGCAATTGTCTGAAAATACTTTCCGCATTGTCACTGTTCGCCATGATCAGCATTGCTGTCTGTTGCTGCGGAAATAAAATCATGTAGTGCTGAAAGCCATCTCCATGCCCCTCTTTAAAGGCACCCCAGCCAAAGGGAGACTTTAATAACCCGAAGCCGAGCCCATAACTAAGCTCTATGTTGTCATTGGCATTGGTGTCTCTCGCCGCAAATGGCCCCATCTGCATGACAGAACGCAGGCGGATTTGAGGAATAAAAGTTGTGCTGTAGATTTTTCACTGATGATGCTGTGCTGCATGACTCCTTCAATAAAAAGGGACATATCATTTAGTGTGGTCTCCATCGTGCTGGGTGCACGCGCCTCATTGTCCTTATCCTTTTCATAGGTTGCACCTTTGTCATTATGCCCCCATGCATAATCTTTCTCATATGCAGGCAGGAATGTATAGGCTGTAGACTTCATTGCCAGCGGATCAAAAATTATCTCCTGTGCCAGTTGTTCCAGTGATTTGCCCAGCATCTTTTCCAGCACTACCTGCAGATAGACCATTCCCTCACCTGAATAGCTGTACCGCTGACCGGGAACGCGCAAAACTTTCAGCTTCTGATCTGGTAAATCCCATCTCCAGTTGGGAAAACCTGAAGTATGGTCGAGGCACATCCGGGCGGTGATCTTCTGATAAAGGCTATCGTTTTTCAGACTGCTGTAGTCATCATGCCATTTTTTAAGATGAAGGTAATCATAAATAGGTTCCGGCAGATATTGTTGCAGGGGCTTGTCGAGATCAAGTTTGCCCTGTTCAACGAGCTTCATAACCAGCACTGCAAATACAGATTTACTGAGTGAGGCGCCGTAGATATTGGTGCTTGGTTTCAATGGTTTCTGAGCTGGCTCATTGCTGTAGCCAAATGTCTTTTTGTATACGGCCTGATTATGATTGAAGATCGCAATTGCCAGTCCCGGTACTTTTGCTTTGTGCATCAGTTCCCTTATATTTTTGTCGAGGTCTGTACTATTGATTTTGCTGCCGTCGATTCTGACGATGCGCTGTGCAAACAAGGATGAAGACAGACTAACCAGTAATATCAGCGTGCTGAAATAAACCAAATTACCTTCATATCTATAAATTTTCCTAAGTTGAATATAAGACTCTTATCTGATTCAGCAGTTACAGCAAATGTTAATTTTTGTGAATAAACCACTACCTTTAACTATTTAGTGCATTTTACAACCATTTACCGAATTATCAAATGATCAGATACATACTTGCTTTCCTCCTGTTGATCAATATGTGCGCTTTTGCACAACAACGTCCCCTTACAGATCAGGCTGTTGGCAAACTAGCCGACAATTACAATACAGGTTTATATACAGCTATATATAACCAGTTTACGCCGGAAGCCAAAGCGATCTTATCCGAGGCAAGTATCATCCAGTTATACAAAGAGAACCTGCTGCCCCCTCTGGGCAGGATCACTTCATGGAACTATGTAGACGAGGTAAAGACCAATGCCAATTACCTGGTCAATTTTGAGCGCGGTAAGATGCGCCTTAAAATTGCTGTACGTAAAGATCTGTTAATTACCTACTACGAGTGGTTGCCGGTTAAACCTGAGAAAGAGATCGCTTCTCCAAAAAACACGGCACTGATCAAAAACAACAATCCAAAGCAGACTAAACTGCAATTATTGCTGGATTCACTGGCACTGGACTATCTGCGCGATCCAAACAACAGCAGTCTGAGTATCGGTATTGTGGACGGTGATGTTTCTTCTACCTACTTTTACGGAGAGACAAAAAAGGAAAGCGGAAAGGTACCTGATGAGAAGTCTCTGTACGAGATTGGTTCTATCAGTAAAACGTTTACAGCTTTTCTGCTTGCACATGCGGTTAATGAGAAGAAGATTGTATTAACGGATGATATCCGCAAGTATTTGCCGGGAGAATATCCGGGGCTCCAATATAAGGGGACACCGATAAGGATCGTGAACCTGGCTAATCATACCTCGGGATTACCACGGCTACCCACTGATTTTGATACCAGTCCGGGGTTCAATGCTGAAGATCCATACAAGCATTATACAAAGGAGATGATGTACCAGTATCTTAAAAGTTTTAAACCGGATACGGCCGCTGGCAGAAGAACGGAGTATTCAAATTTTGGCTATGCTGTGCTGGGAAAGATATTGGAAAACATTTATCAAAAGCCGTTGGAGGAGCTTGTGAAACAAACGATCACAGGGCCCCTGAAAATGAGCAGTACCAATTTTAAAATTGCGGAAAGCGAAATGGCATTGATGACTATTGGTTATTCTGAAACAAGTGGTAAACCAGTACCCTATTGGCAACTGGGTGCTTTTAATGCTGCTGGCGGCTTAAATTCGAACATACACGATATGCTGCTTTATCTGAAAGCCAATATGGCAAATGTTAATCCTGACTTTATATTGAGTCATACGGAGACCAACAGGCAAACTGACCAAAGTACAGCGCTGGCATGGGTGTTGAGCCCTTTCAGGGGAAAGACGGTAATTTGGCATAACGGTGGAACAGCAGGTTTCAGTAGCTGGTGCGGCTATATTAAAGACAAGAAACTTGGTGTGGTAATCTTAAGTAATTCTGGTGACGAGGTCAATGACATAGCGCTCGAGCTGCTTTCGCTCTCCCTGAAACAGAAATAAGTTTAGAATACCCTCGGACAGATTGATGCCTTCGGTGCTTTTCCAAAGGCAATACCTACGGTGATCTCATGAGATCCACTTTGGTAACCGCTGAGTTTGGAGGTGGCGAAATCATAGGAATATCCAATTCTAAAGCGCTCATTTACATAAAACTGGGCAATACCGATGAGCGCCGCCTGACTGCTGACATCGGTATTCTGATATTCTTTTTTGAAAACTTTCAGACTGGTACGGTATCCGGCTCCGAGCCAGATCCTGTCGCTGAATATACCCATTACATTAAAATCGGCATTTGTGGGTCCTTTGAAATCTTCCCTGATCATCACGCTGGGCCTTATGCGCAGGTCAGGAGCAACATTAACCAATGACCCGGCAACGAAATACAGATGTCGTGTACGCACGATGTTATCATCAACGGTGGAATTCCTGCGGTAGTCGTCTGTGGATCTGGTATTTGACAGCAGGTCCAGTGCCGAAAGTCCGACATACCAGTAAGGGGTAGTATAATATATCCCGGCCCTGAAATCGGGCGACAGGTTGCTTGAACTGCCAAGAGGCACAGCCTGATCATTACCATCAACTGTAGTAAGCTCATTTCCATTTAAGCTGTATTGCGCAATACCAACACCAAGCCCGAAGCTTAATCTTCTGGTATCAGCGGCATCCAGCTGTAAGCGGAAGGCATAGTTGGCCGTTGCGGAGGTTGAAGATTGAGCGCCAAGCTTGTCGGCAGTGATCTGAAAACCCACCCCATGTTTGGTAGTCTGCGGATCCAGGATTCCATCAATGGATATCTGTGCTGTTTTTGGAGCACCCGAGATGCCTACCCATTGGTTACGCAAAGCAGACTGCACAAACCATTCTTCCTTGTACCCGGCATAAGCGGGATTGACGCTAAGGGTATTGAAAATATATTGAGAAAACTGAATGTTTTGCTGCGCACTGGTTCGTCCGGCAAATAAACCGATTAAGCCTGTAAACATCAATATTCTTATATATAACTTCATTAATTCTTATTCATTTTTACTTGTCTTACCTCTTTAACAGGATCCAGCCTTTTTTGGATACTTCATTTGCGCCTTTTTTAAGCACGATCACATAGTAATAGGTACCCTCGCTCAAACCTGAGCCATCCCATTCATCGAGATAATTTGTATTACGGTAAACTTCGTTACCCCATCTGTTAAAGATCAACAGGTTTATATTATCAAAACTCTCTCTTCCAATAATTTTGAAAGTATCATTTTTACCATCACCGTTTGGCGTGAAGGTATTTGGGATAAACAGGTCAATTGGTGTTACTGTAATATTCACCAAAGCTACATTACTTACTTTACCTTTCAGGTCATTAATTGTATATCTAAAGTCATCTGGTCCGGAATATCCTCTGTTTGGCGTATAAATTATAGTTCCATCGGAATTTACCTGCACTTGTCCGTTTGTCGGGTACCTGGTGATGATGATACTACCTTTGTCGATACCATTGAATGACGGCAGGTCGTTAACAGCAAGATTTATGGTTACCGGCTGGTTGATTTTCGTTTCTCCGTTATCGTTCAGCGCCTGTGGTGAATCATCGATAATATGCACTGTAGGATCATCATTATTAGATTCTGTACCGGAGATATCTTTTACCGGACTTCCCGACGGACTGGTAGCTGTCACTGTCGCCGTATTCAATACCTTACCATCTCTTTTCTCTGCATCAGTTACGGTATAAACTGCTGTTGTGGTTAAAGATTGCCCCGGGTCCAGTGTTGTTTTACTCAACGGAATGCTGCTGGTAAATTTGGTGTCCATCAGGTTCAGGTTTGTGATGGTTACATTCCCAATGTTCGTAATCTGGAATGTGTAGGTGATGGTGGCAAAATCACTGCTCAATACTCCTGTTTTAACTAAAGATATACGAGGCTGAATATCTATCTCTATGATCGTTGGTGTATCATTCAGAAGTTCTGTTCCGGAAATATCTGTTACTGTTGTGTTCGTTGGGGTGATACCTTTAACTGTTGCTGTGTTCGTTACTTTACCTGCGTTTTTATCCTGCAATGTGAGGATATACGTTTTATTTACACTAATGGTTTGTCCGGGCAATAATGTTGTATTGCTCAAGGTAATAGCGCCGCCAAGCATTGGGTCGCTTAAGGAGATATTTTTCAGGGTTACATTTCCTGTATTGGTGATGTTGAAGCTGAAGATAATTGCAGTACCATTGTTATTCGTCGCACCGGTTTTTACTAGTGCAATAGCTCCCGACTGATTCAATGGGGTTACTGTGGGATCTTCCGATGCAGGCGTAGCAGGATCATCAGATGGTTTGGTGATGTTTCCATTGTTAGGATCTGTACCTTTTACAGTTGCCTGATTGATGACTTTTCCGGCATCGAGATCTGCCTGTGTAATTTTATGTGTAGCTGTTACGATCACGCTTGCATTTGGTGCAAGGGATGCAATAGGTGAACCTCCGCTGATCACTGCATTAGGATCTGTCACAACAAGATTATACAGGGTTACTGTTCCGGTATTGGTGACTTTCAGTTCGTAAGTAATTATGCCTCCTAATGTTGCCGGAACTGTACCTGTAGCTACTTTGGTAAATGCAAGTGCCGGTGATTGGGGAACAGTAATTACTGTAGGGGCATCGCTGTTTTGGTCTGTCCCGGATTTATCAGTTACTGTCCTTGCACCCGGACTAACTCCGGTTGCAGTAGCGCTGTTACTTACTTTTCCGGCATCTTTTTCTGCCTGGGTAATGGTGTAAGTGGCGGTGGTTTCGGTGCTGGCACCTGGTAATAATGTTATGGTTGAGCTGATGTTTAACGAAGGGATTTTAACATCTGTTAGTGTAAGGTTTTTAAGGGTTACATTACCTGTGTTAATGATTTTGAAGGTGTATTTAATTGTGTTTTTATCTGAGCTTATTATTCCTGTTTTAACAAGGGTTATTGCAGGGCTTTCAGTTACTGTAATGGTACCGGTCAGTACTTCAGTTGTACAGATGCCTGCGGCTGTCACCGTATAGGTGAATGTTCCAAGAGCTGTTGCGGTGCCTGTAATGGTTAATTTACCGTTAACGGAAGTTGATGTGAGACCTGCTGGCAGTCCTGAAACGGTTACTGAGTTTGCATTTTCTGCCTGGTAGGTGATGTTGTTGACAGCGCAGTTTAAACATACGGTTTGTGCTGCAGTTGCAGGAGCTGATGTTAAGTTGAGTGTAGTGTTTGGGTTTACTTTTATTGTCACAATTCCTGTCTGCGCATTTTCACAGGCCGTTGTGGTTGCATCACTTACGCTTAGCAATGTGTATAAATAAGTCCCTACTATGCCGTTAGACTGACCGACCGTTGCTACTCCACTTGCGTCAGACCGGACTGTTTGTGCTACTCCATTGCCAATTTTGTATGTAAAGTTGTATGGAGCGGTACCACCAAAACCTTTGAAAGTGATGATTGAACTTGTTGGCCCTTCGCAAACTTCAGTATTTCCACTGATCGTACCGGTTGGTAA
>NZ_JAPIVS010000004.1 GCF_026239695.1 Pedobacter sp. MC2016-15 | reverse complement strand
AAAGCTATAGGACAAGCAAAAAAAACACAGGCTGTTGTAGCAAATCTGATTAAAAGAGGATTTACCGATGAACTTACTGCAGAGATTGCTGAAGTTGATCAGAGTTTTGTAGAAAACTTTCGCAAAGGCCTCAACCTCGAACAACAGAAATAATTACTGCTGAAACACCGATTTCAAAAACTTCGTATTCGCACCAAAATTCTCCTTCACGCTTTTCGGATTCTTGGCATCACGTGAGCGTTCAATCACCAGCCAGCCCTTCCAGCGCATCTCATCAAGCACGGTTTTAATTTTATGCATATCCAGCCTGGTGTTATCCTGTAGCCAGACGCCATCTTCATCTGTGCAGTGAATCTGGCAGATGTTCTTTCTGCCCAGAATCCGCAGTTCTGAGATCAGATCCCTGCCCTGCTTCAAAGGGTTAGAAAAATTAAAATAGATCTGTACCGCAGGAGAGCCAACATCTTTCAGCAGTCTGACTTCATCAGCAGCGGGCAGAGCTGTTTCAATCCCAATGATTACACCCGCTTTTCTTGCCATTTCTCCGGCGACCTTCAGGCGCTCCACGATCGCAGGTCTTAATTCAGGGTTTTTCACCAGATCTCCGCTAACGCCAAGAGGCAAAAAAGCAACCTTGACGTTCATGGCCTTCATCGTTGCGATACAATCGCCAATCATCTGCTGATAGGTTGGGCGCGTAGCAAAAGACTGCGCGTAAAATCCCGTCATTGCCAGCGAGCAGATCTCAATGTGGAGTGCTTTTGCTTTATCTAAAAATTCCTTCCTGATCACAGGATCGGCCAGTTTATTATCAAAGGTATCTCTGTTGCCTAAGCCTCCCATGTCCAGCTCCAGCCCGTCAGCACCGATCTCCTGGGTCAATGCTATAGCACTCAATTTTTGCCTTTTCAGGATCATCAGGTCTATCACAGCGATTTTATAACGCTGCCTGGAAACAAGCCCATTTGCCGTTGTGGCATTCGTCACATCCGGTAAAAGCGACATCCCCGCAAGTAAAGCCAGATTCTTAAAAAAACGACGTCGGTTTAAATTCTCCATAATTAATCATTTGTTGGCTGTAAATAGTTTTTCAAGCTGGTCAAAACCTTTGATTGCATTCGCAGGCAAATTCTCGCCATTTTTTCCAAAGACATATAATGCTGATGCCTCTTCTACCCTGACAGGAGATTCATCATATTGATTTTTTGCATCCTTTACCTTTGCAGTATTCAATGCAAAGTGTTCCACAAGGAAATCATAAAGTGCTTTTCGTTTGGAAAACCCGAAATCATGCCCCTCAGCGGGAAGATGTACATTTTGTATGTTGGCGGCTGCACCGTAATAGCCATATATCTTCTGCAGGTAAGCAAAATCATGTTCAGGAAAATGTGCTGTCCAGTCACTTCCATCAGAAACTACCAGCTGTGGCCTTGGCGCTGCCATTGCTGCCAGCTCGGCAGGATTTGTTCCCTTGCCGCAAGCATAGACCGGCATCCCGCTTTCACATGGGCAGCCCCCATAGAAATAAGAGGATAAGGAAACTACAGGCGCTGTTAAACGTATGCGGTCATCCAGGGCGGTCATCAGCACGGTGTGGCTGCCGCCGCCCGAGCCACCGCTGATGCCCAGCCTTGCAGGGTCAGTTTCCGGCAGGGATAGCAGGTAATCCAGTATCCTGATTCCTCCAAGAGTTTGAACAGTTTGAGCCAGGCTTTTCCTGTGATCCTCTTCTTTAAACTGAAGCAGTGATTCGCCCCAGGCAAAGAGATCATAACTGAAGGCCATGCCACCCATTCTGGCGATCATGGCACAGCGGATCTGGCAGTCGGCACGATACCGCTGCTGCTGCCAGTGCCCGTCAGGGCTGAGTACTACGGGGATTTTTCCTTTAAATTTCTGTGGTCTGTATAATGAACCGTTGATGTACAATCCCGGCATAATTTCCAGCGCGATATTCTCAATCGTGTATCCATCCATCACCCTGCGATTGCTGATGATGGGTTTAGATTTCGGCTTTGCCGGCAAGGGCGATAATTGCAAAGCCTCAAACAGCTGCGGACGTAACAAGGCTGCACGTTGCTGCCATGCAGATTTATCCGGCACTGCCGACGCAAGTTTATCCAGCTTTGCCCAGCCATCGGCTACTTCCCATCGGTAGTACTCGTAAGGTTTCAGCTTGTACAAATTTTCCTTTTCCTTATTCACTTTCAAATCCAGTGGCGTAAGCACATTGGTCAACGTTTCTGCAAGTGTTTCCCTGAATCGCCAGCCGGCATATTTTACAGTTCTGCCTTTCACCTGCTCTTCCGTAAACTTGATCTTCACGTTAAACTGGTCTTCGATGCGATGCAGCACATTGACAAGGGGCTCTGCATACTCCGTATCAGAGTTCTGGGCGAAGAGAGTGGCAGGAAAAAACAAGCAGAGCGCAATCCGGATGAATAATCTTGTGGGTTTTGTCATGGCTCTTCAGATTTAGCTTCAGCAATTACCGGGGCAACATACCCTTTCAGTGACGGCCATTGACCATTTTCTATTCTTTTAAGCTTCAACTTTGATGGATCTACCACCACATGCCTGATTTTCTGTCTGCGCCAGGTAAATACGAAGTGCAGCAGACCATCTGCGGTCTGAATTACAGCAGGATACGAGTACTGGCTGATCGGCGAATCTTCCAGGATCAGAGCGGCGTCCCATGTGTTGCCGTCTTTTGAAACGGCAACATTCAAAGGTGTCCTTGCCCCTTTTGCCAGATTCCCCGGCGGCAATACGTGATTGTAAACCAGGACATCTCTGCCATCTTTCATGCTGAGCGCATCCGTTCCTGAGTTATTGTTTGGCAGGCTGGTTTTGGTTAGTGGCGACCAGCTTTCGCCATTATCTGTGGAGTATGAGGTTACTAAAGCCCTGTTTCGGCTTCTGGCAATCAGCTGCAAGCGCCCATTGCCATGGTCAAGAATACTCGGCTGAATGGCTCCGATCTCTTTCCCTGCATCAGGGAGAGCTACTTTGCGCCATGTTTTGCCCTGATCGGCAGTTACCTCAAAATGCAGCTTCCATCCTCCTTCACCTTCAGTGCTTGAAGGACAGAACAGGTTTCCATTACTCAGTAAAACAGGTTTGTTCTTAACAGGACCGATATATCCCGGAGGTAAAGGGCGGGCTTCAGACCATGTTTTGCCATGATCGGCGGAACTGCGCATCATTCCCCACCAGGCCGAAGGTTTCGGACCAATTTTATAAAATAACAGGAGATCTCCTCTGGGTATCTGGTAAAGTACAGGGTTCCAGGTAGGCAGTCGCGGTCCTTCAGCCTGAATACCATTGGCCACACTATAAGGGGCAGACCATTTCCCATCCATCTGTCTGCTCACATAGATCTCCACATCGGGATTCCGCTCTTTTGTGCCTCCAAAAAAGGCCACGACAAGTCCGCCCGGTGTTTCGGCGATAGTTGCAGAATGGCAGGATGGAAAAGCTGCTGTATCATAAATAAACTCTTCCCTGAGCATTCCCTTCTGCCACTTTTTCACCTGAGCTATGGCGCCAGAGGCCAGCAGGAACAGGAGTATTGTAAAAACTGATCTTTTCATCATTCTAATTCAGCATAAAATTGTAATCACCTGAGCCCAGTTCCAGAAGGGCATTTTCTCCTTCCATTTTAATGAAACGTAAGCCATCGGCATCCTTTATCTTTTTATCACTCTCTACAAGCCGGTCAATATCTTTTACAGGGATGTAAACCCTTGCAGTAGTGTTTGGCGGCAAGCTGATCTGCCATGCCAAACTGCCCTTAACTTTCTTCCAGTGGCTTTCCACAGTCCCGTAGGCCGATTGGTAGCTGGCATCCACATGCGATAATCCCTCTACAAAATCAGGTTTAAAAATCAATTCCTTAAATCCCGGCGCTGCAGCTTTGATTCCTGCCAGGTTTTCGTAATACCAGATCAGCAGGTCGCCCAGCAGCATCACGTGGTTTTGCGAGTTCATTCCCGGGTCTGCGGTATTCCCGTTCCAGAGTTCCCAGATTGTAGTCGCACCATTGTCGACCATATATCCCCATGAGGGATATGTACGGTTGGTAGCGAGCCTGTAGGCCAGATCAGGGCGACCGTTGGATGAAAGCCCCCGCATCAGCCATTGTGTACCAATTACACCAGTGCTGATGTGGCTTTTGTTATCAATTTCGATTTTATCCGTCAGGTTCTTGAACACCTGAGGCCTGTCCTGCTCAGGCACCAGTCCGAAGCTGAGTGGCAGCAGGTTCGCTGTAACACTGTTATTGCTGTACTGCAGTGATGTCTGATCGAGAAACTTCTGGTTGAAAGCTGTTTTTATCTTTTCGGCAAGCTGATCAAATTCCGCAGCCTCAGCATCGAGCTTTTGGAGCAACGCAAATTTGTGCATCAGCATCAACAAGCGGTAATAGGTAGCGGTGGCCAGCAAGAGCCCATCTGTTTTACGCTGTGGATCTTTAGAAAAAATCATCTCCTTAGCTTCCGGCGGCACACACCAGTCGCCATACTTATCTTTTGTCAGCAAGCCATCTTGCATGTACCGTCCCTCCATATAATGCATCCACTTCTTCATGGAGGGATAATGTTTAATGACAGGTCGTAAATCTCCGTATTGCTGCCAGATCATGTCTGCTACAGTGAAGTAGGTTGCGGGCCAGGTGACGTTATCGCTGTAGTAGCGCCAGAAAGCTGGAGCCACATCAGGGATGCTGCCATCCCGTTTTTGCGACTGCTGGATATCATCAAGCCATTTGGTATACAACCTTCCGTTGTCGAACAGGAAGCTCTCACCATAGGCACCTGTAGTACGATCACCCAACCATGGCTGACGCTCATTGCGCTGAGGGCAGTCGACCGGCATTCCTTTATAATTACCTCTGATGCCCCAATATGCATTTTTGTAAATACTGTTTAACGTTTCATTGGAGGAACTGAACTGCCCGGAAGTTTGCATGTCATCATATACTACCCGTCCTTCGAAATCGCTGAGCTTCGGTTTACCCGGATAACCACTGATCTCCACGTAGCGAAAACCGTGATATACAAAAGAGGGTTCCCAGGACTCCCTGCCCTGCCCCTTCAGCGTGTAAATATCTAAAGATTTAGCATCGCGGAGATTGCGGACGAACAGTTCCCCGCTTGTCTGCAGTGTCTCTGCAAAGCGCAGTCTTACAGCCTGTCCGCGTTTACCCATCACAGACATCCTGATCCAGCCGGCCATATTCTGTCCCATATCCAGGATATATACTCCGGGTTTGAGTAAGCTGATGGAAAGCGGCCTGATCGTCTCCATCACCTTCATATTTTCATTCATTTGCGCTACGGGCATGCCTGCAGCTTCCTGTACGAATTGTGCTTTCTGCCAGTTGCGGGCAGTAAAGCCCGGTTCGGCCCAGCCTGGCATCTCCCGTGTGGCATCGTATTCTTCGCCGTCATATTCATTATTCGTACGGATGGGCCCTGCGGCGGTCATTTTCCAGCTGTCATCTGTACTGATCACTTCTTTTGTTCCGTCGGTATATTCCAGATCCAGGTTCATCAGCATTTTAGGGTAGCCAAAGGTTTTGATCTTATACGGTTTATAGGCCTGCCGCATCGTATAAAAGCGGCCGTTTCCCAATATCGTTCCTATAGCGTTAGTACCATTTCTGAGTTGAGCAGTAACATCGAAGGTATTGTACATCACCGTCTGGTTGTAATCTGTCGGACCAGGAGCAAGCACCTGGTCGCCTATTTTTTTTCCATTGATATAGAGCTCGTATAAGCCAAGTCCGATGATATACACCGTGGCAGATTTCAGCTGTTTTGCGGCTTTAAATTCCTTACGGAAATAACGAGCCGACAATCTGGAGAACTGCGTCTCAGCATCCCCTTCGGCAGGGTGATCCATACCTATCCAGCGACCTTTCCAGTCGGCACCACTTAGTAAACCCATGGTCCAGAAAGCCGGTGCAGACCATTCGCTCTCCCCCTTGTTTGTCCATACCTTCACTTTCCAGTAACACCGGTTTCTGCTATGCAAAACTGAACCACCATAGGCCACATTTACAGACGCTGCAGAACGCGTTTTTCCTGAATCCCAGAGATCACCAGTATTTTCTGCCAGCTTTTCTGCGGATGAGGCCACCAGTATATGATAAGCTGTCTGCAGGGTACCTCTCGCATTGGAATTGATCTTCCAGCCGAGCGCAGGCTTCAGCATATCAATGCCCAGCGGGTTCACTCTTGTTTCGCAACGCGGAGCGCTTACCTGCACCTGGGCATAGGCAGAAAGATTGATCAGTAGTGTAAACAGCAGATATCTTATCATTTCTCAGTGCCTAAAAAATCAAAATACAATACCAGATGTTTGGCCCTCATAGGATCTTTTTCATAATCATAGAAGATATTCTTCATGCCCATGGGGCCGGTAGTTTCAGGTTTCTGTGTTTTGGTGCCGATGCCGGATATGGCCTGCATAAACGAAATATCCCCGGAAGGGAAGGTCGGCTGCAGGTTGTCATACTGGTCGTCAGATTTTTTTGGCGTGAATAACCTGAAGAACATATCCTCCTGATCGGTCACTACCGTGAAAGGCTGCCCCGTAGTCTGGAATGTTAGCCAGTACATATTGGAATGGTACCCTTTAAATTCCGGATAGGTAAAGGGGTATTCGCCCGTTGCGGCATCATTATACGTCTTGTTCCAGACACCGAAAAGATTTCCTTTCATACGATTTTTCCAGACCCGGTTGGGTCCGTTACCCATATAAGTTACGGCTTTCAGTTGTTTTTCAGGGAAAGAAAAGTTGATGCCTGCAAAGTTGGTAAAGTAGGCACCAGGGAAATAAACCACTTCCAATTTCAGCCATCCTGAAGGGTAAATTGTCCATTGCAATGTATTGTAGGCATTTTTTTTATCAAATTTCGAAGAGATGATCACCTTATCCCCTTCCCTGCGGGAACTGAAATACCGGAAGTTATTGAGCCCTTCCTGTAATACCGGACCATTGCTGAGCGGAATATTTCCTTTGCCATTGCTGACTTTTTCCAGCGTCCCTGAATCCCTGCGGATAGATAGCCGAAGATTCTTTACTGCTATTTCAAAACGCTGATCATTTTCTGTGATTTCCACCTTTCCCTCAGCTTTATCAGAAACCAGCAGGGAAGCAATTTCGGTGGGCCGTTTTACGGGGAAGCTCCAGGTAAACAATTCCCTGTTATCAGGTCCTTTGATTTTAAGGTACAGCACATCATAGGAATTCCAGTCCTTTGGCAGTGGGAGCTGTAGTTTTCCCTTTGCCAGCGGCAAAATATCCGGTGCAGCTGCCAGGCCGGAATCAGCTCTCAGCACCACATCGTCCCTGTTTTTGAATTTCTCCAGCTTCCAGCTGAAAGTACAGTTTTTGAGGTTGGTAAATGCAAAGCGGTTTTCGAGATCGAAAGTGCCGTCAAAATCATGGCTGAGCTCACGGTGTTCAACAAAAACGGGACTCCAGATTTCTTTGATGGCGTAGAAACTGCCTTCTTTTTCATGGTATGGGCCAACAATCCCATCTGCTCCATGGTTGCCATCAGTATCGATCCTGTTCTGCTGGTCTGTGCGTACAACTCCCTGATCGGCGAAATCCCAGAGGAAACCTCCTGCCGATAGCGGGTTTGCCCACATGGCTTTCCAGTAATCTTCGAGTCCGGCAGCATGTCCGCCATCAAACAGTCCGTGCAGAAATTCTGTAGGCATGGTTATGCTGTGCCCGTGATCGTAGTTCCCGATACCATAGTTATACTCACGGTAATGCTGCGTATCAAAGCCCCCAAAATCCATCCATGGATGAATCACCGGCCTGCGCTGCAGATCCTGCTGTGCAAATAAAGTGTCCAATTCCAGGTTATGACCGCCCTCATTTCCGTTCGACCAGAAAATGATGGAGGGGTGATTTTCATCATGTGCGATCATTTCAGGAAGCAGTTTTGATCCTGTTGGGGTATCATACTTGCCATGCCATCCACAGAGCTCGTCCATGACATACAATCCCAGGGAGTCACAAACATCCAGGAAGTGTGCATCCGGCGGGTAGTGTGACATGCGGACTGCATTCATGTTCATATCTTTCATCAGGAGCACATCAGCGACTGAGATTTTTTTACTGGTTGTCCTGCCGGAGCTGGGCCAGAAAGAATGCCTGTTTACACCCTTGAATTTGATTTTTGCACCATTCACATACAGGCCGTCCCGCTGTTTGACCACAATACTGCGGAAGCCTATTTTTTGGCTCAGGGTATGCAGCAACCTGCCCTTATTGTAAATGCTGATTACTGCCCTGTAAAGTACAGGGCTCTCTGAAGACCATTGTTTGATGGCTGTGTATTGCGTTTGAAACAGCACTTCTCCGGCATCAGCCGGGAGTTCCTTTTTGAAAGTTGTACCTATTTGTGCACCATCAGCGGAATAGAGATCAACAAGCAGCTGGTCCGCTTTGCCTCTGATATTTAGCCGTCCTTTTAAAGTGCCATCCGCTTTGGCATCGAGCGCCACCCTTTCTATATGTTCAAGCGGCAATGCTTCCAGAAATACCGGTCTGAAAATACCACCAAATAACCAGAAGTCGGCTTTTCTTTCCGCAGCGTTTACAGAAGGATTGTCGGAATGCTTGGCAACGGTAACTTCCAGCAGATTCTTTTTTCCCTCGAGCAGTAAAGGGGTAATATCATACTTAAAAACATAAAATGAGCCCTGATGAACGGCGCCGGCAGATTTACCATTGACCTTCACTTCTGTATCCGTCATCGAGCCCTCAAACACCAGGTTGATCTTTTTCCCTTTCCATGCTGCAGGCAGCTGGAAAGTATGCTTGTACAGTCCTTTTTCTTTACCGCGCAGGCTGTCTGGCCTGAAGCCATAATCATATTTGCCAAAGCCCTGTAATTCCCAGTTTGAGGGAACGGCAATTTTTGTCCATTTACCAGAATTTCGTCCGGCAGTACAAAAGAAGTCCCACTTGACGGTATGATCATTTCCTGTTCCCGAAAGATATAGCTTTTGCGTCTCCTGCGTCCTCTGTGTTTGTGCATAGCCAAACCGCAATCCGGGTATAAAAATGCAAAGTATCAGGTAGAATATAAATCTGCTCATCGTCTTAAAAAGATTGGGTTTTAAATGATTCTATACGATATACTGCTTCCGGATCAGCGGCTCCGGCATCCTTCTGATCAAAATTCTGATCTGTGGCCGTATCTGCATCAGGGAAACGGCGTACCCCGCCAGTCCTGAATGTTACCCTTGCGATCTCTGCCACTGGTGCAAAAAAGATTTTAGTTCCTTTTTTTTCTCCGTTAACAGTGACATCATAGGAACGGGAAGCGGTGTTCAATTCCAGTTTTATGGTATATTGTTTATCCTTCTCATATTTGCTTATTCCGGAATACCGGTATCCGGCTTTGGTTTTTAGCAAGCTGTCCGCATCAAAGACCAGTCGCACTGCGGCCTGTCCTTTTGCATCTGTAAACTCGATATGCAGCTGCCCTTTATCTGATTGTGCAGGGATGATGGTAAACTCCACAGCTAAATGTTTTCCCGCGGGAATCACCCTTTCAGCTTTAGCATAGTCAAACCTGTCGCGGTCGCGCAGCACCAGTGCTTTTTTACCTGCATGATTTTCTATTTGTGCCGAAGCCCAAAGGGGACTGAAAAGGTTCCAGTATCTCAGTTCCGTTCCGGCTTTCATCTCTGCAAATACTTCGTTTATGGGTTCCCTCACTTCTGCTATCACCGGCGTAGGTATCGAAGCGAGCCAGATATCCTCTTTGTTCATACTGTAGGTTACCCACATATTCCCATCTCCGGGATCTCCATCTCCTTCCTGTATACCACGGACATACTGGGGGCCGTACGACTTAAAGTTCCCGCCATACCTCATGGTAGTGATCTCGCCGTTTACCAGCAGCAGGTCTTTGAAATTCAACCCGTCATCACTGGTAGAAACTGCCAGCGGCCAGCGAAATTCAGAGGGATTGTATACAGTGGCATATCTGCCATCAGGCATTTTCTGGCCCCATATCTTCGCATTGCTATTCACGAAACCAGGTGCCCGGAGGGGGTTAAAAACCCAGGTTTTGCCGTTGTCCTTACTTACAGAAGTGAGTGCATTTTTCCACAGGCCCACTACCCTTCCGTCCGTCAGATGGTAAAAACTAAAGGCTTTTATCGGTCTTTTCAGTGGGATGAGCGGATCATTGCGGTCGGCCTCCTCCACCCATTGCTGCATCATCAGCGGCTGGCCAAGAAGTTCGTTGCATGCAGCAACAAAGCCTTTATCTTTGCTGCTGGTATAAAATGGAAAAGCAGATTTGAATTTATCCCAGGAGGCATTGTTCCGGATAAAATAGATGGGTCCATATTTTCCGTTGGTGTATACTTCCCTGACTACCCTGCCGATGCCATTGCCATCATTGGGGTCGTCTTTTGCATCGAGGGCTACACCGTAATAGGCAAGCGCCAGCAGTCGTTTGTTTTTGGTGGTATAAAACCCGATGCGCTGATGCATCACGGCATAGAGATCTTTAGCTACTCCCGGATAATCCTTTTTTCTGAAACCGTCAGGCACTTTATATTCCGGGAAGATCGTTTCGGGGGCTGACCAGTGATAGCCATCTTTGGAGGTCATCATCAGCGTTTTCCCCGGCGGAATATGCTCACCAACAGGATTGCTGAGAAATTCCAGGTAAAAAGTCTTGTTCCAGTAGGCCAGCATGGGCGCATGGTTATAGGTCCAGTTATGACCGCCCGCCAGTTCAGGATATTCCCTGTTGGCACGAAAGGCCTGGATATTATGTACACCTATGGCCATGTTTAACTGTCCATGGTGATAATCGACATTGGAGAGTGTGCTGCCGGTATAACGAACGGTATCCTGCGCAAAGACAGCGTTTTGCAACAGAGCGGCACATGCCACCAGCACGATATGGAATATTCGTTTTTGCATCCTGTTATTGTCTGACATTTTTTATGCTTAATGCTTCCTGTTGTAATCCTTTGAGGATACTTTTGGAAGATTTAAATATTGTTCCGTGTTTATGTCCTGCCGGGACATCTATTTCTGAAGAGATATCGCTGAAGGATTTAAAGTCAGCGGTACGGTATGCCGCATATCGTTTTTCGCCATAGGCATCATAATAAATCAGCCAGTTTTTACCAACCTTTACTACCGAAGGACCTTCTGTCAGCTTGCCGCTAAAAGGTGCTGAGATGTTTGTATACGGACCTGTTAAATCTGTGCTGAAGCCCACTTTCAGATTTCTGTTTGCCCGGGTGTTATCTTTTAGTACCAAAACATAGTCGGCCTCATCTTTTACGATCACCGCATCGATCACACTAAATCCCGGATCCAGGAACAGTTTAGCCTTAGAAAAATGTTCAAAATCTTTTGTGAGCGTGTAATACATGCGGTGGTTGTTCTTTTCCTCTTCAGTGCCTCTGGGAAAACGGTTTGGGATGGTTGATGCCCAGATGATGATAAACTGTTTTTCGCTGTCATCATAGAAAATCTCCGGTGCCCAGACATTTACTGTCTCCGGCTCATGTTCCATCACGTTGATCATTTTTTGTGGCGACCAGTGCAGGAGATCTTTTGAAGAGGCATAGGCAAAACCTTTGTCGCCCTTCCAGCTGGAAGTCCACACCAGATGATAAACACCATCCGGCCCCTGCGCTATAGAAGGGTCACGCATGACCTTTTGTGCACCCGCTTCAGGTTTCAGATAGGTATGTCCCAGGTCTTTCCACTTGTAACCGTCAGTGCTGTACAGAAAGCGGAGACCTTCATTTGCAGGCTCATGAAAAGAAGTGAACAGGTAAACCTGCTTAGCGCATGAAGAACAGCAAAACACCAATATGAACAGCAGATACTTCATCTTAAACCTTGTCTAAAATCAGTACCCAGTCGTTGCCGTTTTTTCTTTCACCCGGAGGATCAAATTTTGCTGCTCCGGTGTTGGCAATCTCGCCGAAGAAATCTGTTTTACCTGTACGGGGATCAAACCATGAAGCTTTTACCTTTCCTCCGGGAATTTTGCCCATATTGAGCGAGAAATCCCTGCCGGTATAGGTATAAGCCATGATATAATCCTTTCCCCGTGTGGCCAGGATCCTGTCGTATTTTTCAGCCTGCTGATCGCTGACCAGCGTCTGATCTGGCACCCTGTCGAAATAAGAACGCGAAAGCATCAGGTTTTTGAGGTGCTGCATCTGCGATGCTCCGGGGGCATTGATTGCTGATGTCCAGAGTTCATCAGATCCGTAAGCCGTTTCCTTATCTTCTTTCCTGTGCATTTGCATCACAGAATTTTGCCCGTATGTATAACCAAAGGCACCTGCAAAAACCGACCAGTAGCCATATCTTCTGACATCAGCATCTGTCCAGCGCGGTTGCCTGATATCATGCAGTCCCTGCGGGATCCCTTCATATGAAGGCTCTGCATCAATTGTTGGTTTGGTGGGTTTCAGCTGATAATCTGCGGCAATATATTTCCAGTTATCTTCTCCGTAATGCAGGGTCTCTTTTCTGGAGGTGTCCTGCTCATAGCGCTGATGACCCGATTGTACCATATTGAAATCTAACCATGGTTCAGCATGAAACCAGAGTGACGACTGCGATCTGCCCCTTGGATGAAAGGTGATGAGGTGATGAGGATCGTTGGCCCGGAGCGTCTGCCCGATGTTCTGCCACACTTTCAGAGAATCGCTGCCTTTGATATCGCCCCCATTCATCCAGATGATATTGGTCTTGTCCCGGTATCGTTTTGCGAGAAATTCTGCATAACTTCTGGCCTGATCAGGGCTGACCTTTCCACTTTTGACGGGTGAGCCCCAAACAGGTACCAAAGCCATATATAAGCCCTTCTTCCCGGCCAGATCCACCATGTAATCGAGATGATCCCAGTAGTCATATTGCAGAGAATCTGTTGAAAGATTTCCTTTGGTAGTGTCGGGCTTGCTGATGTCTTCTCCGATCATAGCACGCCTGCCATAAATATTTTTTTCGGGGATCGTATGGAGCACCATCACCTGTATCACATTGAAACCTTTTTTACGGCGGTCTTCCAGATATTGATCCGCTTCATTACGATCAAGCTTATTCAGCAACAGCCAGCCTGTATCGCCCAGCCAGAAGAATGGCTTGCCATCAGCAGTCATCAGGTACCTTTTGTTTTCAGATAATCTGAGTGCCTGCATCCCCTCCGGCGATTTCTTCTCCGGCTGACAAGCAAGTATACCTATTGTAAAAAAGAGGGCTGATAATAACTTAAACCTGTGTTTGTTCATAAACTTAGTTTTTTGAGATCCATATGACCTGGTCGAGCTTTGATTGATTCTGATAGTTAAAATTTCCTTTGATGCGGCTTTCTTTTTTCTCTATACTGCCTGTTGCAGGGTTAATTGTTCTGACGCGGTAATTCCCGGCAGGAAGATCCAGCGTGGCTGATTTGCCGGACAGGAGATAGATCAGGTAAGATTTTCCTTTACTTTCTAGCATATATTGCGATGCTGCGGGCAGCATCCCGGCTACATCAGTATTGAATTGGGTATTGGCAATCTCCGGAATACCGGCGAGGGATCCTCCGGCCATCAGGGCCGCCCATCCCTGATGATCAAAATTATCAGCAGAGTAACTTACAGCCTTACCCGGAAACTTCTGGCGGTATTCCAGTACAGCACGGTATACTTGCTCAAATGATGTTTTCTTTGGCTTAAACAACCGTGCCTGCTGCCTTGGAGCAAGGCTTTGTCCTCCGGGAGGCGCATAGGCTTTACCATCCGCCTGGTAGTGCCAGTAACGGATGTCAATCATATCTACCACTGCTGCCCGTTCAGGATCTGCAAGGATAGCATCCTGCACATCTTTAGTGGTACTTAAGGCAATCAGTGCTTTTTTACCTGTTTCCTTTTCCCAGTTCCTGATGGTATCGATCCAGAACTGCACAAAGTGCAGGGGGCCGGTAAACTCAGCACCGATAAACTGGATGACACCGGAATTATCCTTAAAATTATCGAGACACTCCCGGATATAAGCTTCATGAATTCTTCGGCGTACGGGATTGCTGATATCATAAAACTGCTCAGCCATGAAGATCCTTTTGTCGCCGGCATAAGGTACCGGTTCAGGGAATCCTGTATCGTTGATATTGTTGGCTGTTCTCCAGGGGAAATCGGCATAATGTGCACCAGCTTCGATGATGTTGTGCTGAAAATAGTTTTGATGGAGCAACAACAGTCCTTTATGATCGGCCAGGTCGGCAAACTGTTTTAACCTTGCCCAGTACCATTGATTGTATTTGGTAAGGTCGTATTTACTGAGTCCGTCATAGGCTGTTCCCTGTCCGCTTCTTGCAAAAGGGAGTTCGTAAAAGGGCGGCCATACATCCCCATCCATTCTTCTTACGCGCTCGTGGTCATCCCGGCGGCGTTCGTACCATAAGGCGTAATTGTGGTCTATAGCCACCGTATGATCCGCTTTCATGCTATCCGTCACGGCATCCAAATCATCAGTAAGACCTTTACCGGTTTGTCCTGGTACAAAACGGGTAATATGTGCTCTCATCCCTTTCAAAGCATATGGACGGGCACTTCCTGTCCACCATTGCACGTCCTGTCTTCCTCCTGATACTAATGCGGCACCGCGTACCAGCCAGCCATTGCTGACCGTCATTTTTGGGGCCATTGAAACAGGACTGATGTTCTTCAGACCAATCTGGTCAATCGTTTTTATGCCTTTGTCATTTACAGGGATGGCTGTTCTTGATGCTGCCTGATCAATAAAATCTTCTAATGTTTGTGCTGGCTTAATCGCCAGTTTTGTCAGCTCCGCAGCTGTTTCTGCCGAGGGACTGCTGGATGCTTCTGTAGGGACAGGCATCAGAAAAACCGGAGGGATGTTTCCCAGCCTGTCCTGCAGCTGTGCATAGTACAGGCTTCGCGGTTTGATCTGTTCATTTGAGCTGTCCCAGTATCCGTCGCCGGCAAACTGTGCCCAGCTGCCGAAAGACCAGTTCTGTGCACCCGGTGGCTGATAACAGTCTATCCTCGCTGCTGAACATTGCCAGAAAACACTATTTGCAGCAGCCCAGCCAGCCCCCATACCATCCTGTCCGCGGTTCATGAAAGATAATGCCGCCTGTCCGTCAATATTGACAATATCAAATAATACACCTGATGCCCAACTGTCTGTTGCTCCGCTAAAGCTAAAGGGCATGTAGGCTTTGCATTCTACGAAAGCGTTGGGTCCTGCAGCACAAAAACCGGTAGAAAAATCATGGTATCCATAGGCAGAATAGAGGCGCTGAAATAAGGTTTGCTGTCCGCTTGTGATAAAGGTATTTCGTCTTTGTCCTCCCCTTTCTGAGACAGGATCCAACGATTTACAATCTTCGACGGTAATCCTTGCGGCCGTTGCAAGCACTGCGACAGCGGAGCCTGCAAAATGTTTGAAATTCAGCTGCCTGACCCAGGCATCTCTGGCGTTTTCTATCGTGATGGCCATCCAGCGATGTGCTTCATCTTTTGGATTGGCGGTATCATAAGTTGATGCGAGCTCCAGGTTTTCAATTCCTGTGTTTACAATACGACCCTTCCAGTGGTAAGCAGATACATATCCGGCTCCGTAATTACTGTCCAGGGCGGTGGTCAGGGGAACATCAAGAATGATCTGTGATCCTTTGATCTCTTTGATCGTTCTGTCCCAAAAGATATCGCGTGTACCTGCTTTCCATCCCAGGGCGGTAATTCCTCCGCCGAAATGTTCAGCACCGATTTCTTTGATCCAACCCGCGGTAGAGGGTCGGCGAACGGTGACCTGATCACCCACTTTAAACTTTGAAACATCCGGGATAGTCAAAGCAGCAGCGCCTACCCTCACATATGGGTCATCAATCTTTTGTTCCTGGTCCTGAATTTTGTTATTCCTGCCGGCAATCCTGATCAGTGTTTCACGGCTTGTTCCTGTTCCCAAAATCAAGGTACCCCCAGCTCCTGTACCGGATCCCCGCAGCACTACCCCCGACGCAGATAGGTGTAGTGTTCCGCTGATCTCATAACGTCCTTTCTGCAGTAATACCGCCCCACGCAAACCATCCTTTGTAAGAGGCAGCGAAGCCACATAGTCGAGTGCCGACTGTACTGCGTTGGTTGCATCTCCGGATCTCAGCGGCACCACAACCTTAACAAGGGCATTAGGAATAGGTGCCTCAGCTGCCTTGTATCCGCAGTAAGAAAAATCCGGTATCCTGTTGCCTTTTGCATCAGCTGTATAAGCGAGCCTGCCATCCTTCTCCAGATAAACCGGAGCTTTGGGCAGTACTTTTTTTTGCGCTATGGCCGGAGCACCCGCAATGACAGCGAGCATGGATATCAGGGCCATCCGTTTTACGGGGAGGAAAGTGATGTATTGGGAAAGATATCTCAACAAAACGTTCTGTTCTAAATTTATACTGGTTAACTGATACTAAAATACTTGTTTAGATCAGCAATCTGAATGTTTGTCATTTATGTTACAAGGCTGTCTGTCTACGTGGCTTAAACTGAAATAAAGGGGACACCGTGTCCAAGCGGCGCCCCCCATTCACACTATAACCAAATAATATTTTTACGGTTTAACGTTCTTTACAGGCACAACGCTGTTCAGATAAACCTCTATGTTTGCATAACCTGATTTTGAAATCGCTGCAGCATCAGCCGCATTTTTAGGATTTAAACCATTTTTAATCTCATAAGCATCAGGTATACCATCTTTATCCGTATCGACATAAGGCGTACCTTTATACTCAGGGTATCCCCCTACCTGGCTGATGTCGGTGATAATACCCATCTTGTAGGAATCTACCGGCAGACGACGGTGTTTGAAATTGGTTTCAGGGAGTTTGACCCCATCTTTGGCGTTGATCTTACCGGTTTTTACCTGTTCAATGACCCTGGTATCTACAGCATCTCTCAAGGGAAGTGTAGCTCCGGCATTGCTCAGCACATAATTCCGGGCCTGCATAGTAGGCAGAATGGTGATAGGTGCCATTGGTAGTGGTTGTTTGACGCGCATGGCTGCAAAATACTTTTGCGCCTCGTTTTCTGCAAAGACCTTTCCGTCTTTACCTTCGATCTGAATACCCCCGTCCCAGTTATTTTTGGTGACTCTGTCACTTCCCTCAACGATATTCCCTTCAACGTGGGCACGTCCGAAAACCACATATTTCAGTTTGCTGCGTCCGGATTCAGGCTTCAGTATACGGTATCTGATGGGTTCATCTTTAGGTGTAACAGGTCCCGGCTGGTAGTAGTTGTTGATGATATTATACAAGGCGGTATAATCACCGCCATCTGTAGAGCGGTTGTACCAGTTAAAAACAACGTTATTGGCAAAGTTGAAGATGCCATTCCAGCCGATGGAAGGATTTCTCCCGGCATTGTTTGCCCAGAGGTTACGCATAAATGTACAGTTCTCGCCACCAAGGGTACTGCCAAAGGCATGGTTCCAGGTATCCAGTGCTTCTGAGAAGATAGAGTTTTGGATAGTAATATTTACGGTACCCAGTTTCTGTTCTGTTTTACCGGTGCTGTCATTGTACATATGCCTGTACATAGACATGTTCTCGTCGAGACCCCAGCTGGCGGAAACATGGTCGATCATGATATTGCCCACCGGGTTTCCACCTATAGCATCATCCCTGCGGCCCACATTGGTTTCACCTCTGCGGAAACGCATGTAGCGGACAACCACGTCATGTGTATTGATCCACACACTCTCTCCGGCTACGCAAACCCCATCGCCCGGCGCAGTTTGTCCGGCAATGGTGATATAGGGAGCCCTGATGATTAAAGGGCTGTTGATTTTGATGATACCGGCAACGTTAAATACGACGATGCGTGCCCCGCCCTGTTCGCAGGCTTCTCTTAAAGTTCCGGGGCCACTATCTGCCAGTGAGGTTACCACAATCACCCTTCCGCCCCTGCCGCCAAAGGAATGCGCACCACCACCTTCAGCGCCAGGAAAGGCAAGTAAGGGTGACTGCGGAAGATCGGTAGGGCGTGCTGCCCAGGGGATATAGGGTTTACCTTCTTTTGATTCCTTTTCGATTTCAGGAACAGCTTTCAGCCATGCAATATCAGATAACCTCTCGGTTTCTTTCATAAGTGCATTGCTTTGCTCCTGTATATCTTTAGGGATATCGGGATACTGTGCGAATGTGGATTCTGAGAACGTTAGTAAAGCGGCTGCGAATAAAAATGGCAAGGTTCTTTTCATAATGATAAAATTATTTCAGGGGATCAAAAGGTCCGCCCCAGGTATTGTTTTGTAAAATTTTAGGGTTGTTGGCAATGGTTGAATTCGGTATTCCAAAGAAATAATATGCCGGTTTCCAGTTAGGGGCATAACGTGTATCCATATCTTTAAATTCTACGGTAAAGTAATTGGCATAGGCCTGATCAAGGTTTACTTTGTCTCTGAAGTTTGCGTTATTTGGGTCCGCAAACTGTGCAGCTGTAGGGATGCCGGCGCCAACTTTCAGGTTGATGATCACCCCTTTTCTCCTGATGCCATTCATGGTGCTCTCCATACGTTTCCATCTTCTCAGGTCCCAGAAGCGTTTTCCCTCAAAGGCGAATTCGATCTGTCTTTCATATAAGATGGCGTCAAAAAGATCAGATCTGCTCATGCCTGCGTTAAGTCCGTACAAACCATTTGCACCTGCCTCAACCCCAGCCCTTTTGCGCAAAGCTACCAATCCGGCATAACCTTCATCGCCAGAACCGGTTCTGTTGATACCCACAGCACTTTCCCCAAGATTGAGCAGTACTTCTGCGTAGCGGATTTCCATCCAGTCGGTACCCGAAAATTGTACATCGCTGACCTGTGTTGTGGGGTTGATCGCTTTGCGGGTATAAAAACCTGTATTGGAGGCTTTGACCTCTGTCGTTCTGCCACCAGCAAAGTAAGTCCAGAGACGATAGCTGGTATTGCCATTCATAGGCCAGAGCGCGCCATTGTAACCAATCGTCTGGTCAAAACGCGGATCACGGTTTTTATAAAACGTTTGGTCTGTATAAGTATAAGTTGTTGAGGTGCCCGGTTTTTTCCCATCCTTCATTGGATAGGCTTTGACCATATCCCATGATGGCTGGTTAGATCCGCCACCAGTACCGGTATAAGAAGGACGTGTAGCATTGTCATAGCCATTATTTTTCTTGCTCTGGTCGCCCGTTGCGGTATTGAAACCTGTCACCATTACAGCTTCAGGATTATTCACTTCGGTAAACCACATATCCGCATAGGAGGAATTGAGTGCGAAACCTGCAGTGGTTAAGAGATCACGTGCCTGCAGGTTTGCGGTATACGCAGCCTGCCAGCGGTCCTGTAAGTCGCCTGGGTTAAACTGCGGACTTGCATAGGTTAGCAACACACGCCCTTTGAGCGCAGCAGCAGCCCCCCTGGTAATCCGGCCCCAGTCGGCTGAGTTCGGCCATCTTCCCGGAAGATACTTAATCGCGGTATCCAGGTCGTTAGTGATCTGTTTGATACATTCAGCAGTGGTATTTCTTGGCAACAGGGCGAGGTCTTTCGCTTCCTGGCCTACGCCATCCAGCGGTTTGAGCACCAATGGAACACCTCCATATAAGCGTACCAGATCAAAATATCTCCAGGCCCTGAAAAAATAAACCTGAGCTTTCAATCTGTTTTTGGTTGCCAAAGGTAATGTGCCGGCATCAACATCGGTCATCATCATATTGATGGTTCGTATCTTACCGTAATTATTGGTTGCGTTTAATGCAGTACCAAAATCAGTGACATCACTTTCGGTAAGCGTACCTTCCAGGAATTTACTTTCACCATAAGATTCATCTGTAAGTGTTCCCCCCGAGGCAGGAGCATTGACCACTCCGCCGTTGTTGCCTCCCCAGGTAGGCAGGTTCTGATCATATATATAACCTACATTGAGATTAACGAGCGTAGAGTCATTGTAGACCAGATCGGTTGGGATGCTTCCCAGATCGCCTTTATCAAGGACTTTTTTACAGCTTGCCAGTGCAGCAATACTGCAGAAGGCAATGAGTAAGTTTATGTTTGAGTTCATCTTCTTCATATTATAAACCAATATTCAAACCAAGTGAGAAGGTCCTTAACTGCGGATAAACATCATACGCGCTGGTATTGTCTTTAAAGCTGTAAGGATTATAAAAATTAATAGGATTGGTACCTACCAGAAAGATCTTTGCAGATTTTAACCCTGCTTTGGTTGCCCATTGTTCCGGCAATCCATAGGAAAGGTTGAAGTTGGTCATTCTGAACGTAAAAGCACTCACGAACCAAAAATCTGTTGTCCTGTCATAGTTATTGGCATAAAAAGGATTTGGATATCTAGCGTCAGTATTTTCAGGTGTCCAGTGATCTGACCAGAACTCAGGCCTGTTGGAAGTTGCGGTAGCTCTTTTCACAGCAGAACTTTCGATTGCTGCCTGACCGCCCCAGGAAAGTCCCATTACTACAGAAAGGCTCAGAGATTTGTAGTTGCCACCAAAGTTAAAGCCAAGTGCATAGTGGTTGCTCGCTTTAGGAGTCAGGTATTCATAATCCACATTTTCTGTGATGATGCCATCGGGTGCTGTAAATTGTCCATTTGCATCTCTGGGTCCCCTGATATCCTGGTATTTGATCATACCTGGCTTAGGAATTTCTCCAAAAGCCCTGTAATTAGGATTCTTGGCCATAAAATCATCCACTTCTGCCTGGGTTCTGAATATACCCAGGCTTTTATAACCCAGCACTCCCCTGTCGCTTGAACGGCCTGAATTATCCAGGAATGTTCCGATGTTGCCAATCGGTTGATCGAGACGGATCAGTTTATTGTCGCTCCAGGAAAGGAAGGTATTCACGTTGTATCCCCAGTTTTTGCCGATCTTATCTTTCCAGGCCAGGGACAGCTCATATCCGAAGTTATTTGCTGTACCAAAATTCTCCGTAGGAATAGCTGCACCGATGAGGAGTGACACTGAAGAAGTTAAGGTGGTCAGCTGGTTATACCTGTGGTCCAAAAACCCATCAGCCGTGAATGAAAGTCGGTTCTTCAGGAATTGTGCATCGATACCTACGTTATATTTTGTGTTGTCGTCCCATTTCGCATTGCTGTTGGCAAGCGCAATGTTAGGATTGATTGATAATGGACGGTCAGAGTTGCCGCCAAACACAGCACCTTTACCCGTAGATAAGGTGAAGTTTCTATTGTACTGATAGTTCTTGGTGTTGTCAATTCCGAGCAGACCAACGGATGCCCTGATCTTCAGGTAATCTATCGCTTTGATATTATTCTTGAAGAACGATTCTTCAGACATTACCCAACCCAAAGACAGTGAAGGGAAATAACCCCACCTGTTACCTGGGGCAAAGTAAACACTGGCATCTCCCCTGTAGGAAAACTCGGCCAGGTACTTATCGGCATAGCTGTAGTTTACCCTTCCTGCCCAGGCCATACGGCCAAATTCAGTTTGTGTCTCATCAGACAAGTTGATTCCTGTAGCATATTGCTGATTGGGCAAACCTCCCAGCAAGACTCCCTCCCTGGAAGCATTAACCAGATCGCTTTCGCTTTCTACCTGTTCATAAACACCGAGCACTGAGATTTCATGTTTACCAAACTTACGTGCATAATTTAAAGTTCCGTTCATCTGGTAACTATCTCTGTAGGAAGGACTGATCCTCACCCTATCTCCATTAGGAATGCTGACAGCCTTGAGCACATCCCCACCATAGATATGTTTTTTATCCCCCAGCATGCTGAACTGATAAACATTATAACGTGTACCAAACTGCTTCCCAAAAGTATTGTCCAGGTTTTTACTGAAGTTTAATCCAGCCTTCAGTCCTTTGATAAAAGGGACTTCATAGTTTAGCGTTGCCTGCACGTTTAAACCGTTATTTCTGGTATTGGTGAAATTGTTCAGGCGCTGCACCTCAAAGAAATGCGTTCCGTCAATAGAGCCTGTATTACCGTTAGTGAGCAATACCGGCAGGCCATTGACATAATAAGGATTGAATTGTGGTGTACCAATCAGCGATTTAACATCATTGTCAGCACTCTCTGTTCCCTGTTTAAAGAAATACCTTTCATTCTTGGAGAGATCACCACTCAGTGAAAAACCAAGCGTTAATCCCTTGTTTAATTTCACATCGGCACTTGCCCTGAATGTCCATTTTTTTGTATTGATACCGTCAAAGTTTGAGCTTTGATCGATATAGGAAGCACCTGCAAAATAGGTAGCACGTTCACTTCCTCCGCTCACATTCAGCGTATGACGAACTGTGTATGCAGTCTGCCAGGCTTCTTTCAGCCAGTCGGTGCTGTTATTTCTGAAATGTTCCAGCTCATCCGGTGAGTACCAGGCGGGATCAGCGAGGTAGCCACTGTTGCCATCGGCCACATAGTTTTTGGAGGCACGTGTATAGTCGTTGAGGTACGTCGCCTGCTCGATACCGGTCATCATTCTTGGCAGCATCGTTGCGTCTGCTGCACCTACAGATACACCATAATTGATTCTTGGTGCTCCGGCTTTCCCTCTTTTGGTTCTAACTACCACTACCCCATTGGAGCCCTGTATACCATAGATTGCTGCCGCAGCATCTTTCAGAATGGAGATATTCTCCACTTCAGAAGCATCCAGTAAATTGAAATCTTCCGATGTCCTGAAGATATCATCGATGATATATAAGGGTTCTGTTCTGCCCCCGTCTTTAACGGCAAAGGTGGGATTTCTGACGGTCAGCGTTGCATTATCACCGGGCCTCGCATAACCTCCGGAGATACCCACACCTGGGATCTGCCCCCTGAGCGCAGCACTTAAACTGCCGACAGGAATATCTTCAATGGCCTTGACATCAATTGTCGCGATAGATCCTGTGAGGTGTTTTCTTTCCTGGGTACCATAACCTACTACGACAACTTCCGTTAAATCTGAGGATGCTTCGAGCAGCTGTATCTGGATCTGACTCTGGCCATTGACAGCAATTTCCTGGGTCTTATACCCCAGGTAACTGATAACCAGCGTTTCATTACCCAGCGGGAGATTGAGACGGAAAACGCCTTCAGTATCTGTTGAAGTGGCAGTATTGGTTCCTTTTATTTTTACGACAACCCCTGGCAGAGGTTTGCCTTGCGCGTCTTTTACCGTACCAGTGATATTCTTCCTGGAAGAGATGAATTTTAACGCTTTAGTTGATTCCTTTGGCGCATCCTCTGCAAAAGCAGCAGAGCCCGTTAAAGTCAAAGCGATGATTAAATGAGTGCAGGCGATTTTCGGCCATTTACCCAAATAACTTTGCGTTCGTAAATGTGACTTCATATGTATACTTAATTTATATTTGGCAGTTTTGGAATGCCTGGCTGGTTTAGCTTACCTGGCGATTTAAAAAAGAATTGGTGATCAAAAATCACATTCACCATTCTTTGACCGGTCATACCGGATTGAGGTTTTAAATTAATAGTTGCGGACTACGATATTTTAAAATCAAATATATCGTTAGGATAAAACTCTTTTATATATCATTTTCCCTATCTGTTGTAGGATGTTATCTTAAAGGAATTATGCGCATTTTCAGGACTTGCCGGCACGTGCTTTAATCCTCTCCTGCCATGCTTCTCCTTCTTTTTTCATATCGATACCAGCGGCAGATAAGTAATTATTTATCCTCCCCTTATACTTTTTAAACCAGCCATGTTTTTTGTCGGAAGACTCCGCATCCATGGCTTTTTCGCGCGCTTCGACCAACCAGACCATAATCTGCTTTTTCTGTGTCTCAGTCAGTTGTGGCAACATATCGAGGTAAGCGGCGTAGGTAATCGGAAGAACCCCGTAGGTGAGGCCGTCTTTGATTTGTATCACCTGCTGTGGATTCAGGTATGCAGACAAAGAATTTAAGAATGGTGTATGCAGCTTATTTACAGCAGAATCCGTGAGCGCAGGACTCAATTTCGCACTATCCCGTTGTTTATAAATCTCATTCAAGCCTTCATAATGTCCGGCAACGAGGGCGCTCACTTTGTGTGCAACAACAGAATCAGGAAGATTAAGCTTCTGCACGATTTTCCAGGCCCTGCCCTGTATCATTTGATGATAGCCTGCCTGCTCATTCTTTGTTTGTGCAAGGGAGGAAAATGAGGATATCGCGATTCCCGAAATCAGAAGGAAGGTTTTTATTTGGTTCATATCAAATGATAACATGGTACATATCATTACAAAAGTCTACAATACTCTCACATGATTGTTACCAATTATTATCAACTTTTTATATCATGTTATCTTCACATTTTGTATTATTGCGCAGCTTAACGCGCTATAAACCAAATATAATTCCAAGAAACAAGAACCGGATATGAAACCACTTTTTCATAAAGTCCCGATCAACATTCAAAGCTCCTTCGGGATAAAACACAATATTGAGTCAAATTTCGGCAAAATATGGCATTACCATCCTGAGCTCGAACTGCACTACGTTGTTCGCGGCGAGGGCGTACGATTTATCGGGGACAACATCAGTAATTTTTCTTCCGGAGAGATTATTCTCCTTGGAGAAAACCTGCCCCATACCTTCAGGTGCAGTGACGAGTACTACATCAATTCCAATGAACTTGAAGTGGAAGCAATTGTGATGCAGTTCCTGCCGGACTGCCTCGGAAGGGAACTTTTCAATCTTCCGGAAGCCTATCTGATTCCCAAACTTTTTGAGAAAGCTAAGAAAGGGATGGTGATTACGGGCGAGACCAGGGACAAGCTGGCGGTACTCATGAAACAGGCTACAAAGGCTTCACAAATGGAAAAACTCATTCTTTTCCTGTCCATACTCAATCTGCTGGCAGAAACCGATGAATATGAACCGATCACTTCAGCCTATGCTTTTTACCGTTCCAACGAATCGGATACCATCCGTTTAAATAAGATCTATTCTTATACACTGACGAATTACAAAAAAGAGATCAGCCTGGAAGAAATTTCTTCGATCAGTCACCTGAGCATTACATCCTTCTGCCGTTATTTTAAACTCATGACCAAGAAAACCTATTACGATTTCCTGATTGAGATCCGTATCAGCCATGCCTGCCGCCTACTGGTTGAAGATAAAGTTCCTACAGAGGTGATCTGTTTTGATTGCGGTTTTAATAATGTATCCAATTTCTACAGGCACTTTAAAAAGATCGCAGGCATGACGCCAATGGATTACAAGCGGAAATACCTCCTCAATTAATTATATTCCAATCCGTTGCTGAAGGATGTTGTAATCAGCATAGAGTTGTTCTATCTCTCTTGCATTGGCAGGAGAGAAATGCCCAACATCACGGCGCGTAAATGTAGAAATTGGCAGCCCCTGTTTCTGCAGTGCATATTTAGCTGCATAAGGATAAACATCATGCATGACATCCATATGCAGGATCAGGAAGTCCTGCAGGGCATTAAGTTCTGCATCGAGCTCTGGTTTGTCATAATTTTTGCAGAGCCAGACAATCAGTTCCGGAAAAAAATTGCCCTGTATACAGGAGAGCCCTGCTGAGCCTGCCCGGAGCGAAGCTAATGCATGTACCATATAGGCATCGTACAGACCGAAACCCGGTTGCTGTGTGACAGCCAGTTTTGCCCTGACCTGATTGATGTCGAGACTGGTATCTTTATGATAAGTAACTCTTCCTGTAGCAACAAAAGAGCCCAGTTGCGCTGCACTGAGCACTCTTTTAAAGGGCAAAGGGCATTCATAAAAGCCCACAGGAACAGATGGTGTAAGCTGCAACAGCTGCATCACTTTCTCATTAAACTGTTCATCGGTGTCGCTTTCTTCAGCAATCAGGCTGGTAATCAGTATTACTGCATCAATTCCGGTATCATAAATCCTTTTAACAAACTCTGCCTGCTGAGCTATGGGACCGCCAAAAGTTCCGGTAGCGACCACAGGTACAGTTCTATCTGCTATTTTTACTACTTTTGCCGTCAGGGAGATCCTTTCTTCATTGTTGAGTTCAAACATTTCGCTCGACAAACAATTGGCGAACAAACCTTTGACTCCTGCGTCCAGATAATGTGCGGTAAGCAGCTCCAGTGCTTTATAGTCTATTCTTCCATCGTCACTAAAAGGCGTAAGCATGACAGGGATAAAACCTTTCTCTGATTTTTCCATCGTATTGTTCTCTGTTATTGGTTAAATAAAACTATATGGTGGCTCTTCCTCTTTTGAAACTGGTGAGGACCAAGCCTGATAAAAATATCGTCAGTGTGCCGATCACAACAATCATATTGCTGTGCAGCATGTTTCTCAAAAAATTAAGATCTTCTGGCAGTGCGGCAGAAAGAGTCATCCAGAGAATCACAAGCACACCCATGCAGGTGGCCGTAAGGGCTTCGGCATTACCGGTTTTTCTGCTGATCATTCCAAGCAGGAACAAACCCAGCATGCCACCGGAGAAAATACCCGATAGTTGCCACCAGATATCCAGGATGCTCTTGATTCCGATCATGAGAATGCCAGTAGCCATCCCCATAATTCCGAACACCGCCGTGGTAATATATAACAACTTCATGAGCTGCTTTTCATTCATTTGAGGATCGATATACCTTTTGTAGATATCAATAGAAAATACTGTTGCAGATGAGTTCATTCCTGAGCTGATCGTGCTCATAGCGGCAGACATGATGGCCGAGATGATCAGTCCTACAAGCCCTGTAGGAATCTCGTTAACCATAAAATGAGGCATGATCTTATCGCCATAGTCTGCCGGCAGCAGGCCATCCATTGTAGCCCTGATGGTGGCAGCAGAAGACTGCAGAGGGAGCCGTTCCATAGCTACCTGTTGTTTCACGCTTTCGATGAGCTGAGGGTTTACCTGATAGTAGGCATAAAGAGAAGATCCTATAATAAAGAATAACAGCGATACCGGTACATAACAAAATACGCAGATCCAGAGCGACCTCGAGGCCTGGCGGGAATTGGTGGCAGTGTGGTAACGCTGTACATAATTCTGATCAATACCGAAGTTATTGAGATTAATGAAAAATCCGTAAAAGAGCACTACCCAAAAGGTTGACTCCCTTAGATTTGGAGATAAACTCCCGAGACTGAATTTATGATCAGCCTGACCGATTTCTATAATTTTTGCTGCGCCTCCCGGTATGTTTCTCACAATCAGATAAAGGATCAGAAAAGCACCCAGCGTTTTCACAATGGCCTGCACAACTTCTGTCCAGATTACCGCTTCGATCCCGCCAAGAACGGTATAGATAATGATGCAGGAGCCTACAACAAGCATGATGGATTGCATGCTGTAGCCCGTCAGTGCCTGTAAACTCAGGGCAATACCAAAGAAAATCGAACCCATCCTGGCCAGTTGTGTGAGTAGGAAACAGACTACGGCATAGGTTCTTGCCCAGGGGCCAAACCTTTTCTCTAGGTGGGTATAGGCAGATACCTCTCCTGTTCTTCTGTAAAAAGGCACAAAATACCTGGAGGCGATCCAGGCTGCCAAAGGCATGGCGAGACTAAAGACAAAGTTATTCCAGTTGCTGCCAAAAGCTTTCCCCGGAACGCCAAGAAATGTATTGCTGCTGAGGAAAGTCGCATAAATTGACAAGCCTATTGCCCAGCCAGGTATTGAACCCGCAGCTTTAGTAAACTGATCAGAATTTCTGTTCTTTCTGGAAAAATAAAATCCTACCAGGATCATGCTGATCAGATAAACTGCAATTACTGCCAGATCCAATACAGGTAAACTTTTCATATTTGGTTTTTTAAACAGGGCATTGCAAATCTATCCGGCTGAGCCCTGTTTTCCTTATATCATTTTCTCTTCATTATATATGATTTTACCTAAGGCCCCGGATTTACTTTTTGTACATCCTCAGAATGGCCTGTTCCAGTCCGCGGAGTTCTGCCAGACCTTTCAACCTGCCGATTCCGGAATATCCGGGATTTACCTTTTTCTTTAAATCATCCAGCATTCTGTGGCCGTGATCAGGGCGCATGGGAATATTCAGGTTGCGTTCCTGCTGGATATCTACGAGTTTCTGAACTACGGCAAACATGTCCACATCACCCTCGAGATGGTTATCTTCGAAGAAATCGCCAAATTCATTTCTCTTTGTACTACGCAGATGCACAAAATTCACCCTGTCTTTAAACTGCTCCAGGATACCTACCAGATCGTTATCAGCTCTTACACCCAGTGAACCCGTGCAGTAGCAAAGACCATTAGACAGCGATGGTACTTTGCTGAAGAGTTTTTCCAGTTGCGCAGCAGTACTGATAATCCTTGGCAATCCAAAAATTGCATAAGGCGGATCATCGGGATGGATCACCATTTTTATCCCATTTGCTTCTGCTATGGGCATGATCTCAGCGAGAAATGTAGTGAGGTTATCAAAGAGTTTCTCTTCATCGATACCATCATAGGCAGCAAGGGCCTTGAGGAATTCTGCAAGTCCGAAGCTCTCTTCACTTCCCGGCAGGCCGGCGATGATATTACGTTCTATTTTTAGTTTTTCTTCGGCTGTTAGTCCGTTGAAATAAAGCTCTCCGCGTTCCAGTTCAGCGCTGCTGTATTCATTTGCTGCGCCTTCGCGCTGAAGTATAAAAACATCAAAAGCCACGAGTGCCGCCTTATTAAAAAGCAGCGCCTCGGCACCATTCGGCAACTGATAGTCGAGATGCGTCCTGGTCCAGTCCAGCACTGGCATAAAATTATATGTAATGACAGTAATGCCGCAGCTGGCCAGATTTGCAAGAGAGACCTTGTAATTTTCTATATACTGTTCATAGTTACCTTTTCTTACTTTGATATCTTCGTGAACCGGGAGGCTTTCTACTACGGACCATTCCATACCAGCATCATTAATCAGCTTTTTGTGGCTCTGGATATCCTCCACAGTCCATACCTTTCCGTTTGGTATGTGGTGCAGTGCAGAGACTACGCCGCTGCATCCGGCCTGGAGGATATCAGATAAACTTACGGGATCATTGGGACCATACCAGCGCATGGTTTGTACTAATTTGTTCATACAGCTATTTGATAAATTTGAGATGGAAATTTAAGGATTAAAAAGTAGATAGCAGCTTGTTTTCGGGATAAGTTAATTTGGAGCTTTTGCGCTTTCCGTTATAGGTGATGTGAAAAATGTTGGTCTGGTCGTCAAACAGGTCGTACAAGATCGTACTGGTGGTTTCCATTTTCCGGAGGCCGGTGACTTTGGCTGATTCCAGGTATATTATCACTGCTTCTTTGTCGTTCTCAAATCCCAGATAGTTGAGCTGCAAGACTTTGCCATTGACCGCAATCCTGAGGTGCGAAGCCATATACTTTCCTACCAGCTGCTCCATTTCTTTGTGTCGTGCCGCTGAAGAAAGGTCTGCTTTCACTTTGTAATTTTTCACCAGCAGGTCTTCAAAGTCGTCAGTAAAGATCCGGCAGCTGATTTCCAGGCTGCTGCTTGCGGGATTATAGTTCAGTTCGGTAGAACTGAGGTGCAGGGGATGCCTGGCTGCACTGCTCTCCTTATTCAGGCTCACTGGTTTTACAGAACCGAAAATTAAGTAACAAATTAGTAGAGATTGGTGTAAGAATGGCATCATGAGGATGATTTATTTTTATGGTACAAAAAAACGTTTTAAATTTAGAGTTGCAACAAAAATATAGAAAATGAATAAAGCTCTCCCCATGTTACTGCTGTTTGGCTCCGCCCTGCAGTTTTCATATGCTCAGAATATCCAGAACAACCCCGGAAGTAATCACGGGAACAAGTTTGAGCAGTTAGGAACAATTTTGACTACGCCCAATGAACAGCGGACGGCAAGTGGTGCTCCGGGTTCAAAATACTGGCAGCAGCGTGCTGACTACGATATCAAATGTAGTCTGGACGAACAAAATCAGGTGCTTACAGGTGCTGAGAAGGTAACCTACACGAACAATTCGCCTGATGTGCTCACCTACATTTGGTTACAGCTGGACGAAAACCAGCACAATAACCTTAGAAATGCAAATTATCAGAGCAGCACTACCCTTCCTGAAATTGCCACTTCCAATACAATTGACAGAGCTGTCATCAGTGATACTGATAATGGCAATGGGGTTTCGATATTAAAAATCACCGATGCGCTGGGCAAAGACCTGAAATATACAATCAACAAAACGATGATGCGTGTGGAAATGCCCGTACCATTGAAAGCAGGTCAGGCTTTCGTTTTCAACGTCAACTGGAAGTATAAAATTACCGACAGGATGACTGAAGGTGGCCGCGGGGGTTATGAGTTTTTTCCTGAAGACGGCAATTACCTGTTTACGATGACGCAATGGTACCCGCGTTTATGTGTATACAGTGATTTCCAGGGCTGGCAAAACCACCAGTTTGCCGGAAGGGGTGAATTTGCCCTTACTTTCGGTAACTTCAAAGTGCAGATGACAGTTCCTGCAGATCACGTTGTGGGTTCAACCGGTGAATGTATCAACTACAGCGCGGTACTCTCTCCTGCTGCCCTTGCAAAATATAACCAGGCTAAAACATCGGCTGAACCGGTAGAGATTGTAACGCTGGAACAAGCTAAAAAAGCGGAAACAGAAAAAAGCAAGGCCACAAAAACATGGGTTTTTCAAGCAAATAATGTTCGTGATTTCGCATGGACTTCCTCAAGGAAATTCATCTGGGACGCGATGGGACAAAAAATTGACGGCAAAACGGTAATGTGCATGAGTTTCTACGGAAAAGAAGCGTATAACCTGTACAGACCTTACTCAACGAAAGCTGTTGCCCATACCATTAAAACTTATTCACATTTCACTATTCCTTATCCATATCCTGTAGCCCAAAGTATTGAGGCATCAAACGGAATGGAATACCCGATGATCTGTTTCAATTACGGTCGTACAGAAAAGGACGGAACGTATACTGAAACTTCAAAAAATGGTATGCTGGGTGTGATTATCCATGAGGTGGGTCACAACTTCTTCCCGATGATCGTGAACAGTGATGAGCGTCAGTGGACATGGATGGACGAGGGTTTAAACTCGTTTCTTGAGTATCTGACGGAAGAACTGTGGGACAACAAATTCCCGACAAAACGTGGTGCAGCTTACTCTATCGTGGATTACATGAAGCTTCCTAAAGATGAACTGGAGCCGATTATGACCAACTCTGAAAATATTGAGCGTTTTGGTCCAAATGCCTACGCTAAACCTGCCATCGGATTGAATATTCTCAGGGAAACGATTATGGGCCGTGAGCTGTTTGATTATGCATTGAAAGAATATGCCAGAAGATGGGCATTCAGACACCCTACTCCTGCAGATTTCTTCAGGACAATGGAAGATGCAAGTGGCGAAGATCTGGACTGGTTCTGGAGAGGCTGGTTTTACAGCACAGATCCATGTGATATCTCCCTGGATGCGGTGAAATTTGCGAAAGCGGATGTGGATTCTAAAGTTCCTGCCTCTAAAGTGATCATGACCAAAATGGACAAACCACTGGTGAACAGTTTTGAAGATATTTCGAAAATCAGAAACAGGGAAGATAAAACGATTTCCTTCTACACTGATAAGGATAAAGCTACTCAGGATTTCTACTGGAGATATGACCGTGGTTTAGAGAAGTATGATGATACAGAATACAAAAGGGAAACTAAAGCTCCCTATGAATCGCTGTCATCAGAAGATCAGGCCAAATATGCAGGTAAGTTCTTTTACGAACTGGCTTTCAGCAATAAGGGCGGACTGGTGATGCCGATCATCGTTGAATTTACTTATGCAGACGGAACGAAAGCAATCGACAGGATTCCTGCGCAGATCTGGAGACACAACGAGCAGCGTGTCACTAAATTTTATGTTCAGGATAAAGAAGTTGCTTCAATTCAAATTGATCCGATGCGCGAAACAGCGGATATCGACGAAAGCAATAATACCTGGGGAGGCAAAGCTCAGGCTTCCAAATTCCAGTTGTTCAAACAGAAAAACAATATTGTTCGCGGACAGTCTGCAGGAGGCAATCCAATGCAGAATGCGAAGAAATCCAGATAATTTTCATTTCAGATAATTCTGAAATTTATTAAAGAGAATGTGGTTTAATACCCGCATTCTCTTTTTTTATGGCCAGCTCATTCATTTGCTAAAATGTTATATGATCTAAACCTATACGTTTTCAAAATGTTATAAAGTCATATAGATATCAAATTACCCGCGATAACGGCCCCGGGAACAGCATTATTCCACTTTTCATTTATTGAAATGTACATTTGGACAAATTGAATCGGATTCCGGGCGTTATATGACTGAAAATTTGTTATTTTGAACCGTCATATATTTGAAGTAATGCTCATAAAAAACGAAACATGTCAAGCGTAGCAAAAACAGACGAAAACACTCATATATTATCAATTGATATTGGTGGTACAAGTATCAAAGCCTGTATCTTAACAGAGAAAGGTGATTTATTCTCCGAATACACAAAACTCCCTACGCCTAAAGATTCTACACCAGAAGCCGTGATTAAGGTAATTCACGAACTGGTAACTCCTCTGGCCCCATATAGCAAAGTTGCCATCGGCTTCCCTGGTTATGTAAAATGTGGAATTGTTGAAACTGCCCCTAACCTGGCAAAAAACAAATGGGCAGGCTTTCCGCTCGCGCAAAAGGTGAGTGACTTGTTGCAGAAACCCGTTAGGCTGATCAATGATGCCGACCAGCAGGCACTGGGTATCATCAGCGGCAAAGGCTTCGAAATTGTACTGACGCTGGGTACCGGCTTCGGTACTGCGCTTACGTTCGACGGAGAACTTCTGCCCCACCTGGAATTATCACACCTTCCGGTAACAAAAAATAAAGACTACGATGACTATGTAGGTGATAAAGCCTACGTCAAAGAGGGCAAAAAATCCTGGAACGAACGCGTAGAACGTGTTATCCAGATTTACAAAACCGTATTTAACTACGATACACTTTATCTCGGTGGAGGAAATGCCAAACAAATCGATTTTGACCTGGATCATAATATACACATTGTCTCAAACCGGGATGGAATAAAAGGTGGCGCCAAATTATGGGCTGCCAAAGAAAAATATCATGTTTTCACAACCTACCCAAAATTAAATTCATCAAATGGAAAGTAAGTACACTTTAGGAATGATAGGCCTCGGTACAATGGGGCGCAATTTATTGTTGAATATGGCTGATAATGGCTTCGCTGTTACCGGTTATGACAAAGATCCCAATATGCTCGCCAAAATGGAGCAGGATGGTGCGAAACACAACATCAAGGCTTATTCCTCTTTAGAAGATTTCGTAGCAAGCCTGGAATTACCAAGAAGAATCGTACTTCTGGTACCTGCAGGACCAATCGTAGACAGTGTGATTAAGGAATTGCAGCCTTTGCTGGAAAAAGGCGATATGATTATTGACAGTGGAAACTCACACTTCACAGATACCAGCAGAAGGGCCATTGAACTTTCTGACGTAGGTATCCACTTCTTTGGAATGGGAATTTCCGGTGGAGAAGAAGGTGCACGTTTCGGACCTAGTATCATGCCGGGTGGCGACAAAACTGCCTATGGTAATATGAAAGAAATTCTGGAAGCGGTATCAGCCAAAGTAAATGGAGATCCATGCGTGGCTTATATTGGCCCCGGCGCTTCAGGTCACTTTGTAAAAATGGTACATAACGGTATCGAATACTCTATGATGCAGCTCCTCGCTGAGAGTTATGATATCATGAAAAATGCATTGGATTATTCTAATGAAGAGATCTACAGTGTATTTGAAAAATGGAACAACGGCCGTCTGCAGTCGTTCCTGCTGGAAGTAACCCGCGATATTTTCAAGGTTAAAGATGACCGTACAGACAACTTCCTGATCGATGTGATCAAGGATGAAGCAAAGTCTAAAGGTACCGGAAAATGGACATCACAGGTTTCTATGGACCTGCAGTTACCTATTCCTACAATTAACGAGGCTGTAAGCACAAGGGATTTATCTAAATACAAGTCACTGCGCGTGGCGCTGTCAAAAGTGTATGGCACGCACGATATGCTGGCAGAAGATAAAGAACAGTTTATTGTTGAGCTTGAACAAGCTTTGTATTTCTCTGTCATCACCTCATATGCTCAGGGTCTCCATTTGTTATGGCAGGCATCAATTTCTTATGAATATGACTTGCAATTGCACGAGATTGCTCAAATCTGGCGTGGCGGATGTATCATTAGGGCAGCGTTCCTGGAAGATATTTACCAGGCTTATAAAAAACAACCAGATCTTGAACACTTGTATGCTGATGCCGGCGTTCAGGAGAAAATGAAAGAAATTCTGCCAGGAATGCGTTCAGTAGTTAGTCATGCCCTGAAAAACGGATTGGCTATTCCTGCATTTGCTTCTGCGCTTACTTATTTCGATTCACTGAGAACAGAAAAAATGCCTGCAAACTTAATTCAGGCGCAGAGAGATTTCTTTGGTGCACACAGATTTGAACGTACAGACGCTGAAGGAACTTTCCATGCGATCTGGAATCCTTTAAATGACTAAACATACACAGATATGAAATCATCATCAGCAGGGATCTGGTAAACGGCTCTCCTGCTGATGATAGCTTCATCACAGATAAATAACAATAGAAGCATATGAAAACAAGTAAATGCCTCAATCCGACCATTTTTGTCATTTTTGGCGGTACTGGTGACCTTAATTTGCGCAAACTTGCGCCAGCGATTTACAATTTATATTCTGATGGCTATATGTCTAAGGAATATGCGATTATTGGTACAGCAAGAAAGAAATTGACGGACGAGGATTTTCGCAGTACGATCATGGGCGGCGTTAACTCTTTCTCCCGTTCCGGAAAAGTAAAACAGGAAAAATGGGATGAGTTTGCCAAAAACGTATATTATAACTCTGTTGATGTTTCTGCACCAGATACCTTTGCAGTGCTGAAAACAAATATTGAAAAATTAAGAACAGATTTTGGTCCGAAAACACAGGTGATCTATTACCTGGCTGTTGCGCCGAACCTGTTCCCGCTGATCGCAGAATGCCTTGCCAAGTATGACCTGGTAGGTAATGAAGACAATTGTCGTATCGTTATCGAGAAACCTTTTGGTCATGACCTGGAGACAGCTAAAGAACTGAATAAATTACTTACAGGCATCTTTACCGAGAAACAGATCTACAGGATTGACCACTACCTTGGTAAGGAAACTGTTCAGAATATCATGGCCTTCCGCTTTGCGAACTCCTTCCTGGAGCCGCTCTGGAACCGCACCTATATCGACCATGTACAGATCTCTGTTACGGAGCAGCTGGGTGTGGGCGACCGTGGTGGATACTATGATGGCTCAGGTGCGCTCAGAGATATGATCCAGAATCACATCCTGCAGTTGCTATGCCTGATTGGTATGGAAACGCCGATCAACTTTGATGCTGATGAAATCAGGAATAAAAAGGTTGATGTATTAAAAGCAATGCGTCCTTTCTCTCCTGAAGATATCCGTCTGAGTACTGTCCGCGGTCAGTATTCCAAAGGTTGGGTAGAAGGTAAAGAAGTGCCTGGCTACAGAACTGAGAAAGATGTTGATCCGGCATCCAACACAGAAACCTTTGCTGCTGCCAAGTTCTTTGTAGACAACTGGCGCTGGCAGGGAATTCCTTTCTATGTGCGTACAGGAAAGCGTTTATTCCAGACTTCATCACTGATTACTATCCAGTTTAAAGATGTACCTCACCAGGTTTTCCCTGCAGGTGTTACAGAACACTGGCAGCAAAACAGGCTGATCATCAGTATCCAGCCTGAAATGAGTATCCGTTTACAGGTTCAGGCAAAAAGACCGGGACTGGATATGGTGCTCAATCCGGTAGATATGGTTTTTGATTATAAAGGTACTTACAATGCTCAGGCACCTGAGGCTTACGAAACGCTCCTGCTGGATGTGATGATCGCTGATCAGACACAGTTTATGCGTGCCGACCAGGTGGAAAGTGCATGGGAACTGCTGATGCCTGTGATTAACGCATGGGAAAGCAAAACTTCACTGAGCTTCCCTAATTACCCTGCTGATTCATGGGGACCTGAAGACGCTGAAGCACTGATCGCAAGAGATGGCTTCCACTGGTTTACACTACCCTTAAAAAACAAGGAATAATATGAATTTACTCATCTATAAAACAAAAAATGAGCTGCTGAAAGACCTGGCAGAATACATTATTACAATTGGAGAAAAGGCGATTGCCGAAAAAGACTGTTTTAATTTTGTACTTACGGGTGGAAATTCTCCGAAGGAGCTGTATTCCCTGCTGGCAACAGAATACAGGGATAAGCTGGACTGGACGAAAGTATTCTTCTTTATCGGGGATGAACGGAATGTTCCTCCGGGACATGAAAGTTATAACGGTCTGATGGCCAGAAAATCTATCATTGACCCCCTGAATGTAGCTGCAGATCATGTATTTTTTGTAGATACAACCCTGGCGCCCGAAAAGGCGGCTATTGAGTATGCCAAAGAAATTACTACCCACTTTGATGGTGCAGATCTTTCCTTTGACCTTATCTTATTGGGAATGGGCGATGATGCACATACAGCTTCCCTGTTCCCGGGAACAGAGGTGCTAGGCAATAAGGACGTGACCGTTGATTCTGTCTTTGTAGAAAAACTGGATACTTACAGGATCACTTTCACAGCTCCCCTGATCAACAAGGCAAAAAATGTAGCTTTCCTTGTCTTCGGAGAATCCAAAGCTGAAGCAATCAAACATGTAATTGAAGATCAGACTAAAAATACAGCCTTGTATCCTTCACAGCTGATTGATCCTATTGACGGAGGACTTACTTTCTTCCTGGATAGTGAAGCTGCGAAATTGCTGGACAACTAGTTAAAAGGTTTTAAATAGTAAGCCCTGTTCTGAATTACCCGGAACAGGGCTTTTTTTTGACCTATGATGGCCATTTGGCCAAAAAACAATTTTTGACTGGCTGATGTTGTATGTGCTTTAGTCCCTGGTTGTCAAATGATGCATGATGAAACAGAAATTTTAATTATTGGGGGCGGACTAGCGGGTTTGACGGCAGCACTGCATTTACAAAAAGTGGGGCTGGAAGTAATCGTTGTTGAAAAGACAGCCTATCCACAGCATAAAGTTTGCGGAGAATACATATCGAATGAGGTCCTGCCCTATCTGCAATGGCTGGAGGCTGATCCCCGTTTTCTTGGTGCTGCCGCCATCAGTAAACTTCAGTTCTCTATGCTTTCAGGAAGAAGTATCTGCACAAAGCTGCCCCTGGGCGGATTTGGAATCAGCAGGTATAGTCTGGATCAATATCTCTGCGAATTATTCAAAAGTAAAGGTGGCAGGGTGATTTATGATACGGTGGATACGGTGGAGTTCGGGGATGAACGATTCACGATCACCACACTCACTGCAAAAAGGATCTCTGCCAGGCAAGTAATCGGAGCATACGGTAAACGTTCAGCAATTGATCTGAAGCTGAAAAGAGATTTCATACAGGAGAAGTCGCCCTTTCTTGCAGTGAAAGCACATTATTCCGGAGAATTTCCTGATCACCTGGTAGGGTTACACAACTTCCGCGGTGGATATTGCGGGGTATCAAAAGTGGAGGGCCAGAAAATAAATATCTGTTACCTGACGGACTATAACAGCTTTAAATCACATAAAAATATTGATGCTTTTCAGGAGCAGGTGCTTTATCAGAATAAATACCTCAAAGCTATTTTTGAACACAGTCATCGGCTATTCGAGTCGCCCCTGAGCATCAGTCAGCTTGCCTTTGGGGTAAAAGAGGCCGTCCTGGATCATGTATTGATGATTGGCGATACTGCCGGCCTGATTCATCCGCTTTGCGGCAATGGTATGGGAATGGCTATTCACAGCGCCAAAATCTGCGCAGAATTGCTGGCAGACTTTTTCAGGGGAAAGATACAGAACAGGGTGCTGATGGAAAAAATGTATATTTCAGCATGGAACCATCAATTCGGATCCAGGTTGAGGATGGGAAGTTTGCTTTCTTCCATGTTAAGAAAAGAAAAACTGGCGGATATCATGCTGGGCGGTATGATCTGCTTTCCTGCAGTTCTGCCACTCATTATCAAAAAAACCCATGGTAAAATGTTAACAGTAGATGAATAGATGTTTGTAGACACAACGCACAGAAGCAATGCTCCCGAGATGATGGACAACTTCCAGATGGAAGGAGAAATATTGAAGGACGCACTGGATAAGATCGCTAGTATAAACCAGTTGCTGGGCGGCAATAAGGTTACGCTGGAAGGTGTCATTACACTCAGCAAAAAGCAACCAAGGGAACAGTCTGTTCGTATCACCGACATCGGTTGTGGAAATGGAGATATGCTAAGGGCGCTGGCTGATTATGCCGCAGATCAGGGTTTAAACTTTATCCTCAATGGTATAGATGCCAATCAGTTTACGATCAATCATGCTCAGAATTTATCATCCGGATATCCGAACATCAGCTACGAATGCACAGATATATTTGATCAGGAATATGAGTTTTCAGCGTGTGATATTATGCTTTGTACGCTAACCTTACATCATTTTACTGAGGGGGAGATTATCGCTCTGCTGCAAAGATTTAAAAGCTCAGCCAGGTTAGGATTTGTCATCAATGATTTGCAGCGCAATGCACTGGCCTACTATCTTTTTCAGGCGCTTTGTTTTGTGTTCAGACTCAACTATATGTCACGCGAGGATGGTCTTGTTTCTATTCTGCGTGGCTTCAAAAGAAGGGATCTCTTATCCTATGCAGAAAAACTAAATCTAAAAAATTCTCTTATCAGGTGGAAGTGGGCATTCCGCTATCAATGGATCGTTAAATTATGAGTGTAAAAATAAAGGCTGTAAGCAAAACTTTGCCCAACTATTGCAGGGATACCGCGGAGATTATGCCATTTTTGGAAGTATGGCTACAGGGTCAGGAGGATCGGTTTATCAGAAAAGTGAGGAAGATTTTTGAGAACGCTATGGTTGACCGCAGGTATTCTATCATGTCGCCCGAGGAGGTGTTTAGTGATCTCAGTTTTGAGGAAAGAAATGATATCTACATCCGTGAAGGAGTTAAACTGGGTGCCAATTGCCTGAAAAACGCTATCCATAAAGCAGAGTGGCAGAACGGGGATATTGATTTTCTGATCACTGTCAGCTGTACGGGCATTATGATCCCATCGATGGATGCTTACCTGATCAATATGCTGGGATTGCGACAGGATATTGTGAGGTTGCCCGTAACGGAAATGGGATGTGTGGCCGGAGTATCCGGAATGATCTATGCAAAAAACTTTCTGAAAGCCAACCCCGGAAAACGCGCGGCAGTAGTATCTGTAGAATCACCCACCGCCACCTTCCAGATCAGTGATTACAGTATGGCGAATATTGTGAGTGCAGCGATTTTTGGCGATGGCGCTGCATGTGTGCTGCTTTCTTCGCATCCTGATGATGAAGGACCGGAAATCGTTGATGAACAAATGTACCATTTCTATGATGCCGAAGGTCTCATGGGCTTTAAACCGACGAATACAGGCCTCAAAATGGTGCTTGATATTGCTGTACCTGACGCTATAGAAAGTCACTTCCCTGCTATTCTTCATCCATTTCTAAAAAGGAGCGGTCTGGACATTTCGGACATGGATTACCTGATTTTTCATCCCGGTGGTAAGAAGATAATTCAGCTGGTAGAATCGCTTTTTACTGAGCTGGGCAAGGATATTGAAGAAACCAAAGAGGTCCTGCGGTTGTATGGAAATATGTCGAGCGCTACAGTATTGTATGTCTTAGAACGTATTATGGATCAAAAACCAGCGACAGGCAGTCATGGATTGATGCTGAGCTTTGGCCCGGGATTTACGGCGCAGCGACTTTTATTACGTTGGTAAACATTTTTTGTGTTTACTTTACAAAAACTAAATTTTTAAATCACATTACAAATGACAGCACAGGAAATAGTATCAAAATTACCATACAGCAAACCTTTTCTTTTCGTGGATGAGCTTTTACACATCGATGAAAATGGTTCGACCGGAACTTTCACCTACGATAAAGACCTTGATTTTTACAAAGGGCATTTTAAAGATTCACCGGTTACCCCGGGGGTAATCATGACAGAAACCATGGCTCAGATCGGCCTGGTTTGTTTAGGCATCTATCTGTATGGCGACAGTAATGCAGAAATGAAAGCCCATGTGATGCTGACCTCGGTTGCAGTAGATTTTATGAAACCGGTGTTTCCCGGAGAAAAAGTGACGGTGACGGCAGAGAAAGTGTACTTCCGCTTTAAGAAGTTAAACTGTAATGTAGTGATGACCAATGAGGCCGGAGAGACGGTATGTAAAGGCAACATTTCCGGGATGGTAACGGCTAAATTGCAATAAAAAGCAGCTTGATGAATAACCGCGTTGTCATCACCGGCTTAGGAGTGGTTTCTCCGAACGGGGCAGACCTGGCAGAGTTCAGACATGCCATCAGAAATGGTATATCCGGAATCAGGCATGATCCGCAGTTGGAGAAACTGCTTTTTTCCTGCCAGATTGCAGGCAAACCTGTGATCGATGAGGAACGGATGCTTCAGTATTTTACGCCCCTGGAGCTCCGTGGACTGCAAAGCACCGGCATTGTATATGGAGTCATTGCTGGCATGGATGCCTGGAAAGACGCGCGCCTGGAAGCTATGATGATGAACGAAACACCTGATTGGGAAAGTGGCTCTGTATTTGGCACAGGAACTTCCGGAATAGATAAGTTTCGGGAAGCGATCTACAAGGTTGATAATTTACAGATCAGGAAACTGGGCAGCACAGTGGTTGCCCAAACCATGAGCAGTGGTGTGAGCGCTTATCTATCCGGGAAACTGGGCCTGGGAAATCAGGTCTGTACCAACTCATCAGCCTGTGCTACTGGTGTAGAAAGCATTTTAATGGCTTATGAACGCCTTAAGAACGGAAGTGCAACGAAGATGCTGGCCGGCAGTACCAGTGACAGTGGAGCGTATATATGGGGTGGATTTGACGCGATGAAAATCTGTCCCTATCAATACAACGAGAGTCCTGAACAAGGTTGCAGGCCCATGAGTGCCACTGCTAAGGGTTTTGTACCTGGAAGTGGCGCCGGCGCGATGGTGCTGGAGACGCTGGACTCTGCGCTTGGCAGGGGAGCACATATTTATGCAGAAATCTTGGGAGGTCACGTCAATTCGGGCGGACAAAGGGGCTCTGGTACGATGACAGCACCAAACTCTGAGGGCGTACAGCGTTGTATAACGATGGCGCTGAAAGATGCTGGCCTGAACGCAAAAGATATTGATGTGATTAATGCACATCTTACCGCGACTTCAAAAGATGTTACGGAGATAGAGAACTGGGTGGCCGCGCTGGATCGCCACGGAGGAGAATTTCCTTATATCAATTCAATAAAAGGGATGATCGGCCATTGCATCAGTGCAGCGGGAAGCATTGAAAGTGTAGCCTCGGTGCTGCAGCTATCAGAAGGTTTTATCTTTCCTAATATCAATTGCGAAGACTTGCATCCTGATATAGAAAAGCTGATTGATCCTCTTTGTATTCCTGTGAAATGCCTGGAAAAACAATTTAATGTGCTGGCGAAAGCGAGCTTTGGATTTGGGGATGTGAATGCCTGTATAATTTTTAAACGATATCGAGATGGAAAAAGAAGAATTGATCAATGAACTGACCATTATTGTTAGCCCCTATGCCCAGGATGCAGAGGCGCTTGCTCACATTCAGGAAGACACTGACTTTATCAGAGACTTAAAAATTAACTCGGCAAACCTGGTAGATGTGGTGCTTGATGTAGAAGAAAAGTTTGGTATAGAGATCGACAATGATTCTATGGCAAGGATGCTGACAGTGAAAGCGGCAATCAGGATTATCGAAGAAAAACTTGCTGCCGGTGCTGGGAAATGACGTTGTAGACCTGAAACAGGCCAGCATTGACAGCAACTGGCAGAGAAAAGGTTATCTCCGGAAAATCTACACCGTTCAGGAACAGGAGCTGATTCTGGACGCCGAACAACCTGCAACAATGTTATGGCTGCTTTGGACCATGAAAGAAGCCAGCTACAAAGTAATCAACAGGCTGACCGGAGTACGCAATTACTCGCCTCTTTCCTATGTATGCAGGAACCTGGTCATTCGAGATACAGATGTATCAGGAATGGTTACTGCAGGGAATTACTCACTGTATATCAAAGCTGAAATTACTGAGGAGTGGATACATTCCGTAGCTGTATGGAAAAAAGAACTGCTGGATAATCTGAAAATACATTACCTCAGCAATTCATCATATTATCCTGATGATTTTAATCTCAGCTGCGCTGGCTACAGGTTAACAAAAGATAACACCGGCCTGCCGCAGATCACAAATCTTCATACCTCAATGACAAGCGAAGCATCGGTAAGCCACCACGGACGATATGCTGCTATTCTTTATCCAAAATCTCTTTAGTCAGGTTTTCCTCGATCAGCAGATTGATTATACCATCTGCCATTCCGACTCTTGGTACGTAAACTTGTTTAATACCAGTCCATTTCATCAGGGTAATAAAGATCTCCGCTGCCGGGATAATCACATCCGCACGGTCTGGGTTTAAGCCAAAAACCTGGATTCTTTCCTTCAGGGAATGACTGTTGAGCTGATTATACAGCGACTTCAGCTTTAAGAATGTTAGCGGCATGCCCTCCTTCTCGTTGGCCATCCGGTATAACTTATTGATATTACCTCCGGTACCTATCCCAGCCAGGTTTTTATGGTATTTAGTTTGTTCTTTTACCCAAAGTTTCATTTCTTCCCAGGTCTCCTCTTTATCCTGATTATCCAGGATACGGATGGTACCTATGTCAAATGATTTTGAGGCTACAGGGGTTTTATTGACAAAAACTGAAAGTTCAGTACTCCCCCCACCCACGTCAATGTATAAATAGTTCTTTTTAATATCAAGGTCATCCTCGATGTGGTTCGCATAAATGATATTGGCCTCTCTTTGTCCCTCGATAATCTCAAGGTCAACATTCGCACGCTCCCTGATGAGTTTAATGATCTCCTGACCATTATCTGCTTCCCGCATAGAGGAAGTTGCACAGGCAAGGTATTTTGAAACCTGATAAACATCCATTAGGTTTTTAAATGCTGACATGGTTTTCAGCAGGTCTTCAATTTTACGCTCAGAAATTTTATGATCCAGAAAGGCATCGTCTCCCAGCCGCAGCGGAACCCTGACCAATGTGTTTTTTTTGAAGCTAAAACCATTGTCGCTTTGTGTTATATCTGCAATAAGCAGTCTAACAGCGTTGGAGCCAACGTCAATTGCAGCGTATCTGAGCATAATATTTAATGATGTTTGTTTTTTAAGTAATTATAAGTTTGAACCTGTGCCCTCACTTTCGTGCTGATACGGTTTTTATGATATTTATTATTGTTCATCCGGGTAATATCCCTGGCTTTGACATTATCCTGTAACTGGAACTCAATAATGTCTTTGATTTCTTGTTTTACCTCCGGATCAAGCACCGGGAAGCCTACTTCAACACGGTGTTCGAAGTTTCTGCTCATCAGGTCTGCTGAAGAGAGAAAGATCTCTTCCTTACCATTATTTCCAAAGATGAAAACCCGTGCATGTTCAAGGAATTTATCGATGATACTGATAACCGTAATATTTTCACTGTAACCTTTAACTCCAGGCACAAGGCAACAAATACCACGAACGATCAGTTTTACCCGCACCCCTGCATTACTGGCATCGTACAATTTCTCTACAATCCCTTCATCAGCAAGGCTGTTCACTTTGAAAATGAGATATGCGGGTTTGCCGGATTTGGCAATTTTAATCTCCCTGTCAATCAATTGATAGAATCGGTTCCTGGTATCCAGCGGAGAGACAATCAGGTGTTTAAAACCTGAAGCAACCGTCTTTTTGTTCAGGGCAGCAAAAAGTTTGATGAGATCATGTGTGATCTCTTTTTTTGCGGTAAAAATACTGTGGTCACAATACAGCCTCGCGGTTTTTTCATTGAAATTACCTGTAGCCAGGTTGGCGTAATAAACCGGACGGCCCTTTTCTATTCTGGTCACAAGACAGATCTTGGAATGCACTTTGTAATCTGTCAATCCATAATTCACCTGAACGCCTTCTTCTTCGAGCCTGTTGGTCCAGAAGATATTGGCCTGCTCATCAAAACGAGCCTTGAGCTCGACAAGACAATTGACTTTTTTACCGTTTTTGGCAGCGTTGATCAGTGCATTAATGACCCTGGAATCTTCCGCAAGCCTGTACAAGGTAATATTTATCGCTGTCACCTTGGGATCAATTGCAGCCTCCCTAAGGAACAATATAATATAATCATAGGATTGATAAGGCAGGTTGATCAGATAGTCTCTCTCTGCGAGCTTATCTATGATACTTTGTGTTCGGTGTAAGCCATGAACCTTCAGGGGAATGGTGGGCGCATATTCGAGACTTTTATCACCTACATTTGGGAAACGGATAAAATCACCAAAACGATGATATCTGTTTCCGGGAATGAGGCTTTCGGCTTCAATTTTCATTTTTGCCACAAGCACACCCAACATGTCAAAAGGCATCGCTGTGTCATACAGCAAGCGCATTGGCTTACCCTTCTTACGTTTGTCAAGACTGGTTTTCAGCTCATCAATAAATTTCTCACTGACGTTTTTGTCGATATCCAGCTCAGCATCCCTGGTCAGCTGTATAGAGAAGGCATCCATCTCATCATACTTGAATACGTAGAAGATATCATCAAGACAATATTTGATAATATCCTCTGCAAGGATGATAAATTTAAGTCCGTTGGTTTCTGGCAGTACCAAGAACCTCGGAAGATTGGGTGGAAGTTCAATTAGCGCATATTTCTCGTCTTTCCTGGTAGCTTTCTTTTTCAGCCTGACAAAAAAGTAGAGGTAACGGTCCTTTAACTCTGGAAATGGTTTATCCAGATCCACCATTATAGGAACGAGATTGGAAAGGATCTTATCCCGGAAATGTTCTCTTACAAACTCTCCCCTGGCAACGTTGAGCTGCGTATCATTGAGAATAAAAATTCGGTTTTGGGCCAGCTCATTGATTAGGGTAGCCTGAAAAAGTTGTTCAAACCTACGTTCCTGTCTGACTACGATGTTCTTGATTTCATTCAGGATTTTCTTTGGGTTGAACCCTAAAAGCTCCTTCGTTTTGTCATTTAAATTAGACAAGCGCATCATTGTTGCCACCCGTACACGGTAAAATTCTTCCAGATTGGAAGAAAATATAGAAAGGAACTTGATTCTTTCAATCAGTGGTACAGTTTCATCCGCCGCTTCCTGTAAAACCCGTTCATTAAAATATAACCAGCTGATTTCTCTATTTAAAAATGGTACCTTCTTCTTAGTCATGGGTTAGGATCAAAAATTCCCTGAGGGGAGCGGATGTTCAAAACTGCATATTCTATTGTTAATTCCATGTTAATTATTTAGACGTTAACAATAGAAATTGAAGTTTTATTTACTGTCGTCACTAGATTCCTCTGTCGCCGGAGCAGCGTCAGTAGTTGCTGCAGGAGCTGTAGATTTCACAACAGGAGCTTTTTTAACAGCCGGTGTTCTGGTTGTTTTGGCTGCCAGAGTTTTTTTGACTGCTGCTGTTTTTGGAGTTGATGTTTTTACAACAGGTGACTTCACTTCAGAAACCGTTTCAGAAGCTGTTGTTTTAACGGCTGCACGACGTACTGCAGGTTTTGCAGGGGCTGCAGCAGGTTTGGCTGCAGCAGGTTTTGAGGGAGAAGCAGATTTTGCAGGAGTCACAGTTTTTGTAGCAGTTGCTTTCGCAACAGGAGTTTTAGCAACACGTTTAGCTTTCTGAACCGGAGCAGCGATAGCTTTGTCAGCAGCAATTGTAGTTTCTTGTACAGGCTTAGCGATTGCATCAGCTGCTTTCTCTGCCGTTTCAATAGCCGGCACTTTAATACTGCTCAGCACTGGCTTAGCTTTAGACACCGCCTTTTGTACTTCTTTATTTGCTTTTTTAGCTCCTTTAACCGCTGATTTTTTTACTTTTTCAGCTTTTGAGCTTACTTTCTGCTCCGCAGGCTGGAATTTCTTGGCCAGTTTACCGGCAAGAATCTTCGCCGCCTTTGCCACATCAGCACCAATTTTTTCTGCATCGTGCCCAAGGGTAGTTATGGCCTCCACGAATTTTTGTGCAAGAGTTAATTCTAATTCTTTTTTAACTGCTTTTTTAGCGAGTTTTTTTTGCACTTTTGGTTTTCTGGTTTTCATAATATATTTTTTAGCCTGACCGTTAAAAGATTAATATTTAAATCTAATATTTTTTTTATACTAAAGCTATAATCATGCCCACTTTCGATATTGTAAGTAAAGTAGATGCGCAGACATTGGACAATGCAATGAACAACGCAAAAAAGGAAATTCTTAACCGCTATGATTTTTCCACTTCCAAAAGTACAATTGACCACGACAAAAAAACAAACGTCATCACTGTTGTTACCGAAGATGATATGCGCTTAAAAGCGATTGAAGATGCTATCATCTCAAGAATGGTAAAGCAAAATATGGATCCTAAGAGCCTTGACTTCGGCAAAGAGCAATATGCATCCGGAAATATGATCAGGAAAGAAATTTCGATCAAAGAAGGAATTGACAGAGAGGTAGCGAAAAAGATCGTTGCCAAGATCAAAGCCAGCGGACTGAAAGTTCAGCCTTCTATGATGGATGACCAGGTGAGGGTTCAAAGTAAGAATATAGACGACCTTCAAAAGGTAATTGCATTGTGCAAAAGTGAAGATTTCGGTCAGCCACTGCAGTTTATCAATATGCGCAACTAATGGAAATCAGGGAAAGCGGTTTTATATTTTCAGACGACAAAAACCTGATTGACGCCACTGCTGTGCATCAATATTTGAGTACGCAATCGTACTGGGCAATGGGGATCCCCTTTGAGACCGTTTACAAATCTATCTCCAATTCCCTGTGTTTTGGTATTTATAAAGATAGCCGTCAAATAGGTTTTGCCAGATGGATAACTGATGGGGCCACCTTTGGCTATCTCGCAGATGTTTATGTAGTAGAAGAGTTCAGGGGTCTGGGTTTATCAAAAAAATTAATGTCGATCATGCTTTTTCATGAAGATCTGCAAGGCCTGAGAAGATATATGCTGGCTACGCATGATGCCCATGGGCTTTACAGTCAGTTTGGCTTTGAGCCCCTGGAGGATCCTGAGAGCATCATGGCTATCGTCATCAAAAACGCCTACTTAAAGCACAAAGATTAGTCTAATCTTTGTGCTTTAACTCCCTCTTTGGTGATCACTACCGGTTTGATCAATCCATCCTTATCAAAAGACATCATATCAATACAGGTTTCCCTGTGGTTGCCGTCGGTTTCTGTCAATGGTCTTCTGTGATAAACGATATAATACAGATCTTTTTTCTCGTTGTGGATCACAGAATGGTGTCCTGCACCTCTGGCAATTTTCGGGTCCTGCTTCAGGATCTTCCCAATCCTTTTAAAAGGTCCCATCGGAGAATCTGCAATGGCATAAGCCACTGAATAATCAGGACCTGTCCATCCACCTTCTGACCACATAAAATAATACTTTCCATTCCTCACAAACATGTATGGGCCTTCTACATAGCCTTCCGGAGTAATTTCTTTATATGTAGTACCATCTTTATACGGAATGAGTGTTTTGAAGTCATCACTTAACTTCGCGATGTTACAGTGCTTCCATCCCCCGTAGATGATATAATATTGTCCGTCTTTATCCTTAAATACAAACTGATCAATAGGCTGTGCGCCATTATAAAATTTGTCGATCAGAGGTTTACCGATATGATCTTTAAAGGGGCCTTGGGGACGGTCTGCGACAGCCACCCCTATTCCACCACTTTCTTTATCGCTCTGAATGTCATTGGCTCCAAAAAACAGGTAGTATTTCTTGTCTTTTTCAATGATTGCAGGGGCCCATACGGCTTTGTTTGCCCATTTCACATTCGCGGTATCCAGCACATGCGGATGTTTTTCCCAGCTGATCAGATCTTTTGAGCTAAAGGCATCCAGAAAAACCTGTTCTTTATAGGGTGCAGAGTAAGTAGGATAAACCCAGTATTGTTTGTTAAACACGACGGCTTCAGGATCAGCATACCATCCTTTGAAGATGGGGTTTCCAGATGTTTTTTGCTGCGCAATCGTTGCTGAAGCAGTAGTAAGTGCAAAAAGGAAGAGTAATTTCAGAAATTTCATATTGCCCGGATATATTATGTTCTTAACTACAGGATCAGACAGTTTTCACATCAGTTTCACTGTAGTCTTTAATGTCGGTAATATATCCATTCAAAATTAAAAAATCAAACAAAGGTTTTGCATCGGGCGTAACAGGCATATTGGCCGTGGTAATAACCGCATTTGTTTTTTTATCCAGGAAAGGATAGGCAAACAACTTCACGTTTTTTGAGAACATATCACTCACGTAACTGAGCAGCTGACTGGTATAACTTCCACCAAAGTTGCTGGAGTTAAAGACAAACTTAAGGTTATTGATGTTGGTGGAAATCCCTACACTCTTGGGCTTGCAGCGATCGAGATATTTTGCAAGTTTATTGTGTCTGGCAAAATTGGAAACGATGACCAGATTACCAGTTTTAAACATCTCTTCAGCACGCGCGGCGACAGCATGCAGGTCAATATGTTCAGGCTTTTCGTCATCGGCTGTAAGCACATTGGACATCAGTACCTCAATCAGAACACTTAGGTTTTCCTTATTGACATTCTCTGTCCTTTTAAATTGGTCGACCGCATTATTAAACATGCTGAAATTGGGAAGTGACTTCTGTGCATATTTTGTCCTGAGGATCATGATGTCCTTTTTGTACAGCAGGTCCTTCGCGAGACATGGATTACCCAGCGAATCAAATATCGCGGCATCAGAGAAGTCCTTTACCACAAGGTATAAATTGAGGAGCACGTTGTTGATACCGTTAAATGCCGGGCCATTAACAGAGATCAGGTCAATTTCCACCGAGCCGACAGTAAGGTTTTCTACCAGTGATTCGATCATTCTTTTGGGATCATCATGGTAATAAAAGGCGGCATAAACGAGGTTCACACCTATAATTCCCAGCACATTCTGCTGCAGGGCCGCATCAGTATCCAGTAACCGTAAATGGAAGAACATCTCATTAGCGTCTCCCCCCGGTTCAGTCTGAAACTTTACGCCGATCCAACCATGGGGATCATTTGATTTGTTATAATTGAGGGTGGTTACTGTATCTGCAAAAGCAAAAAAGGTTCTGGCATCATATTTCTCACCACATAATCTTTCCGTAAGCAGACCAAACTCATGATTGAGCATTTTTTTTAAGCGCGACTGGCTTACATATCTTCCTGTTTCTTCTGCACCATAAATGGCGTCACTGAAGGTCATGTCGTATGCCGACATGGTTTTTGCTACTGTTCCTGAAGCAGCACCCGCGGTAAAAAAATTACGGGCTACTTCCTGTCCTGCCCCGATCTCAGCGAAAGTTCCGTAAATATTAGGGTTTAAGTTAATATTCAGGGCCTTGCGCTTGGTATCAAGAATTTCTCTTTCCATTTCGCAAAAATAGCCAAAAAGCCGGAATTTGAGGGATAATTTTAGCTATATTGGTCATCAGATGTTAAATGTAATCGATCTAAATATTCAGTTTTATAATCAGGAAGAACGCAGCTGGATTACCGCCGTAAAGAAGATTAGTTTCAGTGCAGAAAAGGGTAAAGTACTGGGTATAGTGGGTGAATCCGGTTCTGGAAAATCAGTGACCTCATTTTCTATTATGCGTTTGCATGACCCCAGGTATTCAAAGATCGAAGGCGATATTGTCTTTAACGGAACAAGCTTAGGAGCTCTCTCAGAACAGGAGATGAACGGCTACCGGGGTAACAGGATTGCCATGATTTTCCAGGAGCCGATGACTTCGCTTAATCCGGTTTTCAGCTGTGGATATCAGGTGCAGGAAGCGATCATCCTGCATGAATCGCTTACAAAAGATGAAGCCCGGGAAAGAACGATAGCCCTGTTTAAAGAAGTACAGCTGCCGAGGCCTGAACAAATGTTCGACTCCTACCCTCACCAACTTTCAGGCGGGCAAAAACAAAGAGTAATGATCGCGATGGCCCTGAGCTGCAATCCTGAATTGCTGATTGCCGATGAGCCTACCACAGCGCTGGATGTAACGGTACAAAAAACCATCCTGCAGCTTCTGTTGAAAATCAAAACGGAGAGAAACATGGGGATGATTTTCATCTCCCACGACCTGGGTGTGATCAGTGAGATTGCAGATGAGGTAGCTGTGATGTACAGAGGAGAAATTGTAGAACAGGGAACTGTAAACGAGCTTTTTCATCATCCAAAACATCCCTATACCAAGGGGCTGCTGGCCTGCAGGCCTTCTCCGCTTCATAGGCTCAAGAAATTACCAGTGGTAGCGGATTTTATCGGTACAAATGATGATCAGGCAGTGGCACATTTGCTGGCTGCAAACAGTTATACACAGACGGAGATTGACGATAAACGTGCAGCACTTTACAACGCTTCCCCTCTGCTGGAAATTAAAAATCTCTGTACCTGGTTCCCCATAAAAAATGGACTATTTGGCCAGACAACAGCGACGGTAAAAGCTGTGGATGATGTAAGTCTCAAACTTTATCCGGGCGAAACACTGGGGCTCGTGGGTGAGTCCGGCTGTGGTAAAACCACCCTGGGAAGAACGATCCTCCGTCTGGCAGAACCTACATCAGGATCTATTATTTTCGAAGGACAGGATATTACTCACCTGAAGCATACTGAACTGAGAAGACTGCGCAGAGAAATCCAGTTGATTTTTCAGGATCCATATTCCTCACTCAATCCGAGGTTAACTATTGGAAATGCATTGATGGAACCCCTTCAGGTGCATCAGGTATTCAATTCCGGAAGTCAGCGGCTCAGTCATATTCAGCATCTGCTGGAACTGGTAGGTTTGAAACCAGAGCACCTGAACAGGTATCCGCATGAATTCTCCGGCGGACAGCGCCAGCGTATCGTGATTGCGCGGGCTCTTGCTTTACAGCCCAAGCTGATCATTTGTGATGAATCTGTTTCGGCACTTGATGTTTCTGTACAGGCTCAGGTGCTTAACCTGCTGCGCTCGTTACAACAGGAACTGGGTCTCACCTATATTTTCATCTCACATGACCTGGCCGTCGTGAAACACATATCTGACAGGATGATCGTGATGAATAAGGGGAAAATTGAAGAAGAAAATTTCCCGGAGATAATCTATAATCATCCGCAAACAGCATATACTAAAAAACTGATTGACGCGATACCGGGAAAGATCAGTCTCCAATAGTGGAATCTGTAGCGGAATCAGGGGCAGATAACCTGATTACAGCTGTATTTAAAGCTCTCCTGATCTCTCTTTCTTTGAGCTTGTCATAGTTATTCAGTAACACCATCACTTTAAACCGTGCGATTTCTTTGCTGATCGCAAGCGTTTTAATGGTTAATCCTCCGGAAGAGATGTAATCAGTAAATTTTTCTACTGACTTGTTGAGATACTGCTCCAGCGCGTCAGGGGTATATCCATGCTGGTGAGAAAGTTCAAACTCGATATTGAGCTTTTTAATATTCTGTTTGGATTGATTGATAATCACAGAGCTGAAGATGACTGAATTGGGTACAATCACCATGTCGTTGTCCTCATTCTGCAGGATAACATTGATCAGTGTAATATCCAGAATTTTTCCTTCTGTATCCTGGACTTTAATATGATCACCCAAAGAAAGGCGGTCAGAAAACATGATGATCAGACCATTGATCATATTGGTAATATAGTCTTTGAAAGTAACTGCAATAGCTGCCGCAACGATGGTTATGCTTGTCAGAAACTGCAGTGGCGCAATACCCATAAAGATCATGAAAGCGATTACCCCAAATGCCGTGTTCAAGATCGAAACAATCCTGTTGATACCCAGAATAAAGTTATCTTTGATATTAGGCTTGAGACGATGTTTTCTGATATACCAGTAAATGATGATCAGCCGCAGGAAAGAAACAGCAGTGCTGGGCCCAAGAAAAACGATGAGTGCTTTGGTAGCACTCGCCAGCCAATGGTAATGGACAAGTAAGGGTGGCTTATTGACATTGGCATACACAAGCAGCATAAAGACTACTGTCTTGACCAGAATCATAAATATCTCACTTTTTGTCTTTCTTTGTTTTTCCTCGATCATTTTATCATTAATAGTTGTTATTCATAGGTTCTGATGATACAATAGCTTGTTTTAACCCATAAATCATTTCAAAGTGTTACCTTCGGAATATTGACAAATATACTATGGCAAAAAAGAAATCTTCTCAAATAAAACTCGTACTTACTCAGTTAATCAGCGACGTTTTAGAGAATAGCAATAATGAGGCCTTGAATTACAAACAGGTTTCAGCCAAACTGAACATTACCGATAACGAATCCCGGGAGACTATTCTGGAAATTCTCAAAGAGCAGGCCCAGAAAGGTATCTTTACTGAACCCCAAAAAGGCAAGTTTAAACTGAAGGACCTCAAAACTTTTATCACGGGAAAAGTAGATATGACGGCCGACGGTGCTGCGTTTATCATTCCTGACGACGAGTTTGAAAAGGATGTATTCGTATCCGCACGTAAATTACATAATGCACTGCATGGCGATAAGGTTAAAGTTTATATCTACGCCAAAAAAAGTGGAAGGAAAAATGAAGGTGAGGTTGTTGAAATTATACAGCGGCTGAAAACGGACTTTATCGGTGTGATCAAAATCTCCGACCGCTTTGCTTTTGTGAGCATTGATGATAAAAAGATGCTTCAAAATATTTTTGTACCCCTCACTGACCTGGCAGGAGCTAAAAATGGACAGAAGGTACAGGTAGCGATTACAGACTGGCCTGATGGGGCTAAAAATCCTATTGGAAAGATCATCAACATCCTGGGGACGCAGGGCGAAAACGATACTGAAATGAATGCTATCCTGGCGCAGTATGGTTTCCCTTTGTCTTTTCCACCAGAAGTTGAAAAAGAAGCCAACGAGATCCCTGAACAGATTACTGAGGAAGATATGAAAGACCGCAGGGATTTCAGGCAAACGACAACTTTTACAATTGACCCTGCAGACGCGAAGGACTTTGATGATGCGATATCCTTCAAGACTCTTGAAAACGGGAATTTTGAGATTGGGGTTCACATTGCCGATGTCTCTCACTATGTACAGCCTAAAAGCTGGCTGGACAAAGAGGCCTATTCCAGAGCTACCTCCGTATATCTGGTTGACCGTGTGATTCCAATGCTACCGGAAAGATTGAGTAATGGAGTTTGTTCTCTTCGCCCTCATGAAGATAAACTCTGCTTTGCCGCGGTTTTTGAACTTGATGACAAGGCCAATATTCTTACTGAATGGTTTGGAAGGACTGTCATCCACTCCGACAGGCGTTTCAGCTATGAGGAAGCACAGGAAGTGATTGAAAATAAAACCGGTGATTATGCAGCTGAGCTGAAAAAACTGAATGAGCTGGCCCATATACTGCGCGACAGGAAATTTAAAAATGGCGCTATCAGCTTTGAAAGTACAGAAGTGAAGTTTCAGCTGGATGAAACGGGAAAACCTATAGGGGTTTATGTAAAAGAACGTAAAGATGCACATACGCTGATTGAGGATTTTATGCTGCTGGCCAACAAAAAGGTAGCTGAATTTATTGCCAAAAAAGGAAAGGGAAAACAGAAATACACTTTTGTGTACCGTTCACATGACTCTCCAAACCTTGAAAACCTGGGTAACTTTGCGCTTTTTGCCGCACGCTTTGGGTACAAGATCAACATGAAATCTGACAAGGACATTGCGAAGTCCCTCAACTTCCTTATGGAAGATGTGGAAGGTAAAAAGGAGCAGAACGTACTGACACAACTTGCGATCCGCTCAATGGCCAAGGCAGTGTATACCACGAAGAAAACCAGCCATTACGGACTTGCATTTGATCATTATACTCATTTCACCTCTCCTATCCGCCGTTATCCTGATGTGATGGTACACCGTCTGCTTGCGGCCTATCTGAATGGCGAACGCTCGGCAAATGAGGATGAATATGAAACCGCAGCAACACATTCTTCGGCCATGGAAAAACGTGCCGCAGATGCAGAACGCGCTTCAATCAAGTACAAACAGGTGGAATACCTGGAAGAAAATGTAGGTAAACTCTTCATGGGAATTATCTCCGGAGTAACGGAATGGGGTATGTATGTTGAACTGATCGAGAACAAATGCGAAGGAATGATCAGGTTAAAGGATATTGCAGATGATTTCTACGTATTGGACGAAAAGAATTACTGCATCGTGGGACAACGCAAGAAAAAGAAATACCAGCTTGGTGATGAAGTGAAAGTGAAAGTAAAAAAGGTGGATTTGTCTAAAAGACAAATTGATTTTTCACTGGTACAGGATTAATTATAACTGAGCAGGACAAAGAAAATTAAAGAATAAACACTACAAAAAAAATTAATGCATTCCATTTTAGAGTTACAAGACATCGTAGAAAAGGCAATTAAAAAAGTACAATACCCAAGCCATCCTGCACGATTATATGAACCCATCAGTTATATCATGAGCCTTGGTGGGAAAAGAATCAGACCGGTATTATTACTACTCTCCAGTGAACTGTTTAATGACGATGTAACTATAGCTGTTGAAGGTGCCCTCGCCATAGAGACATTTCATAATTTCACTCTAATTCATGACGATATTATGGATAATGCACCAATACGCAGGGGCAAGGATACTGTACATATTAAATGGGGTGTAAACAATGCCATTTTGAGCGGAGATGTGATGATGGTAGAGGCCAACAGACACCTCACAAGATTGGATACCACTGTCCTGAAGGATGTACTGACCTGTTTCAATGATACAGCCAGCGGCGTTTGTGAAGGCCAGCAGCTGGATATGGAATTTGAACAACGCAGAGATGTGAGTATTGAGGAGTATATCAATATGATCCGGCTGAAAACAGCAGTTCTTGTTGGCGGATGTATGAAGATCGGGGCCATCATTGGTGGTGCGGACATCACTGACGCCGATCTGTTGTATGATTTTGGTGTGAACTTTGGCTTGGCATTCCAGCTGCAGGACGACATTCTCGATGTTTATGGCGACCCGCTTAAATTTGGCAAACAGGTTGGCGGAGATATCATTTCAAATAAGCAGACCTTCCTGCTTCTCAAACTCAAAGAACTGGCCAGCACTGCCGATCAGGCTTTACTGGAAAGGCTTGGTTCCTCAACCAATCACCCGCAGAAAGTTGAGGCAATAACAGAACTGTACAATCGCTATCAGATCAGGGAGATTGCTACTGCAGAAATGGAACGCAGAGCTGATATTGCTTTTACGTCTCTGGACCAGGTGAGTATCTCTGAAGAGCGGAAATCAGAACTTTATCAGCTGGCCAGATCACTGATCAACAGGGAAAGTTAGGTTTAATTATCTACAAGATGTTTAATCTTATCATAAGTTAGAGGCTTCGTCAGGAAGTCTTTAACGGATTTAAATGATTGTGCCCTCGTACGTTCAGCCGGATCAATGGAAGAAGAAATGATCACTACATCTATTCTGATATCACGTTCCTCCAGGGTCCTTAAAAATGCCCAGCCATCCATTTCAGGCATATTGAGATCCAACAGGATCAGATCGGGGCTGTTGTTCTCCAGATAATCCAGGGCCAGCAGGGGACGATCAAACTGCACCACCTTTTTGTTCTTATTGTGTTTGGTGATGATCATATGATGCAATTTGTTGGTGAGAGAATCATCATCAACCAGCATGATATGTTTGGAATCACTAAGTGTATTTTCTGCTGCGAATAGTTTTGGTGCCTCTCCTTTATTGATTAAACGGTTTAGCATCTTTATAATATCGTCTAGCTTCTCTGCCTGAAAATTGATATCCTTCAATAATTCACGGATTTTAGTCGTATCAAAGGACTCCATTTCCGGATAATTCAGGATACTCGACAAGCTTAATATATTCGTAATAGGGGCACGCAGGTCATGTGATGCCAGATGGGAATATTCGTCGAGCAATTTCATCTGGTTGGTTTTTCTGTTGCTGTCGATGATTGTACAGGAGACATATTCCTGATCAGGACCTACAATTACCGGCGTAAGAACTACCTGCAGCAACACGTCTTCCTCGTCCTGCACCTTCAACCTCTTTTCAATATTAAAAGATTTACCTTCAAAACACTCTGCTACCAGCTCCGAGAATACCTTTAGATATCTCTGTGAAATGAATTCCACAAAAGATTCCCCAATCACAGGATTCTTGTCTAAAAAATGACCTAGCTTTTCAGTGGAGTGAATTTTGAAATAAGTAATCTGATTTTTTTTATTGATAAGGAAGTATGAGTTATCAGCATAACGATCACAATGAGCATTAAGCTTCATGGCTGATTTCCATTAATATGACACAAATACAAGCATTCCTTTGATTTTTCTTACGCATTTAATCTCTTTTTTAAATCCAAAACCTCCTCACTAACGTAACTATCATCCAATAACGGCGATAGTGGTTCGATAATTGCCTTTTTCCACCTATAGAATAAAGTGACAAACCAACAAAAAAAATATTATTTATGCAAGAAATTCTATCAAAGAAAATATTGGGAGAGCGAATTAAGTCTTTAAGACTAGAAAAAGCTTATGCCCAGGCTTATGTAGCTGAATTTTTAAATTTGTCCAGAAGTAATTATTCTCAAATTGAGCTGGGCAATCAATACCCAACATTTAATACGCTAAATGCGATCTCCAGGCACTATAAGAGAAGCTATGAATGGTTACTGCATGGAGAAGAAGAAAAAGAAATTGTAGAAATCAGGCAGCTAAACCTGTCTTTTGTTTCACTTGCAAAAGAATTGGAGTCGAGTCTTAAACATTTTTCCACGTCCTTAACGCAATTGAGGGAAGAGGTTGACCATCTAAAAAAAGAGATCATGATATCCTGAAAAATGGACATATACAAAAAAGCCGCAACGAAAATCGTTGCGGCTTTTTTGTATATGTAAGAAAATTATTCTGCCGGAGCAGCTTCAGTTTCTGTAGCAGTCTCAGTAGCCGCTTCAGCTTTCACTGCTTTCTTTGCAGGTGCTTTTTTCGCAGGCGCTTCAATTTCTACTTCAGCTTGTGCAGCTTTAACAGCAGGAGCTGTTTTTTCTGCAACAGGTGCTGTAACAGCAGCTGGTAAAACTGAAACATAAGATTTGTTATCTTGTTTCTTTCTGAAAATTACAGTACCGTCTACAAGAGCAAATAAAGTATGATCTTTACCAATACCAACTCCTTTATCAGGGTGGTGTTTAGTTCCGCGCTGACGTACTAAGATGTTTCCTGCAATAGCTTCCTGGCCACCAAAGATTTTGATACCTAAGCGTTTACTATGTGACTCACGTCCGTTCCTGGAACTACCGGCTCCTTTTTTATGTGCCATTTTGTTTTATATTTTATGAATAAACAACCGAAACTGCTTATTTATTGTTTAACAACTAATTATAAACTGATACCAGAAATCTGGATTTTTGTGAAATACTGGCGGTGGCCATTTTTCTTTTTGTAACCTTTTCTACGTTTCTTTTTGAAAACGATTACCTTATCGCCTTTTAAATGAGACACGATTTTAGCTGAAACGATTGCGCCTGCAAGTGAAGGAGCACCAACAGAGATATTACCTCCGTCTTCAACCAACAATACATTGTCAAATTCAATACTAGCGCCTTCATCTCCTTGCAAACGGTGTACAAAAAGGTGCTGGTCTTTTGCAACTTTGAATTGCTGTCCTGCTATATTTACTATTGCGTACATTGTTAAATAATTAGTATTTTAAATTGTTTATTTTTTATCGAGGTGCAAATATAGAATATATATTTATAAAATCATAACGATTTCTATTTCTTACTGTATCTTTCTTCAGCATCACCTATGGTTTTCTCTACAAGAGCCTTCATTTGGCCCGCTACGGTAGCCAGCTTTGGGATATCATTGTAATCGGTCAGGTAAATCACCTTCTTTGTTTTACGCTTGTAATTGAAAGTAAAGACATAGCGTAACACTTTAGACTTGTTCAGGTCTGTATCAGCATTTGCAATAAGGTCAGGAAAATTCCAGTAGCCCAGCTCATTCATCTTATTGTGCAGATAACTGATATCATTAGGGCGAAGTTTTACATTGGTTTTGATCAATGAGTCATTTTTATCCAGGTATTCATATCTGCCTGTGGCGGAATCATAAATGTTTGGCATATCATTGCCGGCACCCCATTGAAACTGGAAAGAGACAAATTCATCTGATCTGAAAGGAGCATTTCTAAGGATTGGGGTATAATAGATGATGCAATAACCCAAAAAAGGAACGACTATGGTTAAAAATAAAAATATTTGTTTGGCTCTGGTACTCATTATATAAAGTTAAAAATAATTAATCATGGGCTTCTGAGAGCTCGCCCTCCCACTTGCTTACGACAGCTGTGGCGATACTGTTTCCAATTACATTTGTAGCTGATCTGCCCATATCCAGGAGCGGATCGATACCAATCAGCAGGGCAAGTCCTGCTTCAGGAATATTGAAGGTGGCTATGGTACCTGCAATCACAACCAGAGAAGCTCTTGGTACGCCTGCAATACCCTTACTCGTGAGCATCAGGATCAGCATCATGGTGATTTGCTGCTGGAAAGACAAATGTATTCCGTAAGACTGTGCGATAAACAATGAAGCGAAAGTCATATATAACATCGATCCATCCAGGTTAAAGGAATAACCAAGCGGCAGTACAAAGCTCACAATTTTATCTTTACAACCAAAGCGCTCCAGCTGAAGCAATGTGCGCGGATAGGCAGCTTCACTGCTGGCAGTACTAAAGGCTACAAGCACAGGTTCTTTCATCCGGTTCATCAGGTTAAATACACGCCCTTTGAGAATCAGGTACCCTATCAGGATCAGCAGGATCCACAGCATGAGCATACTCGAATAGAATTCACCTATAAAGAGTGCATAGGTAGATAATACGCTTAGTCCCTGTTTGGCTACAATAGCAGCCATGGCACCGAAGACCGCAAAAGGGGCAAAGTTCATCACATAGCCGGTGATTTTCAGGATTACATGCGCAACAGCATCGAAAAATTCTATAATGATCTTGCCCTTCTCTCCTATTGCCGCAGTGGCCACACCAAAGAACAGTGAGAATACAACGATCTGCAGGATTTCGTTGGTGGCCATCGCTTCGGTCATACTTTTAGGCACAATGTGAGAGATAAAATCCTTCATCGAGACAACGGCCTTCTGTATACCAGTATCTGCATGACTGCTTGGTAGGGGAAGGTGCATGGCTTCTCCTGGCTTGAAGATGTTTACCATGATTAAACCCAGGGTAAGAGATAACAGGGAGGCGCTGATAAACCAAAGCATTGTTTTACCACCTATACGGCCGACAGCCTTAATATCTCCGACTTTAGCTACGCCCACTACCAATGTCGCAAAAACCAGCGGCGCAACAATCATCTTGATCAGCCTTAGAAAAATATCACTGAGTAAAGTGAGGGGTTCCAGCTTCTTTTCCCTGATTGTTTCATTTTCATGACGGGTTTTGAGTGCTTCTTTCTTTTGTACGTTGAGCTGGATGTAATTTGTTGAAGAGGTATCTTTTATTCCTCCCAATTGCATATCTATACTTTTGATCTGATTATCAGCCCTGAGGATATTGCTATTATAGGCATCAAATGATTTTACATTTAAAACATAGCCAAGGATGACACCCAGTATCAATGCTAAAAATATAAAAAATGTTAACTTGTTGTTTTTTGACATTGCTTACAGTTGTGGGTATTTGAGAGCGTAAAACTACGATAATAAACTTATTTAGTAAAGATTGTGGAAAAACGCGGTAAAAAACTATCCCTTGCTGTAACATTTCAGTACCAAACATGTCTCATTCACATAAACTAACGCAGATTGGATCAGAAAGACCTCTTATTTAAGCAAATCTTCGACAGCAATTCTAAGAAGATCTTCCATTTATGCTATGGATATACGGGAGATGCCGATGCTGCCAATGACCTTTTGCAGGAAACCTTCCTCAAAGTCTGGCAGAATATGGATAAGTTCAGGCAGAAATCGCTCATATCTACCTGGATCTACCGCATAGCTGTAAACACTTGTCTCACTTATCTCCGTTCAGAAAAACGGCAGGCGAAGGATGAGCTGACAGAAACATTGATCGAGAGCAAAACGGAAGAATATTCAGAAAAGAATGAACAAATAGCTCTTTTATACAAATCCATATCAAAACTGGAAGAGAATGACCGTTTAATTATTACTATGGTGCTGGATGAGCTTCCCTACAATGAAATCGCTGAGATATCCGGGATTTCAGAAGGAAATCTAAGGGTTAAAATTCACCGTATTAAACAAAAACTCACCGAATTATACAATCAACATGCAAGACTTTGAAAATATACAGTCCCTTTGGCAATCACATTCTGTAGAGCTGAAAATCTCTGCGGCAGAGATGCTGGAGCAGGCAAAAAAAGAGGTGAATGCCATCCGTAGCAGGTCCCTTATTAATATCGGGGGGATGGTGCTCTCCTTTATCGCGATCAGCGCCGCTTTAATTTATTTTAATTTTGATTCCTGGACAACCAACCTCGGCATAGAGATCGTTGTACTGGCCGTAGCCGTTTATACCATTCTTTTATACAGGGAGCACAGGTTAATCTCCCGTAATGATTTCACCGTGCATCCCGGGACGTTTCTGGGTAAACTGCACGAATATCAAATCAGCCGTTTTAACCTGTATAATAAACTATACTGGTTTTATGTGGCGGCAATTGCAGTAGGATTTATACTCTTTTTCTTTGAGACACTGCATGATCTTGACACCTGGATTCAAGTGTCCATCCTCCTTTTTACAGTACTATGGATGGTATTTTGTGCAACGATCCTCCGCAAAGCGTTCATGAAAAAGGAGAAAGAGCGCATCGATCTGCTGATAGAGAAATTTGAAAGAATCAGTTCTCAGTTTCAGGAAAAAGAATAAGATATCTGCTTAAATCTATTTAGTAATCTCATCAATTGAAAAAGTGTTCCCCCTTAAACGGTAAAGGAGCACTTTTTCAGATCCGTTCTGTTGTGCCGTGTCTGTGGAATTGACGATAGGGTAAGACCTGAACAGTTCTCCGTTTTTGATGGTAAACTTATCATTTCCTCCATAGGTCTTTTTAGCACGGCTGCTTAGGGCGGGAAAGCTGATTTTATTGAAGCTGCCGTTAGTATATTCATATACATTGAGGTCCTTCACATTTTTTTTGCTCAACAATTCGATATAGATCTCAGGATTGCCATCATTATCAAGGTCCATATTCCAGGCATCGGTAATGATTCCTTCGCGCTCAGCGGATAAAGATCTGTAGTTATTTTTTGTGGAATCAGACATCAGTAAAAGATAACCACCGATGCTGTCTACACCTTTTCCCCAGCTTACTACTTCAAAGTTAAGACCCGGTTTGATGGCAATATCCTTATAAAATGGAAAATGATCTGCATTCTTGCTGAGGGCAGGCTTACTCTCAGCGGCATTCTTTGCAGGTACTGTTTCTTTACTGTTGCAGGCAAACAAAAACAGCAGCCCCACTAAAAGTGCAGACTGCTGTGATATATATTTTAATGGCTTCATCCTCTTTTTTTGTCAGCAATTTATGCTAAAAAAGGGTTTTAACCAAATTATAATGTTAAAAGAACCCCGCAAAACAGGCTTCCTTATTTTGCTCCATTGTTCAATACAGTAGTAGATACAACACTGCGTTTGCCGGTAGAAGTTATCACTATAGTTTTCAACTCCAGCTTCTTACCTTTTGGAACAGAAATCTTTAAGGGAGTAGTTACTGCATTGGAAACATCTGAGGGACGGGTACCATCCAGGGTGTAATATACTTTTGATCCAAGCACCGGAGCTTTCAGGTCGGCAGTAATTTCATCACCATCAATTTGTTTATCAGATTGTCCCAGAGGTGTAGGTACCCAATAGTTTCTTCCCGCTTTGTCCAGTCTTGCGAGGTGTAAAGGAATACGCTCTTCGGAGAAGTTTTTGTAATCTTTTCTTGCTAAGGGACTCCATGCGATCTCGCTTAGCGCCAGCATTCTTGGCAGAATCTGGTACTCCAGTTTCCCTTCATTTTCAACATATTCCGTCCAGATGTTAGCTTGTACACCTTCGATAAATTTCTTCTGGTCATCTGAAAGTTCAGCAGGAACCGGATCGTAAGCGTATGCTTTGGAATATGGAGAATTACCACCGATGTTAACAGGCTCGTCAGGTGATGACGACTGTGCATGATCTACATATAATCCATTGCTTCCAGGCGTCATGATCACATTGTGATTGAGTTTTGCTGCTGCGATACCCCCTTCAACACCTCTCCACGACATAACAGTAGCGTTTGGTGCTAATCCACCCTCCAGAATTTCGTCCCATCCGATGATATTACGGCCTTTGGAGTTCAGATATTTCTCGATACGGCTGATGAAATAGCTTTGCAACTCATGCTCGTCTTTCAGACCTTTTTCTTTAATCAGCTGCTGGCAGAAAGGTGATTGTTTCCAGTATTCTTTGGGACTCTCATCTCCACCAATATGGATATATTTTGATGGGAACAATACCAGCACTTCGTCCAGAACATCCTGCAGGAAGTTAAAAGTATATTCTGTAGGTGCAAATACATCGTCAAACACACCCCATGTTTGCTGTAACTGTTTACCTTTTCTGGATCCTGACCATGGGGCTTTAGGATCGATATAGGTATCTCTGTCAGGGAAGCAACTTAACTGCGGATATGCAGCAATAGCAGCTGAAGCATGACCCGGCATTTCAATTTCCGGAATTACATTAATGAACTTTTTCGCTGCATAAGCAACTACTTCTTTCACTTCATCCTGAGTATAGTAACCTTTATACGGAATATTATCCGCAGCAACGCCAGGATGGTGACCAATGATGGTACCAGCCCTTACAGAGCCTACAGAAGTTAGTTTAGGATATTTTTTGATTTCAATTCTCCAGCCCTGATCTTCGGTTAAATGCCAGTGGAAATTGTTCAGTTTGTAAGAAGACATCAGGTCCAGGTATTTCTTAACGAAAGCCACAGAGAAGAAGTGTCTGCCCACATCCAGGTGCATACCACGATATTTAAACCTGGGGTAATCCTGAATTTTACTTGCAGGCACAGCTATTTCCTGACCGGTTTTCTCAGGCATCATCTGGATGAGAGACTGCACGCCATAGAATAAGCCCGCTCCTTTACCTGTAACCCTGATAGTTTTTGCGTTAACATCAATCAGATACCCTTCTTCCGGTAGTTGGTCAGCTCCCTCAGAACTTAACAGAATTGAACGTTCATTATTGGATGCACTTTTGGCTGTCCTCAGTGCAAATCCACCATTGCCTGCGATAAATGCGTTAAGCATATCCGCAGTTGCGGCATTTGCTGCCTCGTTGGAAATCAGTACTACTGTTTTATCCAGTTTAAAAACTCCCGACTGCCGTACGACAGACACTGGTGCAGGGATGATCCCCAAATTTGCATCTGTCTGGGCGCTCGCAGCCAGTGTTACAAATGCCAGGACTAATCCTGAGATAACCTTCTTCATAGTTTATAGTTTTTGTTTATATTGATTTTCGTTTCCAGTTTGATATCCTGTGATGCAGCCCCTACCTTAATGGTAAAGTTGCCTGCTTCAACTACCTTTTGCATCTGCTGGTTCAGCAGGCTGAGGTCAGCTTTGTGCAGCACAAAGGATATCGTTTTTGTCTCGCCAGCTTTAATATTTACACGCTTAAAAGCTTTCAGCTGCTCTACAGGTGTAACTACAGAAGAAACATCATCACGCAGGTACAACTGTACTACTTCATCACCATCCCTATTACTGTCGTTTGTCACCTTTACACTTACATTGAGGTTAAGATCCTCCGCTTCGGTTAACTGTGCCTGCAGATCGCTATACTTAAAGCTACTAAAACTCAGGCCATATCCAAAACTATAAAGCGGACTTGCCGGTCCTTCTACATAATCATGTCTGGATGAGTTTTGATAATTGTAATAAACAGGTAACTGGCCTACAGATCTTGGAATAGAAACCGGCAGTCTTCCTGCTGGATTGTAATCGCCAAAAAGTACATCGGCAATAGCATGACCACCTTCCTGTCCCGGATACCAGGCAGAAACAATCGCTGGAACGTGTTCTGATGGCCAGTTCAGGTTTAGAGGACGCCCACCAATAAATACCAGCACCACAGGTTTACCTGTTTTCACAATGGCCTGTAATAATTCAAGCTGTTTGCCCATCAGGTCGAGCGACTGACGGTCGAAACCTTCACCACTTTCCATATCGCTCACACCGGTAGTCGCCTGACTCACTGTTGCGGCTCCTGTACTGATATATTCAGTTTTAAAATCGCGTGCACTTGAACCTCCGAGTACCACTACAGCAACATCTGATTGCTGAGCCGCAGCAACAGCAGCAGCGATATCTACGTCGGCAGTATCCCTGATTGCACAGCCTTTCACATAATTTACTTTTGCTGAAGGTAGTTTAGCCTTGATGCCTTTCAACACCGTGATGATTGCTTTTGGATCCTGCGGAGCAGTGTAATCACCCAGCTGATTGTAAATATTGTCAGCATTGGGGCCAATTACAGCGATTGAACCTATATTTTTCTTTAATGGGAGAGCATTGGATTCGTTTTTCAAAAGTATTACAGATTCCTGTGCTACTTTACGTGCCAGAGCCACATTTGTTGCATTGCGCGCAAATTTCTGCGCTGCCTTTGGATCTACGTATGGATTTTCAAACAATCCCATTTCAAACTTCTGCGTCAGTAAACGAGCTACAGCTTCGTCGATTCTCTGCTGTGATACTCGGCCATCTTTCACTGCAGCCAGTAGAGGTGCTGAGAAAATCTGTCCGCCAAGATCGTTGTCGAGTCCGGCATTCATTGCCTGCGCTGCTGCATCTGTATTGTCTGCTGCTACATGTTGCGTTGCCACAAGGCCGTCGATACTTCCAAGATCGGAAACCGAAAAACCTTTGAAGCCCCATTGTTTATGCAGCAGTGTATCCAGCAGATATGGGTTGGCACTGCATGGAATACCGTCTACAGAGTTGTAGGCAGCCATGATCGATAAAGCACCGGCCTTAACCGTAGCCTCGAAAGGTGGAAGATAGCTGGTGATGAGCTCTCTTCTTCCTGTATTGATCAGACCTGCATTATGTCCACCTTCGGGTGCACCATATGCAGTAAAGTGTTTCAATGTAGAAATAATGTTTACGCCGGTGTTGAGCATGTTATTTACACCCTGAAACCCTTTGACCATGGCTACGCCCATGGTACTGTTGAGGACCTGGTCCTCGCCATACGTTTCCTCTACCCTTGACCATCTTGGTTCACGGGCAAGGTCTAAAACAGGTCCGTAACCAATGTGTGCTCCCTGAAGCCTTGCTTCTTTGGCAATGGCAGTAGCCATCGACTGGATCAGCATCGGGTCCCAGGTGCTGCTCTGTCCAATAGAAGTTGGAAAAACAGTAGTTCCTATTGCCATATGCCCATGCGGACATTCTTCGGCAATAAATACAGGAATCTGTAAACGTGTATGCTCAATGATATATTTCTGCAGCGCATTGGTTGCCAGTGCAGATTTATAGGGATCAAGACCTGTCTCCAGAGTTTTCTGCGTCCATGGGTCAGCTCTCAGCGTTGCCCATAACATTCCGATCTGCTGCGCCTCTGCAGCTTTCTTGAACTTATCGGACACCACTACAGTGGTTCCTTTTTTATCATACATCTCCCATCCCAGTAATGTAGAGAGCTGGCCAACTTTTTCTTCGATGGTCATTCTGCCAAGCAGGTCTTTTACTCTGTCAGCTACGGGAGTCTTGGGATTTTTATAAAGCGGAGTTTCTTTTTTTTGTGCAGAAACCAGTGTTGGACTGCATACAAAAAAGAGAACTGGCAAAAGCCAGTTCTTAAATTTATTGTGATTCGTAAACATTCAGGTAACGGTTTTAGGTTTAAATCAGAAGGTGTGGACGTGACTGGTAAACCTCCCAAAGGAATTCGCCGAAGATGGTATTTGTCCATGCAAACCATGCCCGGGTAAAGGTTTCCGGGTGATCTTTTTTATAGGATTCATGCATAAATCCGGTTCCTGCATGACTCTTTTTCAACCATGCAATACATTGTTTAATTTCTGCATCATCACTGCTGGTTAATCCCCTGGCGATAATACTCAAAGGCCAGATCATATCCTGCTGCTCAACATGCGGGCCGCCGATACCTTCACTGTCTTTGCCTTTATAGAAATAAGGATTATGTTCAGAAAGCACGAATTTACGCGTATTCTGATATACAGGGTCAGTTGCTTTAACGGCGTTCAGGTAAGGTAAAGCGAGCAGACTTGGCACATTGGCATCGTCCATCAGGTTAACGTTTCCAAAACCATCTACCTCAAAAGCGTAGATCTTACCATAAACAGGATGTTCTACAATCGCATATTTCTGAATAGCAGTCTCCACTTCCAATGCCAGGGCCGTCAGTTCAGCCGCCAATGCAGCATCTTTATGCACTGCCGTTACCAATTCAGCAATCTGTCTCAAACTAACCACTGCAAAGAGGTTTGAAGGAATGAGGAAGGAGAAAATTGTGGCATCATCACTTGGTCTGAAACTAGAGCAGATCAGTCCCACAGGTTTTACCGGGAATCCGTAACCAGCCATAGGTAAACTATCTGTTGGTTTAGCAGTTTCACGCTGGAATGTATACGGCCCCAGACCAGTTTTACGTTGTTGCTCTTTGAAAGTTTTTACAATCAGCTGTATTGCGCTTTTCCATTGTGCATCAAAAGGAGTTGCATCAGCAGTCAGCTTCCAATAGTTGTAAGCAAGTCTCATCGTGTAACACAGGGAGTCAATTTCCCATTTGCGTTCGTGTATCCCAGGTTGCATTTTTGTATGGTCACTCTCCCATTCGCTTTTCTGTTCACCAGTATGGTAGAACGCATTGGCATAAGGATCTTTCAATACATAAACAGTCTGACGGTTGATGACACCGGCAATCAGATCTTTCAGCTTTGTGTCTTCCTTCATAAAAGAAAGATATGGCCAAACCTGTGCAGAACTATCTCTAAGCCACATCGCATCAATATCTCCCGTGATCACATAGGTATCAGGTTTTCCATTGCTGGTGGTGTAAGTAACAGTGGTATCTAGCGTATTTGGAAGGCAATTATTAAACAACCAGCCCAATTCCGGATCAGTAACATTTTTCTGGAATTTTTTGATTGCTTTTTCTACGGCAGGGCTGCTAAATTTTCTTTTATTCATGGGCACCCTTACGTTAGGAAATGCCGGTTCAAAAGCACTCAGTTCCTTACTGAAAAGGAGCCCTGCAGTAAGCAGGCCGGTGTTGGTAATAAAGTCTTTTCTATTCATTTGTATTTGGTTTTTTGTTAGATAACGGGCTGGTTTTTTAGTACCGCAGTACTTTTGCCAACCTTACATCCGGAAGTAGCATAGTAAAAAATGTAAACATAACATGGCACCATGATCCAGTAAGCCTGCTGAGGGTTTACGATATCAGCCAATGCACCATAAAGCAAAGGAATAACTGCTCCTCCGGCAATACCCATAATCAGTAATGAGGAAGCAATTTTGGTGAACCTGCCTACGCCATTTAAAGCGAGCGGCCAGATCGCCGGATAAACCATTGAATTGGCGAATCCTAAAAGGGCGATAAACAGAACCGATACATAGCTGGTAGTGAAAATAGCCACCAGCGTCAGGATAACACCTAAAGCAGCAAACCACTTCATTGCATTTTCCTGGCTCAGGTATTTTGGAATACAAACAATTCCAACCAGATATCCCAGGATCATGCCGAGCAGTGTGAAGGAAGTAAAGAACTTGGCAGTAGCCAGCGGCACTCCCTGGTAAGCTCCATAACTGATCACTGTATCACCGGCCATTACTTCTACGCCCACGTACAGGAACATGGTAAGCACTCCCAGTAAAAGGTGAGGAAACTGGAATACACTGGTTTTACCGGCTGTAGCCATAGAAACAGCTTCATCTTCTTTATCCGCATCAATTTCCGGAAGCGTAGAAAAATAGATTAACACTGCCAGGATCAGCAATACAACGATAATTACCGCATAAGGTAAAATCACACGTGAGGCGAGCAGGTTCAGTTCAGCAACTTTTGCTGCCGGGCTCATTTCTGCCAGACGCGCATGGAACCCATCAGCATCCTTCAGTGCAATGGCACCTAAGATAATCGGTGCAATCGCACCGGCTACCTTGTTACAGATACCCATAATACTGATCCTTTTTGCTGCGCTGTCTGCGGGGCCTAAAATAGTAATATAAGGGTTGGAAGCGGTTTGCAGTAATGCCAGACCCGTTCCCTGCACAAATAGCCCCAGAAGGAACAGCGCATAGGTACGTGTGAGTGCTGCAGGTATAAAGATCAGTGCCCCTATTCCCATTACCACCAATCCCAAAGCCATTCCGTTTTTAAAGCCGGTTTTGTTCAGCACGCTTGCCGAGGGTATGGCCATTACCAGATAACTGATATAAAACGCAAAGGCAACCAGGTAAGACTCAAAGTTATTGAGTTCACATGCAAGTTTCAGGTAAGGGATCAACACTGAATTTAACCAGGTTACAAATCCGAATATAAAGAACAGAGCGCCGATAATAAATATCGGCTGTATTCCCTTTTTTACTGTAGTCGTCATTTAATTATGATGAGATAAGGTTAAATTAGAATTTCCATTTCACAAAAGCTTCCATCGCTTCGTACTCTGCCAGACCCAGCTGATCATAAGATTTTGCTGTTTCCTGCGTACGATCTTCTGCCCTCACCCAGAACTCTCTAGAGTCTTCACCCGGGAACACAGGAAGGTCCTTTTGCGACTGGTGTTTGAAGATGGCAAGTCTTTTTCGCTCTACTTCCTGCGGAGAAAGCGGCACCGCCATTTCAATTTCATGGGTTTCAAATTCATGCCATGCACCTCTGTACATCCACAACCAGCAGTCCTTAGTCCAGCTTTCAGTGGCACGCAGTCTGATCATCGCTTCAACGATAATATTGAAACATACTTTGTGTGTACCATGCGGATCTGCAAAGTCGCCCGCAGCAAAGATCTGATGCGGTTTTACTTCCTGTAAAAGTTCCATCGTTTGCACGATATCATCTTCGTAGCTCACGTTTTTCTGGAATTTACCCCTGTCATAGAAAGGCAGGTCCTGGAAATGGATACGCTCATCAGTTAGTCCGGCAAACCTTGCACCGGCAATTGCTTCACCTTTACGGATCAGTTTTTTTACGGTACGGATCTCTTCAGGATCAGTTTGGTTTGGCAGTTTTTTGCTGATAAACTCACGCATTTCGTTGTACGTTGCGCGCAGGTCTGAAGCCGTTTGAGACCTTGATTCTGCAAAATCAATGTTGAACTCCATAAATCTCAGTACATCATCATCCCAAACAGCGGTATTACCCGAAGTTTGGTAGGCCACATGAACCTCATGACCCTGATCTGCAAGGCGGATAAACGTTCCACCCATAGAGATTACATCATCATCAGGGTGCGGAGAGAAGATCACCACACGTTTTTGTGCCGGCTCGGCACGTTCAGGACGCTGGCTGTCGTCAGCATTAGGCTTACCACCCGGCCATCCAGTGATGGTATGTTGTAATTTATTAAAGATCTGGATATTGATATTATATACAGGACCGCGTTCTGTTGCCAGCTGCGCCATTCCGTTATTGTTATAGTTATCCTCCGTTAATTTAAGGATCGGTTTGTTCAGTTCTTTAGCCAGCCAGATCACCGCTTTGGTCACTGTAGTATCGTTCCACTGGCAATCTTTTACCAGCCATGGTGTATCAAAACGGGTTAAGGAAACAGCTGCATCTTTATCCAGAATAAACTCCACATTCGGTGAAAGCTGTAAGAAAGTAGCCGGTACATCAGAAGACAATTCACCTTCAACCGCTTTTTTCACGATAGAAGCTTTCTTCTCATTCCATGCCATCAGGATGATTTCTTTGGCTTTAAAGATCGTACCGATACCCATAGTGATAGCCTTGGTAGGTACATTGGCTACCCCTCCGAAATCACGTGAAGCATCTCTTCTTGTCAGGTCGTCCAGTGTAACCAGACGAGTTCCTGAGTTTGGCGCAGAGCCAGGTTCGTTAAATCCGATATGCCCTGTTCTACCGATACCCAGTAACTGAAGATCAATGCCACCAAATCCACTGATTTTTTGTTCATATTTTAAACAGAAGTCTTCGATATCTTCCCTTTCCAGCTCACCATCAGGAATATTGATGTTCTCAGGATTGATATCAATGTGGTTGAAAAGATTTTCGTTCATGAAGCGGACATAACTCTGGTCTGCATCAGGTTTCATCGGATAATATTCATCCAGGTTGAAAGTAACCACATTTGCAAAACTTAATCCTTCTTCTTTGTGGAGACGGATCAGTTCTTTATAAACTTTTACAGGTGTAGCACCCGTTGCCAGACCTAATACAGCCTGTTCACCTTTTTCCTGTTTTGAAATAATGAGTGAAGCGATCCTTTTTGCCACGTCAACGCTTGCAGCTTGTTCATCACTGTATACGGTAACTGGCAACTTCTCGTATCGGGTCTCTTCCAATAAATTTAATCTGGACATGTTTGTTTGAGTATTAGGTTATCTATGGATTTATTTGGATTGTTTGTTCATTACCAGCATAGTTAGTTAAAGTCAGTACTGGCATATCGGCTCCTTTTTCGGGGTTATAGTCAATAATAATCTTTTTTTCTGCACCCGGAAGAACAGAGAAATAGTTATCATCATAATATACCGGCAGGATTCTTTTTTTCGTTTTTGAATCTACAAGCGAGATACGATTGAAGAAATTTACCGGGCCATTAGCAGCATTGGTTAAAGTTACTTCGATCTTTCCGCTTTTCAGCTGTTTTGCTGAAGTTTTGAGTGCAGTAGATTTCAAGTCATTAAGACCTGAGTACATACCTTTTTCATCCGCCAGCCAGTATAAGTTATCACTTAACACCTTTTTGTTTTCATCCAGCAGCTGCATGGAAAGGAAGGAACCTTTTTTAGCCGACAACTGATCGATCATTTTTTTAAATGATCCTACTTTCTTGTAGCTTGACGGGTCCATGAAGCAGAATACCTGAGTGATCAGCGTTTCTTTACCATCCATATCGTAAGATTTGATGGCCAGCATCAGGCTGCGTTTAGCTTCAAAACCATTGTTTACCACATACACCATTCCATCCTCCTGGTTATACATAGAATGTAAGGATTCACTTCCTGAGCGCAAGCCAAATAAACATGCATTGGGGTCAAGGTAGTAATCATACATCTGTCCACGCATTGAGGTCCATGGGTTTTGAGTTTTCCAGATGATCACGCCTGTGTACCAGTCCCACATGTGTGAGCTGAAACCTTCCATCAAACCTCTGTACTGATCATAATTCACGAGCTGTGCTTTCAATGCGAAATCACCAATGCTGGTTGGTTTGCCATAAGGAAGGATGTGATCTTCATAACCTACACCCAGGTAGTTATGGTAATCCCAGACAGAATCAGCTTTTTCTGAAGGTCCTTTTGGTTCACGTTTGTCTACCGGAATAAATTGTGGTGCCACCAGGCTTGATTTAGGGAGGATACGCTCCAGTGACTCAAGATCACCCACGCCTACTGAGCCTACTTCTGAGTTGAAAGGCCAGGTCCTGGTGTTCCAGAAGGTAGATATTTTCTGGATGCCATAAGGGCCATCACCATTACCACCAAGCGTATTTCTGGACATGTCGTCAGAATTGGAGTAATCTACAAACCAGCGTGTACCGTCCAGCTCAGGAAGAATTTTATCTCTCAGAGGAATCAGGATATCTTCTGGCGGAGTAATTTCATTTCCTCCACACCAGATAGCCAGTGAAGGATAATTTCTGATCATCTTAATGGCATCAGCTGCAGATTCCAGGAACAAGTTGTGGTCATCCGGATATTTTCTGCGTGTCCATTGATCTTCAGATTTCAATGGATCTACCCAGCGGCCATTGGCATCGCCAGACATCCAGAAATCCTGGAATACCAGCATACCATATTTATCACATGCTTCATAAAATTCAGGACGTTCTACCAGTGAGCCACCCCAGATCCTGATCAGGTTGAGGTTCATATCGCGATGATACCTGATTTCTGCATCATATCTTTCTTTAGTTAAGCGCAGCATGGCATCAGACATGATCCAGTTACCACCTTTAATAAAGATCTTCTGTCCGTTTACACTGATTTGTTTACTGCTGGTGATCGTATTCCATTCCGTCTGGATTTCCCTGATCCCCACACTTACAGTTTCATTGTCAGTAACTGTAGTTCCTTTTTCCAGGAAACTGATCTTCAAATCATAAAGATCTTGTTTTCCATATCCTGCAGGCCACCAAAGTTTGGGGTTTTTGAATACCAGATCCGGGAATTTAATAGTTGAAGTGCTGTTTGGTTTAAGCAATACACTTTGTGTTACTTTTTTTCCGTCGATCGTATAGGCCAATGTACCGGATACCTCCTTGGCGGTAGCGTTTTTCAGCTCAGTTGTCACCTTGATGATGGCAGGCTCCTGCACCCCTTCGGCATTTCTTTTGCCTGGTACCAGTGTAACCACATGCGGGTTATCCAGGCTTACAGCACCCGTTCTTTCAATCACCACTTTATCCCAGATACCTGTATTTCTGTCTCTGATCGGGCGGATCCAGTCCCATCCGGCAGTATACTGAGAACCTACGCCACGGGCGATAGTTCCGTCACCACCCTGTCCACCGTTCGGGTTCCCAACTACATCCGGTGGGTGAACGATAACAGCAAGTCTGTTTGTTCCTGTTTTAGACAGCAACTTGGTGATGTTATAAGATTTTCTCAGGAACATTCCTTTGAAAGGTGCAGCATTTACCTTTTTACCATTCAGGAAAATATCGCAGCTGTAGTTGATACCCCTGAAATTCAGCCATACCTGACCGTCTGCAGCTGGAATAGCTTCCTTAAATTCCTTTACAAACCAGTAGGTATAATAATCCCTTCCTACAGTGTATACATCAGGAATCAGGTTATTGTTCATTCCAAAATATGGATCAGGAACTTCTTTATTCTCCAGCATTGTGGTTAATACAGTTCCTGGAACAACGGCTTTTTTCCAGCCCGAAGTAGAAAATGAGCCACCAGAGATTTCAGTTCCCTGAGCTTTCACCTGTGTTGCAGGCGCACATACCCAGCCGGAATTGAGTTCATACTGATCCTGGGCAGAAAGATGTCCCGCTGAGGCCAGCATGAGCAGCGATGTACACAGGTATTTGAGGGATTTAATTTGATTAAACATTATGGATTTCAATATAGTATTAATTATTGTGTAACTGAATATGGTCTGTCTGCTTGTTTTACACCCCATGTTGCAGAAGGTTTAGCGCCCATGTTGATGGTCATTTTACCTCCCTTGATCAGCTCACTGTGCATGATATATGATTTCGTATAAGGTTTGCCGTTCAGTGTGATCGACTGTATATATTTATTTGCTTTGCTATTGTTTTTTACGGAGAGGCTGAATGTCTTGCCATAACCAACTTTCATTGTTGCTTCATCTACCACCGGACTACCGAATACGTACATTCCGTTTGAAGGATTCTCAGGATAAAAACCCAGAGAAGAGAAGATATACCAGGCAGACATCTGACCCACATCTTCGTTTCCGCTCAAACCATCGTTTTCATCATGGTAAAGGTTGTCCATAATGTATCTTACTTTTTCGGCAGTTTTATAAGGCTGTCCAACATAAGCATACATATAGGTAATATGGTGACTAGGCTCATTGCCATGTGCATACTGCCCGATCAGTCCGCTGATATCCGGAGATGACTCGGCACCCATATCACCTTTCGCTTCAAACAGCGAATCCAGTTTTGCAGTGAAAGGTTTCTGACCACCAAGCAGACCAATCAGACCTTCAACATCCTGAGGTACCAGCCAAAGGTACTGCCATGCATTACCTTCAGTATAATCATCCTGACGGTGAATCGCCTGGAAAGGATTGAAAGGAGTTCTCCAGGTTTTGTTTTCAAAGCGGCCTCTCATGAACCGGGTTTCTTTATCAAAATAATTCTGGTAGCTTTTACCGCGTTTGATCCAGTAATCGTAGTCGGCTTTATTACCGCGGTTTTTAGCTACCTGCGCTACACCCCAGTCGGCCACAGCATATTCCAGTCCCATAGCCACTGATTCTACAGTGCTGTCGGCCGGAATAAAACCATGTTTTTGCAACAAGTTCAGTCCACGCTCTTTTCTCATACCTGTTGCTTTCAATGCCTCGTAAGCAAGGTCTTTATCAAAACCTTTGATGCCTTTCAGGTATGCATCTGCAACAGCTATCATTCCCGGATTACCTACCATACAGTCGGTTTCGTTACCCATCAGGTGCCATACCGGCAACCTACCCTGCTGCTGATAAATTGCCAGCCAGGTATTTACCAGATCTCCCGCTTTTTCACTGTTGATCAATGTCATTAAGGGCATTGCAGCTCTATAGGTATCCCAGAGAGAGAAGGTTGTATAGTTAGTGAATGGAGCATTCTTGTACACCTTTTTGTCTGTACCCAGATAATCACCGTTCACATCATTAAATACTGATGGTGCGATCATCGTGTGGTATAATGCTGTATAAAAGATTTTCATCTGTTTTGGATCAGCACTTTTGATCACTACCCTGCTCAGTTCCTTGTTCCATTCAGCATCAGCTTTTGCTACCTGTGCTTCGAAATTCCAGCCAGGTATTTCAGCTTTCATATTCAGTTTTGCATTTTCTACACTCACCGGTGAAATCGCAACTTTTAAGCTGACAGGACTACCGTCTTTGCTGTCAAATGTGGCTACCCCAAGCACTCCTCTACCTTTCAATTCTTTACCATCTTTTAAGCTGGTGCTGTCTGATACAGAAAAGCTTTTTACAGGTTTAGAGAACACCGCTGTAAAATAGATGCGCTGATCTGCTGCCCATCCTTTGGAATAGCGGTAACCAGAGATCGTTGTATCATTTTCCTGACGGATGAACGTCTCCATCGGTGCATCCCAGCCAATACCCTGTTTCAGGTTTAGAATGATCTTTGGCTGCTGCCCTGCCGGGAAGGTATATTTATGAAAACCAACTCTCTTGCTGGCAGTCAGTTCAGCTTTAATGCTGTAACGTTTAAGCATTACACTGTAATACCCCGGTTTGGCTACTTCATCCTGATGAGAGTACAGAGAAGTGTAACCACTTTTTTCGTCGCCCGCTTTACCTTCGGTAAGTTTTACGTCACCTGTAACTGGCATCACAGAGATATCTCCCAGGTCACCGATACCAGTACCGCTCAGGTGGGTATGTGAAATTCCCGTAACCGTCGTATCACTGTAGTGGTAGCCAGAGCACCAGTCCCAACCAGTAGATATATTCCTGATCCCTAACTGAACTGCACCGAAAGGTACATCTGCACCTACAAACACGTGTCCGTGTCCGCCCGTACCGATAAAGGGATCTACATATTTTGTGAGCTGGGCCGCAGGTTTTGTTTGCGCCAGTACCTGTCCGCTAAGGGCGGCAAGGATCAGTGTACCGCCAAGCATCAAACTTTTAACAGGAAGATGAAGGCGCTGAAGAGTCATTTGAAACATAATTGTAATTATTGTGCCGGGTATGTAAATGCCAGCGCACCGTAAACTGAAGTATTATTTTTTATAGATTCCGGGAGATGAACTTTAACTGTTGTTCCGTTCAGTTCCCATTTCACTGCTTTGTTTGTATTGAGCATCACCATTTTGCTGCCTTTTTTTGGAGCATTGCCAGTCCATTCAATGGTATTGGAAGAAAGATTATCCTTAAAGCAGTAGATCGCATTTTTAGTGTGTCTGTCTTTGCTTTGTGTAAACCAGGTATTTCCCTGATGATAATCAGGAGTGATCCTTGTTCCATAGATAGCTTTACCATTCGCTTTCATCCATTTTCCTATTTCTTCCAGACGCTGTGTAGCGATTTCCGGGAAGGTACCATCAGGACGCGGACCAACGCCAAGGAGTAAACTTCCACCTTTGGCAACCACCTCTACCATAGAGCTGATCACGGCATTGGGAGTTTTATACTGGTCGTTTTTCACAAATCCCCAGGCATTTCCTAGTGTTAAACAGCTCTCCCATGGGTGGTCCTGCTGAGTTTTAGGAATTGTTTGTTCAGGAGTCTGGTAGTTTTCATAAGGGCCATGTACTGTTCTGTCCACCATCAAGAGACCAGGCTGTGCTTTTCTTGCCATAGTGGCGATTTTAGGCATGTCTATTTCCTGGTTCCATTCCGGGATGGCAGCACCCCAGCTTCGAACCTCATCGTTGACAGTTTCCAGCGGGCGTACCCATCCACCATCCAGCCATAGGATGTCTATAGCGCCATAGTTGTTCATCAGCTCGCCGATCTGGTTATATGCAAATGACTTGAACTGGTTCCAGCGCCATGGATTTTTTCTGATATCGTAATTTGTATTGCGGTCTGGTGTAGCATATTTTGACCACCAGAAATATTGAGAATGCCAGTCCGGTTTAGAGAAATAAGCGCCGATCATAAAACCCTGTTTCCTGAAAGAATCGAAAACATATTTAGCTACGTCAGCTTTAGGGTTATTGGCGAAAGGGCCGGAGGCAATGTTGAAGTCGGATTGTTTGGTGTCAAACATCGAGAAACCATCGTGATGTTTGGTGGTAAAGATCATGTATTTCATTCCTGCATCTTTACCTGTTTTTGCCCATTGATCTGGGTTAAATTTTACGGGATTAAATTCTTTACTTAAGCCCCAATACCATTTTTTGTAATCTTCGTAAGCTACAGTACTATCTGGACGCTCGATCCAGCTTTCATTGCAAAGTTCCCAGGATTCTATAATTCCGGGGACAGCGTATAGTCCCCAATGGATAAGCATTCCGAATTTCTGGTCCTGCCACTGATCTAATTTTGTTTTAACAGCCTGATCCTTTGGCCACTCATAAATTGTAGATTGCTGATGTACGCCATTCTGGGCCTGTACTTTTACAGATAGGAGTATTAAGAATACAACTACCCAATTCAATTTCTTCATTAGAACTTATATTTTAGCTTGATAAGACAGGTGTCTCTGCTGATTCGTCAACTTATTATCCCATTAAATAGTGGTCCGGCATAAATAAGCATGTAATATCTTAAAAAAAATAGAAAGAACTCCCACCGGATTAGTATTATTTCACATTTGCTGTAAAACAATCTTCCGGCAGGAGTTTTCTCTAGGTATTAGTTAGCAACGTCCCACCATACCCTTGATGTAAGGAAGTCGCCACCTTGTAATGTTGCCACAGCAGCCAGATAGTTAGTACCGTTAGCAGTTCTTTCTGTTTGAGGATAAATCATCCTTCTTGGGATCGTACCATTGGTAACGTTACCCGGATAATTTACCGGAGTAAGTACAGGGAAACCTGATCTTCTCCAGTTGATCCAGCTTTCGATAAAGCTGAATGTAGCGTTTTCATTTGCCCAGTACTGTTCGTTGATCATTTTTAATTCCTGACCAGCAAGTAGTGGATGTGCAGCAGCAAAAGCAGAAGCAGTAGCTGCGTCAATTGTCGCAACAGTATTGATTTGTGCCAAACCTGTTAACGAAGCAGTTACTGCATTTGAGTAGTGTACAGCAGCAGAAGCACCTACAGCCCATCCGCGGAAAGCAGCTTCAGCTAAAAGGAATTCTGTTTCAGCATATGAAAGCGTCACAACTGGTGCATTCTGTGCAATGTAAATCGCTGATCTTGGTCTTGAATAGTTTCCAAGAACTGCCGCATCAGCTCCAGTACCTGAAGCGCCTGGATATCCCGGAGCTCTGGCAATATTTGTAGCACCCTCACCCAGATCATAACCATTTGGCATACCAACCTGGATCGCAGCTGCATTATTACCTGTTAAATCAAGATTTCTGTTGTTAGCTAAACCAGCAGGTGCAATCTCTGCGATAGCACTAATACGTGGGTCATTAGTAGCTTTCAGGAAATTAATGAAAGTCTGGCTCCATCTCACCTGCTGAAAATCGTCAGTAACGCGCAGTGCACCAGCACTTGCATTCCTGGTATCATCATATCCAGCATCGGTAAGGAAAATCATGTTGTCGCTGTTGCTTGCCATTAATCCACCAGCGTACGCTTTTTCTACCCATGTTTTAGCAGTGGCAGCATCCACTTTAGTTAAACGCATAGCTAATCTCAACATCAGTGAATAACCAGCTTTTTTCCATTTTGCTACGTCACCTTTGAAATAAAGATCACCGGCTGTCGCCGCTGCATTTGGATCCAGCGCATTGATTGCTGTTTCCAGATTAGTTAACAAAGCTACGTATACTGACTGCTGTGAGTCATACTTAGGAGTAACATTTCCGGCCTGAGCCATCAAAGCTTCAGAAAAAGGAATTGCTCCATATGTATCTGAAATACGCTGATATAAAAAGATCTGGTTGATCTTAGCAATCTGGATCACATTTTTGAACTTATTAGCATCCTGCGCAGTAGCTACTTTGATTGCCTGATCAAGTTTACTTAAGGCTGTATAACCTTCATTCCATTGTCTTGCCTGATAACCGATAGTACCACTGGTGTTCACATATTTGTCACCATTTCCATAGTACCCCAATGTACTGGCCAATCCCTGGACAGCCATCGATTGATACAACAATTGAGTATATCCTGTATTGGCATAACCCAGCTCACCGGATGTTAACAGGAAGTTTGGGTCTGTATCTGTGATTGTACCAGCTTTAGGGTCAGTGTTCGTGTCACCCAGGCGTTCTTTTGAACAAGAGGTGGTAAGCACTACCGCTGAGAAAGCAAGGTATATAAATATCTTTTTCATGTTGTCTATTTAAATTTGAAGTTAACATTGAAACCATAGGTTCTGGTGAAAGGTAGTGCACCACCTTCAACACCTGCAAGAGCAACCTGTGATGAGAAAGTATTCTCAGGATCGATGTTATCAGTACGTTTCATAATGGTGAAGAGGTTACGTGCAACCAGGTTAACACTGATTGATGAGAATGGTAATTTACCCAGCATGTTCTGCTTGAAAGTGTAACCTAAAGTAGCCTGACGGAATTTGATAAAGCTACCATCTAAAACTGCTAAACTATTTACATTTTGCATTAAACCAGTGTAATAGGTTTGAGCAGGAACATTAACGGTATTAACTGAACCATCTGCCTGCACACCCTGTGCAACAACACCACCTTCACGACCCGGCAAAGTAGCTTTGTTTAAACCGTAAGTATACGAGTAGAACTCAGTAGCAGAAAGGATTTTGTTACCAAATCTGTAGTCGATCAAGAAACCTAAGTTCCAGTTTTTGTAAGAGAAATCGTTGTTAAAACCACCGTAAGTTTTTGGAAGACCAGAACCCTGAGGTTTAAGATCGCCACGCAAAGGAATACCATTTGCACCAATTACGATATTTCCACTTGCATCATACTGATAATCATAAGCCATAATCTGAGCAACACCGTAGCCTTTAACAACCCCGATATATGCGTCACCTGGTCTATATGTTCCTGTATTCAATGGCGCATTTGTTCCACCATCGATGTTTAGAACTTCAGTTTTTACATTGGTAAAGTTGAAACTTGAATTCCAGCTAAAATTATCAGTTTTGATTGGCGTACCGCTCAGCATGATCTCAATACCAGTGTTTTTCGTAGATCCTAAATTTACAAATCTCGACTCAAAGCCTGATGCAACAGATGTTGTCGCTTTTACAACTTCACCTTCAGTTTTTCTGGTGAAGAATGCAGCGTCAATACCAATGCGGTTTTTCAGGAACTTCATCTCAGTACCAACTTCAAATTCAGATAGTGAATATGGTCTTAAGTTCGCATTTGGTAAAATGTTGCTAAAACTTGCTGCAGTATTGTTATTGATTGGATTACCAATTGTATAATATTGCTGTGTTAAATATGCATCTGCTGGCTCACCACTTGTTTTTGCATATGAAGCTCTTAATTTACCAAAGCTTAATGGCTCCCATTTCGTTAATTGTGAGAATACAAAACTTGTCGATACTGAAGGAGTAAAGATGCTATTGTTATCAACAGGTAAAGTAGAGAATTGGTCATACCTTCCTGTAGTACTCACGGTAATTAAACCTTTGTAGCTGAAATCCGCTGTATAGTAAGCAGATGGCGTTTCTCTTCCGTTATAATCGTAATTGATATTTCTGGTTTTAACGTTTGTTGCTGTATACAGGTAAGGAATAATGAAACCCTGACCACTTGAGCCTGTTGACTCGTAAGTAGCTTTACGGTAGTTTCCTCCGGCACTTGCACTGATATTGAAATCTTTAACAACTTCCTTATTGAAGCTTAACAATACGTCAGCATTCATCTCAGTTCTTTGTGCTTGCGTCAAACCATTTAATTGTCCCAAACCACTGTTAGAGTAGGCTGTTCCATATGGAGTTACCGAAAGAGCGCGGTCATTTGTAAGGTCGTATCCTAAACGAGCTTGTAATGACAAATAGCTGGTGAAATCATATTTAGTTGAAATCGCACTGATGAAACGTTTACGTGAGTTGTTGTTCACCAACTGGCTCGTCACAAAATACGGATTAGTTACATAAGCATTGTCATTCCATGGCATTTCCATACCTGTAACAGTATCGTATCCCGGAGCTAAAGAGGTAACATTTAAACTTGTTGGAAGAAACTGCAATCCGTAGTTAGCATTTAATGGTGAATCACTCAGGTAAGCTTTATTCTTATCCTGCTGATCGATATAATTTGCTACCAGGTTGAAAGATAATTTATCACTCAGTTGTTGATTGGTACTGAAGTTGAAAGTTTTTCTTACCAGGCCACTGTTTGGCAATACTGATTTTGCATCCAGATTAGCAGCAGAGAAACGGTACGTTCCTTTATCGCCACCACCAGCAACTGAGATACTGTTGGTCAAACTTGGTGCTGTACGATAGAATGTACTTACATTGTTGGTTACAGCTGAATAAGGGTGAAGCTGACCGTCAGCAGCAATAGTTGGCGCTCCGTCCAGTCTTGCTCCCCACGAGTACAAACCTGAGCTAATTGCAGAGTTTTGATTTGTAGGTCTTGCACCCAGTTGTCCCTGACCGTACTCATATTGGTAGTCAGAATTATCAACGGCTTTATCAAACTGTAAGTTGGCATTGTACTCAATTTGTGCTTTACCTTTTTTACCAGTTTTTGTAGTAATGTTAATTACACCGTTTGCAGCTCTTGCACCGTATAATGCAGAAGCCGTAGAACCTTTCAGTACTGTCATGCTTTCTACGTCATCAGGGTTGATGTTGCTGAAACCATCACCACCGTCAGATCCACCATACTGACCAGCACCAGTTCCCCTTTGTGAGTTATCGATCGGCACACCGTCGATAACGATCAAAGGAGTAGTACTACCTGTAAATGATGTAGCACCACGGATGTTTAATCTTGCTGATGCACCAGGACCTCCACTTGTACCACCTACACTCAAACCAGCCACACGGCCGCTTAATGAGTTGGCAACGTTAGATTCCCTTGCTTTAGTCATCACTTCGCTATCAACTTTAGTTACAGAATAACCTAAGGTCTTCTGGTCTTTAGTGATACCCAAAGCAGTAACTACAACCTCATTCAGGTCATTTGCATTTGGTTTGATGCTAACATTAATCGTAGTTCTGCCGTTTACAGGAATTTCCTGTGGAGCATAACCGATATAAGATACGATCAGCACAGCATTATCTGGCACGCTCAGTGAGAACATACCTTCAGCGTTTGTAGTCGCGCCACCTTTACCACCTTTAATTTGTACAGAAGCACCGATAACTGGTAAACCAGTTTCATCAGTTACTTTACCTGTAACAACAACATCAGCTTTCTGGCCAGCAGGTACGATAACTACCAGGTTGTTTGCCAGAACATTGAAAGTAAAGCCAGTATTTTTAAGGGCTTCAGTAAGGATATATGGTACATCCTTATCAGTTACATCCAAACTGATCGTTTTTCCTGCAGGAATTTTACGGTTGCTGAACATGAACCTGTATTCAGACTTAGCTTCGATTTGTGCAAGCACATCTGTAAATTCTGCAGAGTTTACCTTTACAGATATTCTCTTCTGTGAGTATACACCGGCAACTGCACTCAGATTGAGTGTAAGCAGCAGTCCGCATGTAACTTTAATTACGGCCAGTGATTTGGCTGGCGCATTTTTAGGCACTGCGCGTTTTAAGCGCGATAAAAATTTCATACTAGTTATTTTAGCGTGATAATCCAATCTTCCCTGAGGAAGATTAAATATTAGACAATTGGTTTTTTTGCTCGATTTGGGATTGGCTTACTCCCGCATGTCGTTGCTACGTGGAAATCTCTCTCATATAATCTGGGTTAGTTGTTACTGTTTTGTTTATTTATTAGTTGTTATGCTTAAAAGATTCTGATTGCAGAATCGTTGATGGTGTAATTAAACTTCTCTGTTAACTGGAGTGCCCTTAGTGCCTCGCCAATATTTTCTTTTTCAATGATGCCGGTAAATCTTAGTTGTTTTGGATTCTCGCTGTCGAAACTGATGTCAACATTGTACCATCTTTCCATACTTCTGGCAAGAGTGGAGAAATCTTCATTTTTGAAAGTCAGTTTATTGTTTGTCCAGGAGGTTTCTATTATGGTAGCATGATCAGGCTCAAAATAAGTGAGCTGTCTCATCGATGTATCAATGTCATTATTGGTTAGGGCAACCCTCCTATTATCACTACGAAGATTTCTGAACACAAGTTTTTGCGAGGGTTTCAAATAGATCTGCTTCTTGGACAGGTTATTCAGTGTCACTGTAATCGCACCGTTTAATAAGGTCGTTTCTGTAAGTCTTTCGTTAGAATAGGCTTTAACGTTAAAAGTAGTACCGAGTACCTTTATATCCATATCCTTTGTATGGATAATAAAGGGATGTGCTGCATCCTTGCTTACATCAAAAAAAGCTTCCCCAATCAGAAACACCTCCCTGGTAGAATCAGAAAAGTGAGCAGGATATTCCAGCCTGCTATCGGCATTCAGGCGGATCTCTGTTCCATCAGTGAGGGTAAAGACAGAACGAACTCCTTTTGGGGTTTCTTTGATCAGCAGCTCTTTTCTGTAGGTAAGAAAACTATGGTATACAAAAAAAATGCAGCAGGCCATCAGTAAGACCGCAGCTGATTTAGACATCCAGTTTAATATAGGGGCAGATGATACTTCCTCTTCCACATGATCAGCAAATTCATATGCTGGCAGCAAAGACTCTTCTCCTGTCTCACCGCTGTCTATCTTCTGCTGGATACGTTTAAAAAGCGAACTGCTGTCATATTCGGCTTTGTGGCTGTTTGACCAGTATGCCCTCAGCAGATCTTCTTCTTTCCTGTCATAAAATGGCTCTCCCCGTAAATAGATTAATTCGCGCTTTTCATCCACCGAGATTTCTCCGGTCAGATCTTTGGTAAGCAACTCAATAAATCTATCTTTTCCCATTCAGCTTTCTTTTAAGAGCGTTCACCTATATAGACACGGATCTTTTATCAAATGCTTACAAGAATTAAAAATAATTTTAAATAGATAGTGTATTTTTGACACTTAGCTATATTTTTAACGATTAAAATTATAAGAATCACCTATTTTATCAAAAACCTCATACACTTTGAGCTTTATTTAATCAAAAAAATATAAAACAGAATAAAATATGCTATTTATACGCGCATTTACAGCAATAAATACAACGGAATCAATTCGAAATGACACATTTCAACATTAAATACTCAAAACCAACCTCATTTATTAGCAATTACTTTAAAAAGGGAGGAATATATTAATGTGAAGCTAATATAAGGCGATTGTGAAGGCCACAACGCTACAGAATACGCTCAGAAAAAGATTAGCCTGCTGTAGATGCCTTCTGCTGCGCTTCAGCAGCAGGCAGCATCGTTAGCAGGCTAATCTTTTTCAGGCGAAGCCAGATGATCTTAGAAAAGAAATTGTATACTATATATAGTATTATACAAATTTTGACAGGAGGTTCTTCACGCTTAGATAAGGGCTCATCTCTACGCTGAGCTTTTTCATTGCCCTCAATATTTGCGTCTGCACTGTTTTATGGGAAATATTAAGTATTTCAGCTACCTCTTTGTACTTCATTCCATCTTCTTTGACAAGCTGGAAGATAATTTTACACTGTTGCGGCAGCGTATCGATAGCCTGATCAAGCTTAAAGAATAGTTCTTTCCTTTCGATCTCAGCCTCAGGGTTACTATACGCTACAATTTCGCTATGGGTATCTTCGATCTCAACAAGCTGCACAGCTGCATTTTTTCTCAGATGATTCAGAGAACGGTTTTTTACCGAAATAAAGATATAAGTTTCCAGATTCTCTACTTCCAGCATTTTTATCCGCTGATTCCAGAAGCTAACAAAAACATCAGCAACTATTTCCTCAGCTATTTCTTTTTTATTAACATACAATTCACAGAACTTAATCAGCCGGGTATTGTAGATCAAAAAGAAATGTTCAAATGACTTATGGTCATTATCACATGCTATTTTAGTCCATAGTATCTTTAAATCACTTCCTTTTTCTATCAAAATAGGTATGTTAAAACGTTTTATCAACTTTGCAAACTGAATTTATGATTTATATATCAGAAAATCAACCTTATCCGAAGTTTACAGCAAATGTGTCGTTGAATTGACCATAATATTGCAATATAGAACAGCAAAATATTAAGTCAGGGATTCAGGAGACATAACTTATCTAAAATTACTAACAGAATTAAGCAATTAAAATGAGCTGACATATTGCGCAGACATATATAACTGTCATAAGACTATAAATAATCAATTGGGCCTGCAAGTTCAAACCAGCAGGCCCAATTAATTTAACAGCTAAATAGCTTAATTATCGCAGTGTCAGATTACTTACGAAAGCACTTTTACTTCATCTTCCCTGGCAGCCAGGTAGCGTTCAGCATCTAGTGCAGCCATACATCCTGAACCGGCAGCAGTAATGGCCTGACGATAATAGTGATCCTGTACGTCTCCGCAGGCAAAAACACCTTCAATATTTGTTTTGGTACTACCTGGAATGGTTTTTAAATAACCTGTATCATCCATTTCCAGCCATCCCTTAAACATATCAGTATTCGGTTTATGACCGATAGCCACAAAGAAACCTTCAACTGCAAGATCAGACTCCTCACCTGTCTGGTTGTTATGGATTCTCAGACCTGTTACGTTCTTACCGTTACCTAATACTTCTTTAGCCTCTGAGTTATAGATCACTTCGATATTTGGTGTATTCAATACACGGTTTACCATAGCTTTGGAAGCCCTGAACTCATCACGGCGAACAAGCATATATACTTTTTTACATAATTTAGCCAGATATGTTGCTTCTTCGGCAGCAGTATCACCCGCTCCCACGATGGCTACATCCTGATTCCTGAAAAAGAAACCATCACAAACTGCACAGGCCGAAACACCGAAACCATTGTAATGAGACTCACTTGGTAAACCCAGCCACTTAGCAGTAGCACCTGTAGAGATAATTACGGTATCAGCTGTAATTGTTTTGATCTCGTCTACCACTACTTTATGTGGCATTGAAGAGAAATCTACTGAACTTACATAACCGAAACGGATGTCAGTTCCAAATCTCTCTGCCTGCTTGCGGAAATCTTCCATCATTTCAGGCCCCATCACACCGCTGGGATATCCCGGAAAATTATCAACATCAGTAGTCTGTGTCAGTTGTCCCCCAGCTTCCATTCCGGTATATAATACTGGTTTAAGATCTGCCCTTGCAGCATAAATTGCAGCAGTATATCCCGCAGGTCCCGAACCAATGATAAGGCATTGAACGTGTTCTATTTCTTGAGTAGTGTCCATAATATTTTTTCTATGATAAGCCCTGAGGTACCAGCATTAATATATGCGTTGAAAATTACCCGGGATTAATTAATATACAAAATTACGCTTTAATATGAGAATGCGCAAAAGGTTCATCTGCTTAATTGACATTTTTGCCCTGTGCCTGCTTATCGCGCAGTTTCCTGCCACTCAGTGAAGAGATGAGTTTATCGTCTACATATTCATCTTCCTGTTTACCGCCCCGCATTGCCCATGTACCATTCTTCTTTCCGCTGGCATATAAACCAGAAATCTGTACTGTTCCATTATTATCGTAAGACTGGTACAGACCGTTTAAATCTCCCTGTACATAAGTTGCCATCTGTTTCACTTTTCCGTCGGCATAAAAGCTAAGCCATTTACCGGTACGCAGACCATTGATATACTTTCCGCTCAACACAACATAACGGGCTTTCCCATTGATTTCATAGCCCAGGTTCGTGTAGTTATTATCAGGAGTAATCCAGTCATAATAGACAAACTGACCGTGAGGTACCTGCAGACTGTCGTCCTTAAAAGTGCCAGAGGTAAGCAGAACACCATCGAAATCAAATTTTTTAAAGGTATAAACAGTATCTCCCTCCACCTTTCCAAAAACTGCATAGTTGATGGCCAGGGTAGAGTCTGCTACGATACGATCACGCGCATCAAGTAAAATCGTTTTAACCTGGCTAAATGCAGTATTAATGCTGCCTGCAAAAAGCAGGAAACAAAAAATTATTCTCTTCATATTAATATCAAATTTAGCAACTAGGTCTGGATAATTCCGACATTGAATTGTCTTTTTATTGGCGACTGATTAGCGGCTTCAATACCCATAGAAATCACTTTACGTGTTTCCAGCGGATCAATAATTCCATCCACCCATAACCTTGCCGCAGCGTAGTAGGGAGTGGTTTGGCTATCGTATTTTTCTGTAATTTCCTTCAGCATTTCTGCCTCTTTCTCCGGGGTAATCACCTCAGCTCTGGCTTTCAGTGAAGCTGCTTGTATTTGTAGTAATGTCTTTGCAGCCTGTGAGCCACCCATTACTGCAATTTTTGCTGTTGGCCAGGCATAGATCAACCGTGGATCGTATGCCTTTCCACACATCGCATAGTTTCCTGCACCGTAGGAATTGCCGATTACAATCGTAAATTTAGGAACCACGGAATTTGCTACTGCGTTTACCATTTTTGCTCCATCCTTGATAATCCCACCCTGTTCAGATCTGCTGCCTACCATAAAACCGGTAACGTCCTGCAGAAAGACCAGCGGGATTTTCTTCTGGTTGCAGTTCATGATAAAACGTGCGGCTTTGTCTGCACTGTCAGAATAGATAACTCCGCCAAATTGCATCTCTCCTTTTTTTGATTTCACGACTTTTCTCTGGTTGGCGACAATGCCTACTGCCCAGCCGTCAATTCTACCCAGGCCACAAATGATACTTTGTCCATATTCCTTTTTATATTCTTCAAATTCAGAATCATCTGTTAGCCTGTATATGATTTCATGCATATCATATTGCTTTTCCCTGTTTTCAGGAAGCAGGCCATATAGCTCCTGAGGATCAAGTCTGGGAGCGGCAGGCTTTATCCTGCTGAAACCGGCATTTTCTGGCTGCCCCAGCATACTCATAATATTTTTGATACTATCCAGACAGGCCTGATCATTGGGATGTTTATAATCCGTAACGCCCGATATCTCGCAATGCGTGGTAGCACCACCAAGGGTTTCATTATCCACATCCTCTCCGATAGCGGATTTTACCAGATAGGAACCCGCGAGAAATACAGAACCAGTACCATCAACAATCATCGCCTCATCACTCATGATTGGCAGATATGCTCCGCCAGCAACACAGGAACCCATGATTGCCGAGATCTGGACAATCCCATCGGCAGACATCATCGCATTGTTTCTGAACATACGTCCAAAATGTTCCTTATCAGGAAAGATTTCATCCTGCATGGGCAGATACACGCCGGCACTGTCAACGAGATAGATCACCGGCAAACGGTTCTCCATCGCAATTTCCTGTGCGCGAAGATTTTTCTTTGCGGTCATCGGAAACCAGGCACCAGCTTTAACAGTAGCATCATTGGCAACGATCATACACTGCCTGCCAGATACATAACCAATACCAGTCACTACACCTGCTGAAGGACAACCACCCTGCTCTGCGTACATGCCCTCTGCTGCGAAAGCTCCTATTTCCAGGAACTCTGTACCTTCGTCGACCAGGTAACTGACACGTTCTCTAGCCAGCATTTTACCTTTTTCCTTTTGTTTGGCCGCACTCTTTTCCCCACCACCTTTATATATAGTCTTAAGCCCGGTTTTCACTTCGTAAACCAGCTGTTTATTGACGTCTTCGTTTTTATTGAATTCGATATCCATTGAGGCAAGATAAAGGTTATCTCTGAAATTACGGAAAATCAGAGATAATTAACGTTTTGCTAAACAGGGTTATTGTCATTGATACACCCATGTTCAGGTATTACTTTAAGCATAGGAGAATCATCACAAAACCGTCTGCAGTCCATAGCTTCTATACCCTACCAATACCACAATAATACCACAACAATACCAAAATGGTATAGATGCGGTATTATTGTCCTAAAGTTATCGTATAGTTGGGGTATAGAAGGTATAGTGCAGTTATGTGGTTGAGACGAATTCCGACCGCTGTTGAAGATACCATAATATGAAGTAATCTGCTTCCGGATAAGGAAATCGTCAGTCGCTGAAATGAAGACTTAGATCAGATCTCTATCTTTGGGCCACAAAGGATCCGGAACTGTAGTAAATGCTTTCATCTTCCGCAGCAGGACGCCTGGCTGATCCGAGTCGATCACCAGTTTCCTGTGATCTGCTTTCAGCATGCGTTGCTCAACCATTACATCCAACTGCGCAAAAAGATGGTCATAGAAACCATTCACATTTAAAACACCGATAGCTTTGCGATGCAGCCCCAACTGCAGCCAGGTGAGTACCTCAAAAAACTCTTCGAGTGTTCCGAAACCTCCGGGAAGAATGATAAAGCCATCAGCGAGGTCAGCCATTTTTTGTTTACGCTGATGCATATTCTCTGTGATGATCAGCTCGGTTACCTCCATGTTTCCTACTTCAAGATCGAGAAGGAACTGGGGGATTACTCCTGTAACCAGGCCCTTTTTCTTCAACACTCCATCAGCAATCATACCCATCACACCAAGACTGCCACCACCATAAATTAAACGGATCTGCTGATCAGCAAAAGCGGCTGCAAGATCTTCAACAGCCTTTGACAACAATGGATCGCCATTGAAATTGGCGCCGCAATACACACATATTGATTTCATAAACAGAGAGATAATTTAGGTTATAAATAAAAAAATCATCTCAGCGGCCTGAGGCTTGAGATGATTTCAATAGTATATTAAAAGTTCTATTAACGTGAATAGTTTGGAGCTTCCTTAGTGATAGAGATATCATGTGGGTGACTCTCCCTCATTCCGGCAGCAGTAATGCGGACAAATTTTGCTGCCTGAAGTTGTTCAATTGTAGCAGCACCGCAATAGTGCATTCCTGCTCTCAGTCCACCAACATATTGATAGATCACCTCTGACAGTGTACCTTTATATGGAACACGGCCAACGATACCTTCAGGAACAAGTTTAGTAACTACATCTTCTTCATCCTGGAAATAACGGTCTTTAGATCCTACCTGCATCGCTTCAACAGAACCCATACCCCGGTAAGATTTAAACTTACGACCTTCGTAAATGATAGTCTCACCCGGTGATTCTTCTACTCCTGCAAATAAGGATCCAGCCATGATTGAGCTTGCTCCCGCAGCGAGTGCTTTAACGATATCCCCTGTTTGTTTGATACCACCATCGGCAATTACAGGAATACCTGTTCCTTTCAAAGCCTGGGCACATTCATAAACTGCATATAGCTGAGGTACTCCCACACCTGCTATGATTCTTGTGGTACAGATAGAGCCCGGACCGATACCAACTTTTACAGCATCAGCACCAGCTTCTGCGAGTGCTCTTGCTGCATCAGCAGTAGCGATATTACCTGCGATCACCTGTAGTTCAGGGAAACGTGCTTTAATCGCTTTTACCATCTCGATTACACCTTTGGAGTGTCCGTGTGCAGTATCTACCGTCACTACGTCTACACCGGCCTGAACCAAAGCAGCTACACGGTCAATATTGTCGGCAGCAACCCCAACGGCAGCACCAACTCTCAACCTGCCACGCTCGTCTTTACAAGCTTTAGGATAGTTTTTATATTTCTGGATATCTTTGAAAGTGATCAGTCCTGCAAGATGACCGTCTTTGCTGATCACCGGGAGCTTTTCAATTTTGTAGTCCTGTAAGATTTCTTCAGCCTGAATAAGCGTTGTACCTTCAGGAGCAGTGATCAGATTTTCACTGGTCATGACTTCAGATACCGGACGTTGCATATCTTTTTGGAAACGCAGATCGCGGTTAGTAATGATACCCACAAGTTTGTTGTCGTTATCAATGACAGGGATACCGCCAATTTTGTATTTGGTCATGATCTGGAAAGCATCTGCGATCACTGCGTCTGCACGAAGTGTTACAGGATCCTGGATCATACCACTTTCAGAGCGTTTCACTTTGCTGACTTCTTCAGCCTGGCGTGCAATGCTCATATTTTTGTGCAGAATACCAATACCGCCGGCTTGCGCAATAGCAATAGCTAAGCCCGACTCAGTAACGGTATCCATCGCAGCAGATACTATAGGTACATTTATACGGATTTTTTTCGTCAGGTAACTTCCGGTGTCTACATCACGTGGAAGAACTTCAGAATAGGAAGGAACCAATAATACGTCATCGTATGTCAGGCCTTCAGCAATAAATTTTTGGGGATCGAGTTGCATAGCAAATAATTAGGAGTTATTACTTGCCGGGCAAAGGTAAACAAATTATTGCGAATCCGAAATTGTTTTAAGCAATGAAGCGAATATGAGGAGAAACTGACAATAATCAGAGCGCTAAAAAAAGAGGAAGATACTGGCTAAAGTTAATTAGCCAGTACAACTTATTTTTTACCTACAATAACTCTGGTAAATTCTTCCGTAGTCAGATACCTGTTAGCCAGGTTTTTGATCTCTTCAGGCGTAATGGTCTTAACCGTTTTGATATAATTATCATAGTAGTCATAACTCAATCCGGAGAAGTAGATATTTTTGAATTTATCAGCATGTGAAAAAGCATTTTCCAAACTGCCCAGCATTGAGCCCAGCATATAGTTTCTTACCAGGTCTAGTTCCTCATCTGCAACAGTTTCAGATTTAAGCAATTCAATTTCCTTCTCAATCTCAACCAGCGCGTTTGTACAAACGTCGGCACCAACTTCGGTAGCGATAAAGAAATACCCGGCGTCTTTCATAGATACGATGGCAGAACCAATACCGTAAGTATAACCTTTGTCTTCACGGATATTGGCCATCAGCCTGGACCCGAAATAACCACCCAGCAGACAGTTCATTACCTGAAAAGCAGGAAAATCAGCATGAGTCCTGTTTAAACTTCTCAGCCCCATCCGGATAGCAGATTGTATCGCCTCAGGGCGTTCAATAAATATTTCCCCTTTTAAAGATGAATCAAAAGAGAAATGATTGATCACCGATGCATCCTTGTTGTGCCATTCCTGTCCAAAAATGGAATTCAGGATATTGAATTCCTGATCCTCAAATTTACCTGCTACAAAGATGGTACAGTTCTCAGGTTTGTATGCCGCACTGAAGTAAGACGTCAGTTCTTCACGCTGTATCGCCTGGTAATCTGCAACCTCGATATTGGAGCCATAGGCAGAATTGCCAAATATGGCATTTGCAAAGTTCTTTCTCGCAATGAAGTCGTTCTTCTGCAAACTTACCTTTAAGGATTGCTGCTGATTTTGTTTAAAAATATCCAGCTCCTGCTGTGGAAAGATACTTTCATTCAGCACAGACCATAAAATTGGCAGCACAGCTTCAAGGTGTTTATTAAGCGTATATACTTTGATACTGGATTGGTCGGCACCATAATCAGTTTGAAGGAAAGCACCATAGTAATCCACCTTATCGGCAATTTCCCTGGCACTTAATGTTTTCGTTCCGTTATTGATCAGATGGCTAACAGCAATAGCCTGTAATGGATTTGACTCTTTCCAGTTAACATTTTCAAAAACAAGTTCTATCCTAACCAGCTTCTGTTTACCGGCATTGACGGTAAAAACCCTGATTCCATTGTCCAGTTCCTGTTTTTGAGGGGAAATAAAATTGATATCGTTTACCTGTTTAGACTCAGGTATTAGTGTACGGTCAAGCATTGTCGGATGTTAAGTAATATAAAGTTGAACATTGCTCTCTCACGAAAGTCTTTTTTGCGGCATCATGAATCTTAGCCGCATCAACAGCCAGATACTTATCTATCTCCGTATTCAAACCGGCTGCATCACCCAGCAATTCATAGTAAGCAAGGTTCATGGCCTTATCAAGCAAACTCATCTCGGCAAATACCATGATAGATTCCGATTTGTTTTTGACTTTCGTCAGTTCGGTCTCGGTTACCTCTTCAGTCGCAATTTTGTTGAGTTCTGCCCAAACGGCAGCCTCGGCAACCTCCATGGCTACCCCTTCACTCAGTTTACCCTCCACGATGAATAAACCTTCATCCATACTGCTGGTGATATATGCATGGATATCACTAAACAACTGCTGTTCTTTGAGCAGGCTGTTGTAAAGTCGCGAAGACTGTCCCTGCGATAAGATATCAGCCATGAGATCATAGGTCTGGTAAGTCTGGTCTCTGCGTGCCGGCATTTTGAAGGCCATGTAAAAAGCATTTAGCGGCACTTTAGCTATAACAGTTTCTTTGCGCTCAGCAGTCTGTAATGGCTCTTTTGGTAAATTCCTGGTATACTTGTTTCCTGCAGGGATTGGAGCAAACCATTTCTCAGCCAGCACCTTAACATCTTCAGTCTTCACGTTTCCTCCCACTACCAAAATGGCATTCTGAGGATTATAATGTTTATGAAAAAAGGCTTTCACATCTTCCATAGAAGCATTTTCAATCTGAGCCAGGTCTTGTCCTATTGTTGCCCATTTGTACGGGTGTTTTTGATAGGCAAGCGGTCTTAGCTTCAGCCATACATCGCCATAAGGCTGATTCAGGTATCGCTGTTTAAACTCTTCACAAACAACATTTCGCTGTGTTTCGAGACTTTTTTCTGAGAAGGCCAGGCTCAGCATCCTGTCGCTCTCCAGCCAGAAAGCGGTTTCGATATTTGTAGCAGGCAGTGTGATATAATAATTGGTAATATCATTGCTGGTGAAGGCATTGTTCTCACCTCCTACTCTTTGCAGGGGCTCATCATAACTCGGTATGTTTACCGAGCCACCAAACATCAGGTGCTCAAAAAGATGTGCAAATCCGGTTTTATCCTCTTCTTCATCTCTGGCACCAACGTCATATAAAATATTTAGTACAGCCATCGGCGTGGTATCATCCTCATGTACGAGAACGCGAAGGCCATTAGCTAATGTAAAACGATTGAAATCTACCATAAAAAATTTATAATTCTGCCAAATATAAGCATTATGATTTTGGCTAAATGTGCTAAATATTCCAGAGGCGACAAACACATTATGACACAAAAAAAATCAGCTCTGCCCTGCTTTAAGGCTTAATGTGATAATCTTGTGAAATAAAAAGAGCAGAACTTAGCTTATATTTGCATTATGAATACTGCTGATATGAATACTGCTGATTTATTACAACGTGCGCTGCAATTTGACTTTCTCACAAAAGAGGAAGGTGTATTCTTATATGAGAATGCCTCAACTGCCGAATTGTCTTTTGTGGCCAATGAATTGAGAAAAAAGCAAGTACCAAGTGGTAAAGTCACCTGGCAGATCGATCGCAATGTCAATACCACCAATGTATGTATTGCCAATTGCAAGTTTTGCAATTTTTTCAGAAGACCCGGTCATGAAGATAGCTATATTACAGATATTGAAACCTATAAGGTGAAGATTGAAGAAACTTTCCGCCTTGGGGGCGATCAGCTGCTGCTGCAGGGTGGTCATCATCCTGACCTGGGCCTAAACTTCTATGCCGATCTTTTCAGAAAATTAAAAGAACTTTATCCTGATCTCAAGTTACATGCACTGGGCCCGCCTGAGATTGCCCACGTTGCGAAACTGGAGAAACTGTCGCATACAGAGGTTTTAAGCGCATTGAAAGTCGCAGGAATGGACTCCTTACCAGGCGCTGGAGCAGAAATCCTGAATGACAGGGTAAGACGACTGATCTCCAAAGGAAAATGCGGCGGACAGGAATGGCTTGATGTCATGCGTGCAGCACACCAGCTGGATATTACAACTTCGGCAACGATGATGTTTGGTCATGTTGAAACTATAGACGAACGTTTTGAACACCTCGTATGGATCAGGGAAGTACAGAGTGAAAAACCAGAGCATGCCAAAGGATTTTTAGCTTTTATTCCATGGCCTTTCCAGGATGATGGTACTTTATTGAAACGTCTGAGAGGTATCACGAATGATGTTTCGGGTGATGAATATATCAGAATGCTGGCACTGAGCAGGATTATGCTTCCCAATATCAAAAATATACAGGCCTCATGGCTTACTGTGGGTAAAAATGTAGCGCAGCTTTGTCTTCATGCGGGTGCAAATGATTTTGGCTCGATCATGATCGAGGAAAACGTGGTTTCTGCTGCTGGTGCTCCGCATCGTTTTACGGCCAAAGGTATACAGGATGCCATCAGAGAAGCCGGTTTTGAACCGCAGCTGAGAGGACAGCAGTATAACTACCGTGACCTTCCTGAACAACTTGAAGAACAAGTCATCACTTACTAATATAAAAGGTATAAAAAAAGAGGGCAATTGCCCTCTTCTTCATTTTAAACCTAAACAAACTAATATTATCTGATAAATAACGAAGCAATAGCAAGTACATCTGCTTTTACCAGGAATTCGTCAAATGATTCTGTAGCTGCTGCTGTAGATACTCCTAAGCTTGGAATATTTACACCTGCCTGAACTACGTTGTCTTCACCTTTATATACAGCATCAACCTGTGGAACACCACTGTCGTTCGCACCGGTGATCCATGGTTTCAGGGCTGTAACACCTCCACCAGCTGGCGCTTTACGCATCTGACGGATATGTGAAGCGTGACGTGCTTCTACAGAATGGATCTGCAGAGCCGTTTGTAATACACTTGGGCTTCCCATCAATGCTGGTGCCTGACCTTTGTAAGCTCTTACTCCTGTATCTTCAAAAGCCTGTGCAACTGCAAGGAAAATTGGATAGTTAGTGAATACAGTTGGAAAAGTACCTTTGGCAGTATAATCAAAATTAGCTGCTGTAAAAGTTACCGGAGTACCGCCCGAAGAAGTAATCGCTGTTCTCAGTAAGTTAACGTGAGCGAGCTCATGATCACGGATGGTATTGATTGCTGCAACCGCTGGTGTACCTGCAGGAATTAATCCAGGTGCCGCACTACCCTGCTGGTAGAAGAAATATTCAAGATATTCCAGTGTAAGTGCAAAATTCAGTACTTCAATTACAGATGATGAAGTCTGTCCGTACGCTTTTTTAAACATAGAACCCAGGGCAAGTGGCACTGCAGCAACAGCCATTTTAGAACCTAAGTTGTAAAATTGTTTCATTGCAGCCCTGCGTGGATTGATGCGCTCATAGATCTCGCCATCCACTTTTTCAATTTCGTCTAATATATTGATGATATTCATGATTTCTTATTTAAGATGGTAAGTTACCTGCGTTAATTTTAGTTTTGATAAATGGTGCTGCGATAGTCAGCACTTCTGAAGGTGTTCTTGCTTTATCCAGTCCGTTTGCATCAACAACTTCAGAGTTGGCAAAGGTTCCATTTTCAATCAAATCACGGATCAGTGCAGCATGTCTTGCCTCTACTGAAACGATTTTGCCCGCAAGCACTAAATAATCAGCGCTTTTGATCAATTTACCAGCACCATTGTAGGCAGATACACCCAGATCTTCAAATGCTTTGGCTGTGGCCAGTACACTTGCTCTTTGCGTAAAATTAATTGCACTGAAGTTTACTTCAAGACCCACAATTGCATTACCTGCCAGGGCTTTTTTAAAGAATTCTCTGTGCGCTAACTCGTGATCTCTGATATCGGTTAACAATGCAAGCTCTGTAGCAGAAATACCAGAGTAGGGAGTTTTTACTACTGCATCATAAAACGCAGCTTCCAATTGCTCAAGCGCATAAGCATAATTAAGGATACCTACATCACCTGATCCAAGGTCTACAGCACCTGAAAGTCTGAGTCCTTCACTTCCATCGTCTTTTTTACATCCGGCAGCCATCAAGGCTATTCCGGCAGCTCCTGCTCCAGCGAACTGAAGGAAAGAACGGCGTTGCAGCGGAGCAGTGAGTATACCACTTTCTTTATGCAGCAAATCCTGATCTTCTTGTTGAAAATTTTTCATAAGTAGTTGATTTTTTAGTTGAGGTTTTAATTTATTTAAAGTTTCATTTTCGTGTAGAACAATTCATGTCTTTAATGTGACATACGCGGGAAAAATTCATCCGGTTTTTGCAGATTGAATAAAAAATTCTTAAGTCGCCTATTTTTGTTAAATTCACGTTCATAAAATACCTGCCTGTGCTGAATGTGATTATTGTTGATGACGAAGAATTTGCGCGTTCTTCTCTTTATTTCCTTTTACAGAATAACTGCGAAAATGTACACATCTGCGGGATTGCAAAATCTGTAGATGAAGCCACAGAACTGCTTTCTAATTTTGATATTGACCTGATCTTTCTGGATATCGCCATGCCAGGTAAAAATGGCTTTGAGCTCATTGCAGAGGCAAAAAAAAATAATTCACAGGTGGTTTTTACAACTGCATTCGACCAGTATGCACTGAAGGCAATTAAAGCAAATGCGCTGGATTATTTACTGAAACCGATTGACATCGATGAGCTTAAAGAAACAGTGGATAAAGCATCTGCCATTATTGGAGAAAATGATCTGGAAACAGATAAAAAAGAGCGATTGAAAAATTTATCTTCCACATTGAATGACGGTGCAGAAATTCGTAAGTTGAGCCTCCCAAACGGGCAGGGCTATACACTCATCGAACTGAATGAGATCATCAGAATTGAAGCTGACAGTAACTATTCAGTTTTTCATCTGGACAACAGGGAGAAGATCACAGTATCCCGGGTACTCAAGGAATATGAAGAAATTCTTCCCGAAGATCAATTTGTAAGGATCCATAAATCAAGCATCGTCAATCTGAATTATCTGAAAGAATACAATTCCAGAAACGGACTGGAAGTGGTGTTGAAAAACGGAGAGAAAATTGCTGTATCCCGCCGGAGAGCAAGTATTTTCGTAGAGAAAGTCAAATCTTATACCCGTTTTACCAACGATAAATAACATGCGCCATTTACGCCTGTATATCCTGATCTATATCGTCTTTTGTTGCAGCAGGAGCTACGGACAAACCACTTTTGTCAAACATTTTAACACCAAGGATGGTCTTCCCAGTAATAGCTGTTATTACACTTTACAGGATAAAAAGGGTTATATATGGGTGGCCACAGACGCCGGTGTATGCCGCTTCGACGGTAAAGTTTTTGAGACTTTCTCTATAGACGACGGATTACCAGACAATCAGGTGATCAAGCTTCACGAAGACCATAAGGGTAGAATCTGGATGTCTGCCTTAAATGGACAGCTCAGCTACTTTTACAATGGTAAGATCTTCAATGAAAGAAACGACACCGCATTAAAACTTTTGAACTTCAAAAGTATTGTGATCTCTTTTTTCGAAGACAGCAAAGGCAACATGTGGTTTGGAACCAACAAAAACCTGCTGGTGAAATGGAACGGTAAGTCTATCATCAAATATGTATCAGGCAATAATTCAAGCCAGTTTATCAGTACGGTCATGTATGAAGATAAAGCTGAGCGACTTTGGGCACTGAGCGCTAATGCGCATCATCTGTACAAGGGCAATACCTTTGTCAATTTCAAACAGCCTACCGGTTTGCTGTCCTTTAAAACGACATTACACCGGCAGGATAAAACGCTACTCCTGCTAACTGAGAACGGACTTTCCCTCAGGGAGGGAGACCGGCAAAAACTAACTCTGCCCGTAGACACTGCTTTGCTAAGTAATAATCCGGGGTATTTTTTTGCTGACAATCATGAGGGCTTGTGGCTGGCTAATAATGCAGGCGTCAGTTTTATCGACAGACATGGACACCGCATACAGTACCTCTCCAATGTGCAGACTACCCAGGTGATCAGGGACATTAAAGGAAATATGTGGTTCACTACCAATAACGGGATCTACATGCTACCAGAGAAGTCTAAACGGATCTACATGGTGGATCAGACCCATGGCTTAAGCAATAACGGTATCAAGAGCCTGATGAAAGACAGGTATAACAGGCTGTGGATGGGTATGGATCATGGTACCATCAATATCCTCAGCAGACCGGGGTATACAGTAAGCTGCGTAAACCTACCCGGTAACAGATTTAGTGCCATCAAGCAAATGGCTGTGGATTCCAGTGGAAAAAAAGTGTTCTTCTCCTCGGATTACGAGCTGGGTATCCTGGATATTTCGGGAAAATCCACTGGAAATCCCCGCTATCTCCGCGAACTGAATAACAGCAATTTTGTCTTGAAAAACTTCAGTATCAGTAAAAACAATCAGTTGGCGCTGGCTTTATCGTCAGGAATCGTTGTGCTTGAGCAGCCTATGAGCAATTTTAGCTTTTCAGCGGCAGCCTACAAGGAGGGAGAAAACTTTTTCAGCGGGCGGTCGTACAGGGTTTACTATGATCAGTCTGGTCATCTCTGGTTCTCCAATACCGCCGGATTTTCAGAATTTTCCAATAGAAAAACACATCATTTCCTTCAGGAAAGCGGGATACTGAATACACGGATCAACGACATGAAAGCCCTGCAGGATGGAACTATGGTTCTCGCTACTGATGGCTATGGTGTACTGTTCTTCAGGAATGGTAAAATTGTGAAGCAGATCACCACTGAAAACGGACTGGCAAGTAATATCTGCAAAAAGCTGTTTACGCAGGAAGGCTATGTGTGGGTAGTCACCAATATTGCAGTGAACAGGATATTGTTGAAAGATCAATACCCGGTTGAATCATTCGATTTCACAAACAGCATGTTGGATAATGATGTAAATGAAGTTTACGCCGACAATGATACAGCCTTCTTTGCCACCAATCATGGCCTTGTGTATTTTGCGAATAACCCATTTGACAGATCGCAGGAAGTGCCGAAAGTACTGATCTCTGCCGTGTTCAATAACAAGAAGATGATCGATCTGAATACTTCTATGGTGTTTGCGCCTGCGGATAATAATATTACCTTCTTTTATAGTGCGATCGACTTCCAGAACAACAATATCTCCTACCGTTACAGGTTAAACCCAAACAGCGGATGGACAGAAACAAAGAGCAGGCGACTTGAATTCTCATCACTGGAGCCAGATAGTTATACATTTGAACTATGTGCAAGAACAAGCAACAGCCAGTGGAGCAAACCAGTCAGCGTCAGTTTCGTACTGAAAGAACACTTCTGGCAATCCCTGTGGTTTATGGCTTTGATCCTGCTCCTTGCCAGTTTCAGCTTTTACAAAATCGCAGTCATTGTCACCAAACAGCAAAAGGACAAAGACCAGCAGCGGCTTTTACTAAAAAACAGAATTCTGATGCTAGAGCAGCAGGCTTTACAAGCAATGATGAATCCTCATTTTGTGTTCAATGTCATGAACTCCATCCAGCATTACATCAATACCAAAAACACCTCTTCAGCAAATAAGATTCTAACCGGTTTTGCAAGGCTGATCAGAAAAAATCTGGATATCTGTACAAAGAGTTTTATATCACTTGAAGAGGAAATTGAGTACCTCACGCTGTATCTCAGTTTGGAGAAAATGAGATTTGGAGAAAAGTTTAACTATACCCTCAGCATAGCAAATGACATTGATCAGGATGAAACCATGATCCCATCCATGATTCTCCAGCCTTATATTGAAAATGCGATCTGGCACGGATTGATGCCTAAGGAAGAAGGAGGAAATCTGGCTATTGTGATCAACCACCAGTCTGCAGATTCACTGCTCATCCAGATCACGGATGACGGTATTGGAATAGACAATTCTTTACGGATAAAAAATGAAAAACATAACAGTAAAGGCATGAGTCTCACCCAGGAAAGAGTAAACCTGATCAATCAGATTGAGTCAGATCCTATACAAATCAGGATCCATCAGAACGGCAATTCGGGCACTACAATCTCCATCATCATCCCAAACAGGTAGTATTTTACCGTTTACTCAATGATCCCTACCACTTACTAACTATAATTCTTTTCAGATTAAATTTGCATTAAACTTGTTATAGATATTAAAGCAAACAAAGTTTGCAAAAGCGTTCTTATAGAATTGGCAAAAGATATTTTTTCACCTAACCTAAAACTTATCTCAATTCAGGTTTCATTTGTGTGTTAAAAGTGGTAAAGCTCAAACTTTACCACTTTTTTTTTGACCAAAAATTATTTGACATGACTTGCATCTGACCTGCAATCAGTTAAAAATTCAGCGTACAATTTTAAAAATAGTTCTTTTTTTAAAATGCTTTTTGTGTTATTTTTGGTTGAGCAAAAAAAAACCTATAGAGACAGCCACGGTGCTATTTGAAAAGTTTTTTTTGTATTTTTAACTTATCAATAATTCTGGCAATTTTATTTTAGACAAATGACAACTCCAAAAAAATCTGTAAAGAAAGGTTCATTAGATGATCAGGCACAGGACAAGGAAATGGCTGATGAAAATTCTTTTGATTCCGTAGCAAAGAACAAAAACTATGATGATGATGAGGACGATGACTTTGATCTGCCACTTGATGATCTGGATACGTTCGACGACTTTGATGATGATGACGATAACTACTAAATAATTCTTACCGATACATATAGAGCATCTTAAAATAAGATGCTTTTTTATTTAAAATAGCCCCCCTTCAATGCAAATTATCCCCGTTTCTGGTTCAAAAACAAAAAGAGAGTTCTTAAAGGTTCCGCATCTGGTTTATAAAAATGATAAAAACTGGATCTGTCCTCTGGACCAGGATGTAGAAAAAACATTTGATCCTGCCAAAAACCCTTTTTATAATCATGGTGAATGCACCAGATGGATACTCCAGAACAACTCAGGGGAAACAATTGGCAGGGTAGCAGCTTTTATCAATCAAAAGAAGGCCTACAACTATGAGCAGCCAACCGGCGGGATGGGTTTCTTTGAGTGCATTAACGACCAGGACGCCGCATTTTTATTATTTGATACTGCAGCATCATGGCTGAAGGAAAGAGGCATGAAGGCGATGGACGGGCCTATCAATTTTGGCGAGAATGATACTTTCTGGGGATTGCTAGTAGAAGGATTCACTCCCCCATCCTACGGGATGAATTATAACCCGGCATATTATCAAGCCTTCTTTGAAAACTACGGTTTCAGCACTTCTTATCAGCAAATCACGAATCACCTGGCTGTAAGAAAACCATTTCCTGAACGCTTTACAAAAATTGCCAATTGGGTAGCCAATAAGCCAGGCTATACTTTTGAACACTTCTCCAAGAAAAATCCGGACAAATATGTACAGGACCTCATGGAGATCTACAATGATGGATGGAAAGATTTTGAAAACTTTGTGCCTATCAAAAAAGAGACGCTTCAGGAGAGTTTTAAACAGATGGAGACCATAATGGATGAAAAGTTAATTTGGTTCGCTTATTTGAACGGAGAACCGGCTTCATTCGTAGTTATTATCCCGGATGCTAATCAAATGATAAAAGATTTCAGGGGAAAACTGGGTCTGATAGAAAAACTGAGATTTGTTTACCGCAGATGGAAGGGTGTAAACAGGATGAGAGCGATTGTAATGGGAACAAAAACTGCTTACCAGAAGCATGGCCTTGAATCGGCATTGTTCATCAAACTCAAGGAATATGTTTTGCCTATGGAGCAGTATGATGAACTTGAATTGTCATGGGTGGGAGACTTTAATGATAAGATGCTCTCCATTCATGAAGCAACAGGTGCCACTTTTGGGAAGCGGCACCTTACGCTGCGTAAATTGTTCTCTTAAGAGCAATCTTATTTTTCTCTGATCTCTTCGTAAAGATCGATCACTTTCTTCTGAAGTTTGATAATCTCTTCTTCTCTTAGAGAAAGTTTCGCTTTCAGATTGTTGATCTCTTCGAAATTTACTGACTGAGGGTTTTCCCCTTCTTTAGAGATGATGTCCATTGTAGAAACTTCAAAAAGATTAGCGATCTGCGCAAGGCGTGAAATGTTGATGTCTGTAATTCCTGTTTCAATTTTAGAAAACGCAGGAATAGAGATGTTGAGTCTTTTGGCTACTTCGCCCTGGCTCCAGCCATTTTTTTGGCGAAGCTGTCTGATGTTCTTACCGATAATGTTCATTTTTATAAATTTAGGTGTGTTTTGTTCTTTTAAATATTCAACTCACGTGCCAATCTGATTAAATCCATGCCACCAAAGTTCCCCGAACTCATCATGAGAAGGTTGGTATCTTTAAAATTTAATCCTCTTAAATATTGCTCAAGAGTATTGGCATTATCAAAAAAAGTAAGCCGATCGTTTCTGAATGCTGTTCGAACATCTATTTCACTGAACGGTGTAATTTTTTTTTGTTGAAATGTTTTTTCATCAATATATACGATAGGATTATCTGTTTGGATCATCGTATCTGCATATTGTAGTAAAAAATTTTTATTTAAACTACTAAATGTGTGTAATTCTACACACGCTACTAACTTTCTTTCCTCAAATTGTGACTTTACCGCCTCAACTGTGGCCTTAACCTTGGAGGGCGAGTGTGCAAAATCTTTGAAAACTGTGGTGTTATTTTCAGAAAATAACACCTCAAGTCTTTTTGCAGCGCCTTTAAATGAAATTATTGCCTCATTAAAGCCTTCTTCATTTATGCCCAGTTCTCTACAAACCAATTTCGCAGCACTTAAATTCATCAGATTATGATCGCCAAAAACTTTCAGCGGCAAATCTTGCGGAAGTAGGTGCGTTACTCCAAATTTAACGTCATGAGGAGGAATATCGTACCCTATTTTAGTAATTTCACTGTTACTCACTTCAACAATATTACGTAATTCTTTATCAGTCTCACAATAGATTAATTTTCCACCGGGCTGAATCGTATTAATAAATGCTTCGAATTGAAGCATATATTCCCCAAAAGTAGGAAAAACATTAACATGATCCCAGGCCACACCACTAATTACTGCAATATTTGCTTTGTAAAGATGAAATTTTGGTCGTCTGTCAATTGGTGAAGCCAGGTACTCGTCACCCTCAATAATGATCATAGGGGCAGAATCCGTAACCTTCACCATGGTATCAAAGCCTTCCAGCTGCGCTCCCACAAGATAGTCGAAATCCTTCCCATGGAAATTAAGCACATGAAGGATCATGGAGGTGATCGTAGTTTTACCATGACTTCCCCCAATTACCACCCTCAGCTTATCCTTAGTCTGCTCATAAATATATTCCGGATAAGAATATATCTTAAGTCCAAGCTCCTGTGCACGAAGTAGCTCAGGATTATCAATAAAGGCATGCATACCCAGGATGACAGCATCCAGCTCCCCGCTGATCCTTTCAGGATGCCAGCCCATTTCCTGCGGCAGCAGCCCGAAGCGTGCGAGCCTGCCTGCTGATGGTTCGAAGATCGCGTCATCAGATCCGGTCACTTCAAACCCTTTTTTATGTAAAGCGATCGCGAGATTGTGCATTGCACTTCCACCTATAGCGATAAAATGTATTCTCATTTTAGTTTTTTAAAATGTGCAGCTACCCAATCTCCGATCTTTTTATGATCGCAATAGGATATATTTAAGGCTTTGCAGGCTTCAGTAATCATCTCCAGATCAGGAGACTCATAAAATCCGCTGAAATAAATATCACCACCATCTTTAAGTACACTGGCGTAAACCGGTATCTGATCCAACAGGATATTCCGGTTAATATTTGCAAGGATGATATCAAATTCGCGTTCTGGTATCACTTCTTTCCCACCCCAGAGCGCAGTAATATTACTGATATTATTCAGCGCAGAATTTTCCTTTGCACTTAAATAACATACCTCATCATTATCAATAGCTGTCAGTTCTTCAGCACCCATTTTAGAGGCGAGAATGGCCAGGATCGCTGTTCCGGCACCCATATCCAGAATTACTTTGCCGGCAACATCTGCATCGAGGATATACTGCATCATCATCGTTGTTGTCTGATGATGTCCTGTACCAAAAGCCATCTTCGGATCGATAACAATCTCGTAGGTATACTGCGGCTGTGCTTCATGAAATGTTGCCCGCACATAACAGCGGTCGTCAATTACAAGTGGTTCAAAGTTCTTTTCCCACTCTTCATTCCAGTTCTCAGCTGCAATTTCCGTGACGGTATAGGCATATTCAAACTCGTCCTCAAATTGTATCAGAGCATCAGTAAGACTTTGCTGCCGGTAACTGTCATTATCTATAAATGCCGAGAACCCGTCAGACGTATCTTCAAAGGTATTGAAGCCAATTTCCGCCAGCTCATTGATCAGAAGGTCCTTCTGATATTCCTGAATGCTGACGAAACTAAATGTGACCTGTATGTATTGCATTAAGCATTGAATGTTTTAACGATATCGGCAAAGTCGCGTGATTTCAGTGAAGCACCACCGATCAGTCCGCCGTCAATATCTTTCTGAGCAAATAATTCCGCTGCGTTTTTAGGGTTACAGCTGCCCCCATATAAAATCGAAGTTTCTTCAGCAACAGCAGCATTGTACTGCGTAGCAACTTCGGCACGTATAAATGCATGTACTTCCTGTGCCTGTTCAGCCGTAGCCGTTAAACCTGTACCAATAGCCCATACCGGCTCGTACGCAATTACAGTTTTCGAGAAATCCTCAGCGCTTAATACAAAAAGTCCGTTTACCAGCTGGTTTTTCAGAATCTCAAAGAAGTTACCATTATTTCTTTCATCAAGTGTTTCACCGATACAGAAAATAGGCGTCAGTTGGTTAGCCAAAGCAATTTTAGTTTTTTCAGCAAGCAGCGCATCATTTTCAGCAAAATACTGACGACGCTCCGAGTGACCAATAATTACGTATTCACAACCAACAGATTTGATCATTTTCGCTGAGATCTCCCCTGTGTAAGCACCACTTTCATTCTGATGACAGTTTTGAGCACCAATTTTTACAGTTTCACCACCTAACTTAGCAACGCTGTTCAGGTGAATGTACGGAGCACATATGATAGCAATTTGGTCGCCTTTTTTTTCATCTCTTACGATGTTAACGATTTCCGAAAACAGAGCAATACCCTCTGCATAATCTGTATTCATTTTCCAATTTCCTGCTACTATTTTCTTTCTCATAATTAATCTGTTGTTATATCTGTTGTATATATTATTCTAAACGTTATTTATTCGTTATATTATATTTCCAATGAGCACATTGTGTACACTTATAGATGCTAAAGTAAAAAACTCTCTATTAAGATCGTCTAAAAATTTCAGTGAATTCAAAAATCTTGGCCAAGATATCTTTTTCGAGTTGATTAAACTCAATATTTCTGCGTTCAAATACCTTTTGAGTGGTTTCAAACATTTTATTGAGTTTATACACTTCAACTCCCTGGGTACTTCCCCAGGAAAAGTCAGGAATAAAATTAGGTGGATAGCCTCCGCCAAAAACATTGGCTCCCACTCCTGCTACAGTCCCCGTATTGAACATGGTATTGATCCCACATTTGACGTGATCGGCCATGATCAGGCCACAAAACTGGAGTCCTGTTTTACGGTAACCCTTTTGTTCATAATCCCAGAGTTTTACCTCTGAATAGTTATTTTTCAGATTGGAGTTATTGCTGTCTGCGCCGATATTACACCAGGCACCCATGACAGAATTACCAAGGTATCCTTCATGCCCTTTGGCAGAATAACCCCATATCACTGCATTTTTTATTTCCCCTCCAACCGTACTATGAGGACCTATAGTCGTTTGTCCGTAGATCTTGCTGCCCATTTTCACATTCGAATCATGACAGAGCGCAAATGAACCTCTGATGTGTGAACCCTCCCATACCTGGGAGTTTTTAGCGAGGTATACAGGTCCGGTCAGCGTATTAAAGGTGGCACATTCTGCTTCGGCCCCTTCTTCTGCAAAAATCTGATCGCCCAATACTGTATTGGTAGCACTCAGCACCACAGAAGTCCTGCCTCTGGTCAGCAAGGAAAAATCTGCTCTCAGCTCGGTGTCATTATTCATGAAGATATCTTCGGGATGCACGATATGGGTAAACGAACCGGCATAGTTCAGTGGACGGAGGTCGGTCGACTGCCTTAAACTATCCGCTTCACCCGCATTTACTTTATAGGCCAGCACGAGTGTGTCTTTCAGCAAGACCTCACCACTTTTAAGCTGCTCAATCGCGGCAAAAAGCGCTTCATCGGGACAAATGGCACCGTTAACAAAAGTATCGGCATCGGAATGCGCGGGATATTTCGCAGACAGGTAACCTGTAGTCAGGAAGCCCGGCTCATGACCAGCATACTTTGCCCATTTTTCGGCAATCGTTAAGATTCCCAGACGCAAATCAGCTACCGGTCTTGTGAAGGTCAATGGCCGCAGCGATAACCATGAATTGTCGTCAAATAAATTAATCCTCATGCGTATCTCTTTGTTAATTGAACCTGACAAAAATAAAAAAAGTCCCGAAGCATAAGCACCGGGACTTTAAATAATTTCCTATATGGTTACAATTATTTCTTAGCGTAACGTGTTTTGAATTTATCAATACGACCAGCAGTATCTACCAGTTTCATTTTACCAGTGTAAAACGGGTGAGAAGTGTGGGAGATCTCTAATTTATACAGAGGGTACTCATTACCATCTTCCCAGGTAGTAGTTTCTTTAGTCTCTACACAAGATTTAGTTAAGAAAGCATATTCGTTAGACATATCTTTAAATACTACGAATCTATAGTTTGACGGGTGAAGATCTTTTTTCATATGAATTTTATACTTATTTGTCGCTTATTTTGAAGGATGCAAATATCCTAATTATATTTTTTATATACAAGAATTAATGAAAAATTATGTACTATACTTCTTCCAGGTTTCCACTTTCTGTTTCTGCCTTCTAATGTATTCATCTGCAATCACTTCTGCAGAAGGAAGCTGAGAACGTCCCATGAGCAGAGATTTCAGTTTTTCCTCATCTACATCGGCCCGGTACAAAATATTCATCATCCTGGAGATATCATTATCCAGCAGCCAGCTAAAGGCATGGATCATTTTATTCCTGATCAGCTCCTCCGAAAGTTGTTCCTCCAACTCAAAATCCTTCCCTATAATCCTGCTGAGCGCATTGATATCATCCATTTCCTGTGTCATTAATTTTTTCTGTATCATTCCTCTCCTGACATAATTCTATCAGTACACCATTGGTTCCTTTAGGGTGCAGAAAACAGATCAGCTTGTGATCTGCACCAGGCTTTGGCTCGTCGTTCAATAATATAAAACCGGCCTTTCTGAGTCTCTCCATTTCGGCATAAATATCTTCCACATCAAATGCAATATGATGTATCCCCTCTCCTTTTTTTGCGATAAATGTTGCTATCGGACTATTTTCGGCAGTGGCAGCCAGCAGTTCTATTTTATTTTCTCCTGTTTTAAAAAAAGCTGTAGCAACCTTTTCCGAAGCGACCAGCTCACGCTTATAAGCAGGACTGCCCAGCAACTTTTCGTAAAGATCGCAGGACAGATCCAGATCTTTTACGGCAATGCCGATATGCTCAATTTTATTCATCTTCAGATAAGGTTAGAAAAATGTAAAAATGCATGTTTTGAAGCTGTGTTCATAATACCACGGTTGATTTTTTGGTACATTTGTATCATTCGAACGAATAATTCTGGCGCAATGGAACTTCCGATATATCTTGATAATAATGCGACTACAGCCCTTGATCCAAGGGTGCTGGAATCCATGTTGCCCTATTTCACCACTAAATTCGGCAATGCAGCCAGCCGCAGCCATGCTTTTGGATGGGTTGCAGAAGAAGCCGTAGATTATGCCCGGGAACAGGCAGCTCAATTAATTGGCTGTAATGATAAAGAGATTATATTTACCTCAGGTGCTACAGAGGCCGACAATCTCGCCATCAAAGGGGTATATGAGATGTATCACGAAAAAGGTAATCATATCGTTACCGTGGCCACCGAGCATAAAGCTGTCCTGGATACCTGCAAACATCTGGAGAAATCCGGTGCTGAAATTACCTATCTCAGCGTAAAGGAGGATGGCCTGATTGATCTTACAGAACTGGAAGCTGCAATGACCGAAAGGACGATCCTGGTTGCTGTGATGTATGGCAATAATGAAACAGGGGTTGTTCAACCCATCAAAGAAATTTCGGCTATCACACATAAATTTGGTGCTTTACTGATGACGGATGCCACTCAGGCGGTTGGCAAGATCCCGGTTGATGTTCAGGCCGACGGGATAGACCTGCTGGCCTTCAGTGCGCACAAGATGTATGGCCCCAAAGGCGTTGGCGCCCTATATGTACGCCGTAAAAACCCAAGAGTGAAGATTACTGCCCAGCTCGATGGCGGGGGCCATGAACGTGGTATGCGCTCCGGCACTTTAAACGTACCCGGCATTGTTGGGTTGGGAAAAGCATGTGAACTATGCCGCCTGGAAATGGATGCGGAGGCAAAGCGCCTTTCTTCCCTGCGTGACAAAATGGAAAACGCACTTACACAAATTGAGGAGAGCTATGTAAACGGAAACATTCAACACCGCCTGCCTCATGTCAGTAACCTGTCTTTTAGACATGTCGAAGGCCAGGGCCTCATGATGGCCATGAAAGATCTTGCAGTATCCTCTGGCTCTGCCTGTACTTCGGCTTCACTGGAACCTTCATATGTTTTAAAAAGTATGGGTATCTCTGATGACCTTGCACATTCCTCCATCCGGTTTGGACTTGGCCGTTTCAGCACTGAGGAGGAGATAGATTTCGCCATTGAGGAGATCAGGAAAGCAGTTGACCATCTCAGGGAGCTGTCTCCCCTTTGGGAAAGTTTTACTAAAGGAACAGTACAAAATATTACCTAAGTTAGCAATTTAAATACATGGCATCATTTTAGCTGCCTTAAACTATTAATATACAAGCATATGATCACTATCACAGAAAAAGCCAAAAGCAAAATTGATCACTTGATGCAGGAATCTCAGATGGATACCGACTACTTTTTACGCGTTTCGGTAAAAGGCGGCGGCTGTTCCGGATTAAGTTATAATCTGGATTTCGATAACGAAGAAAAGAAAGACGATCAATTTTTTGAAGATAAAGGAGTACGTATTGCACTAGATATGAAATCATTTTTATATCTGGCAGGTACTGAACTTGATTTTACGGATGGCCTAAACGGAAAAGGTTTTGCCTTTAACAATCCCAATGCTACGCGTTCATGCGGATGTGGGGAAAGTTTCGCTGTCTAAGCATCACCAAACGATCTGAAGGGCGCTTATGCGCCCTTTTTGCGTTAGTATGATAAAATCTCTATTATTGCATTCGCAAAAACACTCGATATGCCATCATCAGATAAAATCTCTACTGTTCCCAGTTTATTACGGAATGTAGTGGAAAGTATTCATTCTCCTGAATCTACTTTTCTTGTTCATAAAAAAGCAGATCAATGGGAAAACATCTCATTTAAAACTACCCTGGAAAATGCTGATGCAGTCTCTGCTTTCTTTCTCGATAAGGGGATTACAAAAGGAGACCGGATGGGACTGATGATAGAAAACGGTGCCGACTATATTTTTTACGATCAGGGGATACAACAGATCAATACGGTGAATGTATCCATTTACCCAACCCTCTCGGAACATGAGGTTGAATATATCATCAACGATTCCGGGATGAAGGCCATTCTTGTTGGTAATACTTTTCTTTTTAAAAAGATATTAAAAATAGCTAATAACTGCAGGCAACTGCAATATATCATTCCCGCTTTCCCTGAATATGGAAAAGTACCACTGCCTGCCGGACTGAAAGCTGAGATCATCAGCTTTGAAGAAGTCCTCCAGACCGGTAAGCGGAAATTCGCTCATTTCAGTCAGGAAATCACAAATATCCGGAATGCCATAAAAACCTCAGACATCTCCTCGCTCATTTACACTTCAGGCACAACAGGTACCCCTAAAGGAGTTATGTTATCACACAATAACTTTGTTGAAAACGTCAAAGTATGTCTTGATCAGATGAAGGTTATTGAAAAGAATGATGTGTTCCTTTCGTTCCTGCCTTTGTCGCACGTATTTGAACGCACCGGCACCTACCATGTTTGTTGTATGGCGGGCTGCACCATGGCCTTTGCACAAAGTCTTGAACTGTTAGCTAAAAATATGGCTGAAGTAAGGCCGACAGTGATGAACTGCGTACCGCGCCTGCTCGAACGTATCCATGACAAGGCTTTTAAAAGCGGAACCGCTGATGGCGGTATGAAAGCTAAGATCTTTCTCTGGGCTATGGAAACGGGAAAGAATTACCGTCAAAAACTGGAAGCCGGAAAAACCCCGGGCTTGTTGCTTTCCACCGAGAAAATGATCGCAGAAAAGCTGGTCTTCAGTAAGATCAAGGAAAAAACCGGCGGAAGATTAAAGTTTCTGATTTCCGGCGGAGCAGCCTTACCAAAAAATGTCGGAGAGTTCTTTGGGAATCTTGGTATTAAGGTCTGCGAGGGTTTTGGTTTAACTGAGACTTCGCCGGTAATGACCTTCAGTGAGGCTGACAGACAAGTTTACGGAACTGTAGGAAGAGTAATTCCGGGTATCGAAGTAGGTATTCAGAACATTGAAACCAAAGAGATTATCAACATACAGACCCATGATACCTTTGATGAGAACTTTGAATGTCCGGAAGGGGAAATTATTGTGCGCGGACATTGTGTGATGCAGGGCTATTTCAATAAGCCGGCAGAGACCGCAGAGGCGATCGATAAAGATGACTGGTTCCATACCGGTGACATCGGCAGGTTCTATAAAGGTTATCTGCAAATTACTGACCGACTCAAAAACATGATCGTCAATGCATATGGTAAAAATGTATACCCTACTCCCGTAGAGAACATTTACCTGAAAAGTCTCAAAATAGAACAGATTTTTCTGATTGGCGATAAACGGGAATACCTCACTGCGATTATCATTCCCAACAGGGAGGGCATGCAGGAAAAATTTGGAATGCCCAATGAGTTTTTCGATGCCCCGGAAGTTTTCATCACTGATCCTGAGATTATTGAATGGATCAGCCAGGATATTAAACTCTTCTCCAAAGAGCTGGCCAAGTTTGAGCGCATCAAAAATTTCATGGTAAAAAGAAACCCGTTCAGCATGGAGGAAGGTGAGATTACCCCTACCATGAAAATCAAACGGAAGGTAGTGGAAAAGAAATATGCCGAAAGCATTACGGAGATGTACACAGCATCTGTAGAGGCTGATTAGAATTTTCTGAAAAACAACCTTCTATTTTACTATTTTTGCTGAACATATGAGTACAGGACTATCAGAACAAGAAATATTGCGCAGAAATGCGCTGGTACAGTTGCGTGAACTGGGAATTGACCCATATCCTGCAGAGGGTTATGAGATCAATACAAATGCTGCAGATATCTTAGCAAATTATACTGAGGACAATAAGGAAGCTTATCAAAATGTAAGTTTTGCTGGCAGAATCATGACCAGGCGTATTATGGGCAGTGCCGCCTTTGCTGAACTGCAGGATTCATCAGGCCGTATCCAGGTCTACCTCAAGAGGGATGATCTTTGCCCGGATGAAGATAAAACACTTTACAATACTGTTTTCAAGAAACTTCTTGACCTCGGCGATTTCATTGGCATTAAAGGATATGTTTTCACTACACAAACCGGTGAGATCTCAGTCCATGTCAGACAATTCACTTTATTATCAAAATCACTTAAACCACTTCCTGTTGTAAAACGGGATGAGGAAGGCAATATATATGATGGGTTCACAGATCCCGAACTGAGATACAGACAACGTTATGTAGATCTGACTGTAAATCCTGACTTTAAACAGATTTTCATCAACCGTTCAAAGGTGATCAGCACCATGCGGAATTACTTTGACCAGCAGGGCTGGATGGAGGTAGAAACACCTATCCTCCAGGCTATCCATGGTGGCGCCGCGGCACGACCGTTTGAAACGCACCACAATACGCTGGATATGCCCTTGTATCTCAGAATTGCAAACGAACTTTACCTGAAAAGGCTGATCGTTGCAGGCTTTGATGGGGTTTATGAGTTCGGCAAAATGTTCAGAAATGAAGGTATGGACCGCACGCATAACCCAGAATATACCGGCATGGAAATCTATGTGGCTTATAAGGATTATATCTGGATGATGGCTATGGTTGAAGAATGCCTGGAGAAGGTTGCAGTTGCAATCCATGGCTCTCCGCTAGTAAAAGTTGGCGCACAGGAAATCAATTTTGCAGGGCCGTATGAGAAATTAACCATGTACGAATCGATAGAAAAGTATACAGGTATTGATGTATCAGCGATGACCGAAGAGGAATTGGTTGCCACCTGTAAAAGCCTGAATATAGAAGTAGACTCTACAATGGGCCGCGGGAAGTTGATTGATGAACTGTTCAGCGAAAAAGTTGAAGCGAACCTGATCCAGCCTACATTTATTACCGACTACCCTATTGAGATGACTCCGCTGGCTAAAAAACACAGGACTAAAGAAGGTCTGGTGGAGCGCTTCGAGATATTTGTGATGGGTAAGGAGATTGGGAATGCCTATTCAGAGCTCAATGATCCTATTGACCAAAAAGAGCGTTTTGAAGACCAGATGAAACTTGCCGACAGAGGTGATGATGAGGCAATGGCAATGGATGACGACTTTGTACGTGCCCTGGAATACGGTATGCCGCCAACTTCAGGATTAGGATTCGGTATCGACCGTCTGGTGATGCTGATGACCAACCAGTCGACTATTCAGGAAGTGCTCTTCTTCCCACAGATGAGACCGGAGAAAAAAGCTAAAGTAACCACTGATGAAGATTTCGTAAACGCCGGAATACCTGCCGAATGGGTTCAGGTGATCAGAAAAATGGGTTTTAATACCATCGAGGATCTTGCAGGAGCAAACGCCAATAAAGTATTCAACGACCTTGGCGGAATGCGTAAGAAACTAAAACTGGATTTAACTATGCCTTCGAAAGAAGATGTAACTGCCTGGTTTTCTTAACACAAAGATAACAAAGACTTAAAGGCCTGCCATAACGTATTATGGCAGGCCTTTTCTATTTTTACCAGACACAAATAATTTGTAAAGCTATGAATAACTCTAGTCTGGAAATTACCGAAAACGAATACTGCATCAAATTAAGCAAAGATGCTTTTGACCTCTCGCTGATCCGTCAGCTGATCAAAAGAATTCAGTCTGAGCAATTATTCTTTAGCAAAAGTAAGGAGTATATGGATGATGATATCATCAGCAGGGGCGGACTGAACGAGAACGAAAATTTTGACAGTTTAAACGAGAAATAAAAATAGCCACGTCTGTGGCTATTTTTATTTCATCAAATGAATCTCTTTAATTATCTGCTGTATCTTACCTGCTGCTGTTTGTCCAGCATTCCCAACTGATCTTTCATCTGTTTAATCTGATCGGCAAGTAGTTTATTCTTATCTGCTTTCTTTGCTTCAGTCAGGTACATCTGAGCTTCCCTTTTGTTTCTTTTTCCCATTGCAATACCCGCCAGACTCAATTTGGCCAGGGCAACATTATGGTCCATCTGCATTCCAAGGGACAGTGCTTTCTTAAAATACTTCTCCGATTGCATTGGCGCTTTTCTGGATTCAATCAGTCCCATCAATAACTGATAGTAACCATGTTGGATCCTGATCAATTGCGATTCATAATCGGTGATCCTTCTCAAATAAAGCTCAGCTTTTACCATATCGTCTTTACGTAAAAACCATTGTGCTAGGAGCATATTCTCATTATAGAAAAAGGTAACGATGATCAGCAGACTAATCAGCAGGGCCAGAACACCCCAACCCCAAAAACCGAATATCATCAGTGCTATGGCAGCACCCAATATCACAAAACCCGCTATAAGTCTTACTATGTTTGGCATATCAAATTTTAATTATATTTTTACTGCAAATATCGTGTTTATATACCAAATACCAGAGGTAAAATAATAATTAATCGTTGCCATCAGGGTGATGTGAAACATTCCTGCCTATATTTGTTATCCTAAAAGCAAAAGGGAAAAATGTCTCATAAAATACTCAGGACAAATGGTTCAAAATAGTGCAACCCGGGAGGAAATTCTCTCTGTGGCAGAAATGAAGGAAAAATACGATTCAGCATATTTTTCCTATGTTCCGGATCAGGAAACATTGAAACAATTGAAGCCCCTGCTCCGGGATAAACATATACTGATTGTCCTTGGTACCTGGTGCAGCGATTCCAGGTTACATGTATCTCATTTTTATAAAATTGCTGATGATGCAGGTATTCCTGAAAACAGTATATCCCAGATTTGCGTTGATGAGATGAAAAAGGCAGAGGCGGGCTTAATTGATCAGCTCAACATCATCAGTGTTCCTACTTTCATCTTTATGGAAAATGATCAGGAAATTGGTCGTATTATTGAAGCACCAACGCATACACTTGAAAGTGATATGGTACAAATATTAACAAAAATATAGAAAAATGTCAGCAGCATTAGAACCGGGTTGGTTAAAAGTCCTGGAACCTGAATTTGAAAAACAATACATGAAAGACCTCAAGGCCTTTTTGGTACAGGAAAAAGAAGCAGGGCAAACAATCTTTCCAAAAAATGCGGATATCTTTAATGCCTTTAATTATACCCCATTTGACAAGGTAGAAGTAGTAATCCTGGGCCAGGATCCTTATCATGGTGAAGGTCAGGCACACGGGCTCTCCTTCTCCGTTAAAAAGGGTGTGGTTGCCCCACCTTCTTTAAAAAATATTTATAAGGAACTGGAAACGGATATCGAGGGATTTACCGCACCAAACCACGGGCAACTTACACAGTGGGCAGAAGAAGGCGTGCTATTACTGAATGCCAGTCTTACTGTCCGTGCGCACCAGGCAGGCTCCCATCAGGGCAAAGGCTGGGAAGCATTTACAGATCAGGCGATCAGTCAGCTGTCCAAACAAAAAACAGGACTGGTGTTTTTATTGTGGGGCAAATTCGCCCAGAACAAGTCGATCTTAATTGACGAACAAAAACATACGGTAATCAAATCTGCCCACCCATCACCCTTTTCGGCATATAACGGATTTTTTGGCAGCAAACCATTTTCAAAAACGAATGCAGCATTAATTGCAAATGGCAAAAAGCCAATAAACTGGCAAATCAGCTGATAGTTGATTGCATAAAAAAACCTCTTAAATAAATTTAAGAGGTTTTTTTATTAATGACTAGTATTCCAACGGTACAATAGGTTCCTTCTTGGTGGTAGACATGATCATCATCGTCTGAAATGTTTTCACCACACTAATCTTGCTGATCTTATCCATGATCAGCCGTTCGTAGGCTTTGATATCACTTACATAAACTTTCAGCAGGAAATCTGCCTGACCGGTTACATGATGGCATTCCGTAATCTCCTTGATCTGGTTTACTTCATCCAGAAATATCTGGATCGTATTGTTTTTGTGAAAATCCAGCTGAACCTGAATAAAGGTTTTGATACCCAAACCCAGCTTTTCTTCATCCACCAATGCATGATAGCTTTTGATAAAGCCTGACATCTCCAGCTTTCTTACCCTCTCCAGTGTAGGAGCCGGCGATAAGCCAATTTCCTGTGATAAAAGTAGATTGGTTATTCTTCCGTTTTCCTGTAAAAGTCTAAGTATTTTAAAATCTATTTTATCTAATTCTGTTGCCATTTTCCTGGATCTTGAACTCAAAGGTAGAATAACGACAGCTTATTTACCAAATTTAATTCTAAAAAATATCATTAAAATTATGCATTATTTTATAAGAAAATTTTTAGATTTATCTAAATATTCAATTAGACTACCAGAATGCATTCTTTCACCGAAGAAAACTACCTTAAAACGATCTACCATTTATCACAGCTTAATGACAGTCCCGTTCAGACCAATGCAATTGCTGAAGGAATGAAAACCCGTGCAGCATCGGTCACAGATATGCTGAAAAAACTTTCTGATAAACAATTGATAGATTATATCAAATATCAGGGCGTAACACTGACCGACAAAGGCAAGACAACGGCTGTAAGTGTCATCAGAAAACACCGCTTGTGGGAAGTTTTTCTGGTGGAAAAACTAAAGTTCAAATGGGACGAAGTGCACGAGATTGCAGAAGAACTGGAACATATCAACTCCGGCTTACTGGTAGAACGGCTGGACGAATTTCTGGGCTTCCCTAAACGGGACCCTCATGGCGATCCCATTCCTGATCATAACGGCATTTTTGAACCAGATCAGAATATCCATCTGCATGAGATGTCCAGAGGGGATAAAGGAGTCATCATCGGTGTCAATGAATATACTTCAGCTTTCTTAAAACATCTGGAAAGACTGGGACTTACCATAGGGATCCTGATAGAAATTGAGGAAATAGCGGATTATGATGGTTCAGTAGAATTATTGGTAGACGGAAAGAAAATTAATGTAAGCAAAGAGGTAACACAGCGCATCCTCGTAAATTATAAATAGCTCAGGAGTAAGATGAAGAATGCAGAATCGTTAAGCGAAGTCCATCAAAGTGTAAATACCAGTAAACGTACCGGCTGGCGAAGGATACTGTCCTTTATCGGCCCCGCCTACTTAGTTAGTGTAGGCTATATGGACCCGGGGAACTGGGCAACAGATCTTGCCGGGGGTAGTAAATTTGGCTATCAGCTGATATGGGTACTGCTGATGTCCAATCTCATTGCCCTGCTGTTACAGTCGCTCAGCGCCCGGCTGGGTATTGTGCGGGGGCTCGACCTCGCACAGGCCTCCAGGAACGCCTATCCAAAATGGGCTAATATCCCTTTATTTGCGCTTGCCCAAACAGCCATCGTAGCATGTGACCTTGCAGAAATCATCGGGATGGCAATAGGTCTGAACCTCTTGTTTAATCTGCCATTGATCTGGGGGATCAGCATTACAATCTTCGACACCGTGCTGTTGTTGTTCCTCATGAACAAGGGAATGCGCAAAATGGAAGTCTTTATTGTTTCCATGGTGTTCATAGTAGGCTTATCATTTTTAGTGGAAATGTTTATCGTAGAGCCTTCGGTAAAGGAGATCATCGGGGGACTAAAGCCCTCTGTGCTATCAGGCGAGGCACTCTACATCGCCATAGGAATCATCGGCGCTACTGTAATGCCGCACAACCTGTACCTGCATTCTTCACTGGTGCAAACCAGAAAGTTTGAGCGCGATGAGAAAGGCATTAAAGAAGCTATAAAATTCAACTTCATTGATACAGCCGTGGCACTCAACCTGGCATTTTTTGTGAATGCTGCTATCCTGATCCTCGCTGCCGCAGCCTTTTACAAAAACGGACTGCATGAAGTTGCTGAAATACAGGATGCCTACAAATTGCTGGGCAACATTTTCGGTGGAGTTGCCCCTACCCTGTTCGCACTGGCACTGATTGCGGCGGGACAAAGCTCAACAGTTACTGGTACCCTCGCAGGACAGATCATTATGGAAGGGCATATCAACCTGAGGATACAACCCTGGTTACGCAGACTCATCACCCGCTTACTGGCGATCATCCCCGCATTTTTCACCATTCTCTATTTCGGGGATGATGCATTGAGCGGATTACTGATCCTGAGTCAGGTGGTACTGAGCTTACAGCTCGGATTTGCAGTGATTCCATTGATTCATTTTACCTCCGATAAAAAGGAAATGAAGGGCTTTGCCATTAAGTTATGGGTAAAGATCCTGGCTTGGTTAAGTGCAGGGGCGATCGTTCTGCTGAACATCAAACTGGTGATTGAAGAAATTACCGGCTGGGCAACCGCATCCGGCGGATGGTATATCAATACACTTGTAGTTCCCGGAGCCATCCTCATTGGACTGCTGCTTGTCTATGTATTTGTATATCCACTGGTTGCCCGGAGCAAGATTAAAAATAACGTGCCCCACGGCGGTGCGCTTGACATAGCGCATATAGAAAAAATCAGTTACCACACGATTGGCATTACGGTAGATTTTTCAAAGAATGACCGCAATACCATCAGACATGCCCTGATTCAGGGAGGAAAAGGCGCAAAATATCATTTGATACATGTCGTGGAGACTGCTGCTGCAAGGTATCACGGTAAGGCCACGATGGATCATGAGACCCTGAGTGATGCAGAAAATCTCGATAAGTACTGTCAGAACCTGGCAGAGCTTGGATTTCATGCCTTTCCTCATATCGGTTTTGGCAGTACCGCATCTGCAATTGCTGAAATCAGTAAAAACAACGGGCTGCAACTGCTGGTTATGGGAGCACACGGACATAAAGGTTTAAAAGACCTTATATTTGGCACTACTGTTGAGTCTGTCAGGCACAAAGTAACCATTCCGGTTTTGGTGGTAAGATAACCCACAGCTATGGAAAATAGTTTATATTTGTAAATTCTATGAAGAACGATATTCAAATAAAAAATAAAAGAGCCTACTTCGATTACAGTATTGTTGAAAAATATGATGCCGGACTGGCCCTGCTGGGAACAGAAATAAAGGCCATCAGACAAGGCAAAGCCAATATGACTGATGCATTCTGTATGTTTATCGGTAATGTATTATATGTAAGAAACCTGCACATCTCTGAATATAGCCACAGTTCTTTTCACCACCATGACATCAAGCGCGACAGGATACTGCTGCTGCAGAAAAAAGAGTTGAAAAAGCTGAAATTCAGAAGTGAAGAAAAAGGATATACCATCGTCCCGCTACGGATTTATACCAATGACAGGGGTTACGCCAAAATTGAGATCGCACTGGCGCAGGGTAAGAAAGAATTTGACAAAAGAGATAGTATCAAAGACCGCGAATCCAAAAGGGAAATGGATCGTGCCATGAAGGTTTAGTTTTACCAGGCCTGATCCCCCACCAGCGGCACAAACCTGAAGGTATCGAGCTCAAACTTTTCATATTCCGTTTCGCTGATGCGGATTACGGTCACCATCGTCTGGGAACGCTCATCCCCAACCGGAATCACCAATATACCGCCGATCTTTAGCTGTTTCAGCAGAATTTCTGGCACGAAGGGAGCACCGGCAGTAACAATGATCTTATGATAGGGAGCGTGTGATGCGATCCCCATGGAGCCGTCGCCAAAAAAGAAATTGGCCTTGTATCCCATGCCCGGAAGCACTTTCAAAGTATGTCTGTAAATGCTTTCCTGTCTTTCAATGGTGTACACCTCGGCTCCCAGCTCCATCAGTATACAGGTCTGGTATCCTGATCCGGTACCAATTTCCAGCACCTTATCTCCCTTGCTGATATGTAGCAGTTCACTCTGATAAGCTACCGTATAAGGCTGTGATATCGTCTGTCCGTCGCCAATTGGGAATGCAATATCCTTATAAGCCTGGTTCCAGAAGGTCTCATCAAAAAAGAAATGCCGGGGAACTTTACCTATAGCATTTAATACCCGCTTATCGGTGATCCCTCTTGATGCCAGATGTTCCACCAGCTTTTTACGCGCTCCTCTTTCCCGGTAATTGTCTACAAATTTATAAGCCATTGAATCTCAAAAATACTTTTTTAAGCGGGAAAACTCAGGTTTTTATGAGCATATTATTAATACGGATCTACATCGATCTGAATGATAACGCCTTTATATGCTTTCTCACTGTTAAAATCAGTGATCGTTTGTTTGATCACGGCTTTCACTTTTTGGATCGCATCAGATTTATCTGATTTGATGATCAGTTGTTTGATATAGTAGTTCCTGATCCTGGATACCAGAGGTTGCTCCGGCCCTAAAACCCTGTTTCCCAGCTGCGAGCGCAGCATAGTCGCAAAATGCGCTGAGGAAGCGTTCAGCAGATTAGAGTCCTTGTGTTTGATATTGATAAATATCAGCCTTGTAAATGGCGGATAATGATAGAGTTTCCTTTCTTCAATTTCATCATTGTACATGGCCAGATAATCATTTTCCACCACCTGCTTGATAATCCGGTGATCATCGTCATAGGCCTGTATACATACCTTACCCTGTTTATCCCTTCGCCCCGCTCTGCCGGCAACCTGTGCCAGGAGCTGATAACTACGTTCAAAAGCCCTGAAATCAGGATAGTTGAGCAGCGTATCCGCGTTGATTACCCCAATGAGCGTCACATTATCAAAATCCAGTCCCTTGGCCACCATCTGCGTACCGATCAGGATTTCCGTCTTTTTCTCCTGGAAATCGCCAATAATCTTCTGCAAGCTATTTTTCGTTCTGGTACTGTCTACATCCAGCCTGGCGATTTTCACGTTGGGGAAAATCAGGCTCAGCTCTTCTTCGATACGCTCTGTACCAAAACCCTTCTGCTCGATATGTACCGATCCGCAGGCGGGGCAGATATTCATGCTGCTCTCATGGTAACCACAGTAATGACAATGAAGTTTGCCACTGCTTTTATGGAAGGTTAGACTGACATCACAATTGACACATTTTGGCGCAAAGCCACAGGTTTTGCAAATCATGATGGTCGCATATCCCCTCCTGTTCTGAAACAATATCACCTGTTCTTTTTTCTCTAGTGTAGCAGTAATATCATCAACCAGGACACTGGAAAAATAGGAAACCATTTTTTTCCGCTTTGTTTCTTCGGAGATACTCACCACTTCCTGTATGGGAAGCTCTACCCCGCCAAACCTTTCAGTCAGCGTGACCAGACCATATTTCTTACTGAGGGCATTGTAATAACTTTCTATGGAGGGCGTCGCCGAACCCAGTACAATTTTTGCTTTATGGAGATGCGCAAGATATACTGCGGCATCCCTTGCCTGGTATCTTGGCGCGGGTTCGTTCTGTTTATAGGATGACTCATGTTCTTCATCCACTACAATCAGTTTCAGATCATTGAAGGGCAGAAACACAGATGAACGGGCACCGAGCACAATCCTGTACTTTCCGCTCATGACATGGTTCCAAATCTCTACACGTTCGTTGTCGTTAAATTTTGAATGATATACCCCAATGGCATCGCCGAAATAGCGCTTGATACGCTCCACAATCTGGGTGGTAAGTGCAATTTCAGGGAGCAGGAAAAGGACCTGCCCGCCATTGGCTATCGCCTCTTCAATGAGTTTGATATAAACCTGAGTTTTACCCGAAGCCGTAATCCCATGGAGCAGCACGACGTCTTTCGACTCAAATGTTGTTTTAATACCTGTGAGCGCGGCAGTTTGTGCCTCACTCAGTTTAAAATTAAGGATGAGATCATCATTCTCATCCTGCAAACGGCTCACCGCCTTTTTGTGCAGGCTGAAGATCTCTTTGTCCAGCAATGCTTTCAGTGCTGCCTGCCCGCAATTGCTTTCTTCCAGCAGTTGCAGACGGGAAATATCCTGGCCGGATTTAGACAATTTGATATAGGCCAGCAGGGCATCCAATTGTTTGGGGGCACGCTCCAGCACCTCGAATAATTGCCTGAAGTTACCTTCCTCCTTATAAAAATCGTTTAAGGTCAGGTACGACTTCAACAAGGGGCGATATTTTTCAACCACCTCTTCTGCGATGTACACAATCTCCTTATCGAGTAAGGAGCGGATAATGGGAAATACCGTCTTCTGACCTAAAAGTGCAGAGATCTGGTCTACTGTCAGCCGCTTTTGTTTTTCCAGGGCAGTGATCAGTACAGACTCCTTGTCCGTCACAAAAAGCTCCTGGTGGTTGATTTCCTCACGGAGGATAATGATCGTCTCACTCGCCAGTTTTAATCCGGCAGGCAATGCTGCAGACATCACATCCCCCTCATTGCAGAGATAATATTCCGTCATCCATTCCCAGAACTGCAGTTGCAGCGTGTTCACTACCGGATGTTCATCGATCACATCGATAATATATTTTGCAGCATACAGCTCAGGCGCCGTCTGACTGATACTTTTGATCAGTGCAGTATAGATCTTGTTCTTGCCAAACTGAACGATCACGCGTTTGCCTACAGCCGTATGTTCATTCAGATGAAAGGGTACGCGGTAGATATAGTTTTTTGACAGGGACAGCGGCAATATCACTTCGATAAAGAGGGTGTCTCTTTCGGTAAAATCTATATCATTAGTTTCCTGCATCTATCTGTTTTTTAAAGCGGCAAAAAAGAGCATAGCCCAGCCGGCAATCAGCAGGAGGCCACCTAAAGGCGTTACAGGACCAATAATATTTACAAATCCAAGATGGGTGATTTCCCTGGTTGCCAGCAGATAAAGTGAACCTGAAAACAGCACAATACCTAGTGTAAAACAGAAATAAGAAATATCTACCAGCTTTGTTCTGAACCTTGCAAAGGTGGACAAGAAAAGTAAGGCAAACGTATGGTAAAACTGGTATTCAATTCCTTTTGTCCATATGGCAAGCTGGTCAGGAGATAGCACATTTTTTAAACTATGGGCACCAAAAGCACCGAACATTACTGCGACTGCACCAAAAAAAGAAGCAGTTAAAATTATCCGTCTATTCATTCAATTCGCTTTTTTCGCTGCCACAAAATTAAGAAACCTGTTTGCATTTTCTTAGTAATCCAACTATTAAATTAAATTTGCTTAAATACAAATGAAAAGGATATACCTCACTTTAATTATATTACTGCTTGCGATGTCTGGCATGGCCTACCTGTATTTTTCCAGGCTGAACAGCGAGAGTTCCTATAATGATATCAGCCTGCAGGCTGCCACGGCAAACTCCGGACTGGTATTTTGTATCCATAATGACAAAAGCATTTTCGAGATCTTAAAGGGACAAGACCTCTTTGAAAAGCTGCTGGGAGAAGAAAAGTTCAGATCCCTGAGTTTGCTCAAAGATCTGGTGATATCCAAACCGGCTATCAATGGGCTGATTGCCAACAAAGATGTATTTATCAGTTTTTCAGGTGGTAAAAACAAAGACATCAACTACCTTGTCAGCACGCAGCTGATCCGGGAGCAGAAAAAGCCTGTTGTCCTGGAGGCACTGCAGGCTGCCGGCATTAAGGTCACTGATACGGCCGGAATCCTCAGGCTTACACTCAATGACAGCACCGGATTTTATCTGGGCATCGAAAAAAACCTGGTGCTGCTATCAGGCACAGAGGAACTCGTGAGAGCAGGGTTGTCGGCTAAAGCTCCTGAAGATGCTACGGCCTTTATGAAGTTTATTAAACTCAACAATAAACTTGGAAAAAATAGCGTAGGCAATCTCTTTATCGATTATAACAAGATCCCCCGGCTGATCAAGTCTGTGATCCCTGGCAGCTTATATGGCAATACGTCCCTGTTAAACCACCAGGATTCATTTGCTGCACTGAATTATAATTTCAGCAGGGAGCGGCTGTTTTTCAGCGGAACTACAAAACTCAATCAGACAAGTAATTACCTCAATCTGTTTGCGAACACGACCCCGCAAAAAAGCACGATTGATAACCTGCTGCCGCTGAGTACAGCAAACTTCAGATTATACTCCATTCCCGATTACAAGTCCTGGCGCAATTCGCTGAAAGACTGGTTTAAACTGCACAAGGAAGATCAGAAGATTAAAAAGACGATTGAGCGTATTGAACAAACTTACCGTCTTGATCCTGAAGGAATATTTCCAAAATATTTTAAAGATCAGCTGATCACCTTCCAGCTTCAGTCTGCTGAAAACCTCGGTGCTGTTAACCTCAGTAACGGGGATAAAGTGAAACAACTGCTGATTGATCTCAGTACAAATTACAATGAAGACATCCAGCAGTTGAAAGTTCCTGAGCTGCTGTACTGCTATTTCGGGGAGCCTTTCAAAAAATTCAGCAAGCCCTATTACACGATTATTGATAACAATATGGTTTTTGCCAACAGTCCTTCTACTCTTCAGGATTTTCTCCGTCTGTACAGGACAAATGAGCTGCTGGTAAGTACAGCAGACTATACCGATCTTTTTGCCCAGATTTCGAATACGGCAAGTATTACTTTTTATGTGAACCACAAAAATTCCACTGACATCATCAGAAAAAACGTATATACTCCCTATTACAGACACTTTCTGGCAGACAAAGGCCTCGGGAATTTCAGTGCGCTGATTTATCAGCTCAATGGCGATAAGGCCGCATTCCAAACCAATTTATTAATTAATACTTCCGTTTCTGTTAAAGATGATGCGGATATCATCAATTAAAATGCCCATATTTAAAAACGCTTTCAGACTATGGTGAAAAGATACTTACTTATCTGTGCTTTATTAATATCCTTTACACAGCTTAAGGCACAACAATACGGACTGTTTAATACAAAAACACTCTTTGATGCTTTTGAAAATCCTGCCCAGAAAGCATTTGTGCTGGATTCATCACGTCAGTTCGCCTCCAATTTCTTTTTACCTTATTTCGGCTTAAATGCCGCAAATAAAGGGGATTCCAAATATGTACTGAGCGACCTGATCAGGAACAGCACCTATAACACGGATAACATTCTGATCGGCAACAATAACAGGAATAAACTTTTTCAGAGCTCCAATGTATATCTGCTTACCTTCAGGATGTTCCAGTCCTACAAATACAACAAGGAACTGGGCTTTTCATGGCAGGTACGTTCGGATGCATTTGCAGACTATACCAACGAGACACTGGTAGTTTTTGGCGATTACAACAGGTTTACCAATTCGCAAACCGGCTTACTCAACGGCAACGGATTTGGGCAGTCTTACCACCAGTTTAGCGTCACCTATCGCGAAAATCTCAACAAACGACTGGCCTTTGGAGCCAAACTGAGCTTACTGAGCGGTATTACCTATAACCAGATAGATGTCAGCAATTCCAGCCTGACGATTAATCCTGCAACCGATGATCTCACTGTCGGTTTAACAGGAACTTACAGGTCCAATTTCCTCCGGGCAAAGGAACTCAACAGAAATTCCTTTCTGCCAAGCTTTAAAAACCCTGGTTTGTCGCTCAGTCTGGGAACTACCTACCAGGCAAAAAGCGGGATATTTATTATGGCTAATATCAAGGACCTGGGATTTATCAAATGGAACAAGCGTTCACATGATTTCATGGTGAACAGCGCGGTGACTGTTGGCAGGGAAACGATAGATCCGGATAATCCTGAATTTATCAATACCAACACATTGGAAGATGAACTGAATGAACTTTTCGTGAGATCAGACAGACAGAAAGGTTTTTATACACCAACCAATGCAAAGGCTGATTTCATGATATCCCGGAAGTTCGACTTCTATACACCTGCTTTGATCGTCTCCAAAAACCTGTTTTATCAGGGTGGCGATGCAGCTTTTGTCAATACCTTCAGACGAAATGAATTTTCGGTAAGCCTTTCCCCTACCTATAACATGAATGGATTCATGATGCTGGGCACACAAGCCATGTACCAGACACCAAATTTTGAATTTTTCCTGGGATCGGATAATCTCCTGAAATCAACTTCGCTGAGAAAGTCTGCGGTAGTCAATACCGGCTATTATGGAGATTCTGTATACATGGGTCTGGCCATCAAGTTTGGATTTGTCGTAGAGCACCCACAGAACAGCAGTTATATGCCGGGCGTAGGCGATGATACACAAACCAGCTTCTTCAGAAGAATCTTTAAAGTTTTTCAGCACAAAGGCCGTGATTAAACCTTCTTTTTTGCCTGTGTAACTACAAAATCTTTCAGGTAATAGGGTTCAAAGTAGGCTACATCTTCAAAATTCTGTCTTTTAAAGGCTTCAAATGCCAGCTGACTCATATGTGCAGCAGAATTGAAAGATACTGCTGAGAACTCAGCATTTGGTGATACAATGACCTCACTGCATTTCATCGCTCCATCGCCGATAAAGGTAATGTGACGGTCTTTCAGCTGCTCCTGGTAAGATTGCTCATCAATAATACTTGCAGTTACCGGTAATATTTCTGCCAGCTCTGCATCATATAGGGCTGTAAACACTTCCATCCTACGCGCATCGATCATGGGACAAACCAGGCCCTGGTAATCCGCTGTGGTGTTCAAAAAACCTTTCGCCATCATTTGCAGTGTGCTGATGGCAATAAGTGGCCTGTCCACGGCGAAACAAATCCCTTTTGCTGTAGATACCCCAATGCGCAAGCCGGTGTAAGATCCCGGACCTTTACTCACTGCTATGGCATCCAGATCTGCATAGGCTAATCCTGCCTGCTGCATCACTTCGTCAATAAACAGGGTAAGACTGCCTGCATGGATATTTTGGGCGGCAAGTTCTTTTAAAGCGATCGTTTCGCCATTCAGAGAGAGCGCAGCTGAACATGTTGCTGTTGCTGTTTCAATTTGGAGTATGGTAGCCATAGGTATCTAATAATCAGGGAACAGGGTCATGACCATGTGCTCCCCAGGGGTGGCAGCGGCCAATCCGTTTAAGTGTAAGCCATCCGCCTTTGAAAGGTCCATGTTTTTTTATCGCTTCGATGCCATACTGGGAGCAGGTAGGTGTAAACCGGCAGCTTGATCCCAGCAGCGGGGATATAAACCACTGATAGAATCTGATCAGTGCCAAAAAGAACCAGCCAATTACACGTTTAATCGGTTCCATCAGCCTGCAGGGTTGTAATCAGCTTCTTCATTGCGCCGGCTAATTTCTTCTCAAAAAAAGCATATTCATAATGCTCTTTGCCAATAAACTGTATGGAAAGCAGTAAAGTCTGATCTTCCTTATCAATCAGAGGATAAAGATCAGTGGATTTATGTAAACGATAGGCTTCACGTGTCCTGCGCTTGATCAGGTTCCTGTCATGCGCACGTTTAAACCTTTTTTTCGATACATTGATTACTACCTGTGCAGGAAATGCACTTTTGCCCGGGATAAATAAATAAGACAGGCGGAAGGGGTACAATAAAAAAGAAGAACCGTTCTTAAATAGCAGGTCTAATGATTTCCTACTGCATAACCGTTCTTCTTTGATAAATGTTTTCATGTTTTTGATCGCTTAATTGCAGACATAATGATCTGCCGGCACTTAACGTGCAGCAATCAAAATTATGCTTTGTGACGACGTTCGTCAGACACTGATAATTTTCTTCTTCCTTTTGCACGACGAGAAGCTAATACTCTTCTACCGTTTGCTGTAGCCATTCTTTCGCGGAAGCCGTGTTTGTTTCTTCTCTTTCTTTGCGAAGGTTGGAATGTTCTTTTCATAACTGTATGATATCTTAACTATTATTTTTTTAAATAAGAGGTGCAAATATAGCGCGATTTTTTATTAATTGCAAATAGATTCAGCAAACTTTTGCTTTTTATCCATCTTTATTTGTGCCCGCAGGATTATATCTGCACAGGCAATACTCCAGCTATATTCCGAGTGCTGCTTTGAGTTTCACATATCCTGTTTTACTTACAGGAAGCCAAATATCTGACTTTAAAAGAACTATATAGCTATCTTTTTCTTTCAATTCTATTTTACTCACCTGCCCCAGGTTAATCAGGTATGAGCGGTGAATCCGGATAAACTGTTCACTATCCAGGGTTTTTTCAAAGAAACTCATAGTTTTATTTTTGAAAAAAGCACCTTCAGTGGTACTCAGTTTCACATGGTCATCGTCTGCTTCAAAATAGTGAATATCCTCTACAGGAATAATTTTGATCACCCCATTCGTTTTAACCACTACCCTATGCTGCTGTGCCGGACTCATCCCGGCGCTTTCCAACAGTTCTTCTGTAGGTTCTGCCTGCTTTAAGCGTGCCGGAAGCTTATGCATCGCCTGATCAAAGCGCTCCTGTTCTATAGGCTTCAGCAGGTAATCTGCAGCATTGACTTCAAAAGCTTTAATGGCAAATTCATCAAATGCCGTGGTAAAGATGACTGCCGGCGGGTCGTCTACCAGTTCCAGCATCTCAAAACCATTGATTTTGGGCATCTGTATATCCAGAAAAATAAAATCAGGCCGGTGCTGGGTAATGGCTTTTAAACCCTCAAAACCATCACTGCATTCAGCCAGAATCTCTACATCAGGAAAATTCTTCAGATAATGTTTAACCACATCTCTTGCTAAAGGTTCATCATCAATAAGTATTGTTCTGATCATATTTCTGTGGTATTTTAAGCGTCGTTAAATAGATATTTTCATCCAGGGTTGCCGTCTGCAGCAAACTGCTGTCCGCAAAGAGCAAATATAATCTTCTTCTGATAGCAGTCAAACCAAATCCGGTACCTCCGGTAGCTTTCATTTCCGGATCAAAAGGATTTTTCACACTTATCTGCAGCAAGTTATGCTCTACCTTCACATGTACCGAGATCAAAATAGATGCAGAGGTATTGTAAAGGCCAAATTTGATCGCATTTTCTACAATAGGCTGAAGTAATGTACCGGGCAGACTGAGGCCCAGTGTATCTTCATCAATGCTGATATCCAGGTTTAGCCGGTGGCTGAAACGAACCTTCTCAATATCCAGGTACAGCTGGATGTACTCCATCTCTTCTTCTACAGTCACCCATACTTCGTCGTCTCTTTTCAGTGTTCCCCGTAAAAAAGAAGCCAGCTTGGTAATCATGGTACCCGCTTCCTTTGGGTTCACAATCGTCAGTGCATATACAGAATTGAGGCTGTTAAATAAAAAGTGGGGCTGCAGCTGATGCCTTAGTTTGTTCAGTTCGGCCTCCTTGGCCAGGTTCTGTGCAGTGTGCAGGCGTTCCTGGGTTTCGGACTGTTCTTCCAGTTTATACCATAAAACGTTCGCAAAGGCGCACCAGGCCAGAAATACAAACAATACGATTGTCCTGAAGGGCATAGAAACATCCAGGAAGCTCACATAGGTCTGGTACCGGCCGAAGATCATACTGAGCACATAGGTGCTGATGAATGAAGTGGCGACCGACAGCGCAATGGCGAGTACGATTACAAAGAGTACAATCTCCTGTTTTGGCTGGTAAAACCTGAGTGTAGTACCCACCACCAGACAGGATAAGGCAAGGAGAATATTGGTGATCAGACTGTCCGCTACCGAAGCGTACCAGTTAAAATTCAGTGTATAATAGAAAAGCAGGACAAACGCTACAATCCATGCAATGAAGAGCATCAATCCTGCTTTCTGTACACTTTTGCTTAATAAGGGGTTATTGGCCACAGTCTTCGATTTAATAGTTTCTGATATCCACTCCGCCCATTATCGCTACACCAGTGATTCTGATGATTTTTTGTGACTCTCCCGCAGCCGGAATAAGGGATCTTTTGTCATCTACACTACCAAATATAGGAGTCAGTTCCGTTTTCACGACCCATGTCGGAGGTATCACAATCTTTACTCCCCCGAATATTGCCACCACATCGATCGTTACGGTACCCTCAAAATCTGCCTGCGTAAAGATCAGGTCACAGCCGCCGAATACGCTGACTACGTCACCTCCCTTAAAGTTCTTGGAAATGATCTGATGTTTGCTTCCCCCAAATATATTGACAGAGTCTATAAAATCATTCTCCGGGCTGCCCGTACCTGCTCCTGCTTCCTGCCCGCTAACTATGGGATAAGTCGGGACTTTTTTTTTCCAGTTGAGTCTGTTGAGTCCCTCCGGCTTCAGGATCATGTATAATCCGAGAAGGATGAAGGCACCCGCGAAGTAATACTCAGACATGTCCAGTCCTGATATATCCTCTAAAGTGAAGATAGCGCCAATGACTACCATTACCATCCAGCCGCCACCCGTAAAATTACGGCGATAGCCGATGAGCAGACCGATGGCCATCAGGATCGTATGCCAGCTGAATACCCAGTGAGGAACTCCTATACCGAAGTTTCTTAAGAAAAATATCAGACCAATTACCAGCAAAAGTATTCCACCGCCAAGTCTGTTTGAGTGATTGTTTGAATTGATGTCCGTTTTCATAACCTTAATCTTAATTTTCATCTAAACTAGGGTATAATGCGAGCTTTCTAAATACTGCGCAGCCATACCACAGCAAAAAGCCGGTGAACAGCATTTTTCTGCCGGTAAAATATTTCATTAACTTCGCCATGTATACTCTTAATCCAAAACCGACATGAAAAAGCTCCTTCAGTTTGCCGTTTTAATGCTGCCAGTTCTGCTCTCCTATTTTACATCGCCTGCACAGCAAGTCAATCAGGATAGCAGTTCTTATCAAATCATGGAGACCAAAAGCGGCAGAACGATCAGCACAGAGGAGCTGCTGGGCAACCTGAAGAAAGTTGATGTCCTGGTATTTGGCGAAGAACACAATGATTCCATCGGGCATTTGCTGGAAGCAAAGATTCTGGAGGGAATGATCCGCATGTATCCCCGGACAGCACTGTCCATGGAAATGTTCGGCACAGATGTACAGCCGGTTATCAATGAATATCTTTTATCCCTGATCTCCGAGAAGAATTTTATCAAAGAAGCAAAGGCATGGAATAACTATAAGGATTACAAGCCGCTAGTTGAAATCGCAAAAGCTGCCCATACGGATGTGATTGCAGCAAATGCGGCAACCCGTTACAGCAATGCAGTAACAATCGCCGGATTAGCGCAGCTCAAGGAATTTCCTGAGGCATCCAGAGCTTTCCTGCCACCTCTGCCGGTAGATACCGCAACCGGCAGGTATCATGAAAAGTTTATGGAAACACTTGGAGGACACAGTATGGGCGCCATGAAAATTTATCAGACCCAGAACCTATGGGATGCTGCCATGGCCTGGTCTGTTGCCAAATATGCAAAGGCCAATCCGGGCAGAAAGATCCTGCAGATGAACGGCAGGTTTCACAGCGATGAAAAATTAGGCCTGGTAGCACAACTAAAAAAGTATGCTCCCAGGCTTTCTGTAGTAAATATATCCTGCTTTTCTGCCGGCAGTGCTGATGCAAAAGACACCGCAAAGTATGCAGCCATTGCAGATTATGTGATTATAACCGATTCAGGAAAAGTAAATTAACTTTATACTGTTCTGGTTTTCAACAGGTCTCTGATTTCAGTTAGTAAGGTTTCTTCTTTCGATGGTGCAGGCGGAGCTTTAGGGGCTTCCTCTTCCTTGCGTTTCATCGAATTAATGGCTTTTACCATCAAAAATATGATGAAGGCTAAAATGATAAAGTTGATCACTTCAGTAGCAAAATTACCCCATGCAAATACAGGACCGGCCTTTTTCACATCTTCAAGTGAAGCGTTCGGGTTTGCAGCCACAAATTCACTTACTTTGTCGTTCAGTGGAATGTAGTAGTTGGTAAAGCCCTTATCACCAATCAACAGACTTATTGGAGGCATAATCAGGTCGTTCACCATAGAGGTAACAATCTTTCCAAAAGCACCTCCAATAATTACACCGACAGCAAGGTCTATCACATTACCCTTGACGGCAAACTCCTTAAATTCTTTAACGAAACTCATAATAAATTTATTTTATGTACAATATCACTTATGGTATAAACTTACATAAAGATAATGTGTTTCCGCACCTGTATTCTTAAAAGCTATAAAACAGATTTGATACTTTTGAGGAAAGCAAACTTCCCTTTATGACCTCCCGTATCATAAAAAATATAAAGTTTATCATAAATATGGGTATTATATCGAAAAAATAGCGCCAAATACAATAATAGACTTGACTGTATAGTTTATATCTAAACCAAATGCTTATTTTTGAAACGGGTCAAAATACCATTTCTACAAAACATGCTTAAACAACATTTACAACAAAAATTACTTCAAAAATTATCTCCGCAGCAAATTCAATTTATCAAATTGCTGCAGGTTCCTACTGTTTCACTTGATACCCGTATAAAAGAAGAATTAGAAGAAAACCCAGCGCTCGAAGACCCAAGTTTAATGATCGCTGAAGAACCTAAAGGAGAATATGACGACCTGAATGATACTCCCGACGATTTTGACGGTGGTTCTAAAGAAGAAAATGTTGATGAGTTTAACGTAGATGATTATCTGCAGGATGATGCAGGTAATGATTATAGTACATCATACAATAACAGTGATGATGATGATGAGAAAAAGGAGACGCCAATAGCGATAGAAAGTACGTTTTTTGAAAGTCTGCAGGAACAGCTTGACCTTGTTCCCCTGTCCGACCGCGACTTTATTATCGGTAAGCAGATTATCGGTAGTCTTGATGACGATGGTTATCTCAGAAGGCCCATCACTTCCATGATTGACGACCTGGCCTTTTCACAAAACGCCATGGTTGAAGAGGAAGATGTACTGGAAATGCTGAAAGTAATCCAGAGTTTTGACCCTCCCGGAATTGCTGCCCGCGATCTGCAGGAATGTCTGACCCTGCAGCTGCGTAGAAAAGACCCGCTCAATCCGATTATTCAGAAGGCCATCCTGATCGTGGAGAACTATCTTGATGAGTTTACCCGTAAACACTACGATAAGCTGGAGAAATCACTGGGACTGAACAGCGAAGATTTAAAGGAAATCATTGCCGAGATCCTTCGCCTGAATCCGAAACCGGGTGATTCTAACCAGGTAACTACAAAACAATTACAGGTAATTCCTGATTTCCATATTTCCAATAACGATTCGGTACTGATCCTTACACTCAATTCAAAAAACGCTCCTGAGCTGAGGGTGAGCCGTTCTTACATTGATATGTTTGAGCATTATGACAAGGCTGCCCAGAAGGATAAAAAGTTAAAGGAGGCCGTGCAGTTTGTGAAGCAGAAACTGGATTCTGCCAAATGGTTTATCGATGCCATTAAACAACGTCAGCAGACTTTGTTAAAAACGATGAATGCCATCATGCAGTATCAGTATGAATATCTGCTGACAGGTGATGAGCGTAAAATGCGCCCGATGATCCTGAAAGATATTGCAGATAAGATCGATATGGATATTTCAACAGTTTCCAGGGTAGCCAACTCCAAATATGTGCAGACAGAATTTGGAACGTTCCTGCTGAAATCATTCTTCTCCGAAGCCATACAAACTGAAAGCGGCGAAGAAGTGTCCAATAAAGAGGTGAAAAAAATTCTTGAGGATTGCATTGGCAATGAAGATAAACGCAAGCCTCTGGCTGATGAAAAACTGACAGAAATCTTAAAGGATCAGGGATATAACATTGCCAGAAGAACGGTAGCTAAATACAGGGAACAGATGAATATTCCTGTAGCGAGATTAAGGAAAGAGCTTTAGGCAGATCCGCTGTTTAATTCCTGCCAGCACAACCGGAAATCGCCGGAAAGTGAATCCAGATGGGCGAGCTTTTCCTGGAAATTCTCGATACCTGTTTTGAATTCGCCAGCGCTAGGTATATCAGATACGGGAACAGGATCCATCGCAGTATCCCTGTTCAGGAGTTTTCCTATGATCTCCCCTATCTTTTCCTGATCAGGTGTATCCAGGCTGAATTGATCGCTGGATAAATAAATGGAGGTAATTACCGCATTTATTTTGTACAGGATCTGGCGCATGGATTTCATTGCGCTGATATTAATTCTCTTTGCCAGCGGCTCCACAGATGCATTATCCAAAGCCTGCGAAAATCTATAAATCGCCACATTCGCCAGTTTCCTGGACAACCGTTCATGGGTGATATCCCGCGCAGCATGGCTGTGCTTTTCAACCGCAGCCTTAAGATATTCACAGCTGTCGGTTACTGCCCATCCAATCATCTCATGTAAACGTGTGGCATCCCATATCGGAAAAAGAAAGATCGTTGCCAGTGATACAAAACAGCCTGCAAGTGTATAGATAAAGCGCGAAAGCATGATATGGTTGATCTGCCCGGTATATACCACCAGTACCATGGTCACGGTGAGGGTAACAAAAAATGCACTTACCCCATAATTTAACCTGGTCGTACCATAAAACCCAAGCAATGAAATAGCCACCAGCGCCAGAATCACAACATTGGAACTGATCAGAAAACATAGCAGCACCGCCACCAGCAAACCACTTAGACTCCCCTCCAGCCGCTGGATATTCCGCTTTTTTGTCTGTGCAAAACCTGGCCTTGAAACAACCGCGATCGTTAAAAATGTCCAGTATCCATAGTCAGATTTTCCAATAGCCATGAGGAACAAAAATGTAATGGCAAAGGAAATGGCCAGCCGCAGCGAAAACCTGAATACCGGCGAACTGAATGACAGTGCAGAACGGGTGACGGGAGCGCTACGGTCTACAAACTGATCATAGGCGATGGTTCCCAAGTTATCTTCTACACTCAGTTTCTGTGAGGGCACATTTGCCGTAATTTGCTCCAGTACCTCTGCAATCTGATCAAGATTCTTCGTCAGCCCCTCAACAATGTGTAATTGAGCTGCATTAAGATTTCCCGATTCTGCATCCAGCTGAGACCTTTTCGCCGTAAACATGGCATGATTAAAATCATGAATTAAATAGGAACTGCTGACTTTACTGCGTTTATAGATCAGATCCATTTCCGTTCCGAGCAGGTTGATCAGATCATGCACTGTCTTCAGCGCTGCAGTATCAGCCATGGTATTTCTGATATAGGTATAATCGAAACTGAGCGCATTGAGCCGCTCATGCAGATCGATCAGCAGTAGAGCACGCCCTAATAACACCTGTCCATTTTCATTTTTGATATTCATGGTCAGGTTATCCGTCAGCAGGAGACTTCTTAAATACTCATGTTGCTGGTTGATGGCTACATGCAGTTTGATTGCAGTAGTCTGTTGCTGATCAAAAGGAATATCCAGGTTATAATATTTTGCCTTTTCCCTCAAATAAAGTGTACTGGTCTTGAGGCATAAAAGGATGGCATGGTTCAATGATCGGTACGGACTGATCTGGGACTGAATGACGCTGAGCAGGAAATACCAGATACCACCAATGGCAACATAGGCCGTAAACAGGTAGGGATTTGCTGGCTTTATGCCGAAAACTACTGTTGCCAACACAATAGCTACGCTACCAATCACAGACATCTTATCACCGAAAACACTGAGCATCGACAGGAAAAAGGCAGCGGCAACAAGTGTGATTGCTGCTAATGCAGGCAACTTAACAGTACAGGCGACGATAAAAGCGGTGACCGTAAACACTACAATACTGCTCAGCGCAGTCCTGATTTTATGGGTCCTGTTATCAGGCAAATCAGTAAGACAAATCAATAAAACTGTTGCAGCGATCCCAATTGCGGCCTCCTTATTGCCCGCAGCAAAAAATACAACCAATGGAACAATGACAGAGATCGTGTTTCTCAGGGCATCAGAAAAATGTTCACCACGCAGGAAATCAAGAAAGGAAGATTTCTCCTGTGAAAATCTTAAGGGGATCTGTGTGAAGCGCTTTTTCAAGCTCAAAGATAACAAAAATGTAGCTATGAAATGAGAAAGCGCTCAGTCAACTCTATTACTGGGGAGCTAATTCCGTAGCAATAGCCAGCCTGTTCCAGCCGTTGATGGTGATCACAGCAGTCATCAGTTGCGCCAGCTGGGTATCATCATAAAATGATTTTAGCTTTTGATAAGTTTCATTTGACAGACCACCATTGGCAATCAATGTCATCTCCTCTGTCAGTGCCAGTACAGCTCTTTCCTCATCTGTATAGATCCCATGAGCTTCTCTCCAGGCATTCAGCAGGTAAATTCTCTGTTCTGTCTCACCATTTTTTCTTGCATCTACGGTATGCATGTTGATACAGAAGGCACAACCGTTGATCTGGGATGCCCTGATTTTGATCAGTTCCTTCAAAGTTTTACTGATGCTGGTAGTACCCAGGTAATTTTCCAATCCAAGCAGCGCTTTATAAGCTGCAGGTTCAATGTTCGCAATGTTTATTCTCTTTTCCATTTCTTTAATGATTAATTGATGAATCAAAGATCCGGAGAAGGCGGTTCAAAAAACTTAAGCTGGTTTAAGAAATGCGGCTACGGTTGCTTTTTCCTCAATTCACTCAGATATTCTGGTGTAAGACCTAAATAAGAGGCCAGCATATACTGCGGAATGCGCTGAACAAATTGCGGGAACATGCTGATGAAATGCCGGTAGTTTTCTTCTTTGGTATGCACATGAAAAAACTTCACCCGCATCTGAGCCGCCGCATAGGCACGTTGCATCATCAGGCGAAAGTAACGTTCAAGTTGCGGAATTTTCTCCAGCAGTTTTTCCTGTTTATGGTGTTCTATGGCAATGATGGTAGAGTTTTCTACCGCCTGGATATAGAAATGAGAGCTACCCTGTGTGGTCAGACTCATATAGTCGGCAATCCACCAGTTCTCAAGGGCAAACTGGGTAACCTGTTCAATACCCTTCTCGTTTATAAAATACATCCTGATCAGCCCCTGCTCCACAAAGTAATTTGCCTTGCAGACCTGACCTTCTTTGAGCAGAAAATCTTTCTTTTTAACGTTTAGAGTTTTGATACCGGACAACAGCAGCTCTTCCTCTTCAGCATTTAAAGAAATCAATTTTTTGATGTGGGCAAGGAAATTTGGATACATAAGGTCAGGGTCGCTGACCAAATGTATCCAAATTTGTTAATTCTTTTTCAGGTTTTTCTCCAGGCGTTCCTCGGCTTTTTCAGCTTTCTTTTCCTGTTCCCTTTTCTCTTTACGCTGCTCCCTGCCGGATTTCTTTACATCACGTTTCTCGGCACGGACGATATTATTGTTTTTCCTGTTGTATAAGGCATCCACAATACCCTGACCTGTTCTGCTGAATACCTTAATCTCAGGTTTTTCCTGCGTACCGGTAACTACAACAGGCACACCAATCCAGCCTGCAGGCGGCAGACCAACTTTCACCAATACATCCAGCAGTCCGTTCAAACTTACCGTTCCGCTGATTGCTGGTCTGAGTACAGACACCTTGAAAGCAAATTCATCAATATGGATCAGGTTATTCTTGATATGCGTTTCAATATTTACACCTTTCATATCCGGGTCATTAAAAGCGTCAGCGCCAACTTTGTCGCCAATGACAGAAAGCATCTTGTAATTTTTTACCGCTACATCGCGAAGGTTGACCACACCACCACCTTCAAGAGACGGATAGATAGGACTCATATTTTCATCAAAGTCGCCCTTCAGCTTGTAATCCAATGACACAATCCCGCTAACGTCTTTTGCAGAAGTAGCCAGCTTACGCATCATGTCAATTTCTTTGTATGCCCTTTGCACATTAAAGTCCTGCACTTTAAAGCCGACATCAAAGTTGGCCGTCAGCGGCGATTCGTCCTGATAACGGGCATCAATGTTCATCCGGCTTCCCGCGATATCAAATGATGTATTTTTCAGATAAATCTGCCCCCCTTTTACTGCAGCCATTCCTTTAAGCTGTCCGATGTTCAATCCCTGAAATTCCACCTTTTTTGCATTGGCCGCAAGGGAAACATCCAGATTTTTCGGAACGATGACTACCCCACTGCTCTTAGGATTTTCGGCTTTGGCATACTCAATCTCTATAGATTTGTCGTCATTATCCCCACTCTTCAGCGCCATAAACTCATCCACCAGGATATAGTTCGAGTTCAATACAAAATTTCCATGAAGCGTTCCCTTACGTTCCAGAAAATAATTGATCGTATTCAGGAGATGTCCGTTCAGAGAGAAATCCGACTTTCCATAGGTGGCATAGAATTTCCTGAACCACATTTTCTCGTTCTCAAACTCGAAGTTCCCCTCTTTCAAGTAAAAAGGCTTCGGCATGTATGATGTATTGGCTTTAATGTTTTTGATGACCAGTGTACCTTTGTTATCAAGCTTGCTGTACTGACCCGTCGTAGCGTAACTCTGACGGCCATTCAGCGACAGGTCGGCTGTAATCAGACCACTAATGTCCAAACCTTTTCTCGCAAACACCTGATATATTCTTCCAATATTCAATACCCCTTTTGCACGGACCTTATAGAGTAAGTCCTCAAAGTTCTGCAGGTCAGCATTCACAAAGACCGGATTTCCTTCAAAATCAAATTTAAAGGGATCAAGTTTTACCCCGAGGCTGCTAAAGGTGCCATCCGTATTCTTGATGTTTGCGGTCATGTTGATATTCTGGATCGGGTTTGGATAAGATGCAGTTTTTACCCATCCGTTTTTCAGATCTATGTATCCATTGGTTTTCGGGAATAGCTTTTTATCCATGCTGAAGATTCCGTTTGCCTTCACATCGGCATTCATCAGACCTTTAAGTTCCAGATCTTTTAAACCCAGCGCTTCATCAAGCGTCTGCAGGTTGAGTGCTCCCTTTGCATCAGCATTGATCATCATCTCACTCAATCCTTTGGTTTTCACCACTGCCCTGAAATTATTTTTGTCGCCAAGGTCGAAGCTGAACTTCTTCAGGTCCAGTGTCAGTTGTTCAGGGTCTAAAGCCGGAGCATCAATATTCAGGTCGACATTGAGATTATTCATCGGCACCGGAGCTTTTGCACTGGAGATCGTACCATCGTTAACGAATAGCCGTGCTGTAAATCTCGGTTTAAGTTTCCTGGGTTCACTGAACTGACCTTTGAGACTAAAATACAAATCACTGTTACCCTCAATTTTGGTGTCTTTGGCCCAGTCCAGGAACTGCGGTGGCAGTACAGAAATCATATCCCGGATCGTCGTTTTTTCAGAGGCAGCTTTAATATCCAGGTTATAGCCATCTTTGAGGATAGTGACGAAACCCGTAAATTTGAGCGGAAGATCATTGATCTTTAACTCGTTTTTCCTCAGTACAAAAGTCAGTGCATCCGTATTGATCCTGGTAATCAGATCGGCACGCAGATATTTTTGTCGCGCATAATAAATCCTGTCCATGCTAAAGTCCAGCTGATCAATAGCCAGATCAGTCTTCAGATCAAAAATATCTTCACTCAATCCCCCGCGGCCGGTGTAGTTAAGTCCTTTTGCATCCACTAAGATTTTTGCAGGGTGGTCATTGTATTTGATACGCCAGTTCCGGAATTTTATCAGATCCAGCTTCACAGATGTGCCTTTTCCTGTAGTATCCTTCGGACTTTCAGAAGGGCTGGAGATATAAACGTTATAGTTGGCCTGTCCTTTACTGTTGATGTAAACATTGGCAAAAGCATCCGTAACATAGATCTCGTCAATCTTTACCTCTCCATCAAAGATCAGGTTTTTCAGATTGATACCAACCGCCACTTCCTTTGCAGCAAGCAGCGTATCCTGCTGAAAGGGTTTTGAGCCCTGCAGCAACAGGTCATCTACAGACACCGTCAGAGATGGAAAATGCCTGAAAAAGGTAAGATGAGTTTTCTTGTAATCCAGCTTGCCTGCCAGACGTTTATTGGCAAATATTTTTACCTGCTCAGAAATAGTTCCCGGAAACAGGATTGGAATAATAAACATCAGGAACAGAATAGATACGATGAAGATGCCGAGCCATTTCAAGGTCTTCAGCACCAGTTTTTTTGCGTTTTCCATATGATGAGCCCTGTTAAAGCAGGCATTACAGTCAACACAGTTAAACCGGAATGGTTTGATATGGAGCTAAAATCTATGTTCTAACCGCATTTCAACGCGCTAAAGCAGGTTCTGACGGAGCAAAAACTGGAGCTGTTTATTGACAATCAGGAGTGATTCTATCAGCTCCTTATTCTCCTTGCGCAAGGAATAAATTTCAAAAGCCTTCTCTATATTGATGCGGAGGTTATCATCATTCCATGGTTTTTGGATGTATTTATAGACCTCCCCCTTATTGATCGCATCAATGACAGCAGTGATATCTTCATAGCCGGTCAGCAAAAACCTGATCGGTTCCGGATAATCCGGAATCACAGATTCTAAAAACTCAATCCCTGTCATACCAGGCATCCGCTGGTCGCAAATGATAATCTGAATCAGCTCGCTCTCGAGGATCTTTCTTCCTTCTACTGCAGACTCAGCAGTAAAAATGTTAAATTTTCTTCTGAAGCTCGCCTTAAATGCGCTAAGATTATGCACCTCATCATCTACATACAGAACATTAATTGGATTATCGGCACTCATCAGATTGGGATCGTTTTTTTTTAAAGATATTGCTTTTATCAATTTATAAGAATTTATTTTTCGATAAAACCTGCCGGAGTATAGGTATAAATTATTTTAATAAAAATTCAGGGATAGCGCTTCAGTGTAAATTATCCCTTACGATGTATCGAATGTGTAATTAAAGCATTAATTTGAACATTTATTTATCAAAACATAATATCAAACTTAACTAGACAGTAGATTTTATGCTATATTTAGAATTTAGGACAGCTACCTATGTCTAAACTATAATCAACTGATAATCACAGTGAAAATTTGCTTTTAACCCCGTAATACCACTAACTTTAATTCTTACATCATTCAATGAGCGCGATTAGACAAAGCAGGAGAACCCGAAAATTAATAATGTTATCATTTATTCAAAGCCTGTAAGATGGAGCAAGGTTTAAATAAAGAAAATCCAGAGGTTAGGCTTAGAGCATTCAGAGCAATTGATGATCCGGAAACATGCGATCTGTTTGTTGAAGGACATACACATGTTTTAACCAGTATTGGGGTGACAAAGGTAACTTCTTCAAAGAATGGATGGACCACCAATCCGGCAGCATTTGTAATTGTTGTTGAATCCCTGGACGGGAAGAGAGTCTACGGTGGTGCCCGCGTCCATGTTGCCGGGGGATCTGAACCTCTGCCTATTGAATCGGCCACGGGAACGCTGGATAGTGGCATCTTTGATCTGGTTTGGCGCTGCGCCCAGCAAGGTACTGGTGAACTGTGCGGACTATGGAACTCCCGCGAGGTTGCCGGTTATGGCATAGGATCTATCTTCCTGATCCGTGCTGCTGTCGCCATTGCCCACCAGATCGGTCTGCAGTCCCTTTTCGCACTTTGTGCCCCCTATACCATCAAACCTGTAAGGTGTGTAGGTATGGAACTGGAAAACAGCATTGGAAATGAGGGTACTTTTTATTATCCGAAGCTCGATCTCGTCGCTACCACGATGCTGCTGAAAGATGTGCCCGTACTGGCACTTGCACATGAAGAAGATAAAACAGCCATCTTCAAAATCAGGGAACAGTCCAATATTGTCCGCATGGAAGAACTCCGGGGCAAGGAAATAAAAATCCATTACGAAACCCAAATCCCAAATCTCGACAAATGGCATCTGGAAGAGGTCATAGCCAACGCTAACGTCAACTTCATCAAACACAAAACAACAATTGATCAGGATATAAATTTCTTGTAGTTGCATGGCTGAAATAGCCGCATTTATCAATCCTCATCTTTAAAAATATTCAACATACAATGACAGATATTTCAAATCTTCTGGAACTCACCTCAGTCAAACAAACAGAATACAAACCTGTGCTGCTCAGAATCAATAACCCGGCAGACCGTGCCACATTTGACAATCTGATTACTGAGGGAAAAATAACTTTTATGCATGATGAACTTTATGTTCAGCTGCAGGAGCTCGTAAAGAGCATGTACCCCTCCATCAAAATAAAAAACGAAGAATATCCGGACCTCATCAGTAAACACCTTGACGGGAAAGACATTTTCAGTTACGGCGTATGGGCATATTACCCCTGGTCACAGCGCCTCGTGCATATACTGGATGAAGAAGAATTTGTTGAAGTACGCACCAACAGAAACAGATACAAAATCACCAAACAGGAACAAGACCTGCTCAAATCAAAAAAAATAGGCATCGTAGGTTTATCGGTTGGCCAGTCGATCGCACTGACTCTGGCTATCGAGCGTACATGCGGAGAACTCAGATTAGCCGATTTTGATACTGCCGAACTGAGCAACCTGAACAGGATCCGCACAGGCACATTTAACCTGGGTATCAACAAAGCTGTGATTTCTGCACGTGAAATTGCAGAAATCGATCCCTATATCAAAGTTATCATTTTCACTGATGGCCTGCATGCCGGAAATATGGAAGAGTTTTTTACCGGAACCGGAAAGTTGGATCTGTTCGTGGAAGTGTGTGATGGATTGAATGTGAAAATTGAAAGCCGTTTCAAAGCCCGCGAGCATGGTATTCCTGTAGTAATGGATACCAACGACCGCGGTATGCTTGATGTGGAACGCTTTGATACCGAACCGGAAAGAGCAATCCTGCATGGTTTGGCAGAAGGCCTCAATCCAGATAATATCAAGGATCTTACGAATGAGCAGAAAATCCCTTATATCCTGAAGATGATCGGTGCAGAAACCATCTCGACACGGTTAAAGGCATCCATGCTCGAAGTTGAGCAATCCATCAATACCTGGCCCCAGCTGGCTTCGTCGGTTACCCTTGGCGGCGCACTTACAACAGATGTATCAAGACGCATCTTACTTGATCAGTTCCATGACTCCGGCAGGTATTATATCGACCTGGATGAACTGGTAAAAGATGAAGAAAAGGCCCTTCCGGAAAAAAACCATGAGGAGAATCCATATCAGCCACTGGAGCCACAGGCTATGGAAAAAGTCATTGATCAGTATTTTCAGTCGACACCCGCTGCAGAACATCTGATCTCCGACGGGGAGCTTGACCAGCTCATTGATGCTGCTGTTGCTGCCCCATCGGCGGGGAACAATCAACCCTGGAAATGGGTGTTCAGCAAGGGTGTATTATTCCTGTTTCATGACAAATACAGGTCATGGTCATGGGGAGATTACTACGAAATGGGCTCACATATGGGTCTTGGTGGAGCTATTGAGAATGTACACCTGCAGGCTGCAGCGCTTAATTTACAGGATGAAGTTGCACTCTTCCCTTTGGGAGAGGAAAGTGGTCTCGCAGCTACTATCCGTTTCACATCCGCCACTGAAGCTGCCGGCGCTGAAGCAATAGTTTTAGCAGAACATCTGTTCAGCAGACATACCAACCGGAAAATTGGTGTACGTCAGGATATTGATAAAGAATTTTATCAAAAGATAGAAAACCTGGTTGCACAAGAAGAAGATATTCATCTGTACTATACAGAAAATGAGGCAGACCTGGAGGTATTGTCAGAGATTATTGCTGAGTGTGATAAGGTAAGGCTGTTAAATGAAATGGGCCATGAAGAATTCTATCATGAACTCAGATGGAGCAGAGAAGAAGCCGAACTTACCAGAGATGGAGTTGAAGTAGCATCAGTAGATATCACACAGAGTGAGATTGCCGGATTTAAAGTGGCGGGCGACTGGAAAGCGGTGGAGCTTTTATCCAGATGGGACAAGGGAAATGCCTTTAAAAAACTATCCACCAAAGCCGTTAAAAGCGCTTCAGCACTACTCACTTTCGCTATCGATGATTTTAACCATACGCAGCTGATCAATGCAGGCAGGGTGGTACAGAGAGTATGGATTCTGGCAAACCAGCAGGGTGTATCTATACATCCGATGTTATCGCCAGCTTTCTTTTTCAACCGCCTCATTCATGGTCAGGGACAAGCTATACCTGAAAAGGTTGCAGGAAACCTTCATCAGCTAAGGGAACAGTTTCTGGAAATTTTCCCGCTTGATCAGGGAAATCAGGACAGAAAAGAAGTGTTCATCATGAAGGTAGCTATTGCTGATACCGTAGGAAAACCTTCTCTACGAAAAGACAAGACTGAACTATTTTATAAATTTTAATCTCAAGCATTTACGACACCAATGTTATTCAAAAAACACGCGTATAAAGTAAAAACTTCTTTAATCATACTGCTTTTGTTATGCTGCAACCTCCTGTCTTCTGCCCAAACTGCAGTCGACTTCAAAGGTAAATTCGGCGTCATTGGTAATCAGATTGAGATTTTAACAGACAGCTCTTCGAAGCTGACGCTAAAAGATGCCATGGCATCTACGGCATTTAAAAAATCGGACAGCGAGTTTCCAAACCTGGGCATAACTCCGTATTCATACTGGATTAAGTTCAGCATCAGGAACAGTTACAGTCATGAAAACCTGGGTCTGCAGTTGTTACAGCCAATGATTGATAAGATTAACTATTATCAGGTAGATAATGGACGGATAGTGCGCTCAAACAGCAGTGGACAAACATTGCCATTTGACAGCCGGCTCATCAAACACCAGTCGTACATTTACCCTGTGGTACTTACAAAGAACCAGACCGATACGTTCTATCTTCATGTCAGGAGTGGCAAACAGCTGGTATTGCCGATCTATCTTGGTAGTATCGAGCAGGTCATAGAAAACACCCTGACAAAGGATATTACTTTTGGTATTTACACGGGTATTATACTGGTTATGCTATTGTATAATCTGTTTATTTTCATCAGTACCAAGGATAAAAACTACTTCTATTATGTAGTTTACCTGGCAATTGTACTCATCTCTCAAGCCTGCATGGAAGGCTTTGTCTTTAGATTTATATTGCCCGGAGAACCGCAGATCGCCAATATGTTTATCTATATCGCCACCGCATTAATTGGCGTGGCCGCGATAGAGTTTTCCAAAAGTTTTTTGTCGGCCAAACAGCTCACACCTAAACTTTATAAAGTTTCTTATCTGTTCTGGTTTCTATATACCCTTCAGATCGTGCTTGCCTTTACGGGTAATTTTAATGCAAGTTACGGACTGATGCTCTCAGTGGCGATGATCAGCGCCTTATATGTACTGTACATGGCCGTTGTGATTGTGATGAAAGGCTTCAGGGCAGCTAAATTTTTCCTCATCGCCTGGTCCTTCTTTATCCTCTGTGTAGTTACCTATGTGCTCAAAGATTTTAACATTCTACCCTATAATAACCTGACAGGTTCGGCGCTTTTAATTGGGTCCGGAGTAGAAGCCATCTTACTATCATTTGCACTGGCAGATAAAATAAACATCTTCAAGGCAGAGAAAGAAAGGTCACAGGAAGAGACATTGCGGGCTTTGCAGGAAAATGAAAGAATCATCCGTGAGCAAAACGTATTACTCGAATTAAAAGTAAGTGAACGTACGCTGGAACTGAGCGAGTCAAATCATGAATTGGGCATCACCCTCGAAGATCTGAAGCAGGCGCAGTCACAATTGGTAGAATCAGAAAAAATGGCCTCTCTGGGTCAGTTAACTGCTGGTATAGCCCATGAGATCAACAACCCGATTAACTTCGTTACGGCCAATATAAAACCGCTTAAACGCGATGTCGACATGATGTTTGATGCTTTTGCTTTTATCGAGGAAATCAGCTTGTCTGACTCTTCTATTCAGGAAAAACAACAGAAAATCAATGAGTACAAAGAGGAACTCGATTTCGATTACCTGATCATAGAAATCAATGACCTGCTGAAGGGAATTAAAGAGGGTGCCAGCAGAACGGCAGAAATTGTAAAAGGACTGAAGATCTTTTCGCGCTTGGATGAAGATGATCTCAAAGTGGCTGACATCAATGAAGGTCTGGATTCAACCCTGGTTATTGCCAATAACCTGCTCAATAACAGCATCAAAGTAACCAGGAACTTTGCTGATATACCGCACATAGAATGTTATGCGGGCAAATTAAACCAGGTATTTCTGAACATCATTTCAAATGGTGCTTATGCCGTGCACAAGCAATTTGGAGATACACCGGGCGGCGAGATCATCATTACCACCACAGCGGATGAAGAGTATGTTTACATCAACATCAGGGACAATGGCACGGGGATGGACGATAAGACGCAGAAAAAGATCTTTGAACCTTTCTTTACCACAAAGGATGTTGGAGAAGGTACAGGTCTGGGCATGTCTATAGCCTACAATACGATTAAGAAACACAATGGGCATATACACTTAAAAAGTGCTGCCGGAGAAGGAACGGAATTTATTTTGCAATTGCCGGTTATTCACAAGGTAATTGCACTTTAATCGATTGGAGATCAGCAGAAATCAGAAAGGGGTTTCTGCGCTAAGAAAGAAGTCGTTGTCTTAACATAAACTCAAGCTGGTCATTAGAGCCAGCGAGTTTTTCATTCATATCAGTGAGTTCGGCCTTTTCAAGATACTTGTCGTAGGCCCGCTTGATCGTCATATCCAGTTCTTCCTCATTCCATGGCTTGGCCAGGTAATGGAAAATCTTGCCTTTATTCACGGCGTCTACCACAGCGTTCATATCTGCATAACCGGTTAACAGGATCCGCATCGGGTCAGGGAATTTCTCCAGAACCTTCTCCAGAAAATCTACACCTGTCATTTCCGGCATACGCTGATCCGTAATGATCACATGAACCTTCTTCGCTTCTAAAATCTTCAGCGCCTCTTCGCCACTGATGGCAATCAAAACCTGATACTTGATCCGGAAAGTAGCTTTGAATGAAAATAAGTTATTTTCTTCATCGTCTACATAAAGAATTGTTATTTTATCTGCTGACATATGCGTGTAATTTACAATAAATCATTTTCAAGCCCTGCCGGGGTAAGTACAACTAATCAAAAGAGCTACCGAAATAAAATAGGCCATATTTGTGGCAACTCATAATAATTTAAAAATAATAGTAAAATTAATCAATTTTGTAGTGTAATCGCATGATAACAGGTTTTTATTTTAATGCCTCTGTCATATTTTAAAAGTGCCCCATAATGACGCTAATAAATAAACCTATACTTCAAATACTATTACAAAAGGAGAAATATAAAATTCACCCTGCGGATATTTTAAATAAAAGACCTAATATTCGAACTAATTTTGTAGTGAAAACATAAAAGCCATTTTTATGTTGTTATAAAAGTAAATGACGGTAAGGAATTTATTGTTACCTTGCCTGTAAACACACTGATAATATGACTCGCTCACCTGTTAAAGTTTTATATATTGATGATGAAGAAAATAATCTTCTCGCATTTAAAGCAAGTTTTAGGAGACAATATGAAATTTACACTGCGAATTCCGCGGCAGAAGGATTAAAGGTGTTGCAGAATTTACCGGTTGAAGTCATCATTGCGGACCAGAAGATGCCTCACATGACCGGTGTAGAGTTTTTTAAGAGCATTACAGATTCTTATCCTGATCCGATCAGAATCCTGTTGACAGGTTATACGGATATCTCCGCCCTGGCAGATGCGATCAATCACGGCGATATTTACAGGTACATCACTAAACCATGGAACGACCTGGAGCTGCATAATTCTATCAAAAATGCACATGAGGCGTACCGCTCTAAGATAGACCTCAGAAATAAAGTGGATGAACTGGAGAAAACCAACGATGAGCTGAACAGGTTTATCTACAGTATCTCTCACGAATTGCGGGCCCCACTGGTATCTGTCATTGGCATTGTCAACCTGGTAAAAATGGAAGGTCTTTACAATTCCAGCGGCGAGTACTGGGAACTGATTGAATCCTGCTCCAATAAACTGGATTACTATATCCAAAAAACTCTTCAGTATTACAAAAACAATAAAACTACCTCAGACAAATCGGAAATCGATTTTAAAAAGCTGGTAGACGAACTCATAGATCTTTATTCGTACACCGACAGGGACACCCAGTTCAAACTGAATATCAACCAGCCTCATCCATTTATGGGGGATTCATTCAGGCTGGAGGTGATTCTGGGGAACCTGATCTCCAACGCCATTAAATATCAGAAAGATACAGAAGAACAGAAACTCGTGGAAATATCGATTGATGTGACTCCATTTTCTGCAGAGATCTCTATCACGGATAATGGCCTTGGTATTCTCAATGAACATCTGGAAAAGATATTTACACAGTTTTTCAAAACTAAAAATAACAAAGGAAGCGGACTGGGATTATTTATTGTGAAGGAAGCATTAAATAAGATGAATGGAAAAATTTCGGTGAATTCTTCCTTGAATCAAGGTACAACTTTCAAAATTACTGTTCCGAATGCTAATTAACGTAGAAAGACCATTACGGGTAATGTTGATTGATGACAACATCATTGATCTGAAGATCAATTCAAAGATTATCCTGATCTCTAAATTATTTGATGAAATTATCCAGTGCCAGTCTGGTGAAGAAGCGCTGAGCTATTTCACCATGCACTCCGGTAAGCTCAACAAACTGCCGAATCTGATCCTGCTGGATATCCAGATGCCGGAGATGGACGGATTTGAGTTTCTTGATAATTATAAGCTCCTGCCTGAGGAATGGAAGGCCAATTGTCTGGTGGCGATGCTTTCATCAACACTGGACTTTGGGGATATCCGCAAGGCAGAAGCTAATCCATATGTACTTAAGTTGTTAAAGAAACCGCTGATTCCTGCTGAACTGGCGACGATCTTTAACGCGAATTTTAACCTTACCGACTAAACTCATTTGGTATCAGTTGCCCGCTCCTCGCAAATTTATTTGCTTTCCCCAATTCCAGGAATGCCGCCTGGGCAGCCTTTACATTTTCATCTTTACCTCCCCAAATCTCCAGTGCCGGCTGATGCAGCGCTCTTGAAAAGGAATAGGTAACAGGCCATGGCAGCTCTGACTGGTAAATATGATTGATGGCATTTAAGTGCCCCGAGGCAAGTTCAGGTTCCTGTCCCCCGGAAAGGAATGCAATGCCTGCAACAGTGGCTGGTACCGCATTGAGCAGACAATTTACCGTATAAGCTGCAACTTGTTCTGAATCTACTTTTTCTGTTGAATCCTCACCGGGTAATACCATATTAGGTTTGAGAATCAATCCCCTCAGTTCTACTTTCAGCAGGTTAAGCTGGTAGAATAATTCACGTAAGGTTCTTTCTGTAACTTCCGCACAACGTGCGATAGAATGATCGCCATCCATAATCACTTCGGGCTCTACAATCGGAACAATTCCGGCATGCTGACAAGCCGCAGCATAACGTGCCAGGGCATGGGCATTGCTGATGATACAGGCTTCAGAAGGTAAATCTCCGTCAATAGAGATCACCGCTCTCCATTTGGCAAAGCGCAAACCTTTTTGTCTGTAGCTGATGAGGCGTTCTGTGAGATCATCCAGTCCTTTGGTAATCTTCTCTCCGGGAAATCCGGGAAGGTCCTCAGTGCCTTCATCCAGCTTGATACCAGGAATTACTCCGGCCTGCTGCAGGATATCGAGAAAGCTCCTTCCTGACGAGCTTTGCTGGTCTATGGTTTCATCAAAAAGGATGGCTCCATTGAGGTAATCTCCGATTCCGGGAGCAGTAATGAGTACTTCACGATAAGCTCTTCTGAAGGCTTCTGTTTGCGGTATTCCGGCAGCTTCAAAACGTTTGTTGAGTGTTGCTACACTTTCATCTAATGCGACTAAACCTTTGTGGTCTGCCACCATTGCACGAGCAGTCCTGATAAGTTGATCTCTGTGTTCCATGTCAATTGAATATTATACCTGAAGAACAGGCTGACATCCCCAATTGTTCAGGAGCAGAAAGATCTATACACAGCGATGACGAACAGAAAATTTATTCCGGAAAGTTCTCAGGGAATTACGATTTCAGCAATTGAAAGACTTTGTTTACATCTTTCTCATCGCTCGATGTAAACTTCAGTTTCTTATCAGGTCCGTAAAAGAACATGGCAGGATATTGCTTGGGGTGGAATGACATGATAAAGACATGGTCACGGTCCTGCAAAATCTTTACGTTTTTTTGAACAGCGAGCTGTTTTGCAAAAGTATTGGTAAAATAATCGATAGAACGGTATTCATCCTGCGATACCAGGTAGATGTTTACGTTCGAAAGTTCTTTGTAACGTTTATTGAATTGTGATACTACTTTCTGGCAATGACCACAGGTAGCATCAAAGAAAAACACAAATGATTTTTTACCTGTCGGGATATTGTAGGTAGAGAAAGGTGAGTTATCCCTGTTATAAAAAACAGCGGTAGGAACGGTTGTACCCAGATCCTGTGCAACTGCACCAAAAGAAAGAAAAACTATTGTTAAGCAGGTTAGTAAAAGTTTCATATGTGTGTATGTTCAAAAATTTCTTCAAATATCGCTTTCAGGATTCAGTGTTATGTCAGTTAAATTACAGTTTTGTGTAAAATACAGATGGTATCCTGAAAGCGATAGAAGGTTATAGTGTGTTGTAATACGTGATCAGCGTTACAACATCTGCATCGTTTTTAAGATTGAGCTTTTCTGCTTTGATATAAGTTTCCAATTCAGATTGTTTGTTACCCAGGGCAGCAAGTATTGCTTTTTTGTCTTTTTTTACTGCAGTGCCTTTGCCGTCTTTATAGATGTAATACCTGGTAATCTCCTCAAAAGATTTTGTTGCAGTTGCGGAGTTGTACTCTTTGTTTGTCAGGATGTTTTTGGAGGTTCTTTTTAAAAATTGAGTTTTTCCATCTGCGAGTACTTCGAAGTAATAAGTATTTGTTGTAGAAGGGATGTTCGCGTAGCCAGTTCTGTAATGACGAGTCACCGTAGTTCCTGAAAGCGGAACATTAATGGAGAAGTCGCGCACCTGATCCAATAGTGCAATTGATTCATCATTATCTCCCATTACATACATTTTATCTTTCACAAGATCATACTTGATGTCCATGTCTTTGTATGTTTTACCATTGGCCAGCGTGAACGTGCCTTTAGACCAGTTAGGATTCACATAGGGCGAGCCCTGGATATCAACATATTCATTTTTTGCTGTAACCTGGCCTTTTGCATCATAGACCATAAAATAAGCTGCCTGGGCAAATACTGAGGCACTTGAGACTGTTAAAAAGCCTGATAGTAAAAAGGTGAGACGTTTTTTCATAGCGTAATTCGTATTTTTGGAAATTAACAAAAAATATATTGCAATCAAAAAGAGTTTAAACAAATAAGGCTCCCTGAATTCAGGGAGCCTTATCATTCAATTTATTTAAAATTAGTACCCAGGGTTCTGTGTTACAGTTCCAGCAGAGTTAATAATTTCAGATTGTGGAATTGGGAACAGGTTACGGAAAGTTTGCGTAATACCTGTTTCATTGTAACGACGCAAATCAAAGAAACGTTGTCCTTCATGAGCAAGCTCTAATCTGCGTTCTTTTCTGATCGCAGTAAGAAGCGTTGCCTGAGTTGCAGCTACTGACGGAGTCAAGCCTGCACGTGAACGGATTACGTTCAAATCAGCTAATGCTCCTGTCAGGTTGTTTAACATCGCTCTTGACTCAGCACGCGTTAAATAAACTTCCGATAAACGCATCATGATCACGTTATCAATACCAGGGTTTACCTGAGAATATTTCAATTGTTTTGAAGCAGGGCTTGTACTGAAGTTAACATTTCTTCTCAAATCACCTGCTTCGAATGCATCGCGGAGGTTAGTTGAAGAAGAAACCTCGTTTCTGCCACCAACTGATGTTGGGTAGTAATAAAACGCAAGGTTGTTTGCATCAGTAGCATTGTACTGAAGTTCCCAAATGGATTCAGTTGAGTTTTTACCAGTATACATGGCAGCGTATGAGGCACCAGGAACCAATGTATAAGTAGGAGTTGAACCAGTAATGATCGTAGTAGTCAAAGCTTCAGCATCAGCCCATTGTTGTCTGTACAACTGAACTCTTGCTTTCATCGCGATTGCAACATTCTTGTTTACCCTTCCAGCAGAAATAGTGTTAGGTAATTTAGTAATTGCATCATCCAGATCTTTTAAGATTTGAGTATAAACATCAGCTTCAGAAGATCTTGGAACTCTCTCATTTGCAGTGGCAGTAGTTAATGTCGGGTTCAATCTCAAAGGAACACCCAGACCACCTGGCTGGTTATAGCCTGTCGGGCTACCACCAAACATTCTGATCAAATCAAAATACGCAACCGCTCTGATGGTTTCACATTCACCGATAGCACGGTCTTTAAGAAAAGCCGGGTCGTTAATGTTTGGTGCTGCTGCGATGATATTATTAGCCCTGTTAATGGTTCCATTGATATGGTTCCAAATGCTGTTAATATCAGTACTTTCAACCGCTATGGTTTTATTGGCAACCTGAGACCAGGTAGGAAATGTACCTGTCCATGTTAAGTTATCAGCATATAGATCAGGGAAAACCAGATAATTTAGCGTCATGTAGCCTGTTTGCTGAAAGCCATCATACACACCAATGATACCTGCTTCCACTCCCTGCCTTGTAGTATAGGCTGTAGAAGCGTCCAAAGCCGTTTGAGGCTGCTGATCAAGTGTTTTTTTGCAGGATGTACCAATTAGTAATGCCGGCAAGATTATATATAGTAATTTTTTCATGTATTTAAGATTAGAATCCAACGTTTAGACCAAATGTGAACGTCTTCGCTTGTGGTGAAGTTAAAAAGTCTGTACCTGCAGAAGCCGGAGTACTGTTAAAAGTACTTACTTCCGGATCAAAACCTTTGTAGTCTGTAATAGTTACCAGGTTTTGCGCAGCTGCAAATATTCTCAGTTTTCTTACATGCAGTTTAGCAGCTAAATCAGAAGATAAGCTATAACCAAGGCTCAGGTTTTTCATACGTGCATAAGAAGCGTTCTCAACAAATCTGTCTGAAACTCTGTTGTTGGTGTTAGGGTCTCCTATAACCGCTCTTGGCATAGAGGTATTTGTATTGGTAGGTGTCCAGCGGTCTAATGTTGTTGCAAATTGACCATAAATAGTGTTCATACCTTCAGCAAAAGAACGCGTCCAGTTTAACACATCGTTGCCATAACCAAACTGCCATAACATAGCCAGGTCAATGTTTTTGTATTTGAATGTATTGTTAAATCCACCAGTGAATTTTGGTTGTGCAGAGCCTAAAATAGTTTGATCTGCAGAGTTTACTACACCATCACCATTGATATCTACAAATTTGATATCTCCAGGAGCAGTTCCAGCTACCTGATATAATGCAGTAGCACTACCTGTTGCAGTTCTTGCAGCAGCATTTAAGGCATCGATCTCAGCCTGGTTTTGGAAAATACCAGCTACTTTATAGCCACGGAATGATCCTACTGACTGACCAACTTCCAGCCAGCTACCAAAACCTGAAGCAACAGAAGCATTATTGTTAGCCAGAGATAAGATTTTGTTTTTGTTGAAAGAGATATTGAAACTTGTTGTCCAGTTAAAATCTCTGCTTTTAACGTTGATGGTTTGTAAATCTAATTCTAGACCTTTATTTTCTAGTGATCCAAGGTTGGTTGTATAACCTGTAAATCCTGTTGAACCAGCTAAAGGCAATGAAGCTAACAGGTCATTGGTTTTTCTGTAGTACCAGTCAGCACTTAAAGTAATTCTGTCATTCAGGAAACCGAAATCAATAGCGATGTCTGTTGAAGTAGTTTTCTCCCATGTCAGTTTAGGATCACCCAGCTGCGATGGATATAAACCAGCTACACCAGCGAAAGCAATACCTTGTGAAGCAGCAGTGTTATAGCTACCTAATAAGGTTCTTGAAGCGAAATCATTGATGAAGTTGTTACCTGTTTTACCCCAGCTACCACGTAGTTTTAAGGTAGATACCCAGTTGATATTTTTCATGAAGCTCTCATCAGAGATCAACCATGCTGCAGACAATGCAGGGAAATATCCGTAACGGTTTCCATCAGCAAATCTTGATGAACCATCGCTACGTAAAGTTGCTGAGAAGATATAACGGTTTTTATAACTGTAGTTCGCTCTTCCGAAATAACTCACTAATGTTGAACTAAATCCAGCAGATGATGCATCTGTCTTTACCGCGGCAGCAGATAATCTTTTGATATCATTACCAGGGAAGTTAGTTCCTGAAGCAAACAACGTTTCGTTGCTATCTTTTTGCCAAGACTGACCTGCTAATAAGTTCAGTGAGTGATCTCCAAAAGTTTTGTTGAAAGTTAATGTATTCTCATTCAAAAGGTTCAAATCTGAATAATAAGCTTCAATACCAGAACCATTTGTTGGAGCAGCACCGGCATTTAATGTTGAAGGAACAAACCTGCGCTCATGATAAATCTGGTAATCAGCTGCGAAATTTGTTCTGAAAGTCAGAGAAGGTAAAAGTTTGTATTCGCCATATACATTTGATAACAGACGGCTAGCAACAGTTTCGTTGAAAGGCTCTTTATAAGCAGCAATCGGGTTTTCAACTGAGCTGTACACATCGCGGCCATAAGTACCATTCGCATTGTAAGCGTTAATTGCAGGACTAATTAAGATAGCAGAACTCAAAACACCGTAAATGTTGTTATCATTGTTGATACGGCTGGAAACACTACGGTTAAAGCTGGTGCTTGTACCTACCTTGAATTTATCACTGATCGTATGATCAAGGTTTAAACGTGTGTTAAAGCGGTTAAAGCTAGAACCTTTTAGTATTCCGTCCTGATCAAAGAAGCCAGAGGTAATATTAAAACGAGTTTTTTCATTTCCACCATTGATGGATAGATTATAGTTGCTGATCGGAGCAGTGCGGAAAACCTGATCCTGCCAGTCAGTTGTAGGATAAGTAGCCGGATCTGCAGCCAATAATGGTCTTCCAAGGGTGTTGGAGATGTACTGGTTCAAAGTTACGCCAGCAGCAGCAATTTGAGTAGCATAGCGATTTTGAACAGCGTCCTGATACAACTGAACATACTGAGGACCAGTTAATGCATCAATCCTTTTAGTTGTTTGCTGAAAACCAGTGTTATAATCCAGGTCGATATTTGTTCTACCTGTTTTACCTCTTTTAGTAGTTACAATCACAACACCGTTTGATGCACGTGATCCATAGATTGCTGCAGCAGCAGCATCTTTCAAAACGTCAATTGATTCGATATCATTAGGATTGATATCATTCAGTGCGTTGGTTTGTCCGTTACCAAAACCGATCTGAGAGTTACTTCCAGTCTGAATTGGCGTTCCGTCAATTACATATAAAGGTTGTGAACCTGCGTTGATCGTAGAGACACCACGAACTCTTACAGTTACTGCACCACCCGGAGTACCAGATGCAGAAGTAACTTGTACACCAGCAACCAAACCTTGTAACGACTGGTCTAAACCTGTAACAGGACGATCTTTGATGTCTGCAGCTTTGATACCTGCAGTTGCACCAGTAGTAGTTCTTTTAGAAGTACTACCATAACCAATTACAACAACATCGTTCAGAGTTTTCTGATCAGAAACCAGTTTGATGTTATAAGTAGATGAATTTCCAATAGTAAGCGTTTGCGACAAGTAACCGATAAATGAGAATACCACAGAATTGCTTCCGGCAGGAACATTCAGTGTGTAAGATCCATCAGCGTCGGTTTGAACGCCATTATTAGAACCGGAAACTTTAATTGAAACGCCAGGAAGTGGCAGGCCGTCTTCGGATGAGGTTACCCTTCCTCCGATTTTTTTGTTTTGTGCATAAACACTATTCAGTGCCAACGCGCATACGGCAAGAAAAATTAGTAAAATTTTCTTCATTCGTGAATGATTTTAGGTTAGTTAATAAATTATTAGTGATGAAATATATATCAGATATTTTACAAACAAAGAATATAATTACACTTTTCAATGATTTTTTTGAAATTATTAATATAAAAAACTAATAATCAATAATAAAAACGTTGGATTAAACGTTACGACATGCTAATCCGTTTTATAAACTGTTTTCAACCCCTTTAAAAAAATTATATTCTATAGAGGAGTGATATTCATAATATTACAAGGATACTCTACTATTCAAATAGAATATACCACACATGAAATTAGCAACCAGAGATAAAAAGGTGAAAAATATTCGACAAATCCGGGTAGAATGGGACAAATGGGATTGAAGACAGCAGTCTGGGAGACTTCAGGATCAGTTAAGGATGCCTTCGAGGCAATAACGCAGCAAAAAAGGTTCAACAGCGGATCTCTGGCGGCGCTTTAACGGCCGGGGGGTAAACAAGCACCGCTTCAGCACCGCCTGAGTACCGCCTGAGCACCGCCTCCGGTCCGCTATTGATCCCTTGTTAATCGGTCATTGGGTCGAAGCCATCCCGAACGCTCCCAAGACACTCCGTCTCCTGCATCGCCATAGCTACAGGATTGATTAATGTCCCGATCATTTCCGGAACAGGCACATCCGTACTTTCACTATAACCATGTGTCAGTAAACGCACCCTGTTGATGCAAACCCGGGTAAACTCCGGAACGAACAGATCGAACTTCGCATACTTTCCCTCCAGTTCCGGATTTTCCTCCTGAAACTCCAGAATCGTATCAGCAACAGCTTTCCAGAAGTGCTGTTCATCATAACCTACACAAGTGTGAAAGATATTTCCGAGGTACCTGAAGACAGCATCAAAGATCCCCGAGAGGATAAACAGCGGCGCCAGCTCATCATCGATCTCACGTAAAACATCCACCAGGTCTTCGGGTAAGGTAGCTTTAGATTCTTCGGTGAGCACTATCTCCTCCACAAAATCCTTGATGATGATACGCTGTGGAATAAAGTCTTTCATCACCAGAATGGTATTCTCCCCATGCGGACTAAAGAAGAAGGCATGTTTGTAGAAGATCCTCAGCACGGGTTTGAGATAAGCACGCAGGTAAGCCTTAAGCCAGGCCGCGGCACCGATACCTGACTTCTCAATCATCGCCCCCACCAGACTTTCGCCTGCATCATCAACATACAGCAAACTCGCCATTGTCTGGATCCTCTCTCCCGGTTGCAGGTAGTTCTCTGCACTCTCCCGCCAGATTACTCCCAGAAACTCCTGGTACTGATATGGGGAACCGGGAATTGCACTGTACTGTGGATGCGTGTATGATGCCGTAGCCACTTCGCCAAGCAGCACCACCCCGGTTTTTCTGAGATACTCATCGCGGTCCAGCATCTGTTTTGCCCAGTTCGTAACACGCGGCGCAATGGCCAGTTTCTTTGGCGACAAGCCTCTGTAAATCGACGTATTTAAGATTGAAATGGCCGTCTTCACATAATGTTTTCCGGGATGACTGATATTAAAAAAAGTACGGATGCTCTGCTGGCACATGTATTCGTCTTTTCCTAAAGCCAATGGTACTATATACTGACTGGCAATATCATGTGCTAACTGCAGCACAATTTTATTGTTCCACTGCCATTCATGCACGGGGATCAGCAGGTAGTCTGAGGGATTCAGATCTTTATCACGCAGGATATCTTTGAAAGCCTCCAGCTGTGCGGCACCCAGCTCCTCTTCGTAAAACGAAGCAGCGGTAATCGTATCGAGCGACTTAAATGCTGCTCTGCTCTGATGTACTGCCAGCCAGGCCAGCTGTGTAGCCTGCCCCGCCTCGGGTGCATATCTGCCCTGGTCATCATGATTAAAACCTATCCTGCCCTTATTTATCGTAGCCCAGGGATGCCCGTCCATCTGGTGTTCTATGGTCTGATAATCTGCATCCGCCAGCTGGCCCGCGCTGAGCCTCCCCTTTTCATGGATATAGGCATCAGCATATAGCGTATTGAGCGTTTCCTCAACAAAATGCGCCAGCGTGAATGGCTTGATGCCAAAAGTATGCTGCATTTCAGTGAAAAAAGCAGGTGCATTGTTTAAGGGGACAGCTACACCGTCGACATATTTGATCAAAGTATCTTTTAGGATATGCCAGTAATCCAGCGCCCGGTGACAGGCAGAAAACGAATAGGAGATCTGCTCATGATCAGTGGATAAACGGAAATGCGTTAATCCATCCTGCTCCCTGCCAACAATCTCCGGCTCTGCCAGTTTCTCATGCATGAGTTCTGTGATAGACTTCGCGATATAATTTAGATTTACCTTGTTCCAAATCTCTTTATTGAGCGGCTTAACCTGATCAAAGTGCCTGTAATTCATCATTCAATGTTTCAATCGTTAATAATTCATTTGTTTTTTCTACACCAAACTGCTGGAAAGCTATCCTCTTTTCGGCTTTGTAGACTTCCCTGCCCAGGATCGTATTAATGATCACCGAATTGCGATAGGCACCCATTCCCAGATCGGGGGTTACAAAACCATGCGTGTGTAATTCAGCATTCTGAACAAAAATTTCGCTGCCCTGATGGTCGATGGTATAATGACGTCCGACATGGTATTGCTGATCTTCAGTACGCACAATCCGATCTGCAATTCCTTTCAGGAAAGAGGGCTCCTTATACTGATACCCCGTTGCCATCACCACAAAATCTGTCTGCTGAAGAAATTCCTGTTCCTGTTCGGTATGATAAAAACTCAGGTGATATCCCCCTTCTTCCACGACAGTGATCGTATTCAGCTGGCAGTTGGTACTCAACCTTACATTGAGCTCCTCCTGATCAAAACTCAGTTCATAGAGTTTGTCGAAAATCTGATTGATCAGGTCATAGTTGATGCCTTTGAACAGCTGATTTTGTTTCGCTAAGACCAGCCTGCGTTTCTCTGCGGGCAGGTTATGGAAATAGTCGACATACTCAGGAGAGGTCAGCTCCAGCGTCAGCTTGGAATACTCCAGCGGGAAAAACCTGTCCGGGCGGGTAAACCAGTTTAACTGCATCCCGTTCTCAGTTTCCGGCAAAAGGTCGTTGAAGATCTCCGCAGCACTTTGTCCGGAGCCGATGATGCTCACACTTTTTTGCTGCAGCAGCTGCCGCTTGAAATCCAGATACTGCGAAGTATGGATCACATGGGGATGGACACCATGACCACAGGACTCCGGGATCTTTGGCACCGTGCCGGTACCTAGAACAAGCCTGCGGGTATAATACATTACCTTTTCAAAAGTCTTTTGATCTTCTACCAGCAGTTCGTAACAAGCCTGCGACTCATTATAGGCAGTACTGATCACTTTTTGTCCGAAGCGGCAGGATGGCAATTGCGCGATTACCCATTTGCAATAAGCATTGTACTCCTTACGCAGGATATAAAAATCCTCCTTGATATAAAACTTATACAGCCGGTCCGTCTGCTTCATGAAATTCAGGAAACTATAAGGACTTGTAGGGTCTGCCATCGTCACCAGGTCGGCCATAAATGGAACCTGCAGCGTGGCATCACTCAGCATCAGTCCGGGATGCCAGCTAAATGAGGGCGACTGGTCCAGGAAGACTGCAGAGAGTTCTGTTAATGGTGCCGTGAGCGCCGCCATTCCGAGGTTAAAAGGCCCGATGCCTATGCCTATGATATCATATATTTTATCTTTCATCTGCTTATTGATTAAACGTCTTCCATCTGCCCTGTCAGGTTTACCTCTTTGCTCTCAGGGAATTTCTCCCAGTACCAGTCGCGGTAGCAGAAAGTCAGATTTGCATCTTTATGTGGCATCTTCAGCACCTGCTGATACTTAAATCCAAGGCGTGTCGTAAAAATGTGCATCGCTCTGGATTCTACCGCTGCCTCACCGATACATTTACCTACAACAGGCTGCAGAAATACCCAATCCATCAGCACCTGCCCACAGGGGAAGCTGAACTTTTTGTCCTTATCAGTAGGTGCGATCAGCAGGTGAGAGCCATAATCTGTTGGCAGCGCATCATAATAAGCACCCACAGATTCCCTCATCGGCCAGTACGGCTCCATCGTGAATGTCGGTACACCGTTCACCTCCCCGATAAAACTATGCGAATGATCACTTGGGATCAGCGTGCGGTAAAACAGCTCCAGCTCTCTGATCGGCCCATCCATTTTCCATATCGGCTTGGCATGCTCCTGGTTAAACCAGTCGTGCACCATTTCCAGATCCCTGTCGATATCAAAAGAGCGCAGCGTAATCGTAATCTCCTCTTTCGGGAAATACCTGCTGTACAGGATCTCTTTGGTCTGGGGTTTTATCAGGTTATCACAGAAGAAGTATCTGCTCAGCGGATTTGGATAATCCCTGTATATCGCAGGGTTATCAATGGGAGCACTGGCTTCGTCAATATTATGCAAATTGGTGAGCAGGTTACCTTTCACCTGCCAGCTACGGCTGTTGATCACATAATCTACGAGACCCGTGGTATCATTATCCTCATATTGTTTAAACTCAAGGTACACCAGATCGATCAGTTCCCGCTCATCCGCCAGCCCGTTACAGCCCAGCGCATTCACAATCCCCATCAGGTTATTGATCAGAAGATAGTACGTGTACTTCGGCAGGATATAGTCATCAGGCACAATAGCCCCGCTCTGATCAGCCAGGTCAGGCAGATAGCTCAGCAGCTCCTCGGATTTGCCTTCTCTGAAGAAGAAGCCCTGGTTATCCCTGAAATAAAGTTTAGCAGGGAAATTCTGGCTGTCCAGTTCCACCAGTACATTTTGCTGGTGAAATTCAAAGGCCATCCCGTACTTATTGAAGATCCCGATAATGGGACCTACACAAATATGAAGATATTGCTTAAACCAGTTTATGGCCACCTGCTCCAGAGGTTTGTTCTTTTGTTCTGCAGCCGCACGGATCACATTGACAATCCTGGGCTCCTGGCCCAACACCCCGTCCTGGCAAAGTGCAGCGAGTAAGGTGACGTTTTTATCAGCAGCCTCGCCCTTAAATACATTGTGCCTGATGCTGGTATTGAAGCCATTGATCAGCTTTCCCTGATGGGATACCGTGATAAAAGCAGGGTCCGTGATCAATTCTATTTCCGGATATTCTTTTTTTAGCGATACTCCCAGCTCTTTTTTCAACAGGCGGCTTACATCGTAGCCCCGGTGTAGTTCGCGCAAGAGGTTTACACGCTCAGAGTTAGTGATCTTTACATGCAGGGAAAACTTAAACATCCAGTCGCTCTCCCGGTTATAAACCGTTCGCACCGATGAAGTAGCCGTATACATTGGACCCCAGCTACCCAGACTATAAAGTAAACCTTCCTCCTCCATCTCTCCTACTTCAGGTAATCGGAGCAGGTATTTCGCTTCCCAGGGATGCATGGGCACTACCTTATATCCCGGATGCCGGCTCAGCAGATCCAGCAGAGGCTGGTCGGCCGACACATATTGCGTTAACTCTTCCCTGAAAACATCAGTGACAGGAAAGCCTTCGGCATTTTGTTCGTTTACATTTCCCGGAGCTATTAAAAAATAGGCAAGTTGAAACTGCCCCGCGGTTTCGGGTGAATACAGCATCAGCTCTGCTTCATTTTTGAAACCCATTCTGCCCTTTGGCAGCGGATGCGCATAATGTCCCAGCACCAGCGATTGCTCCGTTTCTATAAAATTCATTCGCACAGCATTGACATTTTTCCCTGTGCGGTTGATGTAGTCAAGGTATAAATTCATATTATCAATGCTATTGAGGAGACGCCCCCGCACCAGATCCTGATGTATTTCAGGAAACTCATCATGCGCATACATGATCACCAGCTCCATAAAGCGCATTGGATCAACCGGCCTGAATTCATCTGTTTGCAGGTTGCGTTCTGCGACAGGAAAATCAAAGAGGTGGCGTCCGCTTTCAGCATAGTGCTTCAGCGGGGCAAACACTTCAAAGCCCTGGCCTGAAAAATCAAAGCGGATGTGCAGGTCATGCTCCGTTCCTCCCAGGTATGCCGCCAGCGGTTCATCATATTTTGGTTTCCCGATATAACGGCTCCAGTTGGTAAATTCCCTGCAGTAACTGTTCAGTAGCGCATTGAAATTAATTTCTTCTGAAATCTGCTGTAGTTTTGTTAAACTGTAAGTATTCGTTTCCATGTTGTTTGATGATTTTGAAGATATTTTTAACGTGATCAACTGTGGTGAGCGGATTGAGCAAAGTAAATTTGAGATAAAAAGCCTTGTTGATTTTGGTACCTGCAACCAGTGCTTCGCCCCCATTGAACATACTTTTTTTGATAAACTGGTTCATCTTGCAGAGGTCGGCACTACTGTTTCTGGGGTTGTACCTGAACACCAGCGCACTGATATCAGATTCGTTCATCAGTTCAAATGCGGGGTCTGCCTGTAGCAGGGCGGCAATGTCAGCTGCTGTCTGGATAATCGTTTCAAAATAACCGCCCAGCTTAACCTTGCCCATCAGCCTGAGGGTAAACCAGAGCTTCAGCGCATCGAAACGCCTGGTTGTCTGGATGGATTTGTTGACCTGATTGGGTAGTCCGTCATGGTCATGATCCTTGGGATTCAGGTAATCCGCATGATGCGTGATCAGGTTGAACAGCGTTCTGTCTTTTACCAGAAAAGCCCCGCTGCTTACGGGCTGAAAAAACGACTTATGGTAATCTACCGTAACAGAATGTGCCAGTTCGATGCCGTTGATCAGACTCCGGTATTTGCTGGTCAGCAGCAGTCCACAGCCATAAGCGGCGTCTACATGATACCACAGATTATATTTTGCAGTTAACCTGCCAATTTCTTTCAGGGGATCGATATTTCCAAAATCTGTAGTTCCTGCTGTGCCTACTACTGCGATGGGAATATTTCCTGCAGCCAGCTCCTGCCGGATGGCATCTTCCAGCAGGATGGAGTTCATCCTGAAACTCCGGTCTGTCTTTATTTTGATCACAGATTTTTCACCCAGTCCCAGCAGAGAGGCATTTTTCTGGATACTGAAATGGGCCATTTCAGAAACGAATATCCTGAACCTGGAGGCTTCGGGTGGTAATCCGTTCAGTTTGATATTGTGCTGCAGGTGCGTCAGCGAAAAATGATCCCTGGCCAGCAGTAGTCCCATCAGGTTACTCTGGGTACCCCCACTGGTAAAAATCCCGTCGGATTCTTTTGCATAGCCGATCTCCTTACAAGTCCATTCGATCAGCTTTTGTTCCATCAGCGTCCCCCCTGCGCTCTGATCCCAGGTGTCCAGGGACGAGTTGATAGATGAAATCATCACCTCCGCAGCTATTGCGGGGATCACCAGGGGGCAATTGAGGTGGGCAATGTATTCAGGATGATGAAATGAAACAGCGTGACTGGTATACAAAAGCTCAACTTCGTTCAGGAGCGCCCTGTAGTCCATCAAAGGACTGTCCAGATCTACATTTGCGAATAATGGCCGGAGCTGTGCGGGACTTACCCCACTGAAAGGTTTTTTGTTAGTATCCAGGAAACGTTTGACGGCCTGGCTAACTTTCCCTACCGCATCCAGGTACTCCTCTGTATTGTCATGATGAAAGATGTCCTTCAGCGGATCTTCGTCGAATAAAAGATTTAAGTTTTCCTCCGCCAGATTGATTGTAAGCATATGGTCTTATTTAATAACAGGTAAATTATAGAATAGAGTCTTTGAATGCTGGTACTGGTAAAATATTTGGTTGCCTGAGAAAAAGACAATAAAAAGCGGTAATCAGCACGAAATAAAATGCACTGACAGGAGCAATATATTGCTACAAATTTTCTTTACAAAGAAGGGTATTATTTAGAATAATTCAAAACTATATTTAGAACTATTATGAATAAATAGTCAATTAGCTAATTTACAGGTATATAAATTGCTGACAAATGTTTAAAATTTACCAAAACACAAATAGATGTTTTAACTCACACGATTTAGCAGTATGCGAAAGGGGGAAATTAGAGAAAATAGATTTTAGCCGTGAATAGCCTGTTTGTTGCCGTAACTCTGGATGAGTTCACCTTCAAATTCCAGCCACTCTTTCCACCTTTTATCCACATCAATATCGATCGTATATTTACGGGCAAAGTTGAGGAAAGTCGTATAATGTCCAGCTTCTGAAACCATCAGATTATGATAGAATTTAGCCAGTTCGGCGTCTTTGATATTTTGTGATAACACACGGAAGCGTTCGCAGCTCCTGGCTTCGATCATCGCTGCAAATAACAGCCGGTCTATAAAAGCAGAATTCCTGCTGCCATCCCTGCGGTTAAATTTGACCAGCCGGCCCACGTAATCATCTTTACGTTCTCGTCCCAGGGTATACCCACGTTGTTTGATAATGTCAACCACCATCTGGAAATGCTGCATCTCCTCAATGGCGATGGCTGTCAGCTCCTCCACGAGGTCCATGTGTTCAGAATTTTGCGTGATTAAAGTGATGGCATTGGTGGCCGCTTTCTGCTCACACCATGCATGGTCAGTCAGGATTTCCTCGAGGTTAGATTCTGCAATGTTTGCCCAGCGGGGGTCCGTCAATAATTTTAATCCAAGCATGTGTATCTGAATAATTCTTCCTTCGCAAAATTAGTAATAATTTAGACGAATGAACAAAAAGAGAATCCTCATCATTGGATTGGTATGGCCGGAGCCCGGTTCATCCGCTGCCGGCACCAGAATTATCCAGCTGGCAGAGTTGTTTCATGAGGCTGCATATGAGGTGTTTTTCGCTTCCGCAGCACTCAAATCTGAGTTCAGCTATCCTTTGCAGGAAATCGGTGTGCAGGAAAAGGAAATCAGGCTGAATGATGAAAGCTTTAATACTTTTGTGAAGGAAATGATGCCTGATGTCGTGCTCTTTGACCGCTTCGTCTCTGAAGAACAATATGGATGGCGGGTACAGCAGGAATGCCCTGATGCGATGCGGATTTTAGATACTGAGGATCTCCATTTCTTACGATACGCAAGACAGGAGGCTGTAAATACCGGCCTTCCCCTGAATTTATATACCGATACAGCCAAGCGTGAGATTGCATCAATCCTGCGTTGCGACCTCTCCCTGATCATTTCTGAAGTGGAGATGGATATCCTCCAGGAGCAGTTTAAGATCAGTGAGGACCTGCTCTATTACCTTCCCTTTCTGGAGGAAGGACTGACACTAAAAGAAGTGCTTACCTGGAAAGCTTTTGAAGAGCGCGAAGGATTCGTGTTTATAGGTAATTTCCTGCATGAACCCAACTGGCATACGCTGCAGGTACTCAAGAAAAGTATATGGCCAGAACTGCGTAAGAGATTGCCGGGGGTGGTACTCCATATCTATGGTGCCTACTCCTCGCAAAAGGTCATGCAATATCATAATCCAAAGGAGAATTTCCTGGTACATGGTCGTGCCAAAGATGCGCGGCAGGCTATTGCAGCACACAGAATATTGCTGGCACCCATTCAGTTTGGAGCAGGCGTAAAGGGTAAATTTATCGATGCGATGCAGACAGGAACGCCTACGGTAACCAGCTCCGCAGGTGCAGAGGCGATGCGTGGAAAGCTGGACTGGAACGGGGCAATAGCCGATGATACGGAAGACTTTATCGATCAGTCTGTTAAATTATACAAGGATGAGGATCTATGGTCAACAGCTCGGAATAACGGTGTTAAAATTATCAATCAGCGTTATAAAAAATCTACATGGACAATCCTCTTTCTGGAGAAACTGAAGGAATTATCCGGAAATTTATCCACACACCGCAATGCTCATTTTGTTGGGCAAATCCTTCATTATCACGCTTTAAACAGCAGTAAGTACCTTTCTCTCTGGATTGAAGAGAAAAACAGGCAGTCTAAATATTAAAATATCTTTGTATCATTGCGCCCTTGTATAAAGATATATAGATATGAAGATTATAGCTGTTATAAACCATAAAGGCGGCACAGGAAAAACAACTTCAGCGCTGAATATTGGCGCCGGATTAGCACGTTTAAAAAAGAAAACTCTGCTGGTTGATATCGACCCGCAATCAAACTTAACTGAAGGACTCGGACTGAGGGATGTAGAAACATCTATCTATGACAGTATAAAAAATGATACTCCGCTTCCGGTAACCAACGTCTCCGAGTATCTGGATATCATTCCTTCCTCTCTCGATCTTTTGGGTGCCGAAATCGAACTGGTATCACGTTTAGGAAGAGAGACCATCCTGAAAAGATTGCTGAAACCGCTGGCCGGAAAATATGATTATGTACTGATCGACTGTGCACCTGCACTGGGAATGCTCACCGTAAATGCACTGGTTGCAGCAGACACGGTAATGATTCCTTTAGAGGCTGAATATTTTGCCTACAGGGGAATCGACAGGCTAGTATCCATTATCTCTGATGTAAGGACGCATTACAATGAAGCGCTGACTATCGGGGGTGTGTTTATCACCAAGATCAACCCAAGAAGGGTGATCACTGAACAGATCACTGGCAGTATCAAAAAATATTTTGATGATAAGTTATTTGATACTTCCATCAGAATCAACGTGGCCCTGGTAGAAGCACAGCTGAAAGGAATAGATGTTTTTGAATATGCACCAACCTCTAACGGCGCAGTAGATTATTCAAATCTGGTAGAGGAGATTTTAGTTAAAATATAAAGATTATGGCAAAGAAAAACCTGGGTGATATCGAGGATAACAATAAGAATTTAGGTGGAGTATCAGCCCTGTTCAATTCTCCTCTGAAAGAAAGCCCTAAAAAGGAAACAAAACCAGCTGCACCGGCTGAAGAAGAAATTGTAACCTACCCCCTGCGCATGAAAAAAAGCGCTTTGAAAGCTTTAAAAATTATGGGTGCACAAAAGGGTATAACCGTCAAAGAACTGATCATGTCAGTGGTTGAAAAGGAATACGACCTGTAATAAAAAAAGGGTTGTCAATAATTAACTGATAACCCTTTACTTTTATACTATTGCGGCCTTATTGCACCTTTAACGTTCTTCTTTGCGTAGTATGCACACTGAAATATCCCAGTGCATTGTTGTCAATATTTGAAGGCGGATTTCCAGGTGTTACACCCCCACCCGGGCCGTTCTGGGTTTGCTGACTCAAGGTATACCAGTACGTGAATACATCTTTGTCTATACACTGCATTTCCACTTCCACTGCGTCACCCGTTTTCAGTTCTTCATTGGTATCATCATCGAAAAATAGCGGATTGTTCACGTCATTACCATTGGTGAGGCGATCGTTATCAGCAAATACAGCTTTGATCTGTACCCCATTTACTTTCATTATCCAACGGTACTGATTCACCTGGTCGGCAGGATCCTTAAAATGTACTTCTACAATCTTTAAATCGTCCCCGCCAAAACTGATAATTTTGGTGCTCAGGGAATTGAGTCTCACCAAGCGCTGCAGTGTAGATTTAGCAGTGTAGGTGACATTTTTTGATACTACCCTCAGGGTATAAGTACGTCCGGTTTCGGCCCTCATGGAGTTCACCGTATATGTTCCCGGTTTGGTTTCTGTGAAAGTCCAGGAGCGGTTATTATCATCTGTCACAGTCACCTGTGCCCCGGTTATCGCAGGATAAGTATTGCTGTTGGTGTAGGGAACAGATTCGTTTATAGTAACCGTTTGTACGCCCAGTCTGTCGGTGATGTTTCCTTCAATAACAATCTGATTGGCAGACGTATCGAGTTTTACATCAATGACCTTTTCACAGGAAGCAAAAGTGATCAGAATGAGCAGAGAGAGAACGGTGTAAGATATATATTTTGATAAGAATTTGTATGTCAGCATGGCGATTAGAATTTGAAGTTATACGTAACAGATGGAATGATGCCAAACAAGCTGGTTTGTACAGCTTCAGTTTGCGTAGGATCGTTCTTTTTATCCCTGAACTGTATAGAATATGGGTTCTTGCGGTTGAGCGCATTGTAAACCCCAAAACTCCAGCTCGACTGATATATTTTGGTTTCTTTTGCTTTGAGTGTAGCACTCAGATCCAGCCTGCCTGTATAAGGCATCCTGTTGGCATTACGTTCGGTGTAATAATATGTTGTTAAGCCACCCACGCTGTATTTCCCTGCCGGGTAAGTCACCGCATTACCGGTACTGTAAATATAATTTGCAGAGAATGTCCAGCGCGGGTTCAGGTTATATATCCCTACGACGGCAAGGTCATGTGTTCTGTCCTGTCTGGCGTTGTAGTAATTTCCGTTATTGATACCATCAATCTTACGTTCAGTTTTTGACAAGGTATAACTGATCCAGCCGGTCAGTTTGCCCTTCGTCTTTTTAGCATACAGCTCGAGACCGTAAGCGCGGCCGGTACCATACAACAGTTCTGATTCAACAGTAGCATTGGCAATCAGTTCAGCTCCATCCCTGTAGTCGATCTGGTTTTGCATCCATTTATAGTATACCTCTCCGGAAAACTGCAGGGAATTATCTTTGCTGTTTCTGAAATATCCCATGGCCACCTGATCTGCCAGCTCCGGTTTGATATTGTTACTGCTCATCACATACTGATCTGTAGGTGATCCCGTATTGGCATTGGTCAGGATGTGGATATTCTGCGTATTCCTGTTATAGGAAGCTTTGATCGAAGTTTCATCTGTGAGGCTATAGCTGGCGGAGAAACGTGGTTCAGGATAGATATAAGTTTTTACAAAGTCGCCCTTACCCCTGTTAACGGTTGAAGAGATTTCTCCGGCACTGTTATAGGTATTGAAAGCACCAGGACCCAGTAAGGAGAATGAACTCAGACGTACCCCGTAAAGAATATTGAATTTGTCGGTCAGTGCCCATTCGTCAGAAACGTAACCTGCAAGTTCCAGTCCATATCTGTTCTCAACCGCTAAAGGATTAAAACTTGAATTACCGCTGGTGGTGATATCTGAGGGTGCAATGCGGTGATGTATCGCCTGCACACCAAACCTGATCACGTGTTTATTGCTGTAATACTGCAGGTCTTCCTTCAGGTTATAGTCGCGGATCATCGAAGTCACGCGGGCATTGTTATCTGCATCCAGCAGCTCCACCGCATAATGGTATTTGTTGTAGATGAAGGAAGTATTGGAGAATAGCTTATCGTTAAACACATGGTTTAAACGAATGGTAGCCGTGGTATTTCCCCAGTCGTTCGCAAACAAGTCTTTGATACCGATGTTGTCCTGCCCGAAATAGCCCGAAGCATAAATCGTATTCTTATCATTGAACTTATAATTCAACTTGGCATTGATATCATAAAAATTCAGGGTATTGCCGTTGAGTGAAGAATCGGGAGATGCTTTTAATAACAGATCGATATAAGTTCTTCTGGCACTCAGCATAAATGAACCCTTATCTTTTACTATTGGTCCTTCCACTTTGATACGCGAAGCGATCAGTCCGATACCGCCTTCAGCAGCAAACTCCTTGTTATTACCATCCTGCATCTTCACATCGAGCACCGATGAAAGGCGGCCGCCATATTGTGCCGGCATCCCTCCCTTATACAAACTCACATCCTTAATGGCATCTCCATTGAAGGTAGAGAAAAAGCCAAGTAAGTGCGAGGAGTTATATACAACAGCTTCATCCAGCAGGATCAGGTTCTGATCTGCGGCTCCACCCCTTACGAAAAAGCCAGTATTGCCTTCCCCGCCAGCTTTTACCCCTGGCAGCAGCTGGATAGTTTTGAGCACATCTTTCTCGCCGAAAAGCACAGGCAGGTTATCAAGAGATTTCATATCAAGCTTGTCCAACCCCATCTGCGGACTGCGGACATTTTCATTTTTACGGTTTTTGGATGTAATGACCACTTCATTCAGATCGCCTTTGCCCGAACCGAGTTCTATATTCAGTTTCAGCGGCGCATTCAAAGAAATCTTTTTGGTATAAGTTTCATAACCGGTATAGCTAACGATCATCTCATAATCTCCGCTGTTGCCAGAGAGGGAGTAGAAACCATAAGCATTACAGGAAGTACCAAAAGACTGCGTAGCGTTCTGGATTTTCACCGTGGCGCCGATCAGGGTTTCTCCGGTTGCAGCGTCCCTGATGGTACCACTGACGGTGAATTTTTGTTGTGCAATAGCCTGGGAACACAGGCATAGGAATAGGATTAACGACAGGTAACTCTTTTGTATCATGAATGAGGATTTATTAATGTTAAAACACGCTGCCCGCGAAATACCCTTAGTAGTTCAGAAAATAAATATCAATGGGCTATTTTTTTATCATATTGAAGCTGTAAATCCCTGAGCGCAGCGTCGTAACCTGCCCGCTCCATAAAGGCTGAAGGACGGTATGCATCCCCCGGCTGATGTTTCTTGTGCAATCCAAACTGGCTCGCATGAGAAGACAACCAAATATCAAATGATAATGTTTTCATTTGACTGAATGTGTAAGCGTAATCTGCTTCGATCTCCGGATAAGCTGTTACTTCAGAGAATTTTTTCTCCGTCACAATGCTTGGCATATTGGCTATCAGCACTTTGTAAGAGCGCTCTTTATCCTTCACATCAAAAAGAAAGCTGCATGAACCTTTGGTATGCCCGGGGTGATGCAGCATCACCAGATTCATATCCGCCAGTATAACTGTATCTTTATCATGCAGCAACCGATCAGCTTTAAGTGGCTGATACGTTTTACCAGCTCCCCCCAGGGCATAATCAGAACTACCGCCATCTGCCATCACCTGTGCATCTTTTTCATCCGCCATCATTGTAGCACCGGTCATCTTTTTGATGGCCGCCATCGCTCCCATATGATCGTAGTGCGCCTGGGTGGTCAGCAGAATCTTTATATCAGCAAACTTAAATCCAAGGGCTTCGACACTGGCTTTAATCGTCTTTGCCGAAGCTGCCAGCCCGGTATTGATCAGGATATGGCCTTTTGGTGTAGTCACCAAATAACAGGCAAGGTCGTAAGTTCCAACATAATAGAGATTACCCGCAATCCGAAAGGGGGCATAGGGCTGAGACCACTCAGGAGACAGATTTTGTGGTTCCTGAACTTTCTGTGCATCTGCAGCAAAACTGATTACTGAGCATAATACTGCCAGTAAACTTATTTTTAAGGTATGTATAAGCATATTAATAAGTTAGAACAAATATATGCTTTTTATGCAAAACCTGCGAATCTGAAGCCATTAGCCCGGAGATAAGCCGGCAATGCAATAAAATCTCTTGCCAATTGAAAATGAAATAATGTATATTTAAATTCAAATTGATTATCATGATTCAATCGATCCGTACTAAAGTTCCGGCTTTTTATGCTACCGCTCTGGCCTTTTTATCTGCAGGCCTGATGAATATACCATCCGTAAACGCGCAGTCGCTCCCGCCCGTGGAAACACAGGCCGCCAATACAAAGTATAAACCTGCTTTCGCCGGACAAACCCGGGTAGCAGGAGTAAAAACCAAAACTCCGTATTCCGTTGTTATTTTAAGTAAAACGTTAGAGCACCCCTGGGCAATCGCTCCCCTGCCCGATGGCCGCTTCCTGATTACGCAAAAGATGGGCACTATGTGCATCGTAAACGCTGCCGGGAAAACTGTTAAAAATATCACTGGCCTGCCGGAGGTAGTTCCCGACGGACAAGGGGGACTGCTCGACGTGGCTCTTGACCCGCAATTCGCGACAAACAGGATGATCTACTGGGATTATTCTGAGCAGACGACAGGTGGTACGCTCCTCGCTATTGCAAAAGGAAAGCTCTCAGCAGATGAAAGTAAAGTGGAAAACATCCAGGTGATCTACCGCGCCACACCGGCGTACAAGGGAAGCCTGCAGTTTGGATCCCGCATTGTATTTGATAAAAACGGAGATCTTTTTGTCACTACCGGCGAACGTTCAGGATCTGACATCCGCATGAAGGCACAGGCACTGGACGCGGCGATCGGAAAGGTGATCCATATTACCAAAGCCGGAAAACCGGTACCCGGGGGACCATTTGCCAATACACCCAATGCAAAACCGGAAATTTTTGCCCTTGGATTGAGAAGTCCTGAGGGTCTGGCCATCAACCCCGCAACCGGCGAGTTATGGGAATCAGAATTCGGTCCGCGGGGTGGAGATGAAATCAATATTATCCGTCGCGGAAAAAATTACGGCTGGCCGGTAGTAACCTATGGTCTGGAGTACAGCGGCGATAAGGTGGGCGCAGGAATACAGCAGAAAGAAGGTGTACAGCAACCCGTGTATTACTGGGACCCTGTACTCTCTCCTTCAGGGATCGTATTTTACAATAGCAATGTGATCCCGGAGTGGAAAGGTAATCTGTTTGTAGGAGGTCTGAGCAGTATGCACATTGCGCGACTGGTCATCAAAAACAACAAAGTTGTGGGCGAAGAGAGGCTGCTGAAATCTGAAGGCGAACGCTTCCGTGCGCTGACCGTTGGGAAGGATGGCGCCTTATATGCCGTTACCGACAGCGGAAGGTTATACCGTGTTGCTAAGAAATAGACTGAAAGTATCTCCGACTTGTATTGATAATATTCTGCCCGCAATTTAGAGGTCCTTTATTTGGCATTTGTCCGGTTTACATTCGGTGTCCAAGGGTTGATTACAGGGGTTTAATAGGGTGTTGACAGGCTCAAAAGGTAATTTGAGCCTGTCAACACCCTGTCAACACCCTGTTAAACCCCTGTTAGGTGTTGGTCAATAGCAAATCATACCCGAAGAAGGTATGCTATACAAATGAAGAAAAACCAGAACAGAACCGACCAGATCAATAGCATAACATCTTCCTTTCAGCACTGTTTTAGGGATATCATCTGTATCTTTGCGGAAAATTAGAAATATGAAGAGGCACAAAACCGTCAGAACTATTTTTATTTTCTTTCTGCTGGTGATACAGCTGATATTTCTATCGGAAATATTCAAGGAAAACACGCATTCCATATGGATTGTAGCATTACTGACAGTGCTTTCCATCCTGGTATTGCTGACTTATCTGCGCGGAAAAATCCACCACAGGGATCATGCTTATGAGCATATACTAGTGGTTTTATGGATACCTGCAGGGGCGCTAATCACCTTTTATCTCAACCATTTTCTGAGGTTTGGACCTGTACTATCTGCTGCCCTCGTAGGCACCGCAGCCTCCTTCGTTCCTAATTTAAGAAAAAATTCACATTACCTGCAGCAATTACCTGCAGCACTGTATTGCGGGGCCTTCATTGGCATGTCGAGCTCCGGCGTAGCCCCAAATTTCACGTTTATTACCACGGCAAGCATTTTCACTGCAGGTTTGCTGATCGTGTCTAAAAACCTGTTTGCCGGTGTAGGTGGTAAGCTGGGTACGCTTGCTTTTGCCGGTGTGGTGCTTACATCTTTTCTCTTTTTCCTGATCGCATCCTATGTATAATTTCCTGATCCTGTTTGCTGTCAGCTTTATCAGTCCCATCATCACATTTTATGTAAATGAAGAACTCAGACAGGGGCCGGTACGCGCATCTGCACTGCTATCGCTTCTGGTCGCTTTATTGTTCTACTGCTTCCCAAATATGCTGGACAGTTACCTTACAAAGAACATTCCGGTGGTATTTATTGGGGGGTCCTTTATCGGCATGGTTTCTTACAGGATCTTATCCAACTACTTTCTGATGGGTATCGCAGGACTTCTCTTTTGCCTCATTTATCTCAATACCAGCAAGTTTTTTACGGGGTATGGCGGTGCAGTAGGTACGACTTCAGCTATAGCTTTGCTTGCTGTGCTGAGTATCCCTGTCTTCACAAAGAAGCGACGGCTGACCAATGGGATGATGTTGTTGCGGAAAACGTTATTCAGAACCGGTAAGGGGGATAAATAAAAAAGGCCGGAAGAATCTCCCGGCCTGTAGTTTTTATATGGTGTGAAATTTTAAAATTCGTATTTAGCCGTAAGCCTCACGTTTCTTGGGATATCATAGATATAGGTGTAGTAAGAAACTGAGGTCGCTGTTTCTGCAGCAAGTTTAGTATAAGAACCCTGAGTCAGCAATCTGCGGTCAAGCAGGTTATTCATCAAAGCAGAGATGCTGAACTTACCTTTTGCATAGTTGATACCTGCATCAAAGCGTACATAATCAGGCAGCATTGTTTGTGTTGGTCCTGATCCTGTATAACGTTTAAACTGCATCTGGTAACCACCAGCAAGTCCGAATCCGTTTAGGAAAGAATTTGTATTTCTGAATCTGTATGATAACCAACCATTGGTAATATGTTTAGAAGCATTGGCCAGGTAAGTACCTTCAGCGTTTCTTGCCGGATCTTTGTTTTCGTCGTTAGTTACTTTCGGATCTGTATAGGCATAGTTTAAGGTCAGGTCTAAACCTTTGGCAACTTCCCCTACCAGGTCAAATTCTATACCCTTTGATTCCACTTCACCCAACTGCACCATAAAGTTGTTAGGATCACCCAAAGGATAAGCCGGATCAGGTGTCAGCACATTTTTCTTTGTGATCTTGTAGGCCGCAAATGTAGAGTTCCATTTTCCGTCAAACCAGTCTTTCTTTAAACCAACTTCAATATTATTTCCTGTAACAGGTTTAAAGGTAGCTCCTGTTGCAGAGCGTGATGCCTGAGATTGCGGAATGAATGCCTGATCGTACAGAGAGTACACCGAGAAATTATTCGTAATAGAATAACTTAAACCTACTCTTGGCGTAAATTTATTATCTGACATCTCTGCGGCGTTGGTTTTACCGACAGTGTTTGCATGTGTGAACCTACCCGCTAATGTTAAGCGTAATTTTTCCTGCAGGAATCGCAGTTCATCCTGCAAATAAGCTCCCGTGTATGTCGTATTGGTTGCATAAACATTTGCTCCTGAACGGTTCTGAATGCTTGTTGATCTGTTGAATACCGGGATATCGCCAGGTGCAATACCATAAATTGGATTGTAAATATTGAATACCTGGCCATTAGGCAACTTCAGATCCGGGATACCTGAAGAAGAGAAATCTCCCCATGTTTTCAGGTTACCCATATCCAGTCCACCCAAAATTCTGTGCGTTACAGGACCTGTCACTACTTGTCCCTGCAGGTACATCTGCACATTTTTATTGATTGCCAGCTCTTCGCTGATGTTCAGCGCTCTTTTCATATCGCCATTGGCTGCAATCGAAGAAGGCCATGGCGTACCACCTTTCAGTTCATAGTTCAGATAAGCAACCTGGGCATTGAAAGTCCAGTCTTTATTCAGCTTGTGATTCAGGTACAAGGTAACGTTATGGTCATTTAGCTTAGCCGGATCCAGTGAAGGGTCTCCAAGGAAGAAGCTAGGCGCGGTATCACCATATCCTCTTGGAGAAAACCCATAGTTTCCTAAAGCTTGCGCTTCCACATGCTGATGGGTATATTCTGCTGTAAATTTCGTATTGCTGTCAATCTGGTAACTGATCACCGGTGCAATTACATATTTATCGTTGTAGTTGTACTTATTGAAACTTCCTTTCGACTGTGCTGCCAGGTTTAAACGCATCAACAGTTTTCCATCAGTTGTCAGTTTGGTATCCAAATCTACGGCTCCACGATAAAGATTATAACCGCCGGCGCTCATAGACACAGAGCTTTTGTTTGTTCCTGTAGGTTTTTTGGTCACTACATTATAGATACCACCCGGTTCGCCATTGGCCATCATGAATCCTGAAGGACCTTTTACAAACTCTATGCGCTCAATTGTTGCAGCATCATCTGCCAGGGGGCCCCATGGTGTTTTCAGGTTCATCCCGTTACGGAATGCCGGAATAGAAAAACCACGCATAAAGATATTCGCATACTGCGCATCCCAGTGACCAACCCTTACAGCTCCACTCACGTTTCTGGTTACGCCATCCACAACATCAAAAACCATCTGATCTGCCATCACCTGGTTGGTAACTACCCTGATGTTCTGTGGCAGCTCCAGTAATTTAGTCTGCTGGCGTAATGATGGAGAAGTTGTTTCCACTTTGTATTTTTTGTTGCTGGAAATCTGAACGTCCTTTAGTTGTGACAAATTCTCATTCAGCGAGAAGTCGGAAATCACGGTACCTTTTGTTACCGTAACCTGTTTTTCTTTGGGATACAGACCCACTGCAGATACCACTATAATATATCCGCCGGTTGGAACTTTATGAATAGTATAAGTCCCATCTTCGTCTGTTACAGCACCATACGTTGTGCCTTTCAGTTTCACCGTTACTCCCTCGGCAACGGTACCATCAGCGGTAGTCACCCGACCTCTGATCCTTCCTGTATCCTGGGCAAATAACTGAATATTTATAAATACCAATAAAATGAAAGAAAGTAGTTGTTTTTGCATTAGCTCATTAAGTTTAATTAAGAATATTTTCGGTCACAAAGTAAAGGCTAATTTACCAGTAAACAAAATTATTTTTAAATAGTCTAAATAACGAACTAATACAGGATAAGTACATGTCTCCCGGTTACGTTCTATTGTCCCAGTGCAATATTTTCGAGTTGTTTACTGAGCTGATCGATCACCTGCTGTGCTGCACTGATCTGTTGTTTAGCTTCTTCCCAGTTATGCTGTTCGATCGCCTCTCTGATTCCCGGCAGGGTTTTTACCCCATATCCTGTATAAAATCCCGGTGCATAAATGCTGTGACGGTACCATGGGCGCTTCGGTAATCCAGCCGAAATCAGCAAGCTTTTTTCAGCCTGATAAACCGTCTTATTAAAAGCAGATGCCAGTTTAGGATCGGCCAATGCCTTTGTGCTTGTTTCGTTCAGTTTCACCGCGGATATTTTTAGTCGTGACAGAGCCTGATCGAAAGCACTGAAATCGAATGCCGGTACTTCAGGATTTTTAACAGGAGCAGTGAATTTTTCTTTTGGGTCTGCGGCCAGCTGGTAAATATTGCTTGCAATCAGCTGATTGTCGGTACTGTACTTCTCCCGCATCTGGTCGGCCAGCTGTTTGATCTCAGTTTCATACTGGCTGATTACCCCGCTCAGGTTCACAAAATCGAAAGGTAAAACTTCGGCATCTGCCAAACGTAAGACCGCACGGCCTGCAGTTTTTGCCAGCGCCACGCCATAGACAAAAGTGCTGTCTTTGAAACGTACATAATCATCATAGGAGTCGTAAATGGAGTGGTAATCCCCTCCCGCATCTTCACCACCATAACACAGATTGAGCGATGGAATACCCAGGTGTTGTAAAAATGCCGAGTAGTCAGAACCCGTTCCCAGTGCAGAGAGTGTCAGCGTGTCTTTTGTCAGTGCTGTTTTCTGTGCTTTTGCTGAGCTTGCATTCAAGGCTTCCTTAGCTCTTTTACGCTCAAAAACAGATACACCTGTTAAAGGATCTTTCACATCTTTTGCAATCTCACTGGTGAAATTTTCCAGGGCATGCGAGCCACCAGCTTCCAGGAAGCCACGACCATTGCCATCAGAGTTGATATAGGCAACAGCTTTTTCAGAGAGTTCCTGCGCATGGTCCTCTACCCACTCCGTGGAGCCCAGTAAAGATGGCTCTTCGCCGTCCCATACACAATAAACCAGGGTTCGCTTAGGTTTGTACCCTCCCTTAACCAGTAAACCTATGGCCCGTGCCTCTTCCAGCTCGGCCGCCAGACCACTCACCGGGTCACTGGCACCGTTTACCCAGGCATCATGGTGATTGCCCCTGATCACCCATTGATTGGGATACTGGCTGCCCTTGATTTTGGCAATCACATTATATGCAGGCACCAGATCCCAGTTGTGTTCTATCTTCAAATGAACTTTTGCTTTTCCCGGGCCTACATGATAGGTGATCGGCAGTGCGCCACGCCATTCAGCAGGTGCCACAGGGCCACCCAATGCTGACAACAATGGCAATGCATCGCCATAACTGATCGGCAATACAGGAATTTTCAGGATCGTTTTTGCATCAGCTCTATCCAGTCTTTTAGCCTTTGCCGTGGCGCCTATATTTGGCGTGAGCGGGTCGCCAGGGTAGATCACCATATCCATCACTGAGCCCCGCTGTACCGTCTGGTCATTTTTGAAGGGACCTTTAGGATAGACTTCACCCTGGTAAAAACCGTCATCTTTAGGGTCTGAGTAAATGATACACCCTATAGCACCATGCTCGTAAGCTACCTTGGGTTTGATCCCCCGCCATGAGCGACCGTATTTCGCGATTACAATTTTTCCTTTGACATCTATCCCCAGCTTTTCAAGTTTAAGGTAATCATCAGGCAGGCCATAGTTGACAAACACGAGCTCGCCACTGACATCACCATCGGCACCCCAGGCGTTGTAAGTTGGTAATTGCCCTTCCTGTCCGGAGGTAGCATCTTCTGCAAAGGCAGGCTCTTTTAATTGGGCCGTATACTTTGTAGGGTAAGTAAGTTCAAGCAACCTGGTCTTTGGGGTTGGAAATAACACCTGATAGGTCTCGATCTTTGCATCCCAGCCATATTCTTTAAATTTCTGCAGCACCGCCTGGGCTACAGCTTTCCCTCCTGCGGAGCCGAGATGATGAGGGTGTGCAGAAAGTTCTTTCACATACTGACCTACGTTTACATTGCTGAGCTGCTGGTCAAACTGCTGCTCAGTTTGCGATTGATTTGCTGAAGATGCGGCTGTAAAGCCTTTGATGGTTGCATTTTGTGCGTAAGATGCCGAGTAACCTACAAGACACAGTACGCCCAGAGTCCTTATCATTTTCATAAAGGAAATGTTAATTTAGATGGGTTTATGGTTTGAATTGGAAAGAACATAAATCAGATGACACGAAGATAATTAAATTCTTAATAAAGACTACTAAATTAGTAGTACAAACAAACATTAACTTCATTTTGAGACATTGAAGGGTATAGAATGATATATTTACCAAAATTTATTTTTTGATGAGGTTACTGTTTCTGATGATTTTCATAAGCCTGGTTATCAATACCAGTGCACAGGTTTTGCGTAAAAGAACAACCATGCTGATGGGCAGCCGCTGGCAGATTACGATCGTTGCCGGAGATTCCCTCAGGGCCGAGCAAAATATTGATACCGTCATCCAGGAGGTTTCGCGGATTGAGTACCTCATTTCTGACTGGAAGCCTGCCTCGCAGGTATCTCAGGTAAACTCCAATGCAGGGATCAAACCCGTAAAGGTGGACCCCGAAGTTTTTGCACTGACAGCAAGGGCGATTCAGCTCTCTGAAAGTACCGGCGGCGCATTTGATATTAGCTTTGCAGCCATGGACCGCATCTGGAAATTTGACGGTTCTATGGACACGATGCCTTCAGCAGAGCTGATCAGGAAATCAGTGGAAAAAGTAGGCTACAAAAACATTATTCTCGACAGCGCTAACTCAACTGTATTTCTGAAACTAAAGGGAATGAAGATTGGTTTTGGGGCATTGGGAGAAGGCTACGCGGCAGATCAATGTCGAGAAATGATGCTAAAAAAAGGCATCAGGGCAGGCATTGTCAATGGTTCCGGTGATATCAGCAGCTGGGGTACACAGCCGGATGGCAAGCCCTGGACGATTGGCATTACGGATCCCATGAACAATGACAAACTGATCGCAACTCTCCCTCTGCGGGAAAGCTCAGTGGTGACCTCTGGAAGCTATGAGAAATTTGTAATGTTTAATGGTAAACGTTACTCGCACATCATTAATCCTGTCACAGGATATCCCGTTACGGGATTAACCAGCGTGACCATTGTAGGTCCGAGTACAGAAACAGCAAACGGTTTCAGCACCTCCATGATGGTTCTGGGAAAGGATGCAGCACTCAGCTTTATCAAAAGATATCCTGAGTACCGCTATATCCTGATTACTGAGGGGGGACAATTTATCTCCTCTCCGGAATTGAAGATCCGGAAGAAAAATCAGTAACAATCTGTCAGGATCTGGCCGCGGGATTCATAATGACTTACACTCTGCTGGCTTTTGAGCTGACAAATCTTTTCCAGTGTTTCCATGACATCCTTTTGCATGGCCAGAGAACCACAAATCATGATGACACCACTGGCTGCCAGCACTTCAGCGATCATCGTGGCATCCCTTTCCACCAGGTCGTTCACATACTGTCTGCCTCCCTCGCGTGAAAAAGCAGGGTTTAGATTCAGGACTTTCTGAGCTGACTTACTCTCTTCCAGCATCGGCTGATAGTTTGAGTAAGATGCAAACTCGCGAAAGCCGCAATACAGGTGACAAGGAATCTGCCTGCTGTTCTGACTAATCATCCCCAGAAACGGTGCAATACCTGTTCCGTTAGAGATCATCACTACCGCTGCTGCCTCTGCAGGGAAATGGAAGTGTGTATTATTGATGATCCTTGCGGAGATCTTCTGCCCGGGTTGAAGTCTTTGTAAATACCCGGAACCCAAACCCTCTGCGTGTAGTTTCACATGAAGCTGGATCTGTTTATTGATTACTGCGATGGAATACAGACGCTCACGGTGATCGTTAGCCGGATAAATTGCCAGCAGATCGCCGGAAGTGACGCGTTTGCTCCTGCCGGGATGCAGGTTTAACATAAAGGTATCTCCTGCAGCGACATCCTGGGGACTATTGCCCAGCACTTTCAGTTTTTGCAAAGCTTTTTTACTGGCATAAAGTTCCGGGGATACCGCAATCTGAACACCCGACTGCTGCGACCAGGCTTCTGCCCATAAACTAAAATCTTCCGGAGATTTGTCGTTCACCGTATGAATATCTGTAAGGGGCTTCGCCCATTCCTGTGCAGACAACAACAGGTTTACACTGAAGGCGAACTTGCAGAAATCAGGATAGGCATGAGAGCCGAGACCCAGTACAGAGTAGTGTATCTGCTGCTGTTGTGGATGTTTTTCCAGCAACGCCATAAATTTCGTAGCATTGGCTGGCGGATCACCAAGTCCATAGGTTGCAGTAACTATAATAAAATGCGTTGCCTTTGGAAAAACCGTATAATTATTGAGCTCGGTAATAAATGACTTCTCCCCTGCTCTGAGTAATTGCCTGTGTATCGCAGCAGCAAAACCGTAGGTACTTCCATTTTCAGAGCCTACCAGGATAATAAACTTACTCTCTTCAGCCTTATGGGTATTGCGCGTTCGGTTGGATCTCCGTTTTAGCGTAATGGCAAAGCCGGAATAGATAAAAAACAAGATATTGACCGAAGCTGCAGCAAGAATAAAGGCCCATAGACCACTGGCCCGGCCGGTATGTAGGTTGAGGCTGAGATTGGCCAGGGATACCGCAGCAGGATAATGTGTTTCTCCTAGCAGATCCCCCGTAACCTGGTTAACCGCCAGTTCGCCGGTCTTTAGCTTCAGCGTGTAGTAATCCTCGGCATCTTCCGAAAAGGGGAACTCAACGGATTCAACTTCTGACAGATGTATTCCTTTGAACACCTCAAAATCTACGTCCTTTCTGACTGGTTCTGTACGGATCGCATCAAAGTCGACTTTCGGTGATTCCGTCTTTACATTCAGTAACTCAAACCTGACCATTGACAGGTAGGTACCACTGAGGGCAATGACGAAGACCGGAACCAGCGACCAGCGGCTGAGCATCACATGGTAGTACTGCGCAAAGCTGTCGCGCGTGATCTTCGTAAAAAAGCGTCTGATCCCTCGCTGCCGCTGGATAAGCAGGATAATACCCGAAACCGTGATGAGCAGCAGCAGGAAAGCTGTTAAACCTATAAAAAACCTGCCCGTTTCATGTAGAAAGAGCGAGCGGTGCAATCCTGTTACCCACTGAAAAAACTCGGTCTGCTGCTGCGGGACCCCTAATCTTTTTGCATGGATAGGATCCACGTAACTGAGCAGGTCCCCGCCCTGATCATCTGTGCCTTTGATCTCCACAAAGCCTTTCGGGTTAATTTTGATCTCTGTGATGCCTTGATACTTTTGCCTCAGCAGCGGCAGCGTCTGATTAAGGGTAATCTTATCAAATCCATCTACTCGGTACGACTGAAATTCTGCAGCAACAGGTTCAAAGGACAGGATAATCCCGGTAATTGCGGCAAGCGTAAGTAATAGAAAAGAAGATACAGCCAAAGCTAAATGGCTGTATCTCCAGACAGAAATGGTCATAGAAAAAATTTATTAGTTAGCGCTGAAACGCACATACCGGATATAACCGGTTCCTTCGCTTTTCGCAGCCAATGCCGCCGTAGTCAGGGGAATTTCCAGGTCTTTGACATGGTATTTCTGATCCTCTACGGCACTTTCAAATCTCAGTTTGTAACCCGCATTGATCTTTGAGGGGTCAATCTCAATGACATTTACACTGCGGTCGCCCCCAGTTACAGAGGCACCGGTGATGGCGCTGATATTTGGTTTTTTCAGGTAAAACTTGTTCCACTCTTTGAGGGTTTTATACCATTTTTTATCCGCGCCCATCACGTACAGGGTTTTCTCATAAACATCCTTGCTGTTGATCAGCGAGATGACAATGTAGGCTCCGTCGCCCATGTAATTGGTCATCTGGATCATACACTTATATTTATTGCCGCCCTGTGCCGCAGCGTTATCTGGTCTGGCACAGATCATCAACAGGAGAACAACTGTTATTTTATATAAATTTGACATCATTATTTCAGGAAGGTAACGGATACATTATTTTTGGTAAGCGATTCATTTTCACTGGCTAAACTGAAGGCAGTTTCCTCGAAGTTTGTTTGTGCATCTTTTTTGGCTCCAATAGAAAGAAGATACTTCATCACTGTATCGTCTTTGGCGATCATCGCCGACTTATGCAATGCTGTAATTCCTTCTTTGTTTTTCGCGTTTACGTCCAGTCCCAGCGGCTCCAGGCTTTTCAGCAGGGATAGGTTGTTTTTGGCCACCGCAAGGTGATACAAACCATCGCCATTTTCCTGCGGAGCCTTAAAGTCAAGACCATGTTGCTGCAGCAGTTTAATCTTTGAAGCAAAGTCATCTTGTCCCGGGCGACCGCCACCACCACCTCTTCCGCCCTGCGAGCGGAAAGATTCAATGGCATAGTACGCCAGGCTGTTGCCTTTTTTATCCAGCACTTTTACATCAGCACCTTTGCTGATCAGGAAACTGATCACTTCAGATGAATTTCCACGAACAGCAAGGCTCAAGGCAGACATCCCTTTTTGATTCTGCAGGTTGATGTCTTTTACCCCTGCCAGCAGCATCGCAAAAACAGCAGTGTCTCGGTTCGAAACAGCAGCATTCATCAACACTGTATTTCCATCTTCGTCTGCCTGGTTCACATTTACTCCTTTCGACAGGAAATAAGCGATTACTTCTTCCTGTTTAGGCTTGCGCACAACCGCATGTAAGACATTAGCCCCGTCTTTACCGGTTACTGTTGGTTTCAGCTTCAGGCTTTCCAGATACTGATATACTTCCAGCTTCGTTGCTTCCCTTCTGGAACCCTGAGCTGCCATCAGCATGGCATTCTCATTTGGTCTGATCCCTTTTTGCTGTAGTTTTTTTAGCAGACCGATATTTCCGGATTTTGCTGCATAGCTAAACGCGTTGTTGCCCGCAGCATCAGTACTGTTCAGGTCCAGTCCTTTGGAAACAAAATAATTGGTCAGCAACAGCTCGGGATCATTGGCGATAGCGATCAGCAATGCATTTGCACCATCAGCATTCAGGCTCTTCTTCAGATCCACACCGCGGGAGATCAGCAGGTCGTAAACTTTCGTATTCTGCTGTCCGCTTCCGGCTGCAAAAAGTACCGGTGTAAAACCATGGCTGTCTTCGTTATTTGTTTTTGCGCCTTTGCTCAACAGATAATCCATCGCGCTCGTATTACCCCTGATTGCTGCCCAGTGCAGGTAGTTCCTGCTGTCGTGCGTTACTTTGGCTACGTCATTACCTGGCTGTGATAGCAGGAATTTAATCGTTTCATCCGATGCATCAGCATTGATCGCCATCACCACCGGATCAAAGCTCATCGCGTTCAGCTGTGAAGGGCTGTTTCCTTTTTCAATTTCAGCTTTCACGGCAGCGACATCCGGTTTACCCTGCCAGAAAGCAGGCGTCAGCAGCGTATTCTGCTGTGCGCTGGCAGCGAGGGAAAACATGCTCAATAGTGCTACAAATAGTTTTTTCATCTTTATGATTTGATAGTAAACAAAAAAGTAGATGCCGCATTAAACGACATCTGCTTTTACTAAAAGATTTGAGGGATAAATTAGTATACTCCGATATAACGGTTACCTGCTTTGTTGATCAGTTTAGCACCAACAGTCATCGCACCGGTTTTTCTGTTGAAGATATAGATATTTCCATCCTGGCCAATAGGGGTTACCACGATCATTACATCATCACCATTTACAGCAATATTCTGGTATTGGTTAAAGCTTAAAGTTGCTTCACCAGGGATGCTCACTTTGGTAGCCGTTTTTGCATTCAGGTCGACACGTGCAATATATCCCCCCGTGCGGGTTCCTGCGCTGTTTACCAGGCTGTAGATCACATAACCAATACCATCACCTACATATCTCCAGGTTTCGATATAGCTGTCAGACACACTTAGCGCCTGATCCAGGTTCAGTACGTAGGAATTATCATAATCGTTAGTTGTTGCACTGATTCTTAAGATTTTCGAACCACCTTTACCCACACCTTCACCATGACTTGCCTGATAAACGTTTCCATCAGTACCTACGTATAACATCGTACTGCGGTAACCATTGGTATTACCTACAGCCTGTGTAGAAGTAATGATTTTTGGATTGGTCAGTGAGGGATAGTCAAGCACCAAAGTTTTTGATCCTGTTCTCGTAGCATTATCAGCCGTGAACGTTGGAGTTCCATTCGCTGCAATCGTGAATCTCGCAGGATTTACTTTACTTACCTGGGCGCCGATAAACACTTTATTTCCTGCTTTATTAATTACCGGAGCATCTAAACGACCGATATTGTAACCTGCAGCTTCATCTTCAGCAGACATCGCCAAAGGGAAATTTGTTGTGGTCAGAATCTTTGGGTTGTTCAGATCCAGGCTCAGGATACTTGCAGTACCTCTTCTGTGCTTAAACACAAAGTTTGGGCTTGTACCTTCGTATACTGAAGTTACAGCAGCAACGTTTACCGCCACACCAATACCTTCAGCAGCTTTCACCCAGCGTGGAGAGGTTGTTACATAATCCTTTGTTTGTACCTCTGCGCCATCAATGGTAAAGTTTTTACCACCTTTTACCAGGTATTTGTTGAAGTTACCTCCGTCATCACCTGTATACTGGATGTTGTAGATAGAGTTACCATCGGCAGATGCCTGCAAACGGGCAGTACGCGATGATTTCACATGCATACCGTTGTCAAATACGTTGACAGAGATGTTGGGGTTCTTTGCATCCGCAGCAGATAAGCTGTAAATCATTGTTCCACCATCACCATCTCCAGGCTCATCCTGCATCAGCGCACCTGATACCGTTACCCAGCGGTCAGCCTGCGTTTCGTCAGGATTATCGCCATTATTATCTTTTTTACAGCTGCTTAGCGAGAAAGTAAGTGCAGCAGCACTGCAGATCATCATAGTAAAGAATTTCATCTTCATAGTCGTTGTCGTATAGGGTTAAAATTTATTGATTGTATAGTTAAGTTTGAGATAGAAGGCCCTGCCCGGTTTCTGCACTCCGAAATTGTCATAGATCTCGGCGTTCAGGATATTTTTAGCATCAAAGCTGACCAGGAACTTCCTGTTGGGGAAGCCATAGCTGAAGCCTACGTTCTGCGCATATTGTGCAGGAGTAGTATACCATTCCGATTCAGGCCAGATTGTCCTGAAGGGAGCTACATATCCAATGGTGTAATACAGGTTTACCATTGATTTTTTCTGTATCAGGTTATCCATTCTGTATTGAACATTTCCATTCATGGTAAAGAAGGGCTCGTTAGGAATCTGTTTGTTGTAGTAGTCCAGCTGCTGGCCGGTAGCCGGATCAAACTGTATTTTGTACAGGGAATTGAATTTGGAAAAATTGAAGAGCACATTCAGCTTTTTGTAGTTGTAGGACAGCTCTCCCTCAAATCCCCTCGACTGCGCCTTGCCGAGGTTGACAAAGGGAGATACTTCAATTTCCTGATCATTGAGCAGCGTATTTGCTCGGCGCATGATCCTGTCCTTGATATTTCTCCAGAATGCGTTTCCTGATAATGAAAGTCTGTGACCACTAAAGTCGAACGTTCCCAGTTTAAAGCCAGCATTAAAGTTGTCGCTGATCTCCGGTCTTAATGTTGGATTGGCCTGGATATTCTCATCCGGACTACCAAAGATCTCATTGTCGGCCGCCATCCTTACCGCACGCTCCGTTGAACTGATCAGAATCACTTTTGGAGTTAACGCATAGGACACTGCAAGACCATAGCCCGTCGCTGTCCTACTGTCGCTGATCGTTTCCATGTTCACTACATTCTGCCCGTTGACGACGGTCACGATAGGGCTAACCCTACCGATCTTTTGCTGGTATGACTTCCCAAAAATATTTGTAGTCAGCCTGTTATTCAGCCATTGTGCTTCATAGTTCAGGGAGAAAACGTTCTTTGAAAGATCATTGGAGCCCTTAACCGCATTGTCGCCTACAAAAACCAGCAGGTTCTCATCCTGTCTGTCAATGTCATAATAGACATGGTTTAATGAAAGCCGGTGTCCTGCAAAAATATCGTAACTCAGGTTGGTTCTCAGGTTCGTAATTTGCCTGTCGATCGAGGTAATCGTTGGAATACCCTGTTGTGCCCCATCGCGGGTACGCATCAGGTTTCCGTTAAGGTCGCGGCGAATCTGGCCATCCCAGTTATACAACCAACTCACCGTATCCTGGAGATAAGTATTTCTTTCGCTGTACACCCCGTTGAACTGCAGGTTCAAACCTTTGGTCAGCAGGTCTCTTTTGTTATAGGTCAGGTTGAACACATTCGCTTTTGCATCAGCAAATCTGCCTTTATATGGAGTTCCCATGGTTTGTCCATGCTGGATTTCCTTGTGTGAATCCGAGCCATTGTAGCCCAGGAAAAATGCATCTGCCCATTTTACATCGGTAAATCCCAATTCAAACCGTCCCCCGAGAGCCCGGTACGCATCATTGAAACGACGGGCACGGTGGTTCCTGGTGACCACCCCGTTAGGTTCTACATTTTTAGAGAACCGCCCCCATATTTCATAATCATTATCTGAGTAACTGTAGAACCCGGATGCCCTTGCTGTCAATCCATTTTTGGCATTACGGTACATGCCGCTCACATCAGATTGCGTAGTATTGAAAGAACCATAAGAAGTCGAAAGTACAATATTGTTGTTGCCCGTACCTTTTTTCATTACGATATTGATGGCCCCCCCAAGCAAGTCGCCCGACAAATGAGAAGGTAAAACGCCCTTGTACACCTCTATCCTTTCGATCATGGCCGGAGGAATATTATTCAGGTTGAATGACGATCCATAAGTGGAGATATCGATACCATCGATAAAAATGCCGACAGATCTTCCTGTCATCCCATTCAGGTTGTACTCCACTTCTGATCCCAGTCCGCCGTTTTGCCTTACCCTGACCCCTACAGTACGGTCCAGCAGTTCGTTGGTCTGCAGATTTCTTAGGGAAGCTTCCCTGGTATCTATGACATTGACCGCAAATCCAGTCGTTTCTATCTTCCTTTTCTCCGTTGCTCCCTGTACCGTCACCTGGTTCAGCTCTTTGTCTTTCGTCGCTTTTACCTTGGCATTAAAAATCATTTGAGCTGAAGAAACCTTAACATCAAAGCTTTGAACAGCCGTAACTACTGAACTGATCATCAGTTTATACGTTCCAAACTTTAGATTGTCGATATGATATGCGCCATTTTCATCCGTTGCTACCACCCTGTTTAAAGATTTGATACTTACTGTAGCACCGGGAACGACATGATTATTGTCATCAAATACTTTACCGGAGAGGTTTCCGGTTTGGCCATATACTATTATATGTAAGAAAATAAATAAAATGATAAGTAAGGAGCGTCTCATTAATTGTTGTAACTTTTTTAGTAGATTCTTTAGAAGCGATCTTAATAAGAATAACTTCGCTGCAAAGATATAGGCCACATATGACGCAATCGGGAGAAGTAATAACGCTAAACGGAGAAAATTCAACGCATCTATTCAGTTTAAACAGAGGGACTTCCCTGCAGCATTCCGATTCTCATTCTTCATTCAGCAGCATTACAGCGGCTTTGAGCAGGGCTTCCAGGAATTACTGCATGCACATGATCTTTATTCTGAAAGGCAGAGTGAATGGATATTTGCCGGGTTCCAGGAAAGCTGCTGTTACCTTTAGCGAAAAACAACACAATATTTTGCTGATCAACGAAAAACTTAGTCTGCAGGTTAAGACTGAGGAACATGAAGTGATGTTTATCAGCATGGATCATTCTTTTCTTTCAGGATATCTTCCGGCAGAGCATTCCGGTTATCAAAACCTGCGCAACGGCATCGACCAGGATGAGCCGGCAGTATTTTCTGCATCAAACCTGCATATCACGCCTGAGATCAGTTCCATTTTGCAAGCCCTTAAAACATCCCCCCACACCGGATTCTGTGAAAAGCTCTTCCTGGAGTCCAAGATCCTGGAACTGCTGGTACTGCAGATCTCGCAGTTTGAGTTGCTGAAAGATAATACTCCCTCCCTGCAGCTTAAAAAGGAGGAACTTCAGAAGATGTATGAAGTAAAAGAAATCCTGACAGAAGATCTTACGCAGCAGATCTCGCTGCGCAGCCTGGCCCACAGGGTGGGTACAAATGAGTTTAACCTGAAGCGTAATTTTAAGCTTGCCTTTGGCACCACGGTTTTCGGCTACCTGAATCAGTACAAGATGGACTGGGCAAAGCGCATGCTGATCGAAAAGGATATTACGATTGCAGAGGTGTCAGAAAAGACGGGATATAAGTATGCCACGCATTTCAGCAGTGCCTTTAAAAAGTATTTTGGATACCTGCCCAATCAGATTAAATCCGGAAAGTTATCTCTGCTGATCTTTATTGAAGACTTTGTGGCTATCTTCGAAAATCTGGAGATGATTTTTGGCCTGGGCTAGCCGTTGTAAATGAATATCCGCGGCAGCATTGGCCACCGCAGATATCTTTTGGATTACTTGTACATCGCATCAATTTTCTCCAGGAACTCTTCCAGCGGAAGAGAATCTCTCATGGACTGCAGCCCTTTGGTATCTTCACCTACCAGGTTTCTGAATTTGTTGTTCGCACCTGTAGCGATGGCGAAAATCTCATCAACAATCAGTTGTGGCTCCGAAAGCATGGCATTATCCCTGTTTCCCATCAAACCTTTGAGTTTTGTGGTGATCGCATCATAATCTTTGATTTCTGAACTCTCGCCCCAGGTTACATTATTTACAAAATTATTTCCTTTAAATCCACCAATCTCCAGCAAATGAAGGTCGATATTTAAAGGTTTCAGTTCGTAATAAAGACCCTCGGTGAAGCCTTCCAAAGCAAACTTGGACATGTTATACAATGAGCCCAGCGGCACGGCGGTGAATAATCCCATATAGGAACTGATGTTGATAAACTTGCCACCACCATTAGCTCTGAAGTGTGGAATAAAAGCTCTTGTAACGTTGATCGGCCCACGTACATTTACGGCATATTGGGCATCGATAGCGTCCTCGGCGATCAGTTCGAGCGCACCATATGTGCCTTGTCCTGCGTTGTTGACCACCACATCAATTTTCCCAAATGCTGCTGTCGCCTTTGCTACAGCCTCAGCCACCTGTACAGGATCTGTGACATCCAGTTTGAAAATTTTAACGTTTTCGTATATACTGAGCTCTGTTTCTTTTTCAGGACTGCGCATTGTTGCCGCTACATTCCAACCTTGTTCAGCAAAATATTGTGCTGTGAATTTACCTAAGCCGGTACTGGTACCGGTAATAAAAATTGTCTTAGCCATTGTGATATATTATTTGAATTGTTTACTATTAGTTCGTTGATATTACTTTAGATCAGGATGCATCTGCAGCTTCCATGATTACTTTAGCTACCGCTTGAGGCTGCGAGATGAATACTACATGTGAGCCTTTGATCTCCGTTATTTTTGCTTTGGCCCTTTGATACATTTCGCGCTCGGTTCCGGGGTTTATTGCTTTATCTTCTGTAGCCACTATTCCATAACTTGGCTTTGTTTTCCAGGCAGCGACAGTTACCGCTTCTGCAAAACATTGACCGACGATCGGTGCCTGTGAATCCCTCATAAAATCGCTCTGTTCTTTTGACAGATCAGCAGAGAAGCCACTGTGGAATTTTGCAGGTTCAAAATATACCCTGCCCGTCTGGTCTGGAGCTGTAAATCCTGCCTCTGGTGCCTGTGGCGCTGCAGAGACCCATTTTACTGTATTTTCTCCCGCATCAGGAAGAAAAGCGGCTACATATACCAGTGCTGCTACTTTTGGATCTGCGCCCGCCTGGGTAATGACCGTACCACCCCAGGAATGGCCCACCAGAATTGCTGGCCCATCCTGTTGCGCCAGAACACTCTTTGTAGCTGCGACATCAGCTGCCAGCGAGGTCAGTGGATTTTGTACCATGCTCACATGATATCCCTTTTTTGTGAGGATCTCGTACACTGCCTTCCAGCCTGATGCATCGGCAAATGCGCCATGCACCAGCACAATATTTTTTACTGCTGCCTTCTGTGCATGAGCGGTATGGCTCAGGCTCAGCAGCTGACAGGTACTTAATAATGCTACGATGATGAGCAGTTTAATGGTGTTGAATGGTTTTACTGTTGCTTCCATGAGAATATGATTTTTGTGAATAAATATTATTGAGCTGTGACAGGAGAAGAGGAAAGTTTAGCCCTGCCTGCAGCATTGATGACCCCGCTGCCAGTATTTTGCAGAAAGCCCACGATCTCCCAGTCTTTTACATTGAATCCTGCGGGCAGTTCAAACTGTTGCGAACCATTCTTTTCATCCTGAAGGTTAAAAGTGTACAGCTTTCTTACAATCTGCGCATGACTTAATGTCCTGCCCTGATTTTCGCCTCTGGTCACATTGCTTACGGCGTGTTTTTCTACGACAGCAATCATGAGCTTATTGCCTTTCGTATTGCCTTCCAGCTGGAAATCCACTTTCATCTCTCTGCCGGTTTGCTGTCCCTGCAGGGATATTGATTCATTGGGTTTAGCACTCAGGGCTTTTTTAAGTGCCCATTCTGCGGCATTTTCGTCGCCGCCGGTAAACTCTGATTTTCCGTTTACAATCACCTGCGGGGTGTAAACCAAACCTGAGAACTGCTGACTGTACTGATACTGGCGTTTGCTGAACTGGGAGCTTCCGAAAACATCTTTCCAGCCCTGATGATCCCAGTAATCTACATGATAAGCCAGGACATACACAGGCCTGTCGCCCGCTTCCTGCTGGATACGTGCCAGCAGTTCATCAGCTGGCGGACAACTGGAACAGCCTTCTGAGGTAAACAGTTCCAGTACTGCGAAGCCATCGCCTACGACACTTCTGTTTGTTTTAGATGCAAAGCTATTGTTAACCAAAGCTGCGGTAACGATAAGGAGCGCAAATGCAGCACCTATTATTGACAATTTGATCGGTTTCATACTATTTTTTTGATTCAAAAGTAACTGTCAAATCAGCTGAGGTCCATCACTTCTTAGCCCAGTCAGACATATTGAGCTCCCAACCGGGAATTATCTGTCATGAAAATCCTGTGCTTACCTGTCGCCCATCCAGGATAGAAAAACATTAGTCTTTTCTTTATTGATCAGTAATTTGTCCGGCGTATCCATCAGTAGTCTCACAAAGAGTTTACGCAGGAAATAATGCTCCACTTCTTTGATCGCTTTAAAATTGATCAGGTATTTACGGTTTACGCGGAAAAACTGTGATGAAGACACAGAGTTCATAATCTGGTCAAGAGACTGATTAAGGGAATACTCTTGCTCATCAAAGCACATCATTGATACAGTCTCGTTCCGGATGAAGAAAAATGCGATATCATTTGTCTGTACCGTGGTGTATTTTTGATGTTTGAATACCAGAAAACTTGTCTTTGTCTTTTTGATATCCTCCGGCAACTCTCGTTGTGAAGCGTCAGCAAGCTCCCTGCTTTCCAGCATATTCTTTTCTCTCGGAGCAAGCAGGATGTTATTAGGTAAATACAAAAGATCTTCCTTAATGAAAATCATGTCATAGCTAAGCACCTGCTCTTTCAGATCCATAATTGCTGTATTTTTTTGGAAGTAATTCATATCAATGATGTTAATGTTTAATCGTCCTTTTGATGGCTCTCAGACTGTAAATACAAAGCCTGTGCCGTTCAAATAATCATTTGATATACAGATGAATAAACCAATAGCACCCCTCATGAAAACATGGTATTTCATGATTTTGGTGATACCGAAATTAAATCTGGTGATAACCGGAAGGAAACTGCTTGGAAGGCAAAAAGCTGATCGTGATTCGTGTTCCTTTCAGGTTCTCGAATTTGATACTCGCATTGATTTCTGCGCTCAGACCCTTCATCAACTCTATACCCATCGATTGATATTCAGTAAGCAAAGGATCTCCCCTTAGACCTATGCCGTTGTCCCGGATCTGAAGGATCATAAGCTGGTTTTCCCCGGTTAATGAAATTTGAATTTCAGCAGATTTTTGAACCGGGAAAGCGTATTTGATGGAATTGGTTACTGCCTCATTGATGATGAGACCCAGGGGAATGGCATATGAAATATTCAGCGTCACCGGGTCAATATCAAAGGCAAAGCTGATAAATCCCTCTACACCAAAATCTGTTTGCAGGTTATTCACAAGCTCGGGAATGTATTCTGTCATATCAATCGTATCCACATGTTCCGTTTTGTACAGTTTCTGATGGATGAGCGACATTGCAAAAATGCGGTGCTGACTATCCTCCACGGCTTTTAAAGCATCATCCTGCAGATACTGGGCTTGTGATTCCAGTAAGCAGATCACTGTGTGAAGATTATTCTTAACACGATGGTGCAGTTCTTTCAACAGCCAGTCGTTTTCGGCAGCCATCTTGCTGAGCATCTCATTTTTTTGAGAGATCTCTCTTTTCACTTTTCCAGCTACCATGAGTTGCCTGTACAGCAAACCGGCAGCTACAATCAGCAGTGCAATTACTACCCTGAGTGCCATTACCCGATCTTCTTAAAAATACCGAGTTTGGTCATCCTTGATTTCAGGGTCGACGAGTTGATATCAAGAAGATCCGCCGCGCCGCCCGGGCCATATATTTTCCATTTACTTTTCGTCAGCGCATTCAGGATATGATCACGCTCATTTTCTGTAATTGATTTTACAGTCCGTGTACCAGCAGCGACAGCTTGGTTGGATACCGGAAGCACTACCTTTTCTATCAGGTTAGCATCGCACAGCAAAACCGACCGCTCGACGAGATTCATCAGCTGCCGGATATTTCCGGGCCATGGATGTTCGAGCAACGCCTTCCGTACAGGATCTGTAAATCCGGAAATACTTTTATGGTTTGCAGCAGCGAAGACTTGCAGGTAATGTTCCGCTATTGGTAAAATATCGGCCTTTCTTTCCCTCAGCGGCAATAGCTCTATGGGGAAAACAAACAGGCGATAGTAGAGGTCAAGTCTGAAGCGGCCCGCGGTAATTTCTTCTTCCAGATTCCGGTTAGTTGCTGCGATAATCCGGACATCTATCTTTTTACGTTGTCCGCCCAAAGGGCAAATCTCTTTTTCCTGCAGTACCCTCAGCAATTTTGATTGTACTTCAACCGGCATCTCTCCGATTTCATCAAGAAAAATGGTTCCCCCCTCTGCCTGCTCAAATTTACCTGTGCGCTTTTCTACCGCACCGGTGAAGCTTCCTTTCTCGTGACCAAAAAGCTCGGATTCTATAAGCGTGGGAGATAGGGCGGCACAATCTACGATAATAACAGGCTTTACCTGACGTGCTGAATGGTCATGAATAGCACGGGCTACCAGCTCCTTTCCGGTCCCGCTTTCACCCAGAATCAGTACAGGGCTTTCAGCTGCAGCGGCAATTTGTATCAGGCGACTCAGATCCTTGAGTCCAGAGCTCTTTCCCGACATACCAAAGTTGCCTGGACTCAGATTTTTGGCATTGGCCCTGGTGTTTTGCATTCTGGAAACCCGTGCCAGTGAACGATGTTCCGCATGGAGATCTGCGGCTATTTCAAGCATTGCCAGCACGTCCTTTTCACGGAATGGCTTTACAAGAAATCCATAGGGTGAGGTTTGCCGGGCAAGTTTAAAGGTAGCTTCATCTGAATTGGCTGAAAGATAGATAAACGGGATATTGCGACTCTTGAGGGCAGGGGCCAGGTCTATTCCGGTTTTATCTCCCTTTAAGGAGATATCCAGCAATACCAGGTCCGGCATATCTGAACGCAGGGTCCTGAGCGCTTCTTCAACCGACTGCGCAATGGAACATACACGGTGACCGGCATGTTCCAGCATCTTGCGAAGGTTGTTTGCCTCAATAAACTGGTCTTCTACTATCAATACAGTGTTTTTCATACAAATTTCTGCTTCATTTGGTTTTTATCTGACAAGACCACAAACGCCACACACAAATTCATAATTGCAAAGGCTATGCCTAAGACTATTCATTTGATTTACAGACCAATTACAGAAATAAAGAGATCATGAAATCATTAATTATCATGATTATTCACGAGATATAATGATTTCAGCCAAATTGTTTGGAAATGCCCAGTTTAACCATTCTGGATTTCAATGTGGAAGAGTTGATATTGAGCAAGTCTGCAGCGCCTCCAGGACCGTAGATTTTCCAGTTACATTTTGCCAGGGCAGCAAGAATGTGGTCCCGTTGGTTGTCAGTCATCGATTTCACACCTTTTATTTCTAAATGAGTAGTAGCAAACTGCCTGAAGACTGGCAGGGCAACCTGGTTGATGAGCTGCCCCTCGCATAGAAGGACAGCACGTTCAACCAGGTTGATCAGCTGCCTGATATTGCCCGGCCATGGATAGCCGAGCAATGCCTTTCTGACGGATTCAGAAAAACCGGAGATATTTTTATGGTTGGCTGCTGCAAAAACACTGAGGTAATGCTCGGCAATCGGCATAATATCGGCCTGTCTTTCCCGTAATGGCAGCAGCTCTATAGGAAACACAAACAACCGGTAATAGAGGTCGAGTCTGAAACGACCTGCAGCCACTTCCTCTTCAAGATCCCGGTTCGTAGCTGCAATAATGCGCACATTGATCTTTTTACGTGTACCACCAAGGGGACAGATTTCTTTTTCCTGTAATATCCTGAGCAATTTGGACTGGATCTCCAGTGGCATCTCCCCTATCTCATCCAGAAAGATCGTACTGTTTTCCGCTTGTTCAAACTTGCCAATTCTTTTATCTACCGCCCCGGTAAAGCTGCCCCGTTCGTGTCCGAAAAGTTCAGATTCTATGAGTGTGGGCGATATCGCCGCACAATCTACGATCACCATTGGCTTTTTACCACGTACAGAATGATCATGAATAGCTCTGGCTACCAGCTCCTTTCCTGTACCACTTTCACCAAGTACCAGTACCGGGCTCTCTGCTGCGGCAGCGATCTGCACCAGATAGGCCACATCTTTCAAACCCGAACTATTCCCGGACATACCAAAATTGTCCTCAACGATTAACTCCTTTCCTTTCATTACGCTTATAATTTCGTCTTTTTTCCTTTAACGAAGATATATAAACATGGTTCCTGATCAATGCGAAGGCTGGTTTCCCTTATGATACCAGTGGTTTCATTTCATAACCCTCAAAGTCGTTCACCACCTGCATCGACAAGCCCAGTGCGTCTGCAACTCCCTTACCATAGTCCGGATCAGCCTTGTAACAATTGCGAATATGCCGGATCTGGATGAACTGCTGTGCGGAACCTATTGCCGCCGCGGTGTTGGTAAACAAAAGCTGTTGCTGTTCTGCAGACATCAGGCGGAACAGGTTGCCTGGCTGGCTATAGTAATCCTCATCCTCACGGTGGTCCCAGTGAGTTGCATCACCGCTAATCTTTAACGGGGGCTCAGAAAAATCCGGCTGCTGCTGCCATTCACTGAAGCTATTAGGTTCATATGATTTTGCACTTCCATAATTGGCATCTATACGCATGCTGCCATCACGGTGATAGGAATGGTATGGACATTTGGGGGAGTTTACCGGTATCTGGTGGTGGTTTACACCCAACCTGTAACGTTGTGCATCCCCATAAGAAAACAGACGTCCCTGAAGCATTTTATCCGGAGAAAAGCTGATCCCGGGAACAACCTGTGCAGGGTTAAATGCCGCCTGTTCCACCTCCGCGAAGTAGTTCTCAGGATTGCGGTCCAGCACCAGTTCACCAACCTGCATCAGCGGATAATCCTGATGCGGCCATACTTTGGTCAGGTCAAAAGGATTAAGGTGATAAGAATACGCATCCTCCTCTTCCATCAACTGAACATACAATGTCCATTTGGGAAAATCTCCATTTTCAATACTCTCATACAGATCCCGCTGATGGCTTTCTCTGTCGTTACCTGCCAGCGCCGCCGCTTCCTCATTGCTCAGATTCTGAATACCCTGGGCAGTCTTGAAATGAAACTTTACCCAGTAACGCTTTTGATCTGCACTGATCAGGCTGAAGGTATGGCTGCCGAAACCATCCATATGCCGGTAGCTTTTAGGTAGACCGCGGTCGCTCATTACAATCGTCACCTGATGTAGCGCCTCCGGCAACAGTGTCCAGAAATCCCAGTTGTTATCTGCACTTCTCATATTAGTGCGCGGGTCCCTTTTGACGGCGTGGTTAAGGTCTGGAAATTTCAATGGGTCCCGCAGAAAGAAAACTGGTGTATTGTTACCAACGAGGTCCCATATACCCTGCTCGGTATAAAATTTGATAGCGAAGCCGCGTATATCTCTTTCTGCATCTGCCGCCCCCCTCTCACCGGCAACAGTCGAGAAGCGGACAAATAAAGGCGTAGTTTTTCCAATCTCTGAGAACAGTGCGGCTCTGGTAAAACTACTGATGTCATGCGTAACCGTAAATGTACCATAGGCGCCAGAGCCTTTGGCATGCATTCGCCTTTCCGGGATCACTTCTCTATCAAAATGAGCCATCTTTTCCAGGAACCATGCGTCCTGCAGCAAGGCCGGACCACGTCTTCCGGCAGTCATGATGTTTTGATTATCTGTTACAGGTGAACCTGTACGGGTGGTTAATTTCTTCGGTTCCATCTTTCTACAGTTTAGCAGTGATCTTTTTACCTAAATATTCATCATCAAATACTGCTCTTGTATAAATGACAGGATACAATTTGCGGTACATCAGGTAAGTGACAGATACCATTACAAATGCAATAATGGCATCTACTGTAGCCGGGAAACCCAGCACAGCGATTTTTGACAGGAAAGCAAACAGGATATCGAAATATATCCCTGCGAAAACCCATTCTTTCAATCTCAATAATCTGTTGGGTGTAAGCAAAACGACAACGCCGGTAAGTTTGGCCACCCCAAGGATATAAATGAAGTGTGGCGGATAACCTAATTTTAAGGTGATGTCCCAGATTACATCGTTATGGGTGAGTTCTCCGAGGCCGCTTGCAGAAAACCATAAGGAAGTCATTGCAACCCCGATCCAGTAAATTGTTTTTGTTGTTTTGAGTGTCATAGCTGTTCTTTTTTTAAGTTTCTGAGACAAAGATGAAGCTTGCCCCACAGCTAAAACAGCTCAAAATACTTCAACCGGACGATTCAGCCCGTCAACCAGACAGTTTAAGTCCCCTATTGTCTAATTCAGCTCTCAGTTTGTCGGCACCAGCCCTTTTTTGATAGCAGAACAGGCAGGCTGCCTATAATTTTACCTCCATAAACTAGAACGGATCATATGAAAAACTCTAATCCAAGCCCCTTAAAAAAGCTGCTCTTGATAACTGGCATAGTCGTGATCGGTATTACAGCCCTGCAATTCAGGGATGCGCCAGTTGTGAATCCACCGGTGACCGCAGAAGTGCAGCTTCCAGATGATGTTAAAGCTATCATCGAAAGAGCTTGTTACGATTGCCATTCCAACCTAACCGAAATCGCATGGTTTGATAAAATCCCAGGAGCCTCACAGCTGGTGGCCAAAGATGTTACTGAAGCACGCTCGAGGCTTAACTTTTCTGAGTGGGACAAAAATCCACCGGCAGTGCAGCAACTATTACTTTGGGAAGTGGTGAATGCGATTGCAGAAGATAAAATGCCACTGCACAACTATCGCTTGCTGCATCCCGGAGCAACAGTGTCAGCAGCAGAACTGGACATACTGAAAAAGTATGTAAATACCCTTTCCGGGAGACATAAAATTGATACTGCCCGCATTATCCGTAATAATCAGCCGGAGCTGTCGGCAGCAATCAGGAAAGTCCCTGTATCACTGAACGGCATCCCCTACGCTGCGGATTATAAAACCTGGAAAGTGATCAGTGCCACCGATAAATATGATGGTGGAAGCATGCGTGTGGTATATGGAAATGACATCATGGTAAAGGCCATTAAAGAGCACACCCTTCCCTTTCCGGACGGTGCCAAGATCGTGAAAGCGGTATGGGGTAAACAACGCGAAGATCAGGATGGGAATGTGCTGCCCGGCAACTTCCAGAATGTGCAGATCATGATCAAGGACAGCAAGAAATATCAATCTACAGAAGGCTGGGGCTTTGCAAAGTTTGACGGACTGGCACTTAAGCCATTTGGAAAAACTGCCGCCTATGCCAACACCTGTATCAACTGCCACCGTATGCTGGTACCCGAAAGCGACTTCGTATTCAATATTCCTACAAAATAACTCACCTTAAAAAAACGATCATGTTTAAAAAATCATTTTGCGTCATCGCACTGGGTTTATTGCTCTTCTCCTGTACACAAAAACATCAAACTCAGCTTGCCCCGGAATACCTTTTTGATCAGAGCGACGAGCATGTCATCAGCTCAGTAATCAACAACAAGCAAAATACCATCTCTATCATTTACGGGAACGACCTGGCATTGAAGTATGCCCATGACACTTTGAGAATGCATACCCGCGGCGAAAAGTTCATTATGGTTACCTGGATACAAAAACCTATGCCACACTGGTATGGCACCAATATGAATGGAAATATCCTGTCTGTAGAAACGGTGAAGGTTTCTCAGAATCCCAATGGGGATGTGCTGTATGACTACCAGTTGCAGCAGAAAGACGGACACCATTTGGTAAAACGTGAAGCAAATAACGACAAAAGGATAAAACTAATCACCGGTCAGATGGCCGCAGTATTCCCATGAATCCAAATATAATATACATATAATCCAATCAAACAATGAAAACGAACATCAGAATCTTAAGCGCAGTAATCGCCACCACTCTCCTGTTGAGCACAGGAAATGCCGGCTTTGCACAAAATCAGCCAGCGGACAATTTAAATTCCTCAGGGCATAGCAACGATGAATCCATCCGGCCTTTCAGGGTAAATATTCCGGATGCCGCCATCACCGATATGCGTAAGAGGATCACTGAGACGCGCTGGCCGGAAAAGGAAACAGTAGCGGACCAGTCGCAGGGGGTGAAGCTTGAAAAACTAAAAGAATTATCTCAATACTGGGCCACAGATTACGACTGGAAAAAGGCCGAAGAAAAGCTAAATGCCTTTCCGCAGTTTATCACCAACATCGACGGACTGGACATTCATTTTATACATGTCCGTTCCAAAAATCCGAAGGCCATGCCTATGATCATGACTCATGGCTGGCCGGGATCAGTATTTGAGCTGCTTAAAGTTATCGGCCCACTGACAGATCCTGTAGCGTACGGGGGTAAGGCAGAAGATGCATTTGATCTTGTCATTCCTTCGATTCCCGGCTTTGGATTTTCAGGAAAACCTACAGCGACAGGATGGGATTCAGACCATATTGGCCATGCATGGGCAGAGCTGATGGCGCGCCTGGGTTACAAGAGCTATGTTTCACAGGGTGGAGACTGCGGTTCGGTGATTTCTCAGCGTATGGCTAAAAACCACGAGAAAGGTCTGATCGGTATCCATGTGAATATGCCTGCCACGGTACCTGCCGAAGTAGCTAAAGCACTTAAAAGTGGCGAAAAAGCACCTGCAGGATTGTCTGCCAAAGAACTTGAAGCATTCAAAACGCTGGATATTTTCTATCGTAACAGCACAGGATATTCAGGCATGATGGTCACCCGCCCGCAAACGATTGGCTACAGTCTCGCGGATTCACCCGTTGGACAGGCAGCCTGGATGTATGATGAATTTGCAGGATGGACATTTTCTGGTGGCGATCCGGAGAAATCACTGACCAAAGACGAAATGCTGGATGACATCTCGCTGTACTGGTTAACCAATACAGGTGCCTCATCAGCAAGGATCTACTGGGAAGATCATTCCAATAACTTCAATGCCGTAAACCTTAGTCTGCCCGTAGCTGTAACGGTATTCCCCGGAGAAATCTACAAAGCCCCAAAAACATGGGCTACAAGAGCTTACCATAACCTGATCTACTTTAATGAGGTGGATAAAGGCGGACATTTCGCGGCATGGGAAGAACCACAACTCTTTACAGAAGAGGTACGCAAAGCTTTCAAAACACTGCGTTCATCAGTTAAATAATACAATCTTTAATCAAATTAACAATGGAAACGCTAAAAGGAAAAACAGCTCTCATAACCGGAGGCAATAGTGGTATAGGGTATGCGGCAGCGAAAGAACTGAAAGCACAGGGTGCTCAGGTCATCATCACAGGAAGACGGCACGAGGCCGTAGCCAATGCCGCTGCACAGCTTGGTATTAATGGCCTGGTCTCAGATCAGGGCAAGGTCACTGATATAGAAGAGCTTGCAGCTGAGGTAGCTGAAAGGTTTGGCAAAATAGATATTCTCTTTATCAACGCAGGTGTTCTGGGTGGCTCTGCTATCGAAGGCGCCACTGAATCTGATTTTGATCATGTAATGGATGTCAATTTCAAAGGTGCTTTCTTTACGTTGAGCAGGTTTATACCTCAGCTGAATGATGGAGCCACAGTGGTGTTTCTGTCGTCTAACCTGGCGAGCATGAACGCAGCAAATTCTTCCATCTATTCATCAGGAAAAGCTGCGCTGAATTCGGTAATGAAAATTGCCGCAGTAGAGCTTGCACCGCGACAAATACGTGTGAACAGTATAAGTCCCGGCCCCACTCAAACTGATCTTTTAAACAAATTGGGTCTGGACGATGAATCCCGTAAAGGTTTGGACGATTACCTGATTGAACGCACTCCGCTGAAGAAAATTGGTACAGCAGAAGATGTTGCAAAATTGGTAGCTTACCTCTGCGGAGATGCAGGGAGCTATATCACCGGGACAGAGATTGTCATTGATGGTGGCAATCGGTTGTAATATCAGTAATGGATCATAAATGAAAAGCGCAGGAATATATTTCCTGCGCTTTTATCCGTTAAAAACTTATATAAGTAATGAACAAATGATGACTGAAGAACAGATCATAAGAGCGGGCGACGTGTTGTCAGATCCGCGGAACCAGAAGGAGGAAATCCAGGCTTTGCAGGATACCATGTATGTTGTGGGTGGCAAGTGGCGCTTGCTGATCATCAATTCTATATGCAATGGCAACAAGAGATTTCGCGAAATTCAGAGAAGCATACCCGGACTAACCACTAAAATGCTCTCCAGGGAACTGAAAGACATGGAAGCAAACCAACTGATCAAGCGGACGGTCACAGATGCAAAACCTCTTATGGTGGAATATGAAGAAACAGATTACTGCCTTTCCTTTGGTGGCATCATCCTGGAGATGATCAGCTGGGGCAAAAAACACCGGGAGCGCATCAAGAGGGTTTAAAGGTCGGGGACCGAAATGCCCGATCAGGCTTCCAATATGTCCACTTCAGGTTATCAGTCATTTACATACCGCGATAGCGAAGCTAAATTTGTTTTGTCAACAGATCGCAGAAGATCTGCAGACATATAAAATTAAAGCCAATCGCAATTCATATGGAAAATCTAAATGTTATTAACCGCCGCCGTTTTTTGGGTATTGCCGGTATCGGTGCAGCAGTACTGCAGTTCACAGGATTAAACACCCTGCAGGCAAGTCCAGCAGAAAAACTTGAGTTATCTTCTGCCAGAACAAATCCGCGCATTTTTACCGACATCAGGCAAGTAAAAACTTCGGTACTCGACATCGGCTATGCAGAAGAAGGACCGGCAGATGGTCCTGTAGTGATCCTCCTTCATGGATGGCCTTACGATATACACAGCTACAGCGAGGTATCCCCCCTGCTGACAGCCCAGGGTTACAGGGTGCTGATTCCCCACCTCCGCGGACATGGTACTACGACATTCCTTTCCGCAAAATCTGCGCGTAACGGCCAGCAGGCTGCCATTGCTAAAGATATCATCGAATTTATGGACGCCCTGAAAATCAAGAGCGCCGTAGTAGCGGGTTTCGACTGGGGTGCGCGGACAGCAGATATTATGGCTGCACTATGGCCAGAACGCTGCAAAGCGCTGATTTCCGTAAGTGGATACCTCATCGGTAGTCAGGAAGGCAACAAAAAGCCACTGATACCCGTAGCTGAGCAGAGCTGGTGGTACCAGTACTATTTTGCAACTCAAAGAGGTTATGACGGTTACAAAGCAAACACCAACGCTTTTGCAAAACTCATCTGGCAAACGGCATCTCCAAAATGGAAATTCGATGACGCTACTTTTGACCGCTCAGCGGCTTCATTTCTCAATCCCGACCATGTGGACATCGTGATCCACAATTACCGCTGGCGTCTCGGACTTGCCGAGGGAGAGAGTAAGTACGACGTTTACGAGAAAAAGCTGGCTACCCTTCCGGCGATCACGATCCCAGCGATCACACTTGAAGGAGATGCTAATGGTGCTCCACATCCAAAACCACAGGACTATGCATTCAGGTTTAAGGGCAAATACAAACATTATACACAGGAAGGCGGCATTGGCCACAACTTTCCTCAGGAAGCGCCCAAAGTATTCGCAGATGCAGTAATTGAAGCCGCCGGAATGGCAAATACTTAGATATATTCATTTACCAAACAAACTAAGACAACATGGAAAATCAACCAATTATTGAAACGACTAACACCGCAGGAAACCAGATTACTAAAGTGCTTTATACCGGCAGGGTACATATCACCGGCGGACGTGACGGAGCAGCAAGAAGCAGCGACGACCGACTTAGTGTAAGCCTTTCTTCACCTGGCGGACCGGGTAATGGCACCAATCCGGAACAATTATTTGCCGCCGGATGGTCGGCCTGTTTTATCGGCGCAATGAAGCTCAGCGCAGCAGCATTACATATCACTTTGCCAGCAGATACTGCGATTGATGCGGAGGTTGATCTGGCAACGGGGGACCAGGGTTATTCACTGCAGGCACGTCTGAACATCAGCTTACCGGATCTGCCGCTGGAAGATGCACTTAAGGTGATCCAGGCTGCACATCAAACCTGTCCCTACTCAAAAGCTACCCGTGGCAATATCAACGTGGAGATCAATTTAGCGATATAATAGCTCCAGCCCGGCAATCGAGATGCCGGGCTTATATTTTAAAGAGCATCCGGTACACCAACTCTTTACGTTCAGCGAGGATTTTACCGAAATCATTTTTAGACAACTGAAAAAATTGCTGATACAAAGGCGACATGATAATCGGATAGGACAGTAAAGAAAAGAGATTGATTAAAAAATGCACCGGGTTCATCTTTTCGATGTTGCCCGCCTCCATTTCCGCGGCCACCTCTGCCAGAAAAGATACCACAGGTCCCTCCTTAATTTTCGAAATCAGCGTATGTCCTGCCCGGTTCATCTCTGTAACCATAAAGGTTTCCTCATAGGGAAATTCACTCATTTCTGTGAGATAGATATCCATCAGCTCATCTACTTTCTTTGGAAAAGGATGATCAGAAAGCATAGCCTGATCCAGCTTTAAACTCAGGACAGTCATTGATTCCTGGAATACCTGGGAGATGAGCTGATCCCTGGTTCGGTAGTAGTAATGAAGCGCAGAGCGATTCATACCCGCAGCATCTGCAATATCCTGTGTAGTGGCATGTAGCTTTCCTTCAGAAAACAACAGTCGCTTTGCCGCAGCTTTTATCAATTGATCAGTTCCTGTATCTTTTAATGGCATAGGTATTTATTTCATGATAGATTAATCTCTCGGTCGATCCCGATGTCAGCGATAAAATGCTGATCGTGAGAAATGATCACTAAGGTTCCATGATAACTTTTAACGGCTTCAGTCAGTATCTCAAGACTTTTGATATCCAGGTTATTTGTCGGCTCATCCAGTATCAGCAAGTCAGGAGTGTTGTTGCTTACCGCCAGGCAGCAGAGTGAGAGCTTCATCTTTTCACCACCACTCAGGTCTTCAGTTTTTCTTTCCCATGACGCTTTAGGAAACTGAGAATAGATCAGCAACGACTTCAGCTGATGCTCCTCCAGCTGTCGTGTGTTATCAAATGAGAGCTGCTCAACTACAGTCAGGTCTGGTCTTAGCGAAGAATAATCCTGATCCAGATACAAATACCGGAAAGGATTGCGTTTTATCGTTCCTTCGCTGGGCTCCATTACTCCGGTGATCAGGTTAATCAGCGTAGATTTCCCTGCACCATTATTTCCCGAAATAAACAACCGGTCCCCCGATCGCAATTGAAAGCTCAAAGGTTTCCACAAAGCTTTATCACTATAACTGAAACTCATTTTTTCTGCCTCTACCAAGACCTTTCCATGGTGCATATCTGAAGCAGCAATATCAATTTTCAGCACCAGGTGCTGCTGTATCCGGGAACGTATCTGCTGGATCTGGTCTGCTATACCTGATGTTTTTTCCTGCTGTTTATCCAGTATTTTTGCAGTGCTCTGCTCAGCTTTGATCTTCAGACCACCGGCAATAATCCTCGGCAGAGAATTGCTTTGTCCCTGAGCCTTTCCCCGTGCCTCCTGCTTCTGTCTCTGTTCTGCCAGATCGCGGGCTTTCTGCTGTGTTTGCTTTAAAGATTTTGATTGCTCCTCCAGTTGCGACTGCAGTGCATGCAGCTTCCCATGTTTTTGCTCTGCATAGAAATCGTAATTGCCGCCAAACACTTCCAGGCCAAAGGCCGAGAGCTCTATAGTTTTGTTGATCAGGTTGAGCAAATGCCTGTCATGGCTGACCATCAGAATGGTTGCACGGCTGGATAAAATATACGCATAGAGTTTTGCCCGGCTAGCGGCATCCAGATGGTTGGTCGGTTCATCAAGTAAGATGACCGAAGGCTGCCATATCATGATTCCTGCCAGAAATACTTTCGTCTTTTCCCCGCCACTTAGCTCTTGCATCAGCTGTGCCGGAGACAGGTGGCCGATATCCCATTCGTTTAGAGCGTCATTCACTTTATCTTCGATCTCCCAATCATCCTCCAGCTGATCAAAAAGCAGCGGATCAGCATCACCAGCGGCGATCGCACGGAATGCATGAAGTTTTTTATCCACCCCAAGGGTCTGCGCAATGGAAAAAGCATCATACTGCCCCAGATGCTGTGGTACAAACCATGGTTTTTCAGCCACATTCAGTTCCCCCCCTGATGCGGATAACTGCCCCGCAATAATCTGCAGCAAGGTAGATTTACCCGCACCGTTGTTGCCTACCAGTGCCGCTTTATCAGCTCTGGCAATACTTAGATTGAGCTGCTCAAATAGCACCTCTTTATCCGGATGTACATAACTTAAGGAATTGATAATAATGCTCATAAAGGACCCCAAAGATAGTCAACATTTTTATTAAACAAAATTGTTGACTATAATTATATGTTTATATTTGAGCAGAAACCGGTTCGGAGGCCGATTGTCTGCTTCAGCAATCAAATTGTCCGGTTTATGGCTTGGCATAGTGCTAAAGCAGCTTAATATCAGTAATTTTAATCCTTATGAACAATAAGATCAGGATTGCGCCTGTGGTGATCTGGGGAAGCTCCATCTTTCTGGGTCTGCTTTCCTCAGTGCCTCAAATAGCCGCTATGCACTTCAATACCCTGGAAGCGCTGGTCAACGCTGGTATCACTGCTACCTTCGCAGTGGTGATGTGGTATTTTAACATTTTCATGTTATCGCGGCCGGTTAAAAAAGCAAAACAATCCATTTCATATGCCCGCCTGCTTGAAAGTCTGCTCTTCGGAATGCTCGTGATGTTTGCACTGGCATGGATACAGCAGCTCATCCTTTCGCATATCAACTTCGGACCGGTGATGTTGATGGTTGAAGTCAGGGGTATACTCATTAACCTGGTTTTTTACATGTTCCTCCACCTGATACAGCAAAATTATGAGAACCAGACAGTAAATATGGAACTGGAACGGATCAAAAGCGATAACCTTGGTGCACAGTATGAATTGTTAAAACAGCAAGTGAATCCACATTTTCTTTTCAATAGTCTGAATACTTTAAAGGCAATGGTAGAAACGGAAGATCCTGATGCGGTGGATTTTATATTGAAGCTCTCCAATTTTTACCGGTATACGCTGGAGAGCAGGAAGCTCGACCTGATCCATGTGTCTGAGGAAATGGAAATTGTAAAAGCATATTTGTTTTTACAGAATGCACGGTTTGAGGGTGGTTTTACATTTCAGAATGAACTGCCGGAAGAAGCTCTGGCAACGCTGATCCCTCCCTTTACCCTCCAGCTGCTGGTAGAGAATTGCATCAAGCATAATGTGGTTTCACTGGACAAACCTCTGCATATCCGCTTGTTTGGAGATACGGAACATATTATCATTGAGAACCCTATCAGACTTAAAACCGGCGATCATCATTCGCTGGGTGTAGGGCTCAAGAATGTTCAGCTGAGGTACGGCCATCTGCTGGAGAAGGAAATAGAAATTATAAACGACGGTAAAATCTTTCAAATTAAACTACCCATTATAAATGAATATAGTCATCATTGAAGACGAGATAAAAACGGCGAAGTCGCTGGAAAATATGATCTTAAGCCTGCGCCCTGATGCCCGGATCACAGGACAGTATCAAAGCATTGAAAGCTCGGTTGAAGCCCTGAAAGCCAATGCACAGCCTGATCTGATTTTCATGGACATACAGCTGGCGGACGGTTTGTCATTTGAGATATTCAAAGCAGTAAAAATCACTTGTCCGGTTGTGTTTTGTACAGCTTTCGACGAATATTCGCTGGAGGCTTTCAAAAGAAACGGGGTAGATTATGTGGTGAAGCCATTTTCGAAGGATGATATCAAAAATGCATTTGCAAAAGTGGATGAGCTGAAGAACTTTTTTCAGCAGCAGGTGGTACCCGATCTGGGCGATCTGCTGGCAAAGTTAGGTACATCTCCGGCCAAAACGAGTTTTCTGGTATTCAAGAATCAGAAATATGCTACAGTGCAGATAACTGATATTGCGTTTTTTTATATCCGCAATGACAGCACATCAATTATGTGTTTTGATCAGCAGGAATTTTCACTGACACAATCACTCGATCAGGTAGCCGCGTCGGTTTCCTCACAGCAATTTTTCAGGGTAAACAGGCAGTATCTTGTTAATTTTAAAGCCATTAAAGAAGTGGAACATTATTTCCTGCGCAAGCTATACGTAAAACTCAGTATTGAAACACCTGAGAAACTGCTGATCAACAAAGAAAAATCACACAGCTTTCTCAGGTGGATGGAAGAACGTTAGTCCGGCTGGCTTAATTTTTCAGGAAAGCATTTACTGCAGTCACGAATTTAAGATGATTCTGGAAAAACCCCGCATGTCCGGCATCAGGATAGATATCCAGTCGGGCATTTGGAAAGCTTTTGGACATGTTAACAGCATTGACCACCGGCACCGGGATATCATTCTCTCCCTGTGCGATATAAACAGGCTGCGTAACCTTTGTAAGCTCATTTAATGCCTCAGGATAAGGCTGTGCCCAGCCCAGTACTGCAGTCACTTCTGCTAGGCTACTTTCAGCGCTGAGAACTCCATCCCGATTAAGCTGCCTTTGCTGTGTCCTGAGGTAAGAGGCCTTTCCGGCTGCAATACTGCTGGCCGAGCTGGTAAATCCTATCTTCAGAAAACCTTCTTCCGGACTCAGTCCCGACGTTGATGCGAGTACTTTGGGAAGGTCACTCAGCCCCAGGCTTCCTTTCGGCCCCGTACCTGTCAGCACCAGCTTATTAACCAGTCCGGGCTCTGTCAGAACGATTTGCTGAGATATGAAGCTACCCATAGAGAATCCCATCAGGTTCACTTTAGTGTAGCCCAGCGATCGGATAAAGTTTACCACACCCTTAGCCATATCCGGAATGTTGTCTGGAGTTTTCCCCGTTGACGAAGCTACCCCTTCAATATCAAAAATGATCACTTTGTTTTCCCGGGCAAGACCGTTAGTAACCGCCGGATCCCAATCATCCATTGAGCCGCCTAATGCCGAAATCATCACCAGTGGTATTCCAGCCTGATTGCCCAGTGTCCGGTAGGCGTATTGTGCATCTCCCGTTTTTGCAAACTTCGTTACCGCCGTCTGGTGATAATCTGCTTGCTCATCTGGAACTTCAGTCTCCTGATGATCCTTTTTACAGGAACTTAAGCCCAGCCCAAGTAAAACTAAAAGTCCGGCTCTCCTGATTAATGTTGTTGTGTTTTTCATTTCCATCACTGCTGCATTTAAGTAAGTCATACCCAAAAGTAGATAGAGAGCAGCATGGCCCACAGTTGAGAGTGTCTGAACCGGACAAATCTTCAGCTGGTGTAGACAGAGACCCGACCGGATCAAACAATATGGAAGTTGATTGACTTGGCAACTAGCTCTGTGAGTGAGGTGACCTGTAGTTTGATGTATATATTTTTGATATGGCTCCGAACAGTTTCATAGGATATATTCAACTCAAAACCTATCATTTTATAACTTTTACCCTTCACAATATAGGTCAGAACTTCCTTCTCACGGACTGTCAGTTTATAGTCTACAACTGAAGGTTCTACGGGGCATTCTTTACGTTTCACCATTTCTATCACTCGTTTTGCCACCTGAGGACTCATGGATGAGCCACCCGCACGGATCTCCCTGATCGACTGTACCAGTTTATCCTTCAGGTCACTCTTAAAAATATAACCGGAGGCACCTGCCTGTAAGGCATGATAGATCTCACTATCTTCTTCCGTTGAAGTTTCAATGAGTATCTGAATGTGGGGGAAATGTTTTCTAAGCAGGTCAATCGCTGAACCTCCCCTCTCCCCTGCGATCGTGATATCCATGATCACCAGGTCAGGTGCCGACTGACGCAGGTTTTCTATAAATTCATTCACATTACCATATACACCCACAATCTCCATCTGCAACTCAAATTTCAGTAATTGCAGAATGCTATTGCGTACATTCCTGTTCTCCTCGAATACAGCGATGCGGATAACAGGACGGATAAAGCTGTCATTTTTAATCTGATACATTTCTTTTTGCATAAATTCATCCTCGTCAATACCTTACAGATCTGGATACCAGATCAAATGACGGCTTATCACTTCGGCTTTACAACTAAATGTTGTGTGAGTTCGACATATCAGTCCTTAAAGCAGACAAATCCGTTCTTTATCCCGCCACCTGTTTGCTCAGGCCATGGTCAGCTTCAACGACCAACTCCTCAGCAGAACAGTGTGCCGGATCACAGTTAATGATAATTCTCGTACCCAGATTGGTTTGAAAACAGATCTCGGCATTGATATCATGGCAAAGACCTTTAATCAGCTCAATTCCCAGCGACTGGCAGGCCTGCTCTCCTCCATTGCATGGCATGCCAATTCCGTCGTCAGCTATCGTGAGTATCAATTCCTGCTGATACTGATAAAAGATAACTGATATTGTTCCTTTCTTATTTGCGGGAAAAGCATACTTAATGGCATTTGTCACCGCTTCATTGATGATCAATCCAAAAGGGATGGCATGTGAAGCACTGAGTGATATCGCGGCAACGTCAATTTCAAACTTGATCCTTTCGGGGATATCAAAACTTCTTCTCAGATTTGAAACAAGTTCAGGTACATACTCAGCCATATTGATAGTTTTGATATCCTCTGAGCGATACAGTTTCTGATGGATAAGGGACATCGCAAAAATGCGGTTCTGACTCGTTTCCACAGCTTTCAGTGCATCATCTTTAAGATATCTTGCCTGTGATTCCAGCAGACATATGAGGGTATGCAGGTTATTTTTTACCCGATGGTGCACCTCCTTGATCAGCCAGTCCTTTTCAGACAGAAAACGCTGCAGTGCTTCATTTTGCTGACTGATCAGCAGGTTATTTTTTCTTGCAGTGACGATCTGACGAATCAGCAACAATGTAATTACGAAGAGCATGAACGCGCCTGCTATAATCCAGTTTCTGGAAGCTTTAGCCTGATTCAGAGCCTGAGCTAAATCTGGATTGCCATTGAGGTTACTCATACTCTCTGCAAAGGATGTGAGCGCCAGGCTAATGAGGAGGATTAAAATAAGGATTTGCCGTTTCATGATCTGTAGAGTTTTTGCGCTGATTTTATATTATTTTTTACTGTGCGTAGCCAGGATTCTGCTCACCTATCCCGGGATTGGCAATAAATTCATCAGCAGGAAGGGGAAGTATATACTGCTGTTTTGAGCTGATAGAGGGTTTTAGCTGTGACACCACTGCCAGAGGTAGACGCAGTAAAGCCATCCAGTCGGCTCCATCTTCCCCCAATAGGTTTCGTGCGATCTCAAGATAGTTCTGCATCAGCAGCTCATCAATAGTGGCAGCAGCTTCCAGTGCAGTAAAGTCTGTCACGCCAGCTCCAGACATCACAGCTCTAAGCAGCTGTCTGGCCTGTTGAAGATTGCCCCCGGATCTGATCACTGCTTCTGATTCCAGCAGATATACTTCGCTTAAGCGGAAAACGTAGGAAGTCTCTGACAACTGGCTGGGCTGTGCACCATAGGCGATATATTTCTGAAAATACCAGGTACCAGGACTAATAAGCGTATAATCACTCGCCGCACCAACCATCCATTTACCTCTGGGATCAGTTGCCAGCAGATCCTTTAAAGTTTGTTTGGCTACCCATAGGTCAACTTGCCCGGGATAATAAGCACGACTCAGACTCAGCAAATTCTTCTCCTGACCGCTATTCGGTTGTATACCTAAAATCACCTCAGCACTGGATAAGCCCTTCACGTAAAACAAATCTTTGAGGTTATTCTCCAGTTTGTAACGACCCGATTGCCTGATGGTTTCAGCCAGGCTGATTACCTGCTGATAATCATCAGTCCCGGCGCGGCTAATCAACACCCGCATCTTTAAAGCCATGGCTGCCCATCTCGTGGCATAATATGGGGGGCGCGATACCGCTGCATTCGCAATCGCATAGTCCAGGTCGGCATTGATAAAATCGTAGCTTGTCCTCACATCGCTCCTGCCCTGCGCCAGTTTACTCACTGCCGAAGCTTCCCGCCGGATCAGAATACCAAATCTGCTGGATATATCCCACCATTGCGCAAAATAACTCAGCAGCCGGTAATTGGCGTATGCCCTCAGAAAGCGGGCTTCAGCAAGCATCTCATTTCTCCTGTTCCCTGTAAAAACTTTTGCATCAAGAGCCGTTACACCTTTAATCACATTGTTGGAGGCCTCAACCAGCTGATAGCAATTCTGCCAGATACCTTGTCCAAATTTATTACCCATCTGGATACTATTGGATTCGTCAGGAAATGGAGCACCGTAGCCATTCCCGATAAAGCCAGCGTACAGGCTTCCGGGAATTTCGTGGCCCGACCAGTCTGTAGCATTGTTCGTCATGCCGCCGGCCAGGCGGAAGTAAGCACCATTCAACACATTCTCTGCTGTACTTTGATCTATAATCGCATTCGCATCCACAACCCTGTCCTGAGGTGGCGTACTCAGTTCCTTTGAGCAGGCACCCAGCAATATGGTAGCGATAGTTACCACTATTCTGACGGCTATCTTTTTCATACATCTCTTCATAAATTAAACCTTAAACCAAAACTATATTGCCGCAGGGTCGGGTATGAGGCATCATCCGTATACCCGCCAATTAAACTATAGGGATTATTACTCACCTCGGGATCGGGTCCCGGATATTTAGATATTATCAACAAATTATTACCTGCCAGGTAGATGCTGGCACTGCGAATGCGGAGTTTATCCAGGATCATTTGTGGCAGGTTATAGCTGAAAACCAGCGATTTCAGTTTGATATAGGAAGCATCAAAAACATTGAAGGTAGAAATCCCCTGCTGCGCACCGATCTGCCCCAGCACCAGTGCCGGATTATGGGATTGTGGATTGTCACCGCTGTGATGATCCAGAATATCTCTGAGATGGTTAGTGATATCGGGCAATCCCAGATCGTTTCCCCTGGGCAGATAGATGAGATCGCCTCCATAGGAAAAGCTGAACAAGGTCAGCAGACTGAATCGTTTGTAGGAAAATGTATTGGTAAACCCTCCAAAAAACTCCGGTTCGGCTTTACCAATGATCATCTTCTCCGGACGCCCGGCAGAGGGTCCGGAGCTGACTGTTTGAAATCGCGGTTCACCTGCAGCATTTACACCCAGGTAGCGCGTACCATAAATTGCCCCTACAGGCTCACCTTCGGTCAGGATCGTATTTCCCAGCGTATTGACAGCAAATTCATTGAAAAGTGGCGTTTTCAGCGGATCGGATAAAGTCTGATTCAGTTTGAGAACCCGGGATCGGTTTCCAGACACATTCAGCGTAGTATTCCACTGAAAGCTTTTGTTTTTAATGATATCCGCCCCCAACTCCAATTCAAGTCCGCGGTTTCTGATCGTACCATAGTTCTGTATCGCTGTAGTATATCCTGAGCTTGAGGGCACCTGCAAGGCAATGAGCAGGTCGGCCGACCGCTTACTGTAATACCCAAAACTTCCGCGTAACCTGAAATCAAACAGGGCGAAGTCTATCCCCGCATCCTTCTGCAGCGTCGTTTCCCATTTCGTCTGGTCGTTTCCCAGCTGTGAAGCAACCACAGCTTTGCTGCCCGCATAAATTGCCTCTGTATATATTGTATAAAAAAGGTTATCAGCTATATTCTGCGTGCCGGTGAGCCCCGCACTGGCGCGCAGCTTGAGTTGACTCAGCCAGCTTACATCCTTCAGAAAGCTTTCTTCATTGATCAGCCATGCCAGTCCTGCAGATGGAAAATAGCCCACCCTGTTATTCACCGGGAATTTGGATGAGGCATCCGACCTTCCTGTAAAAGTGACAAGATATTTGTCACTATAGGCATAATTTGCCCGCAGATAAAAGCTCAGCAGTGCCGCGCGGTCACTGAGCTGGGCAGGGTGATAAGTAGAGAAAGTATTTAATTTTGATTGTTGCCAGGATGCCCCTCCCAATAAAACCAGGCGGTTTCTGGGATTAAACTGCTTTTCCCAGGTCAGCGTATTCTCGTAGAAAAGTGCTGTTTCCTGCGTTTCGCCCTGTGTGGTAATCCCTCCATTTGGGCTGGGATCCGGTGCCGCGATGAATACCGTTGCAGGCACATAATTATACTGACGGTAGGTATTGTAATTCAAAGCAAATGTGCTTTTGAACTTTAATGATTTCCTGATATCATATTCCAGCGAGAGCGAGCCCAGCAGCGTAGCTGTATTGGCATGGTTCCTCCCCTGAAGCAAGTTAAAAGGATTTTGCACACCTTCCGCAAGAAAACTTCCTTCAAAGCCGGAAAGAAATTTCTTTGGCGAGCCATCCGGTTCAAAGGGTGCAAAATTCGGTGGAGCTAAAACCGCCGAGGTATATACTCCATTACTGATATTATTGCTGGTAAAACCATAATCCAGATTACTCAGGAGACGTATATGTGTATTGATATCGTTATCTATAGATATCTTCCCTGCAATACGGCTAAAATCCGTCCCCAATACAACACCAGTGCTGCGATTATAGGAAAATGAGGTATAGTATCTCGAATCATTGCCGCCCCCACGAATATTGATATCTGCATTTTGCACTTGTCCCACACGGGTAACGAGGTCAATCCAGTTGGTATTGTTTTGAAAATATGCAGGGTCGGATAAGATGGATTCCGCAATATAATAATGTGGAAGCCCGCTTTCGTCCTGCATGCGGTTTAAATTGGCAGCCCCTTCTTTGAGTATCGATGCATACTCTGGCCCATTGAGCACATTGAGCGTTCTGGGAGTACTGAAAGCCTGATAATAATTAACTTCTACAGCCGACTTTTGATTTCTGACCCCTTTTTTCGTCGTGATGATTACCACACCATTCGCGGCCTTGGATCCAAAAATCGCTGTTGCCGATGCATCTTTTAAGATGTCGATAGATTCGATATCGTTGATATTCAGCAGCGCAAGAGTGTTCAAACCACGGGAATAAGAGGAACCTACAGTTGTTCGTGCTGAAGGATCCAGCGTGAGGTATTCTATTGGATGTGTCAGGTCTGCAGCCGCCTGGATATACCTGTTCTCAATGGTTACCTGTACCCCATCGATCACATATAGTGGATCATTCCCACCGATGATCGAGGCAGCACCCCTGATCCTGATCTTTGCCAATCCTCCCGGCGAACCATCGCCCTGCACCACCTGCACACCCGCCGCCTGTCCAGACAATGCCTGGTCGACCGAAGTATAGGCTGTGTTTTTCAAGTTCTCCATATTCACCGATGAAACCGCACCGGTCAGGTCCTTCCTTTTCGAGGAGCCATAACCTACCATCACCACTTCTTCCAGCGCATTAACGCTTTGCTGTAAACGGATGTCAAGTTCAGTACCCTGCAGACCTGTAAGCGAAATCAGCTGAGTTTCATATCCTATATAATTGACTTCAATAAGGGCATCCGCAGGAACATCTGCCAGTGTAAAACTCCCCTTATCATCGGTAGCAGTCTGCCTTTTCAGGTGCTGAACAGCAACCGTAACGCCTGCAAGTGCCTCCCCTTTGCTGTTTGTTACCGTCCCTGTCAGTGTGCGGAGGAATGATTTTATCTTTTCCAGAGCGCCGGATGGCCTGGCTTTTATCACCACCGTCCTGGTACTGATCATATACGTGAGCGGTTGTCCTTCAAAGACTTTCTTCAGCACCTCTTCAAAATTAGCTGAGCTGATCTTTAAAGTAACCGGTCTCGCATTTTTCAGGTCGTTTTCTGAGTATACAAAGTTGTATCCACTTTGTGCCTTCAACTCTGCAAAAACCTGCCTGATCGGAGCCTGACGAACAGAAAGGCTGATGCGCTGCGCAAAAGAGAATGCGCTGAGCATCATCATCAGGATCAATATGAAAAGGCTTCGTATGTTCATTATCAAATAATTTTTCCTGATCTGATTCACTTAACCATTATTTCGAAACGACAACCCGTTTTCCTTGTATATGGAACTGTACCTTGCCCGTGAACTGCAGGATATTCAGGTTTTCTGAAAGACTTGCCTTTCTTGAGATCGTACCGCCAAACTGATCTTCCGGAATTGTCCCTCTGTACTCCACATCCACATCATACCATCTGGCCAGCACCCGCATGATCTGCTGGATACGATCAGCCTCAAATAGCAGTTCACCATCTTTCCATGATAAAATTTCAGCAGTTTCAACCTTTGTAACCGAGAATGTCTTACCCTGCAAAGCACATTGCTCACCCGGCGACAAGTACCGTACAGCATGATCTGCCGCTGCGACCACCTTCACCCTGCCCTCAAGGAGGGTAGTTTGCACTTCTGGTTCATCATCATAAGCATTGACATTGAAATGTGTGCCCAATACTTCTACGGTTTGTTTTTTACTGATCACCCTGAACGGTCTTTCTGCTTGGTGAGCTACCTCAAAATAGGCCTCGCCACTGAGTTCAACTGTGCGCTGATGTGCGGCAAAAACTACAGGATATCGTAACGAGGAGGCAGCATTCATCCATACCCTGGTTCCATCAGGCAGTACCAGACGCTGAAGTCCGGCACCGGATGGTACGAGAAGCGAATGATAAACTCCCTTATCCTGCCTTTGTGTCTTTTCATAAGCTAAAACCCCGGTATTGGATAAAATCATCCCGCCGCTCTCCTTACCGGCCGGCAAGCCCCTTGTGGCACTGTCCAATGTAATCTTCTTCCCATTTTCAAGAATCAGTACAGGGTACCTGGTTCCACTTGTTTTCACCAGCATCTGATCATTGGCATCATGGGATTTATTTTTTTGATACTGCGATAAAAACAATGCGAGTAAAGATAAGATGACAAGCACTGAGGCTGCCGCAACAATACGTGGCCAGAGAATTCCTGATTTTAGTTGATCATCGAGCCCAGCCCTTTTACGTGTACCCGCCCAGAGTTCCGCTGCAAGATGATCAAAATCATCAGCATCAGTTAATTTCCGTTGTTCAGATTCATGGAGATACCAGTTCTCGATTAGCGCCCTTTCTTTGGGACTGGCCGTTTGGTCAAGGTACCTGACAAGGAGTTTGTCTGCTTCTTCGTAATTCATACGCTCTGCTTTAGGGGATACTTAAAGGAAAAACACATGAAAATACCGCAGGGGGTATCGCTATAAAAAAAATCACTTCAGGAATGTAGCCAGAATCAGCATCGTTGCTGCGCCCCCTTTATCTTTAAGATTAGTACGAAGGGTTTTGAGTGATTTATGGATCTGCTTTTTAACCGTTTCCTCGGAGGTGCCTAAACTTTCAGCAATTTCCCTATGGCTGAGATGCTGCTTACGGCTCATCTCAAATACCTGACGCATCCTGGGTGGAAGGGCCTCAATTTCACGTTCTATCGCCGCCAGCAGATCCCGTTCTTCCAGGTAATGGAGGGTAACTTCACTGGCTTCAGTGGCAAATTCAGACAGAGAATTTAAATATTCCGTCCGGAATTTACGTTGCCGGATATTGTTTAACACCAGGTGACGGGCCGACACATACAAATATCCACCCAGATTTTGCTGCTCCGGAATTTTTTCGGCCCGTGTCCATAAGTTGCTAAAAAGTTCCTGCAGCAGATCTTTGGATTCTTCTTCATCCTGCAGCATCTTATAAATATGGCCATAGAGCAGGCGCCAGTAGCGACGGTAAATTTCCGTATACGCCAGCTGATCGCCTGATCTTAGAAGGTCAGCGAGTTCGGCATCATCATATGAAGTATAGGCCACCATAATAGAGCCGTAAATATATAGAATATTGCTTGCACTGCTCCTACCATATCGGCTTCAGGCCATAAACCTTCAGCTCTTTGACTTCGATATTATTTCCAAAGAATTTGAGACCTTCAGTATTACCTTGCTCCGGCTTGCGTTCCAAAGAATAAGAATATGCACCGCCGTCGATAAAGATCTCTATGGAAGTCCTGTCGATATAAATTTCAGCGGAGATTTCCATGCTGGTCATATCTTCCGGTGAATAGAAAACACGGTTTACAAGATTATAATTCATGTCATAGTCCAGCACCTTCTGCCCGGATAAACTGAGGCCGGCACTGGTAGCATGTGACAGTTTAATCCTGGTTTTGATGCGCAGTCCATCCTTGCTGCTGTACTCCTTTAGCTTTTCAGTGGCATCCTTCGCAGTCAGGTTTGTCCATTCGCCCAGGCTTTCAGATAACTGCTCTGTTTCCTTCACCGGCATACTGAACAGACGGGCTCCGTCCTTGGTATTTTTCAGTGTCAACACTGTTGGCAGCAGCATCATCCCATTGAAAGGCATCCCGGGATGGCCTACCCTGCCCCATCCGATCTGTATCCTTCGTCCGTCCGACTCAGGGATGTTGGTGAATGTCTGGGCGGCATAGATCGTTCCGTTCGAAAAGTAGTGCTTGCCAGACTCCGGTGTAAATTTCTTACCGTCAAAAGCGCCAATCATGTAGGTATTTGAGGCCCCGTACATCACCCATTTGGTTTTGGAGGCATCACCATCGACAGGCAGTTCAAAGAGGTCAGGACACTCCCAGAATCCTGTGGTATGGGATTGAAAAGTCCAGTCCTTCAGGTTTGCCGAATTGTAGATCGAGTGGCCATCACGTTCGTTCAGTACCATCACCCAATGTTTGCCGGGTTTGTACCAGAACACCCGCGGATCCCTGGTATCCACACTGTTCCATTTCGCTTTGGAATCGATGATCGGGTTTTTGCTGTATTTTGTCCAGGTACGTCCCTTATCCAGACTGTATGCCACACACTGCACCTGTTTGTCGTCTGAAGCCACAGTATATGTAGCTACCATTGCCGGTGTTTTTCCTTTGTTAAATCCTGCTGTATTCTCATAATCTATCACTGCAGAACCAGAGAACATCGTTCCGAGGTTATCCGGGCTCAGGGCTGTCGGCAGCTCCTCCCAGTGGATCATGTCCTTACTCACAGCATGTCCCCAGGACATGTTCTCCCACTCTTTTTCATAGGGGTTATGCTGGTAGAACAGATGATACTCCCCTTCATAAAAGATGAGTCCGTTCGGGTCATTGATCCATCCCCGCTTTGTGGTAAAATGAAACTGTGGTCTGTTCTTCTCCTTATACATCATCTTCTGACCTTCTATTTCATCATTCTGATAGATCTTTTTCAGTCCGGCCTCATCCCCGTCATAGCTGATGGTGATGGTCTTCCCCTTTAACGCCGTCACATCACAAAATACCCAGTATTCCGGTTCATCTTTCGCCAGTCTGATTTTGAAGGCACGCTCTTGCTTACCGCCCACAGCGAATTTCATTTCAGCTCTTGCCTGCGACTGCGCGATGGGCAGATTGAGGTAACGTTTGTTAATTTTAAGCACTATATCAGCTGCTGAAGCGCAAGTGAATGACGCCATTAGCATGCCGGTGCCCAGCATCATCTTGAAGGTAGTTTTCATATATAAGAAGAATTAGTGCATCGTCAGGTTAGAACCGATTTGTTCGAGCGTAGTGCCTTTTGTTTCAGGCATGATCCTCCATACAAAAAGCAGCTGCAGGATCATCATGGTCCCGAAGAAGAAAAACGTAACTGCGCCCCCCAGGCTTTCTGTGAGGTAGGGAAAGTAGAAAGCAATCAGCGCGGCCATGATCCAGTGTGTAGAACTACCCAGGGTTTGTCCTTTAGCACGGACCTGCGTAGGGAAGATTTCTGAAATAAATACCCATATAACCGCTCCCTGTGAAAAGGCGAAAAAAGCGATGAAGACCATGATAAATATCGGGATAGCCATGCTTCCCTGGATGTTGAAATAGAAAGTAAAACCTACGAGAAACAGGGAGATAATCAGCCCCACTGAGCCGATCAGCATGAGTACCCTCCGTCCTACACGGTCAATAAAATTGAGTGCCAGCAGCGTAAAAACAAAGTTGATAATTCCTATGCCTACCGTAGATAAAAGCGATGAATGCTTGCCTAATCCCGCCAGCTCAAAAATCCTTGGGGCATAATAGATGATGGCGTTGATACCAGAAACCTGGTTAAAAAACGCAAACAGCACTGCCAGCATGATCGGTACTTTGTACTGACCGGAGAACAAACCCGGTGATTTGACACCCTTGTCTGTACTGCTCAGCTGATCAGATTCCTGTATAGCACTCAGTTCTTCATTATAATTGGAAGGGTTGATAATTTTAAGGGTTTTCAGCGCTCCTTCAATATCTCCTTTTTTGAGGATCAGCCATCTCGGGCTCTCCGGAATAAACTTGATCAGGATCAGGAATACCAGCGAAGGTACCGCCTGTACCCCTAACATCCATCGCCAGGAATGCTCTCCGGTCTGGCTGAGCAGGTAGTTGGACAAATACGAGATCAATATCCCTAACACCACGTTAAACTGAAAGAGTCCTACCAGTTTCCCACGTTTATCTGCAGGAGAGACTTCGGATATGTAAATCGGTGCCGTCACAGATGAGGTCCCCACACCCAGACCACCTAGGAAACGGAAGGCAAGGAAAAGGTACCAGTTGTCTACAAGAGCCGTTCCCAGAGAAGATAATAAGTAAGCCGCGGCTACAAAGGCCAACGTGTATTTTCTGCCGAAGGCATCAGAAGGTCTGGATCCCAGCAGGGAGCCGAAAACCGTACCAATCAGGGCAATTGAAATTGTCAGTCCATGCTGAAATACGGAGAGGGACCAGTATTGCTGGATAGATTTCTCCGCACCAGAGATCACTGCGGTATCGAAACCAAAAAGGAAACCACCGAGCGCAACAACTATGGACCATGCCATAACAGAATTTGTTTTCATCTATTTATTTGGTTAGAAATTTTTGATCGCACAGTATACCCACACTGATGCTTGTGATTTAAATGTAATATCAAAATAATTAAAAACAAAGAAGATCACAAAAAATCGATTATTGTCTTTCTTTATTCAGATTCGGAAAGACCCGTTTCGAATCAGGGAGATTTCTGAATAAGTGCCATGGTGTTGTAATCACGAACCAGGTCACCCAAAATCTGAATACTGTTTCGGATCTCAGTAGTAAGTGGTGCTCCAAAACTAATACGGATAAAATTACTGAACCGCCCGTCGGTACTGAAAACCTGTCCGGGTGCAATACTGATATCCTTCTCCATCGCCATGCGGAACAGGCTGAAAGCATCAATACCAGCGTCCAGTTCTATCCACAGGACATATCCGCCCTGTGGCGCAGTGATGATAGTCCCCGGGGGAAAGGAATTGGCAGTTGCTTCCGTATAATGGAGGCATTGCATGTGAAGCATCTTACGTAGTTTGCGCAGGTGAAGGTCGTAACGGCCGGTCTCAAAGAAGTTCGCTACAGCGGCCTGCGTAGGTGTGGCAGAACTCACGGTATGCATCCGCTTCATGCGGAGCACTTCTTCTTTGAAACGACCAGGGATGCACCAGCCTACGCGGTACCCCGGAGCGAGCGACTTAGATACTGAAGAACATAACAATACCAGTCCTTCGGTATCAAAAGCCTTGCAGCTCAGGGGCCTTTTCCTGCCAAAGTACAGGTCGCCGTATATATCGTCTTCAATCAGTGGAATCTCCCTGGTTCTTAACAGCTCCACCAACTGCTGTTTCCTGGTATCTGATAGCAGCGCCCCGGTTGGATTGTTAAAGGAGGGCACAAAGAGGCAGGCTTTGATCGCTGTTGTTTCCATTACCTGCTCCAGATAACCGATATCAAGGCCATCTGTGGGATGTACAGGTATCTCCAGGACTTTCAGGTCGAGACTCAGCATGACATTGAATATCCCAAAGTATGTCGGACTGTCAATCGCAACGGTATCACCGGGTTTGGTCAGTGCCCGCAGACAAAATATCAACGCCTCCATACAGCCATGGGTGGTCACTATATCATCAGGAACGATGGCACAGCCCCAATTGATGCTATGTTTAGCAATCTGCCTGCGCAGAGCGATATTCCCCTGCAGCACTTCATAATGGCCGTTTCCGGAAGTGCTTTTCCGCAATGATTCCATCATCGACTTATTAAGTTTTGCTACAGGCATCAGCTCTGCTGAAGGCAAAGCCTGCGACAGCCGGATCATGTGCTCGTTGGGGATGTGTCTGAAAACGGTAGCGATCATCTCATCCACATTCACTGGCGTGGTATCCGGCAGCATCACCTGGCAGGGCAATGATTGCCGTGTCTCCTGATATCTTTTCCTGACAAAATAACCCGAGCGCGTTCGCGCTTCAATCAGTCCTTTATTCTCCAGTTCAACGTAAACTTTATAGGCTGTACTAAGGCTCACACCTTGTTCCCGGCTCAGCATTCTTACAGAAGGAAGTTTATCCCCGGGAGACAAAACACCCTCGCTTACCTGCTGTTCAAACCTCGCTGCAATCTGTTCGTATAAAAATTGATCTTCCATCTGTTATGGTCAAAAATAAAAAATCTGCATCTGTTTTTGTATGCCATAGATGGATTTCTTTGTAGAAAAAAAGCTATGCAAGCTCATCCTTTTACGCCCGCACAAATTGAGCAGTTCAGAAATGATACACCTGGTGCTGCTCACATCGTTCACCTCAATAATGCTGGTGCTTCCCTGCCGGTATCCTCAGTGGTAGATACCGTAATCCAATACTTACAGGAAGAAGCGTTAACCGGAGGTTACGAAGCTGAAGCGAAATACAAGCAGGAACTAGCCGATACCTATACGCTGATTGGCAGGTTGATCAACGCCGATCCTGAAGAGATTGCCCTCGTAGAAAATGCCAGTACCGGCTGGTGCATCGCCTTTCATGGTATTGATTTTAAACCGGGAGACGAAATACTGATCTCGGAGCTGGAATACGTGACTAACATGATCGGTTTTTTGAATGCCGAAAAATTGTACGGGGTAAAGATGGTGGTGATACCGAATGATGAACAGGGTAATTTTTCGTTGAAGCAGCTGGAGGCCGCGATCAATCCCAAAACTAAGTTGATTGCCGTTACGCATGTCGCCTCAACAACCGGTGGTCTGCTGCCTGCAGAGGCCATTGGGCGGATTGCTGCCCGGCACAAGGTCATGTACCTGCTGGATGCATGCCAGAGTGTAGGACAAATGCCTGTAGATGTAGAAGCAATCGGCTGCGACTTCCTGTCTGTAACCGGACGGAAATACCTGCGTGCACCACGTGGAACAGGATTTTTATATGTGAAACAGCAAGTGCAGGACAAACTGAAAACGCTGTTCATCGACGGGCATTCGATCAAAAGTATAAGCGAAAATGATTATCAGCCATTGGGCGATGCCAAACGTTTTGAGTTCTATGAGAAAAATAGGGCGTTAACATTAGGGCTTTCTAAAGCCGTATCCTATGCCCTGGATCTTGGTATTGATCAGATTTGGGAACGTATCAGTCACCTGGCTGCTTTGCTCCGCAGTAAACTTGGAGAAATTGCTGGAGTACAGCTTCATGATACCGGTGATCAGCTTTGCGGTATTGTCACTTTTTCTTTGAGCGGGGTTAACTGCCAGCAGGTAAAAGAACGGCTTGCAGAAGAGCATATCAATGTCTCCGTGGGATTAGCCAAATCAACTTTGTTATACATGAACAAACATCAGCTGCAAAACGTAGTGAGGGCTTCCGTACATTATTACAACACTGAAGCAGAGCTGGATATGTTATGCGCTGAGATCAAAACACTCATGTAAGCATGCATGGTAAAATGATAACAAAATCCCTTTTCAATCCAATAATATAAAATAATACCAATGCAACACTGTTGCGTTGGTATTATTTTATATACCTTTGATTTCAAATTTTGGAAATGAAAAGAATACCTGTTACTGTCTTAAGTGGTTTTTTAGGAAGTGGTAAAACCACCCTGCTCAACCACGTCCTCAATAATAAATCAGGACTCAAAGTAGCTGTCATCGTCAATGACATGAGCGAAGTAAACATAGATGCCAGACTGGTTGAGAGTCAGGGTGGCTTATCGCGAACTGATGAGAAGCTCGTTGAAATGAGCAATGGATGTATCTGCTGCACATTGCGTGAAGACCTGATGATTGAAGTGAAAAAATTAGCTGCAGAAAACCGTTTCGATTATATTTTGATCGAAAGCAGCGGCATTTCGGAACCTATACCTGTTGCGCAAACCTTTTCTTTTGTAGACCAGGTACAAGATATAGATCTTTCCCGGTTCAGCTATATCGATACCATGGTTACGGTGATTGATGCTTATAACTTTTACAGCGACTTCGGTACTGCAGAAAGGCTGACAGACAGAAATCTCACCAATATCGACGGAGATGACCGCACGATCGTCAATTTGATTACAGATCAGATTGAGTTTGCCAATGTGATCATATTGAACAAGACTGATTTGGTTGCTCCCGGGGATCTGAAGCTCATTCATGCCCTGCTCAGAAAACTCAATCCGGATGCCCGGATTATTGAAAGTTCCTTCTCTAAAGTTGATCCTGCTGCAATTCTAAATACAGCGATGTTCGATTATGAGGCGGCTTCAGCTTCGGCCGGCTGGATCAAGGAGCTGAACAACATTCACACTCCTGAAACTGAAGAATACGGTATCAATTCCATGGTCTTCAGAGATAGCAGGCCATTTCACCCGGTCAGGTTTATGAAATTTCTGCAAGAAGATTTTCCTTCCAATATTATCAGGTCTAAAGGATTGTACTGGCAGGCCGACCGCCCTGAGCAGGCTATGAATTTGTCGCAGGCCGGCGGATCATCACGTCTGGAAAGTGCAGGCGTATGGTGGTCCAGCATGTCCTATCACGAGAGAATTGCCTACGAGGATTTTGCAGAGAACCAAGAACTGATTGAATCAAAGTGGCACCCGCAATTTGGCGACCGGCAAAATGAATTGGTTTTTATAGGTCATCATCTGGATTGCGATCTGCTCAAAGCACAACTTATTCAATGTTTATTAGATGAGACTGAAATTGGAGACTATCTAAATGGAAATTTCAAAGTCACTCCTATATAAGTGTACGTGGATCGGATACCCACGTACACTATAGTTTTAGAAGTTATAATAGAAGTTCAGGTTAGCTGTTGTACCGATACCTCTTACATATTCTGCGTCAACAGCACGGTACTGAGTCACTACAGGATAATACGATTTGTTAAATAGATTCTCTACGCCGAGTGCTGTGGAGAATTTACTGCTAAACTTATAGTTAGCTGCAAGATTAAACAGATGAATAGATGTCACTGGCCCTTCACTGTTGGCATACAAGCCGTTAGTTCTCACATCAAAGCGGTCCCTGCTTCCGGTGTAAACCCAGAAAAGTTTCAAATCAAAAGCACTGGTCGGACGGTAGCCCAGATAGCCTGTAGCTTTTGGTGGAGCGATACGCAAACCGTTCAGGTATGCTTTATTGCCATTACTCTGCTCAGATTTACCTTCAACATAGGCATAACTTCCTCCAACAGTCCATTGCTGAGTCAGCAGCAGGTCGGCAGTAAGTTCGTAACCGTGAATATTTTCAGGCTCCCTTTGGGCAACCAGCACGCCACTTCCATTATCAACCAGGTTAGCACCCAGATTAGAGGTACTTTTATAATATGCTGCGGTAAAGTTAAGCTTGCCAATTGTAGTACTGAATCCAGCCTCATAATTGTTGGTAATAATAGGATCGGTAGAGATACTTTCCAGGTTGGTACTCGTCGCGCTGCGTAAGATACGGCCCAGTTCATTGATGGCAAATCCCTGTGAGAAACTCACAAAAGGGTTAAAGAAATCATATTTATTGTAGCGTAATCCCGCGTTGAAGGTAGTAGCATTGTAAGGAATTTTACCCCCTGTAACTGCGATACTGCCCTGATTGTCTGGTCCGCGGGCAATGGTATTGTAATCTTTCACTTTTACCCTGGCATTCTCATAACGGATACCCGCCTTCAGGATGAAATTGCTGAGCAGATCCAGTTTCATCTGCGCGTAAGGTGCAAGGTTTACCATGTTCATATCCGGAATATATACACGTCCGTCGGTCAGAATCTGGTTCGTGCGGTCGTTAAGCAGGTCCAGCCCGTAGGTCACCTCCCCCTCACCCAGCGTACCCATTTTCCATGGGGTATTCAGTGTTAAGCGTACCCCCTTTTTAAACGACTGGATCTTGGTTTGTCCAGGTCCGTACCAGGCTGTCCCCTGGGCTACATAACGGTTCATAGAGATAAAGCCATTATAATAAGCTGACAGATCCAGATTTGTATTTAAAGGCAATGCCTTGTTATGGTAGGTCACCAGCACATTGTGGTTGTATGGAGTTCCTGCAGGCTCTCCCGGATCTTCACCCTTCTGACCAACAGAAGGATTTACACCATATTTACCAATCACATTTACATAGTCGCTGTTTTGCGTGCTACGGAAAAGATTGTAAGATGCTGTTACATCACTGTTATCGTCAATATGGTAGCCCAGCTTTACAAAAGCATTGGTGAGTGAGTTCTCTCCAAGACCGTCAGGCTGTGCGTTCACTTTGCCTTTGGCATCACGTTGCACACCGGTATAGTTGTAGGTACCGTTCACCACGTAAGAAAAACGATTTAATGTTCCTGCAAAAGATTGCGATACACGGTAGCCCAAAGTTTGATTGGGATGTGCCAGATTACCGCTCAGCCCTACGCTTGAGGTTCCTGAAAAAGCCCTGTCGACCGCCGGTTTTTTGGTTATGAAATTGATGATACCACCTGCCGAGCCGTTCCCGTAGATGGATGTAGCACCCTTGATCACCTCAATTCTTTCGATTACTGCGGGATCAATCGTACGGATATCGCGGCTACCGTTCATCAATGGCGTGGATTGTGGGATCCCGTCTACCAGTACAAGCACTTGACGACCACGAAGTGTTTGTCCGGAGTTGGTGGCTTTATTGGTGGCTGTTCCCAAACCCGGAACCAGGTTACCCAGGATAGAAGCTACAGAAGGATTGACGTTGATCTGCTCCGCCACCTGGCGCTGGTTCAGGATCGTCACCGAAGAGGGAACGTCTCTGATGCTTTCTGCCTTACGTCCTGCAGTGACAACCACTTCGGAAAGTGCGTTTTTCTCCTGCAACTGCAGTGAAAGGTCAGTTGTCTCACCCGCCGTCAGCATAATTTCCTTGCTGATCGTCTGGTAACCTACGATGCTCACCGTAAATTGGTGTTTGCCGGCAGTAAGTCCTGCGAAGCTGAAGCGTCCTTCTTCATCAGTATGGCCGTTTGCACCACCTGAAATCAAAATAGTTGCATGTGAAAGCACTTGCCCGGATGCATCAGTAATCACACCAGTAACGGTAGCAGTCCCTGAATCTTGAGCGGCTGAAGAGTTAGGGGATACAAAGAATAATATTGAAGTGAGGATTAGAATCCGGGAGAGCTTGCTTAAAAGCAGTGTTCGTCCCGCCTGAATGGCTGAAGTATAAAGTTGCATATCTAATGATGAGTAATTCGGGGACTAATATAACTTATTTAGATCAATTCCAAGTAGTAGACTATTAAAATATTTAAGCTTGTCCTAATAATTTATCGTCAGGCTTCCTTGTAATTCGTCAATCATTCGTCAAAAAACTTCATAAGCAAATCATAGATTTTGTTATACCATATCAAACGCTACCTTTGAAACATACCACTTAGTATGTAATGAAGAAATCTGAAGAAACTCGATTGAGCATTCTTAAAAATGCTGCACAACACATGTACATAAAAGGATATCAGGCCACGAGCATTGACGATATCCTATCTTCTATGCAAGTGACAAAAGGCGCCTTTTTTTATCATTTTAAAAATAAGGAAGAGATGGCACTGGCTATCCTTAGGGAACTGATGCATCCAATGATGAAATCGATGATGGTCGTTCCTCTGAATTATTCTGAAGATCCGGTTAAAGATATTGTGATCATGATGAAATCTTTGTTGGGCGACCGCGTGAATTTTGATCCAAGATATGGCTGCCCATTGGTCAACCTGATCGAAGAAATGACACCCTTGAGTGAGCCTTTTAGCCAGGCTTTACAAATGCTGACCCTCGCCTGGATAGATGCTATTGCTGATTGCCTGAAACGGGGGCAATTACGTGGGAAAGTCAGGCAAGAACTGAATACCAAAGATGCTGCAACCTATATTGTGGGGGCCTATGCTGGTGCCAGAAATATGGGTAAAATGTTTGGTCCGGCTTCATATCAGAGCTTTTTAACGCAGTTCATCCATTACACAGAAACGTTAAGCTAAAAAAATTTACCCATAAACATACCAGTTAGTATCTTATTTAATTATGTTTTTAATTCTACTTTTTCTTCACTCTCTTTTCCGTTGGCTGGTATTGATCAGTCTGATTTATACCATCATATTTTTTGCAAGCAAATACATACGAAAATTGCCTTTTACAAATTCGGATAACCGGATCAGACACTGGACCGCAACTATCGCCCATTTGCAATTGCTCATTGGTATGGCGATTTACTTCAAAAGCCCGGTTGTTTCGTATTTCAGGTCGCCTGAAAAGAAGCTTATTTCCGGCATAAACGACTTTTCTTTTTATGGTTTGATTCATATTTCAATGATGATTACCGCAATCGTCATTATTACCCTGGGGTCTGCATTCTCTAAAAGGGAGGATAATGAGCAGAAGAAGTTTTTCCTGGTCGTCATCTGTTATGGAATTGCCTTACTGATCATTCTGTGTGCTATTCCATGGCCTTTTTCTCCACTCGCACAAAGGCCTTTTTTCCGAAATCTTTAAATAAATACATATGATGAAGCTATTCTCAACAAATATTGGCCGTCTGCGATTGATCGGGTTTCTGGAAGGTCTATCTCTGCTTGTACTGCTGTGTGTAGGGCTGCCGTTAAAGTATGGATACAATGATCCTTCCCTTGTCCAGGCACTGGGACCCATTCATGGTGCGTTATTCCTGCTATTTGTAATCAACACCATCAGTGTAGCGATACAAGAAAAATGGAAAATGAGTGATACCCTCAAAGTGCTGGTTTCATGTCTTCTTCCACTGGGGACATTTATTGCCGATCATTTTATACTCAGGCCTGCGTATAATGCTACAGTTCCAAAACATTCTAACAAAGTTTCCTAAATTCGTACCACGATGATCAACTACGACCAAAAACAATTCAGACCGATCCGGAACTCAGATAACGGCGAAACCTCAGGAGATACCATATTCCACTACCAGCAACAGGGAAACATCCTTACTGCAGTATATTCAGGAGGACAAATTAAAAGCGGGCAGCTCATCGGATTGGTAGATGAGCAGGGAAATATTGATATGCGTTATCATCAGGTCAACCTGAAAGCTGAGCTCATGACAGGCAAATGCAGGTCTACACCAGAGATTCTGCCGAACGGTAAGATACGTTTACACGAAGTTTGGGAATGGACATCCGGCGACCTTTCACATGGTGAATCTGTGATCGAAGAAATATAATACACAAAAGGGCACCCTACCTTACCATTGCCTTCCGGAGAATCTCCATCAGTTCCTGTTTCAATGCCAGCGGCTCCATGATATCTGCAACATCAATGAACTTCAAAAACCAGCGTACAAAAGCAGTTGGATGCACCGTGCAATTGAAATACATCATTACATGATCGCCAGTTTTTTCTTCTTTATAAAATCCGTAGCTGTCGCGATCCCAGAACAGGAAATGCGCTGTTTTCAGGTCTGCCCTGACCCTGATCGGGATGGCCGGCATAATATTGAGATCCTCACGTAGCTCCCGCAGCGCCGGATGTTTGCGGGTGAAAGGAGTACCGGTTAAGGTCGACTGCCTGATCCTGTCCAGCCTGAAACTACGGTAATCGTGGCGCAGAAGGCAGAACGCCAGTACATACCAAAAGTCTTTTTCGTAGTATAATCCCACAGGTTCAATCTCGCGGACTTTGGTATCCTTATCGCTGCTTTTATGGTAGCTGATTTTAACAATGTCCTGACCTGAGATACTGCTGAGCAGGGTATTGATGATGTCTGGCAGATAGTTAGCAGCTTCAGTTTCCGGGTTCACCAATAGCTTATCATCCAGATGCTGTAAAGTCACTTTCTGCTGACCATGCAGGGAGCTCTTCACTTTTACCAGTACAGATTCAAAATGTTGTTTGATAAATTTTGTCTGGTGCTGCTGCATCATCTTTTCTGCAATCAGCAGGCTCAGTACTTCCTCATGGGTAAACCTGGAGGGCTGGATGCGGAAGCCTTCGGATATGGAATATCCTGAACCATCGTGATAAGTCACCGGCACTCCCGCAGCTTCCAGAGCTTTCAGATCCCTGTAGATGGTTCTCTTACTCGTTTCAAACCTCGACTGCAGCTCAGTGATATTGACTATAGCTTTGGACTGCAACAGAAAGAACAGTTGTAGTATACGGTCAAAGCGTTTGCTGATATCCATCCCTAGACGTTCTGGGCAATCCTTTTCCTGATTCCTTTTTCCTTTAACATCTCCGCAATCTGGTTTACCATATGAATGGAGGCTTCGATCTCGTCTTTCCTGATCGCCACGCTTTCTATATTGAAACCAAAAGGAAGGCAATGCTCCGTACAAAAGGAGATTAACTCAGCGGCGATGTCCAGACATACCTGCACTGATTTTTCGAGCATGTTTTCTGAACTTTCAAGCTCTGCTTTCAGCTCATCTGGCACATGGATACCCAGCCACTCCATAAAATGCAGGGTTCTTAATGAACCACAGGCCGTTAACGTAAAGATGATTGTGGGTGGAACGCTGCCCTGACTTTTGCAAGCTGCGCAAATATCCACCACCACTTTCTTCGCATAACCCACGTTGAAAACACATTGCGAGATAAAGTAAGAAACCCCTTCTGCCGCCTTGTCCAGGATACGCTTGTCCTCATCTTTAAGCACAGCATGCCTCTCCGGGATGGTCACGGCTCCGATTACCGACTCATGTTCATGTTTACGCCATAACTGGTACGCCTCTGGCAAACTCGTTTTGACCTTAAAATCCGGCGCAGGCACACCTACAAAAACGGGGTAAAAGCTTTGCTCGCCCAGTGCAGCCAGCCATGCTGAAAGTTCTTCCCTGCTGTACTTGCCTGCCGGACGGTAGATGATCTTCGGGATTTCCAGTGCTGACAGATAGCTGCCCGCAAATTTGAAGGGATCCAGCGCATTGATAAAAGGAAATGGCCTTTCAACTGAGGTGCGCGCAGATTCATCCTGTACATCGTACACAATCAAAGCATCAATATCCAGAGGGATCAGCCTTGCGATGGTCCGTTCTGCAATCTCCGCAATTCTTTCCGGACTGGTTTCCGATTTTGGAGGGGTAATCCCGTACATCAAAATCCCCGACTCCCCCGATTTTATTTTATCTATGAACATAAGGCAACAATATATAAATTTTGTAAACAAGGGCAAGCGATAATTTTTATCTGCCTGCCCTCAGAGGTATTAAATCAACCTTCTACTTTGATTTGTTCGCGCGCTTGCTTCGCCGCAGCAACCATATTCTCCAGGGCAGCTTTAGTCTCCGGCCACTTCCGTGTTTTAAGTCCGCAATCCGGGTTCACCCACAGGTTGCGCGCCGGAAGCAGATCGGCCGCTTTCGCTAAGAGCGATGCCATTTCTGCTGTACCCGGTACCCGCGGGGAATGGATATCATATACCCCCGGACCAATTTCATTGGGATACTCAAAATGCGCAAAGGCCTGTAGCAGCTCCATTTGTGATCGCGATGTCTCAATGGTAATTACATCGGCATCCATAGCCGCAATATGTTCGATGATATGATTGAACTCACTGTAACACATATGGGTGTGAATCTGGGTTTTATCCTGCACACCACCAGCCGTAATCCGGAAAGCTTTTACTGCCCAATCCAGGTAATGCGGATGTTTTGCTTTCCTCAGCGGTAACCCTTCGCGGATAGCAGCTTCATCAATCTGTATAATGGCTATTCCTGCTTTTTCCAGCGCCAGCACTTCGTCACGAATCGCGAAGGCGATCTGGTTAGTGGTAATCTCACGCGGCTGATCGTCACGCACAAAGGACCACTGCAGGATCGTTACCGGTCCCGTCAACATCCCTTTCATCGGCTTTGCCGTTTGTGCGGCAGCAAAAGAGCTCCAGCGCACGGTCATGTTGCGCGGGCGACTCACATCACCATAAATTACCGGTGGTTTCACACAGCGGCTGCCATAACTTTGTACCCAGCCGTTTTTCGTAAACAGGAAGCCATCCAGCTGTTCCCCAAAGTACTCCACCATGTCATTACGCTCAAATTCGCCATGTACCAGCACATCCAGGCCAATCTCTTCCTGCCAGCGGATCGTCTCTATTGTCGCCTGCTCTATGGCTTGCTCATACTGTTCAAAGCTGAGATCGCCTTTTTTATACCTGGCACGCAACTGGCGGATATCATCCGTTTGCGGAAAGGAACCAATTGTAGTTGTTGGAAATGCCGGCAAGTTAAATCGTTCATGGTGCAAACGCTGACGCAGTGGGAAGGCACTATGGCGACTGGCATCCGCATCGCTGATTGCAGCAATACGTTTTTTTACTTCCTCTTTATGCACTTTTTTTGAAGAACGACGGCTTTCAATTGCACTTTGGTTAATTGCCAGTAGATCAGTATTTCCCTCTGCAATCTGACGAAGCTCATCAATCTCAGTCAGTTTTTGTTTGGCAAAAGCCATCCAGTTTCTGATCTCCGGATCGATAGCTGTTTCCAGTTCCAAATCAATCGGGCTGTGCAGCAGAGAGCAGGATGGGGCAATAATCACACGATCGGCACCCAGCTTCTCTACAGCCTTGCTGATCAGCCCGAGGGATTTTTCGTAATCGTTTTTCCAGACGTTGCGTCCGTCTACCACACCTATTGACAGCTTCAGGTTATCGGGGATCAATGCAAGTACTTCATCCAGCTGCTCTGGGGCACGTACCAGATCCACGTGGAGCGCATGTACAGGAAGAGAAACCGCAAGCAGGCTGTTATCGAGCAGTGCTTCAAAGTATGTGGCAATAAGTAACTTGACGCCACTTACACGATTTGCAATTGCACGATAAGCGTATTCAAATGCTTCTTTTTCTTTCTTTGAAAGATCGAGCGACAAACATGGCTCGTCCAGCTGGATCCACACTGCGCCTTGTAGCCTCAACCTATTGATGACGGCCACATATACAGGTACCAGTTTTTTGATAAGATCGATGCGTTCAAAACCCTCTTCCTTCTCTTTTCCCAGTAACAGATAACTCACCGGTCCCAGGAGCACAGGTTTCGCCTTTTTGCCCAGCTGTTGCTGTGCTGTATTATACTCACTGAAAATGTTTTCGCTGAAGATATCAAACTCCTGATCTGCAGTAAACTCCGGCACGATATAGTGATAGTTGGTATCCAGCCACTTGGTCATTTCCATTGCTGTAATGTCCAGGCCGTCCTTCTGATAGCCACGGGCCATAGCAAAATAAAGGTCGATCTCTGTGTTCGTTTTGATGGCCGACAAAACCGGTGAATACCGCTTAGGGACGTTGCCCAGCAATAAGCTGGTGTCCAGTACCTGGTCATAAAAACTAAAGTCGTTACAAGGGATCAGATCGATACCTGCATCCAGCTGGCTCTGCCAGTTTTGTTCTTTAATGGTTCGAGCAACATTGTTGAGTTCTGCAAAGTCAATTTTGCCAGCCCAGTATTGTTCGCATGCTTTTTTCAATTGTCTGTGGCTTCCAATCCTTGGGTAGCCGAGGTTTTGTGTCAACATTTCTTTCAACTTTTTAACTGGCATAAAGATACATTTGAAGATTATATAACTTTATAAAAGCTAAAAATCAGATAAATAATGCTGTTAAATCAAAATCTAAAGCATAATATGCTTTTAAAAGATTAATATTGCTGGCTGAAAAGAAGAATATTCTATGAACGACTTAGACGAAACGGATTTACTGCTGCTGAAGATCCTGGCCAACAACTCAAACCACACCAACAAAGAACTCGCGGCGATGGTAAATCTCTCCCCCTCACCTGTTTTTGAACGCATGAAAAGACTGGAGAGCAACGGCTTTATCAAAAAGTATATCGCCATTCTGGATGCAGAGAAATTTAACCAGGGTTTTATTGTTTTCTGCAATATCAAGCTGAAACAGCATGATAAAAAGATAGGCCACCAGTTTGTAGAAGATATCCTCGGTATTGATGAGGTGGTGGAATGTTATAATATCTCGGGGGATTACGACTTTATACTAAAAGTATATGCCAAGGACATGAAGCACTATCAGGATTTCGTCTTTAACAAACTGGGCTCTGTAGAAAGTATAGGCAGTACGCACAGCACTTTTGTCATGGCCGAAATCAAAAACACGCACAACATTAGTTTCTAAAAGAACAACGGCCGGGGGATGAACCACCGGCCGTTCAAATATCAATTAATAACCTGGGTTATTGGGCAATAAGGAAGGATCTATCAGGATCTGATCCTGTGGCACTGGTAAAATAAGCTTATTCGGATCAGTGATATTGAACACCGCAGCTGCACGTCCTGTACGTACCAGGTCAAACCAGCGGTGAGGCTCCAGTGCAAACTCAATCCGGCGCTCATTTTCTATCGCCAGCAGCACTTCAGCTTTTGTGAGCGCAGGCGTTACACCTAAACCAGCCCTGCTGCGTACCGCATCCAGATCGGCACGTGCTGCCAGCAGCTGTGCGGCGCTACCCTGTTCGGCACGTGCCTCTGCACGGATCAGGTACAGCTCCGCAATACGGATCACGAAACTCGGATCTGTAGCCGGCGATCGGTAGTACAGATTACCATACCAGCGTCCCTGGATATCCCGGGCAACCAGCACATTCCTGTTACCCCCTACCAGAGGGTTGTTTACCAGCGCTACAAAAGCATCATTGGGAGCCCACTGGCGCGTTCCGCCGTTTTCCTGTGGCTGCCACTGGTTACGGTGAGCATTCGTTTCCGTAGCACTGTAGAAAATCTCAAATACAGACTCCTGTGTACCACGTGCGTTGCCCGCGAAGAAAGCACTATACGGTTTCAGCAGAGAATAGTTATTGTCTGTAATCAGCCTGGTGGCAAATGCTTCTGCCTGTGCCCAGTCTTTATTGTAAAGGTAATATCTCGCTTTTAAAGCATATACCGTTTTGCGCGTGGCGCGATAGCGGTCGGTAGTCTCCGGCAGTAAAGGCTCTGCAGCATTCAGGTCGCTCAGTGCCTGCGCATACACTTCAGCTACCGGGCGACGGCCGAGGCCCCTGTTATCGGCAGGACTCTGTGTAGGTGTGGTAATGATCGGCGCTCCCCCCCAGGTTCTTGCCAGATCAAAGTAAGCCAGGCCGCGGATAAAATACGCTTCGCCGATAATCTGGTTTTTCTGTGCCTGTGTAAAAGTAGCATCATTCACATCAGGTACTCTGGCAATCACATTATTTGCCCGGCTTATCGTTTGATAAATTGCGATCCAGGCACCACTGATCGTGGCATTTCCTGAACTCACATTGTGGTTGATAAATTCCTGCACCTGCGACTGTGAGCCTGTCCACTGGATATTGTCGCCGGACAGGTAGCCGATTGATTGAAAGGTTGTACCATAATACCCTCCTGAGCCCAGGGATGAGTATACCCCATTGAGCGCAGTCTGAGCAGAAGTTTTATCAAAGATCGTCTGGTCGTCAGAGATCGATGCTCTGGGCTCCACTTCGAGAAACTTCTTGCATGACGTCAGTGCCAGGGTTGATAAGAGAAAATATATAAAGTTAATGCGTGTCATAATAGTTATAAAGTTACGTTCAGGCCAATTTGAATAGTTCTTGGTTGCGGCGGGGTACCTAAATCTATCCCCTGCTCGTTCTGTGCGCTGCTGGCACTTGATTCAGGATCAAGACCAGTGTATTTGGTCACTGTGAAGAGGTTGGTACCAATGGCGTAAATACGCAGGTTCTCCAGACCTACCTTTCTCGATATCTTTTTAGAAAAAGTATAACCTGCTGTTAAAGAGCGCAGACGCAGGAATGAGCCGTTCTCCAGCCATCTGCCTCCACCATCTTTGTAGTTGTTATTGTTGATACCATCCGGACGAGGGGTGTCAGTGATATCCCCCGGCTGCTGCCACCTGTCTACGTTGCTCGCAAAGATGATCCTTGCGGCATCCCTGGCACCACCGCCTTCACCAAAGAAACGGTTGTGGTTGTACACCTTGTTGCCATATGAAAAGGCCATGAACACGTTAAGATCAATGTTTTTGTACGTAAAGTTGTTGGTTAATCCTCCAAAAAACTTCGGCCAGATGCTGCCCAGAATCTGACGGTCGTCTGCCGTGATCTTGCCGTCTTTGTTATAATCTTCATAAATCACGTTACCCGTTTGCGGGTCTACGCCCAGCTCTTTATATACCCAGAAAGAGTACAAAGGACTACCCTGCTGCTGCAGAATCAGGTCGCGGCTGCCAAACTTCACTGGCTGGTCCAGTTTCTCAATTTTGTTTTTGTTTTGAGAAACGTTGAAGCTGCTGCTCCAGTTAAAATCTTTGGTTTTAACATTTACAGAGCTCAGGGCAATCTCAAATCCGCGGTTGCTGATCTCAATGCCGTTGTCAAAGTAGCTGGATAGTCCCTGCGTAGCGGCAAGAGGTCTCTGGATGATACCATCAGTAGTGTATTTGCGGTAGTAATTAAACTCAAAGGTCAGCCTGTTATTAAAGAAGGCCGCATCCAGTCCCAGGTTTAACTGTGAGGTCTGCTCCCAGCCTAGTGAAGGGTTAGAAATCTGCTGGGGCGCAGTACCCGGATTTCCCTGATAAGGCGATCCACCTGCCCAGAGACCAAGCGAAGCAAAATCGCCCGCCCCGTTCTGGCTTCCTGTAATACCATAACTGGTACGCAGTTTCAGGTCATCAATAAAACCTGCATCTTTCAGGAAATCCTCTCTTTTGATATTCCATGCGGCACCAATACCAGGAAAGTATCCCCATCTCTTATCCGGGCCAAAGGCCGATGAACCATCAGCGCGCAGACTGACATCCAGTAAATACTTATCAGCGAAATTATAATCAAGCTTGGTGAAAAATGAAGCCAGGTTTCTCTTCGACCAGCTTTCTGAACCTGTAGTCACGGCAGCAGAAGAAATCAGCTTATAGGAGTTATTGGCAAATCCTGTACCCTGTGCATAATTCCGCGAGTACGAGGTACTTTGCACCGTATTACCCACTAAAACGCCAAAGCTGTGGTTCGTATTGATCTTTTTGCGGTACGTAATGGTTTGCTCGTTCAGTAACGTTGTACGCTGACCAACGGATGAGGTTGCCAGGCCATTTGGTGAACCGGATAGCAGGAAAGTGTTCCAGTATTCTGATTCATTATAGTTATTGTAGTCGGCACTTACACTCGATCTGAACTTCAATCCCGGAAGGATGTCTGCTTCCGCATATAGGTTACCGATATAACGTAAGCTTGTAGAGTTCACATCATAGTTATCTAATAATAAGGTGACGTTATCAAATCCTGCGCGGCCAACCAGTACACCCTGGTCATTGTAGGGCGAAAGATATGTTGGGGTATGCAGCGCAGCTTGTAACAATCCGCCGGCAGGGCCGTCACCCGCGCGACCTTCATTACGGTAGCTGCGCGCAAAGGTGTTGCTGATTCCCAGCGTTACTTTGTCCGTTACCTTCTGGTCAAAATTGGCTTTAAAACTCGCCCTGTCGTAAGAGATCGGCTTGAGGATAGACTCCTGTTTATTGTAACCACCGGCGAAATAATAGCGCGAACCGTTGTTTCCGCCACCGATAGAGACATCATAGTTCTGCAGGTTCGCCGTACGGAAAACCTGGCTCAGGCGATCGTAAGTCTGCTGCTGCTCAGGTAAGCCCCTGCCACCTTCAGTCGTTGGTCGGAATGGCCTGGTGGCAAATGTGCCGCCAGTATTTACCCAGTTTTCGTTTACCAGCTGGGCATGCTGCTCACCGGTAGTTAAGTCCCACAGTTTTTCGGCCTTTGCCCATCCCTGCGAAAGGTTGAAGTCTATTTTAGGCTTCTGGTTAAACTTTCCGCGTTTGGTGGTAATGATGATGGCCCCATTGGCGGCACGTACACCATATAAAACTGTAGCCTCAGCATCCTTCAATACAGAAATACTTTCTATATCGCTGGGGTTGATATCTGCTATCGGCGATGTTGCCTTTCCACCGGTACTGTAGGTTTGTAAACTTCCGTTCTCAATAAATACCCCGTCAATAATGTACAGCGGGTTGTTGTTACCGTTCATACTGGTGGCACCGCGCAAACGAACATTGATCGTTTCGCCGGGTACCCCCGTATTGGTGTTGATCTGCAGACCCGCAACTTTACCCTGTAGCTGTGATTCAAAACTTCCGCCGGGGATCGCTTTCACATCATCCAGTTTTACTTTCGCTACCGAACCAATCAGGTCCTTCTTTTCCTGAGTGCCATAAGCCACCACCAATACTTCGCCCAGTTCCCTGGTTTGAGAGACCAGCGGGATATCAATATTTTCTGAGGTAGCGTTAATTTCCAGTCTGTCGTAACCAATATAATTGATGATCAAAGTATAAGGAAATTTTTGTCCGGTAGTAAACTCGAAGCGTCCATCTCCGTCTGTAGTTACCTGGTGGGTGGTGCCTTTGATTTGTACAGATGCCCCTGGCAGTGGATCTTTGGTTCTGGAATCAAACAGGCGGCCACTGAGTTTAGAGTTGATGATAGGCCGCTGTGTTTGTGCCGATGTGATTCCCGGCAGCAGGATCAGAAGGTAGAGCAGAAATCCCGTCAGGATATGGCTGCTGAGCCTGTTTTTCGACCCGGAATGATAGCCAGGTTTCGTTCGGTTTGGGGCATAGGAATGCCCACTTAAATCATGCGTAAAAGTGTAGTTCATAAAAAATCAGGTTAAATGTTATGCCTGAGCCTGTTGGCTCTGCGCAACAAATAATGTTTGTTTTTAAGGATGATCACCATGGTGACCGGTTGAAGAAAAGATTGAGGAATGCCTGGATTAAACCTTTTAGCAGCCTAACAGATACAGCAACAACATCGCATAGAATTTGCTGGTGTGTAATCTAAGTAGGAGACGTTAAGAGTTTTCATCGCTTGATTTGTTTTGCCGTAAATCGCCGCTAACCAGCGGCTTTCATTTGAATACCACGCAATTATAAGCATCTTAATCAGATAATCCAATTAATACTACTTTTTTAGTAGACTTTAATTGTAAAATAAAAATGACAAAACTATTGAGGGGAGCTTCTCTACCCCACTCAGATGATATTGTGGTGTATAGCCTTTGCGACTACACCTGTCAGAGAATTTACATCCAGTTTTTCATAGATACTTTTGATATGAGTTCTGACCGTATCATAGCTGATATTTAACTCCATACCAATCATCTTATGACTTAAACCATCAACTACAGCTGCAAGCACTTGCCGCTCACGTGGAGTGAGCTTATATTCAGGTACCCGAGGATGGATTCTGCCAATCAATCCTTTCTGGAGGGTATTGATCACTTTTCGTGAAATCGAGGGACTCATCGGTGATCCTCCATTATAAAGTTCTTTGATAGCATTGATAAGAAAACGATTCAGATGAGTTTTCAATATATATCCTGAAGCTCCCGCAGCAATGGATTGAAATACCCGCTCATCATCTTCAAACACCGTTTGTATGAGAATCTGGATATGCGGAAATTTGTGGTTCAACGTTCTCACGGTTTCGATGCTGTTTACCTTTGCCATCTCGATATCCATGATGACGATATCTGGTCTTAAGCGATAAATATCCCTTACACAACTGACTGCATTTTTATAATTTCCGACGATCTGAAAGGCAGGATCTGTATTCAATAATTCGGTAATCCGATGACGAACATTATCATTTTCATCAAATATCGCTATCCGTATAGACATGATTTATAAATTGATTTTTATGAATTGACTATACAAAGGTCATCAGAAAATAACCCCTGAATAATAGACATATAGCAAAGTCTTATGCATATTTTTCCCTGAGGATGTATTTTGTATCAATATACTTATCAAATAATTATCAAAAATGGACCAGTAAGTAGCTTCAGCTGGATACTCCGGAAGGAGCAGCAGTTAATATTTCAGATTAGGTCTGATAAAAGCTCATGAGTATCGGAAGACGCTGGCGTACCTGGGGCGACTGCATGGGATCATAGTGAAAAAGCTCTTTTCCCTTCTGGCTGACCCTGATAGAGAAGGGTTGCTTCAGAACTTCTGTCAGATGATAAACACTGAGTAATTCTGCAATATCCTCGTGCCAGCTGGCTGTGCTGTAAAGAGATACAAATGAGGTTTTGCTCAGTCCTTTGTATACAGCTGCTGCCTCTGAGGGAAGGAATTTTCTGCCGCCCCGGCGAAAGTGGTTTTTCACCAGAACAGAGTCTGCAAGAGGTTGCTGATGTGTAAAAATATCCTCCCAAATACCCCGGGCAAAGTTTTGCGTAAAAGTATTTTGTTTAGTTTTTCCGGCCAGCGTGTCGGTAGAGATAAGCCCGGTTGATCCGTCCAGCACATGTGTACCTTCATGTAATAATACGTAAGTGAATGCACTCAGTTTTCCGGCATCTATTGAGACCGTTATAGATGAGTCGCCACTGCTATAGCAGGTACGTTCTTTTTCAGTCACCCATTCAGAAATGGTTTGCGGAAGGATCCCTGCCCTGAAGGCAATATGATATTGTTTATCCTCGCCTCCCGCAGTGAGGGGTGCTGTTAAAGCTGTATTTGGCATATTATCCAGAAAGCTGATACTTTTGAGGTGCTGCATCAATACTTTCTGATGCCGGGAAGGAAGTACCGCAAATGCATCAGACACAATCTTCATCTCCTCTTTTGTGAGTGGATGTTCCTTCGGTGACATTCCTGCATCCTGAAACATCCTGATGACATAAGCTGGCGTTGTACCAACCCTCGACAGGAAAGCAGACTGTGGCTTGTGCTGAGCAAAACCTGGCAGGGCTGCGCAGATGAGTGCAATTAGAACGTTGATGGGATTTCGTGATAGTATCATGGCAGTACTAATGAAAAGTTTAAATCTCAATCTCATCTAAGTTGCTTTTCATGAGATATTTAGTTCTGAAACTGGAAGGTGATTCACCGGTTTTGATAAAAAATAGCCGGCTGAAATAAGCAGGATCTTCATAACCTAAATTATAGGCGATCTCCTTAGCCTTCATATCTGTATGCACAAGAAGTCTTTTGGCTTCCAGAATGATACGGTTTTTTATGATTTCATTTGGCTGAGGAAGATTCAATCGTTTAAACCTGTGCGTAAGTGTTTTTGGTGCCACCAGCAACAGATCTGCATAGTCTGCAACAGTATGTTTATTCCTGTAATGCTTATCTACAAGTAAAGTGAATTTCCTGAAACAATCCGGATCACTATCGCGGTCTGTCAGTACCCCGCCCAGGTGTTGCTGTTTCCAGATCCGTGCAGACTTGATGAAGAGCTGCTTCAGGTAAGTGCGGAGCATCTCTTCCTGAGAAGAGTCTTTGAGGGCGAATTCAGTCTCGATATGAGTGAAGAGATTAGTGATAAATTCAGCGTCCTGATCAGGAACACAAGTCATGGACACATTGTTAATATTATTAAACAAAAGTCCGTCGCATGCCACCTCTTCATCATGGATTTCAATGCAGTAAAAATCACGGTTATAGAAAATGAAGTATCCCTCATTTCCTTGCAGGTCCTGAATGTTTAACACCTGGCTAGGGGTAACAAAGAACAATGCAGGACCTGCTGCACTATATTGGCTAAAATCCACCTTAACCTTACCTCCCTGAGGTAAATAAATGACTTTGATGTAAGACTTGTAGGCTTCAGAATTCAGGAGATTCTGGCTTTCCTGGCTCACATGTATCAACCCTATCGTTTTAAAGTTGTTGTCAAATACCTGCTGTTTCATCTTCGTATGATTTTAATCTGAGTAAAACATACTCCTTCATTACCTGGGATAAATTTCGGTAGTAAACAGATTAATAACAAGTACGGAAATACGATTCATATAGGGACATTTTTAGCCCTATTTCAATTTAAAGCCTCCTTTCTGATTCCTTTATCGGCACATCATTGATGCTGGCATACCTTTTTTGCATCAGGCCATTTTCATCAAACTCCCAGTTTTCATTGCCATATGCACGAAACAATTCATCCTGATCATTGCGGAATTCATATTCAAACCGCACAGCAATCCTGTTATTGCTGAAAGCCCAGAGTTCTTTCTTCAGTTTATAATCCAATTCCTTTTCCCATTTGGCGGTCAGGAATTGTACAATTTCTTCCCGACCGTTCACAAAGACCGACCTGTTGCGCCACTCACTATCTACTGTATAGGCCATAGATACTTTAACAGGATCCTGGCTGTTCCAGGCGTCTTCAGCCAGCTGTACTTTTTGTTTTGCTGTCTCTACATTAAATGGAGGCAGCGGGAATTTTTGTTCCATCGTTTTTTCATTTTAGTATGAGAGCAATTATAGGATATTTCTCCAGGTTATGAAAAGAATATCAGCTTCCCTGATATGATATTTTTAGGAAGCAGCATTTATTTATTTGATATATTGTCTTGAAACAGCAAAGCTAATTTATCTCAGGAATCGTTCCGTCAGTTCAAAAACACGGTCGATCCACACTACCGTAGTTCCTGCAATCACAATGGCAACGAGTTCTAAAGTAAATTTCTGCACGATCTTTCTGTCTTTCACAGTTTTCCAGATAATGGGCAGGCTGATTACCGCACTGGCGAGTGATGAAAGTATAGCCACACTACCCGCAACGGATGCCGTAATCTGCGCGTGACTAGCCATTGTCGCTGCAGCTGCAGTGGTACTGGCGCTACTGATCAATCCTCCGAAAACACCTGTAGCCAGCATACCGTAACTGCCGAAGCCCCTGGTGAGCAATGTTCCTCCAATTTGTATCAGCACAAATAGCAGCCCGAAGGTAAGCACCTTGGGCACCGAGATTGGTGTATCCAGATGTGGAGTATCAACTTCCTCTACTTTGATCACTTCATTACTATCATTTCTGACATCCATCCATATACATAAACCCGAGACCAGAGACATCGCTATCAGCGGTAACAGACTTGCGGGTAATGCTGCAGGGCAAAAGATCCCCACCAGAATCAGGTTTCTCGCAAACATTGCAATGTTGGTGAGCAGGCATAAAACAGTGATCTTGGAGGTCAAAGCCCTGGTCTGCGCCCTGCCGCTGATCTCTGCCACGGTAGCCGTGCTGTTTACCAGTCCCCCAAAAATAGCCCCCCAATACAAGCCATCCGTGCTGAAGATTCTGAGGAAAACATAATTGAGAAAGCCAATACCCGAAATTGCGATCACACTCAGCCAGGCATCACTGGGATTGATTAAGTTCCAAGGATCGATATACCTGTTGGGCATCAGCGGATAGATTACAAAACCGATCAGTCCCAATATAATCGCACTTCTGATTTCCGAAGGTTTTAAACCACCCGCAAAGCGATTCAGTTCTATCTTCCATGCCAGTAACATCGTCATCGCAATGGCACCGGCAACGGGGGTAAAGATATGGCCGAAGCCTACCAAAACTCCCAGCAGGTAATCTACGATCAGTGCTGCCGAGGTGGCAATCTCCAGCGTATTGTTTACCCTTAAACTCCTTACATTGATGCCTGTAATCAGCAGAAAAACACCCAGCATGGATACAATAACAATTTCCAGTCCGATGATGGAAGAAAGTACGCCCAGTAATGCAATGATTGAAAATGTGCGGATTCCGGCTTCCTGGTGCGACCATTTACGTTCCATTCCGATCAGCATGCCGATACCGACTCCTACAACAATTTTTAACGCAACTGGCCCGGGGTTTAGATTGATAAATTCCTTGAGTGATTCCATTCGTGATGATATAGCTTCAATATAAGGAATTTACAGCGTAAGAGCCCTATTTCAGCTTATATATCACCGTTAAGATCGTATCTGTTTTTTCGAATTGGTGGTTACCTGGCGTATGATGGAAAGAAAAAAATGTGCTTACAGGACTTTAAGTACACTAAAGCGTAAGTATCCGTTTTCAATTTTTTGCGATTGTTTATTGTCATTAAAAACAGTCAAGTTGAATTTAGCTTCCAATAAGTAATCCTTTTCCCTTTTGGTAATACTGATGATTTCAAATTTGGAATCCCTCTGGTCTGCCGAGATAACTGAAGCTGGTTTAGTTAAATCCCATTGGGTATAGGACTTGTAGTCGCCCTTGTCATTAATAATCCTGACTGCAATTCCTGATATGGAATTGTTTCTCCAATAATCAGTTGCATATTTATACATTCCCGGAGCAAAGATGTCAATCCGGTTTTTAGGGTACTGCAGCCAGCCTCCATTATTCTCACTTGCAAATTCTGTTATATCCTTGTTATATACTTTTATAAAAGAAAGGATGATAAATGATTGGTCTGCTTTTATTGCAAAATCTCTCACAAATAAAAGGGAATCCTCATCACCTTTTATCAGATAGCTATGATATTCATCCGAGGTAATTTTAGTATTAGATTGTGTATTGAGAGTTGTGCCCTTTTCGATATTATTTGACACGTACTTTTTCCCATTTACGGTATAAGATACTGAATCTGTAAGCAGTTTTGCAGTGCGGGGATCCTCGTTTGTTCCTTTTTTACAAGCAGAGAGCATCAGCAGGCATAAAAAGAGACCTAAAAAATTTACTTGTTTCATATTTTATTTTCCCATTTGTAGTCAAATTTAAAGAAAAACAGCGATTTAAAACACAATAAATAAAATAGATTTAAAATTACAGTTATAACAATAGCATGAAGAGAATATCTTTTCGATAAAGTATTGACAAGAAAGTAAATGTGAATTTATCTATGTTAAATTACAGTAATGAAAAGTAATTGATCTCCAGGAATTTCTGCATGCCTTTGATGCCGTTAACCTTTGTTTCGATTTCTTTTACCACACCTGCGACTTTTATTTTTTCGGCTGGCAATTTTAGTTTACCACGATCATGGGCAATCAAGAATACTTCCTCGTTATGATCATTGCTGATCTCGTACAGATCATATCTGTCCATGACAGGTTCGGGAACGAACATCGTTACTTTACCAGTGAATATAGGGATCAGTATGAAGCCATTAAATTCTGATTTACTTTCTTTTACAGTGGGAATTCCTGTAAGAATTACATTTCCTCCAAGTACACCTAAATGATCAACCTCATGCACCATGAGTTCATGGGCCTTATATTTCAGAAACCCTCTCCTCAACTTATCATCCAGGCTGGATATGATCTCTACCTGATCTATTTTCGCCAACTTTGAAATTGATAGCTCTAAGAATAATATAAGATGTTGCTTTTCATTGGTCATACCAGCAACTTTAGCCAGTTCCGCAGCGTTGATTTCTCCGTCTCCGGCTTTCGTGAAAAGGTTAAAGAAGTGACCACCATTATCTAAATGGTTCATCGCTTCATTGATATTTTGAAAAGGTATAAGTTCTTTCATTGCAATTATATTCTTAAGATGCTACTCAATGCATAAAGTTACACGAAAGAACAATTTCCGGTCGCTATTTCTATATTTAACCTTAGAAAAACATTCATTCGTGCAACTATAGCAAAAAAAAGTTGCCTATTTAGCTAAGCCTCCTGCAAGTTTAATCTAAAGAATCCTATGAGATCAACCTTATCCCTCTTATCATTAATTTTATGTTTATCCTTGTCGGCATTAGCAGGTTTTTCCCAAACGCCAACAACCTTTCAGTCTTACCAGGTCGAGGTTAAAGGTGTAAATTTCAGTGTCGATCCACGCATAGAATTCTTTCATACGGTAGAAGTTCTCAGCGGTTTACCACTGGTAAATTTTATCGAACTGGATTATAAGCAGGACATTCTGATTAAGCTTGCTCCATATAAAAATCATCCCCTGTTTGCCTACCTGAAGCGAAACAGCCTGTATGGAAAGCTCTTCAATTCTATTGATGCGCCTATCTGGACAATGCTACATATGACTGAAGATCTGGAATGGCGCAAAGATATTCCTGTTGCAGAGGCTAAGGACCCTGGCCTGGATTCACTGCGTCTACTCATGAAAGATTTTGCAAAGAAATCCAACTATGTCCAATTCTTTAACAGCCATGCAGATTTTTTCCGCATCGCTTTGTCAACTCTTACCTACAATTTACCCAATTTCAATGAAAAAGATCGTTTGCTGAATTATTGCGGAAGCAGCGGCGGAAAAAATATCCGGTTCAATGTTATCCTCAACTTCCTGGGCTGGGGTAACTTTGGGCCACGGATTTTTAAGAAAGATGGTGCTGGGTTATATGCCGTAATCGCGCCCGAAAAAACTGCCATACGAGTACCCACCTTTGATGTTTCAGCACTCTACCGCCTGCTATGGCATGAGTTTGCGCACTCCTTTGCGAATCCTGCTGTTGAAAAACATCAATCACAATTTGATCAGTTTGAGTGGATGTGGCACCCCATAAAGGAACCGATGAAAGCTCAGGGCTATCATTCCTGGCAATCAGTGGTCAAAGAACATCTCACTGAAGCTATCGCATGCCGCATGGCCGCACTTAAGTTCGGTGAGAACGCTGCCGACTTAAACTATGTACGACGCCAATACGGAATGCAGTGGATTTATCTCCACCCATTGCTGGATGCACTGAAATACTACGAGAAAAACCGTCGTAAGTATCCTACATTGGAGAGTTTTATCCCAGAAATCATCACTGCTTTCAAACAGGTAAAGCAGAGTGATATAGACCCCTGGATGGCAGAAACTGATATCATCAGAAAGCCTAAAATCAGCTCCATACCAATAATTGACGATATCTATGGTCAAAAAGATATCTTGTTTGTTCTTTCAAGTGATGAAACAGACAAAGAAGCAGACCGAAAACTGAAGGACTTTATAAATAGATTCAAAAATATGGTGCCAGCATTGAAAGATGGCAAAGTAGTAATGGATACTACGGCTTTGAAAATGAACCTAACTAACTATAATCTTTCGGTCTGGGGTACACCACATGGTAATAAATTCTTGCAAAAATATATCAGACAGATACCATTGTTGATAGAGGATAAAAAAGTAATAGCAGAGAACATATACCAAGGCACTGGCTATGGAATACTAATGGCTTGGGTTAACCCTTTAAACACAGAAAAAGTGATGGCTATTTACACCGGACAAAATCCGGCCGATGTCATCGATTTTAATCAGATCCCGAATGGTGCCGGAAATTATCACATTTTTAATAACAAAGTCACGCTAAAGCAGGGAACCTTTATTCGTCAGAATGATATCTGGTTCGCAAAATAGATGATGCTTGTGTCAGGCTAACTCTCCTTTGCAGCCTCAAAATGTAAATCAGCTTTCATCTTAACCAACTTACCTAATAGAAGCGTGCTGGGCAGGCTGGCATTTTTGGATGCCGCAGCAACTGCAAAGTTCAAAGTTTCAATCTCTGTTTCACGATTATTTAGTATATCCTGATAAGTAGAAATGAGTTGTCCGTCAGACATTTTACTCAACAGCAGGATATTTTCCAGCATTTCGTCCAAACCTAAGTTCACACCTATCCCCTTTGCTACCACAAGACACTCCTTCACCACCTCTGTAGCAAGAGCCATGGCTGAAGAATCCCTGTAAAATACACCATTATCAATTTCTAACAGAGGACATATAGAATTGAAGACACAATTACTGATCACCTTTTTCCAGATCACAGTCCGGATATCTTCCTCTGCCCGGAAGCCAAATATCGATGTATTTATTTCTTCAATAATATACTCTAGCATTGATGATGAACCAGATATCGTACCAACCGGAGATGCTGCAACAGGTTTAAACCGCACCCTGTTGCCTGTTAACGACTGGCTTGTGGTAAATAAAACACACCTGTACAGATTCTCAAAGCCATACTCAAGAAAAGGTTTTTCTACATCCAATCCATTCTGCAGGAATACGATTGGCGACTCATTAGTTTTAAACCTGAGTTTCTCCGCCAAGGCCTCATTTCCAAAAGACTTGGTAGCGAGCAGAATAATTCCATCGAGGCTGTCATGATGATTCAATGTGCTGATCTTCAGCTCTGCCTGCAACACACCATTTTCAGTTTCTACCTCTATACTTTCAGTGCTGACCGGTTGCTGATCCACACTTCCTCTAATGATGGTTACCTTCTTTCCATTTAAAGTGAGCGCTACAGCTAAAGCTTTCGCAATTACTCCGTTACCAATAATATATATATCCTTCATCTAAGCAAAGCTATTGGTCTTGTTAAGATTCTGATATCCCCTAATGTGGGGCTTTCAAATACATTTGTTACGCCATTTCCTTCAGAAAAACCTCTTTGATCTGCGCAATCTCCGCATCATAAATTGTCTTTTTTCTGGTACCGAAATAAATCGTGTTCTCGATATGTTTAAAGCCATCCCAGATCAGGTTCAGGCTACCGTTCTCCAATTCTTTCATCGCTAGGAAGTCGGGTATCACCGCAAGACCTTCCCCGCTGCTGAGGCACCTCACGATGGAGCTGATATTGGGAACAATATAGTTGGGTTTAAAATCGGGACGCTTGCCGAAGTTCAAATGCCAGAAGCGCCGTAGATGCTCCATATCGCCCGTAGTACCATACCAAAGCTGCTTCTTTAACCACTGCTGAATCTGGGGCCTTTTGGCATCGTCCAGTATTCCCATAAGTTCGGAAGTATCCGTCCGCGCTCCGCCTACTACCACTATTCTTTCCTTTGAGAAAGCCTCATACTGTATTGCGGGATAATCACCTTTCTGAGGCGTAATGATCAGGTCCAGAATACCTGCGTCCAGATCGGCCAGCATCTCGGGATAATCGCCAAATTTAATGATCACATTGAAATCAAAGCTGGGCAGGTAAGACTCCAGTGTAAACTGAAAGGTTTCAAAGCACATGCCGATGCTGATTGTAGGCCGCTCCTTCTCCGTACTGCGATGAAAATGATGCTCTGCCTCTTCCAGTTTAACGATTGCCTCCAGCGTAAAGTTATACAAGACCTTTCCACGCTCTGTAGGCACCATTTTCCTCGAAGTACGATCAAAAAGCTTGTACCCCACATATGCTTCCAAAGAGTTGAGGTGCAGACTGATGCCAGGTTGTGAGACATACAATGCCTCTGCAGCAGCAGTAAGGCTACCGCGTTCATAGATAGCTTTAAAGCTTCTGAACCATTCTAAGTTGACCATATCTTATTATAATTATAATGATACAAAGGTATAACTTATACTATTTTAATTATAACACTTAGCCCAGTAACTTTGTCCTATCAAGAAGAAAAGAAATGAAAGAATCTAAAAAAATATTTGTTATCAACGGTGGTCAGGTATTCGGTCATTCCGGCGGAAGGTTTAACAGGACGATCTACGAAGCGACACAGCAGTTTTTTGCAGATAAGGAAGGATTTGAAATCCGCTCTACAGATATCAATGATGCATATGACCCCGAAGAAGAAGTAAAAAACTTTGTTTGGGCAGATACGATCATCTACCATACCCCAATCTGGTGGTTTCAGTTACCACATGGTTTCAAAAAGTATATCGATGAGGTTTTCACTGCCGGACACCGCAAGGGGATATATAACAGTGACGGACGTAAAGCGGAAAACCCGGAAATCAACTATGGTACAGGTGGCATGATGCACGGACGAAAATATATCGTAACCACTTCATGGAACGCACCTGCTACGGCTTTTACCTTACCAGGTGAGTTCTTTAATGAAACCAACGTGGATGAAGGACCGCTGTTCGGTTTCCACCGCATGAATGCCTTTGCCGGTATCGAACAGCTGGAAAGCCTCCATTTCCACGATGTGGAGAAAAATGCAGATATCGAAAAAGACCTGCAGCGCTACCGCTCACACCTGGAGAAGGTATTCCATCTGACTGAAGAAGAGGAACAAGTACTCAACAGCATTTAATGCTGTTGAGTTGTGTTCAGATAACGATCAAAGAATTCATAGATCCTCAGCATCTGGTCTATCCTCTGCCTGTTATCCCCTGATCTCACCAGCTCATGGCTGGCACCCGGATGTCTGACATATTCAACGGGTTTACCCAACACCTTCAGGCTTTTATAAAACATATCACTTTGTACCGTTCCTGTTCTGCCATCATTCTCACCATGAAACATCAGCAGCGGCGTATTGACGCGCTGTACAAAGTTTACCGGCGATTGAGCTTCAAGTACCTTCCTCACCGCCGGATCCCATGGGTAACCGCCAAAATACCGCGGTACCATGCGCCAGACATTGGCTTCGCCAAAGAAGGTCGCAAAATTATACACTCCCCGCTGGCTGCTCGCCGCCAGAAACCTGTTGTCATGACTAATAATCCAGGCCGTGAGGTAGCCTGCATAAGAACCACCACTGATCAATAGTTTCTTCGGATCTGCCCAACCCAGGGCAACCGTCCGGTCTACAGTAGTCAGTACATCACTTGCAGGACCTGGTCCCCAGTCATTCAGATTAGCCTTGAGGAAAGCATCGCCATAACCATTAGATCCCCTTGGGTTGCCATATACCACAGCAATTCCCTGCGCACAAAAATACTGGAACTCATGCCACATCGACTGATCTCCCGGACCCCACATCGAAGCGGGACCACCATGCATTTCCAGTAGCAATGGATATTTCTTTGTAGCATCAAAATTAATTGGCTTCATCACCCAATACTCTACTTCCAGTCCCTTATCATTAACAAAAGTGTATTTTTGAGGTATACTCAGTTGTTTGTTGGCTAGCCAGCCAGAGTTGAGTGCTGTGAGCACCTTTGGAGCTTTCAGTGCAAGGTCCGAGCTGTACACTTCTGAAGGATTACTTACCGAGGTTTTCACATAGATAATCCGGTTACCAGAAATATCAAAATCCGAAAGACCATCATCCTCAGAACTCAATTGCGTCACCTTACCATTTGATAACAAAGCATTGTAAAGCGGCGATCCGCCATTACTGGAAGCAGTAAAGTATACCGACTTCTCATTTTCTGCAAACAATACATCACTCTTTGAGCGGTCCAGTAAAATTTTGATAGCCTGAGCATTTGCGTCAGCTATTTTTTTCACAAAGAGTTGCGGCACATTTACCGTTCCCGGAACCGATGTTTGGTAAGCAAGCCACTTACCGCTTTCCGATACTGCGGCAACACTAAAAGATTTACCTTCTTCTCCCAGCAACTTTGTAAGTCCGCTGCCATCAGCATTAACGGTGTAAATCTGGTCTTCCAGTGCATTATCAGGATGATGCAATGAATCCAGTTTGCTGGTCAGCACCAGTTTATCATTACTCAGGAACTTCGGGTTACTAAAAGAATAAAAGCCCCTTGTTATCGCTTTTGGTACGGCAGCAGAATCTGCATCCATGATAAACACATGTGTAAAACGCAATTCGCTTGTCGTAGTTGTCTCGTTTTGGAACTGTACACGGGTAAGAACTTTAGCCTTCTTGTCGGATTCATTCGCGCTCAGGTAAGCCCTGATCTCCTCAATGCTGCCGTTTGCATTGCTTTTGGCCTTAGTGATTTTCAGATCTTCGTTAGCAGAGAATCCAGGTTTCTCATCATTCCAGGCTGGTACCTTATGCTCAGGGTTAAGACTGGCATCTGCCACGTATTCCTGTAGAGAAATCGAAGAAGTAAACAGAATCCTGCGACCATTCGGGCTCCAGGAAAGACTGCCTGCACCATATTTAAAATTGCTGATCTGCTGTATCTTGCCGTCAGCCACCTGTAACAGAAAGATCTGCTGTTTCCCCTTTACGTTTCTCAGGAACGCAATTCGTTTGCCATCAGGACTGTAGGCTGGCTGTGAGACTGCCTCCTTACCTTCAACAAATGGAACAGCCTTTGCCCCTGCTCTGAGATCCAGCTTCCAGAACTGGTTCTTATACGTAAAATCGTTTTTATCTTTCTCGGACGGAACAATGCTGTTCACAGAAAAAAGAACTGTAGAACCGGAAGGAGAAATCTGAACATTTCCTGCCCTTTTGATCAGCAGAAGATCAGTCACCGCAATTCCTTCTTTTTGCACCTGTGCCTGAAGCTGTGAAGAAAGAAGAGTAGAGGCAACTAAGAATACGAATATTTTCATTTTATAATTTTATTTGAGCAGAAGATCCATTAATAGATTAGCTGATACTTCTCCTTTATGTTTGATAAAGTCTCGCGGAGTTTTATCGCCAATTTCATAAACAAGCGACTCGGCACCATACTGTTTAAAGAGATAACTAAAAGCAGTATAAGTAGGTCCACCGCTGTACAGTGATTTTACGTTGGGCACATATCCCGGGATTTGTTCCTGGGTTTTGCGGAGCCAGCTGGAGATCAGGTCCGGATTGTCGCTCTTCAATTTTGGATCTACACGGTAGTAAATATCATCATAGGTAGAATGGAAGTCGATTGCAAAGACCAGCTTGTTTCCCTGATCACTAATCTCCTTCTTCAGAAAATCCCTTACTGCCGACGACTCTGGTTGGTTGAACGCATCCCAGTCGCGATTTAAGTCTACACCACCGGTATTATGTCTCCAGTTTCCTTCATCAACACCATCTGGATTCATTAGCGGAACTATATATACCAGGTATTCCTTCAGAAACTTCTTAGACAATTTAGCATCAGAAATCAGCGTCTGTACAAAGGCTGTCATCGCATAATGCCCTGTCACCTCCGGTGGATGTTGCCTGCCATAAATGAGGATGCGCTTTTTACTCGCTGGGTTTCCTATTTTCAGTACTGTCAGCGGTTTTCCCAGTGTACTGGTGCCAATCTGCAATGCAGTAGTATTTGGCTGATGGTTCAGTTCAGCAACCCATCCGGAAACATGCTTACTCGTAAAAAGCTCCTGCGCAGCCACCCAGGTGGTATCTTTACCTACCTTAAGTTTAAACTCATAGTTTTGCGGTACAGAATCAAGTTCAAAGTACTTTTTTGCCCCCGCAGTTTCCAGAGATGACCAACTCAATCCGTCCCTGCTGATTTTAGCAGGGTAACGGTGCCTCCCCTGCAGATATGTTAAACTAATAGTAATATTCTTTTCTTTGGCCGCCCAGACCTTAAAGGCATACCATGGACTGCCATTTATGGGTACATTTTCCGGACTGATCAGCGCTGTGTAGAGTGTATCATTTACTTTCAGCATACCATTCAGTCTTCCACCCTCAAAGTCATTGCTGAAATAAACGTCATCTCCCTTTTGTAAGAAGATGCCTTTCCATTGACGCAATACCGGTCGGCTGACCGTAGATACACCACGAATTGGCCCCTGACCTTTGAACCCTGTTTTATTCTGAGCCACAGCAACATTCCCCAGCAGAAGAGCGGCAATATAAATCGTTTTTATATTTATCATTTTCATTCTATTTATCCAGCAATTCCTTTAGCTTTTCCTGAAGCTGCTCTCCGCGAAGGTTCCGTGCTACAATTACTCCCTTGGAATCTATCAGGTAGTTGCCCGGAATTGCCCTTACCCCGTACAATTTAGCGATCTCACTTTTCCAGTACACCAGTTCAGAAACCTGTGGCCAGTTCAGGTGGTCGTCATTGATTCCCTGCACCCAGCTTTCCTTATTTTTATCCAGTGAAACACCAAAGACGCTGAAACCTTTATCCTTGTATTTCTGGTAGGCCGCAACAACATTCGGATTCTCCTTACGACAAGGTCCGCACCATGAAGCCCAGAAATCCAGCAGTGTGTATCCTTTAAGATTATCTGAGAATTTGATTGTTTTCCCCGAAGGGTCTGTTCCGGAGAAGTCCGGTGCTTTTTTCCCTACAGCCAGTCCGTCCAAAACTTCAACCAGCTTTTTAAGCTCCAGGACATAAGTGTTATTCGCGAGGCTCTTGTCTAGCAGGCCAATGTTTTTTGTGATATCCTCAGGACTTAACCTGTACGACCAGTTGCGGTACAGCACATATGCGGATACAATTGATGCCGGATGGTCTGTAATAAATTTGCTGATTTCCAGATCGCGCGTGTTCTTGTAAGTTTCAAAAAGATCCTGCGGAGCAGATCCCTTCACTGCTGAACGGCTATATCCTTTTACAGGACTCAGGTTCACAGAGATCTTTCCCTGATCCAGGAAAACATACAGCGGGATGCGGGTCGTATCAACACTTAGTCCGTATAATTCCGGAAGCACCACAGCAGAGCTGAATTTAAATTTTCCATTGGTTACTACTGCCGAGTCTACAGTGCTGAACATTTTATTATGAAATTTCTGCAGATAAACCTTATTGACAACGGTGTCAGCAACTGCGCCTTCAAGGTTCAGTTTGCTCTTCTGCTGTGCGCCAGCACTGAATACACTCAGCGAGAAGGCAGCGATTATAATTGATTTTTTCATGTGTTTTCGATTTATGGGTTAGTAAAGTTTATTGGTAGCTAATTCTGTATTTGGTGCCGGAAAAACATAGTTGGCCGCCGTTGTTGCTACGGCCGGCGTTTGCAGGTTCCCATCGCCTTTGGCCGGCAAGGCCTGCAGGTTTCTCAGCAGGTCCCCGGCGCGAAGCCCTTCGCCCAGCAGTTCAATTCTGCGCTCCTTCCATATTGTTTCTACCAGGGCTTGCTGTGTAGCAGTTGCCGCTGCAGGAAAAACGTAAGCAGCATCAGAACGCTGGTGAACAGCTTTAAGCAAGTTGGTGGCCAGCACCAGATTACCTGTTCTTGCGGCAGCTTCAGCATAATTGAGCAGTACCTCTGCATAACGGATGACAGGAATGTAGTCAAGAAAGGGAGATGGCTTTGCATATTTTCTGAAATATTGCTTTCCTGAAACAGTTCTCGTCAGTGCTGTCCGGCGTGCGTCAGCAGTTCCCCATTGGGCATCTCCAAGTATTCCTGCCGGGTTCAGGTAGTATTCCAGGTTGGTATTGTAGATATAAGCAATGGACGACTGACCCGTATAAGAATCCAGTGTGCTCATCGGAATACTGAAAATAGATTCTGCCGTAGCGTAGTCGGATGAGAAGATCGTAGCTATAGAAGGTTGCAGGGCATGTTTCACCGCCGTTGCGGTGGTACTGAACGGCGCTGTTGTTTGTGGCGCCAGTTTCTCCGCTTCTTCAGCAACTTTGGCGTAGTTGTTCATGGAGAGGTAAACCCTTGTTTTCAGCGCAATGGCGGCACTCGTATGTGCCCTGGTTGTATTCAGGTCGTTGCTGGTATAATTTTGTGGCAAGGCAGCTTCAGCTTCATCCAGGTCTTTGAGCACCTGTGCGTATATTTCGGCTACAGAGCTTCTAGCAAGATCGTTGTTTTCCGGACCTGCCTCTGCCTTCAAACGCAGGGGTACACCTTTAGAGGCCCCGGCATCCTTGTTATAAGGTTGTCCAAAACTGATCACCAGATCATAGTAAGCCAGTGCTCTCAGAAATTTTGCTTCCCCAACATACTGAGCGGCTTTCGCATTAGTTACCACGCCAGGGTTGGCGGCCAAACCAGCGATCAGTGTATTGGCCCTGTTGATCGTAGTATAGGCTGCCGACCACAAGTTGTTGATATCGTTAGAACCAGAACTGTAAGCGTTATTCCATCCGTCATATCCGGTATAAGTATTGGCAGTGATGTTCAGGAAATCTTCCCCTCTCACATCCTGGTACAGCAAAAACCTGCCGCCATAGAGACTTGCCCCTTTCAGCGCTTTGTATATCCCGTTTGCCACACCTTCAATCCTTGCCGGTGATTTAAAGATATCCTCGTCAGAGATCGTGGTTTCTGGTGCAATAGTCAGATCGTCATTTTTCTCGCAGGAACTGATCAGTGCAGTTGCCGACAAAAGAAGAATGAATTTATATTTGATGATGATTCCGTAGTATTTGTTCATGATGATTTAAGATTTCGATTAAAAACTTAGATTAAGACCCAGTGTGAAAGTCCTGCCCTGACCAATAGAGTTTTTCTCTACACCGATAGACGTTGTTGTATCGCCGTTAGAGGCAGTCTCAGGATCAGATCCCGTATAGCCCGTTAGCAAAAACAGGTTATTTGCCTGGCCATAGATCCTCAAACCTGAGATATCGAGTTTATTCAGGAATTTCTTTGGCAAAGAATACCCAAGTACCAGCGTTTGTAACCTCAGGAAGTCTGCTTTCTGCGCATTCTCAGAGATAGAAAATCCATTGGAACCATTGGAGATCACATCATTATAAACCAGTCTCGGGATATTGGTCACCTGACCCGGGGTAGTCCATCTGTCAAGAACATCAGTTGAGTTGTTGTAAAAACGCTGATCCAGCAGTGTACCCCTGGTACCGTTTAACATCTTGTTTCCTCCAGAATATGTCAGGTTTACGGTAAGGTCAAAAGCTTTGTACTGGAAACTGTTGGAGAAACCACCATACCATGTTGGTACAGAATTACTTAAGATCTGATAATCAGCCACGGTAATCGCTTCAGCGGTGCGGCCGTCCAGGTATGTCCAGTTGCTTTGTCCTGTTGGTACCGCAGCGCTGTATTGTACTTTTTCACCGTTTTTATTGATAAAGATACGACGCCCGTTTTCAGGGTTAACACCCGCACTTACCGCACCATACAAACTGCTTACAGAGTAGCCTACACGCGTCACATTGTTCGCTTCTGTAGTCGTCTGCGTATAACCGATAATGTCGCTGTTGCCTTCTGCCAGTGCTGTAACCCTGTTTTTTACGTGTGTATAGTTAAATGAAGCTCTCCAGTTAAAATCTTTGCCAGTCAGAACTGTACCCGATAGGCCCAGCTCAATACCCCTGTTGTACATGGCACCCACGTTGGTCAGGATGGCATCGCCCGGTAAACCTTTTGAAGGCGACTGCGGACTGCTCAGAATCAAACCATTGACATCATTGTTGAAGTATTCGGCAGAGAATTGCAACCTGTCATGAAATAAACCCGCTTCTATACCTCCGTTTGTTTGTTTACTCGTCTCCCATCCGAGGCTCGGATTTCCTGCCTGCGACAGTGCCCATGTTGCTGCAGATCCATAGATTGATGCCGCATACAGGTTAAGAGAGGCGTAGGCCGATGAAAGATTTCCGTTACCCACTTTACCCCAGCTCCCTTTAAGTTTCAGGGAATTTACCACAGCGCTCAAGGCCGTGTTTTTATAAAAAGATTCTTCACTCAGCAACCATCCGGCAGATACACCGCCAAAGTTACCGTACTTGTTATCACCACCAAGAGCAGAGTTCCCGTCTTTTCTGAAGTTTGCAGTTAAGAAATACTTGCCCGCATAATCATACGATAACCTGAAGAATGAAGAAAGGTAAAGTTTTTCTGATATGCTGTTGCCAGATGAGCGGATGGTTGCCCATGTACCCTGGTAGTTTTCAAAGAAAGGATCAGAAGTCCCTGTCTGGTTGGCGCCCCAGGCGGTGTAATTAAATTTCTGAACATCATATCCAGCTAATGCGGCGATGTGGTGTTTCTCTCCAAACCTCTTGTCATAGTTGAGGGTGTTGGTAAAGTTGTAGTTATTTCTGAGCGCAGCGATATTGGTTGCAGAACCGCCGGCAGAAAAGCCCGAGGAGCCAAGCAGAGGACTCAGGTAGGTAATATTTTCAGATCTCAGGCGGTCGAGACCATAGTTACTTTCAAAGGTTAACCCATCCAGCAGTTTAATAGATGCATGAACATTCCCTACGATATGATCATTAGAAGTTTTGTAGGTACTGTTATCAAACAATGCTCCCGGATGCCATAAGGTATTGGTAAACAAGTTATTTCCGGCGCCTAACGTTCCGGTGGCACTCAGGTTATACGAACCATCTGCATTGTAGGGAGAAACGTTCGGTGGCAGAGAGAAAGCCAGTCGCCCCGCACCAATCAGCAACAAACCACTGCTGCTCAGTGAACCCGTATTTTGCGCTCTGTTGTCCGTATTGTTATACGAGAAGTTACCTGTCAGCTTAAACCAGCGGTTTACCTGGTGATCAATGTTAAAGCGCAGCCCCTTTCTTTCGAATGTATTGTCCTGCGTAATCCCCTGCTGTTTGGAGTAGTTGGAAGAGAAATAATACTTTGTAGTTTCATTTCCACCGCCAACGCTGATATTATGGTTATGGGATACCCCGGTGCGATAAACCTGGTCGTACCACCGTGTATCCACATTCGAGCCGTCAGCATTTTGTGAGGGAAAAAAAAGCGCTGAAGCCACATTCGCGTTATTTTCATTTCCGCTCAGGATTTTGCTGTTCAGTACAGCTTCGTTTTTGATCTGCACATATTGCTCACTGTTCAGCAGCTCCGGCAATCTCGAAGCATTGGTTATGCCCACCCATGCGTCATAGGAAACCTTTGCCCTGCCCTGTTTTCCCTTTTTTGTAGTTACCAAAATTACACCACCGGCAGCACGAGAGCCATAGATAGAAGTTGAGGCCGCATCTTTCAGTACATCTATCGATTCAATATCAGAGGGGTTGATGTCAGATAATGGATTATTAGCTACAGAGTTGGTAGTAGAGATATCTCCCGTATTCACAGGGATACCATCCACCACAACCAGAGGAGAAGAACTGAGTGAAATAGAGTTTATTCCGCGGATGCGGATCACCGGCGCATCATTAAGTACACCACTAGGCGTAGATATCTGTACACCCGGCGCCTTTCCTATCAGCGCCTGCTCAAAACTCTGAACAGGAATGTCCTTTACCGCTTCGGCTGTGATCCTTGCTGCAGAACCAGTAAATTCTTTTTTCGCCTGGGTGCCATAACCCACAACCACAACATCTTTGAGGTTGGTATTGGAGGCAGATAGTTTGATCTCGCTGAATGATGACCCTGGTGTTTTCGTGATGCTGGTGTATCCTACATAACTGAAGGTTACCGCCTTGTCATCAGCAGTCACGGTGATCGAGAACTGACCGTTTGTTTTGCTCAAGACCGATCTGCCGCTTTGGTTTGCCTTGATAATTACGCCTGGAATAGGGCCGCCTGTTTCAGCATCCCTCACGGTTCCGCTAAGTTGCCTGTCCTGTGCGAACAGTCTTGCAGAAAAAACTACAAGTAGTAAAATAAGACTCAGTAAGTTTTTTTTCATAATAATTGAGTGTAAAAATTGGACATAAGAATTCCATCGCCTGGTTAAGGCCGTGATTTAAGGTTGAGAAAATTAGTAGGTTGGCGAGTGCCTAGCGCATTCGCATCGACATATCAGAACAATAGTGAGGATTACAATTTGGCTGACATGATGGAGAGTAAGAGCACATTAAAATAGATTTTTGCTGATCGCGTTTCATTGTAATTATTGATAAGTTTTAAAAAATGGTTTGAAACTTATTCAGATTTTTCCAAGGAAATCTCTCTTATCTATCCTCATTTAAGAGGAAGGATTTAGCACCTTATTTGGCAACAGGTTGCTAAGACATCACAGGGCCCATTCCCTCAGTCTTTCTGGATAAGTAACACAGATATGATCTGCTGCTACAAATGTATACAAATTTAGTAGACTTTAAAATTTATCTAGTATTTTTTTTGACTGATCCTGTAAAATTGAGACTAATGGATTTTTAGAGAGACGAAAAGATTGAAAATCAGGTCAGTTGAGTTCAATAATAATATCTTTATATAGATATGTACTGATATATAGATGTCATGATATTTTGTACGAATGATATATCTTCGGGAGCTGTGACAAACTGTTGTCACACGTTGTATTGATCTTTGAATTCAAATCAAAAACAATTATGATGATCAATTATCTCTCAACAATGAATTGGACAAGTGTCCTGATTGCATTTTTACTGTATTTCTTTTTAGGAGGCCTGTGGTTTACCTTGTTGTTTAAAAAAGCCTATGCCCAGTCGTTGGGTAAAGTCGGGCAATTGCCGGAGAAACCAGCTCCCATTTTTATTGTAGGTCCTGCGTTGTGTTCATTTGTCATTACCATTGCCACATCGGTTTTGATCTACGCGCTGGATATCTCTACGATCAGTAGCGCGATCGAGTTTGCAATGATTGTAGGTATAGGTTATCTCGTCGCCAATACGGTTAATATTGCGATCAACCCTAATATTCCGAATCCAATACTTTACGGAATCATCAGCGGCACATACCACCTGACGGGGATTACTATTGTTTGTGTGGTGCTTGTACTGATGAAGGCTTAAATCATCAAGGCTTTCCCGAAGCTTTCGCTGAGGGAAGCCATTGATCTATTCTTTTATCTTCGCTATGATGATAAGAATACCTTTAAAGACAAAATAAAGTAATACCGGAATAGCCAGGAACATTGCTACTATCATTATTTCTGGTGTACCAAGGGCTGCAAGAATTGAGTTCATAAAGGTTGAGATTAAAGCGTTTATAGGATGTATAACAAATATATAAAACTGACGATAAAAAACAAGTCTTGATAACGATGCATGATACAGAAATAATTTCACCGGCTAGTCAGGCAGAATGGAGAGCGTGGTTGATGAAGAATCATCTCTCCTCAGCTAATGTATGGCTGAAATTCTATAAGAAGAAATCTGACAAACACAACTTTACCTGGAGTGCCGCAGTGGATGAGGCGCTGTGTTTTGGCTGGGTAGATAGCAGGCGAAAACCTCTTGATGATGAAAAGTTTATCCAATTCTTTTGTAAGCGCAAAGCTTTAAGTACATGGTCAGAGATCAATAAAGCAAAAGTTGCAAATCTGATCGAAACACAGCAGATGATGCCTGCAGGCTTAACTGCTATCAACATTGGTAAAGAAAACGGTTCATGGAATTTCCTGGACGACATCGATGCTCTTGTTCTCCCTGCAGACCTGAAGTTGGCATTTGAGCAGCAATCCGGCACTCTGGAGTATTATTCTAACTTGAGTAAATCTGTTAAAAAATCAATCCTGCAATGGCTCAAATTTAGCAAGACTGATAAAACCCGCAAAAAGCGGATCATTGAAATCGTAAGTGCTGCTGCCCTGCAGGGCGTACCATCAGCAATCAGACGCTAGGTGATCTGTATTCTAAATGTGATGTACCTCACATAATCACCAGCCTATTTCAAATGTGATGTAGGTCACGGTCAATTCTCTCTGTTTCATGGCAACTTTGTGATGTAATCAATCAGGAATCATTCACTTAATAGCCAACATTATGCAAAAAGAACTTATTGTAAAATGGAAAATCAAAGAAACAGAAACAGCAGGCGTCCTTAGTTTACTGTCAGAGCTGGCAGCAGAAACAAAGAAAGAAAAAGGAAACCTTTATTATGCGATCTATCAATCAGAAACAGACGCTAACGAACTCATCCTACACGAGCGCTATGCGGACGAGGAAGCGCTGGATGCCCACAAAAATTCAGTTCACTATCAAACCATAGTGGCCGGAAAAATCATTCCACATCTTGAAGTACGCGAAGTAACCTTTGTAAAACAATTAATTTAAAAATTCAATATCATGAGAAATATTTTGATCATCGTTTCCAATGCCAATGCTATTGGTCCGAACAACAGAAGAACAGGGATTTTTTTACCTGAAGTAGCACACCCTTATGCAGAATTTGAGGCGGCAAATTACCAGATTGATTTTGCCAGTTTAACAGGAGACACGCCCTATCTGGATGCTTTAAATCTGGCAGACGACCCTCAAAACTTATCCTTCTTAACCGGAAAAGGCTGGGCGGACATGCAAAAAGCAAAGAAATTGGCTGATGTGGATGTTAGTGCATATGACGGGATTTTTATTCCCGGCGGATTGGCACCCATGGTGGATATGCCGGAAAATGAATTGCTTAAAAAAGTGATTAAAGAAGCTTACGAACGTCAGGATGCCGTTGGCGCAGTATGTCACGGTCCGGTTTCGCTGCTCAATGTAAAACTGAGTGATGGTACCTTCCTGTTAGAGGGCAAAAACATTACTTCATTTACTAATGAGGAGGAGAATAACTACGCTGCTGCTGACGTACCATTCCTTCTGCAAAGTGCATTGACAAACCAAGGCGCTAAATTCCATGAAGCAGAACCGTGGTCAGCTCACAGTATCATTGACGGCAATCTGATAACCGGTCAAAATCCGGCTTCAGCAAAAGGAGTTGCTGAAAAAATGATCAAGTTTTTAGAAGACTAAAAAATGGAATGCCCTGATAGATGCTATTGGGGCATTACTTCTTAGTACAGGCGACTCAACGTCTCCCGCGATACGCCAAGATAGGCTGCGATCAGATGTTTGGGAACTACATTGTACAGCAAGGGATACATTTTCAGCAGTTCTTCATAACGATATTTGGCATCATTATTCATAAACGACAAGAGCCTTTTCTGAGAGGCTACGTACCCTCTGTTGGAGCGCCAGCGGAAAAAATACTCCAATGCATAAATTTCAGAGCAAAGCCTTTCTCTATCCTCACTGGAAAGACATAGCACTTCTGAATCTGTAATGCAGTCGAGGTTAACAGTGGCGTCTACCCCACCGTATATTGCATTATAGTCAGAAGCCCACCAGGTAGACATGGCAAACTGAAGGATAAACATCTTCTGATCATCATTTACATAGAAAGTTTTCAGGCAGCCATTCAGTACAAAATATTCACTATCCACTTTATCACCCACACTGATAATAGTTTGTCCTTTTTTATAAGATTGGGGTTTAAAATGAGAAAAGAAATAATCAAACTCTTCATCTGTCAGAGTAACGGTTTTGGCCAGATGCTGCTTTAATATATCCTGAGGACTCATGTGATGAAAGTATTAAAGCCCTAAGATATAAAATTTGTGTTGGGCATACTTACAAATACTTATTGACTATCTCCATGTAGTAATCCCAAACTTTTTGCTCATTCTGAAGTGAATTGTATTCTTCGTCCAAGTTTTTATAGGTGATATAAAACAGATGCACTAGTTAACATAAAATTACGTTTAATCTTAAACTCGAATATATATTTAATCATAATGACTTATTTAAACATTAAAGAAATTATTTATATTTGAAAAGAGTCAGTAAATTTTGATTTGACAACAATTTACAGATCAATATTACATCACTTACAGCTCATTTTACATTAAATTTGATCTGTAAATTAACTTAACATGATCCATAAATGAAATATTCAGACAACGATATAGTTGATTATGTAGAACGGAATCCATCAAGTTCTTCTGTTCAAATATATGAGAGCCTAAATGAAGGTTCTTATGCGACCATGAAGAGGAGGTTGGCGGCCCTAGTACAACGCGGCCAAATTTTGGCTGAAGGTCAGACGCGAGCAACAAGATATGTGGTGAGTCCCGCAAGCAGGCTATTCAGCTCAATCAACATAGATCTTTACTTTGAAAAAGAAATCGATGATCGCGAAATTATAGAGGTCTTCAATTTCTCTTTAATGAATGAAATCCTTCAGGAAGTAAGTTTATTCACAGATGAAGAGAAAGACTTCTTGAACAACCTACAACAAGAATTCGACACCAATGTCTCACATATGTCTCCCAGCGCTTACAGTAAGGAAATGGAAAGGCTGGCAATTGACTTAAGTTGGAAATCATCACAGATTGAAGGAAACACCTATTCCTTACTTGAGACCGAACGTCTTTTAAAGGAAAAAGAAACAGCGTCTGGTAAACCGAAAGATGATGCTACTATGCTATTAAATCACAAGGAGGCTATCAATTTTATTTTGGAAAACCCTGACTATGTTGTTCCCTTGTCATTAACCCGGATCGAGGATATCCACAGTCTGTTAACTAAAGACCTTGCAGTAGAACGAAACATCAGACAAAGACGTGTGGGCGTTACTGGTACGAATTATAAACCGCTGGATAATGAACATCAAATAAGAGAAGCGCTTGAAAACATGTGTAATTTGATTAATAACAAGGAAAATGTTTTTGAAAAGGCACTGCTAGCCCTCGTATTGTTATCTTACATACAGGCTTTCAATGATGGGAACAAGAGAACCGCCCGGATCGTTAGTAATGCGATTTTGGTTGCTAATCGATATTGCCCAATATCTTTCAGAACCGTTGATTCAGTAGAATATAAAAAGGCAATGTTAATATTTTATGAGCAAAACAATATCAGCATTTTTAAAAGAATCTTTATTGAGCAGTTCCAATTTGCAGTAAAAACTTATTTTTAAATTTACAGTTCCGGATTCAATAAAACACCTAGGTATCGCTGAAACCTGGATGGCCTAGAACTATAGTATATTTACAGCAAATCAGATCACACTGCAGCTATGAATCCTTTCATTCTTGCCCTTAAAGCCCGCAACTTAACTGTAGAAATCCACCAGCACTCCGCTTATCAGATTGTTATATCAAAGGATAACCCTTTCAGGTCAACCATTGCAGGTAGGCTCAATGAAGGTATCCATGGTTTTTTGATCAAACCACATGTACCACATTTTTGCGTTGCTGAAAAAGGAACATTGAATATCCTTAATGTAGAACCTTATTCCAAAGTTGGTTTAGAACTCGCAAAGAGGTTTAACAATGACCAGGATACTATAGTATTTTATAACCCCGCTGAAGCAAATATATTTTTTGAGACCATTAATGACACGTTTGATATTCACACTATCATTGGTGCTTTAGTATCACAACTACCTACTGTGCAATATGATGAGCGTGTAGCAAAAATTATTGAATACATATCTCTTAATTCCTTTCGGCAGGATATTACGCCGCAAACCTTTGCTGACCTCGTTTTCCTCTCCCCTTCCCGTCTGACAGCATTGTTTAAACAACAAACGGGTAGTAGTTTGTCCAAATATTTATTGTGGACAAGACTTCGTCACGCGATTTTCACCACCCTTTCAGAAAAAGACAGAAGTCTCACAGATATTGCCTATGGCACAGGTTTCTATGACTTGCCACAATTGAACAAGTACATGAATGAGATGTTTGGTATGCCACCAAAAGCTTTAAAGTATAACAGTGATCTGATACAAGTTTACTAACACCGCTATTCTCAAATTTGAGCTATCAATTAAAAGATAGCAAAATGAAAGCAATAGCATATCACAAGTTTGGAAACACAGCTGTTTTGCAAACAGTAGCAGAAGCAATACCTGCAATTCAATCAAATCAGGTATTAGTAAAAGTTAGTGCCGTTTCTATCAATCCAATGGATTGGAAAATCAGGAAGGGCGAAATGAAGTTGATGTCCGGTTCAAAGTTCCCAAAACACACCGGAGTTGAGTTTGCAGGAATCATTGAAGAGGTTGGAAACTCGAATTTTAAAAAAGGCGACGAAGTATTCGGTGTGGTGAAAAACCCGATGAAAGAAGGAGCATTAGCAGAGTTTGTTGCAGTGCCGTCAATCTCTGTTTGGAAAAAGCCTGCTACTATTAGTTCTGCTCAGGCAGCTTCTATCCCGATTGTTGGCGCCGCTGCCGTCACGATGATCGAGAAAATGGGAGATATCAATACCAACACCGAGATTCTGGTGAATGGCGCAACGGGTGGACTTGGTATGTTTCTGCTTCAATTATTGAAGCAAAAAGGAGGAGCGATAACAGCTGTTGCGAGTACCAAAGCTGTCGAGTTTGCTACCAGATGGGGTGCAACCACTGTCATAGATTATACTTTAGAGAACGTATTGTCAGGAAATAAATCTTATGATATAATCATTGATCTCTCAGGCAAAATGGGATACGAAAATGCCAGGAAGATCATGAAGAGAAAATCCATCTTCTTAAACCCTACGCCAAAGCCTATTGAGATCCCTATCTCGCTTTTCAAAAACTTCTTTACAGGTAAAAAGCATGTTGTTATTCTGTCTGCACCATCTTCAAAAAACATAGGAGTGCTTCAGAATGCGATAGATAAAGGCTTACAAATTGAAATCAATAAGATCTTCCCCTTTACCCAGTCTGTAGAAGCCTATGATTACGCCGAAAAAGGTGGTGTTGTTGGCAAGGTAGCAATCAAATTATCTTAAAAATTTATCAATATTAATATCATCATGAAAAAGAAAATAGTAGTACTGGGTTCCACTGGAACTGTGGGCAGTAAAATATCAGAAATCCTTTTAAACCAAGGTCATCTTGTAACATTAATTGCTAGAAACACAGAAAAATTAGACAAATACCGCGGTCTCGGAGCAACAATTATTAAAGCTGACATCACAGATGTCGATACCTTGGCCCATGCTTTTAAAGATGCTGACAGTGCATTTATTCTTATGCCAGATAATGTACAGGCAGAAAATACTAGAGTATACCAAAGACAGGTTACCGGCAACTTGATCGAAGCAATTCAAAATTCAGGCATCAGGTATATTGTAAATATGAGCAGCCTGGGCGCGCAAATGCATGAAGGAACTGGTATAATGGCAGGAACAGGCGAACAGGAAGTTAGGCTCAATCAGCTGAGTGATGTAAATATCCTCCATCTTCGTTCAGCCTATTTTATGGAAAATTTCCTTCGAACAATAGGACTTGTAAAAAATATGGGGATCAATGGAACCGCAGCAGATGGTGATCACGCTATACCCATGGTAGCTACCCGGGATGTCGCTCATGTTGCAGCTGGGTATCTTTCAAATGCTAACTTCAAAGGCAAATCAGTTCAAGCGGTTATGGGTCCACGAGATTATACACTTCGCCAAGTTACCAACATCATTGGTGCAGCTATTGGTAAAGCTGATCTGGCATATGTACAGCTTCCCGTAGAGCAGGCCCGTCAAGCATTTCTTAAAAATGGATTTTCAGAAGATTTCGTAGATAATCTCATAGAAATGGGAACCTCGATTAAAACAGGTTTCATGAATTATCAAAAGAGAAATGATTCAAGTACCACGCCAACAACAGCAGAAGAATTTGTAACTGAAGTTTACCTGCCCACATACAATGCTTAAAGAGTGTTCTTACAAAATGTAGTGTAATAAGGGTTGTTATAGCAATCCTTATTCTTAGTGCATTACTAACCAAATACCTGTAAACCCCATATTATTATGGTATCCTAGATTGTAATCCCTTTTCAAAATGTATTACGAAGATTTCAGTATTCTCGCAAAAAAGGTTCAAAAACCTAGACCCTCAGCAGATGAACTTATTACGATAGTTTCTGAACTTCTCCTGAAATTAGTTCCCGACGATCCAGCGCAAATTTGCCGTATCAAAACAGACAATAATACTCAAGGCTACTGACGCAGTTGAGCATAAACCTGTATAAATAACAGCAAATAAAAAAACAACATGAAAACATTAATTATCGTTACCCACCCGGACATTGAAAATTCAGTAATCAACAAAAGATGGATTCAGGAATTAGAAAAATTCCCCGAACATTTCCATGTACACCAATTACATAAAGTTTACCCTAACCAGCAATTCGATATAACAGCAGAACAAAAACTGGTCGAAGAACATGATACGATCGTATTGCAGTTCCCCTACTACTGGTTTAACTGCCCTGCATTGTTAAAAAAATGGATGGACGAGGTTTTTACCCACGGCTGGGCATATGGCAGTCAAAGTGGGTATAAATTAAGAGGGAAAAAGATTGCGTTGGCTGTATCACTGGGTCTAAAAGAAGTAGACGTCCAGCCCGGCGCAACTTATAAATATTCGCTCGAGGAAATGACACGACCTTTTGAATTGACATTCGAGTATCTGAAAGCTGATTACAGACCACTTTTTGCCTACTACGGGATGACATTTAATCCTTCTGAAGAATGGATAGAAAAGAGCGTTCCCCTGTACCTTGATTTTTTGAACCAACATAAATAACCAGTTGATCCAATATTAAATCTGTACTATCATCATTTCTTCTCAGGTTAATCAACAGTGAAAATCATCTGTACATTTCACTCGCTTTTTTGTTCCCTTCCAGTAGCAATATTGTTCAGTTCAGACTAATATTCGGGATCTTCTTCCAAATAATTCTTTGTTTTGTCAGAACGCTCAGGAAAAAATAAGAATAACAAAGCAGATTGATTAAAAACAATTTTAATGGCGTATTTAAAATTAAGATTATTTGTATTTATTACGATGTTAACACTTTCCTGTGATATTGCAAAAGCCCAAAAACATGTATCATATTTCTTTGGCAAATGGGATGTGCTCGCAAAAATACCAACAGGTGACAAGCAAATGCTGTTTGAATTTAAAGACGAATCCGGACAGCTTACAGGCGCATTGTTAGACGCTTCAAGTCATAAGATATTGTCACCGGTGAATGTAAAATTAAGGGATAATATGCTTTCACTTCAATTGGTGACTGCCAACACAAAGATGGTTCTAACATTAAAACCGAACGGGATAAACGAGCTCAAAGGTGTATTTGGGACCAGGTATCCAATTCATGGAATACGGATTTACAGCTCTTATCATTAATTCATCTGGTCATACATGTCTTAGCTTACGTTATGGCTTCACTGAGGACTGTCTCCAAAACAGCCCTATTGTTTTCACCCCATTCCTCAATGCTAATGATCAAAGGCAGGAGACTATTTCCCAGTGCAGTTAACTGGTATTCAACTTTAGGAACTTTAGTATCAAAAGAAACCTTTTCTACAAAGCCATGCTGCACGAGTTCATCCAGTTGCTTGTTCATTACCCGCCTGTCAACCGCTATTTTTTTCTGTAGAGCTCCCGGCCTTTTAAGACCTACCGAGATATAATAGATCAACATCAGTTTCCACTTTCCGTTCAAAAGTTCCTTAAATACATGCAGGCCACATTCCTTCCTGATCGGGATTTTCTTTTTGTACATCGCTAAGTCAGTCAATTGTAAAAGCAAATAGGCACAAATTTGTGCGTACTTGCTGTCATGTCAGTAATCAAATACGTTTGTCTTAAATTATAAAAGACATGATCAAATTTACATTTTTAGTTCAAAAACTACCGGGCATGAGCCTTGAGGAATTTGTGGATTATCACAAAAATCACCACGCCCCTTTATTCTGTTTCATCCCTGAGACAGAACTTTACGTGAGAAAATATGTGGTTAACCACCCTATAGTAGCTGAAGGGTTTCCCAAACCGTTATACGATGCTGTAGTAGAAATCTCGTTTGACTCCTTTGAGGATTTCAATACCTTCTTTACATCAGAAAACTATCTGACTAAGGTGCGTCCAGATGAGCCCAAATTTTTTGATACCGTAAATTATATTGCAATGGCAAACAATGAAACAATTGTTAAAGCTGGTGTATAATTATAACTTTATTAATAACGCACGTCTCACTCTTTAGTCAGATGTGCGTTATTGATCTTCAGTATGACGGATCATATAACATCAAATAGAAATTAGGGCTTTTTTTTTAATCTTAAATCGTAGCTCGAGCTTTCTGCTGTCAGTGATATTATCTAATATTACAGAATGACATTTTTTTACCGACCTAACTTCTTGATTTGTTTTTTACTTTTTATATTATTTGATACAACAAACACTCATGGCCAGGATAAAGAAGTATATCAGGTTTTCAAACTTGAACAGAAAATAGGAACAGAGGTTATTTCTACACTAACAAGGAATGATAGTACCTTCATCAATATCGCAACTCAATTACAAGACAGAGGTTATCCTATACAGTTAAAGATAGATCTTAGAATTACTAATGATAAAATAAACCTTATATCAAAAGGGCAAACCTCCCGATTTAAGGAGGAACAATTGGATACTGAGGTAAATTTGATTAATGGATTCCCGATAAGTGATAACGGTTCAATCAAGATCAGGGAACTGCTAATCGCGTATTGGATAAAAATGGGTAAACCAAAATCGATAAAATCTGCAATAAGCGGATCTGACATCACTATCCAGGAAATGATTAATCCGTTTAAGGATGATGCAAAGCTTAGCGAGTTGCAAGCTTATATGATCAACCATGACCTTGATGAGGTTCTTTGGCTGAACAAAAAAGGTAAAAGCGTTTTCTTTGCGACCATAGATTCCGAAAATGATAAACGAGAATTAATCAGCGAAGACTTTATTGCAGAATTTGAAAAATTGAATCAAGAGTCATCACGATACTTAATTCAATCATACATCTCAAAAAGCAAAGTGTTGGCTGAAAAGCAATCTACGATCGCAATCCTGGCCGGAACTATCGTAGACATCGCGCAAAACGGCGAATTACGGGAAAACAACATGGTCTTAATAAAAGATGGCAGGATCAGTTACGTGGGAATTACTGACAAATCACTTATTCCTACCGGAGCAAAAGTGATTGATGCCACAAATAAATTCCTTATTCCTGGATTGTGGGATATGCATGCTCATATTTTTCACCCTTCCTTCCTGGAAAAACAGCTACTCTCGGGAGTCACTTCGGTAAGGGATATGGCAAATGAATTTGATCTGGTAGTTAAATTAAAAGAGCTTACAAAAGACAAGTCGGTACCTACACCGGATCTATATGCTGCTGGTTTGCTTGATGGTAAATCACCTCGCGCACTAGGAAGAATTCTGGCTACTAACGCTGATGAAATTAAGACAAATATATTGAGATATCATAATGCTGGGTTTGATCAGATTAAAATTTATGACAACATTAAAAAGAAAGATTTTAACACAATCGTTGATTTAGCTAAACAGTATAAAATGGATGTTGTAGGACACTTACCGACGGGGTATACGATAAACTATTTTATAAATAATGGAATGAAGAGCGTAAGTCACATACATTTTTTCATGAACAGCATTAATTGGAAAACGAATGACCTAATAACCGCGAACAGGCCATTACTTGACAGTTTAAAGTCGCACCATGTTTACTTGGATCCAACATTAAATATCTATCAGCTGATAAAAGATAGCAGACTTGGAAGCTTTAGAAAACTAGTTAAGTTATTTTCAGATTATGGCATATCAATAGTTGCCGGGACAGATAATGAGGGCACTATTTCTGATGAAATTCAGAACTACATTCAATCAGGAATGAGTCCTCTGGATGCGATAAAATCAGCAACAATTATACCTGCGGTTATGATGGGAGCATCAGATGTTAGTGGAAGTATTGAAAAAGGCAAAAATGGAGACTTATTGATTCTGGATGAAAATCCATTATTAAATATAAGTACCTTAAAAAAAATTCATACCGTCATCAAAGGGAGCTTTATAATTCATCCATAAGAAGACATTTTCTTCCATAGCAAACGACATTCCCATTCTGTTATGCCTTGAGAGGTAAGAGGGCTAGTGCAGAACTTTGTTTGTAATCTGCAGATAGCCATTCTTTTCTTTAATCATAGATAGACTTTGTAATGAACATATATTTTAGGTATTTTTGATGTACACCTTATCAAATTGCATTTATGCACACAGTAGATCTTATTTCCCGAAGGATAAATACGCTCTTTAGACTTGGTGAGAGGAAAGATGGAGTTTTTTTAACTGATCTCAGGAAGGAGTATCGTTCAGATCTTCAAAATTTTATTGTAGGCGAAACTTTAGGCGTACGAGACGGAAAAGTAGTTATAGGCAAAAACACTTATAAAAGATGGTTACAAAAGATTAAAACTAATGGTTTTGATTATGATGTAAAATTTATTTAAATGGCGATTGAAGATCAATTTAAAAAAATAAACTCGCTTCAAAAACAAATTCTAAAGCTGGAACCAAATCCTATAAAATGGGCCCCGGATTACTTGGAAAAAGTAAAAGTTGATTTTACTTATGCATCCAATAACCTTGAAGGTAATAAGATATCACACGGACAGACAATACAAATATTAAAGGATTTCGTTAGTCCAAAGGACACTTCAATTTCTGATTATCTCGATATCCTCAATCATAAAAGGGTTCTTGATTTGGTTTTCGAAAACTATCAATCAGAACGTATTACTGAAAGTAATATTAAGAAACTGCACAAAGAGTTGATGAAAAATCCTGCGCAATGGGCGGATGATACATATTGCGATCCAGGCAAATATAAAATTTTTGAAAACCGGACCTATAGATCTGACGGTAAAGAACATCTATATGCAGAGCCAGAGAAAGTCCAACCTGCTATGGAATTACTAATTAGGGAGACAAATGAAGCTTTAGGCATTAATTCTACCAATAGTGAATTTCACCCACTGTCTATAGCTACACGTTTTCATTACGTATTTCTTAATCATATACACCCATTTGGTGACGGAAATGGCAGAATAGCACGGATTTTTATGAATCTTATTTTATTACAGAAGGGATTTCCCCCTATTTTCATAAAAGAAGTTGACAAAAGAGATTATCTGGACTGTTTTACAAAAGAAGAAAAACACCCGGGAACGATGCTTGAATTTATGACAGCACAATTGATTGAGAGTCTAAAATCAAAAAAAAAGTACCTCATTGCAAGTTTGAATAAACAGTGATATTTACGCAGAAAAGATCTAACAGGTGCCATAATTCTTTAGGTTAATACGCAAGATCTTCGTAACCTCTTTGTAACGGTTTTGCGTGAATTTCATCAAAAAATTATATAAATCCTGCCAAAGAGTCACTGCCCTTGGCGTGTTTGCTAACTGAAATTAACAAAAGAAAGCAAAAAAGCCGTTCTTCTTTTCGAAAAACGGCTTTTTATCCAGTGGGCCAAGATGGGCTCGAACCATCGACCAAAAGATTATGAGTCTTCTACTCTAACCAGCTGAGCTATTGGCCCGCGAAAAATCTATTAGATTTTGCGAGTGCAATGTTACATATTTGTATTCAATTTTAAAAACAGTTTATGGAAAAAATCAAAAATATAATCTTCGACTACGGCAATGTCATTTTTGCGATTGACTTTACGATTGCACAAAAGACTCTTACACAAATCGGTATCCCTAATATAGAGAATTTTTTCGGACATAAAGGACATAATAGTTTATTTGATGAATTAGAAACCGGCAGCATCACTCCTGCCCAATTTCGCGACGGAATCAGGCTTGAAGCACAAAATCCTGCACTCGCAGATGCTGAAATTGATGCCGCATGGAACAGTTTGCTGATCGGCATTGTACCAGAGACACTGGAAACACTGGTAGAAGCTAAGAAACATTACAGGACTTTCCTGCTCAGCAACACCAACCAGATCCACTTCGATTACTTCACAAAATATCTTAAAGATGAATTTCAGGTAGAGGGTAACGACCACCTGTTTGAAAAAACGTACTACTCGCATGAAATGCTGCTCAGAAAACCTCACGTAGAGATTTTTGAACGAGTGATCAAAGAGAACAACCTGAACCCGGCAGAAACCCTGTTTATAGATGACAGTCCGCAACACCTTGTAGGTGCCAAAGCTGCCGGACTGCAAACCCTACTGATGACAGCACATCCCAAAGATCTGGGTGCCTTTTTAAAGAGTAACGGCATTTTGGTATGATCGAAAACAACCATAAAATACAGCCAAAGAAAAAGACCTCTTTGAAAGAATTTTATCCCTTTTATTTAAGCGAACACCAGAACACGACAAACAGGTTCCTGCATTTCACAGGCATATCTCTTTTATGCCTGTGTTTTATTACCTCGATGCTGTTTCATAACGTTTACTTTTTTATCGCCATACCTTTTGTGCTGTTCGGCTTTTCCTGGATAGGACACTTGTTTTTTGAAAGAAACAAGCCCTCTACATGGAAATATCCGTTTTTTAATATCGCCTGCGATTTCCTTTTATTCGGAGATATTATCATGGGCCGTCAGGGCTTCAAATCAAAATAACTGATATTGATAGGATTTATACCCACCCATAGATTACCTCTATATCGACATAGAAATTAGGTGTTGGCGTACCATCTGAATAGTGTATACTTTTATCCCATTCTTTAATAGGAAAGCAAGATAAAAGTATACACAACATGGAAGATAGAAACAAACCAACCCGCACACTGACCACTGCCTCCGGCAGACCATACACTGAACACGAAAACACACAATCTGTAGGAAACAGAGGTCCACTCTTGCTGCAGGATTTTATCCTGCATGAGAAAATGGCCCACTTCAACAGGGAGCGCATCCCCGAGCGCGTAGTACACGCCAAAGGAACGGGAGCATATGGCAAATTCACTGTAACACACGACATATCAAAATATACCAAAGCCAAAATCTTTAACCAGATTGGGAAAGAATGCAAGATCTTCCTGCGTTTCTCTACTGTAGGCGGTGAAAAAGGTAGTGCCGACTCCGAACGCGATCCGCGTGGATTCGCTTTAAGATTATACACTGAAGATGGCAACTGGGATATCGTAGGTAACAACACACCTATTTTCTTTATCAAAGACCCAAAGAAATTCAGTGATTTTATCCATACACAGAAACGCGAGCCAAGGACAAACCTGAAAAGTCCAACCATGATGTGGGATTTCTGGTCGCTCAATCCAGAGAGTCTGCACCAGGTGATGATCCTGATGAGCGACAGGGGAACGCCTTACTCCTACCGCCATATGGATGGTTTTGGCAGTCATACCTTCTCGATGATCAATGCAGAAAATGAGCGGGTATGGGTAAAATTCCATTTCAAAACTCAGCAGGGCATACAGAACTTTACCGGCCCTGAAGCTGATTCCATGCGTACCCAGGACATGGACCATGCACAGCGCGATCTAGTTGAAGCGATAGATAATCAGGAATTCCCAAAATGGAGTGTAAAAATCCAGGTGATGACCGAAGAGGAAGCACAAACTTTCAGATGGAATCCATTCGACCTGACTAAAGTCTGGCCACATGGGGAGTTTCCGCTGATTGATGTAGGAGAAATTGAGCTGAACCAGATCCCTAAAAATTACTTTGCACATGTAGAGCAATCGGCATTTGCACCTACCAACCAGGTGGATGGTATTGGCTTCTCACCAGACAGGATGCTGCAGGGACGTATTTTATCCTATCCTGATGCTGCACGTCACCGTTTAGGCGTAAACTATGAGCAGCTTTCTGTAAATGCCTGCCCATTTATGACCAATAACTACCACCGTGATGGTGCCATGAGGTTTGATGACAATGGCGAAGACAGCCCTAACTATTTCCCCAATAGCTTTGGCGATGTAGTGCCTGATCAAAGTTATAAAGAACCTGCTCAGGAACTGCATTCGAGCACGGCCGACTGGTATGACCGCAATGCTGGTGAAGGTGATAACGATCACTACACCCAACCGGGCAATCTGTACCGAAACGTAATGACTGAAGCAGACAGGAATAACCTGATCAATAATATAGTTGGCGCCATGAGTGGTATCAGCGGACCAAAAAGGTCGCAGATCATCAACCTGCAGTTATGCCATTGGTTCAGGGCAGATATCAGTCTGGGAATGGCGATTGCCAGTGGATTAGGCATTGACGCCGCACAGGCGATGCAACACCAAAGTCATCCGGCATAAACCAGAATCAGCACCCCGCTAAAAAAGGCAGGGTGCTGATTCATCTTCATTTCTTTAGCGTTACCCTTCCCAGGTACTCTGTGTCTGAAACCCTTTTCTCATCAGCAGAAACAAAGAAGATCCAGCAATGGATATGATGTCCCTCAAGTTGCGGATATCCCTTATAAATCCATTTGAGCGCTGTTCTGGGAACGATCTCACGCGAATGCATCCCAAAATAAAGATTTTTGCCCTTTGTTTCATCAAACAATACAATAACAGCCCGATCATGCAGACGGGACGTTTTTCCCGGAAATGGATTGAGCTCCCAGCTCAGTTCAAAACCCATTTCTTCAACTGCAACAAAGGAACCTTTCCAGCAGGCATCTATCTTTTCAATTGGACGGCTCCACTGCACTTTACTGAAATCGATACTAAAATCCGGATATGTGCCTTTCAGGGCATTCCGCATCAGATCACTCATAGATTCATTGATCTTTGTCTTTCCGGATTGCCTGCGCAACTGATAGCCAAGCCCTGGCACATCATACCCTATCCGGAGCAGAAATTCATTTGCACATTTAAACTTTGCACGCTGAATATCCTGAGCTGCCGTCTGAGAATCTTTTTTCGGTGGTGATGGTACTTCTTTAACTACCTCTACACCTCTCATTACGCTTAATACTACCGTTCCGACTTTCCCCCTTATTCCTGATAAGACTGATCTTTTTCTTGCAACACCCATGATTACCAGATTAATTGTCCCAAATAAACACTGTTTGAAATACGGCTGCGGTCATCGGTGACAAATCCAATATAGATTTCAGCAGCATAGCCTCTTTTGATCCCATCGAGATGCAAAAGATATTCACCCCTGTGGCGCTCTGTACAACTCATTTTTGAACATGTTGTTTTGAGCTCGGGGAAATATGCCATCACCATTACCTGATCGGTATAATGGTCTTCATCAGTAATGTTTTCAGGGTTCCACGCAAAGGCAAAACCTTTTTCGGTCAGTTGCACGGTTGCATCCTGCGGAGGTAACATGGTACCCTGGGTGATTCGAAGTTCTGAAAAATCAAGGTACTGATTGGGATATTCTCCTTTAATCGCATTCTTCCTTGCATATGATACCATCTCATTCCAGGGAGTTTGTCCTTTCGGTTTTCCTTTAGCCCAGGATCCTACTTTTACAAATTCCTTTAACGGTGGTAAATAGTATGAACAGAGTGAACAGTCCCGCCTCACTGCTGACTGTAATTCTGTAGGAGGTATAGTAGTAGCCGCCGGAGCTTCACTAACTGTTGTTTCCCTGTCCTTGTGTTGTGAATACACCTGATTCCCAACTTTTCCTGACCAGCCCGTAGCTGGTCCTCTTTTTACAATACCCATTTTGATTATGATTAAGTTTATAATTTTTCATTTCTATTAATTTATTTTGAAATGATAACTACGCCTAAAATCAAATGAGTTCGAATATGAGTATTAGGATACCGGAATCTTTATGATTTAGAAGCGCAGATGATCATTTATTCTGCCTGAATAAGCGAGTTCTTGTGCCATATGCCACAAAAGTAAGAACAACATTTAGCTCTAAAAAATATTTTTTCACATTTACACATACAAACGTAGCGCACTGTATATGAGACAACTATAACCTGCATCTTGCACTGGTTTCATATTGGTTATAGAGAACTCTGCGTGTATTCCCTGAGAGGTTTAGAAGAGCTTCTTACGTGGCTACCCCGCACATACCTCAAACATACCGCGGCCTTACCTCAGGCTTACCTAAAAGGTAAAGCTGGGGTAAGGCCGCGGTATGTTTAAAGTAAGGTTGTGGTATGGCTATAGAAAGCACACACAAAACACTCGGGGATCACACAGGAATCTCAGTCAAAGCAGTACCCGACTGAGGTGTGTGACGTAATATCTTTATGAATCTCTCCTGTTTTTCTCTCTGGCAATCAGGTCCAGCTCACGGCTGGTTTGCCCGGCAATGGAAGTATTTTCCTGTGCTCGTCTGAACAGGTAAGGCATTACTGCTTTTACAGGTCCGTACGGCACGTACTTAGCTACATTATAACCTGCATCAGATAAGTTAAAACTCAGGTTATCACTCATACCCAGCAGCTGTGAGAAATACACATGTGGATGGTTATGACTGATCGCATGCGTATCCAGCAGTTCTGCAAGCACCCTGCAGCTAGTTTCATTATGCGTACCGCATACGATACCGATCTGGCTGATATTTTCTACAGAATAAGTAATAGCAGCGTTGTAATCTTTGTCGGTAGCCGCTTTATCAGGCTGGATCGGTGAAGTATATCCTTTTTCGGCTGCCCTTTTACGTTCCTTCTCCATGTATGCCCCACGGACAATCTTGGCACCCAATACAAATCCAGCCTCTTTTGCAATGAGGTGGTCTGCTTTGATATGCGCCAGTTTATCATGGCGGTACAATTGATAAGTATTGTATACGATCAGTTTTTCTTTGTTAAACAGCATCATCATATCGATAGCCAAAGCATCGATAGTTTTCTGTATCCAGCTTTCTTCAGCATCGATCATTACAGGCACATCCTTTTCAAAAGCCGTTCTGCAGATCCTTTCGCAGCGGCGTTTAACACGCTCAAATTCTGCCGTTTCATCTGCAGTAAGTTCCTGTTTTGCATCCAGCTTCTCCAGCAGGGCAAACCTGGCAATACCCGTGATCTTAAATACCGTAATGGGAATACGCTTGTCGCCCGCAGCACGGTCCACCGTTCTGATAATCTCCGCACAAGTGAAATCGAAGACATGCTCCTCCTCTTCTCCTTCAACAGAATAATCCAGGATGGTTCCAACTTTACCCACTGCCAGCTGTGCAATCGTATTTTCACATTCTGCGATAGTTTCGCCACCACAAAATTGCTTGAAGATCGTAGATTTGATCAGCCCCTGAATAGGAAGCCCGATATTTAAAAACAGGTTGGTTACCGGTGGCCCTACCTGGGTAAGAAAATTGCTGCTCATTACTTTGAACAGCCAGTAAGCGCTGTTGAGTTCTTTCTTTGATTTACTTCGGAAGGCGATCTCAGTATTATCAAAATTTAATTTTTTCCCTTGGGATACTTGCATTTGGATTGATAAGTTAGTCAAACGGCTGCAAAAATATAAAATCCGCGACTACCAAAGGTAAAACGCTTTGTTTTTAATTGTAAATTTGTGGCACAATGATAGAATTTAAATTAGAAGGTGAATTTATCCCTATGATCCAGCTGCTTAAAGCAACCGGACTGGTGCAAAGTGGCGGCGAAGCCCAAACTGTTGTAGAAGATGGTTTGATCAAGTATAATGGCAACGTAGATTACCGCAAGCGTTTGAAAGTACGCCAGGGCGATGTAATTGATTTTATGGGAAACCAAATTAAAATAGTTTAATGAATACAATTGAGAGTTCCGGACACAACATATATTTTGATACCAAATTAGCCCCACTGGCTGAAATCATAGAAAAAGGTAAGTACAGCAACGTTTTCGTGTTTGCCGACCGCAATACGGCCGAAGCCTGTCTGCCTGTGTTCAGGGATATGCTGGATGATTTCAGTGGGTTCGACCTGATAGAGACTGATCCGGGAGAAGAAAATAAAAACATTGATTTCTGTATCGGGATCTGGAAGACTTTACTGGATTTTGAGGCGGACCGCAAATGCCTGATGATTAACCTGGGCGGTGGTGTAATCACTGATATGGGTGGTTTTGTAGCATCTACCTACAAACGTGGTATCGATTTTATCAATATCCCTACTACCCTGCTTTCTCAGGTTGATGCCTCTGTAGGCGGAAAGACAGGAATTGATATTGATAACATCAAAAATATGGTTGGTACTTTTAGCCTTCCGCAGGCAGTATTTATCGAAACCGCCTTTCTAAAGACTGTACCCCAAAGGGAAATGTTATCAGGTTTTGCCGAAATCATCAAACACGGTCTGATTGCTGATGAGAAATACTATCAGGAACTCAAAGCACAGGATTATCAAAATATAAGCACTTCAATTATCCACCGCTCTGTGGAGATCAAGAATGAAGTGGTAACTGAAGATCCTTTTGAAAAAGGAAGACGTAAGATCCTCAACTTTGGGCATACCATCGGCCATGCCGTAGAAAGTTATTCCCTGAGCAAAGACAAGAGTCCACTAACACATGGTGAAGCCATCGCGATAGGTATGATCTGCGAAGCCTGGTTATCTCATAAAAACAGTGAGCTCTCTGCAGAAGAACTGGCAGAAGTACGCACTTATATCGCCAGCGTATATCCTGCTTATCAGATTAAAGAAAAATCATTTGATCAGCTGCTATCTCTGATGCAGAGTGATAAAAAGAATGAACACGGGAATATTCTCTTTTCCCTGCTTGAAAAAATCGGAAAATGCACATGGAACTGCCGTGTTTCTGAAAGCGATATCCGCGAAAGCATGCAATATTACAATCAAACCTGGGCTAAGTAATTAACCCGGGTTTTCCCTATTACTTTTACAGTTTAACCGGTATAGCGAAGCAAAATTTTGAGATAAGTTTCAAAAATAGTCATGATATTTCATGATTTCTATTTGGATCTGGTCTAAATAACACTATATTTGCCGCATAAAAATGCCACACGGTTTCGGACCCGTGTGGCGTAACGGGCAAAACCCGCTAACCTTTAATCGTAGTTAAAAGTAATGCAATTTAAACAAATTTTGCTGTTGGCCATCTTATGCGCCAATGTATTTTTCGCGGGGGCTCAAACTCAGTCCTCCAGCATCAGTGGAAGCCTTAGAAGCAACCTCGGTGAGCCAGTTCATTCTGCCACAATCAAACTTCAAAACACATCTTATGGTGCAGTGTCTGACCAGAATGGTCAGTTTACGATTAACAACGTAAAACCTGGAAACTATATTGTGCTGATTAAGGCTATCGGCTTTAACGACCACAAAACGGAAATCAAACTTGCTGCCGGACAAAACCTGAAACTCAGCATCAAGGTTACCGAGAATGTGGAGCAAATGGAAACGGTTAATGTCTTAGGACGTACTGTTGCTCAGGAAACCAACAGACAGGCCTTTAACGTTACCGCAATTGATGCCAAAAAGCTGTACAACTCAACTCTGGATATCTCTGGTGCCCTGGACAGGGTTGCAGGTATCCGTGTAAGAGAATCAGGCGGTGTAGGATCTAATTTTAACCTATCACTCAATGGATTCTCTGGTAATCACGTGAAGTATTTTATTGATGGTATTCCTATGGATAACTTCGGTACTTCATTCCAGATCAATAACATTCCTATCAACATTGCTGACAGAATCGAGGTGTACAAAGGTGTAGTGCCAATGTGGCTGGGTTCTGATGCCTTGGGTGGCGCAATCAACATCGTAACTGGAGACCGCTACAGAAACTATATTGATGTATCTTATTCTTACGGATCTTTCAACACACACAGAAGTGTTCTCAACGCCGCTGCAACCAGTAAAAACGGATTAACTGTTCAGCTGAACGCTTTCCAGAACTACTCAGATAATGACTACAAAGTAAAAGTAGAAGCATCAGATATCTATACTGGTGCTTTTGCTCCTGCTGCACTGCTAAGAAGGTTCAATGATAAATATCACAACGAAACGGTTATTGCCAATGTAGGTGTGGTAGATAAGAGTTATGCAGATAAATTGCTGATTGGATTCACAGCAGGTAAGAACTACAAGGAAATCCAGACTGGCGCCCGCATGATCCAGGTATTCGGAGCATGGCACAGAAAAGGTACGATCCTGATGCCTACGCTGAAATACAAAAAAACGAACCTGATCCCGGGATTAGATGTAACCGTTAATGCTAACTACAACTTGGGTACAGAACAAAACATTGATACGGTTAATGCAAGGTATGACTGGTTTGGTAATTCAAAACCAACCGGCACCAACAGTGGTGAGCGCTCCAGAAGTATGTATAAATACAAGAACAACAACGGACTCGCAACAGCGATGTTCAACTACAAGATCAACGAACGCCAGTCGGTAGCTTTGAGCAACGTATTTAACACCTTCAACAGAAAAGGCAGCGATGAGCTGAACCCTACCAATAACGACTACGAAACTACCAAAAAGAACACGAAAAACGTGTTGGGACTTGGCTATAACTACGATGTTAAAGATAGATGGAGTACGACTGTATTTGGTAAATATATCTCACAAAATAATACCATCGGAAACAGCGCAAACGCCAGCTCATTAACTACAAAATTTGGTTATGGTACAGCAGCAACCTATTTCCTAAACAGGAATCTACAGTTAAAAGCTTCATACGAACTCACAAACAGAATGCCTGACGCACAGGAGATCTTTGGTGACGTAGAAAATCAGGAAGGAAATCCTTCACTGAAGCCTGAAAAAAGTAACAATATCAACCTGGGTGCCGGATATAGCTTCAGCTTCAATAAGGTGAATAATTTCTCGATCAATGCCAATGCGATCTACAGACATGCTGACAACTTTATCTACAACAGGCTTAACGCTAATCAATCGAAACTGGTTGCAGACAACAGAGATGGTGTACGCACCTGGGGCGGTGATGCAGAAATCAGATACTCTTATAAAAACTGGTTAACTGCCGGAAGCACGATTACTTATCAGTTCCTGCGTAACCTCCAGATGTATGAGCCCGGATATACTTCGGTAAGTCCGCTTTACAAAGATCAGATGCCAAACATCCCTTATTTCTTTGGAAACACAGATGTGTCGGTTACGCTGAAAGATGTAGCCAGAAAAGGAAATACACTGAACATCGGATATAATCTGCTTTATGTACATGCCTTCTGGCTGTATTGGCCAAGTCTGGGTAGTAGAGCAGCGGGTGATGAAAAACGTGTTGTTCCGCAGCAATTCTCTCACGATATGAACTTTGTTTACAGCATGGCTGGAGGCCGCTATAACATTGGTGTAGAAGCAAAAAACATTACCAACGCTTTCCTGTATGACAATTTCAGTCTGCAAAAACCAGGACGCGGATTCTATTTAAACCTGAGATATTTTATTAATAAAACCACTAAATAACATACCAATTAAACGATAGTAAAAATGAAAACAAAATTTACAAAAGCCTTCGTGGCACTGGCCTTTGCAGCCGTATTTGCTTCATGTTCAAAAAGTAACGATTCTGAAGCTGTAGCTAACGATCCCGGAAACTATATTCTAGCGGTTACACCTGTGGCGTCTACTGGTGTTGCAGATTACCTGCTTACGGCAAGTGACCTTGAAAAAGGTACAGTATCCATTCTTGGAAACGGTATTGAGCAAGACGGTACTTACAGATACTATGTAACTGCTAATAACAAGTTTTTCAGCATGCTTTACGGACAAGGAAATCCTGGAGCTGTAACTACCTATAACATCACCAATGGTAAATTAACAAAACTATCAAACTTTGCATCTGAAACTGTTCAGGCTTTTGCTCCTGTAAATGATGATATCTTGATGTTAAAAATTCCAAGAGCAATCACTAACCCGCTGGCTAACTACTACCGTGTGAATACGAATAGTATGCTGATTGCAGGCGAGGGAACAATCAATACACAAACCATTTTAAATAATGGCGAAACGGCGTTCTTTAGCTGGATAAAACAGGTAGGAACTAAGGTTTATGCACCATTCTTCTCGATCAAAGCATGCTGTGGAGCTGCTTTCGGTACGGCAAATCCAGACAATGCATGGATTGCGGTATACTCTTACCCGGACATGAAATTTGAAAAAGTGATTACTGACAACAGGACCAGCTTCATCGGAAGATATTTCACCGATGGTCTGGCAGTAGTTGAAAACGGTGATACTTACGCTTTCTCTTCTTCAGTAGCAACTAGCAATGGTACTATTTTAAACTCTACAAAACCATCTTCAATTACAAGATTGAAAGCAGGTGTTACAGAATTTGACCAGACTTACTTATACAACGTTGAAACAAAATCAAATGGTTATGTAATTACCAACTGGACTTATGTTGGTGGCAACAACTTTGTAGCCAACGTATCGAAAAAAGCTGACAAAGGTGCTTATGTAGTAGGAAATGAACTGGCTATCATCAACGTTGTAGATCAGTCGTTCAAATTGGTTACCGGATTACCAATCCCGGCAGAAATTACCAACATCACCAGCAATAACTACTCTCCAAAAGATGGTAAAACTGCTTATTATGGTTTGAATCTGAAAAACGGTACCAGCTATGTATACAAAATCGATGCATCAAACGCTACAGCTACACAAGGTGTAAAAGTTGAAGGTGGTGCATTAACTGCGATCCAAAACATTAAATAATCATTCACGCATCTCAAACTAAAGCAATGATCACAGGAACCAATAAACCCCCGTTTAAGAAGAAAACAAAAGATTCTCTCTTTACCCGCATTAACAAATGGCTGCATCTGTGGCTGGGGCTGGTATCCGGGATCATTGTTTTAATCGTTTGTATTACAGGCTGTATCTGGGTTTTCAATGAAGAAATTACGGGTCTTCTGGAGCCGGAAACAAAAATTGAAAAGCAGGATAAACCTGTACTTACACCCTCGCAGCTCAGCGCAATTGCTACAGACCTCTATCCCGATAAGGTAATCGGCTATGCACAATACCAGCAGGGCAGAACCGTAACTGTATCACTGAGAAACCCTAAAGAACAGGGACGTCGTGGTGGTGGTGGCGTAACGCTCAATATCAATCCTTACACCGGCGAGGTAGTGAGCAAAGAAATACGCAAAAAAGGCGATGTAGATTTCTTCAGGTTCATCCTGAACGGACACCGCTTTTTATGGATGCCCTATGCTGTTGGCCGCCCTATTGTCAACTACGGTACCCTGGTATTTGTAGTGTTGTTAATCACCGGACTGATCTGGTGGTATCCTAAGAAATGGAACAAGAGTACGGTCGACAAAAGTTTTAAGATCAAGTGGGGAGCTTCTTTCAAAAGGGTAAACCTTGACCTCCACAACGTACTGGGTTTTTACTCACTCCTGTTCCTGCTGGCAATTGCCATGACAGGGATGGTGTACGGTATCAGATGGTACAGTGAAGGTTTATACTGGGCTACAACCGGCGGTGAAAAGCTGGGAGAATTCAGGGATATCAAATCCGATACGGTAAACATCAAACACCTGTACACGCCACAGCAGGCAATGGACGTTGCATGGAAAAAGGTAATTGCCAAACATCCGCGTTCTGAAGGATTCTATTATTCTTTCCCTGATACTGCAAGAGCTAAAGCCAGCATAGGTATCACCGTATATCCCACTGCAGGACAGTTCTATAATAACCAAAGTTATTCGTTCGACCAGCATTCGCTGAAAGAGCTCAAAGGCAAAGGCGTATATGCCATATCTTACGAAGCCTCGGGCTTTGGTGGTAAGCTGCGCAAGATGAACTACGATATCCATATTGGCAGTATCCTGGGTTTTCCGGGTAAAGTACTGGCTTTTCTGTCTTCATTAATTGGGGCGAGTCTGCCGATTACAGGTTTCCTGATCTGGTATGGCCGCAAATTCAAGAAAAAGAAAAAAGCTACGGGTGTGGAACAGAAAACTGCCGGAGCAGCTCCAAAGCCAAAACTAAAGGTACTTCCTAAACAGGAAGAGCCCGTATTTTAAGTTAAAGCCTATACACTATTACAGGTCAAAACACACAAAAAATAATTTTTTTTATTTTACTATTGACAAATTAAATTTTGTTACTACATTTGGAAAAATAAAAAACACCAATGCGGTTTGTTTGACAAATCCAAAAGACAAAAAATGAGAAACATCACTACATATTGGTTTGGTTACTTCTACTACTTTAGTAAGAGCCGGGACTGATATGCAATCAAAAGAAACAAGATAAATTGTATATGAAAAGTCCCGGCCTAAAGCCGGGACTTTTTTTTTAACGCAAATTTTCAAGCTTCTTTAACAACAAATTAACGCAGATAAATACTAAAATGAACACATCAGTAAGAGTAGCAATCCAGGGTATCAAGGCATCATTTCACGAAGAAGCTGCTTTCAAGTTCTTTGGCAACGACATTCAAACCATTGAGTGTAACTCCTTTAAGAAAACCTGCGAAGTGATGGAAGCTAACGGAGCTGACTACGTGGTAATGGCCATTGAAAACTCTATTGCAGGTAGCCTCTTACCCAATTACACACTGATCAGGGAACATAATTTTGCAGTTACAGGCGAGGTTTACCTGCCAATCCAGCTGCACCTGATGGGCCTGCCGGGGGTGAAACTGGAGGACGCACAATTTGTGACCTCACACCCTATCGCCCTGCGTCAGTGCATCGATTTTTTTGATGATTTCCCTCACCTTAAAATTGTAGAAAGCAGCGATACTGCAGCCTGCGCCAAAAAGATTAAGGACGAAGGTTTAACAGACACCCTGGCTGTAGCTAATACACTGGCAGCCAAATTATACGGACTCAATATCCTGGAAAGAAGAATTGAATCCAACAGCAAGAACTACACGCGTTTCCTGATCCTGCAGAAAGAGAAAAATGACGACCTGAAAGAGATCAGCAAAGCCTCAATCGTTTTCCAGGTAGGCAACCACGTGGGCGCCCTCTCACAGGTGCTGAACATCTTTGCAGAACACCAGGTAAACCTCAGCAAAATCCAGTCGATGCCCGTGCTTGGCAGAAGAAACGAGTACTACTTTTATGTAGACGTAGAATGGACAGACATGGACAAATATGACACCGCTATCCGCAAGGCCCTAAAATATACCGTGAACTTTAACATCATGGGAGAATATCTTAAAAACGACAAAGTATAATCACCCCCAAATAAACAAATTCGAAAACCCCCTATTAATTACCCATATCATGAAATTAAATCTTAATATCCAGCCTTTAGAGAGCTGGTTGACCCTTAAAAACGAACCGCTCATCATCTCTGGACCATGTAGCGCTGAAACTGAAGAACAATTGGTATCTACAGCGAATTTGCTGGCTGCAACAGGTAAAGTGTCTGTATTAAGAGCAGGAATCTGGAAACCACGTACCCGTCCGGGAGAATTTGAAGGTATCGGCAGCATCGGACTGGAATGGTTGAAAAGAGCTAAAGCTGAAACTGGCTTACCAACAGCTGTTGAAGTAGCTACTGCAAAACATGTGGAAGAAGCTTTGGCTGCAGGTGTTGACATTCTATGGATTGGTGCAAGATCTACTGCTAACCCTTTCACAGTACAGGAAATTGCTGATGCTTTAAAAGGTCACGATATCCCGGTAATGATCAAAAACCCGGTAAACCCTGACATCTCCTTGTGGATTGGTGCTTTAGAGCGTATCAACAATGCAGGTATCACAAAAATCGCTGCTATTCACCGTGGTTTCTCTTCATACGAGAAAAGCTCTTTCCGCAACGAACCAATGTGGGAAATGGCTATCCAGCTGAAAACTTTATGCCCTGAATTACCTATCATCAACGACCCCTCACATATCTGCGGTAACCGCGAACTGATTCCTTACATTTCTCAGAAAGCACTGGATCTGGATATGCAGGGATTGATGATCGAGTCTCATATCGATCCTTCAGTAGCATGGACTGATGCTAAACAACAAGTTACTCCATCAGCTCTTGCAGACCTGGTATCTAAACTGAACGTGCGCGACCCGGAATCTCCGAATGAAGCATTTACTGATAAACTGGTAGAATTACGTGAGAAAATTGATAAAATCGATGATATCCTGATCCAGAAATTAGGTGAGCGTATGGCTATCGTTGAGCAGATCGGTAACTACAAAAAAGATAACAAAGTGACTATCCTTCAGGTTAACCGCTGGGATGAGATCCTTAAAAAAGGAACTGCATTTGCAAGAGCGCTGAAATTAGACCTGAACTTTACAGAGAAATTCCTTGAGCTTGTTCATGGTGAATCTATCAGAAAACAAACTGAGATCATGAATGAAGGAAAAACTGAAGAAGAAATAGTTGAAGCTACATCAGGCGAAAAAGCATAACATTACAGGAACCTGCAGGAGCTTTGATGTATACAGCTCCTGCATGCTTTACCTGTCTATAGCAAAATGGTTACGACAAAAAAAAACGCGGTTGTTTCCTTTGGAGCACCAAAGGATATCCATGCAACTATTAATTTAACGGGTTCCAAAAGCGAGAGTAACAGGGCACTGATCATTGCCGCCCTGAGCAAGGGAATGGTAACGGCAAAAAATTTGTCGGACGCCGCTGATACTGTAGTGCTTAACAAAATTCTGGTACAGCTGAGTACAGCTTCGCTGGAAGAGCGCAGAACAGTAGATGTGGGCCATGCCGGCACTGCCATGCGCTTCCTGACAGCTTTCCTATCGACAATTCCCGAGCAGTTTAAACTGACAGGATCTTCAAGAATGCAGGAACGTCCGATAGGTATCCTGGTTGATGCACTCAAAAGTCTTGGTGCAGATATCTCCTATGAGAAAAATGAAGGTTACCCTCCCCTGCTGATCAACGGTGGTTTAAAAAATACGCCATCAGAAGTGGCTATCCGCGGAAATGTGAGCAGCCAGTATTTATCAGCTTTGCTGATTATTGCGCCTACATTGCCAAACGGTCTTTCTTTACAGATCACTGGTGGATTAACTTCTAGGCCATACCTGGAGATGACGCTGAACATGCTGGCTTCTGCCGGTATTGAACACAGCTGGGAAGGTGATACCATCCATATCAAACACCAGGTACATCAGTCGGCCACCCTCGTAGTAGAGCCTGACTGGAGTGCTGCTTCTTACTGGTACAGCATCGCGGCACTTGCCGATAAAGCAGATATCACCTTGCCAAACCTGCGTGAAGAAAGCCTGCAGGGCGACAGCGAGATCCAGCAGATCATGATCCCGCTGGGCGTAAGTACTTCGCGCAGCAGAGATGGCATCCGCCTGGTGTCTGCCGCTGAGGATGCCGTAACGGAAGTGTTAAACCTGAAGGACTGCCCGGATCTGGCACAGACAATCATTGTTTGCGCTGCTGCAAAGGGCTTAAACCTGGCCTTTACCGGACTGGAAACGCTGAAGATCAAGGAAACAAACAGGGTGCTTGCCCTGCAGACAGAACTGGCGAAAATCGGTGTGCTCCTGAATGAGGATAACGAAGTGTACACGCTGGACTGCTCAGGATTGCATTTCCCGGAGAAAATTACAATTGCTACCTATGATGATCACCGTATGGCTATGGCCTTTGCGCCACTGAGTCTGCTGATCAGAGAGGTTGAAATAGAGGACTACCAGGTAGTAGAAAAATCTTATCCCGATTTCTGGAAAGATCTGCAGAAAGCTGGTTTTACAGTAACTGAACTTTAACATAAAACAAAATGGCAGGTAATACATTTGGGCATTTATTCAGGATCTCTACTTTTGGAGAATCACATGGTGAAGCCATTGGCGTTATAGTTGACGGATGCCCTGCGCAGCTCCCGATAGATCTCGATTTTATCCAGTCGGAACTCGATAAGCGCCGTCCGGGACAATCCAAGATCACTACACAGCGTAAGGAAAGCGACACGGTACAGATCCTTTCGGGAACTTTTGAAGGCAAAAGCACAGGGACACCTATTGCCTTGCTGATCCCTAATGAAGACCACCGTTCAAAGGATTACGAACATAACAAAACTGTTTACCGCCCTTCGCACGCAGATTATACCTACGATGCCAAATATGGTATCCGCGATCACCGTGGCGGAGGCCGTTCTTCGGCACGCGAAACTGCAGCACGTGTTGCAGCAGGTGCCATTGCCAAGCTGCTGCTGAAACATTACGGCATCAATATCTTTGCCCATGTTTCTGCCGTAGGGACGATCAACGCTCCAAACTTACAGGCACTGAGTGCTGAAGAGCTGCTGACCCAGCGCGAAGATAATATCGTCCGCTGTGTTGACCCGGCTACAGCTAAGGAAATGATTGAATTTATTGACCAGGTCCGTAAAGATGGTGATACTGTAGGGGGAAAAGTAAGCTGCGTGATTCAAAACTGCCCTCCGGGATTGGGAGAGCCTGTTTTTGATAAGCTGCATGCGGAGCTTGGCAAAGCGATGCTGAGCATCAACGCTGTACACGGATTTGAATATGGTTCAGGATTTTCCGGCAGTGAAATGCGCGGATCGGAACACAATGATATCTTCTTAACCGATGGAGATAAAGGGCCTAAAACGCTGACCAACTTCTCCGGAGGTATCCAGGGTGGTATTTCGAATGGTATGGAAATCGGCTTTACAGTCGCTTTTAAACCTGTAGCCACCATTATGCACAACCAGCAGACAGTTAATGCCGCTGGCGAAGCCGCTGAGATCAAAGGTAAGGGAAGACATGATCCATGTGTTGTTCCTAGAGCCGTTGTGATCGTTGAAGCAATGGCAGCATTGGTACTGGCAGATCAGCTCCTGAGACACAGGGCAAGCCAGTTGTAAAAATTATATTAGAAATATCCGGCTGTTAATAAATGGCCGGATATTTTGTTTCATTGTAATTGTTCATCATTCCATATACCGCTTCTACCACATCATCTGCCGAAGGTTTGGTAAAGTAATCCCCATCGGTTCCATATGGAGTACGGTGCGCCTTGGCCGATAAAGTCTGCGGTTGTCCGTCCAGGTGGTAATATCCTCCCTGAACTTCCAGGATCTGCTGCAGAAGGTATGCAGAGCCTCCTCCCGGAACATCTTCGTCAACAATCAGCAGTTTATTGGTTTTCTTTAGTGAAGCCGCACACAGGTGCTCTGTATCAAATGGGAGAAGCGTTTGCGGATCTACGATCTCTACAGAGATACCCATCAGCGCCAGCTCCTCGGCAGCCTCTTCTACTACCCTAAGCGTAGAACCGTAAGAGACAATTGTAATATCTGTACCTTCTCTGACGATTTCGGCCTTGCCCAAAGGCACGGTGAAGTCGCCCACATTATCAGGCATCATTTCTTTAAGCCGGTAACCGTTCAGGCACTCAATGACCAATGCAGGCTCATCGGCACGCAAAAGCGTATTGTACATTCCTGCTGCCTGCGTCATGTTACGCGGCACACAGAGGTGTAATCCACGGAGTGATCCCAGGATCATTCCAATAGGCGATCCGGAGTGCCATACGCCCTCCAGGCGGTGCCCGCGGGTCCTGATGATCAGTGGCGCTTTCTGTCCTGCTTTGGTGCGGTAAGAAAGGCTGGCAAGATCATCACTCAATACATTGATGGCATAAAGCAGGTAATCCAGGTACTGGATTTCGGCTATAGGTCTGAGTCCGCGTAAAGCGAGCCCTATTCCCTGCCCTATGATCGTCATTTCCCTGATTCCCGTATCCGTAATCCTCAGGTCGCCATATTTGGCCTGCAGCCCTGCAAATCCCTGGTTGACGTCACCTATGGCGCCCAGGTCTTCACCAAAGGCTACCAGACGGTGATCACGCGCAAAGTTGGCATCAAAACAGGCGTTCAGCACTTCACGGCCATCCACCATTTTATTATCGTAATGGTAAGAGGCTTCAGTAAGCGCTATCGTATCGATACTTTCCTTCCCGTCTGTGAACAGTTTGGAGTTGTATCGTTCTTTGTTATCAGACTTTTGCCTGTCGTACCATGTCAGTAGCTGCTCACGTTCTGCAGAGCTTATTCCGCGGGTAATGCGTAAAGCTTTTCTGGCAGCAGAGATGATCTCTTTTCGCTGTGCATCGGGAGTTCCCGACAGTGTAGCAGTAATTTTACTGAGTAACGAATTTGAAGCAGCGAGGTTATTGATGAGTGAAATCGCCTCATCTTTCTCAATTTTAATATCACCGAGGAACTCGTTCCAGGCCTCTTTCTGGGCATCACGCACAAAGTTTTTCGCCGTGTTTTCCAGTTCCGTCAGCTGCTCTTCATCAATGATGGCAGACTCCAGCATCCAGATACGCATCTGGCGGATACAATCGTATTCTTTTTCCCACTCCAGGCGGCTTTTCTCTTTGTATCGTTCATGGGACCCCGAAGTAGAATGCCCCTGTGGCTGAGTCAGTTCCGTCACATGGATCATCACCGGCACATGTTCGTCACGGCAGACTTGTATCGCCTGCTGATAAGTCTCACACAGAGCGGGATAATCCCATCCTCTTACCTTAAAAATCTCATATCCATCAGCGTTTTCATCACGCTGAAAGCCCTTCAACACTTCGGAGATGTCCTCCTTTGTAGTTTGGTATTTCGCAGGTACTGAGATACCATAGGCATCATCCCAGATGGAGATAGCCATAGGGATCTGTAATACACCCGCAGCATTAATCGCTTCAAAAAACACTCCTTCAGAGGTAGAAGCATTGCCGATGGTGCCGAAAGCAACTTCGTTCCCTTTTACAGAAAAGTTCTTCAGGTAATCCAGTTCGGGGTTCTTTCTATAGAGTTTCGACGCATAGGCCAAACCTACCAAACGGGCCATCTGGCCGCCTGTAGGGGCGATATCCGACGAAGAATTTTTCATTTTGGTAAGGTCTTTCCAGGAGCCATCCTCATTGAGGGAACGGGTAGAAAAGTGGCAGTTCATGTTTCTGCCGGCCGATGCCGGATCGGCCTCCACATCAGGATTCGCATACAACTGTGCGAAGTATTCCTTCATGGTACAGATGCCTGTAGCGAAGGCGAAGGTCTGGTCGCGGTAATAACCCGAACGCCAGTCGCCATTCTTAAATGCCTTGGCCATAGCGATTTGCGGCAATTCCTTACCGTCGCCAAAAATACCAAACTTAGCCTTACCCGTTAAAACTTCCTTTCGGCCTAATAAACTCGCTTGTCTGCTTTCGAAAGCAATCTTATAGTCCTCTATCACAATCGTTTTAAAGGCTTCAAAACTTAATTCTGAAGCATCGATAGGGTTCGTTGTAAGTTTGTTATTTAGCATCATAGAAACAAAAGTTTATTGGGCAAAGATACGAATTTAATAAATTATGGCCGGACAAGTGTCGCAATATATAAATTAGTTTGGTGCTTTGAATTGTGAAGTAATTCAGTAAATTTGTTTAAAACATACATATATGAAAAAGCTAATTGTACTATTAACCTTTGCTTTAGGTCTGAGCGTTACCTCATTTGCGCAAAGTAAACCAGCTGAATTTAAGTTCGAAAAAGAAACATATGATTTTGGAAAAATTCCAATGGGCAAACCGGTATCTGTAGATTTCAAATTTACAAATGTGGGTGAAGAACCATTGATCTTAACCAAGGTAGAAACTACCTGCGGATGTACCGTTCCAACGTACACACAAACTCCGGTTCAGAAAGGACAATCAGGCTTAATTAAAGTTACCTACACTCCTGCAGGTACACCACTGCCGTTCAGCAAAAGCATTACGATCACTTCAAATGCGAAAACGACAACTAAAGTATTGTACATCAAAGGCGAGACCGTAGCTGCAAGCAGTAAATAATTTACTCATAAAATATTTTATTTATAAAAACCTCGTTAGTCAACGAGGTTTTTTACTTTTGCGCCATGCCATATATATCAGAAAAAGGGTCCCAAATGCCCGCTTCACCTATACGAAAGCTTAGCCCATTTGCTGCCCAGGCAAAAAAGGAAGGCAAAAAGGTTTACCACTTAAATATCGGACAACCGGATATTGCTACCCCTGAGGGGATGTTGAATGCGGTAAAAAATATCGACTTCAACGTTTGGGCTTATACTGAATCTGAAGGCACGCTGGCCTATCGTACCAAACTGGCGGAGTACTACAACAAAATTGGATACAACATCACGAGCGAAGATATTCTCGTAACTGTAGGTGGTTCTGAAGCGATTACTATCGCTATGCAGACTTGCATTGATGAAGGTGATGAGATTATCATCCCGGAGCCTTTTTACGCAAATTACAACGGCTTTGCCTGTATGAGTAATGTGGTGGTAAAACCTATTCTCTCGTTTATCGAGACTGGCTTTGCCCTGCCCCCTATTGCAGATTTTGAAAAAGTGATTACCGCAAAAACACGGGGCATCATGATCTGTAATCCCAATAACCCGACAGGGTACTTGTACTCGAAGGAAGAACTGCTCGCTTTGAAAGAGCTCTGCCTTAAGCACGACCTGTTCCTGTTCTGTGATGAAGCTTACAGGGAGTTCTGCTATGACGGTCAGGAGTTCAGCTCTCCGATGCATCTTGATGGTATTGAGGAGAATGTGATTGTAATCGATACAGTTTCCAAACGTTACAGTGCCTGTGGTGCCCGTCTGGGATGTCTCATCACCAAAAACAAGGCAGTGATTAAGTCGGCTCTTAAGTTTGCCCAGGCAAGGTTATGTGCAGGACAGATTGAGCAGATCGCAGGAGCAGCGGCAGTAGATACGCCGGACAGTTACTTTGAAGCTGTAAACAAAGAATATACGTTACGCAGAAATACGCTGGTTTCACGCCTTAATGGCATCGATGGTGTATTTTGCCCAAATCCAGGTGGGGCGTTTTATGTGGTTGCCAAACTCCCTATTGATGATGCTGATGCCTTTTGTCAGTGGATACTGGAGAAGTTTGACCATGAAGGGGCAACAGTGATGATGGCACCTGCAACAGGCTTTTACTCTACTCCCGGCTCCGGAAAACAGGAAGTGAGAATGGCCTATGTGATCAATATTGATGATCTGAATAAAGCAATGGACTGCCTGACGGTAGCCTTACAGCAATATCCCGGGAGAACTCTTTAGTTCTCCATCAGGGCATCCAGCTTGAGATCTTATAATTACTTCTTTTCTGATCTTTGTTACCACCATAAATTAGAGTTTTATTGACTTTGGCAGGTTTCGCCAATTCTTCAAAATAATTCATTTTTTCAAATAAAGATGGCTTAATAGTTTCTGTCGCCTTGATCTCGTAGATATCAAATCCACTATTGGTTTTTAAAAGAATATCTACTTCATGGGAGTTACTGTCTTGCCAGAAGTAATACTCACGATGCAGGTACATATGATAATTCTGTTTTTGAAATTCTGCAACAATCATGTTTTCAAAAAGATTGCCTTTTAACCTGTTTTCGACGAGTTCCTCAGAGGATCTTATTCCAAGAAGATAAGATAACAGTCCACTATCATAAAAGTATAATTTGGCTGTTTTCACAAGCCTTTTATTAAAATTTTCATGATAAGGCTGGAGCAGGAAAATAATGTAACTGCTTTCCAGGATTGATAACCATGACTTTGCTGTTGGTTGAGATATATTACAATCATTGGCTAAACCAGAGATATTGAGTAATTGGCCTGAACGGGTTGCACATAATCCAAGAAATGTGCGAAAAGCCCTCAAATCCTTAATATTTAATAATTCAGTAACATCTTTTTCTATGTAGGTCTGAACATAGTTTGCATAAAATATTACAGGGTCAATGTCGCGGTCAAATATGGCAGGATAAAAACCCCTGATGAGCGTTTTCGTGTATGAAGGATCAAAAATTGATGCTGCTTTCAGTTCAGAAAAATCTAAAGGAAGCAATTTAAACAAAGCAACCCTGCCGGCAAGTGTTTGTGTAATACGCTCTATTAAGTGAAAGTTCTGAGAGCCCGACAAAATAAATTGCCCCATCTGCCCTGAGGCATCTACCCTGCTTTGAATGTATGAAAACAATTGCGGTACACGCTGCACTTCATCGAATATGACCTTGCTACTATACTCATTCAGAAATCCAACAGGATCATCCATCGCAAATGAGCGGATATCAGGATCTTCCAGTGATATATACCTGTATGCTGAAAATATCTCTTTTAACATGGTAGTTTTACCAGATTGTCTTGGTCCGGTTACCGCCAGCACAGGAAATTTTGATAATTGAGATGTAATTATATTGGAAATTTGTCTAAAAATATACATATATGCAATTGACTAATATTCAGTAAATTTACTACTCTACTTTGAAATTACATAGAGTTCATTTTGAATTTACATAGATCCTATTTTGAAATTACATAGCTTCTGTTTTCAATTTACATAACTTCAATCTGCTATTTTGGACTACCCTTAAATTTAATTTCACAATTCTTGTGTTGCTCTCCATCACAACACCTATATTTGTAAGGTAAACTTATAAGTTTGTCTTACAAATATGTCTAAAAACACCCACCTTGCTTCCGCATTGAGAACTGCCACTTCGCATTTATTCAAGAGGCTCAGACAGCAAATCAATACGATCGATAATTTATCGATCACGGAAATCACTACCCTCTCCAATCTGTACAACCACCAGCCACTGTTTCCTTCACAAATGGCAGAAATGGTCAAGATCAAAGCGCAGTCGATGTCGCAGATCATCAATAAACTTGAGGAGGCTAAGCTCATCATCAGAATTCCTTCTGAAACAGATAAAAGAAAAATCGCAGTTTCACTCAGCCCATACGGAAAAGAAATGGTTGACCAAACCAGGCATGAGCGTGATGAATGGCTGAACGAAGCCATTGAACATTGTCTTACAGCCGCAGACAAAAAGTTGTTGCTGCAAGCCGTGGCACTCATGGATAAACTGATAGAATACAAATAAAAAAACAGAAAAAATCATGATCACTCAATTAGATCCCAAAACCGCACTGGTATTAATCGACCTGCAAAAAGGTATTACCGCCCTTCCCGTAGCCCATCCTTCAGCAGTTATCGTGGCCAAATCAGCAGAACTGATCGCAGCTTTCAGAAGTAAAAATCTACCGGTGGTGCTGGTTAACGTCAATCCACTGGGAGCCAAATGGACGCAAACCCGCGTAGAAGAATCTACCGCACCAAAAGGTGAAGTAGCCATCGCCGCAGCAAAAACAGCTATGGAACAAAACGGCTTTTTCGACCTCATGCCTGAACTACCTGTGGAGACAAATGATATCTATATTACCAAAACCAGCTGGAGCGCTTTTTACGATACCAACCTCCATGAGCAGCTGCAGAAATTAGGCATTACCAGCATTGTCCTGGCCGGTATAGCGACCAGTATCGGTGTGGAAGGTACCGCCAGAGATGCCAGCCGTCTGGGTTATAACATCACTTTCGCCACGGATGCGATGACGGACATGCACCTGCCGGCACATGAGCATAGCCTGAAGTTTATTTTCCCGCGTGTAGGAGAAACAGGAAGTACAGCAGAAGTGATCAAAAAACTAGCTGAACTGACATTGGGTACAGATATCCACTAACATGCCCGAAGTAAAGAGAGCGCCTTTCCCCTACAGATTCATGCTCCCGGTTGTGCTGGGAACGATGATGAATCCGCTTAATTCTACGATGCTGGCCACGGCACTCATTCCCTTATGCAACTCATTTCAGATCAGCATTGGATCAGGGGCAATTCTGGTGACTTCTCTTTACGTGACCTCTACTATCGCCCAGCCGCTCATGGGACGGCTGGCGGACATCTTTAGTGCTAAAACGATCAATCTGCTGGGCTTCGGACTGGTGCTGATCGCGGCGCTTGTAGGGATGTTTGCTCCGGGATTTGAGTGGCTGGTTGCATCCAGGATTATCCTTGGTCTTGGCACCTCCGCTTCGTACCCCTCATCAATGGCACTGCTCAATAAAAAATATGCAGCGCAAGGGCAGTCTGTTCCAGGCAATGTTTTGGGACTGGTGGGCATTTCAGCACAGGTGAGTATGATCCTGGGCCCCGTATTGGGTGGGTTATTGACGCAGTGGCTGGGCTGGCAAGGGATATTTATGATCAATATCCCATGGGTGATCGTTGCCGTTTACCTTTCCCAAGCGATTCCAAACGATCCGGTTAAAGAAAAACTGAGTACGAGAGAACTGCTGAAGAGGCTGGATGTGCCAGGTATCCTGATTTTCACCCTTTTTCTGCTCTCGCTTTTGTTTTTACTGATACAGCATAGCTTTAACTGGCAGATGATGATAACCGTAGCTGCTCTGTTTATACTGATGATACTTTGGGAGCGCAGGCAGGAAAATCCTTTTATTGATGTCCGCCTGCTCGCCGCCAATCCTTCGCTGCTGCTGGTTTATATCAGGGCACTTGCGACGAGTTATATTCTCTATACGATGTTATATGGCTTTCCGCAATGGCTGGAGGGCGTACGACATTTTAATCCGGCAGAAACAGGCTTATTCATGCTGCCAGACTCTATTGTTGCGATTGCTGTAGGGCTGCTGATTTCCAGGAGCCAGAAACTGTTTGAACAAAACTTACTTGGAGTGCTATTCATGCTGGCAACATGCGGGGGCATGTTTATGCTCAATGCCGATATCACTGTCATCATGATTGTGCTGATCACCGTTATAATGGGTATTGCCGAAGGAATAAACCTGATCGCGAACCAGGCCCTGCTGAATGCAGAGACTCCGCTGGACCAGAAAGGGGTATCATTTGGGCTGTACCGAACTTTTGCTTACCTCGGGGCTATCCTTTCCGGCTCGCAACTGAAAGTGCTGTTCCATACAGGTATTACCGATCAGAAATTTCACATCCTGAGCTACACTGCACTGGCATCGAGTATGGTACTGCTCATTTTGCTGGTACCGCTATGGAAAAGATATCAGCAGCGGGCTTAGCTCTCCATCAGGGCATCCAGCTTGTTCAGCTCTTCTACCAATTTACGTTTACCAACCTGCTGGCGCCACATCGCGTAGTACAATCCTTTTTGCTCCAGCAAATCGTCATGGTTACCGCTTTCAACAATATGTCCGTTCTCAAGAACGTAAATACGATTGGCATGCATGATCGTTGACAACCTGTGTGCAATGATCAGGGTGATATGGTCTTTAAGCTCAGAAAGCTTGTTTACAGTTTTTGTGATTTCTTCTTCGGTCAGTGAATCCAATGCTGAAGTAGCTTCGTCGAACAGCAGGATATTCGGATTACGCAGTAATGCCCTGGCGATCGACAAACGTTGTTTCTCCCCACCCGACACTTTCACTCCGCTCTCACCGATCAGCGTATCCAGACCATCTGAAGCACGGGATAATAACGACTGACACGCGGCTTTTTTCAAGGCATCATAACATTCTTCATCGGTCGCGTTTGGTTTAACGAATCTGAGGTTGTCCCTGATATTTCCGGAGAACAATTGTGTATCCTGGGTTACGAAACCAATTTTACGGCGCAGCTGATCCAGGTGGATATCATCAGTATGGGTCTGGTTATAGAGAACATCCCCTTTGAAAGGTTTGTATAATCCTACCAGGAGCTTGATCAAAGTTGTTTTACCCGATCCCGAAGGACCAACAAAAGCAACGGTCTCGCCTTCTTCTGCATGGAAAGAAATGCCGTTCAGCGCATTACGGTTACTGTTTTTGTATTTGAAGAATACGTTTTTGAACTGAATATGTTCAATCTTGTCTAAAGGTGCCGGCGCATCAGGAATACGCTCTATCGGCATTGCCATGATCCTCTTAAAGTTAGCCAGAGAGATCTGAGCCTCACGCCATGTAAGTGCCATATGGCCAAACTCCTGCAGCGGACCAAAAAGGAAATAAGAGTACAGCAGGAAACTGAAATACTGACCTGCAGAGATCTCCTTGTCGAAGATCAGCATCAGCATCACTACGATCATGGTACTGCGGACAATGTTTACGGTACTGCCCTGTATGAAACTAAGCATCCTCAGTATCTTTGTTTTAACCACCTCAAGGTTCAGGATTTTGTAGGTAGCCATATTTAAGCGCTCAATTTCCTGCTCGCCCAAACCGTGACTTTTTACGAGTTCAATATTCCTCAGCGATTCTGTAGAACGTCCTGCCAGCACTGATGTTTTCAGGATAATCGCACGGTGGATGACCTTTACTTTTTTGGAAAGTACCCAGCTCAGATAGGTGATGATAGGAACTGCCAGTACAAATACTATAGTTACTTTATAACTTATAAAGTAAGAATAAACACTAACGAAGATAATCCCGAACAAGGCCATGAAAGTGACATTGATCGAGGATTTGATAAAGTTTTCTGAGTCACTCCTCACCCTTTGCAGCGTATCCAGTTTCTCGCCACTGCGTTGCTCTTCAAACACGTGATATGGCATAGCGAGAGAGTGTTTCATACCGTCTGCATACATCTCTGCGCCTGTTTTCTGAGCTACGGTGATGGTAAAATAATCCTGAAAGTTATTGGCAATACGGGACAGGAAGGCGGCGCCAATTCCCAAACCGATGAGGGTTAAAATTCCCGAGAAATATTCATGCCTGCTAAGGAGGTCGCGTTTATTGATATAGTCGTCGACAAGTTTACCGGTTATCAGTGGTTCAACCAAAGAAAAGCTTTGATTGATAGCCGTCATTAACAAGGCAAGGACGACTGTCCATCTATGCTTCTTAAGGTAACTCAGCAGGATCTTCATAAATTCGGCAGATTAAAATTTATTATCATTTGAAATCTTCTACTGAAGATTTCAAAAAGTGTTTCATTAATTAATTGATCGTAAAGATTAAGTTCAAGCCGAATAATCCAGTATACAAGACAGTAAAGCTTTATTCTATCACAAATCGCAAAAAAATAGGCCAACCGGCGCCTCAAATATCTTTCCTAGCTAATAATGCTTTACATCAAATATGCTTTGACCAAAATTATGCCAGAATATAGCAGTGAACTGCTAAAAACCAGTTCTGGCATACAATGAACCAATAAAAATGAAAAAAATTCAAATACTGCCCTATCTGCTTAAATATGAAGGGATTTGATATTGTAAAAATAACACTAACAAACGGTGTTATTTTTACAATAACTGATTGCAGATCAAAGAAATTGGGGAGATGTATCTGATGCAGTTCAAACTGTAGAATCCTGATACAAACTGCCCCTTATGTCAACATGTAAAAATTGTACTACGATTCTGCTTCTGGCTCCGCTTTCTTCTTATTCACAGTATAAGAGGTCATCTTTTGAACTTTGCCATCTTTAAAATCATAGATATCGCAGTAAAACATATCATGGTGAACACCGGTACCCTCATTGATGCATTGCACCTCTCCGTCAACAACGGCATTATTGCCACTGATGATAATATGATCTTTGGTAGAGCTGATCATCTTCATGTCCGGAAAGGCCCTGAAAAAGTCTCCGATGCTTTGTTTACCCGAAAATCTCTGTTCGCCAACGATCGTCCATTCCACATCATCTGCAAGATGGCTGAGGATCAGGTCTACATCGTTTTTATCAAAGGCGTCAATCACGGACATCAAAAATTCTCTGGTATTGTCAACTGCTGTTTCCATAATGGTAAGTTTTGAATTGTTGACTAAAGATAGACATTCCGGCAACTGACATTGCTCCGTAAATCAGACAATATGCGGGGGTAAATACGACAAAGCGTTTATGTCAGCGGGCTCTTCGGCAGTTCGTCCGGCGCTGCTTCTTCAGCAGGCAACTTATCATTTGATCCAAATTTGATAATCAGGATTATTAAACTGAGGAGTCCGGTTACACCATTGGCAATCACCACCGGAAAATCCTGTCGGGTATAAGCATAGTAGACCCATAACATACTGCCCATCACAATCATAACATAGGTGGGGACTGATAAACTTTGTGTAGATTTTGTTTTGATAATTTTATAAGCCTGTGGAACATATGCACCTGTTGTAAAAAATGTGGCAATGTATCCTAGCGCTTCAAATGACGTCATATAAAAGATTTATAAATTTAAATAATTACCTGTTTAACCCCATAAACCAGGCCAGTATTGCCCCTCGCTCTATCCGGAATAGGAGATGAACATGTCAGTTTTTCTAATAATTATGCCGTTATTGCAGCTATGCGCACGCTGAAACAATTTGAGGCACTGGTGATCCACGACTTTGAGGAATCTGTATTCCACATGGAAAGTCATGGCCACACTTATTTCGAAATGGGCTACATTTATCAGGGTAGCGGAAAGCATTTTCTCAATAACAGTGTACTGGAATATACCACCGGCGATCTCTTCCTCCTCTGCCCTGAAGACAGTCATACTTTTGATATCTCAGAAAGAACACGTTTTGTATTTATCAAATTTACAGATGCCTACTTTAAACTTTTCCAGCAACCCGGTCAGGATGATTTCACCACAGCCGAAGCCATCCATATCATGAGGAATAAACTTCTGAAGGAAAATAAACTGGAAATCATCTATCCAAATTCAGAGATTTTAAAAACCAGCATAGACAGCATCCTGCTGGCCTCGCACAGTGATCAGGACAACAGCCATTCACAGATCATTTATCACCTTATCCTTACCATCATCGCAGTGGTCAAAAACAGTATCAGCACGATGGCCATCAATTTGTCGTTGATTGATCCGGCGCAGGAAACCCTGATCTCTTATATCCATGATCAGATTTACAGTCCGGCTGCCCTCAAGGTTGCTAACATCTCCCTGCATTTTAATATTGCACCAAAATACTTCAGTGCCTATTTTAAACGCCGATACAACATCTCCTACAGCCAGTATGTCAATCAGTATAAAGCCTCACTGATAGAACTCCGTTTTCAGTCGAGCCAGTTTACGATCAGGCAGGTGGCAGAAGAGTTTGGATTTGCCGATGAGAGCCACTTATCCAGGTTTTTCAAAAAACACCACCAGCTCTCACCGGGCGCTTATCTGCGTGAGCATTCCGGAAATAGCTAAGCAGATGTTTTAATTGTTCATTATTATCTTATCAAAGTACAAGCTATGCCATAGTTATAAGCCCGAACTTTGCCTCCGATTATATGAATTAACACTTTTAAAATTATGATTACTGAAAAACAAACCTTAGCAGTAGTATTAAATGCAAACTCAGAACAGGGCATGCAGGCTGTGAAAGATCTTATCAATCAGTATAACCGCGTATTGCTGGTAGGTGATAAAAGGAAAGAGCTGGATGAATGTGTGAATGAAATTGCCAAAGCAGCACCTGAACAGCAAGCTTACTATGTAGAAGCTGACTTGAGCAAAGAATTTGACCTCACTGAATTTATCAGTCTGGTAAAAAATAAATTCGGAGGGGCTGACTGCCTGATCAATTGCATGGAAATTGAAGACCAGACCAGCAAAACAACTTATGACCTTGCACTGGAGAAATTCCAAAAACACGCCATGAATTAATTAAATAGCTGACTGCCTGTATTATTCACATACGCATTTACTATTTAAACTAATTTATGAGAGAAGATATTCAAGAACAAAACACGCTTAGCCCTACCATCCAGAAATTAAACTACACGCCCGGAAATATCAAAGCCGGTATAGCGCATATTGGCGTCGGAAATTTCCATCGTGCGCACCAGGCTTACTACACCCATAAGCTGCTGAACAGCGGACAGGGGCATGAGGACTGGGGCATTGTAGGTATAGGCATCACCAAATCCGGTGCAACAATGAATGCACACCTCAAGGACCAGGATCACCTGTATTCCCTGACAGAATATGCGGCTGACGGAGGGATTGTAACCTCACTGATCGGTGCGATCGTGGACTACATCCCGGCACGTGCTGACGTAGAAAAGGCCATGACCCAACTGGCAGATCCTGCCATCAGGATCGTTTCGATGACCATCACCGAAGGTGGATATAAACTGGATCAGCATGGTAAATTCATGGCTGATGATGAAGATATTGTACATGACCTGCAACATCCTGACAGTCCGCGCACAGCATTTGGATACATTACCGCGGCATTACGCCGGCGCAGGGAATCTGGCACAGGGCCTTTCACAGTGCTTTCCTGCGACAACCTGCAACATAACGGAGACGTCACAAAGTATGTTTTCCTGTCCTTTGCAGAAAAACTTGATCCTGAACTCGCCAGCTGGATAGGCGAAAACGTATCCTTCCCCAATTCTATGGTGGACAGGATTACACCCGCGGTGAGCGAAGAAGATAAGATAAGGCTGAACCAGGACAGTGGTATCGAAGATGCTATCCCTGTATATGCAGAAGATTTTACCCAATGGGTGATTGAGGATAACTTTTGTGCAGGCAGGCCCGAATGGGAACTTGCCGGAGTGAACTTTGTTGACGATGTCTCTCCATATGAGCTGCTGAAACTAAGGTTTCTGAATGCTTCGCACAGCATGCTGGCCTACCCTGCCTTTCTTGCAGGATACCGGAATGTAGATACTGCGATGAAAGACCCGGTGCTTGAAGCATATCTGCTTGGATTTATGAACGACGATGTAAGTCCGATGGTAGAAGTTCCTGTGGATGTCAACTTATCGCTCTATAAAAAGCAGCTGTTTGAGCGTTTTGCAAATCCCGCAGTGAGCGATCAGCTGTCCAGACTATGTTTTCATGGCGGAGCAAAGATTCCGGTATTTATCCTGCCCACCCTGCTGGATATCCTGCAGCAGAAGCGCAGCCCCAAGCGGATAGCATTCCTATTTGCCGCGTATGCACATTACCTGAAAAACGGTAAGGACGATAATGGAGAGGCCTACACTGTTGATGCACCAAAAATTACAGCGGCCGACTGGCAGTTGATCAGCCATGATGATGTGCTCCGCTTTTTATCCATCTCCCCTTTAGCTTCCGCAAATCTTGATAGATACCCGGATTTTGTAAAACAATATGCCGGATACAGGGGTGCGATCGCCGAGAATGGAATTTTAAAGACGCTCTCAGCCATCAATGGTCTGTAAATTGTTGTAGGTTTCGCCCAACACGAATCTATATGACGCATCAGGAAGAATCACCGGAAAACATTACACAAAAGAATGAACAGCTGACATTGCTGTTTGCTCATTATGGCAGGGCGATTTATATCGGCCAGGTTTTAGAACAGGAAACCATCAATATGGTGGCGATTGATGAAATCGTTACCACCAACCCTGAGTCGGAAGCCGAGTATGACACCATCTGGGCAAAATACGATACCAGCAAGCAGATGATGGGCATCATGACGAGTTTATTGCAGCAGGCTTATCAGATTGATGAGGCCGATATCGAGGAGCTCAAACATCTGCTCGCACTTAAGAATGACCTGGCGGGCATCTACTTCAGGTTTAATGACCTGACAGCTGCTTCTGCTGAAGATACTGAACGCATGATCAATGATTTTGAAGGCTTTACCGACCGGGTACAGGTGATCAATGAAAAATTACGTTTGTACAGGCAAGCCTACAGCACCCAAACGGGCATGACGGATGAACGCATCGCGACAGCTTTTGCCGTCCGCAAAACAGAAGTGCCAACTATCGGATAGAATCATTATTTTTGGGTAAAGCCTTTTACTATGAACAAAATTGATAAAAAAGAAATCAAACAGGAAGTGTTCGACCTGTATGATGATTATGCACATAACCGCCTGAACCGCCGGTCATTTATGCAAAAACTATCCGCCTACGCTGTGGGCGGCTTAACCGTACCGGCGCTGATGAGCTTCCTGATGCCGGATTACGAAGGCAACATCCAGGTGAAGGCTGATGACCCCCGACTGAAATCAGAATTTATCAACTACTCCTCTCCAAAAGGAGGAGGAACGATCAAGGGATTGCTGTCCAAACCGAAAGATGCCAAAGGCAAACTGGGTGGGATCATCGTTGTTCATGAAAACAGAGGCTTAAACCCCTATATCGAGGATGTAGGCAGAAGGGCTGCCCTTGCAGGATTTATCTCTCTGGCACCTGATGCACTTTCGCCGCTGGGTGGATACCCTGGTAATGACGAAGCAGGGCGTGAGCTGCAAAGTAAAAGGGATAAAGGCCAGATGGAGGAAGATTTTATCGCCGCCTTTGAATACCTGAAAAACCACAAGGACTGTAATGGTAAGGTAGGTGTTGTAGGTTTCTGCTTTGGTGGTGGTATAGCGAATATGATGGCAGTACGGGTACCTGATCTTGCTGCTGCAGTGCCTTTTTACGGCAGTCAGCCCGCGCTTACAGATGTGCCCAAAATCAAAGCACCGCTGATGCTGCATTATGCTTCACTGGATACCAGGATCACTGAAGGATGGCCTCCATATGAAGCTGCGCTGAAAGAAAATAACAAAAAATACCAGGGTTTTGTCTACGAAAACGTGAACCACGGTTTCCATAATGACACTACTCCGCGTTATGATAAAGCCGCTGCAGACCTGGCATGGAAACGTACGGTTGACTTCTTTACAGAAAACCTGAAGTAAACTATGGCTTTACAGCCGACTGCAGTTCTTTCTGTTTGACGATATTAAATTTGTACAGATCGCTTGTCGGCACCAGCTTGCGGGTAGCCTTATTGATGTCTTTACCCTCTTCAGACCATAAATATGGGCGGAAGCTGTAAGATTTACTACCATCGAGGTTGCCAATAAACTGGTCCCAGCTTGTCCAGCGTAGACCTTCATAAAATTTAGAGAGGTCGCTGTCGAAACAGAACAGGATAAACTCACCATACCCGGCATTCAACGGCTCCCAGTTTAAGCTGTTGGGTGCCAGGTAATATATATTTTTAAGATCAGAGCCAAAGGCTCCGTAGTTAATGGCGAAAAAGCCTCCCGCAGCATCATCTGCTACGAGCAGGTAATCTGGCTTATCTCCATACTCCTGCATAGTTTTCCCCTTATTCCATGCCGGCACGCTACGGTTTAACCTGGTGCTGCCCGATCCTAAAATTCTGAGCCATCCGTTATCCACCATGATACCGCCGGTATTGTAGATGATGGAACCCAGTGTAGAGTAAGTAGATACCTGCATATCAAATAATGCCTGCTGACCCTTTGCGGAGTCGACCGGCAATACTTCTACTTTATTTTTTGCGGATTCTATCCACTTTTGTACCAGTGGCCAGGCCGGATCTTTGGTATTGACCAGCTCCCCGAGGGTCTGCATTTTGTTCTGAGCAAAACTTGTGGTAGAAATGATGCTTAAAAAGCATAGGATAAGCGCCTTATATTTCAATTTCATTTGTAACGTAATCATCTGCTGCAAAGATATAAACCTATTGCCGAACTTTTCCATTCTGTTGTCATAATAGGTTTTAACTATTCAATATAGATTTAATTGATTATGATAATCCCTTTCAATACCCTAGCTTTATAATGCACAACAATTACTTCTTGCAAGTATCATTCAAAATATAAACTATCAAGTATGGAAAATGAATCAAATGACATCAGTAAATGTCCCTTTCACAATGGCAGCATGAAGCACAATGTTGCCGGCGGTGGTACCCGCAATAATGATTGGTGGCCTAACCAGCTAAAGCTTAACATCCTGCGCCAGCACTCTCCCCTATCTAACCCCCTGGGCGAAGATTTCAGCTACGCTGAGGCTTTTAAAAGTCTTGACCTTGAAGCAGTGAAGGCTGACCTGAAGGTGCTGATGACAGACTCGCAGGACTGGTGGCCGGCAGACTTTGGCCATTATGGTGGTTTATTTATCCGTATGGCATGGCACAGTGCCGGTACTTACCGCGTGGGCGACGGACGTGGCGGAGCAGGAGCAGGCTTACAACGCTTTGCGCCGCTTAACAGCTGGCCTGATAACGTGAGTCTGGACAAGGCACGCAGGCTGATATGGCCCATCAAACAAAAATACGGCAACAAGATCTCATGGGCTGACTTAATTATCCTCACAGGGAACGTAGCTCTGGAGTCTATGGGCTTCAAAACCTTCGGCTTTGCCGGCGGCCGCGAAGATGCCTGGGAGGCTGATGAATCTGTTTACTGGGGTTCTGAAACTACCTGGCTGGGTAATGATAAACGTTATGCTGATGGTACGCCGGGCGAACGTGGTGATGGGGTACTGGTATCTGATGAAGATGCCGATGGACATAAACACCAGTCGCGCAACCTGGAGAAACCGCTCGCAGCAGCACATATGGGGCTGATCTATGTAAACCCTGAAGGTCCGGATGGCAACCCTGATCCGCTGGCCTCAGCAAAGGATATCCGCGATACTTTCGGCCGCATGGCGATGAATGATGAAGAAACAGTGGCGCTGATTGCCGGAGGACATACTTTTGGTAAAACTCACGGTGCAGCACCCTCAGAATATGTAGGTAAAGAACCTGAAGCTGCCGATGTAGACTCGCAGGGTTTTGGCTGGAGCAACAGCTTTGGCTCTGGCAGTGGTCCTGATGCGATTACCAGCGGGCTGGAGGTAACATGGACAACAACACCTACACAATGGAGCAACAACTTTTTTGAAAACCTGTTCGCCTATGAATGGGAATTGTCTAAAAGCCCGGGAGGTGCACACCAATGGGTAGCAAAAAATGCGGAAGCGATTATTCCTGATGCCTATGACAGCAGCAAGAAACATTTGCCGACGATGCTGACGACGGACCTTACACTGAGGATTGATCCTGAATTTGAGAAGATTTCCAGACGTTTCCTGGAGAACCCGGATCAGTTTGCCGATGCTTTTGCCCGTGCATGGTATAAGCTGACACACCGCGATATGGGTCCTGTATCCCGTTACCTGGGACCGGATGTTCCTGCAGAAGAGCTGCTGTGGCAGGATCCTCTTCCGGCAGTTGACCATGCGCTTATCTCAGAAGCTGACATCACTGCCCTGAAAGCGAAAGTCCTGGATTCTGGATTAAGTATATCGGAACTGGTGTCTACAGCATGGGCTTCGGCATCTACTTTCCGCGGATCTGATAAACGTGGGGGCGCCAATGGTGCACGTATCCGCCTGGCACCGCAGAAGTTCTGGCAGGTGAATAACCCTGTGCAGCTGCAAAAGATCCTGAATGCGCTGGAAGCTATCCAGCAGGAGTTCAATGGTTCGCAAAGCGATGGAAAGAAAGTTTCGCTGGCAGATCTGATTGTGCTGGCAGGGGCTGCAGCAGTAGAAAAAGCTACTAATTTTTCTGTAACTGTGCCTTTTACTCCGGGACGTACAGATGCCTCGCAGGAACAGACCGATACTGAATCTTTTGGTTACCTGGAGCCTGCAGCAGATGGTTTCCGCAATTACCGCAATACGAAACTGAGAGTCTCTACCGAAGAGCTGTTAGTAGACAAAGCGCATCTGCTGACGCTTACAGCCCCGCAGCTGACGGTATTGATTGGTGGTTTGAGGGTGCTGAACGCGAATTTTGACGGCTCAAACAATGGTGTCCTCACTACTCAGCCTGGTTTGCTGAGCAATGATTTCTTTGTAAACCTGCTGGACATGAATACAAAGTGGCAGGCAGTTTCTGAAGACAAGGAAGTTTACCTGGGAACTGACCGCAGCAGCGGCAACATCAAATGGACAGCTACACGTGCCGACCTGGTACTGGGCTCCAATGCTGAGCTGAGGGCTGTGGCTGAAGTGTACGCAAGCGCAGATGGTAAGGATAAGTTTGTGAAGGACTTTGTGGCGGCATGGACGAAGGTGATGGACCTGGACAGGTTTGACCTGAAATAACGTTTACTTTTTTAATACAAAAAGGCATCCTCAGGGGTGCCTTTTTGCGTTATCAGGACTATAGGTTGTAAAGTTTAGTTCGATCATGTTCAAACATTTACAAAAATTTACAGTTATAGGTTAATTACAACCATAATTTGAACCCATTGGCCGCTCAAGAATCAACTACAAATACTAAAAGGTTTAATGTCGCACGGTTATTTTTAATCCTCGGGCTGGGCGTGTTGCTGGCTGGAGAGGCTTACTTTGGCCTTGAACTCTACAAGCTTTCGCATCAGCAGAAAGAAATCAAGGAAGACTATTCCGAGACCAACAATGTAATGCACGGACTCTTTGCGGCCGACCAATGGCAGGATGAGATCGCCGGCATCATCAAACATCAGGTCCGCGATTTCAGCATGACAAAAAAACAGAAAAGACAGCTACAGCTGGAGGTTGAGGAGGTGATTATGGCAGTAATCAATAAAGCTGAAGCCCTGGTCAATAAACCATCGAAGACATTCAGCGGGAAAATCAAAAAACTGGCCATTAAGACCTTTGTAAATACCGACAAAATTAAAGCACAGGTACCTTCTTTTGCCAAAACTGTGATTGCAAAAGCAGATAATCGCTCTACCAAAAAGAAGGCCAGTAGCATGGCCCTGGGCAAGTTTGAAGAAGTTCAGAAAACAGGATATATTGACAGTACAACAAAGGTAAATACCGCTTTAAATAAGAGTATGTACCAGAAGTATCATGTTTCGAGCAGAATTGAATTTAATGAGAAGGTACTCTCTTTGCTGGCAAAAATAAAAAAGGTGACGTACAATTATTGTTTTGGAATGCTGGCCTGCATCGCAATTGTATTGTCGCTCTGGTGGATCTTTCGCAAGAGGACAGATTTACATGCTACGCTGTTTATCATGTCACTCCTCTTTGCATTTATTCTTCTGGCGGTTGGTTTGACGGCCTCAATGATTGAGGTAGATGCACGTATCAAATCGCTTGACTTTGTGTTACTGGGTGAACATGTAGTTTTTAAAGACCAGGTTTTATTTTTTCAGAGCAAAAGTATACTAGATGTGGTGCATATTCTGATCAGCCAGTCTGGAATAGATTCTATACTGGTAGGTGTGCTGATCCTTATCTTCAGTATCCTTTTCCCGATTATGAAACTAAGCAGCACGGGTATACATCTGCTGGGCAGAAAAAGTATTGCAGAGAACAGATTCATCAAATACTTTGCCTTTCAATCTGGAAAATGGAGTATGGCCGATGTGATTGTGATTGCCATTATGATGACGTATATCGGTTTGAATGGTTTGCTGGAACGTCAACTGGCAGGACTGAATGTGAAAAGTGATTTCCTGACAATTATTACGACCAACAATACGGCATTGCAACCCGGCTTTATCATTTTTATCAGTTTTGTATTATACGGGCTTATACTTTCCACCATCCTGAAGTATATCACTCCCTACGATTCACATTAGGCATCAACCTTATTATTATTTAATACTTTAAGACATTGACTACTCAGCAAACAAATACTACAACCGGCAAATTTGGATTGTCCAAAATCTTACTCATTCTTGGGTTAAGTGTACTTCTTTGCGGGGAAGCCTGGTTGGGTTATCATCTTGATATCCTTGCAAATGAGCAAACCCAGATCAAAGAGGATTACAGTATGTCTAACAACATCACATTTGGACTTTTTTCCCTTGACCAGTGGCGTGAAAGAATTGGCGCGGTAGTGGATCGTCAGGTGACTAACTATAAAATTACTCCGGCACAGAAGAAAGCCATGCAAAAGCAGGTGGAGCAGCAACTGAGCGGAATGATCAGCAGCATCGTCAAAGAAGTGAATAAACCACAGGAATCTGTTGGCGGAAAGTTAAAGAAGTTTGCTTTTAACCAGTTTGTTGATCCGAAGGACTTGTATGAACAGGTACCTTCCTTCTCCCGCACGATTGTTAACAAAGTGACCAGTCCGAGAAGCGTGAACAGGTTAAAAGATATTGCCAGCAGCAAGATAGACCAGCTGGAGGATGAAACATACGACAGTACGAGTGTGGCTTATAATCAGGTTACCAAAAGTTTATACGGGAAGTATAAGGTATCTAATGCCGCAGATTTTGATAAGGAGATTACCACCCATCTGGCTGACATTCACAAAGTCACCTATAACTATGCCTATGCCATGCTGGCCTGTGTGGTTCTGGTCATGATCCTCTGGTGGTTGCTGCGAAATAAACGTGAGCTGCAAAATACGCTGTTTATCATGTCTTTATGTTTCGCCTTTATTTTGCTGGCCGTGGGAATGACAGCACCAATCATAGATGTGGATGCCCGCATCCAGACACTTGATTTTATGATGATGGGCAAAAAGGTAACGTTTGAAAATCAGGTATTATTTTTCCAGAGTAAAAGTATCATGGGGATTGTACATACTTTGATTGAACAACCAAAACCTGATGCCGTTCTCGTGGGTATTCTGATTATGTTATTTGTGATTATCCTTCCTCTGCTGAGAATGATCGCCAAGGGAATTGTCATCCTGGGCAACGAAAAGTTGTCGCAGAACAAGGTGGTGAAATACCTTACTTTTGAGCTGGGGAAATGGGATATGGCAGATGTGATGGTAGTTGGTATTGCGATGACTTATATTGGTTTGAACGGTATTTTGAAAAGTCAGCTGTCCAACCTGAATATCGACAATGAGTTCTTAAAAACTACGACAGTAAACTACACCTCATTGCAACCTGGATTTATCATTTTCGTAGGTTATGTAGCTTTTGAGATGGTCTTAACGTACCGCTTAAACCGTATCAAAGCAAATGATCCAGTAGTTCATTAACTTATCTTCCTGATTCGTCGACATATGTAGACGGAATTTTACGACATATATCATTTTCATACAATTTGATTAAAATTAGTTTTGATTTAAAGATCAGCGTGCCTTTCCATGCCCGTACACGATCTACAAAAAAATTAATTTTAATAGTAAATTATGAGAAGACTATTCGTTCTGGCAATAGCTATATGCAGCATTGCACAAAGTAAAGCACAATCCACTGAACCATTGATCGGTGCCGATATGATCGTGTTTAATGCAAAAGTTAGTACCGGAAGCTTAACCAAACCTGAAGCTTCTGCTATTGCAGTAAAACGAGGTAAAATTTATGCTGTAGGCACTGATGCCGAGATAGTAAAATTGAAAGACAGCAACACCAAAATCATTGATGCAGCTGGCAGACGTCTGATCCCGGGTATCAGTGATGCCCACATCCACATCTTGAATGAAAGAAGTTACAATTACAATGTCAGATGGGAAGGTGTACCCACGCTGAAGCGTGCATTGGAGATGTTAACTGAGCAGGCAAAACGAACTCCTGAAGGCCAGTGGGTGAAAGTAATCGGGGGTTGGTCGCCCTACCAGTTTGAAGAGAAACGATTGCCGACTATCCAGGAAATCCGGAAGGCAGTGCCAAACAGACCTGCAATTGTTCAGTATGCTTACAACCGCGCATTTTTAAATGAATTGGCCATGAAAGCTTTTGGTGTTGGCACCAATCGTTTTCCGGCATTGCAGGGTACAGTTCTGGAGAAGGATAAAAAAGGGAATTATACAGGTGTCGTAGATGGCTATACATTTACGTTTATCTCTCTTGAGGCGATGGTGCCACAGGCTTCAAGTGAGGAGCAGCTCAGTTCAATTACAAATGTGATCAATAGCCTCAACCGCTTCGGAATCACTTCAGCTCTTGATGGGGCAGCATTGATCGGACATCCCCACGGACATACTCAAATACAACATCTGGCAAAGGAGAATCGTCTCAATGTGAGGATGCCATTTATCGATCTCCAATATGGTGATGCCAACAGCGGTAGTCTGATAGATGCAGAAATTGAAGCGGTAACAAAGAAGTCTCCTATCAGTCCGGGAGAAAACCTGCACCCGACGATGGCGCATGGTCATGAATATGAAGGTGCAGGCGAATTGCTTAGAATAGAGTTGCATGATCATGAAAATTTTGACAGACCAGCGGTAGTGATCGATAAGGAAGTAATGCGCCGTTACATAACAGAGGACATTACCAAGCTTGTAGAAAAAGGCATTCCTTTCCGCATGCATATCAGCTATGAAGAAAATATCTCTCCCTTTCTGGACGCACTTGAAGCGATCAACCAGAAGACACCTCTGGACGGTTTACGCTGGAGTATTGAACATGCCGAAACGATATCTCTTGAGAATGCCGCCAGGGTAAAAAAACTGGGTGGTGGTATCGCCCTGGACACGAAAATGGCGATGCACGCCGACGCTTTTATCAAAACCCATGGAGCGGAGAAAGCGGCACAAACGCCGAGATTGCGTGAGTTGTATGACAGTGGTGTTCCACTTGTGATGACCAGTGATGCATTCAGAGTCGCCTCTTTTAATCCATGGATTGGCATCAGCTGGATGACCACAGGAAAATCGGTATCGGGCAGAGAAGTACTGGCAAAAAATAACCGGCTGACAAGAGTAGAAGCATTAAAACTATTTACAGTGGCTCCAACCTGGTTTGAAAATCAGGAGGGTGAAATGGGAAAAATCATTCCTGGTAATTTTGCAGATTTCACCTTGCTAAACAAAGATTATTTTACAGTTCCGGATGATGAAATAAAAACAATTTCTTCTTCATTAACGGTAGTAGATGGCAGGGTGGTTTTTGGCGCAGACGAGTTTAAGAGCTTGTCTCCGAAGTTACCTGAAACACTGCCGGTATGGTCTCCATTCAAAACTTTCGGAGGCTTTTATAACAATAAAGATTAAAACGAGACTTATGAAAACATTTACATTGACTTTTTTTCTTGCATTGATTACGCTCTGCGTTTCAGCACAAAACTGGAAAAGCGACCCGGAGCATTCTAGATTGGGTTTTAATATAAAGCATATGCTGATCTCAGAGGTCAGCGGTGTCTTTAAGGATTTTGAGATAGAGGTTAAGGCAGCGAAGCCGGATTTCAGCGATGCGGTGATCGCATTAAGTGCTAAAATTGGTTCCATTGATACAGAGGTTGAGGCACGTGACAAACATCTGCTCAGTGAGGATTTTTTTGACGCGGCAAAGTATCCAGGCCTTCAGTTTAAAAGTACATCTCTATCACGAATAGACAAAAACACCTATTCCGTAACGGGGAAGTTAACCATGCACAATGTAACCAAAGAGCTGAAGATGAAGTTGGTCCATAACGGCACCATAAACAACGAAGTGACGAAGAAAAGAACTGCGGGTTTTAAGGTCACGGGTACAGTAAATCGTTCTGATTTTGGAATAGGGAGCAAATTCCCCGGCAAACTGGTAGGTGATAACGTCTTTATTACCGTAGATGCCGAGCTACAATTACAGTAAAAAAAAAGCCCTCTGAGAAATCTCAGAGGGCTTTTTTTGTGGAGCCGAAGGGGTTCGAACCCTTGTCCAGTTGTGTGGCAAATTATGCCTTCTACATGCTTATTTTCCATTTTATTTTCGGGATCAGACGGGCCGGAAACCTACCTTGTCTTTCTCCTTAGATACTTTATCTCACGACTGTACCGTACCTTACAATCGCCAGCGTCATTTATTTCGATGCCCTTGATTCTGGCCTAAAAACGCGGCAACCAGAAGGACAAAAGCTATTTAATTCTAAATTAAGCAGCTAAGGCGTAGTTATTTTCGCCAATCAAAGTGTGAACGTTCTCTTTAAAGTGCTCTCCGTACAACGCACTGCATGCTAACATACGTACCTCCACCCTGTCAAATCCAAAACGGCCCCAGTACATATCCGATGCTCGAAGGTTAACTAATCCTTTTCTGCCATCGGGCTACAAATATACGAAAATTATGCCAGAAATATGTTGCCAGCATTAAACTACAGCGGCAGACTGAAATAAAAAGTAGATCCTATGCCCTTTTCACTCTCCAACCAAATCTCCCCGCCATGGCGTTTGATAATCTCTGCGGATAAGTATAGACCTATCCCGAAGCCAGATATACTCTCTGTATGCGCACTTTCCACCCGGTAAAAACGGTCAAAGAGTTTGTCCTTATCTTGTTCGCGTATACCCATTCCATCGTCTCTGACACTTACCTGAACTGTATCTCCAATAAGTCTGCACTCCAGTTCTACCAGTTCCCCGCGTGGAGAATACTTTACGGCATTGCTGATCAGGTTAGTGATCACCTGACCAATTTTATCCCTGTCGGCATTAACCAGCACAGCATCACATGGAATCAGCCTTATCTCATGTGTGGAGATGACCAGTTGACTTTCTTCAATGATTTCAGCGATCAGCTCATCCATTTTGAAATCCACCCTGTGCAGATGGATTTTTCCGGATTCGAGACGTGACAGGTTAAGGAAACCATTGATCAGCGCACTCATCTTGTTAATTTGCAATTCTACTTTATTCAGCGAGCTGATAGCGAAAGTATTTTCTTCCTTCTTAGAGCGCGCATGTAATACCTGTACATAAGCCTTTAAGGAAGTTAGTGGTGTTTTCAGCTCATGGCTTACCATGCCGATAAAATCATTTTTACGGATCTCATTCAGCTTCTCATTGGTAATTTCCAGCACGGAGCCTACAAAGCGTACCGGCTGGTCATGCTCATTGAAGAACACCTTCCCCTTAGCCCTTACCCATCGCAGTTGCTGATCCTCTGCCCCTACCGTGCGGTATTCCACATCATAGTCGCCATTACTTTCAGCTTTGATAAAAGCCCTGTTGATAATTTCGCTGATCCTTACCTGATCCAGGACATGTAATCCCGGCAGGAAGTCGCCCTCATACGAAACTTTATTTTTGTGAGAGATGCCGAACAACAAGCGACAGCGTTCATCCCATTCCATCGTCCCTTTTACCAGGTCCATATCAAAGGTTCCCAGCTGCGCAGCCTCCTTTGATAAACGTGCCTGCTCATAAGCCCGTTCCAGGGCATCAAGCGTTTTACGCTCAGCGGTAATATCCTGTAAAGTTCCGCTGAAACGCGTTACTTTCTGCTCATTGTCGAAAAGTGCTTTGCCTTTTGCGCGCACGGTGCGCGGCGTCGGGTCATGGGGGTTTATGATTGTATATTCTATATGATAGTTTCCACCTGAACTGAAAGTCATGGCCTCCTGTATGGCGGAAACCACCAATGAGCGGTCTGACTCTATGATTCCGTTCAGTGCTTGTGACAAATCAATTTCTGTATCAGGCTGCAAACCAAACCAGGATTTCAACCGGTTATTACCTGTAAAGCGGTTGGTTACAGGATCTAAATCCCAGGTACCAAGATCAGCGGCATCAATGGCAAACTGCAGCTGGTCTTCACTATATTTAATCTGGTCACTACGCAGTTTCTCTTTTTGGAAGTTTATGCCGTTATTGATCGCGGCGGCAAGCTGGGAAGCTACAGATTCCAGGAACTGGAGGTAGGTATCATCAAACCTGATCAGGCTGTTCAGTCCTGCGATAAATACCCCGGTGGTGTCGTCACCATATTTCAGGGGGATAGCGATGGCCTGAAGATCGGCAACCTGTACCGGAACACCAGAGCTTAGCGCTTCCTTCAGCGGCCATACCGCCTGTGAGGTGTCAATCGTCTTTAATCCCGCCTGCTGTGTCAGCGTAAAGGTATCATTAGAAATATCATAGGCATACAGCAGCGAAAATGGGATATCGTGCTTAAAGTCCTGCAGTAGGATAATGGCCCCGCTGTAGGCTTCCTCAAACGTACTGAACTGATGAAGCTGGAGATTTAAGGCCTGCAGCAGCTGGTTACGTCTTTCATTCATTACCTGATAAGTAGTTTCCATCACTGCATTGAAGATACCGCAGATCTTTCCATTCTCATCCACTATCGGGGATAAGGTGTAGTCGAAGTAGCATTCCTCAGTAAAGCCAAAGCGATGGATCAGAAACCGTTTATCATGATTACGGATAGAATTACCCGTCGCTATCACATTGTCAAATTGCGGCTTAATCTCCACCCATGTTTCAGGCCAGGACTCCCTTCGTGGTTTACCCATGATATGCGGATGTCTGTCGCCCGCGATGGTCCTGTACGCATCATTATAAAAAAGATGGTACTCTGCTCCCCAGTACATCGCCATGGGAAAGCTGGAATTGAGGCAAACACTAAGGCTCATACGGATACAGGTCGGCCAGCTTTCCGGATTGCCAAGAGGAGTTTCCGCCCAGTTCAGGCTACGGATCACTGCTCCGGCTTCACCGCCGCCTTTCATGAACTGAAGATGATTTTCGGAGCGCTTTTCAGACATATGAATGGATTAAAATAACATGAATTTACCCTGAACCGGAAACACCAGTTTAAAGCCTGATTGATTATCCTTTTTTAATTCACTGACCAAAGCTTTTTCCTCGAGGCCAAAAGACTTCATATGAGTGATCACAAGCGGCACCGCTTTAAGTGCATTGAGGCCTGCAAGCTCAGACAACTTCCCCATCTCCTGCATCAGCAGGCGGGGTGTAAGATGGCCAAAGAGTAATTTATCAGGTTGCTTATCAAAAAAAGATGTTTCTATAAAAATAGCTTTTAGCTGCTGTTTTCTGACCAGTGGAGCAATTGCCGTCCACAGTTGCTGCAGATGAGTGGAGTTTTCAATCTGATCAGCTCCGGTATCTCCAAGGTATAAAAGATAATCCCCGCCATGCTGAATGAGAAAGGCAGTACTTTCATAGGCAGGTCCATGACTGAGTGGGAAAGCTGTAACCACCATCTCTGTTCCTGCAAGCTCCATCTTTTGTGCAGGCTTAAGATATTGATAAGTATATTTATCAAGATGAGGCGCATCACCTTCATTGGTAAAGTTTGCCCAGGCTTTCCAGGTAAAATATTTATCCTTTAATACCTCCGCAACAGAAGGCAATGCATAAATATTCTTTTTAGCGTCTTCGGGAGAGTTCATGATCAGGCCGGCAACATGGTCCAGATGCGCATGTGAGATCATGTATCCTTTGATTTGATCTTTTAATATCTCCTCAGGAGTACCCTTCAAGGATCTGGCAGCAATGGCAACATCAATCCCATGACGTACAGTTCCGGCATCAGCACATATATAATTGTCAGTACCAACCGGAGCGATCATATAAGCTGACAGGTTACCCTCATCAAGCCCCCCTTTTATACCAAGTGGCAGCACCTTAAAGGAATGTTTCTTTTGAGATTGCGCTTGTACGCCGCTGCATGAAAAAATAAAATAGCACAGCAGAAAGAAAATAGAGTTTTTGATCATAGGTAGTACAACAATATACCGGAAAGGTCGCCTGTTAACAAATATATCTTTTTTTCGCAAGACATAAAATTAACCCGGTCAGCACTGATAAAGCCTGTAGTTGTATGGCAGGGTTACTGCAACTGATATATGATAACCAGGTATTTAAAATAAAGTCCATGAAAAGTATTAATATCAGTGTAGATCAGGAGATCTATAAAGTTGAACACCCCGTATCAACTATCAACATTTACAAAATCTTCCACCAAAAGGGTTTTTACGAGATTACGAGGAACAGATTCAGTGGGAAATGGAAAGTGTTATTACAGACGGAGGACTCAGCGAATTTTCCATTGGGATCGATTGGAAAAGCAATTGAAGAGAATTTAGGAATACTCAACTAGCCCGGAAAGCGTAATTGCTGTTGATTTTGTTACCCCAATTGTTCTTAAATTTCCCATATTTTACTACTTTTGAGCAGAAAAAAAATTACCTGACAATTACCGATAAAATCAATATTATGTCAAATACAGAAGTAACTATCATTATCCTGATTCTTTGTATCATCATCGCTGTAACGGCATACTCTCTTTCTTTTCTGATCAAAAAGAAAAGTACTGATGACAATCATTCAGCACACTAAAATAGCATCCTGCGGATGTCAGTAATTTTCATCCGCAGGTTCGCCAAAAAGATTTGCTGCAAAATTTACCAGGAAGAGTTCTTTCTTTGACCTGGTAACAGCGGTATACAACCACCTGAGAAATTCCAGGTCTATCATTTCGTCGGTCAGATACCCCTGATCCACAAATACAGCATCCCATTGTCCACCCTGAGCCTTATGGCAGGTAACTGCATAGGCAAATTTGATCTGCAAGGCATTGTAATAAGGATCTTCCTTGATGGCCAGCAGCCTTTCCCGCTTATTGGAGATATGCATATAATCTTCAGTAAGACCTTCAAATAACTTTTTACTGTCTTCGTAGGATAAATTCGGGCTTTCTCCCTGCAGCGTATCCAGCATTACTTTACAGGTGATGTGACCGGCATCGGGATAATCCAGGAATTCCAGCTGCACTTCAGAAAAACGGAAACCATACCGCTCCTCTTCATTTCTGACCCTCACAATTCTCGCCATATCGCCATTGGCAATAAATGACGTAGACTCATTATCCGGCAGCCAAAAATAATTATTGCGCACCACCATAATCTGATCGCCCCCCGTAAGTTCCTCCTCCCGGTATAACAATCGCACCCTGATCTGCTGGTTATATACATTTGCAGATTTGTTTGAACGGCACACCACCAGCGAGTTTTCAATATCAAACTTACCGTAAGCATATTCCAGGCCCTCTACCAGCTTGAGGCCCGTCATCCGGAAGATATCTTTGTATCCTTTGGTAATAAATCTCGGCAATTTGATCTTTGCCCCTGCAGTTCCCTGCTCAGCGATTTTGATATGTGCATTGATCAGGTTGCGCAACATGGACGCATTGGCGAGGATGCCCGACTTCTGCCCCTGCCGCACTACTTCCTTCAGTTCTGTTTCCATTACCTGGAGACCGAAGGTTTGCGCTACATAGGCTTTATTCAATGCGGGGGAATCCAGGCTTCCCACCGGAGGCAGCTGCGCCGTATCCCCCACGAAGAGGACACCGCAGTTCTTCCCATTATAGATGAACTCCATCACATCCTTCAGAAAGGAGGAGCCATTTTGGGTATTCCACTCATCAGCGATCATGGATGCCTCATCAATAATAAAAAGGGTCCGTTCTGCCAGGTTTGGTGCCAGCTGAAAGCTGAGGTCCATAGACACGGCCGAGCGTTTACGGTAGATCTTTTTGTGGATGGTCAGCGCTGTACGCCCCGAGTAGCTGCTCATCACCTTGGCAGCGCGCCCTGTTGGCGCAAGTAATGCCGGGCGGAACCTGAATGCCGGCAGTGCCTTCACCAGGGCTGCAACAGAAGTCGTTTTACCTGTACCCGCATATCCCCTGAGAATAAAACACTTGTTATCAAGCTCTCCGGATAAAAAATCTGCCATCTGCCGGCAGAAAAGCAACTGTTCGGCAGTGGGTTGAAACTGATAAGACTGTGCAATTATTGCTGCTTTATCCATTTTACAAATATGCAATGGTGTGGTTATAGAAAAAAGAATTAATTTTGTTAAGATGAACAACAGTAAAAACAGCATCTTATTAGTGGACCCGGAGTTTGATCCCAATACTGCTTCAGACTGCAATTTGGTATTGAAGATTACTGCGGATAGCTTTTCCTATGCCGTGATCGACAAAAACAGCAGACAGCTGAAGGCTGTTTTTGACCAGCAGGAATGTGAAGATACCGCTGCTGAACTGGCTTCTGCGATCAGGAAGGACAATTACCTGAGCCTGCCTTATCGCGAGATCAAGGTATCTGTGTACACCCCAAATACGATTGCTGTTCCGAATGCCCTTTTTAATAAAAACGAGCTGAACAGTTATGCCAATTTCTTCGCCGAGGCATCTTCCAGTAATTTATATACACGCCCCTTTGCAAAGTTTGGATTTACATCGGTCTTTAACCTCGAAAAGTTCATCGAGGAAACACTGGATAAATCACTGGCCAGCGCTGCAAGATATGAACACCATACCCCCCTGCTGGCGTTGGGTTCCTTTTTAGAAAATACGGCTCTGCTGCTTGATTTTACAGCAGGCTCATTCAATATGTTATTACTGAAAGACCGTAAAATGATCTTTCAGAACTCCTTCCAGATTGCCCATCCGGAAGAATTTAACTACTATCTTTTATTATTGATCCAGGAATTGAAACTCAGCCCTTCGGGCACTACGGTATTGCTTAGCGGCATCATCCATCAGGATGACGGCTATTACAACTGCCTGAGTAAGTACTTTGGCGACTTACGTTTTAATCTCCCTCCGGCTAACCAGTTTGACCAGACTATCCTCGACGATATGCCCGCTCATTACTACAGCAGCCTGCTAGCACTCGACCTATGCGTATAATTGGCGGTAAACTTAAAGGTATCCGCATGAATGCGCCTGCCAGCCTTCCTGTAAGGCCTACAACGGATATGGCCAAAGAGGCACTGTTCAATATTCTTTATAACACGTACGATTTTGACAGCTGCCAGGTGCTGGACCTGTTTTGTGGTACGGGAAATATCAGCATTGAATTTGCTTCACGCGGCATCAAACAGGTGACCGCAGTAGATAAACATTCAGGCTGCATTTACTGGGTGCAGTCAGTAGTGGATAAGTATAAACTCAATGAAATTAGATTGAAAAAGGCAGATGTGTTCAAGTTCCTGGAGACCCATAACCAGTCTTACCAGATCATATTTGCAGATCCGCCCTACGACCTGCCCACTATTCCGCTGATTCCGCAGCTGGTAGCAAAAAACAAACTGCTTACAGAAAATGGGCTGCTGGTTGTAGAACACCCTTCGTTACTTAAATTAAATGACCAGCCGGGTTATACAGAAACCCGCAGATATGGAAATTCATCGTTCAGTTTTTTTAATTATACGCCATAGCTCATGAAGATAGCCCTTTTTCCCGGATCATTTGACCCCCTCACCATTGCGCATGCGGATATTCTCAAACGCGCACTGCCGCTGTTCGACAAAGTAGTTATTGGAATTGGCCTAAACAGCTCAAAAAAAAGTTTTTTATCCGGCGAGGTAAGACAGGAGATCGTAAAATCTGTATTCGCCAGTTACGACAATATCGATGTGCAGTCTTACGAAGGACTTACCGTAGATTTCTGCAAGAAGATCAATGCTACCTATATGATTCGCGGGATTCGCTCTGTCGGGGATTTTGAGTACGAAAGGGCAATTGCACAGATCAACCAGACGATGATGCCAGATATGGAAACCATATTTATCCTGAGCAAACCCGAATATTCGGCGATCAGCTCCACCATCGTCAGGGATATTCTGCGTAACCAGGGGGATGTATCCCCCTTCCTTCCAAAGGAAGCGCTTACATTTCTTTAATCAGCTTACCGGCTTTGAGCACATCCACGATTGAGGGATAGGTATTTTTGAGCACAGGTTTCAGGTCTGCAGCTTCCAGCCATTCTGCTTTAGTGATGCCTTCCTCCTTTTGAGGGATCAGCTTAGGCACGCCTTTAACATCCATGCTGTACCAGTTGGTTCTTTTCAGCACCAGCTTGCCGCCCATTTCATATACATGATAGGTTTTGCATAGCCGCTCGTTATTGGAACTGATCTTTACACCACATTCTTCTTCTACTTCACGCAGGCCGGCTTCTTTCATTCCCTCTCCTTTTTCTACCTTACCCTTTGGAAGATCCCATTTTTTATTCCTGAAGATAAAAAGATAGGCACCTTTGGCGTTCTTTACCAATCCTCCCGAAGCCTTGATGATCACAAGGCTCTTTTTGATCTTCCGGAACAGTGCTTTAGGGTCATCAGTAACGATCGCGTAAGGCGTAGCAGACAGTTTACCAAGTTTCTCGTAAAAGGCCTTGAAGTTAAAGCCCTTCTCTTCAATCATTTGTATTGTTTCAGATTGTTCCGGTAATTTATCCGCTATGATCAGCGTATTGTCGTTAATGTAAATCCTGTATGTTTTCATGGGTATGATCGTTTGTAAAAAAGCTGGTCCAGGAAGCTCTTATGGGTTTTTTCAGGAAATAAAAGTATAAAAAATATGAGCTTTACAAAGAGGATAAGCAGATTATTTAAATTAAAATCTACTACTTTCTATTTATCACATTGAGTATCAATTGCTGGCAAAAAAAGGACAATTGCCCTATACAAGGAAGGCATTATTTTGAGTAATTTTGTACCATGTATAATAAAAGTGATATTGAATTAAAGGTAGCTGAATTTTTACTTCAAATTAAAGCAATAAAGTTACAGCCCAATAACCCCTTCACCTGGGCATCAGGCTGGAAATCCCCTATTTATTGCGATAATCGGGTAACGCTCTCCCATCCCTCAATAAGAACATACATCAGACAAAAATTGACGCAGCTGATACAGGAAGAATTTGGTTCTGTAGATCTGATTGCCGGTGTGGCCACTGCCGGTATTCCTCAGGGCGTACTGGTGGCACAAGAATTAGGATTGCCATTTGCCTATGTGAGGGCTAAAGCCAAAGAACATGGTACAGGAAGTTTGATTGAAGGAGAGATCGTTGAAGGTCAGCGTGTAGTGGTAGTAGAAGATCTGATCTCTACAGGTAAGAGCAGTCTGCAGGCAGTAAATGCACTGAAAGATGCTGGTTTATCTGTTGCAGGTCTGGTATCTATATTTACTTATGGCTTTGACATTGCTGATGAAAACTTCAAAGAAGCAAAATGCCGCTTCGCAACATTATCTAATTATAACACACTGATAGAATACGCAGCTGAAAACAGCTTTATTGCACAGGGTGATGTGGATGTATTGAATCAATGGCGCAGAAACCCATCTGAATGGGGACAAAACTTAGATAAAAACCCAGCATAACCTATGACCGTTATTGAAAGTGCAACTGTGGTGAACAAGCCCATAGACCAGGTATATACTTACTTAGCCGACTTAAATAATCATCAGCAACTGATGCCAGACAATATATACAACTGGACTTCAACAGCAGATGAGGCAACGTTTACCATTCAGAACATGGCGAAACTATCTATCAAAATAGCCAGCCGCGTAGAGAATAAAGAACTGATTGCCGTACCCTCAGAGGAAGCACCTTTTGCTATCGAAATGAAATGGACAGTAGAAGACAATGGTGATGGTACCACAACAGCCAAACATATCCTTTCTGCAGACCTGAACATGATGATGAAAATGCTCGCCTCTGGTCCCCTGCAAAAACTCGTAGATCACCAGACGGCAAGACTCACAGAGATTCTAAACTAATAGCCCATGAGACAGAATATCAGTCTCATGGTATAAAAACAGCCACTTTTTCAGGTGGAAGTAAAATTTCTGGACATAATTTCCGATGCGCCCGGTTTTAGCGGGATGGCATCTGTTTTGATCGCCTCCAGACATGAACTTCAACAACTTTACGATAAAAGCACAGGAAGCGATTCAACAGGCTTCTGAAATAGCCCAGGGCAACCAGCAACAGGCTATTGAGACAGCTCACCTGCTTAAAGGCCTGCTTACTGTTGATGAAAATGTAGTTTCTTATGTACTAAAGAAACTAAATGTAAATCTCAATAACTTAAACCTGCAGCTGGATGAACAGATTGCCAAATTCCCTAAAGTAAGCGGAAGCAATGGCTATCTCTCATCGGGTTCCAACTCGGCACTCCAGAAAGCACAATCTTACCTGAAAGAGTTCAAAGATGAATTTGTATCGGTAGAACATGTGCTGCTTGGCCTCCTTGCAGTAAATGATAATACTGCAAAACTCTTAAAAGACCAGGGGGTAACAGAAAAAGATCTTAAAAAAGCAATTGCAGCATTGAGGGGTGATAACCGTGTTACCGACCAGAATGCAGAAGCAACGTACAACGCTTTGAATAAATACGCACGTAACCTTAACGAATATGCAGAATCCGGTAAGCTGGATCCTGTAATTGGAAGGGATGAAGAAATCCGGAGGGTCATTCAGATTCTCTCACGGAGAACAAAAAATAATCCGATTCTGATCGGTGAGCCAGGCGTGGGTAAAACTGCGATCGCCGAAGGTATAGCCTTCAGGATCATCAAGGGTGATGTGCCTCAGAACCTGAAAACCAAAACCGTCTACTCCCTGGATATGGGTGCCCTCATCGCAGGAGCTAAATATAAAGGTGAGTTTGAGGAACGCCTTAAGGCAGTGGTGAAAGAGGTTACACAAAGTGATGGCGACATCATTCTGTTTATCGATGAGATCCATACCCTGGTAGGTGCCGGTGGCGGTGAAGGTGCAATGGATGCAGCAAACATCCTGAAACCAGCACTGGCCCGCGGAGAACTCCGTGCCATAGGTGCAACCACATTGGATGAATACCAGAAATATCTGGAAAAAGATAAAGCCCTGGAACGTCGTTTCCAAAAGGTAATAGTGGACGAACCTGATACACAGGATGCGATCTCTATCTTACGTGGTTTGAAAGAAAGATACGAAACGCACCACAAGGTGACAATCCGGGATGAAGCTATCATTGCTGCCGTGGAGATGTCGCAAAGGTATATCAACGACAGGTTCCTGCCGGATAAAGCGATCGACCTGATGGATGAGGCAGCCTCAAAACTGCGCCTCGAAATGGACAGTGTACCGGAAAACGTGGATGAGCTTGACCGTAAGATCATGCAGCTGGAGATTGAGAGGGAAGCCATTAAGAGGGAAAACGATGATAAAAAAGTAAAATCCCTCGGTGAAGAAATAGCCAATCTTTCTGCTGAGCGCGATCAGCTCAAAGCGAAATGGCAGGGCGAAAAGGATGTGGTTGACGGTATCAATACCCAGCTGGAACTGATCGAGAGTTACAAACTTGAAGCTGATCAGGCAGAGCGTGCGGGAGATTACGGTAAGGTTGCGGAGATCCGTTACGGAAAGATCAAGGAAGCACAGGACAAAGCTGAAGAGCTGAAGGTAACGCTTGAAAGTCAGCAGGGCGAAGGTCGCATGCTGAAAGAAGAGGTTACTGCAGACGATATCGCTGGTGTGGTAGCACGCTGGACAGGCATCCCGGTAACGAAACTGGTGAGCAGTGAACGCGAAAAATTGTTAAACCTGGAAGACGAGCTGCACAAACGTGTTGCCGGACAGGATGAGGCCATTGAGGCTATTTCTGATGCCATACGCCGCTCAAGAGCTGGCTTACAGGATAAACGCAAGCCTATTGGATCATTCATCTTCCTGGGAACAACCGGTGTGGGTAAAACAGAGCTGGCAAAGGCTTTAGCAGAGTTTCTGTTCAATGATGAAAATGCGCTTACCCGTATTGATATGAGCGAATATCAGGAAAGACATGCCGTATCAAGGTTAATCGGAGCGCCTCCGGGATATGTTGGTTATGATGAAGGTGGTCAGCTTACCGAAGCTGTACGCCGCAAACCTTACTCGGTAGTGCTGCTGGATGAGATTGAAAAAGCACATCCGGATGTATTTAATATTCTGCTGCAGGTACTGGATGATGGCCGTCTGACCGACAATAAAGGCCGTACGGTGAACTTTAAAAACTCGATCATCATCATGACCTCCAATATTGGCTCTCACCTGATCCAGGAGAACTTCAAGGAACTGGAAGACCATAACAGGGATGAAGTGATTGCGAAAACAAAAAATGAGTTGTTTGAGCTGCTGAAACAAACGATCAGACCTGAGTTCCTGAACAGAATTGATGAGCTGATTATGTTCACACCGCTCAACCGCAGCGAGGTGAGGAACATTGCTGAGCTTCAGTTCAGACATGTACAGGAAACACTTGCAGAAATGGGTGTGGAAATTGAAGCATCTGTGGAGGCATTGGACTGGCTTGCGGAATTAGGCTACGATCCGCAATTTGGAGCAAGACCATTAAAAAGGGTGATACAAAAGCGTATTCTCAATGAATTATCCAAAGAAATCCTTTCCGGAAAGGTTACCAAAGACAGCAAGATTAAGTTAGATATGTTTGATCATAACTTTGTATTCCTCAATACAGTGCCCGAAAAGGCGGAATAACAGATCAATGAATAAAGAAGCCGGACGTAATGAAAATTCGCCCGGCTTTTTTGTGCTTTTTATTTTTTTAGCGTCAAAAATAGCTGTAGTTAAGTTCATTTTATTTATAATTTTTATCATGTGTACCAAGATGGCTGAATAATTGATTATATATCGGTATTCACTTATATTGTATATGAAAATAGCTTATATATCGACGTACCCTCCCCGTGAATGCGGTATTGCCACATTTAATAATAACCTTTTAAAAGCGATTGCCCACGATACCAAATCGGTGTCTGCAGACAGTTTTGTGGTCGCAATGACGGATTCAGAAGATCTCAGCACTTACGAATACCCGAGCGAAGTTCAGTACAGCATCAGACAGGAAAATCAGAAAGACTATATCAGGGCTGCTGATTATATCAACACCAGTTTAACAGATGTATGCATTTTAGAACACGAGTTCGGAATTTTCGGCGGTGAGAGCGGTGTATATATTCTACCATTGATCGCACGTTTACAAAAACCTCTGATCACCATTCTGCATACGATCCTAAAAGATCCGTCATACATGCAACTGACCATTATCAGGGAAATTGCGAAATATTCTTCAAAGCTGGTAGTGATGAGCCACCGTGCTGTGGGATTTCTGACGAGCATCTATGGAATTCCTGAAGATAAAATCAAACTGATTGAACATGGGGTTCCGGATCTTGAACCTAAATTGAATAATGAAGTTAGAAGTTCAGCAACTTTTAAAGATAAAAAGGTACTGTTTACTTTTGGACTGATCAGTCGTAACAAAGGTTTGGAGACTGTGATTGAGGCACTGCCGAAAATTGTAGCCAAGAACCCGGATGTGCTCTATGTGATCCTGGGTACTACCCACCCCGGGGTTATAAAAAACTCCGGAGAGGAATACAGGGACAGCCTGAAAAGACTGGCCAAGAAACTGAATGTGGAGAAAAACCTCATTTTCATCAATAAATTTGTTTCCGAGGAGGAGCTGTACGACTACCTTACAGCGGCTGATATGTATATCACGCCTTACCTGAATGAAGCACAGATTACCAGCGGAACCTTATCATATGCCGTTGGAGCTGGTGCCGCAGTGATCTCTACGCCGTACTGGCATGCTCAGGAGCTGCTGGATGAAAACCGCGGTAAATTGTTTGATTTTAAAGATGCTGATGCGCTTTCAGATATCGTTAATGATTTGTTCGAGAATAAAGATCATCTCGCAGAACTGAAAAGCAACGCTTATAACTATGGCTTGCATTTGCGCTGGCCTACTACAGGAAGTGTATTTATCAATACCCTGCAGGAAGCAATTACAGATGCACAACAAATTCAGGATATCAATAAACCGATCGTTGACCCTGATATGATGCCTGCTTTCAGCATGGCACACATCCAGCGCTTGACGGATGATACAGGAATTGTACAGCACGCCAAATATGGTATTCCTAACTTAAAAGAAGGATACTGCGTAGATGACAACTCCAGGGCGTTGCTGATGGTAACGATGGCATGGCAGCAGAACAAAAGCAAGGTTGCCCTCGAATTGTTGCCTGTATACCTGAGTTATATTCAATATATGCAGCTTGACGACGGAAACTTCAGAAATTTCCTGAGCTTTAGAAGAGAGTATCTGGATGAGGTTGGAACTGAAGATTCCTTCGGCCGTACAATCTGGTCTTTAGGTTACCTGATTAACAATGCTCCGAATAATTCATACAGGGAATTTGCAAAGGAACTTTTTATTAAGTCGGTTCCACATTTTGATAAACTCAGACACCTGAGAGGACTGGCCAATACGATGATCGGATTGAGCAGTTACCTGAAATCACAACCTTATGATGATTATTTCATCAATGAGCTGAATAAGCTGGCTATCCCTTTAAAGGCTGCCTACAATGCTCATAAAGGCGATGACTGGCATTGGTTTGAGGAAAAACTAACATATGACAATGCCATATTACCACTGGCACTTTTATCACACTACGAAACCACGCAAGATCAGGAATCACTTGCTATAGGTCTTGAAAGTATGGAATACCTGACAGCAAAAACGCTGGACAAAGGATACCTGAATCCGGTAGGTAATGATGGCTGGCTGCACCGCGGTGAAGAAATGGCGATCTATGACCAGCAGGCGATTGAAACTATGGCCATGGTGCTGATGTACTTCAAGGCTTATGAGATTACGCACGACCTGAAATATATCAGCCAGATGTACCTGAGTTACCAATGGTTCCTTGGAGAAAACAGTCTGAGATTGCCTCTTTACGACTATGAGACAAAAGGTTGTGGCGACGGTATCCAGCCTTATGGCATCAACAGGAATCAGGGTGCAGAAAGTACGCTGGCCTACTGGATATCACACCTTACCGTGCTGAAGTCGCTTGAATTTGAATACGAGTTCAGTGCGAAAAAAGATGCTGCTGCGCCATTGAAAGAAGAGGCGGTTTAATGAAGTTAGCCGTTTTATCGCCTGTGGCATGGAGAACTCCTCCGCGCCATTACGGCCCATGGGAACAAATGGCATCAAACCTCACCGAAGGTTTGGTTGCCGCAGGACTGGATGTAACACTGTTTGCAACCGGAGATTCTATAACTTCCGCCACGCTCAAAAGCGTGGTGGAAATTGGTTATGAGGACCAGCGCGGACAGGATGCTAAGGTGCTGGAATGTTTGCATATTAGTAACCTGATGGAGCAGGCCGATGAGTTCGACCTCATCCATAACCATTTCGACTTTCTGCCTCTCACGTATTCAGGTCTGATCAAGACTCCCCTGATTACCACTATCCATGGTTTTTCTTCAGAGCGAATTATACCTGTATATCAAAAATATAACCACAGGGGGCATTATGTATCCATTAGTGATGCCAACCGCCATCCTGACCTGGATTACCTGGCTACAGTTTACAACGGACTGGATACCTCCAATTTCAGCGTAAATCCTGAAGCAGGTGACTATCTGCTGTTTTTTGGGAGAATACACCCTGATAAAGGGACATCGGAAGCCATTCAGATTGCGCTGAAGAGTAAAAGAAAACTCATTATTGCAGGGATCATTCAGGATGAAAACTATTTCAATGAGAAGGTTAAACCCTTCCTCAGCGAGGATATTGAGTTTATCGGCTCTGCAGGTCCGGAAAAGAGAAATGAACTTCTGAGGGGAGCCTATGCGTTGCTGCACCCGATCAATTTTGATGAACCTTTTGGTCTGAGTGTGGCCGAAGCCATGTTATGTGGCACACCGGTCATTGCTTTTAACCGGGGATCGATGCCAGAACTTATTAAACATGAAGAAACCGGTTTCTTAGTATCGAATGTTGAGGACGCAGTAAATGCTGTTGCTAATACACATTCAATCAACAGAGCATATTGCGCTGAATGGGCAACACAACAATTCTCAAAAGAAAAAATGGTAGAAGACTATCTAGCCCTCTACCATCAGATTTTATAACGCTTTAGAAGTTTTTCTGGCTTTTGCGGGCGCCGGTACAGGAACAGTTTCCTGTATTGGTTCTTCCGCAGATTTCAGCAGTTTCTCCAGTAGCAAGTCTATTTTTACCGTTGCGAATGAAGAACAGTAGTCTGATAAACCATAAGGGATGATCAGCTCGCCATTGTGGATAATCGAACCACAAGAGTACAATACATTCGGCACATATCCTTCTCTCTCATCATTGTTTGGTATCACGAGAGGTTCAGTTAAACGTCCAATCTCTTTTGAAGGATCTTCCAGATCAAGTAAGCTAGCTCCAAGTACATATCTGCGCATTGGCCCCACTCCATGTGTAATGATCAGCCATCCAGCCTCTGTTTCTATCGGAGAGCCACAATTACCGATCTGGATAAATTCCCAGGGAAACTGTGGATGCTGTAGTTTGACAGGGTTGTCCCAAACGGTAATCTTATCAGAATACATAAGGTAGTTATTCCAGCCATCGATACGGGAGATCATCGCATATTTACCATTGATCTTGCGCGGGAATAAGGCCAGGTTTTTATTGGCAGCTCCTGCCCCGTGCAACGGACTGATCTTGAAGTCATAAAAATCCGTTGTCTGCAGTAGTTTAGGCATAATCATAGCACCATCAAATGCCGTATAGGTTGCGTAGTACACTACACTGCCGTCTTCTTTGATAAAACGTACAAACCGGGCATCTTCTATTCCCTTACGTTCAAATTCTGAAATCGGGAAGATGACACGGTCAGATATATCGGTATCCCTGGAGAAACTGATCTCATGATAGGTATCAGACAACCAGAGTACTTTATCATATTCCAATTTCCTGAGATCATCTTCCTGCAGGTTTTTAGAATCCAGGATGATCCTTCTAAGGATGGTATAATCAAATTTATCTTCGAGCTTGGCACCCAGCTCATCCAGAATATTAAGGTCGATCCTGGAATCCGCAGCTTTTTTAAGAAACAGCTTTTTGTTGTAAACTGCATTACGGACAATCTCTGCCTCATCAATGTAGTTTCCGGCAGGCTGTACCGTGATATTGCCATTGATGTCGATCAGTGCCCTTCTGAAGACTACAGAGGAGATGTGTCCTTCTCCCACAGCCCTGAAGCTGATGATCAGTCTTCTTTCGCCCTCAACGAGCTCTGACTGGTCAGGGTCTTCTACCACTGAAGGGTTAAAGAAAGCAGCCGACTCAATCGAGTACTCATGAGTGAAATAGGATCCCAGCAACAAGCGTTGATATTTACTCAGGCTTTCATAATCGATATCGAGTTCATCCAGCACATACTTGATCTTTTTGCAGTTGCGGGCAAGTATCTTGGTGATGTTTCTATGGCGCTTGGAATATTCCTGCAGCAGCGGCGAAATGAGACCGAATACTTCACTTTCCGGTAAGGCTACAACTCTTCTGATTACTTCTCTGGCCCGCTCATCTCCGTTAAAAAAGAATCTGGCAATAACGCGCTTCGGATCAGGATATACTTTTATAGGTTTTCGTTCAATGTATAGTCTCATAATACAGTAACATTAGTAAGTGGCATAAAGGTTTTAATGAAGTTAGATTTTTTTATTTGAAACCCTCCCATTTTAATTCAATTACTACAACGAGATTAAAATACGATTAAAAAAACTGACACTAGAATCTGACAGATTAACAAAGAAAGTCAAACTGTCCGAAAAGCAGACAAAGTTAATTTGATGTTAAAATTATGTTAATTGTCACGTCAAAATAATAAGAGCCAAACTAAAACATTTTATCTTACTATCCGATAGCGATTTAGAAAAAATGCCTTTTCCAGTTTGCAATGAAGGTTATTCTTTGGCATCAGTGTTGACTATATGCCAAACATAGTCAGGCATTAAAACCAAGAGCCTGGCTGATTTATAAATTAAAAAGCAACAAAATGAAAAAATTATTATTATCCCTGTTAGCTGTTTCAGCTTTAGCATTCACCACTCAGGCACAAACTGAAAAAGGAAACTTTATGGTTGGTGGTAACGTAGAATTCAACTCAGGAAAAACTGACGGAAATCCTAAATCGGACATCAATTTCTCTGTTGTTCCAAGCGTAGGTTACTTCATTACAAATGACATCGCTGTCGGTACAGGAATCGGTTACCAGTTTGCGAAAGATTATAACTACACAACAATTAACCCAACAACAGGTTTTTCTACAAAAACATCTGCTTTCGTAGTAAGTCCATTTGTACGTGGTTACAAAGGAATCACTGAGCAATTCAAATTCTTCGGACAATTGTCAGTTCCAATGTCATTTGGTAACACAAAAGCAGGAGATGTTAACGGTGATAACTTCACTAAAGTGAGCAAAAACAACAACGTAGGTGTTGCTTTATCTCCAGGTTTCGCCTTCTTCCCAAGCAAAAAATTCGGTATCGAGTTTTCAGTTAACGGAATTAGCTACAATGATTTCAATGCTAAAGATGCAAATGACGTGAGCACTGGCGGAAGCAAAAACTTCAACATCGGTGCAAACTTCTTTGCTCCAAAAATCGGTGTTCAGTTCTACTTATAATATGTAGAGATTCTACACATTTAGTTTTTGAGAAAAGCCCTGGTATGATGAGGTACCAGGGCTTTTTTGTTTATTTATTTCTTTCTATTTCCCTGTCCATTTCAAGGATATCCACTTCCGCGGCATGACTAAAATCGCCGATCAGGTATTTATTAAAATGATCTGCCAGCTTCCAGAAGGCATATTCTGTCATCGCACCAAAGGCATGACGCGCGCCCGGAACAATTACAAACTCAAATCTCTTCCCTGCTTTCATGAGCTCTGCTGCAAGTTTGATTGAATTGGCAGGATGCACATTGTTATCCATATCTCCAGCCATCACCATCAAATGACCTTTTAAATTCTTTGCGAGGTCGGGATTTTTATCGATGGAATATTTGAAAGTCGTATCGCCTTTGGCAGAAACAATCTCTTTTACTCCATGGTGTTTCTCACTCCACCATCTGTTATAAATACTATTGTCATGGTTCCCTGCATTGGAAACTGCAGCTTTGAAGAAATCAGGATATACCAGCATCGCAGCTGTAGACATAAATCCACCGCCGGAATGTCCTGTGATCCCTACCCTGCTGGCATCGATATAGCTAAACCTGTCGGCCAGCTGCTCTACCGCTGCCTTTTTATCCGCCAGTCCGTAGTCACGCAGGTTTCCATAGCCGTAAGTATGGTACCATTTTGAACGTGCAGGGTTACCGCCACGGTTTCCTACAGTAATGACCACATAACCAAATTGCGCAAGGCGGTCAACCCTGTCCATGCTTTTATTGAACGACTTGTTCACAGCCTCTGTCTGTGGTCCCGGATAAACATATTCAATAATCGGGTACTTCTTCTTTGGATCGAAATCAAAGGGTTTATACATGACCCCATAAATGTCTGTCAGGCCATCATCTGCCTTCACCTTAAATGTTTCAGGAAACTTATAACCTGTAGCCATCAGCAGAGATAGGTCGGCCGTCTCCAGTGTCATCACCTTCATCCCGTTCCTGTCCAGCAATACCGACTGCGGTACGGTGTTCACCCTGGAGAAGTTATCTACAAAGTAAGAAGCTTCATCATTCATATTTACCAGATGGTCAAAATCACCGGCATTCAGTAATTTAAGACCCGAACCATCAAAATTTATCTTATACAAATGCACGTAGTAGGGATCTTCTTTTGCTTCCCTGCCATTCGCGGTAAAATAAAGCACCCGGCTTTTCTCATCTATGTTTACAATATTCTCACAGTGAAAAGAACCTCTGGTAATCTGGTTTTTTAATTTGCCCTTTGCATCAAAAAGGTAAAAATGTGCCCATCCATCGCGCTCAGACCAATGGATAATCTCTCCGGTATTTTTTACCAGTCCCGGGCGGTTGATCTCCACATAGGTATTAAAACGCTCGTCGATCACAGGCGTTACCACACCGGTATTGATATCGGCGGCACAAATGTCTACCCTTTTCAGATCCCTGCTTGTTCTTGACAGGTATAGCTTACTGTTATCACCCAGCCATAAACTTGGCCTGAACTCATTGTCTCTGTCCTTATTGAGCGCAGGTGCGGGCCAGACGGAAACACTCTGATCTTTAAAAGCAGCTACATTCAGTTTTTTAAAGGATTTGGCAGCAAAATCAAACACCAGAATTTCATTCTTCGGCGTTTCCTTATCTCCCGGCATCTCATATTTGTACGTTTCAAGCGTTGGTCTTGGTGAAGCCGTGTTATTGATTACCCAGAGGTCCTTTACCAGACGAGAATCCTCCCTGTTGAGCACAAAATGTTTGGCATCGGGCGACCACATCACACGTGCAGGTCTTCTCTTTTTATTTTTCTTTTCATTTTCCACGTTATCTTCCCCGTCGCCATCGGCGCCGTACGCATAGAACTTGACACCATCTTTAGTCAGCTGATGTTCTACAATCGTACTGTCATCCTCATTCTTCACCGCCTTCAGGTAATTAACTTTGTCCATCCAGTACAGGTTATAGTTACGGGTAAAGATCACGGCCGATGAATCCGGTGCTACCGATCCCCATTCTGGTTTCGCCTTTGGCTTTTCGTAGTTCTTCACTTCTGTCAGTCGCGCTGCAGCAAGGTCGTAGTTGAAGAAAAAGATCTTCTTCTGCATAGAATCAGCAGCCTTCTTATCTTTTCTGTCTTTCTTCAGTTCTTCGATAGAGCTTTTCAGTTCGAAGCTGATACTCTTCTCATCTTTTGAAAACTTCAGGTTTTCGATCGGCAGATGCTGGGCATCAAAAGGATCGCGGATGATGGTGGTTATTTCTGCAGCGAGTGTGACTGTATTGAACAGCGTTTTTTTGCTTCGCTGTGCCGGGTCGACCATATACCACTGTTTGCCTGCGGGTGTTTCATATTCGTACCAGAAGCGCTTGCTTAGTTTTAACCAGTGCGGATCAACCGCGATGGAATATACCATCTTTTTGATTTTCTCAGGTGAAAAGCGCGATGCCAGCTGGTAGTTAGCTTTAGGAGCATCAGTAACAGCTTCGGTCAGGGTAAAAGTTCTGGACTGTGCACAGACACTGAAAGATATGGAAGCGGAAAGTAAGATAGATAGGTATAATTTCTTCATGAATTAAATTTATAAAAGCTTCTAAATTATTTAATAAAAATCTATAAAGTGGACAACTACTGTAATATCTTAGCTAGTTATCCTCAGAAATGAAATGCTTTGGAATTATGTAGCATATTGCCTGCTGATTTCATAGTTTTGCAGCCACAAATAAATATCAATTACCTTAATGAAACATTATATCTTATCTATCATTGCAGCAGCACTGTTATTGAGTGCCGGCTGTCAGTCAAAATCTAAAAGCGCCGATAACAATGCTGCTGCAGATACCACCACTCAAACTTCTGCCTCTGCAGCTCCGGCATCGACAGCAAAAGCCGTAGATATCTCAGGTGTAAAAGTAGCAGATGCAAAAACCATTTTAGCACGTAAGCAAGTACCGATCCTGTGTTATCACCAAATCCGCGACTGGAGAGCGACCGATTCTAAAACCGCTAAAGATTATATAGTGCCGATTGATGTTTTTAAAGCACAAATAAAAATGCTGGCCGACAGCGGTTACCATACCATCCTGGCTGATCAGCTTTACGATTACCTGAACAATGGCACTCCCCTGCCGAGCAAACCTATCGTATTGACATTTGATGATACCGACCTGGACCAGTATACCATTGCTGCACCAACGCTGGCAAAATATGGATATAAAGCTATGTACTTTGTAATGACGGTTTCTTTAGGAAGACCTAACTACATGAGCAAGGCACAGGTGAAAGAACTTTCTGAGAAAGGGAATGATATCGGATCACATACCTGGGACCACCACAATGTAAAGAAATACCAGGGCAAAGACTGGGAAACTCAAATTGATAAACCTACCAAAACTTTAAAGGAAATTACCGGTAAGGATATTCATCATTTTGCTTATCCTTTTGGATTATGGAATCCTGAAGCGATTCCGGAATTAAAGAAAAGAGGATTTAAAACTGCGTTCATTCTGTCTACTAAACGTGATGAAAATGATCCGCTTTTCACGATCAGAAGGATCATCGCCAGCGGTTACTGGACACCAAAAACTTTAAGCAACAGCATAAAAAACAGTTTTTAACAAATAAAAACAAAATTAATTTATAGCCCTTCAATTTAGTTTGAAGGGCTTTTTTTATGTCATTCAGGGGGAACCGGCAAAGCCTTAAAACTCAATTGTGTAGCGCATGAGCATTAGACTTCGTTTTTATAGATGTTTGATATGCATATCATCAAAAAACGCACAGAACAGATCAGCTGTGAATACTTTTATTAACCAATTGATAATTTTAAATCAGAATTTATGAAAATCAAATCTGTTATTGTTGCGCTCTCCATACTTCCTCTTCTATTTTCATGTAAAGATGATAATGACAATGTATCTCCCGGACAAGGGGGAATAAATGATAGTTTCAATTCTTCAACGCAATCCTGGCAGGGTGATTTCGCAGATTACCCTAAAGACAGTGATGCTTTTTATGAACTTAAATTCTCACATGAGAACCTGCCGGCGCCATTGAACCAGTCGTCCAAAGGCCTGTTCCTATCTGGCAATAACCATAGCGATGATCTTTTCATGTTCATCAAAAAGAAAGTATCTGGTCTGCAACCTAACCAGACCTATAAAATGAAGATCGATGTAGAACTGGCATCCAATGCCAGGAGCTCCGATTTCGGGGTCGGTGGCAGCCCGGGTGGCAGTGTCTATATTAAAGCCGGGATGTCTGTAAAAGAACCAGCCAAGGTGCTTGATAACCAGAATTACTATCGCGTAAATATCGACAAAGGCAATCAGGCTACCGGAGGTGCCGATGTGGTCGTCCTCGGCAATATAGATAACGGAGATAAACCGGAATATGCTTTAATCAAACGTTCCGGAGAATTTACCGGCAAGACTGATGACAAGGGTGAAGTTTGGGTCATGGTAGGCACAGACTCAGGATTTGAAGCTGTAACGGCACTTTATTATACCAAAATAGAGGCTTCCTTTGCGGAGGTAACGGAATAACCGGAAGGTAAACAAGATGCGAAACCCTTGTTAGTAAATAGCAAGGGTTTCGCATCCTGTTACTGGATATCCTTAATAGTATATTCGTTCTGATTGAATTTGAGAGATTCCCCAGTTTTCTTTCCGATCAGCAGCTGTCCTATCGGCGAGGCAGCGGAAATGGCAAAAACAACTTCGCCCTCCACGTGGAGTTGTCCGGCACTGATGCTGATATAAAAAATACCTTTAGAAGTAAATACCAGACTCCCGTTTCGCACACTGTCATCCCCTGCAGGCACATGCTCCAGCGAGGTCAGCAATGCTAAATTCCGCTGCCCGTCAAACAGGAGGTTCTTATTTCTTGCAATATCCTGCTGCATCATTTCACGGGTAGTCTCAAACTTATCGCCTGCACTGCTTTTGGTGTCATCATTACTGGCTTCCTGCGCCTGCTTCAGGGCAGTTTCTGCCGTATCAATCCGCTGCAGCACAAAGTCCATACAGCGCTGGTAGATCTGACTTTTTATTCCTCTATCCATCTCACCTTGTCTTGTATCGGGCCACGTTTGGCCGGCCTTGGGGCTTCATTATGGAAACCCATGAAGAACAAACCAAAACACCTTTCATTCTCTGCCATATTGAAATAGGCCGGCAGCTGGTCGATCGTTCCCGGTGAGCTCCAGTAGGCACCAATATTCAGGGCTTCGGCTGTTAATGCCATATTTTGCACGGCACAGGCAAAAGCTGCAATTTCTTCCCACTCAGGAATCAGGTCAGGATGAAGCTGCGCGTTCAGGATGATGATAGCGTTCGACTGGTCTGCTTTCTCCACCAGGGCTTCATATTTCTTTTGCAGGAATTGATGCGGGGGGGTCTGCTCCTGGTATAAACGTGCCAGTTCCAGTCCGAATTTATGTTTACCCTCCTTACGCAGGACGATAAAACGCCATGGTTCTGTTAATTTATGTGTAGGTGCATAATTTGCACTTTCCAAAACCTTCAAAATTAATTCATCAGGAATTTCCTCCCCGGTGTAGCTTGGCGGAAAAATGCTTCTCCGGCGTTCTATGATTGAACTGAGTATCTCTATTTCGTTTGCCATATATCGTGTAAAACACAAAAATAACATTTAAAGCCGAACTAATGAATCCGATCTCTTCCGGGCATTCTACTAAATAATCGTTACCTTTGCGGCTTATTTTTGTGCAATATGATTTCAGTATCTAATTTATCCCTGCGTTACGGAAAACGTACCTTATTCGAAGATGTCAATCTAAAATTTAACCATGGCAACTGCTATGGGGTAATTGGAGCTAATGGCGCAGGTAAATCAACCTTTTTAAAAATTCTTTCTGGTGAGGTTACCCAAACATCAGGCAGTGTAGCCTTTACACCGGGCGAGCGCATGGCAGTGTTGAAACAAAACCACTATGAGTTTGATGAGTTTTCTGTTCTTGAAACCGTAATGATCGGGCATAAAGAGCTGTATGACATCATGAAGGAAAAAGATGCAATCTACCTGAAAGAAGATTTCTCAGACAAAGACGGCGAACGTGCCGGCGAACTGGAAAACAGGTTTGCAGAAATGGATGGCTGGAACATGGAAAGCAACGCCGCAACCATGCTCAGCAACTTAGGTATCAAAGAAGAGTTTCACGGTAAACAACTAAAAGAACTTGACGGAAAGCAAAAAGTACGTGTGCTCCTTGCACAGGCACTTTTTGGAAATCCTGATATCCTACTGCTGGATGAGCCTACCAACGATTTGGACATCGATACTATCGCATGGCTGGAAAACTTCCTCGCAGATTATCAAAGCATCGTTTTGGTAGTTAGTCACGACAGGCACTTCCTGGATGCCGTTTGTACGCATATCGTAGATATCGACTTTAGTAAAATGAGTATCTACTCTGGTAACTATACCTTCTGGTATGAGTCGAGTCAGCTGGCATTGAAACAACGCAGCGACCAGAATAAGAAACTTGAAGAAAAAGTAAAGGAGCTGCAGGAGTTTATTCAGCGCTTCAGTGCGAATGCTTCAAAATCCAAACAGGCAACTTCACGTAAGAAGGCCCTCGATAAGATTGACCTTACAGAGATCAAACCATCCAGCCGTAAATACCCGGCTATCATGTTCAACAACCTGGGCAGGGAAGCTGGTGATCAGATCCTGCAGGTAGAGAAACTGTCCAAAACGGTAAATGGTGAAGTGATGTTCAAAGACATCAGTTTCATGGTGAACAAAGGCGACAAGATCGCTATCGTTTCACAAAACAGTTTGGCTACTGCTGCCTTCTATGAAGTGCTTACGGGCCGCGATCAGGATTTCAGCGGAGAGTTCAAATACGGAGTTACGATCAATATTGCGGATATACCAAATGATAACACTTCATACTTTGAAGGTAAGGATGAGAACCTGGTAGACTGGCTGAGAGAATATTCTGACACAGATAAAGACGAGCAGTTTGTACGGAGCTTCCTGGGCAGAATGCTGTTCTCTGGTGAGGAAGTATTGAAGAATGTGAAAGTGCTGTCCGGAGGTGAGAAAATGCGCTGTATGTTTTCACAGATGATGCTGAAACATGCGAACCTGTTGTTATTTGATGAACCTACGAATCACCTTGACCTGGAATCGATCACAGCCCTGAACAATGGGATGAAAGACTTTAAAGGAACGATCCTGTTTACGTCAAGGGATCATGCCCTTACAGAATCTGTAGCTACCCGTGTTATTGAAATCACGCCAAAAGGAACTATCGATAAGATGATGACCTATGATGAATATATCAACAGCGATGATGTTGCACAGTTAAGGGCAGAAATGTATAAATAACTGATATTCTTTAAATAATAAGAATGGGCATGGTAAACTTTATCATGCCCATTTTGTTTTATAGGAAATAATATCAGATCATGGAAAGAGAAGAAATAAAAACGCTGCTGGCGTCTATCGAACAACAAGTGAGCGCTTCCATCCTTGGAGGAATGGAAGAAACTTATAATGAACTGGAAAGAATGGGCTTTATCGCTTATCACTATGATGATGCCCATCCATCGGTAACAATCACCCAGAAAGGCCTGGACTACCTGGAAAACAACTAACAAAAGCATTTGCTATCAGCTCCGGCTATTGGTATATTTGTACCCCATGAAGACAAGTCCCGCCGACATATTAAAAGAGCATTCGCTGAAACACACCAAACAGCGTGTTCGTGTTTTGGAGGAAATTGCGATGGATACTGTTGCGATATCGCAGCCGGAGCTGGAGAAAAAATTGGGTAAGGAAATTGACAGGGTCACCCTGTACAGAATCCTGAATATCTATGAAGACAAAGGCATACTGCACCGCATCATGGATATGAATGGTACAGCCAACTATGCGATATGCTCACCCGCCTGTTCGGAAGAGCATCACCACGATGAACATGTACATTTTAACTGCACCAACTGTGCGAAGATATATTGTCTGGAGGTGAAAGTGCCAAAAATGACGATGCCTGGCGGTTTTAAAGCATCAACTGTTAATACTACCGCTTATGGCATCTGCGAGAAATGCAGCAAACTTAAAGCATAAAAAAAGGCGCAGAAATCTGCGCCTTTTTTATTAAATATATATTCCGGGAACTAGTGTCCAGAATGTCCGTCAGCACCATGTGCATGACCATGACTTAATTCTTCTTCAGTAGCTTCACGAACAGCCAGGATTTTTCCGCCAAAGATCAGGTTTTTACCAGCCATAGGGTGGTTTAGATCTACAGAAACTGTTTCTTCATGAATGGCAGTAACGCCAGCTCTGAAATGGTTTCCTTCATTATCCTGCAAAGGAATAACATCACCTACATTAGGTAAGTCAACATCCTTGAACATATCTTTTGGAAGATCAGCGAAAGCTCCCGGATCTTGTTCTCCGTAACCATCAGCTGCAGTCAATTCAAATTTATATTCATCACCAACATTCAGGCCAGCTAAATGCTCTTCAAATTTAGGCAACATCATGCCTGTACCGTATAAGAAAACCAAAGCATTTTGCTCATCAGCTTTTTCTACGAAAACTTGTTGTCCTTCTTCATTAGTCGTATGCAGTTCATACGTCAATGAAACCACTGTATTGGGTTTAATACTCATTGGAATCTTATTAAGTTAAATAATTTATTGTTTTACAACTGCTATTACAGACAGCTGAATTTGATTTATTGCGGCAAATATAGATTTTTGTTTCGTTGCTTTGTCTATCCTAACAAAGGAACATTCGAATTTGTTCCTGTTATTCCAAATTTCTCTTCCAAACTACAGTTTTACTTGATCAGCATCTGCTGAAAACTCAGGCTATCGCCCTTGAAAGCATTGAAATCAACGACATGACTGATTCCGGTGATCCTGGCTTTATCCGAATGTTGCCAGAATTGCCATTTGGTACCAGCGCCGGCCTTCAGTTCTGCCTGATAATAATGGGCGATCCAGAGCGGGTAACCATCAAAATACCCTTTCAGATAATCCCTGTAAAATACCAGTCCCGAATAGATGATCGGCTTCACCCCTGTCTTTTTCTCCACATGACGGATGAAATCACCAAGCTCGGCACGCATTTTCTCCGGCGTCTGACCACTCAGGTCTTCTACATCTACGACAGGCGGCAAATCACCCTCTTCAAACTTCACCGTCTGCAAAAAGAACCTGGCCTGCCATAATCCCGATTTCCTCGGAATAAAGTAATGGTAAGCCCCGCAGACAATCCCTGCCTTGGGTGCCTCTCTCCAGTTTCTCTGGAAATACGCATCCACACTCGATATTCCTTCAGTAGCCTTGATAAAGGCAAAAGTCACATGAACACTGTCTTCCTTCATCCCCTTTACCTTCTTCCAGTCGATTTTTCCCTGGTAAGAAGATACATCTATCCCATGGACACTGAAATTCCTGGGGATGCGTATGGCATAACTTTTATAACTCCGGTAGTTCGGGTCTTCCCCGATATCCTTGATCCAGCTGATCGAAGAGGTAAACAGTTTTAATACATAGCCATAATACAGTGGCGAAAACAGGATCAGCAGCAGTGCCGCAATCAGGAACTTCAGCTGCAGCGGCATCGGCTTTTTCTTTTTCTTTACAGGTACCTTCTTCCGTCTTGCTGCAGGCTTTGTTGTGCTGCCTGCAGCTTTGGAGGTACGTGTAGTTTCTGGTGCTGTAGCCCTCTTCAGGAGCTCCGTGGGTTTCTTTTTTATCGGTGGGGGCACGTCTTAAATTTATTTACTCAGTTCCGCAAAATACTTGTGAAACAAGGGTAAAGTCTCAATTCCCTTATAGTAGTTATAGATATCGTATTTCTCATTAGGGGAATGCAATGCATCACTGTTCAGGCCAAAACCCAGTAAGACAGATTTGATACCCAGTACGCTTTCAAACATGGCAACGATGGGAATACCACCCCCACCACGTGTTGGGATAGGTTTCTTACCAAAGCTGTCTTCAATTGCTTTTTCAGCCGCACGGTAAGCGATGCTGTCTGTAGGCGTCACCACAGGCTCGCCGCCATGCAGGTTTGTCACCTTCACTTTAACTGTCGCCGGTGCAATCTTTTCTATGTGGTTCTGGAAGAGAGCGGTGATCTCATCAGAACTTTGCTTAGGTACCAGTCGCAGGGAAATCTTTGCAGTGGCTTTTGATGGCAGTACTGTCTTTGCGCCTTCACCTGTATAACCACCCCAGATACCGTTGACTTCCAGGGTAGGTCTGGTACCAGTACGTTCTAAGGTAGAATATCCCTTTTCGCCCCATTCTTCAGCGATATCAAGATCTTTCTTATAGTCATCCAGATTGAAAGGGGCCGCATTTAAAGCATCCTTTTCATCCTGTGAAAGCTCAGCCACATTGGTATAAAACTCAGGAATGGTAATGTGGTTATTCTCGTCATGGAGAGAGGCAATCATCTGGCAAAGGATGGTGATAGGATTGGCTACTGCACCACCATAAATACCCGAATGCAGGTCTCTGTTTGGTCCTGTAACTTCAACCTCCAGATAAGCCAGGCCACGTAAGCCTGTATCTATTGAAGGGTTCTCCATGCTGATCATCGAGGTATCTGAAATCAATACCACATCTGCTGTCAGTCGCTCCAGATTGTCTTTTACAAAAGCTCCCAGGTTGGCCGAGCCCACTTCCTCTTCACCCTCGATCATGAATTTAACGTTACAGGCGAGTGTACCTGTCTTCATCATCAGTTCAAAAGCTTTTACATGCATATAGAACTGTCCCTTATCATCTGCAGAGCCTCTGGCATAGATCTTTCCATCGCGTACCGTGGGCTCAAAGGGAGGCGTATGCCATAACTCCAGGGGATCTGCCGGCTGCACATCGTAATGACCATACACTAATATCGTTGGCAGTGCCGGATCCAGAATCTTCTCGCCATATACAATAGGATAACCCGCAGTGGGGCAAACTTCTACCTGATCTGCACCAGCTTCCTTCAGTTTTTCAGCTACAAAATCAGCCGCTTTTAAGACATCTCCCCTGTAACTTGGATCTGCACTTACCGAAGGAAAGCGTAACAATTCGAACAACTCATCCAGAAAACGCTGTTTGTTCTCTTCAACATATTTTTTTATCTCTTGCATAACCTTTGAATTTGGACAAAGATATAGAATTGGAGCTCAAATAGCCAGTGATTGCCCGCCATTCAATTTACCAACATGTTGCGATAAGAGCCGGAGTTTTATTATTTTTGTAGCTTTAATATAGCAAAAACAGAATCAATTTGGATTACTTAGCAGGATTAAACCCTCAACAGCGTGCAGCAGTAGAAAACACCCAGGGACCAGCAATGATTGTTGCAGGTGCCGGATCAGGTAAAACCCGTGTAATTACCTACAGGGTGGCACATCTGATCGAGAAAGGTGTAGATGCATTTAATATTCTGGTACTGACATTTACCAACAAAGCGTCGAAAGATATGCGCGAGCGTATCTCAAAAGTTGTGGGTACTGAGGCAAAAAACCTCTGGATGGGTACTTTCCACTCTGTTTTTGCCAAGATCTTACGTGTAGAGGCCGAGAAGATTGGTTATCCTTCGAACTTCACCATCTATGACACGGACGACAGCAAAAGCCTGATCAGGGCCATCCTGCGCGAGATGCAACTGGATGATAAATTGTATAATGCAAACTTCGTCTATAACCGCATCTCTTCGGCAAAGAACAACCTGGTAAGTCACGTGGAGTACATGAATAGTGCGGAAATACAGGCAGAAGATGTCAGTAACAAACGTCCGATGCTGGGTGTGATCTACGAAACCTACACCAAGCGCTGCTTTAAGGCAGGTGCCATGGATTTCGATGACTTGCTTTTCAAAACAAATATCTTGCTGAAAAACCATCCTGATGTGCTCAACAAATACCAGCAGAAATTTAAATACCTGATGGTGGATGAGTACCAGGATACAAACTTTTCACAGTATACTATCGTGAAGAAACTCGCAGCAGCCTATCAGAATATATGTGTGGTGGGTGACGATGCGCAAAGTATCTACGGTTTCAGGGGAGCAAACATCCAGAATATCCTGAATTTTGAGAAGGATTATCCGGACCTGAAAGTGTATAAGCTGGAGCAGAACTACCGCTCTACCCAAAATATTGTTGAAGTAGCCAACAGCATCATTGCCAACAACAAAAACCAGCTGGAGAAGAACGTTTTCTCAGAAAACGAATCGGGCGACAGGATCAAGGTGTCACGTGCCTTCACAGATAATGAGGAAGGTAAAATTGTGGCCGAGGCGATCGTTCAGGACAGAAGTTCAAGCGGCTTAAACTATAATGATTTCGCCATCCTCTACCGCACAAACGCACAGTCGAGGGCCATGGAGGAGGCTTTGAGAAAACTCAATGTACCTTACAGGATCTATGGTGGTCTCTCTTTCTACCAAAGAAAAGAGATTAAGGATTTAATTGCATACTTCCGCTTAACTTTCAATCCCAGTGATGAGGAAGCGATAAAAAGGGTGATTAACTATCCTCGCAGGGGACTGGGTGATACGACGGTCGACAAAATCATTGTGGCGGCCGACCAGCACGATATCACCATGTGGGAAGTGATTCAGGACCCGCAGAAGTATATTGCAGGACGTATTGCCAATCAGCTGAATGATTTCGCGATGCTGATCAAAAGCTTCCAGGCAGAGTCAAAAAAGCTGGATGCCTATGAAACTGCATTGTACATCGCTCAGCATTCCGGTATCCTGAAAGAACTGCATACTGACGACAGTATTGAAGGCCGTAGCAGGTATGAAAACATTCAGGAGTTACTAAACGGTATTAAAGAATTTGCCGAGCGTGAAGATATTGAAGACCGCAGCCTGGCGATCTTTATGCAGGACATTGCCCTGCTGACTAATGACGACCGTGAAAGTGATAAACTGCAGGATACGGTATCAATGATGACGATCCACTCTGCCAAAGGATTGGAGTTTAAGAATGTATTTGTGGTAGGTCTGGAAGAAAACCTGTTTCCTTCACAGATGTCGCTCAATTCCAGAACAGACCTGGAAGAAGAACGTCGTCTTTTCTATGTGGCCATTACACGTGCCGAGAAAAAGCTTACGCTAACCTACGCCACTTCGAGATACCGCTGGGGAACGCTTACCAATTGTGAGCCAAGCCGTTTTATCAGCGAGATCAGTGCGCGCTACCTGGAATTGGAAACCGTAAAAGCGCCAAAGACGAGTATCAGCTCTGATAGTTTTGACGGGGAACGCCGCTCATGGTCGCAGCAAAGGGATACATTCAGCAAGCCTAAACCTGCCTCATCTGCAGGCAGCACCACTTCGGTTTCATCACCAAGACAAAAAAATACGATGTTGCCTACTGCGCATGTTCCTACACCAGGATTTACGCCGAATGCAGCGAATGAGTTTCAGAATGGTATGGAAGTTGAACATGAGAAGTTTGGCTTCGGTAAAATCATCAACCTGGAGGGCAACCTCCCGGATGTTAAAGCGACCGTTTTTTTCCAGGGATTAGGAAACAAACAATTGTTATTAAAATTTGCTAAATTGCGAATTGTAAAATAAGGTTTATCTTTAACCAAAATATGCTATAACAGGCCTTTAACGCTATCATATCCCCTATTAGCAATGGCCATTAGAAATAATATAGAATGAATTTCGACTATAATACCACAAGAAACGAGTTAATTCTTGCAGAATACGGGCGCAATGTACAGAACATGGTGAAGTACATTATTGAACTTCCCGATCTGGAAGAACGTAATAAATATGCTCAGGCGGTGATCGACCTGATGGGTTTTCTGAACCCTCACCTGAGGGATGTTGCCGATTTTAAGCACAAACTTTGGGACCACCTTCACATTATCTCTGGATACCAGATCGATGTAGACAGCCCATACCCGAAACCTACCCCTGAAGCTGCCCTGGTAAAGCCTGCACATATTGGCTATCCGCAGCAAAAGATCAAGTACAAACACTATGGTAAAACCGTTGAAGTGCTGATCGAAAGAGCCAAAGCCGTTGAAGAACCTGAGCGCAGGGCTGCAATGGTACAAGGCATTGCCAACTTCATGAAGATGGCCTACGTAACCTGGAACAAGGACAGCGTAGCCGATGAAACGATCTTTAAAAATCTCCGCGAACTTTCCGGAGGTCAGCTTGAACTCGAAGAAAACGTCAACCTGGCGAAGGTTGAATTCAGACCCCCTGTTAACCGCGCTGCTACCAATACCAACCGCGGACGCAATAATAACAACAATAACAAGGGAAGACAAAATAATAATAACAACAACAATAACCGCCCCCGCAGCAATAATAACAATGCGAAGCAAAGACACTAAGGGCAGATTTACAGACTATTTACGTTAAGCACACATGAACGCATTTGAAATTATAGGCGGGAAGAAATTAAAGGGTGAAATCCAGCCGCAGGGCGCTAAAAACGAAGCGCTTCAGATTATTTCGGCCGTTCTACTGACGGAAGAGAAAATTACCATCAGCAATATTCCTGATATTAAAGATGTTAACAAACTAATAGAGCTGCTTGGCGACCTCGGTGTTGCTGTAGAACGTTTATCAAAAGATACTTACACTTTCGAAGCTAAAAATATCGATCTTGAATTCTTCAAATCGGACACCTTTAAATCCAAAGGCGGAAGCTTGAGAGGTTCGATTATGATCGTTGGCCCGCTGCTCGGCCGTTTTGGTAAAGCTGCCATCCCTAAACCAGGTGGTGATAAAATTGGCCGCAGAAGACTGGACACCCACTTCCTGGGATTTGAGAAACTGGGTGCCAAGTTCGTTTATGACGCCAAAGAATCATTTTTCAATGTAGATGCTACTAACCTGCAGGGAACATACATCCTGCTGGATGAGGCCTCTGTTACAGGTACTGCCAATATTGTAATGACTGCAGTGTTAGCAAAAGGCACTACTACCATCTACAATGCAGCTTGCGAGCCTTACCTGCAGCAATTGTGCAAAATGTTAAACCGCATGGGGGCTAAGATTTCCGGTATCGGTTCTAACCTGCTGACCATTGAAGGGGTAACCAAACTGGGCGGTACTGAACACCGTATGCTGCCTGATATGATCGAAATCGGTTCATTCATCGGCCTTGCCGCTATGACTGAATCAGAGATCACGATCAAAAACGTATGTTACAATGAGCTGGGAATGATCCCTGAGGTATTCAGGAAACTGGGTATCAACTTTGAACTGAAAGGTGATGATATCTATATCCCTTCTCAAAAGCATTATATCATTGATACTTTTATTGACGGATCTATACTTACCATTGCTGATTCTCCATGGCCGGGCTTCACTCCTGACCTGCTGAGTATTGTTCTGGTAGTGGCTACACAGGCGAAAGGCTCGGTGCTGATCCACCAGAAGATGTTCGAAAGCCGTTTATTCTTTGTTGATAAACTGATTGATATGGGTGCACAGATCATTCTGTGTGATCCGCACCGTGCTACTGTAAATGGTATCGACAAACAATATCAACTGAGAGGTATCAGTATGACCTCACCAGATATCCGTGCCGGAGTATCACTCCTGATTGCAGCCTTATCTGCAGAAGGAACCTCTACGATCTATAACATCGAGCAGATCGAACGTGGATACCAGGATATAGATACACGTCTGCGTGCCCTTGGTGCACAGATCAAACGTGTGGACGGCAATGGTCCGAGTCACTAGTTAAATGACAAAAGAAAGGCCGGTAGCATCAGTTACCGGCCTTTTGTTTTATGCAGAAATTGCATTGATAATATCATACTGTGTGATAATCTCAAACTTTCCATGTTCATCCTCTACGATCACGGCACTGTTCTCCTTATTGATCAGTGAAGAAATCTTATCAATTGAAGTATTCAGATCTACAAAAGGGAAAGATGCCGACATGATTTCCTGCACGTAGGCAGATTTCAATGATGGATTTTCCAGTAAAGCTTTCAGGATGTCCCCTTCCGCCAGCTTACCGATAATCATCCCTTGCTGGGTTACCGGAATCTGTGAAATGTTCAGCGTATTCATGGTGTTGATCGCCTCTACAATCGTTTTCTGACAATCTATCGTGTAGATTTCTGTTTGCTCTTTTTTAGCAATGATAGACTTGGCCGTTAGTTTCTCATCTTTCAGGAAGCCACGCTCTCTGAGCCAGTCTTCATTGTACATCTTACCCATATAACGGCTGCCATGATCATGGAAAATGACAACCACGACATCTTCAGGTTTCAGCTGATCTTTCAACTGCAGCAGTCCCGCAATGGCAGAACCCGCAGAGTTTCCAACGAATATACCTTCTTTGCGGGCGATCTCCCTGGTCATCAAAGCGGCGTCCTTATCAGTTACTTTTTCAAATAAGTCGATTATGTCAAAGTTCACATTCTGAGGAAGGAAATCTTCCCCGATACCTTCTGTGATATAAGGATAGATCTCATTTTTATCAAGAATCCCTGTTTCTTTATATTTTTTGAATACCGATCCGTAGGTATCAATACCCCAGATCTTTATATCAGGATTTTGCTCCTTCAGGTATTTTCCTGTGCCCGAGATAGTACCGCCGGTACCTACACCTACCACCAAATGGGTAATCTTACCCTCAGTTTGTGCCCATATCTCAGGACCAGTCTGCTCATAGTGAGCCTGACTGTTGGACAGGTTATCATACTGATTTGGCTTCCATGAGTTCGGCACCTCACGCTCCAGACGTGAAGAAACAGAATAATAAGAACGTGGATCTTCAGGTTCAACATTAGTAGGACAGACAATCACCTCGGCACCAAAAGCACGTAAAGCATCTACTTTCTCTTTACTTTGCTTATCAGTTGTCGTGAAGATACACTTGTATCCTTTGATAATTGCCGCCATGGCAAGACCCATACCGGTATTACCGGATGTACCTTCGATAATCGTTCCGCCTGGCTTCAGCTTGCCGCTTTTCTCGGCATCTTCAATCATCTTCACAGCCATACGGTCTTTAATAGAGTTACCAGGATTGGTAGTTTCTATTTTTGCCAGCACCGTTGCAGGAATTTCTTTGGTAATGGTGTTCAACCTTACCAGGGGAGTATTCCCAATTGTCTCTAATATATTGTTATACCACATGGAACAAAAATACGACTTGATCCCTAGATTTTTATTTAAAAATAATATTCGTAATCAAATTTTGATTTACCTGTACTGGAAAAATTTAATTCTGAAAGCTCCGGGTAAACTGAGCTGCCAAACACTAATATATGGTGCAACCTGAGGTAGGAATCTCAAACTGCCTGATAAATATTGCCCGGAAGAGTAACAATCAGACCTTTGATCTCCAGGTTGAGCAGATGGATGGCCAGTTTACTCTGCTGTATATTGGCATGGATGGCCAGTTCATCAATCCTGTACGCTGAACTTTGCAACAACTTCATGATGGTTGTTTCAGGTATGCTGAGGTTGAGTGCCAGGCTTGTCTGACGTACAGGTTTCTGATCTGCCACAGCTTCCCAGCCCATAAAATAGATGAGATCACGTGGATGCATGATCAACCCTGCCCTGTTGGTTTTGATCAGGAAGTTGCAGCCTTCAGAATACTGATTGGTAGTCCTTCCGGGAAAAGCATATACATCACGGTTATAGGAATTGGCGATCTCAGCCGTGATCAGTGCTCCGCCTTTGAGCGCTGCTTCCACAACGATGGTCACGTCAGCAATACCTGCGATAATGCGGTTCCGCTGTGGAAAATTCTCCTTATCAGGATGGGTATACAAAGGGAACTCCGTCAGCAAGCCCCCCTTGTCCAGCATTTCCCTGGCAATGCCACGGTGTGCGGCAGGATATAACCTGTCCAGTCCATGTCCCAGAACCCCAACGGTGGGAATGCCCTTCATCAGACTCTGTTTATGAATCGCCACATCGATACCATAGGCAAGTCCGCTGACGATCATCACATTGTACGGTCGTAAGGTATCAGCGAGCTGCTCACATAACATCAGACCATAGGACGTAGCCATTCGGGTTCCTACAACGCTGACGATACGCGGATGATTGAGATTGGCAGTACCTCTGTAATACAACATCATTGGGGCATCAGCGCAGTTTTGAAGCCGTTTGGGGTAACGCTGATCGGTATAGAAAAGAGGTTCAACCTGATGTTTCTGCAGCCGTTTTAATTGCTCTTCGGCAACTTTTACAGCATCTGTGCGAAGAATCTGGCCGGCTGTGACGGTGCCAACCCCCTCAACCTGAAGCAGCTCCTGCACACTTGCAGAGAAAACTGCTTCGGCAGTACCGAATCTGGTCAGGAGACTTCTGGCAGTCACATGACCAACTTTCTGAATTAATGTAAGCGCAATTTGATGGACTAAACTCATAGGCTAACTTAATACCGAAGCCTGTTTAGTTGGTAATTTTTTTTTAAAAAAGCTGCGCCCTACTGAGGGATATAGACGACGTACTTGGTTTCAAAAAAGTCTTCCTCGAAATAGGCAGACAGCGGGTAAAGCTCAGCTTTAAGTCCTGATTCTTTGATTTCTTCTGCGAGCTCACCACCTTTCAGATACAGGATACCGTTGGCAATTGCATGATTAGACTGTTTGGTAAACTTTCCCTTAATCCATGGATAGAAGTCAGACAGACGTGTTACAGCCCTGGAAACTACAAAATCATATTTGTCGGTCACCTGCTCTGCACGCAAATGAGAAGCTTTTACATTGGTTAAGCCCAGCGCTGCAGCCACTTCAGTTACCACTTTGATCTTTTTACCGATAGAATCTACCAGGTGGAATTGTGTCTCCGGAAACATTATTGCCAGTGGGATACCGGGAAAACCGCCTCCGGTTCCTACATCCAGTACTTTGGTACCAGGTTTAAAGGCACAGAACTTTGCAATACCCAGCGAGTGCAGGATATGGCGCTGATACAATTCTTCGATATCTTTTCTCGAGATCACATTGATCTGGGCATTCCAAAAACTGTACAGATCGTATAATTGATCAAACTTTGCGATCTGATCTTCACTGAGGTCTTTAAAATACTTCTGAATGAGGGCTGAGCTTATTTCCACGTAACTTTTTTAACAAATATAGACAGAATGCCATTAAACACTAAGAAAATGAACAGAAGAATATCCAAAACAGGAAACCACCACCGTAATCCCGGGTAACTGAGGCGCTTTAAAAGACGCGGATAAATAAAGCTTCTGATCAGCAGGCTCAGGACAAATATCCCTCCCGCTATATAATTTGCAGGTGTAAAAAACAAACAGGCGATAAAAACTGCATAGAAGGCAAACTGGATAATGATCTGTGAAGACAGGATAAACTTATGCGCAGGTTTATACAATTTCCCTGCTCCAAAATGCCTTTTTTTCTGTTTGAGATATGCCCCGAAAGAAGTATTGGGAGCCGACCATACATGCGTATCCGGGTGGATGCGGATTTCCGTATTCCGACGGTTGGCATGGGCATTGACAAAAAGGTCATCATCGCCCGAGGGGATATGCATATGTGCCGCAAATCCTTTTTTCTTAAAGAAGAGCGATTTCTTATAGGCCATATTTCTTCCCACTCCCATATAAGGCATACCTTTCAGCGCAAACGAAAGATAATTTACTGCGGTAAAGAAAGTTTCAAACCGGATCAGGCTATTCAGCAATCCGCGTTTACGGAAGTAGGGAGAATAACCAAGCACGATTTCAGTATCTTCATCATCAGGTTGCTGCATTCCCTTTAGCCAGTGCTGTGTTGCAGGCTGACAATCGGCATCAGTAAAGACCAGCCATTCATTGGCCGCAGCCTTGATACCCATAGTCACGGCAAACTTTTTTCCTGCGATAAACTTTTCACCTTCGGATACAGTAACCACTTTAAGATGTTTGTATTCAGCAGCAAATCCTTCCAGCACTTCGCGGGTTTGATCCCAGGAGCGGTCGTTTACCACAACAACCTCAAAGTCAGGATACTCCTGATGCAAAACGTATGGCAGGTATTCTTTCAGGTTTTCGGCCTCATTACGGGCGCAAATAATCACACTGATAGGTCTGCTGACAAGTGACGGTGTATTTTCTACTTTAACAATTGCCAGTTTTAAATGAACGAACAGACTGAAATAGAGCTGAATGACAAAACAAAAAATGAGGATGCCCAGCAGGCAACTCTCCAATAAGGTTAATTCCACGATGTATTTTTGAAAGAGGTCAAATTTCTGATTTTTAATCTGTAATTGCCTGCTATGTTGGTAAAAAAATTTAAGCGGTAAACCGGGTGTTTTTTGCTATTTTTGCCCAGATTTTTCGAATCGTACACACATTTATGAAATTTACCTTACAGGCAAGCGATACACAGTCTAAAGCCCGGGCAGGAGTAGTTACTACCGCTCACGGCGATATCCAAACCCCTATCTTCATGCCAGTTGGCACCGCCGGAACAGTGAAAGCCGTTCATCAGCGTGAACTTGAAAATGATATCAACGCACAGATCATCCTGGGCAATACTTATCATTTGTACCTCAGACCGGGACTGGATATCATTGAAGGGGCTGGCGGACTGCACAAATTTATTGGCTGGGACCGCCCTATTTTGACCGACAGCGGTGGCTACCAGGTGTATTCACTGAGCAAAGTAAATAAGATCAAGGAAGAAGGTGTAACCTTCCGCTCCCATATCGACGGTTCTAAACATTTGTTCAGTCCGGAATATGCAATGGATATCCAGCGTACTATCGGTGCAGATATTATCATGGCATTTGATGAATGTACTCCATACCCCTGCGATTATAAGTACGCTGCGAACTCTATAAATATGACTCACAGATGGTTGAAGCGTTGCTGCAAACGTTTTGACACAACAGAACCTAAATACGGTTTTGACCAGACGCTGTTCCCTATCGTACAGGGCTCGGTATACAAAGACCTGAGAATGAAATCTGCGGAATTCATCGCTTCCATGGACCGCGAGGGTAATGCCATCGGAGGACTATCCGTTGGTGAGCCTGCTGAAGAAATGTATGCCATGACAGAAGTGGTTTGTAATATACTTCCTGTAGAAAAACCACGTTATCTTATGGGTGTTGGCACACCAATCAACATCCTGGAAAACATTGCATTGGGTATTGATATGTTCGACTGTGTAATGCCTACCAGGAACGCACGTAACGGGATGCTTTTCACGAGAAACGGAATTATCAACATCGGAAATAAAAAGTGGGCGGATGATTTCTCACCACTGGATGAGGAAAGCGACTTGTATGCCGATCAGGTATATTCCAAAGCATACCTGAGGCACCTCATGCATTCAAAAGAGATGCTGGGCGCACAGATTGCAACTTTGCACAACCTCCATTTTTATCTGTGGCTGGTAAAAGAGGCCAGGGAAAAAATTATTTCTGGTGAGTTTTACGACTGGAAGAACAAAATGGTAAAAATCTTAGGGAATAAATTATAGATGAACATCCTCAAAAGCAGAATAAAGATTATTGATGGCTATATTATTGGCAAATACCTGGGTACATTTATTTATACCCTGTCAATCTTTGTCATCATCATTATTATCTTTGATTTGTCTGAGAAACTCGATGATTTCCTGGGTAACAACCTAACTTTCTGGCAGGTAATCTCACTCTATTATGCGGGGTCGATTCCCTTCTATGTGAATATGCTTTCCCCACTGATCAACTTTATTGCGGTGATTTTTTTCACGGCAAAGATGGCCGATCAGACCGAAATCGTACCTATTCTGAGTGGTGGAGTAAGCTTTAACCGCTTCCTGCTCCCCTATTTTGTTTCCGCTTTTATCATTTTTGCGGCCAACCTGGCTGCTAATTTATACATTCTGCCCTACACCAATACGCTGAAAAACAGCTTCGAGAATACCTATATCAAGAAAAACGACTCGCCCAGCAAGACCAATATTCACATGAAGCTGGACGAGAATACGTATATATACATCGACGATTTCAACAACAAGACCAAATCTGGGTACCGCTTCTCCCTGGACAACTTCAATGGTGATGTAATGACCAAAAAGCTTGTGGCTGATCAGATCAAATGGGATTCTCTGAAACGCAGCTGGAAGCTGACCAACTACTCTGTGCGCGACGTAAAAGGACTCAAAGAAACCATGGTTACCGGCGCAGCTAAAGAAAAGGATACCATTTTAGACATGCGTCCTGATGATTTCTCTGCATATGAAAATGTCTATGAGAACTTGAGTAACCAGGAATTGTCGGATAAGATCAGGAAAGAAAAGATTCGCGGTTCAGGGATCTGGAACGACCTGCTTTTTGAACAATATAAACGATGGTTCCAGCCATTATCGGCCTTTGTACTCACACTGATCGGCGTAGCACTGTCCTCCAGAAAAGTTAGGGGCGGTGTTGGGTTGCCGCTGGGGATCGGTATTGTTTTAAGTTTTCTTTATATTGTATTAAACCAGTTTGCAAAAATGTTTTCTCTCAAAGGAGGCATCCCACCCCTGCTGGCGGTATTGATACCCACCATCTTCTTCGGATTGCTGGGCATGTACCTCTTAAAAAAAGCACCAAAATAATGACCGGAAAAGCGCTCTCAGACGTTAATAAAAATCTTCTTATCCTCCATTTTACCGTCTTCATCTGGGGATTTACCGGGATCCTGGGCGCTTTGATTTCTATCGGAGCCGTTCAGATGGTATGGTACAGGGTCATGATTGCGAGCATCACGCTGTTTGTTTATTTTAAAATCAGCGGACTGAATCTGAAGGTCAGCACTACACAGTTCCTGCAGTTTTTCTTTACCGGTGCCATCGTGGCGCTCCATTGGATCTTATTCTTTGGCGCCATCAAAGCCTCTACGGTATCGGTCACGCTCGTATGTTTGTCGTCCTTTACCCTGTTCACCGCCATACTTGAACCGCTGATTAAAAAGACCGCATTACAGGCAGGGGATATTTTCATAGGGTTGGTTATTATACTGGGGATTTACCTGATCTTTAAATTCGAATCTCATTATACTACAGGGATTATCCTGGGGCTTTCGGCCGCTGGTGCTGCCAGTTTATTCTCAATTATCAATTCCAATTTCGCAAAAAAGAGTGATGCCCGGGTGATTGGTTTCTATGAACTTTCAGGTGCTTTTTTCTGGATTACGGTCTATCGCCTGCTGGATAAAAGCCTGCTTCAGGAGAGTTTTAACCTGAGTGTGTCAGACTGGATTTATCTTGTAGTCCTTGGCACGATCTGTACTGCGCTGGCTTACATTGCAGGTGTTTCCGTGATGCGCACGCTGTCGGCCTTCCGGGTAGCCTTGATCAGTAACCTGGAGCCTGTTTATGGTATCATTCTGGCTTTTATTTTCTTTGGTCAGAGAGAAACCATGTCTGCGGGTTTCTATATGGGATCTGCGCTGATCCTGGCCGCTGTCTTTTTATACCCTGTTTATAAGAGACGCAGAGGCATAGCCTGATTACATTCCTGTTTGGCGTATATATCCAAATGTTAAACATAAAATATTATTGCTGAGTACAGCTGAAATGCTGTATATTCAGCCTGTTCCGGAAGATCGGCACAAATGGAGACACAGCAGGGTAAAAACTATTTACACCTATTGCTGTTATAAATATTTTAGCAAGCCCGTACAATGCACTTCTCCCGAACATTCAGAAAACTATTATTCAGTGCATTCATCACCATCCCCTCACTGTTAGTAGCAGACAGTGCGAGGGCACAAATTTATGATAGTGAACAAAACCCCTTTAGTGTAAACTGGCGCCAGATTAATGCGTCCGGATTCAGGATCATCTATCCGGTTGAGCTGGAATCTGAAGCACAAAGGATGGCTAACACTATACCCAATATCTTCAGCCGTGTAGGTGGAAGTCTTGGCGTCAGAAAAACGAAGATCCCGATTATCCTACAGAACCGCGGAGTAGTAGCTAATGGATTTTTCCAGATGGCCCCCCGTAAGGTAGAATTTTTCGCTACCCCACCGCAATATTTTGACAGTCAGGACTGGCTGAACAACCTTGCTGTTCATGAGCTGAGGCATGTTGCACAGGCGGATAAACTGACGGGAGGCAAAGAGTATCCCTTCCCTCAGGAAGTCTATTATGCCTGGTTTGGCGCAAGTCTTCCGCTCTGGTTTTTCGAGGGCGATGCCGTCAGCAATGAAACTTCGCTCACCAACGTAGGCAGGGGCCGTCAGCCCAACTGGATTATGCCCTACAGAACAGCGATCCTGAACGGTAAAAATTACTCCTACAGCAAAGCAGCTTTCGGTTCACAGAAAGACGTCGCACCGGGTTACTACCAGATGGGCTACCTGATGCTTTCTACCCTAAGGGAGCACTCCGGAGAATATATTGTAGATAGCCTCCTTTCCGATATCAAAAAACGTCCGGTACGCCTCTATCCCCTTGCCGGAAGTATGAAGAAATATACCGGTAAAACGGCGAAGCAGTGGTACGATTCCCTGACGGTAAAACTGAGAAACGACTGGGGTAACCAGGCCAGCATTACACCATCCCGCGACTATACTTCACTAAACAGGCAGGCAAAATTTGCAACCAACTATTATCTCCCTGTGCAATTGCCCGACGGAAAAATCCTGGCATTGAAAGACAGCAAAGCTGAAACGGCGGTACTGGTACTGATTGACCAGAATAAAAAAGAAAAAAGGCTGCAGCGTCTTGCCCAGCAGGAACAACCCTGGTTCAGCTATGCCAATGGCAAAGCAGTTTGGGACGAGGTACGCTTCGATGGCCGGTTCCTGAGAAGAAGTTACAGTGTCATCTGCAGCTACGACATCCAAACGGGAAAACTAAAAAAACTGACTTCCAGATCACGAATCTTCGCCCCGAGCCTTTCACCGGACGGATCAAAAATTGTAGCAGTAAGTATCGACCTGAGCAACAAGATCAATATGATCGTCATGGATGCCTCATCTGGCAAAATACTGCGTACCATACCGAATCCGGAGAATCTGCATATCCAGACTCCTTCATTCAGCGCTGACGGCTCGTTGATCACTTATGTCAGTGTTTCTGAATCCGGAAAGGCCATCTGGACAGTTGATCAGGCGGGTAAAACCAATAAGATTGTCAAAGAAACGATCCAGCAGTTGAGCAGGCCGGTATTCATTGACCAAAACATTGCAGTCAACGCACATTACAGCGGTATTGATAATGTATATAGCGTGGATATCAACTCAGGAAAAATCAACGCGCTCAGCGCATCAAAATACGGCGCGTTTAATCCCACAAAAATTCCGGGCACCGACAGTATCGTATTTAATAACTTCAACCTCTACGGCTACGAGATCGCAAAAGCTAAGATTGAACCTACCCCTGCCGGAAATAATAATTTTGTCTTCTTTGGGGCCGCTGCTGCAAAGCAGGAGAATACAGGTAATGTCTTTTCTGAAGTACCAGACAGCACTTTTACTTCCACCACCTACAAAAAGCTGGGTCATATGATCCACTTTCACAGTATCAGTCCCGATGTGGAAGATGAATATGTTTTTGGCCTGCGGCTGAAGTCGAACAACCTGCTGAGCACTGTTGAAACTCAGCTCGGTGCTGATTACCACCGCGACCTGGGTAGGTTTGAGTACCTTGCCGGGATCAGCTTCAAAAGTTTGTACCCGATTTTTAATCTCAGCTACAACAACAGACCACGCAGGTTCTTTTACCAAACCAATAACGGATCACGGGAAGGCGACTTCAGGGAAAACTACTACCGCTTAAATGTACAGGTTCCCCTAACGCTCACAGCCCAGAACCATTTCTTTGATTTCTCGGTCAATGCAGGAACCAGTTACACACAGCGGTATCAGACGGAAAGTATGCCCGCCAACTTTATCAGGAAACTGAACCTGCCACTGGAAACAGGATTTAGCTTTACACATTCTATCCGCACTGCGGAAAGGGATATCGCTCCAAGGTGGGCGCAGATAATGCGTTTAAGTTATCTTGCTCAACCATGGGACAATAATCTTGCGGGTAACTTATTCGCTGCTGAGGGATTTGCTTACTTCCCCGGACTTGGAAGAAACCATACTTTCCTCGCCAATTTCAACTACCAGGAAACCTCAGGAATATGGATCTACAACCAGGCAATAAATACTGTTTATGGCTACAACAATATCCTGGCGAAGGAAAAGCTAAGAAATACACTGTTACTCAACTACCGCTTCCCCATTGCCTTTCCTGATGCAGAAATTGGCCCACTGGCTTACATCACCAATGTACGTGGAGGTGTTTTCTGCCACTATGAAAACATTGGAAAAGGTACTGGCCTCTCCCAGCCAAAAACATATGGCTTTGAACTAAAAAGTACGATGAATGTGATGCGCTATTCGCCGGACCTGGAAGTGGGCACAAGAATTGTGTTCGTTAACAGGGAATACAATCAGAATCCTATATTTGAGTTTATGTTGAACTACAACTTTTAAAATTATGCGCGCTAAAACAATCTTCATCATTATCGTCACTATCGTGATCACTGTTTTTCTGATGATCAATACCGATGCTGTAGAATTTGATTTTATCTTTGGTACGGCACAGATTTCGAAACTGCTGGTTGTAGGATTGTGTACTTTTATAGGGTTTATCCTCGGCTATGTCGCCGGTCGCCCAAGAACAGTAATCAGCACTTATGATGACAAGTTTCCTGATCAGGAGAAGGTCAGCTCAAGCCCAAAAGACGGGCTGAGCGATGAAGACAGAGAATATATCAGCTGATTAGCTATGGATCTGATAGGAAAACCTGATCTCGGCAGAACGGCCGATAATGTTGGATACTGAGCAGTATTTTTCAAAGGTGAGGTCCAGTGCACGCTCAACTTTAGGAATGCTGAGCTCTCCAAACAGATCGAAGTGAATATTTATCACTTCAAAGATCGCCGGCACCTCGTTATCCCTGCGGGTAGCAGTAATTTTGATTTTCACGTCATCAAGAGGTTCTTTCTGTTTGGTAAGCACATTGATCATATCAATCCCACTGCAGCCACCTAAACCTACCAGTAACATCTCCATTGGCCTGAAGCCCTTGCCCTCTCCGCCTATAGCCGGATTCGCATCAATACCTACTACTTGTCCCTCTGCGTTTTCTGCTTCGAAATGAAATTTTTTATTTTTCCTTGCTAAGTTAATTTCCATGGTTCTAAATATTGTAAAATACCCTATTGGTTTTTTCTAATTCGGGGAGGGTTACCGCGCTATCAAATATCGCAAAAACACTTGAGCCACTGCCACTCATCAACGCAAATGTGGCACCTGCATGATAAAGATCGGTCTTGACTGCTGCAATTTCGGGATATTTATTGAAAATCGTTTCTTCAAAATCATTCTTCATTGTTTCTTTCCAGCTGTTTACCGGCATGCTCAACACCTCCAGTACATTCAACGCCGGACGGGCGGGCTTTAATCCCCCAAAGGCATCTGCGGTAGAAACGTGAACAGGTGGTTTTACCAACACCATGAAATAAGCGGACAGGTCAATTGTTGCAGGTACAAAGCGATCGCCCCTATCGGTAGCATATGCAGGAGTGTTCTCAATAAAAAATGCACAATCTGCTCCCAGCACCCTGGCGTAATCTTCCATGGCAATCACGGATAGTCCGAGTTCAAATTTGGTATTGAGCAGCTTGATCAGAAATGCTGCATCTGCAGAACCTCCGCCCAGTCCCGCACCCACAGGTATATTTTTCAATAATGTAATCTGTTGCGGCGGCAGGTCAAAGTCCTTTTTCATCAAATGGTAAGCCTGCAGACAAAGATTGTCTTTACTGTCACCGGGTATAGCTACTCCCCTGATCTCGCAGAAAGTATTTTCTGCATCAGTGATCTCTATCGTATCATAAATTTTAACGGGATAAAATACCGTCTCCAGGTTATGATACCCGTCCGGACGTTTTTCTATAACGTTTAAACCAAGGTTGATCTTGGCATTGGCAAATGCAAGCATTTTGTAATTTTAAGGATGAAGTCACAAACTTAAAAATTATGACCTATCTTTCATTCAGGATGGCGACTTAATTCTGCCGGAATATAATTAGTTTTGTGGCTTATGAAACAATATCTGGATTTAATGCAGCACGTACTGGATACGGGCGCACAGAAACATGACCGGACAGGAACAGGAACCATCAGCGTTTTCGGCTATCAGATGCGTTTCAACCTGCAGGATGGTTTTCCTATGGTAACCACCAAGAAATTACACCTCAAATCCATCATCCATGAACTGATCTGGTTCCTGAGTGGTGATACCAATATTAAATATTTAAAGGATAACAACGTAAAGATCTGGGACGAATGGGCGGATGAAGAGGGTAACCTCGGCCCGGTGTACGGCTCACAATGGCGGTCCTGGCCAACACCTGATGGCGGTCATATCGATCAGATCAGCAAGATCATTGATACGATAAAAAACAACCCTGATTCACGCAGGATCATTGTATCAGCATGGAATGTTGCCGAGATCGACAGCATGGCCCTGCCACCCTGCCACGCCTTTTTCCAGTTCTATGTGGCGGACGGCAAACTCAGCTGCCAGCTGTATCAGCGCAGTGCAGATATATTTTTAGGTGTTCCTTTCAATATTGCTTCCTATGCGCTGCTCACAATGATGGTAGCCCAGGTATGTGGCTTGCAGTATGGCGACTTCATCCATACTCTCGGAGATGCACACCTGTACAATAACCATATCGAGCAGGCAAAACTTCAGCTGAGCAGAGATGCAAAACCCCTGCCTGTTATGGAAATCAATCCTGATGTGAAAGATATCTTCAGTTTCAAGTTCGAAGACTTTAACCTGAGTGGTTATGAACCTCATCCTCATATTAAAGCCGCTGTAGCCGTATGATCATCTCTATCATGGTAGCAATAGCCGAAGACGGTGCTATAGGAAAAAACAATCAGCTGTTGTGGCATCTGCCGGCCGACCTTAAACATTTTAAACAAACCACCAGCGGACATACCGTGATTATGGGACGTAAAACCTACGATTCTGTAGGGAAACCGCTGCCCAACCGCAGAAACATCGTGATCAGCAGAAATGCATCGCTGGAGATACCTGGCGTGGAGCTGGTGACAGATCTGGAGTCCGCTATTGCCCTGTGTGATGAAAATGAAGAGGTTTTTATCGTTGGAGGTGCTCAGATCTACCGGATGGCTATGGGTATCACTGATAAAATTTATTTAACAGTGGTGAAAGGAACTTTTGATGCGGACACCTACTTCCCTCCTATTGATCCTAAGTTCTGGGAGGAAACTGATAAAATCAGTTTTGAGGCGGATGAAAAAAACGCCTGGCCATACACTTTTTCAACCCTTCTCCGCAAATAGTATAGTATCCCTAATAAATATTATATAAGGCTGACTATTAATTAAAAAATTAATTAGATTTGCCGACTTGTTGAAAAAAATATACAGCATACAAATAATTACAAACAAAAATGCAAGGTAAAGGTTTCATTAAATTTATGGCAATACTTCTAGGTATTGTCTGTGTGTATTCACTCTCGTTCAATCTCGTTACATCGAAGGTAGAAAAAGACGCTAAAGCGTATGCCAAAGGTGACCTCGTTAAAGAAAAAGCTTATCTGGATTCTATGGCAGCTGTGCCTGTTTATCCGGTTTTAGGGTTTGATTATCAGTTCTGTAAAGGAAAAGAAATCAACCTTGGTCTTGACCTTAAAGGTGGTATGAACGTAACGATGGAGATCTCGTTGGGTGAACTGGTAAAATCTTTGGCCAACAATACTGACGATGTTAATTTTAACAAAGCATTAGCCAGCGCACAAACGCAGTTAAATGCAGGTGGTAAAGATTTCATCACTTTGTTTGTAAATGACTTTGAGAAAAACAGCCCTAACGTAAAACTTGCAGATTTCTTCTCTAACCAGGATAACGCGCAACAGCTGAAAGCCAATGCGAGCAATGCTGAAGTAAAAACTTATTTACAAAAAGAAGCTGCCAGTGCTATCGACCGTTCATTCATCATCATCAGAAGCCGTATCGACGGATTTGGTGTAGTGAGCCCTAACATGCAGAAACAGGAAGGTACTAACCGTATCCTGATCGAGATGCCAGGTGTGCAGGACAAAGAAAGGGTTCATAAATTATTACAAGGTTCGGCAGAATTACAATTCTGGCAGGTATATCAAAATGAAGAGGTTTACTCGATCATGGAGAATATCAACAAAACTTTGTCTACAGTTTTAAAAGATACTACTGCAACTACAGCAGCTGCTGATACATCAGCGAAAAAAGGAAGCGCTCTCGCTAACCTTGCCAACAAATCTACAGGTAAAGATTCTGTAGACCTGAAAACTAAAGAACTTGCAAAAACCAACCCACTGTTTGCTGTTTTAAATATCCCTACTTATCAGGGTGAAAACGGACAACCTGCTTTACGTCCGGGAGCAACTGTTGGATGGGTAGCTCAAAAAGATACTGCAAAAGTAAACGCTTACTTCAGAACTCCTGAAGTTGCTGCCATCATTCCGCAAAGCATGAAATTCATGTGGAGCGTTAGACCGATGGATGGTACTAAAGTTTTTGAAATGTACGCGATCAAATCTGTTAACCCTGATGGAAAACCAGATTTAGGTGGTGAGGCAATCAGCGATGCACGTCATGATTACGATCAGCAGGGTAAACCTGAAGTGACCATGTACATGACTGGCGAAGGTGCTCAGAAATGGAAAAAAATTACTGCTGAAGCTTCTGCTGATGCAAACAATAAAAAAGCAATTGCTATTGTCCTTGACAATGCTGTTTACTCTGCTCCAACTGTGCAGAACGAAATCCCTAACGGTATCTCTTCGATCACAGGTAACTTCACTGTAAACGAAACTCAGGATTTAGCGAACATCTTAAAAGCAGGTAAACTGCCAGCTCCGGCACGTATCGTTGGTGAGTTTGTAGTTGGTCCTTCGTTAGGACAGGCAGCAATTGACAACGGTTTACTGTCATTCGTACTTGCCTTCGTGGTGATTCTTATCTTCATGGCACTGTACTACAACAAAGCGGGATGGGTAGCTAACCTTGCATTGGTGATCAACCTGTTCTTCATCATGGGTATCCTGGTTTCACTGGGTGCTGTACTGACATTACCTGGTATCGCTGGTATCGTTCTTGTAATCGGTTTATCGGTAGATGCGAACATCCTGATCTTTGAACGTGTAAGGGAAGAATTAAACCACGGTAAGAGCACAGCAGCGGCAATCTCTGAAGGTTTCAAACATGCAATGCCTTCGATCATCGACTCAAACGTGACGATCCTGATCCTGGGTATCATCCTTTACGTTTTTGGTAGCGGACCTGTACAGGGTTTTGCAACTACATTATGTATCGGTATCCTGTCCTCACTTTTCTGCGCGGTATTGATCTCACGTTTAGTTTTTGATGCTTTACTGAACAAAAACGCAAACATTACCTTCGGTAATAAAGCCACAATCCACGCTTTCAAGGATATCGCTTTCAACTTTGTTGGACGCAGAAAGTTATATTATGCAATTTCTTCGATCATCATTGTCTTAGGTATCGTATTTTACTTTAAAAACGGTGGTTTAAGATTGGGTATCGACTTTAAAGGAGGAAGAACTTACATCGTTCACTTCGATAAATCGATGGATACTGAAGATGTGAAAGAGAAACTTGCTCCAAGCTTCAAAAATGAAGAGCTGCAGGTTAAAACTGCCGGTAATGATCAAGACTTAAAAATCACTACTACTTACCATATCACTGACCAGGATGCTGGTGCTGATAAGCTGGTAGAAGATGCCCTCAGAGCTGGCCTGGCTACAACTGGTGTTAAATACAGCATCGAAAGTAACCAGAAAGTTGGACCGATCATCGCAAGTGATTTAGTATACAGTGCTTACGGTGCAATTCTGTTCTCTTGTCTGGTGATGTTTATCTATATCATCGTAAGGTTTAAGAAACTGAATTATGGTCTGGGTGCTGTTATCGCATTGTTCCATGACGTATTACTGGTATTATCATTCTATACCATCCTGGATGGCGTATTACCATTCTCCCTGGAAATCGGACAAGACTTTATCGCAGCGATCCTGACGGTAATGTCGTACACGATGACTGAAACAGTTGTTGTATTTGACCGTATACGTGAGAAACTTGCTGAAGCAGGTAAAGATGACCTGTATGGCGAAGAACGCAATACACTGATCAACTTTGCACTGAACAGTACTTTAAGTCGTACCATTCTGACCTCACTGACAGTATTCTTTGTATTATTGGTGATCTTCATCTTCGGTGGTGAGAGTATCCGCGGGTTTATCTTCGCCTTACTGATCGGACGTATCATTGGTACCTACTCTTCACTGTGTATCTCTACTCCTATCGTTATCGACCTGGGACAAAAGAAACCAAAACTGAACTAAGCAGTACTTAACATATCTGAAAGGCTTCCCCAAAAAGGAAGCCTTTTTTTATTCTCATATTTTTGATTTAAATTGGCAGCCTAACCAAACAAGCTATGAAGTTGATTGAGTGTCCGCGCGATGCAATGCAGGGAATACATGAGTTTATTCCTACAGCTCTCAAAGCAAAATATATCAACCTGCTGCTGCAGACAGGTTTTGATACGATTGATTTCGGAAGTTTTGTATCACCGAAAGCTATCCCCCAGCTGAACGATACTAAAGAAGTACTGGCGCAGCTCGACCTGGGGAATACAGCTACGCAGCTGCTGGCGATTGTAGCCAATCTCAGAGGCGCAGAAGAAGCAATGGACTTCCCGGAGATCAGGTATGTCGGTTTCCCTTTTTCAATCTCTGAGACCTTCCAGCAGCGAAATACGAATTCAAGCATATTACAATCAATGACGACAGTTGAGCAAATGCTGGAATTGTGCGACCGCCATGGGAAAATAGCTGTGATCTATTTATCTATGGGTTTTGGAAATCCTTACGGAGATGAATATAGCTCTGCAATTGTTGAAGAATGGGCCGCAGCATTGGTGGACAAGGGCACAAAGATTTTGTCACTGTCAGATACCATTGGTGTTTCTACCCCGGCACAGATCAATGAACTGTTACCCATGCTGACAAAAAGTTTTCCTGAAACGGAGATCGGCCTGCATTTACACAGTACCCCGGGGAGCCGGCTTGAAAAGATTGAAGCTGCTTACCACAGTGGATGCAAGCGATTTGACAGCGCGCTGAGAGGATTTGGGGGTTGCCCGATGGCAAAGGACGACCTGACAGGTAATATGGCCACAGAAGACGTTATAGCCTATCTGGAGCAACAGGGAGAGCAGCTGCATCTGGATCATTCCAAACTACAGCACGCTTTGGTATTGTCCTCAGGAATTTTTATTGCTTAACCATTCTGAAATGCTGGATACCGGCTTCTTCAAATTGTTCCCCTTCGATCGCGAAGCCAAATTTGGTATAAAGGCCTACGGCATCACTCTGCGCATTCAGGTAAATCGGCTGGTCATCATCAGGAATATCATCCAGCACCGCAGCAACCATAGCTAGTCCAACTCTTTTACCACGGAATTCAGGTAATACTGCAAAGCGCTCCAGTTTGTATCCTTTATCAGTTTTACGATAACGGCAGGCACCACAGGGCTGGTTGTCCAGCAGGGCCAGAAAGTGGACTGAGACATCCTCATTTTCCAGCTCCAGTTCTGCAGGCACTCCCTGTTCTTCAACAAAGACTTTACGGCGGACAACAAATGCGCTTTCGAGTTCTTCTTTTGTTCTGATCTTGTTAACCTGCAGTATTTCCATGGTGCTCTTTGATTGGTTTATGTGGAACAATGAATATCGCCCTCTTGTTTGAAAATATCATCATTAAAGGGCGATATGAATCTGCTAAAATTTATTGACATAACTTCTGAAATAACCGCATTCCTGGATGATTTCATTGTAAAACGCTGTGTTCCTGTACTTACTTTTAAGCTCGGCAAAATACTTTGCTGCATAAGCGGTGCTGAAGTCGAATTCCCAGTAGTATTTTTTCTGATTGGCGGGTTCATTATACAGGTCATTATAGATCGCGTTGCGTTCACACTTGGCAGCCAGAAAAGTACATTTTGCCTTTTGTGCATTCGTTTTTGCAGCCAACCCAGCCCTCAGGTAATATTTTTCGGCCAGGGCCGATGACGTAAATACCGGTCTGAACTCCTTTGGAATATCCATCGGAGAAGTAGAACTGAAAACCGTAATCTCCCGTTGATAGAAGTCCCTGGCATTGCCATAATGGGTGATGTTGTAATAGACATTTCCCAGCAGCAGATTGTTGGTATAGAGATTTTTTCCCGCAGCAATTTCCGACTGTATGGTTTTGATTGTTCTGAGCAGTGTCAGCGGAGTATACTTTTTGGTCTGCACAGCCTGAAAGTCGCAATCGTGACAATCATTGATCCTGCTGTTAAAAGGATTGGCCATCATGTCTTGTGCTGCACTCTTACCGGCCTTTTCAAAGGAGCTGATCGCCGCATCGGTTTTTTCCTGGTAGGTCAGCATTAATCCCTGCTGATAATGCAGGTCGGCCAGGTCATATGGATAATAGCGAAGCATTGTTTTTTCAAATTCGGTTTTGCTGCTTTTGTTCAGCAGCGCTTTCATGGCTTCAATATTTTTATCATTGGCATAAAATGCAGTACCCGACTGGAAACACTCTGCTTTGATCAGTGCGCCCTGTTTTTTGTATCGGGCCGACAAAATCCTGATGCTTTCAGAGAGGGCACGCTGATACCTCAGATTCGCAACGGTATCCTTCTGATCCCTGAGGTCGGCCAGCCAGTTGAGATCTGCAATCATACTGCTCTCGGCTTTGCCATCTATATTTTTCAGGCTGCTCAGTGTCAGGTTCCAGTGCAGCAAGCGGTACTGGGCTTCGAGCAGGCGGTCATTCGCCGGTAACTGCGATTTCGCCTGTGCGTAATATTTTGCGGCAGGAACATAATCGCCGTTCAGTGCATGCAGATAGCCTGCTGCCATATTCCAGTACCATGGTTTCCGGGTATCTCCCTTTGCAGCAATTCTGCCTGTCAGCGCAAGATCTTCAGCCTTTATTTTTGGGCGTGCTCCCGTATCCATCACGGAATCAAAACTCGGAACTTCTATCCTGTTGATCAATCTGCTCAGCAAAAGATCCAGTTTTTCTGACTTCGGATTGAGCAGGTAGATGTTTTCTATTGCCCTGTTTTCGTCATGCACGGTGCCCAGCATCTGCCAAAGGGTAATTTTCTCTTCATTGTTTTTAGCCAGCGCCAGACTACCGGCCCAATCCTTTTCATTCTGCGGATGGAAGCTCCATTTACTGGGGATCTTCATTTCCGAAGAGAAGTTATAACACAGGCTATACAGGTAATTGGCCTGGGCATAATCCTGGCGTTTGTAGTAGTGTCCGGCGAGGTAGCCCAATGAACGATAGTACATACTATTTTTCGGAAAGCTGTTCTCATGTTGCCTGAACAATGTCACCAGGCCGCTGTTGTCTGGTCCGGCACTGCTGTCGGCCTTTAGTGCCGGTAGCTCCTCAAAATAGGCGTAACGTAGCAGCTGGAACCAGTAGCGTTGTTTGACAAAGGGATCACGGCTTTTTTTGAAGGCTTTCTCAAGCGAGCCTTTAATTTCGGGTGCTGGTGTAACCAGAGGAACTTTCTCATCCCAGTAATAGGTAGTATTGGATACGGCAAACTGTTCACACTGTTTGGCCAGCAAGAGATAGCTGAAGAAGGTTTCTCCCTGTTTTTTGCTCAGGCCTGATGTTTTCAAATCCGGCAATGTTGCTGGGAGAGCGCTGAGTTTCCCCTTGAAATACTGATATGCCGAGTCGATGCCGCCATAGCTTGCCGTAAACAACAAGGTGTTCACATCTTTTACTGCAACCTTATTTTTCAGGTGACCATCCCACTCCTCTACCACCTGCCGGTTATACCTGGTATTGCTGTTATCATTTACATCCGTACCGTAATAACTTTGCCAGCTGTTATAAAAAAATGGCGAATATTGTCGGTCGACAAAAGCCTCGGGTGCGAAATTAGAATAGTCCGCTTCATCCCAGTCGCCCCCACCACAAGCCCAGACAATACCGGCGGCGCTGATCAGTGAAAAACTAAAAATGAGCAGAAATTTCTTTAATATCTTTTGCATATAAGGGTAATAAACTGGTTGATGAGATTTCATAGTAAATGATATGCCGGTTTTCCATGGGAGCGAGGTATTTCGAAACCTGCCTCGCTGCCTGCTCAAGGCTTTCGGCATCCATACCTTCAAATTTAAACAAATCGCCGTTTTTTATGTAAAGGCCTTTCAGATAAAAACTTTTGAGTGCTTTAAAGACATGAGCGGATACCGGTCGAAAATTTGCAGGATTGGATAGATCGGCCATGCCGAGCTTTGCATAGAGCTGTTGTATTTTGCCCTCCCTGATCTGAATCGCCCAGGAAAATACAGGCAGGGCCACATCCAGCGGTAGCTGATAATAAGGAATGGCAGCAGTATAGGCCGTTGCATCCTTCTCATTATAAATGGAGTTTGGGGCATTGAGGTCTGCCGAGATCTTTCCCATATTATAAAACATGAGCAAACCCTTATCTACCGGAGGGACACCTGTGCGTTCAGGGTATTTGATCTGGTGTAAGCGAATAGTAGCTTCCAGCTTTTTGCCACTGTACCGTTTAAAGGCACGCAGAAAGGCAAAGTATGTGGTTTTGGTAGATACCGACCAGTCGCAGTCAATCTGAACATTCTGGTATTGGATCCCCTGTTCCGAAGTAAGCCGGCTGAGCAGGCGGTTGACTTTAGCAGCGAGGCTGTCTGTTTCTGCCGGACGGGTATATGTCAGGGCCTGGTTCGTGATATAAATTACCGGCGTGATATGGATTCCTCTTAAAGACTGTTTCACAGCAAGCAGACCATCAGGCAGGCTTTGCCGGGCTTGTTCATTCCATACTACATCAAAAAAGCGGAGATACAGTTGCTTATCCGCAGCAGTATGTAGCAGTTCAGTCTCCATATCATTTAGCTGAAGCACTGTTTTCCAGTAATAAAAAGCAGTGTGTACCTGACCATGCTTTTTGCAGCTGCCCATCACGAGCAGTAAAATACAGCATAAAAGAGTCCTGATCATCCCGATAAAGGTAAAAAAAAAGCGCCTTCAAATGAATGAAGACGCTTTTCTATCTTTTATTTTACTTACAATTTGTCACTTGCATTTCTGCAGTTCAAATCTTCGAAAGCCTGAGTTAAACGCGTAACAAAAGTTTCTTCACCTTTACGTAACCATACGCGTGGATCATAAAACTTCTTGTTAGGTTTATCTTCTCCATCAGGGTTTCCAATCTGGCCCTGAAGATAAGCTTCGTTTTTCTTGTAATATTCAAGGATACCTTCCCATAATGCCCATTGCATATCAGTGTCAATGTTCATTTTGATGGCACCATACGAAATTGCTTCTCTGATTTCTTCCTGAGTAGAACCTGAACCACCGTGGAATACAAAGTTGATAGGTTTCTCAGCCGTAAGTGCAAATTTCTCTTTTACGAAATCCTGTGAGTTCTTCAAGATCACTGGCTGAAGTTTAACGTTTCCTGGCTTATAAACACCGTGAACATTACCAAAAGCAGCAGCGATAGTAAATTTATCACTTACTTTACTCAATTCTTCGTAAGCATAAGCTACTTCAGAAGGTTGTGTATATAATTTAGAGCTGTCTACATCGCTGTTATCAACGCCGTCTTCTTCACCACCTGTAACACCCAGCTCAATTTCGATCGTCATGCCTAATTTAGCCATACGAGCTAAATATTTTGCTGAGATCTCCATGTTTTCTTCGATTGACTCTTCAGAAAGGTCAAGCATATGCGAAGAAAATAATGGTTTACCTGTTTCAGCGAAGAATTTCTCCCCGTGGTCTAACAAACCATCAATCCATGGCAATAATTTTTTAGCAGCGTGGTCTGTGTGTAATACTACAGCAACACCATAATGCTCAGCTAATAAATGAACGTGTTTTGCTGCTGATACCGCACCAAGGACACATGCATTTAAGTTGTCATTATTTAAGGTTTTACCCGCATAGAATTGCGCGCCACCGTTAGATAATTGAATCATCACTGGTGAATTCACCGCTTTAGCAGTTTCCATAACTGCATTGATCGTATTTGTACCGGTAACATTAACTGCTGGTAATGCAAATTGATGTTTTTTCGCCTGTTCGAATAGTTCTTGAAGGGCATCTCCGTAAATTACGCCTTTATAGCCTTTTAAACTCATTGTTATTAGATTTTATATCTGCCGAAGTTAGGAAAAATATCAGGCCGGGCAAATCAATGAACGATTATTTTACCTTAATCTAGGCTAAACTGTTCTAATTTTTTTTCGTTTCTTTGTAATCGCATTTTTCAAAGAATAACATGGCTTGGTTTAAGAGAGAAAAAAAAGGGATCAGCACGCTGACGGAAGAGAAAAAAGAAGCGCCTGACGGCTTATGGAACAAGTGTCCTAACTGCAAGAAGGCTTTACACAGCGCTGACCTTATAGAAAATAAGTATGTTTGTCACTACTGTGACTATCATTTAAGAGTAGGATCTAAAGAATATTTCCAGGTATTATTTGATAACAATGAGTTTACAGAACTTTTTGCGAATTTAACTTCAGGCGATCCGCTGAACTTTACTGACAGCAAACCTTATACTGACCGTCTGGTAGACACCATGTCTAAAACAGGCTTAAGAGACGCTATTCGTGCAGGTGTAGGAAAGATTGAAGGTGAAGACCTGGTAATTGCCTGTATGGATTTCAACTTCATCGGAGGCTCTATGGGTTCGGTAGTGGGCGAAAAGATTGCGAGATCAATCGACTACAGTATCAAACACAAAATTCCTTTCCTGATGATCTCTAAATCCGGCGGCGCAAGGATGATGGAAGCGGCATTCTCATTGATGCAGATGGCAAAAACTTCTGCCAAGCTGGCTTTACTGAGTCAGGCAAAGATCCCTTATATTTCATTGCTGACCGATCCTACCACTGGTGGGGTTACAGCTTCATACGCCATGCTGGGCGATATCAATATCGCTGAGCCGGGTGCACTGATCGGTTTCGCCGGCCCAAGGGTAATTAAAGAAACAATAAAAAAAGATCTTCCTAAAGGTTTCCAGACTGCTGAATTTGTGCAGGAGCATGGTTTCCTTGATTTTATTGTAGACAGAAGAGAGATGAAGGCAAAGCTGGCTTCTTTCCTGAAGATGGTGAAAAACTAGACTGCAAAGCTGTCCAGAATCTCCAATGCTTCGCAAAAAAAAGGCTGAGTCAGAGTCCGGCTGCATTAATTTGCTACGCAAAAGAACGCTAGGCCGGACTCTGACTCAGCCTTTTTTTTAGTTTATCCTAGGCAGGGTGTACTAACCCTCAACCCATACATATCTGTTGCATAAAAAAAAAGTCTTCTGTATCGAGGCCTTTTGCTGCGTTTCAGCAGCAGGCAGCCTTGATACAGAAGATTCTTTTTTGCAATTAAGGATAAACCCTCAGCGGATTACTTAGCAGTAGGATCCGTAGATAATGAGTACGGATAAGCACTTTCAGCAGTTCCTCTGTTTTTGTTCGGCTGTGCAGACATATCAAAATCTAAGGTAGCACCTTTTAACAGTTCTGAGTGACTGATCCAGTTCTTCTGGTAATCCTGTGTATTGAACTTCATCGACTGGATGTAACGGTTATCCGCACTATTTGACGGCGCATTGATCACTACCTGTTTTCCATTTTCAAGATTTAGCGTCACCTTTTTGAATAGCGGTGCACCCAATACGTACTGGTCTACTGCCGGCGTTACCGGGTAGAAACCTAAAGAGGAGAATACATACCAGGCCGAAGTCTGCCCGTTGTCTTCATCACCACAGTATCCATCAGGCGTAGCTTTATACAGCCTGTTCATCGCTTCCCTTACCCAGTACTGAGTTTTCCAGGGTTGTCCCGCATAGTTATACAGGTAGATCATGTGCTGTATAGGCTGGTTTCCGTGCGCATACTGCCCCATATTGGCAATCTGCATCTCACGGATTTCATGGATCACGAAACCATATTCTTTATCATCAAAAATTGGAGGTAAAGAGAACACTGAATCCAGTTTACTCACAAACTGATCCTTTCCACCCATTAACTTCGAAAGCCCGTCGATATCCTGGAAGACAGACCATGAGTAATGCCAGCTGTTTCCTTCGGTAAAGGCACCACCCCATTTGAATGGGTTAAAGGGCGACTGGAACGAGCCATCCTTATTCTTTCCGCGCATCAGGTTGGTAGAAGGATCGAAAAGGTTCTTGTAGTTCATCGCTCTCTTTTTGTAGAGACCGGTTTCTGAAGCAGGTTTCTTTAATGCCCTGCCCAGCTGATAGATCGTAAAGTCGTCATAAGCATACTCCAAAGTTCTGGCCGCGTTTTCACTCACCTGTACGTCGAATGGTACATAGCCGAGTTCGTTATAGTACTTTACTCCTGCCCTGCCCACAGCTTCGATAGGACCTTCATTGTTCGCTCCATGTTTTAAAGCTTCGTATAGTTTCTCGATATCATATCCGCGCATACCTTTGATATAGGCGTCAGCAACTACCGAGGCAGAGTTGTTACCCACCATGATGTTGGCATAACCAGGACTCGACCATTCCGGCAGCCAGCCACCTTCTTTGTAGTCGTTGATCAGGCCTTCCTGCATCTCTTTATTGATCGAAGGATAAACCAGGTTCAGGAAAGGATAAAGTGCCCTGAAAGTATCCCAGAAACCTGTTCCTGCAAACATGTATCCCGGTAAGGTTTTACCTGTATAAGGGCTCCAGTGAACAACCTTGTTGCTGGCATTGATCTCATACATTTTGTTGGGGAAGAAAAGCGTACGGTACAGACTTGAATAGAAAGTACGTGTCTCATCTACTGTTCCGCCTTCTACAGCGATCCTGCTCAAAGTTTTGTTCCAGGTAGCCTTTGCTTTCTCTTTTGTAGTTTCGAAGCTGTCTTTCGCCAGTTCTCTTTTGAGGTTAAGATCTGCCTGTTCAACACTGATGAACGAGGAAGCAACTTTCATATTCACCTGCTCCCCTTTGGCCGTTTTGAAACCTATGATCGCACCTGAATGGTCGCTTTGCAGCTCGAGCGTATCTTTGGCAAGCGTTTTTCCATGCCAGGTATTTGCAGAAGTGATAGGCTTATCAAAATACATCACAAAATAGTTTTTGAAGTTAGGTAGCGGGCCTCTTGCATATTTTGTACTGTAACCTATAATTTTTCCTTCTTTTGGCAGGATCTTGATATAAGAACCCTTATCAAAAGCATCTACAACTACATAGGAGCTGTCAGATTTAGGAAAAGTAAAGCGGAACTGTGCAGCGCGTTCCGTAGGTGTGATTTCCGTAGTCACATCGGCATCTGCCAGGTAGACACTGTAGTAGTATGGCTTTGCCACTTCGGCCTTGTGCGAAAACCAGCTTGCCCTGTCATCCTGAGTAAATCTTAATTTACCCGTTACCGGCATTACGGAGAACTGACCATAGTCATTCATCCATGGTGAAGGCTGGTGTGTTTGCTTAAATCCCTTGATTTTATCAGCATCATAAGTATATGCCCAGCCATCGCCCATCTTTCCTGTTTGAGGAGTCCAGAAATTCATTCCCCATGGGAGGGCGATTGCCGGATAAGTATTACCATTGGACAGATCAGGTTTACTAGCAGTACCCATCAGGGGGTTAATCCATTCTACAGGATCACTGATCTTATCTGTTTTCTGCGCTAAAGCCGGCATCGCGGCAGCGATAAACAACACTGATAAGAAGTGTTTCATCATAATATTTGTGTTTATTAATAATTAAAGGTTTATTCTAACTAAAAACGTTTTAGCAAATCTTCAACCTCTAATGTACCAGAAATATGGGGCCGCACAAATTAGTACTATAATATTTACAAAAAAAAGAGGCTGTAGATTATACAGCCTCTCATTTATAGATTCTTAACTTTAGAAATCCCTGCCTGGTGTAACCCCCGGTTCATGTCCGGAGCCCAGAGGTTTGTTTTTCCTTTCCGGTGTGTTTGAGAATGCGGATGAACCGGAACCAGCGCTTGATGATGTTTCACCGTTGCTGAGTTCATCATTCTCATCCGTAGTAGTTTCTTTATATACTGTTTTTTTGTTTTCCTCGTCTTTGTTGTGTTCTTCAGGAGTAATCATAACTTTTGGTTTTTAGTAAAAAATAAGTAGATTACTATAACAACAGGCAAAAAAATCAAATTGTTTGTCACAATTCTTTAAACAGCTCAGACAGCTACATTTTGTTCTACGATCTGTCTGACCTTCTCCACCACATAGTCGATCTCCTCCTTCGTATTGTGTTTGCAGAAAGAGAAACGCACTGATGGCCTGTTCGGGTCGGCCCCGATAGCAGTAAGTACATGTGAACCGATGTTAGAACCCGAAGAGCATGCACTGCCACCTGAAGCAGAAATACCATTGATATCCAGATTGAATAACAGCATATCCGACATTTCCATTTCGGGGAAACAAACATTCAATACTGTATACAAGCTTTTTTCCGGTTCTGTTTCCCCGTTAAAGCCAATGCCCGGCACTTCTGCCAGCAACTTTTCTTTCATATAGCTTTTCAGCTCCTGCACCTCCTTCTGGTGCTGCTCCATATCCGCATAGGCCAGTTCAAGCGCCTTCGCCAGTCCCACAATACCATAGATATTCTCGGTACCGCCACGCATATTGCGTTCCTGCGCACCTCCAAAGATCAGCGGGTTAATTTTGATATTATGATTGATATAGATAAACCCTACCCCTTTAGGGCCATGAAGTTTATGTGCTGCACAAACGATAAAATGCGCCTTTAATTTTCTTACATCATGAACATAATGCCCCATGGTCTGCACCGTATCACTATGGAAGATGGCATCATATTTTTCGCAGATCTCTCCTACCCTTTCCACATCTGTGAGTGTACCCAATTCATTGTTCGCATGCATCAGCGAGACCATAGAACGCGGATTCTCCTGCAGCAACTGTTCCAGGTGGTCATAATTGATTGCTCCCTTATGATCAATATTGACATAGCTTAGTTTATCAATGGTACCGTCTTTCAGCAACTGGTCCATCGTATGTTCTACAGCATGGTGTTCTATTTTAGAAGTAATTGCATGTTTGATACCGAATGCAGCAATCCCACAGCGTATGGCCATATTATCAGCTTCGGTGCCACCTGAAGTAAAGAAAATCTCGGCCGGGACTGCATTGAGCAACCCTGCCACCGTCTTCCTGGCCTTTTCGAGCAGCGTGCGTACCTCACGGCCCTGCGCATGAATTGAAGAGGGATTACCATAAAAGTTCTCCATCACATGAACCATCTCTGCGATCACCCTTTTATCCAGGGGCGTAGTTGCAGCATTGTCTAAATAGATTCTGTCCATCTGTATTAATTCAAATTTAGTATTTCTTTGATATCAGCGATAATTTGACTGGCGAGGCCTTCGGCTACCGCTTCGTTTTCCGCTTCACTGTAAATACGGATAATCGGTTCGGTGTTCGACTTGCGCAAGTGTACCCACTCCTTATCAAATTCAATCTTCAACCCGTCAATAGTAGTATTAGGCTGGTTTTTGTATTTGTCCTGTACCTTTATCAATAACGCATCGATATCCATTTCTGGTGTGAGTGTGATTTTATTTTTCGATATATGATAACTCGGGTAACTGCTCTTCAGCTCGGATACCGATTTACCTGATTGTGCCAGCTGCGTTAGAAATAAAGCAACCCCTACGAGCGCATCCCTGCCATAATGCAGTTCAGGATAGATGATACCACCGTTTCCTTCTCCCCCGATAATCGCATTTACCGCTTTCATCTGGTTTACCACATTGACTTCACCTACCGCGGCAGCATGATATTCTGTACCTGCCCACATTGTTACATCTTTCAATGCACGTGTTGAAGATAAGTTGGAAACCGTATTTCCCGGTGTATTTTTTAACACATAGTCAGCCACGGCTACCAGCGTATACTCCTCACCAAACATAGAGCCGTCTTCCGCTACAAAGCAAAGGCGGTCCACATCCGGATCCACCACGATCCCCAGATCAGCCTTTTCTTCCTGTACCACCTTCGAAATCTCCGTCAGGTTTTCCGGCAGTGGCTCAGGGTTATGAGGAAACTCCCCATCCGGCGTACAGTACAATTCATAAACAGTATTTACACCCAATGCTTTCAGCAGCGCCGGAATAAAGATCCCTCCGGTAGAATTTACACAGTCGATCACCACCTTGAAATCAGCTTTCCTGATCAGCTCCACATCTACCAGCGGCAAGGCCAGGATTGCATCTATATGTTTCTGCAGATAAGTGTCATCATAAGTTACCTTTCCCAGGTCATCCACATCGGCAAATGCAAATTCAGATTTTTCAGCGATGTCCAGCACCTCTTTGCCATTGGCATCATTGATAAACTCACCTTTTTCGTTTAGCAGCTTCAGGGCATTCCATTGTTTGGGATTATGGCTGGCCGTGAGGATAATACCTCCGCCCGCTTTTTCCATAGGAACAGCGATTTCTACTGTAGGCGTAGTGGATAGCCCCAGGTCTATTACCTCGATGCCCAATCCTAGGAGCGTTCCTGTAACCAGATTATTCACCATCTCTCCGGAGATCCGTGCGTCACGGCCAAGAACGATTTTTCTGATGCCAGTATTTTGGATTACCCATGAACCATAGGCTGCAGTAAACTTTACGATATCAATTGGTGTGAGTCCGTCACCGGCGATTCCACCTATTGTTCCCCTGATTCCGGAGATAGATTTTATGAGTGTCAAATGCTGTAAATTTTAGTTTTCAAAAATACAAAAATTAAGAATGAATACCAATTAAAGCGAATTGATCCTAATATCTGCCCTGTTTGCTATATTTGCCCTCTATAAAAACACCCTATGCAGCGTAAATGGTTTCAGTACTGGTTTAACTCTCCCTACTATCATATTTTATATAGTCAGCGGAACGACGAAGAAGCCGAATTTCTCATAGATAATTTAACTGCATACCTCAAACCAGCCCTGCATTCCAGGATTCTCGATATCGCCTGTGGCCGCGGACGCCATGCTGTCTATTTAAATAAAAAGGGATTTGATGTTACTGGAATAGATCTTTCTGAACAGAGTATCAAATATGCGAGACAGTTTGAACAGAAGCACCTGCATTTTTTTGTGCATGATATGCGTAAACTGGGATACATCAACTACTATGATATTGCCATGAACCTCTTCACCAGTTTCGGTTATTTTGAAACTGAGAAAGAGCACGTCAACGCCCTGAAATCTTTCAGAAAAAGTATCAAGGATGATGGCACACTGGTGCTGGATTATTTTAACACCCAGAAGATCCTGAAGAACCTGACACAGCGCGAAACTAAAACGATAGAGGGGATAGAATTTGATATCCACAAGTTTGTTTCTGAGGGTAAGATCATCAAACATATCAACTTTGAGCATAAAAGCAAGCACTTTGCCTTTGAGGAGAGAGTACAGGCTTTTACACTCGAAGATTTTCAGCGTATGTGCGAGAAAAGCGGTTTGTCGATTACGGCAACCTTTGGCAGTTATAACCTCGATCCCTATGATGTGATTAAATCTGAACGTTTAATTCTCATTTGTAAAAAAGTATGATAGAAAGCCTATATAATTTTGATATAGCCCTTTTTCTAAAAATCCACAGGGGTCTATCCAATGGCTTTTTCGACTGGCTGATGCCTTTGGTAAGGAACCGTTATTTCTGGTCGCCTCTGTATCTGTTTATCATTATCTTTTGTTTCAAAGAATATAAAAAGAGAGGCTGGTATATCATCGGCGGCGTCCTGCTCACCTTTGCCCTGGGTGATTTAACATCCTCAAGGCTCATCAAGCCCTTCGTAGCACGCCTGCGGCCCTGCAACGACTTCAACCTGGCCAGCGAGATCATTCACAGGGTTCCCTGTGGCAGTGGTTATAGTTTTCCTTCGGCCCATGCGACCAATCATTTCGGAATTGCTATCTTCCTGATCATGGTATTTTATCCCCGCTGGAAACCCATTCTTCCTTTGGGACTGGCCTGGGCCTTCCTCATCTCCTTTGCCCAGATTTATGTCGGTGTACACTTTCCGCTGGATACCCTCGCCGGAGCAGCACTGGGAACTATAGTAGGTCTCATCGTATCTCAATTTTATAAAAAACTACAACCGGGAATATAATGGAAATCTGGAAACTCCTTATGCTCTTCTTTTGTGCTTTTTTCGGAGGGCTGTCGATCTTTTTGGTGAAAAGCGATAAATCCCAGCTGCTCAAGCTTATCCTTTCCTTCAGTGGAGCCTATTTGTTTGCGATAACAGTATTACACCTGATTCCGGAAGCTTACAGCGGACCGGATCATGCGGAGATTGGTATTTATATCCTGATTGGATTTCTGCTCCAGATTTTCCTGGAACAATTTTCTGAAGGGGTGGAACATGGTCATATCCACAAACACGGCGAAGGTCATACTTTCCCCTATGGCATTATGATCAGCTTATGTCTTCATGCTTTCCTCGAAGGGATGCCCCTGGCCGCAGATCAGCACAATGCACTGATCTTCGGGATTTCATTGCACCATATTCCTGCAGCCTTTGCCCTATCGAGCATTCTGCTGCAGAACAAATATACCTTCAGGGGCGTAGCCTTCTATCTGCTCATCTTTGCACTCATGGCTCCGCTGGGATTTCTTTTCAGCTATGGCATCAGCAATGGAAGTATTGGTGGGATAGAAACTTATTTCCATAAGATGATGGGTATAGTCATTGGTATCTTCCTGCATATATCCACTACGATATTGTTTGAATCCAGTGTAGACCATAAAGTTTCCAAAAGAAAAATGATCGCCGTGCTGCTGGGGATCAGCATTGCCTTAACAGGGTTTTATTTAGGAAGACATTAAGCCAGGGGAATTAAAACTTCCCCCTCGCTTTAATCAGCAGCGCAATCAACTGTTCAGCTTCAGCTTCCGAAATATTCGGCGACAAAATCTCTGATAAGCTTACTTCACTGTCTATTTTCTTTAGCAGTTTCAACCCTTTGTCGTTGATCAGGATGTCTACTGCCCTTTTATCATAGTTGCTTACATTTTTAATCACCAGATCTTTATGCACCAGACGGTCAACAATCCTCGAGGCATCACACATCTTGTCGAGCATCCTCGATTTTACGAGATTGATCGTCGACGGGTTTGGGAACTGACCCCGGAGAATCCTTAATACATTAAACTGCTGAGAGGTAATATCGTATGGCGACACAGCCTGTTTAACTTTATCGTTACACCAGTTATGTGTGTAGGATACGTTCACAATTGCCTCATGATATGCGCTTTCATAACGGGGAGCTTTGGTTTCTTTCAACATTACACAAGTTATCTAAAGGTTACTAACTACTTTTCTTCTGACTTTCTTTTTTTATGACCTTACCATATTTCCAGGGACAATTTAAGCATTTGTTTTTACAGCAAAATCCCCTCTTAAGGTGATATGCCTCAGTAAACACCATCAATCCAGCCTCATTGAAATAGTAGTCGTCACTTTTTTTCATCAGTTAAGCAATTTAACATCCAAAATGTTTTGAAAATGTTCTTTCAATTGTTTACCGCTACCATGAGTTGTCCAAACCTGGGATGGACTCACCTGTTCAATGGTTAAAATAATATCTTTCCAGTCAACATGGTCAGATATATACAATTGTAATTCATTATTGTTTTGTAAATGTTTCCAACCTGTAGCAAATACCCGTATTACATTCACTGCCTTGATATAACTACGATATACCAGGGGTGGCACCAGGTAAATCATTCCCGTTAAATTCGCCTTCATCACCTTGCGGTCATATACTTCATATTTTCCCATATCTATGCCCAGCGACTCATAAATTTTGACAAAGGGTAGTATACTATGGTGTACAAGTATCCTCTTTTCCGGACAATGATCACTGATCAGGCGGATCAGTCGCTGGCTTTTACCCAGCGCGTAGGCGCCCAGCATAATATTGCTTTGGGTAGAGTTCAGCTTAAGGATTTCTTCTACCGCATCCGGGTGACTCGTTTCAGGATCGGCGAAAGTAGTTTCTGTAATCAGTACATCAGCCTTTACAAACTCTATAGGTTCACAGGTATCATCAGGCTGCAATTTATAATCGCCCGTGTACAGGTATTTTATACCCTGGTATTCCATCAGCACTAATGCTGATCCCAGCATATGTCCTGCCGGCACAAAACTGATCCTGACCTCATTCAGTACAAATCCCTGATGGAAACTATACACATGGAATTCACCACCAGCGAACTTCTTATAGCGCTGTTTCATAAACAGCGAGGTGGCTTCGGTGCAATATACATTGATATTACCCCCTACCGCATGGTCTCCGTGAGCATGCGAAATCACAGCATCCTTCACTATTTCTTTTGGATCCAGGTAAAAACCACCATACGCGCAAAACAACCCAATCTTGGTTGGTACCAGGAAATCTTCTAATATCATTTATTCTGTAATTTTTATAAATCGATTGTGCAGTTCCAGGACCTGTAGAATCAGAGACTGACTTTCGTCATTCCTGATCATGAAATCTGCCATTTTCAGCTTCTCTTGGTCCGTCAGCTGCTTGTTCATCCTCGCCATCACCTGCTCTTCCGTAGCCCCGTCTCTGTCCATTACCCATTTCAATCTGTGTGTCACCGGGGCAGTGACTACCACATTCAGATCAGATAGTTTATAAGACCCGCTTTCAAACAGGATGGCTGTTTCTTTCAGAATGTAGGGAGTATCAGCGGGAATACTGCCCAGCCAGCTGTCAAAGGCTCTGAATACGGCAGGGTGAACCAGCGCGTTGAGTCTTGCCAGTTCTTCAGTATGATTGAATACGATGCTGGCGATATGTTTATTATTCAGCTTGCCGGCAGCATCATAACTTTCTTCTCCAAAGGCCGCCTTTACCCCCTCAATCAGTACCGCATCGGTTACCATAATTTCTTTTGATACCGTGTCGGCATAAAAAACGGGAACACCAAGGCTCGCAAAGATCCTGCAGACCATACTTTTGCCACTCCCTATTCCGCCGGTAATGCCAACTTTTATCATTGCTTTTCGATGATGAAGTCGACCTTCTCAGGAACGAGTTTAACCTTCTTACAATAATCCGGAAAACGGGTGAGTTTGACGCTCAGCTGGCGGTGGTTTTGTACCTTCCACTCATTGAGGTCAACTGCCGCTTCTATAAAGTCTTCATTTACCTGCTGGTAGCTCGATAGCGCAACTAGGAACGTGATCTTTAACTTTTTGGGATACAGCTTTACGTTATAGTATTCAGTATTATTGAGTACCTTGATCGGTATTTCGAGTGTTTTCTCCGTAAACTCATCGACAGGCAATTTCACTTCAATCGTCGAGGGAAAGATATTGACGTTCTTTTGCAGGTTCGGTTTCATCGCTACCCTTGACACTGATGGACGCTGGATATCCTTCAGCTTTAGCGTATCCGTTTTCCATTCCCTGATCTTTTCCAGTTCTTCCTGCGGACCAGATACAGTGACATAATCCGGGCCCAGCTCGATATCATCAGAGATCCCAAACTGCCTGGCAAAAGTTAAATTGGATACCAGCTTTACAGGTACCTTTTTTACAGTTCTTTTAGAAAAATCGAAGTAGAGTGTGTCGGGGCGTACAGATATAATCTTCTGTGAGGTTTCCAGCTGACTGTTCACGCTGTATAACTGCTCCGAAAAGAGGATGTAATTTCTGTTGTTGAGTTTATCCAGGCTGATATTGATCGAAGGAGGACTCACGCGGAGCCTTGCAAAGAGCAGTTGCCAGCCGGTACCTTCTACCAGCAGGTCTACCGTGTCCGACTGTAAGGGATGAAATGCTTTTTTCTGTGGGAAATTCTTATATACGAGTACAGTTTTGGCGGTATACACATACTTATTGTTCAACGCCAGAAACAGCCATCCTGCAATCGCCAGCAAAACGCAGGTGATCAATACCAAAACGCGCTTTCGCTCTATTTTTGTAAGTCTTATAAAAGGCATGGCTGTAAAGTAAACAAATTTAATAAAACAAAAAAGCCGCACCAAGGAAGGAGCGGCTTTACGTGTAAATTAATACATTAAGCTTTAGGCACTTCCGTAGATGCTTTAGTAGCATCCAGAGAAATCGCACTCTTATCAAAACGGATTTTAGTTCCACCTTCAACTTCAATCAGGAAAGTAAGTTCGTTCATATCAACGATTCTACCATGGATACCCGCAGTAGTAACGATCTTATCCCCTTTTTTCAGGTCGGCAACCAATTTCTTGTGATCTTTTGCTTTTTTAACTTGTGGCCTGATCATGAAAAAGTAGAATACTACCATGATCAATACCATAGGAACCAATGTACTCAACATACTGTTTCCGCCGGCTGCTTGTAAAATTACTGTAAGTGTCATATTTATTTGTGTGTGTGATAATTAATTATTTCGCAGCTATTTCCTGTACCTCACCAATCAGGTGTACTTCAGTAGTTGCCGGGTTGGCATTTGAAGTGATGGTCACAATCTTATCCTGCATCCCCATTTTACCGGTACTGTTAAAAACAACTTTAATCACTCCTGATGCACCAGGCTGAATCGGCTCCTTTGGAACATCCGGTGTAGTACATCCACATGTTGCTGTTGCATTGGTAATAATCAGCGGGCTTTTTCCTGTGTTTTTAAATTTAAACTCATGATTTACCTTTTCCCCCTGATTGATTTTGCCAAAGTTGTACATTCCACTTTCAAAACTGATTACAGCTGCATTTTCAGGTGCTACAGTTTCAGTTTTTGCTGCATTAGCTGTATCAGCTGTTGTTGACGATTTTGATTGCTGGCAGGCTGCAAAAGAGGCCGCAGCCAGAGCCAGTACAAAAAGTTTCTTCATATTATTCTTCAATTAATCCGCGACCTACTTTTTTGATACTGTTGGTACGTTTCAGGTCGCTCAATATTTTGTCCAAGATACCGTTAATAAACGAATTACTTTTCGGAGTACTGTAATCTTTCGATAGGTCAAGGTATTCGTTGATCGTTACTTTTACCGGGATAGACGGGAAATTCATCAGCTCGCAAATCGCCATTTTCATCAGGATTGTATCCATCAGGGCGATCCTTTCAGACTCCCAGTTTTTCGTACGTTCAGCGATCAGCGCCTGGTAGTCATTGTTATTTTTCAGCGTGTACACAAAAAGATCTTCCACAAACTTTCCATCTTCTTTCCAGTCTGCACTGATAGGTGTCAGCTTGTTTTTGAACGGATCCTCTGAAGTAAAGTTTTTCAGCGTTTTCGCCACCATTCCCTGCATCACTTCCTTATCTACAGACCAGTTGATAAACTTATCTTCAAAAGCCTGTATAATATTCTGGCTTTTCAGAATGATCTTCCTGAAGATAAATTTAATAATCTCTTTTGATCCTTCCAGGCTGTCATCTGCATCATCCAGATAAGCAGTATATTCAGGAGTTGATTTTAATTTATTGTAGATAGTTTTGATAAATTCAGGATCGGCATGCCAGTTGATCTGGTACTTGTTTACGGCCGCTTTGAACTCGGGGTTCTGCTGCAGCAGCACGATAAACCTGTTGGTGAGTAACTTCTTGTTGGGATTCAGATCTTCTGCCGTCGGAAAGTGTTTGTTAGACCTTTCGATCGCATCAATCTCAGTATATTCAGTAATTTCAGAAAGTAATGCCAGCATTCTGACATACATCTCATAAACATTATCAATACTGAGTAACAATTCTTTCTTCGCAGAATTGAGATCTTTTTTTTCAGTCATTTGCCATGCAAAAATGTTTTGCAAAGCTTTGATTCTTAAGTGCCTTCTATTTAACATGAATGTAAGAACGAGTTGGTAAATTACCGGTTATTAAAATGATGATTTTATTTTCTTTATATCGCTTATTCGTTTTTCAACAATCCTGTTAGCCGCCAGGATGGTAGGTATTTTATCTGCTTTAGACATTTTGATCACATTGCGCGTAGCATCGTAAATGTTTTCCGTCAGCTGCATGGTACGTTTTTTTCCGAAACCTGTCAGTTCAGAATAGCAGTTGATCAGTCCGCCGGCATTAATCAGGTAATCCGGTGCAAAAAGAATATTCTTCTCCAGCAACAGCTGACCATGAACCTGCTCATCAGCAAGCTGGTTATTGGCAGAACCGGCAATGATCGCAAACTTCATCCGCGGTATTGTCCTGTCGTTTACCGTAGCTCCCAATGCACATGGCGCGTAAATATCCACATCCAGTCCAAAGATCTTATCTGCGTCAACAGGCTTAGCTTTATACTTGCGTGCTACCTGATGCAGACGCTCTTCATTGATATCGCTGATAAACACCTCTACGTTTTCCTGCCTCAGCAACTCTACCAGATGTTCTCCTGCATTGCCAATGCCCTGCACTACTACAGAACGTCCTGCAAGAGTATCTGTTCCAAACACTTCCTTAACGCAGGCTTTCATACCCAGAAATATTCCTTTGGCCGTCGCCGGAGATGGATCCCCCATACCGCCGATAGACTCAGGAACTCCGGTTACGTGCTTAGTTTCCATGCCGATATACTCCATGTCTCTTGTCGTTGTACCCAAATCTTCAGCAGTAATAAACTCACCGTTAAGATTTTTAATAAAACGTCCGAAACTGCGCATCATTGCCTCCGATTTACCTTTTCTGGAATCACCGATAATAACCGCTTTACCACCACCAAGATTCAGCCCTGTAATCGCTGCCTTGTAGGTCATACTCCGCGATAAGCGCAGCACGTCTTCCAGTGCTTCTGTTTCAGTGGCATAATTCCACATCCGTGTGCCGCCCAAGGCAGGCCCCAGCGTGGTATCGTGGATGGCAATTATTGCTTTCAAACCTGTATCAGGATCACTGCAATAGACCACTTTTTTATGCCCTAGGGCGCTTAGCTGATCTAAAATTGAGGTTACCACAGAACTCTTAGCAGACATATGATTTCGTTTATCAAACAGTCTGCAAAACTAATGATAAAAAAGATTAATTACATTGTTTTAACTAAACAGTTTTCAAAAATCCTCCTCAATTGGCTAACTTTGCCCACACATGAAGCACCTTCTTTTTCTCAATAAATACTTTTATAAATATAAATGGTGGATTGTTCCGGGGGTGTTTTTTGTGATCATTTCCAACATCTTTGGAGTGATCCCCGCGCAGGTCATTGGACATGCATTTAACCTGATCACAGAAAACATCCAGATCTATGGCCTGTTCAATGGTTTTGAAAGACAACAGATCATCTACGATATTTTCAGCTATAGTCTTTTCTATTTCGGCACACTGGTTTTAATACTGTACCTGCTACGTGGCCTCTTTCTCTTTTTCATGAGGCAGACACTTATTCTCATGTCGAGACATATTGAGTACGACATGAAAAATGAGATCTACGCACATTATCAGGAACTGAGCCTGGGCTTTTACCGCAGGAACAATACCGGAGACCTGATGAACAGGGCTACCGAAGATGTAAACAGGGTACGGATGTATGTAGGTCCGGCCATCATGTATGCGATCAACACATTGGTGTTATTTGTACTTATCGTTACCTCCATGTATTCGGTGAACCCCCGGCTGGCCACTTACTGTCTGCTGCCCCTGCCGGTGCTCGTGATTATTATCTACTACGTAAATACACAGATCAACCATAAGAGTGAGCAGATCCAGGAGCAGCTTTCACGACTGTCCAGTTTTGTTCAGGAGCGCTTTTCGGGGATCAGGGTCATCAAATCCTATGTGCGCGAAGATTATACCCGTGAAATCTTTGCCCGTGAAAGTGATGGCTATAAGACCAATGCAATGAGCCTGGTGCGTGTGCAGGCGCTTTTTTACCCTACCATGCTATTGCTTGTGGGATTAAGCACCATCCTTACTGTGTACATTGGAGGTGAGCAGGTACTCGATGGTTCCATTACGGCAGGGAACATTGCAGAATTTATTGTCTACGTTAACCAGCTGACCTTCCCTGTTACAATGCTGGGATGGGTAACCACACTCATCCAGCGTGCCGCAGCGTCACAAAAAAGGATCAATGAGTTTCTGGAATTAAAACCTGACATCCGTTCAGGAACAAATCCCGCAGGAGAAATCACCGGAAAGATCAGTTTTGAAAATGTAAATTTCACTTACCAGGATACAGGTATTGAGGCCTTGAAAGATGTTTCGTTTACCATTGAAGAAGGCCAGTTTGTGGCAGTCATAGGCCGCACAGGGTCAGGAAAATCCACACTTGCCAACCTGATCATGAGAATGTATGATGCCGATTCGGGCAGCATCTTTATTGATGGACAATCACTTTCAGATATCAATCTCAATTCTTTCAGAAACCAGGTAGGCTTTGTACCACAGGAGGTTTTTCTCTTTTCAGATAATATCCGTAACAATATCGCTTTTGGTCTGGATAGTGTGACAGATGCCGAGATAGAAAGTGCAGCCCGGAATGCAGCAGTATACCATAACATTATGGACTTTGAACTGCAGTTTGATACGATGCTCGGCGAGCGCGGAATCACCCTTTCCGGCGGACAAAAACAGCGGGTATCGATTGCCCGCGCATTGATTAAAGAACCTAAGATCCTGATCTTCGACGATTGCCTTTCAGCGGTAGACACGAGGACGGAAGAAGAAATCCTGACAAACCTGGGGAATGTCATGAAAGGAAAGACAAGTATCCTGATTGCGCATAGGATTTCTACCATCAAAAAAGCAGATAAAATCATCGTACTCGATGAAGGAAGGATCGCAGAGCAGGGTACCCATGATGAACTGTTGAATCTGCATGGTATCTATGAAGAAATGTTTTTAAACCAGTTATTGGAAGAAGAAAATAAATCTCTTTAATTTCTATTTTGATCTTTACTGATTAATAGTTTATATTTACCCGAACCAAAACCAACGCAATACCAAACATGGGAGAATTTGACAACAAAGAGAGAGAAGAGGTTTTTTCTAAAAAAGTAAGGGCCGGTAAGAGAACATATTTTTTCGACGTGAAAGCTACTCGCTCAGGCGACTATTATCTGACTCTCACTGAAAGCAAGAAAAGACTGGAGGATGGTGTATTTGTAAAACATAAAATCTTCCTTTATAAAGAAGACTTTGAGAAGTTTGTGGAAGGTTTAAACGAAACTGTAGATTATATCAAAACTCATCAGGATGTGGTAGAAAAACGCTACGAATATTCTGAGAACCATGAGGCTGCGGTAAAGGGCATCAGTGACGACTACTCTTTTTAGACATTCAAATCCATTCAGAAGCTCCACCGGGGCTTTTTTTATGCGATAATAACTGAGGCTTCCTGATGAATAAGTAAAATGGTAACGCCTTTTGGCGCTACCCTTCCTTAATGGCGCATTCTTTTACCTGCGCTGCATTTACCAATATCCAGTTTTCTTCTTCAGACACATTGGTGCCCAATACAATCTTCTTGCTTTTCTGAAGCTGGCTTTCTATCGCTGAAAGTAGTTCAGCAGAAATCACCTTATTCAATATTCTCACAGGCTCGTCAAGCGCATCGGTTTTTATTTCAAGATCGTAAATACCTGAAACAAGTGTCCGGCAAATGATCAGCTCCACATTGTCATCCTGAGCTACACTTTTCAAGGCCTCAAACGCACTGATGATCTGATCCGAATTCCCTGCCTTGAAACCAAGAATGATCGATGGATTCAGCTCCGCTTTGTCACTGTCGTTTGATAAATATATTTCATCAACATCGGCTAATATCGATTCTATTACTAATCTGTCCATAATTTACTTCTTTAGAAATCTATACTGGTAAAAGGAATGAAAGGCTGTATTGTTTGGTTAAAGATTAAAATATAAAATGGCCTTTATGACTAAATCGATATATTAACCACGTTAACAAAAAATCTATGAGTATATTCCTTTTTATGATGGGCGGCGTCAATGTCGGGACCGCCGAAATTATGATTATCCTGCTGGCACTGTTCGTTGTTTTTCTGATCGTAAGGAATATCGTTTATCAACCGAAGGAGTAATGCCCGGAAATAAAAAAACAAGGAACATGAGGTCCCTTGTTTTCTGCATGATATAAAAATTACACTAACGTAGCGTCCAAAGTAATATCCAGATTGTAAGCTTTACTTACAGGACAGTTAGCTTTGGCACCAGCTGTAATTTCTTTAAATTGCTCTTCAGTGATATCAGGAATGCTGGCTTTAAGCACCAGGTTTGAAGTAGTGATCGTGCCTGTATTGGTATCTAAAGTTATTGTCGCTTTAGTTTCCAGCGAAGTTGGGGTAAAACCTGCTTCTGTCAGATCCAGGCTTAATTTCATGGTAAAACAGCCTGCATGTGCAGCTGCCATCAGTTCCTCAGGATTTGTACCAACACCCTCAGCAAATCGGCTGGCGAATGAATATTGTGTCTGATTTAATACAGTACTGTCAGTGGTTAACGTACCTTTACCTTCTTTAATGGTGCCATTCCAAACGGCTGTTGCATTACGTTTCATATTGTCTTTTTTTTAGTTTTATGAGCGTTGAAAATGTTTAATTAAACAATTTAATTCACAGCAAAATTTAGTCCATATTCCGGCCCAGCAATTTAAATCCCCAGGCACATAACAACAACAGCAGTATCAGCCCGATCCATAGCCAGTTATAGCCAAACATTTCTGCCAGATAAAATCCTGCAGATGGGCCAACGACCTGCGATACCGACCAGCTCATCGAATATCCCGCAGCATACTGTCCTCTGTTATGGTCATTCGTGCGGCTCATCACAAATGTATTGATAAAGGGTAGCGCCAGCATCTCTCCGATCGTAAACGTCATGGTCACCAGAACTGCCGAAAGCACAGGTATCATCCCGGGCATTAACAAAATAAGGTAAGACGCGGCAATCATCAGCACCCCCATAATGATATACTGAATGGGCGATTTCTTATTCTCAATTTTGCTGATCATTACCATTTCAAAAAGCGCAATGATCAATCCGTTCGATCCCAGAATCATTCCTATCCAGAATTCATCGATGTGCCATACTTCTTTATAAAAAATAGGAACTACCCTGAAGAGCAGAAAAAAACATGTCGTCAGCATGACATTCAGCAGCAGGAATTTCATAAAAAGCACATCCTTCCATGGCTTGGCTACAGCAGCATGTTGTAGCTTATCAGCAGCAGTTTTCAGTACAGCTCGTCCCGCCGGCAGGACAATAAAAATGGCGATACCCGAAAGTACACTTACACTTCCATCTACAATAAATAACAATGGGTAGCTGAATGAAGCGATCATGCCCCCTATACCACTGCCTATGGCAAAGCCAAGATTATTGCTCAGTCTGTTGAGGGAATATGACCTTGTCAGCGTTCCCGGAGCGGCATACACTGCAATTGCAGCATAGTTTGCAGGTTTAAAGGCTTCGGAGAAGAAACTAATCAGCAAGGTGAAGACACAAAGCATCTCAAAATGGGTAATGGTAGAGAACAGGATAAAAAACACCCCTGAAAGAATCGAAGAATAAATCTGCACAGCACCAAAGCCGATCACATCCGTAAGTTTACCGCCAACTGAAGCACCTACAAGAGAGCCCGCACCAAAAAGCGCAATGATCAGTCCGGCGTCAGACATCGGCCGGTGCAGATATTGTGTCATGTACAGACTCATGAAAGGCACGGCCATACTGCTGCAGCGGTTAATGAACATCACTGTGCTCAGTATCCAGGTTTCGCGGCTTAATCCAGAAAATGACTCTTTATAGGTAGTAACAAGATTGTTTATCATTTTTTGTAACGCTCAAAGAACTCCATCGTTCGCAACATCTGATCCACACGCTGCCTGTTATTTCCTGAACGTGTCAGCTCATGGGTACCCCCCGGATGTCTTACATATTCTACGTCACGTCCCAGCACTTTCAGCGCCTTGTACATCATTTCAGATTGTATAACACCCGTCCTCAGGTCATTTTCTCCATGGAAGATGATCAGCGGGGTATGAATTTTATCCACATAGGTGAACGGGGATTGCGCTTTCAGCAAATCAGCCACATTGCTCTCCCATGGATATCCGCCAAAGTAATTCGGTACCAGCCGCCAGGCATTGCCCTCACCAAAGAATGTACTCAGTTCATACACACCACGCTGCGCGCAGGCCGCCTTAAACCTGTTGGTATGACCTACGATCCAGGCGGTAAGATATCCGGCATAAGATCCTCCGGTAATAAATTGCTGTGTGGTGTCCGCCCAGCCTTCGGCAATGGTAAGGTCCAGTGCTTTAAGGACATCCCTTGTTGGTCCATCCCCCCAGTCTTTCACATTGCCACGCAAAAACGTTTCACCATAGCCACCCGAGCCACGGGGATTGCTATATACCAACCCATATCCCATACCGGTATAGTACTGAAATTCATGCCACATACTTGCCTCCCCTGGTCCCCACATCGCAGAGGGGCCACCGTGGATTTCCAGCATGACCGGATATTTTTTTCCTGCTTCCATCGCTGCCGGTTTCATCACCCAATATTCTACCTCCATGCCCAGCTCATTTGTAAATGTCTTTTTAACAGGAAAATTCAGCTGTTTTGTGGCCAGCCATGCGGTATTCAGTTGCGTAATTACTTTAGGGTTTTTATTCTGCAGATCGGCCAGGTATACTTCAGAGGGATCAGCTACAGTAAGCCTGGTGTATACCAGCTGCGACTTGCTGATGTCAAATGAAGTAATCCCACTATCAAAATCTGATAGTCTTGCTATGTTTTTTGTAGAGAGGTTATATTTGTAAACAACGTTGCCACCATTGGAAGATGCCAGAAAATATACAGATTTATTATCTGTGCTCCAGGTCAGTGCATCCAGATTGCGGTCCATTGCAAGGCTGATTGTTTCCTTGTTGCCAAAATTATAGACAAATGTTCTGCTGATGTTTACTCCTGCAGCAGGCTGCGTTTGATAAATGAGCCATTTGCCATCGGGAGAGATATTTCCCGCATTATAGCGATATGCAGATTCGCTCAAAATCAGTTCCGGCGTTCCTCCCGAAACAGGCATCTTGTAGACAGCCGATTCCTGAGACCTGTCGGGATGCTTTTCAGGGTTCAGATCAGCATTGATCACAAGGTATTTACTGTCAGGACTGATATCAGCCAGGCTATAGCTATAGAAACCGCCTGTCAGGGCTACAGGTTGCGCATCCGCTTTCAGCAATGATAAGCTAAACAACTGAATATATCTCAGCTCGGGATTAGTAGCCGCTTCTCCCTGAAAATTGAGCCTGTTGAACACCTTCGCTTTTTTATCCTTCTCATTTTGCTGTAAATAGGTTCTGATTTCTGCAAGAGAGCCATCGGCATTTCCTTTGGCCTGGTTATGATAGATGGCCTCAGCATTTAGCCCTGGTTTCTCTGCGTTCCACAAGGGAGCGTTTTTAGCAGCATTCAGCACTGAGTCTTTCAGCAGTTCTTCTGTACTGACTGAAGCAGAAAAAATCAGGATTTTTCCATCGGGACTTACAACCGGACTTGCCGTTGCATAACGGAAATCGGTTAATTGTTTTGCTTCCCCACCATTCAGCGGCAGGCTGAACAACTGGGATTTCCCTTTCACTGTTCTTGTAAAAAACAGTTGTTTGCCATCGGCAGACCAGCAGGCTACGGCAGTGTTCTCTTTGTTATTGGTAATGGCACGCGGAGCAGCACTTAAATCTGCCGGGGCCAGAAACCACTGATACTGATAATCATATTCAGACTTCTGGTCATCGTTTGGCACAATTGACTGAACACTATAGATATACCATTTCCCATCCGGAGAGAATTTGATATTTGAAGCAGTTTTAATCTGATAAAGATCACTTACCAGAATCCTGCCCTTTTGCTGGGCCAGGGAGTTGAAAGAAAACAGGAATAAAAAGAGAAAGTAGAGTAGTTTCATATCAAAGAGGTTAATGCCTAAATTTAGAAACATTACCTGAAACTTACATGATCAATTCGAAAAAACAAGAAACTTAATTTTAAAGCTAGCTGCACTTAAGCCGTTTCAGTTCCAAAGAAAATTTGCTGATGGGCATTGCAGATGATTTCCCTGATAGCAGCAGGAAGGTCACTGTTCACACAGAAATCTACTTCCAGTGTTTCCAGATCCAGTTTAAAATGATCGTAGATACTTTCGATCTTGTCCAGCCCCTTCTGAATAGAGTGCAGACAGAAATAATAGCTGTATTCCATCTCCAGATTATTGATCACATTAAAGAAAGAAACATGTAATTTTTGCAGTTCTGTAGCTTCCATGGAAATCCTCTCAGGTCATTTGGTTTAATTCGTTAAATCAAATATAGAGGATTGACCTGCCCCTTCCAATGCGCAAAGTAAATGAAGCTGAAAATAGCTTTTTGTAAAAATGAAAAACAGCTTCGCCGCAAATCAAGGTTTTCAGCAGCTCTTTTCAGCTTAAGATTAATGTTTATCTGGTTTGAGCTACGGGAGCAGATTTCTGCAGAAGTGATGCACGTTGTGGCGTTCTGCTACATTGACCCAATGCTACATAGATCAGTACGAAGATCAAAATGGTAGATAAACAACCGCCACCTAATTTTTTGGCACCCCAGCCAGCAATGATAGTTTTAAAGAAAGAGTTCATAGTTTAGAATTTAGTAATGAACAAGAATCTGGTCATTTAGTTTTAAGCGCAGAAGAAATTTTAAGATCATCCAGGTATTGCTGTACCACCGGGATATCTGCTGCAGCCCAATCCAAGGCAGGCAGTTCTTCAGGCTGAAGCCAGAGAAATGCGGCATGTTCTGTCAGTTTGAGCTCCCCGCTTTTGATGCGGCAGATAAATGGGATCAGCCGGATTGCCGGCTCAGCCTTATGCTCATAAGGTAACATAGGCCTGAGAATTTCTATATCTACCTGCAGTTCTTCGGCAATCTCACGAAAAAGACATTCTTCGGGCTGTTCACCTGATTCCACTTTCCCACCGGGAAACTCCCATTTCAGCGGCAAACGCATGGACATACTTCGCTGAGCAACAAAAACCTTCCCCTCCTGACCTATAATTACTGCACAGCTTACGTCTATCATTGTTCTAAAATAGAAAAATCAGTTTACAAAACAATATGGCTGTCGGCAAACTCTAGTCCGGCGGCGATAAGTCCGGGCTGCTCGTCGGCACATTCCTGCCCTTCGCAGATTACAAGTCAGACAACAGGTATTCCGGCATCCCATTTGGATTAGACCATACAACTAACACACAAACAAATGAAAAGAATAATTTTAGCTGTCATCTTCGGAGTAGCTTCGTTAAGCAGCATCAATACTAAAGCACAGGTGAACGTAAGTATTAACATTGGTTCACAACCACAATGGGGGCCTGCAGGATACAACCATGTAGATTATTATTACCTGCCGGATGTAGACGCCTACTATAATGTTCCTGCCAGACAATATGTGTATCTGAACAACGGTGCATGGGTATGGAGAAACAGTCTGCCATCGCAATACAGAGGGTTCGACTTATACAACTCCTATAAAGTGGTAATGAATACACCTAAACCCTACCTCTCACACCAGACTCATATCAGGGAGTATAGCAGATACAAAGGTTATAAAGGCAAACAGGCGAACATCAGGGATAGTAAAACCACAAGATATGTCAGTACCAGGAACAATCCCGGCAGAGGAAAAACTACTGTAAGGACAAAAACAGTCAGAAACACATCGGTAAAAACCAACAATGGAAGGAATGAAAGGGGTGGCCGTGGCCGCTAAGCTTTCCACAGGTTATCAACATGTAATGTGGAGAAACACAACAACTCATCAAATCTTTTACACATTTCAAAGTATTGATGGTTAATTATTTATAAATGTTATCCACATGATTTGTTAATAACTCAAATCTTATACACAAAAGAAAAGCCGGATAAATCCGGCTTTTCTCATTGTATGAAATGGTTGATATGAGGCTTATTGAACTACAACACCATCTTTGTTGATTTTAATAAAAGCTACTTCAGTACCTTTTTTAACATCGATGTGGTAGAATTGAGTTTTATCAGCATTAGTTACCAGGAATGCAGTAGTTGGTGTCCAGTCCTTATAAGCATCAGCTTTTAAAGTTGTAGTTACAGGAGCAGGAAGCTGATCCAGTTTTACAGGTACTTTCTGAGTGCTATCCTGTTGAACTGTTACCGCTGTTGGCTCTTTAACTTCTGAAGCTTTTACTGTTGATATACCTGCGAATGCTAATACTGTGGCTGTTAAAATGAAATTTTTCATAATGGTTTTTTTTATGTGTTGACCCGAAACCGATGTAAGCTTCAAGTCGCTCGTTTAATTTTTTAATTATCTAATTCGATTAGATATATCGCATAATAGTGCCATCTTTGGCACACCAAAACAATTACCTGATTTTCAGTCAATTAAAAAATTTCATCTTAAATTTACGTGTGGAGGAAGTCCACAACTTGCCGAAAAGAGTGTCAATCCAGTGATACAAACAGCTCCGATTGCATAAGCCAGATGCCATTAACCTTACGCCACATCGCCGAATAATTACCCCGGAACGGTTCAGTTTTGTAATTCCAGCTGCCAGTTTCCCATGCCAGGATGCTACTGTCACCAATGATGATCTCGGAAGGTATCCTTTCAAATACAGGTGGATCTGCAGCGAACATGTCGGTAAACACGGCAACAAGCGCTTTTTTGCCGATGTACTGGCCTCCCTCACCTGAAATCACAACCATATCATCCATCCAGTATTTTGATACACCTGCCACATTATGTTCACGAATGGCGGTGTTAGAATTGTAGCGCGACTGGCGGATAATTTCTATAGCTTCTTTTTCCTGCTGATCCATTGAGATTTGTATTTCATCGTAAAACTAACAAGAAATGTGTGAATTGTACCTCCTTTATCAGCATATTTTCGGTAATTTGCTACATAATATGATGCGATGCTTATAGGAATAATTGGCCTGGGTGACATGGGCAAACTTTATGCAAAACGATTTGCCAAAGCCGGATACCAGGTCTGCGGTTCAGATCTGCCTGAGTTTTATGAAAAATTAGACGAGGAACTTTCCCCGCTGGGAATTGAGCTGATGGTTGACGGAAGTGCTGTTTCCAGAAAATCAGATATCATTATATATGCCGTAGAGGCAGAAAAAATTGCCGAAGTTGTACAAAGATATGGCAGTGCTACCAAGTACGGCGCTATTGTGGCGGGACAGACTTCGGTAAAACATCCTGAGATTGCCGCTTTCGAAGCACATCTTCCAAAAGATGTGAATATCGTGACCTGTCATTCCTTACACGGCCCCGGCTTTGATACCAAAGACCAGACGTTAATTGTGATTCCTTACCGCTGCAATGCGGAAGCCTATATGCGCATGGTGGATGTACTGACGGCACTGGAATCCGATCTGGTAGAAATGAGCGATTACCATACCCATGACAAGATTGTAGCAGACACTCAGGCAGTAACGCATATGGGATTTGAAAGCATGGGCACCGCCTGGAAAAGTGCGGGTTTCTTTCCCTGGGAGAATGCATCTTATTTTGGTGGGATTGATAATGTTAAAATCCTGACGATGCTCAGAATCTTTAGCTACAAAGCACATATCTATGCCGGACTCGCCATATTGAATCCCTATGCGCGCCAGCAGATCAAATCTTACGCACAATCGGAATCGGATCTGTTTAAAATGATGATCACGGAAAATGAGAAAGATTTCCGGGAACGTATCATGAGAGCAAAAAGCTTCCTTTTTCCCGATACCAAACAGTTCCTCTTACTGGATAATGAAATCATGCAGGAGTTTTCGCTGTCTGGAAGTGGAATACCGCGCAGCCCGAATTCACACCTGAGCCTCCTGAGTATGGCCGATGCATGGTATCAGCTGGGCATCAACCCCTATGACAACCTGATCTGTCAGACGCCGCCTTTCAGACTCAGACTTGGAATCGTAGAATACCTTTTTAGAAATGAAGAATTACTGGAAGAATCCATTGAGGCTGCTATCTATAACAAACAGATCCGTACAGATGATCTTGAGTTTCATTCCGCGGTGAGGGAATGGTCATCCATCATTGGATATGGCGATATGAACGGGTATAAACATCATTTCAATGATGCTAAACTTTTCTTTGAAGACCGGCTGGAGCACGGAAGGCTGCAAAGTGCAGAACTGATCAGCAGGTTAAACCGCAGTTACTGACCAGTTCTGTAAACATTTATTTATTCTGCTGCAGGAGCGTGAAATGCCCTTCTGGCAATGAGTTTCCATTCGCCTTTGGTTTTCTTCCATACCAATACAATATTCAAGTGCGGCGCAGCGGGCTTACCGCCATCATTTGTAGTTGCATCTAACTGGTGGCTTACAATGGCAACATCGCCTGTAACGCTAATACTTTGTTTCGTGAGCGCAATGGTCTTGAAATCCGATTTTTTTGTAGAAATCTCTTCTACGAATACTTCCTTGCTCTGAATCTTCCCGCTGGAATGGGCGTAAGTCAAATCACTGGACAGCACGCTTTCCAAATCAGCCTTATTCCCGCTGATCATCGAGGCTCTCAGTTTCTCTACTGCTGCTGCAACGAGCGTTTCATCTTTAGACTGGGCGCTGGCAGCAAAACTGCCGGCAAAAATCAGGAGTATTAATGATAGTTTCTTCATAATTTATATTTGATGATTAAAGTTATAGAATAAATGGGTATGGAGCATAATTAAACCGATTTAATTCGCCGCTAAAAATGAACAGGATTTTTGGAAAATGAACAGAAAATTTCAAAACAGAACGATTATTTTAGTGTTACGCTTCTTACATATGATTATTTTATGACTAATAAACCTCTCCCACTACCTGATAATGAGATAGAAAGAGTATTCAGTCTGGCAGAATTCGATGTTGACTATTCCAATATGGAAGATCAGTTCAAAGATCTGACTACACTGGCTGCAAATATCGCCGGTACCAAAATCTCACTGGTAAATCTGATAGACTCTTTTACGCAATGGACCGTCGCCAACCATGGCCTGCGAACAGGGCAGACGCCCAGAGAAAACTCTATATGTCAGTACACCATCACTGTTGATGATCATTTCGAAATACCCGACCTGACACTGGATGAGCGTTTCAAAGAAAAGGAATATGTGACCGGGCCGCTCCAGCTGAAGTATTATTTTGGTGTGCCCGTTTCAACGCCCGAGGGGCATCATATCGGTGCACTGTGTGTGATTGATGAAGAGCAGAAAAGCCTTAGTCCTGAAAAGATAGAACTGCTGAAACTTGTTGCGTCTGAAGTGGCCAACAGGCTTACTGCTTTAAAAACCATTGATACACTGAAGAAAAGTCTCGCAGAGAGCAGGGAATTGCAAAAGAAGATCGCCCATGAGATCAGGGGACCGCTTGCAGGAATTATTGGTCTTTCCGGCCTGATTGCAGATCAGGGTTCAGAAAGTACGATAGATGATATCCTCGAAGCCGCAGCACAAATCAATAGCAGCAGCAAGGAAATGTTAAGCGCTACCAATGAAATCACGTCAGATATCGAAATTGAACCACTAAAAAAGGAAGAATTCAATCTGCATATTTTTAAAGATAAACTCGAAAGATTATATATTCCGCAGGCTGTCAGCAAGGGGATAGAACTTGAAGTTAATGTGTCTGAGCGAACCAAGTTTGTTCCATTCCTGAAAAATAAGATGTTGCAGATTGCCGGAAATATGATCAACTGCGCCCTCAACTGTACCTCAGAAATGGGCCTGATTACGGTCGACCTGGAAGTAAAGCCTGAGCCTACCTTCAACCTGCTGAAAATTAAAGTGACTGATTCCGGATCTGGAATGAGTGATACAGCTGTTGATCAGCTGCTACTGGGTCAGGAAACAGAGGCTTCAGACCAATGTCATGATAAATCCGGTTTACTACTGGTGAAAAGACTGACTAATGATCTGAAAGGAGAGTTTAAATTACGTTCCATTGATGGCAGCGGAACCATCGCAGAGGTAATATTAAATCAGACCTATGTATAAATATGAATACACATCTTGATATCTTTATAATAAAGATATCAAGATACTTTTATCTACAGATGTCTCTCGATGATGCTTTGCAGCTGATTTGCCGGGATTACGCCAGACTGGCGCCATTTCACTTCTCCACCCTTAAACAGAATCAATGTAGGAACTCCCTGGATCTGGTACTGGTTTGAAACTGCAGGATTTTTGTCGACATCCACTTTCAGTATTGTTGCACGCTCTCCCATCTGTCCCTTCAATTGCTGAAGAATAGGCGCCATCATTTTACACGGACCACACCATTCGGCAGAGAAGTCTACCAGTACGGGTTTTTCTGATTTAATGATATCTGTGAAGTTTGACATGATCTAGGGTTTACGGAATAACATTCCTGAACATGGTATTGTTTTACCCTGTAAAAAAGAAGCGGGGATATCAATTTCTCAACATCCCCGCCATCTAAATTAACGCTCTCGGTAATATAAACGCTCAAAAATTGAAATATTGTGCGTTGACCGTATTTTTTTTAAATTATTTCTTCCTCAAACTTTTTGTATTTGAATACCAGCTGAGAAACCGGGATCAGCAACAAGCCACAAAGTCCGAATACGATGAAGGCAATACGCAAACCGAAGGCATGCGCGAGATAGCCAATCAGCGGAGGACCTAAAAATGTCCCTGTGATATAATAGGTGGCAATAATAGAGATTGCCATTCCTGCGGAATACTTTCGCGAATTGCCCGCCATGGAGTAAGACATCGGAATAACTGAGGCCGTTCCAAAACCTACCAGTGAAAAACCGATCATAGCGATCCAGAAATGTGGAATAATTACAGCCATAGCAATACCGCTGATGATAAAAAGGGCACTCATGAGATATGTTGCTGACATGCCTATTTTTCCTATGATCAGATCGGAAAGAAAACGCGACATCGCCATAAACAACATAAAAATCAAATAACCATAAGTAAAGATCTCTACATGCAGCACCTGCTGGAAATAGATCCCGCTCCAGTCGAACATCCCTCCTTCACAAACGGCCGATAAAAAGGCTACAATACCGAGACACATGATATAAGGATCAGGCTTGCCGATAATGATTTTATTTCCGCTTGCAGAACGATCCCCCTTTAACAAAAACCTGAAGGAATAAACCGCCATCAGTAACGTGATGCAGGCCACAATCATAAAGTGAACCTGTATAGAGGCATTCAAAGCCAGTAGTATAGTAGAAAATGCCACTCCTGCAATCCCTCCGGTACTCCAGAAACCATGAAATGATCCATTGATCTTTTTCGTATACAGCTTTTGTACAGTGATCGCCTGCGTGTTCATGGAAATGTTGAAAATCCTGGAGGTAAAGGCAAATAAAACTACCGCCACCACGAGCGCCACAGTGTTGTGCGTAAAACCAATCAGTGCCATGGCCAGCGAGTTTAAAGCATAACCTACAGTCAGTGGAATGCGGCTGTCATACTTCGACACCAGCCAGCCTGTAATCGGCAGTCCGATCAGTGAGCCTACAGGCATCGCCAGCAGGATAGAGCCCAGCTCGGCATCATTGAAACCAAAGGCCATTTTAATAGTTGGAATCCTCGAGGCCCAGGTAGAAAAGCTGAAGCCTGACATAAAGAAAAATGTACTCAGGAATATCCTGTGGGTATTTTTGGAGATGATATCGTTCATTTATGCCGCAAAGATAAGCAACACAAGTGATTGATTAATACGATTTATCCTTTTGTATAGAGCAGCAGTTCTCTCCAGGCATCCAGCTTTTGCACAAAAGTTTTTGAAGCATTGGCACCACTCGGTGATGGCAGCAGATGGTATACCTTTGCCGGGCTCTTTTTTACATATTTCAGGTAAAACTCTTCGGCTTTCCGGCTGTCAAAAAAGACATGTGTGATATTGGGATACTGAGCGTAGAAAGCCGCGAAATCATTAGTAACCTCGTTTTTGATATTGCTGTCCAGACTCCCTTCACAGGTACAGGACTCCAGCACATCCCATAAAGCAATATGATGCTCCAGTAAAAAGGACTTTCTGGATGCATAGTCAGCTTCTACTGGCTGGTCATAAAGCGCATAAATCAGTTTCCAGAAATGATTTCCTGCATGACCGTAATACTGCTGCAGCCGCAGTGACCTGTCGCCGGGCATGGTACCCAGCAGTAGCACTGTACAGTGTTCATCAATAATTGGCGGAAAAGCAGTTTTAATGGGGTTACTTACTGGATCGTTCATCTATAATTGAGTAACGTTAAGGATCAGAATATGTTCTCAAAATTTAAATATACTGAGTTTTTAAAAAAAAATATTCATTCCCGATGGGGGTAAATGCATTGATGACAGTCTTATATTTAGTAGAACAAATTAAATTCAGATGAAACAATTTTTAAAACTCACTGCCTTATTCCTTTTCGCACAGCTTTGTCAACTGCAGGCACAAACATCGGGGAGGCCGGATGCCGGACGCAAGACCTGGGACTTGACCGCCTCCTTTAATCCCGCAGTAAATCTCAGAGACGCAGGTCTTTCCCTGGGTGCTGACATCCGGGTTGAACGGCGGCTGACCGATCTGCTGGGAGCGACATTCAGTGCAGGATTCACCTCCGTTTCTCGCGACAAGTTCATTGGTATCGCCGACCAAAACATTATTCCGCTAAAAATAGGCGCAAAAATCTACGCAACAAGCAAATATTACCTCGCCGGCGATATAGGATTAGCCATAGATATCAATGGAAATTCGAATACTGCCTGGTCGGTCATCCTTGCCAAACAGCTGAACAATAGATTTGACATAGGAATAAAGTACGACGACTACGCCTATCCCAACCTACTTGGGCTCAGATTGGGATACCGTTTATTTTAACATGATCATAGGCTGTTCCTGTTCCGATAATGCTACCTTTGCAGATTGAATAACGGAAACGCTGATGATACAAATAGGACAATACAACGAACTCAGAATTATAAACAAGACAGAAACAGGCCTGATCCTGTCAGACGGCGATAAAGAAGCGCTGTTACCCTACAACCATGTCCCTAAGGACGCGGAAGTAGGTGAGAATATCAATGTTTTTGTCTACATGCATAAGGACGGGAAATTGTATGCCACAACGCAAAAGCCTTTGGCCTGTGTGGGCGACTTTGCCTATCTTACAGTAGTAGAAGACGGCGAGAATGGTGTTTTTATGGACATTGGCATCGACAAAGATGTATATGTGCCCGAGAGAGAACAAAAGCGCCCGATGTTTAAAGGGGATAAACATGTAGTTTATGTGTTCCTTGACGAGTCCAACGACCGTATGGTAGCCTCTTCACGATTGACCAACTTTGTAGAGGAAGAGGATATCGACTTTGAGGAAGGTGACGAAGTGAGCCTGCTGATTGTCGATCGCAGCGACCTGGGTTACAATGCGATCATTGACAACAAGTATATCGGTTTGCTCTATACCAATGAATTGTTTGATCAACTGAATCCCGGCGAACAGAGAAAAGGCTGGATCAAAAAAATCAGGGTAGAAGGTAAAATTGACCTGAGCCTGCAGCCTATGGGTTATGGTCATATCCTCGATATGAAAGACGTACTGATGAAAATGCTCGAAGAAAACCAGGGCGTGCTTCCTATTGGTGATAAAAGCACACCTGAAGACATTTACGAGCTTTTAAAAATCAGCAAAAAAGCTTTTAAGAAAACCACAGGTGCACTGTATAAAGAAAGACTGATCATGATCGGTGATCACGAAATCAAATTACTGTCTGAATAAAAAAAATCCGGTTCTGATGAAGAACCGGATTTTTTTATGCATTTACGCTAATGATCTCATTATAGACACCATCCCATAAATGGATACGTTGCTGGAGTGACGCAACTGCAATTTCCTCTGCTTCTTTCCAGAACTCTTCATTTTCACCGCAAAGCTCTGCAGTCATGTCAAGCGCTAAATGTGAATGATGATCACCATCCACTTCAATATGGCGATCCAGGTAATACTTTATCAGCGAAAGCTGACCTGGAAATTTCTCATTCAGATCCCTGACAATCGAGATAAACATCGCCGGAATCAGGTCCTCCCTGCCAAATGTAAAGGCAGCCGATTGCAGATGGGACTGTTTTCCATCGATCACCTCAAAGGTGAAATCTACAAACTCACGTGCCTCCTTTGGGATATCCGCTTCAGTATAGGCTTTGAAGAATGACTTTTCTTCTTTTAAGATCGCAGTAAATTCCATTACAGGTTTGGTATCCGCGCCACACTGTTCCATCGCTTCCAGATACATCTCGTAGTGACTTTTACGTATTCCTGCTGCATCCACATCAGATTCCTCTCCGGTAACGATCTCATTAATCAGGTATCTGGTATTGGCATTCCCTACCGGAAACCACGGGGTGCTTGTACTTGTTAATCCAATCTGCAGTGATTTAAGCAGCGACATAAAATCCCACACTGCATACACATGATATTGCATAAAGATTTTCAGGTCCTCGATATCATTGATTACTGAATAAACTTTATGGTTGATAATTTCCTGTCTTAATGGTTCTATTACGGACTGTATCCTGGCAATATGGCTATTCATCTTAATTTATCGTTTTATTATAATGGCGCAAAGGTATCAATTTTTTTCTCCTCAGCCCCTGCAGTGACAATAGTATGTCCTGGTTAGCGGTGGCATCGTAATGGTGGTCGCCCGGCAGCAGGCGCAGGGAAAAGTTTCTTTTCTGAACCGTTTCCAGGGGTTTTGGGTTTTCCCTTTCTCCATAAAAGCAGAACACAGGAATTTTTATAGCTTCCACCTCGGGCAGCACTTTATAGGGTTTATCGTCGCCGGCAAGGTTCAGCAAATCCGAAGTATGCACCATAAAATCCGAAGAAGCAAAAGGCGACAGCAAGGCGATGGCTACCACCTTATTCTTCATTGAAGGCACCATGCGGTTGTAAATAAAGGGTACGACATCAGCACCAAAAGAATACCCGCAGAGGTAAATCCTGTTTGTTTTATAAAGAGCCGCATATTTGCTGATCAGCTGCATCACATCCTCAGCAGTCTGCTGTGGGCTTCGCGCCGTCCAGAAGTAAGTCCTGGAATTAAACCCTATCGTTTCAAAACCTTCTGCAGCAAAGCCGGTACCCAGCCGGTCTTCGAAATCCAGCCAGCCCCCGTCACCGGAAAACAGGATCAGTAATTTTTTTGACGTAGAATCTACACTGGCATAGGTAATCACGGGAAGGTCGAAGTCATGAGTTTCTACTCCATGATGATTCGTCTGCCGTATTCTCGACAGTACGCCGCAGCCTGACATCAACAATATCAGCATCAGGCCCATCCCTTTTTGCCAGTGTTTCATCACCCTGATATATTATCCAAAGGTAAACTGATCAATTCTCACCCAATGCATACCCGCCGCTTCGGCAGCTTTTACTCCCGGGATTCCATCTTCAAATACCAGGCATTTCTTTGGGTCAACCCCCAGCAGCTCCGCGGCTCTGAGAAATGGATCCGCAAAAGGTTTTCCTCTCGGTGTTTCCCCCGCACAAACCAGTACCTCCACATATTCGCTTACGCCAATAATTTCCAGCGTACGCTGTACAGCGATCCGGTCGCCACCAGAAACTACTCCAATCCTCAGTTTACCCGCATTGGCCTTCAGGTGTTCCACTACATAAGGAATAGGCAGCACCTTACTGATATACTCGTCGGCAAATAACTGTGCTTTACGCGATCTGAATTCCTCCGGGTCCATAGTGGCATTATACCGCAGGTTCAGCTCTTCCACAACATTTGCTATCGGCCATCCCGCAAGCTCATCAATAATTGCGGGATCCATGTCCACGGCATATTGTTTCGCTACCTCTACATAAGTTGCTGCATGGGCAGGCATATTATCAGCCAGGGTGCCATCACAATCATATAAAAATGCCTGGTAATCTCCTTCTGTTAATTTACTGAGCTTCGCGAAATCCGTTTCTTCCATAATTCTTTTTGTATGTTAATGATCTGAGATCGTATCTGTTTTTTTCTGAAAGCTGTAAATCAGATATGCAAGTGCCGGCAGGATGAACACACTGCCGATCAGCAGTGCATAGCCAAGCGCTTCCATCGTTTTTTGTTCACCCTGATCTGCCAGCAGCGACAGGTTTTGTCCGCCTTTTAACAAAACAATATCCGGGAAGTGGCTATATGTTGCTGCAAACAGAATCATCGTTACCTGAAAGCCCGCCAGTATTCTCATCATGACCGGTTTATTCTTGTTCAGGAAGAAGAACATGATCACCAGTGAAATTGTTGCCAGTACAATCGCTATGATACCCGGAAGATCACTGAATATCCAGGTCAGCAGTGGAATATGATTGATAGCAGCAGCCACAAAAACCAGCGCCCCCGCCCCCATCACGACAAATATCAGATGTGTGGCTTTGCGTGTAAAGCGCTTCCGGTCGTATTCATCGTCTGCCTGCCCGATAATAAACACCGCTGCGAGGTAAGCACAGATCGTCACGGTAAACACCCCGACGGCCACAGAGAATAAGTTGAGCCAGCTGTAGATATAAGCGGACACAAAATCATTCGCCTCCAGATCAATTCTTGAGGAAACCACGCTGGCCGCAATGATTCCCAGGAAAAATGGCGTAAGCACGCTGGAGAGAATAAATATCCTGGTATATATCTTCTGCATATCATCCTTTACGGCATCATAGTTTCTGAAAACAAAGGCTGTACCCCTGGCAATGATCCCCAGCAGCATACATACCAGAGGGATATGCAGATAAATAGAAACAGTAGTATAAATCCTGGGAAAGCCCACAAAGAGGATCACGATCACGATGATCAGCCACATGTGGTTTGCTTCCCACACCGGGCCTATAGCCTCATACATGTTCTTGCGCGTGCGGTGTCTGTTTGCCGGGGAGGTAAACAATTCAATGATACCCGCACCAAAGTCGGCACCCCCCAGCAGTACATATAAAAGTATAGCTGTCCAGAGAAAAATGATCACTACGTATACCATGGTTTATTGAGTTTTATGATCGGTGGATGAATCGTACAGTTTGCCAACCATCGTAATCTGGCGGAACAATAAAAAGCTGACAATGATCGCCAGGGAGATATATACCGCGGTGAACAAATAAAATGAGTAGGCAATACCAGGCATAGGCGTTACCGCATCCGCTGTGCGCATCACCCCATAGATAATCCAGGGCTGCCTGCCCACTTCCGTCACCGTCCATCCCGCCTCCAGCGCCAGATATCCCAGAGGTGTGGCCAGCACAAATAGTTTGAGCAGCCACTTGCTGTCCGACCAGCTTTTTTTCTTGATCAGCGCGATGAAATACAGGAGCGACAGGGCCAGCATCGCCATTCCCAGACCTACCATAATCTGAAAGGCAAAATGCGTGACCATTACCGGTGGATGATCTTTTTTAGGGAATCTATCCAGCCCCTTTATCTCCGCATTGAAATCATTGGTAGCCATAAAACTCAGCAGTTTCGGCACCTTCAGCGCATAGTTCACTGTTTGCGTAGCCGTATCCGGAATCCCGCCAATCACGAGTGATGCTCCTTTTTCTGTATGGAAATGTGCCTCCATCGCCGCCAGTTTTGCGGGCTGCCTCACAGCAACATCCTTCGCCGAAATATCTCCGCTCAGGGGTTGTAAACATGCTGCTACCGTGGCAAAGATCGCCGCAATGCGGAACGCCTTATTGTGAAAAGCCACATTCTTTCCCTTTAATATCATTAAGGCATGTACACCTGCAACAGCAAATCCTGTAGAGACAAAGGCGGCTACACACATGTGTAATGCCTGCGAAAACCAGGCAGCATTAAACATCGCCTTCATGGGGTCTATGTTTAGGTACTGTCCGTTGACGAAATCAAATCCTGAGGGACTGTTCATCCATGAATTCGCTGCTACGACGAGAATACCTGATAAGAGCCCCGTGATCCCCACCATGACACCTGTGAGCCAGTGGAACCAGGGATTAAAGCGGTTCCATCCATAGAGATAAAACCCAAGGGCAATCGCTTCGATAAAAAACGCTGTTCCCTCCAGGGAGAATGGCATTCCGAAGATCGGCCCGGCATGTTCCATAAAGCGTGGCCAGAGCAGTCCCAGTTCAAAGGAAAGTACAGTACCTGAAACTGCACCGGTAGCAAAAAATATCGCTACTCCCTTGCTCCAGGCTTTGGTGACATCAAGATAGATCGTCTCTTTTTTCTTCAGCCAGAAATAATGGGCTGTAGACATAAAGAATGGCATTACCATTCCTATACAGGAGAAAACAATATGGAAGCCTAAGGAAAAGGCCATCTGGAGTCGGGCAGCTAAGAAATCATCCATCCTGCAAAAATAGGGGTATTGGCTATTGCGAGATAGCTTTAGACCTAATCTTTTGCTTAGTTAATGTAATAATTTGCTGCCATCATCAGATGGCCTTCAAAAGAATTATAAGGTGTTTAAACCCTGTTAACAGGTTTAACGTTTTCCGTTTCAAATTTACTTGCCGGTCGTACAATCATACGCAGCGACTGATCGTTAGTCAGGTACGCCACACCCCAGTTGTACAGGGTCCTGATCCTGTTTCTGTAATTGATCAGTGATAACAAGTGAATAAACAACCACATCAGCAGTGCCAGCAGTCCGCTAAAGAATAACTTAGGTTTTGGTAAGTCGGCCACCGCCTTGTTTTTGCCAATGATCGCCATTGAACCCTTGTCATAATAACTAAAAGGCTTCCATGCAGCGTTTGACAGATCTTTGATCAGGTTTTTTGCCAGGTTTTGTCCCTGTTGAATAGCAACCTGAGCAACCTGCGGATGTCCCTGCGGGAAATGCGGGTCAGTAGTTTGAATACACGTATCACCAATGGCAAACACATCTTCCATTCCCAGCACTTTATTATTTGCATCTACGATCATCCTTTTTCCCCTGCCATAGACAGCTTCAGGTATGCCTTTGAAAACAATGGCAGTAACTCCCGCAGCCCAGATCAGGTTTTTGGATACGATGGTATCACCATTGGCGAAATGTACCACATCATCCGTAAAATCCTTAACCAGCGCATTTAAACGTACTTTTACACCATTTTTCGTCAATGTATCGTAAGCATATTTTTGAGATTTCTCACTCATTGGTGTCAATAAAGAGGGCAAACCATCCACCAGGTAAATCTCACCATTGGCACCTGCCAGTTCCGGATAATCCTTGGCGATGATCGTTCTTTTCATTTCCGCAAACATGCCTGAGATCTCTACTCCGGTAGGGCCGCCACCTGCCACCACTACCGTCAGTAATTTCCTTCTCAGTTCCGGGTCAGTAGAACGTGATGCAAGCTCCAATCTTTCCAATAACGTATTGCGCATCTGCAGTGCATCAGAAATGGTTTTCATGGGAATTGAATTTTTCTCCACGCTTTCCATTCCAAAATAATTGGTAATGCAGCCAGTTGAAAATACCAGGTAATCATAACTGATCTCGCCTGTAGAAAGGATCAGTTTCTTCTGTTCCGGTATCACCTCCTCCAATTCGCCCAGTCTGAACGAGAAATTTTTTATGCCCCTGAAAAGTTTACGGAAAGGATACGAGATATTGGAGGTTTCAAGGTAACCTGTAGCTACCTGATAGATTAAAGGAGGAAAAAAATTGTAATTGTTTTTATCGACTAAGACAACGTCAAATGACCCGTGGTCAGCAAGGTTTTTTGCCAGGTTTACACCAGCAAATCCACCGCCCACAATGACTATCTTTTTTGGAGTGTTATTCATTTTTAACAGCTATTGATGATTTATTACCCCATTTACAGCAATAAATGTGCTAAGATTCAGTTTATGCAAACATTATTTTGTCATGTTAGACATACATCATTTCATAGCTGTGACAATTTGAATAACAATTTGAGTAATTTTACAAAAACCACAAAAATATGCCTGATTTTAGTCCAGAACACAGCCCGAATCCATTTCAATTGCTAAAAAAAGGGAAGTATGTTTTCACTGATTTATTGGAAGAAAAACAGGATCCCAATGCAAGTGTGCCATATTTTACTGCCAAAGCGATCATTATTGAAGAAAACCCTGATAATTTTACCGGTGATGTCGCACATGTCAGGCTGAGCGATCTGATCCTGAAACAATCCAGTTATATTGATGAAAACGGAAAGATCATTGAAGCGCATAAACTTTATACCTGGCCACGCAACCTGGGTAGCACCCCACAGTGGACGGCTGCAAAACAGGAGTTTCTGAATCAGTTTATCCTGAATTTCCCTATCGAAATCCTGTCCCTGCAGGAGCATGGTGGTGTAACCTGGAGATTTATCAGTCCGGAGCAGTTCAAGAAGCTTCCTGCAAACATCAATGCCAGTCCGGAATTCCAGGATTTCGCAGCGCACAAGAACGACTACTTTTTCCTGCGCCAGCCCCTCAATGAACCAAAATAACAGGCGCTCTACCTGATCCTGATGATCCTCAGCTCATCCAGCATTGCCTGATTAATTTCCCCGTTCATGTTCTCATTCCAGTCCTCCAGCGATAAGCTGAGTTCATGACTTCCATGCGAAAGTTCCAGCTGAACCAGGTTACTGTGACCCCAGTCAGACCATTCATCCTTCCCGCGTTGCGGAAAAACAAAAGTACCTGCAAAAGCTCCATCCAGACTGAGGGTTCTGATGGCACATTTGTTATCTGTATTGGTGGGCCCGTTCCCATTGGCATACCTGAAGTCGAGCGCATAAGTGCCACTTTCGGGCACATTGACCATGATGGTGACCCTTTGATTTTTCGTTTTGCTGATTTCGATAAATCCCTTGCCGGAATATCCCTGGTATGGAAGCTCCGACTTATCCGTCACGAGCGACAGGTCGATGTGGTTGATTTTTTGTTCAGGATAAACCGACAGCGGTTCACTCGCAAAAGAACCGGTTCCAGAGCTGTCTACAGCAATCACCTGATATTCTCCGTTTTGCAGGGCTTTATAGCTCAACTCCTCAGTTTTAGCCACCTCTTTCCCATTGTGAATGATCGTGTAAGTGCTCGCACCCTCAACTTTTTCCCATGTAATCAGCTGATCCCTGATTTTTAACAGAGGTGCTGCCGGCGAAAAAGCGTCTGCCACATTGGCGATATTCCCTTTTACCAGCTGGTTATTCGCCAGGATAATCTCTATTTTGTGTAGCCCTGACAGATCGGCCGGAACAGTTGCAGCAGGCAGGTCGTTCCCATCCATCTTTATCGATTGTATCCGGTTTCCATGTCCCGATAGGCTGATGTCAAGAATCGCATTCCTGTATTTGAAATTCTTCAAAGTACGCTCTCCTTTTAAAATTTCCGGCACAAAAGGTTTAAATACCAGTGAGCTTTCACGGATATCAATCCCGAACAACACTTTGTAGATCATGCTCAGGTTGCCCGACAAGCTCCATAACATATTGCTGGAGTTTACCTGCGTTCCTGCAAAATCGCCGTTCGAAGAAACAAAGTTTTCCTTGTTGGTGAGGAACAGTGCTGCAGGGCGGTATATCGCGCTTAAGCTCTGCACCACGGCTTCTGCATTGCCAGCTTTTGCTGCGGCTATCGACCAGTACGACTGCACAAATGGCCAGACGGCATCATTATGATAGGGTGGGATATCCGGAATTTGTGGATAGATGCAGGGAATTCCGAAACCCGTTACAGGCGTGCGGGCAACGACAGATTTCTGACGCTCCGCATCTGCGATATCAAACAGTACCGTGAGGGCCTCTCCCAGTGCTTCTGAGCGTGGAGATAAAACAGGAAACTGTCTGCCATAGAGGTATTGTCCATAGTACCCTTTTTCGGGCATCCATAAATGTGTGTTGATTCCTTTTTTGATCTGCTCTGCCAGTGCTGCATACTTATCTGCCGCCTGCTGATCTTTCAGCAGAACTGCCATTTGCGACAGCACTTTATTCACCTGATAATGAACGGCGTTGGTACCCAGGTTTTCTGAAGAATAGATATCGGCCGACTGCATCCATTTGGGATAGGTCTGATCGCGCCAGTCGAGGAACGACGATTCACCCCTCACAAGCCCGGTTTTGCTATCATACACATTCTTCAGGTCATCTTCCACAGAATTTCTGATAATCCGGTACGCTTTGGCCAGCCAGTCCTCATCTCCCGTAGTTTTATATACTTCCCAGGCTGCTACCGCCCAGATCATCCTGTCGGACGATACCGGCCACGAGCCTCCGGAACCCGTATCCTGTATCACTCTTTCATTTTTAACTTTCCTCATCAGGCTATACTCAGCAACTTTCGGCTGCAGGGTAGCCATAGATAAAATGATGCTGTAACTGATATCACGGGTCCACACCCCCGCCCATTCTTTTCCTGTCCTGAAGGTACTGTCGGGCTCTATGGCGTTCTCCATCTCCTCCAGACCCAGATTATACAAGGCATCCATCATCGGGATTTCAGAAGTATACTGTGGAAAGGCAGAAATATCTTTTGATAAATGCCAGGAGGAAGCAGTAGTTTTTTGCGCCTGCGCCTTGTTCATTTCCAGTGTGATGGTATAGATCCCATCACCATCCTGATCATGCAGTTCCAGTTCCCTGTGGTTGCCCAGGTTATCAAAATCCCAGATCAGCGGACTGGTATTTCCGGCGACAAATACGCCTTTGAAATCTGTCTTATAGATCTTTGTGCCGTTATAGGTGGTAAAAAAACCGGTACGCTCAAACTCGTCCATGACATGCTTCAGGTCTAAGCGGATCGTAAACCTCGTATCCGGCTGCAGGAAGACACCTTTCGCAGGTGTTTGAGGATCGGTATATTGCTGGCCGAATTTGATCACCGGACTTTCAAATGATCCGTTGTCAGTGATGATGTTTACCAGGTGATTCTTGCCGATGGGCAGTTCGTTATCTTTCCCGTTGAGGCTGAATTTAAAAGATATTGCCGGACTGATCTCTTTATTGACCGGGCTCTGGTAATTCGAGCTGACTGAAGTAGCGGAAAGCGCCAGCGCCTCAAAAGCACCCTGGATAACCTTATTTTTTGATAAACTATAAAAATCAGACTGGTAAATTTCGTCCATTGGTTTTCGCGACTTACATCCCGTCAGGGATAACAGTAAAAAGGAAGGAACAATTATTTTAGAAAAAGATGGCTTCATTATTTCGGGGTAATACAATTACAAACATATCCGACTGCCGCTATTCCTCCAAACAGATTACGAATAATCCTTAAAAAAACTTTTGAAAGGAGAGACCATAACTCAGCAGCAGGTTTTCGCGGTCAGTCCGGGATACCCGGTTATAGTTCAATGCGGTGGTCAGGCTCAGCCATTTGTTCATCTTAAAGGAAAGCGCAGAGTTAGACCTGAAATTGTAGTCCTCCCATTTTTTTAATGAAGGCTGAAAGAATGTGGAATTATCCAGTACAATAAACTCCCTGATGGTAAACTTAAAAACTATCCTGAAAGAGTTTCTGTAAGTTTGATACACATCAGGCACATCATCTTCAAGCAGCAGGTCACTGCTGTCAAACAACACCCCGTCGCTAATGTTTACATACGCATTTCTGGTATCAAAAAAACTGTAGGCCACACCCGCTCCGGCAAGCAACTGATTGTTTATTTTTAAAGACTTGCTGGTATTATAATTGGCCAGTCCCCAGTAAAAGAAATGAGGTACAGAGCTGTAAAGGTTAAAATCCAGTGCAGAGGTAAAGTCATTGTTTGTAAGATCCCGGTTCTGCTTTCCATACACCCAGCTATTGCTGAAGTTCATGTTAAACGTTTTCTTCCTTACACCAATTTTTGCAGCATTGTTCAGCAAATAAGTATTCCCGTCGTTGGTCTTGTTGATTGAGCCTGTAGAGGTATAACTGACGGAATACTGTGTGCTATCGGTAAACTGAGCTGCTGCAAAAAATGGAAAAAGAGTAAAGAGGAAGATATAAACAGGCTTTAAAGGCATAGGCAAACACAATTTTACTAAAGCTAACATTGCCTGTCATAGATTGTTTGTATCTGATGCTGATTAACACTTATGCCAGGCTGCTATCCCAGTCCTTCCAAACCGGTTCGTACCCCTGCTCTCTCAGCATCTCCGCTATTGCTGCAGGACTCCGTTCATCCGAAATCTCAAACTGTTCGAGCGATTCAGGTTCAACGGCATACCCACCCGGGTTTGTCTTTGATCCGGCGCTGATCGCCGTGATGCCCAGCTTCACAATATGATCGCGAAATACGGTAGACTCACGGGTAGAGATCGACAGCTCTACTTCTTCATTCAGCAACCTGTATGCGCAAATCAGCTGCACCAGCTCCCGGTCGTTCATTTCAACTTTCGGTTCCAGTCCCCCGCTAAATGGACGCAGCCTTGGGAAAGACAGGCTATACTTGCTTTTCCAGTATTTTTTCTCCAGATAGCCAAGGTGTAAAGCCGTGAAGAAAGAATCGGTACGCCAGTCTTCCAAACCTATCAGTACCCCCAATCCCATTTTGTGTATCCCAGCTTCCCCTAACCTGTCGGGCGTCTCCAGCCGGTATTCAAAATTCGATTTTTTACCCTTCGGGTGATGCTTTCTGTAATCCTCGCGGTGATACGTTTCCTGATAAACCAGCACCGTATTCAGCCCCAGAGGGATCAGCTCCTGGTAATCCTGCAGATCCATCGGTTGCACTTCCATCGAGATATGCGAGAAATGCGGACGGATCAGCTCCAGCACCTTTTTAAAGTAATCAGTATGCACCGTCTGATTGGCCTCCCCTGTCACCAGCAACACATGGTCGTAGCCCATCTCTTTGATCACCGCTACCTCCTGCATGATCTCCATCGGGGATAAAGTTTTGCGTCTCACCTTGTTGTCGAAGCTAAAACCACAGTAGGTACAAATATTATTGCACTCATTGGAAAGATAAAGTGGTACATAAAGCTGCATCACCCTGCCAAACCGTTTGAGCGTCAGCTGCCTGCTCAGCTGAGCCATCTGTTCCAGATATGGCGCCGCTGCCGGCGAGATCAGCGCTTTAAAATCCTCAAGCGTGCGTGTGTTTTTTGCCAGCGCAGCTTCCACATCGGCAGCGCTCTTCGCATAGATACTCCTGCTGGTTTCCTCCCAGCTATAGGAATCAAAAATATCACTAAAGCTCATCCAGAAAAGAAGTTAAGGGACTGCTTGCTGCAGCCAGTGAACTGATAGCACCCAATTTAGCCTCGTAGGCCATTCTTCCTGCTACTACGGCGATCTTAAAGGCTTCGGCCATCTTTACAGGATCTCCGGAAACCGCTATGGCAGTATTCACCAGCACGGCATCTGCCCCAATTTCCATCGCTTTGGCGGCATCTGAGGGGGCCCCTATCCCGGCATCCACAATCACCGGAACATTACTCTGGCTGATGATCATTTCCAGAAAATCGATGGTCTTTAAACCTTTATTGCTGCCAATGGCAGATCCCAGCGGCATCACTGCGGCTGTTCCCGCATCTTCGAGCCGTTTGCATAATACCGGGTCTGCGTGGATATAGGGAAGAATGATAAATCCCAGTTTCGCCAGTTCTTCGGTAGCTTTCAGTGTTTCGATGGGATCAGGCATCAGGTATTTGGGGTCCGGGTGGATCTCCAGCTTGAGCCAGTTGGTTTCCAGTGCCTCCCGTGCCAGCTGTGCGGCAAACACCGCTTCCTTTGCATTGCGCACACCCGATGTATTGGGCAGCAAGCTGATGTGTGAATGTTTCAGGTGACCAAGAATATCGTCATCCTGACCTTTCAGGTCCACCCTTTTTAAAGCGACCGTCACCAGTTCAGATCCCGAGGCCAGCAAAGCCTCTTCCATCAGCACCGCTGAATTAAACTTGCCCGTGCCAGTCAGCAAACGCGAGCCAAATACTTTATCTGCTATAGTTAACATAAAATTCTGCATTTAAATTATTATCCCTTGTCAATAATCCCGAGAGCGCTATACCATGAACACCTGCTGAGTACAACAGCTCAATGTCATGCTGCTCAATACCACCGATCGCAATGACCGGCGTAGTGATTCCGGCCTCAACCATCTGCCGCAGAATTGTTTCATATCCGGTAAGTCCGAGTATGGGACTCAGGTTCTTTTTGGTCGTGGTATAACGATATGGCCCAAGGCCGATGTAGTCTACCCCCTCCTGCACCCTTCTGAGTACATCTTCAAACGTATTGGCAGTACCGCCGATACATGTTGATTCTCCTAAAATTGCCCTTGCCTCTGCGACAGGCATATCATCGAGGCCCAGATGTACGCCATAGGCATCAACTTCCAATGCGATCTGCGGATAATCATTGACGATCAGCCTGGCACCATATTTTGTACAAAGCTCAGCAGCTTGTCCGGCAATTTCCAGCACCTCTTCTTCAGCCTGATCCTTGATCCGTAGCTGTACCCATTGTACCCCATTTCGCAGCACTTTCTCTATTGCTGTGAGATGTGAGCCATCGGCTGCTGCCTGGGAGATATACTGTAATTTATCTATAATCATTTTTAATTGATTTTAGGAGGCTTTTTAAAGCCGTTAAAGGAGAAGCAGCCTGGTGCCAGAGGCTTCCCAGTACTGCTGCCCCATCGAAATTCATTTGTTTCAACTGCGCCAGTTTTCCTTCCTCTACACCACCAATGGCAAAAACTTTAACCTTATGGGCAGGCAAAATGAAGTCGCCCGGCAGCACAGTTTCGTAACCAGCCTTTGAAATACTGTTAAACACCGGGCCGTAGAATACATAATTAAAGCCTTCCAGACTGGAAATCTCTTCCAGGTCATGTACCGAACTGCTCAGATAAAAACCATCATCACGTAGCCGTGCTATATTCTTATGCAGCAACGCTCTTCTTTCAGCCTCTTTATAATGCAGGCGTTTAAGACCAAATTCCATCGCAAGCTCATGGTGCTGATGGATGGCAATCCGGGGATAATACCCCGGATCAATGCCATCCATCAGCACGCGGAACTGTCCGGGATCATTCATCTCTTTCCTGAGATGAAGCAGCTGCAGACCTTCAGCAAAAAACTGATTAATCAGTGCTGCTTCTTCTTCAAAATACGCTGGTGGCGTTACGACAATCAGCTCCATTTACAGATAGATCTCACTGCCCTTTTCTGTAAACTCGCGTGATTTCTCTGCCATACCTTTTGCAAGCGCGGCATCTTCGTCTACCCCCTGCTTCGCAGCATATTCCCGCACATCCTGCGTAATTTTCATGGAGCAGAAATTTGGTCCGCACATCGAACAGAAATGGGCGATCTTAGCACCATCCGCCGGCAGCGTTTCATCATGGAATTCCTTCGCCGTATCCGGGTCAAGAGACAGATTAAACTGATCTTCCCATCGGAACTCAAACCTCGCCTTACTCAGTGCATTATCGCGGTATTGCGCCCCGGGATGCCCCTTTGCAAGGTCAGCAGCGTGAGCAGCAATCTTATAGGTGATCACCCCATCTTTGACATCTTTTTTATTGGGCAGGCCCAGATGCTCTTTTGGTGTCACATAACACAACATTGCCGTACCAAACCAACCGATCATCGCTGCACCAATGGCAGAAGTAATGTGATCATAGCCCGGTGCAATATCCGTTGTCAGGGGCCCTAAAGTATAAAAAGGAGCTTCAGAACAATGTTCAAGCTGTTTCTCCATATTTTCCTTGATCAGGTGCATCGGAACATGCCCCGGCCCCTCAATGATCGTCTGCACATCGTGTTTCCAGGCAATCTTTGTAAGCTCTCCCAGCGTTTCCAGCTCAGAAAACTGCGCCTCATCATTGGCATCGGCAATACAGCCCGGTCTCAGTCCGTCGCCCAATGAAAAAGCCACATCATAAGACTTCATGATCTCGCAGATCTCCTCAAAATGTGTATAGAGAAAACTCTCCTGATGATGCGCCAGGCACCATTTTGCCATGATTGAGCCCCCACGCGATACAATCCCTGTCACCCGTTTGGCCGTCAGCGGAATGTACCGCAGCAGCACCCCCGCATGGATGGTAAAATAATCTACCCCCTGTTCCGCCTGTTCGATCAGCGTGTCCCTGAACAGCTCCCAGGTCAGGTCTTCAGCCTTGCCGTTCACCTTCTCCAGCGCCTGATAGATGGGTACTGTACCGATGGGCACAGGTGAATTGCGGATAATCCACTCCCTCGTCTCATGGATATTTTTGCCCGTGGAGAGATCCATAATGGTATCTGCACCCCAGCGGCAGGCCCAAACTGCCTTTTCCACTTCCTCTTCAATACTTGAGGTGACGGCCGAATTACCGATATTCGCATTGATCTTCACCAGGAAGTTCCTGCCAATGATCATCGGCTCCGATTCCGGGTGATTGATGTTCGAAGGGATCACAGCCCTGCCTGCTGCAACTTCCTGACGTACAAATTCTGGCGTAATATGCCCTTTTGGGGTATTTGCGCCAAAGCTATGTCCTTTGTGCTGGTGGTTCATGGCCACCGCCTGCTCTCCCAGCTGCGCATTCACCAGATCTATCTGCTGGTTTTCACGGATGGCAATATATTCCATCTCTGCCGTGATGATACCTTTCTTCGCATAATGCATCTGGCTGACATTGCTGCCCTCTTTGGCGCGGTAAGGCTGGTGCTGAAAAGCAAAACGCAGGTGATCCAGACTGGGATCATTGAGCCGTTTTGTACCATACTCAGAAGAAATCCTGCTCAGTTTCTCCACATCGCCCCTGCCAGAGATCCACTGTTCCCTGATCCGTGGCAGACCGGCTTTCACATCAATCACCGCGTTGGGATCGGTGTAGGGACCACTCGTGTCATAAACCGTTACAGCCGGATTGGTCTCCGTTAAACCAAAGCCATTATGGATCCTGGTGTCACTAAGACTAATTTCACGCATGGCAACTTCAACGGGATGAAGTGTACCTTTCACAAAGATTTTTCGGGATGCCGGAAAGGGTGTCCTGCTGATCACTTCGTCATTCGGAGTTTTTTCTGTTTTCATAGTCTGTGTTTAGAGTAAACGGATCTAGCCCCCCTGTGTAGCTTTGATCAGTACCACCTGGTCGCCAGCCTGCAGCATATAGTCGGGCCATTCGGATTTTGAGACGATAGCCTGGTTAACAGCTATGGCAATTCCATTTCCGGGAACCTGCAAAACAGCAGATAAAAGCTGCGATAAAGAAGCGGGTGTATTGAGCTGAAGGATTTGATTGTTTACGGTAATTTCCATCTTTTATTTTTTTAAAACGATAGGAATTGCCTGTAACAGGAGAGGAAAAAGACAATAGCAAAATTGTCCTACTTTTCCCTTCGGCAGTACTAACTGCATCAGGTTCAAAGGGTATATCTCAGCGCAAGGCACCCCTAAAGTTTTTTGTAAACGTATAAATTATATCCAATAAAAGAAAATTATTATTTATAAATCGAATGTCTGAACATACGTATACATCAAGATTTAAAGATATCTCGATGTCAATATACTCTACAAATCCCCTGTGTTTACATCTCATATCATTGTCACAAAAACCATCCATACATCAGATGTTTAAATTAAAAAGCACACCTTTGAAACATCAGACGTTTACAACAGAATTAAAATGAAGCTTTCAGATAAAGTCATCGCGGCAATCAAAAAAGATATCTCGTCAGGTCGACTTAAAAAAGGTACGAAAATACCTGCTGAACCAGAGTTGATGGAGGTTTATCAGGTAGGACGTTCCACGATCAGAGAGGCGATAAAGACCCTTTCCATTGCCGGAATCCTCAAAGTACAGCAGGGCTCGGGAACCTTCGTAGCTTCAAAGGTAAAAGATGAATCACTGACCCAGCGTTTGCGCAGGGCTGAATTTGAAGAGGTCAATACTGTCCGGGCGGTACTCGAAAATGAGATGGTTCGTCTTGCCTGCGAAAACCGCAAAGCAGCGGATCTGGATCGCATGATGGAACTACTCGAACAGCGGCAGAAAGCGATCACTGCCAATCAGCAAAAGAAGTGCGCCGATGCAGATATTGCCTTCCACATTAGCATTGCCAAAGCTTCGGGAAACCAGGTGCTTGCCGACCTATACGAAAACTTTAGCCTGGTGCTGCTGGATTTCTTTTCCAAACGGGAGCAGAGCATCGAACATTTCCAGCGCAGTCAGCCGGCACACGAGGGTCTCGCTGCGGCCATTGCAAAACAGGATGATAAATCGGCAGAACAATATTTAAAAAGTATCTTACACCACAATTATTAATATCATGACTATTTTTACCTTTACCCTGATCCTACTTCTGGGCGCCTATCTTGCGGGACTGGCCGGCTCTCTTACCGGCCTTGGCGGTGGTGTAGTGATCATTCCCCTGCTCACCCTGTTTTTCCATGTAGATATCCGTTATGCAATCGGAGCAGCCCTGGTGGCGTCCATTGCTACCTCATCCGGTTCTGCAAGCGCCTATGTCAAGGAAGGAATCACCAATGTACGCCTCGGCATGTTCCTCGAAATCGCTACTACCATCGGAGCAGTTATGGGTGCCATCCTGGCGATTTATACGCCTGTCAATATTGTAGCGATCATGTTTGGTGTCATGCTGATCTTTTCTGCCGCCATGACCCTGAGAAAGAAAAGTGAAGCAGCCCTCGAAACCGGCAGCAAATGGTCGTATAAACTAAAACTCAACGGAAGCTATCCTACCAAAACCGGCCCTGTAGCATATAAGCTCGAAAACGTTGGTGCAGGTTTTTCCATCATGACTATTGCCGGCATGCTTTCTGGCCTGCTGGGTATCGGCTCCGGTGCTCTTAAAGTCCTCGCTATGGATACTGCTATGAAAGTACCTTTCAGGGTAAGTACCACTACCAGTAATTTTATGGTAGGTGTTACCGCTGCGGCCAGTGCCGTAGTATATCTGCAAAGAGGTTATATCGATCCCGGAATTGCTTTCCCTGTGATAATTGGTGTACTGGCAGGTGCTTTTACCGGTTCAAAATTACTCATGAAGATCAATGTGAATTCACTGAAGCTCATCTTTAGTATCGCGATCACGATGATTGCCCTGAATATGATTTACAATGGTTTAAACCACAAATTCTAAGCACTATGGCTACGAAAGAAAATAAAAAAATGACCGATTATGATATGGAACAGCTGATCGGACAGGTGCTGAGACTGGGTGTACTGATTTCAGGTACAGTTGCGATCATCGGCGGAATCTGGTACCTGTTTCAAAAAGGTTCCGGTACGCCCCACTATACAACATTTAACGGGGAGCCTGCTGGTTATACGAGTCTTACAGGGATATTCAAAGGTTTAGCTACCGGCAGTGCTTCAGAGATTATACAGCTGGGAGTAGTGATCCTCATCGCTACCCCCATTGTCCGCATTTTCTTTTCCCTGGCATCCTTCGTTATTGAAAGAGACAGACTATATGTCATCATTACCTCAATTGTATTGCTGATTATCCTCTTCAGCATGTTTTCAGGATTACATTAATCCAGCTATGCGGGTTTAACTGCTACTTCTTTTGGTTTGTAATAAACAAACAGGGCAGTAGCAGTTAAGCCTATAGCACCCTCAATCAGCACCGCCGGTCTTGGTCCCATCAGGTTGGCCAGCCATCCGATCAGTAAACTTCCTACAGGAATCAGTCCCTGGTAAGCCATCACATAGTAACTGATTGCACGACCTCTCATTTCCGGAACTGCATGCGTTTGGATATAGGTATTGATCGCTGAACTTTGTCCCATCATCCCTACTCCCGCAAAACCCATAAACAACAGGGCAATAGGCAACTGTGGAGAGTACGACAATAATATCAGGCTAAAGCCAAGCACCCCGCCGGCAATCATAATCAGTTTCATCAGCGTATTGCTGTTTTTAAGGTTAGCCAGATAAATAGCACTGACAATAGAACCTAAACCTGCGGCACTCTCAAACCAGCTGAATGTTTTGGCATTACCATGAAAGATATCTTTGGCAAAAATGGGCATCAGCGTATTAAAAGGCATCACAAAAAGACTGCTGATACCGATCATCATGATCATACTGCTCAGTTCTTTATCGCCCGATACATATTTAAAGCCCTCCTGCAGTTCTGTCCAGATACTTTTCACCGGCCTGGCAATTACAGGAGTATGTAAGTTCATCATAAACAAACAGATCAGTACCGGAATATAGCTTAGAAAGTTGCCGATAAAACATACATCCGTACCAAAAGTACTCAGGATAATCCCCGCCACTGCAGGTCCTGCAATACGGGCAAAGTTGGCCATGGAAGAATTTAATGCGATGGCATTGGGAAGATCATTTTTATCATCCACCATTTCTACCATGAGCGACTGCCTGCAGGTGACATCAAAGGCGTTGATGACACCCTGAACCAAACTCAGTCCAATGATCATCAGGATATTCTCGTATCCCAGGAACAGCATCCCTGCGAGGGCTCCCGCCTGCAACATGGAAATCACCTGCGTAACGACCAGGATCCTGTAGCGGTCATGCCTGTCGATCAGACTACCGGCATAGGGAGATAAAAACAGGGAAGGGATCAGACTCACAAAACCAACAACTCCAAGTAACAGCGCCGAACCCGTAATCTGGTAAACCAGCCAGCTCACCGCCGTCTTTTGCATCCAGGTCCCGATCAGGGAAATGGATTGTCCATAAAAAAAGAGCTTGAAATTTCGTGATTTTAAAGATCGGAAAACAGTCATGGTTTGTTGTATTGTATTACAGCAACAAATTTCGGCATTCATTATCTATTTATAAAATTGATAGATTTAATGATTTTGATTAGTTTTAACGATCGATTATGGAAGTCAGACAACTCAATTATTTTATCAAAGCCGCAGAGCTGCTACACTTTACCGACGCCGCAGCAGCCTCCTTTGTTACACAGTCGACCCTATCCCAGCAAATCAAACAGCTGGAGGAAGAACTCGGCACACCGCTGTTTGACAGAATCGGCAAGCAGGTACGTCTTACCGAAGCGGGAAACATCTTTCTGATCCATGCGCGAAAGATCATTCTGGATATCAAAAAATCCAAGCAGGCTTTATTTGAATATGGCAATATGATGAATGGTCAGCTGAACATCGGCGTAACCTATTCATTCAGCTCCCTCATTCTTCCTGCACTCACCCCCTTTTCTGAGAAGTATCCGGGCATCACCCTGCATGTAGAGTCGGGTCCTGCTTTGCAACTGGAAAATAAACTGAGAATGGCCGATCTGGATATTATCCTGGCTTTTCACGAACAGACGGATGGCGACGGACTGGAAATGCAGCCGCTATTTGCATCAAGGGTGATGATGGTGGTATCAAAAAATAACCCGCTGGCAAAACTCAGTAAGATCAGCTTAAAAGAACTTGCAAAAGCTGATCTCGTCCTGCAGGGCACTGGTTTCAACTCCAGGGATATGCTCACCGAGATCTTCAAAAAGAATAAAGTATCACCGACGATCAAACTGGAGATGAATGATGTGCATTCCCTGCTCTCCATGGTAGAAAGGGGTAACTGGGTAACCATCATCAACGAGAATGCCATCGCCAACTGGGAGGGACTTGTTGCGATCCCTATTTCAGGAAAAGAACTGTACAGGCAGGCCTCCATATTATGGCAGCAGGGCGTTTACCGCAAAAGATCTGCGGTCTTATTTATGGAAGAACTGATGAAGGTGATCTAGTTCTGAAGCGACAATCTGTACTGGAAGATATCTTCAATAGATACTACCGTCGTTTGCTGATCTTCGGCAAATACAGCCACTTCAGGTAAACGTGACATGGTGCCATCCTCATTGGTCAGCTCACACAATACTGCCACAGGTTTTAAGCCTGCCAGCACCATCAGGTCGATACTGCCCTCGGTATGCCCGCGTCTGCCAAAAACACCATCCGCATTGGCCCTTAAAGGAAAAACATGTCCTGGTCTGGAAAGATCTTCCGGTTTGGCACCGTCAGCCACAGCAGTCCGGATCGTTTGTATCCTGTCGGCCGCAGATACGCCTGTAGTAACTCCTTCTTTAGCTTCAATGCTTACTGTAAAAGGCGTATGGTATTTACTGGTATTGACATGTACCATGGGTGGCAGCTCCAGCAGATCTGCCTTCTCAGAAGTGAGGCACAAACAGACAATCCCGCTACAGGTACGGATCATTAAAGCCATATCCTGCATCGTCATCGTAGCCGCGGGAAAGATCAGGTCGCCTTCATTTTCACGACTCTCATCATCCACAACGAGTACCCCTTTACCCCGCTTCAGGCAGTTGATTGCATTTTCAACTCTCTCTGTATAATCTTTTCCGAAACGCAACAACTCACTCTGTTCTTCCATACTTCAATAGGTTCTTTTTGATGCTGCAAAGGTGTACAAATAACGGCTCAATTCAAATTCAATACTCAAATTTGGTTGATCAGGCTTTTTGCAGGCTGATGAAAAAGGTCGTACCCATGCCGATCTCACTTTCTAACCATATTCTGCCGCGTTGCAGCAGGATAAATTCTTTGCACAATACCAGGCCGAGGCCTACCCCTTTTTCATTATTTGTACCGTAGGTGCTCTCAGATTGAAGCGAGAATATACTTTGCTCATTCGATTTAGTTATACCTACACCGTTATCCTTCACACTGATGCGGCACTCTCCTTCCTCCTCTTCGGCACTGAGGCTGATCGATCCGCCGAAAGGCGTAAATTTAATGGCGTTATTGATCAGGTTCCTGATCACGAGTTCCAGCATATCATGATCGGCCATTACCTTGGTCCCTTTGGGGATGTGATTGCTGATGACAATAGCCTTTTCCCCGGCCAGACTCGTCTGTAACAATATCGTATGTTCCAGCGTTTCCAGCAGATCCAGACTTGCCAGTCTTACCATCACGCCGTCCATCTGCGTCTTGCTCCAGGAAAGCAGGTTAATCAGCATCTGTCGGGTGTAACGGGTTTCGCGCAGCAGGCTGGAATGAATCATCTTCTTTTCAGCCTCATCCAGATGCTCCTCAAGTGACAGTTCCAGAAAGTTCTGTATAGAGTTTAAAGGCGAACGGAGGTCGTGCGCCAGAATAGAAAACAGTTTGTTTTTCGACTGATTGGATAACTCAAGCAGCTCTGCACGGTTTTCTGCAAGTGTTTTTTCACGGTTGTGGCTATTGATAATACTGGTGATAATAAAATAGACAATCAGCAGGGTAAAGAAATATACATAAGCGAAATCCAGTGAGCGTGCAAAGCCATCTCTGTGTTTCAGAGGAACCGCCTCGGGATAGTGATATTGATAGGTAATCAGCAATATTGCCACAATAATATTGACAACTACCCAGAGAAAACGCTGACTGACGGGCACAATGCTCATCACCAGAAAGAAAAACAGCATATAAATCACTAAACTAGGTCCGTTTATCCCTGAATTGTTCAGATAAAAGATCACAAACACAATATTTCCCAGCACACAGAATATAAATACCGCTAAACTGTGCTGATATTTAAACTTAGAAAGATAATACAACCCGCAGGCCGCAAAAACAGAGGGAACAAGTAATAAACACAGCTCATACAAGCCAATATAGTAGTTAAAAAATATACTACAACTGAAAAGAATAATCGTAAAAATACAGGTGATGTGAAAGATTCTGGCTTCGAGGGTATGAGTTTCCGGACTGCCGGTCAATGCTGTCCAGTTTGATCTTATTCTATCCTTAGTTATCATATAGGGGCGTTCGCAACAGGCTTTTAGGAGATTTTCTTAGCAAATAAACACTTATATATATTAATCATTTAACAAAAATTATATAATAATACGAAATATTCTGTAAACACCAGATACAAATTGTGACTTCTATCACCTTTTAAGGTTTCTGAAGTCATTTTACCCCTGCTCAATACCAACCATTTTTGGGGTATAAAAAAAGCAGGATGAATGAGCAGCTAAACATATCTATTGATACACAATGTTATCATTGTGGAGACAGTCTTCCGCTTTCAGCTTTCCAGGCAGACGACAAGCAGTTCTGCTGTGCAGGTTGTAAGAGCGTTTACCTCATTCTTTCAGATCATCAGCTCAGCAGCTATTACGTGTATAATGCTGTTCCGGGTGCTTCACAAAAGAAAAAAGCAGCACACTTCGACTATCTCGATGAACCTGCTATTGCCGCAGAGCTGGTAGATTATACCGATGACCATACCACTGTGCTCAGCCTTTACATTCCGGCGATACATTGCAGCTCCTGCATCTGGCTGCTGGAAAACCTATATAAAATTAATCCAAATATTACGGCCTCACGTACGGATTTCCCTAAAAAACAGGTAACGGTAACTTTCAGGAACCAGCAGATTTCCCTGCGGCAGGTTGTTGAGTTGCTTAGCTCCGTTGGCTATGAGCCGCTGATCAGCCTGCAGGATATGGTTAAAAAGCAGCAGTCTGACCATTCAGAACGCAACCTGGTCACTAAGATCGCGGTTGCCGGCTTTTGCTTTGCCAATGTGATGATGCTCAGTTTCCCGGATTACTTTGGCTTTGCCGCCTTTGAGCAGAACTTCAAATCATTCTTCAACTGGATCAATCTTGCACTCGGCGTTCCCGTACTGCTGTACAGTGCGCGCGACTACTTTATATCTGCCTGGACAAACCTTAAAAACGGCATCCTCAACCTGGATTTCCCACTGGCACTGGGTATTGCCGTGATGTTTATCCGCTCGGCTATTGAGATTATTACCCAAAGCGGGCCAGGCTTTATCGACACGCTTTGCTCTCTTGTATTTTTTATCCTGATCGGTAAATGGATGCAGCAGCGCACTTATCACTACCTGTCTTTTGAACGGGATTACCGTTCTTATTTTCCTGTGGCTGTCACTTGCATTGCCGATGGAAAAGAGCGCCAGGCTCCCCTGAATGAACTGAAAAGGGGCGACCGCATTCTGATCCGCAGCAATGAGATTATTCCTGCTGATGCCATCCTGCTCAAGGGAGAAGCAAGGCTGGATTTCAGTTTTGTCACCGGTGAATCCCTGGCGGTAGAAAAGGTACTGGGAGAGGTAATCTACGCCGGAGGAAGGCAACTGATGGGCGCCATCGAGCTCGAAGTGCTGAAACCTGTATCACAAAGTTACCTGACCAAATTATGGAACAATGAGACCTTTGCCGCAGAAAAAGATCCTATACAGACCTTTAGTAATACCGCCAGTAAATATTTTAGTATTGCACTGCTGCTGATCGCCAGCGCCGCCGGACTCTTCTGGATCAATACCGATCTCAACAAAGCCGCAGCAGCCTTTACTGCAGTGCTGATCATCGCCTGCCCTTGTGCCCTGGCATTGAGTTCACCTTTTACGCTTGCGGCCGTATTGAGCATCTTCGATAAAAACAAATTCTATCTGAAAAGCACAGCTGTCATCGAGGAGCTTGCCCGCATCAGTACGGTTGTGTTCGACAAAACAGGGACGATTACCAACCCTGAAGCCAGTGGATTTGAATTTAAGGGCACACTGCGGCCAGAGGAAAAACAAATGCTGAGCGACCTGGCCCGCAACTCGGGACATCCACTCAGCAGGGAACTGGTTAAATGGCTGGATCTTCCTGCACTGTACCCCGTCAACTTATACCGGGAGCAGGTGGGCCGTGGTATTACCGGGACGGTCAATGGGCAGGAGCTCAGAATCGGCAGTGCTGCCTTTTTGGGTATCAGCGTAAAAGACAAAGGCAGCGTAGTACATGTGTTGATTGATGATTGTTACTGCGGATATTTCCGCTCCGAACAGCGCTGGAGACCAGGATTCAAAGAACTTGCACTAAAACTGGGGCAGGATAAAGACCTCCACCTGCTCTCAGGCGATCAGGACCAGGACCGCGAATTGCTGACACCATTTTTCCAGCGGATACAGCAGATGCACTTCAGACAAAGTCCGCAGGATAAACTGGACTACATCCTGAACCTGCAGGACCAAGGGCAAAAGGTGATGATGCTGGGCGATGGCCTCAATGATGCAGGAGCTTTAAGACAGAGCAACCTCGGCGTTGCCGTGACAGACGATATCAATAATTTCTCACCGGGATGTGACGCCATCCTGGATGGAACAGCTTTTGACAAACTGCCACGCTTTATGAGGCTCGCAAAAGACGCGGTTAAGGTGATCCATATGAGTTTCCTGATCTCTGTCCTCTACAATGTCATCGGTTTATTCTTTGCCGTACAGGGTCTGCTGTCTCCCCTGATGGCGGCAATTCTCATGCCCTTAAGTACGGTTACCATTATACTATTCACTACGCTCAGCGCAAGATTTTACGCCCGCAAAAACAACCTGTTATGAACATCATCTATCCCCTGCTCGGGCTGAGCATCGTCATTGCCCTGCTCTTTTTAGGAGCCTTTTTATGGGCGAATAAGTCGGGCCAGCACGACGACATGTACACCCCTTCCGTCAGGATTCTCTTTGACGACCAGCCGGAAGAACCCAATGACCAACAAACATAATTCAAATACACCATCACACGTTTTATCATGACCGAAAAGTTTTACTACGACAACAAGACCGTCAGGAATTTCGCTATCGCCACCGTTGTATGGGGCATAGTCGGGATGACGGTGGGGCTGCTGGTTGCATTCCAGCTCTTTAAGCCCGCTATGAACTTAGGGACACAGTACACTACATTTGGACGCGTCAGGCCGCTGCATACCAATGCGGTGATCTTCGCCTTTGTAGGTAATGCCATCTTTATGGGCGTCTACTATTCATTACAGCGCCTCCTCAAAGCCAGGATGTTCAGTGATGTCCTCAGCAAAATTCACTTCTGGGGCTGGCAGCTGATCATTGTGGCCACTGCCATTACGCTGCCGCTGGGCTTCACCACTTCGCATGAATATGCAGAAATGGAATGGCCGATAGATATCGCCATCACGCTGATCTGGGTGGTCTTCGGAATCAATATGTTCGGAACGATCTTCAAAAGACGGGAGAAACATATGTATGTGGCCATCTGGTTTTACATTGCCACCTTCATCACGGTAGCGGTACTGCATATCGTTAACTCTATAGAATTGCCAATATCATGGTTCAAGAGTTACTATGTCTATGCAGGTGTGCAGGATGCCCTGGTACAATGGTGGTATGGACATAATGCAGTGGCATTTTTCCTCACTACGCCTTACCTGGGTATGATGTACTACTTCCTGCCAAAAATGGCAAACCGCCCGGTGTATTCCTATAAACTGAGTATCCTCCATTTCTGGTCGCTCATTTTCATCTATATCTGGGCAGGACCACACCACCTGCTGTATACGTCCCTGCCTGCATGGGTACAGTCGCTAAGTACTGTATTTTCTGTGATGCTGATCGCGCCAAGCTGGGGAGGGATGATCAACGGGCTGCTCACTTTGCGTGGCGCCTGGGATAAAGTAAGACAGGATCCCCGTCTCAAGTTTATGGTGGTAGGTATTACCGCTTACGGTATGGCAACCTTTGAAGGACCAATGCTGGCACTGAAACAGATCAATGCCATTGCACATTATACCGACTGGATAGTAGCCCACGTACACGTTGGTGCATTGGGATGGAACGGATTTTTAACTTTCGCCATCCTGTACTGGATCGTGCCGCGAATCTACAATACAACCTTATATTCCGTAAAACTGGCTTCATTCCATTTCTGGATTGGTACCCTGGGCATTATCTTCTATGCGGTTCCTTTGTACTTCGCCGGTTTCACACAGGGGCTGATGTGGAAAGAATTTACTCCTGAAGGATTACTGAAGTACCCTAACTTCCTGGAGACACTACTGCAGATTATACCGATGTATATGATGCGTGCGCTGGGTGGTACATTGTACCTTACCGGAGTCATCGTGATGACGTACAACCTGGTGAAAACCATGGCTGCAGGGAAACTCGTGGCCGATGAAGCTGCAGAAGCTACTCCGCTGCCAGCGGTATATGTGGCGCAGGGCAGCGACAAAAAATGGCACCGCATACTGGAACGCAAACCACTGCTGTTCCTCGGACTTTCACTCGTGGTCATCCTGATCGGGGGTATGGTAGAGATGATGCCAACGTTCACTGTCAAATCAAATATCCCTACCATCAGCAGCGTAAAACCGTATACTCCGCTGGAACTGCAGGGACGTGATCTGTATATCAGGGAAGGCTGTGTAAACTGCCACTCGCAGATGATCCGCCCCTTCCGCTCCGAAACTGAGCGTTATGGCGAGTACAGCAAAGCCGGTGAGTTTGTTTACGATCATCCCTTTCTGTGGGGATCCAAACGTACGGGACCAGACCTGCAGCGCGAGGGTGGTAAATATGGAAATGCATGGCACTATAACCACCTTTTCGACCCGCAGGCAATGTCGCCCGGCAGTATCATGCCACCCTACGAATGGCTGATCGACCAGAAGCTGGATACGACAACCACGCGTTCAAAGATCACTGCCATGCGTTCACTGGGGGTACCTTATGAAACGGGTTACGAGCAGATGGCTAATGCAGCATTAGAGAAACAGGCAGAAAGCATTGCGCTGGATTTAAGACAGAACAACATCAAAGTAAAAAGCGACAGGGAGATCATAGCCATTGTGGCCTACCTGCAGCGCCTGGGAACAGATATCAAAGCAAAGTAACAACAACACCATGTTTAAGCAATTTTTAGAAAACGCTGAGGGAAACCAGGGGTATCTGCTCAGCTCCCTAGCCATCTTCCTTATCTTTTTTATCCTGGTGGGCATATTCGTGCTTACCATGAAAAAGGATGAAATACAATACCTGAGCGAACTCCCACTAAACGATGAAGACGATGAAAGAGGCAGTTAACAGCAGCTGGACAGACAGCATTACCTCTACAGACATTGTGATCTGCATGATGGTCATCACTTCCCTGATTGTCCTTTGGGTATCATTACTGCTGCTCAAAGTGATCCAGTTTTATGTAAAGGAAGTGACCTCACCTACGGCTTTTGCCACACCTGAAGAGAAAGCACAACGGCAACTGGAAGAAGAATCCAGGAAAGCCTTAGAGAAAAAGAAACCTACGATATGGACTAAGCTCATGCAGCTGAAACCGATCGAAGAAGAAGCAGAGCTGGTGATGGACCACAAATTTGACGGGATCTCGGAACTCAATAACCCTACCCCTGCCTGGTTTATGGCGCTCTTTTATGGCACCATCCTGTTTGGCATCGGCTACCTGCTTAACTATCATGTATTTCACTACGGTCAATCGCAGGAAGAAGAATATGTGGCGGAGGTGCAGCAGGCCTCAGACGATAAACTCGCCTTTCTGGCCAGTCCGGAGAACAAGGCCAGTGCTGTCAATGAAAATAACATGGAGCTCAGTACAGATGCCGCAGTGCTGAAAAGCGGTCAGGCTTTATTTGCCACGCGTTGTCCTCCATGCCATGGGGATGCCGGTCAGGGGCTTGTAGGCCCTAACCTGACGGATGAGTATTGGCTGCATGGCGGCAATGTCAAAGATGTATTCAAGACCATCAAGTATGGCGTGCCGGAAAAAGGAATGATTGCCTGGGAAAAATCTATGAGCCCCCAACAGATCTCCGATATCACCAACTATGTGATGTCTTTAAAAGGAACAAAACCTGCCGGTGCGAAAGAGCCGCAGGGCAACAAAGAATAATATGTCACAAAGTCCTGCACAATTCAGAGATCAGATCAGTACGGTTACTGAGGACGGAAAAAAACGGAAATGGCTCTACCCTAAAGTCATCAAGGGGAAGCTTTTCCGTTACCGTGAGCTGCTCAGCTACTTCTTTCTGACGCTGCTGTTCGCCGCGCCCTTTATCAGGCTGAATGGCGAGCAGCTGGTGCTCCTGAATGTTCTGGAACGCAAGTTTGTATTTTTCGGAATCATCTTCTGGCCGCAGGACTTTTACCTATTTGTACTGGCACTGATCTCCTTCATGATCTTCATTGTGCTGTTCACGGTGGTTTTCGGCAGGGTCTTCTGCGGATGGATTTGTCCCCAGACGATATTCCTCGAGATGGTCTTCCGCAGGATTGAAGCCTGGATTGAAGGGAGTCCTGCGCAACGGAAAAAACTGGATGAAGGACCTCTGACTACAGAAAAGCTGAGCAAGAAAAGCATTAAACATGCTGTATTCCTCCTGATCTCTTTTCTGATCGCCAATATCTTCCTGTCGTACCTGATCGGCAGCAGCACGCTGCTCAGGATCATTACTGAACCGGTATCCCGGCACCTTTCGGGATTTATTTCCATCAGTGTATTTACCCTTGTTTTCTACCTCGTATTTTCAAGAATGAGGGAACTGGTTTGTACGGTGGCTTGTCCTTATGGCAGATTACAGGGGGTATTGCTCGACAATCAGAGTATCATTGTCGCCTATGATTACCAGCGCGGGGAACCAAGAGGTAAACGAATAAAAAAAGAAGAGCAGCTGAAGGGCGACTGTATCGACTGTGAACTCTGCGTTCAGGTATGCCCAACTGGGATTGATATCAGGAATGGTACCCAGATGGAATGTGTAAACTGTACCGCCTGTATCGACGCCTGTGATATGGTGATGGAGAAAATCCAGCGGCCGGCAAGGCTGATCGGCTTTAAATCTGAGGACGAAATCCTGCAGCGCAAAGCTTTTGCCCTCAACAAACGGGTATATGGGTATGCTGCCGTGCTGTTTGTCCTGCTGGGCACGCTCAGTTATCTGCTGATCAGCAGGAGCGACGTAAAAACTACCATCCTGCGCGCAGGCGGAACTTTATATCAGCTGCGCGATAAAGAGCATACGGTAAGTAACCTGTACAATGCAGAATTGGTTAATAAAACTAGCCGTCCCCTGCAGTTTGAGATCGTGCCGGATGAGCCGGGAGTAAAAATACAGTACATCCAGAAAGAAGACCGCCTGGCGGTTGGAGGCAGTATCAAGATTACGTTTTTTGTCATTCGCCCACAGACATCCATCCAGCGGTATAAATCAACCATAGGCTTCAGACTGATGTCCGGCGGAAAACAGGTTGATCATTTTGAAACGACATTTATTGCACCTGTAAACGAAAAATTATGAATTGGGGAACAAAACTGATAATCGGCATGGCCAGCTTTATGCTCTTTATTGTGGCATTGGTGCTGATCATGTTCAACAGCAGGAAAGATGCGCTGGTTGATGCTGACTATTATGAAAAAGGCATCAATTACAACAAGGTGTACAACCGCAGGGAACAGACAAAAACTGACCATGCGACGCCTGAGATCGCTGTAACGCCGGATATGATCATCATCCGGTTCAGCGCACATGCAAAAGGAACGGCGGCGCTGATGAGGACCTCCGATAAAGCGCTGGACAAATTCCTGCCTTTTGAGAGCAATACAAATCATCAGCTGATCATCCCTGCACATCAGCTCACAAGGGGCTCATGGCGTCTGATCCTGGAATGGATCAGTCAGGAAAAAAGTTATTTGTATGAACAGGAAATCATATTGTGATGAGTGATCAGCACCTTGCTTTTATGATCGGGCTCCTCGGCAGCATACACTGTGTAGGCATGTGCGGACCGCTGGCTTTTGCGATCCCCTCGCTCAAAACCGGATGGGGATACCTCATCGTTAACAAACTGCTTTACCAGGCAGGCAGGATCATCTCCTACTGCCTTTTGGGCGTCCTGATAGGTCTTGCCGGCCGTCAGATCTGGCTTGCAGGTGTACAGCAGGGTGTCAGCATCCTGAGCGGCCTGCTGATCCTTGGGGCAGCAGCCTCCAGGCTGTTCCGCTTTTCTTTTGGCAAGTCTGATTCTATATGGATTAAGCCCTTTAACAAAGCCCTCGGCTATGCCTTAAAACACAAGGCCAATCACTTGATCATCGGTATCATCAACGGCTTTCTCCCTTGCGGTTTTGTCTACCTGGCCTTAGCCGGAGCCTTAAACACCGCGACTGTCAGTTCTGCTGTAAGTTATATGTTCTGGTACGGATTGGGAACGCTGCCGCTGATGTTTATCGCTGGCATTAGTGCTGGTTTTACCAGCAGGATCTTCAGACAGCAGCTCAATAAAGTGGTTCCCTATTTTATGGTATGCCTCGGCTTATGGTTTATACTGAGGGGGCTGGAGCTGAATATTCCCTATCTGAGCCCCGCCCCCGCCGGCACTGCTGAATGCAGGTAAGAATTTACATACCAGCTTTCATCTTCAATAAAAAGACAAAATTACAGTTATTAATTTAAATGAAATAAATTTCTTTTATTTTTCAAAAAAACATCTTAAGATTGTATAGTCATGCAAAAAACACTGGAAACTCATACTTATTCTAATGATGAAGGAGAAAAAGGCAATAATAAATGTCAAGGGTACTGAGATTACAATCATCAAATATCAGGAAAAAGACTTTATCTCTCTGACCGACATGGTAAAAAACTTTGAGGGGGGAAGCACCCTGATTGAAAACTGGCTCAGGAATAAAGATACGATCCTTTTTCTTGGGGTCTGGGAACAATTGAACAATCCAGATTTTAATTCCTTCGAATTCGAGGGAATTAAAAGTGAGGCCGGGAGGAATAGTTTTTATCTCTCTTCAAAGAAATGGATAGACACAACCAAGGCGATTGGCTTAAAAGCCAAGACAGGTCGATATGGTGGTACATTTGCCCATAAAGACATAGCTTTTGAATTTGGCTCCTGGTTAAGCCCGGAATTTAAATTGTATTTGATTACAGAATTTCAAAGACTGAAAGAAGACGAGAATAGACGATTGTCTTTAGACTGGAACCTGAATCGTACACTTTCAAGAATAAATTACCGTATTCATACAGATGCTATAAAGGAAAACATAATTCCACAGCACATTTCCAACACGCAAATCAGCTACGTTTATGCTAATGAGGCAGATGTGCTGAATGTCGCACTTTTTGGTAAAACGGCCAAGCAATGGAGTGAGGACAATCCAACGCTAAACGGAAATATGCGAGAGCATGCGAGTATCAAACAGCTGCTAGTACTAGCTAACATAGAAAGTATGAATGCAGAATTTATAAGAATGAAGATTCCACAACATGAAAGAATCATTAAGTTAAACCAGATAGCTATAACACAATTAAAATCTTTACTGGCTGATCCGTTGGTGAAAAAGATAAATTGACGGGCACCTACCCTGCCATGCTGAACAGCTGGGTCTGCGGCTGATTGGCCCAGAGCCTCGCATCCAGTGCCATGCAGATATTGCGGAGAAACCTCTTACCCTCAGGTGTCACCTGCAGCTGATTTTCATCCATCACTACCAGGCCATCCTCCGCAATCAGCCGCATCCGCAGTAAGCCCTCCCAGAGGGAAGGTGTCTGCTGTTCAGGCGCTGCCCATGAGGTTCTGCCGGTACACATCAGGTTTAAGATATGCCTGCGGATCACCAGGTCCTCGGCATTGAGCAGATGTCCTTTAAACAGCGGAAGACGGCCGGCGTTAACCAGCTCCAGGTACTCCTCTACCTTTTTCACATTCTGCGCAAAGGCTGTCCAGCTGTCGCTGATCGAAGACACCCCCAACCCGATCATCAGTTCACTGTACTGATGAGTGTAGCCCATAAAGTTACGGTGCAGTCTGCCATCTTTCTCCGCAGCATACAGCGAATCCAGCTCGAGGGTAAAGTGGTCCATACCGATCTCGTAGTATCCCCCCTGTTTCAGCATATCCCGGCCAAGCTCATAGAGCTTTTGTTTCTCATTGGCATCAGGAAGATCTTTTTCCGTATACCTGCGCTGACCTGGTTTCACCCAGGGCACATGTGCATAACTGTAAAAAGCGATCCTGTCTGGTGTCAGTTCCAGTACAGATTCAATAGTCGACTGCAGTCCTGCTGCATCCTGCAGTGGTAAGCCGTAGATCAGATCGTAGTTTACTGAGGTATATCCTATCAATCGCGCCAGGTCCGTTACCTGCGCCACCTCTTCTACAGTCTGTATCCTGTTGATCACCAGCTGCACTTTAGGATCAAAATCCTGTATTCCCAAACTCAGCCTTCTGAAACCCAGACTATGCAGCACCCGCAGATGAGCTTCAGTGGTATTTCCCGGATGCGCCTCAAAGCTGAATTCCGCTTCGGGGTGGATAACTGCCGGCGCCAGGATGCCCTCAATCAGCATCTTCAGGTTTTCGGGTTTAAAGAAGGTAGGCGTACCCCCGCCAAGGTGGAGTTCACGGATCAAAGGTTTTCCCTGAAAGATGAGCTGATAGATCTCCCATTCCTTCAGCAGTGCCTGGATGTAAGGCTGTTCGACCCCATGATTGCGGGTGATCCGTGTATTGCAGCCGCAGTACGTGCAGAGACTCTCGCAGAAAGGTAGATGGATATAGAGACTGATGCCATCCCTGTCATTGCTGTGCTTGAAAGAATGCCGCACCTGCCTGATCCATCCCTCTTCGTCGAAGCCCGCAGCATCCCAGTAAGGCACTGTAGGGTAACTCGTATAACGCGGTGCAGGAACGTGGTATTTGTCGATAAGCTGCTGATTATTCATGGCCCGGAGTATGAGGTTTAACCTGGTCACAAGACCTGGAACAGATACATGAGGCGCCCAGGCAACGATTTTCCTGCCATTTATCCAGGTTCAGGATCGTTTCTTTGGCCAGTGCAAATGGTAGTTCCTGATCCGGCACCGCCAGCAGGGCCATGGCCGGAACACTCGCGATTTTGATATTGCGCTGCGCTGCGGCATCCTGATCAATATGGAGGGTTACTGTAGAGCGCGTAGCGAGATATTTCACCCCCAGGTCGGCCAGACGGTTAATTACTGTGGCAGTAACCTCGTCGTCAGTAAAAACGATGACAGCTTCTTTCCCCTCTGCATAACTTACAGTTTCGGGTGTCAGCGAATTTGATATGAGAGTAATCTCATGCTTTTTATGGTTGGCTATTGCCAATGGTTCTTTTTCAAAAGACTTAATGCTGTAGGCTACTACTCTCATCCCAAATTGATTGATTTATCATCAAAATTAGCAGCTTGCTGTCTGCTATGGAATGAGATCGGTCAGTCAGAAATATGATCCTGATCAGTTTTTCATCTGCTGGAGCCTTGCATGATCCAGGATACCAATCTGGCTGCCCTTTCTGTCGATGATCCCTTCATCCTTGAAATCACTCAATATCCTGCTTACCGTTTCTGTAGCCATCCCGGCCATTGCTGCCAGGTTATCGCGTGAAATGCGCAGGCTGATCTGCCCTTCCTGTTTCTCCAGCTTGCAAAGCCTGATCAGCACCTCCGACATCCGTTTACGCACCGAGTGGTAAGCCAGCTGCAGCAACTGCTCCTCCTTGTCCAGCAGGTTGTTGGAGAGGATATGTATAAACTGTCTGGCCACGTCAGGATAGCGGTTCAGCAGCTCTTCCAGCATCTCTTTAGGAAGCAGGCAAACCGTGGTGTCTTCGAGTGCCTCAGCGGTTTCGGCATAAGGTTCATTGAGCAGGAGCGCGGGAATCCCGAAATATTCGTCCGGGCCATACATCCCCGTCAGCAGTTCCCTCCCGTCCTCACTCAGCCTGATGGTTTTCACCTTTCCGCTCAGTACCAGATAGATGCCACTAACAGTATCACCTTCGTAATAAATAATTTGTTTTTTCCTGATGCTGCGCACCTTACGTTCCAGGATCATCTTGTCCAGTTCCTTTATGCCCGCATTGCCGGCCGCAAGGGTCGTCAGCTGCGCGATGGATTTGCTATAGAACTGCTCCTGTTTATCCCTTTTGTTCAAACGGCTTTCAATCGCATTCAGCAGTTCAACATCATCAAAAGGCTTCACCAGGTAGTCATCAGCACCCATTTCCATGCCCTTGCGCATATCCATCCGTTCCGCTTTTGCGGTCAGGAAAATAAAGGGTGTGGCCGTAGTTTGCGGGTTCTTATTTAACAGATACAAGACCCCGTAACCATCCAGTTCGGGCATCATGATATCACAGAGAATCAGGTCGGGCAGGTTCGCATTTGCCAGCTCCACACCAGCTTTGCCATCCCCTGCTTCAAACACCTCATATCCGGCAAGTACAAGTATTTCCGCTATGCTTTCCCTGATATCGTCATTGTCTTCAATAACCAGTATCCTTATTTTCTTCATAAACCGTTTATCTGTTAAAAGTGAGAACGAATGTCGTCCCCTGGTTGATTTTGCTTTCAAACTGCACTTCACCTTTCATGAGCCCCACGTAGCGCATCACGATGTTAAGTCCCAGCCCTGTTCCCGGAATGCTCCCGGTGTTATGAGCCCTGAAAAAAGGCTGAAACAAATGTTTCTGATCTGTATCAGGAATACCAATACCATTGTCCCTGATCGTCACGATATACTGAGTATCGCTGACTTCTGTATTAAATTCGATGAAAGTATGTTCGCCTGAATACTTGATCGCGTTGTTGATCAGGTTGATCATACAATTTTTGATCAGGTTCTGGTCCAGCAGCACCATACTTTCCAGTCCGGTATGCTGATAGATGATATTCTGGTTCTGCTTGGCAATCATCTGCATTTCCTCAGTGATTTCCTCGGCAAGTTTCACCAGGTCGAATCCCTGAAAGGCAGGCTCTACCCTGCCGGCTTCCAGCCTCTCCAGCGAAAGGAAATCATTCAATATCGTGGTCAGGTTGCCTACAGCATTCTTTATTTTGTGTACATGTTTGGCAATCTGCGGGTTCTCATAAGGCTGCGCATACTTCTCGATAAGCGAGGCTGAAAGCTGCACAGAACTCAGTGGCGTACGGAACTCATGCGAAGCCATGGAAACAAAACGGCTTTTCATCTGGTTGAGCTCTTTCTCCTTTTCCAGGGAGATGCTCACCTCCTCCTTTGCTTCACGGAGTGCCGTTACTGTTTTTTTGAGCGATTTTGTACGTTCGTCTACCAGGGCTTCCAGCTCTGTGGCATATTCCCGGAGGCGTTCTTCCGCTTCTTTCTCTTTCGAAAGGTCGTGGATGAAGCCAGTGAAGATTGTGCGGTCTTCATACTGCACCTCACTTACCGCAAGGCGGAAAGGAAAGGTAGAGCCGTCTTTACGGAGACCATTGACTTCTCTGCCTATCCCAATAATGTGCTTTTCGTGGGTGTTGTGGTAGTTACCGATATAACTGTCGTGTGCCGACTGGTCCGGTTCGGGCATCAGCATGGAAATATTTCTGCCGATCACCTCCTCTTCCCTGTAGCCGAAAAGCTTTAGTGCTGATGGATTGAGACTTTCCATGATCCCCCTGCTGTCGATAGTGATAATTCCATCTATTGCCGTGTTGATGATCGCATGTAAAAGCCTCGCATTTTCCATATATGGTGTTTTTGCAAATATAGCTAAATACCAAGTACGGTAATAATCAGGATCACACTGTGCACCAATAAACTTAATCCAAAGAGAAAGATGGTAGACCTGGTATTGGCACCGCTCATATTGGCTACAATATTGGCGAAAAAGATCACCATGCTCACTGCCAGACATGGAATGACATGTCCATCAAGAGAATATACCAGGATAAAAGTAACGGGAACAAGCATGGTTGCATGCAGGATCAGAGATACCAGGAACCAGGCTAACCTGTTTTTTTGCTGACCATCAGCGAATGTTATAAATTTTGTCCATAAAGATGGAGCAGGCTGGGTTGTTAATGCTATAGTTGCCATAATATTGATGTTTTGATAGTTCAAATATCTGCAGGTGTGGTCTTTATTTTCATGACCGTCATCACATTGGCGGCTAATGTTTGTCATCCAAAATCGTGACCACCATCATATTTTTAGCTGGAATTTCTGCGCTATTTTGCTGCTACAGATAAAACCAAAAGCGCATGACCCATACCTTCCACATTCCCGTTTTGGGATTAGGCTATTCCATAGATACACCGTTAAAAGTAGCCCGTTATGGCATTTCTTCCGTGATTTCTATTACCGATGATGAGCTCTGCGAACGCATGCGCGAATTTCATCTGAAGGAAAACCAGCTGGAGTATATTCCCATCCCCAAGGAAGAAGAAGATAGTCGCGCCCGAAGGATTACCGCCTATCTCAACCTGCTGCACCGACTGGTCAATGAGCAATTCAGGCTGCTGCGGTTACAGAGTTTTGCGCCCGGTAATGATATCCATAATTACTTTGAACTGCTGCCCGGGAATTCCCGCGCGAAGATGATATACAGGCATATGATGCAGATGGAAGAGGGCGAAGAAAAGGATGTGCTGCAGAAAGAACTGCGCTGGCAGATGAATGCAGGAAACATCGACGTGAATATCATGTCAAAAGTGGACAAGGCTAACTATAGCGCCGGCAACGAAAACCTGGGTAACGATTATACCGATGCCGTAGCTGCGATGCGCGGATTTGCCCTGAGCAGCCTCTACTCTTCAGTAGTGATCTCTGCGGGATTGAACCCGCGTTTGTACTCCTATATGGAAAGCTGCACAGATTTCTTCCCTGATAAAGCAGTGCTGATCAGGAAGAAGATTATCCTCAAAGTGAGTGATTACCGCTCTGCGCTGATACAGGCAAAGATGCTGGCAAAAAAGGGATTATGGGTAACGGAGTTCAGGGTAGAATCGGGACTGAACTGCGGCGGACATGCTTTTGCTACCGAAGGACTGCTGCTGGGGCCTATCCTCGAAGAGTTTAAACAGAAAAGAACAGAGCTGAATAACGAGCTATACGCAATATATCATGCTGCACTGGAAGCGAAGGAGATCAGAACTCCCGCGAAAGTGGCATTAATGATCACCGCACAGGGTGGCATCGGCACTGCCGAAGAGCATAACTTTCTGATCAACTATTACCAGCTTGATGCTGCGGGATGGGGCAGCCCGTTTCTGCTGGTTCCGGAAGTAACAAATGTTGATCAGGATACCCTGCAGGCGCTCGCAGCCTCCAGTCCCGAAGATTATTATGTCAGCAATTCTTCCCCTCTGGGTGTGCGGTATAACAATTTCCGCAAAAGCACAATGGAGGATCTTCGTTTGCAGCGTATTGCCAAAGGCAGACCCGGAAGCCCCTGCAAAAAGAAATTCCTGATCACCAACACTGAGTTTACAGAGCAGCCAATCTGTACCGCCTCCCGCGAGTATCAGCACCTGAAAATCCAGGAACTGCAAGCTACAGAAAGGGAGCCATCACTATTTAAGGAGAAGTTTGATGCGATCACGGAGAAGATCTGCCTGTGCGAGGGGCTGTGTACCTCAGCATACCTCAAAAATGATATGCTCAAGCCTCGTGAAACCAAAGCAGTAAGTATTTGTCCGGGTCCCAACCTGGTATATTTCGCAAAAACCTATTCCCTTAAGGAAATGGTGAACCACATCTATGGAAGGGAGAGTATCAGCTTTAAAATCAGTCGCCCCAACCTCTTTATCAACGAGCTGAACCTCTACGTGGATTATCTGAAGCAAGACCTCCATGCACAGCTGAACGACCTCAATGCCAAAAAGACGAAATACTTTGAGAAGTTTACAGAACAGCTGCAGCATGGTATCAGTTATTACAGGAACATGATTCCTGAATTGCGACTGACAACAGCTGCAGCTGCCGAAGAGTTGCGCCAGCAGTTGCTGAACGCAGAAGATCAATTGCATTCGATTTCAGGAATGATGCTGAAGACTAACTGATATAAATATGGATCTATAAATTCTCTTGCAACCAAGTCTACATCTTTTGTAATCAGGTATTGACAAGTCATCTAATAATACTTACCTTTAACGTTAGTAACGCTTAAAGGTAATATGATACTTTCTTTCGGATCTAAAGAAACAGAGAAAATATGGGATGGCATCAGGGTATCAAAGCTGCCTATGGAAATACAAACCATAGGTAGAAGAAAGTTACGTATGATTAGTAACTCACAGAATCTCCAGGATTTGACCATTCCTCCATCTAACAAGTTAGAGAAGAAAAAAGGTGATATGAAGGACTATTACAGTATCCGGATAAATGATCAATGGCGTATCATTTTTAAATGGTCCGACGGAAATGCGAGCGAAGTAGAAATTATTGATTACCACTAAAAAATATCTTATGGAAAAGCTACCTAACATTCATCCAGGTGAAATTCTAAATGAGGAATTTTTGATCCCTCTAAATATTACAGCATACCGTTTAGCAAAGGAAACTAATATCCCTCAAACCCGCGTCTCAGAAATTATCAGAGGAAATAGGAGAATAACCGCAGATACTGCCTTGCGTTTGAGCATTTTCTTTGGCAATTCTGCAAGATTCTGGCTAGGCTTACAGGATGATTATGATATTGAAAATGAGTTAAATGATAAATCAAAAGAGTTTGATAACATAAAGGCGTTTGCGATCGCCTCATAGTCTCCAAACACCTTTTAACCTTTACAAAAAAGGCCTTTGAGATCTGAAAGGCCTTTTTTTGTAGCGGATATTTATATTTCTTATTTCATACCAGCCTGAATAGATTTTGCTTTTTCAAAATGACCTGTAATCACAGGAATCGTTTTATTGGCAAAATCCTTCACCTCTTTATCCGCTGCTTCTGAGCCAGATTTAAACAGGGCGATAGTCTTATCATGATCGGTCACCATCATTTCGATATAGTGTTTATCAAAATCAGCACCTTTCATATTCTTCATCGCATCCAGATGTGCTTTTAATTCAGAAGGATATTCCATAGGAAGAAGAATCTTCTTTTTCTCAGCCAATGCCTTTAATTCATTGTTGGCTTTGATATGATCTGCCACCATCTGTGAAGCAAAAGCTTTCACCTGAGCGTTGGATGATTTCATGGCGATCTTACCTGCGTCTACTTCCATCATGCCGCCAATAGCAGCCTGTTTCAAAAATGCAGATTCATCACCGTCAACTTTAGACATATGGGTATCATCGCCGGTTTTACCAGCACTGCCACCAAGGCTATCCGGGCCTGAACCCAGTGGTACCGCACCACCTGCTGTATCTGTTGCTCCTGAATCTGCAACAGCAGAATCACCTGCGCCAGCACGGTTTTCAGGACTGCTGCATGCCTGGAAAGTACAGGCTCCAATAACTAATATTCCGAATAAATTTAATGTTTTCATAGGATGATGTTTTGTTTAACATAAAACATCAGATATCCGAAAAGGTTTTCTAAGCCTTTTTACCGGCTCTGGAAAGCATTTGCAGCAGCAGCGCCAGCAAAACCACCAGCACACAGCCAATCAGGTTGAGCCACAGATAAGCTACTACCTCCTGCCATCCGCAGATACACACGATCACTTCAGTAATGATCGCCGCCCAGAATACCGATCTGCCGTTCACTTGTTTGAGGTAAAATGCAACCAGGAATACCCCCAGTATCGTTCCATAGATATAGGAGCCCAGAATGTTCACCGCTTCAAGCAGGTTCCCGATCTTGCTCGCGTACAGGGCCATCCCGATACATACGGCACCCCAGAGGACTGTCGACCAGCGTGAAGCCTTCAGGTATTTTTCATCTCCGGCCTCTTTATTCAGCAGCCGCTTGTAGATATCGATCACACTGGTAGAAGCCAGCGAATTGAGCGCACTCGCCGTAGAGCCCATGGAAGCCAGGAAAATGATTGCAATCAGTAATCCTATCAGCCCCTGTGGCAGATATCTGGTCACGAAGCTCAGGAAAACGTAATTGTTATCATTGATATCAGCACCCTTATCATTCTTCAGCATGAGGTCGGTCAGCTCTTTACGCAGTACCTTTGTTTGTCCGTCTGCCTGCTGCAGCACAGACCGCTGCTGGTCTATGGCCGACTGGTCGCCCAGGTCCAGAGCCTTGTTCAGCTTTACCACCCCCTGCTGTTTCTCCTGAAATACCTGCTCATACTTTGCTTTCAGCACCTCAAGCTGCGGACTGTAACTGCTTTTCTCCAGTTTGTTCAGCTCAAAACTGTTGAAGAAAACCGGCGGGCGGTTGTACTGATAGAATGTAAATACCAACACCCCGATCAGCAGAATCAGGAACTGCATCGGTATTTTCACCAGCCCGTTCATCAGTAATCCCAGTCTGCTCTGCCCTACCGAAGAGCCCGTCAGGTAACGTCCAACCTGGCTCTGATCGGTTCCAAAGTACGATAACTGCAGAAAAAAGCCCCCGATGAGGCCACTCCAGACATTGTACTGGTTATTCCAGTCGAGCTTAAAATCAATCGCATTTGTACGCCCCATTTTTCCGGCGATACTGATGGCTCTGCCAAAGCCGATGTCTGCCGGCAGCAGCTGCACCACCATGATTCCCGCAGCAAAAAGCCCGAGAAATATGATACTCATCTGTAGCATCTGCGTATAGGAAACGGCCTTGCTGCCCCCATAAACGGTATAGGCAACCACAATCCCACCGATACATAAGGTGGTATAGGTCGTGTTGATATTCAGGATAGTGGATAAAATAATGGAAGGCGCATAAATCGTGATGCCCGTAGACAGACCCCGCTGTATCAGAAACAGCAATGCCGTCAGAGCCCGCGTTTTGAGGTCGAAGCGCTGCTCCAGAAACTCATATGCCGTATAAACTTTCAGACGGTGAAAAATCGGCACAAAGGTGATACACAAGACAATCATCGCCAGCGGCAGCCCGAAATAAAACTGGACAAAGCCCATCCCGGAAGAAAAAGCCAGTCCCGGCGCCGCCAGAAAGGTAATGGCACTCGCCTGTGTAGCCATGACCGACAAACACACGCTGTACCATGGTGATGACTGGCTGGCCAGTAAATATCCCTCGATATTCTGGGCACCGCGACTTTTATATACTCCATAGGAGACAATCACGATCAGTGTAAGTATCAGTACCGCCCAGTCTATCTCGCTCATTGAAAATATTTTGTAAAAAGGTAAAATGCGGCAATCAAAAATATCAGCCAGCCGATCAGCAGCAGGTAAAACTGTTTCCAGCTCTTCACAAAAGGAGGCAGATCTTGATTGCGCTGAGGTTCCATCACTTAGTTTTTAGAGATCAGGTTTACAAATAAACGGTAAGCTCCGGGCACACCTGCAGGCAGCTCTCTGAAAAAGGCCAGAGAGGTGTATACAAACTTTCCTTTTCCATATGGCGCCACCAGCAGAGATCCGTTGCTGGAAGGCTCCCCGGCATCATTCATGCCCAGTATAGGTACATAATGGGAGTCGATCTGATCTGCAAAGTACAAACCACGCTCCTGTATCCATCCATCAAAATCTTTTGCCGTAATTTTATTCGGGAAATTCAATGAAGGATCATTTGGGGCCAGAAAGCTCACTTTTGCCTGCTCGTCTGTAACCCTGTCGCGCGAAAGCCTGAATGGATAAGGGCCGATATTGTTTGTTTTTAAACTGCCGTTCACATTATACTGGACAAGCATTGTACCTCCGTTTTTCACATATTCCATCAGCCTGGGCTGCATACCGCTCAGCTGTTCGTTGATATTGTACAGCCTGACACCCGTAATGATCGCATCATATCCCGAAAGGTCGCCATCGATTACTTGTTTCTCCGTCAGCCAGGTCACGTGGTAGCCGATTTGTGTCAGCGATTCAGGAATGAGATCCCCCGCTCCCGCAATGTAACCGATGTTCATACCGGAGAACTTCAGGTCTGCACGCTCCACTTTGGCTTCAGCAATGGGGAACAGCGTTTGCACAGGGATATGGTCGTAAGCCAGGACTTTAAGCCCCTGGTTATACGTCTTGCCTTCTACAGTTGCCGAGATTGACAGCTTACCTCCGGACACGTTGCCCGCCGGCGTCACCACAAACTCCAGGTTTTGTACATCGCCTTTTGTCTTGAGGTCGACATCAGCCTTTTCAGGGGATACCTTCCAGCCTGCAGGCAGTTCAGGCCTGATCACAGCTTTCAGCTGGTCCTTAAACGCTTTCAGCTGCACAGTAATTTTCTTGGCTGTGTTGTTACTGAACACAAAAGATTTCTCGGTCATGGTTGCCGTTACCGGAGGTGCTACCACCAATGGCTGATACAGTTCTCCCTTTACAGGATCAGTACGTTTATAAACTATAGGGCGGGTGATATCGATAAATTGTTTTCCAAAACTGATCCTGAAGACCCCGGCCTGTGGAGCTGGTGCTTCGGGCATGCCCAGATGTGACAGTGAATCGATCATATAACTCCCGATAGGATGTGTCTTTTTTAACCAGTAAGGCTGCGTGATGCCTATAGATTTTGCAGGTATCGTTACGGTCTGTGTTGCCATCTGGTTTGGCAGCAGCTCTGTTACCTTTCCGCGGCTCCTATCCTGCAGCGTAATTTTCATTGGAAAGTTTTTTCCCACCCGTGATATCGCACTGATCAGTACCGGAATGGATTCATCCAGCGCATAGGCAGGTTCAGGGGCCACAGTTTCCAGCCAGATGCCCGCACAGGCAAGAATCAGCTCATCCAGCTGCTGATGTTTAAAGGGCAGGTTTTTCACCTCCTCTTTCAGATCCAGTAATGCAGGGATAGATTTTGAGGGATCTGTAACGTCGTAGGAAGTATAAATCGCATTCAGCAGTTGCTGGGCCTTTGCGGTTCCCTTGTTTCTGTCCAGTTTGAAATCCAGACCTTCAAACAGATCCGTTTTGGCGGCATCACCTGCTACAGGACTAAAAAACTCGATGGATGAGCCCCGCTGCAATGAAGAACCAAAACCCTGACTTTTATGGTTGGAGCGGCTCAAGGCTGCGATTTCTCCATAACTTTTACCCAGAAGGGGATTGAATGTTCCCACATCCAGCTTTAGCTGATCGTCGGCAGTAGTATTACCCCCGCCTCCAAAGTTGAAGGTATTCCAGACAATGCGTTTAGCCTGCCACACTTTAACCTGTTTAAGTTGCTCAGGAAAACGTTTGGGATCTGCGGCTGCAGCAAAAGCTTCCCTGGCGAGGATGGCCGAAGCCTGATGGTGGCCATGACCGGCACGTGCATCTTCAGGAAAACGCGTGATGATCACATCCGGTTGAAAATTGCGGATCACCCATACCACATCCGAAAGGATCTGTTCCTTGCCCCATATTTTAAAACTCTCTTCAGAGGTCTTTGAAAATCCGAAATCATTGGCGCGACTAAAAAACTGTTCTGCCCCATCTGTACGCCTGGCTGCGAGTAGCTCCTGCGTACGGATCAGCCCCAACAGGTCTCCCTGTTCGGTACCGATCAGGTTTTGTCCCCCATCACCTCTGGTTAAGGATAAATATCCGGTACGGACTTTCCTTTCCCTGGAGAGATAGGTAAGCAGGCGTGTATTTTCATCATCAGGGTGTGCAGCAATATATAATACACTGCCAGTGACATTTAAGCCTTCGAGGCCCTGCCTGATCTCAGCAGCATTCAGCTGCGTTGAGGCCTGGGCTTTCACAAAATATGGCACAATACTCAGGAAGCATAAAAACGGAATACGGTAATTCATACAGCAAGTTTAATTGCCGAAAATAATTAAAATTACTCAAGCAACAGACATCCTGCCCTGAACTAACGTAACAATACTATAGAAAAGCCTACAAGAGGATTTTGCTGCTGAATTCCTTATCGATAGTGATATATCCGGGATATTTGATCAGTGCACCGGCAACCATGATACTTGGTTTGATCTGTAACGTTACCAATCCTTTGCGATCTCCTCCACGCAGGAAGTCAGAGATCTCAGACATCACCTTATTATTGGAAATAAACTGGTAAACATTCACGTTTACAGCAACCGGCACTACTACAGACTGTCCTGCAGCGATGCTCACCTGGCGGTCTACAAAACCTTCGGCAAGCTCCTGGTTATTGATTAAAACTTTATATTCAAACTGATTGATCGCTGCCAGGTTGCCTGCAGGATTCTCAATTTCCATATTGAGTGTTGCACGCAATGGCACATCCTTTCTCAGCAGTCCAAAAGCCAGGGCAGGTAAACTCCCCAGGTTAATATCCTGATTGTTCATCAGACGCTTCACATCGGTTCCGGCAACAGAAATACCACTGGCTGATATCACCCTGTACCTGCATTTTTCCAGGGCTTTGATCTGCTGCGCCTGTTTGTTCACTCCGCAACCAAACAGCGTTACCGCTGCTAAACATATAACCAGTAATTTTTTCATGATCTGAGGATATTATTCTATGACACTATAACGGTCAAATATAGAATTATTGCCTTAATATCCTCTTCTTGATCTTGCAGTACTTCTGCTGATCAGTTTATCGAAGCTGATTCCACCGGCACCGGAGATGAGCAGTACCACATAAACGAGCAGGTAATGCAGCGCAGGTTCCTGTTTACTGATCGGATCACCGGCATGTACAGTGAGCAGGGCTACCAGCATGGTGATCATCAATGGTATGACGGCCAGCCTTGTAGCCAGACCAAAAGCAAGCAGCAATGAGCAAAATACTTCGGCAAATACAGCAAGTACCAGGGAAGCGGCTGGGCCGAAACCAAAGGGATCAGCAAACTGGATTTCCCCTCCGTCCAGCAGTGTATTCAATTTAGGAAGTCCGTGGGTGAGCATCAAACCGGCAATACCGATCCGCAACAACAACAACGCTAGGTCTAAACCGCGGTGATTATAGTTCGTAGTAAAGATTCTGTTCATGATCTTATAACATCAGTCCAAACATATATGTTTAAATAAAAATGACATTCTCCCAAGAATTGAAAAATAAAAAGAGACTTGCAGCGTTGGGGCATCAATTGAAGTATATGGTTTGTGCTGTCCAATCCTGAGGAAGAGGAAGGCTTTGGGATCATATGTTGTTTAGGTATTGTTCTTGTATTGGTCGTATTTCGTTTTGTGTCGCGATATTCTTCGGATATGGTTGGTGTATAGTTGGTATATCAAACGGATATACCAACTATACACCAACCATTAAGGAACTATATCCCAGTATTATAGTAACACAAAACGAAATACGAACGAGATACGAACAAAGTATACAAAAATACAGCACTTCAGAGTCTGTCTATTCCTAAGTAAAGTTTACATAAAGGTATTCCAGTAGAGGACAGATAGTATCTTATAAACAGCCTTAGAAGACCTTCAAAAGGCCTTTTTTAGGCCTTCGGTAGTCCAAGGGGCTATCCAACCCCTAACCAAGGCCTTAGCAATGCCTAAGAAACGCCTAAGAAACGCCTCTACAAGGTACTACAAGGGCTTTTTTGGGGAGCCACAAAAACAAAAAAAACACCAGCAACATTTAGCTGCAGGTGTTCGATATTTTCTATTTCCGGATAGATTCCGGAATGCCGGAAATTTAGTTTTGTGCTTCTTCCAGTTTCGCGATATTCCTGTAAGGGAATGAATTGAAAATATGGCGGCGTGCAAATCTGCCCGGAGAATCAGCATTCACCAGTTTCACATAAATCGCTCTTGGAACTTCAAAATACTCATAGGCACTTCCGTCCAGGAAATACACCGTCAGGACAAGCCCTGCCCATTTGTAATCAGCAATACCACAAGTAGCTGTAGTTGCTGTATATTCTTCAATTGAAAGCGCAAGCGTTTCAGGGGCAATACTTACCAGGAAGTGGTAAGCCTCAATGATCTCTTTACTTTTTACTTCTGCGGCTAATTTAGCTTCATCGCTTTCCTGAAATTTATCCGGATGATATTCCTTCATTAAATTTCTGTAAACAGACTTTAACTCTTTAAGTTCGGCATCTTTCTGAACACCCAATAATTTTCTGTAATCAACAATCTTCTTCATAATGTATTTAAGGGCAATAACTGTTTGTGATTAACAGGCTGAATGGCAGCATCAACCGAAGGATCAGGGAAACATTTTTGCAAAGGTACAATTTTAAAAATGAAACAAAGATTAAGGTTATGTTATTGATCTTTAATGACTTTTTAATATCCCTTTAATCCGGCTTTAACTGGCTCATTTTAATTTTGATGATAGCTAAAATTTCAGAAAATATGTATAATACAACATTACTTGCTGCCCTGGGCACGCCGGAAATCCTTGTCATCGTAGTCGTGGTCCTGCTCCTTTTCGGTGGAAAAAAAATACCTGAGCTGATGAAAGGACTGGGACAGGGAATCAAAGAATTTAAAGACGGTCAAAACGGACGTGAATGAGTTTGGAAATAGATAGTTACCTTTACGGTTCAACTAACACCACTCGGCCAATGTTTAAGATCGGATTAGCAGAAGATGACGCCAAAATAGCCAGCCTCATAAAAACCGGGCTGCAGGAGCACAATTACAGCGTAACCACTATTGCTGATGGCGCCCTGGCTCTGGATGCCTTTCAGGAAGAAGCCTTCGACCTGATTATTCTGGATGTCATGATGCCGGGAATGAATGGTATTGAAGTATGCCGTCAGCTGCGGGAACATAACAAGGAAGTACCCATACTGATGCTGACAGCACTGGGATCCGTAGACGATAAAGTACTCGGACTAAACTCGGGAGCCGATGATTACCTGGTGAAACCTTTTCACTTCAAAGAGCTGCTGGCACGCATCGAAGCCCTGCTGAGGCGTCATGCCCCGGCCTTTACACAGCAGAAAAACCTGCTCAGTTACGCAGACATTGTGCTGGATACCTACAGCAAAACCGTACAGCGCAGCGGCAGAGACATACAGCTTACCGCAAAGGAGTTTACGCTTTTAGAGCTTTTCCTCAAAAACCCAAACCGCCTGCTTTCACGTCAGTATATTGCCGAAAATGCCTGGGATATCAGTTTTGATACCGGTACCAACGTGATCGATGTATACGTGAACTTCCTCAGGAATAAGATCGAAAAAGGTTTTGACACCAAACTGATCCACACCAAGATCGGCATGGGTTACATCATGAAATAAAAAAAAACATGAAGATCAAAGACCGCCTGGCCCTGTATTTCACGCTGATCAGTACGCTGACGCTGCTGTGTGTACTCGCTGCGGTATATTATTCTTTTGGCAAGGTCATGGAAACCGAGTTCTTCGACCGGCTGACAGACCGCACAATGGTTACTGCCAAGCTGTACCTCAAAGCCGATGAGATCTCCAGTGATGCCCTCAACGAAGTGCGTGAACAATATCTGGAAAAGCTGAACGGCGAGGTGATCCGCATTTACAACGAGCGCAACCGTCCCGCTTTTATTGGGGACGACCAGCAATTCTGGACCAACGAAACCATCAATCTCGTCAGGCAGCAGGGAAAAGTTCGTTTCAAAGATGGCAACAGTCAGGTAGTAGGGATCTTTTATAAAGATAACCAGGGTGATTTCGTGATCATTGCTTCGGCAACCGACCGGGGCACAGAAGTAAGAGTCAGGCAACTGCTCAGGGTCATGGTGATTGTATTCATCATCATCTTTATCGGCCTGCTGGCCTGTGCACGCTGGATCGCCGAAAGGATCCTGGCTCCTCTCAATACCTTTATCGAACAGGTGAAACTGATCAAATCCAACAACCTTCATTTCCGTGTGGAAGAGGGGAAAAACAAAGATGAGATCAGCCTCCTTTCGCAGAATTTCAATAATCTCATGGAACACCTGGAGCAGTCTTTTATCCTCCAGAAAACATTCGTTGCCAATGCCTCCCATGAGCTGCGCACACCCGTTACCAGGATGATTATCGGCACTGAGATTGCCCTCTCCAAAGAACGCGAACAGCAGGAATATGAAGCAGCACTGCAGTCGGTGCTGGAAGATGCCGAGAAACTGGAGAATATCATTTCAGCCTTACTGAACCTGGCGCAGGCCGACCTGGAATATAGTTACTCAACAGCTGAAGATATCCGGCTGGATGAGCTGATCTGGAAACTGCAGACAGAATGGAACTACAAAAAAGGGGCTAACCAACTACAGGTAGAGATGATCAACATGCCGCTGGACGATGAGTCCTCGCTGATCATCAGGGCGAACCCCACGCTACTGCAGATTGCGCTCGACAATATCATCAGCAATGCTTTCAAATTTTCTGATAACCAGCAGGTGAGCTGTGTAATGGAAATGACTACCAGTGGCATAATCCTGACGATCAGCGACCGGGGTGTCGGTATCAGTGAAGATAAACTGGAGGAAATCTTCAAACCCTTCTACAGTTCATCCGGCAAAGCCGAACATGCAGGCAATGGAATGGGCTTATATATGGCTCATAAAATCATCACTTTGTTCGGTGGAAAAATCAGCGTTTCGTCAACAAAAAACAGCGGAACAACCTTTAAAATAGCCTTTTAAGCATTTTAATTGGTTTTTAATAAGCCTTTAATACCCCTTTAATTCCCCCGGATTAGATTTGTTTAAAACAACAAGTCAATGATCACTCCCTCACTGAAACTTTATCAGTTTATCCTCTGCATCGCCCTGCTAGGTTTTGCAGAAAAATCTGTAGCGCAGTCGGCCGATACGCTACAGCTTACCCTGCCACAGGCCGAAAAACTCTTTGTACAGAACAACTATCAACTGATTGCCCAGAATTATCAGACAGATCAGGCAAAGGCCGATATTATCACTGCAAAATTATTTGATAACCCGACACTAAGCGGAGAAACGCAGCTGTACAATTCTGAAAATAAAAGGTTCTTCCAAACATCTCTACCAAACGGGCAGTATAGTGCATCCATCTCCCAGCTTGTAAAACTTGCCGGTAAACGCAACAAAAATATACAACTGGCTGCTGCAGGTGTTAAAATGGCCGAGTATCAGTATTTCGACCTCATGCGTACCCTGAGATATAACTTAAGGTCTAACTTTTACAAAATCTATTATGCACAGCAAAGTGCCAGGCTCTACCAGGAGCAGATCAGCTCGCTGCAGCAATTATTGTCGGCTTCAGAAGCACAGCTGAAAGCGGGTAATCTGGCGGTTAAAGATGTCATCAGGATCAAGTCGCTGGTATATACCCTGCAAACGGAATATACCAATCTGGAGAATGATATAGAGGACATGGAGACGGAGCTCAAACTGATGACGAATCTTAAGGCAGACAGTAATATCAACCTTGTGATGGACCCCGCAGAAGAGCAAAATTATCAGCTGGACAAAACTGTATATACCGGTTTACTGGACTCTGCACGTAACAACCGGGCCGATCTTAAGCTTACCCAGAGCGGTATCACTTATGCCGAAAAAAGCCTGATGGTACAAAAAGCAATGGCAGTGCCTGATGTGGAAGTTTCATTGGTGTACGATCTGCAGGGAAGTCACCCAAACAACTATACCGGACTGGGTTTAAGTATTCCCTTACCACTATTCAACAGAAACCAGGGTGAAATCAAAAAGGCGAAGATTGCGATCGATGCCGGCAAGAATGCATTGAACCAACAGGAAGCAACTTTAGAAAACGAAGTGTCCAACAGCTATAAAACGGCCTTGCACACGGAAAACCTCTACCAGGGCTTTGACAAAAACTTTAATACCGACTTTGATAAACTCATCACCGAAGTGATCAAAAACTTTAGAAACAGAAACCTCAGCCTGATCGAGTTTACTGACTTCTACGATTCCTACAGGCAGAATGTGCTGCAGATGAACGATATCAAATATCAGCGTATGAATGCCAAAGAAGAAATCAATTATGTCACCGGTTCTACAATCTTTAAATAACCCTACAATGCAAACCCAACTAAAAAAACTCAGTATGCTTACGCTCAGCATCCTGACTACCGCTCTGATTTTACAGGGATGTGCTGAGCACCCGAAGGAACAACCCAAAGAAGATAAATTTGTGCTGACAGACTCGCTGCTGAACAGACTGCTGATCGATACGGTGAAAGATCCAAACAGCGAAACCGACCTGAGCTTTTCTGCCAAAATAGCTCCCAATGAAGAAACTACAGCGAGGATATTTCCTATGGTGAGTGGCAATGTTCGCTCTGTGCCTGTCAAACTGGGCGACCATGTTTCCAAAGGTCAGGTGTTGGCTACACTGGGCAGTCCGGAAATGGCCAGCTTTGATAAGGATGCGATCAGTTCTTCTGCCGAGCTGAACAACGCAAAGAGAAACGTCAAACTGGCGCAGGACATGTATAACAGCGGTTTATCCTCTGCCAGGGAGCTTGAAGAAGCCAAAAATGATTTCCTGGTAAAACAGGCTGAAGACAGACGCAGCCGTGCCGTGCTCAACCTCAACGGAGGAAGTACAAATGGCAGTTATACGCTGAAAACTCCGATCTCAGGTTTTGTGATCGAGAAAAATATCAATAACAATATGACCATCAGGCCAGACAACAACCAAAGTCTTTTTACCGTGGCTGACCTTTCCAATGTATGGGGTATTGTCAACATTTATGAATCTGATATTTCCAGTATACAGCAGGGTGATCCGGTTAAAATTTCCATCCTTTCCTATCCTGATAAAGTCTTCACAGGTAAGATAGATAAAATCTATAATGTTTTGGATCCTGATAGTAAGGTGATGAATGCACGTGTGGTGATCCCTAATCCGGGACTACTACTAAAGCCGGGGATGATGGCTACGGTACAGATTGCAGCGAAAACAAACAGCGATCTGCCATCAGTAAATGTGAACACCATTGTGTTTGATGAAAACAAAAATTATGTGCTGGTACTGGATAAAGTAAAGAAAGTACGCGTACAGGAAGTGACCATCGAACGCCAGTCGGGCGACACTGCTTATATCAGCACTGGCTTAAAAGCGGGCGACAGGATTGTGGCTTCGAAGACGGTATTCCTTTACCAAAGTCTTAAAGATTAATTTTCAGTACGCCAGTTTAAACTCATTGTAATGAACAAATTCATTAAATCGATCATAGGTTTTAGCTTAAAAAATAAGTACTTCATATTTTTTGCCACGCTCGTGATGATCGTTGCAGGCTATCTCAGCTTCAGGAGCACTACCATAGAGGCATTCCCTGATGTCACCAACACCAATATTACCATCATTACCCAATGGCCGGGCAGAAGTGCGGAAGAAGTAGAAAAGTTCGTAACGCGCCCGCTCGAAATTGCCATGAACCCTACAGAGAAAAAGACAAGTATCAGGTCTTCTTCTTTATTTGGGCTCTCCATTGTGAAGATCACCTTCGAAGATGATGTGGATTATGCATTTGCACGTGTGCAGGTGAACAACCACATGGACGATGCAGATCTTCCTGCAGGGGTTTCCCCGGGCATACAGCCCTCATCGGGACCTACCGGAGAAATCTTCCGTTACACGCTGAAGAGCGACAAAAAATCTGTCAGAGAACTGAAGACGCTGCAGGACTGGGTGGTAGAAAGAGAGATTCTTGCTGTACCGGGTGTAGCTGATGTGGTGAGCTTTGGCGGAGAGGTGAAAACATATCAGATCACCGTAGATCCGCAGAAATCTATCCAGTATGGGGTTACTGCCAAAGAACTTTTTGATGCCGTATCCAAAAGCAATATCAATGTAGGTGGGGATGTGATCACGCAGGCTGGTCAGGCCTATGTGGTACGTGGTATAGGTGTACTTAATAACATCGACGAGATCAAAAATGTGATTGTTGATAATATCAATGGTACTCCTGTATATGTAAAAACTATCGCTGAGGTTACTGAAAGTGCATTGCCTCGTCTCGGACAGGTGGGCAGGGACAATGATCCCGATGTGGTAGAGGGTATCGTTGTGATGCGCAAGGGCGAAAACCCTAGTGAGGTGCTGAAACGCCTCAAAGAAAAAATTACTGATATCAATGAAAACATCCTTCCTTCGGATGTAAAGATCAATACTTTCTATGACCGTGAAAACCTGGTCGATTATGCGATCCACACAGTGATGCACAACATGATGGAAGGAATAATCTTCGTAACTGTTATTGTATTCCTTTTCATGGCAGACTGGCGGACAACACTGATTGTATCCATCATCATTCCCTTGGCCCTGCTTTTTGCTTTCATCTGTCTGAAGCTGAAAGGCATGTCTGCAAACTTGTTATCGATGGGGGCTATAGACTTCGGGATTATCATAGACGGTGCCGTCGTGATGGTTGAGGGTATATTTGTCGCCCTCGACCACCGTGCGGAAAAAGGGGGCATGGAGAAGTTCAATAAGCTCAGCAAACTGGGGATTATCAAAAGGGCTTGTCTGGAGAATGGTAAAGGGATCTTTTTCGCGAAGCTGATCATCGTGACCGGCCTGCTGCCGATCTTTACCTTTGAAAAAGTGGAAGGTAAGATGTTCTCGCCCCTGGCATGGACCTTGAGTTTTGCCCTGCTGGGAGCGTTGATTCTAACCTTTACCCTGGTACCAGCCCTGGCCAGTGTACTGCTGAAAAAGAATGTAAAGGAGAAACATAACTTTTTCCTGAAGGCCATACATAATGGAACACTCAGGATTTACAATGCTGCATTTAAAGCCCGCAAGCTGGTATTCCCTGTATCGATGATCATATTAGTTGCTGGTATGTTCAGCTTCAAATTTCTCGGTACAGAGTTTTTGCCAACCCTCGATGAGGGCTCCATATATGTCAGGGCAAGTGCCCCATTGAGCATCTCGCTGGATGAAACCAAAAAGCTATCCAATGAGATCCGTAAGATCTTCCTTCATTTCGATGAAGTAAAACAGGTGGTCTCACAAACAGGCAGGCCAAATGATGGTACAGATGCAACAGGCTTTTACAATATGGAGTTCCTGGTAGACATTTACCCAAAAGACGAATGGAAACGCCATGAAACCAAAGAGCAGCTGGTAGAGCGTATGCAGGAAAGACTGAAAGGTTATCCCGGTATTGCGCTTAACTTCTCGCAGCCGATCTCGGATAATGTGGAAGAAGCGGTATCAGGAGTTAAAGGTTCCATTGTGGTGAAGATGTTTGGCAACGATTATAATTACATCGAGAATGAAGAGGAGAAGATCGAGGCTATCCTTAAAACCGTGCCTGGTATCGAAGACCTGGGGATACTGAGAAATCTTGGGCAGCCGGAGCTGCAGATCAATCTCGACCAGACAAAAATGGCATTATATGGCGTCACTACTGAAGACGCGAATGCGGTGATCGAAATGGCTATCGGCGGGAAAGCCGCAACTCAGATCTTTGAAGGGGAACGCAAGTTCGACCTGAGGATCAGATATCCGGATTCGTTCAGACAAAATGAAGAATCGATCGGCAACCTGCGCATTCAGAGTTTATCAGGTGCTAAAATACCTTTGAGTGAGATCTCGACAATCAAAAAAGTAACGGGCCCAAGTATTATTTACCGCGACAAACATGAGCGTTACGGTGCGATTAAATTCTCTATCAGGGGAAGGGATATGGGAAGTACCATTGCCGAAGCACAGGCAAAAGTAAATGCGGCCATCAAACTTCCAAAGGAATATCGCCTGCAGTGGGCAGGTGATTTTGAGAACCAGCAAAGGGCTACTGCAAGATTATCACAGGCAGTGCCGATCAGTTTATTGCTGATCTTCTTTATCCTGTTTGTACTGTTTGGAAACATCAAAGATTCCCTTCTGGTACTCAACAATGTACCTTTTGCCATGGTGGGTGGGATTTTAGCCCTCCTGGCATCAGGAGTTAACTTTAACATTTCTGCCGGTATCGGCTTTATAGCGCTGTTCGGAATCTGTGTGCAGAACGGGGTGATCTTGTTAACAAGGTTTAAAACGAATATCGCAGAGCTGAAATATCATCCTACATGGACGTTCGCAGATGCGCTGAAAGATGGTATCGCTACGCGCCTGCGTCCGGTGATCATGACGGCCATGATGGCGGCTATTGGTTTGATGCCCGCGGCATTATCCACAGGAATAGGATCTGAGGCCTCTAAACCATTGGCTATCGTAGTTATTGGAGGCTTGATAACGAATACGCTGTTCAGTCTTTTTGTATACCCTATCGTATTTTACTGGGCATACCGCAAGAAAGTTGAACATATCGTAAATACAAGAGACGTTGGTTAGGGTTGTGTTTGCAGGATCAGGAAGGATTGGCAGGTTCTGAATGATCCGCGACAAACACTAAAGAGGGGTTCTGCGAAAGCAGGCCCCTTTTTATTTTGATAGCTTCCCGGGGCGAAAACAGATGGTCTGATCATTAAAAAGAAATCAGCCGAAACACTCCTACTTTAAATCTGTTACCTAAATATAAAACCAATATTATGGCAGATCTAGAATTACATAACCCGGAGTTTGACATCGTTATCAGCCTGGGCGGACAAAGCAAGACAATCACAGTTAAACCTGATGAAACCAGTGATGGTGTAGAGTATTACAAATGCAAATCCGGCGACGAGGAGATCACGCAGATCAGGCAGGATGAAGACCATAAATGGGAACAACTCTGGGGAGACCTCAGCGATGAGGAGGTTGCTGCAATTGGTGAGGCTATTGAACAAAAACAATAAACATGGAGACACATCATTCACATCTGAAATTACGCTCAGGTAATTTCTCGATAGAAAAACAGCAGCATGAAAATGTTGGATTAACGGAAAGGTTTGTTTCTGTGTTTGCCGGAGCAATCCTGATCAGTAAAGGGTTGAGAAACCCTTTCAAACCAAAACTACTGTATGGTGCATACCTTACTTACAGAGGTTTTACCGGGCGTTGCTTACTTTATGAGCAGCTCGATATCGATAGTACAAAACCGCAGGCGGTGAACATCCGCGGGGAGTTTGTGATCGACCGCCCTGTTGCCGATGTATATGCCCATTGGAAAAACATCAATAATCTTCCGGGCAGCATCAACCAACTGCTCGATGTAAAGGTGCAGAGCGAAAAGTTATCGCACTGGAAAAGCAAGGTGCTCGGTCATCTGCTTCCCTTAAACTGGACTGCAGAAATTATAAAGGAAGAAGCTGGTCACCTGATCGGCTGGAGATCTGCAGCGGGTTCAGTACTGCAGCATGTAGGTAAAGTGGAGTTTGATGCAACGCCAGACGGAACGGGTACTATCCTTAAGATTGTGCTTTCCTATCATCCGCCGATCGGAGGAGTTGGAATAGGCCTGGCAAGATTGTTCAACCCTGTGTTTGAACAGCTGCTCAGCAAAGAAATAAAGACCTTTAAACATGAAATAGAAAGCCCTGCCCACTATTAACGGCGGGACTTTCTATCTTTATTAACGTGATGCCAGTGCAATACCGCCGATAGCGACAGCAAGAATCATAAAGGCATAAAATGCGATGACAATAATGGTGATGATGCCATAGAATTTAAAATATGATTTCATCTTCCCCATGGCGACCGACAAACTTGGCTGATCTGCATATAAAACGGCCTGATTGGTAGCGGATGAGAACTTATTCAACAGATAGCTGGGATAGAAAATGAATACCGCAATCATCAGGTACATGATGGTGAGTCCGGCGGCACCAATTTTCATGAGTGGGCTGTTGGGGCTTACGGCAGATACACTATCCAGCACTGCGCCGGCGCTAAATGCTCCGATGGCCGTCATACCGGCGAATACAAATCCTACGATAGACAAAAATTTTGCCCATTTTGCAGTTTCATACAGATAACTGCGTACATCCTCTGAAATCCATAATGCTTCTACTTCATCTTCATGAGGGGAAACCGGATCTATTTCTTCAAAGTTGTCCATAATGTTGAGATAGATTATAACGTATATTAATTTGTTAAACATAATGAATATTTGGGTGTGCCGCAAGTTTCTTGGCTCAGGCATTTAAAAAAATTGATACCTTTGCGGCAAATCAAGAAAAAAATCATTCATGGCATTACAATGTGGTATAGTTGGTTTACCAAATGTTGGAAAATCTACCCTATTTAACTGTTTATCAAACGCAAAAGCTCAGGCTGCGAACTTTCCTTTCTGTACTATTGAACCTAACATCGGTGTCATTACTGTACCTGATGAAAGGCTTACTAAACTGGCAGAACTGGTAAAACCAAACCGTGTGGTTCCCAATACAATTGAGATTGTGGATATCGCCGGATTAGTGAAAGGTGCATCTAAAGGTGAAGGACTTGGAAACCAGTTTTTAGGAAATATCAGGGCTACCAATGCGATCATACATGTTTTACGTTGTTTTGATGATGGCAATGTGATCCACGTAGATGGTTCAGTTGATCCTATCCGCGACAAAGAAATTATCGATACAGAACTACAGCTTAAAGATCTCGACACGGTGGAAAAACGTATCCAGAAGGTGGAGAAAATGGCTAAAACTGATAAAGAAGCAAAACGTACCTTCGATGTTCTGAGTGTGCTGAAACCACATTTGGAAAGTGGCAAATCCGTACGCTCTGCTCCTCTTGAAAAAGATGATTTTGAGTTTATTGAAGGCCTGGGTTTACTTACTCAGAAACCTGTGATGTATGTATGTAATGTAGATGAGAATTCTGTCATCAACGGAAATGCATATGTTGACCGTGTGAAAGAAGCCGTTAAGGACGAAAATGCCGAGGTACTGATTATTTCTGCAAAAATAGAATCAGAAATTGCTGAACTGGAAAGCTATGAAGAGCGTCAGGAGTTTTTGTCTGACCTTGGACTTGAAGAGTCTGGTGTGAATAAACTGATTGTAGCAGCCTACCGCCTTCTTGACTTATATACTTACTTTACTGCAGGTGTGCAGGAAGTTCGTGCATGGACAATTACCAAAGGTTTTACGGCACCACAGGCTGCCGGTGTGATCCATACCGACTTCGAAAAAGGTTTTATCCGTGCTGAGGTAATCAAATATGCAGACTTCGTGACTTTAGGTTCAGAGAACGCATGTAAAGATGCCGGAAAACTGGGTGTAGAAGGAAAAACATACGTAGTGGAAGATGGCGACATCATGCACTTCCGTTTTAACGTTTAATACGAGCAAACCCGCTTCTGCCATCATGGCGAAAGCGGGTTTAAATTTTACTGGACATGACTGAATATGCGCTCATCACCGGTGCCAGCAAAGGCATAGGAAAATCCATTGCCCTGCTGCTTGCAAAAGCTGGTTATAACCTGTTAGTGGTAGCGAGATCAGCATCCGCACTGGAAGAGCTTTCTTCCCAAATTCAAAAGGAATACCCGATTGAAGTATCCTATCTGGCTATCGATCTCTCAGATCCTGTTGCCAGCGAAATGGTTTCCAAATGGTGCTCGTCCAAAACTTCAGCTTTAACGATCCTGGTCAACAATGCAGGCTTTGGACTTTGGGGTCCCTTTGCCGATCTGCCTCTTGCTGAGCAGATGAATATGCTGCACCTGAATGTCAGCACGGTAATTGAGCTGAGTCACCACCTCCTGCCTCTGCTCAAACAGCAGAAACAATCCTATATCCTGAATGTGGCCAGTACGGCCGCCTATCAGGCGCTCCCTACCCTGTCCATCTATGCGGCTACAAAAACATTTGTGCTAAACTTTAGCAGGGCGATCAGGTATGAGCTGAGAGATTCATCAGTAAGTGTAAGCTGCCTCTCTCCGGGTCCGACAGATACCGCATTTGCGAGTCGCGCCGGATTGGATGTCTTTGCAGATCTTGCAGAAAAATTTAATATGACACCAGAGGCTGTGGCACAGGCCGGACTCAAAGGCATGTTCAGCAAAAAGGCCGAGATTATCCCGGGCTTCACAAACAAGGTTTCCTCATTTTTTGCAAGACATATGCCAAAGGCTGTGGTTGAGCGGGTTGGCGCCGGCTTATATAAAAAATAATTTTTAAAAAAAATTTGTTTGGCTAAATATTTTGCTACATTTGTATTGTCTACTAATTAAGTAGACTTTATTTTAAATGGCAAATCACAAACATATCTTCAGCGCATGTCCCATGCGAATGTCCTTTACCCAAAAGGCTGTTTGTTGCTGTTGTTGCCATTAATCTCTATTCCCCTTATTGATTAATCCTACATCCTCCAGGCCCCTTTTGCAGGCTTAGAGCATTCTTATTCTATTCATTCGTATTTAAAAATTACAGTCATGGACAACTTATCTATAAAATTTACCCTGGGCAGCGAAATCACTGCAGAGCAGAAAGAGTTTTTTAACAAAAATGGATTTATCCATTTCAAAAATTTCATCAAAAAGGAAACTGTAGCTGATATCATTGAGGCTTCCGAACAGGTTCAGCAGCAATGGATCGACGAGCAAAAAGTTAAAGTGAACGGGATACCTGTCAAATATGGTAAGGACCTGGACGGCTCGCCGATCGTACAGCGTTTTGCTTTTATCAATCAGCACCACCCCTTGTTTGAAGGACTAACGCATGACCCGCGCTTTGAAATCCTGCTGGATCTGATCGGTCCGGGAGCAAGACTTGGCACCGAAGAAAAAGACGGCATGGTGCTGAACCATTATGTAAATGGTGTTGACAGCAAGTTTACACAAATGGGCTGGCATACTGACGGCCTGCGCGATATCTTTCAGGGAACGAAGCTGAATCCGATGCTGAATGTGGGCACCCACCTGAGTAATGTAAAACCAGAGAACGGCGGACTGAGGGTATTACCGGGAACGCATAAACAAAGTTTATACAACATGTTATTCAGGAAGAGGTATTTTCTTGACAATAAGGCGGACCGCGAGGAAATTGCGATTGTCCCTGATGCGGGCGACCTGACTATTCATGACGGAAGGCTCTGGCACCGTGTGGCGCAATCTGCCGTGACAGGTGAAGAGAGTCGCAGGAGGGTAATTTACCTGCCAATAATTGCAGGCAGGTTTGAGCCTAAAAACGAAAAAAGCCCTACAGCATTTTATCAGCGTTTTGCAGGTTTCGTTAAATAATACGGCGATGATCATTGGATTAATAATCACCTATCTCGTACGCACAGGGAAACTTGCTTTGATAAAAAAAACTATACATAGATACCTATATATATAGATATCTATGTATAGATATATTGATATGTCTTTATAATAATACGCCTGTCAGGAACATCACTGCGACTGAGAAATAGATAATCAGTCCGGTCACGTCTACCAGCGTAGCAACAAAGGGAGCGGAAGAAGTTGCCGGGTCGGCACCCAGTTTCTTTAACAGGAGCGGAAGCATTGATCCCGCAAGAGAGCCCCACAATACTACACCAACGAGTGCAATACCTACCGTTACCCCTAGCAATGCCCAGTGTGGCCCGTAGAGGTCAGAGAAGAGCGTCCAGGTAAAGATCCTGAGGAAACCTATTGTCCCGAGAACAACTCCTAGCATCAGCCCGGAGATCAGCTCGCGTCGCATTACCCGCCACCAGTCGCCAATAGTAATTTCTCCCAGTGCCATCGCCTGAATAATCAGCGTTGAAGCCTGAGAACCGCTGTTTCCTCCACTGGAAATAATCAGGGGCACAAACATGGCTAGCACCACGGCCTTGGCGATATCTGCTTCAAAATGCGCCATCGCTGTTGCGGTTAACATTTCTCCAAGGAAAAGCACCACCAGCCAGCCGATCCTTCTTTTGAAAAGTCCAAAGATCGGCATATCCAGATAAGGCTCATCCAGTGCCTGGGTACCTCCGATCTTATGCATATCTTCTGTATACTCTTCATTGGCTACCCAAAGGATATCATCTACGGTAACTATTCCAAGCAGTACATTATTATCATCCGTAACCGGAAGGGCAACTCTGTTGTTCATTCTGAAAACATTGATGGCTTCTTCCTGCGGATCGTTTGCATTTAAGGCAATGGAACGGTTATCCGTGAGGGCTACAACAGGCACACCCGGATCGGCAAGGAGAATCTCCCTGATCCTGATATCGTCAAGCAGCACACCATTCTCATCAATCACATAGATCACATCGATAGTTTCAGAATCTTTACCATATTTCCTGATATGCTCCAAAACCGTTTTAACAGTCCAGTCTTTTTTAACAGCCACATAATCCGGCGTCATCAGACGGCCAACACTATATTCGTTGTATCCCAGCAATCCAAGGGCCTCCACCCTGTCTTTTGCTGGCAGAAGGATAATCAGTTTTTTTACGGCATCGCCCTGCAGTTCAGAAAACAGGGAGGTCCTGTCGTCCGGAGGGAGAAGATTGATCAGTTCAGCAAGTTTTTCACCGGGAAGCTTTTTGATAATCTTCTCCTGGGTTGGGAAATCAAGTATCCTGAAAACATTTACAGCTCTCTTAATAGATAAGGTATCTATAAATGTAACTGCGTACTGTGGAAGATCGTCTATCAGGTGTTCTACATCAGATATGTTGAGTGCATCTAAATAATCTCTTAATTCTCCTTCAACATTCCGCTCAATTATCTCGATAACCTCGTCTACTACCTTTTCTTCCATAAATACGCTTTTATTTTTTTTACATCGTTTACTACCTTTTCAAGATTGCAAAAGTGATGTTTTATTTTTAAAAACGCATTACTGACCGGACAAAATAAATAGAGTTTCCTACACCTGCAGAATTAGCCAAGAGTCCAATCTACAATTTGCCCGATCGACTTCATCAACTTGTTCTGTTTGACAGTAGAAATTTCCGGTTGATTATTTATACCAGTGTTCTGTGCGGCCAAAATGAGGTGGTCTGTACCTGCCTGTAACAAGGTAGAAACAACATTACAATAAGTTTGCTCATGGGGAACACTTTCTTCTCTTACGATATCCTTAACCACTGGATTACCCTCGGAGATTTCTGTTACAAGAATTGCCTCCATCTCGCAGTGATTGTAAATAATGCCAGCCTGTTCTGTCAGGACTTTGTAGACCCTATCCTTAACAGTGAGTGGGGAGCTGGGGTCACCCTCCTCTTCTGACATGTACTTTGCCCAGAAATGCATATCTAGTATACATTCACGAACTAATTCTGTAAAACTGCCGAAATAGCGATAAATCAGAATTTTTGAAACTCCGGCTACTCTTGCCACTTTGTTAACGCCTAATGCTTTGAATCCTTCGTTTTTGATAATGTCACCTACCGCATTCAGTAATTTCTGTTTTGTGTTTTCTTTGTTTTTCATAAGGAATATATTTGGTTATAATAAGATAATATGGCCGCTGTGAATCTGAGATCCATAACGCTCAGTAAAATATCACAATTACCTCATAGGTAGACATTTGGTTTATTTTTATAATTATCCCAAGTTATGACGGAAGTTCCTACAACAGCAATAACTTATATGAAAGGGGTAATATATTATATGAGAACGCAATATTTATCAATTTATGAGTTCTTTATTATTAATGGTTGTATCTTTATGTGTAGAAATTAATCCCTAACAACACAAAAGAGTGTATTTATGATAATGAGTTGTATTGCCATCGATGATGAACCCCATGCAATTGATGAACTGGAAGATCTGATTGCTCAGGTGCCAAACTTGAATCTATTGTCAACTTTTTCCGATGCAAAACTTGCGATTGCTTATCTGCAGGAAACAGGGCACGTAGACATCATTTTTTCTGATATCAGTATGGCGGTTCTAAACGGCATTGAAGCCGCGGAGATCATGAACAAATATTGTCATTTCCTGGTGTATGTAACAGCACACCGGGAGTATGCTCCTGAAGCTTTCGGCGCCAGGGCTGATGGTTATTTACTCAAACCAGTTACTTATATCTCCTTTACGCAAAAGATTGAAGATATCAGTAATAAGTTTCAGGATATCATCAGGTTGCAGCGTGAGGAAAATCAGTTTCTTTTTATCAAGGGAGGACAAAAAAGCAGTTTTATAAAGATCAAATACAGTGACATCGTATATATCGAAGCAATGCTGAATTATATTATGATTCATACGACCACCGGACAGGAGATTACTTATATCGGATTGAAAGCAATGGAAGATAAACTGCATGTGATGGATGTGTTTTTCAGGATTAACAAGTCGATTATTATTTCTCTGAATTATCTGGATCGCGTAGATGGGAATATTGCAAGGCTTGCAAATGGTACGAGTTATCAGGTTGGGGAGAAGTATAAAAGTGTGTTTCTTGAATTTCTCAAGAAACACACTTTGAAGTCTTAGTAAGGTTTTAGGCGTTGTTCTTAGGAACAGCCCCCGAGTTTGTCGCAGTAGGACCAAAAACGGTACTTGGATCTGCACTGATAAATAAACCATCCCTACCAGATTGATTTTTAAAAACAAACAACGTTCTTTTAGATAATTTGAAATTTCTTTTACTTAGGTTCATAATTATGGTTTTTAAATGATGAACCCAATGTTATTTAAGAAATAAATTCTCTTTTAATTTATTATATCACATGCCTGATTTATTATACAAAACAGGGTTAACAGCCTCATTATTAAGGACTATACTAAAATATAAAGTTCATATTGTGTGTTGGTTGATATACATCTGGTATGAGATGTCCATGATTATTATGCAGTCAATGATGCTTCCATGGATAGTCTATTTGTTGTTCTATTCCCTCAATATTTCCTTATTTTATGTTCATTCCAGAATTGTTTTAAGGAAGGCATACATCAATAGATTTTTTACTATATTTTCTATTGCTATACTGACACTAGCAGAACTGGCAGCTTACTTTGTTATCACCTATTTATGTACATTATTTTTTAAAAATTTGGGGTATGAGGCCTATCAGGAATCCTTCTTCCAGCGCAGGTATCTCATTGGCACATTATGGAGAGGAATATTCTTCATCCTCTATGCTACTGGATATTATTTCCTTTATAGTTATTACGAAAAAAAAGAAAAAACCTATAGACAGGACATTGAAAATGAAAAACTCAAAAACGAAGTCCTGCGTGCGGAACAGGATTTTCTGCGGGCACAAATCAATCCGCACCTGCTCTTTAATACATTGAGCTTTATCAAGTACGCGGCAAAGAAAAACCCGGAGGAGGCGGATCAGGCAGTAATGAGATTATCCGGGATCATGAATTATGCGCTGGAAAGCAATACGCAAACCATCAAATTAACAAGAGAGCTGGAGCAGGTAGAAAATATCATTGAGCTCAATCAATTAAGATTTAATCACAAACTGAACATCAGGTATTGCACACAATTGGAAAACAATGAGGTGAGCATTATTCCGATCGTATTGCTGACACTGGTAGAGAATATTTTTAAACATGGAAATCTGCAGGAAGAAGCTTATCCGGCAGTGATTACTGTAATAGCGAATAACGAACATATCATTATAGAAACCAGCAATCTTCCAAATAATCACAGCAACGCGATCAGTAACAATAAAGGTCTGTTAAACATCAAACTCAGGCTTCATCAGACTTATAAAGATCAATATGAATTTCGTCAGGGCCTATCCGGCAATTTATTCAAAGTTTACATAAAAATTAATTTACACAATAATTAAACTTGATCACCAAATTCATATCTTTAATATTAACATATTAACATTAAAATTGATTTTGGGAAATGAAGCTAACACTCTCCGCATTCAGCATTTGCCGCACACCTGTATTTTCTGTTAATGAAGATCCCGGCCATGTGTGGGAAGAATTAAAAGAATATATCCACGAATCTTCTCCCGAATTTTTCGGGTTAATCAAAGATCAGGAATACTACAATATGACTGATTTAGATCCCAAAATCCGGTTTACCCTATGGAAGTATTTTAACAGGGCAAAATACAGGGCTACACCCTTCGGAAACTTTGCTGCCTTCTCCACACTACCGGTGATCAGAGGAGATCAATCCGAACCGATCATCCTCAATAAAGAAACCAGTATACACCGCTTCCCGAACTGGCAGGAAAAGGAACGTATTAACTACGACCCCAAATTTCTCAGCAATCATGCAATCTTCCTCAGAACCAATACCACAGTTTATTCCTGTCACACCGAATTACGTTATGTAAGTATTGAAGATGCATCATTTGAACTTTCAGCGATTTCTGCATCAAAAACGATTACTGAGACACTAAAATTTTGCCATACCCAGCGTACACTTCAGGAACTTCGCAGTTTCCTGCAGCATACACAGCGCCTGAGCGCTTCACTTACGCGCTACTTCATCGAACAACTGGTAGGCACACAGTTGCTGCTGACGGATTTTCAGCCCAATATCACCGGAACAGATTATTTCAGCAGGATTGGATATAAGGTGGAAGATAAAAAAAACGACTATATCATTGCGGAAAGAAAAAGATACTCGGGACAGCTTTCTGAGAAAAACCTGAGCATCCTCCCTGAGATCATTAACTTTCTGAACCTTCATTTACCGTTGGCAGAAAACAGCTCCCTGAAAGATTTTAAAACTAAATTCAGTAAAAGGTTTGAGCAGAAAAAGATCCCCATCATGGTTGCCATGGACCCCGAGATTGGCATTGGTTACAGATCACTCACACAAAATAAAGAAGACGACCAGCTTGTTCATGAGCTTAAAGTTTACAGACAACAGGCTCAATCTCCGGCAAGCAATATCAACTATAGCCCTCTGCATACATTTCTGCTCAATGCAATGATGGATCGTCAAACTATCCAGCTGGAAACATTTAAAGAGGCCGGACACGACAATCAGGTGGCGGTACCGAACACACTCAGTGCAATGCTGCAATTCTATGATGGAAAATTGATTCTTAAGCAGCTTGGCGGGTGTACAGCAAATTCACTTCTGGGAAGATTTACAATGGCAAGTGATGAAATCACCACTGCGGGAAAACATTTCGCCCGGCTGGAACAAACTGCTAATCCGGAAATATTATTTTTTGATATCGCCTATCAGATTGAGAAAAATGCTGATAATATTAATCGCAGGAAATGTATTTACGATTATGAAGTTCCAATCCTGAGCTGGTCGGAAAGCAATCAGATTATCGACCCTGATGATATCCTGCTTTGTGTGGAGAATGATGAACTGGTACTCTATTCTGCAAAATACCAAAAACGCATTGTGCCAAAGTTGGCTTCAGCATATAATTACACACGTTCAGATCTATCAGTCTACAGGTTTCTTTCAGACCTGCAGCACCAAAACCTGCGTACAGATCTGAATCTCAAATTATCGGACATGTTCCCAGGATTATTTTACTATCCCAGGCTGCAATATAAACATGCGGTATTATCCCCGGAGCGATGGCTGGTGCCCAACCACATCTGCAATGGGAAGGATAAAGCACAAACCTTAACAGCACTCATGCAATGGCTTGAAGAAATTGAGCTGAAAGCTCCTTTCACATGCGGCTTTGCAGATCAGACACTCGTATTTAATCCGGGTTTGGAAGAAGATATGATGTTCTTTCTTCTTTTCTGCAAGAACAAAACAGCCTTCTATATTGAAGAGACTTTCATTCATGAATCCCAGCTGGTGACAGATCACCAGCAACAACCCTACCTCTCTGAGTTCATTATCAACATCGAGCATCAGCAACAGATATACTTTTCCTATCCTTTTCAACAAAAAGAAAACCTGATCAATATCAAAAGTGCCTTTCTGCCAGGAGAAGAATGGGTTTATTTTGAAATCTACTGTCAGCCCACAAGCAGTGATGCGATATTGCTGATCATCGCCAGAGATTATCTCCGCACTGTGAAAAAGAAGCTGAAAAACTGGTTCTTTATCCGTTACAATGATCCCTCCTATCATATCCGGCTACGACTGAAACCTGCCCGCAATGAAGATATCGCAGAGCTGATATCCAGGCTTTCGCATCTGCTTGCCCCATATTTTGAATCGGGAATGATCTCAGACCTGCAGCTAAGAACTTATCACAGGGAAACCGAACGTTACGGACCGGGACGCATGGAGCTGGTGGAGAAATGTTTCAGCAACAACAGTAACCTGATCCTGTACCTGCTCGGCAAACCAGGTACTGTCAACCGTCATTATTATCAATCTATACTTCTGATAGAAGAAGTAATGGACGCAGCATTCAGCACACAGCGGCAGCTGAGCTATGCAGAGCAAACTGCGGCACGGTTCGCTGCCGAAATGGCGCTCCCTTCTGAAGGATCAAAGAAAATAAACCTGGGTTATAAAACTTTTTTAAGCGACAGCGCAGTGATACACGTAAACAAGAACACTCAGAAAAAACTATCAGAAACAGCTGCGTATTTTCTGAACGTACTGGAAAAATGTGACGAAAATGAAAAGGAAAAAATGTTATTCGACCTTTTCCATATGCATACCAACAGACTGTTCAGCAACGACCAGCGGGTGCATGAAATGATCATGTATTATTACCTCACAAAGAAAATAAAGACCAGATTAGGACGTCTGCAACAAAATGTCAATTGAGATAAAAATTAGCCACAAGTAATTGGATTTCACAAAATTAATTCTTAAAAAATTTCTGACTTTCAACAAAATTACTAATTTTACATTAGTGGTAACATAGCAGTTTTAGTTATGAGCTGATTACTGCCAGCAATAGATGATTTTATGAATCCTTCAATCAAAAATTATTTTAATGCTCCATCTTTATTGATGACCAGCTTAGAAGCAATAGAGCGTTTTCAATCTGCACATAAGGTATATCTTAAGACGGACAACGAGGAATCGAGAACGTCAATGGCAAAGGCGCTCCAAACGGTAAAATTATTGCAAACGGAATTATCTGCCCCGGATGAATCTGCAGACAAGATCAGAATTGCGTTTCTAAAACAGGTGACCTCACTGGAAGAAAAAATTGAGGCCATCCACCTTGATGATCTTTTTCCGGATCTCTACCGGGACAGCGAAACCCCTTTCAGGCTGCTGACAGATATACTGGACTGCTTTAAAATATCCCTGATCTCAAAGGGAGAATCATGTCCCTACATCGAGCTTTCCAGCAGCAGCAATGAATGGAAAGATCATGGTGTAACGGCCTTTTGCCGGGATGTAAAGAATAATCTGCGGGAGATAAAGTTCAGCAGCTTATGGGATGCCCTGCAAACCTATCAAAAAAATAAAACGCAGCTGAGCTACACCTTTGAAATCCTTTCGATGACAGGAAATTTAGGAAAGCATTGAGTATTTGAAACATATTTTCCTATCTTCGCCAAACTGTCTCCGTAGTTCAATGGATAGAATTTTGGTTTCCGGTACCAACGATGGGGGTTCGAATCCCTTCGGGGACACAGAAAATATTAAAAAAGGCCTTTAAAGAGATTTAAAGGCCTTTTTTCACATCAGACGCTTCAGAAAACACATTCTCTGACACCTGAGCAGATGATTTTTCGGAAGTTTAGCGAACAATCATTTCCCTTTTGATCAAATCAAAGGTCACTTTTTTACCGATCCAGTTTAGCGTGACGATACCATCATAAATCAACCCTTCAATAAAAGATGCTTTAACATTCAGGCATTCCACAGAGGCTGCCGCAGTTGCGCGGATCGATTTCACATTAGACTGATAAATTGTAGTTTTCAGCGCCGGGTTGAATTCACTGGGAATGACTTTTTTATCGGCATTCAGGGTATCAATTTCCAAGGCGGGAATATGTGCTGAGTTGAGACGATAGACGCCATCACCCGCCCCACTATCTATTGAAAACTGTAAAATGAGTTTATCATTCACTTTGAAGTATGCAAATACGCTGAGCGCTTTGCCCCTGGCATCATCCAGCTGCAAGGGGATTGTTTTGCCGGATTGGCGAACAGCAGCCATGCTTTTATCAGTTTCAAAAATGATTTTTTTATCCTTATAGTCAATTGTAAATGGCTGTTTCCTGAAACTCATCAAAGAGATCAACCCATCAATGGGGCCAAAGTTTACATCAAAAATAGTAAGCACGGGATTCTTCTCGGTAAAACTGCCTAGAGCAACCGTTTGTGCATCATAAAGCGGGGCAATAAGTTTCTCACCAGTGGCACGAAAGCCAGTGTAGCTGCCGTCCTGTTTGTGCAGCACACCTAACTTTTCCGAAAAAGCTTTTGTGACTAATGTCAGACCTGCGCCTGTATCAAATATGAAGTTCCCTTCTACCCCATTAATTTTGGCTTTGACCATGATATGGCCCTGCGGCGAAAGTTCAAAAGGAATTGAAGATTGTGCCCGAATTGTTCCGGCTGCCAACAGTATAAAAAGACAGAGATAAAGGGATTTTACCCGGGAGTTCAAAGTAGAAAGCATTTTAAATGTATAATTATGAGTAAGTATAATCATAATCTACAAATCTGCGAACTAAAATTTAAGTTACGCCTATCAAATAATACTAAAAAACTCCAGCAACAACCTACCCATAAAGATCAGTACAAGAGAAATGTAGATAAAAAACCCATAATCCGGGTGTTTATCATCAGAAGTTCTTCTATGTAAATCCATTTTCTTCATTTAACCTGCTACGGATAGATAATAATTCATTAAATCTGTCAGTTCTTCAGTTTGAGGCTGCTGACTTTCTTTAGCAATAGCTTTAATATGTTCAGTGATGATTTGTTCTCTGCGAATTTCTGATTCACTTCTTTTTTCCAATGATTTATTGCAACAAAGGAATGGAGAGGACATTTGATATTGGTTGAATAATGTTTTCATAGCAAATTGTTTATGTTTGATCGTACAAATATATACCAGATCCCGTGGGTACAGATTGCAATAATCGAAGCATTAATTGCAAAATTCAAACAAATTTTGAAGACCGCTCATTTTACATTAGGTTTGGGTTAAATAATTAAAACCCAACGCCCTTGAGAGCTTTATTTATTGCAGTCATCCTGATATGGAGCCTCGCAGGTCATGCACAGTCCGCAAACCATCAGCAGGCAGATACTGCGAAATTCAACCTTGTCAATTCCTACATTGCGAAAAAACAGTTTGATCAGGCTGCTATGGAGCTTAGCTCAATATTGGATCATCAAGCGAAATATGAGAAAACAAGTATCGCCAAAGCCTATTCACTGAAGGGAAACATCTTCCTGATGCAGAGAAACCCTGACAAGGCACTGGAGAATTACTTCCTGAGCCTGGACCATTATGATATCAAAAAAGACAGTACTGAGCTCGCAAAGCTGCATACCAATATTGGGACCTTATACTCCATGCTGAAACAGCTGCCCAAAGCAAAAGAATATTATCTAAAGGCACTGTCATTAAATCCAAGACCTGACGCAGACAGATTGAAAACCATGACCAATCTGGCAGGAGTATATGCTGAGCTAAGAGAAAAAGAACCTGCTTTTAAGACCTTTACTGAAGGAATCAGTCTGGCGCAAAAACTCAGCAATTTACCTTTGGAAGCTGTGCTTCGCACCAACCTCAGCAATTATTATATCGAAGAGAGGGACTGGAAAAATGCGGTCATTAACGCCAAAAGCAGTATTGCGATCAGGAATAACCTCAAACAACCCTCATCAGTAATCACCCTGAATAACCTGGGCTACGCAATGGTACAACTCAAACAATATGATGATGGTATCAATTGTTATGCAGAAGCCATGAAAACTGCCAATCCACAAGAGCAACAACAACTGCATTATAACTTGTATCAGGCATACAAATCCCTGGGCAACACACCTAAATCGTTAAACTCCCTGGAGCAATACAGTAAGGTCAAAGATTCCCTGTCAAAGTTAAACTATGAGCAGAAGGTTGCCGAGATCAGCGCCAGCTATGAATCACTCAAAAAACAGAATCGCATAGATCACCTCGAGCAGGAAAATGTCATTCAGAAAAAACAACTCAGGGAACAGCTGTTCCTGATCATTGCTGTCATACTGATTGCCCTGTTGGTTTCCGTATTAATTTATATGCGTTTCAAAAACCTCAGCATCAAAGAAGCCCTTGAGAAATCGCAGATCAAACGACAGCTGCTATTGCTGCAACTTAACCCCCACTTCATCTTCAATGCCCTGCAGAGCGTCCAGCGTTTCATCTACCTGAAAGATCAGGAACAGTCAATGCAGTATTTGAGCAGTTTCAGTAAGCTGATCAGGCTCACGCTAGAAAATTCTGACAGAGATCTCATCCCGCTGGATGAAGAGATAGAGATCCTGGACAACTACCTGCGGCTTCAAAGCCTCAACCACAGTCCTGCCTTTCAGTATAACATCAATGTTGATCCTGCCCTGCCAACCGAAGATATGGAGATACCTGTGATGCTGCTACAACCATTTGTAGAAAATGCGGTCATCCATGGCATGAAAGAACAGCAGGAAGGAAAGATAAAAATTGACATCCGCCAGAATGCTCAGGCACTGCATATTTTGATAGCTGACAACGGAAAAGGGAGAGATTTCGGTGCCCCGGGATCCAACAACAGCCTGCACCGCTCCATGGGAATGGATATCCTGAACCAGCGCATTACCGAATTTAACCGCGAAAACAAGCACTATATTCAATTAACGATCAGCAATGCACTGGATGCGAATTATCCGGGTACGGCAGTTCAGATCAGTATAGCCACATCAAAATGAATAATACCCTAAAGATGTCCTGCCTCCTTCTTGAAGATGATCAGCACTGGCTGAGCATCATGCAAGAAACCCTGCAGCAGCATTTCCCGCAGATGAGCATCTGTTCCAGCACCAATATCACTGAGGCCAGTGAAGCCTACCTCAGATACCAGCCTGATTTACTGATCCTCGATATCAATCTTCCTGACGGGCTTTCCTTTGAATGGCTGATGGAGCTGCAAAAGCAGGAAAAAAGATTCCGGGTGATCTTCACCACTGCCTATGCCGATTATGCACTGCAGGCCTTCAGGTTCAGCGCACTGGATTTCCTGCTGAAACCCTACCTGCCCCAGGAACTGACGGAAGCCGTGGAGAAGGCACAAAAAAGTATCAGCGACCAGCATTACCACCAGCAACTGGAAACCTTTATTCATAATTATACCCATCAGGATCAGAAGGATAAAAAGATTGTGTTGAGAACACTCGATGAAATCTTTATTGTCCCTATCGCAGACATACTCAGCATCGAAGCTGATAACAGTTACACCAGATTTTTACTGAAGAGCAGACAACAGATACTTGTCTCGCAATCGCTCAAAGAATTTGACAGCCAGCTTAGTCCTTCGGGCTTTATGCGCGTACATCAGTCGCACCTGGTGAACCTGAAGCATGTCACCGGCTATAAGAAGAAGAGCAATATGCTCCTGCTGGAGGGTGAGCTCCAGATCCCTGTTTCGCAGCACAAAAAGATCAAAGTAATGGAGTACCTCAATAACTTATAGGAGAAACAGCTGCAAATACAAAGCAGATACCAGCGAATTCAAAACAGTAACCTCTGAAGCTATTTTCATATCCCCCGTGTCTGTAAATTTGATGGATATATACCTATCTGTCAGATGATAAAATACAAATTGATAATTGCCACTTTGATGTTGACCGCCGGGATGACCCAGGCGCAGGCACAGTTTTTAAAAAGACTTCAGCAGAAACTTGAAGATAAAGTTGACAAAAAAGTTGATGGAATGATCAACGGTCCGAAAGGCAGCTCAGGCACAGGCAGTGCTGCAGGCAAATCCACCAAGCCCCTGCCAAAGCTGGAAGAAGTATATTCTTTCGTTCCCGGCCGCAGCCTCTATTTTGCAGATAATTTTGCGACAGATGCAGCTGGCCGCATGCCCCGGCAATGGAAATCCAGCGGTGGCGGCAGCATTGTTACCGTACCGGATGTACCGGGAAAATGGCTGGCCCTGGCTCCACGTACAACGTACAGAATAGACAGCATCCTGGCGATGCCGGGCAATTTCACTGTTGAGTTTGATATCCTGACACGCAGCACCCAGGCAAAAGACATCGGTGCACTGGTGTTTGGTTTTGCCAGAGACAACTCTAACCGCAGCTATATTCAGGATGCCTATAACGATAATGCCATCACCGGAACACAGTTACATTTCTGGAATGAAGATGTGAACAACGCCAGCAGTGATACCAAAATAAATAACTCTCTGGAGTACCCTTTGAGTAACTATGGAAATACCGTTTTACATGTTTCCATGTCCATTGAAGGGGAAAACATGAGGGTTTATTTAAACAGGTCCAAGCTTGTAGATACCAGGATGTTCAAAACAAATACCATTAAGTATTTCTACCTGAGCGCACCCTATGATTACGAAGGAGAAGCGATGGCCTACTTTAGTAACCTGGTGATCTCAAAGCTTTAACCTTTCCACCTTACCGGGGAAGGCAGAATTACCATCAAGGTTGACGAGTTTCAGATCTTCTACCCCATGACTCTCCACTACATGCCCAAAATAATCAGGACGGTGACTGCCCCAGTTGACAGCGCTGTTCCTGATGGTAATATGTTTGGCCTGATCGAAGTAAAAGCCTGAAGTAAGCCCTTTTAAAAGCCCCTCTACATTGGCCGGCCGGCGGTCGTATGTACCTCCGGGCAAAGCAGTAGTTTTATCGATAGACAGATCCACCTGATCGAACACAATGCCGGTCACCTTATCTGCTGTGGAGCCACCCACATAAACACCGTTTTCACTCACACATCTGATATTACTGAAGTAGATATTGCTGACCGCACCTACACGGCCTTCAGTTTCGCCCCTAGGAAAACGCCAGCCCGCATCCTTGTTGTTTCCTTTGGCACGCGGATAGGCAGTTACGTATATCGGCTCTGCCTTGCCCCACCAGACATCAGAGAACAAATGAGAATCTACAATGATATTGGAGAAGATCACGTCAGAAACGGTTCCTTCATCGCGGTTCTGGATGCCTATGCCCCTGTTGCTCTTTTTAATGATGCAATTATTGATCAGCACATGACTGATGCTGTCCATGTTTTCGGAACCTATTTTAATGGCGCATGAGCGCGATGTCATGGTACAGTTGTTGACCACGATATTCTGGCAGGGGCCAAATTCTTCATACTCACGGCGGTTTTTCAGGCAGATACAATCATCTCCGGATTCGATATAGCAGTTGCTGATCCGCACATTCGTGCTGTGGTCGAGGTCAATACCATCACTGTTCCTGACCTTCAGGTTATTCAGCAGTGTGATGTTGTCTATCGCTACATCGTCGCAGCCGATCAGGTGCACTGTCCAGTACGCAGAATTGCGGATCGTCAGGTCCCGGATACGGATATTTTTGCCACCCACGATGGTCAGCAGGTGTGGTCGCGGATCAATCACATTGAAAGGCTTCAGTACAAAGGAATCATCCAGCTCCGCCCCCATAAATGAGATCCCGTTGCCATCCAAAGTTCCTGCACCGGCAATCGTGACGTTCTTCAGGTTCTCCCCACCGATCCAGATGGTGCCCTCGCCCTTATTCTGCCGGAAAGCGCTCTTCGTGTACACCTTTTCATCAGGATTGGCAATTACCGTAGCATTGACCTCTACAATAAACTCAATGTTGGATTTCAGATCAAAAGGACCTGCCATAAAAATCTTGCCTGCCGGAACGATGACTTTACCACCACCCGATTTGGAACAGGCATCAATAGCTTTCTGGATCGCAATGGCGTTATCTGTTTTTCCATTTCCTATTGCGCCGAAATCTGTGATGTAGAAATCATCCTTCGGCTTTGCCTGAAGCAATTGAAAAGCAGCAAATAGAAAAAAGAAAAGGAGGGCGGTAGTTTTTAAGCGCATATCTGGTATTTGTAAACGCCGGCTAAACTATAAATTATAAAACGAAGAGGCTATTATTTTTTACGAAAACGGTTTCGGTTACCTGCAGGCAGTAGAATCTCTTTTGATCAGCGTCGACTTCAACGTCAGCCATTCATTAGGTTCCGGATGTTTTTTATCGAGAATTCTGAACAGGATAGCAGCCGCCTCTCTTCCCATTTCGAGCGCTGGCTGCGTGATGGTTGTGAGTGAAGGATTTAATAAGGGAGCGGTATTCAGATTGGAAAAACTGATAATTTTGAGGTCTTCAGGAATAGATATAGCCAGCTCATTGCATACGTAATAGCAGGGTAAAGCCAGATCTTCGATAGATGAAATCACGGCATCCGGTCGCTCATGCAACATCAGCTGTTTGATATTGTGGTAGTTTACTTCCGCATTCTTATCATAGTTGACAGTCAGTTTATCACTGTATTCCAGCTGAAGTGCTGACAGGGCATCCCGGTAACCGGACATCCGTTGTTTACCGGCATTGAGGTTGTTCAGTGCATACAGATAGGCAATCTTTTTACAGCCGCATTCCACCAGGTAGCTGGTCGCGTTATATGTACTTTCATAATCATCTGTGGTGATCTTCGCGGCGTCAATATCTTCATAAACACGGTCGAAAAAAACTGTAGGGATTTCTTTCACCAGTGTAGCAAAATGCTCATGGTTATTGTTATCGCTGGAAACAGAGATCAGTATGCCATCCACCCTGCCACTGAGCAAGCTATCAGTAAATGCAATTTCCAGTTCTGTATTTTCATGGGTCTGATAGATGAGCACATGATAGCCGCGCTTACGGGCAACCTCTTCGATGCCATTAATGGCCTGCGAAAAGAAGTTATTGGCCACCTCAGGAATGATCACAGCGATAGTTTTTGTTTTGTGACTGCGGAGATTACTGGCTGAAGGGTTACGGTTGTACTTCAGCATCTTAGCGAGATCCCAGACTTTCTGTTTGGTCTCAATGCTGATTTCGTAACTATCATTAAGAGCCTTAGACACAGTGCTTATAGAGATATTCAACTCTTTTGCCAAGGTTTTAATCGTAATCGTCTCCTTCATGAACTCAAAATTTTTGGATATAATTGAAGCCCCAAGATAGCAATCAACTCAAACGTTTTCGTAAATAAAATCAGAAGAAAACAAAATAATATACTTTTTATTCACAGTTTTGGTGAATAAACCAATTAAATGGTTTTACCTATCCAAATATAATACACATTAAAATCAATTGTATGAACAAACTTAGACCCAAACTTTCTAAGGCAAAAAGTTTTTGCGGCATTCTGTGCTTTGCATTGCTTTTTTCTTTTTCTTTTACCTATGCACAAACCGTTACTGTTAAGGGTATTGTGAAAGACGCTCAGGGTGTGACCATTCCCTCTGTAACGATCGTCATTAAAGGAACTACCAAAGGAACAACGTCTGATATGAACGGGGCTTACACGATCGCTGCTACCAAGGGCAGTACTCTAGTATTTCGTTTTGTAGGTTACGAAGCGAAAGAAGTGGTAGTGGGCGACCAATCGACCATCAACGTGGCACTCGCCGATGTAAGCAATAAACTCAACGACGTAGTTGTTGTAGGTTATGGTACAACGACAAAAAAGGAACTTACCAGTGCCATCACCACTGTTAAAGCCGAGCAATTTAACGCTGGTGTTGTGGCGACACCTGCAGACCTTTTGGAAGGTAAAGTTGCGGGTTTGAACATTACCGGTGACGGTAACCCGAACTCCACTCCTACAGTTACTTTGCGTGGTCCTTCTTCACTGCGCGGCGGAGATGCTTCGATTCCATTTTATGTGATCGATGGTGTACCGGGAGCAGATTTTAAGTTGCTGGCACCATCTGACATTGCATCCATAGACGTATTAAAAGATGCTTCGGCCTCGGCAATCTATGGTACAAGGGCAACCAACGGGGTAATTATCGTGACCACGAAAAAAGGCAGACCAGGTCAGCTAAGAATGACTTACGATGCCTACGGATCAGTAAAGTCTGTAGCCAATCAGTTTGAGGTAGCCACCGCAGCACAGCAAAGAGCTTATGTACAGGCGAATGGTTTGACTTTTACACCGGCAAATGACAACGGTGGCAATACCGACTGGCAGAAGGCGGTGACACGTGAAAGTGCGTATGCACAAAACCACAACTTATCTTTTGGCGGTGGTACAGATAAAACGATTTTTGGGGGTAGCATCAACTACCTGGGCGATCAGGGTATCGTAAAAGGAAGCGATCTGAAAAGGGTTATCGGACGTTTAAACCTGTCGCAAAAAACATTGAACGACAAGTTGAAACTGGATTTCTCACTGAGCAACTCGGTAACCAACTCGAACCTGATTGTGGACGACCTGCCACTGACGACTACCAACGGACAAAATCCAGGTTTGTTTAAATCTGTGACGCAGTACTTACCTACGCGTACGATCTATAATGCCAATGGTTCATTGTACAATGACCCTACTTTACAGCTGGGTTATAACCCTGTAGGACTAATCACTAACGATACCTACAAACAAAAGCTGAACCTGATGCTTGCCAACACAAGAGCAGAACTTCAGTTACCTTTTGGCATCACTTACAACCTGAACCTCGCATACCAGTCGAGAAGAACAGACAACACGATCTATTACAACCAGGTGTCAGAGCTTGCCCCGAACCTTGGAGGAAAAGCAGTGCGTACTACGCTTGAAGATACCAAGAAACTGATGGAGCAATATATCACCTACGACCATAAATGGAACGGCGATCACGACTTTAAAGCGCTGGTAGGTTATGCTTTTGATGAGACTACCAATGGTGACGGATTCCGCTCCGTAGCACAGAACTTCCCTTCTGATGCGCTTGGAGCAGGAAACCTTGGCCTGGGTTACCAGACAGGAAACCGTGCCGACCTGAGTACAAATACAGCTTATGAAACTTTGAGACTGATCTCTTTCTATACCCGTTTGAACTATAGCTACAAAGGAAAATACATCCTGCAAGGTTCGATACGCCGTGACGGATCAAATGCTTTTGGGGTGAATAACCGCTGGGGATACTTCCCTGCAGGATCAGCAGCATGGAGAATTATCGATGAAGATTTCATGAAATCACAAAGTCTGTTTGACGACCTGAAAGTACGTGTAGGTTATGGTAAAACCGGAAATGCACAAGGATTCTCACCTTATACCCCGCTTACATTGTATGGTACAAAAGGTAGCTTCTACAATGGTGGTATCTATGCAGGTGCTGTGGGTGTAACGCAAAACCCTAACCCTGACCTGAAATGGGAAAGTACAGCTACTACCAATGCCGGGGTCGACTTCTCCTTATTCAAAGGCAGACTGGGTGGTTCCGTAGATGTGTACAGCAAGAAAACATCAGACATGATTGTTGACAGACCTGTTTCCCTGATCAATAACTTCGTGGCAACGACTACTTCTAACGTGGGTAGCATGAGCAACAAAGGGGTAGAGATTGGTTTGAATGGTACGCCAGTAAAAACTGAAGACTTTACATGGGGTACCTATGGAAACATCTCTTTCAACAAAAACAGGATTACTTCACTCGGATCTAACGTATCAAAAATTTATTCCGGAGCTCCTGAAGGACCGGGACAAAGTGGTATCAGGGTTTCAATTATCGAAGCAGGTTATCCGCTTGGACAATTCTATACATTGAAATACCTGGGTCTGGTAAATGGAGTATCAACGTTCCAGGGAGCGAACGGACAGCCGACCACCACTCCGGTAAGTACAGATCAGACCTATGCAGGAAATGCACAGCCTACCTATATCTTTGGTTGGGGTAACGATTTCTCTTACAAAAAATGGAGCCTGAACTTCTTCTTCCGCGGACAGGGCGGTAACAAAATCATGAATGCTTCACTGGCAAGTTTCAATACTCCTGCACAGGCTTCAACACATGGTATCCCTACCCTGACGCTTACCGAACCGGTTACAGATATCAATGCAAACCGTTACTCGACAAGATACATTGAGGATGGCGACTTTATCCGTCTGGCCAATGCCACGCTCTCCTATAAGATTAAAATAGGAGGTAATTATGTACATAACCTGCGCATCTATGTAACAGGCACCAACTTGTTCCTGATCACTAAATACAAAGGTGTAGATCCTGAATTAAGCCTGAACGTGAACAACCAGCAAAGCGGACAGTTCATCGGTGTAGACAGCAACAACTTCTACCCAAGAACACGCAGCTTCCTTGCCGGCCTTACCTTAGATTTATAAGAACCTCAAATACGATTGTCATGAAATACTTCAAAACATATAAAAAATTCAACCTGCTGCTTTTGCTTGCAGGTGCTGCCTACCTTAGCGGTTGTACCAAGCTTGATGTAGCCCCTAAAGCTGCATTGACACCTGACAACTTCCCTACTACCCCAGCACAATTTGTGCTGGCTACAGGACCGATTTACACCAATTTTGCAACCGGACCCGGCCGTACATACTGGATGATCCAAAACCTGAGCGCAGACGAAAACGTCCTCGTTGCCCGTGGCGGAAACTGGTATGACGGCGCGGTGTACGCCCAACTGTTCCTGCACAATTACAATGCTGACAATGGAAACATTGCCGCAAACTGGTCATGGGGCTTCGGTACCATCAGTCAGTGTAACCAGGTATTGAGCCTGTTTGATGCCGCACCGGAAAGTGCAGCGAAAACGCAGACCGTAGCTGAGGTAAAAACCATGCGTGCCCTGTCCTATTTTTATATGATGGACCTGTTTGGAAATGTTCCCATCAACGCTACATTTGGTGATGTTTCTGATCTGGGTACCAAAACCCGTGCGCAGGTGTTTACGTTCATCGAAACTGAACTGCTGGCGCAGATTCCTAACCTGAGCAGCACAACCGGCTCCGCAACTTATGGAAGGCCAACCAAATACCTGGCTTATGCTATTCTTGCCAAAATGTACCTCAATGCACAGTACTATACAGGAACAGCAAGATGGCAGGATGCAGTAACGATGTGTGACAATATCATCTCCAGCAACCAGTATGAGCTGAGTGCCGACTACCTGGCGATGTTCAAACAAAATAACGGACCGGCGATCAAAGATTTTATCTTCGCTACGCCTTATGACGGACTGAACATTCTGGGTATGACTTACGCACGTTTTACCCTGCACCCAAGTCTGCAAACCAAATACAGAATGCCATATACCCCTGCGGGACCAATGTATACACTTCCGACTTTCTATGCTTTATTCAATGATGTGAATGATTTAAGGAGGAAACAATACCTGACAGGTAAACAATACAACAATGATGGCACGCCTATCCTGGTTAGCACTACCAACAAAGGCTTGAGCGATGCTTATAATGGTCCGAGCCCTACAGCAGCTGTACAGCACCACCTTGAGTTTACTCCGGATATCGTGTTCAGAAACGTGGCTACATTTGATGTGGGCAATGATGAGCTGGCAAATGAAGAAGGCTACCGCAACAACAAATTCTATCCGGACAGCATCAGCCCTGTGCGTGACCAGAGCAATGACGTGCCTATGTTTAGGTATGCAGATGTGCTGCTGGAAAAAGCAGAGGCGATTTTGAGGGGTGCTACACCTACCCAGGGACAAACGGCATTGGCACTGGTAAACCTGGTACGTGCACGTGCTAAAGCTACACCGCTGACTTCAGTAACGCTGGCAGATATCCTCGACGAGCGTGGCAGGGAGTTCCCTATGGAAGGCTGGCGCAGGAATGACCTGATCCGTTTCGGACAGTTTGAAAAAACTTACAGCATTAAAACTGACGCCGATCCCAACCACCGTATCTTCCCTATCCCCCGTGCAGAGATCCAGCTAAATCCAAAGCTGATCCAAAATCCGGGCTACAACTAAATCTCATAAGGAATCATCATATTTGTTTTAATCATTAACTTTAATGAATGCAGCTGCCTGAAATGTCTCAGGTAGCTGTTTATCACAATTTACATGAATCATCTAACAGTCTTCGATTACGTTGTTTTTTTAATTTATTTCATTATTGTATCCGGATACGGGTACTGGGTGTACTGGAATAAGAAGAAAACAGGTACCAGTACGAAGGATTACTTCCTGGCTGAAGGCTCGCTAACCTGGTGGGCGATTGGCGCATCTATCATTGCCTCCAACATTTCCGCAGAACACTTTATCGGCATGTCGGGCTCCGGCTTTGCCATGGGATTGGCAATTGCCAGCTACGAATGGATGGCAGCAGCTACGCTGATCATTGTGGCGGTATTTTTCCTGCCCATCTATCTCAAGAATAAAATTTATACGATGCCCCAGTTTCTGTCGGGCAGGTATAACAATACGGTGAGTACACTGATGGCTGTTTTCTGGCTGCTGGTGTATGTCTTCGTAAACCTTACCTCAATCTTTTTCCTGGGTGCTATTGCGATTGAGACCATCACCGGTATTCCATTTAACACCTGTATCATTGCCCTTGCAGTGTTCTCCGCACTGATTACACTGGGCGGGATGAAGGTGATCGGGTATACAGATGTGATCCAGGTATTTGTGCTGGTAGCGGGTGGTCTCGTTACCTGTTATATGGCGCTGAATATGGTGTCTGACAAATTCAGTATCGATACTGTTCTTGGTGCCCTTCCGGTATTGAGAGAGCAAGCCGGAGATCACTTCCATATGATCTTTCACAAGGGCGATAAATTCTACAGTGAACTGCCTGGTATTGCAGTACTCGTTGGAGGATTATGGATCAACAACCTCAACTACTGGGGATGTAATCAGTATATCGTACAAAGAGCATTGGGAGCTGATCTCAAAACCGGACGTAGTGGATTGTTGTTTGCTGCTTTCCTGAAAATGCTGATTCCTGTGATTGTTGTCATACCGGGTATCTGTGCCTATGTACTTTATCAAAAAGGCTATTTCCAGCAGGAGATGATGGACAACGGCGTAGTGAAGCCGGATCATGCTTATCCGGTACTGATGAATTTACTGCCTGCAGGATTAAAAGGCCTTGCCTTTGCGGCACTAACCGCAGCCATTGTGGCTTCACTGGCAGGAAAATGCAATAGTATTGCCACGATATTTACACTGGATATCTACAAGAAGTTTATCAACCAGGGAGCATCGGAGAAAAAGATGGTGAATGTAGGGCGCTGGTCTGTAGTCATTGCCTCGCTGATAGCCATTGTAATTGCACCTGCACTGCGCAGCTTTGACCAGGTGTACCAGTTTATACAGGAATATGTCGGCTTTATCTCTCCGGGGGTGTTTGCGATCTTCTTATTGGGATTCTTCTGGAAAAGAACCACTTCAAAAGCAGCCTTAACTGCTGCACTGCTCACTATTCCTTTATCCACTTTATTTAAATTCCTTCCTGAAATCAGCCAGGGGGCAATTGAGCCCATCCCTTTCCTCAACAGGATGTCATGGGTGTTCTGCATAATTATTGCGGTAATGGTTCTCATTACACTGTCCGATCCGAAGAGTAAAAATAATCCGCAGGGATTAGAGATAGATACGAAAATGTTTAAAGTTAGTCCGTCATTTATGGTGGCCTCGGTATTGATTTGCGGTGTACTCGCTGCCTTATATACCGTGTTTTGGTAAGTAACAAATTAAATTATCACAATAAAACTAAAGCGTATGAAAGACTTAAGCAAACAGGAGATCTCTCCATTGTCTAGCCTCGATGAATGGGAAGACGATGTGTTAAAGAGATATCCTGAACCAGGTACTCCGGCGAAAAGCAAAGATGAATTCAGAAACTATGACAGCCCGGAAATTGAACCAGTAAGGGAATTCTATCGTCTCAATCATAAATATCAGACCTATGGCAATGTGCTGGCAAAAAAGGCCAATTTCCTGCAGTTTGATAAAAAGGAAATGCCATGGTGGCAAGCTATGGAATACCTGAACACGCTGATCGATGATTCAGATCCTGATATCTCATTGGATCAGTTACAGCATTTGTTACAAACTGCCGAAGCAATCCGCGCTGACGGGCATCCCGACTGGTTTGTGCTCACCGGATTTATCCACGACCTTGGTAAGGTATTGTGTTTATTCGGCGAACCGCAATGGAATGTGGTAGGAGATTCATTTCCCGTAGGATGTAAGTTCTCTGATAAGATCGTTTATCCTGAGTTCTTTGCAGACAATCCGGACAGTACTGATGAGCGTTACAATACAAAATATGGCGTATACACGCATCAGTGTGGTTTAGACAATGTACATATGTCATGGGGACATGATGAATATCTGTACCATATTACCAAAGACTATCTTCCTGAAGAGGCCTTGTATATGATCAGGTACCATTCGTTCTACTCACAACACAGAGAGCACTCTTACGATCACCTGCTAAACGCACACGACCAGGAGATGTTCAAATGGGTAGATAAATTCAATCCTTATGACCTCTACTCGAAAAGTCCCAAGCCGCCTGTAGTATCAGAACTGAAGCCCTACTATGAAGACTTAATCGCTAAGTATTTACCGGCAACAGTTAAGTTATAGTATGTACCATTCAGCGCCTCAGCCAGTCCCGTTACCACATCAGCGTATTTGTAACAGGACTGGCTTTTAATCTGCATCGATGAGCCATTTCTGCAGCACTGAGGCAATCGTCTCCTCTACAAATGGTTTTGTAATCACATCATCCATTCCTGCATCATAACATCTTTTCTTGTCGCTCCGCAGACAACTGGCCGTAACGGCAATAATAGGAACATGCGTGTTTTGTTCCAGTGCCCTGATCCTGGTTGTGGCTTCATAACCGTTCATATCCGGCATCTGGACATCCATGAGAATCAGGTCGGGCAAAGCGGTGCTGCAGGAGGCCAGTGCCTCGCGGCCATTGAAGGCCTCCACTAATCTGACGTTGGGAATAATCCTCTTAACTACTGTTTTGGTCAGCAGCATGTTGACCGGGTTATCCTCTGCAATCAGGATCGTCAGCGTATCTGTGTTGATATTCTTTGGATTTATATTTCTTTCAACTGTTATTTCCGGTTTAATATCGGCACTGCCCTCCTCTGCTCTGAAACTAATATCAAAATAAAAAAGGCTGCCCTCATCGACTGTACTTTTGAGTTGAAGCTGAGAACCCATGAGCCCCAGCAGCTTATTGGAAATCGTTAATCCAAGTCCCGTACCTCCATATCTTTTGGTCACCGAACCATCTTCCTGAGAGAAAGCTTCGAAGATCTTGACCTGTTTATCCCTGCTGATGCCAATCCCCGTATCGCTAACCCCGAATCTAAGGGTAGAACGGTTGCCGCTGACGTTCAGTAATTGTATCTCTAACTTTATTTCTCCTTTTTCAGTGAACTTGGATGCATTGCCCAGCAGATTGATCAGCACTTGCTTCAGACGGATTTCATCGGTCCAGACAAAACGGGGCAGATCCGGATCAATATGCATGTGCATCTGTAATCCTTTTTGTTTGATGGTATGAATAATGATATCTGTAGCATCTGAAGCCAGCTGATAAATATCAAATCTTTCCATATTGAGATCCATCCTGCCTGCTTCAATTTTTGCGAAGTCGAGAATATCATTAATGATCGTTAACAAAGAGTCTGCCGACTGGTTAACGATGCCCACATACTGGAGCTGTCTTTCGTCGAGATTTGTTCTGAGCACCAGATCAGTAAAGCCGATAATTCCGTTTAAGGGTGTTCTGATCTCATGGCTCATGTTGGCCAGAAACTCAGACTTAGCCATATTTGCCTGTTCGGCGAGCTCCTTTGCAATTTGCAGTTCTTCTTCTTTTATTTTTTCAGCTGTAATATCCCTGCCGATAGAGAAAAACTGCCCTGTAGAAAGTTCGGGAGTGGTGGTCCACTGTATATGTTTATACTGCCCGTCTTTAGAGCGCAAACGATGCGTGTAGTGGACAGTCGCTTTTCCACTCAATAACCTCTGTGACTCTTCGCGAGTACTGATGACATCGTCAGGATGAACGAGGTCGAAAACAGGGGTCCGAAGTAGAAACTCTTCAGTCCATCCCAGGATTTTTTGAAATGATGGATTTACCTTCTCAAATAATCCTGATGAATTACTGACTCCGATCAGGTCATTGGACAGGGTAAAAATCTTTTCAAAATGTCTCAATTCTTCCTTTTGCCGGCGTTGTATGATCAGTGCCATGATTTCATCTGCCAACAGCTCCAGTGTCCTTTTCTGCATTGCTGTTAAGGCCCGGGGTTTATAGTCTACCACAGCCAGAGCTCCAAGAGCATAGCCCTTCGGATCTATGAGTGGATAACCGGCATAAAATCTGATTTTGGGTTCATCCAATACCATTTCGGATGTTTTAAACCGCTCATCAAGGGAGGCATCGTTGACTTCCATCAGCACCTTATCCAAGATTGCATACTGACAAAAAGATAAATCACGGCAAGTTTGACTGGCATCGAGACCAGTTATAGATTTGAACCATTGCCTATCTTCGTCGATAAAAGAAATCAGCGCAACAGGTGTATCACAAACCAGCGCAGCCAATTCGGTAATGCGGTCGTATTCATCCTCATGCAATGAGTCTAAGATGGCATAATTATGCAGGGCGTGTAAACGCTCCTTTTCGTTTTCAGGTAGGGGTGTCTTAGTCAAAATTCTTATTGGAGAGCTTCTTCTTTAAAGCTAATGCAATATGAAGTTAGAAAAAGTGCCCCGTATACCTGCCGTTCAGTTCATTCATTTAAGCGAAGGAATACGCAAAGAATATCATTATATACTGATATCAATATATAAAGACACAGCGACTACCGTTCTTCTTCCGGTAAGAGGGATGCATTGATAAACTCTTCCAGCTTGTCCCCTATTTTTTGTTCATGAAGATCAATTTCTGTGAGTGTGATCAGTTCATCGGTGATCCAGATCTCATAGACAGCTTTTCCATCAGTTTCAATAACGATTCGTTCATTATTGATTCCATACTGGAGCTGATCTTTGGGATACATCTCTTTGAAATTGCTTTTCAGCAGATCATAAAATAGCTTCGCAGTAATGTTTTTTGTGTTTGTAAATGTTTTCATAGGCAAATATTCAACAAGACGTTTTAAAGTTATGTTTTCATTTTTTTACCCCTATGGGTTGTAATGACTTCTCAGAAACTGGTGGTGACCATCAGCTGTACCACACCGGTTGTTTCATCGCCCGTATCCTCACGCTGCAGCCAATGCGTATAACCGAGTTCCATATCCAACTTTTTACTGAAACGGTAACCTGCGGAAGCATAAGGTCTGTTTTGATCCAGAAAGCTCCCATTAACGTTACCTTTGTTCTGTACATTCAAAAATACTTCATCCTGCAGATTGGCATAGATTCCACGGGTAAAATCCTGATTGGCAACCAGGGGGATCTGTGCACTCAGCAATACACGGGCACGCTGTGAAAACTGGTACCGCTCTGCCTTTACAAATCTTTGTTCAAGCCTGGTTCTGAACATCAGCTCCATACGTTCGAGTTTAAAATTGTGGAGGTACTGCTGGTAGATCCGATGTTCCGGTACATAATGTTTCTCCCCTTCTTCAACTTCCCAGTCGCCCTTGCGTGCATAACCCAGTGCTACACTCTGATCTTTATTGATTTTGTAATTCAGTGCTGTCCGCAGCAGCAGGGCGGAAAAATACGTCAGGCGGTCGGTCGTTCTTAACTGTACATCAGCAAGGATATCAAATTTTTTTGTGATTTCCTGCGTGTGGGAAAGAAACAACCATGCAGCATTATCCTGGGCAGAAAGACTCTGCGGTATAAATAATACGAGGAGGAATATCCATATCAGTGGTTTTCTATTTGCGCTCTTTCTTTCCTTTATCATGAATGCATAACCCACATTTCATCATAAAGTTCGGCAGCAAAAGATTTAATGTTCAAACAATTTTCTCAGGAAACCGTTAGCGTAATATTGATTAACTCTTACAAATAAAATCATGATGAAAAGACTTTTTTACTTACTGGTAGCAGCACCATTTTTTGTTGCCTGTAACTCGCAGTCAGATAAGGGCACTAACACTGATAACTTGTCACAGGATACCGCCACAACAGGGGCTCTGAACCTTCCTGCACCCGATACCAATGCAGCGAAAAACAATTTTAGCAAGGTGATCGGATGGCCGGCCGGAAAAACTCCTGTTGCGCCCGAAGGCTTTACTGTATCGGCTTTTGCCACCAATATGAAAAGTCCGAGAAGTATCTATATCGCTCCAAACGGAGATATCCTGGTAGCACTTTCCAACTCCGAGCGGGATGCTAAAGATAAAATTGCCAATGCCATCAGTGGTAAAGCAAAATCTGAAGTAGGCGGAGAAAGTGAAAACACGGTCTTGCTGCTGAGGGATAAAAACCAGGACGGTAAATTTGAAGTAAGAAGTACTTTCTTATCAGGATTGAACCAGCCATACGGAATGCTGATTATTGGCAATTCATTTTATGTAGCCAATACAGACGGTTTATTTCAGTACCCTTACCAGCCAGGGGCAACAAAAATTACCGGTAAAGGGAAAAAGATTGTGAGTTTACCTGCCGGAGGATACAATAACCACTGGACAAGGAACCTGATTGCCAATGCAGACAATTCAAAAATCTATATCTCGGTTGGCTCAGGAAGTAATGTAGGCGAAAATGGAATGGAGTATGAAGTTCGCCGTGCCGCCATTCTGGAAGTAAATCCTGATGGTACAGGTGAGAAGATCTACGCTTCGGGGTTGAGAAATCCTGTGGGACTGGATTGGGCTCCTGATACCAAAGTGTTGTGGACTGCAGTGAATGAAAGGGATGGCCTTGGAGATGATTTGGTACCCGATTATATTACCAGTGTGAAAGAAGGTGCATTCTACGGATGGCCTTATTCTTACTATGGACAGAACGAAGATCCAAGGATGAAGGGTAAAAGACCAGATCTCGTAAAATCTGCCATCGTACCTGACATGCCTGTTGGCTCACACACCGCTTCACTGGGACTTGCCTTCTATACAGGAAATAAGTTCCCTGCCAAATATGCCAAAGGCGCCTTTGTTGGTCAGCATGGTTCATGGAACAGATCAAAGCTTTCGGGGTATAAGGTGGCGTTCATTCCTTTTAAAGATGGAAAGCCTTCTGGAAAGATGGAAGATTTCCTTACAGGCTTTATTGCTGATGAATCAAAAAGTGAAGTGTACGGCCGTCCGGTGGATGTTGCGGTAGCTCCTGATGGTTCTATCCTGGTTGCTGACGATGTAAGCAGCACGGTATGGAGAGTGAGCATTAAATAGCGCTTCAGAAAAACTACGCAAAGAGCTGCTGCATATGATTTATGCAGCAGCTCTTTTTTTTGGCACACCACCTACAGGAATAAACAAACACAAAACAGGAATATTTTTCCCCATTTAAGCTTTTTAACTCATTTCAATTACAATAAATTCATTAACTATAATTGAAATAGGTTACACTAATGAGCATACAAATACACGTTTAATAGCATTTAAACGCTTTAAAATAAGCATTTTCATTTTTAGCCGCCCCAGTTAATCGCCACGCAAAAATAATGCGAGCAACAATTTCCCCGTTTTGAGTAATTCCTCAACAACACCTATTGCAGGACAGAATAGTTTCCATACATTTGTATCTAAATAAACGGTCCAAAAATGGAAAACCAAAAAGTCTATAATTACACATCAGAGTCAGCAAGGATACAGACTCCATCATTTCTCCAAAAAATGATCATCGCAGTTCAGAATTTATTTTCTGCCAATACGGTTTCCGCGGAAAAGTTGATCCCGGTGAGATCTTCCTACAATCAGGAGGCAAAGACTGGTCTTAGGCATGCAGCCTTGCTGAACATGCTAAACCATGGTAAAAATTATGATGATGCGAATTTAATTTTGGATGAGGCTGAAGACTGGGAATTGGACTACGACCTGTTAAATCCGTCAAAGATTGCTGTACATGGCAAAAGTGTTTGGATAGACGCCCAGGACTAAATTTACGATAGCTACAATATAAAAAGACCAGGTGCTGCATATGCAAGACCTGGTCTTTTCAATTTTGAAGGAATACTAATTGATTTTTCTCAATTCTATTTCCACCCTTCTGTTTTTTTGTCTTCCTTCAGGAGTTTTATTTGTAGCAACAGGCACAGTACTTCCATATGGAGTAGTGACGATTCTGTTTTCTTTAACACCCTTGCTTATAAGGTAGTCTTTAACACTTATTGCCCTGTTATCTGACAACACCCAATTGTACTTATATCTTCCTCTCGAATCTGCATGACCTCTCAGCGACACAGCGTAATTATCTTCCTTGATCGTATTTGCCAACTCGTCTAAATTTTTATAGTAGTTATCTCTGATGGAGGGTTTATCAGTATCATATTCCAGGTTTTTGGTCAATACAAGCAGTCGCCCGGCCTTTTTAGAGACTACTGGAGGTTTAGATTTATCAGACAGAACTGAGCTGATGCTGACGCCTGCGGTCGCCAATATGAGGAGAAATGCAAGAACTAGGGTACCGGTTTTAGTTTTCATGTACTTTGAATTAATGATTAGATGATATTTATTGCAAACATAACATCCTCATAAATAAATAGTTTAGCTTTAAACACCCGGGTTTTGCGATTTGTATACCTTCTTACCAATAGCCCTATAACACAGACAGCTCCAAAAAATTGGAGCTGTCAGTTGAACAAATCGTCAAAAATATTAATTGAACTTATTAGATTTCTTAAATTCCTGGTTGTACATCTTCAGGTTACTTTTCAGTGATTGGCGGGCAACATGAATCCTGGTTTTAACAGTTCCGATCGGGATGTTAAGCATATCCGCAATTTCATGGTACTTATAACCCTCAAAATATTTAATAAAAGGAGTATAATATTCATTACTTAACTGCGACAGTGCCTTGTTTACGTCATCGCTGATAAATTTATTATTAGCCTGGTTATCCGTTGCACTTTTTAATAACTGCGCAGAGTTTACTTCTTCAGTAGTATCAATGATGCTGCGTTGTTTAACCATCCTCCGGTAATCATTGATAAACGTATTTCTCATTATCGTGTATAACCAACCTTTAAGATTCGTTCCTTCCTGATATAATTTTGAATAACGAATAGCTTTTAACATGGTCTCCTGTACCAGATCATCTGCATCGTCAATGTTTTGCGTGAAATTCATTGCAAAGTTTTTAAGGGCAGACTTGTGGTCGTTAATTTGAAAATTTAAAGAATTGTTAATCATAATAGGAAGATTAGGCGTTTACAATAAGTCTTTTAGATATGCTTAAATATTTCCAACTCTTGTACCAAACACGTGTATTGATGCCGAATCCATGTGTAACCAAAAAAAATACAATGAATAATACGTGGGAAAATGATTAAATAAAAAGATCGAATATTAACAATAAAGAACTATAACAAATAATTTATTGACTATTATTTCTTATAATGACACCAAACAACACTTATGAGTGTTATTTCAAAAACTTTCTTTTTATCAAAATGAGGCATGCAGAAGTCGTGGCACATAGAATGGCATTCAGAATCACAATCTGACACATTTGTGAATGTACTATTTTTGGTACAACATATAAATGTAATTTATCAGGATTTTGTATTTCTGCTGCTGAGATAGGCGTGCCAGAGGATCATACACGCCACTGTACGGTACGGTTTCCATTGTTCAGCGATGCCTGATACGCCTTCTCTGGTAATGGTAGAAGGCAGTAATTTCACCTTTTTTAAGGAGTTTACTGCAGCAAGATCTCCCAGCGGAAAAATATCCTGACGCCGCAGGATGAACATCAGATAGATGTCAACCGTCCAGTTGCCTATCCCCTTCAAACTACAGAGCTCACGACGAATATCATCATTTTCCTGATCTTCCAGGGAAGTTAGATCTAACTGTCCGCTAACGATGGCGCCGGCAAGATACCTTACATATGCTATTTTTTGTCTGCTGAAAAAACATGATTTTAGCTCCTCATCAGACAGCAACAATATCCTGGCAGGAGTTATTTCTTTTACATGTTCTTTCAGTTTATTTAATGCCGCCAGTGCAGATGCCAGCGAAACCTGTTGTTCCAGAATGATGTGTACCAGACTTTCAAATGTATTGGGTCTGCTCCACATTGGTGGATAACCATATGTAGCAATCACCTTTTCAAGGTCGGAATCTGTTGCGGCAAGCTGATCACAAATCAAATGATAGTTTGATTCAGTTAATTGGTCTGGCATAGGTGATAAAAGTACAAAATATCTTAAAATACTTTTATTCAACTATTGAACCCACCTGCGATGACATGGGTGGTTCCTGTGATATAGGTATTGCTCACGGAGCCAAAGAAAAGGAGTGAATGAGCAACTTCTTCAGGCTGGGCATATCTGCCGAGAGGCCTCATCGACATCATGATCTTTTTCAGTTCATCCTTGTTACCGGAGATCAGCACTTCCTCCGGATCGCGCATCATTCTGCCTTCAAAATTTATGGGATCGATGGTATTCACTCTGATATTCCTGTGGGCAACTTCCAAAGAAAGTGTACGCATTAAACGCACCATGGCATGTTTGCTTTCTGTATAACCACCCGTGTCTGCAGCCCCCCAATGCCCGGCCGTTGATGATACCAGGATCACACTCCCGCCATCATTCATTTCCGGCAAAACATACTGACAACCGAGCCAGGCGCCACTGAAATTTACCCATTTGGCATAGGCAAAATCTTCTTCAGCAAGCTGCACCACGGGCCTGATCATCCCTATCACTCCTACACAATAGATATACACGTCAATTTTACCAAACTGCCTGCATGTCTCACCGACATAAAACCTGGTATCTGATGTTCTGGTCACATCTGCTACAACAAAGGCTAACCTAGGATGATTTAAAGATTTAGCGGCAGTCTCCAAAGCATCCTTAACCTTATCTACCAACATCACCGAAGATCCTTTTGCTAAATATAATTTTGCAGTAACTAATCCAAGAGCTCCCGCACCGCCAGTGATGACCACCACTTTATTACCCAGTACTTCCATTGAGATATAATTTAAATGAGTATCAACACCCCAATTAACTCAAAAACCGGCAGGATTAAAATCCCCAAAAGTGGTAGCTTATCATGACCTGTTATAGCTGTGATGAATTATTGTAAAACAATCTGCTCTGAATTAGGTTGTTCTTGAAACATCTACAATTTTAAACTAAAACACTATTTAAAACTTACAACTATGGGAAATTTACTTTATTTAATCGCAGTTATTCTAGTTATCATTTGGGCCATCAGCTTCCTTGGAGGTTTTTATACAGGCGGAATTATTCATGCATTATTGGTTATTGCAGTAATCGCAGTAATTTTGAGATTAATCAGAAGTGCCGCCTAGATCACATCATAAAAACAAAAAAGCCGGCAGATTTATGCTGCCGGCTCTATCAATGTGATTTAGCTCAGTTTATTCCAGTGTTTTTACACCGCTAATATCCATCGCATCCTTCTGATGCAGATCTAATACCACAACCTCATTATTTCCTTTTTTCAGCCAGTTGGCAGGACAGTACAAATGAAATTGCGGACCCACATTCCAATATCTTCCCAAATTGTGCCCGTTCACCCAGATCACACCCTTCTTAAATTTACTCATATCCAGATAAGTATCCGCGGCAGCTTTCAAAGTAAAATTACCTTTAAAGAATACGCCATCATGGAGATCACTTTTCTCTGCAGGTTTTAATCCCTTTACAAAATCATCGTCCATAGGAAGGTTAAAGATTTCCCAGTTGAAGAGCGTCATACCTTCAAGCGCAACACGGTCCGTAATACCTTTACGATCTATCATATACTGGGCAAAATTGATATGCCCCATATTTTCTACCAGGATTTCCAGCACAGGATCTTTAACATCCGTCACAGGAAGTTTGACAGTCCATTTACCACCGTCACGATACACGGTATCCACCAGCTTACCATTTAATAATACCAATGCATAATCATGAGGTTCTGTGATCATCAGCTCACCGCTTTTGCGACCGATCAATTTTGTCCGGTACACGATAAAACCCTTGTACTGACCCATGCTCTCCATCGTTTTTACCTGCGGAGATTTAACCGCTTGAGGTAGCACATTCCAGATACTGGTAAATGGCTGCATACTGAAAGCAGGTACAACAGTAACAGCTGTAGGTTTTGGTACCTTTGGTAATTTTTTACCGGTGTATTTGGCGATCAGCTCGCGCAAGGCAAAGTATTTTTTGGTAGGCTCACCTCGTTCATTAATGGGTGCATCATAGTCGTAACTCGTGATATCCGGCTGAAATTGAGTAGGTGTAAAAGCGTTTGCACCGGCATTGAACCCAAAATTTGTTCCGCCATGTATCACATATAAGTTGAACGATCGCTTGTGTTCCATCAGGTAGGTCACTTCTTTCAGAATATTAGCTTTATCAGGCTTCTGGTATTTTTCCTTCCAGTGTGTAAGCCAGCCCGGATAAGATTCTGCACTGAAGGCCGGCACATCAGGGTTCTGTTTAGCAGCCTGTTCAAAATCGGCATCACTGCCCCCGCTGTCGAGACCAATAGCCGCACCTTCAACTGTACCCGCTTCCATCATGAATGGCGTCGGACCATCGGCAGTGTAAAATGGTACGTTAATCCCATTATCAACCCACAGTTGCTTTAAAGCTTTGAGATATTCCTTGTCGTTACCATAGCTGCCATACTCGTTCTCAATCTGCACCATCAGCACCGGACCGCCATTGGTAACGAGCAGCGGTTTGAGTTGACGGGAGATTTCGGAAATATATTTAGTTACCGCAGCCATGTATCTTGGATCAAGACATCTGAGCCTGATATCAGGAATACTCAGCAGATAAGGTGGAAAACCTCCAAAATCCCATTCTCCACATACATAAGGCCCCGGCCTGAACAATACCCACATACCCTCTTCCTGGCAGATACGTACAAATTCAGCAATATCACGGTTTTCTGATTTCCAGTCGAACACCCCTTCTTTTTCTTCGATATAGTTCCAGAACACATAGGCTGCAATGGTATTACACCCCATTGCCTTAGCCATCTGAATGCGGTGTCGCCAGTACATTTTCGGTATTCTGGCAGGGTGCATCTCGCCGCTGATCATCTGATAGGGCTTGCCATCCAGCATAAATTCGTTTTTAGCAAAAGAAAATGAATGTTTTTGCTGTCCCTTAGTATTCCCGGCCAGCAAAATGAATAAAAGTATCGGAAAAAAGTACTTCATGAGTATAATAGAATAGTTTAAAAGCTAAAATTAAATATTTTCGTCATTCAGAATGCGCATTTAAGATTTATTTCAAGATAATCGTCAAACAACCCCCATTATTGGGCATTGCAGCAGCCTGGTTTTATGCAGAAGTTTACCAAAGTAAAATATCCTTATTTCGATTTCCCCGGGGTGCCTCCGGATTTATACCGGAGTCGGGGTGATAGGTTAGTTAATAACGTCAAAAGCCGGTTACTGTGGATGCAGACCGGCTTTTGTTTGATATAATCACCTGTTTAGGGGATTTATACTATTCTGAATTATTCAGATTTTTACATCAATCATTCAAGATTATCCAGGACTAATTCCAGTATCTCTTCTGGAAATTATATTGGAGATAGGTAATAACTTGAAAGCCGGTTGTTGTGGATGCAAAACCGGCTTTTAATTTAACTATGGATTTGGTACCAGCAGTCTGTTACTTTGCAGTTCACGTCCTGAGATCGGCCAGATATAGTTAGGTGCTGTTGGCGCAACAGCCGGTGCTATTCCCGAAGTTGCATTTCCCTTTGTAGGCAGTGCCAAACCTAAACGTTTCAGATCAGGAGTCCTGAACCCTTCACCCAGCAACTCAATGCGTCGCTCTGTAAGAATCGTGTTTACCAGACTCGCCTCAGTACTGATGTCAGCTGCAGGAAATGTAAAAGCAGGATCAGAACGACGTCTGACAGCATACAATAAGTCGGTAGCTCTTGTCAGGTTACCCGTTCTGGCACTGGCCTCCGCTGCATTCAGTAATACTTCAGCATATCTTACCACAGGGATATAATCTGTAAAAGGTGATGCCGTTTTGAATTTAGACAGGTAAGTTATCGTTCCTGCTTTGGTCAGCAATGTGGCACGTGCATCGGTAGTGGAGTTCAATGCCGGATTAGCCAGGATGCCCGCAGCATTCAAATAATATTCACTGTTCCCTGGTGAGGTATTAAAATAAAATGCAAGCTGGTTTTGTGTTCCCGGTGCATCAGTAGTTGTAAACGGTAAGGACAATAATGTTTCAGAAGCCGTCGCTGTTCCGGTATATGCTCCATTGAATACATTGGAGATGCTGGCGTCAAGCCTGCTTCCTCCGGCAGGGGCCTGAAATGGCGCCGTTGTGGAGATGATTTTTGCAGACTCTGTCACTACCTGTGCATAATTGGCCTGCGTAAGATATACCCTTGCTTTTAAAGCAATTGCCGTGTTTTTGAAAGCACGGAAGGCACCCGCGGAGGGGGTTGCCGGAAGTTTTGTTTCAGCATCGTCCAGGTCTTTAATGATCTGGGCATACACCTGGGCCACAGTACTTCTGGCCAGATCATTTGTGCCTTCGCCGGTAAGCGTGGTTTCAGCCACTAACCGTAACGGCACTCCCAAACTTGCGCCATTATCAAAAACATATGGTTTGGCATATGTTTGTACCAGGGCCAGATAGGATAAAGCTCTCAAAAATTCTGCTTCCCCTATATACTGATTGGCAAGAGTGGCGTCAATTTTCGAAATATTAGCCTGTAAACCTGCAAGGAAGACGTTGATACGGTTGATAGCTGCATAGGAACGGCTCCATAGGTTAACTACCTCATTGGTATTGGAGTTTACATTTTGTCCCCAGGTGTCCAATCCTGTAACACCATTAGGTCTGTTTACAATAAACTCATCCCCACGGATTTCGTTATAAATGATATATCGTCCTCCGTAAAACTCACCATGTTTTACACCGGAATACAATCCATTCACCTGAAGCAGGATCCGGGCAGGATTATCAAATGCTTCGTTATCAATAATACTGGTTGTTGGCGTTGGATCAAGGAGATCCTTTGTGCAGGAACTAACAAACACCATTACAGATGCAAGTAAAGCTACACTTATGCTGTTTTTATATTTTCTTATAGTCATCATTGTTGTCAAAATTAAAATCCCACATTAAGTCCGAATGTAAATATCCTGCTGGAAGGAACCCCGTTACGGTCTACGCCCGGTGCTAGATTGGAGTTACCATTGGTAGAGACCTCAGGATCTGATCCGTCATAACCCGTAACTACGGCAAGGTTGGTTGCCTGTACGTACAGTCTTAATGAAGCTATACCTGCGCGGTTAACCAGTTCCGTAGGAAACTTATAGCCCAGAGCTACGTTCTTCAGCTTGGCATATGCCCCATTTTGAACATTGGAAGAGTTCGGAATAGCAGAACCATTAGAATAATTATCGCCATATTCCAGTCTTGGGATATCAGTGATCTGGCCCGGTGTAGTCCAGCGGTTAAGGATATCCGTATGGTTATTCCAGAAACGCTGATCTCTGAGCGTCGCCTGAGTACCATTGTAGATTTTATTTCCTCCTGAAAAAGTAATACCCACGGTCAGGTCGAAATCTTTATAGGTGAAAGTGTTGTTCAATCCTCCATAAAACGTAGGGATACCTTTGCCCACAATTTTTCCGTCGAGCGTTCCGTCAATTGCAGGTGCCGGAGTGCCATCAAGATACGTCCATGCTGTACCACCTGTTTGTTTGTATTGCACTTCGCGGCCAAAGCGGTTAATGAAGATACGGCGCCCGTTTTCCGGATTTACGCCTGCTGTAGGAACTACAAAGATAGAACCCAGTGTATGACCTACTCTGGTAATGTTTGCGGTTTCCAGACCTGAAGTTGATCCATAGATATCTGCGTTACCCTCTGCCAGTGCTGTCACCTTATTGTTCAGCGTACTGATATTGAAATTTGTGGTCCAGCTGAAATTGTCCTTTACAATATTTCTGGAGGTAATGTTAAACTCAATACCACGGTTGAACATTGAGCCTACGTTTGCAGCAATGGTATTAACAGGATCACCCGGGATACCGCGTGATGGTGATTGCGGAGAATTCAGGATCAGGTTATTAATACTGTTATTGTAGTAATCAATATCTGCCGTGATGCGGCCTTTAAACATGGTGAAGCTGATACCTGCATCTGTCTTTTTACTGGTTTCCCATTTCAGGTTAGGATTTCCTGCCTGGCTGAAGAAAACGGTAGAAGTACTGCCGTAGAAGCCAGAATTGAAGAGCGCCAGCGAAGCAAAATCATTAACCCCGATATTACCTACTACTCCATAACTTCCTTTTAACTTGAAATCATCAAAGATATTTCCCAGGCTGCTGTTTTTGAAGAAATCTTCCTCAGCGATATTCCAGCCAATTGACGCTCCGCCAAAGTTTCCGTATTTATTGTTGGCAGAAAGCCCTGAGAAACCGTCACGTCTGAAAGTTCCGCTCAATAAATATTTTTTATCAAAATCGTAAGTTACAGTACCAAAGAACGACCTGAAACCATTTTCTGTATTGAAGTTACCTGTAGCAGCAACACTACGTGAATTGAGGAAGTTACCCTGAAAATTATTAAAGTATCCGTCTGCCAGGTTGGTTCTTTCTGTACCAGTACCAACATTTGTAGTATGGTATTCTTCCTGACCTACCAGAGCATTGATATGATGTTTATCAATAGCAACGATATAGTTTAATGTATTGGTCCAGTCTCTCCTGTTATATTCTTCAAACGTGTTCAAAGCCAAACCGTTGTTACTTTGTCCGTCACCTGAAAGTGGATTCTGGAAAGTTGTATTGGCAGTATTTAACTTATTCAGGCTGTACTGGGTCTTCAGTTTCAGACCTTTCACAATTTCCAGCTCACCATACACGTTGGCAATAATATTGTCGTTTTTTGAGGTAAACCTGTCATTGTCAAGCAGTACTACAGCATTCGGGTAATTACTGGCAATTGTATTCGCGCCCAGTCCTAATGTACCGGTAGCAGTGATATTGTAAGAACCATCGGGTCTGTAAGGAGAAACATTTGGTGCAAGTACCAGCGGTAATCTTGCAAGACCTCCTGTATTATAAGCCTGACCAAGCAAAGAGCCCGTGTTAGGACCAATATTTAAGGAATTACTGTAACTAAAGTTGGTTCCGACAGTAATTGCTTTAGACAAATGGTGATCTACGTTCCCTCTGAAGATCTTACGTTCAAAAGAGTTGGTTTTGATAAAACTCTCCTGTTTACTGTAACCAGTAGAGAGGAAATAGGATGTGCTTTCACTGGCACCTGAAACACTCATGTTGTGATTCTGTGAAACACCTGTCTGATATACGACATCAAACCAGTCAGTGTCAATAGTTTTGCCACTGGCATCCTGCTGCAGCGCAAACCCGGGGTCCAGTCTTGGAGTGGTATTGGCACGGGCTTCATTTTTAATGGTGACATATTGCTCGGCATTCAGCATATCTGGTAAATTGAACGCCTTCGTAATACCTACCCAGCCATCGTAGTTCACCCTTGTTTTTCCCTGCTTCCCTTTTTTAGTCGTCACAACAACGACGCCATTTGCAGCCCTTGAACCATAAATAGCTGTAGAGGAGGCGTCCTTCAGGATATCGATAGATTCTATATCATTAGGGTTGATATCCCCCAAGGGGTTATTGGATGCACTGTTACTGCTTACAGATGCCGTATTGCCGGTCGTTCCAGTAAATACCGGAACACCATCAACAACAATCAGCGGATATGAACTCAGTGATATAGAGTTAAACCCCCTGACCCTGAAAACCGGTGGGTTATTTAAAACACCATTTGGCTGAATAATATTAACACCGGCTGCCTGACCAGCAAGTGCCTGATCAAAACTCTGAACCGGCTTATTTGCTATCTGTGCAGCACTCACCTTTACGGCCGATCCTGTAAAATCCTTTTTGCTCGTACTGGAATAACCGGATACCACAACTTCACTCAGTTGATTCTGACTGGAAACCAATAAAACATTAACCCTGCCCGATGAAGCTGAAACAGTTTGGGTAGCATAGCCTACAAAGGTAAATATCAAACTTTTATAATCAGACGGAAGGCTGATTGAGTATTCACCGGCTGCATTGGTTCTTGCGCTGGGACCTCCACGGCCTGTTGATATACTTACGCCTGGTAGTGCGGTGCCATCACCTGAATCGGTGACCTTACCTGTAATGGTTCGTGTTTGTGCAAAGGCTTGTACGCCAAAAAGCAAAACTACCCCTATTAAATAGAGTATTTTTTTCATCATTTTAGTTTTAGTTTAGTTATATAATAGTTAGAGATTATTTATTGTGAGATGAAAATGATCAGATCTGACCTGATCAGTATTCTTTAATGCTGTTTATATCATAGGCTACAGGTTTGAATTTGTTTATAAAAAAAAAGCCTTTCGTGAATTGAAAGGCCGGCGGGTTCAATAGTTGTACAACAACCTACCTTTCAAATTCTTGCCTGCATCTGCAACACGAATAGCAGTCGACATATAGTTTGAAAAGAAGTTGATTTTGAGAGTGTCTGTTCATTATTCAAATATATAATATAATTCTACTAAATTAGTAGACTAAATAAATAAATTCATGAAAATTTACCTGATATGAATGTATAACCTCAATCAACCAATATTTATTTAGGTATCAGCTTAGTTTTTATCAGCAACATCTTCCATTTTACATCAATAGTAAAATTTTTAAACATCAGTGGAAGCAAGAGTACTCACTCTGAAGAAATAAAAAAAATAAAAGAAGATTTTAAATTACGCAATCGTTCCCGGAAAACAGAAAACTGTTCTTTATTAACAATTTTTTAAAGTATAAATCGGAAAAACAGAGTAGTAACATTAAAATTTTGCTTACAGCAGCAACTATTACCAGCAAACAAGGCAACATGGCATAAATCGCTGTATTTATTTGAAAAAATAAGAAAAATTTTAACTTAAACAGGAATAACAGGACTGATTAACCAGAAGTTGAGAGGCTATAAACCCTAAAAACAAAGAAAGCGGAGACCTAAAGTCTCCGCCAGAAAGATTTGAGCAGTACTACTGCATTGTTTTGTTGAGCGCAATGATTGCTGTCCGGAAATCTTCACGGGCTACGAGAAACTGGATATTAACTTTTCTAAGGGCGAAACCTGCACTTTTAATATCCACTCCATGTTCAGTAAGTGCAAGCGCACTTTTTCCAAGTAATCCGGGCTGATCCATATTTGAACCGAGCAGGCAGACCATCGCTGCTTTCTCTACGGTAACTTTTTCAAATTTGCTTTCGAGGTCGGTGATGAGTTTTTTATCAAAGTCACGTTCCCAGATCACGATAGTGATGCTGTTGGCACTTGTAGCCTTAAATGTATAGCTCAATTTATGATCAAAAAAGATCTGCATAATCTGAAGGTCACTTCCGACATTACCCACCATCAGCGGATCATATACATCAATAATCAGTAACTTATCTGTCCCGGTAATCAGCTCGACACGTTTATGCTCAGAAACAAATTCGCGTGTGATCAGTGTACCGGGATGTGAAGGTTCAAACGTATTTTTTATCCGAAGGTTAACACCGTTGATCTCTAATGGCTTGGAAGCTTTAGGGTGTATAGCCTCCATACCTACATCAGCAAGCTGATCAGCGATATCGTAATTTGTATATCCTACAGGAATACAGTTTTCGATACCAACCATAGCCGGGTCGGCTGTAGAAAGATGATATTCCTTATGGATGATCGCCTCTTCGGGTTTCAGAAATTCAGCAATTTTACTGAATGTCACTTCAGAGTAACCCCTGTCGAACTCACGCATAATTCCCTCGGTACCTTTGGCATACCCGGTTACAATACAAATCGTTTTCGCAAAATCAATTCTCTTGAAGGCGTGTTTTATTCTTTGATCGATGGTATAGGCAAGATGGTCATCAAAACCACTTAAGTCTACGAGTGTGGTATTAATTCCTTTATTCTGAAGTATATTGGTGAAGTTAAAAGCCGAATGGCTTTCACCGATCGAGGCCAGAATTTCCCTGGCTGCCTGTAAAATGCCTTCCCTGCTTACATAGCCCGAGGCCAGTATATTGGATAAATTTTCGAGGTAAGTCTGGGCTTCCAAAATGTGTTTCTCGATAAACTGATCAGCTGCACTGAGATCAAGTCCGAGAGCTGCGTACTTTTTATTTATCGCTTTCAGTTTGACGATCAGCTCTTTCAGCGGTTTATGAAAGTTCTGATGTTTGGCTATTCTGTGGTAGACTCCGGGAGCTCCTGTCTTTTTGTTTTCGAGCAATAAGTCAGTGACACCTGAAAATGCCGATACGACAAATATTCTATTGTACAATTGGTCGCCTGTACGCTCAAATAAAATTATATTCTGAATAACATCTTCAAGGGCACTCATTGAAGTACCGCCTATTTTTTCTACTGTTAACATGGTTTTAAGAAATGATTGACCTAAAGTATCAATTTTATATCAGATGCCGTATCATTAATATTCCCTTAATACTGCCGGAAAAGGCGTATTTCTTACAACTTATTTGAGTACAGAGAAAAGCGAAGCCCTGCGCAAATGCTACAGGGCTCCTATTTTGGTGTGTGTTTTTCTTTTATATTAAAGGTATATACTATTATTGTAATATCCTAAATTTTTTAAAAAAGTAATTATAAATTTTAAGACTCGGGAACCATTGCTGCAACAGTATTACCTTTGCCGTAATTTAATGATGAAATGAACTATAAAAATATACTGTTACCCTTCTCAGTCGCTCTCGTATTGCTTTACGAAACGAGTTGCCAGCAATCACAGCAAACCGACTTTAATACCTATGGCCGTAAAGTATCTTCAGATACTCTCAGGACTAAAATCAACTTACCAACCCCGGCCTCCTCAGCTGCCCCACAGCATTATAAAAATGCAGCGACTGAGACTCCACAAAAAAATGATAGTATAGCCAGCCAAATGTTGCTTGGAAATCCCAGCAATGCCACCAATAGTACAGTTAATGCCGATAACTACCTGATCGACCACAAGTACTATATAGAAAGTTACAGCCGTAGCAGGGCAACTCCAAACTGGGTGAGCTGGCATATAGGTGCTGAAGATCTGGGTAACACGGAACGCCTCAATAACTTCAGACCGGACACCAGTTTGCCCGGGGGTTGGTATGAAGTTAACCAGTCGGCCTACAAAGGCTCCGGCTTTGACAAGGGCCACAACTGCCCCAGCGGAGACCGTACCAGTTCTACTGCTGCAAACTCCTCTACTTTTCTGATGAACAACATGATACCACAGGCGCCAAACAATAACCAGCATACCTGGGAACATCTGGAAAGCTACTGCAGGAACCAGGTAAAAAAGGGAAACGAAATATACGTCATCATGGGCAGCTACGGCAGCGGTGGAAGCGGCAAAAATGGCTATGCTGAAACCATAGACAATGGAAGAATCAACGTTCCTTCCCATATCTGGAAAGTAGTTATTGTGATTCCTGAAGGCAGTGATGACCTGCAAAGAATAAATACCAATACGCGTGTGATTGCAGTTGATACACCAAATGATAATGCGATAGCGCCAAACTGGATGAAGTACCTCTGCACAGTGAGGGACATCGAAAAGGCAACGGGTTATGATTTGCTGTCTGCACTGCCCAGGTCAGTGCAGAACCGTATTGAAGTGGAAAAATTTAAAGGTGGAAATTAAGGGCAGATTTAATTTAAACCTACCAGAATGCGTTTGATCTTAATCCATGATACCCGGCCGAGGAGGTAGGCCACGCTCAGGATCACTGCCAGGGCGAGCCCGAAATACAGTTCTGCAGTGTTCTCCCTAAACCATAAAATCGCAATAACAGTTAACAGTGCGATTAAAAAAAATAACTTTCTCATTGTGTTTCTAATTGTTCTGCGAATCTGGTAATAATTCGGTTACAATTTAAAACAGTCCGGGTCAATAGCTAAAATGTATCGACGAATTGAAGTTTTCGGAGCTCCGGGCATCACATTTATAGGTGTTGTAACTTAACATACATTTAACGTCGTAGTATTAGCGCTTTCGTATTCTTGCTGGTGCTCTTTTTCAACTTACGTCTCTTAAAATCTTTCAAGGCCAGGCTCCTTCTAAGTTTCTTCTCATTTATCCCGGTTATCCTGATCTGGCTATGTACTTATCTGTTCATCAACGCCCAGCAGCGCAATCTTAAGGTCTTTTCTACCGGTCTGGGCAGTATCCGGATCCAGTATCTGGAAAGCACAGGCTATCTTCAGAAGTTTATGCTTTCAGGCTATCATGAACCTGCTTTTTATCAAACAGGCAAACAAAAAGATATTGACAAATTTCTGGAACTGCAGAACAGTATTATCAATAACCTGACAAGGCTTAAATCAAAGGCCCAGCAAAATCACCTCGACATGAATATGCCGCTGGACAGCCTCATTCATATCAGCAGACAAACACTTCATCTGGGAAGGTCACTCAAAGACGTTTATTTTAAAAAAGGCTTTGAAGACGAAGGCCTGGAAGGTAAAATGAGGCAGTATGCACACTGGATTGAGCGCTCCAAAGCCATCCCGGCAAGCGAGATCTTACAGCTGAGACGGCATGAGAAGGACTATATGCTGCGGGGAAAGCCAGAATATGAGCAATTGTTCTTTCGCGAAATCGACTCCCTGATGATGCGTTCAAGCCCTGATGAAAGTTACCAGGCACTCAAAAACTACAGGGACCTGTTCAGCGTCTTTGTGAAATATACCAAGGAGCTCGGGGTGTATTATAAAGCCGGAATTTCTCCACAAATACAACATCAGATCAGTCAGTTTGATCGGCAATATATCAATACTGATAACATAGCCACCAACGAAACTCATCTGTTACAGGGACATTTTAACACCATCCTCGTAATCGTTTCTGTCGCGGTCGTGTTGCTTGTGATGTTTCTTAGTCTTACTCTTTCTAAATACCTGACCCGTGATATTCTGGAACTGAACAACAGAATGGAAGCCTTTATCAACTCAGATTTCAGAGACATCCAGTCGTCAGACAGCGGAAAAGGCAGCGCATCCCACATCAATGAAATTGAAAAATTATACAGGGATTTCAATTTGCTGAAAACTACCCTGAAGACCTATATTAACAACCTCAACCGCCATACCGAGCAGTTACAAATTCAATCGATAAAATTGCAGGACCTCAACGAAGAGTTGCAGGTACAGTCAGAGGAACTGCAGGCACAGTCGGAAGAATTACAACTGCTGAACCAGGATTTACACGGCCAGAAAGAGCAGGAAGAATCCGCACGTGAAGAAGCTGAAAAAGCAAATCAGGCCAAGAGCATCTTCCTGGCTACAATGAGCCATGAGATTCGTACACCATTGAACGGGGTACTCGGGATGACCTCCCTGCTGCACGATACCAAATTAAATGCCGAGCAGGCTGAATATGTAGATACTATCAGGATCAGTGGCGAAAGTTTATTAAACGTGATCAATGATGTGCTAGACTTCTCAAAAATTGAATCCGGGAATCTGGAACTTGATCCTCATGATTTCAATGCCAGAAGATGTATCAAGGAGGTGATTGACATGTTTGAGGGAAGAGCAGCTGAAGCAGGACTCAACCTGATCTATGAAGTTGACCAGGCGGTTCCTGAACAGATTGCGGCCGACAGCCTACGGTTAAAACAGGTGTTGATTAACCTGCTGGGCAATGCGATTAAATTTACCAGCAAGGGAGATGTTTATCTGGGGGTTAAACTGGCCAGTATCAATCCCGATGGCACTCTTGTTCTCTCTTTTGAAGTGCGTGACAGTGGCATTGGAATTCCTGCCGACAGGCTATCCAGGTTATTTAAGGCCTTCTCACAGGTAGACTCTTCTACTACCCGTAAATATGGGGGCACGGGTCTGGGCCTGGCTATTTGCGAAAGACTTGTGCACCTGATGGAAGGCACCATTACGGCCACGAGCAAGGCTGGCAAAGGCAGTTCATTTATATTTACCATGAAAACGGAAGTACGCCCTACGGACATCCTGCCGAACACAGATCTGGCTAAACAAGGACAGGCCAATGCAGGCTTACTGGCAGAAGACTTTGCCCTGAAAAATCCATTGAACATACTGGTGGCTGAAGATAATATGATCAATCAAAAACTGATCATGAGGATATTGACCAAACTGGGATATGAGCCTGTGCTGGCAGTAAATGGCCTGGAAGTACTTACTTTATTGAGCAGCCATGATATTGATGTCATACTGATGGATATCCAGATGCCCGAAATGGATGGTCTGGAAGCAACCCAGGCTATCCGCAACAGCAGCATGAAGCAACCGGTGATTATCGCCATGACAGCAAATGCAATGCAGGAAGATAAAGATGAATGTTTAAGACTTGGGATGAATGATTATCTCTCCAAACCAATACATATTGAAAGCCTGCTGACCGGACTGTCTAAAGCAGCAGAAATCAGTATGGCGGTTTAATGTTAAGAACACAGTTATGCTTAACATAAAGATAATATTAACACAACATTAATATAACATATCTTTGGGGTAACAGCAAAGATATATGAAAAAAAGTAAGCTTAAATCTCTGGTAAAATCAGCCAGGAAAACCGCAGAAAAAGATATCCGTTTGAGTTTGGAAGCAAGCCTGAAGGATTTAGCAGCCCAATTTGGAGAAGGATCAAAAAAACTTAACAAAGACATTCAAAAAGGATCGAAACAACTGGCAAAAAAACTTGCAAAGGATCTCAGGATCGATAAATCTGCTTTCATGACGAAAGAAGATGCTGCAATTGTTGAAGCAGAACCGCAGCCGGCAGAAACCGAAAAAGTATAAGACATCCATCTTTATCGTCAATTAAACAGTCCTCTGTTAGAAGGACTGTTTAATGCGATTCTACATTGCGTATCCACGCGGGCATTGTTTTACAGATGCCATCATCACATCTTCTCTGCAATGTCACTGAAATCTCAAAAACAAAACTTTCCTGAGCTGGGATTATAAAGAACAGTACATTTACGTAACTGATTACATAATTACCTACCATATATACTCATGGAATTTTTTGATAAAGTTGGAAAGATCGCAATAGGAAGCAGACTACGCATGCTTACCGAGAAAATAACAGAAGACGCTGCACATATTTACAACCTGTATGAAGTTGATCTTCAGCCCAAATGGTTTCCCGTTTTCTATGTTTTGTCACAGGGAGAAGAAAAGACAATCACGGCCATTGCAAAAGAAATCAGGCACTCCCACCCTTCAGTGAGCAAGATCATCAGCGAGATGACAAAGAAAGGTCTCATCATAGAAAAAAAAGACAAAGCTGATGGCAGAAGAAGTATTGTGAAGCTTTCCAAAAAAGGAGCTGAGATCAATGAGAAAATCCAGCATCAGTTTACAGATCTGGAATCAGCCATAGATCAGATCTCTGAACAGACCAATCACAACCTGTGGAAAGCCATTGAAGAATGGGAATTTATCCTCGAGCAAAAATCATTGCTGACCAGGGTGAAAGAACACCGCAAGAAACGCGAAAGTGAAAACGTTCAGATCGTCGATTACAAACCGGAGTACCAGACGGCCTTCCGTGCCTTAAATGAAGAATGGATCTCCACTTATTTTAAAATGGAAGAAGCCGATTATAAGGCACTGGATAATCCCGAAAGCTATATCCTTAACAAAGGCGGATCAATCCTGGTGGCATTGATCGGCAATGAGCCCCTTGGCGTATGTGCACTGGTAAAAATGGATGATCCGGACTACGACTATGAGCTGGCCAAGATGGCCGTTTCACCAAAGGCGCAGGGAAAAAACATCGGTTTTCTGTTGGCCCAGGCAGTGATCAGCAAGGCGAAAACGATGGGTGCTGCCAAAATTTATCTGGAAAGCAACACCCTCTTAAAGCCTGCAATTAATCTCTACCATAAACTGGGTTTTGAAAAAGTTGCAGGGCGCGCTACGCCGTACGAACGTTGTAATATTCAAATGGAGCTGGTGATAGCTTAAAAAGATCTGCGAGTTTATCCACCACATAATCTACTTCTTCCGCAGTATTGTATCTGCTGAAAGAAAATCTGATCGTGCTGCGTGAAGGATCAGTACCCAGCGCATGGAGTACATGTGAGCCTGTGGCAGAATGGCTGCTGCAGGCACTACCGCCGGAAGCACAGATCTGGAAGATATCCAGATAATCAAGAGGAGAAGCACCGGTAAGAGTTTGAGGGATAGCTGCACTGAGTACAGTGGAGAGGCTCAGGTTTTTCTGCGCAGAGTTACCGTTAAATCTGACGCCCGGAATAGCGTCATTGAGTTTATAGATCATCCGTTCCTTAAGATCAGCGATATGTTTCTGGTAGGCATCCCTGTTTTCGTAAGCGATTTCAAGCGCCTTTGCCAGTCCTACGATGCCGGTTACGTTTTCCGTTCCGCTGCGCTGGCTGCTTTCCTGGGCACCTCCGTTAATAAAGGGACGTATTGCTGCAGAAGAACGTTTGTATAAAAATCCGGCACCCTTTGGGCCGTGGAATTTATGGGCCGATCCTACGAGGAAGTCCGCTTTGAGCTTTTGTGTATCATACACATATTGCCCCATGGTTTGTACAGTGTCTGAATGGAAAACAGCACTGTACTTACTACAGACTTCAGCGATTTCATCAATATCATTCAGGTTACCCACCTCATTATTTCCGTGCATCACTGAGACAAAAGCCCTTTCTCCCGCAGCCAGTAACTGCTCCAGGTGCGAGAGTGACAAGTTTCCCCGGTCATCATGTTCCAGAAATACCAGTTCGATCTCCCCGTTCTGTTGAAGCGTTTTCAGCGTATTGAGCACGGCATGGTGTTCGAATGGCGTCGTAATAGCCAGTTTGATCTGATTTTCGCGAATGGCAGAGAGGATAGCCGTGTTGTCAGCTTCGGTACCACCTGAGGTGAAGATAATATGTTCTGGTGTCGTATTTAACAGCTCCGCAATCACCTTCCTTGATTTCTCAACCGCTGTTTTTGCATCCCTGCCACAATGATGGGCAGATGAGGGATTACCAAAATTTTCGAAGAAATATGGCTGCATAGCCTGGAAAACATCAATGCTTAGAGGGGTAGTGGCTGCGTTGTCAAGATAAATTTTCATTTCCATCAATTTTTTAAAGGTGATTAAATATTAAATAAACTTATGCAGAGAGGCAGATGGAAATGTTCTTATCTATCCGCTGATAGCGGAAGGATTTAGCACCTTGTAAATACAGGTTGCTAAGACTTCACAGGGCCTTTCCCTCAGTCTTTCTGGATAAGTAAAATAAATTTAAGAACTGTTTATTAAGAGCAAATATAAGTATAGTCTACCAATTTAGTATAATTTATTTTGATATTTTTTTCGTGCCTGCTGCAGAAGGAAACCAGACCGTCATTTCGCCCTCACCGCGGTTTGCCCAACCATAATATGGAATGGCCGTAAAAGCTTTACCCTTCAGCACATTTACCCCTCCCAGCAAATCCGGTTCAAACTGTGCCTTAAACACAGCATTAGCGGGTAACTGCAAATTGCTCACCCTACCCCCATTGTCCTTCCATTCGGCGCAATAAACCAGCGGACCTCTTTGCAGAGCTGATTTACCAATGTTATCTTTTAAGTTCCTGCTGGCCACCACCTGGCGTACTTCCATATGCAGATCCATCTGCACCAGGTCGTTCGGCTTCCATGTGCGGGAGATCAACGCATATCCGGCTTCAGTCTGATACTTTACCGGCTGCCCATTCACCTTTATGACAACAGGTTTGTTTGATGCTTTTTTAAAACTATACAGATCCGAAGGTATAGCCTCATTTTTTGTCCAGCCCGGGAGGCGGAAGCGTAAGGTAAATTGCTGCTCCGCCTGAGGAATGACATGGAAAGTCAGTAATCCATTCCAGGGATAATCATTCTGCTGTTCAATCTTTACAGGCCTGCCGGCGATCTGAAGATCCGCAGTGCCACTGATATATAAATTGATATAAATATCCTGATCACGCTGTGCATACATATAACCTGGTAATGAAGGTAAAAAGCGTGCGATATTGGTTGGGCAGCACGAACATTCAAACCATCCGGAACGTCCGGCTTCAAGATCTTTATGCGTAAATCCCTTCGTTACCTGTAATGCATTGGTGTAAAAAAAGGACTTTCCATCGAGGCCTACCCCTGATATCAGCCCGTTGTAGAGCACCTTCTCCATGACATCAGCGTATTTCGAATCCCCATGCAGCAGGAACATCCTGTGGTTCCAATACACATTACCTATAGCTGCGCAGGTTTCGTTATAAGCCGTGGCATTAGGCAAGTCGTAATCTCCGCCAAAACGTTCCCCGTTTGGTACCGCTCCTATCCCTCCCTGCACATAAATCTTCTTAGCAACCATATTATTCCAGATGCGGTCGATGGCCTCGATATAAGCCTGATCACCCGTTAAGGCTGCAACATCGGCCATGCCGCTATATAAATACATGGCCCTGACGGCATGCCCCTCTGCCTGATCCTGAGCCGTCACAGGCGCATCGTCCTGGAAATAGCTGCCGTTTTTCCAGACATCGCTGCTCGATTTATCGTATTTTCTTTTCCCCCGTTCATCGATAAAGAACTTCGCCAGCTGTAGATAATCCTGTTTCCCTGTAATACGGTACAGCCGCACCAGTCCCATTTCTACGATTTCGTGTCCCGGGGCTACGTGTCTTTTGCCCGGCCCAAAAGTTTGTACCAGCAGATCAGCATTGAACAAAGCTATATCCAGGAGGTTGCGCTTTCCGGTAGCCTGATAATGTGCTGCCGCAGCCTCAAAAAGATGCCCGGAGTTGTAGAGTTCATGACTCATATTATTCTCTTCTACCCAGCGTTCGGCACCCGCCCATTTATGGGGATGCAGCGGGTCAATTGTGCGTGCTGTATAGAGATAACCGTCCGGCTCCTGTGCATTTTTCACCGTAGTGATCAAAGAATCTACATAGTTGCCCAGCTTTTCATCCGGGTGTAAGGCCAGGGAATAGGAAGCCCCTTCAATCGTTTTGTAAATATCAGTATCATCAAAAGGAAACACAGTACAGAACTTCCCCTTTTTTGCCGCTGCCATTCTGAAGTTATTGATGCGGCCTGTGTTTTCACAGCGGGCAAAGGATGCCGGAATAGTGACAGTACGGTTCGTTTCTATGCGGGGTAACCAGAAAGTATCCTCAAGTTGTACTTTAGTAAAGGATAAAGGCTGAATGGGATAATCCTTTTCCTGTCCAAAGACTAAGCTGCTAACGCTCAGTCCCAGCAGTAAAGCAATTGCTGAACTCTTCATATCTCTAAATATATTGGTACACTAATGTACCAAACAGATTCTGAATAAAAGGCATTTAACGTCACAAAGACGATTAAAAATATCGCTATAAAGAAATCTGGCAGCGTTCGTTTTGTAACACCTCGAGGAAGCTATCCCTGTCGTACACCTTCTTCAGCTCTGCCTCTTCCTTTTTGTACGTATCTTTAAGTTCTTTTCTGTGCATGGCCTGTGAGAAGCGCCTGATATCATCCTGGCTGCCAAGTGTCAGTCCGGGCACCTGCTTCGGGCGGTTATCATCCCCGATCGCGACCATCGTAAAATAACTTGTATTGGTATGTTTTACCACATGTGTTTTCAGGTTTTCTGAAATCACCCTGATGCCGATAATCATTGAGGTATTGCCCACATAGTTTACCGAAGCCATTAATGATACCAGCTCTCCCACTTCTACCGGTGCCAGGAAGTTCACCACATCAATCGAGGCAGTGATACAATAGCCGTCAGAATGTTTGGCCGCACATACATAGGCCACCTTATCCATTAAACTTAAAATAATGCCTCCATGGATCTTACCGCCAAAATTAGAATAGGAAGGGATCATCAGCTCTGTAAGTGTAATCTGAGAATCTGCGACAGGTTTAAAGACTTGCATTGACAATGGGATTAGGGCTGCAATTTAGTTTTTTTTGTACAAATTTGTAGCTATGCAGAGCCCAGAGAAACGATTTCAGTTTATACCCTTTTTTATTCATATTCTCATCCCGATGATTTTCGGTGCCCTGGGTGGATTCATCACTGTCAGATCAGTGAAAACCTGGTATCCTGGTATTGCAAAACCTTCATTTAATCCCCCCAACTGGCTATTTGGCCCTGTATGGTCGGTCTTATTCCTATTGATGGGTATCGCCGCATACCTCGTCTGGCAGAAGAGGGCACAAATCAAACATTTTCCGAGAACGGCTGCCATTTATTTCATACAGCTGATCCTGAATCTGATGTGGTCTTTCCTATTCTTTTATACCCATCTGATAGGTGCGGCACTCATCGAAATCATCACCCTGCTCGCTGTCATAGTCATCAACGGGATGGTCTTTTATAAGATTGATAAAACTGCTGGATTATTGTTCATACCCTATTTTCTATGGGTAAGTTTTGCTGCGATCCTCAACTATAATATTTATATTTTGAATCAGGTCTGAAAGAAAACCTGTATTTTAGGGAAGTGATCTCTTCAAGAAAACTTCTCCTGTTCATCATCTGTTTCTGGGCATTTCACGCTTATGGCCAGAAGGTTGGCCTCGTATTGAGTGGTGGAGGCGCAAAAGGACTGTCACATATCGGCACCCTGAAGGCCCTCGAAGAAAATCACATCCCTATCGATTACATCACAGGCACTTCCATGGGCGGCATCGTGGGCGCTTTATATGCCGCAGGGTATTCACCAGCTCAGATTGAAAAAATAGCACTGACCACAGAGTTTCAGGATTGGGTAAATGGCCGTTACAAAAGCGATTACAGCTACTACTTCCAGAAGAGCAGCACCAATGCATCTCTGATTACTGCAAAGATACAGGTGGATACCTCACTCAGAATGAGTATCAGAAACAACCTCGTGAATGACATCCCGCTGAATTTTGCACTCATAGAGCTCCTTTCACAGGCTTCAGCAATCGCAAAGGATAACTTTGACGACCTGTTTGTGCCTTACCGATGTATGGTTTCAGACGTTTTTTCACAGACCAGTATTACGGTAAAAAATGGTAGTCTGGCAGAAGCAGTACGTGCCACGATGACGGTACCATTGATTTACAGACCCATCAAACTGGACAACAAATATGTGTTTGACGGCGGTTTATACAATAACTTCCCTGCCGATATTATGAAAAAGGAATTTAATCCTGATTATATGATCGGAGTAAATGTCTCTGCCAAGAATTTCAAGGAATATCCAAAGACGGGTGATGAGCGACTGATGAACCGCCTGATGATGTTTATGTTCCTTGCAAAATCAGACTCAACGCTGATTGGCGACAATGGGACATATATACAGCCTGATGTTCAGGATTACAGTGCCAGTAACTTTTACCCCGTGGCAGAGCTGATTAGGAAAGGTTATGATGCAGCGATGGCCGACATGCCAAGACTGCTGCAGGAGGTAAAGCGCAGGACGAAACCTCAGGACCTTGCCATCAGAAGAAATACTTTTAACAACAAAAAGCCTCAGCTCAGATTTACTGAGGTATTGGTTACGGGCGTGAACAGTCAGCAGAAACGGTATATCCAGCGACTTTTTAAACGGGATAAGTCTACGTTCGACCTGGCTGATATCCGGCAGGGATACTACAAGCTGGTGGCAGATGAAACCTTTGAAACCATCTATCCCAAGATCTCTTACAGCCCAACTTCTGACAGCTATACCTTCGAAATTGTGGCACAGCCAAAGAGAAGCTTTAAACTCGATCTCGGCGGAAATATCTCCAGCAGACCTATCAGTACTGTCTTTCTGGGGCTGCAGTACAATTACCTCGACCGCAAAGCCTATACTTTTGGCACCGAGTTTTATTCCGGCCGTTTTTATGAATCTGCCCAGCTGAATGCACGTATAGATTATCCTTCGCGCCTGCCCTTTTTTCTTGCTGCAGAATTCACCTATAATCACTTCAATTACTACAATACCAGTAAGATCTTCATCGAAAACCCACATCCGACCTATATCGAGCAGTCGGACAGAAAGATCGAGATCAAAGCCGGCATCCCGCTCAACCGCAATACCAGGATCACGCTGAGCACCTCATTTATCAATAATGACGATAATTACAGTCCCACCAACAGCTTCAATACAGGAGATATTTTAGACCAGACCATATTCAACGGATTACGGTCCGGCGTAACCTTTGAGCAGAACACCTTCAACCGTAAACAATATGCGAACAAGGGTCGCAACTTCCTCTTTGCTGTAAATTACTTCACCGGCAAGGAGAATTATACCCCCGGAAATATATCCCGGAATGTTCCGGCCGTCGTGTCAGACATTACTGAGTTCCGCAAGTTCAGACAGTGGTTCAGCCTTAAGATCAGTGATGAAAATTATTTTTTCCAGCAGGGCAACTATACGCTGGGTTATCTCGCAGAGGGCGTAGTGTCTAGTCAGCCTTTGTTTTCCAATTACTATGCAACATTACTGGCAAGTCCGGCATTCTATCCATTACAGGACAGCCGTTCCCTCTTCCTTGAAAAGTTCAGGGCATCAACCTACCTGGCAGGAGGACTGAAGAATGTCTACCGACTGCGAAGAAATATAGACTTCAGAGTTGAGGCATTTGTGTTCCTGCCTTATCAGGAAATTACGCAGATTGGCTTTCAGGAAGTAAAGAACTCCCCCACCTTTAACCGGCTGCATTATGCCGGTACTGCCGGATTGGTTTATCATACACCTGTGGGACCGGTAAGCCTCAGCTATAATTTGTATGATGATCCGATAAAAAGAAACGGCATTTTATTACATTTGGGCTATCTGATCTACAATAAACGATCTATAGAATAGCAAAAAAATAAATCTCAAGGATAAAAAATGAAAACGATCTTCTACTGTTTGTTACTCTCACTGATCTCTTTATCAGTTTTTGCCCAAAAATCAGATATCAATAATTTCATCGTCAAGGAAAGCCTGTTAAAAAACAGCAAACTGGCAATCATTGCGGCAGATTCACTGGAGCAGCCCGTAGAAACTATCAATGGTCTTTACACCTTTACGGTAAGCGGATTTACACAGCAGCTGAAATTCAATGATGGTGTGGCCATACTGCCAATGCAGCTTGACAAATCCTCCTTTGTATATATCAAACACCAGAATGACGCGGGAACACACAGCAAGCTGCTGTATATTTATAAAAAAGACGGCAGCCTGAACCCATTTACGATCAATAGTTTATGGATGGTACTGTTTCCTTTGATATTGATCTTCCTGGCTTTTGCTTTCAGAAAACTGATTATCATTGTGGTCATTATCCTGCTGGTCTATATTTATTTTAACCATAGCAATGGTCTGCACCTGTCAACCTTCTTTGAATCTATCTTTGACAGCTTGAAGGGAGCCTTTTAGAAAGGCAGGCCGATACCGAAATTATACTGGAAGAAATGGTATCCGTCAGGGCTGTTTCTCTCCAGGTAGTCTCTCTTAAAATCTCTGGTACCGCTAAACATCTTTTTGATCACCCACTGGTCTGCTGGTGCAAACTGCGGGTCTCTGAGTTTAAGACCTACGTCAAACCTGAACACAAAGTACTGCAGGTCGTACCTTAAGCCCATTCCGGTACCTACACCAAGCTGGTTGCCCAGGTTTTTAAAATCAAAATAGGTCTCTGGCTGTGAATTACCCGAAGAGATATTCCATACGTTTCCGGCATCTAAAAACGCCGCCCCGTTTAGCTTAGAGCCGAAGAAGTTATCCAGCAGCCTCCAGCGGTATTCGAGGTTGGCCTCGATATGCATTTGCCCAAGCTGGTCGATACCATACAGAGTTGTTCTCGCTTCCTCAGTAGTAAGCCTGTCGCCACGGTTATAATTACCGGGCCCCAGCGTTCTTGCCTGCCATGCCCGTACACCACTTGCACCACCGGCGAAGAAAAGTTTTTCAAAAGGAATGGCCGTAGAGTTTCCATAGGCATATCCCACCCCACCATTGATACGTGCAATAAACTGCCTCGTTTCACTTATATTTTTATACCAGCGGATATCCACCTCCGGACGAACATACTGGTTATAGGGAAGCCCCAGCACGCTTGCATAATCTCCCGCTGTAGGGTTGTGTTTGCTGCCAAATAGTTTATTGGCAGCAGCAAGTCCGTTACCTGCAATATCAATGTTCCCCCTGAAATACACAAAGCTGTTGCCCGGGATCAGGAGTTTGTTGGCATTTAAAGTGTAGGCATATTTCATACCCAGGGTGATATCTTTTCTGGCCAGCAGCGTGATGTTATAGCGATAATCACGGAATATATTTTGTCCTTCGACAGTATTGGAGTCGATCAGCAGACCACCAAAGCGATATTCAAAGTTCAGTGGTGTGAATGAATGCAGTTTTGATTTTGTCTCTACCCATTGGTAGGTCAGTGAATTCAGAAATACGCGCCTTACAAAAAGGTCTTTCTGAAGCGAGAAGACGTAACTGGTAGAGAATATCGTGTAGGGCATTCCATTTTTGCCCATCATAGGGATCTCAAAGGGAACCATCAGCCTTGGCACCGCGAGACTGGCACTGAGGGAGAAATCACGCTGATAGATATCCGTAAATAATGAACCTCCCTGTCCTATCCTCGACTGCAATCCACCCTTGACCTGGAACTCGAAACGTTCTGCACCCCTGAAAATATTGTTATTCACATAGGTATTACTGATCGTAAACCCAACCGTCCCGGCATTAAAGGGCACCTCACCTTCCACCCTGTTGCTCATGCGTTTCTGTGGTATCAGCTGAATCACAGGATTTAATTTTGCGGTATCCTTATCCTTCACGTATTCTACCTTCACATTCTTAAATACATTGAGTTCATAGAGCCTGTCGTAGGTCAGGTTTTCTTTGGAGATATCATAAGTTTCACCCATTTTGATAAAGTCATACCTCACTATGGGGTTTCTCCTGAACCGTTTTGATAAATCTGTATAACGTAGGCCTCTGAAGATACGGTCATTCAGCTTGATGGAATCCGGGAAACCCTCTGTGGTTGGTGCGATCACGATGTTTGTCTCCCCGATTTTGTACTGCTTGTGTTTTACAGAATCCGGATCATCAATAAAAAGCTTCACATGAGTAGTGCTGTTGCGCAGTGCAGAATCTACCGTAAAACGAACATAGGGACGGGAAAAATCATAATATCCGTTTTCCTTCATTACCTCATAAATCTGTTCACGCTCATAGGCAAGGGAGTCGTCATCGTACTGCATGTCTGGATGAAGATGGGTAAACTTCGATTTCCCATTCATATAGATCTGGCGTACTGCAGAATCAGGGATAGCATAATCTACTTTTGCGATACGAAATGCAGGACCTGTATTGGCTTTAAAATCTACCTGAGCACGCTGCTTTTTGATACGGATCTCCGACTTCACTTTGGCCATGAAGAAGCCTTTGCTGATCAGGTATTTCTCGATCTGGTTTCTGGAGATCTCTACAAGCGTACTATCCAGTAAAGGAGCAGGTTTACCTACAGACTTGGTTTTAAAAAGCGTGTAAAAGATATTGTACAGTCCCACGTTGATTCCCAGCCTTGAGGCAGGACGGATATCTTTCTGAATATAGTTTAATGCCTCCTCTTTATACTTACCCGGAATACTATCAATTTCTACCTTTTTTACGATCGACTGGTTATCTTCAATCAACTTTGTAGAGGAACAGGCGCATATAAAAAGAATAATAAATAGTAATATTGCGGGAAAATGGAATTTATTTTTATAAATAGGATATGCTTTCAAAGTCTCAGATAGGTTTTATAAAATCATTACATCAAAAAAAGTACCGTAAAGAGCATGGGATATTTATTATCGAAGGAATAAAATCTATTGTGGAGTTTATACCCTCAGATTATGAGATTCATAGTGTATATTTTCTCCCACAATATCAACCTTTACTACCTAAATTACCAGCAAATATAAAGTTATTTGAAGTAACGAGTGCCGAACTGGAAAAGATAAGCACCCTGCAGGCCCCTCAAGGCATCCTGGCGCTGGTTAACATTCCTCAAACTACTGCGATTGACCTGAATACACTAAGGAACAAGTTCAGCCTGGTGCTGGATGGTGTTCAGGACCCGGGGAACCTCGGTACGATCATCAGAACGGCCGACTGGTTTGGAATTGAGCATGTGATCTGCTCTTCGAATACTGTGGAGGTGTACAACCCTAAAACTGTACAGGCCACTATGGGATCTTTGTGCAGGGTAAAGGTGAGCTACCAGAATCTTCCGGATTTGATAAAAGAAGCAGGCATACCCGTATTTGGGGCGATGCTCAATGGCAGCAGTCTCTATGAAACACAGTGGGGCGATGAAGGATTGGTGATTCTGGGAAATGAAGGACAGGGCGTGAGTCCGGAGATTGTTGATTTAATCAGTCGCCCGGTAACTATTCCAAGAGTGGGACATGCTGAATCCTTGAACGTTGCGGTATCCGCAGCAATATTTTGTGCAGATATTAGCAGAAATATGAAGAAATAAATTGCAACTTAAGTATTAATTGCTATTTTTGCAGCCTGAATTTCAACAGGTCGAGTGGCCGAGTGGCTAGGCAGAGGTCTGCAAAACCTCGTACAGCGGTTCGAATCCGCTCTCGACCTCCAGATTTATTTAAATTAAAAATATAAAGGTTAAGACCATGGCAGTTACCAGATTAAAAAGAAAAGACAGACAAAACCACGTAACTTCACGTTTAGAAGTTAAAACTTTGAAGTTAGCTACAAACATTGAATTAGGTAGCCGTTCAAAACAGTCTACAAAAGATCAGTTAGCTAAAAACAACCTGTTGTTGGATCAACTTTCTGCAGCTTTAAAAGCTTAAGTTTTTTTGTTAAAAAACAAAAACCCTTCAGGAAATCCTGAAGGGTTTTTTTATGGGCTATGCCCGGACTTTGTTCGGTATAAATAAGACAGTCGTCCGACACTAGTCCGACAGTAGTCCGACTTTTTGATACAAAACTCGGACTAATCTCACATGAATAACTTATTGGTGTCTCACTCATCCAAAGCAAGCTCCGGTAAAGCTATTACTTTACCAGTTCTTTACAGATTCTCTTTACAATAGCCGGTCCTTCGTAGATGAAGCCGGTATAAAGTTGAACAAGCGAAGCCCCAGCTTCTAACTTATCCTTAGCATCCTGCGGAGAATGAATACCCCCTACCCCGATAATCGGAAATGCTTTGTTTGATTTTTCTGATAAGTAACGGATCACCTCTGTGGAACGTTTCGTCAATGGTTTGCCGCTCAGCCCACCCGTTTCGGCAGATAACTCCGGTGCAGTATATAAACCACTTCTGTCGATCGTGGTATTGGTAGCAATGACACCAGCGATAGCGGTATCTTTCACTATTTCAACAATGTCATCCAGCTGCTCATTCGTGAGGTCCGGCGCAATCTTTAACAGGATCGGACGAGTAACACCATTTTTATGGTTACGCTCCTGCAGGGTCCTTAAAAGCTGCGTTAGAGGCTCCTTTTCCTGCAGTGCCCTTAAGCCCGGAGTGTTGGGAGAACTGACATTCACCACAAAATAATCCACCACATCGAAGAGGCGGTCAAAACACTTCACATAATCGCTTACAGCATCCTCGTTAGGGGTATTTTTATTCTTCCCGATGTTCCCACCGATCACGATGGACTTGTCCTTGGCTTTTAAGGCGCGTAGCCTTTCCGCCAGCGTGTCCACACCTTTGTTGTTGAAACCCATCCTGTTGATCAGCGCAGAGTCGTCAGGCAACCTGAACATCCTCGGCAGATCATTGCCAGGCTGTGGCAGAGGTGTAACTGTACCTACTTCGATGAAGCCAAATCCAAGATCACTCAAAGCTTCTACATACTCCCCATTTTTATCAAAGCCGGCCGCAAGTCCCACCGGGTTTTTAAACTTGATTCCAAATACTTCACGTTCCAAACCTTTGATATGGATATCAAAGCTGCTGCGTAAAATAGTTTTTCCCAGCGGGAAATGTTCATGAAACCACTGCAGTCTCTTTACTACGAAATGGTGAACTTTCTCAGGATCAAACTGAAAAAAGATGGGTTTAATAAGGCGATACATGCCACGAAGATAAAGAATATGTAATAAAAACGTAGATTTTGGATGTAGTTACCGCTGAATATCAAACAATATGCGCCTAAAAATTGTATTTTTGCACCTAACATGATTTCGATAAACGACTTAACATTCCTCATAGGTTCCAGGGCTTTATATGACGAAGCAAACTGGCACATTAAACCAGGAGAAAGAATTGGCTTAATTGGTGCCAATGGAACGGGAAAATCCACTTTATTAAAAATAATTGTAGGAGAATACGCTCCTTCTTCAGGAAGCATTTCCATGTCCAAGGACTTGAAAATCGGGTATCTGAACCAGGATTTACTTTCTTACGAATCCCATCATACGATTCTGCATGTCGCCATGGAAGCCTTTGAGCGCCAGAACCAGATACATGACGAAATCGAAGAACTCTTAAAAAAGATTGAAACAGATTATTCTGAAGAAGTTCTTAACAAACTGAGCGATAAGCAGCAGGAGTTTGAGGCTTTGGACGGATATAATATCGAGTACAAAGCCAATGAGATCCTTGCAGGTCTGGGTTTCAGTACTGAAGATCAGCACCGCCCGCTGAATACCTTCTCAGGAGGATGGAGAATGCGTGTTATGCTGGCAAAGATCCTTTTGCAGACACCCGATATCCTTTTGCTGGATGAGCCTACCAACCACATGGATTTACCTTCCATCAAATGGCTGGAAACATATCTCTCAGGATTTGAAGGTGCCATTGTGATCGTTTCTCACGACAGGTACTTCCTGGACAAGATCGTCAACCGCATCGTGGAATCACGTAAGGGCAAACTGACTACCTATGCAGGAAACTACACCTTCTACCTGGAGGAGAAATCACTGCGTGGTGAAATCCAGAAAGGTGAGTTTAAGAATCAGCAGGCCAAGATCAAGCAGGAAGAGAAACTGATTGAGCGCTTTAAGGCCAAGGCAAGTAAGGCAAAAATGGCGCAGTCACGTATGAAGGCACTGGACAAACTGGAACGTGTAGAGGATGTGGATGACGACAACCCTACGGTAAACTTCAGTTTCAAGTTCACCAAACCGTCGGGCCGTCACGTGGTGAGAATTGAGAATGCCACAAAGAAATATCCAAATATAGATATCCTTGAAAACGCAGAAGCAGTGATTGAGAAGGGCGATAAAATTGCCCTGATCGGTGCCAACGGTAAAGGAAAATCGACTTTATTGAGAATGGTTGCCGGCGTAGAGAAATTTGAGGGATCATGTGAAACAGGGCATAACGTAACCACAACTTTCTTTGCACAGCATCAGCTGGAGTCGCTGCACCTCGGGAACAGCATCCTGGAGGAACTGCAGGCCTTTGCACCAAAACATACGGATACAGAATTACGCTCAATCCTGGGATGTTTCCTCTTCACCGGGGATGACGTGTTCAAGAAAATCAAAGTCCTTTCCGGAGGAGAAAAGTCGCGGGTTGCCCTGGCGAAATCGCTCACAACAGATTCCAACTTCCTCATCCTGGATGAGCCGACGAATCACCTGGACATACAGTCTGTAAACATCCTGATCCAGGCATTAAAACAGTTCGAAGGAACGTTTATCGCGGTATCTCACGACAGGTATTTCCTGGATAATGTAGCCAACAAAATCTGGTTCATCGAAGAAGAGCAGATCAAACAATACCCGGGTACCTACGCAGAATATGAGATCTGGAACAGCAAACGTGTAATTCCGGCAGCAAAAAATATTCCTGTAAAACCCGCAGAGAAAGAAGTGAAGCCAAAAGCTGAAGCGAAACCAGTAACAGCGAACAGTCAGCAGCAGCTGAAAAAACTTAATGATCAGCTACAGAAGATCGAACTGGAAACTGTCCAGCTGGATAAAGATGTGAAAGCTGTAGAAGCTCAGCTTGCTGACGAGACAGTATACAGTGATCAGGCCAAGCTTGCTGAGGCCAACAAAAAATATTTGACTGCAAAGCAGCTGCTGGATACGGCCCAGAATAAATGGGAAGAACTGGCTGCTGAAATTATGGAACTTGAAAGCAACTAATGATTAAACAGGGAGTATTGCTCTTTTTGAATTTGTTCATCCTGCAGATTGCCGCCGCACAGCAGCAGTTTGTGTACGATAACCAGGTGTATAACACTCAGATTAAAACTGTACAGTGTTTCAATGCACAAAAAGAGCAATCCCTTCCGGTCATTACCCTGGGCTCTTCCGAGAAGTTATCCTTCTCTTTTGACGATCTGCGCGGGGGAAGTAAAAATTACTGGTATACGGTAGAACACTGTACGTACGACTGGAAACCCTCAGGAATATCCGCCCTGGATTATCTGGATGGCACTACTGAAGACAGGATTGTAGACTATGCCTATTCTTCCAAAACCCTGCAGAAGTTTACACACTATACACTGAGCCTACCGAACGACCAGATCAAACCGAAACTCTCCGGCAACTACCTGCTGAAAGTGTATGAGGATGGCGACCAGAAAAAACCGGTCTGCTCACAGCGCTTTTTTATTACCGACAAACAGGTAAATATTAACACTCAGATCATGCCCAGCAATGAGGTGTCTCTCAGGTTCAGCAACCAGAAACTGAATGTTACAGTCAGTTACACAATCACGATCCAAAATCCATATTCAGATGTAAAAATGGTGCTCATGCAGAATGGCAACCCACTCACTGCCATTCTGAACACTAAGCCCACATTTGTAAAACCGGGATCTGTGATTTACAATGACCTGGGAAGTAATGATTTTCCGGGAAGCAATGAGTTCAGGAAATTTGATGCACGCAGCCTGCGTTATAAGGGTGAACGTGTACAGGAGATCTTCATGGACAGCACAAACCATATCGTCCTGTTTCAGGACCAGAATGGGAATGCACCAAAATATTCGCAGTATAACGATGATAACGGTGCCTTCTTTGTGCGCAACCAGGACAACCTTGATAACGATACTGACAGTGATTATGAGCATGTGCTCTTTACACTAAACTCCAAAACGCCTTCAGATAACGGAAGTATATACGTAACGGGCAGGTTTAACAACTACACGCTCAGAGAGGAAAACAAACTGAAATTTGATGCAGTAAAAAAGAAGTTTTTTGTTGAGCTGTACCTTAAACAGGGTGTTTATGATTACCAGTATATATGGAAAGACAATGCAACAGGCAAAGTTGACAATACCTCTTTTGAGGGTTCTTTCTTTGAAACTGAGAACGACTACCAGGCCTTTGTTTATTATCGCAGACCTGGCAGCCGCTGGGATGAGTTGATTGGTTATCAGATGGTCTCTACTGCTAAGTAGTTTTAAGCACCCAGACAGAAACGCTGCCCGCCTGGCAGGAGAAATCTGCCCATCCATCTTCACCTACAGTAACCTCTTCAGGTTTGTAGCCCAAAGCATCCACAAATACTTTACCTGCTTGTGCCGGTCCCATTTCCATATGTTTGAAGCCTTCTTCCCCATTACTTAACACAACGGCCAGCCCTGAATTTTCATGCTCAGCATCACCTTCCCTGGTAAAGCCAATGCAATTGGGATGGTCAAAATATTCGCGCTGGATACCATGTGCGGCATCGCGGCGCAGCCTCACCATCACATCCAGATGGGGCACGCCAATCAGTTCTACATCGGCATCGTTGCCATCCGTATCTTTATCGATGTATTTGGCACCATACAAATCAGGATAAAATACACATGGTATGCCTTGTTCCCTCAATAAGATCAGTGCATAAGCCAATGGACGGAACCAGAAATCCACATAGGCCTCCAGCGACTGCAGGGGCTGTGAATCATGGTTATCCACAAAGGTAACTGACAAATGCGGATGTGATTCTACCAGCGTATTGGTAAAAATCTGCCCCAAATCATACTCACTTCCCTGTTTGCCTGCTTCGTAGAAGTTGTGGTGGAGCATAGAGTCAAAGAGCTGCATCCTGCCTTCAGTAACATCTACATAATCTCTGAGTTTCTGCACATCATCAAGAATCCAGTTCTCGGCAACGATAAAGAAATCCCGTTCATATTTACCCTTCATATGATCCAGCCATTCTGCCAGATATCTGGGAGAGATATGTTTTACGGCATCCAGCCTGAATCCGCCCATGCTGCAGGTTTCATAATACCATTCTCCCCACCGCTTCAATTCCTCACGGACGGCCTTATTGCGGAACTCGATATCATTAAACATCAGATAATCATAATTGCCCATCTCATCAGAAGGGACATCTTCCCAGCCTTCACCATATTCATTTTGTATGGAGAAAATGGCTGTCTCCTGAAGGTCCTCTGCCCAGTCGATACCACTGAAGCAGCTTTTATCCCAGATAAATTCTGAGTATTTTCCCTTTCTGCCCGGGAAGGTGAACTTAGTCCATGCTTCAATTTCAAACTGATCAGAGATGAGTTCTGCGCGGTTCTCAGGATTGACACGTTTCACAGGTATCTTTTCCAGTTCATCTGCTCCGGCCTTGTGGTTAAAAACTACATCGGCAACCACCATGATCTCCTGATCATGCAGTGCCTTTATTGCCTGCAGGTATTCATCTTTGGTACCATACCTGGTAGGAACACTCCCCTTCTGGTCGAACTCCCCGAGGTCAAACAAGTCGTAACAATCGTAACCTACAGAGTTTTCCCCTTCTGTCGATTTGTAGGCTGGCGGCAGCCACGCTCCGGTTATTCCTAAGTCTTTCAGTGATTTAGCCTCAGCAGAGACTTTCTTCCATAATTTTATTTCGTCGTTGTAGTACCAGTGAAAATACTGAACCAGAGTTTGATTAATCATTATTCGATATACGTTTTTCTATGAGCGCACAGACATAACATGATTGGCAGTTTTTTGTTTACTTTTGCAGCCAATATGAGCACAAAAGCTAAACATCCTAAAAATTCACTCACAGTGATGAATGAACTGGTTTTACCAAACGATACCAATACCCTGAATAATTTGATGGGGGGCAGGTTATTGCACTGGATGGATATCGCCGCAGCGATTTCTGCACAGAAACATTGCAACAGGATCGTGGTAACCGCGTCAGTGGATAATGTATCGTTTCAGCATGCGATAAAACTGGGGGATGTGATCACGATTGAGGCCAAGGTTACCCGTGCTTTTCATACTTCCGTAGAAGTGCGCATGGATGTATGGGCGGAAAATATCCCTTCCGGTACCCGTATCAAATCGAACGAAGCCTTTTATACTTTTGTGGCAGTAGACCAGAGTGGCCGTCCTATTCCGGTGCCTGAGCTTTCTCCGGAGACTGAAGAAGAGATTGAACTGTTTGCCGGTGCGTTGAGGAGAAGGCAGTTACGCCTGATCCTGGCAGGCAAGATGGACGCAAGTGATGCCAAAGAACTTAAGGCGCTATTTTTTAAAGAAAACTAAACAGGCAGCACTGTAAACAGTGCTGCAAATATTTTAGCTGCCCATTTCAAGGATCTTATCAAATTCTGTAGCTTTCAGTTGCATGACTGATAGCCTGCCCTGTTTTACCAACGAAATATCCTTCAGGCTTTCTTCAGCCTTGATCTGCTCCAGTGAGACAGGATTTTTAAGTGTTTCTACCGGCGACAAGTCCACCACTACCCAATTGGCGTCATCTGTAGTGGGATCCTGGTAAAACTCCCTTACTACCTTAGCAATACCAACCACATTTTTTCCTTCATTGCTATGGTAAAAAAGAACCAGGTCGCCTTCTTTCATCAGCTTGATATTATTGCGGGCCTGGTAGTTTCTTACACCGTCCCAGAAGGTACGCCCGTCTTTATTGAATTGTTCCCAGCTATATTTAAAAGGTTCAGATTTAACTAAAAAATAGTTCATTGTTTTATTTAAGGGTAAATTAATGTATCATTTTAAACAGGAGCTCTTTTAACAGTTCGCCATCGGTAACATTTCCCGTACTGTCAACACCCTTGCTTTTGAGGTCATATTCTCTCAGCAAGCTGATGATATCAAAGGTTTTGTTCATGTTGTAATTCCGCGCCGCCAGCTCGTAGTCCTTCACAAAGTAAGGGTTTACACCCAGCTCTTTGGCCGCATCATTTTTATTCTGAAGATAATGGTACTTCAGAATCTTTGAAAAGTAAGAATTGAGGTTTGCCATAACCATGACCATGGGGTTAGCCTTGAGATTATCAGCAAAGTAGTTGATGATCTGGTTTGACTTCAATACATTCCGGGCTGCCAGTGCTTTCTGTAGCTCAAACACATTATACTCCTTACTTATACCTATGTTTTTTTGAATGAGGTCAGTATCGATAGTCGTTTCCTTACTGATATTGAGCATCAGTTTTTCCAGCTCATTGGAGATCTTGGACAGGTCTGCACCCAGATATTCTGCCATCAGGGCCGAAGCCTGAGGAGCGATCTTCATCCCCTTTTCCTTTACCAGGTCTTCGATCCACTGGGCAAGTTTGTAATCCCTGACAGGGTCTGACTGAAAGACCACACCATTTTTAGTGATCGATTTGAACAGCTTTTTGCGTTTATCGAAGTTCGCATATTTGTAGCCCAGTACCAGGATCGTGCTGCTGAGCGGGTTTTCAAAATAGCTCTGTACAAACTCAGCCTGCTTACTGCTTCCTTCTGTTTCTTTAGACCATTTGAGGTCCTGCGCTTCCTTGACCACAATCAGCTGGTAGTCTGACATCATCGGATACCGTTTTGCCGCATTGAGAATTGTGGCCATATCAGTATCCTTACCATACAAAACCGTCTGGTTAAAGCCCTTCTCCATATCGTTCAGAATATGCTGTTCCATATAATGAATGATCTGATCAATATAGTACGGTTCTTCACCGTGCAGGAGGTATACAGGCTTAAACTTTTTAGCTTTAAGGTCTTTTATAATATCGGAAGCAGTCATAAATTATTCAAATGTAACGGCTTCAAACTAATTATTAAAGGTTATTTTTGCACAAATGGCATTTACACCAACAGCATTGAATCTTCCGCCCTATCCATTCAGGATTACGCTGAAAGAAGACCAGCATTTTATATTCGATGAGGTAAGGAAGAAACATCTTGTTCTCACACCTGAGGAATGGGTAAGGCAACATTTTATCCAGTACCTGATCAAAGATAAAAAGTTTCCGAGGTCACTGATACAAATTGAAGGCGGACTGAGTCTAAACCAGTTACAAAAGCGCACCGACATTGTGATCTTTAATACTTCCGGAGAACGGATTATGGTCATTGAATGTAAGGCGCCCGCAGTAAAAATTTCTCAGGCAGTATTTGACCAGGCAGCAAGATATAATTCTATACACAAGGCCCGGTGGCTGGTGGTGACTAATGGCTTGAAACATTGTTATGCACAAATTGACCACATCAGCTCCGCATTCCGGTTTTTTGAGGAATTACCAGAATACCAGTCGCTCTAAATAAAAAAGACATACAGATATCTATGCATCATAGTATCTGTATGTCTTTACGTTTTGAATCTACAGCGCAGCTAAGGACTCTTCGATAATCTTAATCTTTGCATCCGCATCAGCCTTCTTATTTCTTTCGTTATGAATAATTTCAGGCTTGGCATTTTGTACAAAACGCTCATTGCCCAGCTTTGCATCCACTGATTTCAGGAATCCCTGTAAATACGTCAGCTCTGCATTTAAACGAATTTTCTCAGCTTCCACGTCGATAGTTTCATTCAGCTGGATAAAGAACTCATCGTTCCCTACCATAAATGCCGAGGCACCGCTTACTTTATCATTCACAAAATCAACCTCAGTAATATTAGCCAGTTTGGAAATGATCGTTAACCATTTATCGTAGGCAATAGCAGAATTGACTTTGATACACAGGGGCAGGGCTTCTTTTGGTGAAATCTGTTTGGTGTTACGGATATTACGCACTTCTGCAACAATCCCTTTTACGGTTTCCACATCTTTCAGCAGTGCAACATCAGCAGTACCTACAACAGGGTATGGCGCTACAATAATGCAGTCCAGTTCACCTTTTACACCAAAGATCTCATCATGCCAAAGCTCTTCAGTAAGGAAAGGCATGAAAGGATGCAGGAGGCTTAATACCTTCTCAAAAAATCCGATAGTAGCCTTCAGTGTAGCGGCATCAACCGGGTGCTGATAAACAGGTTTAACCATCTCCAGATACCAGGCACAGAAATCGTCCCATACCAGTTTATAGGTAGTCATGAGCGCTTCCGATAAACGGTACTGATTAAAGTTATCTTCAATTTCGGCCAATGCTTCATTGAAGCGGTTTTCGAACCACAGGATTGCCTGCTCATTAGGATTTGGCAATGTTTCATCCACTTCCCATCCTTTGATCAGACGGAAGGCATTCCATATTTTGTTGGCAAAATTCCTGCCCTGTTCACAATAACTTTCATCAAACATCAGGTCGTTACCAGCAGGAGAGCACAATAACATACCAACCCTCACCCCGTCAGCACCGTACTTCTCAATCAGGCCGATCGGATCAGGAGAATTTCCAAGGGATTTCGACATTTTGCGTCCCAGCTTATCACGAACGATCCCTGTCAGGTATACATTGGTAAAGGGCTTTTTACCCATAAACTCATGCCCTGCCATGATCATACGTGCCACCCAGAAGAAAAGAATCTCCGGAGCAGTCACCAGGTCATTTGTAGGATAATAATAATTGATGTCCTTGTTTCCCGGCTCCTTAAAGCCATTGAAAACTGATATCGGCCATAACCATGACGAGAACCAGGTATCCATCACGTCATCATCCTGCCTGATAAAAGGCGCCAGCTGATGTTTAAAACCATTGGCTTCCTCTTCAGAGAATTTGCCATCGATATCTTTTACTTTAAGAAACTCGTTCAGTGCTTCTTCTTTTGTCTTGGCTACTACCCAGTTGCCTTTATCATCATACCATGCCGGGATACGTTGACCCCACCATAGCTGACGGCTGATATTCCAGTCGCGCACATTCTCCATCCAGTGACGGTAAGTATTTACAAACTTCTCCGGGATCAGTTTCACCTCACCATTGAGCACATCGGCTAAAGCAGGTTTTGCCATCTCGTCCATCTTGCAGAACCACTGCATTGACAGTTTTGGCTCTATTGCTGCATCTGTACGCTCAGAGAATCCTACCTGTGATTTGTAATCTTCCACCTTCTCCAGATGACCGGCTTCGTCCAGCAGCACCGCAATTTTCTTTCTTGCGATAAAGCGGTCTTCGCCTACCAGGATCACAGCCAGTTCATTCAGGGTACCGTCATCATTCAGGATATCGATAACCGGAAGTTTATGTTTTACGCCCAGTTCATAATCGTTAAGATCATGTGCAGGTGTTACTTTTAAGCAACCCGTACCAAAATCCATTGTCACATATTCATCCTCAATGATGGGAATCTCACGGTTGATCAGGGGTACGAATACTGTTTTACCTTTCAGATGTGTATAACGCTCATCATTAGGGTTGATACAAATCGCTGCATCCGCCATTATCGTTTCCGGACGTGTAGTAGCAACTGTCAGGTATTCTACATCACCATCGGCACTGGCCGGAGCGATAGAGTATTTGATATAATAAAGCTTTTGATTTACCTCTTTACGGATTACCTCTTCATCAGAAACTGCGGTTTTCCCGGCAGGGTCCCAGTTTACCATACGGATACCGCGATAAATCCTGCCCTTTTTGTAAAGATCTACAAAGCAGTCGATCACCGCTTCCGAGAGGTCATCCTCCATCGTAAAGCGCGTACGCTCCCAATCACAGCTGGCGCCGAGTTTCTTCAGCTGCTCCAGAATGATGCCTCCGTATTTCTCTTTCCATTCCCAGGCATAAGCCATGAATTCTTCACGCGTAAGATCTTTCTTACTGATGCCCCTCTCCTTCAACATCGCTACCACCTTGGCTTCAGTAGCAATCGAAGCATGGTCTGTACCTGGTACCCAGCAGGCATTTTTTCCCTGCATCCTGGCACGGCGGATCATCACATCCTGAATCGTATTGTTTAACATATGGCCCATGTGTAAGACTCCAGTCACATTGGGTGGAGGAATTACAATTGTATAAGGCTCACGCTCATCAGGTTCTGAATGAAAAAAGTTCTTTTCCATCCAATAGCTGTACCACTTATCTTCGGTTTCGGCAGGATCGTATTTAGTAGAAATGCTCATTATCGTATAAAAAATATCGGGGTTGAACTACAAAAATAAGATTTTTGAAGGAGAATGTTTATGCTTTCCACTCTTCATCGAGAATTGCAAATTCAAAACTGTCCATCCAGCCGGTTTTAAGCGGCAATATCTGCCTTTTTCTACCCTCCTGAGTCATACCCGCTTTTTCCAGCACACGGATAGAAGCCAGGTTTTCTACAGCACAGCCCGCCTCAATACGGTGCAGCTTTAAGCGGCCGAAACCAAAACCAATCACAGCTTTGATGGCCTCGGTAGCATATCCTTTATTCCAGTGTTCTACGTTGATCTTATACCAAACTTCTGCACTGTTGAATTTGGAAGAGGAAAGTTTCAGGGCGATCAGACCAATAAAACCACCTTTTTCAAATTCCACTGTAAAGGTGTAATTCTTGATGGTACGTTTCTGATGGTCGCTGATCCAGCCATCCACGATAATATTTGTTTCTTCGAGATCTTTGGGAATACCCAGGGTATTATATTGGTCTGTCTCTGCAAGATGATGCAGCAGATGTATGGCTTCAAGATCTGCCATCTCCACTAATCTTAGCTTTAAGCGCGCTGTAAAAAATTTTAATTCAGCCATTTATGCGTTCAGTTGTATGTATTTGGTTCTATGTTCAGCCACAAATATAGTAAATAAGAAAAGCTGCTGGGGATACCGCAGCCTGAAACAAATCCGGAAGAGGGTCGTATGACACAAATTACTGAGACTATTAATATAATTTTTAACATCCACACAATAATAAATGTTAAAATATGTTAATACTATATAATTCATTATTATCCAGCTATGAAAACGATCAAAGTATCCCTACTCCCGGGATTAATCATAAAAAAGCTCGGCCTGACCAAGATCTACTATTGGTTTAACAGGTAATATTTTTATTAGAATACCTTTTAGCAGCTACATTTTATTACTTTCAGCCTTCGGTACCACTCAACCTGTTATATCATTCCTGACAGGGTTTATTTGAGGTACCTGTTATTAACTGAAAGCAATGAAACCTAAACATCTGAAAAGCTGCATGGCAGCCTTAGGCATTATAGCAGCAAGCTATACATCCTATGCTCAACAAGCGCCAAAAAAATTCATTGATCCTGCAAATATGGATCTGACTGTAAAACCAGGAGATAATTTCTATGAGTACGCAAGTGGTACCTGGATCAAGAACAACCCTGTTCCTGCAAAAGAAACACGCTGGGGAAGTTTTAATGAACTCCGGGATTTTAATATCAATGCCGTAAAAAGTATCGTGGAAGATGCAGCAGCTGATCAGTCTGCCCCGGCAGGATCCGTTAAAAAACGCGTAGGAGATTTTTACGCCGCAGCAATGGATACAGCAACCATCGAAAAGTTAGGTTACACACCGATCAAGGCTGATCTTGCAAGAATCAGCAAGATTAAAGATCTGCAGGGTGTGATCGATGAAGCAATATCGATGCGCACATCAGGTATCGGATCGCCAATGTTCAGCTTCGGCGTAGCACAGGACAGAAAAAATGTAACAAAATATGTAGTATCTCTGGGACAGGGAGGAACAACTTTGCCCGACCGCGATTATTACCTGAAAGATGATGCCCGTTCTGTAAAGATCCGCCAGGCATACACAACCTACCTGACTACCCTGTTTACCCTTACAGGCTCTTCTGCTGCTGAAGCGGAGCAAAAAGCAAAAACGGTAATGGCCATTGAAAAATCTCTGGCCGAAGCGCAGATGCCCCGCGTAGAGATGCGTGATCCTTATAAAACGTATAACAAGTTTACAGTAGCCGATTTCAGCGCTACTACTCCAAACCTGAAATGGAATGCCATTTTACCAAAATTAATGGTAACAGGGCAGGATACAGTTTTGGTATCACAGCCTAAATTCTTTGTCGCTTTAGACGGAATGTTGAAAAATGTAAGTGTGGCCGACTGGAAAACATACCTGCAATGGTCAGTACTGAAAGGTTCAGCCGGAAGTTTGAGTTCTCCATTTGTGAAGGCCAGCTTTGCTTTCAACCAGGCTCAGACAGGTCAGAAGGTAGAAACACCAAGATGGCAACGCATGTCGTCATTAACTGACGGCGCAATTGGTGAGTTGTTAGGCCAGCTTTATGTAGCAAAATACTTCAAACCAGAGGCAAAAGCCAGGATGACTGAGCTGATCAAAAACCTGCGTACGGCATTTGAAATCCGTATTAAAGGCCTGGAATGGATGAGTGATGCTACCAAAGAAAAAGCGCTGGCGAAACTGCATGCATTTGTTCCAAAAATCGGTTATCCAGAGAAGTGGAAAAACTATGATGGATTGACAATCGGGCGTACTACTTATTTCCAAAACCTGAGAAATACAGGCGTTTGGGGATATAAAGAAATGGTATCACAACTTGGAAAACCTGTAGACCGTACGCGATTTGGCATGACACCTCCAACGGTGAATGCTTATTACAGTGCTACCATGAACGAGATTGTTTTCCCTGCCGGGATATTGCAATTCCCTTTCTTTGCTCCTGATGCAGACGATGCTGTTAATTATGGCGGTATCGGTGCTGTAATTGGGCACGAAATGTCGCACGGGTTTGATGATAGTGGTAGCCAGTATGATAAAGATGGTAACCTGCGCAATTGGTGGACAGCTGAAGACCGTAAAAACTTTGAAGCTAAAACCAAAGCTTTGGGCGAACAGTTTGATGCCTACACCGTGCTGGATACGGTACACGTTATCGGTAAACTGACGATGGGCGAAAATATTGGTGATCTGGGTGGTTTAAATGCTGCCTACACAGCTTTCAAACTTACTAAACAAGGTCAGTCTAACGAGAAAATTGATGGTTTTACTCCTGACCAGCGCTTCTTCCTGTCATGGGCACAGGTATGGAGAGGAAATATCCTTCCTGAAAGTGCTGCACAGCTGATTAAAACTGATCCACACTCTCCGGGTGAGTTCAGAACAATCGGTGCACCTGTAAATATGGATGCATGGTATAAAGCATTTGATGTGCAGCCAGGCGATAAGCTGTACAAAAAACCAGAAGACAGAATCAGAATGTGGTAAGCCAGAACCACACCTGAGCAAAAGCGCCGCCCCGGATCATACCAGGGCGGCGCTTTTCGTTTGGTAAGTATTTTTAGAACTTATATCCTATACCGGCACCCAGTAACCATGGATTGATTTTTACATCAGCCTTCATATTTCCCAAAACCGGTGCAAGCTCAGGATTTGCTGCTGGTGTCAGGTTAGCGCCATCAACAGTGGTTGTGGTAGACAAAAAGATCTTTTTCAGATCTATATTCACAAAAAATCTTTTGCTGATATCAATGTCCACACCGGCCTGTGCTGCAAATGCAAACTTGTTTTTGTATGCAATATCTTTCACTACCGGCCCCTGGTCTGCACTGTAAAATATGGTATAGTTGATACCTGCTCCAAGGTAGGGATTGAATATTCCCACAGGATAGTGATACTGAAGTGTCAGCGTTGGTGGCAGCAGCCACACCTTGCCCAGATCAACACTGGCATTGCTGGCGGCGCCGATTGCGCTGAGGTCTGAACCCACAGTGCTGACTTTATGCCGGGTGGTACCCAGTATGAGCTCTGCTGCCCAGTGAGGGGTAAAATAATACGTAAAATCCAGTTCTGGAATAAATGAATTGGAGATTTTGGCATCCCCGCCAATTACCCCAACCGAGGCACTCTCCTGTGGCAGGACTCCTACACCCCGGAGCCTGATTTTCCACCTGTAGGGACTTTCTGAAACTTTACTATCGGCCACCTGGCCAAAAACGCTCATTCCTGCAATCATTATTGCTGCAAATACGAATAACCTTTTCATAATAACTTGATTTATTTTGAAACAAATCTATCGTCATCACCAGGTTTAAATAATGTGTTACAGCACCCACAGATATGATAGTGGTCATAAAAGTTTTAGCCACTGTATTTTTCCCGGACTTTTTTTGGCAGCTTGTCCAGCACCATCTGTCTCGATTCGGCAATTCTTTTTTTCAGTTCCGCAGCAGGCATCACTTCCAGATCTGCCAGACCTATCCATTGTCTTTTTGCGAGATGATATGCCTGGCTGATACCGTCACGCGCAATCAGCTCATCAAACTCTTCAGGGTCACATTTCATGGCCAGATTTCCACCTGAGAGTGAGCTCATCACAAAGATCTTTTTTTCTATCATGAAGCAGAGGTTGTCATCCCATTTTACGTCTTCCGTAGTCCCCGGCAGACTCAGACAATATTCCCGGAACATTTCTATATCCATCATCAATATAATTTAAGCTAATTTAAGGAAATAGGATAAATTTGCAGGAATGAATATTATTACCCCTACAGGAGACGGCTCCAATACTTTGTATAACGAAACCATTGGCGAACATTATCACTCCAAACATGGCGCCCTGCAGGAGAGCAAACATGTATTTATAGATGCAGGCCTCAAACATGCTCAGGAAAGCTTCCCTGATCAGCCCCTGCAAATCCTGGAAATCGGTTTTGGGACAGGATTGAATTTCCTGATGACTGCTGCCTTTGCCGCCGAACAACATCTGCACATCAATTACACAGGTATCGAGGCTTATCCACTAGGCCGCGAAGAACTGAGCGCTACGCTGTATGACCAGTATGTGCCTGCGGAAATCTGGGAAAACTTTATCAGCAACTATGATCAGGCGCTCACAAAATCAACAGCAGTAAACAGCCGCCTGCAGCTGACCATTCCTCATATTACGCTGCAGGAATTCCATACCGAAGAGCGCTTCGACCTGGTTTACTTTGATGCCTTTTCGGTGCAGCATCAGCCGGAAATGTGGTCTGAGGAGATCATCGGCCATGTCTGCTCTTTCCTAAAACCCGGAGGTATCTTTGTCACGTATGCCATTACCGGCAAGCTGAAGAGGGCACTGAAAAGTTTTGGCATGAGCATCGAGAAACTGCCGGGTGCACCCGGAAAAAGGGAAATGCTGCGCGCTATAAAAAACACCCAAACATGTCATCCCTAAAATTGTTCTTCATAGATCTAAGACAATAAAAATGGATAAAAGAAAATTAGGAAGTACAGATCTACTGGTTTCTCCAATTACTTTTGGAGGTAATGTTTTTGGCTGGACACTGGACGAGGCAAAATCTTTTGAAATACTTGACGGTTTCTTTGAAGCTGGGTTCAACTTTGTGGACACCGCTGATACCTATTCGAGATGGGTAGAAGGAAATGAAGGTGGTGAATCTGAAAAGATCATCGGCAAATGGATGAAAGCAAGAAATAACCGTAATAAGGTGATCCTGGCTACAAAAGTTGGTGGCGATATGGGCAGCGGAAAAAAAAGCCTGGCGAAAGCACATATCATCGCATCGATAGATGGCTCTTTAAAGCGTTTGCAAACAGATTACGTTGATTTGTATCAGTCGCACTATGACGATCCTGAGACGCCAATTGAGGAAAGCCTGGAAGCCTATGACCAGCTGATCAGAGCGGGTAAAGTCAGGTGGATCGGTGCCTCAAACTTCAGTGCCGGGCGATTGAAAGAATCCCTGGACATCAGTCAGCGCCTGAGCCTTCCGAAATATCAGAGTTTTCAGCCTGAGTACAATTTGTACAAAAGGGAAAACTTTGAAAAGGAATTTGAGCAGATTTGTCTGGACAATAAGCTTGGCGTAATTGGATATTACTCACTGGCCAGCGGCTTCCTCACAGGAAAATACCGTTCTGAGGCCGACTTCGGAAAAAGCAAAAGAGGCGCTGGCATCAAAGCCTATATGAACGACAGGGGATTTAAAATTCTGAAGGCTCTGGATGAAGTGTCGGAACAATACAATTCTGCTCCCGCAAGCGTAGCTTTGGCATGGCTGATTGCCAGACCATCAGTTACGGCTCCGATCGCCAGTGTCACCAGCCTGACGCAACTTGAAGAACTCACAAGGGCCGCAGCATTAAAACTGAATGTAGAAGATATAGCAATTCTGGACGAAGCAAGTTCCTGGTAGCACGCCTATGAAAAACGTCTCTCTCCCATTTTATGCCAAACTGGCTTTGGTATTATTTGCCATTATCTGCCTGGGATACCTTGCCATTCTTGGACAAAGTATCCTGGCACCTTTAATGGCTTCAGTATTGCTGGCTTTTTTACTCCTGCCCCTGGCAAATTTCCTGCAGTTTAAATGCAGGTTGAAAAGAGGCCTGGCTTCTATCGTTTCTGTCGTGTTGATGATCGCTGTTATAGCAGGGATCATGGCTTTTCTCGCCAATCAGCTGAGTGACCTCGGACAGGACTGGCCGCTGCTGAAACAACAGGCTACACATTCCTTTGAAGAACTGCAGCACTGGGTGTCAAGAACTTTCCATGTAAATGCCCACAAACAGATAGATTATCTGAGAAACAGCGCTGCAAATGCTATCGCCACCAGTGCTACCGTTGTTGGCGTTACGCTGATGACGCTTTCATCCACGCTCCTCTTCCTGGCTTTCCTGCTGTTGTTTACCTTTTTTATCCTGAACTATCGTGGGGTTCTCTACTCCTTTTTAAAGGCGGTATTTAAGGAAGAGCACGAACAAAAGGTGAGTGACATTGTGGGGCAGATACAGTACATTACCAAACGTTATATCCTCGGTTTATTTTTGCAGATGCTGATCGTTACCGGACTGATGGTGACCGTACTGAGCATCCTCGGTGTAAAATATGCGGTACTCCTGGGTCTGATCACGGGAATCTTTAACCTCGTTCCCTATGTAGGCATCTTCTCAGCGCTGCTCATCAGTATCCTGATTACTTTTGCTACTGCCGGTGCCGCAAAGGTGCTGCTGGTGATTATTGCATTTGTTGCTGTGCACGCCCTTGACGGCAATATCCTGATGCCACTGGTAGTGGGCTCAAAAGTAAAGATCAATGCCCTGTTCGCCTTCATCGGTATTGTAGTGGGAGAAATGATCTGGGGTATCTCGGGCATGTTTCTCTGTATCCCCTATCTGGCGATGCTGAAAATCATCTTTGACAGAGTTGATGAACTCAAACCATGGGGAATCCTGCTGGGTGAAAAAGTTAATCCTTCGAAGAAGAGAAAAGTGTACCGCATCACCAAAAAGATCAAACTGGAAGAACCTGAATAGAAAATTGTACTTTTGCCTTTCAACCTTATCATCATGCCCAATACTATTCCACCCGTAACAGCAACAGATCCATCATCAGCGTTTTTAAGATTGTTAACCATACTGGACTCCCTGAGAACAGAGTGTCCCTGGGACAAAAAACAGACGATGGAGACGCTGCGTCACCTGACGATAGAAGAAACGTATGAGCTTTCTGATGCGATCCTGGACGGCGATCTGCAGGAGGTTAAAAAAGAATTGGGCGATGTAATGATGCACCTTGTATTTTACGCAAGGATAGCCTCAGAAACTAACGACTTTACGATTGTCGATGTGCTGAACAGCGTTTGCGACAAACTGATTAACCGCCACCCGCATATCTATGGGGATGTGGAGGTACAGGATGAAGCAGATGTAAAAAGAAACTGGGAGCAGATCAAGCTCAAAGAAGGAAACAAGTCTGTTCTTGGCGGTGTGCCTGCCTCCCTGCCTGCATTGGTGAAGGCCGGCAGGATACAGGAGAAAGCCCGTGGCATTGGTTTCGACTGGGACAACAAGACGCAGGTTTGGGACAAGGTTGAAGAGGAACTTGCAGAGTTCAAAAATGAGTACAATACCGTAGATAACGAAGCCATAGACATTGAGAAAGCAGAAAGCGAATTCGGCGACCTGATTTTCTCACTGGTGAACTATGCCAGATTTATCGGGATCAATCCCGAAAATGCGCTGGAAAAAACCAACAAGAAGTTCATCAAGAGGTTCCAGTATATCGAAAGCAAGGCCCAGGAAAGTGGAAAAGCGCTCCAGGATATGACACTTGCAGAAATGGATGTTTACTGGAACGAAGCGAAGACTTTGAAATAAGGACTTTCTACGAGTGCTTTTTCTTCATGGTCATCTTAGCCTTCTGGCCAATGCCGTAGTTATAGTTTTTCGTGTTGCTCTCTTTCTTTTCGTGATACGCTCCGCCACCGGCAGGCTCATCAGTCTTGGTTTTTACGACGCGATTTTTATCCTGAGCTTTTGCCTTTGTTTGTTTCTCGATCAGCAGCTCTTCAGGAAGATCTGAAATCTCCATCTTCTGTCCTATAGACTGCTCGATCTTTTTCACCTGTACCAGCTCCATATCGGTAGCAAAAGTGATAGCCACTACTTCTTCAGGATTTTCTTTATTTTTGATGATCCTGCTCAGGAAAGTTTCCTTTTCTTCAGGTACTTCGAAATGGAAAATGAAAGGCAATCCATCCAGGTTTAAAGCGCCTTCGCCCTCATTGGCAACTACCAGTACCCTGGCTTCAGGACTTTGCTTGAAGTCTTCGAAATCATCAAAGCCATCTTCATCAAAATGCAGGGGCTTTAACATGGAATACTCCATCTCTTTACTGCTGGCAATGCTTTTTGTCAGTTTCTGTGCAGCTAATCTTGTATTCACAAATACAACTACCTTATCGAAAACCTCATCATCACGCAGGAGATGATGCAGCAGATTTACTTTTGTCTTGTAGTTAGGGAGATGGTATAAAACCTGGCTGACAGTTTCAGCTTTGGTATCTCCAAAGTCTTCCACTTCGATCGTAGTTGGGAAGTTCATAAACTGATCTGTCATCTTGGTCAGTTTCTCATGAACTACTTCTGTAAAAACCAGGTGCTGGCATTTTCCTGCACTTCTGGCCAGCTCACATACCGGCAGCTGCATGCCCTGCTTGATGATCAGCTCAGCATCATCCACAATAAATGTCTGCAGTTTGCTGAGATTTAAGCCCAGTTTCAGATAGATGGCCCTTGCACGTGGTGGCGTGGCTACCACGATGTCAATACCCAGCACAAGCTCATTGATTTCTGCCTCTACACCTCCAGTACCGTAAAGACCCACGATATTGAGGTCGCGGTTTTTGCTGAGCGATACAAACTGATCGATTACAGCAATAGCCCGGTCTTTGTCGGCCACCAGGATCAGCACCTTCGGCGCGTCGTCCTTTGTGTATTTTAAACGCATCAAAACCCCAAGAATATAAGTTGTTGTTTTCCCCGATCCTTCAGGTCCTACAGCAAGTACATCTTGTCCCCCAAGGATTCTCGACATTGTTTTTGCCTGAATTTCTTTCGGGGTTAAGTAGCCGGCATCAGTCATTGCTGTTACCAGGGACTTACTAAGTTTTAATTTATCTAACGACACAGTTTTACAGTTAAAATTGATATTGCAGCAAATTTACGCAAATAAGCCCAACATCCGGTATGATCTGCTGCCGGAAATTGTAAATTAGCGCATTAACTAATATTTACTCCAATGAAACGAACGTTACTCAGCCTGTTTATACTGAGCACATCACTAAGCGTATTTTCCCAGGATGCAGTAAGCTACCAGCTGCCTCCAAAAGCCATGGCCGACCTGCTGCTGGCGAAACCTACCCCAACCATCAGCATTGACGGCAAAGCCGAATGGATTTTACTCAGCGAACGCAACACCTACTCTTCTGTAGAACAGCTGGCTATGCCGGAAGTACGGATTGCAGGTTTAAGGATAAACCCGGCAAACTTTTCACTCAGCAGGCAGTCTTACATCAGCAACTTCAGCCTGCAGAATGTTAAAACTGGCAAAACTAGCGCAATCAGCGGATTGCCGGTGCCTCTTGCTGCCGGTATTCCGGAATGGAATCCCGGGGATACCAAAATCTCCTTTACCAATACCACAGCAAAGGGAGTAGATCTTTACGTGATCGACGTAGCAACGGCGAAAGCCACTAAAGTGAACAAACAGCCATTGAACGTCATCTTAGGAAACGGGATAAGCTGGATCGATTCTGAAACCATTCTCTACAGGGTGGCTACAAAACCAGCATCGGCAATGCCACAAAAACCATTGATGCCCAAAGGCCCTACCGTACAGCAAAACCTTGGCAAAACTTCTCCCAGTGCTACTTTCCAGGATTTGATCAGATCTCCTTACGACGAACAGTTGTTTGAGTTTTTTGGCACCTCGCAACTGGTACAATATAAAAACGGGGTTCAGACCCTCATTGGAAAACCGGCGATTTATGCCAATGTCAATGTATCTCCCGACAAAAAATACCTGCTCGAGAAAACCATCAACAAACCTTTTTCTTACCTGGTGACCTCCCGTGGGTTTCCTTCTACCGTGAAAGTGACAGACCTTAGCGGCAAAACTGTGAAGGTGCTGGCAGAGCTCCCTTCTACCGAAGGTACTCCATCAGGATATGACAATACACAAAATGTTACGCGTGATTACGACTGGCGCGATGATGAGGCTGCAACGCTCACATGGGTAAAGCCACTGGACAGCGGGCTGATCAAAAACAAGGTGCAGTTTCATGATGCTGTATTTGCCCTCAGTGCTCCTTTCAATGGCAGTGCAAAAGAATTGTTCAAAACTGAAACCCGTTATCGCGGCACAGTCTGGGGAAATACCACAATGGCCCTCGTATACGAAGGTCTGCGCAGTAAGCAAACCAGTAAAGTAAGCCGTTATAACCCTTCAACGGGTAATGTTGAAACGCTTTACGCAGTGAACCAGACGGATGCGTACAACAACCCGGGAACTCCTGTAACTACAAAAAATAACTTTGGCCGCAGTGTGGTACAAACTGTAGATAACGGAACGAAACTACTGATGAATAATACCGTAGGTTCATCGCCTAAAGGTGACCTGCCTTTTCTGGCGAAGTTTGACCTTGATACCAAAAAGAACGACGTGATCTGGCGTAGTGCTGAAGGTACCTTTGAATATGTTGCCGATGTCATCGATGCGAACAAGCTGGTTCTGCTGACAAGAAGGGAATCACAGAAAGATGTTCCCAATTACTTTATCAAAAACCTTAAACTACGTATCGCCGACAGAGCGGTGACGCAGTTCAGCAATCCTTATCCTTCGCTGGAGGGTATCATCAAAGAAAAGATCTCTTACAAACGCTCGGATGGTGTAGACCTGACAGGTAATTTATATCTGCCAAAGGGTTATGACAAAGCTAAAGATGGCCCCCTGCCAACGCTGATATGGGCATACCCGCGGGAATTTAACTCGGCCACAGATGCCGCACAGATCAGGGGTTCAAAAGACCGTTTTACGATGATCAGCTGGGCGTCCCCAATCTTCTGGGTAACTCAGGGATATGCGGTGCTGGATGAAGCGGAAATGCCAATCGTTGCTAAAGAAGGGAAGAAACCAAATGATACCTATGTAGAACAACTGGTAGCAAATGCAGAAGCCGCAATTAATAAACTTTCAGACCTGGGAGTGGGCGACAGGAACCGTATGGCTGTGGGCGGACATAGCTACGGAGCATTCATGACGGCCAACCTGCTGGCTCATACCAACCTGTTTAAAGCCGGACTTGCCCGCAGCGGTGCCTACAACAGAACCTTAACGCCTTTCGGTTTTCAGAACGAAGAGCGTACCTACTGGGATGTGCCGCAGTTGTATTATGAGATGAGTCCGTTTAGCTATGCCAACAAGATCAAAACCCCGCTTTTACTGATCCATGGTGATTCTGATGATAACCCGGGAACCTTTCCGATTAACAGCGAACGTTTGTTTAACGCCATTAAAGGATTTGGTGGCACGACGAGGTTTGTATTTTTACCTTACGAGGCACACAGCTACCGCGGCAAGGAAAACCTGCTACACATGTTATGGGAGATGAATAACTGGTTAGATACCTATGTAAAAAAGGTAAAATAGATTGACCCTTTTTGATATTGCCCCGCAGCTTACAGATCTGCGGGGCATATTAAATTATTTAAACCTGATGGCTTTGAGGGGAGATACCCTGCTCACCAGCATGGAAGGCAGTATCAGTACAAGCAAACAGATCACCAGTGTTGCGAGATTGAGCAACAGGATATCTGTAAGATGAAATTCAATGGGCACATACGCCAAATAATAAGATGACTGGTTGAGTTTGAAGATATGGGTATACTGTTGTAAAAATCCCAGTCCCAGCCCCAGTACATTGCCCAGCAGCAGTCCCAGCCCTACCAGGTACAGTGCGTTATAAAGAAAGACCTTCATCACACTGTAATCCGTCATTCCGAAGGCTTTCAGCATCCCGATCATATTGGTACGCTCCAGTATCATGATCAGCAGGGCCGTAATCATATTGATCACACCAACAATCATCATCAGGATCAGCAATACCTTAGTATTGACATCCAGCAATGACAACCAGGTGAAGATGTTTGGAAAATATTCCTGCACAGATTCTGATTTCAGGTTCATATCCAGATTTGAATAAATCTCTTCAGAGACCGGCTGCAGCGCTGAAAAATTCTTCAGCCTGATTTCTATTCCACCAATCTGGTTGGGTTCCCAGTTGTTCAGTCTCCTGATGATATTGATATCGCCCAACACAAAACCTTTGTCAATTTCTTCGACCCCGATATCATAGATACCTACAATCTTGAAAGGACGCTTGCGTGGCGGATTCTGCACAAAATACATGATAAAGGTATCACCGGTTTTCAGCTTGAGCCTGTTTGCAGTAAAAGCAGAGATCATGATCTCTTTGGTGGCCTTAAGGCTGTCGGTAAAATCTATCACCCTGCCTGTCACCAGATGCTTCCGGATATAATTCCAGTTAAAACTACTGTCTATCCCCTTGAAGTTAATACCCTCCACTTCATCATTGGCTGAAATAATTGCCGGTTTGGTGGCGTAGGGCTGATAGAAGAGAATATTTTTATTGTTTTTAAGATCGGAGAGCGTTTTTGATGAGGGCACAAAAGGTGTAAGCTCAAAAGAATTGTTAAGATCCAGTTTGAAGACCCTGACATCTCCAACATAACCCCTTACTTTTTCCTGAATTTCTGTTTTGAAACCCTTGATTATAGCTACAGAAAGCATCATTACAGCCAGACTGAGCATTACGCCCGAGATAGCGATACGAACAATCAACTTGGAGAAGGTACGCTCAGATTTGATGGCAATACGCCTGGCTATGAAATATTCTGTATTCAAATTTTTTCAATAAACTGTAACTTAGCAAAAATGGTTATTTGATTTTAAATTCAACTATAATTAATTAAAAAAGGTACTGAATGAAACTATTCCCAAGATTAACCTATCCGCTCGCTCTTTTGGTCCTTGCTGTGCAGGCCTGCGATGCCAGTCCGAAAGCAGCTAAAAGTACAAACATATCAACATCCGTACTTGTGGCAGACAGTTCAAAAAAAACTGAATCAGCAATGCTTACCGGTGCAGAACAGACGGAGAAATATCTGCCGCTGCTGAAGGGTAAGCGTGTGGGCATGGTGGTTAATCCTACTTCTGTAATAGGTCAAATGACCAGCGTGGACAGCCTGATCAAGGTTGGGGTAAATATCGTGAAGATCTTTGGCCCTGAGCATGGCTTCAGAGGTGATGCCAGTGCGGGCATTACCGTAAACGATGCCATCGATGAGAAAACAGGCATCAAGGCTATCTCCCTGTATGGGAAACACAATACGCCCAGCACGGAAGATTTAGCGGACATCGATATCATGGTTTTTGATATCCAGGATGTGGGTGTCCGTTTTTACACTTACATCAATACCCTGCAGCATGTGATGCAGGCCTGTGCTGAAAACAAAAAAGAGCTGCTGATTCTGGACCGGCCCAATCCAAACGGGTTTTACGTAGATGGCCCTGTATTAGATCCGCGGTTGGTGTCGGGAATCGGTTTAAAGCCTATACCTATCGTTCATGGACTTACTGTTGGCGAATATGCACAGATGCTGAATGGCGAAGGCTGGTTAAACAACAAGCTGAAGTGTAATATCAACATCATCGAAGTAGCCAACTATTCCCATGACATGCCCTATGAATTGCCCGTGAAGCCTTCCCCAAATCTCAATACGCAGCAATCAATTTTATTATATCCTACACTGTGCCTGTTTGAAGGCACATATTTAAGTCAGGGTCGCGGTACTCAGTTTCCATTTAGTGTACTGGGAGCACCGGCACTGAAAGGAAAATACAAGTTTTCCTTCACCCCAAAAAGTATAAAGGGAATGGCAGAAACACCCTTGCACCAGGACCAGGCCTGTTATGGTTTAGACCTCAGAAATTATGATATTTCAAACATTAGAAAGGATAAAACGTTAAATATTAAGTGGCTGATCGAATTGTATAAAGCTTACCCAAACAAAGCTGACTTCTTCAATATGAAACTGAGTAAGCAAATGGGTAGTATTGATAAGCTTGCGGGAGTGTATACCCTAAAGGAACAGATCATCGCAGGTAAATCTGAAAAGGAGATCAGGGCAAGCTGGGAACCCGGTTTAAGCCGCTACAAGGAGATACGCAAGAAATACCTTTTGTATCCTTAACTTAAAAATCTACGAATATGAATACTGAACCAAAAAAGAAAAACGACAAACCAAGCAGTAATGTTCAGGAGCCTGTTCCTGAAGATAAAGTTGACCAGGGAAACAAAGCTGTAAAAAAGCCTGAGGATAAAGATTATACAAAAGATAATCCACAATATAAAGATCCTGCAAAACAGCGGGAAAGGGAGGAACAGCCTGTTGATCCTATCAAAAAAGCTCCGGCAAAAGATTAAAGAAAAGAGGGATAGTTTTTATCCCTCTTTTTTTATTTCTTGGTTTTCAACTGCTTCTGCGCTTCCTTTAAAAACTTCATCAGCACCTTTTCATCATTTTCTATGGCTTTCTCGGTATTCGGCATCTGCACATGAATTTTCTTCAGGTACTTTGCCAGCTGGTCATTTTCAAAAGCTTCGAGCAACAGCGGATAGACGTATGAACTTTTACATACCGCACGGGTATTCCCGAGTTTGACAGCTACACAGTCGAGCACCTGTACAATGATCTTCTTCTTAGGCCGTTCATCTTCAATATTGCCAGAGCATACTGCCAGCTGCCTCAGCGCCTCCAGCGTGCCACCCCAGGTACGGAAATCCTTGGCAGTAAAATCACTGCCTGTGATTTCTCTTATATAATCATTGATTTTACCTGAATCTACAGCCTTATGTTCTTTTCCTTCGGTATAATACTGGAATAAATCCTGACCAGGAATCTCCATACAGCTTTTTACCATCTTCGCCAGACTTTTATCTTTGAGCGCGACCTCCTGTTTAACACCTTTTTTGCCGATAAATTTTAGCTTTAGCGTATTGCCATCAACTTTGGCATGTTTGGTTCTCAGCGTAGACAAACCATAACTACCATAAAGTTGTGCATAGGACTCATTACCAACGCGGATGAGTGTTTTCTGCATCACCTGCACACAGATAGCCAATACTTTCTGCTCATCGTATTCTTTCCTCTTCAAATCTTTAGCAATCCTCTTTCTGGCTGCCGGAAGTGCCTTCCCAAATTCCAGTAGTCTGAAATATTTATGATCTGACCTGCGTGAAGTCCATTTTGGATGATACCGGTATTGCTTACGCCCCGCAGCATCCAGACCTGTAGCCTGCAGATAGGCATTCTTTTTTTGTGCAATCCATACAGAGGTCCATGCCGGTGGAAGTACAAGCGCCTTTACCCTGTCAAGCTGTGCCTCGTCAGTAATTTTCTCCCCATTTTTATCTTCATAATAAAATTTACCGGGTTTACCTTTCCTGTAAATACCAGGCATACTGTCAGTAACATATACTAATCCACTTTCTTTAATCTCTTCCGGCGTCTGCACCATATACTTTGAGCAAAATATGCGTTAAATTTTTACTTATTTTGTTTTCTTAAACACAGAAAAATGAAGATAGTTTTCATGGGTACCCCCGATTTTGCAGTAGCCTCTCTAAATGCCTTATACGAAAATGGTTACGACATTGCAGGCGTTGTTACCGCAGCAGATAAACCAGCAGGCAGAGGACAAAAACTCCAGGAAAGTGCGGTGAAAAAGTACGCTGTGGAGAAAGGTCTCAAGGTTTTGCAGCCCCTGAAATTAAAAGATCCTGAGTTTATAGAAGAATTACGTTCATTGAATGCAGACCTGCAGGTAGTGGTCGCTTTCCGCATGCTCCCGGAAATTGTATGGGATATGCCGGCAAAAGGAACAATCAACCTGCATGCTTCTCTGCTACCCAATTACCGTGGTGCAGCCCCCATCAACCACGCAATCATCAACGGGGAAACTGAAAGTGGGGTAACAACCTTCTTTCTCAAACACGAAATTGATACGGGTGATGTGATTTTCTCCGAGAAAGTGGCTATTGCCGATGATGATACCGCGGGCGATCTGCATGACCACCTCATGGAAGCTGGTGCGGGTTTGCTCCTAAAAACCGTTAAAGCTATCAATGAGGGCAGCTTTCAGGAGCAGCCTCAAACGGCTTCGGAGGATTTGAAACATGCCCCTAAAATTTTTAAGGAGTTTTGTAAAATAGACTGGACCCAGCCTGTAAAAACCATATACAACCTGATCCGTGGTCTTAGCCCCTATCCTACTGCATTTACAGAACTGAACGAGAAAACCATCAAAATATTTAAGGCAGAGTACGAGGAAATCCAGCCAGATGTTGCTCCCGGAAGTTATGTCACCGATGGAAAGACTTTTTTAAAGTTTGCTGCAGCTAATGGCTTTATCACTCTGATTGATCTGCAGTACGAAGGCAAAAAAAGGATGATGGTCAATGACTTTTTAAGGGGAATGCGTCTCTAAATCTACAGGGCGTTTAGCATTGTGCTTAAGGATTTGGTGATTTCATTAAAGTAACGCTTTCTTCCATAGCCCATCACCCAGCGGATACCTGTAGTTGCATTGGTAATAAAAACCTCGTCGGCCTCATTGAGTACTTCGGGGTTAATCTGTGCCTCAACAATGGAAATACCGTTGGCTTTTGCTGTTTGCATCACGATATTACGCATCACACCGGCGATACAACCTTCAGAAAGTGCAGGGGTATAGATTTGTTTATCGTAAACTACAAAAACGTTAGAGCTGATGCTTTCACAGAGAAAACCATTCTGATTGAGGATAAATGCTTCATCCAGCCGGTGCTGTTTCTTATAAAGCCCGGCCATCACAAATAATAAAGAATTGCTGGTCTTGTAATTTGAAAGTTTATTGACCGGTTTGGTGATCTCATCGTAAACGTTGATGATCAGCCCCTTTTTGTTGAGTTCATACCCACGTTCATGGATTGCTGAAGCCTCCAGTACATAAGCCGACTGATTACTTTCAGGTGTATATAACCCATCCGCATCGCGGTACACGGAAAGACGAAACCTGGCATTGTCTTTCAGCTTATTCTTCTTGCACAGTTCAGCGGTTTTTTGCTTCAGGAAATACTCATCAAACAAAAAGCCTCCATCCATTTTCAGGGCGTTCATACCTGCCTGCAAACGATCGGCATGCAGGTCTGCAAAATTCAACTTGCCCCCCGTCATGCGCATAGATTCAAAAAGACCATCACCATATCTGAAAGCACGGTTCTTTACCGTGAATACGTTTTCATCTATAGCAATGAACTCATCGTTATGTAAGATATATTCCTGTTGCATTAATTGTTATGCCTGTACAATATAGTTTCTCCATTTGTTCAATACTCCCTCAAAATCCGGAGGAAGTGGTGCCTCAAATTCCATATATTCCTTTGTTGTAGGATGTATGAAACCCAGGGTCTGGGCATGCAGTGCCTGTCGTGGTAACATTTCAAAGCAGTTGGCAACATATTGCTTGTACTTCGTAAACGTTGTTCCCTTTAATATCTTATCTCCGCCATAGTTGGCATCATTAAATAAGGGATGCCCAATATGCTGCATGTGTGCCCTGATCTGATGCGTGCGTCCTGTTTCGAGCTGACAACTGATCAGGGTTACATAATTTAAGCGTTCTAAAACAGTATAATGTGTAACAGACCATTTGCCCTTCTCTTCATCATCATAGACGTCCATAACAATTCTGTTTTTTGCACTTCTGCCGATATACCCAGAAACTGTGCCATTTTCCGCAATATCACCCCATGCCAGGGCAATATATTTTCTGGTGATGCTGTGGTCATAAAACTGTTTGGCCAGTTTGGTCATGGTGATCTCGTTCTTACTGATGATCAGCAGCCCTGAAGTATCTTTATCAATTCTATGCACAAGTCCGGGACGGCCTTCATTACCAGGCAATTGCGGCAGCTGCTCAAAATGAAATGCAAGGGCATTCACCAATGTACCTGTATAGTTATTAAAACCCGGATGTACTACCATCCCTGCAGGTTTGTAAACGATCAGCAGGTCATTGTCTTCATATACAATATCCAATGGAATATCTTCAGGATAAACTTCTGTATCTCTCGGGGGATGAGGAAATACGATCGAAATTTCATCTGCGGGCTTCACCTTATAGCTGGCCTTTACTGTAGATTTATTCACGAGCACGTTACCAGCATCGATCGCATTCTGAATGCGGTTTCTGGAGGCATTCTGCATGCGCTGCATCAGGAATTTATCTATACGCAATGGCGACTGACCGCCATCAACAACAATATTAAAATGCTCGTATAAATCCTGCTCTTCCAGTTCCAGTCCGCTGTTGGTATTTTCCATTCTTAATTTTATGATTCAGTTTACAAAACTAACCTTTAACAATTACATTTCTCGAAAGAAATGAGCTGGCACAGCATAATGATTTATATTTGCCTGATGTTTACAGCACTGAACAGTCCCCTGCAACAATTGAATCATCCGGTTCTGACTGATTTATGGATAAAAAGGGATGACCTGATCGATCCCTATATCTCGGGAAACAAATGGCGCAAGCTAAAGTATATACTGCAGGATGCGGCAGAAAAGGGCAAGAATCACCTGGTCACTTTTGGCGGTGCGTATTCAAACCACTTAGTGGCCACCGCTGCCGCTGCTGCCAGATCCGGTCTGCAGGCAACTGCCTTTGTTCGGGGAGAAAAGGTACTGAACGAAATGCTGCTGCTCTGCCAGTTGTATGGAATGAACCTGATATTTACAGACAGAGAAAGTTACAGAGATAAACAACGATGTTTTGAGCAGCACTTTGCCGGAGATATCAGTGCTTATTTTATCAATGAAGGCGGTGCCTCTGCAGAAGCGGTAAAAGGCTGCGCTGAAATTATTGCAGAACTTCCGCAGGATCTTGATCATCTGTTTTGTGCAGCCGGCACAGGAACTACAGCTGCAGGCTTACTACAGGGGATTCGGGATGCAGGCTTAAAAACAAAGCTACATGTGATACCAGTTTTAAAGGGCGCTGATTTTATCAGGGATGATATTCAAAAATACGTCCCGGAAACAGCTTCGTTGATTTTACACACCGGTTATCATTTTGGGGGATATGCGAAGACCCAGCCAGCATTGCTCCGGTTTATCAGAGATTTCAGCGCAGGGCATGGCATTCTGATCGATCCGGTTTATACGGCCAAGATGTTCTTTGCCATTGAAGACCTGGCAGCTCAACACTACTTCCAGTCTCATGAGAAGATCGCGGCCCTGCATACCGGCGGACTGCTCGGGATCATGGGAATGAAGGAAAAATTGCTTTAAAAACCCCCGCTATAGGGGGTTTACCCCGGGACATACTTGAATTAAATTTACAGAAAATAAAATTGACTGTTATTTAATTACCCGCAGGCAGCAGCCAAGTGATGCGGGTCGCATGTACGTCCTCATGAGAAAGAATTTAGCTACAATAGTTTGTACGATTACGCTGTGCCTGTCCCTGGTTACGCAGGCACAAACCCCGAACAATGGTCACCTCACAGGAAATGTGGTTGACGACCATCAAAAACCTATGGATGATGTTTCTGTAGCATTGCTCAGGGCAAAGGATTCTACCGTTGTAAAAGGCGCTATAACTTCTGCTGAGGGCAGCTTTGTTTTTGACCACCTGCCTGAGGACGCTTATCTGATTGCGTTTAATATGATCGGCTATGTCGGGGTGATCAAAGGCCCTTTTAGAATTGATCAGCAACACCAGGCTTACACTTCCGGAGATATCTTACTCAGCCCAACCTCAAAACAATTGAACAGTGTAAACATCGTTGCAAAGAAACCCCTGTTAGAAAGACAGGTGGATAAAACCGTACTGAATATTGAAAACAGTATCCTGGCCACAGGGAATACTGCACTGGAAATCTTAAGGAAAGCACCCGGGGTAAGTGTAGATAAAGATGGCAACATCAGCATGCGGGGCAAAAAAGGCGTAAGTTTGATGATCGACGGAAAGCTGACCTATCTCTCTAATGAGGAAGTGGCCAACTTACTGAATGCTACCGATGGAAATGCCATTTCCAGCATTGAACTGATTACGAACCCTTCCTCAAAATATGATGCTGCCGGCAATTCAGGCATCATCAATATCAGGCTCAAAAAGAACAGGAATTACGGAACTAATGGAACCGTAACTGCTGGCGCAGGTTATGGCAGATATGATAAGGAAAACAGTGGGCTCACCTTCAACAAGAGAGAAAAGAAGTTTAATATTTTTGGAGATGTAAACTATTCCAGAAATAAAAGGTTTACGGATCAGGAAGTTGACCGTGTGACAAATACAAAAAACGGTCAGACATTCTTTGACCAGAGTGGTGGCTATTCCGGGGTCAGAAACAATACCAATTATAAAACAGGCTTGGATTATTTCATCAATGATCAGCATACCATAGGGATGGCACTGAACGGCTATCTGACCAAAGCGAATCAGGTAACTGATATCAATACCCGGATCAGTAAGGATCCTCATCTGACAGATTCCACTTTGAAGGCGATAAACCCAACCCGGTATACTTACCGGAACACGGCCTATAATTTGAATTATAAAGGTGTATTAGATACCGCAGGCCAGGAAATTAGCTTCGATGCCGATTTCTCCAGGTACAAAAGAGATAAAACCGACATATATAATAACAGCTGGTATGATGTCAACGGGCAATTGATCAGGCCAACAGTAACCTTTAGAAATCCAACACCTTCACTTGTTAAAATATGGGTAGTTAAAACAGACTACACGTATCCCTTCAGCAAAAAAATGAAACTGGACGCCGGGCTAAAGAGCAGTTTCGTCAATACGGAGAATACTACCATCATTGATAACCTCAGAGACAATCAATGGCAAAATGACGTCCGTCAAAGTAATCACTTTATGTATGATGAAAATATCAATGCTGCATATGGCAATTTCCGTGCTGAACTCAAAAGCTTAACCTTACAGTTGGGGCTAAGAGCAGAACAGACAAATTCAAAAGGTTATTCATTGGAAACCCAGACCACCGTGAACCGCCACTATCTGAATCTCTTCCCAACTGTTTTCATCAATCGGGTACTTTCCAAAAACCATGAGATAGGTCTTTCTTACAGCAGAAGAATCGAAAGACCAAATTATTCTTCCTTAAATCCATTTATACATTATCTTGATGCTTATACTTATTCTCAGGGAAACCCATTTTTAAATCCTCAGTACACTAATTCATTCGAAGCCTCCTGGTCGTATAAAAAGACGATCAACACCAGTCTTGGCTACAGCCACACCAGTGATGTCATTGCCTTCGTCACCCTGAATGATACAGCCCGGAAAACCCTCGCGGCATCATACAGAAACCTTGCATCTTTGGACAGCTATAATTTTAACATAAATGTTCCGCTTACGCTCACAAAATGGTGGTCCACAAGTAATAATCTGACTGTTTTTTACAACCGGTTTACCTCTCCTGAGCTGTTTGGCGCAGCGTTTAAAAGCGGAAAACTTTCATTCAATATCAACAGCACACAAACATTAACCATAAATCCCACGCTGAGTGCCGAAGTTTCAGCATATTATAATTCCAGAAATATTGAGGGCACCGCTTCAAACAGGGAGTTATACAGTGTAGATATGGGATTAAGTAAAATGCTGCTGAACAAAAAACTCAGTATCAAGCTTGCTGCAAGTGATGTCTTCAACACGCTGAGATATGTCTCCAGGAGCAAAATACCCGGACAGGATTACGTTTACAATGCGAAAGAGGAAACCAGGATATTACGCCTGACCGGGGTTTATCACTTTGGTAGCAGCGCCATTAAAGGAGCGAGAAAAAGAAATAAGGGATCTGAAGAAGAGCAGAACCGCGCAAAGTCTTAAGTTCTGAGAAAATATTATCTGAGAGACTTGATCTGCTGCAATTCAGTTTTTAAAATTTCTATCTCTTTCTCATTATGACTATTCTCAATATAGAAATAAATGGCGCAGGCCAGGAATATTTTGCCCAGCAGGAATACAGCTGCAAAGATCCATCTCCATATTTTGCTGATCCGCATATGTCCGGATTCTGCTTCTACTTCTACAAACTGGCTGCTCTTACGGGATTTAGAGGATTCAGAAGATCTGTCTCTGTAAGGCATATCAATGGTTAAAGCATCAGATTCGCGGGCTTTAATGATTTCATTGATATTGGCTTCGATCTTTGGCCAGGTGCCCGGAGGAGGAGTAATAGCCATGCTCTGTGAAATATGCTCAAGGTCTATTTCAAGATCCCTCAGCGCTTCCGAAATTTGCGGGTGTTTTGCTTTCAGATATAATAATTCCCTGGCTTCTGCTTCTGAGGCCGAACCTAATACATACGCTTCAAGCACTCCACTTTCTATGTATTCGTTAATTTTCACCACTTTTTCTCAGTATAGCGAAAGCCTCTTTCAAAGTCTTCCGAATGAATTCCTCAGTTTTATTTAAATCTGCTGCAAGTATCGCAACCGTTTTCCCGTAATAGTAGATATCAACAAAGATCTGCTTTTGTTCTGCTGACAATGCTGCCAGATAGGGATCATCAGACAGCCGGAACGTCTCGCCGTTTGCAATAGCTCTTCCTGAAACCGCAGTGTATGACACTAACTTCACTTTGGCATACCGTTGCAGCTGTGCCCAGTTTCGGGGACCTTCAGAGTTTTCATCTCCAAACTCCTCAGAAAGCTGACAAAATATACGCACTAAACAGTCTTCAGCTAATTTGCGGTCTTTCACGATTTCTTGAACATAGCCCAATAGCACCCCTGCATACTTATCATAAAGACTTCGTATGCTTTCTGGCTTACTTTCTACAAGTACCTGTCTGTCAGTTTTCAGCATCTGTGTTTTTTCTTTATCAAACTGATCTAGTCAAGACTAAACTACAAGTCTTTATCTGTTTTGACAAGATATAAAATTAAAGAAAGTTTAGAGGAATTGAAAATAAATAAACATTTTACCCTTTATCAGCCTGTGCAGAATGAAACTTAGCAAATAGAACGATAGTTTTTTTAATTAAATGGCACAATAAATAAGATGAAAAATATCGAAGATCATGATTAAACGATTTATCATCTATCTCTGCAATAGTCCCTATAATATGCCCTGGATTTGTTAATCAGGCTGTTTTTCATACATTTGACAGAACCAAAATATAAAACTATGTATCAACTTACTGTTGCCCCGGAACAGGTAAATGAAACGTTAAGCCAGCACGTTTTAGCTGATGGATTTGACCTCACGTATGATATGGAGAAAAGCAAAGGAGCCTACCTCTATGACTCCAAATACAACCGTAATCTGTTGGATTTTTTCACCTGTTTCGCCTCTGTCCCTCTGGGATATAACCATCCTAAGATGTTAAACGACGAAAATTTCAAGCATCATCTGTTATTGGCGGCAATGGCAAACCCATCCAATTCTGATGTATATACCCAGCAATATGCCCAGTTCGTAAAAACATTTGGAAAAATTGGTATTCCCGATTACCTGCCACATGCCTTCTTTATCGCGGGCGGTGCACTGGCCATTGAAAACGCCATTAAAGTAGCAATGGACTGGAAGGTTCAGAAAAACTTTGCCCGTGGATATCAGCAGGAAAAAGGATTCAAGGTACTGCACTTTGAAAAAGCCTTTCATGGAAGAACAGGTTATACCCTGAGCTTAACCAATACATCTCCGGAAAAGACCAAATGGTTTGCAAAATTTAACTGGCCGCGGGTTTCTGTACCAAAAGTGACCTTTCCACAGGAGGGGGATAACCTGATTCAGACCCTTCTTTCTGAAGAAATCTCTATCGCTCAGATCAAACAGGCTTTCGCTGAAAATAAGGATGATATCTGTGCAATCATCATCGAACCCATACAATCTGAAGGTGGCGACAATCACCTGCGCGAGGAATTTCTGATTCAGCTCCGGGATCTTGCTGATGAGAACGAAGCCCTGCTGATTTACGATGAAGTGCAGACAGGAGTTGGCTTAACAGGTAAGTTCTGGTGCCATCAGCATTACACTGAAAAGGCGCGTCCGGATATTCTTGCTTTTGGGAAGAAAATGCAGGTCTGTGGTATATTGGCTGGTACTAAAGTGGATGAAATAGAAAACAATGTTTTTAACGTACCTTCGCGAATCAACTCTACCTGGGGCGGTAACCTGGTGGACATGGTGAGGGCAACGCAGATCCTGCAGATCATTGATGAAGATAAACTTTGTGAAAACGCTGCAGAGGTTGGACAGTATCTGAAAGAAAAACTGGAAGCCCTTGCCAGGAGGTATGATCAGATCAGCAATGTTAGAGGCAAAGGACTGCTCTGCGCATTTGATTTGCCTGACTCTGAGATGCGTAATACTTTTATCAGGAAAGGGTTGGAACACCATACATTATTCCTGGGATGTGGCCAGCAGACGATACGGTTCCGCCCTGCCCTTATTGTAGAGAAAAGCCATATTGACCTGGGTATAGAGGTCATGGAAAAAATTTTAGTAGGAATATGAGAAACAGAAAAATAAATACATTCCTGATTGTTCTGGTTTTATTTTTAGTAGGCTGGATGCTGAAGGCCACTTTCTTCCAGCCGGGTGCTGGAGACTTAAAAGGAGGCTTTAAGCAGGTTGCTGAATATAGAAATGAAAACAATACCGGCCCTGTTCAATATGTATTCGCTGTCACCGTAAAGGATACGGTCTGGTCGGAAATGGAAACCTATGGAAATTACAAACCACATCATAAAGGTGGAACGACCAAAGTTTATTATTTTCTGGAGGGTAGTCCGGTACCTTCAGAACTTTCGCCCGGAAAGGTAAACTTCGGCAGTTCTTTCAATACATCATGTGTGGCGATGTATGAAAAAACTGCCGTAGGCAATGTTATTGTCACGAAACATCCTTTCCAGGATGAACGAAAGGAATCTATTTAAGTAACTCAGCCAGTTTCGACTGCAATTCCTCTCCCCTTAAATTTGTTGCAGCAATTTTTCCTGATGGGTCAATCAGGAAGTTCTGCGGTATGCTATTGATGCCGTACAACTGAGCAGCTTCACTGTTCCAGAATTTAAGATCCGATACCTGAGTCCAGGTAAGGCCATCTTTGGCAATCGCCGCCAGCCACTGTGCTCTTTTACCCGGTTGGTCGAGGGATACCCCCAGCACAGTAAAGCCCTTGTCTTTGAACTTATTGTAGGCAACAACTACGTTCGGATTCTCAGCACGGCATGGACCACACCATGATGCCCAAAAGTCGAGGAGCACATATTTTCCCCGGAAGCTGGAAAGCTTCACCGGCTTATTGTTTACATCATTCAAGGTAAAATCAGGTGCCATCGCCCCTACCGACGTTGTTCTGGCAGCATCCAGACTTTTGCCCAACTCTACACCTGCAACTGTAGCACGGATTTTTTCAGAAAGCCCCTGATATAAAGGATCAATCTTTGCCACATCGATGCTGCCTTCACCTGCAAGTTCACGCAAGGCCATAAGGCTGAAATAAGAATCAGGGTTTGCTTTGATAAAGTCAGCCTGAAGCCCATTCAGTTGCTCTACGTATTTTTCATAACGTTCCTGCATTCCGGTTTTGTAGGACTGGTCTTTTTGCTTTTCCTCAGGAGCAGCACCATATTCTGCATTTAGAGCAGCAATGCCCTGAACAGGAGCCGCTATAAATTTCATATATTTTACATTGTCATCGTTCAGCTTTGAGCCTGTGATGACCGCATTTTTAATAGAATCCTTTGCGGAAATGGTGATTACTGCCGGTTCCAGAAAGACCACCTCATTATCCGCAGTCCTGTCCAGTTTCATCAACCCCTCACCTTTATGGTCCAGGATCAGACGCCCCAGTGTTGGTCCGCCCACTACCCCTTTAAACATAAAAGAGCCCTTGGTCAGAACAGCAGAGTCAATTACTTCCTTTTCATTTGCTATATATCTCAGGTAGGCTTTAGCGGGAGAATTTAGCGTACCAATCTTTCCGTTGAGTGTAAATTCTCCATTTTGCTGGCCACATGCCAAAGCCGGAGAGGCTATCATTAATGCTAAAAATAATTTCTTCATCAGCTTATATCTCTTACAATTTTTTGCAATTTATCCCAAAATAAGGAATAATACATTATCTTTCATACCCCCGGCAGAAGTATCTACCGCAAGTCAAACAGATTATCTACGCCAAGAAGTTTGCGGGAGGTAAAACCTTCAGCATAGGTAGCTCCAATGGATCTGCCAAATTCCCTTGCCCTTCCGATGGTACTTTCAAAAAACTCTGGTGAGGAGATATATGTCTGAGGTTCATCCAGATCAGAATTAAAAAACTGGGTTTTAAATGCTTTGATAGATTCCAGTTTGGTCTCCATATAAGGCGTAATATCTACAATTACATCAGGCTCGATATAGGTATCCTGGATATATTGTAACAATAACCGTGGCCTCCACGCCTGTTGTTCTGTACCCTGTTCAAAAGTTTTGATTTTTGATAATCCCGATAGGAATACAGCATCGTTTGACAAGTCGCCCGCGCGTTTGTGATCAGGGTGCCTGTCGCGCAAAGCATTGCTCAACACAATTTCCGGTTGATATTTCCTGATCATGCGGATAACTTCCAGCTGATGAGCTTCGTCATTCTTAAAAAACGCATCTTTAAATTTCAGATTTTCGCGGGCATGGAGGCCCAGGATTCTTGCTGAGTCTGCGGCTTCGACATCACGGGTTTCCGCAGTTCCGCGGGTACCTAATTCGCCCCTGGTAAAATCAATGATCCCTACTTTTTTCCCGAGGGCAATATGTTTTAAAATAGTTCCTGAACAACCCAGTTCCGCATCATCGGGATGGACAGCTAATACGAGTATATCTAATTTCATGTGTGTGATTATTCTTGTATGATCATTATTGCCGGTAAAATCCTGAAGAAGCAATAATGGCTTCAATATCCCTTTCTTCTTCGGGATTGTAAGTGCTTTTTAGATTGTGGCCCACAACACGGGCAACGGACTGATAGAGGAAGGCCTTTACTCCCCCCTGGGTTTCTTTCACGATCTCGTAAGTGGTACGCCCAACTTCACGGTCGATCAGTTTAGTGAGTATTTGTCCCTGTGTGATCGTCAGCTCTTTGATCTCTGTTTTAAACATTTGCTTGATTTCCTGATCACACTGTTTGACTAACTTCTTGTGTTCTTTACGATCTGTTGTTAAAGCCAGGTCCCGTTCCAGCTGCTCATACCTTCTTTTTGCAAAAAGTGCGTATGGCATCACCTTTAAGACATTATAACGGAGACGGTTATAAGCGGCACGGTCAGCAGGACTTTTGAAGATACGCTCCGCATAGATAACTACCTCATTCAGAGACATCCAAGGGATCATTTCACCGTTATCATTGGTAGAGGCTACCCTGATTGTATCATTCTTACCCCTTGGAGGAAACTTGTAAGACGCAGGATTCTCCTGAGCATTTAGCCTTTCTGTGGTAATAATGACAAATAACAGAATAAATAACCTGCAAAATTTCATAAATTTATACTCCCACAAAGTTAAAGTAAATTTAATACATTAGGTTTATAACTGAATCTAATATAGCTTTAAACGTTTGACTAGCTAGAATTATTACGAAAAAAATACAATGAAGAACACCTTAGTGATTGATTTAGAAGCAGAAAAGCAGGAAATCCTGAAGCGATACCGGGCACTCTTGCGCGCCTGTAAGCCGACCATGCAGAAGGGTGATAAAAAGGAGATCAGGAAGGCATTTGATATGGCTCTCGAAAGTCATAAAGAGATGCGCAGAAAATCCGGAGAGCCTTATATTTATCATCCCATTGCCGTGGCACAGATCGCTGCTGAAGAGATTGGCCTGGGAACAACTTCCATTGTATGTGCGCTGTTGCATGACGTAGTCGAAGATACTGACATCACACTGGAGGATATCGAACGGGAGTTTGGGAAGAAAACCGCCAAGATCATTGACGGATTAACAAAGATCGCCGGCGTATTTGATTACAACAGCTCGCTGCAGGCAGAGAATTTCAGAAAGATGTTGCTGACCCTGGCAGATGACGTGAGGGTAATCCTGATTAAGCTCGCGGACAGGCTTCATAACATGCGTACCATGGATTTCATGCCAAGGCACAAGCAGTTGAAAATTGCTTCAGAAACAATTTATCTGTATGCACCACTTGCACACAGGCTGGGATTGTATGCCATCAAATCCGAACTGGAAGATTTGTCCATGAAATATCTGGAGCCTGATACCTATAAATTTATTGCTACCCAACTCAACGAAAAGAAAGCAGAACGTACCTTATTTGTAAAGCGTTTTGTAGATCCTATCAACGAAATACTGGCTGAACAGGGCTTTGTGGCCAACATCTACGGACGACCAAAGTCGATCCACTCCATCTGGAATAAGATGAAAAAGAAGAATATACCTTTTGAAGAGGTATATGATCTCTTTGCCATCAGGATTGTTCTGGACAGCACCCCTGAAAATGAAAAAGCAGATTGCTGGAAGGCATATTCTATTGTTACCGATTTGTACCGCCCAAATCCTGACCGGCTGAGGGACTGGGTGTCTTCGCCCAAGGTAAATGGTTATGAATCCTTGCACACGACGGTAATGGGTCCTAAAGGACAATGGGTGGAAGTGCAGATCCGGACTCAAAGGATGAATGAGATTGCAGAAAAAGGTTTTGCAGCGCATTGGAAATACAAAGAATCGAGCAATGACAATGGGCTTGACCAGTGGATCATGAAAGTACGGGAGATGCTGAATAACCCGGAGGCTAATGCGCTCGACTTCCTCGATGATTTCAAGATGAATCTTTTCTCGGATGAGATCTTCATATTTACCCCAAAAGGTGCGCTGATCCAACTCCCAATGGGTGCCACGGCACTGGATTTTGCATTTGAGATCCATACCGATGTAGGTGCGAAATGTATTGGAGCCAAGGTGAATCACAAGCTGGTGCCGCTGTCTTACAAATTGCAGAATGGCGACCAGGTGGAGATCATCACTTCCAGCAAGCAGACTCCTAAAGAAGATTGGCTCAATATCGTTGTCACAGCGAAAGCCAAGTCCAAAATAAAATCTTCACTGAAGGAGGAGAAAAGAAAAATTGCTGAGGAAGGCAAGGAAACACTGGAGCGTAAGCTGAAATCCCTGAAAATCACTTATAATACAGACAATCTGAATAAGCTGAGTTATTTCTTTAAACTGGCTTCCACACAGGAGCTTTTTATCGCAGTAGCCAACGGTAAAATTGAATTAAAGGACCTGAAGGAGTATGTTGCCAGCGAGAAAGAAATTGAGAATAAAGGTACTGAGAAGAATGATGGCCAGCAGATTGAAGCTTTATTAAATAAGGTTAAAGGTCCGGAATCGGATATCCTGCTGATAGGTGAAGACCTGCAGAAAATAGATTATACGCTGGCTGCCTGCTGTAATCCCATCCCGGGAGATGATGTGTTTGGTTTTGTAACCGTTAGTGAAGGTATCAAGATCCACCGCACCAACTGTCCCAATGCCGCCCAGCTGATGGCCAATTATGGATACAGGGTAGTAAAGGCAAAATGGAACAAAGCCAAAGAGCTGACCTTCCTTACAGGTTTACACATTGTAGGTATCGATGATGTAGGTCTGATCAATAATATTACTAAAGTTATTTCAAATGATTTTAAGGTAAACATGCGTTCTATCACCGTTGATACAGATAATGGTATCTTTGACGGGTCAATTATGATCTTTGTAAATGATAAAGAGCACCTTGACAACCTGATCAAAAACCTTTTAGAAGTGAAGGGCGTAACCGGAGTTACGCGTTTCGATGCGTAAAATTTGAATAAATCTTATAGTTCTGTTTAAAAATTGATACCTTTGAAAGGAGTTTTAAAACTATGTCTACACACCACAACAGCGAGTTGGTTAGAAAAATATTTGAAGCCTACCTCGAAAATAAAAGTCTGAGAAAAACGCCTGAGCGTTTTGCGATCTTAGAAGAAATATATTCCAGAGATGATCATTTTGATGTAGAAACACTGTACATCCATATGAAGAACCAGAAATATCGCGTTAGCAGGGCTACAGTGTACAATACACTGGAACTGCTGGTTTCCTGCGATCTGGTGACCAAACATCAGTTTGGAAAAAATATGGCTCAGTTTGAGAAGTCTTACGGTTACCATCAGCATGACCACATTATCTGTATCGATTGCGGAAAAGTGGTTGAATTCTGTGATCCGCGTATCCACCAGATTCAATCTATGGTGGGCGACTTATTAAAGTTTGACATCAAACACCACTCTTTAAATTTGTATGGTACCTGCTTTGACTGTTCGGCCAAAGCCACGATCAAAAACAAGGAAGAAATCAAAAATGCAAGTTAACAGAACACAATTATAATCTTTTCTTAAATTAAAATAATGACGCAAGTAGACGTGCTTCTTGGCCTGCAATGGGGCGATGAGGGCAAGGGAAAAATTGTTGACGTTTTATGTCCGCAATATGATTTGATAGCTCGTTTTCAAGGCGGACCGAATGCCGGCCACACCTTAGAGTTTGATGGCAAAAAGTTTGTTTTAAATACCATTCCTTCCGGTATTTTTAACGAGAAAACCATGAATCTGATTGGTAATGGGGTGGTAATCGATCCCATCATTTTAAAAAGAGAATTAGATAACCTTAAAAAGGCTGGTCATGATCCAATTGCCACAGGCAAACTGGTGATTGCACGTAAAGCACACCTGATCCTGCCAACACACCAGTTACTGGATGCTGCCAATGAGCAGAAAATGGGTAAGGATAAAATCGGTTCTACACTTAAAGGTATCGGACCAACTTACATGGATAAAACCGGACGTAACGGTCTTCGTGTTGGGGATACTACATTGCCAGATTTTAAAGAACGTTACACCAAACTGGTAACAAAACATAAAGAATTGCTTTCGCACTACAACTTTGAATACGACCTGGAAGAAAAAGAGGCCGCTTTCTTTGAAGCTGTAGAATTCCTAAAAACTATTCCTCATGTTGACAGTGAGCATTTTGTGAACGGTTACCTGAAAGAAGGTAAAAAAGTTCTTGCAGAAGGTGCACAGGGTACACTGCTGGATATCGACTTCGGTTCTTATCCTTTTGTTACCTCGTCTAATACTACTACTGCTGGTGCCTGCACAGGTTTGGGCATTGCGCCAAACAGCATCGGAAGTGTGGTGGGTATCTTTAAAGCTTACTGCACACGTGTAGGAAGCGGACCTTTCCCTACAGAACTGGAAGATGAAGTGGGTGAGAAACTGCGCCAGGTGGGTCATGAATTTGGTGCTACTACCGGCAGACCCCGCAGATGCGGATGGATTGACCTTCCTGCACTGAAATATGCAATCATGCTTAACGGTGTTACTGAAATGGTAATGACAAAAGCTGATGTGCTGAGTGATTTTGATATGATATATGCCTGCACGCATTATGAGCATAATGGAGAAACAATCGACTATATGCCTTATGACATTATCTCTATCAAACCAACACCAGTATTGAAAGCAATTGAAGGCTGGAAAACTGATATTACTAAAATCACAAAGGTGGAAGAAATCCCTGCACAGCTGGCTGATTATATGGCCTTCCTGGAAAAGGAACTTGGAGTACCTGTAAAATACCTTTCTGTTGGCCCTGACAGGGTACAGACTTTGATTCTTAACTAGAATCATCAAATAAATAAGGCGGCTGTTTGCCGCCTTATTTATTTCCCCTCATTTCTATGGGCACAATGAATACACAGGATTTATCGATATTTAAACAACAGGCCTTACTTTGGGCAACTCAGTTCGAGGTTTGCTGCTGTCTTGATTCCAATCAGTACAGTGATCCTTATTCCAAATATGATTTTCTGCTGGCGGCAGGAGCACAACATCAGATAACAGAATCAGCAGGTCTTGCCTTTAATGGATTGAGAGACTTCTATGAGCAGCATCCCGGATGGATGTTTGGCATGCTGGGACATGACCTCAAAAACGAACTGGAGGAACTGAATTCTGCACACCCGGATCAGCTCCAATTCCCTGATGTTTTCTTTTTTGTACCGCAGTTTCTGATCGCTGTAAAAGACGGTCTGCCAACGATAATCACAGGCCCCGAAGAGCTGCTGAATACAATAAGCAACATCAAACTGCCTCCGGCATCTGCCGGCATAATCCCTGTTATCCTTTCAAAGATGGATAAGGATAGCTATCTGGAGAAAGTAGAAAAACTCAGGAAGTCGATTTCCCTGGGAGATATCTACGAAGTCACTTTCTGTCAGGAATTCTTCGCTGAGCAGGCCGCAATCAATCCTTATCAGGTTTATCAGAATTTAAAAGATGTATCACCTACCCCCTTCTCGGGATTCTTCAAACTGACAGACAAATATATTCTCTCAGCCAGCCCGGAACGTTTCTTATGCAAAAGAAAAAATCAATTGTTTTCGCAACCGATCAAGGGTACCGCAAAGCGGAGTTCAGATCCGGAGGAAGATGAAAAGATCAGGCTTGGGTTGCTGAATAGCACAAAGGAGCAGGCCGAAAATGTGATGATTGTAGACCTGGTGAGAAACGACCTTACCAAAAGCGCAGTTAAAGGGTCTGTAAAGGTAGAGGAGCTATTTGGGATTTACACTTTTCCACAGGTTCATCAGATGATTTCTACCATCAGCTGCACAGTTGATCCTTTGATACATCCTGTTGAGGCTTTGAAAAATACTTTCCCTGTGGGCTCAATGACTGGGGCACCTAAAGTGCGGGCCATGGAACTGATTGAGGAAACCGAATGTAGCAGAAGAGGTATTTACTCGGGATCATTCGGATATTTTGAACCCGATGGAGATTTTGATTTCAACGTAGTGATTCGTAGTATACTCTATAATGAGAGCAGTAAGTACCTTTCATTCCAGGTGGGAGGTGCAATTACCTATGCTTCATCGGCAGAAGCAGAATATGAGGAATGTCTGCTGAAGGCTTCAGCAATTGTTAAAACGCTGAAAGGCCGGTAAACCGGCCCTTCAGATTCTTAATTTTAATCTTTTATTAGTTTACAGGCTTGCCTGTAGTAGAGTTAAGGTATTTCTGTGCTTCAGGAAGATCTTTCTGGATCTGAGCGATCCTTGTAGCATCTGAAGGGTGAGTACTAAAGAACTCTGAGGGTTTTTGTGCGCCCTGACTTTGTGCCGCCATCCGCTGCCAGAAACCTACAGCTGTTGAAGGATTGTAACCCGCCATAGCCATAAATATGAGTCCTAGGTGATCTGCCTCCAATTCCTGTGTTCTCGAATTAGGCAGCAGATAAAGACCCTGGGCACCAATACCGTAAACTTGGTTGATCACTCCCTGTGTTGCAGCAGACTGACCACCTGTAGCTGCCCCTAAGAGTCCGCCTAAGCCCTGGGCTACGGCAGCTTTAGAAGCTCTTTCAGAAGAGTGGTGCGCAATAGCGTGTGCAATCTCATGGCCCATCACTGTTGCCAGTCCTGAATCATCTTTTGTCACCGGCAAAATACCTGTATACACAGCAACCTTACCACCGGGCATACACCATGCATTTACTTCTTTGCTGTCAATCAGGTTGAACTCCCATTTGAACCCGTCAATCTGCGAGGCATAACCATTGGCATTCATATATCTGGTAACAGCCGCAGCTATCTTCTGACCAATATTCTTTACCCTTACTGCATCTGCATTATTTAAAACCTTGGTTTCAGGAGCTTTGAGCAGTGTTGAATAACTTTGTGCAGCGGCAGTCTGCATTTCGCTCTCATTCACAAAACTTATCCTGTTTCTTCCGGAAAGCGGAACAGTGGAACAACCATAGTTCAGCAAAATCGCTGCAGTAATTCCTGTTAGTATTAACTTCTTCATCAGTATTAATTTAGTTGGTTTTTCATCAGTAAATATTTGTTTTCAGCGGCTATAATTTACGTCAAGTATTTGCTTTGTGAACTATAAGCTGTATGCTAACGCTGCTTCTTTTTAAACAGATATACTTTGGATTCCTTACCTTTGAGTAACCTTTCCAGGTTCTTCTGATGGGTAACCAGGATGAGGACACAAACACACATACTGTATAAAACCTCTGACTTAATTGTAGAGTGCAGTACAAAAACAATTCCCAGTGGAAAAGTAAAACCTGCACAAATAGAACTTAAAGAAACATATTTTGTTACCAGCAAGATCACGACAAAGACAAGAACACAAAGCATCGCTGCCGGAAAGTTAACTGCCAAAATCATTCCAAAAAGTGTCGCCACGCCTTTGCCACCCCTGAAACCGGCGAATATTGGAAATAAGTGGCCCATAACTGCTGTAACGCCCAGAGCCAGTTCATAATTTACAAATTGCGAGGAGTTGTGCGGACCGGTAACTGAAAGCCCAATAAAATAGGCTAGTTTAGTTGCCGTATATCCTTTGGCAATGTCAATCGTCATTACTGCAATACCTGCCTTTTTACCTAATACCCGGAAAGTATTGGTTGCACCTGCATTTCCACTTCCATATTCCCTGACATCAATACCATAAAATGCCTGACCAATCCATACAGCTGTAGGAATTGAACCACAGAGGTAAGCTAAAATAACTGCAGATATAGAAAAGATAGATATCATACCTTCTAATAGGCTTTTAAACTCATGTCTAAACTCTTAACCGAATGCGTAAGCGCTCCCATGGAAATGTAATCAACACCACATTCTGCATATTCCGTTATATTTTCTTCAGTAATTCCACCGGAAGCTTCAGTTACATAACGATGATCTATCAATTTTACGGCAGCACGAAGGTCATCAAAATTGAAGTTGTCCAGCATGATCCTGTTTACCATTCCTTTTTCAAGTACCTGGTTCAGTTCTGCAATATCTCTTACTTCTATCTCAATTTCGAGTTGCCTGCCCTGATCGGCCAGGTATTGATTCGCCGCGGAGATCGCATTGGTAATACCACCAGCATAATCTACATGGTTATCTTTGATGAGTATCATATCGTACAAACCTATTCTGTGGTTAACACCCCCACCTATACGTACAGCCCATTTTTCAAGGTATCGTAGTCCGGGAGTAGTTTTGCGGGTATCAAGCAGTTTGGTTGGAAAGTTATCCAGTAACTTTACAATGCGGTTGGTTTTAGTTGCAATGCCGCTCATCCGTTGCATACAGTTCAACACTAATCTCTCCGCCAGTAATATTGAATGGGTACTGCCTTCAACTGTAAATGCGATATCCCCATAGCTGACAGTCTCTCCATCAGTGATGAAAATTTCTGTTTGAAGGTTTGCATCTATCTGATTAAAGATTTCAATCGCCAGTTCTACTCCGGCCAGGATTCCAGGCTCTTTAACCAATAATTTTGCTTTACCGGTTGCGCCGGCAGGTATGGTAGAAAGTGATGTATGATCCCCATCACCGAGATCTTCAGCAATGGCATTCTTTATAAACAGGTCTATTAATTTCTTATCCAAAACTAGTATTTTAGATCAAAAATAGCATTTTTAACATAAATTAACGTTATTATTTATCCGGCTCAATCCTTAATTCCGTGATGAAAAAGGTATTTGACGTTTTTTTCAGTGTCACAGCAACCCTGAATTTGCCATTCTTAGTGTTGAGCGCAAGGATACCAAAGCGGTAATTTGGATTGGTATTTATCAGGTGAACCACAGCAGAACTCAGTGGCTGATTTTTAGTAAAAAATTCTCTCAGTATTTGTTCAGCCTGTGCTTTAGGATACACATCTTCTTCCTGGTTTACACCTAATTCTACCGAAGACGAGAAATTTTTACTGATCTCCTTTGAATTTGCGGACTTGAACAATGCAGATAAAGTATCTACAATATCGCCCTGAAAGGCCATAGCACTACATATCTGTGTCAATATCAACAGTACCGGAAGTAATGGTCTTATCATACTCTAAAGATAACAATAAATTTGCACACAAATTATGCCATTAAGAGATCATAAAATTCAATTAGATTATTGATCAAACACCAATAGGACTATATTTGTTAGGTTTTAAAAACCGGCGAAATATCAATACTATTCAAATGGACAATAAAAAAGTGATGCTCCTCATTCTGGACGGGTGGGGTTACGGAAAACAGGATAAATCAGATGCAGCATACGCAGCAAACACCCCTTTCTTTGATTCCCTGCTTCAGCAATACCCCAACTCCAAACTTGAAGCTTCAGGTGAGGCCGTAGGCTTGCCTGCAGGACAAATGGGAAACTCTGAAGTTGGCCACATGAATCTTGGAGCAGGCAGAGTGGTATATCAGGAACTCGGCCGTATCAATAAAGCGATCAGCGATGGATCCATCAAAACAAATACAACATTATCTGATGCATTTGAATATGCAAAAGTGAATCAAAAAGCTGTTCACTTTATCGGACTGGTATCTGATGGTGGTGTACATGCCCATATCAATCATTTAAAAGGTTTGTGCGATGCCGCTAATGAAAATGGTCTTAAAGATGTCTTTATTCACGGCTTTTTGGATGGCAGGGATACAGATCCTAATTCTGGTCTTGGCTTTATCAAAGACCTTGACCAGCACCTGAAAACCTCTACCGGAAAAATTGCAAGTTTAATTGGGCGCTACTATGCCATGGACAGAGACTCACGCTGGGAACGTGTAAAACAGGCATACGATGTAATGACAAAAGGTATCGGCGAGCATACGGCAGATCCTGTTGCTGCGATCGAAAAATCCTATGCCGAAGGTATCACTGATGAGTTTGTGAAACCTATCGTGGTTACAGAAAATGGTCAGGCGGTTGCTACAATTCAACCGGATGATGTGGTCATTTGCTTCAACTACAGAACTGACAGGGGACGTGAAATTACTGCCGCCCTTACACAGAATGATTATCCGGACGTAGATATGCACAAATTGCCATTGTACTATGTGACAATGACCAGTTATGATGATAACTTCGAGAACGTAAAAGTGATCTTTACCAAGGATGACTTAAGTGAAACTCTGGGCGAGATCCTGGAGAAAAATCATAAACATCAGATCCGAATCGCCGAAACTGAAAAGTATCCTCACGTAACTTTCTTCTTCTCTGGTGGCAGAGAGCAGGCTTTTGCAGATGAAAAAAGGATTATGATTCCTTCTCCAAAGGTTGCTACCTATGATTTACAACCAGAGATGAGCGCACAGGGCATAACTGATGCCATCATCCCGGAACTGGAGTCGGGCTGGGCAGATTTTATCTGTCTGAACTTTGCGAATCCTGATATGGTGGGTCATACCGGAGTATTTGAAGCAGTAGTTAAAGCTGTAGAAACTGCCGACCGCTGTGCCCAGGCTGTGGTTACCAAAGGTCTTGAAAATGGTTATTCATTTATCATTCTGGCAGATCACGGAAACTCCGAATATATGGTCAATGGTGACGGTTCTGTAAACACTGCACATACAACAAACCTGGTTCCATGTATTCTTGTTGGCACAGATTATACGAGCATTGCTGATGGAAAACTAGGGGATGTTGCGCCTACAATTCTTAAGATTATGGGTATAGAAAAACCTGCGATCATGACAGGAAAGGCCCTGGTATAATGAGGAATTCTTTATTCCTCTTCCTAATTGTTTTGTTTTTGGGGAGTTGTGATTCTGCAGCTCCCAAAAAACAAAATTCCGCCTCTCCCTACTTCGATCTGAAAGGCTTCATGGAGAAGGAAGTAAAACACCTCCAAAAGCTAAATCCCGAGATTGATAAAGCGGTAATGGTGAATGATTCTGAAGAGCATAAAAAAATAAAAATCAGCGACTGGCAGAAAGAACTATCTGCATTTTCTGATGCAGATATCAATAAGTCGGCCTGGCAAGGTCTGTTCAGCCGCCAAAAGAATGCAACAGAAGATACTTATACTTCTGATAATGATAAGGTAGCAGTAAAGTCTTTAACGATACAGTACAAGGATCACAGGATCTTCAAAATCCAGATTCTGATGAGTAATTCCAATACACTCTACACTTCTAGAGATACCCTTTCGTATTTTCCTGATAGCCTGTATGAGATCAGGAAAACGCAACATATCAAGCTGCTGAACCAAAAGAGTTACCGGATTACCGGGAGATTTATTTTTTAAATAAAAAAGGGTGCTCCAAATGAAGCACCCTTTTTTATTTTCATCTCAGTTTATTTTAAACTCGAGATTTGTGCTTTTACATAATCGATAAGCGAAATGATATCTTTTCGTAGCGGCTGAACGATCAGTACTTTCTGAAAATCAGCTACTGAACTGTTAAAGATGGCAATACAAGCTTCCTTATCAGCTTTTTTCTTGATCTTATAGGATTTATAAATTGCATAATCTTTATATGCCAAACCCCTGTTTTGTAACAGTTGAGTGTCTTCTTCGCCATTGATCTCTATTGCCTTCGTAAAATCTTTGATAGCCGATAAATAAAAGGTCTCGCGCATCTGATTTAAAGATTCCTTAGGATCATTCGCTATGTTTTGTCTGGCCTTTCCCCTGTAATAGTAGGCAGAATAATCTGAAGGTTTAACAGTAATCAGACGACTGTAAGTCTCGATGGAACTTTCGAAGTTACCACATTGAAAATAAGAATAACCGAGCATCTTTAATACACTTGGGCTGTTTGGGCTTTTGGAGTCGGCTTTTTCCAATTGAGCCACAGCTCCTTTGTAATCGCCTTTCATCATTGCCTGCATCCCTAACTTATCATAACTTCCACTTTGAGCAAAGCTGATTTGAGCACTAATAACTAAAAGTAATACAAGCGTTTTTTTAATGTAATTCATCAAGTTTTATTTAATAACAAATAAAGATATAAAATCATAGCCGATTAGCTAAAGGTAAAATATCATTTATAAATATTCAATGGGTTAACGCTAAAAATGATAAAATATGATAGTCACGCCAATTTTATTTTATAATCCTGCCTTTTTAACAGACAAAACACGATATTGAAGTTTTGGCATAACTGTTGAAATTATACACAATTGTATATAATTAATATTTTTGAAACGGCACACTGTCACATTGTCGTTTTTTATTTAGAAAGGCCTGTTTAATGAGTATAAAAGATCAGTTTGATTTTGGCAATGCACTACCCATCATAAATGAAGATACGGAATTTTTTCCATTAATGTCCCAACAAGATGAAGATGAGATGAATAACGAGGAAACACCGGATATATTAGCCATTCTTCCGCTTAGAAATACCGTATTGTTTCCAGGAGTTGTTATTCCTATTACAGTTGGCAGGGACAAATCCATAAAATTAATCAAGGAAGCCTACAAAGGTGACAAGATTATTGGGGTAGTCTCTCAACTGGATGTTTCTATCGAAGATCCTACTTTCGAACAGCTGAATAAAGTGGGTACTGTTGCCCATATTATCAAAATGTTGCAGATGCCTGATGGTAATACTACGGTAATCATCCAGGGAAAACAACGTTTCCGCCTGATTGAAGAAGTGCAATCTGAGCCTTATATCAAAGTTACTATCAGCAAATTTAACGAGGCCAAGCATAAAACAGACAAAGAATTCAAAGCACTGGTAGCATCTATAAGGGAGATGTCTTCACAGATCATCCAGCTATCTCCAAATATTCCCAGTGAGGCCGCAATGGCACTTAAAAATATTGAAAGCACTTCTTTCCTGATCAATTTCATCTCTTCCAACATGAATGCAGATGTAAAGGATAAACAGAAGATGCTGGAAATGGAGAACCTGAGGGCGAGAGCCATGATGGTAATGGAGTTGCTGACACTGGAACTGCAGATGATGGAGCTCAAAAACCAGATTCAGTCCAAAGTGCGCACAGATCTTGATAAACAGCAGAGGGATTACTTTCTGAATCAGCAACTGAAAACTATCCAGGAAGAACTGGGAGGTAATTCATCGGATCTGGAATATGAAGCGCTGGAAGCCCGTGCCAAAAAGAAAAAATGGTCCGTACAGGTTAAAGCTCATTTCAGTAAAGAATTGGAGAAGCTTGGAAGGATGAACCCTGCAGCACCGGATTACTCGGTACAAATCAATTACCTGGAACTGCTGCTAGACCTGCCATGGAATGAATTTACTAAAGATAATTTCGACCTGAAACGGGCCCAGAAAGTATTGGATAAAGACCATTTCGGATTAGAAAAAGTAAAGCAGCGTATCATTGAATACCTGGCAGTATTAAAGTTAAAAAGGGACATGAAAGCCCCGATCATTTGTCTTGTAGGCCCTCCGGGAGTTGGTAAAACTTCATTGGGCAAGTCTATAGCCAAAGCATTGAACAGAAAATATGTTCGTATGGCACTGGGTGGCATCAGGGATGAAGCAGAAATTCGTGGTCACAGAAAAACTTATATCGGTGCAATGCCGGGCCGTATTATCCAGTCGATCAAAAAAGCAGGCGCCGCTAACCCGGTTTTTGTGCTGGATGAAATCGACAAAGTAGGTTCAGATCATAGAGGAGATCCTTCATCAGCACTGTTAGAGGTACTTGACCCTGAACAAAACAATGCGTTCAATGATCACTATGTGGAGACAGATTACGACTTGTCGAATATCTTGTTTATTGCCACTGCAAATTCTTTGAGTAACATTCAGCCGGCATTGCTCGACAGGATGGAGATCATTGAAGTAAATGGATATACCATTGAAGAAAAAATAGAGATTGCCAAAAAATATTTGCTGCCAAAACAGAAAGAGCAGCACGGCATCAAAACCAAAGATATTGTTCTGAAAAATAACCTGATTGAAAAGGTTATTGAAGATTATACCCGCGAGTCAGGCGTCAGGGGCCTTGAGAAGAAAATCGGATCACTCGTGCGTGGGGTGGCAACAAAAATTGCCATGGAAGAAAGCTACGAAGCTGCACTCAGTCTGGAAGATGTGGAACGTATCCTGGGTGCTCCTGTGTACGACAAAGACCTGTATGAAGGTAATGAAGTTGCGGGTGTAGTTACAGGTTTAGCCTGGACACAGGTTGGCGGTGATATCCTCTTCATAGAAGCAAGCCTGAGCCCGGGAAAAGGAAAACTGACTTTAACCGGAAACCTGGGTGATGTCATGAAGGAATCTGCAGTGATTGCCCTCGCCTACCTCAGAGCGCACGCAGCAGCATTTAACATTGACAACCAATTGTTTGATCTCTGGGATGTGCATGTCCATGTTCCCGCAGGTGCAACGCCTAAAGATGGTCCTTCGGCAGGTATAACCATGCTGACAGCATTAACATCAGCCTTCACCCAGCGTAAGGTGAAATCGAATCTGGCGATGACAGGCGAGATTACGCTCCGTGGTAAGGTATTACCAGTTGGAGGAATCAAAGAAAAAATACTGGCAGCAAAAAGAGCCAACATCAAGGACATCATCCTTTGTAAATCCAACCGTAAGGATATCCTGGAAATCAAAGAAAACTACATTACTGACCTTAATTTCCACTATGTGTCGGAAATGAAAGAAGTAATTGATCTGGCACTGACGAAAGATAAGGTGAAGAATCCACAGGATTTAAGCATCAAACCTAAAGTCGCTTAAACTAATTGCACAGATAAGTTTTAACTCATATCTTTAAAGCTCCGGAATAACCGGGGCTTTTTTTTTGAACTCAACATGAAATATTCCGGTTACGCGCTCCTATTGTCAGTACTGTTCTTATCTCTTTCTGCCCAATCCCAAACTTATAAAAATGAGCTGGGCCTGAGAAGCGACAATGATTCATATCTTGGACAGGGATCCGATCGCTACTATACCAACGGACTATTCTTTAACTTCCGCCATGCACTGGATCAGCAAAAGCTGCCTGAGGGACTCGAAAAAAAGACATATGAGATCTCACTGGGACAAAAGATGTACAACCCCTATTCCGGAGATGCACCAAACCCTGCAACTCAGGACCGCCCATTTGCTGGCTACCTCTATGCTGAAGCGGCTATGAATTGGTTCTACAGCAATGAAAGCATCATCAAAACCTCAGCACAGATAGGAACAACAGGCAAGAACTCTCTTGGCGAAGCAGGCCAAAAGCTATTGCACCGTACCTTTGGATTCTACGACATTGCGGGATGGGACTATCAGATAAAAAATGAACTTGCGCTGAACCTCTCGGGTCAGTATACCAGATTACTGACACGTGCAGCCGGTGATGCTGTCGAATTTTCTTTTGAAGGATATGCTAACCTGGGAACAACTTTCAGCGGTGCCGGCGCAGGAATTCTCTTCAGAACGGGAAGCCTCAACCAACTTTTTAATTCCGCCTACACAAATGCTGTAATCGGCAATCATGCAAAAACAAAAACACTGGTAAAAAGGGAATTTTTCTTTTATGCAAAGCCTCAGCTGAATGTGGTTGCCTATGATGCTACGATCCAGGGAAGCATGTTTAACAATAATAGTCCGGTAACTTTCAGCCAGAAGCCTCTGGTATTTGCACAACAGATCGGAGCAGATTATAGTTCAGCGCGTTTTACAGTAGATTTTAGTGTCATATTCAAAACCAGGGAGATCAAGAGCGCTGCCCGGGCCCATCAATGGGGATCGCTTGGCTTATACTACAGATTCGGCAAAGCTGAATAATGCAGCAGGCTATTAAGCATCCAGACTCGGACGCCTGCGGCTTTCCTTCTTCAGGGCAATAGATTTTTTATCACTTTTCCTTTTCAGGATTACACTGCGGGGTGTGCGTGTAGGTTTTCTCAGTTTATCAACATGAAGTGCCGTACCCAGCAGTGCAATCAGCTTATCCAGCGTTTTTTCTTTATTGACCAGCTGACTGCGGTCTTCCTGTGAAATAACATGTAAGTTCCCCTCCTGATCCAGCCGGTGGGCAAGTTTGTCTGCAAGCAACTGCTTTTCATCAGGGCTAAAAAATTCCACAGAGGCAATATGCATGATCAGTTCCACTTTGCTCGAAACCTTATTTACATTCTGTCCCCCTTTCCCTCCGCTGCGCGAAGTTCTGAAGGAAACACTTTTCACGATTTCTTTTCTGTCAGGTAACATAAAGCAAAAATAATTCTTTCCTTTCAATACGCTGCAAATAAAGCGTGATTAATCTTTTAAAAAAGGGTCAAAAGACTAACTTTGCGCCATATGAGAAAAAATCTGGTTGTTGCGATTGATGGTTATTCTTCCTGCGGTAAAAGTACACTGGCAAAAGCGCTGGCAAAAAAACTGGGCTTCATCTACATAGACAGTGGAGCCATGTACCGCGCGGTAACATTATATTTTTTGCGCAACCATATCGACATGACAAATCATGATGCCATTGTCGATGCCCTGCAGCATATAGAACTGAATTTTCATTCCAGAGATTATGAATCTCACATTACCCTTAACGGTGAAGAGGTATCAGAGGAAATCAGGAAAATGCCGGTATCGGAAAATGTCAGTGAAGTTTCCGCTATTAAGGAAGTACGTACTGAAATGGTCAGACAACAGCAACGTATGGGTAAATCCAAAAATATAGTAATGGATGGCCGCGATATCGGTACTACTGTATTTGCAGATGCACAGGTAAAGTTTTTCATGACTGCCGATCCCAAAATCCGTGCGGAGCGGAGATATAAAGAATTACAAAGCAAAGGCGATACAGAAACATCCCTCGAAGATGTTTTTGAGAATCTTGCCCACCGTGATTATGCAGACACTACCCGCAAGGAAAGTCCGCTGGTACGTGCTGAAGATGCCATCATTCTGGACAATACTGATATTACACAGGAGGAACAACTGCAATTTGCGCTGAACAAGGTTACACCACATTTGACACCTCAGGATTAGCCTGCACTTCATCTTCAAATCAAACGTTTTGTCATCTGAATTCAAGCTTATACCGGGCAAGCAGTTCAAAATCAACAACATTTATTAAAATATTCTTTCAATAAAAAGATTATTTTCTATCTTTGCAGTCCCTAAAGGGAAAAGGAGATTAAATGATTAATGGCAAAAAAACAAGTAGCAGAAAAAGAACTAGAGGCTAAAAAAGCCGAATTACAAGGTGCAGACGCCCGTCTCACTGAAAGAGAAACTATTGAATCAGAAGCTGATTCTTTATCGATCGAGCAGATCAAATCATCTTTAGCAACACCAGATCAGGATTTTGACTGGGATGCAGACGACAAAGCTTTCGGAAAATACTCTGACGAAGACCGTAAAAAGTTTGAAGACATGTATACCGATACTTTCAATCAAATCAACCAGGGTGAAATCATTAGCGGTATCGTTGTATCAATCAACAACAAAGACGTAGTATTAAACGTAGGATTTAAATCTGACGGTTTAGTATCAACTTCTGAGTTCCGTGATACTCCTGATTTGAAGATTGGCGATACAGTTGATGTATTCGTAGAAGCTCCTGAAGATGCAAATGGTCAATTGATTTTATCTCGTAAAAGAGCTAAAACGCAAAGATCATGGGAATCTATCAACGAAGCCCTTGACAATGACAGAATCATCAACGGATTTGTTAAAAGCCGTACTAAAGGTGGTCTTATCGTTGACATCATGGGTGTTGAAGCATTCTTACCTGGTTCTCAGATCGACATCAAACCGATCCGTGATTACGATGTTTATGTAGGTAAAACAATGGAATTCAAAGTTGTGAAAATCAACCACGAATTTAAAAACGTTGTAGTATCGCACAAAATCTTAATCGAAGACGATTTAGAAAGTCAAAAAGTTGAGATCGTATCTAAACTTGAAAAAGGTCAGGTACTTGAAGGTACTGTTAAAAACATTACTGACTTCGGTGTATTCATCGATTTAGGTGGTGTTGATGGTTTACTTCACATTACTGATATTTCTTGGGGCCGCATAGAGCATCCGAAAGAAGTATTGAGCTTAGACGAGAAAATCAATGTAGTTGTTCTTGACTTTGATGACGAGAAAAAACGTATTGCTTTAGGCTTGAAACAATTGACTCCACACCCTTGGGAAAGTTTAGATACTAACCTTGTTGTTGGATCTAAAGTTAAAGGTAAAATCGTTACTGTAGCTGATTACGGTGCATTCTTAGAAATCATTCCTGGCGTTGAAGGTTTAATTCACGTTTCAGAAATGTCTTGGTCACAAAACTTACGCAGTCCACAGGAATTCCTTAAAGTTAGCGATGAAATCGAAGCTGAAGTATTAACTTTAGACCGCGATGAACGCAAAATGAGCTTAGGTATTAAGCAATTAACTCAGGATCCTTGGCAAAATGTTGCTGAAAGATATCCTATCGGAAGCAAACATACTGCTGTAGTTAAAAACATGACTAACTTCGGTGTATTCGTGGAAATTGAAGAAGGTATTGATGGTTTAATCCATATTTCTGATCTTTCATGGTCTAAAAAAGTTAACCACCCTAACGAATTCACTAAAGTTGGTGATACATTAGACGTAGTTGTTTTAGAATTAGACGTTGATAGCCGTAAATTAAGCTTAGGTCATAAACAATTAGAAGAAAACCCTTGGGATACTTTTGAAACTATCTTCACGTTAGATTCAATTCACCAGGGAACTGTTGTTAAAGTAACTGATAAAGGCGCTGTTATTGCTTTACCATATGGTGTAGAAGGTTTCGTACCAACTAAACACATGGCTAAAGAAGATGGTACTACTATCAAAGCTGAAGAAACCAATGACTTCAAAATCATTGAATTCAACAAAGATGCTAAACGTATCGTTGTTTCTCACGCCCGTATCTGGGAAGAGGCTAAAGCTGAAGTTGCTGCTGAAGAAAGAGCATCTAAGAAAAAAGAAGCTAAAGCATCCAGCAATGCAGTTAAAAAAGTTAAAGATTCAGTTGAGAAATCAACTCTTGGTGATCTAGGTGTTCTTGCACAATTGAAAGAGCAAATGGAAGGCGAAGAAAGCAAAAACAAAGCTAAATAATCTTAAAGCTTATATATTTGAAAAGCATCCCCTAACCGGGATGCTTTTTTGTTTTCAAATAAATTGTAAATGCATCCCCGTAATTCAATTCGATTTTTTATATTTGCCTAATCAATTTGTCAATGCAAAAAAGAACCCTGCTAGACGGTAAAAAGTTCCAAATCACAATTAAAAGACTTTGTCATCAATTAATTGAGAATCATACCGATTTTTCTAATACCGTACTTATTGGCATTCAACCCCGGGGCAGCTACTTCGCCGATAGGGTAAAACAAGAACTCACTCATATTCTTAAAACTGAAAACATCCGGAAAGGTAATCTTGATATTACTTTTTTCAGAGACGATTTCAGAAGAAAAGACGGAATTGTATCCGCCAGCAGCAATACTATAGATTTCATCATTGAGGGCTGCAACGTCATCCTTATAGATGACGTGTTATGGACCGGCCGCACGATCAGAGCTGCCTTAGATGCACTACTGGCTTATGGCAGACCAGCTAAAGTTGAACTCATGGTCTTAATCGACAGGAGGTTCTCCAGACATGTCCCTATTGAACCGGATTATATCGGACAACAGGTGGATAGCATGGATTCGCAGCTGGTAAAAGTGAGCTGGAAAGAAACCGAAGGTGAAGACAAAGTAATTTTATTATCAGAAAGAAATAAGTAAGAAATGGCAGCAGAAAAACTATCAACACGACATCTTTTAGGCATCAAAGACATCAACCTGAATGATATTGAATTGATTTTTGAAACTGCAGATAATTTTAAGGACGTGATCAACAGACCGATCAAAAGAGTCCCTTCCCTGCGTGATATCACAATCGCCAATATCTTCTTCGAAAATTCTACGCGGACCAAGCTATCTTTTGAACTTGCTGAAAAAAGATTGTCTGCCGACGTGATCAACTTCGCCGCCTCTTCTTCTTCAGTAAGTAAAGGTGAAACGCTGATTGATACCGTAAATAACATCCTGGCCATGAAAGTGGATATGGTGGTGATGCGGCATCCATATGCAGGAGCAGGTGTTTTCCTCAGCAAACATATCAATGCACAGATCGTAAATGCCGGAGATGGTGCTCATGAACATCCTACCCAGGCACTGCTTGATGCCTATTCCATCCGTCAGAAACTTGGCGATGTGAGGGGAAAAAAGGTAGTGATTGTGGGTGATATTTTACACTCCAGGGTAGCGATATCCAACATTCTCTGCCTGCAGAAATTAGGAGCCGAAGTTATGGTTTGCGGACCAACAACTTTAATCCCCAAACATATTGAAGCGCTGGGTGTAAAGGTGGAACACAATCTGATCAAAGCCCTAAACTGGTGCGATGTGGCCAACATGTTGAGGATTCAGATGGAGAGACAGGATATCAAATACTTCCCTTCGCTCAGAGAATATGCGATGATGTATGGTCTGAACAAACAGATTTTGGATAACCTGGATAAAGAGATCATTGTGATGCATCCCGGACCTATTAACAGGGGTGTGGAAATCACAAGTGATGTTGCAGACAGTAAACAATCGATCATCTTAGATCAGGTAGAAAATGGTGTTGCGGTAAGAATGGCCGTACTCTATCTGCTTGCTTCTCAGAGAGATTAACCTCTTTGTAACTTTCCTAATACCAATTTTACAAACTTTACGTTAAACAGTGTTATTAACACTTGTTAACTTCTATCGTTAACAAGTGTCTCTACAATTTTTATATTAGCACCAATATATTCAAACCAAATGCAGAAAAAATACCTTTTTATTCCGCTTTTATTGGCTGGTAACCTCACCACAGGTTACGCTCAGGTAAGTGCGTTAGTAAACCTCAATAAAAATTATCAGACTGGCCTCGAATTACTCGATAACGAAAAATATGTTGCTGCTGCCCAACAGTTCAGACTTGTAGAGCAGCTTAGAACAAAACCGGGAACACAGCAGGAGAGCAATTCGGAACTTTCTACACTGAAAGAAAATGCCAAATTCTATGCCGCTGTATGTGCCCTTGAGCTGGGCAATAACGATGCAGAAAGTCTTTTCCAGACTTTCATCCGTGACTATCCGCTAAACCCAAATACAAAGCTTGCCTTCTTTCATGTTGGTAAATCTTACTTCGAGCAAAAAAACTATGTAAAGGCTTTGGAGTGGTTCGAAAAAACTGATCCTTCTACCCTTTCCAAAAAACAACGTACAGAATACCAGTTCAAACAAGCCTATTCATACTTCGTGCAAAAAGACATCGCGAAAGCGGAACCTCTATTTGAACAAGTGAAAAATGAAGAAGGGCCTTTCCAGGAAAGTTCTATCTATTACTTTGCTTACATCAGATATCAGAATAAAGACTACAAAACTGCACTGGCTAACTTTGAAAAGTTAAAGGGCTCTCCTACTTATGAAGCGAGTTATCCTTACTACATCACCTCTATGTATTACCTCGACAAGAGATATGACGATGTGATCAGCTATGCCCTTCCTATTCTGAAAAGCAGTAAGCAACAGTTTGAAGCAGAAATGCTGAGCCTGATTGCGGCATCATATTTTGCAAAATCAGATTTCAAAAACGCAGAGTTGTATTTCCGGGATTTCTATTCGAAAGATAAATCAGAAAAGAAAAATAACCTGTTTATCTATCAGTATGGATATTCACTTTTTCAGCTTAACAAAACAAAAGAAGCAGTAACTGTTTTATCACAGCTTAATACTGACGACGTTTACCTTCAAAGCGGGATGTACACGCTGGGTCGTGCTTTCCTTAAATTAACTGATAAAGAAAAAGCCAGAAGTGCTTTCTTCAGGGCTTCGCGTTTGGAGTTCGATAAAGATATCCAGGAAGAATCATGGATCAACTATGCCCGCTTAAGCTATGAACTTGACTTCAATCAACAGGCACTGGAATCTACACAGAACTTTCTGAAACAATTCCCGCGCTCAGCGAAGATCAATGAAGCTAAAACTCTACTTGGAGAGATTCTCTTAACGAGTAAAAACTACCAGGCAGCAATTGACATCCTGGAACCTATCGTTAAAAAATCACCTGAAGCCGAAGAAGCATACCAGAAGGTAACTTATTTCAGAGGTCTGGAATTCTATAACGAGCGTGCATTTCCAAATGCTTTGTCGATGTTTATCCGCTCCAATGCTTATCCGGATGATCAGGAAATAAATGCCCTGAGTACCTACTGGATGGCAGAGTCGATGTATGAACTGCGCAAATTTGGCGAAGCGGTAAAAACCTTCGAGAAATTCCTGACTATGCCAGGTGCCGAAAAAACTAAAGTTTACAACTTTGCCAACTATGCACTGGCTTATGCAGCATTCGAAGATGAAAAGTACTCTAAGGCTGCCAATTATTTCGAACGCTTCCTCGCTGGAAACGACAAAGATAAAAACACTGTAGTTGACGCTACGGTACGTCTTGCAGATTCATACTTCGTAAATAAAAGCTATGGCAATGCCTTAAATTATTACAACAGGATCATCAGTGATAAATCTACCGGTGATGATTATGCTTTGTTCCAGAGAGGTATGATACAGGGTCTTCAGGATCAGAATGATACTAAAATTGCTACTATGCAAAGCCTGCTGCAACAGTTCCCTTCATCTAACTACGCGGATGATGCAGGCTTCGAAACAGCATATACTTATTTCAATAAAGGTGAACTGGACAGATCCAAAAATGATTTGACAGCGCTCATCGCCAAATATCCAAACAGCAGCTATGTCCCAAGGGCACTGGTAACCATTGGTCTGGTACAATACAACCAGGATCAGGATGACGCTGCACTGGAATCATTTAAAAAGGTAATTACTGACTACGCAAGTACTGAAGAGGCGAAACAGGCTCTGGAGTCAATCAAAAACATCTATGTAGACCGCGGGGATGCAAATGGTTTTATCACTTATGCCGCTACTACCCCAATCGGAAACTACACGGTGGCCGACCAGGATAATATCGTTTTCCAGGCTGCAAATACAATGTACCTGAAAGGTGATGCACAGGGTACTGTAGAAAGTGTAAATGCTTACTTCGATAAATATCCTAAAGCAATCCATGCCAAGGAAGCTAAGTTCATCAGAGCTGAATCTTTGGTAAAACTGAACCGTCCGGATGAGGCTATTCCGGATTATGAATTTATTCTGAACGACTGGACGAGCGACTGGACTGAGCGCTCTCTGATCAGTATTTCCAAACTTTTCCTGGATCAGAAGAAATACAACGAAGCAATCGTATACCTGAAAAGACTGGAGACTACTGCTGATTATAAATCACACTATTCTTATGCGATCAATAACCTGCTTAAGGCCTACACAGCTCTAAACAGCCCTGATGACATGCTCAAGTATGTTCAACTGACCAAAGAGTCGGAGAAAGCTTCAGAAGAAGAAAGGAACAGTGTTGATCTTTATGCTGGTAAAGCTTACCTGATAAAAGCCGATACAACATCTGCCGTAAAAGCATTCAGCAATGTAGCAGCAAAAACAAAAACGATCGCAGCAGCAGAGTCTAAATTTACACTGGCACAAATCCAGTACAATAAACGTGAATACAAAACTTCGCAAAAAACCTGCTTTGATATCATCAATAACATGCCATCTTATGATTACTGGGTAGCCAAGTCATTCATCCTGCTGGCAGATAACTATGTTGCCCTTAAAGACAACCTGCAGGCAAAAAGCACACTGCTCAGTATTATTGACAATTATGACGGTAAAGACGAAATCGTAGCTACTGCCAAAGAAAAATTACAAAAAATTAAATAAGACCAAGCATCATGAAATTGAGCAAACTAGTATATATATCCTTTCTTTTTCTTACCGCAGGCACACTTACAGTGAACGCGCAGGATAAAAAAACTACGGAGAAAAAGACCGATAAAAAAACCGAGCAAAAACCGGAAGAGAAGAAAGACGATAAAGCTGTAACAGAAGAAATTGAAGTAGTAAGACCATACAAACCAATTTTAGCCGAAGCGGTTAAACTCAGAAGAAGTCCGGATTTAAATGATGTAAAATCCTATAAAGCACGCTTCAACTATGCGCTTACTGACAGAAAGCTGATGCTGAACTCTGATATTGATAAGCTCTATGCACAGGATGTTGCTGCTGAGAAACAAGCTGAACTGATCAATAACTATGTGAAAGGTGGCCTGGGTTCTGCAAACACCATCTTCGGTGAAGCCTATATCAATATGGACAGAGACGAAGCCCTGCAGGTTGGTGGTTTCTTCAGACATTTTAGCCAAAGTGGTAAACTGGAAGGACAGAAACTTAGTCAGCAGCAAGCCAGCGTATTCGGACGCAGCATCGGTGATCAGGCTGTATTGAGCGGACGTATAAACTATGAAAGAAAAGGGTTCAACTTCTACGGTTTTGACGAAAACAATCCGCTGAGAAACCTTGATCCTGCCAAACAGGCATTCAACTTTATAGAAGCTGAAGGTGAAGTGGTAAATAAATATACAGAAGACCCTGATGCTCTCAGCTATGCCGCAAAGATCAACGGCTATATCTGGGGAGATCAGCTCTCTGCAAAAGAAAACTCAGTGGTCATCAACGGATACCTGAACAAAAGAATCAGCAGCTTTAATTTAGGACTTGCAGCGTCCACAGAATTTGGCAATACAAAAGATCAGCTGACAAATGTTAAGAATAACCTGCTGCGCTTAAACCCATACATCAGGTTAGAAGCAAACGGTATAAAGATCAACGCCGGAATTAACTATGTACAGGAATTCGGAACTGTTTCTGCCGGACATATCTTTCCTGCGGTAACAGCAGACTTCACGCTGATCCCTGATTACCTGCAGATTTTCGGAGAGTTGAAAGGTGATGTAAACAGAACGTCTATGAAAGAACTTACTGACGAAAATCCTTTCCTCAACAGCAATATTGCAATCAGAAATTCGATAGAAAAATTAAGCTTCAGTGCCGGTATTAAAGGTACAGGCGGTCCGGGCTTTGGATACAAAGTTCGCGTTTACCGTAAAGAAATTACGGATATGCCTTTGTTCGTAAACAACTTTAATGATCCAACCCGATTTGATGTAATCTACGACTTTGGTAATGCAAAAGTACTGGGTCTTGAAGGAGAACTTTCAGTACAGGTGAGCGACCAGCTAAAATGGACTGGTAAATTAAATCTTGAAGATTATAAACCTGCTTCAGAAACTTACAGCTGGTTCAAACCTCAGCTCCGTATCAACTCTAACTTGCTTTACAGTGTGACCGATAAGATTGGTTTCAATGCGGCCGTATCTATTCAGGATGCAAGCAACGCTAAACTTTATACGTCTGCGCCGGCAAGCCCTTATGTAATTCCTAATAGTGCAATTGAGACAACAACAAATGTAAAAGGATATGTCGACCTCGGAATTGGTGCTACTTACAAGATCAATAACAGGTTCTCTGCCTTTGCAAAAGCAAACAACTTACTGAATACAAAATACAGCAGATACCTGTATTATGAGGTGATTGGTGTTAACGTTTTTGGTGGAATCAGCTACTCATTCTAAGCAAATCGATTTTATAATTGGTTGATACGGAATTAAAATTTATTTTTACCAGAATGGATGTCTTGTCATATCTCTCAGAGCTTATTCAAACGCGTAAAGCCGTTGGGATTTCCGGTTTGGGAACTGTCTATAAAAAGAAAATACCGGGAAGGTATGATGCCGAAACGCATTCATTCATCCCGCCAAGTTATACGCTTGATTTCACTGATGAAATAAAGGAAGATTCCTTGCTTGCATCTTTTATTGGCACTAAGCGGAATGTTTCCATTGATACGGCCATCTATTTTATCAATGAATTTAGCACTGAGATACAATCAAGACTTGACCGTGAGCATTCAATCAACTTTGGGGAATTGGGTAAACTCGTAAAATCAGGGAACAAGATAACGTTTGAACCAGCGGAATCCATTAATTACGGCTTCGATTTCTATGGATTACCCGTAGTAAAAGATGAGCAGGAAAAAACAACTCCGGAAATCAGTACTGAAAATATAGCGGTTGAAGAGCCCCTTTCAACTCCAGAGGAGGAACCAACACTTGAATCTGTTACTGCTGACAATGATCAAACTGAGGAAAATCCTGGCGATACACCAGCAGCTGATCCTATCGCAGCAGAGTTAGCCCCCGAGCAGGAAGAAGTAGTTCCTGAAGTGAAGGAACCTGTAGAAGAAAACCCATTCGCCCAGTACAAAAAGAACGAACAGCAGTTGCGTGAGGAGATTGAATCCTTAAACTTTTATCGCTCAAAATCACCATACCTGAAATCTACAGGTCCGGGTGATGAAGAGGTGATCATGAAGTTAAATAAGATCAGTGCCAGGGAAGACGCTATAGACGAGAACTCATCTATAGATCCTTTCCCTGTTTATCCCGCCCAGGCAGAAGAACAAAAAACTATGCCGGCATACTTAAAAATTCTGATCAGCATTGGTATACTGGCATTGATGATGGGTATTGTTTATCAGATCAAACCTGATGTTTTTAATGGCCTGACGGGTAAAGCTCCGGCTAAGAAGTTAAGCACTTCAGCTGCTAAACCCGGGCTGTCCGCAGTGCCAAATGAAGATACGCTGACTACGGATTCTATCCAGAAAAATGGTGCTTCTCTGTCTCCTGCTGACACGCTGATCAATACGCTCCCTGCCACGCCGGTGGATACAGCTACAGTGTACGAAATCATCGGGGCCTCAATGCATGACCAGAAAGAAGCTGACAACTTTATAGCACTGATGAAAAAAAGCGGCATAGATGCAAAGGTGGTAACCAATATGTCCGGAAGAAGACTAAAAATGAGTATCGCTACGTTAAAAGATGAGAAATCTGCCAAAGAAGAATTGGACAGACTATCAAAAAAATTGAAAATACCAGGAATATACATTTACAGAAACAAACAAAAATAATATGACCACATTGCTTCAGGTTACTGCAGATACAGTAAAACAATTAACGGATACCGCTAATGCTGCAAACCAGGCTCTAGCTACTGCACCTCAGGAACTCCATTTCTTCGACTTGTTAATTAAAGGTGGATGGGTAATGATCCCGCTTGGCCTTCTGGCTTTCGCCGGACTTGTCATCTTCGTAGAGAGATACCTTACGATCAGAAAGGCTTCCAAATCAGAAACCAATCTGATGCTGCAGATTAAACAATATATTCATGACGGCCGGTTGGAAAATGCGATCGCGCTGTGCAGAAATACAAGTTCTCCATTGGGAAGAATGCTGGAGAAAGGTCTGAGACGTATTGGCAGACCTATCAAGGATATAGAAGCTGCAATTGAAAATGTAGGTAAACTGGAAGTTTCAAAACTGGAAAAAAACATCAGTATTCTTGGTATTATCGCGGGTATTGCACCCATGCTGGGTTTCGTGGGTACTATCGTGGGGGTAATTACCATTTTCCATGATGTTTCCATCAAAGGTGCTATTGAAATTGGTACGATCTCTGGTGGTTTATACACGAAGATGATCACCTCTGCAAGCGGACTGGTTGTAGGTATTATTTCATACGTACTGTATCATATCCTGAACGCAATGGTTGAAAGGATTATCCTGAGAATGGAGACTGATGCATTAGAGTTTATTGATCTATTAGAAGAACCAGGTAAATAATGAATCTGCGCAAAAGAAATAAAGCAAGTGTTGAAGTCCATACTTCAGCACTGAATGACATCATGTTCTTCCTGATGCTGTTCTTCCTGCTTGCTTCGGCAGTAGTAAATCCACAGGTAGTAAAGTTACTGCTTCCGCGTTCAGAATCTGGACAGCAATCATCAGCACAGAAAACTGTAACGGTTTCTATAGATGAAAAGCTCAATTATTTTGTAGATAAGCAAGCAGTTACACTGGAGACCATGAAAGCCAGTATCGAAAGGTATCAGCAGGCTTCTCCGGACCTTACGATTGTATTGTATGTAGCCAGAGGGGTTTCCATTGAAAACACGATGGCCGTATTTGATGTTGCTAATCAGTTGAAACTGAAAGTTGTATTGGCAGTAGAACCAAAAAAATAATGACTCCATATAAAGAGGAAAATAATTACCCTAAAGCAGTGGCTATCTCAACGGCAATTTTGGCCGGTTTGCTGGCATTGAGCCTGTTTATTGCCATCGGTACCTTCCAGCCACCTGAAGAGGCTGGTATGGGTGGTATGGTAGTGAACTATGGGACTTCTGTGGAGGGAATGGGCTCTGACTATACAAGTGTGGAAGAGCCTTCGGCAGATCCGAATGCCAACAATCAGGCTCCGGACAAAGTAGTTCCTGATCAGCAGGTTACTCCGGAAAAATCTGTTGAAAGTTCTGATAAGGAAATCGCTACACAAACGACAGAAGAAGCTGTAAGTATCAACACAAAAAAAACAAATAAACCCTCTACACCTACTGCCACAAAGGTGGAGGATAAACCTGCCAAACCGGCGATCAACCAAAACGCTCTTTACAAAGGAAAATCCAGCAAGGGTACTGGTGGTGGCGACGGAACAGGAACTACACCGGGCAACCAGGGCTCCGTGAATGGTGATCCACTTGCCAATAATTATGGCGAAGGAGGCTCTGGGTTCGGGACTACCCCTATTGCCCTGAGACGCTTTACCAATCTGGTTACGCCACAGGATGACGGACAGAAAACGGGTAAAATCGCTGTGCGTATCACTGTAAATAAACAGGGAATTGTTGTTGAAGCTACCCCCGGCGTTAAAGGCACTACCCTGCAAGACCTTGATCTTTGGGCTAAATGTAAAGCTGCTGTAATGGGCGCCCGCCTCAATCAGTCAGAATCTGCTCCTGATCTTCAGACAGGTGTTGTGGTATTCAATTTTAAAGTGAAATAATATCCTGATTTGATACGTTACTGTGTTAGATTTTTGTACTAATGAACTATTCTCAAACTCTCGAGTATCTATACAATAAACTTCCAATGTTTACACGCATTGGCGCAGCTGCGATCAAAAAGGATTTAGATAATACACTTTTGTTATGTGAGCATGTCGGTAATCCACATCTAAGGTTTAAGACCATCCATGTAGGTGGTACAAACGGAAAAGGCTCAACCTCACATATGCTTGCTGCCATATTACAGAAAGCAGGTTATAAGACCGGCCTGTACACTTCTCCGCATCTTAAAGATTTCAGGGAACGTATCAGAATCAATGGAAAGATGATGTCTGAAGATGCCGTTGTTGAATTTACGGAGAGAGAAAAAGAGAAAATCGAAGAAATCAGCCCTTCCTTTTTTGAGGTTACCGTGGCCATGGCATTTGATTATTTTGCTTCAGAACAGGTAGACATCGCTGTGATCGAAGTCGGATTGGGTGGAAGGCTCGACTCTACAAATGTCATTACCCCAGAATTATCTGTCATTACCAATATCAGTCTCGACCATACCAATTTGCTGGGCAACACACTGCCTGAAATTGCATTTGAAAAAGCAGGAATCATCAAACCGGGCATCCCTGTGGTAATTGGTGAGAAACAGAAAGAATCTGCCCCGGTATTCATCAGCAAAGCTGAGGAAACATCCAGTGAACTGGTATTTGCAAATACTGAACTGCGTCTTGATGATGTGCGCAATGAAGGCACACAACTGGTAGTTTCTATTTATAAAAACAACGCGAGGATCTATAAAGATCTTAAACTCGATCTGACCGGCCGTTATCAGCTTAAAAATGTACTTACGGTCATCCAGTCGGTCATCTTATTAAACCGTAACGGTTTTGCTATTCCCGAAGAGGCCGTGTACAGTGGTCTGGCGGATACCGTAACTATTACCGGTTTGCAGGGCAGATGGCAAACCCTGAGCCGCGATCCTCTTGTCATTTGTGATACCGGGCATAACATTGCTGGTATTCAGGAGGTACTTCAAAACATTCAGGCTACACCTTATAAAAAACTGCATATCGTGATTGGCATGTTAAAGGATAAGGATGTCAGCAGTGTGCTGCAGCTTCTTCCGGCTACGGCAAATTACTATTTCTGCGAGCCTGTACTGGAAAGAGCATTGCCTGCAACTGAACTTGCGCAACAGGCGGAAAAGTTCAATCTTAAAGGTAAAGTGTACGACAGCGTTCCTTCTGCATTGGAAGCCGCCAGAAACTCGGCTGATCCGCAGGACCTGATCTTTGTCGGCGGAAGTACCTTTGTTGTTGCAGAAGCGCTTTAAGAGGTTTCTTAACACTAATTTTATTTGTTTAAAGTTATATTTACCGCATTAAAATATAATGATGAAACGAACCTTGTTATTCGCATGCCTCTGCTGTGTATACAGCAGTACCTTCGCACAAAAAGCTAAGAATGCCAAAGCACCGGCAGCCGCAACAGCTACACTTGACCGCCCAAAATTAGTGATCGGACTGGTTGTCGACCAGATGAGATGGGATTACCTGTACCGTTATTACGACCGCTATTCAAACGGCGGCTTCAAACGTATGATCAATGAAGGATTTTCAGCAGAAAACACTTACATCCCTTATACCCCAACTTATACTGCTGTAGGTCACTCTTCAATCTATACCGGCTCGGTACCTGCAATAACAGGAATTATCGGAAACGACTGGTACGATCCACAAACAAGAAAACATGTATATTGTACTGATGACAGTACTGTAACTGGTGTTGGCTCAAAAAACGCTGCAGGAAAGATGTCACCTAAAAACCTTAAAAGTACAACCATTACTGACGAGCTGCGTCTCGCCACAAACTTTAAGGGAAAAGTGATCGGTATCTCATTGAAAGACCGTGGCTCCATCCTGCCTGCTGGTCATACCCCAACCGGGGCATACTGGTACGATGGTCAGACCGGCGACTTTATCACAAGTACCTGGTATATGAATCAGCTGCCTGCATGGCTGCAGAATTTTAACAGTAGGAAATTCGCCAATAATTATTATGAGAAAAACTGGGATACCATGTACCCTATTAATACCTACACACAGAGTACTGCCGATAATAAAGTTTATGAAGGCATCACCAGAGGTGAGCAGGCTCCCACATTTCCACATAACCTGAAGAGTTATACCGGTAAGAACTATGACATGATCAGAAGTACCCCTTACGGAAATACGCTTACACTTAAACTCGCAGAAGAAGCGATTAAAGCTGAAGGCCTTGGTCAGGATAACATCACAGATTTCCTGGCTGTCAGCTGCTCATCAACCGACTATGTTGGTCACCAGTATGGGCCAAACTCTATCGAAGCTGAAGATACTTACCTGCGCCTTGATAAAGACATGGAAGAGTTTTTCAACTATCTGGATCAGACAGTTGGAAAAGGCAAATATTTAGTATTTCTTTCTGCAGATCATGGTGCTGCACATGTCCCTGGCTTTATGAATGAGAACAACCTGCCGGGTGGAACAGTTGATAACAAAGCGATTATCACCGGACTGAACGGATATCTGGAAGGTAAATTCAAAATCAAAAAACCTGCTATGTTCGCCATGAACAATCAGATCATCTTTGACCATACCAATAAAGACCTGCAGAATATCGACTTCACTGCCCTGAAATCTGCGACCGTAGATTACCTCAGGACATATGACGGAATTGCGAATGCCGTAGACCTGAACAGAATCGCAGAGAGTACTTTGCCAGCTGTGCAAAAGGAAATGATCACCAATGGCTACTATCCACGTTTAAGCGGGGACGTATATTTTATTTTACAGCCAAACTATTTTGACGGGGGTAAAACCGGAACAACTCACGGCGCATGGAATCCGTACGATTCCCATATCCCATGTGTTTTCATGGGTTGGCATGTTAAGCCTGGTAAAACTAACAAGACACACCACATGACAGATATTGCGCCAACAATCGCAGCTATGCTCCATATCCAGATGCCAAGTGGTAACGTTGGTGAGCCTATCACTGAGCTGACTCATCAATAGTCTGTAAGAAAAAACTAAAAGCCGCAATATGCGGCTTTTTTTATGCCCGTTGCTTAACTTTAGATACCAAATATATTTCAGCCATGGAAGAGGTTACCAGTTATCAGCCAAAGCATAAGATACGTTTTGTTACTGCTACAGCTTTGTTTGACGGTCATGATGCCACGATCAATATCATACGCCGTATTCTTCAGTCTTCCGGAGCTGAGGTAATCCACCTGGGCCACAACCGCTCTGTCGAGGAAGTAGTAAACTGTGCCATTCAGGAAGATGTTCAGGGTATCGCTATTACTTCCTACCAGGGTGGCCATATCGAGTATTTCAAATATATGTATGACCTCCTTCGTGAACGTGATGCCACACACATTAAGATTTTCGCAGGTGGTGGTGGAGTGATTCTGCCTAACGAAATCGCAGAATTACAGGCATATGGGATCAGCCGGATTTTTTCTCCTGACGATGGGCGCAAGATGGGATTACAAGGGATGATCAACCATATGCTCGAACAGGCAGATTTCAACCCGGTCAGATCAATCAGTAATGAACTGAAGTCGATTCTGTCAAAGGACATCAAAAGTATTGCCAGAGCAATCACTGTCGCAAAAAATGATCCTGTGGGCGCTCAGGATTTCATAACTGAGCTAAAGACTAATAACCGGATACCCGTACTGGGAATAACCGGGACCGGTGGATCCGGCAAATCCTCTCTCATAGATGAATTGGTGAGGCGCTTCTTACTGGAAGTGCCGGAGAAAACTCTGGCGATAATTTCTGTTGATCCTTCAAAAAGAAAAACAGGGGGAGCTCTGCTGGGTGACAGGATCAGAATGAATGCCATAGATCATCCAAGAGTTTATATGCGCTCCCTGGCCACCAGACAGGCTAACCTGGCCCTCTCCGTCAATGTGCAGGAAAGCATCAATATTTGTAAGGCTGCAGGCTTTAACCTGATCATTGTAGAGACATCCGGCATTGGGCAGTCGGACACAGAAATCACAGAACACTGCGATGTATCTCTTTATGTGATGACTCCAGAATTTGGCGCGGCTACACAATTGGAAAAAATTGACATGCTCGATTTTGCTGATCTCGTAGCGATCAATAAGTTTGACAAAACAGGCGCAGAGGATGCACTCCGGGATGTGTGCAAACAATACAAAAGAAACCATCAGCTATTTGATACGCCGGATGAGGAGATTCCTGTTTTCGGGACTATGGCCTCTCAATTTAATGATCCTGGGATGAACAGTCTCTTTCTGGCTTTGCTGCAAAAAATCAAAGAGAGTACAGGTATAGATTTCCAGCCGAAGTTGAAAATGGTTGCTACAAGTTCTCAGAAAACATATATCATTCCGCCAGACAGGACAAGATACCTCGCCGAGATTGTGGAAGCAAGCGGTCAATATCTGGAATGGGTACAAAAGGAAACTGCTATTGCTACACAGCTCTATCAGCTAAAGGGTGTTTTGGATATAACTACAGACTCCGGGCTAAAAGCAACACTCCATGAATTATACCTGAATCTTGAAAAGCAACTTGATGAGCAATGCCGTAAGATGTTGGAGGAATGGCCGGAAACAATCAGGAAATACCAGCGGCAATATTTTGTTTATCAGGTGAGAGGAAAAGAATTCAGCCAGCCACTTCATTACAAATCACTTTCGCAGCTGAAGATACCAAAGATATCCCTGCCCAGGTACCAGGACTGGGGAGATATACTCCACTGGCTGCTAGTGGAAAATGTGCCTGGAGAATTTCCATATACCGCCGGAGTATTCCCTATCAAACGGGAAGGTGAAGACCCAACCCGTATGTTTGCCGGTGAAGGAGGTCCGGAGAGAACCAATAAACGTTTTCACTATGTATCACAGGGGCAATCTGCAAAAAGATTATCGACCGCATTTGATTCTGTCACGCTATATGGTGAGGATCCGCATCACCGGCCTGACATCTACGGTAAAATAGGAAACTCCGGGGTGAGCATCGCCAGCCTGGATGATGCAAAGAAATTGTATTCTGGTTTTGACCTCTGCGCTTCAGACACTTCAGTATCTATGACCATCAACGGTCCTGCTCCTATGCTGCTTGGATTTTTCCTGAATGCAGCAATCGATCAGCAGTGCGAAAAGTATATCCTCGCAAATGGGCTAGCTGAGGAAATAAATCAAAGGATTGACCACATCTACGCAGAGAGAATGATGAACAGGCCCACTTACCAGGGAAATCTGCCCGCAGGGAATAATGGGCTGGGGCTGCTGCTTCTGGGTGTAACTGGTGACCAGGTACTCGGTGCAGATATATACCAGGAAATCCGTACCGGGGCATTAAATTCCGTGCGGGGGACGGTGCAGGCTGACATTCTCAAGGAAGATCAGGCACAAAATACCTGTATCTTCTCAACGGAGTTTGCACTAAGAATGATGGGGGATCTTCAGCAGTTTTTTATTCAGGAAAACATAAGAAATTTCTATTCCGTATCGATCTCTGGCTATCACATCGCGGAAGCCGGAGCTAATCCTATTTCTCAACTGGCCTTTACCCTCAGCAATGGGTTTACATTTGTAGAATATTATCTGAGCAGAGGAATGCATATTGACGACTTTGCTCCAAATCTCTCATTTTTCTTTAGCAATGGAATCGACCCTGAATATGCTGTAATCGGACGTGTAGCAAGAAGGATATGGGCTAAAGCAATCAAAAATAAGTACAAGGGAAACGACCGTTCACAGAAACTCAAATACCACATCCAAACATCCGGACGGTCACTGCATGCCCAGGAAATCAATTTCAATGATATCCGAACAACGTTACAGGCCTTGTATGCGATATATGACAACTGCAACTCTCTGCATACAAATGCCTATGATGAAGCCATCACAACACCCACAGAAGAATCAGTACGAAGGGCAATGGCTATACAATTGATCATTAACAGAGAGCTGGGACTGGCCAAAAACGAAAACCCTTTGCAAGGTGCCTTTATCATTGAAGACCTGACGGATCTTGTTGAGGAGGCTGTACTCCTGGAATTTAAGAGACTAAATGATCGCGGAGGAGTTTTGGGTGCCATGGAGACGATGTATCAGCGTGGAAAGATACAAGAAGAGAGTTTATACTACGAAACACTTAAACATTCGGGAGAACACCCGATAGTGGGTGTAAATACATTTTTGAACAGCAATGGTTCACCAACGATCCTACCGGCAGAAGTGATCCGTGCAACTGAAGAAGAAAAACAGTATCAGATAAAGTCATTATTGGACTTTCAAACCCGCAATGCTAATGATTCAACTGAAATATTAAAGCAGCTGCAGATTACGGCGATAAATGGAGGTAACATCTTCGAACAACTGATGGAAGCCTGTAAAATATGTTCACTGGGACAAATTTCCAGAGCGCTCTATGAAGTTGGCGGACAATACAGGAGGAATATGTAAACAAAAAAGCCTGGATAAATATCCAGGCTCCATATATAAATTCTCTTCAGGCAGACTAAGAGTGAATCCAGCTGAATTTGTAGTCAATGGTAGGATTTTTCATTCTCTCAGCCACACGCAATAACCTGCTTGGTAAAGCCATGATATAGTCACGTGCTTTCTCACCAGCATCATTTAAGTCCAGCATACTTTCCAGTTTCCACTCATCAATCAATTGTTGCATGATCTCTACATAATCAACAGCGGTGTAAACGCCCAGACGTTGAGCAGCATCTGTAAAATGACCAAATGTTTGTCCCATTTTCATTCCCATTTCTCTAAGGAAATGAGCAGGCATTACAATTTTTTTGCGCATCATATCCTCAAAGGCTATCATGGCCTCATTCGGATCTACTTCAAAGATTTTAGACATAAAATCCTTGTAAGCTTTTGCATGTCGTGCCTCATCAGAAGCGATCACACCACACATCTTGGACAGCAAGGTATCACCATCTTTTTTAGCTAATGAAGCAACTCTCCTATGTGAGATATTTGTAGCAAGTTCCTGAAAACTGGTATAAATAAAGTTACGGTATGGGTCATGACCGGTACCAATGTCAAAACCATCAGCGATAAGATACTGAGTTGATATTTCCATTTGTCTCATATCGACACGACCAGACAAATAGAGGTATTTATTTAAAAGATCACCATGTCTGTTTTCTTCCGCTGTCCAGTGACGGTTCCATCTCATCCAACCGCCCTCTTCACTGCGACTCACGCCCTCCACCATGGCTAACCATGACTCATAAGTAGGTAATGCTTCTTCGGTAATTGTATCTCCAATCAATACAGCTACCAGATCATAAGAAAGGTCATTTGCATTTTCACGGAGAGCTTTAATATCCTGCAGAAAAGTTTCACTTGTAGAAACTGGCAGGAAATCAGTAGGCTGCCAATTTGTGTCAATTGGTTTAAGATAAGAATCCATCATTTCAAGCATATAGTGCTCGATATGAAGCATTACTTCTCTTCTTTTTTCAGCAAAAAAACTCATTATATGTGTGCTTTAGTTTAAGGACAAAGATAACCAAAATTATTTCAAAATGCTTTTTCAATGGCATTTAAATAACGAATTTAAGGTAAAGATCGTAATGTTTAAGAAAAAATAAATGAGGGTTATTATCCACTCTTTAAGAACAACAAAAAGGGAATTGTGTTTTGTAAAATGCAAACCTTATAAACAAGAAAAGCCTTTCAGTTTCCTGAAAGGCTTTTTTTAAGATTTGGCACCGACC
>NZ_JAPIVS010000003.1 GCF_026239695.1 Pedobacter sp. MC2016-15 | reverse complement strand
TTGTGCTTACACAAACGTCCTTTCCACCGCCAATACTTGCTGTCGGTAGCGGGTTCACCTGAACAATGGCATTTCCCGTTACATCATAACTACATCCCGTTGAACTTGCATCCTTAACACTGACCAGTTTATATTCGTAAGCACCAACTATACCATTAGGCTGGCTGATTGTTGCTACTCCATTATTGTCAGAAATTATGGTTTCTTCTGCACTACCAACTTTTTGATAAGTGAAAGTATAAGGAGCAGTTCCCTTAGAACCCTTCAAGGTAATGATCGAAGAACCTGAATTTGCACAAACCTGAACACTACCATTAATCTCGGCAACTGGTTTGGGATTCACTGTCAAGGTAGCTATACTAGAGCTAACAGTGCAATTGGCCGAAAAAACATCCAATCTGTATTTGTATCCATTTGCGATGTCAGACACGTCTTTAGCCATAAGGGTTTTAGTGGTAGACCCGGAAATTCCGTTGCCATCCTTAACAGCTTCCCACTTTCCACCAGGGACTAAATACATCCACTGAAATCCAGTAGCGTCCTCATCGACAACGGCTGATGCGCTAAAGTCAGCTCCTTGACAAATTGTAACACTCTGAGGTTGAGAGGTGATTCTTGGGGTAAGAACTTTTACCGTAACCGTCCCAATTGTCGACTTCTCATCGTAAAAATCTCTGTAAGTATATTCGATCGCATCAGTACCTAAAAAAGTAGGTTCGGGTGTAAATGTCAGCTCCTGAGTCTCCTGTGAAAATGTATAGGTCCCGATACCAGCCTTAGTAATACTTTGCTCAATTTCAGGCGTCTGTGGATTTAAGTCAACTTGATCTAGCTTAATAGGTCCATTTGCATTAGGAGTATCGTCATTTTTAAGTATTAAATAGCTTATAGGATTATTCTGACAAGTTTCAATAATATCATTCCCGGCCGTTGGTTGCTTAAGCTGGTCCCTATTCACACCCAATGTTAAACCCCTGATTTCATGATAATTATTGCTTCCTCCTGTAGAAGAGGAAATCCCGTATTTCAAACCTGCGGCAGGTATAGGCACATCGTATGGATAATCTGTAATGACTTTTGTAATTTGATCATTGTATCTAATACTTACATTAATCAGCAGTCCGCCACCCTTTCGCGGAATCAAATTGATAATTACTTTTCGATAACCAGTTTTGTTTTCCTCAGCACCCCTCACTCCTCCCGCGATTTTAAAACTTCTACTACCCTTGGAAGTTTGGTAGCTTTTTAAAAAAGCGTAATTTTTGCCATCAGTTTGGAAACCATCTCCAGCTCCACGTAATGTGACACTATTCTCTATAAATCCATCACCACCCTGTCTATTTTCTGTCGGATTTGAGAAATTACCATACTCATCAAGCCCGATACCCAAATAACCTTTACTCACACCCGGTCCGCCATTTAATTGGGAGTAACCAAGTGAGCCTCCAAAACCACCGATGTTAAAATCATTTTCCGTGACCGCGGCATCAAATAGAAAAAAACATATACCATCTGCACCATTACCGCCATAAGTAAAATATTCAAATTCGATATTGAGTCCATAATTACCGGTAAAAACATTATTAGAGAAGACATAGCCTTTTTGATTGCCAAAATTATTTGTTAACCTCAAATATCCCTCTCCTGGCTTGTCATTTGGTGCATCCGTTACACCCGGCGGGGCAGTACCAGCCGTTAGATAAGCAGAAGGTGCTCCTCCAAAAACTACATCTGATAACTTTGGAGAGGCTCCTTTAAAATCCTCCTTATAAGGAAACTGCGCAAATGCAAAAAACGGAATAAAAAAAAGAATAAAAAACGCAACCAGGGAAAAACCCTTCTTCACCAAAAAACCTCCCCGCTTATACCCTTGTATCAAGGATATCAACCGACCAGACCTTAATAAAACAGAAAGGAGAGGTAACTTCATAAAGCAGCGTTATTGTAAAGATTTAATAGTCTCGTTCATCATAAATAATTCAACTATAAAGAGGCTTTCAAATTTTAGTGAAGTTTTTCACTACAGCTCTTCTCTATAGGAGATCAATAATAATTTCTAATAAGTTAATTAATCGTTTTACTCCCACAAAATACCAACAATATTCGAATATTTCCAAATATAATTCCCCACTTTTCAAAATTTCATAATTCTCGTGCCAAAAACTATGTTCAGACAACAATTGAACTTTTAAGTATGTTTGAAAAAATCCTTCCAAGATCAAAATACAAACCAAATACATCTTTTAGGAGTGCAAAACCTGACCTACGTAATTCTGTGTTATACGGATTTTTTTATAAAAGTAGATTTTCTTAAAATACAGCCCGCAATAGACATAGGAGTATGAATTACCCATATTGAGAATTTTTGTACACACATATAAAATGGAAATCTTTGATTTTTGACATGGTTTAAAAATGCTGAATTAGCCACATTAACAACCTAATTAGTTAATATATATTAATTAATATAAGAATATTATCAATAAATAAGACTCATTACAAAAATCATCAGACACTTTTAAAAGAACAAAAATCACAATTATTAAACAATAAACAAATTATTAACCATAAAGAACAATATTTTGCAAAACCACTCAGTAAACATCCGACGACGCCAGTGGTAAATGACTAATAATCCGATTATTTTTTGTATCTTTGCAGAGAACGGAATACAAACACACTATTCTCTCAATACTTACTTGCTAATCAATCTATTGGTTAGATTCAATTTCTCCTGACCCCCTACCGTTGGTGTCCGGGATTTAAGTTTTATTCAGGCTAGATGGATCCTTGGATTGATATTTAGGATCGCCTCAACAAGTAAACATCAGAGAAGAGTTATTTTTTAACTAAATCAAGGAAATTTATGGCTAAGTCTCAGGCAACCTTCATGAAAAAGCAATTAGAGAAAAACAGACAGAAGAAAAAAGAAGATAAGGAGCAACGTAAACTGGAACGCCAGCAAAATTCATCAGGAGGAGACCTGGAAAGTATGTTGGCATACGTTAATGAATTCGGCGAGATCGTTTCGACACCTCCAGAAAAGGTTTCTACACCTCCAGAAAAAGATAAATAAGAACAGGCCTGTAAAAGGGCCTTTTTTTATTAGATATCAACCCAAGCATAATTTAAATGATACTATCTACAGAATCACATTATCTTGTTATCAGGTATATATCTCCTGTACACTTAACAGGCTATTAACGGGCTATTAACAGGCTGTTGACAGGCTCAAAAGGGTGTTTTAAGCCTGTCAACAGCCCGTCCGTACCTCCTTAAGTCCCTGATAATAGCAAACTGAATATCTTCTTAAACAGAAGTATCAACAATCAAGAATATAATGAGTATAAAAAAAGGCTATATCTGAGATATAGCCTTTAAATATATTAGATCAGCAGAGAAACTTATTGTGCCCTGCCTGATTTTTTATCTTGTCCTCTTCCGATCAGGTAACCTGCACCAGCACCAGCTACACCACCGATAACGGCACCTCTACCTTTTTTCTTGTCGATCAGGGCACCACCCAGACCACCGGCACCCGCACCGATTACAGTTCCGAGCGCAGCGCTACTCCAGCCTTTTTTCTTTTGTGTAGTTGTCGTCGTCGTAGTGGACGACGAAGGACTAGCCATTCTTGCAGCAGGTGCATTTTCAGCAGCCCTCGCTTCAGCCAGCATAAGTACTCTTTTTTCTTCAGCCTCTTTTGCTTCTTTAACTGCAAGTTCCTTTTTGACGATTTCAGCTTTTTGGAAGCTATCTACCCTCATACTATCTCTTGTTGCTTTTATAGCTGCCTGTCTGATTGCTTCTTCTTTTTTAGCATTGGAACAAGCCGACATGGCCAGGACAACTCCAAATATTGCTATTAACTTTTTCATCGTGTATCTTTTTTAGTTAGAGAATTAATAATATATCACTATTTACTAAAATGATGCCAAGATTAAAACAGCACTATTTATCCATCAACGGAGACCATCCCCGCTCTTCTGTACTGTCCCGATCATCATCTTCACCATCGGGATTATGAGAGATCCTGTCATTGTCATTATTGAGGTTAACATGGTAGCGGGTATCATCAGATGAATGATCTGCATCTAATCCCAGATTCGTGTTTTTATCCTCTTCAGCTAAATCGGTTTTAATTTTTTTATCCTGATCAGTGACTACTTTTTGATTCATATTTGCCATCATCTATAGGTTATATGATGTTATAACAAAAATAAACTCCCCCTGGTTTGTTAAAATCTGCTCTTTACGAAAGATTAACCGATTTAGATTTTGGATATTAGTATTCTATTGATTATTTTCACACCGAAATTTATAATAATAATATGCGTACAACAGGAAAAGTTAAATGGTTTAATTCTGCAAAAGGGTTTGGTTTCATCACTCCAGAAGATGGAGGAAAAGATATTTTCGTACATTTCTCTGCAATTGCAGGTGACTCATTCAGAGAACTGAATGAAGGTGATAATGTAGAATTCGAATTGAACGACGGTAAAAAAGGCCCTGAGGCTTCTAATGTAACTGTTATTTAATTAGCATTCGTTAAAAAATTAAAAAGGGGTAAATGCATCTGCATTGCCCCTTTTTTTATGAATAAAAACTAAATCATCTCATGAAAACGATAAGTATCCTTGGTTGCGGATGGTATGGCCTGGCACTCGGCAAAAAATTGGCTGCGTCAGGCTATACTGTAAAGGGATCAACCACCAGTCCGGAAAAATATCCTGCATTGAAAGAATCCTTCATTGAGCCATATCTGGTGAGTTTTCAGGATAAGGAAGAGAATTTTGATCCTGCATTTTTCGATAGCACCACGCTTATCATTTGTATACCCCCAAAACGAAGCAGTGCAGAACAGCATACCTATCTAAAGAAGATTGCAAAGATAGCAGATGCTGCTTCAGGAACAAGTATTGAAAATGTAATCTTCATTAGCTCCACTTCTGTTTACGGTGACCACAATGACAAAGTTGATGAATCTTCAGTCCCTCTGCCAGACACTGATTCCGGGAAAGCTATCTTAGCTGCAGAAAATCTGCTGAAAGAACATAGCGGCTTCAGCACTACCGTGATCAGATTCGGAGGACTGATAGGGCCAGACAGAAATCCAGGGAGGTTTTTTGCCGGAAAATCCGATATTCCAAACGGACAGGCGCCGGTAAACCTGATCCACCTGTCAGATTGTATCGGCATCACTCTGAAGATCCTTGAAAATCGCGCTTTCGGAGAAACATTTAATGCCTGCTCCCCTGAGCATCCGAGTCGTGCAGTATTTTACACCGATGCCGCAAGGCAATCAGGTATGGAACTACCCCAGTTTAAAGATGAACTATTATCATGGAAACAAGTAGACAGTTTTATGGTTAATCAAAAATTTAATTACAACTTTGAAGTGAAATTGAATCCTCTTGTGATACAATAAAATAGGAAATTTGAATCAATCAATTTTATGGAAGTGGCTGTGGTTACCTTTAAAAATGATATATTGCTGATCTGCCAGCCCCCATTGTATTGCATGGGAGCAGTTCAGGCGAAGTTTTCAAAGATACATTATACAGAGAGATGAAATTAACAGTGTGGGGCGCAGCGAAGCAGGTGACAGGAAGTATGCATTTACTTCAGTCGGAAGACTATAATATCCTGATAGATTGCGGACTGGATTACGAAAAGGGCACCTATCAGGAAGAAAACCAGTACTTTCCGTTCGAACCTTCAGATATTGATGTAGTGATATTAACTCATGCTCATATCGACCACTCTGGAAATCTTCCGACGCTTGTAAGAATGGGCTTCGAGGGACAAATCCTCTGTACCCCTCCTACTGCAGATCTTACAGAGTTGCTGCTCATGGATTCCGTTAATATTTTTCTGAGCAAGCAAAATAAAAGAGGTAAGGGTAAAAGAGCAGGCTCCGGTCCAAAACCTTTGTACCTGCACAAACATGTAACAGACACTGTAGAACGCTTTGTAACGATAGCTTTTGATAAAGATTTCAACCTAAGCCCAAAGATCTCCCTGAGATTTATACCTGTAGGCCACCTCCTCGGAGCGGCAGCAATAGTACTTACCCTGCAGGATGAAGGAAAAGAAAAGAGGATCGCCTTTACAGGAGACATTGGCCGTAAAAACTATCCCGTTCTCGTAGATCCGCAGGCGATTCCTGCGGTAGATTATCTGGTATCTGAGTCTACCTATGGGGGCCGGGTACATAGTAAAGATACGACGCTTCAGGACAAACTCATCGAAACAATAAACGACACCTGTGTGAAGTTCCCCGGAAGGCTGATCATTCCTGCCTTTAGTATCGGCAGAACTCAGGCACTGGTATACTCACTGAACAAGATCTTTAGTGAGGGGCTCCTCCCCCCGGTGAAGATATTTGTAGATAGCCCACTTGCCAGTTTCGCCACAGATGTGTACCGCAAATACCATCATCTGCTCAACGAAGAATCACAGGATTTTTATAAACGCAAAGGCGATGAGTTCGAATTTGAAGAACTATCCTATGTGCAGGACAAAAGGGAAAGTATCTCCATCTCCAATTACCATGAACCCTGTATCATCATCTCCTCAGCAGGTATGCTGGAAGGTGGCCGTATACAGGATCATTTGTACTACAATATCCAGAATTATTACTGCACCATCTTATTTATAGGTTACTGTGCCAAGGGAACGCTTGGAAACCGCTTACTGCGTGGAGATCCTATCGTAAGACTGAGACACCGCGACCTGATGGTATTTGCCACCATCAAACAGACAGACCTCCTTAGCGGACATGGCGATCATGATGACCTAATGAGCAACGTGACTCAGCAGAACCCTGCCATTCTGAAGAAGGTCTTTCTGGTACATGGTGAAGGTAAAAGCCAGGAAATCTTAGCCACTTCAATACGCGAAGCAGGTTATGAAGTAGCTATTCCTGAAAAAGGCGAAGTGTTTGAATTATAAAATATTTTTAACACTTCTTGATACCTGGGCGATGTGCTCAAACATATCAACAGCACTATGCTCAGCAAGCTGATGTTCCTCTTCAGGAACGGTAGTATTCAAAACATTCACAAAACTCAGCCATTTGGGCATAAGATTTTGTGCATACACATTGTAATAGTTTAAGCTCAGGTTTTCGAATGCAGGATTTGCACGAAGTTTTTTCTGGATCACATGCCCCCCAAGGGTAGCTCCTTCCAGCACATACATTGCACCCAATGAAGAAGAATTATTGTAATCCTTCAGCAGAAAATCGATATCTAACGCGTCAAGATCTGCCTTGTCCATATTCATCTCCTTCAGATCCTGCTCAAGAGCAGAAAGTTTGTCCCTGTTTTCGATATCAAGACTCTCCTTGATATCATCATCCAAAGCCTCATGTAATTTGGATTCTATAGCAGCATGAACAACGTAGTTGGTTGCCAGTAAAGTTTTATATTGCTCGAGTGTCAGTGTTTTGTTCATAATTTGCTGAACAAACATCAAATTTTCGAGCTCATCGTGATGGGCACTTGTGGCCGACTTTAATTTTTCCTGAAGCATGAAAGCCTGGTGTAATAAGAGTGATTATATTAATTGATACTTCTGTTCTGGGTAAACCAGAAATCATAGAGCGATCGTACACACAAAATCAGGTTGTGATAGCCGCTGGGCTTGGTAAGGAAAGCATTCGCACCAATTTCAAGTGATGTTCTCACGTCATTGATGTCATCAGATGTAGAAAAAAGTATTACAGGTACATATTTGAAAAAAGGAATTTCCTTGATACGCTTTAATACATCAAGTCCTGAGAGTCCAGGTAAATTCAAATCCAGCAAAATCAATCTGGGCCTATGTTTTTCTTCGGCGAAACGCTGCAGCGTTGCTATTGCGGCATTCCCATCCTCAGCAATACTTACCGTTAAATCCTCACTTACTTCCTTCACCGCATATTGCATAATAAATGCAAAATCCTGATCGTCTTCTACGTAAAATATATCCGGGGGCATTATCATATCTTAAATTTTGAATGCTATATAAAAAATTGTGCCAACTTCCAGTTCGCTTTCAAACCATATTCTTGCATTATGCTTCTCTACAATACGTTTTACAATTGCCAGACCAACACCAGTGCCTTCAATATCCTTAACATTCTCCATCCTTTTGAAGAGTTCGAAAACTTTATCACGATGACCAATGTCGATACCGATACCATTATCCTGGATCTTGTAAACAACTTCTTCCTCCTCCTTCACACCTTCTATGTGTACAGCTGGATGCTCTTTTACAAGACTGTATTTTACAGCATTGCCAATCAGATTGGAAAAAATCTGGCTGATGAGCACCGGAGAGCCCATTATTGAAGGGAGCTCGCCAAAAGTAAGTGAAACCTTCTGCGCTTTCATAGCCATGATTGCTTCAGCTGCGCTATCTTTCACGATCTTATCCATATCCAGCTCAGCAAATTCCACCTCTGCCCTGCCCACTCTTGCAAGTTTTAGGATCTCATTGATCAGGAAATTCATTTTATCTGCACCGGCTACTACTCTTTTGAGTAAATTCTTTCCTTGTTCATCTAAAGATTTATTTGACATAATCACTAATTCTGTGTAACTCTTAATCGAAGTGAGTGGAGTCCGCAGATCATGAGATATGGTATAGCTAAATGTGTCCAGTTCTTCATACGCACGTCTGAGGCGTTCATTCAAGATTCTGATCTCGCCAGCTTTCTTGTTAATGGTATTGATGATTTTTTCGCGCAGCTTCATCACATTAGACACTTCGGTTTTGGTCCACTTCAGCGCTGTATTTTCAACCTGCTGGGAAAATGTCTCAAAAGAATTTCTCGGTGAGAGGTTCATTAGGCCATTTTCCGATAGCACCACAGGCTTTTCAGGATTCCCTGCCCAATGGATCTCAGTGATTTGCTCAGGTCTGAACCAAACCACGATCTCGTCCATATCTTTAGAAACCATGGCCGCTATGATACCGCTCCCAACTTCCTTGTATGCTTTTGCACTGGGGAAAACTTCTGGTAAGCGGTGCGTATAGTATATCGCATCATCCATGGTAAACTTCAACCAGTCGAACAACTCTCTTAATTGCTGCTGATTTGGCGTAACACCAATGGTTGAGATTTCATTATCATATAATACAGCAGCACCCGAAGCACCTGCAATATCTTTTATAGTATATTCCTGACCGGTAAGTGCCGAAACCAGGTCTTCATCTTTAGTCAAATGAAGGCTGATCAGACTCATGGCCAACTGGTAGCTGGTTGATTGCTGTTCATGCTCTTCATCTTCCCTGTACTCCAATGCTGATGAAACGATTTTGCCTATTAACGCAGAACCTTCCCTTGCTTTGTAATCGATAAATTTAGGGCTATAATTATGACAGGCAATTAAGCCCCATAACTCACCATGAGCAATCAGGGAGATACTGAAACTGGATTCGACACCCATATTTTTCAGGTACTGAATATGTATCGGAGAAACTGCCCTGAGCACAGAATGTGTAAGGTCAAGTGGCTCGTCAATTTCAAGCGTCAGAATTGGTGCGCTCTCTGTATTCACATCAGCAATAATCCTGGTATAATTAAGTTTATACAGCTCTCTGGCCTGTTTGGGGATATCTGATGCCGGATAATGCAATCCATAGAAAGGCTCCAGATCATCATTCTTAACTTCTGCAATAACCTCACCGTGCCCATCTTCCAAAAATTTATAGATCATAACACGGTCATAGTGTATGATATCTCTGATTTCCTTCGCCGTATTGTGCAGAAGAGATTTCAGGCTCTTGCCGCCAAGAATTTCTGAAACGGATTTGCCAATCTGGTTCTGTATATCATATTCCAATGTTGCAGCTTCAAATTCTATCAGAAAAGACTTTCCGCTTGCGGAAATGATCATATAGAAGTCGGCCTCATCAATCTGCACCGGATAGGGATTGATGGAACCAAAATCTTTCTTTACTCCGCCCAGATGAATCATCTGGAGTAACTGTCCGCTTTTGATATTTAAACCGGCAAGCTCTTCGAAATTATCATAAGGTTTTCCCAAAAGGTTTTTGGCTTCTACAGCTATATAGTCTTTAGTATTTTCACTTGCATAGGTGATCAGTAAAGATTCACTATCAACTGCAAGCAGAAAACCGTGTGATTGTACTTTTCCTGGAATATGGATGGGTTCCCTATCGCAATTGCTCAGATCAACATTGTTCAAATTCATAGATATCGTCATGCAAAATATTGGCCGTAATCGTTTCAGCGCCTTTGCTGCACAAAATTATCAGAATTTATGAATCTGATGACAGTTTCGAAAAGTATTTATTCAGGATACCTCATATAAACAAAACATGAAGTCACGGTTAAATTTTACCCAAAAACAGGTCTTTTGTAGCAAATACTATACAGTAAACTGAATTTTAAAAGCGAAAAGTCAAACCGCAATATAAATTATGCAGACATAGTAACCACTTCATAATGAAGAGATTTGAAGGATATAATGATGCAATTCTGGCTTTGGCAGGATTATTTCGTATAGCAAATCATTCAGTACAACACTGAATGCATTAATATCTAACAACAAATAAAATGAACTCAAAAATTACAAAATCGGCGTTGATACTATCCTTAGTAGGGTTATCAACTTCATTATTCGCTCAGGATATGAATTCTGACACCACTAAACGTTTTGACAAAAAAGATTTCCGCACCTGGTCGATTGGCTTAAATGGTGGTATGTTAACTCACTATACGCCATTCAACGGAAGCAGCAATGGAGATTTCCGCACACCACAGGAGAGCTGGGGATACGGAGGTTATATCAAGAAACAAATCCTTCCGGGATTTGGTATTCAGGCAGACTTCCTTGCAGGTAAGGTAAAAGGCTTCAGGGCTAACTCATTACCTTCGCCAAGTGCAGCACAGGATAACAGCAGCTTTGAAACAAAAATCGATTGGTCGGCAGCATTAAGCGCTAACTTCACTATCGCTAACCTGAGCTTAAACCAGAAACGTAACTTCTTATCACCTTATGTTACTGCAGGTGCGGGTTACATGTCGTCAAGTGCGAATGTACAAAACACACCTGCGGGAGCCAGCACAGGCTACAACGAAAACTGGTTTGTACCAGTTGGAGCTGGTTTCAAACTGGGTGTATCCAAAGGTGTAAACATCGATTTAGGATATACAGTTAGCTTCATGAAAACGAACAACTTCGATGGTGTGCGTGGCGCAGCAAATGATAAGTTTTCTTATGCACACGCTGGTGTGGAGATCGCTTTGGGTAAAAAAGGAACTTCACAATTACAGAATTATAGCCCTATCGCCGCTATCCGCGAGGAAAGTGCAGCTGAAAGTGCTGAGTTAAGAAGAGCATTGTCAACTTCTGAGCAGAACAGACTGAGAGATCAGGAACAATATGCTAAAGATATGGGCGATGACGATATGGACGGTGTAGCTAACAAATTCGACAAATGTGCCGGTACTCCTGCAAATACAGTTGTTGATGGAGCAGGTTGTCCTCTGGTAGCGCCTAAACCTGTGATCAGGGAAAAAGTGATCATCACAGAATCAGATCGTAAAGTAGTAAGCGAAGCAATCAGAAACCTGGAGTTCGACTTAGGTAAATCTACGATCAAAGCGACTTCATACACTACATTAAACAGAGTTGCCGCTTTATTGGTTGAGAAAAACTTCAGCCTGAAATTAGCAGGACATACTGATAACACTGGTTCTATGGCCTTAAACTTAAGCTTATCAAAAGACAGAGCTGAAGCGGTTAAATCTTACCTGGTTTCTCAGGGAGCTAACGCCTCACGTGTTGAAGCTACAGGTTACGGACCTAACCAGCCGATTGCTACCAACAAAACAGCAGCCGGACGTCAGAAAAACAGAAGGGTAGAATTTACTTTATACTAGTATACAATCCTTATCAAGCAAAAAGCCCCGTTCATCATTGAACGGGGCTTTTTGCTTGATAAGGGTTTTTACAGAAAACGGAATACTTAAAGTTCAGGCCAGTTTTCTCCTGTTAATTTCAAAACTCCAGCATCTCTGTTAAAAGCCAGGGTGATACGCATCTTATCTTTCAACACAGTATCAATCGCACTGCAGGCATTATATTCTTCCTTAACAAATTCCAGTTGCAAAGTAGCAAGACCAGCTTCCTGAATCACAACTGAACCGGGAACAACCGCTACCCTGCTCACTTTCTCTTTTGGAAAGTAAGCCTGCAGCATATAACCGATCTGCTCTGCATGATCATGGATAGCAGTGATAAGCAATTCTGCAGATACTGATGGCTGCTGTGCTAAAGATTCCTGTTGTGCAGCAGATAATTTTAAAAGATAAGACGATTCCATTTCTTATATAATTTAAGGTTTAAACCAGGGTGGCAAGAGCTTCCTTACTGAAGCCTTTCAGTTCATCAACTTGTCCCTGCTGAACCTTTTTCACCCAGTCAGGATCTGCTAATAAAGGCCTTCCAACTGCAACCAGATCAAAATCTCCCCTGTCCATTCTTTTCACCAGTTCATCAAGTGATGCCGGCTGTGAGGCTTCGCCCCTGAAAGCAGCCATAAACTCACCTGTCAAACCTACTGATCCTACTGTGATCGTAGCTGCACCGGTCAGCTTTTTAGCCCATCCTGCAAAATTCAGGTCAGAACCTTCAAACTCAGGCTCCCAGAAACGACGCTGTGAACAATGTAAGATATCAACTCCTGCATCAACCAGAGGGTTGAGCCATGCTTCCATTTCCTGTGCTGTAGCTGCCAGTTTGTAGTTGTAATCCTGTGGTTTAAACTGCGACAAACGAATGATTACAGCAAAATCCTCACCTACCTGTCTGCGCACCTCTTTGATTACCTCAATAGCGAAACGACTGCGTTCGGGTAGTGTTGCACCGCCATACTGATCAGTACGCTGATTTAAAGCATCCCAGAAAAACTGGTCGATCAGATAACCATGGGCACCATGTATTTCCACACAATCAAATCCCAATCTTTTGGCATCTGCAGCTGCCTTTCCGTAAGCCAGAATAGCGTCTGTAATATCCTTTTCAGTCATTGCCTGTCCTTTTTTCTCACCAGGATTCACAAAACCCGAAGGACCTTCAAACTCCGCAGGTGGCAACCATCCTGAATGATGATTAGCCATGATACCCATATGCCAGATCTGAGGTCCCATCTGACCATGAGCGCCATGAACATCCCTGATTACTTTATCCCATCCGGCAAGTGCCTGATCACCGTGAAAGTGTGGAATATTGCCGTCGTTTGAGGACGACAGACGGTCAATTACCGTTCCTTCAGAAAGAATTAGTCCTACATCTCCAGCTGCACGCTTACGGTAGTACTCGGCCACATCAGGAGTTGGAATTCCATCCGGAGAGAAAGCACGGGTCATTGGTGCCATCACTATCCTGTTCTTCATATTTAATGTTTTCAGCTTAAAGGGCTGAAACAAGCTATCTGTATTCATATCTGTTCTTTTTTATTTCGATCACACGAATATACATCGGTATTTCCCGATAGATGAATAGATGTTACAACATGACTATATGATGATCAATCTCCGAGGACAGTGGAAGATTAAGAAGAAGCGGTGACCCTGTGAGCAACAGCGGCAACAAAACATTTGAGGAATGGCCAGACTCTCAGGCTTTTCATGATAAAAAGATCCTGCAACAGCGAAGTTTCTCCATCCAGAAAAGCAAAAATGCGATATGCCGGAGCCTGTTTAAAAAGATCTGCAAAAAGCTGATGCCCCTCATACCGACGTTCTGCCAGAACATTGAGTAAAGTAGCGTCATACAATTGCTGTTTCAGGCCAATGTTCTCGTTCTTAAAAAAGGGATGTCCTTCAGACTGGAAACTCTGCAGGATTTTTCCAATGGTTTTTTGGGTATTTGTGAAAGTATAACCAGTGCTTGCCCGGGTATCTCCTCCGGCAGTACCAATATGAACGATATTATCTTCAAACCTTTGGAAAGGATGATCCGTCATCGGTATTACTCCATATTCCTCCTCGAGAATTTCATAATCACTGATTCTCAGTACATCATGAATATACTTCCGCAGCTCACGCTCGTATTCCTCCATTGGCAACACTGATTTTGAAAACAGCGTATATTCGATAAAAAGCTCATCCGAAGCCATCGGAAAGACATACAGAAAGGTGGTTCCATTTTGCTGTCCCGTTCTGAAATCCATGAGTATCGCTTCTGAAGGCCTGGACAGCGAATTTTTAACTTTGATCCTCAAGCCTTTGAAGTGTTGTAAAAAATACTGAACACCCGGAACCGGTGCTGGCTGATGGTAAACAGAATTAAAGAGATAAGTTGAGAGATAGGTGTGCTCAGGGGTTTGAAGGGTACATTGCTGACCGGAAGAACTCACTGAAGAAATCTCAGACTGAATGAAGGTGATATTGGGAAACTCACGAAGATACGCCAGCACGTGTTCGTAAAAATCGATACTATTGATACGGCTATACGTGTAGTCGCCAGTTTTCAAAGCTACTTTTGTACCATCGTGAGACACAAAATAAAGCTCAGGCCATTGGTGTCTGATCAGTTGATCAAAACATGAATCTTCTTTATTCCAGAATGACCAGGTTTTATCATTTACGGCTTTATCAGAGCGGTCGACCACAATGATTTCCTGATCTACCCAGATACCGAGCTTCATCGCCCTGTACAGGAGACTTAAACCGGCAAGGCCTCCGCCACAGATCAGGATATCACATTTTATATGCATTGCCATACAGTATCAACAAACCACTTTTTATGGTCGAGGAAATGAGTAACAGTTTTGAAACCGGTGTGGCTCGCCATTGTTTCAGTTTCCTCAAGGCTGTATTTTTGGGAGATTTCCATATCAATGATTTCATTCTCCTTAAACAGAAACTTCTGTCCGGAGATCGTAACTTCCTGGTTGATCCTGCTGATCAGGTAACTCTTACAGGCACCACTTGCCGGGTCATAGGTAGGATAATGTTCAAACTGCTCGGTGTCAAAATTCCCCTCCAGCTCATTATTGATCCGGTGTAACAGGTTGAGATTGAAATCCCGCGTAAATCCTGCGGCATCGTTGTAAGCAGCAAGAATAGTTCTCGGATTCTTTTTCAGATCGAAGCCCACCAGCACCAGGTCGCCCTCCTGCAGGCAGGAACGTATTTTACGGCAAAATTCAACTGCATTCTCAGGGGTTTCATTCCCGATATTGCCACCCAAAAGCATGACCACCTTTTTTCTGGATGAAATCTGATTTGCCTTTTCCAGCATCTGAAAATACTCACCATTCAGACCTTCAATTTTAAGTCCTTCGATCTTTTCAGGAAGGGATTCTTCCAGGTGTGCAATCATTGCAGATGAAATATCTATTGGCATGTAAGTGAAATCGGCTTTCATGTCTACAAGTTCCTTTAACAGAAAACTGGATTTCGTAGCATCTCCGGCGCCCATCTCTACCAGGTCGAAGGTGTTAAAGCCATTTTTCAGCGTTACTGCAAGATCTTTGGTGTGTTCCCTGAAGATCTCCATCTCACAATTTGTAGGATAATATTCCGGGCAATCCATGATTTCCTGGAACAGCTTATCGCCTTTCCCGTCATAGAAATATTTAGAGTTTAGTGTTTTTGGTGTCTGACTGAGGTCATGTAAAACCTCCTGGAGAAATTGATTCATATTTATTTTGAGAGCCTGATTCCGCTATACATCCAGCGTAAATTGGGGTGAAAAAAATTGCGGTAAGTATTTCTGCTGTGATGTGCCGGTGTGGCAATGGAAGCGCCACGTAATACTTTTTGGTTGACCATGAATTTACCATTATACTCTCCTAAAGCACCTGCTGCTTTGGAGAATCCGGGATAGGGAAGATAAGCACTTTCTGTCCATTCCCAGAGCTTGCCCCATTCCAGTTCTGCAGAAGCTACCTCCCATTCGAACTCTGTAGGTAGACGCATGCCTTTCCACTGCGCATATGCTGCCGCTTCATAGTAACTGATATGTGAGACAGGTTCGTCGGGCTTCAGGATTTCCAGACCTGAAAGACTGTAACGGTGCCATAGCCCTTCCACTTCGTACCAGTATAAGGGGGCTTTAACATTATTCTGAGATAGCCAGTCCCAGGCTTCGGCATGCCACAGGTTGAAATCCTGATAACCGCCGGCTTTGATAAATTCAAGATATTCTTCATTATTTACCAATCGTGTGGAAATGCTGAAGTTTTGGATATATACTTTGTGTCTGCCCAATTCATTATCAAAGTGGAAGTTCTCCCCCTGATGACCCACCTCGTAAACACCTTCAGTAAAATCTAGCCATCCCTCTTCAGTATTCAGCAGACCGGATTCGATGTTATCTGAGGCATATTCCGGAAAGAGCGGATTATGACCCAGAATATATTTGATATCATACCATAACAATTCCTGATGCTGCTGCTCATGATTTAATCCCAGCTCCACCAATTCCAGAATCTGAGGATCAGTTAATGCCGGCAGGTATTTTTCCATCGCCTCATCAACATAAGCTCTGTACTGAAACACGTCATCTACCGTTGGCCTGCTCAGGTTGCCCCTGTCCGTACGGATCACTCTCGCGCCTATGTTTTCATAGTAACTGTTGAAGACATAATTATAATCCGGATTAAAAGGCTGATAGCCGAAAGCATTAGGAATAAGAATGAAGGTTTCAAAAAACCAGGTGGTATGTCCAAGATGCCACTTCGGCGGACTAACATCCACCACCGGCTGAACTACATAGTCTTCTTTCTGAAGTTTTGAACATATCAGGACGCTATGCGACCTAACTGCTGAGTAATTATCCCAGAGTGACATATTATTTTTGATTTAGATGTTTTGTTAAGTCTGTTATTGATTCGATGCTCAAACTCTGTGCCTGTTCTCTTCTCATCATGAGAGCATAACTGTTATTAAAGCCTATTGGTTTTAGCCACTTCAAATTAAATTTCTGATCAAAGGCCTGACTCACATAATGGTATACCTGATCCCTGTTACCATTTAGCTGATTAATAGTTATAATGTCAGGTTTTAACAAAACCAGAAAGCCGGTGCCCGTATATTCCGGATAGAAATCAATCTGATTATTGGTTAAAGCATCAAAACATATCTTAGTGCCCCCCAAACCGGTTTTTGTGGATACAGCAAGGTCGGTATTGCCCAGGATCAGTATCTTGTACATCTGCACCAGTATGTATTGCTCGCCGAAGATCTTGGAACCTATCCTGATTGTCCCTTTTGTACCATTTCTGGCAGGTTTGTACAGGTTCTTATCCATCATAAAATCCTTCGCTACTTTTTCCGGGCTCTGTTTAAGCTGATCTACCTTAAAATTCAGGTCTGTCATCACCGAATCGTTGATAGAACCGGATAGCTGATTAAGTACTCCTTCCAGCTCGGGATATTTCTTCAGCACATCGTTTCTAACTATGGGAGCAGCATAATAGGGCGGAAAGATATGCCGGTCATCTCTGAGTGTAACCAGGTCATAGGCTTTTAAACGCCCATCAGTACTATAGCCGCTAATCACGTCGAGTTTATGCTCAAATGCCGCCTTATACATCACGGCATCGCTGATCACAACCGTCTCTATTCCCAAACCATAAACGCTTTTCAATCCCAGATACCCGTCCTGACGGCCCATAAACTCCGGTGTAAAACCTGCAAGCATTTTACCCCCGATCTGTGTAGGCAGCAGATAGAAGGAGCTCATCGTGATAAAGGTAAATGGCAGGATCAACCAGGCTACTCGTATACTTTTCAGGTTGATCTTTTGCAGCAATGATAAAAGGAAATCCAGTAAGATCGCCAGCAACGCTGCCGGAATTGCCCCTGCCAGGATCATATTGGAATTGTTGAGGGCAATCCCTCCAAAAATAAACTCGCCAAGACCGCCCGCAGCAATATAGGCAGCCAGCGTAGCAACCCCCACATTAATGACAGTGGCCGTACGGATACCTGCCATCAATACCGGAAAAGCCAGAGGCAGTTCTACTTTAGTAAGGATCTGCCACTTGTTCATGCCCATCCCCTTCGCAGCATCAACCACTGCAGGGTTTACTTCCGTGATGCCGGTATAGGTATTTCTGAGTATAGGCAGCAGTGCATACAGGAAAAGGGCAAGAATGGCTGGCTTGGGCCCGATACCTAAAAACGGTATCATTACCCCAAGTAAAGCTATGCTTGGAATAGTCTGTAATACGCCGGCAATCCCAAGGATGATGCCGGAGAGCTTTTGCTTTCTGGCAATCAGAATTCCGATAGGTACCGCAATAATGATAGCCAGGATCAGAGAGATCATCGTCAGGCCGATGTGAGCCCAGGTCTGGCTCCATAACTTGTCAGACTGCTGACTTACAAACTGCCAGAAACTTTGGGTCTCATCCATTATTTTGTTTTTTAAAGCGCGAAAATGCCCCCATTAACTGATCTAACGTAACTTCATCAGATTGAGAATTCTTATTTTGCAGAAGCGCTTCCATCTTATCCCATACAGATAAATCTTCCTCTACCTCCGGCAGCACTTCTTTTAGTAAAACTGATTTAAATTCCAGCTGAAGGCGCTGTTCATTCAGGAAATCTGACACGAAATCATTTGCCGGATGAAAGAGCAGCTCCTCGGGGGTACCGATCTGCTGAATCTCACCCTTGTCCATCAGGCAGATCCTGTCGCCCATCTCAAAGGCTTCCTGTACATCGTGTGTCACCATGATGATGGTCTTTTTTACCAGTTCATCCAACATCCTGAACTCTTTCCTGATATTGATCCTTGTAAGATTGTCCAATGCACCAAAGGGTTCATCCATCAGCAATACCGGCGGATTGACCATCAGTGAACGGGCAAGCCCCACCCTTTGCTGTTGGCCACCGCTCAGTGCAGTAGGATATTTGTCTTTTAACGCAGCATCGAGCTTGAGCTTATCAAAAAGTTCATCAGCACGTTTCCTAATGGTTTCAGTATCCCATTTCAGAAGACGCGGAACGATCGCAATATTTTCTGCAACGGTATAATGTGGAAAAAGACCATGGTTTTGCAATACATAACCTATCCCACGTCTCAATATTTCTGGCTGCTGCGTTCTGATATCTACCCCATTCAGGAAGATAGATCCCGAATCTGGTTCTATCAGCCGGTTAATCATACGCAGCGTAGTGGTCTTTCCGCAGCCACTGGTACCCAGCAAGATGAGGTTCTCTCCTTCTTTTACCTGGAAGCTGATATTGCTTACCGCTCTGGAAGAGCCAAATTGCTTAACGAGGTTCTCTGCTTTAATCATTTAGTCGAGCGACATAAATAAGTTATTGAGTGATTCTGCATATAGAGGATGCGCGAAAATGGTATACCTGATCTCCTCATACGTAATTTTACCCATCATCGCCATTTGCAGGATAGACATAATCTCTCCACCCTGTTCACCGATAATGGTTGCACCTAGTATTTGCTTTGTCTTTTTATCAACCACTGCTTTCATGAAACCCCGGGTTTGGCCTGTCTCTATTGCCCTTGCAACATGCGCCATTGGCAATTTAGCCACCACATAATCCAGCTTTGCTTCAATCGCTTGTGTTTCGGTTATTCCGATCCTGCCCAGCTGCGGATCTACAAACATACAATAAGGAACCATCCGGTCTTTGATACTCAGTTTGCCCTTATTTAATAAGTTTGTTGAAACCACCACAAAGTCGTTGTATGAAATGTGGGTAAAAGCCGGTCCGCCTTTCACATCTCCCAGAGCGTACACATTTTTAACGGAGGTTTCCAGAAATTCATTCACCTGGATATGACCTTTTTCATCACATTTGATACCTGTATTTTCCAAACCCAGATTTTCTGTCTGCGGTTTTCTGCCCGAGGCCAGCAGTACATGGCTGCAGGTATAGGTATTTATCTTACCCTTGTGATCTGCAGTGACTCTAATCTTTTGATTGCTGATATTTTCAAACTTCGTGACTTTCACTTCTGTGAAAACCTCAATGCCATCCTCCTTAAAAAATTCGCTAACCACCTCACATACGTCAGTGTCTTCTTTGGGCAGCAGCCTGTCGCCATGTTCAAGGAGGGTAACTTTGGCGCCGAACCTGCTGTACATCTGAGCAAACTCCAGTCCTATATATCCCCCACCCACGATCAGCAGGTGTTCCGGAACCTCTTCCAATTCCAGAATGCTAGTTGATGTGAGGTAGTCAATGTCCGTTACACCTTCAATATCAGGGATGACGGGGCTCTCACCGGTATTAATGAAGATATGTTTTGCCGTATAATTCTCAAAACTGCCGTCATTACCATCAATGTAAAGCGTATGATCGTCAGTAAATTTAGCTGTACCATATACCAGTGTGAGGTTTTTTGTATCCTCCAGCCCTTTAACAGAGCCATCATGAGAACGTTTTACAATCGCGGCCTTGCGTGCCATCACCGCTTTGAAATTCACCTCAAACTTTGGGATATCAATTCCCAGATCTGCACTCCTGCCAGCCATGTAAGCCAGCTTTGCAGAAGCAACCAGAGCTTTTGTTGGGGTACAGCCATCATTAACACAAGTGCCCCCTACCAATCTTTTCTCAATAATAGCTGTCTTCCATCCCGATTGGGCCAGCTTTCTCGCCAGTGGCGTTCCTGCCTGACCGGAGCCGATTACGATCGCATCAAATTCCTTCATTATCCTATATTTTCCTGGTTAATCACTAACTACTACACCTCTCCAGAACGCAACATGATCTTTGATCTCCTTTGCTGCATCTTTAGGTTCCGGGTAAAACCATGCCGCATCAGGGTTGGCTTTCCCATCAACTTCGATCGTGTAATAAGAAGCCTCGCCTTTCCAGGGGCAGGTAGTATGTTTATCTGAAGCCTTGAAGTATTCTTTATTCAAAGATTCCTCCGGGAAATAGTGGTTATTTTCTACTACTATGGTATCCTGGCTTTCTGCCAGGACCTTGCCGTTATAAATTGCCTTCATAAAATGAGTTTTGTCTTGTTTTTCAATAACAATTAATAATTCAAAATGTCGATAATTTTTTCAAGTTCTTCCACCGTGTTAAAGTAATGTGGTGAGAAACGGATGACCGCATCCAGATTTTTCCTGTTAAAATCTATACGTGCAAAATCTCTGAAACTCATCGAAAAATACACATGATGATCTTTAAGCCGTTGTGCGGTATCTGACAACGAACGGTTTTCGGTAGTAAAGGTCAGTATATTACTGAGCCTGCTGCCCTGGTCATGCATGGTTAAGCCTGTAACACTTTTCAACTGCTCTCTGAATTGAGTGATCAGTTTAATGTTATACTCCTCTATATGGAGGATGCCGATCTCATTGATATACTTCAATGATTCTGCCAGGCCCAGTTTCCCGGCAATAGACGACTCCCAAAATTCAAATCTTTTCGCAGTTTTTGCCAGTGTATACGCATCATCAGCCGTCCATTCGGCCCCCTGCATATCAAATATCAGCGGAACCAATCCTGCAGCTAATACCTTATCAGACACATACAACAAACCCGTCCCCCTCGGACCGCGCAAAAATTTCCTGCCTGTGACAGTCAGAAAATCACAGCCAATTTCCTGTACATCCACCACCCGCTGCCCTGCTGCCTGACAGGCATCCAGCAGATACAGAACATCAAATTTCTTACAGATCCTTCCCACTTCTACGACAGGCTGCACCAGTCCTGAATTAGTTGGCATGTAGGTGATTGCCACTAATTTAGGGCGTTGCTGGTCGACTAATTTTTCAAATTGCTCGAGGTCAAGGTCTCCATTGGGCAAACTGTGAGCCCGGATAATTCTGATACCAAAACGTTGTTTCAATGAAAGGAAGGCCAGCTGATTGGAAATGTAGTCATCATCTGTAGTCAGGATCAGGTCGCCCTCTTTGAAATCTACGGCAGTAATTGCCCTGGCAAAAGCATCAGTGGCACTGGTTACGAACGCTATATTTTCCGCAGTGCAATTCAAAAGCAGCGCCGCCTGCACATACAGTTGATCTAGCTCTGCGGTATACTGATTGGCGAGTGCATAACCACCTTCCAGCGCTTCCATTTGCAGATAGGCGGTCATTTTATCAGTAACGCGTTGCGGTACAAGCGACGAACCTGCACTGTTTAGAAAAATTTTGTCTCTACATCCTTTTGTATGTTCCCTGATGACGTCGATATCCATATGTATAACCGATTGTTTAATGCCATTAAGGTAAAGAAAATTATTTGCACAATTTAAATTCTTAGTCAGCCTGAGCACAGGGAGATACCCGACGAAGCTTGCTTTGAGTAGTGTAAGCTTTAGCGGAGCTCACCCTGTCCAGCGGTTTTCTATCGCCCGGCTGTTGCGACTTATATTTGCTGGGGGGCATACCTGTAACCGCCTTAAACTGGGTAGAGAGGTGCGCACTGCTGCTGTATCCCATTTGATAGGCAATTTCATTGAGATTCAACTCAGCATATTCCAGCAGTTCCTTGATTTTCTCAACCTTTTGCTGAATGATGTATTTTTCGATAGTAATTCCTTCAACGTCAGAAAAAAGACGACTCAGATAGACATAATCACGATCCAAATTACGGGCGATGATATTCATCAAACTCTCCTGGATGGCACTGAGGTCGGAATAATGGACAATCTCAATCACCTGGGTCTTGATCTGTTCAATCAGCTGGTTCTTTTCTTTATCAATCAGCTCGAAGCCCAGCACCTGCAGGGCCGAGGATATTTCCCGCAATTTCAATGGCTCAGGATCAGGCGAAACCAAAACTTTTCCAAGACTGATCGCATCAACACTAAATCCAAGATGATCCAGCTGCTGTTTTACAATCAGAATGCAGCGGTCGCACACCATATTTTTTATATGTAATTGCATAACATCAGATCAGTTCGGCATTATAGCCAGCTTTTTTTAAAGTATTGATTACCTCTTCAGCGAGATCAGCGTCTGTACCTGATACAGTCAGAATTTTCTCCGGCACCTGCGTATCTACGCTCCACGATTCCAATCCATTAACATGATTAAGATGGGGAGTTACCGTTTCGATACATCCGCCACATTTAATATTCGTTTTAAATTTCAAAGTTTTCATCCTGTTGGTTTTTTTAATGTTAATTACAGCCTAATCAATTTTAACCTGAGGCTATTGCTGACCACCGAAACGGAGCTCAGGGCCATTGCCGCTCCGGCAATCATCGGGTTCAGCAAAAACCCATTGACAGGATATAATACGCCTGCTGCCAAAGGTATGCCAATCAAATTGTAAATAAATGCCCAGAATAGATTCTGACGTATAGTTTTTACGGTTGCTGCCGACAATTTTAATGCTTTTAGCACCTGTCTGAGATCTGATGAAATCAGCGTTAACTTTGCAGATTCTATGGCAATATCAGACCCTTTTCCCATCGCAATAGAAAAATCCGCCTGGGCAAGCGCTTCACTGTCATTGATTCCATCGCCTACCATGGCCACTATCCTTCCCCGATTCTGCAGATCCCTGATAAAATCCGCTTTCTCGGATGGCAACATCGCTGCCCGGTATTCAGCTATTCCCACCTGACCTGCCACAGCTTCAACAGCAGAAACATGATCACCACTGAGCATATATACTGCAATGTTTGCAGCTAAAAGAGCCTGAACGGCCTCTCTGGATCCCTCCTTCAATTCATCAGCAATTGACATCACGGCCAGCACTTCTCTGCTGTTCCCGAAATAGATTACGGTCATTGCGTCTTGCTGAAATTTATTCACCATTCCGGTAAATTCGGCTGACAGTGTAATCCGGCCTGCTGCCAGATATTTTTCACTGCCAACAAAATAGCGTTCATCTTCAAAAATAGCCTCCACTCCTGAACCGGTTGTGCTTTTGAAGGAGGTAATTGCAGCCGGTATCAGAGATTGCATGCTGAGATGACCCGTCACAGCCCCCGCAAGGGGATGTTCAGACTGTTGTTCAATTGCAAGTAATATGCCTGCGAAATAGCTGGTATTGTCCTGATATGCGGATGCCCAGTTCAGGGAAGTCAACACCGGTCGTCCTTTTGTCAGTGTTCCGGTCTTATCCAGCACCACGGTATTTACTTTGCAGCCGATTTCAAGAGCCTCAGCATCCCTGATGAGAATGCCATTTTCTGCACCTTTACCCATGCCCACCATGATCGCGGTAGGAGTTGCCAGGCCGAGGGCACAGGGACAAGCGATGACCAGAACAGTAACCATTGCCATGAGTCCCTGACTCAGTTTGTATTCTCCACCGAACATCAACCAGACGCCAAAAGTTAATACTGCAATAAAAAGGACCACAGGAACAAAGATACCAGCAATCTTGTCCACAGATTTTTGAACAGGTGCCTTTGATCCCTGAGCTTCCTGCACCTGCCTGATGATCTGTGCCAGCAATGTATCGCCGCCAACCTTCTCTGCATGAAATCTGAAGCTTCCCCTCTGATTCAGGGTACCTGCATAAACGCTGCTACCAGCTTCCTTTAAAACCGCTACAGGCTCTCCGGAGATCATACTTTCATCCACATAGGAGCTGCCGCTGTACAAGGTTCCATCAACGGGAATTTTATCACCAGGTTTAATCAGCAGAAGATCTCCTGTTTTAACCGCCGAAATTGCTATTTCCTTATCCCCTTCAGGTCCGGAAAGGAATACTGTCTTTGGTTGCAGTCCGATGAGCTTTTTAATGGCTGATGAGGTATTTGATTTGGCACGCTCTTCCAGCAGTTTTCCCAGCATCACAAAAACGATGACTACTGCGGCAGCCTCATAATAAACATGTGGATGCATACCCCTGCTGTGCCAATATTGATGGTAAAAGGTATTAAATACGCTAAAGAGATAGGATATTCCTGTGCTCATCGCCACAAGGCTATCCATATTGGCCCTCTGATGACGGGCCTGTTTGAAGGCGTTGATGAAAAAACTCCTGCCGAAAACAAAAAGCACTGGTGTTGTCAATGCAAACATATAATAATTTGCATATGGGATATCCATGAAGAACATACCAATGAGTACTACTGGCAGGCTGAGCAGAGCTGCCAGTATTGTTTTTCGTTTAAGTGTCTGATATTGATCTGCCTGAACTTCGGCTTGCTGCTCCCTGGCATTTACAGTATCTACAATCAGATCGTATCCAGCACTCTGCAGCGCCTGGCGAAATCCCAAAGGCTGTATGATACTTGGTTGATAAACCACTTTCACTTCCTGTGTGGCATAATTAACTTCAGCGTTTTCTATGCCATCCTGCGCAGCAAGAACAGACTGGACGCTGGATGCACATCCTGCACAGGTCATGCCTAATACTGGTAAAGAAATGGTTTGAAGTTCTGAAGCTGACATTTTTTTGTTTTATCATACAAAGATAGGCTGCGCGTAAGCTAAAGATTTACATGATACTGTTATAATTTTATATAATATGGATTGCAAACTGCATCATCAGCGCATTCAAAATGCAGCATCATTTAATATAACAATCTACATATCAGGGTCTAAAGTCCCCAATCATACCTATATAATGACAGGATCAAACAATCGTCCAAAATTACGGTTACATCAGTATGGACGTATTTAATATTAAAATAGGATTTGGCAATAATGAACTGACACTAACTGTCCTGCCAAACGATGAAGGACAATATAAAATCATCTACTATGGGGGTGTGCTTGGAGCAATTCGCCTGGAGGCCGATAATGAGACCTGGGAAAAGGTCCCTGATGAGGAAGTGGAAGCAGGTGATCTGCCCTTTTACAAACATGATCTGACCGCAGACCGCCTGGATATCGTACTGGATAATGCCACTGTTGGGCGTATTGGTGAAGAAATACATGCCCATTTATAAAAAGCCCCTCTACCAATTGGTATAAGGGGCTCAAAACACACACTATTTTTATATAAATTTATCATAAAATGCCTTTTCAAGCATAATACATCTTTATTGTCACAAATATCTTACCATTAATTTCATATAGATATCTGTCATATAATGAATACGTTATAATTTCAGAATATCAGTGCAATGTCAGCATTGTCCTAAAAAGCCGATTATCACTAAACTTCGGCAAACAATTGGTTCTTATATTCCTCCAGTCTGGCGATTTCATCTTTAGGCAACTTTGGAAAGCGGAGATTCAGCTCAGCGAACTTCTGCTCCAGTATCTGGCTGATTGCCAACCGTGCATACCATTTTTTATCTGCGGGAATGATATACCAGGGTGATTCATCTGTAGAGGTTTCTGTAATTGCTTCTTCATAAGCCGACATATACTGCTTCCATTTGCCTCTCTCCGTGATATCTGCTGAGGAGAATTTCCAATTTTTTGCAGGATCATTAATTCTGTTCAGAAAACGTTCTTTCTGGGTATCCTGCGACACATTCAGAAAAAATTTCAGGACGACCGTCCCATTTGCGGATATGTGCTTTTCAAAATTCCGTATGCTCTCATAACGTTCTTTCCAGAAACTTTTTCCGATCTTCTTTACAGTATCAAATCCAGGAATACGCTCGTTCAGAATGTACTCCGGGTGCACTTTACATACCAGCACGTTTTCATAGTGAGAACGATTGTGAATACCTATTCTGCCTCGTTGAGGTAGCGCCAGGTGATGCCGCCACAGAAAATCATGTTCATACTCATTTGCCGTTGGGGTTTTAAAACTAAAGACCTGACATCCCTGGGGATTGAGGCCAGACATCACGTGCGAGATTGCACTGTCTTTACCCGCTGCATCCATGGCCTGGAAGATAATCAGCAGGGAATGGGCATTTTCTGCATACAGGATCTCCTGATATTTGCTTAATTTCTCCTTTACTACTTCCAGAGTCGCCTTGCCAACATCTTTTTCCATGTCGCCTGTATAATTTGTACTGTAGTCTTTCAATTTAATCTTCTTCCCCGGAGGCGCCAAAAAGCGATTTGGATCTTTACTCATTACGTCGTGATTTAAAAACCATTTATAGGTTGACCGTGTTTAATCTACTCAAACACAAGTGATTTTATAGCCTGCTACCGATGAAAGGCAACGTATTTCAGAATGGCTAAAATTTTAGTGATTTATTTGCGTTAATTTGCACACTGAGTGTTTAACAAGAATATCACAAGAACTGTTTTACAAAATTTTTGACCCTAACAAATGTTTAAAGAGATCCAAAATAAGTACCTCCGATATTTTTCCATATTTATCTTTAGTATCATTATCTTTTTCTGTGCACTACAGCTCAATTTTTTATGGCTGTTTGGATATTCTCCCTCAATTCACGACATCAAAATGCCTACCCTCAGTGTAGGCTCAGAGCTCTATACAGCTGACGGTAAGCTGATCGGCAGATATTACAAAGAAAACCGTACCCCTGTAGATTTCAAACAAATTTCTCCTACTGTGATTAATGCTTTGGTAGCTACGGAAGATGTAAGGTTTTACAAACATATAGGGATTGATTTCCGCTCCCTCCTGTCCAGTGGAATCTCTACTGCTTCGGGGGATAAGAGGGGCGCAAGTACCATCACCCAGCAACTGGCCAAGAACATGTACCGTACAAGGTATAATAAGTCGCAGGGTTTAATCAAATATATACCTGTTGTCCGCACAATAGTTTCAAAGCTGAAGGAATGGATGACTGCCATTAAGCTGGAAGGCAACTATTCAAAAAATGATATCATCACGATGTATCTCAATACGGTATCATTTGGTAACAACAGCTATGGTATCAAGACTGCAGCAAGGATATATTTTGATAAGGAAACTGATTCGCTGAGCGTACCTGAATCAGCATTGCTGGTGGGAATGCTGAAGGGAACCTCAACTTATAACCCTGTCCGCTATCCTGAACGTGCACTGGAAAGAAGAAATGTTTCTTTGTCACAAATGAATAAGTACGGATACATCACCGCACAGGAGCTTGCAACCTACAAAAGTCTGCCCTTAAAGTTGAAAGAAGGAAGAGTTGATGAAGGAAGTGATGGCGATTCATACCTCAGGGCAGCTGTATCGAAATATCTCGAAAAATGGTGCAAAGACAACAAATATGACCTGTATGAAGACGGATTGAAAATTTACACCACCATTGATTCCAAGCTGCAAAAGTACGCAGAGGAAGCCGTAGCGGAGCAGATGAAGATTATCCAGAGAAGATTTTACAGCGTTTGGGGCAATGAAGATCCATGGCAGGACTCTGAAAAACATAAAGTAGATTATCCGGGACGTGCTATGCGCAACCTTCCGGTGTATGCGATGCTGGAGAAAAAGTTTGCGAACAACCCTGATTCAATCTCCGCCTATTTCAATAAAAAGAAGAAAATGAAAATCTTCTCCTACAAAGGAGACCGCGATACCCTCTTCTCTACCCTGGATTCCATCCGCTATTACGGCAAGATCATGAACACAGGAATGATGACACTTGATCCTTTTAACGGAAAAATCAAAGTATGGGTAGGTGGTGTAGATCATAAATTCTTTAAATATGACCACGTTAACCAGGCGAAGCGTCAGGCAGGCTCTACCTTCAAGCCCTTTGCTTACCTGGCTGCTTTTGAAAGTGGTATGAGTCCATGCGACACCTTTACAGATAAACCTGTAAGAATCAAATATGAGGAAGATGGGAAAACAGAATACTGGGAGCCGAGAAATGCCGACTGGAATACGACTTACCGCGAAATGTCCCTTCGTACCGCTATGGGGCGCTCCGTAAATACCGTGACCGCACAGGTAACTGAAAAGGTAGGTTGGGATAATGTAGTAAAATGGGCTCATGAATGTGGTATCGACAGTCACCTTCAGTCTGTACCATCGGTGAGTTTGGGTCCAAATGACGTTTCTGTTTTCGAAATGGTAAAAGCATATGGGACCTTCCTGAACAAAGGTGTAAGGACAGATCCTATTCTGGTGGAAAAGATCACTGATCAGGATAACAATGTAATAGAAGATTTTGTAGCGAAAACAAAAAGAGTACTTTCTGAAGAAATTGCCTGGCTGATGCTGTATATGTTCCGTGGAGGAATGGAAGAACCGGGAGGAACTTCTCAGGCACTATGGGAATGGGATCTCTGGAAAAAGAATAATCAGATTGGCGGTAAAACAGGAACCTCATCAGATTACGTAGATGCCTGGTATATGGGAATTACAAAAGACCTGGTGACTGGTGTATGGGTAGGATGCGATGAACGTTCTGCACACTTCAAAAATGGTGAAACTGGTGAAGGCTCACGCACAGCATTACCTATTTTCGCGAAATTTATGGAGAAGGTTTACCATGACCAAAGTACGGGTTATACTTACGGACCATTTCCTAAAGCTACAGTACCGATCACCCGCAGTATCAACTGCCCTACCCCCTCCTATGCTGTAGATACCGCAGTTACAGATAGTGTAGTGACGGACTCCCTGAATGTAACACCAGCCACCGAAACTGAAACAACAACTCAGGAAAAACAGGAAGAAACGAAAACTGAAGAAAAAAAGGCAGCTGAGCCAGCCCCAAAACAACTTCCTCCGCCACCGCTTAGCCGCAAGGAAGAGCGCGAGCTGCGAAGAAAACAACGACAGGAAGAACGGGAAAGAAAGAAAAACGAAAACTAAAAAAGCTATAAAGGCCAGCCGGAACTCAAAAACCAGCCGGCCTTTTTTATGTTGGTCCTCATATTCAGCTTTATTATGACATAATCGTCAGGGGCATTTTCACTTGTGTAGGCAATGGTCTGTTCATCGTGATATGTTCAAAATCAAGACCTATGGTAAGATCAATCCAATCAGGATTGCATGAACGTACCAAACGCTCCTTCTGCATCCTGGTGAATCTGCTGATCAGTTTAAAACGGCTCAGGGCTTGACTCTCGGTTTTGAATTCTTCAAAATAGACAAGACGGGTAAGCTGCTGGGCATTATCAAAAAACAGACTTGGCATCTGTTTATAAAAATCAAGCGTCTTAATTAAATCAGCGCTCATTCCAACGTGTAGACTGGTACGGTTTCTATCGGTTACGATGTAGACAAATTTTCTCATTGCTTTCAGCTTAAATTATTACCACTAATTAAATTAGTATATATATTTGGAGTACGAATAAATATTACTAACTTTATTGGTACAATAATACTAACTATTTTAGTATAAACAAATTATTTTTAATCTTTTATTTTATGTCAAATATTTCCAGCAATCTCAAATACCTAAGAAAGAAAAAAGGCCACACACAACAGCAATTCGCTGATTTGATGGGAATTAAAAGATCATTGGTTGGTGCGTATGAGGAAGACCGGGCCGAACCAAAATATGACTTACTAAAAAGAATAGCAGAATACTTCGAATTAACGATTGATGAGTTTATCAACGAAACCGTCAATGATAAGTGGAAACCACAATTAAAAAGCCAGGGATCCAACCTAAGGATACTCAGTATTTCTGTAGATCATAACGACAACGAAAACATCGAAATGGTACCGGTAAAAGCAAGTGCAGGATACCTGAATGGATTTTCAGATCCGGAATACATCAAGGAACTGCCAAAATTCCAGCTACCCCTACCTACGCTGAAACAAGGTACTTTCAGGGCCTTTGAAATCGTGGGTGATTCCATGCTGCCGATCCAACCCGGAAGTGTCATCATCGGTGAGTATATGGATAACTGGAATGATATCAAAACCGGTGATACCTATGTGATCGTCAGCAAAACTGAAGGCGTAGTTTACAAACGTGCAGGAAATAAATTCAAAGAAAATAAAGAATTAAAACTCATATCAGACAATAAAATGTATGATCCGTATCTGGTTGCAGCTGAAGATATCCTGGAAATCTGGAAAGCCAAAGCTTATATCAGTTCTACCCTGCCTGATCCAGCACCGGAACCCACAATAGAAACACTGACCAATATGATGTCACAAATGCAGAAGTCGCTTTCGCAGATGAATAAAAATTAATATTTACAGGATGCATTAAACTGTTTCCCTTTTTTCAGCTCAAAGAGATTAAACGACATAAAGATAAAAATGCCCCCGTGTCATCACAGGGGCAACAAGTTTTAAACCTCAATTCAAACAGATGAAAAAATTATTTTTGACCATCGCTATTGCTGTTATGGGATTCACTGCAAGTAATGCCCAGACTGCTGCTCAGAAAGAAAAAGCTACTCCTGCTCAAAAAGCAGAAAAAAGCACAGAAAAATTGCAAAAGGAACTTTCATTAAATGCAGACCAAAAAAAGAAGGTGTATGCTATAGAACTGGAAAAGTTTCAGAAATCCGAGAGTCTTCACAAATCTGGTACAGCTGCGAAAAGCGCAATGAAAGATCAGCAGAAAGCGATTAAGAAAGCCACGGAAGCAAAACTTGATCAAGTGCTTACAGCAGAACAAAAAACAAAGCTGGACGCTATCTACGCCGAGAAAAAGGCGAAGAAAGACAAAAAGAAAGCTGCTAAGGCTTAATCAGAATTTCAATTCAAAAAAAAGGCTACCTCATATGAGATAGCCTTTTTTGTACTTAGTTATTTCTATTTAACTGTATCAATTACAGCTTTGAAAGCCTCAGGGTGATTCATAGCTAAATCAGCTAAAACCTTACGGTTTAAACCAATATTTTTGGTAGCTAATTTACCGATCAGTTGAGAGTAAGAAATACCGTGCTGACGAGCTCCAGCGTTGATACGTTGGATCCACAATCCGCGGAATTCTCTTTTCTTAACTTTACGGTCACGGTATGCATATTGCAAACCTTTTTCAACCGTATTTTTGGCTACAGTGAATACTTTACTTCTTGATCCCCAATAGCCTTTGGCCATATTAAGGACTTTTTTCCTTCTTCTTCTCGAAGCTACTGCGTTTACCGAACGTGGCATAGTGTTGTTGTTTTTTGATAAACGGTGTTGCGTATTTCAGCAAACTTACTACCGGGTACCTGGTTAAAAATTAATTATTTACCGATAGCAAGCATACGCTTAACGTTGCCCATATCAGCAGCTGACACCATTGAAGTGTGACCTAAATTACGCTTACGTTTTGTAGACATCTTTGTCAAGATGTGGCTTTTGTATGCGTTCTTTCTAGCGATTTTACCTGTTCCAGTAAGCGAGAAACGCTTTTTAGCACTGGAATTGGTTTTCATTTTTGGCATAACCTGTGTTTATTTATGTAACTTATTTATTTTTTTGCAACTTTTGGAGCAAGCGTCAGGAACATTCTTTTACCCTCTAATTTAGGTAACAATTCAACTTTTCCTATGTCTTCCAAAGCCTGTGCAAACTTAAGCAACAGGATTTCTCCCTGCTCTTTGTAAACGATTGCCCTACCTTTGAAATGTACGTATGCTCTCACTTTTTCGCCACTTTCCAAAAAACTCTGCGCATGTTTCAGTTTAAACTGAAAATCATGATCATTCGTATTAGGACCGAAACGGATTTCCTTAATTACTGTTTGCTTAGCATTTGCCTTAATCTCTTTTTGCTTTTTCTTTTGCTCGTAAACAAATTTGCTGTAATCGATTATTCTACAAACCGGAGGCACTGCGTTAGGTGATATCTCTACCAGATCCAGTTCCAGTTCATCCGCAAGGGCTAAAGCTTTTGCCAAAGGATAAATCCCCGGTTCAACATTATCTCCAGCTAATCTGACCTCCTGGGCCCTGATAAACTGATTAATATTATGTTCTGCTTCTTTTTTCTTAAAAGGAGGACGTGGTCCCCTGTTAAATCCTGGTCTGCCTAATGCCAAATTTATATATTATTTAAACTGTAATTTCTTTAATTAATAATTCTCTGAACGCCTCGATTGTCATCTCGCCTAAATCTCCCTCACCATGCTTCCTCACTGACAACTTACCTTCCGCCATTTCCTTTTCACCGATTATCAGCATGTAAGGCGTCTTTTTAACCTCTGCGTCCCTGATCTTCCTCCCGATCTTCTCATCGCGGAAGTCAATCAAACCGCGAATATCGGAATTATTTAGTTCATCTGAAACTTTTTTAGCATAATCTTCATACTTTTCTGAAATAGGAAGGATTATGAATTGTTCCGGTGAAAGCCATAACGGGAAATTACCTGCACAATGTTCAATCAATACAGCAACAAAACGTTCCAGTGAGCCAAATGGCGCTCTGTGTATCATCACCGGTCTGTGTTTCAGGTTATCACTGCCAGTATATTCAAGTTCAAAACGCTCCGGCAAATTGTAATCCACCTGGATTGTTCCCAGCTGCCATTTTCTACCCAAAGCATCTTTTACCATGAAGTCCAGTTTCGGACCATAAAATGCAGCTTCGCCCAATTCTACAACTGTAGTCAGGCCTTTTTCAGCAGCGGCATCAATGATGGCAATTTCAGCAAGTTTCCAGTTTTCATCTGTTCCGATGTATTTTGATTTGTTCTCAGGATCTCTCAATGATACCTGCGCAGTATAATCATTAAAACCTAATGATTTAAATACGTACAGCACCAGGTCGATCACCTTCTTAAACTCATCTTTTACCTGATCCGGTCTGCAGAACAAGTGTGCGTCATCCTGAGTAAACCCACGCACCCTTGTCAGGCCGTGTAGTTCTCCGCTCTGCTCATAACGGTAAACCGTACCGAATTCAGCAAAACGTAAGGGAAGATCTTTGTAAGAACGCGGTTTAACTTTATAAATCTCACAATGGTGAGGACAGTTCATTGGTTTTAAAAGGAACTCCTCTCCCTCCTGCGGAGTTTTGATCGACTGGAAGGAGTCTTTACCATATTTATCCCAGTGACCTGAAGTCACATATAAATTTTTATGACCGATATGCGGAGTGATTACCTGCTCATACCCGGCTTTCCCCTGTGCTTTTGTTAAAAAGCTCACCAGGCGCTCACGCAAAGCAGTTCCTTTAGGCAACCATAAAGGCAGCCCCATTCCTACCTTATCCGAAAAAGCAAATAACTCCAGTTCTTTACCCAATTTTCTGTGGTCGCGCTTTTTCGCTTCCTCGATCATCTGCAAATATTCTGTCAGCTCGCTTGCTTTGGGAAAAGTTACCCCATAAATTCTTGTGAGTTGCTTTTTTGTCTCATCCCCTCTCCAGTAAGCACCTGCAACGTTCATCAGCTTCACGGCCTTTACAAAGCCTGTATTTGGAATATGCGGACCACGGCACAGATCTGTGAAGGCACCCTGTTTATAAAAGGTAATCTTTCCGTCTTCCAGACCCTGCAACAGGTCAAGCTTATATTCGTCGCCCTTTTCAGTAAAGTAATTGATTGCATCACCTTTAGAAACACTGGTACGCTCAAAAACTTCTTTCTGTTTCGCCAGCTCCATGAATTTGGTCTCAATCGCCTTGAAATCGTCCGAAGAGAACTCATGGTCACCAAAGTCCACATCGTAATAAAATCCTGTTTCAATAGCAGGGCCGATACCGAATTTAGTACCCGGATATAGTGCCTCAAGGGCTTCTGCCATGATATGCGCAGATGAATGCCAGAAGGTAGCCTTACCGGCAGTGTCATTCCAGGTCAGTAATTTTACAGAAGAGTCTTTTTCAATTGGTCTGGATGAATCCCAGACTTCACCGTCTACTTCGGCAGCGAGCACGTTGCGTGCTAATCCTTCAGAAATGGATAAAGCAATTTGGTGGGCGGTAATCCCACTTTCGTACGGACGGACAGAGCCATCCGGTAATGTAATGTTAATCATCTACAACTATGATTTATATGTGAATGAAATGAAATATTTAATCATCACTTACAAGGTGATTTGATAAGACAAAGATAAGGATTTAAGCAACAACCGGAGAAACGAATCTTATTTAGTATAAGTAATGGCTTCATTTCCCTGTCCCACGATAACTACAGCCGCCAGGTCAACAAACAAGCCATGGGCCAATATACCTTCAATTTGGTTCAGCTTTTCTGACAGGCCGGCAGGGTCGGCGATCAGGCCGAAATCTGCATCTACAATCAGGTTGTGATTGTCGGTGATATACTGCTTGCCATCTTTCATTCTCACGTTTCCGGTACCACCAAGCTTCGTCATTGCGCGCAGTACATAATTCAGCGCCAGCGGCACTATTTCTACAGGTACTTTGAACTTGCCAAGCTGTTCTACTTTTTTTGCAGCATCGGCAATGATGATTTCTTTTTTTGTGAGCGAGGCCACAATCTTTTCCCTGAAATGGGCCCCGCCTCCCCCTTTGATCAGATTCAGGTTTTCGTCAAATTCATCTGCGCCGTCAATAGTTACATCGATGTACTCTACATCATTCATATCCAGCAACTCTATTCCAAGAGAAGTGGCAAGGGCAGCAGTATGCTCAGAGGTCGGCACACCTTTGATTTTGAATCCATTTTTCACAAGTTCCGCCACTTCGAGAATAGCGTAATAAGCAGTAGAGCCTGTTCCCAGGCCTACGATATCATGATCACGAATGTATTTAACAGCTTCACGAGCAGCAACCTGTTTTTCCAGATCTTTTGTATTTGTTGGTTCCTTATCCAAAATATTTAAACTTAGAGGGTTAGTTATGCGCCCTAAAATTAGCAAAATATCTTGTGTATGGCAATGATTATAAAATCACAGCCAATTCATTAACCGTCAATCTCCAGTTCTCATTTTCAGGGATTCCAGGCTTACGTTTGCCAAAAAACTGCACAATGATTGAACCTTCGCTATCAAACACTTCAATACTCGTGACAATACCATCTTCAGTCGGCTTTTTCACCAGCCATACAGCAGCAATTCCGTCCTCACGCAAATGCATATTAAAATCAGGATCAAGCACATTGAACCAGGGGCCGGCCTGCACCAGTTTTTTTACAGGACCAGTATGAATCTGAATACATCCTTTGTTACCGGTAAACACCATAATCTCCAGACCGGTATCAGAAACCTTTTGAAAAATATCTTTCAGTGACTTGTAGGAAATCTGTACCGCATGTCCTTCCGGCGCCAGACGCAAACCCTGAGTTCTGCTGACACCAAATTTTCGCAGTAAGGCATGAAAGGCGTGCGTGTCTGTCAGGCTGAGCCACTGCTCACGGAAACCAGCGGCATCAATCTCTGCATCGGGTTTTTCCGTGGCAGCAGCCTTATCTTTTACAATCTCCAGCGCCGCATGCTGATCCGCTGCGGTAAAATGATCCACCAGTGTTTCAAAGGCTGCGACATCACTGGTTTCGCCAAGGTAAATCTTATGAATAGCCTCGCCGTCTTTAGCAAAAAACTGCAGGCTTTTACGCCCGTTTTCATCTACGGCAAATACTGAAGACCAGGCCGACATAAACAGGCGCAGATCAATATCAGGGTTGACGGCAAGACCCATTGGTCCGGAGAATGATAAATTACTGTACACACCTTTGCGTTCATGCACGCAATAATCATTACGTGTCAGTGCCATCACCTTTCCCAGCGACTCCACGCTCTTCAGGATTTCCTGAAATTCGTTTTTCAAACGGATGACCGAAGTACCTGTGGCGGTCGCTAACAACTCAGCTTCAGTGGTACCTAATTGTTTGGCTGCATCTCTGATTCTTACCTTAGGGTTCTCAATTTTAAAAGCATCCCACTGGCTTCTCAATTCTATAATCTCACTCATGTCTTTGTCTTTAATCAATTAATACTTTATTTATTATAGTTTATTCTGACTCATGGCAGGAATAACCAGCGGACAACTATATCCTTCACAGGCCATCAGCTTTACGTTGATGCTGAAAGTTTCATGGATGTTCTCACAACTGATCACCTCAACGGGCGGGCCCATGGCTACCTTCCTGCCTGCCTTCAACATCAGGATCTGATCTGCAAAACGGGAGGCAAAATTGATATCATGCAATATACAAATTACACAATAACCTTTGTCGGCCAGCCGCCGTGCCAGCTCCATCATTTGCTGCTGGTATAAAAGGTCCAGTCCATTGGTAGGTTCATCCAGAAACAGACAGGCATCAGGGCAGTCATACACCTGCGCCAGCACGCGCGCCAACTGGACACGCTGCTGCTCTCCGCCGGAAAGTGTATTATAGTCTCTGCCCGAGAGATGTGTGATTCCCGTTTCTTCCATCGCCAGCTGCACCACTTCCAAATCCCTTGCTGCAGGAACCTGTTCAAAATGAGGATACCTTCCCATCATCACCAGCTCAGTCACGATGAAAGATACGGAGATCGTACTCTGCTGTGATAATACGGCACGCTGTTTCGCAAGTTCCGGAAGTGTATACTGCTGAAGCCGCTTCCCACGAAAATTGATATTTCCGTAACTGGGTGTAATCTCCCGGCAGAGCAATTTCATCAGGGTACTTTTTCCTGCACCATTGGCACCGAGGATAGCAAGCAATTCGCCCGACTTCAGCTCAAAGCTCAAGCGATGCAGCAGTTCCTTATTACCTACCTGGTAAGACAGTTCATTTACTTCTATCATATGTTACTTTTATTACGCTCCGTAATGATAATGTATAAAAATACGGGTGTTCCGATCAGCGCCGTCAAAATGCCAATGGGCAGTTCAGCAGGCACAACGATGGTCCTCGCCAGCAGGTCGGCCAGGGTCAGCAGTGCTGCACCCAACAGTGCAGAGCCCGGAATCACCAGCCTGTTATCTGCAGTAAAGGTCATTCTGATAATATGCGGCACGATCAGCCCGATAAATCCAATGGTGCCTGCCACTGCTACAGAAGCCCCTACTGCAATTGTTGCCAGTACGATAATAATTCTCTTCAGGTTACGGACATCAATACCCATATGGAGCGCCTCAGCATCTCCCAGTGCCAGCGCATTTAAGGATTTAGCAATCAAAGGTAATACCGCAACAGGGATTAGAATAAAAGGTAAGATCCCTGTTACCGTTTCCCAGCTCGCACCTCCCAGGCTACCCAGGCTCCAGAAAGTAATCGTACGCAACTGCTCGTCTGTAGCCATATAAGTAAGCAATCCCGTAAAAGCACCCGCCAGCGCATTAATTGCGATGCCCGACAGCAGTAAGGTTGTCGTCACCGTTCTGCCGTTTCTGACAGACAAGCGATATACGACGCTTGTAGTGATACAGGCCCCGGTAAAAGCGGCAAGCGACAAGGCATAAAAGCCCGATATGCCACTCAGGGACCTGAAGAATCCTACCTCCAGCACAATCATCAGTACAGCAAATAAGGTCGCTCCTGAAGAGATGCCGATTAAACCTGGCTCTGCCAGTGGATTTCTGAACAGCCCCTGCACCGCCGCACCTGATATCCCCAGTCCCGCGCCAATGAGCACACCGAGAAAAACTCTCGGGAGTCTGATGTTCAGCAATACCGCTGCCTGCTGCGGCTTAAAATGAGTAGTTCCGGAAAAACCTGCCTGTTTTCCAAGGATACCGGTCAGTTCAGCAAAACTGATACTCACTGCGCCTATACAGGAGGATAAAACCATTGTTCCGACCAGCAGGACAAACATTGCCATTAATATATATCCGGTATTTCTCGTCACTTAATTTTGGAGGCTAATTCCTGAATGGCAATCCCTAACCGCGGACCAAAGCTGCTCAGCAATTCGCCATCCATGGTAATAATTTTATTGTTTTTCCCGGCATTTGTCTGCTTTATGCCCTGCACCTTCGTCAGTCCCGCAGCACCTCCCAGACTTTGGAGACCACTGTCGAACAACAAGATGATATCAGGATTGGCTTTCACCAAAGCCTCAGCTGTCAGCGGTTTATAATCTGCAAATGCTGTCACTGCATTTTGTCCACCGGCCAGGCTGATCGCCTGATCAATTGCCGTACCTGTTCCGCCCACCATCATGGTTCCGGTACCACGGGCATATATAAATAGTACTTTCGGTTTTTTATCCGCTGCGGCAACAGCAGGAACCTTCGAGAGATCAGCCTCCAGCACCTTAACTACTGAATCTCCTTTCGCTTTGGCATGTAAGCTGTCCGCCAGGAAATGGATGAGTTTTTTGGTGCCTTCCACGGAATATTCCTGATCTGCCAGCAACAGTTTCACACCCGCAGCTTTAAATTGTGCAGCCAATGCCGGGCTTACTTCTTTCTTCAGACCGATGATCAAATCTGGCTGCAGCGCCATCACGCCTTCGGCATTGATATTCTTATTGTGGCCAACTTTTGGCTTCGCCTTCAGGCTTTCAGGATAATTGCTGGTAATATCTGTACCAGCGATATTCTTTTCCAGTCCCAGTCCTGCCAGCACTTCAGATACTGCCCCGTTCAGAGAGACAATCTTTGTACTGTCCGGCAAGGCCGCAGTAGTTTCTTTGGTATTGTTATTACATGCTCCCAGGCTTAATACAAGCAGAGCTAAGGGTAAAATATTTAGTTTCATAATCGGATTTTAAAAATAAAAAGGCGGCTTCCGTTAGCACGCGGAAGCCAGCCTTGCACAACAAACTAACCAAGTTTAGGCCTTTTTAACCAGCTTATATTCTACTACCGGTTTACCTCTCACCCCACTGTCACTGGCGTGGAAGCTGATAAATTTCAATTTGTATATATTTCCTGCAGGATCCTTAACCAGGTAAAAACGATCTGTTTTCACACCAGCGGTACCTGTGGTTGATCTCCAGTTTGAACCGATCACATCTCTTGTTCCCAGGAAGCTGATCCCTGTAAGATTGGCCTCTGTGAAGTTTGCATAGGTAACCGTGCTGTTTGCAGCATTTCCTGAGAAGATTACTTCAGCGGCCGTAGCACCTCCAACAAAATTGAGGATCACGAAATCTGAATACGTATAAGGAAGAGTTGCGTTTGCTTTATATGTTGAAAGCCCCCATTCTATATCCCATGCTGCTTTTTCGGGCTCTACCGCCACTGCGCCGCTAACAAAAGAGACATATTTGAAGTTGAACGCCGCATCTTTTGCAATATTCAGTGTTTTAAAAGTTGTCTCATTAATTTTGGCATATTGCAGGGTATAACCACTCGCATTACGGATCACACGTATTTTCTGCCATCCCCTGTTGCCGGTAACGCCGGTTGCACCACGGTTCATAATATATACTTTGTTATCCGCTTCAGTGGCAGAGACTGCCTGTATCACTGTGCCTGCCAGATAAGATGCAGCATTGCCTTCAACCGGATCAATGATGCTGAATGTACCCAGTCCCTGCCCAACAGCCAGGGTTGAAGATGCTGCCAGAGCAATGGTATCTGCTGCTGTCACCTCATTCAGGTTGTTTTTGCTAAGCGCAATCGCAGTGGCGCCAACGCTGTGATTGAGGATCACCCTGTAGTCTGTTCCAGAGTAAAAACCTAAATCCCAGGAAGCACGCGCCACCGGTGTTTGTTTATCGGTGCTGAAGTCTACAAATACGCTATTTCCAGCGCTTGCACCATCTTCAGCACCAATAAGGCCGTTCAATGTTAAGGTACTGCCGTCTGAGGCAGGTACCGTAACGATTGGATCATCATCTTTGCTACAGGCCGCGAACGCAGCAGTAAAACAGAAGAGAGCAATGATTTTAGTAAATTTTTTCATGATGTGTTTAGGGTATTTTATAATTGTTTATTGGTTAAAATTGAAACTTAGTCCCAGCACGTACGACCTTCCGTAGTTCAGGGGAACTGAGCCCCCGGAACTGTGTGCCGATGTATTCACAATAGCTGTATTGCTCAGCATTTTGGTATCAAAAAGGTTCTTTATCCCGGCATTCAGGTTCAGTGATTTCAATATATTTTGTGTGAACATAAGATCTGCTGTGGTGAAGGCGCCGACTTTCGCCAGTCGCACCTGCTCCAGATTGTCCAGCGTAGCCAGTTCATACAAAGGTCTTTTGCCGGTATACTTAACAGCTAAATTTGCAGTGGTTCCCGTTTTCCTGAAACTGTAGGTGATATTTGTATTTACTTCCGGCGTCCAGACAAACTCGGGAGATTCCCCATACTGCTCCTCAGATTCGCTGTACTGGTTGTAAGTCCCAATGTAAGAAAAGCCTAATGATGCCTGCCAGTCTCTCAGGTAAAGGGTATTTTCAAAAGTTCCGCCGGTAGTTTTGTATTTTGCGATGTTAATCAGTGTGGTGATCGTTGGATCCGCTACCGAAAGCCCGTAATCAATTCTGTTTCTGAAGTTATTATAGAATCCGCTCAGCACTGAACGAAAGCGAAGGTCATCCTGGGCTGTTTCGGATAGGGACAGGGAAGCCGTAAAACTATTGGATTGCTCCGCCTTCAGGTTTTCATTACCCATAATCGAGTGGCTGGCATCAAAGAAGTCATAATATAATTCCCGCAGTGCCGGAGAACGGAAACCACTCGCATACCCGAATCGCAAATCCAGTATATCATTTAACCTGATCTTGGTATTGAGGGAAGGAATAACCGGAGGAGCATCATATACAGAGTTGCTGATGAAACGTAAGCCCGGACGGATCGTTACGTCTTTAAACAATTTCAGTTCCGAGGAGATAAAAAATGCATAATCATTGATCGATGGAGAACCAGAGATCCTGGCCCCGCTGGCATTGTCCAGATTGATCTCCACACCCGGCTGGAACGAAGCGCGCTCTGATAATTTATACTGGGCAGTGGTACGGATATTGGTCGACTGAAATTTAGAGATATCCTGTTCCCCTGCCCCGGTAGATAGCTCTTCATTTCCTGTGGTGTAATCATGCACTACCGTTTTAGTTCTGCGTTTCAGATTTGAGAGTCCAACAATGCCACTCAGCTGCAAGCGTTCATTTACTGTATAATCGCCGTGTAACTGCTGACTGTACCTGTTGGTGATATATTTCTGATCGGTAGATCTGAAGTTATTAGGGTTATACGCACCTTTGCTGTCGATTGTTTCATCCACATGATCCAACCTGTACCATACATTGAAATTGCTCTGCGCATACCCGAACCTTGTATTCGCCAGCCATTGTTCTTTTGGCTTCCATCGGTTCGTATTGGCAGCAATTTCTTCTGCAGTAGCCAATGCTCCCGGAAGGTTATAACCACCAAAATCATTATGCGTCAGCCCCCCCAGAACATTCCAGCCTTTATTCTGCCAGGCGGCGCCAACATGCTGCAAATGTGAACCGTCCTTACTGAAGGCTGAGTAAGAGCTGCCAACAGTCTCTTCCTGAATACGGGCATTGATATTGACGGTTTCTTTAACAGGAGATTTAGTGATGATATTGATCACACCTGCCAGTGCATCCGTTCCATAAGAAACGGAAAGCGGTCCTTCTACAATTTCAATATGGTCAACCGTGTTGATATCAATCTGGTTTAAACTTTCACGTGTATCGCTTCTGTCTACCATAGGTACTCCGTCAAGCAGAATCTTTACATTCCTGCCCGTCATTCCCATCATCTGGATATCGCTTGTGCCAAGAGTAATGTCATTTGAAAATCGAAAACCAAGTTCAGTGTTGAGTACCTGCTGGATGTTGGTTGCAGCACGCAAGCGAATACGTTCAGCAGTGATGATGCGGGTCTGATACACAGAGTTTCTAAGGGATTGCGGCTGATATTGTCCGGTTACGACTACCTCTTTTAATGCATTTCCAAGAGAATCAGTGGCGTTCTTTCTCCTTCCGGATTTATCCTGCGCATATGAATTTACAGTGAAGACAAACACAGCGGAAAGAAGTACTACAGTTCTCATTAATGTATCTATTTAGAATAAGTTTAAATAATGATACAAGTATAGGGAGTAATCTAGAATAATTCCAAATAAAATATAAATTAATTACAACTGACTGTTTATCAATGATACTTAATAAAAAAAGCACCAGTAATTGGTGCTGCGATCATATCAAACAAGAAGAAATTCTGTTATTTTACTGGACGATTCCGCTGAGAACGGCAAATCTGATCAGGGCGGCCGTATTTCTTGATCCTGTTTTCTCGATCAGGCTTTGCCGGTGTCCTTCGATAGTTCTTTTGCTGACGTAAAGCTTGTCTGACATTTCATTGTTCGTCAGCCCCTCTGCGATCAGGTGCAGGACCTCGATCTCTCTCATAGAGAAATCTATATCTTGATGAGATTTATCAAATGCCGGGTTCACAGTATGCATCAGCTTGTCCAGCAACTGGACAGACAACTCTGAGCATACATATTTGCCTCCTGAATGGACATGTTTGATTGCAAAAAGAAGCTCATCTGCGCTTACGCTTTTCAACAGGTATCCTGAAGCTCCCTCTGAGAAAGCCTGGGATAAGTATTTTTCATTATCCAGCATGGAAAGCATAACGATCTTAATTTCCGGGTTATGGATCTTGATTTCCCTGATCAGTGCTATTCCATCCATTTCGGGCATATTGATATCAGCCAGTATCATATCCACTTCTATTCCTTCGGCAAGCATCCTCAATACCTCAATACCATTCACCGCTTCACCCTTGATCCTGATTTCCTTATCAGCTCCAAGCAGCAAACTGATTCCATTACGGACAATATTGTGATCTTCTGCTAATATCAGATTTATCATTTTATAATTTTAAGTTGAAACCGGTGGAAGGTTCAGCGCCATTGAAACTGTCAGTCCTTTCTTAGAAGAGTTGAACTTGACTTTTCCATTTAAAAGATAGACCCTGTTTCTGATGCCACTCAAACCAGAACCACTTTTAGTGGCTTCCTCTATAGTTGTTTTCAGTCCAGTCCCGTTATCCTGCACTTTTATCAGCACCTGCTGATCTTTACAGCTTACTTTTATTTCGGCCCTGCTGGCCCGGGCATGTTTGATACAATTACTGATCATCTCCTGGATCATCCTGAAAATATACAGTTGTACCTCCTCACTTAAAGAATCTGCATTGTTATCAATGAATGCATCTATTTTAAACTCTGGACTACTCGTACGCTGCGCCATTTCTCTGATACCTGCTACAAAACCAAAGTCTTTCAGAACAGAAGGTGTAAGTTCATAGGAAAGTTGTCTGGTCTCCCTGATCGCCTGATCCAGTAATTCATTTACATTATTAAACTCACCTTTCAACTGATGGTTGCGCTGTACACTTTCAATATTCAGCCGAATACCATAAAGTATCTGGCAGACACTATCATGGAGCGCACTGCTGATGGTATTCCTTTCTTTTTCCTGAGCTGTTAATGTGGCCAGCATTATCAGTTTTTGCTGATCGTTTCTCAGCGTTTCGGCCTCCTTCTCCATCCTCTTTTTTTCGGTGATATCCATCAGGATTCCCGCAAAATAAGATTTGTCATCCTGAACAGTGATTTCATGCCCCTTGGCAGCAATATGTTTGATCTGATCACCATCAATCAGGATCCGGAATTCCAGATCAATTTCTTTGAGACCATTCAACGCATTTGTCAGATGTTCCCTAACCTGTACCTGATCTTCAGGATGCACAATTTCGATCAGACTCTTAATAGTACCCTGAAATGTCCAGCTGTCCATTCCCATGATATGGACACTGTGCGTATCAAGAAACACCTTATTCGCATCCCATTCTATTGTCCATGTTCCTGTTGCTGACGCTTTTAAAGTCATCTCCAGGCGATCTTTCGTTTCCTTCAGTACCTTCTGTGCATTCCTGCTTTCAGTAATATCAATCAGTGTAATGTAATACTTGATTTCCGTAGCGATCATGCTCGATATGACGATTCCTTCCATCCTCGTATACACAATCTGATCATGCGGTAGCAGCAGTTTTATTTCCGAACTCTGCTTACCATCATTATTTTGCATTCTATGCAAAAAGTTGTAGAAATCCTGCCAGGAGTTTGGCGCTATAAAACTCTGGAACCTTCTGCGGATGATCGTCTGCTTTGACATATTCAGCAAATCAACACCATTCTGATTGGCTTCCTCAACAACACCCAGGTAGTCAAGGATAAAATACCCCACGGGCGCAAGATCATACAAACCCACGAATTTTGCCCTTTCCTGATCCAGGGTTGCATACGAAGCTTTGAGTTCATCATTCTGCATCTCCAGTTCCAGCTGGTAAACCTGGAGGTCATTGAGCAAAATGTTGATTTCTTCCGCAGTCATATTAGTCTGAGAATCCCTAGCCACTGTGATGAGTTTTGAATGTGAGTAATGAAACCAATGATTTCCCCTTTTCGTCCTTGCTGATATGCTGAATTTTAGCAAAGAAACTTCTTATGCCCAGGCCCATAAATTCCTGCTGGATAAAAACCTCCTCAGTACCTGATGAATTCAGCAGTACATCAAGTTTGTCCGTTTTCCATTTGTTATGAATAATTTCCATCAGTGGTTCTGCGATGATTTCTTCCTCTTTTAACTTAAACTGTTCCAGAAATATATCACTGGCTACGATCACCTTTCTGTCCTTATCGAGGATCAGAGCTGCATCAGGTAAAACATTGACCATGTTTCTGGCGTAATCAAGGAGACTGGTCAATTTATTTTCCATCGCCTTTACCGGTGTAATCTTGGTAAAGGTAACTACCGCCCCGCTGATGAAGTTATCCATGGTACGGTATGGCATGATCCTCAGGTTATACCACTCGTCTTTTTTAGTGCTTACCTCCAGCTCTTTGCCCACCAGCTTTTCTATGACCTCTGTGATCGCATCTTCCAGAAAAGGGTATTCAAAATTTGATACAATATGAGTTATTGAACGGCCAACATCACCGGGAATCATGTTAAAAAGCCGCGTGACTTGTGGTGTGAACCTCAGAATATTCAGCTGGTTGTCCAAAAAGATAGTTCCTATCTCCGTATTATCAAGCAGGTTTTTCATATCATTATTCAGCTGTGTAAGTTCTTCAGCCTTATTCTGATACTGCAGGTTGATGGTCATGAGCTCCTCATTGAGCGACTGCATCTCCTCCTTGGTGGTCAGCGCCTCTTCATTCGTACTCTGTAATTCTTCGTTGGTACTTTGCAGTTCCTCATTTGTAGACTTTAATTCCTCAAGCGAGGTTTCCATCTGTTCAATGGTACTGTGCAGCTGCTGCTTGGTGTAAATCAGTTCCTTTTCCAATTCTTCAATTGCCCCCTGTCGGGTAGGATCGCTATTCTTCGCCTGGTCGGCGCGTCTTTTCTTGACTAGTCCGTAATCATTGAAAGTAATCAGGAGCATGTCCTGCAAGGGTACCTCTACAATGTAGTCTACCCTGAAACCAACCAGATAGGTTTGGCCCCCATCTTTCACTTTAATCTCCGGAACTTCAACTTTATCCTTTTTCTCCCAGACCTGATGCAATGCATTCCCGATCGCATACCTGAGTTCTTCTTTCGCAAGGCGATGAATATTAAAGATTGCCTCGCCAGAATTGATCTGCATATATCTCGATGTTTGCCCGTTGATATATAAAATATCACCCCTTTCGTTCAGTAAGAGCGAGGTGGGTGTGAAATTCTCAAGCAATATCTTATGGAACGTTTCCGCCATGGGACTTTTCAGACTTTTCACTGGTAAATGAATTTTCAGGTTTTTATTGGTTTGATTAGCCACATGGAAAGGAAAGTCAAGCATGGTCCCCAATGCAGCGGTACCCTCTTTTTTCTGGAATATTTTCCACTTGTTTTCCAAACTGGTAAAGCTGTCCCCGAAAGTGCCCACAGACTCTGCCGGACCGAGGAAAAGGAGTCCGTTGCCTGACAGAGAATAATGAAAAACAGGAATGATCTTCTTTTGCAGTTCTGAGGTAAGGTAGATCAGTACATTCCGGCAGCAGAGCAGATCTAATCGTGTAAAAGGAGCATCTTTAATCAGGTTATGCTGTGCAAACACAATCATCTCCCGCACTTCCTTTTTAACCACATAACCTTCATTAACCTTGATAAAAAAGCGATTGAGTCGTTCAGGCGAAATTTCCGAAGTGATATTGGAGAAATAACTGGCTGATCGCGCATGGTCTATCGCCTGGGGATCCAGATCTGTTGCAAAAATCTGCAGTTTTGGAACCTTGGCTGTTTTCAGCGTATCCAGAAATTCTATCACCAGCATGGCAACGGAATAGGCTTCCTCACCTGTAGAACATCCTGCAATCCAGATCCTGATCGGGTCGCCCGGCTTTTTCAGTGCCAGAAGAGGATACAGCTTGCTCTTCAATGCATCAAATGCATCCCTGTCTCTGAAGAATTTCGTGACACCGATCAGCAGCTCATTAAAAAGCAGCATAATCTCACTGGGATTCTCACGCAGGTAATTAATATAATCCAGGTAGTCTGTAAGCTGATGAAAGGCAATACGCCTTTCGATCCTGCGGACAATGGTACTTTTCTTGTACAGCGTGAAATCATGGCCCGTATTGGAGCGCAACAGCATCAGTATTTTCTGAAGATGTGTATGATTACTATGGTTCATGGTGAATTCAGATTCTTCCTGTGGTTCCCGGATCGCAGGATGATTCAGATACTGGATCAATTTCACTGGCATGTCTTCCGGGGCCAGAACATAATCGACCATATTTGTTTTGATAGAAGTACTCGGCATACTGTCAAACTCTGCTGTTTCAGGGTCCTGGACCATCACAAGTCCAAGTTTTTCCTTGATCATCCTTACTCCTGTTTCTCCATCTGCGCCCATACCTGAAAAAATTATTCCCACCGCTTTGGCCTGCTGATCTTCCGCCAGGCTCTGCAGAAAATAATCAATGGACATATGCGCTCCTTTATATCTCGAAGGTTCCATCAGCAACAATCGTCCGTTATGGATACCCATATCTTTTCCAGGGGGAATGATATAAATATGATCTGGCTCCACTTCCACTCCATCTGTTGCTTCCCTGATCACCATGGCCGTGATCGGTTGCAGTACCGAAGCCACATCAGCGATATGCGATTTATCAAGATGCATAATAATGACAAAGGCCATCCCACTTTTGATGGGCATATGCATAAAGAATTTTTCAAAAGCATGAAATGATCCTGCGGATCCGCCCATACCGATAATTGGAAAAGAAACCTTAGGCTTTCCCGCCCCGTTAAATTTTGTTTGTTGAGTCATTTTATTGTTTCAAACATAATAGGAGTAAAATACTCATAAAATTTCCAATTACAAAAATATATTAAACCGGAAAATACATATACAAAATAACACATAATTATGCGCACAATTCACATCTCCCTCATTGATAACAGGCAAAACCACCAATTGTTAATCAGATTCACTTTCTTATCATACATCAATAACGCAATCAATTATTTGTTACAACTTTGATTTATTAAAAAATTCAAAGACATGAAAAAATTATTCGTTCTATTATTTGCTGCTTCAGCGGCTTTATCTTCTTTAACTGCATCGGCACAAACCTGGACAGCTGACAAGTCACACTCTAAATTGGGTTTCAGCATTACCCACATGATGGTAAGTGATGTTGAAGGTTCATTCAAAACTTTCGAATCAACTATCGTTTCTTCTAAACCTGATTTCAGTGATGCCGTTATCAACCTGACTGCAGACATCAATTCTGTGAATACTGAGGACGAAAAAAGAGATGGACACCTGAAAAGCGCTGATTTCTTTGATGCTGAAAAATATCCTAAGCTGACTTTCAAAAGCACTTCAATTAAAAAAGTAGCTGCCAACAAATACAAAGTGAATGGACAGTTAACACTTCACGGTGTAACTAAAGCTGTTGTTTTGGATGCAGTATTAAGAGGAACAACTGTTAACCAGGCTAAAAAAACTGTTGCTGGTTTCAAAGTAACAGGTACAATCAAAAGAGCTGATTTCGCTTTAGGTACCAAATACCCGAATGCAATGCTGAGCGACGAGATTGCACTGAATGCAAATACAGAATTTGTAAAAGACTAATTTTTCTGCCAAAGCAGAACAAAAGCCTCTCATCCCAAAGGATGAGGGGCTTTTTAATAAAAATTAAGATTCTGATTTATTTCGATAAATTGCAAGCCGATTGTTTGACCGAAATAAATAATGACAGAGATTAACAAGGACACACATATAGCCATTATCGGCTTAGGTTATGTTGGTCTGCCACTTGCCGTAGCTTTTGCAAAATATTTTAAAGTCACCGGATTTGATATTAATCCCGGAAGGATTGCAGCATTAAAGAGCGGAGTTGACAGCACTCTTGAGATCAGTACTGAACAGCTGAACGAGGTATCGCATAACCTTTCGTTCAGCAACGAACCCATTGACATTCAGTTTGCCCGTGTATATATCATCACGGTACCTACTCCAATTGATAAATATAACCACCCTGATCTTCAGCACCTTTACAGCGCAAGCAGAACTGTAGGACAGTATCTCAAAAAAGGTGATCTTGTGATTTATGAATCTACGGTTTATCCCGGAGTTACTGAAGATGAATGTGCTCCGGTATTGGCACAAGTATCAGGTCTGGTTTTTAACAAAGATTTTTCATGTGGCTATTCTCCGGAGCGTATCAATCCGGGCGACAAGGAGCATACGCTCACACAAATCGTAAAGATTACCTCAGGCTCCAATCCGCTGGCAGCAGAAAACGTAGACAAATTATACCGCTCGATTATTACAGCTGGAACATATCCTGCTTCAAGCATTCGTGTTGCCGAAGCCGCAAAAGTGATAGAAAATGCACAACGCGACATCAATATCGCCTTTGTGAATGAACTGGCAAAGATCTTTAACCTGATCGGACTGGACACGCATGATGTTTTACAGGCGGCAGGAACAAAATGGAATTTTCTTAATTTCAAACCTGGTCTGGTGGGTGGACATTGTATTGGTGTAGACCCCTACTACCTTGCCCAGAAAGCGCAGGAAGCAGGATATCATCCCGAAATCATCCTGGCAGGCAGAAGACTCAATGATGGTATGGGACAATATATCGCCGATGAAGTGATCAAGCTCATGGTCCGCAAACAAATTCAGGTCACCGGCAGCGAAGTATTGATTCTGGGTTTCACCTTCAAAGAAAACTGTCCGGATGTAAGAAACACGGGAGTAATCGATATTGTCAGCCGTCTGAAAGAGTATCATGTCAATATCTGCATTCAGGACCCCTGGGCAGACCCGGAGCAAGTCCTGCTCGAATATGGAATCACCTGTCAGAACGGAGAAGTCACAGGACGCAAATTCGATGCAGTGATCGGTGCTGTCGCACATCAGGAGTTCAAATATGCCGACATTGCCAGTCTTTCCAAAGAAAACACTGTTGTATACGATATCAAAGGGATGTTTGATCCGGAAATGACCCATGGCAGACTCTAAGCAATTATACCACACCGCTGATCTCAGCACAAGCAATTTCCTCGTAACCGGGGGAGCTGGCTTCATTGGTTCTAATCTGATCAGATATCTTTTGAGTCATGGTGCAGGAAAGGTTCGGATACTGGATAATTTGTCTACCGGCTTCAAAAAAAATATTGATGAATTTACTGACCATCCCGCTTTCGAGTTTATCGAAGGAGACATACGCGATTTGGAGACCTGTAAGCGAGCCTGTAAAGGAATCGACTATATCAGTCACCAGGCAGCTTTAGGTTCCGTACCGCGCTCTATTTACGATCCTATCACCACAAATCAGGTCAACGTTGATGGTTTTATGAATATGCTCGTAGCTGCAAGGGACGAAAAGGTAAAAAGAATGATATACGCTGCTTCTTCATCAACCTATGGGGATAGCAGGGATTTACCTAAGAGGGAAGAGAAAATCGGAAATCCACTCTCACCATACGCGGTTACCAAACTGGTGAATGAACTTTATGCAGATGTTTTCCGCAAGAGCTATCAGCTGGATAGTATCGGACTCAGATACTTCAATGTCTTCGGACCGAAACAAGATCCTGAAGGCGCATACGCTGCCGTGATTCCCCTGTTCATCAGAGCCGCACTAAACGGAAGTCCTGCACTGATCAACGGTGAGGGGAACCAGACGCGCGACTTCACGTATATCGAAAATGTGATCCAGGCAAACGTCAAAGCTATGTTATACTCCGGCACCCTGCCTCACCAGGTTTACAATGTGGCATGCGGCGAACGCATTTCGCTGAACGACCTCTGGGCACTCATCAAGAGCCTGAATAATTCCGGCTCCGGAGAGATCCACCGCGAATCCAGAATAGGGGATATCCAGGACTCACTGGCAGACATCAGCAGGATCAGAACTGACCTCGGATACCATCCGTTTTTTTCCGTAAAAGACGGCCTTAAACTCACCCTTTACTGGTCTCAAAACAAGCAGTAACCAATAATGAGTAGCTTCATTTAATGCCCGGATTTTACTCAAAAAACATGAGCCAATAAACAAAGTCAAGTTTTTATTCTAAACTAATTTTCAGATACTTAACATATGTCATATAAAGTCATTAATCACAAATAGTAAGAAGGAGAAAATAGATTAAAATGCGGACTTTTGCGTAGGTATACAGAAGAAAAATTTACTGCCATGTCCTACCACACTTTCCACCCAAATTTGTCCGCGATGCCTCTTCACAAAGTCGAGACAAAGCTCCAGTCCCAAGCCCGTCCCCTTCTCCCCGGAAGTTCCGTAAGTCGTGTAGTGAGAACTCTTTTTCCATAACTGATTCACAATATTTTCAGACATGCCGTTGCCGGTATCACTGACCGAAAACAGGATATCCCCGGCCCTCCGTGTTGCGGCCACAACCACCGTTCCCCGGGCAGTAAACTTGATCGCATTTGATACCAGATTCCGGATAATTGTATCCAGCATATCCCTGTCAGCATATAGCTTCAAACCTTCATCAACATGTTCAATCAATTCTATATTTTTAGCTTCGGCCATTGGCTTAAGACGCTTCAGACAGATCATGATCTGCAGCTGCACATCCTCGATCAATACCGGATTAAAATCCAGAGAATCGAACTGATTTTTTGCCCATCGCAACAGATCTTCGAGCAGTTCATTGGCATTCTGCAATCCTGATTCCATCCTGGAGATATACTCCATCAGATCATCTTTAGTAGCATCATCGACATCCATCATGGCCAGCTCTGCAAGTTTCAAACTGGCCGCAACAGGGTTCCTCAGGTCATGCCCTACGATAGAGAGCAATTTTTCCCGGTGGAGGTTCAAGGCCTTCAACTCTGTGTTTAATGATGTCAGTTCATTTTCCTGCAACTTTCTCAGCGTAATATCCCGTATAGAGCCCTCAGAGCCGATGACCTCATCATCCTCGATAATCAGCCGGGCATTTACTGAGGCGTAGCGCAACTCACTGTTTTTAGTCTTCAGCTTAACCTCAAAATCAATGACGGAATAATCCTGCCGTAAAACATTCACAATCCTATCCCGGTCTTCTTTGAAATAATAAAAATCGATTGCAGGATGGCCGATAATATTTTCACGCTTATCGCCATAGTACTTCTCTATCGAGGGGCTGATTTCAGTAATCACCCCATTCTGATCAGTACGGTAATAAATATCCTGTGTATTCTCAAATATCTTGCGGTATTTCTCTTCGCTGATAGCCATGGCATGTTCAGCCTCCTTAATCTTGGAAATGTCCTGAATCTGGGATATCAGGCGAACAGGCTTACCGCTGGCTTCCCTGACCAGCGAGACACCCAGCAATACCCAAACAGGCGTACCATCCTTATGAACATAGCGTTTTTCCATATGATAGCTTTCCCGCCCGCCTTCGATCAGTTCATTGAGAAGTTTGATATTCAGAGGCACATCTTCAGGGTGAGTGATATCTACAAAGCTGAGTTTTTTTAACTCCTCTTCAGTATATCCGAGCATGTCGCACAAACTCTGGTTAGCCCTCTGACACCTCCCTGCAATATCAAATAAAGCCATGCCGATGGCAGAATATTCAAATGCACCCCTGAACTGTTCTTCACTCAGCCTGATCATGTTTGCCGCCAGATGTCTTTCTGTATCATCTATGATCATCAGACTATTGACAAGGTTACCTTCTGTATCAGTATAGATAGATGAAGACATAGAACAGGGAAAATGCTCGCCGTTTTTGCGGATTCCAATGAGTTCTGCAGCAGCCTTTCCTAACCTTTTACGGGTTTCCAGGAACACCTTTAAGTTGGGATCTTCCAGATCAAACAGGTCGCCGCGCCCAAGTGCTCTGAATTCCTCAAGTGTATATCCGAACATATCCAGTGCAGCCTGATTGGCTTCCAGCACCATTTGGTCAGGAATGGTTTGCAAAAAAGCAGAAAGCGAGTTTTCAATAATTGACCGGTATTTAATTTCACTGTTGGCCAATGCAATCTCCTGCAGCTTCTGAAGCTGTATGTCCTGGAATATCCCATATACCCGCACAGCCACACCATCAACCAGATCAACATTCCCCTGCACCTTTATCCACAGCTCATTCCCGCCCGCAGTAATCAGTTGAAGCTCCAGATTGTAGCTCTCTCCCTTTTCTACTGCAGCCACGAAAGCAGCTAAAATGGTATTTCTGTTCTCCCCTTCTTTAAAAAAAGCGATCGCAGTTGTCAGGTTAGGAATATAATCCTCCGGAACCTCATGCAGTTGCTTGGTTACGGGAGACCAGTATATTTCATTCTTAAGCAAATCAACTTCCCAGGCACCTACCCGGGCAACTTCGTTGGATTGCTCATAGAGGTCGATCATTCTCCTGGAATAAGCTTCCTTTTCATCTCTTTCAGTAATTAACTCCATGTAAACCAGCACCCCGGCAATTTCATCTGAATCATCACTCCAGGACTGCAATTCCCAGCGGACAGGCCTTTTCAATCCATTCGGAAAAATGAGCTGATCATATTTACCGGCATGACGTCCACCAGCAAGCACCTCATGATAAGCAGGGATCCAGTCTTTTTCATCAACACGAAACAATTCGGTATGACATTTACCGGAATGGTCATCACCTAACTTAAAATCACTCTTCCACTTCGCTGAAACTGCCAGATAACAAAACTGCCTGTCCAGAAGTGCGACTGCAGAAGGAGACTTGTTAACGACATTACGGAGAGAATCGGTTACGTTATTTGCCATAGTATTTGATTAGAAACCTGAAATTTACCCCTGATAACCTGGAATTATCATAAGCGAGTATAACGTTTGTTCCGCAAAAAACCATGACTTTTGTAATAAAATCATGACAATGCAATATTTTTATAATTACTTACTGCATTTTACAAATACAGTTATACCTGTAAATTAATACGTAAAATTCTATTATTAGGTTTAATACAGGAGTTAATATTCGTCAGATTTATCGATTATTCATATAAATCTTTTATAGACTCATTTTATATCCCTGCAGAATCCTTAACTCCGGGCCGGAGTTCCTTTGAATCAGAAAAAGACATACTTGTATCAGAGGATCTGATGATAAAATTAAAATGTTTTAGTAGATGGCGAACAAGGGAAATGTTCATGCTGGATGCAGCATAAGATCCTATGGATTAGATTGCGCTAAACCAGGATGTTTGTCTTACAGATGGGCTGTAAGACAGAAAAAATCATGCAGGACAAATACATTTATATTTGTCCTGCATGAGCAAAGCTAACCTATTCGATTAAACAAGTTTTACGTTTACTGCATTCAGGCCTTTTTTGCCTTCTTGTTCTTCGTATTCTACTTCATCATTTTCGCGAATCTCGTCGATAAGACCAGAAACGTGAACAAAGATTTCTTTTCCGTTTTCGTCTTTAATAAAGCCAAAGCCTTTTTCAGTGTTAAAAAATTTTACTGTACCGTTTTTCATTGTAATAAATTGTTTGAAATAATGGCTCAATATAGTTATTATACTTGTGGAACCAAACTATGTTTGCAAGAACTCAGTAAAAATCTGAAATAATAATTGCACAATGAACTTTAAAGCATTTAATCTTTTTATTTAAATAATTTCTTAGTTTTCACGAACAATAAAAAAATGAGTATTATTGCTTTCTTCATGAAGCTGTACCACACGTTGGAACATCATTGAAGCTCATACATGAAAAACTGAGATAGATTACAGATTCTTAAACTATTACATGATAAAGTGTTTTCTTGCTGTTATAATCTTTAATTATATTCTTAGTTTTGAAGTACAAATTAGATTCAACAGCACAAATATTAAAGTTTATTAGTAATCAATAATGGTTAAATTATTTATAGGGGGCTTTCCGCTCGATTATACAGAACTTGAACTGGTACAATTAGTTGCCTTACATGGAACCGTTAATACTGTTAAAATAGTCAGGGACAAAAAAACGGGTATTTGTAAAGGTTATGCATTCCTGGAGATGAAAAGCCTTGCCGATGCAAACAATGCAGTAGAAGTATTGAATGGCAGAAGTTTAGCAGGACAAACATTAACATTAAAAGTTAATGATGAAGCTGCTCCTGCCCCGCCTGCAAAGAAGCCATATCGTCCGGCACCTGCAAAACCTGCAACCTATATTAAGGTAGACAAACCAACTGGAACAGTAAGACCAAAACGTCCCAGAAAGGCATAACACCATAGGCGATTGTGTAATTCATTTCCCAATTCGCGAAACCAGTACATTGGAGAGCTGGCGCTTCTGACCCTGATCATGAAGAGCCGGCCCTTTATTACAAGGTATTGATACGTAAAATGTATGATTTTCCATACATTTTCTCACATCAGCCTACATTTCCATGTAAATAATACAAGATCCTGAATTGGCAAAGAAATTGCAATATGACCTGTAAAATGGTGATTATGTATAATTCAGAAAGAGAAGTTGAACAGCTTTGTTTTTCAATCAGACAAAATTTGAAAGCTAGTATAGACAGGATGGTACCTTTTACCCACCTGGCCGGATCTTACCATATCTCACTCGAATTTATCAGTAACAATGATCTTATTCTTCAGGCTACCAGTACTGGTAACGGAGATTATTACCGCAAGGCATTGAGCAAAGCAATCAGTGATTACTATGACATCGAAAAAAGCGTAGCCTCATTAATACTTCAGTATAACACTGAAGTAGCTTGCTAATTTATTTTAGCATCAATTTCTCTTAATATCGTTAAACGAAGATATGAATCGGTATATTGTACGGATTCCTGCTTCGTATGAAAAAAACCATTCCAAAGTCTGCGTATTTCATTCTCCTCTTTTTAACCTTCCTTTTTTCTAAAGGCGCTGCTCAAAGTGCCAAAGGTATACTGATTAAGGGCCTGATCAGGAATTCCAATAACGAAGGAATAGATGCTTCAACCATTTTCCTGAAGGACGGTTCTACCGGACAAGTTTTAAAACAGACGCTCAGCGATCCGACCGGATCTTTTTCCTTTGCTGCAAGCTCCGGAAGTTATGTGATTAGCGTAAGTTATACAGGTACATTAGTCTATCAGTCTGAAGTGCTCCATGTAACAGACAATATGGATCTGGGGATAATTAAAGTTGACAATAATCCCCGCAGCTTAAAGGAGGTGGTTATTCAAAGCTCAGCCAATAAGCCACTCATCAGGATTGAGGGACGGAAAATGATATATGATATTCAAAAAAGTATCACTACCCAGGGCAATACAGCACTGGAAGCATTGAGGAAAACTCCGGGTGTAATTGTCAATCAGGATAATACGGTGACGCTGAATGGATCCAGTGGCGCACTGGTACTCATTAATGGCCGCCAGACTTATCTGCAGGCCGAAGAACTGGCATCCTTACTCAAATCTCTTCCGGCATCCGATTTAAAGACCATTGAAGTGATCAGAAACCCCTCTGCCGAATATGACGCCGCCGGCACCGGAGGAATCATCAATCTCGTCCTGCAGAAGTCAATAGCCGAAGGCTTTAACGGGAGCATCAACAACGGGCTTGCATATGGTAAAACCATCAAGCAGAATACCAATATGAACCTCAACTACAGGAAGGGGAACTTAAACTTGTTCGGTAATTACAACCACCGGTTTGGTCATTATGCGATGGATTATGATAACGACCGTACCACAAATGGAATGATCTACCTTAACAATAGCCATGATGTGGACAAACAGTACAATATCGGCTCTACCATAGGTGCGGATTATGCCATAGATACGACCAGGACAATTGGAATTGTGGTGAACGGCAACCTGTCAAGCGGTGGAGGTGTAATAACACCGGTTACGCAAATCTACGACCAGGCAAGCGGGCAACTGCTACGTACGCTTAGAAGTGAAAGCACTTACCCGGAACAGATCGCCAAAAGGTACAATGCCAATATCAGCTATCGTTATAAGGGCAGCAATAAAACAACTTTCGATCTGGATGCAGATTATGGAGTATTTGATGCTGCTACAGATAACCTGAGCACCAACAGTTATTACTCGCCAGGCGGCGACTTTCAGTCTTCCAACAATTTCCTGGTGTCTAATAGCAGGGATATTAAACTCTATGCGCTGAAAGGTGACTATGGCTTTCCCCTCGGTAAAGGCAAAATGACGACCGGGGCCAAATACTCTGATGTGAGTGCTGACAATGTTTTTAATCAGTTTGATGCCAATGGCAGCGTCAATATCATTGATGTGAACCTGTCCAACACCTTCAACTTTCATGAACAGATCAGTGCCGGATATGTGAAGTATGAAACCATATTGACCGGTCATCTTAATCTTGATGCCGGACTGCGACTGGAAAACACGCATTCTACCGGAGAGCTGCAACCACGCTCAGGCAGTAATCAGGATCCCACTTCAGTTGTCAGAAATTACCTCAATTTCTTTCCTACAGTTGGCATCACTTACAAAACCGAGCACTCAGAAACCTACAACCTTAGCTTTGCGCGTCGTATCGACCGGCCGGCATACAATAATCTTAACCCCTTCTCCTATCCCGTTGATGAGCTCTCTTCCTGGAGGGGCAACCCATTTTTGCAGCCTCAGTATGCCAATACGCTTGCGCTGCAATACAGCCATAAAAACACCACCCTCCTGGCCAGCTACACACATACCAGCAACCTGAATGGTACCATCACGGAGATCACCGGAGAAAATAACACCTATACTATTCCGAGGAATATAGGTCTGCGCAACAATATCAGCCTCACACTCACACAACAACTGACCCTGGCCAACTGGTGGAATATGAGCCTGACAGGAATCGGATACCGTATTCAGAACAAAGTTGGCACTCCTGACTTCGGAAATTTTAACAGGAGTCGCTTTGCCGGCACGTTAAATGTTCAGCAGGGCTTTAAACTACCCGCCCGTATCACTGCCGAAGTTGCAGCGGTAGTCAACTCCAAAAATATCAGTGGGCTGAATACTTATGTCAAAAGCAACTCGCAAATTGATCTGGGCTTACAAAAGAACGTCATGAAAGATAAGGGTACGCTGAAGCTGGCGGTGACGGATCTGTTGTGGACGAACAGAATCAACACGGATGCACAGCTAAACAATCTGCTGCTTCACACTACCTTCAGAGGGGAAAGCCGTCAGCTGCGTCTGAACTTTACCTACCGTTTTGGAAATAACAAGATCAAGGATAAAGCCAGTCGTGAAACAGGTTTACAAAATGAGTCAGAAAGGTTTTAAATTGCGCCATGAACCATATCCCCATTCACGTTCTGCAGGATAGAACGACCAAAGGTTTACAGATCAAATACCTCAGCAGCGACAGCCTGAAAGAAGACCCCTCTGTGCTTGGGGCACACCGCGATGACCATTATATTTTCTTTCTGCTGGAGGATGGTCTGGGCTCGATGATGGTTGATTTCAGCGAGGTGGAGCTCTGTGCAAAATCCATGTATTATCTTTTGCCCGGACAGGTGCACTACCGCATCCGTGGGGACATAGCTTCGGGATGGTTTATTGCCGTGGATACCGGTCTGGTTCCACAGGAATGCAGAAACGTGTTTGAAGGGCAGCTCCTGATTCAGCAACCTTATGTGCTCGATGATTCAGGACTGGAACAATGTAAAGTGCTTCTGAAGTTGCTCCATGACAAGTTCGATCAGGAAGATGCCAATTCATTCCAGATGAACGTCGTCCATGCGCTATTGCAGTCATTTATATGCATTACCGCAGGATACTACAATCAGTCTGCAGGTCAAAGCCTCAAAATGTCGAGACCTGCCCAACTCAGCAGTCAGTTCAAACAGTTGCTCAACAAGGAACTGAAGAACAGTAAAAGTCCGGCTGATTACGCTGCTAAGCTGAACATCACAGAATCTTACCTGAGCGAAGCGCTGAAGAAACAAACCGGCTTTCCAGCCAGCTACTGGATCCTGCAGGAAGTAGTAACAGAGGCAAAACGCTTGTTGTATTATAGCCAGCTCAGTGTAAAAGAGATCGCCCATGCACTTGGGTATGAGGATCATTCCTATTTCTCACGTTTATTCCGCAAGGCGACGGGCACTTCTGCAATCAGCTTCAGACAGCAATACCGTAAATAGTCCTATCATTGCTGCGAATATGCTATTTCCATGGTCCTGAAAACGCGGTTCCTTTGTAGTATCAAATTAGAACTACATGGAAATATCATTTATCAAACAACTCAAAAATAAAGCCGGAAGGCTGATCGAAAACCAGTTGCTCAAAACTGGCCGGGTCAATGATGTTCGCAACCTGGAGTCATCGGGGCTCATTGAACTGGAGGTCCATTTACCCCATATCAATATGCACAACTGGAATCAGGTGCCCTACATCAAATTCCGTGTCGACGATCTGAGCTTCCGCGATTATACCCCTTTTGGATGGGATGCAGAAACCTCTACCTGTTCTGTAATCATTGATTCTGATCACCAGGGACCGGGGAGCCAATGGGCGAAAAATCTGCAGACGGGTGACACCATTTACTACATCGGAACAGATAGCACCCGCCAGTCGCCCCACCCTACCGACTTCGTCGTTGGCCTCGGAGATGCCAGTGGAATCGGGCACTTGCTGGCACTTCAACAGCTGACAGTACCTGTTAGCCGTTTTGAAAGTGCCGTAGTGATCGACAGCAGCGAAACCGGGCAGCTGCTCCAGGAGAACTACTCTCCGGCCTTAAATATCATGTCGTCGATTGAAGAACTCGCGGGATGGCTGGTTAAGCAAGGCTACTGTACCGCCCACACTTGGTTTTACCTGATCGGAAATAACCAGATGGTAGTAGCGCTGCGCAAACAATTGAAGAGCATGGGACACAGCCACATCCAGGTTAAGGGTTTCTGGAATTAGGGCTGCGCCAGGAGCATCTGCCTATTCAACCTTACATTCAGATAGCAAAGATTGCGTTTGTATTGCCGTCCTTTGCAGCAGAAATGGAAAAAAATGTAGTTAAAGGCGCCCTGCTGGTAGGTTTGGGTGCTGCAAGTTATGGCGCTCTGGCCACGGTAGTAAAATTGGCCTATCAGCATGGTTTCAATACAGCAGAGGTGAGTACCTCACAGTTTTCTGTGGGATTGGCAGGGATGATCCTTCTCAATTTACTTTTCAAAAGCAAGGAAGCCGGCACTGTTAAACAGCGGACACCTCTTAAGAGTAAACTCAATCTGATGCTCGGTGGTACCTCCCTCGGGCTTACCAGCGTATTTTACTATTTTTCCGTTAAATACATTCCCGTTTCTGTTGCTATTGTATTACTCATGCAATCGGTATGGATGGGATTGCTGCTGGAAGCAGTTCTTGAACGTAAATGGCCCTCAGCGAAAAAACTGATAGCCACCGTGATTGTACTTTTGGGTACAGCCCTGGCAACAAACATTGTTTCAGGCATTGGCAGGCTCAACTGGCAGGGAATAGCCTGGGGGATGGCGGCAGGCTTGTCCTACACACTTTCCCTTTACTCATCAAACAGCATCGCCACAAATTTACCACCCATCAAAAGAAGTTTGTGGCTGCTGGCTGGTGGTTTAGTGATGATTATTCTGATCTTCTTCAGCACATCATTCCAGAATTTCAACTTCCATATCTTCTGGCCCTGGGGAATATTTCTGGCCTTCTTTGGCACTATTCTTCCGCCACTACTCTTTACCAGTGGAATGCCACATACAGGCATAGGTCTGGGAACAATCGTGGCCTCCATTGAATTACCCATATCGGTGATCTGCGCCTATATACTGTTGCAGGAACCTGTAGCATTGATCCAGTGGTGTGGTATCCTCCTGATCATCAGCGCCATCGTACTGATGAACAGAAAAACCCAAACTTCAGTTTTATAGGGGATTGATGTAAAGAACAATTTGTCCTTTTATTTTCCCTGCTCAATCTCTTTCAGGCTGTTCATTTTCTTGTATGCCAGGAAACCCTTGATATCTTCAAAGTGCTCGCGTACGCGTTTGTTTCCAAACTCAAAAACCTTTTGTGCAAGACCATCGAGGAAATCCCTGTCGTGGGATACCAAAATCAATGTGCCATCAAACTCCTGCAGCGCTTCTTTGATAATGTCCTTCGTTTTCATATCCAAATGGTTTGTCGGCTCATCCAGGATCAATACGTTTACGGGCTCCAGTAAAAGTTTGATCATGGCCAGACGGGTTTTCTCACCACCCGACAGCACCTTCACCTTCTTGGTCGTATCGTCGCCGCTGAACATAAATGCCCCCAGCAGGTCTTTGATTTTGATGCTGCCATCAGTCAGCGGAATTTGATCGATAGTTTCAAAAACAGTTAAATTCTCATCCAGCAATGCAGCCTGGTTCTGTGCAAAATAGCCGATTTTCGCATTGTGACCCACTTTCAAACTTCCCTGGAAATCAATCTCATCCATAATTGCTTTGATCATGGTCGACTTACCTTCACCGTTTTTACCCACAAAAGCAACTTTCTCTCCCCTCTCGATCACCATGGAAGCTTTTTCGAATACCACATGATCTCCATAAGCTTTGGTCAGCTCTTCTACAATTACCGGATACTGCCCTGAGCGCGGTGATGGCGGAAACTTCAAACGCAATGCCGAAGTATCTACTTCATCGATCTCTATGACTTCGAGTTTCTCCAGCATTTTTACCCTCGACTGCACTTGCAGTGTTTTGGAATACGTACCCCTGAAACGGTCGATAAACTCCTGGTTATCCGCAATAAAGCGCTGTTGCTCTTCATAAGCTTTGAGCTGATGCACACGGCGATCGGCACGCAACTGCAGGTAATGTGTATATTTTGCTTTATAATCATAAATCCTTCCCATTGTGACTTCAATGGTACGGTTGGTAATGTTATCTACAAAAGTACGGTCGTGTGAGATCACCATCACCGCTTTTGCAGAATTCATCAGGAAGTCCTCCAGCCATTGGATACTTTCGATATCCATGTGGTTTGTAGGCTCATCCAGGAGGATCAGATCCGGCTTTTTTAATAAAATCTTCGCCAGCTCGATACGCATGCGCCATCCTCCCGAAAACTCAGAAGTCTGACGTGTAAAATCTTTACGCTCAAAGCCCAGGCCTTTCAATACCTTCTCCACCTCAGCATCATAATTCACCTCTTCCACAGAGTAAAACTGCTCACTCAACTCAGATACGCGCTCAATCAGCTTCATGTAATCATCACTTTCGTAATCAGTTCTGATCGTGAGCTGCTCATTCAGCTCGTCCAGCTCCTTTTGCATATGCTGCATATCCTGGAAAGCCTTGGAGGTTTCTTCAAATACTGTCACATTGTCCTGCGTCAGCAAATGTTGTGGCAAATAAGCAATGACCGCCTCTTTAGGACCTGTTACACTGCCCGAAGTAGGTTTGGTAGCGCCGGCAATAATCTTCAGAATAGTTGATTTTCCTGCACCGTTTTTGCCCATAAGGGCTATTTTGTCGTTCTCATTGATTGAAAAAGTTACATCACTAAACAATGTAGTTCCACCAAATGAAACGGAGATATTATTTACATTAATCACAAAGAGGGATATTAAAATTCAGCCGCAAAGATAATGGAATTGAACAGAATATTCACTAGAAATGCGGCGAGGATATAATTTGCAGCATTAGGGTCAAACATGTAAAATCGTTGATACATCTCTCAAAATATTGTGATTTCTTACAGAGTTCTTCATATTACAAATCCAAAACAAAAACCAGACTAACCAGCAATGAGTATTACCTTATACCAAAACTATTATCAGCTTTTTGAAGAAACTACCGTGGCCGCAGGGATCCTGGATGCAACAAATTTTAAATTAGAAATGGCCAACAAATCAATGCTTAACCTATGGCACAGACCGGCATCCATCATGGGTTCAAACCTTCTGGATTTTATGCCCGAGCTGGAAGATCAGGAATATCCGGAGCTATTAAAAAGAGTGATTATCAGTGGCAAGGGGCATCAGGAGAAAGGCGCCATGGTCTTACTGGACAGACATTCAAAAAAGGAAACAGTCTATATGGATTACAGTTACACGCCAATTTCTACCGATGGCCGCCGTACAACCGCAGTCCTCGTGGTGGCTACCGACGTATGTGAGCGTGAAATGACACGGCTGAACAGGCAGCAGTCTAAACTGGACCTGCGCGCGATGGTAATGTCTGCACCGGTACCAATGTGTATCTACAGAGGCCCTGGATTTAAGCTTGAGACTGCTAATGATCTGATGTATGATTTGTGGCAGGATACACGACAGATCAATCTTGCCCCACTGCAACATGTGTTTCATAATGGCGTACCCTACACCTGTACTATGGAAGGTATCACCTACAGTTATACACCCTTAAAAACCGGGACAATCGCTGAAAATGCGATTTGCGTCATCGCAGTCCGTAATTAACTTTCCTCCATATGAGGTAATACTTCGATTATCGCCTTTGGCATGTATTTAGGGTCCAGAATTGCATTGACAAAACCGGCTTCTATAACGCTTTCCGGCATACTTTGATGACCAGCCGTGTGGGGGGTCTGTGCTATAATATAGGCCCCCGATTTGGCCATTGCCCTAACTCCGGTTGTGCCGTCATCCCCCATTCCGGAGAAGATGATGGCAATTTTTTTGAACGCAGTATCTTTTGCCAGAGAGACAAAAAAAATGTCAATGGCTTTATTGGTTTTAACAGATAAGTCTCTGTCTCTCAAAATCAGCCTTTCCCCAAATAAGGTCATGGTTTTATTCTCGGGCATCACATAAACCATATTCGTCCTGATCTGCATTCGATCTTCAACAGTACAAACCTTTATAGGACTGTGTCTCTGAATAATTTCAGTGAGCAGGCTAGTCTGGTGGGGATATAAATGTGTAGTAATGATATAAGAGACACCATCGGGCATCGTATTCTCAAAAAATTCAGCAAGGGCAGACAATCCTCCGGCGGATGCGCCTAATGCCACGATATATCTATTCTTCATCATACCCACAAATGTTTAATCAGTATAGCATTGTACTGGCCTTGTAAGATAGTCTTTGATTTTCACTAAACCTATTTAAAACAGAACGCCCTGCGATTTACAGATGCGTAAACCACAGGGCGTTTATTGAAAATTTTTACAAATAGAAATTAAGGATTTCCGCTTCCGCCGGCAGCGCCATAAACCTGACCGGTGGTATAACTGGACTCGCTATCCGCCAGCTGCACAAAGATGGAAGCAAGCTCCGCAGGTTGTCCGGGACGACCAAGCGGGGTTTTCTGTCCAAACTCTACTATGGCATCCTGAGGCTGTCCTCCGCTGGTCTGCAATGGCGTCCATACTGGTCCGGGAGCAACCCCATTTACGCGTATGCCTTTTGGTCCCAGCTGCTTTGCCAAAGATTTGACAAAGGCAACATTGGCAGCTTTGGTCTGGGCGTAATCAAAAAGATTTTCTGAAGGATCATAGGCCTGGACTGAAGTCGTGGCTATAATTACGGAGCCTTCCGGCAGGTGTGGTAATGCCGCTTTCGTGATCCAGAATGGTGCATAGATGTTTGTTTTTATCGTTGCATCAAAACCTTCTGATGACAGATCTGATAGCGAATCTACGGCTTGCTGGCGACCGGCATTATTGATCAGGATATCTATTCCCCCAAGTTTTTCGGCTGCTTCCGCAACCAGCGACTCACAGAATTTTTCATTGGTAATATCCCCCGGGATAGCATATCCCTTACGTCCTGCAGCGGTAATCAGCTCCACCACCTCATCCGCATCCGACTGTTCTTCCGGCAGATAGTTGATCACTACATCCGCACCTTCTCTTGCATATGCAATCGCAGCGGCGCGCCCGATCCCGGAATCTCCTCCGGTAATCAGTGCCTTACGGCCGTTAAGTTTGCCTGAGCCCTTATAACTTTCTTCGCCGTGATCTGGCACCGGCTGCATTTTAGAAGCCAGGCCAGGTGCTTCCTGTGGTTGTTTCTCAAATGGAGGCTGAGCGTATCTTGTTGCTGGATTTACGAGAGGTTTTTGATTTTGTTCATTCATAATTATAGATTTTGATAGGTAATGTTGTAACTCTAAACATGCCTAACCTATCATTGTTTACAAAAATGTCAATGAACATTTGCGAGATCAAAGGGCAACTTCCTGATACGTTTTCCTGTTAAATCGAAAATAGCATTCGTTAAGGCTGGTGCAAAAGCCGGCAAACCAGGCTCACCCATGCCCCCGGCATTTTCATCATTTTCCATTATATGTACCTCTATCGGTGGTATATCCGTTATCCTCGGCATTTTGTAATCATAAAAATTGCGTTGCTCAACCATGCCATTTTTAAAGGTGATCTCATGAATTGTCGCAGCACCCAGGGCCATCACCACGCTTCCTTCAACCTGTGCAGTAATGATATCCGGATTCACATACCAGCCGCAATCCACCACTACCCAAACCTTGTCTATACGGATTCCTTTATCTCCATTTTTGGATACTTTTACGATGTGCCCTACCGTACTGGCAAAACATTCCGTAATGGCTACGCCATAACCCTCGTTCTTTTTCCTGTTCTTCCAGCCGGAAACCTCCTCCATTTTATCAATCAGCAGCTGACTTCTCTCATCCTTCAGGTATTGTCTCCGGAGATCCATTGGATCTTTCTGTGCCTGATGCGCCAATTCATCGAGAAAGCTTTCGTAGGCAAAACCATTAGTAGAAGCATATACCGAACGCCAGAAACTGGTGGGTATCGGTGTCTTGAAAGGTACATCGGCAAAGCTGATATGTTTGATGCTCTCGTAATAAGGCTTTAAAAATCCTTCTGAAGTACTCCGGTTGGCCTTGCCACTGTCGCCACGCATCCAGTGATCGTTATTCTGACCAGCCATCCTGAACTTCAGCGCTGCAATGCCGCCATTCTCTACTGCACCTTCACAGCGATAGGAAATACCCGGACGATATGGTCCCTGGGTGGCGTCATCTTCTCTTGTCCATACTACCTGTACAGGAGCGCCGATCTCTTTGGAAACCATTACCGCCTCATAGGGATAATCCGGCATTGCTTTGCGGCCAAAACCACCACCCAGGAAAGTCATATTCACGATGACCTTCTCCCTGTCCATACCCAATTTCTTGCTGACATAATCCTGTATCCAGTTTGGCGCCTGTACCGGGCCCCAGATTTCAACCTTATCGGCCTGATAATGTGCGATACAGTTCACCGGTTCCATACAGCTGTGCGACTGGTAGGGAGTTTCGTAAACTACATCCAGCTTATCTTTTGCCCTGGCGATAATACCCGTAGGATCGCCCTGCGTTGATAAAGATAAACCTTCACTATTTTGTAGCAGTTCCTGCTGACGACGGAAGATCTCCGGACTGCTCACATGTTCGAATCCGGAATCATCCCATTCTACTTTCAGCACTTTCCTGCCCTGCATCGCTGCCCAGGTAGAAGTAGCTACAACGGCCACACCTTCGCGATCGGTATCCCAAACCCCCATAACCACCTTAAATACACGGGTAACCCCAGGAACTTTCAGTGCTGCCGAAGCATCAAAACTCCTGACCTTGCCGCGCAGTCGCGGGTTACGCTCCACCGTTGCAAACTGCAATCCCGGAATCCTCTTATCGATACCAAAAACAGCTTGTCCATTGGTTTTCAATGGCGAATCACGACGGAGAGAGCCCTTGCCAATCACCTTGTAATCAGCGCGTGTTTTCAGCTTAACCTCTTTGGGAGGAGTTAGCTTTGCTGCATCTGCAACCAGCTCTCCATAGTGCAGTTTTTTCCCGGAAGACTTTTGGATCACATGTCCTGAAGCAGCATAACAGCCGGATGGATCTACTCCCCATCGTGCAGCAGCAGCCATGATCAGCACTTCGCGTGCAGTGGCACTCAGCTTCAGCAGGTTTTTATAACTCCCCCTGATGGTGGAACTGCCTCCGGTAAGCTGGCTTCCGTATTTTTTCTCGTCACCCTGCGTAAGCTGGATGTCTACTCCATAGAGATCTACCTCAAGTTCTTCAGCAATAATCTGTGCAATGGAATGGTACACCCCCTGCCCCATTTCGGCACGGTGACAAATCAGGGTCACCTTACCACTGGTATGAATAATGATCCAGGCCGCAAGGGCAATACCTGCGTCTGCGAGACTGGCTTCTGATTCATTTACTACTTTTGCCCCGGCTTTTTCCGAAACATACAATCCCAGGCAAAGGGCTGCACTACCTATCCCTGCAATCCTCAGGAAACTCCTCCTGGAAAGATGCTCAATTTCTTCTGATACTGACATATGTTATTCTTTGAGAATAAATGAATGTTATTTTTTGGGCGCATATGCACCGGTACTCAACCAGGTGATCCAGGCTTTTTTAAATTCAGCATGGCTCATTGGAGGCAAAGAACGTCCCTCGCCCGGGTTCCATCCTGCTTTTACCAGTCCGTCATCGGCATGTTCAACCAGTTTCTGCATGTCTTTGTGTCCGTTCAGCTGAGGATCTACCAATTGCTTTGCGAGCTGACGCGGAGTTTTGCCCTGGAAAACCATTTTCATGTCTGCGGGTGGCAAATGCCAGTTGGGGTTTCCGGGAGGCGTATTCAAACCCGGTGTATTGGTTGGCTGGTGGCAATTGGCACACTTCATCGCCAGTACACCCTTCCCTTCGAGCCCTCTTTTCGGAAACATGGTATGTAAATGGCTATCATCTCCCTGCAAGGGGATATCTCCCTGAGGATGACAATTCATACAACGCGGACTCATCAATACCTTATATACTGCGGTAAAGGCTTTTACAGAGGCGACGCTATCTTTCCTGATGACCACATGTGGGGGCAACTCCTTTTTAAGCTCGGTTTTGTGGTTCATGGCAAATGCCATCAGACCGACAAAATAGAGTAACAGCCCCATGATGAGAACTGTTCTGGAAGGCATAAATCTTTGCCATGGTTTTACGAGATTGTTCATGTGGTGCCTCCTTCTTTCTTTTGCAGTTCTGCGGCAAGGTGGATGGCTTTCCGTATACGGAGATACGTACCACAGCGGCAGATATTTCCTGCCATGGCATCATCTATATCCTGATCTGTAGGGTTTGGCTTTTCTCTGAGCAGTACCGCGGCAGACATGATCTGACCGGAATGGCAATATCCGCACTGCGGCACACTCTCTTCGTTCCAGGCGACCTGGGCAGGGTGGTTATTATTTGCAGACAAACCTTCGATGGTGATGATCTCCTGCCCGGCACCACGACTAAGCTTGGTAACACAGGAACGCACCGCTTCACCATTCAGATGGATCACACAGGCGCCGCATTGTGCCACGCCGCAGCCATACTTGGTACCAGTAAGCCCGATAATATCTCTGATCACCCAGAGTAATGGCATATCAGGGTCGGCATCAATCCGATATTTTTTGTGATTTACATTAAGATTGATCATACAAGAGCATGTTTTGTAAAATATTCAATGATAGGTTAAGGCCGGTTCTCCGGCCCTGGATCTAATATACCTAATCCTCGTCCCGATTCTTCTATATCAGTGAAAATGGTAGCAAATACCGTTGCAGTTTGTATCGCCATCACGTTTTTTAGTTCCCTACTCTTTTTTGCAGGTGTTCAGGATAGCGTGCCCCTTCAATCACAATTTTTGATGCAGCCTCCTCAATTTCAGAAAGTTCAGCAGCGCTCAGTGTGATATCTGCCGCAGCCAGGTTTTCTTCCAGGCGATGTATTTTGGTTGTTCCCGGAATAGGCACAATCCAGGGCTTCTGTGCGAGTAACCAGGCCAGCGCTATTTGTGCCGGACTTGCTGCCTTCTCCTGCGCAATGTTTGACAGCAACTCAACCATAGCCTGGTTGGCTTCGCGCGCCGCTGCAGAAAATCGAGGTACAATATTTCGGAAGTCGCTGCTCTCAAATTGGGTATCTTTATTTATCGCTCCGGTAAGGAAACCTTTTCCAAGCGGACTAAAGGGAACAAATCCAATCCCAAGTTCTTCCAGTGTGGGAATAATCTCAGTTTCAGGCTCCCGCCACCATAATGAATATTCACTCTGCAGTGCTGCAACAGGCTGCTCCGCATGTGCTTTACGTATGGATGTTACGCCTGCTTCGGAGAGACCGAAATGTTTCACCTTTCCTTCCCAGATCAGTTCCTTTACGGCTCCGGCGACATCTTCCATGGGCACCTTCGGATCTACCCTGTGCTGATAAAACAAATCGATACGGTCTGTCCTTAATCTTTTCAATGCTGCCTCGGCAACTTCCCTGATGCGTTTAGGACTACTGTCCAATCCTGCTTTGGAGTCGCCCCCTGCAAAACCAAATTTGGTGGCAATTACCACCTGGTCGCGTACGGGTTCAAGCGCTTCACCCAATAGTTCTTCATTATCAAAGGGGCCATAAGCCTCTGCCGTGTCAAAAAAAGTCACGCCGAGATCAACTGCCTTTCTTAACAAATGCAGGGCATCTTTATGAGCAGTTGCCGGTCCGTAGCCAAAACTCAAACCCATACAACCCAATCCAAGGCTGGATACTTCCAATCCGCTGTTACCTAATTTTCTATATTTCATTGTCTTTGAATTATATGACAAAGTTCCGGCCTCTGCCTCAGAAAACTAGTATACTATTTACTGTAATGTCTACCATTTTCACTGTTTGGCCTCCAATAATTCTAATATATTTGCACAAAAGGTTAGCATCATATCATCATGGAATATAGTTTCAGAAAAGCAACGGAGAAGGATCAGGATCAGATCTGGCAGATTTTACAACAAGGCATACTACGCAGAAAAAACGACGGCAGTAACCAGTGGCAGGACGGCTATCCCAATCCTGATGTGGTAAAAAAAGATATTGAACAGGGGCATGGTTTTGTGTTAGCTGACGCTGATACCATTGTGGGATACGCAGCGATACTGATCAATGATGAACCTGCCTATCTGGATATCCAGGGCCAGTGGCAGACCGATGGCGACTTTGTCGTTTACCACCGTGTAGCTATCTCTGAAGATTACGTAGGAAAAGGTTTGTCAAAAAAAATCCTCTCATCGATTGATGAATTTGCACTGGCCAACAACATATACAGCGTAAGGGCAGATACCAATCATGATAACGCCGCAATGCTTGGTGTTTTCGAAAAAATGGGATATATCTATTGCGGAGAGGTGTTTTTCAGGGGTAGCCCAAGAAAAGCCTTTGAGAAAGTATTAAAATAAATACTTTCTCAAAGACCTGTTATTACTTCATAAAAGCATCCAGCGCCTTTGTTGGCTTTCCATTTTCTCCCCAGGCACTCAAGTCGTAATGGCTCCAGCTTCTGGCACCTTCCGGTTCCCAGTATAGTACCCCAAGCCCCTTATTTTCCGGCACTTCTTTTACTTTTTGTATAACAGCAAGCAGCATGTCATAAGTATTATCTGATTTGGTATCCTCGTTGCCAACCTCTACAATCATCACCTCCTTATTGTACCTTTTGGCGATGTCATTCAGGTTATTACCTAAATCATTGATGGAAAGTTTATAGTCCGGTTTGCCATCCAGCCAGTAAGGATAGTATGATAAGCCAATGACATCATATTTTGCTCCATGTGTAGTGGCATTATCAAACCAGGTGCGGAAGCGCTGATTGTTGTTTCCCTGATCAACGTGCAGGATCACTTTGGTTTCAGGGCTTACTGTTTTGATTGCATCGTAGCCTTTATTAATGAGCTGTGCCAGTGTTCCCCAGTTTTTGGTATGGCCTTCAGGGTATATCATCCCTTCAGCGGTTTCATTACCCACTTGCACCCATTCCGGGTATACGCCCGCAGTTTTCAGCGCAGTCATCACACCCAAAGTATAGTCGTAAACGTCTGTCATCAGGGTAGGAAAATCATGCTCCTCCCAGGCCTGTGGTTTCTTCTGTTTGCTTGGATCTGCCCAGCTATCACTGTAATGCAGATCAATCATCACCCGCATGCCCCATTTTTTTGCCCGCAGCGCCATCGCAACAGTTTCCTCAGTACTGCAGTGCCCGTTGATTTTATCGTCAGAAGGATTTACCCAGGCGCGCAGTCTGATGGTGTTGATACCGTGGTCTTTCAGGATCTTGAAGCAATCTTCTTCTTTGCCCCCGTCATTGTAAAATTTATATCCTGTAGCTTCCATCTGTGGCAGCCATCCGATATCGGCGCCTTTGACAAAAGCAGAGGATTTATTGGTGATCACAGATTTTTTAGCCGTGCAGCCCGATAGGCCTAGTATTGCCAGCAGAAGTAGGGAGATTCTCATTTTGGTTGATTTGCCACAATGATAGTCATTTTTCTTTTTTCATCAGCCTATTCCTTTATTATCGGTTTAACTTGCTCATTTCCGCTGCACAAAGAATAAAAGCACCCATTCCTTTTGCATCATCCGTAATCACAGGTTCACTCAGATAATAAGGAACAGTACCATCGCGGTAAGGCGTTCCACCAAGGCCAGACACCTGTACAGTACCGTTTAAATGTATATGTGATTCGCTGTCATAGGTCAGGAATTGCTTTTGAATACCCAGGAAACCATTATTAACAACTGAGAGATACGCGCTATCCACATAATTCTGATTTAAAGCTTTCGCCATTGTATATACAAACATAGATGACGCAGATGCTTCGGGATAGTTCCCTTTCACTTCTGCCTGGTCAAGCACCTGATACCATAAGCCATTCGCCGGATGCTGCACCTTTGCTACTGCCGCAACATAACGCTGCAAAATCGCAATAAGCACCGGGCGCTGAGGATGATTCTTCGGGATAAAATCCAGCACATCTACGAGCGCCATGCCATACCAGCCCATGGCCCTTCCCCAGAAATTTGGCGAGTGGCCAGTGGTTTTATCTGCCCATCGCTGTTCTCCGGACTCATCCCAGCCATGATAAAGCAGACCCGTTCTGTCGTCACGTGCGTGTTTCTCCAGAATGACAAACTGTTTGGCAATATCATCATAGTTGTTCTCTTTGAATCTGGACGACCATTCTGCATAAAACGGCTGACCCATATATATTCCATCCAGCCACATCTGATGGGGGTATACCTTTTTATGCCAGAAGCCCCCTTCCCGGGTTCTGGGATGCGTCAGCAGTTGTTTCCTCAGCAATAAGGCCGCTTTCCTGTATTTCTGCTCCCCCGTCATTTTGTACAGGAACAGTAGCGTGCGCCCATTTTTGATGTAATCAATATTATAATCTGTAGCCCTGTACCGCCTGATGGTTCCATCGTCAGCCACAAAGAGATCCATGATATGTCTCATATAGCTGATGTAGGTGCTGTCCTTTTCCTGCTCATATATTCTTGCCATGCCATCAAAGAAAACCCCCAGATCGTATGACCATACCGCCGGAACACCCGGCTTGTGGATCAGTGAATCGGGCCATTTGTGCATAATCGTTGCCGCCATTGCCTTGCCGAGAGACAAAGCTGCAGAACTTTTCTTTTTTTGGATATTCAGCTCTACATGGTCAAAGCTGATTCCTTCAGCATCTGTGATGCTCAGACCTTCCATAGCTGTAAATCTGGAATTGGAAATCGCGATATTCTGCACCTTCATTTCCGGAAGGCCCCTGATGAAAACGGCTATTTTAGCACCCTCACAGCTGATATTCTCAAATTTCATGTTGCGGAAAACCGGAGTTCCTTCATTCACTACGGGCCTTTCGTCACGTTTGCCATCAGTGGCAAATTTCACGAAATAGTACATATCAAAAAAGATGGCTTCAGCACCGATATCCTTCATCACAATATTTCTCGCATAAATATGCTCCACTACACCTCCTCTTCCTCGTGTAGACTTAAACCGCAGACCTTTATCGGTACCTATAAAGCTGCAGTTCTCTACGAAAATATAGTTTGCCCCGCCACTCATTTCACTACCGATCACTACACCACCATGACCACTGTAAACGGTATTACCCCGGATGATACCCTCAGCCGTAGGTTTACCGCGTTTACGTCCTTCTTCATCCTTACCTGATTTGATACAGATCGCATCATCGCCCACATCAAGCACACTGTTTTCCACGAGGAATCTTTTGCAGGACTCGATATCAATACCATCGCCATTCTGTGCATACTCCGGGTTTTTCACCCTGATATTTGAAATTGTCAGATCTTCACATAAGATTGGATGCAGGCACCATGCCGCAGAATTTTGAAAGGTTACCCCTTCAAGTAATACCTTCTTACAATTTTTGAGCACCAGCAGGTTAGGCCGGAGAAAATCTTTCATCCCTGCAAAACTTTTCAAATCCTGTCCCGGGGCAATCAACATGCTTTTGTTATTCTGATGGCTTTCCTTAAACTGAATACTGGGGTACCAGGTTTTACCATTGTCGCTCAGCACACCGCCGGAAGCGATTTTTTTCTTCCATTGCTCTGCTGTCAGCTGCGACTCGTTAACGGCACGCCATACATCACCGTTCCCGTCAATAATACCTTCGCCCGTGATCGCAATATTTTCCAGATTGCTGCCATTGATCGGCGATTCGTTTCTGGCTGCACTTTTTCCCTCATATTCTCCCTTAACAAGCTTATACTGGTCTTTATCAGTTGTAAAAACCAGTATCGCACCTCTGTTCAGATGCAGGTTGACATTACTTTTGAGATAGAGAGGACCCGAAGTCCAGATGCCTTCCGGGATAAGTACTGTTCCACCACCCTTCCTGTTACAGGCGTCGATTGCCTTCTGAATAGATTTGCTGTTCATATCTACCTTGAATGTATCTTTTTTGAAGACGGGTCTGCTGATTACAGGTAAGTTATCCCAGGAATAGGCTTGATTTGTTTGCTGGGCTTGCACAGTTAAGCTGGCTGTAAATGCAAACAGGACTGCTAGTATTTTCATCATTTTTTAAGTTCTTGTGGTATAATTGACATTTCTATCATCCAGTTTTCTGCCAGTGCCGTCCAGAGGTTTGCAGAACCGGGATTGTTGCGCAGGGCGATAGCGTGACCACCCTGGGGGAAGACATGCAGGCTGCTCTGCACCTTATTCTCCAGCAGGGCCTGATAGAACAGCAGACTATTATGAGGATCCACCGTCTTGTCATCAAATGCATCGGCGATAAAACAAACGGGAGTTTTTGGCGTAACCCTGAGCTGAGTTGAATACTCTTTTTGCAAATCAGTGTTTACCTGCTCCCCAAGCAGGTTTTTACGGCTCCCTTTGTGTGCATACATGCCCATATCAATGACCGGAGAAACCAATATCATGAAATCTGGTCGTGGAGACACAGTATCCAGCGAATCTCCGATCTTGACGATATCACTGGGAGTTGTTCCGGTAAGACTTACCAGGTGTCCCCCGGCCGAAGAACCCTGCATCCCAATTTTATCGGGTTTAATTCCCCAGCGGGCAGCATTTGCACGAACCACCTTTATCGCACGCTGTGCATCCTGCAGCGGAGCTTTCGCTCGCTCTGTGAGATCCGTATCATTGGGCAACCTGTAATTGAGCACGAAGGCAGATATTCCCAGTGTATTAAACCATTTCGCCAGCTGCGTACCACTGATCACATAGGCCAGGCGTTCATATCCTCCCCCCGGACAGATAATTACTGCCGCAGCTTTATTTTCCTGCGCAGAGGGCAAATAAGCATACATTCCAGGTGTGGCAACGCGGTACACTCTTTCATTTGCAATACTGTCCCGATGTACAGTGCCTTTGGAGTTGGGGATTTTCCCCTGCGGATAGAGCGGAATAAATTCCTGGGCCCTGGCCACCGATCCCAGCAGTGATAAGATGATGATGATTTTCTTCATAGGGCTGAGCTAGATGGCGGACGGAAATGAAGGCTGCCATGAGCCGAAGATATTTTTCAAAGTATATTTTTTTGCCTCCTTTTTGGAAAGCTGTCTGGCCCATGACACCCGTTTTGCAGTGGACGCTCCTTCACCGGAGTTCTGGAATTCTGCGTAATAGGCAGTTTTGTCCTTATCGGCAAACAGAGGATCTCCGGGCCATGCATTCCAACCTTCCGGAACAATATGCGCAGCCATAGACGTACGGATGAAGACCGTTTTTGCGAAAGGACGCCATGGCCTTCCAAGATAAACTTTTGTCGCAGCCGGGCCGGCACTGAGCACGCAGTCGAAGAAAACATAGCCATACTCCTGCTCCTTTGTAGTGGATGCTGCAGTGATATAGGAATTGCTGATACTCTGGATGGTACAGCCCTGAAAGATTACGGTGGCTTCGCCAAAGATAAAGTCTGTAGTGCCGGTGATCAAGCAGGATTCAAAGTAATTGCGCCCGTCTTTCGAGGTATACAGCGTATCCTGGTTTCCGAGAAAAGCACAGTTCCGCGCCGCAAACCGGTCGGCCTCCACATGCAATGCCACCGCCTGCCCTACCTGCCCGGCGGTATTTTCAATCGTCAGGTTTTCCAGTATGGTATCGTTGCCCCTGACCAGTACGGTAAAAGATGTATATGTACTATATTTCGTACTTCCCGCCCAGTCTTTCCCGGGATAAGCCTTTCCCGAATAATCATCATTAGTGATAATTGTATTTTCCTTTCCGGCACCGATGATGGCAATATTTTTCTTTGCCGAAGGGATAACCAGTTTCTCATGGTAGGTACCCGCTTTTACATTGATGGTAACGCGGTACTGCATATGGTCGCGCACCGCATTCACCGCTTCCTGAATGGTTTTGTAATCTCCGGAACCATCCTGGGCTACCGTAAACCGTATGACACGGGGCTTATCCTGCGCAGCAGCACGGACAAAAAACACCAAACTGAAAACGGCTATTACCGACAGTATCTTTCTGATTAACATAGGCTTTATTTTATAATGGAATATATCATTTTTAACTGATGATTTTAAGATTTGCTGGTGGTAAACACCTTGCCCAGGAAAGTGATGATATGATTGAGCATGGGATCAAACCAGGGATCATACAAACAAAATGAATGGGGCGAATCCTTAAAGCTGACCAACTCCGTATACACCTCCAGCGAGTCCATTTTCTTTCTGAAATCATCTCTGCCGGCATGCATACGTTCTACAGAGCTATTCAAGAATAGAAATGGTGTCCTGTTCTGTGCAGCATATTCGTATGGCGAAGCTTCAGCCCAGAGATCCAGTCTTTCAGTTCGGGGATAACCGATCCACCAGGCAGATGGCCCCACCGTACCGGTATTCTGAGCTTCCCAGGATTCCGGATGTATGAATGACAAAGTGCCATCGATGTCTATTACCGCATTTACCCGGCTTGAATATCCTGCTTGACCGATGCTGCCTTCCAGTTTGGGAATGCCGCCGGTTACTCCTGCAAGCGATGCGAGCTGCCCTCCGGCTGAGAAACCCAGCAGGGCAATCTTTGCAGTGTCCACATTTAGTTTTTTCGCATTGGCTTTCAGCCATCTCACTGCCGCCTTCAGGTCATGAAGGGCTGCAGGATAAAAGGCTTCACTGGAGAGCCTGTATTCGACAGTGAAGGCAGCAATACCTTTTGCAGCAAGATGTTGCGCTAATGGTATATGCTGACGTCTGTCTCCTGAGCGCCAGCCGCCTCCATGAACAATCAGTATGGCGGCTGTTTTTTTCTTTTTCTCCTGTGGCAAAAAAGCATCCAGATGCAAGGGACGTTTCCCTGCATCTGCATATATCAACCCAATTTTTTCCTGAACATTCGGCAACTTCTGAGGCGGCACCAGCCTGATGTCAGGATAATGTTTCACGTTGTTCCGGTAATCAGACAGGTTATTATAACCCGTGTCACGGACACCCGTTCGCCACTCGGTATGCTGTCCCATTGCTAAAACTGAACAAAGCAGGCCGCAAAGGGTAAGAATGTGTTTCTTCATCATGATTAGTATCCAGGATTTTGTCTGAGGTTGGGGTTAGTTGCCAATTGTGTCACCGGAATCGGATAAATCCCTTTTGTTAACGGATCTATTGAAGTTTTAAAGGTCCAGGTGGTGTTGAAATACGTACCAAACCTGATCATATCCCTCCTGCGATGCCCTTCCCATATAAATTCACGGGCTCTTTCTTCTTCAAGGTTCTTCAGGGTTACACTAGTCAGGTTAGTCGCATTGCTGCGTGACCTCACCTGGTTAATCAGCATCAAAGCATCACCTGTATTACCCGATCTGAAGGCAGCTTCTGCTTTGGTCAGCAAGATATCCGCATAACGTGTCTGGATCAGGTCGTTATTGCCATAGGGGCCAGTCCAGGTTACACCCTCAGGAACATATTTCAGCACCCTGTATCCTTCATTATCCGCAGCAGCAGTAAAACTTATGCAGTTCACCAGATTCAACTGTACCCCTTTGGTATCCAGCAGCGGTGTACCGTTCAGATTAAACTGAGGGCCGTATTGCAGCAGATTAATCCTTTTGTCCTGCGTTTCGTATCGATCGAGTGCCTCCTTTTGTGTTGAGAAACCGTTCGCGGGTGCAAAAGGAAGGCTGTAGCGCTGCTGATCCAGTGCTGGCTGACTGTACAGGATATAGGCATTGCTGCCAGAGTTTCTGGCAGGGTCTATTGAGAATGCAAAAATCACCTCTCTGGTTTTCCCTTTATTGAGTGCTTTGAAACTATCAACCACATTGGCTTCGAGCGCAAATGCACCGCTATTGATCACATTGTTGCACATCGCTATGGCCTCAGCCCATTTTGCTGTTCCGGTGTATACCTCCGCATTCAGATAGGTCATTGCCAAAAGCGAATACACAGCCTCTTTAGTCAGGCGTGGATAGTATGTTGCCTTGTCTACCGTGTTTGCTGCCGGCAGGTCTGCCACTGCTTCCAGAAGTTCAGTTTCCACGAACCTGAAGATATCCGCCCTGGCTGTAGTTACCGGAAGATTATTCTGCTCAATTTTTCCCACCGTCACCAGCGGAACATTGCCCCAGAAATCCATCGCATAGAAGTATCCATAGGCGCGCAGTGCCCTTGCCTCGGCAATCTGCACCTTGAATTTGTCTGCCGAAGAAGAAGACCTCAGGCTTTCCAGAACTGCATTGGCAATACCGATCTCCGAAAAGACGTTTGTCCAGGCACCCGCTATCGTCTGGTTATCTGCCCTCACATTATGCTGCATGATGTCGATGTTATTGGGGTCGAACCAGCCACCACTTGCCCTTCCCGGCACAATAAATTCGTCTGTTCCCTCTACAGAGATCGTCCATGGGCTTGATACGCCCTGCATCTGCTGTAAGGACTGGTAAATCCCTGCAACAGAAGAATTCGCCTCATTTTCATTCTGATAATAGGTGGAAGGTGACAGCCGTCCGAATGACTCCTCATCCAGCTTGGTACAGCCCGTGGCGATGAAAGCCAATAGTAGAACTGAAAGTATTTTGTATGATATGTTCATGATCTTTTTCATTAGGAATGATAATTATTGAAAAGTAATACTGGCGCCAAGGCTGTAGGTACGTGATCTTGGATAGCCCAGGTAGTCTATCCCCAGCGGTGGCGTACCCGAGGCCGTAACTTCCGAGTTCACTTCCGGGTCCAGCCCTTTATATCCTGTAATCACAAAAAGATTCTGACCGGTAACGAATACGCGCAGATTGGAGATATTTGAACTTTTCAATGGCACCGTGTAGCCTATCGTGGCATTATCCATTCTCAGGAATGAGCCACTTTCCAGCCAGCGTGAGGAGAATGCTTTTGGCTGATTGATCGATACTCCATCATTGATAACCGACTGCAGGGCATTCCTCCCCGGCAGGTTGTTCTTGTAGCCAAGGTTATTTGCTGTTCCATTGTAAACCAGGTTTCCATGCACCCCTCTCAGGTTCAGGCCAAGAGCCCATGCTCCCCAGGTAAAATTGTGACTGGTACCGTAGATAAATTTCGGTTGCGCACTTCCCAGCACCTGGTTGCCTGCCGGATCGTAGGTTTCCATCCCGTTATTGTCCAGTCCGGTGAATTTGCGTCCATAGAACGTTCCCAGCGGATAATCAGGCATAATCAGCTGCGCAAACGCCCCGGAAACAGTACCCTGCAGTGGTGCCTGCTGGATGTTGCTGCCTTTATACAGGTCGTTCGACAAGCTCAGTACCTTGTTCAGATTTCTGCTGAAGTTTACACTGGCATCCCATGAAAACTTACCTTTGGTCACTGCCGTTCCGCCGAGTTCCAGTTCTATACCTTTGTTTTCTACACTGCCTACGTTCGCAATCTGCGTACTCACCACAGCCGGTTGCGGCACGGCGATTCTGAGCAGAAGATCAGAAGTTTTCTTTTTGTAGTAGTCGAAGCTACCATGCAACCTGTCGCCAAATAAACCAAAGTTGAGCCCCAGGTTGAGCTGCGAAGTAGTTTCCCATTTCAAATCCGGGTTGGCAAATTGCTGCGGCAGAACAACAGTAATCCGCTGACCGCCGATGATATATCCGTTATTGCTGGGACCGAGGGTGGTGATGGAATTTAAGTTCCCGATCTCCTGGTTACCTGTAACCCCATAACTTACCCTGACTTTCAGGTCAGAAATGGCTTTCACTTTAAAAAACTCCTCCTGCGAGATCCTCCAGGCCACAGATCCCGAAGGGAAATATCCCCATTTGTTAAGCGCTCCAAAACGGCTGGAGCCGTCACGTCTGATGGTCCCGGTAATAAGGAAGCGGCTGTCATAATTATAGTTTATCCTCCCATACATGGAGATCAGCGTATTACTTTCTGCGGAACTGGCGATCTGATTTACTGTACTTGCGCCAGCCAGGGAGAACCATTTGAATTCATCGGACAGGAAGCCTGAGGCCACTGTACGGTTACTTTCACCATAGAAATACTGGTAAGAATAACCAGCGATGGCATCCAGCGCATGCTTGCCATAAGATTTGTTGAAACGGAGTACAGTTTCCATCAGCTTACTGTAATCGAAGAACTTCTGCACACTGGTATAACCATTAAAGCCATTGCCAATAGGATTATCCTTATCGATGTATGAATTACGGTCAGTACTCTGACGGGTATAACCGAGGCTCACATTCACACTCAGCGGGTCTATGATTTTATAGGAAGTCTGCAGGTTTCCCAGCAAACGCTGATTTGTTTTCTGATCGATCACATCTGTAGAAAATGATACAGGATTGATCCTGAAGGGAGGCACATGGTTATAGTTTCCGGCAGCATTATACACCTCATACGTAGGGTTAAACACATAGGCCTCATAATTCATACTTGTGCCGGCCTCTCCTCCTACTGTATTGGAAATAGGAGCCACATTCGATTTATTTTGTCCGTAGTTAAGCTTCAGGTCAAATTTCAAACGGTTATTTAAGGCATTGTGTGTAATATTCGTCTGTATATTGGCTTGCTGCAGGCTCGAATTGAGCACAATACCCTGCTGGTTTCCATAACCAATTGAGGTACGGTACAGCGTTTGATCAGAGCCACCGGATAGTGAAATGCTGTGGTCATTGCTAAAGGCCGAACGGAAGATTTCATCCTGCCAGTTGGTGCTGGTACCGCCATCAGCCAGAGGAAGATTTAATGAACTGACAATACCACGGTACTGATCTGCGTCCAGCACGGGCAGTTTTTTGGCCACCTGTGAAATACTAAGCTGACCGTTATAAGATACCATGGGTTTGCCGGCCTTACCATTTTTTGTAGTAATCACAATGACCCCATTGGCACCACGTGATCCGTATATCGCTGTAGCTGAAGCATCTTTCAAGACCGTCATGGACTCAATATCATTTGGATTCAATGTTTGCAGCGGGTTGATCGGTTCCTGATCAAACACATCCGTTCCCGTACCTCTGATATTGGCCTGTCCCAGACCCGCCGTGGTAGAGATCGGCACGCCATCAATCACATACAGAGGATCGTTAGAGCCTGTCAGTGAGGTACCACCCCTGATCCTTACTGTATTGGAGGTACCAGGCTTGCCACTGTTCTGCGAAACATTGACTCCTGAAACCTTGCCCTGCAACAGAGCCTGCGGAGATAACTGGGCACCTTTATTGAAATTCTCCGAGGTCAGTGCACTTACTGCCCCGGTGACGTCCTTTTGTTTCTGGGTACCATAACCCACTACGACCACATCATTCAATCCGTTATCCTGCATAGCAAGGCTCACCGAAATGGAAGTTCTGCCTTTAACAGGGATCTCCTGCGATTTAAAGCCTACAAAAGAAACGATCAGTACTGCCTCTTCCGGGGTCGTGATCTTAAAGTTCCCGGAACCATCTGAAATGGCAGTAGAAGTGCCGTTCTTTACTTTAATCGTAGCTCCGGGGATGGGCTCACCTTTCTCGTCGGTCACCTTTCCGCTGATCAGAATATCTTTCAGGCGTTCAGTCAATTCCGCAGGTTTTGCCATTGGGGAATCCTCTTTTTTCAGAGTGATCACAATGTTATCATTTAATATCTGCCAGGATAATGGCTGATCTTTAAGGCATTGGTCGAGTACCTTCCTCAGGTCTTCATTCTTCACTTTCAGCGTGATGGGCTTAAGCTTAGTGGAGAGACTGCTGTTATATAATATATTGACTTTCGTTTGTTTTCTGATTTCGGAAATGACTTCCGTTAAGGAGGCATCCCTGACGGAAACAGATATTTTTTGCGCAAATATTGCCGCTTTCAGCTGTAATACAGTAAGGGCAAGCAAGACAAAAGTGAACTTCATCCTTAGTAAAATTTGTGACAAAAGGTTGCTCTTATGCCTGATTCTAGTTTCAGCATTTTTTTTATACATTTGGTTACTTAGGTTAATTTGAGTAAAAGTAGAATTACACTGGATTTCCTAATTTGTCTCTCGGAGACAATCATCGGGGGGTCCTGCAAGACTCCCTGATTTTTCAGGCTGATATATATGATATACCTCTTTCAAGCGAGGACAATCGATTGCCCTTACCGCAAAAAAAATTAATCTCTGAGGGTCACCCTCCTTCCTTTGATATCGAATTTGAGATCGCTGATCAGTTCAAAACTTTTGAGAAGGGATGTCAGCTCCGAGGATTTCGAAAAAGTACCACCAAGACGCACATGACCTTTATTATGATATACGACATCTACATCATACCATCTGCTGATCAGCTTCATGATGGTTTGAATGTCCTGATCTTCAAAAATAAAATATCCATTCTTCCAGGCCATTACCTGATCCAGGGATACCTTCTGGATTTCAATTTCTCCCTTGGTTTTGCTGATCGTAGCTTGTTTACCAGGAACAAGCAGGTTGGTTTTTCCTGACAACTGGTTTCTCACACTTACACTACCCTGCAGCAGTGTAGTAGAAATAGCATTGTCATCATCATAACCTTTGACATTGAAATGCGTACCGAGAACGGTAATTTCCTGATTACCCGTCCGTACTTTAAATGGCATTTTTTTGTTGTGGGCCACTTCAAAATAAGCCTCCCCAGACAGCTCTACTTTGCGCTCCGTACCGGTAAAGACAGTTGGGTACCGCAGCCTCGAGTCTGCATTGAGCCAGACTCTGGTACCATCCGGAAGCTCAACTTCATACTGACCAGCTCTTGGCGTACTCAAAGTATTGAAAGCCATCTTCTTTCCTGCAGGGCTGCTGGTTTTGCCATAGCTCAGTTTACCAGCGGAGGTTTTGTAGATCTGTACACCGGCCTGCTGATTGATATAACCCAGAGCTTGCTCGTTCAGGTTCAGCTCTTCGCCATTGTCCATCGTCAGTGTTGCGCGGTTTCCACCCGGAGCAGTATGCGCCTTTACGATTTGTGGTTGCAGTGCCGGAGCTGCAGGCTTCCGAAAGAAAAGATAGCCCAGCGATAACATGGCGATCAGTGATGCGGCAATTCCGTAATAAAAATATTTTTTGTTTTTTCGCTCTCTGGCAATTTGATGATTGAAACGGTGCAGCAGTTTTTCTGCCAGCAGCTCTTCTCCCCCTTCTTCCGTTAGCCATCCCTGAAATTCTGAAGGATCAGCTTTTAATGAATGAAACCATTCATCAAGTTCCTGCTGCTCCTGAACGGTGATCTTTCGTTTCTGAAAACCGTTCAACAGCGCAGTTATACGCTCCATCTTTGTTGGCTTTTTCACAATATTTATACTTGGTTATATTAGTAATACGCTTTAGCCTGACGCAACCGTTACTCAATATTAATTTTTTTTTTCAAAGGAGGTTAACTACATTAGCCTCAACCAAATATTAAATTGATCAAACCACAGGAAAGCTTAACAGATGTGCAGCTCATCCAGCTTTGGCAGGATGGCAGTGCTGATGCCTTCGAATCTCTATACCGAAGGTACAGTCTCAAATTGCTGGCTATAGCCCTGGACAAAACCAGGGACAGGGAGCTGGCAGAAGAGCTGGTGCAGGATACGTTTATTTCTTTCTACCACAGCAAGGTCTCAGTGGCGAAGATGACCACGCCGATGGCCTTCTTATATATCATTTTAAAAAACAAGATCCTTAACCTGCATCGCCGCAACCTGGTGCATCAGCGCTATCAGAATTTGCTGAAACACAGTTTCAACGAGGCCGAAGAACATACGCAATCGCTGATAGAAACGCGCGAACTGGAGAAGTTGCTGCGGACAGAAATCGAAAAACTGCCTGAACAGTGCCGCAGGGTATTTCAGCTCCGCCGGGCACAGTTGCTGAGTAATAAGGAAGTGGCAGAACAGCTGTCGATATCAGAAAACACGGTTGAACAGCACATGCGCAAAGCATTAAGGCTTCTCAGAATTGCCTTTGTAAAACACGATGTGCTGATTATTGGTTTTTTGTTTGGAATTACAGGAACGCTATAAAACCGATCTTTAAACATTTTTCTTATTTAGGCTACAAAAGTCCTGATTTAGACTACAAAAACCCAGTGCTCTCAGTCCATCTTTGTGTTATCAAAAATCAAAGACAATAGATTATGGCACAAGAAAATGGAAAAAATAAAATCTGGTTTATTACAGGTGCTTCACGGGGTTTCGGCAGGGTCTGGACAGAAGCTGCATTGGAACGCGGAGACAAAGTTGCGGCGACTGCACGCCAGTTGTCGAGCATTGCCGGACTCAAAGAAAAGTATGGTGACAATGTGCTTACCCTGGAACTTGATGTAACCAATCACGATCAGGTGAAAGAGGCAGTCACAAAGGCTCATGAATACTTCGGCAGTCTGGATATCGTTTTAAATAATGCCGGATATTCACTGGTAGGCACCATCGAGGAAGCCAGCGCAGATGAGGTGAGGGCGATGTATGAAACGAATATTTATGGCCCTCTGGCAGTGATCAAAGCCGCCCTTCCTATTTTACGTAAACAGGGATATGGCCATATCCTGGGTACATCAAGCAATGTCGGGCATGTCACCTTGCCTGTAATCGGTTACTACTGCTCATCAAAATGGGCTTTTGAAGCCATTCACGAAAGTCTCGCAGCAGAGATTAAAGCATTTGGGATAAAAGTGACGATCATCGAACCCGGAGCCTACGCCACAGAGTTTGGCAGTCAGGAATCGCTGAAATTTGCCGAAGGCATGGACATCTATGGCGACTTCAAAGCTGAGTTTTTCCAGAGCCTGCAGCAAATGGACAGAGGAAACCCCGCAGCTACACCGGATGCGATTTTCAAAGTCGTAGATGCTGAAAACCCACCTTTACGTCTTCATATAGGTAAATATAACCTGACGGGCGTTCGTGAAGCTTACGCTGAGCGTATTGCTACCTGGGAAGCCTGGGAAGAGGTGGCAGTTGCCGCTCATGGTTAGAATTTAGTCATTAATTGATAACCGTTTGAACAGCGGTTATCAATTTAATATCTTTATATATGAAGAAAGACGAAAACAGTCCGCAGAAATTTACGTCACTATCAGATGCCCACCGGTCATTTGGTTTACCCATGCCCCTTCATCCGCTGATCAGTCTGATCAATGGTGCTATTGTAAGGGTAGCCCCTCCCCAGAATCATCTGCTGAGTTTTTACAAAATCTCCTACAAACCTAAGGTAAGCGGGAAATTGAAGTATGGCCAGAGTTATTATGATTTTGATGAAGGGGGATTGCTCTTTGCCTCCCCTGGCCAGGTGATTGGCAGCAATGACAATGATGCCAGTGTCTGCTCTGAGTATACGCTGCTGATTCATCCAGACTTCCTGCTGGGCTATGATCTCGCCAAAAAGATCAGGCAATACGGATTCTTCTCCTATTCCGCCAATGAAACGCTCCACCTTTCAGAATCTGAAAAAGATACGATCATGTCAATTTTCAGGTTTATGGATCAGGAACTCAAAGCGCGGACAGATGATTTCAGCCAGGATGTGATCATCTCACAGCTGGAGCTGCTGCTCAACTATGCCAACCGCTTTTATAAACGTCAGTTTATCACACGAAAAGCGGCGAGCAACGACTTGCTGCTGCGCATGGAGGAGATTCTCGATAATTATTTCGACAATGAGCAGTCGCTCAGCCAGGGTATCCCCTCTGTACAATACATTGCGGAGCAACTGAACCTCAGTCCCAGTTATCTCAGCGACATGCTGCGTTCTCATACCGGACAGAATGCACAGCAGCATATCCATGATAAACTGATTCAAAAAGCAAAAGAAAAACTGGCGAGTACACGTCTGTCGGTTAGCGAAGTTGCTTATGCCCTGGGTTTTGAGCACTCTCAGTCCTTCAGCAAGTTATTCAAAACAAAAACTGAGCTTTCGCCACTGGAATACCGGAAAACTTTCATCCAGAATTAGGAACGGAATTCATTAATTGACATTTGTCACAATGGTATTTTGATATATGTCCTCCTGTCCGCGTCCCAGACATCTCACCTTTGAGGGATACAAAATAACTAAAAACGTGAGATTAAAAAACAAAGTAGCCGTAGTTACCGGGGGTAATAGCGGCATAGGATTCGGGGTTGCAGAGGCTTTAAAAAATGAAGGTGCAGTAGGGACGATCACCGGCAGAAATCAGTCGACACTCGATGAGTCGCTGAAAGCACTGGGCAAAGGATTTATTGGCATCACAGGTGACGTCACCAATATGGATGACCTGGAAAACATCTTCAGCAAGACTGCAGATCAGTTTGGCAAAATTGATACACTGGTAGTGAATGCCGGAGGGATTGTGAATGGCATAGCAATGTCGGCCATTGGCGAAACGACTGAAGAAAATTACGATCAGTATATGGCGTTGAACTTAAAAAGCGCCTATTTTACCGTTCAGAAGGCCCTTCCCTTTCTGAATGACGGAGCATCAGTGATCCTCATCGGCTCCAGCGCCGCACATCGTGCCGCACCTGGCATGACAGTTTACGCGGCGGCAAAAGCTGCAGTGATATCCCTCGCCAAAGGATTGTCCCTGGATCTTTTACCGAGAAGAATCAGGGTGAATACCCTCTCTCCGGGTTCCATAGACACACCTGTATTTGGTAAAATTGTACCTGAGGAACACATCGATGCAGTAAAGAAACTCTGGATAGATACCATACCTGTCGGCAAAATGGGAAGACCTGCTGATATTGGCAAAGCAGCAGCTTTTCTGGCATCTGATGATGCTGCATTTATCGTAGGCACAGAAATTCTTTCCGATGGAGGTATGACCAACATCAGTTTGATGAATTGATAATGGCGTCTTTTTAAGAGGCATTTTTCTATAGAAATTTTGCGATGGACTACAGAATTTAAATAGCTTTGAAAAAAAGCTTCACGATGTTCGAATCCTTCGCAAAATATCTTGTAGATAAGGGTAGTCTCAGCCCTACTGAACTGGAACTGGTCAGGTCAGTATCAGTGCCAAAAAGAGTCCGTAAAAGCCAATACTGGCTGGAAGAAGGTACGCTGAGCAATGCGATCGGTTTTGTTGTGAAAGGCTGTTTCCGGCAGTTCCGCGTCGGACAGGATCAGCAGGAACATATCATGAGGTTTGCGATAGAAAACTGGTGGATTGCAGATTTTACCAGCTTTGACACCGGCAAGCCTGCCAGCAGTTATATCGAGGCGCTGGAAGACAGTGAATTGCTGGTAATTACTAAAGAAAACTTCAACCACCTGATAGATACTATTCCAAGTTTCAAGGTCATGATCGACAACCTGGAAACCAGAAACTTTGAAGCCCATCAGAATAGGATCTTCAGCAATATCAGTGAAACGGCCGATATGCGCTATGACAATTTCGTAAAGAAATACCCCACTTTATATAACCGAATCCCCCTTTATATGATCGCTTCTTTCCTGGGCTTAACACGCGAAACACTTAGCCGCGTGAGAAAACAAAATGTTAAAAAACTACTTATACTTACCATTCTATCCCTGATCTTCTGGTCTGCAAGTGTGCATGCACAGCAAATACGCAGCGCTAAGGGCAAGCCTAATGTTATAGTTATTTATTCCGATGATCAGGGCTCGCTGGATATGAATATTTATGGGGCAAAAGATCTCAGTACCCCAAACCTCGATCGTCTGGCACGAAATGGCACGAGGTTCAGCAATTTTCATTCAGCCTCTCCGGTATGTTCACCATCCCGGGCTTCTTTACTTACAGGCAGGTATCCGCAGAGGGCTGGTCTCGACAATAATGCCCCCAGTAGTCTGGGCGGCGAAGGGGGAATGCCAGGAAGCCAGTTTACCATGGCGGAGCTTTTTAAGAGTGGCGGCTATAAAACTGCACATATCGGAAAATGGCATATGGGATACTCCCCTGAAACCATGCCCAACCAGCAGGGCTTTGATTATTCATTCGGATTTATGGGCGGCTGTATCGACAGCTATAGCCACTTCTTTTACTGGGCCGGCCCAAACAGGCACGACCTATGGCGTAACGGTACAGAAATATGGGAAGATGGTAAATACTTTCCAAACCTGATGGTAGATGAAGCGGGTAAGTTTCTTGAGGACAATCAGTCCAGTCCCTTCTTTATGTACTTCGCGATCAACATGCCGCATTACCCGCTTCAGGGAGAGCAAAAGTGGCGTGATTACTATAAGGACCTGCCTGCACCACGCAGAATGTATGCCGCCGCGGTATCCACGATGGATGAAAAGATCGGATTATTGCTAAAAAAGGTGGATGAGCTGGGCCTCACTGACAATACAATTATTGTTTTCCAGGCCGACCAGGGCCACTCCACAGAGGAGCGTACTTTTGGCGGTGGCGGTTATGCCGGATCAAACCGTGGTTCCAAATTCAGTGTTTTTGAAGGGGGCATTCTCGCACCTGCAATCATCAGCTGGCCGGGACATATCCCAGTAAATACAGTAAGGGATCAATTCTCGACCAATATCGATTGGTTCCCTACACTTGCAGCATACTGCCAGCTCACCTTGCCTCAGCGAAAAATTGACGGCAAAAGCCTCGTTCAAGTGATTGCCTCCCCAAAGGCAAAATCACCGCACGAGGATTTCTTCTGGCAGTTTGAAGGGGCCAAGGGTAATCCGCAATGGGCGGTTCGTGAGGGCGACTGGAAACTGCTGCATAGTCCGAGAGAATCGAAACCCGCTGATCTGGATAAGGATAACTTCATGCTCGTCAACATCAAAAACGGGAGTACCGAGACCAGGAACGAGGCCGCGGAACATCCCGATGTGGTTAAACGTCTGCAGGAGAAATACCAGAACTGGATCAGGGAGGTATTTACCCAGTAAGTGTTTTATGCGAAAACCGGCGATCCCATGTACCTGGAGTTCGAACATTTCTTTCCATCAGCAGCTACGAGAAACATCCATACATGCGTAGTTTCTCCTTCGAGTATGATGTCGGTGATGTCTGCTGAACCATCACCCCTGACTCCGGCCAGCTTCAGATACCTGAATGCCCTGAGACGCAGGCCGTCGCGGAACGCCACTACATGCAGCCGGTCATTCATCTCTACCCCGAGCCTGAGCCGGCTGGGCACCTGCCAGTGTATCAACACCTTTTGGTCCTGCACTTCCAGCACGGGCCGGTAAAGGTCGTCCAGCGTACCTTTGCTGATCTGAATCTTTGCAGGATCAATCTCCAGGTTTGGATATTCACCTTTAAATGCCGTATGCCAGTTATATTTTATCGCGGCATTCATGCTGGTCATGTTTTTCCTTTTGACAGGAAATCCATCTCTGACCACCTCTGTAAACCTCCCCATATAGCGCGAGAGTATACCCATCCGCGAGCGTTGTGTTTTCGAAACAAGTTTCGGCGGTTTACTGGTTTTGCTGGGACGCGACCGCCCTATTTTCAGATGGCGCCACCTGTACATCACCGTCTGGCCCATCCTGCCGCGGAATTCGCCGGCGGCTCCTGGTTGATAATGTGCCATCTGTTATTTAATTTGAGACTGAGTAAGCTGGTAAAATGAACTGACCCAGGTAGCTGCTCGGAGAAACCCGCTTTCTATTGGCAGAAATAAAGGAGATATAGGTTTCCATTTTGGTAGCACTGTCATTTTTGGGCACATCAAGCTGATAGCTGCCGTCGGATCTGCTGATTCCTGTGGTTTGGAAGTCAGCTTTTTCCAGTTCCGGGAAATAAATGAGCAGCAAAACCTGATCATCGTTCCTGAATTCGTCCGGAATAAGTGCTGTATCCCAGCTGAAGCGCAGTCCGGCATCATTCTGAGTAACTTCCAGCGCTGGCGTTGGCTTCATATTACCGGCACTGAACTGTGCTTTGGTAAAATCAATTTCCTGGTTTGGATATTCCCCTGTGATGGCGGTACCAAGGGTGTACTTGAGCATCAGGTCATTGGGCGTACGCTGAAGGACTCTGCCTTCCGGTGCCAGTGAGATCTCGATAAACTCCTTCACAGGAGCGATAAACTTGTTTGTAATTTTAACGCGCTGACGGTGTTTTAACTGCGCCGGGCTGGCAGGTTTGTTTGATTTTCCAATCGTGCGTTTCACCCACTTGCCCATTCTTTTGTAATAAACTGTATTTCCTACTCTACCTGAGTAGCCATCACCTGAATTGTTGTCTGCTTTGGCCATAAAATAAAGAATTATGTAAATAATCAATTAATTAACACCAAGTTAAACAATTACAGCATAAAACACAAGAGCTTCAGCGTCATTTTTTTATGTCAATCGACTGATTCACAAACGTTAAACAGATACTTCACTAAGTATCTTAGGGAAAGTATAGGGTAAGTATCCGGTATATAACGGCTCTTTGAAAGGGGTTTGGAACGACTATGCTTCGACTTTCCGACGAGTTTGATACGTGATTTAGTCTACGGAAACCTGCTCCAAACTTCTTTCATACCCGGTATAAATTCCGGTTATATATCTGTTATACACCAGAAATAAAACACTGATTTATGTAGCAAACCCAAATCAAACCCAGCTTATACACTGCTCATTACCCTAATAATACTATTTCGATCTTAGCTTGTACCTGCGGTAAGAAACTACTGCCAGTAAAGCGACTACACTTATCGTCACATATACCCAGCCCGGAATCGGTACAGGATCTCCCTGTGCATAGGAATGCAGCCCTGTCAGGTAATAGTTTACCCCAAAGTACGTCATGATGATGACCGAAAAGGCCAGCAGCGAAAGCAGGTTAAATAAATATTTACTGCGCATCGCAGGAATCAGCCTCACATGCAGTACAAAAGCATAGACAATTACTGAGATAAAGGCCCAGGTCTCTTTGGGATCCCAGCTCCAGTAACGCCCCCAGCTTTCGTTGGCCCATATTCCTCCCAGAAAGGTTCCTACTGTCAGTAAAAATATACCTACAGTGAGCGACATCTCATTGACAATCGTCAACTCTACTACGGAAGCTTTTACCCTGGCACTGATCTTTTTATGGTCGATGATGTATAACAGCAATACTACTGTGCCCAGCAATGCACTCAGGCCGAAGAAGCCATAACTTGAGGTGATGATCGCCACATGGACCATCAGCCAGTAAGATTTGAGTACCGGAACCAGCGGGGTGATCTGTGGATTCATCTGTGAACCTCCGTGGGCAAATCCCATCAGGATCACCGCAATCAGACAGCCGGCAGCAGGGATAAAGGCATTACTGTTACGGTATAACAACAAGCCCGACATGACACCTATCCAGCTGATAAACATCACGGCCTCATAGCCGTTACTCCAAGGCTCATGACCTGAAATATACCAGCGCACGGCCAGTCCGTATAACTGTAAGAGCGCTGCGATACATATCAGTACCAGCACCACATTGATGGTTTTACGTAAACCTTTAGAGTTTTTAAACAAACTGCTGAAAGCCAGGGCAAGAATTACTGTTCCTAATAAAGCATAGGCAATCATCAGGTTTAAAAAGATGTTCCAGGAGTTATAGTTAACTTCCATATCAATCTTTGTCTGAGAAGGTACTACCGCTTTTCCGACTTGAAACTGCAGTTGTTTCAGCGCTTCCAGCTTCTGCTCAGGCAATGTCCAGTTACCTGACTTGGAAGCTTCATAAGTGCTCATGATATACTGCGTCGCCGGATTTGCCGTAGCTGTGCTGTCTGCCGCAGGAGTGGGCGGAGTGACCCATGTATTGTTGGCATCACCCGCAACCGGGAACACCCGCAGGTACTGCCCGTTCAGCACTTGCTGCATTACTTGCAACTTATCATTCAGTTCAATAATATCTTTATCGTAACCGTTTTGTTCAGAAGCCTTTTTTGCAAAAGCTTTCATATAATCATCTTTCAGGCGGAAATCTATGCTGCCATCCTTAGACAGCGTCAGGAGATTCACCATGGTCGTGTATCCTTCAGCATTGGCCTTCACCGCAGCGAGCAGACCTGGTCCGCCCTTGCTGCCCACCTTAATCAGCGGAACATTTACCCAGTCGAAAGGAAATGTAGATACAGCAAGGAAAAACTGATTGGCATTCAGGGTGTAGAACTTGTCTTTTTGATAGAGTTTACGTAAAATCTCGAGTGCCATCGTGTTTACCGGCTCGATACGGCCATCGATGTTCTGCACGAGCAATCGCCCAAAGCTGTCGGCATGCTGGCGGTCTGTGCGTACTGTAGTTGCAAATGATGCTGCATCCACGGCCTGTCCTGCGAGAATGCGCTGCATATCAGCCACGTGGTTGTGGTCAGTTGGCGCAGCAGCAGAAGGAGCCGTGCTGTCAGCGGCATGGTTATGCACATGTGGTTTGCCATCAGTGCCGTGCATGTCTATCTCCTGACTGAAAGCTGCGCCTCCCGGAAGGAGGATCATCAACAGCAATAAAGCCTTGGAACGCGATATTGTTTTCAGCTGTTCGTTCAGTTTGGAGAAGTGTGTGCCCTTCCAGAAAAGTGTTACGAAAAGTCCTGCGAAAAGCAATGTATAACCGATGTAGGTAATATTTGTTCCCCAGTAATCATGGTTTACAGAAAGTACGGTACCCAGTTCATCCTGGTCGAAGCTCGACTGGAAAAAACGGTAGCCATCTTCATCCAGCACATGGTTCATATATATTTTGTAGGGACGTTCAGTATGTCCATCGCGGATCATGATATCAGATGAATATGCCGCAGGACTGTTACTTCCGGGATATTTTTCCATTTTGAAATCTACCAGCTTCAGCCAGAACGGGGCTTTATAGATCTTGGAACCGTAGGCCATGGCAATTGGCAGTCCGGCGACCTCTCCCTGAAACTGAAAGTTGGTCATGCCTTTACCACCGTAAAAAGATACGGTATCCACTGCATTGGGGGTAGTTACTTCAACCTTCACCAGGTCCAGGTCATGCTCATGGCTGCGTTTATCACCTTCATAATAAATAATATTTCCGGGACTGGCAGGCTCAGGTACTACAAAGGCAAGTCCCCCGTAAGTATATAAACTTCTCAGGTGAAACTCCTGAGGCTGATTATCTGCCGGCACCACTTTTCTCTCCTGGGTAGCCATGATCATATAGTTACCTTCATAGGGCGAAGAGATCTTGTAACCCTCAAAGCCATCAGAGATATTGATAGCCCCCTGGGTTTGTTTATTATAGCTGATGATCATGTTATCAATCAGCTTTACCTCACCACTTTCAATATATTTATTGACACGTTTGCCATTCTCCAGCACCACCAGATGCAATACCGGTTTCCCTGCAGGGTTCAGCACCAGGGAGTCCTGCGCACGGGCATAAAAGTCTACTACCTTCATTTTTACCCTTGTGCCTTTGTAGTCATACTGCTGTACAAAAGTCTTTCTGAAGGATTTCAAATACCAGGGTACCTGGTTGGATATCAGTATCGCCGGTTTGTCGTCATAGGCCAGTGCCTGTTCGTTCTGACCGATCTGCACCTTAAAGAAAGTGGCGTCAGATACCACATCGTTGCTGCTCTCCCCTTCCCTGATATGCATTGAACCTTCAAAGCTGATATAACGTGTGACATATCCGCCGATGAAGATGATAATGAAAGCCAGGTGAAACACGAGCAACGGCAATTTTTTCAATGAGATCAGCTGGTATCTTTTGATGTTCCCGATAAAGTTGAGAATCAGGAAAAACATCACCAGTTCAAACCACCAGCAATTGTAAATCAATGCTTTGGCAACCGCTGTACCATAATCGTTCTCTACAAATGTAGCCAACGCCATAGAGAAGGCATAAAAAAGTAACAGGGCACCCATTGTGCGGGTAGAAAAGAGGATCTTGCTTAATTGTGATATCATTTGATGTGCCCGTTTTGCCGGACGGGCACAAATTGAATATTTTTTCCCCTACGGGATGAAATTTTTTGAGAAAAAGATACTTAGATGATATAACCTACTGCCCGGAATTGTTTTTTACCCATTCAGGATACGCCGTATTCAGCAATTTTGCCGGCCAGGTACCATACCAGGCATAACCTGCACTGCGCTCTGCCCCGATCTCCGCCACCGTCTTTTTTGGCTGGCTGTCCCTCCCTGTAAAAAATGGCTGATTGGTCTGTATATCATAAAAGCGTGCCCATATGGTGGAAGCAGGATTCTTACGAAATACACGGTCTTTGCCATTTGGTTTTGATGGATCATCAATAAACACAAATTCATATCCTTCAATCTTCACCTGATCAAACCATTGTACTGCCGCATTTACAGCGGTTTTCATCTCTTCAGAGGGATTCTTAAAGCGCATCAGGAAGAGGACAATGTTGACAGATTCACCACCACTGATTGAAGCCAGTTCAAAAGACCTGGCCTTGGCGGGTGCTAAAGTTTTCTCATCATACTGTGCACACCAGGCGCTGAGCCGGCCATTCGTCCTGATCTGGGTTTTCAGGATACAGTCTATTCCTTTTTGCACTGCATCGCCGGCGGGCTTAATATAGGCGGAGTTGACAACATCGAAGTCATTTGAAGCTTCCACAATATCCTGCATGATATCAAGCACATTGATCATGGCATTATCATTATAGGTGATCTGATGCCGGTAAAAATCTTTTTTCGGAAAATATTGCGGCCAGCCCCCATTGGCATATTGTGCCTTGAGCAGGTAATCTATTCCTTTTTCAGCTGCCCGGAGGTATTGCTGATTGCGTGTTCCCTTATAGGCTTTTACAAGATGCCTGATCTCCCTCGTCGTAGCAGAATTATCTATCGTTGCGTCATCATGCAGAGAGTCTGCCCTGATGGCCAGCTTGTCGGCGGGCGAAAGTGTCGTTTTATAATCTACCGGAATATTGATGACTGCTTTAGGCCATCCACCCACACTCCTCTGGTAGGTGATTATGTTTTCAGCGACAGGATCCAGGGCCTGTACGGTAGAAATTGTACCTGGCTTCCATCCCCTGAAAACAGTATTTAGAGAATATTCGCGGGCTGCAGCATCATCCAGCTGATGCGACCAGCTTACGCGTTGTTCCGGCTGGGCTCCGGGCCCTTTGCTTTTATATTCTGCATAATAGGCAGTTTTCTCGTTGCTTTGTTTTCCCCAGTTGCTCCAGCCCTCAGGACGGATCATCTCCCCCAGTTCGCATTTGATGAAAACCACTTTTGCATCCGGTCGCCATGGTCTGCCCAGATGAAAAGTATTTGCCGCAGCAGTACCCGTTATTTTGCAGTTCCTGAAAATATAGCCATATTTTGATGTGGAAGGTGTTGATGCTGCTGTGATATATCCGCCTTTTTTACAAAATATTTCACAGCCCTCAAAAACTACCGTTGCCGAACCAAATATAAAATCTACCGTTCCTTCGATATAACAATCCTTGTAGTACTGCCTTGAACCAGGGCCATAGGTATACAGCGTATCCTGAAAACCGAGCATCCGGCAGTTGACAAAACTGCACTGATCTCCTGCAACCCATAGTGCCACTGCCTGACCTACGGGGCCAGATGAATTTTCAAAAGTAATGTTCTCAGCACTGAAGCCGTTGCCATAGATAAAAAAACTTGACGATCCGGTTGTTCCGGGTGCCTTACCTTCACTATTTTTCTTTGAGGCATAATCATCATAGGTAAGAATGGTATTTTCAGCACGCTCACCCACAAATCTGACATTTTGTTTTGAAGCGGGGAGGATCAGCTTTTCTTTATAAATGCCCTTGCGGATGATAATCTTTGTGACACTGCGTTTAAAATCTTCCACCGCATTGATTGCTTCCTGTACGGTGCTGTAATCTCCGCTGCCATCTTTTGCTACGGTGATCTGAATGTCTTTCGCATATGCGCTGCTCAGGCTGAGCAACAAGAATACAATTGATAATAATCTTCTCATCATTAAAGTGTGTTGATCTCATAAATTTTACCAGTTTCGGTCTTCAGATCGTAGAGCATTGTCTCCTTCAGGGGAGCCGCTGCCTGCTGCACCACTTTTGGAGAAAGCAACGCTTTCTTTGGCTGATCAACCCTGAAAAAGCCGTTGGGATTTTCCTGATTTGCCGCAACTGGCTTTAAACCTGCTGTTTTACCGAGGGCATGCGGACTGCGCAGCCGGCAGTTGCCGCCCAGGGTAGACACAATCTTCACATGTTTTACCCTGTGATTTTCCCAGTCGATATCAATGACAAAACCGCCACGGGCTCTGAGACCTTTGATACTTCCCTTGTCCCAGGCAGCGGGCAGGGCAGGCAAAAGCTCAATCGCTCCATCCTGGCTTTGCAACAGCATCTCTGTGATGCCTGCCGTACAGCCGAAGTTACCATCGATCTGAAATGGCGGGTGGGCGTCAAAAAGATTGGGATATGTTCCCCCTCCCTGCCCTGATTGTACTTCCGGCGAAACCAGGTTGAGCTGGTCGGAGATGATCTTAAAAGCGTGGTCCCCATCCTTCATCCTGGCCCAGAAGTTGACCTTCCAGCCCATGCTCCAGCCTGTGGATACATCACCCCTGCTGATCAGCGTATTTTTTGCCGCGGCGAAGATATCGGGATTCCGGTATGGAGAAATCTGGTTGGCAGGATACAGGCCAAACAGATGGGAGATATGGCGGTGCTGATCATTCTTCCTGTCCCAGTCTTCGATCCATTCCTGCAGCTGCCCGAACTGGCCGATCTGCATCGGCGGCAGCAGCGCACGTTTTTGCTGCAGCACTTCCACAAAGGCCTGGTCCGTTTTCAACACTTCTGCAGCACGGATGGTATGCGAGAACAACTCAAAAACGATTTGGTTATCCATTGTGCTGCCATAAGTCAAACCTACGCCCCCGCTTTTTGCATCGGACATATACTTATTTTCAGGACTCATCGAAGGTGACACCACCAGCCAGCCATGGTCAGGCTCCTTCTGCAGGGCATCTACATAAAACTCAGCAGCTCCTTTCAGGATCGGATAGGCTTCCTTCAGAAATTTCTGATCGCCTGTATACAGGTAATGCTCCCAGAGATGCCTTGTCAGCCAGGCTCCTCCGTTAGGGAACATGCCGTAAAAGCCGCCATCTACAATTCCTGTGATGCGCCAGAGATCTGTATTGTGATGTGCCATCCATCCTTTGGCATGATAGATTTTGTCAGCACTCTCCCTGCCCGTCACCGCGAGCTCTTTCAGCATGTTAAACAGGGGTGTTCCCAGTTCTGAAAGATTTGCAGGCTCAGATGGCCAGTAGTTCATTTCTGTATTGATATTGATGGTATATTTGGAATCCCAGGCCGGTTTAATCCGGTCATTCCATTTCCCCTGCAGGTTCCCCGGCTGGTCACCTGGTTGTGATGATGAGATCAGCAGGTACCTGCCAAACTGGAAATACAGGGAGAGCAACTGCGGATCATATGTTGTTTTAAAGTTTCTGATACGCTGATCTGTCGGCAGTGCAGCCGATGCATTGCTTCCCAGATCCAGGCTTACCCTGTTATAATATTGCTGGTAAAACTTTACCTGTGCTGCGAGCTGACTGTCATAATCCTTCTTTACTGCCCTGCTGATGATACCTGCGGCTTTAATCTGCGGATCTACAGAGAGATCACGGTAGTTTTTGAAGTTGGTGGCAATAGAAACGTAGATGGTTGCCGAACTGGCACCGCTGACCTTAATACTGGTATCAGCAGCAGCAATCCTGCCGCCGCTGTTGACCACATTGATGAGCGTTACAAAGTTGATCTTCGCTGCCAGTCCCTCAGCCTCTGCGGGAGTACCCTGCATCCTGATTTGGTTGCCCTGAACACTGACAGCACTATTTTTTTGCACTTTTCCTGCTGCAATTTCAAAATTCAGCGCTCCGGCTTTACTCGCCTCCAGGTGTATCACAATTACGCTGTCCACAAAAGAAGCAAAGTAGGTACGTTTGTAATGCACGCCCCCGAGATCATATGAAATACTGGATACTGCTTTGCTGATATCCAGCTCGCGCCGGTAGTTGGTTACCTTGTCATGTCCCTTAAAGTTCAGCAGCAGGTTGCCTGCGGGCTGATAGCTCATGCCGTTTTGGGGCGACTTCATTTTTTCTTTTGATAAGGCCTGCGCTTCCGCATACTTCTTTTCAAATAATAACCTCCTGAGTTCAGGGATGACCAGACCCTGGCTGTCGGTCAGGTTATTGTGCGGTTGTCCCGTCCAGATGCTCTCTTCATTCAGTTGCAGCTTATCGCTGGCAGGCGCACCAAAGACCATTGCGGCAAGCCGGCCGTTGCCGATAGGTAGTGCCTCGTTGAAGTTGGTGGCAGGCTGGTCATACCAGAGTTTTAAGTTGCTCTGGGCAAAACTGCTGAGGGAGATTGCACAAATTGATAAAGTAATAAAGTATCGTCTCATAATTAATTTTTAATAACCAAAATCCTGTTTTAAGTTAGGATTTAAATCTGTAATAGTTTTGTGTATAGGCAGGACCTCGGAATGATTGGGCTGAAATGAACGTCCCAGTTTCTCAATAAAGCCTCCGCTGCTGGTATTCAGGCTTTGACGCCATTCTACCCGGATATATCCGTTGGGATTGGTAATCGCATTGTACAGGGGCGCAGGTGGTACGGCAGGCTCGGGAAGGTAGTATCCGGTTCCAGGATAAAATTCGAACTCCTCGCCTACATTGCGGTAATACAAATATTTCGGATACTGCGCTGCATTGATGAGACTGGTCATCACTGTTTTGGCTTCCTGCAACTTGGCACCCAGCAAATTCCACCTTACCAAATCATACTTCCTGATTCCTTCACCGCCAAGTTCCAGCGAGCGTTCTTTAACAATCGCAGTGAAAAAGCCCGCCTTATCCAATGGCGTACGACCCACTTTACTCAAGTCGGCACTGAAAGCCCTTCTTCTGACATCTTCAAATGCTCTAACCGCTGCAGCATCAGGGCCTGAGTTAATTTCGTTCACTGCTTCCGCATACATCAGTAAAATATCAGCGTAGCGAAGCATCACCCAGTTCATTCCCAGTGTCTGCGTTGCCCCGGCAATGATGGGTCTCCAGTCCCGCCTGTACTTTCCGTCGTTCATCTCCGTAACTCTTGCCGGGCTTTTCAGATTCCTGACGTCAATATTGTAATTGGAGATGGTCACTTCCCTCCTCGGGTCTGCCGGATCAAAAGCATAAAAATAGCTCGTCGTAGGGTTCTGTGCCCCACCGCCCGGGCCATAGCGCGAACCATCGGCAATGCGCGTTCCGCTGGCTCTGCCCAGCTTGCTGTCGAAGTTGGCGTTCCCCCCGCCCATGGCTACTTCCAGCATCCTTTCGCCATATACATTGTCCAGGACAAGTTCGTTCACCTTTTTCCATACGTCGTAAAAACTAGGGTTCAGGCTATGCTGGCCGGATTTCATAACGGTATCACATTCATCTCTTGCCATCGTATAATATTTCAGGTAATCCGGGAGACGTTCCATTACTTTAGATGTTCTCCTGAGCATATAGCCTCCGCGGAACAAGGCGATACGTGCACGCAGGCCCCTTGCAGCACCCTGAGTGATGCGTTCATCACTTACGGTTTCCTTTCTCCATGGCAGTAGTCTTTCGGCTATCAGCAGATCCCCCAATATGCGGTCGTAAATCACCTCACTATTGACTTTCGAGACATTGAAGTCCATACCGGAAACCGAAGGTTCAGTTTGCAGGGGCACATCTCCCCAGTTTTTTACCAGATCAAAATAGTAAATCGCACGCAGTGTCAGCGCTTCGGCATACATCCTTCTCAATTCTTTTTTATCTGCCTCAGTGCCGTTGTTATAGGCATTCATGGCCGGAATGTATTTGATACAAAGATTGGCACGCTCAATACCATTATAGCCCCTGATAAAGGTAGCGGGCAGTTCAGAATTTCCTGCATCAGCTACATAGCGGGCAAGTCCGCGTGCGCCGGCGTCCACATCGCCACTACGGGTAAATTCGTCGGTGTCATTGGGGAAAACAAGCGACTGCCGCTGGCCGTAGCCATCATCACCCGCCAGCAGCTGGTAAACGCCCATAATCGCAGAATTTACGCTGGATACATTGCTGAACACATCTTCAGGGGCGAAGGCCGACTGAGGTTTTACCTCCAGATATTTCTTGCATGAGAATATCAGTGTGGAGCAGACTGTTAAAACTACAGCCATATATTTGTTAAAAGATCTGAATTTCATAACCTGTATGTATATTATAGAGAAAGGTTTAAGCCAAAAATTATCGTTCTGCTTCGTGGGTAGGCAGAATAGTCTACACCGGGAGTCAGGCCCCCGTTTGTACGGGTGTTCACCTCAGGGTCAAAACCTGAATATCCACTGATCGTAGCCAGGTTATTTACTGTAGCATACAGCCTCAGGCTCCTGATTTTTGCACGCTGCAATAAACTTTGCGGCAGGGTATAACCCAGGCTGATATTGTTGATTCTGAGGAAAGAACCATCCTCGACAGCCCAGTCTGTAAATAAAGGACTGTTTTCATAGGGTCTCCAGAAAGTGGCATTCTGGTTAAAAGCTTCGAGTCTTGCAGGATCATTATACAGAGATTTTCCGTTATCATCAATCGTCCTGAATCTGCCATTGGTGATTGCCAGCAGGTTTGGCCCATTGAGGCGCCCGTTGGTAAGTTCTATTTTGTTGGCATTATAGATATCATTGCCGACGCTGAAGTTAACGAAGACACTCATATCCCAGTTCTTATACCTGAACTGCTGATTGAGTCCACCGGTAAAGTCAGGCGCTGCGTTACCGATGACTGTTCTGTCTTCATCAGTATGTATGGCCGGGCTCCCATCAGGGTTTCTGATCTGCCCACCGAGATCTTTAAGTTTCATCGTTCCCGGCTGCACAGAACTACGTGTTACGCCAAAGAATGAAGCTACATCGGGTTTCAGGGCATAAGTTGAAGTTAGTGGGTTATAAGTGAAGTCGCTCACTTTGTAAAAGCCGTCCGATTGATAACCATACATTTGTCCTAGGGATTTTCCTACTTCTACCAGATAGTCATTACCGGTATTGGTGTCCCATCCGGATGCATATCCTTTACTGGTAATCCCATTATTCAGCTTTTCCACCCTGTTACGGTTAAAGGACATATTATAGTTAGCCGAGTAGGTAAAGTTTTTGCTTTCAGCAATTACGCCACTCAGCTGTAGCTCCAGCCCTCTGTTGGAGGTGGAAGCGATGTTTTGTGTCTGCTGGGTATAACCTGATGTTTGCGGGATGGGATTTTGCAGCAGCAAATCTTTGGTCGTATTGTAATAGATATCTGCAGTCAGCTGTATTCTATTTTTAAAGAAGGCCAGATCCGCACCCAGGTTGCGCGACAAGGTTGTTTCCCATTTTACGGAAGGGTTGGCCAGCTGGCTCGGGATTAAACCCGGAATCAACTGATCATTGAGGGCATAGTTGGTGCTCGAGGAATACAAGGGGAGGTAGCTGAAATCATTGATACGGTTATTTCCTGTTGATCCCAGTGTCAGGCGGATTTTTGCATCGGAAAGCACTGATTTGAACGACTGCGCAAAGCTTTCCTCAGATAACCTCCAGGCAAGGGCAGCTGAAGGGAAATATCCCCAGCGGCTGCCATCCATAAACTTGGAACTTCCATCGGCCCTGCCTGTGATGGTAATCAGGTATTTTTTGTCGTAGGCATAGTTGATTCTGGAAAAGAAAGAGAAACTTTTGGCAGTCACATCATTCGTTGTTGGTCTGGGCTGAGCTTGCCCTGAAGGCGGATTGCCGAGATTCATATTTGCCAGGGCTTTCTCTGCACTGATGCCGATGGGGAAATACCGTGTTTCGGCATTGAAGTGCTGCGTACTTGTCTGATAGATCTCCTGCCCGATCAGGAAATCCAGATCATGATGTTTATTGATACCACGTTTAGTATAAGTGATCGTATTGGAATTATTGAGGGTATTGGTTGCACCTGTCAGAATTGAAGCGATGGGCATACCCGAAAAGAGGGCAGCCTGACCAGTGATTTCAGAATAGAAATTATTGGTTCTGGCATTGTTATTATCATAACCTACTGTTACCCTGGCTGTAATATCTTTTGTGAAAGCATAACTCAGGTAACCACTAAGGTTGTACCTTTTTGTAAGCGTCTTTCTGTACACTGCAGTAGCATTGATCACAGGATTCCTGAGATCTGCCGCCGCGAGGTACTGCTGGTCGTAAAAATTAATATCATCCCCGTTTTTACTTTCTATAGGCCGGTAGGCAAGCGTATTTTTCAGAAAATTATCCCTTGCCAGACCCGGACTGGACACCCCTGCTCCGTTGATTCGCTCGTCGTTATACCTGACGGTAAAACCGCTCCTGAATTTATCATCAGGTTTAATCTCCATCTTAAAGCTCAGCAGTTTCCTGTTGTAATCAGAGTTGATCATCACGCCGTCCTGGCCGTTGCTGGTCAGACTCAGGTTGTAATTGATCTTCTGGTCGCCACCATTGATGCTCAGGTTATGCGTCTGCTGTAGTGCTACCCGTCCGAATACCTCTTCCTGCCAGTCCCTCCCCTTATCGCGGTAAACAGACAAAGTATCATAGGGACCAAACCTGGAAACAAATCCAGCGCTGTCTATCGCCGAAGCACGGTTTCTTTCATACTGATATTTCAGATAATCCACCGCATTAAGCACCTCCAGTTTACCGAGGATCTTTCCTGCCCCGACGAAGGCATTATAGTTCACAGAGGTTTTGCCACTTTTTCCACTTTTAGTGGTGATCAGTACCACACCATTGGCTCCGCGGGCACCATAAATAGCCGTAGAAGCGGCATCTTTGAGTACATCAATAGTTTCGATATCCTGGGGGGAGAGAGAACGCAGTGCATTTTCTACCTGCACCCCATCAACAATATAGAGCGGGGCATTATCCTGCGTAATCGATGTGCCGCCGCGTACCCGGATTTGTACGTTCGTACCCGGAGCTCCATCCGTGGCAGTAACCTGCACCCCTGCCAGGCGACCGGCAAGCAACTGTTCTGCAGAATTGATCGGCACATCCCTGATCTGATCAGCCCTGAGAGAAGATACAGCTCCAGTTAGCGCCTCGCGTGATACCGTTCCATAACCTACGTTAATCTGTACCTCATTCAGGGAACTTACGTCCTCACGCAAAATGAAATTCAGGTCAGCCCCGGGGCCAGCCGTGGCCTCATTGGTTTTGTAACCTACATACCTTGCGATAAGTACAACTGTTCCTGTAGCGGGAACATTGATCCGGTAGATACCTTTAGCGTCTGAAGTAGTGGTTGTTTTGGTGCCTTTTAATACCACACTGACGCCGGAAACAGGTTCGTTGGTCAGGTTATCCGTGATGCGGCCTGTGATTTGCCTCGTTTGTGCCCTGGCATTACTGCAGAAGAGCACCAGCATAAAAAATGCGAGTAAGATTTTATTCATAGTATATATTTGGTTTAGTCAAATGTATACCGGAGCCAAAATTTCAGCGTTTAAAATCTGACCAAATGCCTTTAAAAATTGTTATATAAACATATATAAGTGGCTTTAAAGCAGTTTAGACTGTTTTAGCTAGACCTGTTTTAGCAAAAACTGATGGTGAGACGCCATAGGCTTCTTTGAAACAAGTACTGAAGTAGCTCGCGCTGTTGAAACCCACGGCATAAGCTACTTCAGAGACATTATTTTCTCCTGCCTCAAAGAGCTGGCGCGCGCGCTTCAACCGCATATCCCGTACAAATTCTACTGGTGCCAGGTTGGTCAGGCTTTTGAATTTTTTATAAAAAGTAGTGCGACCCATCGCTACAGATTCTGCAACTTCATCAATACTGAAATCCGGGTCAGTCATTCCTTGTTCTACGATCCTGATAATTTCCTTAAGAAAAATCTCATCTTTTGAAGTGATCATAATTTCGGAAGGACTCAGCTCAATTGTTCTTTTATGCGCTAAAAACGATTCAAAGATTTGTTTTCGCTGTTTGAGCAGGTTATCAATGGCAACAACAATAAATTCGATGTGGAAGGGCTTCGTGATATAGTAGTCGGCCCCATATCGTAAACCCTCAATCTGGTGCTCTACTGAAGACTTTGCGGTGAGCAAAATCACAGGAATATGGCTGCTGAGGATATCATTTTTCAGCTGATCCAACAGCTGTATGCCGTCCATCCGGGGCATCATCACATCACTGAGCACCAGGTCAGGATTAAATTTCATGGCCATATCCAGTCCTTCCCTGCCATCCTTAGCCTCCATCACCCGGTAATAATCCTCAAGCTGACCTGCAAGGAATCTTCTGAGTTCAGGGTTATCCTCCACCAGCAGCACAAGAGGCAAGCCTTCCTGCTGATCTGGTGCAGGTTTGCTGTATCCGGGATCATGATGAACCGGAGTCCTCAACAGAATTGGTTCAGTGTTCCCTGCTAAAAGCGCTGCAGCGTCGAAGTGATCCTTTCCGGTTTTAAGCTTAAGGACTATGCGCAAGCCGCCGCCCGCAGCGTTTTGCGCTTCAATACTTCCGTCGTGCAAACCAACAATTTCTTTGCACAGAGCAAGGCCGATGCCAGTACCCTCCAGCGTATTGCCGGGCAACTTGTCCAGTTCATAATACAGTTCAAATATATCTTTCAGCTGATCTGCAGGAACCCCTGGTCCCTCATCTGTTATACTTATGGTAAAAAAATCATCTTCATGAAGCAGGTCAAGCCGGATACTGCTGTCAGCAGGAGAGAATTTGAAAGCATTTGACAGGATATTATAGACCACAATATCTATTTTCCCGGGATCAATCCAGGCAAATAGTGTGTCTACATTAGAGACAATGCTCAGGGTGATATTTTTTTCTTTCGATACCTCTGCATAACAAGCTGCAATATCACGGAGAAAAGCCAGCATTTCCGTATGTTGCACCTTGAGGCTCATCTTTCCGCTTTGTGCCTTCCTGAAATCGAGCAGCTGATTAATAAAGCGCACCATGCGGTTGGTATTTCTGCGCAGTACATCAATATATTCAAGTCCTCTCGGTGTAAGATTTTCACGTTGGTAAAGCTCTTCAATAGGGTTGACTATCAAGGTTAAAGGCGTACGGAGTTCATGGGAGATATTGGTAAAGAAACTGAGTTTTAATTCTGTCAGCTGCTGTTCTACTGCCACCCTGTGCCGCAGACGTATCATCGTATAAACAATCCTGCGCACGGTTTCCAGCAGGATCAGCAGCAAAATCACATACAAAGCATAGGCCCAGCCGCTGCGCCACGGGGGCGATGCGATCGTAAAGGCTACCGATTTTGCAGGAATAGACATGTAAAGGTTACTGTGCATGCTTTTTACCTGAAAAATGTAATCGCCGGGGGGGAGATTGGTGTAAGTGGCATTACGCTGATTCTTCACCTGATGCCATTCTTTTTCGAGGCCTTGCAGGCGGTAGGCATAGGACTGATTATTTCCCGCGCGGTAATCCAGCACTGCAAAAGCGATACTGATCATATTTTGATCATGACTGAGCAGGACCTTCCTGCTTTCGTTAATATCGGTCTTCATGGATGCTCCGTTCAGCGATTTATTGTTGACCTGAAGATTAGTGAATGCCATATTTGCTTCACGTTTCTGATCGGTGATCGCTGCCGGATTAAATATCAGGTAGCCATTCATACAGCCATACATCAGGTTTCCGTTTGGCAGCTTGATACCGGAGCCCTCAGAAAATCCTGTCTTGGGCAACCCGTCATAGGAATCGTAATTACGAAAGAGAGATTTTTCTGGGTCAAACCTGGAGAGTCCATTCTCTGTAGCCAGCCAGAGGTAGCCGCCATTGTCTTCAACAATACTCACAATATAGTCGCTCGGCAAACCATCTTCTTTGGTAAAGACCTTGAACTTAATCCCCTTTTCCGTTATTGCGGAGACCTTGTTGAGTCCGCCCCCGGAAGTAGCTACCCACATCCTGTTTTTACTGTCTTTGCAGATATACTGGACATCATTATTCCCGAGGCTGGTCTTATCGCCGGGGCGCTTTCCAAACTGCCGGAAGTTAAACTCAGCGTTTCCCGGACCCGGAGGGCTGACAATCACCAGTCCATGTGTGGTGGCAATCCAGATCTTTCCTCCGGCATCTTCTGCGAGATGTCTGATCTTATCCCATGAGCCCTTCGGGTAGTTGATGAAAGTATTGGCAGCGTTGGCAAAACTGATTTTCTCGCCGTCCTGCAGCACAAGATTCATTCCATGTTCGTAGGTACCGATCCAGATCCTGCCCTTTCTGTCTTCCAGAATCGAATAAATCAGGTTGCTGCTGATACTACTTTTGTCTGCCGGCTCATTCCGGTAACTGCTCAGCCTGAACTTATTTCTCTGCCCGTGTATTTCCACAGCCCGGTATAGGCCATTTCCTTTTGTTCCCAGCCACATCTGACCTTTCCTATCCTGAAGAATAGTGTAAACAATACCCAGTCCCCCGGGGGGAAGGTTCTGGAAAATATCCTGTATTTCCCTGTTCTGATCGTACAGGGAAATTTTGCCTGATTTGGAAGCGATCCATTTCCTGCCTTGATAATCACTGTAGATGCCTCTGATCTCATTGTCAGATTTATTCAGGCTGTTGCGGACCATATGTCCCTGTTTAAAATCATCGTTCTGAAAGATGATCTTTTCGATACCCCTGTCGCGCGTACCCAGCCACATAATTCCGGCATGATCAAAATAACTGCAGGTAATACTGTTGGAGAACAGCCGGTCCGCTGCCCCGGGTTGATTGTAAAAGTAGGCGACGGTATTTTTCTCCCTGTCAAAGTATCCAAAGCCACCACCTTTCATACTCAGCCAAACTTTGCCGGTATGGTCTTCCATCACCCTGTATTCCTTTGAGGTATTCCGGAAGTTTGAATCATTCTGCTGCTGGTAGGTACTGAACTTTCCATCTCTGGGGTTATACCTGATGACACCGCGTTGCTGAGGCTCTATCCAGAGATCTCCTGAACGGTCTTCATAAATGGACAACATCTCTCCTGCTCCGGGCAGGGGGGAACGTGAAAGCTGCAGACCGGGAACACTGAGGGTAAGCAATTCCGAGCTGCCCGAAAAGTACAGATGGCGTTGATCTTTCGAAAGCAGCATAGCATTCAGACGCTGGTCTGAGATTTTTTTTTCCGAGAACGTTTGTCCTTCTTTATCAAAAGATATCAGCCTGCCATCTGCTGTTCCAAACCAAACCATTTGCCTGTTTTCTGCAACGCAGCTGAAATCCGTCTGGGAAGCGAGCCTGATAGGAAGATTGATCTTCTTGTAACGGCCTTTCCTGAAATACCACAGGGCCAACCCCCGGTCAGTACCTATCCATATATTCTGTCTTTGATCAGTATGGAGGAAATTGATCTTGTTGGAGGGAATTTCGTATTCATCTTTTGAACCCGCAGCATATCTTTTGATATCCGGCATCCCGGATCTGCTATTCCCGACCCTGAAGATGCCCTGTCGTAAGGTGGGCAGCCACACAAATCTTTTGTCGCTGATCATGGTATTGCTGAAAGAGATATCGTGGATATTGCGGTGCTCCAGGAGGCTTGAGAGCGCCAGGAAAGTATGATTACTTTTGTTAAACCGATACACCTGATTATCGTAGGCAGCGAGCCAGAGAAATCCGTCATGATCCTCGATCATGTGATCTATCCTGTTACTGTTCAACGTTGAGCTATCCCCCGGACGGGTTTTATAGGAAACAAAGTTATAGCCATCAAACCTGTTAATACCATCCCAGGTACCAAACCACATAAAGCCATCCCGGTCCTTCAGGACGGTTGTCACTCCATCATGAGATAAGCCATCTTCAGTTGAAAGATGCTGAATTTTACTTTTGATCTGGGCAAAGCTTGTCCCATCTGTCATTAGCATAAGAAGGCACAAATAAAAGCAGCATATGCTTTTAAACAATGATAGCAGGGCATCATAGCTGTGCTGAAAGAATCTGATCAAAACCGTAAAAATAAATTAGCCTATACTTGGTGAAGTACTTCTTTTGGAAGTATTTGTATTGGCAATAATGGCTATTTTTTATGACAAGATTGAGATTCCGGAAGCACAAATCTGTGCAAACGTTCCCGCTAAACGTTTTGTCCTTCCCTGAAAGTTGCTATGATCTCTTCTACATGTGCATATAAAACGGAAGAAGAAATCTTCATTTTATCCAGTGTCTGAAATACCTTCTCAAATGATACATTGTATTCTGTCCAGGTACCGCCATTGTTGGAAATATTCTGCAGCACCGGTTCCAGCCTGTCTATCACTTTAGCAAATTTTGCATCAGCGCTTTCGCCCTCTTCAAATTCCATCCAGAGCTCAGTAAAATCTTTGCACTGTTCTTCCGGTAGTAAACCAAAGATGCGCTGTGCAGCAACAAGTTCCGCGTCAGTATTTGTATGATTTTGGACTGTATCATATAAAAAGATATCACCCGCATCAATTTCCACAATATCATGAATCAGCACCATCTTGAGTACCCTTAACACATTCACAGGCTCATTGGCATATTCTGCGAGCACCATTACCATCATGGCCAGGTGCCAGCTGTGTTCTGCATCATTTTCATGCCTGTCGCTGTTAAAAAGTTTGGTTTTTCGCTGGATGTACTTGAGTTTATCTATCTCCCTGATAAATTCCATTTGCATTAGTAAGCGGTTGATCTGTTCCATTTTCGATTTATTGTATATACTTGCAAAGAACACCATCTGCGCTGACAGAAAAAAGGACATTTGTCCATAGACAACAAATGATAAGACATAACAAGGAACTGTTTGATTATATCGCGGAAATATCCCGCCCGGGAGCCCTGCAGCATTTCACTGCCTGCTCTTTTGCTCCGGGGGCACATATTCTTACCGAAGGCAAAAAAGTTTTTTCTGTATATATCATTAAATCCGGTTTCGTTAAATGTTATTTCCACACCGAGAACGGCGGAACTTTTATCCAGGAGTTTTTTGGTGAGGGTGAACTCTTTGGCGAAATCGAACTCCTGGATGATACAGCCAGTTATTGCACTGTTGAAGCAATCGCGCAGGTAGATCTGTATAAAATCAGTAAACAGGATTTTCTTCTGTTACTGGAGAAGGATGAAAAACTGAACAGGCTTTTTATCAAAACTTTGATCACCAAGTTGAAGTATAAGGCCAGCCGGCATTCCTATAACCAGCTGCACACCATTCCTGAAAAGCTGGACAGACTGAAATCCAGAATGCCCGATTTAACAGAGGTGATACCAAAACAAGACATCGCAGATTATCTTGGAATTACTCTAAGGGCGCTGAACAGAGCAATCAAGGGTATGACAGGTGCTGTATGATTTGTATAAACATAAGGCCATTTAAAGTGTTATTAAGATAAACAGTCCTCAATGAGAAAACTATCACTCCTGCTATTCATCACTATCATCAGCCTGGCATTTACACCTGCAGATGATCAAGACACCATACTATTCACGCACGCCACTGTGATAGACGGCAACGGCGGCAAAGCACGTGAAAACACGGATATACTGATCAAAGGAAACTCTATTGTAGCAGTCGGTAAAAACCTGAAGGCCCCGGGCGCAAAGGTGGTAGACCTGAAAGGCAAGACCATAATGCCCAGCCTGATCAGCGACCATGTGCATGTAGGACTGATCCATGGACCAAACGACAAATCCAATCCTTACACCAGAGACAAAATAGTAAGTCAGCTCAAAAAATATGTAAGCTACGGCGTAAGCAACATCATGATTATGGGTACCGACAGACCGCTGATGTTTGATCAGGGACTCAGGGATTCTTCTATGGCTGAGCTGCTTCCCGGTGCGCGCCTGCACTCCGCAGGATATGGCTTTGGGATGCCAACAGGAGCTCCCCCTGTTGAAATGGGCATGACCAATGTTTTCCGTGATGCCTCTGCAGAATTGATCCCCGCTGCGTTTGATACCCTTGTAAAAGTTAAACCTGACCTGGTAAAAATATGGGTTGATGATTTCGGAGATAAGTATAAAACCAAGATGCCACCCGCAGTTTCTGCTGCGATTATCAATGAGGCACACAAACGCGGATTACGTGCGGCAGCTCATGTATTTTATCTTTCTGATGCGAAACAGCTGGTTAACGACGGCGTGGACATCATCGCCCATAGTATCCGGGACAAAGTCATTGATGATGCCCTGCTGCAAAAGATGAAAGCAAAACATGTAGTCTACATTCCTACGCTTTCCCTGGATGAATTTTCCTATATCTATGCCCGCAAACCGGACTGGATCAATGATCCCTTTTTTAAAGCATCACTGGAACCGGGAGTTTATGAATTGATCACCTCGGAGAAATATCAGAATGATCTCAAAAATTCGCCTGCCTATGCAAAGAATATGGCCGCTTTCAATATCGCCATGAAAAACCTGAAAAAGATCTACGACGCAGGGATATTGGTTTGCCTGGGTACCGATTCTGGGGCGATGATGCTGAGGGCACAGGGTTTCTCGGAACACCTGGAACTTGAATTAATGGTGCAGGCAGGCTTAACACCGATGCAGGCATTGAAAGTTGCCACCAAAAATTCAGCAGAGATGCTGCTTGTAGATCAGCAGTTTGGAACGCTGGAACAGGGAAAAGTGGCTGATTTTATCATACTGGATGCCAACCCTGCGACAGCCATCAAAAATACACGCAAGATCTTTGCAGTTTATAAATCTGGTAAAGAGGTGAGCAAAGGACCCCTGAATGATCTATAGTTTCCTTTTACTGAAGAGCAATTGCGAGTTAAAGACCAGGATTGCAAAGAATATCACACCATATGCTGCCACCTGGACGTTGTCCAGATGCTCATGATAGACCAATGCAGCCAGGCAGAATGCAATCAGCGGATTGATATTCATCAACATCCCGACTGTAGAAGAATTGATGCGTTTTAAAGCGAATAAATTCAGCAGCAGAGGTATGATTGTAAATGCTACAGCGATGAGTTCGATGTAAAAATAAAACTCAAACGATGTCGGTACAGGGCCACTGTAGAGCGGATAAAACGGCAGGAGGATCAATGCGGAAAGCATAATCTGAAAGGTCAGGCTGATAAATTTATCAAAACCTTTGTTTTCCTTCTGACTCACCAGGTACATCGCATAAGATAAGCCGACGATCAGACTGAAAGACATATCCAGCATATTACTGTACGAGAGCAGGATACAGCCTATAATACTGAGCATGACCGCGGCCCATTGCGGTCTGCTGAGCTTTTCGCTCAAGATCAGATAGGCAAGTAATGTAGTGAGGATCGGACAAACCAGATAGGCCAGTGAGGTAGCCTTTACGCTGATATGGTTCATCACATAGATGAAGGAAAACCAGTTGGCCGTTAAGAGCAATCCCCCTCCGATATTTAGTGCCATCGCTTTGACTTTCCCTTTTGCCGGCAATGTTTTGTATAACGCTATATTTTCCAGCAGCACCCTCCGCTTGAAAAGCAGCACGATCAGCAACATCAGAATTGCACAGGAAAACACACGGTAAAAAAGAATATCAATTGATGGATAGCTGTGTATAGGTTTTAAAACAAGGCTGAAGAAGCCCCAAACCATAAAAGCGCTTACTGCTGCGATGTAATATTTGGTGTCTTTCAATGTTGAATCGGTTTTGTTGGTATAATGATAAAAAAGCTGGAGCCCATTCCCGGATTGCTTTCAAAACTGATCCGTCCCCCCTGCCGTTCTGTATACTCTTTACACAATACCAGCCCCAATCCCACTCCTCTTTCGTTGTTGGTACCATATGCTGGCTCTGTCCTGATGGAGAATATCTTCTCCTGCTTATCCAGAGCAATACCCTCTCCGTTATCGCTTACCATGATTTGGCATTCTTCAGACTCCTGTGTGGCTGTTATCCTGATATGCCCTCCGCCAGGTGTAAATTTTATCGCATTACTGATCAGGTTGCGTACCACCAGCTGAAGCATATCCACATCAGCCATAACGCTTATATCTTCCGGGATTTCAGCCAGCAGATTGATATTCTTTTTTGCAGCATGCATCTTTTCCATATCCAGCGTGCCTTGCAGAATGCTGAGCAGATTTACCTCCTTCAGATTCACAGAGGGGCCTTCCATCTGCGATTTCGTCCAGTATAATAAGTTGGAGAGCGTCTCCATCGCATTGTTGGTCGACTTTAACAGATAACCTTCGAGTTCCTGCCGCTCAGCCATACTGAGCTCAGTGTGATTGAGCAGCTCCAGATAATTCTGAACATTCGTCAGCGGCGTCCGCAGGTCATGCGAAATGATAGACATCAGTTTGTTTTTCTCGATATTACTTTGTTCAAGCTGATCTTTATGGATTAAAATCTGTGCCTTACTTGCTTCGACAGCCAATGCTCTTTCTTCTGAAGCCGCCCTTTCCCTGTCGTAACTTCGTCTGATAAACTTGATAACGATATAAATCCCGATTACTGGCAAAGGGAAAGCTGTAACCCTGTCTACAAACTGTCCTTTTCCAACAGTAAAAGGATATTTTACTAACGATGGCTGATAAAATTCAAGCAGATGTACAGCCAGAAAGCACAGCAGATAAGCAATTACCCATTTGACATGCTGATCGTACGGCGCAATTGCCAGTACCAGCAAGAGGTAAATCGGCCAGATCAGATCGGTGGAACCATGAATGCCTGAATTTGCAAAGTAATTCACAGAAAAAATCACTATCCCGGTAATACCAAAAAGCATATTACTATGCTGCCTGCCATGGAACCTGGAATAATAATATTGTTGTGAGTAAACCAGTGCAAACAGACATGCAGAGAAAGAACCCACATACAGCCCTTCCAAAAAATTATAGGGAACATATATGGTACACAAAATAATCAATCCCAGACTGATCGAATGAAATATCCGGGTTTCAAGCGGGAACATGGACCTGCTTCCGATCAGCTCAGACCATAATGTGTCTTTCCTTTTTACCGAAGACTGAGTGATGCTGCTGAAATTGAACTTTAACATGAAGCGATTTATGGCGTGTTAGACCCCCACAGCAAACATAATACTTTAGTCTCCAAAAACATCTATGCCGGACAAACTAAATCGGATAATCATAATCGGAATGCGAACAATATTTATCTTTGTACGATGAACGCCAGATTTAAAATCCCTCCCTTTCCCGCCGTTATCCTGGCCATCATTAGTGTACAAGGCGGCGCAGCTTTTGCCAAAAGTTTATTCCCTGTTCTGGGTGCTGCAGGAACAAGCACCATCCGTATCGGAATCTCTGCATTGATACTTTTTGCTTTTAACAGACCTAACCTGAAAGAACTTAGCCCTTCGCAATGGAAGGCGATTATCCCCTATGGTCTTTGCCTGGGGGCGATGAATGGTATTTTCTACCTCTCCCTGTCGCGCATCCCACTGGGCCTTGCAGTTGCACTTGAATTTATCGGCCCGCTGATGCTTTCGGTGCTGACCTCAAAAAGCAGGATGGACTATCTGTGGGCCTTACTGGCTGTGGCGGGTATCGCATTGATAACTCCCTGGAATGGAAAAGGAATCGACCTTTATGGCGCAGGAATGGCCTTACTCGCCGGAGGTTTCTGGGCCGGCTATATCGTACTGGGACAGCGCACATCTGCCGTGATAGATGGTGCCAAGGCGGTTACCGTGGGGATGATCTTTGCCATCTTAATAATTCTTCCTTTTGGCATCGCCGATGGGAAGCTGGGCAATTTTACTGTGGCCATGATCCCATCCGCAATTGCACTCGGTTTACTGTGCAGCGCCATCCCCTTCTCGCTGGAAATTGATGCCTTAAAACACATTCCTGCAAAAACATTCAGTATTCTCATGAGCCTCGACCCCGCCTTTGGCGCATTGTGCGGACTCATATTCCTGAAGGAGTTTTTATCACTGTCTGAATGGATGGCGATAGGTTTGGTGATCATTGCAAGTCTTGGTGCTACACTTACCGGAAGACCGGAAAAACAGATGATACAATAACCATGTCTTAAGCAAATTTCTTGTTCTCGTAAACAAGCTCATTGATGGCTTTCCAGTATTTTTCATAACTGGAACATTTGAATAAGGGCTTCTTGTGCAGATAATCGTATATGCAAATGATACTGTTTGCAGAGGAGGCAATATCAAATGCAGCTCTCTCCATCCGCAGCGGACTGTCGGCGTCGACAATTTGAAAGTCTCCTGCCACATCTTGAAATAGGATTCGGTACATCATAGTTTAGGTTGTCTTTTAGATACGATAGTTTATGGCCGCAAGTTCATACACACCTGTTTTTTGCCTATAAATGCCACTGATAACTGTAGCTATATCGTTATCACACGATATAAATCCTATCTTAGTAGATATCTAACTTAATCTCGATGCTGGAAGATTTTCCATTTTACCTGGGGCTGATTGTAGCCATTGTATTTCTGATTATGCTGGGCAACAAGATCAAGGTAGCCTATCCTGTGCTTCTTGTACTGTTTGGATTAGGGATCAGTTTTATCCCCGGAATCCCATCTGTTCGTATCAATCCCGAACTGATCTTTATTATCTTTCTGCCTCCCTTACTCTACGAAGCCTCCTGGGCCATATCCGGTAAAGAGCTCTGGCGATGGCGGCGTATCATTGGCAGTTTTGCCTTTGTGGTAGTGTTTCTTACCGCCGTTACTATCGCATTTGCCGCAAATTATTTTATACCAGGCTTCTCGCTTGCACTGGGCTTTCTGCTCGGCGGCATTGTGTCGCCGCCTGATGCGGTAAGTGCAGGTGCGATTTTGAAATTCGTCAAGGTCCCAAAACGTATGTCCTCCATACTTGAAGGGGAAAGCCTGCTGAACGATGCATCCTCCCTGATTATTTTCCGGTTTGCACTGATCGCTGTTGCTACGGGGCAGTTTATCTGGTCTGACGCAACCCTCAGCTTCTTCTGGATGCTGGTTGGAGGTGTGGGGATCGGACTTGCTGTAGGCTGGATATTTATCTTTATCCACAAACACTTCCCTACGGACGCCAATATTGACATGGCACTGGATATTATCACGCCCTATATGATATACATCGCTGCCGAAGAAGCACATACATCAGGAGTGCTGGCCGTGGTCTGTGGCGGACTCCTCTTATCCAGCAAGCGGCATTTTTTCCTGAGCAGCAGCTCCCGTCTGCGGGGGATTAACGTTTGGGAAAGTCTTAGTTTCGTGCTCAATGGACTGGTATTCACACTTATTGGACTGGATCTGCCTGAAATTACTTCCGGACTAGGTGAAGTGAGTATTTTATCAGCCATCGGTTATGGCTTGCTGATCTCTGCAGTGCTGATCATAGTGCGGTTGTTATCAGCCTACGGCGCGGTGGTGGTTACGCTGATTGCACGCAACTTTATTACCGTTGCAGACCGCAGCAATCCCGGAATGAAGGTACCTTTTGTGCTGGGCTGGACAGGAATGCGGGGCGTAGTTTCGCTGGCGGCTGCCTTATCCATACCGGTGCAGCTCGCTGACGGCAGGCCTTTCCCGCACCGCGACCTTGTACTGTTTATCACCTTTATTGTCATACTGGTTACGCTTTTAGTGCAGGGGCTTACCTTGCCTTTTGTCATCCGGAAAATCGGACTCCCGGATTTTGATCACCCCATTACTGACGAGGAAGCAGAAAACCAAATCAGAAGACAACTGGCGGAACAAGCACTGCAGTATTTAAAGAACAACTATGGCGATGAATTCAATCAGCAACCCTTTCTTAAACAGATGGTTATTAAATGGGAAGAAAAGACTCAGCTAACCGATAATGCCTTGCTCCCTGAGGAAGTAAAGAAAGTTTATCTTGACATTCTTGATGAGCAGAGAAAATGGCTGCTGAGTAAAAATCTTCAGGAGGAAACGCTGAATGAGGAGATCATCCGTAAACACCTCAAGTATCTCGACCTGGAAGAGGAAAAACTATTATTCATTTGATTTTGTATATCTTTGCGACACCGGAGTAAATCAATTTAATGAGCAGTTCACCTGTACATCCCCACGAGAGCGAAAGATTAAGTGCCTTAGAATCTTATCATATTTTTAATACTGAAAGTGAGAAGGAATTTGATGACCTGGCATCGCTGGCTTCCACCATCTGTAATGTCCCTATTGCGCTGATAACTTTTATCGATGCCGACAGGCAGACATTTAAGGCTCATCACGGAACGGATATGAGGGAAAACAAAAGGGACTTGTCGTTCTGTACACATGCGATTGCCTCAAATGAGGAGATCATGGTGGTGGATGATGCCCGCTTAGATCAAAGATTTGCCGATAATCCTGTGGTGGCTGGTCCGGCGCACATTACATTTTATGCTGGTGTGCCCCTGATCAATGAAGATGGTTACGCCCTTGGAACGATCTGTGTATTTGATCAAAAAGCGAATACAATTAGTCCTGATCAGGCTAATGCACTTAAAACCCTTGCAAAACAGGTCATTGATAAACTCGAACTGCGCCGGAAAGTTCGTCAGCTGGAAAAAACAAATCAGGAGCTGCTCAATTCCAACGTGCTGATTCAAAAGTTCGCTTCCATGGCAGCGCACGATATCAAAAACCCACTGAGTAATATCCTGCTGAGCTCACAGGCTTTAAAAATCAGACACGAAAAACAACAGTATGAGGGTTGCCTGAGGTTAATCGATCTCAGCATCTCCTCCACAAACGGGCTGCTCGACCTGGTAAACGAGATGCTGGAATATTCCAGGTCTCCTTCTTCGCTGCTTGCGAACAAGCAGCACTTCAGCCTCCATAGCCTGCTTAAAAAGATCATAGGAATGCTGATGATCCCAAAGGGGATCAGGATCAATTTTCCGGATGAAAAACATGAGCTGCACATGTCTTTAATTGCATTGGATCAGATCATCCTGAACCTGCTAAACAACGCCATCAGGTATAATGACAAGGAAAATGGTGTGATCAATATCCGTTTTGAGCAGGATAACACACATTATAGATTTGAAATCGAAGACAACGGCATTGGGATCGCAGAAGAGCACTTTGAGCAGATATTTGTCAGCAACTTCACCCTCGGACAAACCGACAGGAGCAATACCAAAGGAACCGGTATAGGTTTATCCATAGTTAAGGACTTGCTAAACGCGCTCAATGGCACCATTGCAGTTAAATCTACCCTTGGACTGGGAACTACTTTTTCTATCGCCATAAGGAAGTAGCCCTCCTAACGGAAGGCCTTAATTCCTTTGGTACTTACTTTTTTGATATTCCCATTTTTATCAAAATTCAGGCTGTCCAGACATAGCTGACGCAGTACGTAAGCCTTATCCTGCGGCAATATCCTATGGTATAAAATATAATCCTGGTTCTTCTCCCGGAAGGTTGTATGATGACCGGGACCATAAACTACACTGTCGGCAGAAGTGTTCAGGATCACGCGGTGTTCATCTTCTTTAAAAGGTCCCATCGGACTGGTGCCGGTAGCATAGCCCACCTGGTAAGTTGGGTCAATGGCCTTTCCTTCTGAGAACATCAGGTAATATTTGTTGTTTCTCTTTAACATATGTGCACCTTCAAAAAAATGAGGTGTGGTTACCTCAACAGGTTTACCTTCAAAGGTGTGCATATCCTTTTTGAGTTTTACTACCATACAGTGTCCGTTGATCCAGTTAAATCCGGATCCCCAGTATAAATAGGCCTGCCCGTCGTCGTCGATAAAGCAATCCGGATCGATATTATGTACTCCAGGATATTCATTTGCTTTGATCAGCGGACTCTGGTCTGCCTTGATATTTTTCCATGGCCCCAGAGGGCTTTCAGCCACTCCTGCCCAGACTTCGCTGCCCACAGCAACGTACATGTAAAATTTGTTGTCCTTCCCTTTGACCACTGAAGGCGCCCAGACCATAGAATTCTTTGATGTTGGGCTTGTACAGGCCTTTTTTGTGGGCCAGTTGAGCTGTTTTCTTTCAAAGTTGACGAAATCTTTTGTCTGGAATACGGCAAGCTCTTCCTTGCCCCAGGGATCAATGGTCGCATAAATATAGTAGCTATCTTTGTCTTTCACAATGGCGGGATCGGCATAATAATCCGGCAGGATGGGATTGCTGATCATCTTTTTTATCTGCTGTGCCTGAGACACAGCAGATAAAAAGCAGATAATCACTAATACAAAAGCAGTTTTTAGTTCAGATCGCGTTAACAGATTTTTCATACGTGCTGAATTTAGCTTATTTTCCGTCAAAAATCAGGGGATTTATTTTATTTTCCGTAGCTGAAGCCAGGGCCATTCTCTCAATCTGATCTAAACACAATTCATCCGCGAATTTCAGGAAGGCAGCAACACGGTGGTATAGTTTCTCCGCATCGGCCTGACAGACTACAAAATTATCCTGGTAACGCGCAGCACTATAGCTGATCGCCAACAAATCAAAAAGACGCTTTTGTTCCTGGTCGTTGGAAAGCAATAGTCCCGATATTGCAGGAGAAAAACTTTCACACAAATATAGCAGCCGATAGAGGTGATGGATATCCGACTTGTAGCCTAAATGAATTCTGATCATGCCGATACAGCATTGTTCAACAACCTGATGCAGCATGAACATGCTCAAATGAGATTTTTCATTCCTCAGGCATTCCTGTGCGCTTTCCAGGAAACCTGTAGCTAAAGTAATGCTGCGATGATAATGCTTTTGAGCTTTATCTGCTGCCCTGGTGGGGATGTAATCCGGGACCTGAAAAGATTTGATCATGGGATCATGGCTATAGAGTAGCTTTCCCTTGTTGATTACAGTGATAAAAAAACGGTTGTTTGACCTGACTGCTTCAGCCAATGTATCTTTTCCATGTACCAGAATGGTGATGGCACCCTGCTGGAAGTGACTGCTGGCATAGTCCTGAACGATATGTTCTATTCTTCCGGCACCTTCGATCACCATCAATAAATAATAACGGTGATGATGATGAGCAACGCCATCAATAAAACATCCGACTTTACGGCTTGATTCGGCATAATCTCCAAAACAATAAATGTACAGGGGCCTGAATTTTTCAGCCAGTAATTTGACTATGACCTGTAATTCTTCATCAATGGGCTGTTCCTGTATCGGGCAGTAGGGCAATAAGGGTTGGTAAGTGCTACAAATCTCCCGCTGATCTCTGGAGAGAGCGTTTGTAGTGCTGGTGTTCTGTTTCTTCATATGTTTCCCCGGCACGGTTCTTACATCCAACATCTCTAAATTTTGGAGATATTGAAAAATTAATATTCTGTTTAATAGATTTCATATAGAGTTGGTTATTACACTATAAATGTAAGCTAAAAGATTTAATTATACAATTAAGAAACAAATTTATATCTGATTATTCGATAATGATAGTCATGATTGACTTCTCCGGCAGTGTAATGATATCGGATACACGCTGTTCAGACTGTTTTTTCAGATCCATGTCCTCGGCCTCAGTAGTCAGATAACTTAGCATGCTCCTGTACTTTTTCTTTGAATTGAGTATATCAAGACTGAGCTGTTTTGCCGCTTTCCCATAATTTGTAAGTACCAGGACGGTTTTATCATTGCCATCTTTATATGCGGACAGCAGCAGATCTTTGTGCTGAGCGCTTTGACCCGCCTGGATCTCTGCAGAAACCCTGGTCATTCCCGGTCTGATAAACCTGCTGTAGTGGCCCAGGGCCCATAAATTCTTAGTTACTGCAAATTTCCCGTCCTTAAAATCAGCATCAGGCTGTAAAGCGATCAGGTAATACCTGGTATTGATGCTGGCACTTCCAGGTTCATAGGCATTCCAAAACTGCCAGGCAGTAGCATTACCAACGGTTAAATCGGTATTGATTATTTTTGATAAAAACAATGCACAATCCATGCTGCTCCTGTCGCCGGTTGTACCTTCTTTGAACCCATCCCCAAGCATAGAATATTCCGATTGCCAAAAGTTAACATCATATCTGTCCAGCGTATCACTGAGCCGTTTTCTCGTGTTGACCAGCGTGCTGTCATCAGACTCAGAAAAATAACTGTGACCGGCGATAATTTTTGGTACATGACTCATACCTCCTGCATAGAGCGGACTGTCTTTGTCGAAGAAACTTTGAATTTGTCTGTTCGCCTTTCCCGATCCGCGATACAGATAATCCAGATGCCCGGCTTCGGTAATCAGGATTTTGCTGGCAGACTTTTCCTTTGTCAATGCCGTATTTAAGGCTTTGGTTATTTTGTAGATCTCCGCATTTGTCCATGGCGAACCTTCCTGATCTGCCTGCATATAGGCACGGGACCAATCCCACTGGGGCTCATTTACAGGACTTACATATTTAAAATGCAATCCACGTTTGTCGAAATGTTTGAGAACAGTCGCGAGGAACTGAGCGTAAGCATCATAGGCATCTTCACGAAGATTGGACACGAAGTCCTTTTCAGTTTTGTACCCCAGGCCATTCCTCGTGAACTGCACCGGTGGGGAGTTGGAAAAGGCTATCAGTGTTTCCACACCATAGTCATGTGCTTTCTGTAAAAAGAACTGATAACCTGCCTGTTTTGTCCAGTCGTATTTTCCATCTTTTCCCAGAAAGGAGTCCGATCTTTTTCTAAAGTCTTTGATACCACTGCTATCCCCCTGTTCTATGGTGCCGGCACCGATATTATAGCGCCATGCAGACAATCCGATCCCTTCAGGATTTCCCTGAGCATCAACTTTTTTGGAAAAAAGCAATTGTGCAATCTTTTCCTTCTTCTCCTTTGGCCAATACCGTCCTATTCCTTCAGAAAACCAACATCCGGATGCACCGATATTATCGATTACCTGGGCTTTTTTTTTTAAATCTATTTTTACCCTGATCGTATCCTGAGAGGGTTCAGCACCGGCAGATATTGGAGCAATTCCCTTGTGAGTAGGGATCACCTCCCTGATACTGCCATCTTTGTTAAATTCCAGTTTATCGATACACAGTTCCCTGTTATAGCCTGCAGCGTCACCCATTGCTATTCCTCCCGGATAATTAAACCGGTGATATACGATATACCATTCATCTTTGCCCGGTAGCTGTATCACAGCATGATGACCCGGCCCGTAAATACCGGCCTTCGGATTTTTTGCAATCACCACATTGTTTTTAGGTACAGTAATCTCCCCAAGCGGCGAGTCTGATGTTCCGTAATGTACGGTGTAGTTCGGATTACGGGTATCATTTTCTGACCACATAAAATAATACAATCCTTTTCTAAACACCACATAAGTCCCTTCCCTGTAATGATCTTTTGGTGTCAGGATTTTTGTAGTACCGGGTTTTAAAGAAATCATGTCCTCATTCAGCTCTGCTCCCGCCATATAATTGTTTCCCCAGTAGAAGTATGATTTTCCTGTCTTTGGATCGGTAAATACGTCCGGATCTATCTGTTGCCCGCTTTTTATACCCTCAGGAAACTGGTCGATCAGCGCTTTGCCAGAATCTGTAAAAGGCCCTGCAGGGTCTGAAGAAGTGGCTACCCCTATTTTCTGACCTGCAGTGAAGTAATAAAAATAGGTATAGCTGCCATTGATTTTCTTTTCAATGATGCAGGGTGCCCAGGCATTTTTCTTTGCCCAGCTCACATCTTTTGGAAGATCCAGGATCACACCTTCATCTTTCCAGTTAACCAGATCGCTGGATGAAAACGTTTTAAAATACTTGCCCGACCAGTTATTGTATCCGTCACTGGTAGGATAAATATAAAATTTACCGGTTTTCTCAGCGTATAAGATATCCGGATCAGCATAATAGCCCTGGATCACCGGATTATGATTTTCTTCAGCAATCACCTCATAGTTTTCAGGTTTACCATTGATGGCTACTGTATATTTAAGGGGGCCGCGACTAAAATCCTGTGCTCCCGCCGGATTGATGGTGATGCCCGGAAACGCGGTGAAACCAGGATTGAATGCAGTTAAGTTTGTTCCGGGAACAACGGGCAGGTACGCTTTTTTACCGGCGGTATCAAAGGCAATATTGATTTTTTTTACTTCCTTCGATTCTGCAGCCAGGATCATATCATCGGCATGCATCCAGCGGCTCGTCAATGCCTGGGCTTCGGCTGTGGTAATTGGCAGAATTGTGCCATGTCTGGGTCTGAAGTTCATGGTAATTTCATCGTCTATCGCTTTAAAATTTACCAGGTCGCTGCTTCTCGTAAACTGGTATTTTCCTTCCGTATACCTGTCATACATTAAAATATAGTCCTCACTATTGTTCAGCTTAAAAGTGCCTGAGCCCTCTACCGGCGAGGTCGTTTGCTGCACATATTTATCGATCAGCACATAACCCTTCGTGAGCTGATCCGAAACCGCAATCTTGATGCCTGCTCCCGAGCCTTCTGTCTTAAAGAACAAGTGATATTTTCCATTTTTGTAGACTATATCACCGTCGATACAGGCCCCGCCATCGGCTTTGAAGAAGAGTTGCTTTGGCGTACTCTCCAGTCCGGTAAAATCTTTATTGGCATAGGCATAGTAAATTTTATCTGCTGCTGTTCCTTCACGCATAGACCAGTAGATCATGTACTTTTTCTGCTGCGGGTCATAGATCGTCTGCGGTGCCCATACCCTGTTTACCTTGGCAAATTCTTTAAAAAGAGCAGGCACATTCACCACATGGGATTCCCAGTTGACCAGATCTTTTGATTTGAGTAAGACCATTCCGGAATCAGGCGTATTCCAGCCAAATCTCTCCGTATTCATATCTGTGGCCACCATATAAAACGTTTTGCCATCAGCCCCACGCAGAATATGAGGATCACGTACCCCACCAGTAGCACTGATCTTCGCAGCATCAAGTACTGGCTTGTTCTGGTTCAATGCCCTGTAATGATAACCGTCATTGCTTAAAGCAAAACGGATAGCCTCACCACCTTTGTTCCCGGTAAAGTAAGTAAAGAGATACGCCGAGGTTTTATCCCTGCCGGTATTTGTCAGTGCCTGCGCATCCGCGTCTATGACCATGACGAAACCTCCCTGTGGAGGGATCACTATCCTTTCGCTGCCGCTGGTTTTTCGTTGTTCTGTACGGAAGTTGAGCTGTCCGTCGCCATTTGCAATCAAGGTAGCCTCTTTTCCAAAAGGCAAGGTGCTGAAGCTAACCGTTTTTTCTTTGCTCTCGCTGTTGATACCCGCGATATACCATTTATTACCGGCCTTGCGCGCCAGCACCAGGTATTTTCCCGGATAGCCGGCGATGAACTTCAGGTCGTCCCATTTTGAAGGAACATCGCGAAGAAATTGCTGCACATTTTCCGGTACATGGGCCATTCCCTCGGGCGACTCAGCGTAATGCTGGATGCCGCTGACAAAGAGTACCGAAAGCGCCAGCTCAAAAGCACTGCTGGTTTTACGTTTGATCTTGTCATTCACCTGATAGAGATTTACAGGGGTGTAATCCATGGGATCGAACAGGTTACGTGCAAAGGGAACGGTAGCGCATATTTCAGCCTCCTGGTCGGCTTCCTTCTGCTGAAAGCTCACATTTTCAAAGCCACGGACGGCTTCGGCAGTCATCAGATGCGGATAGGTCCGCGCCCATCCCCGTGGCAGTGTTGCCCCGTGAAAGTTGACCATCAGTTCGTATTTGGCCGCATCCTTCAGAATATCAATGTAATACTGCATCACTGATTGCCCGTCGCCCCCAAAGAAATCAATCTTCACACCTTTGATACCCATTTCATGAATCCTTGCAAACTCTTTCCTGCGGCTCTCCTGCGTAAGCAAGAGGTTTTTAGGCGTGTACTTGACCGTGTTCCAGTCGCCCGCAGAATTATACCACAACAAAAGGCCTACCTTCTTCGACTTTGCATAATCTGCAAGTTCTTTGATTTTCTCATATCCGATCTTTTGGTCCCAGTTGACATCAATCATGCAATATTCCCAATGCATCGCTGCTGCATAATCGATATATTTCTTCTGTTCTTCATAAACGATAAAGTTATCTTTCGACATGATCCAGCTCCAGGAGGCTTTGCCGGGCTTGATAAATCCTGTATTTGTTATCGCTGATTTAGGAGAGAAATCTGTGCCGGCTGTAGATTCCATCACTGTTTTCAAACTGCCCAGGGCAATAACACGCCAGGGTGAAGAAAAAGGCATTTTGCCGGTCGGCAGATAACCTCTTCCGGTATAGATCTCTCGCGGATCCGGAAAACCGATGCTCAACTTGTTCGCCTGCGGATGGGCAAGTAAACGCGTTGCACAATAGGTTCCATCTAAACCAGCTTCCGTAATTGCCAGCCACTGTGATCCTGTTTTGAGTAATGCAGGATACACCCATCCCCTTTTAACCGAGTCAGGAATCTGACCAATGGAAACCGACTGACGATAATGTTCTTCATATGCCGGATTACTTTGTTCCCAACCGGATTTTGCTTCCTGCATCGGCTGCAGCCAGCTCAGGGTATTTGCCGGCAATTGATATTCTGTTTTCTCCTCCCTGATGGTGATCATTTCCGTCTCTTTGCCGGGAAGATCATACTTAAAGGCCACAGCATCATTGCTGAGCCGGAAAGTGATGATCAGCGGTTGTTGCTGAGCATTCTGCAGCCTGATCGTTCCTACATTCTGAATACTGCTGATTCTTGATTTTTTTCCTGAGGACAAGGCATATTGGATCCGCTCGCCTTTAATTTCAGCATGGGATACAATTTTCAGGTTTTCAAAGAAATTACCCTTGCTCGTACTTAATCCCATCAGGGATGGCAGGATAACGGGTTTTTTGTCCTTGAAAATCTGATAGAACACTTTTCCTTTGCTGGAGCTGACCTGCACAGCAATACTTCCATCAGGACTTTTGAACCCAACCTGTGCAGCAACCTGCTTTACAACAGGCCCCAGCAGCATCAAAATCAACAGTATCTTTTTTATCATAACCAAATATATAATTTATTACACGTCATAAAGACGTTTATGCAACTAAATAACGATATTTGACTGATGAAAAGAAGAACATTTGTAGAAACACTGACGGCTGCCGGATTGTTATCCATTGTATCACCTTTCAAAGTCATGAGTGGAATCATAGCATCAGATCAGACATATCATATAGAACAGTTTAAGGATAAGGGACTGGCCCATTTCTCCTATGCGATTTCGGTAAACGATCAAATCATCCTTATCGATCCGGAAAGGGATCCTCAGAAGTATTATGACTTCGCCAAAGCAAGGAAGGGAAAGATAACCGCAGTTATTGAGACACACCCTCATGCCGACTTCGTAAGTTCACACCGGGAGATTCAGCAAAAACTCAAAGTTAAGGTCTATGCAAGCAGCCTTACAAAAACAGGATACAAGTCTAGTCCGCTCAAAAACGGGGAAACGATCAGGCTTTCTGAACAGTTTAGCCTGCGGGCATTGGAGACACCCGGACATGCTCCGGATCACATTGCCATCGTGCTCAGTAAGGGTCCTAAAGATATCGCTGTCTTTTCAGGTGATGCATTACTGATCGGGGATGTCGGCAGACCTGATCTGCGTGAAAGTGCCGGGAGTAACGAGGCGCAGCGAAAAACACTTGCTGGCCAGATGTACCATACCATTCATGATCAGTTTGCAAAGCTGGCTGACGATGTGGTTGTATATCCGGCTCATGGAGCAGGCTCCCTTTGCGGGAAGGCCATCCGGGATGCTGCGAGTTCTACCATTGGGGAAGAAAAGACGGGCAACTACGCTTTCAGGATAAAGGACAAGAATGAGTTTGTAGCTGTGCTTTTAGGTGATCTGCCATTTGTACCGAAGTATTTCCCTTACGATGTCAAACTCAATATCAAAGGTGCTCCGGATCTGCAGCCCAGCCTTGCCGCCGTTAAAATATTAGCAAAAAACTATGCGCCACCGCAAAATGCATTGATCATTGATGGCAGACCGGCTGCAGCATTCAAAAAGTCTTACCTGAAAGGCGCCCTTAATGTTCAGGATGGGGGCAAGTTTGAGAGCTGGCTGGGAAGTGTAGTGAGTCCCGATGATGCTTTTTACCTGCTGGCCCAGAATGAAGAATCACTGCAAGGCTTGATTGCAAAAACCGGTAAAATTGGCTATGAAGCAAATATTGCTGGTGCTTTTGTGTACGATGCCGCGGATGGCAAACAGTTTGCAGCATTCAATGATGAGAATTTCAAACCTGAAGAAGGCAAATACACCATCATCGATGTAAGAACGGAGGCTGAAGTGAAAAGCGAAGCCATATTCAAAGGGGCAATCAATATCCCCCTGCAGGACCTGTCAGGCAGGATTTCAGAAATCCCTACTGACAAACCCATCCTCATCAATTGTGCATCCGGTTACAGGTCGGCCACAGGAAGCAGCATCCTGAAAAAATACCTCCCCGAAGCAGAGGTACTGGACCTGGGTGCGGCGGTGACAAAATATGGAAAAACGAAGCACTAAGATTGATTATTCCACCGGCCTGCTTTGATCTGTGATCCATTCACTCCATGAGCCTGCATATAATTTGGGGAATGTCCTGCGCGCATGTACAAACAACAGGATGTTAAACGCTGCAGTTACTCCGGAGCCGCAATAAAACACGGCATGATCCGGTACAGATTCAAAATAAGTCCCAATCTGTGCGCTGTCCTCTACCATTCCCTCAGGGTTGAGCAGCGTATTGAAGGGCATTGACACTGCCTTTGGAATATGCCCGGCAATGGGATCAATCGTTTCATTCTGTCCCTGGTACCTGTCATTGGTACGGGAATCAATAATGCAGCTGCCTGTAGTTGAAATTTCTTCCATTACATCCCCGGCCTGAACCAAAAGCTCATCCTTAAAATCGGCTTTAAAAGCGCTTTCGTTGTGTTGCGTCTGTTGCTGACTAAGCGGAAAACCAGCTTTTTCCCAGTTCGTCTTTCCACCGGAGAGCACGGCAACATTTGCATGGCCTGCCCATTGCAACAGCCACCACAACCGGGCTGCAGCCATGGCTCCCGACTGCATATCATAAACCACTACCTGCGTCTGTTCCGTAATGCCAAAACGGGAAAACGTAGCAATCAGCTCTGCCTTTGTTGGAAGAGGGTGACGACTGGTTTTGCCGGCAACGATAGCGCCGGATAAATCATCATGTAAATCTGCATACAGTGCATTTGGAATATGTCCTTTTTCATATTCTCCCCTGCCCCATCTGCCGTCTGCCAGCGCATACGAGCAATCAATAAAGAGAAAGTCAGGATTATCCAGATTTTTATACGCTTCCGCTGCAGTTATAAATGTGGTGTATTTCATATCAATAATTTAAAGCCGTGGTGATGTCCAATATAACAATAACGTTATCCAAACAAATTTAATATTTAATGGAGATTATTATTTCTACTCATAGTAAAAGTTACAACATACATTCTCTTGTAAGTCCAGCTATTTTTAATTAGTATTGCGTCGCAATTTAGACTTATTAAAAATAGAGAGATGAGAACAACTTTACTTAAGCTCCTCACCATTGCAGGGATATCCCTTGGAATGCTGAGTGATAACGCACAGGCACAAACGACAACAGACCTTGTCATTGAAGGCAGGGTTGAAGATGAAAAAGGGAAACCGGTCCCGAATGTATCAGTCAGAGTGGAAGAACTGAAAACCAGCACCTCTACGGATGCGCAGGGACATTACCAATTGCAATTGAAGCCTGGGAAATATACCCTGAGGTTTAGCTTCATTGGCTATAAAATACAGCTCAAGAAAGCAGATCTGACAACAGAAAGCCTGCATCACTTTAATGCAGCGCTGGCAGAAGACAGTGGGCAGCTTCAAAATGTGGAGATCACCGGCCGGAAAGAAAGGTCCTACAAGGCCAGCGGTTCTTTCTCGGGATCAAAAACGGAAACCGCTTTGCGCGATATCCCACAGGCTATCAGTTATGTCACCAAAGAAGTGATAGAAGACCAGCAGGCCTTCCGTACGATCGACCTGATAAAAAACATGAGTGGGGTAAATGCATTTTCTACTTATGACAATGATATTGTGATCAGGGGCTTCCGTGCATCCAACTCACTGATCAATGGCCTGAGAACTATTTCTAATGGCTGGAGCTCATCCCTCCTTCCCTACGTAGAAAAAATGGAGGTCATCAAAGGTCCGGCATCTGCCATGTTTGCCAATACGGATCCGGGTGGTACTGTAAATATCATCACAAAAAAGCCGCTGAACGAAGACCGGAAGTCGGTCATGCTCTCTACCGGTAGTTATAACACCACCAGAATCGCGACTGACTTTACTGGTCCGATCGACAGCGCAAAGACCTTCCTGTACCGCTTAAACCTGGCCTATCAGAATGCAGGCTCCTTCCGTGTTTTGCAGGGCAGCGAGGATATTGTGATTGCCCCTTCTTTTTCATTTATACCAGATGATAAAACCAAAGTGAATTTTGAGATGGTCTATTCCAGAACTAATGGTCGCCTGGACCGTGGACAGCCAATTTTTGGTGCCACTGCCGGTGCCGGTGCGGAGTTACTTTACAGTACACCGATTTCTTTTGCCATTGGTAAAGACAATGATTTCCTGAAACAGACAAACTTGTTTTCAACGATCTCCATTCAGCGGAAGATATCTGATAAGTTGAGTATCAATGCCTCGTACATGAAATTTTTCTGGAAAGAAGATCTGATGGAACACAGGACATCCAATAATTATGCTGTAGATGCAGCCGGATTGCCGATCCCCACACTGATGGAAATGCGTGCCTCCAGGAGGTTCACCACCAATAATACGGATAACCTGACGCTTTATGGAACTTACGATCTGAAAACTGGTCCGCTGACACACAAAGTTTTATTTGGTTACGATTATATACAAAGTGCTTTTCCAAAGGACAACAATTCTTCGATCAGTGCCAGGGGATATCGTAATGCTGCCAATACGGGCACCATCAACAGTTACAATCCGGCAAACAGCAGCAGATACCTGATCGTTAACAACAGACCAGTGCCAAACGTGCCTCATTTTGACCTCACCAACCCCGATTACTCCTTTGCGCTGATGAGTGATTACTTTACCTCTGCAACCATCAATGAAAATACGCCCAGCAAATATTATGTAAATGGCGTTTATATCCAGGATCAGGTTAAATGGAACAAATTCCAGCTGTTGCTGGCTCTCCGCAAAGAGTATTATGTGGATCTGATCAAAGCCGGAGAAGCAGACGAGCAGAAGGTAGATCAGTCGGCCCTCTTGCCGCGGGTTGGTTTAGTGTTTACACCAATAGCGCCCTTAAGCATCTACGGAACATATACGGAGAGTTATCAGCCACAGGGAGCTGCTACTGTAGGTAATGCTGCAGTTTTTGGAGGTCCTTTTGATCCGCTGATGGGAAAAATGATCGAAGGTGGTGTGAAGATGGAATTGTTTGAAAAGCGGTTGGCAATTAATATTGCTGCTTACCGTATTGAAGAGAAAAACATCCTGATCAACGCGAATGATGATGCTAATCCTGATTTGTTACGTCAGGTGGGTGAACAACGTTCTACGGGTATAGAAACGGATATTTATGGTTCTGTAAATGCGAATCTGAGCATTCTGGCAAACTTCTCGTACAATAAAGCTATCATTACAGAAAGTGATGTAGCTGAAGAGGTGGGTACGCTGATGCCGAATGCTCCCCGTTCGCAGGGTAACGTATGGGCTAAATATGTATTTGGCAGCAGAGAGCTGAAAGGTCTTGGCATCGCCATCGGTTCCAACTATGTAACCAAAAGAAATACCCTGAACAGTGCCTTACAGCTTCCGGGATATACTTTGGTGAATGCGGCCTTGTCTTATTCTGTAAAGAAATTCAAAATGGCGGTTAACTTCAATAATATCTTTGATAAAACACATTGGATCGGAGGTTATGATTTCAACAGATTGTTTCCGGGTACACCAAGAAACTACATGACCAGTATCGGATATGTGTTCTAATCCTTAAATAATCCTTATTTTTGCGGTATGAGTACCATGACGACTGCCAATTCCATCTTTGACAAAATACTTTCTTTTATTGATTACACCAATCAGAATATTTTTCTTACAGGAAAGGCAGGAACAGGAAAAACTACGCTTTTAAAAAAGATTAAGGAAACGAGTTCCAAAAAGATGGTAATCGTTGCCCCAACAGGTGTAGCGGCCATGAACGCAAAAGGTACGACCATCAATTCATTTTTCCAGTTACCCAGCGGTTCATTTTTCCCCGGAGATATCAGTCTGCAAAATCTGCAGGCAGGATTTATGTCCATCCAGTCGCTCGTCTCAGATTCCAGCTATAACCGGGAAAAGATGAACCTGTTTCTGGAGCTGGAGCTGCTGGTGATCGACGAGGTATCGATGGTACGATGCGACCTGATGGATGTCATCGATTCCATATTGCGTTTTGTCAGAAAAAACAATGCCCCCTTCGGTGGTGTGCAGCTGCTGCTGATCGGCGATCTGTACCAGCTGCCACCAGTGATCAAAAGGGAAGACTGGGCCTTTTTAAGGACTGCATACCTCTCCCCTTACTTTTTCGACAGCCATGTCATCAGCAGAAATCCCTTGCTGCAGATTGAACTCACTACCGTGTTCCGGCAGACGGAACCGGAGTTTATCAATATCCTCAACTCCATCAGAAATAACCAGATCGATGATACTACCCTGTCCTTACTGAACAACAGGTATAATCCCACATTTGCGGCTTCGGAAGAATTAAACCCCATCATTATTACTTCGCACAATGCGGAAGCGACGGCCATCAACAAGGAGAAACTGGATGCACTGCCGGGAACAGAATATACCTTTGACGGCGAGCTCAGCGGTGAGTTTCGTGAAGCCGGTCTGCAGGCGGAACAGAGCCTGAAGCTGAAGGAAGGTGCACAGATCATGTTTATCAAAAACGATACGGGCGATGAGCGGAAGTTTTATAACGGCAAGATCGGAAAGGTGAAATCTATCCGGGATACTGAAATCTATGTATCCTTTCCGGATGAGGACGATCTGCTGCTGGAAAGAACCTCATGGCAGTCGTTCGACTATAAAACTGATGATGAACAGACCATTGTACAGCAACAGGTGGGCGAGTTTTCACAGTATCCGGTAAAGCTGGCCTGGGCAGTAACGATTCACAAAAGTCAGGGACTCACATTTGACAGTGCGATCATTGATGCCGGCAAATCATTTGTTGCCGGGCAGGTATATGTGGCATTGAGCCGCGTGAGAACACTCAACGGACTGATCCTGAGATCTAAGATCAATACGGAAAGCCTAAGGTCTAACCCCGAAGTGATCGGCTATATGAAGCCGGCAAGGGAAGAAGATATGGATGGGATTATGGTTACTGAACAGGAGAAGTTTATCCTGCAGCTGGTACTAAACCGGTTCTCCTTTAACCAGATGCTGGTTGGCCTCGAAGCGCTGCTTTCCAATGCGGAAATCGTAAAGACGAATCTTCCTGAATTCAGGGCATTGCTGGCGCAGCTCAAAAAATCTGTAACAGAGCTGATGTCAGTATCTGAACGGTTTCAGACCCAGCTGAAAAACCTGCACAAGGAAAATGGCTTTGCTGATCAGGCAGCCCTGCAGGCAAGGATTGAATCTGCAGTAAGTTATTTTATCAAGGAAATCAACCTGTCCGTGCTGAACCATGTCAATAAAAACATCAGGATCAAACCAAAAACAAAGTCGGAACAACAAATACAACATTCATTTCAGAAGTACAGAACAATTGTAGAAAACAGGATCAGCCTGTTGCAACTCTCCGTGGAGCTTTTGAAAACACCGATCCAGCAGGAGAATTACACCAGCTGGATCAATATACATAAAGCAAAGCTGATGGTTAAGACCGCAGCTACAGGGGGCGGCCAGCAGGCAGCAAATAACCTGCAGCTATTCTGATAGAACACTTCATTTAGCTGCAACGTAGGGAATACATTTTAGTAGACATTACAAAAATGTTTGAGAAAAACTTACAGCAGCCCGGTGGTTTTGAGGATAGTTCTGGCGCTGGAGATAATGACAAGGACACCTACAGCAATCAGGATAGTTTTCGTATTCAGTTTCCCGGCCATTTTTGCGGCAATAGGTGCAGCGAGTACACCACCAATGATGAGGCCTGCAATGGTTTGAATATGGCTTGTTCCGAGGATGATAAAAAAGGTAAGCGCGCTGCCAAGGGTAACGAAAAATTCTGTCAGACTCACAGTACCTATAATATAACGTGGTGTTTTGCCTTTGGCAATGAGGGTACTTGTTACCAATGGACCCCAGCCTCCCCCACCAAATGAGTCCAGAAATCCGCCTGCACCGGCCAGCCATCCGGCATGTTTCACCTTACGGGATTCATTTTTCTTTTTAAAAGCATTGAGTAAAATCCTCGCTCCCAGCAATAACGTATAAACCGACAATGTTGGCCTGAGCCAGTCGCCATATTCCTCTCCCAGATAACAAAGTAATACTGCACCCAATACAGAGCCCAGCACTCCCGGCAACAGCAGGGTTTTAAAAAGTTTTTTATTGATATTGCCAAAGCGGTAATGGCTGAATCCCGAAGCACCGCTGGAAAACATTTCGGCAGTGTGGATACTTCCGCTGATGGCAGCGGGGTTTAAACCGGTGGATAGCAGTACTGTCGTAGAAATCACACCGTAACCCATGCCCAGAGCGCCATCAACCAGTTGCGCGATGAAACCGGCGAGCAACATCCAGCCAAATGCAGATTCAAGACCGAGGGTATTTCCAAAGGCTTTGAAGGCATTGATCAGGTTGGTCATGGGATAAAAGGAAGCGATCAGATGACCGATAATCATAAAAGCCAGTGCGAATAAACATCTGCCAGCTATGATGCGCCAATATTTTTCTCCCCTTACGGGATGTTTGCCTTCAGTGTGTTGTTTTGATTCGTGTCTGGCTTCGTGTGGTGTGGTGCTTCCCTGTTCCTGCATTTAATATGAATGTATCTCGTCAGCAAATATAAAATAATTAATCAAAGACTACTGATTTAGTAGTACATTTAACATCTACGGACAGGTACGCTATAAAAGCAACCGACCCTACAAATGTAGGGTCCGGCTGCATGATAGATCTCGTAAGAATTGAAATTTACCAGATTTCTGTTACGAGCCACATCAAAGCTTAATCATTCAATCTGAAGAAGCTATATTTTGATTCTATTCTTCTCTGATCACAAAATATTTGATCAATCACCCCAAATACTGTAGAGTAATTCAGTGCAATAGAGAGTAAAGCTCTACATAACGTCAACAAATATCTACATAAATGTAGATAAATTAAAATAAAATGTAGAAAATTTTCAAATATTAAACTTTTACCTTGTTTATAGTGAAAAACGAGGATTTTAAGAAACATAGAGGCGAATATCTGAACGAGCTGGTCCGTAAAAAAGGGATCAAGATTAATGTATTGACGGAAGCGGCCGGCTTCGACAGGTCTACATTTTATAACCATATCAAAAAATCCGATCTTTCATTTGGTATCCTCATTAAATATGGGAAGATACTCAATTATGATTTTGCAGAGGCCTTCCCTGAGATGGATCCACACCGGAAACAACGCACAGAGCCTTCCATGAGCTATGACGAGCTGGAGCTTGACAGAGACAACTGGAAAGAAAAATATTTCCAGGTTGCCGAACTGTATCACCAGTGCATGCGACAACAAAAGAAATAAGTGGCTACACAGATTCTCTCTTCGCTGCCGGATTAATCACCAAAATGGCGAGCTGGGTCAGTTGTGTATCTGCATGTTTTTCATCCGACAGACATCTTTCCAGCAATACCTGGGCATTGTCCTCTTCGATCTCTTCCAGCAGGGAGATCAAACTTCCGTAACAGGCAATTTTGTAATGGCCAATAAGTTGCACAGCGTAGATGATGGCGGTATCGCGCAGCGCAGTACCAGTTTCTACGGTCTTAACGATATCGGCTGATTTGTCGCTCAGCAGCTCAATGATCTTGCATTTCCCCTCTCCGGGGACAAGTGTAAGGTGTTTAAACACCTGCTCCAGTCGCTCAATGTGTTTTTCAGACTCCTGCGACTGCGATAGCAGGGCGGTTTGAAGTTCAACCGTATAAGCCGCAATTGATAACGCTGCCGCACATTTTACAAATTTTTTCTCCGCATTATACAGATCCTGTAAACATGCTGTAAAAAATTCAAACAATCCCCCCTCTTTCAATTGACCTGCCATAAATTTTGAATTTGATGAACAATGCAATGCGTAACATCGTACAAACAAATGGACAGGATAAAAGTTTAGCTTAACAAATAAGCGTACCTTTATCACATTAAAAAACCATCATGGCAGTATTACATAAAAAAGAAGAGAAGATAGCAGTTGTACTCAGTAAGCTTCCGACAGATTATACCGATAAACAGTTTGTAGAGAAATTTATAGAATTATATTCTAAAGACTGGGGAAAGATCAAGGCGAATTATATCAAGCAATCACAGGACAAAGAGCCTGGTACAGTGATCAATATGCCAAAACCAGAATTGTATTTGAAAAGCATTCTGACCGTTTATCTGGAAAACGCAAAAAAATAATTTGTCAGACGTATAATAAACTGATGATATCAGCGTCTTTATATGGAGAGCGTTAATTTAGATGACGGGGATAGGTCTTAGGCTTATCCCCGTTTCTTTTTATCTATCATTGTAATACTCAGCTGTTAAATCAGCTCATTCTCCACCAAAAACTCTCTCACCACCTGAAAATCGAGGAATATATGATCCGCATCGGCGAGTTTATTATGATCATCGGTATTAGCTTGTACGGCGAAACAAGTGAGGCCGGCTGCTTTAGCGGCACGGAGTCCATTTAAGGTATCTTCGAAAACCAGGCATTCTGATTTCTGCAATCCAAGTTTTTCTACTGCCAGGTTATATGATTCGGGATCAGGCTTGCTATTGGTTACATCGCTCCTGGTGACCAGGAAATCAAAGTATTGATCAAGACCGTTCTTTTTGAACATTTCATCTACATCAGGTCTTTTACTTGCAGTCACCAGCACCATCTGAAGTCCCCTGCTCTTAAAGAAATCAAGGGTTTCCTGTACAAAGGGCATCAGATTAATGACACTGGTTCTCAAGCGCTCTACCGTTAAGTTTTCCTTACGTGAGATGAGCAATTCCAGTGGGGATTCAATGTGGTAAAGTTCCTTCAGCCTTGCCGCATTTCCAGGCAATGGAATACCGGCATAGTTTTTCAGGAAGTCGGTATATTCCAGCTGAATATTAGATTCTGCAAGGAGTTCGTTCCAGGTATTAAAATGAAAATGTTCTGAGTCTACGAGAGTACCGTCAAGATCGAAAAGTAGTGCTTTAAATTTTGTCATCGCTACAAAGTAAAAAAAAATGAGGGTTCCCCCTCATTCATCGTGTATATTTTACACCAGGCTGATTCAGCAATACAGTTCTGCTGTATCCTGCAGCTTTGGCTGGTTGCTATTTCTGTTTAATCCAGGCAACAATATCATTGATCAGGGTTTCTGATACACTTGCGGCCTGTTGATACTGTAGGACGGAGCCCTTTTCAAGTTGTGAGCTGAGCAAATGATTCAGATCGGGGTATAATTTCAGGGTCACATTACTTTTTTTACCCAGAGCAGTTTTCCATGCTTCAAAATCGGCCGTTCCCACCTGAAAATCATGTGCTCCCTGGAAAATCAGCATGCGTTTATTTAATTTTTTCGCAGTCTCTACCTGATTGTAGTTATTCAGGTCCACCCAGTAAGACACGGGAATACCCAGGATTGATGAGTCAGGTTTCATGCTGCCTATCTGAGTAATCCTGCTTTTTTCCACTTCTTTCAAGGCATCTGTAAGTTGTTTTTTGACAATTTGAGAGGTGTCTTTTGACAAATCATATAAGTATTGACTTTGCTCAGCCATCAGATCGGCAAATTTCCGGGCCGGAGCGGCTGCCAGGATCAGTCCTTTCAGCGATGGAGCCAGGGTAGCTATCTTCGGGGCAAGCATTCCGCCGAGACTGTGACCAAAGAGGTAAATCTCTTTTTTGTCTATTCCCGGCAAGGTTGAGGCAAGGGCTACTGCTGCCACTGCATCATCTACGGTCTCTTCCTTCACGGTAAATACACCCCCAAATTCTCCTGAGTAAATCATGGTGCGTTTGACGTATCTGATACTGGCTATCCCTTTGGCAGCCAAACCTGCTGCAAGATCTTTAAAAGGTTTATTAGGGCCAACCGTCTCGTCCATGTCGCTTGGACCTGAACCGTGTACCAAAACGACAATGGGATAATTTGTGGCCTTCTTTGGGGTAGTCAGCATCCCTACGAGACTATGCCCCGGAGTGGTCACATATATTTCTTTGGAACTGTATAAGGTAGTATCTGCGTATGCAGGATTAAGATAGGTAGCTGCCGTAGATTTTGGTTTGAGGAAAAAGCCTACAATCTTTTCCGTTTTATCAAAGCCCATAATAAAGGACTCCGTATCATTGGCAAATTTAGCATCTATGATCACGCTGAAGTATTCACCCTGATTTTTTCCCTGTACCGCTGCTGCAGATTCAAATTTGCCGTAACGCTTATTGAGTTCTGTCCATAGTTTTTCCAATTCGGTAGCAGGAACCTTGGCTTGCATATTGGTATCAAAAAATGCCTGGGCTTCTGTGAATTTCTGCTGACTCAACAGGTCAAAGAAATCATTTGCACGGCCAAAGAGACTGATCATCCCCTGCGAAAATGATGCTGTAGTAAGGAACATCAAAAAAAATAGTAGCGTAACTTTCTTCATATGGATCATTGCTAAATTATATAGCTTTGACCAAAGTTAATATTAATTCATTCAGATAAAATTGTTGTAAGGAGATTCTGCGAAAAATATGCAGCGGAGAAGAGAATTAGGATTGGTATAAAAAAAAGAAAGGGTTGATCCATCCAGACTCATCCCTATTCTAACCAAATATAAACCTGTATGAACGGGTTTTCTCTTAAATTCCTAGTTACTAAAATGTTTTAGCAACTTATCGGAAGTGTTTTTCTTTTGTTGTTGATACAAATATACAAACTATTTAATAGTGTACAAACTACACTATAGATTTTTTTTCAAAAAAACATTTCCATGACGAATAAAAAGTTCAGAAATGTCGAAAAACACGCTCAGAATGCTTGAAATCGCGTTTTATTTTTCTTTATCTACTAATAATTTTTTTTTGACATCTTCTGCAGTTCCATCAAAAGGACCAGAAGATTCTATTTTTAAACTTGCCATTGCCGCACCAAACTCCCCGGCTTCCTGAATACCTGCTCCTTTTACGCGTTGGTAGAGGTATCCTGCAATATAGGTATCGCCACAGCCTGTAGCATCAATTTCTGCAGCGGGCTGATAAGCGGGGATATCATAAAATTTCCCATCGGCATAAATCACTGAACCCAGACTTGCCAGCGTAACGACAACTTCCTTTACCCCCCAGCTCGCCAGTTCCCTGGCGCCCTCTTCAATGCCTTTGATGCCGGTCAGGATTTCCAGCTCTGCGTCATCAGCTTTAACAGTATGTACATATTTAAGGGCCTCTTTTTTCTCAAACCAGTCCACAGCACATACACGCTGGCCGCTCACCTCACGCAGATAACCCTGAACATCCAGCGAGACTTTGCCCCGCTCTGAAAGATCTTTGATCAGTTCTACGGGAATATCATTCGCGAGCAGTGGCCCCAAATGGAAGATTTTTGCCTGGATATCACGCAGCTGTTCTACAGAAAAGGGGTCTGATTCCTGTAATACACGTTGTGTACGGTGATCCAGGTTTGCAGAGTAGATGTTCTCAAAATAAACGGTTTTAGCACTCGGGAATACAATCACCTCAGTGCCCATGTTACGCAGATCGTCGACAAAAGGCATCTCAGTTTCTGCAATCGCCGTTACCAGTCCGTATGCTACATCCATCTGGCGCAAGGCGTTTGAAAAGTAAAACGAAGTGCCCCCGGCCATGTGTTTTTCAGCCGTGCTGGTTACTATCCTGTCTAATGTAATATGCCCTATGCAACAAATATCGTACATCTATCCTTATTTATAGTTTAACAGCTGAATATGAGAGCTGATTTGCAAAGGTAGATAATACCTGCTTTATCACAAGTTTTATCTGAACAGGTCGAAACTATGACTGGCATCAGACCAGAATTCGTCGAGCGCTATGATTCTGGGTTTGAAAAAGGAAATCAGGGCCGCCCAGTCTTCTTCTTTGAAAATACTGACACCTTCCAGTGTCTTACTGATACGGCTGACTGTCTTATAATTTTCATCTGTTAGATGCAATTGCCAATCCCAGTCTTCATTCAGGTAGGAACTCAGTAATTTTCTGAAGGCGCTAAACTGTTCGAAGATCAATTCCTGCATACCCGGATCGGGATGTGACAGCTCAATAGCAATACTGGCAGAACGGTGATCAGCCTGCATTTTGAAATGCAGGTGTCTGATGCCGGTCTTGTAATTTATCCAGTTGACTTTTAAACCCTCAGCGGAGGGATGAGGAGCGATATATTGTCCAAATGTGGTCCAGAATGCCTCTTTTAACTTAGAAGCCTGTTCCTTAGAATACATAACTGCTTACTTTTTATGGTAATGATTTTCAAGAAACTCTACTTTGGAATCTTTGAAGCTGGTTACCGGACCCAGGGTATACATCAGGCGGATATAACACCAGGCCAGGTCAAACTGATGCGGCAGAAAACCCGTTCTTGCACTTACAGGATACAAATGGTGGTTATTGTGCCACTCTCCGGCCACATAACCAGGCCACAGCTGATTGATAGACATATCCTCACGGTTGAAATCACAATTGTCCCTGCGCATGTCTTTTCCTTTTCCGTGACCCTCATAGTTAAAGGTCCTCACGCCTACTGCCCAGACACCTGCAGCCCCAAATACCGCACATACCATTGGGAAACCACCAATCAAAAAGAATACAGCTGCCCAGAAGCCCCAGTTGAGCATCCATGAAAGCACAGTTCTGTAAGGGTTGGCGATAGATCCCCATTTCTGATACTGAGTATAGGTGTTTGGCGTAATCCCCGTATTGACCATGAGTTTCACCGCACGCTGATAGTCGGCTTCAGAGAGGTCCTTTGCAATCGGCTGGTGATTTACATCTGCGAGAAAGCAGTACAAAAATCCTCCCGAAGCATTATATGGATCTCCCGGCATGTCAGATTTCTCGTGGTGTACGTGATGAGAAACCACATAAATCTCTTCAGGGATCATGGATATCGTCAGGTTCTGCGTAAAAAAGCGCCAGAACTTATTTCTGAATGTATAAGCGTTATGGGTACAATATCTGTGATGCCAGATTGTTCCATGTGTACCCATGATGATCATACTGTAAACAAATGCTACAGCAAGCAATCCCCAGCTAAAATACTGAAAGATGAAAAGCATGAGAAAAGGTACTGATATCAGTACTTTAGACCAGCTGTAAAAGGGCAGCCAGTTCTTCTTGTTATTAAAGATATTCAGTCTGCTAAAAAACTCGGTAAAGATCTGTTTAGGAGTAGGTTTAGAGAGATTACCATTGGTATCTGCCCAACCGTATGCCGGAGGATCTAATACCACATTTAGGAATGTCATATTAATGCAATTATTTAAGTCTGTAAAGTACGTTACATTTTTGGCATTTCAGCAACTATTTGGATTAAATGTGAATACATATAATGTTATTTCGGAAATTCAACCCTGAATGCTAGTATTATTTTAAACATATACCTACTTTCGTCCTTTTATTTGAATTTGTTGAAGACAGCGGTCTTCCAGCAAAAAATCACGAAGCATATACAAGATGAGTAATACAACAAACCGTAAGCGGGACGCATTAGATTATCACTCGAATGGCAGACCAGGTAAAATAGAGGTGGTGCCATCCAAACCTACCAATTCACAACGAGATTTAGCACTAGCCTATTCGCCCGGAGTTGCAGAACCATGTATGGAGATCTACAGAAATCCTGAAGATGTATATAAGTATACAGCTAAAGGAAATCTGGTTGCCGTCATCAGTAACGGTACAGCGGTTCTTGGTTTAGGAAATATCGGTCCTGCAGCGAGCAAGCCGGTAATGGAAGGTAAAGGACTGCTGTTCAAAATATTTGCAGACATTGATGTGTTCGACCTGGAAGTAAATGCTGCCAGTGTTGACGAGTTTATCACGGTAGTAAAAGCATTGGAACCTACATTCGGTGGGGTCAACCTTGAAGATATTGCGGCGCCGATGTGCTTTGAGATCGAAAGACGCCTGAAGGAGGAGATGAATATCCCTGTAATGCATGACGATCAGCATGGAACGGCGATTATCACCAGTGCAGCGCTGATGAATGCCTGTGAACTGCAGGGTAAAAAGCTGGAGAAAATTAAACTGGTTGTCAGCGGTGCCGGCGCTGCTGCCGTATCATGCATCAAATTATACCTGAAATTAGGGGTTAAAAAAGAAAACATGCTGGTCTTTGATAAAGACGGCATTGTAAATATTGACCGTACCGACCTTGACCCTATCCGTATGGATTTCGCGACCTCAAGGAAAGATATCACCACCATGGCGCAGGCCATGAAAGGTGCAGACGTATTCCTGGGACTTTCTGCAGCAAATGTAGTGTCTGCAGAGATGGTTCAGTCGATGGCCAGAAACCCAATCGTATTTGCGCTGGCAAATCCTGATCCGGAAATCGCGTACGACGTGGCGATCAACTGCCGTAAGGACATCATCATGGCTACAGGGCGTTCTGACTTCCCTAACCAGGTGAACAATGTACTGGGCTTCCCTTACATCTTCCGTGGTGCGCTCGACGTAAGGGCAACATCCATCAACGAAGAGATGAAGATTGCAGCAGTAAAAGCTATTGCTCAACTTACAAAACTCCCTGTTCCGGAAATTGTAAACCTGGCTTATAAAGCTAAAAACCTGAAATTCGGTAAAGATTATATCATTCCAAAACCGATCGACTCCAGGCTGATCAGCATCGTTTCTTCGGCTGTGGCAAAGGCTGCAATCGACTCTGGCGTAGCACGTAAAACGATTACAGACTGGGCTGCCTATGAGGAAGAGCTGCGTCTGAGACTGGGTGCTGATGATAAGATCCTGAGAAACCTGGCCAACAAAGCCAAATCTGCCCCTAAGCGTATTGTGTTTGCGGAAGCGGATAACTACAAGATCTTAAAAGCTGCCCAGATTGTGAAGGATGAAGGTATCGCTACACCAATCCTGCTGGGAAGTGTAACACGCATCCAGCAGATTATCATTGAACATGGTATTGAATTGGGAGATATAGAAATTATTGATCCATGGCAGGGAACTGAAGATTCTGAGAAATTTGCAGAACATCTGTACCAGAGACGTCAGAGACGCGGTATTACTTTATACGAAGCCAGAAAGCTGGTACGCGACCGTAACTATTATGGAGCGAGCATGATTCAGTTTGGTGCGGCAGATGCGCTGATCTCTGGATTGACCAAGAATTATAAGTCGACCCTAAAACCTGCCCTGCAGGTAATCGGTACCAAACCAGGTGTGAAAAAGATCGCTGGTATGTACCTGATGCTGACTAAAAAAGGTCCTGTATTTTTGGGAGATACTACGGTAAACCCTGATCCTACAGCGCAGGACATGGTGGATATTACTGCGATGATCCATGAAACGGTAAAAGGTTTCAACGTAACACCAAGGGTAGCGCTGTTATCTTACTCTAACTTCGGTTCCAATAACGGAACTGTTCCGGAGAAAACAAGGACTGCTACAGCATTGCTGAAAGAAAAATATCCTACGATGATTGTTGACGGCGAGATGCAGGCTAACTTTGCCATGAACAGTGAGCTGTTACAGGGCAACTATGAGTTCTCTACCCTGAAAGGTAGTCCGGCAAACACGTTGATCTTCCCTAATCTGGAATCTGGAAACATCGCCTACAAGTTACTGCAGGAACTGGGAAATGTGGAAGCTGTTGGACCAATCCTGATCGGTTTGGATAAACCTGTACACGTTTTGCAGATGGACAGTTCTGTGCGTGAGATTGTAAATATGGTGACTATTGCTGTGGTTGATGCCCAGCTTTACAGTGCTCCAAAGAAAAAATAGAAATTTTGCAGCGGCCTCTATCCGATAAAGAGGTCGCTGCTTAAATACCTGTCTCCTCTGTCGCATGCGATAAAGACGATCAGTCCCGAGGAAAGTTCTGCAGCAAGTTTCAGGGAACATGCCAATGCTCCGCCGCTGCTCATACCGGCAAATATACCTTCAGTTCTGGCCATCTCGCGGGCAAAACGTGATGCCTCCTCCTGAGATACATCCATCGTGCGATCTACCCTTCTTGCATCAAAAATCTTTGGCAGATAAGCTTCAGGCCATCTTCTGATACCAGGAATAGACGATTCTTCAGTTGGCTGGCACCCTATAATCTGGATCTCCGGGTTTTGTTCTTTCAGGAACATGGAATTTCCCATGATGCTTCCGGTAGTACCCATAGAGCTGACGAAATGTGTGATCTGCTGATCAGTATCTCTCCAGATTTCCGGACCTGTAGTTTTATAGTGAGCGAGGTAATTATCTTTATTGGCAAACTGATCCAGCAGGAAATATCCTGGCTGTGCACCTTTTTCTTCAGCATAATCACGGCATACTTCTATAGACTCCAGCAAAGTTACTTTTGCGCCATAGGCCTCCATGGTTAATGTACGTTCCCTGGTAGAATTTGAGGGCATCACCAGCTCGATGTCCAATCCATAAATACCGGCAATCATCGCTAATGCGATTCCAGTGTTGCCGCTGGTGGCTTCAATCAGTTTTGAACCTTTGGTGATTTCTCCACGTTCCATTGCACTGCGGATCATATTCAATGCCGCTCTGTCTTTGACACTTCCGCCAGGGTTATTCCCTTCCAGCTTGGCAAAGATCTTTACCGCAGGATTGGGATTTAACTTCTGTATTTCCACCAATGGGGTATTGCCGATGCAGTCTATAATGTTTCCCATGTCTAATTCTTGTTTTTTGTTTCTATTACTTTCATGGCCGACTGATGATAAACAGTTGAGTCGGGCAGCACACTTTTAGTCAGCCATACGTTACCGCCGATGATACTGTTTTCACCGATAAAGGTATCGCCCCCGAGAATCGTAGCCCCGGAATAAATGATCACATGATTACCGATCGTGGGGTGTCTTTTGGTATTGGCCATAAATTTATCCACACTGAGCGCACCCAGGGTAACTCCCTGGTAGAGTTTCACATGATCACCAATCACGGTTGTTTCACCGATCACGATCCCGGTGCCATGATCGATAAACAGATACTCGCCGATGACTGCCCCGGGATGGATGTCAATTCCGGTTACGGAATGGGCATATTCTGTAAGTATCCTTGGAATAAGGGGAATGCCCAGTTTAAGGAGATGGTGGGCAATCCTGTAAAAGGATACCGCCAGAAAACCGGGATAACTCCTGATGATCTCAAACTCACTCTGCGCCGCAGGATCGCCCTCAAGTGTGGCCCTGATGTCGGTATTCATCTTCCGGTATAACTCAGGAAGGTCCTTGTAGAACGTTGCGGCAACCTTCTCAATACTACAGTTGCTGCAGGCCTTTGTGGTATGCAGAATACCCAGCAGCTCCTGCTGTGAGACGCCGAACAGTTCTTCGATCTGCGTCAGGCTATATTCCCTTGCGGCGAGCCGCTCCGGGTAAACTAAATTCAACAGGTTCACCGCCCAGTCGGATATTACTTTATTTGAAGGAATCAGCTCCAGCTGGTTTTGTTTTGTATAGATATGGCGGTAAAATTCTTCGTTCATTGTGTTGGGGTAAATACCTTATTGTGCTGGCTGGTTAACCAGGGTAATCTGGGCCGTGGTAGCAGGCAAATTAATATGATTAGTGCTCACTGTTTCTACCAGCTTTTGGTAGTTTGCGTGATAAACCGGCCAAAAGTTAGCATTTTCGATCCATGCTCTGATGATCAGCTCTACCCCCTTTTCATTGAGGGCGCCTACCAGCACAGCCGGTTTAGGCTCTTCGAGTATCAGTTTATCATGAGCTAATATAGCAAGAATTGCTTGACGGGCATCGTCTATATTGGTATCATATGCAACATTTAACCGGTATTCTGCCTGACGTGTCTGGTTGTCTGATACATTGTTGATGACCGCATTTGCCAGAGGACCGTTTGGGGCGTAGATCGTCGTGCCGTTTCCAGCTTTCAGGGTTGTATATAAAATATCTATTTTCAGCACCGTTCCGGAAACATTGTTGTTGGATGTGATAAAATGGCCTACCCTGAACGGTTTAAACAGCAGGATGAGCACGCCACCGGCAAAATTGGAAAGGCTTCCCTGTAAGGCAAGGCCCACAGCCAGCCCCGCAGCTCCCAGCACGGCTACAAAGGAACTGGTCTGGATACCGATCATCGAAGCACAGGAAATGATCAGCAATACATAAAGTACCACATTGATGATACTGATCAGGAACTCACTTAATGAAACATCGATGCTGTTTCTATGAAAGCGCCTGTGCAAAAAGCGGATAAAGCGTTTAATAAACCAAATCCCGGCAAGGAGGATAAAAAGAGCCAGGAAAAAATTAGGCAGCTGATCAATGAGCCTGGCAATAAACTGATCTGCGTATACTTGAAACTTATTCATCTTTATGAGTCGAAATTGGCCTTTAAAAGGGGCTGTTAAGATTTTTTAAAGATACAGATCTATTTTTTTGTTCAAAATGAATGGTGTAATCCCTTTGTCAAGGAATACAGCTCAGGCATTGAATTCAACTTCAAAGGATGTCCCGGGGTTGAGTACATAAAAGAACAGTCTGTCCTTTCTGACTGCCGATTCATCAATCCTTGCCCAGTCGAACTCCAGTACCGTCAGATCAGAGGGCACCTCTGTCATGCCGCTCTTGAAAATCATCTCCCTTTCCGAAAACAAAGGAATAAACTCCCTGCCATTCCTCACAAAGGTTTGGAAATTCAGCACATTACTCATGGGATCAAAATCTTTGAACAAAGAGGTCACCTTTGCGGTTCTCACCTGGAACAACAGATGGCTCCGGTATGCTTCGGGATCAAACCACTGGTTCATGATCGCCATATTTAGTGGCAGCGATCGGTTTTTGATATAAAAGGGAAAGTTGCTGCTTTCTATAAATTCGAAAAACTCCGGTTGAACAGCCGTAGAGGTAAAAAAAATCTCCCTGTTCGGAAGAAAGGTCTGCCTCACGATATCGGTCATGGTCTGTATTTCTTCTGCCATGCCCTGGTGTTCAATAGCCAGATACAGATCGTCCTTTTCCTGTTGTTCATTATAGAGCAGACCAAAGTAAGCTTTTTCTATAGCAGGGTTTGCCGCAAGCACCCTGACCAGATTGTCGATGTAACTTTTGTTCGAAACCATTACTACTAATATACTAAACTTACTTTTAAGATTCAATATACTCCCATGCGCTGCTCCAGGACTCATGTTTTTCAGCATAGCTGATAAAATCTGAGTAGAAGGCTGATCGCGACAGGGTTGCACTGTCCCCGATTACCACGAGTTTCTTCCTGGCACGGGTCATCGCTACATTCATCCTCCTGATGTCTGCGAGGAAACCTATCGTTCCTTCGGTATTGCTTCGCGTCAGACTGATGTATACGATATCGCGCTCCTGGCCCTGAAAACTATCGATCGTATTTACACTTATTTTATCGGCATACAATTGTAATTCTGATGAGTTAAGGAGTAAATCTTTGAGTATGTACACCTGTTGTTTATAGGGTGAGATGATCGCTACCGATGGAAAATCGGAATATGAATCACTTTTTGCGATCTGCTCTACCAGCAGTGTAAGGTGCCGGATCAGAAATACGGCTTCTTCAGGATTAGTTGTGCTCGTACCCTCGCTCTTTTCGTCAAAGCCACAGCCGGCAGTATCAATAAAAGCAAGAGGTGCCTCGCCCTCAAATATAACCCGGGTCGCTACGGAAGGGTGCGCAATCAGTTTTCCTTCATAGAATACCTGTGAAGAATAGCCCATGATCTGTTCATTCATGCGGTATTGCTCCTCCAGCAGTGTTACAGCTTCCGGATGTGCAGCCACACATTTTTCGAGCAAGGTAGTGCTCAGCCCATTACGCGCTGCAACAGTTGATTTGATGGTGGGCGGAAGCTGGCAATGGTCTCCGGCAAATATGACCTTTTTTGCTTTGAGCAAGGGTATCCAGCAGGCGGGTTCAAGCGCCTGCCCCGCCTCGTCGATCACCACAGTGTGAAACTGACGCCCCCTCACTGTATGATGATTGGAGCCCACCAGCGTGGCGGTGATCACCTGCGCCTTGTCGACCAGGTCATCAATGATATATTCTTCGGTATTACCCACTTCCTTCATGATTTTGTAGGCTTCATTGAACAAAGCTTTTCGCTGTTCCTGTTCGGCTCGTCCAAAATCACGTTTGTACTTATGGGCCATCTTTTTATACTCGTTGGCCTGCTTCTTCAGGTTTTTAAGCTCCTTCATGCTGTGGTGTTCAGCCATTTTATTATCCAGTGTCAGCGCTGTTAAGCGCTCAGATACACGTGCAGGATTTCCTACCCTCAGCACATTCAGTCCCTCATCAGCCAGTTTCTCACTGAGCAGGTCCACTGCCGTATTACTTGGGGCAACCACCAGAATCTGCTGATGGTCTCTCTTGATCAGCGCCTTAATTGCCTGCACAAGGGTGGTAGTCTTACCGGTACCGGGAGGGCCATGAACGATGGCAAGCTCATTGGCAGAAAGGATCTGATCAACGGCCTGCTGTTGTCTGGTATTGAGTGCCGGTATCGCATAGGTAAAGGTATCGGGATGGAACGTGGGCGAAGCAAGTCCGGTCAGGATCCTCGGGAGCTGCCCATCTTCTTTATGCTCCACACGCGCCGCGGCAGTTTTAAGTGCCTGCTGCATTTCATCATAACTATTGTTGTCAAACAGCACATCCACTCCCAGTTTGCCGTCGCGCGCCCAGTCGGGCAGTTCATCTGTGCGAAGGGTAATCTTCAGTTTATTTCCAGCGGAGTGTGAAATCACCCCCTCCACACGGTCAGTTTTGGGATCATGATTGGAAAACAGCACCGCAGCGGCACCAAAGCGAAGCTGATGATTGATATCCTGATGCGTGGTGCGTTCCAGTTCTACCGTAAGATAATCTCCCCTGCTCATTTCGGAGCCCCGTATAGCGATCGGGTACCAGGTTAATCCATTTGCCCGGCGTTCTGCAACGGTTGCGGATTCAGTAAGTTTCAGGTAGGCGTTCTGGTCTTCTTCTTTCTCTGTTTTCAGCAGATCCAGAAGCTGTTTGAAATATTCCATTTCTGCAAAGGTAGCGCTTTAGCGCAAGATCAGAGTGAGTCTCGAAGCGTTAAATAAAACGGCACCTCCACCTGTTCCCTGGAATTTCTGAGAATCAGGTCTGCAGCGATACGTCCCATCTTCTGAAAATCAGTAGAAATTGTAGTAATCCCATTTAGGATAATCTTTTTCCAGGGGGTTTCATTATAGGAGATCAGCCCTACCTGTTTACCAATTTTAAAATTGAGCATCTTGATTCTTTCTATCAGCGTTACCAGGTCATCTTCCATCAGGTTGATAAACACCTCTCCTTCACTGATCGGTTCATGAGCCACATCATTCACAACTTTTTGTATAAAGCCATACTGATCACAGAATTTACTGAAACCTTTTTTGATTTCTTCAGGAAAATACGTTTGTTCAGGAAAAATCAACTTGAGTGTATGGTACTTATGCAGGGGATCAAGCGCTTTTTCCAGTGCCTGGAAGATATCTTTTTCAAAATTCTCATAAGCTGAGCCAAATTCCCCTTCAATTCCGGGAATCATTTTGTCCATCAGGATCAGCTTGCTTTTGGGGATGGTATTTAAGATTTCATACTCATCCACACTGGCTTCAATGAAATGAGGGATGATCACATAATGGGAATATTGCTCATTTTTGGTAGTCAGTAGCTCCTTAAACAAGGAAAAATCGTTGTTATAGATATAAAAATCGATAGCTACATGCTCGCCAATGGCATCTACAAAAGCATCGTAAATGATCTTCTTGTGGTTGCTGAGCTTGTTGAACATCAGGCAAATTTTCAGCTTCTGATGGTAGTCCTCATTCAGTACATAATAACCTTTACCTGGAATAGATCCTAGTATGCCCAGATTTTTAAGGTGTTTATAGCCCTTTTCTGCGGTGTCACGCGAGATTTCAAGTTCATAACTCACCTCATTGATGGAGGGCAGGGTGTCATTTTTCTTTAACTTGCCCAGTTCAATAGCGGTTAAAACAGACTTGGTTATTTGTAAATATTTAGGGATGGCAGAGTACCCGTCAACTTGTATATAGTTGAAAAAATCATTTAGTTTCATCTGCTGGTGTTATAATTGGTTGCCTGTTCAAAGTACAAAGTTTAGCTAAATCGGAATAGCTAAACTTTGCACAAAGTACGCAAACGATTGCGTAAACCAAATATCACCCTAATTGTAACCTGTAATCTGCACAGGACCGATCAGTCCTGATGGCATAGGCTCCCATACAGAAGCATCGAAGGGTTTGTAATTAATATTGACGAAGTTGATTTCATGATAATTTCTCCAGGGCATATGATGCTGATCCATATACCTGATCCTGTTTGCCATCAGGTTGGCTACCTCAATTTTAATAGTGTTTTTACCTGGCCTCAGCAACTTGCCTATCCTTGCCCGGAAAGGGATACTCCAGATGAATCCGGCATCCCTGCCATTTACCCATACATGCGCGCTTTCATTGACCTTGCCCAGATCAAGCACATATTCCCGCTGTAGCTTTTGCGGCAACATGAACGTATTGGAATACACTCCGCTACCCGAAAATGCAGTAGTTAAAGAGTCATTCAGTGCAGTCCAGGACACCAGTTTGTCCAGGTGTTTATCTGCCGGTAAAGCAGGTCCTCCCTGCGTAAAATGCAGGTTCCAGTCCTTATCCAGTCGTAATGCCTTTGCAGGTTGAGAAAGATAAACCCATGATTTATCTGCTTTTTTTGTCCCTGATTGGAGGAACAGCGTTTCACCCGGCTGCAGGCAAACCTTCACCCAGGTTCTGCCCTCCTTATCTTGTGTAAGGGCCTGACCATAATCCCCGCTCTGAGGATCCAGAATGGTGATAGTCTTAGCCTTTGCCTGCAATGGAATCCATTCATCAATAGTTTTCGCCGTATGGTTCACCAGGAAATAATATTTGCCCTCGTTTAATTTCCGGCGGATAAACTTCAATCCTGTGCGGCTCAGTTGTTCTCCTTCAATTTTTTTGAACTGCAGTGCCTGATGTAAATCCCTTGCCTGCAGCAGCTGACCGGCTCCGTAGGTATTCCCCATCAGCCCAGTGCTCAGGGATTTTAATCCCATACCGGCAATCAGGCTTTTAAATGCTGCCCTGTTCTGCTCCAGGTTGCTCCAGCCGGGAACATCTTCAGGCAGCTCCTGAAAGATCACCGTTGCTCCATTTTTTGCCAGTGCCAGGATATCCTCCAGTGTTTTCAGTGGCATATAGCGGGCCGCAGGCACAATGAGCGTCTGATAGGGACTGGCCTGTGCTGAGGTCAGCAGTTGGCCCCGACTTGCTTTTGCCTTCGCCAGTATGTGGTCGGATGCAAAATCAAAGGAATACCCCAGTTCCGCCAGTTTCAGGCTCTGCCTGTAAAATTCTGTCGGGTAGAGCCATTCATCCACATCGTGAACCTTCATCGGCATATCCAGCCCCTTCGGGCTGGCCCATGCATCATAAACCGGCCAGTAGATCAGCAGTTCATTGTCAGACTTGCCCGCCTGCAGGAGCGACTGGCAACGGCTGAAGTAATCGTCCATGCCCTTCAGATGTGGCCAGAGACTATTTGCGGGTACCATGTTCGCGGAGGCGTAAAAAAGCCATCCCGGAAAAGGGATATCGGGCGGTGAAAAGGTCGTACCGTGATAAAAAATGTGGTTGATGCCCGACAGGAACAACTGCTCTGCTTCGGGTTTTGCCTGTGAAAAGGAGGTTTTAAAATGCTCTGTCAGCCAGGTAAAGGTTTCTGAAGATACCAGTGTCTTTCCACCGGTATGTGCCGCAGAGCTGGCAAACTTGCTCATCATCGGATCGGGATCTACATTGCGGATATCCGCTTTGTCGCGCCTCAGTCCGGGAATATCGAAATGGCTGGAGCCAAAAGTTTCCGTTTCGGGAATATCCACCGTGGCATAGAGGTCTAAAAGGTTTCCCGGAGAACCGTGGCTCTGGTTTTTGGTTTTACTCTTGTAGCGGTGTGCCCATTCCGTCCAGTTCTGAGTGAAGTTTTCCAGCAGCAGCTGGTTCATTGTTTCCCGGTAATCAGATTTCAGCCTGCCGCTTTCGGTGCTGGTAGAATCTTTACCTGTGAGTTCTCTGATATGGCTGCTGAGATTATATCCCTTTAACCTTTTGAATTCTTTGAGGAAGGCAGGACTCCAGTTGGCTCCGTACACCTCATAACTATCATTAAAAAAAGACCGGATTCCCGGTGATTTTCCAGCAAAAGCCTGATCAAATCTTTTCAGATATACATCTACAGAGGCCTTGTCCAGATGATCCAGGGTATAACCTGCACCTGCCGGCGCGGCTCTTTTCACCTGCTGCAGGGTCCTGCCAGAAAATATGGCATAAATTTCTGCATCAGCAGCTGCCGGAGACCAGTTCAGATGTCCTGTAGCGTCTACCTGATCGAAGAGGTTGAAAACTTCTCCATCCGTGGCATAGGCAGTTACGGCCTGCAGGACAGCACCTGCTTTCTTTTGTTTTTCGTCCTGTACCAGCAGAGGTTCCGACAGGCTTTGCCCTTTAGGAATAGTATAACGCTGGACTACCAGTTTCGACGCAGCAAATTCCGGGGTGATTTGTGGTCCCCCAAAGGGCCAGCCTGTGCCAGTATTCATATCCACCCCCATATCCAGTGCCGCTGCCTTTTTCACCGTAAAATTCAGCATGCTTATCCATTTGGGCGACAGGAAATCGATATACCGGTCCTCAAAACCTTTTGCTCCATATATTGGGGTAATCTCTACTCCTCCTATTCCCGCTGCAGCATAGGCAGCAAGTGCAGCTGAAAGATTTTTTTCATCCACCGCATTTCCCATCCACCACCATCTGGTCCAGGGCCGCATTTGCTGCTCTACCTTTGGCCAGGGGCTGGTTGCTTGTTTTTTTACTTGTCCTTCCACGCTGACTGTAGCAGCGAGCAAAGACAATATCATCAGGGTTTTCCTCATTTTATATCGATCAATCCATATGAAATACTTGCAGCAGGGGCACCGAAACCGGTGAATGATCAGGATTTGTTTCCATGATATCTGCCATATACGCCCACCATCTTTTAACGATCTCCCTCTCACCTAACGACTGTGAGCCTTTTCCGCTCAGCTGCTGTACCGCAAAAAGGGTATGTGTTTCTTCATCCAGAAAAATCGTATAATCACTTAGCCCCTCTGCTTTCAGCAAAGCAGCAAGTTCGGGCCAGATTTCATCATGCCGCTTTTTGTATTCAGCCGCAGATCCCGGCTTCAGTTTCATTTTAAATGCTGCTTTCATCTTATTTTTTCAGTTTATACACTTCTGTACCTGCCAGCAGGAAACAACCGAGGCCATAATCTTCGAAATCCGGTCTGCTGGTAAAGGTTACCGGCTGACCGTCTTTAGGTTCTTTACCTGTCCCCTGTACAAAACCCAGGGAACCATCCTCGGTCACCGCATCTCTGATCATGGCATTCCATGCTTTTACCAGTACGGGTTTGTATACTTTGGCATCAATAAAGCCGTTATTGATGCCCCAGGCCATACCATATACAAAAAGCGCTGTTCCTGATGTTTCCTTGCCACCAAAGTTTCCTGCATCATGCAGACTCACATTCCAGAATCCGTCAGGACGCTGAACAGGCAATAATGCCGATAACATTTCTTTATAGGTTTTCAGATATTCATCACGGTGAGGGGCATCTTTTGGCATAATATCCAATACTCTTACCAATGCTGCGATGACCCAGCCATTGCCGCGCGACCAGTAGCAGTCTTCGCCATTTGGCTCTTTGTATGGTGGAACAAAAGATTTATCACGCCACCATAACTGGTCTTTGCTGTTGTAGAGACCTCCGCCTTCGGCAGTTTTGGTATGCATATACATTTTATACATGTACTCATAATAGGCATTATCTTTATACAAGACCCCCAGCTTAGCAAAGACCGGCATTCCCATCTGCAAGGCATCAATCCAGGTCCAGTCGTCAATCTTACCGGATTTCATCATCAGATCGATCGATTCCTTGATATCCTTAATACGCTCAGGCTGTTGATCGATATTGTACAGATCGATATAGGTCTGCCCGCAGGCCTGGTTATCCCCATTCCTTGTACTTACTCCGCCACGTAATCCCCATTTATGTTTTACCCCCCATTCAGTGGCATAGTCGTAATATTCCTTTGAAGGTTCAACAGTATGCAGCGCCATCAGTCCTTCATAATATACTGCCCTGGTCCAGATATTACTTGGCCGGGTAGTATTGGTGGTGATCGATGTTCCCGGATCAGGCCATTTTTTCATAAAATAGGCATTGGTAGATGCCATGGCTGCCAGCACTGATTTTTTTGCCGGTGTTTTCTGTGCAAAGGAATGCGTAGCAGTGACCATCAGAGCCAGAAAAAGAGTGCTATTGAGTTTCATTTTGTGCTTCATAATTATTGTTTTGGTGGTTTAGGCTTTAATTCATCAGGACTATCTTTGGTGTAGGTTTTAAAAACGATCTTAGAACCTGTCAGGAACACATCCTTAATGAGGGCAGGATCAACCTGCGTGTCGGGATTAAAGGCTCCGGATTTCATATATTTCTGCAGACTGTAAAACAACTGCCTGGCCGCGGGTCCTTTGTCTGCCGAGAGGTCTGCGCTGGACACCAGCAGTTTACCCCTGCCCACTTTGGCTTCATAAATGACTGCGAGTTTTCTGTTGAGGAACCAGGTATCTATCGATTGTACCAATGGCCTGAAGCCTGCCGGAAAGTCTTCGAGGTTCATCACCTGGGTATTGTTTACAATCTCCCACCATTGCATGTCACTGTGAAAATCTGTAGGGAAATCCCCGAAGGCGGCAGCTTTGGGATCCACCAGGATGCCCAGCGTATGCGGTGGCCTCATTTTAAACCAGGACGTATTCCAGAATACGGGCTGAAAGGTCTGCACCACTTCTTTGCCCTTAATGACTTTTCCTGCAGCGTTTAAAAATACCTTTCCACCTTTTCTGAGTACTTCTTCAGCTTTCTTATCCAGTTCTGTGCAGTAGTAAACATCGTTTTTAACCGTGGGAAGCTTCGCCGGGTATACCCAGAAATCCCATCCGTTGGCAAATTCAGTACCATCGATATGCAGCTCAAGGTGTAGTTGTTGCGCCCCTTGTATGGATGACAAATCAAAATTGATCTTCCCCAGCGGGAAGCAATTCCCGATAGGGATGTCCAGCGGATCAAATGTTCCCGAGGCCAGTGTAACTGAGCCCCTGTTGCTGATTTTCCATGAAACCTTCGCCCCTGTAAGAGCAGCTTTCCCATAATGGGCTACCTCTGCTGCAGCTTCAAAAACCTCATTGTTCTGGTAAACGAATTTCGGAATCTTTGCCAGCAACACGGTGCTGTTGGAGAAGTGACGAAACTCTTCAGGGCTGATATATCCCTTTTCATCCCAGAAGGCATTTAGTACACCCACCAGGGCCGTACCCTGCCCGGGATAGTCGTTCAGCGACAGCAGTTGGTAACCACTGTAACCGGGTGTGCGGAACGCTTTTTCTATTTCATTTTTGTAGGCCAGTGCCTGTAATTTTCCCGAGGCCATCACAAAGCGCTCGGCCTCATCAGCCATGTCGTGATCTTTCAGATCTTCCTGAAAAAGCTCAAAGTTTTTTGCACGGTACACACCGGTATATTTTTTGATCTCCTTAAAATCCGGAAAAACGCAGTACTGACCCATCTCGTGAGCCACAAAGGGAACGTCGAATTTGGCAATCAAAGCGCTGTAATCAGAGATACTTTCGGGTCTTTCATTCCAGCTTAATCCTCTTGCGCCACCCCGTACCATGTATTCGTTGTTTGGAATCACCGGCCAGCTGCCACCAACGGAGGCACCAGTGTAAAGTCGCCGGGAGTCTTTTTTTTTCCAGTAATCATTAAACTTTGTCAGGTATTCTACCTGTTTGCCCCTGGGTTCATTGCCATACGCCAGCATACAATATGATGCGTAATTGCCGAAAGCTTTTTCCATGCGGTTGGTTTCATCATAGATAAACTGGTCGACAGGTTTTTTGTCGCCGATGGAAGTACCATGATTTGCCCAGCTTGGTCCTTCCGGCTGCAGGTAAAACCCAATTTTATCGGCAGCAATGAATGCCGCTTCAGGTGGGCACCAGGAATGGAAGCGCATATGGTTTAAGCCATGGGCTTTCGATATTTTGAATATCCGTGTCCAGGCGGCTTCATCCATTGCAGGATATCCCGTAAGCGGAAACTCACAGTTATTCACTGTACCGCGCAAAAACACCGGACGTCCGTTGATCTCGAACTGACGGCCGGAAGCTTTGAACTCGCGCATGCCGAAGGTGACATCAGTCTGCACTTTCTCCGGAGATTTTTTGGCAGATTTTGGCGTTGAGGGGCTCAGCACTACAGACAATCTGTATAAAGCAGGATCAAACTCATCCCAGGTCTGCATTTTGTCGCCCATGGCCAATGTCATCTCCAGCTGGCCTGCTCCATTGACAATCCTGAAATCCGAAATTACAGGAGTTACCTGGTGACTCACAGCAGAATTAAAGCTGTGTGCATTTAAGCGGACCTGCCCGGTGCAGTCGGGTCCCCGCAGTGAAATCAGCACCTTTGCCGTTTTTGTTTTCAGATCAGGATAAACCTGAATATCCTCAAACTGTACAGGGGAGCCTGCGGTAAGCTGGATCCTGCCCACTATCCCGTTCCAGTTTCCCTGCGTATGGTCAGTCAGGCTATGTGAATCCTGGCCTATATTGATAGCTTTGATGCGGTTGTCAATTCGGATCGTGATGCGGTGCCTGCCCGGACTGAGCTGGCGACTAAGATCATACTTCTGCGCGGTGACAAAGGTATACTGAGAACCTGCTTCTGCCTGATCTACCCAGACCGTTGTTTCAGAATGTGCGTATTCCAGTTCGAGCAGAATTCTTCTGCCTTTCCATCCCGGGGGAATAATCACATCGCGCTGGTACCATGCCGGCCCTACATAATGTTTGGCGGGCGTTAACCAAAAGGGAATTTTGATATTCCCCGGCTGGCGGTATTTGGAAAGCCTTGGGTTAAAGTAATAAGAGCTGTCATAGATACTGCCCGTCCATTTGGTCTCCAGGGTAATGTCATCGCCCTTGAGGTTTTCTGCCATAGATCCCGGAAGACTGATCTCTTCGGATAAGGGTATACTGTACCATTTATGAGCAACACCTTCATCTGCGGCATCTATTTTAAAACGCCATTTTCCGGCAAGAGAAATCGTCTGTGCTTCCGCTGATCCAGCCAGGAAAAACATCATCAGTATTCCTGTCAGCAGGCTTGTATAAAATGGAGGTCTTTTTTTGTTCATATCAATTAAGGCATTACGGTTAAACCTTCCCACTTTACGTTCCATTTTCCATTTTTCGGAAATCCGGGATTCTTCTCTGTCGCCCCATCCCATCCTGCACACATCATGGCTACGGCGGTGAGTAAGCCCCCGTTTCCGGGAAGGTAAAGACGCAGACGTTCATCCTGATAGTTGTGCCCGTTGACCAGGTACGTGTTGGTTTTTACATCCATCAGCAGGGCGTCAATGGCTTTTTCCGGTAAGCCGAGGCGCGCGGCAGACATCGCCGTCATTGGAAAATCCCAGCCCCAGGTTTTATCCCAGCTCCACACTTTCCAGACTAAATCAAAAGTCCTGCGCATCACCTGTTTGTCCAGCATGCTCGTTTCCGGCAACATGCCATACGTGCCCAGCACTGAAGGGTGGTCAGTTTTAAATTCGGGGTTGGTATAAGAGTCTTTTGCACTTTCTGTCGCGAGATATACCCCATCCTGCATGGGCAGCGGAGATAATTTTGCTACTACCTCATCCCATTTCTTCTCGCGCGGCAAGCCCAGACGTTCGCGCCAGCTCTGTGCTGTATTTAACGCCCAGTTCCAGTAGGCCAATTCATAGGTGGGGTTGAAAGTTTCCTCTGCTTTAAACCTTTCCTGTGCAGGGATCAGTCCTGGCCCAAGCATATAACGGCCCTTTTTCTGGTCATAATGGGCAAAAGAAGCCATAAACTGAGCGGTACCAAACACAAGATCCTTATATTTCTCCAGCGTCTCTTTATTGGGGTGTGCGCGGTAATCCATCTCTGCAAAAGTGATGATATGCGGCTGTTGCCAGATCAGCAGTGCACCTACCGAGGAAGGGCTCTCATTGCCATTGTTATCCGTCATTTTTTGCCAGCGCAATCCTTCAAAACCTTGTCGCTCTGCCAGCTTTTTCGCCCCTGTGGCGACCTTAAAATACCAGTCGGCACCCTTTTCAAGCAAGTTCGGACGCCCCCACATCGCAAAGTGGAACATATGCCACCAGGTCATTTCCAGATGCGGCTTACCAAACCAGCTGTTATAGGTCAGGCCTGTTTCCTGCGGTGGGTAGCTACCTGCACACTGGATTTTAGTGAGGTACTGTGACAGCACGATACGCCGCTCGAGTTCATTGGCACGGGGATCTGTACTACCGGAGAGGTCTACTGCTCCCCCGCTTTGCCAGAACGACTTCCAGGCAGCAATACTATTTGTTTCCGTGGCCACAAACAAAGGCAGCGCTTTCAAGGGCTTTTGAGGTGTAAAAAGAACGCTAAGCTCAATCACGTTAGTACTTTTATCAGGCTGCAACACAAAAGCATGTTTCTCTTTAGTATTCAGGGATGCCCTGCCTGTCCAGCGTAATGCTGCAAAATACGCTGCAGAATCCAGTTGGTGGTTGATGAGCGCCTCATTGGCTTTGGATGATACCAGCGCAGAGCGATGCTGATCGGCTGAACCGAAATTATCCCCAACATCTGACCATTCTCCTGTGGGATAGGGCAAGCGCAGTTTTATCCTTAATCTGCCCTGTGTGATCAGACTTGATTCAACCCGTACCGAAACCAGATCATCTGTCTGGTGACAAACTGTAAGTACCTCTACGCGCTCATTTTCAACTGTAAATGAACTGCTGATTTCACCTTTATAGAGGTCGAGTTCCTGCCGGATATTTTTGATATCAGCCGCTGCTGCCAGTTTCCCATTCTTCAGTTCAATCTCAAAACCCAGGCAGCCCAGTTGCAGGCGGTGTACATTCTTGCGGAACCAGTCGGACGCATTCTTATTTCTTTCAGGCTTTTTAATCTGCACCACATAACTCACTTTACGGCCATACTGATCGTAATCCCTTAAAGATTCCGAGATATTGAAGTTTGCGGTATCTTTAAACGTATCCCAGCCCCATTCCGATTGTGTACCCAATGGCACCCCGGTACGGTAACTTTCCGGGAAGCTCTGCAAGCCTGTAGCATCTACGGTGAAGGCGAACTTACCATTACCCACAGAAAGAGAAGAAAGGGAGTCGATCTGGTTGATCCTGACCTTATGACGGGCCGTTAAAGCCTGTCTATCTATTTTCTGTGCCTGAATACTGACAGCAAAAAGCAGCAAAGAGAAGACAAATAATCCTGTTTTTAACTTCATGTGATTTTGAATATAAATGGTGAAGCAGTCATGTATTTCCCTCCCTGCGAGGTAGTAAATAAATAGGTTGCCTTACCTTTCTGAAAGAGCAACTGCGGACGTTCGAAACGGCCATATTTTTTAAGGTAGGAAGGTGCCGGCGGCTGCGTGATGTAGTGTGTAGCATCAAAATAAGCGATCTGTGGTGCTGCCCATCTGATGCCATCATGGGATTCCATGATCAGTCCATTTTCATGGTTAAATATCCCCATGTCTCTGGCAATGATCCTGAACTTGCCCTTCGCGCACCAGATAAAGGCATCTTCAAACTGTTTATTTCCTCCTTTGGAGGAGAAATCAATCACCGGATTACCTGCATATTTTTTATAGGGGCCTTCCAGCTGATCCGCAATAGCCAGTCCGTATTTGCGGTTGCCACGGATGAGCGGATCTGTTGAATTTTCGTATTCACTGGTATTCCAGGATTTGTAATACAGCCAGTACTGTCCGTTCGGATGTTTGATAAAGGCAGGATTGGTCGTACAATGGTCATCCCAGGCACCTGTTTCACCCGCTTCCAGCAAAGGCTGATCCGGCCTTTTCCAGGGACCATTTAATGAGGCCGCGGTAGCGAGGCCAATCCTTTTGGTATTGGTCTTTCCATTGGAATTGCCCATAAAGAAGAGACAGTATTTACCATCCACCTTTGTGATCAGGGGATTGTGGCAAGTTGTGGCATCCCAGAAACCCGGCCCCCGGGGAGCAAGAATCACCTCCTTAAAGGTGAAGGGTGATTCCGCAGAATCAGCGACGGCATGGCAGATTTCGGAACCATTGATCCATCCACCCATCTTTTTTGTGGCTACCCATCTCGAGAAAAACAGATGTATCTTCCCGTCCTCTCCTTCTATGGGGCTGTTGCACCATACATAATAACCTTCCATTTCCATGGCCCTGCCCACAGGCTGCAGGTGTTTTGAAAATTCCGATACATCGCCGCGTTCCGCAGCAGCAAAAGCCAGATCTGGAAAAAGGCTGGAAGCGGATAACATCGTTAAGCCGGAAATAAAGTCTCTTCTGTCCATACGCCTATTTTTTGATCAGGTAAGACCTCAGCGGACATTTCTTCAGCAGCTGCAATCCCTCAGCAACAGAAGCTGCATTGATCTTCGCTCCTTCAGTATTGGTATGCGTATGGTCGCCCGGAAAATAAGCTTTTACGGCAGCCTCGCCCAATTTGTCATATTTATCAGCCGTAATTTTATTGAGGTCTACAAACCAGGTGTTCTCCGTTTTTGCCACTTCCTCAGCCCAACCGGCATACCCATTTTCTGCGCGCAGCACCTTGCCATCCTTCCAGTCGCTGCGAGGAATTGGCGAACAAACAATCGTTGTAGCTCCTTTTGCTTTTGCATCGCTGATGAACTTGCGGAGATACCATCCGTATGCGTAAACAACTTCCTGTTTTTTGGTAATCGGGTTGTAGATTTCCTTACTTTCCTGACCAGTACCTTTGATGGTACCGCGGGCCCTGGCGGTATCGTCCAGCGGACTGCCATCGTTATGCCCGAATTGCATCATCACAAAATCACCAGGTTTAAGTTTCACCAGCACACTGTCCCACAGCCCCTTGCTGATAAAGGTTCTGCTGCTCGTACCTCCCAGGGCACGGTTTTCAATCCTGATCTTGTCCTGATCAAAATAGCCGCCAATAAAATCTCCCCAGCCCCACATATTGTTCAGTCCTTTCCCTGATCCATTCTTCACCGTAGAATCTCCAATGACATATAAAGTCGGTTTATTTTGGAGCACTGTAAAGGCCGTGGAGACAGAGAGAATGGCAAGCATTGCTAAACCAAAATATTTTCTATAGTACATATTCATGTTCAATAACTAAACTATATATTAATTGATGGGTATATTCATATCTGTAGCATCCTTTAGCTCAGGTTTGCCCTGGTCAGGCGTGATGATCTTTACATTGTTGAACTCCCATCCTATTGCATGATCGATGAGCCCAGCTTTTTCGGCAGTGACAGTTACATTTTTAAGATGAAAACCCCTCAGTTTGGATTGCGCAAGTCCATTGGCATTGATGGCTGTTTTTGCCCCCTGAATATTGATATTGGAGATGTAGACATCCCTGAACACCGGTATTCCTTTTTTTGCGGGTTCCACTTTTTTAAGCAGCTTTTTCCAGTGCAGCGGAATGGTAGATTCATTATACCCTTTGGGTAATTTGGAATAACTGTATGCCGGGTTCCAGTTCATGTTGACCTGTAAAAATGTGCCTATGCTGTCCATGGCGATGTTTTCAAAATAAATATCCTCTACTGTACCGCCTCTCGTAACGGCCGACTTCATATTGAGTGCATTTTTGGTGCCTTTGCCCCTAAGGTCTGTAGCCAGAATGTGCCTGATGCTGCCCGAAGTTTCACTGCCCAGCGTCACCAGTCCCCCACCCTTACGGGCAAGACATTTGCGGATTACCACATATTCTGCAGGGCGGTTTACCCGGAGACCATCCCAGTCCCTGCCGGATTTGATACAGAAGTTATCATCATTACAGTCAATATCACAGTTCTCTACCAGCACCCATGAAGAAGAGTCAATATCAACGCCATCGGTACTTGGCCCATGCCCGTCGATGTTGTTCTGTATGAGCAAGCCCTCCACGGTAATATGATCTGAGTACAATACCTGCACCGTCCAGAAACCTGCCTGCTGCAGGGTCAATCCCTTCAGGGTTACATCCGCAGAGCCGGATATCAATACCGTACGCGGTCTTTTGGCATCGTAATCAATGATCCATCGCAAACCTTTGGCTTCATACTCTTTGCGCATCTTCCAGTACATCTCCCAGAAAACCTTTCCCTGAGCATGCACCACGCCATCCCCGCTGATGGCAACATTCTTTCTGCCGATCACGTTGATCAGTGCGGAGGGCCATTTCATTTCTATTCCTGCAATACGGCTGTCGGTTTCCGGATAGTTCCTGATATCCTGGCTTCCTTTCAGCTTCACGCCTCTGTCTATTTTCAGGTGAACCCCATCTTTCAGGAAAACGGAGCCTGTGAGATATACTCCCGGTTCAAAGCTGACAATGCCTCCACCCGCAGCGGCACAGTCATCGATTGTTTTCTGAATGGCTGCAGTATGCAACACGGTACTGTCCGTTGCTACAGGAACTTTGAAGATCTCCTTCTTTGCAGGCTGCTTCCTTGCGCCCACTTTTTTAACCCATTCATTTTTTGTCTGGGCATGAAGTGTTCCGATTGTCAGCAAGATTAAGCAGCATAAAATATTGTTGGTCTTCATCATTGTCATAAGGTTAGTGTTACGCCCATCAGCCCGATTACCACATCATTGGCAAGGGTAACCAGTCGAAGGCTTTTCAATTCTTTTGTTTTATCCAGCGGTAAGTCCAGGACTGTAGCCGCCCCTCCGGGTATCAGCTGCGGCTCCGCTTTTAAGGGACCAGCGGATCCCATGTCTATCTTCCCCGTTTTGAGCTGAATCCTGACCGGCCGGGCTTGGCTGAGCTTAAAAGCAAAGCCATCTGTATAGTAATCCTCCTGGATTGGCCACCAGGTTTCAGGGTTCCGTAAGATAAGAGCTGCTGTACTTCCGTCAGTGTAGGTAACGATAATTTTGCCGTTATCAAACTGGCTCTGCATGGGGTTGGTAGAGCCTGCCATCAGCAGATAGGCATGGCCGGCCCTGCCTGTCAGCGGGATTTCCTTTTCTGCAGGGTAATTGTCCCAGCGGGAGCTGAAGATAATGTTGTTAACATCCGCTGCTCCGGGAGTGCTGAACCGAATCCCCTGTGGCAGGCTGATCTCGTTTGTCTTTCCGGCAAGTGCCCGCAAACCACTGTCGTCAATATCTGCTGCGGCAAGGGCATGAGGCCAGTCGCCTAATCCCTGCCAGGGAATCTGTAAGGTTGGCCCCTGCTGTGGTCGTGGCGACAAATACTTGTTGCGGAAGATCTGGGTCACGCTGGCGTTAAACATGGCAGAGAGATCAACAACTCTTTGTTTTACATCCTGATGTGTGATATTCCAGTTGATCAATTCGCCGGTAAATACTTGTTTGTCAGCAGAAACAAAGCGGATTTCGTTTGTTCCGGTATTGAGGTCCCGGGCGCTGAGAGCAATTGTTAAATGTTCCTTTGCAGCCAGTACAACTTGCCTTTTATAACCATTGACAGCAATTTCTCCCTTTACCGGAAGCTTTTTGTTATTCACGACCTCAAATACCATTTTATCCTTTTCCTGTTGCGCCGCTGGCACAAAAGAGACAGGCTTTGTCAGCTCGAAACAGACCGGATACCACCAGCTGAAGTCATTCATTTTTAACCGGATAAATGCCGTCCTGCTGCCTGCTGTACCCTTTAGTTTTGCAGTAAATGCGCTTCCTTTAAAGCTGGCCGCAGAGCATATTTTTTGCGGGTCATTCAACCCGGTAATTGATACATTTGGAGCTATCCGGAGGTTTAACTGCTCATCTTCAGCATACTGGTTCTCCAGACTCAGCTTTTTAAAAGGCTCCCCCTTCCAGACGATCTCAATGTTGTAACTTTCTGCAGGATTATCCGGTATATCAATTTCAATCATCGGCATACCGATAGCGTCCGGGATGTTTGTCCAGTTTGCTTTTTTGCCATTGACTTTCAGAGAGCCGACAGCCCCGCCATGAACTTTGAGCTGTAGTTTTAGTGCCAGTGGAATGGCAAATGATGGTTTTAAGCGATAAAAATCAGTTTTACCTGTTCTTTTGAACTGAAAATCCAGATCCGGAGTTGTAATCGCAGCATGGTTCCAGGCGGCTGGAAATCCGGGCCGTACCGTCAGACTTTTAGCAAGAGCATCGGGTACAATCCCAAATAAACCTTCGATCAAAGTCCTCGATGTGATACCCACAGGGTCACCGAAATCCCGATAGGCTTCGCCTCTGGCGGCATCATAATGGGATATTTGTACAAAATTACCAGGGCTTCCGCCAAGATACATGTCCGCCAGCAGTTCACTTTTAAAAAGCTTGAATCCTTCTTCATTTCTACCTGCTTCCCAGTTGGCGAGCGCAGTATGCATGGATTCTGCCATCACTACGTTATTAAGCGACCAGGTGTAGGGCATCCAGCTGGTGGTCGACAAGGTATAATAATTACCCTCCTCCAAACCGCTTGCCCTCACAGGAATGTGCGGAATAGACTGATCCACATATCTCAAACTCTGGTATGCCTGAAATGCATCAGGAACGGCAGAATCAATGCTGTGATAGATCGTCCACAGTGCCGCTGAGGGATGCAAAAGTTGTAATCCCATTGCGTCTTTGTATTCTGCGAAAGTACCCGCGCCGGGCACCCAGAGCATGTTATTCATTGCCTTCAAGATCTTTGCTGCCTCGCTTATATAGGGTCCGGCAGGCTCTCCGATTAAGGCTGCGATCTTTGCTGCCATCAGGTTTGCCCGATAATTATAAGCAGAGGAATGCGTTACGGCACCACTGCTGTAATACAGCGCATCACTGGCCCATATGGCCGCGTATGCATCGTATAACCCATCATTATCGGGATCGAAGTTGCGTTTTTCCCAGGCTAGATGCCGCTGAATTACCGGCCACATCTCCCTGGCAAACTTCAGGTCTCCCGTCCAGTTGAAATGCCACAGCAGTCCGTCCATATAAACCAGGTTCATATCATAATGATGGGGACGTATAGATTTACCCTCAGGGTCACGACTGATATAGCCCGAGCTGAACATGGAGGTGCCCATTTTCTCCTGATGCCTGGCGAGGTGGAATGCGGTATCGGGAATCACAGGTCCCTTAGGGGGCGTCAGCACCTGCGATTTTGCATAAGCAGCAAAATGGGTTCTTGCGCGGTCATGCCAGCCCAGGGGATCGGCAGTATAAGGGCCACGCCAGCCATTGAGGCGCATCCTCCAGCCTACGGCTCCGTGCAGATAGGACGGCTCCTCCCAGATGGCGTCAGAAGCAATGCTGATTGCTCCGCCAATGGTATTGATATAAGGGTCTGGTGTGTGTACTCTGATACGCCCCGCGATCTTTAAACGGGCAGCCTCTGCGTCATTAAATAATGAGGCCAGGCTACTGTAAGCTACTGAACCCGAGCCTTCACGGATCATGACATACTGACTTTCTCCGGGCCTGAGCGCAGCGGAAGAACTGATCAGAGAACTTCCGGAGCTCCTGCTTTTAAACAAAGCCGCGGGATCTGCCAGCGCTGAGGCATCGGACAGTTGAAGCTGAGCAGGGAATACCCCCGACAGCTCCGCTGCTTTACCATATTTTAGCTGAAAAGAACCCTCTTCCAGCTGATATTTATTGTCTGCACAATTTTCAGGATTGAGATAAAAACTTGATTCGGGATCCGGACCCATATCGCCGGAACGGCTAAACTTTTTGCCACTGGCGCCTCCAAAGGCATAGATCAGGCAGATATCCTGGTCGGGACTGTCCAGCCAGGTTTTTAGAATCAGTCCTTCGGCAGCGGCCATAGCCAGAATTTCCAGATGGAGGGTACCCTTTCCCAGTAAGGGATCCTGGATCTCGTAGCTCATTTTCCCTGGCGTATACCGAGCAGTGATCTCTTTCGCCCTGATCAGCCAGATACTTTTCCCGGCACGGGCAATCCCGATCTGCAGATTTCCTCCCATACCGGGCATGTACATAGAAAACTCAGGGAGGTCTCCTGCTTCCACCCTGAAAGCTGTATGTGTTCCGTATAGCGCACGGTTAAACCGCCGGCTTCCGTTATGGATCAGGAAGCTCTCCCCATCAGGCCTGTAGCGTAAGCTGCGTTGCTCAGCATGCCAGAGCTGTGGGGAGAGCCTTACAGGATAGAGCTCCTGCGCAGCCGTGGTTAAGCTGCACAGGAGCAATGCGATCAAAGACCGGCCAAAGTTTTCCTGACGGAACAGCATGAGTTAATACCCGGCGTTCTGAGTGTATAAACCTGATTTCACATCCAGCTGGCTTTGTGGAACCGGGTAGATGATGTAGTTTGGTGAAAAGGCCTGGATCTGTTTTCTTACATCGTCTGCTGCAATCCATGCCGGTATCACGGTAGTCACCAGACCACTGCGTACCAGATCATGCCAGCGTGATCCTTCAGAAGCAAACTCTTTTCTGCGTTCTTCCATCAGTTGTGGCAGTGTAATATTGGCACGGTTTCCGGCAAGCCCGGCCCTGATGCGGACATTGTTTACTACGGCATCTACGTCCGTAGTCTGTGAACCGGCAGCCCCATGTAATACACACTCTGCTTTCAGCAGCAGGATATCTGTATAGCGCAGTACAATAAAGTTAATCGGCCAGTCAGTCCTTGACGCCGGTACCCTGCTGATATCGATGAATTTTTTATAAAAAGATCTCGTTTCGGTAATTCCTCTCGGAATGGCGTAACCTGCCTGGATGGTAAAAGCTTTGCGCACATCACCGGTTTCGTACGAGTTCAGCAGGTTATTGGACACCGGCCTGATTTCAAGGCCACCCTGATTAGGCTGACCCAGCGACTGAAAATAACCATCCGGAACCAGCAACCATGGATAGGTAGCACCTAACTGCGGATTAGAACCCGTAGCAAATTCAACGTTGAAAACCACTTCCCTGTTATTTTCATTGGTATAGCCAAAAATACTGCTGTAGGCTGTTGTTGCCGTACCTGTATTGGTAGCAAAAGTATATTGACCGCTGCTGATCACCTCATTGAGCTGTGCTACTGCCAGGCTCCATTCGTTTAAACCCAGTCCGGGTCCTTCAATGCTGTAAGTGGGTCCGGAGCGCGTCATGTACACCAGTGCCAGCAAGGATTTTGCCGCATGTTTGGATGCCCTTCCCCTGTCGGCAGTGCTGTAGGCAGATGCCAGCGGCAGATTGTCCGCAGCAAACTGGAGATCTGAAAGAATCAGTGCATAAACTTCTGCCACAGAACCTCTCGGGATATTCAAGGCTTCGTCGGTCAGCACCGGATGGTCTATCACAGGAACCTTTCCAAAGGTCCTCACCAGATCGAAATAATAAAAGGCACGCAGGAATTTTGCTTCAGCTTCATACCTGCTTCTCAGCGTGGCATCTGGAATCACTGCAGCCCCGTTTTTGGCCAGCTGATCCAGCAAGGTGTTAGCCCTGGAAATACCGTTAAAGTCTTTCGACCATGCTTCTTCAACATAGGGGTTGGCGGCGATGGTTTTGAAGAAACTGTTGATCCCTTCCCAGTCGCGCACCCCTCCTTCAGAAACGGCATACAGGTTGTCAGAACGTGTCTCCGACAGATTCAGTAACCTGTCAGGATAAGTACGTAAGTCATTATACACCGCATTGATCCCTTGCAGGAAGTCGTTAGGCGCAGAAAAATAAGTGTCAGTAGTATTGTTTGATATCGGCTGCTGGTCAAGAGATTTTTTGCAGGAAGTGATCAGCGTAGTACCGGCTAGTAAGATATATATTAATTTCTTCATGATTTCTTTGGTTAAAATGTAAAGTTCAGACCCAGGATTAACGATTTAGGCAAAGGCAGTCCGCCATAGTCACCAGCTTCCGGGAAGATGTCACTACCACTGAGGTTGGTATTGCTGGCTTCCGGGTTAAGTCCCCCCTTGTAGCTGTCGCGTCCGAAGAAGTTTTCTGCAGTTACATAAATCCTTGCACCTTTCACGGCTTTACCTTTGAACTGTCTTCCGAGATCGTAGCCCATCGTGATGTTACGTACACGCAGATAATTTGAAGAATACAGCCAGTCGGTATTTTTGATACGTCCGAAGGTAGAATAAGCTTTTCCTACTTCACCTGCACCCGGGCTGTCAGGAGATCTCCAGCGGTCTCTGTAAAATCCAAGTGCATTATCAGGAACACCCTGGCCTGTTCTTCCCAAAGCACGTCCCAGCAATGAATAGATAGAACCACCTGCTTGTCCCTGAACAAGCACGGTAAGGTCAAAGCCCTTGAACCGGAAGGTATTGGTTACCCCATATGTCCAGTCAGGATTCGGGTGGCCCACGATCTCGCGGTCATTCGCATCAATCACACCATCACCGTTTGCATCTTTATATTTTGGATCACCCACAGTCTGGCTGCCGAAAAGTGCCACCCTGTTATCAATATCCTGCTGGGTAAGAATTCCCTGCTGACGCACCACATAGATACTGTACATGGGATCACCCACCCTCAGCAAGCTGTGGGAAACGTCAAAGCTTGAAGGAATCAGGATCTGCGACTGACCGGAAGCGAGTGATACCACTTCGTTTGAGTTGTGGCTCACATTTACCGAGGTATTCCACTGGAAATCGCCCGTTAAGTTTCTGGTGCTTACTTCAAACTCCAAACCTTTGTTTCTCACACTTCCGGTATTACTCAGCTGTGTTCCAAAACCTGTCACACCCGGAATCGGAACATTCAGCAGCAGGTCTGTATTGAGTTTGTTGTAATAATCTACCGAAGCCGTGATGCGGTTCTGGAACAAGCCGATGTCCAGACCAATGTCTGTAGTTTTGGATTTCTCCCAGCTCAGGTTTGGATTGGCCACACCGATGAGCGCCTGTCCGTAGGCAGGAACGCCATTGAAGGTATAGTTGTTGCTGCCGAGGAGCCCTCTGCTGCTATAATCACCAATATTGTAGTTACCTGACTCACCGTAACTTACTCTAAGTTTCAGTTCGCTGATTTTCTTGCTGTCTTTCAGGAAGTTTTCCTTCGCGATGTTCCATCCGGCAGATACCGAGGGGAAGATACCATACTGGTTGTTGGTACCGAAACGTGAAGATCCGTCTCTCCTGATACTGGCAGAGAACAAATACTTCTGATCAAAATTATATTGCAACCTGCCAAAGAATGAAACCAGTACATTCATGGCTTCATTGGTACTGCCATTTACTGCAGAGGCACTTCCAAGCGTAGTGATACCGCCTACCCCGAATCCACCTACTGAAGAAAGGTTTACATTTTCCAGTTTATCGGAGTTATAGGCCTGTCCGATCAACAGGGAAAGGTCATGTTTATCCTTAAAGGTTTTAGCGTAGGAGAGTGTATTTTCGTTTACAAATGTACGTTTGCGGTATCCTCCGTAAGAGCCTGAAGTACCCAGGTTCGGAGAAGTTGTTCTGGTTGTTAGTGAGCCTGTAATCGTATAAGGCGTATAACTTTTAGAGGTATTGTCTGTGTTATCGAGATTGACGGTAGTCTTGAAGGTAAGTCCATCCAGGATTTTATATTCTCCGAACACCGTTCCCAGCGTTCTGAACTTCTTGGTAAGCCCAATGGTATTGTTCAGCTTTGCCAGTGGATCATTTGTAGATACCCCCCAGATATATTGTGTGGAGTTAAATACGTTGACATTCCCTGCGGCATCCTGCTGAATCGGCGACATGGACAGCGCCTGGTGCAGGATATTATCTTTACCCTCTACTCCCGGATCATTGGTGATGGAATAGGTAGGTGCAATGTTCACACCAAATTTGAGGTTGTCACTGGCTTTGATCTCCACATTTGCCCTTGCAGAATAAGATTCATAATCCATTCCTTTGACCATACCTTCCTGTTTCACATAGTTACCTGAAACGTAGTAGTTCACCGTTTCTGTAGCACCACTGGCACCCACCTGATAGTTTTGCGTGAGGCCGGTCCTGAAGATCTCATCCTGCCAGTCGATCACGTTCAGACCACCATAACCCGGCTGCGCCCAGCGGTCGTCAAGCATGAAAGTAGTATTAAACGCTCCTGGTGCAAGACCCAGGATTGTACGGCGCTGATCAGTAGTCTGGCCGGCTGTCCTGCCTGCTCCTGAGGCCACCCATTGTGCATTGATCATTTCTGTGGCGCGGTCGATCCACTCGGCACCATTCAACATATCCAGCTTTTTGCTACGCTGAACTGTACCTGCATAGGTATTTAATGTAATTGTAGGTTTGCCACTTTTACCTCTTTTGGTAGTGATGAGCACCACCCCATTTGCTGCCCTTGATCCGTAGATTGCAGCTGCCGAAGCGTCTTTCAATACCTGTATGGATTCAATATCATTCGGGTTGATGTTGTCAAGCGGGTTTCCTGTGGAGAAGTTTCCTGATCCGTTCGGACTGGCGGAGGCCAGCGGAAATCCATCAAGAACATACAGAGGTTCGTTACCTGCTGAAATGGATCCTGTTCCACGCACCTGGATGCTGAAGGCTTTTCCCGGTGTACCGCTGGTCTGTTTTACGGATACCCCTGCCATCTGGCCTACGAGTGCCTGGTCTACCCTGACGATAGGGCGTTCCTCCAGCTTATCGGCTTTGAAGGTGGCAATGGCACCGGTTACGTTACCTTTCTTTTGGGTACCATAACCAACCACGACAACTTCGTCAAGTTTGGTATCTGCTTCCACAAGTTTTACGTTTAGCATACCCGCCTTGCTGACCACAATCTCCTGTGGCAGGTAACTCAGGTATTGGAATACGAGGGTTGCCCCAATGTTCGCTTTAAGGGAGTATATCCCATTTGCATCGGTAGACACCCCCTGGTTGGTACCTTTAATTTTAATAGAAACTGCCGGCATTGCGAGCCCTTTATCATCAGATACCTTTCCATTGATGGTTACACTTTCCTGCGCGAAAAGGCTGCTTATACTGAAAAGAGAAAAGAAAAAGAGAACGATTAATTTTTTGCCGGAATTACTGGCGGAAATTGGGTTTTTGGACATAGGACACTGGTTTATTATTTGGTGTGCTAAAACTAATTTTTATGTTTAGCACTCGCAACCTGTAGCGTCCTGCCCCCTATTTTATAAATCCATCCATGATCTCCATGGTGCCTATAGCCTCTTCTATCGAACATGGATTGTCTTCCAGACCATTGAAGTAGTTCACTATGCGGCTGATCATGGGCTGTTCAATATGCTGGGGATGCACAAATGTTTCTGTTTTTTCTTCATCCTCAGTTTGCCAGCTCACATAGTTCCCAAAGAAAGCAAAGCTGATGCTGCCCCCCGTACCTATGATTTCGCATTTGTCACTCTGTTGATGCTGACCAACATTAAATGACCAGGAACCATTCACTACAATCTTATTGCGGAAGACGATCTGTCCGCATACATGGTCATCTGCCGGGCCTGATCCGGATTGGTTCAGTGCATATCCCTGGTATTTCTCAGGTTTTCCAAAATAGTACAGCAGCAGATCTATCTGATGTGGGGCCAGATCATGAAAGTATCCTCCACCGGAAAGACCTGGCTGCAGCCTCCAGTTGTTTGCGGTATCTGCTACCAGCAGGGGATTTTCAGCCTGCCACATTCTGATTTGCACTGTTCTAATGTCTCCTATGATCCTGTTATCGATAAGTTCTTTTATTCTCAGAAATAACGGTACAGCCCGGCGATAATGGGCAACGACGAGTTTCGCCCCGCTTTGTTTTACTGCTGCAGCTAGTTCCTCTGCTTCAGCAGCATTGAGGGTAACAGGCTTTTCCACATACACATTCAGGCCTTTTTTTAATGCCGAAAGCGCATATGGTAAATGAAATGCCGGTGGTGTGGCGATGTATATGGCATTGATCTCCGGATGGCGCATCAGTTCCTCTGCATCGCTATACCAGTGAGGTACCTGATGACGTTTTGCATAATCAGCAGCTTTATCCGCATCCCGGCGCATCACCGCCACTAAGCGGCTGCCAGGTATTTTGTTAAATGCCGGTCCGCTCTTGACTTCTGTTACATCTCCACATCCTATTATTCCCCAGTTGATCATTTCTCTCTTTTTTTTATCCGGCAATAAGATAGACCTTTTGCCCAGAATATCCCATCCTTAATCCAAAAAAAAAGGTGGAGTACATTTTGATGCCTTCTGGTGCGTTTCAGCAGCAGGCAGCATCCAAATGTACTTCAGCTCTTTTTTTAAGAAGTAACTCTTATATCCCTACAACTCTGTAGGTAATCTTGTCTCCGTCCTGAACTTCTTCGTAATAAACGCCATCATCAGATACATAGAGTTTTTCACCTCTAACAGTTACTTCTCTGGTATTTTCAGGCAGCTGCTCTACGACATCCCCCAATTTAGCACCGTTTCCGGCATTTACATCCCCATTATCTGTATTGAGAACTCCATCCTTTCCGGAAATAATGTAAGCAGTTTTGCCATCAGCTTTTTCAAGCGGACTATAGTATACGCCTTTGTATTCGTAATAGGTTTGTCCGTTGATGGTCACTTCCTCAGCATCCTTAGGAAGTTCCGGTACTTCAGCACCCACCGGAGGAACAACGACTTTATACTGGTTATCATACTGCCTGTAATACAGACCGCTGGAATAGTAATATTGGGCATCGCCATAGTAAAATGGATAATATCCAAAAGGCAGAACACTCAGGCTGAATCCTAAATACGGCCTGTAGTAGTTATAGTATCCATAATAAGGTCTGCCAAAACCATGGCCATAATAGCCATGTACGCCGAAGCGGGAACGCACATAACGTGGACCGCCATAAAATCCGCCACGACCACCACGGCCTCCGCGGTAGACATAACCTCCCCTGTTATTGCCGCGATAGGAAGAACCACCCCTAAAAGCTGAATTACCACGGGAATAGCTGTTTCCACTGATGCGTGGACCATTAAATGCGCTGCTGCTGCCGCGACCGCCGCCACTACTGATACGGGCACCGCCTCCGCCGCTCATATGCGATCCGCCGGCGCTACCACGTGAACCACCGCCACCACCACTGCCGCGGCCTCCGCGACCTTGTGCTAAAACACTGTCTGCGGCAAACACGCTGGTCATCAGCAGCGCCGCCAATACAATAACCGATTTAAACCTTAGAGTTTTCATATTCATGAATCATTTGTGGTAGTAAGACAAATAACAAATGAAAAGGATTATTCGTGTTTTAAGAAAGGTAACAAAGCTGACAAATGGATGATAAATCCTGCTTTATGGCTTGGCAGGAATGGTTTTGCCCGCACTAACACTATCGGTTCCACGGTCATTTCTGAACGAACGGGTACTGTCAGCAGGTTTTACGCTTGTATCTGCCAGAGTGGTATCAGCAGTTGTACCATCAGTCATGCTCGTAGAAGTTGAGGTGTCTGAATCAGAAGTTTCTTTGTTGTTCCCGCCACATGCTGCTAAAACGGTTCCCGCAAATGCAAGGGCTACCAAGGTTTTGATATTTTTCATAAGATTATATTTGAGTTAGTTTAACATTACGGGCGGAAATTAGTTTTAATTCATTCCATTAATCTGAAGGCTGCTAAATGAAAATAAAAAAAGAATTGTACTTTCGGATTGCTAAACCACCAAAATCTAAAATGAATTTATTTAAAAAAAGCAGACTGTTTGTGATGCCGGCACTTCTGGTTTCGGCCATGGCCGCCCAGGCACAAATTGCAGCACCTTCGCCATATGGGGCAGTACCCAGTGCGAGACAATTGAAATGGCAGGAGACAGAAATGTATTGTATCATCCACTTTACACCGACCACCTTCCAGAATAAGGAATGGGGATACGGGGATGCCGACCCTTCGATCTTCAACCCCACAAAGTTCAGTGCAGACCAGATTGTAGCTGCTGCAAAATCGGGAGGTTTTAAAGGCATCGTTTACGTAGCCAAACACCATGATGGCTTTGCCCTATGGCCTACCAAAACATCAAAATATAACATCAGTGAGAGTCCATGGAAAGATGGCAAGGGAGATATGGTAAAAGAATTTCAGCTGGCCGCGAAGAAGGAAGGCATGAAATTCGGAATTTACTGCTCACCATGGGACAGGAGCAACACCACTTATGGTACTCCGGAATATGTAAATGTATACCGTCAGCAGATTACAGAACTGTACAGCAACTATGGCGACCTGTTCATGAGCTGGCATGACGGTGCCAATGGTGGAGATGGCTACTACGGTGGTAAGAACGAAAAGAGAAAAGTTGATCAGTCGTCGTATTATGACTGGATGAACACCTGGGCTATTACCAGGAAACTGCAGCCAAATGCATCTATCTTTAGTGATATCGGACTGGATGTACGCTGGGTAGGAAATGAAAAAGGCCTTGCTCCTGAAACAAGCTGGTCTACTATCACCATCAAAGGTAATGAGGGTAAAGCCCCGATGCCGGGATATATGGACGACTACAATCTTGGAAGCGGCACCAGAGGCGGAGAAAAATGGATTCCCTTTGAGGGTGATGTGGCACTCAGACCGGGATGGTTCTACCACCCTGAGCAGGATAACCAGTTAAAAACCACAGCACAGCTGTTTAACATTTACTGTAACTCCGTAGGACGCGGCGGGGCACTGGACCTTGGCCTCTCACCTACCACTGAAGGTATCCTCCATCCGAATGATGTGGCAGCGCTGGCAGCATTCGGGAAGTACCTGAAGGAAGTCTTCGCAGTGAATTTAGCCAAGCAGGCAAGTATCAGCGTAAGCAACGTACGCGGAAAACAGCAGAAACTATATGGTGCAGCAAAGCTGACAGATGCAGACCGCTACAGTTACTGGGCAACAGATGATAAAGTGCACCAGGCGACTGTAAATCTGGATTTCAAACAAGCGGTACGTTTTTCTATCCTGCAATTGCGTGAGAATATCAAACTTGGACAGCGTATCGACAGTGTGGAAGTGGAAGCTTTTAAAGACAATGCCTGGGTGAAGCTGGCCAAAGCAACAAGCATTGGTGCCAACAGAATCATTCGTCTGCCAAAAGAAGAAACAGCGGCTAAAATCCGGATCCGCATATTTGCGCCGGTAAGTATTGCCCTGAGTGAAGTCGGCCTGTTCCTGGAACCTGAGATCAAGACCGAAAGCAGCACTACAACAGAGAATGTTTATGATAAATCATCCTGGAAGGCAATAAATGATGCCAACTCCATTACGATCGACCTGGGTAAAAACACCAGCTTCTCTGCACTGAGCTATCTGCCTGAGCAGGATAAATCTTCTGCAGGAGCCATCCAGAAATACGATCTGCAGATCAGTGAAGACGGTGTTTCATGGAAAAGCATCAGTACGGGAGAGTTCTCCAATATTGAGGCAAACCCTATCCTGCAGCGTATAGCAGTACCAAACAGTTCAGCAAAGTTTATCAAACTGATATCCAGACAGGCAGTTCCCGGAAATGGCGGAAAAGTGCAGTTGGGACTGTCGCAGATTGAAATTTATAAATAGGTAATAACAGTCAATATTTATCCTAAGGTCAGGCTACAGAAAATAAAGCCTGAGTTCTTTTACAGCTAGCCTGATCTTAGATTTTACAGTCCCCAGAGGGATTTGCAGTTCATCAGAAACCTCCGCCTGTGTATAACCATGAAAGTATACCAGGTCGAGTATCTGCTTCTGGGATGCCGTCAGTACACACATCAGCTCCCTCACTCCTATAGAATCCGTTCTGTCGGGCACGTAATGGTACGAATCTACCTGGCAAAAAACACTGTCAATATCTTCGTTACGGGTGCTTTTGGAAAAGGTCTTCCCTCTCTTATAATCAATCGCCGAGTTGCGGGCAAGCCGGGCCATCCAGGTAAATAGTTTACCTTTTTCAGGATCAAAAGTGTCTATAGATTTCCAAATCTTTACAAAGGAATCCTGGAGTATATCTTCAGCAATTTCCCTGGCAGGTACAACCCTCAGGATAATCCCCAGTAAGGGAGAAGAATACAGACGATATAATTGTCTGAATGAAATATTGTCACGATCCTGAAGATCACGAATAAACTTAACTTCAGGGCAGCCATGATCATCCTGGTGATCATAGTGACCTGTAGTTAGGGGAAGAGTTTCAACTTCTGCTAGCATCATCATATTAAATTATTAATTAATTTAACCTTAGTAAAAATAGGTGCTACTAGTGTGATTACAAAAGGAATTTGCCGTTCATTCCATTCATTTTTTGTCTTAAGAGAATGAGGACTCATTAGCGGATTTGACAGTAAGATAACCCTTTACGACGAAAATGGGCTTATCTTCGCTGAATGGATAATTTAAGTACTAAAGATTTCGAGAAAGTGTTTGTTTCAACTTTTGCGGGCGACCATAGCGGAAACCTGCAACCAAGGCAAACACCGGGTGTATTGTACAGTAAAACCAATCCTACGCCTGTAGCTAAACCCGCTCTGCTGGCCTGGTCTGAAGATCTTGCTGCTGAGCTGGGCATCAGTGAACCAAATGAACAGGATGTTCAGATCCTCAGCGGAAATATGAGGACCCCAAGTATGTATCCATATGCTAATTGTTATGCCGGACACCAGTTCGGAAACTGGGCCGGACAGCTCGGAGACGGCCGTGCCATCACCTTGGGTGAATGGCCTGTATCAGAAAAGGGATCAATTGAATTACAGTTAAAAGGTGCCGGACCAACGCCATACTCGCGCAGGGGCGATGGACGTGCCGTGCTGCGTTCTTCAATCCGTGAATACCTGATGAGCGAAGCGATGCATTACCTGGGGATACCTACCACCAGGGCGCTGGCACTGGTAGCCACAGGCGACCAGGTACTGCGGGATATGTTCTATGATGGCAGGACGGCGTTTGAACCGGGAGCTATAGTGATGCGCACTGCGCCAAGCTTTTTACGCTTCGGGAGTTTCGAGATGCTGGCTGCAAGACAGGAAACCGCACAATTACAACAGCTGACCGACTGGACAATTGACCAGTTCTATCCACATATCACTGCTGAAAATAAAACGATCAGCTGGTTTAAAGAGGTGCTGGACAGAACTGCAGCGCTGATTGTAGAATGGCTGAGAGTGGGTTTTGTCCATGGGGTGATGAATACCGATAATATGTCTGTACTCGGATTAACTATTGATTATGGCCCTTACTCTTTCCTTGACGATTACGATCCCAACTTCACACCCAATACTACCGACTTACCGGGCCGCCGTTATGCCTTTGGCCGCCAGCATACTGTAGCTTACTGGAACCTGGGTTGCCTGGCAAGTGCCATTGCCCCTCTCTTTGAAAATACAGATGAGCTTTCTGCTGCATTGGAAGATTACAAAACAATCTATCTTGAAAAATATTACCGGATGATGGGCAATAAGCTGGGGCTTGATGCCATACGGGAAGGTGATCATCTGCTGATAGATGACCTGGAAGAAACGCTGGACAGGATTAAACCGGATATGACGATATTTTTCCAGCTGCTGATTACGTTGCCAGCTGATGCTGATGCTGAAGTAATCCTACAGCATTTCCAGCCTTCCTTTTACCAGGAGCCGGAGCAGGAGTCGCAGGATAAATTAATTAGTACCCTAAGTTCTTATCTGAGCAGGATCAGGAGAAATGAGATCAGTGCAGAAGCGTCCAAAACACTCATGAGGGCCAATAATCCACGTTTTATTCTGAGAAACTACCTGTTACACCAGGCGATACAGGAAATGGAAAAAGGAGAGAATACGCTCTTCCTTAAGTTGCAGGAGGCCATGAAAACTCCATATTCGGCTGATCACGACGAGTTCTTTAAGCTCAGACCTGAATGGGCCATTACGCAGCCCGGCAGTTCTACTTTATCCTGCAGTTCTTAACAGGAGGACTGTGGCGCTATAACTGGTTCTGATTGGTCTTTCCGTTTTCTGCATCAGTCAGGTTCTGCAATGTCGTACCGGCGATTTCCCTGAGCGCCTCCGTAGTAAAAAATCCCTGATGGGCTGTGATCAGTACATTGGGGAAACTCATCAGCCTCAGGATCTGTTCATCGGCAATCAGGCTTTCAGACAGATCCCTGAAGAACAGCTTCTCTTCCTGTTCGTAAACATCTATGCCTAAATAGCCCAGCTTACCTTTTTTAAGCGCTTCTATCGCATCATTGCTATCCAGGATGGCACCCCTGCTGGTGTTGATCAGCATCACACCATCTTTCATTTTGTCAAAGCTTTCCTGATTGATCATATGGCGTGTCATCTCATTCAGCGGACAGTGGATAGAGATAATGTCGGCAGTAGTGACCAGCTGATCATAATCAACCAGCTGTATATAGGAAGGGACGGCTGTAACTACAGGATCATATGCATAAACTGCTGTACCAAATCCATGCATGATCTTCGCAAAGGCCAGACCAATCTGCCCCAGGCCAATCAACCCCACTTTCTTACCATAAAGGTTAAACCCCGTTAGCCGCTCCAGTGAGAAATTTCCTTCCCTGATCCTGTTATAAGCTTTATGGGTTTTCCTGTTAAGGGTCATGATCATCGCCACCGCATGTTCTGCAACTGCCTCCGGTGAATAGGAAGGTACACGGAAGACACTGATGTTTAGATTTTTCGCAGTGATCAGGTCTACCTGGTTGAATCCTGCACAGCGTAATACCACCGTCCGGATACCTGACTCATGTAACACAGTTAAGGTAGCCGCATCTACCAGGTCATTCACAAAAACACAGACGGCATCACAGCCCGTGGCGAGGACAGCAGTATTTGCTGTTAAGGCCGGCTCCAGGTACAGCAGTTCATGCCCGAAATCAGCATTGACTGCATTGAAGAATTCTCTGTCGTAAGACTGGGTACTAAAAATAGCTACTTTCATGCATCTGAGTTTTCCTAAAGATAGGCTTTAGAAATTCAAATGATTCTGAGTAGGATCAGTGATTTAAATGATGAAGATCATTTCCCTGAAGGGATTAGCTCATTTTCAGCTTTTTCTGGATATCAGTAACGTATCCTTTGAACTTTTTATCTGTCTCAATCAGGTCTTCTACCGTCTGACAGGCATAAATCACTGTAGAGTGATCACGACCACCATAAAAGGCACCAATGCTTTTTAAAGACGATTTAGTAAGGCTTTTTGAAAGATACATGGAGATCTGGCGTGCCTGTACAATCTCCCGTTTGCGGGTAGCAGACTTCACCATATCCACAGGAACTTCAAAGTACTCACAAACCAGTTTTTGGATGTAATCCATTGAGATTTCCTTAGTGGTGTTCTTAATGAAATTCTTCAGCATAGATTTTGCCAGAGAGAGATCGATATCCTTTCTGTTGAGCGTAGACTGTGCAAGCAATGAAACCATGGCTCCTTCAAGTTCACGAACGTTATTATCTATGTTATTGGCTACATATTCTACCACTTCAGTTGGCAGTTCAATGCCATCGGCATACATTTTCTTTCTCAGGATAGCCACCCTTGTTTCCAGATCAGGGATCTGAAGATCGGCAGAAAGACCCCATTTGAAACGGCTCAGCAGACGTTCTTCCAGACCTGTTAAATCTTTCGGTGGCTTATCAGAAGTGATGATGATCTGTTTGCCCGACTGGTGCAGGTGGTTAAAGATATGGAAGAAAATATCCTGTGTTTTCTCTTTGCCTGCAAAATTATGTACATCATCCATGATGATCACATCCATTGCCTGGTAGAAATTCACAAAATCGTTGATCGTATTGTTTTTTAAGGACTCTACAAACTGCTGACAGAATTTTTCGCAGGATACAAAGATCACCAGCTTATCAGGCAGTGTGCGTCTGATCTCATTTCCGATGGCCTGCGCCAGATGCGTTTTACCCAGGCCTACGGCACCGTAAATCATGAGTGGGTTGAATGATGTCGCTCCCGGTTTGGCTGCCACTGCGAAGCCCGCAGAGCGTGCCAGACGATTACAGTCGCCCTCCACATAACTTTCAAAAGTATAATGTGTATTCAACTGCGGATCTACATTCAGCTTTTTTAATCCGGGAATGATAAATGGATTTTTAATGTCCTTATTGATGGCCACAGGAACTGGCATAGACTGCGTCTTCGATGCCGATCCGTTACCGCTGGAGGGCATACTGGTGGTGTAGGGAGAGCCACTGTTTGATGACTGATCAACTACGATATTATATTCCAGACGGCCTTCTTCTCCAAGCTGCTTTTTCACGGTTTTGCGCAGCAGCCCCACATAATGTTCTTCCAGCCATTCATAAAAGAATAAACTTGGCACCTGTACGGTTAATACATTGCCTTCCAGTTTTAAAGCAGAGATAGGTTCGAACCAGGTTTTGAAACTCTGGACCGGAATGTTATCCTTGATTATCTGGAGACAGTTATTCCATACTTCAGTACAAGTTTTTTCCATATTTCTTTAAATAAACTAGAGGTTTTCGAATTAAATAACGGCCGGTTGTACTGCCGTTTTGGGAGGGCGAAGATCCAAAAAATTACTAACAAAAAACGATTAAATTTCATCTATTTCGTAAGTCATTAACAGGCAAACCAATAGCGTAAAGAAATTTAAAATTTCTGTTAATAACTTATCAACAACGGGAAATCCATGTGAATAAGTATGTGTAAAAACATTTATCCCCGATATCAGGGATGAATGTTTTAAAATACATTATTTTTTGGGCGCGCCAAATTGTCATGTTTTTCTAATCAAGGTAATCTCCGTAAACAACTGATTATAAAACCGGTATATTTTCATGAAATTATTCAACTATTTTCAAAGATTATACAATCTCCAGTTCCACCTCAATATTCCCGCGTGTAGCATTCGAATAAGGGCAAACCTGATGCGCTTTTTCTACAAGTGAATGCGCTACTTCGGGAGCCACTTCCGGAATGGAAATCTGAAGCTTCACCGCCAGTCCAAAACCACCGTCCGCTAACTTTCCTATGGCTACCTGGGCAGTAACAGTACTATCTCCTGCTTCTATTTTTGCCATCCTGATGACCATGCTCAGCGCACTGTTAAAACAGGCTGCATATCCTGCTGCAAAAAGTTGCTCGGGATTGGTATAAGCTCCTCCCCCGCCACCCAGTTCTTTTGGTGCCCTCACTTCCAGATCCAGTACTCCATCGGAAGATTTCACATGTCCGTTTCTTCCACCAGCCGACAAGGCTTCAGCAGTATATAATTTCTCTATCTTTTCCATGATGTTTAAACATACATCGATAGCCTATGTTTTGATAAAACGTTTTAATATTTTATAATTACACCCATATATTGATCGGCCTTGCCAAAAACAAAAAGCCGTATCAGGAATCCCGATACGGCTTTGTAATTTGATTACAACAGTCAGATAACTGCTGCTGAGTAATAATCTATGCTTTGTTAGATAATCCTGGTATCTCCACCATTTCATCTGCTTCAGCGTCGTAATCGACACCGGCAACGTCAAAACCGAAGAGGTTCAGGAAGTCTTTCTTATAACCCGGAAGGTCTCCGATTTCTGCGAGTGTATCTGTATCGGCTTCAGCCCATAGTTTAGCAACTTCTGCCTGCACATCATCACGCATCTCCCAGTCGTCTACACGGATTCTTCCCTTTTCATCTGTAGGAATTTCAGCACCTGCAAATAACCTGTCCTGGAACAAACGCTGCATCTGTTCGATACAACCTTCATGCAGGTTAGCATCTTTCATTACTTTATACAGCAGAGAGATATACAAAGGAATTACCGGAATGGCAGAACTCGATTGTGTAACCAGGGCTTTATTTACAGAAACATAAGCTTTTCCATCCAGGTCTTTCAGTTTCTCTGTGATGCTGAAAGCAGAAGCTTCCAGATGGTCTTTCGCACGTCCGATCGTTCCGTTACGGTACACCGCTTCAGTGATAGCAGGGCCAATATAAGAATAAGCTACAGTAGTTGCTCCCTGAGCAAGTACACCTGCAGCCTTCAGGTCCTCAATCCAGAAACCCCAGTCTTCACCACCCATTACAGCGACAGTGTTTTCTATTTCTTCTTCGTTAGCCGGCTGGATAGAGATATCTGATACTAAACCGGTATGAAAGTCTACAGTCTTGTTGGTAAACACCTGACCGATTGGCTTTAACACTGAATTATATACCACCCCTGTTTTAGGATGCGTTCTGCGGGGAGAAGCCAGACTATAAATTACCAGATCAACCTGACCGAGATCAGCTTTGATCAGATCAATTGTTTGTTGTTTGATGTCGTCAGAAAAAGCATCGCCATTGATACTTTTAGCATACAATCCTGCTTCATGAGCCTGAGCTTCGAAAGCAGCAGTGTTATACCATCCTGCCGAAGCAGTTTTACCAGGAGCAGGTGCTTTCTCAAAATATACACCTACGGTAGATGCATCTGATCCAAATGCGGCTGTAATCCTTGATGCCAGTCCGAACCCAGTGGATGAACCGATAACCAACACGCGTTTAGGGCCATTGATAGCTCCTTTTGATTTGACGTGGTTAATTTGATTGACAATATTTTGCTCACATCCTTTTGGATGTGCAGTCAGGCAGATAAACCCACGTATTCTTGGTGCAATGATCATATTCTATTGTTTAAAGAGGCCTAAAATAGTAATTCTTTTTTATTTATCGTCTTTTGGAATTTCTTTCAATATCGCTAAAAGGTACGCCCAGAACTTTTTGACAGAAGAGATCTGCACTCTTTCGTCCGGTGAATGCGCCCCTCTAATGGTTGGCCCAAAGGAGATCATATCCATCGCCGGCAGGTGAGCACCGAGGATACCACATTCCAGACCGGCATGGCAGGCCTCAACCCTCGGAGATTTGCCAAAGGTCTGCTGATACAGTCCGGTCATTAACCGCAGTATTGCTGAATCAGGATCAGGTTTCCAACCCGGATAATCCCCGGCCTGCTGTACATCACATCCCATGTTTTCAAAAGCAGCCGCTACAGCATTAGATACATCTGTTTTGGTACTTTCAACACTGCTGCGCTGTAAAGACTGCGTTGTAAACTCTCCATCTTTGATCAGCACCCTCGCCAGGTTGGTAGATGCTTCTACGAGATTCCTGATATCAGGGCTCATTCTGAAAACCCCATTTGGCACCGCATAGATGGCATTGACGATCTTTTTGAAATCTACAAATGTCATCACCCTCGATGGCATGCTGGTCTCTTCGATGCTGATCTGCAAAGAGGGCTCCGCAGTATGGTATTCATCTGCCAGCACTTCAGAAAATTGTTTGAGCAGGAGTACAAACAGTTCCTTCTGACCATGCGGCACCACAACCACTGCAACAGACTCCCTCGGAATCGCATTTCTGAGGCTACCGCCGTCAACGCTGTGCAGCTGGATATGGATAGTCTGCGACAGGCTATGAAACAGCCTGTTCATCAGCTTATTGGCATTTGCCCTGCCCTTATGGATATCCATCCCGGAATGCCCCCCAAGGAGGCCCCTGACTTTAATCTGAAAGGCAGTCCCTTTTGTATCGGCATTCTCCTGCTGATACTGATAGCGGGTGTTGGTATCGATTCCGCCGGCACAGCCGATCGTAAGTTCATCATCTTCCTCTGTATCCAGGTTGAGCAGAATGCTGCCGCTGAAATTTGCAGGATCAAGTTGTTTGGCACCGGTCATACCCGTTTCTTCATCAATTGTAAACATGGCCTCCAAAGCCGGATGTTCTATCGACGAAGAAGCCAGCACAGCCATGATTGTAGCTACGCCTATACCATTATCAGCACCCAGAGTCGTGCCGCATGCTTTAACCCAGTCTCCCTCCACAAACATTTCGATTCCCTGTTCATCGAAATCAAAAATTACGTCCCCGTTTTTCTGGTGGACCATATCAAGGTGGGATTGTAAGACAACGGTTTTACGATCTTCCATGCCCCGGGTAGCAGGCTTTTTTATCACCACATTCCCGATAGCATCTTTAATTGTTTCAAGTCCAAGACCTTGACCAAAGCTCAGCATAAAGGCAATTACCTGTTCCTCCTTCTTTGAGGCCCGCGGAATTGCATTCAGGTTTACGAAATTTTGCCACAGTTCCTGAGGCTCCAGCTTGTTCAGTTCCATTTATTGTATGAATAAGCCGCCAAAATAACGATTATCGTTTATATCCGGGCAATCGTTTTGCCAAGGTACCAGAACATATAGCTGAATAAAGGGGCCGCAATTACATCTGCAGTATAGTGTACATGCTGGATCAGCAGCAGTATTCCGAGCACCGCGGTGGCACAGAATATCACGATTTTCTCGGTTTTATTTTCCAGACAAAGACCAACCAGGCAAAGTGTTGCGGTATGTCCCGAGAAAAATAAGTCCTTGGTAATCATATTTGATCCGTAGAAAATGATAGAAAATGGGTCGCTCATATGCACCAGATGCCGGGGGGCTTCCAGAGGAATCAGAGAAATGGTCAGCATCCTGACGAGGCACAGAAAAATATATCCCCAGAGCGCAGTAATACAAAGCATACTATTTTTTCGTACACGCCAGAAGAATAAACCCGATGCAGGATAGAGAACCAGGAAAATATATACCGATACATCTTTTGCAGGAAGCTGCTCCAGCACCCAGTCATGAACAGGAACCCCGTGTCTCCCCTGTACAAAAACGAAAAAGTCCTGCAAGTAGAAGACGATCAGGCTCATCAGCGATAAGCCCAGGATAAGTTTCAGCCTAAAAGCAGGATAATCCCAGGCGAAACGCCAGGGTAACTGTTTAGTATGCATTAATACGGTTTGTTGATAATTGGGCACAAATATAATATTAGATTCCCGGTACTGCACACATTCAGAATTAAATTGTCATTAAAATAAAATAGCGCCAGAATAACTACCGAAAAATAATTGTGGCCAATTGATTTCTTTTGTGGGCTGTAGAAAATTAGTATATTTCCCTGATGACGCTTAATCCCAGAAAACTGTCTGCATTTCCTATTGGTATTCCCTTTATTTTATTACTGTTGACGGTATTATTTTCACAATGCCGCCGCAAAGAAGTTAAGGTTCCCCGCGACATCACTATTACCCCGGTAAATGCCGTTACGAAGTTATTTGTGGACAGCTTACAGATGGAGGATTATATCAGTGCACAGGGTCTGGAAGATAGCTCCGCCAGTCGCCTGAGAAACTTTTACAACAGCCGGAACTTCCAGTTTGCCTGGGTAGCAGAAAAAGGACTGGCAGAACAGGCTAAGGTATTTTATGAACTTGATAAAAATTACATCACCCTGTCCGGCGACAGTACGGATGCGGACCAGGCGCTACACCAGCAATTAGGCCTGCTGATCAGTAAGGACACCCTGATCAGGGCCGTAAGTCCTGCGCTGATCGAACTGGAATTATCGCTGACACAACATTTCTTTGATTTCGTCACCTACGCCTACGCCGGAAAACTCGATCCCTCGGCCCTGCAATGGTATATCCCGAGAAAAAAGCTGGATGCCGTAGCCCTGCTGGATTCACTGGTGGCAAAAAAGGGCACCAGCATCGAAAACTGGGAGCCTGTAAACAGATATTATAAAACGCTGAACAAAGAATTACTGCGCTGGTATGGCATTCAGCGCAAAGGCGCCTGGGAAAAGCTCATCCCTGAAAAAGGTAAAATCTACAAGCCCGGAGATACAGGAATATTTATTGCGCAAATCAGAAAGCGTCTGGCAGATTTTGGGGATCTGACGGCAACAGACAGCCTGGCTATCTTTGATACGGCCATGACGGAGGCCATCAAAAAGGCACAAAAGCAATTCGGTACCATTCAGAGCGGCAAAATAGATCAGTCTTTGATCAGGGCACTCAATGTGCCCGTAGAAACACGGATTCAGCAGATGCTGATTAACCTGGAACGCATGAAATGGACACCTCCGATTCCGGAAACCAGATTTATTCTCGTGAACATCCCTGAGTACAGACTGCATGTCTTTGAAGCCAACAAGGAAGTCCTGAATATGGGTATCGTGGTCGGAAAAGCGGCCAATAAGACGGTTATCTTCAGCAATGAGCTTAAAAATATTGTGTTCAGCCCCTACTGGAATATCCCTCCAAGTATTGTACGTGCAGAAATTCTGCCCGCCATGCGAAGCAACCGCAACTACCTGGCTCAGAAAAATATGGAGCAGTATGGCAGCAGTGAAGGTCTGCCGCAGATCAGACAGAAACCTGGCGATGGCAATTCCCTGGGCAGGGTTAAATTCCTCTTTCCCAACAGCTACAATATCTACCTTCATGATACACCTGCAAAATCATTGTTTGCAGAGGAGAAACGTGCTTTCAGCCATGGCTGTATCCGCCTGGCCCAGCCGAAAAAACTTGCGGAATACCTGCTTTCTGACCGCCCGGAATGGAGCAGTGCCAAAATTGACCAGGCAATGAACAAAAAATCGGAAGTCTGGGTGAACATGAAACAACCGGTTCCGGTATTTATCACTTATTTCACCTCCTGGGTAGATAAGGACGGACTGCTGAATTTCAGGGAAGATCTCTATGGGCATGATCAGCTGATGGCTGCCCAGATGTTCAGGTCTGCTGATTAATTTTGTTATTATTTCTTCCTGGTTTTACGACGCTGGTCGAGTTTCTCTTCCTGAAGATCATCTGCAGCATCAATAGAGTGTGAGTTGTGAATATCTTCGTCTTCCTCAGAAATATCGGAAAGGCGCTGATAATATTTATGCAGCACATCCAGCTCTGCCTCTGAAAGGTCTTCAATATCTACCATACGGTTGCTCGCATGCCTGCTGGCTGCAATCAGTTCATTAAGTTTAAGCTGTATGGCCTTGGAATCTTTATTCTGTGATTTTTGAATCAGAAACACCATCAGGAAAGTGATGATCGTTGTTCCGGTATTGATGACTAACTGCCAGGTATCCGAATACTTAAAAATCGGGCCGGTGATCCCCCAGATGATAATTACGGCAAATGCTGTACCGAATGCCGCTGAACTTCCTGTCCAGTAGGTGATCTTTGTAGACATCGATTCAAAAAACGAATCTTTTTTCTTTTCCATAAATTGTTCAGACTTGTTGAGGCTATAACAACCACAAGCACTATCTGTTTGAGACAAATAATCATTATGTTTACAGGCATAATGTGCTTACGATGAACTATACATTAAGAAACATATCGATTTTGCTGTTGGTATTGGTAAATGCGGGATGCGATCAGATCTCCAAGCATGTTGCCCGTCAGAACATCGGGTCTTATGAGAGTATTGATGTGATTGGAAAATACCTGATATTGATGAAAACAGAAAACTCCGGTGCTTTTCTGAGTACCGGTGATTCCATGGCAGGGCCTCTTAAATTCTTTCTGTTATCACTGTTCCCGCTGCTGCTGATGTGCTACGGGATTTATTATTTGTTATCTAATCATCAGTTGCCAAGACTCCTGGTGCTGGGCATGAGCTTTGTGATCGGCGGCGGACTGGGAAATCTTTACGACAGGCTGCTGTATGGTTCAGTGACCGACTTTCTGCATATCGATCTCTATGCCTTTAAAACCGGAATTTTCAATTTTGCAGATGTTTCTATCATGGTGGGTATGATCATGATCATTATTAATCTTTATTTCAAACGCAGCACAATTACAGCATAAGATGAAATCATTTCAATTCACTTTCCTGCTCCTGATGATTGCTTTTACAGCATCAGCCCAGAGCAGTTATGTTCAGTTCTCAACCAGCAAAGGCAATATCGTCGTGATGTTGTATGATCAGACACCGCTGCACCGCGACAATTTTCTGAAACAAATTAAAAACGGCACTTTCAAGGATCAGGAATTTAACAGGGTAATCAAAGGATTTGTGAGTCAGGGCGGGGAACTGGACGAAACCATCCTGAACCGCGAAAAGCTTCATCCTGAGGCTCCTTTGCAGCGTGTAGCGGCAGAGATCATGCCTGGTTTATACCATAAAAAAGGCGCGTTGGGAGCGGGCCGTAATGATAATCCCGAAAAAAGCTCTTATCTCGATCAGATCTATTTTGTTGAGGGAAAAAAGTACAGTGATACAGCGCTTGAACAGATGGAAAAGAAAACCGGCCATTCTTTCAGTGCCGCAGAGCGCTCAACCTACAAAACCATAGGGGGTACTCCTCAACTCGATGGCGATTATACCATATTTGGTGAAATTGTAAAAGGCCTTCAGGTGGCAGAAAGTATAAACAGTGTCGCTACAAATGCCAGCGACCGCCCTGTCAGCAAACAAGTTTTTAAGTTGCACATCCTTACAAAAGACGAGATCAGTAAGTTAAGGAAGTAAAATCTTTGACAGCTCTGCCTTTTCTTCCTCATCCATTTCCACAATATTTCCAAGGACTGCTGCCAGTTGCTCCCTCTGGTCTGAAGCTAGAATCGTCTGCAGTAATGACACAATGGTTTTCTTCTGGTCGATACTCAGGTTACTGAAAATCTTGGGCTGGATTTCATAAATGGTCCTGATCAGATCAGAAAGATCATGACTACTGGTTTCTTCCTTTTTGGAGATCACCCCCTCCCGCTCATACCGCTCCAGCAATCTCGATGAATATTCCTTGAGAAATTTCTTTCTCTTATCCCTGAGCAATTCATTCAGCTTCTTCAGCAGGAACTTGAATTCAGGAGAAGTCTTGGAGCGCTGGTAGATCTTTACCTGGGTGTCAAATTCTGAACCACTGAAGTCAAAGTCCGTAAAAAATTCACTCTGTACATATACGCTGTGAAAATATTCATCCGCCTTTTTGTTCAGCGTAGTATACTCCTTGTACATTTCTTCATTTTTCTCATTGATGAAATATACTTTTGAAAGCTCCTTATGGAGAGACTCTTTCCACTGCACAAACTTCAGTTTAAATACAGTATCGCTATCTTCATACCTGATCAGGAAATTTTCCTCATAGTCCTGAATGTAATCTGTATAATCAAGCAGCTCACCATTGATGAGAATCTGATAGCCACTTTCCTTATTAAGTTCCAGAAACCAGCAGAATTCAGCCTTCAGGTAAGGGATGATTTCCTGCTCCAGGTCTTCTGAAGAAATCTTCATGTTTGAAAAGATCACCCTCGTACCAGACTTTTCATTTAATGGAATATCCAGCAGACTTGCCTGATAGTTATTCAATGCATGCATACCGATGCTGATCCTTCCGCTATGCAGTGCTCCATGATGCAGGAAGGTAGTCTGCCACTCGGCATCATTTGCAAACTTGAAAAATGTTAAACGCCCTACGCCATTTTTTCCATGCATGACCGACCTGTTTTTATTCATCGGCAGCTGCAGGGCTTTCTCCGACTCAAAAAATGGAGCAAACTTTATACTGAGGTTATCAAAATTGATCCCATGGCCATCGTCAGAAATTTCCAGCCCATCCAGAAAGCCCAGTTCATTTGCAGCATAATTGATTTCTACTGTCCCGGCATTGGCATCAAAACCATTCCAGATATATTCTGCAAGCGCTTGCTTTTCATTGTAATTACGCAGTACTTTCTGAATACCATTGGAAGTGATGTTAACGTTGTTAGCCATAAAAAGGGATAAGAAATCATTATAAAAATAATAAATAATTTGAACAAATGTCCCGTTTTTTGATTCTCCGAAACAATTTCCCGGCAGCGAGGTTATCTTCAGTTAAAACGCAGATATAATACTATGGCAACTTTAAATGTACAACCAAAAAGTAAAAGCCTCTGGTGGCTATGGCTGATCATCATCCTGGTGGGTATGGCAATCGTTTATTTTGCAATCCACAAAGATGATCACAAAACTTCGGATAAAATAGTTACTGATTCAACAGCAATTACACCTTAAAAACACGTCTTATGGCAACTGAAAATATAAATGAAAGCCGTCTTCTGGTAGAGCTGGATGGCAGCGATTATGAAATAGCTGAAGGGGAACCTGATGTACAGGGATGGCATATTAAAGATACCCAGGGAGCGAGAATAGGAAAAGTGCATGACCTTCTTTTTAATCCCTCCACGCAGAAGGTAAGGTACCTGATTGCCGATCTGGAGGCAAAGGTTTTTGGTGTGGAAAACAGAAAAGTTCTGATACCGATAGGACTTGCTGAACTGCACCTGAGTGACGACGAAGTATATTTACCAGCGATCACTATTGCACAGCTTGCAGCAGCGCCGGATTACATCAGGGAGTTGTTCAAGCCTGAGGATGAAATCAGGGTACGTAACGCATTTATAGATGATATCGATATAGAGCAGACCTGGGATGAACAGACATTCTATGAGCATGACCATTATAACCAGCGTAACTTCTATGGGAGACGTTTCAACAACAGGGATGAAATATAATTTGAAATAATTTGGGCTCAGAGATAATAAAGCAGATTTTTGAGCGTCTGTATATATGAGAGCGTTAATTTAGATAGCGGGGATATGTCGGAGGATATATCTCCGCTTCTTTTTTGCTATCTGCCACCAGCTCTCCAAAAAACGAAAAGTACAGCAGATCCTAAGTATTAACCAACCTACCATCCGGATCCGCTGTACCTCCCTGCAATTTAATCCGGGGGTTCCTTGATATATCGGTTTGAATGAATGAGGATCACTTGCATATCTTTTGAACGCTAAGAGGTTCTTTATAATACAGTGTGATAAACCGGTTAATCTCCTATGCGAATCAAAAAAAAAGACACATAATCATGTATATATGTGTCTTGGTGCAAATTTTCAGTCAGCCTTTAAGGGCTAAGTTCTATTCCACGAAACTGTCCTTACTGAGCAGCTCTTTAATTTGCTCTACTTCTTTTGAAAGAGTTTCGATAATTACATTGACCAGAACTGGCTCAGTTGTTAATTGGCTATCTGTATTTTCTGCCGCTTTATTTTCCATGATTTTAAATTATTTTATCATTTAATTTGCCCGACTTATAATTTGATATTACTAATATAGCAAAACAGCGCCGGATCGCGTTCTTTTTTTTTACACACTCCGATAGCCAAAAGAGCAGATATTAATCACAGAGAAATTATGAAATTTCAGGAAGTGTATTTTTGTATATAAAAGGGACTTTTGCCTTGTAACCAGACAGTAAACTGTTCCAATTCTGAGGAAACGCAATGTGGAAAATTAAATAATTACTAATTTTTTTAACAGTACTCTGAAAGTAACATTCGGAAATGAGAATATTAAATGCTTTTAGCAAAACATGTACGAAGAAAGATAAATGATCAGTATAGATGGTATTTTTTTCCTTGAGAAAAAGAATCCGGGATGTCAGGATCTGATGAAAAAAAAGGGCAAAACAAAGCCGGGCATTGTTCAGTCTACCCGGCTCCATGCATCAATCGTATAGAATTAATGTAGTCATGAGGACTAACCAAATATATTAATAATTCAGAAGTAAACAAAAAAAAATAATTATAATCACTTAATGATCAGACTACTATAAAAAATCTTTGAAATTAAGACAGGAACGCAGATTACTGAAAGTTTTAATAATAAAAATTATCATTTTCATTATTAAAACTGGTCACTCAGTTCACCCTGCTGTGAAGAAGCTGCCCTGTTATGGTCAGGTACAGGTATGGAAACCATAAAGCTTGTCCCCTCGCCCGGAGTACTGATGAAGCTGATGGTACCACCCTGCAATTCAATAAATTCTTTGCACAGGATCAGACCCAGTCCTACGCCTTTTTCGTTGTTGGTACCAAATGTAGATTTAGCCTTTAAAGAAAATACATCTTTCTGATTCTCCTCGCTGATCCCGGCACCCGAGTCAACAATGGTGATCGTACAATCCGTACCTGCAGCAGCAGCTACCAATATATTTCCCCCCGCCGGGGTAAACTTAATCGCATTACTGATCAGGTTACGGATCACTAGTAACAGCATATCTGCATCAGCCATCACGTATATACCTTCACTGATTTCGCAGGATAAACTGATACCTTTTTCCTGCGCAATACTGCTTTCCACAGTCAGCATATCCCTCAGCGTCTTCAGCAGGTTCAGATACCGGATATTGATCCTTACCCCTTCCAGTTGCGACTTAGACCAGGATAGCAAATTTGCCATCATATTGGAAGTATTTTTCGTCAGCCCTAACAGTTTGAGCTCTATTTCCCTTTTTTCCTGCTCAGTCAGCGGATAGGCAGTAAGCAGCTCCAGGTAACTTTGTATTGAGGCCAGTGGGCTTCGCAGGTCATGTGCAACAATAGAAAAAAGCTTATTTTTTTCCCCGTTCAAAGATTCCAGCTGGATATTTTTCAGTTCGATGTCCAAAGCCCTGTTCAAGGCAGATTCCCTTTCCTGCTGGTAGTTCTGCCGCATATATTGCAGGGAGAAAAAGATGGACACCACAACCACCAGATATGCCGAAACATTATCTGTAAAGCGGCTTGCCAGTGTCGGATAAGTTGTGGGTACTAAAGCAGGCTGATAATACTGTATGATACAGGCTCCGCTAACTGTGAGCACGTTGACCAGGAGCCATGCCCATTGCTGCTTCCTGGGCGCTGTAGAACATAACAGGTAAAAGAATAAAGCAAAGAGAATCAGTGTTGGCCCGTCAATCCCGGAATTCAAAAAATAAACAAGAGTAAAGAATACATTCCCGAGGATTCCCAGCCCAATGATACTGAAAGTAAAATTTTTCTTTACACGTGAGATATAGTACAGCCCGGCAAAACCAATCAGGACAACAAAACTCGCCAGGGCTACTTTGGGCAGGCCAACAAAATAATTAAAGGGAACATTGTAAGCCAGCGCAAAAAAACCAACGATACATATGCAATGATAGATACGCGCTTCCAATGAGAAAGTCGCATCACTTCCGGTAAGTTTAACCTGAAGTCGTTTTAGCATAGAGATAATATACATGAACCTGGCTATTCCTCAAATATAGCCATTTTAAGCACATATTAGCGCTTTAAGCATCCCAAAAGGATGATGAAAAAAAATAATAAAATAGTTCCCACAAAATAAAATCGCTATTTTTGATTTGCAGGTGAAAAAATTTCAATATTACGCAATCCTAAAGCAGCTTCTACGCTGGACTATCCTTGTCTTTCCTACTGCAGTGATTACAGGCAGTGTTATCGCTTTGTTTTTATGGTTATTAAATCTGGCCATTCACTACAGGTTTGCACACCAATGGTTACTTTTCCTGTTGCCCCTGGCCGGAGTAGCCATTTATTTCATTTACTACTACCTGGGTAAAAACACTGAAAAAGGCAATAACCTGATCATTGAAGAAATTAGCCAGTCTGGTGCGGGCATTCCCAAAAGGATGGCCCCGGTGATCCTGGTCACCACCGTGATCACACATCTTTTTGGTGGATCTGCCGGCCGCGAAGGCACCGCCGTACAAATTGGCGGCAGTATTGCCGGGATGCTGGGCCGCTGGTTCAGATTAAATGAAATGGATACAAAGGTGATGCTCACTGCGGGAGTTGCTGCAGGCTTCGGAGCTGTATTTGGGACACCACTTACGGGAGCCATTTTTGCCCTGGAAGTCATTGCTATCGGCCGTATCCAATATCATGCACTATTCCCTGCACTCGTGGCCAGTGTTATCGCTGATATGACAGTAGCTGCCTGGGGTGTTCATCATACTCCCTACCGTATCGACATTGTTCCTCATACTGCTTATTTCCTGTCTGACTGGCTGCCGATGGACCTTCTCCTTATTTTCAAGGTGATTGTTGCTGCCATTGCCTTTGGCTTATCCAGTTACCTCTTTTCAGGAATGGTACACGAAATCAAAGGCCTGTTTTCAAAAAACGTAGCCATCAAATGGCTGATCCCATTCCTCGGAGGGGTAATCATTATTGGACTTACCTATGTCAACGGTAAACAGGATTATCTCAGTCTTGGTGTAGACCCACAATATCCTGCTGCGATCACGATTCCATCAGCCTTTCAGGCTGGCGGTGCCGATACCTGGAGCTGGTTATGGAAAACCATCTATACGACGATTACCCTGGGTTCAGGATTTAAAGGCGGAGAGGTAACTCCGCTATTTTATATCGGTGCTACACTTGGCAATACCATGGCTGAGCTACTCAATGCACCACTGAGCCTGTTTGCAGCCTTAGGTTTTATCGCAGTGTTTGCCGGTGCTACCAATACGCCGCTGGCATGTACCATGATGGGTATCGAACTATTCGGAGGAGAATATGCATTGCTCTTTGCTATCGCCTGTTTTACCGCTTACTTTTTTAGCGGTCACAGAGGGATATACTCCGCACAGTCCCTGATCGTACCCAAATTTGAGGATCCTGATCCTACCAAAAATGCTGTTTAGATCCTGAAATTCATCGAAAAGAAGGGATACCATCCCTCGGGTGAATGTCCTGCCATCAGCTGTACAATCGTTAATCCCGCAGGTGAGAAGTAGAGTCCCCCGCCCTTACCCTGGTGCCATTTATCAGAATCTTCTCCCTTTTCCCAAACCCTGCCGGCATCGTAGAAACCTGACAGGCCAAGCTGTCCCGGAAGGATATAGCTTGCCACATTGAATAGTTTTACCCTTGCCTGCAGGTTGTTGTACACCATTTGTTCTCCTGCAAACCTATATTGCAGGTAACCCAGCAAATTGCCCTGCCCACCGAGAAACATCGATTGGTAAAAAGCCGCCTGACCAACTGTAACACCACCACCTATACGGTCTGAGATCACGATGGTACCTTTGGAGTTTAGCTTTTGGTAGAACGTAAATTCAGGACGGATCTGTAAGTAGGATTTAGAATAATGGTTGAGCCCTGTGTAACCCTGCATCGTAACATTCAGGTAATATCCTTCTGAAGGCAGGATATTGTTATTCCTGTGGTTGCTGTTGAAGTTCACCAGAAAACCCAGATGTGCCTTATCTCTGTTTACCGTGGCGCTGTCGTATGATTTGATTTGCGACTGCTGATTGATAAATCGTCCGTCATTATCATCAAAATTGAGGTGGTAAAACTGTAAGGACGGACCTGCACTCAGTGTATTTCCGTTCCCCACATGCCAGCGTAGCGCCGGATCCACTTGGTAGGTGTCAAACCTGGTACGGTAATACCTTCTGTAATTGTCCATTTTTACCAGCGGACTTTCATTGCCCCTGCCAAAAAAGTTCATGGTATTGTCGGGGGCTTGCGCAACAGCCTGCAGGGTAATATCAGCATTGCCGAGCGCCTGGATCCATTCCCCATTATACCTCACACGAAATGCGTCTGTGGCAAATGAATGGGTAACCATAATCTGCTGAGAGCTGGAATACGGAAGTTTACGGAAACCATCTTTTTTTACGAACCTCATTCCCAGACCAAGTAGAAAACCGTCGTCCCTGTTGAGGGCAGCAGTGGCCAGAGGGATCCATACATTATAGAGATTGGTAGGAATGAATTTGGTATTCAGCGTATCGTTGGAAAGGTGCGTATGTAATCTGCCTGTATTCCCTGTAAAACGGATGCTGTCCTTTTTGTCGTAGACCCTGATCTTGCGACCTGCCTGTTGTACATCATACAGCTTATTGCCCTGACCTCCTACTACTCTTAACTTAATGTCCTGCTCATTGGTGTTGATCAGCACCTGATCGTTACCCCCTGAAACATAAAGCCTGATTTCTTTGGTAATGTCAGGCTGATAGGTGATATCCATGATCTGGTCTTTCAGCTGACCTTCCTTATCAATTTTCTGGATGACCACACGGGTGCCGCGGTTTGGTGCATCAGTAATCGTTACCTTTTCATTTTTATCGCTTGTTTTAATGTCTACGATCCTGTTGATAAAACGGTAATATTCGTCCATTGCGGCAGGCATATTGTCCCGTCGCTGCCTGAGGGCAGTATACAGTTCATCATGGCGCATAAGATAAACCTCCTTTGGCAGGCGTTTTAGTCCCGATTCCAGTACTTCATCTGTTTCGGCTTTCACAAATTCGTTCACCACCTGCATGTATTCAGCATGGCTCAGTTGTGCATCCGGGAATCCTTTCATGAACCTGGTTTTAAACAGGGAATATTTTACGCCGGACAGCTCCGGTCCAAAGTCGCCAAACAGAGGGTTGATCCAGGGAAGAGCTGCAATGGAAGGAAACAACCCCTGGTTTACATGAAACACCTGATCGCGGTCGCGCGGAACGGCCACATATCTTTTACCCTTCCCATCTTTGGTATCCAGCCAGCGCCATTGGTCTTCATGCCTGTCCCAGTCGCCAATCAGCAGGTCCAGCAAACGTGCCCGTAAAAATTGTTTACCATCAAAATGATGATCATTGTCTTCATTCAGCTCTTTGATCATCTTGGGGGTATTGTCGGATTCCCCACCCGGTTCACGCTCTTCCAGCAGCACAACCATGCCCGAAAATTGCTTGTTAAATTCTCCCAGCGCCTCGTCAGGGGCAACTACCCCAATCACAGGGTTCGCATGCTCTACATTGGCCGCCGCCGCCAGTGGTGGCACGATCAGGGCAGAAAAAGGATGTTGTCCACTCATGGCATCATCTACCCAGTCGAGCGCAAAAGTTCCGCGAAGTCCTTCAGGAAGAAGTTTGTCCGGGGTCTTCTCTACACTGCGGATGACATATTCTTTTCCTTTGGCATCTGCCAGACGCAGAGATTTGGACTGCATGCCACCACCCTCTTTTACCGGAGATAAGCCGCCATATACTTTGGATATTTTGATCAGCGGTAAGCTCACCGGTGCCGCCCACTCCTTTCTGAAATTCGTGCCGAAAAACCACTTGTGAACGCCACCAACATCGGCATATGAAGGGTGGACTTTTACAACCACACTATCCGGAAAGTTTTGACGGGCGGATGACTTTGCCCTATCCGAATTTTGTGCCTGCACAGATCCAGCGAATGAGGTTAACAGCAATAAGAGAGGTAATCTTTTAGGCATGGCTTACAATTTTGGCATGAATTTAACTAAAATCACTCGAATACCACGGTTATGATATTCTTAAACCTAAATTACAGAAATATTTACTTTAAATTTATCAACATTATGTTAACTCAGTTTAGAAAAATATTTCATCACCACCGGAAAGAAGGGCTTTTGCTGAGCTTCACTGCTTTAGTTCTGGCAGTTTTCATGACCGGCTGTTCATCATCAGAAGAATCACAGTCAAACATTGTTAAAACTGATAAAGGATATATCCGGGGGATAAAAGAAAATAACAGTATTGTTTTTAAAGGGATACCCTATGCACATCAGCCTACCGGTAAACTGCGTTTCAAAGCACCGGTACCTGCGGAGCCCTGGAAAGATACTTTATCCTGCGAAAATTTCGGCAGCATTGCTGCACAATATAGTCATGATGAAAAAGCAGCCAAAGGCGATGAGAACTGTCTCAGTCTGAATCTGTATGCCCCGGATATCAAAAGATCAAAGCTTCCCGTTGTGGTTTGGGTACATGGTGGCGGCATGACAGCCGGAGCAGGCAAAAGTAAGGATGGCCACGCTTTTTCAGACCGCGACAGTATCATCAGTATCACGATCAATTACAGACTTGGTGTTTTTGGTTTCCTCTACCTCGGAGATCAGGATGCGGATTACCGCAGCTCGGGAAATAACGGCCTGCTCGACTGTATCATGGCGCTGCAGTGGATCAGGAACAATATCAGTGCTTTTGGTGGCGACCCCTCGCGGGTAACCGTCATGGGAGAATCCGCAGGCGCGAAACTGGTGAGCACACTGCTGACAGCTCCAAAGGCCAAAGGTTACTTTCGTCAGCTCATCCTGCAAAGCGGATCTGTGCACTGTATCAGGGATAGTATAACAGCAAAGAGCATCAGACAAAGGCTTCTGGACACCCTCGGACTCAAACGGCCTGCAGAACTGTTAACGCTGAGCACCGCAAAGCTGATCGAAGCGCAGGACAAAGTATGTGCTGGTGCCCGCGGAACAAATTATTTCGGACCTGTGCAGGATGGTGCAGTGATCACTGAAGATCCATACCGGTATGTTAAAGCGCATCCTGATCAGCAGATCAGACTTTTAATGGGCACCAACAGTGCCGAAAGTAAAATGTTCATGGATGCTGACCCAAGGCTTTTTAAGGCTGATGATCAGGCGCTGAAGGATTGGTTTGGCGACAACTACCCGTATCTTAAAACGGCCGACCGCAAGGCTCTGGCTAATCCAACCGGGCTCAGCTACGAAACTAATCTTTTCACGCAGTACATGTACCAGATGCATACCTACCGGCTGGCCAAAACTTTGACGGACAATAAAACCCCTCTCTGGATGTACAGATTTGACTATAGCAGGGATCACTCCGGAGCCAACCATGGTCAGGAACTGGAATACACCTGGTTTACAGGCAGCAATGAGGCTTTCAATGCCGAAGAGCTTGCCCTGGCAGAACAGATACACCAGACCTGGGTGAATTTTGTCAAAGGAAAAGACCTCTCCTGGCCTGTTTATACCAATGAAAAGAGAACCGTCCAGGTATTTGATCGTGTTTCAGCCCCTGAGGTTTTAAAACATGTATTTGACGACCCTCATTATCCAAGCGAGGCGCTGGTACTCCATTGATTACCTGCAATGTCCTTGGATGTTCAGGTAAAATTGTTAATTTCAGGCAGCTAAATCGGAAAACATGAGCAACACAACACGTAGAAAATTTATTGGAACAGCCGCCATTCTAACTGCAGCGACAGCAGCTTCGGCATTACCAGTCACGAATATGGAAACAAAATACCCCGTAGTACACCATGTGTTTTTCTGGTTGAAAAACCCGGGATCAGCAGAAGACCGTGCAAAACTTATTGCCGGCGTAAAAACGCTGTCTAAAATTGAAACTGTGCATGAATTACGTGTAGGCGTGGTTGCCAGTACAGAAAAGCGTGAGGTGGTAGATAACAGCTGGGCAGTGTCAGAACTGATTTTCTTTAAGGACCTTGAGGGACAAGCTACTTATCAGAACCACCCTATACATCTCGAATTTATCAAAAACTGCAGTCACCTTTGGGAAAAAGTGATCGTTTATGATGCAGTAGAAGCTTAACAGCTTCTACTGCATATTTTGGGCTTAGACAAATTTAAGCCATGAGCTTTGCTCAGTATATCCTTCAATAACCTGCACATTGTTCTCAAACTTGAAAGAACACATCAGCGCAGCAACTTCATGACGAACCGTATCAATACAGTTCTGCACCAGGTCATTCCTAAATCCTTTTTTACCAAGATCAAGCACATAACTTACACAGATGATCCTTGCGAGGATCTTGCCCAGATCCACCAGCTTACGCTGAGAAAGTGCCTGGCTGATTGTAAAACTCAGGTCGTCCTTAAAATGAAGACAAGCCTCTGAAGTCAGTGACAGCTCTTTAAGGAAATCAAACAGGTTCAACTGCTTTTGCTTTTTCATGCTGCGCGTAATCATTTCAGCAATCTGGGCATATAACATTTCGTTAGAGCCTTCAAAAATCTGGAATGGCCTGCTGTCCATAATACCGCGTCCGCCGATATGGCTGATCCTGTACCCATTCGCGCCCGACAGCTGTACCAGCAGCTGTGAACATTCCTGCATCAGGTCGGTCACCACAGCTTTCATCGTATTGGCTTCCATCCCTTCAGTAGCGAGGTTATGGGTAATTCCACTGATTTCACTGCTTTTAGCACACATAGCAGAGCAGATGGTGTAAGCCGACTGCATTCTTGAAATCGAGTATTGTACCTGGTCGATAGCCATCAGATTGCCATTTCCTACAATCCTGTTTGTACAATGTGCCATAGCTTCGTCAAGCATGCGCTTGATGAAACCCATACCCATCCCCGGGAACTGCATTCTGCTTCTGTGCAGAATATCCAGCATCATCTTGATTCCCGTAGTTTCCGGGTGTAATCTGTAGCTTGCAGGAACCTTCAGGTCCAGTTTATTCAGTCCGTAAGGAATCATATACAGACCTGCGTTGTCATAGAGTTCTTCTACAACAACTTTTTGTTCATTGATGGAGTTATCGCTGATGAAAAAGTCGATATCCCTGCCCAGTTCACCGTTGTCAAGTGTCTTACGTGCAGCAATGATCCAGAAATCGGCCAGACCGGTTAATCCCTGCCAGTGTTTGGTACCCTTGATGCGGTAGCCATCTGCTTCCTCCTGGTGCATGGTTTTCATGTTCAGTGCATCACTGCCATAATCAGGCTCAGTGATCATCAGTCCACCCATATTCTGATTTTCCAGAAAACGGCTGAAGATCCCTTGTTTCACGGAGTCATCAGCATACTTGGAAACAGGTTCCAGGAACAGTGCGATATTGATACCAAAGGTGAGCGACAAAGGGAGAGACTCATAAGATGCAGCAGCTAAAATACCCAGACATTCTTTCACTATACTGCCACGACCGCCGTATTCCTCAGGAATTGCTACAGAAAGTGGTCTTTCGGCCAGGATCTGATTTAATAGCTCAGGTGGAAGTCCACGGTTCAGACTCAGTTTATTGATGTCTTCTTTTTCGTGGAACAAGTACTTCAGTGTTTTTTCAAAGTCTTTAAGAAACTCCGAAAACTTAATGTCGGTCAATGTCATATATAGTGTGTTATCTTATTAGATCTGTTAGAGAACGAAATTCGAAGATAAATCAACCACCACAAGTATTATGTGATATCGATCATCTTTCTGAAACATTTTAAAATCTTTTAAGATATAGTGTTTAAAATCGTCACTCAGCTTAAGCCAAACAGCATGTAAAGTACGTAAGGTACTATAAATATTGCAAAGTTATTATTTATAATCATACTAAATAGCAAAATCTCACTATTTTGAGCAAATAACAAGGTTTTTGTGCATTTGATATTTAAAAGGTAACAGAATGTTATCTTTGCAAAAAATATAATATGCTGGATATTGTCTATCAGGACGACTACTTAATTGCGATCAATAAACCCCATGGTCTGCTGGTCCACCGCTCTTCGATTGCAAGTGATGCCAAGGAATTTGCGCTGCAGATGCTGAGAGATCAGATCAACCGCTATGTAAGTCCGGTACACCGCCTCGACAGAAAAACTGGTGGCTTGCTCCTTTTTACTTTTGAAAAAGAGGTTGAAATCGCGATGCATAAACAATTCCAGGAAGGTCTCGTTCAAAAGAAATACAAAGCGATTGTGAGGGGATTTTCACCGGAAAGTATGGATATAGACTATCCGCTGGTGAAGGAAAACGGCATGATCCAGGATGCATTTACTTCTTTTATCACTTTAAAACAGGCAGAGCTGGATATTCCTCTGGGAAAACATCCTACATCGAGATATTCTCTGGTCGAGGCCTCTCCTACCACAGGCAGGATGCACCAGCTGAGAAAACACTTTGCACATATTTTTTATCCGATCATTGGCGACAGGAAACATGGCTGTAACAAGCAGAACAGGTTTTTCAAGGAGCAATGGGATATGACCACGATGTTGCTGCACGCTTCTGAATTGTCTTTTGTTCATCCGGTCACTAAGACACCGCTACACCTGAAAGCAACGCTGCATGATGAGTTTAAAAGGGTAATGGAACTGATGAACTGGGAACTGTCAGAAAAAGACTGATTGCCTGCTTAGTTAGATTGATCATTATTCCGGATCTCCCGCTGATTTTTCCTGATCTTTCCTTTTAGTTCACCAAAATTATAGTTGATGCTCAGCCGGTAACTGTTAAAATAATTCTGAACGACACTGGTCTGAGAGAAGTTTACAGCGTTAGTAAAAGTCTTTGCATCCCTGTACTTTACAAATAAATTGCTGGCAACTGCAGCTACCGATAGTTTATCCTTTAGGATCTCCTTATTGATGCTCAAGGCTGTACTAATCATTCCATTTGTAGTGCCCTGAAAACCTGTTGGATTACGACTCTGTATGTTCAGGTTTCCATTCAATCGCCAGCCCTGATTAAAATCATAACCACTTGATAGATTGACACTGCTGGTCAGTAACTTTTTTTCAACAAAGCCACCATCAGCCTCCCCGGCAATATAAAAATAGATGAGGTTAACGTTCAAACTGGCATTCCACTTCCTTGTGATAGATCGGCTGACATTGATAAACGCGCTCAATCCGTCAATTCTTCCAGTATTCTGATAGGATGTACGTGTAATTTGTGTGACCGGGTCAAAAGTAGCCACAGCGAGGTCTGCATTGCTTAGGAATGAATAATCCAGGCCAATAGTAATGGAAGTTTTACCAGCAATGTGATAACCTGCCTGTATATCATTCACCAGCACGGCTTCCAGATTTGGGTTTCCGGTTGTTTCAAAATTAGGGTTACTCCTGTTAACAAATGGGTTCAGCCTGTTGATCCCCGGACGCTTGATACGCTGTGTAAATCCAAAGTTTAAACTGTTTCCACTGGGAAAATTCTTATTGGCACTCAAAGCCGGGATCAACCGGAGATAGCGCTGTGCAACCTCTGATGCATTACTCACAAACTGAGCATCAACCACCGTCTGTTCAATCCTGAGTCCTGCCTGAAAGCTCCAGCTTTTAATATTTAGCGCGTATGAGTTATACGCACTGAATACTTTTTGGGAATAATTAAATAAGTCCGACTGATCTGGCTGAAATTCAAAATTGTCATTTCCGATTCTATCTGACAGATATTGAAAATTACTACTCTGATCCCTGAGTATAGCCTTAATGCCACTTTCGATATTGAATTTGCCGGTAGGGTAAACATAATCAATCTGCATGGTCTGTTCAGAAAATCGTACTTTGTTGCGCTGCTGGTAATCAGGCAGCTGATAATTGACCGGGTTTGAGACCAGCACCTGATTGAACTGATTCCTGTTGTTGGTTGAATGCTGATAAGAGAAAGTTAACAACCTGCGTTTATCAGCGCTGAAACCCAGCTGATAATTGAGTGAAAGATCATTTACCTTTGTGCTGGCCCTGCCACTGTTGTCCAGCCCGTATTGTTGCAATCCAGTTGACGATTGATCCACCATAAACTGTTGCCGGCCACTTTCATCAGCATGGTTTCCGTAGAAGTTAAACTGCCCGGACAGGAGGTTCAATGAATCAATTTCATAACTGATCTCAGTACCAAAATAGCCGTTATTGTTCTGACTTTTTAGTTTTCCGGTTTGAGTTAACAGGCCGGAAGATGCTCCTGTTGTTGATCTTACCGTACTATTACCCGTTTCTGGTACATCGTTCCAGCCCGCTCCTCCAAAAGCAGAAACCCCCAGTTTTCCCTGCTTCAAAGTCAATGAACCTCCACCACTAGGTCCGGCGGCAGGAAATTGCTGGTACATATTCAGGTTACCATTGTATCCGTTTTCAGTCTTTTTCAATGTGATAATATTAATGATGCCGGCCAGGCCTTCGGCATCATATTTAGATGGAGGGATGGTGATCACTTCGATACTTTGAATTGTATTCGCAGGCATAGTTTTTAGCAGGTCGCTCAGGTTGCTTTCCAAAATAACTGAGGGCTTGCCATTCAAAAGCACCTTAAAATTAGAATTGCCCTTCAGCAATACCCGATCAGCTGCATCTACTGTGAGGTAAGGAACCTTTTTCATCATATTTAAAAGAGAACTTCCTTTACTTTCTGGATCTGCCTGCAGATTATAAATGATACGGTCAGGTTTCTGTTTGATTAATGCTTTTCTTGCTGTCACTTCCACTTCATTAAGCTTCTGTACAGAATCTTGTTTGGACTGTTCCTGTGCGGACAAGGAAAGACAATTGAAGTAAAGGCATAGTACAATGATAGAAGTGAGTTTTTTCATAATTATTGAGAGTAAACGATGAACTGCTAAGAAAAAAAAGACATAGCGATGCCTTCCGGGATGAATTCCCGGTAATCAATACGATTCTATTAAAACTATATTATTCTCTGTATTTCCTGAATATCAGATAATTGACAACCAGACTCAGGCCGCCAAACAGAAATACCATGGCCAGAAAAGCCGTTGATTTTGCAATACCCCATTCATAGGCAGCAACATGTCCCATCAGTATCCCTATGGCTATTCCTACAAGCAACATTCCGTATTTTAAAGTGAGGAAGTTAGAATGCCTGATGGAGTTAAATGGTGAACTGGGTACACCTTTTTCAAGCATAGACATCCGCTCTCTGTGACGTGTCATCAGGTAAACATATATCACTCCAAATATCGCCGCAAAAGAACCGATTGATACTATTGCATCCCTTGTAATCTCATCCATAACTGATAATTTATACCCATATGACAGAATTAACAGACCGTCGGTTACACATTATCAATAAAAATATAAATCGATAAATCTGTAACCATCTCTCCGGCTCTTGTGTCATATGTTCAGATGACGCATACGGAGGATCAGGTCTGGATTGATAAAGTAAAAGCCGGCAACCCGGCTTCATACGCATATCTCGTTGACAAATATCAGCATCTGGTATATAACATATCCCTGAAAATTCTTTCCAATCCTGATGATGCCCAGGACGCCGCACAGGAAAGTTTTATCAAGGCGTATCAGCAGATCGGATCATTTGCCGGAAAATCCAAATTCTCTACATGGCTTTACACTATCGCTTACAGAACAGCCATCTCGAAATTTAAAGTTAACCGCATCATTACTGTAGAGATTGAAGAGGAAGCCGATGAGAAATATTCGGATTATACATCCTCCAGCCTTGAGCAACTACAGCTGAAACAACAAAAAAAGCAAGTTGAAGATGCCATCAACAAACTGCCAAAGGTTGAGGCACTACTGATTACGCTGTACTATATCAATGAGTTACCCGTGAAGGAAATTGAAGAGATTACCGGATTAGGGGCCTCGAATATCAAGATCCAGTTATTCAGGGCAAGAAAAAAACTGGAACGTTACTTGCGGCCATTACTGGACGAAGAACTAAGATCAAACTGACATGAAGAGCAAAAAGGACTTGGTTTTCAGGAAAATCATTAAATACGCAGATACTCCAACTGCGCCGGCAGATTTCACATCAGCAGTGATGCAGGAAATCAATGCCCAACAGGAGGAAGCCCTGGTCAACCCGGCACTTGGGAAATTGATCCGGCAACACGGAATTGAGGAAGCTCCCGTCGATTTCCGCAGTATGGTTATGGTTCATTTGCAAGAAGCAGAACAGCAAAAAGTTTATAACCCCGTGATCAGCAAAAAAACCGGTGTTTTTATTGCTGCAATCATAGTCATCATTATCCTGATATCATCCATTCAGGTTAAAAAGACAGCTATTCCAGGTACCAGCCGTAATTATCAGCAGTTTATTTCTTTGATTAGCAGCATACCCCCCGTTTATCTTTTGACGCTATTCTGCTTGTGTACATTAATGCTTGCAGATTATTTTCTGCGAAGAACTCACAGAACAGCAAGCCTGAACACAACCGATCAGTAATCTCCTGAAACAAACACCGGAAAATCCCGGGAAAAATCGTTAAACTTGTGATAGCTTTAGTGGTGTCCCTCAAACGGACTGAGAATATACACTTTGCACCTGATCCGGCTAATACCGGCGTAGGAAAAAGCAAATGACAATACCTCATTATCTATTCGGATATCCCTGTTGCTGTTATAAATTCATTTTATGATACAGAAAATCTGGAATTACATCTCGGAAGTACGAAAGACATCACCACTGGTCCACAGCATCACCAACTACGTGGTCATGAACAATACCGCCAACGCGCTGCTTGCCGCTGGAGCATCGCCCATTATGGCACATGCACATCAGGAAATGAAAGATATGGTCAATATCGCCGGGGCAGTAGTCATCAATATCGGGACACTTGATGAATACTGGGTGGAGAGCATGCGGCTGGCAATCAGGCAGGCAGAAGCACTGAAGAAACCCTGGATACTTGATCCTGTGGGCGCCGGTGCTACCCCCTACCGCAATGCAGTGCTCAAAGAGCTCACCAGCATTTACCATCCATCGGTCATTCGTGGCAACGCGTCAGAAATTATGGCGCTGGCACAAATGAGCGTACAAACCAAAGGTGTAGACAGCACCCATCAAACTGAAGAAGCCATAGGAGCAGCGATACATCTCAATAGCACCACGGCTGCGGTGATCTGTGTTTCAGGCGCTACCGATACCATCGTTCATCAGCAAAAAACAATTTCCCTGAAAAACGGTGATGCCCTGATGTCAAAAATTACCGGCATGGGTTGCTCCGCCACTGCCCTGATTGCTGCATTTTGTGCAGCACACCCTGAAAACCTGTTCGAAGCTACAGCAGCGGCAATGGCACTGATGGGTGTTGCCGGTCAGAAAGCGGCCGCAATGGCAAAAGGACCGGGAAGCCTGCAGATGCACTTCCTCGATATCCTCTCTACCCTTACTGAAGAAGAATTTACCGAACTGCTTATCCTCGAAGAAACATATGCCAGCATTTAACCATAAACTATACCTGGTCACCGACCAGCGTGCCTGCCTGGGAAGGGATTTCTTTCAGGTGGTTGAAGCTGCTGTTAAAGGTGGCGTTGATGTCGTACAGATCAGGGAAAAGGAACTTCCTGAAAAGGACTTTCTAACGAAAACACTGCGTTTAAAAGAACTGCTGGACAAACATGGCATACCTTTAATCGTCAACGATGTGCTTTCTGTAGCGCTCCATGGCCGCGCAGCGGGTATCCACGTTGGCAATTCCGATTTATCGCCCGTGATGATCAGGATGCAATGGCCGGAATCAATTTTAGGCTATTCTCTGGAACATATTGATCAGCTGAGCACATCTCATGCGATGGTGGCCGATTATATCGCACTCAGCCCCGTGTTTCAGACGGCCACAAAAACTGATACCATTACGGAATGGGGACATGAGGGGATCAGGCAAGTGAGATCGCTCACCAAACATCCCCTGGTGGCTATCGGAAATATCCATGCCGGCAACGCAGCGGAGGTGATCAGATCTGGTGCCGACTGCCTGGCGATTATCACAGCCATCTGTTCTGCAGATGATCCGGAAAGGGCTGCCTCAGTGATCAGAAACGAAATAGAAAGAACGATATGACGGTGTACAAGTATCCATCCGTACTCACTATTGCGGGATCTGACAGCGGTGGAGGTGCAGGCATACAGGCCGACCTGAAGACTTTCTCTGCCCTGGGTTGCTACGGCACCTCAGCGATCACAGCAATCACTGTGCAGAACACAATGGGGGTATCGGGTATCCACAGTATTCCTGAAGATATCGTCAGCAGACAGATCATTGCAGTGATGGATGACATCAAACCTGCAGCGATTAAAATCGGGATGGTCCACAGTGCAGAAATGGCTGTTTCAATCAGTGAAACTCTGGCTAAATATAAATATACACCGGTGATATTTGATCCTGTGATGGTCGCTACCAGCGGGGATAAACTGATTAAAGAAGACACTGTCTCCGTTTTAAAGCGCGTGTTATTTCCGCTGATGACACTGATCACTCCCAATCTGGATGAAGCCGAAATTCTTACCGGTCAATCTATTACCAGTGTGCAGGAGATGCAAAAGGCTGCAAAAGCATTGTTGCAGAGCAATTGCGGCGCTGTGCTGCTCAAAGGTGGGCACCTGAAAGGAGAAAAACTGTACGACGTATATATCAATTCCAATGGCGATGAACTGATCTTTGAATCTGATTACATTGACAGTGAGAACGTACACGGTACAGGCTGCACCCTTTCTTCCGCCATTGCCGCCTATCTTGCCCTGGGCAATGATCTGCCCCTGGCAATAGAAAAAGCCAGAATCTATGTCCATGATGCGATCCTGTTTGGAAAAGATGTAAAAACCGGACAGGGACATGGCCCCTTAAATCATTTTTTTAATCCCCAAAAACTAGAGTTACATGAAATGGTCTGAGCAAGCCTGGAAAGAAATTGAGTACATCTACACCAAAATTATTGAAATGCCCTTCAACCAGGAATTACTGTCTGGCAGCTTACAACTGGAGCGCTTCCAGTTCTACATGCAGCAGGACGGAGTATACCTTGGTGAATTCAGCCGGGCCCTTTCACTGATTGCAGCGAGGTGTTTTAACCATCCCTATACACTGGATTTCATTCGTTTTGCAGAAGGCGCCGTGGTGGTGGAAAGATCCTTACACGAGGGATATTTTAAGCAGTTTAACGTCAGCGGTACCGCAGAAGCCTCTCCCACCTGTCAGAATTACACCCAGTTTTTACTGACCAAAGCGAGTCTCGATCAGGTAGAAGTAGCCATGGCGGCGGTATTGCCTTGTTTCTGGATTTACAAAAAGGTGGGCGATTACATCTACGCTAACCAGCATGACGGAGCTAATCCCTACCAGGAATGGATCAATACCTATGCCGGCGAAGATTTTGGGCTGCTGGTCGACAAAGCGATCAGCATATGCGATCATGTTGCGGCAAGCTGTTCGGATGCGCAGCGGGAACAGATGACCAAGGCATTTGTGATGGCTTCAAAACTGGAATGGATGTTTTGGGACAGTGCGTACCGACGGGAACAGTGGCCGGTTTAGTCCTCGTCCTTTGTGAATGGAAATGCGCCACCGCCCTGCTTCAGCGTGAATTCGCCAAAGATAGGTCTGAACTCCATCACAATACCTGCCAGGGCATAACCAAACTTGTCTTTCTCCAGCGGTTTTAGCACAAAGGCAGGCTGACCTGTAGCTTGTGCCATCAGCACATTACCCTTTTTGGTCACCACAACTTTGATCGGCACCCTCAGGCTGGAGTAGTTGCCTACATATTTATCCAGATCCTCTGAAGTAAGCACCGGGCTTTTAAACACAGGAATCGTATATGGAATGTTGAAATAGATTTTCAGCGCACCATTAACCAGCTCTTTTACCGGATAGTCTATACCATTACCACAGTAGGCATAGGCAACTTTTTCTTCAGGGAAATAGCCTACCACGGAAGAAAAGCCATCAATATCGCCGTTATGTCCGAATGCCTTTTTTGGTCCCAGTGAGATCTGGAACAAACCCATCCCAAAACCATCCTTCATAGTTTTCATCAGCGTCAGGTTGGCGGCGCTAACCAGCTTTCCGGCGAACAGGGCATCGATAAATTTCACCAGATCTGCAGGGGTAGATACCACTGCGCCTGCTCCTCCCGGAATACTCATGTCTGTTTCCGGCATCTGCTGCCATCCATCGCCGGGTGTGTAAGAAAAGGCTTCATTTTTTAGCGTGCTTGTTTTACCTCCGTAATAGGTATCTGCAAGCCCAATTTTACGCGCAATCTTTTGTTTGAGCACTTCGGCATAAGTTTTCTTGCTCAGATTTTCTATGATATAACCCAGCAACACCGAATTGGTATTGCTGTACTCCCCTTTAGTGCCGGGCTCAAAATCCGAAGGCTGTGCAGCAAAAGTTTTCAGCATTTCTTCAGTGGTACGCGGTTTAGACATATAACTCTGGTATGTTGTATCTGCTACAAAATTGTACAGACCACTTCTGTGATTCAGCATATTGCTGATGGTAATCTTCTCTGCATTTGGCAGCTGCGGATAAAATTCCGACAGTTTAGTATCAAGGCTGAGTTTTCCCTCTTCGATCAGTTGAAATATCATTACTGCGGTAAACATCTTGCTGATGGAGCCGGTGCGGTAATGTGTTTTGAGATTGGCTTCTGTATGTTCTTTGCCGGCAATAAAGCTGTAGCCTATGGCTTTCTGATACACTATGCTGCCATTACGCGCGATAGCCATACTGCCCATGGCCTGATGATCTGCTGACACTGCCTGCATTAAGCTGTCAATCCTGGCTTTATTTGGCGTCTGGGCTGAGGCAGATTGCGCACCTGCGATGATGATAATACTAGTGGCAATAAAGAGCAGAGAGGTCAGAGCGAATTTCTTCATGATTTAGCGTAATAAGGTAACAATGACAGAACGCCACATTCCCGTATTTATGATTTCTGGCTAAATATAAATAAAAAATCCGCCGCCGGCTAGGGCTGTTGTGATAATATACCGTTTAGCAAACCTGCCAGACGTAAACCAGCCTGCTGCATTCTCTTTTCTATGATCGCATAATGTTTGTCATCATAACCGGCCTCAAGGGTACGGTCTTTCATCTGATCTACCTCGGCATACAGCTTGCTGCTGATCTCATAGCTTTCCCACATCCATACCACCAATGGTGCCTTTTGCCATTTTCTGATCTCTTTTGCAGAGGCATGATCGTACTTATTGACGATCTCTTCATAATTTAAGCCCTGGTGTTCAATCAGCCTCGAGTCCCAAAGACTATGGAGGTTTGTCCCTTTATCATTGTAATTCAACTGGATCGTATTTCCACCCTGATCTTCGGCCCTGCTGACATGCATTGGCTGATGAAGATCACCCACAAAATGCACGATAAACTTTAATGCTTCTGCTCTTTTTTCTTTCGTCTCGTTTTTGTCAGCCAATATTTTCTCCTGTTTCAGCATCGCGCTATACACATTATCATTGGTCATGCTTTCCACCTTTTCCTTAAACTGACGGTAATTTAAACCCAAAGGAAGATTGATATAATGCCATGGTGTAGTATATTTAAACTCAGGTTTCATCCGTATCTCATCAGCCCAGGTGCTCACCTCCGCCAGGCTTTCAGTGCCCAGTAATTCCTGTACTGCTGCTGTAGCATCAGCGGTTAAATGGTTGGACGCGATTTTGCCGATAGCACGGTGTCCGGTACCACCCCATGACACCAATGCAAAACATACGATTACAAAAAAGATAGAATAAAGATAGTTGGATTTTATCATGTGATAACTCAAATTAAGCGACGAAGGTCGGCCGGCAGCATTAACTCCAGATAAACTTCAGGTAATATTTAAGCTATTTACCTAATACTTTATTCAACTCATCCAACAGATATTCTTTTGTATCACTGGTATATTCCCAAAACATCAGTCCGCCCATCTTTTTATCTTTTACATACTCAGCTTTATTCTTTACTGACCACTCATCATCAAAAGATATGAACTGCCTGCTCGAAGGATTATACAGGTAAGGTGCTTTTGCATCCTTATCACGGTAATACTTAAAACCCTTTTTATTGATCAGACTATCTTTTATCATTGTATAACCACCAGCCTGCGCTTTTCCAGTGGTTTTTACTCCCAATCCGTTCTGCGAGTTTTCTGCCACAATGGATGATCTACCGTAAAATGCCAGTCCCATCACCAGTTTCGCCGCAGGAACGCCAGCAGCGATATAATCTTTCACAGTTTTATCCGCGTTATCTTCTGCAGTATACATTTTTGATGGATAAAGATTAGTATGGTGTACTGCAACACCCAGACTATCCTGGAAATAATCATAGGTCATCAGATTGATATAATCAAGGTAGGCCTGCGCCTTGCCCATTTCTGTAAGGTCCAGAAATCTTTTAAATCCCCCTACTGCTGTGGTAAGCAATAGATTCCTGCCTGTTTGTTTCTCTGCCTGGTCCAGCTCCTCGCGCAGCGACTTAAACATCAGCGTATAATTTTGCTGATCTTCCGGCCGGAACTTATTACCTGCACCCGCCTGTGCCGGATATTCCCAGTCGATATCTACACCATCCAGACCATAATCTCTGATAATCTGTACAGCACTTGCTGCAAAAGCCCTGCGCGAAGTATCAGAAAGCACAGCGTCTGAGAAGTTGCCGCTCCATAGCCAGCCACCTATGGAGATCAGAATCTTAAGACCGGGATTTTTCAGCTTCAGCTTATTTAAATTTCTGAAGTTCGTAGAATCTGTTTTCAGATTCGTCAGCCAGGCACGGTTGTTCTGCACATTTACAAATGCATAGTTGATATGCGTTAGTTTTTGCGCATCCACCAGTGCGGTATCAACCAGTCCACGGTAGCCCCCAACATAACCAATAACCACATATTTCTTGTGTTTCGCACTCTGGGCACGAACTCCAAAACTTGCGCCCGTCAGAATGAAGAGGCAAAGTACTCCTGACAGAGCCGCCCTATACAAATGCATCCGTTTCATCATTATATTTTTAATCTTAACCTCCGTTTTTCCATCTGCCCCACGATCAGTATCAGGATAAATGATATCGCAAAAGACCGGGCCAGTCCGGGCGCCCCGCTATTCAGCATGCCACTAAATTCCAGTCCGGACAGATGCATCAGGAAGATGAGAAAGTATGGCATCAGGTAACAGGTAAGCGTGCTGGTACCCGCGGGAGCAATCCATTTAAACCAATCCTTTTTCCCCTGCACATCAATAAGGTAGATTGCAAGTTCAAAAAACAAGATGGTAATGCCCGTACAGATCATCACCCAGGCAGGTGTAGAATGAATCTTCGAGATACCGCCCGCCACTGGACGTATCAGCAATCCCGCAGCAACCAGGGCAATGCCCAGGACAGCCATGATCAGCCACAAACGCTGCGTTTTCCCTAAGCCCACCAGGCGCGCATATAAACCCGAAATTACAATTCCACCCATGGTCAATCCTACTGAAGAGCCATCACCGATCAGCCAGAATCTGAAGGGCAGCAATTCCATATGCACAGCAATATTGATGACCATAAACAGAAACCAGCTCAGGATCAAAAAGCTCAGGCGCCCCCTGCTTACCAGATACAGTACAGCACACACCAGATATGACCAGCCGATAATCCCCAGGATGCCCCACCATGATGGCTTCATCCAGACGGGTGCTTCCGGGCTGCCGCCTTTGTATAAAACAGCCATCAGGATCAGCAGCACTATTCCCGTTCCCATGAGGATATTCTTCTTTGTCTTATTCATGCTCTCAGGGTAATCCAGCCAGATCAGGAAAAAGCTCGCTGTAATGATCAGTCCCCACACTGCTTTAGGCAACACCGAAGCGGCACTGTACTCTTCCAGGTTCACATGAAAAAATCCCATAATCAGCAATGCCGCACTGCGGGAAAGGATATAAAACAGGATTTGAAGAAAAGACTCCCCTTTCTTGATCTTATTGTTGATGGCAAAGGGAAGCGACAGTCCTACGATAAACAGGAAGGCCGGAAATATGGTGTCAGCAAAACCCATAGCATCGGCACTGGCCTCCGTATGACCCAACCACAGCGGCACATTCCTGACCCCTGAAGAATCATTCACAAAGATCATCAGAAACATGGTTACAGCCCGAAGTACATCGATAGATAACAGGCGTTTAGGTAGTTGTTGCATAAAACAAAACTAACCTTTGAACCGGCTTTAACCAAATGAAATTGAAAAGATTAAGCAACCCAGGTCACCACCTCATCAGAGAGCATGAGACCCCATTTTCCGCAGCTTGTTTCTATGGTATGGATATACTTGAAAGAGTGACTAAAGAGGTCGTAGCCCTGCCCCATTACTTTCACATCTACATTTTCACGTGGAAAATGTTTATTGTCCTGGAGGCAGATAACTTCCTCCTGATCTGAAATCAAAAAATCAAACACATAACCAATATTATGCAACTCAATCACCTTGTCGGTGATAGAACTATTTACTTTCCGTGACTTTACTGCTATGTTTTCCATCATAATCTGATACATTAAGGGTAAAACGATTTTTTTTGGCGAGGCCATAGCATTTTCTTAACGGCCCTAATAAGAGTTACGATGTAAAAAAGGGAAAAGATCAGAATAAAAAAATATTTTTGGGATTTAATGAAAAGTTCTGCCCACAGAGCGGCTGATTTTCAGCTTGTTTGCTGCTTTGATATACGTTAACATCTGCTCCAGAGCCCCCTTTCGCATATTCAGCCGAACGTTTACAGTTTCAGCAAATTCATCAGCGCTGCTAAAGCTCAGCAGGCTAAAGCTACTGTTCTTCACTTTCTCTACGGTTACCTTATCAAAATCGTCAAGACTGATCAGCACATTATCATCCCATGGAAAGAAATAGATCACTTCCAGCTCATTGATCTCATTGATTTCAATCTTACAGCTGAATCGTGAAAACAGGATATAATAGATCAGCATCCCTATAGGCAGGTTCATCATCACCACAATCAGGTCGTATTGGTTGAGCAAGCCAAGGCCAAGTATTAATATGGGGATAATTACTAACAGGTACACGTTAAATGGATAACCTGAACCAAATTCTGAATATGGTGTTTGCGCTGCCAACGTGATCGGGTTTAGTTAAAGGTAAAAAAAAAAGCTAATACTGTTATCCAGTATTAGCTTAGTAAATTTTGAGATCGCCCCAGCGGGACTTTCCTTATTTTGTATTCAAAGAGAGAATGTATTTTACAATCTTCTTTGCATCCGGTGAAGTAATTGCCGGATGTGGTGTCATCGGTACCTGTCCCCATTTACCGCTGCCACCACTGATGATCTTCTGTGATAAAGCTGTAACATTAGCATCAGTCATAGGATATGTCTGGGCGATAGTTACATAAGCAGGACCGACCATTTTATTATTTACACTATGGCAGCCTACACAGTCAGATTTACTGACCAATAGCTGACCCGCCGCAATATCAGCCTTGCTGACAGTGATGGTGCTCACCTTGGTAACTGTTTTCACAGTCTTTTTGGTTTGGCAAAAGGCCGCTGTAGTACTGCCTGTTACTGCAATAAAAAGACAACCGGAGAAAATAAGCTTTAGCTTCATAACTAATTGATCAACAGAATTTAAAATACGACTAGATGTAAGCGATGCAGTCCATCTCTACCAGAGAATCTCCCGGAACACCACCTTTTGCAACAGCAACTGTTGTACGTACAGGAGGTTTCTTGCCGAAACGACCTTTATAAACTTCGTTCATGCCTTTGTAATCAGCAATATCATTCAGGTAAACATTTACCTTCAGCACTTTTTCCATAGAGGAACCAGCTTTGATCAGTTCAGCCTCAAGTTCTTTTAATACAATCTCAGTATGTGCAGCGATAGTGAAGGGAGCAGTGTGTGCACCTTTACCTGCAACATATATCGTGTTTCCTAATTTAGTGTGACCAGAAAACAATGGAACGTCATCCATTTTAGTGATGTTGCCAGCTTCTTTTTCAGGGGCTGCATCTTTAGTAGCGGCATTGGCAAACAATCCAAATCCTGTTACGCCAACAGCAGACAGTAATAACTTTTTCAGGGCAGATCTTCTTTCTGTACTCATTTGATTAAAGGTTTAATGGTAATATAATTCTATTTACTATTCTTGGTTCTTAGCCACTCACGGCCGGGCTTATCCACCCTAAAGGTCTCCAGGTTTTTCTCATCCTGTATGGTCACATACATTGTACGGCCATCTTTGCCACCAAAAGCAACGTTTGTAGGTTTCTTTCCTTTCAGGACGATCTCTTTCAGCAACTTGCCTTGAGGCGATACTTTTGCGACCACTCCCTTTCCATAACGTGCCTGATAGATGTTGCCATCCACATCAACCCGCAGGCCATCCATTCCGAAATCCGGAAATTCGATCAGCAGACGTTTATTGCTGATGGCACCTTCCGGGGAGAGGTCAAATGCCCAGATCTTCAGCAGCTCATTGACATACAAAGTTTTATTGTCCGGACTCACATCAATTCCGTTTACAGTAGCTACACCATCCAGCAGCAAGGTGAATTTGCCATCGGTATCGATACGCCACACCCTGCCCGTTCCGGCTTTCCAGTTGGGATCACTGGCATACAAACGGTCTTTGTCATCGATCGCGATATCGTTCGGCTGCGTCATTCTCCCATCGTGTGCAAATACGCTGATGTCTTTTGTTGCCATGTTTACCCTCAGAATATTATGACCGGTATAATCGGCAATCAGCATATCCCCTTTACTGTCAAACCTGATGCCATTACCCATGCTACCCTTTGGCAGCTCAAGAAAGACACTAGCCTTACCTTTGGGAGTGATGATACCAACAGTACCATCATGGTCATAGTTTACCGCATACAGATTTCCTTTTTTATCAACCGCCGGTCCTTCTGCTCCAATTGTAAAGCTATTTGGAGGTGTCAGCAGGGTCGACTTAAACAATCCATTCTGCGCATTTGCACCAAATGAATAAGCCAGGCAGACAGAGAGTACCGACAATGTTTGAGCGCATTTGTATGGGAGCCTGTTGTTTTTAAGCATTATATATTTTTTAAGGTTTTAATTTTCTTACTTCAGCCACCTGCTGAGGTGTAACTTCTCCCGGTGTATTACCGAAATTGCTCTTAATATAGGTAACTACCTGCGCAATCTCCTCATCTTTGAGGAAAGATCCATGTGCCGGCATCACTTCATTGTAGGGCAATCCTTTCACCTGTACAGGTCCCTGCAGTCCGTTCAGGATCACCTGGATCAATTTTGTTTGATCACCATTTACCCACTCTGAAGCGGCAATCGGCGGATAACGGTTGCCATCGCCTTTTCCGTCACGCTGGTGGCAAGGACTGCAATAGGTGGTATATACTTTTGCTGCTGCAAGCAATTTACCCCTGTCCAGATCATCTGTAATCGCATTCGGCGTCTTGATGTTTGAACGCGTGATCTTACGTTTTGCCATTCCCGCCAGCTGCGCAGCACCAAATGTTTGCTTGTTGCCCTTGAACATGATTCTCCAGATCTTCCCTTTTTCGGTATCACTTACATATAGTGAACCATCAGGCCCTTCGGCAAGCCCCATCGGGCGGTAGACAGCGTTACTCACATTCACAATCGGGTCTACACCAGCAAATCCATCGGCAAATACTTCCCAGGGACCAGAAGGTACGCCGTTTTTGAAAGGAACAAAAGCGATGATATAACCCGCCTGAGGGTATGGAGCACGGTTCGTAGCACCATGAAATGCCATAAATGCACCATTCTTGTATCTTGCAGGAAACTGATTCCCCTTGTAAAACATCAGGTCGTTCGGAGCAAAGTGCCCCGGGAAACCAATCAATGGCTGTGTCAGCTTTGCACCGTTACCTTCCTTGATTTTATTACCCCCGTATTCCGGGTTCAGGATCTTTTTCCCTTTGATCTGGTCATAGTAATAATATGGCCAGCCACCGTTCATTCCCTGTTTTACTTTAAAAAACTCTTCCGCAGGAAGGATAGCGCTCTCCCATGGGGTATATATAGCAGGCCATAACATCCTCAGGTCGTCGCGACCGTGATTAATGGTATACAAAGACTTACTGTTATGGTCCCACTCCAGGGCTACGATACTCCTCAGACCGGTAGCAAACTTTACTCCTTCTTCCTGTTTCTGGTTGAGTTTGTTTTCATCGAACATCCATATTCCACCATGGTCTACCAAAAAAGGGCTTGGGTCAGTTTCAGAATCTGGCGTACCAGTTCCCGGAGAACCTGGACGTCTGTTGGCCACCTGACTTGCATTGGAGCCTGCTCCCCAGCCTACATAGATATGCCCGTTGTCGTCAAACGTAACAGGTTTGGTCTGGTGCTCATGGTAAGGCGGGTTATCCACTACAATTGTATCCATTTTACTGTCCGGTACCAGCTGGCCCGGGGTCAGTTTGTTGCGGTACACAATCAGCTCTGAGCTAAAATAGAGATATCCGTTATGGATGCGCATGGCAGTACCATAGGTACGGCCTTCATATTTTCCAAAAGGCTGGATAATATCTGCCTTTCCATCATTATTTGTATCACGCAGCGCGATGTTTCCATAACCATCGTTGCGGTTGTGATTTCTCGCTTTTACGTAAATATCGCCATTATCATTTACTGCGATATGCCTCGCCTGTCCCTTCAAACTATCTACTACCACTACCGCCCGGAATCCCCCCGGCAATACCAGTCCGCCGTTACCCGGATCCGCCGGTGGCAAACCTGTATGAGGCTTGTATTGTGTAAAACCCATCACGATGACGAAGAGCCAAAAGCATACTAGGTAAACTCTTGGTATCCGAAAACGGAGCAGGGACTTAAAATAATCTCTGATTTTGAGTGCGCGGTGTTTGTGGTTCATTAGTAAATCGGTTAATCATTAGCAATATCTCAATAATTTACGGAGAAATTGGTGGAATTTACATTTTTTAGTTACTTACTCTGCCATTTTTAGCCCTACATCACCTCTTTCTAACTAAAATGTTATAAAACGACCCTTCTAAAGGTTTTTTCTGATATTTCTTGATCATAAAGACACCTCATCTAAGCAATCAGACCAATCAAAAAGCTAAATAATAATCATTCTTAATTACCTGTGTATGGAATATCCTTCAAAAGTTCATCCTATAGATAAACAGGAAAGATATGAGAAAGAAACTACTATGTTGTGCCGTGATGATCAGTTTTCTATGCAGTTGTGTATCCCATACGGGCAACGAACTGGATGACTATGATGCCTTGCTTGCCCTGCCCTCACAAAGGTACAGGGCGGTCTATGATCAGGATACCGTATTCCTCAGGCTGATCAAAAAAGGCAGCCGGGTTAAGGGTACACTCAACTTTGTTTATGGTAATGGCCTCAAGGAACATGGTAGCTTCAAGGGATGGATGAATGGGGATACGCTGCTGGCCAATTACCACTACCAGGATCAGAAGGGCAGCTGGCAGAGAAATCCGATCGCCATGCTCAGCAATGGGAAAACACTTCATTTAGGTGTTGGTCAGCGCGAATTTGCCTGGGGAAGGGCGTATTTCAAAAAAAATGAACCTATAGATTACGACAAAGGCCGCTTTATATTTATGAAAAACGATTAAAAACGGGTATCGACGAATAGAGTTGGTCGAAAAATTACAGGCGTTTGTCGGGTGTTACAGCACCGTGGTATATTAGCGGGAATTGCGCTGAAACGTTTGCAGGATGAGGGCGTCTTATAGACAAACAATTAAGAAATTATTTAAAACCCTCAAACTCAAAAGATATGAAAACTCTATTCAACAACATCGTAAAATCTAGCGCAACAGCAATCATTTTAGTAGCTTCAGTATTTACACTTAACGCTACAGCAGCAACCATTGAAAATCCTGTAACCAGAGGATCTGAAGTAACTGTTACTTTCGGACATGCTACACCGGATATTAAAAGAGTAATTGTAACCGGAAATACAAAAGTGATCCTGATCCAGAGCAAAACAGAATATGTAACTATGGATTCTACAGACCTGAAAAAAGTAAATGTCAAACAAATAGGAAATGCCTTATCGATCAGCTCTGACGAACGCAAACCCGTGGTAGTTACAGTTTATGTAAACAATCCTTACCGTATTGATGCTTCCGGAAAAGCAGAGGTTAAAACTGCAGGCAAATTTGATCTGGTAAATCTGCAGGTAATGCTGAAAGATGAAGCCAGCGCAAAAGTAAAAGCCACCACCGGAAGTTTATATACTGTGATCAACGACCGTGCAAACCTGCAGCTGATCGGCAGCACCGGCAAACACATCTATGAGATGGCAGATGTTGCTAAAATGGATACCGCTAAATTTGCTGCTACACAATCAGAAAATGCAAAACACTTACAGGAAGCAGTTGCTTTGAATATCAAAGGCAGAAACAACTAGTCTTTAAATAACGCGATCCGCTAAAGATGCCGGTAACCTACCGGCATCTTTTTTTTTGATCATTTTTATTATCTTAAATTGCGCTATGATAAATGCGTATGGTCTTCCACTTTTACTGGTTTCTGTTGTCATCCTGCTAGCCTCCTGCGGTACTCCCGCTGCCGATATTAACGGTGAAAAGGTGCTTTACAGTGCTGCCGACAAGTCCGACACTGCCAGACTGAATATCATCTTAACAGATAAAGTATTCGAAGGACAATATGAGATCAGTCATGATGGTGTTTACAAAGATTCCGGTGATGTCAATGGCGTAGTGAAGGGAGATACGCTCAAGGGTACGTTCCATTACCAAAGCTATGGAATCAGGAAATGGTACAGAATCCCTATCGCCCTGCTGAAAAAAGAGGAAAAGCTGATCATGGGTATTGGCTCAATGCAGATCTATATGAATATGACTTTTTTTAACAAAAAGATACCTATCGACTACCAGCACCCGAAGTTTGTTTTTGAAAAAGCCCCTCAATAAAAAAAGCCGGCGTTAACCGGCTCTTTCATTGTTGAACAATATTTATTTGGCTACCTCAAAGGTATAAGTTGCACCCTGCCAGAGGCCGGTGTACTTATTGCCATTATACTCACCTTCACCAGGAGTAGAAGCTGTAGCTTCGATCATATATTTACCTGGCCATAATGGTGTGAAAGTTACTGTACCATCTGCACCAGTTGTCAGTTCCTGACCCCATTTTACAGGAGAAAACAATAGCACTGTTAAGCCGGCTTTAGATTCTCCCTTCAGCCATACTTTCACGCTCACCGGTTTGTTCACTTTGGTGTCCCCTACCGGAAGAACTTTCAGTTCATTGGCACTTGCAGCAGGATCAGCTACAGCTGATTTACCTACAGCTACCGTTGCACTAGCCAGAAATTCCAGCTGGTACGTACCACTCAGGTCTTTGGATTTATGGCTGACAGCAAGCGTGTATGCACCATCCTTTTGCGATGTAAATGAAGACTCCAGAAAGTTGCTTCCCTTCGTCAGCACCAGTTTCTCCTTTTTACCATCCGCTGTAGTCAGCCACAATGTCAATTCAGGCAGGTCAGAGTGCCATTTGCTGAATTCATCCTTTTCGTTTTGTCCATATTCGCCATAGAATAATTTAACGCTTTGCGGCTGACCAGCTTTACCGGTAGCTGCAGTTTCTATCCATAGGGAATGCGCGAAAACTAAACTTGCGCTAAAAGCCATCAGGAGGGTAAGGATTAATTTTTTCATCTTTATCTTTGGGTTTAATTTATACCGCAAAGAAACCTCTTATTTAGAATAAATACAAACAAAGATCAAATTAATCTAAACATAGTTCTTTAACAGATCCCTAAGCGTATATAAATTTGCCACGGCATCCCCCATTGTGTTATTAAAGTAAGTATATACAGTTTTACCTTTCTGTAGCCATTCTGCAATATAAACGGCATACTCTTCCAGCACACCCTGCTCATAACTGCCCCTGTAACTACCATCCGGTCCATGAAACCTGAGATACACGAAAGGAAGATCAGATTCCAGCAAGGGTGTAGCTGCCGGCGGTTTATCCTGAATAACCATGGCCATCCGGTGACTTCCGAGCATTTCATACACCTCCTCATGATAAAGTGAAATATGCCTGAACTCTAAAGCAATTTTCCATTCTTCGTCCGGGTCATTTTCCCGAAGCACATCCATCAGAAACATCAATTGTTTTACGTCACCAAATCGCACACTCGGTGGCAGCTGTACCAGCAGACAGCCTTTCTTAGTACCTGCACGGGATACCACCTCTATGAAACGCTTCAGCAATGCAGGATCGAAAGCCAAACTTTTATGATGCGTAATTTCCCTGAAAAGCTTGAAACTGAATTTGAAATCGTCAGGGGTTTCAGCGGCCCATTTTTCAACAGTTGATGGCATGGGCAGCTTATAAAATGAACTGTTGATTTCTATACTGTTCATCAATGAGCCATAAAAATGCAGCCTGCTATTATCCTGAAACTCTGGAGGATAAAAACTTTTATTTCTTACAGGCAGTAACAGACCACTTGTTCCTGAATAGTAATGAGGTACAGATATTTCTTCCATAGCCCTATAACTCTATCCCAAATCAGATTGTTTGAGCGTTCAGCTACAAGCTTAAAACGCTTCTCCGTTCAGGATATAAAAGCTGGAGCCTTCTTTGGAGAACCCAATATCAAGTCTGAGATAGATATCCTTTTTTGGAAATAACAGATACCTCAACCCAAATCCGCCGGCAAACTTCAAATTGTTTGTTGTAAAACTGCTCACCTTTGGCGCAACCATGGCAGTACTGGCAAAAACAGATCCGCCCAGGCGTTTATGAAAGGCAAAGGGCAGCATCCGGAATTCTGTTTGTGCAGCAATCATATTTTTATCACGATAGCGGCCCTGGTAGTATCCTCTCATCATCATATCGCCCCCCATCATGGCCAGCTGGTTAAAAGGGATTTCGCCACTCTGAAAATTTCCTAGTACCTGCCATGCCAGTACATTTCTTTTACCTACCGGATAAAACGAGCGGAGATCTACATTGATACTGTTGTATTGAAATGAACTGCCGAGTGAAGGATTATAGTGTAAAAAAGAAACCTCCCCGAACATTCCCTTTCTTACGTTGAGCACATTGTGCCTGTTATCATATACCAAAGCTCCACCCAGACCAATATTGGTGGAGCCGGTGCTCCCTCTGGGCAGCTCAAAGGGATTAACTTCGGGCTGGTTAAATCTTACCGATGAGGTATTCTGAAAATCTATTTCCGGACCTGCAAACACATTCTTTATCACTCTGCGTAATACCCGCTGTTTGATAGCCACCGTAAAAGCATCCACTACAGCGTGATTGTCGCCGCTGGCATCAGGCCCGATGCCATAATAAAACATAGGGAATTTCTGTATCCGCGTACGTCCCAGAAAAAACCATTTGTCCTTATCGCTGTAGATCGCATTGTCCAGCCAAAGTCCGTACTGGCCATTGAAAGTAAAAAACGTGAAAGCCTGCAGTTCACTGAGCCTGTTCAGGGTATCATTTTTTGCGCGGAAAAGTTTCAGTGCAGAGAAACCTATTTCTACACCTGTCTCCGGCGACAGAGCAAAGGTGGGATATACCGTGGTGCTTGGCTTATCAGCAGAAGTAGTATCGTTGAGCACCTTCTGAACCTGCCTCATAAACCAGGAGCGTTGTTTTTGTTGTGCGAAACTGTTAAACGTGCAAAAGATTAAGGCTGCGGCTAGTAAATATATTCTCATTCTGATGATCTAAGCTTCCGGAATACGTAACATATTGCACAAGCAAATAGTTCAGCATTGTTAATGCAAAGATAAAATTAATTTCATCTCAAACTGCTGAAGTATGTCATAACCGCAACTTCTGCTTTATTTAAAGAAACCTGATCGTCATATAAATCGATGCGCAGGCTTTTATACAGTTCTGTTGCATTGTAAACAGCTGTCAGCAAAGATTCCTTTTCATGGATCGCTATCGTGCCGCTCAACAATTTAAAATCAGCTGCTGTTAAGGTAGTTTCCACCTTACGCACACCCCTTGGCAGGTTATTGTTTCTCAGATGGAGTAATGGCCCAAACACAGACATCCGTAAGAAGCCCATAAAGTCTAGGGCTTCAAAGTACTCTCCCCTTCCGATTTTTTGCAGTCCATAGTGTATCCAGATCCAGAACCGGTCTTCGATCCATTGAAAATCCGGACTTGGAAAGGAGGCTTTTGTCGATTGTATAATATCTTGCAGCACATTATTCCTGTCCAGTAAGAGGACAGGGTTTTCTATCCTTTCCCTAAATTCATCAGCAGTTACAAATTTGATATCTACATGCAGCAGCGGCTCATCATACAAACAGATGAGTAACCTGGTTTCTCCAACATGCTCACCTGTAAATCCAGACAGCAGGTTTCCGAAACGATTGGCATAGGCCATCATTTTCTCCTTGTCAGCGTTCAGATTTTCCCTGGTTACTACCACCAGGTCGAGATCTGACCATTCGTCAATTTCATCAGTAAGCCATGAACCAGCTACCGCCAGACCCAGGATTGTTTCGTCATGTTCTAAAACTTCTTTTACTTTGAGCGCAAACTGTTGCTGTATCATGTAGTTCAAAATTTAATGTCTCCAAGCTACTAAATTTACTCCACGTTGTTTAGCTTTGTTTCAACTTGGGCATCCAAACAAAACAACCTTTGCACTGTTTAATTATCAATCATAAGTACAACACATACATAAAATGGATATCAAAAGAATCTTTAAAAATAATGAAAGCTGGGTTCAGAAAAAGTTAGACCTTCAACCTGACTACTTCAGCACAATGTCTCAGGGTCAAAATCCGGACATTCTTTATATTGGTTGTTCTGATAGCCGTGTATCGGCAGAGGAACTGATGGGCGTAGCTCCCGGTGAAGTTTTTGTACACAGAAATATCGCCAATATGGTTCCCAATACGGACCTGAGTGCCATGTCGGTGATCAACTATGCAGTGGCCCACCTTAAGGTTAAACACATCGTGGTTTGCGGTCATTACTATTGTGGTGGTGTGCAGGCAGCTATGAAATCGGGTGACCTCGGGATCTTAAATCCATGGTTGAGAAACATCCGTGATGTATACAGAACGCACAAGGACGAGCTGAATGCCATAGAAAATGAAGAGGAACGTTACAAACGACTGGTAGAGCTGAACGTTGAAGAGCAATGTATCAATGTGATCAAAACTGCTGAAGTACAAAAAGCGCAGCGCGAACGCAATATCACTATCCACGGTTGGGTTTTCGATATTCATAGCGGAAAACTGATCGACCTCAATATCGATTTTATCAAATTACTTGAAAACATCATGGAGATTTATCGTCTTGATGATGTCAAAGAATAAAACTACAAATGCGAAACCGTCATGGTTTCGCATTTTCCCTCTATCTTAGCGCTAAATGCGTGTAATACCCGAAAAGAATCTATCAGCTCCGGCTTACGGCTGGACAATAGTAGTTACCAGTCTGGCTTTTGTAGTCGCCCAGCTGGATGTCTCCATAGTCAATATTGCCCTTCCCCAAATTGCCGATACCTATAAGGTTGATATCAGTGTATTACAATGGATTGTTGACGGCTATACCCTTGCATTTGCTGTACTGATGTTATCTGCCGGCAACCTCAGTGACCTTTTTGGCGCCCGCCGCCTCTTTCAGCTGGGCATGCTGATCTTCGGTGTCGCCTCCGTCGCCTGTGGCCTGGCCACGAGTGCGCTGTTCCTTATCATTGCCAGAGTATTCCAGGGTGTAGGTGCAGCAACGATGATACCCAGTTCCCTCGCCATCCTCAACCAGACTTTTGCCGATATGCCGGGAAAACGTGCCAAGGCCATCGGTCTGTGGACAGCCGCAGGAAGTGCCGCTATTGCTGCAGGTCCTATTGTTGGCGGCATCCTCATCAATATCAGCAACTGGCGCTATATCTTCTTTATCAACGCGCCGCTTTGTCTCGCCGGTATTGTGCTTACTTTTCTGCTGCAAAAACAAAACAGCCCGACGCTGGTGAGGAAGTTCGACTTAGCAGGACAATTTGCCTGGATGCTCTCCATCACGCTACTCATTGCGGCAGTAATCGAGTGGTCAAAGCTGGGATTCAGCCATCCCTTGATTTATGGAAGCATACTGCTCGGCGGGCTTTCCTTTGTGGCATTCCTCATCATTGAAAAAAAGGTAAGCCATCCGATGCTGCCCTTAAATCTTTTTAATTCAGCGTCATTTAATGTGCTGCTGTTATTGGGGGCAGTCCTCAACGGCTTCTATTATGGTACGGTGTTTATCCTGAGCCTGTATCTGCAGAATATACTCAACTATCCACCGCTTACCGCTGGCCTTGCCTTTTTGCCACTTACTGCGGGCTTTGTGATATCTAACCTCGCCAGTGGCAGTGTCATCAACCGCTACGGTATCCGCAAGCCCATACTTATAGGCTTAACGGTTTTTGCACTGGGATTTTCAGGACTGTTTACAGCTGGCATGCATACCTCGTTCTGGCAGTTATCAGTACCATTTCTCCTGATCTCCCTGGGCATGGGCCTTGCCGTTCCTGCAATGACCAACGGCATTCTCTCCAGCGTAGACAAGACGCTTTCCGGAACAGCATCTGCCACATTGAACACTGTGAGACAGGCTGCCGGAGCAATAGGTGTAGCTGTTTTTGGAGCTATTGCAGCAAATGGCGGTGATGCCATCCTGCACACCATCACGATCAGCATCACCGGCGCCATTCTCTGTACGTTGCTGATTATCTTCCTCAGCAGGAAATATGTGAAAAGCGGTACATCATAACGCTAGAATTCTTCATCCACGAGTTCTTTATTCAGCATTGCCCCCGTCAGATTGCCACTGTACACAGCATTTGCTACAGAGCGCATCATCACCGAATTATCTCCGCAGGCATAAATTCCCTTCACCGTGGTCTGCTGAAATCCGTCTGTTGTGATATATCCATGTTCTGTCAGTTCACAACCCAGTTTTTCAGGCAGGTCTGAATGTTGCGTAAAAGGTACTGCGGCATATAATGCCTCAAAGTTCATGCTCTTCCCATCGGCCAGCGTCAGCTTAGTCAAATGACCATTTTCATGCTGCACTTCTGAAATTTCCGTTTCCACGATCCGGATATGATGTTTATTCAGCTTTTCAAGGTCTTCCTTACTAAAGTCTGCTGTGCCCCCGGTAAAAATGGTTATATCTTCAGTCAGGTTCTTCACCAGCGGCGCCAGATGCATGGCTCTCGCCCCATGTGCCAGTATCCCTGTTTTTTTATTCCTGATCTCAAACCCATGACAATACGGACAATGCACTACAGAAATCCCCCAGCATTCCGCGAAGCCTTTGATGTCAGGCATGATATCCTTTATTCCCGTTGCAAAAATCAATTTCTTTGCACTGAATACTTCTCCCCCAGCAGTAGAAATGCTGAAGCCCTTTTCAAGCTGACGGGCATCTACAGCTTTGTCGTTCAAAAACTGAACCGTCTCATACTTCAAAACCTGTGCTTTAGCGGCGGCGGCTATTGCAGCGGGAGTTTCGCCATCCTGCGTGAGAAAGTTGTGCGAATGCGGGGTTTGGCGATTGCAGGGTAAACCACTGTCTATCATCAGAACATTACGCAATGAACGCCCAAGAGCCATAGCCGCAGATAGCCCGGCGTAACTGCCACCTATAATGATGACGTCAAAATTCTTTAGTGTTGTCATAATACAAAGATATCATGTCCATTTACAAATGCAACACTGTTACATCTAAACATGATGATGTATTGGTTTTTTGACAAAACACAAGCAAACTCAAATGCAGATAGCTTGTTGAATAATGATATGGACAGAAGAAAATTTGTAACACATACCACATTAGCCGCTGCAGGGATCCTGGCCTCAGGTAACCTATCGGCCTTTGCTATAAAAAACGACGAAATGCTTATGAATCAAAATCAGAAATACCGTCCACTATCCACATCCGGACTCGGCGGAGTAGCTGCAGGAAATGGTTTTCATGAAAACCCTGACAAGGACGTCAACGAAGCTCTTGCTGCTGCCTGGAACAGTGGTGTCCGTTATTACGATACTTCACCATGGTACGGCCTCGGGTTAAGCGAACGCCGTTTCGGTCATTTCCTGCGCAACCAGAAAAGGGAAGAGTTTACCTTATCTACAAAAGTTGGCAGGGTGCTTACAGGCGATAAAGACTTTGAGCTTAAAGATGGCCTGTGGAAAGGAAAGCTAAATTTTAAATACCATTATGATTACTCCGCTGCCGGTATACGCCGCAGCATTGAAGATAGTCTCCAGCGTCTGGGTCTGCCCTACCTCGATATTGTTTATATCCATGATATCTCACCTGATAATGGGGATATGAAAGAAAACTGGGTAAAGTATTTTGATGAAGCCCTGAAGGGAGCGATGCCGGAATTGACAAAGATGCGCAAGGAAGGAATAATCAAGGCTTGGGGAATGGGTGTAAATACGATTGAACCTGCTGTGAAAGCCATAGAACAGGCTGATCCGGATATTATTTTGTCAGCCACTCAATACTCGCTCATCAAACATGAAGATGCGCTGAATAAACTGTTCCCTGTATGTGAAAAAAGCGGTGTTTCTGTAGTTGTAGGTGCAGCATTGAATGCCGGTTTCCTCGCAGGAGTAGACCGCTATGATTACTCGGGGAAATTCCCTGAGGGTGTAAAAGAAAAACTTGCGAAATTAACCGCTATCGCGAAAAAGCACAATACGGATCTGCGTACTGCGGCTTTACAGTTTTCTGCGGCACCAAAGTTTGTTTCTGCAGTGATTCCCGGAGCATGGAATGCAGGCCAGGCGACAGCAAATGCGGAGTCCTTCTCAGCTGTTATCCCTGCCGCCTTCTGGGATGATCTGAAAAGCCAGAAGCTGATTGCTGCAAATGCACCAACGCCTGTAAAGAAATAAAAAACATGATGAACTTGCTGAATGTAGAAATTAATTAGCAGATACTCCCTAATAAAACTATCTTGCTATACCCTAGTCTACAAACCAAATGAAACAGACACTTCTCGTATTTTCACTGCTCTTCAGCATATTCACTGCCAGATCTCAGGATTTCATCATTACAAAATATGATATCAAACCCGATAGCACAAAACTGAATACCGTAGCGATTCAGCGCGTGATTGATCAGGCGGCAGCGCAGGGCGGCGGCACCATTGTGATCCCCAGAGGAACATTCCTGTCCGGCGCCCTGTTCTTCAAACCCAAAACAAAGCTGAAGTTACTGGAAGGTGCGGTGCTCAAAGGTTCAGATGATATCAAAGATTACCCCCTCCTGCCTTCCCGTATGGAGGGGCAAAACCTGGATTATTATGCAGCACTGGTGAATGCGTATAAGGTCGATGAGTTCAGCATCACCGGCCCGGGATCTATCAACGGCAACGGACTCAAATTCTGGAAAGCCTTCTGGGCAAACAGAGAAGCAAAAGCAAAGCTGAAGCAGCCCAGCACCAACCTCGAAGTGCACCGTCCGCGACTGGTATTTATCTGGGGCTGCAATGATGTGGTCATCAGAGATGTTAAAATGCACAATTCCGGGTTCTGGACTACCCACTTGTACCAGTGCCGCAATGTGCTGATGGAAAACTGCGATATCCGCTCCCCTTTCAGACCTGTCAAAGCACCAAGTACAGATGGTGTAGACATCGATGTATGCAGCAAAGTGACCATCCGCAATTGCTACATCTCTGTAAATGACGATGCTGTATGTATTAAAGGCGGAAAAGGACCTACAGCACAGCAGCTGCCGGGAAATGGTATCGTAGAAGATATCCTGGTGGAGAACTGCAGCTTCGGACCTTCACATTCTACTTTAACGCTGGGCAGCGAAAGCATCCATGCCCGCAACATCACCATCAGGAATTGTAAAGTAGCAAATACCTGCCCTATCCTGCGTTTAAAAATGAGACCTGATACCTACCAGCTTTTTGAAAACATCACCGTCGACAATATCACGGGAAGCTGTGGATCTGTGATTCTCATCAATCCCTGGAAACAATTCTTTGACCTCAAAGGCAGCACGGAAAAACCTTTCGGCACCATCAAAAACATCACTATTTCCAACGTCAATGTAAAGGCCGAGAGTTTCGGTACCATTGAGGGCAATCCAAACGATACCCTCTCCAATTTTGTGTTCAAAAACGTCACTGTCACTACAAAATCCCCGGTCCTCCAGAACAAGTACAAAGACGTAAAAGTGGAGAATGTAACTGTAAACGGTTCGCCACTGAGAATGAATTAAACTATAAACGTTTGATAAAAGGCAGTACCGAAACCGAGAAACTGATATAGGGAACGCTCCCTGCCTGGCTGCGGTAAAAATAGGTGTTCGGCTGCGCATCATGGTCGAACATCCGTGATGCCGTAGTCGTATATAACCCTCCGTTCACACCCAGGATCACCTTTTTGGTCAGCAGGTATTCAAAAGTTGCACCACTGCGGATCTCCACATTGGTATATATAGAATTCTGCGGCAGCGGCGGATGGTCTACGTCAAAGAACAACAGGGTTCCACCCAGTTCACTGCCCAGGGATGCGGAACTGCGCTTCGACAGTTGCTTCCTCAGGATCACCCTCGAAGGAAGATCCACAAACAGATCCAGGTCAGATTCTTTAAACTTACGCCAGTAACTCACTACAGGGACTACCGGAGAGACCGAGGATGGATCCAGAATCACCGCCAGTCCTACAGTCAGTGATGAAAACTGGCTCCTGCGCAGCGGCACGGTCACCGTACCGATATAGTTGACCCGTTTTACCGAAGACAACTCATCCGAGATCCCTGAAATACCACCAGAATACATCACAAGATGGTTGAAAATGGAGTCGGACCGGCTGAAAGTTGCCGTGAAACTGCCGGTCGACTTCGTAATATCTCTGTTCTGCTCCGAAAACCCGGGATTATAACTCCTGATCTCCGTGGTCTGTAAACGCTGTTGCTGATAGCCTACTGTTCCGGTGATCCTGTTTTTCCCCCACTGCGCCAGCGGCAGGTTAAAATTCGTCCTGATCCTGGTAATCTTCATCTTACCCTCATAGAGGTCATTGCCATTCAATTTTGAATGCACACTGGCATTGCCGATGATATCCGTGCTAAAAGATCCCTGTCGCAGCAGCGGGTACAGCTGCGCATAATTGGACAACGCTTCAAAGGTCAATGAATCTTTCATCCGCTGCACAGCTGCCTGTTTAGCATCAGCAGTAACGGTAGTTTGCGCGATGGTATTGGAGATAAATGCGTTAATCAGTATAGCTATAAAAAGATATTTCATGTATCGGATATTAAATTAATGATGTGCTTCAATGAGCAAAGGCTTCGTCTCTTTTTTCTTTTTAAACTTGATGATCATATGATCGATGATCAGGTACATCGATGGTACTACAAACAGCGTCAGGATCATGGAGCTGGTAAGGCCACCAATAATTACCCAGGCCATACCGTTCTTGATCTCTGCTCCTGAACCACTGGCCAGGGCAATAGGCAGCATCCCGAGGATCATCGCCAGCGTAGTCATCAGAATCGGCCGCAACCTCTCCTTCCCTGCTTCTATCAGCGCATCCTCCACAGCATGTCCTTCAGCTTTCAGCTGATTCGTAAAATCCACAATCAGGATCGCATTTTTGGAAACCAGCCCCAGCAACATGATCATCCCGATGATGGAGAAGATATTGAGTGTCTGCATCGTCAGCGCCAGTGCCAGTAAGGCCCCCACCAGGGCTACAGGAATTGAAAACAGCACGACAAAAGGATAGATGGCATTTTCATACAGCGCCACCATAATCAGGTACACCAGCACAATCGCCACCAGCAGGGCAAAACCAAGGCTGCCAAAAGCATCACCCTGATTTTTGAGGTCTCCGAGATATTCAACCGTCACCCCCGCCGGCAACTTCACACCTTTTACTTTTTCCTGGATATCCTTACCCACCGAGCCCGAAGGTCGTCCCGCAACATTGGCCTTCACCGTGATAGAGCCCAGGCGATCGCTGCGCTCCAGCACACTTTCTCCAAGTCCTTCGGTCACTTCCGCAAACTGGCTCAGCACGAAAGTCTGCCCGTCGTTATTGCTGAATGACAGATTCCGCACATTGTTGATATCTGAACGGTCATACCTGTCAAAGCCGATCAGGATGTCATATTCATTCCCTGCCTGCTTGAACTTACTTTTATCATTTCCGCTAAAGGCATTCTGAAGGGCGGAGCCCACCTGGCTGGCATCAATCCCCAGCAGCGTCATTTTCTCCCTGTTCAGCGTCACTTCCACCTGCTGCTTCTGATTCTTTACCGAGAGCTCCACAAAGCGGGTTCCCGGTACTGTAGCCACAATTTTTTTATACTCCTCTGCCACCGTACGCACCTCTTTCAGGTCGATCCCCTTGATGGCGATCTGTATCGGCGCCTGGTTGGCACCCCCGGTAATGGAAGTTGGCGAGGCCGTAATTTTCACCCCCGGAATCACCTTGCTCAGCTTCTTCTGCAGCTGTACCCCAAACTCTTCTGCAGTGATATCCCTTTTCTTTTTATCCACCATACTGATGGTCAGCTCAGCGAGGTTACTGTTATTGGTAGTACCTGCAACACTTCCGCTCACAAAACCCACGCTGGAAAACACTTTGGTTACCTCTGGTTGATCCATGATCATCTTTTCTGCCTGCTGCGTCACCATATTCGTCTGGTATAAGGATGCCGAGGGTGCCAGCTCCAGGTTAATCAGCAACTCCCCCTGATCCGCTGTCGGAATAAATGCCGCGCCTACAAAGCCAAAGGGAATCAGCGCGATACTGCCGAGAATCAACACGATCACGCCCGACAACAGCCATCTTTTTTTATGAATCAGGATCTTCAGCAGCTTTCCGTAATCTTCTTTCAGGTTATCCAGGAAGCGTTCAAAGCCCAGGTTGAGTTTTCCCCATAAGCTTTTTTCGTTCAGCTCCTCGATCTTGCCAAATCGGCTTGCCAGCATCGGTGTTACCGTGAAGGATACAAATAGACTCATCAGCGTGGAGAACACCACCACCAGCGAGAACTCCTGCAGCAGTGAGCCAATGATGCCTCCCGAAAAGGCAATCGGCAGGAACACCACCACGTCTACCAGTGTAATGGCCAGAGCGGTAAAACCGATTTCACTCCTCCCCTCCAGCGCTGCTTTCTCTTTGTCAGAACCCATTTCCAGGTGCCGATAGATGTTCTCCAGTACTACGATCGAGTCATCCACCAGAATACCTACTACCAGTGACATCGCCATCAACGTCATCAGGTTGAGTGAAAACCCGAAGAAGTACATCGCTATAAACGTTGGGATAATGGATGAAGGCAGGGCTACGAGTACAAACATTGAGCTCCTGAAACTGTGCAGAAAAGCCAGCATCACGATACCCACAATCACTACCGCCAGCCCCAGATCTTCCATTACGCCGTCGGCCGACTTCAGTGTATAGATACTCTGATCCGAGGATACACTAAACTTCAGATTGGTGGATTTATACTGGTTTTCAATGCTGGCGAACTTCAGCTTCACCTGCTCGCTCACCTCTACTGCGTTGGCATCACTCTGTTTGATGATCTGCACGCCGATAGATGGGATACCATTGATATGGTTAATGGCCGTGGTCTTCGCCGTAGCATCTACCACCTCTGCAATATCCTTCAGGTATACACTCCCTGCTCCGGGGCGCTGCTGTACGATCAGTCCGCGGATCTGGTTTACAGAAGTGACGTTTGCATCAAAGCGGATAGACATCTGCTGGTCGCGCGTCTCGATACTTCCTGCGGGGAACGACTGATTGGCTTTACTCAGCGCATCTGTCACCTGCCCTATGCCCAGCCCGTATGCATTTAGCTTATCCTGATCGATATTCACCTGGATCTCCCTTTCGTCGCCCCCAATGATATTTACCTGGCCCACGCCCTGCACATTTTGCAGCACAGGCAGCAGCTGCTTGTCCACGAAATCGTAGAGATCCCGCGGCGACATCTTCGAGGTTACCCCGGCTTTCAGGATCGGAGCATCCTCCAGGTTAATCTTGTTTACCACCGGCTTATCGATATCATCCGGTAGTTCGTTCTGTGCCTGATCGGCCTTGCGCTGAATATCACGCTCCGCCTGGTCGATGTCACTACCGCTCTTCAGCGCGATGACCACACTCGATATGCCCTCCTGTGAGGTGGAACTGATCTTGTCCAGTCCTTCCACCGAGGAAAAAGCATCTTCCAGTTTCTTGGTGACAGAGGTTTCTACCTCCGCTGCCGCTGCCCCGGGATAAACCGTACTGACAGACACCGTAGGTACCTCCAGCTTGGGCAGCAGGTTGTAGTTTAAGCTAAAGTATGAACGTGCACCGAAGATAAACAGCACCGTGAAAATAACAATGATTAGTAAGGGCCGCCTGACGGCTATTTCTGTAATTGACATGTTTTGCTTGTTTTATTTGGAAACACTTACCCTGGAACCTTCTTTTAAGTTGATCTGACCCGAGGTCACCACCACTTCACCAGCTTTGAGGCCGCTCATCACCTGGATCAGGTTGTTCAGTTCCATACCCGTTTTAATGGGTTTCTGGTGTACTACATTATTTTCAACCACGTAGACGCTTGCATCCTTGATACTTTCCGTCAGTGCTTCCCTCGGGATCAGCAGGATATTCTGTTGCGTTTTTCGCGAAAAATCAGCATAGACGAAAGTCCCCGAGCGCAGCAGTGCCTTCTCGTTGTTGTCGGCCAGGATTTCCACTTTGTAGTTATGCGTTTCATCTGCCTGCGGACTGATAAAGGTGATTTTACCGTTGAAAACCTGACCGGGATATACATCCGTCGTGATCTTCACCTGCTGCCCCTGTGTGGCCTGATACACTTCTGCCTCAGTCAGGTTCAGCTGTACTTTCACCTGTGATAAGTTCACAATCGTGGCAATCTCCGCCCCTGCATTGGCAAATACCCCCTGTTCCAGAAGTTTCTTCGCCACGGTGCCACTGGTCGGTGCTTTCACCAGTGCATCAGCAATCTGCTTTTTCACCTGGCTCACCTGGTTGCTGGCATCGAGATAGTTCTGGCGGATCTCATTCACCTTCTCCTGCGTTGCCGCCTCCCCGGCTAAGAGCTCGGTATAATTCTGCAGGTCGCGCTGCAGCTTCGCCGCATTGGTTTCGGCCTTCTGGAGATCCAGCTGCATGAGACGGGTGTCCATCACTGCCAGCACCTGTCCCTCAGTAACATGGTCGCCCAGTTCAAATCTCAGCTGCTTGATCGTCCCTCCAACGGTCGTCAGCACACTGGCCTCTTTGAAAGGCGCCAGGCTCCCGGTTTTTATCAGGTTAATTTCTTTCAGCTCCTCCTTCACGGCGGCCACCTTAACAGGGATGTTCACTACAGAATCCTGCGTAGGTGCTTCCTTTTCATTTAAAGTTTTTTTATTGGATACCAGCCTGACAATAATCAGGACAACGATGATAACGGCGATAATTCCTATGATGTGTTTACGTTTCATTTAGAGAGAAGTATAAAATGTTTTTAAACTGCCAGAAGCTTTTTGCAGGTCCAGTTTGGCCTGGTAAAAACTAAAGAGTGAATTGAGATAATTATTTTGTGATTCCTTGATGGAGTTTTGTGCCGTCAGCCATTCGGTCAGATCCGTCACCCCCTTCCTGTACTGCAGGTCGGTAGTTTTAAACACAGATTCTGCCAGCTCAATATTACGGGTGTCACTTTCCAGGTTACTTTGTGCCTTGGTCAGCTTCGTCTTTGCATTCTGGTATTCCAGTTCATATTTTCCTTCATCAAGCTTCAGGTTCTCTGCAGCATTCAGACTTTTATACCTGGCCTGCTTATACTGGGCATTCCTCCTGTAGAAATCAAATAAGGGAATACTCAGCTTGATACCCACCGCAGAGAAGGGGCTCAGCTCATTGAAAGCAGGGCCTAAAGTATTTCCAAAGCCCACAGCACCATAGCGGGCATAAGCCGTCAGCTTGGGCATTGCCCCTGCCCTGATGCGTTTTTCATCAATCGTTAACAGACTCGCATTGATCTGCGACAACTGGTAATCTACGCGGTTCGTCACCACCAGCGGAGCAGCATCGGCAGATTCGGTAATCCTTGCCAGCACGTCCTGCTGCGATACACTGTCTACCGGCAAATCCGAATTTATAGGATATCCCATTTCATATTTCAGCTGGTTTTGCGACAGCGTAAGGTTGCTTTCAGCAATACGGATCTGCGACAAGGCATTGTTATAATCTACCGTCACTTTATCGAGGTCTTTGCGCAGGGTAACGCCTTTCTCTACCTGCAGCTTTGAGATATTCACCTGCTCGCGGTAGGTGCCCATGTTTTCTTTCAGCAAGCGTAACTGCTCACGGTAAACATAGATCTGGTAGTAGGCATTGCCGATGTTGTAAATGATGGTTTCCTCGCTCTTCCTGATATTGACTTCTGCCTGCTGCTTGTTGTATTTGCTGGCTTTGAGACCTGTTAAGAGCGACTGGTCATAGATGGTCTGGTCCAGCTGGGCTGTGGCATTGCTGTTGTATTTCTGGCTAAAGGCCACCCTGATGGGATCGGGACCAAATACACCGCCGGGAATGACTGACTCCTGTACCTTGAGGTTGTTGTCGAGCGACCCTGAGACGGTTACCTTGGGCAGATAATCTGCGAGGGCTTCCCTTGCCTGTGCGTCGGCAGCACGTTTTTCGTTCTCGTAAACTACGCTATTGCGGTTATTCTTCAGGCCATACTCGATGCAGGCTTTTAAATTCCAGCTCTCCTGGGAAAACAGCTGGAAGGGAAGAAAACAGATAAAGGCGATTGCTATATTTTTTTTCATCGCCCCAAACTTAGCCCCGCAGAGCTATCAGTGCTGAAGTTTGATAATGAAATGGACAAAATCAGGAATGAAATGGACAGACCCGGATGTTTTTAATCCTGTTTAGCAGATCAGCAGCAATCTTTTCTGTCCGGCTTTCTCCTGTGGTGCCCGATGCAGACATGGAGGAACCTGACTTTCAGGATGATCCACAGCGAGCCTCCAGAGCTGTCCCAGTCCCAGGTTGATGATGCCGGCAGCGGCATGCGCCTGATAGTGCAGATCAAAGAAATGTTCCCTGAGGAATGCATCAAAGCCTTCCTCTGGTCCATGGTAGAGTTTTCTCAGTTCAGCACGTATCTCAGGGATGAGTATCTTCTGTGTGCCCTGTGCATTGGGCAGGATATCACTGGAGGCACCATAATATGTACATAAAAAGGTGTCTGTTGGTATGGGCGAGCGGTCTACATGAAAGGAATATACATCCGTAGGGAAAAAGGGGTAGCTGTCATCGCGGTCGTAACTGCTGATAACGTTGAGGATTGGCGATGCTCCATGTTCTTCAAGAAGCTTCAGGTCATTCAGGAGAATTTCGCGTGCAATCTGTCCTTCTTCGGTCAACTCAAGCTCAGCCAGCTCTTCCTCATCGATGGTTGTCATGTTTTCGCTCAGCTCCACTTTATCGACGATCTCAGCAAAGTCGCCCTGAAGATTGCGGTCCCAGCAAATGGCGTTTATTTCTCCGCTATATGGAGTGGTGATTAAATCATGGAAGTTAGTGACGATGTGAGTTTGATGTCCGGCCTGAGATAAATCTGTCATGGGAACAAAGATAAGATCATTTCGAAATCAAAGGTAGCTTGTAAAGCTCTGCGTCCAAAGTGCACAATTGAAAATAAAGGATCTACTTCAACAATTTCAATTTCTTTTCAATATACCAAATCACTACTCCGCAAAAGGGCTTATAACCTTTAGCAGTGGGCGTTGACCAATCAGTCAACATCTTATTTAGCTCTTTGGCACTAAATTTTTTTTGCGATAGAACTTTTTGAACACCTTCTATAACCTTCGCTCTTGTTTCCTTTAAACGAGCATTGTTCAAACAGAGCACGTTATTGATGTCTGTGTCCCAGGAAGGAGTACTGGATTTGATAGTACCATCTTTCGTGCTGTATGCAATACTTTTCTGCACCGCTGTGTTGAAAGGAGAAAATGTAAGGTCTTCATGGGCTTTTGATTTATCACAATGTGCAGATCCATCAATACTTCCCGGGCAGCAAACTACCATGTTGTTGTAGTCCCGATCAAGAGCTGGATGCCTATGTCTACTTTTAAGGTGCTCAATCTTTGATGATTCAGTGATTCCCGCATCCTTAACCGGAATACGGCGCATGCAATAGGCACATATATTTTTCTGTTCTTCCAGGAGCGCATCTCTGAGTGCCGGGATGGGTTCATATTTTGTAAACCCTGGAGTGGCTTTTTTCTCGCTCCATTCAATAGGTTCGACACCTTTATTGATCCAGATCATTGTCGTCACTAAAGAAGTTTAACATTGTTTCTGCTTTAGACAACTCAGGCAGGCGATCACCAAAATCTTCACGCATTTCATTTAAAATCACCACTGCATTTTTAAATTCATTGTTGTCAATAAAGGCAAAAAGTTCATTGAGCTTCCTATCAACATCCTTATTCCTTGGTACCGTTTTCAAAGCTACTTGCATAATTGTAGAGGCATCAAGTCCGTACAAATCGATTTCGCTGGCTTTATAGTCTTCCTCTTTATGGTATGTTAGTTTATAGACGATGTTATTTTCATCATCCGGCACTCCAGACATCACTAAGGGTGCATGCGTAGTAGCTATCAGCTGAATCAGGGGAAAAGCTTTCTGAAAGCCTTGTATCACTAAAGCTTGCAGAGATGGATGGAGATGCAGATCAATCTCGTCAATCAGCACAGTTCCTCTGCTTTTGTAACACGCCTCTTTTCCGAAAATTCCTTGATTGAGGATCATACACCTGAAGGCAACATCCAATACAATATTTACAAGTCTTCTATATCCATCAGAAAGCCCGTCAACATTAATTTCCCGACTATCTTTGAAAATGAAATAAACTTCTCCCTGATTTGGTCGGATTGATATATCGCTGAAAATATTACAGCCATCCGGTCCTAGTGCATCTAAAACAGCTTTCGTCACCCCCTCAATTTCTACCTGTCCGCGGTCCGCCTCTTTTAGCACCAACAAACGTTTGGTCCAAAGATTTAAAAATCCGTCTCCCTGTAAACATTCATAGTATCCGAAAGAGGGTTTCTGGGCATAGGTTGTAAATTTCTTTGATGATATTCCACGGGTGATATGTATATCTTTTGTAGAAAAACTGCCGAAAACAGGTAGTGAAATGACTTGCTGGTCCTCTGTGTCAAACATGGAATGGTAGCGCGTCTTCGCATATTTATAAATGGGATCCAGTGGCTTTTGTAAGGTGCGGCTTTTCTTGGAGTTCAATTGTAAGGAAGCTTCAAGGCCTAAGAATTTGAAATCTACATTGATTGGTCTTTCATTTGTAATCCCGAAATCGTTTTCCGTTATGGTGAAATCAGCTTTGGAAAGTCCAGAGAAAACCGTATTTTCATCACTAAAGCCTATGAAAAACGAATTTAAAACCGATTTCAATGCCTGAATAATGGTTGATTTTCCACTAGAGTTATCTCCGATAAACAAATTCACCTGATTCTTAAATCTAAGATCCAAGTGTTTAAAACATCTGTAGTTTATTAATTGAAGTTTTTCCATTATCATATATAGATAACTCAAATTCCACATTAAGTTTGAGATAACCTATCTGCAATCAAATGTAATAACAATTGCCTACTATGCAAAGCTAGGGTGCACAACATGCAGCAGAAAAACTATCCTTTCCCGCTCTGAATTGTAATGATTCGTTATTCCTTCGTACTTCGTTAGAAGTTACTTTTGCCGTTCTCAAGACATTATTTGCAAGTTAATTATTCGTCCGGTATTCATCCATTTTTCAAAGAATGTAATCTAGCTTTGGACATGTCTTATTGATTAGCTGACCATCAAAGTTTGGGTCAAAATCACACTATGCACTAAGCTGTCTTGTTTGCTTGTGAAGCTCTGCTTCCAAAGCCAGGGCTTCAATTTTCTGGAGACTAAGTTTTTCTGCTATTTCAAAAAACGCCGAGACCTGCTGAGATAATTTCTCGGCCGAGGCTTGATCCACCTGAAAGTTATCCCAATAGCGTGCCCCAGCATAACTTCTGACCATCAGGTCGAATAAAATCCTGCCCTCTCCGCTTTCACCCAGAAAGAATTTAGACAAGCCGGGAGAAAAACTATCACACAAACTGAGCAACCTGTAGAGGTTATGCATGTCAGATTTATAGGAAAGATAAACCCTGATCATGCCACTGCAGGATTGTTCAACAACCTGATGTAACATAAAGAGGCACAGTGAATACTTAGCAGTCCGCAAATACCCAAAAGCACCTTCCAGGAATCCTTTAGCCAAATCAAAGCATCGCTGATGATGTTTCATAGCTTTGTCTGCCGCCCTCGTAGGTATATATGCAGACACCTGGAAGGATGTGATCGTTTGATCATGACTGTACATTAGCTTTCCACCATTGGTTATCGTGATGAAAAACCTGTCGTTAGCCTTGATTGCGGCTGTTACAGTTTCCTTTCCATGTACCAGAATAGTAATCGAGCCATATTGAAAATGGGTGTTCACATAATCCTGCACAGGATGTTCAATTCTACTTTCATTTTCCATAACCATAAGTAAATAGTACCTGCAATTTTCACAATCAGAATGATTTACAAAACATCCTGCTGTACTGCTGGATTCAGTTAATTCTCCAAAACAATAGATGTACAAAGGTTTGTACCTGTCTGCCAATACTTTTATAAATGCGCTGAATTGTTCTTTTCTTTCTTTAACTGTGGTCATTCTGATTAGGTTTATTGATAAAAAAAACTCAATAGAACCGTGTACAAGAATGAAGAAAGGAACTTTGAATACAGGTCCGGCAGCAGTTCTTGTAGCTCAAACTTACCCGGTGAAAGCGGGGAATAGCGTTAACTATTCAGAACACTACAATAAGCTGCGCCGGACCTATATTTTGCAAATATAGGCAGCCCGATGCGCTACTTACTCCTCGTGTTCTTAATTTTTCACATTAGTTTGAACGAGGTCCTTAAATAGAACACCTCAAAATTTTAGAGATGTTGTAAAATTTATATATTATTTAATATTTCTCATGTTTAATTTTGTTTTACACAACAAATGTAACACTAAAGATTTAATTAAACAATAAAGAAATTTTTAAATATTACTGGGACTGTCCTGCTGAAGGATCTGAACTATTAAAATCGACTGACCTTTGGTAAAATTCGTTAAAATCCCACAGCAAAATCATAGACGGAAAAGATGTCAGTCAAAATCGTTACGGAATTTCGATCAAAAAATTCAATCGCTAATTCGATTTAAACAACATTAACAACACACAACACTAATAGTCAGATAATTAAGCAGATTTAAACAGAGCAAAAAAACCTAAAAAGGCATAAAATTTGATGCTTTGCAACCAAAAAAAGTGACGGTCAATCCCAATTTTGACCATAATTCACTTCCAAATATGAAAGGCATTGTACGATTGCTAATATTTTTTTTTCTATTCCCAATATTTTCGCTTGCACAAAGCACAGGTTATATAAAAGGGATTGTAATCGATACTGCGAGCAACATCAGGTTGAATGATGCATCAGTAATCATTTTAAGAGCAAAAGATTCAATAATGATCAATTTTGATCGCACAAACGATAAGGGGCAATTTGAGTTCAATAGCCTTCGCTTTGAAAAGATGATTTTATTAGTCAGTTACCCAGGTTATGCGAGATACACAGAACCGTTCTATTTAGATTCCAACAGAACAACTTTAGATGATAAACATATCAAGTTAATACTTAAGGCAGATTTATTGAAGGAAGTAGTAATAAAAGGAAAACTTTCAGGGATCAAAATTAATGGGGACACAACCGAATATAATGCCGCTGCGTATAAAATAAAACCTAATTCAAAGGTTGAAGATTTATTAAAGCAACTGCCCGGAATACAAATAGATAATAAAGGTAAAATCACGGCACAGGGGGCAACTGTACAAAAAGTATTACTTGATGGTGCGGAGTTTTTTGGAGATGATCCTACCCTGGTTACACAAAATATTCGTGGTGATATGGTCGATAAAGTTCAATTATTCGACAAGAAAAGCGATCAGGCAGCATTCACCGGAATAGATGATGGTCAAAAAATTAAAGCCATTAACATTAAACTGAAAGAAGATAAAAAGAATGGATCTTTTGGAAAGATAGATATTGGAGGTGCTGATAAAGGATATTACAAGGGGCAGGCAATGTTTAATTTGTTTAGTGGAAAAACAAGGTTAGCAGCTTATGGAACAATGGCAAATACTGGAAAAATCGGTCTTGGCGGTGAAGACAATCAAACCTATGGAAGTCCCCAGGGAGTAACTTTCGTCGATGAGAGTATGCCTTATCTTCAAGCAGGAAATAGTGAACTTGATACCTATAACGGGAAATACAATAATCAAGGGATTCCTCTGGCCAGAAATGGTGGAACACATTTTGAAACGAAATGGAATCATAACAAAGAATCAATTAATTTAAATTACAGACTAGGTTCTCTCCATGTCAAAGGAACTAAAAGTAACCAAAATCAGAATAATCTGCCAAGCGGAATTATCAATTCCAATTCTGATCAATCTTTCGATAATTTTCTATTCAGACAAAAAATAGATGCCACTTATCAATTTGATTTAGACTCATTGTCAAATTTGAAAATTAGGGTGGACGGTACAATCAAACATAATCAAGTACAAAGTGATTACCTAACAAGGAGTTTAGAAAACAATTCCTTACTGAATACAGGGGAGAGAGATATATCTAATAAAGGGGATGACAAATTATACAACGCCCAACTATTTTATTCAAAGAGGTTCAAAAAAATTGGGCGGACACTTTCCCTAGATTTCACTGAATCATCTCTTATGTCAGAAACTAAAGGATACTTGAAGGCAGATAATAGATTTTACAATTCTCTGGTATTGGATAGTGCAGTTAGTACTGACCAATATAAACTTAGCCTGATTAAATCAAACATTGTAAAATCAAATGTGATTTATACAGAAGCTATCAGCAGAAAAGTATCCCTGAGCTTAAACTACGGGCTATTGATAAATAATAGCAGTGCTAACCGACAATCTTACAACAGATCACCAGATGAGGGAAGATATACCATTTTAGACACATTGAATAGTAACAATTATGAACTTAACCAAATATCAAATCAAGCTGGTACAGTTTTCAATTTAAAGGGTGAGAAGTCTTTTTTCAATGTCGGAACTAAAGTGACAGTGATAAATTTCGATCAGAAAAATGTTATAAATCAAAATAGCCTTAGAAGAACATTTACCAACTGGTCACCACAAGCAAGATTTTCTTATAATCCTACCCAGCAAAAGCGCATGATACTGGGTTACTATGGTTACAATATCCAGCCAACAATTAATCAAATACAACCAATTGTAAATAATACCGATCCACTGAATATTACATTGGGAAATCCGAACTTAAAGCCCTCATTTCACAATTATTTTAACATCGATTATAATTCCCTGAAAATATTAAATGGCCAGGGATTCTACTTTAGAGCAGAATACAGCTTTATTACCAACGCTATCGTAAATTATATTGTAACTGACGTTACAGGTAAAAATACACTTCGATCAATTAATTTGGTCAATAAACAGCCTCACAATATCTTTTTGAATACTACATTTTCCCGTAAAATTAATACGATAGATATGAATACCGGCATAACGTTTGGGTTAAATTCAAATAAGCTCTACAGCTATGTCAATAATGTTTTGAATAAAACAAAAGGCTCCTCCTACTCTTGCGATTTTTTTCTTTCAAAATTCAATGATGATAAAATTGGGGGAATTATTAGTTTTGGCCCCACCTTTAACAAAAGTGAATCGTCATTACAACCATTGATCAATGATAATGGATGGGGATTAAAGGGCAATTCGCAAATCTACATTGACTTGCCTTTCAAATTGGGAGCAAGTTCCGAAGCTACCTATCAATATAGAAGCAGTACCAGATCATTTAATGACACTTTTCATCGCTTGATAGTAAATACTGCTTTAAGCAAAAGATTTTTCAAATCGGAATCCCTCAAACTTGTAATATCTATAGATGATCTGCTAAATCAGAATATCGGATTCAGCAGAAATGTCACAGGAAACATGATCACACAAGAAAGCTTCACCACTATTAAAAGATATTTTATGACATCATTGATCTGGGATTTTAACAAGATGGCTGGAGCAGCTAAAAAGTAAAATATGCATACAAAATCAACCATAGTAATTCTTTTCTTTTTCGGTTTTGCCAGGATAGCAAATGCACAAGACACAAGATTCATGAGGCAAGGTGTAATTGAGTTTGAGCGCAGTATCAATATGTACGCTGTCTTAGATAGAATAGTTAAAAATGATGGCAGCATATCCAGAAGAGAACAATTTGAATCCTACAAAAAGAATCAACCTCAATTCAGGACGCTTTTAAGTTCGCTCAGCTTTTCAAATGGAAAAACTTTGTTTAAGCCCATCTATAATGAACAGCCACGCCTGATGATGTATGAAGATTACCCGGAATTCACTCAAATCAATACTGTTTATACTGACCTGGTTAATCATCAGAGAGTCACACAAAAGAAGGTTTACGATCAACTGTTTTTACTGAAAGATAGTACGAGAACGATCAAATGGAAACTTACCGGAGAAACAAGGGAAATTGCTGGATATGAGTGCCAAAGGGCCAATGCGATTATCATGGATTCAGTATATGTGGTCGCTTTTTATACAGAAAAAATTCCTGTTTCAGGTGGGCCGGAATCCTTTTGTGGTTTACCTGGAATGATTTTAGGAGTGGCGTTACCCCATGATCATGTTACTTGGTTTGCCAAAATCATAATAGACAAATCAATCACTGGTAACGAAGTAACCGAACCAAAAATTGGTAGAGGAATAACTTTCGCTGAACTGATTCCGAAACTTAAATCAGCACTAAAAACTTATGGTAACTATGCGAGCGAAATGCTCAAATCATTTTTATTATAATTTTCCAATAAGTTACAGAACATATTCATCCAGATGGAGACTTGCTACATCTCCACCTTGAGAGATGATAATACTTTGTATTTTAACAGGCAGTTAGGGTTGCGCCACTAACACAGGTACAACTAGAGGTGCAGGGGACACAAACACTGCAATTGGATGTCCCTGTCCAACAACACTTATATGACCCTCCATCACCTCCGCCGCTTGGAGAACCTGGGTCGGAGATAGAACCACCACCCTTGACCTTTTTTAATTCTTTTCGATTTAAGGGATTGCCCATAATAATCTCATGCTTTTTCATATTTATATTTTAAGGTCAAAAATCTATCACATCATGCACGATAGTTTATGCTTATAATCTAAGTTTTTCTTCTTAAATTTAAAAAATCGATTTATAGTGGCAAAGGCCACCTTACCCGCTCTGAACTGTAACCTCTTTGTATTCCTTCGTACTTCGTTCGAGGTTCGTTAAGGGTTAAACTATCCCTCAACTATACTCAAACTATAGCCAGGCTATACCATGTTTACCCCATCTTTACCAGAACTTTACGCCATCCCCACCCCAACTTTACCCCTTAAGTAAAGTTGGGGTAAAGTTGGGGTCTACATAGGGTAAACATGGTATAGTACGAGTATAGCTCAACCTTAGTTAAACCATAGTTTAACCCATAACATAGCCCGAACAAAGTACGAACAATAACAAAAGAGCAGTAAAGGAGATATAGAATTACATGTTACAACAACATCGTCTTCCTGTGAAACATTATTTTTCAAAAATACCATACTAATTTACAAAACAATCCTTACCTTTGAAAGTATTTTAAGTTTGTCATAATTGTACCCGGATTTGAATACCTGAAACCACTACATTGTAGCCCCTGCTTTGCTCTGAGTATTTTGATTCTTAGAATACCAACGGTTTAATTTTTAACTTAAATTTATCTATTTATGGCACGTGTCGTAAGCGGCCCTTATCTGGGCTATTCAGGTACAGTTGATGGTATGACGTATTACCAGATCAATGGTATTACCTATGTAAAAAAGAAAAACAAAAAGAGCACTAAACCCAGGACAGAGAACCAGGAGGCACAAAATGTAACACTAACAATGATCTCCAAATTTCTGAAACCCTTTGACGATTTTGTGAAGTTCAGTTATCAGCATGTTGCGAAGTCGAAAGGAATGAATCCTCACAACGCAATAGCGAACCATATCTGGGAAAATGCGTTGCAAGGTAGAGACATGAACCGCAGCGTAGATTTGCAGCAGCTGCTGATCACCCAGGGTAATCTGCCCGCTGCAAAAACTCAAAAGGTGGAAATGACAGAGAAAGGTCTGAAATTTACCTGGAGTAACGAAATTGAAGAGGGTAAAAGTCATCACAGTGACCAGGTGGTTTTGCTGGCCTATTTCCCGGAACTTGAAGAAGTGGTGTATAAAATCGGCGGCGCGGAGCGTGGTGTCGGAGAACAATTGCTCCCACTGATTGGCGTAGAACAGGGTTATGAGGCTGAAATCTTTATTTCCTTTGTCACCAATGACCACTCAGATATGGCAAACAGTATTTATCTCGGAAAATTAAACTGGTAATTATGGGAAGGAAATCAAGTAGCTCACCTATTGGTGATTTCGTCGGCAAAGTCGGTCCGGTAGTACTCAGCGAATCTTACGGTGTAGGAACAGTAAGATGTAAACCTGTCAAACGCGGTAAAGAGAAGTCTGAAGAGCAGGAGAAACATACTAAAGCCTTTAAGAGGCTCAACGAGTTTTTGCAGGATGCAATTGATATTATCAACATGGGATATCAGCAAGGTCCAAAGCCCAAAATGAGTGCTTTCAATGCTGCAGTATCCTGGCACTTTTACAATGCGCTGGCCACTGACCAGACGAATGGTATCATTGACTTTGAAAAACTCAGGTTAAGCAACCCGATCAGAAAGACCCAGAAGGCCTGGCAACCATCAATCTCTGCTGAGGATGACTGTGTGATAAACCTGACATGGAAGCTTAATCCTTTGCCAAACAAATATACCCGGCTGGATGACGAGGTTGTGCTCGTGGTAGTTTTCCCTTATCATGGCGAATTCAGATTTGCTACAAGGACAGCCATCAGAAATGATTTAAATATCCGCGCAGAAATACCTTACATCACTAAGGAACAGGATGTTCACTGTTATCTATTCATGCGGTCTGCAGATAAAAAACTGGTCTCAGAGACGCAATACCTTGGCGAAGTACGTGTAAAACCTTAATGATCAGTTTCAGGCTGTCGCACTCTTGCGGCAGCCTTTGAGACTTACTACTGCTCCACCCATTTCAGAAATGGCTGCACCCGGATTTTACTCACAATGATCTTTTCGGGCAGCTCATTTTTGGTAGTAATAAAGAGTTTGCGGTTAAAGTAGTGCTCTATGTTGACGATGAAATCCCGGTTGACGATAAATTTCCTGTTTACCCTGAAAAATTGCTGGGGGTTAAACATCGATTCCAGCTGTTCAATGGTATGCTGCACGGCATAACTGGCAGAACCGGAAGTATAGATGGTAACAGTTCCATTCAGCACATACACTACCTGAATTTCCATCACACGTATAGGGATGATCTTTTCGCGGTAATGCACCAGCAGGTTCTGCTTGTAGCTCGTATCCATCTGCTGGATCACCTTATTCCTGTTTGTCACCTGCTGGGAACTATTGATCAGGTGCTCTTTTAAACGCAGGTATTTTTCTACACTATTGTGCAGCATATCCTCTTCAATAGGTTTTAAGAGATAATCAATACTGTTAGACTCAAATGCCCTGATCGCATATTCATCAAATGCCGTACAGAAAATCACTGAAGCATCCGTTTGCACTTCTTTGAAAATTTCGAAACTCAGACCATCGCTCAGCTGGATATCTGAGAATATCAGTTCAGGAGTGGCATTCGATTGAAGCCACTCTATCGCAGAGGCCACAGAATGTAAAACCGCCTCCACAACAATCTCATTGTCGAGCTGCTCCAGCATCTTTTTCAGCTGCTGGGCTGTCCTGATCTCATCTTCTATAATAATTACTCTCATTTTGGAAGTAAAGGCAAGGTAACACAAAATTTGCCGGCATCAGCAGAAACATCAATCGTAGTTTTTCCCAGCAGCCTGTAGCGCTCGCTGATGTTCTTTAGTCCCAGGCCTGTACCCGAACCTCCTTCCAGCACCTTCTTGGGGCGGTGGTCATTTTCCACCACCAGTGCCGGCGTCTGGTCCGTTCTGATCATGATATGTAAAGGCTGCTGCATCGAGAACATGTTGTGATTGATGGCATTCTCTACCAGCAACTGCAGCGACAGCGGTGGGATCATCAGCTTGAGGTGCTCTTCGGAGATCTCGATCGTCACCTGCAGCGCCTCATCAAAACGCTGGTTCATGATGTACAGGTATGATTTGATAAAAATCAGTTCGTCGCGCAGTGGCGTGAGATAATGTTCATTGAAATTCAGGACATAGCGGTAAACTGCAGCCAGCTGAACGATATAATTTTTGGTGTGGTGATCGGGCGCAATCGCATTGAGTGTGCTGAGGGAGTTAAACAGAAAGTGCGGACTGATCTGCTGCTGCAATGACAACAGCTGGGCCCTCAGGTGCGCCTGCTCCAGGATCTCGTTCTCCAGTTTGGATGTTTGTAGTTCCGAATTGGTATGGATACTGTAAAAAGCACCATAGCAGATGACGTTTAGGATAAAGCCAGCGAAAAACGCGTGCAATATACTTCTGACATTGTTCAGGGGAGTTGCAGGGTCTATGAAATGATTACTTGGCAATACAGAGGCAATAAACCTCCCCAACACCACGATCACTACAATCCCGATCAGGTGGCCGATGATGAACTTCGATAGGCCAGTCAGGAAACTGATATGATGAAGTATAAAAGTCGCATGGATCATCCAGCAGACAGACATATAAAATGTCAGCCTGAGCATGTAATCCAGATATTCCCATATGGTAATATTTACAGTATTGCCCTGTCGCAGGAACAGCGTACTAATGGCAAATATCCCGGACAGAATGAGACACCACTTGATCTGATAGGCTTTGTACATGGTACAAATGTATTCAATTAATCAATGGTGGTTTCCAATTCATTTTGAGCAGAACATATTCGCCAATGAAATGGACAAAATGAACTGCGAAATTCTACAGAAGTAAAAGGCAGACTATTTGTTCAGGTAATAAACTGATACAAATTTAGCCAGATTGCCCTCCCCTTTTTCCGCTTCTTTCTGATCAATGAGCAGTTGCTGTACAGAATACCGACCATTCGGCTTCAGCTGCATAGTGAGTTCATAGGGAGGTTCATCTCCCAGCTTCAGATAGATCACATCTTTTTGAGTTTCCGGATTGAAACGGATGTCTGATGTAAATAGCAGGTTATATTTGAATTTTTCGTCACCATAAGAAAAAGGCTGTCTGATACTAAAAACAATCGGAACCGCTTTACCCTCCGCATCTTTTCTATACAGCTGGATATTACTTTTATTATAGGCTCCGCTGCTTGAATTGCTCAACAGGTCATCGCCTGCATTATTTCTGATCGCCAGATTAAATTCAGGGCTTTCTACAGGAGAGCAGCCGCACAGGCCGCCACCGTCAACATTCATTTTTTTACATCCTACATTAGCAATAAATAATATTACACAAACAAGCATAAATTTTTTCATATGAATTGAGATTTACGTTAATAACGAAGGCTGGCGCAAGACAAGAAAAATAGGTAACTCGTCTGCTAAAACGTAAACAAAACACAATACGCTACAACGATTTAAAAATAAAATTCTTGCATCATAATTCTGATTTAACTTTGCCTTAACCTGCAAAAGATACCTTTACCTGCAGATATGTACACTGTTTCAGATACAGACAGCCAGCTTCTTTTTGCCCTTCGTAAAGGAGACGAAACCGCCTTCAGAATACTGTACGACCGCTATTGGGCAGATATCTACACCATGGTCTACCGCCGGTTACTGGATGAAGATGCCACCAAAGACATCGTCCAGAATATCTTCGTCAACCTCTGGATATCAAGAAAAGAAATTACCATCGAAAGTACCCTGGCACCCTACCTCAACCGTGCAGCAAAAAACAGGGCCATCAGCTTGTACAAACAGAACGAAGCCAGCTTCGCACGTGAAAACTTCTTCCAGGAAGAACAGGTACAACATTCCATCGAAACCAGCCTCGAAGCTACCGAACTGGAAGCCTTTTTTAAGGAAGAAATCGATGGAATGCCAGACACCATGCGCAAAGCTTTTGTGCTCAGCAGGCATGAAGATAAATCTGTCCGCGAGATTGCCACAGAACTCTGCCTGTCTGAACAGACCATCAAAAATAACATTTCCCAGGCACTGGAAAGGCTTCGCAAAAGGATCAAACTCTACTACTCCGACCCTCAGAATCTCACCGTCCTCTTCCTGTTTTTCTTAACAGAACTTTAACTTTTTCATAACACCTTTCAGAAGTACTTTCCGCCACCGGCGATGATAAGTATGTATATGGGGAAGAAGAAAATAAAAGCTGAAGATTGGTTTGCGCAGCATAATGACGACCTGCCAACAGATGTGTTTAAAGATGCAGCAGACCGTGAGCGTATAGCCGAAGAGATTTTCAGCAGGGTTTACCTGGAGATTCATCCGGTGCGGAAAATTAAACTGAGGATCCTTCAGGCTGCTGCTGCAGTCCTGATTCTGGGCTCTGCCGCCCTGATTTTCTTCAAAAGCCAGCCGGGATCCAAACCAGCCGGCCGTGCAGTAGCCTGGAAAGTTTACCGCACAGATCAGGGCCAGCCGAGAGTGCTCAGACTTGCAGACAGCTCTCTCGTCACACTTCATCCCGGTGCGGCACTGGCAGTACCTTCCAACTTCGGCAGTGACAAACGTAACGTAAAACTCAGCAGCGGAGAGGCCTACTTCAAAATCAAACGTGATCCCTCACACCCTTTCATCGTGGAGTCGGGCAAACTCGTAGTAAGGGTATTGGGAACAGCGTTCAATGTGCGCAATAACCTGAAAGCCAGACAGACTGAAGTCAGCGTTTCTGAAGGTAAAGTGCAGGTTTCTGACAGCAAAAGGCTGCTCGGACTACTCACCAAAGGTAAACGCATTACCTACGATATTGTCTTAGGCAGCTATATTTCAGATCAGGTACACCTGTCATCGGTAGCCGCATGGAGGAGAAAATCCATCGACCTGGACAATGTGAGCTTCAGCGAGCTCAGCGAAGTGTTCAGCAGTTTCTATGGCGCAAAACTCGAAGCCGGCAACCCGAAGATTCAGCGCTTCAGATATACCTTAACGATCGACAAAGAAAAAGATGCGCTAGGCACATCGAAAATCATAGCAAAAATTCACGGACTTAAATTAAAGGAGAGCAATGGAAAAATAACGCTTCAGTAAAAATAAGAAGGCCGTCATCATTGGAGTGACGACGGCCCGCGAACAGGATGCCCGGGGCATCAGGTCCATTTTAAATGCATAAACACTTAATCAAACATATGAAAAAATTTATACTTCCGGTATTCAGCATACCGACGATTACAGGATGCTGCCTATTCTTCTTGTTTTTGTTCAGCGCCAGGTTTGATGCCAGCGCCGCCATCAGCTCGGGGATTCTTGAAAAGAAGTTTTCCATTTCTTTCAGCAAAGAAAATCTGGAATCTGCCATCCATAAGATTAAACTTAAAACAGGTCTCAAATTCGCCTATGATCCGGCATTACTTAACCTTAAACAGGTAACCATCAGACAGGAGAGCTTTCAGAATGCTCCATTGAATGATATCCTAAATACACTGCTTACCCCCTATGCGATTTCTTATCAGGAATATGAGAACTCTATTATCCTGGCAAAGAGAAAAACGATTTCAGGAAAGGTTGCTGATGCTGCCGACGGCTCTCCCCTGCCCGGTGTAAGCATCATGGTCAGGGACAGCAAAACCGGTACGGTGACCGACCAAAACGGAAATTACCAGATCTCGGTGCCCGACAATAATGCAGTGCTGGTATTCGCGTTCATCGGCTACGCCAGAAAAGAGGTGATTGTAGGTTCACAACAGGTGATTAATGTCTCGCTTGCCGCGGATGACAATAAGCTGAACGAGGTGGTAGTAACCGCACTGGGCATCACACGGGAGGCAAAATCTATCGGTTTTTCGGTACAGAAAGTGGATGGCGACCTCATCCGTGAATCACATGAAACGAACTTGCTGAATACCTTAAGCGGACGTGTTGCCGGTGTGCAGATCACCAACTCCTCAGGTGGTATCGGTGCCTCATCAAATATCCAGATCCGCGGACAGAACTTTGTGAGCGGATATAATTATAATAACTCACCGCTGTTTGTGGTAGACGGTGTGCCTGTAAGTAATAACAATGAGCAGTCTACACGGAATTTTACCGGCAGACAGGATTTTAACAATCCAAACCTTACCGCCGGTGAAGGCGAAGTGGATTACGGAAATGCCGCAGGTGAGATCGACCCGAATGATATTGAGTCGATCACTGTCCTGAAAGGCCCCAATGCTGCTGCATTATATGGTTCAAGGGCTTCAAACGGGGTGGTGCTCATCACTACGAAATCAGGAAAAGGCAGCAAGGGTGTGGGAATATCCTTCAACTCGCAGGCCAGTTTTGAATCTCCTTTGAAGTTACCTGATTATCAGTACCAGTATGGTCAGGGTCGCGATGGTCAGTACTCCTATGTGGATGGTCAGGGTGGCGGTATCAACGATAACGTGCTCGAAAACTGGGGTCCTGCCCTTAACGGACAACTGATTCCGCAGTGGGACTCACCGGTTGATCCTGCGACCGGACGCCGCTCGGCTACACCATTTGTAGCTTCCCCGAACCAGTTGAAAGACTTCTTCGTTACCGGGCAGACTTTTACCAACAACCTGTCCATCTCCAACAGTACGGATAAACTGAACTTCCGCTTGTCGTACACCAACCTGGAGCAGAGCGGAATCGTGGAAAACACGGATCTGAGCAGAAATACGCTTGGATTAAACGCAGGATATGCCATCACGCCGAAGTTTAAGGTAGACGTAAACATGAACTATGTGAATACCGCCAGTGATAACCGTTCCAGCTATGGTGCAAAAAATGAGGAGGCCATCATGAACATTTTCCTGTTTATGCCAAGGAACCTCAACATTGATAACCTGAGGAACTACTGGAAACCGGGAACTTCCAATACGATGCAGAATACGCCGATCTACAATGCCAATGGTGCACGCCTGAACAACCCTTTCTTTGTTGCGCATGAAAACCTCAATGGCAACAACCGCGACAGGGTATATGGTAATGTGAAGTTCAACTATGACTTCCTGCCCAACCTGAAACTGATGGTCAGAACGGGACGCGATTTCTATAACGATAAACGTACGATGCGCCATGCGAATTCTTCAGCGCAATATGTAAACGGATATTACCAGGAGGACGATGTATATTTCCTGGAAACCAACCACGATTTCTTACTGAGCTTTGATACAAAGATCAAAAGCGACTTTAGCTTTAATGCCAATGCAGGGGGAAACTTGCTGACGCAGAAATCAAGACGCCTGGGAGCCATCAACGGCCGCCTGGCGATTCCTAACGTGTACAACTTGTCTAACAATGCCATTCCGGTGATTGCCGGCAACGCGCGTTCAGAAAAAAAGATCAACTCGATCTATGCCACTACGCAGTTTGGTTACAAAAACGCAATCTTCCTCGACCTGACGGGAAGGAATGACTGGTCGAGCGCCCTGCCAAAACAAAACAACTCCTACTTCTACCCTTCGGCATCACTGAGTGTACTGGCATCAGAACTCTGGGATATCAAAGGTACAGCATTAAGCTACCTGAAACTGAGAGGAAGCGTATCCTCGGTGAGAAGGGATCTGGAGCCTTACCAGACGGCAGCAAACTTCCAGGTGACACAAGGATGGGCCGGAGAAACGGTGGCCGTACACAACAACAACTATCCCAACCCTGATATCCGCCCGGAGAAAGTGGATTCTTATGAGTTTGGTTTCGACTCACGTTTCCTGGACAACAGAATTGGCCTCGACGTAACTTACTATAAGAGTACCACGACCGACCTGATTATTCCTGTAACGCTAAACCCTTCAGCAGGTTATGATACCAAACTGATGAACGTCGGTAAAATGAGCAACAGAGGTCTGGAGGTGATGCTGAGCGCTACCCCTTTGAAATACAAAGACTTCAGCTGGGACCTGTCGGTAAACTTTGCGCTGAACCGCAATAAGGTCATCTCACTTGCAGAGAACATTGGTGTTTCAAGGATCCGTCAGCTCGAAAAATGGGCCAGTCTGGAGTTGCGTACGCTGAATACCAAGGGCGATGGCTCCTTCGGATCGCTCTACGGAGATTACCTGATCTATAATCCTTCCGGCTTGACACACAGAAATGGTTTGCCACAGGAGGAGAATGGCGACTGGGGTTACCTCGGAAACGTAAACCCTGACTATACTGCGGGTATCACCAATAACTTCAGGTACAAGAAGTTCTCGCTGAGTGCCCTGTTGAGCATCCAGAAAGGCGGCGTGGTACACTCACGTACCTATATCGAGGGGATCAAATCCGGAGCGCTGAAAGAATCACTGGTCAACAGAGATGCCAATGGTGGCGGAACGATGGTAGGTATCGGTACCGATCTGGATACAAAAAATCCAAATGGCGTGGCCGTAACTACCAGAAATTACTGGCGTGCCTATTATGACAATGATAACATTGCCACCTTCGATGCTTCCTACGTGAAACTGAGAGAGCTGAAGTTAAGCTACGCTCTTCCTGCATCGCTGATGAAAAAGATTGCGGTAAAAAATGGTTCGATATCATTTGTCGGCAGAAACCTGCTGTTATGGTCAGACGTGCCTAACATCGATCCTGAGGTTTCCTCTTATGACGGTCAGTTCCAGGGAGTGGAAACCATGTCCCTGCCTTCAACCAGAAGCCTCGGACTGGCACTTAGTTTAAACTTTTAACAATAACATTCTTTACAAAGACATATGAAAAAGTTCTCTCTTATAGCAGGCAGTTTAATGATACTCTTCAGCTCCTGCAGTAAATTTGAAGAAATCAATATCAACCCCAACAATCCGGCAACAGTACCACCAGAGATGCTGCTCCCGCCCCTGATCAGTGGTGCTGCCAACTCCATGAACGGCAGTGGCAATAAAGCCGGGCAATATGTACAGCACCTGGCATGGCTGGGTGGTACCAGTGAAGATAACGGCAGGTATAACCTTACCGGCGCTTCCTTCCGTGAAGAATGGAATGCCCCGGTGCGTTTGCTGAAAGATGTGAATCAGCTGCGTGAGCTGGGTACTTCAACTTCGCAGCCACAGTATACTGCCATTGCAAGTGTACTCAAAGTCTATATCCTGTCGCTCATGAGTGATGCCTATGGCGATATCCCTTACAATGAAGCGGGTATGGGAAATATAGCTGGCATGGAGTTCCCGCACTTTCAGCCGCAGCAGGAAGTATTCGGGCTGATGCTGGCCGATCTGGAAGCTGCAAATCAGCAGTTTAAGGCTTTACCTGCCGGAGCGATAATCGCCAGGGATATCCTTTTCAGTGGCAATGCCGCAAGGTGGAGGAAATTTGCAAACTCCCTGAAGGTACGTATCCTCATGCGGCAGTCGGCCAAAGTGGATGTCAAAGCAGCGGTAACCGCCATCTTCAACAATCCCGCAGAATACCCGGTGTTTGAAAGCGTTAGCGATCAGGCTACCCTGGTATATAACAACAATACCGATCTGTATTCCTGGTTTATCCAGAATCCGCCATCAGACGGCAGCGGTGTTGATTTCAATGGCAATACCAGGATCAGTGATGTGATGGTGAACCTGCTGAAGAGCAAGAATGACCCGCGTTTACAGATATTTGCGGCACCTACAAAAAACTCTTATAATGCCAATCGTACCAACCCTGCTGTTCCCTTGGTTTACAGAGGCTTGCGTGCAGGCTACAGCGATGCGGAACAAAATGCAGAATATGCGCGTACAGGTTTAAATAAAGACGATTATTCCGTGATCGGGAAACGCATCCGTAAGGAAAACCGTGCCTTCCTGATGACTTATGCAGAGTTGCTTTTACTAAAAACCGAAGCAATACAACGCGGCATGGGCGTAAGTGGGTCGGCAGCACAAACCTACATGGAAGCACTGAAAGCTTCGCTGGAGAAATGGCCGGCTGTAGCATCTGCTTCACAAACCGAAACGCCTTTCATTTCTGAGGCACAAAAGAACGAGTACCTGGCACAGGCTACTGTAGGTTTATCATCTACAGACCAGATCAAACAGATTGCTGAGCAGCTGTGGATAGATTCGTACCTCAATGGTTTCGAAGGCTGGGCTGGATGGAGAAGACTGGGATATCCTCAGATCGTTCCGGGGCCTTCTGTATTATCGCCGATACCTGTGCGTTATACCTATTCCGATAACGAGCAAAATAATCCAAACCTCATTACCTTTGTACAGCAGACGATGGGCGGAGTAATGCCGACGCACAATACGAAAGTGTGGTTTCAGCCATAAATTTTAAAATTATAAAGATGATGAACCCGACATAATTACAATAATTATTAAGCACGCAGAGCAATAATTATTGTAATTATCAAAGGCTCCATCTAACAATTGAAAAACAAACTAATAACAAGATGAATATAAAAACTCTGCTTTGTCTGGCAGCCCTGACGGGAGGTGTTTCTCCTGCGATTTACGCACAGCAATATGATGTAAAAAAGAATACGCATTCGCATAATGATTACCTGCAGGCGCAACCTTTTTACACGGCACATGCCAATCATTTTGCTTCAATGGAAGTTGATGTTTTCCTGGTCGACAATGAGCTGTATGTAGCGCACAACAAGGAAGACATTGATAAAAAACGGACAATAGAGCGATTGTACATCGAGCCTATTCTGGCGCAGATCAAACTGAATGGCAATAACAAAGTTTACCGCGACAGCGGTAAGCTTCAGCTGATGATCGACCTGAAGACAGCCGGTGAGCCTGCCTTAAAACGCCTCGAAGCAAAGCTGAAGCCTATCCGTCAGTATTTTGATGTGAAGAACAACCCGGATGCCGTAAAACTGGTGATCACCGGCGATGCACCCAACCACGACCGCTTCAAAGCTTTTGACGAGATCTTCTTTTTCGATGGTAAACGCAACACACCCTACACCGCTGAAGAGCTCAAACGGGTGGCCTTTTTTAGCGCCGGACTGCATGAATTCAGTAAATGGAACGGACTCGGAAGAATGGTAGAAGAAGATTACCGCAAGTCTAAGAATTTCGTAGACTCCGTACACCGCGTAGGCAAACAGGTGCGTTTCTGGGGAAACCCTGATACCAAAACCTGCTGGCAGGCTTTCATCAAAATGGGCGTGGATTTCCTGAACACGGATTCACCCGCAGAAATGGCTAAATTTCTCAACAACTATGAGAATAACAGCTACTTGGCCAAACAGAAATATTCGGCATACCAGCCCACTTATAAAAGCGATAACAACAAGTCGAAACCCAAAAATGTGATCCTGCTGATCAGTGATGGTGCTGGATTCTCAGAGTTCTGGGCCGCAGCTACCGCCAATGGCGGATATTTGAATGCCACCAACATCAAACATATCGGCTTCTCCAATACAGCACCTGCAAATGACTACAATACAGATTCTGCAGCAGGCGCCACAGCGATGGCTACCGGAGAGAAAACCAATAACCGCTATATCGGCATGGACTCCCTGGGAAAGGCTATCCCCGACCTGCCGGAGACACTGGCAAAGATGGGCATACGCTCAGGAATCGTCAGCAATGACCGCATTACCGGTGCTACCCCTTCTTCCTTTTTTGCACACCGTGTGGAACGCGACCAGAGTGACAGTATTGCCTCAGACATTCAGCACAGTCCGGCTTCACTTTTCATCGCCGGCAATCATCCGGCCCTTGCCGCCAACCAGAACAAAATCCTGAACAAGGTTAAGTCTGCGGGATTTGAGGTGTACGAAGGTCTTGCGCAGCTTCCTGCGTACCAGAAAGGAAAAAAAGTGATCTGCTTTGATGGCGACCGCCCGGCAGACAACTTCCGGCTGATCGAGAATGCCTTTGATGAAAGTGTAAAATACCTCTCAGCAGATAACAAAAAAGGCTTCTTCCTGGTGATGGAAGGTGCAAAAATTGATGGCGGAGGACATTCCAACAGGATCAAACAGTGTATCGATGAGTACCTGAGTTTCGACAAGGTGATTGGCAAAGCGATGAAGTTTGCTGATGAAAACGGAGAAACCCTTGTGCTGGTTACTTCAGATCATGAAACCGGGGGACTGATCATCTACGACGGGGATTATAAAACCGGGGCGGTCACAGGTACTTTTACCACCAACGACCATACAGGTCTGCCTGTGCCCTTGTTCAGCTACGGACCGGGATCAGAAAACTTTACGGGTTTTATCCAAAACTCAGACATCCCTAAAAAAGTGGTGTCACTTTTGAAATAATGAAGTAAGAGGCCATCCATTGGGATGGCCTCTTTTTTTTATACAGACCTGCTAAAACTTAGCTGATCGAGGTACAAACGCGCATTTTTATGTCTGCGTAAGATACTTGCCGGACAACTTTCTGCAACTGGCCCGCGCAAGGTATTCTTCACTGCCTCCGCCTTACTGTTTCCGGGTACAATAGCAAAGATGAAGGTCGCGTTCATCAAGGCAGGAACCGTCAGGGTGAGTGCTTCCAGAGGTACGTCATCCAGCACTGCAAAACATTTGTCGTTCACCTGCTGCTGCCTGCATGGCTCATCCAGGATTACCTTTTTTACCAGCAGGGGGTCATCAAAATCCGCTACCGGCGGGTCATTGAAGGCAATATGCCCGTTTTCGCCGATGCCCATACATACAATGTCCACGGGATGCTGCTGTAAAAGTGCTGCATAACGTTCGCTTTCTGCGGATGCGCTGCTGGCAGAGCCGTTGAGGTAGTGTACGGATTTAAAGCTGACCCGATCAAATATCCTCTCCCTGAGAAAGTTCCCGAAAGCCTGCGGGGCATCTGCCTGTAGTCCCAGGTATTCATCCATATGGAAAGCATTGATCTTGTCCCAGGGCAGCTCTTCCTGCAGTAAGGCTGCGAGAAAATCGTTTTGCGAAGGTGCCGCAGCAAAGACAACATTGATTTCTGCCTTTTTTTCCAGCAGGGAAAGGATGCAGGAAGCCACATCGTCGGCAGCCACCTCGCCCATCAGCGTTCTGTTTTCAAAGACCAGAACTTCCAGTGCCTCTACGTTGATAATTGGAATGATCGTATTCATGTATTTCAAATTATTTTTCAAGAAATGATGGAGAAGTAAAAACCTTTCTGCCCGAGACAATCGTCTGCATAATATTCACCTGATCATCGAATATCACCACATCTGCATCCTTGCCGGCCAGCAGAGAGCCCTTGCGGTCGGCAATACCGACAATCTCCGCAGGTGTAAGCGAGGCCATTTTCACCGCATCAGCCACAGAAGTATCCGCCAGGTTGATCATGTTCCTCAGCAGTCGGTCCATCGTCGCCACACTACCCGCAAAAGAACTTCTGTCGGGCAGTTTTGCCACATCGTCTTCCACAATCACCGGCAGGCCATCTCTCCTGCTTCCCAGGATACTTGGTCCGGGGGGCATCCCCGCAGCCCGCATCGCATCCGTGATCAGTGCAATCCGGTCGGCCCCCTTGATCTTCAGCACCAGCTTCAGTAAGGGTGCCGGCAGATGGATGCCGTCGGCAATGATCTCTACCGTCATCGCATCCAGCAGGTAAGCACTTTCCACCACCCCCGCATAGCGATAGGCATTGCGGCGTGTTACACCCGACATACAGGAATAGAAGTGTGTAGCATGTCTGAAACCCTGCTCAAATGCCGGTAATACCTCTTCGTAAATCGCATCCGTATGTGCAATCGAGGCCAGGATTCCGTTTTCAGCAAGGTACTTCCCAAACTCCAGTGCCCCCGGCAACTCCGGTGCCGCACTCCAGCGTTTGATATGTGCAGAACCGGCGATGATCTCACGGTATTCTTCGGCTACAGGGTTTCTGATATACCTGGGGTCCTGAGCCCCTTTTTGCTGCATGGAAAAATAGGGTCCTTCGATATGGATGCCGACAAATGCTGCGCCCATCTTATTCTTGTCAAACACCTCGTCATAAATTTTCAGCGTATCCAGCAGGTCCTGTTTCTCGCTGCTCAGCGTTGTAGGCATCATGGCTGTAGTACCGTACTGCGCATGCAGCCTGGCAATTGCCAGAAAGCCGTCCGGATCATTGTCCATAAAGTCGTGCCCCCCACCGCCATGCACGTGGATATCAATAAAGCCCGGTGCCACGTAATGCCCCGCAGCATCAATCTCCAGTGCATCCGGAACATCGATATTCTTCGTGCTCACTTCCAGTATTTTGCCATCGTCAATCACTACACACCCCCCATGCAGTACACGGTGTGGGGTAACGATCCGGCCATTGTATATTTTAATCTTCTTCATTTGAGCTGTACTATGGATGTGCAACCTTTCCTCCCCTACCAAGCGTATTAAAGGCACGGAAGCGCAGGTTTTTTGAAGCAGTAACCGGTTTCACATAGAGGCTGCTTTTGCTGTCGGGCAGCGATCCGTCTGTGGTATAACGAATGGCAAATCCCGGCAGGTCAGTATTGGCTTCGGCCTGAGCTCCACGGATCCTGATGGCAGGCGTAGGAATGCGGTACTGATAACCACCTGCATAGCTGTCCAGCCTTCTCATCTCCCGGGATACTGAATGGCTAAACCTTGCCCAGTCCTTTTCATAGTATATTTTGGCTTTTACGCTATCTTTTTCTGCTGCCCATTGTGGTGAGGGCGACCAGGCTCTTTCTGATAATGCCAGTAATCTTGGCAGGTACATATATTCCAGGCGCTCAGGTGTCTTCACAGTCTCTGACCAGAGTAAGCCCTGTAAGCCAGCCACATTTTTCTGTCCTGCGGCCGTTAAATGTTCAAATGATGACAGCATCGAAGCCGGTAAAGGTCTGTTCACATAGTCGGTATGCTGGTTACGCAGATAGTCAAAGGGTATGAATTTGAACGACTGCTCGATATTGATCAGGCCACCCCAGTTAAATCCGGGTTCATCAAACTGACGGATATAGGCCATATCAAAGTAGAAGTTAGTCACAAAGGAAAGTATCACTTTATAACCAGAATTCGCCAGCCTATAGGCCAGGTCTTCATTACCGGACATATTATTCCATACGTTCACCCGGAAGTTCTTATCGAGGAATAAAGGGTTTGGCATCCATCTCCGCGGGTTCTCCGCAGATTTGCGCAATGCTGTTTCCTCCCATCCCGAAAGAAACAGTCCCTTTTTTTGCAGCATGTCTGAAAGTCGGCCAAAAAAGTAGTCCCAGAGATCTGCAGTCTGCTTAATTTCCGGATGCAGCTTTTTGAATGCATTCACCGATGGCGATCCCGTCCATACGCCTGCCGGCACTTCATCCCCACCAAAATGTATCGTTTCCAGCGGCGCTGCGGCCTGTGCGTACATGTCAATGATTTCATCACTCACTGTTTCCAGGAAACGGTATGCCGAAGGCAGCGAGGGATCGATTACATGGTCGTTCCACTGCTGCACAGAGTGGTAAAGCGATGTATCGGCAAGGTCCCTGAGCAGGTACTCGCGGGCCTTGAGTGTATCCCCTGCCTTCATGAATTTCCTGTAACGTGCCTGCATAGAGACAACTGCGGCACGGGCATGGCCCGGAGTTTCGATCTCAGGAATCACGTTGATATGCCTGCGGGCGGCGTATTTGAGTATGTCTATAAAATCCTGACGGGAATAATATCCACTGCCGGAATTTACCCCCTGCACTGGTCCGGAGCCATACGATGGCATCAGCCGCTCCTGCTCGTCGAGCGTATGCCCCCTGTTTGCACCTACGTCAGTCAGTTCCGGCAGGGCTTTGATTTGCAGACGCCAGCCTTCATCATCGTTCAGGTGCAGATGGAGCGTGGTTAACTTATACAATGATAGCAGATCTATCAGTTTAAGGATTTCCTGTTTGGGCTGAAAATTCCTGGCCACATCCAGCATTACGCCCCTGAAGCCAAATCTTGGGCGATCCTGCACTTCCACATATTTAAGTTTGATATTTTGCACCTTGGTAGCAGGTGTCAGAGGATCAATCAGCACCTTTAGCGACTGCAAACCATAATGTATCTCCCTGGCGCTTTTTCCTGAGATCAGGATCCCTGCAGCAGAAACACTTAGTTTATATTCGTCCTCCATCAAAGAGTTATCTTTCTGAAGTCGTAACGCAGCGCGCTGACCTGTATTGGCTACTTTAAACTTTTTACCAAATAATAACTTCAGGTCATCATTCAGCAGTTCAGCCTCCACAGCAAATGCCTGATCCGCGATGATACTTCCGGAAGCGCTTAAGGTGTAAAATCCTGCATTTTCCTTGTAGCTCAGTGGCTTTGGAAAAATCCGCTGGGCAGCACTGGCAGTCCCAGCCCTTTGATTCAAAGCAAACAGCTGTGCTGGGGTCAGCTCCTTATCTCCTTTGAACCTGCTCATCTTATCTTCAGGTAGAGCGTGGATCAGAGGGTCGTTCATGGCAAAACCCGTATCTTCCGCATCGTCCCAAACGAGGTAAAAGCCATGCGGACATTCACTTTCGTTCACTACCCAGCCGGCGGACAAATATTTCCATTCAATTTGCTGCCCCGAGGCAAGACCTTTAAAGTCTTTGCCGGGAGATAACATGTAGAAGTCCCCGTTGATATGTTTCACCACAAACCGGGCATCGGCGGTCAGTGCCGACATTCTTTTGATACTATTGAAATAGATCTTCCAGCCCGTGGCCGGTAAAGCGTCCGCGCCGGTATTGCGGATACTCAGGCCATTCAGCGTCTGGTCTTTGCCCTGGTAATTGTTTTCATAAACATACCAGTTCAGTTCAAGTTTTTTAGGGTCAGGCTGTTGCCGGCCGGGCTTTGCGGCCATGGCTGTATTCGTCAGGAAGACAGCAATCAGGCAGATGGTTAGAATTTTATACAATGGTTTTTCTATTTAGTTTACTATTTGGAACGGCTTAACCTTGCGCGCAGGAGCTCAATTTTCGCATTGCGCAGTTCATTTTCCTGCCTGATCTCCGCAGGATAAAGATATCCGGTATTCTGCCTGGTAAATTTTTTATCTAGTTCTTCAGGCTGCAAGGCATCCAGTTCTTTCAGCAGTGCAGGCAAACCGGCTTCGGTCATTTCCGGTGCATTGGCCCGGGCTTCGATCGACTGGTACGCAAGATACTGAACCCTGATCGCCGTCATCAGCCTGTATTGCTCAAACTCCTCTTTATTTTTTGAAGGCTGCAGTTCTGTCAATACTTTCAGCGCATATCTGGTACTGTCCAGCATTTGGTCGATACTCAGCGAAGTATTCACCGGCTGTCCCTGCGTGACCTCAAAGGGCGTAGTCGTAATGGCCTTCCAGAACAATCCGGACTGAGCCTGATCAAAGCCATACTGCGTCTTGCTGTAATTACGTACAAATCCATCTACATCCAATGCTTCGGCAGTTTTGATACTCTCCAGAAAGGCCGCGATCAGCATATTGAAACCGCTGATCGGGTATACGCGCCTGATGGCATACAGATCTACCACATCCTTTGTGCTTTCCAGCACTGAGGAATACAAACCTGAGGTTGACCATGAAGTCATGATCATCCCCTTGTAACCCAGTTTCTTCCCAAAAGGTACAAAATCATGAATATTTTTGAAATGTTTGGCCCACTGCGTGAGGAAAAAGTTGTCCGGGTGACTACGTATAGAGGGTGCGCCCCAGATCTCGAACCCGCTTTGCATCAGCTTCTGGTGGTCGCCAAACTGGTTAATATCCCATCCATAGTTCCAGTCGATAAAGATCGTTTCCTTTGGCAGCCCTTGCAGCGCCTCCGGATATTTCAGGGCAATATCTGCCCAGAGCACAGGCTTCTTGCCCAGGCTAACCACGGTTTCGCAGAGCATCCTGATATAATCCCCGTAGAGCCTGCCCATACCTACTGCCTTTACCTTCTTTTTGGATTCTTCAGAATGCCCCAGTAAATAGGTTTCATCGCCACCGATGTGGATATAGGGAGAGTGATGTGTAGAGATCAGGTCTTTGTACAGCGTGGTAAAAAGTTTCTTCGTTTCGGCTTCCTTTAAAGGATTCACCTGGGAGTAATCCTTCTGATCCTCCCTTAAGTCTTTGTATTTCAGGTTCCTGAGAATATATTCAACGTGCCCAAAGCTCTGCTGCAGCGGGATGACATCGATGTGCAGCGAATTACAATACGCAATAAAGGAAATTACCTCATCCCTGCTGTAGGCAAAGCGGTTGGGGATCAGTGGTTCTTCCTTAAAGGGATAAGTTCCCTCCCATTCCATCACCAGCGTATTGATCCCATTTTTGCTGAGCTGCAGTGCCAGTTTCATCAGTGCCGGCATGGGCATGGCCTGGATACGCAGGTCCAGGTGAAAGCCACGCACCGGGAAAGGGCTTGCTTTTGACGCAGCAGCTATGGCTGTTTCCGGCTGGCCAAGAGCAGTGGTCAGCAAAATCAGCAGTACTAATGTTCTTTTTATCATGGTCTTCATGTTAAGGTACTAAATTTATGGTGTCAGCTTCTGCTAAAAAGTGGATTTCTCCGAAACAGTCTGGTCTGTGAAAGTCGGGAGCCGGAGCGTCGATCCTGTTCCAGGTCAGGAAATGAGGTTCAGGCAAGTCATCACCGCATTTGTAAAAGTTCCCTGAGGCCTGTAAGCCCTCAAAAGTGCTGATCTCCTGATGAATAAAAACCTCTGCAGGAACCAGCCATGTCATTTCCCAATTAAAGTGCTCCCCTTCCATGTCCTGAATGGTGAGTGTCTGTATTTGCTGAACTGTAGCTTCATCTGCAAGAGTCCTGTCCCCTTTCTCACTGCCATACGCCATCTTGCCAATACCCAGACAGTTAAACTCTATATTGTAGTAATACCCGCTACGATCAAATGCTATAAAAAATTCAACACAGTTATCGCGGTGCACCTCTCCATTGATCTTCCGCTCAGCCGTCCGGAAGTAATCATTTGATACATTAAATTTCAGGAAGATATCTTTTTTGCTATGTGCAATGATCATCTCAGCCTTGCAGGCGCTATTGAATTTCGGCCATGATGTATTGGAAAGCGGAACTGCAGGTAGCTGATCGAGTATTGACTGGAGCTCCGGTAGTCCGATGTCATGCGCTGAATGAAGATATGGTATAGCTAGTTTCATTTACAGCAATTTTAAGTTAGCATCTGTTGTACGGAAAGGTTTCGAACTGACCCAGCGATTCAGCCGGTACCCCCTGTACGCGTAAAACAACAAATAAAGGTAACAGGGCAGCAAGACCCAATAGGCCTGCTGCAAACCATAGGTGTCAGCAAGATGCCCATAAACCAGCGGCAACACCGCATTGCCGGACAGCCCCATGATGAGAATTGCCGCACCAACTTTGATAAAGCGGCCAAGCCTGTCCATCGCCAGCGGCCAGATCCCTGCCCAGATCATCGAGTTGGCAAATCCCAGCAGCACAATAAACCACAGCGAGATATCCGCCTGATGGCCCAGAATATTCAGACTGCCATGACTGAAAATAATACAGAAGGTCAGCAGCAGCCCGATGCACACACAAACACGTAAAGCAAAAATCTGCGATATATACTTCGGAATCAATGATATGCCCAGCAAATAACCAATTATGGTCGCTCCCAGGGTATAGGAGGGAAAAACCTTGGATTCCAGCAAGGAGATATCCATCGACCGCGCATAACCGATGATCGTATCTACGGCGATTACTTGCGAACCCACATGTACAAAGATGGCTAATGCCCCAAGGATCAAATGAGGAAATTGAAAAATGTTGTCTTTATCTTTATTTGCTGCAGCGGTAAGGCTGTCCTCCAGATCGGTATCAATTTCCGGCAAGGGTGAAAATCTCACCAGTATCCCCAGCAGGATCAATATCACCGAGACACAACTATACGGCAGGATCACCCTGCGGATCAGTTCATCAAGAATAGGTGCTCTCTCTGCTGCGCCCATCGACTTCACCTGTTCAAAAAGTGCCTGATCGGATGATTTAAGTACCACTGCCGCAAATAGCAAGGGTGCGATAATCCCGGCAAACTTATTACAGATGCCCATGATACTGAACCTCATGGCAGCACTTTCCTTTGGCCCAAGTATCGTCACATAGGGATTTGCGGCTGTCTGCAGGATCGCCAGTCCGGCCCCCAGTGTAAACAATCCCAGCAGGAATACAGGGTAGTTGCGCAAAAGTGCAGCGGGAACAAACAAAAAGGCCCCAAAAGCCATGATCCAGAAACCTAGCATCATCCCTTTCTTAAAGCCCACCCTCTTGAGCAGCAGGGAAGCAGGGAATGACATGAAAAGATAAGAGATATAAAACGCAAAGGCGACGAAATAGGATTCAAGGTTACTCAGCTCACAGCAAATCTTGAAATATGGGATCAGCATGGCATTAATCCAGGTCACGAAACCAAATACAAAGAAGAGGATGGCAATAATTAAAAGTGACTGAGTATAAGCTTTTTTATCCATAACGTTAACGTACACGAATAAACGAAACATTTATTTCAGTTCCAAATTTTATTGTACTGATGCCGGAAATTAGTTCACGTAGAAATCACAGTTTTCAGTAGTGATAATATCAATTGGCATAAAGGTATTCTTCTCAGCAGTCTTTCCATGTACGATGTTCTGATACAGTGCGATGATGCCTTTATAGCCCTGCTCCCTGGGTTTCTGACAGATGAGGAAGTCGATAATTCCCTCTTTTAGATAAGAGATGTTATCTTTTGTGTAATCAAAGCCAATGACGATGGGACGCTGTGTTTCATTCTTCTTCAGGTATTTCGCTACAGTGGAGACCCTTGAGTTAGTCACGAAGATCGCCCCTACCTGCTCAGTTTTTAAGAGTTTACTGAGCGCGCTGCTCACAAAGCTGAAATCTGTTTTTTTGATATCCAGTTTAATAATAGGGTTATCTAAATGGTTATCCAAAAAGTAATTCCTGAAACCCTGCTCTTTGCGCAGCAGGTGATGCTGGTTATCAATTTCATGGGAAATATTCACGATCAGTATTGTTTCCTCTTTTTTCACCAGATACTTCATCAGGTGTGCAGATAAATATCCGCTTTGATACAAGTTAGGACCAATATAAGAGAGGCTGTTATGTTCCTGGATATCAGAGTTGATAAATACATAGGGAATCTTAATTCGCTCCAGTTTTCTCAGGAAATGTTCAGACTCCTCAATAAAAATCGGCGCCAGCAGCACACCCTGTATTTCAGAAAGATCAATTTTGCCGATCTGCTGCAGAAAAGAGTTTTTATCATTCAGGTCGTACAGGTAGTTTTCTACCTCAATTCCGTAGGGACTGATTTCGGTACTCGCCTGAGCGATGCCCAGTAAGGGTGCCTCCCAGTAATCCGTTTCTGCAGATACCTTTGGTATGAGCACAGCAAACTTCAGTTGCTTTTTGGAAGCCAGCCTGCGTGCGAAGATATTCGGCTGATAATCCAGCTCCTGAATAATCGCATTGATCTTATCTTTGGTTTTTTGAGATACCCCCTTGCGGTCGTGAATTACGCGATCTACCGTTCCGATGGAAACATTTGCCCTGCGGGCGATTTCCTTCACGCCCGTTAACTCCGTATCTTTTTCTGACATACAATAATAATTGTCTAAAGATAACAGAATTTATATTTACGGATAAAGCTATAATATCAATACATAATTCTACAGCTATTCATGTAAAACCAGGATGGCTTTCACGGTCTTATTCATCACCTGATTGACGGTGCTCCGCGTAAACAGTCTGTAAACGATATTGTGGTGATGTTTTACCAGACAAAGGATATCCGTTTCATGGGATTCAATAAATGCCAGAATACCATTCAGCGGGCTTCCTTCAGTAATGTAATTGAACTCCGGTTCGGCATGTTTGATCAGTCCTTTCAGTTTACTTTCAAAGATCTCCAGCTGTTTCGGGTCTGCTTTTTCGGTTACATACAAAACCTGCAGCTTGTCAGAGCCGAAGCCATGAACCATTTCATTCAGTGCATTGACATCCTCCGCCGATAATCTCGTATCATAATCTGTAGCTAATGTGATAACAGGTACCTTGGAGAATTTACTCTCCTTCGGCACAATCAGCGTCGGGATCTTCAGGTTGCTGACTACCATGCTGGCATTACTGCCCACAATTCCGGTGATACCTGTCGATCCCGTGATGCCCATTACCAGCAGTTCCACATGGTGATGCGATGTATAGCGCGTAATGACTGTCTTTAAAAAACCGACATCACACAGTGTTTTCACCACTACATCTTTGTATTCTTCTTTTTCGGTAAAAACACTTACCCATTCCTTGAGCGCTTCCCGCTTGTTTTCGTAGTAGTTCTCAATGAAGATGGCGTTGTATGTACTGTTGTTGATGCCTTCTGTAGGATGTATGGCATGAATAGCACATACTTCCAGATCCAAAACTTTGGCTAACTCCATTGCGTATTCCATCGCATTGGCCGCGCTGGCCGAGAAATCGGTGGCTAAAAGTATTTGTTTCATTTGCAGAGTTTTGATGAAGAACAGAAATTTAAATAAATAAATGGAAAAACATGAATAATAAAAGGGACAAAACAATGGCTACCGGCAGGGTCAGTATCCAGGCGAGTGCAATGTTTTTCAGGGTGCCGTTGTTCAGGTTTTTTGTACCTCCTGAAGCAACCATCGCACCGGCAATACCGCTCGACAATACATGTGTGGTACTTACCGGAAGACCGAAACCTGTACTCAGTCCGATGGTTGTGGCGGCCACGATCTCCGCGGTGGCACCTTGCGCATAGCTCAGGTGTTCGTTACCTATTTTCTCTCCAATGGTGACCACGATACGTTTCCAGCCGATCATCGTGCCCAGGCCCAGTGAAACTGAAATGATTCCTATCACCCAGATGGGTGCAAAGTTGGTTACCTTTCCCAACTCCTTTGAAGCATCAGATAAAATAGCTTCATCACCATCTTTCAGTTTGATGTTTTTATTGCTTTTGATCGCGTCGATTTCAGCGTTCATCTTTTGGATGAGCTGACGGAATTTGTAAGCTTTCTGGTTATCCGTAACCGGCTTGCCTGATAATTCTGTTTTGGTAGCGGCAATGGCCGAATCCAGTCGTACGAATGAACTGCTTCCCGCTGCTGTATTTCGCTGAAGCACCATTTCTGTTTGCTGCAGAGAGGCCAGGATTTTTTCTTCAGGGATATTATGGTTGATGGCAAAACGTACCGGTAAAAAAGCGATCATGATCAGCATGAGTAGCCCTACTCCTTTTTGTCCGTCGTTACTGCCATGAAAGAAACTCACGAGTGTACAGGTAGTGATGAGCAGCAACCTGATCAGGATCGGGGGTCTGTCGTCTTCGCCTGTAGGGATATGAAAGAGCTGTTTTGATTTGATCACGTGTTTCATGAACATCATGAGGAGTACGGCAAGGCCGAAACCGATGAGTGGCGACAACACGAGTGATAAGCCGATCTCTTCTGCCTGGTGCCAGTTTACCCCGCGACCGCCATAATACCAGGTGAAGCCGAGGCTCGCCCCGATCATCGCTCCGATCATGGTATGAGAGCTGGAACATGGGATGCCAAAATACCAGGTACCGAGGTTCCAGACAATGGAAGCCAGCAGTACTGCCAGCACCATACAGGCGCCTACCTCTACCGGCAGGATCATCAGCTCATTCAGCGGTACGAGCTTCAGAATACCCATCGCTACAGACACACCGCCCAGCAGTACGCCCAGGAAATTCCAGAAACCCGACCAGGGAACGGCAACCACGGGTTTCATGGCTTTGGTGTAAATGACCGTTGCCACCGCATTGGCCGTATCGTGGAATCCATTTACAAACTCGAAGCAGATCACTGCCAGCACACAAATTAAGAACACAACCAGAATGGCGCCGCTCAAATTAACTTCGCCCATGAAAGGGAAGATCACTGCATTTAAAGGGAATTGCATATAAAGAATGACGATAAAATAGATTATTGATCAAATAACCACATATCGTCTTGAAATGCCGTAAAATTCAGGTTAACAAATTGTTATGTTATCAGGACAATTTGATCAACAACAGAAACAGCCGGCAGTCATCCCGACGCCAGCTGCTCCTGAAATTGTATTCAATAAATTTTAAGATTCCCCTATTTCAGGAAATCATCATCGTCATCGTCCAGATCATCATCATCATCCAGACCCAGATCGTCATCATCTTCGAGGTTAAGGTCATCCTCGTCCGGATCATCCTCTTCCCCGTCATCGTTCCCAGGATCTGTAGGCAGATCATCAAACTCTTCAGTACCGTCATCTTCCAGATCATCATCCTCAGGATAATCATCATCCTCGTCATCATCCGGATCTCCGTTATCATCCACCTCTTCCAGTAAATCATCTACATCGGCTGTGCCGATATCATCAGTATCTTCATTCAGATCTTCTTCAGTGAAAGTGTCCGGAGTTGGTTCAGGGGTACCATGCGAACTGTGCAGTTGCTGTGTTTTTTCTTCTACGTCAATGCTTCCGTTTTTTGCGTAGTCTTGATTTTGATTTTCCATAGTACATTCTTTAGCAGGTATAACCGAATAACACCCATCGCCTTCATAAGGTTCTGAGAAAAACATATTTTATCAAAAACCTCCGGTTTTGAGAACATTGACACCTGCATAAAAATTCATTTTCCTCATTGACAATCAGCAACAATTATATTAGGTTTGATAGACATGAGCAAAAAGAAGAAACCGGTAAAAGGTAACGACCAGAACAGAGAATTGCGCCAAAGATTCTTTGAGCGCATAGAAATACTCTGTGAAACCTTTGCCGGCCCGGGATACTTCAAAAAAATCCCTGCCATTCTGCTGGAACACATGTTCATGAACAGGTATCCCGCACTCAAGGCCAGGGCCTTTCCCGATGCCACCATCCCAAAAGCAAAAGTCACGCAGTTCCATAAGCTCATGAACAAGTTTATTGGCGACAGATATGTGGAGCTGGATAACGGGGATAAACTTTATCTGAGCTGGTATCTTGCTGAAGGGCTCATCCTCATCAACTATATCGATGAGATGGCAGAAAGCGATTTTCCCCATGCCCATGAGTTCAAAAAGGCAATTGCAGATTACCTTCCCGGATCAGAAATCCATTCCATGATGGACGAAATGCTCATGGAACTGGTGCATGACACAACAGTATTCCTGAGCGATTACAATCATACGATCATCACGGCAAATATCGGGGCTACGGCATTTTTCGACAAGGAAAGCCATACCAACAACGTCCTGATACAAGACCGGAAACCGGAAAAATCGTCTATCATCCTCGACGGAGAAAAGCGCGCCATTATCAGCCTGAGCTGGCTGGCCGAAAATATGGAATGGATGCATACGGAGGTCAAACCTTCGGTACTGGGCTTCAAAACCGGATCAATTGATATCCCAATCAGAGTCTATATCCAGCAGCATGCGCTGGATAAATTACAGGAACGTATAGATATCACTCCCGGCATCATGCATTACATGATCTTTCTCCTGCTGAACCAGCCCGAGATTAAACACCATAAGAAAGATAACACCAGCCTCGTTGAATATTACCTGATGGACCAGAAAGTCGGCTATCTCCTGATCAGCCTTATCGATGCCAAACTGATCATCCGTACCTTCCTCTTCCTCACCAATGACGGCACCCCCGAAGGCAAGAAACTCAATCAGCTTTTATCGCTGGATAAAGAAGATAAAAAATACCTGATGATTGATACCCTGCCTACTTTCAATTCTTATCATATTGATCAGAATGCAGGCCTCAGCAAAATATTCAGGGAAGCTGGATGTGGCCCCTTGCTCAAACTGGGACACCTGAAGGAGTTCTCACAAAAAGAGATCAAGGACAAAGATCCTGAGTCCATTCTCAAGTACCTGGGCGACTCAGAGAATTTTACCGGACTTGCTGAAAATTCTCCGGATCAGGAACTGTGATCCTCGATCATCTGTCCGATAAATTCTACCAGCTCCATGTTCATATCGCTGTCGGTGTGCCAGACATAACCTCTGTCCATGTCTTCAATCGGATAGATAATTCCCAGCAGCTCCGGAATCACAATTCCGTGAATCTCATCATCGTCATTCATGGTCACCATAAAATGGTTGGGTTCGTCTAAGGGAGTTACCGTCACCGTCTTATATAAAAAGCGCACACTAAATTCCTGCATCATCTGTTAGGTTTAAAAGAGAACACCCTAAACAGGGGTTCTGTTTTAAATGGGACAAAAGTTCGGGCTGATTGGCACGATCTCTGCAAGTACCATGGCATCATACAGATATAAAATAAAAATCATAATTATGAAATTATCAATTTTGCCTGCAGCGCTGATTGCGCTTGCTTTGTTAGCACAAGGCTGTGTAAGTAATAAGAAATTCAATGACCTCCAAACCAACTATACTGATTTACAAACCAAAAACAGTGAACTCAGTAAGAAATATGACGAAAGTCAGCAGGGACTATCCTCATCCAGCTCAAGGGTAAAAAGCCTGGAAGAACAAATTACGTCAGAGCGGGCCAATGTATCAGCGTTACAGGCTGCACTGGATAAATGTCTCACTTCATCAGGTCAGGGTAACCTGAATATCTCCAAACTGGTGGACGAGATCAATTCATCCAACAAATACATTCAGCACCTGGTGAACACGAAAAACAAAAGCGACTCACTTAACATGGTGCTCACCAATAACCTGACACGCTCATTAAGCCGCGAGGAAATGCGTGATGTGGATGTACAGGTATTAAAGGGTGTGGTATATATCTCCCTGGCAGACAACATGCTGTATAAATCAGGTAGCTATGATATCTCCGATAAAGCAGGACAACCGCTGGACAAAATCGCGAAGATCATCAAAGATTACAAGGATTATGATGTACTCATCGAGGGTAATACCGATGCCGTGCCTATTACCATGCCGAACATCCGTAACAACTGGGATCTAAGTGCACTGAGGGCATCATCAGTAGTGCAGGCGCTGCAAACTACCTACGGGGTTGAACCAAAAAGGTTGACTGCCGGTGGTAGAGGTGAATACAATCCTATTGCAGACAATACCACCGATGCCGGAAAAGCAAAAAACAGACGTACACAGATTATCATCACTCCTAAACTGGATCAGTTTATGGACCTGATAGGAAAAGCTCCTGAAACTACTACAAAACCATAAAGATCATATCCTATACACAAAGCCGGCCTTCATTCAATTGGAGACCGGCTTTTTTTTTGGCTTAAAAAGGATAGGAGTTGAAAACCTGATAAGGATCGTAATGCGATTTTACAGTTCGCAGCCGTTGCAGATTGTCACCATATGCAAATTGTACCTGAGCAATATCCGCTTTGGTCAGCACATTGGGATACCCTCCCGGAAGGGCATCGTCAGCCAGGTCGGCACAAAGATCCCTGCTCCAGCGCCGATGTGTTTCGGCATGAACATCGTCGTCAGGTGTCCATGTTGAAGTGATTAACACCAGAATATGGGGTTCCCGCAGGCCAAAAGCAGTAGAATCCAGGGGCAGCTTTGCAGCTCTTCCATAACAATACTGCATGGTGATGGTAGATAAACCTGAAGTTATCTTTGCGCCTGCTTTTAAAATGATGTCGAGCGACTGGCCCTTTAACTCTTTGAGCCATCTCGTTTTCATGTCATTACAGTTGCCCTGGGTAACAAAAGTATCAAATTCTGCCAGCAAGTCTTTGTACCGCAGCTGCTGCACTTTCTCTGACAATGGCTTTTGAAAGTAGGTAAACGCAGCAATTAAATACTCTCCGGCGGTAATTTCTCCGCACCAGGTTAATGCAACGATAACAACAGTTTCGCCATCCGGTCCGGGTATAATTCCTGTGATCATTGAAAGATCATCCGGTGCAGTTCTGGCATATTCATTGCAAAACATCAGTATACCCGGGGCCGCCTGCAGAGGATATAAAAACTGTGCAGATAATACAGATGCGGCATCATGCAGACGTACACGCATAGAAACGACTACCCCGAAGTTCCCCCCTCCTCCTCTGATCGCCCAGAATAAATCTGCGTTTTCAGTTTCGCTGGCCGTTAGCATGTTACCATCAGCCATCACCAGCGTAGCACTGATCAGGTTATCAAGTGCCAAACCATATTTGGGTGTCAGGGGACCGTAACCACCACCCATAATTAAACCCGCCATACCTATAGTGCTGCCCGCCCCGGTAACCGCGACAAGATTGTAGGGGTCTGCCGCAGCGAGTAAATCCCCGGCGGTGGCGCCACCCTGCAGGACGGCTTCTTTCTTGTCAGCATCAATCATCACCTTACGCATGTTTGAAAGATCGATCACCAGTCCATTTTCTGACAGGGCCAAACCCGACCAGTCGTGTCCCCCAGCCCTTACAGTTAAATCCCATTGATATTTTCCTGCGATACGCACTGCCGAAGCTACATCGCTGTCAGTGGTGCATAAGGCAATCAAAGCAGGACGTGTATGTACCGCGGCATTCCACAACTTCACAGATTTCTCGTAGAGCGGATGCCCGGCTGAAACCACCTCCCCCTGCAGGGCTTCTTTTAGTTCTGAAAAGACGCGATGAAATAATAGCTGAATACTCATATTCAAAGCTAAAAGTTCAGTACAGCACAGTAAATCCCCAAAAACCGGCAGATGCTCACCGCATTTGGTGATAGGGTGTCCAATAAAAAAGGGGTATCACATCTCTGTAATACCCCTCATTAAACAATCAATCCAAACGGTCTTAGTTCAGCTGTTTTTTCAACTTATCTGCCAGTACAGATTTTGGAACAGCACCAACTTGTTTGTCTACAACCTCACCATCCTTAAAGTACAGCAAAGCTGGAATATTGCGGATACCGAATCTTACAGACAACTCCGGGTTATTGTCAACATTTATTTTTCCTATGAGGGCCTGACCATCATATTCCTTAGCGATCTCTTCCACTACAGGCCCTACCATACGACAGGGTCCGCACCACTCAGCCCAAAAGTCTAAAAGCACAGGTTTGTCTGATTTCAGCACAAGTTCCTCGAAGTTCGCATCAGTAATTTCTATAGCATTCATAATTTCTATGTTTTAATTTCTATAACAAAGATAATCAAAATTCTAATACCAGTTGCATTTTGCAACTGCTTTTTACTATATTACTGATGTTCTTACATTCGGATAACAATTGAAGGGATTAAGCGCCCAGAATGGCATCCCTGCGTTGCTTCAGCTCTGCTGCATATGCGGGAATAGTTTCAGATTTATTGGCCTCCAGTCGTTTATATATTGGGTTACACGGCGGTTTGACTGCTCTGTGTTTATCACTCCAGGCGAACAGTTCCACGAAGACCGGCAGAAGATCTATCGCCTTATCTGTCAGCGAGTACAGGTATTTCGCTTTGTTTGCTGCTGAGGCCGTCTTGATCAGAAAACCCTCGGCATCCAGCACTTTCAGACGTGCAGTAAGGATATTGGTGGCAATCTTCTCTTCCGAAGCCTTAAATTCACTGAAAGAAGATTTGCCCTCGAACAACATATCACGCAGAATCAGCAATGTCCATTTATCGCCGAAGATATCAATGGCATAACATATAGAGCAATCAGAACGCAAATGATTATCCTTCATAAAGATTTAATGTTTGATAGAATACGGTAAAATTTCAGATTGCAGCAAATTTACGATTTAATTTTCGCTTAACTTTGCGCCTTTATTCACAGTTACAATCGTCATGCAGTCAGCCCATTCCGAAATTCCCCTGTCAAAAGTCCGTTTCACAATCATCGGTTTCGTCACATTCACATTTATAGGATATTTCACGATCGGTCTGGCACTTGGCATTCTACCCGTTTTTATCCACCAGAAACTGGGATACAGTACGATGGTAGCAGGAGTAATCATCAGCCTGCAATACGTCACTACCTTCCTGCTGCGCGGATATGCCGGCAGTATTGTGGATAAAAAAGGACCTAAACCTGCTGTATTGCTCAGTATGATTGGCTTCTCGCTCAGTGGCATCCTGATGTTTGCGGCTTACCTGTTCAGGGACATCCCGGCACTCAGTTTGGGTACGCTGGTGCTGACGAGGCTCATGACGGGTTTTGCCGAAGGCCTGATCGGCGCAAGCCCCGTAAACTGGGCAATCTTTGCGCTGGGCGACAAATATACGGGCAGAGCGATGTCGTTTAATGGTATCGCCAGTTATGGTGCCCTTGCTGCCGGTGCACCCCTGGGCCTCATCCTGAATAACACCTTCGGTATGGGCAGTATCGGTATCGTCATCGTTGCAGTAGGCATCATCGGTCTGCTGTATGCAAAAAGCAAGACTGCGATCCGCGGTACACATACCAGTGCAGCCAGACTGCCCTTCATCCAGGTGCTCAAAACCGTGGCGCCCTTTGGGATGTGCCTGGCACTCGGCGGACTGGGATTCGGCACCATCTCTACCTTCATCACCCTCTATTATGCCTATTTAAACTGGACAGGCGCTGTGCTTTGCCTGTCTGTCTTCAGTATATTGTTTATCGTCGGCCGTATCATTTTCGCAAGGTCCATCGAAACTTCCGGAGGTATGAAAACGGCCGTCTGGTGCCTTGCGCTGGAAAGCACAGGTCTTATGATCCTCTGGCTCGCAAACAGTCCGCATACAGCACTGGTTGGTGCGGGTATTGCCGGACTTGGATTCTCCCTGGTCTTCCCTGCCCTTGGTGTGGAAGCTGTAAAACTGGTGCCCTCCTCCAACCAGGGTGCTGCGATTGGTGGCTACGGCTTGTTCATCGATCTTTCTCTTGGCATCACCGGACCTCTAGTTGGTGGCGTGGCCAGTCATTTTGGGATGCTCTACATTTTTCCCTTCAGTATGACCATGGTATTTTCAGGTTTTCTTCTGGCCGTTTTTATCTGGCAGAAACAGAAAAAAGGGATGATCGCTTAAGCCTTTTTTTGGATTGAATAATCGTTTTAGTACCGCTATTTTAACGACCATTTATGTCATTTTAAGAAATTATAATCACATATTTTGGTTAATATTTCCTCGTAGCAGTAAATCCACAACTTTAAGGAATACGTATATTTATTTATTCTCCGCAGAATTAATATTAGCTTTGCCAGATAAATGACCGAATATACAACCCTAACTGACCGAAAACTGGTTAAACTGATCAGAGCTGGTAACGCCCAGGCGTATACAGAAGTCTATCTCCGTTACAGACGCCCATTGTATCTGCAGGCTTACAAAATGCTTCGTGATCATGAGGATGCCAGAGATATTGTGCAGGATCTCTACCTGAAGATCTGGGAAACCAGATATACACTGCTGGTCAAGACGAATCTGGAATCCTACCTTCACCAGGCTGTCCGGCATAGAGTTATCGATTTTATCAGACGACAGGTGACCGTAACCCGCTACCTGGATTCACTGATCACGTTCCTGGATCAGGAGCTGATCACACCCGACGAATATTACATAGAAAAGGAAACCCTGGACCTCTTCAAACAGGAACTGAATGCACTGCCAGAGAAAATGCGCGAAGTATTTGAGCTCAGCAGAACAGAGGGTCTGTCACACAAGGAGATCGCCAAAAAACTGGGTATCTCAGAGAGAACCGTCAAGAAACAGATTTATATGGCCCTTAAAAAGTTGCGTGTCGGCATGCATTATGCTTTGATTCCATATTTATTTTTCTAAAATTTCAATAACGCCTACTACCAAAGTGCCAGTATTCCGTCATCTATATAAACGGGGTAAATAATCAATCTATGGGTACTTCATCTGACAAAAATCTTTTCGAAAAATATGGTAAGGGCACCATCACCGATCAGGAGCTGCTACAACTGCATCACTGGTACCTGGAATATGCCAGGGCCTCCGATGCAAAGCCTGATCCTGAGCTTTATGAAAAAAATATGGCAGATATGGACCATGTGATCATGGCAACAATCTATCCTGCCAGAACAAAATTTTATATTTCGCCCTATTTGAAGCTGGCGGCTTTCCTGCTCATCGCACTGAGTATCACTTTCTTCCTTTACAATACATGGAACAACAGGATACAGCCGGAAAGTGCTTTTGCCTATGACATTGCTCCCGGCGGTCACCGCGCAAAGCTGATACTGGCAGATGGCAGAAAGATTGATCTTTCACAGGCGCTGAATGGTGAGCTGGCCAGGCAGGCAGGGGTGAAAATCATCAAGAGCAGCGATGGACAATTAACTTACCGGATGACCAGCAGAAAATCCGGCACAGAATACAATACAATAGAAATTCCAAAAGGTGGTCAGTATGGTGTGTGTTTGCCTGATGGTACTAAGGTATGGCTGAACGCTGCCTCAACATTAAAATACCCGGCTACTTTTTCGTCGCTGTCAGAGCGCAGGGTAGTGTTGAGCGGCGAAGCCTACTTTGAGGTGGTCCATAATGCGAAACAGCCCTTTATTGTCCAGACTGCCCGACAGCAGGTCAAAGATATTGGCACCAGGTTCAACATCAATTCTTACCCTGACGAACCGGGGATAAAGACCACGCTGCTCGAAGGTTCTGCAGCGGTAAGCACCGTTCCTCCTGCAGGCAGGCTTACTGAGAGAATTGTGAAGCAAGTTGAGCAGGCCGTCTTAACCAGCAAAGGACTTGTGGTGGCAGCAATCAATGCTGAGGAAGCGATATCATGGAAAAATGGCTTCTTCCAGTTTCAGAATGATGATATCAGCACAGGAATGCGGCAGATTGAAAGGTGGTACAATGTAGAGATCGTGTATAAAGGCACTTTGACTGATGAAAAACTGGATGGTAAACTTTACCGCAACATGAAGTTGTCCGCAGTACTCGATATACTGCTGGGCTCAGATATCAGCTATACCATCGAAAACAGAACTGTTACCATTGCGGGCAGGAAATAAAGTAGCATACAAAAACTAAATATATACCAGATTTCTAAAAAAAAAACAAACCATGATTCCACCATTACAACAACGGCAGGTTCTCTGACGGATTGAGGTTAATTCAGATATAAACACAGGAGTGTTACGAGCACTCCTGCGCTAAACTTTGGGTTAACCCTCCCGAAAGATTCGGGATAAATCTACATAACCAAATTCTTCCGATTAACCCAAACAGAACAAAAGTATGAAATTATATGCTTCTAAACCAGGCATGTCCGGCCTTTGGCTGCCTAAAAAATTGCTACTGAAAATGAAGTTGACCGCTATGATATTTTTCATTGCTCTTTTACAAGTTAGCGCTAAATCCTATAGTCAGCGAATCAATCTTGCAGAAACAAATATTACACTCGGTTCGGCACTGCATGCCATCGAACAACAAACGGGATATGTGACCGTGGCTAAAGATTTTGATCTCGATGAATACCGGATCAATGTATTCCTGAAAGATGCTACAATTGAAGAAGCCATTTCAAAATGTATACGCTCTCTTCAGCTCAATTACAGGATTGTAGATAAGAATATCATTCTCAGCCGCCGCAAATCCTCCGGCTTAACAAATGTAAAGGGTAGCTTTAAACGCCAGCCCGGTGACATCGATGTACATGGCCGCGTGGTTGATGAAAACGGAAAGGCCATGGAAGGTGCAGTGCTGAAGATCAAAGGTACCAGCCGCACCGAGGTAACAGATATTCTGGGCGACTTCTCTTTCATCGCCGTGGATCAGCATGCCACATTAAGCATATCCCATCTTGGCTACAACACACTCGAAATGAAGGTTCTGGTACAGCTGGGCAATATCCGGATGATGCCCTCCGTGAATCAGCTGAATGAGGTAGCTATTCTTTCCACAGGTTATCAGAAGATCTCAAAAGAAGGGAGCACTGGTTCATTTGTACTGATCGACAATAAGCTGGTAAACCGTTCGGTCTCTGCCGACTTCATCAGCAGGATCCGGGGAGTGACCAATGGCTTACTGGTAGACTCCGAAGTGGGAAACACGACAGGGATCAGTATCAGGGGCCGGAGCACGCTGTTTTCAGAAACAAAACCGCTGATCGTCATTGACAATTTTCCTTTTGAGGGCGACCTGAATACCATCAACCCGAATGATATTGAAGATGTCACGGTCCTGAAGGATGCTGCCGCAGCGGCGATCTGGGGCGTACGCGCAGGAAATGGTGTGATTGTGATCAGCACGAAAAAAGGAAAGCTAAATCAGCAGACAAAGATTGGTTTCAATACCAACGTGACCATCGGTGATAAACCTGATTTATTCTACCCGCCGCAAATGACTTCTGCAGAGTTTATCGCGCTGGAAAAGTTTTTATACACCAAAGGGAAGTATAACGCTACGCTAAGGAATAATTACGACCTGATCTCCCCTGTCGTGGCCTTGCTCGCTCAGGAAACACCTTCCAATACGGTTGCGACGCAGGCAAGTATCGAGGCGCTGAAGCGAAATGATGTACGCCATCAGATTGATCAGTATTTTTATCAAAAGAGCTTGCAGCAGCAGTATTACCTGAGTGTGAATGGCGGAGGCCAGAACAATACTTATCATTTATCATCAGGATATGACCACTTCAGTCCTGTAACGATCGGTTCATCAAACTCACGTTACACCTTAAAAGCCAACAACACTTATGACCTGGCCAACCATAAAGTACAGCTGAGCACGGATATTACTTTTACACGTTCCATTTCAAAAAATGATAATCTCAATGGATATACGCCGGTATATCCCTATGAGCTGATTGCAGATCCGAATGGAAATGCGCTGCCGGTCTCAAATTCACCAGGTTTAAGGGCTTCATTTACTGATACAGCCGGAAATGGCAACCTGCTGGACTGGAAATACCGTCCCCTGGATGAACTGAGGAAAAAAGCGAATTCTTTCAGCAGCGAATCCACCGACATCAGGGTAAATACAGGCTTGCGTTATCAGGTCCTGAAACCAGTGGCGGTTTCTGTAAACTATCAGTACTTCCGATCTTCGGGCATCAATAAAACACTGCAAAATCTGGATTCCTATTACACCAGAAATGCAATCAATGAGGTCACTCAAATCAACCGGAGCACCGGTGCAGTGATTTATCCCATGCCGGTAGGAAGCATATTCAGCAGAACCAATAATGCATTTGATGCTAACTATGGTCGTGCCCAGTTGGATCTTAAGCACACTTTTGCCAGACAACATAATCTGAATGCTATTGCTGGTTATGAAATACGCTCAGAAGCTGCGTCTGATAACAGTCAGAATCTCTACGGTTATAACCCGGAAACCGAAACGAATGTAATCGCAGACCTCCTGACCACTTTCCCGATGTATTATGGCAACCAAAGTAAGCGAATTGGAACGATTGTCAGAAGTCAGAACAGAACTGTAAACCACTACATTTCATATTATGCTAATGCAATTTACACCTATGACAGCCGGATTATTTTATCAGGAAGTTATCGCAGGGATGAATCGAATTTATTTGGTGTCTCAGCACAAAGAAAAGGAGTTCCACTTTTCTCAACCGGCATCGCCTGGAGTGTAGCGAAAGAGAAATTTTATGATCTTAACTGGTTGCCCAGATTGCAATTGCGGGCCACATATGGTTACAATGGCAACGTCAACAAGACAATTTCTGCATATACTACAGCAAGCCCCAATCTATCACCTAATTACCTGGGAACACCATTTACTTTTATTACGAACCCACCCAACCCATCCCTGCGTTGGGAACGTATTAAAAATATCAATTTCGGTCTGGACTTTGGCTTTAAAAAAGAGGTTCTTTCCGGTAGTATTGAGTATTATCTCAAGAACGGAGCAGACCTGATTGGAACCAGCCCGATCGCACAGCAGACGGGCATGAGTATATTCACAGGAAACGTAGCCGATACCCATACCAGAGGGTTTGACATCCAGTTCAACTCCTGGAATCTCACCGGGCAATTCAAATGGAGAACCACCGCGATCTTCAATATATCAAAAGATAAAGTGGCCAGCTATCAGGCAAATACAGGTTCAAATTTAAGCATCCTGAATCACAGATCTATTACACCACTGGTAGGTTACCCTATCCTGTCAGTTTTCAGTTTCAGATCCGCCGGACTGAACAATGCAGGAAATCCTCAGGGCTATTTAGCCGGGGAGATCAGCACAAACTATACTTCTATGGTAAACTCTACTAACCGGAGTGATATCAGGTTTGAAGGTTCTGCAGTACCCACACATTTTGGTTCTTTAAGAAACACCTTCAGTTTTAAAGCGATGGAATTATCAGTCAATATCAGTTATAAATTCGGGTATATCTTCAGGCGGATGTGCTTACAATACAATCCGCTCTATGAGGGCGATTATCATACCGATGAGTATAGCCGGCGCTGGCAGCAACCGGGAGATGAATTGACCACTACCGTCCCCGCGCTGATTTATCCTGCCAGTGTAAGTCGTGATCAGTTTTATGCATTCTCACATGCAACAGTTGAAAAAGGAGACCATATCAGGCTGAATGATCTTCAGTTCACCTATACCCTTGCCGGCAATGCATTACAAAAAATGGGTCTCGGTTCTGTAGGCTTCTATACCTATGGCAGTAATTTAGGAATCCTCTGGAGGGCAAATAAACGCCGGATAGACCCGGATGCAAGAACTGGTTACCCAGCTCCAAGAACTATATCTTTTGGTATCAAAACTAATTTTTAAAAAGTGATGAAAAATAGATTCAACAATATACATATTGCCCTTGCAGGGTTGCTGATCATGGTTTTATTGTCATCATGCAGAAAAGACTTTCTGGATGCTAAGCCCTCCAGCAATATTATACAGCCAGTGACACTTGAGGATTTCGAAAACCTGCTGGAAGGTGATAATTTCACCTATTCCACCTCTGCTCTGCCTGTATTATCCGCTGATGAATATAGCTATATTGATTATCCTACATGGCAATCAACGGCAACAGCGACAGAAAGAAATGCCTACATATGGGCATCTGATGTATTTGCGGGTCAACCCAATGTACAGGACTGGGCAAAACCTTATGTTGCGGTTTTTTATGCCAATAACATATTGAGCGGTTTGCAAAAAATAGAGGTCAATGCCGGTAATTCTGCAGAATGGAATTATATAAAAGGATGGGCGTTGTTTGAACGGTCCTATTATTTTTACGACCTGACCAGAAATTTCTGTAAAGCTTACGATCCGGCCAGTTCCAATACAGATCTGGGCATCCCTCTAAAACTCAGACCTGAGATCGATCAAATAGTGCAGCGTTCCACATTAGAGCAAACATACCAGCAGATCCTTAAAGACTTAAACTCTGCCAGAGTACTCCTGGGCTCATCAGTGCCCACAGCAAAAAAGAACAAAGCCACAGCGGTATCCGCCTATGCTTTGCAGGCAAGGATTTTCCTGAGTATGGGCGACTACACAAGGGCTGAACTTGCCGCTGACAGTTGCCTTGCTTTATATAATAAGCTTATAGATTACAACACGCTCAGCGTAAATGACCCATTCCCTTTTATCAAAACAAATGACGAAACTTTATTTACCACCGCTACTGTGCCAAGTTACTCTGCCACGGCCAGTTTGGTGAATAACTTTATCACAATCAATAATGACTTACTCGCTTTGTACAACAGCAATGACCTGAGGCGAAAAATATTTTTCAAGCCTTCTCCAAAAGGATTTGTGATGGGTGGCAATTATTTTGGACAGAACATATTCCCTTATACTGGTCTCGCGACGGATGAAATTTATCTGATCAAAGCCGAATGTGCGGCCAGGGGCGGCAGGACAGCGGCGAGTCTTTCTGCGTTGAACACTTTGCTTGTCAAGAGATTTCCACCTTCATCATTTGTACCTTTATCCGCCGCAACTTCACAACAGGCATTGGATCTTGTCTTATCAGAACGACGCAAAGAATTAGTTTGGCGGGGATTGAGGTGGGATGATCTCAAAAGGTTGAATAAGGAAGGGGCCGGAATTGTATTGACAAGAGTCCTGAATGGAACACCTTATGCCCTGTTACCAAATGACATTCGTTACGTTTTCCCAATCCCCTCAGATGAGATTGCATTGAGCGGAATTCAACAGAACAACAGATAATCAGAGTGCATTTCATAATAAAAGGGGCTTAAGCCCCTTTTATCATTACCTGTATTTGTTTAATAGTTTGTGTTTTTATAAGCCGAGATAGTATCCGGATCCTACGCCAATAAGGTAACCGTCATCTTCCCATTCGAACGCCTGCTGACTGGAGAAGCTATTCGGGATATGTCCATCCCCGGCGGCAGTCTCATAAAAGGCGCAGGGATTGATGGAGAGTGGCAGACAAAGCCCCAATAAATATGGAGTGTTAAATTTAACGTAATATCCTGATAGCGATTGTCCGTACCAGTCTCCTGTACTGTACTTTTTCTCAGGATTAAAGGTAACACTGCTCCCTACTGCAACTGTTGCAGCAAGCAAGCCAATAATGATTTTGTTCATGGTTTAAAATTTTAGGTTTAATAATAGGTAATCTTTTTATGTAACAGTTTTCAATATTTCTTCTGATCAGGACTCCCTGGGATACAATTTCAATCCTGTAATGGCCAACAAAATGAAGACTGCGTTAAACCAAATATGTTGTTTCCAGGTCATTGAACTCAAAACCCCTCCGCAGGTACAGATTAACTGGCTACCGGAATTGACCATATAAATTAAATATGCGGTAAAGACGATCATAATTGCCAGAGAAGAAAACAGTCCGGCCTTTCTGGTTTGCGGAAAGATCAGCAATGTGCTGATGAGGATTTCTACTGATGGAACTGCCCAGGCCACGATTACGTTGTACTGCCCGATCAGAACTGACTTACTCAACACAAACTTAAAGGAAGTAAAAGACTGTATTTTACTGGTTGCCGTGTATACGAACAGCAGGATAAAACAGTAGACTATGCTATCTGCAATTACAGCTTTTGATTTTGCTGAAACAGGATATTTTTGAACTCTTTTGAATAGTGTTTGCATGGGTTAAATATTGTAGTACCAAGTTAAACACGATACTCTTAATAGTTGTGCCCGTTTGTAGCAAACATATTCTCATTAAACACAAAATGATGTGACTATTTCACAATCTGGTGTAACATTTGGCGCATCAGCAGTCTTCAGATGCAGAGCGTCTCAGACGAATCAGGAATAGATACGAACACTTATAAACCTTTACTGATACAAAATTTTAAGAAGCTCTTTTAGAACGGGAGACCGTCTGACGGCTGGTTCCCAGGTATGAAGCGATTTCCTGCTGATGAAACTTCAGGTCTACCCGGGGAATGGATTTAACCAGCTGCACATAGCGCCCCACGGGATTCAGGGAGATGAAATCCATTATTCTTTTACGGCATTGTTTAAAATCGTTAAGAAGAATGAGATCTATAACCATGTGAAGATAGGGAAACACCCGAAGAATCTCATGCAGCCTTTTCTTTGACAAGGAGAGTAAAACACTATCCTGCATCACCTCAATATACAAATCACTGGGCTGATCGCTCAGAAAGCTGACTGAATCAATAATGATGCATTTTTCATCCCAGAAATACAGCGTGTGTTCTTTGCCATCCTCATCGTGAAAATATCCGCGCGCTGCTCCACATTCAATGAAGTAAATCTGGTCTGCCACATGACCTGGCGTAAGAAGCAACTGATTTTTCTTATGACTGCTGGTAGTAAGCTGCGAATCAACAAACTGCATCAGCTTTTCACGGTTCTTAACGTCTCTAAGCTCATCCGGTAAATTTTTGACGTTGAAAAGAACATCATATAATCCGTGGTTCACCATAAAAATCCTCTACAATTGCCTGAAAATTCTATAAGCATAATGAGTAATTAAACTTTCAGATAAAATAACGTTCAGCCATGACAAAGTAAACTTGGGCATTAATGCTTTTGCCATATCTCAAATCTGTAATTTATTATCACTATTAAACAAATCTAAAAATTTTTACTGTACTTACCACAAATAGATGTGTTTATTAATTGTTAAAAATCAAATATTATTTGGCACCTTACATGACAGAATTCAAGCCGTAAAAACTAAATCGGATGCAATAAAACACTATCAATCATACAGATAAGGCAACACCAAAACCATATCTGGTTTAGAATTATATTTTATCTGGCGGCCAAAATTTTACAAAAACCAAATAATCTGAAACGTAAAATGACCTTTGCAGCAAATTTTCCTTATTACTAAATATTGTTATAAAATCAATCTTCTTTAACACATATTTGTATCGGGTTATGGTAATTGTTAGATGGTAGCGATCCACACCCAGGATTAATTCGTCGTTTTTTTTATAAAAGCCGGTTCACTCATCCGGCTTTTATATTTTATAAATTCTTAACTTGTAGCGTTTTGCGCAACCGATGCGTTCTACCAACAAAACCTACATAATCATGAAAAAAATCTTAACACTCTCCTTCAGCCTGTTGCTCATTTTCTCGCTGATCAGCTGTAAAAAGAAAGAACAGGAATCTAACCTGCAGGGCAGCTGGGAACTCAGACGCATCGAAGGCATACAGGTAGCCGGCGTTGATCCAAACTTTAAATCAGGTAATGGAAATGTCCTGAAATTCAATGGAAATAACTATGAGTGGTACAATGAAAACAAGCTCCAATCCAGCGGAACATTTACCATCCAGCCTGATGTCAGACCAATCAATAACCTCAAGTCAAACTATAGCCTGACGCTGAGTAACGACAATCAAATCCAGCTCTACATCCACCTGGAGGGTAAAAAACTGGTTGTCTTTCTTGGAGTAATTGCTGCTGACGGCACAGAATCACATTACGAAAAGCAGTAAGTCATTTAAGCTATTACTATTCTTCAAATATATGTTGTTTCTTCAGCTCCTTTAAACTATAATGAGCTGTAGAAACAACGATTTGCAGATCAGGCTGAATACCCTGCCCTTTTACTCTTTCCCTTCTTTCTACCTCAATATCATCACCGTTGATCCTGCAATGAAGCTGTTCCTTTTCATCATCTACCTTGCCAAGATATTTCCTGAAGTTGATTGAATCGGTAAGATACCGGGCGTTTAACCTGCCGAGGATGCCTGCTTTATAGATCTCGATATAGAGCTTATTTTCCCTGGTCAAGGTATACTTGTAGTTTCTGCGGCTGGTGGGTTTCACACAGGCAGCCACCATGGCTAATAATAATAGAGAGAGCGTCAACTTTTTCATACCGGCAGCATTAACTTATTCCTTTTTAAAGATAAACACTTCAATTTTACCATCTTCGGTAACTGTGCCCCTATACATACCTTCGGTATTGAATGGCATGGCTGCATGGCCCTTTGCATCCAGTGCAATCAGGCCGCCATCACCACCCATGTTTCCCACCTTAGCTATTGCCGCCTGTGCAGCATCGGCAACAGTCATATTTTTATATTCCATCATCGCAGAGATATCATAAGCCACCACATTCCTGATATAAAACTCACCCCATCCCGTGCAGGAGATCCCGGCAGTGGCATTATTGGCATAAGTACCCGCACCGATAACCGGGGAATCCCCTATCCTGCCATACTTTTTATTGGTCATCCCTCCGGTAGAAGTTCCCGCAGCGAGGTTGCCCGCATTGTCCAGTGCCACAGCCCCAACGGTACCAAATTTATTATCCCGGTTCTGGGTCCCCAGCAGCATCGATTTTTTGCTGCCATGGTCTAGCACCGCTTTCGCAGAATCTTCACGGAGGGCCTTCTGCAGACCATCCCAGCGTTCTTTGGTGTAAAAATAAGAGGGATCTACAATTGCCAGTCCGGCTTGTTTCGCAAAGGCCTCTGCTCCCGGGCCTGCCATCATTACGTGTTCAGATTTTTCCATCACCGCCCTCGCCGCAGATATCGGGTTCCTGATCACGGTCACTCCTGCAACTGCACCGGCCTTCATTGTTTTGCCATCCATCACAGCGGCATCCATCTCATTCCTGCCCTCATGTGTGAATACAGCGCCCTTACCGGCGTTAAAAAGCGGGTTATCTTCAAGTGTATGAATGGTAGCTTCCACAGCATCGAGACTCGACTTTCCGGATTTTATTGCCGTATAACCTGTCTGCAAGGCCAGTTTCAGCGCCGCACGATAGGCAGCTTCCTTTTCAGGGCTCATATTTTTGCGGCTCAGGGTGCCGGCACCACCGTGGATAACCATCACATATTTTGGCCCTCCGGTTTGGCCAAATGTTACATCCGACAATAAACATAACAAAAGTACGGTAGCAGTTTTTAATGATTTCAACATAAAGATGAAGATATTGAATAATATTCTTATTTATCACACAATAACACAATTAAGTGTTATCTTGTGTCTGATTGCCAGAATCTTCCAATGGCTTCACACTAAACCATTTATTGACCATTCCATTGACCTCCAAATTTAAACCACTGCTGTTCATTTTGCTTCAGGCAATCTCTGTATTGGCATTCTCACAATCTCAGCAAATACACTTTTCTCATATCGGATACAGGAATGGCCTGTCCGAAAGAAATGTGAATTTTATTTACCAGGGAAACCGGGGTTTTATGTGGATAGCTACGCGCGATGGATTGAACAGGTACGACGGATACAGGATCAAAGTATTCCGCAACAACCCGGATGACCCCAGCACCATCAGCAACAACTATATTTCTCACATTGCCGAAGACAAACAGGGCAATATCTGGGTGGCAACAATGGGCGGCGGACTGAACAAGTTTGACCGCAGGACCAACAAGTTTACGCATTACAAACATGAGCGTGGAAATCATCGTACGATCGCCAGCAATTTTCTTCCAAAGATCACCTTTGATGAGGAAGGGAAGATCTGGATTGCTACTCAAAATGAGGGGCTCGACTGCTTTGACCCGGTATCAGCCAGAGTGATACATTACCGTAATCAAAAGCTTGACCCCGGCAGTATCAGCGGGGATAACATCATTACGGTTTTTAAGGACAGCCGCAACAATATCTGGGCGGGCGACCAAAAGAACGGGCTGAACCGCTTTGACAGCAAGACCCGAACCTTCAAAAGGTTTTTACATGAGGACCGTGTTCCGGGCAGCATCTCGGGCAATAAGATCACTTATCTTTTTGAAGACAGCGGCCGTAAGCTCTGGATCGGGACAAACGACAGTGGCTTAAACCTATATGATTACAGCATCGGTTCTTTCAAAAATTTTAAAACGGATAAAAAGGCAAAAAATTCATTACCCGGCAATAGTATACAGAGCATTGCCGAAGATGATTATAAAAATCTCTGGGTGGGTACAGAAAACCAGGGACTCAGTGTTTTCAACTATGAGAAGAACACTTTTGAAACTTATGTCCATGATGAGATCGACGAAAGCAGCCTCAGCACCAATTCCGTAGATGCGCTTTGTAAAGACCGTTTTGGCAATATGTGGGCAGGAACATTTAGCGGGGGCCTTCATCTTTATAAAAAATACAGCACCAATTTCTCGCATTATAAACACAGCCGGAACCCAAACAGCCTTTCCAACAACTTTGTGCTTAGTATTTTCGAAGACTCCGAGCACAACTTCTGGCTGGGAACTGATGGCGGCGGCCTCAATGCTTTTAATAATGCCACGGATGAATTTAAGGCCTATAAACACCAGGAAGGAAAGAACAGCATCTCCGGGGACTATGTGCTGGATATTAAAGAGGATAAACTGAAGCAGCTCTGGATAGCCACCTGGGGTGGCGGGATCAATGTGCTCGACCTGAAAACGAAGCAGTTCAGATCGTATAAACACAATAGTAAGGATGATAATAGTCTGGGCATCGATAATATTTACACCCTCCAGCCGGATGCTGACGGCAAAATCTGGATAGGTACCTTTGGAGCAGGGCTCGAGCTGTTTGATCCTGTTACCAATAAATTCAGTCACTACAGGCACAATGATGATGACCCGACAAGCATTGCGAGCGACCGTATCAACTCCCTGTTAAAAGATAGTAAGGGTAATCTCTGGATAGGCACCAATGATGCCGGACTGGATATTCTTGATATCAAAACAGGCCGCTTTAAACATTTCAGGCATAGCCCTTCCCGCACAAGCATCAGTAACAACACAGTTGTTGATATTAAGGAAGACCATGACGGCAGGATATGGCTCTGTACTTTCAATGGACTTAACTTGTATAATCCGGCGACGTCCGACTTCAAACGTTTTTCTACCGAGGACGGCCTGCAGAATGATTTCACCTATGCTATTCTGGAAGATGACCACCACAATCTCTGGGTAAGTACCAATAGTGGCTTATCAAGGTTTAACCGCAAGTCGGCTGCTTTTACCAACTTTACGGAAGAAGATGGTTTACAGGAAGATGAATTCAAACCCCATTCGGCACTGAAAAGCAGCACGGGCGAATTATTTTTTGGTGGCGTAAATGGTTTCAACAAGTTTTATCCCAGCCAGATCATGGTCGGCAAGTCTACTGCGCCACTGTTGCTCACCGGCTTTCAGCTGTTTAATAAGGAGGTGCCCGTAGCCAAAGACAGCCAGGATACTTCGGTGCTGAAGCAGGATATTTCTGAAGCCCGGTGTATCACTTTATCTTATGAGCAGTCTACGTTATCATTTGATTTTGCATTGCTGGACTTCCTCTCCCACGGGAAGAAAAATTACTCCTATATGCTGAAGGGTTTTGACAAGGGCTGGAACAATGTCGGCCGCAAAAATTCTGCTTCCTATACCAATCTGCCGCATGGCAACTACACGTTCCTGGTGAAATGCCGTAACAGCGACCAGCGCGGATCTGTAGAATCTGTCATCAGCCTTAGAGTGACTATTGTGCCGCCTTTCTGGTTAACCTGGTGGTTTAAAATGCTATCGGTCGTCATCATTTCCGGACTGATCTACCTCATCTGGTACCTCAGGGTAAACGCTATTGTTAGTCAGAAGGCGACGCTGGAGCAGCAGGTTGGCGAGCGTACCTCCGAAGTACTGAAACAGGCACAGGAGCTGCAGGCCATCAATGAAGAACTGCAGGTACAATCTGAGGAACTGCAGGCACAGTCGGAAGAACTGATGATCCAGTCCGAAGAGCTGCAGCACCAGAAGGAACAGGAACACCTTGCCCGCACCGAAGCGGATAAGGCCAACCAGGCAAAAAGTACTTTCCTCGCCAGCATGAGCCATGAGATCCGCACGCCGATGAACGGTGTGGTGGGTATGGCCTCCCTGTTAACGGAAACGAATCTTACCGAAGAGCAGAAAGAATATACAGACGCGATTATCAAAAGTGGTCAGAACCTCCTGAGTGTGATCAATGATATCCTGGATTTCTCCAAGATTGAATCCGGAAAAATGGATATCGAACAGCAGGATTTTAACCTGAGGACTTCTATCGAAGAGGTGATGGACATGTTCTCACAGAACTCTGCCCGCCAGAGGGTTAAGCTCAGATACGACATCGCCTCCGAACTGCCGCAGCAGATTACCGGCGACAGTCTGCGTCTGAAACAGGTGCTGATCAACCTGATCAACAATGCCCTCAAGTTCACCGAAAAAGGTGAAGTATATTTACAGGTACGCCTCAGCAAAATTCTTGAAGACCAGAAATTACTGATTGAGTTTAGCGTAAAAGATACGGGGATAGGTATTCCTGCAGATAAACTGAACGACCTCTTTAAACCTTTTTCGCAGGTAGATTCTTCTACCACACGGAAATATGGAGGGACCGGTCTAGGGCTGGTCATCAGTGAACGAATTATCAAACTCATGGGCGGAGAAATCTGGGTAGACAGTGTCCTGAATGAAGGTTCTGTCTTTCATTTCAATGCTGTGGTAAGGGCCAGTATGCAGCAGACATCCGCAGCGGCACAAGAGCAGACCGATGCTGCCCGCAAAAGGGAGCAGTTACTCAGCGAAAGTTTCAGTGAAAACTATCCCCTGAAGATCCTGGTGGCAGAGGATAATCTGATCAACCAGAAGCTGATTGAAAGGGTACTTCAGAAACTGGGCTACAGGATTGAGATGGCAAACAATGGTAAACAGGCAGTGGAGCAGCTGATGCTGCATCATTTTGATGTGGTGCTCATGGATATACAGATGCCTGTGATGGATGGTATGGAAGCTACAAGGCTTATCCGTCAAACCCTTCCCTATCAGCCCTATATCGTGGCGCTCACGGCAAATGCGATGCCCGAAGAACGGGAAATTTATCTGAAAGGTGGGATGGATGAATACCTGTCGAAACCCATGAGCCTGGAAAAACTGAAAGACATATTTAAAATTGCATATGAAAGTTTGAGATATTAAAGTAACTTTGTTGCATTTACAAATACTAGATGCAACATCCTGTTTTTTAATTTTTATCTCATTATGCTCAAAGCAGTATCACTGTCAAAACAGTATTCTTCGCACCTGGCGCTGGATCAACTCAACCTTGAAGTCAAAGCCGGGGAAATCTTCTGCCTGCTGGGGCAGAACGGTGCCGGAAAAACGACTACCATCAACCTTTTCCTGGGTTTCATTACGCCAACTTCAGGACAGATCCTGATCAACAATACGGAAATTACGGCCGACAGTGCCGAACGGCGTAAACACCTGGCCTATATCCCTGAGGTGGTCATGCTCTATGGTAACCTGACCGCAGTAGAAAACCTGGATTATTTCAGCAGACTTGCAGGATTCAGCTATCAGAAGGAACAACTCACAGCCTTTCTGTCGCAATGCGGATTACAAAAAGAAGCACACTATAAAAACCTGGCAGGTTTCAGCAAGGGTATGCGCCAGAAGGTTGGCATCGCGATCGCCCTGGCAAAAGATGCCGAGGTAATCCTGATGGATGAACCTACCAGTGGTCTGGACCCAAAAGCCACCAATGAGTTTACAGCGCTGGTAAAAGAGCTGGGCCAGCAGGGAAAATCTGTGCTGATGGCCACGCATGATATCTTTAATGCTGTTAACGTAGGCACCGATATCGGCATTATGCGCAAAGGACAACTGATACACACGCTGAAAGCGGCAGATATCAATGCCAGTGACCTCCAGGAACTGTACCTGCAAACTATCTAAGTGATCTCTCTCCATGATTAAACTCTCTCCATCTTTTGATAAAATATTCGGGCTGCTTTGCCTGCTGTTCATCTGCAATTTCAGTCTTTCGGCACAGGTTAAGGATAGCCTCCGTGTGGATACAGTACCCAGAAAGGCTGTCCCTGCCATTCAGAAAGATACGGCAAGGAAGCTGGCCGAAAACCTGCAGACCGTAGAAATAGTGGGTAACAAGGGACGCAAGTACTTTACCGATTATTCCTTCTCCGCTACAAAAATTGCTGCTGTGAACAAGGAAATACCACAGGCTATTTCTACGGTTTCCAAGGAACTGATCGTCGACAGACAGGCGTTTACCCTGGCAGACGCAGTAAAGAATGTGGCCAGTGTATCACAAAGCAGCTTTTACAACCAGTTTACCATCCGCGGTATCAACCAGAATGAAGAAGGTTCCATCATCAACGGGATGCGTACGCGCCAGCCTTTTTTCAACCAGCCATTAACCAGCAACCTGGAAAGGATTGAGGTGATCAAGGGCCCTGCCAGTGCTAACTTTTCCAGTGTTGACCCCGGTGGAAGCATCAACATGGTCACCAAAAAGCCGCTCAATGAGGACAGAAAGCAGATCAGCGTTTCTGCCGGCAGCTTTAGCACCATCAGGTCTGCCCTGGATTTCACGGGTCCGATGAATGCAGAAAAAACTTTACTGTACAGGCTCAACATCGGGTATGAAGACAGCAAAAGCTTCAGGGATCTGCAATTTAAAAAGGCCTATCTGATCGCTCCGTCGTTTTCTTATATACCTGATGCCAACACCAATATCAATGTGGAGCTGGTGCTGAACAATAATAAGTCGAGGCTCGACCGCGGGCAGGCGATCTTTGGTGCCATAGCGGGAAAAACTGACCTGAACAGTACTCCCTCCAGCTTTAACATGGGGGCCAGCAATGACTATTACCATGCGCAGGACCTGATGCTGATGACCAACATGTCGCACACCTTCACACCAGACATCGTGTTCAATGTGGCCTACATGAAGCAAACGATGAACGACGACCTGATCGAACACCGAACCACGAATGCTTTCGCCGTTGATGAAAACAATATCGCCATTCCCAGCCTCGCTGCGATGCGGGCGATACAACGGCAGCAAAAATGGAGCACAGATAACCTGAGCACCTATTTCAGCATCAATGCCAATACAGCTGCGGTAAACCAGAAACTGGTGATCGGGTACGACCTGATCAGCACGCAGAAATACCGCGGCAACGGCGAAAACGGCGCCGCAGGCTACAGGCTTAAGGATGGTACCATCGCTGCAAGGTATGACCCGGCAAAGAAAGACCTGTACCAGCTGCAGGTAATCAATGGCGTTAGCGGACCGGTACCCAATGTGCCACATTTCAATCTCTCCAGTCCCAGTTATACTATCCGCAACCTGAGCGACTATATCTTTACGAAGACTGAGATACCTCCATCCTATTACCTGGTAAATGCCCTGTACCTGCAGGATCAGATCAAATACAAAAAACTGACGGTAACGCTGGGCCTGAGACAGGAATGGTATGAGGACTACAGCAACTACAAGCTGAGCAATGAAAGTAAGATCTCCCGACATAAATTGTTGCCGAGGGCAGGCATCACGTATGCAGCTACCTCACACATCAATATTTACGGTACTTACCTGCAGGGTTACCAGCCACAGGGCAATACCTCGGCACTGGTCATCGTTCCGCCACCTGCGGGCAGCAATTACAAACCACTGGAGAGCAACCTGAAAGAGATCGGCGCGAAATCAGAATGGTTTAACAATGCGCTGATGGTCAATGTAGCTGTGTTTGAGATCAACCAGAAAAACCTGTTGCTGAACGCCAACGACCCTGTAGATGTAAACCTGCTGGTAGAACGTGGCGCACAGCGCAGCAGGGGGATTGAGTTTGAAGCTTCGGGATTTATCCTGCCCAACTGGCAGTTTAATGCCAGCTACAGCTATATCGATGCGGTAGTCACAAAAGATAACGACAAAACTTTAATCGGTCAGCGGGTACAGAATACGCCGAAAAACAGCGGCAGCGTATGGACAAGATATGATCTGCGCGATAACAAGCTGCTGAAGGGTATCGGCTTTGGTGCCGGACTGCAGTATAGCGGCGACAAGCTGCCGTTGTACATACGCAATTTCAACCTGCCGGCTTTTACCATTGTAGATGCCGCGGTTTACTATTCACCGGAAAAAAGCAATGTACAACTGGCTATGAATATCAACAACGTGTTCGACAAAACCTATTGGGTGGGCGCCCAGAATTACCTTCGCCTGTTCCCGGGAACGCCGAGAAACGTGATGTTCAATGTGATATACAAATTTTAAGGAAAACCAAAAAATATACAAATGAATCCAATACTGATCATAGCAGCGAGGACATGGAAAAATGCCTTTCAGAACAGGGCCACCCTGGCACTTACCCTGATCCTCGGACTGGCGCTGTGCCTGGCCACCTATATTGGCTGGCAGAATTTCAGCGCCCAGAATGCCCAGCGCTTAAAATACAAAGAGATTGTCCGCGAGCAATGGCTGGCAAAGCCTGATAAACATCCGCACCGCATGGCACATTATGGCTACCTGGCTTTCAGGAACAAACATGAACTCAGTTTCTTTGATTTCGGTATAGAAAGTTTTGCCGGAGTTTCCATATTTCTGGAGGCGCACAAGCAAAATACGGTAAATTTCAGTGAAGCGGGTTTCTCCAACGGGATGTTACGCTTTGGTGAGATGAGTGTAGCGATGGTGCTGCAGCTGCTGGTACCGCTGCTGATCTTCTTTATGGGGTACAGCAGTATCTCCGCAGAACGTGAAACGGGCACACTGAAGATCCTGCTCTGTCAGGGCATCAGCTGGCGGCAATTAATGGCAGGAAAAACTTTAGGGATCATTGCACTGAGCTTCAGCCTGTTTATCCCGGTGATCCTGCTGACGATCGTTCTCTGGGCTGCGTTGAGCAACTGGCAGGTGTCGGCAGATGCTACACTTCGCCTCTTGCTGCTGATCCTGGGCTATGCAATGTACTTTGTGATCTGTTCCGGCATTGCCGTACTGGTATCTGCTTTTCATCAGACTTCGAAAGCGGCATTGACTACCCTGCTGGTGCTCTGGGTATTTTTTATGATTGTGATGCCCAGGATTACACAAGCTGTAGGAGCAAGTGTGTACCCTGCCCCATCCAAAATAGAGTTTGGTGCCGCGATAGAATCGGATCTGCAAAAGCAGGGCGACAGCCATAACCCGGACGACCCGCATTACGCAAAATTTAAAGCGGATATCCTGAAAAAATATAAGGTTGATGACGTGAAAAAGCTGCCCTTTAATTACGGGGGAACGGTAATGGCCGAAGGGGAAAGAATCTCGGCAGAGATCTATAACCGTCATCAGAAAGAGCTGATCGGAACATTTGGCAAGCAGAATAGCTTTGCGGTAGCCGCCAGTTATTTTAACCCCTTTCTGGCCATCAAAAACTTGTCGATGGCCCTCACGGCAGCGGATTTTAAAACCTATACAGATTTCCAGGACCAGGCTGAAGCCTATCGCTATGAGCTGGCGCAGCATATGAACCAGCTGCAGATTGATCATATCAGCAATGAAAAACCCGGTGAAAAAGACAAACCGCTCAGCATCAGCCGCAGCAACTGGGCTTCACAACCGGACTTCAATTATCAATTTAAGACGATCGGATGGGTAATAGATCAGCAGCTGATGACGATCCTGTCGCTTCTTTGCTGGTTTATCCTGGTGATTACCGGGATTGCAGTTTCATCAAAATGGGTAAAAACCTTATAGATTATATTATGAATAACAGTACATATCAATTAGAATTCAAAATATTCTTCCGCAATAAAGCAGTGTGGTCGGGCATACTGATCCTCCTGATCAGCGGTTTCGCAGGTCTATACTTTGGTAAAACCTTTATAGAAAAACAGGAAGCAGTGATCGGAAAGGCCAATGCCTTGCAACAGGAAAAAACACAGCATAACATTGATCTTCATTCCGAAGACCTGGGGCTGCTGCTCTTTTATAACAAGTTCTCGATAGCAAATATGCCCAGCCCATGGGCAGCTTTTGCAAATGGCCAGCGTGATATCAATCCCTACCTGATGTCGGTCTCTATACTCGGACTGGAAGGACAGATGTATGATACCGACCTCAACAATCCCACAACCCTGCTGCTGGGTAATATGGATCTGGCCTTTGTGATCATCTTTCTTTTTCCGCTGGTGATCATTGCGTTCAGCTACAATATCGTATCGGCAGAACAGGAATCGGGCATCTGGGGACTGGTCAAATCTCAGTCGGGATTGCCGCTGAGCATTATTCTCCGCAAGTTTTCTATCCGGTTAATCACTGTGTTCGCCACCTTACTGATCCTCATGGCCGCAGCAGTTGTTTATCTGCAGCTGGCGGTCGACCGCCACTTTATGATGGTGCTGATGGTGGTGAGTTTTTATCTACTCTTCTGGTTTGCACTGTCCTTCTGGGTAGTTTCCAGGAACAAATCCTCCAGTTTTAATGCTGTAAGCCTCATCGCCTGCTGGGTAGTATTGAATATTATTGGTCCGGCAGTGCTCAACGTATGGCTGACGAAAAAGTACCCCATTCCTGAAGCTATGGAAACCGTGATCCATCAGCGCGAGGGGAACCACGAGAAATGGGATAAGGAGAAACATGTCACGATGGACAAGTTTTTTGAACACTATCCGCAGTTTAAAAAATATCCCTTCCCATCAGAACTTACATTTAGCTGGTACTGGTATTATGCCATGCAGCAGATGGGTGATGATGAAGCTGCAGAAAGTGCAGGGCACATGATGAAAAAACTGGAAGAGCGCCAGGGTTTCAGTTCGATCAGCGCGCTGCTGTTCCCCGGTATACAAACCCAGCTGGGACTGAACGAGCTGGCAGGATCAGATTTACAGAGTCACCTCAACTTCCTCAAAGCCCTGAAGGCTTATCACGAGAAGCTGCGCTTGTCCTTTTATCCTGTGATCTTTACCAACGGAACGGCGAAGGATATCGACTGGAAAAAGATTAAGGCAGAACACCATGTTAATGCGGTAGAAAGCGGAAAAGTAGTGCTGAACTTATTTGTGGTGGCTATCTTTTCCCTGCTGCTGGCTATGGCAGGTTTTTACAACTTCAGAAAAAAACTGCATACCTTTTAAATCAAAAGCCCGCTTTTCTCTATTGAAAAAAGCGGGCTTTTTTGATCAGTGAATGATCTTATTTGATCGGCACAAGCACCGATTGGTTTTCCCATGCCAGTGTAAATCCTTTTGGTGTTACATCATATTTCAGACGCTCTACCAGTTCAGGAGTTTTAGTCGTTTTTACGTCGATCGTCAGCACATCTTTCTCAGCAACTCTTGTAGATCCTGTTCTTGAAGTACCCCATTGACCGGTTTGAGAATTAAGAATTACCTTCCATGATTTTTCAGAAGGAATTACATAAATACTGTAAGCACCTGGCTCAAGAGGAGTTCTTCCTACCATTACCTTTTTATCGGTTTTAAATACTGTAGCCTCATTTGCACCCGCTCTCCACACCTTCTCATAAGGTACAAGTTCGCCAAAGATCTTACGGCCTTTTACCGCAGGGCTGCTGTAGCTGATGGAAATATTTGCGCCATTGATGGTTCCCGTAGCTGTTGCTGCCGGACTAGGTTTGCTGTCCTGTGCGCGCATAGCGGTGGCCGACAGGATTAAGGCCAGGGCCAGTACCCCGGATTTGATTGTTTTGATAGTCATATGTCAGTTTTTGAATTGTTGCTGTAATGATAAATAAATAATATCATAGATAAGATCAACAGCATGTAAAATCTATGGGATGTGGTTTAACGCAATCAATTTACGTATTTACCACATGCATAAAAGGTATTTATACCCTGCAATAATCTAAAATATCCCAATATATTTGCTATAACGTAATCTTATGGCCAAACAGCAGCCTCTACTTGATCCCATTGAGCAATATACTATTGACGTTACCATTATGCTCAGACGGAAACACAATCTCAAACAAAGTGATATTGGTAAAATCATCAATACCAAGACTTCTTTTATTGGAAACGTGGAAAATTATAAAAATCCTGCCAAGTATAACCTGAAGCATATCAATGCCCTGGCGAATTATTTTGATATTACTCCCAAGTTCTTTCTTCCTGAAAAGCCCCTGACTAAAACTGAGGACTTACGTTAAGCTTAATATTAAGTTAATATCACAACTCTAGTTTTGTAGAAACAATACTGGGTATGTATCCTGAACTTACTGATGAAGCTTTAACGGATCTCTTACAGAAAAATGACCACCTGGCTCTTGAAACACTTTTCAACCGCTACTACAAACCGTTGTGCCAGTTTTGTGCCGTATACACCCGTGAATATGTGATTGCTGAAGAGATCATTGCCAACCTCTTTATCAGGGTATGGGACAACAGACAGGAAGCGGTCATCCTGAACATCAAAAGTTATCTTTTTATATCTGCTAAAAATCAGGCACTCAACCATCTCCAGAAAAAAAAGGAGCCTGTGGATTTTATTGAGGACATCCAGATTGATCATTACAGCATCCAGGATCAGCATAATCCTTTTCAGCTGATGTCCAGCAGAGAGTCCTACAAGGGGATCCTGAGTATCATTGACACTCTGCCTCCCGGGCAGCGGCAGGTGCTCCTGATGAGCCATATCGACAGTCTGGACAACCGTCAGATTTCCGGCATTCTGGGTATTTCCGTACGCACGGTAGATACCACTTTGTATAAATCGATCAAAAAGCTGCGCCTGCTCCTCAAAGATTTCCGTCGTCCTGCTTCGGGAAATTAATGATTTGTTAATATAAGCTTAACGCTTCCGGATACGTAAAGCTGATCAGAATTCTGTCTTTCCCTATAGAGACAGTAATGGAAGATAACAGCTACAAATTAATTATTGCATATTTTGAGAAGACCATCAGCGATGAAGGTCTTACCCAGTTACAGGAATGGATCGAAGCAAGTCCGGAGAACCTTACGCAGTTCAGTGAGACCATCCATATCCTTGAAGCATCAAAGTCCTATTTCAAACAGCCCCTTCATCCCGAAAATGCCTGGGCAAAGGTACAGGCACATATCGACCGCGAAGAAACATCAATGCCGCAAAAAAAGCGCAGATGGATACCATTCCTGGCAGCATCCCTGATCTGCTGCATCCTCGCTTCGGTAGTTTACCAGTATCATTCGGCCACTACGGAGGAATATGTGCTGCTGAGCAATACCAATGGGAGGCAGGCCCGATACCTGCTGCCGGATTATTCTGTGGTTTACCTCGGCGGCGGCAGCAAGCTAAAGTACCTGAAAGATTTTACAGGGAAGACGCGCAAAGTGCAGCTGGATGGGGAAGCTTTTTTTGATGTGGTACACCAGGAGGAACATCCCTTCAGCGTTGCTACGGGCGACATCACGACGGTGGTGCTGGGTACCTCCTTCAATATCAAGGCCTATGAACATGAAGAAAAAGTTGCGGTAACGGTAAAAACCGGGAAGGTAGCCGTGATGGCAAAAACAAAAGGCCATAATGAAGTGATCAGGTACCTGTTGCCGGATGACCAGATCAGCATCAACACCCGCAATGGCTTGTACACATTCAGTGAAACCGATGCCGATGAAGTAGTTTCATGGATCAACCGTGATTTCATCTTTTACAATACCTCCTTGCAGGATATTGCCACATCGCTGGAGCACCATTATGGCGTAGAGATCGAATTTACTGACCCGGAGCTCAGCAAAGTGCGCCTGACGGCAAAATTTAAGAATATCTCACTCACCGAAGCGATGGAAAACCTAACCATCCTGTCGGGACTGGCCTATACACAAAACGGAAATCACCTGTATATCTCAAACAACAACCAAAAAGGAGGAAAGATCATGAAATAAGATTACTCAAGGAAGGCAAGATCATTAAGCCCGGAATTGCGCTAACAATCCCAGGCAAGACATTTAAACTCACCGCTAAGCAAGAATAAATTACATAAACATATGAAACATTTGTGGTTTTGTACCATACTTTTAATGCTATATATCCCCTTTGGGGTCTTCAACGCAGACGCACAGCCTGTAAGCAATAAAAAAATCACCTTCGGGGCGGAGCGAATTCCGCTCAAAAATGCATTTCAACAACTGGAAAAGGCGGGTGGTATTACCATCAGCTATAACAATACACTGGACGATAACCGTGTGGTTAGCCTTGCCAGAGCCAGCCGCACAGTAGAAGAAACCCTGGGGCTACTGCTAAAAGGCACGGGATATACCTTCAGACAAACTGCGGGTCAGAACATCCTGATCGTTCCTCAGGCACAGGGCAAGGGCCGCATTACAGGTAAGGTGATGGACGAGCAGGGGAATACCATTCCCGGTGCATCTATCCGCATCCGCTCCGCAGGTGTTGCCGTGATGTCTGTAAACGATGGCAGTTACAGCCTGAGCGCTGACGCCGGGGTCTACAACATCGAGTTCAGCTACCTCTCTGCGGAAACTAAAATCATGAATGGGATTTCCGTAAGAGCCAATGGAACAACTACACTCGATGTGACACTGAAAGAAGCTGATAACAGTCTGACCGAGGTTGTCGTTACTGCACTGGGTATCAAACGTGAGCAGAAAGCCCTGGGGTATGCTGTAACTGAAGTGAAGGGCGAGCAGCTGACCAATGCACTGTCCGGCAACTGGACGGACGCTTTGTCGGGCAAGGTAGCAGGATTAAATCTGGTACGCTCAAACAGCGGTCCTGCAGGTTCCAACAAGATCATCCTGCGTGGCGAAAACAACCTGACAGGCGACAATGAAGCGCTGATCGTGGTAGACGGGGTGGTTATCAACCAGGGTAGCGGCAGGCGTACTTCCAATGCGGGAGAAACGGCCTACGGTACGGGCAGCGACAACATGCCGGCGGATTACGGAAGTAACCTGAACGACCTGAACCCTGAAGATATTGAGAATGTAAGTGTGCTGAAAGGCCCTGGTGCAGCCGCATTATACGGACAGCGCGGAGCCAACGGTGCGATCATCATCACCACCAAATCCGGTATGAAAAGAAGCGGACTGGGGATTACCTTCAATTCCAATACCTCTATGGAGTCTGTAAACCGCTGGCCGGATATGCAGTATGAATATGGACAGGGCACCGGCGGATCAAGATACTACTCCTATGGTGCAGGGCCTGATGGGGCGAGTACCAGCGGAACCAGCTCTGCTTACGGACCTAAGTTTGACGGACAAATGTTCTTCCAGCTGGACCCGCTGACACAAAAACAGGGTACGGTAAGAACACCATGGGTACCTTACAAGAACCAGAGCCGCGACTTTTTTGATGTAGGACGTACCTATACCAACTCCATCAGCGTGGATGGCGGGACGGACAAAACATCAGCGCGTTTCTCGGCCACCAATGTGACCAACCACTGGATTACACCAAATACAGGATATACCCGTAACAGCATCGCGCTGTCGGTAAATTCGAAGATCAACGACAAGCTGACGATCAGCTCCAAAGTAAACTATAACAATAAAAACAGTGCTAACCTGCCCGGCGCGGGATATGGTAACCAGTCGATCATGTACTGGTATATCTTCTGGCAACCGAGTGCCGACCTGAACTGGCTGAAAAACTACTGGGTGAACGGTATGGAGGACAGAAAGATCTTCTACCCCTTCAGTACTTTCCCTGAAAACCCGTATGCGATCTCAGAAGAATTCATCAACAGGTCGAACCGAAACTCGGTAACGGGTAACGTACAGGCCGAATATAAGATTACCGACGCATTGAGCTTCCAGGTAAGGGCTACGCTCGATATGGGTTATGAGCAGCGTGCCCAGGAACGTCCATATGATGCAGGAACGAAATACCCGAAGGGATCTTTCCGCACACAGAACATCTATTCACAGGAAGCCGGCGGCGATTTCCTGTTGCGCTATAACAAAAAGGTAACGCGTGATTTCAATGTGACGGCAACAGGTGGTGGAAGCATGCTCCGCAACAATTACAACAGGGATGAAACCCGTGCAGACTCACTGGTATATCCGGGGGTGTACACGATGGCCAATAATGCAGGGCCGCTGATCACCGCACCTTACAAGTCGAAATATGCGATCAACAGTTTCTACGGATTATTATCGACCAGCTTCAGAGATTACCTGTACATGGATTTAACGGCGCGTCAGGATTGGGTAAGTACGCTTGCCACTGCCAACAGAACCGATCAGGTGGGTTTCTTCTACCCTTCGGCAAGTTTAAGTTTCATCGCCAGCGAAGCGTTTAAACTTCCGGAAGCGATCAACTACGCCAAAGTAAGGGCATCCCTTGCTGGTGTGGGTAGCGGAACAACAAATCCTTACCAGACAACATTTAACTATGTGACTGCCGGCAGTACCTATGCCGGAGGATTGCAAAATCCGCGTATCCTGGCGAACCGGGATCTGAAACCTTTGCGTACTACTACTTTTGAGCTGGGTGCAGAGATGAAGTTCTTTAAAAGCCGCTTAGGGTTCGACGTAGCAGTATACAGCGGTAACACCAAAAACCAGATCCTCAACCGCACCATCGATCAGTCCTCAGGCTTTAGCCAGGCGGTGATCAACGTGGGCAGGGTGAACAACAAAGGTCTGGAGATCTCACTGAACGGGGTACCGGTACAGGATCCGGGGATCTTCAGCTGGTCGGTTTTCGGTACTTTCAGTGCGAACAGGAACAAGATCCAGCAGCTGGCAGACAGCGCTGTAGTGTTGCGTAACGGCCCTACAGGTGGCGCACAGATTGTGGCCCGCGTAGGTGGTAGCATGGGCGATATGTTTGGCCGCGGTTACCTGCGTGCGCCGGACGGACAGATAGTATATGACGCTGCTACGGGTTTTGCGAAGCTGTCCAATGACCTGGTTTACCTGGGTAACACGACTGCGAAATGGAAAACGAGCATGGGCCACGATTTTAAGTACAAGCAGTTTGGCCTGCACCTGTTGTTTGATGCACAGTTTGGTGCTTCTGCATACTCACTGTCAAACTATAAACTGGCAGAACAGGGTAAAACTACCAACACCCTGCCGGGAAGATACAATGGAATTATCGGTAACGGGGTGATTCAGAATGCCGATGGTACCTACCGCAAGAATGATGTGATTGCTACTGATGTGGATGGCTACTACCGTTCGCACTACGGAATTGACAATGCTGAAGGGAACACCTTCTCTACCAACTTTGTGAAGTTCCGTGAAGCAAGGCTTGATTTCAGCATCGGCAAAAACCTCACACATCGCCTGGGTATACAGCGTGCCACGGTAGGGGTTTATGGAAGGGACCTGTATATATGGTCGAAATGGCCAATTTTCGACCCTGAATTTGGAACGCTGGAAGGCAGTGACATTGTACAGGGCTTCGAGGTTGCCCAGTTCCCTTCAACACGCACATTTGGTTTTAACCTGGTTATCGGTATCTAATATTTAAGAAAATGAACACAAGTTTTAAGATTATAAGTATCCTGATGTTAGTCGCCCTTGGACTATCATCCTGTAAAAAAGACTTTGAGGAACTCAATACAGATCCCAATGGTACGCCAAATGCTCTGCCGCAGCAGTTGCTGGCACCGGCACTGGTGAATACTGTGGGCACCAATATGCTGCGCAACAGGAATTTCAATAACGAACTGATGCAGGTGACGGTGGATTTCGGCGATGGTGAAGGCAGGGTTTTCCGCTACGACATCAGACGTACCTGGGCAGATTATACCTGGAACAACTGGTATACGCAACTGACCAACTTTAAAGATATTTATACCGTGGCAAGTCAGCCGCTGACATACAGCAAAGCGTATATGGGTATTTCCCTGATCTGCCAGTCCTGGGTATACTCCCTGCTTACGGATACCTATGGCGATATCCCCTATTCTGAATCCAATATGGGCAAGGAAGGTAATTTTACGCCAAAGTTTGACAGACAGAAAGATGTATATATGGACATCTTTAAGAAGCTGGAAACTGCGGACACGCTGCTGATTGGCGCGACGAACGTCAATGGTGCGAGTGACCCGGTGTTTAATGGCAATGCTGCGAAGTGGCGCCAGTTTGGGAACAGTCTTTACCTGCGTTTGCTGATGCGTCTATCGGGCAAGGCCGAAGTATCTGCAGCGTGTATCGCCAAGATCAAGGAAATTGTAGACACCAATCCTGCAGCTTACCCGATCATGACCAGTAATGCCGATGCAGCGATCCTGCGCTGGACGGGTGTGGGTTCATTGACTTCACCTTTCATTGGCGGTGTGCGTGAGCAGGACTGGCGTTCGCTGGGTATCACGGAGTTCTTTATCAACAACCTGAACCGCTGGGCTGATCCGCGACTGACACCAAACAACCGCTTCTCCATAGCGACCTGGCAGGGTAGTTTTGCGGGTGTGCCGAGCGGATATGCACCGGGACAGGGAGCAGCGATCAAATCTTACTTTTTGTCGACCACCTCTACCACGACTACGCTGATGAATGAGCCTTTGATGGGTAACATCATGAACTATTCGGAGCTGCAGTTTATACTGGCAGAGGCCGCTGCAAAGGGATGGATATCCGGTGATGCCAGGACCTATTACAACAACGGTACACAGGCAGGAATCTCCTTATGGGTACCTACATTTACCACTCCTATAGAGACGTATCTTGCCAATGCAGATATCAGCTGGAACCCTGCGGCAACGCTGGACCAGAAGATGGAGCTGATCCATGCGCAGAAGTACTATTCGATGTTCGCGACAGATTTTGAGCAGTGGTTTGAGTACCGCCGCACTGGGCACCCGGTGCTGCCAAAAGGTACCGGCCTGGTGAACAACGGGGTGATGCCTGCCCGTTTATACTATCCCGTATATGTACAATCTGCAAACCCTGACAACTACAGGGCAGCAGTAGCAGCACAGGGAGCAGACGAAATCAGCACGCAGGTGTGGTGGCAAAAACCGTAATCAATCAAACAGAAATCCAGATCATTCAACAAATGAAGAAGATATATTTATTCCTTACGCTTACTGCCATGGCTGCATTCTCGGGATGCAAAAAGAACGAGTATGCAGAAGGAACGCTAAGCCCGGTAATTGCCGTGGTAGATTTAAAAGACTTATATAAGGGCAGCGACCTGACCCTTAACGCTGCAAACCTCTCGGGTGCCAAACAAATTGGCGGTGTGGTGATCTCCGATCCCCGGGGCGCAAACACACAGGCGGGAGTGATCGTAGTGCAGAACCTGCGCCGTAATGCCCTGCGGGGTATCGCCATTGAGATGGGTGCTGCCGCAGCAGACTATAAAGTGGGCGACTCCCTGAGTATTGAAGTCACAGGCGCGACGCTGACAAGGGTAAACGGCAGTATGCGCCTCAGGGGTGTAGCTGCCGCTGCAGTGAAGAAGATAGCGGAACTGAAGGTATTAAACATGAGAACCGTACAGTCGCGCGTGCTGATTGCCGATCCCGATGCCTATGAAAATACGCTGGTAACGATCAGCAAAGCCGTTACAGAACCGGAACCCCAGCCGGGAGATACGTTCAGCGGTGACAAAACGATCAATGATGGTTTTGGGAAAGTGACAGTACATACTGAAGCTACGGCGGGATTTGCCGGGGAGGCTTTCCCTGCAAGTGCGAACTTTACGGGTATCCCAGTGATTGCAGCATCAGCTGTGCAGCTGTGGCCGCGTACCATCAACGATGTTTTTGAGCTTCCGCTGATCAAACCTTCAGCGGTGATTATCGCAGGATACCTGACAGACCCGAATGGTGCCGACGGAAATTATGAATACATACAGCTGATGGCCACTCAGGATATCGATTTCGCGGTTACGAATTATGCGGTGGTGACCTGCAACAATGCCGGAACAAACCCTGCTCCTGCCAATGGCTGGGCAGTGGGTGCGACACGCAGCTACAAGATCAACCTGGTAGCAGGAAAAGTAACCAAGGGGCAGTTCTTCTATGTCGGGGGCAACAAAAATATCTGGGGCGCAGGCTCTACGGATATCAGCGCAGCACCATGGATCAGCAGCACGCAGTATGCAAATGTTGCGGGGGCCGACTTTGGGACAGCGACATCGAACCTGCTGGCAAACAGTGGTAATGTGGCGGGTATTGCGGTATTCCGTGGTATTGTGGTGAATGCGACGACTGTGCCGCTGGATGTGATCATGTACGGTGGTAATGGTACGGTATACGCACCGGGGCCTCCTGAAATTGGTTACCGCATTACAAATACGGACTACTATAGTACGATCAACCCGGCGACGCGTTTAACACAGGGTTTCTATGGCGGCGGAACGAACACGTCGAAACTGACGCTGCCGGCAACGGGCGCCTTTACGCAGCTGGGCGGTGTATACGACGCTGTTACAGGACAATGGGTTGCGGGCAGAACGGTGACGAGCATTCCGCTGACAAGAACATCGCCGCTGAGCACGATTGAAACAGGTACAGGATTTACTACATTACAAAACTAATATGAACAGAAGAGATTTCCTCCGCAGTGCGGGACTCATTGCGGGAAGTGCATTTATTGCGCTGAACACAAATGCCTTCGGACTGGCAGATTCGGCGACGATGATCAGAGGCAGGGTAACTGCCGGAAAAAAGGGCATCAGAAATGTGGTTATTTCTGATGGCTTTACGGTGGTGCTGACGGATAAAAACGGCCGTTATGAGCTGATGCCGAATGAAAAGGCGAAGAGTGTGTTTATGAGTACACCTGCGGGATATCAGTTTAAAAATGATTACAACATCGCAAAGCAGTATGAAAAGCTGGGTACTGCAGCACAGTATGATTTTAACCTGCAGGTGCTTTCTGTGGATGACAATCATCACCACTTTATCATCTGGGCAGACCCGCAGGTGAAAAACAAAAAGGATGTGCAGCAGATGATGGAAACATCGGTACCGGATACGATTGCAACGATCAAATCTTTGGGAAAGGACGCACTCGTACATGGGATCTGTGTGGGAGATATGGTGTGGGATAACCACGGCCTCTTTCCAGATTATAACGCGGCGATCGATAAAATGGGTATTCCCTTTTTCCAGGTGATCGGCAACCATGATATGGATTACCGCATGGGGGGTGATGAGACTTCAGATGTGACGTTCAAAAACTTTTATGGTCCGACCTACTATTCCTTTAACCGCGGCAAGGCGCACTACGTTGTCTTAGACGATGTGCGTTACCTGGGAACGGAAAGGAACTATGACGGGTATATTTCTGAGGAGCAGCTGGCATGGCTGGCGAAAGACCTGCAGCATGTGGCGAAGGATCAGCTGGTGGTCATCAATCTGCATATCCCGGTATACCTGGGGGTGAAGAATAATGCTGCTTTTTACGAGGTGCTGCAGGGCTTTACAAATGTTCATGTGATGTCTGGTCATACGCATTTCCATGAAAACAATATCACCAATGGGGTTCATGAGCATAACCATGGTACGGTATGCGGAGCCTGGTGGACGGGGCCGGTTTGCACCGACGGTACACCAAGGGGTTATGGGGTATATGAAGTAAGCGGTACCGACCTGAAAGGTTATTACAAATCTACGGGTTTACCCAAAGAACATCAGCTGAGCCTGCATATAGAAAAACAGGACAGCGGGTTACGCCTTACGGCCAATGTATGGAACTATGAACCAGCCTGGAAACTGAAGTATTTCCTGGATGGCCGCGATGCTGGTGAGTTAACACAGGAAAGGGGGTTTGATCCGCTATCGGTGGAGCTGTACCGTGGCGAGAATAAACCTGAGGGTCGTCATTTTGTTGAGCCCCATGAAACAGGGCATCTTTTTACCGCGCAGATTGATGCAATGGTGAAAAAGGTAAAGGTTGTTGCTACTGATCCATTGGGAAATCAGTATTTTAGCGAAAAGAATATATAACAAATCAAACAGCCCCGTATTGGGGCTGTTTTGTTTGCATCGCTGGAAATGGGTTTTAGTAAAGTACGCAGAATCAAGATAGTTATCATGCTGGTCATGGCTGGCTTTGTGCTGGGGATGTCTTCTTACAGGACTCTGAGCACAAGGGATGGCGATCCGGAGCTGATGGAATTGCGATTGCCGGCCAACTTTCCGAAACCGGTGTATGACTTTGAGAAAAATCCAGTGACCAAAGCGAGGTTTGAGTTAGGAAAAGCCCTGTTTTATGCGCCCGTCCTTTCATCTGATCACAGGATTTCCTGCAGCAGCTGCCACCAGGCATCGGCAGCCTTCGCCAATCTGAATACAGCGATCAGCAGAGGTGTGAACGACTGCCTTGGAGAACGCAACGCACCTCCCCTCTTTAACCTCGCCTGGCAGAAAGAGTTTATGCTCGACGGCAGGATCACCAACATTCTTGAAGTACCTACCAATGCCCTTACCAACCCATGTGAGATGAACAACCATCCTGACAGCATTTTGAAGGTGCTGAAGAAAGATCCGGATTTCCCGCTGTTGTTTGAGAAAGCTTTTGGCAGCACAGGCATCAGTACAGAAAATATACTTACGGCCCTGACTCAATTTACGGTGATGATGATTTCGGCAGATACAAAATATGACCGGTATATCCGGAAAGAACCGGGAGAGCAGCTGACACCGGATGAACTCAGAGGTTACACACTATATAAAGAAAAATGCAGCTCCTGCCATACAGAACCCCTGTTTACTGATGGTTCATATCGCAACAATGGCCTGGATGAACTGTCGAAGGACAGGGGCCGTGACAGCCTTACTCACCTGAGCACTGATCAGGGTAGATTCAGGGTACCGACATTGCGCAACATCGAAATCACCAGACCTTATATGCATGACGGCAGGTTCGGCTCCCTGAAAAAGGTGTTGCAGCATTATGCTGCAGATGTAAAAAATCATGCGAATCTTGATCCCATTCTGAAAAAAACAGGATCAAGAGGTATCGCATTATCGGCGGCAGAACAGGCAGAGCTGATCAGCTTCCTGAAAACCCTGACAGACATCAATCTGATGAACGACCGCCGCTTTATTAACTTTTAAGGTTTTCTGGCATCCAGCACCTCTATCGAGGTTACCCGCATTACGCTTCTTGCAGGTTTCTTATCGCCCGGAACAATCAAACGGTATGGACCCAGGTTGGCGGCCAGTGCTTCGCCATCTTCTTTATCGGCCAGCACAATCACCCTATCGGTAAATGCAGGATCAAATTCGGGAATGGCCAGTACCACCTGATAGTTATCTGCGGCAGTGATCAAAACGAATTTAGCCATAGTTTTCCCCTTGAGCATGTTGCCCGGTACAGCCTCGGCTTTGCTGATGATATCATACAGTGACACCCCACTATAGTGATGATCCTTCGCATCGTGATCTTTCACCGTCACATCCACCTTTTTCAGGGTTGAGAAAGTAGCTGCGTTGAGATTGTAGGGCTTGCCTACACTGCCCGCCACACTTACTTCAGCAGTTTGGGCCTGTACCGCAGATAAGCTGCACAGCAAGATCGCCAGCGTGCTTGTCAACAGAAATTTTTTCTTCATCGTGTGTATTAAAAAATGTAATGTAAGTTAGCAAAATAATTCCTTCCTGCCTCGGGAAAACCTTCTACCAGCTGATAGTTGCGGTCGAAGATATTGTTTACTCCCCCATCCACAGAAAAACCTTTGATCAGCTCTATCTGTACCCTGGCATTCGTCAGGTAAAAGCTGCCGGCAATGGTGCCATAGCTGGTGCTGTATCGTCTGGAATTGTATTCTTCTGAAGCAATTACAGATACGCGTTTCACAGGCTGATAAGATACCGATGCAAACACCTTATTTTTTGGCACATCTGTAAGGAAGATCAATGGGTTACTTTTGTTTTTGCGGATGGTGAGGGTATAGTTTGCATCCATTCTCAATGCAGGCATCAACTGATAGCCCAGTCCCGCTTCTGCTCCGTAATATGCTGCCCTGCCCACATTTTGTGCCTGTGCCAATGCCACATTCGTTATAGGATCTACAGCTACGTTACTCACGCTCTGAATGGTATTTTGCAGTTTACTGTAGAACGCGGAAGCCTCCAGCGACAAATTTCTGAAGAAATGACCCTGGTACACCAGATTATAATTCAATGCATTTTCTGCTTTAAGATCCGGGTTGGGCAGCGCTGTACCCATACGGTACGAATAGCGGTCTTTGATGGTAGCGAACCTGGTTTTCCTGGCTACAGAGAAACTCAGCAGTTGCGTGCTGTCGATATCATACTGTACCAGACCCTGCACATTCCAGGCGCTGTTTTTATTTTCCGGCAGGTTGGAAACTACTTTTGTCGTACTGTTGTACTGCTCTGCACCATCGCTTTGCCTGTCCATATAACTCACACCTGCATTCAGCTTCAGTTTCGGCGTCAGGTGGTAGGTATCTTCAGCGCCGAAAGTATAGTTCTGGTCGGCCGCCCGGCGCGTAGGTTCTCCCACATTATGTTCGCGGTGCACATCCTGCTTAAAATGCCCGGCAAGGCTAAAGTTATTGTTTTTGATATCCGTATTTTCATAGGTAACACTTGTTCCCAGGGTATAGTCATCATAAATACTCGTAAAAGCATATGGCCTCAGCATCGTAGAATACTCTGCGTTGTCATAACTCTCCAGCTGGTTTTTGAACTGGTTATAATACCAGCGTGTTTTGATCACATTGGTTTCATTGATCTTGTTATTACTCAGCACATAGAGACTCTGCGTATCCCATTTGGGCCATTTCCAGAAACGGGGATTCCTGAACAGTGCGTTTTGGGTATCTGTACCCGTATAGACAGGTGTTCCTTTTTTACCGTGCTGGTAACTGTATCCTACCACATATTCCTGGTTTACGGTTGGGGTAAAGCCGATTTTTCCACTGAAGCCGATATCATCGCGGTAAGAATTGTTGCGGCGGCCGCCATCTTCATTTGCTGTAGCATTGAAGTCGCGCGACATCGGCACATAATCCTGTTTCAGCTGCGAAGCGGATAACTGGTAGTAGATCTTGCCGAAAGTGGAACCGATATTAGTACTAAGGCGGTATCCTCCGTTGAGCCATCCTGCTACGACATCTGCTTCAAAAGGATTAACAGGCTTGCGCGTAATCAGGTTGATCGCTCCTCCTTCGGCATTTGGGCCGTATAATACTGAGGAATATCCTTTGGCGACCTGGATCTCGGAGAGGTTGAAAGTGGTATAGCGTGCCAGATCCACGTAACCATCATAGGGAACGTAAAGTGGCATCCCATCCAGGTAAATGGGTACCTGGCGCATATCAAAACCATGGATACTTACCGCAGATTCGTTACGCGGGCCAACGGCCGAAAGGGTTACTCCCGGCATGAGGTTGAGCGCCCTTGACACATCCATACGGTTGTAGCGGCTGATAATTGAAGAGCCAATCTTGTTGGAGCGGAGGCTGTCCCGATTTCCTTTGATAGAGATTTCTCCAAGCCGGAATACCCGGCTGAGAGTGTCGGCCTGTTGCGCCTGAACTGTTTGAGCAAGTGCTGAAGCAAGTCCCAGCAGCACGAAAGAGCGTAAATATTTGTTCATAAATCTGATTACGTTATACATATCAATGAATAACGAAAGTAAACAGATAGTTTCGCAAATAAAAGCTGCGATTGTCAGGTTATTATACCATTTTTACGGTTTAGCTATTACTGGAGTGGCAGTTCTACATAAAATGTAGAGCCCTTGCCTATTTCGCTTTCTGCCCAAATTTTTCCATCATGCCTATTGATAATCTCTGCACATAAATACAGGCCGATTCCAAACCCGCTGATATGCTCCATCTGTTTGTTTTCTGCACGGTAGTAGCGCTCGAACAGCTTTTGCAGATCCGCTGCTGCAATGCCCATACCTTGATCTGTCACACTGATCAGCACCGAATGTTCTTTTACGGTACTGCTGACCTCAATCTGCAGCGCGGCGGGTGAATATTTCACCGCATTGCTGAGCAGGTTGGACAGCACGGTACCAATTTTATCTCTGTCGGCCACTATATTCACGTCTTCACCGGGCAGGAAGTTAATCTGATGTGTCTCAGAACGGAGACCCAGGTCATCGATCGTTTCGCAGATCAATGCATTCATCATAAAAGGCTGCTTATTGACCTGGATCTTACCTGATTCAAGTCTGCTCACATTGAGGAAACCATTGATCATGGTACTCATCTTTTTCACCTGACTGAGCACCTTTGCAATTTTATCCTTTGCGAAGTCGTCATTCGTGCGCTTTGCGTGTAAACTCAGGATCTGCGAATACCCGGCAAGGGAGGTTAATGGTGTTTTAAGCTCATGGCTCACTATTCCGATGAAATCATCCTTCCTGAGATCATCTTCCTTTGCTTCGGTAATGTCCAGGATCGTACCGATGACTGCCTTTACACTACCGTCATCATTCAGTTCGACCTTTCCGGTGGTGTTGAGCCATTTTTTTCTGCCTCCGTTATAAGGCTGGATCTGGTAATCTTCATCAAATCTACCTTTGGTATCTACAGCCTGTTGTATGCTCTGTACCACGCGCTCGCGGTGTTCAGGAATAATCATTTCTACCGATTGCTCAAAAGAAATTTCCAGACCATCGGGCAAGCCGTGGATCAGCCTTGTCTGCTGCGAGATCTCCAGGTTTCCTTCGCCGATAACAGATAGCCAGTTACCCATCCCCGCAGCGTCCATCGCGAGCTGAAGCGTATCTGTAGTTTTCTCCAGTTCTTTCCGTGCAATCACTTGCTCAGTAACATCGGCTGCCACTGCCATCGTTCCGATGATGACACCTTCATCATTTTTCAGTGGCTCGAGTGTGAGACTGGTATATACAATATCAATGTGGCCATAGCGGTTCACTGTGATAGGGATTTCGTTGATGGTATAACGTTGTCCGGATTGGTTCATGCGCTCCATCAGTCGCTCAAAGCCCTGGCTTCTCAATTCCGGAATGGTATCGAACAGCGGTTTATTAAATGCCTGCTCTGCGGTACGTCCCCAGTATTGCAGCATCCTTTCGTTGGCCATTTCTACCACATGCTCTTTCCCGCGGTAGATGGCAATAGCCACCGGGGCCTGCATCAGGAGATCTCTCAGCTGCTGCTCTGCGAGTCCCCTGGCAGTGCTGATTTTAATCTGGGCCCTTACCTTGGTCAGTAATTCTGCAGCGGAGAAGGGTTTTACCAGGTAATCATCGGCCCCTGCCTCCAAACCAAAAATACGAGCTTCCTCCCCTGCCCGTGCAGAAAGAAAGATCACCGGCAACCTGGAGCTGGAAGGATTGGCACGGATATGTTTGAGCATCGTGGTGCCATCCATAATGGGCATCATGATATCGCTGAGTACGAGGTCGGGATTTAAATGTTCAATTTTAGCGAGTGCATCTTCGCCATTAATGGCAAGTACAATGGTAAAATAGGGATCGAGCAGACGGCGCAGGTAATCCCTCATATCGACATTGTCATCCACAATGAGGATACGTGTTTCTTTGCTCTGCGTGACATCCTGTGTTTCCAGGCTTTCAGCAGTTTTTGTAGACTGCACATCAGGGTGCGACAGCTGGTCCTGCAGCAAGGTATAGGCTTCTTTAATAAATGCACCTGTCAGCGCCGTAGAATCTACATCCTTTGCCTGCTGCAATACCTGTTCCTGCGGGAGATGTGCTTTTCCAAGCGGAATTCTTACGGTAAAGGTACTTCCCTCAGCTTCCACACTCTGCACGGAGATCGTGCCGCCATGCAGCTGAACGAGCTCATGCACCAGTGAAAGACCAATACCGGTGCCTTCATGGGTACGCCCTGCGGAATTTTCAATGCGGTGGAAACGCTCAAACATATGAGGGAGTTCCTTTTCGGGGATACCTACCCCCGTATCTATGAGGTTGAGCACTGCGAAATTACCTTCCTGTTTTAAGGAAACCTCTATGGAACCTTCCAGGGTATATTTAAATGCGTTGGACAACAGATTGAGGACAATCTTTTCCCACATCTGGCGGTCGGCATACACCTGACCATTGATCTCCTGGCAATCTACGCTGAGCGTCATACCAGCTTTCTCGATGATCGAGCGGAAGCTGCTGGCGAGATCTGTAGTGAGTTCTGCCAGGTCGAGCTGCTGATAGGCAGCCTGTGCGCGACCAGCCTCGACACGACTGTAGTCGAGCAGGTTATTCACCAGCTTTAACAGACGCACAGCGTTACGGTTTACTGCATCCAGGGGCTCCCTGACCTCTTCGGGCAGGTTTTCCTTGTGCAGGATATCGTCCAGAGGTCCCAGCATCAGCGTCAGCGGTGTGCGGAACTCATGACTTACATTACTGAAAAATGCAGTTTTTGAGCGATCGATTGCTGCCAGTGCCTCGGCGCGGTTCTGCTCCTGCACATATGCATATACGCTGGAAACCGCAGTATTATAAGTATTTACTAAGAGATCATAAAAGCTCAGGTATTCCTGATCCAGCGCACGCCGGGCACTGATGCCCGCCACCATGAACCCAAAGATCTCCGGTTGTCCGGAAATCCTGAGCGGAAGCACCATCGCCTGTTTTGGCGGTTCAGGAAAAGGGCCGACAGTAGAGTTGCCGATCCATTGCTGCACATCCGTTTGTCCGCTGAGTCCCGACTGCAGTATTTCATATAGGTTCCAGCTGTTTGCGGGATCATTGATATCGATATGGTCAGGGATCTGAAGCTCAGTTTCCGGGATACCGGCGCTGCTGACCAAACGGGCTTCCCCGCTGGTGTAATCGATCTGATACAGCAGCAGAAAAGGAATATCATTGAGGTAATCTTCGTATTTGTCTGCTGTCATCTGCCCGATCTCCAGCACGGATTTTGCCTTGGCCAGATCGGCGCCAAGCTCTCTGAGCACTTTGGTACGTCTGGCGTTGAGCATCTTTTCCGTAGATTCTGTAATCGGGTGGAAGATTCCTCCGACACCGCCAGACTCATCCCTGATGGGCGCAAAGGAGAAAGTCATGTATGCCTCTTCCATGTAACCATAGCGGTCGAGGAACATCTGCTGGTCCTTGATATACGTGCCCTCCCCCTCCTGTCCGCGGGTAAAGGCGTCACCTACTACAGGCAGGGCCGTTTCCCAGCAAATACGGAAGTTCTGCCCCATCGATTCCGGGTGTTTTGCCCCACAGATGGGACGATAGCTGTCGTTATATATTTGTATAGTTTCCGGTCCCCAGGCAATGAGGATAGGAAAAGTTGAGGACAGGCAGAGGCTGACAGAAGTACGTAGACTTTGCGGCCAGTCTTCAACCGGCCCGAGGGCAGTTTTTGACCAGTCCATGGAGCGTATCAGCTTTCCCATCTCTCCGCCACCGGAGAGGAATTGTTCAGTGTTGGTGGTGTGTTCGTTGGTACTCATCCGAAAATTTCTGAGTAAAGATATATAATATATCAATATCACAATAAATTTCCATTCTCCCCTGCTGGTTTTACTAACTGCATATGTGTGGATTAGATTGATTGAAATTCTCAAACATCCCTTTGATTTCAGCAAACACAGCATCCTGCAGCCGGGTAACTTTGTCTTAACAATTTCAAAGACATTTAAAATGGCAACACATAAAATCGCACTGATTACAGGTGGCAGTCGTGGTCTCGGCCGCAATACCCTCCTCAACCTCGCAAAGAGAGGTGTAAACTCTATTTTCACTTACAACTCCGCAGCTGATGAAGCAGACAAAGTAATCGACCTTGCCCAACAGGAAGGTGCACAGGCCATAGCCCTGAAACTCGATACCGGCGACAGCAGCACATTCGATGGTTTTGTATCGCAGGTAAAAGAAATCCTGAAAGACTGGGCTGCTGAGGGGATAGATTACCTGGTCAATAATGCTGGCACTTCGCATCACAACTCAATTTTGAAGACCACAGAAGAAGAACTTGATCTCTTGTACAACGTTCATTTCAAAGGCGTTTTCTTTTTAACCCAAAAGCTGCTGCCCCTCATCAATGATGGCGGAAGCATTGTCAATATCTCCAGCGGCCTGACACGGGTTTGTGTTCCTGAAAGCGGGGCCTATGCAGCCGTAAAGGGTGCCGTGGAAGTGCTCAGCCGTTATATGGCTAAGGAACTGGGGCCCCGCGGGATCAGAGTAAATACCGTAGCGCCGGGCGCCATCCAGACAGATTTCAGCGGAGGTATTGTTCGTGATAACCCGGAAGTGAATGCTATGGTTTCCAGTATTACTGCTTTGGGCAGACCGGGATTACCTGACGATATCGGGCCAATGATCGCCGGCCTGTTATCAGATGATAACCGCTGGGTAAACGGGCAGCGGATAGAAGTTTCAGGAGGTATGTTTTTATAGTATCTTTACAGAAATGACCAATACCTCACTGGACGATTTTTATAAACGGAACGACGCTGCCCAACCTGGAGGCATGCTGAAGGAGATTGGTCATTTCAATATTTTTGAAAGCGAAAAGCTTTTTAATCAGGATGGCAGTCGCGAGATGCCCTACAGTCGTCGTGCCTATTACAAGATCAGCTGGCTGAAGGGCAATAGCAGGGCAGAGTATGCCGATAAGGTAATAGATATCCAAGGCAATGGCTTACTCTTTGCCACGCCCAAGATCCCTTATCACTGGATTCCGGAGAACAGCCAACAACGAGGTATCTTCTGTATTTTTACCCCTGAATTTTTAGGCTCTGGTAAAACAGGCATACAGCTGGATGAGCTGCCGATCTTCCAGGCCGGACAGACGCCAATATTTGAGCTCAGCGATGAAGAACAGCAGGAGATTGAATACATTTTCAGAAAAATGCTGAAAGAGATCGGTTCTGACTACAGGTTTAAATATGACCTGCTGAGAACCATGGTACTGGAACTCATACACTATGGTCAGAAATTGCAGCCTATGGCGGTATTGGCCAGCACACAAAATGCATCTGAGCGCATCTCCTCGTTGTTTCTGGAACTATTGGAGCGCCAGTTTCCACTTGATTCTACGGAGCAGCGCCTGAACCTGCGCAGTGCGAAGGACTATGCTGACCGTCTGGCGGTCCATGTAAACCACCTGAACAAGGTTTTAAAAGATATTACGGGAAATACCACCACGAGACTGATCAGCAACCGTGTGGTCACCGAAGCAAAGATCCTGCTGAAGCAGACCAACTGGAACATTGCGGAGATTGCCTATACCCTGGGCTTTGATGATCTTGCACAGTTTTCGAATTTCTTTAAAAAGGAAACCAGCTTTTCACCAAGTTCGTTCAGGACCATTTGAGCATTACAGGAAGGACATCCCTACAGTCCATCCTATCCAGGCCTTATTCTTCCCGATATTCATCAGCACAGGTTTGTTTTTTGTGATCTCCTCACGTTCGGCCGCCAGTCCTTCATTGTGCAACAGATTGAAAGAAGGTCCTGCAAATAAGGAAAGACTGCGGTACGCTTTATAGGTAAACACTGCGCTCAGCCGGTCCACAGAATACGTTTGTTTCCAGTGACTTGCCAGCAGGTTGTTAGAAGACAGTTCCGTAGCGATGAAGGAGCGCTTATTGAGCACAAAATCATGTCCTATGCCCCAGCCCAGGTTGAAATAGGTTGTATTTCTGCCCGGGTTGACCCCCGCAGAGAATACGGAATACAGTCTGTGGTTGCCGGATTTGAAACCCAGATTGAACGGTGCCAGGTCACTTGAATAAGCCATGATTTTATGATCGCCATTTTTTGATAAGTTCAGTACCCCCAATGCATAACCGTTGAGGGTATCAGCAATATTAATAAGACCAAAGGTAAATCCATTCATGACCCTGGCTTTATTCAGGATTCCTGCGATTTGTGCCCCCTTTGCGGTATCGCCAGTGATATTCGCTATGCCTGCGAAGCGGAAGCCCGAACTGTTTCTGCCTGCATAATTCAAGACTGCAGAAAGCTGCAGGCCATTGACACTGCTTTTGGTACTGTTGAAAATCCCTCCTACCTGCATTCCTTTTACGCTGTCGGTCACCATATTATAGGTAGAGGCCAGCTGCAGCCCGTTCACCTTTTTCAGCACATTATTTCCTATGCCCCCGATCTGTACACCCTGGAAGTTTCCGCCGGTGACGTTGAAGAGTCCGGCCACCTGGATATACCTGACGTCAAGCCTGTTGATATTAAAGATATAGGCAAACTCCACCCCGTCCAGTCCGGCCGTATACCCTCCGATTACATTGAGTGATAGATGGTTGACCACCTGGCTGCTCATCATCCCCCTTGAACTTAAACCAGGTGTAAGGGAAGTCTGAAAAGGCGCATTGGCAAAGTAGTTCCTGAGGTTTACCCCCTGCTCTCTCAGTTTTGAAGATACAAATATCCTACCCAGCCAGCTTCTGGCCGCCTGATCCGGGTTCGATTCTTTGTTATAATCAGGTTCCCTCGGCTTGAGGCCAATGGTGACATCACTGAGAAAATTTAAGCTGGCATCTTTGTAATACTCCTTACTCACTGTGAGCGTGATCATGCCCGCGGTTTTGATCCTGATCTTAAAATATCCCATATGATCGCTGAGCGTAGATACCAGCAGCCTCTTCTCATAAATACTCGCATTGGGGATACCGAGGCCTGTACGTTCATCCAGGATATAACCGCTGATCACATAGCTTTGTTCCTTACCGGTGACATTTTCCGCTTTGATTGTGAGGTTGTTAGGTGCCAGCCGAAGGATCACATATCCGGGACTCTCCTTATATTCTACATCTCCTTTGAAAAGAGAGTCTAAAACCGTCCGCAATGGCTGATGATCAATTGATATATTCACCAGGCTATCGGCATTGATCTGATCGTTGGAATAAGAAAAATAAAAGCCATTCCTTTTCCCGAGGGTATCAAGCAAAGTTGAAAGCCGGGCATGTTTTATATGGATGCTGATATCCTTATCCAGTTTACTCTGAGCCTGGGCCGTGGATATCAGCAATATCAAAAGACAGATATACTTCATACGCAAGACTACCGGATGATAATTTTATCTGCCTCATGTACAATTTGTGCATTGAAAGCGATGGCAATGATATCCAGGATCGGATCCAGGCTTCCCAGACGTAGCGTCGTAGTAAGCTGTCTGTTGGCCAGGTCGCGGTCGGGCACCTGTATATTCACTTTATACACATCATTTAATACTTCTACAATACGCCACAGCGGGGTTTTATTGGCAACAAATTCTTTTGTGCGGTAGTAGTTATAAAACTGATCAGGATTGATACTTTTTTTCAGTTCATTTGTCCGATAGTTGATCTCAGCTTTTTCTGCGGGCTTCAGTCTGACGATGACCTTTTTCCTGCTGACTTCCACAATGCCGGTCTCTACAATTACCTCTGCCTGGTCCGTATGATTGCGGATGTTAAAGGAGGTACCCACTACCTTTACAGCCGCATCCCTTACATGCACGATAAAAGGTTTTTTTCGGTCATGCGCGATATCAAAAAACGCTTCACCGCTGAGCAGTTTCATTTCCCTGGTGCTGCCGGAAAATTTCGTCGGATATTCTGCCCTGGAGTTTTTGTTCAGTGTGATCACTGAGCCATCGGATAAGGTATCTGACTTTACCGTATCAAAACTCTGCAGCGTTAATAATTCCGGCTCTGCGGGAAAATAGCGGCTGAATAAAAACGCCGCAGTACCCAGAATGACCAGCCATGTAGCTGCAATCTGAATCCAGCTTTTTCCTTTTTTCAGGGTGTAAACAGGTGGTTGGTGACCAGCCTCCTTTTGACCATGTTCCCTATCGCTGCGCAACTGTTTGAATTCCTGCCAGCTGGAATCTTCGTCCAGTGTACTCTCCGGCTGCAGCGTTTTGCTAGTTTCCCAGATCAGCCTGAAATGCTCAAGGTACTTTTCATTCGCTTTATTTTCTTTTGTCCATGCGAGAACCTGCTGCTCTTCTGCTGCTGTAGCTTCACCAATGACAAATTTTACTAAAATCTCGTCCATATCCTTCTAATTAAATATGATAAACTGGTGGCTGATCAGCCAGATGATCACAGGCAGATAATCCACCAGTTCGTGCCTGAGTATTTTCAATGCTTTGCCCATCTGTGCCTCTACTGTTTTCACAGAAATCCCCATCTGATCGGCAATTTCCCTGTATTTCAGCTCTTCGAACCGGCTCAGCTGAAACACCGTCCGGCATTTCTCCGGAAGATTATTCAGCACCTGCTGCAATTTGTCCTTTAAGTCGCTGAACTCAATTCCCTTGTCTTGTTCCTCGGTATTTTTCATCGTGTAAACCAGATGATCCTGGTGGTTGAGCTTAACTTTCTCGTGACGGATGTAATTGAGACATTCATGATAAACAGCGCTGTACAGATAGGCCTTGATGGAGCCGTTAAAGTTAAGTGTATGCTTTCGTTCCCATAACTTCAGGAAGATATTCTGTACGGTTCCTTTTGCCGCCTCTTCATCCCTGAGAATGGTAATTGCATAACTATGGAGGGGCTTCAGAAAATGTTTATACACGCTTTCGAAAGTACTTTCATCGCCTGAAAGCAAGAGTGGTATAAGCTGTTCGTTATTCAAATCCAAAATTCCAGCGTTTAGGGTTAAGCATTGTTTAACAATTATAGTTATTTGCCAGGAAAGGATATTCAGTTTTCCCTGTCTGCTTATCAAACACGCCAGAATGGTTTTACCCTTACGCGGGTATCAAATATTTTTTTAGAAGATCAGCCGGCAGTTAATACCCTGTAGATGACGATACATCCCACTGTCGCCGATCCTACCCCTGCGATGCCGTTGATCCATTTAAATACGAACATATTTTTTTGCAGGTACCTGCTCATGGTGGATATCAGAATATAACTATAGATGCTCATGGCCAGAATGATGCCGGCAGATTCAATAATCAGCACCATAATGGAAGCCTGAATGGTAGTGGCGCTGATCACAAGCGCTGTAGTCAAGGCCCCACCGGTTCCGGCGAGGCCGTGGATCATGCCCACCCAGAAGGAACGTGTTAAAGGATTCACCGGGATTTTTGCGCCATTTTTTCCATGAACGTGTACCGAAGGCCGGCCCACATGCGTATGCTGAGGGGCTTCTGCTGTTTCATTGGCTTTGATCAGGTCGTCGATTTTGGAGTTGCTCCTGAGTGCTTTTACACCCAAAAAGATCATGATGGGACCAACCGCAATCTCTGCCCACTCGGAAATATTGGTGACATACTGGTGCAGGGAAGCCTTGAAAGCAAGGGCGATACCGCCAAAGATCAGCAGAGTTACTGAATGCCCCAGCGCCCATTGAGAGGCTCTGAAGATCACGCCCCAGGATATTTTCTTTTTCCTGATCGCCTGTTCTGAAGCTAGCACAGATACCGCAGTGATATGGTCAGGCTCAAATGAATGTAATATACCCGCCAGTAAAGGACGGCTGAAATTAATGAAACTCATACTTTTCGGTGGGCCGAATTTACCATTATTGTTTAGCTAATGCAATGACTTTTTTGACGAGTGTGAAGAGGCCGACGGCAAGTAAACCTGCAATTAATCCAAAACCAAACTCCTTGATGATGGAAGGTACATTCGGAAAAAGATCATGTATGTAGTGGATATTATGTACAAAAATACCGCCTGAAACCAGGATAAGAGCGATTGTACCGACAACGCTAAGGACTCTGATGATCACTGGTAAAGACTTCACCAGCAGATGCCCTAGCTTTGCTACTACTCCCTTATCATTTGTCCGGGCAATTAATTTCAGTCCGGTATCATCCATGCGAACAATCAGCGCAACAATTCCATAAACCCCAATTGTAGCCAGTATGGCAACGATGGAAACTGTTGCGATCTGCAACATCAGGCTTTCTTCCAGCACTGTACCCAGTGCGATGATGACAATTTCAACCGAGAGGATAAAATCTGTGGTCACTGCAGATTTTATCTTCGTTTTTTCTGCTTCATTGTCATCCTGTTTCTGATCAGGAGCTTGAGCAGCTGTTACAGCTACCCCTTGTGGCGTATGAGAACGGTGGAACAGGTACTCTACAATTTTTTCAACTCCTTCAAAAGCAAGATAGAAACCTCCGAGAATCAGGATTACGGTAATCGCTACAGGAAAAAAAGCATTGAGCAGCAGGGCGACGGGAACGATGATAATCTTGTTAATTAACGAGCCTTTGGTGATTGACCACAATACGGGCAGCTCCCTTGAAGACACAAAGCCTGTAGCTTTTTCGGCATTCACCGCAAGGTCATCTCCCAGTATACCCGCAGTTTTTCTGGTAGCTATTTTCGCTGTCAGTGCGACATCATCCATTAAAGCAGCTATATCATCTAAAATCGCAAAAAAACCTGACGCCATATTTAATTATTATCTGCCTGCAAATTATACATATCATTTGATTTATAAGTCATCCTTTACCAATTGATAACATGAATTTATATTTTGCCTTAAACAGCCCCCGGCGATTTTAGTTTTAAATCTTATGTTTTGAGCCTTAGCAGGTATTTTGTTATTTTGTGCAAATTCCTATAAATCAATAAAGATGACAGAAAGTGATTTCCTGGTTTATTGCCAGAGCCAGGTAAAAGGTCCGCTAAAAGACGAAGATATTATTTTGATGCTGACAGCCTGGGGCCAGATCAGTTATAATCTGGGTTACAATCAGGCACTAAAAGAAAAAAATGGCGATGCCGAAACTCAACAAGAATAAAAAAATATATTATATTTGATACACCAACCAACCGCATCATCAACCAAATAAACCTATTCAAAGTTAAAATCGATTCAAAAGATGAACCCGCATTTAGACCCTACGGATTTGGGTATATTAAATCTTCTGCAGGAAAACGGAAGGTTAACTAATAAAGAACTCGCATATAATCTCAACAGGACAATTTCTCCGATATTTGACAGAAGAAAGCGTCTGGAAGAGATGGGATATATCAAAAAATATGTTGCTGTGCTGGACAGGGAGAAGATCACTTCAAGTATGGTTGCATTCCCTCAGATTGTCCTGAATAACCACAGCGAGGATTCCCTGGCCTCTTTTCAGAGAAGTGTGATTGTTTTTCCTGAAGTCCTGGAATGTTATCATATCACGGGTAATTTTGACTTCATGCTCAAAATTATCATTCCGGATATGCATGCGTATAACGCTTTTCTCAGACAGAAGATTGCAACGCTTGATAATGTAGGGAATGTACACAGCTCCCTGGTCATCTCGCAGGCAAAAGCTGAAATTGGCTTACCTATTTTACTATAAAGGCCGGAGAATTCCGGCCTTTATCGATTATTAACTATTATTTACCTATTACCTCTGGCATCCGCCCTCGGGCAATTTTCTTTTGTCTATCTGTGATGATGTTCTGTATTTATAACGTAAAGTTGGTAAGAGAAATTATAAAAAAATAGTCTTCTTTTCACTTTAGTAAATTTTTCTGCTATGAACACTTCTGGTAGTAGAATTTTCCGATTTGAGTATCCCAAAACAGAGAAAGCAAAATAAAATTATTCTCCCTTTCAGTCAGATAGCGTTTAGGGGGCATTTGGGACAGCATATTCTTTATCCACCCGATTTTACACGACTCTGTTCTGCTGCAGAACCTTTGCTGCGCTGTCTTGCACCTTTGATATCGCTGCTGCCAAACCTGTAGGTACAGGTAAATCTGAATACTCTGCTCTCTTCCTTCTCATTCACGGTATAGTTCTGACCCGGCAAGGCGCTGGTGATGCGCCATCTCTGCAGATTGAACACATCATTTGCGGCAAGTTTAACCATCAGTTTTTTGTTGATGAAAGACTTGCTCAAGCCCAGATCGATGCCATACTGAGGTTTCATTGCCAGGGTACCCTCGACCAACGATGACTGATAAAAACCCGACATTTCTATGTTGGTACTTGGGTTAAGGGTAATGGTGTGGTTTGTGTTCGCATTGAAGGCCAGTTTACCACTGCTGTAAGGAGAACCAAGCAGATTAGGTGTGCTGAATTTGTTGTAAAATACGGTCAGGTTATTATTGGTAGTCCACCATTTGAATATATTCAGTGGTGAGTTGATATTTAGGTTATAAGCATCTTTTACAGCGAGGTTTCGCGAAGTAATGAAAAGCGTTTTCTGCACAGTATCTGATAACAGTACCCGGGTAATCGCATCACTGGTATGGCTATAGCCAAGCGTTGCATTGATCGTCTTTTTGAAGGAGTATGATAATTCAAAAGAGTTCGTATACTGCGGATTGAGGAAAGGGTTTCCAATACCATAAGTATAGAGATCCACAAAAGAGATGAAAGGGTTCAGGTCTCCGTAGTCGGGTCTGTCTATTCTTCTGCTATATGAGAAGCCGACCTCGTTGTTTTTTGATAACACCTGGTTGACGAACAAGGTTGGGAACAGGTTAAAATAGTGTCTTTTGGACACAATCTGCTCGGTGATAGAGTTACCTTTTGAATTGGTCTGCTCCCCTCTCAGTCCTAGCTGAACGGTGGTACTTTTAAATTCCCGTTTCAGATTCACATAGGCTGCATTGATGTTTTCATCGTACTGGAACTGGTTTGTACGCAGCGCATCAGTCTGCCAGCTGTTGTTTAAGAAATTCTCAAAGAGAATATTGTTATCGGTGCTGACCACACTGCTTTTAAGTCCTGCATCGAGTTTCATCTTTTTGCTGAAGGGATAGGTGTAATCTGTTTTTACAGCGAAGACATTGACTTCTGAAGGGGCCGCACTCCTGAAGATCCCGGGAGCTTTATATGGTTGTCCGTTGATATCAAGAAAGTTGTTCTCATAATAATTGTCATTGTTATTTTTATACCTGGAATAATCAATGTCGGCAGTAATCTCCTGACCGGCAGTGTCCAGTGTACCTTTATAATTCAGATTGTACGTGGTACCGCTATAGGTCCAGCTATTTGGGGTGCTGGCTTTTACAGAAGAATCTGTACGCATAGGCTGGCTTCCAATCAGGGTTAACACTTTTGTTTCATTGTTGCCACCTCCATTATATCCGTTTATGGCGAGCCCAATCGTATTTAAACTATCAATAAAGTAATCGAGTCCGGCTTTAAAATTGTAGTTACGTCTTGGTCCAATCCCCTCGCTGGTCTGATCGAAATACGTTTGATCTGTAGCAGTCTCATTTACGCGTCGGATATCAAGGTTATGGAACTGTTTGCGCCGTGAGTAGTTAAAGTCACCAAAGGCATTGAATTTCTTTTCCCTGTGGTTGAGGGAGATACCAGTATTAGCTTTGTAGTATCTGCCATATCCCGCTCCTGCGTTTACCGAACCATTGGTGCCGTAATTTTTGTTTTTCTTGAGCTTGATATTGATGATTCCCGAATTACCTGCCGCATCATACTTTGAGGAAGGATTAGTGATCAGTTCGATAGACTGCACGGCGTTTCCTTCAGTAGATCGTAACAGGTTGGCAATTTGCTCGCTGGACATGTAAGTGGGCTTGCCGTCCAGCATCACCAACACCCCTTTTTTACCACGTAAACTGATGTTACCATCTTTATCCACAGTTACTCCAGGGGCTTTCTGAAGGATTTCCAGGGCAGTATTGCCCGCCGCTAAAACGCTGTTTTCGATGTTCAGGACGGTCTTGTCGACTTGTCTTTCTACCAGTGGTTTACGACTTGTGATTTCAACTCCTTTCAGCTGTTTGGAGGTAGGTACCAATTCCACCTGATCTACGGTGTAGCTTTTGTGGGTATCGTTGATCAGGTATGGTCCTTTCAGCACTTTTGCATAACCAACCATGTTGATGGCGATAATATACTGCCCCGCAGCTAGACTGGAAAATTCGTAGGTGCCGTTATCTTCCGTTATGGATCCTTTGATGACCGTAGAATCCTTTGCTTTAAGCAGGCTTACTGAGGCATAAGACAGATTAGCATGTTTCTCATCGAGCACTTTTCCGGACAGTTTTCCATAGCCGGTTTGGGCATGCGCCAGGGGCATGATACACAGGCACATAAGGGACATCAATATTAAGGGAATTAAATTTTTCATCTTCAAAGCATTTATATCTATAAGATGTCAATTGATGATAAAACGTTACAGCAGCTTGCGAATTAAATCACTTGTATTTGATTATCAATATTTTACAAAACAAAAAAGGGCTGCAGTTAATTGCAGCCCTGATAAATCTTAGTAGTTGTTTAGTGTCCGCGGTGCCATCCTGGTCCGCCGTGTCTGTGACCGTGACCATGTCTGTAGTGTCCGCGCCCCCTGTTATCCTGAACGTAACATGAGCTTAACAATGATGCCGTCACCAACAGCAGCATTAAATTTCTGAATGTTTTCATTTGCGTGTTGTTTTAATGTTTTCCTAACTTCAAATACATAGACTGCAGCAATTCTTAAAGGATTAAAACAGGATTAAAATATCCGGAGGTTTTTGGGCCATTTGTCCTGTCTCATCACTGATCAAGAATCAGGAAAACGTTTTAACTCATTACCGATAAGCTCGTTCAAGAATATAAAAATATTTTCAAAAATTCCATTAAGTTGTGGGATTCTTTACTTTCATCTACCAATAAGCACGAGGTATTACCATGAACAACATTCAAAACATTGTCAGGATTGACGAGTATTCGATGACACCGAAGTACCTTCAGCTGATCAACTCGATCCTGGAGGGTATGCAGTCGGGACATATCAGGAAAGATGACGTGCTGCCTTCTATCAATGAGCTGAGCTGTGTGCTCGAAACAGCCAGAAGTACCATTGAAAGGGCCTACAATGAGTTAAAAAGAATGGGACTGGTAGCATCAGTAGCTGGAAAAGGATATTTTATCGTGCATACCTGTTTCCACAAACCGGCGAAGGTGCTGCTGCTGTTTAACAAACTGAGTATCCATAAAAAGATGATCTACGATGCTTTTGCGGCAACACTGGGCGACAAAGCGGCGATTGATTTTTACATCTATAACAATGACTTTGAATTGTTTAAAAAAATCATTGAGGAGAAATCCGGTTTTCATGAGAAATGTGTAATCATCCCTAATTTTAGTGACGATAAAGATTTGGGTTACGAACTGATAGACTCGCTGCCAAAGAAAAAGCTGATCCTGATGGATAAACTTGCGGAGGGTATCAGTGGTAATTTTGGTGCTGTATACGAGGATTTTGAAAATGATATTTACACAGCTCTCCAGCAATTGGCGGATCGCTTAGGTAAGTACCATACCCTGAAACTTATTTTTCCGCAGCAAACTTATCATTCCCAAAAGATCATCCGGGGCTTCCGCCGATTTTGCCGTCAGTATGATTATAAACACGAGATTCTACATTGCCTGCAGCATGAGCAAATAGAAAAGGGCTGTGTTTATATCAACCTAGTTGAGGATGACCTTGTGATACTAATTGAGAAAATGATGGAGGGCAGGTTTAAAGTAGGTACAGATGTGGGGGTGATTTCTTACAATGAGATACCCATCAAGAAAATTATCCTGGATGGTATTACGACGATTTCTACTGATTTTACGCTGATGGGTGAAAAGACTGCGGAGCTGATTCTGCGGAATTCTGCCGATCGTATTGCGATTCCTTTTAAAGTGACGGTGAGAAATTCACTTTAATCATCAGTATAACAACATTTTGGCTATTTTTATTTAGTTGAGCTGCGAATTTTATCAGTAGAAAATGAAAATAAATTTGCGTACTAAATATATTGTTGTACTTTTGCAATCCCAACAACAACGAAGGTTTTTAATAACCGGACTTGTTGGTCAAGTTCGGGGTGTAGCGTAGCCCGGTATCGCGCCTGCTTTGGGAGCAGGAGGTCGTAGGTTCGAATCCTGCCACCCCGACTTAAAAATTCAAAAAGCCTTTAAATCATATGATTTAAGGGCTTTTTTGTTTTTCTAAACATATCCGGCCACAACTTCATTTTTATATAGATAAAGGTTCTTTATCTTAGCAGTACAACCAATCAACTTATTGATTATGAGTACTTATACAAAAACACGGCTCATCATTCTGCTGAAGATTATCATTTTTTTTAGCTCATCTGCCAGCGCACAGGTATCACTGAAGGAAATCGGTCTTCATCCTGGCCACTATCCGGTAGGTTTTCGGCATGAAACAGCCTTTGACAGCACCAGGTTGTACAAACGCAGTGGGGATTGGAATAACCTTTCGATACCCAGACCTATACCCCCTCAGTGTCTGGTACCCCGCAGACCTGTCGACAGTAAAAACAAGTCCGGTAAAAGTCCTCGAGTATATGAAGGTGCTGAAAGAAGAGGAAGAATGGGAATATCTGCCCGACGACAGGATACTGGATTGGTTTAGCTACTCCAATACAGCCAACAACCGGGCGCACCTCAACGAAAATAGCCAGGCATACAAAGGGGTCCCGGCTACCAAAGGTAAGTTCCCTGTCATCATTTATGCAGCTAGTTATCAGGCATCTTCAATTGAGAACTTTGCCCTTTGCGAACTCCTGGCGAGTCATGGATATCTGGTAATCGCGAGTCCTTCCCGGGGTACTGAAACCCGTATGATGGGCGCAGGGACAGAAAAGGATATGGATACCCAGGCACGCGATATCGAATACCTGATTGCAAGGTGTTCCTACTACCCATCGGCTGACGACAGCAAAATTGCAACGATGGGCTTTAGTTTTGGCGGACTTTCTAACGTGCTCAGTCAGATTCGAAATGCAAAAATAAAAGCGATCGTCAGTCTCGATGGATCTATTCGTTATCAATACTCAATCCTTAAAAAATCTGCTTACGCAAATATCGAAAAGATGAATGTGCCATTTTTGCACATGGCCCAGAAGGATATTCCTGCTGCTGTGCTGGCAGAGGACAAACTGGATTCAGCGCTAAACAACAAATTTGAGTTTTATGATGACCTGATTTATAGTGAGGCCTACAGTTTCAAATTCCATCACATGACTCATGCCTATTTTAGTACCCTTGGGATGTTGTTTCAGGATAGGGATAAACGACAGGACAAAAGTGATCAGGAAATCATGACTTCTTACCGCTGGACAGCAATTTATGCGCTTAATTTTCTCAACGCCTACCTTATGAGGGATAAAAAATCATTGGCTTTTATCCAGGCTGATCCTACAGCTAACGGAGTCTCACAGGGTCTGATATCGCAAAGGTATAAAGCTGCTAAAGCTACAACATTCAGCTTTGAGGATTTCAATGAACTGGCGGCAGCTCAGGGATATTCGGGATTGCAAACACTTTACAAGGCTCTTGTGGCCAAGCATCCGGAATTTAAGCCAGACGAAGGGAAATTCAACAATCTCGGATTACAACTACTATTTAACAAAAAGACTTCGCAGCATGGTGTAAATGTTCTTTTACTGGGCACCAGCCTATACCCCGCCTCTGCCAATTTATTTGACAGCCTGGCGGAGGGGTTCTTATTTACCTCGCAGAAAAGTTTAGCGAAAAAGGCATTTCAGACATCCTTAAAACTTGACCCCAGAAATGAAAATGCTATTCATAAACTCAAAGAATTGAAATAATGTTAAATCCATTGTAAAATACTAAACCAATTTAGCATCAGGATGTTTAACATATATTGATTCAATAGCACCGACCAAATGACTGAAGTAAAAGTTGCAGTATTGTACCAGAAAAACCAGCCCCCGGTTAAAGAGGGGATTTTAAAACCCATGAAACCCGGCGGATATTCCGACAGTGGCGCAGACATCGCTTTTTCGCTTCGGAGCAAGGATATTGAGGTGATCACTCCGGTAGAACAGCCTGCTGAGGAAAACGATTTTGACTGGGTATTTGCGGACGATGAGGAGGGTATTGAAGCGGCGCTCGCGAAGGGTGCCAATACTTTCTGGCTCAACACAGTGTTGTATGAAGGGCATCCTATTCAGCAATATGCAGGATCAGTAAAAATTGTTGGTCAGCGACCCGGAGATGTAGATAAATACGATGATAAATGCTATACCAATAACTTGCTGAGGGAAAATGATCTCCCGGTACCTGATTCACTGGTTATTGACGCAAGCAATCAAGGTAATTTTCAGGTTGAATTTTCTTTTCCTGTAGTGGCGAAACCTATCCGGGGTCGCGGAAGTCAGGGTGTTTCTTTAGCTCAGGACAAGGAAGAACTGGACAACATATCGAAAGATATGTTCGATGCTGATCTTTATGGTACAGCAGTATATATAGAGCCTTATCTGAGCGGGCAAGAGCTTACACTTACCATAATGCCTCCCGGCATCTATCAGATTCACGGAGCACCAGTTATCAAAGATAAGCACTGGGTGCTGCCCGCTGTTAAAAGGTTCAACCATGAAAATGGTATTGCCCCCTACAATGGTGTGGTAGCTATTGTACACAATAGTGCTGTTCTGGAAGGGGACGAGGAAAGTTCAGAAGCGGTGATACAGCTGGGTATTCAATGTGCCAGAGCGGCTGCCATTATCGATGCCAAAGCACCGATCAGGATAGACTGCCGGGCAGATGATCAGGGCAATTACTTTCTCTTCGATCTCAACATGAAACCCAATATGACGGGTCCCAGCAGAAATCACAGACTGGATCAGGACAGCCTCAGCGCACTGGCTGCAAGAAAAATTGGCTGGGATTTTAGTTTATTACTGCTCAATATGCTGGCTCAGAGATGGTGAGAGGCTGTCTGAAGCCATACGATCAGTCATTACAGGTTGCTGCGCCCGGTATTTAGTTCTAAAGCTTTGCGGAGAAGTAGACACCTGACTGGTAAACAGTCGTATAAAATAAGAAGGATCATCATAACCCAGTTTATATCCAATTTCTTTTACACTCATGGAAGTGTGTGCCAGCAGCCTTTTTGCTTCCAGGATAATCCTCTCCTTGATGATCTCATTCGGGCCCGAGCGGTGTGCTTTTCCAATGCGCTTGTTCAAGGCTTTTGGGGTGATTTTTAAGAGCTCAGCATACTCAGCTACGGTATGATGCTTGTAATAGTTCCATTCTACGAGCTGACTGAATCTTCTGAAAAACTCCGCCTCATGACCTATCTCGTCGCCAATGATCATGTTCTTCTGTTTCCAGATCCTGGTTCCAATGATGATGACCTTCTTGAGTAAGATCCGCAACATCTCCTCCATGGTAGAATCCTGATGGAGAAATTCCTCTCCCAGCTCTTCAAAGATGGAGGACATGCGTGCCGACTGAACTTCGTCGAGGTAGACCACCGGTATGTCGTACACATTGTGAAACAGGATGCCATCACAGGCTACCTCCTTGTCATGGATCTCTATACAATAGAAGTCGCGGTTGTAGTACAACATCTTCCCTTCAGCCTGGTCACCCAGTTCGTTAAATTGTCCCGGACTGATAAAAAACAACGCATCCTGAACCAGGATATATTCCCGGAAGTCAATCGTTACTCTTCCACCAGCCTTGATATACAGGATCTTTACAAATGCATTTAGCTCAGTCGCAGTACCAGGCGGGGCGGCAGGCAGATCAACCAATCCGATTTTCTTGAAGGCAAACTCTTTGAAGGATGACATGTCGTTTTACTTAGTGCAAAGGTAAGGATTAGCACTTATCTGCCTATTTTCTCGTTATACAAAACGTCAGCTTACTGTAATAACATTCCTTAAAACTCTGAAAAGCCCCGGAAATATCTCCCGAGGCTTCAACCCTTGTAATTTCAAGACTTACTTCAGCGCTTTTCTAATTTCAGCAGCAGCATGCAGCATCACAGATTGCGTTCCGGGAACTGTTGCAAGTGGGTTTAACAAACCCCAGTCGTGGATCATCCCATTATATCTTACAGAAGTTACCGTTACTCCTGCCTCATCCAGATGACGTGCATAAGCTTCACCCTCATCACGCAGTACGTCATTCTCTGCTACAGCTACGAAAGCAGCAGGTAAACCTTTTAACTGATCTTTACTTGCCTGCAGCGGCGAAGCATAGATCTCTTTTCTTGCCGCAGCATCCGGAGCATAGTTATCCCAGAACCATTTCATCATATTTTTGCTTAAGAAACGTCCTTCTGCAAATTTGTTATACGATTCTGTATCAAAAGCAGCATTTGTTACCGGCCATAACAGCACCTGCAATTTTATTTGAGGACCCTGTTTGTCTTTTGCCATCAGTGCAGTTACTGCGGCCATATTGCCCCCAACGCTATTACCAACTACAGCAAGTTTTTTTCCGTCGACACCAATTTGTGCTCCATTCGCAGCAACCCATTTGGTGGCCTCATAAATTTGGTTGATCGCTACCGGATAACGAGCTTCAGGAGATGGTGTGTAGTTTACAAAAATTGCGGCTGCACCTGAGTTAACTACAAGGTCTCTAACCAGTCTCTTGTGCGTTGGAAAATCTCCGAGTACCCAACCACCACCATGGATAAAGATAAACACCGGAAGGATGCCTTTTGCATTTGCAGGTTTTACAATATTCAGCACTACAGGTCCTGCAGTAGAATTGATTGTTTTTTCAGTTACCCTGATATCACTATAATCGAATTTTACCGATTCCTGGGCACCTTTCAATACGGCTCTCGCTTCTTCTGGCGAAAGCTCTTCAATTGGCTTGCCACCACCTGAGTTCAGTACATTCAGAAATGCTTTTACATGGCTTTCAATTTGCGGATCTTTTGCGGGATCGACTACTTGCTGTGCAAAAACGTTAGTGCCTAAAAATACTATCAATACCAGGGCTAATGCGGATTTTAAGAGTGTTTGAGTTTTCATGATATTTTAAAAATTTGTTTCTTGATTTTTGATATTCAAAGGTACTGCCGCCAGCAGCCCCACTCAATGCACGGTTGGATAAACAAACAGGACTTTTTTCCCCTGATGCCTTAATGATCAAATTAGGAATACTTATATTTCCCGCTGTGATGATAAAATCGTTATATAGTGGATATCAGGAAATATTATACACCAATCCAGCCTTCCGTAAAATTTGACACTGCGGATGTCAGTTATGTGGAGTTTCTCCCTGATGCCCGGCTGCAGCCCTACATTTATTGTTACTGGCAACGGAGCAGAACTGCTGCCATTACTGAGAATTTTACCTACCGGGTGGTGGCCGATGGTTGTATAGATATCTTTTTTGAGCAGGACAGCAGCCAACACTGTGATGTAATGGGATTCTGCAGTAAGTTTACAGAGTTTCCCCTCGAAGGCAGGTTCTGTTATACAGGAATCAGGTTTTTTCCATCAATGATTTCACAGCTTTTTGGGATTGATGCGAAAAAGCTGAGCAACAGAACTACTCCCCTACAGGATGTTTTACCTGATGCAGCGGCATTTATCACCCGGCATGTGCATGCGGATATGGATCTTCCGGAGATCAGCACGCAGCTGGACAAGTACTTTCTCCAGGTTTTATCAGGGCGTGAGATTGATCCTGACAAGAGATTTTACAACGCGTTGGAACTGATCTTCTCACATAAAGGCGTCATTGATATTGATAAGGGGCTCGATACCGGACTCAGTCCCCGGCAGCTGCGCAGGCTTTTTGAGCGAATGACCGGCACAACCGCAAAGACCTTCTCACAGGTAATACGGTTTCAATCGTTACTCAAAGAAACACAATCGGGTAAATCTGCCAGTCAGGTTTTTTTGAGTATGGGTTACTATGATCAGTCGCACTTTATCAGGGAATTCAAAAATCTTTACGGCTTAACTCCTGCAAAGGCGATGCAGATTTAATGTCCGATTATTACAATTTTCAATGATTCAGGTGCAGTACATTTGCTTTCATGATCAAGGTATTAATGACGTTCCTGCTGGCACTATGCCTGGGAACTATAGTAAAAGCACAAACAAAACCCCGGAATAAAATGAAATTAAATGCAGGAATAGTAACCACAAAGTTCTCAGAGAGCAAGGCTTTTTACACCGGGGTACTTGGCTTTGGTGTACGTTTTGAAAATGAATTTTATCTTTTGTTACATACCCCGGATGGAAATGATGAACTGAGCTTCCTCCTACCCAATCATCCCAGTCAGCAGCCCTTATTTCACAAGGCATTCCAGGGTAATGGGGTGTACCTAACGATAGAAGTTGAAGATATTGATCAACTCTACAAAGAGATCAAAGCGAAGAAGGTAGCGATCATAATCGATATCAGGGATGAGCCCTGGGGAGACCGGCACTTTGCGATACAGGATCCTAATGGAGTTGGGATCGATCTGGTGCGGTATGCAGAACCAGACATAAGTGTTTACAAACCATGAATAACAAAAAAGCCTTAGATCAATCTAAGGCTTGATGCAAAGTCTATCTTCACTCAACCTTATGATAAATCTTCCTCACACCGCCCCGCACGGTCCTCTCCAAAGTTTTGCCCTGCGACTTCACAAAAATCCGCTTTACTTCGTTTGTTAACGGATCAGTGATTCTGAGGGTAGTGTCACTTGTCTGCAACATGGCCACCTCAACCCCTTCCGGTCCATAGTTGTTCCAGTCGCCAGCAACCTTGTTTTTGTTGGGCCGCAAAGGATTATCCATTTTTGCAGCCGACCAGTGTGCGATAGTCTGCACATCAAAATGCCCATTGTCGCGCAGCTTAATTTCCAGTGTATCCCTGAAGCTATCATACTCGTCCTCACCTTCAGAAGCATACTTACCCACCAGACTTTTCTTTAATTCTTCTGAGGAAGTGCAGGCCGCAAATAAAACGCACATTACCAGGCTCGCGTAAATGCCCTTATTACCTAAAGCTTTCATAATAAATGTATTAAGATCAATAATTCAACCCTTTCTTAAATTTAAGAATTTGAAAAATGACTTGCAATAGCGATAATTGACCATTTTTTGAACCCTCTGGATCAGTTATCTTTTGAACCTCCAAACATCCCTTGAAATCAGCACGACCAGGGCGCTGCAAAACCTGATCAAACACCAAAATACTGCGATAAAATTCATTTATTAACATTAACTCACAACCAGCTTAACACTAAAGCAACATCTTCGTGCCGTAACCAATTTAACATTCAATTATGATACGAAATTTACTTGTTGTACTAGTAATGCTGTGCTTTTGTGTGAAGAACCCTGTTCTGGCACAGACTACGCAGGCCTCTATTTTCGGTGTGATCACCGATCAGGAGAAAAAACCTATTCCGGGCGCATCGGTGCAGGTGAGAAACAATTCTACGGGATTTACAACCAAGACCCTTACAGATAAAGAAGGAAAATATACTTTCAAAGAGCTTCCATTGGGCGGTCCTTATTTGGTAAAAGTTATGTTTATGGGCTTTGGCGATCAGACAATGAATGTCCTGGTGCTCAATTTTGGGGATGCGGTAAGAGCAAATGCTGAAATGCAGGAAGCTTCACAGACGCTAAAATCAGTTGAAGTTGTAGGAACAGGCCTGCAGAACAAGGTGAAAAACTTTGGGGCATCTACGGAAATCTCTGCTAAAACGATGAATCAACTGCCGATCAACGGACGAAACTTCTCAAACTTAATGGATTTATCTCCATTGAGTCGCGGAAATGGTATCGCTGGTCAGCTTGCATCCTCTACCAACTACACCATCGATGGTATGAACGCCAAGAACCCTACCTCATCAGGTAGTACAACCAGCCGTAGTGGTGCTCCCTACTCCATCTCTATCGAGGCCGTACGTGAGTTTAAAGTGGTAACGAATCAGTATGATGTGACTTTCGGAAGATCAGGCGGAGGTTCAGTAACTGCAGTTACAAAATCAGGAACCAACACTGTTAGTGGTAGTGCATTTATGTATGGCCGTGCCGACTGGTTATCGAGTCCTTATGATATCAGAGGCATCAAACGTGATAATGACTTCTCAACATACCAGTATGGTTTCACATTGGGTGGTCCGATTATCAAAGATAAACTACATTACTTTATTGGTTTGGATCACCAGAAAGATTCACGCCCACTGATCATTGCAGATGTGAATGGCGCTGAAGACGAAGCAAGATTTAGAATTACAAACAGCACTTTATCAAATTTTATTGATATCGCGAGAGCAAAATATGGTGTTGCCAATACTCCTCAGTATGGTACATTCGACAAAAAACGTGGTAGTGATGCTGCATTTGCACGTATCGACTGGCAGATTAACGACAGGAACTTGCTGACTGTTCGTGATAACTATACCAACGACAGAAACCCGCTGGGTCTGGCAGATAATACAGCTATCAACATGTATGAGAGTTATGGTAATGATAAAAACGTTGACAACAGTTTGCTGGCAACGTTACGTTCAACTATTACTCCCAAAATTACCAATGAGCTGAAAGTACAGCACTTATATACTTTCCAGGCCAGTACACAAAATGATGAATTGGGTTTTGCTATTCCCCGCGCCATCGTAAACAACGTACAATCAACTTTATCTGACGGTTCTTCTGCCGCAACGGCAATCCAGATTGGTGGTCACCGTTTTGGTCAGGAGGGTTTTACGAATAACGTATTCCAGTTAGTTGACAACTTATACTATAATACTGATAAGATCAACTTTACATTTGGTATGGACGTAATGTATACCCGTGCTAAATCCTTGTATGGCAGTGAAGTGAATGGACGTTTTGAATTTATTAATAATACAGCCGGTTCTTCACTGGACAACTTTAATAATCTATTGCCTAACAGATATTACCGTGAGGTGCCATTAGTTGCTGATCCTACTGTAAGAGCTGGCATCTGGAATGCAGCATTGTATGGTCAGATGCAAACGAAACTGGCAGCGGGGCTTGATTTCACAGGTGGTTTACGTGTGGATTATAGCGCTTATCCTACCTCGCCACTTAACCAGAGATTACTCGATGAAACTGGTGTAAGAACTGATAACAAATTAAAACAGTTCCTTGTACAACCAAGGATCCAGTTTGACTGGGATATCAACGAAAACAGAACTGACTTTGTACGTTTTGGAGCGGGTATTTTTGGATCTGACGTCAATAACTATGTAACTATTAACAACCTGACTTTTGATGGTACGCACCTTGCCACTGTGGATGTCATCAATACCGGTGTACCTACACCAAATTTTGCTGGTTACAGAAACGGTACTGCGTCTGCTCCAACCCTGGAAGCGCAGCAATTACCTACTATCAATACATATGCTGAAGATGCTAAAATACCAGTGGTTTATAAAGCAAACTTATCATACAACAGACTAATCACAACGGGATTAAGAGTGGGTATTACAGGTTATGCATCACTGGGTAGAAATAACTATATGTACGTAGACAGGAACATGGTTGCAGCTCCATTTTTCACATTACCAAATGAAGATAACAGAGGTGTATTTGTTCCTTCGATAGCGCCAAATGGTTCATCTGACTGGAAAACTGGCCGTATCAGCAACAGTTTTGGACGAGTGCTTGAGCTCAACAGCCAGGGTAAAGTAAACCAATTCGCTGTAGTGCTTGACGCAACCTGGAAATATTGGAAAGACGGTGAGATCTCTGCTTCCTATACCTGGAATGATACTAAAGATAATACCTCATACAATGGTAACGTAGCCAATTCAGCGACCCTTTCCCTTCCGGTAAAGGATGATCCAAGAAACCTGAGCAACATGACATATTCTGATAATCAGTTCAGAAATAAAATTGTATTCTACGGTACATTGCCAACTTTCTATGGTGTCAGTGTGGCTGTTCGTTATTCAGGTATTGGTGGTACACGCTATAGCTTATTGTCGGGTGCAAACAATAATGGTGATTTCGTAGGTACAAATGATTTGGCATTTATCTTTGACAGAAATAATACTAACGTTCCACAGAACGTACGTACAGGTTTACAAACTTTGCTGGATAATCCAAATGCAAGTCAGAGTTTGAAAGATTATATCAACAAATATTCTGGTCAGATCGCTCAGCGTAATGGAGGTGTGAATGATTATTTTGGCGTGGTTGATATCAGGGTTTCAAAGAAATTCAAAGTGTATAAAACACATACATTTGAAGTTTCTGCAGATATATTCAACTTTACCAACCTCCTTAATAAAGAATGGGGTGTAAACAGGAGCCTAGGTACACAGGCTTTATATGCACTGAATGGTAATGCAGCAGCAGTGCCAGCCACAACAAATTACGATGCAGCAACAAGATCTTTCAACTACCGTGTGAACAACTCAGGTGTACCAAATCCATCAGGTACTCCATACCAGTTCCAGATTGGTTTGAGATACGGATTCTAATTGCCGCGTTTGACTTAAATATTGTCTGATGCTTTGAGGCCGCCCTGTAAGAAATTATGGGGCGGTTTTTTTTTAAAAACAAATAGCCGATGCTGCATCCACACACATCGGCTATTCTAATTAACTATTATTTACCTAAACATGTCTGCCGGACGGGCGTCCGTAAAACAAGATCTTTATACTATTTATTATGTTTCCTAAGCTACTCTCCTGAGCAGTTCATGAATACTATCAATCCAGTAAGGAACAAACAAAATCAATGCCGCCCTCAAGAGCGCTTTCTTTCCTTTTATCGGCCAAAATACAGGCTGGATGATAGCAGGATAGGCTAAAACTTTTTCATCTTACGGCATGTTATCAAATGGTTATCAGTTGCTTATCATTTGTTAATTATAGACCAATGATAAACAGTTTTTTATCATTCAACAATACTGTTGAAGAGATAATTTATTCCTAAAACGAGTAAAAACGATTTTTCATTATCATTTTCACAGAATATTTTTTTCACTTTTACACCAATAACTGAAGTGGTCTTATGGTGAGGAGCCGGGAAATTGCTGAACTAAAAAAATAGCAGCCGGGCGAATTAAAAATTACTAACTTTGCCATTAACCAAATTTAATACAGATAAATGAGAGAAGTAGTTATCGTATCAGCACTGAGGACACCAATTGGTAGTTTCGGAGGTGCACTGTCAGGCTTTACCGCAACCCAGCTGGGGGGTATCGCTATCAGGGCTGCAGTAGCCCGCGCGGGTATTCAGCCGGATCAGGTGCAGGAAGTATTTATGGGTAATGTATTGTCAGCTGGTTTAGGCCAGGCACCAGCCACGCAGGCGGCTAAATTCGCCGGCTTACCGGATATTCCGGCAACTACTATCAATAAAGTATGTGCTTCGGGTACCAAAGCCATCATGCTTGCAGCACAGAGCATCGCCCTCGGCGAAAATGATATCGTGGTGGCAGGTGGAATGGAGAGCATGAGTAACGTACCTTATTACCTGGACAAAGCAAGGACGGGATACCGTCTGGGGCACGCTCAAATGATTGATGGCCTGGTTAAAGATGGTCTTTGGGATGTATATAACGACTATCATATGGGCTCTGCGGCAGAATTATGTGCTGCAACCTGTGAAATTACCCGTGAAGATCAGGACAGATATGCGGCAGCTTCTTACAAAAGGACACAATCCGCTATTGAATCGGGTAAATTTACAAATGAGATCATCCCCGTTGAAGTAACCGACCGAAAAGGTAATATTACGGTGGTTGATAAAGATGAGGATCCTTATACCGTGAATTTTGATAAAATGCCGGGATTAAAACCCGTTTTCAAAAAGGATGGAACAGTAACCGCAGCCAATGCCTCTGCCTTAAATGATGGTGCAGCTGCTTTGGTGTTAATGAGTGCTGAGAAGGCAGCGCAGCTTGGCCTGAGCGCTTTAGCGCGCATCATTGGCTATGCTGATGCACAGCAGTCGCCCGAATGGTTTACTACCGCTCCTTCTAAAGCTATCCCGCTGGCATTGAAAAGAGCCGGCAAAAATCTGGATGAGGTAGATTTTTTTGAGATAAATGAAGCTTTTTCAGTAGTTTCACTCGCTAATAACAAAGAATTGGGTTTATCCGAAGATCTTGTAAACATTAATGGTGGCGCTGTAGCGATGGGGCATCCCCTGGGTGCTTCAGGTGCACGCATTGTCGTGACACTGCTATCGGTATTGAACCAGAACAAAGGGAAAATTGGTGTTGCCGGAATTTGTAATGGTGGTGGCGGAGCAAGCGCATTGGTAATCGAAAACTTGAATTAATGAAAAAGGTATACTTATACTTTTTGATGATTTTTATCTGTACGCTCACAACAGTGACAGCACAGGTAAAACCTGATGCAGGAAAAAGTACACTTAATAAATATCAGGATACCCTGCTGCGTTATAGCAAAAGCATGTTTACTGCCACGGGGAACATCCAGCGCTTTGACCAGAATGCCAGGTTTATCAAAACGCTGGTTGCCGCTTTAAAAACTCCGGGATCATATGGTTTTGCTTTTGATTCCCTAAAAACCATCTCTATTACTGCATCGCCCGACCGGGCTTTCAGGATTTTCAGCTGGTATATTCCTACAGAGGAAGGAACTTACCGTTTCTTTGGCACGATCCAGATGGCTACTACGGACGGAAAACTGAAATTATATCCACTGATCGACGATACGGAACATTTTACAGATGATAATATCATCACTACCAACAAACAGTGGTATGGTGCCCGTTACTACGAGGTTGTGCCGCTGATTGCCACCGGACAAAAAACCTGTTACGCATTGCTGGGATGGAAAGGCAACAACAGCAAAACTTCTAAAAAAGTAATCGACATTCTGTCTTTTGATGAAAATGGGGCCACATTTGGCAAACCTATTTTTGAAGGCCCTAAAAAAACTCCCCTTAAAAACAGGATTGTCTTTGAGTATAATAAGCTCAATACGATGACACTGAGGCTCGACAAAAAAGAGCAGCTGATTGCATTTGACCACCTCGCTCCTATGGACTCGACCATGGTTGGCAATTTTGAATACTACGCTTCTGATTCCAGCTTTGATGCTTACCGTCTGGTGGGTGCTAAACTGAAACTCATCGAAAATATCGAGCTCAACAATGATGCAAACGAGCTTGACGAGTTTTATATAGACCCCAAAAAGAAGGATATCCCTGTGTCCAAAAAATTCTAATTTCCCTAATTATCAGGATAAACGAATAAAATGGATTATTTTCGCAGATTAACTGTTAAAACACCAAACTTTTTTTAATTAAATACTATAATACAACATTATGGATCAATCTGAAATCCTTAAGCCGGAGTTGCTACACGATACTCCAAAAGGCCATCCTAAAGGATTATATGTACTGTTCGCTACCGAGATGTGGGAGCGCTTCAACTACTACGGTATGCGGGCCATCCTGGTACTGTTCATGACCAAAGCCCTGCTCTTTGATAAAGCATTTGCCTCCAATCTTTACGGAAGTTATACAGGTCTCGTTTACCTTACGCCATTAATCGGTGGTTTTGTGGCCGACAGGTACTGGGGAAACCGCCGTTCTATCGTTACCGGCGGTTTGCTCATGGCACTGGGAGAACTCTTTATGTTTGCCTGTGCTTCACTCTATCAAAGCAATGCCGACCTCTCTGCTTTCCTGTTCTTTTCGGGATTAGGATTTATGATTGCCGGAAACGGTTTCTTTAAACCGAATATCTCTTCGATGGTTGGACAATTATATCCGGCAGGTGATAAACGCCTGGATGCAGCTTATACGATCTTCTATATGGGTATCAACGTGGGTGGAGCATTAGGGCCATTCATTTGCGGATATGTGGGTGATACGGGTAATCCTGCGGATTTTAAATGGGCTTTCCTTGCCGCTGCCATTGCCATGGTGCTCGGCGTACTCGTGTTCATCAATCTGAGAGATAAATATGTAAAAAACCCTGAGGGTGTACTGCTGGGTTTGAAACCCGAGCAGACCGGGAAAGAGGTATCGCCGGTATTGGTTTACCTGGCGCTGATGGTATTTTCAGGTGTGTGTGTTGGCTTATTGTATATTGATGCAAGGGTTTACAGCTATCTGAGTTATCTGCTACTGGCTTCAGTATTGGGAATCGCGTATATGATTTTCAGTGATAAAAAACTGACTGGGGTTGAGAAGAAAAAGATCTCGGTAATTTTTGTCGTTGCGTTCTTCGTGGTATTCTTCTGGAGTGCTTTTGAGCAGGCAGGAGCATCATTAACGTTTTTCGCTGAGGAATCTACACAACGGGACCTGGGCTTCTTTACAGTTCCTGCCAGCTGGTTCTCTTCATTAAACTCGGTATTTGTGGTAACTTTTGCTCCTCTTTTGGCCTGGTTATGGGTTAAGCTTGGAAAAAAAGAACCTTCTGCTCCTACCAAAATGGCTATCGGTCTGATGCTGCTTGCTATCGGATATTACGTGATTGCCATGGGTGTAGACAACGTAGGATCTGGTGTAAAAGTAAGTATGATGTGGCTGATCGGAATGTATGCCTTCCATACCTGGGGTGAATTGTGTTTATCACCAATTGGCTTGTCGCTGGTGAATAAACTGGCCCCACTGAAATTTGCTTCATTGCTGATGGCGGTTTGGTTTCTGGCCAATGCTGGTGCTAACGTACTCAGCGGGAAATTAAGTTCACTCTATCCGGATACCAAAACAACGAATTTCCTGGGTTATGAGATGCACAACCTGCATGAGTTTTTCATGCTGTTTGTATTCATGGCAGGTACAGCTTCAATCATCTTGTTTTTCTTAACCAAATGGTTACAAAGAACAATGAACACAAAAGGATAATACGATATTATTTTACTGGAAAAGGCCGTCTTATCTTATATAAGGCGGCTTTTATTATAATTAACGGCGAATACATTGCAATTAAAAATCTGTTAAAATCTTTCAGAACTTATAACCTTTCATTTATATTCAATACTTTCGCGGAAGTTTAATCAGAATTATTTTTTAAAGTGTCAGACAGCTTAATCATCATCCCTACCTATAACGAGAAGGAGAACATTGAAAGGATTATCCGCAAGGTATTTAATCTCAATTTTCCCTTTGAAATTTTAATTATCGATGACGGATCTCCTGATGGCACAGCTGATATTGTAAAAAAACTTCAGCAGGAATATTCAGGGCTGCATCTTGAACAGAGAATAGGGAAACTCGGCCTGGGGACTGCCTATATCCATGGATTTAAATGGGCTCTGAGACATGGTTATGACTATATCTTTGAGATGGACGCAGATTTCTCTCACAATCCGGAAGACCTTTACAAGTTATACCAATCCTGCGTAAACGGTGCCGATGTATCCATCGGTTCACGTTATGTAAACGGGGTAAATGTGGTTAACTGGCCGATGAGCAGAGTTCTGATGTCTTACTTTGCCTCAATGTATGTGCGCCTGATTACACGTATCAATATCCAGGATGCCACTGCAGGCTTTAAATGTTACAGGAGGATCGTGCTGGAAACGATTCCGCTGGACAAGATTAAATTTGTGGGTTATGCCTTCCAGATTGAAATGAAGTTTACGGCCATCAGGTATGGCTTTAAGGTGGTTGAAGTTCCGATTATCTTCACAGACCGTACTGAAGGAACATCTAAAATGAGCACCAAGATTTTCAGGGAAGCCTTTCTTGGAGTGATCCAGATGAAGATCAGCAGCTGGTTCAGGAATTACGACAGAAAATAACTCTCAGCTTTCTTTATTGCTCCTGATCATTGCCCCGAAATCCATTTTTTTATCCATTGCCACAACGATCTGCGTTAAACGCTTGATCCGTGTAGGTTCTGTCTTTGCGGTATTGAGCCAGTTGATATAATAATTCTGGTGCCCCTTTGGTAAGGACATAAAGTTTTCCATACAATGCTTTTCTTCCAGCAGGCAAAGTTCCAGATCAGCGGGCATCTCTACCTTGAACTCTTTGTCTTCTTCCAGCTCAAGTCGCAGGATAGCCCCCTCTTCCTTTTTCAGTTCTTTACGAAGTGCTGCCTTTAACGCAAGGATAAAGTTCCCCTCTCCCATTGGCGTCAATGCCATACCTTTGATCTCTACTGCATCCAGTCGCCCTCTCACCCGGTAACTCTTTTTACAGTCGGCTTTGATCTGCTGAGATACCGCTGCAGGAACAAATACGAAAGTCCAGCCGGTTTTTTCGCCCATCTTCTCGTAACGTTCTATTTCTGCTTCAAATACGATCATGAAAAACTAATTTAAGAATATTATCTAAAATTTCTCCTCAACACCTAAGCCAAACAGTGCAAAATCATATTTCACCGGATCCTGCGGGTCAAATTTACGCAGTTCCTCTGTGAGCTCTACAGCAGTTCTCCAGTCGGTCTGTTTGCGGTTAATCAGATGGAGCCTTCTGCCCACGCGATCCACATGTACATCACAGGGACAAATGAGGTCTGAGGGATGAATGGTATTCCAGATACCGAAATCAACTCCCAGCTCATCTTTACGCACCATCCAGCGGAGAAACATATTCAGGCGCTTACAGGTTGATTTCTGCAGTGGCGAAGAGATATGCTTGACTGTCCTTCGTGGAGCATCCGGCAGGCTGAAGAAGTATGACCTGAAATGATTGAGTGCATGCTCTGCCGTAAAGTTTTCGCCGCTGGCAAAATCATCCGGCAGGAAGGCAGCCTCCAGACTATCCGATTTGCTGTAATGGTGTTTAAAGAATGCTGTAAAATAAAGCAGATCGGTATCATTGAAGGTGCGGTGTTTAAAATCGAGCAAGCGCTTCAGGTCAGCATCACCATGATATAGCATGAAATTATAAGGATCATTATCCATGCGCTCAAAAAGCTCTGTGCATTTGTTGATAATGGTTTTGCGTTGCCCCCAAGCCAAAATTGCCGCAAAAAATGCGGCAATTTCGATATCCTGTTTTTTAGAAAACCTGTGGGGAATACAAATCGGATCATTGGTAATAAAAGCCGGCCTGTTGTACTGCTCTACCTTGTGATCCAGAAAATCTTTTAATTCTAAAAATTCCAATTCTTCTGTATAAGTTTTATGAAACTATTTCAGTGCCTGCTCCAGATCGGCCAGCAGATCGTCAATATCCTCTACCCCTACACTCAGGCGTAAAAGGTTATCCGTCACCCCTACCTTTTCACGTTCTTCTTTCGGGATGGAACCGTGAGTCATGGACGTGGGGTGATTGATCAGCGATTCTACACCGCCAAGAGATTCTGCAAGCGTGAAAACCTTGAAGGACGAAGCAACCCTGAAAGTCTCTGCCAGATCAGCATCTTTCAATGTAATTGAAACCATACCTCCGAAACCACGCATTTGCTTTTTAGCAATATCATGGTTAGGATGATCTTCGAAACCAGGCCAGTAGATCTTATCAATCTTTGGATGATTTTTAAGATACCGGGCTACTTTTTCTCCGTTTTCGCAATGTGCTTTCATCCTGAGGTGAAGTGTTTTTATCCCTCTCAGTACCAGGAAAGCATCCTGAGGCCCGGGAGTAGCACCACAGGCGTTATACACGAACCAGAGGTCTTTATATAAAACATCACTGTTGGTCAGCAGGGCACCCATCACCACATCAGAGTGTCCGCCAATATATTTGGTTACGGAGTGCATCACGATATCCGCGCCCAGATCAATAGGATTTTGCAGGTATGGCGAAGCAAAAGTATTGTCGACCGTTAAGATCAGTCCCTTTTCTTTTGTAATCTTTGCGATCCCCTCGATATCCACAACCTGCATTGTAGGATTGGTAGGTGTCTCAATCCAAACCTGTTTGGTGCTGGAATTAATATAGGGCAGGATATTCTCAGGTTTTGACAGGTCGATAAAGTGAAACTTGATACCGTATTTTGCGTAAACCTTGGTAAAAATACGGTAGGAACCACCATAAAGGTCATTTCCGGTAATGACCTCATCACCCGGCTGCAGTAGTCTCATTACAGCATCGGTAGCTCCCATTCCTGAAGAAAAGGCCAATCCATATTTCGCATTTTCCAATGCTGCCAGACATTTTTCCAATGCCTGACGGGTAGGATTTGTGCCTCTTGAATATTCAAAACCCTGGTTGTCTCCCGGGGCTTTCTGCCAGTATGTAGAGGTCTGATAAATTGGGGTCATTACCGCTCCTGTTGAAGGATCAGGTTCCTGACCTGCATGTATCGCTTTGGTTGCAAATTTCATGTTAATGCTTTTTAATAGTTAATAAGCGCGGGCAAATAAAACGCGCTGAACTGATGGTTTGCCTGAATAGATGCAAACACCATCTTCCAATGGATTATCTAAAGGAATACATCTGATCGTAGCTTTTGTTTCCTCTTTTATTTTTTGCTCTGACTCTGGCGTGCCATCCCAGTGTGCAGAAATAAAACCTGCCTTGGTATCCAGCAGTTCTTTAAACTCATCGTAAGAGTTGGCTGGAGTAATGTGTTCAGCTCTGAAATCGGAAGCCTTCTTGTAGATATTAGCCTGGATATCGCCCAGCAACTGCCCGATATACATATCCAGTCCTTCCTGACTGACAGTACTTTTCTCCCTGGTATCTCTTCTTGCCAGCTCAACGGTTTTGTTCTCCATATCCCTGCCGCCGATAGCCAGACGAACCGGTACACCCTTCAGCTCGTATTCTGCAAACTTGAATCCCGGGCGCTGTGTGTCCCTGTCATCATATTTCACAGAAATACCCAATTTCCTTAGCTTAGGTATCAGTTCATTGACGAATAATGAAATATTCTTCAATTCTTCATCATTCTTATAAATCGGAACGATGACCACCTGGATAGGTGCCAGCATTGGTGGAAGTACCAGCCCCTGGTCGTCACTATGCGCCATAATCAGCGCACCGATCATACGGGTTGAGACACCCCATGAGCTTGCCCAGACGTGTTCCTGTTTTCCTTCTTTGCTGGTGAACTTCACATCGAAAGCCTTCGCAAAATTTTGTCCCAGAAAGTGGGATGTACCAGCCTGAAGAGCTTTTCCATCCTGCATTAATGCTTCGATACAGTACGTATCCAGGGCACCTGCAAAACGTTCATTGGCGGTTTTCTTCCCTTTTACCACTGGCATTGCCATCCAGTTTTCGGCGAAATCTGCATACACATCCAGCATTTTTTCAGTTTCTGCAATTGCTTCTTCTGATGTAGCATGTGCAGTATGCCCTTCCTGCCATAGAAATTCTGCCGTTCGCAGGAACAAACGTGTGCGCATTTCCCATCTCACTACATTTGCCCATTGGTTGATCAGTAAAGGCAGGTCGCGGTAAGACTGAACCCAGCCTCTGAAGGTATTCCATATGATAGTCTCAGACGTCGGCCTGACGATCAGTTCTTCTTCTAACTTAGCTTCAGGGTCAACAATAATGTTGCCTTCGCCATCATTTTTAAGACGGTAATGTGTCACAACTGCACATTCTGTCGCAAAGCCCTCCACGTGTGCCGCTTCCTTTGAGAAAAATGACTTAGGGATGAATAAGGGAAAGTAGGCATTGCTGTGTCCTGTATCTTTAAATTTCTGGTCTAAAACGGCCTGCATTTTTTCCCAGATTGAATAGCCATAGGGCTTTATGACCATACAGCCTTTTACAGCTGAATGTTCTGCCAGATCGGCTTTTATAACAATGTCGTTATACCACTGGGAATAATCCTCGTTCTTACTTGTAATACCTTTGCTCATAATTGTTTGGAATGCTTTTTGTGTTAAATAACTTGCATCGTAGGTTACAAATTTATAAATTTATGCCTACGAAAAAAATTGTTTACACACACAATGAACTCACATATTATGAAACCTAACCATTTATTATCCAGTATGCTGGTGATTGGGGCTATTGCCCTGTCCTCCTGCGGTACTCAGCAGATGGCTCAGCAGGCGCGTAACGTCGATGACGTTTATGGTAGCAAAGCACAGGCTGTAGAGTACACGGCGCCTGTTCCGGCCCAATATTCACAAACGGTTGATAACGGTTATAACGATCAGGATGATTATTATAGCAGCAACGATGAATATGCGGACATGAGCTATTCTTCAAGAATTAACAGATTTTATTACGGTAGCCCATACAGAGGTTACTACGATTCATTTTACGGCGGATATTCTCCTTATTATTCTGGCTTAGGCTGGGGCGGCGGATGGGGTAACCCATGGTATGGCGGCGGTCTTGGCTGGGGCGGTGGTTTAGGCTTTGGCTGGGGTGGCGGTTTTGGCTACGGCTGGGGCGGTGGTTTCGGCGGCTGGGGTGGCTACGGCGGTTTCTACGATCCTTTCTTCTCTCCATGGGGCTGGGGTGGTCTCGGTTGGGGCGGCTATGGCGGCTTCTACGGTGGTTACTACGGCGGCCTTTGGGGCGGCGGACGTTACCTGAGCAACAGTACTTACAGACCAAGAGGCGGCAGGGGCTCAAGCTCGGGCTACAGCAACAGATCTGGCTACAACGGTAATGGTTCAAGGTCTTACAATGCCAATGGTGCATCAGGATATGGTGGCAGAGGCGGAAGAGGCAGTGGTGCTATTTACAACAACAACAGAAGCTCTAATGGCAGATCAAGAGGTCAGCAAAGTTACACTCCTGAAAGAAACAATTACCAGCAACAACCACAATCCAGCGGTGGCAGAACATCTGGATTTGGTGGCGGAGGCGGCTACAGCGGTGGCGGCGGAGGCGGCGGTCGCAGAGGAGGACGTAATTAATAATCTAAAAATCTAAATGAAAAAAATCATTCAACTATTGGTAGTAGCTATAGTAGGTACTACAGGTAATATATATGCCCAAAACGGAACTTATGCAGGAGATGCACTCAGGTTTTCACGTACTGATTACGGATCCTCTTCAAGGTTCAAAGGTTTGGGTGGTGCGCAGATCAGTTTAGGTGGTGACATCAGTTCTATCGGTGGTAACCCTGCAGGTTTAGGTATGTTTACCCGTTCGGAATTTAGTATCACTCCGGAGTTTAACAGCATCCAGTCTAACGCCAGCTTCCTGGGCCAGCAATCAAAATCTACTAAAAACCAGCTGAACCTGAATCAGGCTGGTGTGGTATGGTACAACCCTGTGGTAAAACCAAAAGGTTCAGACCTGAACAAGGGAGTACTGAGTTTTGTATGGGGAATCGGTTATAACAGAAACAACGATTTCTATCAGAATACTACCTATCAGGGTAGAAACACCAGCAGTTCTATCGCAGATGCATGGGCAGAACGTGCCGGTGGATTTTCTCCTGCTGACAACCAGGGATTCATAGAGGGCGATGCCTACAATGGCTATTTACTTAACCATTTAGGTGGCAACAACTACGCTCCTACCACAAGCCTGACAAACAACCAGGCACAAAGCGAAATCAGACAAGGTTCAACTTCTGAATTTAATTTTGCCGGTGGTATGAACATCTCAAACAAATTGTATCTGGGTGCCAGTATTGGTTTTGTAGATGTACGTTATACAAATGATAAGTTATATACTGAATCCGGAACTGTTGCTACAGCGATTATTCCGGCTCCGGGAGATACAGACATCCCGCCAGCTGTTGGCGAAGGATACAACCTTGCTTACAGAACTTTCCAAAGCACCAGCGGATCAGGTATCAACGCCCGTCTGGGAGCGATCTACAAACCTATTGATATTGTAAGGATTGGTGCGACATTCCAGTTACCTACATGGATGCACGTGGAAGAAGATTATGCTGAAATACTGGAAACCAGTTATTCGGGAGGTGCCTTCTACAATGGCAATACGATCAACTCTAATTTCAATTACAACCTGCGTACTCCTTATAAAGGATCCTTGGGTGCCAGCGTAATCATCGCGCAAAATGCTTTGTTAACTGCTGATGTGGACTATGTAAATTATGCAAGTACGCACTTCTCGGTTAGCGATGGTTACAGTGCTCAAATTGCTGACAACAATGCTTTTATCAAAGAAAACTATGGTAGTGCATTTAACTACAGAGTTGGTGGTGAATACAGAATCCAGGGCTTTAGCTTAAGAGCTGGTTACGGTGTAAATGGCAGTCCTTATAAAAATGACTTCGGTACTGATTTCAAGATTAAAACTTACTCAGGAGGTATCGGTTACAGATTTGCTTCATGGTATGTTGATGCAGCTTATCAGCGTGCTGAAAGCACTAGCGAATTCAGTCCTTATGAACTGGAGGATTTCAGTGAGCCTATTGCTACTTCTAAAATAGCGAGAAACAATGTTTTCTTAACACTTGGAGTGAAATTCTAAGTTAAAGATCTTCTATAAAAAAGTCCCTTCTGAAAATTCAGGAGGGACTTTTTTTATGATCCAGATTAAATACCAAAACGATCAATTCTTTTCTCCACTTCAGGATCTTTGATGAGTTCCGGTGCGTGCTGAGGTTTCTTGCGTGCATCTATGATTACCGGTCCTGTACAGCCCCAGTGTTTGTCTTTCGTAAATGCATTGATACCATATATGTCTGCTGCAGGATTGCTCCTTGTGAATGTAACCCACACAAAATTGTTGATATTCTCAGCTGTGAAAGCGGCATCATCACATAACACCAGTAAGATTAATCCTTCCAGCGTGATTTTACCAATGCTCTCATTAAGTAAGGCTACCAAACTTTCTGTTTCTTCTCCGCTCACAAAGGCCGGAGCTTTGATCGCCAGCACACCAGGCATCACCATGTGCTGATCTGCAAAAACCGCAGGCAACTGAAATCCAGCCGGCAGTTTCGAAGAGAGTACACGTTTCAGCTCCCCCGCCGCAGCAAATACGACCTTGGAACCACTGTTTAAGCCTTCTCCACTGTAGTCGAGTGTATCTATAGTTGTCTGCGTATGGAAATGCAGGTCTCTTTTTGGGTCTATCCTCGATAGGATATGGTGTAAGAAAACTTCAATATCATGAGTATTCAGGTCTTCGTTATCCTCACGTGCAGCGATGAAAACGTATTTCGCCAGACTGAGCTGGTTTTTCCCCAGAATATGGTTAGCAATAGTCAGAATCTCCTGTGGCCTGCGCTCTTTAAGAAATGGGGTATAACGTTCACTGCCAATTGCAAACAATAAAGGGTGTACACCGGCAGCGTCAACGGCATTCACCTCTTTCAATCCATGAATCTCTTGTGGCAAGGCCGAACCAGTGATCTCATGAATTAAGGCTCCAAAGCTGGTATCTTCCTGCGGCGGGCGGCCCACTACGGTGAAAGACCAGATGGCATCCTTCTTATGATAAACGTTATGTACTTTTAATAAGGGGAAGGGATGCGTAAGACTGTAATATCCCAGGTGATCACCAAAAGGGCCCTCAGGTTTATTCTCACCGGGCTCTACCGTTCCGGTGATGATAAAATCAGCATCTGCCGAGATACAAAATCCTTCGTCATCATAAAAATAACGGAACCTGCGGTTTCCCAAAGCACCGGCAAAGGTCATCTCTGACAATCCTTCAGGCAGCGGCATCACCGCAGCCAGCGGATGTGACGGAGGGCCACCCACAAAAATACTCACCTTAAGAGGTAATCCTTTAGCATTCGCTTTGCTCTGGTGTACACCGATCCCCCGGTGGATCTGGTAGTGCAGACCAATCTCTTTATCCTTTATATACTCATTTCCAGCCAGCTGAATCCGGTACATACCGAGGTTAGCATTCATGACTCCAGGTTTGTCTGCATCTTCAGTATATACCTGTGGCATTGTGATAAAGGGACCACCATCCATTGGCCAGTTGACAATCTGGGGCAGCTGACTGATTGTTGTTTTCTCAAAGGCCGACTTAAACATCTGCTGCTGCAATGGTAATGCAGAAAGTGCCGTTAATCCCGAACCGGCAAATTTAAAAGGATTCTTTAAAGCTTTTACCGGGTCAGACCTAAGATCTACCAGCTGACCTACACTTTGCAGGCTGTCACGGAACATAAACTTTGAGCGCTCCAGAGTCCCGAAAAGATTAGACACGGCAGGAAATGGGCTTCCTTTGATCTTCTCAAAAAAAAGGGCAGGTCCCTTTTGCTCATATACCCTCAAATGTATGGCCGCCATCTCCAGATAAGGGTCCACTTCTTCTTTAATACGTAACAGATGGCCATGCTGCTCTAAATCAGCAACACATTCGGCCAGGCTTTTATATCCCATCAGGTGTAAAGGTATAAAGTATTTTTATTGGTATATTCTGTAAAAAGAAAAACCATGCGGGTAGCATGGTTTTTTAGATCACAAAGAAATGGTCTGCCTATTTTTTGCCCGCAAAAGAGCGTAACATCCAGGTATTTTTCTCTTTATACTGCATAAACTTGTTTACCATATCATTGGTACCATCATCTCCGGCTTTCTCAGAAGCTTCCATGATATCACGCTCCAGCTGAATCAATACAGACATATCATCCAAAAGTGCATCCACCATTGCCAGGTCCTGCAGACCGATGGTATTGATTTCTTTAATTACAGATTCGCTGATATAATCAGAGAAACGGCTATGCGGTGGTTTACCCAATGTCAGCACACGTTCAGCGATTTCATCGATTGTCTCCTGCGCGTTGGTATACAATTCTTCGAATTTAACATGCAGGGTGAAGAAATTCTGCCCCTTAACATTCCAGTGGCAACCTCTTAATTTTTGGTAATGAATGTGATAGTTTGCAAGGTAGTCATTCAGTAAATCTACAACTGGTTTCACCTCTTTTTCAACCAAACTAATTTCTTTTGCGTCCATAATATATTATTATTTTATTTTGTTTTATTAACCTATGATCAATAAACAAATATAGATATCAAATGGTTTTTTTAAAAGCAGGCCTATGACAATAGACACCTGCAATTGTCGTTTAATATTCATAATGCAGGCTCTTATATATTATTCGTATAATTGCCTAACTAATCATTCATAAGGACATTAATGCATAGATATTATATACTGGCAATATTTGCTGTTTCTCTGAATTTAGCGACTGCTAAAGCCAGCGAGCTGAGAGATTCAATAGGCGTTGAAAATGCAAAAGGAAAAAAGGTCATTCTTCACCAGGTAGTTGCCAAAGATACTTACTACTCCATTTCCAGAAGGTACAACATCAGCCCCAAAGTGATCATGACCTACAACAATGATAAATACTTATCATTAGGGGTGATCATTAAAGTTCCTACCGAACTTCCGTTTTCAGGAAATGAGCAAACTTCAAAAAAACCGGCAGCGGGAAATGTTTCGCAGAATAGCCCGGCTACCAGTCCTGCTGCCACACAGAGCAATCCTGCGGCCTCAAACAGTCAGGAAGAAAATACAAACCTGATTGAACATGCCGTACAGCGTAAAGAAAACCTGAATATGCTGGCGAATAAATATGGAACTACTGTTGACGAGATCAAAAGAGTGAATAACCTGAGATCTATCAATCTGCAGATTGGCCAGGTATTGAAAATTCCCGCGAAAGAGGGAACTGCAACGGAGGAAACTTCAGCAGCCACAACTACGGCAGCTGCTCCGGCGACTACGGTAGCTCCTCCTGCCCCGGCTTCTTCAAAAGCTTCTGCTTTAGGAAATGCTGCTGCCTCTGCCACTCCGCCACCTGCAACTACCAACTCAGCTAGCCCTGTAAGCACAACTTCTCCACAGGGCCAGAACAAAAAACCTGACACTTCAAAAAAGGCTGAAACAGCACAGATTGCAAAACAGGTTGTTCCCGCTGCTGCGCAGGAAAACCCGGCGGGAAAAGATCCTTTAGTGGTGCATACTGTTGCCGGCAATGAGACCATGTACTCTATCGCCAGCAAGTACAACCTTACTTTAGATCAGCTGAAAGCAAAAAACAATCTGAGCAATAACTCCCTGTATGTGGGACAGAAGTTGCTGATCAGCGGGCAGTACCCTGTAAAAGGTGATACTACTGAGATGGTTGATCCGGACTCTACCGATGTAATCAAAAACCCTTCACTGCGCCTGCCTCCAAGCCGGTACGGATTAACCCAGATGGACGAAAAAGGCACCGGAGTATGGATCATTGATCCGGATCTGGATTCGTCGAAAATGCTTGTTCTGCACCGTACCGCTCCTATCGGAACGATCATGAAAATCACCAATCCGATGAGCAACAGATCTACATTTGCGAAGGTTGTTGGTAAATTTACAGAGCATGAGTCCACAAAAGATGTTATCATTGTAATGACAAAAGCAGTGGCTGATGCATTAGGTGCATTAGACAAGCGTTTTTTGTGCAATTTAACGTATGGTGGACAAGCGAATGAACAATAACAGGCCTTATATTATAGGTGTTGCAGGGGGAAGCGGCTCTGGTAAAACTTTTTTTCTAAAATGTTTTCTACATCATTTTACAGCAGAAGAAGTATGTCTGATTTCGCAGGATGATTACTACAGGGCAAAGGAGCTCCAAAAGATTGATGAAAACGGATGGATCAATTTTGATGTACCGGAAGGGATAGACGATGAGAAGTTATTGCATGATCTGAAGTTGCTGATCTCCGGAGGAACAATTGAGAAAAAAGAGTATACCTTTAACGTCAATGAAGAGAATGCGCGGCTGCTGAATATCACCAGTGCCCCCATCATCATTGTCGAGGGGCTTTTTGTATTCCATTACCCTGAAATAGCAAAACTCTTCGATCTGAAGATCTTTATGGATGCTGATGAAGAAATCACATTGAACAGAAGGATCTCACGTGATGAAATCGAACGCGGATATACGCGTGATATGGTGATGTACCAATGGGTAAATCATGTCATGCCGGCGTACAAGCAATATCTGTTACCTTATAAAGAATCTTGTCAAAAGGTCATCATGAACAATAAACATGTGGCTGATGATATCATTACGATCTCCAAGGAAATATCAGATGAATTAAAAGAAACCGTACTGATCCCCTAGGGGATCAGTTTAAGTCCATTTCTTTGACATCCGCATCAGCGAAAAGTTTCCCGGCAGTAGATTGAACAATAAAATCAACACTCACTCCCGGCGCCCGCTCAATGAGTCTGAAACCGCCTTCAGGTAAAATATCCAATACTGCCAGTTCGCTCACTACCTTTCTGATGCAATTTACTCCTGTCAGAGGCAATGTACATTTCGGCAGCAATTTACTCTCCCCCGCTTTATTGATGTGCTGCATAGCAACAATGATATTCTTTGCAGAAGCTACCAGATCCATTGCACCTCCCATTCCCTTTACCATTTTACCCGGTATCTTCCAGTTGGCAATGTCTCCATTTTCTGAAACTTCCATGGCACCGAGAATTGTGAGGTCGATCTTCTGGCTTCTGATCATTCCAAAGCTCATCGCAGAATCGAATACTGCCGAACCCGGCAGCGTAGTAATTGTCTGTTTACCCGCATTGATCATATCCGGATCTTCATCCCCCTCAAAGGGGAAAGGCCCCATGCCCAGTAATCCATTTTCCGACTGTAACACAACATCAATTCCATCAGGGATATAATTGGCTACAAGAGTAGGAATGCCAATCCCAAGGTTGACATAATAACCGTCTTTTATTTCCTTAGCGATGCGTCTCGCTATTCCATTTTTGTCTAACATAAAAATCTGATTGCTTAGCTGCGTGGCCTGGTGGTACGTTGTTCGATTCTTTTTTCATAGGCGGTTCCCTGGAAAATACGGTGTACGTATACCCCGGGAGTGTGGATATGGTCTGGGTCGAGCATGCCCGGCTCCACCAGTTCTTCAACTTCAGCAATGGTGACCCTGCCTGCCATGGCCATCACAGGATTAAAATTTCGGCTGGTAGAACGGAAGATCAGGTTCCCGGCAGTATCGCCCTTCCAGGCTTTTACCAGCGCAAAATCAGCATCAAATGCATATTCCATCAGGTAATCCTTACCATTAAAATTCCGTGTTTCCTTTCCCTCCGCAACCTCGGTCCCTACTCCGGCAGGAGTAAATATTGCCGGCATTCCATATCCGGCAGCCATACATCGCGTAGCTAATGTTCCCTGCGGAATGAGTTCTACTTCCAGCTCGCCACTCAGCAGCTGACGTTCAAATTCGGCATTTTCCCCTACATAGGAGGATATCATTTTTTTGACCTGCCTGGTTTTGAGCAGCAGTCCGATTCCAAAATCGTCTACCCCGGCATTATTAGAAATACATGTGAGTTCCTTAACCCCCTTGCTCACCAGTGTGGCGATGCAGTTTTCCGGGATACCACAAAGTCCGAAACCACCAAGCATCAGCGTACTGCCGTTGGTGATATCGCGAATAGCCTCGTCGGCCCCCGATACTTTTTTGTTGATCATATATTTGGTTTGGCAACTAAATTATAGATTTATTTTGAAGATACCTCTATAATTTTATCATTGGATCCGTTGCTGGTAGCGAGATAGATTCTGCCTTCGGGCGACTGACATACTGCTCTGATCCTGCCGAACTGATTGAGGAAAAAATCTTTGCTCTCGATCACCTTTTCACCAGCATCGTCAAGCTTTAGTTGTACCAGCTTGGTGCCTTTCAGGGTGACCATCAGGAGGGAATTTTTCCACTGCGGCAATAAATCAGAATTGTAATACGTCATACCTGAAGGGGCAATTGTAGGTGTCCAGGCTATAAGCGGCTCTGCCACATCATTCAGCGCACAGAAAGCCTGTTCTTCAGTGGTATTGCAGAGGCCTTCGATATTTGGCCAGCCATAGTTTTTGCCTTTCACAATCAGGTTAACTTCATCGTCATTATCAGGCCCGTGTTCAGAGGAATATAATTTGTTATTAGCCAGCACGAGTCCCTGGGGATTACGGTGTCCGAAGCTCCAGACCGGATTATTTGGGAAGGGATTATCTTCTGGAATCGTCCCGTCCAGGTTAAGCCGCAGTATCTTACCTGATAAACTATTTTTATCCTGTGCATTAGTGGCGACACTGGCATCACCTGTAGTGATCAGCAGCTTTTTGTCGGCGCTGATCAGCAAGCGCGATCCATTGTGTACAGAAGATGCAGGAATCTGGTCGAGCAGCACCAGTGGTTCTATCAGCACCCCATTGTTGAAAGTGAAACGTACAACCTTGCCCCTATAGTTTCCCGCATTGCGGTAATCATACACGACGTATACATATGGGCTGGTGGTAAATTCGGGATGTAAAGTCATCCCAAGCAAACCACCCTCTCCTGTACTCGTTACATCAGGAATGGTGTGCACCAGCGCAATCACCCCATTTCTGGGATTCAGACGGCTGATCTTGCCACCCCGTTCGGTAAACCAGATATAGCTATCGGGGCCATAGACCAGCTCCCAGGGGAAGATCAGCGATTGCGTAAGTACTTCAGTTTTTATTTCGGCATCAGGCAGCACCTTTCCGCCCCCCTCGCCCTTGTTTTTTTCACAAGCCGTAAATACAAACAAGCTGAAAATCAGAGTAAAAAGTTTTTTCATAGCAGAGGGTTTCTACTACAACAGCTCAGATCAGGAAATGTTTATCTAATCAGTTGAAATACACGTAAGTTATCCCGTCTCCTCCTCTGTCGGCATGCTCATCTTCAACTCTGTTTACCTCCCGGTATTTTTTCAGGTATTCGCGAATCAGTTTTCTGAGTATACCATCCCCTTTTCCATGGATCAGTTTTATAAAAGGAAAACCGAGCATGATCGACTTATCCATATACTTTTCGACTTCCTGTATCGCATTTTCTCCCCTCATTCCACGCAGATCCAGCTCTGCATTGAAGCTGCTGATGGCTTCAGAAATCCTTCCTGAAAAGGAATTGCTCTGCACTGCCTTTTTTGCCTGCTTGTTGCTGATTTTTTGTACACGGTCTTTTTTCACCACCGAGCGCAGATCTCCTAAAGCCAGCACGAGGTTGCCCCTGTTGATCTCGAGCACCTGACCAGTAGTTTCTGAATTGAGTAACTGCACCCAGTCGCCCACCTCTATAGGCGTACTCAGCGGCACAGCTTTTTCAGGCTTCTTCTCTTCCTTCACCTGATGCTCAACCAGTTTTTTCTGCAGATTTTGTCTCAGCTCTTTGGTTGCCACTTTATCGGCCTGGTTTTCCTTGATACCTGCAATCGTATTCTCCACCAGCTTATTGGCATTTTTGATAATTGCCTGTGCTTCAAGTTTAGCCTCCTTGATCAGCGTTTTCCTGTTCTCATCCAGGAACACCTGCAACTTTTCATTTTCTGCCACCAGGTTCTTTACTTTATTCTGCTGATTGGCCAGGTTGATTTTAGTATCATAAATCTGTTTCTTTTCCCTCTCCAGATCGACCAGCAGGCTGTCGATACGGTTTTGATTGGTACCTGTTTTCTCTCTTGCCAACTGAAGCACTTCTTTTTGCAGGCCGATATTCTGTGCGATTTCGAAGGCGTAGGAACTACCAGGTTTACCGATTTCCAGCACATAGAGTGGCTTCATCTTATCGTTATCAAACAGCATTGATGCATTTTCAAGTCCTTCGGTATTACCGGCAAACAGTTTCAGATTGGAATAGTGCGTTGTGATTACACCTCTTACTTTCTTATTGTTCAATACTTCCAGCACAGCCTCAGCCATGGGGCCGCCAAACTGCGGATCAGTACCGGTACCAAACTCATCGATCATCACCAGCGTTTTTGGGGTAGCATGGGCAACAAAATGACGCATTTTGGTCAAGTGCGCACTGTAGGTACTCAAATCGCTCTCGATACTCTGATCATCACCGATATCGGCGAAGATATTGTCGAAGATACCCATCTCACTTGATTCATGTACAGGAACCAGCAGCCCCGACTGCATCATGAGCTGCAGCAAACCAACCGTTTTCATACAAACGGACTTCCCACCGGCATTTGGTCCGGATACCAGGACAATCCTCAGACTTTCATTCATGTGAATATTGAGCGGTACAACCGTTTTCTTATCCTCTTTAAATGATAAATATAATAAGGGATGACGGGCATTGATCAGTCTGATCCTGGGTTCTGCAACCAATACGGGCATATCTGCCTCCACTTCGATGGCAAACAAAGCTTTTGCCCTCACAAAATCCAGCTTGGTCAGGAAACCATGATAAGAAATAAGCAGTGGCTGGTAGGGTCTCAGATCGTCCGTCAGCGCAATTAAGATCCTGATGATCTCACGTCTTTTATCAAATTCCAGGTCCCGGATTTTGTTGTTGAGTGTAAATACTTCTTCCGGTTCGAGATACACTGTCTGACCACTGGCCGATTCATCATGGATAAAACCTTTGAGCCTTCGTTTATGGTCTGCTATGATGGGGATACACATCCTGCCATCACGGATGGTCAGACTGCCATCTGCAACCCAGTTGCTGGAAACAGCCTGTTTGTAGATGCTGTCCATACGCTTGCGCACTTCCTGCTCTCCCTTAGCGATATCGGTAGTAATCTCCTGTAACTTCGCGGAAGCATTGGGCTTAATCTTGCCTTTGGCATCCAGTACCGTTTCAATTTTCTTAAGAATATTCTTCTCTACAGGGATATGTTCAAAGAGCGCCTCCAGATTAGGGTACACTCCTGCCCTTTCCTCGAAGAAACGAAGAACAGAGAAAACGGTTTGCAGGGACAGGTAAATCTGGAACAGCTCTTCTTCCAGGAGGTACGTGCCTTCAACCCTGATTTTGTCTGCGAGCGATTTGATATCAAAAAAGCTGCTGATCTGCAGGGGTTCCTGGTTTTCCAGGATATTTTTAAATTCTTTGGTCTGTCTTAAAAATTTGTTGATCTGATCATATTTGGTCATCACCTGCATCTTACCGATCATATATTGTCCCATCGGACTGAGGCAGTGCTTATAGATCAGTTGCTTGACTTCATTAAAGCCAAGTCTATCTAAACAATTATCGGGATATATCATTTTATATTACCTTTTTAGGCGCAGCATCTTTCTTCACACTCTTCTGTTTCGCTTTTTCCGCGCTGTCTTTCTTTTCTTTTTTGACAGCCATTTCTTTCGCTTTTTTCTCCAGGTCTATTTTATCAAGGCTGTCTTTTTTAACTTTTTTCAGAGAATCTGCCCTGGCAATTACCCTCTTGGGATCGGCTTTGTCTGCACTGTCTTTCTTAAACTTCTTTATAGCTTCTTCTTTCTTAAGGATCTTAGCCTGGACCTTGTCCATACTATCTTTTGATTTCTGAAGATTTGCTGTTACGTCTTTGTAAATAGAACTCAGGGACTCCACGTGATCATAATAGTAATTCATACTCCTCGTATACTTGGCAGAATCTATACCGTATTTTTTGTAGATCGCATTATAGTAAGAAGCAGCCACCTTCCTGGCTGAGTCAGGGATGGGGATAGTAGAGACGTAGCCATCAGCAACATGCATATCATATAAGACCAGACGTATATCATGCGGCTGGATAATATCCTTTGGGATTACGGGCTTACACCCTGCAATCAGGAATACCAGGCCTGCCCAACAAAATCTTCTCATCGTACGTAAAACATTATTTTTTCTTAGCAATTTGAACTAAGGTTGTTAATTTTACCAAAAATACTGATAAATGAGCATAGCAGACAATTTAATAAAATATAAAAAGGAACTAGAAGGGGAAAATGTTGAATTGATCGCCGTCTCAAAATTCAATGATGCGGCAGCTGTTTTGGAAGCATACAATGCAGGCCAACGTATTTTTGGGGAGAATATCGTACAGGAGTTGGCAGAAAAAGCAGAGGCACTCCCAAAAGATATCGAATGGCATATGATTGGCCATTTACAAACCAACAAAGTAAAATACATTGCTCCTTTCATCAGCCTTATCCAGTCGGTGGACAGTCTTAAACTGCTGACAGAAATCAATAAGCAGGCTGCAAAGCACAACCGTATAATCGATTGTCTGCTACAGGTATATATTGCTGACGAAGATACCAAGTTTGGACTTGACCATGCCGAGGTTATCGAACTGTTAAGGTCTGAAGAATACCTGGCGATGAAAAACATTCGCATCACCGGACTGATGGGGATAGCAAGCAACAATGCGGAAGAGAAACAAACAAAAGATGAATTTCAGGAGTTGAAAGTATTATTTGATGGCATTAAGGTGAGTTTTTTCAGAAAAGAAGATTCTTTTAAAGAGTTGTCCATGGGTATGTCAGGAGATTACAAACTGGCAATTGAGGAAGGCAGTACCATGATCAGAATCGGAAGCAGCATTTTTGGTGTCAGAAAAATCAAACATTACAAAGCATAGATGGATATTCAATTGAGATTTGCGGTAGAAGCAGACTGCCCGCGCCTGCTCGAGCTTATTCATGAGCTGGCAGTGTATGAGAAAATGCCTGAAGAAGTTACTGTTACCCTTGCGGAGTTTGCTGAAGCAGGCTTCGGGGAGCAGCCGGTCTGGAAAGCTTTTGTCGCGGAGAATGATAATGGAATTATTGGCTTTGCCCTTTACTACACAAGATACTCTACCTGGAAGGGCTGTCGTTTATATCTTGAAGACTTCCTTGTTACCGAAGCAGCCAGAGGTAAGGGTGTAGGGAAACTCCTTTTTGAACGCGTGATGAAAGAAGCCAGGGATAAAAATTATAATGGTATGTCATGGCAGGTGCTCGACTGGAATGAGCCGGCCCTGAATTTTTACCGTAAATATGAGTCACAACTGGAAGACGGATGGTTAAATGCATCTTTCAGTAAAGAACAATTATAAGATGAAGAAAATAGTACTGGCACTTGTGGCAGTTACAGGAATGTATGCCTGCAGCCAAAAGAAAACGGAGAAGGTTATTGATTCTGCAAGTACTGCAGTTACTGCGGCAGATACCGACTCTCTATCCTATTCCTATGATTCTGTAAAAGTTTATGGTAAAGCCCGGGTCTCTAGCAATAAACTGGTTACTGATACAGCAAAGGCTGTAGTAGTTTATCCGGTTTTCCAGGACCAGACGGTGAATAAGTTTCTGGAGGACCGTGTGATTGGTATCTCAGGAAAGCAGGGCCTGAGCAAAAGTTATAAGGAGCTGACCACAGGATTTATCAAAGAATACGATACGTACATCGCAGCCAATAAAGGGTCGGAAGAAACCTGGTTTCAGAAACTGGACATGAAGGTAAAAGCTAACTACCCCAACTATATCTCGGTGCTGCTGGTGTTCTCAGATTATAAAGGCGGTGCACATCCAAATTATCTCTTCACGTATTTTAACTATAATCCGAAAACATACCAGACGATCACCCTTGATTCGATCATTACTGCTGATGGGATGCCAAAGCTGAGGGCTATCGGCGAAAATATTTTCAGAAGAAATGAGAATCTGGCTCCAAATGCGAGTTTATCTGAGGGGTATTTTTTCGACCAGGGGGTGTTTACCCTGCCTGAAACATTTACTCTTACAAAAGAAGGCATCAAATTCCTTTATAACCCTTATGAGATCAAGGCCTACGCTGCCGGTACAACAGAATTACTTGTGCCTTTCTCAAAAATCAATGACATCATGAAAGAAAGTTCCGTTTTAATCAATTTCAAATAAACATGGAAGTATACAAATTTGGCGGTGCTTCCGTTGTAAATGCGCAGGCGGTGAAAAACCTGGCAGAAATTATTAAAAAGGCTGCACAGACTCAGCTACTGATTGTAATCTCAGCGATGGGAAAAACAACCAACAAATTGGAAGAACTTTCCAATGCTTATGTTTTTGGGCAGGATAATACGCATGAACTGCTTGAAGATATTAAAACTTATCATTTTGATATTATAACGGCGCTTTTCAGTGACCATCAGCATCCCGTTTATAATGACGTAGCCAATTCTTTTGTTGAAATAGAATGGTTGCTCGAAGAAGAGGCTAATGACGCCCCTGATTATATTTACGATCAGATTGTTTCTATCGGCGAACTGCTGTCTACAAAGATTGTTGCTGCCTACCTAAAAGAAAACGGGCTGCCTGTGAGTTGGGTTGATGCACGTAATTTTATCAAAACAGACAATACTTACCGCGAGGGAAAGGTAGACTGGGATAAAACCTCTGCAGAAGTCCAGAAACATCTCAAACCTGTGCTGGAAAAAGGAATTGCAGTTACCCAGGGATTTATTGGCAGTACGAGCGAGAATTTCACCACGACCCTTGGAAGAGAAGGATCGGATTATTCAGCAGCGATATTCAGCGCCTGTCTTGATGCAACTGCGGTGACCATCTGGAAAGATGTGCCGGGCGTACTGAATGCGGATCCGAAATGGTTTGACCAGACGGAAAAAATTCCGCAGCTGTCTTACCACGATGCTATAGAGCTGACGTATTACGGTGCTACAGTGATTCATCCAAAAACTATCAAACCTTTACAGAACAAAAATATCCCTTTGTATGTGAGATCTTTCCTACATCCTGAAGGTGAGGGAACTCAAATAAACGGTGAGAACTGCCCGCTGCCGGTACCATCTTTTATTTTTAAGGTGAACCAGGTACTGATCTCGATCTTTCCAAAGGATTTTTCATTTATCATTGAAGAAAACCTGAGTGATATCTTTAACCTTTTCCACCAGCACAAGGTGAAAGTAAATACAATGCTTAATTCTGCGATCAGCTTTTCCGTGAGTGTGGATAATGACGAAGAAAAAATCAGCAACCTGATCTCGGATCTGTCGGTCTTATACAAAGTAAAATACAACAAGGGGCTTGAATTAGTCACTATCCGATATTACAACCAGGATACGATCAACAGGGTGAGTACCAATAAAGAGATTTTGCTGGAGGTAAAGAGCCGTCACACCTGCCAGATGGTGATGAAAGATAAATCAGCCCTTGAATAAGCTTATTACTGATAGCGAAGTTCAGGATTACATCCGGGAGCATCTGCATGCCGATGTGCATAAGATTGCAATGGCAAAAAGTCCTTTTCCCGGTATTTCCGGACAGGAGTTGTCGGCCCAGATTGCAGCCATGAAAAAGTCTGCAAAAAAACTTCCTGCCTGGTTTGCTACAAAAGGTATTTACTACCCCCCGCTTTTGTCTGTAGAACAATGTTCTTCTGAGCTCACCGCGGCTTACAAAGCCGGATTGAGCAAGGGCGGCCGCTTGATTGACCTCACTGGTGGTTTCGGTGTTGACAGTTATTATTTTTCAAAAGTAAACGAGGCAGTTGTTCATTGCGAGATCAATGAGGAACTATCAGCAATTGCCAAATATAACGCGCCTCTTCTTGAACAGGAACATACCAACTTTATTGCTGCCGATGGCATTGCATACCTGAGAGAACATGAGGAGAGATTTGCAACCATCTACATAGATCCTGCAAGAAGAAGCAGTGCTGGAAAAGTTTTTATGCTAAAAGACTGCACCCCAGACGTTGTCAGTAATCTGGACCTGTTGCTGGATCACACGAACCGCCTGCTGATTAAAACAGCCCCCCTTTTAGATATCAGTGCCGGGCTTAAGGAATTAAGACAGGTAGCAGCCATTCACATTGTGAGCGTTAAAAATGAGTGCAAGGAACTGATCTGGATACTGGAGAAGGAATATACAGGTCCTGTACAAATCGTGTGTACCACCTTAAATACCACTCAGAAGCACTTCGAATTTTCGATCGGTGATGATGGGCCAGTGGTAATCAGCAGTACTCCTGAAAAAGGACAGTATTTATATGAACCTGATGTAGCTCTGTTAAAAAGTAGTGCATTTAATCTTATTGCGGAGAGATATGGACTGAAGAAATTCCATGCTCAAACTCAGTTATATCTGTCTGATGAGATGAATAATGCATTTCCCGGCAGGATATTTAAAATTGAGGAGGTACTATCTGCGGCAGCAGTTAAGAAAGAAAAAAATCTGCGGGGGAATGTAATCGTAAGAAACTATCCTGAGAAGGCAGCCAGTCTGGTAGAAAAATACCAGATCAAACCTGATGACACACAATTTATGATCTTCAGCCAGTCAGCGCATGGGGGCAAAATCATACTAAAATGCAGTATCCAGCAGCATTACTAACAATAAAGCTTCCCTGCCCCGGAAAGCTTTATTGTTAGAGTTAAAAGTAAATCAGACTTTTTTCACCTTTACTGCCTGTAATCCTTTTTTTCCTTCGGCTACGTCAAACTCAACTTCGTCGTTCTCCTGGAGGCTGTCAATTCCTCCCAGGACGTCTTTAAAATGAACAAAAATATCTTTGTTGCCATCGTAGACAATAAAACCGTACCCCTTCTGTTTATTAAACCACTTAACTTTTCCGTTACTCATAAAATTCCAATGTATAAATTAATATTTCTTTATAGTTCTCAGCTATATCAAACTTAAAGAAAATCAATAAGTTTTAAAAATTATTTGTTCGGTTGCGGGGTGGTTCTGAGGTAAGGTTTAATAACTTTGTGACCTTTGGGAAATTTGTCCGGTATATCTTCTGTCTTGATGCTGTTCATTACGATTACATCGTCACCATCCTGCCAATCTGCCGGTGTAGCCACAGTGTATTCAGCAGTCAGCTGAAGTGAATCTATTACCCTCAGAATTTCATTGAAATTTCTACCTACTGAAGCTGGATATACAATGATAAGTTTCACCTTTTTATCTGGCGAAATCACGAATACCGATCGTACTGTCTGCGTTTCAGAGGCATTCGGATGAATCATATCATAAAGATTAGAAACAGTCCTGTCTTCATCAGCGATGATAGGGAATTCTACAGTGGTATTTTGTGTTTCATTGATATCGCTGATCCATGACTGATGTGATTCAACAGGGTCTACACTTACAGCGATCACTTTTACATTTCGCTTTTCGAACTCGCTTTTAAGTTGTGCTGTACGCCCAAGCTCAGTAGTACAAACCGGGGTATAATCTGCAGGATGTGAAAAAAGTACTCCCCAGCCGTCGCCCAGGAACTCGTAAAAATCAACATCACCAATTGAAGTTTTAGCTTTAAAATTTGGAGCAACATCTCCGATTCTGATACTCATAGTCTTCTTATTTAATTTAAAATACCTGGATATTATTTATTTAACTTACAGGCGACCTATTCAAAAGCAGCAACAATTCAGTTGGCAAACACAATTATTGACTCCCAAAACCGGTGACACCGCTTATAAGACTACTAATATAGTAGATATTTCGCTGATGTCAAATAAATAAGCTGGGCTGCAACTGTATTTCCGGAATTTGACTTCCCAATGTTTGATTGAAGGATTTTACTGTATGAGCAGCCAGACGAACAGATTCAAGCTCGTCATGCTGGTGCAAAAAGAAATAGACCTTTTTCAGCCCCCTGTCCTGCCAGGTTTTGATACGCTCTGCCCAGGCATCAATCCGTGCATAATCGGCCTCCCTGAAGGCTGCCCCGTTGCCAATGAACCTGATAAAAACCTCGGGAATAGTTACTTCCATATGCAAAACATCTCTTCGGCCGGCTACATCAGTAATCACGGCACCATCATGTAAACTGCTGAAAAGTTCAAATACCTGTTTGCGGTATGAAGGATCTGAAAACCATTCCTCATTCCTTAACTCCGTAAACACATTCAGGTCTTCTGGCAGAGAGCGGAGAAAATCAGCGAGCGTACTTAAACTGTTAGGGCCAAAGCTATCGCTCATCTGCAGAAAGCAAGGCCCCAGACTTTCCCCAAACTCCACAACAGAGGCAAGAAACTCATCTGTAGCACTTTCAGCTCCTTTTAACCGCTTATGGTGACTGATCGTTTCAGGGAACTTCGGGCAAAACAAAAAGCCGTTTTTCGCATTTCCCGCAGCTTGTTTCTGCCATTTCCGTACAGTTTCAATACTGGGGATCTTGTAATACGCAGCATTTAATTCAATAGAATTAAAGTGCCTGGCATACTCAGGCAGAAAATTCGCGGCTTTAGTTTTAAGCGGATAAAGAAAGCCTACCCATTCCGGTAAGCTCCATTTGGCACAGCCAATAAAGATATCTGCAGTGGCCTCATTTTTTTTATTTAATACTTTTGAATTTTGCTGCCCGTCTTCAGGTAACTTAAAGTTGATTGACGGAACGTCTTCAGGTCTTACTTTTCCAAACTCCATACAAAACAGGATCAAATACTAATCCAAATACAATATTAACAATATGATCAGATTTTGAACAATTTTCTATCAGGAATTACCGGTACATAAAAAAGCCCCTGAATACTTAAATTCAGGGGCCTTCAATACAAGGAGAACTCTAATTATATACTTTGATCATATACACGAAGTCCTGGATCTTATCAATTTGTTTAGTTCTGTTAAGCCCCTGCAAGGGGTTCTTTTTTGACAGTACCACTTTTCTGCCCAGAGAATCAGAAGGAATAGCGTTTAAAGCTTCCAGAATATGTTTTGATTTCACTGCAAATGCAGCACCTTCAACCTGATTTTCTTTAGCTGTGATCATACCTACGATATTACCATAGTTATCAAATACTGCTCCACCACTATTTCCAGGATTAATTGGAATAGATACCTGGTACTGAGTAGTATCACCGTTATGTCCTGTTCTTGAACTCACATAACCCTCACCCAGAACTGCATCATCCTTTGGAAAACCAAGTGTATATACATCCTCTCCCATACCCACGCCATTTCTTTTCAGCTTGTAGGGAAGGTTTGATAAAGGCGTGAAAGTATTATCAATGATCTTGAGAATAGCGATATCATACTGAGCATCAAAATACGCAACTTTCACCTTGAATGACTCCCCGTTCTTTTGCACGTATATAGAATCAGCATCCCTGATCACATGGTAATTGGTACACAGGTAACCATTTGCTGTCAGGGCAAAACCACTACCCCCGAATTTAGCCAGACCAGACGGTCCTTTTCTTGTTTTCGGTGCAGGACCGTTTGAGTTCAGTGTCCTGACCAGTTTATTCTGATTGTTTCTGATATTCGTGATTTCACGGCGCATCACCTCATAAGTGCCATTTTGTTTGCTGTTATGCTGTATAGAGTACACCGAAAATATAGTCAGCAACAGGAAGGATGCCGCAATAGCCACGGCCGACTTATTTTTACGCCATAGATTGACGATGAAAGAAGGATGCGGCCTCATTTTTTCAGCCATTGCTTCTACATCTATCTGTGCATGTGCGTTATCCATCTGCTGTTTCAGGGATAAAACTTTACCGTATTGTGTGAGTGTCTCCAGAAAAGCCTTATGTGCAACTACCTTATGGTCAACTACAGGGTCATTAGTTCTCAGTTGCTCAAAAGCTTCCGCTTCAGCAGCTGTAAGATTACCTTTCAGATAATCCTCAATCATCGCGTCCAACTCTATATCGTTCCTCATTGCGTATTAGGTTTGAAAAAATAATTTCTTTAACCGCTGCATACATTTATACTTTTGAGTCTTGACGTTATCCGTATTGGTGTAGCCAAACTTCTCGCATATATCCTGCATGGAGAGATTATTAATATAAAAATCCTGAATAATCGTTTTGCATGGTTCTCCGAGGCTGATCAGGGCTGAGCCCATTTTCTCAAATAGGAGCTCCTTCTCTTCGTGCTGTTCCAGGTCTACTTCTACTGCTACTACGTCATCAAGTTCTGACAGGTTAGTGGTTTTCTTACTTTGCTGTGCAAGTTTTTTTAACCATATCCGCCGGCATACTGAATATATATAGGTCTTTAATTTACTGCTTAACTCAAAATCACCACTCCTGATTTTATTATACAAAACAATAATCGCTTCCTGATAAACGTCTTTCGCATCATCTTCGTCACCGTTATTATTCATGATAAACTGTAAAATCATCGGGAAATACCCTGTGTACAGCCTATTGAGTGCATCTTCTGAGTTATTTAGTATTCCTAAAACAACCTCTCTATCTGTTGGAACTGAACTGCTTAACTTATTACTCACTAATTAATACGTTTATGCGTGAATGGTAACCCAATATTAGACAAAAAAAATATTCTTTGGTTTTTTTTTAAATTGGTGGGTTACCTTTTAAAGATTGTGGTATTAATCTGTAAAATTAATTAATTATTTTAAACAGAATTCAAATGAAAAACTTATTCAAATTAGGCTTCGCAGCATTAGCAATCACTTTATCAGTTTCAGCTTGTTCAGGTGAGAAAAAAGCAGAAGGTACTGATACAACTGTAACTGATTCTTCAACTATCACTACTGATGTTGATACTACAGTTAAAGATTCAACTGTAAAAGATACTACAGTTAAAGCTACAACTACTGAAGTTAAAGCTGATACAGTTAAAAAATAGTCTTTACTCAAGACTCTATAAAAGGGCTTTGGTTTATCCAAGGCCTTTTTTTTGTGCCTGAATTTCGGTACATTTGCATTTTGCAAAACCATTCTAATTCATGAATTTATCTCCATTACAAGCGATATCACCAGTTGATGGCCGCTACAGAAATACCACACAAAACCTTGCCCAGTATTTTTCTGAATCTGCACTGATCAGATACAGGGTATATGTTGAAATTGAATATTTCATCGCACTATGTGAAACCGGCCTGTCTGGATTATCGGCTTTTGATAAGTCTAATTACGCGAGCCTGCGTGCTATCTTTAATGATTTCAATGATCAGGATGCACAGGAAGTTAAAGACACAGAGAAAATTACCAACCATGATGTGAAAGCTGTTGAATACTTTATCAAAAAGAGATTTGATAACTTAGGACTGCAGGAATATAAAGAGTTCATCCACTTTGGACTGACCTCTCAGGATATCAACAATACCGCGATTCCATATACATTCAAACTGGCTCTATCTGAAGTTTACTACCCGCAAATCAGTCAGCTGATCAGCAGGCTGCAGGAACTTGCAGGCGATTGGAAAGATGTTCCCCTGCTGGCGCATACCCATGGACAACCTGCCTCTCCTACTAAACTGGGCAAAGAATTTCTGGTTTTTGCTGAAAGACTGGAGATCCAGTTGAATAATTTAAAGAGCATTCCAAACAGTGCCAAATTTGGTGGGGCTACAGGTAATTTCAATGCACATCATATCGCCTATCCAGGCATCAACTGGGTAGATTTCTCCAATAATTTTGTCAATAATATCCTGGAGTTGAACAGGGCGCAGCATACCACGCAGATTGAACATTATGATCAGTTTGCAGCTCAATGTGACGCCTTAAAAAGGATTAACAATATTATTATCGATCTTGACAGGGATATCTGGGCCTATATTTCCAAAAACTACTTCAAACAGAAGATCAAAGAAGGTGAGGTTGGTTCATCGGCTATGCCGCACAAGGTAAACCCTATTGATTTTGAAAATGCCGAAGGAAATGCAGGAATAGCAAACGCATTATTCGAATTCTTTGCAGCGAAACTTCCTATTTCACGTTTACAACGGGATCTTACAGATTCAACTGTTTTAAGAAATGTAGGCGTACCTATGGCACATACAATTATCTCTATTACTTCTACACTGAAAGGGCTGAACAAACTTTTATTAAACAATGACGCCATTGCGGCCGATCTGGAAAATAACTGGGCGGTAGTTGCCGAAGCTATACAAACGGTGCTGAGAAGAGAAGCCTATCCCAATCCTTATGAGGCTTTAAAGGATCTTACCCGTACCAACGAGAAAATCACTGCTCATACCATGGCCGCCTTTATTGACGGACTGCAAATTAACGAAGACCTGAAGCAGGAATTAAAGCAGATTACACCATTCAATTACACAGGTGTGTTTTAACATATAATGACCTAAAACAGACACCGATATCTGGATTTGATTTATGAATTCTATATTTTTGTAAGAAAAAGAGATCATGACTATTAACGTATATACAGAACAAACCCCGAATCCTGCTACTATGAAGTTTATGGTAAATAAACTTTTGATCAATGGCAGTGAAGATTTCGCCAGCAGGGAGAGCGCTGAGCATTCCCCATTTGCGAAGGAGTTATTCAAGTTTAATTTTGTAAACGGAGTGTTTTTTGCGAGTAACTTCGTTACCATTACTAAAACGGAGGACGCTGAATGGGCAGATATCGAACCGATTTTAAAAGAGTTTGTTAAAGGTGCTGTTGAATCAGAATACAAAATTAAAGAAGCTACTGCTGAAGAAATGCCGGATTTTGAAGGCTCAGACCTGGAGGTGAAAATCCAGCAGATCCTGCATGACTATGTTCGTCCTGCTGTTGAACAGGATGGTGGAGCAATCAGCTATAAATCTTTTGAAGAAGGTGTTGTTACAGTAGAACTCCGCGGTTCATGCAGCGGCTGTCCTTCCTCAACCATCACTTTAAAATCAGGTATCCAGAACTTGCTTCAACGTATGGTTCCAGAAGTTAAAGAAGTTGTTTCCAACGCTTTATAAGTTATAACAAAATTTACAAAAAAGGTGACCACATGAATATGGTCGCCTTTTTTTATGTCTTTAGCTATTGAAGTTTCTCTGCAGCGCTTCAAGCATTTCCTCATCCAGCAGCGCATTGGTAGCCAGGATCTCACGCTGGTTGATAAACTCATCGCCACCGCTGAAATTCATAATCCTTCCACCCGCCTGCTGCACGAGAAAAGCTCCTCCCGCAACATCGTACGAATTTAGATTATACTCAAAGAAAGCATCAAACCTTCCGGCAGCAACATAAGCCAGATCCACTGCTGCTGATCCGATTCTCCGCAAGCCATGCGTTTTCTGCATGAGTTCGGCCAGTAACTGCATATATTGTGGCTGCTTATCAAATTGATAGTAAGGGAAGCCCGTTGCAAGTAAGCTATCTGAAAGATGTTTCCTGTTAGAAACCCTGATCTCTTCATTGTTTAAAAATGCCGGGGCATCTTTGTAACTGTGAAACATCTCAGCCCTGTTAATCTCATATACCACACCTAAAACGGGTTTTTCTTCTTCATAGAGAGCAATACTGATCGAATATGTTGGCAGGCCGTGAATGAAATTGGTAGTACCGTCCAGCGGATCAATAATCCAGTTATAAGTTTGTCCCCTGCTATTTACCGTATCCTCTTCAGTTTCAAAACCTGCGCCGGGTAAAAGTCTGGAAAGATTGTCCACCAGTTGCTCTTCAGCCGTTTTATCCACGTAAGAAACAAGATCGTTCAATCCTTTCAGCTCAATAGCTGCTGCATTGAAGTTCATGGATTCTTTCCGGATAAAATTGCCTGTTAAGCGTGTGATTGCAATAACTTGTTCAGTAAGTAATTCGTAATTCAAATCTTTTAATTTAGTAGTTCGCGTGTTTTTCTTTATTTCTTACAGCAAACACAACAAGGAGCAGGCCACAAATGAACAACAGCGATGAAATCAGCTCTGCCTGAGTGAAAGAAAGACCACCAACATGGTATCTTGTATTCACACGGATCAGCTCCACACTAAACCTTTCCAGACCATTCATCATCAGATAAATTCCGAACATCATTCCCGGCAGTTTAATATGCCTGCGAATACGCCATAGAATCAGGAACAGAATAAAACAAACTATCACCTCATAAATTGGTGTAGGATATACGGGTAAAGGTAGCACGTTACAGAAACGACCAGTACATCCCGGAATAGGCACACCTTCCATGGCTACGTTATTTGGATAAGTGTATGCCCATAGCCAGTCGGGCAGCCAGCCAAAAGGCTTCGGATTCAGATTCACAATTCCCCAGTCGCCATCTCCGGACAAATGGCAGCCAATGCGACCTACACTATAGGCGAGCATCATTCCTGGTCCGCCAACATCCAGCATATGAAGCGGCTTAATCCCATTTTTCTTTGCGATATACAATACTGCAGCTCCACCGCAGATGAGTCCTCCATAAAAGGTCAGGCCACTGAAAGATAGCAAACTGCCGATAGGATCTTTAACAAAACTATCCCAATGCTCCAGGTTATCAAAAATCTTCGCACCAAGAAGTCCCCATACCGCTGCCCATACGATCATATGACCAGTCAGTTCATATGGATGTTCTGTTACTTCCACCTTTTTAGGCTGACTCAGCTTAAACTTACTTTTTTCTTTGTAATCCCAATAGGCGAACACAGCCGCAAAAAACAATCCCCCCAGGAGACTTCCCCTTGACGAAAGCAGGATCCCCTGCGAATCATTCACAAACTGACTGTAGTTTAAAAAGGCATATACCAATTTATAACCGATGAGGAAACCAAACAAGGCATTCATCAGGATTTCATTAGTAGTAGCGGGCTTACCAACGATGATCGTTTTCTTTACCGCGTGCAGTATTCCTAAAGCCTCTTTACGTTTCAATTCTTCTGCAAAAGCCCAGTATCCTGCTACAAAAGCAAGCGCGACAAGCAGTCCAAAAGTATTCAGGGGTAAAGGAATCTGTACACCGAAAACATATTCAATAAAATGGGATACCGTAGGGAACATTTGCGTATTTTTTTACGCGAATATAGGATTAATGTGCTAAAACTTCTTCTGTTTCCATAACTTCTACTTCGCCGTCGGGAGTCATTTCTACAAGCTTTACAGTTTTAATCTCATTGACCATCACAGGATCATATTTTGCTTTTACCTTCACATAGTTTTTGGTGAAGCCATGCATAAATCCATTTTTCTGATCATCCTCGAAAAGCACTTCTGCGACTGTTCCCAATTGCGATTGGTAAAAAGCCCTGCGTTTTTTATCCGACAAAATATGAAGCATTTTACTTCTGTCTGCACGGGCACTTCCTGCAACCACACCGGCCATCTCTGCGGCCTCTGTTTGCTCACGTTCAGAATATGTGAAGACGTGTAAGTAAGAAATATCCAATTCATTCAGGAACTGGTAGGTATCGAGGAAATCGTCATGTGTTTCACCAGGGAAACCAACAATGACATCTACTCCAATACAGCAATCCGGGATCAGTGCTTTAATGGTTGCTACACGCTCGGTATATAAGTCCCTGCGGTAACGTCTTTTCATCAGCCCCAGGATCTTATCAGAACCCGACTGGAGAGGAATATGAAAATGCGGGACAAATCTTTTTGACTGTGCTACAAAGCTGATGATCTCATTGCTCAGCAAGTTAGGTTCTATAGACGAAATGCGGATTCTTTCAATTCCTTCCACCACATCCAATGCCTTTACCAGGTCAAAGAATTTATCTTCACGTTTTCCGTCTCTGATACCAAAATCGCCAAGGTTAACGCCGGTGAGCACAATTTCTTTTACACCACTTTCAGCGATCTGTCTGGCCCTGTTGACAACATTTTCGATGGTATCACTCCTGCTCCCACCTCTGGCCAGCGGAATAGTGCAGTAGGTACATGGGTAGTCGCATCCGTCCTGTACCTTAAGGAAGGTTCTTGTGCGGTCGCCTATCGAATAAGCAGCAATAAAATTATGGTTAACTTTCTCTATATTTTGCTGATGAACAACAACTTTGGGTAATTTGGTAAGATCAGAGATATACTCTACTATCCGAAACTTTTCAGCAGCCCCAAGCACCATATCTACCCCTTCAATCTCTGCGATCTCTGCCGGTTTAAGTTGTGCATAACAGCCAACGATAGTAACGTAAGCATTCGGAGCATACTTTAAGGCCTCTTTTACCACCTTGCGGCACTTATTATCGGCATGTTCCGTAACTGAACAAGTATTGATGACATATACATCGGCACCATCGGTAAAATCTACTACAGCATAACCTGCATCAATAAAAAGACGGCCAATAGTTGAAGTTTCTGAAAAATTCAACTTGCAACCTAATGTATAAAATGCTACTTTTTTCATCCGTATATCATTGCTTATCCGGCTGAAATGTATTTATTGACAGCATACCGGAACTATCCAAAATGCAAAGATAACTTTTTAGACGCGCATATAGACACCAAACAATTAGCTGATTGTCAAATTTTACGAATTATCCTCATTCCAGCGGTAGCTTTCCTGCTCCAGGCCTGCAAGATCAATCACACGGCTCACTACGGTCTGGGCTACTTCTTCAATGGATTTGGGGATACTATAAAATGATGGATTGGCCGGACAGATGATTCCACCAGCCTCTGTAACGGTTTTCATATTATTGATATGAATCAGGCTGAATGGCGTATCTCTGACAACTGCGATCAGCTTTCTGCGCTCTTTTAAGATCACATCCGCAGCCCTTGAAATCAGGTCGTTCGAGATACCATGTGCTATCCGCCCCAGGGTTCCCATCGAACATGGAATAATGATCATGGTATCAAACTTAGCGGAGCCTGAAGCAAAAGGTGCATTGAAATCCATTTTCTGATAGAAATCAAAGGGGTAATGATCATAATCACTGTTTCCCAGTTCAAAGCGCCATACTTCCTTAGCGTTATCTGACATCACTACACCCACTTTTTCAATTTGTGATGAAAGTGACTGCAAATTGTCCATCAATAGTTTAGCATAGATAGAACCACTGGCGCCGGTAATTGAAACGATGATTTTCTTTTTCTTCATAAGGTGGCTAAAGATACATAACCTGCAGGAACAAAAAAGGGCCGAAAATAAATTTTCGGCCCTACATCTACCTATGAAAAACATACCCTTGAAAGGGTAAGCCCAAATGTAATATTCTTTTCGAATAAAACGAAAGTTTGAACATTCTTTTTTGGAGAATATTAAATATTTAACATTTCAATGTTAATTCAATCACATCAGCCATTCTTTCTAAATCTGCGCATACTGCTTAGATTCGCATTTTAGCGGACATTTTAGCCCCTTTAGTCCGGCCAGCAATTTTTTTTTATTTTTTTTCATTTGCAAGAAGCTGTTTATGAATTGTTTAAAAATTATTTCAAATTCTTCTTCAAAAATATTTGCAGAGACACATTAAAAGTGTACTTTTGTCAAACTGAAAAACATGGTGGTTTTAGCTCAGTTGGTTAGAGCATCGGTTTGTGGTACCGAGGGTCGTGGGTTCGAGCCCCATATTCCACCCAAGTTTTAAAAGCAGCCAGAAACGGCTGCTTTTTTTGTTTACAGACAAATTTTAGTTCATCACCAACCAGGAATATAAAAAATGATTGAGATTTATACCGACGGCGCAGCAAGTGGCAATCCAGGTCCTGGTGGATACGGAGTAATCCTGCGTTCCGGCAGTCATTATAAAGAGCTAAGCGGTGGTTTTCGTATGACTACCAATAACCGCATGGAACTTCTTGCAGTGATCGTGGGTCTGAATGCGATCAAAAAACCCGGAGAACAGGTTACTATATATTCCGATTCCAAATATGTTGTGGACTCTGTAGAGAAAAAATGGGTTTTCGGATGGGTAAAGAAAGGCTTTGCAGGAAAGAAGAATAAGGATCTCTGGATGCGTTTCCTGGCGGTATACAAACTACATGATGTAAAATTTATCTGGATCAAGGGACACAATGCTCATCCAGAAAACGAAAGATGCGATGAACTGGCTGTAGCAGCGGGCAAGAAAAGAGAAAGCCTCGAAATCGATGCAGAATTCGAGGCTGAGAGAAATAGAAGTACTTTGCTGTAAATTATTGATTGATCTGACCCGCTTCGAGAGCAAATTCTGTCATCATCTGTTCTGCCATACTCACCATTTTCCTGGAGCCAATAAAAATGGACGACCGCTGGTGCAGTTCTACCGGCTCAATTTCCAATATCCTTTTAAATCCATCTGAAGCAAATCCACCCGCCTGTTCCACAATGAAGGCCATGGGATTACATTCATACAGCAACCTCAGCTTTCCATTAGGTGAACTGGCCGTAGTCGGATAGATGTAAATGCCGCCCATAATCAGGTTGCGATGGATATCTGCTACCATAGAGCCAATATATCTGGACGTGTATGGTCTGTTTGTAGCTCTGTCATGTACCTGAGCATACTTAATATACTTTTTCACGCCTTTTGGAAAATGCACATAATTGCCTTCATTAATAGAATAAATATGACCGTCTTCAGGGATTTTCAGATCGGGATGAGAGAGGCAGAATTCACCTATGGAAGGATCTAAAGTAAAACCGTTCACTCCTTTGCCGGTAGTATAGACCATCATCGTAGAGGAACCATAAATCACATACCCTGCAGCCACCTGTTCTGTACCTCTTTGCAACACATCGGTGATGGTAGCCATGCCTTCAGTAGATTTTCTTCGGTAGATAGAAAAAATGGTACCCACTGCCACGTTTACATCTGTATTGGAAGAGCCGTCAAGCGGATCTATACATACAATGTACTTGGCATTCTTTGATACCGGGGAATCTATGGGTACAAAATCATCCTCCTCTTCTGTAGCAACTATACAACATTCTCCCCCACTGGTTAATGCAGAGATAAATTGTGTGTTCGCAAAGATGTCCAGTTTTTTCTGCCCCTCCCCCTGGATATTGACCGTACCTGCATCGCCAAGAATATTAACCAGACCTGCCTTGTTCACTTCCCGGTTCACGATCTTGGCCGCGATACCTATATCTCTTAATAATCTGGAAAGTTCGCCTTTGGCGTACGAGAAATCAGCTTGTTTCTCAATGATGAATTGTCCTAGTGTTTTTATTCCTGACATAATTTACTTAGTGTATTTAATACGTTATCTATTACCTAATTCTATTGCCTCTAAGGTATGTATTTTTTCATCTGAAATACAGAAACGTATTAAAGTTTTCACTTTATGCCATCCGGATCTTCCTGCTGCTCCGGGATTTATGTGCAAACATTGAATCTTGGGATCGAACATAACTTTTAAGATATGTGAGTGCCCTGTGATAAATAGTTTTGGGGGCTTATTGTATATTTCCGTCTTTACAGAGGGCACATATTTGCCCGGATAGCCACCAATATGAATCATAAAAACATCAACCTGTTCACAGCTAAATCGTATTTTCTCAGGAAATTCATTCCTGATCAGTTCGTCATCAATATTTCCGTATACTCCTTTCAGTGGTTTAAAGGCGGCGAGTTTTTCAGCTACATCCGGACCAAAATCTCCGGCATGCCAGACTTCATCGCAGGCATCAAAATGCTTAAAAACGGCGTCGTCTAAATACCCATGGGTATCAGATATGAGTCCAATTTTTTTCATAATATTTTTTTTTAAATCTGCTTAATCTGTAAAATGGTATTTAAAATGCCAGGAAAAAATCCTTCAAAAGTTTTTTATACTGTACGGTGTACTCTCCCTGAGACTGATAAATGTAAACATGCTCTTCCTTCAACAGTTTACTGCTATCGAAATCCAGGCAGATGATCCGTCTGAATTCCTGCTTAGATTTATCGGAGTAGATATGAATGACCACAGAGAGATGTAATTTGTAAAGAATCGCATTCACAACGACATCTTCTGCTTGTTTAACAGGCAGGATCATCCATAAAAAACCATTGTTATGGAGCATCGATGCCGCATTACGCAGCATCAGTCCAAAGAAATCCTCAGATGCATGTCGCGCAAGTTCCTTTCTTTTTTCATTATTCTTCAGGTCGTTGACAAAATAAGGAGGATTGGAAATAATCAAATCATATTTTGCTGTTGCTGCAAATTTTTCAAAAGCTACCGGATAAACGCGCATCCTATCAGCAAAGGGAGAATGACTGAAGTTCTGTGCAGCTGCTGCAGCGGCAGAGGGATCAATTTCAACAGCATCTACTCTGGCGGATAAATAACGTTGGGCCATCATCATTGCAATCACCCCGGTTCCTGTGCCGATGTCAAGGATATTGCCGGGCTGCTGCTGAACAGCAATGGCGCCCAAAAGGACGCCATCCGTATTTATTTTCATTGCACAACCATTCTGGTCGACTTCAAATTGTTTAAACTTAAAGATACTGCCCATCAGGATTGATAGATTTCTAATGGCAAACCATCAGGGTCAGTAAAGAAAGTAAACTTGTTCCCCGTATGTTCGTCAACCCTGACATCTTCAGTTAGCACCCCTTTGGCATTCAGTTCAGCGGCAACTGCTGCAACATCGTCAACTTCAAAAGCAAGATGACGTAATCCCCTTGCTTCAGGTCCGGAAGCTCGTTCAGGTGGATTCACAAAAGAGAAGAGTTCAATCTGATATAACCCGCCTACAGAAAGATCCAATTTATATGATTTTCTTTCTACCCTGTAAACTTCCTGCACAATCTTTAGTCCCAGGATATTGACATAGAAGTTTTTGCTGGCTGCATAATCGGAGCAAATAATTGCCACGTGATGGATTCTTTTTAACATGAAGCAAATATAAACAAAGAGCCGGCAAATGAAGCCGGCCCGGTGTTTCTTACTTACTGAGTGTGAAAGACAGAGGCATATTATACCGTACCCTCACCGGAAGATTATGCTGCATTCCAGGTCTCCACCGCGGTGATTTTTTGATCACGCGAATGGCTTCTTCATCACAGCCCCCTCCTATTCCTTTGACCACAGTAACATTTGATACGGTACCATCCTTCTCCACTACAAAACTGACAAAGACCTTACCCTGTGTTTCCTGCTCTACAGCCATTTCGGGGTAGCGGAGATTGCGCTGTATAAATTTGGACCAGGCGCCCATCCCACCTTCGAATTCCGGAAACTGGTCTACACCGCCCGTGTCATACACCGCATTGTCTTCAGCGGGTACTGTACCATGCCCCTCACCAGTGCCAACAACCGGACTAACAACGTCATGGCTGGCTTCTCCAGCCTGGCTTACCTGTCCGATCAGGGCATCCTCTATTTCTTTGATACTTGGCGGTGTCTCATCCAACTGAGGCTGTTCGGTTACTATGATCTTTGAAGGCAGCTTTACTGTTTTCAGCTTTTGCTGTGAAGGCTCTGGCGCCGGGAGTTCATTTTTTTGTACCGGGGGTTTGATCTCTGCAGGCTGAACGGTAGTCACCTCAACAGGAGTACTCATCATTGGCTGCTCTAGCTGGATTTTAAATACTTTCCTGTACAGCACCGGACCGGCAAACAGCAGGATAAAAGCGGGTGCTACAATCAGAAGCGATCGTATTGTAATAGATGAGGATTGTGCACGTAGCTGATAGGCACCATAAGCTTTGTTTCTGTTTTTAAACACCAGTTCGGTCCAGCTTGATTTGTAAAGATCGGATGAAATATTAATCATGATATTTAGAATTAGGTTCAGTAACATGATGACATAAATTATCCAATTCCATAACGAAAAAACATTAAATCAAAAGAGATTTTCGGCCTTAGAGATCAATATAGGATAGCTGGAAATTGCTGTAAATCTGTTAATCTGAAGTACGGATAAGTAATGAAACAAAGATGCTCTAACAAAGTTGCAGAATTTTGAATTTTTTACATGAAATTGTTGATCATTTAATAATTAATATTCTATTTTTGGTCAAATTTTAAAGAAACTAATGAAAAGCTTAAGAACAAATGCATTAAAAGAAGCACAAAATAGAGTTTCCCCGGAAGTTATAGCCCCATCGGTTAAGATTTCTGAGTTTTTCGGCTCTAATGTGTTCGATAGAAAGAAAATGAAAGATTTCTTATCGAAAGACGTTTATGAGAAATTGGTGTCGGCAATCGAGCAGGGTGAGTTAATCAATTCTGACGATGCAAACCAAATCGCGACAGCGATGAAACACTGGGCGATGTCTAAAGGTGCAACCCATTATACTCACTGGTTTCAGCCGTTGACAGGTTCAACAGCAGAGAAACATGATTCATTCTTTGAACCAAGCAGTGAAGGTGCAATTGAAAAGTTTGCTGGTAGTGCATTAGTACAACAAGAGCCTGATGCATCAAGTTTCCCTAACGGCGGTATCAGAAATACTTTCGAAGCCAGAGGTTATACTGCATGGGATCCTTCTTCACCCGCATTTATCATGGAAAGCAAAGCTGGAAAAACATTATGTATCCCTACAGTATTTGTAGCTTATACAGGCGAAGCCCTGGATTATAAAGCACCTTTATTGAAAGCATTAAATGCACTGGATAAAGCTGCAGTAGATGTTTGTCAGTATTTTGATAAAGGAATTAATAAAGTAACTGCCTCTTTAGGTATCGAGCAGGAATATTTCCTGGTTGATCTTGCATTGTTCAATGCACGTCCTGACCTGGCATTAACCGGCCGCGCTTTGTTTGGTCATATGTCTGCTAAAGGACAACAATTGGATGATCATTATTTCGGATCTATTCCTGAGCGTGTATTCACTTTCATGGTAGACTTCGAAAATGAAGCCTTGAAATTAGGTATTCCTCTTAAAACTCGTCACAACGAAGTTGCGCCATTGCAATTTGAATGCGCTCCTATATATGAAGAAATCAACCTGGCAATTGACCACAATCAATTGTTAATGGATGTAATGGAAAAGGTTGCCCGCAGACATAACTTCAAAGTGTTATTGCACGAGAAACCATATGCAGGTATCAACGGTTCAGGTAAACACAACAACTGGTCATTGATTACAGATACTGGTAAAAACTTACTTGCTCCTGGAAAAACTCCAAAAAACAATCTGATGTTCCTGGCTTTCTTTGTAAATACGATCAAAGCTGTACATGAGCATGCAGATCTTTTAAGAGCAAGTATTGCTTCTGTAAGCAACGATCACCGTTTAGGTGCAAACGAGGCTCCGCCAGCAATTATCTCTATCTTCCTTGGTCAGCAGTTAAACGAAGTGTTAGATGAAATCGAGCACTCACGCATCAGCAAAAAAATCAAAGAAGACAATGCTTTATGGTTAGGTATTCCTAAGATCCCACAAATCCTCTTAGACAATACTGACCGTAACCGTACTTCACCATTTGCCTTCACTGGTAACAAATTTGAATTACGTGCTGTAGGTTCTTCGGCAAACTCTTCTGCTCCAATGACTGTGTTAAACACAATCATGGCAGATCAATTGATTAAATTCAAAGTTGACGTAGATAAGCTGATTAAAAAAGGAGAGAAAAAAGATATCGCTCTTTTAACGGTTATCAAAAAATACATTAAAGAATCTAAAGATATCCGTTTCGAAGGAAATGGTTACAGCCAGGACTGGGAAGATGAAGCTGCTAAACGTGGTTTGGCCAACATCAAAACTACTCCTGTAGCTCTAGATGCTTACATCTCTGACAAATCAACTGAGCTTTTTGAGAAAACTAACGTTTTCACTAAACGCGAATTACATGCACGTCATGAAATCCTTTTAGAAGACTACTATAAAAAACTTCAGATCGAAGCAAGGGTAATGGGCGAGGTAGCCAATACCATGATCATTCCTGCTGCGATATCTTATCAGAATGCATTATTAGAAAATGCAAAGAGCCTGAAAGAAGTTGGTTTAGCAAAGGAGACTTTAGATGTTCCGGTAGCTATTATCAATAAATTATCTGAGCATTTATCTGTTGTAAAAGGTAGTATTGATGCGATGCTTGAGGCACGTAAAGTTGCTAATGGAATCGAAGACCACAGAGAAAAAGCGATCGCTTATGATACTCAGGTTAAATCTCATTTTGACAACATCCGTTACCATGCTGACAAACTGGAGCAATTGGTTGATGACAGCGTTTGGCCATTGCCTAAATTCAGAGAATTATTATTTTTAAAATAAAATATCCTCATTTAACTAATATAACCTCTGCCCTTAAAAAGCAGAGGTTATTTTTTTTCAGCCTGAATCGTCTACATTCATGCGTTTCCCTATCTTTGCAGCAATATGAGTGATAACCGGTACAACCAGCGTGGCGTCTCTGCCTCGAAAGAAGATGTGCACCAAGCCATCAAAAACATAGATAAAGGTATTTTTCCTCAGGCTTTTTGTAAGATCATCCCTGATATACTGGGTAATGACGACGCTTTCTGCAATATTATGCATGCTGATGGTGCCGGAACAAAATCTTCACTGGCTTACGTTTACTGGAAAGAAACGGGAGATATCTCGGTTTGGAAAGGTATCGCTCAGGATGCGATCATCATGAACCTGGACGACCTGATCTGTGTAGGTGCTACAGACCATATCCTTTTATCTTCTACCATCGGCAGAAATAAAAACCTCATCACCGGTGAAGTGATTGCTGCTGTGATCAACGGAACAGAAGAAATTCTTGCAGAGCTGCGCGAAATGGGCATTTCTATCTATTCTACGGGTGGTGAGACCGCAGATGTCGGCGACCTGGTGCGTACGATCATCGTAGATTCTACTGTTACCTGCCGCATCAAACGGGAAGATATTATCAGCAACCACAAGATCCAGCCAGGTGATGTAATTATAGGCTTATCTTCATCCGGACAGGCAACTTATGAAACGGAATATAACGGAGGCACGGGCTCCAACGGCCTAACCTCTGCACGTCATGATGTATTTGATAAATCAGTTGCAGATGCCTACCCTGAGAGTTTCGACCCTGCTGTGCCTTATGACCTGGTATTTTCAGGTGGTAAAAAGCTGACTGATAAAATCAGGATTGATGAAAACACTGAAATCACAATCGGAAAGCTTGTCCTATCTCCTACCCGTACCTATGCACCAGTGATCAAACAGGTACTGGAGACCCATCGAAACCAGATCCACGGGCTTGTACATTGCAGCGGCGGAGCACAAACGAAAGTTCTTCACTTTATCAATGACGATATCCATGTGATCAAAGATAATCTGTTTCCAGTTCCACCCTTGTTTGAGCTTATCCAGGAGCAATCTGGCACTGCCTGGGAAGAAATGTATAAGGTATTTAATATGGGTCACAGAATGGAGCTATATGTACCTCAGGAAATCGCGGAAAGTATCATAGCCATCTCAAAAAGCTTTAACATCGACGCACAGATCATTGGTCATGTAGAAGCGGCTGATCACAGGCAAGTGACGATTAACAGCGATAAAGGAACCTTTAATTATAAATAAATTAACTAATAGCATGAAGACATCTACATCTGTCTTCATGCTATCTTGCTATCTAGAGAAAACTACTTTCGAGGGAAGCACCAACATCATCAATCAATTTTTTTCCGGCGTCCAAGACACCTGCCAAAGATGCAAATCCATGAATCATACCCGGAAACTGCTTCTCTGACACCTTGTTATCAGACTTTCTAAGTCGTGCCGCATATTCAGTACCTTCATCACGCAAAGGATCTAATTCAGCCGTGATAATTAATGCCGGCGCAAGTCCAGCCAGGTCTCTAGCGAAAAGTGGCGATATCTTAGGGTTTTCCCTGCTGAATGTGGAAGGTATATAATGGTCATACCATCTGTTCATTTCCTGTAGACTTACCAGGTATTCCCCGCTGCCCAGCTCTTTCCATGAATCACTTGAATTTGTAGCATCAAGATTTGGGTAAAGTAAAACTTGCAATGATAATTTTAATCCATCCCTAGCAGCTTGCTGTGCCATTAAGGCGGCGAGCATTCCTCCCGCGCTGTCTCCCCCTACGGCTATTTTCCTCGCATCGGCATCGAGAACATCTGCATGTTTTGAGATCCACAAGAGCGCCGCATATGCATCCTCCGTAGCAGCTGGAAAGGGATGTTCTGGAGCAAGTCTGTAATCAACGCTAACAATCAAACAATCTGCACGGTTACACAGAGCCCTTAAAAAAGTGTCACTACTGTCTAAATTACCAGCAATGAATCCGCCTCCATGAAAATACACCAGCACAGGCAATACAGTTTTGTCAACAGGTTTGTAAATTCTGATGGGCAATGGTCCTCCCGGACCAGGTATATTCAGATTTGTAATGTTCAGGACCGTTTCTGGCAATCCTCCAAGCGGAATCAAATCCGCCATGTTTTGTCGAAGTGCAGTAATTTCCTCTTCTGTAGAAGAGTAATTGAGCTCCGCATTATCCTGCGCTGCAGCTGACTTAAATTGATTTAATAAAGCTTCTACCTGTGGGTCCAGCTTACTGTTTGATTTTTGAGTTTCCATAATAAACTACGTTTTAATAATTATCATAGAAAGGGGTGCGTTTTCTAAGAATTGTAACGCATAGATAACAGTATTATTTTCAACATAAAAAAAAAGCCGCATCATAATCATATGATGCGGCTCTTTTTGTTGACCGTATTACCCTGCAGAATTAATCTGCATGCAGGGTATCCTGATGATCTTCAGGTTTGTAATTGGCCTCAAGCTCTGCCAGTTTTTTCTTACCGTAGGCGATCTTGGTGATCAGTACAAACAATACCGGTACAATAAACAGCGCCAGGATCGTTGCCGAAAGCATCCCTGCAGCAACTGTCCAACCGATTGTCTGACGTGATACAGCACCTGCACCAGTAGAGATGATCAGCGGGATAACACCCAGGATAAACGCAAGGGATGTCATGATGATTGGTCTCAGCCTTAATTTCACTGCCTCAATCGTTGCAGCAATCAGCTCCATACCCCAGTCAACACGCTCTTTCGCAAACTCTACAATCAGAATCGCATTCTTGGCCGACAAACCGATCAGGGTAATCAGACCTACCTGAGCATAGATATTGTTATCCAGCTTAGGAAGGAAAATCAGCGCGAGAATCGCACCAAATAATCCCAGTGGTACGGCCAACAGAATTGAGAATGGTACAGACCAGCTTTCATATAGTGCCGCAAGCAGCAGGAATACAAAGACGATAATCAGTCCGAAGATTAAGGTGGTGCTGTTACCCGCTTCAGTTTCCTCCAAACTCAAACCAGAGAAGTTATAAGTATATCCCGGTGGAAGTGTTTGTGCAGCTACCTCACGCAAAGCCTGTAGTGCGTCACCGGAACTGGCTCCCGGCTTAGCCGATCCACCGATCTCGATAGATCTGAACAAGTTGTAGTGATTGATAATCGCAGCATTTTCAGTGATGTTGGAACTCACAAGCGTATTGATTGGAACTGGTACGCCTTTATTATTCTTCACATACAGTTTACTCATATCCTGGATACTGCTTCTGAAATTTGTATCCGCCTGCGTTACTACCCTGAAACTACGTCCGTATTTGGTAAAGTCGTTCACATAGCTACTACCCAGATAGGCAGAGATCGTGCTGTATACATCACCTATGGAAACGCCCATTTTCTTGGCCTTATCGCGGTCTACATGGAACTGGTAATTTGGAGTTCTGGCGTTGAACAGCGTATAAGCCATTCCTATCTCCGGACGTTGATTCGCCGCAGCAAGGAACTTACCTACTACCCCTTCAAACTTCTTAATATCTCCTGTTTGCTGTTCCTGGATCTGCAGGGTAAAACCACCACTGATACCTAAACCTGGAATTGGCGGAGGAGTTACGGCAATCAGACTACCTTCCTTATCACCTGCAAACATCGTAGAGACATCAGTGAGCACACTCTGAATATCATTATCACGTTCATCCCAGTTTTTCAGCTGTACGAAAAACGTTCCTGCATTCGATTTAAATGACCTATTCAGGATGTTGATACCATTGATCGCAGAGATATTCTGAACCTCAGGGTGTTTTTTCATGATACTGTCTGTAATCCTGTCCATGAAATGGTCAGTTCTCGCAGATGATGAACCCTCAGGAAGTGTTACTCCCATGATAAAGATACCGGCATCCTCCGTAGGAATAAATCCTGAAGGTTTCTTAACAAAGAGACCAACTGTACCTACATAAATACAGGCAAGGATGATCATCACCAATGGCGCTTTTTTCAAAGACCATTTTACCCCGTTAGAATATTTATCCGTTACTCTGGCAAACCAGGTGTTAAATTTAAAGAAGAACTTATTCAGTCCCCTGCTGTCTTTGGATAAGTTCATTGGTGTTAACAGCAATGAACAAAGTGCCGGGGTAAGTGAAAGTGCGATAAATGCAGATAACAATACCGACACTGCGATAGTGATTGCAAACTGCTGATAAAGCAATCCTACCATACCCGGAATAAATCCTACCGGAATAAATACCGCTGCAAGGATCAGGGCGATCGCAATAACCGGCGCTGTGATATCTTTCATCGCTTTGCGTGTTGCATCAGGGGCAGACAGGCCTTCGTGGTCCATATAATGCTGGACAGCCTCTACCACCACAATCGCATCATCCACCACAATACCAATGGCGAGTACAAATCCGAACATCGTCAGTACGTTGATCGAGAAGCCCAGTAGCGTAAAGAGAATGAATGTACCAATGATCGACACCGGAATAGCCAGTACAGGAATCAGGGTAGCTCTCCAGCTTTGCAGGAAGAAGAATACCACAATTGTAACCAGGATCAGGGCTTCAACCAGCGTATGTACTACCTCATTGATGGAAACTTTTACAATGGAAACGGTTTCATAACCCACTTTAAAGTCTAAATCTTTAGGGAAATTCTTTTTCAGTTCCGCCATTGCCTGATCGATACCTTCAGCAGTTTCTACCGCGTTACCGCCCGGAGTCTGGTTGATGGCCATCAGTGAGGCAACTTTACCATTCACCTTCGACGTAGTCGGGTAAGAGAACTCACCCAGTTCAACCCTGGCTACATCTTTCAGATATACTGGTGAACCATCTTCACCGGTTTTAATCACAATATTTCTAAATTGCTCTTCAGTGTTTAGATCACCGTCCATCACCACAGAGAACTCAAATGTTTGTGAACTGCTCTGAGGCCTGCCGCCGATGCTACCACCCGGAATACGCGTATTCTGCTCACTAATCGCTGCAGAGACTTCCGCCGGTGTGAGTCCTAACCTGCTCATTTTGTTGGCATCAAGCCATACACGCATACTGAAAGGCTGACCAAACGCCTGCACATCACCCACACCTTTGATACGCAAAAGCGCATCTTTAATGTACAAGTTGATATAGTTGGAGATAAATTTCTGATCGTAGGTACCATTTGGAGAGTACAAACCAATTACCATCAGGATATCGTTGTTGGCCTTTTTGGTAGTAATACCCAGACGTCGTACCGCCTCCGGTAAACCTGGCTCAGCGATACCCACCCTGTTCTGCACGTCGAGGGCTGCGATATCAATATTTGATCCTACATCAAAGGTTACTGTAATTGCAGAACGTCCGTCAGATGTACTGTTGGATTGCAGGTACTTCATTCCTGGCGTACCATTGATCTGGCTTTCGACCTGCGTGGTTACTGTTTGTTCAACAGTCTGTGCATCGGCACCTGTATAGGTACCTGTTACAGTAACTGTTGGCGGCGCAATACTTGGGTACTGACTGATAGGTAATGTGGTGATCACAATAGCCCCTACCAGCACAATTAATATGGAGATGACGATTGCCGTGACCGGTCGCCTTATAAATACTTCTGATATCATATGCTTGAAAATCTTTTATTCACTATTTTTTAGTTGGTGCAGCTGCGCCTGCAGGCTGGTTAGCTTCTTCCGGAGAAACAGCTTTTACTACAGCTCCTGGTCTTACATTCTGAACTCCGTCAACCACAATCACTTCACCTACTTTCAATCCGCTCTTTACTACAATGTTCTGGTCAACCTGTCTTCCAACCTTAATTACTTTTGGCACAGCTTTGCTGCTGTCACCCACAGTGATTACGTTGAACTCTCCCAATTGCTCTGTTACAGCTTTGTAAGGGATAACCACCTGATTTCCTGCTTCTTTATTTAAAGCCAGCAAGTTCACATTCATTCCTGAAACCAGTGTACCACCTTCATTAGGATAGCTGATCCTTACTTTAATTGTACCGGTTGTAGGATCTACAGCACGATCGATCGCTACAATTCTTCCACGGCGTTTGTAAATGCTTTTATCAGGCATCTCAATGCTGAACAATGAATCTTTAACTGCAGAAGTGCTTTTTTGAAGTTCAACAAAACGTGGTATCTCTGCCTGGGCAACCGCAATATCTACAGCGATCGGATCATTGGTAGATACAGTATTCAGTAGCGTAGTGCCTGCCGTAGCAAGTGCACCAAGTTTAACCTGTGAAATACCAATAGTACCTGTTAAAGGAGAAACGATTACGGAGCGCTGGTAGTCGTTCGCCGATGAGGCCAGTGCAGCCTGTGCAGCTGCAACTTGAGATTCTGCATTTGCAAGATCAGTCAGTGCATAATCTACACGCTGTTTGGCCACAGCTTCCTGTTCTGCCAGCTTTGTGTAACGGTCAGCATCCTTTTTTGCTTTATCACGATTTGCCTTTGCTACAGCCACATCAGCTTTCGCAGCATTGTAGGCAGCAAGATATTTAGTACGGTCAATTTCGTATAATTTCTGTCCCTTGGTTACTTTTTGTCCGTCTTTAACGTAAATCGCAGTGATATATCCACCAACCTGAGGGCGTAATTCTACCTCATTCAGGGCGATAACATTACCGGGATAAGTATCTGTTGTTGTAACGGGTTGCTCTGCGACAGTATATGTACTTACAGGTGTCGCCGGAGGAGGCCCCTGTTGCTGGGCAGCTTTATCTCCGCCACCGCATGATGCCAGTGTAACGGAACCAAGAATTGCAATGCTTAATTTTATGTAATGTGTGTTCATGTCTGTTATGGGTTAACTGTTATGGTTCCTAATGCTTGTTGTACGTCTAGTTTGGCAGATAGCAGGTTGTATAATGAGTTCAGATAATTGATCTGTGCGGTACGCAGGTCAGTTTCTGCAGTCATCAGATCCAGGTAAGTTTTAATACCTTCATCATACTGTAATTTAATGGTGTTATAAACTTGCTTTGATAAGTCTACGTTCGACTTATTCGTATTCAGATCATTACGTCCTGCCTTGTAGGTCGCCATCGCTGCCTCATACTGGCTGTTGATCTGGTTCTTGGTATTTTCCAGATCGTAATCTACCCTTCTTTCCTGAAGCTTCGCCTTACGGATCTCCTGTGTTCTCTTACCACCCTGGAAAATCGGGATATTCAAGGTAAGACCAACCACTGACGAGGGATAGTTATTGTCGTACAAATTCTTGATCGATGAATTCAGGTAGTTGAAACCATAATTGTAGAAAGCAGAAAGGCTTGGCATGTAGGCTAATTTATTATAGCTGGTATTGATTCGCTGCAATTCTCTTTGGGTTTGCAGTAATCTGTACTCTACGCGATTTTGATAGGTCATACCCTGAGTACTGTCCACATCAATTTCTTTCTCCATGGCATTGGTTTCATACGATAGGCTAAAGTCCTTGTTGGCATTGTAACCCATCAGTTCACGGAGGTAGGCATATTTGTATTTCAGCAGTTCCTCAGTGCGTTTCTTGTCGGCTTTGGAATTACCAAGGCTGATCTGGGCACGCTGAAAGTCAGTTTTATCAACCAGGCCAGCTTCATACTGCGCACCGGCATCCTTCAATTGTTTTTCAATCCTCGCAATGTTCTCAGCAATGATATTTAATTGCTCTTTGCTGGTCAATACGTCATAAAAAGCTTTACTTACTTCTACAATTGTAGTGATTTTAGTGTTTTCAGTACTTTGTTTGTATTGTTCCCTGTAATACTTAGCAGTTTTTGAAGCCTGGATCAGGCCTGCATCAAGAATCTTCTGATCAGCCTGAAGTAATAACTGAGAGTTATTTTTAGCACCAAAGGTGAGCAGTGAAGTAACACCATTGGTGGTAAGCACTTGTGTCTGCTGCTTAAGGTTATGGTTAGCAGTACCGGTTCCATTGATCTGGGGTAACCAGCCAGATAATGCCGACTTAATATCGGTCTCTCCGATCTCCTGATCAATCAGCGCCTGTTTAACTCCGGGACGGTTGCCGAGCGCATACTCAATGCATTGCTCAAGCGTGGCGTTTGAAAGTGTTGGCTGCTCTTTGACTGTTGTCTGCGCATATATCGCCCCTGGCAGAAGAAGCGTTATGCAGAAGAGCATCGTTAGTAAATTGTAGTGTTTCATATATATATTAAAGGGTATTGATTGGATTCAGATTCTTGAGCAGTTTTTCTATTGTCGTTTGATACCGTCCCAAACGATGTTTATAATTTCGATCAGGTCTTCCTTTGAAAATGCACTGTATTGTGATAACTGAAAATTGGCAGCGGCAACTAATGTACCCTTAACTGTGGGCGCTAATAAACGGGGATCAATATTCCGGAAGTAAGCATTTTCTATGCCATAATTAAAAAACGTATGTACCTTATCCTTAAATAACTGGCTATCCTTTTCTGGGTAGTTCTTTGCAAAGGGTGAGTTCACATATTGTTCGAGAAAAAAGAAGACGTCGGGGTGTTCGATATAGAAGTTGTACTGATTGATCATGAAGTTGAAAAAGCGGTCTTTATAAGGCAGATCCTTATTATCATTGCCCAGCATTGCCCCTGCTAATCGTTCCTTCACATGGATGTACAATTCCACAATTAACGTGTCCTTAGAATCAAAGTAGTGATAGATAGTGCCCGCAGCTACGCCCGCATGTTTTGCGATCATACTCATAGGTGTACCATGGAACCCATGTTCCTTTATCAAAGCAAGTGTACTGTTTAATACAGCTTCTCTCTTTCCGCTATTGTCTTCTAATTGAACGTTCATTCGGTACAAATAAAAGTAAAAAATAGCGCCCCTGACTGCGTATGAATTCAATATGACAAAAAAGTGATCAACATCACTCTTTTGTTAAAGCAATAGAAAGTTATCTTAAACAAAAAAGCCTGACGGATATCCGTCAGGCTTTTTTGTTTAAGAACTAAATTCTGATTATTGGAATAAATAACGTACTCCGAACTGCATGTAATATGTAGAAGAAATAGTTTGAGTTGTTCCAAAAGATTCTCTTACCACATCGTTAGCTACAGGATTTAATCTGAACAGAGGACGTTGGGTAGGACTTACAGGGTTAGCTGCTGTGTTGGCAATCGTAAGCAACTGAGAAGAGTTTACGAAACTTCTGTTTCCCCAGTTTCTGTTCAACAGGTTACCCACGTTGAAGATATCCATTGTAAACTGGAATGAGTTTTTGGTATCGCCGATATTTCTGAAAACCTCTTGTGTTAATCTGAAATCAACATTGTTTCTCCATGGCAATTTTGCTCCGTTACGCTTAGACAATTCACCTTTGTGTTTGCTCAGGTATGGATCCTGATCAATAAAGGCCATGAAAATATCTTTTTGCTGCTGAGCAGTGTATGTGGTTGGAACGCCATTCTTAGTTACTGTCAGCGCGCCTGAGAATTCAATATCTGAAGCATCTCTAGGAATATAAAGCAAGTCGTTTCCAGCTACACCATCACGGTTTAAGTCACCTACATAAGAGTAAGAATAACGTCCCTGAGATTCACCTTCATAAATCAGGGAAACTGAAGTAGCAAGGTTTTTCAGGTATTCTTTTCTGTATGAAGCAGAAGCAACCACACGGTGTGGATTCAGATTGCTTGAGTAGCTTAACTGAGGAGAGTTAGGGCTTCCGCTTGTTAACGGCAGAGACCATAAGTTCAACAGCTGATCACCACTCTGATCACCAAAGTTACGGCCATCAGCTCTGGTATAAGCTGCCATCAATGACAGACCCTGAGTGAAATTCTTGGTTAACTGAGCAGTAGCAGACCAGTTATAACCGCCTTTAGTGTTATTCATTTTGATCGCATTCACGGTAGCAGTACCGTTTGCAGAAGGAATACCTGCTGAAGTAGTATTTACCTGTTGTCTCTGATTTGCAGTTGCAGCAAAGAACGGACGGGTATCACCGTATCCAGCTATACCCTGGAACAATGGATCTTTTAAGTTCACATTTTTAGCAGTTGCAGCATATAAATCTTTGCTGTAGATACCTTCTAAAGTACCTACGATACCCCATGGTAACTGAACGTCAAATGCTAAACTTGATTTCCAAACTTGCGGGAATCTTAAATCTTTAGACATTGCACTTATCGTACCCGGAATTGTTGTACCAACCGCACCTTGAGGAGTAGTTAAGTTTGGAGCGATGCTTGGGTTGAAGAACGGAACATCAGCACCTGTGTAAGTTTGTGTGTATTGTAATAAACCAGCATCACCTGATTGTGATACGATCCATACAAATGGAATTCTTCCGGTGAAGATACCTGAACCACCACGAACTTGCAGGGTACGGTCTCCTTTAACATCCCAATTGAAACCAAATCTTGGCGACCAGTTGATTCTGCTTTTTGGTAACTCACCTGTATTGATGGTCTCACCATTATAAAAAGTTTGTGCAGCAATCAGCGGGTGAGTTCTGATTTCGTCAACACCAGGGTAAGTTGCAATTTCTGCACGCAAACCCGCAGTCAGTTTGAATCTGTCAGTTACGTTAAATTCGTCCTGAATATAAGCAGAATACTGAGCAAATTTGAAAGTAGGGAATGCTTGTGAACCATCTGCAGTTAATGGATAAGTAATTGTATACTGTAAAGGTTTCGCTCTGTTAACCGCATTCGGGCCTGCATTCATGAAGTCTTCGAAAGTATTGAAGGTATAGAAACCTGTACCGAAACGTTGGAAACCATTTTTAGTAGTACTGAATTCAGCCTGTGCACCGAGAGTTATGTTGTGTTTACCCAATGCTAAACTAACATCATCACTATAAGTAAAAGTTTTTACATCTCTTAAGTTACCGTAGCTGAAAGGCTCATAACCAAATGTAGTTAATACACTACCCAGGTTAGTTCCGCTTGTAGGTTTTCCATCAAGGATATCTACCAATGGAAAAGGTGAACCATCTGTAGTTCTAGGGTCATTCTGGTGAGAGTATGTTGCACGTAAAACGTTTGATACTTTGCTACCGAAGTTTGAGTTCAATTCAGCTACCCCAGAATATAAGTTTTGTGCCTGATAGTAGTTTGAATTTGAGAAAGGTAATCCTGCATTCAGGTTAGATCCAGATCTTTGATTTACATATGCAAAGTTTGTAACAGATCCGATTGCAGAACCACTTGTTGACGTACTTGCAGAAAAAGGACTTTGACTTTCTACACTGTTATAACGTACGCTGAAACGGTGATCTTTATTGATGTTCCAGTCTAAACGAGCGAAGATTTTTTCATTGTTACTGATATTGCTGTAACCCTGGTATACTCCCGGATCATAACCATAAGTATTGATCAGATAGTTTTTAACACGGTCAAGGTAAGAAGCTTCAGCCTGAACCACATTGCTTATACTACCATATGGTAATTGTGGAGTTGCAGCAATTCTAGCTGTACCTGGCTGAGTGATGTTTCTTCTTTCATAGTTTACAAAGAAGAATAATTTATCCTTGATGATCGGACCACCTAAGCTAAAGCCAAAGTTCTTTTCATCATATGGCTGTACCAATGCATCACTAAGTTTGAAACCATCAAGTTTTCTACCTTGCAGATCATCGTTACGCATTGTATAGAATGCACTACCAGTAAATTTGTTTGTACCGGATCTTGTTACAGCTGTAACAGAACCACCTGTAAAACCTGTCTGACGAACATCATAAGGAGTTACGTTTACAGAGATCTGCTCCAATGCATCGATAGAGATTGGTGATCCGCCTGCAGGGATGTTCTGACCGATACCAAACTGGTTATTGAAGTTTGCACCGTCTACAGTAAAGTTATTTGAACGGTAGTTACCACCACCAATGTTCTGACCGCTCGACTGAGGTGTTAAACGCGTAATATCGTTTACACTTCTTGACATTTGAGGAAGAACCTGGATTTGTTGTCTCGTCACAACTGTAGATGTACCGTTTCTGTTAGAGTTCATTACAGAATTTTTGTTGGTACCTACAACTTTAACCTCACTTAGGTTAGAAGCATTGTCTGAAAGAACTAGGTTTACAACATAAGCCTCACCTAATTTAAGGTTAACGCCTTCAATTTTCTGCGGGGCAAAACCAACGAAGCTCACTTCGATAGTGTATGGCCCGCCTACACGCATACCACCGATAGTGAAACGGCCATCAGCATTGGTTGTAACACCATAAGCTGTACCTGTGGGAGTGTGGATTGCTTTCACGCTTGCTCCCGGGAGCGGCGCTTTAGCGTCTTTGATAGTTCCGGTCATGGAAGATGTAGTAACTTGGGCATTTGCAGAGAAGATTGTCCCGGCAACAGCAAAAATGAGCACTACAAATTTTAGTAGTAGACTTTTCTTCATACTTTTTGAAGTAAAACGTTATAAGTAATGTGCACCACGCACTTAAATAGTTAATTGCCAGCAAAAATATGGATTAAAAATACATTTATCCGGCATCCAATGTTAAGAAATCATTAACTACGTCATTTATTTATCAACATTTAACAGTAATAACACAAGCTTAACTCACAGTTCAGCAGTTATTTACTCACAAAAATCCATTTTGACAGTATATTAAGGTCTGCATTATTACTATTCCTTTACAGAAAAGAGCTACACAAAAATCTAATTCGCGGTTTTAACGAACATTTTTTTTTAATTTTGGGCTTTACTTAGTTAATTCCCATTTAGAAAGATATGAACTACGATGTAATTATAATTGGTAGCGGTCCCGGCGGATACGTTGCTGCAATCAGAGCGTCACAGTTGGGTTTAAAGACTGCAATTGTAGAACGTGAATCATTAGGAGGCATCTGCCTTAACTGGGGTTGTATTCCAACCAAGGCATTGTTAAAAAGTGCTCAGGTATTTGAATATATCAATCACTCTGCTGATTATGGTATCACAACTTCAGGTGCAGATGTAGACTTTGCCGCAGTTATCAAACGCAGTCGCGGTGTAGCTGACGGAATGAGTAAAGGCGTTCAATTCTTAATGAAAAAGAATAAGATTGACGTGATCATGGGTACTGGTAAAGTAAAACCAGGAAACAAAGTAGAAATTAAAGGTGCTGATGGAGCCACAAAGGAACTGACAGCAAAAAATATTATTGTAGCTACAGGCGGTCGTTCTAAAGAACTGCCAAGTGTAAAACAGGATGGTAAAAAAATCATCGGATACAGACAGGCAATGGTGCTTCCTGAATTACCAAAATCAATGGTAGTTGTAGGTTCTGGTGCTATCGGAGTTGAGTTTGCCTATTTCTACGCAACTATGGGTACGAAAGTTACTGTGGTAGAATTCATGGATAACATTGTTCCTGTAGAAGACGAAGATATCTCTAAACAATTACTGCGCAGCTTTAAAAAAGTTGGTATTGAAGTGATGACTTCTTCAAGCGTTGAATCTGTAGATACTTCTGGCAGCGGATGTAAGGTACAGGTGAAAACCTCGTCAGGTATGCAGACTATAGAATGTGATATCGTTCTTTCTGCTGCAGGTGTGGTTGCCAACATTGAAAACCTTGGTTTAGAAGAAACTGGTATCAAAACTGAAAAAGGAAAAGTTGTTGTAGACGAATTCTACAATACTACTGTTAAAGGTTACTATGCAATCGGTGATATCGTTAGCGGACAAGCCCTGGCTCACGTAGCATCTGCAGAAGGTATTATCTGTGTAGAGAAAATTGCGGGTCATAGCCCTGAACCACTCGACTATAATAATATCCCGGGATGTACTTACTGCACACCAGAAATTGCTTCTGTAGGTTATACCGAAAAAGCGGCCAAAGCTGCAGGTTACGAATTAAAGATCGGTAAATTCCCATTCTCAGCTTCAGGTAAAGCAAGTGCTGCAGGTGCAAAAGACGGTTTTGTGAAATTAATCTTTGATGCTAAATACGGAGAATTATTAGGTGCACACATGATCGGTTTCAACGTTACAGAAATGATTGCTGAGATTGTAGTTGCCCGCAAACTGGAAACAACAGGTCATGAGATCATCAAATCTGTTCACCCTCACCCTACCATGAGTGAAGCAATTATGGAAGCTGCAGCTGATGCATACGGTGAAGTGATTCACCTGTAAGAAGCATAATAAATTCTACTAAAAACCCGTTGATATCATCAGCGGGTTTTTTAATTTTACAGAAAAGCAATTTCAGGTTATGACGCTACATACAATAGACACCGGATTTTTCAAACTTGACGGAGGCGCCATGTTTGGCGTTGTTCCAAAATCAATATGGCAGAAAACCAATCCTGCAGATGAAAATAATATGTGCACCTGGGCGATGCGCTGCCTGCTGGTGGAGGAGGGCGACCGCCTCGTCCTGATAGACACCGGCATTGGCAACAAACAGGATGAGAAATTTCTCCGCCACTATTACCTGCATGGAGATGATACACTGGAAAAATCACTTGATGCCAAGGGATTCAATGCTGACGATATCACAGACGTTTTTCTTACTCATTTGCATTTTGATCATGTTGGCGGGGCAATCATACGTGAAGACGAAAAGCTGCTGCCTGCGTTTAAAAATGCTGCCTATTGGAGCAGTGAAGACCATTGGAACTGGGCAGTGAATCCCAATCCAAGGGAGAAAGCTTCTTTTCTCAAAGAGAACATATTGCCTATACAAGAAAGCGGACAATTGAATTTCGTAGATCTGGACAAAAATCAATTTATGCCCGGATTTGAGTGGAATTTTGCTTTTGGACATACTGAAGCAATGATGATCCCTAAACTGAAATACAAGGACCGTACAGTCATTTATGCTGCCGATCTCCTACCCTCTACCGGTCATATTCCCTTACCGTATGTGATGTCCTATGATATGTTTCCACTGCAAACATTAATTGAGAAAAAAGAATTTCTGGAAGAAGCAGCAGCAAATGATTATGTAATTTATCTGGAACATGATCCTGTAAATGAATGCTGCACGGTGGAGCAGACTGAAAAAGGAATCAAATTAAAGAATATCTTTAAATTGTCAGATTTATAGAAATTACCCATTTGAGCTAAACATTTAAGATTTTCCTTCGTTTTAAATTCATAATGCGAAGAAATATATTGATTTATCTGCTCCCTATATTCTTATTGAGTTGTGGGACAGCAGAGTTTAGTCCGAACCAGAGATTTAATTCAGGTTCTCCCCAAAATGTTAATGCTACACAAATTGCAAAACTAGCGCAAAAAACTCCTGGCGCTGTCATCAGGATTGCTGTATCCAGTGATACGCATACTGCTTATGACGACAGCCGCGACTTTGTGAAATATGTGAACTCTACGGGTGGTTTTGATTTTGCTGTGCTGAATGGTGATATCACAAATTTCGGATTACTTACAGAATTTGAAGGTATTGAGAAGATATATGAAGGGTTGAATATTCCTTTCGTAACCGTAATCGGCAATCATGATGAGAATGCTGAAGGAAATTCGGTTTACCAGCGGATGTTCGGAGAAAAGAACTTTACCTTCAGTTATGGCGGAATCAAATTCATCTGCCATGATACCAACAGCAGGGAACACAGCTTTGACGGTACCGCGCCGGATATGGACTGGCTGAGGAAAAATATGGTTCCGGATGCCAATCATCCATTTTTAATCGCATTTTCTCACGTCCCTTCTTTTGATGGCGATTTCGACCCCAGTCTTCGCCAGCCATACGAACAGCTTTTCAACACTACATCAGGCGTACTGGCATCTGTACATTCACACAGGCATTCTACCGATTCTATTTATAAGCCCGACAGTACCAGCATACCTTTTATCGTTACCAATACTATCCTCAACAGAACCTTTACCGTTATAGAAATCTCAAATGGCCAACTTAGCACACATCCCGTTAGTTTTTAGAATACTCGTGCTACTTAGTTGCTGCAGTTCAGGACTGATGGCACAAGGTCGTTTTGTAAAGGCGATTATTCCTGATCAGGCGATTATCCAATACGCAGGAAGTATAGGTTATCTTAGTGCAGGTATCGGTTACAATTTCTTCAAAGAGAAAAGTACGCTCAGCTTTCACTATGGCTATGTACCAAAAAATAAGGGTGGAGAGCTCAACATCGCTGCGCTGAAGTTCGATTATAAACCTTTTGCCATCAAAATTGGTGATCAGCTGGTATTCCATCCTGTCAATCCCGTAGCATTTGTATCCTATACTTTTGGTCAGCAATTTGGCTTTGAGTTCGATTCTCAGGTTTACGAGGATGGCTATTACTGGTGGTCGCCGGCACTGAGGCAGCACCTGGGCATCACCTCAGAACTCAAAATACTGGGAGACGGAAGTTCCAAAATCAAATCCATAAGTCTGTATGCAGAAGCAAACACCAATGATTTGTATGCCATCAACTGGTATCATGACATAAAAGGGATTCCTTTTACAGACATATTCCGCCTTGGCTTTGGCATTAAGATGAATTTTTAAAATATATCTATTCCTGAGACCTGAAAATCCGCGACAACGAAAAAAACGTAATATATTATAAAACAACTAATTATTATTGATTAATAATAAAAAAACAATAAATATGAGTATATAACAGCGGGCATGACAAAAGGACTTTGGAATAATTTTTGCTGTTTAATTATTCCATAACTAAGCATTGTAAACTGTAACGTTTTCAGGAATTTATGATTTAAATTGCCTTTTAATCCTTACTTTTGCACGTTCAATACATAACGAGTACCAAAGCACATCAATGAGACAACTCAAAATCACCCAATCCATAACCAATCGCGAGAGCCAATCTCTAGACAAATATCTTCATGAGATTGGTAAAGTAGATTTAATCACCGCAGAAGAGGAAGTAATACTGGCCAGAAAGATACGTGAAGGTGACCAGGCTGCTTTAGAACGCCTTACCAAGACGAACTTACGTTTTGTGGTGTCAGTGGCGAAGCAGTACCAGAATCAGGGACTGACTTTAGGTGATTTAATTAACGAGGGTAATCTTGGTTTGATCAAAGCGGCCAAACGTTTTGACGAAACTAAAGGTTTTAAATTCATTTCCTATGCCGTGTGGTGGATACGTCAATCGATTTTGCAGGCTATTGCAGAGCAAAGCCGCATCGTGCGTTTGCCTTTAAACCAGGTTGGTTCATTGAGTAAGATCAGTAAAGCATTCTCTAAATTAGAGCAGGAATATGAGCGCGAACCTTCTCCGGAAGAACTTGCTGATATCCTTGAAACTACCGTAGATAAAATATCTGATACTTTAAGTAACTCAGGAAGACACGTATCCATGGATGCTCCTTTCGTACAGGGAGAAGAGAACACGCTTCTTGATGTTTTGGAAAACCATGAACCAAACACAGACAGCAGCTTAATTAACGAGTCGCTTTCCGAAGAGATCAAACGCTCACTGTCTACTTTAACAGAACGTGAGAGAGAAATCATCGTTCTCTTCTTTGGTCTGAGCACCAATCATCCGCTCTCTCTTGAAGAAATTGGCGAGAAATTTAACCTTACCCGCGAGCGTGTTCGTCAGATTAAAGACAAAGCGCTGCAACGCCTGCGTCATACATCACGTAGTAAAATATTGAAATCATATTTAGGCTAACAGAGCCATCCTTCATGTCATACGAGGCTGTCATTTTATTATGGCAGCCTCGTTGCGTTTTGAGGAACATAAAATTTCTCGTTATCAATCAATGAGATACCTCAACAAATTTAATTTTTTTCATTGTCCCTTGATGTGTCATTAATTTGTAATATATTAGGCTTTACCAAATACAGTAAATAGCTACGACTAATACCTATTGTTATGAAATTATATCTTCTCTTGCCCCTGGTAATGACATTGGGTTGCCATGCGGTAAAAACATCTAACCTTCCGGCGCATTCAGATCAGTTATTAAAGGATGTACAAACGCTTTCGTCTGATGCTTATGAAGGTAGAAAGACAGGTACAAAGGGAGCCGAAATGGCCAGAACATATATCACGAAGAGGTTTAAAGAAATAGGACTCAAATCCTTCCCTCTCCTCAACACCTATCAGCAGGCATTTTCTTTCTCAGGAATTGATGATCCAAAAATTCAGGGTAAAAATATGATCGGTTATATCGCCGGTTCCAGTAGCAAAGTGATTGTGATCTCCGCTCACTATGATCATCTTGGCGTCATTAACGGCAAGATCTTTAACGGCGCTGACGATAATGCCTCGGGCGTAGCAGGGATGCTGAAGATAGCTGCTCATTTTGCTAAAAACAAGCCGAACTATACATTGATATTTGCGGCATTTGATGCTGAGGAATTTGGCAGAAAGGGATCTGAACATTTTGTCAGTCATCTTCCGATTGATATTAAAAGGATTAAGCTGAATATCAATTTGGATATGATCAGCCATAATGACAAAGGCGAGCTATACGCAACGGGCACTTATAAAAACCCGCAGCTAAAAAATTATATCGTAACTACCAATCCTGATCTAAAGATCCTTTTTGGTCATGATAATCCTAAACTGGGGGTTGACGACTGGACGGAACAAAGTGATCAGGCTGCCTTTAATAGCAAGAATATTCCATTTGTGTATTTTGGTGTTGAAGATCACCGTGATTATCACAAAAGCACGGATACTTTCGAGAATATCAACCAGCAGTTCTTTATCAATGCTGCCAACAGCATCTTAGAGATTGTTGACAACTTTGATAAAGATCGTACTGTGCAAAGGAGCTTTAGAGAAAAGTTGCAGTCGAGGAGATAAGGTTATTTCCTGATTCTTGTTCTATTCTCAATCATCCCGTTAAACTCGCTGTTCACTGGTTTCATATCTGTAAAATTCAGTGAAGCAGCTCTGGTTCTTTCTGTAACAGTGCTGGTGGCACTCTGACTCGTAGATCCCGGAGCAATCAGGTTCAAAGCGGCAGCGAGATTGCTCTCTCTTTCATCGCCAAAAGGATAGGTAGAATTGTCACTTACTGTTGTTCCCGGCACCATTCCCGTATAATATCCCCCCTCTTTGTTTGCGTTTTGTGTTTCAAATAAAGGCATATAAACCTCATACCTGTTTTCGAGTGTGATCGGGAAAAAGCCCACCGGTTTTCCATAGGTAGTGCGTCCTACCAATTGCACATTCATGTAAGGTTTGAGCGCATTGATTAACAACTCACTTGCTGATGCTGTGCTGGCACTTACAATAAATACAACATTGGTCACACTATTCAAAGAGCCCTTCTTCGAGAAGTTGGTAGTATTTCCTGCCGGAGTATAATCAAGATCATCATATGTGACAATTTTACCTTCTTGTCTTTGAATCTTCCCATCTGAAGTTAACAGGGGTTGATTACTTAAAATGGTTTTTGTTGTGCGAGCTTTTGCTTGCATCGTGGGGTTGTATATCTCTGTAAACATTGTTTTACCTGCAACACCTGCCGGAGCAATTAAATTTGCGAGATACTCAGCAGTATTGATATACCCACCCCCATTATAACGAAGATCAACAACCAGGTCTGTAACTCCTGCTGCAGCAAAACTCGCAAATGCAGGATCAAGATTGGCGTCACTTGGTGCACTCAGATTCGTTAGCGTTGAGAACCGTGCAAAAGCCAGATAGCCGATTTTTTTACCCGCTCTGGTAATCACTTTGGATGTATACACAGGGCTACTTTTGTAGGACGTCTTAGTTAAGGTGACACTAAAAGGCACTTTATCTACATAATTAACACCTTCAATTTTCACAGATGCACCATCTAAAGAATTTATGATAGATGCATTCTCAGTAGAATAGCTAATACCTGAAATCGAATTTCCATTTATTTTTTGAATCTGCCAGCCACGCTGTACACCATTAGCAGCAGCAGATGAACCTGGATATACAGCAGTAATCAGAAGCACGAAGCTACCGTTTTCACGACTATCACTGGTGAGATAGAAAATTGGTCTGATACCAATATCAAAGCCATTACCTTCAGTATCCACACTTGCGCGGCTATTTATACTCGCACTGGCATCAGGGTTATCTTGTGTTTTATCATTAATATAAGAGTACTTAGGATATAGATTTCCTTCACCACTATATTCAAAGGGTTTATTTGTTGTTGGATTATTCGAATACTGGCTGATTTTATACAACTCATCATCATAATTATCCAGGTCCGCAGACTTACCAGAAAATTGTCTTGGATTAAACGCACTATACTCCGGCAATGCATCATTCCAGAAATAGATCTGTTTTGCATAGAGAAAAATCGAATCCAGCGTAAGCTGCTTTCTTGAGCCAGCTGTTGGAACCCCGGTTGTAGTCACCGGCGTGGTTGTCAGATCTTCGTGACTACTCTTTTTGCAGGACGCCATGATGCCCATCAAAACAATAAATACAAAGAAAATACTAAATCGATTTTTAGTAAAAAGGTCTTTCATAGGGTTGCAATATATACTTCTGGTAATTACGCAATTAAGTTACAGAAAGATTGTCTACAGAAACAAACCTCAAAGTGTTAAAATATGCTAAATCGGCACCTGCTTTCGTACCGCCTACAATGAGTATTTCATCACTATCCAGCTCATTCTCTATACAGATCCTATCAATTGCTCCTTCGTATCCGTTTTCCATTTCGTTAAGAAAATAGACCTTTAAATACCTTTCAAGACCGTTCCATTCCATTTGCCTGATTTTATTGAGCTGTTCTTCAGGCTTTCCATCCAGCAGTAAGAAGATCGGTTTACCTGCTTCCTGTACAGCTTTAAGGAAATCAAGTACTTGTGCAAAAAGCAATAGTTTTAATGGCAGCCGCGCATTTTGCTGCAGCAAATCAAAATTAATATGATATTTCTCTGGCAAATTAAATCGTGCAGCAGTTTTTTCAAAGATGCCTGCCCGACCTTCCTCGCGGTAAGTTTCTTCCATAAAATGAATGATTCCGGAGGCCTCAACCTGTTCGCCGTATTCTATGAACTGTGCAAACAGATAATAAACCTGCAACCAGTAATCCTTGGCCGGATAAAGTACGTCATCCAGTTCAAAAACAAAGCCCTTGTTCTCCTTTATATAATTCTCAGCAACCATTATGAAATTGTAAATAGGGTATATTTTAGACCTTCAGGTGTTTCTTCAATATAGAATACGCCGTTCAATTCTCCGGCATGATCATGTGCGATGGCAGGCGCTGAAGTATAAATCAGTTCACCCCTATCGTATACCGCCCAGTTCTGCATATTAGCAGCGCCTGTTAACGGATACTTCCCGAAGGTAAGCAGGTCCGGCAAAAGCACATGAATATTAAATTCTTCAAAAAGGACCGCCGATTTTACTACCGCCTCCAGCTCAAAAGCATGAAGTGGCAAAAGACGCTCTGCATTCTGATCCAGGCATGCGCTGAGCAAATTGTGGGCTGTGATTTCTTCATTTCTTTCACCAAGACTTACAAACTGGTATTGCGCGGATGAGAATGAAGGCGCTTCGCCGTAATCGGCCAGCAGAACCTGATCTCCGCTGAATGCTTTTAATAATTTTAGTGCCTGGGAAGATTTCCCCCCGGTGATTAGTGTCTTCAAATTTTATACGATTAGACCATCTTTCATGGTAACTACCCTGTCGCTGATTTCGGCAAGGTCTTCATTATGGGTAACGATTACAAAAGTCTGCTTAAAATTATCCCGCAGTGTGATAAAAAACTGGTGCAACGATTGTGCGTTCGCAGAATCGAGGTTACCAGAGGGCTCATCTGCCAGAATAATAGAGGGTTCATTGATGAGTGCCCTTGCCACGGCAATACGCTGCTGTTCCCCTCCGGAAAGTTCATTGGGCTTATGTGACGAACGGTCTTTTAAACCGAGCAGATCCATCAGTTCGAGTGCACGTGTCTCTGCATGTTTTTTGCTTTTTTTAGCAATAAAAGCTGGTATGCAAATATTTTCCAGGGCTGTAAACTCGGGAAGAAGGTGATGAAACTGAAATACAAAACCGATATTTTCATTTCTGAAAATACTCAGCAGTCCGCCTGACAACTTATTTACTTTGGTGCCGTTCAATTCCACAGTACCCTCATCAGGCTTATCCAGCGTGCCCAGGATATGCAATAGCGTACTCTTGCCGGCACCGGAAGCGCCTATGATACTTACAATCTCTCCCTTACTGACCTCAAAATCTACACCTTTGAGGATGGGAAGATTCCCGTAAGCTTTTTTAATACCTGTGGCTTTTAGCATCTAGCAAACTTACAAAAAGTTGAGATTAAATGTAGATAACGTTAATATTACACCTTTTAATGCGGGATAAAAGCCAGAATAAGTTTTTAAAACCAATCTGAAATTGTAGATTTGGATCAAATTTTTCAGCTAATGAATATACACGAATATCAAGGTAAAGAAATACTTAAAAGTTTTGGTGTTGCCGTACAAGAGGGCATAGTAGCCGAAACTGTTGAGCAGGCTGTTGAAGCTGCTAAAAAGATGAAAGCAGACTATAACTCTGACTGGGTAGTGATTAAAGCACAAATCCATGCCGGTGGCCGGGGAAAAGGTGGTGGTGTTAAATTAGCCAAAAACCTGGACGAGGTTAAACAAAGAGCTACCGACATTTTAGGTATGCAACTGGTTACTCCTCAAACCGGAGCTGAAGGTAAAAAAGTAAATAAAATTCTGGTAGCCCAGGATGTTTACTATCCAGGTGCTTCTGAAACAAAAGAATTCTATGTGAGCGTTTTATTAAACCGCGCTGCAGGAAGAAACATCATTATGTATTCTACTGAAGGCGGTATGGATATCGAAGAAGTAGCTGAGCATACTCCTCATTTGATTTTTAAAGAAGAAGTTGACCCTAAAGTTGGTCTTCAAGGTTTCCAGGCGCGTAAAATCGCTTTCAACCTTGGTTTAAGCGGCGCTGCATTCAAAGAAATGGTGAAATTTGTTACCGCTTTATACAAAGCTTATGACAACACTGATTCTGCCATGTTTGAAATCAACCCTGTTTTGAAAACTTCAGACGATAAAATCATTGCTGTTGATGCTAAAGTTGATTTAGATGAAAATGCTTTATTCCGTCATGCTGATTATGCAGCAATGCGTGATAAACTGGAAGAAGATCCTACAGATGTTGAAGCAAGTGAATCTAACCTTAACTATGTAAAGCTTGACGGAAACGTTGGCTGTATGGTTAATGGTGCTGGTTTAGCAATGGCTACAATGGATATCATTAAAATTGCCGGTGGTGAGCCTGCTAACTTCCTTGATGTAGGTGGTACTGCAAATGCACAAACGGTTAAAGCTGGTTTTAACATTATCCTTAAAGATCCGAATGTTAAAGCTATCCTGATTAACATTTTTGGTGGTATCGTTCGTTGTGACCGTGTTGCACAAGGTGTAATTGATGCTTACAATGAAATTGGTGATATCCCTGTTCCAATTATCTGCCGTTTACAAGGTACAAATGCTGAAGAAGCTAAAAAATTAATTGATGAATCAGGACTTAAAGTATACTCTGCAATCGCATTGAAAGATGCAGCTGCCCTGGTTACTGAAGTTTTAGCTTAGTTCCTGACTAAGGCATAATACCTATTATATTATACAATGCCAGTTGTTCATTCAATTGGCATTTTTTTTTGCCATTACATTTTGTAAAAATTCCCTGTAAACAAAAAAATCCTCCAACTTTTCAGTCGGAGGATTTTTTAAACCAAATATAAATTAAACGAGCAATACAAACATACGACTTTTCTAAACAAATGCAACATATATTTTGTTTTTTTCATCATAAAAATCAAAATACAACAACAAAACATCTATTTATATAGATAAATAACACATATCAATAGTTTTATCTAATTAAAATCACCAAAATGTTCCATATAAATTAGCAAAACAACCATAAAAGCTGCGTTAATTATAAAAATAATACCGAATTATCATTAATAAAACGACAAACACCTGCAATTTTTAAAAAAATCTTCTATAATTCATTCCAATTACCAATTTTAACTAAATAATACAGACATGAAACTTCCCCGCGATCTCAGTATAATTTCTAAATGGAAATCCTTATTTTTGAGCGCTCCACAAGAAAATCATGATTAAAAGAGAAAAAGTAAAAAGCCTGTTAGAAACAACGGATTTTAACAGAGATGTAACCGTAATGGGTTGGGTAAGAACCTTCCGCAACAATCAGTTTATTGCCATCAATGATGGATCATGTATGGGTAATATCCAGATCGTGGTGGATTTTGCAAATACTGCAGAAGATTTATTAAAAAGAATTACTACCGGAGCTGCAATCGCTGTTACAGGCACACTTATTGAATCTCTGGGTAAAGGACAAAAAGTAGAGGTGAAAGCCACCACGATAGAAATCCTTGGCGATAGTGATCCGGAAAAATTCCCTTTACAACCAAAGAAACACAGCCTGGAATTCCTCAGGGAGATTGCACACCTGCGTTTCCGCACCAATACCTTTAATGCCGTTTTTAAAGTGCGCCATGCGCTTTCATTTGCTATACACCAATTTTACAATGAAAGAGGTTTTGTATACATGCACACTCCAGTGATTACAGCTTCTGATGCTGAAGGCGCCGGCGAGATGTTTAAGGTAACGACACTGGATTTCGATAACACGCCAAGAACTGAAGATGGGAAGATAGACTTCTCTGAAGACTTTTTTGGTCGTGCTACAAACCTCACTGTTTCAGGACAGCTGGAAGGTGAACTCGCAGCAATGGCATTCGGACAGATTTACACCTTCGGTCCTACCTTCCGTGCAGAGAACTCCAACACTACGCGTCACCTTGCAGAATTCTGGATGATTGAACCTGAGGTTGCTTTTGCAGACCTGGAGGACAATATGCAACTGGCTGAGGACATGATGAAATATGTAATCAGCTATGCCCTGGAGAACTGTAAAGAAGAGATAGAATTTTTAAACAGCCGCCTGCTGGAAGATGAAAAAACAAAACCTCAGAACGAACGTTCAGAGCTTTCATTAATAGAAAAGTTGAATTTCTGCCTTAACAATGAATTCCAGCGTCTTACTTATACTGAAGCGATCGCGATATTAAGGTCATCAAAACCAAATCAGAAAAAGCAATTCAAATACCTCATTAATGAATGGGGAGCGGATCTGCAATCTGAGCATGAGCGTTTCCTGGTAGAGAAGCATTTTAAGAAACCGGTAATCTTAACGGATTATCCCGCAGATATCAAATCTTTCTACATGCGCCAGAATGAACCTGATGCTGAAGGAAGGAAAACCGTTGCTGCCATGGACATCCTTTTCCCTGGTATAGGTGAAATGATCGGTGGTTCTCAGCGTGAGGAACGTCTGGATAAACTGACGCAGCGTATGCAAGAGCTGAACATCCCGCAGGAAGAACTGTGGTGGTACCTTGATACCAGGAAATTCGGTTCTGCGCCACATGCGGGCTTCGGACTGGGTTTCGAGCGACTGGTGCTTTTCGTAACTGGTATGACCAATATCAGAGATGTAATCGCATTTCCGCGCTACCCTAAAAATGCTGAATTCTAAAATACAGAATATAAAAAAAGCTCCCTCTCCGGGGAGCTTTTTTTATGTCTTGCCATCCCGGAAGAATACACGATAGTTTTTTAGTAAATTTGCACATGCTTATCAAAATATATCCGGAGAATCCTAATCCCAAGGCCATCGAACAGGTAGTCGAGGTACTTAAAAAAGGAGGAATTATCATTTATCCTACAGATACCGTTTACGGATTAGGATGCGATATTACCAATCAAAGGGCTATAGAAAAGATTTGCCAGATCAGGGGAATCAAACCTGAAAAAGCAAATTTCTCTTTTATCTGTTCAGACCTGAGCCATATTTCAGATTTTGTAAAACCGATCGATACCACTGTGTTCCGCCTCTTGAAAAAGGCATTACCCGGGCCATTTACCTTTATCTTTAACGCAAACAACAACGTTCCGAAGCTGCTCAGCTCCAACAAGAAAACCGTCGGCATCAGGGTACCCGATAATGACATTGCACGCGAAATTGTAAAAGCTTTGGGAAATCCGATCTTGTCTACCTCCATCAAGGATGATGACGAACTGATAGAATATTCAACAGATCCGGAGCTGATCCATGAGAAATACGAAGATCTTGTAGACCTTGTAATTGACGGCGGTTATGGAGGAAACGAGCCTTCAACCGTAGTAGACTGCACCATGGGCGACTTTGAGATTATCCGTGAAGGAAAGGGTATACTGGAGAATTACCTCTAGAAAAAATGAAAATAGCCTGATAACGGCTTGACGTTCTTTTGCGTAGCAAACTAATGCAGCCGTTATCAGGCTATTTAATTTTTCCCATCAATTATCTGAAGTTTTTCATAAACCCATCAATGCTCTCCTTAAGATTGCCCTCAGCAATCGCCTTTACAAAGGCAGTACCGATGATTCCTCCATTGGCATATTTACAGGCCTTATCAAAAGTTTCCTTACTGCTGATCCCAAAACCGATCATCGTAGGATTACTCAGCTCCATAGCGGCAATCCTGGAAAAATAGGTTGTCGTAGCATCCGAAACATCCAAGTTTTTACCCGTAGTAGCCGAAGAGGAAAGCAGGTAAATGAATCCATTGCTCAGGGCATCTATTTTCCTGATACGCTCTTCAGAAGTTTGTGGCGTCACGAGAAATATATTACAAAGATCGTTATCCAAAAACACATCTTTATATAACTCTTCATACTCGTACATTGGCAGATCTGGTACAATACAGCCGTCAACGCCTACTTCCACACATGCTTTACAGAAATTTTCAACTCCATACTGCAATACAGGATTTACATATCCCATCAGTAAGACAGGAATACTTACCTTCTTACGCAGGTCCTTCAGCTGTTCGAATAAAAGATTGAGGTCCATCCCGCTGTCAAGCGACTGCTTACTGCTGGCCTGAATGACAGGACCATCAGCAACAGGGTCTGAGTAAGGGAAACCTATTTCCAGCATATCTGCACCTGCTTCCTGCAAAGCTTCGGCAATGGCAATGGTATCCCCTAAACCAGGATAACCTGCAGTATAGTAGATGGAAAGTATATTATTTTTTTTCTCTTTAAATAACTGGTTAATTCTGTTCATTTGATGTTAGTATAATAAAGTTGCCCCTCTTAAAGTCCGAAATGGTTCATGTATGTTTCCATATCCTTATCTCCCCTTCCCGACAGGCAAACTACTACATTCTCGTTTCCTGTAAATTTCATTTTCTCCAGATGTGCGAGTGCATGAGCACTCTCAATGGCAGGAATGATGCCTTCAAGTTTGGTAAGCAACAGGCCCGCGTCCAGAGATTCTTCATCTGTGATCGAAACATATTCCGCTCTGGTCGTTTTGAACAAATGTGCATGCTGTGGGCCAATACCAGGGTAATCCAGTCCGGCAGAAACCGAATGAGGTTCTACCACCTGACCATCCGCGGTCTGCATCAGGATACTTCTGCTTCCGTGTAAAACACCTTCCTTGCCCAGGTATGTTGTTGCAGCAGAAAAACCACTGCTCACCCCTTTACCTGCGGCTTCAATGGCTATCAGCTTCACCTTTTCATCTTCGATAAAGTGATAAAACATCCCCATTGCATTACTACCACCGCCAACGCAGGCCAGTACGTAATCAGGCTGATCGCTGCCGGTTTGTTCCAGCAGCTGCTTTTTTGTTTCTTCGGAGATTACCGACTGAAAAATAGCAACCATATCAGGGTATGGATGTGGACCAACCACTGAACCAATGATATAATGTGTATCTACCGGATTGTTGATCCAGTCGCGCATGGCCTCATTTGTCGCATCCTTCAGCGTCTTGCTTCCAGAGACCGCAGAAATCACCGTGGCACCCAGCATTTTCATCCTTGCAACATTTGGTGCCTGGCGTTTGATATCCACCTCTCCCATATAAATTACACACTCCAGTCCGCGCAGTGCACATACTGTAGCTGTAGCCACACCATGTTGCCCCGCACCCGTTTCTGCGATAATTCTCTTCTTGCCCAATTTCTCAGCCAGCAAAATCTGTCCGATAGTATTATTGATCTTATGGGCACCGGTATGGTTAAGGTCTTCCCTTTTCAGGAAGATATTGGCATTATATTTTTTTGATAAGCGCTTTGCAAGGTAAAGCGGTGAAGGGCGGCCGACATAATCTTTCAGCAGGGCACGAAATTCCTTTTGAAAATCTGCATCATTGATAATGTTGAGATAGTTTTGTCTCAGTTCTTCAACATTCGGATAAAGCATTTCAGGGATGTAAGCGCCCCCAAAATCTCCGTAGTAGCCTTTTTCGTTTACAAAATAGTTCATAATGATATCATTTAATCCGCTGCCATAGCTATGAGCAACTTAATAATTTTTTAAATTCGGTAAGCATTTCAATGTTCTTCATCGCCGGGGCTGTCTCAAACCTGCTGTTGACGTCAATTGCATAAAAACGGTCGTCGCTGATCTCCTGCAATTGCGGAACATTCTCTAAACCAATTCCACCGCTCAGAAAATAAGGCTTCTGCAATTGATAGCCTTCAAGCAGCTTCCAGTTAAAGCCCTTGCCGGAACCACCGTGTTCCGGGGTTTGTGTATCAAACAAAAAATAATCCACAACGTTTTCATAAGCTTTAAGAACACTGAAATCAAATGTCTCACTGATCCCAAAAGCCTTGATCACTTCGGCTTTCCCCCGCAGTTCGGTACAATATCCCGGGCTTTCATTTCCATGTAACTGTACCGCTTTCAGCTGATACTTTTCAATTGCCAGCAATACGTCTTCAAGTGTCGCATCCACAAAGACGCCTGTTGTTTTGATGTTCCCGGAAAGCCCTGTAACGATCGCCGGTTCCAGATCTCCTATGAATCTCTTTGATCCCGGATACATCAGAAAACCCATGTAATCTGGCTGCAAAGCAGCAACTGCCAGGATATTGTCAGGATCGCGCATGCCGCAGATCTTTAATTTTGCTCTCATCCGATCAAACTTTTAAAGCTTTTCAGTGCGGCACCACCAACCAGAGAACTTTCTGCTTCGTAGTAACAGTCCGCAAAAGACTGCTCCGGTTTAATCGTCCGGATGGCCATTGCGGCATTACACAACACCACATTATTCTGAGAATCCGTCCCGGTACCTTCGAGCACATGCATAAATATATCAGCTGAAGACTCCACTGTGTCGCCCCCGGCAATTTCGCTGACATCGATAGCTTCAAAACCGAGATCACTGACTGTAAGCAATGCTTCTCCGTTTTTACTGAACGTTTTCACATCACAGGTAAGAGAAATCTCATCAAAGCCATCCACAGCATGGATAATCGTATAGTTCTTATCTGTTTCCTGGTATAAATACGCATATAGCCTGGCCAGTTCAAGACTAAAAACACCTACAATCTGATTTTTAGGCTCTGCAGGATTCGCCATCGGACCCAGCATATTGAAAAACGTTTTAACACCAAGGTCCTTCCTGATCGGCGCCACTATTTTCATTGCCGGATTAAACAGCGGAGCATGGATGAAACAGATACCAGCTCTGTCAAGACTCCTTTTGAGTTCATCCTGATCAGCTGTAAACTTGTAGCCCAGGTATTCCATTACATTGGAAGAGCCACAACCGGAAGATACACCATAGTTACCATGTTTGGCCACATGATATCCCGCACCAGCGACTACAAATGAAGCCAGGGTAGAAATGTTAAAAGTATCCTTTCCATCACCTCCGGTTCCGCAAAGGTCGATCAGTTCATAGTCAGAGAGGTTCACCTTGATACAAAGGTCCAGCATCGCATCGCGGAAGCCCTGCAGTTCGGCAACAGTAATATTGCGCATTCCTACAGCAGTGATAAAAGCTGCAATCTGCGAAGTATTAAATTCACCATTGGCGATGGAGGTCAGTATTCTCTGGGATTCAGACCTGGTAAAAGATTTGTTTTCAAATAAGTGGTTCAGTATTTTCTTCATGGTTTTAAAACAAAAAAGGTTGCTATACAGCAACCCTCTTAAATATTTTTATATGGAAATAAAACGTACAGAATGGGGTTACACACGCTAAGCGCTGTGCCACCACCAGTTATTATGTCCGTTTGTTAGTATCATTGAAACAAATATGTAATTGTTTTTTAATATTTGCAAGCCATTTCTAAACATTTTGGAGCTTAATCCCATAATTTAAATGGATATCACAATTTAATGATAATTGTGCTTCGTAAGGGGATAAAAATGTGCAAAGTATTATGTGCATGCCAGGAATTCAAGAATAAAATCGTACAGCCTGTTGGTTCCGAATACCATCTGCGCTATCATGCCTACATGTTTCTTTCCTTTGATCACCTGTATTTCTGAAGGGATTTTTTCTGCGGTAAGCATCTCATGGAGCCGGGCCGACTGAATCTGTATGGCCGGATAAGTCTTTGCACCATAAAATATCAGATGCGGGTTCCTTATATTTTGCACATAAAGCAAGGGCGATGCTTCTGCCCAGGTTACCGGGTCGGTAGTAAACGTTCTGAGGAAATCTTCATAACTTTTATCTTTTTCTGCAGTGCTCATGTATTCCTTCATATCCAGGCCAAAAGGATCATCAAGGATCAGCCCCTTCACGGGATTTTTTATCCCTGCCTTTTTGAAATACTGAGGGTCAGCATTGATCAGTTCTGCAAGGTGACCACCGGCAGAATGCCCCATCAGGAAAATCCTTGAGGGATCACCACCATAATCTCCAATATGGCTTTGTACCCATTTGACTGCCTCTGCGCAGTCGTTGCCCATCTGCATGTACTTATTTTCAGGGGCAAGTCCATAATTGATCGTTACCGTTACTACGCCCTTTCTTGCCAGATTGCGCCCCAGCCACCAGTAAATATCCTTTTTACCGCTGCTCCAGGAGCCTCCATGGATAAAGATGATTACATCTTTTGGCTTTGACAGGTCTTTCTGGTAATACACATTCAGCTGCCTGCGTTCATCATTCTGACTGGTATAGTTTATATTTTTCTCCACTTTCACCTTTGCAGTTAAGACAGTGATCTGGGAGAGAAGGGCAAAGAGCATCAGCAGGCATTTTGAATTGATCATTATTATTCTTTGAGGGTACCTTCTTTTACATAGTGTTTGTACACCAGTTTATCAGTCAGTGAAGGAAACAGCTTATTCATCCATACTGCCAGTTTTCCCTGTCCGGTCATAATCAGGTCGCGCTTACGGCCGGCAATGCCATTTACAATCCTTTCAGCAACCTCCTCAGAAGACATCATCTTACCCTCTTCCATATTTGTGTCGCCATGCATATTGCCATCTTTGTCCAAAGCTGTTGCACGTATATTGGATGAAGTAAATCCCGGAGAAGCTACCATCACCAGCACATCTTTATGCAGCAATTCCGTCCTTAGAGACTCCATAAAGCCATTTAAAGCAAATTTCGAGGCCGTATAAGCCGTCCTTCCCGGTAATCCGCGGTATCCCGCAGCTGAGGAAACCCCAACGATAACACCCTTGCTTTTTAAGATTTCAGGCAAAGCGAATTTTGTGCAGTAGGCCGTGCCATAAAAGTTAACTTCCATTACCTTTCTGATAACCGACATATCCAGATCATTAAACAACGCACGCATGGAAATACCCGCACTGTTGATCAGCATATCCACTTTTCCAAAGGTAAGCACCGCCTGCGTGATCAGATGGCGGCAATCTTCTTCCATCGACACATCAGTCTGCACAGCAAGAGCTTTGATCCCGAATCTTTTTTCAAGATCAGCAGTAATCTCACACAGGGTAACAAACTGCCTTGCTGCAAGAACCACGGTCGCACCTCTTTTTGCAAACTCCTCAGCACATGCTTTACCTATTCCGGAAGAAGCACCGGTGATCACAACTACTTTATTCTTAAAATCCATACTACATTTTTATTGAACTGACATAAGGCACACGGGTGACGATAGAGCGACCCAATGTAATTTCATCTGCATATTCCAACTCACCACCAAAAGCGATCCCGCGGGCAATCGTGGTAATGGGCACCTGGAAATCTTTAAGTCTCTTGTAGAGATAGAAAAGCGTGGTGTCCCCTTCCATAGTTGCGCTCAGGGCCAGGATAATTTCCTTTACCGGAGTTGTGGCAACGCGTTGTACAAGAGAGTCTATAAAAAGATCTGAAGGACCAATACCATCCATTGGAGAGATGAGTCCGCCGAGCACGTGGTATGCTCCAAAATACTGAGACGTATTTTCTATCGCCATCACATCGCGGGTATCCTCTACCACGCAGATCACCTCCTTATCTCTTTTTGTAGAAGAGCAGATGCTGCAAACCGGTAAATCCGAGATATTATGACAGACTTGACAATGTTTGATATCCCTTTTCAACCTGATGATAGAATTGCCAAAAGTGTCAACTTCTTCCTGTTCCTTGCCAAGCAGGTGCAATACCAACCGCAATGCAGTTTTTTGTCCTACCCCTGGTAATTTAGAAAATTCATTGACAGCATCTTCGAGCAGCTTGGAAGAAAAGTTCATTTTACAAATTTAGATTTATCTTCTGTTATTTTGGTCTTTAAAATATGATTTTCTTACATTCGCTTTCAGCCCAAACGAACCATGACCCCTACTATACTCTTATCTTTCCTCTTAGGATACTTTGCGCTTTTAGTCGGTGTAGCCTATGTTACGTCAAGAAACTCCTCCGATAACGCTTCCTTTTTTATTGCAAACAGAAACTCAAAATGGTATCTGGTAGCTTTCGGAATGATCGGCACAGCGCTGTCCGGAGTCACTTTTATTTCTGTTCCCGGTGCGGTAGGGAAAAGTGAGTTTGGCTACTTCCAGTTTGTGCTGGGCAATGCCGTAGGCTTTATCATCATCGCAACGGTGCTGTTGCCACTGTATTACAGAATGAACCTGATCTCCATCTACACGTACCTGGAAAGGCGCCTGGGGCCACACAGTTATAAAACCGGGGCAGTGATTTTTCTGCTGTCCAGGACCATCGGCTCTTCGTTACGTCTGTTCCTCGTGGCGATCGTGTTGCAGCGCTTTATCTTTGACGCCTGGAATGTACCCTTCTGGCTAACCATTGTACTTTGCCTGGTGCTCATCTGGCTGTATACGCATAAAGGCGGATTAAAAACCATCATCATTACTGATACTTTGCAAACTGTATTTCTACTGCTTTCAGTGGTTTTATCAATCATATTTATCTCCAGGTCCTTAGACCTCGATGTTGCAGGAACCTTTGAGGCCGTTAAAAATAGCAGCTACTCCAAAATGTTCTTCTGGGAAGATTTTATGGGTACCAAATCCCACTTCCTGAAGCAATTCCTGGGTGGGATCTTCGTGACGATTGCCATGACAGGGCTTGATCAGGATCTGATGCAGAAAAACCTGAGTATGAAGACAATTGGCGAAGCGCAGAAGAACATGTTTACCTTCACCGGTGTATTTGTGGTGATGAATATCTTTTTCCTGAGCGTAGGTGCATTGCTCTACATCTTTGCCGAAAGAAACGGGATCGATGTTGCTGCTCTTAAAACACCAGATAACCTCTATCCTGAAATTGCCCTCAACCACCTGAATGTGATTCCCGGAATTATCTTTATGCTGGGTTTAACAGCAGCCACCTTTGCTACCACAGATTCAGCATTAACAGCATTAACAACGTCATTTTGTGTGGATTTCCTCCATTTTGACAAGAAGGCAGATCAGAATACTCCTGAGCTGGTACGAAAAAGGCATATGGTGCATATCGGCTTTTCCGTACTGATGGTGATTGTGATTCTGATATTTAAAGTGATCAATGATGATTCCGTTGTCAATTCCATGTTCATTGCAGCAACCTATACTTACGGCCCCCTGCTGGGACTATTTACCTTCGGGATGTTTACCAACCGGGCGGTAACAGACCAATTGGTGCCATATATCTGTGTAGCGTCACCTTTGCTGTCATTTTTTATCAAAAGCAACAGTCTGTTATGGTTTGGTTATGAAATAGGCTTTGAATTGATTATCTTGAATGCCCTCATTACATTTATCTTACTTTGGATAACAGGAAAGACTTCTGTTACCCAAACCAAATTCTAAAACCAAAAAATGACGACGATGAGCATGACGAGTGAAGAGAAAATAAGAAGCGCTTTTGAAAATAAAAACTGGCAGGAGATTAAAGTTACCGACTCCTGGCAGATCTTTAAAATAATGGCCGAGTTTGTAGACGGCTTTGAGAAGCTGGCTAAAATTGGCCCCTGCGTATCCATATTTGGTTCAGCCAGAACGGCAGAGACTAACAAGTATTATGAAATTGCCGTGGAATGCGGCAGACTATTAACTGAGCGGGGTTACGGTGTAATCACTGGCGGTGGTCCGGGAATTATGGAAGCCGGAAATAAAGGAGCACACATGAACGGAGGTAAATCTGTCGGACTCAATATCGACTTGCCTTTTGAACAATTCCATAACAAATATATCGACCACAATAAGCTCCTGGAATTTGATTATTTCTTTATCAGGAAAGTCATGTTTATGAAATACTCACAGGGTTTCATCGTCCTTCCCGGAGGAATGGGAACGATGGATGAGCTATTCGAGGCGATTACACTGATCCAGACCGGCAAGATTGCACGTTTCCCTATCGTACTGGTAGGCAAAGATTACTGGGGAGGACTCGTAGACTGGATCAAAAATACGATGCTCGAAAAAGAACACAACATTCATGCAGAAGACCTGAACCTGTTCAGAGTTGTAGATACTGCTGAAGAAGCTGCAGAACATATCTTCAGGTTCTACGACAAGTATGTACTGAAACCAAATTTCTAGAATTACAGTATCGGTGGGGTGATATGACTAACACCTCCCGATACTACCAATTTCATAGCATCGGCAGCACTGATATTCAACTCCTTAACCTTCTCTCTGTTCACTACACACACCTGCCCTGCAAAAGAATAGGAGAAAGGAAAATACACTACGCACTCCCCCGGCAAACCTATCATTGCCAGATCATTTTGTGTTAAAAATCCGATCCTTTTGATATCACTGGTCATTTCTACCAGTACAGGATGGTTAAATTTCTTTTCGTCACCAACAAACGCTTCGGTAAGGTCTTTGATTGAAGAGTAGATAAAGTTGAGCCCGGGCAGCCTGTTCATCCAGCGTGAAAACCAGTTGTACATCGGCTCTGTGACAAAGTTGGTCACGAAAATTCCGGCTACCAGGATCAGTGTTATTACCAGTGCAAGTCCCAGGCCCGGGATATTTCTGCTGGCTCCTGTTCTGGGATCAACTCCAAGAATATTGTTGACATTCAGCCAGCTATCTACTGTAGTAACCGCCCAGATGACGATATAAATACTGAGTGCGATCGGCAAAACAATCAATAGCCCCTTGATCAAATAATTTAATAATGCCCCTCCGATCTTGTTCATAGCACAAAATTACTCATAAAAATACACTCGTTTAACCCTTTGAGAAATATTTGTTAAAATCTCATAAGGGATTGTCCCAATCTGCTCAGCTAAATCTGCAATGGTCAGCTCATTGTTAAAAACGATGACCTCGTCTCCCGTTTTAGCATCTATACCTGTAATGTCCAGCATACACATATCCATGGCAATTGCTCCTATGGTAGGTGCCGGTTTTCCATTAACCAGCATCTTTCCAACTCCATTTCCAAAAGAACGACGGTAGCCATCAGCATAACCAATTTTTACAGTAGCAGTAGTACCTCCTTCAGGAAGGATACCCCTGCGGCCATAACCCACGGTTTCCAGCGGGCCTACATGTTTAATCTGTGTAATCGTAGTTTTCAGCACAGCCACGGTCTGAAGCCCTGATTTCCCATTGAGCCCGCTATCAAAACCATAAAGACCGATACCGATCCTGACCATATCCAGTTGTGCTTCCGGATGCCTTGTGATGGCTGAGGTGTTTGAAATGTGGCGGATAAAGTCGTAACCCAGTTCTGGTCTGATCTTTTCAGTCATCGCCAGCAGGCGTTCAATCTGGTAAGCAGTAAAATCATCATGTTTCTCATCTTCACTGGCGGCAAGATGAGAGAAAACAGAGATCACTCTGATCTTTTCTTCAAGCCTTAGTATTGGCAGCAGATCCGGGAGATCAAGCTCCTCAAATCCCAGCCGGTGCATTCCTGTATCAATCTTGAGGTGTACAGGATAAGAAAACTGCGTATCCGGAAGAAAATCTATGAAGGCCGTCAGAATATCCATGTTATACAGTTCGGGCTCCAGTTTGTATTTCACAATGGCTTCAAACGCAGAAGGCTCAGGGCTCATCACCATAACCGGCATCGTGATCCCTGCTTTACGCAGCGCAATACCTTCATCAGCGTAGGCTACCGCCAGGTAATCTACTTTTTGGTACTGCAGAAGATTGGCAATTTCGAAACTGCCACTGCCGTAGGAAAAAGCTTTCACCATTGCCATCACCTTAACGCCAGGTTTAACTTTTGATTTATAGAATCTCAGGTTATTTGCCAGCGCATTGAGATCAATTTCCATCACGGTATCATGGATCTTCTGTGTCAGCAGTTTGCTGATGCGTTCAAATTCAAATAGCCGCGCGCCCTTTACCAGGATAGTTTCATTGTTAAAATGTATCGCAGGGAAATCCTGAATAAAAGCCTGCGTATTTGGGTAGAAGGAACTCTCCAACTCAAATAAACCGGCATAGGCAGAGATATGTTCGCCAATCCCAATTAACCGGCTCACCTGCTTTTGTTTCAGCAGGGCCGCGATTTCTGTATACAAGTCCTTATCAGATTTACCTGTTTCGTAGAGGTCTGACAAAATCAGCGTCTTCATGACATGCTGATTCTGCAATCTCAGAAAATCAAGCGCTATGGCGAGTGAAGATATATCTGCGCTGTAGGAATCATCAATTACAGAGCATTGATTGATCCCATTTTTAAGCGTTAAGCGCATGTTCACTGCCGTGAGTTTTTCCAGTCGCAGATCAGCCTCTTCAGGGGTATATCCCATCGCGAGCAGCGTTGCCCAGCAGATGATACCATTCTCCACTGATGCCCCGTCACTGAAAGGGATCAGGCATTCTATTTCTTCATTTTTATAACGCGCACGAATATAGTTTCTGCCTTTGATAGGCTCTACAAAGAGGATTTCCAGATCAGCCTTCATCGTGGTACTCCAGGAAAACCTGCGCTCCCCTGGCAGTTCTCTTGTGGCTATGCCCGCCGTATAATCCGGAGAGTAAATAAATAATTTTACATCTTTGAACAACTTCAGTTTCTCCAGCAGCTTTTCTTTTGGAGATGAAAAACCCTCGGCATGTGCCTCCCTGATATTGGTTAAAATTCCTGTTCCGGGTTGAATAATTGCTGCCAGACCTGCCATCTCCTCTTTCTTTGAGATCCCGGCCTCAAAAATACCCAGAGTATGTTCTGTGCTGATCTGCCACACAGATAAGGGTACACCCAGTTGGGAATTAAAACTTTTGGGACTGCGAACGATATTATAATCTGCCGCCAGCAGCTGGTACAGCCATTCTTTAACGACCGTTTTTCCGTTACTTCCGGTAATAGCAATCACATCAAGGTTAAATTTGCTCCTGTGAATAGCAGCCAGTTGCTGCAGGGCGGCTTGCACATTGGGTACCAGCAGGAAGTTGGCATCGCTGTAAAGCGCAGCGTATGCGTTGTCACTGATGACAAAACTCCTGATCCCGTTTGCATAGGCATCTGCGATAAATTCGTGGCCGTTTCGCTGTGCGTTAATTGCAAAAAACAAAGAACTTTCCGGGCTCACCACACTCCTGCTATCGATCAGCAGCGTACTGATAAAAGTATCATAATTTACTTGAAAAGATTCGATGTTCAATTGCTCAGCGATCTGCTGAATGGTATAATTGCGCTCAGTCATTTATCATGAAAACTAGGTTGCTGGTAAAGTTAGTAAGTAAATGCAGATATTTGCTTACAGAAAGTATAAGCATTGGAAAAATCAAAACCTGTTTACGATAAAAAAGCGGCGCATGCCAAAGCAGAAAGCTATTGCGCTTACCAGGAGCGTTCCCAGCAGGAAGTACGTGATAAATTGTACGACTGGGGGCTCCACCACGACGAGGTGGAGGAGGTCATTACAGAACTCATTCTCACCAATTTCCTGAATGAAGAGCGTTTTGCCATGGCTTATGTATCCGGGAAGTTTAACATCAAACGCTGGGGAAAGATAAAGATCAAACAGGGCTTAAAACTGAAGAAGGTTCCTGAGAAAATGATCATCAAGGCTTTAAATTCGATAGATTACGACGATTATCTGGCGGTAATTCTGGCCGCAGCAGAAAAAAAAGCTCCCTTTATTTCTGAAAAAGATCCTTATAAAAAGAAATACAAACTGGTAAGCTACCTGATGGGAAAAGGTTTTGAAAGTAATTTGATTTCTGAGGTACTGAAGGCCAATAACTTAAGCTAGAACCCGGATTTATTATGAAAAATAACTTGACAGTAATATAAAAGTATTTATATTTGCATTCCCAAACGGAAAGAAGGTAAACAATTATTTACATCTGCCTAGAGGGTAAACATCGGATGATGTGAATAAAACCAATGCGAAAGTAGCTCAGTTGGTAGAGCACGACCTTGCCAAGGTCGGGGTCGCGAGTTCGAATCTCGTCTTTCGCTCTAAATGTTTTCCTTACCAGGAAGCGTTTAATTAAAAGGTTAACACCTGCTCAGATGGTGGAACTGGTAGACACGCAGGACTTAAAATCCTGTGACCTTAAAAGTCGTGCGGGTTCGATTCCCGCTCTGAGTACATTAATACCTGTATCGTTAAGATACAACACTAACATACCAATGCGAAAGTAGCTCAGTTGGTAGAGCACGACCTTGCCAAGGTCGGGGTCGCGAGTTCGAATCTCGTCTTTCGCTCTAAAGCCTTCTTTATTGAAGGCTTTTATTTTTAATAAGGTTTTACACCTGCTCAGATGGTGGAACTGGTAGACACGCAGGACTTAAAATCCTGTGACCTTAAAAGTCGTGCGGGTTCGATTCCCGCTCTGAGTACAGAAAAAGAAAGGCCTCTAATTATCTTAGAGGCCTTTCTTTTTTATGCTGGTTTATCTGAGTGACCCAGACTCTTATCAGGACTGACCACATCGCGAACCAGCTGTTTCAGCTCTTTAATCTCCGGGAAGCGCCCTTTCTCTTTTCTGTCGAATACAATTTCTCCATCAATACGGATGATATATGAACCGCCGAACTCACTTGGTTGCAGCAATACGCCATTTATTTCATCTGTAAAAGTCGAAAGTAGCTCCTGCGCCATATAGGCTGCTCTGAGCATCCATCCGCATTTCGGGCAATATTCAATACTAATCGTTGGTTTTAACGCTGACATCGGTTTAATTTTATTGTATTTTGAATGAGTAGATCAATCCCTTATTACCTGCAAGCAGTATCAGTCTGCCTTTCTTGGCTTTGCTGATGGCATTAAAGCTTTCATCAGAGATATGATACCAGTTTTGTCCTCCATTTCTGGAAACATCGGTTCCCGAAGTACCCGTGGCAAAACAGTTTTTTGCATCATACCAGATCACCCCCGAGCGGTAGCCAAAGACTGGCCTGGAGGGTTTGTCCCATGATTTCCCTCCATCTGTGGTTAGCAATACATTATTGGAATTTTCTTTGTCTTTCTGATAATCCCCTCCTACTACAATCCCCAGATTGGCATCATGGAAGTCCATGGAAAAAACACCTGTACTGTTCTTACCCTGCAGGATCGGCACTTCGTATCTACGCCAGTTCTGGCCATAATCATCAGAAGTGTAAATATTGGATTTTGTACCTCCTGTAGCAATCCATACTTTACCACCAGCCAAAGTTTTGATCGTGCTGCCACTTGCGGCAAAACCCGCTTCGCCATCGGCCATTTGAAATTTCAGGGACTCACTGGCGTCTTTCCAGGTAAGCCCACCGTCATTGGTGGCCAGGAGTTGCAACCGGCTTTTAATGGGATCACCAAAGATAATTCCCCTTTTTTCATCCCAGAAATCCATGCCGTCCAGAAATATTGCCGAATCAGCATTTTTATAGTGCTCTGTCCAGCTTTTACCACCATCCTCCGTACGCAGGATATAAGCCGGCGACCCTGCATTGACAATGATTGCCCGGTTTTCATCAAAAGCTTCGATATCGCGGAAGTCGAGTTTCTCATAACCCTTGGGTTTTGTCCACTTCCATCTTTTGCCCCCGTCAGTAGTGAGCCCAATAGTACCATTACTTCCGCTTACCCAGGCGACGCTGTCAGAAATCACAGAAATGCCACGTATGCTGGTATTGGCTGCTGTTGTCAGTGATCCCAGTTCATAAGTTTGTCCAAACCCGGAGAGGGGAATCAGCAGTAAAAATAAAAGGTATATCCTCATTATTTAACCCTTTTCCAAACTTCAGTTCTTCCAAGTAATGAAACACCGATATATCCTCTCATATTTAAATCTCCATTTTCTTTAATATTCATATTACAACTATAGGTCTTGCCCGATTTAGGGTCATATATTTTACCATCGGTCCATTTGCCATCATCATACACAAAATCCCTCAGCATTTCCATTCCTAAAATAGGCCTGCTGCGCAAAGCGGGATCAGGGTTCTTCAAATCCGTCTTCACAATCCCTTTTTCATCTTTCTGTGTCTTCAGCCATACAATTTTACCATTGTACTTGTCAGCCTTCTTAAAAATCTCTACATGTGCTTCGCCGGTAGAGTTAATCCATTTTCCCAGAATAGCATCTTTATTCTGTCCAAACCCTGTAAAGGAAATCGCTGTAAACAGCAATAACATCGAAATGTATTTCATAGATTTATATTTAGTTCAGGCTAATTTAAGAATAAAAATCTACCTTTTTAAGGCTGTAAGCTACTTCCTTTTTAGAACGGGCATTACCCTTAAATATTACAGGCAGTATGTAGAGGTACAAACTGCCTGTAAAAAATGACTTCTGGTTTAGTAGAACTCTGGCAATGGAACCAGCGTGGTATCCTGCCTTTGATGCCAGTATGGATACACCGGATCTGTAACACTTGCAGCATCCAGTTTTTTCACCTGATCTGTCGTCAGGTTCCAGCCTACGGCTTCCAGATTTTGCTTTAGCTGCTCTTCATTTCTTGCACCGATGATGATATTCGAGATGGTTGGCCGCTGTAATAACCAGTTGATGGATACCTGTGCAACAGATTTACCAGTTTCCTCTGCCACCTCATCCAGTGCATCAATGATGTTATATAAACGTTCTTCGTTCAGGTCGGGACCATGATGGCCGCCTTTCTGATCGCGGCTGTCTGCCGGACGTGGCTGGTTTCTCCTGTACTTACCAGACAATCTTCCCGAAGCCAGCGGGCTCCATACGATGGTGCCAATATGCTGATCAATACCCAGTGGCATCAGCTCCCATTCAAATTCCCTGTCCAGCAAGGAGTAGTAAGCCTGATGGGCGATGTATTTCGACCATCCATATTTTTCAGAGGTGGAGAGCGATTTCATCAGGTGCCATCCAGAGAAGTTTGAACAGGCAATATATCTTACCTTACCACTCTGGATCAGATTGTCCAGGGATTTCAAAGTTTCTTCTACAGGTGTATTCCCGTCGAAACCATGCATATGGTAGATATCAATATGATCGGTTTTTAATCTTTTCAGACTGTCTTCACATTGTTTGATCAGTTGCAAACGTGAAGAGCCATAATCATTGGGTCCATCGCCCATTTTGAACGTCGCTTTAGTGGAGATCAGCACCTGGTTTCGGATGCCTTCCAGCGCCTGGCCCAGGATCTCTTCTGATACCCCACGTGAGTACACGTTGGCTGTATCAAACAAAGTCACCCCTGCATCCAGACAAAGATTGATCAAATGTTTGGCTTCATCGAGCTGGGTTTCTCCCCAGGCTTTAAAAAATTCATTACCGCCACCAAAGGTCGCAGTACCAAAACTCAATACTGGTACTTTAAGACCCGATGCGCCTAATTGTCTGTATTCCATTCTATATAAATTTAGTAAGTTTTAATTTAGGGTTTAGTCCAGTACTGGTACATTTACTTTCTTCACCACGTCTGCAAACAGCTCGTAAGAGTGTAGCCGGGCCTGATGGTCGTAGATGTGAGATGTAACCATGAGCTCATCCACTTTCGTCTGGTCCATGAAAGACTGCAGATCTTCCCTTATCGTATCCGGACTGCCGATAAATGAACAGCCAAGCATCTGCCCAACGGCTTCTGCTTCCTGGGCAGTCCATATGTCTTCCATGCTGTCTACCGGAGGTTGTAATAACCGGCGTTTACCCGTAACCACTCCCATAAAGAATTGAAGTAATGAAGTAACCAGCCTGTTTGCCTCAGCATCCGTATCCGCAGCTACAACATTCACACAGGAGATCACGTAAGGTTTGTCCAGAAATTCTGAAGGCTTAAAATTCTGACGATAGATATTGATAGCGGTTAAGAACTGTGCCGGAGCAAAATGACTCGCGAAAGCATAGGGAAGACCTTTTGCTGCTGCCAGCCTTGCACTGTCTGTGCTCGATCCCAAAATCCAGATCGGGATATCAAGTCCCTCACCCGGGATTGCCCGTACCTGGCTGCTCACATTGTCGTCAGAGAAGTAAGTCTGCAGTTGCGCCACATCTTCAGGGAAATCATGAGCAGCATTAAAGCGGCTACCTCTGATTGCCATTGCCGTTACCTGGTCGGTACCCGGTGCCCTGCCCAATCCCAGATCTATCCTTCCGGGATAAAGTGATTCAAGTGTCCCAAACTGTTCCGCGATCACCAGGGGTGAGTGATTGGGCAGCATAATGCCCCCGGATCCAACCCTGATAGTTTTGGTTCCTCCTGCGATATATCCGATCAGTACAGAAGTTGCAGAACTTGCTACACTGATCATATTGTGATGTTCTGCGAGCCAAAATCTTTTATAACCCAGTGCTTCTGCATGTTGGGCAAGCTCCAGACTGAGGCGAAAGGTATCTACAGGGGTTTTACCAGCAACCACTGTAGCTAAATCTAATACTGAATAAGTAATTCCTGCCATTTTTTGATATTGATTTTATGTGATAACCAACAGCTCAAACCTGCGGTTTTTATAAAATTAGAGAATATCCAGGTGAAAGGATCACAGGAATCAAAGATTTGACTTTACATACAGAAGTATAGTAAAATCGGTTAAAGCTGATAGAAAGTAGAGAATTATCTACTTTAACTAATGACTGCTTTGCAACGACTATCATCTTTATTATTAACTAATAATATGTGTGATATTAATTTGTATGTACATTTGTTTTTATTGTACTTTACAAAAATGCACCACCAACCTGGATCGCTACTACGAAGAATAGTTCATATTATGCTGATTTTGTGATGGAAGTGATAATATTTAATTATAAATCAGAGAAATAACACTTATGAAAAAACAAATCTTAATCTTACTAATCTTAACCTTCTCAATTGTAGCCTGCAGCAAGAATTCAGAAAAAGCAACTCCAGAATTCTCAATAGTTGGAAGAGAATATGCGGCCCGATGGATAATTGATGCCGATAATCGACAACAATACATACATTTCGTATTCACTTCACCATCAGAAGTTACTCTTTCTACTAGTATCCAGAATGCTGCAAAGTATGGTGAGGAAAAACTGACCTATAAAAAGATTGGAGATAGTTACGTTGTAAACGGAACAATTAAGCAAGATTACTATCTGCCTAGTGGAACAAATGTTGATTTTACTATTACACCAACTAAGGAACCATCATACGAGGGCAGCACCATTAAATCAACGTTTGATCTTTTCGGCTTAAATTTTATCGATATAAGCCAGTAATCCGCAAGGCTTCTTTCCACCTCAATCAGCAGGGAATATAAGCGCTTACCGACACCGAAAAACAAAAAACCGTCTAACATATTGATTGTTAGACGGTTTAACGCAAATAACGTGCCCGAAGAGAGACTCGAACTCTCAAGGATCTTACTCCAACGGCTTCTGAGACCGCAACGTTTACCAATTTCGCCATCCGGGCATTGACAAACACTAAGAGCATCCTGTCGTGGCGACAAATGTAGCATTATTTATTAGATCGTGTAATCTTTTTTAGAAAAAAAAGCAATTCTTTTTCAGAACCTAAAAGACAGATTCCCGATGAACTGTGCAGGTGTAAACGGAGCCCCATTCATATCCCAGGCGCTTTTATTGGTCAGGTTATTAACTTTACAGGTCAGGCTCCATCTCGGTAAATCATAGAACAAGCTGGCATCCAGCATGGTATAATCAGGGAGGACAAATGTGTTCGCAGCATCAAAGAAAGATTTGCTCACGTAGTTCGCTCCAAAACCCACACCCAAACCGTTCGCGGACCCTTTGGATATTTTATAGCTGATCCATCCATTGGCAATATCCCGGGGACTTGCAGCAATATATTTCCCTGCATTCTGCGTCGCTCTGAGTATTTTATTCTCGTTGTGGCCATATCCAAGAACCAGATTCAATCCTGGAAGAGGATTAGCGATCACTTCAGCTTCATATCCCCTGCTGCGCAATTTACCATCCTGGAAACTATATGTGCCAGCCACCCCGTTCAGCACTGCCGGCGCTGTTCTGATGAAATTGAATACGTCAATGTGATAAAAGCTGAACGTTGTATGGAGTCTGTTTCTGAGCAATTCCAGTTTTGTGCCACCCTCCCATTGGTTGGCCTGCTGGGGTTCAAAGGAAGCTGGAGATCCATCCGGCTGTACTACTGGTGCCACATTCTGAAAGCCGTTCATATAATTGGCAAAAAGAGCGATCCGATCTTTAAGCGGCTGATAGACCAGTCCCAGTTTAGGCGACCACGAAGTCTGACTGTACCTGTCAGCAGCCGCAGCTCCATTAATTGTCGTCCCGCGGTTATTGAAGATATCTGCCCTTAAGCTGAGCATGGCAAGCAGTTGCTCAGTCAGGTTCAGCACATCTGAGATATATGAGGCATACTGCCCTTGTACTGCCCTGGCTGAGATACCGGGCGGCACAGATGTAATTCTGTTATAGACGCTCGTGAGCGACAAGGGAGGAGTACTGCTTTTCACATTTATTGTATCATAATTGAGCGCGTTATAGGCCTGGAATGAAGTAGCAAAAAGATAAACATCCAGTCCGGCTACCATCCTGTGTCTGATTTTTCCGGTCTTAAAGTCCCCTGTAAAGTTTTGCTGAATATTAATGGAGCTGAAATTTCTCGGGCGCTGCAGGTTTACAGATCTGCGTATGGTGGAGTCATTTAGCCAAAAGCCATTTACCGCACTGTAATTATCCCAGCGTCCGTTGCTGTAGGCCAGTTGTGTTACCGACTTCCATTTGTCTGTGATCCTGTAATCAGCTTTTGTAAAGATATTTGTGCTATTCTGACTGATCATCGTTTCATCTGTTGTTAAGGATTGATGGTAGTCGAGCTTCAGGTCTTTGAAATTTTTTATGCTCATCGATGGCGAAAAGACAGGGTATAGCGGTGTTACCCTGCGTACATTGTAGTATTCCGCATCAATCAAAAACGTAAGACGACTATTGACCCTGTACATGATTGAGGGAGTTATAGCTTCACTGCGTTCAAATCCATAGTCCTGAAAACTGTGTTCCTGGCTGGCAGCAGCATTTACCCTCAACAAAACAGATTTGTCTGTGCTGACCGGAGCATTCACATCTGAGGTGATACGGCTGAGCCCAAAATTGCCTGTCGCATAGCTGATCTCCGTTTTTGCATCCGCATATGGTTCTTTTGTTACCCTGTTCACCAATCCGCCAAAGCTGATCAGGCTTGATCCGAATAAGGTACCCGAAGGACCTTTGATGACTTCGATTCGCTCAATATTGATAGGGTCCAACCCCAGGTACTGCTGGGCGGCCATGCCATTACGCAAATAGCTTCCGGCATAGAATCCACGCAGCCTGATGTAGTTGCCTCCATTAGGGGCAGTAGTAGCAATCACTCCGGGAACATTTTTGAACGCATTTTTATAGCTGGTAACTACCTGTTCTTTCAATAACTCTTTGGAAATAACAGTAAAGGCTTGTGGGTTTTCGAGATCTTTGAGCGGTAAACGGGCTACGGATGTTGTATCCTTTTTTGCAAACCTGTTTGATTTACTGGCAACTACCTCGATTTCCTGTAATTGCTGTGTTTTACTGCGGTTTTGGGCCAAAATATCTGCAGATAAGAAACAGAACAGTAGTACTATCGCTAACGATATGTTCATATTGTTTATAAATGGTTAGACAGGAAATCTAAATAATAAATTTCAGTCCAAACCATCATGATTACAATAGTCGTTTAGCGAAGATAATATCTACAGCATTGTAGACAGTATGCTTATCCGGGCTAACTTTCGGTAATTGATCCCTGCTGAGCTTTCATTTTTCCCTGCAGTCCTTTTACAAACACCTTCGGAATCTCCCTCAACGTAAATGGTATATTGACAGCAAAGGCCCTGATCAGGAGTTTCAGCGAATGTTTTACGTTTAGTTCGCGGATCAGGTTATGTTTTGCAAATTCTACAAGCCCGGCCATATATCTTTCTTCAAGGATTTTTTTCTCTTTCGGCGTAAGCAGGTCCTTGAATTTGATGATTTTAGCTTTTGCATCAGCGATATATAAAAATTCTACCACCTCACTCCACTTGCGTCCGTCGTAGATATTGATCTCATCAATTCTTTTATGCCATAACTTATTGAGTGTAAATGACACTTTGCAGGGCTTAGTCAGGATGGCTTGCAGATACATGCACCAGTCGTCACCAATATTCATTTCCTCATCCCAGCCCTCAACAATCGATGTTCTCCTTATGACCAGAGACGAAGATGGTGAGGGGCATGAACGGATATAGAGTTCTCTAACTTCTTTCGAATTCAGGTCGATCCAGCCATTTTTTTCTTTACTCATAAAAGGCTTCAGGAAGGGATCATTATTGAGGAAGTCCCAGGTTTTACCACCCTTGCTATCCTGATCCCAGTTGGCAAACACGAAATCCAGTTCTTCCGTATCAAGCTTCTCCACACAATTCTTTAAAAAATCGGGATACCAGACATCATCAGAGTCCAATGACGCGATAAAGGTACCTTTGGCATGTTTAAGTCCTTCATTCCGTGCAGAAGCCTGACCGCCATTTTTCTTATAGTAATATTCTACCCGGGGATATTTTTTTACCAGATCAGCTGTACGGTCAATAGAACCATCATCGACAACGATCACTTGTATATTTTGATAAGTCTGATTTAAAGCACTTTCTATTGCATCTGGAAGTTTCATCTCTCTGTTAAAAGTTGGAATTATAATCGTAACTAATTTTTGAACGTCCATTAATTCTTTTTTTGATTGCAAGAGAACAGTACTGACTGCTTTCTTAAATTATACATATAAATATAGGTGGTTAAACTTGTATCCAAAAGTTCCTTGGTAAAATATCCTCTATTGTCCATAATTGTTACCCAGCTTCCGGAATATTTTTGTAAAAACAGCTGCTGTATAAACAACATAATCATAGAATGCCCTCCAGAGTATATACGGAAATAATAAAATATGGATGACCAGTGGGATCAGATTAAGACTGTTAAGGGATAAAGAGAAAAGTAATAAAGATATTGGAAATAACATTTGATAGTAATCTGCCATCAGAATCTGGAATGGTCTTTCATCTTTCTTCATCACGAGAATGACCTCACTTTTGTATCTTCTGTAGCGAATAAATACCAGAATAAAATATAAAAACAAAGCAATAAGAGTAATCGGAAGGCTGAGGATGTACAAAATAACAGCAAATGCCATGCCCTCCACAGCAAAGATCAAACGCACCTGCGGTTTGAAATGCTCAGGGTTGATTTTACTGGCGAAGGTATTAAGGTTTACCTTAATATCATTCTCGCGATCTGCAAACTGATGCCAGAGTATGCCCCTCAGCCCATAACACAATGCCCAGATACCAACTGCGCCGAACCATACCCAGTTCATGGATTGATGTGTTGAATACGTTACACTGGACACTATCAGCAAACTGGGAAAAACATGCGCCCCGCAACCATCAGCAAAGACACCGAGTATGCCCCTGTTTTTTAAGCGCACCGGTTTGATAGAATAGAGACTAAAAACGATCCATGAACAAAGATATAACAGACATGATAAAAGATCCGGATAGAGAAAATAGCCAAAAACAAAGCCAAGTAAGACGCAGACAGCCGGTATTAACCATCTGAACCTGGCAGGAACCTGTTGGATTCTGTTGCTCTTTCCGCTCGCGAGATCTTCATCCAGGTCGGTGATATCATTGATTACACTCACATACGTTGCCCCAACTACTAACGCAGCCAACAGAAACATCAGCCATAGGATCACTGTATACATAGGCACTTCAGCAACGATCGCAGTGGCATAACCTATGGCGAGCAAAGGCGAGAGCTTATAGGCCCACCATTCCTGCGCCCTGAGGATGTTTGCTATATTCATACCTGATCCGTATTAATATCTTGTTCAATTCTCACAACCTCTTTCTCATAAAGTGCCAGCGCTTCCAGGCAAAAGCCTGTGGTAATTTCTTCTGAGCCGTAACATAGCAGCTTTTTCGGACCACCATAATAGAGTGGGAATCTGGCCCATTCACCGTATTCACCCTGTTGAGTTGTCAGGTAATGGATAGCGTTTGCCAACACAGCAGATCGATAATCAAGTTTGATTAAAGATATGATCCCCAAAGCTGTATCAAGGACACTTCCTCCGATCGCACCATCGGCTTTAACTGTCATCAATATCCGTTCAACTATTGGCTTTCTGATCGGTTCCAGAGCAGTTTTACCGGAATGGAGATTACGGGAAAAAAAGTAGTAAATGGTAAAAGGATTTCTATACCAGTTGTCACAGTCATCCTCGCGGTTCTCAGCAATAATATCCAGCATAAAATTAATAATGGGCAGCGTTTCATCCCTCAAGCCGAGATAAAACAGAACATTAGCATTTACAGCACCATCCACATCATATTTACCAGCTTCAGTTTGTGTCCAGAAGAGAAATGTACTCATCGGATGTTTAAATCCTCTTAATAGCAGGCGCCAATAATCTTTATTGCCTTTAAAACTGTGTCTGACTGTAAACCAGGTATAAAACAGTTGATTTTTATTACGGTTATACAGCAATATTTTTTCGTTGTTCTGATAGTTCCTGTTGATCGCTTTCATCACAATGGAAGCACAAGCAGTATTGTCTACATCAGCTGGGCAAATTTTAAAATATGGGTGCGCCATCGTAAAATTATTCCATGCACCTCCATGCATTGATTGATACTCCAGGAAGTTTCCTGTAAGCTGTAACATTTCCTGCACTTTGGGATGGTCAGTTAGATTAAGAAGCGCATAACTTATTAATGATGTAGGAAACAGATTTGCCTCAGGAATAGGATGTTTCATACTGTCATCGTAGGCAATATAACAACAATATTCTCCGTTAGGAAATTGATTCTGGTGAAGGTAATTGATGCCTTTCAGAATTGAATTTTCTATTGTGCTCTTCAGAATATTCATATTCGTTATTTATTGACCACTGTTAATACCAGATTGGCGAAATCTGTTTCAGGTGATTTTGGGACATTATTTGCCACGAATGTGGCCGCGTTTTTCCCAATTTCTTCCCATTCAGACCTGCGTTGCCATGCCCTTTCCATTGCATCATCAAAAGAATCTTCATTGGCATATCCTATAAATCCTGTGTGTCCTTCTTCCACCAGTTCGGCATTACCCCCTGCATTGGAGATGATCACAGGCCTGCCGGCAGACATCGCCTCTACCATTGACAGTGGTAGTCCTTCACTTCTGGAGGGCAGCACCAGGGCATGATAGTCTTTCCACATGTTCTCAATATCATCTATCTGGCCAATAAACTCTACATTGGTCACATTCAGCAACGCAACCATATCCTTTAACGCGGCCTCATCTGTACCTTTTCCTACAAAAGAAACCATCAACGGGCGGTTGCGCCATTTCTGTGCAGACATAATCCTGATCAAAATGTCCTGACCTTTATCCAACAAAAACAACCTTCCTAGACAGGCAATTTTATATATCTCAGTAGATTTTGGGTAAGGAACAATTTTTCCTGACAGCTTCACTGGATTAAAAACCACCTGGCTATTCGGCAATCTCCGGCCAAACTGCTCTTCCGTAAGTCTTAAGTTATGATGAGATACGAAACAGTTTTGCTTTGCATTCAGCAAAGTTTCGAGCATAAAAGCACGGTCATCTTTGTATGGCCAGTAAAAGTCTACAGCTTTTTGCGCAATGATCAGATACGGAATTTTAAGTAAAAGACACTGATGGGCTATCTTAAGGCCATCGAAATTTATTCCCTGAGAAATAATCACTAGCTCAGGATTTTCATCCTTCATAATTTTTATAAAACTACTATAGTCTTCGACCTTTGGCTGCCCAAGATTTAGCACCATTGCTGCCTTTTTCACAATCTTTCCCACATTGCTTATAATCTTTGATGGGATTGAGCGCTTGGGAAAGATTTCAATCAAATCTACTTTCCGGTCTGCCAACTTTAAAAACTCCGGGTGCTGCTTATTGATCCAATATTTCACAACAGATATATCAAATCCAGCCTCCTGCAAGTTGGGAATACTCCTGCACCACAACTCCTCACTTCCGCCCCAATCATCTGCGCAAAAACTTACAATAACTATCTTTCGCATGAATTATTTTGTTGTTGCATTTTTATTGAATAAATTATAGTACACCCCTTTAAGCTGTATCAGCTCTTCATGAGTGCCTGATTCAGCTATCCTGCCTTCGGACAGGACATATATATAATCCGCATGTTTTACTGCTGACTGCCTATGGCTGATAATTAAGGCCGCCCGGTTACCAATTCTTTCTCTGAAAGAATCAAACAGTTCTTCTTCAGCAGTAGCATCCAAAGCGCTAGTGGCTTCATCAAGCACAACAAAACGCGATGTGCTGAAAAACGCTCTTGCTAAAGCTAACTTTTGCCACTGTCCGATACTTACTTCATGTCCATCCTCAAAGATCCGGCCCATAATGGTATCATATCCGGCAGGAAACCTATCAATAAATAAATTTGCTCCCGAATTATTAGCGGCTTCAACCACATCGCGATGAGATCGTTCATGGTGTATGTCACCAAATCTGATATTATCGGCTACACTGATATTATATTTACCAAAATCCTGAAAGACCGCACATATTTGTTGCTGATACTCGAAACTGCTGAAGTCCCTGATGTCTGATCCATTAAGCGTGATTTGTCCGGATGTTGGATCATATAACCTGCAAAGCAATTTAATCAAGGTAGATTTTCCTGCTCCATTGCTACCCACTACTGCAATTATCTTACCGGCAGGCATCTTAATATTAATATCTGTAAGCGTATTTTCCTCTGCATGCGGATAGATAAAGCTCACATTTTTCAATTCCAGGTCAATTTGAGAATCTTGAGGAATTGACCGGGGGGAAGGATTTTCTTTCAGGCTGCTTTCAAGGTCAAACAATTCGAATACGCTTTTCACAAAGATGTTGTTTTGATACAAAGTGGAAATTCCCGAAGATAAACTTTGCATTACATTGAATGACTGCGGCAGTGCAACCAGGAAAAGTGTAATATCACCAACGCTTGTCTTACCATGAAGACTGCCAATTGCAATGTAGGCGATACACGAAAAGAAACCCAGCGTAGCAATCATTGAAGTTAATAATTCTTTATGAGTACGTTCTTTGCTTAACTTGAGCCTGGCATTTAAAAGGTCGAGCCTGATCTTAACGTAGATTTTTCTGATATGGTGCCCCAGTCCAAAACTCCTGATTTCCTTGGCATGGATATCTGAAGTTAATAGGGAACTTAAATAAGTAGATCTTCTCTCGAGGCCAGTTTGTATAAGCCTCAGCGTATTCTGACTATCTGCAAAGCTGATTCGCACCCACATGGTAGGAATGACGAACAAAGCAAGAATAGGAAACAACCGCCAGTCAATTGCAATGAGCATCGAACCAATGAGTATCAAGCTCAATAAATTTTTAGCTATATCTACCATGGTGGAAACAATCAGATTGGGTTTATCATTCCCCATGTCTTTTGCCCGTTTTAAAATATCAAAATATTCCGGACTTTCGTAAAAAGAGAGATCAAGTCCTATGGCACTTCTGTGTATCTTATCATCCACATATTCTGAAACCTTGCCCGCTTGTTTTTCTGTGATGTAGACAGAGATCGCTTTTATGGCAGAATAAAAAATAGCAGATAATGTGGCATATATAACGGCTCTTATCACCTCCGGTTCATTCTTGATGTCAGTGACACCGTGTTTGGATAGCGTATCAAAGAGGGCTTTTAGAAGGTATAGTGATGAAAAAAACAGGCCGCTTTCAAGAATAATGAAGAATATCGATATACTTGTCCATTCTTTTGTGGCATCCCAAATTAACCTGATGATCCTTGAAATATTTAGATTGGTACTTACTTTCTGTAGTTTATGGGCAAACGATTTGATCATAGGATAGATTGTACTTGCTACTCATTATTGCTTCTAAGAGCAGCATTATAACAAAAGTAACATTTTGCTGCTGTATAAAAGTGCTAACTGGTTAAATAGCAGGATTTAGTTTTTTACTATGAAATAATCCTCCCAGTCGGTATCGGGTCAAATTTGCGAAAATAGATATAGGTTATTTCAGTACGATACTAATCAGAGAAGTTATAATAATATTGATCATAAAAACCAAAAACAACAGCACATCTGGTTGAATTTTGTTTCAAAAAAAACTATAGCAACAAAAGGAGTAAAGATCAAAGATTCAATGGATCAGCCAATTTTCCCTGCGACACGATAAATAAAAAACCTAATGATATATTAACGGGTAAGGATAGATAAATGTCTGGAAAATTTTACGACATATATCATCGTAATTTCTTACCTGATCGAGCTAATTTACCAGAAGATTACGTAGTAAATAATTCCCATCACTTATGAAAAATCAAGAATATACTGTAAAGAACAATGAAGCGGCCCTGCAGTTCGAAATCAACCTGGAAGGTGAAAAGGCATATCTGACTTATCGTTTTTACAAAAAAAACATCGCTTTCATGCATACAACCGTGCCAGAAGTTTTCGCTGGAAAGGGTGTAGCATCAGCTCTGGCTGTGTATGCTTTTGAATATGCAAAAACTCAAAAAAAGCTGGTGATGGTCTATTGTCCGTTTGTCGCAAAGTTCATTAAAAAACACACTGAATATCTCTCTCAGATAGATCAGACCTACCTTGGCAGATGACCATTACTGATCATTTGAGTTCAGGGATGTTCTCACACTGTGAATTCCGGATTCGACTGAGCGTTTCCTTCTGAATACCAATAAATGAGGCGAGGATGTGAGAGGGAAAACGCCTGAATAACAATGGATAACGTTCTTCAAAAGCTATATACCGTTCCTCTGCACTTAGACAATTATACGCTTTAAGCATAAATTGAGCAGAAATTGCATTTCGTTCTTCCATAATGCGTAAGGTTTGAGCGAAAGCAGGCGACGCAAGGATGAGTCTGTCTGCCTCCGCCCTGGTAATAATATTTAACTCTGTATTTTCCCGTGCCTCGATGTTATAGACTGATGGCTTCTGGGATGAAAAACTGCCCAGGTCACCTACCCAATAATTTTCGATTGCCAGCTTAACCACATGTTCTGCACCTTTTTCGCATACGGTGTACGTACGCAATGAACCATTAACAACAAATCCACAATACCGGCTGACTTCCCCGGCACGCAAAAAAAGTTGTTTTTTCCTGATTTTTTTTACCCGGAAAGACGATCTGATCAATTCAACCTCCATGGGGCTCATGACCGCCCCCGAATATTCCTCTATATAATTTAACAATACATCAAACATGAGCTAAAGTTCCATGATAAAACTCATATCAAAGATGACATATGCCGGCAATAAACGTAGACTTTTGTCTACCTTCTTTTTAGACATAGATTATCTTAAGATACTGGTGCGATGTTGAAATTTGTGATAAGGTTGCAGCAAATAGCAGCGACCAGTATTATCTAAAAAAATGTGAGTCTCTATGATGGTTACAAATTACAGTTGCCCCAACTGGTTGAACGCTTCAATAACGAAGGTTTCCAATCAGCCAAATTATCATTTTCAGATCCATTCTTCGCTGCAGATTGATGTGAATAAAGATTTTGTTCTCTCGCCGGCGCTTAACTCCCGCTTGGGTGATTTTTCAAACCTGATAGCTGTTTATCTCAAAAAGGGACAATATAAAAAGGAGCGCCTCAGATCTTATCAATCAGAACGTAAATACCTCGAGTTGAAGAGCTGCGATATATCCACGCAAGTGATATGCAAGATCAAGCTGATCTCTAATCCTGATGTCTTTGACCGGCGCTGTGAGCAAGCCATGGGGCTGACATTGGGAATCATATCAAGGGTACAAAAGAACGGATTTTTCAAAATGAATATCATTAGCGAACGATATTACGATGAATTTAAAACGAAATTTGAATCCTATGAAAGTTACGAGCTTGTACATCTGATCACCATGAAAAGTGCTAAGCCGGAAAAACCCTGAGCTTATCGCTGTAGGAGCTGCCGTTTGATACGGCTCAATGTATCTTGTGCCATACCGAGGTAGGAAGCAATGATATGCTGGGGAAATCTCCTGATAAGTTCAGGATAAGAGGCAACAAAATCGCGATACCGCTCTTCTGCAGTAAAGCTGATTGATGAGGTGATCCGTTTTTGGTTAGCAGCATTATTTTTATCATTCAGACGATGAACCATTTCTGAAAAAGCCCTCACTTTCATGAGTTCAAGATTTTCAGACCTGCTCATGATCAGCATCTCGGTATCTTGCCATGCTTCAATGTGATAGATGCTCGGAGTAGACATGACAAAACTTTCACGGTCACACACCCACCAGTTCTCAATACAAAGGCCTGCAGTATGCTCAACACCACTATCATCCACAGTATACTGCCTCGTTGCACCTTTGATAATGAAGCCAAGATTTTTGCAGTGATTGCCAGCCTGCACAAAATGTTGTCTTTTTCTTAATTTAAATGGCGAAAAGGACTTTAGGATTAAAGCCTTTTCCTCTTCTGAAAGTGGAACAGAACTATTCTTTTTTAAATAGTCAAAAAATAACTCGTGCATAACTCCTCCCTCTGTGACATGAATAACAAAATTATACTATATCTCGCTAAATAAAAAAAGGACTGCTCTTTTAGGAGCAATCCTTTCTGATTTAAATGAAGTACCCGAGAGCAGATTCGAACTGCCACGCCGTTGCCAGCACCAGCCCCTCAAGCTGGCGCGTCTACCAATTTCGCCACCCGGGTATATTTCTGTGCTGCAAATATATATTTATTCACCATAGATTTAACACCTATTTTAAAAAAACTATAACTCAATTTTTAATCCGTCATATGCCAGCCTGATATTTGGAGGCAATATCGCCTCGATATCAGCATGTTTACCCAGATTATGGCTCATATGCGTAAAATACGTCATCTCTGCCCCTATCAGCGCAGCAAATTCCAGCGCCTCATCCAGGGTGAAGTGAGAAATATGATATTCCTTTTGTAAAGCATTAACCACAAGCACTTTCGTACCCCTGATCTTTTCTATAGACGCAGCAGAGATCGTTTTGGCATCAGTGATATACGTAAAATTGTTAATCCTGTAGCCCAGTATCGGCAGCTTATAGTGCATGATATCCAGAGGGATAAACTCAGTTTTACCGATAAAGAAATTCTCACCTGTTACCGTATGCATATTGATCTGCGGCACACCCGGATAAACCTTGTCAGCAAAAATGTAGGAAAACTCCCTTTTCAAAGCATCCTGAACACGATCTGTGGCATAAACATCAATATTTTTCTGCAGCAGATAATTGAAAGGCCTGATGTCATCAAGACCTGCAATATGGTCTTTATGCTCATGTGTGTAGACAATTGCGTCCAGGTCCTTCACCTTTGCCCGCAGCATCTGGTACCTGAAATCAGGACCACTGTCTATGGCAATAGTTTTATCTTCAGTCTCTATCAGAACAGAAACCCGCAAACGTTTGTCCCTCGCATCTTCTGACCGGCAGACTTCACATTCGCAGGTGATCACAGGAATCCCCTGTGAAGTACCAGTACCCAGAAATGTAATCTTCAAAATGCGAAAGTTAAAGTCATATTTTCAAAATTAACAAAAAAAGAATAGATTATCGTAAGTCTACCACTTCAACACCGGGGTACTTTTTCGCATCGAAGCCAAAAGTACCGGCAGGAACTTTTACGTTGGGCACAAAAGTTTTTACGACATACGTATACCTGTTCCCGTTTTTGTCAAAGATCACCACATTGGCAATCTGGTGGGCCGACTTATCGATCCCCAGCCTGATTTTGAAATATGATTTCTTCGTATCTAATGGCGACAAATCTATCATTTGATAGGTCTTGCTTCCCTCTTTCTTTTCACCCGTATACAGGTACTTGAAACCCTGTTCATATAACGTGAATATTCCTGCAGGATTCAAAGCATCCCCACTGTTGTCAACCGCAGACACCTGCACCTCCTTATCCTTTTTCAGGTAAGTCCACTGGCTCTTGCCGTCACTGATCATATCCTGATCAGTCATCACCACCTTATATTTGTTGGCAGCAGATTGCACGATCAGTGTCCCCTGCTGTGTATCCTTCTGCTTATTTTGCGGGTTCTCCAGTGTAAAGGTAAAGGTAGCCTTCACTACATCGTAAGTTTTATATTTTTTACTGGCTTCAGCTAATATAGTTTTTGCTTTTGCATCAGTCTGGCTATATCCGGAAATATACATTCCAGACAATAGCAGCAATGATAAGATCTTCTTCATTTGGTCTGTTATTTCTTCAGATCATTCAAGAACTGTTCCAAAGCATAATCATCAGGCAGCAACACTTCCCTCGCTTTACTACCTTCAAATGGCCCTACAACCCCTGCTGCTTCCAGCTGATCAATGATCCTTCCGGCACGGTTATAACCCAGTTTCAGCTTACGCTGGATCAGTGAAGTAGATCCCTGCTGGTGCATAACAATCAGTCGTGCAGCATCTTCGAACATCGAATCCCTGTCGTCAGGATCAAAATCCAGCTTAGCGGATTCTGCAGCCTCATCAAGGTACTCCGGTAACTGGTAAGCTTCAGGATAACCGCGCTGGTTTCCGATAAACTCCGAGATGCGGTCCACCTCAGGTGTATCCACAAAAGCACACTGCAACCTGATCAGATCGTTTCCTGTAGACAGTAACATATCCCCGCGACCAATCAGCTGATCGGCACCGCCGCTGTCAAGGATCGTCCTGGAGTCAATTTTTGATAATACCCTGAAGGCTAACCTGGCCGGGAAGTTGGCCTTAATAGTACCGGTAATGATGTTTACTGAAGGACGCTGAGTGGCGAGTACCAGGTGGATACCTACCGCACGTGCCAGCTGTGCCAGGCGGGCAATCGGTGTTTCTACCTCCTTGCCTGCCGTCATCATCAGGTCGGCAAACTCATCCACGACCAGCACAATATAGGGTAGCCAGCGGTGTGAATTGTTCGGGTTCAGCTTCCTCTTGATAAACTTCTCATTGTATTCACGAAGGTTCCGCACCTGCGCATCCTTCAACAGGTCGTAGCGCTGATCCATCTCAATACAAAGTGAGTTTAGCGTATTGATTACTTTTTTTGTATCCGTAATAATCGCATCTGCCTCTCCCGGAAGTTTGGCCAGAAAATGGCGCTCAATTTTATTAAAGAGCGTAAGCTCCACCTTTTTAGGATCTACCAGCACAAATTTGAGTTGTGAAGGATGTTTTTTATACAGAAGAGATACCAGAATCGCATTGATACCTACTGATTTACCCTGCCCCGTTGCCCCGGCAACAAGCAGATGGGGCATCTTCGCCAGGTCGGCAATGTACACTTCGTTAGATATCGTCTTACCCAGTGCAATCGGCAGGTCCATATCCGTTTTCTGGAATTTCTCCGTCGCCAGAATACTCCGCATAGAAACCATTTCAGGATGCATATTTGGCACCTCAATACCAATGGTACCTTTACCAGGCATCGGAGCAATGATCCTGATCCCCAAAGCGGCTAAACTAAGCGCGATATCATCTTCCAGGTTCTTGATTTTTGAGATCCGCACCCCCGGGGCGGGGATAATTTCATACAGCGTCACCGTTGGGCCTATCGTAGCTTTAATCTTGTCGATCTCGATATTGTAATGGTTAAGCGTTTCAACGATCTTATTCTTGTTAGCTTCCAGCTCGTCTGCGTTTACAGAGATCTTGTTGGAGCCATAATCTTCAAGCAATTCTATTGACGGGTATTTATAGCTTGCCAGATCCAGCGTAGGATCATAATTCCCAAACTGTTCTACCAGCTCCTCCGATTTTTTATCTTCTTCGCTCTTCTCAATCGTCAGCTGCGGTTCAGGCTTTACATCTTCGTAAACAATTTCTGAAATGGGTTCTACCACCGGCGAAAGGATAATCGGCGCGTTGTTCAGCACGTTCAGCGCAGGTGGCACCGGCGGAACCAGATCCTCCTCCTCAAGCGGAGCATTTTCAAAGCGGCTAGGCGTTAAAACAATATTCTGCTGTGTTTTTTTACGCTGCGCACCAAGGCGGTCGTTGAGCGTAAATTCTACTTCTCCCGGGTTTTTCTCCAGTTCAACATTTTCTGCCATGGCAGTATGTCCCCTCACTACGTTATTCGCCAGGGCGGCCTCCTCTTCCCTTTCTGCCCGTTTCTCTGCAAAACGTTCTGCAACAGCCTCAGCCGGAGAAGGAAAATGATTGCCAACCTCAGCCACGTCAATATCTTCTTCTTCTGTACGCGGTTTACGTTCAGGAAGTTTAAAGTCTATGTTATAGGCAATGATCAGGATGGTAAGCCCTAAAAAGGCGAGCAGACCTCCTACTCCCGTAATACCAATCTGGGCAACTAAAAGCTTGTTGCTCCAGTACCCTATCTCACCTTCCAGATAATGAGGAGCATCTGAGAAGAAAGAGTGGAAAAATCCGAATGTAAGGGATAAAAACAGCAGTGAAAACAAGCTATAGCCCAGAGTTTTCTCCATCGCAAAGATCTTAACCTTAAATAACAGGCGGTAGCCGATTACAAAAAAGATAAAAACAAAGACAAAAGATGCTACCCCAAACCACTCGTAAATAAACTGGTGAGACAGCAAAGCACCAAATTTGCCCAGCCAGTTCTGTACTGCTACAGGAATATTATTCTGCTGCAGCTCTTCCATGGTTTTGAACAGATTCCCCCAGCCCCCGTTGGCATCGATCACATAGCTGTAATCTTCCTGCCATGTGAAAAGGTAGGAGGTGAAGGCAACCAGGAAGTAGATCGCGAGAATCAGAAAAAACAGGCCGGCAATCTTCAGCACACGTTCATTCTGAAAGTTCAGTGTGGGTACCCGATCAAACAGTTCTCTGGGTTGTTTGGCCGATCCTCTTGAACCTTGCTTGTCTCCGTATTCGTTTTTGAATGAATTAGATTTAAATTGGTTTCCCCTTACCGACATCTTTTATTTACTAGTATTAGACAACAAATATAAAATATATAGTTGTATGTGTCATGTTATTCTAAATTGCAGAAGAAGAATATCTATCGGAAATATCAGTATAATGGTTATAAATCCCAAATCCGCAGCCTGATTCTTTTGATATAATGACGCACATCCAGGATGAGCGCTGCCATCACATAAAATACAATAGGAAAACCTACGGCCAGAAATGAGGAATAAATAAAGAAAAGCCTGATTTTGCTGATCGACATATTAAACCGCTCTGCGATATAAGTACATACCCCAAAACTTTGTTTCTCAAAATAAGTGACGATGGTCTGAAACATGATATTTTCAATTATGTAGTTCGGGGTGTCTATTCTTGTTCAATTTAGATATTTTTTATCTAAAAGCAAAAACAATACCTTAAATACTCACAGGCTTTGTCACAATATCCATTCCAATCGGACAGCTAAGGCATTTTTTTAGCATACAACATTTGTGATGCAGCTGCAGAACACCCTGTGAATCCCATGCGCTTTGTATGGTCAGTCCTGATTTTTTGTATAACTGAGTGACAGCATTGTGCTCTGCGGGTATTTTTTGCAGAAAGCTCAATGCACGCTGCTGCATGGCCGGCAGTCCAAAATACCAGCCATAGTGATACAAAATGACGCATACAGCATTGATAATTAGTAGTTCTACAGACCTTTTGCCCAACATCAGCGACAAGGGCTTACACTGTTGATCAAACTGATCGTGGTCTGTCCAGTAGGGATGAACAGCAACCGGAACGAATAAACTGAGCAGGTCAGAGAGCTCTCCGGCAGCAAGTACATCAGCAATTGCAGGCGTATTTCCTGACAGCATTCCCGCCAGTTGCGCGATCCTTAACAAGGGAAAATTCTGCGGGCGCATCCTCAGGAATTTCCATAATGAGGAATCAAGTGGTTGCAGCTGATACTTTTTCCTGAGGAAAATATACTCAGCCTGTAGCTGTCGCGGATAAAGATCTGTAAATTCTCCTTCCAGAAAACCTGACTGCCCAAACAGCAGCGCTTCTATCTGCAGGGGCTGATGCCTGTGTTTAGCAAACAGTGTAGCCGGTAAACCTGCGGCCATCATCTCAAAAGGGATATTGTTTACCTTAAAGCCAAAGTTCCTGATCAGCAGCTGATGAAATGTTTCATTCCAGTTGTACTTGTTTTTTAGCATCAGCGATTCCAGCTCCGCAGATTTTTCTGCCAGCCGGGCTGCAGCCATAGTAGCGAGAACTTTTGTGCTGACTGCCGGGTCTGTCTGAGGCATGTGATGCTCACAGGGAAAGGCATTCCGGTTATCGAGGAGCGACCTGTACCGCTGCAGCAGGGATTCCGGGATGAGCTCTTTGACCAACAGAACAGGAATTACACTGCCGTCTGTACGGCATATTTCTGCATCATCCTCATAAACCACATGCAGGATCACGGTATCGTATAAACGATCCTCCTGATGATCGTGTAATAACCAGTCGGAAGCCCTGAGGTGGATCTCCACATTCCCCGCCCATAACGTTCCGCCGATCCGCAGTTTTGCAGTGCTGAAATCAGGGCCGGCATGTGTATTGAATGCGCCGGGATCAATGATCTCCAGTTTCGATCCGTTGGTACAATACAGATCAAGGCTGGTCAGCAGTCTGTATTGCCAGATATAATGTAAAAAATCTTCGTTAAGCCGCATGAAGCAAACTTAATTCAAAGAGGATATTTCCTGTTAGCTATATATTCAGCAACTTAGATTAACTCAGCTTTTTCAAGGATAGACTGCATCTCCAGCTGTAATTTCGAAGCTTCTTCTCTGGCCTTCTCTGCAAAATCTTTTCCCTTGCTGGCATAAATGATACCCCTTGCAGAGTTTACCAGTAAGCCACAATGATCGTTCAATCCGAATTCACAAACGTCAGCGAGGCTTCCACCCTGAGCACCAACTCCGGGAACAAGCAGAAAACTATCTGGTGCCAGACGCCTGATATTGGCAAATTCAGATCCCCTGGTGGCACCCACAACGTACATCAGCCGCTCGCTGTCTGCCCAGCCCGAGGACACCCGGATCACTTCTTCATATAACTTACCACCCGGTGTTTGCAGGGTCTGGAAGTCATGATGCCCCTCATTTGAGGTCGCTGCCAGCAGGATCACCCATTTATCTTCATATTTCAGGAATGGGCTCACAGAATCTTTGCCCATATAAGGTGCAACGGTCACAGAGTCGAAACTGAAACCTGATTTTTCTTCATTGAAAAACGCGTCTGCATACATGGCAGAGGTATTTCCGATATCTCCCCTCTTGGCATCAGCAATGGTAAAAATCTCTTTTGGGATATACGACCAGGTTTTCAGCAAACTCTCCCAGCCTTTCAGGCCACGTGACTCATAAAAAGCAGTATTTGGTTTATAAGCAACACACAGGTCTTCTGTCGCATCTATAATTTGCTTATTAAACTCAAAAATTGGATCTTCATAATCTAAAAGATGCTCTGGGATATTTTCGGGCGCGGAGTCCAGTCCGACACACAAAAATGATTTTTTAGACTTGATTTGTTCAAATAGTTGCTTTTTATTCATTTGGGCTTGGATTATGCGCAAATATGCCAAAATTTCTATAGTTTTATGATTGTGCCTTAAGTAAAATATTTCTAACATTTTTAAATTTTACTTGGAGTTTCAGATACAAATACATACAATTGCAACATAATTCTCAAAAGTTTATCTGATCAGTCCAGAAAATCTCACAAAATTTTGTACTATTTTTCAAATCCTGATTGCATTTTTTGCTCTGATATGTCGATAAATACGTTTATAAAAATTTCTCTACACCCACATAATGTTTAACAAAACAGAATTAAATGAAAAGCTCACGGCTGAACTGCGTGAGTTAGCAAAATCAAAGGGGATCTTAAATGCCGATGAAATGCGCAAAGCCGAGCTGGTTGAAGTGATTCGCCAGATCAGCGAACAGCAGGGGGAGCCAGATATTGTTATTCCAACAACTGAATCCACCATTGCCGAGATCATCACCACGAATGATGCTGCCACTGAGGCCCCGGTAAAAGCTGCTAAAGCAAAAACAACAAAAACCAATACCGCAGAAAAACCACTCAGAAAAAGGACGCGCATCGCTAAAGACGAACCTGAAACCTCTTCTGCTTCCAACAATAACTTCAACAGAGCTTCTTTATTTGACAATCCTGCGGCAGCAGAGCAACAGGAAACTGCAGCACAGCCGGCAGAAAAAGAAGCTGATCAGGCTATACCTCAACCTAAGAGAGATGATAATTTTACTGCACCTGCAGCCAATCCAAACGGCGAACAGAAAAAAGTAAAACCCCTGAGAGAAGACAACAGATCTAAAGGCAACAATACAGGCAATAACAGTAATCAGAAATCTAACGAAAACAGCTATTCAAATCTGGATTTCGACAATACCATCACCAACGAAGGTGTATTGGAGATCATGCCCGATGGTTATGGCTTCCTGAGGTCAGCAGATTACAATTACCTGTCTTCGCCTGATGATATTTATGTATCACAGTCACAAATCAAATTATTTGGTTTAAAAACAGGAGATACCGTTAAAGGCAGCATCCGCCCGCCAAAAGAAGGCGAAAAATATTTCCCGCTGGTACGTGTTGAAACGATCAACGGACGTCTTCCGGCAGATGTAAGAGACAGGGTTCCTTTTGACTACCTGACGCCCTTATTCCCAACAGAAAGATTAAACCTGTTTACGGAAACAAATAACTACTCTACACGGATCATCGACCTGTTTACCCCGATTGGTAAAGGACAGCGTGGTCTGATCGTGGCACAGCCAAAAACAGGTAAAACAAACCTGCTGAAAGAAGTAGCTAACGCCATTGCTAAAAACCACCCTGAAGTTTACCTGATCATCCTGTTGATCGACGAACGTCCGGAAGAGGTGACTGACATGGCCAGAAGCGTACGCGCTGAGGTGATTGCATCCACATTTGATGAGCCTGCAGACCGTCACGTAAAAATTGCCAATATTGTTCTTGAAAAAGCAAAACGCCTTGTAGAGTGCGGCCATGATGTAGTGATCCTGCTGGATTCTATCACCCGCCTTGCCCGTGCTTATAATACAACAGCGCCTGCATCAGGTAAAATCCTGTCAGGTGGTGTGGATGCGAACGCATTACACAAACCGAAACGTTTCTTCGGAGCAGCAAGAAATATCGAAAAAGGTGGTTCACTGACTATCCTTGCAACGGCCCTTACAGATACTGGTTCTAAAATGGACGAAGTGATCTTTGAAGAATTCAAAGGTACGGGTAACATGGAGCTGCAGTTAGACCGTAAACTATCTAACAAACGTATCTTCCCTGCGATCGATATTACTGCATCAAGTACCCGCCGTGATGACCTCCTGCATGACAGAGACACCTTACAAAGAGTATGGATACTGCGTAACCACCTGGCCGATATGAACGCACAGGAAGCTATGGAATTTGTTCAGGCACAAATCAAGAATACCAAGTCTAACGAGGAGTTCTTAATTTCAATGAACAGCTAATCCAAAATGAAGAAACACATTCCTAATGCATTAACTTGCGCCAATCTGCTCTCAGGCTGCTTTGGTGTGGTTTCTGCATTTAAAGGTAACCTGGATGTAGCAGCATACGCTGTGCTTGCCTCTGGTATATTCGACTTTTTTGATGGTTTTGTAGCCCGCTTTCTGGGTGTAAAATCGGCTATCGGGAAAGAACTGGATTCACTGGCGGATATGGTGAGCTTTGGCTTATTGCCGGGAGTGGTGATGTTTCAAATGCTTTCACAAAGCGATTTCAATTCGCCCTATCTTCCCTATGCAGGTTTCATGATCACCATGTTCTCTGCACTGCGCCTCGCTAAGTTTAATATCGATGAACGCCAGACAGAGGATTTTATAGGGTTGAATACACCGATGAATACGCTGTTTATAGTGTCTCTCCCTTTTATTCAGCGCGATTACCCGGCACTGGGAAGTTCTACCTTGCTGCTGGTAGCTATTACGGTGGTGATGAGCTTTCTGCTGACCAGTGAGATCCGGATTTTCTCTTTGAAATTTGGCTCTCAGGACTGGGCACAAAACAAGATCAAGTATATTTTCCTGATCCTGTCGGCAATTCTGATTGCCTTCCTGAAATTTGCTGCTATACCGTTTGTGCTGGTACTCTATATCGCTTTGTCCGTACTGCATTTCAGACGGATAGCGAAATAATAAAAATTAAGCTGAATTAGAGACGTTTCTCTAGTTCAGCTTTTGCTTCGTCCAGCTGCCTGTACAACACCTGTACAAAATCACTAAACTCCTGAAAATTCTTTGGCATATCTGCAAGATCTTTCTGGTCACGTGCACTGTTCTCAATCAGCTGAAGATGTCCGCGCGCGTCCTCTCTGCCTACATAGGATAGCGTAGGCTTGATCTTATGTGCAAATCCTGCTGCCTTTTCCCATTCCTGCGCAATGATGGACTGCTCCAGATCCGCAATGTATAATGGCGTTTGTAATTTGAACATGTCGATCATCTCGATCATAAACTCTGCACTGTCGCCAGACATATCCCTTAAATAAGACAGGTCAAGAGGGCTGTTGTTTTTTTCTGCGTCTATCATTTGCGACAAAACTATATAAAATTATGAGATTTTTGAAACCACTAAGTTATCCTTTAATATGGACAATAAGGCTGAAATATTTTGTTGCAGCAAAGGATGTTCCGCTTCTGCTGCGATTTCGGCCATCGGCACCAGCACAAACTTCCTGTCCTGCATCCGGGGATGCGGAATCTGCAACCTTTCACCATCATCAATGACCTCGCGGCCATATAAAATGATATCGATATCTATCACCCTGGCGCCCCACTTTTCAGCCCTGATCCGTCCCAGTTCCTTCTCAATGGAGAGCGTACGTTCCAGCAGTTCATGCGGGCTCAGAGAGGTGATAACGGCTGCAGCCAGGTTTAAAAATGCAGGCTGGTCTTCAACACCCCATGCAGCAGTTTCATAGTAAGATGATAAATCAGTAATTTGTCCGATACACTCTCCTATCCTCTGCACAGCCAGCTCTAACACGGCCCTTCTGTCCCCTAAATTACTACCGAGTAACAAATAAACTGTTTTGGCCTCTAAGTCCATATAAAACCCTGATTCATTTAATATCTTTACAAATTAAATATTAATCATCCACATGAGAGAATTTTTCAAATATGTTTTTGCTACCGTTGTAGGTATCATTATTTCTACATTCCTTATTTTTCTGGTTATCATTCTTCTTGTGGTAGGCATTGTATCTTCGATTGATGAAGACAAGAGTGTTACTGTGCTCAGCAACAGCGTACTTTTTCTGAATCTTGATCAGAACATCCGGGAACGTACTCCCAATAAAAAACTGGAGAATCTCCCGATCGTTGGTTCAGGCGGAGGAAAAAGCATCGGCTTCAATGATCTGATCCTGGCACTGAAAAGAGCTAAAACAGATGAAAATATCAAATGTATTTACCTGAATGTAAGCTCTCCTGGCGCAGGTAAAGCCACCCTGAAAGAAATCCGGGATGCCCTGATCGATTTCAAAAAGAGCAAAAAGAAAATCATCGCATACAGTGAAGTGTATACACAAGACGCCTATTACCTGGCATCTGTAGCGGATAAAGTATACTTAAATCCTGAAGGAGCACTTGAATTTAAAGGATTCAGCTCTCAGCTTACCTTTTTTAAAGGGGCGATGGAAAAGATCGGTGTGGAAGCACAGATCATCCGTGTAGGAAATTATAAAAGCGCTGTAGAGCCTTTTATCAATGATCACATGAGCGACTATAACCGTAAACAGGTAACGGCATATGTGGGTGGCCTGTACAATACTTTCCTTGAAGGTATCGCTGCTGCGAGAAAGATTCCGCAGGACAGCCTCTTTGTTTATGCCAATACTTACAGAATCCAGCAACCTAAAGATGCATTGCAATACAAAATGGTTGACGGACTAAAATATAAGGACGAAGTGCTGAACGAACTGAAAACGCTCAGCGATACCGGAATAAAAGAAACGCTTTCTACGGTTACCATCAACGAGTATGCGCAGAACCAGAAAGCTGAAAACAGCGACAGTAAAAACAAAATTGCCGTGATCTATGCCAATGGCGATATTACCGGTGGAGAAGGTACAGATGAGTCTATCGGTTCTGAACGCATCTCCCGGGCCATCAGAAAAGCGAGAATGGACGATAAAGTCAAAGCTATTGTGCTCCGCGTAAATTCTGGCGGTGGAAGTGCACTGGCCTCGGATGTGATCTGGAGAGAAATTGTACTGAGCAAAAAGGTTAAACCTGTAGTTGCTTCATTTGGTGACGTAGCGGCTTCCGGCGGTTACTATATCGGCTGCGCTGCCGATTCCATCTTTGTACAGCCAAATACGATCACTGGCTCAATTGGTGTATTCGGGATCATTCCCAACTTCCAGAACCTCTTCAATACCAAACTGGGCATCACTTTCGATGGCGTTAAAACCGGGGAATATGCAGACATCATGAGTGTGAACCGCCCGCTTACGGCAGGGGAAAGATTGATCATCCAGACAGATGTGAACCATGTATATGATACTTTTATCTCCCGCGTGGCGGAAGGTCGTAAGAAATCAAAATCTTATATCGACTCGATCGGTGGCGGACATGTTTGGGTAGGTACTGACGCCGTTAAAATAGGCCTGGCAGACAGACTGGGGAACTTTAACGATGCAGTGGCTGCTGCCGGCAAAAAGGCAAAGCTGAAAGACTACCGCATCGTAGAATATCCTGAGCAGATCAGCACACTGAAATCACTGCTGGACGATGGGGCTGATAACATTAAAATGTACTACGCCAAACAGGAATTTGGTGAAAACTTTTTGATCTATCAGCAGATGAAAAAAGCAATCCTTAACGCAGGTATTCAGGCCCGCATGCCGGTTAATATCTCAGTCCATTAATCAGATAAATTTTCCATTTGAAATAAACAGGCCGGTAAATCACATTTACCGGCCTGTTCTTTAGGGGTTAAATACATTGTTGGCGAAAAACGCTTGTTTTTTATTTATTTTAGCGCCCAATGGAAAACAAGACCATAGCCCGCAGTTTGCGGCTCCTGTCACAGCTGATGGAGTTGCATAATGAGAATCCCTTTAAAATCAAAAGTGTAGCAAATGCTGCCTTCAAGGTAGATAAACTGCCTTTTGCAATCAGTACCAAAAATCTGGAAGAAATTGAACAGATTGACGGACTGGGTAAAAGTACGGCTTCCAAAGTCTGGGAATTGCTGCAGACAGGCACCATGACCGACCTCCAGAACATCCTCGCCAATACCCCGGAAGGAATTGTGGAGATGCTGGGCATTAAGGGGATCGGCCCCAAGAAGATCGTTGTGATCTGGAAAGAACTGGGCATTGAAACCATTGGTGAGCTATACTATGCCTGCAATGAGAACCGACTGATCGAAGCTAAGGGTTTCGGCCTGAAAACCCAGGAGGAGATCAAAAAGGTCATTGAATTTAAGATGGCTGCACAGGGCAAGTTCCTCTACGCGCAGTCAGAAACTTTAGTGCAGAACTTATCTGCTGAACTCCTGCTGTGGTTAACACAGCTGGAACCATCGCCGCTGCTAAGCATTGCCGGTGGCTTTCGCCGTTACAATGAGATCATCGAAGAACTTGATTTCGTGATCGGTGCCGATAATGATCTTGCGGTGATGGAGAACTTACACCTGTTTGCCTCACTCCCTTTTGAGCCTGCAAGTGCGGGTGTGTTTACGGCAATGAGTCCGTTCGGCTTAAAAATACAATTGCATATTTTTCCAAAATCAGCGTTTTATCTCCAGCTGTTTAAACTAACCGGAAGCGAATCTCATGTCAGCCAGGTCCTGGAGCTTGCCGGCGAAGGCCCTTTTACAGATGAACAGGATATCTATGCCAAGGCGGGTTTACAGTTCGTAGAACCGGAACTTCGTGAAGGTTTGAATGAAATTGAACTGGCGAAATCAGGTACATTGCCAACACTGATTAACTATGAAGATCTGAAGGGCAGCCTGCACAATCACTCTACATGGAGCGATGGGGTGCATACGCTGGAAGAGATGGCTACTTACTGTAAAGAGGAGCTCAAACTGGAATACCTGGGCATATGCGACCACTCAAAATCAGCCTTCTACGCCAAAGGATTGAATGAACAGCGCGTTTATGCGCAACACCAGGAAATTGAGGCTTTAAATCAGAAACTTGCTCCTTTTAAAATATTTAAGGGTATTGAAAGTGATATTCTCAATGATGGCTCCCTGGATTACAGTGATGATATCCTGAAGACCTTCGATTTTGTGGTGGCCTCAGTTCACAGCAACCTGAGAATGGACGAGGAAAAAGCTACTGCCCGACTGATCAAAGCGATTGAAAACCCATATACTACGATCTTAGGCCATCCTACGGGAAGGCTACTGCTTAGCCGCAAAGGTTATCCGATCGACTACCATAAGATCATTGACGCCTGTGCTGCCAACAAGGTGGTGATAGAAATCAATGCGAACCCACTGCGACTAGACCTCGACTGGCGGTACCATCGCTATGCGCTGGAAAAAGGCGTACTCTTGTCGGTCAATCCCGATGCGCACCGCATGGAGGGCTTCAGGGATATGCATTATGGCGTGTACGTGGGTAGAAAAGGTGGGCTTGAAGCAAGTTCATGCCTCAACACATTTAGCCTGGCGCAGATCAGTGAATATTTCAGCTCCCGAAAACAGTAGTCCATTTTTCTACCTATATTTGAAAATTAATCCCTTAGCATGCTTGGAGAAAAACTGTACAATGCACATCATAACCATCCAAAACCGAATATCCTGGTTATAGGTGACGTGATGCTGGACCATTATATCTTTGGAAGTGCCTCCAGACTTTCGCCCGAAGCTCCGGTGCCGATTGTAAATGTTAAAAACGAAAATAAGATCATCGGCGGTGCAGCCAACGTGGCCTGTAACCTGATCGACCTCGGTGCTGTGGTATCTCTTGCCGGAATTACCGGCGATGATAGCTTTGGTGCAGAAATCAAAGAAATCCTGCAATCCAAAAACATTGGTGCAGAACTGATCCTGAAGGACAGTACGCGTACTAGCACTGTTAAAACACGGGTAATTGCGTCAAATCACCAGATCGTCCGGATCGACCAGGAAGATACACATGATATCTCTTCAGACCTGGAAAACACTTTTTACCAGGCACTGCTTGCCGCAATCGAAAAGAGTGACATCGTGATCCTTTCTGATTACAATAAAGGCTTGCTCACTCCCTCCCTGTCACTGAGGGTGATTGAGGCCTGCCATAAGTTAAACAAAAAGGTAATCGTAGATCCCAAAGGTCTGGATTACACCAAATACAGAGGTGCCTTCATGATCAAGCCTAACCGCAAGGAACTGGCAGAGGCTGCAAAAACAGAGAAGATCCATACACAGGAAGATCTCGAAGCTGCAGCAAAGGTGATCTTTGAAGCTACAGGCACTGATTACCTGATCGTGACGCTATCCGAAAATGGCATAGCCATTATTACTCCGGAGAACTGTACGATTCTGCCGGTGGTAGCCAACCAGGTGTATGACGTAACAGGAGCCGGTGATACCGTAATTGCTACACTGGCATATTGTGTAGGTCTTGGTTTCTCAATCGAAGAAGCCTGCACTATCGCCAACTATGCCGCTTCCATCGTGATCAAACATATCGGCAGTGCCACCACAACGATAGAAGAAATACTTACTGAATTAACATCAAAATAATGGTTTTAGAAGAACTGAATAATCATAAGCAGACGATAGACAGGGTCATTGCCGAACTTGTGCCGGCAATAGAGGAGGGATGCGAAATGGTGACCAGCGTTCTTGCTGCCGGTGGAAAAATTCTCCTTGCCGGAAATGGTGGCAGTGCCGCCGATGCCCAGCATATTGCTGCTGAACTGGCAGGCAGATACGTAAAAGAACGGAAGGCCTTGCCAGGCATTGCCTTAACGGTAGATACCTCGGCCATGACTGCCATCAGTAATGATTATGGTTTCGACTTTGTATTTTCAAGGCAGTTACATGCCCTGGCACGTGAAAACGACCTCTTTATCGCGATCTCTACCAGCGGAAGCAGCAAAAATATCATCCATGCTTTGCACACTGCAAAAGAACTGGGCTGCAAAACGATTGGTTTATCAGGCAGGGATGGGGGACAAATGAATGAGCTGTGCGACCTGAATATTGTTGTACCGGATGAAACTACTGCCAGGATTCAGGAAATGCATATCCTGATCGGGCATATATTTTGTAACGCAGTAGACTTGAACTACTAAGAGTAAACAGCATGAACAACCAGGATACACTCAACAAGAAGATAGTTTCCCTTAGTCAGTTGAAGAATTTAGCTGACTCCTGGAAAGCGGAAGGCAAGAAAATAGTTTTTACCAATGGCTGTTTCGATCTGTTGCACGCCGGGCATATCGCTTATCTTTCTGAAGCTGCCGACCTGGGCGACAAGCTCATTGTTGGTCTCAACAGTGATGAATCGGTATCCTGTATCAAAGGCCCGCAGCGCCCGGTAAATAATGAAAATACGCGGTCAGCTGTACTGGCGTCAATGTTTTTTATTGATGCCGTAGTGTTCTTTGGTGATGACACCCCACTGGAACTGATTAAAACAGTTTTACCCGATGTGCTGGTAAAAGGTGGCGATTACACGATTGATACAATTGTTGGTGCTACAGAGACGATCGCCAATGGTGGTAAAGTTGAAGTGCTCAGCTTTCTTCCCGGTTATTCCTCTACCTCAATTATCGAAAAAATAAAACGCTCAGATTGAAAAGCCCGAAGAAAATATTGGTGATCAGGTTCAGTTCAATGGGTGATATTATTTACACCACTCCCGTTGTGCGCTGCCTCAAGGAACAAATCCCCGGCTGTGAAGTGCATTTCCTGACCAAAGAGCAATTTAAATACATTTATGAGGGTAATCCCTACCTCAGTAAACTACACCTCTTAAAACCACGCTTAAGAGATACTATCAGGGAGATGAAAGAGGAAGGCTTTGATATGATCATTGATCTCCACAATAACCTGCGTACCTCGCTCATCAAGTTGTCGCTGCAGATTCCTGCTTCTACCTATAAAAAAGACAGGATCAGGAAATGGCTGGCACTGAAGTTTAAATGGACTTCCCTGTTTTCCAAAGACCACCTGGTGGACAGGTATATGGAAACCGTAAAAGTGCTGGGTGTCAGAAATGACAACCGCCCGATCGACTACTACGTGCGTAACCAGTACCAGATTGCAGATTTCCTCCCTCCTTCCCATCAGGGTAAATTCATTGCATTCATAATCGGGGCCACGCACTTTACCAAGAGGATGCCCAATGAGAAAATCATTGAGATCTGTAAGGATATCGATCTGCCGGTGGTGCTGCTGGGGGGTAATGATGTAAAAGATAACGCTACGGAGATCAGCGCTGCTGTAGGTGCAAATGTGTACTCCACTTGTGGCCTGACCAACCTTGACCAATCTGTTTTCATCGTCTCACAGGCGCATAAGATCATCGGTTTTGATACTGGTTTAACGCATATCGCTGAGGCCTTCGACCGGCCTATAGCTTCTGTATGGGGAGGAACTACTCCTGAACTGCTTGGGGTTTATCCTTATCAGGTAAAGGATTCTGTAATCGTAGGTATCGACCTCGATTGCCGCCCCTGTTCCAAGTTTGGCCTGGAGCAATGCCCTCTCGGACATTTTAAGTGTATGAAAAACATTCCCGCCGAAGATATTGTTAGTTTCTCAAATACCTATTAACTAACCTTATGGCAAAACAACTCATCGTCGTGCGACACGGCAAATCGGATCAGGGAACACATGGAATGTCTGATTTTGAAAGAACACTGAACCACCGCGGCAACAAGAATGCGCATGAAATGGCGGAGAGAATATCCCATAAAGGTATCGTACCCGAACAGATTGTAAGTAGTCCCGCAGTGAGGGCCTTAAGCACAGCCAGACATTTTTCAGACGTACTCAAGTTCTCCTACAGTGATATACAGCTGGAGCCGACGATTTATGAAGCAAATACAACGGCCTTGCTGAAGGTGATCAACCAGCTAAACAACGACTTTGAACGTATTGCTATTTTCGGACACAATCCCGGATTTACCGAACTGGTAAACTACCTCGCTGATGCAAAAATCTATAATTTGCCTACAGCGGGAGTAGTAGTGATAGATTTCCCGTTTGATGACTGGTCATTGGTCAGCCAGCATACAGGAAGTCTGTTTTTATTTGATTCCCCCAAGGGTCAGGAGGACTAGAAGTGGAGGTGTTTAACGGTCAGCCCGTTGTTGATCAGCTGTTTCAGTGAGTCAATACCAATTCGCAGGTGTACTTCAACATAATTTGTCGTTACTGTGCTGTCGCTTTCTGCAGTTTTCACTCCCTCAGGGATCATCGGCTGATCAGATACCAGCAAGAGTGCACCTGTAGGAATTTTATTGGCGAAACCGGTGGTGAAGATGGTAGCGGTTTCCATATCTACAGCCATAGCCCTTAAACTTTTGAGATACTTCTTAAATTCTCTGTCATGCTCCCAAACCCTGCGGTTGGTGGTATAGCAGGTACCGGTGAAATAATCACGTGAGTAATCACGGATGGTGGTGGATATCGCTTTCTGCAAGGCAAATGATGGCAATGCAGGCACCTCTGCAGGCATGTAATCATTGGATGTTCCTTCTCCCCTGATGGCCGCAATCGGCAGGATCAGATCTCCCAGCTGGTTTTTCTTTTTCAGTCCGCCACATTTACCAAGAAACAGTACTGCTTTCGGCATAATTGCACTCAGCAAGTCCATCATCGTAGCTGCCATCGGGCTTCCCATACCAAAGTTGATAATGGTAATACCATTGGCGGTTACGCTCTGCATAGGCTTATCAAGCCCCATGATCGGCGCATTGTCATTCCATTCCGAGAACATCTGCACGTACTTGCTGAAGTTGGTCAGCAGGATATATTGACCGAACTCTTCCAGAGGCCTTCCTGTATAACGTGGCAACCAGTTTTTCACAATATCTGCTTTTGACTTCAATCCGGGCTTAACCGGAGATTCTACTTCTTTTACTTTTTTTGCTTTTTCTACGATGACCTCATCTTTCTTAATTTCTTTTTCTTCGTTCATATCTATTCATTTTTATTGTAAAAAAAATCCCCGTGGTTAGACGGGGATTAAATTTTTAAGCAGCTTTTAACTTTTTAAAGTCGGCCTTTTCAAATTTCTCAACCGCATAATCGAGCGAGATGACCAGCTCCTTTATACTTGAATCCGAGGGGATGTCAAACATAGCATCCAGCATGATTGCCTCGCAAATGGATCGTAATCCCCTTGCACCGAGTTTGTATTCCATTGCCTTGTCTACAATGAAGTCCAGAACTTCATCTTCGAACACGAGCTTCACTCCTTCATATTCAAACAACTTCACATACTGGCGGAACAATGAGTTTTTAGGCTCCGTCAGGATATTACGCAATGCCTGTTTATCCAGAGGATTCAGGTGCGTCAACACAGGAACACGTCCAATCAATTCAGGAATCAGTCCGAAAGATTTTAAATCCTGCGGAGTGATATACTTGTACAGATTGTTCAGATCCAGTTCTGCATCTTCTTTTTTCACTTTGTAACCTACAGCCTGCGTACGCAACCTATTAGCGATCTTACGTTCAATTCCATCAAATGCTCCTCCGCAGATAAACAGGATGTTGTTGGTGTTTACAGGGATCATTTTCTGATCAGGATGTTTACGTCCGCCCTGAGGTGGAACATTTACAATTGTACCTTCCAGGATCTTTAACAATGCCTGTTGTACACCTTCACCGGATACATCTCTGGTGATCGAAGGGTTATCACTTTTACGTGCTACCTTATCTACCTCATCAATGTACACGATTCCGCGTTCTGCAGAAGCTACATCATAATCCGCAGCCTGCAGCAGGCGGGTCAGGATGCTTTCCACATCTTCACCCACATATCCTGCCTCCGTCAATACGGTAGCATCACAGATACAAAAAGGAACATGCAATATTTTGGCGATCGTTTTTGCCAGCAGGGTTTTACCTGTACCGGTTTCTCCAACGAGCATGATGTTGGATTTCTCAATCTCAACCTCATCGCCTTTATCTACTTTCTGCCCTAACCTCTTATAGTGGTTGTATACAGCTACCGAAAGTACTTTTTTGGCATCATCCTGACCAATAACATACTGGTCAATGTGAGCCTTAATCTCCATTGGTTTAAGCAGGGTAACTGAAGCATCCAGGCCTTTCGACTGTTTATTGCCGAATTCCTGCAGCACCAGCTGATGGGCCTGGGTAACGCATTTATCACAAATGTATGCATCAAGCCCTTCAATAAGCATTAAAGTATCCTGCTTACTTGAACCGCAAAAAGAGCAACGGGATTCTTTTGTTTGTTTAGCCATTATCTATTTTTTATCCGAATTGGAACCTAATACTTCGTCAATCATTCCAAAGCTTTTGGCTTCATCAGCTTTCATCCAGTAATCACGGTCTGAAGCTTTTTCTACCCATTCATAAGTTTGGCCTGAATGATCTGAAATAATATCATATAATTCTTTTTTCAATTTCAGCATCTCTCTCAGGTTAATCTCCATATCTGAAGCTACGCCCTGAGCACCACCTGAAGGCTGGTGGATCATCACACGTGAGTGAGGTAATGCTGCACGTTTTCCTTTAGCACCTGCAACTAACAATACTGCACCCATTGAAGCCGCCATACCTGTACAGATAGTAGCCACATCAGGGGTAATATACTGCATTGTATCATAAATACCTAATCCTGCATACACAGAACCACCTGGTGAGTTGATATAAATCTGGATATCCCTGTTGTTGTCTGTAGACTGCAGAAACAGCAACTGAGCCTGAATAATGTTTGCGTTGCCATCATGAATTGCATCACCCAGGAAGATGATCCTGTCCATCATCAGACGGGAGAATACATCCATTTGTGCTACATTCAGCTGACGCTCTTCAATGATGTAGGGCGTCATGCTTTTTGGAGACATGTTTGTTTGGCCAATATAACGATCAACGTTTAAGCCGTTAATACGGTGATGTTTAACTGCGTACTTTCTAAATTCGTCTTTATCTATATTCATTTTTATAAAAATATATATTAATTTATTTGTCGTTTGTTATTGCCAAAGTAATCAAACTAAGTTGGCAATTTATTTGGGTATTGTAAAATTTAAATCAGCGGATATAAATAAGGCGGCCTCCAAAAAAGCCGCCTTATGATAAATTAAGAAGTGTTAATCTCTGACAGATTAGGTCATCTCTATGAATTTATTATAAGCTATTTCTTTTTGGTCTAAAGTAGCAACCGATTGAATGTATTCAAAAACTTTGAGTGCTTTCACTTCTTCAAAAATGCGGTTAGCGTTGTCTTTTTCCTGCAGGAACGTGGCAGTATATTGCGCCAGTTGATCTTCAGGTAGCGGAGCAGGGCTATACATTTTGAACTGTGCATCTAAACGTTGTTTAGCTGTAGCGAATACATCTTCGTATTTAATTTCGATGCTGTTGTCTTTGATGATCTTGTTCTCAATTAAAGTCCATTTCAGGTTTTTAGCGAAATCATCATATCCTTCAGCCAGTTCAGCATCAGATAGTTTTTCATTTGTAGCTTTCAACCATTTGCGTAAGAACTTATCCGGCAAGTCCATTTTCACATTTTCAGTTAACTGAGTGTACATGTCGTTCTGCAGTTTGCGGTCGGCATCCTGTTTGAACATGCTCTCAATTTCTTCTGTGATCTTTGCAGTGAAACCAGCTTCGTCAGTTACTACACCTTCACCAAATATTTTATCAAAGAACTCCTGGTTTAAATCAGACTCCTCTAAACGGTTTACATTTTTAACCGTTACCTGGAATTTAGCATCCAACGCTTTGGCAGCCTCCTCTTCGATATTCAGCAATTTCGCAATTACTGTTTCATTGTTATCGAAAGCTTTCTTAACATCCAGTTCAAATACATCGTCTTTTTTCTTGCCAATCAGCGTTTTTAAAATCGATTTATCTGTAACCAGGTCTAAACGTATAGAACCAGTACTGTTGATACCACCTTCAAAAACTGAACCATCAGCAGAAAGTTGTGCTAATTCGGCATAAAGGACGTCTTCTTCTGCCGAAACTTCCGGGTTTGTCATTTTGCCATAGCTGCGGCGGATATTTTTGATACGTGAAGCCAGTGTTTCTTCATCCGCTTTCACATTGTATTGCACGAATTTATCTTTTGATGTGATGCTTACGTCAACAGCCGGAGCAAGACCAATTTCATAGTCGAACTCAAATGCATCGGTACCATCCCATTTAAAATCCTTTGAATCATCCATCACAGGCACAGGCTGTCCAAGGATCTCTACTTTGTTATCTGTAAGATATTTATTAAGGTTTTCACTTAATAAGTTATTGATAGTTTCAACAAGAATGCTTCTGCCGTACATCTTTTTGATGTGCGCTGCAGGTACCATTCCTTTACGGAAACCTGGAAGATTAGATTTCTTGGCTTGTTCTTTTATAGATTTGTCGACCTTCTCAGTATAATCTTCAGGCGAAATGTTAATTTTTACAACTGCGTTTAAGTCGTCAATTTTTTCCTGTGTAATATTCATCTTTCTGAATCAATGTTTTAAAATGTCTTTTTGATCAAAAATCCAGCCGATATACCGCCGGATGCTTGTAGGGTGCCAAAAGTATTATTTTTTCTTGAATTGAGCACAGTTAAATGTCAATTTGTCTGCCCTGCAACAGATTACCTGCAATTTTAACTGCCAGATGTGATTACAGGAATACATGTAAAGGTATTGTCGCCCATACATTGCTTTGTGAGGGTTTTTCCTGTGTTCAGCGACTGGTCGCTGAGAGGTCGGTTTGAGTTTACCACAGGCATAGCTCCAACTTACCTTTTCCTTACCTAGGGTTTACCTTTTAGGTAAGGCTGAGGTAAGGCCGGGGTATGTTCAGGGTATGCCCGGGGTATGGCTGTTGGGATCTCTCCAGGAACTCTCGGCGAGCACAGGGAGAGCTCACTTTAAAGGAGGTATGGGCATAGATTAATTGAAGTGAAAATGAGATGAAACAAAAAAAGCAGTCGGTTAAGACTGCTTTTTGCATTGGTTGTGCGGATGAAGGGACTCGAACCCCCACGCTGTGAAGCGCCAGATCCTAAGTCTGGTGCGGCTACCAATTACGCCACATCCGCATCTAGGAGTTGTTTAGGACTGCAAAGATAGAGATTGTTATCAAATCTCAAAAACCTTTCATGTTTATTTTGACCCAGGAAGCCTAAACCATTCATTTTAAGGACTATTATTTTAGTTTAGGCTGCAGTTGGAAATGATACTGCACCGCTTTTATCAGTCTGCTGCCATACCAGGAGAACATTTCGCCATCCACGAGCATGATTTCTACACCCGGAAGAGCCTGTTGTAACTCATCCATATGTTTTTCTCTGAAAGGGAAAGGTTCAGAAGACAGGAGAACCAGGTCAGGCTTCATCAGCGCAAGCTCCTCCAGACCGGTTACAGGATACCTGCTTTCAGTACTGATATTGCTGAGGCCGATTTTCATAAGGATATCGTTGATAAATGTCTCCCGCCCCGCAAGCATGTAGGGCTCTTTCCACATCAGATACGCTACTTTTTTATCAATTCCATGCTGCAGAGCCAGCGTCTGGAGGTCAGTAAAACCCGCCTTGATCAGATGATTCAGATAGGCCGCTTCAGGCTGCCTGTCTACGAGCTCTGCAATCTGGCTGATCATCTCCATCGCCTCTTCAAGGGTGCTCACGTCACTTAGCCATACCGGGAATTCCGCGCTCAGCAGCTCAATATTTTCCCGGGTATTTTCTTCCTTATTGCCGATGATCAAATCTGGTTTCAGACTCCTGATCAAGTCTATATCAAGCTTCTTTGTGCCCCCTATCTTTTGTTTAACCTTACACTGTGCTGCCGGATGGATACAAAATTTTGTGATCCCTATGATCTCTTCCGATAATCCAAGTTCAAACAACAGCTCCGTTTGTGAAGGTACCAGAGAAATGATCCGTCTTGGCGGATAGTTGATGATAACTTCCCTGTTGAGCTGATCAGTAAAAGTTTTGCGCATGACACAAAGATAAGTATCTGTTGTGATCATAATGTTATCAAATGAATTGTCAGCTCAGTACGCTCACATCTTCTTTGATCACTCCATCCAGTAAATGCAGGATACGCGATCCATAGCTTGCGTTCAGCTCTGAATGTGTCACTTGTATCACAGTAATGTTTTCTTCCTCATTGAGTTTTTTGAAGAGATCCATGATCTGCAGTGCCTGTGCCGACTGCAGATTCCCTGTGGGCTCATCCGCCAGAATAATGGATGGCTGGGCAGCCAGGGCACGTGCAATACCCACGAGTTGCTGCTGACCTCCGGAAAGCTGGTTGGGAAAGAGATCTTTTTTCCCGACGATATTGAACCTGTCAAGCATATCTGCCACACGGCTTTTCCTTTCTGAACTTCCTATCTTTTTATACAACAACGGAGCTTCAATATTCTCTGCGACGGTCATCTCATCTATCAAATGATAAGCCTGGAACACAAAGCCAATATGGTTACGGTAGAGCTCTATTCTTTTTCTTTCGTTCATGGATGTTACATCCTCTCCCATAAACTCATACGTACCATAAGTAGGTTCTTCCAGCATCCCCAGAATATTTAACAAAGTAGACTTCCCTGCACCTGAAGGCCCCATTATGGATACAAATTCCCCCTGATTGATGGTCGTGGTTACGTGTCTGAGGATATAACTTTTCAAGCCTTTGGCAGCGTAATATTTTTCTATATTTTGTAATGTGATCATTGGATCTGAGTTTGAATTTAAGGTATATATTTATTCGTATTTTAAAGCATCTACCGGATTTGTTTTTGCGGCTCTGTATGACCTCAGACTTACAGTTAACAAAGTAACGAGCATGGAGATCAGCATCGCGAGAACAAAAGGCCAGATATTCAGTTCAATTCTGTATGTATAACGTGACAGCCATTTGGATATAAAAATATAAGCTACGGGCCATGCCACCAGGTTAGCAATAAAGACCATGATGATAAATGAGGTATTCAGCATCCTGACAAGCTCAAATGTAGTTGCACCCAGCACTTTCCTGATGGCCATTTCCCTGGTCCGCTGTGTTGCAACAAAGGATACCAGTCCAAATAATCCAATAAAAGCGATGAAGATGATTACCGAAGCAAACACTTTGAACAAGGTACCCATCACCTGTTCACTTTCATAATAATGGTTGATATCTTCTTCCATAAAAGTAGAACTGAAAACATGGTTGGGAAATGTAGCATTCCACATCTTTTCTATATTTTTCATGACTGCGGGGATCTGCCGTGTATCCATCTTTACGGCAAGCATCTGTGAGCTCTTTTTACTGGAATACAGGATTACCGGCGAGATGGCTTCCCTAAGATTCATATTGTTAAAATCCTTCACTACACCTACAATCGGAGCCTTATATCTGCCACTGACTCTGATGATCTTGCCGATAGCCTCCTGCGGGTTGACGATGTTGAGTTTCTTCAGCACGGTCTCATTGACCAAAAATTCTTTGACCGTATCACTTTTGGAGAGCACCCTTCCTGCTACCATCTGCAGTTTGAAAGTCTTTACATAATCTTCATCAGCAGACTTTGAGTTAATTTGGAAATCCTCATCCTTGCTACTATTGTAGGCAAAGTTGGTTAGGTTATTGTCTCCGGATGAGGGTGCAGCGCTACAGAAGCTTGCAGACAATACACCTGGTATTCTAAGTATTCTAGCCTTCAGAATATCATGTTTGAGTATACTCAAACTGTCACCAGGAATTGAAGGCAGAGCGATCGCGGAGGCATTGAAGCCCAGCGGCTTCTCGCGCATAAATTGCATTTGTTTGAGCACGACGAGGGTTCCTGTGATCAGGATAATCGTGATGGCAAACTGCAGGACGACCAGTATTTTGCGCAGGGCTCCGCTACCGGCGTTGCCCATACTGACCTTGTTTTTAATGGCCAGAACAGGACTCAGACCAGAAATGATCAATGCCGGATAGAAGCCTGCCAAAAGCCCGACAAAGATCACGAGGCCAGTCATAAAGACCATAATCAGCGGTTGATCAATCAGGCTGAAAGATAACTTTTCTTTGAATAAGCCTGCTAAACTTGGCAAGGCTGCTTCGGTAATCACACAAGCCAGCAGTAAGGCGAAAAAGGTGAGCGTCAGTGTTTCTGTAAGAAACTGTAACACGAGGTCGCTGCGCCTGCTGCCCATCACCTTCCGTACACCAACTTCCTTGGAGCGGCTAACGGCTTGTGCCGTAGCGAGATTTACAAAGTTAATGCAGGCGGTAAGCATCAGAAACACACCGATAATTGCCAAACCCCAGATCTCTTTCATCCCCGTTGTTTTGTTCGAAAAGTTTCCGAAATTTTCATCCCGGTGAATCTCTGCCAGCGGCTGAAAGAATAAGTCTGATTTTGTTGTGCCCGAATCCTGATAATATTTTTTAAGGAAGGCTGTTTTTGGTGCATCAAGATCAGCAATACCCTGCCCCTCTTTCAACAGGATATAACATTCTGTACCGTCATTCACATTATTCCATTCCTTTAAGTTTCTGCTTTCAAAACCTGCGTATGAGATAGCGATTTTGATAGGATTGCTGGTGTTTTGCGGAATATCAGCAAATACCCCGGTTACTCTGAGATCGGTTTTATTATTGTAGTTGATGGTTTGCCCGACAGCCCGGTGCCAGTCGCCAAACAGCTTTACTGCCATCTCCTCACTCAATGCAACAGTATAGGGTTCTACCAGATCCTTTTGCGGATCTCCCTGCAGCCAGGGGTAATCAAAAAGTCTGAAGAACTCTGGTCCTACATAAAATGTACGTTCCTGGATTTTCAGTCGCTCTTTTCCCTGCGGGTCCTTCACTTTGATCACTCCCCCGCCCCGCTGCAGAATGGCGACATCCTCCAGCATGGCAAAGTCATTCCGCATGGCGGGCACCAGAGGCATAGGTACTCCTTTTGAAAACTCTTCTCCATCGGGATACTTCCAGTAAGACACCACACGGTAGATCCTGTCCTTTTTGGCAAACTGCTGGTTGTAACTCAGCTGGTACCTGATAAAAATAAATATCAGGATACAGCTTGCCATCCCTATGGAGAGACCTGCAATATTGATCAAAGTATAACCTCTGTTTTTCCAAAGGTTGCGCAGCGCGATTTTGAGATTGAGTTTAAACATAGTTTATTCGTATTTTAGAGCATCAACGGGATTTGCTTTGGCAACTTTGACAGACTGCACGCTTACGGTAATGATAGCGATGATCAACGAAAGCAACAGGGCAACAGCAAAGGGCAATACTGAAATGGAGACCCTGAAGCTGTAGGCGGATAACCACTTGTTGATGATCAGATAAGCAATTGGAAAAGCAATCAGGTCGGCAATTAATACCAGCTTGATAAAATCTTTGTTAAGCAGGGTCAGGATATTCATATTGCTTGCACCAAGCACTTTGCGAATGCTGATTTCCTTTTTTCTTTGTTCCGCCATAAAGAGCGCCAGCCCCAGTAAACCCAGGCAGGAAATGAAAATCGCAAATCCGCCAAACCAGTTGGCGATCGTGCCGAGTAGCTTTTCGGTCTGGAACTTCTGCTCAAAAGTATCATCCACAAATTTGCTGTCTAAAGGAAATCCGGGATTGATCTTCTCCGTCACCTCCTTTATGGTAGCCATTGAAGAGCTGATGTTCTGCTCAGTATTTAACCTTGCAATCAGCACTTCAACATCATCCATATTGTGATATACAATCATGGGTGCGGTCACAGCATAAGGATTCTCCATCACAATATCCCTCATGACACCAACGATAGTCACGGGCTTTCCCCAGAACTGGATAACGGTGCCCACAGGCTGTTTAAGCCCCATTGTTTTCACGGCAGATTCATTCACCATCACTGTCGAAGTATCCTTATATAAAGGTGAAAAATCTCTTCCGCTGATCATACCTGTGCCGATAGTTTTTGCGAAATCGTAACCAGCACTTCTGTGATTGAAAAGCACTTCCTCCTTCGCACTTTTTCCTGGCCAGCTTATACCAAAACTATTGTTCCCTCCTTCACTGATACTTCTGCTGAAGAAGGTAACATCACTCACTGCACCAGATTTCAGCAGCTCATCTTTGAGCAGCTGTCTCTTATGTTCACTCTTTCTGAGGTTACCCTGAAGCGGGAACTCCACCAGATTATTTTTGTTGTACCCGATCGACTTGCCCTTGATAAAGTTCAGCTGCTGATAGATCACGGCAGTACATACAATCAGGCATGCAGCAAATACAAATTGAAAAACTACGAGCACCTGTCGTACAGATAGGGTAGCCTTCCCTGTCATTTTAAATCCTTTTAAAACCTGTAAAGGCTCAAAGGAGGAAAGATAAAATGCCGGATAGCTTCCTGCAATAAAACCGGTGACCAACGTGAGACCTACAAAGACAGACCAGAATTTCCAGTCGGCATAATCGATAACCAAATCTGTTTGAAGCAAGTTATTAAAGTATCCCAGGGAGAGCTCAATCAGCACAAAAGCGACTACCATACCCAGTATTGAAAGAATAAAAGATTCCAGCATAAACTGGCCGATCAATGCATTACGCGAAGAACCAATTGCTTTGCGCACCCCTACTTCTTTCGCCCTTTTTTCTGAACGTGCGGTAGAAAGGTTCATAAAGTTCACACAGGCGATCAGGAGCAGACAGAACGCGAGCAGAAAAAAAATCCTGATCTGATCAATTTTACCACCCACGGATTTACCATTTATAAACTCACTGTATAAGTGCCATTTAGATAAGGGATGTAAAGTATAAAATCCAGTCGCACCTTTATCATGATTGGCTAAAAATGGCCTTACCAAAGCTTCAGCCTGACGATAATCTTGCCCCTTTTGTAGTTGAACAATGGTAAGACAAAAATTATTGCCCCATCCTGATTCCTTTACATATGGCATTTGGTTTTCCCAAAGAGCCCAAGTCAGCATATAATCAAACAGAATAGTACTGTTTTTTGGAAGGTCTGCTATCACAGCATCAACCTTCAGTTCTTCTTTATTATCCAGCTTTACAATTTTATTGATAGGGTCCTCATCTCCAAAAAGATTCTTTGCCATCGTTTCAGTGAGTATGATGGAATTGACCTCTTGTAAAGCCTTGGCGGGATTGCCTTTCAGAAATTTATAGGCCATAATCTTCAAAAACTGAGGATCGCTGTAAACTGCCTGTTTTCTGAAAGTATTTTGATTATAAGACAGCACCGCGGCCTGCGGGTAACTTGAATGGGAAGCCCGAACTACGCCTGATACCTTCGCCTCAATTTCAGGCGCCAGAACTCCCGGAGTCCATGCCCAGCTCATCGTACCAGAACTTGCCTTTTGATGCTGGTAAAGCACATAAGTATCTTCATAGTGCTTCGATTCTTTATCGTAGCTCCACTCATACGCCACATAGAGCAGCAGTATCATGCAGCTCGCCAGGCCAATCGCCAGTCCGCCGACATTTATCAAAGTATAACCTTTGTTCTTCCAAAGGTTCCTGAGCGCTATTTTTAAATTCAGTTTAAACATATCATTCGTATTTTAAGGCATCAACGGGATTAGCTTTTGCAGCTTTGTACGCCTGATAACTAACCGTTATCATTGCAATAGCAATAGTTGCAAGTGCAGCCAGGATAATCATTACCCAACTGATAGTGGTATGAAATACAAAGGTTTTCAGCCAGTTGTTCATCACATAATTAGCAACAGGAATGGCGATAATGATCGCCAAAGCCACCATCTTCAGGAAATTGAGCGACAATAATTGCATCAGACTCGACAACGAGGCACCCAGCACTTTGCGTACACCAATTTCTTTTGTCCTCTGCTCTGCGCTGTAAGCAGCAAGACCAAATAAACCCAGGCAGGAGATAAATATTGCCAGTCCACCAAAAACATTTGATAGCAAACCTAATATCTTCTGCGATTTGATTTTCTCTCCATACAGCTGATCAATGAATTTAAATTCTACGGGATAAGCCGGATTGATATCTTTAATAATCTTTTCCATCACCGCGAGATTTTCTGACATCGGATGAGCAGGATTAGGCCTCATTGTGACATAGCCACTCCAGTACTTGTTAAATGCCACGATTAAAGGTTCTTCCTTTTCAAAAGGAGCACCCCAGATAAAGTCCTCAAACACGCCGACGACAGTACAATCATTTCCCTGGTATTTTACAATAGTGCCAATCGGATGAACCAGATTCATCACTTTCACGGCCGACTGACTCAGCATCACTGCTGCTGTATCCGAAGGAAACTGACGGGAAAAATCCCTTCCTTCAACTACTTTGATACCGGTAGTTTTTGCAAAGTCGTAAGTAGTGGAAAGTTGATTAAACACCATATGCCTGTCTGTTTCCGTTGAACCCGGCCATTCCAGACCCCAGAAATTGGAATTATTATTAGACATAGTCCCCGATAGCTGACAGATGCTGGATACGGCGCCCGATTGCAGTAAACGTTGTTTCAAAAGTTCGAACTTACCTTCCAGCTGCCCGTCCTGAGCCAATTCCACCAGATCATTTACTTCATATCCAACCGGTCTGTCTTTCAGGTACTGTATCTGTTTGTAGATCACGGCTGTGGATATGATCAGGATCACCGCAAAACTAAACTGTACGACTACCAATACCTGACGCAGACTTACTGACCAGAACTTCCGACCAGGATTTCGCTTTTTCAGTACCTGTAGCGGGTTGAAAGAAGACAGGTAAAATGCCGGATAACTTCCTGCAATAATGCCTGTTGAAATGACTATCGCGATCAGGCTGATCCAGAGGTAAGGATTGGCATAGTTAATCCCCATCTTTATGCCCAGCAAGTTATTGAACAGTGGAAGGAATACCTCTACGAGAACAATTGCCATTACTGCACTACCTAGAGTTAAAACCAGCGATTCTATTAGGAACTGGCTAATGAGACTACCCCGCGTAGCACCAATAGTTTTTTTGATCCCTACTTCTTTTGCCCGTTTCTCAGACTTCGCGGTAGCCATATTCATAAAGTTGATACAGGCAATCAGCAGGATACCTATTGCAAGGCCCATAAAGAGGCGCAATTGCTCAATCCTGCCACCCGTGTTTTCTCCGCCGGTGAATTTACCATACAGATGCAACTTGCTGAACTGATACAGAAAGGGAGACGAAGTAGCGTCAGAAACGTGTTCCTTAATTATTCCCTTTATCCTATGATTCAGCGATTCGATATCGGAAGAAGGTGCCATTTTAACGAAGGTACTCCAGTTATTATTGGTCCACATTGGTCTTTTGACCCATTCGTACATACCCTCGAACAACGTCCATGGCATCAGATAGTCCAGTTTTATAGAAGTGTTTTCCGGAAGATCTTCGATTACCCCGGTAATTTTCAGGTTTACCTTATCTTCAAAGCGGACAGATTTATTGAGAACATCTGTTGTACCAAAGAGCATTTTGGCCATCGATGCAGTAAGTATGACATTATTTGGTGCATCGAGTGCCGTTTTCTGATCGCCGGCTATAAAATGATAATCAAATATTTTAAGGATATCAGCATCGGCGAAACGGCCTGTTTTTTTAAAGCTTTTTCTTCCGTTAGCAATAAGTCTCGGTTGTTCATCATCAAGGCGGCTCATGGCCTTCACGCTACTATACGTTTCTTTTAATGCGGGCCCAATTGTATTTGGTGTACTGTAGCCCACGCCGCGAATTTCACCATTGGTACCGTCAAACTTCACCAACACCCTATAAATATCCTTTGCGTCCTTTGCCTGTTTATCAAAGTTCCATTCATAAGACACATACAGCAACAGCAGTAAGCATGATGCCAGCCCGATGGCGAGGCCCGAAATATTGATCAGGGAAGCAGTTTTATTCTTCCACAAATTCCGCAGGGCGATTATAAAATTCAGTTTAAACATATCATTCGTATTTTAAGGCATCAACGGGATTAGCTTTTGCAGCTTTGTACGCCTGGTAGCTCACAGTGAGCAGGGCAATTGCGAGCGTGCCAAAGGCAGTGGCGATAATCACTACCCAGCTCACATTGGTATGGTAATCAAAGTCCTTCAGCCAGTTGTTCATCATATAGGTGGCCAGGGGTATCGAAATGATGATTGCAAATCCAACCATCTTTAAAAAGCTGACTGAGAGTAGCTGCAATAAACTGGCAACTGATGCTCCTAGTACTTTGCGCACACCAATCTCTTTTGTTCTTTGCTCTGCGCTGTAAGCAGCAAGTCCAAACAATCCCAGACAGGAAATAAAGATGGCAAGGCCTCCAAACATGTTCGAAAGCGTGCCCAGTACCTCTTGTGATTTCAATTTTTCGGCATACAGCTGATCCACAAAGCTGAGCTCCAGAGGATAGGCAGGATTGATGTCTTTCACCACTTTTTCTATTGTGGCCAGATTTTCAGCAACTGTATTGGCAGTATTTAAGCGCATCGTTACTACACCACTCCAGCCTTTCATAAAAGCTACCACCAGCGGGGTTTCCTTAGTTCCGGGAGCATCCTGTATAAAGTCTTCGAAGACGCCTACTACTGTAAACTTATTGCCATGGTACATCACTTGTTGTCCTATCGGGTCAGGCAAGTTCATCAATTTTGCTGCCGTACTGTTCAGCATTAAGGCAGCAGAGTCTGATGCGAAGTTTTCTGAGAAATCCCTGCCCGCAATCAATTTGATACCGTTAGTTTTTACAAAGTCATAGGTAGTGGCTATTTGTGAAAAATTGATACTTTTATCCGCTTCCGTAGAACCTTCCCACTCCATGTTGGAGAAAGAGGATGTGTGATGGGCAATTGTTCCAGAGGACTGATACAATGAAGTTACAGCACCTGATTTTACCAGGCGATCTTTGAGTAAATCAAATTTCCCATAGAGCTCTCCCTCCTGCGGCATTTGCACCAGTGTATTGATGTCATAGCCAACAGGGCGGTTTTTGATATACTGGATCTGTCTATATATCACCATAGTAGCAATGATCAGGACAATGGCAAAGCAGAACTGAGTTACCACCAGCACCTGGCGGAGATTAATGGTAAGCAATCCAGACCTGAAAGTACGTTTTCTCAGGATCTGAACAGGGTTAAACGCAGAGAGGTAAAAGGCAGGATAACTTCCGGAAATGAGACCTGTCAGTACAACAACACTAACAAGACCTGCCCAGATGGATACATTCGAGTAATCGAGGTTTAAACTGGTATCCAGCAGGTTATTGAAAACCGGAATACACAGCTCGATGAGCACAATAGCCAGCACCGAGCTCAGCACCGTCAGCACCAGAGATTCCATCAAAAACTGACTGATCAGGCTGCTGCGCGTGGCACCGATAGTTTTTTTGATGCCCACCTCTTTTGCCCTTTTCTCAGATTTTGCAGTAGCCATATTCATAAAGTTGATACAGGCAATCAGCAGAATCCCTATCGCCAGCCCCATAAACAAGCGCAGCTGCTCTATCTTCCCGCCTATACTCAGACCGTTTTGGAAGGTATCATACAGGTGTAGCCTGCTTAAAGGAAATATCAGTAGCTGCGCGTTTGCATTGGGGTTATGCCGGTGCATGAAATCTTTGATGCCTTGATTGAACTTATCCATATCAGTTCCCGGAACCATCCTCACGATGGTGTTGTAGTTAAAATTACCCCATGAAGGTTCTTTTATCCAGTTGTTCAGTGCTTCATCCAAAGACCAGGGCATCAGGAAATCAAAGGCCACAGAAGTATTCTTTGGAAGATCATTGATCACACCTGTTACTTTGAGGTCGATTTGATCATCGTAATGAACAGTTTTGTTAAGGACATCTGTACTTCCAAAAAGTTCAAGCGCAGTAGATGCGGTCAGAATAATACTATTGGGTGCAGCCATGGCGCTGCTGGCATCGCCCGCGGTAAAGCTGTACTCAAAAATGTTCAGGATATCAGGATCGGCATAACAGGCAGCTCTTTTCAGACTCTTCCGGCCATTCGCAATCAGCTTTTTTCCGGCCGCATCAATCCTTGCTGCAGCTTGGACCTCAGGATATTCCAGCTTGAACAAAGGAGCAATTGCATTTGTAGAGGCAAGCCAGGTGCCCGTGATTTTTCCGTTTGCATCTACATTGTTGACGATTACTTTATACGTATTGGAGGGATCTGCCGTCTGCCTGTCAAAGTTCCATTCATAGGCGACATAAAGCAGCAGCAACAGACAGGCAGCCAAACCAATAGCTAATCCGCTGATATTGATCAGAGAAGAAGTCTTATTCTTCCAGATGTTTCTTAACGCGATTTTGAAGTTTAGTTTAAACATATCATTCGTATTTTAATGCATCAACAGGATTCGCTTTTGCAGTTTTGTAAGCCTGAAAACTAACGGTGAATAAGGCGATCCCTATCGTACCAGCCGCCGCCAGCAGGATGACCACCCAATTCACCGAAGTATGAAACTCAAAACTCTGCAGCCAGTGGGACATGATATAATTTGCCACTGGTATGGAAATAATGATGGCAATCCCCACCATTTTTAAAAAGCTGAAGGACAAGAGCCTCATCAGGCTGCTTACCGACGCACCGAGGACTTTTCTGACGCCGATTTCTTTGGTGCGCTGCTCCGCGCTGTAAGATGCAAGACCAAAAAGCCCCAGGCATGAAATAAAGATCGCCAGTCCGCCAAAAAGGTTGGACAGGATACCCAGAACCCTTTGCTCTGTCAACTTCTTCGCATATAGCTCATCTACAAACGTGATATTTACAGGGTATGCAGGATTGATCTGCTTCACAATTTCTTCAATTAAAGCCAGGTTTTGAGCAGCCGGGCGTACCGGATTTAATCTCATGGTAACCACTCCGCTCCAGTCTTTATTGAAGTGCAGAATCAAAGGTTTTTCAGTGCTGAAAGGAGAGCCCAGTATAAAATCTTCAAAAACCCCAACAATCACATTCTTTTCCCCATGGTGACTTACAATCTGTCCTACAGGATTTTTCAGGTTCATTACTTTCATGGCTGAATGACTGATCAGTATGGCATTGGAATCAGAAGCAAATTTTGCTGAGAAATCTCGTCCATACAGCAATTTAACACCTGTCGTTTTTACAAATCCATAAGTGGTGGCAATCGTGTTAAAGCTGATGAGCTTATCATTTTCTGAGGAGCCCGGCCATTCGCAGCCGGCGGCACTTGAAAGCTCTTTTGTAATAGTTGTGGAGGACTGCAATACAGCTGTCACTGCACCTGATTCCAGCAGCCTGGATTTAAGCAGATCAAACTTGCCGTGCAATTCACCATCCTGCTCCAGCTCCACCAGATGATCAATCTGATAGCCTACCGGACGGTTTTTTATAAACTGGATTTGCTGATAGATTACCGTAGTGGCAATGATCAGAATAACCGCAAAAGCAAACTGCCCAACCACCAGTACCTGCCGCAGCGTGATGGCATATACGCCTTTGTGATTTCGCTTTCTGAAAATCTGAATAGGATTAAAGGAAGACAGATAAAATGCGGGGTAACTCCCGGCTATCAAGCCCGTGATGAGCACAACAGCAATTAACCCCAGCCATATCGATGCACTGGAATAGTTGATGTGCAAGTCGGTCCCCAACAGCGTATTGAAAAAAGGAATACACATTTCCATCAGGCCCATCGCCATCACGGCACTTAATACTGTCAATACCACAGACTCCATCAGGAACTGACTCACTAAACTGCTTCTCGTAGCACCGATCGTCTTCTTGATCCCTACCTCTTTAGCGCGCTTTTCAGATTTCGCTGTAGCCATGTTCATGAAATTGATACAGGCAATCAGCAAAATACCTATGGCCAGTCCCATGAACAGACGCAACTGTTCGATGCTGCCGCCAGTACTTATACCATTCTTAAACTCACCATACAGATGTAGTTTGCTGTAAGGATAGAAGAATGGAATCTTTAAACCAAACTGGTTCTTCTGATAAATATTTTTGATGGATGCATTCAGCTGCTCAACATTCGCTGAGGGGTCTGTCCTTACTAAGGTGGTGAAGCTGAAATTCTCCCAGTTCGACTCCTTTACCCAGGCAAACTGAGATTCGTAAACTGACCAGGGCATCAGGTAATCAAAGGACCTGGATAGATTTGCCGGCAAGTCTTTGATCACACCGGTAATTCTGAGATCCAGCTGGTTCTGAAAACGTACTGATCTGTTCAGCGCGTCAGTGGTACCAAATAAGAGTCGCGCAGTCTTTTCAGTAACGATCACACTATTTGGTGCATCCAGCGCTGTATTTTCATCGCCATGGATAAAGTTATATTTGAAAATGTGCAGGATGTCAGGATCAGCAAACATTCCATTTTTCTTAAAGCTGGTGTGATTGCCCGACAATAAAAAAGATGCTCCCCAGCTCAGCCTCGCTGCTGCTTTTACCCAACTGTATTTCTCTTTAAACATCGGCACCAGCATGTTGGAGGAACTCTGCCCGGTAGCTGTTACCTGACCATCCGAACCGATGTAGTTCATCATCACCTGGTAGGTATGAGCATCATCTTTTGTCTGCTTATCAAAGTTCCATTCGTAAGACACATACAGCAGCAGCAGTAGACAGGCTGCCAGGCCAATAGCGAGCCCACTGATATTGATCAGCGAGGAAGTCTTGTTCTTCCAGATGTTTCTAAGCGCGATTTTAAAATTCAGTTTAAACATAATGAAACGTTTTACCATCAGGGGCCGCCGGTGCTTTGAAGAACCCCAGACGAAACTTCAAAGGCACCAGCTACCTGAATGGCTATTTTCTAAATCAATTCCTCGGTGCGGCTTTTATTTATTTTTTCGGAGATCACATGTCCGTCCTTCAGGTTAATAATCCTGTTGGAAAAACTCGCGTCGTGCGAAGAGTGCGTAACCATTACGATCGTTGTCCCCTGTTCGTTCAGCTCACAAAGCAGCTCCATCACTTCATTTCCATGTGAGCTGTCCAGGTTTCCCGTAGGCTCATCCGCCAGTACCAGCTTTGGTTTGGTGACCAGCGCCCGTGCTACTGCAACACGTTGCTGCTGACCCCCTGATAATTGCTGAGGAAAGTGTCCGCTGCGGTTGACGATGTTCATCCTTTCGATAATCTCGTTGACCAGACGCTTGCGCTCCGTTGCCGGCACTTTGTTATAAATCAGGGGCAGTTCTATATTTTCAAATACTGTCAGTTCATCGATGAGGTTGAAGTTCTGGAACACAAAGCCCATATGCTGTTTACGGAAATTTGAACGCTGCTTGTCGTTCATCGTCAGCAGTTCTGTTTCCAGAAATTTGTAGCTTCCACTTTCAGGCTTATCCAGTAAACCCATCACATTGAGCAGCGTGGATTTACCACAACCTGAGGGTCCCATAATGGAGACAAATTCACCGGCTTTGACATGCAAGTTTATTCCGTTCAGTGCAGTAGTTTCTATTTCTTCCGTCTTGTATACTTTCTCCAGATTCTCAATTTTTATCATGATGATCTTATTTATAATTTTTTCTTATTTATTGACTTCAATTACATCGTATTGGTTGAACTGGTCGTAGGACGAGGTAATCACTTCCTCATTCTTCTGCAGTCCTTCCATAATTTCATAGTACTGGTAGTTTTTACGTCCGATCTTCACATTTCTCTTCTGTGCCTTACCGTCTTTCAGCACAAATACCCATGCGCCGCCGGTACTCTGAAAGAATTGTCCCTGAGCGAGCAGCAGCGATTTGCTGTTGTCAGACAGGGTGAGCTTTACCTGTAAAGATAAGCCCCTGCGGAGTTCTTCGGGAGATTTTCCCTGGAAAACCATCTCTACCTGAAACTGTCCTGCAGTAACTTCAGGAATCACCTTGCTCACCCGCAGTTCATAGGTCTTACCATTGAACTCACAGTTGGCAGTCTGCCCCTCTTTCACCCTGTTTACATAGTATTCATCCACCCCTGCCTGAAGTTTATAACCCTGCAATACATCGATCTTGCCGAGCATCTCATTCGCCGTATACGATTTCCCTACAACCGGATCGTAAGATGACAACCGCCCTGAAACAGGAGCCTTGATCGTCATGTTTTCAATGTTCTCGCGGATAGATTCCAGGCTTTCATTCATGCGGCCTACAGAGAAATCAATTTGTTTCAGCTGCATGATCCGGCTCTGGTTCTCCTGTTTTACCGCCTGTTTCATGATCTCTTTACGGCCTTTGTTATACTCATAATCCTGAGTCGAGGTGTTAAACTCTTCTCTGGTAATCACCTTTTTGGCAAAGAGCGCACTGTCAATTCTGTACTTCCGTTTTGCCGTCCGCAGCGCATCTTCGATGACCATCATGTCTTGGGTCATGACCCTTTGGTTCTGCTCCAGGTCCAGGCGTACCTTGCGCAGCTGGTTCTGCTGCTCAATGATACCCGTTTCGCTGGTAGTATATCCTGAAAGTGCATGCGGGTTGGCGATCCTGAGCAATGGAGTGCCCTTGGTTACACTGGCTCCGTTTTCTACAAAGATCTCTGCAACAGTCCCTCCTTCTGAAGAACTCACGATGACAGAAGTTAAGGGTACTACACTGGCATTTAACAGTACTACGTCTTCAAAATCACCGTACTGAACTTTGCTGATGGTTAGCTTACCGGCATCAGCCCTGTATACTTTGCTCAGGGATAATTTATAACCGTAGGCTACCAGCGTAACCAGCAATATACCTCCGATGGTCATCAGCACCATCTTTTTACTAAACCTCTTTTTCTCTATGATCTTATCCATTGCCTAATTCGTTCTGCTTCCCTTGTGCCAAGGATATGCCAAAGAAAAATAAAGCACTTAAGACACTATAATTCAATACATTAATAAATTATCATAAAAAATAGCGTTCGTTATCGGACAGTTAATGTACAACATCGGACATTTCAATTATTTTTGGATAAATCTTATAAAATGACAGAAGCAAACGTTTTAGTGATTGATGACGATGATGACATCCTACTGAGTGCAAAACTATTTCTGAAACAGCACTTTAACCAGGTTGTCACCTGCAAATCCCCCAAAGAGATCAATGTGCTGTTGAGCCACAATGAGATTGATATTATCCTGCTGGACATGAACTATCAAAAAGGTGCCAGTGACGGTCGCGAGGGTTTGTACTGGCTTGAACATATCTTATCAATTGATAAAGACTATGTAGTGATACTCATGACCGCCTATGGAAATGTAGAGCTTGCTGTGCAGGCCATCAAAAAAGGAGCTGTAGATTTTATCCTGAAACCCTGGGAGAACGATAAGCTGTATGCTACCCTTTCGGCAGCTTCCAAACTCCGTCAGTCTACCAAGAAGGTAAAAAAACTGGAGAAGATCCATTCCTCCCTGCAAAACGATATCGCAAGGAAGTTCGAAAATATTATCGGCAGCTCAGCGCCCATCAAACAGCTGCAGCACACCCTGGTTAAAGTTGCCCCTACCGATGCTAATGTGCTGATCCTCGGAGAAAATGGAACCGGAAAACAGGTTTTTGCTTATGAGCTGCATAAACACTCTTTGCGAAAAAACCATATCTTCATGCATGTCGATCTTGGATCGCTGAATGAAAACCTGTTTGAAAGTGAACTCTTTGGCTATGCAAAAGGTGCTTTTACCGATGCAAGAGATGACCGCCCGGGAAGGTTTGAGCTGGCCGACAATGGTACAATTTTCCTGGATGAAATCGGCAATCTCTCCCTGCCGCTGCAATCGAAATTGCTGACGGTACTGCAAAACCGTACAGTCACCAGGATTGGAGAAAGCAAAGAACGTAAAGTCAACGTACGACTGATTACCGCTACCAACATGCCACTTAATGAAATGGTAGGAAAAGGAACCTTCAGACAAGATCTGCTGTTCAGGATCAATACCGTTGAGCTGATGCTGCCGCCGCTGCATGAGCGCGCTGAAGATGTCCTGCTGCTGGCTAACCATTTTCTGCAGACTTTTAGCGTTAAATACCATAAGGGCATCAGCCGGATAGATGATAAGGCCGGCAAAACCTTGCTGAATTACCACTGGCCCGGCAATGTAAGGGAGCTGCAGCATGTCATAGAAAGGGCTGTGATTATGGCTGACGGGCATGAGATCACCGAGACTGACCTGCAGCTAAGTCCGCAGCGTTTTGGCAGTGCAACACCTGTAACCGCAAACATGGACCTGGAAGAGATGGAGAGAATGATGGTGCAAAAGGCCATAGATACACATAAGGGAAATATATCGCGTGCAGCAGCAGAACTTGGGCTTACCAGGGCCGCTTTATACCGCAGGATAGAAAAATTTGGACTATAGCCTATGTTTTACGAGCGTTTTACTTTCAGGCTGATTGTTAAGCTACTCTTCATCAATTTACTGGGAGGGCTACTGCTTTACCTGGTGTTGAAAACACGACTTTGGTTTACCATTGCCGGGCTATCACTCCTGATGGTGATGGCTATTTTTTCCCTGTATAGTTATATCAACCAGATCAGGTCTGATATCAAACGCTTTATTCTGGCGATCAAAACGCGCGACCATACGCTGAATTTTAAAAACAAAAGCACCAGGGGAAGTTTCCCCGACCTCTATAGTTCTTTTGATGAGATCATCAAAACTCACAGAGATATCCAGCTGGAGCAGGATGCCATGTTTCAGCTGATTAAAACCATCCTGCAGCAGGTTCCTGTAGGGGTAATTGTGGTCAAGGAAACCAAGAACAGTGCCGGACAGATAGAAATCGCTTTTTTTAACGAGGCGGCAACGCTACTGCTCAATGTGCCTGCCTACAAGTACTGGCACAGGCTCAAGGAACACCTGCCGGTATTTACAGCAGAAATTGAGCATATCCGCAGAGGAGGAAAAAGATTTCTGGAATTAAAGATACAGGAGAAACTGATCCAGTTGTCTACAGAGGTAATCCCACTGAACCTGTATGGGGCAGATTACACCATTATCTCCTTTCAGAATATTAAGGATGAGATTGAGCAAAAGGAGATTGAGGCATGGAACAGGCTCATCGGGGTGATCTCTCATGAGATACTCAATTCTATTACCCCAATCAGTTCACTTTCCGACACCATCAACAGCATGGTGATCAATAAAGAATTCCTGAGCAAGGAGGATCTCGAAGACCTCAAGCCGGCGATACAGACGATCAAAAGAAGATCAGAAGGTCTTCTGGGCTTTGTGAAGGACTACAGGTTGATTGCTGAGCTGCCTACTCCGGAACTAGAGTTCCACAGTATCGGCGGGATACTGCAGCATATACAAGTGCTGATGCAACCTTTCGCTGCGGCAAAGAACATCAGGCTGCAGGTGGGACAAACCTCATCAAAGATCAGCGTGAATGTAGACCTCAAGCTGGTGGAGCAGGCATTGATCAACCTCGTAACGAACAGTATCCATTCTCTGGAAGGAATTGAACAGCCACTGATCGCGATTGACTACCGGCTGGAACAAAATAAGCTGTTTATCGATGTGGAAGATAACGGCAAAGGTATAGATCCTGACCTGCTGGAGAAGATATTTGTGCCCTTCTTTACCACCCGGAAAAATGGATCCGGCATCGGGCTGACCATCACCAGGAACATTATGAAAATGCATTATGGGAGTCTGGAAGTGAGTTCAGTGCCAGGTGAAAAGACAATCTTCTCGCTGGTGTTCAATTATGTTTAAAGGAAATCAATAGATTTGTGCAATGACCACAATACAGTTACGTATCACAGAAATTTCCCAGCAGCCCGGTGACAATGTTTTTATTCAGTTAGCCACTATTGATGGTCTCATGCCTGTTTATGAGGCGGGGCAATTTCTTACTGTTCTGTTTAAGGTCAATGGAAAAGAAATCAGACGCTCCTATTCCATCTGTAGTTCTCCCGATGTGGAAGAGCCGTTGAGTATTGCGGTGAAGCTGGTTGAAAATGGAGAAATTTCCAAACACCTGCATCATAAAACTGCTGTCGGCGATATCCTTACCGCTTTGCTTCCCAACGGGGAATTTACCTATCATCCTGTTGAGGAGATCAAACGCACTGTATTTCTTTTTGCAGCGGGCGTAGGCATCACTCCGGTATTTTCTATTTTAAAAACAGCACTGGTTAAAGAGCATCAGTCCAGGATAGTACTGATCTATAGTAATAAATCACAGTCCGGCACCTTATTCTTTGACGAGCTCAACGACTGGCAGCAACGTTATCCTGAAAGATTCAAGCTGATCTTCCTGTTTAGCGATGCCAAAAGATTACAGTTTGCCAGGTTAAATGGCTTTCTGATACAGGATCTTGTTGCTGCCAATCTTGAATACGACCAGTCGGACGCCCTTTGTTATACTTGTGGCCCCATCGATTACATGGTGATGTGCCGTATTTCATTACTGGCCATGGGTTACCGTCTGGACCAGATTAAAAAGGAAACTTACTTTATTCCTGAGGATGAAGCAGACGACGACGACATGACCGAAAAAGAAGTAAGAGATAAAAACACGTATACGGTGGTGCTCGACTTTGAGGACAATATCTATCAGCTTGAGGTTCCTTACTACAAGAGAATTCTGCAGGTAGCGCTGGAGCATCACATCAATGTACCTTACAGCTGCCGGGCAGGTATCTGCAGTTCTTGTGTAGCCACCTGTACTTCCGGCAATGTAAGAATGGATTATAATGAGATACTGACTGATGAGGAAATTGCGAACGGAAGGGTACTGATCTGTACCGGACATCCCACAGTAAACAACACACGAATAAAAATATAATTAAACTATCAAAACATAATAACGGTAAATTTTAAATATTTGTTAATTTTAAAATAAATTAATTTGCCTTTAATAAATAAACGGAATTACTTTTGGCATCTAATTTTAAAACTATGTCAGAAAAAACCAACCGTTACATTGACCCACTATCAGATTTTGGGTTTAGCTATTTTTTCGGCACCGAGCTGAATAAAAAGATCCTGCTTAAATTTCTAAATGCAGTTTTTGAAGGAAAAAAAGAGATTGCAGATCTGGTCTTTAACCATTTTGAAAATGACAATGACGAGGATACAATATCCAATTTGCTGTGCACGGAAAAGAATGGGCAACAATTTACTGTTATGCTCTGCAAAGTGGAGCAAAAATCCTTTCGCAAAAGCTCCCGGGAGTTTATCTCCAGGTATTTCAGAAAACTGGCAGACAAACACTCAACATTTGGCCAGCCGGTAAATCAGCACTATATGATCGGATTGCTGGACTTTAGTTTTGGCGACTGTGAGCCGACATACTACAGGGAAATCAGTTTTAGTAAAGTGGATAAGAAACTGGAGCCTGCAGGCCAGATAGGTTTCAGATTCCTCGAAATTCCTGAATTTTACAAACCCGGAAAAGAGCTGCAGACAGATCTTGATAAATGGTTCTACCTGCTGAAACATCTGCACCGCTGGAGTAAAGTACCTCAGTGGATTGAGGATGAACAGTTCAAAGATGTATTTATCGCCGCAGAACTTTCTGGCCTGACACCTGACCAACGTACAACTTACGCTACTGAACTGAAAAATAAGAGAAACAGTTTTGAGCTGTACCATCCGGAGGAGGCTGCAAATGATGCTATGCGGAAAGAACTGGAAGAGGGCAATCTTGATATTGAATCAAAAGAATATTTTCTTGAGGTATTCAGAATGGGTTACGAAGAGGGATTTGATGACGGTATGATGGAAATTACCCACGAATTAGGCAGCATGTTCAGCCGATAAAGACGCATAAAAAAAGGGATGTTTATGATAAACATCCCTTTTTTAATCAGCTTTAGGATTAACCTATTACTGTACCGTTTGAAATGATCGCACCTTTTTTCACGACCACAATTCCATCCTTAACAGCATAGGAAGGGAAATCCCCGTCTGCCATATGCTCACCACCGGTTATTTGTACATCGTTACCTATCCTGGCATTCTTATCAACGATCGCATTGATAATTCTGCAGCGGTCGCCAATTCCGATCAGCGGGTTCCCTTTTGAATTTTCTTCCGCTATTTCTCCAAGCGTCTGATAGCGGTCGCTACCCATGATATAGGCATTTTCAATGGTCGTACCGTTACCAATCCGCGAACGGATACCAATTACAGAATGTTTGATGTAATCTGCATTGAGAATACAGCCTTCAGCAATCACAGCCTTATCCAGTGAGGAACTTAAGATCTTTGTTGGCGGCAACATACGCGGACGCGTAAAGATGCTCTGATGACTGTCAAAAAGGTTAAACTTCGGAATATCATCAGTCAGCCCGAGGTTAGCCTCAAAGAACGAACAGATGTTTCCTATATCTGTCCAGTAACCTTCGTACTGGAAGCTCAGCACCTTCTGCTCCTTCAGCATTCTCGGAATAATTTCTTTGCCGAAATCCTTTTCATCAGGATTTTCTGCGAAGATCCTCAGCAGCAAGTCACGGTTAAAAATATAGATACCCATCGAGGCCAGGTAATTTCTGCCTTCAGCCTGCATTTCGGGTCCTGTATCGGATGCCCAATCTACCAGTAGCTCTGAACTTGGCTTCTCTATAAATGAAGTGATAATATTGTTTTCATCAGCTTTCAGGATACCAAAACTTGTAGCATCTTTTGCCGTACTGGGAATTGTTGCCAGCGTAACTGCAGCACCACTTTCTTCATGGGCAAGCAACATCTCATTGAAATCCATCTGATACAGCTGGTCACCCGACAGGATCAGCACATATTCAAACTCGTGCTGCAACAAATGGTGCATTGTCTGTCTTACAGCATCGGCCGTTCCCTGAAACCAGGTAGGGTTATCAGGTGTCTGCTCCGCAGCAAGAATATCCACAAACGCATCACTGAAATGACTGAAGTAATAGGTGTTCTTAATGTGTTTGTTTAATGATGCAGAGTTAAACTGCGTAAGCACGAACATACGGTGTATACCAGAGTTCAGGCAGTTGGAAATAGGGATATCTACTAAACGGTATTTCCCTGCGATAGGAACTGCCGGCTTTGAACGTGTTTGGGTCAATGGTGACAACCTGGAGCCCTGACCACCGCCAAGAATAACTCCTAATACTTTTTCAGTCATATAATTATTAAATTTACATTTGGTATGTATCTATATATTGTTGGGCTGCCTTATCCCAGGAATGATCCAGTTGCATACTATATTTAAGGATACCCTTCATTCTTTTTTTATCCTTGTAAAGCTCATAAGCCCTTCCCATTGCCTGACCAACATCCCAAACGCTGGTTTGGTCATGACAAATTCCAAATCCCCCGTCTCCGATATCTGTTACGGTATCTCTCAATCCACCGATCCTCCTCACGATTGGAACAGTTCCATATCTTAAGGCGTACATCTGGTTAAGTCCGCAGGGCTCAACCCTCGATGGCATCAGCAGGAAATCTGCTCCCGCATAAATCTGATGAGACAACTTTTCATTGTACCCGATGTAAGCATTATAATTACCTGAAAACCACTGATGAAGTTCTGATAATTTCCTTTCCACCACCGGGTCACCTGACCCCAAAACAAGAATATTGATATTTCCCCTGCTATGCGCAAGTGCATTGTGAAAAATATCCGGTAACAAATCCGCCCCCTTCTCACCTACAAGTCTGCCGATAAAAGTAAACAGTGGTTTTGAGGGGTCCAGGTTAAAAACAGCACATAAGGCCGCTTTGTTTGCTTTCTTGCCACTATCTACTGTCCTAAGATTGTAAGTTTTTTCCAGCATAGGATCTTTTGCAGGATCCCAGACCTCATTATCTATGCCATTGAGGATGCCAGAAGATTTGCCACGTTCCCACCTGAGCAGGCTTTCGAGGCCATTGGCTTGCTGACTTAATTCATCGAGATAACTTGGGGAGACGGTAGTTACCCGCCACGCACATTTTATAGCTGAAGCGAGCGGATTGATGGCATTTCTCCATTCCAGTAAACCCGACTTCCAGAGATCAAAAGCAGGCAGATAATGTAATTTATCCCATCCAAATTGTCCCTGATACTGGGCGTTGTGGATAGTGAGTATCGTTGGTATCTGGTTCAGATCTTTATAACGCTCACAATTTGCGGTCATGAATGGTACCAGGCCAGTATGGTGGTCGTGGCAGTGGATGACATCAGGACGGTGTTCCCACTGATTGATCCAGTCGAGCACTGCAATCTGGTAAGCCAGGAAACGCTCGGTATCATCACCGTATCCATACACGCCTTCCCTATCCATTAATCCTGTAATCTGAACGAGATACAGGTCAAACCCCAGTTTATTGGTTTTTTCCCTGAGGATACGTACAGGAAATGCCTGACGTCCCAGATTAACCCAGGCATCATAGACCACTTCAAACTCGTTGTCCCATAGAAAACGGTTGTTGTAAGCCGGCATGACCACTTTAGCAAAGTGTCCGAGTTTATTCTGATATTTTGGCAGAGCACCAACAACATCGCCCAGTCCGCCAACCTTGGCGACCGGATAACATTCTGCACTCAAGTGAATTATTTCCATAATAATTTTAAAGATGGGGGGCAAAGAAACTGAACAAAATTTGAGATCAAAATATGAGTTATAACCGGATAAAACGACATTTTGTTTGATTATTTTAAAATAAACCTGCACGGAATAAAAGAATATGAGGGACGATTTTTTTTAAATAAATAACCAACATTCATACAAACGGGATTAAGTTAGAAATCAATTAACTTAACTATTACGAATATGAAAATTTATCTAAAAATTCTTTCGGTATTCCTCGCTGCAGGATGCCTCCTGCCAATAGCATGTAAAAAAGATGTTCAGCAATCTGAGCAGATTCCCGGTGCAGCAAACCCCGTCATTGTCCAACCTCAAAACAGGTTAGTTCCGACCAGCATGGGTACAGGATCAGCAAAAATGACATTTAGTTACACCACGGATTTTTCCCTTAACAAGATTGAGTACGGAGATGGCAGCAGTACAATATTAGAACTTAGTGCCTCTGGTCAGCCTGAAATGTTCCATTATTATACCGGGGCGAAGGAAACCGCTTTCACCCAATATAAAGTAGATGATAAGGGGCGGATTATCAGGGGCACAAAATACAAACCCTCGCCTGCCGGCGCCACCATGCTAAGCAAATTTGAAATATCCTATCAGAGCGATTCCAAAATCGCTACAATCAGTTACTACGTGACGGAAAATGAACGCGAAAAATTCAAAGGTACCGAGAAGAGAGTTTATGCTGACAATGGGAACCTCTTAAGTGAACAGAGCGATAGTGGGATTGTGCGGGCAAATTACAGTTATGATGATAAAAACGGGCTGTTCAAAAACGTGAGGTATAGCTGGCTATTTGCCATTGAAGCACAGAACAACCTATTTCATTCTTCGGTGAATAATATCAGCGCCAGTACTTATCCCCTGGCCCCTTCGGGTGATCAGTTCTTTGCCTATACCTACAACGCAGATCAGTACCCCGAGACCATCAGTTCACAGATCAGCGGCACAAAGCTGAGCTACAAAGTATCCTACAAAACCCTTAAGTAAGTCTGATTGGTATTGCCTGCAGAGGCAATACCAATTTTTAGAAGTTAAATCCAACAGAAATATAAGGCAGAGTACTTTCTTTGGATATTCCAACCGCAGCCTGAATCAGGATCAGTTCAGCGGGCACAATGTATATACCACCGCCATAAGCGTAATGCCATTTATCCGAAGACTGGCCCGGATACCATACCCTGCCTACGTCATTGAATGCCAGTACTCCCAGTGACCCCGGAACAATGTAGGAAGCAAAATCAAACAGTTTCATCCGCAGATCAAGACTTTCATAAGCCATAGTCCTGCCGGAAAAACGGTTGCTGTGATAGCCGCGGAGATTGTGAACACCACCTAGCTGCATAAGCTGAAAGTATTCTGGGTTGCCAAATGTAGTGCCACCACCTACACGGTTTGCGATGACAAAACCACCTTTGCCGGGATTAAAATACGCACGGAACTCCGTCTGCAGCTTACCATAGCGGTCGTAGTCGCCATTGAGCTGCTGACTTCCTGAAATCCTGGTGTTCCAGTACAGCCCTTTTTTAGGAATTGCCGCATTATCTCTCGAATCGTAATTAATCTGAGTAACAAGGCCCAGGTAAGACTGGTCATTAAAAACAGCTTCTTCAGGATTAGTGAGATCAAAATCTTTAAGGAACCTTTCATCATTTGCAGCTCTGCTGCTGGTATAGTATTCTGTTGTTAAACCTGCGCCAATGGTCCATTTATTCAGATTTTTGTACAACTGAAAATCGGCAGTAAAATAATCATAGCGGTTCCTGTAATAAGAAATCCCCCTGTCGATCTCATCATCTTCACCTGGTCCTTCGATGTCGTGCTGAATAAATGCCGTTTCATTACCCAGTCCGAAGAAGTTACTCAGGTTATGGGGTCCCAGCAATTGCGCATTGATTTTAAAATTATAGTCGCCGACTACCTTTTTAAAATCTCCGTTATAGCTGAGGATAAATGCCTTTCTACCGGTGGAGTAATCTACCCAGAACTCCTGTTTGGAGCCATATGGATATTTTCTGAAACCCTGCTTTTGTATAATCAGGCCTACTCCAGGCTGAATACCGCGGTCGACACTGTAATTGAGATGAAACAGTGGACCAAACTGGTCATAGATATAATTGAATTTATGCTGGTTGACAGCCGTGTCTTTAGACAAACGCAGTTTTGCCACTGAGGAGGCAGGCAGTACATTCTCCTCATCTATGCGGTCGTAAACATAGGTTTTTGCCCTGGCATCAAGGTCTGGATTTACCTTAAAAGTATCTTTATCATCTCCCCCTACCAGTCGCACGGTAATCGGGGATTTTGTTTTCCCTTTCACATCAAATACATCCTCACCCGCCATGCCATACAGCCTGATTTCTTGTGTAAGTCTATGGTCGAAAGTACGGTGATAGACTTTCCTACCCTTATCACCATCCTTTTTGATATTGTTGATTGTTACTTCAATATCTCCATCTTTCTGATGTTTGATTTCAAAGTACTCCTTTTTGCCGGAAGTAGTAATCTCTACAGTTTTTGATAAAAAGCGGTAGTAGTCGAGCGCCGTTTTATTAAGGTTATCCTTTCTGGCAATCATGATTTTGAGTGTTTCCTCACCTCCCTGGGCAAATATATCAGCAGGAATTTTCTTCATTGCCTTACGTAATTCCTCATTCGTGATTTTACCCTGCACATATTTCAGCTCCTCTCTCCAGTCCTTTTCTGATAGTGCATTCAGGAAATACCGGTCAAAGTTCTGCTGATTGAAATTGTACTGATCAATCGCTCTGATTTCAGCCTGATAAGGCTGTAAGTTAGCTTTGAGCCATTGATGTGAAAGCACCCATGGCAATACGCCTGAGGTACTGTAAAATACCTTATCACGATCTTTGGGGACAGGGATATAAACCTTATCTCCTTTTTTATCTTCTTCCTTTAACCAGCGCCAGTTATCTTCATGCCGGTCCCAGTCGCCAATAATAAAATCCAGCAGTCTGGCCCTGAGCAGAAGTTTCTGATCTACATAGTGATCATTATCTTCCTCGAGCTTGCGCTCAACCTTCAGCGTATTATCACTTTCCTCCCGGCCTATTGGCGACCGTTCCTCAATGAGATATACAGCATTGGCAAAATCTTTTCTATATTCCTCCAGGCCGGGGTCATCCCCCACATAGACCACTTCCGGATGCGCATGGGGAATGTCCAGCAGGTCTGCCAGTGGCGGCACGATCAATGATCCAAAAGGATGATTGGTAGCAATCTGGTCCTGTACAATATCTTTGGCAATTGTTGCCCTCAGGTTTTCCGGCAAGCCTCGCTCGGGGTATTTCTGAACAGTCCTCAGTGCCCATTCGGTGCCCGAGGCATCCTTCAGTTGCAGGGAACGCGTTTGATTTCCGCCACCCAGTTTCAGGATCTTCATCCCTCCTCTTTCTTTCTGGAGATCTATGATCCTTATTTTGACAGGCGTTGCCCAGAGTTTTCGGTAGCTCTCACCAAAAAAAAAGCGGTGTGCCTTACTTACAGAGTCGTAAACGGGAGAGATAGCAATGGTGATCGAGTCCCTGCTCTGAAACTGCTGGGCTACAGCCATACAGGGCAAGCCTGTATAAAAGACAATCGCCAATAAACTAATCTTAATCTTCCTGAAAACCATGTATATCTTATTATGCCCTATTGTTCATTGCTACTTCAACACGTAATGCCTTCAAGCCTTCTACTCCCTGTAATTCTTCTACATCGATGTATTCTACCAGGCTGGTTAGCAAGTTTTGATCCTGCAAACGGTGAATATAACCTAAATATTCCTGAGCTTCAGCAGGATTGAAATAAACAATCGCAATTTTCCCCGGTTGAGTAATCCGTTCGGTACTTTCTATCAGGTGTGCCTTGTCTATTCTTTTCTTTACCATCTGGTACCGGATGTTATAGCTGCCCTCCACATCAAAGCGTTGTTCATCCAGGCGGAAACCGATATCTATCAACTTATCATAAACAAAGATCAGCTGTGTCGTTTCCAGCGGTATAGGTAAATGAGGCGTCAGGTTTCCCGTTACCTGTGTAATTTCGGCAATGGCTTTCAGTTGTCTGTAGCGGAAATCCGTTAGGTAGTGACGGTCGAATTGCTGATCGGGAGTGATCGACTGGCCCAGATAAATATCAAATTCAACACCATCGGTTCTGAACTTTTCAAAGTAGCAGGGATAGAGCTCCTGAAGCTCAGCATTAAATTCATCCAGCTGCCGGTTCAGTGCATGATTGATCATTTGCATGCTCAGTTCATAGTTGTCGCGGTTTTCATAGATCTTGCTTCCCGGCTTTGTCTGGTTAAAATATTCGTCGATCAGATCCGAAGCTTGAGGATGCTGATCTTTCAGCATATTGAAATATGAAGGAAGCTGCCGCTGCAGGTAATCGTCAGTTTTCATGATCTCGCGGTCAGACATTTCATCGAAACTTCTGTGGTCCCATACCGACTTCTGCTTTGGAAAGTCCTCTGTAAAATCCTGCGGAATTTTCGTTTTGAGGTGTTCCAGGGTAACTTCCAGAACTTCAAAATGAGCATACAGGTCTCTTCTGATCATCAGGTTACGTTCGATGCTGGAATTGCGGATATCAATCGCTCCGTAAAAAGGATGAACATCTTTAAACAAAACCGGATCTACAGGAAGATTCTTTTCAGCGCCACCGGATTTCATGTACTGATAGGCCACCTGAATAAAACGCCATTGCACCGAGGGCTGCAGTGCCGTAAATTTATCGGTGATGATCGCATTGATTTCGTTGTTGAAATCGACGATAATATTTTGATACAACTGGGCAAGCAATGGAAATGCGGCTTCAATGTTAGAAAGAATGCTACCATTAAAGGCAAGGGATTCATAGGAATATAATTCAAGGCATCCCACCAGCTTTGCGTTATAGTACAATGGAAAGAGTCCGTACGATTGAATGCCACTATCTTTGAGGAGTCTCAGCAATGGAAATTCTTCGGTATCGACCTTCGACATGTCAGTAAAGACCAGTCTCCGCGGGTGTGCTACAAAATTATCAGCAAGAAAAGTGTATTCACTTTCAGGCAGTCCGTTGCGCTTTGCCTGTTTGATAATGATGCTTTCAAAACCTTCATGGCTGTACAGCAAGGTCTTTTGGTTCAGCTTCATATAAGGCAGCAGGCTAAATTCTATCGTTGGCGTACCTACGAGCGACTTCAGTGCCGTTACAATTGTTGAGTTATTCCAACCTTCAAGACATTGATTGTGTTCAATGATCGTATTCTTGATAGCTTCCAATGCATATTCAGCAGTGACATCTACCAGACTCACAATGGAAAGCCCTTCAAATCGGAACATCGAGGGAGGCAGAAGCCTGGCCAGCATATCCAGACTTGAACTTTCATCATCGAGGTATTCTTTCACCCGCTCTACTGATAATTCCGGCAGATCGGTATTAGCTGTGATTTCAAGGAAGCGGTTATCGATATTCATCCGGTAATACCTCACGAGATGTGTATCCTGATCAACGACTGATTTAATCGTATCCTGATGTCCCCCAAGGGTAAAGTCGTAGAACTTCCTGAGGATCAGGTTGTAAAAATTCCTGAGTTTACTTTGTTCCATTACCTCTTTTGAAGGCAATGCAATATTATGTTTCAACGCACCATCCTTACCCAGCAATACGGCGTAAAAGGCATTGGTACCGTAATAGAAACAGGGCGAAACCGGTCTTCCCAGTGCCCACAGCTGCTCTTCCTCATCATTGATGATAGGAGATAATGCAGTATATATCAACTCATACAAGTGATTGTATTTTGCAGTATCGCCAGTTGGTACAGGAAACTGCAATTCAGGATATACTGAAAACTGTTCCAGTAAATAATTGTAAAAATTGACCTTTGCTGTTTTTTCCTCCCTGCGTTTTTCTTTGAGAAAATCTATGAAAGGACGTAATGAAAACTGAATATCAGTTCCAATTGCCTCTTCGCCGGCACCGCAAATGGATTTATTCAAGTCTAAAATTATCGCCTGCATCTGATTAGGGTTTACGTTTAAACTTCAGGATATTTCCGGCCGACAACTCGTCGCCCTCATTTGATATATATAAATTCATTTCGTTGTCAAATGCCAGCCCTTCAGGTTGATTGAACTGGGAGGAATTTAAACGGTGAACACTTTTCACTTTCCAGTCGGGAGTGGCCACTACCAATACTTTATTTACTGAAGAAAGGATATACCACTCGCCTGAATGCGGGTCTCTGGTCAATGCAGAAGCTTTCAAACCTGTTTTGAGTATCTCTTCCTTTTTGATCATGCCGGAAAGGTCCATTGAAAATTCACCTGAAGGAATGAGCTCTTTCTTTGCGGGGTTATATGTGAAGATGGAGCCTGACATGGACTTATCTTTTTTATCATCCTTACAGTTCTTGCAAAGCAGATATACCTGGTTGGTTTGGTTATCGGCGTAGATACTCTCATACTCTCCTTTAGGAATTATTTTTTTAAAGATTTTGATGTCTTGTACTTTCTCTTTTGTGGCGTCAGCAAAAGGAAAAACATAAAGCGTACCATCACTTTCCAGCACCATTACGGTCTCGTTTAAAATAGCCAGATCCTCATAGTCACCTTTCTTTCCGAAGACCACATGTTTCTGCTTTTTGTTCATCCAGGCCTGCCTGAACAACCGGCCATCCTCATCCTGTATAGAGTAAACGGTATCGCTTTTGTCTTTGTAAAATGCAATGCCTGATATCTCCAATAAACTTTCAGGCATATTAAATTTTTCAGGATGATTCAGGTCGTAACCCGGCGGACTGGTAAATGCGGGCTTTGATGGTTTGCAGGCATAAAATCCAATGAGCATGATTACAGGTAATATATATAGTATCAGTTTGTTGAAAATTCCTTTCATATCGTATTCAATTTTTGTGTGGTACTCGCTTCCCTTAAGAGATTATACAAGGCCTGCTGTGAACTGATTCCAGCTTCATCGCTGAGGTAGTTATTCTGTAATTCTGCATTCAGCTCCACAGCTTGTACAGTATCGTTTAACTGTATAGTAAGCATTTCTATCAGTCTGGCTTTCAAAGGGGTATCATATACAGGAAAACAAACCTCTATTCTGCTGTAGATATTCCTGTTCATCCAGTCGGCCGAACCCATAAATACTTCCTTATTCCCGTTATTATGGAATACAAATATCCGTCCATGTTCCAGATACCTGTCAACAATACGTCTTATCGTGATATTTTCGCTTTGCCCGGCAATCCCGGGAATGAGGCAGCATACGCTGCGTACGATCATTTCAATCTTAACGCCGGCATTAGAGGCCTCATACAATTTTGAGATCAGCACTTTCTCCTCGAGGTTATTCATTTTGATAATCATTCCGGCGGGCAGGCCCTTTCTGGCGTTGTCAATTTCGCGGTCTATCAGACTCAGGAATTTCTGCTGGAGATTAAACTGGGCTACCAGCAAATGTTCAAAGTTAATGGCATCCTCAAGCAGCGGTTTCTTTTTCTTTTTGCGCAGGAAACCAAATAGCTGCTGCAGCTCGGAAAGCATGTCCTGGTTTGCGGTCATGAGAATATGGTCGGTGTAGAACCGGGCCGTAGATTCATTCAGATTACCCGTAGCCAGCAAGCCAATATAATGGCTTTCATCCCTGACAGTTCTTTTTACCAGTGCGACCTTCGCATGCACCTTCATGTCGGCACTACTGTAGATCAGCTTCACACCTGCAGCTTTCATTCTTGCGGCCCATTTGATATTATTAGCTTCATCAAACCGTGCCTTCAATTCAACCATTACAGACACTTTTTTGCCGTTTTTTGCCGCAGTGATCAGCGCATGTGCAATCCGTGAGTTATCTGCCACCCGGTACAGGGTTACATAAATCTCTTCTACGAAAATATCGTTTGCTGCCTCATTGAAGAATCTGAGCACAGGATCATAGTTCTGATAAGGGACATGTACCATCAGGTCTTGCTTCAGGATCTGCTCAAACAGCGTATTATCCTTTTTGAGGAAGAGCGACTGATGTGCGGGCCATCTGGTATAGCTCAGATGCGCATCCTGCAAGGGAAAGCCACTCAGATCTTTCATGTTATGGTAATATCCGCCCTGCACCACTGATGCCTTTGCCAGATCGAGCGTATAGATGATTCTGTACAGATGTCTCAGAGGAATTCCAGGCTGACACAGAAACCGCGTCGCAAAGCCCAGGTCACGTTTCTTCAATTCTTTTTCCAGGGCTGCAGTAATGTCCTCATCAATTTCGTCCTGAAGGTTGAGCTCTGCGTTTCTGGTGATCTTTATGTTGTATACGCCGGTGATTGATTCTCCGGGAAAGAGATAAGCGAGGTTACTTTTGATAATATCATCAAGAAAAACTACATACTTGACATCTCCGCTGCTAAGTACAAAAAACCTGGGCAACACATCAGAAGGAACGGTGATCAGCTCCAGACGTTCTGTGCCAGCCCCATCGCTGAGCATGACCGCCTGGTAGAGTTTGTTATTTTCTGCAAAAAAACCATCATCCTCCTTTTCTACAGAGAACAATCTGATATAAGCCAGTACTTCATTGAAGAAGACACCAGCTGCCTGGTCCTCTAAAAACGGTGGTAGATCCTCATGATACAGCCAATGGATCTGTTCCTGCTGCAGAGCCGGCAGAATGTAATTGGCCAACAGGTGACCGAATCTTTCCTGCTGCTGGTTGATCAAAAATTCGGCTTTAAAATATGAATTGTAAAGACCCGTTCTGTCGTCAAAATTATCAATAGCCATCAGTACAGGCATCCTCACCCGATAAAATTCATCAAGATTGGAAGAGTAGATAGACAAAAACTTAATGCGTTCCAGGAGCGGAACCCTTTCATTTTCGGCTTCCATCAAAACCCTTTCATTAAAGCTGAGCCAGCTGAGATCGCGGTTATAGAACGTGTATTCTTTCATAAAAACGATTAAAGTGCAACCCAGGCGGCGGCAATTACAAATGCAAGCACTGAACCGATGATCCCGAACATAAAGACATTATAGGCAATTCTCAATAAACGGTATTTGCGTCCGAGTACTACACCCTGAGAATATACGTCCTTAATGAGGGTACCGTATAAAAATTCACGGTCCTCCATAATCTTCTCCATGCCTGCTGCATACTGAGGGAGGTCCATGCGGTAGAAGTTCCCGAAAAACAGGAGGTTCACTTTCTTCTGCCTGATATCCTCATCAGTAAACGTTCCTTCCGGCACGGCGGGTCTGGTAGCAAGAATAGAGAACACCATCGTGACCACGCAAATAACCAATAAAATCAGCGTAGGAATAATGAGATGTGGATTGTCTTCAAGTTTACGCAGCAGGATACTGAGGATAACGGACAGAATGATAGAATTTGTGGAAATCATGATATGGGCTTTGTTATCAGCCATATCACTTAGTCGCTGGTTATTTCCGGATGTGATACGGAACATCGTTTCTATCCCCTTATCAGGACGGTCACTTTTTTTCTTTTTCTTATCTTTTTCTTTTTCTTTTTCTTTTTTCATGATTTCCACACTGTCGGTCAATTTTAGATCACTATCAGGATTTAGTTTTGTAACAACGTTCTGCTGCTTCTGCGGCTTTTGTTCTTTTTTATCATCCCCACCGGACTGCTTCATAGCTTTTTCCCTGAGCTCCTGCAGGTTCAGTTCTTTTTTTGCATTGAGCAGGTCCTGTGCATATTCTGTATGATAGTGGTGTGCTTCAAAAAGGGAGATCGTTTTTAACCGCCAGTCACTTTTGTCGATATCTTTATCAAAAAATGCCTCAGCCTCTCTGCGCATGAGTTTGTTTCTTTCCTTAAAGTTGTCGCCCCCCAGGTGAAACAGGTCGGCATCACAAATAATCTGTTCGAGTAAGCCCACAGGATGCTGCGGCATTTTTGTAGCCAGTATACAATTGACTACTTCTTCTGTCACTTCTGGCTCCGCTCCCCTCTCGGTGAGGAATTTCCGTGCGGACTCCGCTCCCCTGGCTTCATGGTGCTCGAAGCTGGTCAGGTATCCGATATCGTGGAACCATGCTGCAGCATTGACTACAAAAAAATCACGGTCAGAGAGCTGATAATGATTGGCAATTTTAACGACAGACTTAACTACCTGTTCTGTATGGATAAGGTCATGGTAAATCAGTTTATCATCTTTTTTGGCGTGAAAAAGGCTGGCTACATGTGCCCTCACCTGATCTAATAACCCAAGGTAATTCATCATATAAATATGGCAGTTTTATTGTTAATTCCCAATTCCTTCGATAAGCATATCTATGAGTGCATCGAAGTACTGATGGGGTTGTATTTCACCAGGATTAATGGAGAGGGGAAAATGTAATCCCCTGAAGGCAATAATCAGGATTAAAGATAATTTGTTAATATGTATATCAGACATATATTTGAACTCAGCCGAGGCTATTCCTCCCTGAATGATTCCGCTGATCATTTCAATCTGAGAGTTTTCGTACCTGACGCGCAAAGGCATTAACATCTTGCGGGATTCAATCATATCCTCGAACAACACTTTATAAAGGCTACGCAATTCAATAATTGCAGCGCTCTGACAGGTGAGATAACCTTTGAGTTTATTTTTTGCAGTAGGCGCTGCATCAATTGTTTCCTGTAATTTTCTGATCACGGTCTGCATCTCATCCTTTATTACAGCCTCGAAAATCTCATTTTTTCCCGGGAAGTAATTGTACAGTGTGCTCTTCCCTTTTCCTGAGGCGGCAGAGATATCATCTATAGTTGTCTTTTTCAGTCCGAATTTACCAAATAAGGATTTGGCTGCTGCCAATATCTCGCTAATCACATTTTCGTCTTTTTCCATAAGGAAATCTCTATCAGGTTAGAACTGTACTTATGCTTTCAAAAGTATCGAATATAATTCTGTAAAATAATAAGACATATACTAAAATAGTATAGATTTTGTTTACTGAAACTCATAATAAAGTGATTATTGTTTTGGGATGAACAATTGCATTCATAATACTGTTATTAAACATTACACTTACTACAAATCATATTAATATCAAATGGCCTTGCCGCATGTTTAGTAGAATGTGTACTTTAGTAGGGTAGAAAATATAACAAATACGATTATTTAAATGGCAACGCAACTCATAAAAAAAATGCTGGGTATTCATCCCCAGTCCAATGTAAAATCGTTGAAAAATTTGAGCTATTTTGGTTCAGAAAGACATGGATATCTTGTTCCTGATGATTTTCTTAATTCGGAATCTATCATTTATTGCGTAGGCGCAGGTGAAGATATATCATTTGATACTGAGCTCAAGATGAAATATGATTCGCGGGTTTATATTTTCGATCCTTCGCCCTATGGCATTAATCACTTTGATGAAGTGAAGGCCTTTGTCAACAAGGGAACGCCGCTGACGCTGGACCCAAAACTGTTCTCGTATCACTACAAAATCAGCCCCAAACAGTTCAATGAGATTGAATTTGTTCCCGTAGGACTCTGGGATAAGAAAGATATTCTTAAATTCTATGATCCTGAAAGGGAAAATTATTCATCGCACTCAGCCTATCTTTTTACAGACTCCAAAAGTTTTATTGAAGCACCGGTAGATCGTCTGGGCAACCTCATGAAACAATTGGGTCATTCCCATATCGATCTTCTTAAGATTGAAATCGAGGGTGCCGAATATAAAGTTATCGATACCATCGTAGAAGACCAGCTTGATGTGACGGCAATACTTGTTGAATTTGATGAAATATATAATACAACGGACAAGGCTTTCCATTTCAGGATTAAAAACAGCTGTGACAAGTTGAGAAAAGCGGGCTATGTGCTGGTACATTCTACTGTTGCGTTGAAGCGTCTGTTCGTTAAAAAAGAAGTCTACGACCGGTTAAAAAAATTGGAGTTCAATGGAAAACAAAAATAAGCAAGGCCTTGACGACTCAGACCAACTTCCACTTATTTACAGCCTTTTTGAAAACACCGTAAAAGATTTCCCAGCGCATACTGCAGTTTCTTTTGGGGCTGAGCATGTGAGCTATTCATCCCTGCAGGAAAAAGTGCAGATCCTTCGTGACCGTATTTTGAGATCTGCAGCAGAGGAAGAGCTCATCGGCCTGAGTACAAGCCGCTCCATTGAGATGATCGTTGCCGTGCTGGCTGTGCTGGCTGCAGGTAAAGCGTATCTGCCGCTGGACCCCTCCTACCCTGTACAACGACTTCAGCAGATCATCACTGATTCGGGGATTAAGACCTGCCTATCTTCCTCACAGGAAGAAGATTATTTTGCACATCTGGGTCTGAACGTGGCATCCGGCCTCTCAGCCGAGGGCGAAATCCCGGCTGCAACACAGAATCCCAATATCTACGTACTTTATACCTCTGGTTCTACAGGAACTCCCAAAGGAGTTTATATGACGCAGAAGGCGATGTCAAATTTAATGCTGTGGCAGCATCAGCATTCAATTGCCGGCCCGGATAGCAGGACCTTGCAATTTGCTCCGCTGAGTTTTGACGTGTCTTTCCAGGAGATTTTTGCTACTCTGACTACCGGTGCAACTCTGGTGCTGGTGAGCGATGACCTGCGCCTGGACCCTGTGAACCTGCTACAATATATTAGTGACAATAAAGTTGACCGCATTTTCCTTCCTTTTGTTGCCCTTCAGTTTCTGGCTGAGGCAGCAAGCAGTACCCGACAGTTTCCGCAGAGCCTGAAAGAGGTGATGACTGCCGGCGAACAACTGAAGATCACACCACAGGTGAAGGATTTCTTTGATGGGCTGGACAATTGTGTGTTATATAACCAGTACGGACCAACGGAATGTCATGTCGTCACACAACTCGCACTGGAAGGACCTGCAGCACAATGGCCCCTGTTGCCAAATATTGGTACGCCGGTTTCCAATACGGAAATATACATTATCGATGAGGACAAAAATCTGCTCCCAGCGGGTACCACCGGAGAGCTGGCCATTGCAGGCATCAGTCTTGCCGCAGGTTACCTAAACAGGCCGGAGCTAACGGCAGAAAAATTCGTCCACATCACCGTAAATGGTGAAGCCCAAAGGGCATACCTGACAGGTGACCTTGCCTCTATCCTCGAAGATGGAAGCATTAATTTCCTCGGAAGAAGAGACGATCAGGTAAAGATCAGAGGCTACAGGATTGAACTTGGAGAAATTGAAGTGCAGCTCAATAACATTGAGGGCATTAAACAGGCGATAGTGATATCCAAAAATGATACTGCGGGACAAAGCCGGTTACTGGCGTACCTCGTATCTGCTAACGGCACTGAAAATACTGTAGAGGTGCGAAAGTACCTGGAGGAACAATTACCGGATTACATGATCCCCTCCGCTTTTGTATGGATGCAGGACCTGCCCAAAACCAGCAGTGGAAAAGTAGATAAAAAAGCACTGCCCGCTCCCGAGCGTAAACGTCCGGAATTATCTGTCCTGTATCTGGCGCCTAAAACTCCTGACGAAAAGAAGATTGCTGCGGCATGGGCTTCAGTCCTGGAGCTGGATACCGTAGGTATCAATGATAATTTCTTTGAACTGGGCGGAAACTCGCTGCTGGCTTTGAAAACGGTATCTCTCCTGCGCTCGGCGCATCATATGGAACTGCCGATTACGAAGCTGTATCAGTTTCCAAGTATCAGTCAGATCACAAAATATTTCAATGCTGCTTCTTCTGATCAAAAAACCAGAAGGCAGCTTACACAGTCTGCGGACTCCGCAGAGCCGATAGCGATTATCGGCATGGCGGGAAGATTTCCCGGCGCCGCCACGATTGAAGAACTGTGGGATGTACTTCGCAACGGGAAGGAAACAACCAGCTTTTTCAGCAAAGAAGAACTGGACAAGTCCATACCGGATGAAGTAAAGAATGACCCTGATTACATCCGGGCAAGGGGAATTATCAAAGACACGGGGTTGTTTGATGCCTCATTTTTTGGCATAAACCCAAGGCTGGCTGAAGTAATGGACCCTCAGCAGCGAATATTCCTTGAGATCAGCAGGGATGTACTTGAAAAATCTGGACATCTCCCTTCGAAATATGACGGACTGATCGGGGTTTTTGCCGGATCAGGCAACAATAGTTATTACCAGCACAATGTTGCAGCAAATACCGGTCTCATCAGCCAGGTTGGTGCTTTTCAGGTGATGACGGTAAATGAAAAGGATTATATTTCATCAAGGACTGCTTATGAACTGGATCTGAAAGGACCTGCAGTAAGTGTTTTTTCTGCATGCTCCACTTCGCTTCTGGCAGTGTCACAAGCGGTGGAAAGTCTGCGCAAAAATCAATGTGATGTTGCCATCGCCGGTGGTGCAAGTGTAACTTCTCCGGTTAAAAGCGGACATTTTTACCAGGAAGGTGCCATGTTAAGCAAAGACGGACATTGCAGGTCATTTGATGAAAGTTCTACAGGTACTGTCTTCAGCGACGGTGCGGGTGTGGTTTTGTTAAAAACACTTACAGCAGCAAAACAGGATGGTGATACCATTTACGGTATCATCAGGGGTACAGGAGTAAATAATGATGGCAGTAATAAAGGTAGTTTTACAGCCCCGAGTACAGAGGGACAAGCCGCAGCCATTGCCATGGCGATCAGTGATGCTGACATTGATCCTGCAACGCTCTCGTATATTGAGGCCCATGGTACAGGAACACCTATTGGTGATCCTATCGAGATTGAAGGATTAAGACAGGCTTTTGGGGAACAAAGCAAACGACAGTATTGTGCCATAGGTTCTATCAAAAGTAATATGGGACATATGACGGCTGCAGCAGGAGTTGCGGGCCTGATTAAAACTACCCTGGCCTTATATCATAAAGAAATTCCGCCCTCAATCAATTTTGATCAGCCAAACCCAAATATTGATTTTGCTTCATCACCATTTTATGTGAATCAAAAACTGCAATCCTGGGATACGGAATCAGTCAGACGTGCGGGTATCAGTTCCTTTGGTGTGGGCGGTACAAATGTCCACGTAGTAGTGGAAGAACATGATCATCCGGAAGTGCCAAATAATGATACCGGAAGAAAAAAACAAATGATCAGCTGGTCGGCAAAATCTCCTGAAAGTCTGCAAGGCTACAGGTCTGTTTTGGCGAAACATGTAGCTGTACTGCCAAACATAAACCTGGCGGATACTGCCTATACCTTACAAACGACGCGGGAAGACTTCAACTACCGCAGTTTTGTGGTTGCCGGATCAGCAGATGACCTGGTAGCGGGACTGGAAAAAACTGCTCCTGAGCCTCAGCAATTGAAAAGCCTTCCGGGAGAAACGGTTTTTTTATTCCCCGGCCAAGGGGCGCAGTACCTGAATATGGCTGCAGAGCTTTATGAGGAAGAAGGAATATTCAGAGCGGCAATTGATGAATGTGCTGGCATCTTATCGGCGTATCTTGATACGGACATACGTGAGATCATCTATACAGAAAGCAGCGCTGAGGCGCAAGCCAGAATCAATAACACTAAATATACGCAACCTGCTCTTTTTGTCATCTCCTATGCGCTGGCAAAATTATGGATGAGCTGGGGCATACAGCCCTCTATTCTCTGCGGACATAGTATCGGTGAATATGTGGCGGCACATTTAGCGGGCATTTTCTCTCTGGAAGATGGTATCAAACTTATTGCGACACGCGGCGAACTCGTGAGTAAACTGCCGGAAGGAAGTATGCTGAGTGTGCGCACTGACGCTGAGACGGTCAAAAATTTACTCCCCTCTACACTATCTGTTGCTGCAATTAACAGCCCTAAACTATGTGTGATTGCGGGTACTGATGAAGATATCGAAGCTTTTCAGGCTGTACTTGACGAGCAGCAGATTCTGCATAAAAAGCTGCATACCAGTCATGCTTTCCATTCATGGATGATGGACCCTGTACTTGATACCTTTGCAAAGGTTGTGGCTCAGACTACCTTAAAGCGACCGCAAAAACCTATTGTCTCTACCGTGACCGGCGATTTCCTGACGGACGCGGAAGCGCAGGATCCTGCTTACTGGACCAATCACCTGCGGAAAACGGTCCTTTTCTCTCCGGCTATAGAAACCATACTGAAGCTGGACAACCCATTGCTCATTGAATCAGGCCCGGGAAATACCTGTACCACGCTTGCCTGGCAACATGGCAACAAAAATAATTTCAATGCGGTTGCTACACTGGATAAGAAGGAAGCGACAGGCGCTACTGATTCTATTTTAAACGCCCTGGGAAAAGTATGGCAGCTGGGACTGGAGCCCGACTGGAAAACATTTTACCAACATCAAAAAAGAGAGGTCATTGACCTGCCAACCTATAGTTACCATAAGAAAAGATTTTGGGCCGACCCAAAACTTTTAACACATACGATTAACGAACCGATAACAGCACTACCTACTGCCATGAGGAAAGACACATTAACAGAAAAAATAAAAGAGATCCTCGAAGATGCTTCAGGGATTGAAATGGACGGTGTGACCCCCGATATGAGTTTTATCGAAATCGGCCTGGATTCACTGCTGCTTACGCAGGTAGCTCTTATCTTTAAAAAGGAATTTTCATTACCCATAACTTTCAGACAACTGAATGAGGAATATGCTACCATCGACGCACTTGCGGGATTCGTAGACCAGAGTCTTCCTGCAGAAAAGGTTGCTGTCGCAGCCCCCTCAGCTGCAACGGCTCCAGTACAGAACTTCAGCCCTCAGAGCAGCCATACATTTACCCCTTCAGACTCTGCATTGGGCCTCATTGCCCAACAATTGCAACTGCTTTCCAAACAGGTAGAACTGATGCAGGGCGGAGCCCCACAGCCAAGTGCTGAGACCATTACCGCCAACAATTATTCTGAAAGCACTATTCCTGCACCGGTGAAATTTGCACCTTCATTTTTATCCTCCAACTCTGCAACACAGGACCTGACTTTATCAGGCATATCACCTGAAGAACTTGCAGAGATTAAAAAACCTTTTGGTGCGGTAGCCCGCATTGAGAAACAGGCTACTTCACTGGAGCCGGCACAAAAGGAATTTCTGGACAAGCTCACACAGCGATACAATCAAAAAACAGCAGGCAGCAAAGCTTTTGCGCAACAAAACAGGGCGCACATGGCCGATCCGCGGGTGGTATCGGGATTTAAGCCATACACTAAAGAGATTGTCTATTCTATCGTAACCAATAAATCCCAGGGAAGTCATTTATGGGATATCGATGGCAATGAATACATAGATGCATTAAATGGATTTGGTTCCAATCTGCTGGGTTACCAGCATCCTGTTCTGAAAGCCGCGGTACTGGATCAGGTAGAAAAAGGGTATGAAATCGGCCCTCAGCATGAGTTAGCGGGTGAAGTAAGTGCCCTCATATGTGAATTTACGGGTTTTGACCGCGCAGCCTTGTGTAATACAGGGTCAGAAGCAGTTCTGGGAGCAATCAGGATTGCCAGAACAGTAACAGGCCGCTCGCTGATCGTGGCCTTCTCAGGCTCTTATCACGGGATCAATGATGAAGTGATCATCAGAGGGACGAAAAAACTAAAAAGTTTTCCTGCAGCTCCCGGCATTATGCCCGAAGCTGTTCAGAATATGCTCATTCTGGATTATGGAACAGATGAGAGTTTACAGATCATCAGGGAACGGGCAAATGAAATCGCTGCCGTACTGGTGGAACCTGTTCAAAGCAGAAGACCAGAATTTCAGCCTGTAGCTTTCCTGAAAGAAGTTCGGGAGATTACCCTGCAATCTGAAAGCGTGCTGATCTTCGATGAGGTGATCACAGGCTTCAGGGCACACCAGGGTGGAACACAGGCTATCTTTGGAATTCAGGCCGATCTGGGCACCTACGGAAAGGTGATCGGTGGCGGAATGCCCATCGGTGCCATCGCCGGAAAAAAACAATTTATGGATGCCCTGGACGGTGGCTTCTGGCAGTACGGGGATGATTCTTTCCCGGAAATTGGAGTAACGTACTTTGCCGGAACTTTTGTGAGACATCCTCTTGCCCTGGCCGCAGGCAGAGCATCGCTGCTGTTTATGAAGGAAAAAGGAACTGAATTGCAAACTGTCCTGAATGAGAACACCAGTTATTTGGCCGGTTTATTGAATAGTACAGCAGAGGAGTTTCATCTACCTATGTATGCTGCTTATTTCGGTTCTTTGTGGAAAATCAAATTCAAAGAAGAGTATCCTTATAGTGAATTGCTATTTACGCTGATGCGTGAAAAGGGCATTCATATCTGGGATGGTTTTCCATGTTTTCTTACCGTCTCGCATACAATGGAGGAAATTGACCTCATCGCCGCAAAATTCAGGGAGAGTATCCTGGAATTGATGAGTGTGAATTTAATTCCCCTAACCGAGGAGTCTCCGGCAAAAAAAGCTGATATGCAAGAAGCTCCGGTAGCGGGTGCCAGGCTCGGCAGGGATCAGGCAGGAAACCCCGCCTGGTTTATTGCAGACCCCGAAAACCCAAGTAAATACCTCCAGGTGGAGGCCAAGATTTAAAAAATGATAAACAGTAAAGATAATTTTACATTCAAAAAAGTTGATTTTGATCCTTTTGCTTCCGGAGAAGTGCTTCATACCGCTCCTGCCACGGAACCACAAAAGGAGATCTGGACTTCCTGCATGCTGGGAGGCAAGGATGCCAGCAGAGGATACAATGAATCGGTATCTCTCCGGCTAAAAGGCACTATTAACGTTGACTATCTGAGAACAGCGCTTGAAAATCTCATTGAGAGACATGAAGCCCTGCGTTCGGCATTCAGTCAGGATGGCTCTACGATTATCATTCTTGACCGGGTGAGTGATTATCTTACAATTACTGATCTTTCTAAATTATCTGCAGCAGATCAGGAACGGGCACTAAAAGATTATGTTCTTGAAGACGCCTTGTTTCTCTTCAACCTGCTGGATGGTCCATTGTTTAAAGCAGGTATCCATAAACTTTCCGAGCAGGAATATCATTTTACCTTCACAGGTCATCATATCGTTTGCGATGGCTGGTCGCTGGGCATCATCCTGCAGGATCTGAGCAAGTTTTATTCTGCACTGGCAGTTCATCGCCTACCGGCTTTGCCTGAAGCCAAGCTGCTCACTGAATTTGCAAGGGAACAACTTGTTTTTGCAGACAGTAAAGAACGCGAAACGATAGAAAAATACTGGCTCGGTCAGTACAATAAGGAGATCCCGGTGCTGGATATGCCTACCAGCAATCCCCGTCCCGCAGCGCGTACCTATAAGAGTAAAAGATTGGATTTCCAGCTTGATGCCGATCTTCTACAAGGTTTGAAAGCTACAGGAAAAGCCGAAGGTTCAAGTCTTGTGCTCACACTTTTGTCTTCTTTCGAGATTTTCCTGCATCTCATTACCGGACAAAAGGATATTGTGGTCGGCTTACCTGCTTCAGGTCAGTCGATCACCGGCAATTATAACCTGGTGGGTCATTGTGTAAATCTGCTGCCCCTACGAAGCCGTCCAAGCAAAAATTATACTTTTAAGGAGTACCTGAAACTCCGGAAACCAGGAATCCTGGATGCGTTTGATCATCAGCAAATTACCTGGGGAAATCTGCTTCGGAAACTGAAAGTAGCCAGAGATCCATCGAGAATTCCGCTTGTTCCCGTAGTATTTAATGTAGATATGGGACTGGATGATGGTGTAGCCTTTGAAGGTCTCGAGTATGAACTGATCAGTAACCCGAGGGAATACGAAAGTTTTGAACTGTTTATCAATGCAAGCGGCTCAGAAAAGTCTTTTACCCTGGAATGGTCCTTCAATACACAGTTGTTTGATGAGCAGATGATCCGCCAGATGATGGATGGATATGAGCACATCCTGAGATTCATCGTTGCGCATCCTGCCAGTAAGATCAGTGACCTGCTTGTACCGGGCACCTCAGATTACCTGAGACAGCCAGTGTTTAAAAGAACGACAACGATCTCCAATGTTAGACAGATCAGCAGTTCAGGAGAGAAAACGGACCTGGGCAACCTGACTATCCAGCAGTTATTTGAAAATGCTGCCCAGATCTTTAAAGATAAACCTGCGATCAGTTTTAAAGATGAAATTATTAGTTACAGCAATCTCAACATCCGGGCAGATAACCTGAGCAGGGCGATTTTACATTATGCCCCTGATGAAGAAATTATTGGGATCAGTACCACCAGGGAACTCAACATGGTTGTTGCTGTGATTGCCATCCTCAAGGCCGGAAAAGCATACCTGCCGCTGGATCCTACCTATCCTGAGGACAGGCTCAACCAGATTATCGATGATTCCGGCCTGAATTTCTGTGTAGCAAGTGCCATAGAAAACAAATTTTTTAATAAACTGGATCTTGAAACTATAGACTTTGACCGTACCTATAGTCTTCCTGAACAGCCCTTACCTTTCGAGAATTCCAATGCCTATGTATTATACACCTCAGGATCTACAGGAAAACCTAAGGGTGTGTACCTTACCCAGCGTGCGCTGGTCAATCTGATTATCTGGCAGAATACGCATTCCATTGCCAATTCTGAAAGTAAAACTTTACAATTCGCCCCGCTTACTTTTGACGTATCCTTCCAGGAGATTTTTGCTACCCTTACCACCGGGGGACAATTGATCCTGATCGATGATGTGATGCGCCTTAACCCTGATAACTTGCTGGCAAAGATCGAAAGGAACAAAATCAACAGGATCTACCTTCCTTTTGTTGCCCTCCAGTTTTTATCAGAAACAGCCGTAAGTATTGGTAAATTCCCTGCTACTCTGCAGGAAGTGATGACTGCCGGAGAGCAACTAAAGATTACGCCTCAGGTGGAGAGCTTTTTTAAAGGTATTCCGGGATGCGTGCTGTACAATCAGTATGGCCCCACAGAATGCCACGTGGTAACGCAATTGAAACTTAGTGGTAATCCCTCCCGCTGGCCGGGTTTGCCGAACATCGGAACACCTATCGCGAATACAGATATCTATATCACTGATGAAAACCTGGAGATTCTGGGTGATGGTGAAATTGGGGAGTTGTGTATTGCCGGTGCAAGTCTTGCCTCAGGTTATTTAAATAAACCTGAACTCACAGGGCAGAAGTTTTTACCACTCAATCTGCAGAACAATACGCAGACCCGTATCTATCGTACGGGTGACCTGGCCCGGATCTTAACGGATGGCAATATAGAATTTATCGGGCGTAACGATGATCAGGTTAAAATCAGGGGTTACAGGATTGAAATCGGTGAAATCGAAGTGATGCTCAACCGTGTTCCCGGTATTGCACAAGCTGTAGTTACGGCAAGGGAAGATCATAATGGCCAGAAAAGACTGGTAGCATATCTTCTCTCTTCCAACGGACAGGAAGATACCAGTTATGTCAGAACAGAAATACAGCATCGGTTACCGGTCTATATGATTCCTTCGGTATTTGTATGGATGAAGGAATTTCCGCGTACAAGCAGTGGCAAGATCGATAAGCTGGCTTTACCGGCACCTGATCAGCTACACTTTGCCAACCAGACCACCTATACGGCACCACAAACAGAAACAGAAAAACAGATTGTTGCCATCTGGGAGGAATTACTGAATGTAAAAGACATCGGAATAGATGATAACTTCTTTGAGTTGGGTGGGCACTCCCTAATTGCCATCCAGTTTATGATCCAGATCGAAAAGGCAAATAGTCATGGTTTACCACTGGCAACGCTTTTTGAATATCCGACCATCAGAACTCTGGCAAGATTGTTTGACGGACAAAACAAGCCCACAGCGTATACATCACTGGTGCCTATCAAACCTACAGGATCAAAAACGCCAATCTACATCGTTCATGGTGGTGGATATAATGTACTCAACTTTAGCGGTATAGGGTTACACGTAGATACAGAGCAGCCTGTATTTGGAATTCAGGCCCAGGGGCTGGATGGTGTGGAAGAACCGATGGATAATATGGAAGATATAGCAAGGTACTATATTGAGAGTATCCTGGTACAAAATCCTACAGGTCCTTATGCCCTGGCGGGATATTCATTTGGTGGCTATGTTGTGATTGAAATGGCAAGGCAGCTGAGGCTGATGGGCCATGACATCAAACTACTCGCTATTTTTGATACCAATGCTAAAAACCTTGATTTCCACGGAACGGGAATGGGTGTGTATATGGAGAAAGTGAAAAAACAATTACCAAAATTCTGGTGGATTGTCAAGTCTCTGGTACGCAATCCAAAAAAGACCCTCAGCTATCAGAAATTTCTGCTGATGAAAAAGGTGAATTCTGTACTGGGAGTGAAAGATGTGATAGAGGAGCGCCAGGGAGCTATTTATGAGATCATGCGCAGAATTGACGAGAAATATGAGATCGCTTACCAGGCTTATAAACTTGCGCCATTCAATGAAAAGGTTCATCTCTTCAGGGCAACAGATAATGTTTACTTTGTAGAAGACTGGAAGTCTCTTGGATGGCAAAAGTATGCCATGAAAGGAGTTGAGGTCTATGATGTTCCGGGGGATCACAAAACAATGCTGCTGGCACCATTTGATAAGTCTTTTGCAAGGAAATTGCAGGAGGTATTGGATAATGTATCCTAAAGAGCTGAGATGCCGGGCTATCGTTTATATTGCGGGAATATTAAACCGGATGCTCATACCGGCACTTATGAAGGATCTGAAGGCGTGATCAATATCTGGCTGATAGATATCAGGAAGCAGATACCTTTTCTGGCACAGCTGGAGCAGGTACTCAGTCCGGCAGAAAGAATGCGTGCTGCGCGTTTTCATCAGCAAAAAGACGCGCAGCAGTTTATCATCACCCGTGCAATTCTGAGAATACTGCTGTCAGATACTTTGATGGAAAAGCCGGGGGAAATTACTATTCTCAGCTCAGACAATAAAAAACCTGTGCTTGCCTATCGCTCCGAAGTTCAGTTCAATGTATCACATGCTGAAAACTATGCGGTTATTGCCATCTCAAAACAGCCTGTAGGAATAGACATAGAATTTATCAAACCCGGTTTTGATTATCATTCTGTAGCTGAATATGCATTTTCTACTGCTGAATCAGATTACCTGAAAGGTAGCAGCATCCCTGATACTGACTTTTACCGGATCTGGACACGGAAAGAAGCATTTCTTAAAGGCCTGGGATCAGGGCTTGTCAACGATTTGAAACAGATCAGTTGTTTAGATGCCGCAAATGATATTTCATCCACTATTGAAGGAGTAAGCAGTGATTGGGAACTGAAAACTATCGATCTCAGTCCCGCTTATATCATGAGTATTGCCTACGAGCGCACTGCAATCCTGAATCAGATTTTTCTTTTCGATTTCTCCCAGGCAGCACTCTGATTTTTTTGATAATATCTGATGATTCCTGCCAGTACTGCATAGTTCATCACACAAAAATAGTAGGGAATAAAAAGAGCTTTGATACGGATATTTCTGCTTTCAAAGTAGTACCCGGTTAAACTGAGTGCGTAAAATAAGATTTGTAACACAAAGAACACCTGGTAGAACGCGCTTTGCGTATTTACGGCAATAATAGCGTTGAGAATAAAAACCAGAAATAACAGAAATGGCGTGATCGTCCATCGCAATACGCGGTGACTGATATACTGGAATGTAAAGACAGGATTATGAAAGGGATTGGCGGCTTTTTTTAAACGTAGGATAGACTGAATTCCTCCCGCAGCAATTCTGATTTTTCTCTTCAGTTCCTCTTTCACATCTGCCGAAGCCGTTTCCATAGCATATGCCCCCGGCTCGTAAGCGATAATATATCCGTTCTCAGCAATACGCATGGCGATCATATGATCGTCAATAATCGTATCACTCTCTACCGGCTGGTACAGTGCAGTACGGATAGTGAAAAGCTCTCCTGCAGCACCTACATTGGAATACAGTTCATAATCCCATTTCTTCAGCTTGGATTCATATTTCCAGTAGAAACCCTCTCCGGCCGAGCTGGCATCCGCAACTTCTTCCACAAGTATTCTTTTTTCCCCTGCTACAGCTCCTACTTTAGGATTCTGGTAATGCTTCACCAATTCCAGCAGGGCATCTTTGTTCAGGAAAGTATTGGCATCTGTAAAGACGGTGATCTCACCCTGAATAAAGGGAATAGCCCTTTTAATAGCTGCCATTTTCCCTGCCCTCGTATCTTCATGCAAAAGAGTTACGTCATTAAATCCGCGTACTTTTTCAGCAGTACTGTCAGAAGATCCGTCGGTGATAAAGATCACCTGCATTTTATCTTTTGGATAATTCAGTGTGAGGGTATTTTCTATTTTTTCTTCAATGATATCTTCTTCATTGTACGCAGCGATGAGCACAGTCACGGTTGGAAGTACCGCCTCTTTTTTAAATGAAAACGGTTTATTAAAAATGGCTTTAATCTTTACCAGAATATAAAGTACAAAGCCGTAACCAACAAATGTGTAAACGATCAGGAAAATGCTGATCCAGAAAATTATAATCATCAATATCTATATTTTAAAACCAAGTTCGGTACTATCTTTTGAATGGCTAAAGTTCCATCCTATTCCACGATAAACCCATTTCACCAAGTCGTTACGCCCCTTTTTCAGATAAATCAGTATCTGTTTCGGACAAGCAAGGCCGATATAGTATATACAGAATAGTATGGTATTTAGCAGACCGGTATTTCTCCTGATAAACAGGATCCTGTTGCGGGTCATAAAGTATGTTTTGATCATACTCTCCTTTCCAACACTCATGGATTCCTTATGGTAAACTGTCGCGTTGCCGGTAAACCAGATCTTCTTCCCTGCCCTTTTAAATTTCTCACACCAGTCGAGCTCTTCATAGTACAGAAAAAACTGTTCTTCCATCATGCCTACAGTTTGCAGATCGGCAGTTCTGCACATCATTGCTGCCCCATGGCAAAATCCTGTTTCCCTGCTCTGTCCATCATACTGGCCTTTGTTCAGTTCCATTCCGCCAATTACGCTGTTCCTGCAGGTTAGATAGTTCATTTCTGTAAAGCCCGCATACTGGATCACTTCAGGGGCATCATAGTATAAAAGCAAGGGCGATATGAGTCCTATTTCAGGATTATTATCCAGCTCAGCTGTCAGTGTTTCTATCAATCCTGCAGTGATTTCGGTATCATTATTTAACAATAGCAGGTAATCGCCGCTGGCCTTTCGGATGCCGAGGTTGTTTCCTCCGGCAAAACCGAGGTTCTGTTCTGACCGGATGTAAATCAGGTCTGGATATTCCGCTAAAAAACCTGCCTGATGATCTTCCCTGCTTCCGTTGTCAACTATGATCACTTCCAGGGCTGAGAGATTTGCATGGAGCTTGATAGATTTAAGAAAGTCTATCGTTACTTCAGGCTGGTTAAAATTAACACTGATGATGGAGGTGCGCTTCATGTGAAGTAAAAGTACTTAAATTCATGAGTATAAAAATCATTTTTTAATCCTTAAGCGAGTATAATGGGTCATTTACTCCAATAAGTTATAATCATCGACATTTTAATCAAAATATAATTTTGGTTACTTACCTTGCACCATTGTTTTTATCTAACCAATATAAGCACGTAGGAAAATAATTAACTGAGCTTCTAAAAATGCGCGTCGCACATCTCATATTGACTTACACCAATCCCGGGCAAACCGAGAGGATGATCCGTAAATTATATCATGATAATTTCGATTTTTACATACATGTAGATAAGAAATTTGACATCACCCCACATTTGTATCTGAGTGCATTACCTAATGTTTATTTTGTACGTAAACGGACGGATGTCACATGGGCGGGCTTCAGTACAATCATTGCAACATTTGAGTGTATCAAAGAAATTGTGGCGACCGGAATTACCTACGATTTTATCAATTTTCTCAGTGGACAGGATTATCCGATCAAGAGTGCGGATTATATCCATGATTTTTTTGAAGAAAATAAGGGAAAAGAATTCCTGAGTTTCCGGGATTTCAGGAATGACTGGAAGGAAGGTTTGCTCAGAATGGAACGGTATTATCTTTCTGCATACAACTTCAAAGGGAAATACAGAATTGAACAATTGATCAATTTTATCATGCCCAAAAGAAAAATGCCCCGCAACCTTCATCCTTTCGGAAAATCTATGTTCTGGATGCTGAGTCCTGAGGCGGCAATGTATGTGGTGAATACAGTTGAAAATGACAAAAAACTACGGAATTTCTTCTGGCTTTGCTGGGCAAGTGATGAATTTGTATTCCAGACCATTCTGATGAATTCAGTTTGGAAAGATAAAGTCATCAATAATAATTACAGGTATATCGACTGGAGCGCAGGCGGGCCAAATCCTAAAATACTTAACGAGAGTGACGCCCCGCAACTGGCAGCAACCGACGATCTCTTTGCAAGGAAATTTGACGTGGTCAATAGTCCGGAGATACTCGATTATATAGATAACTACATCTTAACGCATGGCGCACATAATTAACATACAAACCTTTAAAGACAGCCGCGGAATACTTACGGTACTCGACAATATTGTCCCTTTTGATATCAAGCGCTTATTTTATATCTATTCCGTAGACGATACCGACCGGGGTGGACACCGTCACCATGAGACTCATCAGGCTGCCATTTGTATACAGGGATCCTGCGAGATCACTAATAACAATGGTTCAACAACCGAAATTTTTAAGCTCGACAGCCCGGAAAAATGCTTAATATTACTACCCGAAGACTGGCATGTGATGCACAACTTCAGTGCTGATGCCATACTTCTGGTATTGGCATCTACTGCATTTGATCCAAAAGATTACATCTATGAGCCGTATGATACCGTATGAAAGCCTGCAAATATTAAACAAGCCTTTCGAAGAGAAATTTAAGAGCAAATTTTCAGATTTCCTTGAAAAGGGATGGTACATTCTTGGGGGAGAAGTCAGTGCGTTTGAAGCTGAGTTTGGGGCTTATCATGGGCAGCAATCTGCAGTTGGTGTAGCCAACGGACTGGATGCATTAATTCTGGCACTAAAGTGTTGTGGTTTTAAAAGTGGTGATGAGGTAATCGTTCCCTCCAACACCTATATTGCTACAATCTTATCGATTATACACTGTGGTCTGACACCAGTTCTGGTTGAACCGGATATCAGGACTTATAATATTGATCCATCTGCTATCGAAGATGCGGTAACCTCCAGAACCGTAGCGATCATGGTCGTCCATTTGTATGGCCAGTGCTGCGACATGGACCCTATCCTGACGATTGCCAGGGATCGTGGACTTAAGGTTATTGAAGACTGCGCACAGGCTCATGGTGCAAAGTACAAAGGCAAACTTGCCGGTACATTCGGTGATTTCGGGGCCTTTAGTTTCTACCCTACCAAAAACCTTGGTGCCCTGGGGGATGCCGGAGCTATCCTCTGCAAATCTCCGGAGGACGAGCAAAAACTGAGACAGCTAAGAAATTATGGTTCCGAAAAAAAGTATCATAATGGGGTGATCGGTTACAACTCGAGACTTGACGAATTACAAGCGGCTTTTCTGAGAATTAAACTTCCACATCTGGACGAGATTAATCAGCACAAGAGAAAACTTGCTTCGATTTATTTTGATTTGCTGAATGACACCTTTATCAAGCCCCGGATTGATGCGGATTATTACAATGTATATCACATCTTTAATATCCTGCATCCGAAAAGAGATCAGCTGAAAGCTTACCTGGCAGAACACCATATCATCACGGAAATCCATTATCCCGTTGCACCACAGGATCAGGTAGCACTCCAGGAATATCTGCTGCATTTCGACTATCCGGTATCGGCACAGATCCATGAGACAACCTTAAGCCTGCCCTGCTCTTTTGCACATACCGAAGAAGAAATACGCCAGGTAGCCGAAGTCATGAACAGGTTTAGCGCGTGATCAACTATATAACTATCAAATGATACACTATTTACTGAAGGAATTAGCGCCACCCATAGCACAAAGTTTAAGATGGTACAGTTTTAAATATGGATGGAAAGGCTCCTACAAAAATTTTAAAGAGGCAGAAAGCCAGTGTGAAGGATACGACCAGGAACATATTCTCAACCGCATTATTGAAAGCACTTTAAAAGTCAAAAACGGCGAGATAGCCTACGAACGTGACGGGATTGCCTACGACGAAGTGCAGATGAATTTCCCCTTGCTGAAAACGCTTTTGTACATTGCTTCTTTAAATGATAACGAGCTTACTGTGATAGATTTTGGGGGCTCTTTAGGTACAACATACTATCAGAACTATCCTTACCTGAAACATCTCAAAAAACTAAGATGGTGTATCATTGAACAGCCAAAATTTGTAGAGGCTGGTAAGGCGCAGTTTGAGAATGAGCATGTCCGTTTCTATCCTACCATTACTGAATGCATGAAAGAAAATGACCCGCAGCTTTTTCTGATCTGCAACGTACTGCAATACCTTGATGAGCCTTATCAGCTGCTGGATGACATCAAACAAACTAGAATACCCTATCTCATGCTGGATTTTATGCATTACAATGATAAAAATGCAGACCGGATCACCATCCAGCACGTACCTCCGGTTTTTTATGGTATAAAAGCCTCCTACCCATGCCGCTTTTTCAGCAGGATAAAAATCGAGGATAAATTGTGTGAAAGTTATGAGAAAAGATATGATTTCATATCCTCTCCTGAAAAATACTACATCCAGTTAAAGCCCTTCCGGTACGAAGGTGCTTTATGGGAACTGCGCAAATAGTTGATCAGGGTTCTGTGATGTCGGCAGCAGGCCAGATGATAAAAGAGTAAGGGTTTGGGATTGCGCTTGTATAGGGTGAATATAATCCTACATAATGCACAAGCTTACTCTCATCTGTTTTATTGATAAAAAAGTCTGAGGATAATAAGAAGTATTTAATCAAATCCCTGACACGGTCAGACTTTTCATAATTCAATTGAAGATAGTAAGTGGTTTTCCATTTTAAAGTCGACAAGGTATCGTTTCCAAGTCTGTTAAAATAATCCACTACATATTTCTCCATGCTACCAGGAGCAATCTTTAAGTAGTTTAGCTCCTTTTTGAGTACTTTCAATGCATATTCCTGTGTACCCGGAGCGATATAGTAGAGAGCCGGAGGCACAATACACAACCCTGCGCCTAGTCCGGCTAATGTGATGAATGTTCTTCTTTTCATTTAAAACGATTTGTCGGCTGTAAATAAAGACAATGCAGAAACAGTTAATGTAGGATTTGACGGCCCGAACGTAGAAAAAGCTCCTGCCCCCAGAACAAAGAGATTGCGGTACTGGTGATGAATTAGATGTTTATCTACCACCCCTTGTTCTTTGTTGTTGCTCATCCTGGTACCTCCAATGATATGTCCTTCATGCGAAGCGGGATCCAGATAAATCAATTTTTCTACCGGCAGGCATGATAAGAGTTCCGGCATCTTTTGTTTCATCTGCTCAACTGCTTTCAATGTATACTGTGACCTTTCAGCAAAATGAACCGCCGGAAGAAACTGATTTTCTGAAGTAGTAATGTAATTGGACTCCAGGGGAAGATCTTCAAAAACTAACCTGAAACTGGCAACATTTAAATGTTTGCCGCGCTCCAATCTGATATCATAAGGTGCATTATTAGCTTCAATCAAACACGCGGCATAGTCTTTCCGGTGATCGCCATCATACAGCATGTATCCATTGGCATTCACCCAGGTACTACCCCCTGCGTTGGTCATATTTTCCAGATAGATCAGTACCTGCATTCCGAGCTGCTCCCCGAAACCTTTTCCCGTCAATGGATTTTTATCACCCGACTGCAGGAGGATATTACTGTTAAAAAATGGGTTCGCACCCAGCACAATTACTTCTCCACTGGCTGACTGCTCTTTCCCATTTTGCCGGAAAAGTACTTTTTTAACTACATCATTTGCCGTTTCCAGCTGGTGTACTTCTGCACCATAAAGCAGTTCGACACGTGTATCTCCATAAACGCCGAGGTTCGAATTTTCAATAGTAAACTTTGCATTCACAGGGCAGGTTTCGCAGGTGCTGAATGCCATACAGCCATTTCTATGCGCTGTGGCCCGGCTTGCGCGTGCACCCGGTTGACTCACATATTGATTCCCGTAGGTTTTATGCATGATTTTATCCACCAGGCTAAAGGCATGTGGCGGCAGCGGATATTTTCCTTTGCGGGGAAAAGGTGTACCCTCAGGGCCGGATATATTCATGAGTTCTTCAGCCTCGTAGTAATACGGATCAAGATCATTGTAATCCAGGGGCCAGTCCTGCGCTACCCCATATTTTGATTTCATTTTGAAGTCGTTGGGCATAAACCTTGGGGTACATCCCCACCAGCAATTGGAGGAGCCACCATATCCTAATGAAAACGGCCATTCCTTGGTCTTGCTTTTGTTTATAAAGGCCTGTTCATAAGGCAAATCATACTTCTGATACGCTGTTGGGATACCCCTTTTCACTTTTACACGTTCTGCCTGGGGAAAAAAATATCCCTTCTCCAGCACCAGTATTTTTTTATCTGTTTTTACTTTTGATAAGTACTTCTTTAAAAAGAAACTGGACGCAAATCCAGTACCTACAATTACCAAATCGTAATGATCGTATTTCATCAAATCGTTTTTTATCGTATCAGCTTAGTAGTTATTTGCATTCTTGAGGAACCAGTACAGCCAGGGGATCTTTACAAACATGAGCACACAGAGCATGATTGTAAACAAAACCAGATATAGCATAAACCATTTTCTGGTGTATAATTTTTCTGAGCCCTGAACCGGAGAATCATTGAGTAACCCAATTTTGAGATACCATGAGAACAACAATGCAAAGAAAGGAAAACTGACCAGTAGCTCTATCCTGTCTTTAATCAAAAATATGCCGAGGAAAAATGCAGAGGTAATGGCGTAGAAGAACATAGAAACCAGCAGGCTGTTCTCCGAATAAAATTTGAATGATCTGCGGTACTGCCCTGCGATCTGAGGATCTCCGATCAGCCGGTATTCTGCAAATCTTTTGGTAGCCATCAGAAATGCGCCGCCCATCCAGTAAGCGATAATAATACTTACCGGTGGAAAGGTATTAATCCAATCCAGATCCCATTTACTACCCGGAATACCCAAGGCCGGCGTAAAAATAAACCAGCCCGCGGCAAAGCGGATCGGGTTATTGATAGACTCGCTTAAAACATCTAAAAACACCCTGTCTTTACTCCTGGAAGGTCTCACATTATAGATGACACCCATTACCAGTAAAAAGAGCGCCATCGATAAAAACTTGATAGACACCAGATAAGCCAGACTTAATCCAACTACACCCAGAATAGCGTATTCTACATAAACGATTACCGGATTGATCACTGTAACTACAGCAGAGCGCTTATTTTTTAAGGGATGGAATTTATCAAAACCTTTATCAAGATATTCATTGATCACATAGTTGGCGGAAGCAATTAAACAAATACTAATCAGCCCCATGATAATCTTTCCTATCAGGGCACTATCAAATGGTGTTTGAAAAATTGATAAGGCGAAGAGCATACCGGGGATCATGAAAGCGTTCTTAACCCAATTATCCGGTCGCGCAATGGCAATATATTCTTTCAGCTTCGCAGGCTGCTGCTGTACAGTTTTATCAGTCATTATAGCTATAAAATTATCAATTATTTCGATATTGCGATAATTAAAATACTAAAAATGAATAATTTAATCAGGAAGAACATTTATGATAATATTGTACAATATAATGTAATGTTATTTACCATCATGGTGCTTGGAATTGCGCTTAGATTATTTCATTATTTCTATGGCCGGTCATTATGGATGGACGAAATTTACCTGTGTTCAAGTTTCAGCCACCTGAGTTATGCTGATCTTGCGTCTAAGATCCTGGATTATGACCAGAAAGCTCCAATAGGATTTCTGTGGCTCGTTAAATGGGCTGTAAATACTTTTGGCTATCATGAAATGGCCTTAAGGTTGATCCCTCTGGTTGCAGGGTTGATATCGATGTTTCTGTTTATCAAAGTCTGCCGGTATTTTCTTCAACCCTGGGCTCAACTCCTGGCCATGGGCATATTTGCGTTATCTCCTGCCCTAATTTATCACAGCGTAGAGATCAAACAATATGCGATGGAATGTCTCGCTACGGTTGTTGCGCTCTATCTTTTGATCAAGTATAAAGACAGTCATTCATGGAAAGATAAGATTTGCTGGGGGATTCTGGGAGCGGCGACGCTCTGGTTCTCCTTTTCAGTCATATTTGTGCTGGCTGGGATTGCCTGCGGAATCAGTCTGAATTATCTGATCAAAAGAGATTGGAAATCATTCTTTATGAACGCTGTTCCTTTTCTCTTGTGGCTGATAAGTTTTATCATTAATTATCTGCTGTTCACCTATAAACATGCAGATTCGGGATGGGTGGTTTACTTTTTCAAACTGTATGATAATTTCATGCCCTTTCCACCGAGATCTGTTCAGCAATTGAAATGGTTTAGCAGGAATTTCTACGACATGATGGATTACCCTTTGGGAATGATTTTCAACTTTAAAGATTTCAGCAACGGTACGCTGGCTAAAATATTGAGTATCCCTGTCGTGGCAATTGTCTTCTTATTGAGCGGGATTTATGCAATCTTTCAAAGGAACAAAACAGATTTTCATGTGCTGATCTTCCCCATCCTATTTATGCTCATCGCTTCAGGACTTTACCTGTATCCCCTGTTGGAGAGATTTTGGGTTTTTATAGCGCCAGTTTTCATTCTGTTTATTGCATCCGGATTTGAATACTTTCAAAAGAAAATCCATTCTGATAAATTAATCTGGCTTCTATTTATCCTCGTTATTGCCGCACCTTTATTTCAATCCGGATATTATATTTTACAGCCTCAAAAATTCTACAAACACAAGAAGTCTTTCGAAAAAGAGCTGTTGGTATATGTTGACAAGAATTTCAGGGATGGGGATGTAGTTTATAACTACTGGAATAATGCACCTGGCTACGGAGTTTACAGGAACATCTTCCATTTCAGGTACAATGCCATACAGGGTCAGGACTGGAGAAAAAAATCAGCGAACCTGAGTGATTATAATGAGAAGTTGAAGAACGACTTCAGGAATTTTGCTGGCAAAAAGAGAGTATGGCTGATATTTAACACCCAGTTTTTAACTGATATCGGAGATTTTGCTGATGACCCGAGGTGGTACTATAAGACAAACATTACACCTGCGGAAAACCTTCTTTTGCAGTTTAAAAAGCTAGGAAATCCGGTGCAAAAAGTGATCAGGAAAGATGTTAGTTTGTACCTGTTCGAGCTCAAAGCTCCTTGATCTTATCTTTTAATGGTTATTTTAAAGAATTTGAGAAAGAACAATTGTATGGCTTTTTTTGCGGCATAAGTAAAGTTACGTTGATGAACCGCTATGTTTCTTTGTTCCTCAAGCAAATCGCACTCAACTAAATGTTTCATTTTAACGGTAGATGATCGCATAAACTCCTTATTTCTAAGTTCAGATTCAGAATGAGTACTGAGCAATGTGCTGATCACATTGTCTACCACGAGTTTTTGGTGTGCACCCCAGTAATGTAATAGTATATCTTCCGTAGAAACGATGTTTGTGGTACGTTGAAGAATTAACGAAAAAGCCATCTGTTCACTCACAAACCATTTAGAATGTGCATAGAAGGCATCCGTAAGATTAAATATATCCTTCATATAGCTTGCGAAACTCTTTGTCAGGCCAACTACGCCTGAATTATGACTATAATCATCACCATTAAATACCATCGACCGGCCCCGGATCAAAAATTCTCTGCCGGATATATAGTTGATAAAGGCTTCAGGATATTGTCCCTGCCCAAACGACCGGAAAAGCTCAAGACCTTCGTTTAATTTATACTCCCTTTTATGCATCAGACTTTGTCCCTCCTGAATCGGAAGAAAGAGGAGATCTGGTTCATTCGTAAAAAATGTATCCGAATCTATAAATACCAGATCTTCATCAGGGTAATTTTTGAAAGTCAGATCGATCACTGCTACCTTTCTCCTGTGTACAAACCCAGTTGAGGCAAGCATATCCATTAACATTTCCGGACTCAGAGTTACATATATTACTGTAAAACCACTCAAATAAGTTCTAAAAAATCCGGGTTGATCAGTATAAATGATCAAACGGAAGTTTTCGATTTTCTGTTCTGCCCAGGCTGAAAGACTTAAGACACAATAAATTGCTCTAAAATACTCGGAGGAACTACCGTACGATAGAAAGACTAAATTTTTATTGATCACTTTGTCGATTATTTGGTAGTTATCTTAAAAAAGTTGATTTTGTACAAGTATTTTAACCATACATATATAACGCCTAAGGTATTAGGAATTTTTTGAAAGAAACAGTACCTTCGGAAAGTAAATTATAAAATCCACACTAATTTCATCTTCCTCGACAAAGTATGCGCATTGCCCACATTATTCTTACGCATAAAAACCACAACCAGCTGTTAAGGTTAATTAAAACGTTACAGCATCCACAATTTGATTTTTACGTACATCTTGACGGCAAAGTTGACTTATCAGAATTGGAAGGTTTGAAGGAGTTTCCGAATGTTAAGCTGATAAAGAATAGAATTGCCTGTAATTGGGGCGGCTTTACCATATTACAGGCTGTTTTCAATTCGATAAAAGAGGTTCTGGATTCAGGTGTAAAATACGATTTCATTAATTTACTCAGCGGTCAGGATTATCCGGTCACAAGTCCTGCACAGATTTTTGAATTCCTTCAGCAAAACAAGGGTAAAAATTTCATTTCCTTTGATGCGAAACACAATTCAGAATGGTGGCAAACTGCATCGGACAGGTATGAAAAATATCACTTTACCGATTTTAATTTCAAGGGCCGTTTCTTTGTGGAAAAAGTGCTCAATATGGTCGCCCCGGTGAGGAAGTTTCCGGAGTACACAAAATTATATGGTGGTAATAAGTCGACATGGTGGACAATATCTACGGATTGCGCCGCATTTCTAACCGAAAAATTTAATGATAGTCCGAAAATGCTGCGTTTCCTGAAATACTGCTGGGGAACAGATGAATTTGTGATCCCAACAATGATTATGAATTCGCCATTCAGGGAACAGGTTGTTAATGATAACCTACGATATATTGACTGGTCTGAGGGGAACGCGAATCCTAAACTCTTTGGCCTGTCTGATTTTGAGGATATCCAAAGTTCGAATATGCTATTCGCAAGGAAGTTTGATGAATACCACGACAAGGATATCTTAAATAAGATTGACCAGACTATAGAAACCAGTAACAAATAGAACATTGGAATTTATTAAATCGATCTTCAGACAACAAGTGTTCAAATTCATCCTCGTTGGGGGATTCTGTGCAAGCATTGAGTTTATCACCTTCAATATCCTCATTAAATTCACGCAAATTGAATATCTTGTAGCTAATGTGATTTCAATTATCATTGCAATCATTATCAACTATGTGCTGTCCAGAGCCTTTGTCTTTGAAAAAAGTAAGCACACCAAGAGGAACGAATTTTTATCCTTTATTCTTTTTTCGGTTCTGGCTATTGCCCTCAATCAACTAATTTTATGGTTATTTTTTGAAGTGATCAGACTTGACATTCAACTTTGTAAAGCTTTGGCAATAATCATTGTAGCATTCTTCAACTATCTCACAAAAAAACATATTGTTTTTAAAGCCTGATTTCCGGTCTGGAAATATAATGTTACGACATTATTAAATCTTACACAAAGCCGTTTTGACAGCATTGTTTGAAACGGCCTAAAATGCTAGTTCAGCGACGAACAGCGACTTTAAAGCGACAAACACCTATTTTTTGCATCTGATTTATTACACTGATAAATGGTTTTAGAGTATTAATAAAGCACAGGACTTTCCAGGAAATAATTATATTTGTTTATAAATTAATCTAATCCTAATGGAAAAACTGCGCTCTTGCCTAAAACTCATAAGAATCCCGCAATGGACTAAAAATCTATTCATCTTCCTTCCGGCCTTCTTTGACCTTAAACTTGGTGAGCTAAGCGTAGCATATAACCTTGGGCTTACATTTCTGGGGTTTTCTTTTCTGGCGAGTGCAGTATATGTCTTTAATGACATGCTGGATATTGAAAGTGACAAAATTCACCTCACCAAAAGAAACAGGCCACTGGCAAGTGGTAAAGTAACCAAAAAAGAAGGCGTCTTTCTGATTATCCTTTTGCTGATTCTGGCAACAATAGTTTTTGTTTTGCTGCAGAACACAGTGGCAATGATTATAGCTGGTGTTTATCTTGTTCAGAACATCCTTTACACCATCAAGTTGAAACACATTTCCCTGCTGGACATCATGCTGATCGCTACAGGTTTTGTACTGAGAATTATGATTGGAGGAGAGGCATCAGATACGCATCTGTCCCATTGGATTATTGTAATGACATTGGTACTGGCACTGTTCCTTGCCCTGGCTAAACGCCGCGATGATGTGGCCAATTATGTAGAAACGGGTCAGAAAGCGAGAAAGAATATACAGGGATACAATCTCGAGTTTCTAAATGTTGCCATAACTATGATGGCCACCGCGGTAGTGGTATGTTACGTGATGTACTGTACTTCTCCTGAGATCGTTGCCACATTCGGTGACCATACCTATCTCACTTCATTTTTTGTTATCCTGGGCGTGTTAAGGTACCTGCAATTAACCTTTGTATGGCGGATCAGTGGGAGTCCAACCACTGTATTGCTTGAAAACAGGTTTTTACAAATTATTCTTGTTGGCTGGATTGTTTCCTTTTTCCTAATTATCTATTTAAAAGTCTGATATGAAAGAGGCAGAGAACAAAGTGAAGATTCTATTTTCCATTGGAGGTATTCTGGTCATGACTATCGCTATGACGCTTCTGATTGTAACAATAGGCTTCTTCATCGGTTTAACTGTCTCCAAATGGCAATTTCCGGCGGGATTCGTCCTTTCTGCGACCTTATACTACTTCTTTTGCAGGACATACTACAGAAATCCGGGTACTTACATCAAAGGGGTTGGTATAAGTCTCGCGATCATTCTCAGTTCGATAGTTATTGCAATTAACTTTTATGATGTCTCCTATGACGGGCAATCCTATCACATGGAGGAAATTTACCAGTTAAAAAACGGATGGAATCCCACTGAAGGAGAATTGTCTTCATCCATCAATATGGCTTTATATATTGATCATTATTCCAAAGGTGTAGAGATTCCACAAAGTGCATTATATAGCATCACAGATCGGATTGAGGCTGGAAAAGCCACGAACTTCATGTTATTGTCTGCCTCCTTCTGCCTGACGCTTGGTCTTCTGCTGAGTGGCAAAAGATTATCTGCAATTAAGTGCATCTTCATTAGTTTGTTTGCTACTTTAAATCCTATTGCCGTCAATCAGCTACTAACTACATACGTTGACGGACAACTGGCAATCATGCTATTATGCTTTCTGATTACAGCCACATGGGCCGTGAGAGAAGGAGACAAATTCAGTTTCCTGGTACTCGCCTCGATAATTATCATCACATCAAATATCAAGTTTACCGGTCTTGTATATATTGTGCTGTTCTCATTTGCCTTTCTTGCCTGGCTGGCACTGGTTAATTATCAGAAGGCATTCTTCCAGAAGGCATTTCTGATTACTCTTGTTGCAGGTTTGATCGGTGTATTCATTGTAGGGTACAGCACCTATGTAGAAAACACGATCGTTCATCATCATCCATTCTATCCGCTCATGGGTAAAAACAAGGTAGATATCATGCAGCATAATCTACCGCCCGGCTTTGAGCATTATAGTGCCTCCCACAAATTTTTCCTCTCCTTTTTTGGTCATACGGATAATGTAATGATCGGAAACACAAAAGAGATCCGTCTGAAAATTCCATTTGCCATCAACAAAGATGACATCGTGAACTCATATGCTATCGATACCCGTATTGCTGGTTTTGGTGGACTCTTTTCCGGATTGATGTTGCTTTCAGTCATTTTGCTGACCATCTTACTGACTAAATTTTCCGGACAATGGAGATACAGAAAAAACTGGTTGTACCTGGTCGTTTTAATTATCACATCCGTAATTATCATGCCGGAGTCGTGGTGGGCAAGATATGTCCCCCAGTTTTGGTATATTCCGATTATCATCCTGCTCATTGCTGAATTATATATGGATAATTTCAAAATCTTAAAATTATTTATGTATATATGTCTTACGATAAATATTGGTTTCACCCTACTATCTTTCAGGTTCAACATACTCATGACTCAGATGATCAATGCGCAGCTGAAGGAGATGAAAGATTCAGAACGAACGATATATGTTCAGTTTGACAGTTCGGAATCCAACAGGATACGATTTCAGGAGAAGGGAATTCCATATATTGAACGATACATTGAAAAAAATCCGGCAGCTAAAGCGATCGTCAGCTCAGATGCGATGTATATGATACCTGTAAACCCTGTGGAGTCTGCACAGCCAACTAAATTATAATAGATTTTATGAACGATAAACGAGTAATCGCAGTATTTGACTTTGATGGAACGATAACTACCAGAGATACTCTGCCAGTTTTTATTCGCTTTGCAGTTAGTTTCTCGCATTTATTGAGAGGCAGCCTTTATATGGCTCCTTTTGTGTTACTTTTCAAATTGAAAATCATCCCAAACTACACTGCAAAAGAAAGGCTCTTTAAAACTTTTTTCAAAGGCCTCAGCATAGAGAAGTTTAACGAGCTTTCTGAGAAATTCATTGTGAATATTGAAAAGATCGTAAATCCGGTTGCCTTAGAAAAAATAAGATGGCATCAGCAAATGGGACATGAAGTCATCATCATTAGTGCTTCTGTAGAGAACTGGATTCGTCCCTGGGCAAACAAGTATGGCATAGAAACTGTGCTGGCTACAGGATTACAATTGGATCATCAGATCATTACAGGGAATTTTCTGACTAAAAACTGCCATGGCCCCGAAAAAGTAATCCGCCTTCTGGCAGCATATGCTGATCGGGACAGCTATACATTATACGCCTACGGAGACAGCAATGGCGATCGGGAGCTGTTAGCTGCTGCAGATCATCCTTTCTATCGCAAGTTCTCATAATAAGGCTGACAAAATCACAGATTACCTTTCTTCAGTTCTTCAACTGCGAAGTCCACTGCACGTGCGGTTAAAGCCATATAGGTAAGAGAAGGATTCTGGCTGGCGGACGAAGTCATGCAACTCCCGTCAGTTATAAATACGTTTTTAGCCGCGTGCATTTGATTGTGCCTATTTAAAACGGAAGTTTTGGGATCATGTCCCATTCTGGCCGTTCCCATTTCATGAACTGTGGAGCCACCCGATTTATGATAGTTAAAAACATCAATATCTCTGAAACCTGCCTTTTCCAGCATCTCCGCCGAAGTGTTTTGAATGTCCTTCATCATTTCATGTTCATTATCATTAAATGAGAAATCTATTTTGATCACCGGCAGTCCCCATTTGTCCTTACTGGTCTGGTCGAGACTAATTTTATTATTGTAGTCGGGAAGACACTCGCCCCAGCCTGCCATCCACACCGTCCAGGGTCCGGGAGTAGTTAGCTGCGCTTTAAAGTCGGCACCAAATCCGTTGAGACCATAGACCTTATCGCTCCATTCCTGCCGCTCACCGTGTCCCTGGATGTTATATCCCCTTTTGAATTTCAGATTCTCTCCGTCGCGCAGATTGCGAAATCGTGGTATCAAAAAGCCACTGGGTCTTCTTCCTTTATAATAGAGACCAGTAAAACCATCATGCGCACCACCGGCACCTGCAGTAGAATGATGATCCATCAGGTTATGGCCAACCTGCCCGCTATCATTACCAAAACCATTCGGAAACCTGGAGGAGGTAGAATTTAACAGGATTCCGGCTGTTGCTATTGTCGAAGCATTGACAAAGACTATGTTGGAATAAAATTCATGCATTTCATTGGTCACAGCATCAATAATCCTTACACCCTTCGCACGCTGTTTCTGTTCATCATATAATATTTCTGACACGATAGAAAATGGCCTTAACGTAAGGTTTCCTGTAGCCATTGCTGCAGGAATTGTTGAGCTGTTGCTGCTGAAATATCCGCCAAAGGGACAACCCCGGCTGCAGAGGTTGCGGTACTGACATGGACCACGATTATCCCAGCCCCGGGTGAGGTTGGCAACACGTGCAATAGTAAGTAACCTATCGTGATTATTTTTCCTAATCGACTCCCCAAGATGCTTCTCAATGCAGTTCAATTCCATAGGGGAAAGAAATTCCCCATCCGGTAATTGCGGTAAACCCTCCTTGTTGCCACTGACACCAATAAAAGATTCTACATAGCTGTACCATGGGGCAATATCCTTGTAGCGGATTGGCCAGTCTACCGCTATCCCCTCTTTAGCGTTGGCATCAAAATCGAGATCGCTCAAACGATAGCACTGTCTTCCCCATGTGAGTGACCGGCCTCCTACCTGATACCCTCTAATCCAGGTAAAAGGTTTCTCCTGGATATATGGATGATTGATATCGTCAGCAAAAAAATGTTTATTGGAAGGATCAGAAGAGCTGCTTTGAATTGGATTACGTGTCTGCTCTTCCATAGTATGATTTGGACCATATTTGAAGTCCCAGGGGCTCAGGTTTGCAGTAGGGTAATCCACAATATGTTTTACATCTCTTCCCCGTTCCAGCAGCAGGGTTTTCAATCCTTTCCTGCAAAGTTCCATTGCAGCCCAGCCGCCACTGATGCCAGAACCGATGACAATGGCGTCATAGGTGGAAGATTCTTTGATTTTGTCAGTTATATATATCATTATTTGGTGGCCCAGGATTTTTGATGTAATTGGAGGGGAACACAAGCCTCGAATGAGCCCGGGATATAGTCATAGGCTAAAGCCTTTGTAGCCCCTACCCTTGAGAGACAATATCCTTCAACGGTGAGGCTTTTGATCTTCGAAAAAAAGGATTGTCCCAGAAACTTATTATTGATCTTGTTCAGGATTCTATTGGAGTAAGCGGCATGGTCTGCGAAATGCTGAAGGACAGCATGCTTTTGTTCAAGACTGCAAAACATAAACTCTTTATCATACTTACTGAGCGCGTAGTCTTCCAGATCTTCGAGGCCTTCATAGAATTTGTGCTGCTGCCTTACCGGGTTACAATTTATTAATACATCAATAATATAATGGTCGACACCGGCACTTCTGGCTCCAGGAGTATTCGTTTCCGGAATAATAAGCTCAGCTATCTCGGCGATAATTGCCCGTTTATCCCATATTTTCCCCGGATCTACACGTTTGTTAAGATCGAACCATTTAAATAATGAAAACGACGTGACGCTGATCACACCAAAAGATACTACAGTTTTTAAATATCCTCTTCTATCCACCGCTGCATTGTATTAATTTACCATAAATATATAGCAATATGTGTGAAAAAAAGACTGATCGTGGATTTTTTAACGATTATACCCACGTGAACGGGGATTATCTTTCACATTCATTAATATTTCATATTGCTCAATAAAATTTAGCGCCGAGCTTATGTAATTTTTGTAATACAAATGTCTCAAAATATGGATCACATGCGGCTTTAAGTGCTAATCAGAGAAACTTATGTCATTTTAATGTCATAACTAAAAATACATTGAAACAGCTTTGTGACACAAAGTGCGTGAAAAACATTCCCCAGAACGGGGAAACGTACTTTTTGGGGAATTTTTACTCTTTTCGGGGAATTCCACACATTTCCATGGTACTGATAATCAAGAATATTTGTCTATCCTTGCACTGTAGACACTTAGAAAACGCTTCAAGAACTTAAAATTATGGTAAAGAATAAAGCAATTTACGCAGTACTAATCGGGTCAGTGATGTTGATGTCAGCTTGTAAAAAAGATGGATTCAGAAGAAGAGGCCAGTGGAACCAAACTCCGGAAACTACAACACCGGTTACAACTGAGCCTATAACTACAACACCGGCACCGGCTTCAAGTTACGCTGTTCCCTCAGACGCTACAGTACTTGACCTGGGTACAGGATCGGGATATCTTGTAATTGACGGAAACACATTAAATATTGCCAGCAATACTTTTATCAGAATCAAAGCAGGAAGCTACAAAGGGATTACTATTAAAAACATCCTGGCTAGTACCGCAAAACCAGTGTATATCAAAAACGTAGGTCAGGTAAACATCTCCGAGTTTATGTCCACTGAGAATATTACTAACGTTATCATCGATGGCGACTATACTGCCGGATTAACTTACGGATTCCAGTTTGCCAACATCTCGTACAGAGCAATCACCATGAGTGGAAAAATGTCTGGAGTTGTTTTAAAAAGCATGAGCTTTACAAATGTTGCTGATTACACGATATCTGGTAACAACAATAATGGTTCAGGTTTCGCCTACAGAGGAACTGCTGAAACCAGAACTGATGGATTCAAAATTTTAAATTGCTCATTCACCAACGCAGGAAGCATTATCTTCGGTGGATCATTAAATAAAGACAACGGAGAAGACAGCGGATTTTTCAAAGATGTTGAAATTGCAAATAACCTGTTCCAGAACAGTGCTTATGTAGGTTCGGTTTGTTCATTCTCAAATGTACAGGATTATAATATTCACCACAACGTTGTTAATAACGTAAATACCTCAGCTACCAACCACAATGGTGTATTCATGATGCAGGGCAATGGCTTATTCCACGAGAACAAATTAACTAACTATCAGGGAAATGCAATCAGGATGTGGTTATACTCAAGAGGAACAAGTCCTGCAGTAAGCCAGATCTATAATAATATCTGCTATAACACAAAAAAATACAGCGGATTTGAGCTTCAAGGTTTCGAAAGATACATCATCTCTGGTAAAACAACTTATTCAAATGCTAAAGTTTACAACAATACTGTAGGAAAAATGAATACCAATAAAGACTGGGAAGGTCAGCTTCTGGATCTTTACAATACAGGTGGAACACTTGAGTATTACAACAACCTTGGTTATGAATTGAATACAAACAATTCGGGTATCACCAACATGATCAACAATATGAGTGATGTTAAAATCACTGAATCTAACAATAAATACAGTTCTCTTTACCAGAATGCAGTTGCTAACTTAAGTGCCTTTACCTCACTGTTAGCCGGAATTGGTTCAAGCTTACAATAAGATCTATACAAGACCCTAATCATATACAAAAAAGGCTGCATCATGTGATGCAGCCTTTTTTTTGGCCTGGCCAGGTTGCCTCAGATAAACAGTTTGAATCGCGACTGTATACATCGCATCTGTACTTATAGAAATAGCACAGCAACCGGTTAGTCCAGAGCACAAGGCCAACGCAGGAAAGAGTAGTATGGGGAGTATATCTCATGATCGCTATACAGTAGCTAACCAGTGTGGTTAATCTATTCGATTCCAGGTCTAGCGCTTATCTCTTGAATAGAGTAACTCTCATCTGCCTGATGAAAAGAATGACTTCTTTATAACCAATGACATACATGCTCCAGAAGCTAAACTTCTGATACTTATTCAATGGAGCATATGTAATAAGCACAGCAACAATAGTTGGGAATATACCTGCAATGGCAATGGAATAAACAGAAGGGTAAATCCACACCCCTATTACTATAGCAACTACGTTGACAATCAGCATCACCAGGATTTTGTAAAAGTTAATTTTGGGCAGATGTATCACGTCGAGTGCCAGGGCAAAGAATCGATCTGCAGGATATAATAACCCAAAGATCATAAACAAACGAAACAAATTGGGAGCTTCATTCTGAGAATGTGCAGTTCCGCCCAGAATACTGATGACAGGTTCAGCAAAGATGAGCGCCAGAATTGTAAATGGCAGGAGAACGATCGTCATCATACCTATCAACTTTTTCAGCGTATACATCATTTCACCGTGTTCACCTTTGTTATAGTGATTAGACAAAATGGGCATACCTGTAGATGCGAAACTTAACATCGGAATCTCAATTACCTGCATAAATTTACTACCCAGGTTAAAAATAGCCAAAGCAGCAGGACCGATGAAAAAGTTAATGGCAAAGGTATTTGTTACACTAAACAAATTAGAACCTATATTGGTCCCCATGCTATATTTTCCGAAATGGAAAAGTTCCCAAATCGTCTCACGGTCTGCATATTTTAATGAAAAAATCATGGTCCATTTAAGCATTAGCGTAATCACACTGGACAGTAAGTTAGAGATTCCAAACGCCAGAAGCACCGAAGTGAGGGTGATCCTATCAAAAAAAGCAAGAAGAAAGATCATCAGTGCGAAAGATCCCTGAGTCATGATTTTAAACCATAATAGCCTGCCAAACTGTTTCTCTGCCTGAACGATGCAGTTTGCCATAAAACATGGTAAAGTGACTACAGAAACTAGTGAAAAGTATTTGAGAAATAAGGACAAGCCCCTGTCAGACACATAGCCGGCAATAAAATAAGTTGGAATATTGATCAAGACTGAGGCCGCAGTAATGAAAAGGCCGATAAACCATGCGGATCCTGCTACCTGCCGAGCCCTCTCCATGGTTGTACCTGAATAAAATTTTACGATAGTAATGCTGAGAAACCCTGATCTCAATACATCAATCAAGCCCCAGATAGCCATAAAGAAAATATAAACTCCCATTTCAACCACTGGCAGGGTTCTGTAGAGTATTGCCAGTGTAACCATTCCAAAAACTGACATCAGTCCATTACCCAGAAGTGATAGGAAATGCAGGTTGTTAATGATTAGAAGAGCTTTCTTTTTGATATTAAACATGAAGAGATAGGGAAAGTAATTGGCTCGGGTTTGTATTAGTTACGCGTAATGAAATTGTATTTAAATCGTTTGAGATCTTCTTTGATTCTGGAGGCAACAATGTTGAAGAATGAACCATTTTGAGTGAGCGTTCTTACACCTGTCCAAACCCGGCCCTTTCTGGATTTCATTTGTTTAATTTTACCATATTTCATCAAATCCATGGCAAGCTGACCATCTTCGCCCCTCCTGTTAATGGTGATAAATCCGATCTTCAGTCCATATTCCCTGATGTAACCCATGCTAATTCCAAAGGTATTAAAATAAGGTTGTTTTATATGTCTCAAACTAGCCATAGTATCCTTGAGCTTTTCAAGGATTAATAATTTCCATCGTGGAAAGGTGGATTCTCCAATGAAGGAGTACCTACCGTAGATACAAACAACGTCTTTCTGCGTTAAGACTTTCATCATCTCATCCACCCAGCACGGTGGATAAAAACAATCTGCATCAGCGGTGAGAATATATTTTCCCAGGGCTTCTACCTGTCCTTTCTGACGGGCGGGACCTGCACCTTGTGTAAGCTCATTAAAAGATCTGACATGAAGCTGATCAATCGTATCTTGTGTACGGTCTTTCGAGTTATTGTTGACCACGATAATCTCAAAAGGTATATCTGTTTTCATTTTTGACAAAGTAGCTACACAGCGCAGGATATTGATTTCCTCATTCCAGGCGATCACTACGATACTCACCACCGGAGTTTTACTCTGTACCCTGTCGAGGTCACTATTAATAGCATCAAAAAGCGAGGATGGTACCTCCTCGAATTTTTCAAAAGGATAGAGAAACTGGCCAAGCCAGTCGGGGTTCTTTAAATAACTCATATGTTTATATCCTCTCCCATTTAGCAGTTTCAAAATTATATTGCTTTACTACCCTCGCCGGGTTACCCACAGATACAGAAAACGGTGGTACATCCTTGGTCACTACACTTCCTGCACCAATGACGGCGTGTTTACCTATAGTAACACCAGATGTCACCACACAGTTTGCGCCAATCCACACATCATCCATAATAGTAATGAGATTGGTGATCGTTTTTTGCTCACTTGGAGGTATATCAATAATTTCATAACCATGATTTAAGCCAGAAACAACAATATTCTGAGCCATGATCACATGATTACCAATATTCACCGGGCCAATGACTGTACAACCAATACCTACCACAGATTCATTCCCTATGTAAACATCACCTACACCATTATTGATGGTTGAAAAATCTTCAATAAGACTCTTTTCACCAAGTTGAAAGTTGTTGAATGGAAAAACATCAATTCTTGTCCGGCTCCTGACGATAGATCCTTTACCACGTTTATGCTTAAAAGGATTTACAAATAATCTTACCCAGAGCCTGGGCCTGAAATCATTTGCAGGGATCAGCATCTGATGTGCGATCTTCTTCAGGAATGGATTTGATTTTATTTTTTCAGCTAAGGACATCTTTAGTTTTTTATCACCTGGTTAATGGCTTTATATAATTCGCCGACACTATTTTCCCAGGAATGAGAACGTGCAAGAGCTATCCGTTTGTCAGACCGCTCAGCAGAATTTTCCTGCATTGCATTTTCAATGGCTGTTTGAAATTCATACTTATCAGCCGCAGCATAGACAGTCTCACCAAAAATGCCTACGGCAGGTGTTTTTGTGGCAACTACCGGTTTACCCATCGCAAGATATTCATCAATTTTCCTCGGATAATTGCCAATCGTCACCTGGTTAACCAGCTGAGGGTTGATACATACATCAAAAGCATTAATATACGCGGGCAGATCTTCAGGTTTCTGTGAGCCAAGGAAATGTACATTTGGAATCTGATGCAAAGCACTGTCCCTGAAAACTTCATCTTCAGGACCTACCAGGATCAAATTCCAGTCTGGTCTCTGCTTTGCAATATGAGCAAGCAAGTCAATATCCAGTCTTATACTTTGCAATGCCCCAACGTATCCTATTTTGGGGCCGCTAAGATTTGCAATTGCTGCTATTGGCGGGAAGCTCTCTGTACTGGTAAAAATATCCAGTTCACAGCCTTGTCCAATATAAAATGAACTGTTATTATATTTTTTACAATAATCAGTCAAATACGTTGAATTTGCTACGCAGAGGTCACTTTTACGGATTAGCTCCGGCTCAATTCTTTCCCCATGTTTCTTCCAGTAGTCTACGGCAAGCATATAATCCCTGGAATAATAAATGCTGACAGATGGCTTTAAAAACTCCTTCAGATAAAAGCTTTTGAACATATCGTTATCATTGAAAAGAATAACATCCCTAAAGTTTAATAACGAGATTGCTTTCAAAATAGATTTAGCAAAAAGCCGGTTATTCCTTTTATTGAGTAAATCGAAAATTCCCGGATTATTGATCCAGTTGACTGATTCTATCAACACATCCGGATAAAGTGTCCATAGATTATCTGAAACCGGCACAAGACCATTTTCCTGTCCCTTAATCACATTTCTCCGCCGTATTATAGCCTGAGCATTTCTGTTTCGCAATAAGGTGATTCGGTCTAAAGCAGAATTAACATATAGCACTCTGTTATATTTAGATAATTCAGCCGCAATATTTTTACAATTGCTCCCGATTGCAATGTCCCAGGGCTGCTGACCAACTATAACAATATCTCTTCCTTTTATTATTTCTGACACCGCTTATTTATATAATGCTTATGAATTTACATTGTGTTTTGTAGCTACAGACCTTTTGTTTGCCTGTCTGGCATGTACTAAAGATAATAACTGGAAAAATATAAACTTAGGAATATTGATTAAAGATTTATAAATCCTCGGATCAGTTGCATGATTTTTCAGTGCGATCACAAAACTTAAAATAAATAGTCCAAAAGCTATGATCCAAATTAGCGAATAAACAGGAAATATAAAAATATTCATCAGCGCGCAGAGTCCGGATAACAATATAAATATGAATAAGGGTGGTCTTAACAGGATAATTCCAAATAGAAACTGATTAAAATCGAATCTTTTGACTCCTCTGAGCAGAATATCAAAACCGTATCCAAAGTATTTAAACCAGGTATTGATCCATCGCGAACGTTGATTAACCAGCTGCGCAGAATCTGAAGTTTTCTCGTCATAAACTATCGCGTCTTTGGCAAAAGCGATACGTTTATTCATTCTCAGGATCTGAGCCTGTAATACCTTGTCGAAACCGGCACCAGTGATATCCAGATTATCGAAACAAGCCTTGTAAAGAGCAGTTTTAAACGCCATTCCGGAGCCTGACAGCGTGGCTGATGATCCCAGTTGAAAAAGTACTTCTCCATCATAGAAATGATAGTAAATATCTCTTGCAGCATCAAGGCAGGCATAGGTAGTATTTAAATTTTTTGCAGCCCTTACACCCTGTACAGCTTCATATCCTGCATCAAAGAAAACATTCAGCTCGTTCAGGTAATTTGGATCAGTAAGGTTGTCACTATCAATAATAGTCAGGATCTCATGATCTCTTCTAAAGTTGGCTATAGCATATAAATGTGAGCGCGTATTACTGGCAAGCACCTTCTCAGGCCTCAGCAAAATCACCCTTGGGTCAGTAAAATTTAGCGTGGAAATATCACAGTTGTCGGCAACGATATAAATCAGGTAATTACTGTACTTCACCTGCAGCAGGGAAGCAACAACGGCAGGAAGCAAGGCAGTTTGTTCATATGCTGTTACAATGATCGCATAGTCATATTCTTTATTCGACAGCGTTTTCGGTCTGCTTTTTTTTACAAGTTTGTAGAAAACAAACAGTAGAAAAGGAAGAACGAGATTATACCCGATAATGACCTGAAAAATAATCCAAATAGCTTTTCCCATAAATAACTTTATTATGAAGTTTCATTCTCCTTCGAAAATTCTTCTTTATATCTCTTATGACCTTTGAAGAACCCATAGACAAACAATATCAAACCAGGAAGGACAAATATTTCAAATGGCATAATCTGTATTATATAAGTTGAAGGTCGGTTGATGAAGCAGAGCGCTTCTTTTCATCGTCGGCAATTTCCCGGTCAAACTTTGGCCCCATATAGACCAACGCAAAAGTCAGGCAGGTAACCAATAGCGAGGGCATCGTGTTGATGACCTCATTACCATAGCTACAGAAAAAAATTCCGGCGGTAGTTGAAAATACTGCTATTAATTTTATCTGCAGCTTCTTATTCTGGATCATCCAAATAATTCCACAGCATTTACCGAGAATATACATCATCATACTGAACCAAAGTGTGAGACCGACAATCCCAGTCATGGCCCATATCTTTACCCAGTAACTGTCCGGCTGAATGATGGATAACCATTTATCCTGGTTATAAACCGAATTTACACCCAGTACACCTAGTCCACCTCCGAAAGGTCTTGAGCTCATGTACTCCCTCAGCATACGCTGTGTATTAAAACGTACCATCAAAGAAGGATCATTGGGATCTACAGAACTTCTGAATCGTTGGATCGAATAGATACCACTGCCTATATAAGTGTACTTCAGAACCACGAAGAACATCACCATAAACATTCCCCCAAAAAACAACACTTTGTAATTCTTAGTGAGAAATATGGCAAAGATAGCCGCTACAACAAGTGCGAAGAATGCGCCTCTTGTTCCTGAAACCAGCATGGCATAAACGTAAACTCCTGCGAGCATAAACAGTACCACTTTTTTCCACAGTGTTGAGGTTCCCAGAGCAAGCACAACTGCCATGACCACAAAACTGGCCTCGAAAGCACCAAACTGACCAGCGTCATAAAATGAGAAAGCCCTCATCTTTCCGAAGATCATGTGCGTAACGCCTCCCGGACCATCCAGAAAAGCCTGCTCACCTGGAAATAAACCAATATGAACTTGTTTAATTCCGTTTAATCCAGCGATGAGCACCATTGCAAGCATGATCTTGATGATTACATCAAAGTCTTTTCTGTTTTTTACAATGACAAATGTGAGTGGGATAATAAGAATTGGATATAGAGCTTCAGTACGAATTTCTGTGACCCAGCCTACAATACTCGCTCCTTCAGGATTGATTACTTCAAGTACACTAAAGATAAACCACAGCAGCCACAGAAGACACATATCATTTTTGATAGCCTGCCAATCGTCCTTTTTATAATAAACCAGTGAAGACAGCCAGGTAAGTATCAGGATAACTTCTATACCCATTCCGTATTGAATACCACCTATTTCCCTGCTGAAAAATCCAAGGAGGAAACAATAAGGGATGAGTGTATACAATCCAATTTTTGGATTTCTGAACACAAAAATCAGGTATACAATACCAATGGCAGCAAGTGCGATAATAATTGGTCCAAGGAAATTAAACTCATAGACTGCAACACTGCATAGTAAAGCAACTATAACCCCAAAAACCAAAAACAATATTTGTGATCTTTTCAAAGAAAGATACGTCGATTCCTGCTGCATATTAAATTGCTCTCCCCAATCAAGCCTGGATTTCGCTCAGTCTAACTTTATTGATCACCCAGCCGATAAATCCAGGATGATTTTTCAATAAGGTAACCATATCTTTATCACCGTCAGTCAATTTATTTCCTGCAGCAAATACTGCTATACTTTTCTCAGTAAACGATAGCCATTCCTTAGCTATATTGATGTCAGTCATGCTTTCAATATCAATAATAATGACATCAAACTGTTTTTTCAATACATCAAAACCAGATCTCAGGTTTCTTTCATTCTGAATTTCCAGCAACGATTTATGATGATCAACTTTACTTAATTTAGTAATCAGGTCTTCAACCTTAATCTCCCTGTTAACAAGAAAAGTTTCAAAGTTCTGCGCCCTGGTCAGTTGTTTTGAATCAGATAATACAGGAGCTGCCTGCTCACCACCAATCAACAGAATTTTTTTGCCGGTCATGGCGTATGCATAAGCCAGGTTACCAGCTAAAAACGTTTTTCCTTCACCACCAACAAGACTGGTAACTCCAAGAATTCTGCTATCATCTGCAGACATCAGATCACTGATCTCAAATCGCAGCGATCGGAGTAGCTCTTTATGAATATTATAGTTGTTGTTGGTATCAGTATTATTCCAGATGGTTCTGATTGTTGTATCACCTTCAGGTAGAAGATTTAAGCTACCAACAACTTTAGATTTTGTAGCGTTCGCCAATTGCTGGGTTGTATTGATTGATGAATCTGTAACAAACAGTGCAACTAATACAGATAAACAAACGAAGAACATTGCTATGCCAGAAAGGGCAGTGAAGATGATAACTTTCGAAGTCTCAGGTAATCCAGGTAATCCCAACTGTGCAATCTGCAGTTTTAAACTCATATTTTGCTGAGCCTGCGTGGTATTGATCCTGTTTAATGCTTCAAGGTAATCTTTCGTTGCCATATCTGCATCACGTGTGTAGTTAGAGATATTGGCATCAAAAGGCACCATTGCATTGTATTTTGCGCGTGCTGCTGCCAGCTCATTATCTATAGATCTGACACTTCCGGTTTGCTCTGCAACAGTAGTCTCCAAATTGTATTTCTGAGCCAGTAAAGCCTGTCTGGAAACCTGAGGATCTACCACATATTTATCAGAATTGTTAGCAGAAAGTGCGATCTGAATGTTTGATAACGAATCTACCCTTCTTTTATCCTCCGGCTTAAAATTACCATCAACATATCTTCTGTTTGCTATTTCCAGCTGACTTCTGATATTTACAATTGCCGCATTATCACGCACAACATTTTTTCCCATATTGGGATCATTGCTTCTCAATCTGCTTTCGATATTAGCAATTGCACTCTGGCTGGCTTGTACACTTCTCAACACCTGTGCTTTTCTATCTTCAGCCGCTGTGATCTGCGTAAAGACCAGTTGAGATTGCTTGTCCAGATTCAAAACTCCATTGCTCATTTTGAAATCTTTCAATGCCTGATTTTTCGCGTTCATGTCACGTTCTTTCACCTTCAGAACCGAGTCGAGAACCTCATTACTTTGGCCCTGATTAAAGTTTACATCCAAACCGTAATTACGGATAAACTCAGTACTTAGCGTATTTACCACGAAAGCTGACAATGAAGGATTATCAGAGACAAATTTAACATTGATAAAGTCACTGTTATCACCATGTGTAATTTCAAGGGATTTGTGTATGGCGGCTTCACCATAGCCCATTGAGTTAACGAGATCATAAAGTTTGAACTCGCCTTTGTTATCTGCAGGGCTAACCGGCGTTTTAGCTGCCAGGTTACGACGGAAGAGTTCTGCTACTTTTTTACGATCATCCGCAGAAAGTGAATCTAACTTTTCACTGTATGGCTTAAATGTTTCCTTAGGATTATCTAAATCGTGTAAGATCAGATTATAAGATAAAATAGACATGATCTTTCTCATCTTCATCTGCTCGATGATGTTATCAAATTCCTGACTCATTTTGAAATAATCCAAAGGAGCAGCACCAGCCACCTGTTTAGAAGGGTCGACGATACCTGTTGCTATTTTAGCTTCAGAACTGTATGTCTTTGGTAGCTGTTTAGCCAGGAAATATGTAGCAACGGCTGAGATTAATGGTACCAATATGAGTATCCATTTATAGCGATTCAGTAATTTTAGAAACGATTTTATATCCATTATTTTTTTATTCTTACTATTTAACTTCTGAAAGTTTTTTTCCAATAATTTCTTCCAGTGCGTCTTTGGCATTCATATAATTCACTTCAGCCTGAATCTGATCGGTAGAAGCAGTTGACACTAACATTCTGGAAGCATTATACAAATCCAGAGACAATTCACCTCTTTCAAATTTATGTCTGCTTGTCTCAGAAATATTCTTGTTATCCTGAGCGGTCTGAGTACGGATTTTTAACTGACTTACCGATTGTAAGTATGCATAGTAACGACGCTTAGTTTCAGAAACAGTTGTTAACTGCGTATCTTCATATTGATAACTGGCCACTCTGTAATCAGCTTTTGCTTTCTTCAGGATATAAGGTTTCTGCAGATAGGTACCTAAGTTGAAAGTGATACCAAACTGGAATCCGTTTACTGTGTAAGGATTATTAACATTTAACGCCTGGTTATCATCTGGTCTGTAGAAATAGGAAGCAGTAAATAAGTCCAGGAATGATATTTTGGACATGGCAATACTGGTTTTAACTGATTGCATTTGTGATTCCGAGATTTTCATTCTCGGAAAGTTTTGTTTTGCCAGCGCGATATATTTATCCAGCAAAGGATAATTAACGTCAGACATAATTGAACTCTGTGCAGAAGCCTGCATAGAGAACAGTACAGCGATTAAAAATGAGAGTGCTGATATTTTTTTCATTGATAGATTTATTAATTTGTTTGAGTGTTTTTTATACTTTTTCTTTTTGAAACAATGCAGGGAACGTTTTCAGCATAATACTGATATCAAACCATACCGAATAATTCTTAGCATAGAAGTTATCCAGTTTTTTTCTTTCTGTATCGGACATATCACCTTTTCCCCTTTTACTAATCTGCCATAGTCCTGTTAATCCCGAAGGTCCCAGAAAGCGCATCGACCATTCATTGGATGTTAACATCTCAGCCTCGTATAATGGCAGTGGTCTGTTACCAACCAGTGACATATCCCCTTTGAGCACGTTAAATAGTTGCGGAATCTCATCAAGACTGGAATTTCTAAGGAAATTACCCAACTTGGTAACCCTAGGATCATTCTTGATCTTAACGAAGGCATTTGCTCCACTGCCGTCATCCGCATACTGGTTCAGCGCCGATAGGTCTTTTAACTCCTTATCTGCCCCGGCCCTCATCGATCTGAATTTATAAAAATCGAAGATTTTATATCCTGTACCTACTCTTTTGCTTTTGTAAATCACCGGACCTTTAGAGTCCAGTTTGATACATAATGCAATTAATAATAGAATTGGTGAAGCAAATAATAATATTCCACCAGATGAAACAACATCAAAAATTCTCTTAGTGGTTGGTATCTTGTACTCTTTTTCTTTTTTTATGACCGCTAACTGTTCAATGTTAGGCTTGATCAGCTTAAATTTTATCAAAAAATTCAAACGATCTTTAAGATGATCCATCTCATAAGGATAAAAATACAAATCATGTATCTTTTCTTTGATGGCTCTCGACCTTAACCTAACATCTGGCATATGCCCTAGTAAGACAATAATCAGTCCACTTGTCAGTGGATTGTTTTTAATTTTAGCAATGATCGAAAAAACGAACTCTTCATCACTCACCTCGATCATGATCACGTCCGGAGTCGAGAAAAGAGAAAGCGTGCTTAGATAATTCTCCAGTTTTGAAGTATCTCCCACATGAACCACATTATATTCCTGTCCCAAGATTTCAGCAGATTCCTGCGATAACTCAGTTCCAGAATAAACTAATCTTATTCCTTTGTAGTTGTAATCCATTATTTATAAAAGATAGGGTTTGGTAGTGCAGCCAGAACTTTAACAATTTCGTCTTTTAAACTTTCAGGGTTAAAAGGCTTCGGAAAATAAGCCTCAACTTTAAAAGGCAAATTGGCTACAATATTTTCCAGATCCTCAGCGGCCGAGAGAATAATTACAGGTATCTCACGATAGTAACCGCTAATTTTGATGCTTTTCAAGAAAGACGTTCCGTCAAAATGAGGCATGTGCAGATCCAAAATAATGATATCAGGGAAATTGCCATCTTCAAGCCAAAGATGCGCTTTATATCCACTTTCCATGGCATGAATTTCGTATTGCTTTGATAGAATGAAATTTAGCAACTTTAAAATGCTAGGCTCATCATCAACTATCAAAACTTGCTTTCTCTTAAATGATGCACTTTCCATTATCAAGGTAGGTATTTATGTAAGCGATATTTTATTAAATATAGATATCGGTATAAGGTTTATTATAAATCATTCAACTATTGTAGCTATAAAAATACAATTTATAAATGATTTTCTACTTACGTATTTTCAATAATGTAAGATTTATCAATTCAAAATAGCTTAATCAAATTGCAAACCAGAATTCCGTACAAGGTAAAAATAGAGGAGATAATGGGACAAAAATCCCACAGTATAACATTCAGCAGAAACACCTGCAATCCTTATAAATTTGTACTAATTGGAAATTATATCAGGGAAGTTATTAAGAAGTTATCCACTACATCGGGATATGTACTAACTACTCAAATACGTGATCATTTGAGGGGAAATTTTTCAACTAATTGTAAAAATTAGTCCCCTGCCCCATATATAACTAATGTAATTCAATTCATTCCGTCATTTTATACACTGCCTCTATAATATCTTTATCTATATCAGCATCGAATTTTCTGGCAAACAAACTATCTGAGGTGGTCAATGCATCAAGATCACTTTTCAACAGCGTCTTTGGATGGGATGCATGCGGCTCCCAGGAGGTGTATCGTAAGTTTTCATTCACAAGATTGAGCGGCGAATTGAGCAGGATCGTCTGCAGCCAAATTTCATCTGCACAGTAGGTGTATCTAAAACTCTTCAGAAAAGCAGGATGCTCCGCCAAAAACTTCATCAGATATTGAGTTGCCGGTCTGTTCAGATTTACCCAGTTCCAGCCACCATAATATTTTATAGGATAGAGTTTACGCTTGATACCATACTTTAATTGCATCCTTTGGGTGAAGGAAAGGGCTTTCCTTCTTAGAATTCCCATCAAGTTATCCTTGAAGTCAATACCGAAATAGTACACCAGGCGATCAAACCCTCCCCCCTGTCCTGCCCATTCTTTTTTAGGCATGAGCTCGCTGTTCACAAAACTCAAATCAATATTTTTAGTGATGAAGTCCTTGATGAAAGCATTACTCTTAATTGGCAAATCATGGCCACTAATCAATAGATAGTAATCATAGTCATTCTGGTAAGCAGTTCTGAACAACTCGATCGTCGCTAGGATCTGGATATAACTCCCCCAATTCACGCTATGCCTTTTTACAAAAAAAACATTCTTATAATCATCAAATAAATTAGCATTGATATCCCATTTCACATCTGCATGTATATATACATCGAAATCCCGGCTTAGTCTTTGTACTAATTTCTCCAGTTGCCAAACGTTTTTATGTGCAAGTATCAGAACCGCTGCTTTCATTGATTAAAAAATTGTTATAAGTTGAATTGAAGCTTAATATAACTACGTTGCAATATGAATATTTTGATATCATGATCAGGCATAAGCTCTCATTTTTATTTTACTTTTTTATTTTTCTGGCTTTCTCTGGCTGTCAACGGAAACAAAAGCCTGCCTTGATTAATGGCAAAGAGAGATTATCCGTCAGAGATTATCTTTACCTTCGTAATGGGAAGCCTTTCGGTATTCTCCGCATAGAGTGCAACGACTGCCAAATGATCTATACTGTAAATCATAAAAAATTTACTGTAGATATTAGAGAAGGTAATGAAGACAGATTCATCTATCCAAAGAATAATTCATCTTTAAATACGCTGATCAAATCCAACGACAATCAGGTGATCAGAGTTCTGGCGATCAATGCCAATGGTAAGGTAGTTTCCAATGTACTGGACACATTCATCAGAGATCAGCAAAAATCTGTGACATATAATATGAAATATGTACATAACAAGAATACGTTTCTAGTGGATATATTGAAGAAAAAACACCGAGTTGCAGACTGAATCTGCATAAGGATAAACTTTTATCTTCACCTATGATAATAATTATTTTCTCATTATATTTAAATACTTATACAACTATTTTTCATATTACTAATCAACAGGTTAGAGATTTATTAAAATGACAATACAAGATTCTAATCAGCTCTCAAGGTTATGTTTTTATACCGGTTTTATCATGGTAGCAATACTAGCCGCAACATTTCTCACGACTTCAATATCTTTCTTTCTGAACATCACAATGAGTGGATGGCAATTTCCAATTGGAAGCTTACTGGCCGGATCAATAAGCTACTACTATCTCAAATATGAGGAGAAAGAAGTTCCCCTAAGGATCTATACTATTTTTGGAATCAGTGCGGGTCTTACCCTGCTTTTTGTTGCCTTATCATCCTATTTTTATGATACTTCGTTTGACGGCCAGGCTTACCATATGGAAGCAATGATACAAATGAAAAATGGATGGAATCCTTTTTATGAGTATCTGCCCGCATCAGTGAACCAGTCCATCTGGGTAAATCATTACGCCAAAGGAATGGAAATCGTAAGCGCCGCTATTAACTGCACTTTCGACAATATCGAAGCTGGTAAAGCCGCAAACTTTATGTTATGGGCTTCAAGTTTCTTTTTTACTTTATCATTTGTGATCCGCAATCATTGGGTTGCAATGAGTAAAGGCATCCTTCTGTCCTTGATTATTGCATGTAATCCCATTGTTTTAAATCAACTACTCACCTATTATGTAGATGGTCCAATGGGTGCATTATTGCTATCGCTGATCATCCTGGGTCTTTACATTCTTCAAACACCACGAAATATATACTTCCTGACACTCGCACTAATCATATTTTTTCTGGTCAATGTAAAGTTTACCGCCATTCTATACATTGCCCTGTTTGCTGGAGGATATCTAATCTGGGCATTATGGCACAAAAAAATTGTAATAGCCAAACGCCTTTGGTGGGCCTCATTTGTTGCCGGGCTAATCGCTATCATTTGTGGCTTTAATCCGTATATCACCAACACTGTAAATTTTGGACATCCCTTATACCCCCTGATGGGAAAGGATAAAGTAGACATCATCTACGCCATTAATCTGCCAGCCAGTTTCGAGCATAAAAACGGACTGGAAAGGTTTGTAATTTCATTGTTTTCCCGTACAGATAATATCTACCCCAAAAGTCCCTATCCAATTGATATTAAGATCCCTTTCACTTTTAACAAAGTGGATCTCGCACATGCATCAATGACAGATGCCCGACTCGGGGGCTTTGGTCCCATGTTCAGCGGAATACTATTATTATCATTAGTTTTGGTAATTATTCTATACAGAGTTGCAGGCAAAGAAAAGTTCATTAAGCAGATGAGTTGGCTGTTGGCATTTATCATTATCTCAGTGATTATTATGCCTGAATCCTGGTGGAGCCGCTATATCCCTCAGTTCTGGCTTTTCCCACTCATCATCTTACTGGCAGCAGAAGTACATCTTACAGAAAAGTATCAGATCATGAATAAAGTGCTGTATGCTGCGCTACTGGTTAATCTTATTTTCTGTATTTCCGGCTTTTTCTTCAATTTGCTACTGACTACTAAGATCAACTATCAGCTGGCAGTGATGAAATCTGCTTCACAAACCATCCTTGTGGATCTAGGTGAGTCAAAAAGTAACCGTACGAGGTTTTCTGAGCATAACATTCCATTTAAGGTGGTTAAATTTCATAACACCGGTGTGAACGAAGAATATATTGCGGGATCCCAGGCTTGTTTTATCAGGCCCTCCCAATCAGCTGGTCATCATATTGAAGAACCCTGGATTTTAAGAATAGCAGGAAAATTTCTGCCGTTTATGTGGCAGTATTACGGACGTTAGGACGATGAGCGGATTTTAGCAACCCAGATAGCTTTATACGGATGAAGCCATCCCTTTTGCTGCAGATAAAAGAACAACCCTTCATCAACCCTAAAAGTAAAGAAACCCCGTAAAAAGTTACTTGCATGAGTAGTAACATAGTTTTCCCTGTAGCCAACATCAGTAGTTAACAGTACTTCCTGAATACCGTCTTTTTCTGCCGTTGTAACGGTACAGGGGTCAAAAGCCATTGCATACCTGAAGTCCTTGTTACGGATAAAATTCCATCTGTTCCATTGGATATAACCTTTCCTTCTCAATTTTATTGCCCGTTGTATACTTGGAGATTTTAGAATAGACTGATCATGAAAAAACCGCTGTGCATCTTCTGTTGGAAACAATAAGTAATAATTCTGAGTTGCCGCCTCCGGAAAAGGAACGATCTCAAAAACAGTCATCATCAGCAAACATCCATAAACGCCAAGTTTTTCTTTGGTATTCAGTTCTCCTTTACGATTGATTCTGTTTTGTAAAGCTTCTGCACGGCGGTTATATTGCTTTAAATTAAATGGACTGAGCACACAAAAAAGAAACAATCCCAACAACAAAAACTTGATTGCCTGCCGCTTACTTTTATGGAGAAAATAAATAATGACGCAGGCAGAGAACGCTGCCACCAAAAGATAACAAACGAATAATGTATAGCAGAATGTCCAGACGATCAAAAAAAGATATACAAAAATCAGTAATACAGAAAAAAACCACAGGATAGATAACTTAAAATAGCGCTGCAGAGATTGAGAGTTCATATGGATTTCTTTCAGATCAAGGTATTTTCCTGATTTTACTATGTTTCAAATGTATAAAATTATCTCCAAATACTTCATTTTCATCGATGTACTTGGATAATATTTGAATATCAATAAAATAGCACATAATTTGCGCAATAATGCATAAACCTACATCTCAAATATAAATATGAAATCTCTTTTTTCACATCTGATCTTAATCATTGCCTTTAGCACCGCTGCCTATGCCCAGGACACTACTACACGTTCAGGCGAGCTGCCACCTCTCGTGATCCCTGCTGAACCTGTGCATAAATTTTCACAAACCCCGGCCTCATTGGGAATCTCAGCTAAAACTCAGGCCAGAGTCGCCGCCATCAAAAACCCACCTGTAAATATTGCACTGTTCGCGGTGGACAGGCGCAGTTCAGAACAGCAGGGAAATTCTGATGTCATCATGATTATCAGCATTGATCAGGTTACAAAATCTATAAAAATGTCTTCAATTATGAGAGACACCTATGTGAATATTGAGGGCAAAGGGATGGACAAAATTAATGCTGCCTATGCGATCGGAGGACCACAGCTGGCAATCAAGACTATAAATCAGAATTTCGCAATGGACATCAAAGATTATTTTAATGTTGATTTCTTTACTACGGCAAAAATGATTGATGCCTTAGGCGGAGTTGAGGTGACAGTGAAACCTGAAGAGATTCCCTACCTCAACAATTATTTAAAAGAAATATCAATCATAGACAACATTCCTCCGGATAATGTTGCTCAGCCGGGATATCAGAGACTAACAGGCAAACAAGCGGTAGCTTACACCAGAATCAGAGCTGTAGGACGCGGAGATTTCGAAAGGAATGAAAGACAGAGAACAGTATTGGTTGCCCTCTTCTATAAGATGCAGGGAGGAGGCTCAGCCATGCTGCCGGTATTGATGTCGCAGATTCTTCCTTTTCTGGAAACGAGTATGTCCAGCATGGAGTTATTCGCTATAGGTGGAACGATCTTAAACTCCAAAAGCAAATCTATTGAACAAGCAAGATTTCCATTGGATTCTTCAAGTAAGGGCGTTCGTATTAACAATACGTACTACCTTTCTGCAGATATGCCCAAGACTTCAGAAGCATTGCATAACTTTATCTACAAAGGGATCAAACCGGGAAAATAAAACCCCAGTCGGGAAAAAAGATCTCAACTTGTATGGTGTAACATCTTTAGCTTTCACAAAAACATGGCTGTCACATGCTATATGTGTCTTTTATTTCTAAAAACTTAAAATGGCACAGTGTTGGTCTATGATAAGATGTAACCTAATCTATCTCATCATGAACTCTCAACAACATTACAGCCCCTTCAGTCCTTCAGCAAGAAAATGGTTAATCACCATCGGAACTTTAGCAATTGCATTAACACTTTTTTATGCAATGACTACTGGAGTGGTCTCTAACTTGAACTACTAAATACTCTCCATATATTTTGCATACAGGTTCATTCCATTCGGAATGAACCTGTATGCAAAGATTATCTTAGTGTCTTGCCGGCCACAAAAAATAGTGACCGGAGCAAAAAATCATTTTGTGTCTTACTTGAAAAAGTCGAAGACAGATTCTTTGCACTATGATTTTCGTAATCCATATCATTATGTCCCATATTGATATAAACCATTCGATATTTTACATTCGTCCAGGCTACAGGATAATAACCGCTGTGCCAGATCTCAGATGATTTGGGTCCGGTACCCAGGGGAAAACTCGAGGAATCTATTGAAAGTAATATCCTAATATCCGGGTTAGTACGAAGATCTTCTGACCATCTGTACCATTCGTTAGGTGCAGATATAAAAGTTGCCGCAAGCTTACTGCTTACAGGGTGCTTCCTGTTCTCCACACGTAAAATAGCTGAAGTAGGTTTCCATGTGTTACTATCATAACTACCTGATCCCAGAAACTGTTGATGATACCAATCCCAATCCTGTGGAAAATCAGAAGGCGTTAAAGCAAAAGCCGCAAAATGAAAACCTATCCATCCGCCACCCTTTTCCATATATTGTCGGAATGCTGACCGCTGCGAAGGTTCCTCCGGTCTTGTGTCTAAAAACAGGACCACCTGATATTGTGAAAGAAATGTTGTATTCATATTCTTCCAGTCAGAAGTGGCGTCGTAACTAAACTTATACCTTTTACCCATCTCCGGGAACCAGCGGTTTGCTTCGTTCACATAGCTGATATGTGCCTGATCATTTTTGGCAGTGTAGAATGCAATAACCTTGAATTTTGGCCTGTCAGGCTGAGCATACAATCCAGAAAATAAGAAAGTAAGAAAAATGCCCAGGGCTAAGGAAAATGCAGATCTTTTAAGTCCCATTGCTGTTAGATTTTGTTTCACAAATCTAACAGCAATCTGCTAAAATTCTATTTCTTTTTTAATAGATCAAACAGCAGTTCAGGCTCATTAGTGGTTATAAAATCAGCTTTTTCATCAATCAGCCATTGCATATCCTCTTCTTTATTCACCGTCCAGGCATTGATAGTAATTCCCAGTTCTTTAGCTTTTTTAAACCAGTCGCCTTCTTTATAGATAGTATAAAAATAATCAGCCTGAGCGATATGATCTTCTTTCAATTTTTCAAGTGGAACATCTCCTTTAATATAAGCAAGAAATGCTGTTTTAGCCGACGGATCTAACTCCAGGACTCTCTGAACGGCAGGATAGCTGAAGCTGATGTATTCAACCCAGGCATCAGCTTTTAGTGCTTTTACCATTTTGACTGCTGCATCCGTCAGGGCGATGGTAGTTTCAGGAGTTTTGGCCATCTTGATTTCGAGAATGAGCTTTGTACCCTTTTGCTTCATTCCTTCCTTAAGATAACTCTCAAGAGTAGGGATCTGCTCTCCGTTAGTATGTAACTGTTTTTGAAGTTCGGCATAAGTTGAGGTACCGATTGTCAATCCTTTATATACATCATCATGGTTCACCACAATTACACTGTCTTTCGTAAAATGTACATCAAACTCAGAACCGTAACATTTTAATCTTACAGCCTCCTTTAATGCGGCAATAGAATTTTCAGGAATATTTTTTTTCTTCCAGGCACCGCGGTGAGCGATCACACTGTTATTGTTCCATTTCATTTTTTGTGCATTACTACTATAAGCGACACAAAGAAGCCCGATCAGAAAGAATAATTGTTTCATATCCGGCAAACATAAAGAAACTATATTATTTTTCTAGTGCTGTGAGGTTAACAAATAGCACATAGGCGCAAGAACTATACTAGCCAACATAGAACTTTTCCCTGTATTCACTTGGGGTCATACCTACTGTTTTTCTGAACACCTTCCTGAAAGCTTTCGGGTCATTATAACCCGACTTGTAGATCACCTCTGTCATCTGTTCTACAGTTTGTTCCAATAGTTTTTTTGCGGCTTCGATGCGAGTTTGCTGAAGATATTCAATAGGAGTAATTCCTGTAACCTGTTTAAACCGGCGTACAATATTTCTCCTGCTTGCAGGAATATCCTTGATCATTTCCTCAATGGTACCCGTATTGTGGTAAGCAGTTTCTATTTTTTGCTGTGCCATCGCTACCAGGTCGTCGCTGTGGTTTCTGGAAATATGAAATGTACTGAAATACGATTGCCGCTGCCTGTCCATATCAATAGCAAATAACTTGGCAATTCTTACTGCCACCTCTTTTCCGCAATGCAGCTGAATCAGGAACAGCATGAGGTGAAAACTTGACGTGGCTCCTCCGCTGGTATACAGTCTTCCGTCCTGTGTAACCGTTTTTTCGGCTTCCAGTTTTACCGCAGGAAAGATACTGCTGAAAGCCTTACACGCATCTACATGGGTAGTGGCAGCCTTTCCATTCAGCAAGCCCGTAGCACCAAGCAGGAAGGCCCCGGTACAAAAGCTTGCCAGACCAGCACCTGTCTGATACTGTTGACGCAGCCACATGATCGCCGCATGGTTATCATGAATAGCACCTGATATATCTTCATTCAGGAAAGAAGGAATCAGGATCAGGTCTTGCTTCTCTGCTATACTGATCTTCACAGGCTGGTAACCTGGAAAAGCTAAAGTATACTCAGCATTTTTAGCTGTATCATCGTAGAATAAGGTAATCTGAAAAGGTGCATCCTGACCTTCATCAAAATAGATCCCATTTACCGTTTCAAATACATCCAATATAGCTGCAACACTCAATAATCTATACCGATTTGTTAAAAGGAGCCCCAGGTTTATCATTTGGTTTGGTTTTAATACCTAAATTTGCAAAAAAAACAAATATCATATGCTATCTCACCACGTTTTATTTTGGTTAAAAGCCGATACAACCGAAGATCAGAAGGCCGCTTTCAGAAAAGGGCTTGAATCACTCGAGAAAATTGAAACCGTTACAAACTTCCATGTAGGAACTCCCGCGCCTATTGAAAGGGCAGTAGTGGATATTACTTATACTTTTTCATTGGTACTGTTCTTTGAAGATCTTGCCGGTCATGATGTGTACCAGGTTCATGAGCTGCACAAAGCCTTTTTAGAAGAGTTCAGAATTTTATTTGAAAAGGTAGTGATCTACGATGCACAATAATTAAAATGACGCAGGGTGAAGATAAAAACACCCTGCTTTATTTGGAACTATTCTAAATAATTAGATATTTGTAATTATATCTAACATTTAGACCCTATGTGCAAACCAACTGTCATCGCCCGAAAAGGAAATATTGCTGTCACGCAATGTGTAAATTGCAAAATGGTAAATATATGGAATAAGGCTGTGCTGATCAGCTTCACCTTCAGCCAGTTTAGTTCTTTTGTAGATCTCACGAATGATCTTGATTTTGACGACTATCTGGAGACTTCACCTGACGGACTGGAAATTGTTGTACTGGCTACCCCATATCCAGACATCAGCCTGGTCTTCACGAGGGTGGAATGGCACAACTTTTTTGCCGCACTTGCTGAAGCTACCTATATGCAGGAGATCTACCGCATGGTCCACTCTTAAACTTTTAGCAGCTGATAAGATTTTCCTTTCAGCGTCTTAAAAGACAGCACATAACCATCCGCTGTTTTGCTTGATACAACGGCTGTACCACTGAGTTTTAAAGGCAATGCTGAATGAATGACGCAGTCTGATCCCAGCAGTGATCTGATGAGGGCAGTATTGAGTTTCCCGTCTTTCCATTTTATATTTACCTCAAAGCCCCCTCTCGCCCTGAGACCTGTAATACTGCCATTAGTCCATACTTTTGGCAAAGCAGGAAGCAGATCAATATAACCCAGGTGGCTTTGCAAAAGCATTTCCGCCATTCCGGCTGTACCTGCAAAGTTGCCATCGATCTGGAAAGGTGGGTGTGCGTCAAAAAAGTTCGGGTATGTTCCGCCGACTCTCGATTTACCGCCATTCGGCTCCACGTAATTCATCAGGTCACGGATCAGTTTGTATGCATGATCACCATCTCTTAATCTTGCCCACCAGTTAATCTTCCAGGCTTTGCTCCAACCTGTGCCCTCGTCACCACGCAGCTCAAGCGTTTTTTTGGCAGCGTTAAAGAATTCAGGATTTAACGAAGAAATCTCCGTACCAGGATATAAGCCGTACATATGAGAAATATGCCGGTGATGCATATCAGTTTCCTCAAAGTCTTTATACCATTCCAGCAGCTGTCCTTTACTGCCAATCCTTAATGGAAACAGCTTTCCTCTTTTTGATGCTAAAGTATCCCTGAATGCTTTGTCAATACCCAGCTTCTCTGATGCTGCGATCACATTGCTGAACAAGTCCCGGATAATCGACATATCCATTGTTGTCGCTATTGAAACACCCTGCTCCTGCCCCTTGCTGTCTTTAAACAGGTTTTCAGGAGATGTAGATGGTGCCGTAACCAGATAACCATTTTTGTCTTCAACTAGCCAGTCAAGTGTAAACTCTGCTGCACCTTTCATCAATGGATAAGCTTTTTTCTCCAGGAATTGCTTGTCCCCGGTATAGAGGTAATGTTCGTAAAGATGCCTTGTCAGCCAATTACCACCCATTGCCCAGTTTGCCCACACCGGATCACCCTGTCCCTTATCCCCCACTGCATTACTGATTGCCCAGAGATCTGAATTATGATGCGCTACCCATCCGCCAGCCCCATAGAATTCCCTGGCTGTAACTTTACCAGTCTCAGACAGACCTTTCAGCCAGCTAAGCAGCGGTTCATGCATCTCGGAAAGATTAGTGACCTCTGCAGGCCAGTAATTCATCTGCGTGTTAATATTAATGGTATAGTTAGAACTCCATGGTGCACGAAGTTCTTTATTCCAGATGCCCTGCAAATTTGCCGGCGGACCTCCCGGACGCGAAGAGGAAATCAAGAGATATCTTCCATACTGGAAATACAAGGTTTCGAGCGAAGGGTCAGGTGCACCTTTAGCATATACTTTCAGACGCTCATCAGCAGGAATTAACTGCAGCGGGCTGTGATCTTTGCCATCGGTTACCTGGAAAGCAACGCGGTTAAAATATTTACGATAATCAAGTAGATGCGTGTTTAACAACTGGGGATATGTCTTCTTCAGCGCTTTGCTCATGAGGCTTGCTGCCAGCTTATTCTCATCTTTACCTTCCCTGTCGGGGCAGCGGTCATAACCATTGAAACTTGTAGCAGCTACCACGTATAATAAAACTTCACTGGCATTTTTAACCCGAATAAGGCTATCCTCTATTGAAATTGTTCCTCCGGTATGTTCTGCATGGACACGATATTGAAAGCGCATACCATTACAGCCCGTTGTATCTCCATAGGTAACAGGCTCAACTCCCTTGGGATTATAGTAGGTTGGGTTAACATTGACCGGAGCCTTCCCCGACAGGATGATTTCATTATTACCCGTAGATGATACTTTATATTGCAGCAAGCTTTTCGCAGCGATATTTAATGTTAATGCCCCCTTTTTGCTGGAACTGAGCCGCAGCAACATCACATTATCCGGAGCTGAAATAAAGATTTCACGCTTATAATTTACGCCATTTACAGTAAAACTGGTATGTGAAACTGCATCCTCAAGATTCAAGTCACGATAGTAAGCTGAGGGTTTTGCACCATTAAACTCCTGCCTGATGATAAGATCTCCCATTGGCAGATACGACTGCGAGTAAAGCCCCTGCATTTTCCTGGTCAACTGATTTGCCTCAGTAAAATTTTCATCCTGCAACAGCGCCTTGCGCACTAGGGGCAGGTATGAACTGGCTTCAGGGTTGACATTACCCTTCACCGGACCACCGCTCCATAGCGTACTCTCATTGAGCTGCAGCAATTCTTCTTCTACACCTCCAAAAACCATCGACCCCATCTTCCCATTTCCTAAAGGCAAGGCCTCCACCCATTCCGAAGAAGGTTTATTGTACCATAGTTTTAAAGCTGAATTCTGCTGAGAAAAAGAACAATAGCTCACAATCGTTAATAAGCCGGTTAAAAAAATCTTCATACTGATGCTGCGAATACTGATATTGGGTTAGGAGCATAGTTAGACAATATTTTCTTTAAACAGAAATAGATTCCTGATGCAATCAGCTATATATATCCTTTTTTTCGGTGACACAGTCTTCAGGGAGGAAATATCTGGGGGATAGATCAAAATACTCAGCCAGCCTGCTGATATGCTTCAGGTTATATTTGGCCGGGTTTCGTGCATTCTCCACATTTCCGACAAAAGAAGAACTGGTATTAAGGATCTTGGCCAGATCCTGCTGCCTCATTCTTTTATTCCTTCTTAATTTTCTAACAATATCGATCACATGTTGCTCAATAGGATCAATTCTTAAAGTCGCTTTCATTTCCAAATCAATAATGACGGTTATTATTCCTTACAAACAATAATACAACGTACAGGAGTATGATTTAAATATAAGCTATTTAAAAAAGAAATTATTTAGCAAGTTGTTTGCTTTCTCTGTTAGCCTTAAAGATGAAATACATAACCAGCAACGATAGGAAAATCAAAATGGAATAACTGTAGCTCAGGTTAAGTTCGTCCTTTGCAGGCACAAAATAGATAATACCATAACTGAGGAAAGATACAATTACATAATTGATTCCGCCTGTGAGACCACCTGCTATACCCGCGTTTTTGGGAAACTGACTGAGGCAAAAAGTAAAATAGTTATTGAAAGTAAATCCTGCTCCTACATGGATGATGAAAGCGAAAAAGATTAAGGTATATAAATTTTCAATAAAGCTGGTACTGATGATCATGGCGATTACAAACAAAACCTGAACACCTAGATTCACTGCTACTCTTTTAAAAAACGGCCTGTTAATGGTTGCCTTTCCGATAAAGCCACCTGTCATCCAGGCGAAGCCAAGCACAAGGGAACTGTAACCGGCAATTACAGGGCTCAGATGAAGCTGATGCTCAATAATAAAAGGACCTGTCATGTTATAAACCATAACCATGCAATAGGCTAGTCCGAGCATCACTATACCTAAGGTGAAATTGGCCGTTTTAACCATTGCAACATAGATCTTTGTGATAGAGGTCAAATTAAATTCTGTAGCATGTTTAAGCGTTTCGCCACTGAAGATAAATTCCAGCAAGGCCAGAACAAGTGCCAGTCCGGCCAAAAAATAAAAGCTGGATTCCCATCCAAAAGCATTTTGAAGGTAACCACCAATGAAAGGTGCTACGATTGGTCCTGTAGACCAGATAATCGAAAACAAACTCAGATAATGTTTCAGCTTATCGCCAGTAAAAAGATCTACAAAATAAGCCCTTTTAGCTACTACTATCGCCCCCACGGTAAAACCATGGATGATTCTCATCAGGTAGATCAGATAAATCTGATGGGTAACTGCAATCACCACACTTGCTGCAGCGAAGATAAGCAAGGAAACCAGACTTATCCTGTATCTGCCAAAGCTATCCAGGATACTGCCGACAAAAAGCTGAGAAACTCCGTAGCTGATCAGAAAAAACGTTAATGTCAGCTGAACCTGGATTTCACTAACCTGCATGACGGCCGACATGGTTGGTAAAGAGGGAATATAAATATCTGTGGCAAAGCCGGATAATGGGAGAAGTGCAAAGGCCAGAACAGTGGATATACCCTGATGTTTTTCCTGTACTGGTTTTGCGCGCTTAGAATAGGTAATCGTAGTCATTTTGCGCAAGGTACATAATATTCCCCCCTGTGATGGTCAGGCAGCAGGTTTAGGAGCAAAATATTACGCCCGCCAAACATTGAATTCTATTGATACCTGATATCGTCTTTGGTTGGAGAATGGGTTTTAATTTTATGAAGAGAACTATCACTAACCTTATTCAGCAGGATGACGGGCTTGCTTTCCGTTTTACCAATCTCCACATTCTTCATGTTCAGTTTTTTTACGTCATCAAAAATAACTGCAGTACGGAAATCACTATTCTGAGAACTCAGTTTGATGTTATTCATCGTGATCCCTACAGCATGACGGGTATAAAATCCCCAGGCCGGTAATTCGCCGAACATAGAGAACTCAGGATAATCTCTGATTTTCTCCGGCACCTGCTCCAGTGAGTCTATGCCAAAAGCAGCCCGCTTTGCCAAAGCCCCACCCTCATAAATAATTTCGATATTGTTCAGCGTTACATCTTCTACGGGATGTCCCGGAATACCGGTGATAGACGAAGGAAAGACATTATGGGGATAGCGTACTTCTGGTCCATCCCAGGAATAACCAGCATCAGGTTTTCCCGCCGGCACTTCTACCTTTACATCACTGATATAAACTCCCCTTAAATATCCTGGCGCAACGTTTTCACGACGTTTACCAAGGCGAATAAATATTGCGTTTCCGGTATTCCTGGCTACTACATTACGGATATCAATATTCTCAATATTGCCGCCGTCAACAGTTTCTATGGCAATCGCAGAACGGAACGTATCGTATATTTCAAGGTTACGCACTTTCACATTTTTGAAATATCCACGCGAAGCAGTACCCATTTTAAAGCCGCTGGCACTTGAGCGCAGCTTGCAATTGGCAATATAAATATTCTCGCATCCACTGCTGGCATCAGAAGATTTCAAACAAATACCATCATCTGCTACATTTACAGCGCAATTAGTAATCCTCACATTTTTACTATCTGTGATATCGATCCCGTCATTGTTGAGGAAGGTATTGCTTTCTACGGTGATACTGTCAATCACGATATCCGAACAGCCCCTGTAATCCTGTATCCAGCATAAACCATCCCTGATAGTGATATTTTTCACTACGATGTTTTGGCAACTGATCAGATCAATCAGATGTGGACGGTTGTGTTCTGCAGGCCGCATCTGGTGCCAGTCGTTATACTCTTTCCACTCTGCATCTTCAAGTGTGCCTGCATTTAACATGCGATAGATATCTTCGAGCAGGGGTTTGGCCTGACCATCAATCGTCCCCTTACCAGTGATCGAAATATGATGAACATTGTTACCAACAATCAGTGCTGAAGCCTTTTTGCCTCCATAATCTGATCTTTTTGTTGTTGCCATCAACCTTGCATTCAAGGCCAGGTTGAGGACTACATTTGATTTTAAATGAAGTACACCAGTCACGAAATCTCCTGCCGGTACGATCACAATACCCCCACCATTTTTTTCGGCCTCATCTATCGCTTTCTGAATGGCGGTGGTATTGTTCGTTTTTCCATCGGCTAATGCACCATATTGAACGATGGAGTATGTTTTTTTCTGAGCAAAAGTGCTGATATTAAAAATCAAAAGCAGAGCGAACAACCGTAAATGCATATCTTCAAATTATTTAAGGAAGATACAAAAATCTGTTACTCAAATACAACAGTTTTATTCTTGTAAACAAAGACACGGTCTTCAAACACCATCCTCAGGGCTTTGGCGAGTACAGAGGTTTCAATTTCCTTTCCTGCCTTCATCATATCTGCAGCCGTCAGTGAATGGTTTACGGGTATAATTTGCTGAGCAATAATCGGTCCTTCATCAAGGTCATTTGTGACGAAATGAGCAGTTGCGCCGATGAGCTTCACTCCCCTCTCAAACGCTTGTTTGTAGGGATTTGCCCCAATAAAAGCAGGTAAGAAAGAATGATGGATATTGATGATTTTTGTGGGGAACAGGGCAACAAAATCCGGCGATAGGATCCTCATAAATTTTGCCAGCACGATATAGTCGGGCTCATACGAACTGATAATACTGCTTATTTCCTGCTCAAAATCCGATTTGTTTTTTTGTTCATGTGATACCGCAAAGAAAGGAACATCAAAGCGTTTACAAATGTCGCCAAGATGACCGTGATTTCCGATTACACCTAAAACGGTTGCTCCAAGTGTTCCAAAGTAATTCCTGATCAGGATGTCGGTCAGGCAATGGTACTCCTTTGTTACCAGTACTACAATTCGCTTATGGGGAAGCGGGTTGATGGTAATCATCGCATCAGAGGGCAATACCCCCAGTAATTTTTCGTGCAGAATCTCTTCATCGGTAGTTTGGTCAACCTGTAATCGCACGTAAAAGCGATTCGATTGTACATCAACATGCTCCCGCATCGATACAATGTTGAGCTGGTGTGCCGATAAAACATTTGATATAGCGGCAACAAGCCCGATATCATCTTTACAATGGATAACGATAATCATGGACTGAAGTTAAATGTTTCAGCCGATTTTTTAAGCTGTATCTGCATTTACTTTTTCCCTGAACAATTCAAGATCCTCCTGCTCAGCTTCCGGTATATCATTTTTCGATATGGAACTGCGATCATATTGCAAATTAATACACATAGGAAAATGATCAGAGCCACAGCTATTCATTCTTTTAATTGATGTCAGCGTGAAATCAGCAGAACAGAACACATGATCCAGCGGAAAGCGTAAAAAGAAATATTTAGCATTGAAACTGTTGAAGAAACCTCTTCCCTTTCTGGGGTCAAGCAGTTCACTTATTTTAGAAAATAGTTCCGTCGTATAACTCCAGGCCACATCATTCAGATCGCCAATTACAATGGCAGGGTATCTACTTTCCTTTGCTTTTTTTGCAACCAGCAGGATCTCTTTGTCCCGTTCGGTTGATTGCGGACTTTCCTGTGGCACAGGTGGTCTGGGATGCAGGCAAAATAATTTTACCAGTTCACCAGAAGGCAACTTCACTTCCGTTTCAATAGAAGGTATATCATCTTCCACCAGGTACTTTACGCTGCCATCTACCAGTTCCAGTCTGGAATAAAGTAACATGCCATAAGTGTTTTCCAGCGGGATCTTTATCTGATGAGGATACTCAGCTCCGATACTGTCCATCTTATCCTGCCACCACTGGTTTGTCTCGACCATCAGTACTACATCGGGACTGCAGCTTTTGATCAGCTGATGATAATCTGCATATTTCTTATTGTCCTGAAAGACATTTGCAATCAGCAGTTGTATGTTATGTTTGCCGACTGGCCGGGTGCTTTGAACAATCTGTTTTTTAGCGAGAACAGTGAAAGGAAAAATCTGCCAGCCAAGGTAAACGAGGTTCAGGGAAAGAAGAGCAATCAGCGTAAAATCTGCAACACTTTGAATAGGAAAAAGAATTACATACAAAACGAGGATGAAAACGTTTAGCGTGAGCTTTTGTAATCTTGGATATTCAAATACTCTGAAAATCCAATAGTCATGCCTGATCAGGGGAATCAGTGAGGCTAAAATTATAAATAAACCTGAATAATAAAGAACGTTCTGAAAAGTTTCCATCGTTAGAAATACATAGCATTAAAGTAGCGGACTAAATAAGAGTCACAACATCTATTCAGTTGTTGCGTTGACAATAATCAAACCAAACTTAGATAAATAAAGACGTATTCGTTGATTTAACGATTAGTTGTTGCCGAATTCACTGATAAATGAGAGCAGACTTTTACTTAGGTCTGAAATCTGATCCTGACGCAATGTTTTGAGCCCATGCCCCTGTCCGGAATAAACAACCATATGATGGGGAATACTATGCCTCTTTAGCGCTTTATCAAGTATCAAGGCCTGCTTCAATGGCACAGTTTGATCCTGATCACCGTGAATCGTAAAAGTTGGCACAGCTTGCGCATCAATGTATTTCACAGGAGAATACAATTCTGTGAAACTAATCACTTCTTTTTTCTGGTTTTCAATATCCATACCTGAGAAAGTCGCGAGTCTGGATTGTCGCAGGTTGTATTTCCGTGTTAAAAATATTCTTGCCAATCCCAATTTAAAATTACCCAGATTGGGTTTAAAGAGCATATTGAGGTCTACCGGACCATAATTATTAAAAACATAGTTCACTTTTGAACTGTAAGCTTTCAACTCATCTGCACCATAAAAATCCTGATCTTCAGAATAAGCCAGTAACATCGCCATATGTGCACCTGCTGAAGTTCCCCATAGGCCTATCCTGTTAATATCAAAGCGATATAATTCTGAATTTTTATACACCCATCGCAATGCATCTTTGCAATCGATCACTGGTGACGGAAAATGGATGTGTTCGAGATCTGTCAGACGGTAATCGATACTTACCACCGCAAAACCTTTATCTAAGAGATCATTGAGTAAAGTAGCCCGGTAATCCTGATGAATTTCCGACTTATCGCCGGAAGCCCAGCCTCCGCCATGAATAAAGATCACAACCGGTGCTCTATTTTCCGTTCTGGACTGAGGCTGATAAATATCCAGCTTCAATTCCCTATTGACAAGACGCTTGTATGTAATATCTAAAAGCTTCACGGTTTGCATTTTGGTGTAAAAGACTTCAAAATTAAGTCCAACTCCGGCAATTTATCTGATCATGATCAGAAGTCTGGTAATATCTGTGTAATATAAATGGGGGCACCAAAAAAAAAGGAGGCCCTTCCAATTGGAAAGGCCTCCATAAATATTCACACACCGTTGTACTATAATCCAAAACCACCGTCAACGGCGATGGCCTGACCAGTAACGTGTACCGCCGAAGCAAGATAGACTACTAAAGCACCCATATCTTCCGGCGTCTGTGCTTCACCCTGCGGCAGAAGACTTTCCTGATTTCTTTCCCATGACTGCTCTTCGGTTTCTCCCTCTTTAGCAAATGCTTTAGCCAAGCCCTTGTCGCCTCTCCACATTCCTGTACCTACAATTCCCGGGCATAATGCATTTACTGTAATCCCCTCCTTGGCAACTTCTTTTGCCAGCGAATTTGTGAATCCAATTACGGCAAATTTTGATGCACTGTATGCAGAAACATCAGACATCCCTGTTTTGCCTAAAATTGATGAAACATTGATGATCGCTCCTGATTTTTTTGGCAACATCACTTCCAACTCAGCTTTACTGGCTAAAAATACGCCTTTGGCATTAACATCCATCACCTGATCCCACTGCTCAGGTGTCATATCGATTACTTTATGGATACCCAATACCCCTGCATTATTCACTGCGATATCAAGTGTTCCAAAGTCTGATGCAACTGCTTGTACCGTTCTTCTCACAGTATCAAATTGTGTCACATCAACCTGGTAGGTTTTCACTTTTACACCTTCCTGTTCCACAAGCTTTTTTGTTTCTTCCAATACATCAAGTGTGATGTCGGCCAATGCAACTTCAGCTCCGGCCTGTGCCAGACTGATTGCAATGCCCTGACCAATACCTCTCGATGCTCCTGTAACTAACGCAACTTTTCCTTGTAACTTCATGATATAATATTTAAATGTTTAAACTTATATACACTACCTTACCCGGTGTAATTTTGTTTCTCCTTCACTGCAATGTGACACAGGAATAGCATTTGGCCTACCTTCGTACAGGCTTTGCCTTTGTTTTTGCAGCAGTAACATCTGGCCAGTTGTCGGTACGGAAAGGTGATGCTGGCAATCCCTCTTCATTCACTAAATTAGACACCGGATTATCTGCCCAGGCATACCTTACAGCCACGGGATTTGGAACATCAGCGCTAGTAAGTATCACCTGCTTATCTTTGATAACACCCTGTGCCCAGTAGAATTTCTGGTCTGCACCAGCAAGAGCAAAACCTGCGACATTGCTGCCACTCCTGGTTTTTAGACCTCCATCTGCATATTTAAAGTTCAGTGTAACGATATTTCCGCTGATTTGCTGTGAAATTACAGCCGGGCCAGAGAAGGCCGTGTTCTCTTCATAGGTTTTAGCTAAAGCGATGAGCGCGAGACGGCGCCCTACCTCTTGTTTATTTTTAGGGTGAATATCTGTGCCTTCCCCAATGTCTATAGTTACTGCCATCCCTGTGTTGGGTAGTGCCAGCGTTTTCAGCTGTGCGTCTCTCAATTCTGCCCAATTGGAGGCTTCAGGCAGCTCGGAAGTTTTCATGAAGTTGGCAAGCTGCACAAAATAGAAAGGAAATTCTCCGGCGTTCCACTTCTTTCGCCAGTCAGTGATCATTGCCGGGAAAAGCGTACGATACTGATGCGCCCGGTCGGCATTACTTTCTCCCTGGTACCAGATCGCCCCCTTTATCGCAAACTGAATAAAGGGATGTATCATCGCATTATATAAAACCGTGGGCCGGTTGGGATCCTGGCTCGAAGCAGGTGCGGGAGAGATATCCTTAAAATTTAATCCCGGCTTATATTTCCAATCGCCCTCTAAAGCTATTTTTTCTCCCTCTGCCGACTCAAGTGAAAGCGCTTTACTTTCACCATAAATACCGCCACCACCGGTAAGATCGGACACTCTTACAGTGATTACAAAATCGCCGGCCTTTACATTAGCAGCAGGAACAGTATAGGAACGAGTTTCCCCGTAACCTTTTGTTTCTCCAATTTTCAATCCATCAAAATACGTGATATCATCGTCGTCGATGGTGCCCAGGTTCAGCTTCAGCTCCTTACCTGCCCAGCTTGCCGGAATGGTAACTTTTTTGCGAAACCAGACGATCCCATCAAAAGCAGGCAGTGCTGTTTCTTCCCATAATGCGGGCAATGTCATAGTTTTCCAGTCTGTGTCACTATAAGTCGTGGCAGTCCATAATGGTTTCCCTCCCGCAAGGCCGGCATCTTTCGCCAGCACAGTTTTCTGCCAGCTCTCCAAATCCTTTTGGTAATTACGGGTCATTTTATCCTGGTCGGTACGGGCGATTTTGTTTACTGCAGCTGTAAAATAAGGCATACTCTTCAGCGTGCTGCCACTCGTCCATGCTTCTGCAATGGTGCCTCCCCATGAAGTATGGATCAGCCCCACAGGAATACCATTTTTCCTGTAGAGTTCCCTTGCAAAAAAATAAGCAGTAGACGAGAAATCAGCAATGCTTTCAGGACTGCATTCATGCCATCCCCCTCCGGCCACCCTTGCATCAGCTTGTGGCTGGTTGGACGTTTGATGCTCTACCTGCAGCAACCTGATATGCGGATATTTTGCTTCCCCGATTTCCTTTTCATAATCTTTGATCTTTCCCCATCCTGCCAGAGGCATTTCCATATTCGACTGCCCTGAGCAAAGCCAGACCTCACCGATAAGCACATTGTTGAGAATTAACTCTTCGCCATCAGAAATAGTAATTGTATATGGGCCTCCGTACGCAGGCGTAGACATGATTATCTTCCACTTACCCTTCTGATCAGCATTCGCTGTATATTTTTCCGTACTCCATGTAGTGGCAAGTGTCACTGATTTTCCCGGCTCTGTCTGGCCCCATATGGCAGCTTTGGTTTTTTGCTGCAGCACCATATTGTCGCTAAAAACAGCAGGCAATTTTACTTTAGCCTGAACAGTATATCCTATACACATTGCCATGAGGAGCAACGCAGTTTTCAATTTTTCCATATGAATTGTATCTGATCAATTTTAATCAATGTAGACAGCATTAACAAATTTTTCAAAGGGATTATATCTCTCCGGAATCATTGCGCAGAGAGACTTCTTACCTTTCTGATAGCGCCAAAGGTGAAATACATCGCCAAAATTCCTGCCAGCGAGCCCATCAGAACAGACAATAGTCTTCCATCAAAATGATAATTTTCAGGCAGGCTGAGATGGACAGCTAACATACAGCATACTACTGCTGTAAGTGTAACAGTTCCATTGACAGCTGCAGCCCTAAAAATAAGCTTATACTTTGAAGAATCAGCTGGCAGTACCAAAACCTCTCCCCTTTCCTCTGCCAGCGCCATAGCTTTTTTCATGATATCAAAAGTGATCAGCAAGGGCAGCAAAAAAGCCATGGGCAGGATAAATCGTGCATAGCAAAAATTGCCATGGAAAAGAGAAACGGCATTAAGATCCCTGAAGTTAAAATAAGGATAACAGGTATTGAACACCAGGTTTACCAGGGCTGACAGCAACAGGTTTTTACGGGTGAATCTCCTCCAGGTTTCGTATTCCTCCTGATTAAATCGCTGCATAGACTTCTTCTGCCCCCTTCAGTAATAAGCCGAGCAGCGTATCGCGGATTTGTTCTGCTTCTTCCTGCCTCAAAAACCTATCATTTGAACAAAATGTGAAATCCATTCTGCCACGGAAAGTATGAATCAATGCCGTAGTGGGATTTTTCCAGGGAAATGCTACTGTAGGGCTATAGATTGTTTCCAGCTCAAAAGAATCATATTTTTCAGGAATAGTTAACCTGCCCATATTTGAAACTGTGATATCATGTGTGGCCCCGGCGGTTTTTAAATATTTCACAATTCTGTCCGCCGAAAGATATTCACTTAGCAGGAGCGACTCACGACCCTTCAGCGCATCTATTTTTACACGAAGCTGATTACTCAGTAGCTTTGCTTTGACCCAAAAACTTGCCTGACCCTGATCCAGGCTAACTTCTACGGTAGGAGCCATAGCGAACATCATATCATCTTTGATCTCCGGCACATATTTTCTGATATCTACCGGACTAACAGCATTGCCCCTGGCCTGCTCAGCTTTTACCAGCCGGAATGCTTCCAGAAAGGCCACACATAGAACTGCATGTACAGTTGTTCCTGTTCTTTTACATGCCGCAGCAATTGCGTCGGTGCTTTCCCTGGTCAGCTTCCAGTGCAACATATATGGATTTCCTCTGAGCGGTGTTTCGGGACGTGATTTTGTAAACAGAAACCATACTGCCAGCACAGAGAGCAGCCTCACTCTGATCAGTTTGCCAAAAGAATATTTTTCAGAAAGTAATTCCTGTACCGAGTTAAAGGGAGCATATGGCTCAAGTTCTTTTTCAGGATGATCGATCAGTAACAACAATTCTTCCATGAGTGTCAGTATGCTTCTTCCATCACATATACAATGCGGACAAACCAGCATCAGCTCGGAAACATCTTTTCCCTGCAACCAAACGACCCTGGCCATAGGAGCGTTGCGATCATTGAATAATTTAATCCATTCTGTCTTCGATTCTGCTTCCCAGTGATTGTCGCCCTTTCTTACCACTACACGTACGGGAATTGGAAGGATGTCTTTCGCAGAAACAAAATATGGCCCTCCTCTTCCTGAATCTTTGATCAGGGAACGTAACAATGGATGTTTCTTCTGGATTTTGCCCAATGCTGTATGTAAACTATCGGCCAAGATCGATCCGCGGATTTTAGCGGTAAAGACGCAATTGAGAGAGGTAGATGCATTGATATACATGATCCTTTCCCCGGTTATCATTTTCCTTTTCATCTTTGGACAGGATTAATTGCTGAGAGGACCATAATGTATAGCTTCAATGATTTTTTCTATTCTATCTTTAATGGCCAGCGCTTCTTCATAGGGAAGAAAGCCTTCGCTTCCGATAAACGTTAAATCCATTTGTCCTCTGAAGGTTGAGGCTACAAATCCGGTGGTTTTACCCAGTGGTCCTACTGCCGAAGGACTGTAAATTGTTTCCAGTTCAAAATTTTCATATTGGTGCCTGATGCTGATCTTTCCCAGGTTAGAAAAAAGACAATCGTTGGCAGGCTTACTGTATTTGAGAAAATCACTGAGGTTCTCCAGTGAAGAGTGAGATTCTTCCATCTGCATGATCATTTCGTAAGGTTTAAGTTCCGCGGTTTTTTTAGTTATATCTTCCTGCATTCTTTTTGCATCGACAATAAAATCGGGTTCATCGCTTGCAGAAATAATCACCATGGTTACAAAAGCGAAGATATTCTCCTCTTTGATCTGGGGAATGTACTTCCTGATATCTACAGGACAAACAATTTTATTGTGAAACTCTTTATTGCCCCTGATTTCTTTAAAGGCAGTTAATACGGCTTTACATAAAAGCGTGTTGATCGTTGCCCCACTCCTTTTAGAAACCTTCAGCAAATGGTCACTCAGCTTCTGATCCAGCTTCCAGTTGATCATGTAATCACGTTTGCGCTCAGTCAGTCTTTTCCGCAGAGGCATCAGCCAGAGTACCAGCGAAGTGAGTTTCCCGCTAAGTTTTGCTTTCAGCTTTTTCCTGGTATCCCCCAGTACTTCTGAGGGTATAATATCGCTTACACTCAGGATTGGAATTTCTTTCCCGATCTGTGCATCCCCGTCTTCCAGGAGCAGCAGCAGGTCTTCGAGCACAGACATTGCCGAGCGTCCATCACAAACACAATGATGCATCACCAGGATCAGTTCAGAGCATACTGTTCCTCTGATCCACACCACCCTCATGAGTGGTCCTTTGTCCATATCAAAGACGGTCGACCATTCGCGGGTAACCTCAGTCAGCCAGTCATTATCGCTGAATCGGGGCACAATCCTTACAGGGATTGGGTTTGCTTCATCCTCATTTACTACAAACCAGGGCATCTTTTTTTTGTCCCGTTCTATAAAAGCTTTTAAGAAAGGATGCTTTTCCTGTATCCTCTGAAGTGCATGAGTCAGATTGCCAACGGGGATTGTTCCTTTGATCTTAACCGGTACAACGGCATTGAAAGCAGTATCTCCCTTTCCATAGATCATTCTTTCTAAAAAAAACAGTTTCCTTTTCATCAGTTAATGTTGTTATTGATTGCACAGCATTGCTCAAGTAGTTCCACAGCTTTATCATTTCCTCCGGCGGCAATAAAGGTTTCTCTGATCCTTGCCGAAGCTTCTCTGTAAGTGCTGTTTTCCAGCAGTTCAAAAACCGCCTTCCTCATGTCATCAATCTTTAGTCTCTTGTAACGTATTTTAATTCCACAACCTGCGTCTTCTATAAGTTTTGCGGTATGAAAGTGATCGTACGTGATAGGGATGATCAGCATTGGCAGTCCATTCAGGAATGTATCGTTCACTGTATTGAAGCCTCCATGGCAGATAACAGCATCCATCTTTGGCATGAGTGCTGCCTGCGGAACAAAGCCGCTGACAATGAAGTTATCCGGCCATTCTTCAAAAATAGCAGGATCCGTGGCTGCCACAATAGTCAGGGGAGCATCTGCAAAAGCCTGAATGAGTTTGCCGAAAAAATCCTTCCTGATGTCTATCAGCAGCGTACCGAGGGAGACAAACACCAGTGGACCTCGGGCTTTTTCAAGCCGCTGCCAGTCGAATTCCGTATGGTTGGGCCTGCCTTTCACCGGGCCCACAAATCTCATATGAGGTTCAGGATTTTTAACACCGGCAAACTCCGAGGAGGTAAACACCATATTCATCTGCTTTGAATGAACAAGAAGCTGATCATGATACAGCCCAAACTCTTCCTGCAGTCCCCTGAATAACTTCTCATGCCAGGCAAATATTTTTGGGGCAGTCTCCGCCGTGTTACCCATAACCTCGGGTGGTACCGGCGTAGTGGTCACGCAGGGGATACCCTTCATATGGGCACAAAGTGCACCGGCAAAGGTCACGCAGTCGTTGATGATCAGGTCGGGTTTCCAACGGTCCACCGTTCTGCTCAGGCCCCCCATCATGATCCGCGCCATCGGCACATAGGTTTCTTCGAAAGCGATTTTCATTACCTCAGGTGCCGAGCATCCCGGCCCATCATCCTGACGCCGCAGGATCTGCTGCAATTCTTCCAGATGCGGCTGGAGGTCCTCTGCGGGATAAATGTATTCTCCCCCTTCAGGGATATGATGATCGGCAAGCGAAGTAATGCCCAGCCATTTTACCTGGTGTCCTTTTTCAAGTAAACTCGCACCAACACTCAGCGTAGGACTGATATGTCCAAAAAACGGGGGTACAACAAATAGAAATTTATACATATCTGTGAGTGGAAAGTAGAGGTTCATGATGAGATCCGGCAGCCTTTATCAGCAGGTTCGCTGCGGTAGCCGTTCCGCCGGCTGCAACAAAAGATTGACTCAAAGCAGCTGCAGCAGCGCTGTAACCTGGTTGTGTCAAGACCTCATATACGGCTTCTCTGAGGTGTTTTGCCTTAAAACGATTGAAATTTAGACGCATTCCTGCGCCGGTATCCACTACTCTGCCTGCTACATGCGACTGATCATAGGCGATCGGGATCACTACCAGCGGTTTTCCATGGCTGATACTTTCACACACCGTATTGTGCCCGCCATGGCAAACTACTGCATCCAGGTATGGCAATACTTCAAGCTGCGGAATATTGAGCTGCACCAAAAAGTTCTCCGGCCATTGCTCAACTAAAGTAGGTTCACAAATCACCACCACCGTAACCGGAGCTTCTGCAAAAGCTTCAGTAACTTTTTCAAAGAAGGCCTTCTTATGCTCATGGTTAAAAGTTGTTCCAATACTCACAAGAATTCTGGGGCGATCAGTAATCTCATGAAAACGTTGCCAGTCAAAGCCAGTTGTTCCCTCTCTTTTATATATTACGGGGCCGACAAATTTGTAATGCTCAGGCATTTTCGGCTTTCCAAAAAACTCCTGCGAGGTGAAAACGAGATTCAGTAAATCTGAAGATGCAATTGATTTTTCTGCCCTGAGTCCAAGTTCCTTTTGAAGAGCAACGATCTGGTTCTGCTCCCATTCATATACTTTGGGCAGTTCATCCATAATCTGGATAGCGGCGGGGGCTGTTACAGAGGTAACGTAGGGAATACCTAGTTGTACTGCAGCAATGGCCCCAGCAAAAAGTTCATGATCGGTGATCACCAGATCGGGCTTATACTCCCGCAGCCATTCCGAAATTCCCCTATAACAATGCCGGTTGAGGGGGATCAGCACTTCCTCATACAGGAACTTGATACTATCTACGCCATAGACGACTTTCTTAGTAATCACATCCAGATACTGCAGACTTTGCTGCGCTTCACGATCGTCTTCTGTATAACTGATAAGCAGGAGCTGAGCCCCTTTGGGTAACCGGTCTTTCAATGATTCATCTAAACTGATCCAGGCTACTTCATGCCCGGCTTCCAGCAGAGCTGCCCCCACACCCAGTGTAGGGTTTACATGTCCAGTAAGTGGTGGCACAATACAAATAAATCTTGCCATATCTTTGAAATTAAGCTTGTGCCATTTGATTTCTGAAAAATGATTCCATCATGTTCCCTATTTTTTCGGGTTCCTGCAGCGGGATATCATGATCGCCGTTTAAGGCAACCAATGCTGCGTTGCTAATTTTGCCTTTCAGGCTTTCACCTGCCTCCAGGCAGGGTGAATAACATCCGTAAAGAAGCAGCGTCTCCTGTTTAACCTGTGCAATCTCAGCAGCGCTAAAGAAATCTCTTTCGCCCATCACATCCCTTTTAATTGTAGTTTCATGAAACAAGTGTTCATATAACCTGTGCTTGCGGTCAATCAACCTTTTACCCGGTTTGGTTTTGTTTGGGCCGTTGAGATAATTCTCCAGTGATTCCCTGTTATAGGCATCCATCATCATCCGGGTTTTATCATCATTTGGATTCGGCGCATCGATCAGTACCAGTTTTTTAACCCTATGCGGGAAACGCACCGCCATCTTTAAAGATATTAATCCGCCAAAACTGTAGCCGGCCAGATAGGCCGAGGAGATGCTCAGTCTTTCCATCAGATGAGCCACATCATCAGTGAGGCTGTTCAGGTCATAGCCAGTAGTGATCTTTTCGCTCATCCCATGGCTTTTCAGGTCATACATCACCACGTGGAAATGTTTTGCTAAGATCGGGGCGATCCTAAAGTAGTAGACGGAAAGATTGCCCAGCATACCGTGCACAAGCAATATGGTTTCGGATGCGGCAGTATTCAGCTCCTGAATATGCACGTCCCTGTTATTGACACTGATTATTGGCATGTCTCAATAAATTTCACAATCATTCCCAGCTTCAGAGCAATCAGCTGATCGATATCCATGTCTGACAACCAACCGGTAAAATCTATCTTGTCACCAAAGTGTGCTTTGATTTTTTCTGAAAATGCGACGATTTCTATACTATCCATTTCCAGATCTTTATTAAAAGAACTTTCCATTGAAATATCCATTTCTTCAGCAAACTCTTCGCCTATAACCTCTGTAATAAATTGTTTCAGGAGATTAAAAATCTCTTCGTTGTTCAGTTTTCCTGCAGTTACTATTGTGTCCATCCGATGATATAGTTTTTATGTTTGATTGTTTGTATGAAAATGTCGTTGATTCTCAGTTCTTCACCACGAATTTCAGCGATGATATAGGCCTTGGGATTACCTTGCAGACCTTTGCCCAGAAATTTCCCATAAGCTTCCTTTGCCACCCAAAATCGTGTAGCCCATTCATCCTTATCATATTCCTGCAGCAGCTGGCGCTCTTCTTCGGAAAATACCAGCTCATAGAATCCTGGACTCCGTTCTTCGATACGTTCGATGTCGATTCCAACAGCATTACCGTACCGGGCAATTGCCACAGCATCAGTACTTTTATGAGCAATTGAAATATGGATATCATCTGTCATTTTACCACTGAGGTATGGCCGGTGCAATTCATCAGACAGCACATCAAATTGGATCGGATATAAGGATTCCTTTCTCGTCCTGATCAGTAGATTTCTTACCGCATCTTTCACTGCGATCCTGCTGATCATCCATTCCTTTTTCCTGTTAGGCATCAGGGAGTCATAATGCGTTTTCTCCCTCTGCCCGAAATATCGCTTTAAAACAAAATTCCATGAAACTACTCTGCTATAGGCATGATGGAACATAAAGATGCCAGGCGCAATCTCTTCTGAGAGGTAGTTATTTAAGGGTGACATAGATACGCGCCACAGCGGCTCATCAATGCCCATGCGCCTGTTCTGCCAACCGGTAATGACTGCCCAGACCTGCCCCCTCCGTTTCAGCAGGAAATTTGCCGTCGCATATTCCTCGTTTAGTTCGGTCAGCTCACAGGTACATTCAAAATCGCCCTGTTGATCTTTAAGATCAGCATAAAATGCGATTTCCTGGATTTTAACCGGAAAGGCAATGCGGTCAGATGGGAGACTTAGCTGTAGCCACAGACCAAAGAGCTGGCCGGCGTTATCCATTAGTGATCCTTTTCCTGCACCGCCGCTGATGATACCCCTGATGCCTTTGTCTGCCACACTGATCAGCTCTTTTATGCCCTGATAGGCTGGCCCATGAAACATATGCTCTTCATATATCTGTTTCCGGCTGCGCTGTATATTCATTGGCTTTCCGATATCAAAATTCAGTACAGGCGAAGCCGCAACTGAGGTTGCCAGAGTGACTTCTGCTTCGGCATACCGATCCAGGGTGAGGCGCAGTGTCTGCTGATCTTTCCATTCTCCATTAATCGTCTCCCTGAATGGACCTGTTACGTTCATCCATTGAAAAACCTTGATATTCTTTATTTGATGAACACTCTCCCCCGGGGCCTGAGTAGCGGCGGCTTCGGCGAAAAGTTCAAAGATCATAGTCATCGGTATAACTGGGTCCATGTCGTCTATGCAGGTCCATCCTTCAGGTTGTCTCATCAGGCAATGATCAATGAGATAAGGACTGTTTGCCAATGATATATCCAACTTTTTGCTGAAAGAATATCTCACTACTGATGGCTGTACTGCTATAGTGCCGGCTGGTTTCGGAATGCTTACTCTATTTTGAAATGCCTGTAGTAGCTCTGACTGTATTTCTGCCATTTCGGCGATATTCCTGTTAAATACCTGCATCAGAGAATTGCCTGAGTCCTGCAATTCTTTATTTTTATCCGATAAGGCGGGCAATCCTAATTTTTTAAGCTCCGGAAAATCATGAATTAAGGGAAGGCCAAGCTGCAGTTTGACACCCTGACGGTTTATGCCCGCAGGATTTCCGTATCCCATCAGCTTCATATCAACTGCTCTCCCTTCGATAAATAATGCTGCCAGCACACGCTGCAACTGTGCAAGACCTGGACGCAGTGCCGTGCCCGAAGAAACTGTGCTGATATTATAGCCCCGTAAAGTATCATCAATAAATCCAAGTACGCTACCTGTGCCAACTTGTATAAATACTCTTGCTCCTTCTGCATACAGCCTTTCTGTAAGCTCACGAAAACGTACAGGCTTCATCAGATGTGCTACATTGAGTTCTAAAATTGCCTCCGGATCTTCTGGATAAGCTTCAACAGTAGTAGCGGACCATAACGGAATTTCTGCCCTGTTAAACTTGAGACGGCTCATCCCCTTCATGATATCATCCAGCCTGTCCACAATAAAAGGCGAGTGAAAACCGGATTGAAATGGGAGAACCTGATGAAAAATCTGTTGCTTCTTTAAGATGGGCAGCAGCTGATCAAGTGCTGCAGAACTGCCGCAAAGAATAATCTGCTGCGGACAATTATCATTACTCAGGTATAAGTCTTCTATATCTGCAATTATTGGCTGCAGTTCCTTGAGACCTGCACTAATAGCAATAAATTTTGAATCCTTCAACTCATAAGATTCTGGATCAAGGCTATTGAAGAGCTGCATCACAGATGCATTTTCCACCAGTCCGGATGACCTTGAAGCCAGCCATTCGCCCAGACTGTGACCAGCCAGCATATCAGGTTTGATACCTAACTTTTTTAGAGCCTCATCAAGAATGCCACTTTTGTGAAATACTTTTAAAGCATCATTCAGCAATCCATCAGATTTAACAATATTTTCCTGCTGAATATTAAAATATCTGGCTACACTATCTGCTTCCGCAGCTACGAGGCCGTCCAGTCCTGGAAAAATAAATGCAACTTTTCCATCTCCCTGCAAAAGCGGGGCATTGGTAAACCATATATCCTGTTTGTTGCGCCAGGGTTTATCTTTAGCAGCAATCTTAATGGCCTTTATGATCCGGTCCGGAGTTGGATCAAATATGGCAATCCTGTAATTACCTTCGCCCGGAGGCTGATGAATATGTCCGTCAGCATTTTCCAGTGCTTCTAGTAATGCTGCCAGATGAGGCCGGGCCAGTAGCAACAAATGATCAGTTTTAAGATCCTCCTGCGGAGCTGGTGCTATTTCTTCGTGGCCTTCAAGAACTACATGTGCATTGATGCCCCCAAAGCCAAAAGCATTTACCCCCGCCAGTCTGGGTAAACCAGAGTTATGCCAGTCGCGAGCCCGCTGAACTAAGGCAAAGCGGCTTGCGTCCATTTGAGCCAGTGGCACTTCGCAATTTATTGTCGGAGGAATGACCTCATGGTGCAATGCGAGTGCCGTTTTGATTAATCCTGCAATCCCACTTGCGGGCATAGCATGGCCGATATTTGATTTTACTGTTCCAAGTCCTGCTTTAGGCAGAAGGGTATCATTTCCAAAAAATTGCGATAAAGTTTCCAGTTCAGTTTTATCACCCAGAGGCGTCCCTGTACCATGAGCCTCGATATAACCTATGTCAGCGCGATTGGTCCCTGCTTTTTCCCAGGCAAGCTGCATAGCTTTAAGCTGTCCTTTTACTGAGGGGCTCATGACACTTGTACCACTGCCGTCGCTGCTTACCCCGGTACCTTTGATAACCGCATATATCCTGTCGGCCGATGCAATGGCATCTTCCAGCCTCTTTAGCACTACAAAACCACAACCTTCACCGATCAGTAAGCCATCGGCTTGTTCATCAAAAGGTGCAATCTTTCCCTTACGCGACAAAGCACCGAGTTGATTGAAGATACTCCAGAAGGCCGCATTCTGGCCAATATGAACACCGCCGGCTACAACCATATCACAGCGCCCGCTGTTCAGTTCCTGTACAGCATGGTCTACTGCGATCAGCGAACTGGCACAGGCTGCATCCAGGGTGTAGGCTACCCCGCCTAAGTTGAGACGGTTGGCAACCAGAGAAGCAACCAGATTTGGGATGAGACCCATCGCCGTATCAGGTCCAAAACGACCTTTGCGCTGCTGAAACTCTTTCTTCACCTTATCAAGATCAGCGGCATTAAGATCCGGGAGAAGATCTTTCAAAAGATTTACGATCTGCTCTCCTGTCCTCACAATTTCTATGGCTCGTGTTGCACCGGGACCGGCATAGTTACCCTTCCCTATGATGATTCCTGTTTTTTGCAGTGAAAGATTTTTTTCAAAGACCCCTGCATCTTCCAGCGCCCGCTGTACCAAGCTAAGGGTGATCAGGTGATCCGGTTCTGTACCTTCAACTGCCAGTGGCAAGATTCCAAAACGGGCCGCATTGAATTCTATTTCAGGTATAAAGCCACCCCTGTTACAATAAAAACGGTCTACCCCAACAGAAGCGGTATCAAAATGAATCGGGTCGATTCTGTTGTCGGGTACAGTTTGGGTAGAATCTACCTGATTAATAATATTTTGCCAGAAAGTTTCTATATCCCTGGCACCGGGAAAAACGCAGGACATGCCCACTATGGCGACATCGGTCTTTTTCATCCTACCACTTATTACCGGCCATGATCAACACCTGACTTTCATTACCGTACTTCAATTCATCCAGGAAGATGTCCATGCCTTCGTTTAAAGGGATGAGTGCTATGCCACGGCGTTCATATTCTTTTTCCAACGTAGGAGACACCATTCCTGCCCCTTTCCAGGGCCCCCAATTGATAGACATGACCTTTCCCCTGATTTTTTCTTTCAACGCCCAGGCATACCTGTCCATCACGCTATTGGCTGCGGCATAGTCAGTCTGACCGCGGTTTCCGTAGACCGATGCTATGCTGGAGAAAAATATCAAAAATTGGGTGTCAGCACGAAGCTGCTCCGCCAATACCCGCAATGGAGTAACTTTGGTATCAAACACCCGTTGGAATGAATCCAGACTTTTAGCCTCAAACAATTTATCTTCAAGAAGTCCGGCACCATGGATTATTCCGTCAATCCTGCCATGTTCTTCGTAAACCCTGGCGATCAACCTTGAAAGTTCTTCCTCATTTCTCAGATCAAGAGAGACGTAGGATACTACAGATCCATTTTTCTCAAGCGAGAGAATGGTTTCCAGGATCTGGTTATTTTTATCAATCTTCGTAGTTTCCCTTTCTATTTCCATTGGAGTTTTGAGCTCTCCCTTCCTGATCAGATGGCTTCGGATCTCTTCCCGGGTTTTTAAATGGAAAAACTCATTTAAATCTGTATCACGGGGATCGGCCGAACGGCCTAGCAAAATATACCGGCATGGATAATCTTTTGCAATATGCATCAGGAGATTGGACGTTATCCCCTGTCCTCCGCCTAATACCAGTACAACCGCATTTTTGTCCAACTTAACAGGAGTTCCTGTTGTACTTAATTCTGATGGCACCAGCGCCACTGTATGCCTCACATTCCCCCGGTAAATCACCTCTGCCGACAGGTCTGAGTTCAGCACTTCATTTAAGGTAACTGCGGCAACCTCTGGGGGCGTTAGTTTTTCTGTTAAACTGATGATCCTGCATTTGGTATGATCATACTCTTTATCCAAACTTTTGAACAGCCCCGCGTATCCCTGAAACCTTCTCAGACCGCCGGGATCAGAGGTTGCATCCACTGTACTTTGTGTATCAGAGATAAAATACAGCCACTTGAGTTCAGCAAAATTAAACCCTTTGATCATCTGGATATAATCCGTGATCATACGCTGCTGTTGCCCTTCATACAGGTTCAGGATAATCAATCCCTGGTAATCTGTCAGCGGCTCAGTCCCCGAAACGAAATCAGCGTTTCCGCCATATTCCCGAAAAAGATTTTTCAATGCTGTAGCTGCTGGTCCGGGATCTCCGCTAATTGCGAAACGCATATCTTTGAGGTCTGATATGTCGTTCAGCGTGCCTGCCGATTCTATTAGTTCGAAGCGGAGTCTGTTAAGCCGTTCCTTGACCACTGGATGCCCGCTATTTTGCTCGCCGAACTTTTTTGCTGTCGTTACCGGTTCAACACTATCCGATTCTAACTGAGTAAAGAGATTCACCAGTCCGTTTAATGTTTTTATTCCAGCCATATTTTCCAAGATCCTATCCGCTTCATCATCCGCAACATGGAACCCGATCTTCTCTCTCATTTCTGAAATTATTTCCATCCGTTTGATAGAATCAATACTCAGATCTGCCTCAAGGTCAAGATCCATACCCAACATCTCCTGCGGATATCCGGTTTTCTCACTGACACTATGCAGCAGTGCAGAATGAATATCTGCGGTACTGAAGCGATGTGGATCTACCTGCACAGTAATTTCTGTTTGAACAGGGTTGGCTACACCGCCGGCAGCAACTGCATTCTCATTGATCCAGGCAATTAATCCACTCAGTGTTTTTATCCCTGAAAGCTCCTCCGTTGCAGCATCTTCACTTTTATTATTTTGGCTGAAGCCCCCCAATGCTGTACGCAGGGTACCAATAATTTCCATGCGCTTGATCGAATCTATACTTAAATCAGCCTCCAGGTCCATCTCCATTCCCAGCATCTCCTGTGGATACCCTGTTTTATCACTCACAATCTGGAGCAGTATCTCGTTCACATCCATATGATTTACCATGGGCTCCAAATCCATTTCGCTATGATTTGCGAGCGGCTCTTTGTGGACAGGAGTGTGCGCAAGAGGCAAGTGATGATTGACCGCGCCAAACTGCTCATGAATTACCAGTGGGTGGTCTGGCGGGATTTGCTGGCCCAGAAATTTCAGCATGACATCTCTCTGTGCCTGGATCATCATCTTCATACTATTTAGATATTCCTGCATCATCAGTTCGGCGCCATGTGCGGCAACCATAACCGGTTCAGTTTTCTGATCGTTGATTTTCATTTTTAATGGTTCTATAATAGGCGAAGCACCATACAAGGGCAATTCTCCAACAGAAGGATAAGCATGCTGCCCGTTGACGCGCCATATGGCAGCACTCTTTTTATATTTAGCAATATCTTTCAGGTCGAGCAGCTCACAATCCCTGCCTTCATAAAGTTTCTCCAATTTTACCCGACGGCTAGAGGCCAGATAGGCAGCGATGGTACAGAGTAAGTGCGACATCTTATGACTGCCCTGATCTTCAGTATGAAGTATTAATTCGTCTTTACCCAGACACGCCTTGGTCAGCGTGCTCAGTACTTTTCCAGGTCCTACTTCAATGAATACTCTCGTACCCTCGGCATACATCTGCCGGATTTGATCAGCAAATTTCACTGGTTGTACTAAATGATCACAAAGTCTCTTCCGGATTTCGTCAGCCTGGTTGGGATATAAGGATGCGGTTGTATTAGACCATACGGGCAAGGAAAGGTCATTAAATTGCACTTCCCGCAGCACTTGCGCGTAGAGCTCACTTGAACGTTCTACCAGAGGGCTGTGAAAGGCACAGGCTACTTCAAGGGGCCGGAAAGAAATCCTGGAGCTCTTTAAGAGGGCGGAAAGTTTTTGAATGGCAACGGTAGTTCCGGCAAATACAATCTGGGATGGAGAATTATAATTTACGGCATATACATCCTCCCAGCCGTCAATCAACTGAAATACATCTTCCTTCGGACAGTTCACGGCAAGCATGGCTCCGGGATCTTCTCCCACCACCGCAGCCAGAATCGCGGCCGCCCTCTTCTCACTCAGCGGCACGAGCTGATCTTCAGCAAATGCTCCGGCAAAACATAGCGCAGGCAATTCTCCATAGCTGTGCCCAGCTACCATATCAGGCTCAATGCCAAGCTCCCTGAGAAAATTAGCGAGCGCCAGATCAACTATACCCAGCAGAGGTTGTGCCATTCTGGTATCTTTAATTTTTTCTTTCTGTGATTTGATGGCGGATTCATCAAAGACTGTCTCAGGGAAAAGTATGTGGAGATAGTTGGGATTTTGGCTTAGCAGTTTACGCATGGCCGGGAAGATCACAAATAGGTCTCTACCCATATTGATACGCTGGCTTCCCTGTCCGGGAAACAAAAAAGCGACCTTACCTGCTTTTTTTTTGGTAATGAATGTATCATGGCTTTCAACACCGGATAATGCCAGATCAATCTTCATACTCAGATCCTCGGCACTGCTGGCTACGATAGTCAGTTGTATTTCTGCATTGCTTCCCACAGCTAAGCTGTAAGCAATATTTTTCAGATCTATACTGTCATTCTCTTCCAGCAAACCCTTCACCCGGCCTAAGCTTAACCTGGCCTCCTCATAGGTATCTCCCCTAAAGACGAATAGTTCTGCAGGCCAGGATTTAATAATTGAATGCTGCTCCGGAGCCTGATGGCTGCTTTCGATCACCGCATGAAAATTTGTTCCCCCGAAACCAAAGGCACTGATTCCTGCGCGGCGTTTTTCTTCGAGCCATAGTCCTGCTGTCGTATGAAATGAAAAAGGACTATTGGCAGGATTATAATAGTCATTAGGTGTTTTCAGATGAATTGTCGGTGGCTTAATACCGTAATGAGCCGATAATGCGGCCTTGATCAGCCCGGCCATTCCTGCCGCACATTTGGTATGTCCGATTTGGGTTTTTACAGAACCGAGGTGGATCTGACCAGCGATTGCCCCTGAATGGTTCATCATATCCGTGAGCGCACTGAGTTCTGTCTTATCCCCTACTACAGTTCCTGTTCCGTGAGCTTCAACCAGCCCCAGTAAGGAAGGCGAAATTCCTGCCTGCTCATAAGCGCGTTCCAGCGCCTTAACCTGTCCGGATTTCCGCGGGGCTGTTAAGCCCAGGCTCTTGCCATCACTGGAACCACCGATACCCCTAATCACCGAGTATATCGTATCCCCATCCTTCAGGGCATCCTTATATCTTTTGAGCACTAATATTGCTATTCCCTCACCCAATGCAATCCCGTCAGCACCGGCATCGAAAGTAGCACACCTTCCTATACGCGATAAAGCATGAGTACTGGAAAACATCAGGTAATCATTGATGCCATTGTGAAGGTCTGCACCACCGGCAAGTACCATATCCGATTTTCCGCTTACCAATTCCTGGCAGGCCAGATCGAGTGCCGCCAGCGATGACGCACAAGCAGCATCCACCGTATAGTTGCGACCGCCCAGGTTTAGCCTGTTAGTAATCCTTCCCGAAATCACGTTAGCCAGAATACCCGGAAAAGAATCTTCTGTCATTTTCGGCAATGCCTGATCCAGTTCTACCGGCATCTCACCAAATACCTGTTTGGTGTAACAGCGGTAACTGTAGCTGTTTGCCAAATCATTGCCCCCTTCGGCACCCAGGATTACCGATACATTCTCTGTATTGTAGTTCCCATCCCGATAGCCCGCCTTTTCCAGTGCTTTTTTTGCAACCAGCAGACTCAATAGTTGTGTTGGCTCTATTGCTGCCAGTGATTTGGGTGGGATACCATACTCCAGCGGATCAAAATCAATGACAGGTATAAATCCTCCCCACTTGGAATGAGACATATCCGCTTCTGCGGAGTCCGGATTATAGTACATTGCTTTATTCCAGCGTTCCTCAGGAACTTCTGTAACAGAATCTGTCCCCAGCACAATGTTTCTCCAGTATTCATCAATATTTTTTGCTCCGGGAAAGATACACTCCATTCCCACAATGGCTATATTTAAAGAATGGTCGTCATTTTCCTCCGGACCCTTTAAGATTGCGTTTTGGATATAGCGGTAATTACCTACAGCTACATCACTGTGCAAATCAGCAATGGAAATTACTTTGCTACAAATCGCGGCCACCTGACCAATCATATACATCCCCAGCTGAAGCTGGTCCTGAGTATTGATATGAAGCAACTGGTTGCCCCGGCGTTCTAGTCCCTTTGCTGCGATGCGCAACCTGCCTACATTTAATGTTTCCAGCTGCCCCCAGATCTCTTTCTTATCTATCCCCTGCTGCGCAAGTTTTTCCTTTTCCTGATTAAAAAACGCTGCAAATGCCGAATCAAGGCAGCGAGTTTCATGACCCGGGGCGGTCTCCAGCAAAACGGTATTGGTGGCAGCGATGGCCTGTTCCTGAAATTGCGGCTGGATGGCGCCTGTAGTTACAGCCTCTTTTGTGTATAAGTAGGATGTTCCCATCAGCACGCCAACTTTAATCCCCCTGGCTGCAAGGGGGGCAGCCATGATGGCAACAAATGAAGCGGATAATGCATCGTGAATACCTCCTGCAAAAAAAACACTGATTTCTTCCGGATGATCTTCTAACAGTAACCTTTCAATTTGCTTTTCCCAGAGGACCATGCTGGATAAGGGCCCCACATGGCCGCCGCATTCCCTGCCTTCAAATACAAACCGGCGGGCACCCTCTTTTAAGAACATATCCAGTAATGACACTGATGGCACATGCAGAAATGTCTTAATGCCAAGTTTTTCCAGTGATTTTGCCTGTGAGGGCCGACCGCCGGCAATCAGAACTACGGGTGGCATGGCTTCTTTAATATACTCCATCTGTTCCTCACGTAAGTCCTGAGGTGCAAAGCCCAAAATTCCTATTCCCCAGGTCTTCTCTCCCGCCAGGGATTTTGTGTCATTTATCAGCTCCCTGGCCTTATCCCCTCTTAAAAGGGAAAGTGCAATGAAAGGCAATGCCCCTGCCGCAGCCACCGTATCAGCAAAGGGAGCTACATCACTCACCCTTGTCATCGGCCCCTGAGCAATTGGAAAGGGGATATTTAAATCTCTTGCAAGCGCATTTCCAGGACTGATGATATTCAGTGCCTTCGCCTGCTTTAAATGACCGTGTATTGCCTCGTAAAGGGCCGGAATAAATCTGCTTATTTTTTTGTAACGATTCACCAGATCTGCTGCAATAGTAATATCCTGCCCTAATGGTATATAACTATGCTCAAGATTCAGATCCCCAACATATTTTGTAATATCCTTATCCCCATTTGGTAGTTGGGGAGAATTAGGTCGCACCAGGACACGAAAATCTGCGAAAAGCCGGGTTTCATTACCACTCAGTTTTTCACATACCTTCCTGATTTCCTGCGGCGTACCGGCCTCCGGGAATAATGCCAGCTGGCTATCAAATACAACCCCCTGTGCTCCTAAAGCTATTACTGCCGCAGAAGTATGTACGCCAAGACCACCCTGTACATAGACCGCAGTTTCTTTAACTGCGCTAATAACCCGCTGAAAAAGCACAAAAGAAGATTCATAACCCACCTTACCCGCGGCTTCATTTCCTTTAACAATAATTGCATCCGCACCTGCCGCGGCTGCCTCCGTTGCTTCCTCTATGTTATGGACCTGATAAAAAAACTTCAGCCCATCCCTACCTTTAAATTTTAGTCCCCAGGGTAAGACAATCATACTAACTTGTTCAGGAAGCGGGATATCCAGGCAGGAACCAGCAACCACACATACTCCAAATTCTCCGGAATATTCTGATGAGAGTTGATTTAATGCCTGAACAGCCGTATCAGGATCTCTTCCCAGATGAAGTATCGGGAAAGCCTGAGAGATATATAACTGGGATATAAGATGGACATCAGGTTTTTCAAATGGGGTAATCGCGAGAATCTGGGTAGCTTTCATATCGATAAATAATAGTTTATAGTTAAATAAGAGGCACAGCAGGGTTAAATAACAAACATGACGTATTATATATTGATAAAAATAAATGTCTAAAATCTACATATTTTTATCAACATCAATGATACTAATCATAAAGCTATAGATTTATAATTAAATCTTGCTACAAAATTTTTCAGTCGCATAAATATTACAAACATCTAATATATAAACAATTAGCTGTTTAAACGGTTTAAAACAGGCCTGTGATAATGAACAGAATGAATACGGTTATTAAGTAATGTTTAAAACGTTTTATAAGATATAGACTTAATACCGATTTAACATTAATATAAAAGAAATTTAAAACCAAAAAAATGCATTCAGTTTCATTCATTTTTGTTCACTTTAAAAACTTATTATACTTGATCAGAAATTTGTTTAAAAGAAGAGGATCGCCTGTGACAGAGGAAATGATCTTGTAAAAAAAATGCCCTACCTGCAATAAAGCAGATAAGGCGTATCAGGTGGATCACCAGAAAAAATTTCAGGCGGAAATAGCGCTATGTGTTCTGATCAAAATTCAATAGCCACCTTATCCCAAACTTGTCAGTGATCATACCAAATAATGCCCCCCAGAACTCAACCTTTAAAGGGGAGATATCGCTTCCACCTACAGACAGTCCGTCAAATAAAGTTCTGATCTCATCCTCACTACTGCAATTCAGGGAAAGAGCCGTTGCATTACCCCTGATCAGTTCAGTTGCCCCCATCATATCAGAGGCCATCAGCTGAAGGCTGCCCCTGATCAACTGGGCATGCATTACCGCTCCCGGATTTGCTGCCCCACATTCTCCTTCCATAGGAGTATCCCCCACGGTATTAATCATCAATTCTCCGCCGATACATTCTTTGTAGAAGTTCATGGCTTCTGCACAGTTACCATCAAAAGTCAGGTATGCAATAATTTGTGTCATTTCTTTAAGATTTTGGTTAGTTTTAATAACAGCTAAGGTACATCTCCCATACCTATGAGATGATTCCCGCATCAGTCAAATTAGGGGGGTAAATGCGACAAGCTTCAGACCAACCATGTCGCAAAACACCACTGACTTTGACTTGTTTAGCCCTCATAGGTAATTACCCCAATGGTTAAGTTTGTATAATCATCTAAAAAACCTGATCATATGAACATCTTTATCAAAATTCTAATTGTACTGGCAGTGATTGTTGCCATTCCTTTCATTATGGCGCTTTTTATAAAAAAAGAGTACCACGTTGTCAGAGAGATAACCATCAACAAAGACAGGCAGACCGTGTTTGACTATATCAGGTTCTTAAAAAACCAGGAGTATTACAGTAAATGGGTAATGATGGATCCTCACATGAAAAAGACACTAACAGGCACGGATGGCACAGTCGGTTTCAGGTATGCCTGGGATGGAAATAAGCAGGCCGGAAAAGGTGAGCAGGAAATTATCAAAATTAATGAGGGCGAGGGAATTGATGTTGAGGTACGTTTCATCAAACCATTTGAGGGCATTGCCTACACTCCTATTACCACTTATTTTGTAACAGCTGGCCAAACAAGAGTAAAATGGGAAATGAAAGGAAATAGCAAATATCCACTTAACTTTACCAATCTTTTTGTAGATAAAATGCTGGGGACGGACCTTGAAAAAAGTCTGATCATTTTAAAAGGGATCCTGGAGAAATCGTAAACAATTCAACAGGATCCCCCTGTTAATCTATGTTACAGGAACAATTTCATCTTCAGGAATCTCTTCATCTGTAATTGGTTTGCGATGCCAGTATGACGCAAGAATAGACCCTGTGACGTTCATCAGCGGTCCAAAAACTGCCGGTGCCAGTCCTACAGTGGCCATTTTACCCATCTCTTTTGCCAATCCGGAGGCTAGTCCTCCGTTTTGCATTCCTACCTCAATTGCCATGGTACGGCAGTCGCGTTCTTTCATTCTGAATAAGCGGCCTGACCAGTAACCCAAAGTATAACCCAGCAAATTATGGATCAGCACCAACAGGATTAGCTTGAAACCAATATCCAGCAGACTGTCATGTCCTGCAGCAGTGATAATCACAATGATAAACGCAATACCTGCCATCGAGATCATTGGCATGATCGTTTCGAGCCATTTATCACGTCCTTTCAAGAGTTTGTTTACGATCAATCCTGCAGCAATAGGGACGATTACCATTTTCAGGATATCCAGCATCATATGCATCACATCGATCTTTATAAAAGCTCCTGCAAAAAACTTCATTAGTAGCGGTGTCAGCAAGGGCGCCAACAGAGTAGAAACTGCGGTAATCGTAATTGAAAGCGCCAGATTCGCCTTCGCCAGATAAGATATCACATTTGATGCCATCCCATTTGGCGAGCAGCCAATCAGGATAATTCCCGCAGCGATCTCCGGCTCGAATCCACTAATATTAGCTAACGTATATCCCAGCAACGGCATAATCAGGAAATGACTGAACACACCGATAAAAACCCCTTTTGGCATTTTTACTACACCTACAAAGTCACCCAGACTCATTGAAGTACCCATACCAAACATGATCACCTGGATCAAGGGGGTAATCAGTACCGCAAACTTAAAACCATCATATTCTACAAAATAAGAAGGATAATAAAGTGCTGTGGATACAGCAGCGAAAATAATTACAGTATAGGCAAAGCCTTTGAGTGTTGGAAAACCTCTGAAACCGATAGCCAGCAAAATAAAGAAAGCGATCACAACTGGCCCTGCCTGTGCAAGACCAGTTGTGAAAAGGAGTACCAATACGGTAAGTACGCACAAAGCTGCTAAACCTAAAGACAGCTTGTAGATATTAAATTTGTTCACAGTAAAATTTGGTTAGATAATTTTAAACAGTCTTCAACAATACTTCCTTAACGCGGTTGACAACAATATCAACTTCCTCAGGTTTCAGCAACACAATACCTACATGCAATGCATTTTTATTACCGTTGATGACAATACTTGGGGTACCGTTTTTTAGAGCCGTTTTAACATCTTCACCAGTTACTTTATATTTTGATTGGTCCCATGACACTTCCAGACCAGGAAAGGCATTTGCAGGTCCCGGAGCGATCACAGTTTTTGACTTAACAGTTGGGACAGCTTCCAAAGCTTTATTCATACGGGCAGCGCGGTCCAGCCAGTCTTGCCATTCTTTTTTATGATCCTTCTCAATATATGCCTTCAACGCGGCATACATACCAAACATCTCTTCTTTATTCACTTTCATCGGTCGTCCGATCGGAGCTTCATTTGGGCTGTGGTTCGCCCTTGCGGCTTCAATGAGATCTTTCCGGCCAAACAAGACACCAGCACTCTGAGGTCCTCTGATCATTTTACCACCTGAGAAAGTAACCAAGTCAAAACCTATTTTTTGGAATCTAAACAGGTTCTCAACTGGTGGCACATCCGCGGCAGCATCTATAAATGAAGGAACTTTGTGCTTTTTAGCGAGCTCTACAAACTTCTCGTGACTGATCGGGTTTTTCCCAACTTCGCCAGCATTGAAAAACAGTGCCATCACGGTGTTTGCATTAAATGCTTTATCCATCTCTTCAGCACTTTCCACTTCTACGAATTTTGCGCCAGTCGTGGTAATTGCCTGATCAAATAAATAACGGTGTGATTTCTGGATGATCACTTCCGGACGTTCACCCGTAAAGTTCGGAAGCATCTTGATTTTTTGCTCATCCAATCCTGTGATACATGCTGCTGTTCCCAACAGCATTGCACAGGCAGCCCCAGATGTAACCATCGCTGCCTCAACATGAAGCATTTCAGCAATCTTTGCCCCTACCTTATCTTGCAGTTCATACATGTTTGCAAAGTGGTGGCTCGTAGAGTTGATCGCATCCATTACTTCCGGAAGCATCAGTGAACCTGATAAAAATGTCATCGTTGCAGCTGCATTAATAACAGGTGTTACACCCAGTTCCTTAAAAAAATCACGTATCGGTGCCACTGGTTTCTCTGCTGCAAAAGCAGATAATCCACTGCCGATAATACCTCCCGCCAGAGGCAGTGCTGCTAAACTTTTAACAAGTTCTCTTCTTTTCATAATATAATTAGTAAAATTCAGGCTGATTCAACGTAAAGACACTTAAATCTGGCAATCAGACTAATTAAATCTACGAAATTTCAAAATAAAAGATAAATAGGTAAAACCTTATCAGATAAATCTTGCATTGTTGAAAATTAATATTTTACTTTGTATTTCAAAGTTCTTTCAATAATGCAAGAAAAAGACATCTATAACGAACTCAGCTCCATCAGAAATCTAATGGAACGTTCCACTAAGTTCATCTCACTCAGCGGACTTTCAGGTGTGTTGGCGGGGATTTATGCACTGATAGGCGCATTTATTGGCTACAAACTGGTTGATAGTGACTTTGGAGAGTTGGACTACAAAGACCAATACGTTACCGAACCCCGGGTACTACTAGAATTGTTTCTGATAGCGGTTACCGTACTGTTGTTATCATTACTTACATGCATTTTCCTCACCATCAGACAGGCACGCAAAAGAGGTGAAAACTTCTGGAACCCGGTTAGCCAGCGTTTAGTAGTTAACATGTCTATCCCGCTCTTTACGGGCGGACTGTTCATGCTGATCTTACTATTTCAGGGTAGTTATGGGATCATTGCTCCGGCATCACTGATATTTTATGGACTCTCGCTGATTGCAGGAAGTCAGTTTACCTTTTCCGATGTTAAATGGCTGGGCTACTGCCAGATCATCATAGGTCTTGCGGCAATGCTTTTTCCCGCTTATAGTATACTATTTTGGATGATGGGCTTTGGTCTGCTTCATATCATCTACGGTTCTGTCATGCATTTTAAATACAAACAGTGAACGTATCATTAGAAGAATTTGATAAAGCCTTTGAAAACCGTATACGCCTGCAAATTATGAGCGTATTGGTCGCAAACGACCGTTACGATTTCAATTCACTGAAAGAGTTATTAAATGTAACTGACGGAAACCTTGCGTCCCACTTAAAAGCTTTAGAAAAAGAGGATTATATTTCAGTTAACAAGACCTTTTTAGGCAGAAAGCCCAACACGCAGTATGCTGCCTCTGATAATGGCCGTCATGCTTTTAAAAAGCATCTGCAGGCACTTGAAAATTTAATCAAACAGCAGCGGAAATAATTTTTTTATCTATACACTTTGAAATACAAAGTACTTTCATTATAACATAACTCATCATGGACACTCAACAAACATCGCAGTTAACTGCCGCAAGGAACTGGTTCGGGGAATCAGTTTTAGTCAAATTAGGTTTCATAGGTTTTTTAACCCTCATTTTGCTGATCCCATCCAACGCAATTCAGGAGCTAATCAAAGAGCGAGAGGAGCGGCAGGATGAAGTAGTAAAAGAAATATCTGATAAATGGTCAGGTAAGCAACTGATAGAAGGCCCGGTGCTTGTATTACCTTACACTCCATCCGGCACCAATATCTATATCTTACCCGAAGTATTGAATATTAATAGTCATGTGGATCCTGAAGTATTACACAGGGGAATATTTGATGCAGTGGTTTACAATACCAAAATCAGGGTAGACGGAAAGTTCAGCGAACTGGAAATCAGCAAATCCGGAATCAACCCGGCGCTGATCCAATGGGACAAGGCGAAAGTAATTATCGGACTAAGTGATCTGAAAGGCTTAAAAAACAACCCGTCTATTAAAATTGATGGTTTGTCCCAGGCTGTAGAGCCGGACTTTGGCTCCCTGGATCTCTTTACGAATAACCTGGTCAGCCTGCCTAACCTAAGCACACAGAAGAACACAGCCCTGACTTTTAATTTTGAGCTCGACCTCCGTGGAAGTACAGAACTGAACTTTCAGCACCTGGGTAAAAGTACGAATGTTACTGTGGAAGGAGCTTGGAACAGTCCTAGTTTTACCGGCCGCTATCTTCCGGAAAGGAGAAAAATCTCTGCAAAAGAATTTACTGCCAGCTGGAAAATGGCTCACTTCAACAGAACAGTACCCCAGCAATGGATAGCAAAAAATACGGTACTCAACACCAGGGGGCCTGCAAAACAAAAAAATGAAAGAGATTTACCCTATGACACCCTAAAACCTGAAAATGCCGCAGATGACAACACATTTGGCCTGAAGTTTATATTAGGTGTTGACCAGTACCAGAAAACAATGCGTTGCGCCAAATATTCAACATTAATTATCCTGCTCACCTTTATATCTCTTGTCTTTTCAGAACTCATGCTCAAAAGGAAAGTTCACTTTTTACAATATATACTGATCGGGGCAGCGATGACGATCTATTATACTTTGCTCATTTCTTTCAGTGAACAAATTGGTTTTGACAGCGCTTATCTGATTGCTTCCTTGTGTACAGTAGTTCTGATCAGCTCTTTCATAGCTGCTCTGTTAAAAAGTAAAAAACCGGCAGTTGTCTTTGCCGGGATACTCAGCCTTTTTTATGGCTTTATCTATGTGATCATTCAGCTCCAGGACCTCGCATTGATCGTAGGCAGCATAGGGTTGTTCGTAATTATATCTGTTACTATGTTCTTATCTGCCAGAATAGATTGGACTAAAAAATAATACGACATTATTCCATAGTTGTAAGAACACGCTGAAAGCCTGAATGTCAGGCTTTCAGCGTGTTCTTACAAAAATTTGAAAAATTAGATTTTCACGTATAATGAAATTTACTATTTTGCATTTTACAAATCGAACAGACAACAATAACGACAAAATAGTTCTTTTATTAATAATTATTACTAACTTTAGTTATCTGAAATGAAAATATTTGTAGAAAATAAAATTATTTTAGAAAAGTAGCAAAAACCTTAAACCAGACGCAGCAATTTTACGTAATACCTTATAGACCAGACCCTATAGCTATGAAACTACTAAGAAACCGGCACCTTGTAAAGGTGCGTATGATCCCGATGCATGCTATATCTTCAGATTACTTCAACAAGATGCGGGAACTCAACTCAGATGAAAAAAGCAGATTATTGAAACAGGGTTTTGAAGATGGTTACGACAGATGTCTCAGAGACCTTGGAATAGAAGAAAAAGATCACCCAAGAGGTCGTCGGGAAGCGTAGTTAAATATAAGAGTATCCTTGTGAAGTTGAATCAAAGTCGAGCTCCTCAAACACGGCGTTGAGTGATTTTGTATTGACATTCATATTCAAAAACTGGAGATTACCAAAAATACTCGCAAAGGCTGTATCTACAGCATCGACCCCTGTAGCAATTTTCACCAGGCCATTTAAGGGAGCGAGTTTAGTAGCATCAATCACGATCCAGTGACCACCCAAATAGGCTTCAAAACAGGCATGAAAATCTGGTGGGGTAAGGCGGTAAGCATATCCTGTGAAATATCTGGCCGGAATGGTCAGCGCTCTGCACAGCGCCACTCCAAGATGAGCGAAATCACGGCACACTCCTATTTGTTCGGTAATGGTATCATATGCTGATGTTTGTGCGGTGGTAAAACCACCATATTGCACATTTCTATAAATCCAATCGCGCACAGCCATTACTTTTTGATACGCATGCTGATGACTTCCAAACTGATGGTAAGCGAATCTGTATAATCTATCCGACTGGCAATAACGGCTGGGATTTAGATAATTCAATGCAGAGGCAGGCATCAAACTAATCGGCACATCATCAAGTTTTTCAGCAGGTATAATCTTGAATCGATTCTCCACAATTGCCTTATAGCTAACCGTAATATCACCTGCCTCGGGGATCTCAATAATTTTGAACCTTTTCTCACCGGACATCGCGTTCAGTTCTTTCATTTTCAATGCCGGACTGGTTGTAAAACTCTCTTCCAGCACCACCTGCTCTGAAGATCTGAATGGCTGCACATTCAGAATCAGCGTGGCATCTGAAAATGCTTTATAAGATACATTTGCAGCTACTTCAAACTTCATATTTCATTGTCATTAGAAACCTGCATTTTATTAAAGGCTGTATCCATCCAGTCGGTTGGGATCCTATCCAATGCCATTTTTAGTTCTTCTGCCCACTGCTCAGAAATATTCTCAAGATCTTTTTTTGTATACCGCTGTTCAATCATCTCAAAACTGTTGTTTTGATATAACACCACATCAATCGGAAAATCAACATCATTTGCACTCACCCGGGTAGAATCAAAAGAGAGAAAGCCACTTTTTAATGCCATGTGCATACTCGATTCATTACTCAGCGTCCTGTTCAGAATAGCCTTACCATGACCTGAGTTACCTACAATTACAAATGGCGCTCCCTGTCCCAATTCTACCCAGTTTCCTTCGGGATACAACAAAAACAACTTATGTTCTTCATCGTCTTTCAGCTGCCCGCCGATAATGGTATTCAGGTTAAATTTAAATCCTGATGCTTCCAGCGATTCTTTGTCTTCCCTGGCTACACGTTTTACCTGCTCCCCAAAGTCATTTACTGCTTTATACAACTTATTGTGTTCTATACCTTCATCAATCCGCTCTTTAAAATAGAGTACCGCTTTGTCCCTCACAGACCTCAAACCGCTGGTCATGATGAAAAGCGAGTATTTGTCTTTCTGATAGAGATATATTTTCTTTTTCTCAGTAGTATCGGTACCCGACGTGACCCTTGTATCTGCGATTGCCACCAATCCATCCTTAACTTTTATACCCAAACAATACGTCATAACATCTCTTTACATTAAATCTATTGCTAATTACATCTGCCAGCTCTAAAATCAGTTCATTTTACTAAAATAATTCGATATTAACAGATGTTATCTATAATAAACTTGTTTATAACACATAAATATTCATATTTTAACAAAATAAAACACTCATACTCTCAATATTTCACCTGAAATTATATCATCCGGCTAATATGATTAAAAATACACACACAGAATTATATAATATGCCCGGCAATACCTGGGATGAAATGTTTGATCATTCGAAACAGGTCAGGAATGAGTACAAAATAGTTATGGATTACCTTGAACTTGAATCTACTGAGGAACTCAATAAAAAAGAAGAGTTATCCAAAGTTCTTTTTATGAGTCAGGGAATCACCTTTACTGTCTATAACAGTGGGGAGGGCATCGAAAAGATCTTCCCTTTCGATATCATTCCGAGGATCATTAATGCTAAGGAGTGGGAATATATTGAAAAAGGTATTAAACAAAGGGTGACAGCCTTAAATCTTTTTCTAAAAGACGTTTATAGTGATCAGTTCATCATAAAAGATGGAATTGTACCCATCGAGATTATTTATTCCTGCCCTCATTTTCTGAGGGAAATGTGTAATGTAAAAGTACCTCATGACATTTACATTCATATTGCAGGTATTGACCTCATCAGGGACAACGACGGCACATACTATATTCTTGAGGATAATGTGCGTACCCCTTCAGGAGTAAGCTACATGCTCGAGAACCGCGAGATTACCAAGAGGCTGTTTCCGGACCTGCTACCGCAGTGTAAGGTCAGGAGTGTAACAGAATATCCAAATGTATTATACAATAATCTTCGGGAATTATCACCGCGGCAAATTGACAACCCTACGATCGTACTGCTGAGTCCCGGCAGCTTCAACTCGGCATATTTTGAACATACCACCCTTGCCCGATTAATGGGAATTGAACTGGTAGAAGGTCCCGATCTGATTGTTGAAGATCATAAAGTCTATATGAAAACTACTGCCGGATTGCAGCAGGTAGACGTTATTTACCGGCGGGTTGATGATGAGTACCTGGATCCGCTGGTTTTTAATGCCAATAGTTTGCTGGGGGTAGCGGGCCTGATGAATGCATACCGCAAAGGAAACGTCACCATCGTAAACGCAGTTGGCAATGGTGTAGCAGATGATAAAGCGGTTTATGTATATGTACCCGACATGATCAGGTACTACCTGAACGAAGAACCTTTGTTAAAAAACGTACCAACTTATCAATTGGGAAATAAAGAAGAACGTGCGCATGTTTTTGATAATATTCATAATATGGTGGTGAAACAAACCAACGGCAGCGGAGGTTACGGGATGCTGATGGGACACGCAGCCAGTCCTGAAGAAATTGAAGCATATAAAACGGAGATCATGAAGGATCCGCGTCAGTTTATCGCGCAGCCAACGATCAGCCTGTCCTCAGCACCATGTTATATGAATGGAGTATTACAGCCCAGAAGAGTCGATTTCAGGCCTTTTGCCGTTTGCGGACCCAGCGGGATCACCATCGTTCCCGGCGGGTTAACAAGGGTAGCCCTAAAAGAAGGCTCATTGGTAGTAAACAGTTCACAGGGCGGTGGCAGTAAAGATACATGGGTACTTTCATAAATTAAATGATCAGAATAATATGTTAAGCAGGGTTGCAGAGAGTTTATATTGGATGAGCCGTTATGTAGAAAGAACGGATGGTATGTTGCGCATGCTTAAAATAAATTATGCAGCTTCGCAGGATGCAGTGTCCGAATTTTCATGGCGCCCGGTGATCCGCATTTTTTGTGGTTCCGATCCCGGGGGTGCTGAAGGGATTGAGTTCAACAGTCGTGCTGTACTGCAGTTTATGGTGACGGACAGGAATAACCCCAATTCTATTATCAACATCATTACGCAGGTTAGAGAGAACGCGCGCAGTGTGCAGGATCACATTACGAAAGATGTATGGCAGTGTCTCAATGAGTATTATCATACGGTAAAAGATCCAAAGCTCAGGCTCATGCTAAAAAAGGATGATCCGATCTCGGTGCTGGATATTCTGATCAAGCAGGGAACTTTGTTTTATGGCACTACAGAGGTTACAATGCCCAGAAATGAATGCAGTAGTTTTATGCGCATAGGAAAATACCTCGAACGCAGTATTCAATCGGTTGATGTCCTTGATATCAAGTTTGGATCCGTAGATCACAATCCCGACCTGCTCACCAACACGAGTTACTGGAAACATCTGTTACTATCGATAGGCGGCTATGAATTGTATTTAAAAACTTATCGCCAGGGTATTGAAGCAGAAAATGTACTCGCTCAGGTGGTACTGAACAACGAATTTCCGAGGTCGGTTATCTATTCCATGAACCAGCTGAATAAGTATTTTGAGCGTTTAAAGGTTGACGGGCATATTAATCCGGGAGACCTGGCGTTTCTAATCGGCAGACTGCAGAGCAAAGTAAAATACAGTGCACTCAAGGGACTGAAACAAGATGACCTGCACCTGTTTCTCGCAGAAATCAAGTCCGAACTGTACGGCATAGGAAATGCTTTCAACCAAACTTGTTTTTCATTGTCTTAAAAACTTTCAACATGCCCGAGTTTAACATTAAACATATTACGAAATATACCTATGAGTCCCTGGTGAAAGACAGTGTGAATCATATCATCTTATATCCTAAAGAAAATGAGCACCAGAAAGTGCTGAAACACGATTTGAAAATTTCAGGAAAACCCCGTGTAGATACATTTGTAGATTACTATGGTAATCAGGTTGGATTCTTCACCTATAGCGAGCGGCACAGGGAACTGGAAATTTATTCTGAACTCACGGTAACTACAACAGCGAAGGAATTACCATCTGAGACGATGTTTGGAGCAATGGAATGGGACGAAATCCAAAGGTTACGCTACCAGGTTCCCTATATTGATTACTTGAAATGGGAAGCATTTGATGGCTTAACGCAATTGCGAATGATGATCAGTGAGAGCATTCCAGAAATTGGCACCCCCTATCAGACTGCCCTCAGTTACTGTACTTTCGTCTATGAAAAATTTAATTACATACAGGGGGTAACAACTGTTCAAACCCAGCTGGACGAAATCTGGAAGCTGAAAGCCGGCGTATGTCAGGATTTCGCCCATATTCTTTCACAAATGCTGAGGATGGTTAATATTCCGGCAAAGTATGTAAGTGGTTATATTTGCCCCAATAAGAACGGTATGCGCGGTGAAGGTGCTACCCATGCCTGGGTAGAAGCATACATACCTTCTTACGGATGGCTGGGACTTGATCCCACTAACAACTGTATTGCCAATGAAACCTATGTTGTTCTTGCCTATGGCAGAAGTTTTACAGATTGCTCACCGGTCAAAGGAGTTTATAAAGGTGCCTCAAGTCATAAATTGACCGTCCAGGTGATTGTAAGTTATGATGACGGAGTAACAGAAACCCTTGATCCTGTCGCAGAAATTAATGATCCGGAACCAGAAATTCCGGTAGGTCAGAGCAATAGTTATCGCAGAAATCTCGAATTAATGCAGCAAATTCAGCAACAGCAGTAACTCACTGCTTCAGCAGTTGTTCAACAATAAATGCTGCATCTTCCTTCATACCATAGATCACTCCTGATTTGCGGCTGCGGAGCCATGGAAATCCCAGAAAAAAAAGCCCCCTGATCGGTGATACTCCCTGCTCATGAACCAACTTACTTTGCTGATCAAACACTGGCAGTTTTAGCCATCCGAAACTACCTCGCAACCCAGTAGCCCAGATTACAACAGTAATTCCATGTTCTGCGATATCCAGTTCGGTATCAGGCGAAGCGCTTAATCCGGTAGGGTCCGGCAGATCAGCTTCATCCAGTTCGCCCTCTACAGCCTCAATGCCATTTTTCTCTAGATAACCATCAACCATCTGTTTTAATTTTGCAGATACCTCATCACCAAAACGGATGTTATCAACGGTATCTGACGCAAAAAGAAGCTTTCCTTCCTCTGCCCCGAGCAGTCTGCCCAAAAGTGTTACTCCCTCCCTATATAATCCCTGTAAACTCAAAGTATGCCCCAGAAGACCACCGCCAGAGATTAAAAAAGGAGCTCCATTACCAGAAAGTGCAGGATCGGAATCATCACCTTTCATGTCAAAATTGCCTGAGCCAACTAACCACTTCGTGATTTCCTCGCCCCTGTACCGCCGTGGTATCCGGCCGACCTTACTTGTTGCAAGGTAAACTTTATGTACTGTTGCGGCCAGTTCTTCAGCGATCTGAGCCCCTGATTTTGCACCACCTACGATTAATACATTGCCTGCAGGCAACTGGTCAGGATTTCGGTATTGGGAAGAATGAAGTTGCATCATCTGAGCTGGTAATTCTTTACTCATTAAAGGGATCACAGGCTCGTTCAATGTTCCTGAAGCCACAATTACTTTCTTCGCAAGCCAGATTTTCATTTCTCCCTTATGGATGGTTTCTATATCGAACAGTCCTGTGCTGTCATCTTTATCTACAGCAGTTACCTGATAATGCTCCTTTACTATAATATCATTTATCCGAACATATTCAACCAGTCCCTGATAAAAATCTTTTGCTTCCGTAAATCTGCCGCTGTTTACCGGATCAGGAATTTCTCCCGGTAAACAGTTCATCCATGAGGGTGTATCCAGTTGTAAAGAATCCCAGCGCTGGTTGAGCCAGGATTCCCCGATGTTGCCACGTTCAAAGATTACATAGCTGAGATGATGCTGGTTAAGCAAATATCCTGCGGAAAGGCCGGCCTGGCCGGCGCCGATGATAACGACATCGTATATTTCAGAAGTGTTTAAAATCATTCAGCAAAATTTGCTAAAAAGCACAAAATTTTAAATCCCCTATAGCGGTGAGTATTTTTCAGCTAAACATGGTAAATTGCGGCATGAATAATGAAATTGCTGTGATCTTTGATATGGATGGTGTAATCTGCCATACCAACCCCTATCATTCCCTAGCCTTCCGCGAGTTTTTTTCTGCAAGAAATCTCGCTCCCACAGATGAAGAGTTTGCCCAGCATATGTTTGGTAAAAGCAATAGTTATATCCTCAGTCATTTTTTAAAAAGACCTGTTACCGGAGAAGAGTTTCTTCAGATGGAAGACGAAAAGGAGGGACTATTCCGGAAGATCTATGAACCGCATATTGATCCGATTGCCGGCATTGTGGATTTCATTGCAGACCTAAAAAGCAATGGTGTGAAACTTGGGGTAGCTACCTCTGCACCGCGTGCAAACCTGGACCTAATTCTCACGAAAGTACCCATCAGAAAGCATTTCGGATCTGTACTCGCCAGTGAAGACGTCTCCAAACATAAACCTGATCCTGAGGTGTATTTGAAATCTGCAGGCAATCTTGGAGTCTCCCCTGACCAGTGCCTCGTTTTTGAAGATTCATTTTCAGGCGTATCGGCGGCTTTAAACGCAGGAATGCGTGTTGTGGGCGTACTCAGCAGCCATACTAAGGAGGAGTTGCCGCCATGTAGCATCTACATAGAAAATTATAAAGATTTGCAGTATAGCGATATCAGGGCACAATTTGCACCCTGATATCAGCAATTATTTTACCGCTGTAAGCGTAACTGTAAAATCAAGGATGGAGTTTGCCGGAATAGCGCCGGCACCTGAATTTCCGTAACCATATGCAGAAGGAATAATCATACGGATCTTACCTCCGGCCTGTATACGCGGAATTGCGATCTGCCAACCGGTAATTACACCGCCCAATGCAAAGGTAACTGGCGATCCACTTTTTGTGGCATCAAAAACAGCACCATCTAATAATTTCCCTTCATACTCAGCAGTGATTTGAGTATTTGCAGTATAGGTAGCTGAGCCAGTACCAGGAGCAATGATTTGGTAAAACAAGCCAGAGTTATCTTTTACTGCAGGAATGTTATTGGCAATAATAAATTTGCGGATAGCTGTAGTATCGTACCTGAACTGTGCATCAGCGTCGAAACTATCTTTTGAACAAGAGGTGAAACATACAGTTGCACACACCAGTAGAAGTAGGTATTTAATTTTCATGATTACGGCAAATATAGATAATCATCGCAAACAATTTCTGATGATCAAAAAATCGTTTTAATATTTTAATAGCTAAAGATTCATCGTTTTATTTGAAATCCAACACATTTACTTAAAATAACGACTATTTATACTTTCAAACGAGTAGTTTGTCATCTTAAAAACATATCTTACTGCTTCCTAGCAAAACTACTACTATGAATAAAAAAACTAGCTTCAACTGGTCGGACGAAGTGGAACCGCATAAGCTGCGTACAAAAACGATTATAAAAGAACATCCGGAGATCAGATCGCTGATCGGCCGTAACCCATACACCTTCCTCATTATTTTGTTTTGTGTAGGTCTGCAGGTAACCCTCGCAGGAATTCTGCAATACCAGGCCTGGTGGTGGAGTGTGATTGCAGCATACCTTATTGGTGCTTTCGCCTGCCATACCCTGTTTATCTGTATCCACGAATGTTCACATAACCTGGTATTTAAAAATAAGACATTAAATGTCATCAGCAGTATCATTGCAAATCTTCCGCTGATTTTTCCAAGCGCAGTATCCTTCACGAAATACCATATGAAGCATCACTCTTACCAGGGGGTTGAAGAACTGGACGCTGATATGCCCAATCGCTGGGAAGCCAAACTGATCAATAATTCTACCGCCGGCAAAGCTGTATGGTTGTTATTTTACCCTATTTTTCAGGCACTCAGACCCATGCGATTAAAGGAGATCAATTTATTTGATACCTGGACGGTAATTAATATTGCCGTTCAAGTTGTATTTGCTACTGCAATTGTTTACCTGTTCGGATGGATGGCCTTTACATTTTTAACACTGAGCTTTTTCTTCTCTGTGGGCTTGCACCCGCTTGGAGCAAGATGGGTACAGGAGCACTTCCTCACACATGGAGATCATCAGGAAACAAAAAGTTATTATGGCAGATTAAATCTGGTAAACCTAAACGTAGGCTTTCACAATGAGCACCATGATTTCCCTTCGGTACCATGGAATAAATTGCCGCAGCTAAAAGCGATCGCAGATCAGCACTATGAAAGCCTGGGCTATCATACTTCATACACCAGGTTATTGTTCCAATTTCTTTTTAACCGTGAGATTTCTGTGTATTCCAGAACAGCACGATCAAACAGAGGAGGTGCTAAGAAAGCCCCTGTGGTTGCTGCTTCTGCTGTAAGTTACTCTGAAACGACAGTGCAATAAATATTATTTTGTGCCTTCAAAGTTGAGCGTACCCCACAAAGCAGGTGTAAGCTCCGCTTCTGAAGGCACATCTGAAACAATCCCTGTTGCTTTATTCATCCAATAAACCCTCGCAACAGTCTGTTCCTCCTCTCCTCTGAGAATCCCGATATCACCTTTCAGCTGTATCCCCGCGGCAGGTTTTAAATTTAGCAAAGCCAAGGGTACTGATACTTCATATTCTCCATTTTTACCAGCGGCGAATTGTATTTTATCACTGATATCTTCTACCTGATCAAAGGTGACAGTCCTCAATGGAGAGGTAAAAGGCACTTTATCTGCTTCCTTCACACCACTAACAATCGCCCGGTATAAAAGTGCTCTGGGCTTTCCTTTAATCAATGTCACCAGCAATCGCTGATCTCCTGCTACAGGCATCTTGCGATCAGACTTCGCCGCGGGATCAGAACTGATCATCAGATCCAGCGCACCTCCCGTTTTAAACAGAGCTGCCGGCATTTCGCCTGAGTTTTTCAGCAAGGAAGCATTGCCGGTTTCATAGGCCAGAAATAGTCGGTCACCAGCAACCGCAATTGCCCCTTTGATATCATATGGTTTGGAATTGGAATTAAAATTAGCTTTCACACCACGTTGATCGATCTCTGCCCAATCTGCTCCCGTCCAGTCGTCAAACTTCCCATCAACCAGCAGCGGTTTGTTGTGCAAATCTACACGCAAAGTTTTTTTTCTCTGGCCCTGCTGGCGGGCATTTTCGGCACCAGCCAGGAAAAGACGGCTTTTATCCAGATCATTTTCTTTTACAATGATTGAAGTTGCAGTTATTTCACGAAGACTTTGTAATCCATCTACTTTTACTATACTACTGCGCCCACCGTCCACCAGATATACCTCTCCTCCAGGAAGCTGGGTAATGGTAGGCCAGAAATTTTCTTCTGCTAGACTCAAGCCCTCGAGGCTCATCCCACGACTGGCGGCTGGCATTTGCCAGCGCTTTCCGGTACGCATAGGCTCGAAAAGTGTAGTCACAAACAAGCCATCACTGGTAAAGATGTAAACCATACCGTGGTTGCTGTTTACAGCCCATAGTTCAGCTATACCTGCACCTGCGCTTTCCATTAAACCACCCAACAGATGCGTCGTGCCGATCAGCTGCCCCGGGAAAGAAGGGATGGGCGCCTCGTGTGAAGCATGTAGTCCCGGCCACAGATTAGGATAGCTCCACATCGCCTTTCCATTTTTAGCACCGCTCAGAGAATACCGGTTAAAGGGAAGAATTCCATTCAATGCTACCGTCCAGCCATTTGCCGCTGCCAGTACCTGATTACCCCCAGATGAGGCTGAAGGCTGCAGCCCTTCCGCAAGGATCTTCCTGTTTGAAGACTGATATACAGGAACACCTTCTGAAGTCCAGCTGTCCACCGGAAATTGTACTGCTTTACCATCAAGTTGTGCAATACAGAAGGACAGGTCTTTCATTACAGTTACCCCCATGGCATTACCTTTTTCAAAATTCAGCTCCTCTGGTTGTACCTGCGCATCTGCATTCAGGTCCACCCATATAAAATATGCAAGTGCCTTGTCGTTTTTTGCATTTAAATCCACACCTGCTGGCAACAGCTTTTTGAAACGCTCTTCTTTCAGCAGATCCCACTGATCTGCTCTGCCCATAGCCGCTGCAGGAAAAGTCACACCGTTCCTTTCTGCAAATATGAAAGTTACTGCGTTTCCACTGGTGGGGTTGGAATTATAGCAATTAGTAAAATATCTCTTCCCTTTGGAATATAAAACCGTTTCCGGAGCTCCACTCCTGCTCGGAAGTGGCAGTGTTTCACTACTGCTGCGGTAAAGTATACGCTTTAGTTTTGAGCTGCCCTTTGTCCAGTCGAGCTCAAACTCCATGGCACCCAGACTTTCCTCTCCATAGTAAAACTTATTCTTATCAACAGGGTCTATGGCGCCACCACCGCCATATTTAGCTGGTCCGTAAAATGCTTTCAGTAATTTACCATCGAGCGACCATACACTTACCCTTTTTGGTAAAAAGTCGTTTTCCGTGACCCATAACTGCTGCTTTTCATCGATAGTGATGCCCGCAGGATTATTCATATGCAGTTCATCATAGAGGCCCGCCTTTGGTGCGCCGGGTTTACCAATTGCGCGTATAAAACTGCCCTTCGCCGAAAACACCTTCACCTGATGACTATTACCCCCGTCACTGATGTACAGGTTTCCGGCAGCATCGAGCGTCACAGCAACAGGTGCTTCCAGCCCTTTGGAAATCAAAACCTGAGGAGCTGCAGAACTACCAAGGTCTGCCACAGAATTAAATTTCAGCAGCTGATTACCCGAGAGTACCAGCAAATGTTTGTCTTTGTCAAACGCCAGTCCCCGGGGAGCTTTCAATTCAGAGGTACTGACCGTCTTTCCATTGCTCAAATCAGCAAGCAGCAATTGATTTCTGCTGAAGAGACTTATCACTCCCGTTCCGTCGCTAACCGCAAAACCAGTCATCTCAGTCTTCTTATCCGCCTTATCTTTCAGCAGCCCTATGTTTTGCAGTAATACTTTCTTATCCGCCTTTGCGGTCAGACCTGTGATCCTCAGTTCGGCTTCTCCGGATTGCTTTGCGGTCTCCCATACCGAAGCTACATAGGCATAAATTCCTGTTGATGCCGTCGCACCTGCATCTGCTGCGAGATATGGTGCCGCTGTCCATGCTCCACCGACCCACTTTTTTCCCCCAAGTTTCTTCCCATCCAGGTCTACCCATGCAAGGCCATCAGGCCCTTCTGTAATATAACTTCCCAGCATAACAACCGGCTGACCGGCAGGAGACTTAGCAGCAGGCACAAACAATGCTGCCTGAGGTGGGGTATGGTTGGCGAGCCAGCCGCCGGTATGGTCATTGGTACTCCAGGGAGGATTACCCGTTGTATACACAGAAAATTCATACGAGGTCTTGATCTTCTCGTGTACCAGGCCCCGTACTTTATAAGTTCCGGGTGCAACGAATTTAGCCGGAATATGGTAAACGCCGTGATGGGTAGCCTCCACGTCACGGCCCAAGTCATCAAGTCCATCCCACCATGCTGTGTTATTCCCCGCATTGTACCAAGTGTCTGAGACCAGATTTCTTACACGAACACCATCCTGATTTTCAACAACAAGGGTGACATATCCTGCTACTTTCAAGGTAAAAGGTATGGCAATCGGTGGATTTGAATCCTTTGCCGCCGGGGCCTGAGCGCTACTAATTCCAGCAACAATGATCAGGTTTAAAATCAGTAATACAGCATATCTGACACGATGAATTCTCATAAGGTTGATCTGAATAATTTATCAATTTCAATACCGGCAAACAGCAGGCCAAGCAATCCGTGCGAATCATTATCTGCGGTCGGCCTGTTCATATAATCATTTACATTTTCACTACTCATGGTACCTACACAGATTTTGTGCACCGTACCATCCGGGTCAATGCATGAAGCAATGTAATTCCAGCCCCGCTGCACCGCTGGAAGATATTTCTCCTTTCTCAGCCATCCCTGATTGATACCGCGTGCGATGTTCATACTGATGATAGCAGTTCCTGAAAGCTCGTCGTAAGAATCCGGGCGGTCGAGCACATTATGCCAGCAACCCGTCTGCTGATCCTGAAGTTTTACAAGCGCATCTGCATGACGCTGATACGCGGCCAGAATCTGTTCTCGCAGAGGATGATTTTTCGGCAGCTGCAGCAACACTTCGGTACTGGCCCAGATCGCCCAGCCATTAGCGCGCGACCAGTATGGAAGTCTTGCCTTACGTCGCGAATATTGTGCATGATGGTACAATCCTGTGGATGGATTGAGCAATTGCTTATTGAACGCCAGCACCTGTCTTGCCGCATCATCCAGCAGGGCATTTTTTTCTTTGGGCTCCTTACTTTGCATCGAGGCCTGAACGAGGAAAGGGATACCCATAAACATGTCATCCACCCAGGTCGTATATTGCTCTGGAGTCTCTCTCGTAAAATTTCCTTCCGGCATTCTAATCTGATGATGAACCACATAGTCTTTAACGTCATTTACAAATGCTTCGTACTCAAGACGCTTCTCAAAATTTTTATCTTTCACCAGTCGATAGACGAATGGCAGAGCCGGGGCCGCAGTAAAATCCAGCAACGGGGTATTGAAAAGCTGATGATGGGTAGACTGGAAGCCGTTCAGCTCCTTAACCTGATAGCCAATAAAGGGCTTTATTTCCAGCATGAAATCTGTCCAGCGCTGCGAATAATCCTCATATTTTCTCTGTCCAGAAGCTTCGGCAAGATGAGACATTGCCCAGGCCAGCCCCCCGGCATGGTAATTCCAATTGTAATAGGTTCCCCAATACGGTTGTGGATTGATGACGTCGGCAAAAATCTGCAGCTTCGGGATGGTCCAGCTGATATCTTTCATCCCGTCCGAATAGAGTTTCCCTATCTCAAAACCTCGTTCAGGACCATACGCAGTACTTGAAGGATATTTTCCAGAAACCATAAAAGGCCCGGCAACAAGCCAGTTGCTGAGTTTTGCGACGCCAGCTGTGACGCCCGGAAGCTTCGCTATACTCAAGTCCGGATTCCATGGTTTTCTTTCTTCGATCAGCGCCCCCTTTGGCTGCAGATAACATATCCATTCCTTCCCGCGTGTTTCAGACTTTAGCAATATCTGATTCAATCCCTTCCTGAGCTTCACAGGGAATTCATATTCCAGAAAAATATCCCTTTCCCTCGGTTGAATTTTCAGAGGCCTTGCACCCTCTTTTTGGTACACTACTTCCTGATTGACCCAGATTTTCAGCGCATCGTTATGACTTACCTGGATCATAAAAGAAGTATCACTCTTACTATCGAACTGACTGATTGCATAAGCGACAGCCGGGCTACCCAGACCAAAAGTCTTTCCAAAATCCACATATTGTACAAAGTCAAACTGTGGATGATTGGGTTGAGGAACAAGCTGAAATTTAAATGGCGTTTCCCTGATGATCCTGTCGGCAACCGTTTGTACCAGTGCAAGTGGACTTTTGTTGTTTGGAACCCCCGCTTTCTGAGCGGATGAGGAAAGATGAAAAATGCAGAGCAATCCACAAACGATCATCGGCTTAATCATAGTTGTCATGTTATTTTTGTTTATTGATTGGATAGACTAAAACTGGCATTTCATCTTCTTTGAGGGGGTCAAATTCAGGGAAACCATTTTCATGATTTTCAGTATCTCTTCTGAATCCCTCGCCGCGCATAGGTTCCCAGTTGAGAAAACTAGAAGGGTCGGTGCTGGCGACCGTACTGTTTTTACTTTCATTACTGCTATTCAGCGCTGTAACTATGTAATCATAAATTAACCCTGACCGGGGCTTCTGATCCCTGAACTGGTTCATTCTGCCCTCATAGATCTTTACAGGACCAGCGGCCGAAGGCCTGGATATTCTGTATAGCCGGTAAGTTTCGGCTCCCGGCGTGCTGCCCCAGCTGATCCTGGTTTCCCTGCCAGTCAGATCAAGCATTAACCCTTCCGGTGCATGTGGAGTCTGACCGATAACTATATTACCTGCTATAAAAGCGTTAATTCCAGGTGTATCAGGCCTTAACACTGTACTGCTCCAGGCCCAGCGATGTTTACCTGCAGGGATAGTAAAATTATCAGTCCTGGTTCCGTCAAGATAAAAACGGAGTTGAGGATCAGTAAGACCAAAAACTAACTTTTCAGCATTGCGGCTCTGGACTATGCCACTATAACCTGTAGCGCTTTGTTGAATACTGATTCCGGCTTTGCTGCCTGTGGGAAGTTCGATTTGGATTCCCGGGATACTGATCACCGTACCCTCAAATAATGCTGCGGAGATGTTGCCTGATTGAAACTGTACAATCCCCGCTCTGCCACTGAAGCTTATTCCGTCTTTGGCGTACTGTACCGGCTTAATGTTTCGGAAAATCAAATCAGTCTGCCGGTCTTTTTTCTGAACAATGCAGCCGAAATCTGTTTTTTGTACGCTGATTTCAGGCTTATGGGTCACGATAGTCAGGAAACTTCCTCTTCCATCGTAGTAGCGGCCTTTAGTGGGCAGCACAGGGGGATCTTTGTGGTAACTGCTTTTGCCAGGGACCAAATCTGCATCTTTAAAAGCAGCTCCAGGCATCAGCTGATGGATATAGGGAAATTCGTCATTCGCCCCTACGAACCAGGAAAACCTGCCCTCCGTTTGCGGATCAGAGACTTCGTCAAATACAGCAATATAATCTGATGACGACTGAAGAATACTCCTCGACCGGTAGTCGCGTGCGATATCTTTATTACTCAAAACAGAGGCGAACTGTGCAAAACCAAAATCATATAATGGCTCAGTGAGATCATTGCGGCCTACACTTCGGTAAGGCCCGATTGCACGATAGCCCCCAGGCTTTTTCACCCCGAAATTCGTGATCCTTTCCGTATCTCCAAATGGCCCGTCGCCGGCATCTTCCGGACCATTGTGGCTATAATTTTTGCCATTGGCGTAATAATAAATCACCCCGTTCCCTCCCATAGCAGCGCGGCCCCAGCGATAGTTTGGCCCTTCGTCAATCTGCTGGAGATGGACGTACATCTCATCCTTAGTAGCGAAAGCAGATCTCAAGACAAAACCATAACCAGTAAACTTGGCCGACTTCAACCAGGGATTTATGCCTTTATAGTTTCCCCATCCAGCGTCAGACAGATCTTTCCAGACTTTAGCTTTTTCTTTTGTACTTTCAAAAGGTTTATCATTCGTATCAGTTAACCATAACAGCTGCTTACTTAGCTTAGGGTCATAATACATCAGTTGCTGCGCAAACAGGCGAAGTACGTCTGGCAGTCCATCCTCAGTTGTGCGGGCATGTGCACCCTGCGGGGGATAAGCTCTTCTGTTACCCAAACTTTCCAATGGAGAGCTGACCGAATTCAAGAGCCAGTTTCCCAACGAAGATACACCTGGCTGAAGAATCCTGTTTTTACCATCAAAGTGACGACGCAGCAACTCATTTGTACGCACCATAGGAGTGAGTGCCGCCCAGGTATAGGTAGCCAGATTTTCGGTCCACCTTCCTCCCATAGCTTCCCAGCCTGGTACATCCGGGCGGATATGGTAATTAAAGTTTAGCTTTATCATTTTCTCAAAATGATTAGCCATGCGGGCTGCGTCAGGATGTTTGGGGAAAAGAAAGGCTGCAAGGCCAGTCACTCCTTTAATATCTGCCATGAAATTGGGGTGTCCGCTCAACAGGTTGCGCAAGGGCATCAGCGCTTCATCCTGATAGAGGTAGCTCACAAAGAGATACCATGCCCGTAGCCTACGGTATTGCGAAATAGGCATCTTCGCGGCATTCAGATCAAAGGCAGGAACGATCTGATCATAATAAATTCTTGAACCAACCGGAGTAGGTCCGTTGATCCTTTCGGATCCTTTCGCGATCACCTGCAAGTTCGCCGACAATGATTGCTCCAGTGCTGTGAGACTGAGGTTTGGGGTCGCATTTTCTGGTTTAAAAAATCTCGGATATCCGCTTTCCGGCGTCTCATAGTTCAGTATCCAGTTTTTCACTTTATCCAGCGGAATCCAGCCGTGCCAGCGCCGAAGGTCGTCTATGTAGGCTAGTGATGAATTGTTGAGTAAATCTTTCTCCTGAGGGTAAGCGGCCAATGCGGTTGAACGGCTGCCTGTAACCAGCGGAAAAGTATAATCCAGCCGTTGGTTGTTCCAATGAAAGCTGATATTCAAGTCTTTTTTTGAACCCCATAGGGCATACTTGCCATCGTTCCATTTCTCCGTATCCTTGATGAAGAGTCCAATTGTCGTTTTTTCCTTTCCACTGCTGAAAGCAACACCAGGCAGGCGCCACCATGATAACCAGTTATCATAGGGAGCTAATCGGAACGGAAGAAGTCCGTCTTTTCCATTTTGCTGGTCTCTTGCAAGCAGTGGGTGCTGTTCGCCAGTTGTCGTCCTACCTTCCATTGGTTCCCAGTCGTTAAAATCAGATGCCCGGGCCTTCCCCGGTTCCACACGGGTAGACGCATAACGGTGATCTGGGACAATGCCGTCCCAAACTATTTTCCAGGATAACTTTTCCCTTACTGCAAAACCATACATTTTCTCTTCCAGCTCTGCAAACTCCATCCCTGCCGTTAATTTCAGCAGCACCGTATAACGCCTGTTGCCTTCCAGCTCATACTGCATCCTGAATACCACCTGTACCGGACCCTTTGCCAGAATCTCGACACTGAAACGCTTGAAATTGTTCAGCTGCATTTCGCCATGTCCAAGCCAATGTCTGGCATCGCCATAACGGCTGATAGGAGCCTGTATCTTTGCTTTCTGATGGGCGGGAATTTGTACTCTGATCTTCCCATTATCCAGCTCGTAATAATCAGTAGTTTTCAGGATCTGAACAGGGGGAGCATCTTTTGGCATTTTTCCGCTTGCAGGGAGCAGCTCAAAGGTTTTAACAGCCCCGGATGGGAGATCAGACATAAAGCAAAGCGTATCGGCATTCAGCTGAAAAGGAATTCGCTTCCCTGTTTCTTTTTCTCTGAGCAGGAGTTCCTGCCCCGGGTTACCAGAACTCCCGAAATCGATCTTGTATTTAAGGAGACTACGTGGCCATGAGAATGCAGGGTGAACAAGTTCATCTTTCAGCATAATGGTTATGCCACCGGATTTCCATTGCAGTGCAGATTCATTTTTCCTTTCCTTTTCAAGAATCACGGTCCCTGTGGCTGTTGTCACAGGTGTATCAACATCCTGGAAAACAGGAGACTTGATCACTGTCTGATCTATAGGTCCATACAAGCGGTAACCGACATCCGCGTTTATAGCGGTATTGCCTTCGAAGATTGTTCCTCTTACGCCTGTTACTCGCATTCCTGGCATAATTCTACCCTGCTTAGGCAGCACTTCATTAAAGTAACCCTCCCCGCGGACAAAGCTGCTTGCGTTTTTCCCCTGCCGGTATGCCTGCACAAGGTTTCTTCTGATCTCCACTCCTAAACTGCCCGTGCCCAGCAGGGTATCAGGTTTTGTTCCAATAGCGAGTACATTACAAACATAGGCAGGACGCAAGCCATTGGTATTTACAACCTTGTTGTCGCAAACTGAAACATTCCAGCTCAGATTGTAGCGGCCCAGCTCCAATCTTTGATCTGAGCGAACATAAATACCCTCTGAGTTAGTCAGCGTATTGCCCGTAATGGCAACATCGGTACTGCCACAGTAAAACCATATCCCTCTGTTGTTATCCTCGAGGATGTTGTCTTTCACAAGCCAATCCTCTGCAGACCAGCGCATCACAGCATATCTACTGGTTTTATCCGGGATCACGCCCCATGGGCGGTACAGTATAAGTGTGTTCCGGGTATTGCTTTTTAAATAACGCCATTGTCCCATGCCCTTCCCGTAGATGATGGCTACCGCATCTGACGAGCTTAAGGAAGGCGTCCGGATTGGTCCCCAGTTCCGATCACTGTCCCTCAGTGTATTTGGAGTAGCAGCACTTACATGGCCTGTAGCCATCTGTTCAGGATTACCCCCCTGACTTAGTATTGTTTCACCCTGATTCAGGTCAGGAATGCTCTTTCCTTCCACATCAAGACGATTTTTTAAGACCACAATGTCCTGTGCGTAATCGATATTAAAACCTCCGGTTTCACCTTTGGGATTTATCAAATCACCCAACCTGGTAATGTGATTGTTTTCTATGATGCCATTAAAGCTGTCATTAAATCCGAAACGCCCGGCAGCATATCTCACACGGTTGTTGCGAACCACAAAATTTGTAGCGCCTGTACAGTGCCAGAGCCAGGGCCAGGTCACCCGCGCCTTACTGTCGAAGATACAGTCGGTAATCATCATCCTGTCTACGTACGCCCAGGATAAACCCCAGGCTACAGCAAAGTCAAAGCGGCAATTCGCTGCAAAAAATTTTGAACCAGAACCTCCCGGTTTTTTAATTGACGGAGGCATAGTTTTCAGGCTGTGCCGCCATAAACCACTGGTATTCACATTTTGCAGGCAGAGCTGGTATAATCCTGTAAGCGTAGTATTTAATGGCCATAATATGGCAACACCTTCTGTAGTAGCATTGGGCCAGCCATCTTTACCTATCGGCTCGGGATAAGGAGGTGGAGTTCCGAAACCATATTGTATAAATGTTTTCTGATATCCTTCCCCTTTCAGAACCACCCTGGACTTCATTACCAGGCCAGTACCTGTGGGGATATCGAGTTTATACTTTCCTTCAGGGAAATACAGCACCCCGCCCCCGCTGCTACTGGCCAGGTCAATCGCCTGCTGGATTGCGAGGCGATCGTCTGTCAGTCCATCGCCTTTGGCTTTGAGCCTTAAGCGGGGGTCCTCCCGAACATTATATACGTTCCTGTAGAAAGTAAATTCAGCTCCCCAGGGTGCTTTCAATCCAAAGGGATCAGCTGCCGCCACCACGCCTGTAAGAGTTTCCTCTGCTGTCGTTTCAGCAATGACTTTGTCTCCTCCATTGCCGTTGCTCAGCATCAGCTGATACTTTCTGCCGGGACGGACAGACCGCGGAGCAATGATTTGGAGCGTAAAAAGATCTCCGCCAATAACATGGGTCCTGATGCTCTTCTGGCTTTTTACATCCACAAAGCGAAGCCGGGGAGTATATCCCTTGAATGTAAGATTGCGCCCAAAAACGCGGAAAGTGTGGCCGGGCATAACCTGATCATACTCCAGCGTGACTGCCCTGGCCCTGTTCAGGTACACCGCCTTGCTCCATGAACCGGAAGTTCCTGCCCGCTTCACCCATACAGCAATCAGGGCACCTGGCTGGAAAGCCGGTTCATCAGGAATAAGTACAGACAGCTGCTGATCTGAACCACTGACGATCTTTAGTTTACGTAAGGGCTTCAATGACCCTAGCACATCGGAAACTACCGCACACCATACTTCCGCCTTCAGGCCAAAAAAAGCGCCCTGAAGACCGAACACCTCTCCGCCTTTCACCGTTTCACTACTATTGAAAATTACTGGCCGTATCTTTTGTTCAGCAGATTGTACAGAGGCACAGCACAACCACAGAAATATACTCAGGACAGCTGACATCACTAAGGAATTGATCATGAATTTGATTTGATTCGTCATCATTTAGCGGATTACTGAGTATCAGTTCTGAATGGTGATGCTGGCAGGTCATGTTCATTGTAGAGGTTCACATCCGGCGTGTTGGCCCAACCATACCTAACCGCCACGGGTATAGGAACATCAGGGCTGTACACCACCAGTTTGTCGCCTTTAAGCTCTGCCCTGGCGGGTACAAAGTTTTTATCTGCACCGGCAATCATAAAACCCCTTAATTCACCGCCTTTAGCCACCAATTTTTTCTGATGTGTAAACGAAAGAATTGCTTTTGAATCCCTTACCATCAGGGACTCATAGACGGGCCCGGAGTATTCAATTTTTTCCTGGTAGGCTAATGCACGCGCTGCCAGTGCCAGTCGGGCACCCACAGGTTGCTTCAGCACAGGGTGGATATCCTCTGCGTTTCCGCAGTCGGTAGTCACCACCATCGCCGTATTTGGTGTCTTCTGCCAGCTGATGAGCTGTGCTTCGCGGATCTCAGGACTCATGCCTTTAAAAGGTGCAATTTGTACAAAGAGAAAAGGGAAATCCCCCTGTCCCCAGCCCGATCTCCAGTCGGCAATCAGCGTAGGAAATAAAGTCTGGTATGTGTTCGCACTGGAGTTGTTAGCTTCGCCCTGGTACCAGATGACACCTCTGATCGCAAATGGCTGCAGCGGCTCGATCATCCCATTATAATAACCACTGGCACTGCCCGTCTCTTCAGGATTTTGTGGAGGGCTGGGTTTTCGGGGAGCTGGTTTATTCTCTTTTTTTGCAGCTTCAGCATCCAAATTGTACTTCTCCAACAGGGCAGGTTCCTCCGCTTTGTACTTAGCAAGGCGTGCCGGATAAGTGCTCACCTGGCTCTTGTAAGTCCCTAATGTATGTTTAAACAAAACATTACTTTCCAACGCTGTACGGCTCAACCAGTATTCTGCGGGTGTTCCTCCAACTGAAGAGGAAACCAATCCGATCGGCACATTCAGCGTTTTGTAAAGATCCCGTGCAAAAAAGTAACCTACGGCTGTAAAGTTTTTAATCAGATCCGGACTGCACAACAGCCAGTTGCTTTTCACATCTTCAAGGTTCTGACGCGCAGCTTTATAGGGTACATTGAACACCCTGATCTGCGGATAATTTGCATTCTTCATCTCCTCAGCGCCATTATGGATATTTGGATTGAGCTTGTAGGCCATATTGGATTGCCCGCCGCACACCCACACCTCGCCGATAAGAATATCATTTACCGTAACAGTATTATCTCCCCTGATTGTCATCGTGAATGGCCCCCCAGCTTTCAGCGGCTTGAGTTTCAGTAACCACTTTCCTCCTGAGGCAATGGTCTCTGCCTTCTGACCTGCGAAATCGACACTCACCTTTTCACCATCTCTGGCGGTACCCCATACTGGCAGCACCTGGTTCCTTTGCAGCACGGCATGGTCACTGAACAGGCTATTGGGAACAACGTCAGCCTTTGCAGGATGTTGAAAAATGACAAATAGAATTGCGATTATTGTTAAAAGATTATGTTTCATGTTTATGATGGTTTAGGATTTACTAATCTGGATTTTGTAAAACATTGGGACTTGCCGTGATTTCTGCATCAGGGATCTTGAACAGCAATTGATTACTGTTCCATGGCAGAGGAAGAGCCCCTAAACGGCTTCCGGCATTGATATTGGCGCGCATCCGCCGCAGGTTATGGAGCCTGTCACCCTCAAACGCCAGCTCGCGGACCCTTTCCTTTCGCACTTCGGCCAGCACCACAGTGGCATTGACCGTTACTGTTGTAGCGGGAACATAGCCCGGAATGGCCCTGTCGCGCAGCACATTGAGGTCGGCCAGTGCGGCGGCATGTGCTGCTGGATTACTTACCGCATTCATGGCGTTGATTTCTGCCCTGTCCAGTATCAGTTCAGCTGAACGGATCACCGGCACATTCAGCAGTAGCCTGTCGTATTTCCTGGAGTAGTTTTTAGCGCCCGCGGTAGTGATCAGGCCCACTCTTCGTGCATCCGTTGTACCAAAGGCCGCATCAGCCAGAAAGGCACTGCTTATCGAAAGATGTGGTTCTACGGCCACAGTTCTCAGGTATTTTCTGCTGATCGCTCCGTTCACCGGAGCTGAGACTACGCTCACAAAATCAAAGATATTTTCTGTAGCAAGACCGGTTCCTGCACCAGAAGTGTTAAAGGCGGCCAGCACATTTGCAGCGGCCTGCGCGGCATTGATAGTACCGGTCAGCGGAATGCGTGCCAGGGGGTAGGTCTGGATAGTCCCGGGAATACTGCCAATCACCTTGTTGATCTCTGTCAGTGCATTCTGATAGTCGTTCATCTGAAAGTACACACGCGCCAGCACCGCTGCAGCGGCATAATTGCTGGCCCTGCCTCTTCTCGACAAATCATTACCTACAGGAATCAATGTCTGCGCAGCTTTGAGGTCAGTAATGATCTGCTGGTACACCGCCTCCACTGCTGCCCGCGACTCGTTCTTCAGTTCATCGATGCTGGTTATATTGATCGCAGGTTTCGTCCGAAGAATAATACCGCTGTTTGCTGAAGACGAATTATGACCATACTGATGCCCATAAAAGCGAATCATCTCAAAATAGGACAAGGCACGCAGAAAGCGCGATTCCCCTTCAAGCCTGCTTTTATTCAGATCTGTGAACTCAGGATCTTTTTCCTTTGTGACGATGTTGTTCTCTATTGCATAAATTACCAGGTTAGTGTTCTGGATAGCCGTGTAGCCTAGTTTCCAGCTTTGCGCATATTGTGCTAGCGCCATATTGCGGTCGTAAAGTTGCCTGTAAGGATCTGCAGGCAGGTTTTCCGTCACATTCAGCTCCACATGATCGGCCAGTATCTCAGGAAACACACGCCAGTACCCGGATAGAGCATTGTCATTGGCCAGGGCACTGTAGGCACCGTAAAGTAAGTTATCCAGGTCGCGGCTTGTATTGAGCACAGCCGATGTGGTCAGCGTAGAGTGATCCGGTCCGTCTAGTTTTTTACATCCTCCAAGCAGTACGGAAATCAGCAGCAGGTGTAGGATTATCTTTTTCATTGTTGTTAGCTTAAGGATTAGAAGTTGAGGTTAAAGCCGGCGGCGAATGTCCGTACCTGAGGCACATCCATATAGGTAATGCCCTGGTTGAGATTGCGGTCCAAGCTTGTGCTGTAGTTCCCCGATACTTCAGGGTCCCATCCTTTGAATTTGGTTAGGGTAAAAAGATTCTGGGCTGAAACATATAAGCGGGCATCACGGAGGAATTTGATCTTCCTGATATAATTTTTGAAAGAATAGCCGATGGTGATATTTTTCATCCTCAGATAAGAAGCATCATGCAGGAAACGGGTAGTATTACTCCCTGCGATCGGGTCATTATACACGAGCTGTGGAAAATCTGTACCGGGCGACTGAGGTGTCCACCTGTTCAAAGCTCCTTCCCGGACGTTATTCGTTCCTGAAAGGTAACTCAGGTAGCGCTCCCCTTCATCCAGCACATAGTTACCATAAGAATAAGTCATCAATGCTGTCAGATCGAAGTTCTTATAAGTCAGGGTATTGCCAAGGCCGCCGAAAAACTTCGGCGCTGCAGCTTTATCATACTGAGGCTTCCGGGCAGCATCAATTTGAGCTGCACTGAGGGCTGCCACCCTGTTTCCATTCAAATCGTAAATCATCTCTCTGCCTGTGGCTGCATCTACTCCGGCATATTCTGCAAGATAAAATATACCCAAAGGATGCCCTTCGCTGGTAATGATATTCTTATTATACCGCAACTGTTCAGAGCTAATGCCACCTAAATCCAGCACTTTGTTGGCATTATGTGCAAAAGAAAAGGAGCTGCTCCAGGTGAATAGCCTGCTATTAATATTCTTTGAGGAGATACTTAACTCAACACCTCTGTTGCGCAATGCTCCGGCATTTAGTAATAATCCTTGCTGGGCCACGCCCACTGATAATGGCGCATCGTAACTCAGAATCAGGTTTCTGGTGTGTTTATCATAGAAATCAATGGAACCTGAAATTCTGTTCTTCAAAATTCCATAGTCAATTCCGATATCCAGTTGTGTTTGTTTTTCAGGTTTCAGGTCCGGACTGCCCAGGCTCTGCATCTGTATACCCGACTGCAGCAAGTAGCGCGAGTTGGAGTTTAAAGACCAGCGCTCTACCGAAGAGTAGTTGCCAATGCCTGAGTTACCACTCTGCCCATAGCTCGCGCGAAGCTTAAGCTGACTAAAAATGTGTTGCTGTTTCATAAAATTCTCCTCAGAAAGAATCCATCCTGCAGACACTGCCGGGAAAGTTACAAACTTATTATTGGCACCAAACCGTGAGGATCCGTCCGTCCTGAGCGTTGCTCCCAGCAGGTATCTATTCTTAAAAGCATAGTTGACATTGCCAAAGAAGCCAAGGAAGGCGTGGGTATTGGCAACCAGCGCAAGTCCTGTAATTTGATTTTTATAGGCTGCAGCACTTGGCTCCCTTGTAAAATCGTTGGCATATCCCTCGCCTTCACCAAAAAATTCGGGATTTTCATTGTAGATATACTCAACACCGGCAAGGGCGGCAATACGGTGGTTCCTGCTGGTCTTCTTATAGTTCAGCATACTGCGCCCGGTAGTGAGGTTATTGGAATACTTTTCATAACCTGCATATGCTGTTGGGAATCCCTCTCTTCCTATGCCAGAACCTACAGAGCCATTGCGCAGTCTCTTCGACAGGTAGTTAGCGCGGGTATGATAGTATTGTTCCAGTGCTGCATCGGTAACAAAACTGAGCGATTCAGAAATTTTATAGCTGAAATTTGCAGCAATAAAAAACCTGCGGGTATGCTCTTCATTGTAGTATTCTTTCCGGCTTTGGTAAGATGCCACATTGTTTCCTGGTATATTGAACACTACCGGGTCACGGGGGTAAAAATACGTACCGTCGCTATTGTACAGCGGAATCACAGGCAGGTTAGCCTGTGCGGCATTAAAACCACCGCCCGGACTTGAACCTACCGGCATTACTGTCTGATCCGTATAATTGATTCCTAGCCTCACACCAAGCGTAAGCCTCTTATTAATCTGGTTACTGACATTCATGCGCCCAGTATAACGCGTCAGTCCATTCCCACGCAGCACACCCTCCTCGTCACGATATGAACCGGAGAGAAAAAAGTTGGTCTTATCACTTCCTGAGGCCATAGATAAGTTCATTTGTCTGAGGCTGCCGTTATGAAGAATCAGTTCCAGATTATCAGTATTTGTGCCGGAGGCAAGCTCCCTTGTCAACCCTGCTATTGCTGGTAATGGTCCCTGCCCCGTCTGCCCGCTGTTAAGCCATGCTTCGTCAAGTAACTGAAGATATTGGGGGCCGTCCAGGCTGTTGATCCTGTTGGTCACACTCGTCAGCCCCTGAGCATAATTGAAGTCGATCTCAGTTTTATTCCGCTGTCCTCTTTTTGTGGTGATCAGGATGACGCCATTCGCACCGCGTGCCCCATAAATGGAAGTCGCAGCTGCATCTTTCAATACCTCTATCGAAGCAATATCTGCTGTGTTGAGATCGCTGAGTGGGTTAAATTGTGCACCCCAGCCCCCGCCAAGGCCCTGATCGGCCACTTCCCGGGGTCCTGTATAGATTGGAATGCCATCCAGCACATACAGAGGTTTTGTCTCCGCGAAGATTGACGAAGTGCCCCGCAACCGCATGATCGTCTCTGTACCAGGCGTACCATTCGACTGGATAACATGCAAACCGGGAACCAGTCCCTGCAATGCACTCTCAACATTGGGCACAATAAGGGGCTGAAGCTGAACACCCGGAACGGTGGTCACAGCGGTAGAAAGCTGCGCCTGCGTACTGAACGATATCACCGTCAGGACCAAAAAACCCGATAATAGTCTTATCATCATAAAAATTTTATCATTTAATTCCTTATTTCTTTATCTCTGCTTCCAGGTATTCATTTGCCAGGTCAATGCTGCTTGCCGTCGTAGAGCCTGAAGTCACGGAGGGAATCTTTTTCAGTGAGATCCCTGCATAGCTGAAGCTGCCGCCGCGGTTGATTTTTGCGATGTAATAGGTTCCTGCCACGAGGTTTCCTGTGCCGGTGGCCGGCACAGGACCAAGTGTTGACACACCACTAAATTCGTTTGCCGCCGAAATCGCATTATAAGCCGTAACATACTGGGCTGGGGCATTGTATTGCGCCAATGTGGCTAGCTTAAATTTTGTTCCGTTCCCACTGCTAAAACCCGTAAGTACCGTGAAGCGCTGGTTTGTCAGGTTATTGATCACTGTCGCGGTAGAGGCTACCAGATCCTGTGTAGCCATAGGCAGCGTTGCCGGCACGCCAGTGCTGCCCAGCAAATCGAGCGCACTGAATTTGAAGTAAGCAGCAGCAGCGGGACTATACAAACGTGCCCTGCGTTCCCCAGTGCCCACCAACCTTACCGTATATTCCTTTTCGTAGGCTTCAGTGGCAGAGGCAGCACTAAACCTAAACTTCATGTCTGCTGAAACTGCAGTTGCAGATGGCGGAAGCGCAAATTCAAAAACACCGAAAGCAGGTGTAAACTCTGAAGGCTCGCTGAGGTCTGCGTAGGCAGGCAGAGCTATATAATCCGCGCTACCGGGAAATTTGAAGCGAATCCCAAACTGTGTAACCGGGGTATCAGCTTTTACCCTCACTTTGAAGCTGACGATGGCGCCAGGCAGAGCTTCCTGATACGCTTTTACAGGATTAAACTCAATACCTTGTATATTGACTACTACCGGATCCTTTTTGCATGCGGCAAAGCCACAAGCAACTGTCATCAGTATGATAAATGATAGAAATTTCATAACCTGCATTTAATAATTGTTTACCAGTAGTGGATTTTTGTCCTGCTCGAGCAGGAAATACTTGAATACAGTTTCCAGACCATCCCAGGGCAACATGGCGACTGCGGTCCTGTCGCCCGGTGGCAGCGGCAGTTTCAGCCGCTTCAGGTTCCAGAAACGGTCGCCCTCAAAACACAGCTCCCTGATCCTTTCGGTACGTACCGAATCCAGCAGCGCTGCAGGACTGATGCTTTCCGGCAGCGGCGGCAGAAATGCCCGCTGCCTTACCACATTGCAATCTCTCACACCACTGCTCACATTATTTTCCAGCGCATAAATCTCTGCCCTGTCCAGCACCATCTCGGCAGATCTGATCAGCGGAATATTCGAATTGTCCTTTGAAGAATATTTTATCGGCATGATTGCCCCCGTGGTCATCAGACTGAAAAGCTTCGCATATCGCTGATCAGAGCCGTAAAAACGCGCATTTTGTTTGAAGGCATTACTCGCCAGGCCGTTTACATTGGCAGGGTTGCTTGTTGGTCGCGCATAGATTGACGTATTACTGTTATACCAGAAGCCATTCAAACCTATACCGGTCACTGAGGCAGTGCTTTGGTAAATCATTTCCGGACTAATCTCATTTGGCCCGGTTGTGGTAAAAGTCTGCAATACATCGGCATCAAGTGTATGGCGTGAAAGCGAGCCCGGGCTTGCGCCGATCAGCCTGTCGATCACTTCCCTGGCTTTCGGATAATTCTGCTGCTGAAAATATACCCTTGCCAGATAGCCAAGCACTGCATCTTTGTAAGCTCTTCCATTATATCCGGAGGGATGAATGCCGGGATTGTAGCGCTCCGGCATCAGTCCTTCAGCTTTCGTCAGGTCGTCCAGGATAAAAGCATATACCTCGGCAACAGTGGATCGTGCTTTTACCTGACTAACGCGGTCGTCTACAGGCTCCTTATTGATGATGATCCCCAGGTGCGAATTATCAGACGTCGCTCCCCAAGGTTTTGAGAAAAACCGCAGCAGCTCAAAGTTGGCAACGCCACGCAGAAAATAACATTCTGCCATGATCCTATCCTTATTCGGTGCAAAGGTGGGGTCTTCCCTAGCCACATCGTTTTGTGTAGCCCGTAGCACGAGACTCGCAAAATTTACGCAGTTATACATCTCGCGCTGCTTGATATTGTTTACCCCACGCGGATCTGTGCCACTCACCTGCTCCTCGGCAGCAGCACTGAGGTTGCGGTTGTAATAGTTCAGATAATTATTGAGGGTACCTTTGTAGAACAGCTCATCAGACATCAGTTCCGTCCAGAGCGTCATATTGGTGCCGATGTTACTGTGCAGCAGAAAATAAGCATGGCTGATGGCGGCGTCAATAGATTCCGTTGAGGAGAGGGCACGCTCTTCCACGGCCACAAAATTGGGTACGATTTCCAGTTTTTTTTCGCATCCCCAAAAACTGAGCACCGGGATGGCGAGGAGTACAAATAGTATTTTTTTCATCGTCAAAAGCTTTAATTTTAAAATCCAATGTTCAAGCCGAGGGTAAGTGTTCTCGACTGCGGTACTACGTTTCTGATAATCCCATATCCAAGGTTCCTTTCGCGGTAGTTAGTCTGGATTGTGACCGACTCAGGGTCTATCCCTTTAAAGCGTGTGAGCAGAAATAGATTCTGGCCGGTGATATTCAGCCTTGCGCTTTTCAGCCTCAGCCTGGACAGCAGTTCCGGCGGAAGGGCATAGCTCAGCTGTACATTTTTCAGCCTGATGTAGGAGGCATCAGAAAGAAAGCGCGTGGTGTTCCTGTTGCGAAGAATATTATTTACTGGATCATTGTAGTATACTTTGGGTATGTCGGTGATCTGTCCCGGCGTCGTCCATCTGTTAAGAATTGACACGGGCAGGTTTCCCAAAAAGATATTTGGTACGGTAGAGTTATTGGTCACGCTGATGTTGCCCACATAGCTCATCACCCGTTCACCGGCATCCAGAAGGTAGTTACCTACCCGGTAGGAGAAAAACACACTCAGGCTAAAACCTTTGTAATCAAAATTATTACCCAATCCGCCGTAAAATTTCGGCGCCGGCGATTTATCGTACTGCGGCTTACGGGCGGCATTCAGCTGCTGTGCATTCAGCGAACTTGCCAGCACCGTATTCCCGTCCTTGTCGTGAACCAGCTCTCCACCTGTAGCAGGATCAACCCCCGCAGATTCTATCAGGTAATAAACCGGCGCATTTTTACCCACATACAACTGAACATCTCCGGATGCCGCGGATACCGTATTGGGATCTATACCACCCAGATCGGTAATGCGGGTAATGTTATGTGAAATATTAAAGCTTGCATTCCATTTGAAGGCACCTTTGAGGATATTGGCATTTGCAAAAAACTCAATACCTTCATTATAAAGCGAGCCCCTGTTCTCGAGAAAGGTCAGATCCGACCCAGCCGCGTTATAACCGAAATTTACCGGAGTAGGAATAGACAACAGCATTTCTTTGGTGATATTTTTATAGTAATCGATGGTTGTGGAGAGCCTGTTGTTCAGCAGTCTCATGTCGATCCCTGCATCGTACTTAATTCCCTTTTCCCAATGCAGATTGGCATTTGCAGGCTGGAGGGCGGCATTACCAATTGTACCCATATATCCGGTGTATGGACTACCACTCTGCCAGGTGGTTTTTGAGGAGTTGTTCCCTATTCCACCTGCATTTCCAGTTAAACCAAAGCTGCCCCGGATTTTCAGAAAGCTGATCACCTTACTACGTTTAAGGAAGCTCTCGTCAGAAGCTACCCATCCAGCAGACAATGCAGGAAATGTTCCGAATCTCTTGCGGTCGCCAAATCTCGAGTTACCATCACGGTTCACTACCAGCGACAGCAGGTACTTCCTTTTAAAGCCATATTGGGCACGTAAGAAATAACCCAGGTTGGCGTTCATATCTCCCTGCACACCGGTCTGTATGTTCTGGTCTATCCTCGCCGCCTGCGACGGATATATAAAGTTGGAGTTCGGCACATTATCCCCGTACATGGCTTCATAGTAGGTAGCATTGGATGAAAAGCGCATCCCCAAAACCCCGTCGAGTGCATGTTTTTTGCCAATAACTTTTTTGTAGGTCAGGTAATTCTCCATAGAATTGATATACCCATATGAATTCTGGTGCTGGAGCCTTGAAGTCTGGTCATTAGCAAAAGGACTGATGTTTACATCATTGGTGATTCTCAGTATTCCTGAGATGTAGGTGGGCGCCACCTGGTTGAAATCTTCACGCTGGAAAATACTTTTTAATTTGAGGTCTTTGCTCAGGTCTGCCTCTACAAACAGCGATTCGGAAATCCGGGTTCTTTTGTTATCCCCTGTAAACAGATCCCGGTCCTGGTAAGCTACAGGGTTTGTCCAGGGGTTAAAATAAGTGCCATCCGTATTGTACAGGGGATAGATTGGCAGGTTGGTACTGAGTGCCGCACCATATCCTCCAAGATTGATCGTATTACTGGACCCCAGTCTTTTTTCTTTATTGAATGAAGGTGTAACGCTAAGTCCGAGCCGGATGTATTTACTGATATTGTGGTCCAGGTTCAGTTTAAAGTTATACTGCTTCATGCCTGTACCTTTTATCGTCGCCACATTGTCCCGGTACGTACCACTCAAATAATATTTGGTGTTGTCAGATCCGTTGGAGGCAGAGAGTGTAAGCTCACGGAACATCCCTGTTTGCAGCACCACATCAAAAGGGTCATTATTTGTCGTGTCTGCCTGTCCCCTGGTAAAATTAGTGATCGCTGGTATCGGCGTCGCGGGCAGCGGCAAATTGATGTTGGAGGGCGTGCTATAAAATGTATTGCGGTAGGCTTCGTCCAGGATGTCCAGCAACTGCGGGCCATTCAGCAATTGCTTAACCTTTGATATCCTGCTGAAACCCGTAATATAGTTGACATTAAAGGCAGTTCTGCCGGCTTTTCCACGTTTGGTGGTGATCAGGATTACCCCACCGCTTCCGCGGGCACCATATATTGCAGTGGCTGCAGCATCTTTCAGCACATCGATAGACTCGATATCATTGGGATTGATATCGGTCATCACATTGGTCTGACTGCTGCCCGCATCAAAGCCGTTATTCAGCGGAGCGTCGCCATCTACCCCGCCGCCGGTAAATACCGGTACACCATCTACTACATACAATGGACCTGCACTTCCGTTAATTGTGTTCAGTCCGCGGATTCTGACGTTTACGGCTGAGCCCGGCACACCATTGGATTCATACATTTCTACGCCAGGCATGCGGCCCTGCAACGCAGATTGAAAGGTATTGACATTGTATAAAGCAATTTCGTCGCTCTTGACACTGGAGATCGAACCCGTAACAGCTCTCTTTTCCTGGGTCCCATATCCAATAATCGCAACTTCATTTAGTCCCCCCTGAACCATCGTCAGGGAAACGTTGATGACTGTTCTGCCATTGATGGGTACTTCCCTGCTGGTATAACTTACATGTGTAAAAGTCAGCGTGCCTGTACCCTGGGCTACGGTAATCCGGTAATTTCCCTTTTCATCCGTCACCACTGCGTTAGTCGTACCCTTAAGGCGGACATTTACTCCGGGAACAGGTGTCCCATCTTCAGACCTCACAGTACCCTGCACCAGCAAGGGTGGCGGAGCAGGCAAAGCTTTCAGATCAGTGCCGCAAAGCAGACAAATCAGAAAGGAGAATAAGTAAATTATTCCCAAAACTCTTTTGAGCGGGTTAATCATACAGTTTATTTTTTATTTGGTTTCGAGTCAAATGTATTGAGAGGACTGATGATTCGGTTGTACTCAGGTAACATTCTTATGTACTCTGGTAATCATTTCATTAAGTCTGTATTTCGGGACGCCTGTACACAATTTTGCAAGTACTGTACACCTCTTTGAATCAGCTGATTTCTACTTTTGTAGACCAGATATAAATCCCAAGAATGAGATACAGCGCGGTTTTCCTGATATTTTTCACAGCTTTTCTGTATGTCCGGGGTAGCCAGGCACAGCCTGTGATTTTTAACCACAGTGAAACTGCCCGCCCCGGAGAAACTTTCAGTTTACAGGGTCATGCTTTCGGCATCGAACCAAAGTTCTGGCTCAGTACCCTTAATGGATCCGGGAAAACACTGCGCTCCCGCAGCAGACTTCAGGCCGTTCAGTTGTCAGCAAACTTTGCGGCTGTAAAACTTCCCGCGAACATACCGGCCGGGCTTTACGCGGTATCGGTTTCCAGCAATGGCCAGTTCAGCAAAACTGTATTTATTAACCGGGCACGCCCGATAGTGTCGCAATTCAATGCGATCCAACCAGGTACAAACTTTAGTGTATATGGCAGGAATATGTCTGTTAAAAACGTACAGTCCAGGGTTACATTTATCCCTTTAGACCACGCACTGCCGAGCCTTACTGTGCCTGCTTTGGGTTCAGAATTTGAGATTAAAGTGACTGCCCCTGAAAATCTCAGTCCCGGAGCATTGTATCAATTGAGCATTACAAACGGTTATGGAGGGCAATATGGAAAAGCGTTGCTGGAAGATACGATAAGGGTACTCAAACCTGGAGCTGATCCTTTCGGTTTTGAGGTACCCTGGGCCGCAGCTTTTGATTTTCACAGCAACGTTTATAATATAAAAACCGATCCACGATTAAAAACGAAGGCATCTGGTGACGGAAAGAAGAACGACCGTGCAGCAATTCAGGAAGCTATCGATCTTGCTGCCGTCAGTGGTGGTGTTGTCTATCTCCCCGCAGGAAATTATAAACTAATGTATGCTGCTGGCAGTGGACTGACGATGCGGTCGCGCGTGGTCATTCGCGGAGAGGGACCGGGGCAGACAACAATCCTCTATGGATATGGCACCCCATTTTCCACAGAACGCGTCAAGGCATCGTATGGCTGGACACTGGGCTGGCCTGACAGCCGTGCTGAGGGAATGGGCATGGTATGGCCCGGAGGGATCAGTAATAGCGGCATGATGGATATCACACTGAGAAACGTGAATGAAAGTGGCAGCTTCCTCCATACCATCAAAAATATGCCCGAGGGAGGATCGCGGCTTGCCTTCAAAAATTGTGTTTTTGAGCTCGATAAAGGCTGGGGTATGGCAATGGTCGGCATCAATCAGTTGCTCATCACAGGATGTACCTTTAAAAGCAGTACCACCGGGGTGAGAAATATCAATGCCCCAACCCGTACATGGCCCTGGGACTTAAAAAATTCCTCCGAGGTTATTTTCAGCAATAATACGATGGAGTACAACGCCGGAAGGTTCGGAGCAAATGGCTGTCACCATGCGGTCTTTGCAAATAACACCTTTATCAGGAATGGCAATCAACAATCAAAAGGTGAAACCGGAGGACTGAGCATGGATTATACCTCGCATATCGTGGTCACCGGCAACACTTTCAAAGTTAGGGGTGCCGCTATCAAAAACGCAAACCAGGGTGAAACTATACTGAGCCAGGGTGGAAATGCCCATCAGCAGAATGCGGGAATGATCAGTAATGCTACAGCCACAAGCGTCACTGATACCAAAAAAGAATTTCAGGACCTGACAGATAGGGTGAGTACCGACTGGCAATACGCAGTTCATCCCGCCAACTACAGCATAAAGATCGTCAGCGGTACTGGCACCGGGCAGCAGCGTCTGATAAAAGGGAATAATGACACCACAATTTTTATCAGCAGGCCCTGGGATATCATCCCTGCTCCCGGCAGCAAGTATGTGCTCACACAATGGTCAGCACAACATATGCTAATTCTGAATAATATTTTACAGGACAATAACCGCGGGATCTGGTTCTATTCGGGGGGCGACGATGTGGTGATCAGCGGAAATCAGCTCCTCAATTCTGAGGGAATATATATCCGCTCCGACCAGAGGTTAAATATCAACAGGTACAACCTGACATCAAATTTTTATATCAGCAATAACCATGTGATCAATACGGATGGCAGAAGACAGTCCTATATCGCTATATGGTTGTTTAAAAATAAAACAGAACCTTTATTGGGTACGGGCACTACTGGTGTAGAAATCAGGAACAACACCCTGCAGGCCTTTCATCCCGGTTCTCTTAAAAGCAGCATCGTCAGCCGTCAGGCATTCTTCAACGATGGCACTGAACCTGAAGGAAAAACCGATCCACTATACCCGGGTATCCTCGGTACCCTCTTTGAAAACAATACTACTATCCATATAGAAAACCCTTACCAAACTGGTAAGGTGGCGGGATATACAACCATTATTACGAGAGGCATCTTAAAAACTGAGAAATGAAAATAAACCGATTCTATACAGCACTGTTATATATTACGCTCGTGTCCAGCTCCCAGGCGCAGGAACAAGCCTTTTCACAGGGCAGTGCCGAAAAAAAAGCACTCCAGAAATATGAAACCCTGCATCCTCCGATGGATACGATGCCGCTACCAAAACCGGCTCTAAATCAAGCGTTTTTTGGCGCCCGCCTACAGCGCAGTGCTTCCCTGCTGCAAACCAGCAGCCGCGAGCGCCACAATAAAGTGAGCGTACTCATCTACGGACAGTCGATCGTTGGCAGTGCAGGATTTACGGCGGAAATAACGACAAATCTTAAGCAGCAGTTTCCTGATGCCGATATAGAGGTAAAAAACCTTGCTATAGGGGGCTTCACGGCAGACCATCTGGTACGCACTGCGGTACATGACCTTTATCCAGCCTATGCCGACCTGATTATTTTCCATGTTTATGGCGGGGAAAGAACTGGTGAACTGGAAGAAATTTTTAGCAATGTACGCCGTTACACCACCTCCGATGTACTGCTGATGAACCATCATATCAATGCAGCACAAACTAAATCCGATGAGAACCAGGCAAAATTCCTCCTGTACATCGCCAGCCGCTATGGCCTGGAACTGGCAGACATTGCAAATGAGTGGCCCCAGTATCTGGAAGAAAATCATTTGAAACCAACCGACCTGCTCAGAGACGGCGTTCACCCCAACCGCAACGGCAACTGGCTCCTGGGAAAACTGGTATGCCGCCATATCAGATACAACCCTTTGTTTCCATCAGACTGGTATAGAAATGTACGCCGGTACAATGCAGTTACAGCATTGGACCAGGAACAGCCAAATGCAATTACCCTCAGCGGCAAAGACTGGAAGATCGATAATGCTGCAATCCTCAGCAGCTCCAAAGAAAGCAGCCTGAAGTTAAGTTTTACAGGCAACAGAGTTGATATCAACTGGGGCCATCCCCTGCAGATCAAATCCACAGGAAGTTTGAAGATCTTACTGGACGGTAAAGCCGTCAAGAGCGGCAATACCGTCTATGCTATCACTCGCCCGAGTACAGGTACGGGTACATGGTGGCCCGCAATCAGGCAAATTTCACATGCCAGACCACTGATCAGTGAAGACTGGAAACTACAGATATATGAAATCAGCCCCGACAGTACGGTGTTCAAATACCGCGTTACTGGTTCTGTAACCGGAGCTGATGGTGAAGGAATCAGCACTATACCTTTTACTTCCAGATCAGGAAGAGTAGTCATCCAGCCGGATGACATCATGTTCTCCCGCATCAGGAAAACATTCAAAGTTGCTACACCCAATGGCTTCGAGGTAAAATGGTCAGCAGTACCAATGTACCAACCTGTGTATACTGCCATTTTGGGAACCGATAAATCCCGGGAGTACCAAACCACCGTTCTTCAGGGGATCAGCAATGGCCCGCATACCCTGGAGATTATCCCCATTGGTGACGGGCCAGTACCTATAGCCTCATTTGAAGTGTTTGAACCTCCTTTGAAATAGATATTAACCAGGAGGATCATTGTCATCAATGGGTGTGTTATCAGGGTTCACCTGTACACTTCTTCCCAATGCCAGCATGGCTTTGTAAATAACCTGGTTAAGCCTCCTCACTTCCCTTAAGCTCAGATATTTAGTAATACCGTAACAACCTACAGTGGCAGACGAAAAATATCTGGTATTGATTAATTGCGTTGCTCCCTGCGCTAAGAGTGTCAGATTGATTTGCCCCCTAGATACCAGCTGGTTCCTGAGCACCGTATTGTAACGTGCGGGCCGGTTTGCCATATCGATATAATTGAGCTGCCGGCCTGTGGCCTGACCGGAAAAGATAAATCCAGGCTGCTCCGTAAAGGTGCTATCTATTACGGCCATTCCCAAACCCGTTAAAACAGATCCATTTTTTCGGATTGAGTACGCAGAGTTATCGCTGCCATAGCCCCCAATATACGTTTCCAGGGGAGAAACACCCGCAGCGGTGAGGTTCACAAAAAGCCCAACATCCCTGAAATCGAAATCCTGTACCTGCCCAACCACGCCATATTTTGTACTTCCGTCCCCTTTCCAGCCGGCATTTTTGCTGAAGTCAGCTGGTGTAAAAGTCTTACTGGCAAAATACTTATACATGGGTTTTTCCCAACCCAGAATGGGGATCCTGGATGCAGCAGCATCCCCAAGCAGCGGATTTATCATTTCTATTTTATTGCGGAGATTAAAGCTGTAAATTTCCTGAAGCAGCTCCTTCCCTGTCAGCGTATCAATGGTTTCCAATTTGCCCCCCAGGTTTTTCACAAGAGTGGTATACACCTTCCAGTCGAGCTCCTGATTTTTCTGCATAGGGAGGTAGTTGATATCACCATAAACCATTGCATCAGCATCCCTGAGCTTGATCACAAAATCTTTGTCGGCACGGTAGGTACCGGTCTGATCAATAAAACGGTTATTGGATACATCTACCCTATCATCCAGCGGCCTTTGAAGGTTGAAAGAAAACTGTGTATAATTCCATCCCTTAAACAGGTTATTTTTAAATATCATCACTTCAGCTGGTACCGTTAGTGTAGGTTTTATACTGGACACACTTCCCCGGATAATATTGCCCAGATTAGGCGCATTGGCATCAGGGTACCATGCAGGCCCAAATCTGTTCACATAGTTGTCCTGTACATCGATATTGATAGGATCTGTCCGGGCCATAAAAGTTTCTGCATAACCAACAAAAGTATTTCTTCTGATCGATATTGCTGATCCGAATACAAACCTCTGACCTTCTGTAAGCTGATTGGTGGCTCCGTAGGGCCACGCACCTGAATATCCGAAAATGTTTACAATGTTGCCGATAATCGTATTGTCTTCAATGGCAACGGTTCCGGACGTGTATACCGATATACCATTTGTACAGCGGTCCGCATAGATGATATTGTTGCTGATTACCATTGCTGCACGTGATGATGCCTTAAAACCCTGGATATCGCTTGCAGCTATTACGTTGCTGGCATCTGATGCTGATATCCTGTTCTTAAAAATCCTGCCGTTAGTGGTAGAAGTGCCGACATTAATTGCTGAATTCAGCGTTACATTGTTGATTTTATGCAAATGTATATCGCAATCCTCCACATCGAAGTTGTAGTTGAACTCTGAAAAGTCAAGTGTAGATTGCCAGAACTTCGTGGTTTTGAATTTGATATCGCCGAAGCTGCGTGCCATCTGCGAATTTCGTACTCCATCAGAGTACACCTCACTATTATTTAAAAACATATCTCTGCCACCGTCTCCGTCCAGCCATAATCCTTCAGAAGTCAATCCCTTATGCGATACTAACCTGATGCGGTTAAAATAGCTTTTTACAGAATTGGATACCACCAGACCATTCCTGTGCCCATCAATGGTCAGGTCTTCGACGGTAGTATTGTAAGCTGTGGAGGGTGTCAGATATATCGCTCTCGCCTTATACACCTTCGTACCTGCCGGGATGATCTCGGTTCCATTACCTTTTCCCAGGTTCCTCAGGGTTACATTATTGCGTGAAACAGCAGTAACCTGGTAGAGATCGTTTCCCAGTGATATCGCCACATTATTGTTCATTGCAGGGGGCGACTGGATTTCTGCAACCGCAGTGGAATTCACCGCCGGTGGTGTAAAAGGCGCCAGCAGCATTCCATTCCAAGAGCTCCTCGCTGCTGTATAATCCCTGGCAAAATTGTATCTGAAAAACAATTTATCCCCGATCAGGGTATCTATGACCTGAAATTCTCCATAGAACTGGTCATAATAATTGGCTCCGGCATTGAAAAAAAGCACTGTATGTCTCTTCAGCAAAGTTTTATCCTGACCTGGCTTCAGTCTGATATCGCCCTGTCCAACCGCAGCGGTATCCAAATAAGTATAAAGAGTTGCGGGATTTAGACTCCAACCCGCGTCACGGTAAGGTGCCAGCTGAAGGCCGAAAGCATTACTCGGCTCCGGGGTAATCAAATAAGTAGCATCCATACCATCACCCTTGATATGGAGGTTACTTCTGTATACCCTCCATCCAGTGGCATCCGACATATATTTACCTTTTGGAAAGTATATTGTTCCTCCTTCCGGCGGAAGGGCAGCTTTGGCACGATCCCAGGCGGGGACGTCATTGGTCAGCCCATCCCCTTTGGCGCCAAACCATCGGATGTTCAGCGCTCCGTCAAATATTCTTTTATACCTGCCACCCGTTGCTGTGTTTACCAGGATCGTCCCTGTATTATCTATCGCGCCCGTGACGGCTGAATAATTCCACAATCCTCCACCAAAATCTGTTGTCTGGTAAATCACGCTGGTATCAGGAGCGGGCAATGCACGCAAACCAGCAACTGTTGAAGTCTGTGCGGTCGTCCGGCATACCATACCGGCAACCAACAAAAATGTCAGTAAAATCTTCATCTGGCTTATATTTTAGGTTAGAATACATCATCAAATGTCGATGATTCAATCACCCAAAATGATCTCAAGAGGGACATTATGGCCAGACAAAAGACCCAAAATGAAAGCTGCCGGCAATTAGGGAAAGACGTCTGTTTGATCAGACATGAATCTTCTGTTGTGCCCGGTATTCACTGGGCGAGCATTGAAAGCGTTTCTTAAATTCCCGGTAAAAATGACTCTGATTGTTAAATCCTGACCGGTAAAAAATCTCCGAAACGCTCAGCTGTGTGGTTTGCAGGAGATGCACAGTATGGTGCAAACGGATATGTTTAATAAACTCGCCAGGCGTCATGTTCGAAAGCGTTTTCAGTTTACGGTAAATCTGCATTCTGCTCACCGACATCTTTGACTCCAAATAAAAAACGTCCATCTCCGTGTCTTCCATATTTTCTTCGATCACCTGCACCAGCTTGTCTAAAAATCGTTTGTCTTCATCGGCAAGATTTTTCTCTTCCAGTCCGGCAATTGGATTTTCATCTTTAAAAATATCGTGCAGCCGCTGCCGGTATTCCAGCAGCTTTCTAACCCTGACCAACAAATGCATGGTGTCAAAGGGCTTAGGAATATAGGCGTCTGCCCCGGCGTCATATCCTTCAGTTTTTTGCTCAATTGAACTTCTGGCTGAAAGCAGAATAAATGGTATGTGACAGGTTTCAGCAGAATTTTTTACTTTATTACACAATTCGAGGCCATTTATTTCAGGCATCATCACATCACTGATAATGAGGTGGGGCGTAATGATCATCATCAATTCTATCGCCTGTTTTCCATTTTCCGCTTCGTAAACAATGTAGTTTTCTTCCAGCAAGTCCTTCAGCAAATAACGTATTGCTGGCTCATCCTCCACGATCAGAATAAATTTTTTTTCTGTCTGCTCAAGACCTGCGATTAATGCCCGCTTGTTGTTTTCCTTGGTGCTGAGCTGTTCAGGGTCATCGTTGCTGGCAGTGATTGAACGTAGCAGGTAGGATGGTGTATGGGCCAGTGGACTTTGGCCGGCAGCATCAGGCTGTGCTTTTACTGAATTCAGCAAGGGAAGTACCACCTTAAAACTTACCCAGTTATTCTCACTGCGGGCACTGATATGACCTTTAAGCAGTTTTACCAGCTCTGCGGTAAAAGCCAGGCCAATGCCATTGCTATAATTCTCCGTTTGCTTGTCGCCCACCACAAAAAACTTTTCAAATATCTGCGACAGCTGACTTACACTTAACTGGCAACCGGAATTCTGAACCACGATCTTCAGTGTATCTTCGTGGTGATTACTATTCACTACAAACAAGATCGACTGGTTCAGATCTGAATGTTTAAAAGCGTTAGACAGCAGGTTAAATATGATTTTTTCCAATTTATCCTTGTCCATCCATCCCACAATACCGGGTTCTACTTCAATGGTATAATCCAGGTTTTTCTGATCACACAGCGGTACAAACAGCCCCGCAATATTGGACAGCAGGCTGGAGACATCCAGATAACTTTCCTGGCTTTTCAGATGTCCGGCTTCAGCTTTTCTGAAATCCAGCAATTGGTTTACCAGGTAGGTGAGTCTCGAAGATTGCTGGTGTACCACCGAAAGGAAATACGCTTCTTTGGGTTGGTTTCCCATGCCGCTGTTGCGGTAGAAGAAGCGCTCGATTGATCCATTTATCAGCGTGAGCGGCGTCTGCAGTTCGTGTGTAATATTGGTGAAGAAGCTCAGTTGCTCCTGATGTATAGCCACATCTTTCTGGCGCAGCAAGCGCTCCGTTTCCAGCGCATTACGCTGTTTGGATCTTCTCATGACAGTCCTCGTTAATATCAGTGTCAACCCGGTTAAAAGGATCAGATAACCCGTGATGGCCCACCAGGTTTTCCAGGGTGGTGGTAAGATATTAATCTTTAATACAGCCGGACGCTGATTCCATTTGCCAAACTTATTGGCTGCCTTTACCTTAAAATAATACGTTCCCGGATCCAGATTGGTATATGTAATGGAGCGTTCAGCGGCGGTGGTATAAATCCAGTCCTGATCAAAACCCTCCATCTGATACGCATATGAATTGTTTGCAGGGTCTGAAAAATGGAGGCCGATAAAACCAAGCGTAAATACATTATTTTTATAGCCAAGGGAAATCTCCCTGCTGTGGTTCAGACTCTGTTTAAGGATCACCTCCCCATTATAAGCGCTGTCGATGGTCACCTCCTTATTGAACAATTTCAGGTCGGAGATCATTACCTCCGGCAATACATGACTGGAAGAGATCTTATCGGGATCAAAGATCAGCACCCCATCTGAGGTACCAAACATCAGCTGGTGGGAACTGAATTTATAGGCACAGCTAAAACTGAAATTCAATGTGGGTAAATAGGGTTCAAACTGTTCCTTTGCGATATCCATCCTGGATAGCCCCCTGATGGAACTGATCCATAGGAAATTTCCTTTCTCGGTGAGTATCCCGTTGACAGATTTATCTGATAAGCCATCTTTTTCAAAATAGTTTTTGATTCTTACCTGGTAAGGTCCATGCTGACCTTCCTGCAGCGTCAATTTGTTTAGCCCTGCCTCAGACCCTGCCCAAATCACATTCCTGGGATGCTCTACAATGGAGTAGATGATATTACCCGCTACATGCTCCCCTGCCCTATTTCCAGCTACCCTGGTAAATCTATCCGTCAGTGGATCAAAATAACTAAGTCCCGAGGTTTCAAAGCCAACCCATATTTTGCCATTATGATCTTCATAGATTGAGCGCACAAAAGAGGAGCTCAGACTATAAGGATTTTTAGGGTCATGCATATAGTTCACACGGGTACCATCCTTCTTTATTTGCAGTAATCCATCATTTTTTCCCAGCCAGAGGTTTCCCTTGCTGTCTTTTAAAAATGCAAATACTGCAGCACCCTCACTAATTTTCTGAGAGCTGCCGGGTTGCTGCTGGTTGAGTGCCAGTGCACCACCCAACGTGCCCATATAGACCTGGTTTTGGCTGTCCACATATATAGACCTGTGTGAATTGAAAGCCTGTGGAAATTTGCTGAGCCTAAAGGTTTCTGTCGTATTTTGAACGAGATTATACTTATAGATTGCATTCCTTGCTGTACCCATCCAGATATCTTTACCATTCACAGAATAAATACTGCGTACCTGGTCTTCTGATCCGGAGTCCTGGAAGGTGAAGTATTGAAAAGACAAGGCATTCAGATCCAATTTATTTAAACCCATCTCAGTTCCGCACCAAAGGTTGTTGGTACGGTCAATAAAAACCTGATAAACGGTATTGTGACTTAGGCTCTGGGCGTTCAGTGGATTATTTTTGTACAGATGAAGCCTGGCAGAGGTGGTACCTGGTTTTTGTATTCGTACGAGTCCCCGGTCGGTAGCCAGCCAGAGATCGCCCGAAGGCGACTTACAAAGATCAAATACCTCGGTATGTGAAAGATCCTGTTCGTGAAATATCTTCAGTTCATCAAACTGCAGGTATCTTCCTGTCTGCGCATCATATCCCAGCCTGATCAGTCCTTGTGTAGCCGTGGCGATATAGAGGTCTCCTTTCTCTTCCATCAAGGACCAGAAATAATTCCCGTAAGGATCAGGCTTCAGGTTAAGCCTGTAGAAATTAGAAACATTAGTCTTTGTATTGTACTGCACCATCCCTGCTGCTGTGGCAATCCAGATCTGGTCACCCTCGGACTTGATTATTTTGCTGATATAGCTTTGTAAGGGATATTGTTTAAAGGTCTGAAACTTGTTTGTGAGCGGGTCAAATCTGGCCAGACCATCCTTGGTTCCTACCCAAAGTTTACCTGAGGGATCAAAGTGTAAAGCTGTAATTTTATTGGAAAACAACGAACTGTGATCATGAGGAATGTTTTTGTAGCTTTTGAACTTTTCTTTCCTGGTGTCAAAAACATTGAGTCCGTTCAATGTGCCCATCCAGATGTTCCCGGCCGCATCCTCGCAAAGGGCAAAAGCCCAGTTTCCTGAGATACCGGAATGACCAGCCTGACTGTCATATTTTTTGAACCCGTAACCGTCATACTTGCCAACGCCGTTCATGGTGCCTACCCACAGATACCCCCTGCTATCCTGGAAGATAGAACGGATCCGGTTGTCGGGCAAACCCTCCTTATTTGAAAAACGGTCAAATAATAGATCTGGAATAATCTTATCCCCAGCGGGAACATTCTTCTGGCTGTATACCATCAGGGAGATTCCCACCAAAAGTAGTAGGAAGAGCGACCTCATCATGCTTAAGAAATTTATACTGGTTAGGAACAGTACAAAATTAAAGATTAAATCTGGTCGAATTTCAGCCCCTTAAAGAGTATACTGGCCTAATACACCATATACTGTGATAAAGTGACCTTAGTACATACAAATGTGATTACTGTACAGTAAAAAATTAATTAGCCGACCAATATGGCGACTCCGTTCTTGCGGTCAGCAGATACTCTTCAATCTTCTTCACCACATCCGGATGTGCCCTGGCAACGTCATTCTTCTCCCCCAGATCTTCATCAAGGTTATACAGTTCAAGTTTGCCTTTATGTTTCACCGCCTTCCATTTACCATAACGTACGGCCTGTTCAAAACCATTCTCAAAAAATTCCCAGTACAGAAAACGGTCAGTTGCCGAAGCCTTACCCTTCATGTCAGGATAAACACTGGTACCATCCGATTTATATCCTCCTCTTTTGCCCGCGATATCAGCGAAGGTCGGCATGATATCAGCGAAATATGCAGGGACTTTACTGATCTTGGGTGCATTTTTCAGGAGAGGCGACCACACGACAAAGGGCACTCTGATGCCACCTTCATACATGTCTCTTTTAAAACCTTTTAATTTACCACGGGAGTCAAAGAAATCAGCTACAGCAGATAACTGAGGGGTAGGTTCCGATCTTGGACCATTATCTGAAGTAAAGATCAGGATCGTATTTTTGGACAGACCACTTTTAATCAGGTAGTCCTTGATTTTACCCACTGACTGGTCCATAAAATAGACCATCGCCGCGTATGTTTTCATATCTTCAGGCCAGTCTTTATCCTTAAAAACTGCCTGATCAGGAACATCCAATGGCGAATGTGGATTATTAAAATTCAGCATCAGAAAAAAGGGCTTTGTACTATTTTTCTGGCTTTGAAGGTATTGCAAGGCCTCGTCTGTACAAAGGTTCGTTTCATAATATCCCTTTTTACCATTTGAATTTTGTTCTATCGTCACGATTTTACCGTTACGGTATCTTTTATCAGGCCAGTACGTGCTGGCATAAGTTTCAGGCTTGTTAATCAGCCAGCCGCTAAACTGATCAAAACCATGTTGCAGCGGTGTGGCTAAAGAATCATAACCGTCAATATGCCATTTGCCTACCAATGAAGTGTTGTATCCTGCATCCTGAAGCAGGTTACCAATGGTATAATCTTTATCACTGATATTGGCACGGTAAACTACCGATTTACCTTTCTTTCCACCAATGCCGCCATGATCTGTGGAGTTGCCCCTGATTGTCGCATGACCTGAATTTAAGCCAGTAATCAAAGAACAGCGTGATGGAGAACAAACCGGGGCTCCAGCATGGAAGTCCGTAAATTGAGTTCCTTCTTTTGCTAGCTGGTCTATATTAGGGGTAAGGATCTGCTTCTGCCCGTAAATGCCTACATCACCATAACCCAGGTCATCCGCAAGGATAAATACAATATTAGGTTTCTGCGGGTTTTGCTGTGCAACAGCGGTGCTGCAGGTGATGAGCACAATCCAAGCAAATAATAGCCGTCTTTTTATCATTGTATGCAATTTAAGATTTTTTTTAACCATTGACAGCTATAGGTGTCGCAAAAAAGCCATTGCCCCTAAATGAAAAAGGTTGTCTGTAAAATAGACAACCTTTTTTCAAAAAAATAACGTTTGAACCTAGAATACGAAACGGAAAGCCATTCCAAATCTTCCTGCCTGACTATCCAGGAAACGGTTGTCACCAATGTAGATACTTGGTCTCCAGTCAAAAGCAATCGCCAATGGCGCACCTTTAATTTTGTAGTCTAAACCAACCATTGGTACCAGATATACTGCAGTGTAGTTATCGTTAAAGAAATACCTGTCTCTGTCATAAATCTGGATTTTTGGTCCACCACCTAAATACCAGTCCAGTCCCGGAGCGCCCTTCACAGGTGCATTGTACTGCAGAAAACCCTGGATCACTGTTGTGTTTCCACCGAACAATACCTCAGCCTGTAAAGCTGTATTTCTGCTGAAATGATGTCTTAATGATGGGCCTACCAAAGTGCTTCCATCACCAAAGTCAAGACCAAGGCCTAGAGCAGTTTTGTAGTTTTGAGCTTTCACTGTTGTTGCAGTCACTGCAAACAGGGCAATACAAGTTAAAATTGTAAAAAGTTTTTTCATCGTGTTTTTATATGTTGTAACAATGACGCGGTCAGAACAATAACGATACCAAATTTCATCATTATAGGAATTAATGCACAATAAAATCAGGCTTAGCTACCCATATCCACTTCATATTTTGAGATCAATACCAGTTAGACTATTCCTCTATACCATTCTCCAAAACTTTTACTTCCTTCATTTGTGGTAAGAGCTGGAAGTATAATTTTTTCTGAATGACTAAAGCAAACAATGATTTTTCCGGATTTGTGCGTGTACGCGGGGCACGTGAGCATAATTTAAAAAACGTCAACCTTGAAATTCCCAGGAATGCCCTGGTCGTCTTTACCGGCATTTCCGGCTCGGGCAAATCCTCGCTGGCATTCGGAACGTTGTATGCCGAAGCACAAAGGAGGTACCTGGAGTCCGTATCACCCTATGCCCGCAGGCTCTTCAACCAGATGGCCATACCGGAGGTCGACGAAATTGAAGGCTTACCTCCGGCGGTGGCCCTGCAGCAACAGCGCGGTGCAGCAAGCACAAGATCTTCTGTGGGCAGCGTTACTACCTTATCCAATCTCCTGCGGATGTTATACTCCCGCGCAGGAAACTATCCTCCAGGGCAGGACATCATTTATGCAGAATCTTTTTCTCCCAATACTCCTGAAGGTGCATGTACTGAATGCCACGGTTTAGGACGTGTATACGAGATTACAGAAAAAACTATGGTTCCTGATGATACCCTCACGATCCGGGAAAAGGCCATTGCCGCATGGCCCTCGGCCTGGCAGGGACAGAATCAGCGCGACATCCTGACCACGATGGGCTACGACATAGACATCCCCTGGAAAGACCTCCCGAAGAAGGAGCGCGATTGGATCCTGTTCACTGAAGAACAACCGGTAGTGCCTGTCTATTCCGGATATACGCATGAGGAAATCCTCCGCTTTATCAAAAACAAAAGGCAGCCCGATTATATGGGGACTTTCACGGGTGCAAAGCGATACGTACGACACACATTTGCCAACACCCAAAGTGCGCTGATGAAAAAGCGTGTAAGTCAGTATATGGTTAGCAGCGAATGCCCTCTGTGCCATGGAAAACGGCTGCGTCAGGAATCTCTTTCTGTGAGATTTGCGGGCTATGACATCGCTGAGATATCAGAGTTACCCTTGGATAAACTTGCAGCCATCTTCGCTCCTTATGCAAGTGGCGAGGCAAAAGAATTGAAACAGTTGTCAGCTAAATCTCCGGAGAAAGTTGTTGTGGCCCAAAGAATAACCGAAGATTTTTTGTCGAGATTACAGGTCATGCTCGATCTCGGACTTGGCTACCTCAGCATTGAACGCAGTACACCTACCCTTTCTCCCGGCGAGCTGCAGAGATTACGACTGGCAACACAGGTGCGCTCTAACCTCTTTGGTGTGGTATACGTACTTGACGAACCTTCAGCAGGTCTACATCCGGCAGACACCGAAGCGCTGCTGAGAGCCCTTGATAAACTGAAAGCCGCCGGCAACTCACTGTTTGTGGTAGAACATGAAATCGAGGTGATCCGCCATGCCGACTGGATTGTAGACGTTGGTCCAAAGGCTGGTGAACACGGTGGCCATGTTCTTTACAGCGGCGTACCGGAAGGACTCAAAAACGTAGCAGATTCAATCACCAGACATTATATCTATCAGGAACAACGTCATGCAAAACAAGAGACACGCGAACCAAAAGAGTGGTTACGTCTGGAAGGAGTCTCAAGGAATAACCTGAAAGATCTCAAAATCAGCTTTCCCCTCGGCGTGTTAACAAGTGTAACAGGAGTTTCAGGTTCTGGCAAGAGCAGCCTGGTGAGCCAGGTTCTCGTAGAACTGGTCGCTGAACACCTGGGCTTACAACTGGATATCTCTGCAGATACAGAAGCAGATCCCCTTGAACAATCAGAAGTGATCACCACCGCCGGGCGGATCACTTCCGGCATGAAAGCAATAAAGAGACTCGTTGTGGTTGATCAGAAACCCATCGGCAGAACTCCCAGATCCAATCTGGCAACCTATACCGGCTTGTTCGACCATGTCCGCAAGCTGTTCGCCGCAACGCCTATCGCCAAATCCCGTAAATACGATGCCGGGCGTTTCTCTTTTAACGTGGCAAAAGGCCGCTGTCCGCATTGTGAAGGCGAAGGCATGGTGATGGTAGAGCTACTATTTCTGCCCAGCGTGTACACCCCCTGCCCCACCTGTGGCGGAACGCGGTATAACCCAAAAACCCTGGAAGTAAAATATAAAGACAAGAATATTGCTGAAGTGCTGGGCATGACCGTTGATGAAGGTGCAGCCTTCTTTGATGAAGAACCCGCGATCAGTCGGGCATTGGAGGTAGTGCGCGAAGTGGGTTTGGGCTACTTACGCTTAGGCCAGCCTGCAACGGAACTTTCCGGTGGCGAAGCACAGCGTATAAAACTGGCAACGGAGCTGCAGCGTACACAACACGGGCAGACCTTATACATTCTGGACGAGCCCACAACAGGCCTCCATCCTTCGGACGTAGAACGGCTGCTCCTGCAGTTGAACAGGCTTGTTGATGCCGGCAATACAGTGATTTTGGTAGAACATGATATGGATGTGGTTGCAGAGAGCGACTGGGTAATCGACATTGGCCCCGGCGCCGGTGAAGATGGCGGGCAGGTTGTCGCTGAAGGAAAACCTGCGGATATTGTAAAAAACAAGATAAGCCGCACTGCGGCCTATCTGTCAAAACACTTGTAAGAGTGCGTAAGTTCTCAAAAAATTAGAGATCTGTAATATTGGTAGATAATACAGTGATTTGCATATTTTACAGGTCTGAATTATGCAGTAATTTTGGGAATGGTGGTAAAACTTTGTGCCCGAGGTGTACACATTTCCTATGCAGAAGACGAATTAAAGGTCATTTTACCCTGCTCTGATACCGGCACAACTACCAAATTCCAGGATCACTTTTCAGCTTCTGACAATTCCTTTACTGGTCTTATCAACAGGTTACCTACTATAAGTACCGAGCGCCAAATTAACACATTGGCGCTCGACTACTATATTCTTGTAAAACCAGGAGAGCGTCCTGATATTCATAAAGGCAAAAAGTGGATTTCTTTCGCTGAAGCCATACAATATCAGGATGAACTTTCATCGCTGCTTGAGGCAGCACTGAAAAAATTGAAGGAAGACTTGAACTATCAACCGATAGAATACCATTTGCTTCCCGGAAAATTTACCATGAAAGAACTTCGGGTTCTATATGAGCTGATCTTAGGTAAGAAACTTGACAGAGGTAACTTTGCCAGAAAGATGGGGATCGCTGATTTTTTACAGCCCGAGGGCTTGAAAACAGATGCTGAATCCACAAAGGCGCCAATGCTGTATACGTTTAATCAGAATTACTTCAGGAAAACTGAGCAGGGGCTTTTTAAAGAATTTTAGGGTATTAAAGGTTAGAAACAAGATCGTGCATCTGTTTGAGCTGATCATCACTTAACCCAGTTTTCCTGGCAATCGCCAGATGCCCCTGAAGCTGTGCTTCTACCCCACCCAGGCTGCTGAGTGCAGCAACAGTTACCAGTTCTCTGTCCTGATTGCTCAGCACTCCCCTGCTGAAAATGTCAGCAAACAAGTGCTCTTTAAGAAATATTTCAATTACCGGAACAAAAAGAGCATATCCTGCCTTCCTGGTTTCTGGTTGCCCAGTGAGGTTCTGCAGGTTCTTCTTACCCAGATCGTACTTGTCGATCCCCTTATCAACAAGTGCTGGTTCTGCTCCGATCGGATCTGTCTTTCCGGCAGCCTTTCTTTCTTCAGTGACTGTTTTCAAAGTGTTTATGGCATTCAGACTACGGGGAAAACCACAATAAGCATACAGCTGTATCAGAATTTCTTTATTCTCGTTGATGCTTAGGCCTGCATCAAGCCCTTTATTTAATTCAGTTTTAAGAAGGGCTAAATCGCCTTTAGCTGTCAGTGCCGAAATGGCGACAATGCTCTGCTGTCGCTTACTTAAAAATTCTTTACTTCCAGAGATTGTGGTTCCTTTTAAATATTCCTCATCACCTACTTTTCCAAGCCATACAACCGGGCCTTTATCGGCATTGGGGCCGATAGCAATATGTGTCATCCGGCTATCCGGTGAGGCACCATGCCAATGCTCCGTATTTGGTAAACATGTAACCAGATCACCTTTATGAAGGATTCTCTTAGGCTTACCTTTCTCCTGGTAATAGGCCGTACCTTCTTCAATCAGCAAAATCTGACCGCCGGCGTGCGAATGCCAATTGGTTCTTGCCCCAGGTTCAAAACTTACACTGCCTACTGAACAATCCAATCCATTTTTCGCATCCGTATGCATCTTCACTGAGGTCTTTCCCGTAAAATGAGAAACACTTGCAGGTGCTTTCTGATCTTGCGCGCTGGCCGCTGTAGCCACAAAAACTGCGCAAAAACTCGTACCTGCAATGATATTTTTTATGGTCATATCTTTTGGTGTTTTTAAGGAATCATTTTTAATTTACGCAGCCAGGTTTCTACCTGCACAGCAACCTCCCGTTCTTTATTGCCTTCCATCACAAACATCACTCCATCTCTCTCTATTCCACCTTTTGTAGAAAAACCTTCGAGGACTGTACTCTTTGGGGCCGTTTCTTTTACCGTTTGAAAAGTATTTCCTATCCCGTATCCTGCATTGGTATTAAAGGGGATGATCGTTTTCCCACTCAAATCATATTGTTTAAGAAAGCTTTTCATTGGAGGCGGCAGCTGCATACCCCATGTAGGGAAACCAAGAAAAATCGTATCATACTGACTGATCTTATCAATTTTTGTTTTCAGGGGCGGAAGAAAACCTGTAGAATTTTCATTCGATACCTGATCAACTATCTTTTTATAATCCTGAGGGTACGGGTTTACCAGTTCAAGCGCAACCATATCTCCACCCACTTTCTTATGAATAATTTGTGCGACTGCCTTGGTATTGTTTGTTCTGGACAGGTAAACTATCAGCACTTTTTTATTGATGAGTGAATCATTTGTTTCTGCCAGCTGGTCCTTGATGGCGGAAGTATTGCTTTTTGATTTCGAGCATGCCGCAAACAGGGCGCTGGACAGAACAATCAAAAAGCTTAGAGTGATCAGGTATTTCATAATGGAGTCCTCAAATTTATAACTACTTTTTCAAAGATGGATCTGCCCATATTTTTTTGGACTTTCACCAACTAATTTTTTAAAGCTGCGTGAAAAATGCTGGGGGTATCTGAAACCGAGTTCATAAGCAATTTCATTGATATTCTTTTCCCTGGAAAGAATCCGTGACTTGGCTTCAGCAAATAACTTTTCCATAATATAGTCCCTGGCGCTGATGCCAGTTTCTCTTTTCACTAAGCTGCCAAAGTAATTGGCAGAAAGTTCCAGCTCCGCAGCACAATAGGCCACTGAGGGTGTACCATATTTGAGCAAGCGAAGCGAGGCGAAATAATGCTCTAAAAGCATATCTAAACGTGATAAAACACCTTCTCCAGTAGAATTTTGCTGGTTTCCTGTTGCTGACATATGATTAGTTTGTCTGTTACAGGATAAAAATCAAAATAATAATTTGGGCTTATACCCCTAGTGGGAACAAAGCGAAAATCAGGGCATTTAAAACGAAGAAAAAATGAAAACTATTCTTTTGTCTGTCCGTTGACCATCCAGGATTTGAAATCTGCTGCCTTGTTTTTACTGATGTAGATGGGTTCCGGCACGACGGTATTCAGTGTGAGCAGCAAGCGGCTATCAAACCAAATAGTGATATTTTCAATGTTGCTGCGGGCAATAATGTATTGCTTGTTTGCCCGGTAAAAATGAGCAGGATTCAGAGAAGAATAAATCTGATCAAGTGTGTTCAAATAATTTAGCTGAGTGCCGTCTCGTAAGCAAATCAATGTATTCTTATCTGAGGTATAGAAGTATGAAATCTGCGCAACTTCTACCGGTATCAATTTATCTTTAACAGGAACCAGAATTTTATCATTATAGCTTTTTGGTATTGCCAACTGAGAAACCTTTGATAAGTAAGATATCACATCAACAGGTGATAACTTACTGAATTTCGACAATGCCCGTTGCATATCAGAGGTTTTTATCGGTTTCAGCAGGTAATCAATACTATTTACTTTAAAAGCTTCAATTGCATATTCATCGTATGCAGTGGTAAATATGATTGGAACATCTACGTCAATATAATTAAATATCAGGAAGGCAGAGCCATCGGATAAATGGATGTCCATGAATATTAAATCTGGTGCAGGATGAGTCTTAAGATAGTTAACCGTCTGACTCACGCTTTCTGTGTTTCCCAAAACCTTTGTATCCGGACATACTTCTTTCAGGATTTCCAGGAGGCTTTCATAAGCAGCAGTTTCATCTTCAACGATCAGCACCTTCATCGGCATTTATATCAATGGTAAATAAACCGTAAACATTTTTCCATCATTCTCCACCTTTATTGATTTGTTTGTCAACAACATACAGCGGCTCTCTAAATTTTCCAGACCGGTACCATTGGTGACAGGAACTGTCAACTTTGGATAAACAGGGTTAGAAACTACTAACTCATTTTCACTATTGGTTTGTATCACAACGTTCATCTTATGATCACTATCAATGCTGTTATGTACTACAATATTATCCAGCAGAGGAAGTATTGAAAGTACCGGTAACCTCAGGTTAAGTGCATCAGGATCAATATCAATTGTATATTTCAACTTGTTGGCAAAACGTACTTCCATCATATAGCGAAACGAATCTGCAAAAGCCAGTTCTTCATTTAGCGTAATTAACCCTTTTTTATCACTCTGGAGGATATAGCGGAACACATCAGAAAGCTTGTTTACATAATCGAGGGTCATCTCATCATCCTTCTTTCGGATCAGGGATGTAAGTCCGTTAAGCGAATTAAAGAAGAAATGCGGATTGATCTGATTGGTTAACGCATCATAGCGGCTCTGTAAATTTTTGACAATCAGTTCTTCGATCTGCTGTTCCTTTTTCCTCTTCTCGTGGTACAAAATAATAATATGCCCACCCAATGAAGTTAAAATGGAAACCATAAAAAACTGAAACAGTACAAGACTCCCAAAATGTCTCACCCTGGTAAAGATCAAAAATGATATGAATCCATATACGGCATAAAAACCCACAGCGATCAGGGTACTGTATATTACTCTTTGTTTGAATAAAGTTGTGGTAAGTTTATGCAGATTGATCCTGACCAGAAAAAATATCAGCACAACAAAGGAAATATACCTGAAGACAAAAAAGTAAACATGGTTTATCCAGTCTGAATGGTTGAGGCCACGCAGTTCAAATGGCAACCAGGTAATATCCGGGTATAAAATGAATAATGCAGCAACCAGACTGATGGCTATTAATTGATATATACTGTATTTCTTAGGCAATGTAATTCTCTCTAAAAATATTGATGATGCGGTAAAAATACATCTTCTTATTTTAAATCATGATGCAGAACATATGAACCGAATCAAATGAGTGAAAATGGTATAAATAACAGAGTTTCAGCACTCAGATACCAATTATATTTTCTTGAGATTAGCGATCTGTAACACTTAACCATTTATATTATGAAAAGCTCAGTTTTCACATTATTCCTAATCATCCTGGGTCTACATATATCCCGGGCGCAAACTTCTCCTCTTGAACAGCAAATTAAAGACCTGTCTGCCGCGAAATGGCAGTGGATGTCAGATAAAAATGTAGACAAGCTTAATCTTCTCTTCCATGATCAGGCAAAATTTGTACATATGAGCGGAACATGGAAAAAGAACGAGGAATTGGATATCATCAAAACAGGAAGCATCTGGTATAAAAAAGCTGATGTTCATGACGTAGCAGTAGAAGTTATTGATAAAACTACTGCCATAGTCTGGAGCCGCATTACACTTACTGCTGTAGTTCGGGGTAATGATGCAGTTACTGAATTTACCGTTACAGAAGTTTATAAAAAAGTAGGCAAAGACTGGAAACTGCTGGCATTAACATTCAGTAGTGTCAGGGATACACATGTGATCAAACACTAGTTTTCAACTGCACAAAAAAGGATGGATTAATCAGACGGCTTCGCGCTGAGTTTAAAATACTACTAAAAATTTATCTGCGCCTGTATCCTCAAAAGATTTCCCGTCTGCAGATTATCTGGCACCTCATGATCCTCAAAACGGCGTGAAGAAATCGTGTATTGACATACCAGCTCAAACTGTTTTACGGGCTGCCATTCCATACCAATCTCCAGCTCCTTTACATGATACATACGGGCATCTAACTCATGTTTTTTGCCCCCGTTGTAGTAATGAGCCCTGGTAAATGGTATAAAGACCTGGTTTTGAATCTTTGTTCTGTACGAAAGTGTAACGTAAGCACCGTCTAATTTTCTAACTTCAATAGAATCGGTAAGCTTATCATATGCTGGTCCCCTCCCCATGTTATATTCAGCCTGTATACCGAAAGGTTTAGGATAAAGTACAAATGATGCCGCCACCCTTTGGTCAGTATAATTGTGATCGGCAATGTATTTTGTTCCGGGACTTACATCATCTGAAGTAACCACATATTTGCCGGTATATGCCTGAAGAGAGGGCTCGATAATCTGATCCCCCACAAGGAAAGGGTAAGTAATTCTTCCCACCCTATGTTGCTGGTTATTCTGCTCCGGCTTGTTTGCAGTTTGTCCGTTGAAAAAACCAAAACCAAATACCCCGTAGTCGCCTGATCCTTTTAAACCACTGGAAACAAGCATGGCAAATCTCTCTCTGATCTTTTTAGGTGCCCAGTAGAAGAACACGCCCAAATCACGCTCATTAACAAAACCATTGGTACCATCTGCCCGGTCCAGTGGCAAACGATTCTGACTTGACTGCATATTTTCGAAACCAAATGGAATCTTACTTTGTCCTACCCTGAACCTATACTCATTGTCTTTATCAAGGCCTAAGTCGACATACGCATCCCGTAACTGTCCGAAATGCAAGTTATCGGAAGACACAGAACTTGCAAAATCAGGCTGAAGATAGAAATAAACCCTTTTACTAATCTGGCCTGAAAACACCAGACGTACCCTTCGGATAAATAATCCGCCGCCATCTCCCATACTTTTATCGCCCTGTTCATTGGTTAACTTCGGATTTGTTTCAAGAAGGCGATTATATCTGAATTGGGCATAACCCCTGATGTTAAAAGATTCATACCATTTGGGATCTTTAGCGGTATTGGTGCCAGTGCTATCCTGAGCAACCGCACTGAAAGTTAACACTGTAAGAAATAGGAATTGACAGATAAAATAAGAAAAACGCATCAGCAGCTATTTGTAAGACTATTATTGGCTCTAATTAATGTTACAAAAGTGTTAAGTACATGTTACCTGTAAATAGCTTTAATGTTAAGATTATATTATCAATACGAATTACTTAACATTCATATAAGAATAGATTTACATACAAGAAGGCTATCCTACATCAAGATCAACACTGATCAGGATTTTGTCGCAAATTCCCTTTAAATTGTCGCGTATAACCCCTTTCTACTAATCAGTATTTGCTGCATATTTGTTATGCAAGTTTTAATCTTTAAAACCACTCTTATGTCAGACAACAGCGTTTCATTACACAGAGTTATCAAAGCATCTCCTGAAAAGGTTTACCGTGCTTTCACAGAAGGCCTTGCACTGGCTTCATGGATGCCACCCTATGGCTTTCTCGGTACCGTTCATGAAATGGATGTAAAAACAGGAGGTACGTTCAAAATGTCTTTCCAGAATTTTACGACTGGAAAGACTGAAACTTTTGGAGGCGAATACCTGGAGGTTGTCCCGAACGAGCTGTTGATCTATACCGACAAATTTGATGATGCAAGCCTCCCTGGCACGATGGTGAATACTATTTGGTTTGAAAAAACATCGGTAGGTACAGACCTGAAAATTCTGCAGGAAAACATCCCTGAAATGATACCAGCGGAGATGTGTTATCTGGGATGGCAGGAGTCACTTGAAAAGTTGATTAAACTGGTTGAGCCGGAAATACCGGATGCTTAAGACGCCAGTGAAAAAGCCTCAGATCATTCCAAGGCTTTTAGATAAATTTTGTTTCAGTTACAAATCCTGTATACTCGTATCAGGGATATCGTTGATAATTGATTCTCCATAAGCTGAGGCCGGAGACTGGTAGCCCGGTTTAAATTCTCCGTTTAAGATCCGGGATGCAACTGCAACTACCGATAAAGGCGTTAGCGTATATCCTGAAGGTGCATCGACGATAGAACGAACCACCTTGCCGTCGGCATCTGTTACCTCCGCAGATAGCTTGGTTCTTCCTTCGGCCCGCTCTTCTTCAGTAGGCCCGTCAGGTAAATTATCCATGTCTAAAGATGGCATTCCCGCAGCCGGTAATTTAAGTTGAAAATATTCTTCGATATTTGGTATACCTGTGGATTTGAATGACAGGATGATCCCTCCCAGAGGTGTAGGCAAACATTCCTCTTCACCATTCCCAAAATCAAAAAACTTAGGCTCGGGGTCTTTCCAGAGTTTTACTTCAGCGGCTTCGCGAAAAAGCATACCGATATCCATAATATTTTTGCTGCTTTTTACAGATCCGCGGGAGAATCCTCCAAAATGTCTGAATGCAACGCTTAATTTTTGTGGAGAATTTACTCTTCGTGCGGTATGCAGCGCCAGCGCATCATAACTCACAAACATGCCAGCTCCGGAAATCAACATTACGCCAGCTTTTTTTGCCTCAGCATCCAGGCTCTCGGCAAGCTGATAACTATCCAGTTCTGCACTGATATCCAGATAATGAACTCCATTTTCAATACTTGCCTTCATTGCGTGAACAGCCGTTTCCTTAAATGGCCCCGCAGCATTGATCAAACAATCGACATCTGTCAAAGCATCTTTCCATGCCTCCTGATCCTCTACCGGAAAGGTATAAAACCCTACACCCAGAGCTGCAGCTAAAGATTCAAGAGCATCTGACGATCTCCCGGCTATGACAAAATCAAGGTTCAGCTCTTTAGCCCGCTCACTGATTAGTTTGCCTGTGTATCCTGTAGCTCCATAAATGAGCAATTTGTTTTTTGGCTTATTCATAATTATGTGTTATTGATGTAAAATATGACTCGGTCATTTCAGAATAAACTTCAAAAACAAACTCAAACCATATCCATGACAAAGTTACCCATAATTATAAAACAATTGTTTCAGAATTGTAAAGTAATATATGCTAAAAAAACATCTGAATAAAAGATCTCATTTTGAGATATGACTGATTAAATATTTAGCCATGTTCTTAATCCTGGCAGGGTTCTGATGCAATATGTATGATTCATACCAGCCGGTAAAAGCATTGAGAATATATTCCGTGATCATTCCTGCATCTTCTTCCGGATTAATTTCCCCCATGGCCATTGCTTTTTCTACCAGATCCAGCAGGAAAGCATAGGTAGAATCACTATCATTTTTTAGAATTACCTGAATATCCTGATCAGTAGCAGCAAGCTCAAATGTGGTTTTGATAGCCAGGCAACTGTTGCTGTTATACAGAATGGTATTTACAGAATCATTGATGAAGGCTATAACCGCCTTCAGAGGTGATTTAATTTTTGATGCATGCGCTTTGGTTTCAGCCATGCGACTTTCCGTATAATTATGGATACACCTTACAAAAAGCTCACGTTTATCTCCTATGCTGTTGTATAAACTACTGCTATTGATCTGCATGGCATCAGTCAGATCGCGCATTGAAGCTCCGTTAAAGCCCTTTTTCCAGAAAACTTCCATTGCTTTCTGAATAGCCTTTTCTTCATTGAATTCTATATTTCTTGCCATAATCTAGGTCAAAGATACTTATCTGATGATTAAATGGCGTATGTTTGAATTATTGCCGCACCTAAGAAAGGAGAAATATGTCTCATCAAATTATAGCCCCTGTTCGTCATGTCAATTACGGAAAAAAATGGGTACCGGAAAGTAATGAGATGCAGGCAGTTTTTCAGGTGCTCCCGATACCAGCAGATAATCAGCCTCTGATTTGCAAGCCATACAATATAAAGGGCCTCTTTAAGATTAGTATTCACCATGGTCATAACCGGATTCATTATGCCGATAAAGTAATTGAATTTAAAGAATATGCGATTCTCTTTTCCCGCACCAATATGGTTTACCAATTTGAACCTCTTGGGCCGCAACATCCAGGTTATTTATGTGTTTTCACGAATGAGTTTTTTGACAGGTTTGTAAACATTATTGATTATCCCCTTTTTGATCCGGAAGTTTCTCCTTTAATGGAAATTACTGAAGAGCAGATGAGCGCCTTCACAAAGGTTTTTCAGCAGATGGAGCAGGAGTTGGCCGAGGATTTCAGCTATAAATACGATGTAATCAGAACCATGGTCCTGCAGCTGATTTTAGATGCACTTAAACAACAGCCGGCGCCTGAGCTGCAAATCAGAGAGTCTAACAGTGCTCTGCGGATAGCCAGTCACTTTAAAGAACTCCTTGAAGGACAGTTTCCGATTATCAGTACTTCTCATAAAATACTGCTGAGACATCCCGTTGAATTTTCTGAAGCAACCGCCGTTCATGTGAACCATCTGAATCGTTCACTCAAACGGGTTACGGGTAATACTACCAGCCAGCTCATTGCAGAACGCATTGCTAAGGAAGCAAAAATATTATTACAGGATACCGCATGGAATGTGATTGAGATTTCATGGTGTCTTGGATTTGAAGACATTACCCATTTCAATAAATTTTTCAAGAAACATACAGGTCAGACCCCCAGCGCTTTCAGGAAAACCTTAGTTATTTGATTGGGCTTTCAAACCAGCCCTCTGCAGAATGACGATCATCCTTCTGCAGAGGGTAAAAACATTCGTTTTAAATGTCAGTGAGAACTGTTGAGTCGCCCGAGCGCCACACATTGTCGATCGTGACACGCTGAATAACCCATGCATCTCCCTGTCTGAGCAGCTCGACATCATACCTGTTTTTCATGAGATAATGACGTGAGTGGTCATTTGAAGGCAAGTGCTGTGCTTCTACCAATGCATCCATCACGGCTTTGTCACCATCAATGATAACTCTTTGATTGCTGATAGAATGTGTAGTATCAATTTTGCTAAGAGAACCCCTGAGTGCACTGACGATAGTTTCCCGGCCTTCCAGTACGGGATACTCAAAACCTGCCTTTTTTCCTGCAGGTCTGAAATCGGATATCGCATTTTCTGCAAAAGCAGAATTTAAAAGGTCATTATCGCGCAGGTCAAGCCCTGCCGCAAAGCGATTAAGTGTCTCAATTACAGCAAATTTATCTGCGGTTTCCTGAAGATTTTTCATGTGAATTCTATTTGAATAAATGGTATAATTTATATCACAAATCTCTGGATTGTACATCAGCGAAAGTGGGCATTTTCAAACCAATAACAGGCAAAATCAAGCAGTTGCCAGGATTAGTTATTGCCGCGCCTGGTTTACTTACCAACTAGTTTCTCTGTTTTAGTCAGAAACCGATCGAGTGCATCCTGTATATCAATATCCATACGTTTGGCCAGCACTATCAGCCACCAGATACTTTCCCCAAGTTTATGTTCCAGTTCTTTATTGGAATCTTTGCCCGCAGGCCATCTCCCCTGCTGCGACATGGTCAGCCTGCCTACCAATCCTGCATCTGTTAAAAATGCCAGAGCATCTTCTTCTACTGTCCATTCAGTACCATGATGCTGCACTTCCAGTTCATGGTAGCGCTCCCTGATCTTAAGGGATCTCTCTACCGCTTCATTAAAATCTAATTTTTTCATATGATTTATCTTAACCTGCTGCCCGTTTAGTTACCAGAAGCGAGGATAGTTGTGTATTCTGTTTATAAACTGCTTTAGTTAAATGATTTCCTGAAATCTGCCGGTGATAGTTTTGTCTTTTTGTTAAAGATCCGGTTAAAGGACTGAGGATGTTCAAATCCCAACTTGTATGCAATTTCGCCGATTGATAAGCTGCTGACTGACAAGAGTTCCTTGGCTTTTTCAATCATTTTTTCATGGATATGCTGTTGAGTATTTTGCCCGGTAACAGCCCTTAACATATCACTTAAATAATGGGCTGAGACATTCAATTGACTGGCGAGCTGTGCAACCGTTGGTAAACCGGTTACAGATGGCTGGTCAGTTTCGAAGTATTCGGACAGTATGGATTCAAAACGAACCAGCAGATCATTACTTCCTGTTTTACGGGTAATAAATTGCCGGGTATAAAAACGTTTGCTGTAACTGAGCAAGAGCTCGATTTGTGAAAGCAACACATCCTGACTGATCTGATCAATGGCTGACTCCAGTTCAGCTTCTATCTGATCAAATATTGATATGATCACTTTTTTCTCCTTCTCTGAAAGATAAAGGGCTTCAGCTACTGAATATTCAAAGAATCCATAAGTCCTGATCTTTGTCCCCAAAGCATGTCCCAGAATAAAATCCGGGTGTACAAGCAAGGTATACCCTCCATAATCTGCTTCATCCTCCAGTGCGGTAATCACCTGGTTTGGAGAAAAAAAAGATAATCCACCTTCATCAAAATCATAATGGCTTTGTCCATATTTTATCTTTCCTGTAAAGCTCTTTTTATAAGAAATTTTATAAAAATTGAAGACCATACCCTTTTCCAAATCAGAAGTATCAGTCTTGACATCACTATAGTCTACAAGGCTAATCAGCGGATGAAGCGGTTTTGGTAATCCCAGTGCCTTATGTAATTCTGATATCGAATTAAAGATGATGGGTTGTTTTGATCCTGTTTTCATTTGAATGGGCTTTTCAGGTTTAGGTAAGCTGTCAGGTCCTTACGATATGCTTCGGGTCCCTGGGCAAGTCGTTTGGCATATAAACGTACCGCATCATTCCCTGCTGGATAAGTCAATTGGTCTTCATCATCCGTCGCAGCCCGGTAGACGACTTCTGCAATGAGCTCAGGTTCCGTGAACTCCATTAGTGTACCATCCTGAAATCCTTCCATCATTTTCGCCATTGTCGCCTCGTATGCTTTATCTTCAGCTACTTGCATAGCTTTTGTAAAATCTGTTTTAATACCTCCCGGAGCTACATTTTTTATTCCTATTCCGAACTGAGCAAGGTCATATGACATGCTCTCCGCAAGTCCTTGCAGGGCCCATTTTGAAGCGTTATAAATCGCTGATTGGGGGTTTGATGTTAAACCGCACAATGAGGTTGTATTGATAAACAGCCCTGCTTGTTTATTTCTAAAGTAAGGAATAAATTCCTGGATCACCCAAACTGTTCCAAAAAAGTTGGTTTCAAACTGTGCCCTGATCTGTTCTTTGCTACTCGATTCCACTGCGCCAATCAGCCCGTAACCTGCATTGTTGAACACGACATCAATGTTTCCCAGGCTGATTGCTTTCTCTACCGTCTGCCTGATTTGTTCAACATTTGTGATATCAAGAGGTAGTAAGGTTACATTTTGCAGCTGGCTTAATTCTCTATCCTGCTCCGGGTTACGCATCGTTGCGATAACTTTCCATCCCTTAGCCAGAAACAATTTTGCTGTTGATTTTCCCAATCCGGTTGATGCTCCGTTAATAAAAATAGTTTTCATAATTTCGGTTGTTATTTGTAGGACAAAGTTGCTGAATAACAGCTTTACCCAAATAACCGAAACGGATCAGGTTGTAACCGAATTGAAGATACGTAGTGATTCTTTGCTGATCATGACAAAGGAAAAGGCGAATTAAGTATAGAATGATGATTATTAATTCTTCGAAATCTTCAGCTTAGATTACTATGAATACTTTTTTTTACAACTTTTGTTTTATCCATACGCTGTCCTTTCTGCAAAGACTGGGAAATAATAAAAGTTACCGCAGCAGCTCTTTCTTTTACAGGTTTACTCAACCAGTATTCCATGTCGTGCTGCTCGTCTTTAGCATCTTTCATCATTACCCTCCTCAACACAGGAACTATTTGCCTTATCTCAGTTTTGGCAATGGTCTTAGGTTTTGAGATTACATCTTTCCTTTCGATTCTAATCTCCTGGTTATCGTAAGCCATTTTAGCTTTGCTCAGATAATTACTGATAGTGTTATAATTATACTGCGGATAACTCTGGCAAAAGTTCTTCAAGTTCAAAAATATTTCAAACGGTTGTTCCTGTTTTTTTTTCCAAAAAACAACAATTACTCTTTTAGTTTGACATTTGCGAGATTTCATCTGAACAAATATCAGAATCATATTGCTCAAATGAAATAAAAAGAGGCAATGTAAATCTTAGATATTAGGTTATACCTCCTGGTAATGGCTAAATAATTTTATTTACACGAAAATCGAATTATATTTGGTTTAATCCCCTGCGGCATGACACAAACGAATAAACACATCAAGCTGATCATTATTATTTTTTGTACTATCAAATTGGTGCTTCATTTGGTTGCAGATGCTCATTCAGGTTTCCAGGGAGATGAATTGTTACATATTGAAACGGGTAATCACTTGGCTTTCGGCTATATGGAGTTTCCGCCGATGATCGGGCTCTTCGCTTTTCTTCAGAACCTGTTTAATTCTCAATCGGTATTTGTACATCATATCTTTCCACATTTGGCGATGTTGCTCATCATTGTTTACCTGGGAAAGATCATAGTAGAGCTTGGGGGCGGGGCTATTGCAGTATTTCTAACACTTTTTTGTCTGTTGATAGCTCCAGGATTTGAAGGTTCCCAGCAACCCTTTCAACCTGTTGTTTTTAGTCAGTTATTTTGGGTTCTCTGCTTTTATCAGCTGCTAAGATTTATCAAATATGAAGACAGGAAGTATTTGTGGTATCTAACAATCTTCAGTGCAATATTCTTTCTGACCAAATATGATGCATTGTTTTTTTGCTTTGGCCTGATATTGTTGTTGTTCTTTAGCAGAACCAGAGCCGCTTTAGTAAAGGCGAAATACTGGCAATGTGCGATGGTGGGGTTGATCATTTTGCTACCCAATATCATTTGGCAATTTGTAAATGATTTCCCTGTATTACAGATGTTTCACCGGCTGTATGAAACTCAACTGGATAAGGTAAGACCCTTACAGCTGCTGCATGACTTATTTTTAGCAGTAAATCCTATTGTATTTATACTGATCATCCCTTCTCTGTTTTTTATGTTTGCTCAGAAAAAAAACAAACTTTTATACAAACCCCTTGCCTTGTCAATCCTATTGTCGGCAGCCTTTCTCGCTTATTCAAAGGGAAAAGACTACTATTTCTTTCCAATCATTCTTACCGTACTGCCTTTCTGTGGTATATTTTGGGAAGGAGTCCTTCAGCCGAAAAGAAAATGGTTACTCTACCCATTGAGCTTAATTTTGCTGGCAGGAGCTGTACTGATCCCCTTTGGAATGCCTGTATATTCGTTTTCTCATTACCTGACCTCTGTCTATAAATACTATCCCGAAGAACTAAAGAACGGCAAGCGGGTTTTTCCTATCCAGGAATATTATGCTACGGAAAAATGGGAAGTAACGATGCAGGAGTTGCGATCGGTTTATAACAGCTTACCGGAAAAGGAAAAAAAAGATTGCCTGATCTGGGGGAAGCATTATTCTCAAGTGGGTGCAGTTAAATTGTTCAAAACGCAATACGGACTTCCGGATGCGTTTTCTTATCACGGTAGCTTTTACAGCTGGGCGCCATTGGGGCAGATGCCTGAAACAGTTATCGCTATTTGTTATAATGATGCAGGAAATGATTTCTTTAACCCCTATTTTTCTGACGTTACTCCGGCAAGAAAGATCTATAGCAAGTATGCAAGCAGTGAAGGCTGGGTGGTACAGACAATTTATGTATGTAAAAAACCGAGGCAGGATTTCAATATGATGAAGGAGCTGTTTAAGAAAAGGATATTTGAGTAATACTGTTTTCGTTAAGGGATACTGGTATTCAGATATTTGCTGTATATAATAGCTCTGAGAATCCTTTGGGAAGCGTTAGGGATGGCTTCGAGGCAATGCCGGATTAACAGGGGGCCAATAGCGGACCGGAGGCGGTCGTCAGGCGGTGATCAGGCGGTGCTCAAGCGGGGCTTGTATACCCCCCGCCCCCCTATGGACCGCTATTGATCCGTTATTGATCCCTTGTTGTTGAGCTGTTGCCTCGAAGGCATCCATAACAGATCCTAACTCATTCTTAACTTATCTGGCGACAAATTGGTATTATCGCGACAATGCTTTGTTTTTCAGTTGATTATAAAAATTTGTTATTTACTTTTGGGTTCACTCTTAACTCAAAATATAATGGCTATACAAAAAAATGGTTTTTTAGGACCCTTTACCGGGAAGCTCGGAAAGGTGATTGGTTATGTAGATCAATTTGGCCAGCAGCGGCTACGTACTATTGGCGAACGCAACTACGATAACCCAAGTATTGGTATGCAACAAACCTGGCGTAAAACAGCGCTGGTGACAGAATTGCTTAAGCCTGTGATGGATTTCATCAGACTCAGCTTTGCAGCAGAAGCCAAAGCAAAAAAGATAAGCGCGTATAATGTGGCATATGCTGAAAACAGAAAAGCAGTAACGGGAGTTTTTCCGGATTTGCAAATGGATTACAGCAAGGTAGTTTTGTCTAAAGGAGATCTGCTGCCTGCACAGAACCCAGAGGTTATTGCCATGAATGAAGGACTGATGTTCGCCTGGGATTATCAGTATGATGGTAAATTTTCTAAACCTACAGATCTGGCCATGCTGATGGCCTATTATCCGGCCGAAGGCCTGGCATTTTATCTCAAAGCGGCAGCTTCACGCAAACAGGGATATGCTGTCATGGATATGCCCTTCAGCCCCAATGGCCAGATGCTGGAAACGTATATTGTTTTCATTTCAGACGACCACAAGAGGATTTCCAATAGTGCTTATCTGGGGCAGATTGTCTTTGACAAGCCCTAAATTTCAATACCATTTGGTTAACATTAAATCAGATATCAGGATTATTTGGCAAAAATAAGTCGACTATCTCACGGCATCTAAACAACATTTATAAAGAAGAAGAACTCATCAGGGAAGCAATTGTTGCAAAAAATGCAACAGTTCAAATAGAAGCAAATAGGCATGTAGAAAGAAATATTGAATATTATAATTTAGATGTGATCATCTCTATCGGAGATAGGGCTAATTCAAAACAAGGGACAGCATGTAGAATTTGGGCCAATAAGATTTTAAAAGATCATCTGCTGATGAGTTATTCCATTAATGAAAAGCGCTAAAAGGAGCAGAATGAACAATTAAAACCAAAAAAGCCTTAGATTTCTCTAAGGCTTTTAGGCGTACACCTTAGCAACCTAGAATCACACCAGTTTCTGAATGGTTTGGCGGAATTAGCAAATATTCCAGACTTTCTTTCCGACAATATTCTAGGTAGGGATTTTAAGGGAAAGTACCGACGACGATTCACGGAGAAAGAGACAAAAGACAAGTCATTGCCCCAAATTTGGAAGGAAGCGGGGATAAATTTTTATACAGTACCAAGAAGCTAGAACATAATGCAAAATCTCTAGTAGTGATGAGTAATGCACTTATTTTATTTGTATCATCACTACTGTATATATTTCTAAATTGCCAGACTCATTTGGAAGAAAAGTATATTCAAAGAAATATAAAAAGATGTGATTTTTGATAGGATAACTAAATTAAGCTGGCTGATTCATTATTAGTTTCCGATTCGCCAGTGTCCATGATAAAACGCCGGAAATCTCCTCTTCATAATTTAAGATCTCAATATATCTTGCAACTCTTGTCTTTGTTGTGTGATTATGACGATCATAAACTATCGTTTGCTTATCGAATTTTTTGGTAACAAAATAATAATTGGCTTTCCCGATTGCTAGCCACTCAATTAGTTGCTAGAATATTATGTAAAAGTTGATCTATAAAAACGTTAACTAACCTGTGAGGTGTGGCAGATCAATGGCAAGCACGCGCAGCAGATCGATGAGATATTCCTGGAAGATCCTCGAAACAAAGTAAAGGATGTGTGTGATGAATTTAAGACGCGATATCCCTGGGGAAAAGTATCTGGATTGTTTCTGTATGGTGATCGTAAGTCAGTGAAGGAGGACACGAGGCTGGAGAAAGGAGAGAACTTCTTCAGTGAGATTGAAAAGCATTTAAAAGCGTACGGCCACAGTTACGTTTGCAGAGCCGAAACCCATCGGTGGCCCAGTTTGGAAACCTCATTAACGAGATCTATGATGGAACCGGCAACTCTGGTATAACCATCAGCATAAGTGATCGATGCAAAAATCCATATTTGATTATCAGTACACTATTGAAGATTCTGATAGTACCATCAAAAAGACTAAGAAGAGAAACAAGGTTACTGGGGTTACAGATGAGGAATTTGGGCATGTTTCTGACGCAAAGCTATACATTATCACCACTCCATTTGGTAATGAGTATACGATGTTCCTGAATCAGAAGAAAGAACTTGGTGTAAGGCTTTGAGTGAAATATGATCTCATCTATTTGATACTGAACTACTAAATTAACAAATAAAATTCCAATCTGTCATTACGATCCTATAAGTGTTGGTTCACGTTCAGTTTGGATTTCTGTTTCCACCTGTTCTTTAATAAGAACCAAAGTTTTTTGAGAATACCTGTTATTTACTGGATCAATGAAATATATATCAATAGCTATTTGTACTCCGTTAGAAAGATATACATCTTTCGGGCATGTAATAAGATATTGATGGTGAAAAATGGAGTTAACATGAATATGGTGTTTATAGAATTGTTTAGGAGAATTGTCTGTCAAATTAGAGTTTGATGACGTTAATACAATGGACACATACTGTATATGGCAATCTTCCAAAGTATAATTTATCAGCATTTCGCACAAGCATTGATCATCTTCATACTTATGTGAAAGTGACTCAATTTTAACGGTGAATCTTGGCATAGAGTCACGTCTATATTTTTCATTCTCAATTAGTGTTATTTTAGCTTGAAGTCTTTGGACTTCAAGCTGTGATTTTAGCGTTTCAACAAGGTAGTAAAGTGTATAACAAGTTACCATGACCATCGCCCATTCAGACATATTACCCCAAACATCTGATACGAAGGGGAACGTCTTTAGATCTGAATCTGTTATCAGAGAAGTGGTAACTACAATTATGATCAACCCAATAGCAATTACCTGAGGAATTCTTTCCTTGATCCTGCTATATATCCAGGTTATTAGCCAATACTTATCATTAATAGGAGAGCGAGGTTTACTAAACATAACAAGTAAGTATAGTAAAAAAATCGAACAAAACCGTTCCGTTATTTTTGTTTACATTGGAGCTAATCGAATTACAGGCACTTCTTGCCACACCTAAAGAACTTATTGAAGCGGTAAAGGAATTAGAACCTGTAATTCCAGATTACGTCTGTAATATTGAGCCTGAGGATCACAGAGCGATCAAGCATGAACAGTATCGCCCGTGGCGGGATGTTGAGGTTGCGACTGGCGTTCTGGATGCTGGCGGCAACATGACTTATCGAACTGAAAAGAAGGATGTTATTCGTATTCCTTCTTTTACCTAAAAAGCAGATACGGGACTGGGCTGGTCGGATGAACCTGAGCGGGGTAGTGATATTGATTCAACTATACATGAGGGAGTTGCAACTGACGAAACCATGTATGCGCCGCCATAGCTAACTATCGAAAAAGATGATAAGCCATTTTAATTTAACTTCATGGAAGTGCCCTCCAAGATGTGTTTAGCGATATCGGGTCTTAGTTTTTGTACAATTTGATCAAAAATTTCCTGCACCCCATTAGCAACCCAATATTCTGAATCTTCAGGTGGGGTCATATCACATTCCAAATGATCCATGTAATCTGAAGAAACCATATAATGTTCAGCGATAGAGAATATGTAAGCCAAATGCATCAAAATTAAGTGTTTTAAGTCATGTTGGATTGTATCTAAATACTTGCCTCGGTTCTCATTATAAACCTTACTATCATTAAGCATGACATTTCGGTAGAAATTGTAATGTGTATTATTATTGCAGCGATCTCTTATTCTTTCATATCGATCATCTTTATTAATTAAATTGTACAATGCCTTAGTATCTTTGTGATCCTTAATATAGTTGGTCATAGCTCGAAAATTTGGTAATTGTTCCGAACCTTCCATCCAACCTTGTATTTTCGTAACGATAAAATTATCTAAACTATGGTTATCCGAAAGATATAATGTGGTGTAAACATTCATTATAATCGCATCTTGATACTTTCTTATTAATGCGTATGCATCATTAATTTGACCATCCTGAAGCACCAGCTTAATTGACTGCAATGTCCCTTGGATCGATGAGTACACATATGTATCGATATTTATGACTGATTTGGTACCGCTAGTCATAAATGACATTATCGAAAATGACCACCAATCATAATAAGTGATAAGTTCATCTAGTAATTTGAATACTGTGTGGCCTTGATATCCAGCAGATTTTACATCCATAAATTATTTGTTATAATAAGCCCACTTTAGATTTCAAAAGTTGCATACCGTTAATTCAATACTTAGCACTTCTAAATTTAATTATTATCACATGACTTCTTAAGAAGATTTGGGAATTTATCTTCATAGTAATAATTTCCCTCGCCTAGATATCTAGCTTTTTAACACAGTCTTTTACAGCCGGGATCAAGGTCTCAACCGAGTTTGCCCGTGTAAAGGGAATTGGTTCGTTTTTTGAGACAAATTTAAAAGCGAATGTGAACGCCTATCAAAAATTCACCATTTTTTGATAGAAATTGAGATGAGTATTTGATAAACAGTTATAGAATTATTATGTCTTTTCTAGCAGGCCAGCGATGAAGTAAAGTCTACAGATGTTTCCTTTCAACCATTAAGAAAATGGAAGAATATAAGTTATCCTATGAGAGATTTTTAGCTATATTGTAATCACTTACATTTATTGAAATGAAAAACGACAAAACATCACAAAACTACACGTTAAACAGACGTAATTTTGTTACTGGAATTATCCCGGTGATAGCTGGTGCGACAATACCATCCTGGGCTTCCGCGAAGGAGATTCAACAAACCAGTCAAGACAGTGAATTTCCAGGACTTATTACGCGAGAGAAAAAGCCATTAAATATGGAGTTTCCATTTCCTACGTTAAAAAACAGGATTACTCCAAATAACCAGTTCTTCATCAGGAGTCATTTTAACATCCCCAATATTGATGCTACAAATTGGGAATTAGAGATTGGCGGCAACACCAATCATGTCATAAAGATCAATCTGAGCGAACTTAAAAAGCTTCCTGCAAAAAAGGTAATGGCTACTATAGAATGTGCCGGAAACGGACGTGCTAACCTCGCCCCAAAAGTGAAGGGTTTAGGATGGGAACAAGGTGGGATCAGCAATGCTGAATGGACAGGAGTACCTTTATCCGTATTGTTAAAGAAGGCTGGCATAAAGGTGGGTACGGTAGACATTATTTTGGAAGGGAATGATGAGGGGATGATTACAGAAGAGCCGAAATCACCAGGAAAAATCAAATTCGCCCGAAGCATTCCGTTAAATATAGCAATGCAGGATCACATCATCATCGCCTATGAAATGAATGGAAAACCATTGAGTGCTGAACATGGTTTCCCGGCAAGGGCAATTATTCCAGGATGGTATGGTATGGCATCTGTGAAATGGCTGATGAAAATTACTGCATCTGAAAAGCCGTTTGATGGCTATTGGCAGACGATTGAATATGCTTACTGGAAGCGTGTTGAAGGACTACCTACCTTGACGCCCGTAACCACTACATTGGTTAAGTCTGAAATATCAAGGCCGGTATTGTTTGAAGCGGTGCCGGCTGGAAAACCTTATCAAGTAAGGGGTGCAGGATGGTCAGGTGATAGTAACCTATCGAAAGTAGAAATAAGCACGGATAAAGGAAATTCATGGCAACCAGCAAAATTAATTGGTCCTGCTATCCCTTTCGCCTGGCAGCTATTTGAATTTGAATGGGTGGTTCCTGCTAAGACTGGAAGATATAGTTTAATGGCTAGAGCGACAGATCAAAATGGCAAAACGCAACCCATGGAGCATGATTTAGACAGAAGAACTTACATGGTTAATTTTATCTCGCCAATTGATGTAGATGTAATATAGCTCAATAAGAACAAATTTCAGGATCTTGCGGTTATCGCATAAGGCTTGTTTGGCATAAACAGTTTATCACAATTAATATTCTACATCAAACCATGATCAGATTCACGTCTATACTTCTACTATTTGCTAGTTTCTCTGCACGAGCACAACATGAACACATGCAAATGGCAACTAAAAAAAATGTCTTCCTTGGGCAAATGGCTCATATGATGATGAAGATGGATGAAATATCAGCTACCACATCTGCAGACAGAGATTTCATACAAATGATGATCCCACATCACCAGGGTGCTATTGATATGGCAGAAGAAGAGATTAAGACCGGAAAAAATAAAGAAATGATTCAGCTAGCTAAAAGTATCAAAGCTGAGCAACAAACCCAGATTCAGCAAATGCGACTCCTGCTCAGCCATCCTGAAGGATTTATCGCTACAGGCAACCAACATCAAAACGCCAACCAGAAGATGATGAAAGTGATGATGGAACAAATGCCTGAAGAAAAACAATTGTCTGATACTGATCTGTCCTTTGCAAGGATAATGCTTCCTCACCATCAGGCTGCCATCGACATGGCTAAAGTTGAGTTGCGGTATGGAAAAAATAAAAATGTAAAAAGACTGGCCGAGAATATTATCTCAGATGAACAGATAGAAATCCAACAAATGAAGACATTTACAAACTCCCATTAACATATGAAAAAGATATCCTTGTTTACGCTATTAATATTCAGTTTTGCCCTACAATCAAAAGCACAATCAATCTATGCCCAAGACAGGGTTTATACAGGCAATCAGATATCTAATACGGTTTCTGTCTTAGATCCCTCAACACAAACGCTATTAGGAAATATTGTTCTTGGTAAACCCCAACCTGATATCTTAAGTCCTCTATATAAGGGACAGGCCCTGGTTCATGGCCTGGGTTATTCCCCTAAAAGGCAATTACTAGCAGCGGTTTCCATTGGATCAAATTCAGTAACCTTTATTTCAACAGCAAAAAATAAAGTATTAAAAACTGTTTATATCGGACGTTCACCGCATGAGGCAACCTTTAACCCTTCAGGATCACAGGCATGGATATCGGTAAGAGGAGAATCGTATATCAGCGTAATTGATGCAAATAAACTGATTGAAATCAAGCAAATCCCAGTAGCCGACGGCCCGGGAATGGTTGCTTTTACTCCAGATGGAAAATGGGCTTATATTTGTTCCAGCTTTACTGCAGAAGTGGATGTAGTGAATGCAACTTCTTATGCTATTGTAAAGCGTATTCCAGTAGTTAGTCCATTTTCTCCAAATATATTCTGTAGTCCTGATGGGAAATGGATTGCATTGACACATAAGGATGTAGGGAAGATCACTGTCATCAGCACGGAGACAAATACGATACATACAGTACTAAATACAGGTCCAATTACCAACCATGTCACTTTTACTTTAGTTAATGATTCACCTGTGATGCTGGCAACCATTGGCGGAGAAAACAGCTTAAAAGTATTTAGTGTTTCACAAGATTTCAAGCTTACTGATAGCGTTGCGACAGGATCATTGCCACATGGCGTCTGGACTTCGGCAGATGGTAAATTTGCATATGTCGGATTAGAAAATGATGACCAGGTACAAGTGGTTGATCTGGTAAAAATGGCCGTTGTAAAAACCATTGCTATTGGACAATGTCCGCAAGCATTGTTGTACGCCGCTAATGCCAGCCCTGCAAATGCCTCAAAAGAAAATTTAACCCCGCTTAATCTTGCAGACAAAAGTCAGGTGATTAAATTGATGAATAAGGATAATTCAATGTCATCAGGCATGCTAAACGTAAGAAGCGTAGGCTTGACTGATCTTGTCCAACAGGACTTTAAAAAACTCGAGCCAAATACTTCGTATACTTTAGCGTTAACCAACTCCTCAAATGATACGTTTAACGCAGATTATGTCATCAATTCTTTTAAGACCGATGAAAAAGGAGCTTTTAGCGGTCAATCCTCGGGGATAATTAAGAGTGTAGGAACAGGTGGCGCCGATTATAAACATGTGGTTCTTATTGATGATCTTTCAAAAAAGCTGGTGATGATCAGTAACTAATGTATTTTAAACCAAAGATATAACTGCCCATAATGCAGCACTTGAAATTACTATCCATAAAATTACGCCTTGTAACAGTGGCATTATCCCCACTGCTTTCAAGATAGTAAATGAGAGTCCGCTTCCTATCAGGAACAAGGTTAAAGTTAAGCCTGCTTTTGCTAATGCTACAAAGTAGGGCGCAAAAGGCTTAATAAAAGGTAAGTAGGTGTTGGCGATCATTGCCAGGATAAATAGCCCTATAAAATAGGGTATACTAACTTTGCTATTGTTGCTTTTGAACAGGAAAGATGTACCAAACGCTACGGGAACAATCCATAGTGCTCTGGCTAACTTAACAGTTGTGGCTATCTGTAGTGCTTGTTCACCATATTTACTGGCTGCCCCAACAACAGAACTGGTATCGTGAATAGCAATGGCACACCACATACCAAATTGTGACTGTGACAAGTTAAGCGCATGTCCGATAGCGGGGAAAAGAAATAAGGCCACCGAGTTGAGTATAAAAACAGTACCCATTGCAACGGAGATCTGTTTTTCTTCTGCGTTCATTACAGGCGACAATGCAGCAATAGCACTTCCACCACAGATCGCCGTTCCAGCTGATATCAAAAAAGATGTTTTACGTTCTATTTTAAATACTTTTCCCAGGATAAAACCAATGATAAGCACTCCGAAAATAGAAACTACGGTAAACAGTACGCCTTCTTTTCCTGCTTTCATTGCACTGAATACATTCATTCCAAATCCTAGCCCGACAACAGAAATTTTTAGCAGCAGGTTTGTGGCCTTGTGATTTAAATGCAGATAGGGATGTTCCATTAGTTGCGCCAATACTAATCCTAGCAATAAGGCTAAAGGAGGCGACATAAATGGAAAGAGGCACAGCAAAACTGCCAGGATGAAGATAATTTTACGGGTGTTTAAATTTAAGTTTAGCAGGTTACCCGCCTTTATTTTAGAAGAATTTGAATTGTCTTTGATTTGTGTCATAATTTTGATTGTCTTTATTTTCTAATTCAAAGATCCATAACTAATAAACCCCGATCAAATCATTAAAACTTATCTTCCATAACTTCATGTTATAGAAGATAAGTTTTTAGACATTATTTATTCCCAACCCCATTTTTTGAAAATGAGATGTCCTTTATCGGATTGCATAAACTTGATAAAATCCTCAGTTTCCGACTTATGCGTACCAGTGCTACCCCTCACTACAGGTGTACCTCTATAGACTGTTTGTGTAACAGGAATCCTAACCATTGAGGTGAGGTCTGGTAAACGGTTATGCCAGGAGCCAAATGTTATCCAGGCATCATATTGAGGATCATTTTTCCATGCAGCAATACCCAATGCCGAATTTGCAAATGTACCTGCTATACGCTGCTGTATGTTTGCAATCAGATCTTGTCGACCTGCCAAATCTTCCCAAAGCCCCATTTGCCCAGCCCCATTCACATCAAGAATTTTCACACCTGGTTTACAGAGATCGCCCAGATTTTTGATGTTTTTAGGATTGCCGGGCCGTACCAGGATCGCTGCCGCACGTTTATATAACTCTGTCCGAGAGTTCGCCACTATCATGTTTGGGTGGTCAGACATGAATTTTGAAAGCATGTATTCTGCTCCTCCAAAGAACAGATCTGCATGTTTCATTGCATCCGGCATCCATTCATTATCTGGCCCGGCAGTGACTTTAATTACGATATCATGCTGCTTTCCAAAAACCTTCGCACATTCATTGATCGGTCCGAGCGGCCCACCGGGACCATAGACATATAAAGTATCGTTTGGGATTTGTGCATTCCCAATGGTCACTACAGCAACGACTGACAATATGGTTAAAAATATATTTTTCATTGTGTTTATGTTTAAGGTAAATCAAAACCAAACTTTTTGTAGATGGCAGCAGCCTGCGGACTGATCAAAAAATCCATAAAATCTTTTGCAGCGGCCGGATGTGGCGCATCTTTTAACTGTCCCGCTATATATTGCGCATGGATATTCTCTTTTTCAGGAATTTCAATGAGCTCAACAGGATGGCCAATCATTTTCTGATAGTAGGCCTCAGTATACCATACTGGAGCGGCGTCACTTTCGTTGTATAGGATCCTCATTGGTGATTGGCGATGATGGATCATGGTAAGATAAGTAGTCTTATCTTTAACTTTATCTTCCATGATGGTAGATTTTAATGTTTCCCCTCCAGCTTTCACATAGGCTTCTTCAATACGTTTACCGATCCCTTCATTCTCTGGATTGGGCATACTGATCCTCAGCTCTTTATTTGCTAAATCTTTGAGTGACTTCAATGCCTTCGGATTTCCCTTTTGGACCATGATTGCCAACCTGTTTCTAGCATATAAAGTCGTTTTGCTAAACCATTCAGGGGTCATGTCTATCCGGTTCTTACCAGCTGTATAAACATCCGGCTTTAAGGTAATTCTCATGTTGCCCACCACAATGCTACCGGTTTTTATTTGTTGGGCTAAAATGCCTGGGGGAAGCGTTTCGGCAAATACCCGCTGATAATGTGGATATGACTTTTTAAAGGCTGCAATTAATTCGTCAATGCACATAAACTGGTTACCGGCAAAGAAAACCACAAGTTGGGGATCATTAATGTCTCCAAAAAGATCAGGCACATTGTCTACTCCAGGTACTGTGAACTGAACTTTACTTTCAGGTGGAGTATTCCAGGGCGGATCAAAGCGATGATCCTGGGCCTTAACATTTCCACAAAGCAATAAAAATGCAACTGTGGCTAAAAAGGTGTGATTTATATATTTCATGATTTTCTAATTATTTGGTTTAAGGATGTACAACTGCCCATCCCTGATATTGACGGATGATGATTTCACCATTGCCGCTGGGTACATAACTGATAAAATCAAATAAGGTATTTTTTTCGATTTTCCTTTCTCTGACGGTATTTTCACATTGTGCAAGAATTACTCCTCTGGATTGCAGTTCTAACAATGTTTTTTCAAAAGATCCGTTCTTCTGGTAAACAGCTACGCCATCTCCAAAGGCAATAAGTTCTGCATTGATTTTCCCTTTTAACCTGGGATCGTCGAGTGCATTTTTTAGGTTTCGAAGTGTTCCTGCAATCTTTTTCTCATCACCGTTATTGATTACATACAGTGCCTTATAATTTTTCAGGGTGGCTTTTGCCCCTGTAAAATTAGCAGGTGTAGCTTGGGCAAAAGTGGCCGAGGTTGCTGCGATCAGCAAAAATAATGTACAGATTAAGGTTATTTTTTTCATGATTTTAGATTTTGATGATTTATTTAGTTGTTAGTTTTACTTGTTTTTCGGAGGTTACAATTGGTGCAAATGGACCATACTTATGTTGATTTTCAGAAAATTTGTCGGCATATGGTCCGTATGGCGCATCAAAAGGTTTTTTTAACAAATCAGGGTAATCTTTTCCCTGATCTTTATGTGGTCTTGGCTGTGAGTTCACAAAAGCAGCGAGATCCCAGGCCTCCTCATCACTTAACTGCGCATCTCCATATCTGGCACCATATGGCATATTGTTCTTTACGAACCCCGCAAAGTTACTGAGTCTATACATCCCTGCGCCATCATTGTAGCTGTGTTTGCCCCATAATGGCGGATAAACATAAGTTAGTTTGTCTTCATCGAGTATTCCCTCACCATTTGCACCATGACAACTTTGACATTTACTGGTATATAAAATCGCTCCATGTTTGACATTCGCTGCCCTATCCAGGAATTTTAATTTTTCGGTTCCCGTTCCAAACACTTTCTCCCCTTTTTTTACACCTGTTCCAAGCCATTTCATATAAGCCAGCATTGCCTGTATCTCTTTACTAGATTCGTCTGGTACTTTGCCTGCAAGACTTCGATTGAAGCACTCTGCAATACGTGCCGATGCAGGTTCAACCTTTCCTGATCTGCCACTCATTTTAGGAAAACTGGAAATAAAACCAGCATAATTATTTCCGAACAGTTTGGTTCCACCCTCGAGGTGACAATTCTGACAGTTCATACCATTTGTAATACGGGCTATGGATCCATTTGGCCCAAAATATTTGCTCGTATGTGCTATTAATTCTTTGCCATACCTAATCATCTGGCCGTACTTGGTGTCCGCCGGAATCGTATTTTCATCAGGCGCTTTCCAGGCATCAGCAGGTACAACCTGGCTTTTGACTTTAACAGCAGCTATACCGGTTTCCACATCCTGTTTGGTTTTTGCTGTCAATTCTACATCTGGCTGCCCATTAAAGAATAAAGTGCAGATGAAAATAGTTCCACAAGCAACAAATAGAATCGCAATGATAGCCGTTGTCCTGGCTGTATATATAAGTGCTTGTCTGATTTCTTTTTCTTTTGATTCCTTATTCATAACCAATGTTTTTCTGTTACAAATGTGCATTTATTCTACGCATCAGAAAAAGCATAAAAAGTTATTGATGATAACATAAGGTTATGATGTCAGTACCTGTTGAAACAAATTGTTTGTATCTTAGCTTATCTACTAAAACCGTGTATGATAGATTTCCGTTTGCAAGTATTTTATGCTGTCGCTAAAAGGCTGAATTTTACAAAGGCCTCGGCAGAGTTATTTATCAGTCAGCCTGCTGTAACCAAACACATTAAAGAATTAGAGCAGGAGTTCAAAATGTCATTATTTGAACGCAGTGGAAACAAAAAAATCAGCCTCACCCCAGCCGGCGAATTATTGTTGCATTACGCAGAACAGATTTTTGGAACCTACCGGGAACTGGAATATGATATGAATCTACTTACTAAACAGCATAAAGGAATATTGAGGATTGGTGCCAGCAGTACTGTGGCACAATATATCATTCCACCTGTATTGGCACAGTTTCACAATAAGTTTAAGGATATACAAATCCAACTGGTTACCGGAAATACAGAAGATGTAGAGCAGCGTTTGATTGCTAAGGAAATAGATTTTGGAATCATTGAAGGCATCTCCCGGAACCCACAGATTAAATACGAACAATATCTAAAAGATGAGCTGGTGCTGGTGTGTTCTGGTCACAATTATGCCATGAAAAAGGAAATAATCAAACCGAATGAGTTGAAGGATTATGATTTATTACTTCGTGAACCTGGTTCTGGTACACTAGATGTTATTGCATATGCTTTAAAAGCACACCGGATAAAGGTGGGGGACTTAAATATAGAAATGCAGTTAGGTAGTACCGAAAGCATTAAATCCTATCTGATTCACAGCAAATGCCTGGCTTTTTTATCTATCCACTCCATATTGAAAGAGCTCAAGAACAATGAATGCCGCATCATAGATATCAAGGATATGGTTATCGAAAGGCCGTTTCATTTCATTCAGCTTCATGGTCAGCCGGACGCTCTGGCGGAACTATTTATGCGCTTCGCTAAAAGCTACAACTACAATGTATAGTGTTACCGAAATTTCGAGGAAATATCAGCCAGCTAAAGTGCTGCTGCTCTTTGTTTCTGAAGCTCCTGGAGGTGGCGATAAACATTTTTACCTGGGAAATACTAATCTGTTTCGAACAATTTATCTTGCATTTAGTGAGGTATTTGGCGATTTTAAATCTGTAGAAGATTTTTTGCAGTTCTTTAAGGGCACTGGATGCTTTTTGGAACATCTAACTTGTACACCTATTGATAAATCGTCAGTGAAAATCAGAAAGAACCAAAGGCAGGGTGGAATAGAGCAATTAGCTCATAAAATCAGAACATATCAACCCCGATTAATCATGATCCTAATGAAAAGCATTGAACAAGAGGTTAAAGAATCTATTGACCTATCAGGCTTATCGTTTATCGAAGAAATTGCAGTTACCTGCTATCCTGCCGGCACTGAATCAAACAGGCTTGCTTGCATCCGGGATACCAGGGTTATCATCTCCAAACTGGCATCGATATTGACATAACATGCAAAATATGTTGCTTATATACCGATACAGAACAAGATGAAAATTCAAGAACAAGAAAATACCAAACAGCATGCAGGAGACCATTTGGCTAATGAAAGAACATTTTTGGCCTGGATCAGAACCAGTATTGGTATCATGGGATTTGGTTTCGTGGTAATGAAATTCTCGCTATTTATCAAGCAGATCAGTGCTGCACTGGGGAGTAAAGTACCACTGCACCAAACCGGAGATTCCCGCATTATCGGGATTTTTCTAGTTGCCCTGGGAGCAATTACTATCATTTGTTCTTACTTAAGATATAATTCAACGAAAGAACAATTGAATCAGGGGGTGTATTACCATTCAACACTTTTTGTTAAAGTTTTAACCGCTTTAGTTTTCATAGCTAGTATACTTTTACTGCTCTACCTTATTAAAACAACATAGGCAGTTAAATCATCTGTACTTGATGCTTTAGAAAAGAGAGGAAGGAAAGCGGTCGATATAGCGTTGTTTTTTGATATAAATTGCTGATTGCATTGGTCAAGGATCTTATAAAAATTTCACCTCTTTATGATAATCCACAGGAACAGGATAAGTCAATATTTTATGTTCCCGTAAATATTTTGGGTACCGCAATACGCTGTGAAGAATATATACCTGAATGGCCACTGAAAAAATAGGCTGTAAAACAGGCTACCGCAAAAAACATGGTGTATTCACTACCAAAAAGTTCTATACCCATAATCGTACAGGCAAGGGGTGTATTCGTTGCACCAGCAAAAACAGCAATAAATCCAAGGGCAGCAAACAAACTAACTGGAGCATTTAATAAGGTCGAAAGTGCATTGCCTAATGTTGCGCCAATATAAAACAAAGGCGTTACCTCACCACCTTTAAATCCAGTTCCTAATGTTAAAGTTGTGTAAATGGTCTTCCATAACCAGCTCCAAGTATCTGCTCCACCAGGCTGAAAAGCAGAGGGAATTGTAACGGCTCCTTGGTATTCGCTATCCACGCCCAAACTTAAGTAATCCGGTTTCCCGATGGCGTAAGTCAAGCCTATAATAATCAGACCACCGATAACAGCAATAAGCCACTGGATCTTACATACTTTAGAAAAAAAGGCCTTGATCTCATGCACCATTACAGCAAACAGGTAGCTGGCCAGACCAAACAATGTGGATGCTAGAATAACCTTACTAAGCAGGAGTAGGTTTACCGGCAGGTATTCAGATAGAAAGTAGGCACTTTTCTCTATGAGATCGATGTGATAAGCGGTATGATGGATGCCCCAGGCAGAGACAGTAAGATCACCAAGCACGCTGGCAATTAATGCGGGAAGTAAAGCCTTGTACTCTATTCTTCCAATGGCCAGAACTTCCATTGCAAATATGGCACCGGTGAGCGGTGTTCCGAACACCGCCCCAAACCCGGCTGCAATTCCCGCGGTAAGGAGCATCTTGGTGTCTACCTCATTTAGCTTAAACCAGCGGCTAAACATTCCTGCGATGCTTCCTCCGATTTGTACCGCGGTTCCCTCTCTTCCAGCCGATCCGCCAAACAAATGGGTAATCACTGTAGTTATTAAGATTACTGGCGCCATCTGCCTGGGCACTCCACCACCCGGCCTATGGATTTCATCCATGATCAGGTTATTTCCTTTTTCTGAGGACCTACCAACTGACTGATAAATCAGGTGGATCACAATACCTGCTAAAGGTAGCAGAAAAATGAGACAGGTATGCTGAAAGCGAAAGTGAATGGCCCAGCCTAGCAGCCAAAGGAACAAGGCAACCATACTTCCTATTGCAATGGCAACAGGAAGTATAAGCAGCGTCCATCGAACCGCATATTTAAAAACCGAAAGGTGTTCAAATAAAAATTTATTATGTTTCATTGTAGGTTAGCGGCTGATTTATAATTTTTTATAAAAAGTATTGATTCCTGCAAATGATGCCCTATCACCAAGTTCTTCTTCTATCCGAAGCAACTGGTTAAATTTAGATACCCTTTCAGAGCGGCAGCCACCTCCTGTTTTGATGTGCCCCGCACCGGTAGCGACAACCAGATCCGCAATTGTCGTGTCTTCAGTTTCACCACTGCGGTGAGAAATAAAGCAATTGTAACCGTTTTTTTGGGCTAGTTCTACGGCCTTTAGCGTTTCGGAAACTGTACCGATCTGGTTCAATTTAATCAGTACGCTGTTTGCAATGCCCTGGTCGATTCCCTGCTGGATAATACTCGGGTTGGTGCAGAATATATCATCTCCAACCAATTCCACTTTGTCTCCCAAAAGGCTGGTCAGCTTTTTCCATCCCTCCCAATCGTTTTCGCCCAACCCGTCTTCCAACAGGATAATTGGGTACTCTTTTAACCATCCTTCCCAAAAGCCAATCATTTCATCTGTTGTGATCCGTTCTTTAGAACTTTTATAAAATTCATATTTTCCATTATTCCACATTTCGCTGGTCGCTGGGTCAAGACAAAGGGAAATATCCTTGCCTGGAGCAAAACCGGCAATATGTATCGCTTCCATGATGATTTGGACGGCTTCCTCATTAGAACTCAGATTTGGCGCAAACCCACCTTCGTCACCAACTCCGGTATAATAGCCTTTCGCTTTTAGCAGACTTCTCAGGGAATGAAAAACAGCTTCGCCCATACGGATACTTTCCTTAAACGAGGGGGCGTTATGAGGGGCAATCATAAATTCCTGAAAATCGATGTTGTTATCAGAATGCCTTCCCCCATTAATGACATTCATGCACGGTACGGGCATTACGTAACCTTCCCTTTCCACTAGCTGCCTATACAAGGGAATCCCTTTTGCAACGGCCGAAGCCCGGGCGAAGGCGATTGAGGCCGCAAGCATCGCATTTGCGCCGAGCCTTGATTTATTCTCGGTTCCATCCAGACCAATTATATGATCATCGAAGGCCTGCTGACCCTCAAAGGATAAGCCGGTGACTGATTTGCCGACTTCGACGTTAATCCCTTTTACTGCTTTTTCCACGCCTTTACCATTATAGCGCTCTGGATCACCATCTCTAAGCTCTACGGCTTCTTTTTCACCCGTACTTGCCCCGGATGGAGAAATACCCCTTGCTGTTGTTCCGTTAAGAGTGACTTCTACTTCTACTGTCGGATTGCCCCTGGAATCCAAAATTTCACGGGCATGAATTTTAGTTAATTTCATAGTTTTTTGTTTTATATTGATTTTTAGTATTTCGGTTGCTTACAAATAATTGAGTTTCTCAAAAGATCAAAACCAGTGTTCCCCCAATGATCAGCAGGGCACCAAAGAATACTTTCAGGGTAAGAGCTTCTTTCAGGAACACCATTGCAAGTATAATAGTTAGGGCAACACTCAACTTATCAAAAGGGGCGACCTGGGACACTTTCCCGATCTGCAAAGCCTTGTAGTAGAATATCCAGGACAAGCCGGTGGCAAGGCCAGATAAAAAAAGAAATAGCAGGTTATGCTTTGACAGTTCCGTAATTCCTTTAAGTTCGCCTCTGGCCATTACGATCCCCCAGGCTACAATCAGTATTACCACCGTTCGTATGGCAGTAGCCAAATCAGAATTGACATTGGTTACGCCGACTTTTGCAAAGATGGCCGTAAGGGAAGCAAAGAAAGCTGATAATAGCGCGTAGATCCACCACATAGTTTTATGTTAATTTTCCGTTATTGAATAATTCCAAAGTAAATGAGTACAAGAACCGTTGCTCCGGCAATGATCCGGTAAATGCCGAACCAGCGGAAAGAATGCTTTTGAAGATAGGTGATGAAAGAGCGGATGGCCATCCATACATCCCACCCGCACCTGCTTTACTTAAATGAATGATCGTAGTTAGATTCGGTTCATGGGAAGGGCGTAGACGCTTAACGGTGTTTTTAATCAGTCCTGAAGCAATCTGATCTGCACTAGCAACTAGTAGCGCAATGGTAATAAGAACCTGCCAAATTTTTTTGCAGAAATTCTGGAAGAGGCAATAAATAATGAAGGCATAAAAAGGAAGCCAAAAACGCTTATCACTGGCCCAGTACATGATCGTATCCCAGAATGCATTATGGTGCTGATTTATCCACAAGAACCATTCAGTTTCAACCGGCAGGACCATTGCTAACACTGATCTCACTTTGGCAGACAGACAAAGTAAGACAAGCGCAATTAAGATAGCTGCCAGCAATAAGAGTTGAGAATTTATTTTTAATTTTTTCACCTACAATACTTTGACCGGCAGATTTTATTACCTGCTGGAATTTCTATTGTAGGCGCCATCAGCTTTTGAAAAAAGCGGTTGAATCGGAAGGACACCATTTCCGTATTGCAAATATAATACTAATAAAATGATGTGCAAAATCTTAAAGTAGGTGTTGAGAATTTAATTTATCACTATTCCTCCTTATTTGAATACGAGAACCAGTTTCTTATTCTTCTACCGTTTAAACAAGCATCATATCACGGGATTAAAGCTTTTCTTAAACAAAATGAAACCGCCTGGAAATAACCATGTTATCTATATAGGAATTTTTTTTATAACCCTAAAAAATTAAAGTTATGGGATACCATGAATGGAAAAACTGTATTGATGCATGCTTAAAGTGTGCTTCAATTTGCAATCATTGTGCAAGTTCATGCACTCAGGAAGAAGACGTGAAAATGATGGCGCGGTGTATTGAGCTTGATATGCAATGTGCAGCCATCTGCTACTCTGCCGCTCAATTGATGAGTATGGGTAGCTCTTTTGCTCAAGACATTTGCCGTATTTGCGCAGATATTTGCCAGCAATGCGGAGATGAGTGTAGTAATCATCATACCCAGCATTGTCAGGAATGTGCAGATGCTTGTAAGGCTTGTGCGGAAGAATGCAGAAGAATGACAGGAGTAGCTGCTTAAGATGCCAATCACCGTGAGCATTAATTGATTAAGGGCAGCATTCTAGTTGCCCTTTCATTTTTATAAATAGGCAAATTTATTCCATTCATTTTATTTTCATTATTCCCTGATTATTTAATAAGTTTTCAGGAGGCGTGGCTTAAGAATGGATTATACTTAGCAGAGTTGCCTACGATTATACTGCTGTACTCCGCTTTTTTCCTATATAATCATAAACTCATTTCATTAATCAAACTCAATTTTTAGTTTTTGATAATGAGTAAATGATAAAATATAATGACAAATTAAAGTTCGTTTTTTGAGACACCTCGCTATTTATATGGGGTAATTTAAGCCCTTCATTCATGAAAAAGTATAATATTCATTATTTTCTTGAATTTACAGGATTAGAAAGATAATATTTTTTCCTGATGTAAAAAGCAAGGTTCACCAGGGCGATCAGTGCAGGGACTTCTACTAAAGGTCCGATCACTCCGGCAAATGCCTGACCTGAATTGATCCCAAATACGCCAATGGCTACTGCAATAGCGAGTTCAAAATTGTTCCCGGTTGCCGTAAATGCGATAGAAGCGCTCTTGGAGTAATCTGCCCCAAAATAACGTCCTGCAAAAAAGCTCATGACAAACATGATGGAAAAATAAATGACCAGTGGAATGGCAATTCTAACCACATCCATCGGGATGTGTACGATTAACTCTCCTTTTAAACTGAACATGATCACAATCGTGAAAAGTAAAGCAATAAGGGTAATGGGCGAAATCATAGGTACGAAGACATTATTAAACCATTCTTTTCCCTTAAGACTGATCAGCGCATATCTTGAAATGATTCCAAGCGCAAAAGGTAACCCTAGATAAACCGCCACACTTTTTGCAATTTCGCCAATGGTAATATTGACTTCCAGGCCTTTCAATCCAAAATAAGGCGGCAATACCGTAATAAAAATATAGGCAAATACACTGTATAACAAGACCTGGAAAATACTGTTTAAGGCAATTAGTCCCGCTGCATATTCCCTGTTTCCTTCGGCAAGTTCATTCCAGACCACCACCATGGCAATACATCTGGCAAGTCCAATCAGGATCAGTCCCACCATATATTCCGGATAGTCTTTTAAGAATATGATGGCCAAAAAAAACATTAGTAAAGGCCCGACTACCCAGTTTAGTATTAGCGAAACGCTCAATACTTTGGTGTCTTTGAATACTTCTCCCATTTTTTCATAACTCACCTTTGCAAGCGGAGGGTACATCATCAGGATCAGTCCAATAGCTAAAGGGATATTTGTAGTGCCACTGGAAAACGAATTAATAAACCCGGAAGATGAAGGAACGAAATAACCTATGCTCACTCCCAGCGCCATAGCAATGAATATCCATAAGGTTAAATACCTGTCAAGGAAACCAAGTTTCTTTCTTTCGGACACAGGGGCACAATTATTTGCACTCATTAAATCTTTTGGTTTATATGTTCGCTGATAAAGTCAGCCGAGTAAACTTTGATCAGGTCTCTGACCCTTCTGAATTCGTCCATGATTTCTTCATCCGTTCCTGTTGCTTTTGCAGGATCCGGAAAGTTCTGGTGAAAGCGTTCTACCTTGCCTGGGAAATAAGGACAGGCTTCGTTTGCATTGTCACATACGGTGATCACTGCATCAAAATGAATAGACAAGTATTCATCTACGTGGTTAGAAGTGTGGGATGAAATGTCAATGTGGTCTTCTGCCATGACCTGAACCGCTTTAGGGTTCACACCATGAGTCTCAATCCCGGCACTATAGATATTGGCTTTACCTTCTGCATAATGATGCAGGTAACCTTCAGCAAGCTGGCTTCTGCAGCTATTTCCTGTACACAGGACTAATATATTTTTCAATTTACTTTAAATTATGGTTTGACTTCTTCTTTCTAATAGGACGGTATCCCGCCAAATGCCATGTTGTTTTCCAATCTTTTCCCTAATACCAAGGATCCTGAAACCAGCTTTCTCATGGATTTTTAAGCTTGATGCATTTTCCGGAAAAATTCCAGCCTGCAAAGTCCAGATGCCTTCCTGTTCACTTGTTTTGACTAGCTTATTAAGCAGACTAGATCCAATACCTTTTCCACTAAATGCCGGATCAACGTAAACGCTGACTTCTGCAACCCCGGCATAAACGCATCTGGAAGAAACAGGGGTTAATGCTGCCCATCCACGCACAATACCATTGAGATCATGGACAAACCGACAAGTTTTTAAATGTGAATCGTCCCATTCCTCAAAGGTTGGGGCAGTGGTTTGAAAAGTGGCATTGCCAGTCGCAATTCCCTTTTCATAAATAGATTTCACCTGGTCCCAATCTGAAGTAACTAAAATTCTAATCCCCATGTGCTTTTATTTAGCAGCAGCCACCACCTGGAGTACAAGTATTTGCATCACCTGCCAGGTTTACCATTTCCAGTTTTTCTTTTTTTGCCGGAATGCCGCATTTGTCCATGGCAAGGCAAGCAGTCGTTTTTGAGATTAAAACAAAGTTATCCCCATCAAAGGCTAGGTCATATTTACCAATGGTTTCAGATTGGTATTCTACTTCTATATCAAGATCTTCCATACCGATAACCTGCTCAGACAAAGAAATGATGTTCAATAATTTTCCTGCTTTCAAACGGTGCTCAAAGTCATTGGCATCCCAAAGCTGGAAATTTGCTACTTTCTCATGGCGCACGGTACCTCCACAGTCAATAAAATCTTTTGTGATCACACCAACTTCAGTAACATGAAAATGCTCAGGCACAGCCTGACCGTTCTCTAGTTTAAAATTAACACTTTCTCTTTTAGCCAGGATTTCTTTAATTTCTGATAGTTTCATAACGATATATTTAATATTGCAATTTAACGATTGATTTAATCTTTAAAAAAACTAACAGCAGTCAGCTTCTTGTTTGTAAGCGCCTAAAAAAGCGCCCATTCGGGTCTCTATTAATTTCCAGGTTACCGGATCAATACAGTAACAAACACTTACCCCTTCAATGGTACCCTGAATAATTCCAGCAGTTTTTAATTCTTTCAAATGTTGGGATATAGTAGCCTGGGCTAGACCCAGTTCTTCTACCAGGTCGCCACAAATGCATGTATTCGAAGCAAGGATCCTCTGCAAAATTGCGATACGGGCTGGGTGGGCCAGCGCTTTTAATAACGTTGCCAATTCATTCTGTTCAGTGCTGAATATTTCTGTTCTTGTAAGTCCCATAACTATGTATTGCAATATTACGATATATAATCTTATAGTGCAAACTATTTCTAATTATACCTTATGAGTTATTTTATTATTCTCTAGTTGGTAATCATTGATACTTAATGTTCGTTTTTTGAGAAAAATTTGAAAACTCCTAGAAGGTTGATTTTCTACCCTTCCAATATTAGATGTATATATTAATACAAAATAGGTAGGCATCCTACAAAGTGCATACAACGAGATAGAACCTTGTTATCGGTAGTTTTAGTTGCGTCAGTGAATCTTTGTCGGTTGTGCTTTTATCTTATTAGCCCAGCACTCATAAATAGGATACCAAACATGGTCACCGTTAGAGCCATTGCTAAGCAATATTAATCCACTTTTTGTCGGTAAATGCAAAAACATTGCAGCGCTCCAGCCTTCGTTCTCACCGGTGTGTCCAATCGTTCGAAAATTGTCATAATTTAAAAACCGGTATCCAAGACCACTTTCTCCTTCATTAGATGATGGGAGAATAGGTTGTTCCATTAATTGTATTGTCTCTGGTCTCAAAACATTGTGTAATTGCCTGGAATTAGTTGTAATAGATAATTCGGCGAAGTGGGCTAAGTCTACCACCGTTGTTTGTAATCCTGCTGCTGCCTGTTCTGTAAATATTCTATTTTTTATCGGATTACCCGAAGTGTCGTAAGCGGTTGCAGAATTTTTCATCATTTCTGCTGTCCATTCATAACTTGTATGATTTAATCCTAAAGGTTTGAAAACATTTCTTTTCATGTAGCCTGCAAATTTTTCTTTTGTCTTTTCTTCAAGAAGTAACTGCGCAAGAGTATAACCTCCTCCAGAATAGTCCCATTTTGTTCCTGGCTCGTTTATAAGTCGTACACTTTCCCGGTTTCTTTTTGTTTTACCATCAAGAGATTCCTCTAAACTTAACAATTGTGTTCCCTGTTCAATGCCTCCATAGCCATGTACAGAAAGTCCTGCTGTATGACTTAATATTCTTCGTAGTGTTACCTTTGATACATCATATGAAGATTTGGGTAATTTCCAACGGGTTAAAGATTGATCAACAGGGTCATCTAATTTTAAAAGCCCTTTTTCTGTCAACTGGATAAATCCCCACGCAGATATTACTTTGGATATTGAACCAATGTTAAAGATTGTCTGAGCAGTTACAGGTTTTTTATTTGCCACATCAGCATATCCAATACACTGTATCCATGCAACTTTTCCGTTTTGGATAACAGCCACTGCCATCCCAGGAACATTGTTCTTTTTGGTGAGGTCTAAACCAAGTCTTTGGATTTCGTAATAGAGTGAGTCTGATTTTTCGTGTACACCATTTTTTTTAATGGTCTCTTTCGTTGTCGAGCAAGAAAAGAGAATTATAATAAACGCTACAAATAAGAATTTGAATTTATTAATGCTCATTTGCGCTTCCATTTATTTTGTAATACTTTATGGTGTCAGTAAATATACTGTTTTAAGTGAAGATAGGATCTCAGAATTACCGCTGACGTATGGCAAGCAAACTGATAACGTTTCCGGGCTTTGAGATGCATGAACAAAGTTAAATATTATAACTTTTAATAAGTTCATTACCCAATATTATTGACTGGCGAAACGGAAAATATGATCGTTTTCTAAGATCAATTAGTTAATCAAAGCTCCATGTTAGGTTTGCTAGGATTAAAGAGATTCCATATCTCATCCAATGCACGATTGTAGTCATCATCCAAATTTTTTAATTTGTCTAGAATTTCTGGAACGTCTTGTTGGTAGACATTTTCCACTAGAACAGTGTAGGCATAATCTGAAATTGCATTTTTAAACTGATCTGGTTCCTCAGAATTCAGCCAATCTTTTATTTTAAGGGCTGGATTTAATAATCCAAATAATGAAAAAACACGACTGATTGCCTCTTCATCACTAATGTGTTCCCCAGGAATATGAATTTTTCTTGAGCTTTTGTCAATATCGACATAGAATGCCATTTCCTTTTCAACCGAGAATTTCCCCCTTGGTATAATTTCAGTTAAGAGCGGATCTGTAAGATTGTTAAGTTCTATTCGAATTGTGCAAAAAAATTCATACAAAAATCCTCTTGATGCCTTTAGATCATGTGAACGCCACTCTTTCCAGAATAATTTCCAATTAGAAATTTTGTGAGCTATTGAATATGCAGCTAATAAAGAATATGATTTTCCAAGTTCCTCTAAAGCAAGCTCAGCGATGCCAAGACTCACATACTTTTTACCCTCATACGAGGTGGCCATGTGCATAGAGGCTTTGAACAACTCAAAACAATTATCTATTGTCGCATTGTATAGAGCCAGAACTTCCCTTTTTTCCAGATTCATTTATTGAAATAACAATTATCACAGTTATTACCTTTTCTCCATTTTTTTTATTTCTTCATTGGTGTGGGTATCAAGAATCTTTGCATATCTATAGAAGGTTGCTCTTGTTAATTGAAGCCCTTTATAAATTTGCTCTGGTGTTTTATCCATATCCTTATAAACCGAACGCATAACCAACAATTTGGAAATCGTATCTTTGGTAAAACCTTTCGGCCTGCCTCCCGTACGGCCTCTTGCCCTCGCGGATTCTAAACCAGCTTTTGTTCTTTCTCTAATTAATTCCCTTTCATATTCAGCTAATGAAGCCATGATATTTAAAAAAAGTCGACCATTAATTGTTGAAGTATCAACTCCATCGGTTAAACCTTTGATAATAATTCCTTCTTCACTTAATCTTAAAACTAAATCAATTATATGTTTTAAGCTTCTTCCCAAACGGTCCAATTTCCAAACAACCAATTCATCACCTTTTCGAAACTGGCTAATCATTTTATCAAGTTCCGGGCGAACTTTTGTTGCTCCAGAAATTGTTTCTCTGAAAATGATTTCACACCCCGCTTTTTCGAGTGCTTCAATTTGCAAATTTAAATTTTGTTCTTTAGTAGAAACTCTAGCGTATCCGATCTTCATTGTTGTATCACTAAAACCTTTCTTTGTAAATTTAATAAACTTTGTTTTGTGATACAAGTTTTTGGGAAGCTGGGGTTTTAGAATAATGATTCAATCCTACACAGATTTGAAAATCTCATAAAACCACCGTTTATTTAAACAACCTTTTGCCAACTTACTGCGATCTGAAATAGGCATCGGTTTTCCTTTTCGCCTTTCAAAACGCAAACAAAGCAACCCAGGAACGACCAAGTTATAACCTTGCCTTCCTTTGTTGATAGAAAATTTCGCCTTCTATATGTTATTCCAGAACAGCAAACAGGGGCTATCACAGACTGACTAGATAAATTTGTATTGTTTTTCAATTCCCAACACCAAAAAAAATAATTTAATTAGTTTCTGTAAAACAATAATTAATTGTAGTTTTGCAGTATCAATTCAATTATATGAAGACTGTTAGAATAATTTCAACAATTCTGGAAATAACCACCAGAATCTTAGCAGCAGGTTATTTCTTCTCGTTCCTGCTTTCGGTAACTGCGTTTTCAACCGGCTGGTCATTAAATCTGATTAATGATAATCGCCGCTTTGAAATCTGCTATCCTTTCACCCAGACACCTTATCTTTTGGGTGAGTACAATGATGGCTATATCCTGATATTCGTTTTGCTGCTTGGCCTCTATTCTTTATTTTTCTTCCTGGTCGGCAATGTGTTCGCAGTGTTTAGTAAACCCAAGCTATTTACGGCTTATGGTGTACGTCAGCTCAGGCTTTTTTATCTGGGCAATCTAGTGCTGCCTTTAGCATCTGCCATCCTCGTCTCCATTTTTTATGACATGGAATCGCCGGCCGAAATCCTTATTACCCTACATATAATTCTCGGCGTGTTCTCTTATTTTATGGCCGCTATTTTTAAGGAAGGGTACCAGCTGCAAACCGAAAACGATCTGATCCTTTGATATGGCTATTATAGTAAATGTAGACGTGATGCTTGCCAAACGAAAGATGCAGAGCAAAGAACTGGCAGAAATCCTCGATATGACGCCAGCCAACTTTTCCATCCTAAAAACTGGAAAAGCAAAAGGGATCAGGTTTGATACGCTCCAAGCAATCTGCAAAGCACTGGATTGCCAGCCCGGGGATATTCTGGAGTATGTAGCTGACAAGTAAATATTATAAATAACGATACATAAGTTAAACCCTTCAAAACGAAGGGAAGGCCACCCTTTTGTCCAAAATTTCTCGATGATATGAATACATTATCAATTAAAAACCTGAATAAAACTTATCAAAATGGCATAAAAGCCTTTGATGATTTATCTCTAGAAATACATAACGGTATGTTTGGCCTACTCGGTCCTAATGGTGCCGGTAAATCATCATTGATGAAAACATTAGCAGGGCTACAACTTCCTGATAATGGCGAAATATACTTCAACGGTCTTGACATTGTGGACGACCCGCAGATAGTGAAAAAACAATTAGGCTTTTTGCCACAGGATTTTGGGGTGTATCCAAAAGTCTCCGCTTATGATTTGCTCAATCACATTGCCGTATTAAAGGGCTTAAACCATGCGCCATCCAGGAAGGAACAGGTGATGGCACTATTAGAACAGACCAACCTTTATGCGCAACGTCAAAAAGAAGTCCATACTTTTTCAGGAGGCATGCGTCAGCGATTTGGCGTAGCTCAGGCCTTGCTCGGTAATCCGCAGCTCATCATTGTAGATGAGCCAACCGCAGGTTTAGATCCTGAGGAAAGAAATCGCTTCAACAATTTACTTAGCGAGATCGGCGAAGAAAAGATCATTATCTTGTCCACTCACCTGGTTGAAGATGTCAAAAATCTGTGCCACAACATGGCTATCATGAACAAAGGAAAGATCATTGCCAGCGGACAACCAGCTGATTTTATTACTACTCTCGCGGGTAAGCTATGGCAGAAAACCATAGCCAAAAAAGATAAGCCATTTTATGAAAAGCAATTCCGCGTGATCTCCGCCCAGCTTAATCTAGGGAAGCTCACTATCCATGTTTACGCAGATGGCGATCCCGGAAGTGGATTCGAACCGCTTGCACCCGCTTTGGAGGATGTTTACTTCCACTTGCTTACCTCAAACAACTAACTCATGATCGCTTTATTGAAATTTGAACTGGGCGCTTATCTAAAGAAGCCTGGGATTTATATTGTCTTTGCTTTGCTGATAGCGCTTGGCTTTTTTATCGGTTTGAAACTGTCTTTTAGCCCAGGAACCGAGATTTATCGAAACGCGCCATATACAATCGCTAATATGGTGGGCTTGCTAAGCCTGACCGGGATTTTTATCACGACTATTTTAGCTGCTCAGATTCACTTTAAAGAGCATGATGCTGGATTTGGGCTAATCCTGTACGCTACGCCTGTCTCCAAAAGACAATATTTAAGTAGCAGGTTTTGTGCACTTTCCGGCCTTAGCTTCATTTGTTTTATCCTACTCGTGGCCGGTTACCTCACTGGTCATTTAGCTGACAGCGACAAACTGGCTTATCGTGAGTTCAATCTCTGGTTTTACCTGCAGCCCACCCTGTTGCTGGCACTTCCCAATATCTTTCTTTGCTCGGTATTGGTCAGTACAGTAGCATGGTTTAGCAGGAACAAATTGATAGTTTATATAACCGGCTTGTTCATCTACATAGCTTATCTGGTCGTACTAACCTATTCCGGTTCACCTTTGATGGCGGGTGGTTTGCCACAGTCAGCGCAGGCGCTCGAGCTGGCAGCAAAAGCTGACCCATTTGGTCTGTCTGCTTTTTATCAGCAAACAAATCTTTGGACCGCCGGGCAAAAGAATACATTACTGATAGAACTGACAGGAGATATTTTGTTAAACCGGTTGGTCTATCTGACTGCTGCTGCTGCACTATTGTTAACAGTTTATTTCAGATTCAAGTTGTACGTTGATAACAATGATAACACTCGATCCAAAAAAGCAGTGCCTGAACAGGATGAAGGCAGTGGAGCCTTTGCATATCAACCACTTTCTGAACTAAAGCAAGGCTTGAGCTATCAAACAGACGCGATCCGAAGTTTAGTTAGATTGGATACCAAAGTGGTATTTAAAAGCATCCCTTTTGTTTTGATTGCAGTAGGCCTGGTTTTTTATATGTGCATGGAATTCTATGGCAGCATTGATCAGGGTATCCGTTTGCCGGAGCAGTATGCCAGTAGCGCCTTGATGGTCAACCGTATCATCTATAATCTTCCGGGCTTGCTGCAGGTGGTGACTTTATTTTATGCGCATGACCTTTACTGGCGAAGTGCGGGTTCACGTTTTGAACTGATCGAGAATAGTACACCTGTAACCAAAAGCACCTTGTTGGCAGCTAAACTAATCACACTGTTAGTTGTCATTATACTGCTGACTTCGATTATAATTTTCACGGGTATCATTTTTCAGGCCATCTATCGGTATACTATGTTTGACTGGACGGTGTATGCTGCACTTTACTGGACCATCGATCTGCCATTAGGGATTTGTGCCGGCTTAATGCTCCTTATACAACAGTGGGTACACCGTAAATGGGCAGGTTTGCTCATTACCTGCATAGTGATCCTTCTGCTCACTTCTTCAATTGGTAAAGCCGCAGGCATTTTACATCCGCTTTTACGTTTTCCAGGGGCCTATATAGCAAAATATAGCGAAATGAATGGTTGGGATGACTATCTGCGAAGCTTTTCCTGGCGAATGTTGTATGGGGCAAGTCTAATTACAACTTTATGGATGATGACCACTACAAAGAAAAAAAACTTTTCGAGCCATAGCTGGAGTCCAGGCCTGCCGCTAACTATCTGTATTCTGACCGGAATTTACATTTATAGGCAAACGCCTCCATTAGAAACTGAACAAGATCTGCACAACCAGCAAACCTATGAACAGCGCTACCGCAAATACAATGAGCTTCTACAACCTGTAGTAACTGCAGTGAATACTAATGTCGATCTCTTCCCGGAAAGTAATGCTTATCAGGTCAGCGGCCGTTATATCTTGAAAAACAAAGGTAACAAGCCTATCGATTCGCTGTTAATCAACATTGACGAGGATGTAGTAATGGAAACAGCCACCTACCAATATGGCACATATAAGCAACCCGTTAGCAATAAAACCGGCTTGTTGAGGTTACTACAACCGCTTATTCCTGGTGACTCTGCCTTATTCCTTTTTAATTTTTCTTATCACTGGAGCGGATTCAGCGGGCACCAATCGTTTAATGCGATCGTTGACAATGGTTCCTTCATTCGGATCAGTAATTATTTCCCTCGATTTGGGTATCAGATGGAAAGGGAGATTAACTCAGCTGCTGAACGGCGCAAGCGGCATTTAGGCAAACAAACGCCATTAGTGAAATTACAAGCGCCGCGTGGCAGGAACGATTTTATCGACCTGCAAATGGCAGTGTCGGTTCCTTCAGGGCAAAGGGTGATTGGCGTAGGTGAACTGATACACGAATGGAAGGTTCAAGGCCGGGATCACTTTCTCTACCGGTCCGACAGGCCAATTCCATTCCGCTTCGGGCTATCTGCAGCACGCTATCAAAAGAGGGTGGTTACCTATAAAGGCATAGCAATAGAGGTGTATTATCATAGCAGACACTTTGAGAATGTGAATAAACTGATCCAAAATGCTTGTACGACCATGGATTACTGCCAGTCAAACTTTGGCCCTTATCCTTTTAAAAGCATCCGTTTTGCAGAAGTATCTTCCTTTACAGACGGGTTCGCCGGCACAGCATATCCCGCAACAATTTTTATGACCGAGCATTTGCTTTTTCATAATAACTTACAAGGAGACAAGGGACAGGATGTGATCAATGAACTTGCCGCCCATGAAGTATCACACCAATGGTGGGGCACTGCCCGACTTGCGCCAGACGAACGCGAAGGTTCAAAGATACTCACTGAAACTCTGGCTATGTACACCGAACTCATGCTGGCTAAGCATTTAGAAGGGGCTACTGCAGTAAAGGAAAAATTGACTGTTCACAAAGCGATTTACTTAAGTGAACGTGGCTTTGCCAAAGAAGCTCCGCTCTTGAAGGCAAATTCCGGTAACACGCATTTGTATTATTCAAAAGGACTATTGGTAATGGCTAAGCTGGAACAATTGACCGGTGAGAAAAATGTCAACAAAGCCCTCAGAAACCTTTTGAGGAAACACGCCTATCCTTTACCGCCACCAGTTGCCAGCGATTTATTAATTGAACTATATCAAGTCAGTGATCCAAGATTACATACCCAAATCGAAGATCTGTTTTTGAAAATTAAAAGTTTTAAATAGTACGGAGGCTTTTGATGGAAACATATGTGTCTCAACGACATATTAATTATGCCAGAATTATTGAAAGATAATATAAGTTCAGTTTAAATTTTACTTATTATATAGTATATGTATAATTGTATTGATGAATGGAATGCAACATTTTGAGGCAATTAAAAGTCTAATTGGTAATTCAAGTACCTATTATCTTATAGCAGTCGGTATGGATTCAAATTATACTTATCTGAATAAGCATTATTTAGAAAGGTTCAATCCCATTCATGGCGATCTTGTTGGTAAAAATTATGCTATAACCATCCATCAAGATGACCACCATACATGCCGTGTTGTTGCTGAAAAAGCTTTTATGCATAAGGAATCCGTTTTCCCGGCTACGTTGCGTAAACATGATGGTAAAGGTGGTTTTATTATCACCCGATGGGAATATAAGGCTATGTTTGATAATAGCGAGGTGCCTTTAGGTATGTTTTGTATTGGTCATGATATTACCGAACTTGTGCAAATAAGCGGTGAACTGCATGATATAAAGAATACTCAGTCTCACTCGATTCGTAGATATGTTGCAAATTTATTAGGCCTTAGCAAAATAATCCAAGAGTCTACAGAACTTGGTGATGTTCAAGATGCTGCAAAAATGATTCTCCAAAGTGCGACAGATTTGGATAACGTTATAAAAGACTCTGAATGATAAAAATATTTGATGTATCAAATCATCAATGATATACTTATGGAACTAGGGTTTAATTATGAACAAAATGGCCAGTTTTAACACGTTTATATATAAAAGATTTATTTAAATTCTTTGATTAAACATCAAACTGCACTGCGGCCTACCGTAAATCTGACTGTCTGGATGGAGGATACCCAAACTTATTTTTGTACGCTACTGAAAAATGGGACAAGCTTTCAAAACCCAGATCGAGGTAAAAGTCTTTAGGCTTTCTACCTAAGTGGTTAATCAAATAATGTGCTTCTTCCAACCTTTTGATAACAAGCCAATGGCTAGGCGTATCATTAAAGATCGTCTTAAAATCTCTCTTGAACGCCGATAGACTTCTGCCGGTTAAGGTAGCAAATCTTTCGTTGCTTACATTAAAAGCATAGTGTTTGTTCATAAAGGCTTCCAGATCTATTTTTCCCGGTTTTCTGAAATCAAACAGCACATCCGTCAAATCCGGATTTACTTTCAAAAGAATAAGAAGCAGTTCTTCGTATTTCACAGTTTCAAATTCTTTTTCCAGTTCCATAATTCCTTTATGGTAAGGCTTTATGGATGTAATGAAACTATTGATGAGCTTATTTTTTTGAAGTATTATAAAACTGTCCCTGATACGGATACCTTTGGTCTGTATGTTGTGCTTTAATTTAAATTCTCTCAAGAAATCTTCTTCGAAGCAGAACACAATGGGTTCAAAAGTGTCTCTGTTTACCGACAATTCATATTTTGCCAACCTGTTCTTTTGGGCAATGACAGCATCTCCCCTTTTAAAAAGGGATCTTTTATTCCCATCGTAAGTCTGGATTGTTCCTTTTGCAACGAACAAAAATATAGTATCCGGAATAAACTGTTCTTTCAACACACTGACTTGTCTGTCTGCACTCATTACAGTATTATAAGGATAGATTTTTTAAAGGATGGCCTAAATATATGAGGGTCAATGGCATCATTATAAATGGAATTTCAATCAATGCAAATTTATAATTTCCAGCTTTAAGCGCCAAAGCCATCATCACGACCAGGAGTATAGCCCTGAGCGTATTGCCCAGGAAAAATGTCTTGGGAAAAAGGATGAACAATGTAGAAAAAATAGAAACTACACCAAAGGCAATCCTCATTGGGCCGGTAATCTCTAACGTGTGCATCATTTCAAAATACTGTGCACTTGGTTTTTGAAATACCCGTGCGCCGTGGCTTAAGCCAAAATAGACGGTGAGGACTAAAAGTATTCCGCTGATTATTTTTGCTGTCATTTCGGTCGATTTTTAAAGTAATTCATATTTTTTCAGTGTGTCTACCGCGGCCAGTATAGTTTCCTCCTGAGTGGCAACAGGCTTCCAGTTCAGGATGGTCTTTACGTTTCGGGTACTCAGATTGCGGTTCATTTTGGCCAACAATATACCCTCTTTGGCCTGATGATTAAACAAGGAAGCTATGCTGAGCACGAAGTTGGGCATTCTTTTGGACGAAACTTTTTGCGACAGTTCGGGTCTTTTCCATTTTAAAAGCTCAGCAATTTCGGGCAACGAGATCTGGCCATCGGCCGAAGCGATAAAACGCTTTCCGTTGGCTTCCGGTATCTCCATCGCCTTGATATGGAGGCAAGCTACATCCCTTACATCCACAATGTTCAGGGGAATGTTAGGAATTACTTTTATCTTTCCGTTTAATAAATTTTGCAGCAGATGAAAACTACCTGAAACGTGTGCATCCAGTGATGGACCTAAGATAGCCACCGGATTGATGGTCGCAAATTCCAGGTTACCACCGTCTTTTCTAATGAACTCCCAGGCAGCTTTTTCCGCGATGGTTTTGGATCGTTCATACACTGAAACTGCTTTGTTCGTGGTGTCTGTCCAGTCTGCTTCAGTAGTTTCACGGGACGTGTCAGTTTGCGTAAAGCCCACGGCGCCAAAATTGGAGGTCATCACCACTCTTTTTACGCAGGCTTTTTTAGCATATTTTAGGATGCGTAAGATCCCTTCCGTGGCAGGTCGAAAAGCTTCTTCTTCATCTTTGGGTTTGTCAAAAAATACAGGCGATGCAACACTAATTACATAGTTGCAGCCCTGCATCGCTTCTTCCCAATTATTGTCCATTGTGAGTTCGGCCGCTATAAACGTAAGCTTTTCGAAGGATCGAATGTTGTTTTTGCGGAGGGTCTCTATGACCTGATCTGCACTTTTGAGATCTCTTACCGTAGCTTTCACGGTATAGCCATTTTCTAATAGCTGCAATATGATTTGCATTCCAAGAAATCCGGTTGCCCCGGTTACGAGGACGGTTGCTTTATCTTCCATTTGCTTACTGTCTATATTTATACTGCAAATATCGGGATGGCTACGAACCTACTGGTTGTCTGAAAAGTTCAAAACACTTTATTGAGCGGTTCATTTTAACCATGATACCAATTTTTCTGAATATGCTTTTTTCAACAAGATTGATCCAACTTTAAAGGGATATTTTCGCTTTTTTGGTCGATGGTGTGGAAAGCAGTCATTTCCGAGATAAAAAAGTGGGATAGTAATTGTCCCACGCGAAATGTCGCGACCTGTTTGATTAAATGAAGAAGATACAGAAATTTCTCTGTTACTTACCCTTCAGTTGCATAACCGGCATTGTTAAGCAGCAAGTCAATTTCCTGAAAGCGGATCTCCCTTTAACCATAGCCCTAATCGATTTGACCGGCGACAGCATTATAGCAACGCTTTTCGAATTTTTTATTGGCTGGCGTAACCAATTGTTTAATGAGCGAACAGAGTTAGCCTAGTATCTCGAAGCAATTACTTTCATTGAAGTGCCAGAATGAATATCACTGCAGATTCTCCATAGTGTGCATGTACGCAAAGCGGCCTGAGCAGATCGATGTCCATGATCTTCCCTAATTGTTTCAGTAGCCAAATCGTATATACCTGATCTTGTCCTCGACCCGTGGAAAATTCTCGATATCTTTTTGGAATCCATTATTTTTCACCGGCACACGGCAGGCAATGGTCATGCGTTCTTCGTGCATGTGATGGGCAGGGCCATAGAGAATCAGGGGGAAAAAAGCCCCTCATTATGTGAGGGGCAAACCAAATACATAATCGGCCACTGTTAAGGCCTATTACTCATCTACAACCGCATCCACGGATGTCCTAAACACTATTTATGTATTTGGCTATATTGTGTATCAAAAGATCAAAATTATTTTATTAAAACTTAATCAATTAGATACGTGCAAGTTTTTACATGGTGTTTATGATGATAACTGATACCATAACCTTTTGTTTTACTTTTTAATATAAAAGTTAAACTAAATATTTTTATATTTACCATAGGTCTAGAGAGCCAGTTTGTAATTGGGGATGGATCGAAAAATCCATTCCTTTTTGTAAAAAAGCCCTGCATTCATGCAGGGCTTACCAAATACATAATCATGTGAACTGCTACGAACTACATTGACTAACACCGAATCCACGGAGATCTTTGAAATCATCTATTTTTTAAACTTATTTATTCGTTGTCTCCGTATCTTTAGGCGATGATTAATTAATATTGGAATTAATTCATCAGCAGTAATTTTGGTGATTGATAGTGCAATCAGCAATCCATTAATTGTTGTGTTCATGTTTTTAGCGAGAAACTCCATATTACCACCATTATATGGTAAGATTCCGTTATGATTTAATGACGCAAAGTTTAATTTCATAGCTACAGGTTTTATATAGTCTAACCTGACGCTAATCCGATTGTTTCAACTATTTAAATATAACTTAAACTAAGCTATGATTTTATAAAAATAACATTATATTTACACTTAGGGTGTAGACAGCCCGTTCCATTTCGGGGGTGGCTCGGTGCGATCCATCCCTTTTTAAGTAACGCTGAAATTGTATTGGTTTGCCTTGACTTTAATGCTAATTCAATTGTTATAAAGCCAGTGCTCAAAATTATTATAAAAAGCTGTTTTTATTTAATAAGATAGCATTTCAACAGATTTTAACAACATCAAGGCTATTGTAGTTATATTTTTATTTGTTATATTCACTGAAAGATATTACCTAATAAAAAATCCGTCTACAAAATTGATACACCCTATTGAACAATTTACTATTGACTTTGTAATAAAACTCAAGCAAAAACATAATTTAAGGTCAATAGATATCGCAAATATTATTAATACTTCAGGTTCCTTTATCGGGAATGTTGAAAGTCCTACAAACCCGGCAAAATATAATCTGAAACATATTAATTCTTTAGCAGCTTATTTTAAAATATCTCCTCAATGTTTTTTGCCCGATGCGGCATTTAGAGATAAGGCAGAGGCTAATGTTCATACTATAACAAGTTTAGTTCAAGCTCTGTTAACGCATAGTACAGGATCTGGAGCTGATGGACAGATTTAACATCGTTTAATAGCGTATAACATCTATCGATATTAAGAGCAGTCATCCCATTTTGAGAAGATAAATGCATAATGGAGTTATTTATAAGATACCATTTATAAATCCTAAGCGCATCAACCGAAAGTTTGTTATCTTAGTAGGATTTGCTGAGGAATGACTGTTAACTTTTTATATTGGTTCAGTTGACGATAAATGCGGCACGCCTACTTGCTGAGTAACAATCCTATTCCCGCTGATACTAATCACAATATGCATTTTAAAGTTACCGGCACCTCCGGTAAGGTTAGATACCTATTCTTAAATCTGTTACTCTTACGATCTGTATTTATAAGTCGAAAATTATATTCGATTTTTCAAGAATCAATTTCCCATAACTTTGAATAAGCGTTAGTCGCACCACGTTAAATACCGTGAAAAATTTCAATAAAACACCGCCTCCAATTCGGCCATAGTGCGCGCTTTCGAAATTGATTGATAGTTTACTATTATTCCGGCAAAAAATTAAAGTTTCTATAATTACTATGGCTCAGTAAAGGACCAATTTGATAGGCATGAATAGGACTTCTTCCTAAATGAAAATATTTGTGCCTATATGAAGGAACTAATTTATCTTAAAAATCTCATTAAATTCATTTATACATTCCAATCTTATTTCCGCTAGGAGATCTTCCTTAACATACAATTCGATATTATGAGTATGATCATAGTAATAGCGGAAATAATTATAAATCTTATCCGGATAGTCTCCTGTTGTCATATTTATACGATTCTTGAACCAATAATCATTTTTCTGCTGTATAATTTCCATCTTTTGTTCAAACAATTCCCTCCTCCTAAAAAAAGCGTGAGTCAGCTATTATTGCTAGGTGTTGATTCATAATATTGTGTATCTATCTACTCAATACCATAAATCTTATTAAATGTTTTACTTATCAGAGCTCATTCGCCAAAAAATTAATTGTTATAAGTTGGTAAAGAGGAAAAGCCAAACTTTGGACTTTTGCTTAAAGTCAACAGTGAAAATTCTTGCCCTTACTTTTTTATGCCACTTTACTATTTTTAATGGCAAAATATCATAGAATATAATAATCATTAAGCATGAAAAATTGCTTCATTTTACAGGTGCCACAATGATTTAAAGGGATTTCTAATTAAAGAGGACGCTATTGACTGAAAGAAATAGCAAATATGCATAAGGATTATAAATATGCGCCGCGAAGGAATAGCAAGGCTAGTGCTAAGGATAACTCCATATCTATATAAAGCCTAGCATTTCTTCGCTCAATTTGCTATTGACTATTCAAATTTCGATCATCATAATGGAATTGTAGAGCAGAGCGACCTGTCCCTTGATCAGATGTGATAGAATTGTAGGAAAAGATATGATACTATAGACCAAGATGCTGCAGTAATATTTAATAAACACACTAACTTTTAAGTCACAATACTGTTTTTTAATTGTTACAATTCAGATTATGATGTAACATAGCAAAACTATTATATAAATCTAAAATAATGATGATTTTCATCGTTTAAATTTATATTGTACATTTGCTAAAACAAATAGTAAAACATTGGATAAAAATTTTCTAAACTCCACGATCATCTGTGAAGAGAATTTGTTAATCGCATTATCTCAAGCTTAAACTTTGACAGGCGCTCAGTTTTCTGCCTCCCATACACTACCTGAATAAAAGTGGCAAGATTAGCAAAACCGTTAAGATGCTAATAAGTGCGGGACGCTTACGAATTTACAATGTCCTTCAACAAAATAGGTTTACAATCTTTAGGTTTTGTCAACCTTAAAATTGTAAACCTATTCCAAAATTAGACGATCAACCCCATTATCAAAGCCAATCCCGGGAAGGACAGCTACCCTAAAAAAGTTAAAATTTAACCTTTTCTGGCCATATCAATCATCATAGAAATCTCCTCAACCGCGATATCATTTCCTCCTTCAAAACCCATGAGGTTAAAGCGAATATTCCCTTTTGGATCGATCACAAACTTTGACGGAATTCCTTTAACCTTATAGTCACCCACCACTTTATTCGCTTTAGTTTCAGGATCTTTAGTATCCATCAGCACATCAAATTTGTAATTCATGGATTTAATAAATTCAGATGCATCTTTTGTAGGAGTTGCCGACCTTTCCCAGGTATGGATAAACAGAAACTTGACATTGGGATCTGCTTTATACTTGTTCACTGCCATTTGCATGGCCGGGAAGGAAGCTTTGCAGGGACCACACCAGGTTGCCCAGAAATCCAGGATCACCACCTTCCCTTTCAGGCTGCTCAAAGTCACGGTGTTGCCGTCAATATCTTTTAGGACAAAGTCAGTAGCAGGCGCATTCAACATCTCTTTTTTAAGCTTCTGCTGGATATTGGCAAGAATACCTTTTCTGATCTCTGCGGCATATTGGTCAAATCCCTTTTCAGTTCCTTTAACCTTAACATATAGCTTCTTGAAGGCTTGGCTCATCTCATCATTTGCTTTGCCGGATTTTACTGCTTCTTCCAGCTTGGCATAGGCTTCTTGATTTCTGTTAAGTGCCATCAAAATCTTTGCATATTGGTAATTAGACGTTGGTGATGCTGTTTGCGGGTTCTTCATCACCATCTCTGCATATGTCAAGGCTTCCTTATAGCGCTTCATTTCAAAAAGCAGATTAGCATAAGTCATTGTCAGGCCTGGGTATCCCGAAGCAGCAAATTTGGAAGAGTTTTCGTCGGGAAGTTTTTCATCATAGTAAGTCTTGGCACTTTCCATCGCTTTTTTTAGATAGATCTCTGCATTGGTCAGGTCGCCAATAGCTTTAAACGCACCGCCCAAACCAGAGTAGGCATTTCCCATCCAGAAATCTACACGTAATTTGTTGATAAACTCAATTGCTTTTGACGTGTTCTTCTTTTTGGCATATTCCTGCGCAATACTGCTAACCATATAATCATTAATCAGCACATCCTCGCCATTTCCCTGCGGATTAAATTTCTGTATCCAGCCTCTGTAATCTGTATCCTTCTCCTCTACTGTTTTCAGCTTAAAGATCTCCTGTGCCGCTTCGTTACGCGCCCTCATACCTAGCGGGAATTTCTTGATCTGCACTGCTGAAAGAGAATCACTTGACCTCATATTTTCGCCGCGTGCGTAAAACACCACGGCCATGTCCACATCTTTTTCACTTTCGGAAGCAGACAAAACCTGAAGCTTCTGGTTGAATAAAGCTTTGTCGGTAGGTTCCTTTGACATCAATAATTTATTTAGATACGCTCTCGTGGTATCAGCAGGTTTGCTTTGCGATTTTACAACCGGTGCAAGGGTAAATACTGCCGCTGCAGACAGTATGATCGCTTTGTTTATTTGTTTCATACAATAAAATAGATAAGTTAGTTGAGTTCAAATATTATCGGGCTACTTTGTGTATATCCGGGTTATGGTTAAAATGGTTCCTAGTAACCTGGGTTCTGTGTTAAATTGGTATTTGCAATAATTTGTGACTGTGGTATCGGGAACAAGAGTGAAGTTGTTTTAAAGGCTGGTTTTAAACCCGTAAGGACCTGTACTGCGCGATCTGTGCGTTTCAGGTCAAACCAGCGATGGCCCCATTCGCCAAACAGCTCTACTTTACGCTCTTGTTCTACTGCTACTAACACTTCCGGTTGTGTTAATGTAGTACTGAGGGTTGGCAGTCCCGCTCTTGTTCTTACTGTATTCAAGTCCGCTCTTGCACCGGCAAGATTGTTCAGCTGTGCCCTGGCCTCCGCACGGATCAGGTATACCTCTGCCAGTCGCAGGACGACATTATACTCGTTGCCGCTTCCTGCACTCACTTTATACTTCGTGATGCCGTAGTAAGTTTTGCCGCCAATATTTTTCACTATCGTCCAGTTACTCCGTCGCAAGTCGGCAGGGCTCTCAAAGCTTCTGTAAATGACATCCCCAAGCGTGTAAGTCGGAATCACATTCACCGGCGTAAGGTATGACGCCCCCTGAATACTTATACCAAGGTTTGTCGCAATCTGCCATAAAATCTCATTACTTGAATTTACAAAAGCCAGTTCAGGTGCCGGCAGTGAATAGGTACCACTGGAAATTACCTGTGTAGCCTGTACATCAGCATTGGTATAGTCTTTTAAATAAAGATAAACTCTGGCAAGTAATGCCGTTGCAGTATATTTATTGATGCGCCCCCTTAAAGTCCCCGCATAGGCCACAGGCAGTAATGCCTGCGCTTCAGTAAGATCCTTCACTATCTGTGCATAAACCTCTGCTACCGTTGAGCGGGGCAAAAGCGCTTTATTAAACGCATCCTGGCCATCCGCCAGTACTAGAGGGACACCGCCAAAGATATTTACCAGCTGAAAGTAACAGAAAGCACGGAAGGTCTTAGCCTCACCCAGCAGTTGCGATTTCACCGCAGGCGTCAACGTATTGGAAGCTTCCAGCCCCGTAATACAATTGTTGGCATTCTTAATTGCTGAATAGCTAAGGCTCCAGTTAGACAAGGTGTATCCATTGGTATTTAAAATCGCGTTGTTCGCGAGCTCCTGTATAGAGGGATCTGATGCAGCATTGTACTGTAAATCATCACTTGATACACCCGTATAAAAATGATGATTTGCCAGGTATCCATTGCCGGACGTATTAACAAATGTATACATTCCCAGCGTTGCGCTTGTTGCGGAAGCATCGGTTTTAAAAGCGTCCTCCAAAACCACCTGCGTCGGTGGTGCCCCCAGTTCCACAAATTTTTTGCAGGAGCTAAAAGTTGCTGTCATCAGCATCATAGATACCTTTACATAGCTATGTCTTATCAATTTCTTCATTTTCTATGATTTTAGAATGTACAATTAAGTCCAAATACAATAGTTCTGAGGGGAGGTAAAACCTGCCCGAGTGTACCTGTTCCAAGGCCAGATGGACCGCCCTGGATAGTAGTTTCTGTATCAAGGGTATATTTGTTTTTAGCCCATGTAAAAAGGTTCTGACCCTGTACGAAAACATTGCAGGCAGATAAGCGTGCAGGTTTCAGCCATTTAGATGGCAAATTATAGGACAGATTTACCGACCGCAATTTCAGGTACGAAGCATCACCATATACCGCATCCGAGTTGGTGTAATTGTTATACGATGCAGAAACTGGTGTCCCAGCAGTAGCAGATGAACCGGGGATGGTGGAACCAGTATTTTCAGGGGTCCAGCGACCCAACCAATATTCATTCTGATTTGTCAGCGCTCCGGGACGAGTGCTTACAATATTTGTTACCCCAAAACGGTGGTTGAATTGGAAAAATACACCCAGCTCAAAACCCTTGTAAGTAAAACTATTGTTGAAGCCGCCGTAATATGGAGTACCAATATCAGCTACATACCGATCATCTGCGTTGATAATTCCATTACCATCCCGATCCTCATATGTTGCCGTACCATTGGCAGGGTTTACACCGAGATAGTGATACAGGCGAATTACGTTCACTGGTTCTCCAACCACGTACGAAGAGGCATAAAATGAAGAAGCAAGGTTAGGAAAATCCAGTAATTTGTTATTGGTAAAACTCACATTCAGTGCACTTTTCCAGCTGAAATCCCCGGCTATAACATTGGTGGTATTTAGTTCCAGCTCTATTCCTTTGTTCTGAATTACTGCAGGCAGGTTCGTTACATAAGAATTAAAGCCGCTTTGTGTCGGCAGAGCGTTAGAAGTGATCAGGTTTGAGGAACGGTTGCGGTAATAATTCGCCGTCAGATAAATACGGTCCCTCAGGAAACCCAGCTCCAATGCCAGATCAAGCTTTTTCGTAGATTCCCATTTGATCCCCTCGTTGGGCAGGCTAACGAGGTTCATCGCTGCGTTTCCTAAATAAGTACTGGCAGCAGAATACAATGGAAGATAAATATAGTTGGCAATCTGGTCATTACCCGTATTTCCGAAACTTCCGCGTAGCTTACCAAAGCTTAGGAAAGGCAGACTGTTTTTGACGAAATCCTCATTGGAGAAAATCCATCCGGCACCCAGGGCTGCAAAATTTCCAAACCTGTTTTGCGGACCAAACCTGGATGATCCATCCCTGCGGTAAGTTGCATTAATCAGGTATTTATCTTTCCACTCATAGTTAAGCCTTCCGAATATCGCATCATACTTATACTTCACAATGTTATGATAAGATACGGTGACAGTACCCGCTGCCGTGAGCGTGCCTAATAAAGCTTCGTTGCTGTAGTTTGTGCCACGTAAAAATAAAGTATTGGAGCTATTTTGCTGATAACTGGTACCAATGAGAGCAGTAAGCTTACCACCGCCAATATTTTTGGAATAATCGAGTGTTGGCTCAATAATCCAGTTCTGTGCATTTCCATTTGTAAAATCTGCCAGGCTATTAGGGTTGGCGGCAGGATTCTGAGAAGATGCAGGGTTCTTAGCAATCTGATCTAATCGATTACTTGTGTAACCAAAGTTAACCTTAGCATTCAAACCTTCTATTATCGTATACCTCAGATTTGCATTAGAAATCAGGTTATTGGTTACCCCTGAATACGTTTTTAGCAGAGAAGCCAACGGGTTGTTAAAATTTGTCGACCAAAAGAGCTTGCCCTGATCATCATATAGTGGTAAGTTGGGTGGCAGATTATAGGCCGATGTTACATCTGTTGTCGGTACAGTAGTATTATCATTTGTGTAAGAAACAGAAAGCGCTATTGCAAATTTCCTGTTTGCCGAAGTATGGTCAAGGTTCAGCCTGTTGGAGAAACGGCGACTTGCATTATTGCCTTGATATACGGTACTTTCTCTTCTGTATCCAGAATTGAAGAAGAATCGTGTCTGGTCATTTCCGCCTGAGAGTGACATCTGTGCTTCATTTACATATCCTTTATTTCCGAATAGCAATTTCTGGAAATCAGTACTCTTAGTTTGATCCCACACCGTCAGGTCTGGTGCATTACTGGTATTTGGGGTGACCCCGTCATTGGCAAAGGCCTCGCGGCGCATAGCAAGGTACTGCTCAAGGTTCATCATAGGGATTTTCCTATTTACTTCCGTGAACCCTGTATTCAAATTAACGTTCACTTTCACTTTACCGCTTTTACCTTTCTTCGTCGTGATGAGCACCACACCATTTGCACCACGTGATCCATAGATAGATGTAGCGTCTGCATCTTTTAACACATCTATCCTTTCAATATCCGAAGGGTTAATCATGCTAAAAGGACTAAGTCCACCGCTGGCGCCGGAGGTACCAAAAGCATTCAGGTTGTCCGTAGCCGGAGAACCGCCATTAAAGTTGGTGAAAGGAACACCGTCAATTACGTAAAGCGGGATACCTCCTGATTGCAAGGTATTTTGTCCGCGGATCTGAATCTGTACGGCACCGCCAGGCACCCCATTGTTCTGTGCAATCAGTACACCTGAAAGGCGGCCTGCCAGCGCCGCAAGGGGATTTCCTACAGGCTGCTGACCGATTTCACGTGCTGTTATGGAAGCCAGTGAACCTGTGCTTGTTTTGCGTGTGGTAGTTCCGTAGCCAATGATCTGTACTTCGTTCAGGCTGCCGGCGTCCGGGCTCATACTCAAACGCAGCGAGTTTTGTGTTCCAATAACCATCTCCCTGCTGGTGTAGCCGGTATAGCTGAAAATCAAAGTAGCATTTTTTGTAGCCGGGTAATTCAGGTTAAAATGACCATTCACATCAGTGGCGGTGCTATATTTATTGTTGCCTTTGAGACGCACAGACACACCCGGAAAAGGAACCCCGGATTCATCGGTGACCATACCTGCTACAGAAAGGTCTTGCGAGGCTGTTACATCTTTTGCAGCAACCATAATTTTCTGGTCCAGCTGTGTATAGGTCAATCCTGTATTGCGGAAAAGCAAATCAAGAGTTTCCTTTAAAGTGCGCGGTGCAGCGGGGATATCTCCTACTTTGACATTCTGCAGTTCCTCGTTGCGGTAAACGAATCTGAAGACAGTCAGTTCCTCAATCTTATGAATGGCAGAAAGGATATCGTCATTATTTGTGCTAAGTGTAATATTTACCTGTTCAGCATTTTGAGCCTTCACGTCTGTCGCCAATAAGCATTGCAATGTTGTCAACAGAAGGAAGGTAGTTAGCAAACCTATATGTATAAGTTTGCGTGAGAATTTAGAATAGCGCAGTTCTGCAGCAGAGGAAAGTGCATTTCTCTCCCTGCTCTCTGGTGATAAAGTAGAAAGGGGCATTAATTTCTGTGTTAAATGTTAATCCTTAAATTATTAAAGAGAGGCCGTTTTGCAGGCAACGCCTTTCAGTGTGGGTGACACTTTGGAGTTTAGTCAGGGATTCTAACAGGGAGTAAGTGTTTTGTAGTTGTTGGTCATGTGATTAGGTTTAGTTAATAGAGTTGATTATAAGCAGCCGGGACCGTTAATAATAATTCCGTCAGCATTTTTATGGTATTGGGCATTATTAAATGAACAAATCACCTTCAGCACTTCATCCAGGGTTTCGCCCTGAAGAAAAGTAGCAGTAAAACGACAGCTTTTTGCTTTGTCATCTGCTATGGTGATAGGTGTATTAAACTTTTTGGACAGGATGACCGTGGCCGCATCAAAGGTTATATTGTCAAAAAACAAGTCATTCTCCTGCCACTTGATAGAATTGCTGGCGACAACAGTTAAAACTTGCGGCCGGACGCCTGTTTGTGGTACGATGATGCGCTTGTTTGGCGTAAGTATGCCAAGGACATTGTGCCCGGATAAGACACTAACTTTACCACGGGTAACGGTAACTTCTACCTTATTGTTAATGTATGCCCTTACGTTAAAAGCTGTGCCAAGTACAGTGGTTTTCACTTTGCCGCTGCTCACAATAAAAGCCTTTTTGATATCATGTTTAATATCAAAGTACCCCTCACCAATAATCTCAACTTCACGCCTCTCCTGGTTGAAATTGCTTGCAATTTTTAGTGTACTGTTGTTATTCAAAATTACTGTACTGCCATCAGGAAGCGTAACCTTTTGATGTTCATTAGTAGTTACATAAGACCTTTTTGCTACAGGAACGGTCAGAGCCGACAACTGTCTGGCTGGCGCCGCAATTGGATCAGCAGGGCTTGGTTTAAAGAGCAGTACAGAAGATACAATCAGCGCTATGGCTGCTGCAGCAACTGCGATCCAGTTTTTATTTTCAAATAAGATTTTGTGACCCCATTTCACTTCTTTATGAGCAAAGATCTTTCTGAGAATATCTTGAGAAACTGTGGTATCTAACTCCACATCATTAGATGCAATCCAATGTTCATCCATGAGCCTGGAGGCAACGTGATCAAATTTGCCGCTTTTTAGCATTCCGGTATATTCCCGGTATTCCAATGCTGAACACTCGCCCTTCAGCTGTTGATTAAATAAGTAGATGAATCTTTCCTCTGTCATATAGTGCTAACAGGTCAGATTGATATAGAGTATTCAATCAGCCTCTTTATAAGATTGACAATCGTAAACAATAAAAGGGGTAGTGAGAATTAAATTATTTTGTGAAAAATAACTAATAGGCTCCCGAGCGTCCTGTTATGTACTACCAGAAAGCTGCGTATGCTCTTAAGTGCTGATTTAAGATGGGTTTTGGCCGTAGATGGTGTAATATGTAATTGCTCAGCAACGTCATCTAATTTAAGTCCTTCAATATTGAGCAGACTGTATACCTTTTTCTGCTGAGGAGGTAGACGATCAATGGCGAGATCCAGGATTTTGCGGGTTTCATTGAGCTGAATTACATTTTCGGTACCTGGGTCTAATTCAGATTGTGTAGCTTGCATGGCCTGATAATGCTTTTGCTGTACGGCTTCTTTTTTTAATGCATTTAAGGTTTCATTTCTTGTGCATACAGACAAATATGCTCCAAAATTACTGACATTTTTGAGTATGCGCCGGCGGATCCAGATCTTCATGAATACATCCTGAACTATTTCCTGAGCCAATGTTTCATCCTTAAGAAAGCTTAGGGCATATCCATAAACGCTTCTATGATAAAACTGATATAAAGTGGTGAAAGCAGCTCTATTTCCGGTAGTAATATCGGAAAGAATCAATTCTTCATCGGCCATTGCTGCTCTCATGCGACTAAATTATAAAGTTTATTGCAGAATAGCTATTTTGTCTACTAAAATAGTATACAAAACAATCTATGCTGTAACTATTTTATCAAGCACTAAGCATCATCTTCCCACCTAAATCAACTGAGCATGATTTGAAGTGACATTGATCTGAATGCTTAAACATAGATCAATTTTCTTTTCTGAGACACCAATCTAAAATAAATGTCATTAATTGACTCAAGAACTACACTAATATACCTGAGGTCAAACTGATTTAAAAGAATCTGAAGTTTATCAACGTTATTGGTACCATTTTTTTACTAAAATACTAATTTATCATAGTTAAGTTTACGCATCATTAGTTAAATAGAGAAAAAATACAAAATGATGTTTGTTTTAACCCTCAATAAATCATCGCAAACATCTTTATCCCAGCACTAGCCTTTCTTTTTAATGCCAAAAAAGTAAATGTCCTTCCCGCTTATTCCATAAAGCCTGTTATCGACAATCTTTACTGAAAAGTCTAAAGGATTTACACCCGACAGTTTCTTCAGGGCTTTGCCTATGGTATTCACAGAATAAACATTGTCCGGTCGGCTGCATAATATGTGAGGCTTTGGTTAAGATGTTCAGTATTTAAACCGCTGTGAGGTAAAGCGGCAACCAAACCTACAACCGAAGTAAATGACAGACAGCTTGGGGCGTTAAATGGTCCCGTAGTCCAACGGATAGAATAGAAGTTTCCTAAACTTTAGATATGAGTTCGATTCTCGTCGGGACCAAACTCTTTTGCAACAAAATAGAATAAAAAGCTGTAAATGAATGATTTACGGTTTTTTGTTTTTTCAGAAAAACCCCGTTTTTGCCCCCTTTTTGACCCATTCTGGTGAGCAATTGGTGAGCAAATCCGAAAAATCAAAAGTGCTCACCAGAAATGGCTTAACGAATTGACTATCAACATGTTCTAACATCGAACATCTTGTGTTTTTAGACCTCCAAAGGTACTTTTGCTAAACATTTTTTATCATTTCTGGTGAGCACTTTATGAAAACGAAATTTAGCCTGTTGTTCTATCTTAAGAAGAGAAGCAACTATCAATCTGGTAATGTACCTGTATATCTGAGGATTACGGTATGTGGAGAGCGGAGCGAAGTCGATATTAGCCGCGATATTGACCCTCTTAATTGGGACGTGAAAAAGGAAAAAGCGAGGGGCAACAAAGAAGAGGCAATCGAACTTAACCGACATATCGATAGCATTTCTACAAAGCTGAAAGCCCTCCAGAGCCAACTGGAAAAGGATGAAATCTCCTACACTGCCGAAGAACTTAAGGACGAATTTCTGGGAAGGGGAAGCAGCGGCAAGTTCCTATTGGAAGTTGTTGCGGAACACAACCTTGAGATGCAGAACGAAATCGGAAAGGAGAACGGATTTAGTTTGAATACCTTGAAGACTTGGAGGAGCACCCACTCGCATTTGAGGCGGTTCATTTTGGAAAAGTACAAGAGCGAGGATATCCAGATCCGAAAGATCGATGTCAATTTTATAAACGAGTACAGAAAGTTTTTGAGGAACAACAGAAACTGTATTCCCATTTCGGCCGATAAATATCTGAAGCACCTGAAGAAGATTATCCTTTTGGCACTCTCGAGAAAATGGATCATCGAAAATCCGTTCCTGTTCGTAAAGCTTACCGCCAGGCCTTCGCCACGTGAGTATCTGACCTCCCATGAACTTGAGGCTATCCGCACAAAGGAGTTTACGATAGATCGAATGGTTCATGTGAGGGATATCTTTGTTTTCTGCTGTTATACGGGACTGTCTTATGCCGATGTAAAGAAACTCCACAAGGATGAAATTGGGATAGGCGAGGATAATGGATAAGTCCTGTGAAAGCTACTTGATTTGTTTACTATTATATACTTGCAAAGCTTATCTAGAAATAGATTAGAACTAATGAACTCTCGCCAAATTGTGAAGCTTAAATGGTGGAGTTTCTGTCGTAAATTTCATGTAGCACTCCTAGAATAATAGGAGAATTGCCTGTTAACCCCAGTCATCCTCACCCTATATTCAATCATTTCAATACTCGCATTAAAATGTTCTGATAATTGATGATTAGTCATTTTCTTCCTTAAGCCCCACAAAAGACCTTCCCGAGTTATTTGTAAGCAAGAACCGAGGCATTTTGCTTCTTCTTCAAATAATTCATTATAGCTCCTCATGCCCATTGGCACCTCGAAATCAAGTTCTTCATCATTGAACGTATGATCACATATTATGTGGGAAAGTTCATGCATGACATCACTTTGTTGGCGAGCAGGGGTACTAAAAGGATTATGAATAATGATTTTCTTACCTGATGCTGGTATCATTGCTAGCGCACTCCATCCAAAATCATACGCTTGCATACTAGATGCTTCTTCAGGTAGGCTTAAAAATTCTGTAGCCTTACAAACTTCAATAGAAAGATGATCGGCTAATTTAAAGGCGCATAGTGGTGCTATTTCAGGTAAATCTAGTTCCTTCCTGTATCTAACGGCTGTGCGTTCAGCTTCAGCTTTAAATCCGCGTTTAAGTATACTTTTGAAAGCCAAATCTTTATCATTTAGAAGCGTATGCCAAATCTATCATTTTTAGCAACATATTTAAAGTTTCTTGAGGTAATTCTCTATCGGCTCTTAAATGTGCTAATACATGTTGCTTACTTGAAACAGGGGTAGTTGAATTACCACCTTTGATAAAGGTTTCTGTTGAGACTTCCAGCCATTTACAAAGCTTAATATAAGTTTCAACATCTGGAATTTTACCTTGTTCAATCCTTGACAATGTGGCGGAACTGATGTCACACTCCACTGAAATAGCCCTTAGGCCCTTTTTTCCTCTTTTGCCTTTTAGCATACCGGCAAGCAGTTCGGTGTTAAGTGTTGATTGCATGTGGAAAAATAATTATAAAATAATTCATGTCTCACTTGTGAAACGCATCGCCATGATGTATCTTTGATGATACAAAAACTATATTCGTCTTACCAATGAGACAAATATAAAACTAATAAGCCGAATATTAAAGGGAAATGTGATAAAAACAATAAACAAAAGTATGGATATCAACATAAACAATAAATATGAACTATAAAAAAGTACTGGGGCTGGAGCCGGGAGATAGGATTATTGAACCACTTTTCCAAACTGGATTTTCAAAACACCACGCTATTTATTTAGTAACCATAAATAATACAGACGAATTAATTGCTGAGAACCATAAGTTTAAAGGTGTGCAATTGATAAAAGCGAGTGATTATTTTGCTTCTGTAAAATCAATTGACCGAATCATTAAGTTTCAAGGCGATGCTAGCCAAAGATATAATGCTCTAGAGAGGGCAGTTGGCCTAAAAGGAAGGCGATATGATTTAGTCAACTACAATTGCGAGCATTATGCCAACGAAGTTCAAAATGGTGCTCCCATAAGTCATCAGGTAAGAAATGCTTTTCTAATATTTCTAGCTGTATTAGCTTTTTTAATTGCTTTACAATGGAAGTGATAAACATAACCGATAAATCTAAAAGGTTCAGAATTCTGTCAATTGATGGTGGTGGGATTAGGGGAATAATCCCTGCGAAGGTTTTAGCAGACCTTGAACAACAATTGCAGCAAATAGAGCCCGACAAAAAGCTACATGAATATTTCGACCTTGTCTGTGGAACTTCGACTGGTGCAATCCTTGCAATAGGAATTGCACTAGGAATTCCTGCGAAGGACTTGGTCAAATTCTACAAGGAAAATGCTAATGCTATTTTCCCCAAGTGGTATTTTCTAACAAGACAGGCAAAAGCGCTTATTTCACCTATCTATAGCAATAAGCAACTCAGGAAGCTATTAAAAACTATCTATAGTGGAGCAAATAACGGTATCCCCCCATTGCTAAATGATTTGAAGGTAAAAGTCTGCATCCCTGCATTTAATGGCGGTACTGGTGAGATAAATATTCTTAAAACTCGACATCATCCCGATTATACAAGGGACTATAAGCTTCCGGCGCACGAGGTTGCTTTATCAAGTGCATCAGCACCTGTTTATTTTCCGCCGCATTCCTTTGAATATGATAATGAATTTGGAAGTGGCGCAAATATAAATATGATTGACGGTGGCATCTTTGCTAATAACCCAACACTTGTTGGTGTACTTGAAGCTACTGAGAAGTTGGGCAAGGATTTTAAGGATTTACAAATTATATCACTGGGTACGGGTCGAGGCAGGCAGGTTATTAAGAAGCATTGGCTTCCAAAAAACTTCTGGTACTGGTTTCTGCCTAAGCCACGGCTACTTGACATTACGTTAGATAGCCAAGCAAAAATCACAGAGTCATATATAAACTTTATCAATAGTATACTTTCGAAGCAAGAGAATAGCTTCGATTATCAAAGGGTACAATATGAGTTTGGTAATGATTTAATTGCACTAAATGCTTCAAAGAAAAATGATCTCGATAAGCTCGAGGCCATTGGTGGAGAACTGTCAAAAAAACACATACATAATATTATTAAACTTATAAAGAAAGATAGCCATGGCGAACTGTAACAAATTATTTAATCAATACCAACAGGAAATCGCACTACCTGCTGGGAAAAAAAATAGGATGATAACTTCTAAAGATGCACTAAGATCTAGGATAAGAAAGTACTTTGAGGAGAACCATCCAGAATATGAACCGTTCTTTTATATACAGGGCTCTTACAAAATGGGAACTGTTATTCGCACTAAAGATGATATATGTGATTTGGACGATGGTGTATATTTTTTCAGAAAGCCTGGTATAAATGCAGAAACACTTCAGGGTTGGGTATGGGATGCTGTAAATGGATATACATCTAATCCGCCCGAACACCGTAAAAAATGCATCAGACAACCGTTCGTGAATGACTATGAAATTGATTATCCATGTTATTGCAAAGAAGAAAACAAGGAATACCAAATAGCCGTTAAAAATTCGGAGTATGAAAATAGCGATCCTAAATCAATGGTAAAATGGTTCAATAAAGAAAAGGATTCAAGGGGTATACTGGTTCGGGTCGTAAAAGATTTGAAAGGCTGGTGTGACAATTTAAGAAATAAAATGCCAAGTGGGCTCGCAATGACGATACTAGCTGCCAATGCCAAAAGCATGATAGTGCTCAATGAGCGTGAAGACATTTCATTGCGAGACATATTGAAGGAAATTAAAAAACAGCTGAATATCAAATTCGAATGCATAGTTCCTGCTGTTCCAAACGATGACCTTTTCGAAAATTATGATGAAAGCAGGAGGAAGAACTTTTTAGATTCGTTAGATAGATTTATAAATGATGCGGACCAAGCCCTTCAAGAAAAAAATCAGTTGGCTGCCAGTAAACTCTGGAGAAAACATCTTGGAAGTAGATTTCCTTTAGGTGAAGATAAAAATGAAGAAGGAGATGCAACAAGTACGGCGATAGCAGCGGGTGCCGCGACTTCAAGACCATGGGGGGATGAGTGATAGTGAATTGATGTTCAGAGAACAAGCGCTATTGATTTCTGACGATTTTCCAGAACTTGTGTTCTGCGAAGAAAACGGAAAACCATTGCTGAAGGGTCAGATAATTCTAAATGATTCCGATGGAAAATTCATCGATCAATATGAGGTTACAATCGAAGCAGTTGAAATGTATCCGTTTCGATTTCCATATGTTTACGAAACAGGAGGAAGACTCCCGATAAATGTTGATTGGCATTTATTTTCTGATGGACATTGTTGTATAAAAACGATTCCAGAAGAATACCTTCTTTGTAAGAGCGGCATAAATTTAAAGTGGTTTATCGAGTCGCAGTTAATACCATATTTTTTCAACCAAAAGCATCGTGAGATTCATGGATACTATTTGAACGAGCGGCCTCATGGCGGTCAAGGTGTTATTGAATTCTTCGAGGAATTATATGGCAGCGATAATTTGATGCATATCGGGAAATCGCTTCTCGGTGTTAGAAGCATAGGTACACCAAATAGGGTATCACTTTGTTTTTGCAATAGTGGTTTGAAGTATCGAAAATGCTGCCGCCCCCAATTTGAGACTGTTAGTCAATTTACAGCCGAGGAAATAAATTTCTTTTTGAAAATCATCACTAAATCTCCTAGATTTAACTAGCATTTAAACAGGGTTCTTGATTAATTGCGCTTCGCTTTTATTCATTTTGAAAAAAAAGATATTCCCTATATTACTATCATTTGGAGTCAAACCATGTCAAACGGTTTAGGTAAGCAATTGGTCGAAATAGTTGCGAAAAACCTCATTTGAGCGACAAAGTCTGGATAATGATTCGCTAATCGTTTCAAAAAAAATGATGGCAAATTTGCCTGAAAATCCTGGGCCGATCATATTGACGAATTTTCAGTGAGTTAATAGAAGATAAGTCTAAGCTGGAAGGATACATTTTATATGAAATGCATTTAAAAACCGACCACTTACTTAAAGTGATTTAATAGTAAGTGAAAACAGGAGTAAGACCTATAATTAGGGACCTGGAGCATTTAGTAATTTATTTACGACCACGTGGGGCCGGATAATTCTCAGGATATGTCAGTGGTTTTTGGAAAATATTTTGTTATGAGTTCCGCCTCATGATTAAATTCGTTTTCAGTTAGTAATTGCGATAATTTCTCACCATCTATAAAAATATCGAATTGGGATGGTTTTAGTGGATTTTTAGTGCTTTTAATAATTAAGTCTTTAGTGTCCGAATGGAAGCTCCCTGTAGTGATGTACAATGCTGTGATTTTATATTCGGAAAGCGAGCCATCGGCTTTATAGTATTCTTTGGCAACTGGGATACTGCCTTTTATAAAATATTGAAGAGTGTCCCTTGTATCTGCATCACCAAGTCGTATGAACGACTTTCCGGTGTAGCCTTTAAGTTCTACCAAAATGATTTCTTTAGGGTGGGAGGAAATAAAGATCAAATCGAATTTGCGGATTTTTTTCTTTTTTGGATTGCTGAGTAGTCTAGACTGTAATACCTGTGAATTTGGATAAAATCTTTTGATTACTGGATGCATCAGCGCCTCAAACAGCGCGCTTCTAATGGAACGCAACTCCTCCGTATGTCCACTTTGTTCAATTGCTTCCAAGACAGGCTCGATCTCTGCCAAGGCCAGTTCCTGACCGCCAAAAATACTTTTAAAGTTTTCAATAACAGCAGTGATGTTTCTGCCGAACATGGTTTTGATGTCAAAAGACAAGAATCCCAAGAGCTTCGCTCTGTTCAGGGTAATCTCGTCAATTTCATTGAATACGATGATAGGCATAGCTTTACGTTTACCTTCCTTTACAGAATTTAAATTGATTTGGACACGAGCCAGGAAACCATCTAAATCTACCTGCAGATATTTTCTGTGTATCACCACGTCGAGCACGACTAATGTTTGTTTTTCCGGTTCGTTCGATTCTGAAGCCCGGGCACTATTTATCCCAGTGGTTTTTGTGAAGGCAAATGCGTCCCACATGACATCATTCACTTTTACGCCAGTACCGGGAGTGATTACGTTTCTGTACGCGATTCCGGAATCTACCAGATTAATTTTTTTGAGCCAGAGGAGGATGTCGGGTATCAATATCGTGTCAAGTTTCATCGATCGCAGGTGCTGTTCGACTGCGAGGTCTTCCTGAACATCACGATGCCACTCTGGAGGAAAAGCCTCTTTGGTTAAAATATAATTATTCCCCCAACCATCTGTTTTTGTAAAAACGATGCCGAGCTTCTCCAGGTCATTAACCATATCGACCAACATAGAGATTTTCGTACTTCCTTTTTCATCTGGAGATGCTGTAATCTTTAACCCTTCATAAAAACTGATGAGGTGATAACCTTTTAACAATTCAAGCAGCCGGTGCAAAGGTTTTCTGGCGTTCTTGCTCGCCTCCCTTACCATGTCCAAGCCGAAATATTGACCAGGTTTAGCATATAGAAACTGACCTTTCCCGAAAGTCAGGGGCGTACTCGAGATGATCGTCCCTCTGTTTGTTGCGCGCTGGATTATTTTTCGCGCATTGTCCGGCTCAACACCAAACTTTTCGATAAGCGCGTCTGAAAGTTCGCTTCCAAGTCTGGACCATTTTTCATTAATCAATCCAAATATAAACTTATCATACTTGCTCATAAAACCTTATAAAATGTCACGCTGCCCTTATATATTAATTCTTTTTAATAATGGGTCAATATAAAAAAAATACAACAGAAAATGAATAGTTATAAATATTTGAAAATCAATTGATTAAAATCAATTTAATGCTTAGTAAGATGCGGTAATTGGAAAAATTATAGCACCTTTTGTCCTGAACGTATATTTTAGATGTATTATTTTGATTGAATAGCTTTACGTTTCGATCAGATTTCTTCTCTATTAATCCAAAGTAAAAGTTGACTGATCGCGCTCCGCCAATAATCTGGCGCAGAAAAATATCGACAAATTGAGCTATCTTTCGATACAATTAAAACTTCAAATCTAAACTGATGAATGCTCAATGGTTTAACGTTTATAGTGAAATAGCCAAACTGGTCTTTTCAAAGTTTCGGGATGAAAAGGATCCCGGAAATGCGCTTTTCAATCTTTTAATTTCGCACCCGAATTTCGTAGATGAAAACAATACCTGGCTCGACCGTATCGTAACCAATCAAAGCCAATGCATAGATCCCATACATCTCTTCGCAAGTTTTAATGCCAGCAATTTGACAGAAGAAAACCGGATGAGAAAAATAAACATCATTTTAAAAATTCTGGGTTCCATTTCCTTCTATCGCAAAGTTGATTTTCTCGGATGTCCAACCCCCAGAATGATTTACATTAATGCTCCCAGAAACCCCACAGTGGTGGCTGAAATCTGGCAGGTTTTCATAAATGTGATGCAGGACGGAAAATCCGCGCTTTCCCAATCAGTGTTCAGCCGTTTCAAGTCCTGGTATGGAGTTGATATACCTTCGTTTACCATTTTTCTGTTTTGGATCGATTCAGACACTTTCCTTTCATTAGATAAAAACACGGTTAACTATTTGATGAGCCGGGAAGTCATTAAAACTGAACCGAAGAATTATCGCGAATATGCTGCCCTATTAGAAAACCATTTGATAGAAAATTACCGCGTATTAAGCATAACTGCTTTGGGATTCAGTCCCCCTGAAAAACTTCCGGTGCAGCTTATAGTTAAGGAAAGAAAAACGAAACCGGAAATAAGAGCAGTAAATACAACGTTTTCTGATGCCCCTACGAAAGACTTCTCTGATTGCAGGATTGTTGGAGTATACCTTTACGAGCAAACGGACAGGAATCTCCGCAAGGTTCTTGAGGCAGGGGAGTACTTTTTTTATAAAGCTTTTCAGTTTGACCACAAAAAGAATTGTATATCCTTTTCACCGGAAAAAGATTTGCGGATATACCATCAGGAAGGTCTATCGATTAATATTTCCGCAATTGTCGGTGAAAATGGATCAGGAAAATCAACTCTGTGTGAACTGATTTTCATCGCGCTAAATAACTTATCCAAAAAAAGTAAGGCTATACCTGCCGGTAAGCTAACCTATGTAGAAGGGCTCAATATGGATCTTTTTGTGATTTCTGGAAGTATGTATAAGATTATGTTCAGGGAAGAAATCACCATCGAACGTTACCATTACAATACATCGCAAGCCCAATACGATAGTCCGACGCAGGTTACTTTGGACAAATTTAGTTTTGAACAATTTTTCTATACCATTGCGGTTAACTATGCACAGTATGGCTTAAATTCTTTGCAGGTCGGTTCTTGGATCCGGAATATGTTTTATAAAAACGACCAGTACCAGGTGCCGATTACCTTAACCCCTTTCAGGGATGAGGGTAACATCAACATCAACAGGGAAAATGACCTGTTAAGTTCTAGGTTGCTGGCCAATCTATTGATGCCGACTGGTAGAGACGATGAAAAAAATGGCGTAGATAATGTCAGAAAGCTGACACACAATAAATACGCTCAGAAGATTTCGCTTAGGTTAAACCGTGAAAAATTAAAAACCATTTATAAAGACAAGACACTAACCATTGAACGTAAGGATCTTTCGGTCTATTGGAAAGACGTTTTAACCCAATTTACCGATTCCTTCAAGCTGACATTAGAATTTCCACAAACGGTGCCAAAGCAGATAACAACCTATGAACAGGCGACCTGGATTTATATCGTTAAGAAGATCATTAACATTGCGGCTAATTACTGGCAATATAGTGGGTTCTTTGATCCAGTAACCAATACATTTATTGAATTGAAAGTCTACCTCGACAGACTGGCCACCAATTATACTCACGTTACCCACAAACTTTTTCAGGCAATCCATTTTTTAAAATTTGACCATATCAGTAAATATAAAGGTTTGCATACGCTTCCTTTTGAAATTACCTTGGCGGACCTTTCTGATGATGTTTTTGATGCCAAATCACTATCCGGTGACGAGCGCCTGGACCTCATTCACTTTCTTCCACCTTCGTTTTTCAAAGTTGAGGTTGTCCTTACCGGAGATATTAACTTCGATTCATTGTCTTCAGGACAAAAGCAAAAGATATATTCCATCAATTCGATTATCTATCATTTAAAGAACATTGATTCGATCAGCAGTGATTCTGGCCTCATTCCTTACCGTTTTGTAAATGTGATTTTTGATGAAGTTGAGCTGTACTTTCATCCTGAGATGCAAAAAAATTATATAGATTATTTCCTGAACTACCTTAAACTTGTCAAGTTTAAAAGGCTTTCGGGGTTAAATGTTCTCTTTATAACGCATTCGCCTTTCATTTTGTCGGACATACCTGCCGATAATATCTTGTTTCTGGGCGGTGCTGATCACGTTCAAATACGCACTCTTGGAGCAAATATCCACCAATTGCTAGCTGAAAGCTTCTTTCTAAAAAGCTTCATGGGTGATTATGCAAGAAAAAATATCAATGACTTGATTGATTTTTATACGTTGAAAGATTATGTTCATAATGATACGTTAAGAAAAGAACCATGGAATGACACAAATGCATTCAATTTCATAAACCGGATAGGCGAACCACTAATCAGAGAACGCTTATTAGATTTGCACGAGGAAAAGTTTAACTCTGGCCAGGACACTGTCGTTAATGCTTTAATGGCTAGGATAAAAGAATTAGAAGATGAGAAGAATAAAAGTTGACCCACAATTCCACCAAAGGGTTGTTGCGTTTAACAGCAGCCTCTTCTCAACCAGGAGCACCAAATTTAAAAACCCGCTTGCTGCACTTGGAACGATGTCAGTGCTTAAAGGGACAAGAAAAAAGTATGGAATCGAGAATACTGTTGCTGAAGCATACGTCAAAGCGATCATTGCAGAATATCAACATATCCTTTCTGCCGATGAGGCGGAGATGCAAATACTTATAGTAAAGTTTCGCGGTATTCTCCATGAAGACAACATTACCGAAAAATTCTGGAAGGCCATTGTGAAAGCAATGCAATATAGTGCCCTTCGTGGGAAAGAAATGCTGCAGTTTCTTCAAAAATCCAATATCAGGACCTGCGTCTACTGTCATTCACAACTAACTCTTGTGGTGAATAAAACAAAGACAACCCTGAAGGGCCTTCTCCAACTTGACCATAAATACCCAAAGTCTAAGTTTCCTTTTCTCTGTACATCTTTCTATAACCTTTATCCAATCTGCAGCAACTGCAACATGTCTAAGAGTGATGATCCGACTGACTTCAATTTTTACTGCAAAGATGATCAGCTGGATTTGTTAACCTTCGGAGTTAAAAGTTCCAGCGTGTTGCAATATGAGCGTACTGGTAATCTAGAGGATTTGGTGATTACAATAAAACAACTGGACCAGACCACCGACTTGAGCGAATACCATAGAATGTTCAACATAAAAAATATATATGAAACCCAAACGGATATTGTGCAGGAATTGATCGAAAAGAAGCAGGTCTATAACAATCCATACAATCAAACCCTGATAAATAACTTTAATAGGCTGTTTTCCGATCAAAGTATGATCAAACGTTTAATTATTGGGAATTATGATCGCCCAGAGGACATGCTCCAACGTCCAATGGCGAAGTTTACTCAGGAAATTGCTAGGGATCTTAAACTCATCAAATGATCAAACAGATGTAATTATCTATTTTGATCCATGTCGAATAAGACAGATCATTCTCTGCTATAAAAAGGCTATTGAGGTGGTGTGATTTTTAATTATTGCGGCAGTTTGATGATTAATTAACGAAGGCCTGTTATGAAAGGATATGCAGCCCATCTGTAACTTGATAGGTTTTGTAGCTAAAAGTTAAGAAAGGGATTTAAGCTTAAAAGCCATCCGATTTTTGGTTCTAAAAAACATTTCTTATCTTAGTATATCATTTGGAGCCAAAGCACGTCAAACCGTTTTGGTGAGCACATTGGTCGAAATCGTTGCAAAAAACCTCATTATAGGTAACGGGGAAATACTTCAATCATTCTCGTCGGGACTACTAGATAGCTAGTCAGAATGTATATAACGGCCTTATTTATACAATTAAGAACGTTTTGTTTTGTAAAGGATATCCAAAATATATGGCATTTGACTAGCATTAGGAATTTACGTCATATAAAAGAAAGGAATACGACTGTCCTGCCCTACTTCAGAGTCTACCAACATGTTCTAGCTGAACAGTATCGGCTTCACTTTCCAGATACACCTCGACCGGCTCTTTATGCTTAGTTTCGATCTATTAGTGCGCGAGTTCCAGACGTTCCTCTATTAACCAATTTTGGGGTGTGGTGCAAGAGGTCTTCTTGAAATCCATCTTAAATGAATTTGAGAGTGATAAATATTATAAAATGTGACATGGTTTCGAGTAACTATTTTTATTGATAATAAAAATGCGACAGTAATTTAATTTTCTCCAGTAATCTTTTTCAAGAGATCAACTTTCTCACGTTCACTAGCAAGCAGGCGTTCATACAGTTCAACAACCTTGTCAATAGGATTAAAAGTTGGGTGGATATTTATTGCATTGATGGTTGAACTATCATTGCTGGTGAACGTATTTGATATAATACTTAGTATAGATTCTTCATTGAAATGCTTTATAGCTTCTGCACTTACTCCTAATATATTAGCAATCTTTTCTAATACCGAATCTTCAACTTCCTCGCTTTGTTCAATTTTCGATATTGCTTGCTGGCTCATATTAAGTGCCGAAGCCAGATAGTCTTGTTTAATACCTCTAATCTCACGAATACGGCTAATTTTCTTGCCCAAGTACATTTTGCTAGATTTAATAGGTGTTTCCATAAAAACAAATATAATAATTTCTAAGATAGTAAAGAACAATCAGATGCTGGTAAAATACCACTGCAATTGGTGGGATACGGTTAATACAATAATCAATTTTGAGATCATAACTAAACCATTTGCCTATGAAAACCAAATTTCCACCATCTAGAGATGTTCCGAAAAATTACCTTTCACTTTTCCTCAATGGGTTAATCGGAAAGTTTCAACCGATTTACATATATTCTTTCGGTAGCAAAATAGAATCATTTGTTAAAGCCGGATGCTTTACGGAGCATGTTAACCAAGAGACCCATCATTATTTTTTACTACTCATAACTGAAAGCAATACCAGAATCGATCATGAAGTGCAAGAATACGCAAGTACACATTATAATTTCGGTTCAATAACGATTTTATCTCATGGTCAAATAGCAATTAAAGAAGCTATTAATGACGGTAGTAGATTTTTTATTTCAATTTATAATGAAGGCCAACTTTTATACAGCCACAATGGCTTAAGTAACTTTGAGCATATTGGAAAGGTTGATCCCGAAAAATCCGTAATGAAGGCACAACAATATCTTGAGCATCGTTTATCACTGGCTGAAGGTTTTTTGCAAGGTGCGCGAGAGTGTCTAGTTCAGAAAAAATATACAATTGTGAGCTTCATGCTTCACCAGGCAGTTGAGCAATGCTGTATTCTATTAATAAAAGTTCATCTCGGGTATAAATCAGAAATTCACAATCTCCTGCGTCTGCTACGCCTATGCCAATCTTTCTCCGATCGGCCAATAAAAACTTTTTTATCAGGTAGCCCGAAAGATGAAAAGCTATTTCATTTATTACTTAAAAGTTATTCTGAGTCTCGCTATGGGAGTAGTTTCTCAATAACTCAGAATGACGCTGAAAGTTTATACGAGCGCGTTACATCGTTCATTCTTCTCACAGATGAAATGTGTAAAGCTAAAATCGAAATTTTGAAGGCTGGAATCATTTAATCGATATGGGTAATTCAGTGATCAAAAGCCAAAAAGATTAATACTAATCATTTTAAATATTAGCTACATGAAAAGAAGAAAAATCATCAGGAATTTAAATTATCAGCCTTGCAAGCTTCAAAATTATCAGTTAAAAGCTCCCTTGACAGTTATGATTTATTTTTTTACCGACTATCCTGTGCATGAAGTCCGCGATAAACTTGCTGAACTCTATACCGTATGGTTACGGTATTCAGCAGGTCATGCAAGTAAAGAAACAATAATTGATACGCTAGATTTTTATACACAGTTCAAAGAATTGGTTGAAATCTGCTACTTCGACACAATGATGAAAAGGAGCATCAACAATGACTTATGAAGAAAAAGAATAATAAGACATTACAGATCCCAATAAATTTTCAAATTGCCTGTACACTTTGTAAGATCTGTCCAGTTGAAGTTCTTCAAACTTTTATTGATCACACTAATTTTTATAACCTTTTTGACGATACTTATGATGAAGGGTATTGGGAGGTCATGACAAGTATCAGAATATATATCAGTGGAAAATCAGGCCGTCTTCGCGAAAGTAAAGCTATAAGGAAATGTGCAAGCACTTTTGATTTGTGCATAGGTCAGTTAAGTATGATTGCTGACAAAGTAAATAATCAATTATCAATGGCCACAAAGCGCGAATACGCGAGACATGCAATCAATGCAATATTTGAGGAGATGGAACAGCCACATACAGCACTAAACGCGGTCTATTTAGATGAGTTTACATCTTTGAAACTAACTAAAGATTTTTGCATCCTCTGTGAAGTTTACAATTGTTATCCAAAAGAATATCTCGAATTCTTTATGGGAGTCATTTCTTTATCTCATGCCCATGCCCATATTGGATTGAATTTGAAATATGACATGCCCAGTTTTATATTCTTTATGAAGGTTGTTAATGGTTCTTTTGGGAACCACCGTCCACCCTCTATACTCACCGAAACGGAAGAAGAGTTTCGTGAGATAATGGCAGAAATTCCGCTTAAAATATATCACATAAGGAACGTTGAAAGACGGCATGAGCTTCTTTGCGAAGCATATTATCAACAGTATGAAAAACTTACCAAAAACTAAAAACCTATGGAAACTAGCATTCAGATAAGCTTAACAGATGACTTTAAAGATCTTTGCTGTATTTATCAAATAAGACCAGATGTATTTTTGCAAACAGTAATAGACCAGATTTCATATCCCAAATATTATAGTAACCCCCTTGGACATAATCGATGGGCGACATTTTGTTTCCTACATTTTATCCAGGAAGAAGAACCAAAATATCAGGTTAACCAGTTGATTGCGGATAAATATCTAGATCTCATCGATTCATCAATGTCGTATAACGTACACGCGCAAACGACAGATATTGAAATAGTATACAATAAAATTTCAAAAATTATGCAACAATGGCTTAAGGAGGTACTTGCACAGCGTTCCAGCTATATTACAGACCAATGGCAATCATTTGAATAGCGTTTATTTATATACACAAGATATATTTATAACTCACCTGTACATCTCCTTCCAAGATCTTATGCATAGATCTTGATTCTTAATTTATTCTATTAGAAGAAGTTGATGCCCGTTAGGGCAGCCCTCGTTTATATCTATTCGACATCAACGGGGGCTTATCCTCACAAGCTGTTACGTTTTAACAGTATAATAAAACAACTGCGAGTTTGAATTTATCATCCTTACTCCTCTCCGCAAATTTGATAATTCTGTCAATCACAAATAAACTGGTATATGTATAAAACAACTGATCAGAAAACACTTTACTACTTTTTTTCATATTATAACTATGCTTCTTTATGATGTCCATTGTGGCATTTGATAATGACAGCCAATAGCTAAATGGCATAAACGCAGTGTCCCACTCTTGCGAATAACTTTCTTTATTAGTTTCCAAGTCGATACATACTTTTTCAAGATGCTCTAAGAATATGGGCAACTCGTTAGGAAATAAGTCAAATAATAATTTATTTTTCATTGTGTTGGTAAATTCCAGTAATGGTTTCATATCTTATAATTTTTAAGGTCAAGTTTGACCGGTTTATAAATGGTTAATTAGGAGTTCATTGAAGTGTATGATCATAATCCTTTCTCCAGAATGCTTATCACTAATCCAGACATGATCACCTGATCGTCCAGTGATGTAGCTCTCCTCACATGGTTCTACATAAACTCTGCAATCACTGGCGATACATTTTAAAATAAAATTGCGATAGCTTTCTTTTGATCCTTTGTTTTGGGGATAGTTAAAACATGTTCGCCCTTCAGCGTTCCAAAAGGTTATACAATGAACCACTTCATATAAATCTACTGGTAGAGTATCGGCCTCCAAAACTCCTACTAATACCTCAGAATATTCACATTGGTGTCTATGCCCCCGAACAAAGTAAACTGCAACGGCAGTTTCAGCTCTTTGAGAATAGCCGTAATAATCACAGAAATTACTTGCCTGTTCTATGGTTTCCTCACAGTAATCACTGCTATCGACAAAAATTGGTAAACCATTATGATTAAATAGGATATATTGATCCTCTGGCGATTTAGAAATCCATTTCATAATATTGTTGATTAAAGGGGAACTAGGTTCCCCATATGAATTTTACATTGTTTAAAAGATTTTGCGATAACGTTTGGTCTTAATGACCTCTGAACCATATTTTTCGCGTATTTCATCAAGGGATTTCCTTCCCCCTTTGAAAACTTTATGCTCACCGGTTCTGAAGTACCAAGCGCGTTTCTTGGGCGCGAACAGATAACCTGCTGCTTTGAGATCTGCCCTGTGATGATATGTGCTGCCTGTAACCCAAATCCAAGAACCTACTACTTCAATCGTTATATCCTCAAAATGAACAATAGCCAAAATTGCTATTCTGTATTCTTCAGAGTTCTGGATTTCAGATTCTGTATCTTCTTCTGACAAGTTATTTTGATCAATAATTCGAGCTGTAGCAAAAGCGTACTCTTTATTAATCTCTTGCATTGTAATTGTATCACCTCCCAAATCTGGATGATACTGCTTAGCTAGAGATTTGTACAGGCCCTTGATCTGATCAAGGGTCGTACAGTTACCAAACCATTTCATAATCTGAGTCTGATGGTTTTTAGATAGCAATTAGGCTTTCAATGAGATTTGACCCTCTATCTCTGCCAGTTTCTCAACACATAAACTGTTGACGTTTTTTGCAACGGTATCAATGATAAAGGGATTTTTTGCGGAAAAGGTATTTCCTTGATCATCAGTAATCGTCAATGTACAGCCTTGAAAATGACTGGCAGTTGTTTCCTCTGCTTCGTCGAGTTGTTTGATTTCGAAAGCTTCGAGAGTGGCTATAGTTTCCATTAACTTATCCCTCTGGGAAGATAACCTTCCAAGTTCCTTGATTTTCTTTAACGTCTGCTCCAAATTCAGGGCTGGTTTATTATTTTCAAGTTCGGCCTTCAACTCTTTTTTAGTCTTTTCATGTTGGCCTTCCTTCTCCTGTTGGTCATTTTTAGGGGAATCCGAGGTCTCTGGGGATTGTTCTTTTTTGTTTGCATTAGGATCAGCAGGCATCACGCCATTAGCGTCTTTAGGAAATTCTTTTTTAACATCTGCCGTTTTTGATTCCTTGTTGACTGGATTTCCGGCCACAAATTTTTGCTCTTTGTTCTCTGCTTTTACGGTGTTAGCTACTTTAACTTGTCCGTTGTTTTTTGCATTAGTTTCCATTTTATTGGGGTTCTTAAGTTTGAACCTGCGTACTACATTTCGGCAGGAGCCTTTTCTGGCTTTTTGTTAAGCACCCTCATCTGATATAGCAGTTTAGCAATGCAAGGCTTTTTGAAAAAAAAAACAACCCGTAGGGTGGAGATTTTTTTTCAAAAACAAGCAGAGTTTACGGAGCCGCCTTGCATTGCTAAACTGCTAATCAGAACTTTCGAAACAAACAGCCACATAAGAATTCACAGATAATTTAAAAACCACACTTTTTCTTTCACTGAAATATAATTAAACAATTTTACATTGGGTATCTATATCGTTACAAATCTTAAACAAGACATACTCTCAAAATATTATATTTGCTAAATGAATTACTTATTTAACCCTCTCTCAAGTACAAGTGGTATATCCTCGCATTAGTTATAAGCTTCACTATAAGCAGCTGTAAAAAAGAATCATCTAATGATAACATTCTTACTAATGAGATTGACCAAGCAAAAGAAATCTTCGCTCTCAAATCAAAAAGCACTAGATTACAACATGGTGTAAACTCTTTGTTGCCGGATACAATTTTAAATGCCAGGGTACCAATGTGGGAAAAAGCATATGTCCGGCACTCAGGCGATACAAGCGTAGTGTTTGTCCCGATAGATCTGAAGTCAACAATCGTGGTCACCAAGGGTGGCAAAACAGGAAGCAATCTTAACAATAAAATATTTTTGCGAATCGTAGATTCAGGTAGGGGATTCGAAAACTCTCCAATTGAAATGGTTAGTATGATACCCAATCAAGATCAGTCTAGTAAAGATAGTTTCAGCGGGATTATGATTGTAGAAGACTGGTTCCATCCTGCTGCCCGTTTTATAGATTTAAGGTCAGGGTCTACAAAAAATACAAATAGAAAAATGTCGTCAACAAAAGGCGGTATGACAACGCAAGGCTATTACGAATGTGTACAAATTAATATAACTGCATGTGCTGGTGTTATAGGATATATGCACTGTGAAACTACAAGTTCAACAACTTGTTCAGGTGGTGGGGGGTCTACTGGTGGCAGTGGTTCTTCAGGTGAAGGGAGCAACCCAGGTAACGGGGGTGGTGGCAGCAACGGTAGCGTGACTGTCCCATTACCAGAATGGCTTCCAGTATCTAAAATATATAATCAAGTAACTGAACCTTGTTTAGCTAGAGTTATAGACGCTACGCTTAATAGTGGTGTAAAGGATGAAATCATGAATATTATCGATAAGTTTGTTGGTCGTGACCATTTAAATATCACGTATAAAAATGCCCCAATTTTAGAAAAAGGTGCAGATGCTAAAACTAAAGCTCAACGTACATTAGGTACGAATGGCGCTCTAGATCGGGTCGACGTAACTATTACTTTTAGCGACACAAACTTTGTGAATGTTAGTAAAGAATATATCACCACAACGCTTATTCATGAGGCAGTCCATGCGTACCTCAGAACTAATCCAAATACATTTTACGATTTAGAGGAGACTGATCATGAGACCTTATCTATCAGATATGTTGAGCCTCTAAGTGACTTTTTAATAAGTATGTATGGAATATCAGCTTTTGACGCATACTCTTTAACGTGGCGAGGACTCATGTCAACAAAGGCGTACAAAAATGCCAATAGTTTCAATGTTCAAGGTACAATCTACAGCAAAGAACTTATTGAACAGACTGGAGTTCAATATTTAATTTCACAAAAAGGACAACCCAAATGCGACTAACTAAGATCCTACTTTTCTGTATATGTTTTTTCTCTCTTTGTAAGAGTTTTGGCCAGGGTTCACAAAAAGATTTTAAAAAATTAAATACCTTTTTGCAACAGAACTTAACTCAGGGTTGGTTTCCAGACTCAACACATTTATACGTAGGTAAAGTTGAAATTTTAATACAGTCGGGTCTAAATTACAAACCAATTATCACTTCAACTGATACAACATTAACAAATAAGTTATCCAAATTTAGCACGCTTAAAGATTACGATTATAGATCTTTTATAATCAGGAATAAGACCATTCGTTTGATTGTACCCGTTTCAGTTAATTCCATCGCTTTCAAAGACAGAAAGAACCCCATGATTAAGGCAGATTCGCTGCACTTTGAATTATCAAAATTGTTTTATAAATCCACGACTGTAAAGAAACATGAAGTTATAATATATATGGAGCCAGTATTATTTCAAGTTCTTCATAGTTCAGGCTATTAAGATGAAACTTTCCAGCTTTAATCTATTGGTTACTGATGAGCGGTTATATCTTAAATGAAGCTTTTTGTATCTTAAGATTTAAATACAAGCTGCCGATATAAGTGGCAGCTTGTAAAAAAAGACGATATTCTGTCGGGAGGTTATCTAAATTCCAAGTCCAGCATCTTGGTCTTTCTGCCGTTGCTTGTTCTTTTCAACTCCAAACGATTTTTCTTTGTTCCTAGATTGACTCTGATCCTTCAAAAATGCTTCCCTCTTTTCCGGTTTTCCATCTGGTCGAAAGAAATTGATATTAGTATAACGGGGCACGGCTTCAACGTGTAATTTCATTGATTCTCCAGTTGAGTTGATAACCGTTATTAGAGGTCTACCACCATCCTTAATCTGGTCAATAATGAGATCCATCTTTTTAGGCTGATCGGCTTCCTTAATATTATATTTGGATAACTCCTTGGTCAAATCAAATCCATAGCCTTCGCTGAATTGCTTAACCTTATAATTATCATACCGATCTTTTGGCTCATTAAACTGGTATATACTCCAAGCTTTATATTGATTTCCTGCCCTACTGACCAAATCATCGCGATAAGCTGCACGACCTTGTAGCATATTGCCAGCTTGAACAACATTGAATCCGCGCCCATTATCAACGTAATGCGTGTTTTTTAAAACAGGACTGTAGAAAGTATTTTCAAATTGTTTAGCTACATAATCTACCCTACCCGCCTTCATGGACGCCAATCCTTGTTGAAACTTGAAGTCGTTAGGGTTTCCAACAGCAAGGGTGGCAGTGCCTTTCTGATCTTTAAAATAAGTCATGGCTTCGATCACGCTATCAAACTTGCGTACCAAGTTACTTCCCGATTTTTCAACGTTGGGAGTAATTACCATGTATTTTTGCCCTTCTTCAAGTGGCTTCGCTTTACTTAAGGCAACATCAAATTTGTTCAAGAAGTACAACCCCGAACTTTCACTAACTTTTAAATGAGCAGTTAAATCCAACTGCCCTCGATCAGCAGGAAGTTGTCCAGTAAATGTAATAGTGGGATGTCCTTCCTCCATACGTTTAATGATCTCTTTTACCATGTTTTCAGGCAACTTCAAGGCTGAAGCTTCTGCCTCGAACTTTTCTAATGCGTTTCTGTTCATATCATTAATATTTTATATGAGTCCAAAGACTTAGTACTTATTCTTTTTGGTATTATCCCTTAATAGCAAAGGATAACCTGCCTTGACTTTCTGTTTAACACGTTTAATCTTTTTATTAAACAGTCCCTTTGCTGCATCAATCCCGGCACCAGCTAACTGGGTGGTCACACCTTGATCAGATCCCATCAAATTAACTCCGGAAATTGCATCACTACTACCTCGATTAACTGCATCGATTAGTGATGCTTCTGGTGCATAAATCCCGGACATAGCGTCACGCCTGTCAAATACAGTTATATTAACTGGGATCACAGATGTTCCCAACCTAATATTTTTGATTTGCAGGTTCAAACGCTGATTACTGAACTCTGCCAACCCGAATATTGAATATCCTTTGGGAATCTTTTGATCATTAACAATAATGGTATCAGATAGAATGATTTCAACGACTGCACCTTGAACTACTTTTTGATCTTTTGCGATTGTCGCAGGAATGGCCTTAAAGAGACTATCAGGTTGTTCGGTTAAGCTTTGATTATTCTTTTCCTTAATCAATTCAGGATGTTGAATTTCCTGGATACTTTTTAAAATGCCAGCAAGTTGTTTCATTTCTGGATCTTCAGCCTGATCCGTTTTCATATTCTTCATCAACATTTCAAGCTTTGCTACATCTGCTGAAGTAGATGGAGATGAATATCCTGATGCAGTGGGTTGTTCGAGGTATCCTTTTGGTGAAATAGGAGTATTTATCTCTTTATTTATAGCAGCCAGCTTTTCATTGATCTCTGTAGTTCTACTGTCTTCGACCAATGGCATTTCTAATTTAGATGTAACCGCGTCAAAACCGTGATCATAACCAGATGACTCGTCCTTCGTCTGATTATAGACACTCATTTTGGTAATAGGCATCTCTTTTTTGAATTTCGCATCAGGCAGTTGGGAGTTGATACCTTTCGTCATAACTGAATTCAGATTCCCAGTCCCTCCTCCCATCAAACCAAAAGCGATGGCAAAGAATGGAAGTATTAATAAAGGCACAAATAAAAGTGCCTTCCGTTTGTCAATACGTTGTGTTTTCATATGATATTTAATTAGAAATTGGATAATAGATTACACATTAGCTCATCGTAAAGCATTCAATATCAAATTCAGGAAATACCCCCCGGATAGTAGACAAAAACCTAAAAGTATAAGCCTCCAGGTTCTCGCATTGAACCGATCTGTCTTTTTATTAAGATAGTTTGCAGCTTTGCGCTGTTTTTTCAAGATGATTAAAGAAATATTTTCAGCAAACCTCAACTGCTTGGGATTTAGACTATCCCTATTCTTGTGCGAAGATTTCATAATTGATCAGATTTATCTTTAATATCACTGTTTACTAATGTTTCCCACCTTTGAATTAAAAAACCATGAGGATTGTTATCCGTTTGAGTTTTCAAGATCCTGACTTCACCTTGAGTGACTAACTTCCTGAAGGTAGTGCTGCTTGACCTTACAAGTTTTTGCGTAGCATAGCACACAAAAGTATATGGCTGCGCATCAACATCTAACCTGATACTATCTACTTCTAATTCCTGAGAGATGTTCGCAGCTATCAAATTATTATAATAGCCAGCTTCTTTAAGATTCTCATATGCTCTCTTTGCACTTTCGTCAGCCAGATACAGAGCTTTAGATATACCTGATTGAATCGCTTTTTCATCAGGATCAAGGTTGAAAAAATACTGATGAAAGGTTTTAATGTGATCCCTTAATTCTACAGGCATATTTTGTTGTCGTGAGGCAGCGACAGCCTCCAATACTTTCCCATTGTAGAGGATATGTATTCGACCTTGAGCCTCGATGATCAGCTTATAGCTGAATAACAAACACCCAGCACAGATCAGGGCACATGATATGACAATAAAAATGCTGAAACGCTTAACATGCTGGAAGGCACTATCGATGTTTTTGAGTTGTTTAAACATAAGATCTAGTTTTATTTTCCTGACACCTTGTGTTTGAAGTAATTACTTCCACTTATTTCGGCCATTCCACCTGATAAGTTTCTTCGTGCATCATCAAAGCGGTCTACGATCATTCCTGCACCGCCTCTTGCTCCACCTACAGCAGCACTGGTTCCACCCATAACGAGAGAGTTTACTTTTGTCAGTATTCCATTTCCCCCTCCGGCATGTACAATGGCATTTGCTACGCTAGGCACCCGAGTATATCCTATGATACCAATGACCATGAAAACCAGATATGCAGTATCAGTAACTGTGAAAAAGGTATCTCCACCGCTACCAATTTGGGAAATATCGATCTTTAGCATATTCTCCTGAATCTTTCCAAGGATGCTTCCGAAGATATTTGCTACTGGCAGCCACATAAAAGTATTGATGTAGCGTGCAACCCAAACCGTTAAAGTATGCTGAAAGCCATCAAAAACCGCTATACCAAATACGATTGGGCCAAGAATTGCCAGGACAATGAGATAAAATGTCCGAATAGTGTTGATACACAGCGCAGCAGCAGCAAACAACAATTGCAAGATCTCACTCATCCACTGCTTGATGTTATTCCGGAAATTGTAATAACTTTTATCCATCCAAAATTTAACATCATTACCTATTCCTTCGAAAACCCCTTCCTGTGTACGCTCAGGATCAAGCGGGTGTGTCATCTTATACCATTTATCACTATCCCCCTGCCCGGTATCTCCTACATACATTTTCCACTGGTCACTTTTCTTGGTAGCTGCCTCTTTTATTTTTAATAAGGTCGCTATAGACTTATCCGAGTCAGTCACCATATCACGGGTGTATATGACGATGGGCTGTAGGATGCCATTCATTACTGAAATAACAACCGGAAATAACATAATTGCTAACCCGAGCCCAAATGGTCTTAATAAGGGATAGAAGTCAACCGCTTCCGCAGCCGCAATTTGGCGCCAGACTCTTGAGGCGATGTACCACAAAGCCCCAAATCCTGCAAGTCCACGTGCAACACCAATTAGCTTGCTACAAAGCGGTAGCATTTCATTATAAACATTATCCAATACCTTCTGTAGACCGCCAATCTCACCAGATAATCCTTGTGCGAAGGAATATTGGGGCAATAGCGTAGCTAAAGCCGCAAAAATTGCGATCATTAATACGTTCTTTTTCATAATTTTATTTAAGATTATAGAACTGCTTCTGATTTGCGTCTTCCAACTTTGATTGATGCTTTTGCAGGTTCAGCACATCCGCATGCCGATTAAAACTGCGTAAGAAAACGAGCTTATTTTCAGAATCTCCAAAGATTCGGTCAATAGCCGATAGGCGTTCATCGTCAGTCATTCGTAATTTACTACTTGTAATCACCATCAATAACTGATCAAGGTCATTTAGACTTTGCTTAAAGAGTTCATTGTAAACTTTTCCGAGGTAGTTCAGTTCATCTGCTGAGAAATTACCGTCGCGATTGTACCTTTTAAGGGCGGCCTTATATTCAACAACAAGCTTTGATTGGTAAGATATGATATCAGCTACCCGATGATATTTTTTCACCTCTGGACTAACTTTCATCAAACCATCCAAAAAAACTTCGTGAAGGGTAAAGTTCCCTTGTGCGATGTTCTTCACCGAATTATAGCCATTGGAGACGAGTTGATAACCCGTTTTCATATTGGAAAGAATACCTTTCAGTTGGCTTAATTTCTCAACATTTAAAAGAAGCTGCTCAACTTCCTGTGTCTGAGCGAAGGATATTTGTATGGAGCTAAACAATAAAATGATTAAAAATAAAGTTTTCATAGCTATTCTTTTATGAATGAAATCCTCTTCAGATAGCCAACATCGTCCTTTTCAGATTGCTTCTGACGAATGAGTTGATTGCTATTATTGATAAAATCTTGGGTAAAAGCTGATTTCTCAAGCATGCTTTGATAGATGCTCTCCAATCTCTTTAGCCTTTCATCATCATTCATTTCAGCTTTGCCAGAAGAAATCACTAATAACAGATCATCAAGATCCCCAGCGCATTCATTGAGAACTGCGCTATAAACTGACGAAACGTATTTACGATCACTGACACTTAAGAACTCGTTATCTTTTACTTTTGAAAAGGCTTTGGCAATTGATACTTGTAACACGAGTATCTCAGCGACGCGTAGATCATTTTTGATCACAGGGCTTACAAGTTTCAAGGAGCTGATAAAGAGGTTATGTAATTTAAATTCACCATTTGTAAACCCTTTTACTGTACTTAAACCATTGTCCACGATAGTATAACCTTTTTTAAGATACCCGGCATAAACCTGGAATGCGGCAATTTGCTGAAGCAGATACTTTTTTTGAGTCTTCCGCTGATTAAAAAATTCAGCAAATGTTTGCGAATAGACTGAAAGAGAACTGCAAAGCTGAATGATAAAAAGGATGAGACTAGCAATAATTCTAATTGATTTCATACATCTCTTTTAAAGTTTGCAACTCAAAGTTCGATTTTGATCGCTGAATGCTTAAAGTGATATTTTGGTTATTGAATTGTTTCAAGTCAGCATAATTTTGCTCCATCTGATCGGCTGCAATATTTAGCAGTTCTAATCTTTTAGCATCACTCATTTGTGTTTTAAAGGAATTAGTTACTACAAAAACTTGATCTAAATTCCTAACACTGGCATCTAGGATACCTCTATATACCCTTTCCATATATTCAAGTTCTTCGGGTTTAAAATGCTTGTCTTTTTTAAAAAGACTGATTGCCCATTTATATTCCTGAATGATGGCAGATTGGGTCTGAGCCAAAATTTTGATACGATTATAGGTAGATATTAATGCTTTAACCTTTACCAGTTCATCATAATAACCTGCGTACAATGTCTTTTGTCGCTGTGTCCAATCTGAAATCTCGTCCAATTTGAATTTGGACAATTGATTCTCAATAACCTTCTGGGCATTCTGAAGCCAAATTGTTTCATTTTGAAGACGCTGCACTTTGAGATCAACCGCCTTAATTACTTTTTTTACGCCTGCTTTAATGACCTCTGCAATTGCCAGTTGTGCATTCGCACCATTTGGAAGGGCAACTAGCAAAGTTATGGCACTAAGTGGCAGGACAACCATATAGGTTCTCATACGCTTAATGATATGTTTCATAATTCCGTTAATTAATTCGCTGGTGAATACTGTTTTTCAGCTTTAAGATTCCCTTGTCAAAATCAAATGAAATAATCCTTCCTTTTCGATTCTCTCGCAAAATTTGTGATTTCTCGTTGTATACTCCACTCCATTCCTCAGTATGAAAGTGGGTAGCTCCCGGTTTACCATCTGTTATCAGTTTAAATCCCGCTCTGCGATGGATGAGGTAATTATTATCTTTTTCATGCTCCACAATTAGTGTGTCCTCAGCAATGCTATACTCACTTTCAGCGTGGTTTACATATATACCGGGCAGGAGTAAAACAGGGTTTGAGTTGCAAGATGCAAGAAGTGAGATCGAAAAAATAATCATTACTGAAAAGTGAAGTTCTTTGATGTTTTTCATTTGATTAAAGATTAAAGGTTTACAATTTTGTTATTCCCTTACGGATATCATCTGCAAGCGCGGCAACACCTTTATAGATATCACCTTCCCTCGCAGAATATTCCTCGACTTTTAATTTTTCAGATTCTTCAGTAGTGTAAAGAAGATATTCTTCAAGAGACAATTCGTTCCTGTACACATTCATAAACTGCCCACCTTGATCTACAAAGATTTCTCGATAAGACCTACCATCTTCATTGGCTTTGTTGAGTGAGAGTAACAAGGTTTTAGCTTTTTCAGATAGTCCCAGGACTTCCTGCAACTTGTCAAACTTGTTCATGAATTTCCTCATGTCCAATAATAACTTTGTATCAGAAAGGTTGATTACTGTCTCCTTGATGATAGGTGAGCTAATTAAGTCATCTACCTCCTGAGTAACCAGAGCAGCGATTCCATTGAATTTTCGAACGGTTTTATACAGATATTTGATAAAATTCGCCATGCCAGACTTTGCAATTGCAATCCATGCCTCATCTATTGCAAGAATTTTCCTTTTGCCCTTCAGCTTACGCATTTTAGAAATAAACATTTCCATAATGATTATCGTAACTACTGGAAATAGGATTTCATGTGATTTGATGTTATCCAACTCAAACACAATAAATCTTTCATTAAGAAGATCAAGGTTTTCGGTCGCATTTAGTAGATAATCGTATTCTCCGCCCCTGTAATACGGATTAAGTACGTACAGAAAATTTGAAACATCAAAATCCTTGTCTTTTACATCTCCGTTCCTTAAAACAATCAAATATTCCTCCATCAGGAAATCGTAGAAGGAATTGAACCCGGGAAAAACATTTGGATTATCGTTTAAATAGGAATAATACAGATTGATCGCAGTGGAAATTGCAACGTATTCAGAACGATTGTAGTCATCGCTATCCTTTTTCCATAAAGCTATCAGCAATGTTTTTAGGCTCTCTTTCTTTTCGACATCTAAAACATCATCTTTTCCGAGATAAAACGGGTTAAATCGAATGGGTTTATCTTCTGTATAAGTGAAATAATAACCGTTAACAGCGTTACACAAGCCCTTATAACTACCTCCAATATCTATGGTTACACAATGTGCGCCTTCATCGTACAGACTTCGAAGTAAATGATTCATAAAAAGAGACTTCCCTGCACCACTGCTCCCGCAACAAAACAAATTACGGTTTGTAATCAACCCTGATTTCATTGGTGCATTAAAAAGATCAAGAAACAGTGGTCTACCGTTTAAGCGATCACCTAAACGTACACCTACGCTATCTGATCGGTTTGCACCCTCAATGTTGAGAAAGCAAGCAGCTTGCTCCACGAACGTATCAAAAGTGTCATTCATAGGGAAATCAGCTTCATTACCTGGCATTCCGGCATACCAAATTTGTGGCGCCCCGTCCGACTCTTCTTTACAAACTGCATCCATGACAGCCATTGACGAACTCACTGTATTCCTCAATTCACCTATTTCCGACGGTTTATCTGTCCAAACCAAAACGTTAAAATGAGCTTTAACTGGAAGTTTTTGTGTCGAGATAGCTTCATTTAAAAAGTCATTACATGCGTCACGGCTAATTGCATTCTCGCGGGAGTATGCTGATAATGATTGCAGCCGTAGCTTTTTGGCCTCCAAAGCTTTGATGGTCTTTTGTGCGTCTCCAATAAAAACATACTGGTTATAAATATGATTACAATCCAGTAATTGCCCAAGAGGAGTAGCAAAACCTATACTGTATCTGGTTTTATCTGTGGAATATTTATCAAAGTTAATTCTTGAACCGCATACAGAGGGTAGTTCCGTAGGATCAGAAAGAGTATACAGCTTACAGTATTGATCACCCACTTGTAGTTGATCCTTAATATGTATGTCCCTGATAACAGAATTCTGATTTCTGCCCAGCAAGAAACAGTATTTCTCAATTATACCAGGTTTGTTAGCTGTTCCTGCAAGTTCATCCTCATTCAATCTTCGCAAAGTGACGCTCCCACTATCAGACACTATTCTTTCAAATTGCCCACACGAAGAGTAGAACGAAGAAAGTTCTTTTTCATCGTTCAACGTCACAGGTGCTATAGATTTTCGTAAGATATTTGAATAAGCTGACGAGGAAAGTTTTCGATTTTGTGGTTTCTGCGTTAAAAAAATAAAGCATTGATGATCCAGATAGGGTCTTCCATTGAAAAACATGGCTGCTGCATTTGTTATGGGTTTGGTAACATTTTCCTCCGTTTCAACGCGAGATTTTAAGAACCAGTCAGCCTTATGGAATATCATTCCATTGCTTAAGACTTTTATAGCCTTAATAAAAGTTTGATGTACTGATTCAAAATCTGATATCGATTGTGTTCCTATTACTGGTAATGTTACCTCGTAAGCGATTGTGACATCACCGAGCATAGAAACCATTGCTCCTGATTCCACTTTCCAAATAGGAAGGATGCTTTCTATTTGAATCATGATAACCTCCCTTCTGATTTCAATCTAATAAATACGCGTCTAGAACTAAACTTTATATAATTCGGAAGCCCTCTCTTTGCCATAAACTTGCCTAAACCATCTACGCCAAATCTCTTAGAAAGCCTCGTAACGATAATGAAAAGAGCAGTTCCCGATCCAATTACTAAAGGAAGTAGGAACAAAAGAGGGACATTTAGAATGTAAAGTAGCGTAAAGGCGATCATTAAAACTACGAGCCCTACAGCTAAATAGGCGATATATTGTCCATATAATCCCCGAAACTCTATAGGTTTGTTAATGCCTTTGTTGATTTGATATATCGAACTCATAATCTTTTGTGTTAAATATGAATGAACGGAGCAAGGTGCTATTCTTGCTCAAGCGATTTGCTCCGTTCACCTTAATTTTATTTGAAACCTATTCCTCAGAAGCTATATCCCAAAAAATGATTTTAACACTGTTGCCACTACCACTAAGAAGATACAGGAGCCAAACCATGCTGCAGCAACCTTATTAGTATCAGGTTCACCTGCATTCCACTTATTGAAAACTTTGACTGCACCAATTAAACCTACAACCGCACCGATAGCGTACATTAGGTCGCAACCAGTATCAAAATAGCTTACTACCTTATTTGTTGCTTCCTGAATACCAGCGACTCCATCTTGAGCCAATGCGACTGACGCATTAAATAAATTGTAAGCACAAAGCAGTATTGTAAGCAGCCTGAACTTGCGTATCAATTGTTTGTTCGGTGTTTTAAATTGTTTCTTCATGTAATTTTTAATCTAGAGTTCCTTACAAAGCGGTAACTATAAGCCGCCATTCAATTTTTGGAAAGGAACCTTAATCAATTTTGCATTCAGAAATATTTTCAGCCTAAATCCATAGGTTATTCAGTTCTTCGTCAGAGAGGTAAAACGGGGCATGATCCTTTATTAGCTCATTGAGTATGGGCACAGATTCAGATATCAACGTGTGCCGATACCTGCTACGTACTAATTCAAATAGTGAAAAAAAATCTTCTTTGCTGCCGTCTTCCGCTGCCAACAGATTGAAAGTGTCTTTGATCTCCTTCTGAAAATCCGCGATTACCTCCAAAGTATCTTCATCCTCCTCTCCGTTTCTGGTTTTGGAAAAACTGAAATCTTCAGCTTCAAGTACTTCTACACCTTCCGCCTCGGCTTTAGTCCCAACTAAGTCATCATCTAGAAGATCTACATGATCATCCCAATGATGAGGAAGAGGGTCTAACACATCATCGTTTTTCCCTGAAATGAAATTCAAAATCTCCTTTCGATAAAAGAACAGACCGATAGCTACATACCAGATGCTACTAAGGATCATGGCGGCAAGCAGAAAGTCCTGCCAAGTGAAATTGTTCAAGTTCATATTACTGTTCTTTAATCCAATGCGACATTGCAATGGAATACGAAAGCAAAGTTTCAAATCCTGCAAACGGGTTGATCTCTAGTAGTGATCAAAAAATATTAATTCAGTTCAGAATAGGCTTGTGTACAATGGGACTTAATTAATTATCATCCTTATCCATATAATCCAATAAATCTGATCGTAAAGAATCTAAAAAATGAGTTCGTGTGATCCGCTTTCTCCGTTTTATTTCTCTAAATCGATTAGCGGGAATACCTAACTCCACACCAAATGATTCCTCCAGCCAGCGGAAAATGTCTGCTAATGATGCTTTACCGTCATTCATTTGTTTGGATACATACAATGAATATCCCATTTCAACGATGTTGATCATTTCCCCTGTCCAATCGAATCGCTTTTTGTCTTTCCCCAATGATGGCAGACGACTAGCATCTTTATTCTCTAATTTTTTAAGCTCATCCAGAATGTAGTCCCGCAGTTGTTCATATGCTATGAACTTAGCGAACAAATAGTCTCCTCCGGTTGAGAATTCGGGATCAAGGTCAGGAAGATCGATTAGCAAAGGAGATGCAATCAAGGATTCCCTAAGAAACAAAGGCTCATCCAGTTCTGTGAAACCAGATCGGTAATACTCATAATAGAAGGCATGTTGTTTGAAAAAACGTGAAACAAAGGCAAGTTCGTCAACGAAATATGTTTTGATCATTTCCACAGTTCCAACAGGCTTTTGATTCAGCAAAGTGAATAAGGCAACCTGATAGATTTTTTGTGCATAGTATTCTGGCTTTTCAAACTTGAAAAAGTAGATTTCTTCAAATTTGTCCTGAAATGCAACGCTTGTGACCTGAGACCTAACTTCATGCAAGAAATCATTGACCAGGGCAATTGACTGATTGAATTTTTCAATGAGGCTTAAATTACGATCTGCTATTAGTGCATCTAACTTAATCAATAATTTACGAAAGTCTTGTTTTGCGATGTTTTTGTACATAGGATAGAATTTTAAGTTAGCCTAACCTGCCTGTTAACTGGCGATAATTGGTATACTTCGGATAGGTGTTTGTACAAATGTTCTATAGGCAAATAATTTAAGAGAGAACCAATTTCCTAAAACGCCCAGAAAAAAAAGTAAGGATTGTCCCTGATTTTTATATATAGGGATAGTTCACTAGAAAAGAATCATCTACGCAATCATACGTATCTTTGACTATCCAACATATCCTAGTACATTTCGCAAATCGATTTTTTTATTAACCCCTGTTTTTCCAAAGATCTTTTGTACATGCGCATCAACAGTATTTTCCGCAATAAATAGGGTTGCTCCTACCTCTTTATAAGTTAAACCTCTGCACAGCAACTCAGCTATTTCGCATTCTCGCTTCGTTAAGTTATAGTTCCTGCAATTTTGTTTAAAATCTTCATTTTGCTTTTTAATCAGCTCATCTCGATCAATAAGTCGCAGTTTTTCAAATCGTTCAGCCTTGCCGCGTCTTTGCAGAAAAAGTATAGTGATAATAATAAATCCAATATTTGTGAAGAGCACCTCAATCCACTGGGTGATATTGAAGTATGAAAAGACTGCTAGACAAACCCAGGGAAAGACGGCTAAGTAAACAAGCAACATTTCAGTTCTTTTCAGAGGATAGCCATCTTCCCTGTTAATTTTTATGTAATGGCGAATTGCTTTCAGAATTGCCCACAGAACATATAGTGAATAAAGAAACGGAATAATGAGTCCATAGTGAATAGCAAAACCGAGATCTCTAGTAAAAGAATATATAATGACAAAAAATATAATGTACGGTAGCAGCACAAAGATTGGTATACCGAAAATTGCGACAAACCGCAAGCTCGAAAGGTTGTATGCTTTATAGAAATAGAAAGGGAAGTAAGAAGCCATAATAAAACCCGATCCGTATGCCAGTATATTCTGAATATACACAGGAATTAAAGTGATATGCTCATCAGGAAAAAGCCCACCCGTAACATTATAAATGATCAGTAATAATAGCAAGATAAGATAAAGCAGTCGCGCTCGATCTTTTGGCCAGATATAATAAGACCAGCATTGTATGGCAAACATCATTAACTCGATGATCAGGAAGACAAAAGTCAACACGTGCATCTCTGAGCCAAAAACCAACATAATCCGAAAGAAGTATCAGGAAGCGGAATAGATTATTTTACAATTGATTTAAAAAAGTAAAGCTTATATCCTACATCCACATCCGCATACAACCTCAGACCATTGGCTACGTAAAAAGGAAGATTTCTCTCGGTAGAAGTCTCTAATAAAAGTTCCCGATCCAATTTTGAACTTTCATCTAATAATTGACGAAGCAGGTCTGTCCCAATCCCCTTACCTTGGAATCTCTCATCTACGCCCAGAAACCACAAATAAAAACGCGGTTTCTCAGCATTTTGGACTTTTTTTATTATGGATTCTTTTTTGAGAATTTTTGAAATGTTAGAAATTCCAATTACAGAGAAGATCAATTTTAAATCGCGAAATAAGGACATCAAGTTCCCGTTCTTTTTTTCAGGAAAGATCACTAGGGCGCAAGCTTTGAAATCTTCTGAAAGATAGACCATGCCTGTATCCATACACTCCGCGAAAGCATAATTCATGAGCGACTTCAGCCTCTTTTCAGATCCTTTCTCAGTTCCCACCAAGCTGGTAATACTTTTGTTATTTACAAATGAACTCATCAGGATTTCTACCACAGCATCCCTGTCTGAATGTTTGGCTGTTATCATATTCTAACTACAATATTAATTATAGGCAAAAGTTAATTACTACGCTTCAGAGAGAACGGGTGTATTTTCGCTGAGGAATATCAAGATAACGCTAAAGCAACTATAATATTATTCCTATTAGTTGTGAGAAATGAATTATTTTTTATCTATCATTTATACGACATGCCTCTTAAGGAATTTCTTAATATTGGTGCCCATAATCAGCTCGCAGATCATCACATGATGATGTATCTAAATTATATTTAAACATTGTGATAATTCTTCAATTCTTCCCTGCTTACGATGACGTGAACACTAGTACCGTATACCAAATGTGCAGTATAACGCAGGTCAATTCGTACTTCAGTCATGTTACATTTAATACACCACTTTCTTAGTACTGGTTTCAATTGTTCAGTAAAAGCATTACAATATCTTTGAAAATTTGGCTCTACATGCTTCTGTAGGTATTCCTTAGAGAGATAGGATAAACTTATCTGTACGGAACAATTGCCCAACTGCGTCAAAAACTTGCAAGGGTGATCAGGTAAAGCTTTTTTGATTCTCGAATTGTCTACCCAATCCATGATGGCAGGTAGAAGTGTACGTATTGCATAATAGCCCATATCGATTTCTTCCATAGCAGCAAACGTATACTAATATTTTTAGTAAAACAATATCAATGCAAATGTTGCTAAATAAAATATCAATATTCATTTTTTATTTGCGGGAGAAATATAGCTTGGGACACGCGAGAGTTTAAGCTTACTGGTTATCCAAAAAATGGAAGAGTTTATAGTTTACTCTACCCCTTCTAATAGTTGAAGTATCGATACTTCCAATGCCTTGGCAACAATAGTTAACATGGTAATACTCATATCAACTGTAGCATGTTCATAAGTGTAAATAGTCTTGTCCTGAGTATTACATTTGAATGCAAGTTCTGAGATTGTTAACTTCCTCAATAATCGGTAATGACGGATATTTTCACCTAATTTTTTAAGTGCTTTTTCATTACGTCTTTTCTTATTGATTTCATTACCCATTACAGGTACTAATTGAAAGAAAATTAACACCTCTGAAAACGTGATATATCACGTTAAATTTTGAAAATTCGTATATTTGTGGGAACCCAATATTAGGATATGACAGGTACATTTATAGGGAATCGGGCATATTATGCCGTAAAGAAAACATTCCATAGTGACACTTACAGCATCGCTTGTGCATTTTTGGCTGAAAACCCTGATAGCCAATTCAGTCTAGAAAATCCACTTCATAGGAATAGTTGCATAGGTTGGAAAATTGAGAACGCTAATTTGATAAAGCATGTGCCGTTATCAATTATGCATAGTCATATTAAAAATCAGCAGCAAGCTTTCAGATTATCGGCAAAATTTAACTTACAAGTATTAGAGCGGTTTTTAGATGAAGCTACAATTGATCAAATGAAGGCCTATGTAGAATTTAATATAGAAGTGATTATCATTAAAATTCTCAATTCGAATTGAAATGAAATAATTATTTGCTCTCTCCGCTGTAATACTATTTTCAGCGTGTCAAAGAATTAATGTGTCATTTGAGTTTGCCAGTTACTAGCTTCACAATGAAATTGCCTTAGTCTCTTTAATTGATTTCACTGGTTTCTTTGACGTTGGCCTTCCGCGAGTCTTCTTTGATTTTGATTCGACGTTCTTGGTAGATAGTGGCTTGTCAGGTTTTTGCTCCCCAAGCTGATTTAAGATTAATTGCTGAATATCATTCTTAATCTTCAGGTAGTTTTCCTGAAGATCTTCAAAAGAAACCTTGCGAATTTCTGGAAGTGGAACATAATTAGCATCCTCAAGAGCTATAGCATTATGATCGTTTTGAAATTCCGCATGAAACATTTTCAACTTGATCCTTTCGTCAGGGCTATCAGATACCACTCCTACAAACTCACCCGAAGATAACGTTGCAATTTTAGATGCTGGAATTGCTGAGTCCATTTGAGTCGATCTTGTAACAGAAGTATCGCTACTGTTGATATTGAGACTCTCCCTGTCCTGCATTATTTTTCCGAAACTTTCGGACAGACGCTTAGCACTGTCTCCTGTTACTTGGCCACTGATGATGTTACCGGAGATTCCTGCGATAATTTCTGCAAATTCTGCCCCATACTCTTTTTTAACTTGTTCAATGGATTGTATTCCCAGTGTTACACTCACCAGATTACTTCTTGCTGTACTTATGGTACTAACAATACCCGTTGCAACAATAGTCGGAAATTCATCGAAAACCAAGCTAGACTTTAATTTTCCTTTTTTGTTCACCATCTTAAGCAGGCGGCTAACATATAAGGATAGTACTGCTCCATAAGTTTCTATTTTCTGAGGATTATTACCAATACACACAATTTTTGGCTCCTCCGGGTTATTGATATCAAGAGTAAAGTCATTACCAGACAAAACGTAATATAGCTGAGGAGAGGAAAGTCGAGCCAAACCAATTTTTGCACTGGCAATCTGCCCTTCTAATTGAGCACTGGCATTATTTCGGTATGCAGAAATAAAAGGGTTTATTAACGCTTTAACTTCCTCCTCTTGCTGCAATAAAGTGAATAAGGGATCGTAATCTATCATCATTAGTTCAATAACATGAGGCAGCGTACAATATTTGCCATTTTGATATTTTCTCAGGAACCATATCACAGCCGTTAAAAAATTGATTGGGCTTTCTACAAAGAAATCTCCCGATTTTTGAAGCCACTGTTTATTCAAACCGAGCATAATCGTTCGACTGGATTCAGTAGCGTCAGTTATGTCTAACATGCTGTCAGGATCAAGAGGATTACATCGATGTTTAGGATTTTCCAGATCAATCACATAAAATTTTGGTTTTACGTCATAATTCTTCGCATACTTCAATAGCTTATTGTAGGCCATTTTACTGAGGTCATCAAACTTAAAGTCATATAAAAGCATAGAAAATCCCTTTTGAAGATGTTGGTCTATGATGTGGCGGATAACGAAATACGTCTTACCTGCTCCTGCTGATCCCGAAACCAAAATACTCCTGAAAGGATTGATACAATTAAACCAACCGTCCCTGATCTGTCCTTTGAATTTATACTTGGTCGGAATATTTACTGAATATTCATTTTGCAGTAGTCTTTCCTCTTGGGGGAAGCTCTCATTCTCTGAATTGAATATATCTTTATTCGATTGAAGCTTCAGTACACGCGTTAACCATGCCCCACCCATTAAGATCATAACGTACCCTATAACGGTTACTGAAATGTATATTCCAGAAATCATTATGGTATTCACGGGTAGAAAGAATATCAGAACACTTAGCCAATAGAGAAAAAGGCCACATATTATATAGCCGCCTATATGTTTCATTTTAACGTTTTCGTCTTTCTTCCCACTCTTTCCAAATACTGAAATCACCAAAAACAAGAGTGCTGCTACCTTTGATCTTACAGAACCAACGAATAGACCGGTTTTTGCAATGTTGCCTAAGAGTTTGTCAGTAACTGCTGCGGTTAGACCAAAGTCATGGAAGACTTTGTAACAAATGAAATAAAAATGAAAGCATAATATAGTAACGCTGATCAATCTTGTAAGATCGATGACTTTGCGCAATCCTTGTATATCTTCTCCTGTTTCCATAACATATTATTTATAGTTTAAGTCCCTGATTAATTTGTTGATTGCGTTTTTTTCTTTTCTTCCTTCGTCTTGACATATTATAGTTCGCATCTGGTTCCAGAGGTATAGCTCTCGATTTCGGTGAAGAAATAAAATCATTTTTGATCGTCGTTGAAGGTAAAGGGCTCTTAGTGGTTTGATTGCGTCGTATTGAGGGACGTAAACTGCGTTCAGATTTTTGTTGAGGAATTGAATTACTCAGGAACTGGCTATTTACTGCTTTAGCCGCGTATGATTTACCCAACTCACTGCCATTAAAAACGACCTTGTTTTTATGATCGACGAACGTTATACCGAAAAGAAGTCCTTGCTCAGTTCTGCGATAAATGATATCCACATTCAATTTGGCAGCTTCTTCTTTTAAACTCCCCTCGTTAAAGTTACGGCCGGATTTAAGTATCGTATCAATGCGAGCCTTAAGATCTTCTTTGAAAACAGATTTTTTCTTGATGTTCTTTTCAAACTTTTTCTCCAGATTTCTCAAGGTAGGTTTTGAATAAAAGGAACTGGATTTTATAGGAACTCCAATAGGATTTCCCGCTTTATCAATTAATGAGAACATTAAACCTTTATTATTATACATTGGTGTATTCGATTCTCCTCGAAGAGCCATAACGTTGAAACATTTCAAAATCGCATTGTATTCAGCAAGGGTTGTAAACTTGTAGTCTCTTGTGACTGCTGTAACTGTATTGCTGATCGCCCTTTTTGTTGGGATCGCGCCGTACTGTACTTTCTCTAAATCCACTTGCTGAAGATCAGGTTGCAATTTGAGTTTATGGGATTCTGCCTTTATAAGATCATATTCCTCCTCAATAGCTTTCCGAGCAGGTTCCGATCTCTTTCTGCCTATGTCATGAAGATCTATTCGTTCAGCATTTGCAGTAATATTAGTGGTTAAAATATGTAAGTGCTGGTGCGCTGCGTCATCATGACGGTAAACTAAAAAAGGCTGATCTCCGAAGCCAATCCTATTCATATAGCTGGTAGCGATCTTTTGCAGTTTACTATCATCATGATTTTCACTCGAATGAAAATTTAATGAGATGTGGACGGTATTGGTTTTAACATCAGGTTTTAATTGTAAAAGATGATTAAAGCGGTTCAACTTCTGCATAAAGGTCATCTGTTCTATATCTCCTGCAAAGCCACTTGCCATTAAAAGATGAGCTTCCCCCCCATCCACCTTGTTTTCATTATAGTGCAGGGTTCCTCGGATGCTTTTACCGATACTTATTCGTGCAACCATCTTTGAGCAAGTTTAGAGATCACAAATAAAAGTCGATCCACTTTCGCATCTACCATTTTATATTGATCAGCAGCCTTCAACACATGGAAAGCTCGGTGCATTTCCGCTTTGTCCTGATTGAAGCTCCTTGTGATCTGGTTAATATTGACACCTATAGACCGTAGCTCTTTTCTAATTAAAGCCAATTCTTCCATGACCGTATTTAACGTCATGTCCTTATAGAACACTGTGATGTTCTCCTGGCTCAAAATTTTCCTCGCCACTTCACCAATAGAATGGCAATCGCTACTGAGACTGATTTTTTCCAAACGTTTGTAGACCGCCTCTGTCACTCTTGTTCGGACAAAGTGCGTTAAAACTTGATCAGGCTTTATGCTTTTTTTCCTTGGCATAACTAAAGTTTTTAAGATTTGTAAAGTGGCAAGTTCCGCAGCCCCTTTAAGCCAACTGGAACAGTGGCAAAGATTTTCGTGGACGAAAATACATCTTTGCTTAGACCGAGTGGGCTACAACGAAGCTCCTAAAAGCAGTAGTTTTGGAACACTGAAATGAGGGAAACAGCAAATCTATGCAATGATGAAATTACGTGCCCAGTAATTGATCATTGGTGGGCTTTGATCGTGTATGATCTGGAGCAATGCAAGCTCTAAGAAGTCGCTTAATTTTTTGTCGCGGTGAGGGTTTTAACAGCTTCAGTATAAGGTAGGGGCTGCCGTGAAACTTACGGCCTTTCACATTTGGATTTTTGTTGGTGTTCATGATTATCTGTTTTGATAATCAAAGTTGTAATTTAAGGATTTGGTTATATCACTAGTAGTGACCGAATATCTAAACGCTTACGTAATATGTCGACAGAAAAATCTTAAATTACTGTGCTATTCTTTTACGCTAACTACATTTGGATAAATATTATCTTAACATTAATTACTGCACAAAAAAATGGTTATTAATTATAAAAATGTAGTTTTATGTAAAAAATAATCACATCATCAATGGACAACCGAGTATATTACGGCCAGTACTCACTTATGCACTGGCTGGAACTAATTTTAAAAGGTAACATTATACTTCCCGATTATCAAAGGTTTTTTGTGTGGGATGAAAATAGAGTTAAATTACTTGTAGAAACCTTTAAGAAAAAACAATTTGTCCCACCGATAATCATCGGAGCATTCAAGAAGGATGAACATACCAATCAAAATCTTATTCTTGATGGTCAACAGAGATTAACTACTATACTTCTCGCCTATCTTGGATTATTTCCTGATTCAGCAACTTACATAGGAACAATTGAAAGATTGCCTAACGAAAATGACGATGATGTTGATGATGATGAGCCAGTTGATACTATTCTCAACTGGAGTATGCGTAATCTGACGGCGAAGGGAAAAACAAAAGCGGACATCCTTGCCAAACTTGGTCAGGGAAAATATAAATCGATAAATTTCGATGTAAACGATGAATTTTTAAAAAAAACATTTCTGGGTTTTTCTTATTTAGTTCCTCATACCGAAGATCATGATGCTCAACAACAATATTATTCCTCTGTCTTCCGTAATATTAATGCTCAAGGACAACGCCTACTTCCACAAGAAAGTAGAGCATCACTTTATTTCCTAAAAAATGACCTTGAAAAATATTTTAATCCAACTTTCATTAAGCAAATAACTATCAAGAATTTTAGTAGTGTTGCTGTTGTAGACTTTGTTAGATTTCTGGCATATTTATCACAATATGTTAAGGAAGGTAGCACAAGCCGAGTTGGAAGAGGATTTAAATCAAAAATGGAAGACTACTATGAAGAATATATATTTTCTGTTGCTGGAGATACTGCGTCACCAAAGTTCACCGAATTCACAACAATATTTCCTGAGGGCAATTATAATCAACGATTTGAGAGACTTGAACAAACTATAAATGATTTAGATATTCCAAAACAATTTGCTTCAATTATTGAAATGGATACATTTCTTTTTGGTTTAATTTACAGCATAGTATTCCAAGACAAAGTGGTTGATGCAGCTCAAAATAGTAATTTGAGAAATGATATTGACGCGAAAATTATTGAATTCAAAGCGGATGAAGGACATAGGAAAGCTCCAAGTGCTCTCAAATATTTAAGAGCTCGCATAGATGCGTCGATAGAAATTTACAATAAGTATTTAAATGGCTAAACATACAGATTTTATTTTATCGCCCATATTTGAAATTTTAAACGAGGTAGTACATGCAAATGCCGGTATTGGTAATGGTATGGAAACCTATCCTCTGAACGAATACGTCATGCAATCAGCTTTTTTAAGAATGACTGGTTTTCAAGAACAGAAAATGAAATGTATTTGTTGGGAAATGGCCACTGAAGATTACGAATTTAGATACGAATTCACACGGACTGGTTCTGGTGAATTTTCGACTTATAAGGATAAAGCTAAAGTTTTCACAGATCTAATTGCACAAATTGAGAAGAGAAATAGTTTCACCATTGGAGATTTAGATATAGCTGCAATAATAACAATGGCTACATCAGACGTAAAAAATGTTTTGTTACATTCAAATATTGCGAGTTGGGATCAGGATAGTTTTATTTCTCTGGATAGTATTTTAGTTGACATCAAGACGGAGCATATTGCCACCGACAATAAAACGTTATTCGCAGAAGTTAAAAATCAGAATTCAATCAAAAAAATTTACAATGAATACCTTATTAAACATAGGAATAGGTGCGCTCACAATACACAATCATACCAAGATAATTTGCCCACGCTGAAGACTTTAGCAGAAGCTAATCACAAATTCCACAATTACTTTTTATGGTATATCATATTAATAATAATTGATGAAATTTTCATAGAATTGTATAAAAAATATCTCATAGCAATTGAAAACCACTAATCTAAAACATTCGTTATCAGAGTAAAAAGGCATGAACTAATTTTGATGTAATTTCCTTAACCATTATTTTTTTTGAGTGAGTCTAATCTAATGAATTCATCGATCACTGAATTCATAAAGGCCAAATTTTTTATTGTTTCCTTTTCTTCTATTAGAATAGAGATTATGTATCGCATATCATCTATTCTAGCTGTATCAAAAGTATATGAACGCGTTGTTAACTCTTGATTGGCGCTAAAAAAAACAAGGGACTCTGAATTAACATACTTGACACGTTCTCGACTTTCCATACTAAGAATTTGTTTCGTATTATGATATTGATACATTTCCCCCACGTAAAATACTTCTTGGATACCCATAGTCTCTATCAAGCTAGATATTTCATAAAGTTTTCTGTAGGTGGTAGTTTTTATTGAGCTTTCAAAAGAGTTGAATTGCATCTTTCCATCATTATAAAGAATCAAACAAGTTGGCATAAGGAGCTTTTGTTGTTGAAAGATAACTAGGTGCATCATTACAAAATTGTAAAACACATCTTTGGAGCCAGGAAACAATTCCTCGAGGTTAGCGATAGGAACTTTTTGTTCTTGTCCAGGAAAATGAAACTCAGCTCTTGATGCTTTTTCAAATTCATTACTTTTCGTGTAAAAGACATAATCATCTATCAGGAGCATATTCCTAGGTATTCGAGAAAATGTCATTGTATCAATTTTTAATTGAAGTTGATCGGACAACTTGCAAGATTCACCTATCGACTCCTTCATTGCTCGCATAAATAATTTCATATACTCGATCCCGGCTATGAAATTGCTGTACAAATCCTCATCCTGTCCTTTCTCGAAGAATGAGAATTCTGCTGAAAACATAACTTCAACAAGTTTTAATTCAATGAGGGACTGTCGCATCGTATCAATTAAAGTGGTATATTCTATATCATTGTCAATAGTAAATACCCATTCTGGTAAGGATAAATGTCCTTTCGCGGTATATATTACTACGCGGATTTTTTTCTGCAATTCGAACGGTCTTTCTTTCAAAACTTCATTTCGCTTGTCCAAAAACCATTTGCAAATATTATTGATTAAATATTTTTGCTTATTCTGCTCGTATACTTTTAAATATTCTGTATGAGCTAGGGACTTTTGAAGCATAAAAGTGACATTTCTATACTCGGAAAAGAAGTTATCTAAATGAGAGATGTTGTCAAAGAAATCTGATCCTTTTTCGAATTTGTCTAAGCTGCTTAAGGCGCTGTAAAGTTTATGATAGGCTGGGTATAAAAGTCCCCTCACGCTTTCTTCTACGGTTTTACTTTCCATGAGGTATGTTTTAAGGTTATCTAAAAAGTATCGGGAAAGCCGAAGTTAAATTATTTGACACTATTTCAATAAATATTAAAATTCCATGTTAAAATCGTCAATCAAATCAATAATAACGTCTGCTGGGTCAATATTTTTATATTTACGTAATAACAAATCCTTTAAATGGTCATTATTTATAAACAAGATTAGCTTATTGTGTTCAATGAAAACGTCTTTCCTTTTTTGTAGACCACTCATATTAGGATGTTTTTTGCTGCAAATGATTCCAAATCTTCCAATTGTTTTTTTTAAATAATCATCTATCTGGAGAACGACATGCTTATCAATTTCTGCCCCATCGAAAGAATAATTTTTAAACTCAACGACGATATACTTAGCGTCATAATCTTCGCGTATAAATTTCCAATTTTCATTCGTAGATCTATTGGGATATATTGCATCTCTGATATCTATTCCTGATTCTCGCCTTGATTGAATACGGGGCATTTGTAAAGGGGGGACAAAGACACGGTTTAAAATTTTCACACAAATATCTTCATATTTTTGCCAGCCAAGCATTCCTTCGGGACAATTGTCCAGTTCTCTTATTAAATCTTGAGTGACTTGAAGTTCTTCGTCGATTAGTTTAACCGGCTCATCTTGTGGTGTTAACTTAGGAAAATATTTATGTATGAGATTTGTAGACTCGCTAAGTTTACTAATTAAGGTATGACCTTCCCACACTACAATCTTATGTGACAATTGATCTACATATTTTTTAGCATTACTAGTAAGTTCTGAACTAGTTATGAGCAGTGCTTTGTTGGCATTAGATAGAATAAGAGCACCATAAATTTCCCTTAATATCCCAATATTGATATTTGTTTTAAAATGCTTTATCTCTACAAGTATTGTTTCAGTCTGTCCCAAGGAGTTTTTTTCTTCAATTTCTAAGTCAAATCCAGAGTGGCGTACTTGAGGGAGTCTTCTAACATTATGGCTCTCCTGTATAAGTAGATCAAAGACAAACTTTTCAAAAAGCTTGGGACTAAAGCTATTCCAATCATTAAATTGATAAGTTGGTTGATCCGAAAGCTCTACCGCTTTTAAAATTGATTCAAGGGCATGATTTCGATCTTTTGATGCATCTATATATAAGTAGCTATTCAAATCATTGGGAACTGCCGATTCATCTATCTTAACAGGAATTATTTTAATGTTGTTTTTAGTTGCATTAAACATTAAAGCTGAGTTCAATTCATACTTCACCCATCGAGACATTTTTGAGTTTTCACTTAATATTATAATAAAAGAGGAACTCGCTTGAATACCATCTCTTATTTTAATTTTAATATAATCCCCAATTGCTATTTCTTGAGAATCCCACCATACATCGACTCCATTATGACGTAGACTATTTACTAACCAGGTTGTGAATTCAATGTCTTGATGCGAATAACTTATAAATATTTTAGACTTCATAACCATTGAGTAAAAAGGTATAAACATAAAAAATTTCACGAGAAAAGTATGTAGGTTCCATCGTAGTTTACTACTAATGGGTTAAAGACTTATTATCGATTCCATTTTATAGGTTTCAAAGGTAGCAACTGGTAATAGTCACTATCTTTGGAATCTTTATCTTTTTTGATTTATTGAATCAACAACTAAACATGTGAGTAAATGTAGTAATGAATGGCGCTAATGAAAATCACGCAAATAACATTCTAAAATTGTCAGCCTAATAATTTCCCACCTTATCGGCTAGTGATCTGTTATCCATTAATTTAGAGTAGTAATCCCCAAACATCACTAGTCATGTTTGAAAGGCCATATCCAAAATATATTTATCACGACTAGTGATGTACCTGTTCTCTCACTAAGCAATTTTGTATCTCAGACAAGAATATGACACATCATTTCCATTATACAAAGCGTACAATTTTCCCTGCTAAGGCCGTCAAAATTCTTAAAGAGCATGGAACTGAAATCACGATACAAGAAGCCGAAATAATTTTGAATTTGATGTACAAATTCGCTAAATTATCTATTATTCAAGCTATTGAAAAAGATTTGGGGCATAAATCGAATAGTAAAAAAACTCCCAGCAAACTTTTCAAATAGCACTGATTGTATTTTAAATCAAAAAAATGAAAGGAGAATAGTAAATGAAAAAAGCGTGCTTATACATCAGAGTCAGTACCGATGAACAAGCTGACAAGGGCTTCTCACAAAGAGATCAAGCCGAACGTCTACAACTTCATTGCGAACGAAACAATATCGAAGTAAAGAAGATCATCTTCGAGGATCATTCTGCCAAAACTTTCAATCGTCCAGAATGGAAACAATTACTGGATGAACTAATAAAAACGAAGGGAAAGAACTATGATTATGTAATGTTCACTAAATGGGATCGGTTTAGCAGGAACACCGCTGATGCCTACCAGATGATCCGTCTGCTTACGATGTCCTACAATATCGAACCTCTGGCAATTGAACAGCCTTTAGATCTATCTGTACCAGAAAGCAAAACCATACTGGCAGTGTATCTATCAATGCCAGAGGTAGAAAATGACCGCAGGGCACTCAATGTAACATATGGTATGCGTAGAGCAAAGAAGGAAGGTCGCTGGATGGGAAAAGCCTTGCCAGGCTATATCAATAAGAGTACAGAGGACGGAAAAACGAAATACATTGCCCTAAATGAGCCTGAAGCCAGTCACATGAGATGGGCGTTCGAAAATATCGCAATCGGGACTTTTGCTACTGAGCACATTTGGATGATGGCTAAAGAGAAAGGACTGAAATGCAGTAGAAATAGCTTTTGGGAGGCGATCAGAAATCCGATGTACTGCGGAAAAATAATCGTTCCTAAATTCAAGGACGAAGAAATGTATCTAGCAGATGGTGTGCACCAGCCTCTCATTTCTGAAAAGCTTTTTTATCAAGTTCAGGACGTCATTAATGGCAGGAGAAGAAATTATCTGCACGGTGGGGCAAAAGCATCCTCACCTGAAGAATATCCCCTGAGAGGCTTTCTAAGATGCCCTGTATGTGGAAGAAACATGACAGGAAGTTCATCTAAAGGCAGAAATGCACATTATTACTATTATCACTGCACACTTGCCTGTAAGCAACGCTTCCGATCTGAACATGTTAATCAAGCGTTCGAACGTGAATTAAAAAGATTCATACCCAGAAAAGGAATGGCTGAGTTGTTCCAAATGGTCATTTGTGATACCTTCAATGACAATTCTAAATTTCTTCAGTCAGAAAGAAAGAAGATTGCAGAAGCTATAACCACACAGAATAATAAGCTGACAAAAGCGCGGGAGCTATTGCTTCTAGAAACGATTACAGGAACTGAATATAAAGAGATTAAAAGTGAATCAGAACAAAGTATTGTCAGGCTTGAATCAGATCTGCAAGATTTAGAGAAAAAGGTATCTCATGGGCTTAATATTGAACTACTGGTTTCTGATGCGCTTCGTAGCCTAAAAAGCCTTGTTAAACTATATTCAGACGCGAATATTGAAGGTAAAAGGTATATAATTGGTGTGATGTTTCCAGAAAAATGGATTTTTGACGGAAAGGAACATCACACCACAAAAGTCAACGAAGCCGCCCTTCTTATTTACCACATTAACAATAAGTTACAGCATAAAAAAACCGGAGTATCATCTTCGAAAAGTGATTACTCCGGTTATGTACCCAGTGCCGGAGTCGAACCGGCACGGTTTCCCACAGGTGTTTGAGACCAGCGCGTCTACCAATTCCGCCAACTGGGCATTGCTTATTCAGCGGGATGCAAATGTATATATTCGGCCCTAATATTCCAAGCCTTATTTTAAATATTATCCTTTAACCTGATCCTCAGCACCTTCATGTAAACGTTTCTCTACTACGAAAGGAGCAAATGGCAGTAATGATGCTAAAAACACCAGGATGATCTTTCCAAACTTCCACTTATACTCCATTGCACACATAATCACCATCATCACATACAGTACAAACAGCAGTCCATGCGCCCAGCCGGTGTACTTAACCGCCAGAGGCATCCCTGCGAAGTATTTCAGCGGCATCGCGATTAATAACAGCGCCAGGTAAGAAACACCTTCAGCAACAGCTACTTTCTTAAAAATAGATAACGTGGTCATAATTTCAGATTTGCCCAAAAATAGAAAAACCGGGTAAGTTATACCCGGTTATCTTTATATTTTACATTGAACAAACACCTAATGTCATTTGATAAAGGCCTTAAAGATATCGTTACCGATCACAAACACCATCAGCGACAGCAGCATCACGAAACCTACAATCTGTGCATTTTCCATAAACTTATCCCCCAGAGGTTTCCCCTTTATCATCTCTATGCAAAGGAACACCACATGACCACCATCCAGAGCCGGAATAGGCAGCAGGTTCATAAAGGCCAGTGCAATCGAAATTAAAGCTGTAGAAGCCCAGAAGTGCGACCAGATCCACACTCCACCATAAACCTTTTGCGCAATAGCCACAGGGCCTGAGAATGCTTTATCTGCTTTAATTTTACCACTCAATACTTTCCAGATCCCCTTACCATTATCACTGAAGGAAGTCCATGCCTGGTTAATGCCTATCGGCAATGCTGCAAAAAGACTGTAGTTGATCGTTTCTTCTTTAATCTCATCATAATTGAAACCGATACCGATAGTACCAGTACTGTCAGCTGCCATTTCAAAGTGCAGCAGTTCAGCACCCCGGTAAGCATCTACATCAAATCTACCCTTGGTATGTTTCTTTAGCTCCTTACGTACATCTACATCATACTTTACAGGCACCTTATCAATGGCTACAATCCTGTCGCCTTTTTGCATGCCTACCCTTGAGGCGGTTCTGCCTTTAATTATTGTATCCACCGTAGTAGTGAGCAGCGGTGCCCTGCTGATAAACTCTTCGATCCCGAGGTCGGCCACCTTGTTCAGGATATTGTCAGGAACTTTAACATCCAGCGTTTTACCTTCACGGCTGATCGTCAGGTTTGTATTTCCCATCAGCACTTTAGAACTCAGTAATTCCTCAAAGCGGACGATCTTCTTTCCGTTCACCGCAATCACACGGTCACCCTGCTTAAGGCCAATCTGTTTTCCGATCACTCCAGGGTTGATACCCGTTACGACAGAACTGTTGGCAATGTACGTTTCACCGAATTTAAAAGTCAGCATCCAGAAGATGAATATACCCACAACAATATTTACAAATACCCCTGCAAGCATCACAATCAGGCGCTGCCAGGCCGGTTTAGACCTGAACTCCCATGGTTGCGCAGGCAGAGCCATCTGTTCTTTGTCCATCGACTCATCAATCATACCCGCAATTTTAACATAACCACCTAAAGGCAGCCATCCTATACCGTACTCCACACCACCTTTAGTGATACTAAACAACTTTACGCCCCAGGCGTCGAAGAATAAATAAAACTTCTCTACTTTAATACCAAAGGCCCGCGCTGCAAGAAAATGCCCCAGTTCATGCAAGATTACCAGTATCGATAATCCCAAAAGCAGCTGGGCAACCATAATCAATCCGTTCATATATTTCTTTTGTGTGTTTTTTTGTTTTACTATTAGATCGCTAAATGTTTTTTTGTTACCAGCTCACGGGCAAATATACGCGTAAGCTCGTCTGTTTCTATATAATTGTTGAGGTCTGGCTGCGCGATAAACGGCAGGTCAGACATACATTGTTCAATCACATCACTCATTCCCAGGAAACCAATCTGATCGTTCAGGAAGGCTTCGACCACTATCTCATTGGCAGCATTGATGATACAAGGCATATTCCCTCCTTTTTCCAGTGCTGTATAGGCAAGGCCGAGGTTGCGGAAAGTATCCATATCAGCTTTGGCGAAGGTAAATTCAGGATAATCCAGGAAGTTAAACCTCGGGAATTTACTGTCTATACGCTGTGGGTAAGCCATGGCATAGTGAATAGGAAGTTTCATATCAGGTAATCCCAGCTGCGCTTTCATCGATCCGTCATTAAACTGAACGATAGAATGTACAATAGATTGTGGGTGCACGATCACATCGATCTGACTGATATCCAGATTGAACAGCCATTTGGCTTCAATAACCTCAAGGCCCTTGTTCATCAGGGAGGCAGAGTCTATTGTAATCTTGGCCCCCATCACCCAATTGGGATGTTTTAAAGCCTGTTCTTTGGTTACTGTGGATAAGAAATTGCGGTCTTTTCCGCGAAAGGGACCGCCTGAGGCAGTCACATAAATTTTTTCTATGGTATCCAGATCTTCGCCCACCAGGCATTGATAAATGGCAGAATGTTCTGAATCTACGGGGATGATCTTTACGCCATGTTCCGCAGCCAGCCGCGTTACCAGCTCGCCAGCAACTACAAGCGTTTCCTTGTTGGCCAGTGCAATAGTTTTTTTAGCTTCTATAGCAGCAATGGTAGGTCTTAGTCCCACCGAGCCCATGAGCGCGGTAAGCACCAGGTCGGCACCTTGCAATGCCGCAGCCTCACATAAGGCCTTTTCACCGGCAAGCACATTTACAGCTGTACCGCTGAGACCTGCTTTTACTGCAGCATACTGACTTTCATCAGTAATCACCACCATTTCTGGCAGGAACTCCAGCGACTGCTCAATGAGCAGTGCCGCATTCGCATTCGCAGTGAGCGCAACTATACGATACAGCGCCGGATTTGCCCGGATCACGTCCAGTGCCTGGGTACCAATAGAGCCTGTAGACCCCAGTATTGTTATATTTTTCAAATTTTATTCGTCAATTTAATCAGGCCCTCTGCAATCTTCCTGTCATTCGATAAGCGGGGAACCTTATTCTGTCCTCCAAGTTTACCTTCAGCGCGCATATAGTTCACAAATGCATCTTTTGGTAGGTGCCGAATGATCAGCGGCTGCAGAATTTTGCCTTCAATAAGGTCAAAGTAGTAAATATTTTTCTTTTGCAATGCCTTATCTACTTTTTTACTGAAGGCTTCCATGTCTTCAGGCTCATTGGAGAACTCGATAAACCATTCGTGGTAAGGAAGTTCCCCAGCGGCAGGGTTCACCTGCGGGGCAACAGTAAATTCAGTGATGCCAATATTTTCCTCGTTGGCTACAGATAATAAGGCATGCTCCACCTCCTCGCCGATCACATGCTCCCCAAAGGCAGAGATAAAATGTTTAATCCTTCCTGTAACCAGAATTTTGTAGGGGTTTTTAGAAACAAACTTGATGGTATCTCCGATGCTGTAGCCCCAAAGGCCGGCATTGGTATTCAGTATCAGCGCGTAGTTGGTATTCAGTTCAACATCCCCCAGGCTCAAACGTGTAGGGTTTTCATTGTAATATTCATCTGCAGGGATAAACTCGTAAAACATCCCTGCCCTGGCCAGCAGCAGCAGGCTTTTGTCATTCTGTTTATCCTGGTAAGCGATAAAGCCTTCAGAGGTGGGATAAGTTTCTATCGTGTCAATCTTCCTGCCGATACTGGCTTCGATCTTTGCACGGTAAGGTTCATAATTCACCCCTCCATACACAAACAGCTGAAAGTTTTTAAAGATGTCCTTGATCTTCTTGCCACCAGTTTTCTCCGTTAACCTGTCGAAATACATTTGTGCCCAGGGCGGAATGCCCGAAATCAGCGTCATATCTTCGCGGTATGTTTCCTCCACGATTGCGTCCACCTTCTGCTCCCAGTCCTCGATGCAGTTGGTGGCATATGAAGGCAGCCTGTTCTTCTGGAGGTATGCAGGAACAAGGTTAGCGACGATTCCCGATAAACGGCCCAGCTTGATACCGTTCTTCTCCGTCATCACAGGGCTCCCCTGCAGGAAGATCATCTTGCCATTTACAAAATCAGCCTTGCCAGTTTCATGTACATAAGTAAGCAGTGCATTACGCGCGGCTTTGATGTGCTCCGGCATAGATTCTTTAGAGATTGGAATATATTTTGCTCCCGAGGTAGTGCCTGATGTTTTGGCAAAATACGAAGGTTTGCCCTTCCACATCACATCTTTCTCCCCGGCTACAACCCTGTCGATATAAGGTCTTAGATCCTCATAATCCCGTACAGGTACTCTTTTCTTAAAGTCTTCGTAGTTACTGATGTCAGCAAACTGGTGGTCTTTTCCAAAGGCAGTATCTTTTGCAGCCGCCAGTAAAGCCTTCAGCGTCTCCTGCTGAGCAGCTACTGCATTCTTTTTCCATTTCTCCGCAGCCTTTACAATTAAGGCCGCAAAGGGTTTACTTAATGCCGCTTTTAATCCCATAAAAGACTAAACTATATTGTGAATAATATCAGGATGTTCATCGCCCTGATACTCGCTCATCATTTTCCTGTACGCGATGGTTAGCGCCACGCTTGATAAAGGTACGATGATAAATGAACTTAAGATATTTACAAAAAATGCCACTACAGGTAATTGCAGGCCGATCAATACCAGGCAGAGTACGTAAAATCCGCCGAGCACCAGCAGGAGCAGCAGGATCTTGGTAAAGTTACCTTTGGTGATGGCCAGGCTGAACTTCAGCGAACCGAAAGGCGGCACATTTTTATCAATAATAAAAAAGGGGAAGAAAGAAATCCTTACCCAGGTAATAAATATCGCTACCACCCCTATCGCTATCGCGATGTTGGTAATCAGCTGCATCCGGATACCGGTATAGATAAATGGAAAAGCCAGCAGGATCACTACACAGTACACACCGATAATCACCAGCATAAAATAAAGCATACCTACTACAAACCTGATGATCTGCTGACGGGTAGGCAGCGTGCTGACAATACTGACATCATGCTCTTCATCATCCAGCAGGTGGAAGATATATTTTAAGAGCGAGAGGTTGATGGTGAAGTACATGATGATAAAAAAAAAGGCCATCAGCGCACTCAGCCCCTTGTTCACATCCTTGATTAAAAAAGCCATCAGTCCCGAGGCATTCGACGTGATAAACATCAGAAAGCATAAGGTTGAGATAGAAAAATAATGACGCCTGGTGAGGTCCCAGGACTTACCTATCACCTCGTTAACGGTAAAAGTGGTCTCTTTTAAAAATTGTATCATTGCTGTTTAAGTACTATTCTTTTGATAAAATCCTGTATAAATCCCAAGCCATAGGCTGTCAATTGAATAAATGAGGATATAATGCTCAAAAATGCAACTTTTAATGATCGGTTAAGGATTAGGGAATGAAAAAATATCAACATAAAGTATACCAGAAGGAATACGTTGCCAATATATGCCAGCGGCGGATAAATAATATTCAGCAGCAGCACCGTCATGATGCCCAGTGTGAACACTGCAGGGAAGAAATGTACTAATTTCAACTCAGACGGAAAATGTTTATAAATATTTATCCGGGCACGGCCGAAGAAATGGATTTGTTTGTAGAACTGCATGAGGCTGGTCCGCCTCTTATGAAAAACCTTTGCTCCGGGAATAAGCCCGATCTTAAAACCATGCTCATGTATACGGATACTGTACTCGATATCTTCGCCAAGTCGTGTGATTTTGAAGCCACCGGCTTTCTCCCAGGCTTCCCTGGATACCCCCATATTGAAACTACGCGGGTGAAACTGACCTACATGTTTTTTATTGCCCCTGATCCCCCCGGTGGTAAATACTGAAGTCATGCCATAGCTGATGGCCTTCTGCACATCGGTGAAGCTCTCATGTGCCGCATCCGGACCACCATAGGCATCCAGATTATGGTCGTACAGGTAATCCTTAACGATCTCCAGATAATCTGCCGGGATGAGGCAGTCGGAATCAAAGATCACAAAATAATCCCCTTTGGCGCGTTCAAAACCATAGTTTCTCGCAAAGCCCTGTCCGGCGTTCTCCTTAAAATAATAACTGATATCCAGCTGGTCTGTATATTTTTCTACAATGTCTTTTGCCGGGAGCGAAGAACCATCTTCGATCACCAGCACTTCAAACTGAGTATAAGTTTGTACCGTAAGTGTAGCCAGCAGTTCATCAATTTCCTGCGGCCTGTTGTATAAGGGGATGATGATCGAGAAAAACATATTAAAGAATTTCTTTTTCTATCAGGTATTGGTTACGTTCTGAGGCATTTCGGGTAACCAGCTCGGCTACAAATCCCGTAAGGAAAAGCTGTGAGCCCAGTATGATCGCTACCAATGCAATATAAAACATAGGTTGATCAGTGATTTCACGGTAAGAAGTATTCATAGAAATATGATACAGCTTTTCGCCGATGATCCACAGTGCCATAAAACTACCGATCAGGAAACTCAGTACCCCCAGCGAACCAAAAAAGTGCATCGGCCTCTTGCCGAACTTGCCCACAAAAAAGATAGACAACAGGTCGAGGAAACCATTGATGAAACGGCTCAGGCCGAATTTGGTAACCCCGTACTTTCTGGCGCGGTGTTCTACCACCTGCTCCCCGATATTTTTAAAGCCTGCCCATTTGGCAATCACGGGAATATACCTGTGCATTTCCCCGTAAACCTCAATAGTTTTTACCACATCACTGCGGTAAGCTTTAAGGCCACAGTTGAAATCATTCAGCTGAATGCCAGACATCTTGCGCGTGGCTGCGTTAAACAGCTTGGTGGGGATAGTCTTGGTAATGGGATCGTAGCGTTTTTTCTTCCAGCCGGAGATGATGTCCATCTTCTCTTCGCGCAACCTTCTGTATAATTCAGGGATCTCATCCGGGCTGTCCTGCAGATCGGCATCCATGGTGATGATCACATCGCCCTGTGAGGCTTCGAAAGCCACATTCAGCGCCGCAGATTTACCATAGTTACGTCTGAACTTGATGGCTTTAACCGCAGGAAAAGCAATTTTTAACTCCTCAATAACCTGCCATGAATTGTCGGTACTGCCATCATCCACGAAGAGAATTTCATAAGAAAAGTGATGCTCCATCATCACCCTGGCAATCCAGGAGGTCAGTTCGGGTAGCGATTCGTCTTCGTTATATAAGGGTATGACAACAGAAATATCCATGAGGGTATTACAGGGGGTTAAAAAATCAACGTGCAAATTTTATCATTTTAATTGATAAAATTTGCACGTTGTAAAATTTATGTTTGCGTACAAACGTTTAGTCGAATGTGATGGGTGGTACCCTTTTATTGATGGCTGCACCCACGATACTGATGACCAGTCCGTACAGCGTATAACTGATGGCAGCACCAAATCCTATCATGATAGGCATGTATGGTCCCATCGCTTTTACACTTCTTTCTGCTTTTGCACTGTCGCCGGCAGATTCCGCTGCCTTCTCAATCGCAATATCCAGGATGTGCTGCAGGGCAGCCGGGTCAAGCACTTTGTAATACAGGATCATCAGCAGTCCGATAAACATTCCTGCGGTGGCACTTACACGGAAGCCGGCAGAAAAGGCCCTTCCGAAAGTGATATACCCGCCAAGGTCAGACCGGTGTTTGATCTGCACATAGAGGATCACCAGCACATAAGGCAGGTAAGACAATACGGCACTCATCACCTTGGTAGCTACAGGAACGTTTTCTTCCTGTACATCGATACCCAATAATTTAAAAAGGAAGATCAGCACAATAGTATATACCGCAAAACCTGCCGCAACCTGAAATGCCAGCCTGTTTGGTCTGATTTCCATTTCCTTCAGTTGTTGTTCCATGATCCCGGGGCTTAATTCTGTACGTTGAACTCTGAGATCAGCGCATAAACGGCACTGTCAAATTCTTTATCTGCACTGAATTGTGCCAGCTCTGCAAAGGTTTCGGCATTTGCCCTTGGCTGAAGAAAGAAGCTCATGAAGGGAACAAATAACATCTCCATTTCTTCGCCCAGTTCAATCATCCCCTTATGGCTGCAGATATCTTCGATGCTGCTTTCTGCCAGTTGCTGGTTGCTGATCAGGTCTTCATAGATATGGTATTCGTCCTGGAATTCATCTTCCTCCACCAGCAGGAATTCCCTTAAGAAATCTCCCAGCTCAGGTTTAATCTGCTCGTCATGACATTCGTTGATGTAGAGCAGCAGGTTCAGGAGCTCCGTTCCGCGGTCTATCGTGTCTTCCTCAATGTTTGCCCATTCGTCAGTGTCCAGGTAATCCTCTTCGAGTTTCTTCACGTCGCTGGCGAAGAAATTGATCATCAGCAGATCGAAGAAAACCTCTCTGAGGTCCTCGAAAGCAGGATGCTCATCAAAAACCTCATCAAATTCTTCTACCTTTTCAAGGAAGCCCAGGTCTTTGCTGAACACATCTACCAGTTCCTGTTCCAGTTTTACCGAATCGTTACCTGAGAGTGCAGCGAATTTATCCAATGAAGCGACAAGAGCGCTTTGTACTTTACTATCCATATACTTGAATTTGATTGTTGTTATATACTAGTTTGACTTTACCAGTCAGGCTTTGATTTAATAATGGTGTATTCCTTGATTTTGAATAGTTGTTCTGGTGATTATACTCCCATTTCTCCGTCAGGTTAAACACTGTAAAATTTGCCGCTTCACCTTTTGCGATCACCGGTATTTTTAAGTTAAGCAATTTCCGTGGATTTATGGCTAATTTTTCTGCAATCTGTGCTGCATCCAGTCCGGCTTTCACCAGTAGTGGCAGCACGGTCTGCAGTGCAATGATACCGTAAGCGGCAATTTCAAATTCTACATTTTTAAACTCAGGCTCATGCGGGCGGTGTTGTGAAGAAATCGCATCGATGGTGCCCTCTTTCAATCCTGCCAGCAATGCTTTGATATCGGCTTTGCCACGTAACGGCGGTTTTACTTTATAGTTGCTGTCAAAATCATTCAGCAGCTCTTCGGTAAATACCAGGTGGTGAGCTGCCACATCGCAGGAGATCTGCAGGCCATCTTTTTTTGCTTTTTTGATCAGCGCTACTGATCCGGCAGTAGAGATATTGCTGATGTGGAGGGGCGACTGATGGTAGTTTGCCAGGAAGATATCCCGGCTGATGTGCATTTCTTCTGCCAGGGCAGGCATCCCCTTCATACCCAGCAGTACGCTGGTTTTGCTCTCGTTGATCTGCGTTTTGCCGGCGATGGATTTATTCTCCGGATACACCAGCAGCAGTGCATTGATACCTTTGGCGTATTGTAATGCGCGACTCATGAAGCCGTCATCACTTACAGGCTTGGTGCCGTCTGAGAAAGCTACCGCTCCTGCCTGCTGCATATCATACAGCTCGGCCAGTTCCTTACCCTCCAGATCATGACTGATGGCTCCTACCGGATAAATATCTACGAGGTTATTTTTTGCTTTGTTAACGATATACTCCACTTCTGCTTTCGAATGCACTACAGGTTTGGTATGCGGCAGTACGGCCAGTCCGGTAAAGCCACCTGCCTGGGCAGCGGCACTTGCGGTATGCAGATCTTCTTTAGTCTCCAGTCCGGGATCTCCTACAGAGCAGTTGAGGTCGAAAAATCCGGGACTCAGAAAAGCACCTTTTCCTTCTACCAGTTCTTCTTTTTGCTGTGGGTCTGATGACGACTGTGGTTTTAACGCCTTACCGATTTCAACGATCATTCCCTGTACCACACGAACATCACATACTTGTTGATTAAACTCGCTATTCGGATCGGCGATGGTTACGCCAGTGAGGAGAAGGTTCATGTTTTATATAGTTTTCTTGTTAAAAAATCTGATCAATAGGGCTTCGGCAGCTAAAAAAACAGCACACAAAACTATACAAAGTTTCCATAATTCGGTGTGGTTATTTTCCAGTGCCGCGGGAGACAAAGCTCGCCCATTGCCCTCAATAGTTAAAGTATTATTGCCAAAAAGCTGCTTCAGTTCGGCATCGCGGGTAAAATGCATGTCTGATTCTGCACGGCTTTCGTTAAAAGCATAGGTGCTGAGCAGTGAATCTGCCTTCATCAGGTCGTAGAATCCCGCAGCCCTGACCTGGTCTGCAATATACAGCAGGGTTTTCCCCGGTGTCTGTCTCAGCTCAGGAATCACTTCCTCTTTGCCGGCCCTGAGCCGCAGCGACTGGTTAGGATTGAGGTTGATCTGGACGCTGCTGAGCAGGTTATCTCTGCCTATTGTATAATACAGAGGCTGCTCCTGTATACTCGTAAAGGCGATTTTAAACATCAGCGGCACAAATACCGGATGCCTTGGCAGGTTGCTGTCTTCTTCTTTTAGTGAGGACGAAGATAAATAGATCTGTCCTGCCCCAAGTCTGTACCGGCTAAATAAGGATTGTCCCCCGGGCAGTGACATGATATCCTGTCTGCTGCTGCGCGTAGTTTTCTGGTACACCAGATGGCGGGTCAGCTTTGGCAGGTCAAGCTTTGCCGGGACTTCCTCAAATACATCATTGAAGAGGTTACTTTTCAGATCAATTGCTGTCACACTGACCGTATCTCTATTTAGCGAAAGTACCGGTGGCACTGAAAGCCCCTGAAGGAAGGACGACAGTTCTTCTGTTTTAGCATCCAGATCAGGAAAGATGACCACGCTGCCACCGTTTTGCACAAAACTCTTCAGCTGCTGGGCCAGTCCGCTGGAAGGGTGTTTTAAGCCCGAAAGGATAATGAGCTGGTAGCCGGGAAATGCAGCATATATAATATTGGATTCTGGCATGTTACTCAACCTGAAATAGCTGTCAGCCGCAAACAGAGAGCTAATATGGTTTTCTGAGGGATCACCGCTGATATGCAGGATATGGAGCCCGCTGCTCACCTTGAAGGTAAACTTCAGCTCATCATCAAAGGTCAGTGGAAAATCCTTGATACTCAGCAGCCCCTTTTGCCATCCCGCAGAGAGGCCGCTGAAGCTGAGTGTATCCGTAACGGACTTGCCCGCAGGAATATCCAGCCTTGCGAGTACCTTCTGCTGGTTGTTGACCATCAGTTTTAGGGGGATGTCTCTGGCAGCTTCAGCAGAATAATTATGGAGCCTGGCCACAAACTTCTCCTGCTCTCCCGGTTTGTGCGCCGGTGAAAGCGACCAGATACTGTCGACACCAACATTGGGTAATGTATTTGCCCGGAGTTTGATGAGTGAAAGGTGATTGTCAGGTTCAATTGTGATCGCTTTTACACCGGTAAAGGCCGTCTGGAAATCGGAGATGATAAAGTTGAAACGGTTTCTCTTGCCGGCTTCGGTCTGGTTCTGCCTGTTGATCACCTGCTGCAGACTGCGCTGCACCGGGGAGATCTTAATTTCATCTGCAAGACTGAGCAGCTCTTCAGCATTGACTATACGCTGGTGCCTGCCCTCAAAATCATTGGTGATCAACTGAAACCTGTCGTTGGGCGAAAACTTTGAGGTGATCTCCTTCGCTTTGCGCCGGGCTTCGTCCAAAAGGGTTCCTTCTTTATTGACGGAGCCCATGCTATAGGAATTGTCAATATAGATGCTGACGAGCTTTCCTGTTCCGGGATCATATCCTGTGCCCGACGATATATATGGCCGGGCGAATGCAAAAACCAGGAATACAATAGCCAGTATCCGGCTGAAAAGGATAAGCAGGTTTTTGAGTTTTTCTCTTGATGAATTTTGTTCCTGTGCCGACTTCAGAAACTGCACATTACTGAAATATACCTTCTTGAATTTCCTGAAATTAAATAGATGAATAAGGATAGGAATGACTACCGCCAGCAGTGAAAAAAGAAAACCTGGGTATAGGAAATTCATTAAAAACCAAAGGTAGAAATTTTATCTGAACTTTTTCATCGCAGTATAAATTGCATCATCCAGATCATAGATATCATTACGGTATTCTATCCTTCCGTTCTGTGCCCAGGCAGTCTTGTAATTAATAAAGACAGCAACGTTCTTTTTGGTGCCAAACCATTTGGGTTTCACCTGATAAACATTAACGGTATCCGCTTTTTTGGCGAGTTTCTTTTTGTAGGCTTCCATCCGGGTGGTGTCAATTGGCGGCAGGTTTACCTCCATCCTCAACTGGTCATACTGGTACTTATTGTCTACCAGCTTCTCGGCAAATTCAAGGGGTCTCTCTACCCGCACACAGCCGTGACTGATTGCGCGGTTATCACGCATAAAAGCCGATTTGTTGTTGGTGTCATGCAGGTAAATACTCGATCCGTTGTCGAAGATGAACTTGAATTTTCCCAAAGCATTGCCATCACCTGAACCTTGTTTAAACTGGAAAGGTAAATGCTCCCGGGCATACTTGCGCCACTGGATGGTATCAGGATCCGTGATCAGCTTACCTTTGTAATACACTTTCATGTTATTATTGGACAGGTAATATGGGTCGCGCATGGCCTGCCAGTAGATTTCGCTCTGCGCAATGCTCACCGGAATATTCCATACGGGATTTACCTGAATGGAGTTGAACTTGCTGAGCAGGATCGGCGTCTGGTGGTTCTTTGGCTTGTCATCCAGGGAATGTGTTTTCAGGAAGACCTTCATCTTTTCTTCATAATCCTTCTCACGTCTTCCGCCTACGCAGACTTTCATGTGGGTAACGGTATCCTGATGGTTAAACCAGGTGAGGGAGAAATCAGGGATATTCACCTCCACATATTCGTCGCCTATACCCGCAATTTTCCAGCGAAGTCTTTCCATATTCACCTCTAAAGCTTTTGTTGCGGCAGCACCGGCATCAGGATTTTGCCTTTGTTTACGCAGCTCATATTGCAGGGCACGGTAATCTTTACCCTCGGGCTGGATGGATTTCAGGAGTGCAGCAAGATCTTTAGTCTCGAGCACTTTGAGCATACTGCTACTGTCAGGCCTGATGGTGGTTACGTAATATCTGTTGAGCACTTTTCTTGGCACAATGCTGCCATAGGCGATAAAAGTATCATATTTTAACAGCGATGAGGCGGTCCGCAGTTCCAGATCGGCAATCACGGGATATACCTCAGCGATAGATTTAAACTGATGTGCTGAGAGCTGCGACAACAGTTCTTCCAGTGCTTTGTACCCGAATATTTTGGGATTAAAGCCATGGGCAGTACTTCTGGAAATATAATTTTTTAGGGTATCCAATTCCCCGTTTACATAAAAACGGGTAACCAGATCAGTCCTCCGGTTATTGTCGGCATAGTAGCTACCCATCACCTTTGGGTTGCTGAACGTAGTTTTCAGCGAGTCAAAATGGCGGGTAAAGATGACATTATAGGCTGCTGTATCAAAGTCTTTGTACAGTTTATTGTTGAAATGTTTAGACAAAACCAACCCTACTTCAGGCGTGGTTTTGAACCAGTTACATGCAGAGAGTAAGACTGAGAGGGTAAATAATAAGGGAAGTACTTTTTTCAAAACGTTTTTAATTAGATGACCGCGAGTTTTAAGCAGCACGGTCTTCGCAGTATGATCAAATAAAATGCCATATATTTTTTGATTTCTCAATTCAATCTATATATTTGCAACACCTCAGTGTGCAACCGCAGATTGAATAGGGACAAAAAAAATTATGAACAAACACTTGAACCATCACTTACATTTGCACCATCGCCAGTTGTGGCGATAGATATGTAATGTTTTGTACTTCAAAACTTGTTTCCGAATTATTTTCATGTTCCATTCAATAATTTCAATCAATTGAAAACACTAAAAATTGCTATCCAGAAATCTGGTAGATTAAACGAAAAATCAGTAGAAATTCTTAAAAATTGTGGTTTATCTTTTGAAAACTACAAGAGCTCATTGATATCAACCGTTACCAACTTCCCGCTGGAAATCCTTTTCCTTAGAGATGACGATATCCCTGAATATGTTCAGGACGGTATTGCCGATCTGGGTATCGTTGGCGAAAATGTCATTACTGAAGTAAATGCCGATGTAGAATATCTGCAGAAACTGGGTTTTGGTAAATGCACATTGAAGATCGCTATTCCAAACGATAGCGAAATCACAGACATCAAAGGCCTCGAAGGTAAGGCAATCGCAACATCCTACCCTGTTATCCTGGAGAAATTCCTGCAGGAAAATAATGTAAATGCAGTGGTACGCACCATCTCTGGTTCAGTAGAAATTGGTCCGGGCTTAGGCCTGAGCGATGCCATCTGTGACATCGTTTCAACAGGCGGAACATTGAAAAGCAATGGCCTGAAACCATTTGCCGAAGTGATGAAATCTGAAGCTGTACTGATCGGAAACAAAGGCATCGAACTCAACGAAGATGTGATCGAACTGCTGCAAAGAATCCGCTCTGTACTGCGTGCCAAAGAAACCAAGTACGTAGTATTGAACGTAGCTAAGTCTAACCTCGAAAAGGTGGTGAGCCTGTTGCCGGGTGTAAAAAGCCCAACAGTTGTTCCACTCTTTGAGCCGGACTGGGTAGCGGTACACTCGGTTATTGCTGAGCAGGATTTCTGGGAAAAAATCAACAGCCTGAAAGCTGCCGGTGCAGAAGGAATTGTAGTGATGCCGATCGAAAAGATCATCGCATAACTGAACTAATTAGCTGATTCACGGTTAACTATTGGTTAACACAAAAACTTAAGACATTGAAAATCTACAGTTATACTGATTTATCTAAACAGAATATTGAAGATCTCTGTTCAAGAACAATCGCTGATGACGATATCATCGCCGGGAGGGTAAAAAGTATTGTTGACAGTGTAAAGCATGAAGGCGACACTGCGCTTTTCAGGTACGCCAAAGACTTTGACAAGGTTGAACTGCAACAGCTCTACATCGAAAAATCAGAGGTCGAAGCTATCGCAGCCACGATCCCTGAGGAAGCGAGGAAAGCGATTGATACGGCTTATGCAAACATCAAAAAGTTTCACGCTGCACAGCTATACCAAGAGGCTGCCATAGAAACCATGCCAGGCGTAACCTGCTGGCGTGAAGCCCGCGCCATTGAACGCGTCGGTTTATACATCCCCGGTGGCTCTGCGGTATTGCCAAGCACCTTCCTGATGCTGGGTATCCCTGCGGTATTGGCGGGATGTAAAGAAATTGTAGTGTGCTCGCCACCTCAAAAAGATGGCAGGACCAATTGTTATCTGGCTTACTGTGCTGTATTACTCGGAATTGAGAAGATCTACATGGTAGGTGGTGCACAGGCCGTAGCTGCAATGGCTTTCGGCACTGCCACCGTACCTAAAGTATACAAAATCTTTGGCCCGGGAAACCGCTATGTAACGCAAGCCAAACAGCTGGTGCTGGCATCGGGAATGACGGCAATAGATATGCCGGCAGGTCCTTCCGAGGTACTTGTTTTTGCAGATGAAACCGCTGATCCTGCCTTTGTAGCGTCAGACCTGCTCGCACAGGCAGAACATGGTGCCGACAGTCAGGCGATCCTGGTTTCTACTTCTGCGCAGATCATTGAGAAGACGCTTGAACAGGTACAGGTGCAACTGAAGGCGCTACCAAGGGAAGCCGTTGCCGCACAGGCGATAGAAAATTCCTATGCTGTACTGGTGGAAAATACAGCGCAGGCGATGGAATTCAGTAATATCTATGCCCCTGAACACCTGATCCTGGCAACAGATGCTTATAACGCGCTCATTCCTGAGATCATTAATGCGGGTTCTGTATTTCTGGGTAACCTGACTCCTGAAAGTGCGGGTGATTATGCCTCAGGCACCAACCACACTTTACCTACCAGTGGTTTTGCAAAAGCCTACTCCGGTGTTTCAATAGATTCATTTATCAAAAAGATAACTTTTCAGCATATCAGTCCCGCAGGCTTAACCGCTATCGGACCAACTGTAGAAATATTAGCCGCCGCCGAAGGCTTGGAGGCACACAAAAATGCAATCACTATTCGTTTAAAATCATAGAGATGGATATCAAGAACTTACAACGTGAAAATATAAAAAACCTTCGCCCCTACTCTACGGCGAGGGATGAATATAAAGGGCAGGCGAGTGTTTTTTTAGACGCCAATGAAAACAGCTTTGGCTCACCGCTGCCAGAGAACTTTAACCGCTACCCTGACCCGCTGCAGCTGGACGTTAAAGACGCTATCAGCAAAATCAAAGGGGTGCCCATTGAGAATACATTTTTAGGTAATGGCAGCGACGAAGCGATAGATTTGCTTTTCAGGTGCTTTTGTAACCCGGGAAAAGACAATGTGATTATCCTGCCGCCAACATATGGTATGTATGAGGTTTCTGCCAACATCAATGATGTGGAGATCCGCAAGGTGAACCTGCTGCCAAACTTTCAGCTCGACCTGGATGGCATTGCAGAAGCAATTGATGAGAACACGAAACTGATCTTTATCTGCTCGCCAAATAACCCTACAGGAAACTCAATCATCCGTACGGATATCGAAACTATCCTGGCTAACTTTAAAGGCCTGGTGGTGATCGATGAGGCATACATCAATTTTGCCAAACAACGCACGTTCATCCAGGAACTAACGGAATATCCGCACCTGGTGATCCTGCAGACGTTCTCCAAAGCATGGGGACTCGCGGGATTGCGCCTTGGGATGGCTTTTGCCTCCAGTATTGTGATTGATATCCTGAACAAGGTGAAAGCACCGTACAACATCAGCCAGTCGACACAAGACCTGGCGTTAGCTGCATTGCAGAACGTAACACAAGTGAACGACTGGATCAAAGTGACGGTTGCCGAAAGGGAGATCCTGAGCCAAAAACTGCTGGGACTCCCAATGGTGAGCAAAGTATATCCTTCAGATGCTAACTTTGTTTTGGCAGAGGTAGCAGATGCTGCAGGGACATACCACGCGCTGGTAGACCAGGGAATCATCATCCGCGACCGCTCCAAAGTGGTGTTGTGCGATGGCTGTCTCAGGATTACCATCGGTACCCCTCAGGAGAACGAAATCTTATTATCCGCTTTAAAATCGATAAACTAAAACCATGAAGAAGTTCCTTTTTATAGACCGCGACGGCACCCTGATCACAGAACCTGAAGATGAACAGATCGACTCATTCGCGAAGCTGAAATTTTATCCTAAATCTTTATACTACCTGGCTAAAATCGCAGCTGAGCTTGATTTTGGCCTGATCATGGTAACCAATCAGGATGGCCTCGGAACGGATTCTCATCCGGAGCTTAACTTCTGGCCGGTACATAATTTTATCCTGGATACTTTTGCCGGTGAAGGGGTGGTTTTCTCTGAGGTGATTATCGACAGAACTTTTGCTCATGAGAATGCGATTACGCGGAAGCCCAATACAGGTTTACTGCAGCATTTCCTTACCGGAGAGTACGACCTGGCAAATTCCTTTGTGATTGGCGACCGCATCAATGATGTGATCCTGGCAAGGAACCTGGGTGCAAAGGCGATATGGCTGCGTAACAATGACCTGCTGGGTGCCAACGAGCTGCTGGATAAGGTGGATACACTGACGGATATCATAGCGCTGCAAACGCAGGACTGGGAACATATCTATACTTTCCTGAAAGCTGGCAGCAGACAGTTCCACCACATCCGCAAAACGAATGAAACGGATATCGAAATCGGTATCGACCTGGATGGAACGGGAAAAGGGGATATCAAAACAGGTCTGAACTTTTTTGACCATATGCTGGACCAGATTGCCCGTCACGGGGGGATCGACCTGAAGGTGATTGCCAAAGGTGACCTGCACATTGATGAACACCATACCGTTGAGGACACAGGTATCGCTCTGGGTGAAGCTTTTGCAAAAGCATTGGGCAATAAGCTGGGTATCGAGCGCTACGGCTTCTGCCTGCCTATGGACGACTGCCTGGCGCAGGTGGCGATAGATTTCGGCGGACGCAACTGGATTGTCTGGGATGCAGAGTTTAAACGCGAAAGGGTTGGTGATGTGCCTACAGAGATGTTCTACCACTTCTTCAAATCTTTCAGTGATGCAGCAAAATGCAACCTGAATGTGAAAGCTGAAGGTGACAACGAACACCATAAAATTGAAGCTATCTTTAAAGCTTTTGCAAAAGCGATCAAAATGTCTATCAAAAGAGACGCAGAAAAGTTAGTTTTACCAAGTACAAAAGGATTGTTATAAGGATTTATAAAATGATAGGTATCGTCAATTACGGGGCAGGGAATATATTTTCGCTGACCTCGGCTTTATCCAGGCTCGGGATTACTTACGGCATGATCAATTCTGAAGAGGAATTTGATCAGTATTCACATATCATCATTCCTGGAGTGGGTCACGCCGGAGCAGCGATGGACAAACTGAACAAGAGTGGCCTGGTAGACAAAATCAGGTCTTTAACCAAACCTGTACTGGGAATTTGCGTGGGCATGCAGCTGCTGACAGATCATTCTGAAGAAGGCGATGCAACCCTCACCAACATCATCCCGCTGCAAACAAAACTCTTTGATAAAGAGCTGGGAATCAAGATTCCGCATATGGGTTGGAATAATGTAGAGATCAAAAACAATTTATTGTTCGAAGGTGTTGAAAATCAGACACAATTTTACTTTGTGCATTCGTATTTTATTGAATATAACCCTATTTTTGGAATCGCTACTGCTGACTATGGCCTAAAGTATTCAGCAGCTGTCCAGAAAGAGAATTTTTACGGGGTGCAGTTTCACCCAGAGAAGTCCGGTGCTGCCGGAGAACGTTTATTATTGAATTTTTCAAACTTAAAATAACAAGATGTACATTATTCCCGCTATAGATATTTTAGATGGCAAGGTTGTCAGATTAACTGAAGGCGACTATAACCAAAAAACAGTTTATGAAGTTTCGATTGCCGAAATGATCGAGACTTATCGGTCTAACGGTACGGAGTTTATTCATATAATTGATTTAAATGGTGCCAAAGGGGATTTTAGCAACCAGGCTGAACTGTTCGATATCATCCACAAAACGGATATGCGCGTGCAGTACGGAGGTGGTATCCGCACTATCGATCAGGTGACTAAATTGCTGGATGCCGGTATTCACCGGGTGATCGTAGGTACACAGGCTATCACTAATCCGGATTTCCTTGCCGAACTGAGTAAAGAGGTGGGTAAAAAGTATGATTATGCTAACCGTATTGTGATCGCTATCGATGTACTGGATGAGGTGATCAAATATTCGGGCTGGATGGAGAGCTCTCCAATCAAGCTGATGGATTATGTGGATAAGTGTCTTCAGTTGGGCTTCTTCAGGTTCCTTTGTACTGACATCAACAAAGACGGTAAACTGGGCGGTGCCGCAGTAGATCTTTATAAAAAGTTACTGGACCACTCTCCGTTTATTAAACTGATTGCTTCAGGGGGTGTAAGCTCTATGCAGGATATCGAGGAACTGGCTAAACTTGACGTAAGGTCTGTAGTAGTGGGTAAAGCGATCTATGAAAACCGCATCACTATTGAAGAAATTAAGGAATGGAACCTTAGGGCGTTGACTTCCCTATAATCCATGCTGAGTAAACGTATCATTCCATGTCTCGACGTTAAGGACGGCAGGACAGTAAAAGGTGTAAATTTCGTAGATCTGAAGGATGCCGGAGATCCCGTAGAGCTGGCATGGCAATATGCGCAGCAAGGTGCTGATGAGCTGGTATTCCTGGATATTACAGCCACCTATGAACGTCGTAAAACGATGATTGAAATGGTGAAGTCTGTAGCCAGGCAGCTGAATATTCCCTTTACCATTGGGGGTGGGATTACAGAGATCGCTGATGCCGAAGCATTATTGAACGCTGGTGCCGACAAGATCAGCATCAACTCTGCCGCCGTAAAAAACCCGCAGCTGATTGCCGATCTGGCCGAAGTATTCGGCAGGCAGTTTGTGGTGGTTGCCGTAGATACCAAGCTTGTTGAGGGCAGAAATATGGTGCACCTGAACGGGGGCCGTCTGATCACAGAACTGGAGACAGAAAAATGGATCAAACAGGCCGAAGACCTGGGTGCCGGTGAAATTCTACTGACCTCAATGGACCATGATGGTACCAAACAGGGCTTTGATTGCAACCTGTTGCAAACGATCAGCCAGATGATCAATATCCCTGTCATCGCCTCTGGTGGTGCCGGAGCCATAGATCACTTTACAGAAGTTTTTACCACTACAGGCGTAGATGCCGCACTGGCAGCCTCGGTATTTCACTTTGGTGAGATCCCTATCCCTGTATTGAAAAACGAATTAAAAAAACACAACATACCAGTAAGGTTATGAATATAGATTTTGAAAAATCCGATGGTTTGGTTCCTGTGATCATTCAGGATGTACAAACATTGGAAGTGTTGATGCTGGGTTATATGAACCAGGAAGCATGGACAAAAACGCAGGCAGAAGGAAAAGTAACCTTTTACTCGCGCTCTAAAAACCGCTTATGGACAAAAGGTGAAGAAAGCGGAAATTTTCTTTTTGTAAAAGAAACGCATATCGATTGCGATAACGATACGATCCTGATCAAAGCTTCCCCGGTAGGTCCTACCTGTCATACCGGAAGCCGAAGCTGTTTTAAAACAAACTACAACCAGAACTTTATCTTTGAGCTGGAAAAGATCATTGGCGACAGGTATGACAACCCTACGGAAGAGTCGTATGTGAATAAGCTGCGCAAAAAAGGGCTGAACAAGATTGCACAAAAGGTTGGTGAAGAAGGTGTAGAAACTGTTATCGCTGCGCTAAACGAGACTGATGTTGATTTTGTGAACGAGAGTTCTGACCTGGTATTTCACCTGCTGGTATTGCTGAGGGAAAAAGGAAAGACTCTTGCTGACATTGGTGTAAACCTGGAAGGCAGGCATAAATAATGCTGAAGCATGTCAAATCATTAAGTGGTCATCAGAACCCGGTGTATGCATTGGCAAACTCCGGTAAGGAAGGGATCTTTTTTACCGGCGGCAATGATAAGGGTGTAGTGGAATGGTCGCTGGAGAAGATGTCTTTCCTGAAGGTGCTGATGCCGGTAAAAAGCTCTGTATATAGCCTGCACTATTATGGTGACCAGCTTTTTGCTGGGCAGCGCAGTGGTGAGGTGACGGTTTTCGATTTTACAACGCAGACCGTTAAAACTACGTTCCAGGCACACGAAAAACCTGTTTTTGATATCGTAGTGATCCCCTCAAAGGAGGAGTTCCTGACGGCCAGCGAAGATGGTACCGTGGGGGTATGGTCGCTGATCGACAACTTGCTGCTTTACCGCATTCCTGTTTCTTATGATACCGTAAGGGCGATAGCGATCAGCCCTGATGGCGAACATGCGGCGTTCGGCTGTAAGGATGGTATGATCCGCATTTACAATCTTACTGATTATAGTCTTGAGCATACCCTGGAGCAACATACCTTACCTGTAACGTCGGTCCAGTATTCGCCTGATGGCAAATACCTGATCTCTGGCGGCAGGGACGCGCAGTTAAATTTCTGGTCTCTGCCAACCTATGAGTTTAAGCATAACATCCCTGCACACTTGTTCAGTGTTTATGGTATCGCTTTTAACCCGGTACTTCCCTACTTTGCCACGGCAAGTCAGGACAAAAGTATCAAACTCTGGGGTGCCGATGATTTACGGTTATACAAAATCCTGAGTATAGAAAAGAATACGCACGGGCATACGCACTCCATCAATAAACTGGTATGGACACCCGACGGGAAATACCTGATCACTACAGGTGATGATAAGCTGGTGATGATCTGGAGCTGGGAATAAACCTGTTTCCCTTTAGAAAAACCTCTTGATAATCCTGGTGCGGTGGCTGTATCTGCCCAGCTCCGGGTTGTAGATCCCCTGATCATCGATGGGGTCTATACGTACCCTGCCGGAGGCATGAATAATCTTGTCTTTATCGAGTATGATACCCACGTGAATAATCCTGCCTTCAGCATTGTCGAAAAAAGCAAGGTCGCCGGTTTTTACTTCGGGCAGGAAATTGACGATCTGGCCCTGCTCTGCCTGCTGTGAAGCATCTCTCTTTATTCTGATACCTGCCAGTTTATAGACGGCCTGTGAAAATCCGGAACAATCAATCCCAAACAGCGTTCTGCCTCCCCATAGGTAAGGGGCGTTCAGGAAAAACAGAGCAAGTTCCCTGATCTTTTCTTCTGTTGGTGATGATACCTGGTGGGGATCAAAGTTAACTCTGAACTGCTGATTACCGATCTGACAGGCAGCATCTGCATATGCAGGCAGTGCAGCGGCAGCGGGTAAATAGAAGGCAGTACCATCTTCCGCAGTTACAGCATTGACCACCTGCGGTGGCACCATTAATTGATAATTCTGCGCCGCAATATACTCTTCGCGGCTCAGCACGATCAGCTGTTTGAAATCCATCCAGCCTTCATAATCATCATAGGCATTCCTGATTCGCCACCAGGGTTCTGCCTGTTCAAGAACTTCTACGGCATCGCCAAATAATAACTGAGTGGAGATCTCTGCCTTATCTGAGGGAGCTGGTCTCAGGGGCGCAATGGCTACCCTGCAAATTGCGAATTTCTGTTCCATAGGATAAAATTAATGATCCTGAACTAATAAACCCGATTTTAAACATTTGATTACAAAAATTGTTATGATTAGTATAACTAATTAATAGAACTCATTATGAACTTCAGGAAGATTTTAATAGCCGTTGATAACAGTACATGCGCTGAAAAGGCTGCAAAATCGGGCTATGAGATGGCGAAGGCCTTCGATGCCGAAGTTGCGCTGGCCAATATCATTGAGCCCATACCGGCAACAATTAACCAGGATCTTACTCTTGCCCCGGTATTCCTGGAAACCTACGATAACAGTGAAGAGAACAGCCACATTCTGCTGCAAGAAATAGAAAGAACCTATGGAAATGGGATCAAAACCACCTACCTCAGTATCATTGATAGTGCGGCACATGGAATTGTAAACCAGGCCGAAGAGTGGGGCGCTGATCTGATCGTGATCGGTACTTACGGCAGAACGGGTCTGTATCACTTCCTGATGGGCAGTGTAGCAGAACACGTAGCACGCAAATCTGCCTGTCCGGTTATGATCATACCGAATAAGGCGGAAGTATAAGTTAAAGCCCATATAACAAAAAAGGACGCAAATTGCGTCCTTTTTTGTTATATGTTATAAGAGGACTAGCCTTCCTGATGTAACCAGGCTTTTTTCTTCAATAATTCTTCTTCAGTTTCACGGATATCTTCATCATCCACGCAACAGTCTACCGGACAAACCGCAGCACACTGAGGCTCATCATGAAATCCTTTACATTCAGTACACTTATCCGATACGATATAATAAACCTCATCAGAAACTGCATCCTGAGAAGCTCCGGCATCAACTTCCTGATCACCGAAATCTATGATTCCGTCCAGACTTGTGCCGTCTGAAAATCTCCAGGCCGTGCCTGCGTCATAAATTGCATTATTTGGGCATTCAGGCTCACATGCTCCGCAATTAATACATTCGTCTGTTATTTTAATAGCCATGTCTTAGTATAAATCTATTTGCTAAAGTTACCTTTGCACTGCAAATATAACAATAAATCGTTTAAAATCATTCCAAACATGCCTATCCTCACCGCTGAAAAGTTAATTATTGCATTTCACAAACTAAGTATTTTCCTGAATCAGCCAGATGATGAATTTAACCGGGTTGTTGACTCCTCTCTGAACAGTAATGCCTGGTTCCAGCCGGAGGAAGTAAAGCGTTCCCTGGCGTCTTTGCAGGAGATGCTGCAGCGTGATGCGCTGGAAAAGTGGTTTGAGCAGATCAAAGTGACAGAATCACCGAAAACTATCGGGATGATCCTGGCAGGAAATATTCCAATGGTGGGCTTTCACGATATCCTTTGCGTTTTGGCTACCGGCAATACCGCCATGATCAAGTTGTCGTCATCAGACAACAAACTGTTGCCTGTCATACTGAAGCAGCTCATCAGCTTTGAACCGGCATTGGCCGAAAGGATCATCTTTGCAGAGAGACTGAAAGATTTTGACGCGATCATCGCCACAGGCAGCAACAATTCTTCCAGGTATTTTGATTATTATTTCGGGAAAGTACCCAATATCATCAGGAAGAACAGGAATAGCATTGCTGTACTGGACGGCAAAGAAAGCACTAAAGAAATTGCGTTGTTAGGTCACGATATTTTTGATTACTTTGGCCTGGGATGCCGTAATGTTTCCAAGATCTATTTGCCTGAAGGTTACGAGATCAAGAATCTTTTTGAACCACTGGAGGTTTTCCAACCGATCATCAATCACTTCAAATACAACAACAACTATGATTACAACAAGTCCATTTACCTGGTCAATGGCGAGCCGCATTTCGACAATGGCTTTGTGCTGCTGAAGGAAGACAAAGGACTCTCTTCACCGCTCGCGGTTCTGTATTTCGAGTATTATAAAAATCCGGAAGAACTGAAAGCAACGCTGACAGAGATGGAGGACCAGATCCAGTGTGTGGTATCACATACAGACCTGAAACTGGAGAATGATGTGGTAAGCTTTGGACAAAGTCAGCATCCTGAATTGTGGGACTACGCCGATAATGTAAATACGATCTCCTTCCTGAATAATCTGTAATACCATATGCCTGGTTCGTATGAAGCTCGTACCTTCCTCGTACTGGGATCTGTATGGGTTCTGAAAGTCTTCGCTGAGATTTCCTTACAACCCTACCTCAGGCTTACCTCAGACATACCTCAGGCTTACCCCAGCCTTACCTTTTAGGTAAGGAAAAGGTATGTTTGAGGTATGCCCGGGATACACCTCATTTATGTCTGAACGGAACTCAGTCTGAATGCTCAGTGAACACAGAGAGAGCGGACATACAACAATGCCCGGCCAGTACCCGAAGGACTTTCCTGTCATGTCAGGGCGATTAGGAAAGCTTTACAAGAGCAAAAGAATGCCGGAAGGCGCTCTTCCTTTCGTAATTCTCATTTTGAAACACTATTTTTGAACAAAATGTATGTAATCAAAGTTAAAGGCATTGCCAAAATACCGGACTATGTGCAGCTGCGCGACGATAAGTTTACGCTGCTGGCATATTTCAGGGTAGACAGACCGGATAAATCCCTGGATAAACTGGGTTTGGGCGACAAGCTGCCTTATATTATGGACCTGGTGAAAGACTTACCATTTGGTCAGATTGCAAAATTAGATATTTAACACAATGACAGGAAACGCAGTTATCAATTTAAGGAATGTAGATGTATTTCAACAGAAACACCTGGTGCTCTCCAACGTAAACCTCAATATAGATAAAGGTGAATTTGTTTTTCTGATCGGCCAGACCGGCTCAGGAAAAAGCAGTTTGCTGAAAATCATTTATGGAGATCTTCACATTGGTAATGGTGATGGACAGATTGCAGGCTTCGACCTGAAGAAACTGGCTGAAAAAGACGTTCCCTTTCTGCGCCGCAAGCTGGGTATTGTATTTCAGGACTTCCAGCTGCTGACGGACAGAACGGTAGAGCAGAATCTCGACTTTGTACTGAAAGCTACAGGATGGAAGGATAAAAAGCTGATCGAAGAACGTGTGAAAGATGTGCTTGAAAAAGTAGGCCTGCGTTCCAAAATCAGGAAGATGCCCCATGAGCTTTCGGGCGGAGAGCAGCAGCGTGTTGTTATTGCCCGTGCCCTTCTGAACAATCCCGATATTATCCTTGCCGATGAGCCTACCGGAAACCTCGATCCCGACACTTCTGAAGAGATCGTTCTACTGCTGAAACAGATCAGCCAAAACGGTACAGCAGTAGTAATGGCTACGCACGACTACCATATCATCCGTACTTTACCTTCACGCATCATCAAATGTGAATCAGGTATAGTGCACGAGGATGCTACTATCAATTAAATTATATCCCTGACAAAATTTTACTTTTCAGCCATTCTGTACAGTGTTGTTCAAACAAAACTGACAGCATGGCTGATATATGCTATTGGCAAACATTTTGACTTTATACCCAAAAATTCTACTATAGTATGTTTAGCAAGAAGAAACCGAACGATACAGAAAATCCTACTACGGAAAACGCTGCAGAAGGGCAGTTAAATAATGAGCAATTTGATGACGCGAGTGCGGCAACTGAGGAAACAGTAACAGAGCCTGTTGAAGAGATTTCTGCTGAAGAGAAACTAAAACTGGAAAATGCAGCGCTGAACGACAAATACTTACGTTTGTTCGCTGAATTTGACAACTATAAAAGACGTACACAAAAAGAGCGTGTTGAACTTCTGCAAACAGCTGGTAAAGACGTGATTGTTTCTATGCTGGCTGTACTGGATGATTTCGACCGTGCAAATAAAGCGACTGAAAATGCAACTGATATCAACGCTATCCGCGAAGGTGTGCAGCTGGTACATTCCAAACTGAAAAATATCCTGGGCCAGAAAGGTCTGAAGGAAATGGAAAGTATCAATACTGCATTTGATACAGATCTTCATGAAGCTATTACTAAAATCCCTGCCCCTACAGAGGAGCTGAAAGGGAAAGTTATGGATGAATTAGAAAAGGGATATACTTTAAATGACAAAGTGATCCGCTTTGCAAAAGTTGTTGTAGGTAGTTAATTATGAGTAAAAGAGATTATTACGATATACTTGGCGTAGCTAAAAGCTCTTCAGCTGAAGAGATAAAAAAAGCGTATAGAAAGCTGGCCATTAAATATCACCCGGATAAAAACCCGGACGATCATACTGCGGAGGATAAATTCAAGGAAGCTGCTGAAGCTTATGAAGTTCTGAGCAACCCTGAGAAAAAACAACGTTATGACCACTATGGTCATGCTGGCGTTGGAGGAGCATCAGGTGGCGGCGGCTACGGCGGCGGCGGTATGAACATGGAGGATATCTTCAGCCAGTTTGGTGATATCTTCGGTGGCGGCGGTGGCGGCGGCAGTCCTTTCGAAAGCTTTTTCGGCGGACAGCAGCGTGGCGGTGCCAGCGGCAGACGTGTGGCCAAAGGTTCTAACCTCCGTATTAAGGTAAAACTTACTCTTGAAGAGATAGCGCATGGCGCAGAGAAAAAAATCAAGGTAAACAAGCAGGTAGTTTGTAAAACTTGTGACGGCAGCGGTGCCAAAGATAAATCATCTATCAGCACCTGTAAAACATGTGGTGGTAATGGTTCTGTACGCAGGGTGACCAATACTATCCTGGGACAAATGCAGACTACTGCAACCTGTCCTACCTGTAACGGTTCCGGCAGCCAGATCACTTCAAAATGTAACTCTTGCCATGGTGAGGGTACAGTACGCGGTGAAGAAACGATTTCTATCAATATCCCTGCGGGTGTAAGTGATGGCATGCAGTTGAGCATGAGCGGAAAAGGAAATGCTGCCCCTAACGGTGGTATTCCGGGCGACCTGATCATCCTGATCGAGGAAATCCCTCATGAAACGCTGAAACGTGAAGGCAACAATGTAGTGTACGACCTGCACCTGAGCATTATCGATGCTGCCTTGGGTTACAGCGCAGAAGTGCCTACCATCGATGGTAAAGCGAAGATCAAAATTGAACCGGGAACTCAAAGTGGTAAATTACTGAGACTGAAAGGTAAAGGTATTCCAGAAGTAAATTCTTACCACCGCGGAGATCAGATTATTCATGTGAATATCTGGACACCGAAAGCATTGAGCAGCGAAGAGCGCAGTATGCTGGAGAAACTCAGAGAATCGCCGAACTTCAAACCTCAGCCAGGTAAGAACGACAAAAGCTTCTTTGAAAAAATGAAAGAATATTTTGAGTAAGATATAGGATCATTCCTGTGATTGCCCCTGAAAAACTTATATTTTCAGGGGCTTTTTTTATGCCCGAAACTTTTAGTAAGAAGTGTTGTTCTGTACATAACTATGGATAAACTTCAACACAGCATTTACGTACTTTTATTCTTTTTCCTAACCTTTGCCGGTCTGTATTTCGCAGCCCCATTTTTGATCCCTATAGCGCTCTCCGCTATCTTCGCAATGTTGCTCAGCAGACTTTCGTCATGGCTTGAGGGCAAAGGAATGGCAAGGGGCATCGCTTCACTTTTGTGCATTCTCATCTTCCTGTCTTCAATTGCAATAGTGATTTCACTGTTAGCATGGCAGCTGAGTGGCTTCGCCGAGAACATTGATGTGATGAAGGAAAGGGTGATCACTTTACTGACAGACCTGCGAAAATGGCTCTCTGAGACAACGGGGATTACGATGAAGCAACAGCAACAAATCGCCAAAGAAGGAAGTCCGGGAACCGGCGCAGGCTCTATGCTGGCCGCTTTTGCCTCGAGCATGATGGGGATTCTGGTGAATGCAGTGCTTGTATTAGTTTATATGTTCCTCTTTTTGGTTTACCGCTCACACATCAAAAAGTTTATCCTTAAGCTGGTGCCGGTTGACGAAAAAAATACTGCTGAAAACATTGTACATAAAGCCGGCAATGTTGCTCAGCAATATTTAGGGGGACTGGGTACAATGATCGTGATGCTCTGGATCATGTATGGCATCGGCTTCAGCATCGTTGGGGTGGAAAGTGCTATCTTCTTTGCGGTGCTCTGTGGTATTCTCGAAATCATTCCTTTCGTAGGAAACATCACAGGAACATCCTTAACGGTGCTTTCAGTGGTGGCACAGGGCGGGGATTCAAAAATGATTATCGGTGTACTCGTTACCTATGCACTGGTACAATTTATCCAGACTTACTTGCTTGAACCGCTTATTGTTGGCGAACAGGTGAACATTAATCCATTATTCACCATTCTGGTCATCGTTCTGGGTGAGATGGTTTGGGGTGTGGCAGGAATGATTCTGGCCATACCGCTTTTAGGAATCATCAAGATTATATGCGACCAGGTGCCTCAGCTTCAGCCCTATGGCTTTTTAATCGGAACTGAAAAGCAAAGGCAGAAAAAAACTGGAGTAATTGACAAAATCCGATCAATGTTTAATTAAATCTGTAACAATTTCCCTTATTTGTGTACTAATATAGAACTAAAACTATTTTCTATGTTAAGTGTAAACAATATTGTGAAGCAATATGCCGGGCACCGTGCACTCGATGATGTAAGTCTGACGGTGGAAAAAGGCAAAATATTTGGGCTGCTTGGCCCAAACGGTGCCGGAAAAACATCACTGATCAGAATTATTACGCAAATCACTGCACCCGATAGCGGCGAGGTAATTTTCAACGGTCAGCGTCTCAATTCAAACCACATTGCGCAGATTGGATACCTGCCCGAAGAACGTGGACTATACAAAAAGATGGAAATCGGCGAGCAGGTTCTTTATCTCGCAAGGCTGAAGGGGCTTACTACCGCCGAAGCCACGAAACGGGTGCGATACTGGTTTGAGAAACTGGAAATGGGCAGCTGGTGGAACAAAAAAGTGGAAGACCTGAGTAAGGGTATGCAACAGAAAGTCCAGTTTGTAGCCACCATCCTGCATCAGCCGGAACTGATCATTCTCGATGAGCCTTTCTCAGGGTTCGATCCCGTGAACGCAGAGATTATCAAAAATGAGATTCTCGAATTAAATAAACAAGGGGCCACCTTTATCTTTTCTACGCACAGAATGGAGTCTGTGGAGGAACTGTGTGACAACATCGCGCTGATCCACCGCTCTAAAAAGATCCTAGATGGGTCTGTAGAAGAGATCAGAAATAATTATAGAAACCAGACCTACTGGCTGGAATACGACGGGGCATTTGACACTGACATCCCTTCAGACATCTTCGAAATCCATCAGCAGGATCACAAAGAGGGTAAGACTAAACTGAAAGTACAGTTAAGAGAAGGAAAGTCTGCCAATGATATGCTGGCCGTCCTGCTACCTCTGGTGAATATCCAGCGTCTCGATGAGGTGATCCCTACGATGAACGACATTTTTATTGAAAAGGTAAAAACCCAAAATTAACGCCATGAACAAGATTTTACTCATTATACAACGTGAATACCTTTCGAGGGTAAAGAAAAAATCATTTATCGTGATGACCCTGCTCACCCCGGTGATCATCGCCGGATTCTATGGAATTACCATCTATTTCTCCATCCAGGGAATCAAGGGTACATCCAACAAGATCGCGGTAGTGAACGAAAATAAAACCTTAACGGAGAAACTGGTCTCTACAAGAAATGCAACATATACCTATGTGAACCAGTCGCTTCCGCAAATGAAAGCCAATCTGGCAACTGAAGGCTATGATTACGTGTTGTATTTACCCGAATTTAACCTGGATGCTCCTGCCGGCATACAGCTGCTGGGAACCAAACAGGCGGGACTTACCCTCAACAGCAAGGTGTCTGACGATATTGAAAATGTCATCCGCAATCAAAAACTTAAAGAGAGTGGCCTGGCACAGAAGGATCTGGATAATCTGAAATCATCCGTGGATATCGACATGAAAAAGATCGGTGAAACAGGTAAAGAAGAAGATTCCAGTGCGGGTGCCAGCACGGTGATCGCCTATGTCGCGGGAGTGCTGATGTTCATGTTTATCTTACTGTATGGTATACAGGTGATGCGTGGCGTGATCGAAGAAAAAACCAACCGTATCATTGAGGTAATGATTTCGTCAGTGAAACCATTTCAGCTGATGATGGGAAAGATCATCGGTATTGCCCTCGTTGGTCTTACACAGTTTATTCTCTGGATTGTCCTCACAGGTGCCATTTCTACAGCAGTAGTAAAAATCTACGCGAATAAAAGTACTGCCACCAAAACTGAAGTGGCCACGGCAATGAAAAATCAGAGCGACAGCAAGATGCTGAAAGACGCTACAGAAAAAAGTCCGATCGGGAGTATACAAAAGAGCCTTGCTAACCTGAATGTCACTAAGATCATTACCCTGTTCCTGTTCTTTTTTATCGGCGGCTACCTATTCTACAGTGCGTTGTATGCAGCTATAGGCTCTGCCGTAGACAGCGAAACGGAAACACAGCAGTTTATGTTTCCGGTGATGATGCCTCTGCTCCTCGGATATACATTGTCGCTGAGTGTCATTACGAATGATCCCTATGGCAACATGGCCTTCTGGCTATCGATGATCCCATTCACCTCTCCTATTGCGATGATGGTTAGGCTGCCATATGGAGTGCCCGACTGGCAGCTGGCTTTATCAATGGCCTTGCTGATACTCGGTTTTATTGGCACCGTATGGGTTGCATCCAGAATATACAGGGTAGGTATACTCATGTATGGCAAGAAAACCAGTCTGAAAGAAATGATCAAATGGTTTACTTACAAGAATTGATATCTTAGTACTCAAACATTCCTCCATGAAAGCAGCAGTTATAGATTTGGGTACAAATACCTTTCATTTGATCATAGCAGAGCTTACGCCTGCGGGCGTTGATGTCATCTATAAGACCAATGTTCCTGTAAGACTGGGCGAAGGCCGAATCAACGATAATGTGATCATCCCTGAAGCTTTTGAAAGAGGAATAAAAACATTAAGTGACTTCAGAAAAGAAATAGATCAGCAGGGCGTGGCAATTGTAAAAGCGATTGCCACCTCTGCTGTTCGCAGTGCAGGCAACGGTCAGGATTTTGTGAAAGCGGCGGCTGAAAGAGCGGGAATAAGTATTGAAGTGATCAGCGGTGAGGATGAAGCTGCATATATCTTTAATGGGGTAAAAGCCACAGGCCTTATTAAGGAACGCTCTCTGGTGATGGATATCGGGGGCGGCAGCACAGAATTTATTATCTGTGATGCAGATGGTCAGTTATGGAAGAAGAGCTACAACATCGGTGCTGCCCGTTTGATGCAGGCATATTTTCATTCAGACCCTATTAGCAGCGAAGATCAGTCGGCCATCATACAGCGCCTGGAACAAGAACTGCCAGACCTGAGGGCAGCATGTGCCAAACACCAGCCTAAAATGCTGATTGGTTCTGCCGGGGCTTTTGAGACTTTTGCAGCAATGCTGCTGCCCGATACGGACATCAAAACAATCAGTTCAGCACCGCTGGATATCGCAGCCTACAAAGTACTGGCAGAAAAACTGCTCCATTCTACCCATGCTGAGCGGGAACTGATGCCAGATCTGATCAGCCTGCGCGTGGATATGATCGTCATTGCTGCACTGATTACCAGTTACGTGATCGAGGTGCTGCAACTGTCAGAGATGAGCCTGTCCACCTATGACCTGAAGATGGGTGTGCTTCATCATATTCTGGAAGATCAGAAATTTGACAGCGCTGAATAAAGTTTTTCTGTGGGAAGCCCCATGACGTTAGTATAAGAACCCGTTATTTTTTCTACAGCGATAAATCCCAGCCAATCCTGAATTCCATAGGAGCCAGCTTTATCAAAAGGATTATAATTGTTGATGTAGTGATCTATTTCTTCGGGAGTGATTTCTCTGAACCACACTTCGGTCATGTCATAGAAAGTCTGGAGCCGGGTCTTGTGTACGAGGCTAACTCCAGTATACACCTGATGAACTGTACCAGACAATCTGCCTAACATTCTCCGGGCACTATCGGCATTAGCGGGTTTACCCATGATCTCGCCATCATAGGCAACAATGGTATCTGCAGTGATGACAAGGCTCTCCTGCCCTTCATCAGAGAAAGCAAGTGCTTTCTTTTCTGCGATATAGCAGGCGATCTCTGCAGGGGAAAGATACTCAGGGTAACTTTCTTCCACGTCTTTAAATAGTACATTAAATTTAAGCCCCATGGCTTGCAGGAGTTCTTGTCTGCGCGGAGACTTTGAGGCCAGAATGAGAGGAACAGTTTGCTTGTACATGATGAGTTGAATATGCGCTAAAATAATAAAAGCGGCCCAGAGCCGCTTCTATTTTTAAATATTAGTTTCTAAGGAATTAATTGTTTCCTCTTCCGCCCATTCTTTTCCCCATATTAGCTTTTCTTTCTTCCAGATAAGCAGCATAGGTTTTTTTCTGATCATCAGTTAATACACCTTTGATCTTTTCGTTATTGTCCTGCATCAGTTTCATCATTTTTTCGCGGGATGCCTTTCTGTCCTCACCAGCCTCTTCACGTGCTTTGGCTGCCTGCGTATTCTGATCTAAAAGAATTGCTTTTACCTTTGTCTGCTGATCAGCTGTGAGTGCTAATTTTTCGGTGAGCTGAGTGGTAGCTTTTGTTGCCCGTTCTTCCGGAGTACCCATCATTCTGCCACCTTGTGCATGTGCAAATGTTACCATACTGAATAACATACCGCAAATAATCATTAACTTTTTCATATTGTGTCTTTTTAAGTATAGGCCTGTCTAAGCAGGTTTTGTACACAATAGAGTAAGAAAAGGGAGGAAGGTTTAAAGATTAATAAAAAATTATTTGCTGGCATCAGCAGCCGATGGGTTGGCATCAAACCACCTGCCCTGAACTTTGAGTACTTTCTCTATCACATCCCGCGCAGCAGTTTTACCACCGTTGAAGGGAGAGATATAATGGCATATCGCCTTGATATCAGAAGAGGCATCTGCAGGACATGTGGGTATCCCCACCAGTTTCATGACGTTCAGGTCGGGGATATCATCACCCATATACAACACCTCTGCGGGATGGAGATTGTACTGAGCAAGAAAGGCATTAAAAACTTCTACTTTATCCCCAACACCAAGGTATACATCCGGTATGCCCAGTCCGGCAAAACGCCTGGCCATAGCCTGTCCACTACCTCCTGAGATAATGCAGACATGGTATCCCTTTTTCACAGCGAGCTGTAAGGCATAACCGTCTTTGATGTTGAAAGTACGCAGCAACTCCCCCGATTCCGATGCCAGCACATCTCCGGTAGTCAGTACGCCATCTACATCGAACACAAACGTGGTAATTTCCTTTAGTTTTTGCAGCAGCATTGGATAAATATATTGATAATTCTTCTAGAGATGCGTTTTTTTAATGCTGTCACTCAGTGTTTCATAGAGCTGCTGCAATTCCGGAGAGCCATTTAGCAGTTCCAGGTGTCTCTTCATTGTTTCCCGGTCATCTCTGACGGCAGGGCCAGTCTGTACATCTACTGGTTTCGCGAACTGTATTTTCTGGGCAGTCTCTGTGATAAGCGGCTTCAGCAGGTCGAAACTCAGCTGATGCTGCTCCATCAGCTGACTGCTGAGATGATAGAGGTGATTGGTAAAGTTACAGGCAAATACTGCAGCAAGGTGCAGGATCTTCCGTTGTTCAGTACTCACTGTGGCAACCTGCTGACTCAGCAAATGTGCGATGGCAGAGATTTTCTCCAGTGTTTCGGGACGGTCGGCCTCGATACAAAAAGGAACATTCGTCAGGTTTACGGATTTAGTTTTAGAAAAGGTTTGCAGTGGATAAAGTACTCCATAGCCTGTTCCAGCCCCAAACAGTGCTGCCATTGGCGTGGCACCCGAGGTATGTACTACAATTCCTTTCACATCTTTAAGATGTGAAACTACGGCTGATATGGCATCATCCTTTACGGCAATGATATACAGATCCGCAGACAGATCAAGCTCATTCCAGTTCAGGATGGGCTTCGCTTTAGTGAGTGCAGCAAGGATTTCTGCATTTCTGCTATCCTGGCTCCATACCTGCAGGATCCCGGCACCCATCGCTTTGAAGGCGATAGCCAGATGTGTTGCCACATTTCCCGAGCCTATGCAGACAATCTTCATTTAAGCCCTTATTTCTTTTTGTCTTCTCACGATAGAGATCAGGAAGCCAATTACCATCACAATCAAACCAACCCAGTAAAGATTGATAAATGGAAATTCGATCGACTTGAACACCACCCAGTCTTTTGCCTGCTGAGGCTTTTCAAATACCTGCAGCTCAACTTTTTTCTGTTCAGGGAGGATTTTGGTAAAGCGTACCCTTAAACCGAGGTCAGGAATGTTACGGGCAAAATCAAAAGTGTTATTACCCTTCACCAAAAAGATGGGCTCTGTTTTGTAGATTTTGCCATTGAGGTCTATTTCCAGGGGAAGTCCGACAGCAAGGTCGCCTTCTGCCAGGGCCAGACTTTTTGCAGTAGGTTTAAAGTTCAGGCTTTTCACAGTAATGATACCACTGCTGGTATGCAGCGTATCTCCTTCACTTACATTTACAACTCTAGGTTTTTTGTAGTTGGTTTCATCGCTCTCTGCATCCATTTCACCATGTGATTCCTTTTTATCAGGGGCACTGGTGATATGTGTATACACATCATAGGTGAGATAATGTTTGGTATCAGGAGAGGCAATCAGTCCCATTTTCTCATTGATCTGTATCCTTGGGTTCAGGTTGAAATCCTCCTTGAGTTTATTCGTTTCCTCATCATACACCTTGAAATTCAAGTTATAGTATGTATTCGGAGCAATCGTAGTATCACTCGTATACGTGACAGTAAAACGGCCCATTTTTTTTGGCTCATTTTTATACAGTACAATATTTTCACCCGGCTTATCTGCCTTCTCGAAATCTTTTACAGGAATAAAGTTAGAGGTATTGATCGAAATAGGTTTATTCGTGGCTGCCGCCACCAGTGCTCCTACAAGTAACAAGGCAAAACCGATATGGGCTACCGCAGCTCCAACAAGCTTGCCTTTGCCCGACAAGCCTTGCGACAGTATCCTTGCATTGGATAATATTGCAAACACGCAACTGAAAGACAAGAGTATGTAGATCAGGTTATTATATACATTGGTGACATATACAAATGCAGCGGTAACTACGATAGAAATAATGATTGTTGCGATCAGGCTGCTATAGAATTTACGTAAATCTGTACGTTTATATTTTAAGAATTGGGAGAAACCTGAAATTAAAGTCACCAGGATGGCGAATGGCGCCTGCCACTGGTTGTAGTACTTTACGGCATCGATTGGCGGTGCGAAATTGGTACCGAATGCTTTGTTAAATACGGGTACTGAAGTGGAGAAAATCACCTGAATACAGGCCACTGTAACCACCAGGGCACCGATGAACATCCAGAACTCTCTGGAATAGGTTTCTTCATCTTTATTGGTGATTGGTAATTCTTTCCATCTGCTGACAATGAGTACCACAGGGATGATCAGGAAGACAATATTGAAGAAAACCAGTTGACCAAACATACCCAAATCTGTAAAGGCATGTACGGAAGTCTCTCCAAGAATACCGCTCCTGGTTAAGAACGAAGCATATAAAACCAAAATAAAGCTGATCAGTACTAAAGCAATGGAAGTAAAAAAGGCATGCCCCGTATTTTTAAAGGCGATCATGACGTGCAGCGCACCAATTAGGGTCAGCCATGGAATCAGGGAGGCATTTTCTACCGGGTCCCAGGCCCAGAAGCCACCGAAGTTCAATGCTTCATAGGCCCAGAAGGAGCCCATGATAATTCCTGTACCCAATACCATTACAGCAAAAAGCACCCATGGCATCGCAGGTTTTACCCATTCCTTATATCTTTTGGTCCATAGTGCAGCAATCACATATGCAAAGGGAACAATCATACTTGCAAAACCAAGGAATAATGTTGGCGGGTGGATCACCATCCAGTAATTCTGCAGCAATGGATTCAATCCACGGCCATCAGTAATAAATTTAAGGTAGTTTTTGTAATTCTCGGCATCTGCAAAAACAACTGGCGCCATATCCTTCAGGTTCACTGCATCTCGTAACAAAATGAAGGGCGAGCTTCCTATACGGTAATGGAAGATCTCTATACCCAGCAACATTGAAGTAAGGAATACCTGTGAAAACGCAATGACTGTCATTACCGGGTTCTCCCATGACTTTGCTTTCCAGATCAGGATTGCCCCCAATAGTGACTGCCAGAAAGCCCATAGCCAGAAACTACCCTCCTGGCCTTCCCAGAAGGCGGAGACGATATAATAGACCGGAAGCGCTTTTGAAGAATGTGAATACACATAGTAGTATTCGTTAAAATGACTGAGGATCAGGTAAAACAAGGTTCCTCCAATGGCGATAATACTGATAAAGTTTAGCAGAAAGCCAATCCGCCCGAGCCGTTGCCAGGAGCGGTCTGCAAGATCTTTATTGCTTGTAGCGAAGAAATACGAAATAGTAGATAGTAGTGAAGCTGCAAATGCTAAAACAATAAAAAACTGCCCAACTTTACCGGGAAGGAGTGATTCTCCTGTGAATTGTATGTCCATTAAAATTATTTGTATTTTATCTCCTGTGGGCCATCCTGCTTAGACTGGGGTACAGGCATCACCTTTCCATCCTGAATAACTTTTCCGTCTTTGTTAATTTCAACCAGGTCGTTGTTATATTTTGAAGGGCATTTCATCAAAATCTTTGAGGCATAAAAAGTATCGTTATTCATCTTGCCCACCAGCACCAGCTTCTCCGAACGCTCAAAATCCTGTGGTTTTGTACCACTGTAGATCACTTTTTTCACATCACCTTTTTCATCTTTCATATAAAAAGAAAAATGGTTCGGATCTTTAAAAGCATCATAAAAAGTACCTTTATCTTTAGCCCAATGTCCCATTACGTGAAATTCTCTCGAATCTTTAGCCGCTTCATTGAAAGAAGAGTAGTTGCTGGTATCGGCATTTAAGCTAACCAGAAAACAAACGCAGATCGCAATCGTAATTAAGCCAATAATTGCACTTTTTTTCATTAGTTGATGTTGTTTAAAAAATAACACACAAAGATAAAAAATATAAGTTCGTAATGCCTTTTAGTCTTTACCTAATAGTTTAGATGACAATACATTGATAGTAGGCTGACATAAAGATTACAGAAATCAAACCACTCACTGTGGCGCTGGTATATTTTACTACTGTTTAAGGTATTCATTTTTAATCCATTGTGGAAATTCTTCCCGCACATGCATCACTTTAGGCTTGCAAATTCGGCGTACATATGGCTCCCAGGGGTTTCGTTTGTAATAGTCCTGATGTGAGCTTTCTGCCGGATAAAATACCTTGAATGGTTCCATTTCGGTTACAAAAGTGCCCTTGTAACGCTTTTGACGTTCCAGCTCTGAGATCACCTTAGTGATCATTTTGAGTTCCTGAGGATTTCTGTAGAAAGCCACAGAACGGTACTCCGGCCCTACATCCGGTCCCTGCCTGTTGAGCTCTGTGGGATTATGTGCGATAAAAAATGCCTTTAATAGTTGTTCATAGGAGATCACTGCAGGATTGTAGTACACCTGTACTGCTTCGGCATGCCCTGTTTGCTGTCCGGAAACTTCATCATAAGTAGGATTTTCAGTAATGCCGCCAGCATATCCGCTGATTGCGGTATTTACGCCTTTGAGCTGGATCATACTTTCCTGTACCGACCAGAAGCAGCCGCCAGCAAAAGTGGCCACAGCTTCATCAGCCGCAGGCTTTGGAAGAACGGCAAATCCATTCTCAGTAGCGATGTTCTGTCTTGTAGTAGTTGTTCCGGTGCAGGCACTCAGGATGAGGAGGGCCGACCATAAAAAGATGCTCACTTTCATACACCAATATACGCAATGACGCATCGGCAGATGTTAACGCAAGTGTCATATTAGCGGAGCAGGGAGATACTCAACCTGCTCCGTTAACAGATCATATTAAGGCCAGATGCCCAAATTCATATAGGAAACTGCAATTTTGTCGATCGAGCCAACAAATGCCGCTGTTCTCAAAGTTTGTATACCCGGCTTAGTCACCAGAGTTTCCCTTATCTCGTGATAAGAGTGGATCATCGTATCTTCCAGACCTGAGTTTACCAGCTCCAGCTCAGATGCTCCTTTAACGATCATCAGCCTGTGTTCTGCAGGGATACTCTGTCCGGTTAAACTTTCAAGCGTATTGATCAGGTTTGCGTTGGAGTTTTCTGCATAGCGTTTTTCCATACGGCCAAAAGCTACGTGAGAAAGGTTTTTCAACCATTCGAAGTAAGATACTGTAACACCACCGGCATTGCAATACATATCCGGGATGATGATCCCTCCCATTTCAGTAAAGATCTCTTCCGCTTCAGGAGTACATGGGCCGTTAGCACCCTCAGCAATAATCCTGGCTTTGATGTTTCTAATGTTATGTACAGTAATCTGGTTTTCCAGAGCTGCCGGAACGAGAATGTCGCATGGCTGCTCCAGTCCTTCCATAGAATTTTTAAATTCTTTTGCGCCAGGGAAACCGAGGATAGAACCTGTCAGCTTACGGTGAGCGAAAACCTCATCAACATTCAGACCATTTTCATTGTAGATAGCCCCTTCATATTCACAAAGGCCCACAATAGTTGCCCCAAATTCAGTCAGGAATTTCGCAGAGTGGTAACCTACATTACCCAGTCCCTGTACGATTACTCTTTTATCGCCCAGGCCAGCTTTCATACCCAGTTTCTGCATATCCTCGCTTACACGAACACATTCTCTGACCGCATAAGCTACACCTCTTCCGGTGGCTTCTTTACGCCCGCGGATACCATGCAGCGCTATAGGTTTACCTGTTACACAACCCAGTGCGTCAAGCTGTCCGGGATTCATCGTCATGTATGTATCTGCAATCCAGCTCATTTCGCGTTCCCCTGAACCATAGTCAGGAGCGGGCACATCGATACCAGGGCCGATAAAATTCTTTTTGATTAATTCTGTAGTATAACGGCGGGTGATGTTTTCAAGTTCTCCCGTAGTATAATTTTTCGGAGTGATCTTTATTCCTCCCTTGGCACCGCCAAAAGGAACATTTACAATTGCACATTTGTAGGTCATCAAGGCAGCAAGTGCCATTACCTCATCTTCGTTGACCATCTCACTGTAACGAATACCACCTTTTGTAGGACTCATGTGGTGTGAATGTTCGACGCGCCATGCATCAATGACCTCGAATCCGTTTCCTCTGCGAATCGGGAACTGGAAGCGGTACACACTGTTACATGCTTTGATTTGGGAGAGCAGGCCTTCCGGGTGACCGGTGAATTGTGCTGCGTTGTCAAAATTTTTACAGACGTCTGTAAAGAAGTTTGTCTCATTTGCTGAAGTAGCCATTATATTTGGTTTTTTTATTTAGTAGTGTTAGTTAGCATTCTTTAAGGCTGCAAAATTGCATTAAAATATTTCATTAATACAAATTAATAATTGCTTAGTGTATGTGAAACACATGTCACAACACTTAGCAAAAACTGCCCCAAAATGACCAAAAAGTCAATTTTATCTTAGGATTTTTTTTCCAGTTTTTTTAATCTGCGCTCGATAGAGAAGAGAAAAGCGAGCAGGCCAATGAGAATAATGGCCACACAGGTTACCACAACATAGATTTTCTCAGAGCCTGCAAGCGTGTCTGCGATAGCAGAACCTTCGCCCTGAGCAAATAATTGCAGGGTAAGCATTAACATCAGGAGGGTAGTTGTAAATTTCTTCATGTAGTTTTTCTATTTATTTTTTTCTAAAGCAGACACTCTGAACAGGATGGTGTAGATCCAGTATCCTATCAATATCCAGCCGAGGCAAGCCGGATAAAATACCATTCTCATACGGCTATCCAGATCATAGGCGTTGAAACCTGGATTTCCACCATTTCCCGGATGCAGGGAGTCTGACAAGCGCGGCAGTACAAAAAGCAGTACCACCATCATTGGAAAAGCGAAAATATTATAAATGGCAGAGATTTTTGCCCTTTTCTGTTCTTCATCAATTGCATTCCTGAGAATCAGGTAAGCGAAATACAACAACATGGCGATAGCAGCGAAGTTTTGCTTTACGTCAAAACTCCAGGCCTGTCCCCAGGTAAAACGTGCCCACACCGCACCGGTTACCAAACCAAGGATACCGAAAATGATGCCTGCATTTACACTTTGCACTGCTTTACTATCGTTGATCTGGTTATTGCTGCTCAGGTATTTGATGCTCTGAACTACGGATATGGTAAATAGCACAATCATGGCAAACCACATGGGCACGTGGAAATACAAATTTCTAATGCTTTGATGCAATATAGGCAATGGAGGTACCGAAGCCAGGAAACCGGCTATAGTAGAATACATAACCAGAACAGCGCCTAAAATTTTCCACCAAGATTTATACATTCATTTCAGATTTAGAATTTCTGCAAATGATACTGATGAATGTGACAGATCAGCAAAAATTTGCGAGTGCAAAGTTAATAAAGCTTTATATATATCAGTTAATTATTATAAATCCTTAATCACGCCACAAATATGGGAACAGCAACAGAGAAAACGCGGCCACCAATACATTGATGATCAACAAGGTAGCGATCTCATCCAGACTTACACTCCTATCCAGTCCGTCTACCGCATTTTTAGTCAGTTTGATCAGCATGACAATCACCGGTATAATTACCGGGAAACTTAGAATCGCCATCAGCATCCCGCCGTTCCCGGCCTTGGAGGCAATCGCCGATATCATGGTGAAGATCGTGGAAAAGCTGAGGCTGCCCAGTACTGTAGCCAGCAGATACAAGCCCATATCTTCGGGAACATAATCGAACACCAGCGTATAAAAAGCGAGTGCGATAAGTGTGACCAGCAACATCAGAAAAACATTGTAGATAGTCTTGGAGATGATCAGCGCCAGTGGGCTTGCGACGGTGTAGATATAAAGTTGGCGTCCTTTGCTCTCCTGCAGAAAGCTCTTGGATACCGTATTGATCGATGCAAACAACATAATAATCCAGAACAAAGCATTCCAGGTTACCCCTCTCAGGGAAACAAAGGACAGAAAACACACAAAAATTGTGGAGACTACATAGAGTACTACTCCATTCAGCGCATATTTAGACCGCCATTCCAGCAGTAATTCCTTACCTATTAAAAATTGAACTTCCCTGATCAGCTGCATTTATGCACAAAGATAATTTTATGTTACGTCTTTTTATGCAGATGCACAGATTTGGAAGATCAATTATTAATTTTATTGTTCTCTGATGATAAATTGTCGCGACTGATAATCAAGGGCACCGCACCTGCGACAATAACCAGCCATCCCCATCGAAATTTGACCATACCCGCAGCAATGTTGATCAGCTTTTTGAAATGAAAAAAGCTAAAAACGTCGTGCGACTTAAACCATACAGCTGCAATAGTAAGTACCACCCATACCAGTGCTATCCATCCGGAAAAGTGCATCAGTGCTGTATTATTGCGCCAGGACGCAAATAAGCCAAGCAGCACAATTACATAAAATACGATTCCCAGGACTGGGTCAATCTGAAAATAATTCCAGTTCCCGAGAAAGGTAACCCGAACCAGCGGACACATCGCTCCCACTGCCATGACTACCGCACCAGTAATACCCAAAGCTTTCATAATTGCTGAATTAAAATACGGAGGCAAAAATAAGATTTTATCTCAGTTCCCTGGCCCGGTATCGTCTGACATCGACATCACTGACAGAAAAGTAGCCCTGGGCATTGCCTGATATGTTGCCAGTAACGTTAACCGGTACACTGGAGAACAAGCCATTCCAGTCTGTTTCCAGGAATACCGCATACAAATACTTAGCATAGCCCTCAGAAATGGAAATCTTACTGATCGTCACAAAATCCTCGGCTCCGAGACTGAATGTTCTCCTAAGGTTGGTAAGCGGATACAATGAATTTGGAGAGCCCAGATAATGTGTGTAGCTGAAATACTGGGCCTGCGTAAAACGGGATGGTGCCCAGATTGGGATATCACCATAACTGATCCACCACTTATTGGGATTGAGATAACCGAATGTATGTTTAGGAATAATGCCGTTATACATACCTTCAGGGGTTTTGCTGACAGACAGGGGAAGATAATCATCGACGATATTCACCACCTGACGCAGGGTATCCACTGCAGTATAGGTCTGGTTATTATACTGAACTGTTAGCTTATAAGCGAAGTTGTAGTTCGGATTGTTCCTGTTCACTGCCGTATATACCCCCGGAACTGTCCCCTCCCTGAAGACCAGATCTGTCCTGCCATCATTTACTGTTACTACAGCCTTACGTATAGGCTGAGGGAGAGAATCCGGATGTAAAGAGGGTTTACTCAATCTGATATACTGTGTCTGGAAATAGGTATTTATTCCTCCTTCCACTGTCAGGTCATATTGTTTACGGGGTGCAGCAAACGCAATATCATCATGACTCTTCTTGCATGCTCCAAAAAAGAACTGCAGCAGCACAAACATGACTATGTAATAACCCGCTTTCATATCAGATCTTAAAACTATAGGCAATCCATGGATAAATCCCAAAAGCATATTCCAGCGAACTGCTTTGCGGCTGACTCGAATCAGTACTCAAATGATAATATAAAGGATTTTTACGGTTGTATAAATTGTAAACACCTGCGGAAATCATACTATTAAACATACGCTTTTTTGATATCCTGGAGCTCAGCTGGTATTGTCCGGAAATATCGAGTCTGCTAAAATTAGGAAACCTGAATGTATTTCGCCCCTCAAATATAGGCACATTAATGCCATCATGCTGATAGTACCCTACAGGAAGGGTAAGTGGTCTGCCGGTAGAATAGGTGAAGAACGACTGCACAGACAGTTTTTTTGTGATATTGTAGGCAGCTGTTACTTTGAGTTCATGAGGAATATCATAGTTGGCCGCAAACCGCTGTCCTTCATTGATACCCGCAATTGTACGAAACACCCTGGCGTAGGTATAGGCTACTGTAGCATTCAACTTAGTACCGGTCCTTTTCAATTCCAGTTCCAGCCCCGAAGCAGTAGAGTTACCCGTTTCCAACTGGCTCCTGATGTCAGGATTCTGGATAATCTGGGCATGTCCTGCGAGATCAAGCTGGTGGTACAGTTTTTTGAGGTAGCCACTTGCGGAGAGGGAGTAGCCATCCTGCACGTACCAGTATCCGCCGGAAAAATAATCAATATGTTGTGGCCGTATCGTACGCGATGCCGGAATCCAGGGTTCGAGTGAAGAAAATGCCAGCGTACTGTTCTGTATCAACTGTAAATACTGATAGCTTCTATTGTAGGTGATGGAAAAGCGTTGTTTGGGCGCGAGCAGGTAGCTGATATTCAGCCGCGGCTCAGGATTGAAATATGTTTGTTTATCCTCCTGTTGTACACGGTTTCCGCTCGGGTCAAAGATATCAAGCCGCTCTTCCGCATTTTTAAACAGCCCTAAACGCAAGCCGTAGTTAAACTCCCAGTGCCGTCCAACTGAAATCTGCTGATTATAATATAATGCAGATTCCAGAGATCTGTCCTTGGCGATATTCAGTTCATCATTGATAGAGTTATTGGTTTCACCCGGGATAAAGCGGTGATATACGCTGATCAGGCCAAATTTGATCAGATTGTCGGGGGTATTATAATATGTGTAATCTGCTTTCAGCGTAAGATCTTTAACCCCGGTTCTCCACTGGCTTTTTGTAGACAGCGTATCGGCATTCAGATCGAGCAGGTTGCTGTAATTGCTGTAGATTGCAGACAGGTTCATGAATAGTCTTGAGTTGAACAGGTGATTCCATCGCAAGGTAGAGGTAATATTACCCCAGTTATTGGCAAAGGAATTATCCGACAACAGATGGTCCTGCCCTCCGTAAACCGAATAGAAAAGATTATTCTTCGTATCAAGCTTATAGTTCACTTTGGCATTGATGTCGTAATACACCGAGCTTGGGTTAAACAACTTGAATTTACTATGGAAAACATCAAGTAAACTTCTTCTGAAAGCAACAATGAAAGAGCTTTTGTCTTTTACAATGGGACCTTCCGCCGCCAGTCTGGCCGACATCAGATTGACACCCCCGCTCACATGAAATTCCTTATTGTTTCCTTCTGCCATGCGGTTTTCAATGACAGAAGAAAGCCTGCCTCCAAAATTTGTAGGCATAAAATCTTTGTACACCTGCACACTGTTGATCGCATCAGGGTTGAAAACCGACACCAATCCATATAAATGTGAAGGATTGTAAATCACCGCTTCATCCAGTAAGATCAGGTTCTGGTCTGAATTACCACCCCTAATAAAAAGTCCGGAACTACCTTCAGATATGGCCTTGATCCCGTTTTGCATCTGCAGCGCCTTCAGGGCATCAGGCTCACCCGCATAGTAAGGAATATGGCGTAGCTGCCGCGGAGTATAACTCTGTTCGTTCAACATTAATGGATCCGGTGTAACGGGTTGCCTGATTTGCACTTCAGCAAGATTATTCGCCTCAACAGAAAGCTCTACCTCCAGCTGGTAATCCGCTGTCAGTTTTAGGGGTATCTTTTTAGTTTGGTAACCGAGGTTGGATACCGACAGCTCGTACACTCCCTCAGAAATGTTCAAAGCATAAAAGCCATATTGATTGGTGAGTACTCCTGATTTCAGTTCAGGTATAAAGACCGTGGCGCCGATAAGCACCTCACCATTGGCACGGTCGACCACGTGTCCGTGAACGGTACGTTTTGAAAGTTTAACTTCCGTGATGACAATATCGTTGCCCACCAGGGCAAAGCTGAGTGGTGTACCATTGAGGAGCGCCAGCATTACATCCCGTAAAGGTGTTCTGACCACCGTAATTTCTTTGATCTGGTATTTTCTTAAAAGGTCGGGATTGAAGGAGAAACTGGTGCCGGCCTTTTGCTGCAGCTTCAGCAATGCGCTGATCAGTGAATCAGGTTTTAGGTGGATAGTCACCGGCTTGTCGAGTCGCCCTGATTGCTGCGCATACAATTTACCTGTGTACTGCAAAGCCACAAATAAAAGCAAAGCGATAAGCCATTTAGACATACAACTTAATTATCAGATAAGATAAACCCTCCTTTTGAAACGGTTAACCTGCACTGTAGGGTTGCGGCAATGACGTTAAGCGCACTGTCCGGAGTTTGGTAATACAGATGTGCCGTCAGCTTTTTCTTTTTCAATTCATTACCATTTACAGCAATCTGTGTACGGTAAACTTTACTCAGCTGACTGGTCACTTCTTTTAATGGCGTTTCAACAAATACAAATTTCTTATCTGCCCAGGCCTTGTAATTTACATCCTGATTTTGTTCTTTGATCAGTTTTTTTGTTGACAAAGAATATCGGCCGGTAAGCCCCATCCCAAGCAATACCGACTCCGCGGTAGATGCCCGTTCCAGTGCTACTTTTCCTTCTTCAACAGTAACGGTGATATCCCGGTCATTCTTAATGATATTAAAACTTGTACCAATATCCCTGGCCTGAACCTCTCCGAGATCAACAACAAAGGGGTACTTCTGGTCATGTTTTACTTTTACAAAAACTTCACCCTTCAGCAGCTTCACTTTGCGGTCAGTATTAAAATCGGTGCTGATATACCTGATAGATGCTCCTCCGTTTAATGCGAGCTGCGTTCCGTCAGGCAGGAAAACATTCTTTACCGCAGCATTTTTACCATTCTCGACTATAGTATATCTTGCATTATTTACAAAATAATAACCAATAGAGAGAATCAGCATCACCGAGGCAGCAATCTTTAACCAGCTACCCAGCTCCCTGTTTCTCCTTACACTCATTCTGCCGGTTTGTGTTGCTGCCAGTTTCTGATCCAGCACTTCCCAGGATTCCTGAGGAGTGTAAGCCTGATTTTGATACAAGAGATCGATGTTCTGCTGAATGCTGACAAACTCCTGGTAGGTAGCTTCATTTTCCGGGCTTGCTGCACGCCAGCTTTGAAGCAGATGCTTTTTTTCCGGACTGATCAATTCATCCAGCTCATCGATGATCAGAGAGTAAATAAATTCTTCATTGGTCTCAAATTCTTCCATTTCTATTGTCTTTAGTAGCCGAGATATTTTAACAAAATAAATGCGGCTATCCATAATTGCTGTGGCTGGTTCCCCAGGTATTCACGTATTTTCTGAAAGCCGTAAGTCAGATGGTTTTTAACTGTCTTCACAGATATCTGCATCTGATCGGCGATTTCCTGTTGTTTCAATTTACCAAAGCGACTGAGATACATTACTTCCCGGCATTTAGGCGGTAATATTTCTATAGCATTTTCTAAGCTCAGCAGCAGCGCTTCCTGCTGATCTTCCTGATCCTTATCCTGAGGATCTTTGCTGCTCACTTTCATGTAAACATCCTGCTTCTCCCGTTGTGTCTTTTCTTTTTTTATATAATTCAGCGAGGTATTGACCACTGATTTATACAGATAACTTTTGATGGAGTGCTGAATAATCAGCTGCTCAGCCTTTTTCCAGATCATCAAAAACACATCGTGAACAATTTCCTCTGCTGCAGGCGCATTGCGTACATATCTGAACGCAAGGGCAAACAACTGACTGTAATGTTCCTTGTACAAACTTTCAAAAACATCCTTATCCTGGTTCCTTATCGCGCTGACGATATCCTGCTCCCTACTGCTCATTATCGCTTATTTTTGCTTCAGCGTAAGGCTTCCCGATATCTCAGGAGCAGCAGATATATTTGTACACATTGCAACGAACCACAATCCCTTCAGCAGGTTACGTTCCTGCAGCGGAGTTAAGTTCAGGGAACCTGTCAGCGGTTGTTTCAGGGGAACCTGGTTGTCATTTTTGTAGACTTCCCTGATCAGTTCACCAGCTGATCCCTTCAACCCACTTCTAAGTGTAATTAACGCCGGGCTGATGTTTTCATACTCAATCGCATAAGCAAAAACTTTACTTTGCTCATCATACGTCCCTTTCAAAACTGCTACACCCTCTGATGTAGTGTTGGTACCTTTTTTATCAATCCTGGCTGTGATGACATAGGCCCTTACCGGAGGTTCTATCTTTGCCTCCTCTGCCAGTTTTTCCTTCTCACATGCTGTCATGCTCAAACAAGTAAAAACTGCGAGCATGAAAACATAAAATCTAAAATTTTTAAACCCCATTTATCTCTAAAACAATGGGCTAAAATACTAAATAGAGATTAGAAGATGTTAAACATTTTTACACTTACAAAGCCAAATTCCATTCCACGCTGACGATAGAAATTTTTGTAATAACCACGCAAGAAAAATAAAACAGAACGACCAACAACAGCCGTTATCCAGCTGATATCTCCTTTTAGTTCATGTGTAGCTGTTTCTTTGTTCACTTTATATATTTGCGCCTTCGCCAGACTAAGTGCCTTTGCATAAGGTTTATAAATGTACCTAACAGAATTACGATCTAATTTGTATTGCAGATTTGACAAACAATAAGTCTTTTCATCAATATAAGAGAAATCATGAAAATGATAGAATATGAGATCAAATTTGTTACCGGAAACCAGTTCTACACCATGTGTATGTTTAGCCCTGCTGCTGAAGTCATACTGCTGAACATTCCATGGGGCTACACCTCCACCGAGATGCTCCAGAACATGTACACAGTCGAAACGGGTAAGCCAGTCGTCAAGGTATTTCTGGTCGCCAAATTTATTGTCTTCAAATCTGTTAAAGCACCAGTCGATACAGGCATCCACCCACCAGTTCAGCACTTCCATTCCCTTGATATCGTTCTTAAAAGTCACAAACTGCACACAGTAAACACCACTGGTCTGCGTCTGATCATAGCCAGCCGTATACCTGTGTTCGGTGATCAGGACCGACTTTGTACCCATTTCATTAATCAGTACTGAAGGATCACTGAAAAATAACAGGTCGGCATCAACATAAGTACAATGATCGAGGCGGAATTCTTCAATACAATACTTGATAGTTGAAGAAGCACAGGTCCAGCAGTATTCACCCGCCGTACGCTCCTCCTTTATTGCCAGCAGCCTGGGATTTTCAAATGCGTACAGACTGACGATGGTAGCATGTTCCAGCTCCATTTTTGCCAGCAGTTCGTAACTGTTGTTGTCAAATGCAAAGATGTACAAATGAAAATCTTTGCATTGCTGCAAAAGCGAATTATACATTGCTAATCCGCGTGAAAGATAGGTAGTGTTAAAAAGTGTGCAGAAATTAAGCATGGAGAGATCTATTAATCAGATAAAAGCCTTTGTTGAAGCCCGCAGGCTTGTTATCAATAAACATCACTGTTTCTCCTTCGACATATGAAGGAAGCTCAGAGACGATCTTGTAGTTTAATTTAAAATGATTCAGAAATTTGTCTATGGCAAAGAACCATGAGGGGTAAGAAGCCTCATAAATTTCCGGAGGTACAGTCTGTAAGGTTAAACGGTCAGCTGCCTGGTCATGGAAGGGCGTACGGTCGAACACTACAAAATCAAAATTGTAGGCAGCCATTTTTTCCAGCATCAGATGTGGTTCTTCCAGATATTGTATAGATCCAGAGATTAGGATGAGGTCAATTTTTTTGTCCTGCAGACATGCATCTATGCTGTGGTAGAACTTCAGACGATCGTCTTCGAAGTTCTGCTTACCACAATTTACGTAATGTTCCTGTTCAACAATATTCCAGCTGGCACAGCAGTCAGCACCGATAAAATCTTTCACCTGGTAATAAGTGCTGCCTAAAGATCCGCCGAAATCCAGGATATGGAGCGGGCGTTTTGACAATGCGGCGCTGCGCAACAGGCATGATATTAAAGGAAAAGGGTATTCTATTTTGTCGAAAATAACGGAGTCACGCTCATACACAGCAGTTCCGTTTTTTACCTGTAGCAGGGCATCCTTGGTTTTCCGGAGAATATTGCCGGAATCGTAGCCACCAGCCAGGATCGCAGCATCCTTCCAAGAAGCATAATTCCCGAACCAGCCATACTGGGCTTCTTTACGTTTTGAAGAAAATAGTTTAAACATCTGACCTAATAGAATTTCGGTTTTTCATGTGCATGACAAACGTTTATTCAAAAGGTCCTAGAAGATTTCAAAGTAATCTAACTCCCTGAGTGTTTAAAAACACAAATATGTGGGCATAAAAAAACAGGTCCTGTATGGGCCTGTTTTTATTGTAAGTATTGGTATTTACAGGATTCTTATTTTCCCGGATCAATACCCATTTTATCTGCAAAATGTGCACAGTAATCACGTAAATCTTCAATGATTAGTTTTTCACCAGTAGCTTTCAGGAAGCTATCGCCCATAGTCTGCAGCGTTTCATAGAAAAATCTCTTCATCTCATCCACGGGCATATCTTTTGTCCACAGATCGATACGCATCGAGTTTTTATAGTTATGGTCCCACAGGGCAAGCATCATCGACTTCACAGGTACTTTTTCCTGTGTTTCTGCGTCAGTAGATTCCCAGGTTAAATTCTCAGGGACATTGTTATCATCTAATTCAACCGTAATTTTAATTTCTGCTGTCTTCATTATTTTTTATTCAGGAGCTTACAAGCCCGGTTTGTTTACGCGTTTTTTTTAAGGTTATTAAGCAAAGGTGATTTTTAAGATCACCATTAAAACAAGGGTAAATACAATGAATGCACACTCTACAATCCATAAGTTTCGGAGCAAAGGTATAAACTTCCGGAAGATCAAGTCTGAAATGAAAGCAATAATTGCGGCCAGAAAGCACAGTCCGGTAAGCAGGCCATTCATTCCTTTCTGAACCGGATTATGCTGGTCGGGACTAAATAGCATGACCAATGCCAGCACCAGAGCAGCCGAAGTAATGATGTTTAATGGCGTTAATTTCAAGCTCAGGTCTTTTTAAATTTCTTTTTCTTCCAGGCCGGAGTTTTATTCATCTTTTTCTTTGCAGCGGCAGCAGCAGATGCAGCGATGGCCGCAGCATGTTTTTTCTCATGGAAGGCTCCTTTGAAATCAGGATCTTCTTTCCGCTTCTGCGTATCAATCTCCCTGGCGATATACTGACGTTCTTCATAAGGAGTTTCTTCAATAAAGACTTCTGCAGGCATAGGGGCTACAGGTATACTCTGACGCATCAGTTTTTCAATCTTTCTGATATAGTATTTCTCTGCTTCGGTACAGAATGTCAACGCATCACCCTTGGCATAAGCCCTGCCTGTACGGCCGATACGATGCACATAATCTTCAATAATAATCGGCACATCAAAGTTGATCACATGGCTTACTTCAGCTACGTCAATACCTCTGGATGCTACATCAGTTGCTACAAGCACACGCAGATTGCCTTCCTTAAAGGCTGCTATAGAATTGATCCTTGTGTTCTGCCCTTTGTTGGCATGAATCACACGAACTGCTTCCGGACCAAACCTCCGTTCGATAAAGCTGAATATGTTATCTGCAACAGTTTTTGTCTTGCAGAAGATCATCAGTCGTTTAAATTCCACATCGTTTTTCAGCAAATGCTGTAACAGGTTGATCTTGGTCTTGAAATTTGGGACTTCATACAGCACCTGCGTAACCGTTTGCGCCGGTGTGGCCTGCTCCCCTGCTTCGATAATGGTAGGATTCTTCAGAAAATCACCCGCGATTTTATGTACCAGCTCGCTCATGGTTGCCGAGAACAGCAAGTTCTGTCTTCTGCGGGGCACTACTTCCAATATGCGGTGGATAGAGCCAATGAAGCCCATGTCCATCATCTTATCGGCCTCATCGAGTACCAGGAACTTCAGGTATTGGGTGTTGATATGTCCTGCGAGATAAATATCCAGGAAACGTCCCGGCGTGGCGATGATGATATCTACCCCAGCCTTGATCTGTTCAATCTGAGTCTTGGGACCAATGCCACCAAAGACAACAACGGATCTCAGATCAGTATATTTGGAGAACACCTTTGCATGCTCGGCAATCTGCATCGCCAGCTCACGTGTAGGTGCCAGGATCAGCGCACGTGCGGCATCACCCTGTGCATATTTAAGCTTCATTAATATTGGCAGCAGGTAAGCTGCGGTTTTACCGGTACCCGTTTCAGCGATACCAAAGATATCCTGCCCGGATAAGACCGGCGCAATTGCTTTTTCCTGTATAGGGGTGGCAACTGTAAAGCCTGCATCAGCAACAGCATTTAAAATTTGCCTGTTCAGGTTAAATTCCTCGAATGTTTTCGACATTTTACAAATATACGTTAATCTAAATTAGCTATCTAGTTTTTAGTTTATAGCTTTGGGATATGAACAGTATCCTTATCAAAGGCGCAACACTGGTTAACGAGGGAAAAACCTTCGTTGCAGATGTCTATATCAAAGACGGACTCATTGATGAGATCAGTCCGCAGATCGGCAGAAAAGCTGATCAGGAAATCAATGCAGAAGGACTTCACCTGCTCCCGGGTATGATTGACGACCAGGTACACTTCCGGGAGCCCGGCTTAACGCACAAAGCAGATATTTTCTCTGAAAGTATGGCCGCTGTGGCCGGCGGTATCACTTCTTTTATGGAAATGCCCAATACCGTTCCCAATACTTTAACCCAGGAACTGCTGGCCGATAAATATGCGATAGCCTCGGAGATGTCTCTCGCCAACTACTCCTTCTTTATGGGGGCCTCCAATAATAACATTGAGGAAGTGCTGAAGACTGACCCCGCCAATGTCTGCGGCATCAAAGTCTTTATGGGTTCTTCTACAGGAAACATGCTGGTAGACAATGAGCAGGTGCTGGAAAATATTTTTAGTCAGGCCCATATACTTGTAGCTACGCACTGCGAGGACGAGCTGACCATACGCCGTAACATGGCTGCTTTCCAGGAGCGCTACGGCGAAAACGTCACGATTGATATGCACCCCCTGATCCGTTCTGCAGAGGCTTGTTACATTTCTTCATCTCTGGCGGTATCACTGGCAAAAAAATACAATACACGTCTGCATATCCTCCATATTTCTACCGCAAGAGAGGTTGGGATATTTGATAATGTAACTCCATTAAAAGATAAGAGAATCACTGCTGAAGCCTGTGTGCACCACCTCTGGTTTGACGATCGCGATTACGCAGAAAAAGGCAACCTGATCAAATGGAACCCGGCGGTAAAAACTGAGGCTGACAAAGATGCGATTTTAAAAGGCGTGCTGGACGGACATATCGATATCATAGCGACAGACCATGCTCCCCATACTATCGAAGAAAAGGCTCAGCCGTATTTACAGGCACCTTCTGGTGGACCACTTGTGCAACATGCTTTATCGGCACTGCTGGAAATGTACCACCAGGGAAAAATCACGCTGGAGCAGATTGTGGAGAAGACCGCCCACAACGTGGCTACCTGTTTCCAGATCGACAGGAGAGGATTTATCAGGGAAGGTTACTGGGCAGATCTGGTGCTGGTAGCATTGAATGATCCCGTTAAAGTGACAAAGGCTAACATTTTATACAAATGTGGCTGGTCGCCTTTTGAAGGGCAAACCTTCCAGGCTGATATCACCCATACTTTTATTTCGGGTAATCTGGCCTATTATAAAGGTAAATTTATGACCAATCAAACTGGTAAAAGATTAGCCTTTAACAGATAGATGCAGCCCGCAATCCGAATTCAATTGCGGCGACTGGCCATTATCTTCGGCATTGCTCTACTGATCTTCCTGTTCGGACTCAGCAGCAATGCCGTAGAAAAGATCTATTCTGATGGCCTGTACCAATGGACTTCGGTCGCGCAGCGTTTCATATCTGCAATTGTCCCTTTTGCACTGGGAGACTTCCTATACGCGGCACTGATCATTTTCTGCTTGTGGTCTGTCTACAAAGTGATCAAAAAAGCCGTACGGAAAGAGCTGACATCGGCAGACCGCTTGGTTATCCCTCTACAGTTGATCTCCTTTCTGCTCATCTTGTATATCGTATTTAAACTACTCTGGGGATTGAACTATTCAAGACCTTCGATCTCTGAGCGACTGGGTATCAGTGATCAAAAATACAGCACAAAAGAATTGGTGATGCTGGGTGGATTTCTTGTTGACAAGGTAAACCTGCTCGATCAGGAACGTAAAAGCCATAAACGCATATATGATATCAATGACCTGAGGGATCACTCAAAAGCCGGATATGACCTGATGGCAAAAGAAAATTCTTTTTTCTCTTATCGGGCACCAGCAGTGAAACCGGTAATGTTTAGCTGGCTGATCAGCAAAATCGGAATTGAAGGCTACTACTGCCCACTTTCCGGCGAAGCCAATGTCAATATGCGGCTGCCATATATGGAGCTGCCATTTGTCACCAGTCACGAAATATCCCACACCCTTGGAATCGCCCGTGAGGATGAAGCTAACCTGATCGGCTATCTCGTCAGCATCAACAACACTGATGTCAATTTCCGTTATTCTGGCTATTACAATATTCTCAGAAGTGTTTTATTTGAGATCAGGCTCAAATCTCCTGAAGATTTTTCAAGACTGCTGAAGGAAATCAATGCCAACACGCTGGCTGATTTTAAAGAAGAACATGAATTCTGGAGAAAATATAATGGCGATATGTCTGCCTACATGGGCACGGCGCTGGACAAATTTCTGAAGATTAACAACCAGAAAAAGGGAACTGATAGTTATCAGGATATTGTGCTTTGGGTATTTAACCTGCACAAAAAGGAGATGACTGAAACTGCGGCAACGACTCAAAAAACATTACAACTCCAAAACAAATAAACTTCAAAACATTCCTAGATTTGCCTTATGGCAAAAATATCCATTAACCTGGCAACGGGTACATTACAGAAAGCAGAGATCATTGTAGGCATTGATTTGGGAGCAAGCAACAGCCTGATCGCCTTTATAGATCCTGATCGAAACCCAAAAGTGATCAATGATACCGGCAAAGGTCATTTGATGCCCTCAATTGTACATTTCGATGCTGCCGGTGTACCTCTGATAGGAAATGAGGCCAGAGCATTACTGATTACTGATGCCGCCAATACCGTTTTGTCTCAGAAAGCCCTGCTTGGACGCCCTGAGAATGAGCTTCCTCAAAACCAGGTATACAAACCGCTGCAGGTGACAACAGAAATCCTGAAAGAACTAAAAAAACGTGCTGAGCATGCCTTGAAAACCCCGGTTAACAAAGCAGTGGTTACCGTTCCTTCATACTTTACTGACAGTCAGCGTATGGCTACCAGAAATGCAGGCCGTCTGGCGGGTTTAGATGTGATCAAGATTGTAAATGAAACTACTGCTGCCAGTTTAACCTATGGTATTGGCTTAGATCCTATGGACCAAAAGACTATTGCTGTCTACGATCTTGGCGGGGGATCATTCACAGTCTCTGTAATGCGCATCCACAACGGCATATTTGAGGTGTTGTCCACCAAAGGAAACAGTTTCCCCGGCGGGGATGATTTTGACCGCACGATCCTCAACTATTGGATTGATAAAAATAACCTGGATGCCGCATCAACAGCAGCCACTCCAAGTCTGATGCAGCAGCTGCGCCTGAAAGCAGAAGAAGCCAAGATCGCACTGAGCACCCAAAATATCTATAACGAAAAGCTTGGAGAAATCTGGTGTACACTTGACAGGCAGACTTTTGAACAGCTGATTGCCGCTATGGTAACTGACACCATCAACCTTTGTAAACAGGCAATTGCCGATGCAAAACTGACAACAGCAGCTATTGACGACGTACTGCTGGTAGGAGGTTCTACCCGTACGCCATATGTGAAAGCACAGGTGACTGAGCTTTTTGGGAAACAGCCAAATGAGCAGATCAACCCTGATGAGATTGTTGCTCTTGGTGCAGCCATACAAGCCGACATCATGGATGGAAACCGTTCTTTCATCAGCTTGCCGGATGAAGATATGTATAAGGAGCCTGCCCCATCATCAGCGGCGGCACAAAGGATGCTTGATCAGGCAAGGGCTGAAGGCGAGCAGCTGGCCTATCTTGCCGGACAGTTTATCGAAAGGCACAGATTTGTGCTGACCTCAATGGATATTTCCGGAACGAGGGAAATTCTGGACAAACTGCGTGCGGCGCTTAGCCAGGATGATACAGACATGATCCGCAGCCTTACTACGGAACTAAATGAGTTTACACGCCCTTTCGCATCGCGTTTGCTGAAACCATCCTGATCTTTCAGATCACATAATGATTGACTACAAGATCATGATAGCTTCATGACCGCTAAAAAAAATTAAATTCACATGAAAATTTAATTACCAGCATATCAGCTTTTGACATTACATTCCGGGGATGAAAAAATACTTCATCTCCGGAATGCTCCTTACCACTCTCCTGCTCACCTGTTCCTGGGGCTTCTTCGCTCATATGCGGATCAATGAACTCGCCGTATTTATCCTGCCGACAGGGATGAACAGGTTCTTTAAAAACAATATCTCCTATATCAGCAGCCATGCCACCGACCCTGATAAGAGGCGTTATGCCGATACAGCTGAAGCAGCCCGGCACTATCTGGATGTCGAAGTATATGAAAGAGTTATCGATAGTATTCCCCGCAAATGGGATGATGCCCTAAAGAGATACGGAGATACTCGACTGCAGAAAAATGGGATTCTTCCCTGGCAGATTCAGCGCAGCTACTACCAGCTCGTGAATGCTTTCAAAGACCGGGATTCTATGAGGATCCTGAGCAGATCCACCTACCTGGGGCATTACCTGGGCGATGCACACGTACCGTTGCATACTACAGAAAACCACAATGGACAGCTGACAAACCAGACAGGTATCCACGGTTTCTGGGAGAGCAGGCTCCCCGAACTATTTTCTGAACGATACAATTTTGTGGTAGGCAGGGCAGTCTATATCGAAGATCCGCTAAAGGAGGCATGGAAAATTATTCAGCATACCCACGGACTGGTAGACAGCACATTAAAACTCGAAGCTGAGCTGAACAATACCTTCCCCTCCTGGCGCAAATACAGCTACAGCAAAAGGAAGGGACAGCTGGGCAAACAGTATTCATTCGAGTACTCCAATACCTACCACCACAGGCTAAACCACATGGTAGAAAAACAGATGCGCGCAGCAGTCCTGGCTACCGGCTCCTACTGGTATTCTGCATGGGTTGACGCTGGCCAGCCAAACCTTGAAAACATGCCTCCTTCTAAGTAGTTTCCTTAGGCTTGAACATTGATTTCACTGCTGCAAAAACAATTGGTGCAAACGTCACGATGGCAATGAATGCAATTACCGCAGAAAAGTTATTTTTAATGAAAGGGATCTGCCCCATTAAGAAGCCCGCGAACAATAAGGTAGAGATCCATGCAATACCACCCAGGACATTGAAGTAGGTGAATTTTCCGAAAGGCATCCTGGCCACACCGGCAACAAATGGAGCTACAGTTCTGATAATAGGAAGGAAACGGCTGAAAATAATTGCCTTTCCACCATGTTTCTCAAAAAACATATGAGATTTGTTGTAGTATTCCAGTTTCAGGATTTTATTCTCCTCCTTGAAAACCTTAATGCCGAAGAACATGCCAAGACGGTAGTTCAGACTGTTACCCAAAATACCGGCAGCGGTAAGAAGGAAAAACATCAGCCAGATATCAAGGCCGGTTCCACCTTTTGCGATCAAAGCACCCACGGCGAATAACATCGAGTCTCCCGGTAAAAAAGGAGTCACCACAAATCCGGTTTCGGCAAAAATAATAAGGAATAAAATGAGGTAGGTCCAGGTTTGGTAACTACTTACGAGTTTTACTAATTCTACATCTGTGTGCAGAATAAATTGTATCAGCTGATTAATGATGTCCATAGGTAGGTATCTTGCTTATAAAAAAACGTCATTATGAAAGAATATCTGAATCCTGCATAATGACGCTCAAAGGTAGTATCTTTTTAATTAGTTATAGTTATTCAGCATCACCGGCATCACCAGCATCAGCACATCTTCATTGTCATCATTTGTCTGAGGGATAAGCAGTCCTGCACGGTTAGGTGTAGATAGCTCCAGGGTAACTTCCTCGCCACCGAGATTGCTCAGCATCTCGATCAGGAAACGTGCATTGAAGCCAATCTCCAGGTCTTCACCTTCATACTGGCAGCTCAAACGTTCGTGAGCTTCATTCGCGAAGTCCAGATCTTCAGAAGAGATATTAAGTTCACTTCCGTTGATTTTTAATCTTACCTGGTGAGTGGTTTTGTTAGCAAAAATAACCACACGGCGTAAAGTATTCAGGAACAAAGCCCTGTCAATAATTAATTTGTTAGGATTATTGGCAGGAATTACCGCTTCATAATCCGGGTAACGCTCATCAATCAGACGGCATACCAGGTTGATATTTTCAAATTTGAAAAAAGCACTTGTAGCATTATAATCTACAGAAACATTGATGTCTGTAGAAGGCAAGGCAGCTTTCAACAGTGTCAAAGCTTTTTTAGGAAGAATGAATGAAGCTGTTTTATCAGCTTTGCTGTCCATACGTCTGTATCTAACCAATTTATGGGCATCAGTAGCTACAAAAGTGATAAACTGGTCAGAAAGCTGGCAGAAAACACCTGTCATCGCCGGGCGTAGTTCATCACTGCTCACGGCAAAAATTGTCTTTGTGATGGCCTCAGTCAGTACAGATGCCGGAAGATTTACCGAAGAAGCATTTTCTACTGTAGGGATCTTTGGAAAATCATCTCCGTTTTCACCACTCAGTTTGTACTTTCCGTCACCTGCGCTGATCTCTATTGAAAATGAAGCATCATCAATATTGAAAGAAATCGGCTGATCAGGAAGTGTTTTTAAAGTATCTAACAAGATTCTCGCCGGTACAGCTACTTTTCCGCCTTCTTTAGACTCTACAGGCAATGACGTAGTCATGCTGGTCTGCAAATCTGTAGCAGAGATAGTCAGACTGCCATCTTTGATCTCGAAAAGAAAGTTTTCCAGTATCGGCAAAACAGTACTGCTGCTTGAAGCACCATTGACTGTTTGTAAATGTTTTAAAAGTGTTGATGTGGATACTATAAATCTCATAATTATGAACTTGTCAATTCTCAAAAATATAAAAATTACCTTGCATACTTATACTTGCGGTAATAATGTTGAAAAATCGCGAATGATATTAACAGCAATAAGGGCACAATCACATTGATCAGCTGCCATTTCAGCTTTTCACTGCGCAGAAGCTGTTTATCCAGTAACCTGACTCTGACCTCTTTATTGCGAAGATCAATCAAATTATCATCTGAAGACAGATAATCTGCGATATTTAAAAGCAATGCCTTATTTCCGAAATTTCTTTGTGTGTACCGGTCAAATCCAAGCGGAAATACTGATCCGTCACGGCCGCTAACCTGATTTTTAAAGATATCTCCATCACCGATGACGATCATTTTGGTGGGTTTGCTCAGCGCTCCGGCAGGGAAGTTTTCTGTAATCCCGGCGGGTGCCTGCCTGTTGAGAAACACCGAGGGAAAGGATCCCTCCAGCAATACCGCTGCCATTGCAGGAGGATGAAGGTACCGGCGCTGATCCGGGGCTTCAGCAACAATCTGCAGGGATAATACTTCGGGGGTATTGTGCTCAATGTGGTAGGGTGATGTATGTAGCAGTACAGTCTTGCGTACCCCTTTCACACCAATAGTATCTACAGTACTCAGGAACTCTGTACGGATCCCATCAATGTTTTTTACCAGACCCGGGGAGGCATCAGGGACGAGTACAGGATAGTATACCCATGGTGCCATCTGGATGTCGCGATGCTCTCCGCCGCCCATTGCCAGGGGGATCTCCGCAGCGTTTAAATCCGCCACCAGGTTGTAGTTTATTCTGGCCCCATACATAAAAAGCATGTCATCCAGGTTGAGCTTGTTGTTAAAGGCAAGCTGCTCCCCTTTCCCTTTCAGACTATCCAGATCCGCACTCACCTGGTCGATGCTCCAGACTATACGTCCGCCATTCATCACAAAGTAGTTGATCTTGTATTTTAACGCTTCAGAAAATTCTTTCTGAGGTTTGGTGATAAAGAGAACTTTCAATTTGTCCAGTCCCTCCTTACTGATTACATTCAGGTCTACCCTTCCCACCTCATAGCTGTCGGAAAGTGATCTCATCGCGTCACTGATAAAAGGGTCTGCCGGCTCACCATTGCCTTCAGTAAATCCTATACGCGGGTTTTCACCAGTACTGACTTTTTTAATCGCCGAACTGAACACATATTCCAGATTCTGGATTGAGTTGTTGATATTTTGTTCGTAGTTACCAGCAGCATCGAGGTTCTGTAATAGTTTTACCGGCAGCTGCCTGTCGCCAGCCTGTACAACAGCCATAGGGAAAACTGTCTTTTGGGTAAAGCCAGCCTCGTTTTTAATATTCAGATTGGTAGGCTCAATACCAATGCTGTATAGATTTTGCAAAACTGTATCCTGTGCCTGCTGGTCGAGCCCCTCCAGAGGATCAGTAAAAACAACCTTGATCTTTACTCCTGAACTGGCCTTGTAGTCGTCCAGCAAATCTGAAGTAGCGTTTTTAAGCCTTTTAAATGCAGCCGGCAGATTGCCATCCAAAAATACGGTAACGGTAATTTCTTTATCGGCTTTCGCCAGAATAGCCATCGACTTTGGATGTAGTGTAAACCGCTTTTCACGTGTGAAATCAAAGCGCGTATAAAAATAGGAAGATCCAATATTTGCAATGATGAGAACGATGATAAAAAGCAATGGCATTAACCATTTATTTTTCTTGCCTGCTACCATTTTCTACCTCCGATCACAAGTTTGGTTGCTCCCAGAAACAATAACGTGAAGCTGATAAAATACACCAGATCGCGGGTATCCAGAACACCCCTGCTCATCGATTGAAAATGAGCGTTTACACTCAGCCATATAAATACATCTTCCAGCAGGCCTAGCGCAAAGATTTTACTCATGGCATCAAAGCCGCTATAAACAATAAAGGAGATAAAAACAGATACCGCAAAAGCAATCACCTGATTTTTGGTGACCGATGAAGAAAAGACACCGATAGCTGCAAAAGCTCCGCCCAGCAGCAGCAGCCCTATATAGGAACCTGCTACAGCCCCTCCGTCAATATTTCCTTTAGGCATGCCCAGCTGAACAATGGTATAATAATATAATAAGGTAGGCAGCAGCGCAAATAAGATGAGCAGCAGGCAGGCAAAGTATTTGGCCAGGATAATCTGCCAGTCGGTTAGCGGTCTGCTCGCCAGCAAAATATAAGTACCTTCTCTACGCTCTTCGGCAAATGAGCGCATGGTAATCGCAGGAATTAAAAACATGAACAGAAATGGCGTCAGATTGAAAAACCCGTTCAGTTCTGCATAACCGTACTCCAGAATTGATGTATCAGGGAAAAACCAGAGGAGCAAGCCGGATACCAACAGGAATACACCGATGGTAATGTAGGCCATCAGGGAATTTAACAAACTGAATATTTCGCGTTTAAATACTGCGTACATGAATGATGATAATGATGCCGAAGTTAGATGAATTATGCTACATATGCCAATTACGCATAAAAAAAAGGCAGCCCTTGTCAGGACTGCCTTTTATAATTTTTAGCTGATGGATTACAAACCGAAGTTATAAGCCAGCCTTAAGCCAACAAATCTTGATTTGAAATTGAAGTTGGTATTACCTGGTCCATCATAGTTGGTTGACCACTCTTCGTATCTTGCGCTAAGATCCAGAGATCCTTTGTCAGATACAGGGAACTCAATACCGATATGCGGTGTATAGGCAAAAGAAGTTTTTGAATTATCACCTGTACCAAAAGCAGCACCCAGCTCACCACCTACATAAAAGTTTTCTGCAAGGAAGTAGTTGATACCTGCTTTAACCGGAATTACATTTAAATCTGCATTTCTGATAGTAGTTCCACCTATTGTAGCGATATCCTCACCTCTAAAGGTCAGGTAGCCCGCAGATGCAGTGAAATTCAATTTCTCTATGATTGGTGTCTGGAATTGTAACGTTCCACCATATCCCAATTTATAAGCATCACCAAAGTCACCTGTTGGGAAAGCAAATTCAGCACCTATTCCAATTTTGGAGCCAGACATAGCCGGATCTTTAGTTTGTGCAGACACATTTGAGAATGCAAACATACCGGCGATAGCGGTTAGTAAAAATAACTTTTTCATAATTGTCTTTATTTAGTTAGCGGGACAAAATCCCGTTTATAGCTAAACAAAAAGGTTGCCAAACAAAATAGTTGTTAAACAAAACGCTATATTTCAGTGTGTTAAAGATCTGAATATTTCTTCTAAAGAGTCAGTTTTATGTTTGCTTTTGAGATCAGTTAACAGAGAATCTGCCACAATTTTCCCTTTATTGATGATCACAACCTGCTCACAAAGAGCTTCCACTTCCTGCATGATATGTGTGGAGAGAATCACCGTTTTGTCCCTGCCCAGATTTCTGATCAGTTCGCGGATATCAGTAAGCTGGTTGGGATCAAGCCCTGTAGTAGGTTCATCAAGGATCAGGATCTGCGGGTCGTGGATCATTGCCTGGGCCAGCCCAACACGTTGTTTATAGCCTTTGCTGAGCATAGAGATTTTCTTATGCTGTTCATCACCCAGACCTACCCTTTCAATAACCTCCCTGACTTTAAGTTTTGGTTGATGCAGCTGATAGGTATCTGCTACGAAGGCCAGAAATTCCCTGACATACATATCCGTATATAAAGGTGTATTCTCTGGCAGGTATCCCAGAATGCGCCGCATCCCCAGGCTTTCACGCTGTGTATCAAAGCCACCCAGGGTTGCTGTTCCTGACGTTGGCTGCAAATACCCCGTCAGCATCCGCATGGTGGTAGATTTACCTGCACCATTGGGACCCAGAAAACCCAGAACTTTTCCCGGAACAGCTGTGAAACTGATCTGGTCTACTGCCTTTTGCTCTGCAAATGTTTTAGATAAACCTTCTACCTGTATACTCAATGCCTGAATTTTAAAATCTTTAATGATATGGAAAAAGCCCTTTTTAACAGCTCCACCGCTATCCCTTTCAAAAGTAATAATTAGTACTTACTTATTCGGTCAAAATTACCCTCAACTTTCTATCTTTGCAGTATTATGGCCAAAACGAATAACGACGAACAATTTAAAAATGTGATCTCTCACGCTAAAGAATACGGTTTTGTATTTCAAAGCAGTGAAATTTATGATGGATTAAGTGCCGTGTATGACTACGGTCAGATGGGTGCTGAACTGAAAAATAATATCAAAACATACTGGTGGAAATCAATGGTGCAGATGCACGAAAATATTGTAGGTATCGATTCCGCGATATTTATGCACCCTAAAGTATGGAAAGCCAGCGGACATGTAGACGGCTTCAGTGATCCGATGATCGATAATAAAGATTCAAAAAAACGTTACCGTGCCGACCAGTTACTAGAAGATAAAATTGCCCGTTATGAAAAAGACGGGAAAACAGATAAAGCAGCAAAACTTCAGGCCGATATGAATGAGGCGCTGAAAGCAGAGAACCTGCCGCAGCTAAAAGTACTGATCGAGGAGCATGAAATTGCATGCCCGGTGAGCGGTACAAAAAACTGGACAGATGTACGCCAGTTTAACCTGATGTTCAGCACCCAGTTTGGTGCCATGGCTGAAGGTGCCGAAGAAGTGTACCTGCGTCCGGAAACTGCACAGGGTATTTTTGTAAACTTCCTCAACGTACAAAAATCAGGAAGAATGAAAATTCCTTTTGGTATTGCCCAGATTGGTAAAGCCTTCAGAAATGAGGTGATTGCCCGTCAGTTCATCATGCGTATGCGCGAATTTGAACAAATGGAGATGCAATTTTTTGTTCGTCCGGGCGAAGAAATGAAATGGTACGCTTACTGGAAAGAAGCCAGGTTGAAATGGCATACTGCCCTGGGTACAGACCCTGCGAAATACAAATATCACGACCATGCCAAGCTGGCTCATTATGCCAATGCAGCAGTGGATATTGAGTTCGAATTCCCATTCGGATTCAAAGAAGTAGAAGGTATTCACAGCCGTACAGACTTCGATTTGAGTCAGCATCAGGAGTATTCCGGTAAAAAAATGCAGTACTTTGACAACGAGCTGAATGCAGAAGGCAAACCTTATGGAAACTACATTCCATATGTGATTGAAACTTCAATCGGTTTAGACCGCATGTTCCTGCTGACGATGATCAATGCTTTTGAGCAGCAGGACCTTACTGAAGGTGATAAAGTTGACAGCCGTACCGTGCTTCATTTACACCCATGCCTTGCACCAATTAAAGCTGCCATCCTGCCTTTGACAAAAAAGGACGGTTTGCCGGAAAAAGCACAGGCGATCATGAACAATCTGATGCTGGATTACAACGTCGTTTACGAAGAAAAAGATTCGATTGGAAAACGCTACCGCAGACAGGATGCCATAGGTACGCCTTTCTGTATCACAATTGATCACCAGACTCTTGAAGATGACACCGTTACCATCCGCCACCGCGACAGTATGGAGCAGCAGCGCATCGAAATTAAAGATCTGAATGAGCTGATCGAAAGCAGGGTAAGCTGGAAAAACCTCCTGAGAAAATCTTAAACTCTTTACAATATAAAACCTGTCTCCCGGCAGGTTTTTTTATTTAAACCATTTGCAATAGCATTGGTCTCATTATTGTTACTGTGGCATCAACACATAAACCCGGTATCAACACGACAAATGAAACTCAATCCGATTCTTTTCTTTCTTTTACTGATTTGTTCTTTTACACTAAAGGCCCAATCCAACAGCAATATGTGGAGCCAGGAAGAACTTGACAATGCCAACACCGCCAGAAACGCAGATTATCTCAACGAAGAAGAAAAACAAATTGTATTTTACATGAACCTTGCCCGCACAGACGGCAGGAAGTTCTTTGAGACCTATTTTCAGGATTTTGTCAATGCTTATAATGTAGACATGCAACGCTACAGCAATTATGATGAGCTGAGGGTAAATCGTAAAGACAGATACTACAGGGGACTTAAAGAGGATCTGGAAATCATCAGGGACCTGCCCCTGTTCAGTCCCGATGAAACGCTGACATGGGTGGCGCAGCAACATGCCAAAGACCTCAGCAAAAATAATAAAGCCGGCCATAAGTCTTCGGATGGCAGAACTGTTCAGGACAGGATTGGTAAATACTATCCTCGGAGATCCATGGGAGAAAACCTCGCATTCGGTTTCTCCAAAGGTCTGGCCAATGTATGTATGTTACTGCTCGATAAGAATGTTCCTGATCTGGGCCACCGTAAGACGATCTTAGGAACAGCCTACCAACTGAGACTAGTGGGTGTAAATATCAGGAACCATACAGGTTACAAATACTGTGCAGTGATCGATTTTATCTCTGCCCCCCCGGCACGCTAACTATACATAATTTCGGGAAATGATATGCAATCCCTAAATTGCGCCGCTTATCGAGTACCAAATTTAAATATGCGCAAAGCCCTTCTCAGATTTATTGACTTCTTTTATCCACCATTTTCACGCTGGCTGTCTTTGCATACTTTCAGGTACATCGTTTCCGGTGGCACGAATACCGCAATAGGCATTATTTTATATTTCCTGATTTACAATTATGTACTGCATCAGCAGGATGTAAACCTGAGCTTTCGGCCCTATCTGATTACTGCGCCCGTAGCAACGCTGATTATTGAGGCCCCGCTGACGTTTATTGTTGGCTTTACACTCAATAAATATCTGGTATTTACCACGTCGGAACTCAAGGGAAGAATACAGATGTTCCGCTACGCCATCGTAGTGAGCACCAATCTGATGCTAAATTTTGCGATGATCAAGATCATGGTACAGAGTTTCAACTTCTACCCTTCAGTAGCAAAATTTGTTACTACCATCATTTTAGCTGTAGCCAGTTATTTTATCCAGACGCACTTCTCTTTCAAGGTGAAAAAATAAATCAGCCAAAAGTAAAAGGATGGCCGGTCTCTTGATTAATCCTTCATACAGGTTTAACTTTAGACCCATCAAATATAAAAGGGTTATGAGCGATTTTAATGACTTTAACAATCCGCAGGTAGCAAAACTGCCGCGGCATTTAAGGCAGTTTATTGTAGATCAGAACTACGATAAATATACCCCGGTAGACCAGGCCGTATGGCGTTATGTGATGCGTCAGAATTACAGTTACCTCAAGGATGTAGCCTACTATCCATATATTAAAGGATTACAGCGTGCCGGACTAAGCATTGAATATATTCCGGATCTGCAAACCATGAACGACAATCTGGGTAAACTGGGATGGGGTGCAGTCACAGTAGATGGCTTTATTCCTCCTGCAGCATTTATGGAGTACCAGGCTTACCGCGTACTGGTTATCGCCGCAGACATCCGCCAGATCAATCATATTGAATATACCCCAGCCCCGGATATCATCCACGAGTCGGCCGGCCACGCCCCTATTATTGCAGATGCTGATTACAACAGTTACCTGAGTTATATCGGATCTATTGGCGCAAAAGCGATGTTCTCTGCCAAAGATTTTGAGTTGTACGAAGCAATCCGTGCCTTGTCTATTCTCAAAGAAGCTGTGGATGCGCCTGAATATGAAATCGCGAAAGCGGAACAAGTGCTGCAAGAAATTGCTGACAATATGGGTGAACCTTCAGAAATGGCTTTACTCAGCAGGTTGCATTGGTGGACGGTAGAATACGGACTGATCGGCAGTCTTTCCGACCCAAAGATCTATGGTGCAGGATTACTCTCTTCAATTGGTGAAAGTGCTTCATGTATGATGGATAGCGTAAAAAAGATCCCCTATACAATTGACACGCTCAATTACGCATATGATATCACTAAAACGCAGCCTCAGCTGTTTGTCACAGAGACTTTCCAAAACCTGATCGACGTGCTGGAGCAGTTTGCGGATACGATGTCATTCAGGAAAGGGGGATCAGAAAGCATCATCAAGGCGATGGAATCGCGTAATCCTGCTACAGCAGTCTACAGCTCAGGTTTACAGGTTACTGGTGTTTTTAACGACATGGGCATCGATATGCATGATGAACTGACCTTTGTTAAAACCACCGGCCCCTCTGCATTGGCTGTTGATCATAAACAGCTGGAAGGACATGGCAAATCTTATCATCAGGATGGATTTTCTTCGCCTGTTGGCAAACTAAAAGACATATCGCTGCCTTTGGAAAACTTTAGCAGGGCAGATCTGGAAAACATTCAGATAGCGGAAGGAAAAACTGGCATTCTTAACTTTGAAAGTGGGATCGTGGTTTCAGGACTTGTGAAAAACATTTTGCGCAGTGCTGATAAAATTGTGATGATTACCTTTGAGCAATGTACCGTGAAGGAAGGCAATGGAAACGTACTGTTTATGCCTGAATGGGGAACATATGATATGGCTGTTGGAGAAAAGATAGTATCAGTTTTCAATGGTGCCGCAGATAAGGAAGCTTATGAGGAAATCACGCATATCAGTGAAAAACAAACCACGAAGCTGAGTTATGATGCCACTACCACACGGTTACATGGCATTTACAGGTCGGTAAGAATGATCAGAGATGGAAAGGCCAGTCCTGAGGAAATCCCGGCTTTGTTCAGTCAGTTGAAAACAGACTTCAGAACAGACTGGCTATGTGCGCTGGAAATGTTAGAAATATTGCATTACACCGGTTCGTACCCCGAACTGGAAAAAGAAATCAGGATTTACCTGGAGATGAAAGCTTCCAATGAACCTGACCATAAAAAATTAATTAACGACGGACTGCATGTGATTGCCAATCCGGTTACCCAACTGATTACAGAAGAAGACTAAGATGAATATTGTATTAACAGGCGCCAGCAGTGGAATAGGTTTCGAAACCGCATTGGAATTTACTTTAAAAACGGAAAACAAGGTGGTTTGCATTGCCAGATCTGCCGATAAACTGCGGAAACTGCTGGAAATTGCACGCAGCATTAACCCCGATTGTACACTGCTGCCTGTTGAATTTGACATTGTACATGACGACTATGCAGCGCTGGTACCATTTCTTCAACAGCGTTTGGGCCATGTAGATATCCTGATCAACAATGCAGGAGCACTGGTCAACAAATCTTTCGCCGACACTACCGCAGAGGATATGCAGAATATGTTCCAGAGCAATGTCATAGGTCACTTCAATATGATCAAAAATGTACAGCCGCTGATGCAAGCCGGCGGCCATATTGTAAATATCAGTAGTATGGGAGGTTTCCAGGGTAGTGTAAAGTTTCCCGGTCTTGCGGCCTATTCTTCGAGTAAAGGAGCCCTGGCCACATTGACAGAATGCCTGGCCTATGAGCTTGCAGATACCGGAGTCAAAGTGAACTGCCTGGCACTGGGTTCTGCACAAACAGAAATGCTGGAGCAGGCCTTCCCTGGATATGAATCACCTGTGATGGCCTTTGAAATGGGCAAATATGTTGCTGATTTCGCTGCAACGGGCCATAAATTCTTTAACGGTAAGATTCTTCCCGTTGCCGTTACTACCCCATAATTTTTTATGGGGTATTTGTCCTAATGAATATTATTTTAATATCTTTAGGGCAAATAATATGAAAAAAGTCCTCATTTTATTCTTTTTCAGTCTGTTTTTCGCCACCTCCGGCGAAGCGCAGACGGTTCCTGCAAAGTACAGGGAACTGGTCGACAAGCTCAATTCACACTTTAGTACTGAAACACCGGCAAGCAAACTGATCAGCTTTGCAAAAACAATGATCGGTGTTCCTTACCGTTACGCCTGCAGTAACCCCTCGGTAGGTTTCGACTGCTCGGGATTTGTCAGCTATGTTTTTCACAATTTCGGTTTTGATGTTCCGCGCTCATCAACGGAATTTAATGTAGCCGGAAAACCAATCAAACTGGAGAATGCAAAAGTTGGGGATGTACTGGTATTCACGGGAACCAATCCACGCAGACGGGTTGTAGGCCACGTAGGCATTATTGCAGAGATAGAGTGTGATACGATACACTTTATCCATTCTACCTCGGGGAAGGCACATGGCGTAACGATCACTACCCTCAATGCCTATTACCGCAGCAGGCTGATGAAAGCCGTAAGTATTCTTTAACTTTCCAGCAGTACTACTTTTAAGGCACTGAGCACTTCACCTCTTTTGAGCATTTCTTTTGCCAGTTCATGTAATTCACGCTGACGGTTTACCGCATCACCAATCGTGGCATCCAGCACCTCTTTTACAGCTTCATCATTCCTGATCATATCGATTTCTTCTTCTGAAGGTATATGTTCGATATTTCCCAGCATGCCGAGGTCATTTCCGGTGAGCACATATGAATTTCTAACCTGCTTTGGCAGTGCATCCACCCCTATCCCCAGTGTAGTTAGGGGCTTCGCCACCTGAAACAGGTTATCCTGTGTGACACGGCAATACCAGTCACCCCCCAGCCGCGCCACCAGGTCGATCTTAGCCTGATCAATCTTGCCTTCGTTGTCCAGAATCTCTTCTTTGATATGGATCAGCTTTACTTCTGCCAGCACCAGATTACCTGCCCCGGGCTGCTCCCCAAGATGGATAACCTCCTTTACTATACACTCCATCTGCACCGGAGCCTCGGCAACCCGCGGTGGCCTTACCAACTGCGAAGCCTGCATGGTAAAACCGGCCTTCTCAAATTCGTTGATACCTTTTGCATATTCGGTACTCGCCAGGCTCATCTGCTGCACCATGGGATAATTGACGATATTAATAACACACTCCTTCACCTCCAGGATATTCTCCAGCGTATGTTTGGTCGTATTGTCCCGTACCCTTCTGGCAGGAGAAAATATACACATCGGTGGATTTGTACTAAACATATTGAAAAAACTGAAAGGACTCAGATTTACATTTCCCGCCTTATCCACAGTTGTCGCGAAGCAAATGGGCCTTGGTGCTACAGCATAATGCATATAGTTCTGAAGCTGGGCAGGAGTTAACTCGGAAACATTGAGGCTAAGCATTATTTTTTTAGTGCTAAGATAGAAAAATCTGTGTCAGCCTTGCGGATGGTATTGCTCAAACGGCCAAGACCTGTAATCTCCATCTCTACCACATCCCCATCCTGCAACCATTGAGGCTGATAATTGGGATCATTCAAAAGACCGGTACCATTGAGTTCCAGAAAGCATCCCGTTCCAACGGTTCCTGATCCGATTACATCACCAGGAAGGATATCCACACCATAAGCACAGCGTTCTATAATTTCCGCAAAGGTCCAGTCCATATCTGCCATATTCCCTGCCGATACCTGCTTGCCGTTCACTGTACAGGTCATCTTTAAGTTATAGGCATTACCGGTATGTCCCGGTTTGGCATCGGTACGAAATTCTTCAAGCTCATCAGGAGTAACCAGCCATGGACCAATTATAGTAGAAAAATCTTTACCCTTTGCAGGCCCCAGGTTGAGCAGCATTTCCTCCATCTGAAGTGTGCGTGCACTCATATCATTCATGATCATGTACCCGGCAATATAACTATCGGCTTCGGCAGCAGTGATATTCCTTCCCTTTTTCCCGATCACAATAGCTACCTCCAGTTCAAAATCCAGTTTCTGGAAATGATCCGGCATACATTCGATCTCCCCGGGCCCGCTGACAGCGTTGTGGTTGGTAAAGTAAAATATAGGATACTGGTCGAACTCGGCAATCATATCCACTTTCCTGTTTCTCCGTGCAGCAGCTACATGCTGGCGGAATGCATAACCGTCGCGGCATGACGCAGGATGTGGTACCGGCGCGATCACTTCATAGAAGGCCTCTTCTTTGGGTTCTATTTCAGCAGATTTAATTTTGGCATCAATTGCCAGTGCCCGTTCCATCAGCACTTCGGCATCCTTCAGAAATGCATTCATGTCATTTGGAATTTGCTTATCACAGGAATGGAGGTTATAGATATGACCATTGACGAAAACCCCCAGGTGCTCTCTGTCTTCTGTTATGTAAGATACTAGCTTCATATAGTTTATGTTTGGCAGCGGTTACGCTTGATATAGATCAAAGCTAGAGATTTTCAATGGAATATGATTTAAATCTACAACAATTAGAATCTAAGGATAATTTTGATTACTGCTGATTTAATTCTTAAATTAGCAAACGTATTATATGACAAATAGCAATATCAAATATCAGGAACGGATTTCCAGCCAGGTTTTGGCTTCCTTCAGATATGCTATGCTCTCTAAGCTCATTTTTGCCCAGTACTCCATTTAAGCTCTTCCCAGCAATTCAGTGTATTTAACGTTCTCACGTTTTTTATACGTTCCCATATTTTAACCAATATATATTCCTATAGTTATGCCCATTTATCATACTTTAGGTACCATTCCGCCTAAAAGGCATACTGTTTTCCGTAAACCAAACGGCGAGCTTTATGCAGAGGAACTGGTATCCACAGAAGGGTTTTCAAGTTTATACTCGCTTGTTTATCACTGTCATCCCCCAACAATCGTCAAGTCACTGGGCGAACCGTATTCGGTAGAGCCCAAAATCGCCAGGGAGAAACACCTGAAGCACACTTCGCTGATCGGTTTTAATATCGCGCCAGAAGATGATTACCTGCAAAGCAGGAAGCCTGTGCTGGTGAACAGCGACCTGCACATTTCGCTCGCCGCTCCGCGGAAATCCATGACGGATTACTTCTACAAAAACAGCCAGGCCGATGAGGTGATCTTCATCCATGAGGGTTCAGGACTGCTAAAAACCGGGTTTGGAAAGATCAGGTTCAGTTACGGTGATTATCTTGTAGTACCGCGCGGCACAATTTATCAGCTGCAGTTCGACGACGAGAAAAACCGTTTGTTTATCGTGGAGAGCTTTAGCCCCATCCGCAGCCCCAAACGCTACAGGAATGAGTACGGACAGCTGATGGAACATTCTCCTTATTGCGAACGCGACATCAGGAAACCCACAGAACTGGAGACCAATGATGAACTGGGAGATTTTAAAGTGCTCATCAAGAAACAAGGTCTCATCTATCCTTATACCTATGGTACACATCCCTTCGACTTTGTGGGCTGGGATGGCTTTCACTACCCCTGGGCTTTTTCCATACACGACTTTGAGCCGATCACAGGCCGTTTGCATCAGCCGCCTCCGGTGCACCAAACCTTTGAAGGACATAATTTCGTCATCTGCTCTTTTGTACCCCGCAAATACGACTACCACCCACTCTCCATTCCTGCTCCCTATAATCACAGTAATGTTGACAGTGATGAAGTTTTATATTATGTAGATGGTGATTTCATGAGCAGAAAGAGCGTGGTCAAGGGACAGATTACGCTGCATCCCGGCGGTATCCCCCACGGACCGCACCCGGGTACTGTAGAGAAATCCATAGGAAAGGAAAAAACTGAAGAACTGGCCGTAATGATCGATCCCTTTCGCCCGCTGATGCTTACAGAAGATGCTGTAAAAATTGAAGACGAAAGCTACCACAAGAGCTGGCAGATCAATATAGAATAACAAAAACTGATACTAACGAAAAATTAAATAAAAAATCATGCAAACTCAATTTGTAGAAAAAGAAACATTAACGCAGGATTTCCTTCCGCTCAACGGGACAGACCATGTGGAGCTGTATGTAGGAAATGCCAAACAATCAGCACACTTTTATAAAACGGCCTTTGGCTTTAACAGTGTGGCTTATGCTGGTCCTGAAACCGGCCTAAGGGACAGAGCTTCATACGTTCTGCAGCAGGGAAAGATCAGGTTGGTTTTAACTACCCCCCTGAAGTCTGAGGGCCCAATCATGGAGCACATCAAAAAACATGGTGACGGTGTAAAAATTCTGGCACTTTGGGTGGATGATGCCTACAAATCCTACGAAGAAACAATTAAAAGGGGGGCAAAATCCTATCAGGTACCTCAAACCCTGACTGATGAATTCGGAGAGATCCGCACTGCCGGGATTTATACCTACGGTGAGACAGTGCACCTATTTATTGAAAGAAAGAATTATACAGGTGCCTTTATGCCGGGATATGTAGCTATTGAAGGTGGTTATCAGCCTGAAAGTACCGGACTGCTGTACATTGATCACTGCGTAGGTAACGTGGGCTGGAACAGGATGAATGAAGCCGTAAAATGGTATGAAGATGTGATGGGCTTCAGAAACATCCTTTCATTTGATGACAAGCAGATCAATACCGAATACTCTGCCCTGATGAGCAAGGTAATGAGCAATAAGAACGGATATGTGAAATTTCCTATAAATGAACCTGCAGAGGGCAAAAAGAAGTCTCAGATCGAAGAATATCTGGAGTTTTATGAGGGTGAAGGCGTTCAGCATATCGCCGTAGCTACACATGACATCATCAGTACCGTAAGGGCAATGAAAGCCAGGGGAGTAGAATTTTTGAGTCCGCCACCACTTGCTTATTATGAAACTTTGCTGGAACGGGTGGGTAAAATTGATGAAGATATTGCACCGCTGCAGGAACTGGGGATTTTGGTAGACTACGATGAAGAAGGTTACCTGTTACAGATTTTCACAAAACCTGTGCAGGACCGCCCTACCCTGTTCTTCGAAATCATTCAGCGGAAAGGTGCACAGTCTTTCGGGGCAGGCAATTTCAAGGCGCTGTTTGAGTCGCTGGAGCGCGAACAGGAGTTACGCGGAAACCTGTAAATCAGAGAAAGAGAAAGCAGTGCCTCCGCTGCTTTCTCATTTCAATGTCAGCTGATTCAAAAAAAATCTGTAATTTCGGACATTAGCTGTAATCAAGGAGGCATGTCCCATAACATTATTCAACGAACCCGCTTATTTTCTGAACACCTCAGGTCAGCATTTAAACTGTTCCAGAAGAATGACCCGTTGAGACTGGCAGGTGCTACAGCATTTTTCACTAACTTCGCCTTACCACCTATATTATTGATTCTGATCAGGTTATTCGGTTTTTTTATGGACCGTAAAATACTGGTAACGAGGATTTTTGAACGTTTGTCCAGTATTCTTGATGAAAGCAGTACCACACAGATCAGGCAAACGCTTAGGAACATCCGGGGTATTGATCATCAATGGTATGCTACTCTGGTCAGTTTTGTGTTCTTCCTGTTTGTTGCAACTACACTCTTTAGTGTAATCAAAAATTCAATGGACCAGATCTGGTCGATCGGTATAAAAGAGCATTCAAGCTTTCTTTTTAAGTTAAAAATCAGGGCAAGGGCATTTATTATTATCCTGGTTGCAGGTTTACTATTTTTTGTAGGTCTGCTTACAGATAGTATCCAGGCGTTTATTGGCCCATATATCAACACTGCCGCACCTACGGCCGGAAAGGTGTTCCTGATCATCCTCAATCAGATACTGTTTATTATTATTGTGACTACCTGGTTCAGTGTGCTTTTTAAATTCCTTACTAACGGCAGGCCTACCTGGATCTCCTCTATCAGGGGCGGACTACTTACAGGGATTCTATTTACGCTGGGTAAGTATATTCTCCGTTTCGCTTTACCACTTAGTAATATTGGAAATATCTACGGAGCGTCAGGATCTATTGTACTGATTATGCTGTTCGTTTTTTACTCTTCTTTTATCTTTTACTTCGGCGCCTGCTTTGTGAAAGTGCTGAGTGATGCACAAGAGACTCCCATACGCCCCATTAAAGGAGCGTTTAATTATGAGATCAAAGAGGTGCTGAAAACAAACTAATTCAGTTCTTCGGTTGCGGTTTTTTCAAATCCGTGCATTTCAAATACTGCCAGTTTATTAAACAGATTGTAGTGTAAGGTTCCAAAGAAATTGATAATTCCGTCCTGGTTTTTTCCTTCGATACAGATACTTTCCTTTGATAGTTCCGGGTGTTTGAAAAACTGGTCAGCCAACAGTTCTTCATCTTTAATTTTGATATCAGCGATATCAATTGCGTATTGTTTCATCAACAATAAAAAGCTACTTCCGTTTAATAATAAGTCTTTGATATTCATAGCAGTTCAGGGTTTAGGTGGGGAACAAGAACGCTGCAAATTTGACGCCAAAAAAAGGGTAATCCTATGAGGATTACCCTTTTAATTTTGCTAATACGATATACCAGATTAAAAAACGCGCAATGCCAATCCGAGGGTAAATAAGTTCAGTCTACTGTCATCATAACCGGATTTCCCAATTTTGGACAATCCTGTCTCATATCGTAGATCCACCCCCAGTTTTCCGAAGTCAAATCCCGCCCCAAACTGCCATGCTACCGATTGATTTTTGAACTGTCCTCTGAACACGCTGCCAGCGGCATCACCAAATGACTGTTTGTCATCCAGGATAAAGGACACTACCGGTCCTGTATTTAAACGAAGTCCCACACCAGCTGCACCGATCTTGGTACCAACCAGTAAAGGCACATCCAGACTCGTCAATCTCACTTTGTTTTCCAGTCCGGCGTCGTTGGTTAATGTCGAGTTTTTTCCTGCCAGGTAAAGCTCCGGCTGAAAGTGTATGCCCGCAGCACCCAACCTTGCCCAGACCCCTGCGTAATAACCTGAACGGTTGTCACTTCCCAACGTATTATCCGTTGTCAGCTTGGAAAGGTTTGTACCCCCTTTTATACCAAACTGGAAACTTGGCAGTACCTGGCCAAATGCAATTACACTAAAGCAAATAAATAATGCCGATAGTATCAATTTTTTCATAATGTGTGTCTTTTATTTTTATTTTGTATTTTAGCTACTCACAATTTTACAGCCAAAAAAATAAATGGCTTTTGATTTTAACGTCTACGCACTCGCTTTAGTCTTTTTAGGAAGCATCACAATGCTGCTGTCTTTCTATATCCTGAGCAATGAATCCGGAGTAGCGCGCTGGGTAGGCTTACTGATCTTATCAAACTCCATATGGTCGATCGGCTATGGACTGGAACTGGCCAGTTCTGTCTTGCTGCAGATGAAACTGCTGGTCAACATTGAATACATTGGTATCGTTGCTCTTCCCTTCAACTGGTTTTTGTTTTGCCTGGTACTGGCAGGAAAGGAACAGTGGTTAAAGAAAAACAGTAATAAAGTGCTGATTACCATTGTGCCACTTTTCACCTTACTGATGTTGTGGACCAACAGTTATCATCACCTGTATTACAAAGAACTAAGTGTGGATCAAAGCGGCAGCTTCCCCATGCTCAAGATTACTCCCGGTATAGGATACTATCTATTTACCTTTTATTTTTATTCGCTGCTGGCGATAGGGAACTATCAGATCATCAAAAAATTCAGTAAATCTGATGCCGTATACCGCAAACAGAACAGGGCTGTTCTTGCCGGAGCAGTGATCCCATGGGTTGCAAATCTCTGCTATATGATTGGACTGCGCCCAATGGGGCATCTGGATATCACTCCCTTTGCCTTCATGATCGCCAATGCGATGATATTTATTGCTATCTACAGATTTGAATTATTTGATACCCTGCCCCTGGCCCGGGAGAAGGTTCTTGAACTGATGCGGGATGCATTCGTAGTGCTCGATCACGAAAACAGGGTTATAGACTATAATTCCGCATTTAAGAAATATATCCGGACGGGTCAGCATGGAGAGCTGATTGGCAAGACCTTAAACGATATCCTGCCCGACCAGCAGGAGCTGATCTTTTTCCTTGATAAACATGTGTCCGGAAAAACAGAAATACTGGTGCGCAGTGACGATGGTATCTTTGACCTCGAAGTGGATTTCACTTTTCTGAACGAAAATAAACTGAACAGGAATGCAACAATTATCAAATTCCAGGATCTGACAAATCTGAGGCAGCAGGCGCTTAAATCCCAGCAGCAGGCTGAAGAACTGCAGGTGCTGAATCAGCTGAAAGACCGTGTGTTTTCGATTATGGCGCATGACCTGAGAGGCCCGCTCCTGAACGTTACGGAGATCCTGAAAATGATGTCGGATGATATTATCAGTCCCGAAGAGTTTAAATTTCTTGCACCAAAACTTACCAAAGACATATCATACACTGCAGATCTTCTGGAAAACATCCTGCACTGGTCGAGAAGCCAGTTAAAAGGTTACAGCATCAATAAGGATTACTGTGACCTGAAAGCCCTGGTATCCGGCGAAATCAGTTACCATATGAAGGCTGCTGCTGATAAAGAGATCATCATCACACATTCCCTCGAGGGCGACCTGACGGCCTTCGCTGATCTGCTGATGATCCAGATGGTGGTAAGAAACCTGCTCAGCAACGCTATCAAGTTCTGCCACTCCAACTGTCATATCGATATTTCGGCATCCTGCCAGGATAACGACTATATTGACATCAGCATAAGCGATACCGGTGTAGGTATAGCAAAAGAAAATATCCAGAGAATCTTCAAGGGTGAAAATGTATCCAGCAGGGGTACAAAAAATGAGAAAGGTACAGGCATCGGCCTGATGGTATGCTGGGAATTTATGGAGAAAAACGATGGCCACATCACTATGGAAAGCGAACTGGGCAAGGGTACCAGGTTTGATCTTAAAATCCCCAGAGCCGATAAAAAAGAAAACCCCTCATTGAGGGGTTCCAATATTGCTGAGTAAGGTAATGCTTAGTTGTTACCTAAGGCCTCATTGATGGTCTGTTGTTCTTTCAGGGCATCCACATTATTTTTATTTCCAAAATTCTGCGTTTTATCTGCAAAGTAATCCAGGATTCCAACAATAGTATCCAGGTTATCTGCTACCCTTTGGTGCATATCCGGTAAATCTTTATCGAGTCTTTTATCACTCAGTTCAATATTATCCACCTCAATTTTTCCTATCTTCTGAATGATTGCTTGTTGTGAATGCTGTAAGTCTTCTAACTCCCTTACAATTTTCTCCATCAGTTCAAACTTCTTTAAAGTATCCATATTATTAAAATTTTAAGTTCGTATTTGTTTTATAACTACTAAATACTAACCAATTACCTTGCCAGTAATTGGAAAAACCTATCATTTATATGGATTAGGATGTTTGCAGCAGTCTGGCAACATATTTGCCAATGATATCAAATTCCAGATTTACGGTATCTCCCTTATTCACCTCCTGCAGGTTGGTATGTTCAAAAGTGTAGGGGATGATGAACACCGAAAATTCATCCTTCTCAGAGTTTACAACCGTAAGACTTATTCCGTTTACACAAATTGAACCTTTCTCTACGGTGACGTTACCCTTGCTGCTATCATACTTAAAACGGTACTCCCAGCTGCCATCCAATTCTTCACGCAGGACACAAACCGCTGTCTGGTCAACATGGCCCTGAACGATATGTCCGTCCAGCCTGCCGTTCATCTGCATACAGCGCTCCAGGTTTACTCTCATTCCTTTTGTCAGGTGCTGCAGATTGGTCTTTTCCAGAGTCTCCTGTATCGCAGTAACTGTATGAGTACTGTCTGTAAGTGCCACTACCGTTAAGCAAACGCCATTGTGTGCAACACTCTGATCAATTTTTAATTCGTTACTCAAGTTCGATTCAATGGTGTAATGAAGGTTTGTACCTTCTTCTATAACATCAACCACCTTTCCGAACGTTTCAATAATACCTGTAAACATAAATTTTTAATAATTAACCCGGTTTTTAAGCCAGTTGTTTGGTGTTCCTGTCTCTGGCAATCCTGTATTTATATTGTGCTTCTTTTTCAATTGCTGCAGGGCTACAATAGCAGCGATCAGCGCCTCGTCTTCTGCTCCGCTTTCCTGCCTGATCAGTTCAGGTTTGAAATATTTCGCCACAAAATGGGTATCGAAGTTACCTGAAGTGAATGCCTCGTGTTCCATCACAAATTTACCAAAGTTCAGAGTGGTTTGAATGCCAGTAATGTCATATTCTGAAATAGCCCTGATCAATCTCGCGATAGCTTCCTCCCTGTTGGCACCAAATGTGATCAGCTTTGCGATCATCGGATCATAGTATACCGGGATCTCCATGCCTTCTTCAAAGCCGTCATCAACTCTCACACCGTTCCCCTTGGGTGTACGATATGTTTTTAATGTTCCAATATCCGGCATAAAATTCTCCATAGGATCTTCTGCATACACCCTCAGCTCTATGGCGTGGCCATTTAGTTTAATATCATCCTGCGAAAATGACAGCGCCTCTCCCCGGGCAATTTTTATCTGTTCCTTTACCAGGTCAAGCCCCGTGATCAGCTCAGTTACCGGGTGCTCCACCTGCAAGCGGGTATTCATTTCAAGGAAAAAGAAATCCAGGTGCTCATCAAGGATAAATTCAACTGTCCCTGCACCTGTATAGTTTACAGACCTGGCCACATCAACCGCACATTTACCCATCTTTGCCCTAAGCTCCGGACTGAGTACACTCGATGGTGCTTCTTCAACTACTTTCTGATGTCTACGCTGAACAGAACACTCTCTTTCAAAAAGGTGCACAATATTTCCATGGCTATCACCAAGTACCTGAATCTCGATATGTCTGGGTGAGGAAACATAGCGCTCGATAAACACCGCGCCATCGCCAAATGCAGATTGTGCTTCACTCACAGCAAGCTGCATCTGCTCTTCAAAATCTGAGAGCTCATCAACGATACGCATCCCCTTTCCACCACCGCCTGCAGCGGCTTTAATCAGGATAGGAAAGCCCACTTCTGCGGCTCTTTTCTTGGCTTCGTCAATGTCAGTAACTGCTTCTTCAGTACCGGGCACCATCGGAATATCATATTGTAATGCTGCAGCTTTCGCCGAGAGCTTATTGCCCATGATGGCCATAGCTTCCGGACTCGGGCCAATCAAAATCAACCCGGCTTCAGCTACCATCCTTGCAAATGCAGGATTCTCCGACAAAAAACCGTAGCCCGGATGGATAGCTTCCGCACCGGTGAGTCGGCAGGCATCGATGATCTTCTCAGCCACAAGGTAGGACTGATTTGCCGCAGAAGGGCCTATAAATACCGCTTCATCTGCATAACGCACATGCAGTGCTTCTCTGTCGGCTTCAGAAAAAACGGCTACCGTAAGTATGCCCATCTCCCTTGCCGAACGCATGATGCGCAGGGCAATTTCGCCTCTGTTTGCAATTAAAATTTTATTCATTACATGATCCTGAGTGGTTTTAATTCCTTTATCGTCTCTATGGCAGCTGCCATCATCTCCTCTGTAATATTTAAGTGTGTGACAAACCTGATGGTATCAGGCCCTGTTGTTCCGCATAGTATGCCTTTATCATTCAAGCTGCCAAGCACTGCCGCAGTAGTAAATCCTTTGGCCAGCTTAAAGATGACGATATTTGTTTCTACAGGCATCACTTCTTCTACATATGCTACTGAATTCAGTGCCTCTGCCAGTAAAACTGCATGCTGATGATCTACAGCCAGACGTGTGACATGGTGATCAAGGGCAAAAATTCCCGCAGCGGCAAGAAAACCTGCCTGGCGCATGCCCCCACCAAAGGCCTTACGGATCTTTCTGGCTTTATTGATTGTTTCCTTTGAGCCCAGCAACACTGAACCTACCGGCGCTCCAAGTCCCTTCGAGAGGCATACTGAAATGCCATCAAAATATTGTCCGTAATCATACGCATTGTCACCGGTAGCTACAAGGGCATTGAATACTCTTGCACCATCCAGATGCAGTTTCAGTCCGTTCTCTTTACATAACTCATAAATGGGCGCAATCTGATCCAGGGTATAACATGCACCACCTCCTTTGTTTACGGTATTTTCAAGAACTACCAGACTTGAATTCGGATAATGAATATTGTCTTCATTGATTTCCGGCGCGATAAGTCCAGGACTCAGAATGCCTCTTGGCCCATTAAGCAAACGAACCGAGGCCATAGAATGATAAGCAATGCCCCCACCCTCATAACGGTAAACATGTGCGGTCTGATCACAAATCACTTCGTCCATAGGCTGGGTAAAACACTTGATAGCAATCTGATTGGTCATCGTTCCCGAAGGACAAAACAGGCCAGCCTCCATATTGAATATTCCTGCCAGTTTATGTTCCAGCTCCGCAACTGTTTCATCTTCTCCATAAACATCATCACCCACCCGGGCATTCATCATTGCCGCTAACATCCCCGGTGTTGGGACAGTCACTGTATCACTTCTAAAATCTGTTTTTATCTGCATTATATCTTCTGGTAAAGAATACAAATATTACATTTTTATCATTCCTTTTTTGATTAGAGGCTAAATTATTACAAATCGCCATATTTAATTCTTTATTAGCTAATTATGAGCGCTTTAAATCTTAACCTGTTGTTATTATTAAAGAATATAATGACATTTACCAGGTTTCAAAAAATTTTAAAATTTGGATTTTAAAATAACTAATGTAATTTTAGCTTAGTGTTATTTTGACAATATGTACCAGCCGCCAATTTAAGCTTCTGAATACCTGACACTTAACATAACAATATTTTAACTAAACCAGAATTACCCTGGCTCAGCGGGAAACTACCTGAAGAACAGAGGATATAGAGAGAACTAACCAAATAAAAACGCAGGATCGGACAAAAACATAAATGATCATGTGTAACTAATAATGATAAAAAGAAAATCAAATGGAAAAGAACAAATTTGAGTTGTCAGGATTATTTACTTTTACACCCCAAAAAACAAATTAAGATGATAGTTATTGCAGATGGTGGTTCAACCAAAACCAATTGGTGTTTAATTAATGAAGCTGGTAGAAAAATTCATTTTAATACTGAAGGTTATAATCCGTATTTCTCAGATACCGATTACATTATTGGATCTTTAAAAAAATCTTTACCAGATCACTTAGAGGCTGATAAATTAACAGGAGTCTATTACTACGGTGCCGGATGTTCAACCGAAGGCAAGAAAAAGATAGTAGCGGATGCAATGTCACAGGTGTTTGTAAATGCGGATATTAACATTGGACACGATTTACTGGCATCCTGCAGAGCATTACTGGGTGATGAGCCGGGCTTTGCTGCCATCCTGGGTACAGGCACAAATTCATGCCTTTATGATGGAACTGATATTTCCTTAAATATCGATTCTCTGGGTTATTTCCTGGGTGATGAAGGCAGTGGATGTTTCATTGGAAAGCGTATCCTTAGTGATTACATGAAAGGTTACATGCCTAAAGGCCTTAGGGAGAGTTTCTATGACAATTTTGCCCTGACAAACGAAGATATCTTTGATCATATTTATAACAAACCACTTCCAAACCGCTTCTGTGCTGGTTTTAGCAAGTTTTTGTATGACTTCAAAGACAACTATGAAGATTATACATTCTCTACAGTAGAATATGCGTTTACAGCTTTCTTTGAGAATCTGGTTATTCATTATCCAAATTACAAAGAATATAAACTGAATTGTGTAGGTTCTGTAGGTTATAGCTTCAGGGATATCCTGAGTATCGTCGCTGACAGATATGAAATGGGTGTAGGGAAGATCATCCGCTCACCTATAGATGACCTGGTGGATTACCACATGCAAGCTGCTAAAAAATTGGCGAAATAAGCAATGAGCCGGGTTAATCCGGCTTCGCTAAAAAGAAGAGCATTGAATGAATTCAATGCTCTTCTTTTTTTAGAATGAAATCTCTTTCCCGAATAACTTTCCGTACTTGCGCTTATCAAAGCGATACAGAGTAGCAGCCCTGAAAGAAACGCCCTTCTGTTTCTCATTGAGATCTTTCAGTACGTTAAAGCTGAGCATTTTCTTTCTGAAATTCCTTTTATCCAACTTTTTGCCAAGAATCACCTCATACACATTTTGTAATTGGGTAAGGGTAAACTTCTCCGGCAGCAGTTCAAACGCAATAGGCTGATGTTTGATTCTCCTTTTGATCTTCTCCAATCCCTGATCAAAGATTTTCTGGTGGTCAAAGGCAAGTTTTGGCAGTTCTTTAACGTTGATCCAGTAGGCCTGTTTCGCGTAGTTACTGATAGGCTTCAGGGCTTTGTCGCCACCAAGGCGCAGCATCGCATAGTAGGCCACAGAAATGATCCTCCCCTGCGGGTGACGACCGACATCGCCGAAGGTGTAGAACTGCTCCATATACACATTTTCTATCCCCGTAAGCTCATGAAGGATGCGGGATGCCGACTGATCAAGGCTCTCGTTCTCACTTACCAGATTTCCTGGTAAAGCCCACCAGTCTTTAAAAGGTTCTTCGTTCCTCTCAATCAGCAGAACTTTTAATTCTCCTTCATCAAAGCCGAACAAAATACAGTCAATGGAGAAGGTGGAATTAAATTGTGGTAAGACTTCTATCAAAACAATAAGTGTTAGTTTTACAATATCTGGTTATAATCTGCTCCTCTCTGCTATCTGAAATAGCTTTCAAAGCGTGAATTGTCGTAAATGTATTAAACTTTTTTTATAAATTTCATACTGTAACTAACATGAATTTGAGCTGATGTATTGTAACATTCTGGTCACATGATTTATAGTAGCCGACGAAGATAGAGTGAGATTAAAACTTTTAAAAGCTAAAGCAATTTAATATACTTGCCTGCGATTTACAGAGAAAAATCAAAATAAATTACTTAGTGTAATATATACACGGTATATTCGTAACCTATAAGATGAGACCAAATATCAAAAATATAGCGGTTCTGACCTCAGGAGGTGATGCTCCCGGAATGAACGCATGCATTAGAGCAGTTGTACGCACCGGCATATACAATGGTATAAATATGTTTGGTGTACTACAGGGCTATCAGGGTTTAATAACTAACAATATTATCCCGATGGATGCACGTTCTGTAAGCAATATCATCCATATGGGTGGAACCATATTAAAAACAGCACGCTGTTTAGAATTTAAAACAGATGAGGGTATGGCCCTTGCATACGAAAACCTGAAGGCACATAATATTGATGCCCTGGTTGTGATTGGAGGAGACGGGACTTTTACAGGTGCGCGTCGTTTTGCACAAAAGCATGGTGTCCATGTGATCGGTGTTCCCGGTACAATTGACAATGACCTCTATGGTTCTGATTTTACGCTGGGTTATGATACTGCCATGAATACGGTGATCGAAGCGATTGATAAAATCCGTGATACCGCAGATGCTCATGACAGGTTGTTTTTTGTGGAAGTGATGGGCCGGGATTCCGGTTGTATCGCCTTGAGAAGTGCTGTTGCCTGTGGTGCAGAAGCAGTACTGCTGCCTGAAAAAGAAACCAGCATTGATGACCTGGTAAAACAGCTCGGTGCAGGTGCCGTTACGAAAAAAACTTCCAGCATAGTGATTGTATCAGAAGGCCACAAACAAGGTGGTGCTTATGATATTGCCAAACATGTAAAAGAAAAATTCGACCATTACGATACCAAAGTGACTATCCTTGGGCACTTACAACGCGGTGGTAGTCCGAGCAGCTTTGACAGGATCTTAGCCAGCAGACTGGGCTATGCCGCAGTGAATGAATTGCTGAAAGGTAGTTCAGAAATGATGGTTGGGTTAAGAGGAAATGAAATTGCGCTGACGAGCCTTGATGAGGCACTGACAGAACATAACTTTAAACTGGAGAGTGATCTCCTGGAAATGACGCACGTTTTATCCATTTAAAATATGATAGCCGTAGTATACAGTGGTACAAAAACTGCAATCTGGAAAATAGCGAAGGACGGAAAGACGATTGCTGAATGCAGTATGCCCGGCATCAATCCATTTTTTGTGGATCAAAAATTATTGCTGCAGCAGCTCAATAAAAAATCTATCCTGATTAATCACGCTGAGCAGATTAAAAAGATCTACGTTTTTGCCGCTGGTGCTACCTGTGTGGAAAGAAGAAATGAACTGGCATCATCCCTGTCGCTTTTCTTTAAATACGCCAAGATCAGTGTTCATGACGACCTTCATGGGGCAGCGATAGCCGCATGCTTTAATAAAACCGGCATTGTCGGTATTTTAGGCAGTGGTGCCAATTGCGCTTATTTCAACGGGCATAATCCTGTGGCCAATAACTTCGGACTAGGCTTTATACTGGGTGACGAAGGGTCAGCCAATTATCTCGGCAAAATCATCTTAAAGCATTTTCTGCAGGAAAAACTGCCAAATGAGCTGTTAAAGAAATTCGGCACGAAATATGATCTCGATAGACCAGAGATACTGGAAAGAGTCTATAAAAAGTCATTAGCACAGCAATTCCTGAGTTCTTTCCTTGATTTTTATATAGATAATAGAGAACATCCGTATATTCAACAATTAATAGATGATGCTTTTCAACGTTATATCACGACCTACCTGCTACCTACCATTAAACAGTACCCCAACAAGGAAATACATTTTGTGGGCATCGTAGCCGGAAACTTTCAGGACCGCCTTCGTTTAGTTGCTGAGAGAAATAACTTTGAAATTACGACGATTACAAAAGAACCAATATATAACTTACTTAATTACTATTCAAATTAATAATAATGACAAAGATTGGAATAAACGGTTTCGGCCGTATCGGCAGATTAGTATTTAGAGCTGCTTTAAAAAGAGGTTTAGACATCGTTGCTATTAATGATCTGGTTGAGCCGGATTACATGGCTTATATGTTAAAATACGATTCTACTCACGGTCGTTTCGACGGAACGATTGAAGTAGTAGGTGGTAACTTAGTAGTAAACGGAAAAACTATCCGTATCACTGCAGAAAGAGATCCTGCAAACTTAAAATGGAATGAAGTAGGTGTTGAAACTGTAATTGAATCAACTGGTTTATTCTTAACTCAGGCTGATGCAGAGAAACACATTACTGCAGGTGCAAAAAGAGTTGTTCTTTCAGCACCAGCTAAAGATGATTCTATCCCTACATATGTAATGGGTGTGAACCATGATCAGTTAACAGCAGATCAAACTGTTGTTTCAAATGCTTCTTGTACTACAAACTGCCTTGCACCAATTGCAAAGGTATTACACGATAACTGGGGTATTGCTGAAGGCTTAATGAGTACTGTACACGCGGTTACTGCTACGCAGAAAACTGTTGATGGTCCTTCTGCAAAAGACTGGAGAGGTGGACGTGGTGGTTTCTCTAACATCATTCCTTCTGCTACAGGTGCTGCAAAAGCGGTAACTAAAGTAATCCCTGCCCTGAAAGGTAAATTAACAGGTATGGCTTTCCGCGTTCCGGTTGCTGACGTTTCAGTAGTAGATTTAACAGTACGTTTAGAAAAACCAGCAACTTACCAACAGATTAAAGATGCGATGAAAGCAGCTTCTGAAGGTGACCTGAAAGGTGTTCTTGGTTATACTGAAGATGAAGTTGTTTCTTCTGACTTTATCGGTGATGACCACGCATCTATTTTTGATGCCAATGCAGGTATTGCATTGAATGATAACTTCGTAAAAGTAGTTTCATGGTATGATAACGAGTGGGGCTATTCATCAGCCTTAGCAAAATTCGTTGAATACTACGGAAACTTAAAGTAAAACCCGTTCATACAGGTTTATATTTGGTTAGAATAGGGATGAGTCCGGATGGATCATCCCTTTCTTTTTAACCATTATTTTGTTGTTTTCAGCACCATTGCCCCTAGTGGAGCGATATTGATCTGTATAGAGTACTCTCTCCTGTTTGCTTCAACCTTTTCTACTTTGAATACTTCAGCGTTGAGCTTGCCGCTGCCAAAAAAGACCTTGTCATCACTGTTAAAAATCTCCTTCCATTTCGCTTTAAAAGGCAATCCCATTCTATAGTTCTCGCGGTATACCGGAGTCATGTTCAGAATCACAATCAAAGTATCTTCAGCTTTGTGCCCCTTACGGATATAGGCAAAAATGGAGTGATCAGCATCGTCAGCACTCAGCCATTCAAAACCTTCCGGAGAGAAATTAAAGTTGTATAGCGCCGGCTCGGTACGGTATAATTTATTGAGCGACTTTACAAAGGTCTGCATACCCCTGTGAGATGCATACTGCAGGAGGTCCCAATCCAGTGAGCGCGTAAAATTCCACTCTCCGTTCTGTGCAAACTCATTGCCCATAAACAATAACTTAGTTCCCGGCTGGGTAAACATATAGGCATACAACAAACGCAGATTGGCATGTTTCCGCCATTCATCCCCCGGCATCTTATAAATCATCGAAGACTTACCGTGTACGACCTCATCGTGCGAAAACGGCAGCATAAAGTTCTCCGTAAATGCATAGGTGATACTGAAAGTCAGCTGATGATGGTGATGTTTTCTTGCCAAGGGATCAGTCTTGAAATACTTCAGGGTATCATTCATCCAGCCCATCATCCATTTCATACCAAATCCAAGCCCTCCATCGGCTACAGCCCTGGTCACACCCGGATAGGTACTGCTCTCTTCGGCGATCGTTTGTACGCCTTTAAAATTGGTGTAAATCGAATCGTTCAGGTCTTTCAGGAACTGTATAGCCCCCAGATTTTCTGAACCTCCATATTCATTTGTAGCTGCATCACCATGTTTTCTTGAAAAATCAAAATAAAGCATCGATGCAACGGCATCTACCCGCAGCCCGTCTGCATGGAAAAGATCCAGCCAGTACATGGCATTACTGATCAGGAAGGATCTTACCTCGTTCCTGTCATAGTTAAAAATATATGATTTCCAGTCGGGATGAAAACCCTTGCGCATATCTGCATGCTCATACAGATGTGTACCATCAAACTGGTATAACCCATGGGCATCTCCTGGAAAATGCGAAGGCACCCAATCCAGAATCACTGCAATATCGTTGGCGTGCAGCTGCTCGATGAGATACATCAATTCCTGCGGTGTACCGTGTCTTGAACTCGCCGCAAAATATCCTGTGATCTGGTAGCCCCATGATGGGTAATAAGGATATTCCATGATCGGCATCAGTTCTACATGGGTAAAACCCATTTCCAGAACATAGGGGATCAGGCTGCTTGCAATTTCTTTGTAGGTGAGTATCCTGGCTGGTTCAGATGGATCTCGCTGCCAGGATCCCAGATGTAATTCATAAACAGACATCGGCTGGTCCAGCGCATTGAGTTTCGGCCTTTTCTTTAACCAGCTTTTATCCTTCCAGGAATAATCCATCTCCCACACGATCGAGGCTGTCTGCGGTGGGTGTTCCCATCTTGTAGCAAAGGGATCGCCCTTCTCAATGGCAGAACCGTCAAAACCCCTGATAAAATACTTATAGACTGTGCCTTTTCCTGTACCGGGAATAAAGCCCTCCCAGATACCTGATTCATCCAGCCTCTTATATAAACGGTGCGAAGTTTTGTTCCATTTATTAAAGTCGCCCATCACATATACATCCTGTGCATTTGGAGCCCAGACAGAAAAGTAGGTACCCTTTACATTCTCGGATTCAACCAGATGAGCACCCATTTTCTCATACAGGCGAAAATGCTTACCCGAGATAAAAAGGGCAACATCAAAATCTGTCAGCAGACTAAATATCCATACCGGTGCATCATCACGTTTCGTTACTGTCTCATCTGCAGGTTTACGCTGCTTAGCTTTAGCCATTATATATAGGGTTACATTTGATTCTTAAATTCCTCCAGGCAAATACGGGATGTTTAATTAAACACCCTGTATCTGTATTTCTGAAAAGTTTTTGTTGGATTTAAAGCGTAAAGAATTACGGTCGTCCATAAAGTAATCCTTAATTTCCATTCCATCTACGCTTACCTTCTTTACTCCAAAAGGGATGCCAATTAAATTGTAATTATACAATTCATAATTTGGTGTGTAAAGCCCTTCCAGTTTTTGTTCAATGATCAAATTGTTTTCTGTACCCTTTACAATGAATTTTTTCTCGGAATAGATATCCTGTTCATAGGCAAAAGTATCTCCGTGGTCTTCAAAGAAAAATGAATTGACCTCATAGTTAGCATAGTAAATATTGAGCAGTACTTCTTCTATATTTTTTTCACCTGTAAACTGCATCACCGGGTATTCAGGAATCACAGCACCGGCACGGATAAAGATCGGCATATCCTCCAGAGGTGCCTCGATATGGTGCTCTTTCTCCCCGGCCAGCAGCTCGTGTGTCCAGAAATTATACCACTGTCCTTTCGGTAAATAGACGGTCCTGGAAACGGCATCCTTTTCCAGGATAGGGCATACCAGGATCTTGTCCCCATAGGCAAACTCATCCTGTCTGAAATGGTTGGCTACATTTTCCTGCTCCAGCATGACCAAAGGCCTGAGGATCGGGAATCCGTAACGATGGTGCTCCCAGAATACAGAGTAAAAGTAAGGCATCAGGCGGTATCTCAGCTCAATGAACTTCCTGTTGATACTCGTATAGGGCTCTCCAAAGCTCCATGGCTCCCGCTCAGCGGTATCACCGGCAGAGTGGGCACGCATAAAGGGAGAGAAAGTACCCAGCTGTATCCAGCGGGTGAACAGTTCACCATCAGGTTCGCCGCTAAATCCGCCGATATCGGTACCGCAGAACGGAACCCCGGATACAGACATACGCTGGCATTGTATATTCCCGATCTTCAGATGCTCCCAGCTGGCTACATTATCTCCTGTCCATACACAACCATAACGTTGCATCCCGGAATATCCTGCACGGGTAATCGTAAAGGGACGCTTGTTGCGCATCAGTTTTTTTAATCCGTCATAGGTAGAACGCACCATCTGCATTCCATAAACGTTGTGTGCTTTTCTGTGTGAGCCCCTGAAGCCATCATAGTTATGGCGCACATCATTTGGAAATGTACCTGCTCCAAATACAGCAGGCTCATTCATATCGTTCCAAACACCGGCTACACCCATGTCTACCAGCTCTTTGTAGAGGCCTCCCCACCATTCCCTTACTGTGGGATTGGTGAAATCTGGAAACTGACACCGGCCCGGCCAAACATGGCCTTCCATAAAGTAGTCATCACTCCTGCGGCAGAAGTAGTTATTCTCCTTGCCTTCTTTGAATACCCAGTAATTGTCATCCACTTTGATACCCGGATCGATCATTACAACCGTCTTAAAACCATCGTTAGCCAGCTCCTTGATCATCTTACGCGGATCAGGGAAATGCTTTTTATTCCAGGTAAAACAGCGGTATCCATCCATGTAATCAATATCAAAGTAAATCGCATCACATGGAATCTTGTTGGAGCGGAAGCCATCGGCAACCTCTTTCACCTTCGTTTCAGGATAGTAGCTCCAACGGCACTGGTGATAACCCAGCGCCCATTTTGGCGGCATGGGATGTGTACCAGTAAGCGTTTGATAACGCTTGATCACATCCATCATATGCGGGCCGTGGATATAATAGTACTGCAGCTCACCTCCGTCTGCCCAGAAACTGGTTTTATTGTTGTCCTCTCTTCCAAAATCGAAGTAAGAGCGGAAAGTGTTATCAAAAAATATTCCGTAGGCCGACTGCTCGTGAACGCCGGTGTAAAAAGGTATAGTTCTATACAAGGGGTCCTGGTCCCAGCCAAAAGAATAGGCATCAGTATTCCAGTTTTGGAAATGGCGGCCACGCAGGTTCATATTGCCCGACTTATCCCCTAATCCAAAGAAATTCTCCTCGGGAAAGCATTTTTTGGTGGCAAAAACATAGTAACCCCCAAATTCAGCATTCTCTTCCCAGTGCATTGGCGAAGCGTCTTCGCTCATCACAAGCTGAGTCAGGTTTTCCGTAAAAGAGATGTGGAAATCGTTTTTCCTGATTTTACAAGTAATAGTGTTGGTAGCGATATGATAAGCATCCTCCATCTCGACCATATTGAAAGTACTTACTTTCTGGTCTACCACAGGAACAGCATAGGAGAAATCATCAAGGAACACACTATGCGGAGCCAGTCGTACCCTGATGATTTCGTCGCTCACAACCCTTACTTCAACACTGGCTTCTCCATCTGAAAAGAAAAATCTGTTGCCTTCTTTACGAACACTGTGAACCTGGGTCAGATATTTTTTAACGATCGGCTTGAGATCAAGGACCGGGTTGTTTAAATGCTGTATCGTTTCTTCTACTATTTCTTTAATGTTCTCGCTGTTCTTTATTTCGTTTCCTTGTTCTTCAAATTCTTCCATAGAAATGGTTTCTGTAAAATGCTGATATAGTAATAACACCTGTTTGGCATGGCTAAAGTGTTAATTATTATATCAAAAGACAAGGTTTATCGGTATTAAATTGTTTTAAACAATCCCCGAACTACAGAATATTGAAGCCATAGGAGATGTAATATAATGCCCCAATTGCAGGATCGCCAAAGGAGCTGATATAGTATTTATTCAGCAAATTGGTACCGCCCAGTTTAATGATAGAATTGACAGCAGGGATCTTATAATTCAGTTGTCCGTCCAGCGTCCCATAGGCAGGCACACGTCCGGCAACAAATGGGGTACTCCAGTTAAAGGCCTGCTGCCAATGGTAATTCAGGTTAAAGCCTACGTTCCTGATTACATTTTTATTCCCTAGTCCCAGGTTAAGACGAATCTTCGGTGTATTAAAGCCATAATCGTTGGTATAATCCACCGGCAGATCCCCAAGTTTGTTGTACGATATATTTCCGGTAATGCTAAATTTCCTAAGGTAGTAATCCAGTCCGGCCGCAGCTCCATAGGCTTCTATCACACCGTTCACATTTACCGGCACATTCACACCAATAAAATCTCCGCCATTATTCTGGTATACCTCAATCTCTGAGATAAAATTATGGTAACGGTTGTAATAAGCATAGGCATCTAGCAGCAAGTTCGGCGCGATCAGCACCTTATCTCCCAGTTCAAAGGCATGGACGGTTTCTGGCTGTATACCCTCCGGGTTGAAGTTATATGTTTTAAGCAATGACGGATCTGCCGCCCCCACTGCGGCCGAGCTGAGAAAGGCATGATAGCTATCGGCAGTAAAAGGCTTATTATCAAACAACTGATATTTATTCAACATCTCCGGCAAACCACCAATCAGGCGCAGAGAACCTCCGCCGGCAGATAAATCGAGGTACTGGTTTTGTGTCGTTGGGTTACGGTAGCCCGTCTGATATGAAGCCCGGATATGATGGTTCTCAGCAAGAGTATATACCGCCGTAGCCCTGGGGGTAAAATGTGCATCAAAGTTCTCACTCTTATCATACCTGCCTGCAAGCGTCAGTTTCAGTTTATCATCCAGAAACTTCCTTCCTGCAACGCCATAGGCACCATATTCATTGATATTGAGTTTCCTGTTAAGATCATCAAATATTGTCCCCCCGGATCTGAGCTGATAAATTCTGTAAGAGCTACCGACCTGCAGTTCAATGACATTTTTTAGCATATTACTAAAGTTGTACATCCCTTCATAATGATAGAGGTTAGTTTTATCATCAAAACGCGCCCCTTCTCCAGAACTGATCGTTTTACCAATGATCGCATTTTTAGCCGTTTCAAATGCAGGTGTGCCCGGAATAAAACGCCCCTGGTCTGCCGCTGCACGGGCCAGACTGTGCGCCTGTGCATCTGTTACTCCGGGAGTCAGTTTCGCACCAATAAAATTCCCGATATATTCTGGAAACCATTGCTGGGATACTTTAGACTGCTCATTGATGTAGCTGCCCAATATGGAGGTGATATAGGAATCTCCCGAGCGTTCCTGCGTCGTATAACCACGTATAAAGAAGTCCTCCCCCTTCAACTCCAGTTTATACTGACCAATACTGAAATTGCGGAATACGTAACGGTCAGATCCCGTATACATCGTAGATCCCCTGCCCCAGTTGGCCTGTGCAATGGCCTGGATGGTATTGTTAAATTTATAATACAAGGCAGTAGATGTTTTGAGTGACTCCGCCTTCTGATTAGCCAGGTCACTTTCTTTGTATCCTGTACGGGAGATACTTTCATTGGGAAGCAGGCCAGGCGTATTTATGCCCGCAAAAAAAGGAGCTGTCTGGGCATTCGTCTGCAGAAAGCCATTGATCTGATCCCTGCTGGGAATCAATCCCCCGGTTGTCTCCCCATATTGCTTCACAAAGGCACTTTCACCTGCATTGAGTACCGATTGTGCTACGTTTCGCATGTTCTGGCTCACTTCATCACCATACACATGAATCCCGTCATAATTGGGGTCACTTTCCCTGTCGCCCGGAATCACGTTCCTCGATACCCTATTGTAATTGCTGCTATTGTTGGCAATCCAGTCTTCGGCCTGCAGAAAAGAAAATGAAGATTTAAATCCAAACCTGTTGTTCCAGGCCTTCGCAACCCTCACATCCAGCTGATTGAAAGGTTGTACGGAGGACTGATCATCATTCACATGATTGATCCCGCTTTTAAACTGAAAACTTATACCCGGGAATTTAAACGGATCTTTGGAGGTCATCAGCAAGGTTCCGTTGATACCTCCTGAACCATACAAGGCAGATGCTGCGCCCGGCAGTAATTCCGCATTGTCCAGATCCAGGTCGCCTACGCCCACGATATTTCCTACAGGAAAATTCAGTCCCGGCGCCAGATTGTCCATCCCGTCTACAAACTGATTTAATCTGAAACCAGCGTGTGAACCAAAGCCCCTGGTATTAACAGTCTTGTAGGTTAAGCTCTGAGTAGTTACATCCACTCCTTTCAGGTTATTCAGGGCATCATAAAATGAAAGCGCCGGTGCTTCAGCCACTGAAGCACCACTGACCCTTTCTATCGATACAGGTGATTCCAGAATCCGTTGCGGCGTCCTGGTTGCAGAGATCACCACCTCCTGACCGAGGATCACCTTAGTAGTATCCGGCACAGGTCCGACTGGTTTAACCTGCTGAGCATGCACACACGTAAAGGCGCAGACAGAAGTCAGCAATATCAACGATTTTTGTAGAAATCTTTTCATAATCACTATTTTATATAAATTTTATCGCCACAAAATTAAATAAGCATTCTTCTACTATAATAATATTAACCCCATTACCCCCGATTTTGGGGATAGAATCCCTTTCCCGCCCGTCAAGAACATATCCGTCGTTTATGTACATTTGCCAGGCTGAAAAATCATTATTGAATTCCCCTGTTTTATCTTAAATTGCCTTATCACAATTATGAAGAATAAACTCAAAGCACTGATCTGCGTCATTATACCTGTTGTACTGGCATTTGCCTTCAACACCAAATTCGGCAGTCTTCCGCCACTGCTTAAATTCCTCAATCCCTTTACAGGCTTTTGGCAGAATGCCGAATCTGTCAGGCAGAAGAAAAAGATCAGTCTTAAACTGAAGGGCAGCAGAGAAGCCATACAGGTGGTGTTTGATGACAGGATGATCCCGCATGTGTTTGCTAAAAACGATCATGACGTATATTTTGCTCAGGGTTACCTGACAGCAAAAGACCGGCTTTTCCAGATGGACTTCCAGACGCGGTATGCTGCCGGCAGAATTTCCGAAGTTGTGGGCATAAAAGCTATAGAGCTCGACAAATATCAGCGCAGAATGGGAATGGTTTATGGTGCTGAGAATTCCCTGAAAGGCATGATGGCTGATCCTAAATCGAGAGACATGATCAATGCCTATACCGAGGGGATCAATGCCTATATCCGCTCCTTATCCAATGCTCAATTACCACTCGAATATAAACTTCTTGATTTCAAGCCCGAAGACTGGACGCCCCTGAAATGCGCTCTTCTTCTCAAGCAAATGTCGGCCACACTGGCTATGGGTTCTACAGAATTCTACATGACCAATATCCTGCAGAAATTTGGCCCTGAGGTTACTTCAGATCTTTTCCCTGATTATCCTTTTAAAGAAGACCCTATTATCCCTGCCGGAACATCATGGAACTTTAAGCCGCTCCAGCTACCGCAGCCACCGGCCTCATTTACTGAAAAAACTACCGGCAATGTCCGCACAAAGACACTGGAAGAAGGAATTGGTAGCAACAACTGGGCGCTTGCCGGTGCTAAAACAGCCTCGGGATATCCTATCCTGGCAAACGACCCGCACCTCAATCTCACTCTGCCCTCCATCTGGTACCAGATCCAGCTCCATGCACCAGGGTTAAATGTCTATGGCGTATCCCTGCCGGGTGCTCCGGGCGTAATCATCGGTTTTAACGACCGTGTTGCCTGGGGTGTAACCAATGTGGACGCCGATATACTCGATTATTACCAGATTAAGTTCAAAGACAACTCTCACCAACAGTACTGGTACAATAATGAGTGGAAAAACACAACCAAAAGAATGGAAGTGATCAAAATACGGGGTAGCAGGAACCTGACAGACACTGTGTACTATACGCATCACGGCCCGGTTGTATACTTCCAGAAACCTTCAAAACTTAAACTGGCAGACAACGTACCTACAGGAAACGCGCTGCGATGGATCGCACATGACTCGTCCAATGAACTCAGAACTTTCTATGATCTTAACCGCGCCAAAAGTTATACTGATTACCGGAAAGCACTTACCTATTATACAGCCCCTGCGCAGAACTTCATCTTCGCATCTGCGGATAACGATATATCTATTACCGCCAACGGAAAGTTCCCGTTGAAATACAGGGACCAGGGAAAGTTTATTCTGGATGGCACCGATCCCAAAGACGACTGGCAGGGATGGATTCCGGCTGCCGAGAACCCTACAGTAAAGAATCCTGAAAGGAACTTTGTCAGCTCCGCAAATCAGTCGTCCACAGACCCTTCCTATCCCTATTACATCAACTGGGAGTTTGGCGACTATGCGCGGGGAAAGCGTATCAATGACAAGCTTAAATCGATGAACAAGGCTACTGCGGATAGCATGAGAGTGATGCAAAGTGACAGCTACAGCATTCTGGCGCAGGATATTTTACCGGCCCTGCTCAGCAGGGTGCAGCAGGATAAACTAAATGCCACACAAAAAGAAGCTTTTGACACCATCAGCAAATGGGACAAATCCTACAGCGCCCACTCCATTGGTGGCAGCATCTTTAACTTATGGACTAATCTTCTCCTTACAGCTATCTGGAGCGACGAATTTACGGATGCAAAAAGCCCGATGCAGTACCCTTCCAAATACCGTACAGTTGAACTGATCCTCAAAGACCCGGGTTCAAAGTGGTTTGATAAAGTAAATACACCTGCGAAAGAAACTCTGGACGACCTGGTGAATGAATCTCTAAAAAATACCTGCGACAGTCTGGAAAGAAAGTTTGGCCCTATAGGTACACCATGGGAATGGGCAAACCTGAAACAGACAAATGTTCCTCACCTCCTTAACATTACGGGCTTTGGTTCAAAGAAACTCATGATCGGAGGTGCAAAGGGCACCATCAATGCGCTTAGTGAAAGCAACGGACCTTCATGGAGGATGGTTGTAGAACTTGGGAAAAAACCTAAAGGACAGGGAGTATATCCCGGGGGACAGTCTGGCAATCCCGGCAGTCCTTTCTATGACAACATGATTGATACCTGGGCCGGGGGCAAATTATACGACCTTTACCTGATGTCTTCTCCGGAAGATCAGCAGGGCAAAACGATTTCACAGCTGACCATCACTAAAAAATAAAACATGGTTTTTCTCATTATACTTATCGCTTCCTTTCTTTTACAATTGGTTTTGCCATGGTGGATCATCGTCATCATCTCCTTCGCCACCTGCGGTATCCTTGGCAAAACGGGTAAGGTGTCATTGTGGCATCCCTTTTTTGCAATCTTTGCACTGTGGACCGGCATGGCGCTGTTTCAAAGTATACCTAACGATAATTTGCTGGTAAGTCGTGTAGCTCAGCTTTTTGGGCTGCAGGCCTGGTGGTGGATCCTGATCGTTACTGCCCTCATCGGTGGTTTTGTAGCAGCCGTAAGCGGCTTCTGTGGTTATCATTTCCGCAAAGCGGTACTCGCTCTTAAATCGAATACTAAAGTTTAATTGTATTTTTGCGCTGTGAAAATTTCAATTCCTTCAGTCTTTTCTATCCGCAGCGAAAAAGAGTTTAACGATGCCGCATTAGCTATCTTCAGGCATCAGGCAGCACATTGTGCACCTTACCGCGACTTTATCAGCCATCTCCGTGTGGATCCGCTACAGATAGACAGCTTAGCCGATATCCCTTACCTGCCTATCAGCTTTTTCAAAAGCCACCGGGTAATTAGCGGCATAGATCAAGAAGAAATCACGTTTAGCAGTTCAGGCACTACAGGCATGGTGCAAAGCCGACATTTTGTTACCGACCTCAGTCTCTATGAGCAAAGTTTCAATGAGGCCTTTGCCCGGTTTTATGGCAGTACCGAAGATACCTGCCTTCTTGCGCTGCTCCCTTCGTACCTCGAGCGGGATGGTTCTTCACTGATCTATATGATCGATGCATTGCTGAAACAAAGTAAACATCCCGACAGCGGATATTTTCTTCATAACCACGAAGACCTTTACAAAAAGCTCAGCAGCCTGAAAGAGAAGGGTCAGAAAACTATCCTCATAGGGGTTACATATGCCTTGCTGGATTTCCTGGAGAAATATCAGATAGACTTTCCCGAACTCATTGTCATGGAAACCGGCGGCATGAAAGGGAAGAGAAAAGAGATGGTGAGAGAAGAACTGCATGAACTGCTCACTTCCGGCTTCGGCGTAAAGGCCATACATAGTGAATATGGCATGACCGAGCTGCTTTCGCAGGCCTATTCCAGCGGACATGGTATTTTTAATTGCCCCGCCTGGATGAAGATTGTGCTGAGAGATACCAATGATCCGCTGACCCTGCTGCATACCCATCAAACGGGTGGCATCAATGTGATCGACCTGGCAAATATCAACTCCTGTTCCTTTATTGCTACACAGGATCTGGGGAGAGTATACCCGGATGGATCTTTTGAAGTACTGGGCAGGTTTGACAACGCCGACATCAGGGGTTGCAACCTATTGGTACAATAAAGGGCTGTACCTATGCACAGCCCTTGTAAAATTTATTCTGCGATCAGCAGGAAATAGTTCTTTTTCCCCTTCTGAACGATGATGTATTTGTCGTTGATCAGGTTGTCTGTCGTATAAACCGTACTGGCTTCTGCTACTTTTTCTTTGTTGATACTCAAACCGCCACCCTGTACAGTTTTCTTCAGCTCTCCTTTTGAAGGGAAAACCGTAGTTTTTTCTGCCAGCAGCGTCGCTGTATCTATACCTGCGGCAAGCTCTTCCCTGCTCAGTACAAACTGAGGTACACCTTCAAAGATTTCCAGCACATGTTCATGGCTTAAGGTTTCAAGGAAAGAAAGGGCTCCGTTACCAAATAAAAACTCAGAAGTCTTCAAAGCGGTTTCCAATGCTGCTTCAGAGTGAGTCCTCACGGTGATATCATTGGCCAGTGCCTTTTGAAGGATCCTCAGATGCGGCGCCGCCTCATGTTCCTGCTCCAGTTGCTCCAACTCTTCTTTACCTTTCAGGGTAAAGATGCGGATCCACATTTTAGCATCAGCGTCGGTCGCGTTTAACCAGAACTGATAGAATTTATAGGGAGAAGTTTTCTCAGGGTTTAACCAGATTGCACCACTTTCAGTCTTGCCAAATTTGGTACCATCAGTTTTTTTGATCAGCTGTGTGGTGATGCCAAAAGCCGTTCCGCTTCCTTTTCTCCTTACGAGTTCAGTACCGGTAACGATATTGCCCCATTGGTCAGATCCACCCATCTGGATACTGCAGTTGTGGTTTTTCCACAGATAATAGAAATCATATCCCTGTACCAGCTGGTAGCTGAATTCGGTGAACGACAAACCATTGTCGCCCTCCAGACGTTTTTTCACGCTGTCCTTCGCCATCATATAGTTTACCGTAATGTGTTTACCCACATCCCTGATAAAATCTAAAAAGCTGAAGTTCTTAAACCAGTCGGCATTGTTTACCATCACCGCACCATTGCCTTCATCACTAAAAGTAAGGAACTGCTGCAGCTGTTTTTTTATCCCTTCCAGGTTAACTGCCAGCGTCTCTTCATTGAGGAGGTTTCTTTCGTCCGACTTACCCGATGGGTCTCCTACCATCCCTGTAGCTCCTCCAACAAGCGCAAAAGGCTTATGCCCTGCACGCTGAAAATGGATCAGCGTCATGATCTGTGTAAGGTGACCAACATGTAATGAATCTGCCGTAGGATCAAAGCCGATATATCCCGAGCACATGCCCTCATTTAATTTATCTTCTGCATTGGGCATGATATCATGTAACATGCCTCTCCATCTTAATTCGTCAACAAAATTGGTCATTCTTCTATACTTTTTGGCAAAGATAAGAAAAGCCTTGTTAAAAAATTTCTACTTTTAAAGCGATGAACTTCCTATCCCATTTTTACTTTGAGCGCGAAAACACGAACGATTATATGGTAATAGGAGTTGTACTGCCGGATCTGATTAAGAATGCGGATAAAAACTGGAACCTCAATCCCCAGAAAGATGAATACCTTTTCAGGGACGTTCCGGAATATAATGCGCTGCTTACCGGATGGAAAAGACACCTGGAAGTAGACCGCGTGTTTCATTCCTCAGAATACTTCAAAGAGCAAACGGCTATACTTAAACAGATGATTCTTCCTGCTGTGGAAACCGGCCCCGTGAAGGCATTTTTCCTGGCCCATATCGGCCTTGAACTGATTCTGGATCACCTGCTGCTTACACAACAGATCGTTAACGCTGATGATTTTTATGTGCAGCTACAGGCATCCCGCACAGATGAACTGACCGGATTTCTCAGGCTTGCAGGATTACCGGGACAGCAGAAGTTCTCCAGCTTCCTCGATGATTTTATAGAAAGCAGATACCTGTTCAGCTACGCGGATATGGAGAACATCACCTATTCCCTCAACAGGATTTGCATGCGCCTATGGCCAAATCCCTTCCAGAAAGAACAGCTGGATATGCTGACCATACAGCTTGAAAAATTTAAGCTGCAGCTGCAGAATAATTTCCTTACGATCTTCCATGAGGTAGGAACAGAGCTCGATAAAATTAAATAACTTCGCGTTATGTCACAATCTTCTATTCAGGACACCATGGATGCCATGGTGAAAGAACTTAACCAGCACAGTTATAATTATTATGTCCTGGCGATGCCTACCATTGCCGACTATGAGTTTGATAAAAAACTGGAAGAACTCAGCAAACTTGAAAAAGCTCATCCTGAGTTTGCAGATCCTGATTCACCTACCTTGAAAGTGGGCGGAGACATCACCAAAAACTTTGTTACTGTCAAACATAAATGGCCGATGCTCTCACTGGGTAACACCTATAACGAGCAGGACCTGCGGGATTTTGATGAAAGAATCAAAAAATCAATAGGCGAAAATTTTTCATATGTATGTGAACTCAAGTTTGATGGCTTGTCTATCAGTCTGAATTACGAGAATAATAATTTACTGCGGGCTGTTACACGTGGAGACGGCAGCAAGGGTGATGACGTGACTTCAAATGTAAAAACCATCAGCAACATTCCCCACCACCTGAAAAAAGCAGCAGCGCCTCCCCTTTTTGAAATCCGGGGAGAAATCCTGATGCACAGGGCTGCCTTTGAAAGACTGAACAGGGAAAGGGAAGAGCTGGGAGAGGTAACGTATGCCAACCCCCGCAATTTTGCCTCCGGCACGATCAAGATGCAGGATCCTAAAGAAGTAGCGAAGCGGCCCCTGGACGCATTTTTCTATTCGCTGAATACCGAAAAGGAATATTTTAAAACACATTGGGATAGTCTGCAGGCACTCAAAACCTGGGGTTTCCACGTTTCTGAACACACAAAACTGACCAGCGGGATCGAAGAAGTGCTTGAGTTTATCCATTATTGGGAACAGGAGCGTTTTAAGCTTACTTATGATATCGATGGGATTGTAATCAAGGTCAACAGCTTTGCACAACAGCAGGAGCTTGGTTTTACAGCAAAATCACCCAGATGGGCAATTTCCTATAAATACAAAGCTGCAGAAGTAGAAACTATACTGGAACGCGTAAGCTACCAGGTAGGAAGGACAGGAGCCGTAACGCCGGTAGCCAATCTGAAACCGGTGCTGCTGGCGGGAACAACGGTAAAACGGGCAACGCTGCACAATGCCAATGAGATTGAGCGACTCGACCTGCATGTGGGCGACAGCGTGCTGGTAGAAAAAGGGGGTGAGATTATTCCCAAGATCATGAATGTGAATCTGGACAAGCGCCAGCCTGGTGCCCAGCCGGTGATCTATCCTACCCATTGCCCTGAATGCGGTACCATGCTCATCCGTAAGGAGGGCGAGGTCGCCTATTACTGCCCGAATGACGAAGCCTGCCCGCCACAGATCGTTGGTAAGATGCAGCATTTTATCTCCCGTAAAGCCATGAACATCGACGGACTTGGAGATGAAACGATAGAATCATTTTATCAGAGGGCTCTCGTTAAACACATCAGTGATATCTACCTGCTGAAAGACAAAGCTGAAGAACTGAAGAATATAGAGCGGTTTGGCGAACGGTCGATCGACAACATGCTGAAAGGCATTGAACTATCCAAACAAATGCCTTTTGAAAAAGTACTTTTCGGACTTGGAATACGTTATGTTGGAGAAACAGTAGCCAGGAAACTTGCTTTCGCTACAAAAAATATTGACAACCTGATCGCAGCTTCTCTTGAAGAACTCACTGCCATAGATGAAATCGGCCAGCGCATCGCCGAAAGCATCATTGAATACTTTAGTTACCCCGCCCATATTGAACAAATTAACCTTCTGAAATCCTACGGGTTACAATTTGAAGCAATAAACACGGTGATAACTCTTCAAAGTGACAAATTAACTGGAAAAACATTCGTAATTTCGGGGGTTTTTGAAAATCACAGCAGGGATGAGCTTAAAGAGATCATTGAGAGCAATGGTGGCAAGATATTAAGTAGTATCTCAGCAAAACTGAATTACCTGGTTGCCGGTGATAACATGGGGCCATCTAAATTAGAGAAAGCCCAGAAACTGAATATTCCCCTGATTTCGGAGGAAGATTTATTAGAGCTATTGAAGTAAAAAAGTTAAATAAAAATGAACAGATTCCATGGAACGGGTGTAGCGCTGGTTACACCATTTAATGCAGATGGATCGGTAGATTACGACGGTTTAAAAAAACTGATCAACTACCAGATCGACGGAAAGGTAGAATACCTGGTATCATTGGGTACCACAGGCGAGTCGGCAACACTCAATAAGGAAGAAAAGAAGAAGATCTGGGCATATACAGCAGAAATAAATAACGGAAGGTTACCACTGGTAGCTGGGATCGGAGGAAATTATACAGCAGAACTAATTGAGGCAATCAAAGATTTTGACCGTAATGGCTATGATGCCATCCTTTCTGCGAGCCCTTATTACAATAAACCTACCCAGGAAGGAATTTATCAGCATTACAAAGCCATTAGTGAATCTACTGACATGGATGTGCTGTTATACAATGTACCTGGCCGCACAGCCAGTAATGTAAGTCCGGAGACTACCTGCAGGCTGGCACATGATTTTAAGAACATCATCGGCACCAAGGAAGCTTCAGGAAGTTTTGATCAGTTTAACCAGATCATGAGAGATAAACCGGAAGATTTCATGCTGATCTCAGGCGATGATCCCGTGGCACTGCCAATGATTGCCCTGGGTGGTGCAGGTCTGATCTCAGTAGTAGGCAACGCACTTCCTTTCGAGCTGTCTGAAATGATCAGACTTTCTCTTAAAGGGGATTTTAAGGCCGCTCAGCCATTGCATTTGCAGCTGGTAGAGTTTACCCGTCTGATCTTTGCTGAAGGCAACCCGGCGGGCGTAAAGGCTGCCCTGAAGCATGTAGGAATCTGCGGAGAGCATGTACGCCTTCCACTGGTATCTGCCTCTGCTGACCTGGCGGCATTAATAGCTGCTCAGATCCAGAAAATAAGGTCCTGACACTAAAAATAAAAACGCCCCGGTATAGCCGGGGCGTTATCATCAAATCAAAAGAAATTGGTTAAGCTTCTTTGTTTTTGGTTTCCTGAATCTCCAAACGAATAGCCTGAGCTATATTTTTAAGATCCTGCATTCCTTTACGCACCCGCGTGCCGGCAGCACTGTTGGCTTTGTTGTAAAACTTATCGGCATCGATCTCCAGCGAATCCACAAGTTTCTTTAAGTCATCAAATTTTTTCATTTTGAATTACCTTTTGGTTTATATTTTAGGTTTGATTAATACTTGATTACTAATGTATTGGATTATTCTAATAAATGAAAATTTCGCCGTACAAAACAAAAGGGTGTAAAGGACCTTTTTTTCCACAAAAAACCGGGTTATCCACAAAATTCATCCATAGTGAAATATATCCGACTGATTATCAATGCGATTTAAATAGTCACCTAAAATAAACGCCCTCTAATGATGATTAGAGGGCGTTTATATCACAGCAGCAAAGACTATTTTGCTACAAACTTATTTTCATTATAATAGCCAGTATTTAACTTCTCAGCAACTTCACTGAATGCTTCAAGTGTACGGTTAACGTCCTCAATGGTGTGCATGGCTGTTGGGATCAGACGCAGCTCAATCAGTCCTTTCGGGATAACAGGGTATACAACTATAGAACAGAAAATTCCATAATTTTCACGAAGGTCCATTGTCAGCGCTGTAGCCTGGTCAAGTTCACCCTTTAAAAATACAGGGGTAACCATGGTATCCGTAATACCAAGATCAAATCCGCGATCCCTCAATCCTTTCTGTAAGGTGGTAGCAATATTCCAGAGACGTTCTCTCAGCTCCGGATTGTTTTTAAGCAGCTCCAGACGTTTCAGCAAGCCGATTACCATAGGCATAGGCAAAGCCTTTGCGAAGGTCTGTGAACGCATGTTATAGCGCAGGAAATTCGTAATCTCTTCCGTAGATGCTACAAATGCCCCTATACCCGCCATCGATTTGGCGAACGTTCCAAAGTAAACGTCTACTCCTTCTATACAATTCTGCTCCTCATGTGTTCCCGCACCGGTTTTACCCATTGTACCAAACCCATGAGCATCGTCAATCAGCAGTCGGAAACTAAATTCTTTTTTCAGGTCTACGATGTCTTTCAGCTTACCCTGTGCACCAGACATACCGAATACACCTTCAGTGATCACCAGGATACCGCCACCTGTCTGTTCTACCAATTTCGTAGCACGTTCCAGCTGCTTGCGGGCACTGTCAATATCATTATGTTTATAGACAAAACGCTTCCCAAGATGAAGGCGTAGTCCATCTATAATGCAGGCATGGCTTTCCGCATCATATACAATTACATCATTTCTGTCAACAAGGCTATCGATGATAGATACCATACCCTGATAGCCAAAGTTTAAAAGAAAGGCGTCAGGCTTACCAACAAAGGCGGCAAGTTCAGCTTCAAGCTGTTCGTGGTATTTAGAGTTTCCAGACATCATCCTGGCACCCATTGGATAGGCCATACCAAATTCTGCTGCACCTTTCTCATCGGCTTCCCTAACCTCAGGATGATTTGCCAGCCCCAAATAATTATTTAAACTCCAAACCAGGTGCTCTTTACCCCGAAAATTCATATGCGGAGCAATCTCTCCCTCTAATCTGGGAAAAGAAAAATATCCGTGTGACCACTTGTGGTGCTGCCCAAGCGGCCCCATATGCTTTGCTATCTTTTCAAAAATATCCAATGTTACTGTATTTAAGTTATCTTATTTGGGTCAAATTTAAGCTTTCTGTAGCTGATATACAAGTTCTACTAATTTAGTATACTTTATTACATGCTGCAACAGCTTTTATAATGCTAAAAAAGCCCTAACAAATTCTTGTTAAGGCTTTCTGTTAATAATTTAGAAAGGGTTAATCAACATTATCGTGTAAAAATGAATTGTTAGGCCTGATTTCAGTACCTCCGTCTTCATCGCTGCTTAATGTAAATCTAGATACCTGCGATTCTGATGAATGCTGCACCTGCTGCAATTGCATTTGCTTGCGCTTGTAGGCAGGTTCATTTTCCATTTCCTGCAGTCCGTTAGTGGTACGCAGTTTCATGCTCAGGTCTTTCAGGCGCATGATACGCTCTTTCGATTTCTGCAACTGATCTGCAATAGATTCATCGCTTTTATCGTCATCCAGTCCTGGTTCAGCAACTTCTTCCTGCTGCGCTTCCGCCACAGGCTCCACATAATTTGCTTTTGGGGCTTCGAACACAAAATCCGTTTCAGAAACTTTAAGTTCAAAATCAATTCCGCCTTCCTGTTTTGCTTCAGTCGCAGGAGTTTCTTCTTCAACCAGTGTATGTCTGATCATAGAAGGTTCAGACTCTTCAGTCTGCCTTCCTCTGTTGCCGCTATACATGTCACCAAAAAGATCAGACTGTTTAATGTCCTCTTTCAGCTTCATCACCGGTTCAGCAGCAGCTGCAGTTTTAGGCTCCATAAAAGAGTTAACTGGTTCCACTGGTTTTACCAATGGCGCCTCTTCAGGAGTCAGTAAAGAGATTTTCTTTACATTCTTCCTGTCCTGTGCACGTTGCTCTGTAGTCTGGAATCCTGTAGCAATAATCGTTACCGATAATTTATCACCAAGGTTTTCGTCGATACAGTTACCCCAGATCAGGTCAGCAGATAAACCTGCCTTATCCTGGATATAATCAGTAATAATTGCTACCTCGTCCATCGTCACTTCACGTACACCAGAACTGATGTTCAGCAATATATATCTTGCACCTTCAATTTCGTTATCTTTTAATAATGGAGATGCCAGGGCACCTTCTACAGCCATCAGCGCTCTGTTTTCACCTTCACAGGCAAAGCTACCCATGATGGATACACCACTGTCTTTCATTACCGTACGCACATCCTTAAAATCCACGTTGATATATCCCGGAACAGTAATGATCTCTGCGATACCCTTGGCCGCGGTTGTTAAGATATCATCCGCCTGTGCAAATGCAGAGCCCAGCGTCAGGTTTCCAAATATCTCACGTAACCTGTCGTTTGAAATCACCAGGTAAGAGTCTACATATTTTTTCAGTTCATCCAGACCATCTTCGGCCTGCATCTTACGTCGCTTACCTTCAAATGAGAATGGTGTAGTAATGATGGCAACAGTTAAGATATCCAGTTCCTTCGCTGCCTGGGCAATGATCGGACTGGCACCGGTACCTGTTCCACCGCCCATACCTGCGGTAATGAACAACATTTTTGTAGTACTGCCCAACATGCTTTTGATATCGTCTATATTCTCAATAGCCGAATTTTTTCCTACTTCCGGAATCGAGCCTGCACCCATTCCTTCGGTTAAACTTGCACCTAGCTGTACTTTATTGGGTATAGGACTAAACTCCAATGCCTGAGCATCAGTGTTACAAATAATAAAGTCTACACCTGCAATTCCCTGACGGTACATATGGTTAACCGCATTACCACCACCGCCACCAACACCAATTACCTTGATGATTGATGACTTATCTTTTAACATTTCAAAATACATATATTTATGAATCAGTTACTTAAAAATTGGTTCTACCTGTTCATCTCTCAACGTAATATTAACACTTTTTCCACACTAGTTATCCACAACTGTCAATAATGTGGAAAAGTCGCGCTTTGTTGATAAATTATTACGGTTTTATATAATCCTCATCGCTTACGTTCATGTCATCTTTGATAAAGTCCTTTGTCTTAGCAAGTAACTTATCAAACAATCCACCTCCCGGGCGTTTAACTTTTGGCTGTGATGTCACTTGTTTTTCCATGTACACACCAGGTTGCTTCAGCTCTTCCATCTGCTCTTCAGCCTTCTGAATTCCTTTGATCAGCAATCCTACACTCGTCGCATACATCGGGCTTTTCAGATCATCATAGATGGTCTTAGGCATATCCTCGTACTTCGACAAATGCTCGTTAGGGTAACCTACACGGCAGTCTAATCCAGTAACATATTCCACCAGTTGTGAGAGATGTTTCAGTAAAGCACCACCACCAGTAATCACTACGCCACCAATCAATTTTTTCTCATAACCAGAAGATTTGATCTCGTAATAAACATGCTCAATGATTTCTTCCATACGGGCCTGGATCACATAGGCAAGGTTTTTTACCGAAATTTCTTTAGGCTCTCTGCCCCTTAACCCGGGAACACAGATAATTTCATTTTCTTTATTTTCTTCTGCAAGAGCCGATCCGAAACGAGTTTTCAGCAATTCTGCCTGGTTTCTCATCACCGAACAACCTTCTCGGATATCTTCAGTTACACTGTTTCCTCCAAAAGGAATCACGGCCGTATGACGGATTATACCTTCATGGAAGATCGCGATATCAGTAGTACCACCTCCAATATCTACCAGAGCGATCCCTGCTTCTTTCTCTTCTTCACTCAATACAGATTCTGAAGAGGCTAAAGGCTCCAGTATCAGCTCCTGAGTCTGCAAGCCGGCATTGCTCACACATCTCATGATATTTTTCACTGCAGTAACCTGGCCGGAAATGATATGGAAGTTGGCTTCTAAACGAACACCAGCCATACCAATTGGGTCTTTAACTCCCGGCTCATTATCTACAGTAAATTCCTGCGGCAGCACATGAATGATTTCTTCTCCCGGGGGCATAACCAGTTTGAACATATCATCAATCAGCTTATCCAGGTCTCTCTTGCTGATTTCATTATTTAACTCCCTTCTTGTCAGAATTCCGCGGTGCTGCAAACTCTTGATATGCTGACCTGCAATACCAACATTCACCACACGCACCTCCACATTGGACTGGCCGCTGGCCAGCTCCACTGCCTGCGAAATACCCTGTACAGTTTTTTGTATATTCGACACAACACCACGGGTGACGCCCGCTGATTCTGCTTTGCCTATACCCAAAACCTCAACTTTCCCATGCTGTGTTCTGCGACCAACTATCACACAGATTTTAGTGGTACCGATGTCTAATCCCACTACTATCGGAGATTGAACGGCAGTTTTTTCTTTGCCCATAACTATATCTATTTGTCGAATTGTATACTATTTGTTTTTCTTGGTATCTTTCTCATCCTTTGGTTTAGCTGTCTTCGTCACCGGTTTGATCCATCTGATTTCTGGCATTGCCGATGTATGTGCTTTCGCCGGCGCTTTCACCACAGGTTTTACTGTTTTCTTTTCTTCTGTCTTTACCGTTGTTTTTACTGCCGGCTTCACCGTTGCTTTTACCTCAGGCTTTTTTACTTCAGTTTTTTTCTCATCCGTTTTTACTGCAGCCGATTTCGCAACTACTTTTTTCTCTTCAGTTTTCAGCACCTTTTTTTCTTCAGGTTTCCAGCTGCTCTTTACCTCCGGCTTCTTCGTTTCAGCCTTTTTCACCTCAGGTTTCTTCGCCACTGGTTTCTCCACCTTCTTGGGCTCAGCTTTCTTCACTTCCACCTTCGGACTCTCTTTTTTTACTTCAACTTTCTTCGGTTCAGGTTTACGCACCGCTACCACTACCGGGGGAACAAACTTTTCATCCGGCACAGTCGTCATTACATCATTTTCATCAGGGTTATTCTTCAGTTCCGAAGCAATTTCGGCCTTCACCAATGAGTCCATTACCTTTTTCGCTGCTGCCATAGTAGGCTTAAATGCATTGGCGGCATTCAAGGCACGGTGCAGCGAATCCGGATTGTTTTTTTCACAAACAATCTGATTAGCGTATTTTATATTGATAGTTTTATAGGTATCCCAGCCCACCTGAGGCATAGCTTTTTTGTAAAAGGTAAGCAGGTTTGTCATTTTAACATCCAGTGAATCCGCAGTGCCCAGGATAATGCGCTGTTGCCCCACCCTTGGCACCAATTCAATATCATCCTTATCATTAACAAATATCTGTTCGATTTGTGCGTCCCATAGGGTATCTTTTTTCAAAAATAATGCCGTTTTATACAAGTCTGAGGCCATTTTTGAAATCAAGGTATCTACTTTACCACTGAAGTGCTCCAGTATATGCCCGTTTGCCACCAGCACATTGGCAGTGAAGTTGGGTGATACCGGCATTTTTAATCCATTGCGGTCAATATAATAGTCCTGTCCGCTGGCATTAATGACCCTCAGAATAGGTTGCCGCTGACTGATCTCAATATGGATAACTCCATCCATATCAGCATATACCGTAGATAACGCGATGTAAGGATTCGATTTAATTCTCTGTTCAATCGCATGGAGGTTGATCCCTTCCAGGCTGCGCCCGATCAGTTGTCCTTCACTCTGTTTCAGAATAGCATCTATTTCTTCTCTTTCAATAAAATTATCTGCTCCAGGAATAAGAATTTTGATATTGGTACAATGGACTGTATGTTTTTTTACCTCAACAAAGCTCATTAAGGTCACTATTCCGCCCAGACTGATCAGCCAGGCAAAACATTTAAAAACAAATTTCCAATTGATCCTCTTAAACATGGGTTAAAATATTTTTTAAGGGTTGAATCAACGTATCTATATCACCTGCACCTACTGTAAGCAATAATTCAGGCTGTATTTCACTAACATATCCCAACACTTCGTCCTTCGTATAAACTGCACAGGCAGAAAGCGTCATTTGTTCCAGTAGCCAGGCAGAAGTAACACCATCCATCGGGAGTTCACGTGCAGGGTAAATATCCAGCAGCAGCAGTTCGTCTACAGTGCTTAGCACTTCCGCAAATTCAGCTGCAAAGTCCCGTGTACGGCTAAACAGGTGTGGCTGGAAAATCACCGTTAGCTTCTTTTCCGGATAAAGCTGCCTTACCGCATGAAAACACGCACGAAGTTCTTCAGGATGATGTGCATAATCATCGATATAGATATGTTTATCTTCTCTGACAATATACTCAAAACGTCTTTTAACCCCTCTGAAACTGGCCACAGCAGCTTTCACCTTTTCCGCCGCAATACCCAACTTCAGCGCTGCAGCAATCGCAACAGTGGTATTTTCCACATTATGTTTCCCCGGCAGCATAGATTTGATGTCAGGGATTGACACCTCATCATCGGTGTAGTCGAACACAAAATCACCGTTCTCCACCCTTATATTTTCTGACCGAACCTGCGAAGCTGGTCCTGCACTATAACTGATACCTGAGCTCAATGGCAAACCCTCTTTTACGAACAGCGTTCCACCTTCCTTCAGCTGACCCGCAAAAAGATAGAATGATTCATGCAGCTGGGCCGCATCCCCATAAATATCCAGATGATCTGCATCCATAGAAGTGATGACCGCGATATCCGGATGCAGCGTCAGAAAAGAACGGTCATACTCGTCCGCTTCAACCACCACCACATCATTGTCTCCTATCAGGAAATTACTGCCGTAGTTGGTAGCGATACCCCCTAAAAATGCAGTACAACCATAGCCACTGTCCGTAAGGATATGCGCAACGATGGTCGACGTAGTAGTTTTTCCATGCGTTCCTGCCACAGCAATACAAAACTGGCCTCTGCTGATAATGCCCAGCACCTGCGAACGTTTCTGGAGATCAAAGCCATGGTCCCTGAAATAATTCAGCAGTACTGAATCTTTCGGAATAGCAGGTGTATAAACCACCAGGGTTTCTTCATCTTTAACCAGGTAGTCATCCTGTAAAGCACTCAGGGAATCTGTATAGGTAATCTGTATTCCTTCTTCTTCCAAAGCTGAAGTTAAAATGGTGCGGGTTTTATCATATCCGCTAACATGGCATCCGCGTTTCTTAAAGTAACGCGCAAGCGCACTCATTCCGATGCCACCGACACCCACAAAATAAACGCGTTTGATTAATTCCAGTTCCATTTTTATATCTTTCTTTTTGCTGCCAGTTTAAAAATTTCTGCCGCGATCAGCTCATCAGCTTCAGGCAGGGCCATCCTGCCGATGTTCTCTGATAACAATTCGCAACGCTCTTCATCCCTGAGCAGATCAAGTGTTTCTTTTACTAAAGTATCCTCAGCAGAGCGGTCGTTGATCAGCATTGCTGCATTGTTCTTTACCAGTGCCAAAGCATTTTTTGTCTGGTGATCCTCGGCCACATTTGGCGAAGGCACCAGGATCACAGGTTTTTTAATCAGGCAAAGCTCAGCGATTGTGCCGGCACCTGCCCGCGAAATGATCACATCTGCAGCAGCGTAGGCCAGGTCCATCTGGTTCAAAAATTCCAGAATACGGATATTCGGATGGAAGTTTGCTCCAATTCGCTCCATGATCCCTGTATAATAATATTTTCCTGTCTGCCAGATCAGCTGAACATCCTGTTCAACAAAATCCTGCAAATGTTTTTCTATACTCTTATTCAGCGTTCCCGCACCGAGGCTTCCACCGGTCACCAGGATAGTTTTCTTCAGCGGATCCAGCTTCAGCAACTCGGCACCACGGAAGTGTTTGTTCTGAATGTCAACCACCTCCTTACGCACAGGATTACCAGTTTTCAGGATATTCGCCGCAGGAAAAAAGGCATCCATCTCATCAAAAGCTACACAGATCTTTGAAGCATTTTTACCCAGCCTCTTATTGGTGATACCTGCGTAAGAATTTTGCTCCTGTATCAGGTAAGGTACCTTTTTCCATGAAGCAGCAAAAAGTATTGGTCCCGAGGCATATCCCCCAACACCCACTACCACATCCGGCTTGAACTCTGCAATCAGTTTCATCGCCTTTTGCACACTGCCCATCAGTTTGAAAGGCAGTGCAAGATTTTTAACAATAGATCCGCGCTGGATACCAGCGATATTCAAACCCACGATTTTATATCCGGCAGCAGGAACTTTTTCCATCTCCATCCTACCGGTTGCGCCAACAAATAATATTTCACAGGCAGGTTCTGCCCGCCTTAGCGCATTGGCTATAGCGATGGCCGGAAAAATATGTCCCCCAGTACCACCTCCTGAAATAATTACCCTTGTTGCTCTCATCCTTGTTTATTTATGCAATTGCCGATAAATCGCCGACAATTACTTTTCTATTATTGCTGTCACTCTTATTAGTAACGGTATCTCCCAATGATTTCTTGCCATTTTCTTCAACATCCCTACTCACACTCAGAATAATGCCGAAGGCGATACTGGTAAAGATCATTGATGTTCCCCCCATACTCACCAGCGGCAGCGGCACCCCTGTAACAGGACCTAAACCTACTGCTACAGCCATATTTGCAAAAGCCTGTATGGTCAGACTGAAACTCAGCCCTGCGGCCAGCAGGGCACCAAAGGCCTTAGGACTCTGCGTTACAATCCGCACACAACGGTACAGCAGAATCAGGTACAGCACAATGATAATCAGCGCCCCCAGAATGCCATATTCCTCCACAATGATCGCAAAGATAAAATCTGAATACGGGTGTGGGAGGAAGTTACGCTGTGTGCTATTTCCGGGACCTTTACCAAAAAAACCACCTGTTGCCAAAGCAATCTTCGCCTGATCTGCCTGGAACGTTTTATCTGAATGCTGCTGCTCGGGATGCATAAACGAGTTGATACGTGATTTGTACGTCTCCCTCCTCGGACCGAGGAAAAATACGAACATCAGCAACACAAAACCTCCTGCACACACAAACATGATCTGCTTGATACTGATCCTGCCGATGATCAGCAGTAAGATACTTACGCCAAAAAGCATTAGCGCTGTGGATAAATTTGCCAGTGCAATCAGTACAAAAACCAGACAAACCGATCCCATGATCGGTATGAATGATGTTTTTACATCTTTGATATTCTCCTGTTTCTTTGTCAGCATCCTGGCCAAAAATGTAATCAGGGCCAGTTTTGCCAAATCTGAAGTCTGGAAGGTGAGCCCTATGATAGGGATTTTCACCCAGCGTGAAGCATCGTTCAGGCTGGCACCAAAGATCAGCGTGTAAAACAGCAGCGGTATCGTAATGATCATCAGGATCTTTGAAATCCCTGCATAATATTTATAATCCAGTAAATGGGCAATATAGATCATACCAATCCCCATCACCACAAAGATCAGGTGTTTGGTCAGCAATAGTTTTTCCACGGTCTTGCCCTGTTTAAAGGCCAGCGTTCCGGTAGCACTATAAACAGCAAGAATAGAAATCAGGGAAAGCAGGATAATGATCAGCCATATCCAGCGGTCTCCCTTTGTTTTTTCTAAAAGCAACTGTACTGCACTCATGTTTACAATTCTTTAACGGCCATCTTAAATTGATTGCCACGGTCTTCATAATTTTTAAACAAGTCAAAACTTGCACAGGCAGGAGATAACAATACCGTATTGCCTTTCGTTGCCAGGTGATACGCCACCTGAACTGCCTCATGTGCAGAAAAAGTATTGACAATCACTTCCACATCATTTTCAAATGCTTCGTGAATACGTTTGTTGTTTTTACCCAAGCAAACGATCGCTTTCACTTTCTGTCTTACCAGGTCTCTCAGCATATCATAATCATTCCCTTTATCCACACCACCCAGGATCAGGATCACCTCAGGATTTACACTTTCCAGGGCATACCAGGTAGAATTTACATTGGTAGCTTTGGAATCATTGATATAATCCACCCCGGATATTTTAGCCACATGTTCTAACCGGTGTTCAATATTTTTGATATCCCCCATACTCTCTCGGATAGTTGCGTTGCGGATATCCAGTACTTTCGCAACTATGCCCGAAGCCATTGAGTTGTAGATATTGTGCTTGCCCTGAAGGGCTAACTCTGTAATTGACATGGTTAATGGATCTAATGGGTTTATGTTGATATGTAAGTTATTGCCTTCCAGATATGCACCACCTTCTAACTTTTTACGGATAGAAAATGGACTCTGTGTGGCGTTCACCTTTGTATTTTTTAATGCCTTTAATGTTTCTTCATCATCGGCACAGTAGATAAAATGATCTTGAATCCGCTGGTTTCTTGTAATGCGCATCTTGGATGCTGCATAATTTGCCATTTTGTAGTCGTACCTGTCTAAATGGTCTGGGGTAATGTTCAGCAGAATGGCAATATCAGCCCTGAAGTCGAACATGTCATCCAGCATAAAACTCGAAATTTCCAGTACGTACCAGTCAAAATTTTCCGTAGCCACCTGCGCCGCAAAACTATGTCCGATGTTCCCTGCCAGTCCGACATTTAATCCCGCTTTTTTCAGGATATGGTACGTCAGCATGGTAGTTGTTGTCTTCCCGTTTGATCCCGTGATACAGATCGTTTTTGCGGAAGTATATCTTTTGGCAAACTCAATTTCCGAGATCACCGGGATATTCTTTTTCTTCAGCCCTTTGATGATCGGTGCCGAATCCGGTATACCCGGACTTTTAATCACTTCAGCGGCATTCAGGATCAGCTCATCTGTATGCTGTTTTTCCTCGTAGGCGATGTTCAATTCCACAAGCGTTTGCTTGTAACGCTCAGCGATAGCACCGAAATCCGATACAAAAACATCAAAACCCTGCTGCTGCGCCAGCATTGCTGCACCTATTCCGCTTTCACCAGCGCCTAATATGACTATCCTTTTTCCTTCCATTACCTCAGTTTTAAAGTGATAATAGTAATAATTGCCAGCAGGATACTGATTATCCAGAAACGCGTGACGATTTTGGCTTCATGGTATCCTTTCTTTTGATAGTGGTGATGTAGGGGGGACATTAGAAATACCCTCCTGCCTTCTCCGAAACGCTTTTTTGTATATTTAAACCAGGAGACCTGGATCATTACCGACAACAGTTCAATTACAAAAACCCCGCATAAAATCGGGATCAGCAGTTCTTTCCTGATCATGATGGCAAAAGCAGCGATAATACCGCCTATGGCCAAACTTCCGGTATCCCCCATAAATACCTGGGCAGGATAGGAATTGTACCACAGAAATCCTACACAGGCCCCTACAAAGGCACCTGCAAAAATCATCAGCTCACCCGAGTTTGGGATGTACAGAATATTGAGATATTCTGCCATCATCGTATTTCCAGAGACATAAGCCAGTAGCCCCAGTGTGATCCCTATGACCGCGGAAGTACCTGTGGCCAGTCCGTCAATCCCATCGGTGATATTCGCCCCATTGGATACCGCCGTAATGATAAATACCACGAAACAGATAAATACGATGAATGCATATTTCTCAGAGCCCGGCAGAAAATTCAGCACCTTCGCATAGTCAAGCTCATTGTTCTTCCAGAATGGAATATTCGTGATCGTTGATTTGATATCCTGTGTGTAGTAGAACTTGCCCCCTTTTTGTCTCAGGACCATTGGTGCGGCATTTTTGGTCATCGCTGTTTCATCCACCGTTTTTCTTACCACGATATTGGGATTGAAATACATGGTCCATCCGATGATCAGTGCCAGACCTACCTGTCCAACAATCTTGAATCTGCCGGCCAGTCCTTCTTTATTCTTTTTAAATACCTTGATATAGTCATCCACAAACCCAACCGTACCCATCCATACGGTTGTAACGATCAGCAGCAGCACATAGACATTGGTAAGATTAGCCAGTAAAAGTGTAGGCACAAGAATACCGGCAAGGATGATCAGTCCACCCATGGTTGGCGTACCCTGTTTCTGCATTTGCCCTTCCAGTCCGAGGTTTCTCACCGTTTCACCTACCTGCATTTTATGCAGATAATTGATCAGCCTCCTGCCATAAACAGTCGTGATGATCAATGAAATGATAATCGCCATTGACGTACGGAACGTAATGTACTGGAACAACCTGAGGCCAGGAAATTCGTAGTGTGCGTTTAAATATTCAAATAGGTAATATAACATCAGCTGATTAAGTTTAATTGTTCGGTTAACACTTCTTTATCATCAAAATGATGCTTTACTCCGTTGATATCCTGATATTTCTCGTGTCCTTTCCCCGCAATCAGAATGATATCTCCCGGTCTTGCCAGATGACACGCCGTTTTGATAGCCTCCCTACGGTCGGATATAGTTAATGTTTTACGTTTGTTTGTAGGTGATACACCTGCCTCCATCTCCTTCAGGATCTCCAGCGGATCTTCAGTTCTTGGGTTATCAGAGGTGAGGATCACCTTATCACTCCAGTCGCAGGCCACCTGTGCCATCACCGGACGTTTCGTTTTATCCCTGTCGCCCCCACAGCCAATCACAGTAATCACCTGCTCTGTACCTTTCCTGATATCCTGAATAGTACTCAATACGTTCTGAACTGCATCCGGTGTATGTGCATAATCGACGATGCCAATGATCTGCTGTGCATTGCTTACATAGTCAAAACGCCCTTCAGCACCGCTCAGATTACTCAGAATAGTCAGCACTTCTACCTTATCCTGACCCAGCAACATCGCCGTGCCATACGCGGCAAGCAGGTTGTAGGCATTGAATGAACCCACCAGTTTAAAGAACACATCCACCTCATCAATTTCCAGGTTTAGTCCGCTGAATCTGTTTTCAATTACCCTGCCTTTGTAGTCAGCCAGCTGTTTCAGTGCATATGTTTTTTTTGATGCCTTTGTATTCTGTAGCATCACCATCCCATTTTTATCATCCGCGTTGGTAAGAGCAAATCCTGATTTGGGAAGCCCGTCGAAAAACGCTTTTTTAGCTTTGATATAATTATCAAAAGTCTTGTGGAAATCAAGGTGGTCGTGGGTGATATTGGAGAATACACCGCCCACAAATGTCAATCCCTCTATCCTGTGCTGTACTACGGCATGGGAGCTTACCTCCATAAATGCATGTGTACAGCCCGCCGTAACCATATCCCTTAACAGCTTGTTCAGCGCCAGCGGGTTTGGTGTGGTATGGGTAGCAGGAATAACCAGTTCATCAATCTGGTTTTGAACGGTAGAGATCATGCCCGTATGAAAGTCCAGGCTTCTGAACAGTTTAAATAAGATCGTAGCAATAGTTGTCTTACCATTGGTACCGGTAATACCTACCAGCTGTAATTGAGCGGAAGGATTGCCATAATAATTTGAGGCCATGATCCCCAGTGCAACACCGGTATCAGCCACTTCAATATAAGTTACTGCAGGATCTTTTTGCTCAGGTAAATCCTGACAAATGATCACTGAAGCTCCTGCACTGATCGTCTGAGAAATAAAGGCATGGCCGTCAGACAGCGTTCCCTTTACAGCAAAAAAGACAGCATCCTGCTGCACCTCGCGCGAATCGAAAGTTAACATGCTGATTTCCCTGTTTGTTGAGCCAACCAGGTTCGTCATCGCTACTCCATATAAAACATCCTGCAGTTGCATACTTATCTTAAAGCTAATTGTACCAAAAGGCCTTTTCCAATCTTGGTTCCCGAGGGAATAGACTGGGCCATTACTTTTCCACTTCCATTGACCCGTGTTTTTAATCCGGCATTACCGAGCAGGTAAAGGGCATCTTTTAATCCCATTCCTACCACATTTGGCATCATGCCTTTCACAGAACTATATTCTTCATAAACAATCCCGTTGCTGGTATCCACACTGTTGAAATAGTCTGACTTTGCAGCATACAGCGTTTTTATTCCAAGGGCATTGTAAACTTTTTTCACCGCCTTACTTTGTCCCGCCTTCGCCTCAGGACTCTTTGTATTACCTACCAGGCGCACATCACTTACGTTGTTATACATCTCCAGATCGCTTGCATAAATACGGTCTGCAATTTCTTTAAATACCGGTCCTGCAACCGTCGAACCATAGTACCCGTGTTTAGGCCCGTTGATACAAACAATGATCGAGTATTTTGGCTTATCTGCTGGAAAATACCCGGCAAATGATGCCTGGTAGCTTCTCTTCGCTTTATAACCTTTATTGCCGTCGGCAACCTGGGCAGTTCCCGTTTTACCAGCAACTCTGTAAAATGGCGATCCCATCAGCTTTCCTGTACCTTCTGTCACTACCCCTTCCAGCATGGCATGCATCTTCTTCATTGTTTTTTCTGAACAGATCTGAGGATTGATTACCCTTGCCTTGAATTGCTCTACAGGGTTTCCAAGACGACGAATTTCCTTCACAAAGATTGGAGAGATATACTTTCCGTTATTGGCGATGGCATTATAAAAAGATAACATCTTCAATGGAGTCAGCTGCATCTCATACCCGTAGGCCATTTGTGGCAGCGTCAGGTTTTTGTTCCAGCTTCTGTTCTTCGGATTCTTAACAACCGGCTGTGCCTCTCCCGGAATCTGAAGCTTCATTTTTTCATTCAGGTGCCAGTCGTACAAATGATCAGAAAACTTAGACTGATCATCTTTATAATGTTTACTCACTAGTTCCGCAATTGCTGCGTTTGAAGATTCTTCAAATGCTCTTTTTACCGTCACCACGCCGATACTGCCGTGAGAATCCACGATAGTTTTTCCCGGAACATGGTAAGAACCGGTGTTCACCATCGTATTGGTATCTACTTTTTCATCTTCGAGCAGCGCCATGTAGGAAGCCACTTTGAAAGTCGACCCCGGATCCTGGTTTCCTGCAATTGCATAGTTAAATTGCTCTTTATATTCTCCGGGAGCTACCTGGGTATAGTTTGCAATAGCCCTGATCTCACCAGTATTTACTTCCATCAGAATCACTGTACCGTGGTCTGCATCGCTCAGAATCAGCTGTTTTTCCAGTGCACTTTGCGCAAGATCCTGCATGTTGATGTCTATCGTAGAGATGATATCTGCACCCTCTTTCGGTGCAATCTCTGCTTCATCGTTTACCGGCATCCAAACTCCACCCGCAATACGCTGTACCAAACGTTTTCCACTTTCACCATTGATATACTTTCCGTAAGCTCCTTCCAAACCTACACCGTTGGCAACGTTTTCATTTTTATATCCAATGGTCCTGGCAGCCAGAAACTGGAAAGGCTTAATCCTTTTATTTTGCTGGATCGCCATCAGGCCCCCGCTGTATTTACCAATATTGTACAAAGGAAAAGTCCGGATGGTCTTTAACTCCTGATAGTTCACTTTACGTTTGATCAGCAGATATCTGGCACTGTCTGCCCTTGCACTGCGCAGCATACGGGAATATTCCTTTGGCGTTTTATCCCCAAAGAACTGCGAGAGCTTTATACCCAGCGAATCTACTTTGCTGTAGAAGATCTTGCTGTCGCTGATTCCGCCGGCATACATATCCATACGCAGTTCATATTCCGGTACAGAAGTGGCGAGCAGGCTGCCATCATTAGAATAAATATTACCACGTGCGGCCTCTACGTTGACATACTTTGTAGAGAGACTATCGGCCATGGCACGCCACTTATGCCCCTCTACAAATTGTACATCGCATAATCTGATCAATACTGCCACGGCAAGCAGTACAATCAGTCCGAAGGACAAATAAACACGTAATAATATGTTAGCTCTAATGTTCATTACTACTTATCACAATTTTTTTTGGTGGCTCTATGAGCTCCTTTATACCTAGTGTATCAACTTTTTTTGCTACCTCTGTCAGCTTGCTTTTGAACATCAGATCGGCTTTGAGCGACTTATATTCCCAGCTGAGTTCTTTTACTTCTTTATTTAATTTATCTATATCTCTGATATTCTTTACGGCCATATGGCTGTTCGCGATATACAACATCGTGAGCAGCGATAAAAAGATCAGAAAAGGCATAATCGCTGTCGCCGTTTCTTTTGACACAGCACCCTCAGTGAAAAGCTTTTTAAAAAAAAGGCTGGTATGCTCCGTATCCCTTTCCTTTTTGGGTTTCAGTTTAATTAGCGGTTCTTCCGGTAATTCATCTTCTTCCTCTATCTCTTCTCTGAACTGGTTATTCATATCTTTTCTCCAATCCTTAGTTTTGCACTTCTTGCCCTGCTATTCCTTTCCAGCTCTTCCTCATCTGCCACAACAGCTTTACGAGTAATCGCTTTAAAAGGCTTTTCTTCGTTGCCAAAGAAATCTTTATCCGCTTCGCCTCTGATCTTTCCCTTTGCAATGAAGTTCTTTACAGGTCTGTCTTCCAGCGAATGGTATGACATCACTACCAGTCTTCCACCGGTATTCAATACCTCGGCCGACTGCAATAAAAAGTTTTCGAGCACATCGATCTCAGCGTTTACTTCAATGCGTAAAGCCTGGAACACCTGCGCCATATATTTATTTTCTTTTCCTTTCGGGATGTGGGCGGCAGCTGCAAGTTTGAAATCTGCCAGCGTCACAATGGGTTGGTTGGCACGGAAGGTCACGACCGACTTAGCCAGGGATTTCGCGTTTTTCACTTCCCCGTAGATACCAAAGATCCGGTGCAGTTTTTCTTCAGGATAGGTATTGAGCACATCAGCAGCGGTAAGCTTGCCTTGTTTATCCATACGCATATCCAGCGATGATTCAAATCGTGTGGAGAACCCCCGTCCTGGTTCGTTAAACTGATGTGAAGAAACTCCCAGATCAGCCAAAATACCATCCACCTGCTTGTAGCCAAGCAGACGGAGATTATTTTTCAGGAAAGCGAAGTTCTGGTCAACAAACAGGAAACGCGGATCGTCAATTTTATTGCGCTGAGCATCAGGATCCTGATCAAAAGCGATCAGTATTCCATTTTTTCCCAGTTTGCTCAGGATTTCTCTGGAATGGCCACCACCCCCAAAAGTAACGTCCACATAAACGCCATCAGGTTTGATATTCAAACCATCAATACATTCCTGCAGCATTACTGGTACATGATAATTATTCTCCATCTTCCACCTTCCTTTTATTACCCATTACCTCTTCAGCGAGTCTCGCAAAATCTTCAGGCTCACTGTCCATGAAGTTATCATAGGCCGACTTAGACCAGAGTTCAATTTTATTGAACTGGCAGGCCAGTACAACCTCAGATTCAATACCGGCATATTCAAGCAGCGACTTAGGCAAATTTACCCTGCCGGCAGAATCCAGCGTCAGTTCTGTAGCACCGCGCGTAAAAAAACGTATAAATTCTCTGGTTTTTGCTTCAAACTGGTTCAGTTTGCTGAGCTCAGTAACGATGTCTTCCCATACTTTTCTGGGATAAATCACCAGGTGTTTCTCAAAACCCCTGTTTACCACAAGTCCCTCCTGGTCAACGTTTGGCAATTGTTTCTTTAGACCCGAAGGCACCATCATGCGGCCTTTGGCATCCAATTTACAATCAAATTCTCCTAACAATTGAACCATTATAGTATCTACACTTTTTATGTAGTGTAAAAATAGATACTTCTACCACTTTTTACCACATTCTACCACAAAAAAGTTATCAACATACTATTTTCCCCATTTTTCCCCACCTCACACGCAAAAAGGCCAATTTTCATTGGCCTTTAAGTTTGGACTTCTGTCCGTATGACGGGAAAATCTGGTGTTTAACTCCTTGAATATCTGAGTTAAAATTCTCGTTTTCTGCTTATTTTAGTCATTTATTGCTTTTACACCCGGCAATTCTTTACCTTCCATATATTCCAGTAAAGCACCACCACCGGTAGAAACATAACTTACTTCTTCTTCCAATCCGAATTTTGCAATTGCAGCAGCAGAATCACCACCACCGATCAGAGAAAAAGCATCATTTTCTTTAGTCCCTGCCACTACTGCATCAGCGATAGCACGTGTTCCCTGCTCAAAATTTGCCATCTCGAAAACACCCATCGGGCCGTTCCACAATAAGGTTTTAGAGTTTTTGATCACCTCAGCAAACAGCGCTACAGACTTAGGGCCTATATCTAATCCCATCCAGTCAGCCGGAATCTGACCTGCATCAACATTTTTCTTTTCTGCCTCATTATCAAATTTATCAGCGATCACGGTATCTACCGGGAGCAACAGGTTAACGCCTTTAGCTTTCGCTTTTTCAAGCAGCTCAAGACAAAGTTCCATTCTGTCGGCTTCGAGTAAGGAAGTACCAATTTCACCACCCTGTGCTTTAGCAAAAGTATAAGCCATACCACCACCAATGATCAGGTTGTCAACTTTTTCCAGCAGACTTTCAATCAAAAGGATCTTGTCTGAAACTTTTGCGCCACCCATAATTGCTGTGAAAGGTTTGTCAGCGTTGTTGTTGATCTTTTCAGCGTTTTTCAGCTCTTCGGCCATCAGGTAACCAAAATATTTTTCAGCAGGGAAGAACTGAGCAATGATTGATGTCGATGCATGCGCACGGTGTGCCGTACCAAAAGCATCGTTTACATATACATCACCTAACTTAGCCAGTTTACCGGCAAATTCTTTATCTCCTTTTTCTTCTTCTTTGTAAAAACGCAGGTTTTCAAGTAACAGTACTTGTCCGGCCTTCAGGTCTTTCGCTTTATCAGTTGCCTGGGCACCAATGCAGTCATCCGCAAATTGCACTTCAACATTCAGCATTTTTGACAGATCGGCCAGGATGTGCTTTAATGAATATTTCTCTTCAGGGCCACCTTTTGGGCGACCTAAATGCGACATTAAGATCACAGAACCGCCATCATTCAAAATCTTGGTGATAGTTGGTAAAGCTGCACGCATTCTTTTATCATCTGTGATGGTAAAATCTTTATCCAGAGGGACATTAAAATCTACCCTGATTAAGGCTTTCTTGTCTTTGAAATCACATTGGTCAACTGTCTTCATGTTATAATTTTATGTTTATTCGTTGCACCAAATATAAGAAGCCTGAGCAGATCTATGCCGATTAATTGCAAATTAATCGTTTCTGCCCGCTTTTTTCTCTGCGATTTTGAGCACGAGATCCACTAACCTCGCTGAATAACCCGACTCATTATCATACCATCCCACTACCTTTACGAGATCACCCACTATGGAAGTGAGCTGGGCATCAAAGATGCATGAATGTGGATTATCAAGGATATCGACAGAAACAATGGGATCCTCAGTGTATTCCAGCACTTGCTTCATTTCGTTTTCGGCAGCACGTTTAAATGCAGCATTGATCTCTTCAATAGTTGTTGGCTTTTTCAGAATGCAGGTGAAATCCGTAAGCGATCCATTTAACACAGGCACGCGGATTCCTGCGCCGCCGAGCTTACCATCCAGGTGAGGAAAGATATTGGTTACCGCTTTTGCTGCGCCGGTGCTGGTAGGTATAATCGATGCCGAAGCTGCCCTGGCTCTTCTTAAATCTTTATGCGGTGCATCATGCAGATTCTGGTCACCCGTCATGGAGTGCACAGTGGTGATATAACCATCCAGGATGCCCCAGTTATCGTCAAGGATCTTGAGCATGGGTGCGACATTATTTGTGGTGCAGGAAGCATTGGAAAGAATGCTGGCCGTAATATCAATTTCATGATCATTTACGCCGAGCAGATACATTGGTATATCCTTATCTGCAGGTGCAGTAATCAGTACCTGTCTGGCTCCGGCATCCAGATGCTGCTCCGCTCCCATTCTATTGGCAAACTTACCTGTAGCTTCCAGTACAAGATCTATTTCTAAGGTAGCCCAGGGCAAACTTTTTGGCTGAGGCTCCTTAAAAACCAAAATCCTCTTCCCGTTGATCACCAGCGCTTCGTCATCAAAAGACACCTCACCTTTGAAACCACGATGAACAGTATCATATTTAAAAAGATGCGCAAGCGTTGCCGGATCTGCAAGATCATTGATGGCCACTACATTGATGTCTTTTTCCAGTGCCGCACGTAAAAATACGCGGCCTATCCTGCCAAAACCATTAAGAGCTACTTTCATTCTGTATGTATTAACGCCGGCAAAACTAGCTATATTCTGCTGAGAAAAGGGAGTATTTATAATTGTTTTACATCAGGTTTATATATTCCTACCGGCACGATAACTAAATTCCGGTGCCAACTGCGAAAATAAAAAAGGCTGCTTCAAGTAAATGAAGCAGCCTTTATTTAAGATCTGGCACCGACCTACTCTCCCACGTGTTACCGCAGTACCATCGGCTCTGGTGGGCTTAACTTCTCTGTTCGGAATGGGAAGAGGTGGACACCACCGATATAGACACCTGAATATTTTGACATTTTATCATCAGATAAAATGTTTATGTCTTTATTGATGTCCAAAGATAGCCAAATTTCCCATATATACGGCATTTATATCAAATACTTTAATGCGCTGTAACTCCAGCGTTTAATTATTCGTATATTCAATTAAGAAATTCTAACCAGGTATCTTTTCCTATTACTCCTCATCATGGACTGGCCTTTAATTCAAGTCGAGCGATGGAAGTCAATGTTATGCATTGCACTGTTGTTGTCCCTTGCCATGTCCATCAACACCTCTTGTTCTGCACAGTATTTCAAACTGGACGGCAACAGAAAGAAAGACGCCATAGATTTTATACGGATTAAAAACCTGATCGTCATACCGCTATATATCAATAACAATGGCCCCTACAATTTTTTACTGGATACTGGTGTAGGACAGATGATCATTACGGATACCTCTTTCCTGAAGATCTTAAATGTGAAACAGTTCAAAACGTATAAAATTCAGGGATATGGTTTAGGTACGGAAATAGATGCAATTTTAACCAGGAACATTACCGCCAGAGTAGGGAACTCGGAGATCAAAAATATTCCAACGGCCATATTTAAGGAAGATATTTTTGATCTCTCTTCCTATCTTGGGATCAAGATTCATGGTATCCTGGGATATTTTTTCTTTCAGAGTTTTACTGTCAGGATTAATTATCTGGCGAATAAGATCACGTACTTCCGGCCTGATGCAAACCGGAAGATTAAAGGTGTAAAGGTCCCCATAGAAATTATCAATGCTAAACCCTACCTGAAAGCGGAAGTGAGTATCGACTCCACGACAAAGACCCGCCTGAATCTGCTGGTAGATAATGGATCCAGTCATGCCCTGCTCCTTGAATCCATCAATGAGCAGGCCTTTCCTCTACCTAAATACACAATCCCTGCAAATCTTGGGGTCGGTATCAACGGAGAGATTACGGGCGCTATGGGCAGGCTGCATTCTTTAAAGATCAGCGACTTTACGTTCAAAAATATTCTCGCAGGGTTTCCGGTTTACGATGTACAAAGAACAGACCTGGAGGGTACTCCCAGAAACGGGAGCCTGGGAGCCGAAGTGCTGAAACACTTTGTAGTTACTTTCGACTACCAGAATGAAGCGATGTACCTGAAAAAGAGCAATGCATTCAAAAGAAAATTTGAACACGACATGTCAGGAATAGAAATCTATGTGTTGAAAGAACCAAATGACAGGTATTATATCAGCAGAGTGGAGCCCGGCTCACCGGCTGAAAGCATAGGTTTAACTGCCGGCGATGAAATACTGTCCGTAGATTTCAAAAGTATTGATCACTTTAACCTAAATGAGCTATCTGAACTATTCCGCGACAGGGATGGCAAGCAGATGTTGCTCGAAGTACTGCACGAAAAGGAAAGACGGATCGTAATACTGAGGCTGAAAAGAAGGATCTAGCTG
>NZ_JAPIVS010000002.1 GCF_026239695.1 Pedobacter sp. MC2016-15 | reverse complement strand
TAATTTTCAAAGCTCTAAAATCATTTCCCTTTCCTCCGAAGCGGGATGCAAAAGTAGGAAAAATATCCCGCCAGCCAAACATTATCTGCAATTCATTTGTATACGACCGCTAAAGACATGGTTTTCAGCAGGAAAGATTTGGTACGCATCGTATATTGTTCGTATATGGTTCGTATTTCGCTCGTAGTTGCCATATGGTTGGGATATGGTTGCGATATGGTTGGTATATGGTTGATATATCCATTTGATATACCAACTATACAACAATGATAAGCAGAGGATATGGCAATATATACCAATACACGAACAAAACACGACCAAACAACGGTGAACCATCCTTTCAATACTATACTATATACTATGTATTTGTTAAATTATGTTAACTGCTTGATCGATATCAAGCCTTTATCTAGCTTAGCGCACAATTATTTTTAATTGACGTTATCGTATTATTAACTTATCTTTGCAGAATGTTTAAAATTAAACACGTTTTTATATTAAGTTTTACAGTAATTGCCTTGACTATTGCAGGTTGCAAAAGCCGATTCGAGAAAATCAGGCTAAGCAATGACGTAGCTAAAAAGTACCAGGAGGCTATTAAACTGTACAATAAAAAGGATTATTCTAAAGCGTTGATCTTATTCGAAGATCTTTCCCAAAAATACAGAGGAAGAACTGAGGCCGAAGATCTCAACTATTATTATGCCTATACTTTATTCCGTTTAAAGGATTATACTACTGCAAGATATCAGTTCAAATACTTTGCAGACACTTACCCTACCAGTAAAAATGCAGAAGAATGCCGTTATATGGGCGCCTACTGTTATTATCTGGATTCTCCGGAATACACCCTGGACCAGGAAAACACATATAAAGCAATTGATGCGTTACAGTTATTTATCAACTTATACCCAAAAAGCGAACGCGTAGCACAGGCAAGTCAGTACATTACAGACCTGCGTGCAAAGCTGGAACTGAAAGCTTATACAAACTCAAGGTTATATTATGACCTTGGAGGATACGATATTGCCAACTTCAAATCATCAGTGATCTCTCTGAAAAATGCTGAAATTGATTTCCCGGATATTAAATTCATCGAAGAAATGGACCTGCTGATCGTAAGATCTCAGTATGACTACGCAAAAAACAGTTACCCATTCCGTCAGGAAGACAGATTTACAGAAGCAATTGGCTATGCAAACGAATTTATTGAAAAACATCCTGAAAGTAAGTATCTTGCAGAAGCAAAAACACTGAAAGAGAAAAGCGAGCAAGGAATAGCGAATGCCAAACAACTGATGACGCTTGCAGCTAACCAGGAGGCGAAATATAAAGCCCTGCTGGCTCAGGAAGCAAAAACAGACAGTACTACCAATAACAAGAAGATTAAAATAACCCCCAAACAATAATGAATACGAATAAAGCCGCAATACCAAATACTACGGTAACAAGAAATGTAAATGATTTAGATCAGAAGACAGAGAATATTTACGAGTCTTTAGTGATTATTTCTAAAAGGGCTAATCAGATTTCTAATAACATGAAAGAAGAACTTCATGGCAAATTAGCTGAATTCGCTTCGTCTAATGACAACCTGGAGGAGATTTTTGAAAACAGGGAACAAATTGAAATCAGCAAGCACTATGAGCGCATGCCTAAACCTTCGCTGATTGCGATCGACGAGTTTCTGAACGACAAAGTTTATCACAGAAATCCGACAAAAGATCAGCAATAATACCAGCATATCCGTTAATTTGCATATTCAATTGCATTAATAGACCATGCTCAAAAATAAAAACATTATCCTTGGCGTTTGCGGTAGCATCGCAGCCTACAAATCTGCCGTTTTAGTCAGACTCCTGATTAAAGCCGGCGCAAACGTCAAGGTAATCCTCACTGCAGATGCGGCAAACTTCATCACACCGCTCACCCTTGCTACCCTCTCAAAAAATCCAGTTTATACAAAATACTTCGAAGAAGAAACCGGCGTATGGAGTAATCATGTAGAATTAGGCCTTTGGGCAGACTATATGATTATTGCACCCGCAAGCGCCAATACTATCGGTAAGATGGCCAACGGGCTTTGCGATAACCTGCTGAGCGCTGTTTACCTGAGTGCCAAATGCCCGGTGTTTTACGCCCCGGCTATGGATCTCGACATGTGGAAACATGAAAGCACCAGGGCTAATATTGATAAACTTCAGGAATTTGGAAACGTAATGATTTCTCCGGGCAAGGGCGAGCTCGCCAGCGGTCTTTATGGAGAAGGGCGAATGGCAGAACCAGAAGAAATTATCAGCTTCATCACTGCTGTGATCAGAAAGAATCTACCCCTCACCGGACTAAAAGTCATGGTTACCGCCGGCCCCACCTATGAACCCATTGATCCGGTACGTTTCGTAGGAAATCACTCCTCCGGAAAAATGGGCTTCGCCCTGGCAGATGAAATGGCAAGACTTGGAGCTGATGTGACCCTGATCAGCGGCCCAACAGCTGAAAAGAGCAACCAGCAGCTGAGCAGAATTGATGTGATCACCGCAGCTGAAATGCTTGAAGCCTGTACAGATCACTTCGCACAAAGCAATATCATTATCATGAGCGCTGCCGTGGCAGATTATACTCCTGCTGAAGTTGCTCTTCAGAAAATCAAAAAGAAAGACGAGGAGTTTACGATTACATTAAAGAAAACGACTGACATTTTGCTTACTCTCGGTCAAATGAAAAGCCCGGAGCAAATCCTGGTAGGCTTCGCACTTGAAACCAATAACGAGGAAGAGAACGCCATTTACAAACTCAGAAAGAAAAACCTCGATCTGATCGTCCTCAACTCTCTGCAGGATAAAGGTGCTGGCTTTAAAAAAGATACCAACAAAATTACTATCTTTAATCGTGCAGAAGAAAAAGTAACCTACGAATTGAAGCCAAAAGCTCAAGTAGCACAAGACATCTGCACTGCAATATTAAAGCTTTATAAGGCATGAAAAAGACACTGTCTCTGATTGTATTGTCCCTGTTAGTGTTCATCGGTGCAGATGCTCAGGAATTGAATGCCAGGGTACAGGTGATTGCACCCCAGGTCTCCAATATCAATAAGGCCAATGTCGATCTCATTCAGTCTACCATACGCAACTTTCTCAATAATAATAAATGGAGCAATCAGAGCTATCAGCCCCAGGAGAGGATAGATTGCAATTTTGTAATCACCATCACAGCATGGGACGGAAGTTCGGCCTACAAGGCTGAAGCCCAGATCCAGACCAGCCGGCCTGTTTATGGAACTTCATACAGCACTACCCTGCTCAACTTAAGTGACAAGGATTTCGATTTCAGCTATAATGAAGGACAGCCCATTGATTTCTCAGATCAGAATTACCTTACCAACCTCAGTTCTCTGCTCTCTTACTACGCTTATACCATCATCGGTATGGACAAAGACAGTTTCAGTAAACTCGGAGGAACACCATACTACCTGAAAGCACAAACGATCCTGAATATTGCCCAAACATCAGGTAACTCTGGCTGGAAAGCTTTCGACGGTTTACGTAACCGTTACTGGTTAAACGAAAACTTGCTTAACAAAAGCTTTGAGGAACTACGGGTCTTCATCTATAACTACCACCTGAATACTCTCGATCATTTACAAGCCGATCCTGCAAAAGCTACAAAACTGATGCTGGGTTTCCTGCCCGAGTTAAAACTAATGGACAAGAAGAAACTAGGATCTATCTTTCCCAATGTCTACTTCGCCACCAAGGCCGAGGAAATCGTCAATATCCTCTCTATGGGCACTGCCCAGGATAAGCTGGATGGCTATAACCTGCTTAATGAAATTGACCCTGCAAACCTGAGCAAGTATGACGCCCTGAAAAAAAACTAATCAGTTCTGCATCTCACTCTGATTCAATACATTTACAATTATTTTGAAAATAATTTTGTTTATACGAATTACTTCGTACATTTGAATACGAAACAATTCGTATAAACAAAGATGTCTACAGAACCTTCAGCAAAACCAACAGAAAGCGAACTGGAAATCCTCCAGATTTTATGGGAGAAAGGAAACTGCACAGTAAGGGATGTTCACGAGATCCTTACCAGAAACAAAGAAGCAGGCTATACCACTACCCTCAAACTGATGCAGATTATGCATGAAAAAGGCCTGGTTAAAAGAGATACAAGTTCTAAAACACATATTTACAGTGCCCTGGCCAGTCAGCAGAAAACACAGCAGCATCTGGTATCAAGATTAATTGACAATGCCTTTAACGGATCTGCTGCCAGGATGGTTATGCAGGCACTGGGTAACCACAAATCCAGTAAGGATGAAATCGATGCGATAAAGAAATATTTAGACCAGTTAGATCAAAATTGATATGGAAACTTTACTACACAATCTCGTACAGGCCACAGGCTGGAGCATATTACATTCGCTATGGCAAAGTGCGCTGATCTATGCCTTACTAATTCCTTCTCAAATGAAGGCCTTCGGGCTCAATGCCAGGCAGAAATACGCAATGGCCTATGGCTCAATTTGTCTGATGTTTGCAGCTTTTGTAGTCACCTTCTCAATGGCATTTCACTGGCCGGCAGAAGCAGCAAATCAAAAGTTTACGGCGCAGGCCTTAGTCCTCCCCGCAGCAGTGCCACAAAACATATCCCAGTACATCGAGATGGTGTTTCCTTACCTGGTACTCTCCTATAGCATCGGCCTGATTATCCAGTCATTGATTGTGGTGCAAGGTTACCGCAAAGTACAGGCGCTAAAAAAATCAACATATACAGTAATCCCGGAAACCTGGAAATCGCTCTTTGAAAACCTGAAAAAGGAACTCCATATTAAAAAAGAAATCAGCTTCCGATTGTCAGATCATGTTACGGTGCCCCTGGTCATTGGTTTCTTCAAACCGGTAATCCTCTTTCCAATTGCTCTTGCTGCACAGATGGACCTGAAACAGGTAGAAACCATTCTGATCCATGAACTTTCCCATATCAGAAGGAATGATTATCTGTTCAACCTGATCAAAACCATGATCGACACGATTCTTTTCTTCAACCCATTTGTATGGCTTGCCGGCAGATTGATCAATATAGAACGCGAACATGCCTGTGACGACCTGGTCATAAAACTCACCCATACACCGCTTACCTATGCCCATGCCCTGTTAACCCTGGAACTGATTACCGACCAAAGCAGACCAGTGCTGGCATTAGCCGCGACAGGCGCTAATCAACACTTGTATCAACGCATCAAAAGAATTACTGATATGAAAACTACTTATGCCAACTCCCGCCAAAAACTGTTTGCTGTGACGCTTACTTTTGCTACAATTATTTCTCTGGCCTGGATCAACCCCGCAGAAAAAGAAAAGACCATCAGCACTACAGCAAAAACAAAAGATATGATCCCTGCTTCAGCACAAATACTCCTGCAGGATACCATAAAGAAAAAAGCAAAAAAACTCATTAAGATAAAAAAAACCGACTCAGTATGTGTTCCTGGACCACCTGCTCCAGCTGCTCCGCCAAGTGGAAAAATCCCTGTAGCTCCAAAGGCACCTAAAGCTGCAACTACCATTCCTGCACCACCACAGGAACCTGAGGCCCCAATCGCACCTGAGATTGCAATCATTGCTCCTCTGACAGATATGGTCATCAAATTCTCCGCCGACGTAACTGACATGACCATGGCTCAGCTAAACGGAAAGGATGAAGCAGCGATTAAGAAAATGCAGGCAGAAATCGAGAAAAAGGGAGTAGAATTACAACGTAAGTTCAACTCCCCGGAACAGAAAGCTAAATGGGAAAAGCTCGCTGCTGATATGAGAGCTAAAGCGGACTCTCCTGAACGCAAAGAGCTGATCAAAAAGATACAGCTGCAGGCAAAAATGGCTGCTATCGATGCTCAAAAGATGGTGAATGATCCTCAGTTTAAAAAGAACCTGCATTCCCTGACCATTACCCAGGGGCAACCAATGAGGATTATTGTGGACAATGAAAATACCAGGAAAGTAAAGGAAACTCCTGAGTATATCGAGCTGAAAAAGAAATTTGATCAGGATGTTGAAGAACTGGTAAACAAGAAAAATAAAAAAGACGAGAACTAGGAACACTGCCCCGGTTTTTGTCCGCACTCTCAAAAAAGCCCCGTTTAGTTCAATCTATCCGGGGCTTTTTTTGTTTATAAAGAAATAAACATCCATTGACTAAGTTTTCATAATTTAGCAAAGAATATGCTACAGAAACTTTCTATACGTAATTATGCATTGATCGATAGTGTTGACCTTGAACTCGATAAAGGTCTGAATATTATCACTGGTGAGACAGGTGCAGGTAAGTCTATCATGTTAGGCGCACTCTCTCTGATTCTGGGCCAGCGTGCGGAAACTAAATACTTCTTTAACCAGGATAAAAAATGTGTGATCGAAGGGCAGTTTAAACTATCCGGCACATCTCTGCAAGGCTATTTTGAAGAACTTGACCTCGACTTCCATCGGGACAGCATTTTGAGAAGGGAAATTTCTATAGACGGTAAGTCCAGGGCCTTCATCAATGATACTCCCGTAACGCTGGCAGTAATGAAGCTGATTGGAGAAAAACTGATCGACATCCATTCACAGCATGCTACTTCAGAGGTAAATGATCCGGGATTCCAGTTATCTGTTGTAGACACCTTATCCGACCATTTGCCACTGTTGACGGATTACAGACAGAAATTTAAGACGTATAAAAAGCATTTACAACACCTGCTTAATTTGCAGACATCTGCCGATGAGGCACGCAGCAAACAGGATTACGAGCAATTCCTGTACAATGAGCTGGAAAATGCAAATCTGAATGCAGATGAACAGGCTGCTCTTGAGATGGAACTGGAAGCACTGAACCACGCTGAGAGTATAAAAAGAGGCTTGGTAAATGGCTATAATCTGCTTGACGGCGAAGAAACCGCAGTAATCCCTATATTAAAAGAAGTTATCATTCAACTGCAGGGCATAGAAAAGTTCAATCCTGCATATGTGGCCCTCAATGATAGATTAAGATCTTCATTGATCGAGATCAGGGACATAGCCGATGAAACCGCATCATCTGAAGAAAATATTGTGTTTAACCCCTCGCGTATCGAAGAAATCAATACAAGACTGGACACGGTTTACACGCTGCAGCAGAAACACCGTGTGAATAGCATCGAGGAGTTGCTCGCCATACAGGCAGAACTATCAGACAGTTTAAATACACTGCTGAATAGTGATGAAGAGATAGAGCGCCTGATCAAAGAGATCAATGCCCTGAAAATTGATCTGGAGAAAATAGCAGATACGCTGTCAAAAAAACGAAGCAAAGCAATCACCGTAGCACAAAAGCAGGTGGGAGAAATCCTGGTGCAGGTTGGTATGCCGAATGCGAAAATAAAAATTGAACAGACGGTAGTAGAAAACCTGAATAAGGACGGCAAAGATATGATCGCATTGCTGTTTTCGGCAAATGCCGGACAGGCACCTGCTCCTGTAGGAAAGGTTGCCTCCGGCGGGGAGCTGTCGCGACTGATGCTGGCCATCAAGTCTATCATCTCCAAACATACTGCATTGCCAACGCTTATTTTTGATGAAATTGACACTGGTATTTCAGGCGAAACGGCATTACGCGTAGGTGATGTAATCGGTGAACTGGAGCAGAACATGCAGGTAATCTGTATCACGCACCTCCCTCAGATTGCTGCGAAGGGCGAAGCGCATTACTTTGTCTATAAAAAAGAAGATGGCGACAGAACGACCACGGGGATACGCAGATTGAGCAGCGAAGAGCGTGTAGCAGCAATAGCTGAGATGCTCAGTGGAAAAAATCCTGGTGAATCTGCACTCAAAAACGCAGAGGACCTGCTCAGCTTTAAAAACTAGCCCCTATGATCAAGTATCTCCTCGGGACACTATTTCTGCTGGTATTAAGTGTAAATGTGCAGGCCCAGAAACTGTTTTCCATTACAGGTGTTGTGCAGGATAAAAAAGGAGAAACCCTCCCTGGGGCAGGTATTTATCTCAGTGGTTATACGACGGCGACAGTTACAAATAATGACGGGCAGTTTAACCTTGCTAATTTAAAGCCGGGTGCTTACGAAGTGGTGGTACAGATGATGGGCTACCTGCCCTTCAGCAAAAGCGTAATCATCTCTGACCAGACCGTAAACATCAAAATTGTGCTGCAGGAAAATACTGTTCAGTTACGCGAGGTGGTAATTACAGCAGATCCCAACCGCGAAAAAAACCTGCAGTTATTTAAAGAATTCTTTATTGGACGCACCCCAAATTCGGCAAAATGTAAGATACTTAACCCGGAGGTGCTGTACATCAAATATGACGGTGATCATCGTATCTTAAGTGTAACCAGTAATGAATTTCTGGTAGTAGAAAATAAGGCTTTGGGATACCGTCTCAAATATATGCTCAACCTCTTCGAATATAACTTTGATACCAGGATTGTCTTTTTCTCTGGCCTTCCGGTATTTGAAGACCTGAAGGGTTCTGGCAGCAAAAGAAAAACATGGTTAAAGAACCGTGAAATTGCGTATGCAGGATCACCGCAGCATTTCTTCCAATCGCTCTACAGAAACAAGGTAGAGGAAGAGGGCTTTATTATATATAAACGGATCAAGACACCCAACCCTAACCGGCCCTCTGATGCCTATATTGCTGCAACAAAGGCCAGGTTACTGAGAAAGAGAAAGATACAGGTGATTTCAGCGGCAATGATCAATGACTCACTAAATACGTTAATGCAAATCGCAAACCTGCCAAAGGAATATACCAGTCTGGACATGTCTGGCGTGGCCACGGACACATTGGTTAAACAGATGTTCCCGAACATGAAGACCATCAATTACAAGGACGAACTTTATGTAATGTATACCAAAGAAGAAGAAAGCACCGGTTATTCCAATACGGGTCATTATATCATGCGTCCTCTTAATGTTCCAAACTATCAGATTTCGGTGGTGCAAATGCTGCAGGGACCAGTGAGCTTTTATCCAAATGGCGGAATGCATGATTCCAAAGCTTTACTCTACGAAGGTTTCTGGGCATATGAGAAGATTGGCGATATGGTCCCAATGGATTATGTCCCCATCAATAAAAGATAAATACCTTCTTGCTTAATACTAATATTATTAGTAATTTTAACTAACTATACTAGAGATATGTTAGAGGATAAAAATACTGGTAATTACCTGAAAGGCAGGGGTGCTCAATTCAACCCACATAATCGCTTTGCAGCCAATTCGTATGTTCAGGAACACGCAGAAGGCATTGACGACTGGGAGGTTGAGAACCAAAAGACAACCTTTATTATTGGGACATCAAAATCTATAGTCAATAAGGTGGAGAGTCCAGACGTGGGCATGGCCTGGTCACTCAATCCCTATCAGGGCTGTGAGCATGGCTGTACCTATTGTTATGCCAGGAATGCTCATGAATACTGGGGTTTTAGTGCGGGACTTGATTTTGAAAGAAAGATCATTATCAAAAAGGATGCACCTGATCTCTTCAGGAAATTTCTTGAGCGAAAGGGCTGGAATGCCGAAACAATCTCGCTTTCCGGAAATACAGACTGTTATCAGCCTGCAGAGCGTGAATATAAACTCACCCGTCAGCTGCTGGAGATCGCACTTGCCTATAAACAGCCCATTGGAATGATTACCAAAAACTCATTGATTCTGCGTGACAAGGATATCCTGCAAGAGATGGCAAAGCAACATTTGTGCATGGTATACGTTTCGATCAACAGTCTGGACGAAAAGCTCAGACTAGCCATGGAACCACGAACAACCACTGCCCGGCAAAGACTGAGAGTGGTTGAAGAATTAAGTTCTGCGGGCATCCCAACGGGTGTAATGGTTGCGCCTATTGTTCCCGGTTTGAATGACCATGAGATTCCCAAAGTTTTAAAAACTATTGCCTCTTGCGGGGCTGTAGGTGCCGGCTATACTGTAGTGCGGTTAAATGGTGCAATAGGACCAATCTTTGAAGACTGGCTGCGTCAGAATTTCCCGGACAGATTTGATAAGGTATGGCATATGATTCAATCCTGTCATGGCGGTAAGGTGAACGATAGCAGGTTTGGCGACCGCATGAGAGGCGATGGAAATATTGCCCGTATGATACGTGATACATTTAAGCTGCATTGCAGGATCAATAACCTGAACACTAAAAAGATTGTTCTTGATTCCGGGAGCTTTGCGGTACCTACCCAGCAAATGAGGATGTTTTTGTAAATAAAAAAGGCTGCCTGAAATCAGGCAGCCTTGTATGGTTAAAGATTCAAATCTTATACTTCTTTTTTCTTTTTACCAGGACTCTTGTTCTCTACTACAATCAGATCAGTTTCTTTATTGTAATCGATTTCAAGGATATCTCCATCGTTGATCTCTCCTTTAAGGATCTCCTCAGCAATCGGATCTTCCAGGTATTTCTGTATCGCACGTTTGAGCGGACGGGCACCAAAGTTACTGTCAAAACCTTTGTCGGCAATAAAGTCTTTAGCCACATCAGTCAATTTGATTTCATAACCCAGTGTATGTACACGACCAAATAAGGCTTTCAGCTCAATATCAATGATTTTGAAGATCTCTTCTTTACCTAATGTATTGAATACAATCACATCATCCACACGGTTCAGGAACTCAGGAGCGAAAGCACGTTTCAGTGCATTTTCAATCACGCCTCTTGAGTGTGAATCTACCTGGTTGGTTTTGGCACTGGTAGAGAAACCTACACCCTGTCCAAAATCTTTCAGCTGGCGTGCACCAATATTAGAGGTCATGATGATGATCGTATTCCTGAAGTCGACCTTACGACCTAAACTGTCAGTCAGCTGACCTTCGTCAAGTACCTGCAACAAGATATTGAACACATCAGGGTGAGCTTTTTCAATCTCATCCAGCAGGATTACTGCATAAGGTTTGCGGCGAACTTTTTCAGTTAACTGACCACCTTCTTCATAACCCACGTATCCCGGAGGCGCTCCCACTAAACGTGAAACAGCAAATTTCTCCATATACTCACTCATATCAATCTGAATCAGTGAATCATCACTGTCAAACATAAACCTTGCAAGTTCTTTCGCCAGCTCAGTTTTACCAACACCTGTTGGGCCTAAGAAGATGAATGAACCGATAGGTTTTTTAGGATCTTTCAATCCAGCTCTTGTGCGCTGAATAGCCCTTGTCAGTTTTTTGATGGCATCATCCTGTCCAATGATCTTTGCTGCCACAGTTTCCTGCATGTTCAGCAATTTCACACTGTCAGTCTGTCCAACACGCTGCAAAGGAATACCAGTCATCATGGAAACTACTTCAGCAACATTATCTTCCGTTACTGTATAACGTTTGGTTTTAGTTTCAGCTTCCCATGCAGATTTTGCGCGTTCAAGTTCCTCAAGCAGATTTTTCTCTGTATCTCTTAACTTGGCAGCTTCCTCATATTTCTGGCTTTTCACCACTTTGTTCTTTTCAACTTTGATATTCTCGATTTTGGTCTCGATATCAATGATGTTTTCAGGAACATGGATATTGGTCAGGTGAACCCTTGAACCGGCTTCATCCAAAGCGTCGATAGCTTTATCCGGAAGGAACCTGTCCGTAATATATCTTGAAGTTAGCGAAACGCAGGCATTAATCGCTTCTGTGGTATAGGTTACACCATGATGTTCTTCATATTTCTCTTTGATACGGTTGAGGATCTCAATCGTTTCATCCGGAGAAGCAGGCTCTATCATCACTTTTTGGAAACGACGGTCCAAAGCACCATCTTTCTCGATATACTGACGGTATTCATCCAGTGTGGTAGCACCAATACATTGTATCTCTCCCCTTGCCAGGGCAGGTTTGAACATGTTGGAAGCATCCAGTGAACCTGAAGCCCCACCAGCGCCAACGATAGTATGTATCTCATCAATAAACAGGATCACATCCGTAGATTTCTCCAGCTCATTCATTACCGCTTTCATACGTTCTTCAAACTGGCCACGGTATTTTGTGCCTGCAACCAGTGAGGCGAGATCTAAGGTTACTACCCTTTTGTTGAACAGTACCCTTGAAACTTTACGCTGCACGATACGCAGGGCTAGACCTTCTGCAATTGCAGATTTACCTACTCCCGGCTCACCAATCAGAATAGGGTTGTTTTTCTTACGGCGTGAAAGGATTTGTGAAACACGTTCAATTTCTTTTTCACGGCCTACGATAGGATCAAGCCTGCCTTCTTCCGCAGCCTTGGTCAGGTCTCTTCCAAAGTTGTCCAGAACCGGAGTTTTGGATTTAATGTCAGATACCTTTTTAGGGCTGGAGAAACTTTCCTCTTCACGGTAATCATCGTCCCCGCCGGTAGAAGCACTACCCTGAGTTTCATCCCTGAAGCCGTTTTTATTTACTTCAACTTCCTGTTTGAAAATCTCATAGTTAATACTGTACTGTAGCAGAATCTGGGAAGCAATATTATCGTCATCGCGCAGGATTGAAAGCAATAGATGCTCTGTTCCTATCAGATCGCTTTTAAAGATTTTAGCTTCGAGATATGTAATTTTTAGTACTTTTTCGGCCTGTTTAGTCAATGGGATATTTCCCAGGTTAACCGTCACACTTGATGTACCCCTAACTGCCTCTTCAATTGAGCGGCGTAACTTAGACGTATCAACACCCAGTGACTTCAATATTTTGATTGCCATTCCATCGCCTTCGCGAATGAGGCCTAACAAAAGATGCTCAGCGCCTATATAATCGTGACCTAATCTCAGGGCTTCTTCCCTGCTAAACGAAATCACGTCTTTTACTTGTGGTGAAAATTTAGCTTCCATATATACCTTTTCTAAAAACAGGAACGCCCTAAACTATAAAATATGTTATAAAAAGCGTTACCAATCTGATTTATTTTATCAACAATTACGCCATACAGAGGAAGAAAGATTTAGATCCTGACGTTATTTCACTAAACTTACTAACTTTTGACACGAATAGCAATAATAATTTCTGCATGAAAAGAAAATAAAAACTACCTCTAAGGTAGTTCAAATAATCATTGCTTTGAAAACAACCAGGGGTTTTGGGAGAATTGTCCCAGTAATGTAATGATTGTTTACACTAAAACGACCTGTCATTTTGTAAGTTACAACATAATTTTAGTACTAAAATGTCAGGTCTTATTTCTCATCATGAGTTAAAATGGCGGGCCGGTTTAAGTTTGCCCGCTGATAAAGTGATATAATAGGTATGATAATTTCGATACTGTGTTCGCTTGCTTATATTTGCGGATATCAGGAGTACAAACATAACAACCAAACATGTCAGACGAAAAGATAATATTCTCAATGGCGGGGGTAAATAAGATTTATCCCCCTCAAAAACAAGTATTAAAAAACATATACCTTTCTTTCTTTTACGGTGCCAAAATTGGCGTCATTGGTTTGAACGGATCAGGTAAATCATCTGTTCTGAAAATCATTGCAGGCCTGGATAAAGCTTTCCAGGGCGAGGTGGTATTCTCTCCGGGATATACTGTAGGCTACCTGGCGCAGGAGCCTGAACTGGACGAAAATAAAACTGTGCGCGAAGTTGTTGAAGAAGGTGTTGCAGAAATCACTGCTATTCTGAAAGAATACGAAGACATCAATGAGCAGTTTGGATTACCTGAAGTTTATGAAGATGCTGATGCAATGGATAAGCTGATGGCTAAACAAGGTGAACTACAGGATAAAATTGACGCCACAAATGCCTGGGAGCTGGATACCAAACTGGAACGTGCTATGGATGCACTGCGCTGCCCTGATCCGGAAACCAAAATTGGCGTACTGTCAGGTGGTGAGCGCCGCCGTGTGGCGATGTGCCGTCTGCTCTTGCAGGAACCTGATGTACTCTTGCTGGATGAGCCTACCAACCACCTTGACGCGGAAAGTATCGACTGGCTGGAGCAATTCCTGAAAGATTACAAAGGAACTGTCATTGCTGTTACCCACGACAGGTATTTCCTTGACAATGTAGCAGGATGGATTCTTGAGCTGGACCGCGGAGAAGGTATTCCCTGGAAAGGAAATTATTCTTCTTGGTTAGACCAGAAAGCTAAACGACTGGCACAGGAAGAAAAAACAGAGAGCAAACGTCAGAAAACACTGGAGCGCGAGCTGGAATGGGTACGTATGGCACCTAAGGCAAGACATGCAAAATCTAAAGCTAGGTTATCAAATTATGATAAACTGGCATCCGAGGATTCAAGAGAAAGAGAAGATAAACTGGAGCTTTTCATCCCTGCAGGACCAAGACTTGGAAACGTGGTGATCGAAGCCAACAATATCACTAAGTCATACGGAGACAAAATCCTGTTTGAAAACCTGAGTTTCTCTCTTCCACCGGCAGGTATCGTTGGAATCATTGGCCCCAATGGTGCTGGAAAGACTACCCTCTTCCGCCTCATTACTGAACAGGAAACACCTGATGAAGGTACTTTCAGGGTCGGGGAAACTGTAGCACTGGGTTACGTAGACCAGATGCACAACGACCTTGAAGGCGACAAAACGGTATATGAAAATATTACCGACGGACTGGACAACATCCAGCTCGGAAATAAAGCGGTGAATGGACGTGCCTATGTTTCGAAGTTCAACTTCAATGGCGGCGACCAGCAGAAAAAGGTAAACATCCTTTCAGGGGGAGAACGCAACCGTGTTCACCTGGCGATCACGCTAAAGAAAGGTGCTAACGTGCTGCTTCTCGATGAACCTACCAATGATATCGACGTCAATACACTACGCGCACTGGAAGAAGCGCTGGAGAATTTCGGTGGTTGTGCAGTGGTCATCAGTCACGACAGGTGGTTCCTGGACAGGATCTGTACGCATATCCTTGCCTTTGAAGGTAATTCACAAGTTTACTTCTTTGAGGGTAACTACAGCGATTACGAAGAAAACCGCAAGAAAAGACTCGGTGATGTAACCCCTCACCGTATACGTTACAAAAAGCTGGTTTAATATCAGCTGCCCTTGCCTCCAAATTTTTGCAAACGGTAGGTAAAGGTTAAAAGAAAATATCTGGTAATTTGGTTATACTGACTGTCAGTGATCGAATTATCAGATATACTTCTTACCAGGTTATTTCCCTGGTTCAGTAAATCATATCCCTGCAACATCATCGTGCCCTGCCTGTTTTTGAACATGGTCTTCTCTACACTGAAATTAATCAGCAGCGGGTTTGCTACTTTAATTTCATATCCCGAATTGATTCTTTTTGATACGTCAGCAATAACCACCCAGCTTTTGCCAACATTGGTGCGCTCGTTCACATTAAACTGCCAGGTTTCTACATTCCTTAAACTGAGCTGTGCGATGGAGTAACGGTTACTGCTATAATTATACATGGCAGAGCCTGACAAGGTCAACCGACGCTGGTTCATCCTGAGCTTTAGCGTTTGAGAGTAATTGATATTTCTGTTGGTATTTAGAATATCATTTGCAAAGGACACCATATTGATATAATCCCATGTTCCCCGAATTTCTGCATTGAATTTGTTTTTGGCAAAGGGAACAGAATAAGAGTAGGAACTGCCAAACTGATAAGTACCATTGGCATTTTCAAAGTGTGTTTGCTGTTTCAGACTATTCAGGGTGTCTTTTACCAGCAGCACATTACTTACTACCTGATCTTCCACCACCGATCCGTTGAGACCAAGCATCAACGTTGCACCACTATTTTCTTCTGTATGCTGAAAACTAAGCGTTCCTGAATGGGTAAAACTCGACCTCAGGTTGGGATTACCTATGATTACGTTCTGCAAGTTAGTAATATTTGGTACGGGTTGCAGCTGGTAAAAATCAGGCGCAGTACTTGTACCACTGTAGACAAAGGCAATGTTATCCCAATCGGATACTGCATAGCTCAGGTTTACAATTGGCGATACATTGAGTTCCAGATGGTCTATCTTTGATTCGTTACCATCATATTCACCCGTTAACTGACTTGGCTGAGCAGTAAATCCAAGGTTATAATTGAGGCGTTTAGACTGGTATCTGTAACTTACCGCAAAGCGATGCAAAAGAAAAGAAGAAGAATATAAAGAACTCAATGAGTCTACCACAGTATTGGCACCGGCACTGTTATTTACACGCGTATATAAGCTGTTCCTGTTTTTATTGAAAGAAAAGAAGTAGGCGAAATCAATATTCTTTTTAACCGCTGAATCCTGGCTGGCACGCAGAGGTTCACTGTAGCGGAAGTCGGCAGTGACAGTATTCGACCTGTTTTCCGTTTCCACCAGCCTGTTGATCACAGAATCCTTTAATGGCGTATTGTTATTCCTGTTGTAATAGCTGATTTTGTTTCCAAGCTCTTCTTCCACCTGGTTAATACCTGTACTCAGCGTTACCCCTCCCGACATACTTCTGCCTGGTTTCTCCATACTTCTTGCCCATACAAAGTTTCCATTGAGATTTGGCGTTTCCACATTGGACACCGTCTGGTTGAACAAATCCTGCCTGATCAGACCTGTTTGTCTGGAATCAGTTTCTGCTGCCCGTCCCCTTTTCACCATTGAGCCACCTAATGAGGCCTGAAAATAACTTTTGTCTGCTATCGACTGAATATTAAAATTGATCGTATTGTTATTATCGGTAGACCTGCTTTTGGATTCCGATTTATTGAAGATTGTTCCACCCCGGCTGATTGTTTCAATAGAATTGAGTTGATTGGACAGGTTTTTAATATAAGCATAGTTATATACGGCACTTGCAGTGACCCCATTGGATAATTTATCCCTGTAATTTAAACCGGCACCGGCATTGGTATTAATTCCCGCATCATTGCTGGTATTGCTGGAATTACTGCTTACACCAATTTGCTTACTTCCTTCCCAATAGTTACCATTTCCCTGCAGTCCGTACCGGTGATCTGTACCACCGCTGACAGAAGCATTACCAAAGGTACCATTGTTCTGCCCGGCTTTGGTGACCAGGTTCAGCATCTTCTGGGAGTCGCCGGTTCTCATTCCCGTAAAATTCGCCTCATCCCCATAATCATTGATGATTTGTAATTTATCGATGATGTTTGCCGGAAGCTGCCTGATGAAGTCTTTCACATTATTCGTGAAAAAATCCTCCCCATTGACACGAAGTTTTACCAATGGTTTACCCATTGTAAATGCATTGCCATTGGCATCTACCTCTACCCCCGGGAGCTGCCGCAGCAAGTCTTCCACCCTGTCATTTTCTGAGATCTGGTAAAATGATGCATTAAATTCAATGGTATCCCTTTTTATTTTCATGGGTTTGTCGCGCCCCTTGATCACCACTTCATCCAGCAGGTTAGATTCAAGGTGCAGCATGATGGGATAGAGCACCAGGTTAAGCTGGTCTGCCTGGTAGACATAACTCATGGTATAAGGCTTAAAGCCCACCCTCATAATCAGCAGCGAAATATTATCTGTTTTCACACCGGCAAAAGCGAAGCGCCCGCGGCTGTCTGTGATGGTATTGAGGGTATCTTTATCAGCGATCATGAAGACATCGGCACCCGGAACAGCATCTTTGAGAGAATCTATGACACTGCCGGTTACCTTTCGCTGTACCTGCGCTTCTGCACTGAGGGAGCAGGCAAACCAAAAGACATTAAATAAAATTATGCATTTTAAATGAGCCAGATTTCCATGAAATTTTAAAAAATCAACCATTTGCCATGCAATGCTATTCAACCTTCCGTTCACAAGTATAACGGTTTGTTCAATCAAATTAACCTAATACGTCTAATATCTGGTTAATTTTTATAACAGTGCGTATTTAATCTGCTTTTGGGGCGGCAGGTTTTTCTACCCGCGGACCTCTTTTATAGATGACCAATCCATTTAAGAAATTTCTCAGGATCTGGTCGCCACAAGGTTTAAAATTAGGATGGTCGTCACTTCTGAAAAATGAGCCCAGCTCACTTTTGGTGATCTTAAAATTTACCAATCCCAGAATCATGATAATATCTTCGTTATTCAGCTCCAGCGCTACGCGGAGCTTTTTAAAAATGTCGTTGTTGCTCATATTTACATTGCTACTTCTATCTTCACTTTTCTGTTCTTTATCTTCTCATCGCGCAGGGCAGCAAGTACCTTCCTGACCATATTCCTTTTTATGGCCACATATGAACTCTGATCTTTTACTTCTATCAGCCCGACATCCTCCTTCTGGAGACCACCTTTTTTTAGCAGTAGCCCTACAATATCTATCTTGTTGACTTTATCTTTTTTACCCGCAGCAATATAAAGTGTTTGCCACTGGCTGTCTTTGGGAAGCTCATAGTTACCTTTCAGCTTTTCGATCTCAATTTCAGCTTTCAGAAAAGGGTATTTCTCTTCTTCAGTCATAATCAGGAAAGCTGTGCCCTTTGCATTCATACGTGCGGTACGTCCGTTTCTGTGTAAAAATGCATCTTCAGTATAAGGAAGCTGATAATGGATGATGTTTCCTACTTCAGGAATATCCAGCCCCCGCGCCGCCAGATCTGTGGTAATAAGTATTTTGATGCTCCCGTTCCTGAATTTTAACAGGGCTCGCTCTCTTTCATCCTGCTCCATCCCTCCATGGAAGATATCATGAGCAAGATCCTTATCAATCAGCAAATCGCTAATCCTGTCTACTGTTTCCCTATGATTGCAAAAGATTAGAGAAGTTTGTGACCCGATCTTGCAGATCAGTTCAAACAGGGTATCCAGTTTATCTTCTGCTGTCGTGATGATCTTCTTCAGTTTAAGATCAGGAGCTACTTTTACATCCTTTAAAAAATTGACTTCAACCGGTTGCTTCAACCCTGTAAAATCAGGTATTTCATTCATCGCCGTAGCCGAAGTTAGCATACGCTGTTTAAGTGAACGCAAATTACCTATGATATAAGCCATGTCTTCCTGAAAACCAAACTCAAGCGCTTTATCAAACTCATCGAGCACCAGGGTGCTGATGCCGGACTCATCAAAATTCTCTTTTCTTAAATGATAAGCAATCCTGCCGGGCGTACCGATCAGAACTGCCGCGGGCTGCTCAAAGTTGTTCCGTTCAATTTTTACAGGATGGCCTCCATAACAGCAGTTGACTTTAAAGCCAGTGCTCATTTGCCTGAAAACCTGTTCTATCTGTAAAGCGAGTTCTCTTGAAGGTACCAGTATCAATGCTTGAACACCCTTCGCCTCTGCATTCAGATTTTTTAAAACAGGCAATAAAAACCCTATCGTTTTACCCGATCCTGTTGGAGCAAGTAAAACGACATCTTTTCCTTTGTCAGCAGCCGCCATGGCAGACTGCTGCATATCATTAAGAGAAGTGATTTTTAAATTACCCAGTACCTTTTCTACCATCATTCAGCAAAGATAAGACTTTACCGACTCTCATCTGTGCCTTTTTTTCGAGCCTCATTAACATGGTCCCTCTTTTATACATCCATGATGTTACTTTACTGTTAGCCTCCTGGATAGGTGAGCAAATTTTCTCTTCCAGAATATCCAGGTACTTCGCATTAGACCGGCTTTGTTGAAGTAAATAAAATTCGTTGTTCAGCTCTGTGTTCATCTTTTCCGATTTTAATGAGTAATTTAATGAGTAATTTAATGATAAAACAGCAGATTTTTATTTTTTGTTTTCAGCAGTTTCAGGCATTGACGGACTTGCAATTTGCCCGGTACCATTGCGGCATGACGATTGTAAGCTATAGGTTTTTATTTATCAATAAATCACAGGCACAGTATTCGTATGAAAATTGTGCCATCATGTACCAAAAAACAGATAATGGACAGACATACCTACCAGACGGGAATTATCGGAAATTGTGCTTTCCTTGCACATATCAATAAAAACACAAATGTAGATTGGTTATGCTGGCCAAGATTTGACAGCTCCTTTGTTTTCGGAGGACTACTGGATCAGGAAAAAGGTGGAGAATATTCTATTCTTCCTGAAGGCAATTATACCTCAGACCAATATTACCTTGAAAATACCAATATCCTTTGTACTGAAATCTCCAATGAAGAAGGAAGATACAAGATCACAGATTTTGCACCCCGCTTTTTTCAATATGAACGTTACTATAAACCGCTGATGTTTATTCGCAAGATTGAGCCTCTGGAGGGTAATCCAAGGATAAAAGTAACTTGTAAGCCCACCTTTGAATACGGGGAAGGTTTCCAGGAAGGATCCCGCGGCAGTAATCACCTTCTGTTTACAGGAAGCGAACATCATATGCAGCTGAGTACAAACATCTCTCTGTCTTATATCGAAGATGAAAAGCATTTTGCACTCAACGATACCAAATACCTGATCATGACTTATGGTTATAATCTTGAGGCACCCATTGAGAGTACTGCAGAAAGGTTTCTCCTTGAAACCCGAAAATACTGGAGAACATGGATTAAACACTCTACCATAGCCGGCTTCAGGCAATCACTCGTTATCCGTTCAGCCCTTGTGCTTAAAATTCACCAATATGAAGATACCGGCGCGATTATCGCCGCAAGCACCACAAGCTTACCTGAATCTCCGGGTAGCACGCGCAACTGGGATTACCGTTTTTGCTGGATGAGGGATACCTATTATGTGATTACAGCTCTTAATCATATCGGCCATTTTGAAGAAATGGAGAAGTATTTCAATTATATCACTGACATCTCTTTCCGGGATGATAAGAGATACCAGCCGCTATTTGGCATTGCCGGAGAAAGGGTTCTCACTGAAAGAATCCTAACTGATCTGAAGGGGTATCAGGGTAATCAGCCGGTGCGGATAGGAAATCAGGCATTTGAACATATCCAGAATGACATTTACGGACAGGTGCTGATTTCCATGCTGCCATTGTACTCTGACAACAGGTTTATTTACAGTGAGCGTAAAGATTCCAAGATCTGGCTGGATTACCTGCTGACAAAAATTGAAAGTACAATCGATGAGGAGGACGCAGGGATCTGGGAGTTCAGAAATCTGGCCAATATGCATTGTTATACCAACCTCTTTCAATGGGCCGGCGCAAACGCTGCGCTCAAAATGGCCAAAAGAATAGGAAATCAGGAATTCCAGGATCGCGCAACCTCTCTGATTGAACGCGCAACAGCACATATCGAAGCCTGTTATGATCCGGAGAGAAAAGTGTATAATCATGCCATTGGCAGCGCTCATCTGGATGCAAGCACCCTGCAGCTGATTCTGATGAATTATTTAGATCCCAATTCCCAGCGTGCTAAAGACCATCTGATTGCGCTCGAAGCAGAGCTTAAAGCAGAAAATGGCTTGTTCTACCGCTACCGTCATACGGATGATTTTGGAAAACCAAAAACTACCTTCCTGATCTGTGCTTTCTGGTATGTAGAAGCCCTTGCTATTGTAGGACGTATAGATGATGCGGTAAAAGCATTTGATTCATTGATCAGCTATGGTAACCATCTGGACCTGTTTGCAGAAGATATCGACGAGAAAGATGGAAGTCAGTGGGGTAATTTTCCGCAGGCTTATAGTCATGTAGGACTCATGAATGCGGCCCACAGAATTGCTATAAAACTAGACAGGCCTGTTTTCCTTTAGGGGAAACAAGCCTGTCATGATATTCCAGCTGTACTTATGCGTACGGCTGTTTTTATTTCAGCTGTGCATTGGCATTACTGTTAGAGAGTATCTTCAGTAACTCACGCACTTCCGTAAAATTACGCAGGTAATTCCGCGCTGCAGAAATATTACTTCCTACCTTAATGGTATAGGCTGATGCAGGTAAAGCCTTAAAGATATCTTCGTCAGTATGGTCATCCCCAAATGCGATGATAAAATCCGGATCATGATCATAAAGCCAGCTCAAAGCAGCTTTACCTTTATTTACTTCTATATTTTTGAATTCTATCACTTTGTTGCCGGGCATCATCTGCAATCCTTTGTCAGCAACTGTCACCTTAAGGTGATTGATGATCTCATTCGCTCTCAGCTCACCCAATCCTTCTTCAACTTTGCGGTAATGCCATACCAGGGAATAACTTTTATCTTCAATAAATGAACCCGGCGTCCGGTCTGTATAAGTATCCAGCACGGCTTTCACATCCTGTTTCCACTGGTCGGTTAACAATGGCAATGACTTCCATTCTTCCTGATCCCGTTTCTGCCATGCGCCATGCTCAGCGATAAGATCCAGTTTCATATGCCCGAACCACTCTTCCAGCGTCTGATTTCTCCTTCCGCTGATAATAATCACCCGGTTTGCAGGATCTGCAGTTAATGTTTCCAATATTTTATACAGCTCCGGATCAGGAGCCGTTTTTTCAAGATCGCCGTTAAAACCGACGAGGGTACCATCATAATCGAGAAATATATATCTTTCCTTTGCAGCAACATAATCCTTCGCCATCTGCTCTCTCACTACCCTGACTGCAAATTTTGTCAGTAACGATTCCTGCAGCTGCTTCACTTCTTCCAATTTATCCATAAAATTTTTAACCCAAAGGTGTATATCAAACTTCTTCACAATTCCACGCATGCCAGACATGCGTGTCGCCTGCTCCTCTGTAGACATATTAAAGGCCTTAACAATTGCTCTCATCACATCCCCTATATTATTAGGATTTACAATCAGTGCATCATTCAGCTCTTTTGAGGCCCCTGCCATTTCGCTGAGAATAAGCACTCCGGTGTTATCTACCCGGGTGGCTACATATTCTTTGCTCACCAGGTTCATTCCGTCGCGCATAGGTGTCACCAGACATATATCTGCGGTGGCATATAAAGCTGAAAGGAATTCTATAGGAAATGACCTGTAGAAATAATGCACAGGAAGCCAGTTCAGGGTTCTGTAAGTAGCATTGATATTCCCTACCAGCTGATCTATCTGGTCGCGCAGTTCCTTATACTGAGGAACAGTATCCCTGGAGGGAACAACGATCATATAAAGCGACAGGTGATCTATATATTCAGGATGCATTTGCAACAGCAATTCATAAGCCTGTAGCCGTTGTAAAATACCTTTACTGTAATCGAGCCTGTCGATCGTTAACACAATCTTACGATCCTGCATGGTCTCTTTGAGCGATTCAATATGTTCTTTAACGGCAGGCTCTGTGACGAGGCTTTCAAATTTCACCTCATCAATTCCCATAGGAAAAGACTCTACAACGATCTGCCGTTCTTTAAACGTAACCACATTGTCTGTAATTTTTGCTGCTGTTAAACGTGATGCTGCGCTCAAAAAATGTCTTACATCATCAAAAGTATGAAAGCCGAGCAAGTCGGCCCCAAACATCCCTTCTACCAGTTCGTCCCTCCATGGTATCAAGCGAAAAATCTCATACGATGGAAAAGGAATGTGCTGGAAGAAACCAATGGTGACATGAGATTGAACCTCTCTGATGAGTCCCGGCAATAATAAAAGCTGATAATCATGAACCCAGACGGTATCACCTTCATTCAGGTGAACGTTCACCGTATCTTTGAACTTCTGATTTACACTTTGATAAAAATCCCAGTATGTTTGTTCATAATTTGCATAAGTGACCATATAATGGAATACAGGCCAGAGCACTTCATTTGAGAAACCTTCATAATAAAGGTTGATTTCATCAGGGGTTAAAAATACAGGGATCAGATTGAGTTCTGCGAGTTTTTCTGTTACTTCCTGCTGTCTTTCTTCCGGAACATCTATTCCGGGCCACCCGATCCAAATATTATCTCCCTTTTTGTACACTGAGCCGAGGCCCGTTGCAAGTCCACCTTCACTCGGACTCAGGAGATATTCGCCATTGCTTTCAACTATTTTGACGGGTAAGCGGTTTGAAACTATTATTGTTTTGTTTACCATATTACACTAACAAAACTCCCCGGGCACAGCGATTGTTTGATTTTTCTGGTTTCCAGACATTCCACGGACAATTAAGGGACATTCTGCCCAATGTCTACATTGTTGATAAGCCATTGATTGTTAGCAAATAAACCACAGGAAATTAATGTATATTTAACATAATCAAACTATTTTTAGAAAACCTGTATACGGGTTGTTACCTAACACCAATTACGTATGACCTGGAAGAAATTTAATGGTGAAGTGATCCACACACCAATTTTAGAAGAAGTAGAAAAAGCCATCATCAGAGAAACTGCAAATGGCTATCACCTCAAAGTTTGCATTGGTACTGATTCACAGGTGAAGGGCCCCTTCACAGATTTCGCTACGGTAATTGTACTGCTCAGAGAACATCACGGAGGATTTATGTTTATCCACCAGGAAAAGAGCCAGCAGAAAATGACCATCAAGGAAAGAATGCTGATTGAGGTACAGAAGTCTATCGAGACAGCCTATTCTGTCTGCGATCTGCTGGACCTCTATGATGTAGATCTTGAAGTGCATGCTGACATCAACACCAATCCGATGTTTAAATCGAACAAGGCACTGAATGAAGCAATGGGTTATATCCTGAGCATGGGTTTTATTTTTAAGGCTAAACCTGAAGCTTTCGCCAGCAGTACCTGTGCAGATAAAATGGTACACTAAAAGACATAAAAAAAGGTATGCGGGAACATCGCATACCTTTATATAAATTCTTAGGCTGAACTATGCCTCCTGCTCCATTTCTACCCCGGTAGATACAACGATCAGTGTACCCTGAGAGTATTTCTCGTTATGCTGACTTACATCCAGACCTTCTTCTTCTTCTTCAGAAGATACGCGGATTGGCTGGAAGGTATTGATAATCTTGAAAATCAGGAACGAAACTACAAAACTGAATGTTGCAACGATCAATACTCCTTTCAACTGCGTGAAGAAGAAGTCAGGATTACCATAAAACCATCCGTCAACACCCGCAGGGTTAACAGTTTTTGTAGCAAAGATACCTGTCAGCAACATTCCGATAATACCTCCTACACCATGACAAGGAAATACGTCCAGTGTGTCATCAAGCGTAGTTTTTTGTTTCCATGATACAGCGAGGTTAGATATAATTGCAGCAATTGCACCGATAAAAATACTATGCGGGATTGCAACAAAGCCGGCTCCAGGTGTGATTGCTACGAGACCTACTACGGCGCCTATACAGAAACCAAGTACTGAAGGTTTTCTGCCCCTCAGCACATCGAAGAACATCCATGACAGACCACCAGCACCAGCTGCAATATTTGTAGTTGCAAAAGCAGAAACTGCCAGACTGGTAGAACCCAGTGCAGAACCGGCATTAAAGCCAAACCAACCGAACCATAATAAACCAGTACCGATCAGTACATACGGAATGTTGGAAGGTGGTATTTCCTGGTGCTCCATGTGAACTTTCCTTCTTTTAAGGACAATGGCTCCTGCCAGTGCAGCCATCCCTGCTGAGATATGTACAACTGTACCACCCGCAAAATCAATTACTCCCATCTTGAACAGCAATCCTTCAGGATGCCAGGTCCAGTGCGCCAGCGGCGAATAAACAAACAGCGCAAATAAAACGATAAATGCAATATAAGAGGTGAAACGAATACGTTCAGCTACTGCGCCCACGACCAAGCCTGGTGTTATGATGGCAAACATCAGCTGGAAAAGGGCAAATAAAGTTAAAGGAATAGTTGGTGCAAGACTCCAGGACGGACCTGAATTTACACCATCAAAAAACAAATAAGTTGCCGGGTTGCCAATGAGTCCATGGATAGAATCACCAAAGGCAAGACTAAATCCTACAGTAACCCACAAGACACTGATTACTCCGGCAGATACAATACTTTTAATCATTGTAGACAGTACATTCTTTCTATGTACCATACCACCGTAGAAAAAGGCCAGCCCCGGTGTCATTAAAAATACCAAAGCAGTAGCCACCATGATCCACCCCACATCAGCCGCATTATATTTACCCTCATCAAAATTAGGATGCAGAGGTACAAAAAGGGCTGCAATCGCTACAATCGCAAAAATTACGAATGGCACAACCTGCTTTAACTGAATTTTGTTCATGAAAATTTGAATTTATAGATTTTAATTCCATAAAGATAAACAGAAACTGCATTTATTCAAATTTTAATCGTTAAATCCTGATAAATATTAAATATTTTCAAGTGATTAAGGATCAAAGTGCGATAATCACATTATCTGTCCACATAAAATTTATGATTTTTATCATATTTTTCGGTAACTTACAATAAAAACGCGTACAAACAATTATCCAGCAAAGCTGTTAATGTATCATATGAAGGCCTACCATCTCAATTTTTCTCAGCGTATACCCATCAGCCTTGAAGAGGCATGGGATTTCTTTTCTTCTCCCCTCAACCTGGCGAAAATCACTCCTAAAGAAATGGCCTTTACGGTTACTTCTGCATTGCAGCCCGGGGATAAGATGTACCCTGGCATGATTATCACGTATAAGGTATCACCTGTCGCGGGGATAAAGCTGAACTGGATGACAGAGATCACACAGGTAGAGGAACATAAATATTTTATTGACGAACAGCGTTTTGGTCCCTATAAATTCTGGCACCACCAGCATCATTTCAGAGAAATACCAGGGGGTGTTGAAATGAATGATATCCTCACCTACGGATTACCAATGGGTATATTGGGAAATATTGCCAACAGCGTATTTGTTGCAGCTAAACTACAGAAGATCTTTAATTTCAGAAAGCAAAAGGTAACAGAATTATTTGGAGATTACACCAGTACCGGAGCATAGGCTGACCCCTGTACTACTCCTCTTCTTTCAATCTCCCTGTCAATATAAGTTTGTATCGAAGATTTATTTAATCCCCAGTTAGGCGCAATCAGCAAATCCCAGTCGGAGATACCAAACAGACGCTGAATCACGATATCCGGTCTCAGCATTGGAATCAGTTTACAAAGCAAGTCTGTATACTCTTCGAGGCTGAATAATTTAAAAGGCTCCTTTTTATATTTAACGCCCATAATGGAACCTTCAACAATATGAAGGTGGTGAAATTTAACAAACTTAATTTGCGGAAATCTGTTGATTTCGTGGATATATCCCATCATCATTTCTTCAGTTTCCCATGGGAATCCAAAAATGGTGTGCACACAAAGATCGAGCTTCGTATTTTCCAGTAATTGCACAGCAGCTACAAATTCCGCATGACTGCATCCCCTGTTGATCTGATCAAGAGTTTCATCATAGATAGATTCCATACCCATTTCCAGATCCACATCAAATCTATCGGCATAACTTTCCAATAATGCTACTTTCTCAGCGTCGATACAATCCGGTCTTGTACCCACAGAAAAACCTACCACATCTTCAGTATTGATAGATAAGGCCTCATCGTACATCATTTTCAGATAATGTACAGGTGCGTAGGTATTGGTATTGGGCTGAAAGTAGACGATAAATTTGTCCGCTTTGTAGAAACCCTTACCACGCTCCATTCCCTGCTCCAGCTGTTCGCGGATAGTAGGCAGCTTCCTGGATAGTTCAGGTGTAAAAGAATCCACATTACAATAGGTACATCCTCCATAGCCTTTACTGCCATCTCGGTTCGGGCAGGTAAAGCCGCCGTCAACAATTACTTTGAATACTCTTTGCCCTTTATACTTCGTTTTAAGGTGAGTACCGTAATTATTATATCCTTTTATGCCTGAATCTAGTGGAGTTCCCAATTGCTTTTAATTTTCAGCAAAAATACAGCTTTTAATTTATACTTCCTCGGCAGGCTTCGACAAATAGTAAATCGGTATTCCCAGCAGCATAATCAGCACTCCCCATCCGCAGGTACTAAACCTGGTAATCAGCAAGCTTACACAAAGTGCGCCAGCGAGAATAATGTACAGAGATGGCAGAAATGGATATCCAAAGGCCTTATATGGTCTTTCTGCATCAGGTTGTGTCCGGCGCAGGATAAAGATCCCGTAGATGGTAAGGATATAGAAGATGATTACAATGATCATCACAAAATCCAGCAGGTCGCCATACTTGCCCGTAAGACATAGCAGCGAAGACCAGATACATTGTATCCATAAGGCCCATGCAGGCACACCAGCTCTGTTCAGAATCGCTGCTTTCTTAAAGAACAGCCCGTCTTTGGCCATCGTATAGTAAACTCTTGCCCCTGCCATGATCAGTCCGTTATTACAGGCAAAGGTGCTGATCATGATGATTACTGCCATCACCAGCGTTCCGATATCACCGAAAGTGTTCTGGGCAGCAGCTACCGCAACCCTGTCAGATTTCGCAAAAGCGATATCGTTTAACGGCATTACCGATATATACATGAGATTGGCCAGGATATAAATGACGCTGACAATGAAAGTACCAAAAAAAAGACTCAAGCCTACGTTCCGTTTCGGATCTTTGATCTCTCCGGCAATAAAGGTTACGCCAACCCAGGCATCACTTGAAAACAGGGAGCCCACCATTGAAGCGGCAATACCTGCAAGAAGCGCAGCTCCACCAATCTGCAGCCAGGAGGAAGTACCCGTATCAAAGGCGCGGGTATTCCAGGCATCCGTCCAGTTGGCATCCCAGATTTCGGTCTTTGCACCAAACATAAAACCACCTATGATGAGTCCGAAGAGGGAAAGAATCTTTATAATGGTCATGGTGGTCTGAAGAATCTTACCTTCCTTAACTCCGCGTCCATTGATATATGTTAGCAGGATAATGGTCACTATAGATACCAGCTGCGCGGCATTCAGATTAAAGGAGCCCAGGGTATATAAGATATTGCCGTCACTCAGTGGTTCATATAGATAAGCCGCAAACTTTGAAAACCCCACTCCTACTGCAGCGATTGTGCCTGTCTGAATCACAGCAAAAAAGCTCCATCCGTACAAAAATGCAATCAGTTTATTGTAGGCTTCTTTGAGATAAACATACTGCCCACCGGCATTAGGAAACATCGCACTCAGCTCCCCATAGCTTACCGCAGCGATCATCGTAATCAGGCCGGATAAAACCCAGATCAGGATGAGCCAGCCCGCAGAACCGACATGCCGTGTAATATCAGCACTGACAATAAATATCCCCGAGCCAATCATGGACCCGACAACAAGCATTGTCCCGTCTAAAAGTCCCAGTTCTCTCTTAAAGGACGCATCCTGGTTTTCGTTGTTCATACAGTATTTTTTATTTAAATGAAGAAATTAATCTCTGATTTTCAAACGCTAATATAGGAAACCATAAACATTTCGCAATTATTCATTTATGCTCAAATAAGGGGATACGGCATAACTATGTTTAATTTGGCAATCTCAGAAACTCTCCTTATTTTGTATATAGGCATCTGTACGCCTGATCATTGCAACCAAATATAAACATCATATGAATTTTTTACAGCAAAACTTAATCAACATTATCCCCATTTTTGGGGGTATCGGTATTTTGGTCATGTTATTCCAGAGTGCCTGGGTATCACGACAGGACGCGGGTGACAAAACGATGTCTGAACTGGCAGGTCACATCGCCGATGGCGCCATGGCTTTCCTCAAGGCGGAATGGAAAGTACTCAGTTATTTCGTCATTATTGCCGGCATACTCCTCGCCTGGTCGGGCACCCTGCAGGGCAGCGCCGCAGCACCCATTCATTCCAGTCCTGTCATTGCCATCGCTTTTTTAATTGGTGCAGTATTTTCTGCTTTTGCAGGATATATCGGGATGCGTATCGCTACCAAGGCAAATGTCAGGACAACCCAGGCAGCAAGAACAAGCCTTGCACAAGCTCTTAAAGTTTCTTTCAGAGGAGGTACAGTAATGGGCTTTGGGGTAGCCGGTCTCGCAATCCTGGGACTTGGCGGTCTCTTCATTGTATTATATCATACTTTCGTTCATCCGGGATCTGCTCATTCTTCTGAAGAATTGAAAAAGACAATCGAGGTGCTCGCAGGTTTTTCTTTAGGCGCCGAGAGTATTGCCCTGTTTGCGCGTGTTGGAGGAGGGATCTACACCAAGGCAGCCGACGTGGGTGCCGATCTGGTAGGGAAGGTTGAAGCAGGAATCCCTGAGGATGATGTGAGAAATCCTGCTACTATCGCCGATAACGTGGGTGACAATGTGGGTGATGTGGCCGGAATGGGGGCAGATTTATTCGGCTCATACGTGGCCACCATTCTCGCAACGATGGTATTGGGACAGGAAATTGTTTCTGCAGATCAGTTTGGAGGCATGGCACCTGTATTATTGCCGATGCTGATTGCGGGACTGGGATTAATTTTTTCCATTATAGCTTCTCTCTTTGTGAAAATCGGTAAAGAGACCGACAATGTTCAGAATGCACTCAACCTGGGCAACTGGCTGTCGATTCTATTGACTGCCATAGCCTCTTACTTTGCTGTAAAGTGGTTATTGCCAGCTTCCATGTCGATCAGGGGTTTTCAGTTTAACGCGATGTCGGTCTACCATTCTATCCTGGTGGGGCTGGCCGTAGGAACGCTCATGAGCCTGATCACGGAATATTATACGGCTATGGGTAACCGCCCTGTGCAATCCATCATCAGGCAATCCTCTACAGGGCATGCCACCAACATCATTGGAGGACTATCTGTGGGAATGGAATCTACTGTTTTGCCGATCCTGGTTCTTTCAGCAGGCATTTATGGCTCCTACTATTTTGCCGGCTTCTATGGGGTAGCCATTGCTGCTGCAGGTATGATGGCAACGACGGCTATGCAACTCGCTATTGATGCATTTGGCCCTATTGCAGACAATGCAGGTGGAATTGCCGAAATGAGCGGTTTACCCAAACAAGTCAGGGAACGTACAGATATACTGGATGCCGTTGGCAATACTACAGCAGCAACGGGTAAAGGTTTTGCTATCGCTTCTGCGGCACTGACTTCACTGGCGCTGTTTGCTGCCTTTGCGGGAATTTCAGGTATCACCTCAATAGATATCTATAAAGCAAATGTGCTGGCAGGATTATTTGTGGGAGGTATGATCCCTTTTATCTTCTCCGCTCTGTGCATATCTGCCGTTGGCCGCGCAGCGATGGCAATGGTGGAAGAAGTGAGAAGACAGTTTAAAGAGATACCCGGGATTATGGAATACAAGGCGAAGCCAGAATACGAGAAATGTGTCGCGATATCTACGCAGGCTTCGATACGGGAGATGATGCTCCCGGGTGCCATTGCCCTGACCGTTCCGCTGATCGTAGGCTTTACCTTCGGTGCCGAGGTACTTGGAGGTCTGCTTGCAGGTGTAACTGTGTCAGGCGTGCTGATGGGCATATTTCAATCGAATGCCGGCGGCGCCTGGGACAACGCAAAGAAATCTTTTGAGAAAGGCGTCCTGATCAACGGGATTATGGAGTACAAAGGTTCCGATCCTCACAAGTCATCCATAACAGGAGACACTGTCGGAGATCCATTCAAAGATACCTCAGGACCTTCGATGAATATTCTGATCAAGCTAATGTCTATCGTTTCACTAGTTATTGCACCACATATTGCTGTGGGAATTAGTAATAATTTGACTACAAACATCAAAAAGGAGATTAAAATCGTAAAGTATACTGATACAAACGGTAAAATACTGTTAGACACCGTTAAAAATACCAGCGACACCCTGATAAATAAGCAATAAATGCTTATCATTGCGCTGAATAAAAGGGATTTCCAGAGAAAGTCCCTTTTATTTTTAATTTTTTTTTAATTAGGTTTGGAATTGAATTCAATTGTATCACAAATAAAAAAACTTAACACTTTAAACTAACTTATGCTTTTTAAAAAATCTATTCCACAATTACTGGCTGAGGCGAATGAGAGTGGTGAGGGCACGCTGGTCCGTTCCTTATCCAGTTTCAATCTGGTTGCCCTGGGCGTTGGTGCTATTATCGGTGCTGGATTATTCTCACTGACAGGTATAGCAGCAGCCGACAATGCCGGTCCTGCCGTAATTTTATCATTTATTGTTGCTGCAGTAGGTTGTGGTTTTGCCGGACTTTGTTACGCGGAATTTGCCTCCATGATCCCTGTAGCGGGTAGTGCCTACACCTATTCGTATGCTACAATGGGTGAATTTATGGCATGGATCATTGGATGGGATTTAGTACTGGAATATGCTTTGGGTGCAGCTACTGTTGCCGCCAGCTGGTCACAATACTTTTCACAGTTTATCGAGGGCTTCGGCGTTCATTTCCCTACCGCCTTGTTACATGGCCCATGGGATGAGGTAGATGTAGCTGGCCAGATGGTTAACGCAGGTGGTATCATCAATCTTCCTGCAATTGTCATTGTATGCTTACTGTCCCTTCTGTTAATGAAAGGTACAGGAGAATCTTCAGCAGTAAATAACGTACTGGTAATCGTTAAGGTTGGTGTTGTGCTTGTATTTATTGCTTTGGGATGGTCATTCATCAATCCTGCTAACCACCAGCCATTTATCCCTGTCAACCTTGGTGAAGAAGCTGTAAAATCGGGTACTAAAGGCTTCTTTGAATTTTTCGCCAGCGATGATTTCGGACATTTTGGTATCAGTGGTATCCTGCGTGGTGCTGCGGTAGTATTCTTTGCCTTCATCGGTTTTGATGCAGTGAGTACAGCAGCTCAGGAAGCTAAAGACCCTCAAAAAGGAATGCCTATCGGTATCATCGGTTCATTAGTTGTATGTACCTTATTATATGTGCTGTTCTCATACGTAATGACAGGACTGGAAAACTACACCAAATTTGCGGGTGATGCCAAACCAGTTGCTACAGCATTTGCACAAACAGGCTATACTTTCTTAAACAAGTTCCTGATCGTTGCTATTCTTGCCGGTTATACTTCCGTAATTCTGGTAATGTTATTAGGCCAGAGCCGTGTATTTTACAGCATGAGTAAGGACGGATTGTTACCTAAGGTATTCTCTGAACTTCATCCAAAAAATCAAACTCCTTATAAAACCAATTTAATGTTCATGGTATTTGTAAGTGTTTTCGCAGGTTTCGTACCTGTTTCAGATCTTGGTCATATGGTGAGTATCGGTACATTATTTGCCTTCTCTCTGGTTTGTATCGGTGTCCTGATCCTGAGAAAAACAAATCCGGAGCTGGAAAGACCTTTCCGTACACCATGGGTGCCTGTGGTACCTATTTTAGGAATCCTGGTTTGTGTAATGATGATGGCTTCATTGCCTCTTGCGAGCTGGGGACGTTTAGCGGTATGGATGGGTCTGGGTATCCTGATCTACTATGCTTATAGTAAAAAGAACAGTAAAATCAGACAAGAATATCATCAGACCTTATAATTGATCTGATCATCATATTTACCTAAAAAGCCACTTACTGAGTGGCTTTTTAGGTAAATTCGTTTTACATTTACAGAAAAACCACGCTCATGGAATTTACGTTTAGCCAGATTTTATCCACATCAATGGTGCTGTTCGCAATCATTGATATTTTAGGATCTATTCCTGTAGTGATTCAGCTGCGCAGAAAGGCCGGGCATATTGAATCCGAAAAGGCAACATTGGTAGCAACCTGCCTGATGATCATCTTTCTTTTTGCAGGAGAAACCTTATTGAAAGTAATCGGGCTGGATGTGGCATCCTTTGCAATTGCGGGTTCGCTGGTAATTTTCTGTATTGCAATGGAGATGGTACTGGGATTAACGATATTTAAGGAAGAGGCACCTGAAACGGTTTCCATCGTGCCACTGGCTTTCCCATTGATTGCAGGCGCAGGCACAATGACTACCCTATTATCCTTAAAAACCGAATATGCCACTCAGAACATTGTTGTAGGTATACTTTTTAATATGTTGTTTGTATACATCGTACTAAAAAATACAGAACGCCTGGAGAAACTCTTTGGTAAATCCGGACTGAACGTATTAAGAAAGGCCTTTGGTGTCATCCTGCTTGCTATCGCAATCAAGCTTTTCAGAAACAATACAGGGCTGTAGGCTAATCTTTGATGAGCCTTGCAATAAACATGGTGTCTGCCTGATCATTATAACCTCTGATGCTCTGCATGCTTTCCAGTTTTAAGGGCTGCGTAGCCAGCAAATGCTCAATCACCGCCTCATTTTCCTTCTGAAATACGGAGCAGGTAATATAAATCAACGCCTTGCCGGGCTTAAGGTATTTGACAACCCTGGCGCCGATATTTTTTTGCAGACCTGCAAAGAATTCAATTTTATGTTCTTCAAAGTGATATAGCATTTCCGGTGTACGTCCCCAGGTTCCCGAACCTGAGCAGGGTGCGTCCAGGATAATCCCATCAAAAACATAATCATGCAGATCCTGATCATTATTCTGCAGCAGGTCCAGTACTTTCTTCTGATACTTTCTGATACCTGCAGCCTGGAAACGTTCATCCAGGTTATGCAGACTGTTTTCTCTGACATCACTTACTAGCAGCTGCACTTTAGGCTCCAAATCGTGCAGCAGGAGCGATTTTCCGCCTGAAGCTGCACAGCAGTCCCACCAGTATTCATAAGGCTTTGGATTGAAGTATTCGCCGGTCATTTGCGAAGAGAGATCCTGCACCTGATAATACATGTTATCCGGGAGCAGCTTTTCCAGTTTGGTACCATTGGGCAGTGCCAATGTCTTTGCATTAATGATCTTCACCGCTACTTCTTCCTTTGCCAAAAGTTCCAGGAATGACACCTGCTGATCTTCTTTCACACGAAGGAAAAGATCAGGCTGGATAAAAAACGACTGCAGGAAATCTGCTTCAGCAATACCCTCAGACAGCACTGCTTTAAAAGGAAAGACATCCTCCAGGTTAAAATCTGGAAAGGCATCCTGAATCAATGCAATTTTTGCCTGTACAGGCAGGAGCAACTGATCTTTTAAGAGCGGCAGATAATTACTGATGACAAGGCTCTCCGTTTGATTACAGAGAAAGTCGGCAATGGCCAGTCGTAACAGGCGTTCTTCTTTCTTCAGTGCCTGGCCCAGTCTGAAATAGCTATACAGATACCGGGTAGTCCAGCGTCTGTCTGAAGAACCCATTTGTTTGTGCTGTTTGAAATAGGTAAATAAAAACCTGTGCAGGGGGAGAACCCCATCATACTGATCAAATGCCTGTTCAAAGGCGCGTACCTGATATTCTAATTTCATTCTACGGGGTTTAGCGCATAGTTTTTATATTCCAGCAAAAACAGGCTGGTATTGATATACCCTAATTGTTCATCCTTTTTAAACACGTAAGAATTTTGCAATCCTTTGTATTTTTCGACAGGCAGGTACTGGAGATAATTGGCTCCGCGTGCAGCAAGTAACTTACCAAAATACAAACCAGAATCAAAACCTTTAAATGCATATTCTCCTGGTTCAAAGTGGTAAAGACTCCGGTATTTTTTTACGAAGCTGTTTACAGCATGGCTTTTGTAATCTACCCAATAAGAAGTAGTGATCCGGGTTGACAGCAATTGCAATTTATCTGTATTGTAATTTTGTTTTGACCAGTTTGGATGGCCAAACAGATCAATCTGCATCCCTGCATTCCTCATTTTTGAGAGCTTATCAATCGTAGCCACAACAAACTGCCGCTCTGAAGAAGCAACAAGAACGACATAACGTTTACCCGGAACTCTGGCGGTTTCCATCGCGTAAACCGAACTGTACTCCTGAAAGGTAAATTTTGCCCCTTTATCTTTGGTAAAATAAGCGCGGATAGGGATCGCCAGCGCTTCATCAGCAGATTTACGTGTACTGATCAGCACCACAACTGTTTTCGCAGGATCAAAGGTTTTAGCGATAAATCCGGACATTTTTTCTGCATGGAGATCAATATTATTAACTACAGAAATCAGATTGGGATTTAGGAATTCATCGGGATGCGTAGCCGCCAGCGGTGAAACTACCGGAATACCATTGGAAACAGAATAATTGGTGATCTGCTTCACTCCATCCGGAAACACCGGACCAACAATCAGATCGCTGCCCGAGAGCTGCCCGGATTTCATCAGGGAATTCAGCTGTTCAGTATTATCTCTGGTGTCAAGTACTTTCAGCCGAAAGTTTAAACCTGATGCTGCAGCAGAATCTACTCCCATCTTAAATCCCTGGTAAAAATCGATAGCCATAACAGATTTCTCCATTTCGGCCTTTGTACCCGACTGAATATTTGTAGTATTGAGATTAAAGGGAATGAGTAAAGCGATGCTGGCATCAGTAAACTTTTTCTCAGTTTTAACTACTGCTGCCGGTTGAGCTCCTGCATCTTTTTGAGGTGTCTTACGAGTTGTTACCTTTGGCGAACAGGCCATCAGGAAACAACTCATAAAGATTATACACCAAAATTTATTCCCACTCAATTGTTGCTGGTGGTTTTGAACTAATGTCATATACAACTCTGTTAATACCTTTTACTTTATTGATGATTTCATTAGAAATTTTCGCAAGCACCGGGTATGGTAAATGACACCAGTCTGCTGTCATACCATCAACAGATTCCACTGCACGAAGGCAGATCACGTTCTCATAAGTACGCTCATCTCCCATTACTCCAACCGACTGTACCGGAAGGAAGATCGCTCCTGCCTGCCACACCTGGTCGTATAAACCTGCTTCTTTAAGGTTGTCTATATAAATTTTATCAGCGTCCTGAAGGATGGCTACTTTTTCTGCTGTAACATCTCCGAGGATACGGATCGCCAAACCCGGACCCGGGAAAGGATGACGGCCAAGGATAAAGTCTTCAAGACCGAGAGACTTACCAACTCTTCTTACTTCATCTTTAAATAACGTATTTAGCGGCTCCACAACTTTCAGTTTCATGAAATCTGGTAATCCGCCAACATTGTGGTGCGATTTAATGGTTGCCGAAGGACCTTTTACCGAAACAGACTCAATCACATCCGGGTATATCGTGCCCTGAGCAAGCCATTTTACATCCTGAACTTCATGTGCAGCATCATCAAATACCTCGATGAATACACGCCCAATTGCCTTCCGTTTCAATTCAGGATCTTTCACTCCTGCCAGCTGACTCAGGAATCGGTCTTTAGCATCTACGCCCTTGATGTTTAATCCCAGATGTTTATACTGTTCAAGAACAGATTCATATTCATCCTTACGGAGTAAACCATTGTCTACGAAGATACAGTGAAGGTTAGCTCCAATGGCTTTGTGCAGCAGGATAGCGGCTACGCTTGAATCCACGCCACCTGAAAGGCCGAGAACCACCTTATCGTTTCCTAATTTTTCTTTAAGTTCTGCAATGGTCGTCTCCACAAAGGCATCCGCTGTCCAGTCCTGGCTGCATCCGCAGATGTCTACCAGAAAGTTTTCAAGCAGTTGCTTGCCGTCGATACTATGTGTAACCTCAGGGTGGAACTGGATAGCATAGGTTGAGGTATCTTTCACGTGGAAAGCGGCAACCCTTACGCTGTCAGTACTTGCAATCACTTCGAATTCTGCCGGGATGTCTGTGATGGTGTCACCATGTGACATCCAAACCTGAGAACCAATATTGATATTTTTTAATAACTTATTGTCTGCCTGAATATAATTAAGATTTGCTCTGCCATACTCACGTGTTGAAGAACGCTGAACACGGCCTCCGGAATGTTGTGCGAGATATTGGGCACCATAACAAACTGCCAGAACCGGTTGTTTCTGATGGAAACGGGCAAGGTCTATCTGTGGGGCATCTTCCTGAAGAACAGAGTAAGGACTACCAGAAAAAATTACACCTTTAACATCTGCTGTAATTTCCGGAATATTATTAAAGGGGTGTATTTCACAATAAACATTTAACTCGCGAACCCTGCGGGCTATCAACTGCGTAAATTGAGAGCCATAATCTATAATTATGATTTTTTCTAGCATGGCCAAAGTTAGTATTTATTCACCTCAACACCGAATCTTTTTAGGAAATCTACACCTTCATCACTGGGCAGTCCTTTATAGGCTGCATAGGAGTCTTTATAAAACACTACTTTAATGCCTGAGGACAGGATCAGCCTTGCACAGGCAATACATGGGGAGAGTGTTGTATACAATGTTCCGCCTTCAAGTTTAGATCCGTTTCTGGCAGCATAAAGAATTGCATTTTCCTCTGCATGAAGGGCCAGAGAACAACTTCCCTTGGAATCCCGCGCACAACCGGTATCAGGCCATTCCTCATCACAATTGTGGGTCCCGGCCGGAGGGCCATTGTATCCTATAGAAATAATACGGGTATCTTTGGTGAGCACGGCTCCTACCTGTGCCCTTACACAATGAGACCTGGCAGCAAGATCCACCGCCAGGTTCATATAAATATCATCAAATCCAGGTTTTATACGTACCAATTAGTGACCTCCCTCCGCTGCAATACTCTCTAAATTGATACCTTGTTTCTTTAGTACGGCACTCACTTTCCAGGCAAAGAAAATCAGATAAGCAAAACCGATTGCAGGAATAATATACGAGTGGTGTATCCCCTGCGCATCAGCAAGCTTACCCTGTACAGGAGGCAGAATAGCTCCGCCAAGAATCATCATGATCAGAAATGAAGAACCCTGACTGGTATATTTTCCCAGTCCGGTGATCGACAGTGCAAAGATAGATGGCCACATAATAGAACAGCATAAACCACCACTAATAAAGGCCAGCGTAGCTACTTCACCCGTGTTCAGCAGGCCTACAATCATCGCGATTACGCCAAGAGTAGAAAATATAGCCATCGTTTTTGCCGGCTTTTCCTGTCCAATAAAAAACCCTACCACGAGTATCGCTACGCAAATACCATAGATATAGAGGTTGCTTACATCGGTTCCTGTCAGATGGTTTACTAAAAGGATGATACCGAAGGCAACAAAAGGAACAATGACAGTGAGTACGATTTTGGCTACCCTGCTGAGACTAAATGCACTTACAGCGCCCGTCCACCGGCCTACCATCATACTTCCCCAGTACAAGGCAATATAAGGTTGAATATCGGATTCACGGAAACCGCCAAACTCTTTCAGGTTGAGCAGGGCACCAAGGTTACTCTGGATGGTCACCTCTACACCTACATAAGTAAAAAGGGCAATCATTCCCAGAATGAGTTGCGGATATTGCATAGCACCCCACTGATTTAAATTGTCTTTTTTCTTTACATAAACGAAAAGTAATGCACCAATAATGATCACCAGTGAGGAATATACAAAATTAGCTTCTGCAACACCTGTGAGGCGTGATAAGGGTTGCGCAGCAAGCACCATCAGAAAACCGAGAATAATTACTACCAGAGGTCCGTTTGATTTTGGACTGGCCTCCAGTTGTTCATCACTGGTTACCTTTGGCAGGTCGCTGATCGCATAAAAGCCTGCTACCAGCAGAAATAGTCCGGCCAGGGCGTAGTATAAGGTGGTAATTGAAGCGATATCAACGACTTTAGCTACGGCATCGCTTGCGGAGCCGAAAAGCACTATACTCACGATCACCGGCCCCATTAAGCCACCAAAGTTATTGACACCGCCAGCAAGGTTTAACCTGTGTGTGCCGCTTTCAGGGGCTCCAAGTGCTACCACGAAGGGCTGGGCAGCTGTCTGCTGCAGGGAAAAGCCTATTGCGATGACAAAAAACGCAACAAGGATAAAGATAAAGGAGCCTGAATGTACCGCAGGCACCATCAGTAATGCCCCACATGCAGAGATAGCAAGTCCGGCGATAATCCCGTTTTTATACCCCATTTTATTCAGAATATCGACTTTACTGGCCTGGGAGGCAAAGTACAGAATCAGTGAGCCAATAAAATAACCGCCGTAGAAAGTAAAATCAATCAGCTGCGATTCAAATTGTGTAAGGTTGAAATGGGTCTTGCAAAAAGGAATAAATATCCCATTTGACGCGGCCACAAATCCCCAGAAAAAGAACACCGTAATAATTGTGTACAAGGCTGTCCCATAGTTTTTTTGTGTATTGTTATCCATATAAATTGGTTGCTGCAAAGTTTGAGTTTATAAACATAAATAAAATAAACTGTTTGATAAAATGCAGATAGAGCACAATAAATGAAGGAAAAAAAATGGGACTACTTATATATTTAAATCGGATATTAGCACGAAATAGAATGAGTTGAATGATTGAAGCAATATTACAGGGGATTGGTGCGGGTATTTTGTTTTCGTTTTTAACAGGGCCTGTTTTCTTTTCCATGATAAAGACCAGTATAGAAAAAGGTTTCAAAGCCGGCTTTTCTCTGGCAATAGGAGTAGTACTGAGTGACATCATATTTATTACTTTTACGATCTTTAGCTCTCAGTTCGTGAATTACAACCCTGCATACAATAAATATGTGGGGATAGTTGGTGGCCTTTTTCTTTTGGGTATAGGTATATACTACCTGGTCAGTAAAGTAAAAATTAACTACGAGATCTCAGAAATACTCAAAGTAAGCAGAAGCGGTTATATCCTGAAGGGCTTCCTGATGTGCCTGCTGTCACCCACTACCCTTATGTTTTGGGTGGGTGTAGGGGGCTTCGTTTCCGCGCAGTTACACTACGCATTAAATGAAAAGATTGTATTTTTTGTGATCGCAATGGCTACACAGCTGTTTGTTGATTCCCTGAAAACCTATTATGCTGCAAAACTGAGATACAGGATCAAGGAGAAAAATATCAAAGTACTCAACAGGGTAGCCGGGGCAGTAATCATCATTTTCGCAATGCGTATCTTTCTGGAAGTACTCACCAAGTACTACAAATAAAAAAAGGTATTGTGAAATCACAATACCTTTTTTATTAGCGCCATAGAACACGGCTTCAGATTCTTTAGTAAGCTCTCTGGTTGCTTCCTTCTTTCCAGTTAACAAAGGCTTTATTTACCACCTTATTACCACCAGGAGTTGGATAATTACCAGAAAAATACCAGTCGCCCTTATGATTAGGAATTGCAGCATGCAGATTATCCAGGGTCTGATAGATTACTTCTACATCTGCAACCGTTTCTTTAGGAGTGATGATCTTCGCAATTTGTGCCGAGATCTCTTCCTGTTTAAACGGTCTGTATATTTCTTTTACATGGTTTACGATCTGATCTTTTGGCAACAATAAAGAGGCCTTACACTTTTCATAAACCTCATCAATGATATGCGCCATTCCACGCTCTTTCAGCAACTGAATTGCCGCTTCAAAAGCTACAAACTGACCCATCTTAGACATGTCAATACCATAACAGTCAGGATAGCGTATTTGAGGTGCCGAAGATACAATGATGATCTTCTTAGGATGCAGTCTGTCAATGATCTTGATGATACTTTGTCTCAGTGTAGTACCTCTTACAATCGAATCATCAACAGCAACCAGAGTATCAACGTCATTTTTGATGACACCATAGGTAGTGTCATAGACGTGTGCTACCATTTCCTTACGGTCTGCATCAGCAGTAATGAAAGTACGCAATTTAACGTCTTTGATCGCCAGCTTCTCTACCCTTGGAGTCATGGAAAGTAACTCATCCAATTCTTCTGTGCTAAGGTTTTCCTTACGCTCAATCAGTGTTTCTTTCTGGATTTTTCTGATATGTTCATGTAAGCCATCAACTAAACCGTAGAAAGAAATTTCAGCGGTATTAGGAATGAAAGAAAACACTGTATTTTTAAGATCAGATTTCACTGATGCAAGAATCTGATCAATCAGTAATTTACCCAATTCTTTTCTTTCAGTATAAATTTCTGCATCACTTCCGCGGGAGAAGTAGATACGTTCAAAAGAACATGATCTTTTTTCAAGAGGTTCTCTAAACTGCTCCATACTTACTGTACCATCCTTTTTTACAATCAGGGCATGTCCCGGAAGAACTTCTTTCACCTCACCAAAAGGAATGTTGAAAGCAGTCTGAATTGCAGGACGCTCTGAGGCTCCTACAACGATTTCATCATCCTGATAGTAGTAGGCCGGGCGGATTCCCGAAGGATCACGCATAAAGAAAGCGTCACCGTTACCAACGATACCGGACATGGCGTAACCACCATCCCAGGTTTTTGCCGAGCGGCGAAGAATATTTGCGATATTTAGATTATCAGATATTTTGTGAGTGATCTCCACGTTAGACAATCCTTCTTTTTTGTAAGTATCAAAAAGATCCTGATTCTCGTCATCGAGGAAGTGTCCGATTTTCTCTAAAACAGTTACAGTATCTGCCTGCTCTTTGGGATGCTGACCCAACTCATAAAGCTGCTCCAGCAGTTCATCAACATTGGTCATGTTAAAGTTTCCGGCAATCACCAGGTTACGCGTCATCCAGTTATTCTGACGAAGAAAAGGATGGCAGTTCTCAATGGAGTTTTGTCCATGGGTACCATAACGCAGGTGGCCCATTAATACTTCGCCGATAAAACTAACATTTTGTTTGAGCCATTCCGCATCCTGCATCAATTCAGGAGTTTCATTCTGGATGTCTACGAATTTGCTGTGTACATATCCGAAGATATCTGCAACTGCATTCTGGGCCATCGACCTGTAACGGCTGATGTAACGGTGTCCTGGTTTTACATCTAATTTGATTGTTGCAATTCCTGCGCCGTCCTGCCCCCTGTTGTGTTGTTTCTCCATTAAAAGATACAGCTTATTCAGGCCATAAAGCGCAGTACCGTATTTTTTTTGGTAGAATGAGAGCGGTTTTAAAAGACGGATAAAAGCAATTCCGCATTCGTGTTTTATCGAGTCACTCATTGTTTGTGGTTTGAGCCGCAAATTTAGAGTTAATAATAGTATGAACCTAGAAAGAAATACAATCTTTCTTTCAATTGACTGAGGAATAAAAACTGCTCTAATCTCGCTAAAAATGCGTTTTAAAACGGTTTAGCTAAATTGTCCAAAATTAATTTGACGTTATAACTACGAATTGCCCGCCTGATCACCACCGAACACGTGCAGAAACGACATGAGCATCAAAAAAAATAGAAGCATTCTGATTAAAAACCTGTTCATCTCCGGAGGTGAAAAATTGTTTTCTATTCTCTTTTCCCAGCCTGGATTCCATCTCAGGATGACGATCTAAATAATCTGCGAGACTGGAGGCAACAATGTCTCCCTGTGCCACCAGTTTAAAGCCTTCAGGGAGTACTTTGCTTAACTTGGGAACAAGTAATGGGTAATGCGTGCAGGCAAGCAGGATCGTATCAATAGCTGCTGATTTAGTCAATAGCGCATCCACATATTTCTGAACAAAATAATCGGCTCCGGGATTGATATGTTCGTTGTTCTCAATAAGGGGTACCCAAAGTGGGCAGCTCTGCTGGAAGACTTCCAGTTCCGGAAAAAAATGACTGATCTCGATGGGATAAGATTCGGAGTTTACTGTTCCCCGGGTACCCATCACCCCTATGGTATTCGTTTCAGTATAATTGCCAATCACTTCGGCCGTAGGCCTGATGACCCCCAGCACGCGGTGGTCGGGATATTTAAAAGGAAGCACCTTCTGCTGAATGGTACGAAGGGCTTTTGCAGATGCCGTATTACAGGCCAGAATCACCAGGGGACACCCCTGGGCAAACAACCATTCCACACACTCCAGAGTATACTGGTATACGGTTTCAAAAGAGTGATCTCCATATGGTGATCGCGCATTGTCGCCCATATAGATATAGTTATAATCAGGCAGCCGCTCGGCAATTGATTTAAAGACCGTCAGGCCACCATATCCTGAATCAAAAATACCTATAGATTTTGTAACATTCATAGCAAAAAAAACGGAACCAGGTATATACCTGGTTCCGCAATTTAATCATTTTTTGAGGACTATTTTTTCGGAGCTGCTGCTGCAGGAGCTGCAGTTCCAGAAATACCTAATTTAGTTCTAACGGCAGCAGTAACATCATCACCACCTTCCCATGCCAGCAGGTTGTTTGCACCTTGCTGAGCAGAGATATCAAAAATATAAGCAAAGCCTTTTTCTTTAGCTACTGCTTTAACAGCATTGATAAATTTAGTGTTCAAAGGTGCAAGTAATTCACCTTGTTTAGTAGCAATATCCTGTTGAGCCTTTTGAGTAGATTCAGTGATACGTTTTTTCATATCATCCAATTCAGCACCCATTGCCTGTAATTCTTTACCAACAGTTTCTTTGTTTGCTTCACTTAGCGTTTTGTTTTTTGCAACTGCAGCTTCGTATTTAGTCTGGTACTCAGTTTGCATTTTTTCAATCTCAGTTTGTTTCTGTTTTTGCAGCGCTTCTAAAGTAGTAGATGCTGTTTTGGCTTCCGGCATTGCTGCGAAAATCGCTTCAGAATCAATGTGTGCAATTTTTTGCTGAGCACTTGCAACATTAGCAGTAAACACTAAGCCAGCTGCCACAAAAAATACGTTAATTAACTTTCTCATTTCTATTGTTCTAATTGTGTTTTAATATTTATTTAGGTGTGTCTATTTTACTGATGCGTTTGGTTTGTATCCCAATCTGATGATTACGTCATTACTCAAATCATAGTTGCTGCTGGAGTAAATCATCATCGTAGATTCACTGCTTTTGTCAAAAATGAAATCGAGGAACTTAGTTTTTGCAAGATCGGCAATTACCTTTGTTACTTTATCCTGAATAGGTTTCAATAATTTTGTACGCGTTTGGAACAGCTCTCCCTCGGGGCCAAACTTCTGGCGCTGGTATTCCTTTGCATCTTTTTCCTTTTCAATGATATCATTCTCTCTGCGTTTGCGCATGTCATCAGTCAGCAAAACCTGGTCAGCCTGGTACGCCTTATACATCTTATCTATAGCTGTGAAATTGGCATCAGATTCCTTCTGGAATTGCTGCGACAAAGTGTTCAGCTGATTTAGCGACGATTTGTATTCAGGTAGGTTTTTGAGAATATATTCTGTATCAACATACGCAAACTTCTGTGCAAAGACAGCAGATGTTGCGAACATTAAAAACCCGATTAAAATAACCTTTTTCATCTGTGTGTTTTTTGTTTTTATAGGTAATGTATTAATTAAATCCACCCAATTGCTGAGCGATACTAAATGTAAAGGATTGCTTACCGTTATCCTGGATCACACCACTTGAACTTGGAATCGCATCAAATGCATGTCCGTAGTCAATTCCCAACATTCCAAATATCGGTAAAAATATCCTTGCTCCAATACCTGCAGACCTTCTAATGTTAAAAGGATTATAATCCGAGAACTTGTTCCAGGTATTACCACCCTCTGCAAAACCAATCAGGTAAGCTGTAGCCTGCTGACTAGCAATTACCGGATATCTGATCTCCATTACATATTTACTGAAAATCGGACTACCTGAATTGTAAGCAGTATTAGCCTGAGCAGATGTCGTTGCTGTAGCCGGGATCACCACGTTGTTTGCATAACCACGCATTGTGATCAGCTCTGAGCCCTGAAGGAAGTCAAATCCCTGCATACCATCACCACCCAGTTTAAACCTTTCAAATGCAGACTGACCTACCGCCTGGTTGTATGAACCCAGGAAGCCAAACTGTGCCTGTGCTTTTACTACAAATTTACCGGCAAGTCTCTGGAACCATTGTCCTTCAAATTTCCATTTATGGTATTCCGTAAATCTGTACTTCTGTTTATCTGAAGCCGTTGCATAGTTCGTATTGTTAAATAACGAATAAGGTGGCGTTGCTTGTATCGTAAACTTGAAATAAGAACCTTCAGTTGGGAAGATCGGTGAATTTCTTGAGTCCCTGCTCAGCTCTTGTGTTAAGTTGAAGTTATATGATGTACCGGTAGAAAACAAATATCCAGGATAGTTATTCAAAATATATTGTTGTGCATTGATCGAGTGAGTTAACTGGAAATAGTTATCAGGCCACTTCAATACTCTACCCAAACTTACGGTAACACCATTCAAACGGATTCTTTGTCCATTGATTGGATTGTTGTTAGAATCATAGCTTGAACCATAAGACTGTAATGACGTAAAGGCACTCAGACCAAAACTCACCGGTTTTTTACCACCCAGCCATGGCTCAGAGAAAGAGAAACTGTACGACTGGTAGAAACTACCGTTGGTTTGTCCACGAAGACTCAATTTCTGTCCATCACCTTTAGGCAGTGGTTTGTAAGCTTTTGGGTTAAACAGGTTTCTCAGTGAGAAGTTATTAAAGGTAAGTCCGATAGTTCCGATTACACGGCCACCACCAAAACCACCTGATAATTCTACCTGATCTGAAGGTTTTTCTTCTACAGCGTACTCAATATCTACTGTACCATCTGCAGGATTTGGCTTAGGTGTCGGAACAGTTTTAGACTCATCAAAGTTTCCTAACTGACCGATATCACGTACCGTACGTACCAGTAATTCTTTGGAGAATTTATCACCAGGTCTTGTACGCACTGCACGTAAAACAACCCTGTCATTTGTGATGGTATTACCTTTTACAGTGATCCTGCTGTTGGTATACTGCGGGCCTTCATAGATCCTGATCTCAAGGTCTACAGTATCATTATAAATTTTCGTTTGAACCGGCTCTACGTTAAATGTTAGATAACCATCATTCAGGTATACACTGGAAACGTCATCGCTTTCAGCTCCGTTACCATGCAGTTTTACATTCAGTTTTTCTTCACTGAAGATATCCCCTTTTTCGATAGCCAGCACTTTCATCAAGTCCTTCGTCGCATATTTGGCGTTTCCTGCCCAGGTAATATTTCCTACATAATATTTCGGTCCTTCGTAGAGATCGATCTTTATACCAACCGATTTCTCATTGTGTCTGTAAGTCGTGTCACTGATAATCGTCGCATCACGGTAACCTTTCTCCTGCATTTTGGCTACCAGCTTCTCTTTATCTTCCGCGTATTTCTCTTTACTGAATTTACCTGGACCAAAGATCTTGTAAAAAGCCATTTTCTTGGTTTTCTTCATGAACTTACGCAACTGAGCAGGCTTAAAATTCTTGTTTCCGGTAAACTCGATGTCATGTACCTTCACCTTACGCCCTTTGTCTACAAACACCTGTAAAACCACCCCGTTTTCCATGTTCGGATCAGGCTTGGTTTTATATTCAATATTGGTAAAGAAATAGCCTTTTTCGGCAAGATATTTATTGATAATTGTAGTCGTACTATTGTATGTATTTTCGTTGATGATCGTCTTTCCTGATTTTGAATTCAGCTTTTCGGTAACGTCAGTTTTCTGGGATTTACTCAGTCCGTTTAGTTCAAAGGAACTTAACCGAGGTCGCTCAACTACCTGGATATCAAAATAAACTGTATCCTCAACAAGCTTTGCAATATTTAATTCAACATCATCAAACAATCCCTGCGCCCATAATGTTTTAATTGCAGCGGAGGTCGCTTCGCCGGGAAGTAAAATCCTTTCGCCCTTGATTAGTTTCGAAAGTGTAATGATAACTTCTTTATCAATGAACTTTGCACCACTCAGCGTTGTTCCTCCTATAATGTATTCTTTAGGTTGAAAATAATCTAGATCTGTACCGCTTACTTTGAGGCTTGGGGTGACTGGATTAGACTTGGGACGGTTGATCTGGGCCATTGTCGGTAACCCGATCAACAACAATAATATAAGTTGGTATATTCTTTTCATTTACAATCTAAAAAACGTTGCTAAGTTAATTTAAACACATGTTAAAAAGTGTTAAAAGTAAAATTAGTTCAACTGTTCACTAATTTTACCGAAGCGACGTTCGCGCTTTTGATAGTCTACAATAGCTTCAAAAAGGTCTTCCTTCATGAAGTCGGGCCACATCTTTTCTGTGAAATAAAGCTCCCCGTAAGCAATCTGCCATAACAGGTAATTACTGATTCTGTGTTCTCCGCTGGTACGGATCATCAGTTCCGGATCAGGAATACCCGTAGTTGTTAACTGAGAAGAAAATGCTGTTTCATCAATCTCATTGACATCCATTTTTCCTTCTTTAACCAGAGTAGCCAGTTTCCTGGCGGCCTCAACAATTTCCCACTTTGAACTGTAGCTCAGTGCAAGGGTAAGCGTGCAACTGTCATTGCCTGCGGTTTCGTCCATCGCATTCTTCAGGTCATCAATACATTTCTGAGGTAAGGAAGCAATATCACCAATGGCATTCAGCCTGACATTATTCTTATTAAGGGTACCAATTTCAGCATTGATTGTAGAAATCAACAGTTCCATCAATAAATTTACTTCTTCGATTGGCCGGTTCCAGTTTTCTGTTGAAAAAGCATACACTGTTAGATATTTAACTCCGATATCAGTACAGCCTTCTACTACATCTTTCAAAGATACAACCCCACTCTCATGTCCGAATGATCTGAATTTACCCTGATTTTTAGCCCATCTTCCGTTACCATCCATAATGACAGCGATGTGTTTTGGTAAGCGGCTAATATCTATTTGTTCTTTAAATCCCATTATTTGTGCAAATATGGCTAAAATGTCTAACAATCAGAAGAGTTTGTTAGACCACTCCTAAAAGAAGGGTCAAAGTTATAAGTTATTTTGTTTATTTCTCCCATAAACTTTAATGCTAAATTTTAAAATGTAAAGCACTTGTCAGAGATGAAGGTATAAGAAATCCCGATATGGAAGAAAAAGTAGGTGTCATTTTTTCTGAAATCCCCTCTTTGTCCGCCCGGATTCCAGTTTTGTGGTAACTGCGAGGGATTAGACAGGTTAATGGGAAGAGGATGCTGGTTATCAATCCGTCCGTACACATCTGCAAGAGGGTATCTGTCGCCTACATCATCCAGATAATCCGTATGGGCAGTTCTGTATCCAAGCTGCGTCTGCAATCCCCAATGATCAGAAATTCTGTATTTGACTCCGGCACCGAAAGGAACACTCAGGGCATAGTTCCTGTACCGTTTACCTTCGGTCTGATAGTACCTCAGCTCATATTCCTGATCCTGGTAAGTAGCCTTGGGGTTAAACAATACTCCCCCGATACCTGCGAAGATAAAGGGACTAAAATTCTTTGTACCTCCACCTGAAAAATAATCAAAGAAATTGAAATCCACCTGTAGGCTCAGCTCATTTAATGGTGTACTAAAGTTTAGATTTCTGCTCCTGAAATCAGGATTGGAAGAGGTGGCATCATTGTCTTTAACCCTGCCATGGTTGTAGTGAATACCTACCGCCCAATAGGGATCAAGGTTACCTTTTACAAACACACCGAAGGCCGCCCCGCTAAAATCAAAAGGATCTTTGGGGTTAAGGTCGCCCATATATCCTGAAGCCCCAACATTAGCCCCCACTTCCATCACCTGCGCTGTGGCAGTTGCAGAAGACAGGTAGAATAGCACAACAGATAAAAGTATCCTTCTCAACTTCATTTTAATAATTTCGCGTATCAATTCCCCAAAGCAGCTTGTTCCTCAGGGTGGTCAGATAACTTTCGTTGTTCAGCCTGATCAGGTTGACATGAAAGGCTGCCTTATTAATTGTTATCTTCACAGACCTGTCTACAGTCGCAGTCCTGGAATCACAAGATACGAGAAATTTAGTACTCCTGGCTTCTACCTCAAAACGCAGAGACACGTCATCCGGTATAATCACCGGTCTTACATTCAGGTTATGTGGTGCTATAGGAGTAATCGCAAAGTTCTGTGCACTGGGGAAAATGATTGGTCCCCCGCAGCTGAGGGAATATGCCGTAGAACCTGTAGGCGTTGCAATAATTAACCCATCGGCCCAGTAAGAGTTAACAAACTCATCATTCATATACGCATGAATGATCATCATCGCGGTATTGTCGCGTCTGTGGATGGTGATATCATTCAAAGCAAAGTTTTCGTCGCCAAACAAGTGATGCTTGGATTCGAGATTGAGCAAAGTCCTTTTATCAAGAGAGTATTCCTTGTTCACCAGCGCCTGAATAGCATTCCTGATCTCGTTTTTATTGATGCTTGCCAGAAAACCAAGACGGCCAAAATTGATCCCGATAACAGGGATGCCGGAATCCCGCACAAGCGCCAGTGTATCCAGCAAAGTACCATCTCCTCCAAGACTCAGGAGCACATCGGCATTGTTACATAATTCAGGATGATCACAGAAAGTAGCCAGTCCTGCAGGAAGCTTCACTTTATCTTCAATAAACTCGTGGTAATCTTTATGTACGATAGTTTCAATTCCGTATTCCTTCAGGGCATCAAAGACATCCTGCACAAAAGGTAAAACGCTATTGTTAAACTCTCTGCCGTATATTGCAATTTTCATTAGCGTTTATTGTTTTGTTATGAAGACGCTAAGGTAACAAAAAGGAAATTATACATTTAAATAATTCATCAGCGAATTATAACGGTCTTCAGTACCATTGTCAGTGATTGTACTGTTAAATACAGCTTTCACCTGGTAGTTGTAACGCTCAAAGGAAGAAATGATGCCCGAGAGTTCGGTCTTATTGATCTTCAGCGTTACCTCGAGACGCGTAGAGTCCGGGAAGGACTGTACATAGGAGGACAGAATCTGTGCATTGTCGCCCTCAACAATTTGCGCCATGTGAGACAAAGAATTGTTTCTGTTATTGATTTCAAGGACAATAATTCCTCCCGGTTCTTTTACCGCGTAGATTTCAGAAGTGTAATCAATGAGATTGTGGATAGATATAATCCCCAGGTAGTTTTTACTATAATCCAGCACAGGGACTATAGAGAGCTGCAGCTGGTGGAATACCCTGATGACATCATAAATATGGGCATCCTGATAAACAAAGGGATTAAGAATAGTTAATGAAAGTCCCCCGATGGCCTCTTCAGGATGGCGGACTTCCAATAATTCTTCTTCAGCAACGATGCCCAGGAACTGGGTTTCATTCACGATAGGCAAATGATACAGCTTGAACTCAGCCATCCTGTCCAATGCCACCTGAACTATGTCAGACGTCCGCAAGGGAGGGATTGAATTGGATATGAGTTCTGATGCAAACATTGTTTATTTCAATAAAATTCTGTCTAAAAATGTACTCAGGTATGCGTTAAAAACTTCTGGTTGCTCCATCATGGGAGCATGACCACATTTATCCACCCAGTTGAGTTCTGAATTGGGTAAAAGCTGATGAAATTCCTCAGCCACATCGGGCGGGGTCACTTTATCCTGCTTACCCCAGATCAATGAAACCGGGATCGTTATTTTTGAAAGCTCCTTTGCCATATTATGGCGTATAGCAGACTTCGCTAATGCTAAAATACGAATAACTCTTGAACGTTCGTTCACCGATTTGTAAACTTCATCCACCAGCTCTTTTGTCGCAGTTGCAGGATCATAAAATGTAAATTCTACCTTTTCGCGAATATAATCGTAGCTCTCCCTTCTTGGGAATGAACCACCGAATGCATTTTCATACAAACCTGAACTGCCGGTAAGCACCAATGCCTTCACACTTTCCTGATGCGCTGCCGTTACCACTAAGCCTACATGTCCGCCCAGGGAATTTCCTACCAGTACTACCTGTCCAAGTTTTTTGTACTTGATAAATTTATGAACGTATTTAGATAAGCTCTTCACGCCAAGCGTCAGCAGCGGCAAATCATAAATTGGTAAGATCGGCACCAAAACATGGTACTTTTCCTTAAAATAGTCGATCGCTGGCTCCCAGTTACTCAACTCCCCCATCAAACCATGAAGTAATACCAGGGGTTCGCCTTCACCGGCTTCTATAAAATTAAACCCATCCTCTTCTATTACCTCGTATTTCATCCGTTTTTAATTTTTTGTTATTTGATTGCAATATGGAGTTTATGGTTCACAGTTGCTCTCAAATTGTAATGTTGCTAAGTTAGCAGGCAAAAACAATTTACAGCAATATTAACAGTTAATTTTATAAATAATGTTTTACTTATAAATGTTTAACACAATTTATGCCAATTGGCTTTTAACGATCTCGGCAATCAGTTTGCCATCCGCTTTTCCAGCCAGTTCTTTGTTTGCCAGGCCCATCACTTTACCCATATCCTTCACTGAACTAGCACCTGAATCTTTAATGAGAGCAGCAATCAGGGCTTCTACTTCTTCCCTGCTCAGTTGTTTTGGCATAAACTGGCTGATCACTTCAATTTCTTCTTCCTCAATAACTGAAAGATCTTCACGGCCTTGCTGTTTGTATATATCAGCAGACTCTTTTCTCTGTTTAACTAATCTTTGCAGAATTTTAAGTTCGGCTTCTTCATTGATTTCCTCTGAAGATCCTTTTTCCGTTCTGGCCACTAACAATGCTGCCTTAATAGCCCGCAAGCCTCTAAGTTTTGCCTGATCTTTTGCCAGCATTGCTTTTTTTATTTCCTGATCTATAATTGTCGATACCATATTTTTTATGAATTGTTACTTTCTGTTTACTACGTATGAATTAGCCTGTGCGGTTGGCGTAATGATCATATCATTTATATTTACATGTGCCGGCCGGCTTACGGCAAACCAAATTGCATCAGCAATATCCTGCGCAATCAATGGCTCCAGGCCTTCATACACCTTGTCTGCACGTGCTTCATCTCCTTTAAAACGGGTCCTGGAAAACTCAGTTTCTACCATTCCCGGATTTACGGCTGTCACCTTAATCCCATGCGGAAGAAGGTCAATACGCATCCCTTTATTCAGTGCATCTACAGCGTGTTTTGTTGCACAATATACATTCCCGTTTGGATACACTTCTTTACCTGCCGTAGAACCGATATTGATGATATGTCCTTTCTTATTCCTGACCATCCAGCCGGATACTATTTTTGTTACATATAACAAACCTTTTATATTGGTATCGATCATCGTGTCCCAATCATTTACATCGCCCTGGTCAATCGGATCAAGACCCAGACTCAAACCAGCGTTATTTACCAGTACATCCACTTGTTTCCACTCTTCCGGCAAATCGTTCAGTACATCTTCCACAACGTTTTTATCTCTAACGTCCGCAATGAGTGTTTTAATCTCTACAGCATACTTATCTGTAAAATGTTTAGCGATTTTCTCCAGTTTATCCTGTTTTCTGGCAACCAGTACCATTTTGTAGCCCTGTTGTGCAAACAAATGTGCACAGGCTTCGCCGATACCTGACGTTGCTCCCGTAATTAGTGCGGTTTTCATCCTACGTAAATTTTAAGTTAACCAGGACATTTCCTGTGTTGACAGAAATGTCCCTGCAAGGCAAAGCTATGATTTTTTAGGATTGCAGCTTATTCGAAAAATAAACTGAATGTCACATGACGCAACCTTAACCTGTCGATTGGCATATTATAGGGATTTGGCTGATCATTATTCAGCACATTATTCATCGAATAAGATAGCTTAATCTCGGGCGACATCTTGAAGTATTCAAAATACAGATCCATACCAAAGGCAGCCTCATAAGAGAAGTAACTGCGCTTGTTCTTTAAGAGCTTGTATAAAAAATCCTGACCTGAATCGTCCGTCTTTTTTTTAGAGGCTATATCCATAGAATATTTGGCCCCGTAAAGCATATAAGCCCTGAAGTTGTTTCTGCGGTTGGATTTGATTTTAAGGCCCAGCGGAAACTCAACCATAGTAGCAGACACTTTCTGTTCTAAACTGCTGAAAGGCATATTGACCATTGTAGGCTGTTCATATTCATATTCCATGAGCCTGTCTGTAAAAATCAGCGTGGGCGTCATGCGCACATCCAGATGATTATTGATCCTGCCATTTACGACAAACCCGATTCCGAAGCCGGGTGAGGATTTGCTGTATGCAGCGGACAGGGAATCTGTGATCGGTAGTCTGGTATCCGGATCCCGGAAACGTTCCCTCCAGTTAGCCTTTTTCTGAACGATGTAATTGGAATTTGTATACTGAAAAGTAAAACCAAAGTGGATAGGCTCATCATCTACACCGCCGCCCCAGTTCTGTGCGCTGGCAGTGGCGAATGTAAAAAGAAGAATAACCAGCAAAGGTAATTTTATGTTCATCCTTATCAGGCTTTAATCCCCGTGTATATTGCGCTGATACCAAAAGTGAGCGACCTGTGTCTGGTGTCTGTATAACCCACTTTATCCATCAGCTGCGTGAAAGATTTTCCGTCAGGAAAGGCAATTACCGATTCATTTAAATAGGTATAAGCTCTCGCATCCTTAGAAAACAATTTTCCAAATACCGGAAGCAAATGTTTAAAGTAAAAGTTGTACGACTGCTTTACCGGAAAAGCTGTGGGCTTTGAAAACTCCAGTATCACAATCTTTCCGCCGGGCTTAAGCACTCTAAGCATGTCTGAAAGACCCTTTTCCAGATTCTCGTAGTTCCTTACACCAAAGGCTACAGTAATCGCATCAAAATGATTATCCTCAAATTTCAGACCTTCAGAATCTCCTGTCTGCACAGAAAATACATGCTGCAGATTACGCTCCGCTATCTTTTTCCTGGCTACATCAAGCATACCTACGGAGATATCCACGCCAATGATTTTTTCAGGAGCTAAAATCTTAATCGCTTCAAATGCAAAATCACCTGTTCCTGTAGCTACATCCAGCATCACTTTCGGCTTTAATGCCGACAATTCACGGATGGCCTTCTTGCGCCATATAATATCTATACCTGCCGATAAAAAGTGATTCAGAAAATCATAGGTGCCGGAGATGTTGTTAAACATTGTTGCTACCTGTTCCTTCTTTGTGACAGTGGCAGATTGGTATGGAGTTATTTTTTCGTTCATGGTAAGCGTCAAAGATAAGTATTGTTGAAAACTAATTTTCTACCTTTGTCAAATGATTATAAAATCAGCAACATTTATTTGTAGCAACACCAAGATATCGGCCCTGCCGGTTGCCAACATGCCAGAATATGCCTTTATAGGGCGTTCAAACGTAGGAAAATCATCTCTCATCAATATGCTGGTGAACCAGCACGGACTGGCAAAAACCTCTCAAAAGCCAGGTAAAACGCAGCTGATCAACCATTTTTTGGTCAATGAAAAGTGGTATATCGTCGATTTACCAGGTTACGGTTATGCTAAAGTATCCAAAAACAGCCGTGAAAGCTGGGAAAAGTTCATCCGTAACTACATTACGAAGAGAGAAAGTCTGCAATGTGTGTTTGTTTTGATCGACAGCAGGATTCCGCCACAAAAAATTGATATTGAGTTTTGCTGCTGGATGGGAGAAATTCAGATACCTTTCGTCCTAGCTTTTACAAAAACAGATAAACAATCTGCGTCGAAGACAAGTCAGAATATAGCGCTGTTCAAAAAAGAGCTCTCCGGATGGTTTGAGGAAATTCCTCCGATATTTATCACTTCTTCAGAAAAAACATTGGGAAGAGATGAAATCCTTAATTTTATTGACCAGACGAATCTCGATTTTGCAATGCCAATTCTAACACCAAGAGAAGATATATAACCAGCATGAAGAAGTATTTTTCGCTTGTGCTTTTTGCACATTCTGTATTCGCCCTGCCTTTCGCAATGATTGGATTTTTCCTGGGCGTTACTACGACTGAACATCCTTTTCAATGGCTTACCCTTGTGCTTGTTTTGCTTTGTATGGTTTTTGCCAGAAACTCTGCCATGGCTTTTAACAGGTACCTGGACAGGGATATTGATGCTAAAAATCCGAGGACAAGCATGCGTGATATTCCTGCGGGCAGGGTTTCAGCAAATGAAGCACTGATCTTTGTGATCATCAACTGTGTACTGTTTGTCGCTACTACAGCCTTTATCAACCAGTTATGCCTGTACCTTTCACCAGTTGCATTATTTGTGGTCCTGTTTTACAGTTATACTAAAAGATTTACAGCATTGTGTCATATGGTACTCGGACTGGGCTTATCGCTCGCGCCGATAGGTGCCTATATTGCCGTAACAGGCCAGTTTAACATTGTCCCAGTACTGTATTCTCTGGCAGTATTATTCTGGGTAAGTGGTTTTGATATCATCTATGCACTGCAGGACGAGGAGTTTGACAAGGGAGAAAAACTCCATTCCATACCTTCGGCCCTGGGCAGAAAAAATTCTCTGCGTTTATCTGAGGTGCTGCATGTATGCTCCGCACTGTGTGTCATCCTGCCAATACTCTTCACGCCTTTTAGCTGGGCATATTACATAGGTGTAGCCTTCTTCTGTTCGATGCTGATCTATCAGCACCTGCTGGTAAAACCAAACGACATCAGTAAAGTAAACAAAGCTTTTGCAACCACCAACGGACTGGCATCGGTGATCTTCGCCGGATGCTTTTTGCTGGATGTATTTTTAAGAACTGTTTTAAATTTCTAGACCAATGATTAACCTGACAATTCCAAAGAAAATTCGCGCTTACATCCCTCAGGATCTTGAAATCAAATGGGACACCATCTCCCCTATCCTGGATGAACTCCTTAACAGAACAATCAGCAGCGTGACAGAACTGGAGCACTGGCTGAAAGATAAAAGTGAACTCGAAGCTGCACTTGAAGAAGATTTTGCATGGAGATATATCAAAATGACCTGCGATACTGCCAATGAGGAGCTTGTATCCAGCTTTCAGTATTTTGCAACAGAGATAGAACCAAAGATCTCCCCAATCGGGAATCTGCTGAATATAAAACTGGTGGAAAGCCCATTTATTGATGAGCTTGACCAGGACAAATACTTCGTTTATATCAGAGGTATCAGAAAAGCTCTGGAGATATACAGGGATGAGAACATTGAACTGTTCACAAAGATCCAGATCACTGCACAGAAATATCAGGCTGCAAGTGGTGCCATGACAGTGCTGATCAATGATCAGGAATATACGCTCGTGCAGGCTGCCAACTTGATAAAGGATGTCAGCAGAACTGTAAGACAGAATGCCTGGGAACTCATCCAGCAGCGCCGTCTGGTAGACAAAGACAATTTGAACATCATCTTTGATGAGCTGACGGCAATGAGACACCAGGTAGCCCTCAACGCAGGATTTGAAAATTTCAGGGACTATAGTTTCCAGTCCAGGGGCAGATTTGACTACAGCGTTAAAGATTGTTACGATTTCCATGCCGCAATAGAAAATGAGATTGTTCCGATCCTGAAAGAACAGGCAGAAAAAAGAGCCGAAGCTTTAGGCCTGGAAGTTTTAAAACCCTGGGACACGGATGTAGATGTTTCTGGCAAACCTGCGCTCAAGCCTTTTGGCAGCGGCGAAGAGCTGATCGACAAAAGTATTGCTGCATTTACCGCTATTGACCCTAAACTGGGACAGATGCTGGCAATCATGAAAGCGAATAACCTCTTTGATGTAGAAAGCCGCAAAGGAAAAGCTCCCGGAGGATACAATTATCCGCTGGCAGAAACAGGTGCACCATTTATATTTATGAACTCTGCGGGTTCCATGCGGGATCTCACTACGATGGTACATGAAGGTGGACACGCCGTGCATACGTTTCTTACCGCAGACCTTGAACTGAACGACTTTAAACACTGTCCTTCTGAGGTGGCTGAACTGGCTTCCATGAGTATGGAGCTGATCTCTATGGATCAATGGCATATCTACTTCGAGAATGAGGAAGACCTCATCAGGGCGAAGAGGGAACAACTGATCGATGTGCTGAAAACATTGCCATGGGTGGCAGTAATCGATCAGTTTCAGCATTGGATCTACACCAACTATCCGCACAATGCGGCCGACAGAGAAGAGGCTTTTAAACAGATATATACTACCTTCGGGTCTGGCTTTGCCAACTGGGAAGGATTAGATCAGGAATTTGGTAACCTTTGGCAAAAACAATTGCATGTTTTTGAATTGCCTTTTTACTATATTGAATATGGTATCGCACAACTGGGCGCCATCGCAGTCTGGAAAAATTATAAGGAGAATCCTGAAAAAGCAATTCAGCAGTATTTGGATGCACTCGCCCTTGGCTATACAAAACCGATGAACGAAATTTATGAAACTGCGGGTATAAAGTTTGATTTCAGCAGCAGCTATATCAGGGAGCTGGCTTCTTTTGTGAAAGACGAGCTGGATAAATTGGGCTAAGGTTCCCTGTTTTATATTATTATTTATACTTTCAGCAAAACTATAAACGCTTTCACCCATTATGTTTGAAAATCTCTTCAGGAAAAAGTCGGTAACCAAAATATTAGAAGATGCAGAAAAGGGCTATGGCGATCATGCGTCCTTACATAAAACGCTTGGCGTAAGAGACCTTACTGCGTTTGGAATAGCTGCAATCATCGGCGCCGGAATTTTCAGCACTATTGGTAAAGCGAGTGCAGACGGCGGTCCTGCCGTGATCTTCTTATTTATCTTTACGGCTATCGCCTGTAGCTTTGCAGCTTTTGCATACGCAGAGTTTGCCTCAATGGTTCCGGTTTCAGGCAGTGCCTATACCTATTCATATGTGGCTTTCGGCGAACTGGTAGCATGGATCATCGGCTGGTCGCTCATTATGGAATATGCCATTGGCAATATTACTGTGGCGATCTCCTGGTCCGACTATTTTACGGGATTGCTGTCATCGATCCATATACCGGCATTAGGGATAAAAGGTATTCACCTGCCCGACTGGATGACGATGGATTATCTCACCGCCTACAACGGACACATGCATGCACAAGCCTTGCTGAATGCAGGTAAGAGTTATGCCAATCTTGATGAGGCTGTAAGAATCACTAACAACGCATGGGTAACCGCACCTCAGATCGGAAACTTTCATATTGTAGCAGACCTCCCTGCACTGGGAATTATCATTCTTATCACCTGGCTGGTATATCGCGGAATGAAGGAGTCTAAAAATGCCAGTAACGCAATGGTAGTGGTAAAACTGGCTGTGATCCTGCTGGTGCTTTCGGTAGGTGTATTCTACATTGATACTGAAAATTGGAACCCTTTTGCCCCTGACGGCGTGTCTGGTGTACTCAAAGGGGTGTCGGCAGTATTTTTTGCCTACATTGGATTTGATGCCATCTCCACTACGGCCGAAGAATGTAAAAATCCGCAGAAAGATCTGCCAAGAGGAATGATGTGGGCCATCATCATCTGTACTGTATTGTATGTAGCGATCGCTTTGGTTCTTACAGGCATTGTTAAATATGATAATCTCGCCGTTGGAGATCCCTTAGCCTTTGTATTTGATCGCATTAATCTGAAACTGATGAGTGGCATTATTGCGGTAAGTGCTGTTTTCGCGATGGCAAGTGTGCTGCTGGTTTTTCAAATGGGTCAACCAAGGATATGGATGAGTATGAGCCGCGATGGTTTACTCCCAAAAAAGTTCTCAAAGATACATCCGGTCTATAAAACACCATCTTTTGCTACAATCGTAGTAGGCTTTGTAGTTGCCGTACCTTCTTTGTTTATGAACCTGACTATCGTGACCGACCTTTGTTCCATCGGAACTTTGTTTGCTTTTGTACTGGTATGTGCAGGGGTATTGGTACTGCAGAACAAACCTAATATTCAGCGCGGGAAATTCAGGATTCCATATGCCAACTCAAAATTTATTATTCCCATAGTCTTCATCGCTGCCATCGCATCCTCTTTCATTTTTTTTAAAGCTCAAACCATGGCTTTCCTTACCAATGAAGCAAAGGTAAATGATCCAATCAGCTTTATTACTTCGCTTGATAAAACAGAACTTGCTGCAGTTCAGCGTCAGATCAAACTGGAACAGACTCCTTCAGCAATTATCGAACAGAACATTGATACCGAAGCTTACCTGAACGGACTGACTGAAACACAATACAAAAGTTTTATAGAAAAAAGCAATGTCAGTGCGTCCAAAAAATTTGAACATGGCTGGAGTCTTTTTCAACATAAAATCCCGATGTGGATCTTTTTTGTGATATGTGTTGTGGTGACTTACTTCTGTATCACCAAAAATTTATCACTGATACCTGTACTTGGACTGCTCTGCTGCCTGTATATGATGTGCGAACTGGGTATTTCCAACTGGATAGGATTCGGTATCTGGCTGGTGATAGGTCTGGTAGTTTACTTCCTCTACGGATTTAAACATAGTAAACTGAACACGGCAAACCAGGCTTAGAGGGGAAGCCGGTTCAGCTCGATATCATCTGTAGACACAAAATTAAGCGGTACTTTCTCTATCTCCACGTAGCTGGAGTCAAGCCCGAAACTGCGTTCCTCAGACATGCTGAGTTTTTTCAGGACAATATACCAGGCCATGATCGTGCGTTCATACATACTCAGCTTGGAGAACTTAGATAAGTGTTTCTCCAGCAGAATAAATCTGAAATCACCGGCGATCTTATGTTTCTTTAGCGAGGGATACTGGCTCGTAATATCTACCTCGCCATTTTTCACCAGCTGTTCAATAACTTTTCGGTACAACAGGTTTACCCGCTGCTCTACCCTGAAGCCAAGTTTAAAATCGATGCGGATCAGTTTACCAGGTATCAGGAAATCCACGGTATAATCCTGGGTAAAGGGTTCGTCTACTACATCAACATGCACCAGCCAGTATACATCTGCCCGTTTGGGCTCCTTCTGTAAGATGGAATACATGATCTTGGATTCTATTTCATGTTTGAAATTTGCACTGGTAAGGTACACCAGTTGTGAAGAATATTTTGGAACAGCTGTATCTTCGCTCAATTCTCTGATGATCTCAAAATAATCCCCTACTTCCACAAATTTCACAAACCTGTTCTTTATTCTCCGGGCGACAAACCAGCCCCACATTACTGTAAATAAAGCCGCCCCGATCAGCAGCGTCACAAAGCCCCCGTGCAAAAATTTAGTCATGTTACCTGCCAGGAAGGCCAGCTCCAGTGAGATGTACACTCCTAAAAAAATAACTATGGCATAAACCGGAATTTTCTTCATGTACATAAAAACTGCTACGAGAATTGTGGTAGCCAGAAAGGTCATATTGATGGCCAGTCCATAGGCACCTTCCATAAAAATAGATTTCTGAAAGATCATGACAATCGCTAAACAACCGGCACAAAGCAGCCAGTTGATTGAAGGTACATAAATCTGTCCTTTTTCATTGCTGGGGTAATTAATTCTCACTTTGGGCCATAGATTTAGCCTTACCGCTTCAGAAATCAGGGTAAAGGAACCCGTGATCATGGCCTGACTGGCAATAACCGCAGCCACCGTAGCGAGTGCTACCATAGATAAAAGATATGGCGGCGGAACAATCTGATAGAAGGGATTCAGGTTGTTATCGTAATGCGGATGCTGTAATAGCCATACCCCCTGCCCCAGGTAATTGATGATGAGTGTTGCCTTCACAAAAATCCAGCTTACCCTGATATTATTTCTGCCGCAATGCCCGAGATCAGAGTACAATGCCTCTGCCCCTGTAGTACATAAAAAAACACCCCCAAGAATTACGAGTGCCATGGGATTGGTTGTTAAAAGATGCACAGCATAATAGGGATTGAGCGCCTTCAGGATGCTGAGATCCTGTACCACATACACCATCCCTAAAATACCAAGGGTAGCAAACCACAGAAACATGATCGGGCCGAATAACTTGCCAACCAGGCTGGTACCAAATTGTTGGATAATAAACAGAAGAGTAATGATAACCAGTACAATAGGCACCACATGCAGGTAAGGAAATTTAACCTGTAATCCTTCAATGGCAGTAGTGACTGTAATGCTGGGCGTGATAATTCCATCTGCCAGCAATGCACATCCCCCAAGCACGGCAGGGATGACCAGCCACCTGGCCTTTCGCCGTACCAGTGAGTACAAAGAAAAAATTCCTCCCTCCCCATTGTTATCTGCCCGTAACGTAATCACCACATATTTGATCGTCGTTTGTAAAGTCAGTGTCCAGATAATACATGACAGCGCACCCAGCACAGTCATCGGCGTAATGCGCTGTCCCCCATCACTCACAGTATTGAATATTGCCCTCAGCGTATACAATGGTGAAGTACCAATATCGCCATATACAATTCCCAGACTGATGAGTATTCCTGAGGCGGAAAGTTTATTTAAATTTTTTGTTCCAGACACGTTAAAATGTGTTAATTAAAAACGATTTGCAATCATTGATGTTACGTAAACAGGCAACTACCGCAGTATTTAACAGACGCAACTGTTAAATTGTGTTAAATATTGTCTTACCTACAAAATCTTTAATTTTTCTGTGGAATTATTTCTACTTTTGCTGAAGATACATGAATACAAAAACAAAAACGATCTCACTCATTCACTTAATTTGCATCATATGCATCAGTGTATTTTGCAGTGTCTCTGTTTTTGCCCAGCGCTCTGATAGTATTGCCAGTATTTCGAAATACAAAAGGATCATTAAAACTCCTCAGATTAAAGGCGATGTTCCTTCATACAGACCTAATTATACTCCCGGATCACAGATTGCTTCTTACAATAGCCTGATCTCCCATAACAAACCGGGCGGCAGTAAGGCAGATAAAATTCTTTCCGTACTAAGGGTATACCCTAATCCTGTTGACGATCAGATTAATTTTATCCTGCGCCTGGAACGTGAATCCAATATCTCAATCAAGATCATGGACCTGCTCGGAAACGAAGTAGTTACACTTTCAAACGAACGTTTATCTGCCGGAGAACAAACCAAGACTTTCACTATTCCCAACAGACTGAACAGTGGCATCTACTTCCTCCGTTTTGTAGCCGGATCTGAGACTATCGTAAAACGTATTTCCGTTTTATAATTTTCTCGCATTACTTCCTTTTTCGTGGATATAAAGTTACTTTTACGCATCATGCTACCCGCATGCACCAGAAATAACTTGACCATCATTCTATATGAAAGTAATTGCTATCGGCCGCAACTATGCTGCACACGCTAAAGAATTAAATAATCCACTGCCTTCAAGCCCGGTAATCTTCTTAAAACCGGATACCGCTGTACTCAAGGATAACAGACCCTTCTACATCCCGGATTTCTCCTCAGATATCCATTATGAACTCGAAGTGGTTCTCAAGGTTTGCAAAGAAGGAAAACATATTGCTGAGAAGTTTGCTTCCTCCTATTTCGATGAAGTAGGGCTGGGTATAGACTTCACTGCACGGGATATCCAGAGTATCCATAAGGAAAAAGGTTTACCATGGGAACTTGCTAAAGCCTTTGATAACTCAGCTGCCATCAGTCACTTCATTCCCAAAGACAAAATCGAAGATCTGAATAACCTGCAGTTCGAACTGAAAATTAATGGGGAAACCCGTCAAAACGGAAACACAAAGAATATCCTTTTTTCATTTGAGAAGATCATCTCTTTTGTTTCACAGTATATCACGCTGAAAAAAGGGGATCTGATCTTTACAGGAACACCCGAGGGTGTCGGAAAGGTCAACCAGGGCGACAAACTGGAAGCCTGGATCGGCGAGGAACAATTTCTGAATTTTGATATAAAATAACGTTGATGGTTAAATCCGGTTTCCTGCTTTTGCTTTTGAGTGCAGTAACATTTTGTACAAAAGCACAGCAGATCTTTAGTAACAATACCTATCCTTTGGTAGACTTTCGTCCGCCGCTGGACATCCTTCCTCCTGCACTTGCCGGCTCATTCGGCGAACTGCGTGGAAATCATTTCCACTCAGGTATCGACTTCCGTACCAATCAGCGCGAGGGATATCCTGTATATGCTATCGCGGATGGTTATGTATCCCGGGTAAGGGTACAGAACAGTGGCTTTGGACAGGCATTATATCTGACACATACCAATGGTTATACCTCCGTTTATGGTCACCTTTCACGCTTTGCCCCAAAGATTGCCGAGACTGTAAAGTCTATCTCCTATCAGAAAAAGACTTTTGAAATGGACGAATATCCTGCGGCAGATCAGTTTCCGGTACATAAAGGAGATGTGATTGCCTGGTCGGGCAACAGAGGCAGTTCAGGTGGCCCACACCTGCATTTTGAAATCAGGGATTCTAAGACAGAACAAACCATCAACCCGCAGCTATTCGGGATTCAGATACCAGACGATATCCCTCCGGTAATTTATTCACTGTACTTATATAAGCTCAATAAAAAGGTCTTTAACGAATATACGCCCAAACAAGCCTTCCAGGTTACTGGCGGCGGCGGAAAATACCACGTGGCAGCAAACACGATTATTGTAAGCGGTGAAGTAGGCTTTGGTATCACAACAACCGACAGGCACAATGGGCATTCCGGACTGAATGGTGTATATTCGATCGAATTACAGGTAGATGGAAAAACAGTTTTCACCTCTGCTCTTGAGCGTTTTGCATTTGAGAACAGTAAAGGAATCAACTCGCATATTGATTACCCGGCCTTCATGACCAGCCGCAGGAGCATCCAGAAAAGCTTTGTTGATCCGGGAAACCCGATGAAGATCTACTATAACCTGCAGAACAATGGCAGAATAGAATTTACTGATCAGGAAGCTCATGAGCTAAAATATACGATTACAGATTCCAAAGGCAACAAAAGCATCCTCACCTTTGCGGTGAAATCAGACGGCAAATCCATCGCTACTCCTGAAGAACCGGATGGGATTCCATTCTACTATAATAAGGACAATGAGTTTTCTACAGAAAGCGTTAAAGTTGTTGTACCAAAAGGTACTTTGTATAACGACTTCAATCTCGCCTTCAAAGTTAAACCAAGACCCGCCAGAGGCGCCTATTCAGAAGTATATCAGGTACACAATAACCTTACGCCACTGCATGTGGGCTTCAATTTGTGGATTAAAGCGGATGCAAGCCTTGGAAACCTGAAAGACAAAGCCGTAATCGTGAGCAGTGGTGGTTCTTCTCAGGGAGGCATTTTTGAAAATGGTTATGTAAAAGCCAGCCCGCGCAATTTTGGCAGCTATTATATTGCTGTAGATACTGTGGCCCCATCGATCATTCCGGTAAATATACTCGAGGGCAAAAACATGGGCGGCATTCCAAGAATGTTGTTTAAGATCCGCGACAACCTCTCCGGCATCAAAAGTTTTAACGGTTATATTGATGGCAGTTGGGTGCTGATGGAGTTTGATACAAAAACAGCAACCTTATGGCATTCATTTGATAGCCGCACCGGTCCCGGAAAACATCAGCTCAGGCTGGAAGTAGAGGATATGAAGGGCAACATAAAGACGTATTCAATTAATTTTTATAAATAAAGAGATGAGCGAATTAAAAGAAGGTCAGCAAGCTCCTGAATTTTCAGGAAAAGATCAGGATGGTAATACCATTACCCTCAGCCAGTTCAAAGGTGAGAAAGTGGTACTGTATTTTTACCCCAAAGATGATACGCCGGGCTGTACAGCTGAAGCCTGTGATTTCAGGGACAACTATGCAGGTTTAAAGGCCAAAGGAATTACCGTTCTTGGTGTCAGTGTTGATGACGAGAAATCACATCAGAAATTTGTTACCAAGCACAGCCTGCCCTTTACGCTGCTGGCAGATACAGATCAGTCGATCGTCACTGCGTATGGAGTTTGGGGAGAGAAAAACATGTACGGAAAGAAATACATGGGTACTGTCCGCACAACTTTTCTGATCGACGAAGAGGGCAAGATCAGTCATATTATCAAAAAAGTTGACACCAAAAATTCAACAGCACAGGTTTTAGAGCTGCTGGAAAAATGACAGCCTAATTATTTTTAAAAGGCTCTTAAAAGCCTAACATTTAACGAAAAGTGGTAGAATAAACTATATTTGCCATCATAATAGTTACAACAATCCAAATTAAATGAAACATACAATCAATGAATTAGAGGACATTGTTTCTCAGGTACGAAGAGATATTGTTAGAATGGTACACGGCTGTCAGTCAGGACACCCCGGCGGATCATTGGGTTGTGCAGAGTTCTTGACAGCCCTTTATTTTGAAACCATGAACCATTCTCCGGAATTTAAGATGGATGGTATAGGTGAAGACCTGTTCTTCCTTTCCAATGGTCATATTTCCCCGGTATTTTACAGTGTTCTTGCCAGATCAGGCTATTTCGAAGTAAGTGAACTGGCTACCTTCAGAAAGTTAAATTCACGCGTTCAGGGACACCCAACTACTCACGAAGGTTTGCCAGGAATCAGAATCGCTTCCGGATCTTTGGGTCAGGGAATGTCTGTAGCCATCGGCGCCGCATTGACAAAAAAATTAAATAAAGACCACTCCCTGGTATTCAGCTTACACGGTGACGGAGAGCTGCAGGAAGGCCAGAACTGGGAAGCGATTATGTTCGCTCCGCATAACAAAGTGGATAACCTGATTGCTACGATTGATTACAATGGTCAGCAAATTGACGGCCCGACTGAAAAAGTATTGTCTCTTGAAAGCCTTGAAGCAAAATTTGAAGCCTTCGGATGGCATGTGATCACTTCCAGCGGTAACAACATGGAAGAAATCGTTAAATCTTTGGAATATGCCAAATCACTTACTGGTAAAGGAAGACCTATCCTGAATCTGATGAGCACTCAAATGGGTTATGGTGTAGACTATATGGTTGGTTCTCACAAATGGCATGGAACAGCGCCTAATGATGAGCAGCTTGCTTCAGCCTTAAGCCAGAACAAAGAAACTTTAGGAGATTATTAATAGCTCCTGTAACCAGGACATTGACGATTGAAGCATAACGCTTCATCAGCATAAACAAGAAATAGAAATGAAAAAATATACATATACTGAAAAAAAAGATACACGTTCTGGTTTTGGTGTAGGACTGCATGAGGCAGCAAAATTAAATCCTGATATCGTAGCACTGACTGCAGATTTGAAAGGCTCTCTGAAAATGGATGCCTTTGAGAAAGATTTCCCGGAAAGATTTTTCCAGATCGGTATTGCTGAAGCTAACATGATCGGTATTGCTGCCGGAATGACGATCGGCGGTAAAATTCCTTTCACTGGTACCTTTGCAAACTTTTCTACAGGCAGGGTGTATGACCAGATCAGACAATCCGTAGCTTATTCATACAAAAATGTAAAAATCTGTGCTTCACACGCAGGATTGACCCTCGGAGAAGATGGTGCAACTCACCAGATCCTTGAAGATATAGGTTTAATGAAAATGCTTCCGGGAATGGTAGTGATCAATCCTTGCGATTTCAACCAGACCAAAGCTGCTACTATGGCCATTGCAGAATACGAAGGTCCGGTTTACCTGCGTTTCGGAAGACCATCTATTCCTGTTTTTACTGATCCTGATCAGAAATTTGAAATCGGAAAAGCATGGATGGTAAATGAAGGTACTGATGTAACGATTATTGCTACAGGACACATGGTTTGGAAGGCTATCGAAGCCGGAGAAAAGCTTGCTGAGCTGGGTATTGATGCAGAAATTATAAACATTCACACCATTAAACCGTTAGATGAAGAGGCGATCCTGAAGTCACTTCAGAAAACCGGCTGTGTAGTAACCTGCGAAGAACACAATAAATTTGGTGGATTAGGAGAAAGTGTAGCACGTTTGTTGTCTACAGAACTTCCTTCACCACAAGAGTTTGTTGCTGTAAATGACAGCTTCGGAGAAAGCGGAACGCCGGATCAGCTAATGACTAAATACGGACTGGATACAATTAACATTGTAGAAGCAGCTCAAAAAGTAATAAAAAGAAAAAAATAATTGATGAAGCAGGTTGAAGACGACGATATATTAGAAAAATTCTCTAACGAGAGTACACGTAATGAAGCCTTTAACCTGCTTATCTCAAAATACCAGGAAAAGATCTACTGGCATGTCCGCCGTCTGGTAATTGACCATGATGATGCGGACGACCTGGTTCAGGAGGTCTTTATTAAAGTGTGGAAAAGCCTGGCGAAATTCCGCAACGACTCCAAGTTATATACCTGGATTTATCGCATAGCAACAAACGAGTGCATTACCTTTTTGAACAAAAAGAAACAACGCAACCAGACGCCACTTGATGAGGTATCTGATGAACTGTCAGAAAGCCTGGTAGCTTCCTCCTATTTCAATGGGGATAAAATCCAGATGAAACTACAACAGGCATTACTTACCCTACCGGAGAAGCAACGTCTGATTTTCAACATGAAATACTACGATGACCTGAAATATGATGAGATTTCCGCGATCCTTGGAACATCCGTAGGTGCTCTAAAAGCATCATTTCATATCGCCGTTAAAAAAATTGAAGTTTTTATGCTAAATGATGAGATTACTCATTAAACCTTTTGCTGTTTTTTCGATCCATATAGGATATCTAATGACAAAAAATTAAAAAATGAAAGCTGATGAAGAAAACAATGAATGGAAAGCAGAGGCGCCTCACCTGGCTAATCTGCCTGTAGAAAATCCATTTCTTGTTCCTGAAAACTATTTTGATACACTTCCTGACGCGATTACTAATTCTATTTATGTAAGCGGGCTCAAGGACGTTGATGCCGGATCAGGGTATTCCGTTCCGGATCAGTATTTCAGTTCTCTGAAGGACCGCATCCTGGCACAAACTACAGAAGAAGAATTTAATGCTGAGGGTGTATTAAAAAATCTTCCTTCATCAACCGGATTTAATACTCCAGACCAGTATTTCCAGAAGTTACAATCTAAGATTCTGGCGCAGACCACTGAAGAAGCTGCTCCTGTTAAACAATCTAAGATTATACGTCTATGGCATTCTGGTTTATTAAAATATGCCTCAGCTGCCTGTTTTGTATTGGTTGCTGCTTTTGGCTTTTATTTAAACCAGCAAAGTTATAAATCTGCAGCTCCTACAGCGGCAGAAATAGCAAATGAGCAGATGTTGTATGATATGGACGAACAGGATATCATCGATCATGTTGAAGGTGATGCAGCAGATGATCCTAAGGATAAAGCCACGAATGCAGAACTTGAAACCTATATTCTAAGCCACTACTCTCAGTCAGAACTGTCATCAGAACTCTAAATTAATGATCATGAAAAATATACTTGCCGCTACAATTTTATTATTTCTTCCTTTTTTAGTCTCCGCTCAAAGGGATAACGGAAGACGCAGTGAAATCGATGCATACAGAATAAGCTACCTCAAAGAAAAACTTGAACTTACTCCTGAAGAGTCTAAAATCTTCTGGCCCATATACACTGCATGGCAGGCTGAACAATCTGCGCTGCGTAAAGAACGCCGTGAAAAGATGATTAGCTTCAGAAAAATCACTGAAATTGAAGACCTGTCTGACACGCAGGTACAAACCCTCATTACCAATGAGCTTGATTTTAAACAGAAGGATCTTAATATCGAACGTAAGTATTACGGCAGGCTTAAAAGCAGCCTTCCTATCAAAACTATAGGTAAATATTACAGGGCACAGGAAACTTTTAAAAGAGAGTTGCTAAGCAGGTACAGGGACGGCAACAGGAACAACTAATTCATCTTTTTCCTTTTGATCAGATAAGCGGTCAGTATCCCTGAAAAACCTTCACTGATATCTGCCTCCACCAAATCAATTTTATATTGTGCACAGGTAGTCGCAATACGCTGTCTGTAGCTCTGATATGCACTAAGATAGCTGTCTTTTACCGTCGCTGAATTGGCCTTGAGTTCAACTCCTGTTTCCATATCTATGAACTGGTAGGGCCGGTTTTCAAATGCAAAATCTATTTCTTTAGCCTTGTCGCTGATGCTGAAGATAATCACTTCATGTTTGTTAAACTTTAAATGCTGCAGTCCTGCAAATAAGGCCGATTGCTGCTGTTCGTCTTGAAAGGCACTAAGCAGATCGCTGAAGATGATCACCATGGAACGCTGGTGAACAGACTCTGCAACCTGATGCAGGGAGCGCTCCAGGTTGGTCTTCACATTTAGATGTGGCTTCGCTAACACTTGCTCCAGCTGTGCAAATACATACTGCTGATGGCTGGTTGTAGATCTGGCAGGCGTATTTAGCCATAGCTCATCAGTAAACAGGCTTAGGCCAAAGGCGTCACGTTGCTTTTTCAGCAGATAAATCAAGGCCGCCGCAGACTCTACAGAAAAGTTAAGCTTATTGTAGTCACCCTGAGGGAAAAACATGGAAGAAGATGTATCAATTACAAACTGGCAGCGCAAATTTGTCTCCTCCTCATATCGTTTGGTGTATAGTTTCTCTGTTCTGCCAAACAATTTCCAGTCGATATTTCTCACACTATCACCACTGTTGTATGCCCTGTGCTCAGCAAACTCTACAGAAAACCCATGGAATGGGCTTTTATGCAAACCGGTGATAAAGCCCTCTACAACATATTTGGCAAGTAATTCCAGATTACCGTGTAACTGATGTTTAGGCTGGTTTTCCTGAGGCTCCATATTGTAAATTTAACAAAAGAAATATAACTTGCCCCATTAGCCCCTAAGGAATGACTCTGATTTCACCCACAAACCGAATCCTGCTCAGGGGAATTGCAGTTGTGTACCTGCTGTTATTCTGTATAGCTTTTACTTGCTCTGCGTATTACCTGAAGGACGTTATAGCATTACAACCAATACCATTGATCGGTCTGCTCAAATATCTTTTGTTATGCGTACTATTCATCATCCTTGGATTCAATGCCTTGAAGGCGATATCGCTGTTGCCAAAGCACATGGTAAAACTTTACCGCGGCACCACTAATTTCAAGTGGTTATTTATGATTGCGACAGGAATATCCCTGCTGGCAAAACTGGGATTTTTTGATACTGCTGTTTTAAAACATGCTGAGGTAACCAACCTTCAAATCGGAATTTTACTGCTGATGGGCATCTTCTGTTTCTGGACTGACGCGCTGTTGAGTAAAATTACAGAGCCATAAAAAAAGGCCAGCTCAAATGAGTGGCCTTTCCTGCTCGTTATGTATTGTGTTTGATTATAATTGCTTATCTAGTTTTCCGGCTAAAATTGATTTAGGAACAGCACCAACTTGTTTGTCAACAACCTCACCGTTTTTAAAAAATAATAATGCTGGAATATTACGAATACCAAACTGAGTAGAAATCTGTGGGTTATTATCCACATTTACTTTTCCTACTACTGCTTTTCCTTCGTATTCTTTTGAAATTTCATCTACTACTGGACCTACCATGCGACATGGACCACACCATTCTGCCCAAAAGTCTACTAAAACGGGTTTATCTGATTTCAACACAACTTCTTCAAAGTTGGCATCTGTGATTTCTAAAGCCATAATTTGTTATAATTTATTTACGCAAAGATATGATCAATAAAAGTGCCACCACTTATATAATGCCAATATGACATTAATTCAACTTATAATTGACGGCGTGTAATTCTGTCAGACTTTCCAAAAACGTATTATTGGGGTTGATTCTCAACGATTTAGAAGGAAGTTCTAAAGAGATGTTTTTTTCATTATCATATACTGTAAAGTTTAATTTACAATTCTGTTGCTCTGTATTTGCTTTATTGTCCTCAATAATAGAATTTATCTGTGCAATTATATCGTCGTTTATCCGCTGTATAGGAATCTGAATGGTAATACATTTGGCAAATTTATCCCGCAGTTCTGATAACAGTTCGATTGCCGTAATCTTAAACTCCCAGTCGCCCTCCTTGCGGAAACGCTCGCCTACCTGACCACGGATACGCAGAAAATAGCCATCAGTCATGAATTGCTTAAACTTCACAAAATCATCCCCGAAAAGGGCGAGTTCACAACTATCATTATAATCCTCAAAGACCATCGTTCCAAAAGGTTTGCCGGTCTTGGTCATTCTCTGCGCAGAAACAACAACCAGCCCCCCAACAACAAGCTCCCTGTTTTTGAGGGAAGCAAATTCCGCAAGTACTTCCTCGTTGGTGTCCCCCATCCTGACCTTGTTCACGAGCGACAAATGCCTCACAGAATGCTGGCAAAACTCCTTCAGCTCCAGTTTATAGTTATCCAGTGGATGACCGCTCAGAAAGATCCCGATGGCATCCTTTTCGTATTTAAGTCTGTCGATTAGGCCCCATTCATTGGCCACCGGCAACGTTGGCTCATTGATCATGTCTGCAACGGTACCACCAAAGAGAGAAGATTGGGAAGTAGATTCGCTGTTCTGGAAATCATTGGAGAATTTGATCAGCTTCTCTATACCATTCATCTTATCATTGATGGGTACAAAGAAATACTGAGCCCTGTGATAGCCAAAACTATCAAAGGCCCCACTGTACACAAAACTCTCGTAAGCCTTCTTATTTACCGTCCTGGTATTGGAACGTTTTGCAAAATCATACACACTTACATATTTTCCTGCTTTAGTTCTTTCCTCGATGATACTTTCTACCGCTTTCTCCCCTACACCCTTTATGCCTGATAAACCAAAGCGTACTTCGCCATTCACATTCACCGAAAACTTGAGGATAGATTCATTGACATCCGGACCAAGTACCTGCACCCCCATCTGCTTGCATTCTTCCATAAAGAAAGCAACCTGTTTGATGTCACTCATGTTGTTGGTCAGTACCGCAGCCATATATTCTGCCGGATAATGTGCCTTCAGGTAAGCAGTCTGGTATGCGATCCAGGCATAACAGGTCGAGTGCGATTTGTTAAATGCATAGGAAGCAAATGCTTCCCAGTCTTTCCAGATCTTCTCCAGCGTAGCAGGAGAGTGTCCTTTCTCTGCAGCCTGTGCCACAAACTTAGGCTTCATTTTATCCAGTACATCTTTCTGCTTCTTACCCATCGCTTTCCGTAACACGTCGGCCTCACCTTTGGTAAATCCCGCAAGCTTCTGTGATAAAAGCATTACCTGTTCCTGGTATACTGTAATTCCGTAGGTTTCTTTCAGATACTCTTCGCAGGCATCCAAATCATATTTAATCTCTTCTTCACCATTTTTCCGGCGTACAAAACTTGGAATATACTCCAGCGGTCCCGGGCGGTACAATGCGTTCATCGCAATCAAATCACCAAAGACCGTAGGCTTCAGCTCCTTCATGTATTTTTGCATCCCCGTACTCTCGTACTGGAAAATTCCTATCGTTTCACCACGCTGAAAAAGCTCATAAGTTTTTACGTCATCAATAGGGAACTCGTCAGGATCCAGCTGAATCCCGGTACGCATCCTCACCAGTTTCACCGTATCCTTGATCAGCGTCAGCGTTTTCAGTCCCAGGAAGTCCATCTTCAGCAAACCTGCACTTTCCACCACCGAGTTATCAAACTGGGTAACGTAAAGATCCGAATCCTTGGCCATCGCCACTGGCACGTAGTTGGTGATATCGTCTGGTGTAATGATGACCCCGCAGGCATGGATACCTGTATTACGCAATGATCCTTCGAGGATTCTCGCCTGCTGGATGGTCTCTGCACTTAACGTCTTTGAATCAGCGATTTCCTTTAACTCTACTACTTTCTCATATTCATCAGCACGCAGTGCACCTTTCAGTGCCTTTTCATCCAGGTTGAAGATTTTTGCAAGCTTCAGATTGGGGATCAGCTTTGCAATTTTATCCGCTTCAAAAAGCGGAAGGTCAAGCACCCTCGCTGTATCTTTTACAGACGACTTGGCGGCCATCGTACCGTAGGTGATAATCTGTGCCACCTGGTTTGCACCATATTTGGTGATGACGTAGTTCATTACGCGGCCCCTGCCCTCATCATCAAAGTCGATATCAATATCGGGCATGGATACACGGTCAGGATTCAGAAAACGCTCAAACAGCAGGTCGTATTTAATCGGATCGATATTGGTGATCCATAAACAGTAGGCTACCACAGATCCTGCAGCAGAACCACGTCCCGGACCTACCGATACATCCAGGTTCCGCGCTTCGCGGATAAAATCCTGTACAATCAGGAAGTATCCCGGATATCCGGTTTTCTCTATCGTCTGCAATTCAAAGTCAAGACGTTCCTCTATCTCAGGAGTAATCTCTCCATAACGCTTTTTCGCCCCTACATAGGTAAGGTGGCGTAAAAATTTGTTCTCCCCTCTTTTACCACCATCTTCCTCATCCTCTGCAACAACAAATTCCTCAGGAATATCAAACTTAGGTAAGAGGACTTCACGCGCAAGTTTATAAATTTCAATTTTATCAACTACCTCCTGGATATTTAATATTGCCTCCGGCAGATCGGCGAACAAAGTCTTCATCTCCTCGCCGGATTTGAAGTAATATTCCTGGTTGGGCAAACCATAACGGTATCCCCTTCCCCTGCCTATAGGTGTAGCCTGTTTTTCAGCGTCTTTCACACATAATAAAATATCATGTGCATTCGCATCTTTTTTATTAATGTAATACGTGTTATTGGTCGCCACCAGTTTCACTTCATGTTTTCTTGCCAGCGCAACGAGGGTTTTATTCACCACATTCTCGTCGTCCTGATTGTGCCGCATGATTTCCATATAAAAATCAGCACCAAACTGCTCTTTCCACCATAGCAGTGCTTCCTCGGCCTGGTTTTCACCCATATTCAGCAGCTTGCTGGAGATCTCGCCATAAAGGTTCCCGGAAAGCACAATGATATCTTCCTTATATTGTTCAATTACCGCCCTGTCAATCCTTGGTACATAATAAAATCCCTTGGTATAGGCAATGGAAGACATCTTGGCCAGGTGATGATAACCGCGTTTATTCTTTGCCAGCAGGACAATCTGATAACCGTTGTCCTTTCTGGATTTATCAAGATGGTTATCACAAACGAAAAACTCACAGCCAACAATGGGTGTAAGCACCTTCTCTGTGGGAATCTCACCTTTTTCTTGAGCTGCTTTATTTCTAGCCTCAACACCTTTATTATGGTTCAGTACCTGGTTCACAAAGTGAAACGCACCCATCATATTGGCATGATCGGTCATCGCCACAGCTGGCATTTGATCGGCCGCTGCTGCAGCAATCAGTCCCGGAATATTAATGGTAGATTGTAATACAGAAAACTGTGTGTGGTTATGCAGGTGAACAAACGTAGCTTGCTTAAGTTCTTCCTGGTTATCCCTTAGCTCCTGTTTTGAAATGCCAGAACCTTCAGCTTTTTCCTGTCTCCTTCTGATCTCGTCAGAAGCAGCTTTCAGGTTATAATGTTTGAGCCCCGCTCCCTGTATAACTGCCGGGTTATGGGTTTTAAATTCGCGGAGATAATCCTGTTCCTGTTGGAGCTGCTGAGGAGTAAAGACCTCCATTTTTACCAGCTGCAGGAAACATCTTGTGGTAGCTTCCACATCGGCCGTAGCATTATGGGCTTCTGCAAAGGGAACTCCAAAAAGGTAACTGTGCAGTTCGGTCAGGTTGGGTAATTTAAACCTTCCGCCACGTCCTCCGGGGATTTTCAGCAGGTCGGCCGTCACCTCTGTACAGGTATCGAGTACCGGCATCTGGGCCATCGGGCTTTCTATTCCGTACCGGTAAAATTCCGAGCCCATGATGTTGATGTCAAATCCAATATTCTGTCCTACAACAAACTTGGATTTCGAGAGTGCAATATTGAATTTTTCTAATACTTCGGCCAGCTCAATCCCCTGTTCCATGGCCAGTTCCGTAGAAATACCATGAATACGTTCTGCATCATAGGGGATATTAAAACCCTCAGGTTTAACCAGATAATCCTGATGCTCAACGAGATTTCCCATCTCGTCATGTAGCTGCCATGCAATTTGGATACACCTGGGCCAATTGTTTGTGTCACTTACTGGTGCATTATAATTGGCAGGTAAACCTGTAGTTTCGGTATCAAAAATTAAATACATAGACGGGTAATTAGAATCGCTCCTGTCAGCGCAGGATTGATATACAAAATTACATTTTTTTGAATGCCTTTGGTACAAGAAAATTTAAAATGACAAAGACGAAATCAGCTGCAAAGCAAAGCTCAGGACAACATACTAAGTATGAGCGTGTCCCTTTTGGAGCAGTGGTTTATGCTCCTGGGAGATCAGTTTGGAAGTATCATAACCTTTGGCCTTACAGCGCTCAAAGATCTCCTCCAGTAATTCATCAGGCAATTCAGGCTTACGTGCCATGATCAATAAGAATTTATGTTTTGGATGTCCTACCACAACATAGGAATAATCCTCAGCCAGCTCAATTATCCAGTAATCTACCTTTACAGGCCATACAAACTGTGCTTTTAGTTCTGCATTGTTAGTACCCCTTACTACAAAAAGTTTAGATCTCAGGTATTTCACCTCATCCTCTCCCGCCTGCTTGTAGGTGCTGAAAACGGCGTAATATCCATCAGGATGAATCACATAGGTTTCGGTAGTCTCGCGCCATTTTTTGTCCATGAAAGTAGGTATGGAATATAGTGCGTACCATTTCCCTGCATAAGACATTATATCAACTTTTTCTACAGGTGTATTGTCCATTATAACTGTGTTCTGATTGATTTGGCGTTAAGCAAATGTAAATTCTTTCTCATAAAACCACCAATGGAAGATAAAGTTTTAAAAAGCATTTTTTAAATGCTGCCTTAAAATTCATAACTTGGTACAGAAGATCATGTCTTGTTTTCGTGAATAATCACAGAAAGGACTGGCCTGTTATTAAAATAGAAAAATATGAAAATAACAGTTGTTGGCGCTGGGGCCGTTGGTGCTACCTGCGCAGATAATATTGCCAGAAAAGAACTGGCAGAAGAGCTGGTCCTGGTGGATATCAAAGAAGGATTTGCCGAAGGCAAGGCCATAGACATGATGCAAACTTCCGCTTTGCTGGGCTTCAACACAAAAATAAAAGGAGTAACCAATGATTACAGCAAGACTGCCGGCTCGGCTGTCGCCGTCATTACATCGGGCCTTCCGCGTAAACCGGGGATGACCCGCGAAGAACTGATCGGCATCAATGCAGGAATTGTTAAAAGCGTGGCCGAAAACATCCTTCAGTACTCCCCTGAGGCTATACTGATCATTGTCAGCAATCCAATGGATACAATGACCTACCTGTCACTTAAGTCCCTGGGATTGCCTAAAAACAGGATCATCGGCATGGGTGGCACGCTGGACAGCGCCAGATTCAAATACTATCTCAGTGTGGCAATGAACTGCAATGCCAATGATCTGCAGGGATTTGTTATTGGCGGACACGGCGATACTACCATGATTCCCCTTACACGTTATGCTACATACCAAAGTTTAAATGTAACTGATCTCCTGGCTGAGGACGTTCTTGCAAAAGTGGCTGCAGATACAATGGTTGGCGGAGCAACGTTAACAGCCCTTCTCGGAACCTCTGCATGGTATGCTCCTGGTGCAGCAGTATGCGCCCTGGTAGAAAGTATCATCCGTGATGAAAAAAAACTGTTTACCTGTAGTGTCTCACTCGAAGGTGAATACCAACAGACTGATATTTGCCTGGGCGTACCCGTTATCATTGGCCGTACAGGATGGGAAAAAGTGATCGATTATAATTTAACTGATGAAGAACAGCTGACTTTTAATAAAAGTGCAGATGCCGTTAGAAGTATGAATAACGTTCTGAAAGATATGAAACTGATTTAATGCGTACAATTTCCATTCCGCTGACACTCATCAACCTTAATGATGATGGCTTCCACCTATTGGTGGAAATCACTGCATATGGCACTAAACACCTGGCTGTCGTTGACACCGGTGCATCAAGGTCTGTATTTGACAAAGGTTTTATCGAGAGGAACAGTACAGATGTTACTACGGCAGAAGATACCAGTGCAACTACGCTTTTCAGCACCTCTGCAACCATTCAGGCTGTAATCCCAAAACTAAAAATCGGGAAACTCCTCATCAAAAATTACCATACAGTTGCTTTAGATCTTGAAACGGTAAATGAGGCCTATGAACTGCTTGGGCATCCGCGAATCATTGCCATTATCGGCAGTGACATCTTTTATAGTTATCAGGCCAAGATCAATTATAAGAAACTGAAGATTTTCTTTTCGCAAAAAGCGCGGTAAACAAAAAAGGCACCCGTTAACGGATGCCTTTTACTATAATTTAGAAAGACTAGGCGTCAATCTTCGCATATTTCGCGTTTCTCTCGATAAATTCTCTTCTCGGAGCTACTTCATCACCCATCAGCATGGAGAAAGTATGATCACACTCAGCAGCATTTTCAATAGTCGCCTGCATTAAGGTACGGTTAGCCGGATTTAAGGTCGTATCCCAAAGCTGTTCAGCGTTCATCTCACCCAAACCTTTATAGCGCTGGATATGTACACTTTCCTCTTTACCCTGTCCTTTTAATCTTTGTACCGCTGCATCACGCTGGATATCATTCCAGCAGTATTCCTGCTCCTTACCTTTTTTCACCAGGTATAAAGGTGGCGCAGCAATATATACATAACCCGCCTCGATCAATGCTTTCATGTACCTGAAGAAGAAAGTCAGGATCAGTGTAGTAATGTGTGATCCGTCAATATCCGCATCCGTCATGATGACGATCTTATGGTAACGTAATTTTGTAAGATTTAAGGCTTTGTCATCTTCCGGTGTACCGATGCTGACACCCAAAGCTGTAAACATATTTTTGATCTCGTCATTTTCGTAGATCTTATGTTCCATAGCTTTTTCCACGTTCAGGATCTTACCTTTTAAGGGAAGAATAGCCTGGAAGTTACGGTCACGTCCCTGTTTAGCAGTTCCACCTGCGGAATCTCCCTCCACCAGGTATAACTCACATTTTTCCGGATCACTGTCAGAGCAATCGGCAAGCTTACCCGGTAAGCCGGAACCACCCATTACACTCTTACGCTGAACCATCTCACGTGCTTTACGTGCAGCAGCACGCGCAGTAGCTGCAAGGATCACCTTGTTGACGATCATTTTAGCCTCTTTCGGATATTCTTCCAGATAGATACCCAATGCTTCACCAACTGCGATATCCACAGCGCCCATCACCTCAGAGTTACCCAGCTTGGTTTTTGTCTGGCCTTCAAACTGTGGTTCCTGAACTTTTACAGAAACTACTGCCGTCAAACCTTCACGAAAATCGTCTCCGGTAATCTCAAATTTCACATTTTTCAGTAACCCAGATTTATCAGCATACGCTTTCAAAGTACGGGTTAAACCCCTTCTGAAACCGGCAATGTGAGTACCGCCTTCATGAGTATTAATGTTATTTACGTAAGAATGCACATTTTCAGCATAACTGTCATTATACTGCAGCGCAAGCTCTACCGGAATACCATTTTTGATTCCTTCTACATAGATCGGCTCAGCAATCAGCGAAGGACGACCTCCATCCAGGAACTGGACAAATTCTTTTAATCCACCTTCAGAAAGGAAAAGCTCAGAAAGAAACTTTCCGTCTTCACCCACTTCACGCTCGTCAGTCAATGTCAGGCTGATGCCTTTATTCAGGAACGATAACTCTCTTAAACGTGAAGCCAGCGTATCATAACGGTACTCAGTAGTCTGGGTAAAGATTGTAGGATCTGGTGAAAAAGTAATTACCGTACCCCTTTTATCTGTTTCCCCCACAACTTTTACGTCATATTGAGGTTTACCCATTTCATATTCCTGCTCCCAGATTTTTCCCTCACGGTGAACTTCTGCCTTCAGGTGTGTAGACAAGGCGTTTACGCAACTTACCCCAACCCCGTGCAAACCACCGGAAACCTTATAGGTATCTTTATCGAACTTACCACCCGCGTGTAAAACCGTCATAACGATCTCTAATGCAGATTTCTTTTCTTTCTGCATAATGCCCGTTGGAATACCACGACCATTATCTTCTACCCTGATAGAATTGTCTTTAAGAATATTTACAGTGATTTTATCTGCATGACCGGCCAAAGCCTCATCGATAGAGTTATCTACAACCTCATAAACCAAATGGTGCAATCCTTTAACACCAGTATCTCCTATATACATCGAAGGGCGCTTACGCACCGCTTCTAAACCTTCTAATACCTGTATATTATCTGCCGAATAATTTGACTTTGGATCTTTTTCTTCGCTCATATATGTTAATAAAAAATAAGATTCAAATTTAACCATTTATGGGCAATTAACGGCATATTGTGGAGAAATAATTGCAGGAAAATGCACTTTATCGGTCCAAAAAAGCCCACTTATTTAGGATAGTAATTTTGAAATTTTATATTTGCTGAAATTTATTCCTTCATAAATAAACATAGATGAACAGAACATCCTTCAAACTAAGCACACTGGCTACGGCTGTAGCATTAGTTTCAGTAATGGCTTCATGCCAGAATAAAGACGAAAAGGCAACTACAACTACTGCTGCAAAAACTGATGCTCCTGCCGGAAAAAGCGGCGAGCCAATCGTTTATGTGAACTCTGATTCTTTACTTACCAAATACGAATATTTCAAAGACCTGAAAGTTAAATTAGATGGTAAATCTAAATCAGCTCAGGATGACCTTGCAGCAAAACAACAGGCTTTCCAGCGTGAAGTTGCGCAGTACCAGCAAACACAAAACACTTTGCCGGCTGATCAGAGAGCAACTACGGAACAAAGACTTTCACGTAAACAACAGGAGTTACAGGCTTATCAGCAAAATGCAGGTGCAGCATTGCAAAATGAGCAGGCAACAGAACAAGAGAAACTGTACAATAAAATTGCAGACTACCTGAAAGTCTACGCAAAAGATAAAGGATACAAAATGGTTTTAACTTACCAGAAAGGCAACAGCGCAATTTTATTCGCTGATCCATCTCTGGATGTAACCAGTGAGGTTATCGTTGGTCTTAACGAGGGTTATAAAGCTGACAAAAAGTAATCCGCATCAGCGCATATAAAAAATGCCCCTGATTACAGGGGCATTTTTTTTGCTTTTATTCTTCCTTTTTATCCTCATCAAAAAGGTTATCAGTGAGGTCGTCAATCTCCCGCCGGTCGCGCTTTGTGGGCCGCCCGGCACCTCTGTCGCGTGTCATAACCGGGGCATGGAACATTGACTTGTACGCATACGTCTCTTCAACCGGGGTAATATCCTTATATTTTGTTACTGCGATCTTAGACTCTACCCTGGTATACAATAGCTCTACCACTTCTATTACTTTCTTCTCTATACCTTTAGAAACCTGGTACACATCACCTGGCTTTACCACCACAGATGCCTTGATGTTCTGGCCATTCATCTTTACACGCCCGGCCTTACATGCCTCTGTAGCCAAACTCCTTGTTTTGAACAATCTGATTGCCCACAAGTATTTATCTATCCGTAATTTTTCCTGCTCTGCCATAAAAAATCAAAAATACATAAGTAAAAGATCGGTCAATAGATAAAATTGATTTATTTTGTGAAAAAATTAGAATTACAATGAACAAAGAACTGAAGAAGTTAATAGAGGCTGTCTGGGAAGACAGATCCTTATTGGAATATGCTGAATATTGTGAGGCCATCGAATCTGTAGTTCTGCAGTTGGATAATGGAGAAATCCGCGTTGCTGAACCTATATTAAATTCATGGGGAATCAATGAATGGATAAAAAAAGCTGTTATCCTCTATTTTCCAATCAGAGAAATGAAAGAAATCACTAACGGCCCTTTCGTCTTTCATGATAAAATGAAACTGAAAACCAATTATAAAGAACTGGGTGTGCGTGTTGTTCCTGGTGCGAGTGCCCGTTATGGTGCATACTTAGCCAAAGGAGTGATCATGATGCCATCCTATGTTAACATTGGTGCTTACGTTGACGAAGGTACAATGGTTGATACCTGGGCAACTGTCGGATCATGCGCACAGATTGGAAAACATGTTCACTTAAGTGGTGGTGTTGGTATTGGTGGTGTTCTTGAGCCTATTCAGGCTGCACCGGTAATCATTGAAGACAACTGTTTCCTGGGTTCAAGGGCCATCGTTGTTGAAGGTGTGCGCGTAGAACGCGAAGCGGTATTGGGTGCCAATGTAGTATTGACAGCGTCTACAAAGATTATCGACGTAACTGGCAGCTCACCTGTTGAGTACAAAAGCATTGTTCCTGCAAGATCTGTAGTGATCCCGGGTAGCTATACCAAAAAATTCCCTGCCGGTGAATACCAGGTGCCTTGTGCATTGATCATCGGAAAACGTAAAGAATCAACAGACAAAAAAACTTCCCTTAATGATGCATTGAGAGAAAACAATGTAGCTGTTTAATGAATATTGGTTTTGATGGAAAGAGGGCTGCAAATAACCTGACAGGCTTAGGGAACTACAGCAGATCGCTGATCTTACAGCTTTCAGAATTTTTCCATCAAAACCATTACTTTGTATATTCTCCTAAAGTCAAAGCTGCTAAACAGATCAGTGCTTTCTTTGAAAAAGACAATATTCATCTCAAACAACCTGCCGGCAATCAGCCCGGTTTCTGGTGGAGAAGCGTTGGGGTTACCAAACAGCTGAGGAACGACCATATCGACATCTACCATGGTCTGAGCAACGAGATACCTTTCGGATTACATAACGGTCAGCCAAAGACAGTTGTCACCATACACGACCTCATTTTCCTGCGTCTGCCACAGCATTACAGGTATATCGACCGGAAGATCTATAACTTCAAAAGCAAGTATGCCTGCCGTTTTGCAGACCGGATCATCGCCATCAGCGAACAGACAAAAAAGGATATCATCGCCTTTTACCAGACAGATCCTGCAAAAATTGAAGTGATTTATCAAACCTGTGATGATTCCTTCAAAGAATTGCTTCCAGAGTATGTTAAAGAAACTGTACGTCAGCAATACCAGCTGCCGGAAAAATATATCCTTAACGTAGGCACCATCGAAGCACGGAAGAACCTCCTGTTGATTGTCCGGTCACTCAGTGATATTCCGCAGGAATATAAATTAGTTGTCGTAGGAAAAAAACAGGCCTATGCACAGCAGGTTCTTGCAGAAATTGAACGGCTTAATCTGAAAGACAGGGTTATCTTCCTGAAAGACATTCCTTTTTCAGACCTTCCTGCCATCTATCAACTTGCATCAGTATTTGTTTATCCCTCCTTTTATGAAGGTTTTGGGATTCCCATCATCGAAGCCCTTTATGGCGGCATTCCGGTTGTCGCTGCAACAGGATCATGCCTCGAAGAAGCAGGTGGCCCAGACAGCCTGTATGTCGACCCTAATAATGCCGCAGAACTTGCATCGGCAATTAACTCCATTCTGAATGACCCGGAACTGGCAGCTGTGATGAAGGAAAAGGGTCTGGCCTATGCCCGTAATTTTGATAATCAACCGCTGGCTACCCAGCTGATGAATTGTTACGAAGAGCTCTTAAAAAGTTAAATAACTAAGATTATTTAATAAATTTACACCATGCTAAAAACAGAAATTGAAAAAGCATTGGCTGTACTTAAAGATGGGGGAGTAATTCTTTACCCCACGGATACGGTTTGGGGATTAGGCTGTGACGCCACTAATGCCGAAGCTGTAGAAAAGATCAACCAAATTAAAGGACGTGCATCTGATAAAAGTTTTATCATCCTGCTGGACAATGATTCAAAACTGCAGAGTTATGTAAATGAAGTTCCTGAAGTAGCATACGACCTTATTGAATACGCTGAACATCCCCTGACCATCATTTTTGATGGTGCAAAAAATGTGGCAAAAAATGTCATCAGTGCAGATGGCAGCATCGGAGTAAGAGTGATTAAACATGATTTCGTTCAGCAATTGCTCCAGCGTTTCAGAAAACCAATTACTTCGACCTCGGCTAATATCTCAGGTGAACCTACTCCAAAGTTTTTTGATGAGATCGACTCAAAAATTAAGGATGCAGTTGATTATATTGTAGACTGGGAACAGGAACTGAGAACTGAAAGAAAATCTTCAACGATAATGAAATTAAGCCCATCAGGGCAATTTTCCTTTATTAGAAAGTAAGTTTTAGTACTTTTGCAAATTGAATAAACCGGCATCGGTTTAATTATAAGATTTTAACCAGTACAAGCTTGGGATAGCTTTATCCATAAAGAATAAACTCATTTTGAAAAATCATTTAGGACATCCTGTTTTTAAGGTACTTGCTGACATTGCCGCAGAAAGTCATATCGAAGCATATGTGATCGGCGGGTATGTCAGGGACATATTCCTGAACAGGCCATCCAAGGATATAGATATCGTAGTTTTAGGCAACGGCATTGATTTCGCCGAACGTGCCGGTGCCGCGCTGAAAAGTAAGGTTGCAGTATTCAAAAATTTCGGTACAGCAATGCTGAAATACCGGGATCTTGAACTCGAGTTTGTGGGTGCGCGGAAGGAATCCTACAGGGCCGATTCACGAAAACCAATTGTAGAAAACGGGACGATTGAAGACGATCAGCTCAGACGCGATTTTACCATCAATGCCCTTGCTATTTCCCTCAACAAAGATAATTTCGGCCAGCTTGTAGATCCCTTCAACGGTGTGAACGATATTGAAGAAAAGTTAATACGTACACCGCTCGATCCGGAAATCACCTTTTCAGATGACCCCCTGCGCATGATGCGCGCCATACGCTTTGCCAGTCAGCTCAATTTTAACATTGATGAAGCGGCACTCGCAGCGATCACCAAACAGAAAGAAAGGGTTCGTATTCTTTCCAAAGAAAGGATTACAGACGAGCTCAATAAAATTATTCTTTCTCCGGTTCCATCCATAGGATTCAAGTATCTGTTCGACACCGGACTGCTACATTTGATATTCCCTTCAATGGCCGGACTATATGGTGTGGAAGTCATCAATGGGAAAGGGCATAAAGACAACTTTTATCATACCCTGCAGGTACTGGATAACATTTGCGAAGTTACGGACGACTTATGGCTGCGCTGGGCTGCCATCCTCCATGATATTGCAAAACCTGCCACAAAACGCTTTGAGGAAGGCCATGGCTGGACTTTCCATGGACATGAGGACAAAGGTGCCAGAATGGTTCCTCAGATATTCAGTCAGCTTAAGCTGCCCTTAAACGAGAAGATGAAGTTTGTACAGAAACTCGTGCAATTACACCTGCGTCCTATCGTGCTTGCACAGGAAGTTGTCACAGATTCTGCAGTAAGACGTTTGTTATTTGACGCAGGAGAGGATATTGAAAGCCTGATGCTGCTCTGCAATGCAGATGTCACCACCAAAAATGAATACAAGGTAAAGAAATACCGCAATAACTTTGAGCTGGTCAAACAAAAGCTGAAGGATGTTGAAGAAAGAGACAAAATAAGAAATTGGCAACCCCCGGTTACCGGAACAGATATCATGGAAATCTTCGGACTTTCTGCCGGTAAAGAAGTGGGACTGATCAAAAATGCCATTCGAGAAGCAATTCTTGAAGGTGATATAACAAACTCTTATGATGAAGCGTTAGCATTTATGCTCATCAAGGGAAAAGAATTAGGACTGACACCGGTAACGGAACAGCCCAAATAATAAAAATATTTTATAATTTTATAAATAGAAATAAAGCTCAAATGGCAATTTATAGATTTAGAATTAGTTTTGAAGATTACGATGAGGTGGTGCGTGAGATCGACATCAAATCAACACAAACCTTTGAAGATTTGCATAAGGCAGTACACCGTTCTACCGGGTACAGCGCAGAGAAGTCCTCATCTTTCTATGTAAGCTCCGATCACTGGATCAAAGGTGATGAAATCGCATACCTTCCAAACCAAAGAAAAATTGATCGTGGTGTTGCCCTGATGGAAAATGCTAAACTAAGCGCATTTATAGAAGATCCGCACCAAAAGTTCTATTATATCTATAATTTTGACCGTCCCTTCGATTTTCATGTGGAACTGATCAAGATTATCCTGACTACTGATCCCAATATAGAATACCCTGTACTTTTCAAAAGTATTGGTGAAGCACCAAAGATCTTCGATTCTGCAGCCGGCGCAGCAGCAGCGGCGAGTGCTGCCACAGCGGTAGCTGCCTCCAGCGATTTTGATTTCCTTAACGAAATGGATTTTGTTCCTGAAGACACAGAAGAGATCGAGGCAATGGATGGCAGAGGAATCACCACTTCAGATAAAAATGATGATGCCGACGAGGAAGATGATGATGACAATGATGATTTCGCCGAAGGTGATGACTTCAGTGATGAAGAATTTGACAGCAAGGAAGACTACTAATGCCAGTTAATGGCAAAAATAAAACTTTAATTGTAATCGCTGGCCCAACTGCAATAGGTAAAACAGCTTTAGCTATTGAGTTGGCCCGGCACTTCTCTACAGAAATCATTTCTGCGGATTCAAGACAATTCTTTCAGGAGATTTCTATTGGAACAGCTAAACCAGACCCAGATGAACTGGCGGCGGCTAAGCACCATTTTATAGACTCCCATTCTATTACCACCTTTTTTAGCACCGGGGATTTTGAAAAGCAGGCACTGGAAATACTTGCCGGAATCTTCGAACAGAACGACCTGGCGATTATGGTAGGTGGCTCGGGCTTATATCTGGATGCCGTCACTAAAGGACTGGATGAACTCCCTGATACGGATATGCAGATCAGGGAAGAACTCAATACCTTATTTCAGACCGAAGGCCTGGAGCCCATTAAACAAAGGCTTGAAGCAGCCGATCCTGAGTATTTTGCAAAAGTGGATCAGTTTAACCCACAACGAATGATACGGGGGCTCGAATTTTTCCTGTCCACTGGCAAAAAGGTCTCCGGTTTCCTCACCAACAGCAAAAAAGAAAGGCCTTTTAATATCGTTAAAATTGGCCTGAATCTGGAACGTGCACTCCTGTATGACAGAATCAACCACAGAGTTGATCTGATGCTCGCTGCAGGCTTGCTGGATGAAGTAAAAAAGGTTGAGCAGTACAAGGATCTGAATGCACTGAAAACTGTGGGTTACGCGGAGCTATTCGACTATCTTGATGGAAAGCTCAGCTATACGGAGGCAGTAGACAAAATCAAACAGAATACCCGTCGTTTTGCCAAACGCCAGCTGACCTGGTTCCGCCGGGATACAGAGATCAGGTGGTTTGAACCCCAAAGCCCTGCCACCGAAGTACTCCGTTACCTGGAACAGACCTTAAGGCGTGATTAAGCCAGTGCCGTAGGTCCGCCAAAGTTCATCGGGAAACCTGTGGTTTCTTCCTGTGTTTTGATCCTTCCGTTCTGCGCTTCAAACTTCTCAATATTGTCCTGCATTGCCAGCATTAATCTTTTCGCATGCTCCGGCGTCAGAATAATTCTCGACTTCACCTTTGCCTTTGGCAGTCCGGGCATTACCCTGATAAAATCCAGTACAAACTCAGTATTGGAATGGGTGATGATTGCCAGGTTTGAAAATACGCCCTCAGCTACTTCTTCAGAAAGCTCTATATTGATCTGATTTTCGTTGTTTTGATTCTCCATACAGCAAAACTACTTCTTTAAATGCTTAAGCTGTTAACCAAACTTAAAATAAAAAAAAATCCCCCCTGTTACCAGGGGGGATTAATTATTTAATGAAACAGACTATGCTTCTACTTCTTCTTGTTTCGAAGCTAACAGTTTGTCGTATTCTTCTTGTGAACCAACGATGATACGTTCGTAACCACGTACACCAGTACCCGAAGGAATAAGGTGACCAACGATTACGTTCTCTTTCAGTCCTAGCATGCTATCACGTTTACCTGCAATTGCAGCTTCGTTCAGCACTTTAGTAGTTTCCTGGAAGGAAGCTGCAGAGATGAATGATTTCGTACCCAATGAAGCACGGGTGATACCCTGTAATACAGAACTGGCTGTTGCCGATCTTGCATCACGAACCTCGATCTGTTTCAAATCTTTACGTTTTAACTGAGAATTTTCATCTCTTAATTTACGCAGAGAAAGGATCTGACCTGGTTTAACAGTATTCGAATCACCAGCATCAACTACAACTTTTTTGTCATAGATCTCATCATTTTCGATCATGAAGTCCCAACGGTCTACAGAGTTATTCTCTAAGAACGTAGTATCTCCCGGATCTTCAATGTGAACCTTTTGCATCATCTGGTGAACGATTACCTCAAAGTGTTTATCATTGATCTTCACACCCTGTAAACGGTAAACTTCCTGGATACCATTTACCAGGTACTCCTGAACAGCAGCAGGTCCTTTGATTGCTAAGATATCCGCAGGTGAGATTGATCCGTCTGATAATGGCATACCAGCTTTCACAAAATCATTATCCTGAACAAGGATGTGTTTAGACAATGGAACCAGATATTTTTTAACCTCGCCATCTCTCGATTCGATAGTCATCTCACGGTTACCACGTTTCACACCACCTAAGGTTACCACACCATCAATTTCAGTTACTACAGCCGGGTTAGATGGGTTACGTGCCTCAAACAATTCAGTTACACGTGGTAAACCACCCGTAATATCTCTTGTTTTACCAGTTGCACGAGGAATCTTAACCAGGATCTGACCAGTTTTAACAGCTTCTCCATCATCAATTGAAACGTGAGCTCCAACAGGGATGTTATACTGTCTGATCAATTCACCTTTTTTATCCAGTACCCTTACAGAAGGGTTTTTAGTTTTATCACGTGTATCGATAATTACTTTCTCACGGTGACCAGTTTGCTCATCCGACTCTTCACGGAAGGTAACACCTTCGATGATCGCGTCAAATTCAATCTTACCGGCAAATTCCGAGATAATAACCGCATTGTACGGATCCCATGAACAAATCTTATCGCCTTTGGTTACTTTAGCACCTTCTTCAATGTAAAGGAATGAACCATAAGGAATATTGTTGGTCATGATCACTTTACCTGTTCCTTCTTCAACGATTTTAAATTCGCCTGAACGTCCAAGTACAATGTGTGTAGTTCCTTCTTCAGTTTCAGTTTCTACAGTACGTACGTTTTCAAACTCGATGATACCATCAAACTTCGCATTGATCTGAGATTCAGCAGCAATGTTTGATGCGGTACCACCCACGTGGAATGTACGAAGTGTTAACTGTGTACCCGGCTCACCGATCGACTGTGCAGCGATTACGCCGACAGCTTCACCTTTCTGAACACGTTTACCAGTGGCAAGGTTACGTCCGTAACACAATGCACAAACACCCCTCTTGTTCTCACATGTCAGTACAGAACGGATTTCAACACCTTCAACCGGTGATTCGTCAATCGCTTTCGCAATATCCTCATCGATATCCTGACCTGCAGAAACCAATAATTCACCGTTCATCGGGTTAAATACATCATGCAGTGAGATACGTCCCAGAATTCTGTCGTATAACGGCTCAACGATATCCTCGTTATCTTTAAGGGCAGTAGTATACATACCTCTCAAAGTTCCGCAATCTTCAGAATTTACGATCATATCCTGCGCTACGTCATGCAAACGACGGGTTAAGTAACCCGCATCCGCAGTTTTTAACGCCGTATCCGCCAAACCTTTACGAGCACCGTGAGTAGAGATAAAGTACTCTAATACTGACAGTCCTTCTTTAAAGTTGGAAAGAATCGGGTTTTCAATAATCTCACCACCTGAACCTGATTTCTGAGGTTTTGCCATCAGACCACGCATTCCGCAAAGCTGACGAATCTGCTCTTTAGATCCACGTGCTCCTGAGTCAAGCATCATGTAAACCGAGTTAAAGCCCTGGTTATCGCTCGATAACTGCGTCATCACGAATGATGTTAAACGGTTATTGATACGGGTCCAGATATCGATAATCTGATTGTAACGTTCGTTGTTGGTAATGAATCCCATGTTATAGTTATTCCTTACCTCATCAACCTCTGCCGAAGCCTGCTCTAATAAAGCATGCTTCTCAACAGGGATGTTTACATCCTGCAGGTTAAATGATAAACCACCTCTGAATGCCATTTGGAAACCAAGCTCTTTAATATCATCCAGGAATCTGGATGCACGCGCCATACCGGTAACCTTAACTACATCACCAATGATATCTCTTAAAGATTTCTTGGTCAGCAATTCATTGATATATCCTACTTCTTCCGGTACCATTTGGTTAAACAGTACACGTCCAACAGTAGTTTCAGTTAGTCTGTTAACGATACTTCCGTCAGTATCCTTAACATTCACTTTAACTTTGATAAATGCATGCAGGTCGATTCTTTTCTCATTGTAAGCAATGATTACCTCTTCAGGAGAATAGAATGAAGAATCCTGTCCTTTAACCACACGTTTGTCATCAGTTCTACGGCCTTTAGTGATATAGTAAAGACCCAAAACCATATCCTGAGATGGTACAGTAATTGGCGTACCATTTGCAGGGTTCAGAATGTTGTGTGCAGCTAACATCAATACCTGGGCTTCCAGGATAGCAGCATGACCTAACGGTAAATGCACGGCCATCTGGTCACCGTCAAAATCGGCGTTGAATGCAGTACACACTAAGGGGTGTAACTGGATTGCTTTTCCTTCAACCAATTTAGGCTGGAAAGACTGGATACCCAATCTGTGCAGCGTAGGCGCACGATTCAGTAATACAGGGTGTCCTTTTAAAACGTTCTCCAGAATATCCCAAACTAATGGATCTTTTCTGTCTACAATTTTCTTTGCAGATTTTACCGTTTTAACGATACCTCTTTCTATCATCTTACGAATGATAAACGGTTTGAACAGCTCTGCAGCCATATCTTTTGGTAAACCGCACTCGTGTAATTTCAGGTTTGGACCTACAACAATTACCGAACGTGCTGAATAATCCACACGTTTACCCAGTAAGTTCTGACGGAAACGTCCTTGTTTACCTTTCAGGATATCTGAAAGAGATTTCAAGGCACGGTTACCTTCAGTTTTTACTGCATTTACTTTACGTGAGTTGTCAAATAACGAATCCACAGCTTCCTGCAGCATACGTTTTTCGTTACGTAAAATTACTTCCGGTGCTTTGATCTCGATCAAACGTTTTAAACGGTTGTTACGGATAATCACACGACGGTACAGATCATTTAAATCTGAAGTAGCGAAACGACCACCTTCAAGAGGTACCAACGGACGTAATTCCGGTGGAATAACAGGAACAATTTTGATGATCATCCATTCAGGATTGTTCTCAATACGTGTTCTTGCACCACGGAAAGCCTCAACAACCTGTAAGCGTTTTAAAGCTTCGTTTTTACGTTGTTGTGAAGTCTCGTTTGCAGCCTGGTGACGCAGGTTGTAAGATAAAGTATCAAGGTCAATACGTTTCAATAAATCCTCTAATGCTTCAGCACCCATTTTGGCGATGAACTTATTAGGATCTTTATCATCCAGGTATTGATTTTCTTTTGGTAATTTATCTAAGATATCCAGGTACTCTTCCTCTGTCAGGAAATCCATATACTGGATACCCTGCTCTTCCATTAAACCTGATTGAATAACTACATAACGCTCGTAGTAAATGATCAAATCAAGTCTTTTGGTAGGAAGGCCTAATAAATAACCGATTTTATTTGGCAGTGAACGGAAATACCAGATGTGCGCTACAGGAACTACCAGATTGATATGTCCCATACGCTCTCTGCGTACTTTTTTCTCCGTTACCTCAACACCACAACGGTCACAAACAATACCTTTATAACGGATACGTTTGTATTTACCACAGTGGCATTCGTAATCTTTAACCGGACCAAAAATACGTTCACAGAACAAACCATCACGTTCTGGTTTGTATGTACGGTAATTGATAGTCTCAGGTTTTAACACCTCCCCACTAGAGCGCTCTAAAATAGCCTCCGGCGATGCCAAACTAATGGTAATCGAGGTGAAATTGCTTTTTAATTTATTATCCTTTTTGTAAGACATAGCTCTGTTGTTTGAATTTGAAAATTTAAAAAGCCGGAACGGACAGCATCCGTTCCAGCATTAAAAAATTCAACATTAGTCTAACGTAATATCTAAACCTAATCCGCGCAGCTCATGTACCAGTACATTGAATGATTCTGGTACACCTGGAGTCGGCAGGTTCTCGCCTTTTACAATTGCTTCATAAGTTTTGGCCCTTCCGATCACATCATCCGACTTCACAGTCAGGATCTCCTGAAGGATATTAGCAGCACCGAATGCCTCTAATGCCCAAACCTCCATCTCACCAAAACGCTGACCTCCAAACTGGGCTTTACCACCCAATGGCTGTTGTGTAATTAATGAGTATGGTCCGATTGAACGGGCGTGCATCTTATCATCAACCATGTGGCCCAGTTTCAGCATGTAGATAATACCTACTGTAGTTGGCTGGTCAAATTTCTCACCCGTTAAACCATTATGTAAATAGGTTCTTCCAGACGCCGGAACACCAGCTTTAGCGATCCATTCTTCCACTTCATCATGTTTAGCACCATCAAAGATCGGAGTTGCAAATTTTACACCCAGTTCTTTACCGGCCCATGCCAATACAGTTTCATAGATCTGTCCAAGGTTCATACGTGAAGGTACACCCAGTGGGTTCAACACGATATCAACAGGAGTTCCGTCATCAAGGAATGGCATATCTTCATCACGAACGATACGGGCAACAATACCCTTATTACCGTGACGTCCCGCCATTTTATCCCCTACTTTCAATTTACGTTTTTTGGCTACATAAACTTTTGCCATCTGCACAATTCCTGAAGGCAACTCATCACCTACACTGATTGCAAATTTATCGCGTTTATAAGCACCCAGTTCTTCGTTTACACGGATACCATAGTTATGGATCAATAATTTAATCTGATCGTTTTTGTCATCATCGGTAGTCCATTTGTATGGGTTGATGTGAGCAAATTCCAGGTCAGCTAAACTTTTCTGTGTAAACTTAGCACCTTTAGCAAACAGCAATTCTTTGTAAACGTTGTATACACCCTGAGATGTTTTACCGTTAACGATCTGGAATAATTTATCTACCAGTTCGTTTTTAAGATTTGTTGTAGCCAGGTTATATTTCTTGTCTAACTTCTCTATAGCTGCTTTTTCTTCAGCCTTAGTAGTTTTCTTAGCTCTTGAGAATAATTTGGTATCAATTACCACACCTTTGATCGAAGGAGGAGTTTTCAGGGATGCATCTTTCACGTCACCGGCTTTATCTCCAAAGATCGCACGTAATAATTTCTCTTCCGGTGAAGGATCTGACTCACCTTTAGGGGTAATTTTACCGATCAGGATATCGCCTTCTTTAACTTCAGCACCGATACGGATAATACCATTTTCATCTAAATCTTTTGTTGCTTCTTCAGAAACGTTAGGGATATCTGGTGTTAATTCCTCTTCCCCGCGTTTCGTATCACGCACTTCAAGTTCAAATTCTTCAATATGCAATGATGTAAAGATATCTTCACGAACGATACGCTCACTGATTACGATCGCATCCTCAAAGTTATATCCCTGCCAAGGCATGAACGCTACTTTTAAGTTACGGCCCAATGCCAGCTCACCATTTTCAGTTGCATAACCTTCACATAAAACTTGTCCTTTAACAACTTTCTGACCTTTCTTAACGATTGGTTTCAGGTTGATACAAGTATTCTGGTTGGTTTTCTTGAATTTGATTAATTTATAAGTTTTGCTGTCACCTTCAAATGATACCAGACGATCTCCATCGTTTCTCTGATATTTAATGGTGATTTCGTTAGCATCTACATATTCAACAACACCATCGCCTTCAGCGTTGATCAGCGTTCTTGAGTCGCGTGCTACACGGCCTTCCAGACCAGTACCAACAATCGGCGCTTCAGGACGTAACAATGGTACGGCCTGACGTTGCATGTTGGAACCCATCAGGGCCCTGTTCGCATCATCATGCTCAAGGAAAGGAATTAATGAAGCAGCAATGGAAGTAATCTGATTTGGCGCCACGTCCATTAAGTCTAATTTCTCAGGCTCAATAATCGGGAAGTCACCCTCGTAACGTGCTTTTACACGAGGAGTAGTGAAGTTACCTTTATCATCATACTCAGCATTTGCCTGAGCAATAGTTTTTCCGTCTTCATCTTCAGCAGAAAGATAAATTACATCCTCTTCAACAGAAACGATACCATCCTTAACTTTTTTGTAAGGTGTTTCGATGAATCCTAATGTATTGATCTTCGCATGTACACAAAGAGAAGAAATCAAACCAATGTTTGGTCCCTCTGGTGTTTCAATTGTACACAACCTACCGTAGTGGGTATAGTGAACGTCACGCACCTCAAAACCTGCTCTCTCACGTGAAAGACCACCCGGACCTAAGGCTGACAGACGACGCTTGTGCGTAATCTCTGCCAGAGGATTGGTTTGGTCCATGAACTGCGACAACTGGTTTGTTCCAAAGAATGAATTAATCACCGACGATAAAGTACGGGCATTAATCAGGTCTGTAGGTGTGAAAACCTCATTGTCACGGATGTTCATCCGCTCACGGATTGTACGGGCCATACGCGCCAGACCTACACCAAACTGAGCATATAACTGCTCACCTACTGTACGTACACGACGGTTTGACAAGTGGTCAATATCATCGACCTCTTCTTTGGAGTTGATCAGTTTAATCAGGTATTTAACAATCGCAATGATATCCGCTTTTGTCAATACTTTTACGTGATCAGGCGTATCCATTTTCAACTTACGGTTGATTCTGTAACGTCCTACATCTCCAAGGTCATAACGTTTGTCCGAGAAGAACAGACGCTCAATGATACCTCTTGCAGTTTCCTCATCAGGTGGTTCTGCGTTACGCAAAGCACGGTAGATGTTCTCCACAGCCTCTTTTTCAGAGTTTGAAGTATCTTTTTGTAATGTATTATATATAATTGTATAATCAGCCTGGCTTGCACCGTCATCTTTAGACAAGATAATCGTTTTCACACCAGCATCAATGATCATATCAATGTGCTCATCTTCTAAAACAGTATCCCTGTCAAGGATCACCTCGTTACGGTCAATAGATACAACCTCACCAGTGTCCTCATCCACAAAATCTTCTACCCATTTTCTGAGTACCCTTGCAGCAAGTTTACGTCCGATATATTTTTTCAAACCAGATTTGCTCACCTTTACTTCATCAGCAAGGTCGAACAGCTCCAGAATGTCTTTATCAGAATCGTAACCAATTGCACGAAGCAGTGTCGTTACCGGGAACTTTTTCTTACGGTCAATGTAGGCATACATGACGTTATTTACGTCAGTTGCAAACTCAATCCATGATCCTTTGAAAGGAATTACACGGGCAGAGTAAAGCTTGGTACCGTTAGTGTGACGGCTCTGGCCGAAAAACACACCTGGTGACCTGTGTAGTTGAGAAACAATTACACGCTCAGCGCCATTGATCACGAAAGTACCTTTAGGAGTCATATATGGAATAGTTCCCAGATATACATCCTGAATAATAGTTTCAAAATCTTCGTGTTCCGCATCATTACAAGACAATTTCAACTTTGCCTTTAAGGGAACACTATAAGTTAACCCACGGTCGATACACTCAGGTATATCATAACGCGGCGGGTCAATAAAATAATCAAGGAATTCCAGAACGAAAATGTTCCGGGAGTCGGTGATTGGAAAGTTTTCAGCAAATACTTTAAACAAGCCTTCAGTGTGACGGTTGTCTGATGTAGTTTCTATCTGGAAAAATTCTCTGAATGATTGCAACTGTACATCAAGAAAATCTGGGTAATCTATGATGTGCTTACTACGTGCAAAATTTACTCTTTGGTCGACTTTATTTGCCAAGGTACTAAAGTTAAATTTAGTTTAAGAATAAACTATTTGTTTGGTTTGCCGTGAACATCCCACCAACCAAACTTAGATGAAATGTATATAAACAGGTATAGACTCCGACTGTACAGTCGGAGTCTATGTTTGAAGTTATATTAAAATTAAGTGATTACTTAATCTCAACTACAGCTCCAGCTTCTTCTAATTGAGTTTTCAAAGCATTAGCTTCGTCTTTAGAAACACCAGCTTTAACTTCTTTTGGTGCACCATCAACTAAATCTTTAGCTTCTTTCAAACCTAATCCAGTTAAGTCTTTAACCAACTTAACAACTGCTAATTTAGAACCACCAGCTTCTTTCAGGATTACATCAAAAGTTGATTTTTCTTCAGCTGCAGGAGCAGCATCACCAGCAGGACCTGCAACAGCAACTGCAGCAGCAGCTGGTTCGATACCATACTCGTCTTTAAGGATTTGAGCTAATTCGTTAACTTCTTTAACTGTTAAGTTTACCAATTGCTCAGCAAACGCTTTTAAATCTGCCATTTTATAGAGTTTTAAATATTTTACGTAAATGAATTTATTAATATAGAACTTTTAAGGTGTTCCTTAACCTTCTCTTTCCTGAAGAGTTTTAACAATTCCTGCGATTTTACCACCACTTGATTTAAGGGCAGAAATAACATTTTTAGCTGGTGATTGTAACAAGCCAACGATGTCTCCAATAAGCTCTTCTCTTGATTTCAAGCTTACTAATGCATCTAAATGATTATCTCCAACAAAGATCGCTGTGTCAATAAATGCTGCTTTTAATACTGGTTTATCAGAACCTGCTTTTCTAAGGGCTTTGATCAGCTTAGCCGGACCATTACCTGTTTTGGAAAATAAGATCGCTGACTGGCCTTTTAAAGCTGCGAAAATATCTGAGTTATCGCCTTCCAATCCTTCGATCGCTTTTCTGATCAAAGTATTTTTAGCAACCTGCATTTCAATACCGCTTTCGAAACATTTGCGACGGATGTTGTTAACTTTCTCAACAGATAAGCTTGATGTGTCGGCAATATAGAAATTACCAAATTCCTGCATCTTCTCTTGAAGAGCCGAAACTACTTCGTTTTTTTCTTCTCTGTTCATAATTAGATACCCGCTACTGATTTAGTTTCGATTGCAATTCCAGGGCTCATTGTAGAAGACACGTGAATGCTTTTAAAATAAGTTCCTTTTGCAGCAGATGGTTTAAGCTTAGAAATTACCTGAAGTACTTCTAATGCATTTTCATATATTTTTTCCGCTGGGAATGATACTTTTCCTACTGAAGCATGAATGATACCACTTTTGTCAACTTTAAAATCAATTTTACCGCCTTTTACGTCAGTAACTGCTTTTCCAACTTCGTTGGTAACAGTTCCTGATTTAGGGTTTGGCATCAGGTTACGTGGACCTAAAACGCGGCCCAGTTTACCTACTTTTGCCATACAAGCAGGAGTAGTGATAATAATGTCAACATCAGTCCATCCACCTTCAATCTTGGCTACATATTCGTCTAAACCTACGAAATCTGCACCTGCTGCTTTAGCTTCTTCTTCCTTGTCAGGATTACAGAGAACCAATACACGTACAGTTTTACCTGTACCGTGTGGTAAAGTAGCGATACCACGAACCATTTGATTCGCTTTACGCGGATCAACACCCAAAGATACGTCGATATCAACCGAAGCATCAAATTTGGTAGTTGTGATTTCTTTTACCAAAGCAGCCGCATCCTTTAAAGAATACGTTTTACCGATTTCTAGTTTAGCATGTGCCTTTTTTTGATTTTTTGTTAATTTAGCCACTGTTGTAAACTGTTTTTTGTTAATTAATTTGTCCAGGGTGCATCGCCGCTAACGGTGATTCCCATACTGCGTGCTGTACCGGCAACCATACTCATTGCCGATTCGATAGTGAAAGCATTTAAATCAGTCATTTTATCTTCAGCAATTGACTTAACCTGATCCCAAGTCACCGAACCAACTTTCTTACGGTTGGGCTCAGCAGAACCACTCGCTAATTTAGTAGCATCCTTTAACTGGATAGCAACCGGAGGGGTTTTGATGATAAATTCGAAAGACTTGTCAGCATAAACAGTAATTACAACGGGTAATACTTTACCAGGCTTATCTTGGGTACGAGCATTGAATTGCTTGCAAAACTCCATAATGTTCACCCCTTTAGCACCTAACGCAGGTCCTACCGGTGGCGATGGATTTGCAGCTCCACCCTTGATTTGTAATTTAACAAGCGCACTGACTTCTTTTGCCATTTTCTGTTTTGTTAATTGTAATACTCAATGTTAAAATGTTGGAAGCATGTAACATTTAAGATCTTTATAATAGTATTCTATTCTTTTTCTACCTGCATATAGTTCAGTTCCAGCGGAGTCTTACGTCCAAAGATCTTCACCATAACTTTCAGTTTCTTTTTCTCTTCGTTCACTTCTTCAATCACCCCGGTAAATCCGTTGAAAGGCCCGTCCATTACTTTGACGTTCTCTCCAACATAATAAGCCACGTTCATGGTTTCACCCTGCTGACTCATTTCATCTACCTTACCAAGGATACGGTTAACCTCTGCCTGACGCATAGGAACCGGATTGCCTCCTTTATCACCTAAGAAACCGATAACACTGTTTACATTCTTAATAATGTGTTCCAGCTCACCATCCAATGTCGCTTCAATCAAAACGTATCCAGGATAAAAATTGCGTTCTTTTGCAATCTTCTTTCCTTCTTTCATTTGGTAGTATTTTTCCATTGGGATCAATACCTGAGGAACGAGATGAGAAAAACCTAAACGACTGATTTCAGAATCAATGTATTGTTTTACTTTCTTCTCTTTTCCGCTTACCGCCCTAACTACATACCATTTTAGCTGATCGTTCATTTAGCAATATTAATTAGAAAGTGATTTATAAAAAGTATCCAAAACAAACATAGACCCTTTGTCCATTGCAAAGATAACTATTGCAATAATCAAAGAAGCTACCAGTACCAGCACAGCAGAGCTTTGCAGCTCTCCCCATGTAGGCCAGGTAACCTTCTGGGTCATTTCCTCATATGATTCTTTAATAAATTGAACTACGCTAGCCATATATAAGTTTTTGCACGGGAACAAGGATTCGAACCCTGATCAAAGGTTTTGGAGACCTCTATTCTACCGTTGAACTATTCCCGTGTATATGATCAACCCGAAGGTTAATACAGACATTTTTAGAACAAAGTACCCAGGCATAATCCCGGGTACTTTGTAGTATTATTCATTTCAATCCCCGGAGGGTTTGAAATTATTTTACAATTTCAGTTACCTGACCAGCTCCTACTGTTCTACCACCTTCACGGATAGCGAAACGAAGACCTTTTTCCATTGCGATTGCGTTGATCAATTTAACATTGATAGTAACGTTATCACCTGGCATTACCATTTCAGTTCCTTCAGCAAGGGTGATTTCACCTGTTACGTCTGTGGTACGGAAATAGAATTGTGGACGGTATTTGTTAAAGAATGGAGTGTGACGTCCACCTTCTGCTTTTGATAATACATAGATCTCAGCTTTGAAATCTGTGTGAGGAGTTACTGAACCTGGTTTACAGATTACCATACCACGACGGATATCAGTTTTCTCAATACCACGTAACAACAGACCTACGTTATCACCAGCTTCACCATAATCAAGGATCTTACGGAACATCTCAACACCTGTTACAGTTGATTTAAGATTTTCAGCACCCATACCCAGGATCTCAACAGGATCACCAGAGTTGATTACACCACGCTCGATACGACCAGTTGCAACAGTACCACGACCAGTGATCGAGAATACGTCCTCAACAGGCATCAGGAATGGAAGGTCAGTCAAACGTGGAGGAATTGGAATGTAGCTATCTACAGCATCCATTAATTCCATGATTTTAGCAACCCATTTAGCATCACCGTTCAGACCACCTAAGGCAGAACCTTGAATAACTGGAATGTCATCACCTGGGAAATCATAGAAAGATAATAATTCACGAACTTCCATCTCTACTAACTCAAGTAATTCAGGATCGTCAACCATATCCACTTTGTTCATGAAAACAACCAGTGAAGGTACACCTACCTGACGAGCCAATAGAATGTGCTCACGAGTTTGTGGCATAGGACCGTCTGTAGCAGCTACAACGATAATCGCTCCATCCATTTGTGCAGCTCCAGTAACCATGTTTTTCACGTAATCCGCGTGACCTGGACAGTCAACGTGTGCGTAGTGACGGTTAGCTGTTGAATACTCAACGTGTGCAGTGTTAATCGTGATACCTCTTTCTTTTTCCTCTGGTGCAGAGTCAATTGAATCAAATGAACGCGCCTCAGATAAACCAGCATCAGATAACACTTTAGTGATAGCTGCTGTTAAGGTTGTTTTACCGTGGTCAACGTGACCGATTGTGCCGATGTTTAAGTGCGGCTTGCTGCGGTCAAACTTTTCTTTTGCCATGTTTTTATACTTATTAGTAGGTTAACTTTTATTTTTAATTATTGTTATAATACAATTTCAATACAAAAAACCTTGTTGATTCTGTCCATACTAACAGAGTTAACAAAGCCTCGTTTATTTTTATTCCTGAGCCAACGATGGGACTTGAACCCATGACCTCTTCCTTACCAAGGAAGTGCTCTACCGCTGAGCTACGTCGGCTTTTTATTCGCTTCACAATCCCATACCGGTCCGGCATTTTAACTGTGACCATTCTGCCGACTGCCCTTTGAACGAAGAGCGAAAGACGAGGTTCGAACTCGCGACCTATAGCTTGGAAGGCTATCGCTCTACCAACTGAGCTACTTTCGCTATTATAATGTGGGGGGAGAAGGATTCGAACCTTCGAAGTCTTGCGACAACAGAGTTACAGTCTGTCCCATTTGGCCACTCTGGTATCCCCCCATTCTAATAAACCGTCTCATCACAGATGCAGGTTTAAAAGAGCCTCCTATCGGGATCGAACCAATGACCTACTGATTACAAGTCAGTTGCTCTACCAGCTGAGCTAAGGAGGCTTTTATTATTTTTTACTAAACATTCACAGAACAAACCAGCTCTTTAAGGGTTAACCCCTGTTCCGAATTGGAATGCAAATCTACAAGAATAATTGTTACTTGCAAAACTATTTTCAAAAAAAAACCAGCAGTTAAGTTGCCGCTGGTTTTTTCCTCAAAAGTTCTGAAAATAGTACCCTAATAATCAGTCACTTCATTCGCATTCAGCAAAGCCTTATGCTCTGAAAGTTTTGCTCTTGTTTTATCTTTATGTTTAGTGATTTGTTTTTTTAGCGATTCAATAGATAAATCTGTCGCCTCTTCAAAGCTCTTGCATTGTTCCTTTGCAAACAATACCCCACCCGGGACACTCAGTTTTATCTCACTTATTTTATTAGCCTCATCTTCTACATTCTCTAATTTCAAATAGACTTCACCATTTATAATCTGATCGTGGAACTGCTCCAGTTTGTCAACTTTCTTCTGAATAAAATCTAACAATTTGTGGTCTGCATTGAAATGGATCGATTGAACTGTAATTTTCATGTTTTCCTCCTTTTTTATGCCTTTGGATGGGCTTGTTTATATATTGTTTTTAATCTTTCAATAGCATTGTGGGTGTATACCTGTGTGGCCGCCAGACTGGCATGCCCAAGCAACTCCTTTATCGCATTCAGGTCTGCCCCCCTGTTCAGCAGACTTGTGGCATAGGAATGCCGCAATACGTGGGGGCTTTTTTTGTCCTGTGTAGAAATATACGTCAAATAACTCTTTACAATCTTATAAATAAACAGCGGATAAACAGCCGTTCCTTTATTAGTAACGAACAAGTCTTCAATTTTGTTATCAAAATTTTGTGATGCTTTGAAGTCAATATACGTTTTTAGCTGAAGTACAAGCTGTTTGGTCACCGGAATTATTCTTTCTTTTTTCCTTTTTCCCAAAACCCTGATGGTTTCTTCATAAAAATCAATGTCAGATTCCTTCAGACCCAGGAGCTCTGCAAGCCGCATCCCTGTGCCAAAGAGAACTTCGATCACCAGCTTGTCCCGCTGTGAGGGAAAACTCTCATCAAAGAACTCTCCTGAGTCCAGCAGGTGATCCAGCTTCTCTTCATCAACAAATACAGGTAAGCGGGCAGGAACTTTTGGTGCTTTGATCATGGTCATCGGACTGCCGGTAATGATTTTGCGGCGGTGCAGGTACTTATAAAAGCTCCTCAGACTGGATAATTTTCTTCCAATAGAACTGGCACCGATCTGCTCATCCATCAGACGCACGATATAATCCCGAATATGGATATGTTTAGCCGCTTCGGGCTGCAGTTCGAAAGTATGTTCAAGAAAGTCTGTAAAATGCAGGAGGTCCGTTCTGTAGGCAAGTACGGTATGTGGAGAATAGCGCTTCTCGTGCTCGATATATATTAAAAAGGATTCTACTGACATGCATCAAAAATTGTTAACCCCTGAGGTCAATGTACACAAAATGTATATATAAAAAAAGCGCCGGAGGATATTTCCTTCGGCGCTTAATATATTTAAAATAAAATATCTGACAGGATTAAATTTTTCCTTCCAGGTGCATATTTTCTTTATAAATCGCGTGTTTAACTAATGTACGACGAGCAACAGATTTTTTCTCGTATGCCTGACGGCTACGTAGTTCTCTCAACACACCAGTTTTCTCAAATTTCTTTTTGAAACGTTTTAAGGCTTTATCTAGTGATTCGCCGTCTTTAATATTAATGATGATCATAACGTTAAAATACCTCCTCTCGTTGTTTTTAGGACTGCAAAGGTAATACATTAATTTGATTATCAGCATTAAAATTAAAAAAAGCCTTTAATTGAAAAATCCGGTGTACTTTTTCAGCGCACCGGATTGGTAATTATATTTGGTTAGAATATTCGTTTATAGCTGAACGGCAACTATCCGTTCAATATCTCTCTGGCAATCACAATCTTCTGTATCTCTGAAGTGCCCTCACCTATCGTACATAACTTACTGTCACGATAATACTTCTCTGCCGGGAAATCCTTGGTATATCCATATCCCCCAAAGATCTGCACCGCCTCAGTGGCTGTCCTTACGGCAACTTCAGAAGCGAAGTATTTCGCCATGGCAGATTCCTTGGTCATCTTTACACCACGGTTCTTCATATCAGCTGCCTGTCTGATCAGGAGCTCTGCCGCCTCAATCTCCGTTGCCATATCTGCCAGCTTGAAGCTGATCGCCTGGAAGCTTGAAATCGGCTGCCCAAACTGATGACGCTCCTGCGCATAGGCAAGGGCTGCATCGTAAGCACCTTTGGCAATACCCAGGGCGAGTGCTGCAATAGAAATCCTTCCGCCATCCAGCACCTTCATCGCCTGTTTAAAGCCCTCACCTTCTTTGCCCAGCAAATTGGCAACCGGCACCCGGCAATTATCAAATATCATTTCTGTAGTCTCGGATGCACGCATCCCCAGTTTATTCTCTTTTTTACCGGCGCTGAATCCAGGTGTCCCGCGTTCAACTACGATCGCAGAAATACCTTTGGAATCCCCCTTGTCGCCGGTACGTACCATCACTACGGCCAGATCACCAGACTTACCATGGGTAATCCAGTTTTTCGAGCCGTTGATCACATAGTGATCAACATCCAGTGTAGCGGTAGTCAGCATTCTAAGAGAATCAGAACCCGTGTTGGCTTCAGTAAGGCCCCAGGCGCCAATCCACTCAGCAGTCGATAGTTTAGTCAGCCACCTTTGTTTCTGTTCTTCATTACCGAAAGCAAGAATATGCCCTGTACATAAAGAATTATGTGCTGCAAGTGATAAACCAACAGATCCGCAGACCCTGGCCACTTCCACAATTACATCCACATATTCCTGGTATCCGAATCCGGAACCTCCATAAGCTTCAGGTACAAGTACCCCCATCAGGCCAAGCTTACCTAACTCTTTAAAAAGATCAACAGGGAAATGCTGTACTTCATCCCATTCCATCACATGCGGACGGATGTTCCTCTCCGCAAACTCTTTTACCATCTGGCGGATCATCTGCTGATTCTCCGAAATGCTAAAGTCATAACCTGTATCCTGAGCGAGTATATCCTGCATATTTGTGTTGTTGCTGCAATGATAGAAATTATATATGCAGCAGCAACAGTTAAATATTTGCCCTCAAAAAGAACGATATGGTATTTAGTTCAATTACCTGATCTTAATCAGCTCAAAGGCTTTTAAGGGATAAAAAATATTTCAGGGTATTTTGTCCCAATCTATGAATAAGAGGCCAGCGCGTAGTTATTGGGAGAAAATTCCCTCAGCAACTCTCTTCCATTCAGAAAATCAAGCGCGATGATAAATGAATATCCAGCCACAACTGCGCCCAGTTTTTCGATCAGGTGCGAAGCAGCAATCACCGTACCGCCGGTAGCAAGGAGATCATCATGGATCAGCACATTCTGACCAGGCAGGAAAGCATCTTCATGGATTTCCAGTGTGGCACTGCCATATTCCAGGTCGTACGAATGTTTTACGGTTTTGTAGGGAAGTTTCCCGGCCTTGCGCAGCGGCACAAAAGGCACCCCCAGGTAATTGGCCAGCGAGAGGCCAAACAGAAAACCCCGGCTTTCAATACCTGCAACTACATCCACCTTTATTTCCGACAGCTGCTCAGCAAGCGCCACAACAATAGCATTGCATAATTCTGCATCCTTTAATATAGGTGTGATATCTTTAAATACGATTCCGGGTTTAGGGAAATCGTTTACATCACGCACAATCTGTTTAATTTTTGTTTCCATCATGATCAAATGAGATATATGGGGCTAATTTTTCCACGGTTTCGTCAGAAAGTATAGCCACTTTTTTTAACTCCGCAATATTACTATAATTTCCGTGTTGTTTCCGAAATTGTATGATGGCATTGATCTGTTTATATCTCAGGTAAGGATGATATTTCAAGTCATCAAAGCCGGCCTTATTGATGTAGATGATCCGCAGGGGAGTTTTGTCCAGTACAATATGATCTTTGATTGCATTGTATCTGGCACTATCCATCTGATACACCCCGAGCAGTTGCTCCTTCGCGTAAAAGCCACCCAGGGCTTCCCTGTATTTAACAATGTTTCTCGCAAAGGCAGGGCCGATACCCTTCAGCCGGTCAAGCTCCAATGTATCAGCCGAATTCAGCGAAACAAGCAGGGGTTTAGGTTTTTCATAGGCTGAAGGCGTATATTTCCTGGACGACAGCGTATCTTCAGGAGATATCTTGATGTAAAGATTCCAGCGCTGATAGAGTTCTTCACTGACCATATACATCTTTAAAAGGTCTTCCTTCTTACGGAAGCGTCCTCCTTTAGCAGTATACCTCAGCATCACTGCCGCTTGTTTGGGAGACAGGCCAAGCTCTTGCCAGCCTTCCAAACTCGTATGGTTGGGATCAAAGTTAAATAAATGCCCCTTCCGGCTCTTCCAGCTAGGGTGTCGCTTTTCTCTTAAAGTCTTCTCTGCAAGGACTAATTTTCTGATTGCGATACTATCCGATAGCAAATCTTCGTTTTCTGGCAGAAGAACTCTAAAAAAAGAAGGTATAAGGTTGATGACAACCAAAATGGAAAGCAATACCAGCAATCCATTATATTCCCTTTTCGAAATACTGAAGTATATATTAAGCCATTTTCTCATGGCTCCGCAATGTACTGCCGATATTTAGAAATATAAATCTTATTTTTGAGGTCGAACAAAATTTCCTTTAAATTCATATATGAAGATCATAACCACCAAAGAGTTTGCAAAAGCCACCAAAATCGACAAACTGGGTGTACCGGGATTAGCGGCTCTGCTGATGGAAGTAATGAAGTTAAACGACATCAATAAAGTTTTCTCCCAGAACCAGCATTTCAATGGTTTAGAATTTGTAGATAAGATATTGGAAACGATAGGAGTATCTATAGATTTTGATGAGGACGACTTAAAAAACATACCCAAGACCGGCGCTTTTATCGCCATCGCAAACCATCCTTATGGTGGTGTCGAAGGACTGGCACTGGTTAAGTTATTATGTACGGTGAGGCCGGAAGCCAAAGTAATGGTGAACTTTATCCTGCAAAAGATTCCAAACCTCAATGAGTTTTTTGTAGCGGTCAATCCCTTCGAGAATGTGCAGCACACCTCCAGCATCAGTGGCCTTAAAGCTACCTTTGATCTTTTAAAAACGGGAACACCAATTGGTATTTTCCCTGCAGGCGAGGTTTCTACCTTTAGCCTGGACAAACAGGAGATTACTGACAGGTTGTGGCACCCGGTGGTGGGTAAATTAATTGCCAGGGCTAAAGTACCGGTAGTTCCGATTTATTTTCACGGGAACAACGGGGTGCTCTTCAATATCCTGAGCTTTATCCACCCTACCCTGCGTACTGCAAAGCTGCCTTCAGAATTCCTGAACAAACAGGGGCTGAAGATTAAAGTAAGGATAGGCAAGCCGATCAACATCGAAGATATCTCTTACCGTAACAATACCAATAAGTTACTTGATTTCCTTCGCGCACGCACCTATGCTTTAGGTACCAGCATCGAGGAAGAGAAGAAACTATTCAACCCGATCAATCTTTTCAAGATCAAGAAAAAGCCGGAACAAATTATCGAAGAAACATCAAGGATCAGTATCGCTGAAGAAATCGGGCAGCTGGAAGCGTACCGTGTATGGACGGAAAAACAATATGAAGTTTATATCACGCCTACAGCAAACATTCCTACAGTACTCAAAGAAATCGGAAGGCTGAGGGAGATCACCTTCAGGGAAGTTGGCGAGGGCACGAATAAAAAGATTGACCTCGACAATTACGATATCTATTATCACCATTTGTTTATCTGGGATAAGGAACTGCAGAATATCGTGGGAGCCTACCGTATCGGTAAGGGTGATGAGATCCTGCACATGATGGGCAAACGCGGCTTCTATCTCTCAGAGCTGTTTAAGATCAAGGAAGCCTTTTATCCGATATTAAACCAGGGTATAGAACTCGGCCGCTCCTGGATCCGGAAAGAATACCAGCAGAAGGCTTTGCCATTGTTCCTTTTATGGAAAGGGATATTGAAGTACCTGCTCGACAATCCTCAGTACAGGTATATGTTTGGTCCGGTAAGTATCAGTAATAACTTCTCCAAGTTTTCCAAATCACTGATTGTGGATTATATCACCAAGAACCACTTTGATTACGACCTGGGCCAGTATATCAAACCCAGAAATAAATTCAAGGCCGATCTTTCTGCAATTGATAAGAATCTGCTGATTGAAAGCAGCGAATCATTGAAAGACCTCGACGGACTGATTTCTGACATTGAAAATTCACACATCAAAATACCGGTGCTGTTAAGACAGTATATGAATCTGAATGCAAAAATTATTTGTTTCAATACAGATCCCAAGTTTTCAGATTGCCTTGATGGATTCCTGCTTGTAGATACAAGGAATATCCCACCAGAGATTTTGGAGAAGATAGGTAAGAACTTCTAAAAGTAAAAATCATAAAAAATCAAAAAGCCAGGACATCCACCCTGGCTTTTCGTTTATCAACTAAACCTAAACTTTATAAATACTAACCAAATATTTACATCACAAATGTAAGGTCAGTATGTTAAGAAAAAATTAAGACTGGGTTATAATACTAATCGGTTAATCTTTAATACCCGCAATTACAAATCATCGGGTTTAAATCAGCAAAAAGTCCTCGATATTTTCGGGAGAAATTACGAAGGTTTTTGTATCTGAATAATTATCAGTAAAAGTCTGAGGGAACCTCACCTTACTGTTTGCATTCCACTTAAACTCGTAAGCTAGCAACCCTTCTCCATTATCTTCAATCAGATCAATTTCCTGTTGCTGTGTTGTTCTCCAAAAATACTGTGCGGTATCGATATTACGGTAACGTAAAAACTTCATCCTTTCAGCAATAGCGTAGTTTTCCCAGAGGGCGCCGGTATCAGTTCTGGAACTAAGTGGCTTGAAATTATTGATAATTGCATTACGGATACCACAATCATAAAAATATACCTTTTTCCCTTTTTTGATTTCATTACGGACATTCCTGCTAAATGCTGGTAGTCGAAAAACCACATAGGTCTTTTCCAGCAGATCGATATACTTGTCTATTGTTTTACTATCGCTTCCAATTGTTTGAGCAAGTTCATGATAGCTGACTTCACTAGTCGCTGCTCAATGACAGCCTGTAAAATTCTTATAATCATTTCGGATTACAATCCCGCATTATTATGATATTGTAGGATTATAATCCAAAAATATTATAATATTACGGGATTTGCAACTTGCAATGGATCCACTGTACGACATTTTAATAAAAAATATTGCCAAACAAAAGGCCGGATCATCATTAAATGACCCGGCCTTTCAATTCTGTTGAGAAAACTAGAAGCTATATCTTAAACCAAACTGCATCTGATATCTTGATGCAAAGAAGTCTTTTGAATATTTGCTTGTATTCGCCTGGTTAAAGGTATATGTTGGATATGCAGTTGCAGAACCAGCGCCACCTGTAGTAGGAGACAAACCTACACTAGCCATAGAGTTGAACGTGTTTGGAGAGAAGTACTGTACCCCCCATTTTTTGTTCAGCAGGTTTGTTAGGTTTACAATATCATAGGTGAATGACAACGTATGTTTATGCGTTCCGTTGGTCACGATTCTGAAGTCCTGCGAGAAACGGAAGTCAGCCTGGTAGTTCCATGGTGTACGTGCCGCATTACGCTCAGTAAAGTTTCCTCTTCTTGTTTTTAGGTAATTGTCGCTATCAATAAAGGCATCAAACGCTGCAGCCTGAGCAGCACCTGTAGCATTTGCAGCAAAGAACCTTGCCGTTTCGCCAGCCTGCGGTATATACACCAGACTTACAGTTTGTCCTGTATTGTTAACTGTAGAGTTTACAAATCCGTAAGAGTAAGGGGTGCCCGATTGTGCACTAAAGAAAAGGGAGAAGTTGGCTACATATTTACCTGCCTGATCCCAGCTGTGTTTATAGTTCATCGTTGACACAATACGGTTACGGATATCAAAGTTTGAGTTCGCCAGTCCCGGGTTATTTGGACTCAGGGATTGGTTCAGCTGCCAGTTAGATTCCATAGAGTTACGGATACCGTTAGTTACATCTTTCGATCTGCCAAAAGTATAGGCTGCCATGATATCGAAACCACCAGGGATAGATTTTCCTACCTGACCAGTGATGCTATAGCGATAACCTTTGCTGGTGTTCGAAAGCAGGTAAGCATTTGTGTATAAAGGATTGATCTTACCCGCATTACCGGAAGTATATATTGGCTGCTGTTTCTGCGTATCGTAAATCAGGTAAGTCGGGTTATCCTTGATATTGATCTGCTGGAACATCAGGTCATTGATCACCTTGGTATAGATACCTTCAACAGTAAACCTCCATTGGTTGGCGGTTTTGTAATCAAAAGCAAGACTTGTTCTCCATGTTTTAGGCATTTTGAAATTATTGTCAATCAAATCCACCTGAGTAGCACCGGCAGCATCATTGACATTCACACCCTGTTTAGACACAAATCCAGCCTGTCCGTTTCCTGCCAGTCCGTCCGCAATAGGATCAGAACCTGCGGCGAAAGGTGTAGCACTTGATCTGTTATCATAAGCACCGTATGTTACCCCGTTGTTGTAGTAAGCATAACCTAACCAGGCAAAAGGAACACGGCCGGTAAACAGACCACTACCACCACGCATGATCAGACTCTGGTCGCCCAGTACATCAAAATTAAAACCTACACGAGGTGAGATCTGTACCTGTCCGAGGAAATCATTTTTGATATCTTTTGGTTTTGTATAGGTATAAGTAGTGCCGTAGTTAGGATCTTCAGGAGCACCCGTAGTTTTCACACTCAATGGCTGTTTGTTAGGCATATCAGCCAGGTCGAACCTGATTCCGTAAGTCAGCTTAAAACGGTCAGTCCACTGGAACTGATCTTCACCATATACACTGTACATGTTCACTTTAAACTCTGCCGGAGGATTGTTCAGAATATAATCCCTGCTATTATTTGTGTAGTTATAGTTAGTTCTTACACGATTAGGCGTTCCGGCCAGGAAAGCATCCACATTGCTGTAATTCACACGGCCATTCCATGCATTTACGAATCCGTAAGTGATGTTGTATAACTCATTGTGCGTACCAAAGGTGAAGGTATGCCTGCCTTTAGTCCAGGTCAGGTTATCCGTAAACTCAGTGGTTTTTTGTTTCATGTTGAAGATACTCGCCTCGCGGTCTGTACCCAGGAAAATTGTACCACCTGCAGAACCACCAATCTCAATCTGTGGCAGGGCCGAATTGGAAGTTGGCGTTCTGTAGTCATGGATGCTCGAGTATCCTACAACCAAACTGTTGGAAAGGTTATTTGATACCCTGCTTTTTAATTCAGCAACTGTAGAGTTTTGATTATTCGTTTGTTTGTAATCGATACCACCAAACCTGAAGTTCGCCTGGTCACGCTCTAAGTTAGTCGCCTCAGATCTGATCGTATTGTTACGTACCGTCAGCTGATTTTTATCATTGATATTCCAGTCCAGACGATTGAAAAATTTGTTGGAGTTCGAATAGATGTTGTAGTTACCATACGAGCCCGGATTAACACCATATTTGCTTTCCATCAGCTGCGTAATCGCCTGTGCCTGCGCTTCAGTAATTACTTTCATGTCCGAAGAACCTGCACCAAGGATCACCGGATCCTGACGGCGGGTGATCTCCTCGTTGGTAAAGAAGAACAGTTTATTTTTGATCAATGGTAAACCTACGCGGAAACCAGTCTGATATTCATGGAAGTCCGAAGGCATCTTAGAGTTATCACCTGTTTTGTTTCTTCCGATCAGGGATGCGTTACGGCCAAAACCATACAAAGATCCTGTTACGTCATTGGTACCGGAACGCGTCACCGCATTCACACTACCACCGGTGAAGTTACCGATCTTTACGTCGTATGGGGCCAGCAAAACCTGCACATCCTGGATCGCATCAATAGAAACAGGGTTCGTTCTTGTGCTGCTGCCCGGCATACCCGAGCTACCACTTTGTCCGCCTAAAGAGGGACTGAAACCGATTGCATCATTGTTGATCGCACCATCGATCGTTACGTTATTGTACCTGAAGTTGGTACCCATAAAGGAGTTGTCTTTGCTTACCTGTGGAGTTACACGTGTAACGTCGGTAAGGCTACGACTGGTGGTAGGCATGTTTTTGATCTGCTCTTCGCCGATCTGTGTACCTGCACCAGTTTTTAAACCGCCTCTTTTACCTTTTACAGTGACTTCAGTCAGCTGCTGACCTTCATCTAAAAGCGTAAAATCAACACGATGGTCGACACCCAAACCAAGGTTGCCCACCTCTTTTTCCTGTTTGTTGTAACCAATGTAGGTTACCGTTACCCTGTAAGGGCCACCGGGATTTAAGTTATTCAAACGGTAGTAACCATCATTACCGGTTACTGCACCAGATTTAGTACCTGTTGGAATATGTACGACCAACACACTTGCTCCGGGAACACTTAGTCCCTTCGCATCTTTTATTTTTCCGCTTACGCTGGATGTTGTTACTTGCGCTTGTACACCGAACCCTACAAAAAGCAGAGATGTCAGGAGAATACAATAGAGATTGGCTAAAATTCGTTTCATAAAGGTTGCCTCTAATTATTTTTTGTAAAATTAGAGTTGCAACGTGATCTTAATATTAAGGTTACATTAATACGCTTCCGAATTAATATTAAATTAAAATAGGATTAAAACGGCATTAAAAAATGGCCCTGCAATACAAGAAAAGGCCTGATTCCAAAATTCGATGTGTTAACATTAAATTATTACACACTACAAGTTGTGTTTCCTCAATATTAATTTTATGTTAAGAACCTCCAAAATGAACAAGTTCACCCTTAATTGTAAACAAAGTTGGGATAGAAATATTGTTTGACCGAAACCGTATCTCTTACTGCGGGTGTTCCGTAAAGAGATTCAGAGATCAATTGGGCCTCAAGAATCCATTTAGTCTGATCAGCACGTTTGCCGGGTGTCAGGTTGATGCCCTTTACATAACCGTCAACCAGTTTTGATGCAGCAAACAAACATGACGCACAATTGCGGCTGATTTCGATCTTCCCGCTGACGATATCAGAAGTTTTAAGTGTAAAGGAATTTCCCGTCATGGGTGCCCTGACATACACAATTGCACTGACACCCTGTGTAAAAACACTGCTCCAGAAGACCCTGAAGTTTCCTGTCGTAAATGTACCCGGCCCTGGATTCACATCGGCGTTTTCGGTAAAAAGATAGTGACAGGTTGCATTGGGCGGGCAAGCCGTCAGGTTTTTTTCATCAATTACAGGAACTTGATTTTCATCTTCATCCTTGGAGCAGGATAGGTTGATAAAAACCAGCAGTAAAAGGCTAAATAAAATGGTGACTTTTTGTTTCATGAGATTGTTAGTTGATTTTATAACTAAAACGCTATCAAATGATTAAACGCTACAGACTCATAAAAAAAAGCGGCCCTGCCGGAATATCCTGCAGGGCCGCTTCTGTAAGAGAATACTATTATTTTGTTACAGCACCCGGAGTGGTGTAAGGTAATGTTTGTGAATCATAACTAGCCCAGCCAGCAGTCCAGTCAGTAGTACCAAATGCACCTTTATACGCTACTCTTTCGAAGAAAGCATCTTCAGTTTTACCACCAAATGCAGCACCAGTTGCAGCAGGTGAATTTGCGATCAGTGTGAAGTTAGGAGTACCAATTCTTGCACCTGTAACCTGATCAGCAGAATATTTGTAAGCATCGGTATAAATACCAGCACCATACAGGTCAGGAGTAAATACGTTAGCACTTGCAGCCAAACGTGCTGTAATATCTACCAAAAGAGCCGCATTAGTTAACTTGATTGGGTTTGATCTTGTTATTCCGATTAAGTTATTAGCGAATACACTCGTACCATTTAAGAAATAAGTTGAAGCCTTGTCACCACCTGCTGGTAAAGCATCATCAAAGAAAACACCCTCTGTATAACCAACGAACACTGAGTTCACGATACTTTGCTGTGAATTACGACGAATCTGAGCTGCATGTTGGTAACTAGCATTTATTGAAGGCTGAGGAGCTGGAACTACTGGTCCTAAAATAGTCATGTTTGAGAAAACAGCTGATGTAAACGGAGTAGTAGCAACACCAGTTGCATTATTATCTGATTCAAATCCATTGGAACCTGAAACGTCAGCAACACCTGCTAAACGCTGAGCAATACCAAACTGGATTTTACCAGAGAATCCGTTATCAGTATCAAAATCATCATCCCATGTAGCAACAGCAAGAAGGTGTTTTGCATTTACTGAACCACCAAACCATTCAAAGGCATCATCTCCTGAACGATAAACCTCTACATAGTCAACTGTAGTTCCAGAACCAACACTACCAAAAGTTAAACCATTAATTTCATTATCCGGACCTAAAGCCACACCTGCATATTCAATACGTACATATTTCAGTACTCCAGAGTTATCAGCATTGTCAGTACCACCATGTTTAGCTTTATCAGTTGCATCCGAAATACCTTCGATTGTTACTGAAGTACCTTGGTTATTTAGAGCCTTACCCAATAAAATTAAGCCTCCCCAATCACCTTTATCACGACCACCGGCAACGATGTTAGATGTAAATACAATTGGTTTTTCCGCGGTTCCTGTTGCATTGATTTTAGAACCTCTCGTGATGATCAACGTACCTTTAGTACCACGATCACCTTTAATGATAGTTCCCGGAGCAATAGTCAGGGTAACATTGTTTGTTACAAATACATTTCCTTTTAGAAGGTAAATTTTGTCTGCTGTCCAGTTGGTAGCAGTTGTGATATCGCCGGTTACTTCAACGACACCGGTAACAGGGTTAACAATCTCACCATCGTCATCACCGTTATCACTTTTCGAACAACTTGCGAAAAACACAAGTAGACTCAAGGCAGTTGCTAATAGTTGTTTTTTCATTTTTTTGGTTTTTAGTAATGTTGTATTATTTAATTTGGAATATTAGAAGGTATAAGCGAATGCAACAGAGAAATTAGTTCCAGCTTTAAAGCTGCTTACAGTATAGTCTCCACCTGCAGGATCGTATTTTTTATTGGTATTGACATCGTAATAAAAAGTTGCTCTCTGATTTAGGATATCACCAGCATTGAATTTCAGTTCGCCTTTATTTTTAATCACCTTCATTGCCAGCTGCAAGTCGATCACATCTCTTGGAACTTCCCAGATCGAAGGATACTGTGAACCTGCCGCTACAGCAAGCCTGCGTCCTACTTTATTATAGAGAGCATTGAAAGTTAATTTATTGTCTAAGAACGAGTGTAACAAACCACCATTGATTACGTAAGGAGCTTGTCCAACCATTACACGGGTACGTTCCACATTATTCAATCCCGTATTGGCATCATTAGTAACTTTTGATTTGATTAACGACACGTTAGCATATGCGGTGGTGTTTTTCAGGAAATCCGTTTCTTTAATGAAATCAAGGCTTTTACGAACTTCGAACTCGGCACCAAATACAGTTGCTTTATCTGAATTAAAATAGCGGACAGTTCTGGTAGAAGTTGCATCGTCATTGAAAGTCTCAATGGCATTCTTAAATTTCTTATAGAAACCAGAAACTGAAATGATTTGTCCAGCCTGCGGATATAATTCGAAACGGATGTCAGCATTATCAATATTTGAACGTTGCAAATTAGGGTTACCCTGTAAGTTGGATAAGGTCTCGTAATCATAGTAAGTTGATACCGATAACTCTCTGAACTCTGGACGTGCAATCGTACGGTAGTATGATGCTCTTAAATTGATTTTGTCCGTTAGGTTATAAGTAAAGTTTGCAGAAGGCAGCACGTCAGCATAATTCTGTTTTACCTTTTCAGCAGCTGCATCCTGAGGAGTGAGATCAACATTGAATTGCTCAACCCTTACACCCCAGACTAATCTGGCCTTATCACCCAATTTATTATCAAGCATTGCATAACCAGCATTGGTTAATGAGTTAGCCACATACTGATCCAACCTGTTATAAAGCTCTTCTAATCTAAAGTTACCGCCGTTGATCAGACTTCTCGAATATAATTTATCGATGGGCAGTTGCCTGATTTGCTCACTGATATCAGAAGAAACAACTGTTGCACCCAGGAAACGAACATCAAAAGTACGGTCACGGTACAAAGCACTTAGACCTGTTTTCAAGGTAGCTTTGGAATTGAACATTGTTACCGGTAAGGAATAATTCACTGCACCAGTGTAAGAATTCTCGTTCATCCTTGAGAATAATCTCGCGTTCTCTCTTCCCAGTGTAGTAATATTGGCCGAAAAAGGAGTGCTTGGATCAGCAGATGTTGCCCTGGCATAATTTAACTTTCTCTGATCCGGCTGATCGTTCAATACATTACTGAAACTAGCCGACCAGTTTAATTTTGCATTACGCTCGCCTAACTGATGGTCTCCCTCAACTGTAGATTTTAACAGTGATTTCTGCATCAGGTCGAAAGCATAAAATTGAATATCGCTGGTTATTGCACGGTTCAAACCAGTCCTGTAGAGGAACTGATCTTCGTAAATTCTATTGTAGATGTTTTTGAATGTGATCTTGTTTTTACCAAATGTGTAAGCAAAATTAGCTAAGGCACCAATATTGGTCGAGAACTTATAGACATCATCATTGTAATCGAAATCAAAATACTGACGTTTTACATCATTATTGATCTGCTGTGCATTACGATAAGTTAACGATACCAGCGCACCAATTTTTCTATTGTTTTTAAGATCTTTTACTCTGCCAATAGTGAACTGATAGTTTTGAGTTGGTAGAGCTGTGAAATTATTAATGTTCCAGTCTCTTGGAAGTGCTCTTATAGCAGAAGCATTTTGTGTCGGCGTTAATCCATTGTTGATCCTGTTTGTACTTGGGAAGTTCGATCCCAGTTTTTTATCACCGTTATCAAAACCAAAGTAATCAGTAATATTTCTTGTGCCACTTTTAAAGTCTTTGAAAGTTGAGGCTGTATTATAACCTGTAGCTACACCAAATGAAATAAAATTCTGCTCAGGTATATCCTTGGTGACGATCTGGATCGCACCACCAGCAAAATCTCCCGGCAGATCCGGAGTAGCAGTTTTACTGATAATCAGGTTATCTACAAGATTAGACGGAACAATATCAAATGAGAAAGCTTTTCTGTTTGGTTCAGTACTTGGTAAAGTGGATCCGTCAAGCATGGCAGCATTGTACCTGTCGCTCAATCCGCGGATAACCACAAATTTATTGTCCTGAATCGTTGTTCCACTCACCCTTTTTAATACATCTGAAGTATTTTTATCCGGTGAACGTTTAATCAGCTCTGAAGATATACCATCAGAAATGGCCGCGTTATTTTTTTGTTGTGCATATAAAGCGTTAACACTTTCTTTCTTAAAAGATCCTTTAATCACAACCTCATTCAGGTTCTGATTATTAGACTCTTCAAGGATGACATTAAGTATAGTGTTTTTTCCGCCGTTAACTTCTACTTCACTGATCTCTTTTCCTGCGTAACCGATATACTGGTAAACAACAGTATATTTTCCGTTTGCAAGACCAGTGATTGAATATTTACCGTCAACATCAGTAGCCATACCTTTGGTAGAACCTTTTAGCTTGACAGTAACTCCGATAAGTGTTTCTCCTGTTTTTTTATCGCTGATTGTACCGGAGATTTTTCCAGTACCCTGCGCAAAGCCTGCTGCACTCATCAGTACGAGGAACAGCATAGTTAAAATCGCTTGTTTAAGTTGTAGTTGTGGTTTCAATTGCCTATGATTTGAATTAGGACAAAGCTATTACCACAGTGTTAACTATACGTTAGATGGAGGTTACATTTTAACGCGATTTTAATTGAACTTTAATTCCGCTTTAATTTCGCAACAATTTGCGTTTAACCACATTTTAATGCCGTTTTAATCCAATTTTTATTGCGAGTACCTGTAAAAGCCAAATCGGCCCTATTAACACAAACTTAACATTACTCAGAAATGAAGACCTTTTACCTTCTATCTTTTGTCCGATAAAAAGCCCTGCAGCGGCAAATAGCAGCACTACAGTAGAAACCAGCCAAAGAGCAGGGCCACCAGCAAGCGCCCACTTCTCAAACTGCACCACAATCAAGGATAAGGCAAAGACCAGCAGTAACATCATGTATGACAGTACTGGCGAAAGCCTGTAGTAATAGTATCCCACAAAGGCAATCAGAAAAGAAGCCCAGTTTAAAAAACCATTGTACCTGCCTAAGAATTCAAGATGAGGAAAGGGAACGGACCATGCCAGGCCAAGGATGCCAAAAAGAATCATCGGGATACATACCCAATGGATCAGCCGGTTTGAAGGATGCTGCCTGTTTGCTGCATACTCAGTAAAAAGTACATCAATCTCCCGCTGTGGTACCTTCGTCACATTCTTACGTTCCTTCTTCATGCTGCAAAAATAAACATCCGGGGCATACTTTGCGGAAAAATAAAAAAAGCGACAGAGGTCATCTGTCGCTTTATCATTTTATAGTGTTAAACCTTACTTGGCGAAAGCCACAGATCTGGTTTCCCTGATTACAGTAACTTTAATCTGACCAGGATAAGTCATCTCTGTCTGGATACGGTTAGAGATATCTGCTGCCAGCAATTCTGCCTGCTGATCGGTCACCCTTTCACTTTCTACCACAACCCTCAGTTCCCTTCCGGCCTGGATTGCAAATGTTTTCTCTACACCAGGGTAAGAGAGAGCCAGTTCTTCAAGCTCTTTCAAACGCTTGATATAACTTTCCACTACCTCACGTCTTGCTCCCGGGCGTGCACCAGAAATCGCATCACAAGCCTGAATGATCGGAGAGATCATTGAGGTCATTTCGATCTCATCATGGTGGGCACCGATAGCATTACAGATTTCCGGATGCTCTTTATATTTTTCAGCCAGCTGCATACCTAAAATTGCGTGTGGCAATTCAGGGTTATCATCAGGCACCTTACCAATATCATGTAACAGACCGGCACGTTTCGCCATTTTGGCATTCAGACCAAGCTCTGCAGCCATTGTAGCACAGAAGTTAGCTACCTCACGGGAGTGGTGCAGTAAGTTCTGTCCGTATGAAGAACGGTAACGCATACGTCCTACCATTCTGATCAGCTCAGGGTGCAGTCCGTGGATACCCAGATCAATTACTGTACGCTCACCGATTTCCACGATCTCGTCCTCAATCTGTTTTTTTGTTTTGGCAACAACCTCTTCGATACGTGCAGGGTGGATACGTCCGTCAGTTACCAGACGGTGAAGTGCCAAACGCGCAATCTCCCTTCTAACCGGGTCAAAACCCGAAAGGATAATCGCCTCCGGAGTATCATCTACAATGATCTCGATACCTGTAGCGGCTTCCAGCGCACGGATATTTCTACCCTCGCGACCAATTACACGGCCTTTGATTTCATCACTTTCAATATGAAAGATCGATACAGTATTTTCTATAGCGGCCTCAACAGCGGTACGCTGTATCGTCTGGATCACTACTTTCTTTGCTTCTTTAGTTGCTGTCAGCTTTGCTTCATCAACGATATCCTTCACCTGGATCATTGCCTGAGTTCTGGCTTCCTGTTTCATGTTCTCCACCAGCTGGTTTTTCGCTTCGTCAGCACTTAAGCCTGCGATCGTTTCCAGTTGTTTCACATGCTGGTTTTTCAGCACCTCTACTTCTTCCTGTTTTTTTACAGCGATATCAGTTTGTTTCTCCAGGTTCTTTTTGTGGTTATCCAGTTCCTGTTCCTTGCGGTTCATGTTCTCCAGACGCTGGTTTACCGACTGCTCTTTTTGTTTAATTGCATTCTCACGCTGATTTACCTGGTTGTTTTTTGCATTTACTTCCTGCTCATGTTCAGTTTTCAATTGCAGGAACTTCTCTTTAGCTTCCAGTAACCTGTCTTTTTTTAAGATTTCAGCATGTGTTTCTGCTTCTTTTAATATTTTCTTCACCTTGTGCTGTGCGGCAATTTCCTGCTGTTTGAGCAGGTTGCGCAACAGATATCTGCCTACCAATATCCCAACAACTAAGCTGGTTAAGACATATCCAATTATTGCTATTATTTCCATTTTAATTTATATATATAAAAAACCCGAATGAGCATCACATCAATTAGATGCTCATGCAAGTCTGCATCATTTAGTATCATTCGCCCAACAACAAAAAAACCGCTGTTAAACTTTTAGTCTGTGCATTGCTCTGAATACTTGTAAAATTCAAATCGTAGCTTAAAAAGCCACAATATAATACATGTATTCAAGAATCACCTACACAATGAAACTAAAAACTTAACAACGGTTAAATCTTTTTTGCTAATTGAAACAACAGAACGGCTTATTTAGTAAAGAAGTCGTTCAGTAAACTGTCCAATTCTTCAACTTTTTCAGCTACTGCAGTATCCTGGTCCTGTACTTTATTTTCTACCCTTAATACAGCCGTTGCATAGTGCAACACCGCCATAGATAGCAAATCCTGTTTATCCCTGACCGCATAATTTTCCTGATAGTCTTTTATACGCTCATTGATAATTTTGGCTGCCCGCCTTACAATTTCTTCCTCTTCCATATTCACCTTTAAAGGGTAGATACGGTCAGAAATAGTTATTTTAATCGAGATTTCTCCCATTTCTTAGCTTTGTTTCAAAATCGGTGTATTCCTTATTTTTTCAGCAACACTACACATTTATCGATTTCACGCACAAAATCGTTAATTTTTTGCTTTATATCAAGTGTCTTCTCACTTGTCCCTTCAATACTCTTCGCCAGTTTCAGCACTCTCATCTTCTCATCCAGATCAGAAATTTTTGCTTTCGAAGCATTCAGAGACAGTTTCACTGCCTCATTCTCCTGCTTCAACAACTCATTTTCTTCCTGTAAAGCATTACAGAGCTCAATTAAGCGGGCTGTTTTGTGTAATACTGAATTTAATTGTTCCGCAACCGAAGACATCTAATAAATTGATTGAATCTGTATAATTTTTCTAAAAGTAATAAATAAAATTACTTTCTGATCTCTGCTTTTGCTGTTTGTTCCAAATTAGTTATAATCTTTTGCATAACAGCATCAATTTGCTTGTCCGTTAAGGTCTGCTGTTCATCCTGAAGTGTAAAATTCAAAGCATATGATTTTTTATTCTCCGGCAGCTTATCCCCTACATATACATCAAATACCTGCACCTCTTTTAATAACTTCTTCTCTGTTTTAAAAGCAACAGCTTTCAGCGCATCAAATGTAACTGCAGTATCAACCAGCATAGAGAGGTCTCTTCTCACAGCAGGATATTTAGGAATCTCTTTACTGATGACTTTGTTCTTCCTCACGATATCCAGTAAGAGAGCCCAGTCAAAATCTGCATAAAAAACATCCTTGTCTACATCAGCCAGTTTTTTATCTGCAGCAGTTACTGCCCCAAAGCTGACAAGCGTCTGCGGCCCGCGGAAATATTTCAGTCCGTAGGCAAAATTCTCGTCGCTCAGTTCTTCAGTCTGGTAATTGGTAATTGCCAGTCTGCCCAGCACAGCATCTACTGCTGCTTTGATCTGGTAAAAAGTCACGGGACTTTGTTTTTGGCTCCATGATTCAGATGCCACGGCACCAGATAGCATCATCAGCAATCTCGGGCGTTCTACATATTTTTCATTGATCAAATGATAAGTTTTACCAAACTCATAAAACTTAACATCTGCATTCTTTCTGTTCTGATTATAGGCAACACTTTCCATTGCCGGCATCAGCAGGCTCTGGCGCATTACATTCAGGTCGATACTCAGTGCATTCAGAATCTTTACTGCTTCTTCAGGTTTCTTTGAATACCTCTCCTTGGTCAGGGAGTTACACATGATCTCCAGATAACCGTTAGCCGTCAGCATATCAGCAATCACATGCTGCGTCTGCTCTTTGTCCGGCTTATTGGTAAATGCCAGAGATGCATTTATTTTAGCAGGGATCTCAATATTATTATAGCCGTAAATACGCAGTACCTCTTCGGTAACATCACATTCACGGGTAACATCAACTTTATAACTTGGAACCTGGAGTGACAATCCTTCGGCAGTTTCAGCAGCTACTTTGATTCCGAGTGAAGTAATGATAGATCTGATTTCCTCATCGGGAATCGCTGCACCAATCAGTCCCGTAATATTTGCATAACTCACTTCCACGTCAAACGGAGCAATTGGCTGGGGATAGATATCACCTACTGCAGACGCAATTTCACCACCCGCAAGTTCCACGATCAGCAAAGCTGCACGCTTAAGTGCCGTCAGTGTCATTTCAGGGTCTGTTCCTCTTTCATAACGGAAAGAAGCATCAGTTTTCAGCGTATGACGTTTTGCCGTTTTACGTACTGATACTGCATTAAAATAGGCACTCTCTAAAAATATATTTGTAGTCTTCTCGCTTACGCCTGAGTTCTTACCGCCATACACACCTGCAATCGTTACCGGTTTCTCAGCGTCACAGATCATCAGGTCGTCTGCTGACAGCTGACGTGTGATACCATCCAGCGTTACGAAGGACGTGCCTTCCGCAACTTTCTTTACGATGATCTGCTTACCTGCAATCTCATCCGCATCAAAAGCATGCAGAGGTTGACCCAGATCATGAAGCACATAATTGGTAATATCCACAATGTTATTGATCGGACGGATACCAATTACCTTCAGTTTATCCTGCAGCCAGTCGGGAGAAGCCTTAACTGTCACACCACTGATGGCAACACTGCTGTAACGCGGACAAGCAATGGTATCCCGGATATCGACAGCAATATTTAAACTTTCATTATTCACCTGGAATGAAGAGATATCAGGCATGCTGAGCTCAATTCTAAGGTAAGCAGCCAGGTCGCGCGCCACACCAAGGTGTGAAGCTGCATCTGCCCTGTTCGGCGTCAGTCCTATTTCAAAAAGATAATCATCTTCCATCTTGAAATATTCCTTCGCAGGCATACCCGGCACAGCATCTGCATCGAGTACCATAATACCGGCATGTGAGCCACCCAAACCAATTTCATCCTCGGCACAGATCATCCCCTCAGAAACTTCGCCCCTGATTTTAGATTTATTGATCTGGAAAGGTTCACCTTCATTAGGGTATACAGTAGTTCCAACGGTAGCCACTACAACTTTCTGCCCTTCGGCAACGTTAGGCGCACCACATACAATCTGTACAGGTTCTGCAGCTCCAACATTTACTGTAGTCACTCTTAACCTGTCAGCATTGGGATGCTGTATGCAGGTTAGCACATGGCCGATCACCAATCCTTCAAGACCGCCAACAACAGGCTGTACTTTATCAAGGCTTTCTACTTCAAGACCTATATTGGTCAGTATCAGTGAAATTTCCTCTGGTGTAAGGTCTGTTTGTATGAATTGTTTCAGCCAGTTATATGATATCTTCATGTTCTAATCTCAATCTAAAATGCAAAGATATAAAATTATGCTATGCGCGATATGAATTGAATACAATCAGCAGATATTTACGCTCAGATCAATGCCTCATCTGCCAGACTCACATAGGAACCTCCGGCAACGATCAGATGATCCAGCACAAACAAATCCAGGGTTTTGCCAGCTTCAGTTAACTTCCTGGTGATCCTGATATCTTCATCGCTGGGATTCAGACTGCCCGAGGGATGGTTATGAAAAAGGATGATGTATGCTGCATTACGCTCCAGAGCGGTTTTAAAGATGATCTTGGGATCAGCAATTGTACCGGCACGCCCACCCTTGCTGATCATGGCCTTGCCGATGACACCATTTGCAGCATCCAGCATCAGGATCCAGAATTCTTCATGGTTAAGATCGCTTAGTACGGGATGCATGATCTCAAAAGCATCTTTCGCGCAGGTGATCACCGGTTTCTTCTGATCAGGCTCTTCCTTTCTCCGGCGGCCGATCTCCAGCGCAGCGGTAATGGTGACGGCCTTGGCATCACCGATACCATGAAATTTCTTGAGTTCATCGAGAGAGGCCCTTCCGAGATCAGAGAGGCTGTGATTGTAGTCTGCCAGGATACGCCGGCTTAAGGCCACGACAGACTCCCCCTCACTTCCGGAGCCTATGAGTATAGCAATCAGTTCTGCATCGCTGAGCGAGCGGCGTCCCTCCCGTATCAGTTTTTCCCGGGGCTGGTCATCCAGCGCAAAGCCCTGGATCCTGCGTTTTTGTTTAGGTTTTACCATAAACAAAAAAACGGGATCAGCCATTGGCGATCCCGTTTTCAATATCGTAAACTTACTACTATTTTAAGTTGTTAACAAATTTAGTCAACTTAGATTTGTTGTTAGCAGCTTTGTTTTTGTGAATAACATTTTTCTTAGCTAAACGATCCAGCATAGAAATTACTTTAGGCAATAACTCCTGACCAGATGTTTTATCTACAGAAGCACGTAATCTTTTAATAAAAGTACGAGTTGTTTTTGCTTGGTACCTGTTACGTAAACGTTTAGTAGCGTTTGCTCTTATTCTTTTTAAAGATGATTTATGATTTGCCATTTTCTAGTATAATAATATTTTATATAATTTGAGGTCCGGCTGAATGATATCACCTTCCTTTCCCCTTATCTTTCTGTTTTTTTCGGACTGCAAATATAGAACTTAAGTTTTTAAAATGCAAAACGATATCAGAAATAATTTAAATATTCTTAAATATTGATTCACACCCGTTTAGATATAGCGATATTTGAGCTATCAGAGGTTGAGATTGAAGATTAAGCATGTCCCGGCTATTACCTGTAAAGCGCCTGCAAGGCATCTTGCAGTGTACTTCTTCGTTATGGAAAGGATCTTAACAGGCTATTAACAGGGTGTTAACAGGGTGTTGACAGGCTCAAAAGTATCATTTGAGCCTGTCAACACCCTGTTAATAGCCCGTAGGCACGTTGTTATCAGCTTTTAAAACATAAAGAAGACCACTACAATACATCTTTCAGGCATCTGCCAGTTGTAACCTCTTCATTGGTCCTGATTCTGCTTATCAAACATATTATCAATTAAACCTTTCAATAAATGCTTAAAATGCTATTTTTGACAGCATCATATCATCAATAGTACATGAAAAAGCGTATCGCCATATTTGCCTCAGGTTCGGGTTCTAATGCCCAGAAAATCATGGAACTGTTTAAACACAGTCCGGAAGTAGAAATTGCACTGGTATTGACCAACAATCCCGAAGCATATGTACTACAGCGTGCAGATAACTTTGAGATACCTTCCCATATTTTTGACAGGAAAGAATTTTACGAAACTGAGCAGATTGTAGAGCTGCTGAAAAACCTGGATATCGACCTGATCGTGCTTGCAGGCTTCCTGTGGCTGATCCCTAAAAACCTGATCGCAGAATACCCCGGACGCATCGTCAATATCCACCCTGCCATCCTGCCCAAGTTTGGCGGCAAGGGAATGTACGGCGACCATGTACATAAAGCTGTACTGGCTGCCGGCGAAGCTGAAGGTGGGATCACCATTCATTATGTGGATGAAAACTACGACGAAGGAGAGTATATCTACCAGGCTAAATATAGAATTGACAAAGGCGATAACCTAGAAATGATAAAGTTCAAAGGACAACAACTTGAACATCAGCATTATCCGCGTGTAGTGGAAAGCATCCTGAAAAAGATACAGAAATAAGATTTTTTATACCTCAATTTCTGAATTTTATCGCTTAAAATTTATAATTTTGCGGCTCAAAAATAACACCCAATGAGTCAACAAATTAAGATCAAAAACGCTTTAATCTCAGTATATTACAAAGACGGTCTGGAACCACTTGTACGCCTGCTTGCACAGCAGGGTGTTCAGTTGTTCTCTACAGGCGGTACAGAACAGTTCATCAAAGATTTGAACTTACCTGTTACAGCTGTTGAAGACCTTACTGGTTATCCTTCGATTTTAGGCGGAAGGGTTAAAACTTTACATCCAAAAGTTTTCGGTGGTATCTTAAACCGCAGAAACCTGAATGAAGACAAGGCTCAGATCGCAGAGTATGAGATCCCTGAGATTGACCTGGTCATTGTTGATCTTTATCCTTTTGAAGAAACACTGAAAGCCGGTGGTTCTGAAGCGGAAATCATTGAAAAAATTGATATTGGTGGTATTTCCCTGATCAGGGCTGCCGCGAAAAACTTTAACGACGTAGTGATCCTCGCTTCGAAAGATGACTATTCAACCCTTCAGCAGCAGCTGGAAGACCAGAATGGTGAGACTACACTTGCACAACGTAAAGCATTTGCTAAAAAAGCATTCCACACTTCTTCGCATTACGACACTGCAATCTTCAATTACTTTAACAATGAAGAGCCGCTAAACGTATTCAAACAAAGCATCAATACTGCCAAGACTTTGCGTTACGGCGAAAACCCACATCAGCAAGGTGTTTTCTATGGCAACCTGGATGAGATGTTCAGCAAACTGAACGGTAAGGAACTTTCATATAATAACCTGGTTGACGTTGATGCAGCTGTTAGCCTGATCGATGAATTTCAGGAGCCTACCTTCGCTATTCTTAAACACACCAATGCATGTGGCCTTGCCTCAAGAGAGACCATCGCAGAGGCATGGGATGATGCACTAGCCTGTGACCCGATATCGGCCTTTGGCGGCGTATTGATCGCAAACCGTGAGATCGACCTGGCAACAGCTACAGAAATCAACAAATTATTTTTTGAAGTACTCATTGCCCCGTCTTATCAGCCGGAAGCGATTGAACTGTTCAAAGCCAAGAAAAACAGGGTGATCCTGCAACGCAATGATGTTGAGTTGAGCAAAAAACAATTCAAAACTTTGCTGAACGGTGTGATTGAGCAGGACAAAGACCTGATCATCGAAGGTCCTGAGCAGATGACTACTGTAACTGCTAAAGCGCCTACAGCTGAGGAATTAAAAGACCTGTTCTTCGCCAACAAAATCGTGAAGCATACCAAATCCAATACCATCGTGTTTGTTAAGAATAATACCTTACTTTCAAGCGGTGTTGGTCAAACTTCAAGGGTTGACGCATTGAAACAGGCAATTGTTAAAGCCAACGCTTTCAACTTTGACCTGGTAGGTTCGGTGATGGCCTCAGATGCTTTCTTCCCTTTCCCTGACTGTGTTGAAATTGCTGCTGAAGCTGGCATTACTGCGGTTCTTCAACCGGGTGGTTCGATAAAAGATACAGATTCAATCGACAAGGCAAATGAGAAAAATATCGCCATGGTAACTACCGGTGTGAGACATTTCAAGCACTAATTTTTTAAAGCGGATTACAATAAAAAGATGTAGTTTTACATTCTAATAGTATAAACAGAATTTTTATAACATAACTTATCACCTATAAATGGGTTTATTTAACTGGTTCACACAAGAGGTTGCCATAGATTTAGGCACCGCCAACACCCTGATTATACATAATGATAAAGTGGTTGTTGATGAACCTTCAATCGTTGCTTTTGACAGACAGACCAATAAAATTATAGCAATAGGCCGTCAGGCTATGCAGATGGAGGGTAAAACGCACGATAATATCCGTACGGTGAGACCTCTGAAAGATGGTGTAATTGCTGATTTTAATGCTGCTGAAGCAATGATCAAAGGTATGATCCGCATGCTCAACGGAGGTAAAGGATGGATGTTCCCTTCCCTGAGAATGGTGATCTGTATTCCTTCAGGTATTACTGAGGTTGAAAAACGTGCAGTAAGAGACTCTGCAGAGATCGCCGGTGCAAAAGAAGTTTATCTGATCCATGAGCCAATGGCTGCTGCGGTAGGTATAGGTATTGATGTGGAAGAACCGATGGGTAATATGATTATCGACATCGGTGGTGGTACTACTGAGATTGCAGTAATTGCGCTTTCAGGTATTGTGTGCGACCAGTCTATCCGCGTTGCGGGAGATAACTTTGACTCTGATATTGTAAATTATATCCGCCGTCAGCATAACATCATGATTGGTGACCGTACTGCTGAAAAAATCAAAATTGAAGTGGGCGCTGCACTGCCTGAACTCTCTGACCCGCCTGCAGATTTCGCAGTACAGGGAAGAGACCTCATGACAGGTGTACCCAAACAGATCACTGTTTCCTATACTGAAATAGCACATTGCCTGGACAAGTCTATCTCTAAAATTGAAGAAGCGATTCTGAAAGCCTTAGAGATCACGCCACCGGAGCTTTCTGCTGATATTTATCAGACAGGGATCTATCTTACCGGAGGTGGTGCATTGTTAAGAGGTCTTGATAAACGTGTGGCAGCAAAGACAAAACTTCCTGTACACGTAGCAGAAGATCCGCTCCGCGCAGTTGTCCGCGGTACCGGTATCGCCCTCAAAAACATCGGAGGCTACAAGTTTTTAATGCAATAGAACTTAAACAAAAAGATTAAAAATGTGGGTCAGTCTGAAAGCTGAACTCACATTTTTTCATAAATGATGAATTATGCGTAACCTTTGGATTTTCATAAACAGATACAACGCATTCTTCCTGTTCGTCATTTTTTTTACCATAGGCGTTATCCTCACTGTAAAAAACAACGCCTATCAGCGCAGCGTAACCTTCAACTCTACCAATGAGATTGTCGGACAGGCATATATGAGGCTGAACGTGTTCAAACGCTACATGAACCTGGGCGATGTAAATGACAGTCTTGCACTGGAAAATGCAAGGCTGAATACACAGCTGCTGGCCCTGAGAAATATTGACAGTGCCAAAGATGTACTGGTAAAGGATACGATGAACCATGTGCAGTATACCTATCTCGCTGCCCGGGTCATTAAAAACTCCATCACTTTAAGAAACAACATCATCACCATCAACAAAGGGGCGGTGGACGGCATTCAGAGTGGTATGCCTGTGATCTCTGCAGGCAAAGGGGTTGTGGGTGTCATCCGCGATGTCTCCCCACACCTGGCTACGATAGAGTCGCTGCTGAACAAGGATGCCAAAATCAGTGTGAGCATCCGCTCTACAAAAGCGCTGGGCTCGCTGGTATGGGGCGACCGCAATTCGGATTACAGAAAGGCTTTTATCAAGGATGTACCCAACCATTTCCAGGTGAAATTACGGGATACCGTGATCACCTCCGGTTTTGGCTCTTTTCCTCCGGGCATCCCGGTAGGGTTGGTCAGCAACAGGGGAATCTCTACGGGGGATAACTTCCTTACCATTGAAACCCGACTGTTTAACGATTTTAGTACATTACAGTATGTGTACGTTATTAAAGATAAATTAGCACAGGAACAGAAAGCTTTAGAATTAAAATTACCGAATGAACAGTAGAATTATCGTAGTCAATATCATCAGGTGGTTTATCCTTCTTTCCATTCAGGTGCTCCTGCTCAGGAACCTGAGTTTCTATGACCTGGCTACTCCTTTCACCTATATCTTATTTTTACTGCTCCTCCCTTTCGGCACACCAAACCTGCTGCTCTACCTGATTGCCTTTGGCACCGGTCTCACACTCGATGCCTTTTACGATACCCTCGGTGTACATACTGCCGCCTGTGTAACGCTGGTCTTTGTCAGGATACTCTTTATCTCTGTGACAGTGAGCCGTGATAACTTTGATGAACCTGAACCTTCACTCGGCAATATGGGATTCAAATGGTTTTCCCTCTATGCGCTGCTTTGTACTTTCGCACATCATATCGTACTTTTCTTATTAGAAGCTTTTAAATTAACAGAACTCTCCTATACCTTGTTAAGATGCCTGTTTAGCGGTATCTTTACCCTTTTCACTGTTATATTAATAGAATTTATCTTCTATAATAGAAAAATGCGTTAAATGGATAATCTTTTTAATAGGAAATATATCATTCAAGGCTTGTTTATCGTGGTTGCGCTGATTTTACTGGGGCAGCTTTTCTATATACAGGTGGCGAGCGACCGCTACTTTCTTTCTGCAAACAGCAATGTCCTGCGAAAGAAATATACATTCCCTGCCCGCGGGATCATCATGGACAGGAATAATAAGGTACTGGTTCAGAATGAACCGGTATACGATCTGATGGTGACGCCCAATCTGGTGAAACCTTTTGATACCATGGCGCTGTGCAACATCATCGGGATTGACATGAAGGGCTTTCACAAGCGGTTCAACAAAGCCCGCAACCAGTCCAGGTACCAGCGTTCAGTTTTTGAGAAGCAACTGTCTGTACAGACCTATGCGGCATTGCAGGAAAGACTCTCACGTTTCGTAGGGTTTGAAACTCAGAACCGCACCGTCAGGCATTATCCGGATAGCGTTGCAGGCCAGTTTTTTGGGTATGTAAAAGAAGTTACAGAAAAGGATATTGAACAAAGCAATGGCTATTATCGTCCGGGTGATTATATCGGGAAAGCCGGTGTGGAGCGTCAGTATAACGATGTGCTGCAGGGTGAGCGCGGGGTGGAAAACACGATCTATAACGCCCGGAATGTGCCTCAGGGTAGCTACCTCAACGGTAAGTTTGATACCCTGGCTACGTCAGGAGAAACGCTGGTTTCATCGCTGGATATCAGACTGCAGAAACTCGGCGAACAACTCCTGCATAACAAGGTGGGCAGTATTGTGGCCATTGAACCCAGCACGGGTGAGGTACTGGCATTTGTGAGCAGTCCGACGTATGATCCCAACCTGATGGTGGGACGGCAGCAGGGAAATAACTATATGGATATTTTTGGCTCCCCAAACCGGCCTTTTACGGTACGTCCTTTATCGGGATACTATTCACCGGGATCCTCATTTAAACCACTCGATGCGTTGATTGGCCTGCAGGAAGGGGTAATCGACCCGAATACAACATTTAACTGCCCCGGGGGTTACTGGGCCGGAAATCACCTCGTGAGATGTGAACACGTAGACGGACCTATATCGCTGCGCCGCGGACTGGCAAGGTCTTGCAACACTTATGCCTGTTATGTTTTCCAGAAACTGATGACGCAGAGCAAGTACAAGAATAAGATTGCAGCGTATGACGACTGGCAGGCGAAGGTTAGGAAGTTCGGTATCGGCTCCAAACTGGATCTGGACATGCCCTTCGAGCGTAAGGGAAGGTTATTCACATCAGAAGAGTATACCAAAAGGTTTGGAAAATACTGGGGTTATACCACGATCATCTCACTGGCTATCGGGCAGGGAGAAATGAGTGCTACGCCATTGCAGATGGCAAATATTATGGCCGTAATTGCCAACAGGGGATATTATATCAAGCCCCACCTGATTAAAGGTATTGGCGAAAAAAAGGATGTTAAGGAAGAGTACCTTGTGAAAAATTCTGTGGGGATAGACCAGCGCCATTTTGGTCCTGTGATTGATGGGATGCAGGATGCGGTAAATGCACCTTATGGTACTGCCAGGGACTCCGCTATTCCGGATATCCTGATGTGCGGCAAAACGGGTACGGTACAAAACCCGCACGGCAAAAACCACTCTGTGTTTATTGGCTTTGCCCCGCGTGATAATCCTAAGATTGCCATTGCCGTAATCGTGGAAAATGCAGGTTTTGGTAGTGCCTATGCAGCACCAATCGCAAGTTATATCACTGAAACTTATTTAACGGGTAAACTTTCGGGCAATCGCGTGGACCGTGCAGAATGGATGAAGAAACAGGTAGTACTGCCTGAAGTACCACGGCCGAAGCAAAAGTATTTGCCTAAAGACACTACAGGTAAAACCACAGCACCTGCAACAGCCCCTGCTACTACTCCTCAGTTACCCCAGGTACCAAAACCTACGGCAGCTGCTGCTGATAAAATTGTAGAAAACAAAAACATACAAAACACAAAATGAGTACACAACAAGGCGGCCGTTTCTTTTTTAACGTAGACTGGATCACAATCCTGATCTATGTGGCCTTATGTACCATCGGTTTTGTCAACATTTATGCATCCATCTATAACCCGGATACTTCTACCCTGTTCAATTTCGGAAGTAACTACGGAAAACAGCTGATCTTTATTCTGACAGCATTGGTACTGGGATTCTCTATCTTATTACTGGATGCAAAGTTCTTCAGCGTGTTTTCGCCCATTGTATACGGGATAACGATGCTGCTGCTCATGGCAGTGCTCGTCGTGGGCCGAAAAGTAGCAGGAAATCAGGCCTGGATCCCTCTGGGAAGCTTCAGGCTGCAACCCTCGGAGCTGGCTAAATTTGGTACTGCATTGCTGATTGCACGGTATGTTGGAAACTTTAATCCCAAGTTCAGGGATATTAAATCTATTTTTTTTGCCGGACTGATCATTTGTTTTCCTTTGCTGCTGATTATGCTTCAGCCTGATACGGGTTCAGCACTGGTATTCCTGGCCTTCATGTTCCCCCTCTACAGGGAAGGTTTATCGGGTTATTTCCTGCTGATCTTTCTGGGGATGATCGTTTTGTTTATTGCCGACTTCCTGGTGCCGATGTCGATACTCATCCCGATAATTGTGGTCGTGGGAGGCTTTTTTGCCTACCAAAACAAGCGAAAGCAAAAAATGATGTTCTCCATGATCATCGCTACGGTGGTTGCTATAGTCTATCTGTTTGTCGTAAAACTTGCCTACGAAAAAGTACTGGAGCCACATCAGCGTACACGTATCGAAATTATATTGGGTCTCAAGACTGACCCCAAAGGTGCGGGATATAATGTGATCCAGTCCAAGATCGCCATTGGTTCCGGACAGATCACGGGCAGGGGCTTTTTGGAAGGTACCCAAACAAAGTATGGTTATGTACCTGAGCAAAGTACGGATTTCATCTTCTCTACCATTGGCGAAGAATGGGGTTTTATAGGCTGTACCGTCGTGATTGCCCTCTATATTTTCCTGCTGCTGAGAGTTATCAACCTCGCAGAAAGACAACGCTCTACCTTCTCCAGGGTTTATGGATACTGTGTAGCCAGCATCATCTTTTTCCACGTGTTTATCAATATAGGAATGACGATTGGCATCATTCCTGTAATCGGTATTCCCCTGCCATTTATCAGTTACGGGGGATCATCTCTCTGGAGTTTCACCGTTCTGCTGTTTATCTTCCTTAAACTGGATTCAAACAGAATGGGCTTTATTTAGCAGGGAAGCGCTGGTTGAGCAGTTCATAAAACTGTTCTGCAGTTTCCTGTTTTGCCGCCCAGTTGTTTTTTACCGCATAATTGTTCTGCAGGAACGCGTCCGCTGTTTTAAAATCAGGCATCTTGTTCAGGAGGTCTATCGCTTCTGCATACGCAAGGTTGTAGCCATTAAAGAGATCTTTAATGTAACGCATTTTATCGTTCAGGCTGATCGCCTGCTTCAGATCTGTTACCGGCGTTCTTGAAGTACCGGTATTAAAATTCGGTTTTCCGGCATTGCCAGACAGGATATCGTTCAGCGTAGGTTTAGATTTGGGCTCTTCCTTTATTTCTTCTATCCGGTCCTGTACCGCATCAGCTTCCCCAACCACATCTTCTTCCTCCTCCTCCTCCTGAACATCTTCTTCAGGAGATTTTTCTTCACTGATCACTTCTTCCTGGACTATTTCCTCTTCGGGTATTTCTTGGGCTACTTCCTCATCTTTAGCTACTTCTTCATCTTTAGCTACTTCTTCAGGGGCAAAATCTTCCGCTGCAGGAATTTCTTCAATTTCAGCTTCTGCCTTGAAAGGCTCTGACACCAGGAAGGGCTCCGGACCAATCTCATCATCTTCAGGTAACTCACTTTCCAGGCTGTCCAGTTCTCTTAGTTTCTGTTTCTGGGCAATGATCTGTTCCTCTTCTTTACTGAGCGGTCTGTCAAATATTTCATCTACAGATTTCTCTTCAAACTCAAACCTGTCAGTAGAAGGTTTATCATTCAGGATAAACTCAAATGTGGAAGGTTCCTTATCAATTTTAAAGATCTCCTCCTCAATCACTGGTTTATGCGCTGGCGTTTCTGCCCCGGCATCATGCGTCTCTTCAACGACTTTTACTGGAATAACAGGCTGCTGTTCAATAATTTCCTTATCCGCACTCGCATGTTCAGGAAGCGCCTTCTGAATGGATTTACTATTTAACTTTCTAACGATCTGGACATGATCAGATAAAAAATTGGAGTTAGCCAGAAAGAGTTCAAGCTCCAATTCATTCAGCTCGGCAGGATTCTGAGCCAAGTATTGATACTGTTCATTCAACTCATTGAGTATCTGTCCTATCTTTTTAAATATGTCCTCCTGGTTCATCATAGTGGTATAACGAGAAATTTGCAGTTTTATGTTGATAAATGTACTCAAAAGTACTACAAATTAGAGTGAATAAAAAACCCAAATTATTACGCCGGAATCCCGATATTCGCAGGTCAGACACCCCCTACCACAGCGCATGTTATTTAGTGAACAAAATTATAGCAAAGGAAATTTTGGCGGCAGCATCGAGGTCATTTGTGGCTCTATGTTTTCGGGCAAAACAGAAGAACTGATCAGAAGACTGAAGCGTGCAGAGATCGCCAAACTGAAGGTGGAGATTTTTAAACCTGCTACAGATACGCGGTATGATGAAACGGCTGTAGTATCACATAACTACAACTCCATCACTGCTACTCCTGTAGACCATTCCGCAGCCATTTTATTGCTGAGGGCAGATACGCAGGTAGTTGGTATTGATGAAGCACAATTTTTTGATGAGGGACTGCCCGAAGTATGCACTACGCTTGCCAACAAAGGCTACCGGGTAATTGTGGCTGGTCTGGACATGGACTTTACGGGCAAACCCTTTGGACCTGTACCGGCATTGATGGCCATTGCAGAACTGGTCACAAAGGTTAATGCTGTATGTGTGCGCTGCGGAAACCCCGCCATGTACTCCTTCCGCCGGGTGGCCAGTGAGGCCAAGATCCTGCTTGGTGAAAAAGAAAGTTACGAACCCCGCTGCAGGGCGTGTTTCCATTTAAAAAACTAGCATATGGCACAGCAAAAAGAAGTTTGGCAAAGAGGCCCTCTCCCGGATATCACGCCCTTATTACAGCCTGTGGCCCATGCACTCCTGCAGGCCAGTGAAGAAGTAAACGAATACATGGACGGCTTTCCCTCAGCGCTGCTCTGGCAGCGGCCGGCAGGAATGGCCTCTCCCGGCTTCCACCTGCAACATCTGAGCGGAGTACTCGACAGGGTATTTACTTATGCCAGAGCTGAAGGATTAACCGCTTTTCAGTTTGAACAACTCGCAGAAGAAGGTAAAGATGCTGCACATGGATATACTACCAGCGAACTCACAGCCAGGTTTGGCAGACAGGTAGATATTGCCCTGGAACAATTAAAAAACACAGATCCTGCAATACTCACTGAGTACCGGGGTATCGGCCGCGCAGGCCTGCCTTCAACAGTTATCGGGCTCCTCGTACACGGAGCAGAACACACGATGCGCCATATAGGTCAGCTGATGGTAACAGCAGCAATCTTAAAATTAGACTTTTACAAAAAAGATTAAACAAAAGCTCTTTCTTCTGGTTTGGTAAAATAATTTATAGTATTATTTGCTGATTTTTGGTAAAAAATATAATTAGGCACGACCACAACAAACACTAATTATAACGTCATTGTTCAATTAGTTAACAAAAAAATCGGGCAAAAAGTATATTTACATGTATAGCTGTAAATTATAATCAGGAATATAAATTACTTAGTCCCACCATGGAAGGAAAGGTAAAACTAGATCTTATTGAACAACACGTGATTGACTTTGTCAGGAAACTGAGGGCTGATAAAAAATTGCGGCAGGTAGATATTGCCTATATTATTGGTGTTAAAGCATCTTTTATTGGTAATGTTGAAAACCTGAGTAATCCGGCGAAGTATAACCTGAAACATATCAATGTTTTTGCAGACCACTTTGGATTATCTCCTAAAGACTTCCTTCCTCCCGTAGCTTTGATGAGTAATGATAATAAAAAGGAAGGTGAAAAATAGCGGTTTTGCTATTCAATTCAGATTTCTTTGCAGAGTTTTATACCATTCGGCATAAAAATTTCGATAAGCGCCAATGCGCAAATCTATATCTCCTTCAAGTTTTAAGGTTTCATCAAGTGCCAGCAGCTGCCCCTGATACCATTGCTGGATATCCTCTTGTACAGGAAGTTTGGAGCTCTGTATTGAAGGATTCAGGTTCATCATTCCGAAGAGCGACATACAGGCGTCTGTGCCTACAAAACTGATAATATTTGATGCCCTTTCCCTCGCCAGCGAGATCCTGTCGATAAAATATTGCAGCACCTGCTGAGGATTCAGTCCGTTCATCCTGCAAAGCAGATTAAAATCAAAGGTCAGCACCAGAAAATGGTCATCATTCAGATAAAATGTCCTCGGGAAATCTGCCAGGGGCATCATTTCTGCCTCCCAGTCCTGCATGATCTCAACACTCGCTTTCATCTTATCTACGGTTGAATGATAGGTATTATCGGCAAGATCGCTGAGCAGACTGATGTATTTGATAGCGATGCGCTGCTGCTTACGGTCGTTGACAGGCTCGATCTCTGTTGCTGCAAATTCCCTGCAATCTACAATGATGCGGGTTGCCCATAAGGCTAAAGCTTCCATCTCGCCCCCGTTAAAGGCGTAAAAAGAAACCTTGTTGATGAAATACTGCAGCACCTCCTCCTGCTTCAGGTAACTAATGGCACAGGCAACGCTGAAATCTTCAGTATAGATGAGCCCGAACTGTCCTTTAGAGTCCATAGTGTTAGTTTTAAATTATTTATCAGGATAACAATCTAACAATGGAAAACGGCAGATTAATTTATATTTTGATTGAGCGCATTGTACCATTCCCGGTAGAAAGCACTATAGGCTTGTATCCTCTGTTTAAGATCAAATTCCTTTTTTTGTTTTTTATCCAGTTTCAATAACTGAAGGCCATATTTCTTATAAACTTGCTGCTGTGGCAGTATCCGGTTTTTTATCTCTTCATGATTTGCGATCAGCATCATCAGTACGGCAACTCCCGGGGTGATCCTGCTTTCTTCAATCACATTGATGGCTCTTTCCTTTGCCAGAGATATGCTGTCCATAAAATACTGCAACAACCTTTCAACCTCAATACCATTGAGTCTGCATACCAGATTGAAATCAAAAGTTAAGTTAAAGTGACAGTCGTCTTCAGTGCGAAGATCAGTAGCATAGTCAGTCAGGGGAAGCATTTCGGAAGACCATTCTTTCATCAATAAGACACTCTTACTGCTCTCATCGCTTGCGCTCAGTCCTGTACTCAAATGGAGCGCAGTCAGCTGTTTAATATACTTGAGGGAGATTTGCTGTATCCTTGGATCAGTGATGGTTTCTACAGGCAAATTCAACAGTTCTTTGCAGTCAATACTCACAGCGGTAGCCCATAAAAAAGGGGGCGCCATATCGCCCCCTATAAAAGCATAAAATGATACATGATCTATAAAATACTGTATCAATTCACCATATCTCAGGTTGTTAATCTTACAGGCAATCCTAAATTCTTCAGGGTAATTCAGCTTAATGCGTCTTATAGCGTTCATTTTATCAATATAAATACAATTTACCCCCTCCAGCGTCAAGTTATTCTACTTGCAGAAAAGCTCAAAAATATAATTTATATTTTTAGAAATCAACCACCCCAGGCATTACGCAGAAACCGCAGCCAGTTTCCATGCATCATATTTTGCACATCCTGCTTTGAGTACCCCCTTTTCTCCAATAGCTCAGGGATCTTTTGCAGATCGGCAATGGTTTCGATATCATACGGACATTGCTCTCTTCCAAAAGCGCCGTCCAGATCAGAGCCCACACCGATATGCAGGGTATTTCCGACAATCTGGCAGATATGGTCCAGATGATCCACCATGACTTCCAGGTTGCAGTGCATCCCTTCAGGAGTAGATGTACCGCGTACCCAATTGGGCACCATCATCCAGGCGTCCAGTGCCAGTCCGATCACCGCTCCTCTGGCGATCAACGCTTTGATCTGTTCATCACTGTACTGGCGGTTATGGTTCACCAGTGCCCGGCAGTTATTATGCGAAGCCCAGACATGGCCATTAAAATGATCCAGCGCCTCCCAGAAACTATCGTCACAAAGATGAGTTGCATCCAGAATGATATTTAAACGCTCTATCTCTCTGAGCAGCTCATGTCCTTTGGGTCCCATCAGTCCTGTTGCATCAGTACCCTGCGCATAGCGGCCAGGTCCGTAATGCGCCGGTCCAACGGCACGCAGGCCGTAGTCGTAAGCTCTTTGCAGATGATCCACCGTTACAATAGAATCGGCTCCTTCCAGACTGAGAATATAGCCAATGGGCTTCACCTCGTCAGGAACATTGCTTTCCCATAACCCGATATGTTTATTCAGGCTATCGAGGTCATGAATCTGCACCATTTCACCGGCTTCTTCCATGGCTTTATACCAGGCAACCTGTCCCTGAGTTTGTGCCCATGCCTGCTCAGGCGAATGCCATCCCGGTAAGTGATTATCAGGAGCGACATATCTCGCAATCTGCGTAGCTACTACCAGTCCCACCTGCCCTTTTCTGAGTTCAGGCAAAGACACGACCGATTTTGCACGGTCAGGTTTATCATTTAATCCTTTTTCCCTTTCATTGATGGCCGAAACAGGCAACCGCAGATCGCGGTTCCATTCCAGCGCATTCATACTTAAATCAAGGTGTGCGTCTATTGTAAACATGATCTTAAATATTAATTTTTCTTTCCCTGGCTATGATTTTCCACTCTCCCTTCAGCTGACGGTTTTCTACCACTGCAGCTGTTCCATAGAGTGCCACTGTAGGACAAATATGTATGGGCAGTCCGTACAGAATATCACCAATCGCAAAGCCATGACCTGCACCGGCATCCAGCACCAGGTGCTCTTCACTTTGGCCAACCATTGCGGCATCAGGGGCATTTAAAAAATAAACCCTGTGCTGTAAGTTATTTTCTGCTGCAACCGATTTATGTCCTAAATCAACCGTCAAAGCAGCGGGGCCATGCAATGAAATCACCCTCGTCAGCACCAGCGCAGCTGTCAGGTATTCCTGTTCTGTAAAAGCATCCTGATACCCTTTATCCCAGAGGATGAAGGTTCCGGGGCTGCATTCTATCTCTTCCAGCGCGGCATATAAAGGATAGGTTGGCGTTCCTCCGGCAACAATTACCGGTTTCGGCAGAGCTGCAGCAATGAGCTGCCCCTCTAACCACAACACCGCATCCATCACCAGCTGCCATTTTTCCTTCCTGGTTTCCAGTGAAGCGTCATGGATATGCCCATCATAAGCATGCAGGCCGCGCGCATTCACCCCTGGTTCTGCATGGATCTGCTGGTACAGCAATACTGCTTTTTCATCCGGGGCAATCCCCGTCCGGTTCATTCCCACATTCAGGTCCAGAAAAAGGTCCAGCACCAGACCTGCCGCAAGGGCAGCGGAAGCGATGGCTTTCAGGGACACAGCATTGTCACACAAACAGGAGAAATGCGTATCAGGATAGGTTTTGATCAGTTCTATGAAGCGGCTGATCTTTGGCCCTACCGGCTGATAGGCCAACAGCACATCCGCTGCCTTACAGATCGCCAGCATTTCTGCCTCGGCGATCGTAGCACATTTGAATTTGCTGATCCCTGCACCGATCATCATCGCAGAGATCTCCGGGTTTTTATGCGTTTTCACATGCGGCCGCAGCCTGCTGATATCATTGATACTGTTTTTTAGCCGTACAATATTTTCAGCAATCCTGTCGGGATAAAACACCAGCGCAGGTGAATCCAGCTCATCAGCATTGCTGATCAGGTACCAGTTCTCCTGCTCCGGGTTAGTCATTGTCGTTAAGCTCGAACAGCGCCTCGATCTCCACAGGAATATTATCCGGCAATGAACCAAAACCTACTGCACTGCGCGTTCCTATACCATTCTCTTCTCCCCAGATCTCAGCAAAAAGCTCACTGCATCCGTTAATGATAAAAGGGTGTTTTTCAAAATCCGGTGTACAGTTGACCATACCCAGAACCTTAATTACTCTTTTCACGCGGTTTAACGTTCCAAAGTTGGTTTTGATCGTCGATAACATCGTCAGTCCTACTTGTCTTGCTGCCAGTTTACCGGCATCTTTATCCATATCTGCACCAATGCGACCAATGATCAGGCTTTTATCATCCTGAACCGGACCATGTCCGGACAGGTAAAGGTATTTTCCATCCACTACATAAGGCTTGTAAACTCCAAGTGGCGCAGGTGCCGGTGGAAGGTTAAGACCTAATTTTTCAAATTGCTCATCTGCATTAAAAGTTTCCATAGTATAATATTTTAAATGATTTGGTTTAATAAAAGTACGCCTATCAGGCCAATGACGCCCACGATTGATTCCATTAATGCCCATGATTTAAAAGTATCCTTTAGCGTCAGCGTAAAATACTCTTTGAACATCCAGAAACCTGCATCGTTCACATGGGAGAACATTAAGCTCCCTGCCCCCACGGCAAGCACCATCAAATTTGGATTGGTGTGCGTGGCAACCATTAAGGGTAAAATAATTCCTGCAGTAGTGAGGCCAGCCACCGTAGCGGAGCCCACCGCAAACCTGATCACCGCAGTGATCAGCCAGCCCAGGAATAAAGGCTGCATATTCAAGTTTTTTAGTAATTCTGCGATCTGTCCGCTGACACCACTATCCACCAGCACCTGTTTGAGCGCCCCGGAGCCTCCGATGATCAGCAGGATCAGCGCGACGTCTTTGATCGATTCCGCATAGATATTCATGATACGGGAGATCGTTTTGCCCTGGAAGATTCCCAGTGTCAGGGTGGCAGTAAACAGAGAGATGATCATGACTACATCTGCATGGCCCGCCAGGGCAACCACCGCTGTCAGCTGCGGGTAACTGGCTGCGTAAAAGGAGAACACCGTCGCCAGGATCAGCAGCAATACCGGCAGCAAAGCTGTGAAAAAGCTGTTGAATGTTCCCGGTAGTTCATCCTCCGGCAGTTCTGCAGGCACGAACGACTGTAGCGGTGTCGAAGAAATATTCTTCAGCGTACGCGAGAACAGCGGTCCGCCGATCACAATTGCAGGTATAGCGATGAGCAGTCCATACATCAGGGTTAATCCCATATTTGCATTGAACTGGATCACCAGTGCCGATGGCGAAGGATGTGGCGGCAGAAATCCATGTGTTACCGAAAGCGCCGCCAGCATAGGCAATCCGATGTATAAGGGTGGCAGCTTATATTTATAGACCACAGAAAAGATCAGCGGAATCATTAATACAAATCCGATACCGTAAAACAGGGGGATGCCGATCAGGAAACCCGTGGCAACTACCCCCCATTGAATATATTTTTCCCCGCAGATGTTCATGATCACCGCAGCGATTTTCTGCGCTGCGCCGCTTTCTGCAACGAGCTTGCCCAGCATCGCCCCTATCGTAATGATGATGGCCAGGGAGCCCAGCACATCGCCAATACCTTTTTCTACTGATCCGGCAATTTTGCTCAGCGGTATACCGAGCAGGATACCTGCCAGAATGGACACGGCCAGAAAGGCCAGAAAAGCATTGATCCGCAGCACTGAGACCATCACGATCAGCAGCAGGATGCACAATAATACGAGGATCAGTGTCATAGGTTTACCACACTTGTTTCGCCTTCCACTGCTACCTTTTGTTGTTCTGCAACAGCTTTGTATTCCACACGTGCACCTTTTTTGAAGCCTTTCAGCGGAGCAGAGAACGTACCGTCGGCATTGATAGTTACCCAGGCGGTTTTTTCCCATGGTGAAGCGTACAGCGTTTCTACCTGTCCGGCATAAGGACGGTAATAGAACCGCGCTCTTTTTGACAGTGAAGGTTTATAATCGACCACCTGTCCTTTCAGCACAGCACCTTCAACGCCTACCTTCGAACCTACAGTTTTCACAAATACAGCTTCAGCAAATACAGGCTCCACATTTTCAAGCTTGATCACCACTGCGTTTGGCCAGCGGTGGTCGTCATAAATCCTTTGTGCTTTCACTACCGATACATCCAGTCCTTCGGCAGTCTGTGTAAACTTACAGCTCACATCCAGGTTAGCTTTGTACTCAATGATCTGACTATTTTGTCCGAGTACACTCACCTTCGTATTTGGCGTACTCTTTACAGAACGCAGCAGGAAGTGTCTGCGTTCAGCTTCTTTCCAGTTTGCTGCATCAGTTACAAAGGCATAAACTGTATTTTTTCCTTTTTTTGTAAACCAGATATCATCCTCTTTGGCTACTACCCAGCTGCGCACGCTATCCATACTTTCGTGATTGATAAAGTTCCACAGCGCCATTTCGCGTAAACGGTCTTCCTGCTGGATGGCCATCTCACCATTTGGTTTCGGGCCAACGTTTAACAATAATGAACCACCTTTAGCCCTTGCTTCGATCAGCAGGTTAATCAGCTGTGTGCCCGTTTTATAGCGGTCGTTCGTAGGCTGGTACTGCCAGGCTGTACCCATGGTAATCGGTGATAACCAGGGCTGCGTAATCTTGGCACCCGGTAAAGCCTGCTCAGGAGTTTTAATCGCACCACGCGTAATCAGCAGGTTTGGCTGTAACCTCCAGCAAGTTTCTTTTACCACTTCCTTAGGTTCGCCATCGATAAAAAACACATCGATCTTACCATAGTTGGTCATCAGCTCTTCACATTGCTTCTGGTTATAGTCGTTATAAGCTTTTGTAGTTTTGGCATCCATCTGCACGTTTGTTCTGCTGATCGGGATGTTATGGTTACGCAGGAAGTTGAAATCTTCCGGAGAGAAATAGAAACCTACATCCAGTCCTGCTTCCCGGGTAGCTTCTACAAACTCCTTCAGCATATCCTTTTTGTAAGGCGTTTTTGTAATATTAAAATCTGTAGTTTTTGTATCCCAGAAACAGAATCCGGCATGGTGTTTTGTGGTGAAACAAATGTATTTCATCCCCGCCATCTTTGCCAGCTCGGCAATTTCTTTGGGATTGAACTTTGAAGGGTTGAACGTTTTAGGCAATTCATTAAAATAACGGTCAACATAATCGTTGGAAGCACCTACGAGCGAGTGACTGATCACTACGCCCAGCTGGGCATCAACATTGAAGTGAATAAACAAACCGGCACCCGTATCACGGAGCCATTCTTCACGTTCTGGTTTGTTCAGGTTGTAACTGCTGCCCTCGTCATCATTTACCACGTCGTTTTGGGAGAACGAGAAGTTGTAAAAGAAGCACAAGGCTAAAGTAATGTAAACTATTTTCATTTTGTTTTTGGGTTTTTCTGCGCGGTTCTGGTGAGTAGATCAGCTTTGCAGGTTGTTAATTTTTTTTAATAATACCAATTATTTTGCAAAAACAACGGCCCTGAAGATAGCTTTTGCCCAAAAAATCATGTCTTAAATGACCTTCTGCTTTGGGTTTAAGAATGGGTTATTAATTTTAAAGCCTAACCAAAATTAATATCGCATAAAAAATTATTATCCAATATTATCCAATTACCTTCCATTATTAGTAATTATTCTTGAAAACTCCGTTTTAGCGGCATTGGGAATTTCAATATTAACATTATTTAACATTTTTATTTAAATTAGGGATTTATAGGACAGAAATATTGATCAAACCACTCACCGTGATATATTTTTAGCCCTATATATCAACAAAACAATCTAAATTTCTAACCCAATCAATAAAATTATGAAAGTAGTTCAATTTGCGGTCCCGGCAAGTAATGACTCGATAATTATTGAAGAGGATGTGCTCCCTTATTTTTACAACTATTTCCACCGCCATGACGAAATGCAGATCACACTGATCGTAAAGGGCGAGGGAACGTTGATTATTGATAACTATACACAGCGCTTTGCAGCGGGAGAAATTTACATTATCAGTGCCAACCAGCCACATATTTTCCGTTCTGATGAATCGTATTTCAACGAGATGAAGAATGGCAGTGCCCATGCGATCCATTTGTACTTTGACCCTAAAACGATTTTCAGCAACCTCATTAACCTGCCGGAGCTGGACCAGATCAGACGTTTTGTGGAGCAGATCAATTATGGCATCCAGATTCCTGACGGGAACCAGAATCAGGTAGAGATGAAGATGCGAAAGATTGTGATTACGACGGGACTACCGAGGTTACTCAACTTTATGAAGCTCCTGCATTACCTGAGCCTGAACCTGAACGAGTACACCTCGCTGTCTTCAGGAAGCAACAGTAAAACTATTCCGGTAGCGGAGAGCAACAGGATCAACAAAATATACCAGTACACCCTTGCCCATTACACAGAGGATATCTCTCTGGATATGGTTGCGGATTTCTGTCATATGACACCACAGGCATTTTGTAAATATTTTAAGAAACATACCAGCAAGACCTATATTACCTTTCTGCAGGAAATCAGGATCAATGCCGCTTGTGTGAAGATTATAAAAGGAGACGACGAAGGGATCTCCTCCGTCGCTTATGCTACGGGCTTTAACAGTGCGATCAACTTTAACAAAGTCTTCAAGAAGATCACCGGTATTGCACCGAGAGAATACCTGAAAAAATTCAGGGTGAATAATACTGAATTATATAACGCAATTTAATTGAGACCCTTCCTTATATTCTCCATGATGTCTGCCACCAGGACAGAGCGGATATCTTTGCTTTCCCTGAGTTTCAGCAGGATATGCTGAAAATTTTCTTCGTCCCTGTTCTGGCTCATCTTAAATACAGCTTCCCTTTTGCTGATCTCTATTTCAAAGGCCACGATACCATTCATCTGTCGCTGTACATTTTCTGGTAGTGCATCCAGTGATACGGGTTTTGGATTTCCCTGCTCATACCTGTCTGTCAGCCGGCGTACCGACTCCCATTTTTGTTCTTCATCCAGAATCCTGATTTTTCCGGAAACATGCACACTCATATAGTTCCATGTTGGCGCTTCGGGGAAGTTATACCAGGAGGAGGAAATATACTGATGGAGGTCCGACATAAAAGTAACCAGCACCTCAGGGTGCTGCTCAAACACCTGCCACTGGGGGTTAGCCCTGGCGATATGTCCCCAGAGCACCTCTTTTCCTGCTGCATTCACTTCCAGCTCTACCGGTATATGTGTAGCCTGGGGCGTACCCGGACCACCTGTGATTAGCGTAGCGAAACCATTGGCCTGAATAAACCTGCTGATGATCGCCTCGTCTGTTATTTTGTACTTACTTGGAATAAACATTTCTTTAGTTTTTCACCGGGTTTTTGTAGACTTCTTTACCACCAACCACAGTGCTCAATATCTTTACATCTTTAATTGTTACGGGATCGATTTTCGTGATATCCTTTTCAAGGATCACATAATCTGCCAGTTTTCCTGTTTTCAGGGAGCCTTTATGCTGCTCCTCAAAGGTCGCATATGCCGCCTGGATGGTGTATCCTTTCAAGGCTTCTTCTACTGTAATCTTTTGCTCCGGAATCCATCCCTGCGGGTTTTTGTCATCCAGCGTACGCCGCGTTACCGCAGCGTAAATTCCCAGTAAAGGTGATGCAGGAGCCACAAACCAGTCGCTGCCCAGCGTAATCTTTGCACCTGCATCCAGCAATGAGCGGAAAGCATAGGTAGTTTTAGCGCGTTCATGACCAATTACCTTCTCTGCCCAGCGCCCGTCATCAATAGCATGGTAGGGCTGTACACTGGCAATCACCCCCAGTTTGGCAAACCTCGGCAGGTCGGCCGGAAAAATATGCTGTGCATGTTCCATGCGCATCCTCCTGTCGCGGGGGCCATCAGCTTTTTCAATACGTTCATACACATTCAGCAAAGCATTGATCGAGCGGTCGCCTATCGCATGTACAAACAACTGCAGGCCGGCGCTGTCGGCAGATTTCAACCGCTTGTATAACAGGTCTTCAGAGATCACAAAAAATCCCGAGTCTGCAGGAGCATCTGTAAAAGGATGCATAAAAGCCGCCGTGTGGGAACCCAGAGAGCCATCCACAAATCCTTTTACACCACCCAGTTTCACCCATTTATCGCCCCTGCCATTTTCTTTGATGTCTTTTGCGAGGGCAGCCCAGTTTTCAAGTTCTGCTACCGCGTAGATCCTGGTGTTTAATTTTTTCTGCTCTCTTGCCCTTTTGTAAACATCGATATAGCTGCCATATCCTGTTCCGGTAAGACTGACGATAGAAGTTACACCATTAGAAGCCACATATTGCATTGCTGCCTGCAGTGCGGCATCCTTTTGCTCATTATCCGGAAGCGGGTTTACCTTATTGACAATTTCCTTGGCATTGTCCTTCAGCAGGCCTGTCACCTTGCCGTTCTTACGGATGATCTCGCCACCTTTTACATCTTTGATGTTGTCATCAACACCGGCAAGCTTCAGCGCAAGACTGTTGGCCAGCAACATATGCCCGTCCAGCCTGTTGATCCATACCGGATTATCCTTAGTGACGGAATCTATCCAGCTTTTTTCGGGCAGCTCACCACCCCAGTTCTGATGGTCCCAGCTACCACCGGTGATCCATACCCCCTTCTTCTGTGTTTTTGCAAAGTCGGCAATCCTGCGGATAAACTCCTGAGGGCTCTTTGCATCGCGCAGCTGTACAGAAGATAATTTCAGTCCCCCGTCCACAAAATGTGTATGACTATCAATAAAGCCCGGAACAATCAGGTTGGCTGTATCAGTGGTGGTGGTCTTTGTACTCTTGCCAATCCATGCTTTCACATCGCCCATACTGCCTACGGCAAGGATGGAGTCACCGCTGATCGCCATGGCTTCAGCCCAGGGATGTTCAGGATCACCTGTCCATATTTTCCCGGTCACTACTGACTCGGCCGACTGATGGGGCTTTCCGGCACAGCTGTACAGCAGCGTGCAGGCTGTGATGGCCAGCAGCGCCCTGCCTGTCATTCTGAATCTTTTCATATACTTAAAATCACATTTTCAATGAGGTCGCAGCATTCCTGTACCTGCGCCTCTGTAATTACCAATGGCGGAGAGAATCTGATCGTATGTTTATGCGTTGCTTTGCACAACAGTCCTTTTTTCATGAGCATCAGGCAAACATCCGAGGCAGATCCAAATTTCTCATCAGGAATGATATCCAGGGCGTTGAGCAAGCCTTTACCTCTCACCGCACTGATCAGGTCAGGACGTTTCAGCTGCAGGGCAGACATACGCTCACGGAAGATCTTACCCATCGCAAAAGCATTCTCTGTCAGCTTTTCATCGAGCATCACTTCCATACTGGCAATGGTCACCGCTGCCGCAATAGGGTTGCCGCCAAAAGTAGAACCATGTTCACCAGGTTTGATGCACAACATGATCTCATCGTCACACAGTACCGCTGATACCGGCATTACGCCGCCCGACAAAGCCTTGCCCACGATGAGCATATCGGCATGCACATCATCGTAATATGCCGCCAGCATCCTGCCGGTACGTCCTATTCCGGTTTGTATTTCATCGGTAATGAGCTTTACATTATATTTCTTACAAAGCTCATGCGCTTTTTTAAGGTATCCCTCTTCCGGGATCAGCACCCCCGCTTCACCCTGTATCGGCTCTACCAGAAAGGCACAGATCTCCGGGTGGTTGATCAGTTCTGTTTCCAGTGCCTGCAGGTCATTAAAAGGGATCACCTTATATCCCGGGTTTGCCGGGCCGAAGCCCTCCGTACTGGAAGGGTCTGTAGAAAAAGAAATAATTCCCGTGGTGCGGCCATGGAAGTTACGCTCCGCAGCAAGGATCATCGCGGTATTGGCTGCAATACCTTTTTTGGTATAGCCCCATTTGCGCGCCAGCTTGATGGCCGTTTCTACCGCTTCAGAACCTGCGTTCATAAACAGCGCCTTGTCGTACCCAAAAAATTTACATACAAACTTCTCGGCATCTCCCAGCCTGTCGTTATAAAAGGCACGCGAAGTAAGGGTGAGCCTTGATGCCTGGGCAGTCATGGCGCCGATAATCTTCGGGTGACAATGCCCCTGGTTGACGGCACTGTAGGCCGAGAGGAAATCGTAATAACGATTCCCCTCGATATCCCAGAGATACACACCTTCTCCTTTTGTTAACACTACCGGCAGCGGACTGTAATTGTGTGCGCCGTATTTCTGTTCCTGTGCGATTACTTCTTGCGTTCCCACTATTTCTTCTACTTTCATTCTCTTTATTTATGGTCGGGCATGCCTTAGGGCTGAGCCATTACATCAAATGTGACTGCGCCGGAGATGCCTGCCGTTAACGATTTTACTCTAATATATCCTTTTTTACCACTCTCATTTACAAAACCATAAATTCCGTTCTCCACAATATCCACAGAGTTATTAACAGCTGCAGTTGCGGTAGCACCCGTTACCGGGATAGCCGATACTGTTGCGGCCGTGACGGCTCCAAGCTGTGAAGTAGCCCATGATTTCTGCAGGTAGGCAGGTACAGTTGCCGCCGGTACAAATACACGTGCCGAGTATTTTGTTGCCGAGGCAGCCACATTACCGCTCAATACTTCAGGAGAAATAAATACGGGAACCAGCGTTGCGGCACCATTTACCGTGCGGCTAACAACAGTATATGCAATATCTGCCGCTACCCCTGCACCCGTAGTGCTGGTATATGTCAATCCGGTGCTGGTTGAAAAGTAGCTGCCCTGTGTTCCGCCCTGAGCGCTGATCACTCTGTCTACATAAGCTTTCATCGGGTAGATGCTCAGTGCATAAGTACGGTAGTTTTCACTTACACCTACTTCGTTCACATTGGTATTGCTGATCCTGAATGATACTGTTTTTACATTCGTGGCTACCGTAGCCGTGTTAAAAAGCCTGAGGCGGATGGCCGCTGCACTTGCATTGGCAGGGATTGTAACTGTTCCCCGTGTACCAAGGATCTCGTAGTCGGTACCCTCTACGGCCGTTCCCGGAACAACCGTATAGGTGATATCAACAGGCTGATTGCGCTGCGGACCAACCAGCTGCACCACGATACTGTCGCGGTCGCCACGGATAGGGATATTAGCGTTATCGCCCACAACAGAGATACCACCGATAGAGGCTCCCGCAAGTTTGGTATTCACCCCTGTTACCGGGTTGTTAAATTCTACAACGGCCGGCCCTGTGTAGGTAAGATCCCTTTTTTTGCAGGATAGAATCGTCATCGCCGCAAGGATGATATATATGGATTTATTGATCTTCATTGTATTAATATCTAGGATTTTGAACTAAATTTTTGTTGACATCCAATTCTGTCAGCGGCAGCGGTGCCAGGATTCTGTAGTCGCTGAAAGGAATGGTAGCAATTGTTGCCTTAGGAATATCCCTTCCAAGACGTGTAAGGTCAAAGAAACGGTGGCCCTCAAAGGCAAGTTCCAGTCTTCTTTCTTTCAGGATGGCTTCGATCAGCGCCGGACCAGCGGGACTGATGGCTGGTAAACCGGCCCTGTTGCGGATCACGTTCAGATCTGACACTGCCTGTGACTCATTGCCTGACCTTGCGCTGGCTTCAGCCCTGTTCAGGTACATCTCTGAAATCCTGATGATCGGCACATTGTCAAAACCGAAAGAGCCTTTACTGCCCTGAAACTTGTTTGTCTGCACTACCTGCTCCCCATCAGCCCTGGTGTAGTTAACCATGACATTGCGGCGCACATCATTCGCTTCATATTCTGCAAGCAGATTGTTTGACACCACGATATCGCCAAAACCTACGCGGGTAGTTCCGTTGAGTACCTGCTGGTAATTTGCCTGGATCGTATTGTCATTCGGATTTTGCGGAAGCTCTGCCGTAGAGGCAAACTGCAGCTCAAACATAGATTCCGGTTTTGATGCCGCAGCCCACATCGAGAGATAAGCAGCCGGGGTAGCCTGGAAAGTACCGATACCCGAGCTTAATGCCGCCGTCGCCTCAGTCACCGCAGCCGCATTTTTAGTGCCGCCCATGTACAGGTATAATCTGCTCAGTAAAGCGTGTGATGCGCCTGCAGTAGCGATATATGGTGTTCCTGCTGATGCATTTACACCTGTAGTACCAAATAAACCGATTGACTCCAGCAGGTCTTTTTCAATCTGTGCATATACTGCTGTAACCGAAGCCCTTTCAGGAAAGGTTACCTTGCTGTAGTCATCCACAGCATCCAGTACCAGCGGTACGCCGAGGCTGAAGTTATTCTGGATAAAGTTAGGGTTGTAGGCATAGATCTTTATCAGGTCGAAGTAGACCAGCGCCCTTACAAACAAGGCCTGAGCCTTTACGCTTGCTTTCTGTGCAGGCGTAGTGCCGTCATTCAGCTTATCCGCAGCAGCGAGTACGACATTGGCCTTGGTGATCACACCATAAGCAGCGTTCCAGATATTCAGGTGAGCACTCACCGCATTGATCAGCAGCGTATTTCCGCGGCAGCTGCAGGTTGCAGGGTTTACGTTTCTCACGTTATCTGCGAGCAGTTCCGGGTTGAGGGTCATCTCCCTGCCGTAGTATGTTGCTGCTCCGGGAGTAGCCGTATATCCTGCGGGGCCACGCAATCCTGCATAAGTTCCATTTAAAGCTGCCTGAACCCCCAGCAGGGTCGTCAGCGCATCATCCGCAGCCAGTGAAGTCCTTGGTGTAACTTCCAGCGTCTTGGTGCAGGAAGTAGCCATCAGCAGGGCGAGGGTAAATGCAATATATATTTTGATGTTCTTTATCATGACAATAGGTTTAAGGATTAGAATGTTGCCTGAAGACCGGCAGTGTATGATTGTCCCTGTGGTGCAAGTCCCATGTTATAGGCACCGGCAGCAAATTCCGGATCAAGACCAGTATAGTTGGTCAGTGTCCACAAGTTATAGGCCTGTACATAAACTTTAAGGTTGCTCAGTCCAACTTTGGCCACCAGCGCCTTTGGCAGGTTATAGCCAAGGTTTACCGATTTCAGCCTCAGGTATGAAGCATCAGAGTAGAAACGGTCAGTACCACCTCCGGCGCCAAATACAGAGCTCGATGTTCCCGGCTGTTGTGCACCTGCGTACAGTTTCGGCACATCGGTGATCTGTCCCGGTGTAGTCCACCTGTTGAGGGCTTCATCATACTGGTTAAAGTTGTACCTGAAGTCACTCAGCAACCAGGCTCTCGACTGATCCTGTTGTATGGTACCCACCTGATACTGGAAGAATACAGAGAGGTCGAAGCCTTTATAACTGAAGCTATTCGTGATCCCGCCATAATATTTTGGCGTTCTTGTATTGTCTTCAGAGAACTTCCTGTCCGCTGCTGTTGGTGTATACGTAATATTACCGTTCACATCATACCACATCGGCCTTCCGTCTGCCGGGTTTACCCCTGCCCAGTGCGGCACATAGATCAGACCCAGCGGCTTGCCAATCCAGAGATTGTTGGCCGGTAAATCCTGTCCTTCAACCAATAGTGATAATACTTTATTCTTGATGAACGTGATGTTGAAATCCGTGTTCCATTTAAATTCACCGGTAAGGTTCATGGTCGACAGGCCGATCTCAAAACCTTTGTTCTCCAGGGAGCCGATGTTTTCAGCAATGCTGGCAAATCCCGAAGTATTTGGCAGCGGCCTGTTCAGCAGCAGGTCTTTCGTTGTACGGATAAAGTAATCTACCGATCCCGAGATACGACCTCCAAACAAACCATAGTCGACACCAAAGTTTTTGGTCACGTTACGCTCCCATCCCACATTGGAGTTCCCCAGCTGGTTGAACACGATACCTGCCCTGCTGTTGTAAGAGGCATTGGCATTTGATGCAAATAAGGAAAGACCCGGGTAGAAGGAGATCTCACTGTTTCCTGTCTCCCCGTAACTGGCTCTCAGTTTCAGGTCGGATATAATTTTGGAATCCTTCAGGAAATCCTCCTTGTTAATCCTCCATGCTCCCGATACTGCCGGGAAAAACCCAAACTTATTATTGTCGCCGAAACGGGATGATCCGTCTCTTCTCAGTGTTCCCTGGATAATGTATTTATCATCGTAGGTATAACCCAGACGGGCAAAGGCACCTGCAGTTTTAAACTGGTTGAATACAGATGATAATATCGAAGGAGTTGTTCCTGCCAGCGTTTCGCCAAATGCAGGTATCGCCACACCATTACCTTGTGTGTTCAGCAGTCTGTAAACTTCATTCCTGTAGTTGTATCCCAATAAGGCTGTTACGCTGTGTTTCTTTTCAAAAACATGGTTGTAGGTCAGCGTTTGGTCTGTCTGCCAGTTTACGGTGTTCGATTTGTTGAACCTTACTACCCCGTTTACGGCCACCCCGCCGGCACTTCTCGGATCGTAAAACAGCTCTTCATCCGTTGTCGTATATTCCAGCGAGTACGATGACCTGAACCTCAATCCCGGAAGGATATCATAGTTGAGTGCAAAATTACCGATACCCTGATTGGTTACACCCAGGTTTTTGTTGTTCTCCAAACTGAAGAGCGGGTTATCCCATCCCGGGCGCAGTGTCGTATTGATTGAACCGTCTTCTCTGTAAATCGGATCGATCGGGTTACCCGCAAGACCGGTAATAAAGATATTGTAGTTTTGGAACGATGGAATATCAGAAGAGTTCTGCGTAACGGTACTCAGGTTTACCCTGGTTTCAAGCGAGAATTTATCCGACAGTTTATTGTCCAGGTTTACCCTGAATGTGCCTCTTTTGAAATCGTAACCTTTGAACTGATGCTCCTGATTATTGTAGGAGGTAGCGATGAAATAACGCATTTTCTCGTTCCCGCCATTTACTGACAGCTCATAGTTCTGTACTTTACCTTTTCTCGTAATTGCATCCAGCCAGTCGTACGTAGGTGCATTGGCAGCAAGACCGTTGGCCTGATCCGCGTTGTATCCACCCACCAGGTTTCCTGTGTTCACGATAGATTCGCGGCTCAGCGCTGTCCATTCAGGACCATTCAGCAGGTCGATACCTTTTACCAGGTTGGATACCCCGTAGTAAGTACTGAAGTTGATTTCCTGTTTGCCTGCTTTACCTTTTTTGGTGGTAATGATGATGACCCCGTTACCTGCCTGTGCACCATAAATTGAAGCTGCAGCAGCATCCTTGAGGATCTCTACGGACTCGATATCATTAGAGTTGAGGGAGCTCAATGGGTTTGATGAAGCAAGGTTGACCGTACGGCTACCTGCAGACACCTGTACCCCGTCGATGATGTACAGCGGCTCGTTTCCTGCGTTCACAGAACCCGTACCACGGATACGTACCTCGGTGGCACCACCCGGAAGTCCGTTGCTGGAGTTTACCTGCACACCCGCAGCCTTGCCCTGAATGGCGCGGTCCGGACTCGCAACGGCAAGGTTTGCTATTTCTGATCCTTTAACTGAAGATATGGCTCCGGAGATCTCTTTTCTCTTTTGTGTGCCGTAACCAACTACCACGACTTCATTGAGTCCTTCGTTTGTTTCAGGCAGTACGATGTCAAAGGAAGTCTGGTTGCCAGTGGCGATCTCCCTGGTTTCGTAACCAATGAAAGTAAATACCAGAACGCCGCCACCTGAAGGTACCGACAGGGAAAACTGCCCATCTGCACCCGTCGTGGTTCCTGTTGGCGTGCCTTTCAGCTTTACACTTACGCCGATTAAAGTTTCTTTGCCGGTAGCGCCGGTTACACGGCCCTTTAATACCCTTTGCTGTGCAAATCCCTGCACACAAAAAAGCACTGCCAGCATGAAAGTAAAAAGTAGATTTTTTCTCATAGCTGGAGTAGTTTAATGGTTAAAAATAAATGTGGTTCCATAATATTTATTTGTTTAGTTATGCATTTTTATTCCCGGAAGATTCTCGGGCATTCTTTTTTGCCAGTTATACTCCGGAGCTTTTACGGCCAGGGGAGCTACCTGATCCAGGGTATTCCCATCGTAAAGCCTTCCGTTTTTCATGACATATTTAATGGTGTTTGTATTCCGGATATTTTCCAGCGGATTTTTGTCCATGATCACCAGATCGGCCAGTTTTCCTGTTTCTACAGAACCCAGGTCGCCATCCAGTCCGATGCCCCTTGCCCCGTTAATCGTAGCGAGTTTGAGCACATCAATATTGCGCATGCCTCCCGCCTGGTTCATCCAGAGTTCCCAGTGATAACCCAAACCCTGCAGCTGCCCGTGTGCACCTATAGAAGGGTTACCTCCGGCTTTAAGTACCTCATTGATGATCTTCGACTGGCGGGTAAACACATATTCCTCATCCGCAAACCATTCCTTTCTGCGTCTCGCCCTGCGGTCAATATCTTCCTTTGCACTGAAGTGGTTCAGTTTGGTATCATTCTGGATATTCTCTTTCTCATAGAAATAACTCTCCCCACTCGGGCCACCATAACCCAGAATTAAAGCTGAGGAGTAGGTAATACCGGATTTGGCGATAAAATCTATGTAGTCGCCATACCAAGGGAACATCGGATAACCATGTTCATGCCCCGGATAACCATCCAGCACCTCTGTCAGGTTTAACTTCATATCCAGGTTTCCTTCAGTGGTCGGCATCAGCTGCTGCTCTTTAGCAGCCATGATCACCCACTGACGCTGCTGGCGGTTACCCACAGCATACATCTTAAGGGTTTTGGTATTCCAGTATTTCGAATATTGTTTGAGCACACTCCTGGTATGGTCAAGACTTTTCAGGTTATATGCCCAGTAGGCCAGTCCGGGACCTGTAGAATACAACCTCGGGCCGAGCATTTTCCCTGCATCAACCAGGTTTCCGTAAGTCAGGATATCAGTTGTTCCCGGCTGCGGGTCACGGATGGTGGTTACCCCATAGGCCAGCTGACTCAGATACGCGATTGGCTGCCCGATTTCGATTCCTGAAGCTCCACCCAGGTGGGCATGCAGGTCGAAAAATCCCGGAGTGATCGTTTTACCTTTTACATCGATCACCTTTGCTTTTGCTGAAGGCGATAGCGATCCCGAAGCACCTACGCCAACGATACGGTTATTCCTGATCAGGATGTCTCCATTCTCGATGACGTCATCCCCTTTCATTGTGATGATACGGCCACCCTGCAGCAGCAGTTCATCCTGTGGAATATCGCGGGCAATGCTCACCGACACTTCTGCTTCTTCAGGTGTGTATCCTGTAGTTTCCTTTTTGTCCAGATCGTAGGCGAACATACTCGAGCCGAGCGACCAGTACACTTTCTTTCCATCTTCAGACCATGACGGGAACTCCGCACCAATCTCAGTGATCTTCCAGCTGGGGTACGAGGCTTTGCTGACATCAGCTACGGAAATTACCGGTGTTACGGCCCCTGCTTCAGGAACGGTCACGATGTAAATATCATTGGCAATCAGGGCCAGTGCTTTATCCCCTTTTGGAGATTTGATGATCTTTGATGGTGTAGCAGTCCTTCTGAAGAAGCTGAACTGTGCGCCGTTGGTGTTGCTGAAATCGTAGGTAGTGATGCCTGTGAGTTTTACAGCCCCTTTTTTGTTCTGCCCTTTCCAGTCGACCGAAAACAGGCCATCTGCCATATTACTCATATAGATCAGTCCGTCGTTATTGGAGAAATGCGGTTTCGCACCAATAGCTTTGGAGATAAAATTAAGTTTTCCACCAGTTGCTGCAATCCAGCTGACAGACTGCTTCGCAGCAGCCCTGTTATTGGTCCCCAGGCGGTAACCTGTAGCCAGCCCCTGCACAAAGATGATCTTTGTCCCGTCGGGCGACCATACGGGTTCCTGAAAGAGAAACCCTTTTTCTGTGAGCAGCTGAGGTTTACTCCCCGCAGCGGCATTTATCTTATACAACGCCCCATCTTTGTCGTCCCAGGTGACATAGGCTATCGTTTTCCCGTCGGGCGACCATGCCGGTTGTGCTTCCGTAAGTTCCATACTGGTCATCCTTTTTGGCGTACCATTTGGATAATCCATGATATACAACCTGTTAAAAGCTGTAAATACCGCTTTTTTACCATTTGGAGATACCGTAAGATCCCTGATCTGGTTTGCCGCTATCTGTGCATCATCCCTGATCGGGTATTTGAACTCCAGCTTGGGGCCGATCATGATTTCCGTCTCTACCTGGAAAGGAATTTCTTTAGCTCCGGAGGCATCTATAGCGATGCTGTATATTTTACCACCATAGCTGGCCACCACATTTTTGCTGTCTGGCGTAAAAGACATGGCGGGCAGCACACCCATCGGGGCCAGCGACTCCTGTTCATCATGTTGCACCGGATAGGCAAGCCATTTCTCCTCAGCCGTAGCCAGGTTATGCAGGACCAGACCAGTTTCCGTATTGTAACGGGTACCGTATACCAGCCATTTGCCATCGGGCGATAGGGTTGGCGAAAATGCCGAGCCATATCTCGAGACTACGTTCTCCATCTCCCCCGTTTTACGGTCGAACGTAGCCAGGTTGTACTGTGGTAATTGTGCATTGTAATCCCACATCCCCTTACGGCGTGAGAACCAGATTTTTCCGCCATCCTTGCTAAAGGCAGGCTCTATGGTTTTGATATCATCCGGTGTGGGCGTCAGCAGGGAGCCTGTGCCCCCGGCGATATGGTAGAGGTTCAGTTTTGGGGTACCTACACCCTTGGCAACCACGATATATTGTCCGTCGGGCGACCATTCCAGTCCCTGGAAATATTCATCCCTGCTTTTGGTAAGCTGTTTGCCCATCGCTGCCGTTTCTGCATTCATGATCCAGGCATTTTCTGCACCATCCCTGTCAGAGATAAAAGCAATGGATTTGCCGTCAGGGCTATATTTTGGCTGGGAGTCAAAGGCAATACCCGAAGTGAGCTGTCTGGCTTTTCCCCCTGCAAAAGGTATCTCATAGATATCCCCCAGCATCGCAAATATGATCTTTTTACCATCCGGGCTCACATCGAGCGACAGCCAGGTACCCTCAGTAGTATTCAGTTTAATGCTCCTGCTACCTTTCAGCGGCAATTCTGCTGCACCTTCCAGTCTTGCACTGCTGGCAGGACGGAGAAAGAAGGGCTCAGTTTTATCTTCCGCTTCATGGTCATGATCTATCGTACAGGCGCCACTTTGGGCAGCTGCAAACTGAGGACTTACACTCAGGATTATCAGGCTAAATACAAGGCTGAAAGAGGTATTTGATATTTTCATTTGCTGATCGGTAATTTTGATATACATAGATATCAAAGAATCAGCAAAGAATCCCCCTTAGGTTCATATTGTTAAATCATTAGACAATATCAGCTAAGTCATGTCAGGGTGTCTTCATCTTGTCTGCCAGCACCTTCATGAAATAGCCCCCCACTACACTGCGGGCCTGGAAGCCTACCATCCTGCCGTCCAGCGTCTCATGCCAGTCGCTCATGGGCACCCGTGAAGAAGTTTCCATCGCATAGTTAAATACGGGCTCCGCCAGGGCTTTAAAGTCTACCCTCTTTTCGGCCATCGTTGCCGTCCAGATGATCCAGTCAGATTTAGTATAAGTTTTACGGCTATCGAGAGGCAGGCCGAACGCATTCTGGTGGTTCAGGTAAAACCTGATCTCACGGTCATACACCTGCTGCGGAAATAAATTCAGCGCCAGCACTTTGTCCCAGACCATATTGTATTTCTGGCTCCAGGTATTCTGGTCGTCAAAGACCAGCGCATAGTGGTCGCCCGCATCGGCTTTCTGCATCCATTTTGAGACCATGCCTGCGGCAAGCTGCCGGTATTTTGCCCCTGTCTGTTTTTCTCCCAGCATATCAGCCATGCGGGCATAGGCCCCTATAGCTACTATAGCTTTTACAGATAAGTTTGCGTTGTGGGCAAGGTGCCCCGCAAAGTCATCCGTACACAGCTGGTTGCCCGGATCAAAACCTGCCTGTGCCAGGTAGTCTGTCCAGACCGTCAGTGTCTTCCAGTGTTTCTTCGCATACTCAGCATTTTTCTCTGCCGCAGCAATGGCCGCCGTCAGGATAATCATGTTACCCGATTCCTCCACCGGCATATCTTCACCATAGGTCTGCCCGTTGGCTATAGGATAAGTACCCAGATCATGCGCAGCAAAGGGCTTTGTCCATTTGCCGCTTTCGCTATAGCTGAAGATACCGTTCAGCATTCCTTTCAGCAGTTCCGGGTTATAAAGAAGATATAAGGGTGCCGAAGGATAGGTCACGTCAACGGTATTGATAGAGCCGTTGCTAAAGTTTTCCTTGGAGAGGAAGAGCAGTTCCCCTTCCGGACTTCTCACCAGCTGGTGTGCGGCAATACTCTGGCGGTAGGCCAGGACACAAACTCTGGCATAATGCTCGCCACCCGCAGCAAGGGCATCCTTGTAAACGGTAGTATCCGTTAGATTACATTTCCCGATCACCTTGTCATAACCGATAGCTGCCTCACTGAGCAGCCCTTCCATGGTCGCTCCCGGAACATCGCGCCACAGCGGTTTCAGGTTTTGGTTGAAATACTGCACTGCATATAACTCATCGTAACCAAGGACCAGAAACTTCTTTTTACTTTCTGCCCCTACGCTGCCAAAAGGAATTATAGTATTGAGCATCAATGATGTTCCCCTGAGGTTGCGGCTTGGTTTGGCATCTTTCCTGAAGGAAGCCAAAGCATCTTCTGCACGCGTAATATATTGTTTTGCGTTGGCAGAAAAAGGTATCGAGACATATAGATATCCCCAATCAATCCGCACATCATCGCCTTTATTCTTCAGCAGGGGCTGAGCTGTAGTTCCCACTTTTAAGATCGACTGCCCTTTGCTGGTATAAGCTATTGCGCGTACTTCCTGTGAAGACTGGTTAACGGCAAGGTCAGAAGAAATCCCGGTAAAAACCGAAACCTGGTGCTGCAGTTCGTCGCTGGCACTCACTTCGAAGCTGAGGTAAGAGGCCGGACTGGATAGTAATTTAATATCCTGCAGGATCAATGGCGAGCTAAACGTTAGTTTAAGGTTTACCGCACCACATTTGAAAGTATATATCGTCTGCGTAGCCGTCATCTCTACATGAGTTTGTTCGGCCAGCGGAAAATGATCAATCGGGCGGTCGGCCACCTGCTCCGCAATACCTGCATCCAGCCATGCGCCGCCGCCTGTATTCAGACAATGAACAGCAAGGATATTTTCGCCGAGTTTTAAAGCCGATTTGATCTCCTCATCAAAAGGGATCACGACCATATTGCCCGTAGCACCTTTGCGGTTGACGATCAGCTTTCCGTTGAGAAAAACTTCAGCATCATCGTCCTGATGAAGTTTAAGCACCAGGGGTCCTGTGGGTATCGTCTTGAGCCTGAACTTACGGCGTACCCAAAGATCTTTACCCGTCCAGGCTGTGCCTACCCGGGCGCGGGCATCTCCGAAAGGTGACATCCCGATTTTCCATTTATGATCCGGGAATAACTCCCCCTGCCAGCCATCACCGGGGTACTCATCCTGATACTGCCATCGGGATGGCTTCTCCTCGCCAGTTGCCAGAATGCTGCTGTAGCGTGGCGCCAGAGTTCCCATAAAACGGTAAATCTGCTCATCAACTTTGATCAGGCCTACCATCGGCTGCTCTTTGCCCGTCCAGTGTTTACTGTTGGAAGCATTCAGCTGATCGGTACCAGACCAGATACTGAAATAAGGATTGTGGGTGACCAGCGGATAAGCCGGAGCATGGGCCGACTGTGAAAATGCCTGTTGTACAGCAGCAACAAAAGTCAGTAAAAAAAGAAATCGGAACGTGCGCGGTTTTTTGAAAAACTTCATATCTGGTTGTGATGGAAATATCACTAAAATATAAATAAAATAGTATTTTTAAATAAAAACACTTAACCCAAGATCAATGGAAAATTCAACTCCTGAAGAAAATTTTGCGAAAACCGGTTTAATCCTGCCGCCTGCCCCAACGCCCATCGGCGTTTACACCCCTTATCTGATTGATGGTAAATATTTATATATCTCCGGACACGGACCAGTACAGAATGACAAACAACTGATCAAAGGCCGCATTGGCAAAGACATCGATATGGAACAGGGTAAACTGGCTGCACAGCAGGTAGGCCTGACCATCCTCTCAACGATAAAAACCAATCTGGGAAGTTTAAATAAAGTGAAACGCGTAATCAAGGTACTCGGAATGGTCAACTGTGTTCCTGAGTTTGAAAAACATCCCTATATCATCAACGGATGCAGCGAACTTTTCGTGAAAGTCTGGGGTAAACAGAATGGTATCGGTGTAAGAAGTGCCGTGGGCTTTGGCTCATTGCCAGACAACATTCCGGTAGAGATCGAAGCGCTGTTTGAACTCGGACATTGGGAAAAAGGCCTGCTCGACTAAACCAGGCCTGTATTTTAGTAAAAAAAGAGATATACAGATATCTGTACATCTCTTTTTTTATTTGATTAACTTACCTTTTTCAGTTCTTCCTGAACGCGTTTGGCGACAATCTTGTCTTCACCCGGTTTCAGCATAAAAACAGTAATGTTAATGCTGTTTGGAGAGAACTTCATGATCTCCACAGAAGGGTTGCCATTGCGCAAGGCCAGGGCCAGATCATCACTGCTGATCTTTACCTTAGCTGTATCCCATGCAATATTTAACAGCGGGTTGTGGTTGGCAATCGGCGGAACAGTCACTGTAGTGGTTACGCCTCCAACGGTTTTAACGGCCGACTCAATTACTGCCACCCGTGCTTCCCAGTCTTTCCATTCTTTATCGTGGTCCAGTTTTACGTAGTGATCCAGTGCGGCGTACATACCCAGGATTTCTTCCTTGTTCACCTTCATCCCGCGACCGATGTTGTTCCCAAATGGCGGAGCATTCAGGCGTGCCGCTTTGATCAGGTCTGCCCTGCCCATCAGGATACCGGCACTCTGCGGACCACGGATAGCCTTACCGCCAGAAACACATACCAGGTCGAAGCCCAGCTCATTGAATTTCCAGAGATTGGTAACAGGGGGAATATCAGCAGCAATATCAATCATGGTTGGGATTTTGTGCTTTTTTGCGATGGCCAGCCATTCCTCATGTTTAATCTGACCATCATTGGTAGCCAGATTTAAAAACCACATCATGGCCGTTTTAGGGTTGATGGCTTTCTCCAGCTCTTCAGCAGTTTCCACTTCCACCACTTCGATACCCGTATTCGTTGGGGCATGCACATAATGCACGTTATGGGATTTTTGCACAATCATCTGTGTTTTCTCGAAACCCTGCAGGTTTGGCAGCTGGGCAATTTTCTTCAGGTCGGTACCCGTAAGGACCCCAGCAGTTCCCAATACTAAGGCCGACCAGCAGCCCGAGGTTACCATGGCCGCTTCGGCATGGCAGATCGCAGCGATCTTCTCTCCTACCTTATCCTGGATATCACCGATCATGATAAAATGTGTGGAGGAATCGTTGATGGCTGCAACCACATCTTCGTGCATCAGTGAAGCGGTATGTGTGGTATAGGTTCCCGCAGCATTGATAAATGTACGGAGGCCCAGTTCTTTGATCAGATCGCGTTTAGCAACGGTGGATACAGCCGCATTAGCGGAGAGGAATGGAATCCCTGCACCTACAGCGCCCACTACCGGAGCTACTGAAAGGTATTTAATGAGATCTCTGCGTTTCATATTTTTTGATATAAAATGGATATAAAAACAAATGGGGACAGAAATTAATCCCTGTCCCCATTATCATTAGCTATGAATTAATTGAAGTTGAAAGGTAGACCTGCCTTTTTATCCCACCATACTTTAGTGAGTAAGTTGTCATCAGTGTTCTCAGAGAATCCCTGTCTGCTTAAAGCTTCCAGGTAGTTCGCCTGGTTTACCAGTCTTTCAGAAATCGGAAGAGCGAAACGACGGAACATAAATCCACCTGTTACGTTACCTACATAGTTTACTTTTTTCAGGCGTGGGTAACCAGTACGTCTCCAGTTGGCATAAACCTCATAGTCATCACCAAACATAGATAACCATTTTTGTGTGTTGATCTGCTCAATCTGTGCTTCAAGAGAAGCAGTAGATACGTAAGGGTTAGCAGCCAGGTATGCGTCGATCTGAGCAGCAGTGATTACACCTGAGCTCACACCTACAGTTGGCCATAATGCCCATTGCGTCATTCCTGAACGTACAGCTGCATTGTATGCAGATGCAGCAGTAGTAGTGCTTGTCCATCCTCTTGCAGCAGCTTCAGCAACCAGTAAGTTGGCTTCAGCAGGGCCCATGATAAGGATAGGGGCAGCGAAGTTGATTACCAGCTGAGAAGGCTCAGAATAGGTATCAAAATCTGCAGGACGAGTATTCAGACTTGCACTCACCATACCTCTTTGTACAGCCGGGCTATTGTTGGCTACATATGCGCCACCAGCACCATTTTGTTGCCATACGATAGAGATCACAGATAAACGTGGGTCATTGGTCGACTTCAGTCTGTCGATAAAAGTAGCAGCATATTTACCACCCTCTACATTATCGCCACCCGGAGTTGCATAATCACCGTTTGTCAGGTTCTGAGTTTTAGGGTTGATGTTACCTGTAGTATTGGTATATGTGATCTTCGCGATATCTGCATCAGATGTCATGACACCACCTGCGATAGCAGTTTGCACCCATGTCTGAGCTGTTGCAGGGCTCGCCTCAGATAAACGCATTGCCAATCTCAGCATCAAAGTGTAAGCGAATTTTTTCCATTTGCTCACGTCACCTTTGTAGAATAAATCTCCTGTAGTGAATGAAGGGTTTGAAGGGTTTAATGCTTCTGCAGATTCTTTCAGTTCTTTCAGCATATCCAGATAGATGGCCTGCTGCGTATCATATTTAGGGCTCAATGTACCTTGTTCACCTTTCAGTGCGTCAAAGTAAGGAACGTCTCCGGCAATATCAGTTAACTGGTGGTAAGTATAGGCACGCAGGATACGCACAATCGATTTTTTGTTCACGTCAGTTGCGGCAAGAGCGTTGTTTAATACGTACAACCTGTTCAGGTTATTGGTATAGAAAGCAACAAAGTCAACCGATGCACCATTGAAGCTGAAATATTTATCTCCAACACCAGGAACTTCCTTGTAAGTTGAGAAATATTGCATACCGCTTGCCATTACTGAATAGCTGTTTCTTGGTGTGTTTAATAATACGTTAGTAAAGATATTTTCAGGAATAATAAATCCCACTGCATTCTGAGGTGCATTTAATTCTGCAAGTTTGTCCTTGCTGCAGGATGGCAATAACGCTATTGCCGTAGCAGCCACAAGACAGATGCTTTTTATAAATTTCGTTTTCATATTCTATCGATATAATTGTTAGAATTTAACATTCAGGTTCAAACCAATTGTGCGTGTTCTAGGCTCACCAGCTCCTGCAGTACCTGTGGCATTACCAACAGATTGTTGCATCTCAGGATCAAGTCCTGCTGCTTTGGTCTTTTTATCTCTGTATAGGATAGCAAGGTTACGTCCAACGATACCGATTGAAGCCGATTGGATACCGATTTTTTGTAGTTTCAACGAAGGCAGTGTATAGTTCAGGATGATCTGACGCAGTTTCACGAAATCTGTGCTGAAAGTTGAAATCTCTGAAATCGTGTTACCTAAGTTGTTATAGTAGTTATCTACATCGGCAACGCCCCATAGTCTGCTGAATGGCGCACCTGTCTGGTCAACACCTGTTAACTGCACACCTGTATCCCTGCCTGGTAAAGTTTCGTTGGTTAAACCGAACCTCGAAGCGTATAACCACATGTTGTTATAGGCAACAGCACCAAATTTGGCATCGAACAATACGTTTAGTGAGAATTTTTTGTATTTGAAATCGTTACCAAAACCCATAGTCCAAGGTGGGTTAGCCACACCAAGATCTTTTTCTACGCGCACTTCATAACCACTCGCTCTGTTATAAACCTGGTTGCCATTGGCATCTTTCAATAATCCCCAGCCACGAACAGTACCATATGGAAGTCCTACGGCGTTCAGGATTCTCACCTGGTTAGAGATACCTTGTCCTACTTCAATTGTTGTTAAACCCGGAGCAAGCTCAACGATTTTACTTTGGTTGTAAGCAAAAGGAATGCTTACGTTCCAGCTGAAATCTTTAGCCTGAACCACAGAACCACTCAGTAAGATCTCGATACCTTTGTTAGTCACTTTACCTACGTTAGTGAAACCAGCAAGGAAACCTGATGTTGGAGAGATTGTTGGTGCCAGCTGATCGTCTTTAGTTACGCGGCTATAGTAAGTAGCGTCAAAGCTCAATCTGTTTTTGAGGAACCTTACCTCGAAACCACCCTCTGTAGTGTAAACACTTAGCGGACGGATACCGAAGTCGATCAATGTATTGGTATTGTTTTGTACCGGTACACCACCAAATGATGTTCCGAAGCTATATACCTGGTTGATCTGGCCCGGAGTTACGGTATTACTACCTACTTTAGCCCATGAACCACGCAGTTTTAAGAAACTTACTGCTTCAGGTAATTTAACCAGGTCTGACATGATCACACTTGATCCTACTGATGGATAGAAGATAGAGTTGTTTCCAGCCTGCAGTGTTGAGAAGGTATCTTCCCTTCCTGTGAATGACAGGTAAACGATTCCTTTGTAGTCAAAATCAGCCGATCCGAATACAGAGTTAGTACCGGAAGTACCACGGTTTCTGTAAGGAACAAGGTCAGTATTAGGGTTAATTGTAGCTAAGTTAGAGATGTGGATAAAGTTTGGCACCTGGAAGTTGATACCACCAAGGTTTGTGTTTAAGTCCGACAAACGCTCACGGTTGGCGCCCACCATTGCATTCACTTTAAAGTCTTTGAGGAACGTAGTATTGTAGTTCATCATCGCGTTAAAGTTGGTACGGTCATTCTGACGCTGACCAGTATTTAAATAACCAAGCGGTGTAAAAGCTGTTCCCATTGGTACATAATCCTGAAGATCTGTGTAAGCAAAGTCTCTTGCTACAGTACCTTTGATGAATAAGTTTTCCAACAGGTTCACACGGATACTACCGTTTGCGATTAAACGCTGAGTTTTATCACTGTTACCAGTGCTGTACGCTACAAAGTAAGGGTTGGAAGCTGCAGGAACCGGATTCCATTGGATCTCATTTCCGTTTGCGTCTGTACCATTACCATTAGGACCTGCGAAGTTTCTCACATCCACTGTATTGGCGGCAAGGAAAGTTCCCCAGCTTGAGTTACGTTCTGCATAACCTACACCCGGTCTGTTTTTAGCATCTTCGATGTTGTATTGGATGGTAGACTCCAGGTTAACCAGGTTGTTTTTACCCATGTTAGCTCTGGTGCTTAAGTTCACCGTTTTTCTGTTATAGGTAGAGTTTGGCGTTTGCGCTTTAGAGCTCAGGTCTGAAACTGATAACCTGAAGTTCAATTGCTCGCTACCACCAGAGAAGGCAACAGTGTTTGTCCAGTCGCGGCTCAGGTTGTAGAAGTTGTTGATGTTGTTTTTTACTCCAACTGCTGAGTACGGACGTGAAACGCCATCAAACTGAACTACGCTGGATCCATCGACTTTGGCACCAAATGATAAACGGCCGGAACTTAAGGCTGCTGCCTGAGTTGTAGGTTTTACCCCATCGATACCAGCTCCATATTGTTCCTGGAAGTTTGGATAAGCAGATGGAGAACCATAAACAACGTTAGAGCTGTATTCTACACCGATACCTTTTTGAGCCTTACCGGATTTGGTAGTGATCAAAATTACACCGTTTGCAGCCTGGCTACCATAAAGTGCCGCTGCTGCACCACTTTTTAATACAGTGATCGTTTCGATATCATCAGGGTTGATGGAAGAGATACCATCACCACGGTCAACGTTCAGACCTACAGTGTTTGTACCTGCACCACTGTTACCAGAGTTGATCGGTAAACCGTTTACAACATATAAAGGCTGGTTGTTTGCGTTAGGGTTGATCGCGCCTGCTCCCCTGATTACCACGCGGCTTGATCCGCCTGGTCCTGAAGAGATCTGGCTTGCATCCACACCGGCGATTTTACCAGTCAGTGAGCTTGCTACGTTATTTTCACGTGCTTCTGTCAGTGAAGAACCTGTAACCTCAGAGCTGGAATATACCAGGCCTCTTCTTGCTCTCTTCACACCAAAAGCCGTAACTACTACTTCACTTAAACCTTTGGAGTCTTCAGCTAAAGTAATATTGATTGATGTTCTTTTGTTTACCTCTACTTCCTGTGTTGCAAATCCGATGGAAGAGAAGATCAGGGTAGATACGTCAGGTGCATTGATGGAGAAATTACCATTTGCATCTGTAGTTGTTCCTGCATTGGAACCTTTAACTTTTACACTTACACCAGGAAGCGGTGCACGTTTGGCATCAGTTACCTTACCTGTAATTACGATTGGCGGAACAGGAAGGTGGTTAGCGATTGGGCTTTCATTAATGAAAAACGGTTTAGTCGTTTTAACAAAAGAAAGGTTTGATGATGGCGCTGCGGCGGCTTGCAGCACTGCCGCTACAACCAGGATACCGGTAAGTTTCATTGCTTTCAATGACGAAGAAACATGGGTTTTGTTCTTCTTTGTAGCGAAACTCTCGTGTACGGTTAAGCGGGCATGATTACATTTTTCATGTAAAGAATTTTTCATACTTCGGATGTTTGGTGAGTGGGTTAGTAAAATTTTCGAATTTTTTGCCGGATGTATCAAATGCTTACTTGGGTAGATCGCATCGGAGATCTGGTCGGGCGAAAGTTTAGCTACTGTTGGTTTTCATTGTTTTGTATTTAGTTAAAGTTGATATTTTGAGCTTTCGTTTCTGGTATGTTTGGGACAGAAACTCCGCTTTTATTTCCTTTTTTATCACTAAAATGTATTATTCGATTTAATCATCCAAATTTTTCAACCAAAATCTGATATTTTTTGTGTTTTCACACTTTTAAACCACAGATTTTATCCTTTTTGATTTTAATGCCGGAATAATCCTACAAATACTAAGTGTATTTTAAACACTAAGCCTTATTCTTTATCCCGAATCTTCAAAAGAGCCAGTTTTACACTTGGTTAGCAATCCAATATTATAAAAGTATTACTTTTTTTCAATAATAAATATTAAAAATCAATTATTTATTATTCATATCCACAAAAAAGCCAAATAAGCTCTGATTTTATTAAAAACTCAATAATTTAAAATCCCAAATAAAATGAATATCCTCCAGATTGAATATTGCTACTTCTTATGTGGTATAACAGGTAAAGTACTCACCACCTGTAAGAGTAAACGCTTATAAAGTCTGGCTTTTACGATAAAAAAATTAATATCATTCCTGTTATATATGCGGAGGACTGAAGATTTTCTGTTAGTTTCATCCTTATTATTAAACTTTAAACTCACATTATGTATAAGATCCCACTCTTATTCACTGCACTGGCAATGCTTTTTGCCGGCAGTACACATGCCCAAAGCAGTCCTGCTTACAGCATGGTCATTAAGGGAGGTCATGTCATTGACCCCAAAAACAAAATCGATGCACTGATGGATGTAGCTGTAAATGACGGGAAGATCGTCATGGTTGCCAAAAACATTGATGCCAAACAGGGCCGTCAGGTTGTAAATGCCAAAGGTCTCTATGTTACTCCCGGACTGGTAGACATACACGTACACTTTTTCTGGGGAACGGATCTTCAGGGAACCTACAGAAACGGACCTCTGGCCTTACCTGCAGATGGGTTCACCTTCCCTGCCGGAGTAACTACGGTTGTAGATGCCGGATCATCCGGATGGAAAACCTTTGAAACATTCAAAAAACAAACGATAGACAGGTCACAGACCCGGGTATTTTCAGAGCTGAATATCGTAGGCGAAGGGATGGCCGGTAGTAAATTTGAGAATGACATCGATCAGATGGATGCTCAGAAGACTGCCGAAATGGCTAAAAAATATCCTGAGAATATTGTTGGCGTAAAACTGGCGCATTTCAATGGCCACCGCTGGGAACCCGCAGAAAGAGCCGTCGAAGCCGGAAAACTTGCGAACATCCCGGTAATGATTGATTTCGGTGGTGCCGATCCTTACCTGCCGCTGGATTCATTGTTTAGTGTAAAACTGCGTCCCGGCGATATCTATACGCACTGCTTTGGTGGTGATGACGGTGTAGGTATCACAAAAACAAACGGAAGAGAGCAAATTGTGGATATCAAAACCAATAAGGTAAAACCTTTCGTGCTGAAAGCCCGCGAGAGAGGGATTATCTTTGACGTAGGCTTTGGTGGTGCCAGTTTCCTTTTCTCACAGGGAACTCCTGCAATCAAGAGTGGCTTTTATCCAAACTCCATCAGTACCGACCTGCACACGGGCAGTATGAATGGCCCGATGAAGAGCATGCCTAATATCATGTCGCTGTTTATGGCCATCGGTATGCCTTTCAATGAGGTGATTGCTGCCAGCACCTGGAACCCTGCAAAGGAGATTAAACACGAAGAACTGGGAAACCTTTCTGTAGGTTCTGTAGCAGATATTGCGATCTTCAACCTGCGTGAGGGCGACTTCGGTTTTTATGCCAGGGATGGTCAGGTGAAAGGTAAAAACAGACTGGAGACTGAGATGACGATCAGAAACGGAAACATCGTTTATAACCTGAATGCTATCGCTACTCCAAATATCTTACCTGTTGCTCCTCAGGAGAGAAAGCCAGTGAAAGAACACTAAGAGATATCTTTATATGTTTACATCAAAAGGGGCTTGAATCATATGATTCAAGCCCCTTTTTTTATGATCCTTACTTTGTTGCCGTGGCGGGCTTTGGCAATTCTTTTCTCGGGATCATCTCCTCACGCTGTGAGGTTTGATAAACAAAAGTTGCCACTACTGTAGCAGCCTGTTTCAGATCGTCCTCAATCAGACGGTCGTACGTATCCTGGTTACTGTGATGCGTACGGGTGCCATAATCAAGCCTGTCCTGAATAAACTGAAAACCCGGAATTCCAATAGCATCAAAAGGTATATGGTCTGTACTGCCGGTATTATTGAGCGTAACAGTTGCTGCCCCAAGATCTTTGAAGGGTTCTAACCATGATTTAAATACTGCGCCTGCGGCATCATTGCCCTGCGCATAGATTCCACGGATCTTACCCGCCCCGTTATCTAAGTTATAGTAAGCAGAAACCTTTGCCTGTGCAGACTTAAGGGTCATTGTTTTTGGATCCCCATAGTGGTTCAGCACATAATTTCTTGAACCATGCAGACCTTGTTCTTCAGAGCTCCATAACACTACACGGAGGGTACGGCGCGGCTTAAATCCTAAAGACTTTAAGATCCTCATGGCTTCTAACATGACCGCGCTGCCCGCAGCATTATCAGTAGCGCCGGTAGCTGCATGCCATGAATCCAGGTGACCACCAATGATCACGAGTTCATTTTTTTTATCGGAGCCTGCAAGCTCCCCCACTACGTTATATCCCTGCAGATCATCAGCAAAAAATTGAGTTTTCACCTCCGCTTCCATCTTTACAGGCACACCAGCATTTACCAGGCGCAAGATCCGCTGAAAATCCTCACTGCTTGTTTCCAGCTCAGGTGCCGGAGTTTTAGACGTATCGGCATAATCTCTGCCACCACTGGTAAATATCGTACCATCTGTACCGCGGCCCTGGCTCAATACCAGACCTACGCCCTCTTCCACATAAAATTTACTGAGTGCAGCACGAAAGTTTACCAATGCAGCCATGTTTCCTGCCGCTCTTGGTCTTGCTCCTGCCGAAGCTTTTGCAGCTGCCATTTCTGAGAGCTGGGCATCAGTAATACGTGTAGCGTCTGCCTCAAAAGATCGCTCTGCCAGAGGTTTTGTATTCAGCATGACAATTTTACCCTTCAGCTTGCCTTTGTATGAAGCAAGATCTACAATCGAGTCGGCCTTGACAACCACCACTTCCGATTTGATCGGGCCGTTGGTCCCTGGTGTCCAGGCTTTTGGTATAGCAATCACAGCATGATAATACGGTACGGTGATCGCTGCATAGTTTTTCTGTACTTCCCATCCTTTTCCAAACTTGCCCCATGGCTCGCGTTTTACATTCACCAGTCCCCAGGTTTTCAGGGCGTTTACCGACCAGTCCTGTGCACGTTTCAGACCCGGCGAATTGGCCAGTCGTGGTCCCGTTACATCGGTCAGGTTAAATGCAGTTTCCATCACTTTGGAATGTGACATCCCCTCTTCCCTGATCCGGCTGATCATCTGTGCATCAGATCCTTTTTGAGAAAATGCGTTGCCAAAAGTTGCTGCTGCGAGCAGAAAGCTAAAAAGTACTTTGTGTTTGGTCATGAGGCGTTATTGGTTTAATGGTAAAACGATCTAGTAATAACTGCTGTTCAGGTTGGAATTTGCTTTTTCTGCAGCCTCAATAATAGAGAAATCAGAAAGAATCAGCGGCGCTCCCTTTTTCACACAAACGTTATGTTCAAAGTGTACTGCCGGCGACTGGTCTGCAGACACTACAGTCCATCCGTCATCAAGCATATAAATTTTGTGTGTACCCATGGTAATCATCGGCTCTATCGCCAGCACCATATTTTCCATCAGCTTCTTGCCCTTACCCTGCTTACCATAATTTGGGATCTGAGGATCTTCGTGCATTTCACGGCCTACGCCATGTCCCACGAAATCCCTGATCACACCATAACCATGCTGGCCATTGGTGTAACTTTCTATTGCATGTCCGATGTCACCGGTACGCTTCCCGGTAATCGCATGTTTGATACCTTCGTACAGTGACTCTTTAGTGATTCTCACCAGGTCGAGCACTTCAGGAGTACTTTCCCCAATTACAAAAGTATAGGCATGATCTCCATGGAAGCCATTTTTATAGACTACTGTATCAATGGAAACGATATCGCCTTCTTTTAAAATATATTTACCGGGAAACCCGTGTACAACCTGTTCATTCACAGAAATACATAGTGAATAGGGATAGCCGTGGTAACCTTTGCAGGATGGTGTAGCACCATTATCCCTGATGAAGGTCTCTGCCATTTCATCCAGCGAAAGTGTAGTAATACCCGGCTTTAATATTTTTGCTACTTCAGTTATTGTAGCGCTAACGAGCAGGCAGCTTTCACGTTGAATAGCAACTTCCTCATCAGATTTATATACGCTCATATTAAATATTTTTTACAAAAATAAGAATTCTGAAGGAATATACTTTGAATTGAAGTCCCATAATGTCAGCGCTCCAGCCATTTTAAAAAAAGCTGCGCCTTAATTCTGCTGACGATGATCTTTTCAGGAGATTTTACCTTTGAGAAAATCACCAGCTTTCTGTTGAAGTAAGATTCCACGTCGTCAATAAAGTCCCTGTTGACAATAAACTGCCGGTTTGCCCGGAAGAACTGATAGGGATCGAGCAGCAGCTCCAGCTGTTCCAGGGTGTAGGACACGATAAAGCTCCTGTTGTCCTGAAGATACAGAGACACGGTCCCCTCAGAGGAATAGATCAATCCAACCTCAGCCAGCTTAACAGGAATGATTTTTTCCCTGTAGTTCACCAGCAGGGTCTGCTTGTAGGGAGACTCCATTTGCTGAATTACCCGCTCCATATTGACGGCACGTTCGCCGCCAGACAACAGATGCTCTTTAAAACGTAAATACTTCTCCACGCTTTTCTGCAGCATATACTCATCTATGGGCTTCAGCAGGTAGTCTATCCCATTGGATTCGAAAGCTCTGATCGCATACTCATCAAAAGCAGTACAAAAAATGACCGGAACTTCAATGCTGATTTTTTTGAATACTTCGAAACTCAGTCCATCGCCAAGCTCAATATCAGAGAAGATCAGCTCTGGCATCGGGTTTTGCTCAAACCAGGCCAGGGCAGCGGCAACGGACCCCAGAATGACCTCCACCTGAATATCACCATCGATTCCCAAAAGCATGTTTTTCAGCTCATTCGCTGTTCTCTCTTCATCTTCTATTATAATTACTTTCATGATTGAGCAAGGGTATGGTGACCGTGAATTTTTCATTGTCATTGGTCACCTCCACGGATTCGCCGACCAACAACTTATAGCGTTCAATGATGTTCTTTAAGCCCATTCCCGGGCGCTCCAGCCTGGAACGTTTGGGCTGGAAATTGTTTTCCACTTTTAAAGCAGGCAAATCTGTCGTGCTGATCGAGATATACAAAGGCCTTTCTTTGGAACAGACATTGTGTTTGATGGCATTCTCTATCAATAGCTGCAGGGAAAGCGGCGGTAATAGTAGTGACTGATGCGCTGGCTGGATATCAATATGCACTTTAAGCATATCTCCAAAACGCTCGTTGAGGATATGAAGGTAGGAGCTGATAAACCTGAGCTCTTCCTCAAGAGTTGTCAGGTACTGCTCGTTAAAACTCAGTAAATACCTGTATACCCCGGCCAGGTGGACGATGTAATTTTTTGCCGGAGGATCGCTGACCATAGTCTTGAGGGTACTGAGTGAATTGAAAAGGAAATGCGGGCTGATCTGCTGCTGGAGCGATGTCAGTTGTGCCCTGAGATGAGCCTGCTCAAGAAGGGCCTTTTCCACTATGGTGGTCTTGAGCCTGGCACTGGTGTATCTGTCGGAAAAAATAAAATAGCACACCAGGCTAAGGAAGGTATTCCCCCCGAGGTGCACGATGAGATCCTTTACTGAGCGGTATCCGATTTCATTGGTGTAGAGATAGTTTTCGGGTCTGATCCGATCGATGAGGAAACCCAGCACAAAAAGCACTACCATTCCCAGCAGGATAGCCAGAAAATGTTTAACAAAACCCGACAGCCGCGTAAAATGATTTGTAAGGAAGTAGCCATCGATCAGCCAGCAACCGGCCATAGGGACAAAGATCTTGAAGGCATGGTCTAAAAAATGCCACCATTTTGCCTTCGCCAGATCTTCCTGTCCTAGAAGTGCCGTACCGGTGATCATGACTGCCGCAAGTATCAGCAGCCACTTGATCTGGTATTTTTTATACATATCCAAAGGTAGCACAAATGTATTGATTTGGCTGTTAATCAGCCTGTCAGTTCAGCATAGCAATTTGGCTGCTTCATTCCCAATTTGGATCACTTGGGTTCAAATCTGACATTCCGGACAACTGCAGGTGCTACCTTTGAGACTCAAAATAAATAATATAATCTGACAAATATGAAAACATCAATTTTAATTCTGGTATTTGGAATACTATCCTTTAATACCTCTTTCGCACAGAAATACTTCGGAAAAACGTACCCGGCAACGCAAAATGTAGATGAGTATTTTGACGCCGCCGATGTCACAAAGGCGCATACTGTAATGGGTAAAACCGAGCTTGGTAAAGGCTTTCGTTCGCTGGAAAAAACGCAGGCAAAGATTGTCGAGCTGGCAAAACAGAAAGGCGCTGATGGCGTGATCTTTTCTATGGAGGAAGAAGTCTTTGCTACTTCTACATCCAATGGTGGTACTATCAGTACAAAAAAGGAGAACAAGGCAACAGTCTCTTCAAACAGCACCACCAGCAACTTAAAAGAAAAGAAAATAAGAGCAGTATTTATTAAGTACAAATAATTTAATTTTTACCTCAGCAAAGCCGTTTGTCTTAAACGGCTTTGCTGTTTCCGACGCTTTCTCTTTCAAAAATCATCTCCTATGAAAAAGAAAATCATTGTTATTGCGCTGATCTTACTGGGTCTGTATTATACGATAAATGCACAGGAAAATCCAAAGAAAACAGTACCTGGAAACCCGGCATTAGTATCCAGTAAAGAGGAACTGCAGAAGCTCATGGACGCTTCGCAGGGAAATTTTAAATACCAGGTTGAAGACTATTTCAAGGCGCCAAAGTCTTCGAATTTTTCACTCTCCCCCAATGGAAAATCTTTAGCGTATAAAGAGCGAAACGAGCAAGGCAAAGCTGTCGTGCGCATCAAAGAAACCAGCTCAGGCAAGGTCACTACTGCCCTGGAAGAAAAAGATAAGTTAATCGCTGCTTTTGGATGGGCAAATGAAGGCAGGCTGATCTATATGATGGACAATAACGGAGATGAGAATTTTCATCTTTATGCCGTCAATACCGATGGCAGCAACAATATCGACCTGACACCCTATGAGGGTGTAAAAGCTAACCTGATCAACAGGCTTCCGGAAAATGAGGACTTTGTGATTGTGACCATGAACCTGGAGGACAAACAGATCTTTGAACCATACAGAATCAATACACAAAGCGGAAAAGCAGAGAAATTATATGAGAACAAGGATATCTCAAATCCGATCAATCAGTTCGACTTCGACAAAGACGGCAACCTGAAAGGATTCAATAAAATCAGTCACCTGGATATCCAGCATTACTACAAAACAGAAAAAGACCAGGATTTCAAGCTGATAAAAACCACAAAATGGGATGATAAATTCTCCATCTTGTCCTTCAATTATGCTACAGAAAATCCTGATGATGCTTATGTGCTTACTGATCTTTACAATGACAAGGCACAAATCGTCCTGTTCGATTTTAAAAAGAAAAAGGTAATAAAGAAAGTTTATACAGACCCGGTATTCGACCTTTCCAACTTAAAGTTAGCAAAGACACGAAAATGGGAACTGGATTATGTGGATTACCAGGGAGAGAAATATACCATCAAACCGATCAGCAAATCCTTCAGGAAAATTTATGCAGACCTGCAAAAGAAGTTTAAAAACTATCAGATTGAGATCACGGGACGTACCCTTGATGAAGATCAGTATCTGATTAAGGTGTCGGGCGACCGCCAATACGGGAAATTTTATCACTATGACATTGCGACAAAAAAATCAACCTTACTGATTGAGCTGAAACCTGATCTCAGGGAAGAAGATATGGCGGTGATGAAACCTATTCAATTCCAATCCAGAGACGGCCTGACAACTCATGGCTATATTACCCTGCCAAAGGAAGCATTGAATGGAAAGAAAGTGCCAGTGATCGTGAATCCGCACGGAGGACCGCATTTATTCAGAGACCTCTGGGGATTCAATGCAGAAGCACAGTTGTTTGCCAGCAGGGGGTATGCAACGCTGCAGATCAACTTTAGAATATCTGACGGATATGGGAAGAAGTTTTATCAGGCAGGTTATCATCAGACCGGCAGAAAGATCATGGCCGACCTGGAAGATGGTGCAAATTATGCCATCAGGCAAGGCTGGGTAGACAAACAGAATGTGGCAATTTTCGGCGCCAGCCATGGTGGATATGCGACGCTGATGGGCTTAATTCAAAGTCCCGGATTATACAAGACAGGTGTGGATTATGTAGGTATTTCCAATATTACTACTTTCTTTAAGTCGCTGCCTTCATTTACTGGCCCTTACATTGAATGGTTAAAATACATCTGGTATGACATCGATACCCCGGAAGGAAAAAAACTGGCGGATGAGGTTTCCCCTATCTATTTTGCAGACAAGATCAAAGCTCCGCTCTTTGTTGTGCAGGGTGCTAACGACCCGAGGGTAAATATTGCTGAGTCTGACCGCATAGTAGAGGCCATCAGAAAGAAAGGTCTTGATGTACCCTACATGGTAAAATACGACGAGGGACATGGTTTTATCAGAGAATCCAACCAGATTGATTTCTATAAAGCAATGATGGGCTTTTTCAGTCGCCACTTGAAATAAGCCCATCATACTCCATTCTGTCAGTTATTTTTTATCCTCCAGGAGGATCCATCTGTTAACTGTATTGTTTGGCGCCTCTAATACTACCTTGTAAAATTTGGAAGGCTGATCTTTGACACTGATAAAAGCATGCTGATCTGTCACCGGCACTTCAGCCATAAGTTTGTATGTGTCTGGCTTGCCATCTTTGAAAGCATTGGTGGTGGCCAGCCATACTTTTACTGTGCCTGCCGGATCAACCGCTTTCCAGGTAATATCCACATTACCCTGAACATAGATAGCTGCAGGCTCTGCAACAGAAACTTTGCCGATCAGGGCTGTGCCGTCAATTTCACGCTTCACATTTTGTGGCACATTGATATTCATGAAACGGGTAATCGTAGGCATAATGTCTACGATCGCTGGCTGGTATCGTGCCGCATACGCATTGAGCGGGCGATAGTTGCTCAGCATCCAGGTGTTACGCTGGCGTGGCGACTGCCCGCCATGGCCACTACCTGTTTTCTCGTCGCGACCGTGGTCGGTCGTCACTACCAGCAGCCATTCTTCTTTAAAATGTGCTTTCCGATACGCTATCGCCTCATATAATTTACCCAGTTGCGCATCCAGCATTTTCACGCTGGCATAAAACTCAGGACTATCGCCATGCATGTGACCCATATCATCGGTATATTCCAGGTACACCCATGAAAGATCAGGACCATGCTGCTTTATTGTTGCCGAGGCTTCCTGTATGACCTTTTCATCTATCAGGTGCATAAAGTTACGCGCGGGATCGTGTTTGAATTTTACCGTATCCAGTTCATATCCATCAAAGAAATAGTCGACGTCGAGATTCCCCGCTTCCGGCAGGTGGTAGCCCAGCAGTTTGGTACGGTTATCTTCCCAGCTGGAGAAAATAGCGGTTTTCTTTGCCGGGTACTGCGCTTTTAACAACCTGAAAACATTCTGATAGTTATAGTTCGGAGCTTTGATATCATTGTCAGGAACATTGTGTTTATTGACCCAGGTGCCTGTCAGCAAGCTGTTATAACCTACCGCAGATATCGTAGGTGTTTGATTATAGGCTGCCACATCACCACCCACATGCATGCGGGTATAACTGCCTTCTGATCTGATCTTTTTGATATTTGGCAAATCCAAACGCTCAATCACATCCGCCGGGATGCCATCAGCAATAACGTACACGGTCTTTCTGGTTTGCTGTGCAAATCCTGCTGAACTGAAAAGCAGCAGCAAGAGGGATAAAATTGATCTGTTGGTCATCTTCATTATTTGAATAAATGTATTGATTTATATCTTCAGTACTATGGTTTCAGCAGCCACATTACCCCATTAATATTATCCCCCTCAGGAAATTGTCTGCTGATTGCCTCAGCAACATGCTGCTGGTTCAGCTGCAATTCGGTCTCGGGATACATCCAGCGTTTAGGAATCTTTCTGTCATTCAGCATACCTGCACCAGATACATCAAAGACAGGGAAGCCCGTTCTGCGCTGCTCATAAAATGACTGCCAGCCGCTGTTCATGAAGGATGCAATATACTTTTGTGTGATGATCTGTTTGATAGGATCACCATTGTTGAGTTTGGTGCTGCTTTGCGCAAGGTAGGCATCGATTTCCGGCTGTGCGATATTGTAGAACTTCATCGAGGCATTCACACCCTTCTGATAGTAATCTTCAGCATTTCCGGCAATCCATCCTCTTACCACGCCTTCGGCAAGTATAAACTGCTGCTCAGCATAACCCAAAGCGACACTTGGCTCGTTCACAGGATTATTGTAATATCTTGGATTAACCTTGGAGGCTTCACCCGCAACTACACGGATCTTGTTTTCATTGACAGCGGCACTTCCTTTTACGCCACCATAGGCGTTAAAATCTGTAGCTGGCAGTGCCGAGTTTTTTGGTGCTTTATCGGCAAAGCTAAACAACCTCACATCTCTCAGTGATTTTAACAGATCCACAAAGGTCTCCTCCATATAATTGGTGGTTTGAATATCATTGTTGTTAAAATATGGATAGCGGTTACCCTGCAGATCGTAAAATTTCAACTGAGCATTGTCATCATTACTCGTGTACAAGGGAAAGGTTCCGGGTGTATTCACGATATCTGAAAAGCGCTTTTTGATATCAAACTTTGCATTGTCCTGCTTGAGAGACATACTCATCAGCACCCGTAAAGACAGGGAGTTAATAGCAGCTTTCCAGCGCTGCATATTGCCACTATACACAATATCGCCCTGCACTGCTGCAGTAGATGAGCTGATCAGGGCATTGGCAGCCTTCAGATCATCAAGGATGCTCAGATAAATATCTTCCTGCTTGTCGTAGACAGGCTGCGTCATCCCCTCCTCAGCCTTGAGCGCCGCACTGTAGGGAATGTCCCCGAATGTTTGCGTGAGTTGCAGAAAATACCAGGCCCTGAAAAACTTAGCCAGCGGAAGATATTCTGGTTTGCCCTGTGCAGCTGCCGCCTGCTCCATCTTTAAGACCTGGCGCAGGTTATCATAGGTGCTGAAGCTTGTCCTTGCCCAGCCATAATACTGGTTAAGGCTTACCGCATCAGTATATACCATCTGGCGGGTGGTAAATGCAACGGTAATATCCGTCGATTGAAAAGCAGTTTGCTCTATTGAGTTCAGCAGCAGATCCGGTGTTGCAACTGTCGACTTATTTGGGTCGGTCTGGAACTCGCTGAATTTTTTACAGCCTGACTGCATGATTAGCATACTAACCATCAGTATTGAAATAAATTTGTTCATATTACCAGTGATTAAAATTTCATATTAAGATTTAAACCAATTGAGCGTACAGATGGAGTCTGCAGGTTATCCTTCGCCGGATCCGGATCTACGTTTGGCATTTTTGACAGTAACAAAAGGTTTCGCCCCACCGCAGATACATTCAGGCCTTTGATAAAACTTTTAGACAGCCACTGGTTTGGCACCTGCCAGGTTAGGGTTACCTCACGCAGTTTCAAAAAGGATTGCGAGAAATAATTATAGTTATTATAGGCAGCGTTGCTGGTGGTGGTCATATAATCAATGTAGTTGACCGCCTTGGTATTTGGCGCGAACGTACGTGTATCACTGGTAATATTTCCCAGAGCGTCATAGCTTGCCGCACCACCGGTGATCACTACACCCTGGCCCACAAAAGTGGCTTTACCCTGATTGGCATCCTCACGGAACTGGTTAACTGTACCCGGGTGAGTTCCACCCCACCACATTTTCTGGTTGGTAGTGGAGTACATCATCCCTCCCAAACGACCATCAACCAGGAACTTCAGGCTGAAGCTTTTATAGTTAAACGTGTTTTCCATACCATAAACCCAGTTTGGATCTCCATTTCCTACAGCGCGAGCAAAGTTGTCATTTACCGGGAAACCATTACTGCCATAGATGACATTTCCATTTGGATCTGTCTGATACACTGTAGTCAGGATCTTATCTGTACGGTCGCCCACTTTTAAACCATTTAGCGTTGCTGCACCCCCATAAATCTCTTTCAGGTAACGGCGATATTGGGCGAAGTTGACCGCTACATCCCACTTAAAATCTCTGCTGCGAACAGGTGAACCGCTAAGCACAAACTCTACACCTTTGCGTTGAAATACGTTACCATTCACCAACTGACTGCTGTAAGCACTTGAAACAGACATCGGAATGCTGGCTATATTGTTGAAGTCACGCGTTTGATAATAAGTAGCTTCAAATCCAATGCGGTTATCAAAGACTTTGGTATCCACACCGATCTCCCAGCTATCAGAAGTCTGTGGGTTTAAGTTATTCGTCAGTAACACATTTCCGTAGGTTAAAGAAGGCTGACTGTTCCAGATGACCCCCTTTGTAAATGAAGGCAGGTACGCATAGGTATAGTCATCATCAGTAAGCTTTCCACTTGATACTCTCGACCAGCCACCTCTCAGTTTTAAGTAAGTGATATCTTTTGGTAATTTAAAGAGCTGAGAAAGTACAAATGAAGTATTCAGCGAGGGATAGAAGAAGCTGTTATTGGCAGTAGGCAGGGTGGAAATGATATCATTTCTACCCGTCGCGGTTACATAAATACCATTCAGGAACTCTAAATCCAATACACCGTAAACACTGCTTGTCCTTCTTTCCTCCAGAAAGTTCTCTCCCTGAAGGGGGCTCGCTGAGTTACTCAGGTTATAAAAACCGGGGATGATCAGCCCGTCAGTGTTCGTAGAACCGTATTTGTTGTTGCGGTAATAATTGGCGGCCCCAACCTGAGCATGGATCTTGAATTTGTCAGTGAATGTATGGTTATAGTCGCCAATAAGGTCGGTATTGATATCAAAGTAATTACCGGTTTCCACAGTAAACTGACCTCTCGACTTATTACCATAGCCAATATAACTTTTAGGCTCTTTGAAAGTACGGTTCAATCCATATGTGTTTATCCCGTTTCTGAATTGTACTGAAAACTCAGGACTTACTTTGTAAGACAGGTTCAATGAGCCAAAGGTATTGTCCTTATTGTAACCACGCAGGTATTCATATGCCTGGAAATAAGGATTATTATAGTAGGATACATTATAATTACGCTGCTGCAGGCCAACCTGTCCCGGCGCCCAGTAATTCCTGAGGTCTTTAACGCTTACATCAGCACCAGTCCATAAAACAAGGTTATAGAGATAGTTGGTGGGGCCGTATCCGGTTTCGGGATAGTTATCGGTGAACTGTTTGTTGTAGCTCAGCCTTGCATCCATAGTGATGGCGTCTGATAATTTATAATTCCCTGATATAGTGAATGAACTATTATTGAGATCGGTATTTGGCACAATACCCTTCTGATAGATATGCGAGGCCGAAGCACGGAACGATCCTTTTTCGGAGCTTTGCATAATACTGATGTTATTACTTGATATAATACCCGTATTAAAAAAATCTTTGACATTATCTTTACCTCTTGAGATATAGGGTAGCGGAACCAATTTTCCTGTTACAGGATCTACAGGGCTGTTAAACTGCGGCGTTTCAAAAAAACCACTTGGCGTGCCGGGATCGCGCTGATCAAGTTTAGGACCCCAGATCCATCCAGAACCCTCAGCTCCTCCGCCAGAACCATCAACATACTCATACTTACCATAATTACCGGCACCATAGGTAGTTTGAACTTCTGGAATACGGATGAAACCTGGCTGCACCTGGTTTGATGAATTTACTTCTACGCTCAGGCTTTTACCTTTACCGCGCTTGGTAGTAATCATAATCGCACCATTGCCACCAATGGAACCATACAGTGCAGATGCGTTGGCACCCTTTAACACAGTAATACTTTCAACGTCGTCGGCATTTACTTTGTACAAATCCGCGGTTTGATCGGGAATCCCATCAATTACGATCAGCGGTTTGCGACCACGTAAGGAGATACCGGGATCCTGAAACAGGTCAGTTGAGGTGCTTATAGTTAAACCCGCCACACGACCTGTAAGTGAGTTTACCAAATTGGGTTCCCGTGCTTTGACTAAGCTTTCGCCTTCTACTTCCTGTACCGCATAACCTAATTTAGCTTTTTCCTTTTTGATACCAAGGGCAGTTACTACCACCTCGGACAGACCATTGGCGCTTTCTTCCAGCACGATGGTATAAGTGTTTTCATTACCAACAACAATTTCCCTGGGCTGAAAGCCGATATAGTTACATACCAATACATCACCAGCATTGGCTTTCAGGGAGAAATCGCCATCCTGATTGGTTACAGTCCCGGTATTTGTTCCCTTAATGATAATAGACACACCCGGAAGACTTTCCTTTTTAATATCGGTGACGTGGCCTCTGATCATTTTTGCTGCAGGAGCAACTGCTGAAGCAATAACGGGTTTCACCATGATCTGGCTGCCCGACTGGCTGTAGGTAAAGCCCAGGTTTTTACCAATGGTGTTCAGCACTATAAATACATTTTCGTCATTTACGCTGAGGTTGACTTTTTTATTGAGCAGGTTTGTATTGTCAACACACACAAAGCTGAAGTTCGTTTGTTTTTGTATCACATCAAATACAGTGCTCAGCGGCATGTTTACGGCCTTTAGTGAGCATTTCGTTTTTGTGATTTCGGGATTTCCATCCAGGCCACCGGCATAAGTGATTTGACAGGATAATAAAAGCAGTATCAGGGTAAATGCCCTGGAAAGGGTGGAAATTAAAGACGTAGGGTAAATCTTTTTTTTCATAAGTTTGTAATTCGTTTATTAGATATCCAATAATTTGATAGCGATTGGACCGGCATTTGCAGATGTCGGTTCTTGATTTTTAAGCCGCAGCCTGGCAGGACTTAAAGGGTTGATGTGGACTTTTCCTTATAAGATTTTGATTTGATGTAAATTTTGTTCCCTTCCCGGTGATAGGCCAGCGTGCCCGATGCACAGATGGTATTCATCACTTCAGTGAGGGCTTGATTATTGAACATGGCATAGAGTTTTGTGTCTGCCGTAGCCTGGTCGGTAAAGACTATCTTCACGCCGTACATTTTCTCTATGCGCGGGGCAACTTCTCCCAATTCCTCATTTTTAAAGATCAGGACATTGTTTAACCAGCCTAAAACCGATGCTGAGTCAAGCTGATCCTGAAATACCCGCTGCGTATGGCGATTCACAGACAGCTCCTGCCCGGGTTTTAACATGTATTCTTCGCTCTGCTCATCTTTCAGTTTAACTCTTACTTTTCCTTCAAACAGGGATACTGTGTTTACTGCATCGCTTTTGCCGGCGCTGATGTTAAAATGTGTACCTAAAACCTGTACATTCATTGCTGCTGTTTGTACGATGAAAGGTCTGTGTGGATTTTTGCTGACCTCAAAAAAGGCTTCTCCGGTGATGGAAACCTTACGGTTGGCATCGTCAAATGATTTTGGATAAGAGAGTGAGCTTTCAGGTCCCAGGATGACTTTGGTGCCATCTTCGAGTGTCAGCTTTTTCTTTTGGCCCGATGTGGTGTTAACGCTTAAATAAATTGCTGATCCTTCAGCCCTCAATGATTCAAAAGCAAACCATCCTGCAGCAATGACAATTACTGCTGCGGCCGCAGTGATGTAGCGGTTAAAGCGGTGCCATCTGGCAGGGGCTAAAGCCGGCTGCTCCGCAGCTATTCTGGAATGCAGTCTATCCAGCGCATTCATGCTTTCTGCATCAGCAGACCTTTGATACCCAAGCCAGATGAGCTTGATTTCTTCAAATGTTTGTTCGTTTTTTTTATCTGCAGCGAGCCAATCCGCCAGTACTTCGTTTTCTTCAGTGCTGGTAGTGTTAGACAGGTATCGTGTGATCAGCAGATAAAGCTCTTTCTCTTCCAAATCAATCTTGTTTTAAGTCAGGACGTAAAACAGAGATGAACTCATGACAAGAAAAAAACTTTTTTTTTTTAAAAGGCCATATTATCCAGGCGATAGCTTTCTTTGAGGTATTTTACGGCCCTGTACATCTGTGTTTTTACAGAGTTAAGGGAGATCTCCAGCAGATCAGCAATTTCCTGATAACTCAGGTTATCTTCCCTGCTCATTCTGAAGATGACCTGCATTTTTTCTGGCAACTTTTTAATGAGGCGTTCAAGATTTTGTGCCAGCTCTTTGTAATCGAAGACCTGATCGGGGCTTGCATAATGAAGATCCAGGTCTTCAGGCATTTCTTCCAGAGTGGTGAGAACGGCCATTTTGTGCTTACGGTAATGGTCGTACACACGGTTTTTAACACATTTGTACAGTAATGCAGAAAGAGAAGAATGAATGATGATAGAGCTGCGGTCCTGCCACAGTTTATGAAATACTTCAATCACCAGGTCTTCGGCAGCATCACTGGGATAGGGTAACAATGACCTGGAGAAACGCAGAAGGTTAGGGTGATACTTTAAAAATAATTGATCAAAAGCCGGCGTTTCGCTGTTTTTGATGCGGGAAAGCAACAGATTATCTTCTAAGGCGTTGTTAGTCATATCGCTTCAAAGATGTCGCGATGATATTAACTGACTGTTAAAATGAGTTGATTAAATTAATAAATGACAGCAGAAATCGCTGTAAAACAAAAAAGCTTCAGATTTCTCTGAAGCTTTTTGCAGAAGTGGTGCGGGACGGGATCGAACCGCCGACACAAGGATTTTCAATCCTTTGCTCTACCGACTGAGCTACCGCACCAACTTTTATTGAACTTGATTTCGATCATGTTCCCCGTTGTTGGGAGTGCAAATGTAGTTTCTTTTTTTTAATAACAAAACTTTTTTTGAAATAATTTTAAAAAGGCCTTTCAATTATTTAAAACTGCTCTAAATTTTAAATAATTATGCAAGCATAGTAATTTCTTTCTGCTATTTATTTTAACTTAGCATGAAGTAAAAGATATCCCGGTAATGATTTCACAAATTCTATTTATAGCCCTCACCATAGCGGCAATCGCATTTTTCAGCATCAACCTGAAAAAAGTGATCCGTAATATCAGGCTTGGCCGGCCGGCAGATCGCTCAGATCAGCCAGCTAAAAGACTGACAACCATGCTAAAGGTTGCCTTTGGTCAGACCAAAATGGTAGTGCGCCCCATCCCTGCTGCCCTCCACTTTATCGTCTATGTGGGCTTCGTTATTATCAATATTGAAGTACTGGAGATCATGATCGACGGCGTATTTGGTACGCACCGCATCTTCGGTGGCCTCGGCAGTCTGTACAATTTTCTGATTGGTGGCTTCGAAATTCTCGCCCTTGGTGTATGGATTTCCTGCGTCATCTTCCTCATCAGAAGAAATATTTTAAAATTAAAAAGATTTATGGCCCGCGAGCTGACAGGATGGCCAAAATCTGATGCCAACTATATTCTCTTCACCGAGATCCTGCTGATGACCGCCTTCCTGCTGATGAACGCTGCAGATGCAAAACTACAGCTGCTCGGTTCGCATCACTACATCAGTGCCGGGGCTTTTCCGGTTAGTCAGTACCTGCAAAACCTGCTGCCTGCAAATGAGGCAAGCCTGATCGCCATAGAAAGAGGCTGCTGGTGGTTCCACATTATTGGAATCCTCGCCTTCCTCAACTACCTGCCCTACTCCAAACATTTCCACATCCTCTTTGCGTTTCCAAATACCTATTTCTCCAATCTGGAGCCAAAAGGCGAATTTACGAACATGCAGAGTGTAACCAACGAGGTGAAGGCCATGCTTGATCCTTCATTTACTCCTCCTGAGGGAGATCCCGGACGTTTTGGTGCAAAAGATGTAAATGATCTGACATGGGTAAACCTCATGAATGCCTATACTTGCACTGAATGCGGACGCTGTACTGCAGTATGCCCGGCAAACATCACCGGCAAACTCCTTTCCCCACGTAAGATCATGATGGATACCCGCGATCGTATGGAGGAAGTAGGGAAAACGCTGGACAAGGGTGGTGCTGCATTTGAAGACGGCAAATCCCTGATCGATGATTATATCACCCGTGAAGAGTTATGGGCCTGTACCAGCTGCAATGCCTGTGTAGAAGCCTGCCCGATCAACATTGACCCGCTGGCCATTATTACCGACCTGAGAAGGTATGCCGTAATGGAGGAGTCGCAGGCGCCGTCAAGCATCAGCAGCATGCTGGGCAATATTGAAAACAATGGTGCGCCATGGAAGTATTCACCGGCTGACAGGTTTAACTGGGCCAAAGAAAACTAATTAAGCTGCATAATGACTGAGAAACTAAATATAGAAGTGCCTACCATGGCAGAAATGATGGCAAGGGGCGAAGAACCTGAAATCTTGTTCTGGGTAGGCTGTGCCGGAAGTTATGACGAACGTGCACAAAAAACTACCCGCGATATCTGCAAGATCCTTCATCACGTAGGCATCAAATATGCAGTGCTTGGTACAGAAGAAAGTTGCACCGGCGATCCTGCAAAACGTGCCGGAAACGAATTCCTGTTTCAGATGCAGGCGATGACCAATATCGAGGTATTGAACGCCTACAACATCAAAAAGATCGTTACCGGATGTCCGCACTGCTTTAACACGATAAAAAACGAATATCCCGGACTGGGCGGTATTTACGAGGTAATCCACCATACCCAGCTGATCCAGGACCTGATCAATGACGGAAAGCTGAAAGCCGAAGGCGGAGAAAGTTTCAAAGGCAAAAAGATCACTTACCATGACCCCTGCTATCTGGGACGTGGTAATGGTATCTACGAAGCACCGCGTGCGGCGCTGGAAGTACTGGATGCACAGCTCGTAGAAATGAAACGCTGTAAATCCAATGGCTTATGCTGTGGTGCCGGTGGTGCCCAGATGTTCAAAGAACCCGAAAAAGGAAACAAAGACATCAACATTGAGCGCATCGAAGAAGCACTGGAAACCAGCCCAAATATCATCGCGGCAGGATGCCCTTTCTGCATGACCATGCTGAGTGATGGTGTGAAGATGAAGGATCAGAATGACAATGTAAAGGTTTTAGATATTGCAGAAATTACAGCAAGAGCGAATGGATTGTAACCCGCTATTTATTACGTCGTTAAACTCCGGCAGCAACGGAAACTGTTATTATGTTGGGAACTCGAAAGAGGCCATCATGGTAGATGCAGGGATCTCCTGCAAGGAGACCGAGAAAAGGATGCTCCGCCTGGGTTTATCGATGAAAAAGGTAAAAGCGATTTTCATTTCCCATGAACATGGAGACCATATCCGTGGCCTGACAGTACTGTCCAAAAAATTTGGTATTCCGGTGTATATCACGCCGGGCACGCTGAACAATTGCCGGCTCAACCTGCCTGAAGAACTGACGCGAACGTTTTCGAGTCACGAGACTGTGCAGATCGGGTCCTTAAACATTACCTGTTTTCCAAAAATACATGATGCCGCAGAACCCCATAGTTTTATGGTTTCCTGTGGTGACATCAAAGTGGGGGTCTTCACCGATCTTGGCCGCGTCTGCGATCAGCTGAGTCTGCATTTTCAGCAATGTGATGCTGCCTTTCTTGAAGCCAACTATGATGAAGATCTTTTACAAAACGGAAAATATCCCTATTACCTCAAAAGGAGGATCAGTGGTGGCTGGGGTCACCTCAGCAATACACAGGCGCTGGAATTGTTTAACAACTTCCGGCCAGCCAAACTGAGTCACCTGCTGCTCTCACATTTATCAAAAGATAACAACGACCCTGAACTCGTAGAGCACCTGTTTAACCAGCATGCCCGGGGCACAACAATTGTGATCGCTACGCGTCATATGGAAACACCGGTATTTACTATTGGTGCAGCTTCAGGCTCATCTGCCGGAACTTATCTGACAGGTCAATCAAGTCTTCAGCTTCAAGGTTTTTAAGCGGTATGGCTATGAAAGTGGCCATACTGTCAATATCTCCGCCCCTGCGGTCGTTATAGGTCTGCACAATGACGTCATCCCCCCTGGTTCTGAGAAATAAAGTGCCCGATAAATTGGTGCCGATATAATCAAGCACACTGTATTTCATCAGGTTACAGGAGAAGTACTCCACTTTCCCGTTATTGAAATAACGTTTGTAACGGCAAAAGCCCCTGTCCGTAATCTGAAGTTCGTACTTCTTTATATTTTTTGGACCAGATTCCGCGTTATAATGTTCTGTAAGCTTCTGCTGCATATACCCGGCCTCTTCTTCCGCAGGTCCGGACGAAGAAAAAGAAATAAAACCCAGACACAACAGCAGTGCTGCACATATTTTCAAGGAGAATGTAAACTTTTTCATCTGGCCGGCTATTACAGGATATGAAATTAAATAAAATGTTAAATTTGTACTATGAGTTTTTCTCCACAATCTAAAGTCTGGATCTATCAGGGTGACCGTCCCTTCACCGAAACCGAAATGACATCCATCCGTGCGCAGCTGGATGATTTCACTTCGCAATGGAAAGCTCACGGCCATCAGCTACAGGCAAAAGCAGAGATTCTTTACAATTATTTCATCGTCTTTATCGTTGATGAGGCCACTGCAGGCACCACAGGCTGCTCTATTGATGCTTCTGTAAGAATTATCAAAGGTTTTGAACAGGAATACGGCATCGATCTTTTTAACCGTTTCAATATGGCGTACAAGGTTGATGACAAAGTTGTGGTGGTCAACAAGGAAGATTTTGAGACGCTGATCAGTATCAATAAAGTAAACCGTGACACCATAGTTTTCAACAATCTGGTACAAACACTGGCAGATTTTGAGACCAAATGGGAGGTTCCTTTTAAAGACAGCTGGCATAACAAGGTGTTTGCCGACCTGCTCTAAGCACTAAAACTTCAGCGGTCCCAGTCTCCGGATATTCTTCATGATAAGGAAATGCCGGTGCCGGATAAACTTTGTGGGATTACGTGGTGTCCAGCGTATCGGATTTGGAAAACAGGCGGCAATCATGGCGGCCTGCGAACGACTCAGATCTCTGCATGACTTACCATAGTAAGCCTGTGCTGCAGCTTCAGCCCCATAGATCCCATCGCCCATTTCAATCACATTCAGGTATACTTCCAGAATCCGCTGCTTGCTCCAGAAGATTTCGATGAGTATCGTAAAATAAGCTTCGAAGCCCTTCCGTACCCATGATCTGCCCGGCCACAGGAACACATTCTTCACCGTCTGCTGCGAGATGGTACTGCCACCCTTCATCTTGGTAGAATCTGCCTTATTTGCGCTATATGCAGCCCTGATACCGGCAACGTCAAAACCTACGTGATGTATAAACTTCTGATCCTCACCCGCGATGGCGGCACGCTTCATGTTATCGGACATCTGCTCCAGGTCTACCCATTTCTTTTCTGTTTTAAAAGATTTACCATCCGATTTCCTTTCGATGTTTTTCATGATCATCAGTAAGGTGAAAGGAGGATTGATAAATCTGTAGGCCAGCACCCATAGTACGGTGACCAGGATAAAATACAGGAGTACCTTTCCTATCGTTAACTTCAGTTTCTGCAGATTGAATTTGCTTGTTTTACTTTTAGCAGTACGCTTTTTTGCCATCGCTCAAAGGTAGTAAAAAGCCGACATTTGTCATGTCAGTGCATATATTTAAAGCAATATAAACATTCACACGGGCTCATCTGTTACTCCTCAAATTGAGTTACTATGGAAACGAATAAAGTAAAGAAAATACACGATTTTGGTCAGAGTATCTGGCTCGACTTTATTGACCGGGAGATCATCAAATCCGGCAAGCTAAAGCAACTGATCGACGAAGATGGCGTGAGAGGACTTACCTCCAATCCGGCCATTTTCGAAAAAGCGATCAGCAGCAGCTCAGATTACGATGCAGATATCGCCGAGTTATCAAAGGAGAACCTGAGTAATGACGACATCTTTTACCGCCTCGCCGTAAAGGATATCCAGCAGGCCGCGGATATCTTACTGCCGGTGTACAATGAAGAGGTGAAAGGTGCTGACGGTTATGTGAGCCTGGAAGTTTCGCCCCTGCTGGCACTGGATACTGAAGGTACCATCAAACAGGCCCTGGAACTGTGGAAGGCTGTGGACCGCAAAAACGTGATGATCAAGATCCCGGGTACGCAACCTGGACTGGCGGCGATTAAAAAAACTATTTCCGAAGGACTGAATATCAATGTAACCTTATTGTTTGGTCTTGAGCGCTACAGAAAAGTTGCTGAAGCTTATATTGAAGGACTGGAAGAGCGTGTGGCAAAGGGACAAAGTATCAATGAGATTTCTTCTGTAGCCAGTTTCTTCCTGAGCCGTATTGATGTCCTGATTGATCCGATCCTGGAAGAAAAACATTTGGGTGAGCTGAAAGGCGAAGTAGCTATTGCTTCTGCAAAAAAAGCCTACGAAATCTACAAGGAACTGTTCAGCGGAGAACGATGGGAAAAACTGGGTGCCAAAGGTGCCAGGCCACAGCGTTTGCTATGGGCAAGTACCAGCAGCAAAAACCCTGCTTTTAAAGACACCAAATACGTAGAGGCACTGATCGGCCCTGATACCGTAGATACGATCCCTATGGAAACCTTAGAGGCCTACCGTGATCATGGAGATCCGGAAAGCAGGCTGGAAATTGACCTTGAGGGTGCTTCATCTGTACTGGCACAGCTGCGTCATGCAGAAATTGATCTCGATCAGCTGACACAGCAGCTGGAAGATGAGGGTATTGAAAAATTCAATGCACCTTATGAGAAATTATTAAATGCAATAGAACAGCAAAAACAATCTGCTTAATACCTAGATTTGTCCAGGTTATAACAGACAAAAAAATGAAGTTTACAGCATCAAGACTTTCAGAAGGAAACAAGGTTTTCCCGGCAGAGATCCATTTAGAAGAAAACAGTATTGAGGTAAAGATCCCCGGCTTGTTCAGCGGTGATTCCAAATACCTGAATTATGAAGATATTACTTCGATTGAAGTAGACTCTCCTATGATTGGATTTGCAACACTACGCCTGTTCACTACCGGCACTAAGGTAGAGGTTCACGGATTCTCTAAGAGTGACATCAAGGAAATCAGAAGGATCATTGATGAGAACAGATCGAAAAAAAGAAGATTCTAATCTTCGCTGAAAAAACTAAAGCATAAAAAAAGCGCTCCAAATGGAACGCTTTTTTTATATCGTTAAAGATGAGATTACTCAGCTACAACTTCGAAAGGAACTTTAACTTTCACTTCTTTGTGTAAGTTTAAGTTGGCTACATATTCACCAACAAATTTAGGTTCAGTTTCGAAAGTGATACGGCGACGGTCAACATCAAAACCTTGTTGTTTCAAGGCGTCAGCAATCATAATGGTGTTTACTGCACCAAAGATTTTACCAGTTTCACCAGCTTTAGCACCGATAGTCAGCTTAACATCAGTTAAACGTGTAGCGATACCTTCAGCATCTTTCTTAATTTTATCTTGTTTAAACGCTGCTTGCTTTAAGTTTTCTGCCAATACTTTTTTAGCAGAAGTAGTAGCTAAAGCTGCAAATCCTTGTGGGATTAAGTAGTTACGACCGTAACCTGGCTTTACGTTCACAATATCATCTTTCTCTCCAAGAGATTTGATGTCCTGTTTTAATATAATTTCCATGTCTCAGATCCTATTTTAATTGGTCAGCAACGAAAGGTAACAAACCAATGTGACGAGAGCGTTTTACCGCCTGAGCCACTTTACGTTGAAATTTCAATGAAGTACCGGTTAAACGGCGTGGTAAAATTTTACCCTGGTCATTGATGAATTTTAACAAAAAGTTTGCGTCTTTGTAATCAATATATTTAATACCATTCTTTTTGAAACGGCAATATTTTTTTCTGTTATCGTCCACTTTTGGAGCGGTAACATATTGTATTTGATCCTTAGCCATTATGCTGCAGCCTCCTCTTTCTTAGGTTTTTTGTTAAAAGCACCACTGCGTTTCTTCTCATTATACGCAACCGCGTGACGGTCTAATCTAATGGTCAGGAAACGTAGAACACGCTCATCGCGTTTTAGTTCTAATTCCAATTTGTTAATTAATTCACCTGAAGATTTGTACTCTGTAAGGTGGAAAAATCCGCTTGCTTTTTTCTCAATCGGATACGCTAATTTTCTCAAACCCCAATTGTCCTCTTGAACAATTTCGGCTCCGCTGTCAGTGATGATTTTGCTGAATTTCGCTAATGCTTCTTTCGCAACTTCTTCTGACAACAACGGGGTTAGAACGATAACAGTTTCGTACTGATTCATTGTTATGATTATTTTATGTTAAATTCCCGTATGAAACGGGGTTGCAAACTTAGGAATAAATTTCTATAAATCAAACGGTTCAGCTGAAAAATTATACAGCTTTTTTATTCCATACGCTTTTGACCCATAGCGTATTGGATACCGCCCAGCAGGTGTTTGAGGAACAGCGGATCAGTATAAGAATCATCAACATGCCCCAAACCTGTGTAAAAAGCCCTGCCCCCATCATAGTCATGATACCATGCCATGGGATGATGTGCCCCGTTCATGCCGCCACTGTAGGTGCTTTCATCGAGTTCGATCAGCACTTTGAGATCAGGGTTGATCTCCTTAAAGTTATACCATTCGTCTTTCCTGGACCAGGTGGCCGGCAGATGTTTGGTGGAAATGCTCTTGCGGTTGATCACATGCAGATCAGCCATTTGCTGCGCAGGGTGTTTCACGAAGTACGCCCCTACGAGTTTGCCGTACCAGGGCCATTCATATTCCGTATCTGTAGCCGCATGTACGCCCACAAAACCACCTCCTGCTTTGATGTACTGTTCAAAGGCTTTCTGCTGCTCATCACCCAGAACATCACCGGTGGTATTTAAAAATACTACTGCAGCATATTTTTTCAGGTTCTGCGGACTAAACTGCGCAGCATCTGTAGTGGTATCGACACCAAATTTATTGTCGATCCCCATTTTCTGAAGAGCGGGGACGCCCACAGCAATAGAGCCATGGTGATATCCTGCGGTTTTGGAAAAGACAAGAATCTTGTATTTCTGCGCACAAACGGCATTTCCGATAAATACTGCCACTACGATAAGCAGATATTGCAAAATAGATTTAGATTTCATTTCAGGTTATATTTGTGCATACAAGCTACCTAATCTAAATAAGAAACGAAAATCTATTATATATTTTAAGACCCATGCCGGCGTATTATTTTCCCACATCTCTCTTCTGCTCCACAAAAATTTTATAATTTCGCATTGAAATGGAAAATTTTATTGTTTCTGCCCGTAAGTATCGTCCGGCAACGTTTGAAACCGTTGTAGGGCAACAGCATATTACGGGAACTTTAAAAAATGCCATTAAAAACAATCAGCTTGCCCAGGCCTTCCTGTTTTGCGGACCAAGGGGTGTAGGTAAAACCACCTGCGCCAGGATCCTTGCCAAAACCATCAACTGTACCAATCTTACCAATGATGTTGAAGCCTGCGGAACCTGCGAATCCTGTGTTTCCTTTCAAACCGGGCATTCCTTTAACTTCCATGAGCTGGATGCGGCTTCGAATAACTCTGTAGACGATATCCGCAGCCTGATTGAGCAGGTACGTATTCCGCCACAGGCCGGAAAATATAAGATCTATATTATTGATGAGGTGCACATGTTGTCGGCAAATGCATTCAATGCCTTTCTGAAAACACTTGAGGAACCGCCTTCCTATGCGATCTTCATCCTGGCCACAACAGAGAAACACAAGATCCTGCCTACCATTCTATCGCGTTGTCAGATATTCGACTTCAACAGGATCCAGGTAGATGACATCTCGGGTTTACTTAATAAGATTGCCGGACGTGAAAATATCAGTGTCGAAGCTGACGGTCTCCATATTATTGCCCAGAAAGCCGATGGTGGGTTGCGCGATGCGCTTTCCATGTTCGACCAGATTGTCAGTTATACCAATAAAAACCTGACCTACAAGTCGGTGATCGACAACCTGAATATTCTTGATTACGATTACTACTTCAGGTTAACACAATACCTTACCAGCGCAAATGTGAGTCAGGCGCTCGTCTTATTTGATGAGATCCTCAACAATGGCTTTGACGGGAACAATTTTATCAACGGACTGGCCAGTCATCTCCGGAACCTGCTGGTTGCCAAAGATCCGCAAACCGTGAAACTGCTGGAAGTGAGCGAGAATATCAGGCAGAAATACCTGAGTCAGAGTCAGCAAACACAGATATCTTTTATCCTGACCGCCCTAAACCTGGCGAACCAATGTGACCTTACGTACAAAAACAGTAAGAACCAGCGGCTGCAGGTGGAGCTTGCACTCATCAAGATGTGCCACATCCCTTCCGTGCTACAGCTGGCGCAGATGCCAATTACCGCTTCCACAACGGCAACTGACTCAGATCAGATTAAAAAAAAAACTAGCATAAGTTCTGAGGCACCGGCAGTAACAACGCCGAAGGCTCCTGTAGAAACGGCCCCAAAAGCAGCTACAGAAAGTACGCCGATTGCAGAATTACCAAAGACCATTCCGATCACGCCGCAGCCGGCAAATCCTGAAGCTGCCCGTATACCGGCAATGCCGAATTTGAATTCGATCAATAAAATCGCGCTTAAGCCCAACAACGCCGGAAGTCCTGCAAAAGGAACCATGATCCCTTCACTGACATCGATGACCAATGCCGATGGGGAGATTGAGAGTGATGAACCGAAGTATGTTTTTGGTGAGGATAAAGAGCCTTTCAGCTTTGAGGAGCTGATGGTACTGTGGGATGAATACGTGCTGAAAGTTAAAGATGAGAATAAAATTAACTTTTATACGATCCTGACTACCAATGAGCCGGTGCTGACTGGTCCGGCAGAAATTACCGTACTGATCACGAACCTGGCACAGGAAAGTATCCTGCAAAATGAACTGGTAGAATTCCTGAACTTTTTAAGAACCAGGCTGAAGAACTTTGACCTGGGGATTGTGACTAAAAAGGTAGAAAATAAAATTGAAAACCGGCTGTACACCAGTATCGAAAGATACCACTACCTGGTAGAAAAAAACCCCAAACTTGAAGATCTGCGCAAGCGCTTCAACCTGGATCTTCTTCCTTAGCTCTTGTTGGGATCGTCATTAATGGGATAACCTTCTTCGTCCAGATCGGTGCGGTCATCTTCAGGTGTCCTTGCCAGATACTCATCTTCAGCATCCAGTTCTACAATATCTCCCTTATCAATGTGCATACCCAGATCGTCGAGGTCAGACTCCTGCTGCTCTCCCTTATTGGCATATTCGTCACCTATATATGGATTGGCTTCGTCATAATCAGAGTTATCATCGCCACCATTGGCAGCCGTAGTTTCATAAGGCAGCGGATGATCATAATCCTTATCAGGACTTTTTACGTCCAGTTCATAGCTGCCTTTTTCTTTATTATAAGATAAGTCGTTAAAATCTTTTGTTTCGCCAAGATCAGAACTGTGAAGTTTGTCCTGAGCTTTTAAATTTTCATCGTTATTATTTTCATTCGTACCCATATGCTTCGTTTTATGTCAATATAACGTTACATAATCTTTATTTGTTTTTGTAATTTACGCCGGAATGAGGCTATAATCTCAAAATTTATATCTTTGTTTCTTTCATAAGTAATAATTGAAATCATAATATGTCTATACAAAAAATTAAAGTAGCCCAGCCGGTTGTAGAGTTAGATGGTGATGAGATGACCCGCATCATTTGGAAATTCATTAAGGATAAACTGATCCTGCCTTACCTTGATCTTGATATCAAATATTATGATCTTGGCGTAGAATACCGTGATGAAACCAATGACCAGGTAACGATCGACTCAGCTGAAGCCATTAAAAAATATGGTGTGGGTATTAAATGCGCAACGATCACTCCTGATGAGGAGCGTGTAAAAGAGTTCGGTTTAAAACAAATGTGGAAATCTCCAAACGGAACTATCCGTAATATCCTGGATGGAACTGTTTTCCGTGAGCCAATTGTAATGAGCAATGTGCCACGTTTAGTACCAAACTGGACTGCTCCGATCTGCATCGGACGTCATGCTTTTGGCGATCAGTACCGTGCTACAGATTTCGTAACAAAAGGAAAAGGTAAACTAACCATCTCATTTACTCCTGAAGATGGCAGCGAAGTTCAATCTTTCGATGTATATAACTTCCAGGGTGATGGCGTTGCATTGGCAATGTACAATACTGATGAGAGTATCCGTGGTTTTGCTCATGCTTGTTTCAACCAGGCACTGATCAAAAAATGGCCTTTATACTTATCTACAAAAAATACGATCCTTAAAAAATATGATGGCCGTTTCAAAGATATCTTCCAGGAGATCTATGAAAGTGACTTCTTAGAGAAATTCAAAGAAGCAGGTATCACTTATGAGCACCGTCTGATTGATGACATGGTTGCTTCTGCATTGAAATGGAACGGTAACTTTGTATGGGCTTGTAAAAACTATGATGGTGACGTACAGTCTGACACAGTTGCTCAAGGTTTCGGTTCATTGGGATTAATGACTTCTACACTGGTTACACCAGATGGAAAAACTATGGAAGCTGAAGCAGCACATGGTACAGTAACCCGTCACTACCGTGATCACCAGGCTGGAAAACCAACTTCTACAAACCCTATTGCTTCTATCTTTGCATGGACAAGAGGATTAGAATTCCGTGGAGTATTGGATGGCAACCAGGAGCTGATCGATTTCTGTCACGCTTTAGAGCAGGTTTGTATCGAAACTGTTGAAAGTGGAAAAATGACTAAAGATTTAGCTGTTTGTATCCATGGTAACAAAGTAGAGCACGGTAAGCACTACTTATATACTGAAGAATTCTTAGCTGCAATTGACGAAAACTTACAGTCAAAATTAGGTTAATACCTGAATAAACTAAAAGCTTTAAATATTTCAAAAAGCCTGTTCGTATCTGATATGAACAGGCTTTTTTTTTTGAATAGGTTCGAGAGAAAAAGGTATTAAAAAAGTATTAAACAAGAGATCAACAGGTAGTTATTGTGGGGTTGATCTGGGGTTGTTCTGAGGTTGTTCTGCATAGAGGCATGGCAACCCCAGAGCAACAGCACAGCAAGCCCAGACCAACCCCAGAGCAACCACCTGTTTAATACAAGTTTATTAGGAATTTAACCCCATTTTTTACAAAAGCAATCCAGAACTCAACAAAAACCGATCTGCAATCGTTATCTTGAGCAAAATGAAAAACATCGCTACACTTATTTTAGCCGCTTCAGCGCTGTCTGGATTTAGCCAGATCAAACAGGATACTTCCAAAAAACTCAATGAAGTCGTGATTCGTCCTTACTTCAGTTCGCAACCCCTGATCAGATCTACCGGCGCGGTTGGAACCATAGATTTCAATACCATATCCATGCAATCTGCAGGCTCCCTTGTACCTGCGATGAACACCATACCTGGCGTACGCATGGAAGAACGTTCCCCGGGCAGTTATCGCTTATCCCTCAGGGGTAGTCTGCTCCGCTCTCCTTTCGGGATCCGGAACGTTAAAATCTATTTTGATGATTTCCCCTTAACGGATGCAGGGGGAAACACCTATCTGAACGCCCTTGATATTGCCGCAGCAGGAAGCATCGATGTACTCAAAGGTCCGCAAAGCAGCATCTATGGTGCAAACTCAGGTGGGGTAGTACTGATCCATCCCCAGCTACCGGGTGCCGACAGCACGCGGGTCGACCTGAACGTTGCAGGGGGGTCCTACGGATTGTTCCGGCAGAATGTGGTACTGGCCAGACAATGGAAAAAGTACCAGCTCAGTATTGTCCAATCCTATCAGCGCAGCGATGGCTACCGTGAGAACAGCGCCATGGAGCGCAAGTATATACAAGTCAACCAGAAATGGGACTATGCCAAAAATGCAAGTTTGTCGGCCCTCGCATTTTACTCTGACCTGGATTATGAAACACCGGGCGGGTTAAACGCGGCGCAGTTTGCCGCCAATCCAAAAGCTGCCCGGCCTGCAGCAGGTTCTATACGGGGTGCCAGTCAACAACAAGCCGGTATCTCTACCAAAACCATCTACGGTGGTATAACCAACAACTGGCAGATCAGTCGCGCTTTTAAACATGTGATATCCGTATTTGCGACGCATACGGATCTGGAAAACCCATTTATTACCAACTATGAGTTCCGCAAAGAGTCTACATTTGGTGTCCGTACCTATGCAGAGTATGAAAAAAATACGGCAGAAGTGAACTGGAAATTCAACCTCGGACTGGAAAGCTCTTCTACATCAACAGATGCGAAAAACTACGACAATAATTTCGGTACCGCTGCCAACCCGCAGGCATTTGATAAACTGAGGGCCGGGGCCAACTTCGGCTTTGCCAATCTGAACATTGACATCTCCAGAAAACTATTGCTGGAACTATCGGCCAGCGGAAACCTGTACGGCTACCATTACAAAAGCAGCTTCCCCATAGTGGTAGCGGAGCGAAAAAAAAGTTTCGATCTGCAGTTTATGCCAAGGGCAGCACTTTCCTACCTGTTTACTCCCGACTTCTCCGCAAGGGCTTCGGTGAGCAAGGGCTATTCACCGCCGACCCTGGCAGAAATCCGTTCATCGGACAATGTCATCAACACAGACCTACAACCTGAAAAGGGCTGGAATTATGAAACCGGTCTGCGGTATCAGCTGACAGAAAAAAGGGTCACCATTGATTTAACAGGCTTCTACTATCGCCTCAACAATGCCATTGTACGCAGGCAGAACGAAAGCGGTACTGAATACTTCATCAATGCGGGTGGCACCAAACAACTGGGCCTGGAAACATCCTTGTCGGCATGGCTTATTCCACAGAACAGCAGCGAATTTGTACGAGGTTTATTGCTGAACAACTCCTACACCCTCAGTCATTTTCAATTCGACAACTATTTCAGCGGAACCACTGACCTCAGTGGCAAAGACCTTACAGGCGTGCCACGAAGTGTTATCGTCACAGGCGTCCAGCTGCTCTTACCAAAAGGTTTGTATGTGTTTATGCAACACAACTACACGGCGAAACTACCCCTTACCGATGCCAACACGATCTATGCAGGGAAATACCACCTGGTACAGGGGAAAATCGGCTGGAAGGACATTAAAATTGGTAAAACCCAACTGGAAGTTTATGCAGGTGCCGATAACATCCTGGATCAGAAATACAGTTTAGGGAATGACCTGAATGCCGTAGGTGGCAGGTATTTCAATGCCGCAGCTCCAAGAAATTTCTACGGTGGATTAGCCCTGCACTATTAAGCAGGTGCCCCCGGCACAGATGAATTAAACCGGAAGCCCTTCGCTGCTTTCCGGTTTAATTTTACAACTGATACCGGTCTACGATTTCCAGCTCATTGACCACAATCTCCGTCGTGTAGCGCTGCTCCCCCGCTTTATCCGTATAAGCCTGCACACTCAGTTTTCCCTCTACACGTAATGCCGCCCCTTTCTTGACCACATCTTCTACCAGTTCTACCTTCTGGTTCCAGAAAACCAGCTGAAACCACTGTGTCTGATCAACAGCTTCACCCTGGCTGTTCTTGTAAAACTCATGAACACCAATACTTAGCCTGGCCAGCTTTTTTTCACTGGCAAAAGTGATAATCACGGGATCCGCACCCGCATAACCTGTTAGCCGCACACTGTTTTTTACTTTTTCCATAAGCCTTGGTTTTAATTAGAAGAATCATACAGGGCAAATATGAAATACTGACAGCATTACAGTCGTGTATTAACCGGTTAAAAACGGGTAATTGAATTTTAACTGGACATTTAATCCGCTTCAAATTAATTTTACCACAGAACAACCTATAACTATGAACCATTGTCTGGATTGTGGCGCAAAATTATCGGGACGCCTGGATAAAAAATTCTGTGACGACTACTGCCGGGGGCATTACAATAACCAGCTGAACAGAGACAAGCACAGCAGGCTGAAGGAGATCAACAGTATTTTAAAAAAGAATGCTTCAGTTCTGGAAAAATTCGCAGAAAAAGGAATCATTACATTGAGCCGGCAAACACTGCAAGCCGCAGGTTTTGATTTCAACTTCTTTACGCATCAGTTATCAGGACAACAGGGTGAGCTTTATCACTGCTGTTATCACTATGGCTATCATTTTGTGAGCGATGATGAACTGGTGCTTAAATTTATACCCTGGACAAATGTGAAGTGATACGTTCGTAGAGCAATTGCTGGTCCACGGGTTTTGTCATGTAATCATTTGCTCCGATATCAAAAACCCGCTCTTTCGTTTCCTGCATCAGATCGGCCGTGAGCGTAATAATGGTGATATCACGGTATTTTTCGCCCGCAAGTCCGTCACGTATGGCAATAATTGCTTCATATCCGTCCATCACCGGCATTTGCAGATCCATGAGAACGATATCAAACTCCTCTTGTCTCATCGCCTCCAAACCCGCAAGTCCGTCGGCTGCAAATTTGACAGCGGTATTTTCCCATTTGCTGAGCATCATTTTGAGCACCATTTGGTTCATCGGATTATCTTCAACCACCAGAATCTTTTTATTTAGCAAATCGTAACGGTCTGCAGGAAAAATGCTCTTTGGTTTGACTTTCGTTTTGCTTTGTAAATACAGCAGATCTACCTTGCAGGTGCTGCCCTGTCCCACTTTACTTTCGAGGCTGATTTCTCCGTTATGAAGTTCTACCAAAGCCTTTACCACACACAAACCAATCCCGAAACCTCCAAACCGCCTTTTATTATCTACCTCAACCTGCGAGAACATGTGAAATACGGTTTCTAACTTCTCAGGAGGAATACCTTCACCAGTATCTTCAATGGTCATCACCATTTTCACTTCATTATTCTCATTCATCGTAGCATCAACCAGGAACAGAATATGCCCTTTGGAGGTAAATTTGATCGCATTGTTGAGCAGATTATTCAGGATCTGATCAAGGCGTGCCGCATCCCCGATTACCAGCACATCGTCGCCTAATGAGGACCGGAACTCGAAAATCAGTCCTTTATCATGAGCCTGTGCAGCAAAACGCTTTTGCACTGCCCGAAAGACCCCTGAAGGAGAAAAAGCAGCATATTCCAGCTTCAGTTCTCCCTTTTCAATTTTAGAAAAATCAAGAATATCATTCACCGAGGAAATCAGGTTTGAAGATGCCTGTTTGATCATTTCAAAGTTTCCGCGAAGCTTCTGATCCTGAATCTCATTTTCCATCAGCTGCGTGAGACCGATGATCGCATTGAGGGGCGTCCGCAGCTCATGACTCATATTGGATAGGAACTGGGTTTTGACATCGTTCATTTCCCTGGACCGTTGAAGGGCTACATACTGCAGTTCTTCCTTTTTTGATTTCAAAAGCCTGATACGGTTGGCCATGGACAGTGAAAGGGCGACAAGCTCGAGCGCAATACCCATTTTTGTCAGGTTGTCGAGAAAAATTGTATGATAACTATAACCGAAATTGAGCAGGATCACGATGGTAAAACAGATAAAGAGCACTGTAATCCCTGAGGCATAAAACCTGTCGATTTTTATTCCTCTGACCAGCATGGTGATGATGGCACTCACAATGAGCAACATTCCGGATAAGGTGAGCATGTTCACCAGCGGATAGATCTGATGTACATGCGAAGGCAGAAGAATGGTAACAAGTAAACTCATGGCCAATAAAAAATAGAGGAGCTTGAGCACCTTGTGGATCAAGGGCGTCCTCGCTTTAACCTGCAGCACAATTTCACTGTATTTTCCAAAAAAATAACAGCCTGCAATTGCAAAAATCAGCACTGCATGTAAGTTAAACCAGTTATTCCCACGAACGATATACTGATGGAAATATCCATCCAGCGCCGAGTGGCACAGACCTGTAAAAACAACATACAGGGAGTAATAAAGGAAGGTGATTTCCCTCAGTGCCACAAAGAAAAACAGATAGGTGAAGGCTATAGTAAACAGGATTCCGTAAAACACGCCAAAGAGCAACTGTTCGTGATAGGTTTTAAACAATAATTCCTCCTGGCTGTGCAATAATAAGGGTAGTGTATTTTTCTCTCCATCGTTTTTGATTTCGATAAAGGCCTGCTTTTGTTCATGAGGCTGCAGACGAATCACAAACAGGGTCTTCCGGTTATCAACCGCTCTTTCTGAAAAGCCAAGTTTATCACCACTTTTCTGGACTTCCATCTTACCTTCCTGGTTAAAGAGATACAAGTTTGCATTGTCTGTTACAGGCTCGGCGGTTTCCAGATAATGGGTTAATGGGATATCGAGATCATTCCGAAGTTGAAAACGGATCCAGAAAGTATTTTTGGTAAAACCGAGATTGCCAAAGTTCCCGGATAATGCACGATAGGAAAGTTGGGCTTTACCCTTCCGTACATCATCAATGCTGAGGTCTTTATTTCCCGCATCGGCGATCTCGGCATGTTTGAGTAAAGATACGGACCGGGGAAGATCGCCATCTTTAAAAATATATTGAGCAGAGCCTGAATGAATAGCAAAACAACATATCAGGAAGAGAAGAAATCGTTTCAATATAAAGTTGCAGTGGTGACTTAAAGGGCCAAAGCTAAATCAAGTTCAACAGCATTCCAAGTAAGTTTGGCTTAAACACATTCCTCAGGGAGGTAAGCGCAGGAGCTGATAAATTCTTCCACGATTTCTGAAACCTATTGTTTTGATTTAGTAATTTGGCCAGTCAATTCAAGAGAAATGATATCAACAAAAGAACTGTCCTTATTACCTGATAGTGGGAAATTGAAAAGTGCATGTAAAGCTATGGCCGTGCTGGATGCGATCCTGTGTCAGGAATGGGTTTACCGGTACTATTCTTACAACAGTGAATGGAGTGAAGACGAAGAGTTTTTTGAGATGCGCAATGGGGAGGGTGACCAGCTGCTGATCCTTTTCAGGGCGGAGGGCACTGTCATTAACGGTTTCTTTGCCGATGCAGAACAGGGCGACAAAATACAGCTTACACAAGGTTTGCCGGAAGTTTTCCATGAGTTTATGTTCGGTGAGCCGGTAAATTCTGCAGGTACTACTTTCTGTGTCTGGAAAACTGAAGGTCAGGATTGGTCAACCGGCTTGACTGCCAGCACTGATGACCACTCTGAAGAACTGCTGAACCCGCTGGACGGAAAGCCCGAAACTTATATCAAATGGGCCACAGATTATTTCAAAGGACACTACAAAGAAGAAGGCATTTCAGCTGAGGTGGTAACCGCGGTTTACAATCATGAAACACTCAGCAAGGAAATGGTCTTAAGCCTTGTACCTCAGCTGGAAGACTGGGATTTACTGTATGAAGATCTGGCAGAAATTTCATACCCGTATCATATAAACAGCTAAACCGTTTTCAATAACATATAATTCATACTTTTGCAAAAAAATTGCGCATAGTATGAAGCTACTCAAACTGATCTCAAACACAAAAACAAGTCTGATTACCCTCTGCCTCGGCGGTATCACCCTCGGGATGACAGAATTTATGATGATGGGCGTTCTGCCTGATGTAGCTAAATCCCTATCTGTCAGTATTCCTGAAGCAGGTCACCTTATCGCTATTTACGCCTTAGGAGTAATCATTGGTGCACCGGTAATGGTGGGGGTTTTGGGTAAATATCCACCCAAAAGAGTGTTGATTGGTTTGATGATCACAGTAGCCTGTGGAAATATTTTATTCAGCATTGCCCCTACTTACGGCTTGCTGCTGATTGCCCGCTTCCTGGTGGGTCTGCCCCATGGTGCTTTCTTTGGTATCGGAGCTGTTGTAGCCAGCAAGCTTGCCGATAAAGGCAGTGAGGCGAAATCAGTATCAGTGATGTTCGCCGGATTGACGATTGCCAATATCCTGGGGGTGCCGCTGGGTACTTTCATCGGGCATAACTTCAGCTGGAGAATTTCTTTTTTCCTGATCTCTGCAATGGGGCTGATCACCGCAGCAAGCATCAAACGCTGGCTGCCGATGTTACCTTCTCAGTCGGATGTGAAGTTTGCCGACAGTTTAAGGGTATTCAAAAAGCCGGAGCTCTGGATTATCATTGGTATCTCTGCCATCGGTACCGGTGGTTTATTTGCCTGGATCAGTTATATCGCGCCGCTGATGACTGAAGTAGCACATTTCGACAGTAATATGATTACCCCGATTATGATTATCGCTGGTTTGGGTATGGCCGTAGGGAATTTTGTGGGAGGGCGTCTGGCGGACAGGTTCTCACCCCTGAAAACGACCTTATACCTGTTGCTGGCCATGATCATTGTTTTGATACTCGTAGCCTTGCTGAGCCAGTTTAAAGTAATTGCCCTGATCCTCACATTTATTACCGGCGGACTGGCATTTGCCGTGATTGCGCCGATGCAGATGCTGATGATCGGTGCTGCTAAAGGGGCGGAAATGCTGGCTTCATCGGCCATGCAGGCCAGTGCCAACATGGGAAATGCCCTGGGGGCTTTCCTTGGCGGACTGCCTATCGCTGCAGGCTTTGGCTATACCTCTCCAGAATATGTTGGGGCTTTGCTTGCCTTTGTCGGCTTTTTACTGTGTCTCCTGCTCAGCTGGAGATTCAGTGCAAAAGTAAAACTGGATCAGGCGGCTATTGCCTAGCCATATCAAGTGCTGTTGCTTTCTCTCTTTTCAGGTACATGATCAGCAGACCGGTGAGAATAAACGGAATACTCAGGATTTGTCCCATATTTAAGAGCATCCCCGCTTCGAAAGCACTCTGATCTTCTTTGATAAATTCTACGGCGATCCTGAAGCAGAAAATCAGGAAGATCACCATTCCGAAATAAAAGCCTGAGGCCTTTGCATATTTGCTCATCAGAAAATAGACCAGGCTGAAGATCAGGATATAGGCAATTGCTTCGTACAATTGTGCCGGATGACGCGGGATTTCATCGACCTTCAGAAATACAAAGGCCCAGCTCAGATCTGCAGGTTTGCCAATGATCTCGGAATTCATCAGGTTTCCCATACGGATAAAAGCTCCTGCCAAAGGCACCACCAGTGCAATCTGATCGAGCATAAACCATAGTTTCAGCTTAAACTTGCGGCAAAACAGGATCAGACTGACCATAATCCCTATGCCACCGCCATGACTGGCAAGCCCCTGAAAGCCTGTGATCTTGAACTCGGGTGTAAAGGTAAAGGGCAGGATGATTTCCAGCGGGTGCTGAGAATAATAATCGAAATCATAAAAAAGGCAGTGCCCCAGTCGCGCGCCGATGAGCGTGCCGAGTACTACATATACCGTTAAAGAATCCATCAGGGCTACATCTATCCCGTGTTTCACAAACTGCTTTTTAACAACGATGTAACTGGCGACAAAGGCCATCAGGAAAAACATCGAGTAATACCTCAGGGCGAAGAATCCTAAATCGATCAGAGAATCACTGGGATTCCATAGTACTGTATCTAAAACCATATACGGGTTAAAATATTTTGCTTAACTGCCTGCAAATATAGACCATATCCGCAGTTATGCAATGAGGTTGCAGCATATAGGGGAATTGCAAGCGGAATCTTATATTTGTATGCTAATCAAATATCCGGTACCTGCATCAAGTATGTTCAATCGCTTTAAGATCTCCTTTTTCTCTCTGTTGCTGACGATAAGTCTGTGTATTGCTTTGTCTGCCACGGCGCAGAAAGTTGTGGCTGTAAATGACAGGGTTGACCAGCATATGTTCACATTCACTGAAATTGAATGGCTGAAGGATGATTCAAATCAGCTGACTTTCAATGACATCAGCAGCAAAAACTATAGTGGTCGTTTTCAGCCCAACCTGAGCAGCACTCCCCAGACCAAAGACCTGAAGGCTACCTACTGGTTCAGGATTAGGATTAGACACAGTAGTCTTGCAGAAAAAAGGTTTATCCTCGAGTTTTTTGACCAGACGATCGACCATGTTACAGCCTACTTACCGCAGAAGGATGGCAGTTACCGGCTAAAGGAATTTGGGGATACTTTTGATTTTGAAGAAAGGGAGTTGCACCATAAAAACTTTGAACTGAATATCCGCAATGACAACGATCAGACGCAGAGCTATTATTTCAGATTTAAATCCTCACAGATCGCAGATGTAATTATAGTACTGCGATCGGTCGACTGGTTCATTTCCTATGCGCTGGACGAGTATTTCTACTTCGGTATCTTCTACGGGATGATCCTGGTGTTCAGTTTCTACAACCTGATCATGTTTATTGCCATGCGGCAGCGGCAGTACCTCTATTATGTATTGTATAACCTGAGTGTGGGTTTCTTTGAGATGAGCACCGATGGTATCGCTTATCAGTACCTCTGGTCTTCAGCCACACACTGGAACCAGATTGCCTATGCTTTTGCGCTGTATGCTACGAGTGTATTTGCATTGTTATTTACAAGGGAGCTGCTGTTCGTTAAGTCGAAAGCCCCCAGGTTAAACCAGCTGATACTTTATATCATTGCGATCAGGACGGTCTTGTTCCTGTATGGACTGCTGGTCGACCGCTCCTTGCTTACCTATAAGTTTATTGAGTTTATACCCCTGGCAGTGGCTTTTTATACCGGCATTTACATTTATAAAAACGGGTACAAACCCGCGCGTTTCTTTGTGCTGGGATACAGTTTTCTGTTCGCGGGCTTTAGCCTGAAGCTGCTGATCATGCTGGGGCTGACCTGGCTGAACTTCGGGGTGGCCACCTATTACAGCCTGAGCATTTGTTTTGTGCTGGAAATGGTGTTTTTGTCTTTCGCCATTGGTGATAAGGTGAGGATATTGAAGCATAAAAAGGATAAAGTGCAGCGACAGATGATGCGGCAGATGGCCGAGAACGTGAAGCTGAAAGATACACTGAACCAGCAGCTGGAAGTAAAAGTTGAAGAACGTACCAAGGAAGTGTTTCATAAGTCGCTGATCATTGAGGCAAAAAATGCAGAGCTGCAGGAAGCGAACGACCTCCTGAAACAACAGGCAGAAGAGATCTCCAGGATGAATGTGCTACTGGAACAGGACAACCAGGAGCTACAGTTTAATGTAGAGAAGGTGACGCGCGACCGCGTGATGTCAGCGGATGTGGACTTCGAAGAGTTTAGTAAGATCTACCCGGATAAGGAAAGCTGTAACCTCTTCCTGTCGGAATTAAAATGGAAGGACGGCTATCAGTGCCGCAAATGCAAAAACACCCATTATTACAACGGACATATCCCCTACAGCAGACGCTGCAGCAAATGCGGATACGAGGAATCGGTAACGACGTATACCGTGTTCCATAACACACGGATTCCGATCAATAAAGCTTTCTACATGATCTTCCTGATTTACTCTACCAAGGGAAAAATCTCTTCCCATAAACTCGCAGAAATCCTGAATATCCGTCAGAGTACCTGCTGGACTTACGGTTCAAAAATCAAACTGCTGATGGAAGAACGGAAGACTATCCTCAAAAAAACCAACAAAAACGGCTGGAGCAAGCTGGTACTGGAGTAAAATTCTGCTATTTTTTGCTCAGGTATCGTAGCGTATCATTTCTCTCTGCAGCGCCTTAGCGTAAAGGACCTTTACACGCTGATTTACAGCACTAAAGGCTGCAATTCTACTGTGGTATTATAGCGTATTAAAATACTTATAACAACCTATATATCAATAAGTTATACAAAATAAATTTCTGATTTTGCTTGCATTTGCCCCGGAAATGAGCTTAACTTTAGCCCACCAAATAAAAATCAAATACACGCAAAATCATGAAAAAAAAAGTTACTCTTTTTATCTTTTGCCTCTTGTGCGGGTTCACAGCTGCAATAGCGCAGAACATCACGATAAAAGGTGAAGTCAAAGATCAGCAGGGTTTGCCCCTGCCGGGAGTTTCGGTAACGGTTAAAGGTTCTACGCAGGGCGTAGTTACCGGGACCAACGGAAGCTACCAGTTATCAGCTCCAAAAGAGGGCACACTGGTTTTCTCCTTTATCGGGTACAAAAGCATCGAGGAGCCGGTCAGTAACCGGACAACAGTAAGTATCACCTTAACAGACGACAACCAGCAACTGAACGAAGTTGTAGTAGTTGGTTATGGTACACAGGTAAAGAAAGACCTGACCACGGCCGTAGTATCGGTGTCTTCCAAAGATATCCAGAACCAGCCGATCACCAATCCACTGCAGGCCTTACAGGGTAAAGCAGCGGGTGTGCAGGTAAACTCGCAGTCGGGAAAACCAGGCGCAGGAATTACCATCAGCATCCGTGGAAATACATCGATCACAGGTTCAAACAGTCCGCTCTACGTCATTGACGGGGTGACCTCAAGGGATGCAAGTTTCATCAACCCCAATGACATTGAGTCGATGACCATCCTGAAAGATGCATCGGCTGCTGCCATCTACGGTTCCAGCGGTGCAAACGGCGTAGTGCTCATCACCACCAAAAAAGGTACTGCAGGTAAACTCAAGGTGGGCTTTAACGCTTTCACAGGTTTCTCCAACTTCTGGAAGAAACAGGATGTACTGAACAGCGAGCAATACATCGCCCTGCAAAGGGAACTGGGTTATACTTCATTTGGCGGCACGCAGAATACCGACTGGCAGAAAGAAACTTTTGGAACGGGTACACAGAACAACTACCAGGTTTCTCTATCCGGTGGTACCAAAGGCGGACAGTACTACTTCTCATCCGGATACCAGCAGGATAAAGGGGTAGTGGCGCCGGCAAAGCTGGACAGGATCAGCATGAACTTTAACGGTACCCAAAATATCACCAAATGGCTGAAACTGACCGCTACGGCATCATTGACATCCAACAACTCTGTAGACGTTCCGGATAATGCAGGCTCTACCAAGGGTGGTGTCATCTTAGGGGCGCTGACTACTCCCCCTACACTCACCATTTACGATCCAAATGGTAATTTCACGGCAGTTCCGGCAGGGTATGATTCTCCGATAGGAAACGCCTTTGGATCGACCAACAGAAACAGACAGTTCAGGTTTATCGGTGCTTTTGCCGGAGAAATAAAAATTACACAGGACCTCTCGTTCAAATCAAGCATCAGTACCAATGGCAATAAAGCCTATTACAACTACTTCCTGGACCCGTATAAAACTGTCTACGGACGGACGGAAAGAGGTATCTATAACAACAGCAAAACCAAAGACAATGTATGGCTGAATGAAAATATCCTGAGCTATAACAAGACGATCGGGAAGAATGTATTCGGTGCGGTAGCAGGTTACACCATCCAGGAATCCAACTACTCACTGAAACCATATTCAGAATCACGTTATATTGATGCTTCTACAGGTGCGCCGATTGCTCCTACGCTGGCCGTAAACGTAAATACTGATGCACAGTGGGCCAAGCAGTCGTACCTGGGAAGGATTACTTATGCTTATGACAGCAAGTATCTCTTCAGTTCCAACTTCAGGGCTGACGGATCATCCCGTTTCGCGCCCGGACATCGCTTTGGTTACTTCCCTTCGTTCTCTGCAGGATGGAGAATCTCAGGGGAGAATTTCCTGAAGGACAGCAAAACGATTAACGACTTGAAACTACGTGGTAGCTGGGGTCAGGTAGGTAACGATGAGGGTATTGGCGATTACGCGTATCTGAAACTGTACCAGATCACCGCACAGAATTCATACAACCTGACACAGCCTGCAAATGAGCTGCTGTCATGGGAGAAAACTACACAGACCAATATCGGGATCGACTTAACGATGTTTGACAACCGTGTAACCTTTACCGCGGATGCCTATCTGAAAAAAACCAATGATCTGCTGATCAATGTGCAGCTGCCGCCGTCCACAGGACTGGGCACACAGGCGCTGAACGTGGGTTCAATGGAGAATAAAGGTTTGGAGTTTAACCTCTCAACCAAGAACTTCCAGAAAGAGAAATTCAGCTGGACGACAGACCTGAACATCTCCTTCAACAAAAATAAAGTGACCAGCCTTGGTGCTGCTACCAGCTCGCTGGATTACGCTGGACTATATGAGCGTGATGCCGCAGTAAAAGTTGTGGCTGGACGCCCTTTGGGTAGTTTCTTTGGTTATGTGTATACAGGTGTCAATCCCCAGACGGGAGATGCGATGTATCAGGATACGAATGGCAATGGCGTAACGGGGGCTGATGATCCCGCAGACCGTACTTTCATCGGCAATGCACAGCCAAAATATACTTATGGGGTAAACAACAATCTGACTTATGGAAACTTCGGATTATCACTGTTCTTCCAGGGTGTTCAGGGTAGCCAGATGTTCAATGCCTCGCGACTGGACCTCGAAGGTATGTATGACACCAAAAACCAGAGTACAGCAGTGCTGGACAGGTGGACTACACCGGGACAGATCACGGATATCCCAAGGGCACTGGTAGCTTCGTCGAGAAACTCACTGACATCAAGCAGGTTTGTGGAGAACGCTTCGTACCTGAGGCTTAAAACGGCTACCCTGTCTTACAACTTTGGTAAAACTACTTTAGGCAACTGGAAGATGGATAAGCTGATGATTTTTGCATCCAGTTATAACCTGCTGACTTTTACCAAGTACAGCGGATTAGACCCTGAAGTAAGCCGTTATACCTCAAACACGCCGGATATGGGTGTTGACTATGGTACTTACCCACAATCCAGGACTTTCATATTTGGTGTAAACGTTGGCTTTTAATTCTTAGAAAAATGAACTCAAAAATATATTCACTGATCGCCGCCGGGGCTTTTGTCCTCTCAGTTCAATCTGGCTGCAAAAAAGATTTTTTAGATAAAAAACCGATTAACCAGGTAACGGCCGACCAGGCATTTACCGATGCCGCAGCAGCGGAAAAGTTAATCAAGGGTGCCTATGACGGAAGATACAACGACTATAACATCTGGGATTACCAGGTAAATGGGGATGTACAATCTGACAATTGCTACGCAGGAGGTGATAACCAGGCAAATATACAGATCGACCTGTTCACACCAAATGCCACCAATGGCAACGTATCCAGGGACTGGTCGGCACTCTACGGAGATATCAAAAATGCCAATGAGGTTTTGGAGAATGTGCCGAAGATCAATGACGCGGCGCTGGATGCCGGCGGCAGAAGAAACCAGATCCTGGCAGAAGCAAGTGGTTTACGTGCCTATGCTTACTTTAACCTGGTAAGGTTATTTGGACCGGTGCCACTGATCCTGAAAACACCGTCGACCATTGCCGAAACACAGCCTGCAAAGGCCACGGTAGATGCGGTATATGCCCAGATCATTACAGATCTTGAATTTGCAGCAACCAATGCGATGAGCAGCGCTGCAAACAAGGGAATCTTTACCAAAGGCGCAGCAAATGCCTTGCTGGCGAAAGTACATGCGTCTAAACCTACGCCCGACTGGGCGAAAGTGAATACCTATGCCGATGCAGTGATCGGAGGTGGTTATACACTGTTTGCCAATTTCAGCGGCCTGTTTGATGAAGCGAATGAGAACAACTCCGAATCTATCTGGGAGATGCAGTTTGACGGCAGTCAGCATAGTAACTGGATGCCGGGAATTATTACTGGTACAGGATGGAAAAGGTTTGATACCCCAACCAATGACCTGGTAACGGCATACGACAACGAAGGTGATGCCATCCGTAAAAATGCGAGTGTGCTGTTTAAAGATGTCAGCTCAGACGGATGGTCAGACAATTACTGGCCAAAATCGAAATACCCTTTCATCAACAAATTCAGGGCGGATACCAAAACCAATATCTATATGTTGCGTCTGGCGGATATCCTGCTGTTAAAAGCTGAGGCACTGAACGAGATCAGTGGCAGCGGCTGGTCACAGTCGAAAGTGATTGTAGACCAGATCCGGAGAAGGGTTAGTCTGGCAGGTACGCCGGCAGCAGATCAGGCATCCATGCGTCTGGCGATTGAGAAAGAGCGCCGTCTGGAACTTGCATTTGAAGGCCACAGATGGTTCGACCTGCTGAGAACCAACAGGGCTATTACTGTCATGAATGCACAAAGAGACGGTAACGGTGGTTTATTGAACTATAACGTGACCGCAGCAAAACTATACTTCCCTATCCCTCAGGCAGAGGTTGACAGAAATCCAAATATCAATAAATAATGAAGAGATATATCATATGTGCTGTTGCGATGGCCCTATCGGCTTGTTCAGCGAAAAAAACTTCGAGCGACGTTTCCTTCTGGCTTACCAAAGGTGACCGTTCTGCCCTGCTGGCAAAGCAGGATGCGGTCATGAATTTTACGGAGGTTGATAATGCCAACCCGACCATTACTGTTGATGCATCCAAAAAGTTCCAGAGCATTGACGGCTTCGGGTATACCCTTACCGGTGGCAGTGCCGGTCTGATCCATGCGATGGCCCCTGCGGCGCAGGACTCGCTGCTGCAAAATCTGTTTTCTACGGAAAAGGATGGTATCGGGGTGAGCTACATCCGGGTAAGCATCGGTGCCTCTGATATGAGTGCCGATACCTTTACCTACAATGACCTGCCAGCGGGACAAACGGATGTTGAACAGGCAAAGTTTTCCATCAGCAAGGACATGGGCGCGCTGGTGCCGGTATTGAAGAAGATCATTGCCATCCAGCCAAACATTAAGATCCTCGGTTCACCCTGGTCGCCCCCCACCTGGATGAAGACCAACAACAACTTCAAAGGAGGTAGCCTTAAACCTGAGTATTACCAGTCGTACGCAAAATATTTCGTTAAATATATCGAAGCAATGAAAGCTCAGGGGATCACCATTGATGCGATCACGATACAGAACGAGCCTCTTCATCCGGGCAATGTACCGAGCATGTATATGGAAGCCAAAGACCAGGCGATTTTTATCAAAACTGCTCTGGGACCTCTGTTCAAATCATCGGGTATCAAAACCAAGATCATTTTATATGACCACAATGCAGACAGACCTGACTATCCCCTGGACATCCTGAATGATCCGGAAGCGAAGCCTTATATAGATGGTTCTGCCTTCCATTTATATGCCGGAAAGATTTCTGCCTTAACTGCTGTGCACAATGTACATCCTGATAAAAACCTGTACTTCACCGAGCAATGGGTGGGTGGCCCGGGTAAATTTGATGAAGACCTGAAATGGCATGTATCTACGCTGATCATTGGTGCTACCCGCAACTGGAGCCGCAATGTGCTGGAGTGGAACCTGGCCGCAGATCCTTCCTATGGTCCGCATACAAAAGGCGGATGTGTCACTTGTCTGGGCGCCCTTACGATCAGTCCTGAGGTAAGCAAAAATGTTGCCTACTATGTGATCGGCCATGCTTCAAAATTTGTGAGCCCGGGATCGAAAAGGATTGCATCTGACATTACTGGTGATTTGCAAAATGTAGCATTTGAGACACCAGAAGGAAAAACAGTGCTGATCGTTGCGAATGTGAACAGTGAAGAGCAGACCTTTAATATCCGCAGCAAAGGCAAGGCCGTAACCGCTGTGCTTGCTGGTGGTGCCGTAGGAACATTTGTGTGGTAAAACATTTGCTTTGGCAAGGCTATTGCTGAAAAATTAAAAAGCACACATATGAAAAAACTGATTGTACTATTTGGCGGGCTGGCGGTCTGTATGGCTGCCTGCCAGAGCAAAACTACCGAAGAGAAAATTGACAGCCTGGCGACAGCGCCGGATACTGCAGTGTCATCCTCCAAAGCATGTTATGCTTCAATGAAAAACAGGGATACAGTTACGCTGTCCTATACGAAGGCGGGAAACACCATCGCTGGGGAGTTTAGCAATAACCTGTTTGAGAAGGACAAAAACTCTGGTCAGATCAATGGAATTATCAAGGGAGATACCATTATTGCAGATTACACGGCCAAAGGCGAAGGGGTAACCTCAGTAAGACAAGTGGTGTTTCTGAAAAAAGGCGACCAGTTGCTGGAGGGCTATGGTGATACGGAAGAGAAAGATGGCAAGATGGTCTTTAAGCAGATCAGCAGCCTGAAGTTCATCAGTGCTGTGGGGCTGACGGCAGTAGATTGCAAGTAAGCGTTCCGAATTTAAAATCCTTCGAAACGCTCCCAAAAGCCATCGACCGGCAGTTTGGCAAATATATTTACAGGCTCCTTTTTTACGGGATGTAAAAACTGCAGCCTGCGTGCATGTAAACAGATACTACCTTTACGGCTGCCCCTTGGGTAGCCGTATTTGTTATCGCCCACAATCGGGCATCCCATGGTTGACAGCTGCACCCTGATCTGGTGTGAGCGTCCTGTAAGGGGGTCCACTTCAATGAGGTAGTAGCCACCAAGTTCACCCAGCAGCCTGTAGCTCAGCTCTGCGCGCTGGCTGCCCTCCACTTCTTTCAGATGCGGGGTAACCACATTGGTCTTCGGATTCTTCACCAGCCAGTGTACCAGCGTTGCTGAAGGTACGGCAGGTTTGTTGCGCACAATTGCCCAATAGGTTTTCTTTACCTCACGGTTTTTAAAAACTGCATTCATGCGCTCCAGTGCCTTACTGGTTTTGGCAAAAAGGATAACCCCACTCACGGGGCGGTCCAGCCGGTGCACAACGCCCAGAAAAGCACTTCCGGGTTTGTTATATTTTACGGCAATGTACTTTTTTACCATCTCATCCAAAGGCTCATCTTTGGTTTCGTCTACCTGTACGATATCACCTGCCCGCTTGTTGATGGCGATCAGGTGATTATCTTCGAAGAGTATGTCTTTGTCTGTTACCGGCATTTAGTATTGCTCCTTTTCATTTGGAAAGTCGTTCGCTTTCACGTCTCTGATATATGATTTTGCTGCACCCAGGATTTCTTCGTACAGGTTCACATACTGGCGAAGGAAACGCGGCTTAAAGCCTTTGGTTAAACCGATCATATCGTTTACCACCAACACTTGTCCGTCGCAGTGCTGACCCGCACCGATACCGATGACAGGGATGTGCAGGCTTTCAGCTACTTCTTTAGCCAGTGCTGCCGGGATCTTTTCGAGTACCACGGCAAAACATCCTGCGTCCTGCAGCGCCTTTGCATCGGTTTTAAGTTTCTCTGCTTCGGCTTCATCTTTGGCTCTCACCGTATAGGTACCGAATTTATAAATCGACTGTGGCGTTAAGCCCAGGTGTCCCATCACCGGGATCCCTGCAGTGATGATCCTTTCGATAGAATCCACTATCTCCGTTCCCCCTTCAAGTTTTACCCCATGGGCTCCGGATTCTTTCATGATCCTGATGGCTGAGCTCAGTGCTTCCTTGGAGTTACCCTGGTATGAGCCAAATGGAAGGTCTACCACTACAAAAGCGCGGGTAGCTCCCCTTACTACACCCTGTGCATGATAGATCATCTGATCCAGCGTGATAGGCAATGTAGTTTCGTGACCAGCCATTACATTCGATGCTGAATCACCTACCAATAAAACATCCAGACCTGCATCATCGAGAACGGTAGCCATGGAATAATCATAGGCTGTTAACATCGATATTTTTTCGCCACGATGCTTCATTTCCTGCAGTATGTGGGTCGTGATACGTTTTACTTCTTTATTTACAGACATAAATTTATGCTTTAAGCGGACAAAATTAGGGTATTCATTTGAGAAACCGGTGTCTTCACACTTATTATCTCCGGCATGGAACGTAACATTTTAATCCTTTCAAAAAAAATCTTGATTTAACTCCGCAAAAACGTATCTTTGTATCCCGAAATGAACGGAGTATTCAACACTATATTTTTAAGCTCTTACAACGGTATCAATCCGTTAATCTCCGGTTCATTAACCCCTTTTTTCAAATTATTTTCTCATTTTAATTACAATGACTAACTACACCAAGTTACCTGCGATCTTGTTATTGGCTGACGGTACCGTTTACCACGGTAAAGCTGCCGGAAAAATTGGTACAACAACAGGAGAGATTTGTTTCAATACCGGAATGACAGGGTATCAGGAAATTTTTACTGATCCTTCTTACTTTGGTCAGATCATGGTCACTACCAATGCCCATATCGGTAATTACGGAATCCATAAAGAGGAAATCGAATCAGATTCGATCAAAATTGCAGGTTTGGTTTGTAAGAATTACAACATAGGTTACAGCCGTAAAGAAGCAAGTGAATCGATCCAGGATTATTTCCAGAATGAGAACATAGTGGGTATTTCAGACATCGACACCCGTTCACTGGTAAGAAAGATCAGGGACCAGGGGGCAATGAATGCGATCATCTCTTCAGAAATTACTGACATTGATGAACTGAAAGCAAAACTGGCAAGCGTACCATCAATGGACGGTCTTGAGCTGTCTTCACAGGTATCTACCAAAGAACCTTATTTCTATGGTTCTCCTGAAGCTAAATATAAAGTAGCGGCAGTAGATTTCGGGATCAAGAAAAACACCCTGCGTAACTTTGATAACAGGGATTTATATGTACAAGTGTTCCCGGCTAAGACTTCATTTGCAGAAATGGAAAAATGGGGTGCTGATGCTTATTTCATCTCTAACGGCCCTGGTGATCCGGCAGCGATGCCATATGCCATTGAAACCGTAAAAGAGATCCTTGAGGCAGACAAACCATTGTTCGGTATCTGTTTAGGTCACCAGTTACTGGCACAGGCAAACGGTATCGGTACGATGAAGATGTTCAACGGCCACAGGGGCTTAAACCACCCGGTTAAAAATATCATTAAAAATCACTGCGAGGTAACTTCCCAGAACCACGGTTTTGGTGTGATCCCTGACGAAGTGAGAAACTCAGATAAAGTAGAAATTACCCACATCAACCTCAACGATCAGTCGATCGAAGGTATCCGTGTAAAAGGCAAGAGAGCATTCTCGGTACAGTACCACCCTGAATCTTCTCCGGGTCCGCATGATTCACGTTACCTGTTTGATGATTTTGTGAACATGATCGGTGCTGAGAAAACCTGGTAATCCCTACCCGCGTTTAATCATCATTTGACAGCCATATTTGAAAAGGATTGTGTAAAAACAATCCTTTTTGCATGAAACCTAATTACATTTATCCTATGGATAGCAACAATGCCATTATCAGTGTCCGTAATCTTGTAAAAAGTTATGCCGACTTCAAAGCGGTGAAGGGCCTGAGCTTTGATGTCTATGAAAACGAGATTTTCGGGCTGCTGGGTCCCAATGGCGCAGGTAAAACGACGACGCTGGAAATCATTGAGACCCTGCGGGAGAAAACTTCCGGTGAGATCTTCGTGGATGGCCTTTCTGTAGATCAGGATGCCAATGCGATCAAACGTATCATCGGGGTGCAGCTGCAGGCGGCAGGATACTATCCAAACCTGAACCTGGTAGAGCTGATGGAACTTTTTGCAGGTCTGTATGGCGTAAACATCAAACCGATGGAGATGCTGGAGAAGGTAAACCTGCAGGATAAGGCAAAAGCAAAATACAAAGCCCTTTCGGGCGGGCAGAAGCAGCGTTTTTCTATTGCTACCACCCTGCTCAATTCTCCGAAGATCATCTTTCTGGATGAACCTACTACCGGACTTGATCCGCAGGCCAGGAGAAACCTCTGGGACCTGATCACTGAGATCAGGAAAAATGGAACTACCGTAGTGATCACTACACATTATATGGACGAAGCCGAGCAGCTGTGCGACCGTGTTGCCTTTGTGGAGCATGGCGAAATCATCGCTCTGGATACCCCGGATAACCTCATCGATCAGTTGCTGAGCCGTGGTTTTGAACGGAAAAAGGAAGTAAAAAAGGCCAACCTGGAGGATGTTTTCATCAGCCTGACGGGCAGAGAATGGCGCGAAGGCTAAAAGATACCTACAATGAACAAACCCTATAACCATACCAAGGCTACCCTTGCGCTTGCCAAAGCAAGTTTCCGCTCGATCATGCGCAGCCCTTCGGCCGTAGTCTTCACTTTAGCTTTCCCGCTGATATTTATCCTTGTTTTCGGATTTCTGGGTGGCGGTGGCATTAAGGTAGACCTGGCTATTGCTCCGGGATCGGACCTGGAGAACCCTGTGATCAAGACCCTGGAATCAACATCTGTAGTGAAGCTGCTGAAAGATAAAACTGCGGCAGAGATCGACCAGGAACTGGAAAAAGGTAATATTGCCGGAGTAATCGATGTGCATAAAAATATAGCGCCGCAGCCAGCCTACCTGGCGGATGTGAGGTATACCTCGGCTGCGCCGGATAAGGGGAATATCCTTAAATCGGTATTGAACAACCTGATGTACAGCCTGAACAGCAGAGACCTGAAACCTTCGGTAGCGGAGTTCAGGGAGAGCACCGTGCATGGCAGGACATACAGAACGATCGACTTTATTTTACCGGGGCAGCTGGGTTTCTCGCTGCTGAGTACGGGTGTTTTTGGTACGGCCTTCGTTTTTTTCAGCCTGAGGCAAACCCTGGTGATCAAACGTTTTTTTGCGACACCGGTAAAACGGGCGAGCATCATTCTGGGTGAGGGACTGGCAAGAATCGGCTTTGCCCTGCTGGGAGCGATATTTATCATCCTCATCGGCCATTTCTTTTTTCATTTTACGCTGATACACGGGGCGCTGACGGTGCTCAATATGCTTATCCTTTCTATTATCGGGCTGGTGGTCTTTATGGGCTTCGGCTTTGTGGTATCGGGCATTGCCAAGAGTGAAAGTACTATTCCACCGATCGCCAATATTATTACCCTGCCCCAGTTTCTATTGTCGGGCACTTTTTTCTCGATAGACCATTTCCCGGTATGGCTGCAGCCGATCAGCCGCGCCCTGCCCCTGACCTATCTGAACGACGCGATGCGCAAGGTTGCATTTGAGGGCGCAGGACTATGGGATGTGAAATTACAGATTTTGATTATGCTGGTCTGGGGTGTTGGAATCTACGCACTGGCAGTCAAGGTTTTCAAGTGGGAGTAATTTTTATAGGGCAATCCGTCCCTATAGTTTAAATTTTATTTTAACTTTGATTATCAACTGGGTAATTGTAATATTTACACTAAGGATATATAACACTTAAAACAAATAAAATGAGTTTAATTATTGATGTTCATGCAAGGCAAATCCTCGATTCAAGAGGTAACCCTACTGTTGAAGTAGAAGTAATCACTGAAAATGGTCAGATGGGCCGTGCGGCTGTACCTTCTGGTGCAAGTACTGGTAAACACGAAGCTGTTGAATTAAGAGACGGTGATAAAAAAGTCTACATGGGCAAAGGTGTTTTAAAGGCTGTTGACAATGTAAACAAGAAAATTGCTAAAGAACTTCAGGGAATTGATGTTTTCGAGCAAAATCTGATTGACAAAGCGATGATCGACCTTGACGGATCAGAAAACAAAGGTAATTTAGGTGCTAACGCGATCTTAGGCGTTTCTTTGGCAGTTGCCAAAGCTGCTGCTGCTGAGAGCAGACAACCACTGTACCGTTATATTGGCGGCGTAAATGCAAACACTTTACCTGTACCAATGATGAACATCCTGAATGGTGGTGCTCACGCGGATAACAAAATTGACTTCCAGGAGTTTATGATTATGCCATTGGGTGCAGGCAGTTTCTCTGAGGCCCTTCAAATGGGAACTCAGGTATTTCACCACCTGAAAGACGTATTAAAGAAAAAAGGATATTCTACAAACGTAGGTGACGAAGGTGGTTTTGCACCAAACATCGGTTCAAACGTTGAGGCTATCGAAACAGTATTGACTGCTATCGAAACTGCCGGTTTTACTCCTGGAAAAGATATCTGGATCGCTATGGATGCTGCTGCATCTGAGATGTACGATTCAAAAACCAAAACTTATAACTTCCACAAATCTTCAGGTGAGAAATTATCATCTGATGAGATGGTGAAATACTGGGTAGACTGGGCTAACAAATACCCTATCGTTTCTATTGAGGATGGTCTTGATGAGGATGACTGGGCTGCATGGGAAGCTTTAACTTTAGCTATCGGTAACAAAGTACAGTTAGTAGGTGACGACTTGTTCGTAACTAACGTAAAACGTTTACAACAAGGTATCGATAAGAGCATCGCTAACTCGATCCTGGTTAAAGTAAACCAGATTGGTTCATTAACTGAAACTATCAACGCGGTAACACTTGCACAAAACAGCGGTTATACTTCTGTAATGAGTCACCGTTCAGGCGAAACTGAAGATACTACTATTGCTGACTTGGCAGTAGCATTAAACTGTGGTCAGATCAAAACCGGTTCTGCTTCACGTTCAGACAGGATCGCAAAATACAACCAGTTGTTACGTATTGAAGAAGAATTAGGTTCTGCAGCACGTTTCATCGGTAAAGACTTCAGATTCATCAAAAAATAAGGTTTTCCTTATTCGCTGACATGGATTGTTAACATCCGTGAATATGAGCATTTTAAAAACATCCGGAGTTTTAAACTTCGGATGTTTTTTTTTATATACATTTGTCTTATGAACAGAGTGCTGGATATCTTTAGGAACAAATACTTTCTGTCGGCCGCAGCCTTTGTGGTATGGATGTTATTCTTTGATAAAAATGACATGCTCTCTCAATACGAATACCGTGCAGAAGTGAACAAGTTGCAGGACGAGAAAGATTTCTATGAGAAGGAAACTGCCAAAGTAAAGAAAGACCTCAACGAACTGAATACCAACCTGAACACTGCTGAAAAATTTGCCAGGGAGAAATACTTCATGAAAAAGGACAATGAAGACGTGTTTATCATCATCCGGGAAACGCCGAAAGACTAAACAGCGCCATTTCTTTTCCTGATAAACCACTCCGTACTGAGCAGCAGCAGCAACAGGGCGAACAGCCACCTGAAGTTGATCAGCTCATCATACCTGCGGTCTTCATAACTCAGGGTCTTCATCTGCCCGCTCTTCAATAATTCACGCTGCAGATCCTGTACCTGGTTAGCCCCATACAGTTTCCCATTTGTCTGCTCTGAAAGCTGGAACAGCAGCTGGTGATTGGCTACCGTCTGCTGAAACTCTGCCACCAGCGCATTGATAAAAAAGGATCCCTTCGCTGTGTATTGCTGTTTGCCGATTTCCGTACTGGCGACATAACTATAATTTCCCGGCGGCAATATGCCTGCATCCAGCTGGTAGGCAGATTCAAATCTGGAGAAGCTGAAATTGTAGGATTTACCACTTTCATTTTTCAGCCTGATAGACACATCGGCAGTATTTACGGGGAGATAGCTGTCGTTATAGAGGCTGGCATTGATGAGGATATGCTCATTTTCATCAAAGATCGGTTTCGCCGGGCGTACCACAAACTTTCGTTTATCATCCTGCACAGACAGGTATTGTACCACCTTAGCCATAAGGGAGGAGAATACGGGCACCTGCTGGTTTTCTTTGGCTTCAGAGAACTTCCATTTCCATAATCCTTCACCGATGAGGTAGCCGGTTTTACGGCCATTGAGGTTCATAAAAAACAATTGCGGCAGCTGCGTAGGTTGCTTGCCCCGGCGCTGGTTCAGGATCGACTGGAAGTCGCCCAGGGTTTTCAACTCTCCTGCCGGCGCCTGCAAAGCATCAAAATTCTCTACCACTTTCCTGGAAGCCGCATCCAGGTCGAAGAGCGAAGTACCTGTGTTGATATCACTGTAAGCATAGGTTATTCCGCGGCCATTGGCAGCGATATTCACACCATTTTGCAGCTGGTTAAACTGACTGATATTGCTCTGGGCGCCTACAATAAACCACAGGGGTACCTTTGCAGAACGGATCTTTTCCATGAAAGCGCCCGCATCAGCAGCAGTGCCGGGCAACTGGTAAAGAATAACCAGTCCGTACACTTTTGGATCAACACGCGCCAGCTCCTCTCCCGTGTGCAGGGATACCTCATAGTGTTTGTTCAGAGCTATGGCCCCTTTCAGCGCTGCCAGATCAGGATGTGGCGCCGCAGCAGCAATCAGCACCTTCTGCCGGTCGTCTATCACCTCTACGATCAGCTTTTGGGTATTGTTTTTCAGGGATACCTCTCCTGATACTGCAGAAAGGCTGATGGTATACTGGTGTGTACCGAGGCTATTCGCCTTGAGCGATACAGGTATGTTTTTGATGAATTGTGCCGAATTGACTTTGAGGAGTTGCTCATGGAGTTTCTTTCCGTTTTCGGAAACGGTCAGCCTTGTCTCCATCCCAGTGCACTGATAGGCTTCTGCCTGCACCTCAATCCTGAAATCATTATCCAGATAAACGAGGTCGTTACTGCTGACATTTGCTATCAGCACATCTTTCTGTGCTGTGGTATCACCAAGGGCGATGGTATATACGGGTGCTTTTAGTTCGGCAATGTCATTGACAGGACTGCCTCCCCTGTTGAATATGCCATCAGTGGCAAGCACTACTGCCCCTACGTTTCTGTTCAGCAGTTCATCCTTCAGCTGACTGACCAGCAGCGATGCATTGCTCAGCTTGCCGGAATAGCTAAAATTAAGCCCCTGGCTTACCTGATTAGCAAAGCTATATGTTCTTACCTCATATTTGGACGATAACTGATCTCTGAGCTCCTGAATAGATTTTCTGTAACGGAGACTGTCAAAACCCGCAGGCATCACTGCAGTGATGGACTGGGAATTGTCCTGAGCGATCACGATGATGGGTTTCTCCAGCGTGTAGCTGATCTGCCTGATCAGCGGCGAAAATAACAGCCAGAGGATCAATGCTAGGGCCAGCCCACGGAGGGCAGCCAGCGTAATCCGCATCCGCTTTGCCATTGCCTCAGCACGACCATAGAGCAGCCACGCAAAGAAAAGCCCCGACAGTATGCAGCCCAGTACCGCTAAAAATGAATAGAAAGTAAATGAATTGCCCATTGCCTGAAAGTAAAGATGCAAAAAAAAAGCGTCAGGGAGAACCCCTGACGCCAGTATCTGTTGCAGTTTGCAGACTATAACATACCGCCGCAAACCGACAGCACCTGTCCGGTTACGTAAGCACTCATGTCTGAAGCCAGGAACACACAAACGTTAGCCACGTCTTCAGGCTCTCCTGCTCTTTTCAAAGGAATACCTTCTTCCCATCCCTTAACTACTTTCGGATCCAGCACTTCTGTCATCTCTGTGCGGATAAATCCGGGAGCGACAACGTTGGTGCGGATATTTCTTGAACCGAGTTCTTTGGCTACCGATTTAGAGAAGCCGATGATACCTGATTTTGAAGCTGCATAGTTCGCCTGTCCGGCATTTCCCTGAACACCTACTACAGAGCTCAGGTTGATGAATGACCCTTTACGGGCTTTCATCATGATCTTCGATGCTGCTTTAGTTACATTGAACACTGATTTCAGATTCACATTGATGACATCATCCCACTGCTCTTCGCTCATACGCATCAACAGGCCGTCTTTAGTGATACCGGCATTGTTTACTACGATATCCAATGCTCCAAATTCAGCAACAATATCATTGATCAGCTTTTCAGCTTCATCAAATTTTGAGGCATCAGAGCGGTATCCTTTGATTTTTGTTCCAAAAGATTGCAGTTCCTGCTCCAGGGCTTCCCCTTTTTCTACTGAAGACAAATAGGTGAAAGCTACGTTAGCGCCCTGCTCAGCAAATTTCTCTGCAATCTTGCGGCCTATGCCTTTCGAAGCACCGGTAACCAGTGCTGTCTTTCCTTCTAATAATTTCATATATAATATTTTTATAATTAAATAGCGGGTTCCTGCTGACTCAGGCAGTGAAAACTACCCAGTCCCCAGATGATATCTGTAGAATCTATACCTACCACTTTTCTGTCAGGGAACACACCACGGATAATTTCCAGTGCGATCTCATCATTTACATCCCTGAAAGTAGGTACGATCACGGCAGCATTGGCAATATAAAAGTTGGCATAGGAAGCCGGCAGCCTGGTGTCTTCATGAATAACGGGCGAAGGCATCGGCAGCTGCACGATATTCAGGGGCATCCCGTTGATCAGGCGCATTGCTTTCAGCTCTTCCAGGTTTTCTTTCAGCAGGATATAGTTTTCATCCAGGGGATTAGACTCAATTACCGTTAATACCGTATTTGGGTTTACAAATCGGGTGATGTCATCAATATGCCCGTCAGTATCGTCACCAACAATACCATCGCCTACCCACAGCACCTGCAGCGCACCGTAGCATTCTTTAAGGTACTCTTCTATCTGCTCCTGGTTAAGATGAGGGTTTCTGTTTTCGTTTAACAGACATGCCCTGGAGGTTAAGATCGTACCGGCACCGTTAAATTCAACAGATCCGCCTTCCATGACGATACCCGGGTTAAATACCGGCAGGCTGAAATGGTCGGCAATCCTGGTAGGGATCACATCATCCAGCTCGTAGGGCGGATATTTGTTACCCCAGGCATTGTAGCCCCAATCTACTACCACCTTTTTATCATCAGCCGCAGGGTTGATCAGAAAAGCAGGTCCGTGATCACGGCACCAGGCATCATTGCTGGGGTTAAAGTAAAACTCTATCTGCGTCAGGTCTGCACCGGCTTCTTCCAGCTTGCCAATAGCAAAAGCTTTGGTAGCCTCATCATTGACATTGATACGCACTTTTTCTCCGGTAGCCACGATCTTGATAAATTCGCAGTACGGCGCATAGATCGTATCCAGTTTGCCGGGCCATGAGGCTTCTTTATGCGGCCATGTGAGCCATGTAGCTTCATGTTTTTCCCATTCTGCCGGAAAGCGGTACCCGGCTCTCCTTGGCGAGTGATCAAATAGACTCGTCATCAATATATCTTTTAGTAATTTGCGAATAGCTGTCAATTCTTCTGTCACGCAGGAAAGGCCAGTGTGTTCTGTAGTTGTTCGACTGCGTCAGATCCAGCTCTACCACTTTCAGTTCTTCCTGATCATGTGAAGCCTTGTACAGCAGCGAGCCGAATGGATTGGATACAAAAGATCCGCCCCAGAAAGATACGCCTGCTTCTTCACCTACACGGTTGATGCTCACTACAGGTACCCCGTTGGCGATCGCATGTGAACGCTGTATGGTTTGCCATGCATTGTATTGCTCAGTATTGGTGGCTTCATCCTGTGTGGTTGCCCATCCGATTGCGGTAGGGTAAACCAGGAAGTCTGCACCCATCAGCGCCGTTAAACGGGCAGCTTCAGGATACCACTGATCCCAGCAGATCAGCACCCCAATTTTTGCATATTTCGTTTTGAATACCTTATATCCCAGATCGCCGGGAGTAAAGTAGAATTTCTCATAAAAGCCCGGATCATCAGGGATATGCATCTTGCGGTATTTACCCAGGTAAGCACCGTCAGCATCCAATACAGCAGTAGTATTGTGGTATAACCCTTCAGCTCTTTTTTCAAAGAGAGAGGCTATGATCACGACGTTCAGTTCAGCAGCTACGGCCGACAAAGCATCGGTTGAAGGACCAGGAATAGTTTCTGCAAGCTTGAAGTTTTCATAATCTTCTTCATCGCAGAAATACAGCGATGTAAACAATTCCTGCAGGCACACCACCTGGGCACCCTGCGCTGCAATCTCGCGGATCTTTACAATTGCCTTATCTAAATTTTCTTGTTTGTTACTGGTACAGCTCATCTGCACCAATCCAACTTGTACTTTAGCCATTCTATGAAATTTTGTGGTGCAAAGTTAAAGAAAATATCGAAACCGATCTTATCAGATATCTTTTCCCTGATTATGGGGATACGGGAGGGACCTGTAAAACAAGGCTATCCTTGTACTCATCCTGCAATTCAAACAGGCATTTGGCACAGAGACAGCTGTCATAGTGCTCACTGATATACTGCACCTCATTGAGATCGAGATGTACCACACTGCACTGGCATTTGGTATAGGAGTTAGCCTTACACTCTATTGCCGAACCGCAGCGCTCGCATGGTATGATTTCGTGTTTAGCCATTGACTCCGTTTTAAAAAACAAAAGTACGGTAAAATGAATTACCGTACTTTATCTCTTTAACTTTATGAGATTTAGATTATCCTGAGCAGCTGATGCATCCTTCTTCCATAGAGCAAACAGGGCCGTCAGTGATTTCTTCCACAACCTGCTCGATCACCTCAGGGATCACAGGCTCCATCGCTTTACCGGCCTGGTTCTCCACCGTGAACTTAACAGCCTGTGCAGCTGCCTGCGTACGCAGGTAGTACATACCAGTTTTCAGACCTTTCTTCCATGCGTAGAAGTGCATTGAAGTCAGTTTGGAAGTATTAGGTGCATTGATAAACAGGTTGAGAGATTGCGACTGGCAGATATAGGCACCACGATCGGCCGCCATATCAATGATGCTGCGCATTTTAATTTCCCATACTGTTTTATACAGTTCCTTGATATAATCAGGGATTTCTGCAATGTCCTGTACAGATCCGTTAGCCAGGATAATCCTGTCTTTCATCGCTGGTGTCCATAACCCCAGAGAAACCAGGTCTTTCAGCAAGTGTTTGTTTACGACAACAAACTCACCACTCAGTACACGTCTGGTGTAGATGTTTGAAGTATAAGGCTCAAAACATTCGTTGTTACCAAGGATCTGTGAAGTAGAGGCCGTAGGCATCGGTGCTACCAGCAGCGAGTTACGCACACCATCTTTTACCACCTTCTTACGCAGGTCTTCCCAGTTCCAGCGGTTGCTGGCCGGTGTTACATTCCAGAGGTCAAACTGGAACTTACCTTCAGACAAAGGAGAACCTTTGAATGTTTCGTAAGCACCTTCCTTCAGCGCAAGATCGTGCGAAGCCGTCATGGCCGCGAAGTAAATCGTTTCGAAGATCTCTTTGTTCAGTTCTTTGGCACCATCACTTTCAAAAGGAAGACGCATCAGAATAAAGGCATCTGCCAATCCCTGTACACCCAAACCTACGGGACGGTGACGCATGTTGGAATACCTTGCTTCCTCGATCGGGTAATAGTTGTGATCGATCACCTTGTTCAGGTTTACGGTAGCCTGGTATGTCACCTCATATAACTTCTGGTGATCAAACTCTCCGTTAACCACAAACCTTGGCAGTGCCAGCGAAGCCAGGTTACATACGGCAACCTCATCTTTAGAGCTGTACTCCATGATCTCTGTACAGAGGTTGGAACTTTTGATCGTTCCTAAGTTCTGCTGGTTGGATTTGCTGTTTGCAGCATCCTTATATAAAAGATATGGTGTTCCGGTTTCGATTTGTGAATCGAGGATGGCAAACCACAATTCCTGTGCTTTGATCGTTTTACGGGCACGTCCTTCTTTTTCGTAACGTGTGTATAAGTCTTCGAACTCCTTGCCAAAGCAGTCGGCCAGTCCCGGTGCTTCATCCGGACTAAACAGGCTCCATTCGCCATTTTCCTCCACGCGCTGCATAAACAGGTCGCAGATCCAAAGGGCATAGAATAAATCACGTGCACGCATCTCTTCCTTACCGTGGTTTTTACGCAGATCGAGGAAGGAGAACACATCCGCATGCCATGGCTCTAAATAGATCGCGAAGGCACCTTTACGTTTACCACCGCCCTGATCTACATAACGTGCAGTATCATTAAATACTTTTAACATTGGAACGATACCGTTACTGGTACCATTGGTTCCGCTGATATAAGCACCTGTAGCCCTGACGTTGTGGATGCTTAATCCGATACCGCCGGCACTTTGTGAAATTTTGGCAGTTTGTTTAAGCGTATCATAGATCCCTTCGATACTGTCATCCTGCATCGTTAACAGGAAGCATGAAGACATCTGTGGTTTTGGTGTTCCGGCATTGAACAAGGTAGGTGTACCATGTGTAAACCAGCGCTCGCTCATCAGGTTATAACTAGCGATCACACTGTCGATATCACCTTTGTGGATACCCACCGCCACACGCATATATAAGTGTTGCGGACGCTCAACGATCACGCCATTGATTTTCAGCAGGTATGACTTTTCCAGGGTTTTGAATCCGAAATAGTCAAATCCGAAGTCCCTGTCATAGATAATCGTACTGTCCAGGATTTCTGCATTGGCTTCGATCACGGCCCATACATCATCTGCAATCAGCGAAGCAGATTTGTCAGTTTTAGGGTCTACGTAGCGGTACAGCATCTCCATCGTTTTTGAAAACGACTTGGTGGTATTTTTATGCAGGTTTGATACAGCGATCCTTGATGCCAGCAGCGCATAATCAGGGTGCTTGGTAGTTAAAGAGGCAGCAGTTTCTGCGGCAAGGTTATCTAATTCTGATGTCGTAACGCCATCATATAAACCTTCAATTACCTTTTTGGCTACATCAATAGGATCAACCAATTCGGCATTAAAGCCATAACATAACTTCTCGATGCGGGCAGTGATCTTATCAAACCGCACCGCTTCTTTGCGACCATCTCTTTTTTCTACAAACATATTTCTTAGGGTTTTGTATTATCTAATTAAAAATCATCGTCCAGGGAGAAAGCTGATGCTTTGTCTTCTGAAGATGTAAGTACTCCACTTTTCTGGTAATCACCAACACGTTTCTCGAAGAAGTTGGTTTTTCCCTGTAAGGAAATCATTTCCATGAAATCAAAAGGGTTAGTGGCGTTGTATATTTTATCATATCCCAGTTCTGCAGACCATCTGTCGGCCACAAACTCAATATACTGGGACATTAATTTGGCATTCATACCAATTAAAGCAACCGGCAGGGCGTCAGTTACAAATTCTTTTTCGATCTCCACGGCATCTTTGATAATACCATGCACAGCTTCCTGTGATAGTCTGTTGTTTAACATTTTGTAAAGCAGGCAGGCAAATTCGCAGTGCATACCTTCATCCCTTGAGATCAGCTCATTGCTGAAGGTCAGTCCCGGCATCAGGCCACGTTTCTTTAACCAGAAGATCGAGCAGAAACTACCGCTGAAGAAAATACCTTCAACTGCAGCAAAAGCCACCAGACGCTCGGCAAAGTTTCCGTTATCGATCCATCTCAATGCCCATTCTGCTTTTTTCTTTACACATGGTACAGTTTCGATGGCGTGGAATAACCTGTCTTTCTCGGCTTCATCCTTGATGTAGGTGTCTATCAGTAAGGCATAGGTTTCAGAATGGATATTCTCCATCATGATCTGGAAGCCATAGAAGCAGCGTGCTTCGGGCAGCTGCACTTCGCTCATGAAGTTCACAGCAAGGTTTTCGTTGACGATACCGTCGCTGGCAGAGAAAAACGCGAGGATATGTGAGATAAAATGACGCTCTCCATCATTCAGGTTGTCCCAGTGTTTCTGATCGTCAGAGAGATCTATCTCTTCTGCTGTCCAAAAACTAGCTTCACTCTTTTTGTACATTTCCCAGATTGCCGGGTACTTGATTGGCAACAGGACAAAGCGATCTTTGTTCTCTTTCAGTAATACTTCTTCTTCCATGGTTGAATTTAAAAATGATGTAAGCCTAAGCGGTTAGCTATTAAATCCTTAGCCAATAATATTTTGATAAGATTGACAGGATTTTTATTATAACAAATATAAACTTTGAGGCATTTATTCGTTAGCAATAGTTGTTAACAAGTGTGCGTAATTATCCACATGAAGGGGAAAAGATTACCGATAAATTACTTTAGAAAGTTGTAAATGATTCAGGGCTGGACAAAGCAATCCCGTATAAATGTGAATAACATTTAGGAATCTGACTATATGCGAATGAAAATCAATAATTAAGAAGGCTGGCCGTAAGCGATGCTAACTTTTGACTGGCCTTTGTTGTAGAATCCAAGTTCTTTGGCAGCACTTTCGGAAACATCAATGATGTAACGTTTGCTGTGCGGGCCCCTGTCATTGACCTCAACTTCTACGGATTTACCATTGTCGAGGTTGGTTACAGTAACGATTGTTCCAAGGGGAAGAGACATATGGGCACAAGTGAATTTCTTTGCCCGGTATTTTGCGCCGCTGGTTGTTCTGCGGCCTTCAAATCTTTTATGATAATACGTTGCTAGTCCTGTTCTTATCCGTGTTACTATGCCTGTTCCGGGATCTGTGCCGGTGTCTTCCGACTGTGCGCTGACCTGCAGAAACACGAACATACTCAAAAAAAGCAAACAGTATTTGATCTTATTCATCTATTGATTTTTAGTTATCAGATGGAGCCTTTGATGATTAAAATAGTTATTTTAATCAAGTCGGGTTCATGTTTAATTTCGTTAGTGAACGCTCAAAGATAGGTAAAAAAACCCGGGCTTTCCAAACGAAAAATGCCCAATGAGCTGATCATCGGGCATTTATGCGGTTTATGGGTCATTAGACCCTATTTATCGGGTACAAAATTCATCGAAACTGAGTTCACACAGTGACGTGTATTTTTGGCAGTGAAACCCTCTCCAAGGAATACATGTCCGAGGTGTGCCTTACAATTTGCACATACAATTTCTGTACGGGAACCGTCTGCATCAGGAATTCTGAGTACGGCACCTTTGATCTCATCATCAAAACTTGGCCATCCGCAGTGCGAGTCAAATTTAGAATCAGAGCGGTAGAGGGCCGCGTTACAACGCTTGCAGGTATAGGTTCCTTTTGCCTTGTTGTTGAGCAAAGTTCCGGTACCCGGATATTCAGTGCCTTTGCGCACGATTACATCTTCTTCCTCTTTTGTTAATTTATTCCATCCCATTTTGCTGGTAGTTTTAGTGGTATTTTCTTTTTCTTGTTTCTGGGCACAGGCAGTTAAACCGGTGATCATGACGAAGCTCATGATTAAGATTAGTTTGTTCATCATTTTTCTGTGTGTTAAGCCTTATATACGATTAACAGCAACGGCTGGTTTTTAGTGTTTAGGCCGGGCAAATTGACAGTATTTTGATGATATCACACAAAAAAAATGAGGCTTAACCAATTGGCAAGCCTCATCTTACAGGATATGTTAAAATACTATTTCTTTAACAGGTCAGCCATAGCCTGACCAATTTCAGCAGGGCTTTCTACAACACGGATACCGCATTCTGCCATGATTTTCATTTTTGCAGCAGCAGTATCATCAGCACCACCAACGATTGCACCAGCGTGACCCATTCTACGGCCTGCAGGAGCAGTTTGTCCGGCGATGAAACCTACAACTGGTTTAGTACCATTTTCTTTGATCCACAATGCAGCTTCAGCTTCCATACCACCACCGATCTCACCGATCATGATGATACCTTCAGTTTCAGGATCGTTCATCAACAGTTCAACAGCTTCTTTAGTGGTTGTTCCAATGATTGGGTCACCACCGATACCGATAGCTGTAGTGATACCTAAACCTGCTTTTACTACCTGATCAACAGCTTCGTAAGTAAGTGTACCTGATTTAGACACAACACCAACAGTACCTTTTTTGAAGATAAAGCCTGGCATGATACCAATTTTAGCTTCATCAGCAGTGATTACACCAGGACAGTTAGGACCGATTAAACGGCAATCTTTTCCGGCGATATATTCTTTTACCTGAATCATATCCTTTGTAGGGATACCTTCAGTAATACAAACAATAACTTTAATTCCAGCTTCAGCAGCTTCCATGATAGCATCTGCAGCAAATGCAGGTGGAACAAAGATGATAGATACATTGGCACCAGCCTGATCAACCGCATCTTTAACCGTATTAAAAACCGGTTTGTCTAAATGAGTTTGTCCGCCTTTACCAGGTGTTACCCCGCCAACTACGTCAGTTCCGTATTCTATCATTTGTGAAGCATGGTAAGTACCTTCATTTCCGGTAAAACCTTGTACAATTACTTTCGAATCTTTATTTACTAAAACACTCATGTATCTATAATTTTTTATGCAAATCTAAGATTATTGCATGGATTGCCAAATGCAATTCCAACATTAATGAAAAGAAACAAAAATGCTACTTAGCGATGCCTTCTGAATGGAACTGTAAATCGTACAGACGTTTATAATAGCCATCCAGCTTCAGCAGTTCCTGGTGGCTGCCCCTTTCCATAATCTCCCCCTTATCAAGTACAATGATCTGATCTGCTTTTTGGATCGTAGACAGGCGATGGGCAATCACAATAGAGGTGCGTCCGTGCATGAGCTTGTCAATGGCCGACTGGATGAGCATTTCTGTTTCGGTATCTACAGAGGAAGTAGCTTCATCCAGCACCAGGATTGAAGGGTTATACACCAGCGCCCTGATAAAGGAAATCAGCTGGGCCTGTCCGGCAGAGAGAGTGGCCCCTCTTTCCATCACATTATACTGGTACCCTCCCGGGAGTCGCTCGATAAAATCATGCGCCCCAACTTTCTCCGCAGCCTCCACTACCTCATCCATCGTAATATCAGGGTTGTTCAGGGTAATGTTATTGAAGATCGTATCCGAGAACAGGAACACATCCTGCAGTACGGTACCGATGCTTTTTCTCAGATATCCCAGCTCATAGGCTTCGATATTTACGCCGTCAACTTTGATATCGCCTTTCTGGATATCATAAAAGCGGTTCAGGATATTTATCGTGGAAGATTTACCAGCACCGGTGGCACCTACCATGGCTACAGTCTGCCCGGCCTTCACAGTAAAGTTTAGATTTTTGAGTACGTATTTATCGTCATTGTAGGCGAACCAGACATGACTGAACTCGATGTTGCCTTCGATTTTTGCCGGGGCATAGGTGCCGTTGTTGACCGTCTTTTCATCAGTATCCAGCACTTTGAAAACGCGCTCTGCCCCAACCATCCCCATCTGTAAGGTATTGAATTTATCCGCCAGCTCGCGGATTGGCTTAAACAGCATACCTATATAAAGGATAAACTCTGCAATGGTTCCCGGGGTTACATCCAGTGGTTTGGAGAGGATACTTTTGGCGCCATACCAAACCAGCAGCCCTAAACACATGGCCGAGATGATCTCTACTACCGGAAAGAAGATGGAGTAGTACCAGTTGGAACGGATATTGGCATCGCGGTAGCGCTTATTAATCTTTTTAAACTTACGGTATTCCTGCTCTTCACGGGCAAAGTACTGGATGATCGAAATTCCGGTGATATGTTCCTGCAGATAGGTGTTAAGGTTGGATACCTCTGTGCGGATCTCCTGGAAAGCCGACTTAATAGAGCGCTGGAATATGGAGGTAGCGATGATCAGCAGCGGCATGGGCAGCAGTACCATGAGCGTCAGACTCCAATCGGCATAAAACATAACACAGATAATCGCAATCACCTGCAGGATATCACCGATGATCACGATCAGTCCTTCGGAAAAGATATCGGATATCGTTTCCAGGTCTGACACGGTACGCGTGATGAGTTGCCCGATGGGTGTTTTATCAAAATATTTTAAGCGCAGTGTGGTGATATGGTTGAATACATTTATCCTGAGGTCGCGTATGGCAGACTGCCCGAGGATGTTGGTATACAGCGTATGGCTGTACTGGATGGCACTTTGTAACACGAGCAGCAGCAACATCACTACCGTCATCATGAGTAAGCCATTGTACTGACCTTTCAGGATGTAATGATCCAGTGTATATTTGATCAGGAAAGGCCTCACCGGAGCTACCAGCGCTAACAGGATCGTGAGCACTACCGACCAGATAAATATCCTGCGGTAAGGCTTTACGTATTGAAAAACTCTTTTCAACAGGCCTACATTAAAAGCATCACCGGTAATTTTAGACATAATTAATTGACAAATGGATAAATGATGTTGACCAGGTAAAGTCCGCAGGCGGGTACAGACTGCCCGGCATTGCTTCTGTTTTTACTTTCTATAACCGCAGAAAACGCCGCGAGATCAATTTCTTTGCGCCCCACCAGCACGAGGGTACCCACAATTGCACGTACCATATTTCTCAAAAACCTGTCGGCCGTGATCGTAAAGACCAATCCGTTTTCGGTTTGCCTGAAAAAAGCTTCCGTGATTTTACAGTTGTTAGTCGCCGTATCTGTATTGCTTTTGCTGAAGCTGGTAAAATCTACAAAGTTCATCAGGCTTGCAGCGGCAGCATTCATGGCATCAATGTCCAGCGCTGCCTTGTACAGCCAGGAACGGTTGAGCTTGAAAGGGTCTTTATGAAAGTGAAAATGATATTCGTAAGATCTTGCAGTGGCATGGAAACGTGCGTGGGCATCTGCATCTACGGGAAAGATCCGCTTTACGGCGATGGCATAGGGCAGTAAGGCATTGATGCCGTTAACGCCTGTAGCAGCTCTCTCTGCCGGAACTCCCTGCAGGTCGATATGTGCGAAGAACTTGCTGGCATGTACACCTGCATCGGTTCTGCCACAGCCCAGGCTAACGACGGGCTGTCTGAAAAAAACAGAAAGTGCTTTATCCAGTTCCTGCTGTACAGTTACCGAGTTTGGCTGTGTCTGCCAGCCATGATAAGCTGTACCATCGTACGATAATTCTATAAAAAAACGTTGCGTATCCAATTGACTGCAAAAATACTTTTTTCCCTCCAACAAGACAGGCGTTTAGTTGTCTTTTAATATATTTGTTGGAAATTATTAAATTGATATGATACAAAGAGTACAATCTGTATGGCTTTTTCTGGCAAGTCTGACGCTATTTTTATTACTTATTTTACCGGTTGTGACTACAGCAACCAGCACAGGTGAAGTTTGGTTACAGGTAGGCGGAATTTATGAAAAAGTGAACAACGTTACTCAAAAGACTGTATCCTATTCAGCACTGTTTGGCGGCACGATCCTCGCCGGTATCGTTTCTCTGGCCGCTATATTTTTATTCAATAACAGGGCTCTGCAGAAGCGTATCATCCTTTTGACCATCTTTTTGATTGTGATACTGATCGCAGCGCTGATCAACTATGCGCTGAATATCCCTGGTGGAATTGTGGGTGCAACTTTTAATGTAGGCGCCTACCTCCCTGTTCTGTCTGTGATTTTTTGTGCACTGGCTTTCAGAGGTATCCGTAAGGATGAACAGCTGATCCGCTCGGCCGACAGGCTGAGATAAGGGCTATTTGATTATTATTTCGTTATGTACCAAACAAATACCAAATAATAAGCGTACCTTCGCGGCTTAATAAATAAAGTTATAATGATAAACCCATTTAAATTATTGGGGATAAGTGATGACGTTGTTAATGCCGTACAGGATTTAGGTTTCGAAAATCCAACACCTATTCAGGAGCAAGCTATTCCTGTGCTGTTAGAGGGCAATAATGACTTTGTTGGTTTGGCCCAAACAGGAACAGGAAAAACAGCAGCATTTGGTTTGCCGCTAATCGAACTGATTGACTTCAGTTTAAGAAAGCCTCAGGCATTAGTTCTGTGCCCTACAAGAGAGCTTTGCTTGCAAATTGCCAGCGACATCAAAAATTACTCAAAAAACATTCCTGGTGCGAGTGTAGTTGCCGTTTACGGTGGCGCAAACATTATGCAGCAGTTGCGTGAGATCAGAAACGGTGTACAAGTTGTTGTTGCAACACCGGGTCGTATGTTAGACATTATTGGCCGTAAGGCTATCGATTTCAGCAGTGTAAAGTACGTAGTACTTGACGAGGCTGATGAAATGCTGAACATGGGCTTCCAGGAGGATATCAACGATATCTTATCTACTACTCCTGACGACAAAAAAACATGGTTATTCTCGGCTACTATGCCTCCTGAAGTGAGACGTATAGCAAAGAACTACATGGACAACCCTACTGAGTTGACCATGGGTACCAAAAACACGGGTAACGTAAATATTGAGCATGAGTACTATGTAGTACGTGCAAGAGATAAATATGCTGCCTTAAAACGTATTGTGGATTTCAACCCTGAAATTTTCGCAGTAGTGTTCTGTAAAACCAAACTGGATACACAGGATGTTGCCGAAAACTTAATCAAGGATGGTTACAATGCTGATGCTTTACACGGTGATTTGTCACAACAACAACGTGATAAAGTAATGCAGCGTTTCCGTGACCGTAACATGCAGTTGCTGATTGCAACGGATGTTGCTGCACGTGGTATTGACGTAAACAACGTAACTCACGTAGTGAACTATTCATTACCTGATGAAATCGAAAGTTATACGCACCGTAGCGGACGTACAGGAAGAGCTGGTAAAACAGGTATCTCTATCTGTATCATCAATTCTAAGGAATTGGGTAAAATCCGTCAGATTGAAAGAATCATTGGTAAACCATTTACCAAAGCTGAATTGCCTACAGGATTTGATGTTTGCGAAAAACAATTGTTCTCTTTGGTACACAAAGTTCACAATGTTGAAGTAAACGAGGCTCAGATTGAGCAATACATCCCAAGGATCATGGATGAATTTGCTGAACTGAGCAAAGAAGACGTGATTAAACGTTTCGCATCTTTAGAGTTTAACCGCTTTTTAGAGTACTACAAAAATGCTCCTGACTTAAATGCAGCAGCAATGGATGAACGTGGCGAGCGTGGAGAACGTGGTGCAAGAGGCGCAAGAAACAGTGATTACACCCGTTTATTTATCAACTTAGGTTCGGTAGATGAATTCACAAGAGGCGACTTATTATCTTTTGTATGTAACAACGGTAAAATCAGTGGTAAAAACATTGGTAAAATTGACCTTAAAGGTGTTTATTCATTCTTTGAAGTTGAAAATGCAAGTGTTGATACATTGTTTGCAAACTTCAAAGATATCCAGTTTAACAACCGTGGTGTAAGAATCGAGAAATCTGGTGATGCTCCTGAAGGTGGCAGAGGCGGAGAAAGAAGATCTTACGGTGGCGGTGAACGCAGAAGCTACGGCGGTGGCGGTGGCGGCGAGAGAAGAAGCTATGGCGGCGGCGACAGAAGAAGTTCTGGCGGAAGACGTGAAGGTGCAAGCTCTGGCGGCGGATTCAGAGATTTCTCTGGTAAACCACGCGAAGGCGGAGAAAGAAGACGCAGATCTTAAGACACAGCTCTTATTTCATACAAAAGGCCCGGTTTATCCGGGCCTTTTCTGTTTGGATTAATATCCCAAACCGGTATCATTACCCCGTGGATCGGCACCAGTCTCCAGCTCTCCGTCTGGCCTGACCAGAATGGCATCTACCCTGCCGATACCACCACGTTCCTTGAATTTATATCCTTTGGCTTCCAGGTACGTCCTGGTTGCGGGGGCAATTGCGCCTTTCTCTACTCCAATCTCATCGGGAAGCCACTGGTGGTGAAAACGAGGGGCGGCAACCGCAGCCTGCATGCCCTGTCCGAAGGCCAGCACGTTCAGCACGGTCTGGAAAACAGAAGTAATTATCGTGGATCCGCCGGGGGTGCCTACAACCATCAGCAACTTACCCCCTTTTTCTATGATTGTGGGCGTCATCGAACTGAGCATGCGTTTACCCGGGCGGATGGAATTAGCCTCTCCACCGATCAGCCCGTACATATTTGGGGAACCTGGTTTTACAGAAAAATCGTCCATCTCATTGTTGAGGATAAATCCTCCGCCTTCAACAACAACCAGAGAGCCATAAGATCCATTCAGGGTAGTAGTAGCAGATACGGCATTGCCCTCGGCATCTACAATGGAAAAATGTGTGGTCTGTTCACTTTCATAACCCGGTAATACACCCGGTTTGATATCAGCGCTAGAAGTAGCCTTTTCGAAAGTTACATCTTTGATGCGCGACTGGATATAACCGGCATCCAGCAGTGCCGTTTGGGGCACCTTAAAGAAATCCGGATCGCCCAGATAGCTGGCTCTGTCGGCATAAGCCCTGCGTTCTACTTCTACCATCAGCTGCACCGTAGAATCCTGCTGAAAGCCCCATTTTGGCAAAGGATAATTAGCTACCTGTTTCAGCATAGTGAGCAGAGCGATACCACCACTGGAGGGTGGCGGCATAGAGATGACATTGTATTCCCCGTAACCGCCCGATACAGGTTTTCTCCAGACAGAAGTGTAAGCCTTCAGGTCCTGCGCAGAAATCACTCCCTGCGTATGTGCCATTGAGGCCACGATTGCCGCGGCAACCGGTCCTTCATAGAAACCTGCCCGACCTTTATCGCGGATCAGCTTTAAGGTATTGGCCAGTTCGGGCTGTTTTAACAGGTCACCCTCTTTCCATACGGCCTCTTTTACAAAAGCCACGGGTTTTCTGTTGTATCTGATAAAATCGTTCTTGTGCCTGTTTAGTTCTGATGCCTGCTGCGCAGTAACAGCGAATCCTTTTTCGGCGAGTTCAATCGCAGGCTGAATGTCTCTTCGCCATTTGAGTTTGCCGTATTTGTTATGAGCCTTTACCATGCCATCCACAGATCCCGGAATCCCGGAGGCCAGTGCGCCGAGCAAACTTTTATCTGTTACAGGATTTCCCTTCTCATCCAGGTACATGTCGCGGGATGCCTTTCCGGGAGCAGCTTCCCTGTAGTCGAGCGCATCAGCGTCCCCATTTTTACCTCTGTACACCAGAAAGCCGCCACCACCAATGTTTCCGGCATTGGGATATACCACTGCCAGCGCAAACTGAACGGCAATAGCGGCATCTACAGCATTGCCTCCACCTTTCATGATGGCTACTCCAACCTTTGAAGCCTCGGGATGTGCAGAAACTACCGCGGCATGTTTATATTTTTGGATTTCCTGCCCTGCAGCATCCTGAGAGGTACTGAGTTGCACACACAGAATAAGGAAAAGGGAGGTTAGGGATATCGCTCTGGTCATCATCAGGATTGTTTAGGTCCTTAAAAGTACCTGATTAGACTGGCATTAAAAACAGTTTGCTGCCGGGAAGGCAAAAAAAATCCGGATCAAATGATCCGGATCCGGTAATAAGAGGTAATAGATAAAATCTAAAATTAATTTGCGGGTTTATCCGAAATCTGAGAAGCTTTCAAATATACTTTTCCGCCTTTTTTGTTGACATAATATTTACGGTTTTTACCATCAATATATACATCAGTTCCATCCGGGGCCATTTTGCCCTTATAAGTTTTGTCTGCAACTTTCGAAGATCCCTTCACAGCAACTTCAGCAGTTTTATTTCCAACAGAGGATGCCGTTTTATCGATCGTCTGACCAACAGTTTTCTTTTTTTCCTGTGCTTGAGCAGATAAGGAAATGGTACCGGCAATTGCAAGGGTTAGTAAACCCGATAAAATGTTCTTGTTCATCGTTATAGATTTTAGGATATAACAGAACAAAATATGTATTGTTTTAATTTAACTGATCCGTAAGTTGCTGCATTTCAGGCGCCGGGGCATGACCTTCGTAAAGGATATTGTATACGGCAAGACAGATGGGCATCTCTACCCCGTATTTTTCATTAACAATGTGCATACATTTTGCGGCATAGTATCCTTCAGCCACCATGTTCATCTCCAGCTGGGCAGATTTTACGGTATATCCCTTACCTACCATATTGCCAAAGGTACGGTTACGGCTAAACTGTGAGTAAGCAGTAACCAGCAGATCACCCAGATATGCAGACTCCTTGATATCTCTTGAAATGGGATGAACGGCATCTACAAATCGCTCCATCTCGCGCACAGCATTGGATATCAGTACCGCCTGGAAGTTGTCGCCATAACCCAGGCCATGACAAATACCGCTGGCTACAGCATAAATATTCTTGAGCACGGCACCATATTCTGTACCGAAGATATCATCTGAAGTTACGGTTTTGAGATACCGGGTATTCAGCAGCTCCGAGAAATGAGCGGCTGCATCCACATTGATGGAAGCTATGGTGAGGTAGGAAAGTTTCTCCAGCGCCACTTCTTCTGCGTGACAGGGGCCACTGATTACCAGGATATCCTCCAGCGGCACGCCAAAATGCTCATGCATAAACTCACCGATGATCTGATTTTCATCGGGCACCACCCCTTTGATGGCTGAGACAATCTTTTTGCCACGCAGCATTTCAGGGTTTACATCTTTCAACGTTTCTTTTAAAAAGGCTGCCGGTACATTTAAGACAATATAATCAGCAGGACGGATGACCTCCGTGATATCACCTGATATATGGTCTGCAGGAATATCAAGCTGTACAGCACTGAGGTATTTAGGGTTATGTTTATATTTTTTCAGGTAGGTAATGGATGCTGTATCACGCAGCCACCAGTATATTTCCTTTTCCGTAAGGTTATCAGAGAGCATCTTTATCACAGCAGTTGCCCAGCTCCCTCCCCCAATCATTGCGACTTTTGGTATCATTCTGTATAAATAAAAAATCCCGGCTTATTGTTTAAGCCGGGACAAATTACTTATTTTATTGCTAAAGGATCAGCTTACTTTTTATCCGGAGAGGCAAAAAGCTGATCTTTAGTGGTTTTCTCTACCTTCATGCCATCCTTCAGTTTGTTCTGAATCGCTGAATAAGGGCCGCTTACCACTTCTGTACCAGCCTTTACTCCTGTTTTGATCTGGATGTACTGGTCGTTCTGAATACCGGTAGTTACCTCTACCTGTTTCACCGTGCCATTGGCGTAAGTATAAACATATTGTTTAATCGTTTTATCATTCAGCTTTGTTTTTTGCTTATCGGCATTTGCATCAGCATTTTTATTTTCGCCCTCATCCTTACCGCCTTTGGTAAATACCGACTGAATCGGAACGGACAGACTGGTTACAGATGAACTTTCGATATCAACTGTCGCAGAAAGCCCCGGTCTGAATGGTGAGGGCAGACCTTTTGCTCCACCTTTGATGCCGGAATAGGAATCTGTAGCAATGCGCACTTTTACGACAAAATTAGTCACCTGATCAGTGCTTGCAGTAGTGGTTGCAGTACCCACATCTTTGGATGAGCTGGCAATTTCTGTCACTACACCTTTGAATTTCTTATCCTCAAATGCATCCACCTCGATCACGGCGCTATCACCTACATTGACGCGGTTGATGTCATTTTCATTCACATCTACGTTTACCTCCATGGTGGTCAGGTTGGAGATTCTCATGATCTCGGTACCTGCAAACTGTGCTGTACCCAGGATCCTGTCGCCCAGCTCCACCGACAGCTTGGAGATCACCCCGTCAACAGGTGCAAAGATTGTAGCCTTTGCCAGGTTGGCACTCGCTTCCTGCACATTGGCACCTGAAGTTTCCAGGTTAAATTTGGCAGCGATCAGCGATTGTTTTGCTCCTTCAAGGTTAGTCTTAGCGGTAACGAACGCCGATTTTGCAGCGTCGAACTCAGCAACAGAGATTACTTTTTTCTTGAAAAGCTCTACGTTACGTTTATAGATTCCTTCCTCATTGGCAAAGCTGGCTTTAGACTGCTCCAATACCTGGGCTGCCGAAGCTACGCTGGCTTTTTGTGAGCTGTACGAAGCACTGGCCCTGTCGAAACCTGAGCGCAGCACATCTGGTCTTACCTTAAATAGCAGCTGACCTTTTTTTACGATGTCACCTTCTTTAACCAGTAACTCTACCACCTCTCCCGATACTTCGGAACTGAGCTTCACTTCTGTTTCGGGTTGCACTTTTCCGCTGGCGGTAACAGTTTCAATAATTTTGCGGCTTGCAGCCTTCTCTACAGTGACCTTCTCCATCTTTTCACCGCCAATCAGGCCCGTCAGTTTTGCTACAACCAGCAGGGCGATGAGTACACCTACGGTGATGAGTATGTGTTTTAACTTCATTTCTTTATGTTTATTTGTCTGGGTTTTTACTTAAAAATTGATCTGCCTTCCCAAGTAATAATCTATCACTTTGGATCTGAACAGCAGGTCGTATTTGGCCTGTATAAAATCTGTCTCCGCCTTGTTCCTGTTGGTCCTGGAAGTATTGTAATCCAGTGAATTCACCAATCCTACATTGTAACGCTGCTCGATCACATTGAAGGCATCTTTCTGTGCATTGAAGGTGTTCAGCGTAGAACTGTAACGGCTGTCGGCTGCACGAAGATCGGCAATTGCCTGTGCAATAACCTTGTATAAATTAATTTTTGCCAGATTTTCCTGCAGTTTGAAATCTTCAAAGTTGATCTGTGCTCTTTTCACATTTGAACGCGCCTGAAGCCCATTGAAGATCGGGATCTGCAAGCTCAGGCCGATACCCTGGTTAAACCTGGCACTGATCTGGTCAAACAGGTGCTGATTCTGACTTTCAGCAGCAAGCAGATAGGAGTATGAAGATCCAATATTACCGCCAAAAGAGACCCTCGGCGTAAGTGCGCCCTTTGCTACGGCAATCCCTCTTTCAGCGGCCTTTGTATTTAATGCAGCCAGCTTCACATCAGGAAAAACCATCATAGATGAGTTGAACACATCGTTTACGTTAAAAACTTTCTGTGCCATGGCAATATCCTGAACGGTTGGGGCCACCACAGTATACTCATTGGTTTCTGTCCTCATTTCCATCAGTTGTGACAGCGTAAGGTAAGAGATGGTAAGCTGATTCTGCGCATTGGTGACGTTTAACTCGGCAGTTGCAGCCTGGGCCTTTGCCTGCGACACGTCGGCCACCGTTTTATTTCCTGCATCCAGCAGTGCTTCTTCCCTTTCTTCGGTCTGCTTGGCTACCAGCAACTGTTCTTTGGAAGCTTTGAGCAATTCTACATTAAACACTACCTGGAAGTAGGCTGTAACCACCTGCAGGATCAGATCATTCTTCACCTTATCCAGATTACTGTTTCCGGCATCCAGCAAGATCTTATTCTGACGGATCTGGTTGATTTTTGACAATCCACCAAATAAATCCACCGAAGTACTCAGACTACCGTTACCCTGGTAAAACTTCTGGTTTACTACCTGGAAGGTGGTACTGTTCAAACCACGGCCAAAACTCAGGTTATTGTCGACATTGGCATTGAGGCTGGGATACAATGCGGCTTTCGACTGCTGAAGGTCTACCGCAGCAGAAGATACGTTAAGCACTGCCCGTTTAATATTGAGGTTATTTTGCAGCATCCTTTCAATAGCCTGCTGTATAGTTAATGTTTCTTGTGCCTGTGCAGAAACTGAAAGTCCCAGACTCAGGAACCCAATTGCAGCCATACAGGTTAATTTTGACAACAGACTATTGTTAGTAAACATTTTCATAATTCTAATTTCACAATATTAAGATAAACAACTCATTCAATTTTGTAATTTTCCCAGTACAAGCCTCTTTATTTCTTACATTTGGTCATGTACCTGGTTAAATCTCCTCTTTTATTAAAATGGTATTACCCATCCTTAGTCTGGAACAAAAGCCGCAACGAAAAAGTCATTTATTTAACCTTTGACGATGGACCCATACCTGTTGTTACAGACTTTGTTTTAAATACTTTAAAAAGTTTCAATTGCAAGGCAACTTTCTTCTGCATCGGTGACAATATCACTAAACATCCCGAAATATTTGAACGTGTCAAAAACGAAGGACACGCCATTGGAAACCATACTTTCAACCATCTAAAAGGCTGGAAAACAGCCGACCAGCAATATATTCAAAATTTTCAGCAATGCCAGCAGCTCACGCAATCTGACCTTTTCAGGCCTCCATACGGAAGAATCAAAAAATCTCAGATCTCCTCTCTTAAAACGATAAATCCTGCACTAAGGATCATCATGTGGGATGTTTTGAGCGGAGATTTTGACCTTCAGCTTTCCCCTCAGAAATGTTATGAGAATGTGATCAGGAATACGGGTAACGGATCGATCATCGTATTCCATGACAGTCTCAAAGCATTCGACCGCCTTAAGTTTGCTTTACCCGCTGCGCTGGCATATTTTGTTAAACAGGGTTATCAATTTCATACTTTATAATTTCAGCTGCTGACACGAAGTTCAGGCCAGAAATGGCAGAATAGCAAACACACTGTTTTACAATAGGTTAATTTAAATATTCAAATAACAACTGTTCGATTATGAACGCTGGAGTTCAGTAACGGACAGCAAATCAGGCACAGCGGCTGAATGCGTGTTTAAGCGCTTTTATTTAGAACATGTATAAATAATATAATGATATCAATATGATGCCCTTAGCCTGTTTTTTTTTGTAAATTCGCTAGAAATTTAATCTAATATATTACCTTTTAACACATATTATCAATGGCTTTTGATATTGAAATGATCAAAAAGGTGTATGCAAACTTTGGCCCCCGCGTTGAGGCGGCACGTAAACTAGTAGGCAGACCTTTAACACTCTCAGAAAAAATCTTATATACCCACCTTTGGGACGAAAAAGCGAATACCTCATATGTTAGAGGAACGGACTATGTAGATTTTGCACCTGACCGTGTTGCAATGCAGGATGCGACAGCTCAAATGGCTTTGTTGCAGTTCATGCAGGCTGGAAGGCCAAAAGTTGCCGTACCTTCAACAGTACATTGTGATCACCTGATCACTGCAAAATATGGTGCAGAAATAGATTTACCGGCTGCAAATACAGAAAGTAAAGAAGTATTTGACTTCCTTGCATCGGTATCAAACAAATATGGTATTGGTTTCTGGAAACCAGGAGCAGGAATTATCCACCAGGTAGTATTGGAAAACTATGCTTTTCCGGGTGGAATGATGATCGGTACTGACTCACACACAGTAAATGCTGGTGGGTTAGGAATGGTTGCTATTGGTGTTGGTGGTGCTGATGCCTGTGATGTAATGGCAGGATTACCATGGGAGCTTAAATTCCCTAAATTAATCGGAGTAAAACTAACCGGAAAATTAAACGGATGGACTTCTCCAAAGGATGTGATCTTAAAAGTAGCAGGTATCCTGACTGTAAAAGGTGGTACCGGAGCTATCGTTGAATATTTTGGTGAAGGTGCTGAAAGCATGAGCTGTACTGGTAAAGGTACCATCTGTAACATGGGTGCTGAAATCGGTGCAACAACTTCTACTTTCGGTTATGATGAGAGCATGGAGCGTTACCTGCGTGCTACAGACAGAGCTGATGTTGCTGATGCTGCAAATGCGGTAAAAGAACACCTTACCGGTGATGCTGAAGTGTATGCTGAGCCTGACAAATATTTTGATCAGTTAATTGAAATTGACCTTTCAACTTTAGAGCCTTACCTGAATGGTCCTTTCACTCCGGATCTGGCTACACCGATTTCAAAAATGAAAGAAGTGGCAGCAGCTAACGGATGGCCAATGAAAATTGAAGTAGGACTGATCGGTTCTTGTACCAACTCTTCTTACGAAGATATCTCAAGAGCAGTGAGTGTTGCTAAACAAGTTTCTTCAAAAGGACTGACAGCTAAAGCTGAATATTGTATCAACCCGGGATCTGAGCGCGTACGTTTTACGATTGCACGTGATGGTTTCCTGGATGTATTTAACCAGATCGGTGCAAAAGTATTTACCAATGCCTGCGGACCTTGTATCGGAATGTGGGACAGGGTTGGTGCTGAAAAACAAGAGAAAAACACCATCGTTCACTCTTTCAACCGTAACTTCGCTAAACGTGCTGACGGTAACCCTAACACTTTTGCATTTGTAGGTTCTCCTGAACTGGTAACAGCTTTGGCTATTGCTGGTGATCTGAGCTTCAATCCACTGACAGATACGCTGACCAATGCAAACGGTGAGCAGGTAATGCTTGACGAGCCTAACGGTGACGAACTGCCAAAACAAGGTTTTGATGTTGATGATGACGGTTATCAGGAGCCTGCTGCTGATGGTAGCGGTGTTCAGGTACTGGTATCTCCATCTTCAAACAGGCTGCAATTGCTTGATCCTTTTATCCCTTGGGAAGGTACAGACCTTAAAGGATTAAGACTGCTGATCAAAGCTAAAGGAAAATGTACTACTGACCATATCTCTATGGCTGGCCCATGGTTAAAATTCCGTGGTCACCTGGATAATATCTCTAACAACATGCTGATTGGCGCTGTCAATTTCTTCAATGAGAAAACTGACGATGTTAAAAACGTGTTGACTGAAGAGTACGGACCTGTTCCTGCAACTCAGCGTGCTTACAAAGCTGCTGGTATCGGAACTATTGTGGTCGGCGACGAGAACTATGGTGAAGGATCTTCACGTGAGCATGCTGCAATGGAGCCACGTCACCTTGGTGTTCGTGCCGTATTGGTAAAATCATTTGCACGTATCCACGAAACAAACCTTAAAAAACAAGGTATGCTTGGATTAACCTTCGTGAATAAAGATGATTATGATCTGATTCGTGAAGACGATACAATTGATATCGTTGGTTTAACTACTTTTGCTCCTAATGTGCCTTTAACGCTGGTATTAAACCATGCTGACGGTACTAAAGACGAGTTCCCTGTTAACCACAGTTACAATGCACAGCAAATCGAATGGTTTAAAGCCGGTGGTGCATTAAACATCATCCGTAAACAAGTAGCAGTATAATCACTGCTGATTTGATATCAAAAAGCTCCCGTATGATACGGGAGCTTTTTTTTTGCCTGCATTTTATTGAGCTATGCTACGCTTTACAAATAAAACCAGATGAGTAGAAATGCAATAATGGAGATCACAATCGCTATGGTCATGCTCCACCTTTCCCCCGGTCTTTTGCTCCTGAATTTATATGCTCTTTTTTTTAAACCTGGTGATTCCATATGTGTTCCTTTCTGATAGTATGATGCATAAAATACAATATTCCATAAATGTGGACCTATTGATGGTGATAAGGTTCTCCTTTTAAGATGCTGAAAGCACGGTACAACTGCTCTACAAAGAACAAACGTACCATCTGGTGAGAGAAGGTCATATCTGACAGGGAGATACTTCCATTGGCTCTTTTGTAAACGCTCTCGTCAAAACCGTAAGGACCGCCAATGACAAAGGTCAGTTGCTGAACACTTCCGATCATCTGTTTGTTTAGATACTCAGAAAATTGTACAGAACTGTATTTCTTCCCTTTCTCATCCATCAGGATCACGGTATCCAGGTTACTGATCTGCTTCAGGATCAGCTCAGCCTCTTTCGTCTTCTGCTGGGCTTCGGTCAGGTTCTTTGTGTTTTTGATATCAGGAATGATCAGGATATTAAAACCGATATAATGTTTAAGCCGGTTGAGATACTTTTCTATACCTTCAATAAGGTATTTATCTTCAGTCTTCCCGACCACCAGTAAAGTAATTTTCATGCTAGGTTCATTTGTATATATTTGTGCTGCAGCTATGGTTTAGCGATCTCAGCTGACCCGGCATTGAACAGCACAGCTTCAAAGATATGGTAAAATCGAAAGATAGTATTTTAAAGGACTATCAAAATAACGTAGAAATTCAGGCTTCGGCCGTCAGTGCCTTAAAGAAAACCCTCAATCAAATATCTTATTCCCGTCTGGGCATGTTCCTGATAGAGATCCTGCTGGTCGCCATTATCATTAGTTATGGCTATCACTGGAGCATGGGAATCCTGGCTGTGATACCCCTGATCGGATTTATGGCCTTGCTCAAACGGCAGGTAAAAGTACAGGATCAGCTCAATTATACAGAGAAGCTTCTTTTTGTATACCAGAATGAAGTCGATCTGATCATAACCGGCAAACAGAAATATGATGATGGCAGCATCTTCGCCGATGAATCTCATCCATACAGCTCAGACCTAGATATTTACGGTCCCTCCTCTTTGTATGCCTTGTTAAATCGTTCCAACACTGTAGAGGGAATGCAATTGTTAGCTGCCAGCCTCGGTAGCCCGGTACACACAAATGATCTTCCGGAACGCCAGGAGGCCATCCGGGAACTGCGGGAAAACATCATGAAGACTTTCCATTTCAGGGCAGGACTCCAAAATCATCAGCCGCAGCAGCTGGAGCTGATTAAATACAGGATGAGTCATGATATGGCTGAGGATGTAAAGTTTACGGAAAGCGCTGCATTAAAGGCCTACACTGCAGCAGTACCATTTATCTCTTTGGCGTTTTTAATTGTAGGAGCTATCTTCGGCGGTGTCGCCTGGTCTTTCCTCAGCTTGTACATTCTTTTCAACTGGTGCTTTACTGCCTATTACGCAAAAAAACTTCTGGCACTCAGCGGAGCCTTCAGCGGTGGTGCAATCCTGCTGGGAGCGGTATCAGGTTCGGTGAAATGGACTGAAGAAGTACAATGGAAAAGCAGCTATATCCAAAAGTTTTTTACAGGTGATTCCGGGAACCAGCAATTGAGTAAACAGATTAAAACCTTGTCTGGTATCGTGAATGCTTTTGACGCATCGAACAGCATGATTCTGGGACCTATCCTCAATGGTTTATTGTTATGGAGCCTCCGGCAGTCGGTATCCATGGGAAAATGGTATGCAGCATGGGGCATCAGACTGATCTCGGCCCTGCAGACCATCAGCCGCTTTGAAGAGCTGATCTCCTTTGCTACACTCGCACATAACGAACCTGAATGGCAGAACCCTATCTTTTCAGATGAGTTCCATTTTGAAGCCAGGGCTTTGGGCCATCCCCTGATCAGGGAGGAGAAGAGGGTTGTGAACCATTATGAGTTTGGGAAATTGCCGACGGTAGATATCGTTACGGGCTCCAACATGGCAGGTAAAAGTACCTTTCTGCGTACCGTGGGGATCAATATGGTATTAGCCTTTACCGGCGCCCCGGTATGTGCAGCATCCATGAAAACCTCGGTATTTGAGATACTCACTTACATGCGGATCAAAGACTCGCTCAATGATCAGACTTCTACCTTCAAGGCAGAATTAAACCGTCTGAAGATGATCCTTGAAGGCGTAAAAAAATTACAGCACCCATTGGTACTGATTGATGAGATGCTCAGGGGCACAAACAGTAAAGACAAATATCTCGGCTCCAAAGTCTTCATCCAGCAGATGATGAAAGAACATACGCCCACTTTGTTTGCTACACATGATCTCCAGCTGTCAGAAATGACAGACAGCCATCCCGATGAACTGAGAAACTATCATTTTGATATACAACTCTCCCATGGTGAAATGAAATTCGATTACCAGTTGAAATATGGTGCCTGCAAAACATTTAATGCTGCATTGTTATTAAAAGAAATAGGACTGAGTTTTAATCCTGAAGAATTGAATTGAGTTATATGCAGTCGTTAACAGGAAGTTAACACTAAATGCTCATATTGGCATCTATATCATGAACATATGATCAAAGCATCCGATTTCGGTAATGATTTTTCCTGGGGACTGGCAACGGCTGCCGCACAAATAGAAGGAGCCTCAGACATGTATGGTAAAGGGCCTTCCATCTGGGATACCTTTTCCAAACGTTCCGGCAAGATCAAAAAGGGGCATCACCTGGCCATGGCATGCGACTTCTATCACCGTTACAACGAGGATATTGCGCTGGTAAAGCTACTGGGCTTTTCGGTGTTCAGGTTTTCCATCTCCTGGCCCCGGATTCTGCCAGATGGAGAGGGACTGGTTAACGAGGAAGGGATCAGGTTTTATCACAATGTGATTGATGAATGCCTGGAGCAGGGACTTGTACCCTATATTACCCTGTACCACTGGGATCTGCCGGAAGCGCTGGAGCAGGAAGGCGGATGGACAGCCTTTGGCATCAATACGGCATTCAATGCATTTGTTTCTCTCTGTGCAAAAACTTACGGCGATAAAGTTAAAAACTGGATGGTACTCAATGAGCCATTTGGGTTTACCTCTCTGGGTTATATGCTGGGGGTACATGCCCCCGGAAAGACAGGACTCACCAACTTCTTTTCTGCCGTACACCATACTGCCATTGCGCAGGCCGACGGAGGAAGGATCCTCAGGGCCGAAGTATCCGGTGCAAATATCGGCACCACCTACTCCTGCGCAGAGATTGTGCCCTATACCCAGAGTGAAAGTGATATCCTGGCAGCCTCCCGTGTAGATTGCCTCATGAACAGGCTTTTTATTGAGCCCGCCCTTGGAATGGGATATCCGGGTGAAGAATGGGAGGTAATGGAAAAATTCTCTATATCACACTCTACATGGCGGCATACGGAACGGTTAACGTTCGACTTTGATTATATCGGTATCCAAAACTACTTCCCGCTAACCATTAAGTATAATGCATTTATCCCTACCCTGCAGGCCTGGGAGGTAAAAGCTAAAAGCAGAAAGAAACCACATACAGCTATGGGATGGGAGGTAAATGCAGACAGCTTCTATAATATCATTAAACAGTTTGCGTCCTATCCAAAAGTAAAAAGCCTGATGGTTACTGAAGGCGGAGCGGCATATCATGATAAACTGGTGGATGGAAAAGTAGATGATCAGGACCGGATAGAATATTTTCAACTTTACCTTGCGGCATTGCTGAGGGCTAAGCAGGACGGCATGAACATCACAGGTTATATGGCGTGGACCCTGATGGACAACTTTGAATGGGCAGAAGGTTACAATGCCAGGTTCGGACTTGTCCACAATGATTTTAAAACACAGAAACGCACCATTAAGTCGTCCGGCTACTGGTGGCAGGACTTTCTGAAAAAATAGACACAAAGAAGCCGGATGATTACTCATCCGGCTTCTTCAAACCATTCAGAGGCTAAACGCCTTTTTTACTGGTCATATTTACCTTTTTCGCTGGCTGAGCAGTTTTGCTCGGAGCTTTGGCATTTGAAGGTTTCGGCGCCGCCTTAACTTTCTTTTCTACTTTTTCCTCTACTTTGGCACCTTCAGCAGCAACTTCTGCTCCCGGAGTTTCTTCAGTAAACAAAGGAAGTTCCTTTAACAAATGGAACCAGGTAACGATTTTCTTCATGTCTGAAGTGTATACCTTTTCCTGATCATGTGCAGGGGCAACCTCAAGGAATAACTTCTTTAATGTAGCGGCATCAGCCTTTGCATCAGGAACATCTCCATTGATCGCTGCAAGATTTGCCAGAACATCAACCAGTTTCAGGTCATCATCTTCACCATAAATGGTAATGTCTTCCAGTGAAGCCAGTTTAGTGGTAGAGATATTAGCTACGATTTTAACTTTTTGAGCATCTAAGCCCTCCAGTACATACCCTGCCTTATTTTGTCCAACAAGTTTAAATAAACCTGGTCTGCCGGATATGGCTACAATTCCTCTTAAATTCATATCTTAATCTGCTAACACTTCAATACTTAAAATTCTGTCTCCTTGTCTGATATCATCAACAATGTCAACATTTTCAATCACTTTACCGAAAACAGTATGGTTTCTGTCCAGGTGAGCAGTGTTTGCTCTGCTGTGGCAAATAAAGAATTGTGATCCGCCAGTGTTTCTTCCGGCGTGAGCCATAGATAATACACCACGGTCATGGTACTGGTTTTCGCCAGACAATTCGCAATCAATTTTATAACCCGGACCACCTGTACCAGCTAAATGTGCTTTAGCAGGATCTTTAGAGTTAGGACATCCGCCCTGAACCATGAAGTTAGGGATCACACGGTGAAAAGAGATACCATCATAGAATCCTTCACCAGCTAATTTCTTGAAATTTGCAACAGTATTAGGTGCATCATTGTCATAAAACTCGACAGTCATGTCGCCTTTTTCAGTTTTTATTATCGCTTTGCTCATGTTCTTTTTTTTCTAACTGACAAATTTAGTAAATTGTAACGACTAGATGAACTAAATTCGTAATTGAATGCCTGAGGGTATTCCTCTTGCTCATCATATATCTTTGCGTACATCAATGAAACGAAGCTTCCTCACCCTCATATTGTTAGTATTTACCCTGGCATTAAAAGCCTCCTCAATCCTGATCAGCATGGATGAGGATCAAAAAAACCACCTGAAAGCCTATGGAATTGCCTATTGGAGTATCAAACAAAATGCTGAGGTAAGCTGGCTGCTCAACTACAGGGGAGGCAGCTTCATGATCCGCTATGATAAGGCTGTGGAAGATGAGTGTAAAGCACGCGGGGTATCCTATACGGTGCTGGCTGACGGTAAAGTCACGGCCATTCTGAATGAAATCAGTGATCCCGGTGTCAATATGGAAATGGTGAAACTGGAGAAAGCACCCAAAATTGCCGTGTACTCGCCAAAAAGCAAATTACCATGGGATGATGCTGTAACGATGGTGCTGACCTATGCGGAGATCCCCTACGATATCGTGTATGACGACGAAGTGTTAAAGGATAAACTGAACGGGTACGATTGGCTCCACCTGCACCATGAGGACTTTACCGGTCAGTATGGCCGTTTCTGGAGCAACTTCAGAAATGCCACCTGGTATAAGGAAGATGTAAGAACGCAGGAGGCCACAGCGAAAAGAAATGGCTTTGCCAAGGTTTCCCAAATGAAACTTGCGGTAGTGAAAAGGATGAAGGAGTTCTGTATAGGCGGTGGTTTTCTGTTTGCAATGTGCTCCGCTACTGACAGCTTTGATATTGCGCTCAGTGCTGAAGGGCTGGATATCTGCGCCAGCATGTACGACGGGGATGCTGAAGATCCTCATGCACAGTCGAAATTGAACTTCGACAGGACCTTCGCCTTTAAGGATTTCAGGCTGGACCAGAATCCCGGCAGCTATGAGTTCTCGGATGTGGATGTTACGCAAACGCGTACCTTAACCCAGCAGAATGACTACTTTACCCTGTTTGAGTTCTCTGCCAAGTCTGACCTGGTACCTACGATGCTCAGCCAGAACCACACACGTGTAATCAAGGGCTTTATGGGACAAACTACAGCTTTCAGAAAACAGCTGCTGAAACCCAGCATCACTGTTCTCGGCGAAAATAAGGGAGCATCAGAAGTACGCTACCTGCATGGGGAGATTGGCAAGGGGCAATTTACCTTTTACGGAGGACATGACCCGGAGGATTATCAGCACGCAGTGGGCGATCCGCCTACAGATTTAAACCTGCATCCTAACTCAGCGGGCTACCGCCTGATCTTAAACAATGTGCTGTTTCCCGCAGCGAAGAAAAAACCGCAGAAAACTTAATCGTAGAAATTCCAGTTTACCCCGATCTTGAACATTTTGTCGGGCATAGGATATCTGTATACCGTATAGTATCCCTGTGAGCCTATACCCTGGTTGGCATACTCGTACTTTAAGAAGATATTAGCTTTCCTCAAGCTGGCCCTGATCCAGAAATCCACTACCGGCACCGTCTGGAACTTTACACCCCTGCCAATATAAAACTGGCTGATCGCGGGGTTATATGCATAATTGGCGTACTTGGTATTGTAGCGCACATCCACTCCAAAGTTGGTCTTGAGTACTTTAAATACCGTCTGGTCGAGATAAAAACTGTTGAAGGTGTAAAACTCCGGCGTTGGCATAACGGTCTGGTTGCTGGTCTTCTGGTAAACGATGTAGCTATCCAGGTTAAAATTACCGAAGGTTACTTTTTTGCCCAGGGTGATCTTCAGGAGGTTGATGGCTCCGCCCTCTTGTGCCGGCGCAACTGCAGTAGAATCTGTGATCACGCCATCCGTCCTCGGTTGTGTGAAGTACAGATATCCATTGATACGGGTATATTCTGCCCCTGCATCCAGCCTCAGCTGGTCATTGATATATTTGAAGGAGAAGTTTGCCGTTTTAGTGCGGTCGAAATTGTTGAGCCAGTTGTAATGGTTTCCGTAATACCTGTCGTAAATCTCTGCGGGCGACTGGTTCTGCAGATACGCGCCCAAAACAATCCTGCCCACATTATTGCTCACGAGCACATTACTTTTAGCCTCATACAGGAAATCCCCGGCCTGACGACCCTGGAAGATCTGCTGCACATCAAAGTTGAGATCTACGCGGTTACTGAACCTGTAGCCTGCAGATCCCAGCAGCGTAATATTCTGAAAAGCTTTGGTGTGTTCATAAAAGTTGGTTTTATCAATACGCCCGACTACCTGTTTGTAGTTGTAAAAATCATGCCTGATCCCTGCATCGAGCTTCAGCTCATTTTTGATGATCGACTGTGATTTGCCTCTCAGGAAGAAGCTGTATATAAATTCGTTTTGGATATGTTGTACCGAAGTACTGTCATTGGTAAATGACAGGTCGTTCTCTCCTGCCGGCAGAACGGTATTTTCTGCAGAACCATAGGCTGTCTTTTGAAAAGCATAGGAATCTTTGTCGTACCTCAGACTATGCGTTATCTTGTTGGTAGGCAATACCTTTTTGGTAATCTCCTGGTCGATGCTATCAATGCGGCCTACGAAATAAGACTGCTTGATCAGGAAGGTATTTTTACGATAAATCTGGCGGGCACCTTCCAGTCTGTTCTGCTGTGCCGCCCTGTCTATAGTAGCACCGCTGTTAAAAAGGGTATCGTTTGTAATCGAACCATTTTCGTAAGCTTTCAGCGTATTGAAAATCGCATTTGCAAACAAGGTATAGCGCTTGCTTGGTGAGGTATACCAGGTGAATATTGTTCCGTTGAGCACATCCCCACGCTGACGGGCATAAGATCCGTTGGCACCGATCCTGTTATAGCTGGCCCCAATATTCCAGTTCTTTTTGATGTTCTGAGAGTGCAGCACCCTGAAGATCTGCTCTACGTCGCCACTGTACTGACCTGCATAATACAAGTTGGAGAAAGGCGTGCGCGCCTGATAATACATGATATCGTCATGGCCCTTTGCGTACCAGTCGAGCGAATGAAAGCCCGCATCAAAACCAATTCTTTTGGAAGGTTCGTAAAATAAAGACTGTGCTGCCAGCCCGATGTTTCCGGTATTGACCGTTGGTCGTCTGGGCTGTACAATGGGACTAAAGTTCTGCATGCCCCTCAAACTGGTATCAAGGGCTAAAGTCTGGATACTGTCTTTCGTCAGTTTTAATGTGGTGTAGCGGACAAACCTGGAGGTAAAGACTACCGAGTCTTTGCTGTTCTCCAGTTTATTTCTCAAAGAGTCCAATTCCTTATTTTCATTCACTGTGGTCTTCAGATCCTGGGCAATAACCTGCTGTACACCAAAGGCGAGGCAGATGAAGAAAAATAAAACAATTGTTTTGAACATTATAACTGAGAAATTAGCTGGCTTAAAATTTGGGTCATTCTTGGTTCCGCAATCCTGGCCGTTTCTATGATCTCCTCTAAACTTACGGGCTGCAGTTCCTCCGGGAAGCCCTCGTCAGTTAATACAGAAATAGCGAAAACAGGAATACTCATATGATTGGCAACAATCACTTCGGGTACGGTACTCATCCCAACAGCATCGCCGCCGATTATGCGCAGGTATTTGTATTCTGCCTTAGTTTCCAGGTTAGGGCCTGTTACAGATACATAAACCCCCTGATGGCAGGTGATTCCTTCTTCCGCAGCGATGTCCAGTGCTTTTTTGATCAGTTCCTTATGATAAGGCTGACTCATATCCGGGAACCTCGGGCCCATGTCAGGGTCGTTACTCCCGCGTAGCGGACTTTCCGGCTGCAGGTTGATATGGTCGTTGATCACCATCAGGTCGCCCTTTTTGAAGTCGGAGTTCAGCGAGCCTGCCGCATTGGATACAAACAGGTACTGTATGCCCAGGGCCTTCATAACCCTGATGGGGAAAGTGATCTGCTGCATGGAATAACCTTCATAATAATGAAGCCTGCCCTGCATGGCCACTACCTTCTTACCTTTTAAAGTTCCAAAAATCAGCTTTCCGGAATGAAATTCAAGTGTGGAGATGGGGAAGTTCGGGATATTTGAATACATCAGGCTAAACTCAACCTCTATTTCATTCACCAAACCGCCGAGTCCTGTGCCCAGTACTATTCCTATTTCCGGCTGGAAACTATCATTTTTTCTCTTTATATATTCAACGGTTTCGCGCAGTGTCTGAAACATATTTTAAAATCTTTTGATTAAAGGCCTGGGTATGGTTTTCTTCAATAATTACCTTAATAGGCAAGTAAAATACGGGCAAATTTAACAGTAATTCTTTGAATGTAACATCAAATAAACGTTGGGCATCCTTTTCTGTTGTGATGATGATCTTTTCTTTTGCAGGATGCTCTGAAAATGCCTCTGCCAGCTTCGCTATATTCTGTAAGCTGTACGAGTGGTGGTCAGGATAATCATGGTGTATGATAGCTGGTGTATACCGCCTGAGTTCATCCAGCAAAGGTTTTGGATTGGCAATTCCCGTCAGGAGGAAAACGGTTTTTCCTGCAAGAGCCTGAGCTTCCAGTTCTGCCTTGCTGAAAAGCCCGGTCAGGTTCCCATAATTTATAGCAGAGAAGTATATTTTTCCTGAGGCCCCTGAACCGAATTTTTCCGCACAGCTGGCTTTCTGCTCATCGCTCAGGGTTGCCGGGGCCTTGGTCACTAATAACAGATCTGCCCGTCGGTATCCCCAAAAGGGTTCCCTCATATTCCCTGCAGGCAAAACAAACTGTGGCTGCAGCAACTTCTGGTATTCGAAAAGCAGGATACTCAATCCCGGTTTAACACGTCTGTGCTGAAAAGCATCGTCCAGGATAACCAGGTCATGTTCGCCTTTCAATTTCTCTATACCCAGTACGCGATCTTCGCAAACAGCTACCGTAATCCCCGGAAATTTATGGTAGAACTGCAGCGGCTCATCTCCTACTGACCGTGCCGTTGCATTTTCATCAGCATATAAAAACCCCTTGGTTTCGCGGCCATAACCGCGGCTCAGGATGGCAATTTTATACTCTCCCAGCAGGTTCACGAGGTATTCTGTCACGGGGCTTTTCCCTGAACCGCCCAGCACGAGGTTGCCTACACAGATGACGGGGATATCAAACTTTCTGGATCGCAGAAGACCCCGGTCGTACAGCATATTGCGCAGTATAACTACGATACCGTACAACAAAGAAAAGGGCAGCAATAGTAACCGGAGATATTTTATCATGCTATGGCTTCAAAAATAAGAATTATTTAAGCAATGGGGCTACGCTACTAAAATTAGCTATAAGCAAATAGAAACCCTACCTTTGCAGAAAATAATAAATTTATACCATGCTCAAAGGATTTTTTAATGTACCAATACCGGTCAATGAACCAATCTTTGGTTATGCACCAGGAACTAAAGAACGCGAATTACTAGCCGCAGCTTTAACTGAGGCGCGTTCAAAAGAAGGTGATATCCCTATGTATATCGGGGGAAAACCTGTTTATACGGATACAAAAGGAAAAGTTACCCCACCGCACGATCACCAGCACATTCTAGCAAAATACAGTATAGGTAACAAAACACATGTTCAGCAGGCCATTGATGCATCTCTTGCAGCAAAAGCACAATGGGAAAACCTGGCCTGGGAACAGAGGGCATCGATCTTCCTGAAGATTGCTGATCTGATTTCCGGTCCTTACCGTTATAAGCTGAATGCAGCAACGATGCTCGGACAATCAAAAAATGCTTACCAGGCAGAAATTGATGCCGTTTGCGAACTGGTAGACTTCTTACGTTTCAACGTGAGCTATATGTCTGAAATTTATCAGCAACAACCTCCGGTTTCTCCAAAAGGGGTGTGGAACAGAGTAGAACAACGCCCGCTTGAAGGGTTTGTATTTGCACTTACGCCATTCAACTTCACGGCTATCGCAGCAAACCTTCCTACTTCAGCAGCGCTGATGGGAAATGTGGTAGTTTGGAAACCTGCTGACACGCAAATTTATGCCGCTAACTTACTGATGGAGATCTTCCGCGAAGCAGGATTACCTGATGGTGTAATCAACCTGATCTATGCCGACGGACCTGAAGTTGGAGAGGTAATTTTCAACAGTCCTGATTTTGCAGGTATCCACTTTACAGGCTCTACGGCAGTATTCCAGAACATCTGGAGAACTATCGGTACCAATATCCATAAATACAAAACCTATCCACGCATCGTGGGCGAAACTGGTGGTAAGGATTTTATCCTTGTTCACGGTTCTGCAGATGCTGAAGTATCAAGCACAGCAATTTTACGCGGTGCTTTTGAATACCAGGGACAGAAATGTTCTGCAGCATCAAGGGTTTATATTGCCAAAAGCCTGTGGCCGGCAATTAAAGAACTGATGCTTCGTGATCTGGCTACCTTCAAAATGGGCGGCACAGAGGATTTCGGTAATTTTATCAATGCGGTGATCGATGAGCGCTCATTTGATAAACTATCTAAATATATTGATCAGGCAAAAGCCGATGCAGCGGTAGAAATCATTGCCGGTGGAAACTACGATAAATCTAAAGGTTACTTTATCGAACCTACAGTTTTAGTGGTAGATGATCCAAAGTATACGACGATGTGCGAAGAGTTGTTCGGCCCTGTACTGACAATCTTTGTTTATGAAGACGATCAGTTTGAGCAGATTTTAGAAGTAATTGATACTACATCTATCTATGCTTTAACAGGTGCTGTAATTTCACAGGACCGTTATGCGATAGAACAGGCAACCATCGCGCTGCGTAATTCTGCCGGAAACTTCTATATCAATGATAAATGTACAGGTGCCGTTGTTGGCCAGCAGCCTTTTGGTGGTGCCAGAGGCTCAGGTACAAATGATAAGGCCGGTTCAATGATCAACCTGCTGCGCTGGGTATCTCCGCGTACAATCAAGGAATCATTTGATCCGCCAAAAGATTACCGCTATCCGTTTTTAGGATAACCGGAATGATAAAAAGGATGCTCCATAAGGGCATCCTTTTTTTATGTCCAAATTTTTAGCAAATTAGTGCTCTACCCGTTAATGGGGATTTCAGGCGGAAGCATTTTACCGCACATTTGCAGGAAAAACATCATGGAAGTACAATCCAATATCAAATCTACACTTCCCATTGCTGCCATCATCGTAGCTTCACTGGGATATTTTGTAGATATCTATGATCTGCTGCTTTTTAGTATTGTGCGTGTGCCCAGCCTCAGATCTTTAGGGCTCAGTCCCCAGGAAGTGACCTCCTCCGGAATTTTTTTACTGAACATACAGATGACCGGCCTCATGCTCGGTGGATTGTTCTGGGGAATTTTAGGGGATAAAAAAGGACGCCTGACCGTTCTGTTCGGCACTATATGTTTGTATTCCCTGGCCAATATCGCCAATGGATTTGTTCATTCTGTAGAAAGTTATGCCTTCTGGCGTTTTATTGCGGGATTTGGCCTTGCCGGGGAGCTTGGTGCGGGTATTACACTGGTAGCAGAGCTGATGCCTAAAGAAAAACGCGGCTATGCTACAAGCATGGTTGCAGGAGTTGGGATCTCGGGAGCTATCGTTGCATTTTATACGGCGAACTTCTTTGACTGGAGAACTTCCTTTTTTGTTGGCGGGGGACTGGGACTGATCCTTCTTGTACTGAGGATCGGTGTTTCAGAATCGTTTATGTATCACATCGCCAGGAAGGAAAACGTAGTCAGGGGAAATTTTTTCCAGCTGTTTAAGAACAGAAAAACCTTTTTAAAATACCTGCGCTGCATTGTCATAGGTTTGCCAATATGGCTGATTGCAGGTATCCTGATCACCCTCTCCCCTGAGTTCGGCAAAGCACTTGGCGTGCAGGGCACAGTGAATGCCGGTGTGGCCGTCGCCTGTTGTTACGGGGCATCGATGCTCAGCGACCTTTTCAGTGCACTGCTCAGCCAGTATCTAAAAAGCAGGATCAAAGTGGTCTGCATCTATCTTGTCATCGCTATCATCTCAATCAGTACCTTCTTTATCCTGCGGGATCTCAGCCTGCCCGCCTTTTACGGTGTTTGTCTTTTCCTCGGCTTTACCGCCGGCTACTGGGCGATGTTCATTACGATCGCTGCTGAACAATTTGGCACCAATATCCGCGCTACCGTAACTACTACTGCCACCAATTTTGTAAGGGGTGCACTGGTCCCGATCTCGCTGCTGCTGCAATATCTGCGTGGCATCTTTAACGGGTCCATTATCACTGCAGGGATCATTGTATCTGTCCTGGTGCTGGCAGTTGCCTTCCTGGCACTGAGCCAGATGGAAGAAACTTTTTCAAAGGATCTCGATTACAGCGAGGAGTAAATCATTTTTTGTTGATATCCTGTATAATCTGATCGGTTAACCTGGGCACAAAGTAATACTTTTTGATATTCTCAAGGGTCACCAGAATTCCTTTGGTGTAAGCATGGCGCTGGAAGTTGAAAATCGTTTCCAGCACATCGGGGTCTATATAGCGGGAGTTACTGCCATCGATGATGACATTGGTTTCCTTTGGAATATTGTTAAGTACGACCTGTATTGCTGCTTTGTTGAGAAATGAAACCTCTTCTGCCAGTTTAATCCTGAGGTTCTTTTTGTTACCCTCTTCCTGTATCCTGTAAAAAAAGGGGTTGCGCATATTGATCCTGAGCAGGTAAAAGATAGATAACACCATACCTATGGCTACGCCTTTTAGAAGATCTGTCAGCAGTATGGCGACAATGGTGACCACGAAGGGCACAAACTGATCCCAGCCTTTGGCAAACATCTGCCTGAAGAGACTGATCCTGGTCAGCCTGTACCCTGTTACAAGCAGGATTGCAGCCAGGCAGGAAAGCGGGATCTTGTTGATCAGTGCGGGGATAAACAGCAGGGCAACCAATAACCAGCAGCCGTGGAAGATCGCCGACATCTTTGTCCTTGCCCCGGAGTTAACGTTTGCTGAGCTGCGCACGATCACGGAGGTCATGGGTAAACCTCCCAGCATTCCGCTGCAGATATTCCCGATACCCTGTGCAAGGAGCTCGCGGTTGGTGGGAGATACTCTTTTGATCGGATCGATCTTATCAATGGCCTCCAGGCTGAGCAGTGTTTCCAGGCTGGCAACTATAGCGATAGTTGCAGCGACGGTCCACATCTCCCTGCTGTTAATGGCGCTAAAATCAGGATGGATGAACAGTCCGAGGAAGCCCTCCCAACCTTTCACTACGGGAATCTTGACCATCTGCTCTGCCCGTAGCGCATATGCCGTCTGATTTAACATTAACCCTAAAACTACGCCTGTCACCACTACAATCAGCGGTGCAGGTATACCGCTGGGCATTCTTACCCTTGTACCATAGACCAATATGGCGATAGAGAGTGTACTGATGATCAGTGCTGCAGGGTTAAACTGGCTGAAAGCTTCTCCCAGGGCGGCGTACGCTCCACGGTGGTCATTCCTGAAGACACTCTCATCCAGGAAATCCAGGTCTATCCCCAGAGCATGGGGAAGCTGTTTCAGGATCAGGATCAGTCCGATGGCAGCCAGCATGCCCTCAATGACACTTGAAGGAAAGTAGTTACCGATCGTACCGGCCTTGATCAGTCCGAGGATAATTTGCAGGCATCCCGCCAGGACTACCGCCAGCAGGAAAACAGGATACTTTTCGAGTTGTGTGATAGCCCCAAGTACGATCACGGTCAGCCCCGCTGCCGGCCCGCTTACGCTCAGCTGTGAGCCGCTCAGGGATCCCACGACAATGCCGGCTATTACGCCGGTAAGCACGCCCGCAAAGAGTGGAGCGCCGGAAGCCAGCGCAATGCCCAGACACAGTGGCAGGGCGACGAAAAAAACGACTAAACTCGACGGTAAGTCGCGCTTCAGATTCTTCTTCGAGATGTACTTTTTTACATCCCATTTCTGAAAGACAAATGTTCTGCTCTCCATAACATGATGATTTATTCAAAACCAAATCTATTTCCCCGATCTCTTGCAAATCCCGCACCTGCGATTCTATTGTCCTGAGAAATTATTGCATCATGTTATAAATGGGTCTTTTGGCGCTTAAATCTAAGTGTTCTAACAATAATTTTTCAGTATCGCGTAACAATTACCTGACAATAAATGTACTTTTGCAATCTAAACAAACCGATGAAAAAAGCTTATTTTCTCTTACTTTTATTTATTCCCGCAATATCTTTTAGTCAAAGTAACAATGCGCCCTCATCGTATGATCCTCATGATATCAAGATCACCGGCTATCTGCAGACGCAGTTTCAAAAGGCGCAGTCCCCGGGTATCTCTTCATTTTCAGGTGGCAATTTTGATGAAAACTCTGACAACAGGTTTATGATCCGCAGGGGCAGGTTAAAGATCGACCGGGTGGATAAATATTCAAGTATAGTATTTCAGCTGGATGCTACCCAGAATGGCGTAAACCTGATGGATGCCTTTATTCAGCTGCAGCAGCCTGATCACAACGAACTGCGTTTAACAGCAGGGCTTTTTAACAGGCCCTTCGGTTATTCTATCGTTTACTCTTCAGGTTACCGTGACTTCCCGGAGCGCGCCAGGGTGTTTCAGACGCTGATGCCGAGAGAACGTGATATTGGGGCTATGGTAAGTTATCAACCGCTGAAGTTTATCACTGCAGAACTGGCGCTCATCAATGGAAGTGGTTTGTATGCCAGGGATTATGACTCTAAAAAGGATATCGTAGGAAACCTGATCTTCAAATTTGATAGTCTGGCCAACAAAAAGCTGCTGGTCGACTTTGGGGCTTCGATCTACAAAGGTTCAGTCAGGAATGACACTGAAAGCTTCTTCACACCAGGTGCCAATGGTTTTATCAAAAATACCAGTACGCTAAATGAAGGTGCAAATCTCAAAAGAAATTATTACGGTGGAAACATACAGATGGAATACCGCCACCGCGCGGGCAACACGACATTAAAAGCCGAATATATTACGGGTACCCAGCCCGGCGTAGCTGCTTCAACCTCGGTGACAGGCCCTGTAGCAAGCCAGAGTTTTACTGAACAACCTGCAACAGACCTCTATCTTCGGGATTTCACCGGATATTATATCCTCTTTACGCAGCAGATCGCTAAAACGAAGTTAAATGCCATAGTGGGTTATGATGTCTATGATCCCAATAACAAAGTTGATGATAGTGAGATTGGTACTGATAACAATACCTCGGCAGGTGATATCAAATTCAGCACCCTCGGCTATGGCCTTACCTACCTCTTTAACACACGGGTAAAAGTAACTGCCTATAACGAGAGGGTAATCAATTCACCTACACAACTGGCTGACTACCGGAATGACATCAGGGATGATGTATTTACTTTGCGTCTACAATATCGCTGGTAATTGATACATTTATACAAACTATTCCTATGGATAATAAAATCTCATTACTACAGGACAAAATAAAAGAAGCCCATTTGGGTGGTGGCGCCGCAAGGATAGAAAGCCAGCACAGCAAAGGTAAATTGACCGCCAGGGAAAGAATCCACTTCCTGCTGGATGAGGGTTCTTTTGAAGAGATAGGCATGCTGGTGACTCACCGGAGTACCGATTTTGGTATGGAAACGGAAAAATATCCGGGGGATGGTGTGGTTACGGGGTATGGAAATATCAACGGTCGACTGGTATATGTTTTCTCACAGGACTTTACTGTTTTCGGCGGATCACTTTCCGAAACCCACGCAGAAAAGATCTGTAAGATCATGGATCTTGCTCTCCAGAACGGAGCGCCCCTGATCGGTCTGAATGACAGTGGTGGTGCACGCATCCAGGAAGGTGTGGTATCGCTGGGTGGCTACGCTGATATCTTTTACAGGAATGTGCAGGCGTCAGGGGTAATCCCGCAGTTGTCGGCCATCATGGGACCATGTGCCGGAGGAGCAGTTTATTCGCCAGCCATCACAGATTTTATCCTGATGGTGGAGCATACTTCGTACATGTTTGTAACGGGCCCAAGTGTGGTGAAAACCGTCACCCATGAGGAAGTAAGCTCCGAAGAACTTGGCGGGGCATTTACGCATGCTACAAAATCTGGTGTCACACATTTCGCCTGTGCCAATGAGCTGGAAGCCATCAACCATGTGAAACGCTTACTGAGTTTCATGCCCCAGAACTGCGAAGAAAGACCTGCAGCTTTGGCCTACGACTCCAGTCAGGATGAAAACAGACCGCTGCTGGACCAGGTGATCCCTGAAAACGCTAACCAGCCTTATGACGTGAGGACTGTGATCGAACAGCTGGGTGATGAGGACAGTTTCCTGGAGGTACATAAAGATTATGCAGAAAATATTGTAGTTGGCTTTGCACGCCTGGCCGGCCGCAGCATCGGCATTGTGGCCAACCAGCCTGCCTACCTGGCAGGGGTGCTGGACATCAATGCTTCTACTAAAGCTGCGCGCTTTGTGCGTTTCTGCGACTGCTTTAATATCCCGCTGCTGGTGCTGGAGGATGTTCCGGGTTTCCTGCCGGGAACGGATCAGGAATGGCAGGGTATCATCACCAATGGGGCAAAATTGCTGTACGCCTTTAGTGAAGCTACTGTTCCACGGATCACCGTAATCCTCAGAAAAGCCTATGGTGGCGCCTATGATGTGATGAACTCCAAACATATCGGTGCAGATATGAACTACGCCTGGCCTTCGGCAGAAATTGCTGTGATGGGCGCTAAGGGTGCTGCAGAGATTATCTTTAAAAAGGAAATCAGCACTGCTGCCAATCCTGCAGAAAAACTGCTGGAAAAAGAGCAACTCTACGCGGGTATCTTCGCCAATCCCTACAGAGCTGCAGAGCGTGGCTTTGTGGATGAAGTAATTAGACCATCAGAAACACGGGTAAAGCTGATTAAGGCATTCAGGATGCTCGAAAACAAAGTTGTAAATAATCCCCGCAAGAAACACGGCAACATTCCTTTGTAAATAAAGCAAACATGTTGTGATGCTTAGGGCCATCTTTATATATTTGTTTTTTTTATAAATATATAAAGATGGCTAAAAAGAAAGATGACCAGCAGAAACACGTATCTGTCGTAAATAAGAAATCATTAGAATTTTTTGAAGAATATATAAATAACCCATCCCCTACGGGCTTTGAATATCCTGGCCAGAAACTTTGGCTGGATTACCTTAAACCGTATATCGATGATAGCTTTATTGATAACTACGGCACAGCAGTTGGCGTAATCAATCCAAAAGCAGAATATAAGGTAGTGATTGAGGCTCATGCCGATGAAATCTCCTGGTTTGTAAACTATATCACCAGTGATGGCCTGATCTATGTGATCAGAAATGGGGGTTCAGATCACCAGATCGCTCCTTCGAAAAGAGTAAACATCCATACTGAAAAAGGATTGGTAAAGGCAGTTTTCGGATGGCCGGCAATTCATACCCGCGGTGCCGGAGAAAAAGAAGAAGCTCCTGCATTAAAAAATATCTTCCTGGATTGCGGATGTACCAGCAAAGATGAAGTGGAAGCATTAGGCGTACACGTGGGCTGTGTGATCACTTACGAAGATGAGTTTATGGTGCTTAACGACCGCTATTATGTTGGCCGCGCACTGGACAACCGTGCCGGAGGGTTCATGATCGCTGAAGTAGCGCGTCTGTTAAAGGAGAACATGCAAAAACTTCCATTCGGACTGTACATTGTAAACTCCGTACAGGAAGAAATAGGTTTGAGAGGTGCTGAAATGATTGCACACAGGATTAAACCTGATGTGGCCATCATCACAGATGTAACGCATGATACTTCTACACCGATGATCAACAAGATCACTCAGGGTGACCTGGCCTGCGGTCGCGGTCCGGTGGTATCTTATGCACCTGCAGTACAAACCAACCTGAATAAATTACTGATAGAAACAGCGCAGAAAAACAATATCCCATTCCAGCGCCAGGCATCTTCACGTTCTACAGGAACTGATACTGATGCTTTCGCTTATTCCAACGGCGGTGTTCCTTCAGCACTGATCTCTCTGCCGCTGCGCTACATGCACACTACGGTTGAGATGATTCATAAAGAAGATGTAGACAATGTGATCAGCCTGATCTATCACTCCCTGCTGAATATCAAAAAAGACCACGATTTTAAATACAACAAATAAGATTACATCTGAGCCTTAGATTAACCAAATTAAAAATGAAACCTACTTTATTAATTCTCGCTGCTGGCATGGCAAGTCGCTATGGCAGTATGAAACAAATTGATGGCTTCGGACCCAACGAGGAAACAATCATCGAATATTCAATTTACGATGCCATCAAAGCCGGCTTTGGCAAGGTAGTATTCATTATCAAAGAAGAGTTTGAAGATAACTTCAGAGCGCTGTTCGACCCTAAACTAAAGGGCAAAATTGAAACAGCGTATGTGTTCCAGAATTTCGATCTGAAGCAGTATGGACTTGATGTAGAAATAGAAAGAGCCAAGCCATGGGGAACGGGGCATGCTATTCTTGCTGCCAGACATGTGATTAATGAGCCTTTCTGTGTGATCAATGCCGATGACTTCTACGGACTGGACTCTTTTCAGAAAATGGTAAGTTTCCTTACTGAAGAGGTGACCGGCAGCAACTATTCGATGATCGGGTACGAGATCGCCAAAACTTTGTCGGACTTCGGCTCTGTATCCCGCGGAGTATGTAAGGTTAGCCATGATGGCTATCTCGAAGAGATCATTGAAAGAACTAAAGTATTGCGCGAAGGGGAAGCGATAGTGTATGAAGAAGAGGGTAAGCAATATCCTTTACCGCTGGAAACGCGAGTTTCTATGAACTTCTGGGGCTTTACGCCCGAGGTATTTAAACTGGCAGAGGAACTGTTCAGGGAATTTGCGCTGACACATCAGGAAGACCCTAAATCCGAATTCTTCATTCCTATCATTGTAGAAACTTTGCTGAATTCAGAAAAAGCAGACTTCAAGGTTGTGCCTACTGACAGCAAATGGTTTGGTGTCACTTATAAAGAGGACAAACCAGTGGTGAAAGAAAGTATAGATGAGCTCATCAAAGAAGGTGCTTATCCAGAAAATCTTTGGGCTTAACCTGGCGCTAAACATCGTATTCAACAGGAGGCCAGATAGGTCTCCTGTTTTTATTTAAGCTCGTTTAAACACATGCTAAATGCTTTAAGCTATCGCGCAAATATTTAAGGGCTGCAGTAATTTGATTCTCAACAGTCCTTTTTGATATCCCCAGTCGCAGCGCGATCTCCTGATTGGAAAGCTGTTCCATCCTGCTCATGCAAAATATCTCCTGACAACGTTTGGGAAGGTTCCCCAGAAAACCAAAAATCTCTTGTTGCAATTCCTGTTGTTCAATTTTATGCTCGCCAAGATTATTTTCCGAAGCATGATAGAGCACCATACTATCATCGGTATAGACCAATGGCAGCTTTGCAGCACGCATCCTGTTGTAGATCTGATACCTGATCGCGGTAAGCATATAACCGGAAAATGTTAGGATATATAAATCGCCACGCCTGCCCCATATATTCAGGAATACATCGTGCACAACTTCTTCGCTGCTCTCTTTGTCCTTCAGATATTGATATGCTGTCTTATACAACGGTATCCAATATCTTTTGAAGAGCTCATTAAAAGCTGCTTCATCGTCCTTTCGGATAGAGGACCATAACTCATGGTCACTGATTTGTGTTTGAAACATATTTGGTTAATAGTACCTTAATAACGCTCAAAAGAGTCAAAGGTTTATATTTCCATGCGTTTTTTTTATCTCTGAGGAAATTGGAGGGCTTTTCAGGCTCTGACAGAGGGATATGCCAGATTAAAAAGAAAATAAAAATTTTATAAATGTATGTGTGTGCTCCTGTAATTTCTACACTTAAGCATTGTAACCATAATATAAACCTTCATGATAAGCAGGGAAGAATTCCTCAATCTATACGAAAAACACTTAGCAGGATTATGTTCTGAAACAGAACACGAGCTTTTATTCTCTTATACAGATGATCTGAAACTATCAGATGATATGTGGACAGATCCGACTTCTACAGCGGATGAAATCTATAACCGTATCCGGGAGAAATTACACCAGAGCCGGCATTCGCAGCTCCTTTCCAAAAAAAACCAATCAAAAAACTGGCTTACAGCAGCGGCAGTAATCTTTTTTACTGCAGCACTGCATACGCTGCAACAGCCGCTCAATTAAATGCAAATAAACTCGACAAATAGCCTATAACAAACAACTAAAACAATTTATCTAACACAAGTAATTATGAATGATCGCTACCATAGCATTCAAATGAGATGCTTCAAAAGTTCCAGACTGCGAAGACTTGCAGGACTAACATTCCTCTTTATCTTCAGTACCTTGTTCCAGGTACAGGCAGCCAATCCTCTGCATCCAATGACATCGCATGAGGGAAACATCATCTTAACTTCGAAGCTCCAGCAGCAACAGGTTAAAGGACAGGTAAAAGATGACACAGGACAACCTCTGCCTGGTGTGAGTGTCAAAATCAAAAACGCACAGGGAGGTACCACCACTGATGCCTCCGGTAATTTTGCCCTCGCCGTACCGGATCTGAACATCACCCTGGTATTTACGAGTATCGGATTTACTACACAGGAGGTTGCCCTCGCTGGTAAATCCACACTGAATGTAGATATGAAAGGTGAGTCTAAGACCCTCAACTCAGTAGTTGTGGTAGGTTACGGCTCCAGCCGCAAGTCAGATCTGACAGGTTCCGTAGTAGCCGTAAAAGCTGAATCTCTGGCTCAAAGGCCTTCTACCAACGTAGAGCAGCAGCTCTCAGGTAAAGTATCAGGGGTAAACGTTTCTACCAATTCAGGACGTCCGGGTGGAAATACCAACATCGTCATCAGGGGTGCCAACTCGGTTAACTCCAGCAATAACCCGCTGTACGTAGTAGATGGTGTGGTGCTGAGTAATGGGGTTACGGATGTCAGCCCGATCAGTTACCTGAATCCAAATGATATCGAATCAATGAACGTGCTGAAAGATGCATCGGCAACTGCCATCTATGGTGCCCGTGGTGCCAATGGTGTAATTTTGATCACCACTAAACGCGGTCAGCAGGGCGGACAAATCAATTACAACAGCTACGTAAGTATCAGCACCATGGCCCGCAAGCTGGATGTGCTCAACTCAGCTGAGTTTGATGCCGTTCAGGACGCTTCATACCGCAATGCAGAAAAATATGATCCTGTAGGCTTTGCAAGTGGCAAATACAGAAATCCTGCAGAGGTCAGAAGAAGCCTGCCGGAACTATATGATGCCAATGGAAAAGCAAGGTACGATACAGACTGGCAGAAAGAAGCGACACGTCAGGCTTTCAGCCAGAACCAGAATCTGTCATTTACAGGTGGTAATGCAGAAAGTACCTATGGTCTCTTCCTAAACTATGCCGATGAAAACGGTATCCTGAGGGAGTCTAACCTGAAAAGATATTCAGGACGTTTTGTAATGGACAGCCAGATTAAACCATGGATGAAGGTTGGTGGAGCCTTAACATTCAACAGTGTTGAAGACAACAGGGTTGATGGTGGTCAGGGTGGATTGAACGTAACACGGATGCTGGTAGAGACGCTTCCGATCATTCCATTGAAGTTTGCTGATGGCTCATGGGGCTCAAATGCCGCTTACCCGGATATGGAAGGTGGTGAAAACCCGGTTAACCTTCAGCAAAACCGCAGAAATATCTTTAAAACACAAAGTGCCATCGGGAACGTCTATGCAGAAGTTAAACTGCTGAAAGACCTGCAGTTCAAAAGTACACTCGGTGTCAATGTGATCAACCAGACTGAGGATTTCTATTCAGGAAGGTTCCTGAGACAACAGAGTGCCGACGTACAGGGTGAGTCGCGCATTACAAATACCCGCACCAATTACTGGCAGTCGGAAAACTATTTCACGTACAACAAACAGATCAACGAGAATCACCGCTTAGATGCGGTATTGGGTATCAGCTGGCAGCATAGTGATCAGGAAGAAAATATGGCCGGAGCTCAGGGCTTTACGGACGACTTCTACAAATACTATAACCTGGGCGTTGGAGCGGTACCGCTGGCACCAACATCAGCCTACGAAAAATATACTTTCAACTCTTACTTTGGCCGTATCAACTACACGATCAAAGACAGGTATATGTTTACGGTTACTAACCGCTACGATGGTTCCTCACGTTTTGGTAACGACTTCAAATATGGTAATTTCCCTTCCGGTGCATTTGCATGGCGCGCCTCTGAAGAGGATTTCCTGAAAAACAGCCGCGTGATCTCCAACCTGAAATTACGTACAAGTTATGGTCTGACGGGTAACTCAGAAATCGGACAATACCGCTCGCTGTCGAGCCTGGAGAACAGTACTGCCATCATCGGAGGTGTGCGTGCTTCAGGGATAGGTATCAACACGCTGGCCAACCCGGATCTTAAATGGGAAAAAACAAGTCAGTTTGACGTAGGTTTTGAACTGGGATTATTCCAGAACCGTATCTCCATCGAAAGTGATTTCTATTACAAGAAAACAACAGATATGTTGCTGAATGCTCCTGTACCTACTTCAAGTGGTTATGCCAGCATTTACAAAAACATTGGTAGCTTAACAAACAAGGGTATTGAGTTTTCGATTACTTCAGCTAATATCCAGTCGAAGGACTTTAACTGGAGTACAACGTTTAATATTGCCATCAACGACAGTAAAATCAAAGCACTGGGTGATGCCAACGATGATATCTTCCCTAATCCTTACTTCCTGTCCAACACCAACATCATCCGTGTAGGAGAATCCGTAGGATCATTCTTCGGTCTGATCAGAGAAGGTACATGGGGTACAGCAGAAGCTGCGCAGGCTGCAACATTTAATGCTAAACCGGGTGACATTAAACACAGGGACGTAAATGGCGACGGGGCAATCAATGATGCCGACCGCGTGGTCATCGGAAAAGGTATCCCGACAGGTTATGGTACGCTTTCCAACACTTTCAAATACAAAAACCTGGACCTTACAGTTGATTTACAATACTCGTATGGTAACGATATCCTGAACCTCTCGCGTCACTCTGCTGAAGACCGTACGGGACAGGCCAACAGTTACGCCACTGTACTGAACGGATGGACACCTACCAATCAGAATACAATGATCGCAGAAAACAGGCCTTCATTAGCAGGATACAGCACCACAGTAGACAGCCGCATGGTTGAAGACGGATCTTACATCCGTGGAAGAAATCTGCTCCTTGGTTATAACTTCCCTGCTGCAGTAACTAAAAAATTAAAAATGAACAATCTCAGGGTATATGCTTCTGTGCAAAACTTCTTCCTGATCACCAAGTATACTGGCTATGATCCGGAGGTAACTACTTACGCGGACAACTTTGCACAAGGTATCACCTTCTTTGATTATCCAAAACCAAGAGTATTCTTGCTCGGTGTTAACGTAACCCTATAACCTGTTCATTTAAATCTAAAAAACATGAAATATCAATCTAAATATAATCCACTGTTTATCCTTTTGATTCTGGTGCTTCCCGGCGTGTTTACGGGATGTAAGAAATATCTCGATGAGGATAACCGTTCCAATTATACACAGGAAAATTTCTTCCAGACAGCTGATCAGGCGCAGGCCTCTATCAATAATTTATATGCGAGCCTCCGTACCATTACTGATGGTACAGGTACCTATGGAGAAAGTCCTTACATGATGCTGGAGTTCCCTACAGGGATCGCTTCTACAGAAGTAGGTCAGAGTCAGTTTAACAATACCCTCCGCACGCTCTCTGCCAATGCAGACAACAATTACTTTTACGTATGGTGGGCCAACTCCTACAATGCTATAGCCAACGCAAACCTGGCCATCGAACGTATCCCTGGTATTAACATGGATGAGGCACAGAAAAAACGTATGCTCGGTGAAGCCGCTTTCTTCAGGGCTTTCTACTACTTTCACCTGGTAAGGATTTATGGAGATGTTCCGCTGCTGCTGAAATCAGTAAATGCTTCTTCTCCTGAACTGTATCCTGAAAGATCATCACAGGCGAGTGTTTACGACGCGATTGTGGCAGACTTACTGACAGCAGAAGCTGCTGGCTTACCTACGGCCGACGTAACCGGAAGATTAAATGTGGGTGCCGTGAAGTCATTACTGGCAAGTGTTTACCTTACCATGGCCGGATATCCGCTGGAGAAAAAGGAGAACTATCAGAAGGCTGCGGATAAAGCAAACGAGGTGATTAACTCGGGTTCTTACCGCCTGTTCGCTACTTACCCGGAATTGCGTAATAAAGCAAACAAAAATCTGGGCGAGTTTATCTTCCAGAATCAGTATCAGGTGGGTATCAACACGACGAGTGTTACCCAGGCTTTCCTGCCAAGATCAAGAAAAATCACAAAATTCTCTGACGAAGTGGGAGCTGTAACGCCGGCACCTGAGTTCTATAATTCTTATGAAACAGGTGATTTGCGTACTAAAGAACAGCAGTATTATTACTCAAGTTATGTAAGCGTGCTGACAGGTCAGCCGGTAAACTTTGGAGGTCAGTATATCTTCAAGTTTTTTGATAACGAAGCTGCCACTACTGCGCAGAGCGATTTAAACTGGACCTTCCTACGCTATCCTGAGGTGCTCCTGATTTATGCAGAAGCATCAAATGAAGTAGGTGGCCCAACACCAGCGGCATTTAATGCAGTAAACCTGATCAGAACACGTGCACAACTGCCAGCACTGACAGGCCTTTCTCAAAGTGCTTTCCGCGAAGCGATCTGGCGTGAAAAATACCATGAACTGGCTTATGAAAATAAAGTATGGTTTGATATGGTACGTACAAGAAAGGTGTATAACCTTGCAAATGGCGGGTTTAATGACTTTGTAGGTCATGCCTTCCCTGGCGGACAGGTGCTGACTGCAAAATATCTGCTCTTTGGTATCCCTACAAGGGAAATCAACAACAACAAAAAACTCAGTCAGAATCCAGGCTGGTAAAACAAAAAAAGAGGGCAACCATTACAGTTGCCCTCTTTTTTTATCAGTACTAATTTCCTATTGAGGATTTTGAGTTACAACTCCGTTTGAGTTGATAATCTCATCCTGTGGAATCAGCAACTGCCATCTGATATCATTTGCAGGAACAGAAAGCAGACCACTTGCAAATGTTGCATTGTGATTCGCACCTGTTCTGTCCAGTGCAGAGTTTGTACGTTTAAGATCGTAAAAACGGAAGCCTTCACCCCACAGTTCCACACGTCTCTGGTTCATGATTTCAGTGATCAGCGCAGCACCAGTTCTTGTTGATAATACATAGCTAGGATCCCTGTTTACCGCCAGTGGCTGTAAGGCAGCAGCAGCAGCAGCGTTATTTCCGCTTCTGGCCAATGCTTCAGCTTCGATAAGATACATTTCTGCAGCTCTCATGTATGGAACATCACCCACACTTGAGTTCACATCTGCAACCTTGAATTTTCTGCTCATATATGCAAATCTCACCGACGTTGTAGTAGGCAGTACAAAATCAGCAGTATTTCGTCCTGTTGGATCCCAAACACGCTTACGCACATCCGTAGCAGATATAGTGTTATACAAAGCCGAGTTGATAGATTTCTGACTTACACGGTTAACTGTTGAGTTGTAGTTTGCACCCATGTTCGCGAAAAACGAATAGAAATAATTGGTCTGATCCGTTTGTATTCTCGAACCCCACATCCACTCTGAGTTTTCATAATTGTTGAATCCATTCAGATATTCAGGGCTAGTCTGGCTACTATTGTTCATCAACGCAAAACCAGTACGGGCTGCTTTTGCAGATTCAGCTGCTACTGTCCAGTTCTGTTGCGTTAATGCAATACGTGCCTTTATACCCTGTGCAACATTCACATTAAAGTTTGATTTGTTTGTGCGGCTATAACCTGCCAGGTTAACAATCGCTGCATCAATATCGGTATTTATCTGTGCATAAACCTCAGCAACTGTACTTCTTGGTGTAGCAGTTGTTGTTGGTGCAATAACGAGTGGCACTGCCAGTGAGCTATTTGTTCCACCAGCCACATAACGCTGCCCGAATAACTGTACCATCTGGAAATATGCCCATGCACGGTAAGTTAAGGCCTGACCTTTGATCGCTTTCTTGTCAGCATCTGTCCCTGTCGCCGCGTCTACATTAGCAATGATGTTGTTGGCATTACCAATAATATTGAAATAGAACTGGTAGTGGTACAGGTTGCTGGAAGAACTTGGGTTGGTATGTGCCAGCCATCTGTAATCACTCAATAACCATGTACTTGAAACACTATTAAATACCACGTCATCAGCAAGAATATCCATATACAACATATTGCCACTCTGTCCTCCCTGTACCTGAGTCCCCAGAGTCTGAGAATACATCATACGATGGATACCATTTACAGCAGCAGTTAAATTGGCGGTATTGCCTAAAGCTAATTCAGTTGATACCGACTCTGTGGGTGTTGTATCCAGGTAATCCTTCTTACAAGAAGCAAGGGTTGCCATAAACACAAGCCCTAATATTGCCTTATTATATTTTATTTTCATGTCTTTTATATTCAATGTTTAAATACTAGAAATTTACAGTTGCACCTAAAGAGATGGTACGGCTAAAGTTGTAGTTATTACCTACTGTACCATTGAATGATGTAGATGCACCCATACCTCTTCTTGCAGATGCCGTGGCAAGATTATCACCACTTACGTAAATGCTGGCGCGGTCGGCACCAATTTTCTGCATCCAGGTTTTTGGCAAATTGTAATTCAAAGTGACGTTGTTGATCTGGAAGTAAGATCCATTGGTTAACCAGCGTGTACTTCCCCCAGCCTGATTCGCAGTCTGGCTGTTATCTAATCTTGGAACGTCAGTGATATCTCCAGGGTTTTTCCAGGCATCCAGGGCGTCAACGTGCATCGCCGTACCATATGTTCCACCATGCATCAAGCCTGCATAAGCACTGTCATACACTTTTCCACCTGTCTGGAAAGAAAAGTTCACATTCAGTGTGAAGTTTTTATATCCCACAGAGTGTAACATGGAACCTGTCAGATCCGGGATAGCAGTATCACCGGTATAGCGGTAGTTAGCTTCGCCAATTACGTTTGTCACAGTATCTGTACCAATCACCCTTGTATTGGCAGTGATTGCATTTGTTTTATATAACGCACGTCCGTTGTCAGGGTCTACACCATAGAACTCACGCAGGTAGTAATCATATACAGAGTGTCCAACGCTCAGTCCTTTTGTTCCACTTTGAATCAGAGGCTGGCCGTCAGGCATTTTTGTAACCTGATTTTTTAAGTGGGTTAAGTTTAATGTAGCCGAGTAAGTAAAATTCCTTGATTTCACAATCTGACCGGTTACAGATAGCTCCACACCTTTATTGTAAACAGATCCAATGTTGGTAGCCACTTCAAAGTTTCCATCGCCAGGTGTTCCACCTACTGAAAGCGGACTCTGTACGTTAAAAATCAAACCATCAGTTGTTCTTTTAAAATATTCGATACTACCACTCAAACGGCCATTTAACAAACTGTAGTCAACACCGGCATCAAAGTTTTTAGAAGTTTCCCAGGTCAGGTTTTGATTTCCAAGTGATTGCTGAATGATACCTGCTGCGGTTTGGTTATTAATACCCAGCTGATATAAAGCCTGATAAGGGAAGTAGTCAGTATTATTATCACTGTTGAGTACACCATCGTTACCCAAAACACCATAAGAAGCACGTAATTTCAACTGGTCAACCCAGTCAGCCTTAAAGAATGACTCACGGTTCAGGTTCCAACCCGCACCAACAGACCAGAAATTTTCCCATCTTACAGAACGACCAAACTTAGAGTTACCGTCTCTTCTTAAACTTCCGCTCAAGAGATACTTGCCATCAAAGTCATAACTCAAACGTGATAAGTAACTATCAATTCGCGCATTACGCTCGTATGAATTGGTACCTAAAATTGTAGAGAAGTTAGTCAGTTCAGTGATACCCTGAACAATTTGACCACTGCGGCTGCCAGATAAGTAGTTGTATTTAAAATTATAGTTCTCATGACCTCCGATAATATTGAAATTATGCTTTCCAATATGTTTTGTATAGTCAAGGATTTGTGAAAGAGTAACAGTAGTGGTACGGAATGAATACTGGTATGATCTTCCACTTGGTGCACCATCACCCACCTGAGTATTGTCATATTCACGCTGTTGTGTATCCTGGAAATCGAATGCAACGTTGGCTGTACCAGTCAGTCCCGGAAGGATATTTACAGTAGCATAGGTTCTTCCATTCAAGGCACCTCTTGCCGTATTTTGTGTGTCGTTCAGGTTTTCATAAATCACGTTTCTACCTGAAGCAAAAGGACGTAATGCACCAATATCATATTGTGACTGACCATTAGCATCCAGGATTAATGCACCCGTTGTCGCATCGCGCAGGTGTACCGGATAGATAGGGCCTATAAACCTCGAAATATAAAAAGGATTGATGATTGCAGTCTGGCTATTTGCATCTACATTGGCGAACATTGCCTGGGTATAGTTACCTGCAATATTGAAACCTGTGTTAAACCATTTCGTAGGCTTGGTATTTACATTGATCCTACCATTATAACGTTTTAGGTTTGATGCAATCAAATATCCTTTCTCATTGGTATAACCCAAAGAGGTATAATAGTCACTCTTGTCGGTACCACCCGAATAGGTTAATGAATAATTTTGTCTGCTTTTGCCACCCTGCGCAGCCTGATCTGACCAGTCAAGGTCATCACCATATTTAAGACTGGCATTTGGATTTAATACGCCGTTGACATCAACTATTTCATTATCACCCACATTAAATGGATTGTAGCCTAACAATGTTTTGATACCTGAATAGTTCGCATTATTGTATCTTGTGGTTATACCTGATGCAATGCTGTTAGCAACGTCACGTGGAATAGCAAGACTACCGTACTGTAGGGTATTTCTATAGGTTTCCCACATTTTAGGATAATACTCCTGAGCAGTCAGACGCTCATATTCAGGCAAACCTCTGCTGATTACACCGGCACTGGCTTTGAATTGCAAATTGTCTTTACCCTTGCGGCCTTTTTTTGTAGTAATCATTACGACACCATTACCAGCCCTTGATCCATAAAGAGCCGCTGTAGCCGCATCTTTCAATAGTGAGATTGAAGCAACATCTTCCGGGTCAATGTTAGCGATATTGCCGTCATAAACTGCACCATCAACCACATAAAGAGCGTCATTTGAAGCGTTTACTGAACCAAAACCTCTGATTCTGATCGAAGGTGAGGAACCAGGTGCCCCGCTAGCTGTTGAAGCCTGGATACCAGGAGCAGATCCAGCGATGGCGCTCAATACGTTCGTAATAGGACGTTTTTCAAATTCAGCACTGCCAATTTGCGCTGTTGAACCCGTAAAAGTCTGCTTATTTACTTTACCGAAGGGAACAGTAACAAGAACCTCATTCAGCTGATTTTCATTTGGAACAATAGTTACATTGACTGTACTTCTTGATCCTGCTGATACTTCCTGAGTAGTAAAGCCAATATATGTAAATACCAAAACAGCACTATTGCCATTTGTTACTTTAATTGAATAATTACCATTGGAAGAAGTTTGTGTACCGATTGTAGTACCTTTTAATTTTATTCCTACACTAGGAATTGGTAATCCGTCATCTTTAGATATAACGGTACCAGTAATGGTTCTTTCCTGAGCCCATGCAGTCACTGCAACAAACATCAAGACGAACAAACTTTGTAAAAGTTTACGCATGTTGTGGGGTTTTAGATAAATAGTTAATAATCGAACCCCTAATTTATATTTCCAGAGGATTAAAACATACTGTTTTAACAAGAATTAGGGAAAATTAACTGCTTTTCTGAGATATTATTGTCCAATAGATAATAATTATTGTTTTTTGTAAAATAATCAAAACAATTTACCAGGGACATCTGTATACAAGCAGCATTTCCATCCAAAATTCTGCAAAACAGCACAAAAAAAAGAGGGCAACCATTACGGTTGCCCTCTTTTTAATTTGTATCAGAAATGAAACTTATTTCGTTTCGTCTTTTACTTCTTCGAAATCTACATCAGTAACGTTATCGCCACCTTGTGCTGCAGATTCTCCTGCCGGCTGACCTGCAGCTCCTTCAGGAGCGCCGTCCTGACCTGCTTTGTACATTTCTTCAGATGCAGCATTCCATGCAGCCTGAAGCTCTTCCTGAGCAGCATCGATATCAGCAAAGTTTCTTGCTGCGTGTGCAGCCTGTAATTTTGCCAGACCAGCTTCAATTGGTGCTTTTTTATCAGCTGAAAGTTTCTCACCGAATTCTTTCAATTGTTTCTCAGTAGAGAAGATCAATGCATCAGCACTGTTGATTTTATCAGCTTCTTCTTTAGCTACTTTATCAGCATCTGCATTTGCTTCAGCTTCTTCTTTCATCCTTTTGATTTCTTCATCAGTTAAACCAGATGAAGCCTCGATACGGATTTTTTGCTCTTTACCAGTAGCTTTATCTTTTGCACTTACATGCAGGATACCGTTAGCATCAATATCAAATGCAACTTCTACTTGTGGAACACCACGTGGCGCTGGTGGAATACCATCCAGGATGAAACGGCCAATTGTACGGTTCTGAGCAGCCATTGGACGCTCTCCCTGTAAAATGTGGATCTCAACTGAAGGCTGATTATCAGCAGCTGTAGAGAAAGTTTCAGCTTTCTTAGAAGGAATAGTAGTGTTTGATTCGATCAGTTTTGTCATCACGCCACCCATAGTCTCGATACCTAATGAAAGAGGAGTAACATCTAATAACAATACATCTTTAACCTCACCAGTTAATACACCACCCTGGATTGCAGCACCGATAGCTACTACCTCATCAGGGTTAACACCTTTAGAAGGCTCTTTACCGAAGAAAGCTTTTACAGCATCCTGGATTGCAGGGATACGTGTAGAACCACCTACTAAGATAATCTCATCGATATCTGATGTTTTTAAACCAGCATTTTTCAATGCAGATTTACAAGGCTCGATTGTGCGTTTGATCAGATCAGCAGCCAGTTGCTCAAATTTAGCACGGCTTAAAGTTCTAACCAAGTGTTTCGGACCACTTGCATCAGCTGTAATATATGGAAGGTTAACTTCAGTTGAAGTTGAGCTTGACAATTCAATTTTAGCTTTCTCAGCAGCTTCTTTCAAACGTTGTAATGCCATTGGATCCTGTGCAAGGTCCATACCATTTTCGTTTTTAAATTCTGCTGCTAACCAGTCAATAATAATGTGGTCAAAGTCGTCACCACCTAAGTGAGTATCACCATCAGTAGATTTTACTTCAAATACACCATCACCTAATTCTAATACAGAAACGTCATGTGTACCACCACCGCAGTCAAACACAACAATTTTCATGTCTTTGTGTGCTTTATCAAGACCGTAAGCCAAAGCTGCTGCTGTAGGCTCGTTGATAATACGTTTAACATTCAAACCAGCGATTTCACCAGCTTCTTTTGTAGCCTGACGTTGTGCATCATTGAAGTAGGCAGGAACAGTAATAACTGCTTCAGTAACCTCATGACCCAAAAAGTCTTCCGCAGTTTTTTTCATTTTTTGCAAGATCATTGCAGAAATTTCCTGTGGAGTGTATTTACGGTCGTCGATTTCAACTCTTGGTGTGTTGTTATCTCCCTTAACTACGTTGTAAGGAACACGGCCAGCTTCTTTAGAAACCTCAGCAAAGCTGCTGCCCATAAAGCGCTTAATCGAATAAATTGTTTTTGTTGGGTTAGTGATCGCCTGACGTTTCGCAGAATCACCTACTTTACGCTCACCATTCTCTGCAAATGCAACAATGGATGGCGTTGTACGTTTACCCTCACTGTTGGCTATAACTACAGGTTCGTTACCTTCCATTACGGCTACGCAAGAGTTTGTTGTTCCTAAGTCTATACCAATAATTTTTGACATGCTATTTATCTTGTTTATGTGATGAATTCTAATTTTCTAATTCTGTTTAACAAGCAATGTGCCAATCGGCATTTGGCAGGTAAACAGGCTGGTATTTTATAATTTTTGCTAAAATGTATTAAAAACGATTTACAATTCTGACAGGTTGTCATAAATCGGCTTTTGCTTTGGCAATAAACCTGTTAAAGACCAAGCAGTCTTTCAAGATGATGATAACCAATGCCAAAATAGCTCTTTGTATCTTTAATTTTCGTCGAAATATCGTCGTGCTTTATCTTAGTCCCTTTAACTTTTGAGCCGGTGATCAACACATTTTTCGGTGTATTCGCCTCTGATATAAATTCAAAAACTTTGGTCTTATATCCAAAGTACTCGAGGATCAGTGCCCGGATACCGTCAGTAACCATCACAGCCTGCCTCTCCAGGAAGATACCATGTCTGGTGATAAATCCAAGGTCATTCTCAGCCTTTCCTTTTTCCATTTCCCTGCGGATTTGTTTATGGCAGCAGGGCGCAACAACAATCAGCTCAGCTCCCGCGCTGATACCTTTGGCAATGGCGTCATCAGTAGCAGTATCACAGGCATGCAGCGCGATGAGTAAGTCGATACCTTCTTCCTGATAATCTTCAATAGTTCCCTGTACAAAGCTTAAGCCTGTAAAACCAGACTCGTCTGCAATCCTGTTACACAGATCCACCATGTCCTGCCTGTACTCCACTCCTCTCACACTTACCTCCATCTTTAACACATTAACCAGGTAATCATACAAAGCGAAAGTGAGGTAACCTTTGCCGGAACCCATATCTACAACTTTCTTCAACTTTCCCGCAGGCAGCTCTCTGATCAGCGGATCAAGCAAGGCTACGTACTGATTAATCTGCTTATACTTATCCTGTGCATTTTTAAAGACGATACCATTCTTATCCGTAATTCTCAGTGCCGTCAGATAGGGTTTCTGCAACGATGCAATGAGTCGTGCTTTTTCCTTATCATGGCTCAGCGGTAACTGATCCTGCATGGTCGCTTTGTTCATATTAAGAGAATAGCCCTTTGATGGATGAGATAAAAGAACAATGTCGTTGTCAACCGTAAAGCAGGTACAGTTCCGGAAACCACTCTCAAGATAATCGAAAACCAGACGGAGCCCTTCCTGGGGCGCATAGTTCTTAACGATATCCTTTGTTTTATACCTGTAGGTAAAAGCGAGCATCGGCATCCGTTTGATCAGCACTTTCCGGACATATATATTCTTGAGTTCAGGCTCCTCACCCATGTAGTTACCAAGGGTAATTTTGATGAAAGTATCATTGGTAACACTCTCCGATACGAGCGTCTTAAACTGTTCAATTTTTTCAGACTCTGACATGATATCAAAATTAGGCTAAACTATTTATGCATAAAAAAATGCCTTTCCGTTTTACAGAAAGGCATCTTTATTCCGGAGAATGGAAAATTATTCTCCTTTGTTATCTTTTGCTTCTTCAGCAGCCGGAGCTTCTGGAGTTGCTTCTTCTGTAGCCGGAGCTTCTTCAGCAACTGGTGCTTCTTCAGCAGCAGCTTCAGCTTTCGCTGCAGGTGCGTCAGATTTTTTAGCTTTAGTTCTGCCACGACGGGTAGTTTTCTTCTCAGCAGCTTCAGTATCTACACCATAAACTTCGTTGTAATCAACCAGTTCGATTAACGCCATCTCAGCGTTATCACCTAAACGATTGTTTAATTTGATAATTCTGGTATAACCACCCGGACGGTTAGCTACTTTAGCAGCTACGTCACGGAACAATTCAGTAACTGAATCTTTGTCCTGTAAGTAACTAAATACAATACGACGTGAGTGTGTAGTATCGTTTTTAGATTTAGTGATCAAAGGCTCAACATACATACGTAAAGATTTAGCTTTAGCTAATGTTGTAGAGATCCTTTTGTGTTTGATCAGTGATGAGGCCATGTTAGCCAACATCGCTTTACGATGGGAGTCAGTTCTGCCTAAGTGGTTGTTTTTTTTACCGTGTCTCATTTTTATTTTATTGAGTGCATACCGTCTCTTCTGAATTAAAGAGGGAATTATGCACTATTAACAATTTGTGATTTGTTATGCTTACTCTTCTTCCAGTTTGTATTTACCTAAGTTCATGCCGAAAGACAATTGTTTAGATTTTACAAGCTCCTGGATTTCAGTAAGTGATTTCTTACCAAAGTTTCTGAATTTTAACATGTCAGCTACATCATAAGAAACAAGATCAGCCAGTGTGCGGATATCGGCTGCTTTTAAGCAGTTTAAAGCACGAACTGAAAGATCAAGATCAACTAATTCAGTTTTAAGGATTTTACGCATATGCAGGATTTCCTCATCCACTTCTTTAGTTTCTTCTTTTGCCTGAGATTCAAGAACCAGGTTCTCGTCAGAGAATAACATGAAATGCTGAATCAAAATTTTGGCTGCTTCTTTCAAAGCTTCTTCAGGATGGATAGATCCATCTGTAGCGATTTCCAAAATTAATTTTTCATAATCTGTTTTTTGTTCAACACGATAGTTTTCAATCGTGTATTTTACATTTTTCATTGGGGTAAAGATCGAATCGATAGCAATTACACCAACAACAGCATCATTAATTTTATTTTCTTCAGCCGGAACATAACCACGTCCTTTATTGATAGTCAATTCTACCTCTAAAGTAACTGATTTCTCCATGTTACAGATCACGAAGTCTGGATTAAGCACTTCGAAATTGTTAGAGAATTTAGTGATGTCACCTGCTAGAAACTGATCCTGGCCATTAACTACAATAAAAACTTTTTCAGAGTCACCTGAATCACCAGCTTTTTTGAAACGAACTTGTTTCAGGTTCAGGATAATTTCAGTTAAATCTTCTACAACACCTTTCATTGTAGAAAACTCATGTGATACACCAGAAAAACGAATACTTGTAATGGCATAACCTTCCAGGGAAGAAAGAAGTATTCTTCTTAAGGCATTACCAATTGTTACACCGAAACCGGGTTCTAAGGGACGAAATTCAAATATACCATCGAAATCCGTTGATTTCTGCATGATGACCTTATCGGGTTTCTGAAATGCTAAAATTGCCATTTATAATGTTTTTAGATCGTTATGAATATTTTGTAACGCAAAAAATTTAGCTGCCCGCGAAGGCAGCTAATTAAATATATGATTACTTCGAGTAAAGCTCGATGATTAAGTTTTCTTTGATGTTCTCAGGAATCTCATCACGATTTGGATAAGCTAAAAACTTTCCGCTTAACTCAGATGCATTCCAGTCTAACCAATTGAATTTATTGATTACTCTGCCTGCTACTGAATTAGTGATGCTTTCCAAAGTTTTAGATTTCTCACGTACTGCTACAACATCACCTGCTTTTAATTGGTAAGAAGGAATGTTTACTACTTCACCGTTCACTGTTACGTGTTTATGGCTAACTAACTGGCGTGCAGCTGAACGTGTAGTCGCAATACCTAATCTATAAACTGTGTTATCTAAACGGGCTTCCAATAACTGTAATAAGTTATCACCTGTGATACCCTGACGGGAAGATGCTTTTGTAAACAAGTTACGGAACTGACGCTCTAATACACCATAAGTATATTTCACTTTTTGTTTTTCCATTAACTGTACTGAATACTCAGATTGTTTACCTCTTCTTTTAGACGCACCGTGCTGTCCTGGGGGATAGTTTTTTCTGTCTAGTACTTTATCAGGGCCGAAAATTGGCTCTCTGAATTTACGCGCGATTTTGGACTTTGGTCCTGTATATCTTGCCATTGCTTTTTGTTTTAAAGTATCATGCAACCTGAAGCTGCAGACTCTTAGCTTTAAAAATTAATAAATTAAACTCTTCTCTTCTTAGGAGGACGACATCCGTTGTGCGGAAGCGGCGTAATATCTTTGATCGAAGTTACTTCGATACCAGAGATCTGTAATGTTCTGATAGCAGACTCACGACCTGATCCAGGACCTTTAACAAAAACCTCTACTTTACGCAGACCTAAATCAAATGCTACTTTACCGCAATCACTTGCAGCCTGACCTGCAGCATATGGAGTGTTCTTTTTAGAACCCTTGAAGCCCATTTTACCTGCTGAAGACCATGAAATAGTTTGACCATTGTTGTTTGTTAAGGTAACAATGATATTATTAAAAGTCGCATTGATATGTGCCTGACCAACCGGTTCAATAACAACAATACGCTTTTTGGTTACTTTTTTACTCTTAGCCATAATTATTATCCGTTACTAATTTTATTTAGTAGCTTTTTTCTTGTTAGCAACTGTTTTTCTCTTGCCCTTACGTGTACGAGAATTGTTTTTAGTGCGCTGACCGCGAACTGGTAAACCTTTTCTGTGACGTAAACCACGGTAACAACCGATGTCCATTAAACGTTTGATGTTTAACTGAACCTCAGAACGTAAAGCACCTTCTACTTTCACGCCGTCGTTAATGATGGTACGAATTGCTGATAACTCATCATCAGACCAATCCTGTACTTTTTTGCTAAAATCGATACCTGCCTCAGTTAATATACGCTGAGCAGTTGATCTGCCTACACCGAAGATGTAAGTTAGTCCGATTTCGCCTCTTTTGTTTCTTGGTAAATCTATACCTGATATCCTTGCCATATTTGTACTAAATGTTGATTATTTGACGACAGATTGAGTAACCTGTACATTCAATCTAATCATACTGCAATAATTTATTATCCCTGACGCTGCTTGAACTTCGGATTTTTCTTGTTAATTACGTAAAGCTTGCCTTTACGACGAATAATCTTGCAATCAGCACTGCGTTTTTTAATTGATGACCTAACTTTCATTTTATTTATATCTATAAGTAATCCTGCCCTTTGATAAATCGTAAGGCGACATCTCTAATTTAACTTTGTCCCCAGGTAATATCTTAATGTAATGCATCCTCATTTTACCTGAGATATGAGCGATAATTTCATGTCCGTTCTCCAGTTCAACTCTGAACATGGCATTGGATAATGCTTCTCTTATTACACCGTCTTGTTCAATCGAGGCTTGTTTAGCCATATAATCTTGATTTTTACTTAATTAGCTGCTATTAAACAGGGTTGCAAATTTAAGAAAAATATTTAATTATTTACCTTTTTTCTTTTAAAACTTCTTCAATCAAAGAAAAGGTTGATAAAACATCTGCTTTCCCCTTTTTTATTGCAACAGTGTGTTCAAAATGTGCCGAAGGCTGACTGTCTCTGCTTGTTACTGTCCAGCCATCAGACCAAAACTCTATATTAGCTGTACCGGCATTGATCATCGGTTCAATGGCAATGACCATCCCCTCCTCTAACTTCATACCTGTACCCCGTCTACCGTAGTTAGGGACCTCTGGCTTTTCGTGCAGCTGAACGCCGACACCATGACCAACAAGCTCTCTCACCACACCGAAACCATTCTGCTCTGCGAAAGACTGTACTGCGAAGCCCACATCTCCGAGACGGGAACCAACAACAGCTTTATCAATAGCTCGCTTCAGACATTCCTGAGTAACGTCAACCAACTTCTGACGGTCAGCGCTGATTTCCCCTATAGAGAACGTGTAAGCCGAGTCACCAAAGAAATTGTTCTTGATCACACCACAATCAACGGAGATCAGATCTCCTTCCTGAATCACATAATCACTGGGAAAGCCATGAACAACCTGCTCATTAGGCGATATACAAAGTGAATAGGGAAACCCGTTGTAGTTTAGAAATGCCGGTATCGCTCCGTGATCTTTTATGTAAGTCTCCGCAAGTTTGTTCAGCTGCATTGTGGTTACCCCAGGGCCGATGATCTTTGCCACTTCTGCAAGTGTTTCAGATACAAGCATGGAACTAATTCTAATGAGCTCAACCTCCTCCGGAGACTTATAATAGATCTTAGACATTCATATTAAATTACCGCACTGCTGCCGCTTGTATTTGCAGCGGGAACACCAGTACGACCTGTAACTCTTCCGGTTTTCATTAATCCGTCATAGTGACGCATTAACAGATAACTTTCAATCTGTTGTAAAGTATCTAATACCACACCTACTAAAATCAGCAGGGAGGTACCTCCATAAAAATGGGCGAACTCTGATTTAATACCGAACTTAACGGCCAGTGAAGGAAGGATGGCAATGATCGCTAAGAATACAGAACCTGGAAAGGTGATCTTAGAAATTACATCGTCAATAAATGAAGAGGTATCCAGACCTGGTTTTAAACCCGGGATGAAACCACCATTTTTCTTCATATCATCAGACATCTGTACGGGATTAACTGTAATCGCAGTATAGAAGAATGTAAATGCAATAATTAAAAATGCGAAGGTTAAACTGTAAGCCAGTGATGTTGGATCACTGAACTGGATTAACCATGTATTTTGTAAAGTAGGGAAAAACTGTGTAAGTGTTGTTGGAATGAACATCAATGCCTGGGCAAAGATGATTGGCATTACACCAGCAGCATTCACTTTCAATGGGATGTATTGTCTAACCCCACCAAACTGTCTGTTACCAACGATACGTTTTGCATATTGTACAGGCACTTTACGTACACCCTGTACGATAAGGATCGTAAACATCACCACGGCGAACAAAGCAACGATTTCGAGTACAAGTGCAATTAAGCCCCCGTCTACAATAACCCTTGAAGTGATCTCCTGATAAAGAGCCATCGGAAGACGTGCGATGATACCAACCATGATGATCAGTGATACACCGTTTCCAATACCTTTATCGGTAATTTTCTCACCCAACCACATTACAAATAATGTACCTGCCGACAAAACGAATGTTGAAAGAACGAAGAATAAAGTAGGATCAATCAGAATAGCTTCCTTAGGAACCTGAGTTTTCACATATCCTACAGCCTGAACAGCTGTAATCACTACCGTCAGGTATCTTGTGATCTGATTGAGTTTATTCCTGCCGCTCTCTCCTTCTTTCTGCATTTTCTGGAAGGAAGGCACAGCAATACCTAATAACTGAACTACAATTGATGCAGAAATATATGGCATAACCCCCAGTGCAAGGATCGATACACGGGAAAATGATCCCCCGGCAAACATATCCAGCAGACCCAAGATTCCAGATTTCTGATTATCGCCTAGGGCTGTTGCATCAACGCCTGGTAAAACAACGTGAGAAACGAACCTATAGACCAAAAGAATTACGAGCGTAAATACTATACGCTCTCTTAATTCCTGAATTTTCCAAATATTACTTAAAGTAGTAAACAGCTTCTTCATTAATTACAATTTTTCGATTGAGCCTCCAGCAGCTTCAATTGCTTTTTGTGCAGTTGCAGAGAAAGCGTGAGCTTTAACTTCAACTTTAGATTTTACCTCACCACGGCCAAGGATCTTAACCAGGTCGTTTTTATGTGCTAAACCATGCTCTTGCAATGTAGCAAAATCAATTGAAGTAAGGCTGAATTTCTCAGCTAATCCTTGTAAAACATCTAAGTTTACACCTACATATTCAACACGGTTAATTGGTTTGAAACCTACTTTAGGTACGCGACGTTGCAATGGCATCTGACCACCTTCAAAACCGATTTTGGTTTTGTGACCAGAACGTGATCCGGCACCTTTATGACCACGAGTGGAAGTACCACCACGACCAGAACCAGTACCACGACCAATTCTCTTACTGTTTTTAGTAGAACCTGATGCAGGTTTTAAATTACTTAAGTTCATTTTTGAAACTTATTGTGCTGCCCTTCGCTTTCACTAATCAGGGACAACGGTTAAACATATACAAAGGTTGCAAATGTAATAGAAAATATTACACTTACAACCTCTGCGAATTATATACTTTCGATGGCAACTAAGTGATTCACTTTTCTTACCATTCCAATGATAGCAGCGTTTGCTTCAACTTCAACAGACTGGTTCATTTTGGTCAAACCTAATGCCTGCATCGTTCTTTTCTGACGTTCGCTTCTGTCAATGATACTTTTTACCTGGGTTATTTTGATCTTAGCCATGTTCTTATCCGTTAAAAACTTTGTTTAAATCAACACCACGCTGTTGTGCTACTGTGTAAGCATCACGCATTTTTGTTAAAGCATCAACAGTTGCTTTTACCACGTTGTGAGGATTTGATGAACCTTTTGATTTTGCTAATACGTTATGTACACCAGCACTCTCTAATACAGCGCGCATTGCACCACCAGCGATAACTCCGGTACCTACTGCAGCTGGCTTGATCAATACAAAACCACCTGAGAATTTACCGATTTGTTCGTGAGGAACAGTACCGTTTAACAAAGGAACCTTTACAAGGTTCTTTTTAGCGTCATCGATACCTTTAGCAATTGCTTCAGTAACCTCTTTCGCCTTACCTAATCCGTAACCTACGATTCCGTTTTCATCTCCAACAACTACGATAGCTGAGAAGCTGAAAGTACGACCACCTTTGGTTACTTTAGCAACACGTTGTATACTAACTAAACGGTCTTTTAATTCGACCTCGCTAGTCTTAACTCTTTTTATATTGATAGTTGACATTCTTCTCTTATTTTCAGATTAAAATACTAAACCAGCTTCGCGGGCACCTTCTGCCAACGACTTTACGCGTCCGTGGTATAAATAGCCATTTCTATCGAAAACAACTTCTTTAATGCCTGCTGCGATTGCTTTTTCAGCTACTAATTTACCAACAGCTACTGATTGCTCAGATTTGTTGCCATTACCAGAAAAATCTTTAGATAATGAAGAAGCTGATACCAATGTGTTTCCAGTTACGTCGTTAATGATCTGCGCATAAATTCCTTTATTGCTTCTATAAACTGATAAACGTGGACGGCTTTCAGAACCTTCTAGTTTTTTTCTGATTCCTTTTTTTATACGATCTCTACGAGATAATTTTTTCCCTGCCATGATGATTATTTTTTAGAAGCTGATTTACCTGCTTTTCTTCTTAACACTTCTCCTACAAACTTGATACCTTTACCTTTGTATGGCTCTGGTGCACGTAATGAGCGGATTTTCGCTGCAACCTGACCGATCAGTTGTTTGTCGATACTCTCTAAAATGATTTTAGGAGTCTGACCTTTTTCTGAAAGGGTAGTTACTTTAATCTCTACCGGCAATTGGAATACATAGTGGTGAGAATATCCTAACACAAGATCCAAAGTATTACCTTCGTTAGTAGCACGGTAACCCACACCTACTAATTCTTGCTGAATTTTATAACCTTCTGTAACACCAACAACCATATTGTTGATCAGTGAACGGTATAAACCGTGCAATGCTTTGTGTCTTTTTTGCTCAGTAGGGCGTAATACTGTAAGTACACCATCTTCCTGACTTACAGTGATCTCTGAATCTACTGCTTGTTGTAATTCTCCTTTAGGGCCTTTTACAGTTACTACGTTAGCAGCATCTACTGTAATGGTTACTCCTGCAGGTACATTAATTGGGGCTTTTCCTATTCTTGACATTTTGTAATCCTCCTTTAATTAATAAACGTGACACAAAACTTCGCCACCAATGTTTAGTCTGGCTGCTTCTTTATCAGTCATCACTCCTTTAGAAGTAGACAAGATAGCGATACCTAAACCGTTCAATACTCTTGGCATATTATCAACGCCTGCATACTGCCTTAAACCTGGTTTGCTGATACGCGCTAATGTGCGGATCGCAGGGATCTTAGTGATCGGGTTGTACTTCAAAGCGATTTTGATCGTTCCCTGAACAGTGTTGTCTTCAAACTTGTAGTTGGCGATGTAACCTTTGTCAAAAAGTACTTTAGTAATTTCCTTTTTAAGATTTGATGCAGGAATTTCTACAATTCTGTGATTTGCCTTGATGGCATTTCTTACCCTTGTAAGATAATCTGCTATTGGATCTGTATTCATTTTTATTGATTTGTGATAGTGGTTTCCTTTCCGAACCATTCGGAGCGACCTTCCATCGGTTAATTTTTCTTTTAAACGTACAACGTTAGCCGCTTCAGCCCTTGGGCGAATCGGCTAACGTAACACGATATTTTTTACCAGCTTGCTTTGGTAACTCCAGGAATTTTTCCTGCTAAGGCCATTTCACGGAAAGTAACCCTTGAAATACCAAAAGTACGCATGTAACCACGAGGGCGGCCAGTCAGCTTGCAACGGTTGTGCAAACGTACAGGTGACGAGTTTTTTGGTAACTTGTCAAGTCCTTCGAAATCACCAGCAGCTTTAAGTTCTGCGCGTTTCTCTGCAAATTTAGCAACCAGCTTCTGGCGCTTTACTTCACGAGCTTTTAAACCTTCTTTTGCCATTATTGCTCTGTATTAGATGTTTGATTCTTAAACGGTAATCCGAATTGTTTTAACAATTCCAATGCTTCAACATCAGTTGTTGCAGTAGTTACAAAGGTAATATCCATACCTAAGATCTTGTTGATCTTGTCGATGTTGATCTCAGGGAAGATGATTTGTTCGGTAATACCCAATGTGTAGTTACCTTTTCCATCAAATCCTTTGTCATTGATACCTTTGAAGTCACGGATACGCGGCAAAGCTACGGAAATTAAACGATCTAAAAACTCAAACATGTTGTTATCACGTAAAGTTACACGTACACCTACCGGCATACCCTTACGTAACTTGAAGTTTGAGATATCTTTTTTAGATTTTGCACCTACTGCCTGCTGACCAGAAATGGTTGTCATCTCTAAGATAGAGCTGTCCATGATCTTCTTGTCAGTTACAGAGAAACGTCCAACACCCTGGTTGATAGCAATCTTCTCTAACTTAGGAACCTGCATTACGCTTTTGTAATTGAACTTGCTTTTCAGGGCAGGAACAACTTCCTCTTTGTATTTAGTCTTTAATCTTGGTATGTAAGTCATTATTTGATCTCCTCTCCTGATTTTTTAGATACCCTAACTAATTTCCCATCAGCGTTAAGCTTTCTGCCAACACGCGTAGTTTTTCCTGATTTAGGATCAATTAACGCAACGTTAGAAATATGAAGAGCAGCCTCTTTTTTAATGATACCACCGTTTGGAGTAGCAGCATTTGGTTTTGTATGTTTAGATACAAGGTTCACACCTTCTACCAGAATTCTACTTTTAGTAATTAATACTGAAAGTACTTTACCTTCCTGGCCTTTTGAATCACCAGCGATAACCTTTACTAAATCTCCTTTACGGATTTTTATCTTTGGTTGAACAGTTACTTTATTTTTCATATTATAATACCTCCGGTGCTAATGATACAATTTTCATGAATTGTTTTTCACGCAGTTCTCTCGCTACCGGGCCAAAAATACGTGTACCACGCGGCTCATCTTGTGCATTCAATAATACTGCTGCATTATCGTCGAAACGAATGTAAGAACCATCCTTACGTCTGATCTCTTTTTTTGTTCTTACCACAACTGCTTTAGAGACAGTTCCTTTTTTAATGTTTCCTGAAGGAAGTGCGCTTTTCACGGTAACAACAATTTTGTCACCAATTGACGCGTACCGTTTTCCGGTTCCACCAAGTACACGAATTACGAGTACTTGTTTTGCGCCGCTATTGTCGGCTACATTGAGTCTTGATTCCTGTTGTACCATGTTATTTAGCCCTCTCTAAAATTTCCACTAATCTCCAGTTCTTGTTTTTACTCAGCGGACGAGTCTCCATGATCAGTACTGTATCTCCAATACCGCAATCGTTTTTCTCGTCATGAGCCATAAATTTGGTAGTTTTTTTTACGAACTTACCATAGATCGGGTGTTTCACTTTACGTTCTACAGCAACAACAACAGATTTATCCATTTTATTGCTTACCACCAACCCGGTTCTTGTTTTTCTTAATTGTCTTTCCATTTCGACCTAAAGTTATTTAGTTTCACTAGCAGACGCTGCTTTACGCTTTGTCAATTCAGTATTTAATCGGGCGATGTCTTTTCTTACCTTAGTGATACGGGTAGGATTCTCTATAGCCGAAATTGTGTGTGCAAATTTTAACTTTACTAAGTTTTCTCTCTCTTCTGCAATCCTGACTACTAGTTCTTCTTGTGAAAGCCCTGTGATTTCTGAGTTCTTCATTTTATTAATTTTTATGTTCTGGGTCTAGCGGTTATAATAACAAGTTACTTACAACATTGACCCCAAAACTCTTTATGCCTCTACGTAATCTCTACGTACTACAAATTTTGTTTGGATAGGTAATTTCTGAGCTGCTAAACGCATTGCTTCTTTGGCAATTTCCAAAGATACGCCTTCTGCTTCAAAAATGATACGTCCTGGTCTCACTACTGCTACCCAGTATTCAGGAGCACCTTTACCTTTACCCATACGTACTTCGGCTGGTTTCTTAGTTACCGGTTTGTCCGGGAAAATTCTAATCCACACCTGGCCTTCACGTTTCATGAAACGAGTTACCGCAATACGGGCTGCCTCTATCTGACGACTGGTAATCCATGTCGCCTCTAAAGATTTAATCCCGAAAGACCCGAATGACAGTTCAGCACCACGTGTTGCTAAACCTTTCATTCTGCCCTTTTGCATCTTTCTGAACTTCGTTCTTTTTGGCTGTAACATCTTATTTTAATATTATCGTTAAACGATCTGTTGACTAATTATTTACGGGGACCTCTGTTTGCAGGGTTACCACCTCTGTTATCTCTTCCTGGACCACCTTGACCCGGACCACCCTGACCTGGACCTCTTCCGCCACGACCGGCACCGCCTTTATTGTCGTTTCTTCTGTCGCCACCGCCACGGTTGTCTCTGTCTCTGCCGCCTGCACCGAAGTTACCTTCAGGTCTGCCACCTTTACCAGGAGCATTGTTTGCAGCGCCAATGTTAGGAGAAAGATCACGTTTACCGTAAACTTCACCTTTACAGATCCATACTTTCACACCGATCTTACCATAAGTAGTCAATGCTTCAGCTAATGCATAGTCAATATCAGCACGGAAAGTATGCAAAGGAATTCTTCCTTCTTTATACTGCTCGTTACGAGCCATCTCAGCACCACCTAAACGGCCTGAAGTCATGATTTTGATACCCTCAGCACCCATACGCATGGTAGAGGCGATTGTAGATTTCATGGCTCTTCTGAATGAGATCCTTGCTTCTAATTGTTTTGCAACACCTTCTGCTACCAGCTGTGCATCAAGCTCAGGACGTTTGATCTCAAAAATGTTAATCTGAATCTCTTTTTTTGTAAGTTTCTTTAACTCTTCTTTGATCTTGTCAACCTCAGCTCCTGCTTTTCCGATAACGATTCCCGGACGGGCAGTGTGGATAGTTACAGTGATACGTTTTAACGTACGTTCGATAACTACTTTAGCTACTCCTCCTTTGGCAATACGCACAGAAAGGTATTTTCTTATTTTTTCGTCCTCAACTAATTTGTCAGCATAGTTGTTGCCACCGAACCAGTTAGAATCCCAACCTCTGATGATTCCCAACCTTGCTCCTATTGGATTTGCTTTTTGTCCCATTTCTACTAATTAGTTTGAGTTTCAACGTTTTTACTATCTACTATCAAAGTCACGTGGTTAGAACGTTTACGTATTCTGTATCCACGGCCTTGAGGTGCTGGTCTCAGTCTTTTCAACTGACGGCCGCCACCAACCATTATAGTTTTCACGTATAATTGGTTTTCTTCAGGGCGAGAACCTTCATTTTTAGTTTCCCAGTTTTTGATCGCTGACAACAGAAGTTTCTCAACTCTGATTGCCGCATCTTTATTGGTGAATTTTAAAATATGTAATGCTTTCTCTACACGCTCACCTCTGATAAGATCTACAACCAAACGCATCTTACGTGGTGAGGTTGGACAATTGTTTAATTTCGCTACTGCTTCCATCTCTTAATTATTTTTTCTTTTCAGAGTGACCCCTAAATGTTCTGGTTGGAGCAAACTCTCCCAGCTTGTGACCAACCATGTTTTCTGTTACGTATACCGGTATGAATTTGTTACCGTTATGCACTGCAAATGTATGATTCACGAAATCTGGTGAAATCATTGATCTGCGAGACCAAGTTTTAATGACAGACTTTTTGCCTGATTCATTCATAGAGATTACTTTCTTCTCTACGTTATGGTCAATGTATGGTCCTTTTTTAATCGAACGTGCCATTATTTCTTCCTTTTCTCTATGATGAAACGATTTGAGTATTTTTTAAGTGTACGGGTCTTAAAGCCTTTAGAATAAACTCCATTCCTTGACCTTGGCTGACCTCCTGATGAGCGACCCTCACCACCACCCATTGGGTGATCGACTGGGTTCATCGCTACCGGACGAGTTCTAGGACGACGTCCTAACCAGCGTTTACGACCTGCTTTACCTAATACTTCATTTGCATGATCCGAATTGGAAACTGCTCCTATTGTTGCTAAACAAGTAGTCAGAATTGATCTAACCTCACCTGAAGGCATTTTCACAGTTGCATATTTACCATCACGTGCTGCTAATTGAGCATAAGCACCTGCACTACGTGCCAATTGTGCTCCACGTCCTGGTTGAATTTCAATGTTATGTACAATTGAACCTAACGGAATGTTAGCTAATTTTAAAGTATTTCCAACTTCTGGAGTTGCTGTATCTCCCGATACTACTTTCTGCCCCACTTGCAATCCTTCCGGTGCAATGATATAACGCTTCTCACCATCTGCATAATGTAATAATGCGATACGTGCTGTACGGTTCGGATCGTATTCAACAGTAGCTACTGTTGCAGGAATATCAAACTTATCACGTTTGAAATCAATCAAACGGTAAGATTTTTTGTGACCACCACCCATGTAGCGCATAGTCATCTTTCCTGTATTGTTACGTCCACCGGATTTCTTAGAAGAAACAACCAATGATTTTTCGGGCTTGGTTGCTGTAATCTCCGAGAAATCAGCCCCAACTCTAAAGCGGGTTCCCGGAGTGACTGGTTTAAATTTTCTTAAGCCCATAGTTATAAATTATTCAATTCTTATTAAATGTTCGCGTAATAATCAATTGTTTCACCTGCTGCCAGAGTTACAATTGCTTTCTTATATTTCGGGCTACGTCCCGTAACCAAACCACCTTTTGTATTTCTTGACTTTAATTTTCCGTTTACAACCATAGTGTTGATTGCAAGAACATTAACGCCATACATTTTTTCGATAGCTTGTTTAATCTGCAGCTTGTTTGCTTTGTGTTCTACTTTGAAAGTGAAGCGGCTGGACTTCTCTGTAAGAGCAGAAGCTTTTTCGGTTAATATTGGTTTCTTTAAAAATTCCATATTACTTGGCAAATGCCTCCTCCAATGTTTTAACAGTATTTGCAGTTAATAAAAGTTTACCGCAGTTTAATACATCATATGTGTTCAACTGATCAGCGGTGATAACTTTCACTTTCTGAATGTTTCTGCTTGATAAATAGATATTGTTATCCTGTGCAGGTAAAACCAATAATGTTTTTTGTCCTGTCAAGCTTAAAGCATTAACCAGGTTTAAATAATTTTTGGTTTTGATCGTATCAAAGCTGAAATCTTCCAAAACAAGGATGTGGTTATCCTGAGCTTTGTATGACAACGCAGATTTACGTGCAAGTGATTTTAATTTTTTGTTCAGTTTGAAACTGTAATCACGTGGCTGAGGACCGAATACACGACCACCACCATTGAACAAAGGAGATTTGATACTACCCGCACGGGCGCCACCAGTTCCTTTTTGTTTATACAATTTACGGGTTGAACCTGCGATTTCGTTACGTTGTTTAGATTTGTGTGTTCCCTGACGTTGGTTAGCCAAATACTGTTTCACATCTAAATAAATTGCGTGATCGCTAGGTGTTACACCAAATACCGACTCAGGAAGCTGCACCTTGGCACCTGTCTCTTTTCCTGAAATGTTTACTACATTAACTTCCATCTGCTTACTTGTCTAAGATTACGTAAGAACCTTTAGCTCCTGGAATGGAACCACTAACTACAACAAGATTTTGATCAGCATAAACTTTCAAAACCTGTAAGTTCTGAATTTTCACTCTGTCTCCACCCATTCTTCCTGCCATACGCATTCCTTTGAATACACGTGCAGGATACGAAGCAGCACCCAATGAACCCGGAGCACGCATTCTGTTATGCTGTCCGTGAGTTTGACCACCAACACCACCAAATCCGTGGCGTTTCACAACACCTTGAAAACCTTTACCTTTCGAAGTTCCCACAACATCAACAAAATCGCCTTCAGCAAAAATATCAACCGTTACAGTATCACCTAAGCTAAGTGATTCCTCAAATGGTTCAAATTCTACCAACTTGCGTTTCGGAGTTGTGTTTGCTTTCGCAAAGTGGCCTTTTAAAGGCTGGGTAGTGTTCTTCGCTTTAGCTTCATCGAAGCCTAACTGTACTGAAACGTAACCGTCTTTCTCTGCGGTTTTTACCTGTGTTACAACACAAGGCCCAGCTTCGATCACCGTACATGGAATGTTTTTTCCATCGGCGTCGAAAATGCTGGTCATTCCTACTTTTTTTCCAATAATACCTGACATTTTCTTTTTTTAATTTAACACCCATCGAAGCAGTAGGGCTTCGTTCAAGGTGGATACACTTCCCGTTAAGGGAGGGCAAAAATAGGAAAGAAATCTTAATTTTCAAATAGTTAGCGAATAAATTTTTCAAATAACTGCTATTATTTTTAAACAAATCAGGTAAAATGCAATTGAAGCTCGTTTTTATCGTATTTGCTTGTGAATCAAAGCAATCTATTTTTTCAGCCCTACCTAAAAATGCAGGAGTTTCATTTTTAAGATATCATTACTAAATTCGTATAAACGAACACTTATGAACAAACTCATTTTATCCCTTCTGACAGCGCTGATGATCAGCTTTTCGGCCGTCGCACAGGTTCCTGTCCCGGCTCCGGCCGCTGCAGATACCACCACCAAAGCCCCGATGACAGACTCGAGCCTCAAAGGCCAGTACCAGTCACTCCTATCCCGTTCCAAAAGTTATTATGGTGCTAAACTCATCAATCCCGCACGTCTGGGCGCTTTTTACAAGAGCGTTGCAGATTCCATCAGGAAAGAACGTTCAGGCAGTAAAACAGCACAAAATAAGATCAAAACCCAGGCACAGTTAATTGACACGCTCAATGGCCAGATCCAAGCCAGGGAAAGCGCACTGGAGGCCGCCAACTCAAAATTTGATGATATTGCTTTTCTCGGAATATCTTTCAGCAAATCTACTTATAATACGATTGTATGGTCAATCATCATCGTTCTGGCACTGGGACTGATATTTGTGATCAGCCGCTCGGCCAGAAACATACAGGAAGCAAAACACCGTACAGAGCTCTACGAAGAAATCTCTAAAGAATACCAGACTTATAAAACCAAGTCTAACGAAAAGGAAAAGAAACTCGCCAGGGAGTTGCAGGATGAGCGCAACAAGCTGGACGACTTAAAAAATAAAGGACTATAAACAAAAAGGCCTCCGGAAATCCGGAGGCCTTTTTGTTTAACGTAAAAAGCTAATTAAACTTTGATTTCTACTTCAACACCGCTAGGTAATTCAAGTTTCATCAATGCATCAACAGTTTTAGAGTTAGAGCTATAAATATCTAACAAACGTTTGTAAGCACATAATTGAAACTGCTCACGTGCTTTTTTGTTCACGTGTGGTGAACGCAAAACTGTGAAGATTTTCTTTTCTGTAGGCAACGGAATTGGTCCGCTAACCACTGCACCTGTAGGTTTTACAGTCTTAACGATTTTCTCAGCAGATTTATCTACTAAGTTGTAATCGTAAGATTTTAACTTAATTCTGATTCTTTGGCTCATGATATTTGTGTTAAGGCTGCCTGTTAGAGCTATTAATAACAGGCGGCCGGTTTATTTTAATACTAATCTATAGATTTGATTCTGCCTTTTGATTTGGCAATAACTTCATCCTGAACGTTTCTTGGAGCCGGATCGTAGTGATCAAATTCCATTGTAGACGTTGCACGGCCTGAAGTGATTGTACGCAGCTGCGTCACGTAACCAAACATCTCAGAAAGAGGTACAGTAGCTTTGATCACTTGTGATCCGTTACGTGTATCCATTCCTAAAAGCTGACCACGACGACGGTTCATGTCACCGATTACATCACCCATGTTTTCTTCAGGAGTAAGGATTTCGATTTTCATGATTGGCTCCATCAATACAGGGTTACATTTTGGTAATGCCTCACGGTATGCCATTTTAGCTGCCAGTTCGAATGACAAGGCATCTGAATCGACTGCGTGGAATGAACCATCAATCAAACGTACTTTCATGTCTGGAAGAGGATATCCGGCTAAAACACCGTTAGCCATAGAAGCTGCAAATCCTTTTTCCACTGAAGGGATAAACTCACGTGGAATAGATCCACCTGTGATTTCGTTTACAAACTGTAAACCACCTTTTTCAAAGTCAGCATCAATTGGAGAGATCACCACCTGGATATCAGCGAATTTACCACGACCACCTGATTGTTTTTTGTAGGTTTCACGGTGTTGTACTGTTCCGTTGATCGCTTCTTTGTAAGCAACCTGTGGAGCACCCTGATTAACTTCTACTTTGAACTCACGTTTTAAACGGTCGATCAGGATATCTAAGTGAAGCTCACCCATACCAGAGATTACAGTCTGACCAGTTTCCTCGTCAGTTTGAACTCTGAATGTAGGATCTTCCTCAGCAAGTTTAGATAATCCCATACCTAATTTATCGATATCAGCCTGAGTTTTAGGCTCGATCGCTAAACCGATAACCGGCTCAGGGAATACCATTGACTCCAGAACGATTGGTTTTTTCTCATCACAAAGTGTATCACCAGTTTTGATATCCTTGAAACCTACAACCGCAGCAATATCACCAGCTCCAACATTAGGAATAGGGTTTTGCTTGTTTGCATGCATCTGGAAGATACGCGAGATACGCTCTTTGTTTTCAGAACGTGCGTTATAAACGTATGAACCTGCTTCAAGGTTACCTGAGTAAACACGGATAAAGCAAAGACGACCTACGAACGGGTCAGTTGCAATTTTAAATGCTAAAGCTGCAAATGGCTCTTTTTCATCAGGTTTACGTAATTCTTCAGCACCAGTTTCGGGGTTAGTACCTACGATACCTTCTGAATCCATTGGTGAAGGCAATAATTCCATCACGTAATCCAGCATCGTCTGCACACCTTTGTTTTTGAAAGATGAACCACATACCATAGGAACGATTGTAGCATCCAGAACTGCTTTACGTAAAGCATCAAGGATTTCACGCTCAGTGATAGAGTTCGGATCTTCGAAGAATTTCTCCATCAAAGACTCATCATAATCAGCTACAGATTCCAGTAATTTCTCTCTCCACTCAGCAACCTCATCAAGCATATCCTCAGGAATTGGCACTTCAGTAAAGGTCATACCTTTATCATGCTCATTCCAAACGATACCACGGTTGTTGATCAAGTCAACCACACCTTTGAAGCTGTCTTCAGCACCGATAGGCAATTGCAGAGGAACTGCGTTACTGCCTAACATACTTTTAACCTGTCCAACAACTTTTAAGAAATCTGCACCTGAACGGTCCATTTTATTTACGAAACCGATACGGGCAACGTTGTAGTTGTTGGCTAAGCGCCAGTTAGTTTCAGATTGAGGCTCAACACCATCAACTGCTGAAAAAAGGAATACCAAACCATCAAGAACACGCAGGGAGCGGTTTACCTCTACGGTAAAATCCACGTGACCCGGAGTATCGATGATGTTGATATGGTAGCTCTGACCTCTGTATTTCCAGCCAACAGTTGTAGCTGCAGAAGTAATAGTGATACCACGTTCCTGCTCTTGTGCCATCCAGTCCATCGTAGCTGCACCTTCGTGCACTTCTCCGATTTTGTGACTTACACCTGCATAATAAAGGATACGCTCTGTAGTAGTAGTCTTACCAGCATCAATGTGCGCAGCAATACCGATGTTTCTTGTATATTTTAAGTCTCTTGACATCTTATGATTTCAATAATTAAAAACGGAAATGTGAGAACGCTTTGTTGGCTTCAGCCATTTTATGCGTATCTTCTTTCTTCTTAACAGCAGCACCTTCACCTTTAGCAGCTGAAACGATTTCTCCTGCTAATTTTTCTTTCATGGTTTTTTCACCACGTCTGCGTGCGTAAGAAATTAACCATTTCATGCCTAAAGCAATCTTACGGTCAGGACGAACTTCTGTAGGAACCTGGAAGTTAGCACCACCCACACGGCGTGATTTAACCTCTACTGCAGGCATTACATTTGTTAAAGCACGTTTCCATACTTCTAAACCGTTCTCACCAGCTTTTTTCTCAGCTAATTCTACTGCATCGTAAAAAATAGAGTAAGCGATGGATTTCTTTCCATCATACATCATATTGTTTACAAATCTCGTTACCTGAACATCGTTAAATTTAGGATCAGGAAGGATAATTCTCTTTTTTGGTTTTGACTTTCTCATTTTCTGTTCCTCCTAATTATTTCTTTTTACCTTTTGTTGGTGCGGCAGCTGCCTGTCCTGGTTTAGGACGTTTAGTACCATATTTTGAACGACGTTGGTTACGACCAGCAACTCCTGAAGTATCTAAAGCTCCACGGATGATGTGATAACGTACACCTGGTAAATCTTTAACACGACCACCACGGATCAATACGATAGAGTGCTCCTGTAAGTTGTGACCTTCTCCAGGAATATAAGCGTTAACTTCTTTTCCATTGGTCAAACGTACACGCGCTACTTTACGCATTGCTGAGTTTGGTTTTTTAGGGGTAGTGGTATATACACGTGTACATACACCTCTTCGCTGTGGACAACTGTCCAACGCCGGAGACTTACTCTTGAACTCCAGTGCTACTCTACCTTTTCTAACTAATTGTTGAATGGTTGGCATTGCTATTTGTTTTTGTTGTTGTTATTTAAAACTTTACCCCTCAATAAGGGACTGCAAAGGTAAGACAATACATTTTATAAATCAAGGGGTTAACAGAGATTTAATGAAAAGTATTCAAATAAAGCTTCTCCACCTTTTTCCGGGCCCAGTCTGTTTTTCTTAAAAATGTAAGGCTCGACTTCAAACTGGGATCATTATTGAAACAGGCAATCTTTATCAGCTTGCCCAGTTCCGGCCAGCCATAATGCCACACCAGTTGTTTCAGAATGAACTCCAGGGTTTTCCCGTGCAGGGGATTGTTGGCTTGTTTTTCTTCTGTCATATGATTTTGCTGCCGCAAAGATAAAAACAATAGCACATTAATGAGGGTTTTGTTCTTAGTTTGTTCGTACTTTGTTCGTCCTTAAACTATAGTCTCACTATCCCTGGTCTATAGTCAGACTATATCATGTTTACCCCATCTCTACCTCAACTTAACCCTAACTTTACCAAATGGGTAAACAAGGAGTAGATTTATAGTAAAGTTAGAGTAGAGATGGGGTAAACATGGTATAGCCCAGGCATAGCTTAACTATAGTGGAAGTATAGCTTTACCACGAACAAACCACGAACAAAGGTACAAGCAAGATATATCTCAGGTGTGATCTGTTGATAATTCATTAGGTTTGTAGTAAATAGAGTAGAATACTCTGATTAGACATAAAATTATGAACTTGAATTTAGGTGATTTCGTTCGTTTTGTAGACGAAAATATAGAGGGTACCATTACCCGCATCATTGATAAAGACACGATTGGCGTAACAGATGCCAATGATTTTGAGATTCCCGTACTTGCTTCAAAAGTGACCTTGGTACATGGCGATATCCCGGAAGACAATGCTGTGGTCAGCAACAGACAGCAGGTTGCCGCGCCGGTAGCAGAATTCAAAAAAGAGGGTGTTTATCTTGCGCTGGTGGCCGATCAGCACAGTGCTGTGGTGGCACACTTTCACCTGGTCAATGAAACTTCCTTCCAGCTGCTGGCGAGCATGACCACAGAAAAGGGAGGCAACTATAAAGGTGAGTTTGCTGCTGCCATTCCGGCGAATAGCACAAAAAGAGTATACTCTGCCAATATGGGCAATATCCAGTTGTGGCCGAAGTTTAAGATTGAGGTCCTCTTCTCTACCGCAGCGAATGTAGAACCTCCTGCAGCACTTGTTTATGAAGAAAATATCAAAGGAAAGGATCTTTCTGTAGCTAAAGTTGAGATTGCCCTGCTCAAACAGAAAGGCTGGCTGATCAGGCTCGACGAACCGGCACCAGTATTGGACATGCAGAAATTAAAAGAGAGATTCCAGTAACCTGGAATCTCTCTTTCATCAATTAAGAATACTATTTCTTCCAGCTGTTATTGGAATCATCAGCATCCGGTAACACATGCTCAGGATCCAGCACTACTGATACTACCTCTTCGGTAGTGTCATAGTTCACCGTCCAGGTTTTATTTCTCATCCAAACATCTACCGGTATCTTGATGATGTCAGTTTTACCACTTGCAGTTTTCACTTCCAGGATTACTGGCATCGGCATTTGCTCCAGATTGGCAATAGCAATATTGTAGCCCTCGATCTTACCATCTTTTTTTGATGGCGTCACCGAAGTTACAGCCTGATCGGTTTTCCAGTTCTCCATAAACCAGCCTCTCCAGAACCAGGAAAGATCTTCACCTGCTCCATTTTCCATCGAACGGAAGAAGTCGAACGGTGTAGGGTGTTTAAAGGCCCACTGTTTGATATAATTTTTAAAAGCATAATCAAAACGGTCTTGTCCCAGCACATAATCGCGCAGGATATTCAATCCCCAGCCTGGTTTGCTATATAGGTTAACTCCTATATTTTGTTCCACCATCGCATCAGGTGTTAACATAATATATTCCCTGTTCGGCTGTGCCATATATTTTGCCGCTTTATGCAAGTCGTCACGTCCGTCTTTGTACTCCCCGTTATTAAATGCCGCAGACGATAAACCATTGATGAAAGTATTGAAGCCTTCATCCATCCAGCCATACTTCCTTTCGTTACTGCCCACGATCATCGGGAACCAGGTATGTCCGAATTCATGATCAATTACTCCCCACACCTGACCTTTTTTAGCTTTCCATCCGCAGAAAACGATACCAGGATATTCCATACCACTGATGTTTGCTGCAATATTTACTGCCATAGGATAAGGGTATTCAAACCATTTGTTGGAATAATGTTCAATCGAAGCCTTTACATATTCTACTCCCCTGCCATAGCTGTCAGCGCCATTGCTTTCAACCGGCTGTGCAGAAACAGCAAGAGATTTTTTACCACTTGGCAGGTTGATCCTTGCGGCATCCAGTACAAACGCTTTGGAAGATGACCAGGCAATATCCCTTGTATTGGACATTTTGAATTTCCAGGTCAGTTTATCCTTTGCAGGACGGGATTTCGGATCAAGCACTTCTTCCGCAGAACGGATCGATACCGTTTTATCGCTTTGCTTTGCCGCATTCCAGCGTTTCAGCTGCTCTGCTGTAAATACCTCCTGCGGGTTGAGTAGTTCTCCGGATCCCATCAGAATATGATTTGCAGGTGTCGTAACACTATAGTTTACATCACCGTATTCACAGTAAAACTCACCGGCACCCCAGTATGGAAGCGTATTCCAGCCCAGTACATCATCGTAAACACTCAGTCTTGGGAACCATTGTGCAATCGTATATATTTCTCCGTTTTGAGTAGTCAGGTGTCCCATTCTGTCAGATCCGTTGATAGGGATAACAAAGGAGAAGTCCATCTTTATCGTCACCACCTCTCCCGACGCAGCCAGAGGCTGGTCAAGACGGATCTGCATCCGAGTATCTTCAGTGATGGACGTAAATTTCACAGGACCTCCTTTTTTAGCAACCGTAAGTCCGCTGATCGTGTATCCACCATTTACCTTTTCTCCGCGGGCACCGTAACGGCTTCCCAGTTTGATCAGTGAGTTACCACGGGAATCCTTGTTGAAAAGATTTTGATCCAGCTGCAGCCAGATGTAAGGCAGTTGATCAGGGCTATTATTTTTGTAGGTGATCGTCACCGTACCGCTTACTGTATTGGTTTTGTCGTCAAGCGTTGCAGCAATATTATAGTCTGCACGGTTTTGCCAGTATTTTGCTCCCGGGTATCCGCTTGCCGAGCGAAATTCATTTCCATTCTGAGTGTAGAACAGCGGACTGAAAGCAGCATGTGGATCATAGTTTCCTGCAGCCGGGGCTTGCTGCGCATTAACGTTGATACCAAATGCAAAAAACACTGCCATAAGGAGTGTTCTCTGAATAAAAGTGTTATTCATTGTTTACGATTTATAGGTTTAGGAATGTTGTTTTTTCTAATTCTTTCTGCCAGTTGGTACAGGCGGTAATTTTCTGCCTTCAGGAGGTAGTTTCAACCAGGTTTGATACGCTTCTGCGATATAAAAATCGTAGTTAAAAGGGCGTTCGCTTTTTACCCGGGCCACCGAAGGGCGGTACATGTTAATAAAATCTTTCAGTTCCTGTCCCTGCAGCTTGATGAGATCAGCTACATGCTCTTCATTAAAATACTGGTTGATCTCGCTTTCGTAAGAAGAGGTTTCTTCAAGCCGTTTTACTTTGGCGCGCTCACGCTTGTCCTTTCCGGAACCAAAGGCCAGTCCTACACCACCGGCACGCTGGATATTCTTTGTTGGTGCAATGCCAGACACACGGCTGAAGCCGGGAGCATTGGGATCTTTCAGCTGCAGATCGTTAGACAACCTTGCTCCCTTTACATCCACCTGTTTCAGATTGGTAGACTGCGAAGGAAGATAGATAGTTTTGGCCTGCAGGTTAGTCAGGTATAAGGTATCCACATGGTAACCCGGCAGGGAGAATTCCAGCAGGTCGCCCTTATTGGCCTGAATCGTAAACTGCCCTGCGGCACCCGTTACCACCACCTTCTGGTTGTTCAGGTTTCTCACCGTAACCTTCTGAAGAGGGAAACTTTTATTTTCATAATCAAACACCCCGCCGCTGATTCCCGTCTGCGCAAACGTGTATAATGGTATCGTCAGCAACAGGACGATAAATAACCTCTTAAGCATTTCCATTTTATTCTCTTTTCAGGTGATGAGTCCTGCATGAATATGCAGCACCCAAATATAATTTAGTTTGTCACTATGTGTTATTCTTTAACAAATATTAACAGGTAATAGTTTAGTTATTTCAATAAAGCCGAGTACTGCGCTTCATCAAAACTAATTAGAACAGCCTTTCCATCCTGCTCCACTACAGGGCGTTTAATGGCACTCAGGTTTTCGAGCAGTACTGCAATGGCGCTTGCTTCGTCTTTCACCTGGCTCTGCTGTTCTTCAGAGAGCTTTTTCCAGGTTGTACCTTTTTTGTTCAGCACCTTCTCCCATCCAAAGACTGCACACCATTCCTGCAGCTTTGCGGCCGTGATCCCCTGTTTTTTAAAATCATGGAACTCATAATCAAACCCATGCTCTGCTAACCAGGTCCTCGCTTTTTTTACTGTATTACAATTGGGTATTCCGTATACTGTCATATCTTAGAAATAAAGCGCTAAAGCTAGCTATATTTCTTAATTCGTCACATTTTTTTAGCCGTTCATCACATTTTATCATATCAAATCAAAAACTACTGTAGTATTGTACCGATGAACATAAAAGATTTAAATAAAATAGAATTTTGGGCAGCAAGTTTGATTTATGGCTGCGCGGTATTGATACTCATATCAAATGGTTCCAATGCACATACCCAGGTTCCGGACCAGTTTAAGAATGCTGGAATCGAGTTTAGCTATGTTTCCAATTATTTTATCCCGGAACTGTTTCGCTATTCAATCCTCTATTTCAGTTTTCTGCTGCTAAACTTCTGCTGCCTGCCACCACTCTACAGAAAAAGCAATATCGGGTTTAACACTGCTATTCTAATTGCCACCTACCTCATCTCCGGATTGGTGATCAGTATTACCCAGACTTACACCAAAACCTATGTGCTCTCGCAATACCCCGATATTGATGATGCCTATAATCACATTTTCTTTCAGGGCTTCACCTATTCGGCCTGGCTGGTAGTTCTCATCTGCATTTATGTAGCACTAAAAAATCTGCTCATCTACTTTACAGATAACAAAGAGGGCAGCATCCAGGACAGGATGAAACTGGAAATTGTTTTTGGTCTTGCTTTCTGGTTTGTGGGGATGTTATTGTGGCTCGCTGCCGGTGTAGACTTTGAGGTGATCATTTGCTGGACTTTCGTGGTGATGGCCTGCATCTTTACCATCATCTATTCAATCTATTATCTCATCCCTTCAGTAGGATCCGCTGTTAGGCCATACCGTACCTATTATGGTAAAATTACCCTGATTACTATACTGCTCGCAGTACCTGTGGGCATAATGGCTGCGCTGATTGCCGGCAGAGGTGAACTCTTTATCGTAGTCAACCTTTTTCAGATCCCTGCGCAACTGTGCCTCAGCGCCCCGCTGGCCTGGTACATTTATAAAAACAGAAATGAAACCGAGCAGGAGATCTTCAGCCTCAAAAAAGAATTGGGAAAATCAGACGCTTCGCTGGGTTTTCTGAAGTCGCAGATTAACCCCCATTTCCTTTTCAATGCATTAAATACACTCTACGGGACAGCACTGCAGGAAAATGCAGAGCGCACCGGTGAGGGCATCCAGAAGCTGGGAGATATGATGCGTTTTATGCTGCAGGAAAATATGCAGGACAAGATTGCGCTCAGCAGGGATATCGACTATCTGAACAACTATATCGAGCTTCAAAAATTAAGAACATCCCTGTCTGTAGATATCGTCATCAGTACTCAGATCGAAGAAAACTTCAGCCCCCTGCAAATTGCACCTATGCTATTGATACCTTTTGTAGAAAATGCTTTTAAACACGGCATCAGCCTGCAGTCGCCCTCGCATATCAAAGTTACACTCCAGACCAGGGGAACAATGTTGTATTTCGATGTAAACAACAGTATCCATCTCAAAGCAGATGGCGATCCTGAAAAACTGCAGAGCGGAATAGGCCTGCCAAATGTGCGGCAGCGGCTGGATCTGTTCTATCCAAAAAAACATGAGCTGATCATCAGGGAAAGTGCCAAAGAGTTTTTCGTACATTTAACGCTGAATTTAGCTTAAAAAATGATTGCTATCGCGATAGATGATGAGCCTATAGCTCTGGATATTGTAAAATCTCATGCCTCCAAGGTGCCTTTTATCACCCTGGAGGCAGTTTTCACCAATGCCTTTGATGCCATGGCATGGCTGCAGAAAAACCCGGCAGACCTTATCTTTCTCGATATCAAAATGCCCGACATCAGTGGGATCGACTTTCTGAGCAGCCTCAGCAATCCTCCTCTGGTGATTTTCACCACAGCCTATGCAGAGCATGCGGTGAAGGGCTTTGAACTGAATGCGCTCGATTATCTTTTGAAACCCTTCTCCCTGTCCAGGTTCCTGAAGGCATGCAGCAAGGCCGAGGAATTATACAGCCTGAGAAACAAGACCGGCGGAATGTCCGCTGTGCCTGAACATCTTTTTATCAAAGATGGTTATGAACAGGTTAAAGTGATCATCAGCGACATTCTGTATATCGAAGCTGCCGGCAACTACACCCTCATCCATTTAAATAATAACACTTCCCTCAGCACCAGAATGCCAATCGGCGATATGCAGCTACTCTTGCCTGCCCGCAGATTTGTGAGAACACACCGGGCGTATATCGTAGCTAAAAGTGCTGTCAGCAAATTCGACAGAAACCAGGTATGGATCGGCGATAAAATTATACCAGTTGGCGCAACATACGCACAATCATTACTGGAGTTTTAGCAAAAAAAGACACATTTGTTCAAAAAAATCATTCCACTAATATGTGTAGGGGAACATTTTATCTGTATTATTGTCACATGTTTTAATCATATTAGGACAGAAATGGTTCATTTACCCGGCAATTTTTACCTTTTTATATGTTCAAATACACATTTAGACAACAGGTAGTACTAGGATTTACCCTCTCCTTATTGTTCGTACTGATCTCTGCAATTACTTCTTATCTGAGTATCAAATCCATGAATAACGATTCTGCATGGGAAAGTCACACTTATGATGTGATTGATCATGCCCAGAATCTAGAAGTCAGGATATTAAATACCGAGACTGGTTTGAGAGGCTTTATTCTCACGCAGCGCCCGAAATACCTCGACCCTTACAATCAGAACATGAATAAAATCATGCCGCTGGTAAAAGAATTACAGCGACTGACGGCAGATAACCCGGAGCAGCAGGCAAGACTGGATTCCCTGGAGTTTTATACAGGACAGAAAATCCGCGACATGCAGGAGATCCTGAATACCAATGCTTCACTGGGACAAAATGAAGCGATCAAAAAGGTACTTACCGATAAGGGAAAGCTGTTTAAAGATAACATGCTGAGGGTAAATAATCAGGTAATCAAAGCCGAAACAGAACTGCTGACCATTAGAAAGGATAAAAGAGTGTCCAGCGGACAACGCTCTACGGTTATTGTCCTGCTGAGCTCAGTAATCATATTAGGTCTGGTATTGTGGTTGTCGAGTTTTATTAAAAGAACCTTCAATGAACAAAAATTAACAGAGATAAAAATCCGCGAGAATAACGAGGAGCTGGCCCGGGTATCTGACGAAAATGAGCAGAAAAACTGGATGTTATCCGGAGCCTCTGTAGTGAATGAGTCGCTCCGTGGAGAACAGGAGATGGAGGAACTCTGCACACATGTCATCACAGACATGTGCAATTATGTAAATGCCAGCGTGGGGGCCATGTACCTCTACAATTCCAAAACACATAAACTTGAGCTGACAGGCAGATACGCCTTTGAAGTAAAAAAAGGGAAAAACATAGAAATCGGGCTGGGCGAAGGTATCGTAGGCCAGGTAGCGGTAGAGAAGCAGCTTAAACAGATGCACAACCTGCCTGAGGATTATATTAAGGTAAGTTCAGGTCTGGGCAGCACGGCCGCAAAATCACTGATTGTGATGCCCGTACTGTTTGAAGAGGAACTGAATGCCGTAATCGAATTAGCACTGCCGGTTATCCCTACCCCATTGCAGGTCAACTTTTTTGAAAGGATCACCACCAATATCGGCGTAGCCATCAACCGTACACAAGCCAGGGAGAAACTGCGTGAGCTCTTTATGCAGACACAACAGCAGGCCGAGGAACTGGAAAGTCAGCAGGAAGAATTGCGTACCACCAATGAAGAGCTCATCCATAAATCTGAAGAACTACAAGCTTCCGAAGAGGAGCTGAGGGTACAGCAGGAGGAACTGCGCGAAACCAATGCAGAGCTTGAAGAAAAAGCCAACCAGCTCGAGGAGCGCAACCAATTGGTAAACGAAGCCCGTGAGGCCATGAGCGTCAAAGCGGCAGAGTTGGAAGTATCAAGTAAGTATAAGTCCGAGTTTCTGGCCAATATGAGCCATGAGCTGCGTACCCCACTGAACAGTATCCTCATTCTGGCCAGGATCCTGAAGGAGAACAGACCGGACAACCTCAATGAAGAGCAGCTAAAATATGCCGGTGTAATCCATAATGCGGGTAACGACCTCCTGACGCTGATCAATGATATCCTTGATCTCTCAAAAATTGAATCCGGAAAAATTGAACTGGATATTGAGCCTGTGAGACCACAGGAGATCAAACAGAATATGGAATCGCTGTTTACGGAAATTGCCAAAAGCAAAAAGATAAGTTTCAGAACTGTTCTGGGTGCTGATGTGGCGGAGAAGTTCACTACCGATCTTTCTAAAGTAGAGCAGATTGTAAAAAACCTGCTGTCCAATGCCTTTAAATTTACTCCGGAACAGGGAGAAATTAAGCTGGAAATCAGTAAGGCCGGAAAAGATATCGCTTACTATTCTGAGCAGCTGCAAAATAGTACTGAGCAAATCCTTTCCTTCAGTGTCAGAGATTCTGGCATCGGGATTCCCGAGGATAAACAGAAACTCATATTTGAGGCCTTTAAACAGGCAGACGGTACCACCAGCAGAAAATACGGAGGTACCGGCTTAGGGCTGTCCATCAGTAAAGAACTGGCGAATATCCTCGGTGGCGAGATCCAGGTGGAAAGCGAGCCCGACAAAGGCAGCTGTTTCACCCTGTACCTTCCGGCAACACATATGGAAGGAACACTGTCGATAGAACAGACAGCGAATCTTCATCCGGAGACGATCATCAAACCACTGATTCCTGAACCTGTTATCGTACCCGTAAATAAAAACCAGAAACAGACGCTGCTGATTGTGGAAGACGACCTGGTGTTTGCCGATGTACTTAAAGATTACGCAGTGGAAAAAGGATTTAACCCTATCCTCGCCCATAGTGGTGATACCGGACTGCAGATGGCGGAGGATGAACTGCCTGATGCCATCATCCTGGATATTATGCTGCCTGTAATGGACGGCTGGGGCGTGCTGAAAAGACTGAAAGCAAACGCACTTACCAAACATATTCCCGTGCACATGATGTCCGCAGGCGAGGTTAAAGGTGAACGCGCCCTTAAAGAAGGAGCTATTGGATTCCTCAAGAAACCTATAGAAAAGGATGAACTGGACGATGCGTTTTCGGCGCTGAACTCCGGCAATATCACCTACGATTTCAAAACCGTGCTCGTAATCGAGGATCATGAACTGCAAAGCCTGGTGGTCAAAGAGCAGCTGTTAGAAAAGGGTATCGAGGTAGCGCAGGCCTTTACCGGCAAGGAAGCCCTGGAAATGCTTGATCAGCGTACCTTTGATTGTATTATCCTGGATTTAAACCTGCCTGACATCACCGGATTCGACCTCCTTGATCAGATCAAAACCCAGGAGAAATTCACCCATGTACCTGTCATCATCAATACTGCGATGGAGCTTGACCAGGATAATATTGCCCATATCATGAAGTATTCTGAGGCGATGGTGCTCAAGTCCAATAAGTCGAACGACAGACTGATCGATGAAGTAAGTCTATTCATGAATAAGCTCAATAAGCAGGGCGATACTAAATCTGCCCCTGCCGGAAATGCTAAATCCAAAACCGTTTCCACCATTGAAAAGGTATTAAAAGATAAGACCATTCTGATTACAGATGACGACATGCGGAACATCTTCGCCTTATCGAGTGCCCTGCAGGTGTATGACATGAACATCATTATCGCCAATAACGGCAGGGAAGCAGTGGATAAGCTACAGGAAGAAAATAAGATCGACCTGGTGCTGATGGATATCATGATGCCTGAAATGGATGGCTATGAAGCGATGAAACTGATCCGTGAGCAGAAGGAACACAAGAAACTACCAATTATCGCCTTAACAGCAAAAGCGATGAAGCACGACCGCGAAAAGTGTATTGAGGCTGGGGCAAATGATTACATCGCCAAACCTGTGGATATCGACCAGTTACTGTCGATGATGAGGGTTTGGTTAAGCTAACATAATGGGAAAACTACCGGAACAAAATGGCCAGGAGCTGATCAGCTTTGAGGAACTCAACGCCTTAACGGTCTTCATAAAGAACGTCCACGGCTTTGATTTCGGCGATTATTCTCCTGCTTCACTGAAGCGGAGAGTAACCAGAATCATGCAGCTGCAAAAACTAAGCCTCTTCGATTTACGTACATTGCTCACAAACGACCTGGATTACTTTGAATCTTTTTTGATTGAGGTGACAGTGAATGTGACCGAGATGTTCAGAGATCCTCTCTTTTACAAATCTTTAGCAGCAAATATCATCCCCTACCTGCAATCCTACCAAAGGATCAAGGTGTGGAATGCAGGATGTTCAACTGGTGAAGAATTGTATTCGTTTGCCATATTTTTTGCCGAACAGCAATTGTATGACAGGAGTTTTTTTTATGGTACAGATATCAATGCAGATGTTTTAGAATTTGCAAAAAATGGAATTTACGATTTGCAGAAGATGAAGCAATATTCTGAAAATTATCAGAAAACCGGAGCCACCCATACCTTGTCAGATTATTACTCTGCACGTTATGAGGCTGCCTCCATCAACCATTCCTTAAAAAAGAATGTGCTTTTCTCTGCGCATAACCTGGCTTCGGACGGGGTATTCAATGAGTTTCAGCTGATCTCCTGCCGTAATGTGCTGATCTACTTCAATACTGCTCTACAGGAGCGGGTGATCGACCTTTTTTATCACAGCCTTGCCAACTTTGGTTTCCTGTGTCTCGGCTCCAAAGAAACCCTCAGAAGTACCGAAATCGGACGCTTCAAAATAATCGATCAAAAAAATAATATATACCAAAAAATAGCCTAAGTCTTCCTTCTGCTGAAGCCCCCTAGTAATTATGGAAAAGATTAATATCCTCATTGTTGATGACAGACCCGAAAATATAATTGCTTTAGAGGCACTACTGGAACGGGACGATGTAAATTTAATCTCCACTACTTTACCCAATGAGGCGCTGCGCATGGCCTGGGAGATGGACATTGCTATTGCACTGGTAGATGTGCAGATGCCCGAAATGGATGGCTTTGAGCTGGTAGAGATCCTGAAAAGTAACCCCCGTACCAAGGATATCCTCGTGATCTTTGTGACGGCTATTTCAACGGATGCCAAGTATGCTGTACGCGGACTGAATACTGGTGCTGTAGATTATCTCTACAAACCACTGAACCCTTATGTGACTTCTGCAAAAGTAGATTCATTTATACAGTTTGTACGTACGCAGCGTGATATCGTAAAAAAGAACAAAGAACTTGAATCTTACCAGAAAGAGCTGATCAGGGCCAGAGACCTTGCAGAGCAGGGCAAAAAGATCAAAGAGAACTTCCTTGCCAATATGAGCCATGAGATCCGTACCCCGATCAACGGGATCATCGGTATCACCAACCTGCTGGAAAAAACAGAACTGACGGACGAGCAGAAAGAGATGATTGATCTGCTGGAAATCTCTTCCAACTCGCTGCTGGGTGTGATCAATGATATCCTCGACCTTTCTAAAATTGAAGCCGGAAAATTCAAGATCAACAGGGCCCCGACAGACCTCGTTGTGATCTGCCATTCGGTTGTAAACCTGCTGCGTATCCGCGCCAAGGAGAAAAACCTGGAGCTGGTTACGGAGTACGATGAAGACCTGCCCAAATCTATTATGGCAGACTCCCTGAGGCTGAACCAGATTCTGATGAACCTGATTGGTAATGCCATCAAGTTTACAAGTAACGGAAGCGTGACGCTGAAAGTTGAGATCACGGAAAGAAAAGCGAACAATGTAAGATTGAAATTCTCCATCAGGGATACCGGCATAGGTATTCCACAAAATAAGATCGACAAAATATTTGAAACCTTTGAGCAGGCAGATGACAATACTACGCTGAACTTTGGCGGAACAGGTCTCGGCTTATCTATTGTACGTAATTTAGCAGAGCTGAAAGGTGGAGAACTCACTGTTACCAGCGAAGAGAATGTCGGCAGTACATTCTGCTTTATCAACTGGTACGAAGTTCTGGAAACATCCCCTGAAGATGCGAAGAGAGTGCCGGAAAAACTGGCTGTATTTGAAGATGTAAAAATCCTTGTTGCCGAAGATAACCCCATCAATAAGTTCCTGATCGTAAAAGTACTGAAGGGCTGGAACATCATCGCTGATGTGGTAGAAAACGGGAAGGAAGCCCTGGATAAGCTGGCAGAGAACGAATACGATTTGATTCTTATGGACACCTTTATGCCGGTTATGAATGGCCTGGAGGCTACCAAGCTGATCAGGGAAGGTTATGTCGAAGGTAAAAAAGATGTCCCTGTCATCACCTTCTCAGCGGCTGTAATGGAAAATGATAAAAAAGCAGCGATAGATGCTGGTGCTAATGATGTGCTGAGCAAACCATTTGAACTCGGCATCCTTCATGAGAAGATTACCGAGTATGCTGCAAAAAAGTAAGATTATTTATTGAAAGCTGTCATCGTCTGGGCAGGCCCGATGGTGACAAAGCTTTTGATGAGTTCAACACTCCTGTCAATCAGTACCGGTAATTCAGGCTGTTCATCTTTATCAAAGGGGCCAAGCACATAATCTGCCTGCCGTCCTTTGGCAAAGTTATCGCTGATGCCAAAGCGAAGACGCGGATAAGCCTGTCCACCGCAGATGCCCTCTATACTTTTCAGGCCGTTATGCCCTGCACTGCTGCCCTGTAATTTGAGTCGTAACTTGCCCAGCGGTAGTGCCAGGTCGTCCACAATTACCAGTACATTTTCCAATGGGATGTTCAGATCATGCATCCAGTAATTCACTGCTTTTCCGCTTAAGTTCATGTACGTGGTCGGTTTGATCACATGCAGTTTTCTGCCTTTAAATGAAACTTCTGAGTAGTAGGCCAGGCGCAGGTTGGAGAAGGATCCATCCAGTTGTTTTACCAGTTCATCGGCGATATTGAATCCAATATTATGTCTTGTATTGGCATATTCAGGCCCGATATTCCCCAGACCCACGATTAAGTATTTCATCCTCAAAGATAAGATTTTGACATAAAAAAACAGCACTGAAAAGATTCAGTGCTGTTCCAATTTGCTGAAGGGTATTCAGCTTATTTTTTACCGGCTTGTTGCTCAGCTTGTTTCAATGCTCTTGACATACCTACAGAAACGATTGTATCTTCAGGAGTGTTAGTCACAGTGTAAGCACCTTTAGCAAGGTCACGTACACGGAACAAGTTACCTACTTCAAGTTTAGCAATGCTTACTTCAACTACCTGTGGCATATCTTTTGGTAAAGATTTAACACGCAGTTTACGTAATTTCTGAACCAGTTTACCACCCATTTTAACACCTGGAGAAGTTCCGGTTAATTTGATAGGGATCTCCATAACGATTTCTTTGTCTTCGAATAACTGAAGGAAATCAACGTGTAATAACACGTCAGTTAATGGATGAAACTGTAATTCTTTTATGATTGCTTTGGTTTTAGTACCATTGATATCAATTTCTAAGAAGTTAGCTTCAGGAGTATAGATAGCCTCCTTTAATTCAGTAATCACTACAGCAAAATGTGCTTGTTCTTTACCACCATACAATACTGCAGGAACTTTACCTTCATAGCGAAGCTCTTTAGCATCGCGTTTCCCTACGTTCTCTCTTGGAGAACCGCTAATTGCGATTGTTTTCATTTTATATATTTATTTATTGTTATTAATCTATTCTAAACAGGTCACTGATTGATCCGTGCTCATTTACATTGGCAATGGCCTTTGCAAATAGCTCAGCAGTACTCAGTACCCTGATTTTTGAGCTCTCCTGTTTCAGTGGAATAGAATCTGTTACGATCAGTTCCGTCAGTACAGAATTTTCAACAGTTTCATAAGCCTTACCTGATAATACAGGGTGTGTACAAACTGCTCTCACACTCTTCGCTCCCTTTTCCATGATCAGCGCTGCAGCTTTCGCTAATGTACCTGCAGTATCACAGATATCATCAATCAGCACGATATCCATTCCGGTAACATCTCCGATGATCGACATAGATTCGATTTCATTGGCACGTTTACGGCGTTTATCACAAATGACAACCTCTGCATTGAAGAACTTTGCAAAAGTACGTGCCCTGTAAGAACCACCCATATCCGGTGATGCGATAGTCAGGTTTTCCAGCTTCAGGCTCTTGATATAAGGAACAAAAATGATTGATCCGTCAAGGTGATCTACCGGAATATCAAAAAATCCCTGTATCTGTGCCGCATGTAAATCCATGGTCATGATACGGTGGATACCGGCAGACTTCAGGAGGTTAGCTACCAGTTTTGCACCAATTGCCTGACGGGGCCTGTCTTTTCTGTCTTGTCTTGCCAGACCGTAATAAGGAACAATAGCAGTAATATAATGTGCTGAAGCTCTTTTTGCGGCATCAACCATCAGGAGTAATTCCATGAGGTTGTCAGAAGGCTGATAAGTAGACTGGATCAGGAAAACGTCACATCCTCTTACGGATTCGTCATACGCGGGCTGAAATTCACCATCACTAAACCTGTTTATAGAAACACTACCAAGGGGTCTGCCGTAACTTTCGGCGATCTTGAGGGCTAATTCTTTAGTGCCTGTACCGGCAAAAAGTTTAACGGGGTTAAATTGCAGTGGCATGATTAGACGGGTATCAACACTGGGTTAAAAAAAATCGGATTGCGTATTTTACCTCACAATCCGAATATGTTTAGTTGCCCGACCAGGATTCGAACCTAGACAAACGGTACCAAAAACCGTTGTACTACCTTTATACTATCGGGCAATCTCCCTTCAGATTAACCGTGGGTTGTTCTGAATTGGAATGCAAATCTACGCAGATTTTTCATATTTGCAAATCCTCTGCAAAAATAATTGAAAATAATTATAAAAACGCGTCCTGAGGCCATTTAAGGCGTTATTTTTTGTTAAACTATAATTATCTATGTACTTATGTCAATCTTATTGATTATTTTCGGCTGCATTTTTATAGCCAAATTTATATATCAATTACAAAATGAACTACTCAAAAATTAATAACATTACAGGATGGCTCTGTTTCATCATTGCCAGCTTTACCTATATACTCACGCTGGAACCCTCAGTAAGTTTCTGGGACTGCGGTGAGTTTATAGCATCTGCCTTTAAAATGCAGGTAGTGCACCAGCCAGGTGCTCCATTGTTCTTAATGATTCAACGCTTCTTTTCGATATTTGCCTTTGGTGATACCCAGAAAATTGCCTACTTCATGAACATAGGCTCGGCTATGGCAAGTGCAGCAACTATATTGTTCCTGTTCTGGACCATTACGGCACTCGCCAAAAAGATGATCCCGAAACGCAACGAAGATCTGACCCTGGGTGATATGGTGATGATCATGGGTGCAGGTGCCGTAGGTGCCCTCGCTTATACCTTCTCTGACAGTTTCTGGTTTTCGGCAGTAGAGTCTGAGGTATATGCACTATCCTCCCTGTTTACCGCTATTGTATTCTGGGGCATCCTGAAATGGGAAGCCGTAGCTGATGAGCCGCGTGCCGACAGGTGGTTGCTGTTCATTGCCTATATCATGGGATTATCCATCGGTATCCACTTACTCAACTTATTAACTATTCCGGCAATTGCCTTTGTATACTATTTCAAGAAGGAAAAAAATCCAACCAACATGGGTGTATTCAAAACCTTCGCTGTTGGTATCCTGATCCTGGCCTTTGTTCAATATGGTATCATTCAATATGTAGTTTCCTTTGGTGCCTATTTCGACCTGTTCTTTGTGAATACGCTGGGTATGGGCTTTGGTACAGGGGTGATCTTCTTCGCCATCCTGCTGATCGCCGGTTTTGTATGGGGTATCCGTTATTCGATCAAAACACAGCATAAAATCTTAAACCTTGCATTACTGTCAACAGTTCTGATTGTTTTTGGTTACTGCTCGTTTGCCATGATCATCATCAGGGCTAAAGCGAATCCAAACTTAAACAACAGTAATCCTGATAATGCATTCTCATTCCTGAGCTACCTGAACAGGGAACAATACGGAGACAGGCCATTACTTTTCGGCCCTAACTACAACTCTGAGAAAGTCAGCCTTAAAGAGGGTAAAAACATTTACAGAAAAGGAGATACCAAATATGAAGTAGCCGGTAAAAAAACGGATTACGAATATGACAGAACTACACCTTTCCCAAGGATGTACAGTGATGAGCAGAGACACGTAAATGAATACAAAAGCCTGATGGGTTTTGACGACAGTCATTTCCCGGGTCTCATTGATAACATCAACTACCTGTTCAAATACCAGATCGGCAACATGTACATGCGTTACTTCATGTGGAACTTTGTGGGTCGCCAGAATGATGATCAGGGTGCAGGTATTTATCAGGGTCAGTTCCTGAGCGGGGTTAAACCTATTGATGCGATGATGCTGGGCGACCAGTCGCACCTCCCTCCTTCTATCGTGGACAACAAAGCTTACAACCGCTTTTTCTTCCTTCCGCTGATCATTGGTCTGATGGGAGCAATATGGCACTTCAAACGTAACCAGAAAGACGCTGGTATTGTAGGTCTGCTCTTCTTCTTTACAGGTCTGGCCATTGTGCTTTACCTTAACCAGAAACCATTGGAGCCAAGAGAAAGGGACTATGCCTATGCAGGCTCATTCTACGCCTTTGCAATCTGGATAGGCTTTGGTGTCTTCGCCATCAGGGACTGGGTATTCAATAAGATCAATGCGCAAAATGGCGCTATCATTGCCACAGTGATCTGTCTGCTGGGCGCTCCGGTAATTATGGGCGCACAGGGTTGGGATGATCACGACCGTTCTTCAAAAATGGTAGCACACGATATCGCAGTGGATTACCTGGAGTCATGTGCTCCTAATGCGATCCTGTTCACCTATGGTGATAACGACACCTACCCTTTATGGTATATTCAGGAAGTTGAAAATGTAAGACCTGATGTACGTCTGGTAAACCTGAGCTTATTTGATACAGACTGGTACATCGACGGCATGAAGCGCAAGCAAAATGAGTCTGAGCCACTTCCGATCAGCATGAAACCTTCGCAATATGTACAGGGTGTAAGAGATGTAATGTACTACCAGGATTATAAAATTGCGGGTTCTGTAGAATTAAAAAACATCCTGGATGTCCTGCTGTCTGATGATGATGCTGACAAAATTCCTTTGCAGAACGGAACCAAGGAAAACTTTATACCTACCAAAAACTTCAAGATGACAATCAATCCTGAAGAAGTGGTAAAAACAGGAACCGTTAGTGCGGCAGATTCTGCCAGGATTACCCCGGTAATGCAATGGACCTTCAATAAAGGTTACGTTACCAAAGGTACACTGGCGATGCTGGATATCCTTGCCAACAACAACTGGAAGAGACCGATTTATTTTGCAAGTACGGTACCTTCAGATCAGTTTAATGGTCTGGATAACTATTTGTACACCGAAGGACTGGCGATGCGTTTATTGCCGCTTAAAATAGATACTGCTGCCAGCAGAAATGAACTGGTAAATACTGATGTGCTGTACCGCAACATGTACACCAAGTTTAAGTGGGGTAACGTGAAAGAAGCGAAATATCTTGATCCACAATCTTCTGATGATATCTCTATCTTCAATAACATCTTCAATACTACGATCAGCGGATTGATCAAAGAGGGTAAAGTTGAGGATGCCAAAAAGGTTGTTACGCGTTATTTCGAAGTAATGCCTGATAAATTCTATGGCATGCGCTCTATGATGGGTACTTATTTCCTTGCAGAAAACCTCTACACCCTGGGCGATGCACAGCTTGCAAATACACTGATGTCCAAATCGGCTGATTATATCCAGAAGGAGCTTACCTACCTGGCAGATGTGTCGCAAAGCAGAGGCAGGTTCATCGGCGGACAAAACGTTCAGCTCGGATTGCAGTTCCTCAACCAGATGGTAAAAACTGCTACAGAGCAAAAACAAACCAAACTTGCACAGCAACTGGCACAACAATTCCAGGGACTGGAAGCGCGTTTCTCACCATACTTCGCTCAGCAGCCTCAAGAGTAGGCTGAGCGAAATCCAGGGCATAAAAAAGCGGCCTGCAAATCTGAGATTTGCAGGCCGCTTTTTTATGCCTTATGTACTTTCCCTTTTGAATAAAGTAACTCCCTGTTTCAAAGCCTTATGTTGCGTTTCAGCAACATACAGCTTTGAAACAGGGAGTTACTTTATTCATTCACTACTCCCATTGAACAAAACTTGTCAATACGGGTGGCTATCATTTTGTCAGTTTTCTCTTTACCCAGTTCTTTCAGGTCTGCCAGGATCTGCGCTTTCAGCGTTTCCCCCATGGCAGCAGGATTTTGGTGTGCACCACCCAGAGGCTCTTTAATGATGCCATCAATCAACTGGTTTTTGTACATATCAGTAGAAGTCAGCTTTAAGCACTCTGCTGCTCTCTCTTTGTAATCCCAGCTGCGCCAAAGGATAGAAGAGCATGATTCAGGTGAAATTACCGAATACCAGGTATGTTCAAGCATATATACTTTATCACCGATACCGATACCCAATGCACCTCCAGATGCTCCTTCACCAACGATGAAGCAAACGATAGGCACTTTCAGTACCGACATTTCGAGCAGGTTTCTGGCAATAGCCTCGCCCTGTCCGCGTTCTTCGGCCTCAATACCCGGATAAGCACCCATGGTATCGATAAATGAAATTACTGGTTTGTTGAATTTTTCTGCAAGACGCATCAGTCTTAATGCTTTGCGGTATCCTTCAGGATTGGCCATACCGAAATTGCGGTACTGACGTTCCTTTGTGTTTTTACCTTTCTGATGTCCGATGATCATTACCGTTTGTCCGGCGATGGTAGCAAAGCCACCGATAATCGCTTTATCGTCTTTCACGGTGCGGTCGCCATGCAGCTCAATGAAATCGTCACAGATCATGCTGATATAATCCAGCGTCTGTGGTCTTTCAGGGTGGCGTGACAATTGAACTTCCTGCCAGCCGGTCAGATTGGTGTACAGTGCGCTCTGAGTTTTGGCTAATTTCTCCTCCAGCTCTATCAGTGTAGCAGACATATCTACTTTTGTTTTATCAGCAACCTGTTTAACCTTTTCAATTTGCTGCATCAATTCAGCAATAGGTTTTTCAAAATCAAATGACGTTTTTATCTGTTCCATAAGTGGGCGGTAAAAATAGGTATTTTATTTAAAAAAAGGTCATTTTATTTCTCTTTGCCATTCTGAATATAAAGAACTGAGATTGCCCCCAGGATCATAAATATTCCTGCCAGTACAATCGCGTAAATCGCTTCGCCATGATAGAACTGCTTCACGATCAGCCCTCCGAACAAACCGTTCACAATTTGCGGCATGGTGATAAAAAAATTGAAGATCCCCATATATACCCCCATCTTCCGGGCAGGTATGGCGCCCGACAAAATCGCATAGGGCATCGAGAGGATACTTCCCCAGGCAAGACCGATACCGATCATAGAGATGATCAGGTAATCCGGATTACTGATAAAATAAATTGATAACAAGCCCGCTCCTCCGGCAGTAAGTGAAAAAGCATGCGCTATCTTACGACTTGTTGCCCGCGCTAAAGAAGGCAGAATCAACGCATAGATTGCCGAAACACCATTATATACCCCGAATAGAAATCCTACCCAGTTACCAGCATCCGCAAACTTTACCGATGATGTATCTCCGGGAAGTACTTTATAAATATGCTGTGCGATAGCAGGTGTAGTAAATACCCACATAGAGAACAGTGCAAACCAGGAGAAGAATTGTACCAGTCCCAGCTGTTTCATCGTCAAAGGCATATTAGAAAAATCCGAAAGGATGGACCACAGGCCTTTCTGTTCCTCTTCTTCAGGTTCCGCAGCATGATACAGCGCCATCTGTTCAGGCGGATATTCCTTGGTATTCAGTACCGTCCACAAGATGGTAAGTAGCAGGATTGCCGCCCCGGCATAAAAAGAGTAAATCACATTATGTGGTACCTGACCAGCGGCAGCTACTTTAGATGCCCCCAGGTATTCTGAAAACACATAGGGCAGCCATGAGCCCGAGATCGCACCTGCACCGATCAGGAAAGTCTGCATAGAAAATCCAAAGCTTCGCTGCTCTTCAGGGAGCTTGTCCCCAACTAAAGCCCTGAAAGGCTCCATCGCCACGTTGATAGATGCATCCATGATCATCAGCATCCCTGCACCAATGATAATCGGCGGCAGGAAACCTGCCATTGCACCCGCATTGGGCATCAGGATCAGCGCCATCGCTGTCAGTATTGCCCCTATGAGAAAATATGGCCTGCGGCGGCCAAACCTGTTCCAGGTTTTATCGCTGTAGTAACCGATGATAGGTTGTACAATCATGCCCGTCAGCGGTGCCGCCAGCCAGAACAGCGATAGATGTTCCACATCGGCGCCAAAAGTTTGCAGTATCCGCGACGCGTTGCCATTCTGCAGCGCAAAGCCAAACTGAATACCAAAAAATCCAGCACTCATGTTAAAGATCTGGAGGTTGGTCAACTTAGGTTTAACAGCAACAATTTTATTTTCTTCCATAGCAGGTTTATAGGTTCGGAGCTTAGAAAGCCAGGACCTGTGCGGTCATTGGCAATACCCATACAGGTATCGTATTCTCCCTGATATCGTTTATAGTTAAGTCGGACAACTGATCGCGTACAGTGCCAACAGCGTTGCCCTGCAATATTTCCGCAGGGATCTGCAGGTTGCATTCCATCCTGTAATGACGGTCAAAGTTGACCAGGATGAGCAGGCGCTGCATAGCCGTATAGCGCACATATCCGTACATCCTTTTGTTCATATTACCGGCAACAGGAATTTCCCAGAGCTTGCCATGGGCAATGGCTTCAGACTTACCGGCAAACTGCAGCAGTTTTACATAGTAATCCCGCAGCGCCTTTTGTTCGGTGCCCAGTCCGCCGCCATCAAAGGCGCCGTTGTTCATCCATTTCTGGTGCTCAGGTACGCCCCAGTAATCAAATATCGAAGTGCGGTTATCATCGCCGCCAAAACCCTCTGCAGCCCTGGCAGGCTCACCCACCTCCTGACCAAAATAAGTCATTACCGGACCGCCGGATAAAGTTGCAGACACCACCATTGCCGGCAGTGCCAGTTCGGCTCTTCCAACAAAACCATTTGAGGCAATCCGTTCTTCATCGTGGTTTTCAAGGAAACGCAGCATTTTGTCGCCAAAGCCCGCGCTTTCATGTTGCCACACCCTGCGGATATCATTAACATCCGCATGTTCCTCACTTCTGATCAGCCTTTTTAGTCCGTCATATAAGCCCACCTTATCATACAGGTAATCAAACTTACCCGTTGTCAGGAAAGACTCATACTTTGAAGGATCATAGGCTTCCCCAATAAATACAAGGTCAGGATTCACCTTCTTCACTTCAGGGATCACCCAGTTCCAGAAGGCCAGCGGTACCATTTCCGCCATATCACAGCGGAAACCATCTACCCCTTTATTTGTCCAGAACACCAGGATATCGCGCATTTTCGTCCACACTCCCGGAGTAGGATCAAAATGTTGTTTCTCGTGGTCCAGGTAATCTATGCCGTAGTTCAGCTTCACCGTCTCATACCAGTCGTCCACTGAGGGCCGCTCAGAAAACACGTTATTACCCGTGGCTTTGGCCGGTGATTCCTTATAATATTTTTGCTGCAAAGCGCTGAGTGGCGTTTGTTCATGAGATTTTGCGGCAGGAACCACAAAGTCCTTCCCCGGAACGTAATAGTAATCATTCGAAGCCCCAAAAGCCAGGTTCACATCATCAGCCTCGCCAAAGTCTTTTACACCGGCGGGCTTCATGCGCGATTTGTACTCACGCGCTACGTGATTAGGCACAAAGTCGATAATCACCTTCATGCCCTTGTCATGTGTCCTTTTTACCAGCGCCTCAAATTCTGCCATACGGTTTTTCACATCCGTAGCCAGATCGGGGTCTATATCATAGTAGTCTCTCACCGCATAAGGAGAGCCTGCCCTACCCTTCACCACATTGGCATTGTTTGCAGGCAGCCCCGCGCTGCTGTAATCCGTCAGCGTTCCATGAGCGATCAGCCCTGTATACCACACATGTGTAGTTCCCAGTTCATGGATACCCTCCAGTGCGCGGTTATCTATGTCAGCAAACTTACCACTGCCATTCTGTTCAATCGTTCCGTAAGGAACATTATTCTGCTGCTTATTGCCAAACAACCTTGGCAAAAGCTGATAGATCATTAGCTTGTTATTCTTGTTCTGTGCCATACCTGCATCCATAATTCCTGTAACCAGTAAAGTCATTAAGACAGCCGTGCGGCAAGAGCTCATCATACGGTCAACCCTTTATAAGCGATTACCGTTTCACCTGCCGGCACACTGTGCAATTGGTTAAAGATATTAATGTCCATTAATGTTTCTGCAGGATTCACGATAGTAATCTCCTCACGTGTCACTTTTATTTGCAGCTGCACACCACGGAAGCCAATTTTAAAAGCAAAAGACTGCCATTCTTCCGGCAGGAAAGGACTGAATGAAAGCTGGTTATTGCGCACACGCATACCTCCGAAACCTTCTACAATGCTCATCCATGTACCCGCCATCGATGTGATGTGCAGACCGTCTTCCGTATCATTGTTATAATCATCAAGATCCAGACGCGAAGTACGCAGGTAAAACTCATACGCTTTTGCACCATCATTCAGCTTTGCTGCCAGGATGCTGTGTACACAAGGCGACAAAGAACTTTCGTGTACCGTACGTGATTCATAGAAATCAAAATTGCGGCGCAGCGATTCGATGTCATAGTTATCCTCAAAGAAATACATCCCCTGCAGTACATCCGCCTGTTTGATAAAACATGAACGCAGTATCCTGTCCCAGCTCCATTTCTGATTGATCGGGCGTTGTGATGCAGGCAGTTCACTTACCAGCGTTTGTTCCTTATCCAGGAAGCCGTCCTGCTGCAGGAATATTCCCTTTTCCTCATCATATGGAAGATAGATATGCTCAGATACCCTTTTCCAGTCGGCAAACTCCTGCGACTCGTCGAGCGAAGTTTTCGTTACGATCTCCTGGTATCTTGCAGCGTTTTCCGCCTTAACAATCTCCGCAGCTTCCATCGCATAATCCAGACACCATGCCGCCAGCGTATTCGTATACCAGTTATTGTTTACGTTGTTCTCATATTCATTTGGTCCCGTTACTCCCAGCATCACATACTGCTGTCTGGCTTCACTCCAGTTTACCCTTTGTTTCCAGAATCTGGCAATGCCGATCAGCACCTCCAGTCCGTATTCAGCCAGGTAACTTTGGTCGCCCGTATAGCGGATATAGTTAAAGATCGCAAAGGCGATAGCTCCGTTACGGTGGATCTCTTCGAAAGTGATCTCCCATTCGTTATGGCATTCTTCACCATTCATCGTCACCATCGGATACAGCGCCGCACCCTTATCGAACCCAAGCTTCTCAGCATTCTCAATGGCCTTTTCCAGGTGTTTATAGCGATATACCAGGAGGTTTTTTGAAACTTCCTGCGGAGCTGTAGACAAGTAGAACGGAATACAATATGCTTCCGTATCCCAGTAGGTGGAGCCACCGTATTTCTCACCGGTGAAACCTTTAGGGCCGATATTTAAACGCGCATCCTTGCCTGTATAAGTTTGGTTCAGCTGGAAAATATTAAAGCGGATCGCCTGCTGTGCTGCAACATCCCCTTCAATGATAATATCACCTTCTTCCCATTTTGTTGCCCATGCAGCAGCCTGTTCTTCAAGCAAGGTTTTAAATCCTTTTAGTACAGCCGCCTCCAGCACAGATTTTGCTGTAGCTGTTAAGGCTGCAGGTTCATAGTTCTGTGAAGAAAGGTTAGTCGCTATTTTATAAATATCAACAGGAGTATCAAGTGTGATATCAAAAGATGCCTTCTCCGCAAGATATTTATCTTTCACGTCAGCATCTGCTTTAAGCGCGATCTGGTCAGCTTTTACATATACCAGAGTTTTTACGCCCGTAACCACTTCGAATTCCGTCTTCCTTGTGCGCATCGTCAGGAACGAACCACTATCATCCTGCGTTCTGCTTACCTCATCCCAGAACTTCTCATCATAATTGGAATCCTGGTTTTTAACATCGCCGTCAATGAAAGAACTCAGTTCCAGCTTTCCGGAGAAATTAAGTGCTGTCAGCTGGTAATGTAATGCAGCAACCTCATCATTTGCGATGCTGAAGAAACGTTGTGCCTTAACACTGATTTGCTTTCCTGAAGCCAGCTCTGCGGTAAAACTGCGTTGCAGGTAACCTTCCTTCATGTTCAGGATACGTTTGAAATCTCTCAGCTTGCAGGCATGTAAATCCAGCTCCTCGCCATCAAGGTGGATCTGAAGACCCATCCAGTTGGCAGCATTGAGCACCTTGGCAAAGTATTCAGGATAGCCGTTTTTCCACCAGCCAACCCTTGTCTTGTCAGGATAATAAACCCCCGCCACATAATTTCCCTGTAGTGTTTCGCCGCTGTAACTTTCTTCAAAGTTGGCACGTTGTCCCATGCGCCCGTTGCCGAGGCTAAAAAGACTTTCAGATATTTTATTTAAATGAGGATCAAAACCTTCCTCTATGATATTCCACTCTTCTGCTTGTATGTAATTCTTCATCAGCGTAACTTATTTATTCTTTTGAACCACCAGATCTATCAATTGCTGTACTGATACGCCAGCAAGATCTTTCACATAAATATCTGCACCCGGGAGGTTCTTTTCTTCTCCCACAGCCACGACGGCCATTTTTGCCGCTAGTGCAGCTTCTACCCCTGCCGCAGCATCTTCAAATACGATACAGTCTTCTGCTGAGGCCTCCAGTAGCCCGGCACCTTTCACAAATACTTCCGGATCAGGTTTAGATGTCGTTACGGCATTGCCATCAACGATAGCATCAAAAAAATGCGTCAGGTTTGTTCTTTCCAGTATCAGTCCGGAGTTCTTGCTGGCAGAGCCGAGGGCAATCTTAATCCCTTTTGCATGCAGCGCTTCCAGGAGTTCCAGCGAGCCCGGTAAAACTTCTGAGGCCGACATCTTACTGATCATATCTACATACCAGGTATTTTTCAGGGTCGCCAGTTCTTCTTTTTCCTGCTCCGTTTTTTGTACGCCGCCCCAGTCTAAAATTTTGTCGAGGGAGCGCATACGGTTCACCCCTTTCAGCTGTTCATTCTGCTCATGGCTAAAGTCAAAACCTAAAGAGTTTGCGAGTTTTTTCCAGGCCTGGTAATGATATACTGCGGTATCTACCAACACCCCATCCAGGTCAAAAATGCATGCTATCGTCGTATCTTTCATCTTAATTCAGTTCTAGTACCAGCGTAGTTTTAGCCGGAACGGTAATCTCCTTGGTTGTATTTAGTTTCCCGCCAGTAATCACATTCGTTAATCCTGCAGTGTTCTTTAGCTGTGCAGCAAACCTGTCAGTCTTCAAGGTTTTGGCTTTATCTTCAACATTAAGAATTACCATCACACTTTTCGGGCCGTTTTCAGTAGTTCTGAAATAGACATACATCCCATCTTCAGGCACATACTGGATCAGTTTTCCTGTGGTTAAAGCCGGGCTGTCCTTGCGGTAGTGCGCCAGTTTACTCACAAAGTTAAAGGCTTCATTTTCCTGCGGAGTACGTCCGGCAGCAGTAAATTTACTCATTTTATCTCCTGCCCATCCACCTGGAAAATCAGATCTTACCAGGCCATCCGGATCAGAATAATTTTTCATGAGAATTTCAGTACCGTAGTACAGCTGAGGTACGCCACGAAGCGTGAGCAGGAGCGCGATACCTGATTTATATTTATTGATATCTTCATTTACCATTGAATAAAAACGGCTCATGTCATGATTATCAAGGAAGATCTCATTGCGGGTAGCATCCTGATAAAGGAAATCCTGGGAGAGGATATTGTATAAACGGAAGATCCCGTCCGTCCATCCCGATTTACCATTCAGTGCCTCATAAATCGTATTCTTCAATACATTGTCTGTTACACCTGGCAGCTGTGAATCAAAGCCCCTGTTTACTGTATTTCCCTGCGTAAAGTACGCCTGTGAAGCTACAGAGTTTACCAGCGTTTCACCAAAAATCGACAAGTGAGGAAATTCAGCTTTCAGCTTCTGCGCCCAGTCGGCCATATATTCCGGTTCGTTATAAGGATAAGTATCCAGTCTCAGTCCGTCAATACCTGCATACTCGATCCACCAGATGTGGTTTTGTGTCAGGTAATTTTGTACGTATGGATTTCTCTGGTTCAAATCTGGCATCGTAGGTACAAACCATCCGTCCAGCATTTTCTTTCTATCGCCTTCCGCAGCATGAATGTCCATTACAGGCTCATCGCGGTAGCTGCTTTGCGTAAAAACCGGCCATTGGTTTACCCAATCTTTCATTGGCATATCCTTGAAGATCCAGTGACCTGTACCGATATGGTTATGAACAATATCTTTTATGATTTTAAAGCCATTTGCATGCGCTTTTTCTACGTAAGTTTTAAACAAGGGATTTGTTCCGTAACGCGGATCAATCTGATAATGATCAGTTACAGCATAGCCATGATATGATGCTTTTGGCATGTCATTTTCTATCTCTGGTGTCATCCAGAGTGTAGTCACCCCTAAGTCTTTGAAGTAATCAAAGTGGTTCATTACCCCCTGGATATCGCCCCCATGGCGGTAATACATAGAGTCGCGGTTCAGCGTTTGCTCTGCCAGCCCTTTCACCTTATCATTGGAAGGATCGCCATTTGCGAAGCGGTCTGGCATCAGGAGATAGATCAGGTCTTTGTTGGTAACACCTTGTATGCGGGATGGCGAGGCATCCCTGTTTTTCAGCTCATAGCTAAAATCGAATTTCTTTTTACCCTTCTCCAGAAATGAGATCGGGAATTTGCCGGCTTTCGCATCAGCGGATATTTCCAGGTCGATGAAGAGATAGTTAGGGTTTTCTACCTGGTGGATTTCTACCAGTTTTACACCAGGGTAGTTCAGCGTAGCTGTGTAGCCTTTAATGTTTTTACCATGCACCAGCAGCTGCAGTTTCGGATTTTTCATTCCGGTAAACCAGAACAGTGGATCTACATGATCCAATTTCGACTGTGCCCATGTATTTGCTGAGAGCAGCACCAGGAAAATAACGTATAACTTCTTCATTTTTTTGCTTGTTTTCTAAACTGACCGGAAAGATAATTTGAGAGGGATAAACTAAAAAAAGTGCCCTGATAAAGATCAGGGCACGGGTGGTGTGTGTTTGTTATTGTAATAGTATCGAGTAAACGTAATTTCCAGGGATACTTACGTTAAAGGTAATCTTATAAGTTCCTGCAGCAGCTACAGGAATAGCTGTTCCGCCAGCTACCAGCGTTCCGTCAGCAGTTGCGTTGCTTCCGAAGTTGATGGCGTCAGTACCGTTAGCCCTGAACTTCAATGTTCCGGCAGACAGTGCTTTGGTTACCGTCCATACTTTGGTAGTCATATCATAGGTCATTGGCGTTTCAACATTTCCAGTTGCGGCACCCATTACAGCCCATGTAGTTTTTACTGCCGAGTAAGTCAGTGCCGTAGTGTTTGCTTTTAGCAGGTAATATCCCGCACCTGTAACCTTCAGGTTATCTCCAGCTCCGGCAACTATTTTACCAGCTGCAGCTGTTCCGTATATCACATTGTCCCAGTTTGGTGCAGAAGTGATTTTGAATTCATTCACTGCGTCAGGGAAATAGATAAATCCTTCGTAAGCTTTATCATCAGCAACAGAAGAGATCTTCGCTGCTGAAGCAGGAGTCCAGGCAGTAGTCTGATAACTACCCGGCACATACAGTGACGGATAGTCAATGATGATCTGGTACGGAGTGATCGTATAGGTCAGCGTATTGGAGTAGGCTGCAGGATGTTTATCGCTGATGCTTGCTTTTACCCTTACATCAATCTTGCCTGCTACACCATTAACCAGTTTCAGCTGATTGCTGATACTGTTGATTTCAGCAACGGTTACTGTTTTTGTGAGTAATGATCCCGCAGATAATTCTTTGGGCGCTTTAAAGTTATTTCCTGCAACATCAACCTGAACGGTATAAGATACTACATTGCCTTCAAAACCAAAGCTGGATGCGCTGTAGTTAAAGACCCCAAAATTTGTTTCAGCGTTTTCCTCCTTCAGTACCTGCGTAGCTACTGCAGAAGAAGTTAATGCCGGTGCGGTACCGTTTCCGGCCACCACTTTATTTTCGTCCTTTTTGCATGACATGAACATCAGTACGATCATGCTGAAGGCTAAGCTTTTTATAGATAATGCGTTCATCTTTTTATGTTTATATTTTTATCTGAAAGATGGAGCCGTTGATAATTAAAATAATGATTGTAGTATATCTAATCATTATTTTAATTATCACGGGTTCATTTTACTTGAATTAATAGCCTGGATTTTGAACTAGGTTCGTGTTTGCGATGATATCAGCTGATGGCAGAGGGAAGATACTACGAGTGGCAGCAACTGCACGTCCTGCTCTAACACTGCCTTTCCATGGCCACAGGTAAGAACCGTCAGTGAATTTACCAAAACGGATCAGGTCAGTACGTCTGTAACCTTCCCAGTAAAATTCTTTTGCTCTCTCTGCTAAAATATTGTCCAGCGTCAGTGCAGCAACGTTTCCGGAGTCGTTACCATAAGCACGACGACGCAAACGGTTCACATAGGCAACGGCCTCAGCAGTTGAACCACCAGAACCACCACGCACTACAGCTTCAGCATAGTTCAGGTAAGCCTCAGCCAAACGGAAGATTGGGAAATCCACTGTACTGAAGGTACCGTTGGTAGAAGAACCAGCAACATTTCCCTGAGTTATGTTTCTGAATTTGGTGACACGCAGACCATCTGTAAAGACACCGATATCATCATTGGCAGCTTTCGTACCGAAAAACATATATCTGGAGTCAGTAGTTGTTGCATTACCAAACATTGCCGGCAAAGTAGAGCTGGCATGGATACCGCCCCATCCGCCATTTGGCACACCAAACGAAGTAGGGTTCATATCACTGTTGATCGATGCATTGATGATGAAAGTTGTTCCACCATAGTTCTGCGTAAAGTTTCCATCGTAGTTGATAGCCAGGATAGTTTCCGGATTACTTTTATCATTATCCGCCAGGAACAGGTTTCTGTAGGCCGAATGCAATTGGTAAGGACCAGCGATTACCTTGTTGGCATAAGTAATGGCCTCAGTATTTTTTGCAGTACCTGTATACACTGCGGCATTCAGGTATAAACGAGACAATAACATATCTGCAGCACCTCTTGTAGCCCTGCCATATTCATTGGCAGTCTGCAATTCAGGTTCAATAGCCAGCAATTCAGATTCTACATATTTGAATAATTCTGCACGTTTGATCTGCTGTGGAGAAACAATTCCAATTTCGTTTGCTTCAGTCAGGATTGGCGGGTTACCAAACAAGTCCATCAGCACCCAGTACTGGTAAGCACGTAAAAACCTTGCCTCAGACCTGTATGCAGCAATGGCAGTTGCATCAGCACCCGTGATGTTACGGGACGCCAGTTTCTCAGGCGTACTTTCACGTAAAAACTCATTCGCTACAGTAATCTGGTACAAACTTCTGGTGTACAATCCGCGCAGGATGATGTTTTCTGAGCTGAACGTAAGGTAGTTCAGTTCATATACCCCAGGGTCATTCCATACACACAGACCTTCATCTGTGGTCAGTTCCTGAGCATTCCAGTACAGACGGATAAAGTCAGAGGTACCCGCGTCGATACCGCCAAGATCACTCTTGTCAGATGCCAAACCACTGGTTGTAGCATAACTTGCATAAACTTTTGCAAGAACTTGTTTATATCCTGCCGCCGAGCTGTATACCTTATCGGCAGTCAGGTCATTGGTAGGCGTTAGATTCAGGTCTTTTTTACAAGACGAGAGCGTAGCCACCAGGATGGCTGAAGCCGTAAATATTTTGAATAGTTTCATCTTCTTAAATTATAAATGTTAAAAACCAACGTTTACACCCAGACTGTATGTTCTTGGTCTTGGGTACAGGTTGTAATCAATACCCAATGCATTTTCAGGGTCGATACCTTTGTAATCAGAGATCACAAATACGTTCTGAACGTTTGCACTGATGCGCAGCGTAGTAGCTCTGTTTGGTGAGAGCCTGCCGAAGTTATAGGCAAGACCTGCGTTATCCATTTTCAGGAATGAGGCATTACGTACATAATAATCACTCAGGAACTGGTTGGATGTGAAGTTGGTTTGCAGCAGTGAGCTACCTGCGTTATTGATCAGTCCGCTTGGGCTCAGTACATTTCTGTTTACACCCAGGTTAGAAGACACGTTGTCATAGATGTAGTTGCCCAGGTTACCACGAAGCACTGTACTTAACGTCCATTTCTTATAGTTCAATGAAGTCGTATAGCCCAGGATTACTTTCGCCTGTGGTGCTTTATAGAAATATCTGTCCTGATCATTTACCACGCCATCATTGTTCAGGTCGTCATAAACACCTTCGATTGGTAAACCCTGCTCATTATATACTTGTTTGTACACAAAGAACGAACCTGGCTGATATCCTGCAGCATTCCATTTTAACGTAGTACCGGTAGCACCAGTGATATCACCTGCTCCGATTTTATAGTTAGGATCCGGATTTAAGGAAAGGTTAGTTACTTTATTTCTGTTGTAAGTTACGTTAAAGCCCATATCCCAGGTAAGATCTTCAGTTTTGATGATACCCACGTTGATACTTGCCTCAATACCTTTGTTCTCCATGTTCCCCACATTGGTCAGCAATAAGTTGCTGAAGTTGGTTCCTACCGGAATAGGTACAGTACTCAGCAGGTCTTTGGTTTTTTTGTAATACACATCTACACTACCAAAAACACGTCCTTTAAACAAACCGTAGTCGATACCGGCGTTATAAGTTGTAGAAGTTTCCCATTTCAGGTTTCTGTCGTAAGCAATTGGCGTATAGAAATGGTAGTACTGACCACCGATATAATACTGCTGCTCATTGGCACTGTTGTAATAGTTTGGCAGGAAGCTATAGTTAGCAATACCGTCCTGCTGACCAGTGATACCGTAGCTTAAACGTAGTTTTAAATCAGACAGAACTTTACTTTCTTTCAGGAAAGACTCATTGATTGCCTTCCAAGTAAAAGCTGCTGAAGGGAAATAACCCCATCTGTTGTCTTCGCTGAATTTAGAAGATCCATCGGCACGCATTGTACCAGAGAAGATGTACTTATCTGCAAGCGTGTATACCACACGACCATAGTAAGAAAGCAATCTGTTCTGCTGTGTATCGAAAGGAAATACTGGAGTGCTCAATACAGTACCTGTAGCTCTGTAGCTGGCGAAGTTATAAGTGGTAGTTGAGTTATCATAGTAACCGTAACCAGCCGTAGCATTGATATTACTGTTAATACTTTTCAGGTCTTTGGCATAGTTGAAGTAAAATTCAGCCAGTTTATTGTGCTGAACAGAACTGTATTGCGAGGCCAAACCTTCAGTACCAAAGCTCTGTGCTGCAAATGCAGGAATATTGGTTGTTCCATATCCTTTGGATACATCGTAACCTACGTTCGCATTAGCGTGTAACTCAGGCAGGAAATGGAAAGAGTAGTCCAGTCTTAAGTTACCAAAACTTCTGTCCGCTTTGCCTCTGTCTGTTTTTTGCTCAATCAGTCCCAGTGGGTTTCTTGGTGCATTAGGATTTAACTGTCCTGTAGAACCTACCCATTCAAAGTATCCGCCATATTGATTATTTGCATAAACCGGCTGAGTTGGGTCAAACTGGATAGCAGCTTTTACGGCATCCTGGTTTGCAAAGCGAGATTCGCTCAGCGTACCTTTCAGGTTTAAGTCTACTTTCAGGTGGTCTTCAAAGAATGATGGGTTTAACGTTAATGCAGCTGAGGCACGCGTTAAGTTATCTGTACGGAGCGAACCTTTTTGATCAAGATACCCTCCTGAAAAACGGTAAGGAACTTTTTTAAATGCGCCGGCAATACTCAGATTGTTGTCTGTGCTGAATACATTTTTGTAGATAACATCCTGCCAGTCGGTATTTGCCGTTCCCAGCAAAGCTTTCTGGTCTGCATTTCCATTCGCATTTACATAAGCACGGATCTGGTCAGCATTTAAGACATCCACTTTTTTAGCAACCGTCAGGTAAGAATTAGTAGAACTGAAGTTGATTACCGGAGCGCCCGATTTACCTTTTTTGGTAGTGATCAGGATTACACCGTTAGATGCCCTTGATCCATAGATCGCAGTGGCATTTGCATCTTTCAGAATAGTAAAAGTTTCGATATCATTAGGGTTGATCAGACTGAGTGGGTTACCTACACCGGCAATTACATTACTGCTGGTAGCACCAGGCAATAAGTTACTGCTGAAAGGAACACCATCAACTACGATTAAAGGGTCGTTACTTGCGTTTAGTGAAGCACCGCCCCTAACGCGGATCGTGCTTCCTGAACCTGGTGCACCACCATTTGAGGTAATAGATACACCGGCAACTTTACCAGAGATCAGCTGTTCAGGAGAAGTGATATTACCCTGTTGAAATTCTTTGGCACCAACAGTAGTGATAGATCCTGTAAGATCTTTTTTCTGTGCGGTACCGTATCCGATTACCACTACTTCGCTGAGATTTTGTGCATCTGGTTTGAGGGAGAAGTTGGCCACAGTACTGGCTTTCACCACGATGTCCATATCTTCAGAACGGTAGCCTATATAAGTGGCTGTCAGCGTCACAGGTCCGTTTGCCAGACCTGTCAGTCTGTAGTTACCTTTTGCATCTGTACTGGAAACTTTTGGCTGGCCTTTTACCTGGACAGAAACACCGGGAAGTCCCAGTCCTGTTTCGTCAATTACTTTACCAGTAACGGTGCCGGTTTGTGCTTGTACGGCAATTGCTGCGAAGGTTAAAACCAGCAGCAAAACTCGCCTCATCACGTAAAATACTTTCATATTTATTGCTCTTTTTGGGTTATATATTTGGGTAGTGTTTAAGTGTTTAATACACTCCGGTTAAATTTACATCTGCCGTCATTATTTCCAAATTTTATATCAAAATAAATTTTAGCACGATATTTTATACTCCCAAAAAGAGATTTATCACCAATAAATTCTTAACAACTATTTACACATTTTAAACAAATACAGATACATGATATTGATTTACAATGTATTACATCGATTTAAAAACGAATTAAAGTGTTTTTTATACACTAAGCCTAATTTGACTATTTTTCCGGGAACGATTCCGGGAACGTTCCCGGAATTACTGACTATTTTACAGCAGCAGTCAGATTAAAAATCAGTAATTCTGCGTATTTTGAGTCGGACACCGATTTTTTTTTCAAAAAACAGAGACAAAAACGGGCTGAAAAACAGCAGCCCGGACTTAACTTTTTGCGGTAGAATTCCGCTTGATTAATTTTGAATCGAGGACCACAGTTTCACTGTTGTTAACCTGCTCCGGAGCAGCTAACATTTTGAACAGAAGCGATGCAGCTTCAACACCTATCTGTGTAGAAGGCTGGGTTACTGTAGTGAGTGAAGGGTTTAGCAAAGGCGCGATCTGAAGGCTTGAAAAACCAACAACTTTCACCTGCTGAGGTATCGATAAATTCAAATCGTAACAGGCATAATAGGTAGCGAATGCCAAACGCTCTACGGAAGTAAAAACGCCATCGGGTTTTAGCTTTTTGAACATGTCCTTGAGGATGACATCATTTCGTTTATAACTATTGGTACAGTCTACGATCAGGTCGTCATCAAATGGGATATCATATTTTTCCAGTGCATCCAGGTATCCCTGCATCCGGGTTTTTCCGATAGACAGGTTTTTGTTGATCACCAGATAAGCAATGCGTTTACAGCCCTGTTTGATCAGGTGTTTCGTAGCAGAAAAACTACTGTTATAGTCGTTGGTAATCACGCGGGGCGTGATAATATCCTCATAAACCCTGTCGAAGAACACCAGCGGCAGGCGTTGCTGATTAAGCTCATTCAGGTAGTTATGGTCGTTTTCTTCGCCAGAAACAGACATAATGATGCCGTCTGCACGGCCATTGTGCAGGTGCCTGATAAAGGCGACCTCTTTTTCATAATCATCATCCGTAGCGTAAATTAGGATGTGGTAGCCCTTTTCACGGGCCACACGTTCTATCCCATGGATAGCCTGTGAAAAGAAGTTATTTCCCAGTTCAGGAACAATTACCGCTATAGTTTTACTGCGTTGCTCACGCAGGTTACTGGCATAATGGTTTGGCTGGTAGTTATGCTCCTTTGCCGCAGCCAATATCTTATCCCTGGTTTCTTTGCTGATATCACCATTATCCCTGAAGGCCCTGGAGACCGTAGAGGTGGATAGGTTCAGCACCCTGGCCAATTCTTTTATATTGAAGTTACTCATTTAAGCAGCTATAACGATTAATCTTTCCAGCGCCATTCACCGGCAATCTTCAAAGGTAGCTCCAGTTTGTTCTCAATCAGGAAAGCTTTCAGGTTTTCTTCTGTTTGTCTCTGCACAGGAATAACCGGTGTATTCGCCAGTGCATCGAGCAGCATCGCACTGTACCGTACTGTATTTTTAAGTTCCTGCTCGTCTACCAGACTAAAATCATCTCCGTCAGAGTGGTAAAACTGTCCTGAGTGGTTTGGCAACTCGCCTCCTGCTCCGCCACCTGTAGGTATTCCCTCCAGCATGAATGGCTGGTGGTCACTATGGAGGCCTGCGCCCGCACGGAATACATTTTTAAAGCCTGTATCAATCTTTGCGATCTGACTTCCCCAGCCGGTGAACAGTTCCTTCATCTCTGCTCTGCTTGTTGCAAATCCTTTCGGATCATTTGTCATGTCATAGTTCAGCATAAACTTCAGCTGATCCAGTTCATTGTTAGCCTTTGCAGACCTGATATAAGCTTTTGAACCCAGCAAGCCCTGTTCTTCGCCCATAAACAACACAAACTCTACCGTGCGTTTTGGTTTCAGATTCAACACTTTGAAAGTCCTAGCCATATCAATTACAGCAAATGAACCAATTCCGTTGTCTATCGCTCCTGTTGCCAGGTCCCAGCTATCCAGGTGCCCGCCTATTACGATTTTTTCTTTTGGCAGGCTACTGCCTTTCAGCGTTGCAACTACGTTTCTGGCCTTGATCATCCCAGAGAAGTTGGTCATGTTCAGACTGGCATATTGTGGTTTTGACTGCAGCTGTTCTTTCAGCTGCATGCCATCTTCCAGGCCGATACATACTGCAGGCACAGGAATTAGTTTTCCCGTTACAGATGCTGTACCTGTCAGCAAAACACCGCCTTTAACACCATTGATGATGATCACTCCAGCTGCACCATATTTGGTAGCTATAGCCGTCTTTTCAGAACGGTGCAATGTTGGTGTTCCTGCCGGCGATCCCGGTAAAACACCCAAATATATCAGGGCGATCTTCCCTTTTACTTTGTCTTTATCTTTGAGGTAATCCTCTTCCAATCCATTTCCCATATCTGCAATTGCGGCAGAAACCGATGCCTTTACAGGGGAGTGGGCAAGTGTTACAGATTTCACTCCACTCAGGCCATTTGGAGAGTCTCCAATTTTAGTCTCATTTGTCAGTCTGCTCCAGCTTTCAACCTCAAATGGCTGGTAGCGGACTTCATAACCATAAGATTTCAGCAGTTTATACACATATTCTTCGGCTTTGGCTCCGTTAGCAGATCCTGTCAGGCGGTGCCCAATGGTTTCCGTGGCAGATTTCAGGTTACTATAGGCAGCAGAATGCGCCTGTACTTCGGCATTGATTTTTTTGAAATCTGTATTTAGGTCATCCTGGGCATATGCCGATACGGCCAGCCCCGCAAACAGGAGGGAAAGGGAAAGCTTCATGAATAAAAATTTTGATGAAAATAAGCTTAAAAATAACGCCTGCGAAATTATTTTACAACAAAAAGCCTGGTGGGGACAAAAAGCCTACTTTTTGCGCTCTGTGGTATAGCGAACCAATTGTTCCAGACCAGTTCTGGCGTCGCTTTCAGGGAAAGTATATAAAATATCAAATGCTTCCTGCTGATATTGCAGCATTTTCTGCTCAGCATAGTGCACGCCTTCATTCTGATTTACAAAATCAATGATCTGCTGTATTTTGACAGGTTCATCATTGTGGTTTTTTACCAGGTTGATTACCTTTTTCTTTTCTGGTTTACTCGTACGGTTCAGTGCATAGATCAGCGGAAGCGTTACCTTTTTCTCCTTGATATCTATCCCCAGCGGTTTACCCACGTCATCTGTACCAAAGTCAAACGTATCATCTTTGATCTGGAAGGCTATACCCACCTTTTCACCAAAGAGACGCATTTTTTCGATTGTTTCTTCATCGGCACCTGCCGAGGCTGCACCACAGGCACAGCAGGAAGCAATCAGGGAGGCCGTTTTCTGGCGGATCACATCGAAGTACAGCTCTTCGCTGATGTCCATTCTCCTTACTTTCTCAATCTGCAGCAGCTCACCCTCGCTCATCTGTTTCACCGCTTCAGAGACAATCTGCAGCAGACGGAACTCCTGGTTATTTACCGAGAGCAGCAAGCCTTTCGCCAGCAGATAATCGCCCACCAGAACGGCAATTTTGTTTTTCCAGAGTGCATTGATGGAGAAAAAACCCCTGCGCTCATAAGCATTGTCTACTACATCGTCATGTACCAGTGTAGCAGTATGCAGTAATTCTACCAAAGCAGCACCACGGTGTGTAGATTCGATTATTCCACCACAAAGCTTGGCAGCAAAAAACACGAACATGGGTCTGATCTGTTTGCCTTTTCTTTTTACGATATAGTGCGTGATACGGTCCAGTAATGGCGCATCACTATGCATTGAGGCTTTGAACTTTTCTTCAAAGACATCTATATCTGTGGCTATGGGTTTCTTAATCTGATCTATTCCTGGCATTCAGGTCTTAAAATTTGTGCAAACTTAATTAAATTCAGTCAAACTGACGCTTAATTTAAAAATGATGTTATTTTTTGGAACTGATGTGCTGAAAGATCTGCTCTGCGTGTACCCTTGAATTTTCAATAAACCATTTATGTGTATCCATTCCGCCGCACACCACTCCTGCGAGGTATAAGCCCGACTGATTGGTTTCCATTGACTCAGGATTATATAAAGGTACATTAGTGATCTCATCCGCAACCTGAACACACAGTTTTCTGAGCATTTCAAAATTGGGTTTATATCCCGTCATCGCGATCACAAAGTCATTTTCAAGGACCACATCACCCTCAGGGGTTCTTACAGAAACGGAATGCTCTTCAATCCCTGTCAGTTCAGAATTAAACAAAGCTTTGATCGAGCCTTCCTTAATGCGGTTCTCAATATCAGGGCGCACCCAATATTTAAGATGCGGTCCGAGTTCGCCACTGCGGATCACCAGGGTTACGTTAGCACCTTTGCGGTAGGTTTCCAGTGCCGCGTCAATAGCTGAGTTATTTGCACCTACAACCACTACGTTCTGAAAGGAATATAAATGCGGGTCTTTGTAGTAATGGGCTACTTTCGGCAATCCTTCACCCGGAATATGCATCAATACCGGCACATCATAAAAGCCTGTGGAAATCACTACGTTTTTTACTTTATAGGAGTTCTTTGATGTGCTTACTTCAAAATCATTAGCTGCTTTTTTATTTACTGCTGTAACTTCTTCAAACAAATGCAGGTTCAGCTCAAACTTTTCAGCCACCCGGCGATAGTATTCTACCGCTTCATTTCTGTTGGGCTTAGGGTTGATACTTACAAAGGGTACGCCTCCTATTTCCAGCTTCTGAGAGGTGGAAAAGAAAGTCATAAATACAGGATAGTTATACAGACTGTTTACCAGGGCCCCTTTGTCTACAATAATGTAGCTCAGGCCAGCTTTTATCGCTTCTATGCCACAGGCCAGTCCTATCGGGCCCGCACCTACAATCAGTACGTCATATTCTTCCATTCGTCAATCAGTTCCTTATATCTTAGTGTGAGGCAATAGTATCTGTTCTTGTTAAACCGGTAGTTTTGATCGCGGCATATCCGCCTGCAACATCGATCACATTATCCACACCCCTGGCCTTTAATATAGATGCAGCTACCATCGATCTGTAACCACCTGCACAATGCAGGTAATACGTTCCTGAGGGGTTGACCTCATTCGTCCAGTCGTTGATATAATCAAGCGGACGGCTATCTGCAGATTCCAGATGTCCTGCCTCATATTCACCAGGTTTGCGAACATCCAGGATAGATAATGCAGGATTTTCATTCAGCCTTGCTTCAAAGTCCTGCACGGATACTGAAGTGACAGTGTCCAGTTCTTTTCCTGCTGCTTTCCAGGCTGCGATTCCACCTTCCAGGTAACCTATGGTGTAGTCGTATCCAACCCTTGCCAGGCGTGTAATCGCTTCCCCGGCTTTGCCATCTTCCACGATCAGCAATAGCGGTTGTTTCAGGTCGGTTATCAGAGCACCTACCCAGGGCGCAAATTGTCCGCCCAGACCAATATTGATTGAGCGCGGAATAAATCCTGAAGCAAATTTCTGAGGATCCCTCGTATCTAAGAGCAATGCACCTGTATGGTTTGCCGTAGCTTCAAATTCCTCAGCTGAAAAAGGAACATTTCCCTTTTTCTGTACATCAGCAAAACTCGCATAGCCTTGTTTGTTCATGGCCGCATTTTTGGCAAAGTACTGCGGCGGCGGTAAAATACCATCGGTTACCTGCTCAATGAACTCTTCCCTGCTCTTTGCTTTCAGCGCATAGTTTACCTGTTTCTGGTTTCCCAGCGTGTCAAAGGTCTCCTTGCTCATGTTCTTTCCACAGGATGAGCCTGCACCATGGGCAGGGTATACCAGGATATCATCCGGCAGTGTCAGGATTTTAGCATGCAGCGAATCGTACAGCACTCCTGCCATCTCCTCCATTGTTTGCGTTCCCTTTTGCACCAGGTCTGGCCTGCCTACGTCGCCAATAAACAAGGTGTCCCCCGTAAAAATACAATAAGGTTTACCATCCTTATCGCTCAGCAGGTATGTTGTAGATTCCGGAGTATGCCCGGGAGTATGTAATGTTTTAATACTGAGTTCGCCGATGTAAAAAACCTCAGCGTCTTCAGCTATATGAGAATCAAAATTGGTTACTGCCGTGGGGCCGTAAATGATCTCCGCACCTGAATGCTTCGCAAGGTCTACATGGCCCGAGACGAAGTCGGCATGAAAATGTGTTTCAAAGATATATTTGATACGGGCACCAGCCTGTTCTGCCTTTTTCAGATAGGGTTGAACTTCGCGCAGCGGATCAATGATTGCAGCCTCGCCGTTACTCTCTATATAGTAAGCTGCTTCAGCAAGGCAACCGGTATAAATTTGCTCTATCTTCATGATATTCAAAAATAAGTTTAATATCCTTGGATTGATGTTCTAAATGTCCTTCTTACACAAGTTTTACTTTAAGAAGTTAACTCACCCCGGATGGATTGTTCCATCAGAAAGGCAATCTGTGCATGGGAAAGATCCTGACCCATCAGGTACATCAGCTTAGTCACCGTAGCCTCAAAGGTCATGTCAAAGCCGCTGATGATGCCCATCTGCTGTAAGCGTTTGCTGGTTTCATATTTGCCCAGCTCCACAGAACCACCCTGGCACTGAGAGATATCTACAATCAGCTTATCCTGGTCTATGGCCTCCTGCAAACTTGCGATAAACCATGAAGCAGTAGTGGTATTACCCGAGCCGAAAGTTTCCAGGATGATCGCATCCACGGACGACCGTGTGATGGCTTGTACAGCCTGTGGCGTAATACCGGGATATAACTTCAGCACACCGATGTTGGCATTGAAACGGGATTGTATTCTCAGTTCCTCCAGCGGATGTGGATTGATGTAGTTTGAGTAAAATGACAGGTTTACTCCTGCTTCTGCCAGGATATGGTAATTGGGCGACAAAAAGGCTTCAAATTTCTCTGAATTGTATTTGATGGCTCGGTTACCCCTGAACAGCTGGTAATCGAAATAGATACAGACCTCGGGCACCATTGCCTTCCCCTTGTTTTTTGTAGCTACGATCTCCAGTGCCGTGATCAGGTTCTCCTTGGCATCAGTCCTGATCTCTCCTATAGGCAACTGCGAACCCGTTAATACTACGGGTTTGTTCAGGTTCTTGAGCATGAAGCTGAGTGCCGAAGCGGTGTAAGCCATGGTATCAGAGCCATGGAGGATCACAAATCCATCATAGTCGTGGTATGAATCACCGATAATGCCAGCCAGTTCCGCCCAGATCACAGGATTCATATTAGAGGAATCCAGTATCGGATCAAAGGAGTGCACATCCAGCTGATAGTTGAGACGGGCAAGTTCAGGAACATTCTGCTGGATCTGTTTAAAATCGAAAGGAATCAACGCGCCGGTTTGCGCGTCATTGACCATACCAATGGTTCCTCCGGTATAGATAATTAGAATTTTAGTCATATCAGACGTTGAATATTTTGATAGAATTGGCAGTAGTTACTTCTGCCACCTCATCGACAGAGATATTGTAAATGTCTGCCACCCGCTGTGCAATGTGAATCAGGTAGCTGCTTTCATTGGGTTTGCCCCTGAAAGGTACAGGAGCCAGGTAAGGAGAGTCTGTTTCCAGTACCACATGTTCCAGCGGTACGTTCATTAAAACAGCATCCAACCCAGCTTTCTTGTAGGTCACTACCCCACCAATGCCCAGGTAAAAACCAAGTTCGATGGTGCGCTCCGCCTGTTCCAGATTACCGGTAAAGCAATGCAAAATCCCCCTGAGGTCATCTCCTTTTTCGGATTCCAGCACTTCAAACACCTCATCAAAAGCTTCACGGCAATGGATAACAATGGGTAGCTGCAGTTCCTTTGCCCATCTGATCTGCTCAGAGAAGGCTTTTTGCTGCATACCCAATGTAGTTTTATCCCAGTAAAGGTCAATTCCAATCTCTCCAATGGCATAGATTTTCCGGCCTTCGATACTGTTGTGGATCTCTTCCAGCACAGCATCATAACCTTCTTTTACATCGCAGGGATGCAGTCCCATCATGGCGAAACAGTTTTCCGGATACCGTTTTACGACATCGTCTATTTTGGCGATAGAAGAAATGTCAACATTGGGCAGAAATAAACGGTTAATGTCCAGATCAAAACAGCGTTGAAAAAGTGCAGCCTGTTTTTCTTCATCTGTTTCATAGTACAAATGCGTGTGGGTATCTGTTAAAAGCATAAAACAAAGTTAATAAAAAAACCCTGTCCGGATTAGGACAGGGTTTTTCCATGGGTAAAAACCAAATAATTATTTAGCTGCAGGAGCCGTAGTTGGCGCAGCAGCTACAGGAGCACCTGTAGGTTTTTTGATGTCAGTAAGCTCTACTTCAAAACATAATGGAGAGAATGGAGTGATACCACCCTGTGGCATACCACCTTCACCGTAAGCTAAAGCTGAAGGAATGATCAAAGTGATTTTTCCACCTTTACCGATTAATTTCAAACCTTCGTCAAATCCAGGGATCGCTCTTCCCAATGTGAAAGGACGTGGACCGTACTGAGCCATAGGGCTGAATTTATTATTTTCTTTTGCTACTTTCTCTACGCTTGTATCAAAGATATTTTCTTTACCGTCAGATTTTTTTGTCAGTAATTTACCAGTGTAGTTTACCATCAAAGTATCAGCAGGAGTTGCTCTTTGTGCATCACCAGGAGCAGTGATTACATATTGCAAGCCAGAAGCTGAAGTCTGAACTTTCAGTTTGTTGTCTGCGATGAAGTTTTTGATTTTTCCAGCTTCAGCAGCTTTATGTTTTTCAACTGTAGCTTTGAAATCAGCCTGGAAGAATTCAGTTGCTTTTCTCTGGAAAGTTGAATCAGCTTCACCAGCAGCTTTGTGCATTACTTTTTCGATCTTCACAGTAAACACCATGTATTTATCTTTTTGAGTAGCTGGTTTTGGCTGGTTAGAATATTTAGCCATTGAATCCAGGTCAATTTTAAAAGTAGCACTGTCACCTTCAGCCAATAACATCAGGGCGTCAGAGATATCACCTGCCCATTGTTTTTTAGATACAGGGAATACAGCTGGTTGCTGAATATCGTAAGTACTGCTGGTTACAGAGTCTTTTTCAGTTTTTTGAATCGCATTGATTTTGATGATATCACCTTCAACGATTTTCGGTTTATCTTCGGTTTTATGAATCTGGTACATTAAACCACCCGGACCTTTTTTAAAGTTGTTACAAGCTGCTAAACCAAGTGTAGCAGCAAAAAGAAATACTAATGTTTTTTTCATTTTTTTGTTTGATTGTTTTTCAATTGTAATGAAGCTTGCTGCGGCTGTTGGCCTCGCAGGTTTCATTGTTTGTTTTATTGTAATAATTGAGTTTTATATTCAGGCACTATTGATTTAAAGTAGCTGATGGTATCTTCCAGGTTTCTGTCAGAATAGCCACCGGCAGCATTCCTGTGACCACCGCCGTTAAAGTATTTTTTGCAGATCTCATTGGCAGGAAAATCTCCTGTAGAGCGCAAAGATAATTTAACTTTATCAGATCTCTCAATGATAAAGGCCGCCAGTTTAATCCCATTAATAGACAAAGCGTAGTTTACAATCCCCTCAGTATCTCCGGTCACAATTTCAAAGTGTCTCAGTTCTTCAGCAGTAACCGATATGATTGCCGTATTCAGTTCTCTGATGATCTCCAGTTTATTTGTGAGGCAGTTCCCCAGGAAACGTAAACGGTTTTCTGTAGCATTATCGTATACCAGCTGGTGTATTCTCCAGTGTTCAGCTCCTGCATCAATCAGGTCGGCACCGATGCGGTACACGTCAGACGTTGCAGAGGCAAACCTGAAAGAACCGGAGTCTGTCATAATACCAGTATACAAACACGTAGCAATGTCCTTAGTCATTGCTTCAGCATCCTTCAGTTCATTGACGATAAAATCGTATACCAATTGTGCAGCAGCACAGGCATTGATATTCCAGTGTCTGTAATCATCAAAATCCTCAGGATCCAGGTGATGGTCGATCATTACCTTATATGCGGGAGAATTGCGTATTACCTCGCCCAGTTCATTGATGCGTGTCAGGGTATTAAAATCGAGACAAAACACAATCGCTGCATCGGCAACCAGCTGTTCAGACTTCTCTTTTTCTTCGGTATAGATCATTACATCGGCATTGTTTGGCAGCCAATGTAAGAAGTAAGGATAGTCTGTAGGCGTGATTACTTTTACATGATGCCCCTTTTGAATCAGGTAAGCATACAAGCCCAAAGAAGAGCCCATCGCATCACCATCAGGTTTATGGTGCGTTGTAATTACAATTTTCTGCGGCGTTGCCAGCAATGATTTGAGTTCAGAAAGGGATAGCATATTCGCTGCAAAGCTAAGAATTTAATGATTAAATGATTCCTTTATATTTGATGTTTAATATTAACAGCAGAAAATGTAGTTTTGCAAAACAAATAAATCTAAGATGAGTACAAACAGAACATTTACAATGATTAAGCCAGATGCGGTAGCAAATGGACATATCGGTGCAATTATCAATGACATTACTGCTGCGGGTTTCAAAATCATTGCCTTAAAATACACTAAGCTAACTGAAGAAACTGCCGGTAAATTTTATGAAATTCACAAAGAACGTCCTTTCTATGGTGATCTGGTTACTTTCATGTCTTCAGGACCTATCGTAGCTGCAATTCTTGAGAAAGACAATGCTATTGAAGATTTCAGAAAACTGATCGGTGCTACAAACCCTGCACAGGCAGAAGATGGTACTATCCGTAAAAAATATGCACAGTCAATTGAAGCCAATGCTGTTCACGGATCTGATTCAGATGAAAATGCTGCAATTGAAGGAGATTTCTTCTTTACTGCTGCTGAACGTTTCTAGTTCCTGCTGATGATCTCAAAATAATACAATATAAGCACCCCAAAAAGGTGCTTATTTTTATTTAAAACCTAAACCAACCGAAAAATTATATTCATGAAGAAATTATTGATTACGTTATTGATCCCTTGCTGTGCAATTGCAGTAGATGCCCAAACCAAAAAACCTGTGGCTAAAAAAACTGTCAGCACTGTTGCTGCCCCTGTAAAATTTGCAAGCACAATGGATTCTGCAAGTTATGCTTTTGGGATGTCTATGGCTGCCAGCCTTAAAAATGGCGGATTAAAAACGCTTAACTACGACCTGCTGATGAAAGGGTTTAAAGCTGAATTCAGCGGACAAAAAACGGCATTAACACAGCAATCGGCAGAAAAAGCAATTGGCAATACGTTCAAAACAGTAAGCCAGGCCAAATATGCCGGCATCATTGCAGAAGGAAAACAATTTCTGGATAACAATAAAAAAACAGCAGGTGTACAAAGCACTGCCAGCGGTTTGCAATACCTGGTATTGACACAGGGAACAGGCACAAAACCAGGGCCAACTGATTCTGTACTGGTACATTATAAAGGAACCCTAATTAGTGGTAAACAGTTTGACAGCTCGTACGATCGCGGAGAGCCTATTACGCTGACACTTAACGGAGTGATACCAGGATGGACAGAAGGCATGCAGCTGATGTCTACCGGCAGCAAATACAAATTCTTTATTCCCTATCAGCTGGCTTATGGAGAGCGTGGCGCAGGTCCTGATATTCCGCCTTACAGCACACTGATTTTCGAGATTGAATTGCTTAAAGTGAACGGGAAGTAACATTTGCCCCAAACCATTCCTGTGATAGTTTGTTGTAATCGCATAAATTAAAACAAACTATTATGAACATTAGGAAATATTCCCCGCTTGCATTCGTTGCACTGTTAGTTACAACTCTATCCAGCTGCTCCCTGGTTGAAGGTATTTTTAAAGCAGGAGTATGGACGGGTATTATCGTAGTAGTGGTGGTACTTGCCCTGATCATCTGGTTGATCAGTAAGATCTTTGGTGGCGGCAGAAGCTAGAATTATAAAAATATAATCTCATTGATAACTTCAGAACCGGCGCGTTCATTCAGTTTCTGGATGATGCCGGTTCTCACCATCAGCAGTTCATTTTTTATGACTGACGATTCTATGCGTACAAAAAGCTTTTTATGCGCAATGTAGATCTGGGTAGTCCTGTTGCCAATAGCAGTACCCATGATTTCCGGCCACATGGCTATTACCCCTGTTTCATCAAATTTCCCTCTTAACCTGTAAACCGACAGCATTTTTGCAATGGCGTCTTTCAGGGGCATATCATTAGGTTTACGCATGATGTATAGATCCGTTTACGACCTCAAACAAAGTTACAGGAACTTTGATCCGATCAAAAATATTTACTACTCTTTCTCTGCCCGTGTCTGTGATGAAGATCTGTCCAAAATCATGATGTGATACCATCTCCATCAGCTTGTGCATCCTGTGGTCATCAAGTTTATCAAATATATCATCCAGTAGAAGCAGCGGTTTAAACCCTTTATACTTTTCAACATAGGCATATTGCGCAAGCTTCAAAGCAATCAGGAAGGATTTCTGCTGACCCTGTGAGCCAAATTTTTTCAGCGGCATATCAGCGATGCTGAAAATCAGGTCGTCTTTATGGATACCTGTTGTTGTTCTTTCCAGCACCTTATCCTTTTCTATGGATTGCTGCAGTAAGGTTGCAAAGGGAGTATCATTTAATTGTGAATGATAAACCAGGCTCACCTGTTCTGCCTCCGTCGTCAGGTACTGATAGTATTTATTAAACAGCGGTATGTAATCCTGCATAAACTGCCTGCGTTTTTCAAAGATCTTTTGTCCGGAAATCAGCAGTTGCTCGTCAAAGATTTCCAGCAATGCCGGATCATACCGTCTGGTGGCGGCAATTTGTTTCAGCAGTGCATTTCTGTTGAGGAGGTGACGGTTGTAAGTAATCAGTTCATCGAGGTAGGAGGCATCCGTCTGCGAGATCACATTATCCATAAAACGGCGGCGTTCTTCACTTCCGTCCATGATAATCGTTACGTCATATGGAGAAATCATCACCAGCGGAAACAGGCCAATATGGCTGGCCAGCTTATCGTACTCCTTTTTATTTCTCTTGAACTGCTTTTTCTGATTCTTCTTTACCCCGCAGGTGATCTTCTCATTTTTTTCCTGGCGGTCAAAATCCCCCTGGATTAAAAAAAGCTCTTCGGCAGTTTTGATTTGCTGACTATCGATCGGGTTGAAATAGCTTTTGCATAGGCAGAGGTAGTGAATTGCATCCAGCAGGTTGGTTTTCCCGGCACCATTATTCCCTACAAATGCGTTTACAGTTTTGGAAAACCGTAAATCAGCATCAGAATAGTTCTTAAAATTGAGCAGAGTAATATTTTTTAACCACATAGTATGAGCTTCAAAGTTACCGTTTAGCTTTGTTAAAATAACCTGATGTGGAGATTTGTTTACCTTAAGAAGCTATCCCTATCAAATTCAGGAGGTTCGAAAGCCCGGTGTCTGTTATTTATTTATGTAAATACTAAAAAAAGAGGTTGATACTTTAACCGAAAAATGTATTTTTGCAATCCTTAATTTTTTTAAAAAAAATGTCCACAACAGAAAAAGAAGTAAATCATAATGTCAGAAAAGGCTCATTCTTAGAGGAAAACTCTAAAAGCCTTTTATTCATTGCCGCTGCGGTAATCGTATTAGTGATCATATACTTTTGGTATCAGAATGTATATTTAAAAGACAGGGCCGAAGAAGCTAACAAAAAAATGTACAAAGCCGAGCAATATATCGGAGTGGATTCATTGGCTAATAAAGCGATCAACGGAGATTCAGGATATCCTGGATTTGAGAAAATTGCTGAAGAATATAACAACACCAAATCTGCAAACTTAGCCAACCTTTATCTTGGCGGAATCTATTTACGTAAGGGTGAATACAAAAAAGCAGCAGACGTTTTAGGTAAATATTCAGAAACCGGAAGTCCTGTAGCAGATCCATTGGCTTTAGGTATGCTGGGCGACGCTTACAGCGAGCTTAAAGATTACAGCCAGGCGATTACTTATTATAAAAAGGCAGCAGACAAATCCAGCAACAAATTTACTTCACCTATGTTCCTTAAGAAACTGGGTCTGGTTTATGAGACACAAAAAGATTTTGACAACGCTGAAAAAGCATATACAAAAATTAAATCTGAGTTCCCTGCAAGTCAGGAAGCAGCCATGATCGATGAATATATTGCTCGTGTAACTGCCGCTCAGGGAAAGTAAAATAAAATATTTTGACAAAGGCCTGCATTTTATGCGGGCCTTTTTTTATGGCTAATACTTACATTTGCTCCATGGCAACAAATTTAAAAAACCTATCCGATTTTTCTCACACCACCGTTCCTGACGGCAGTGCTTACAAAATAGCCATCGCTGTGGCCGAATGGAATGCAGACGTAACCGGCAGCTTGTACAAAGGCGCTTATGACACCCTGATCAAACACGGTGTTAAAGAAGAGAACATCCTTTCAGTACCTGTTCCGGGCAGTTTTGAATTAACCGGCGCAGCCGAAATCCTGCTGAACAAACACTCCGAACTGGATGCCGTAATCTGCTTAGGTTGTGTCATTCAGGGAGACACCAAACATTTTGATTTTATCTGTGATGCCGTAGCAAATGGAATAACACAGGTGGGTATCAAATACAGCAAACCCGTTATTTTTGGCGTGCTTACAACCAACGATTTACAGCAGGCGCTGGACAGGTCGGGAGGCAAACATGGCAATAAAGGTGACGAAGCAGCGATTACAGCTATAAAAATGGCTCATTTACTGGTAACTATCTAGTCTCCTGTTTGTTTTTTTTCTGAAATAGCGTAGCTTAGCGCAAGAAAAACAATATTCACGGGGACAGTCAAATGAAACATCACGATCGATTGATTCATAACCGCTGCACAACAAACAAATACTTATGAAAAAAGTAGCGATCGTAATGCTTGGCGTATTTTTTGCAATTACAGTTTTAGAGTCTTGCGGATCACGGATCTGCCCTGCATACCAGTCTTATCCCAAAGGCAGCCGGAGAAAGTAAGCTCTTAAAAAATTTTCAAAGACAATGACAGAGTGGAAAAACATTACTGATCTTAACCAGATCAGCGATATAAAGGCAATGCCGGGTTTTAGTTTAATCTTCAAACATAGCACCCGGTGCTCAATCAGCATGATGGTTAAGAAAAGGTTTGAGCTCGACTGGGATGTAATCCCTGAGAATACAAACCTGTATTTTCTGGATCTGATCAGCCACCGTGCTATTTCTGCTCAAATCGCAGATACATTTCAGGTACGTCATGAGTCGCCGCAGATCTTACTGATCAAAGACGGTAACTGCGTGCTTGATGCTTCTCACGGAGATATCTCTGCAGATGAGGTGGCAGGAGTGATCAATAATTAAATGACATTTCAACTTTATTACATTTCAAACCTATTGCTTAACTTTGTGGTATGATCGCACTTCCGGTTGTTCCAGCAAACACAGTACAACGTAAACCAGATTGGCTTAGAGTTAAGCTTCCGGTAGGTAAAGAATATGCGCAGGTGCGCAGCCTTGTAGACACCCATAAGCTACATACCATTTGTGAGAGTGGTAACTGTCCTAATATGGGCGAATGCTGGGGTTCTGGTACCGCAACCTTCATGATCCTTGGTAATATCTGCACCCGTTCCTGCTCATTTTGCGCAGTGGCAACAGGAAGACCTAAAGCTGTAGACACTGATGAGCCCAACCGCATTGCAAATTCGGTAAAACTCATGCAGGTAAAACACTGCGTTATTACTTCGGTAGACCGCGATGATCTTAAAGATGGTGGCTCTATCATCTGGGCAGAAACACTACAGGCTATCAGACGCGAAAGCCCTGAAACAACCTTGGAAACATTGATTCCAGATTTCAGAGGCATCTGGGATAACCTGTACCGGGTTCTCGAAGAACGCCCTGAAGTGGTATCTCACAATATAGAAACTGTGCGCCGCCTAACCAAACAGGTTCGTGTTCAGGCTAAATACGACAGAAGTCTTGAATGTTTAAAAAGAATTTCCGACTTTGGTGTAAGAACTAAAACAGGTATTATGCTTGGGTTGGGAGAAACAGAAGATGATGTGTTTGAAGCCATGGATGACCTGGTAGCAAATGGTGTGCATATCCTTACATTAGGACAATACCTGCAGCCTACACGCAACCACCACCCTGTGCTTGACTGGATTCATCCTGATCAGTTTGCCAAATATAAAGAGATCGGTTTGGCTAAAGGATTAAGGTATGTGGAGAGTGGTCCTTTGGTGAGGTCATCATATCACGCTGAGAAACATCTTTTTGATTTTTAAAAAGGGGTTTTCTTTCAAACAAATCATGTTTGAACTTGTTAGACTTTCTGTATATTAGCAACATTGGCAGCGACTAAAAAAATATCCCTCACAGAAGATGACCTGGTGCGTGCACTCAGAGGTCACGAGACTATTGCCATACAGGCACTATACGATATGTATTCTGGTGCCCTGTTAGGGGTTATCTCCAGAATCATCCAGCAATCCGAAATTGCTGAGGACCTGTTACAGGAAACTTTCATAAAAATCTGGAACTCTGCTGACAGTTACGACAGCAGCAAAGGGCGTCTTTTTACCTGGATGATCAATGTTGCACGCAACATAGCTATAGATAAACTTCGTTCCAAAGACTTTAGAAATTCTAATAAAAACCAAGACATAGAAAATAACGTAGATTTCATTGACTCGCAAAAAAAGATCACTTTTAATGCTGATACACTTGGTCTAAGGGATATGGTTACTGCACTTAAACCAGAATATAATGATGTATTAAACATGGTATACTTCAAAGGTTATACCCATGTTGAGGCCGCAGAGGAACTGAATTTACCATTGGGTACGGTGAAAACCAGAATCAGGATGGCTATTATGGAATTAAGAAAGCATTTTAATTAAGTGGAAGAATCAAAGGCATACATCGAAACAGGCATACTTGAACTTTACGTGCTCGGGCAATTAAACGCCCAGGAACAACGGGAGGTTGAAGCGATGGCACACCAGTTTCCTGACATCAGGGAGGAACTAAACGCCATCGAGATTGCTATGGAGCATTATGCCTTAAGTCATTCAATAGAACCTACTGTAGGTTTAGAAAAACAAATATTCGAAAAAATTATCCCTGCTCCTGCTCAGGAGCCTTCAGTAAATTCTGCTACGCAGAAAGAAGCAATTGTAGTGCCTTTACATGATGACAGATCTGCATCCACCATCAGAACATTAAAATTTTCTTTGGTGGCCTGTATTGCACTCCTGGTAATCAGTACCGCAGCACTGTATTCTGCACACGACAAGCTGAATTCTGCAAATGAGCAGATCGCTTCTTTAAGTACAGACAGAGAAAAGTTTGCCGCTACCGTTAGTTATATCAAAAATGAGAACAAAGAGCTGCAGGAGATTGCAGCAATTGCTTCTGATCCGACGTGGTCATCGGTAAAGCTTGCAGGTACAAAAATATCACCACAGGCAAACATGATGGTTTACTGGCATAAACAAGGCCAGCATGTCATGGTAGACAACACCAAAATGGAACTGCCTGAAAATGATGATACCCATCAGTATCAGTTATGGGCTATCGTAAAGGGTAAACCCGTTGATCTTGGTGTATTTGATGCACAAACACAACCTAAGAAGTTACTTCTTCCTATGAAAGAAGTAAGTGATGCACAGGCTTTCGCAGTTACGCTGGAAAAACGTGGCGGAAGCGCAGCACCTACTATGGAAAAGATGGTTGTAATTGGTTCCGTGTCTATTTAATTAATCCTTTTAGCGTGTAAGCGAGGTGGTCTGCCAGAGCAGATGCCGAAACACTTACCTGTCCTTCTGCCAGTTCATCCCCTGTTTTACCATGGAGATAACACGCAATAATTGCCGCATCCTTTGCACTGTATCCCTGGGCTGCAAATGACGCCGTTAAACCTGTAAGAACATCTCCCATTCCACCCTGTGCCATCGCAGGATTTCCTGTAGAATTTACCGTAACGCTTCCACTCTGATCAATGATAAAGGTAAACTGATTTTTCAGGACAATGATGCAATTGAGCGCTACTGCTTTATTTCTTGCAGTCTCCAACCTCTCCCACCAGGATTGATGCTTACCAAACAGATGATCAAACTCCTTCATGTGCGGCGTCAAAATTGAATCCGAAGGAAGGTGATTTAAAAACTCAGGGTAATTGCCGATAATATTCAGTGCGTCAGCATCAAGGATGAGGGGACGGTTGAGTTGAAAAATGCTCTTCAACAGATCGGTACTTTCTTTTCCTGTTCCCAGGCCCGGACCTATCGCTATAGTACTGTACTTTTGGATGCTCCTTGCACTCAGCTCCCCCCTGTCCAGATACATTACCTCTGGTAAGCTGGTATTGAGGGCCGTGAGACCACTTTCAGGGATGGATACTGTCGTAAGCCCGGCACCTCCGTGTAAACAAGCCCTGGCTGCTAAAAGTGCGGCCCCCATAGTTTGCTGCTGACCAGCGATGATCAGCGCATGTCCATATGTCCCTTTATGTGAAAACAACTCCCTTGGCTGCACCATTTCTCTGAGGTCTGAAGCCTCAACCAAATGATATAACGACGGACATTGCTGAATAAAGTCTTCATCAAGACCAATAGATACTACCTTGAAGTGTTTAAGTGCCTGCGCAGCTTCCGGAAAGAAAAAGTTAATCTTGGGGCGCTCAAAACAAATTACCAGATCGGCCTTGAGGTATACACTATTTTCTTTCAATTCTCCCTCAGCAGGAAAGCCAGTAGGTACATCAATAGCGATCACATGTCTCTTTAAAGCATTCACCTTTTGAGCCAGTTCTTTATATGGGCCTTCCAGTGGAGCATTCAGCCCCGAACCGAGGACGGCGTCAATAATTACTTCATCTTTGATATCAGGCAGGTCTTCAACCTTATTAACAGCCAGCATCGGGAACCATAAATCCTCGAGCCTTTTCAGGTTAGCGGTATAGTCTGCACTCTCTTTTTCTGAAAAAGCGATAAGATATACAAATACACTCGTATACCCTTGAGCCTTTAACAGCCTTGCTACCGCAAGACCATCACCACCATTATTTCCTTTACCACACAAAACGGCTATGGTAGTTTCATGATCTGCCACCTCCTCTATAAATGCCTCAACAAACGCTTCTGATGCAGATTCCATCAGGTCGATGGATGTTATTTCCTTGTTTTTAATCGTGATTGCATCTGCATCACGCATCTGTTTTGCGGATAACAAGTTTTTCATGTGTAAACATTTATTTTTTTAGGTTATGCAGAAATCATGCCCGTCACATCAATACAAGTTAATAATTTATATTCATTTCTTTTTTAAGAAATTTACCTGTCAGACTGATAGGATTTTGGGTCAATCCTTCCGGTGTACCTTCAAAAATAATTCTTCCTCCACCTGCACCACCTTCTTCACCAAGGTCAATTACCCAGTCGGCAACCTTAACCACATCCAGATTGTGTTCAATTACGAGTACAGTATTTCCTTTATCCACAAGCTCATTGAGTACACCGAGTAAAACATTGATATCCTCAAAATGCAAACCTGTGGTAGGCTCGTCAAGAATGTAAAACGTTCTGCCTGTATCCTTTTTAGAAAGCTCTGTAGCCAGTTTTACACGTTGTGCTTCACCACCTGACAAAGTGGTTGAGGATTGTCCCAGGGTAATATACCCGAGTCCCACATCTTTCAGTGTTTTGATCTTCCTGTAGATCACAGGCATATTTTCAAAGAAATCACAGGCATCCTCGATGCTCATATCCAGCACATCACTGATAGATTTGCCACGATAGCGCACTTCAAGCGTTTCCCTGTTGTACCTTCTGCCCCCACATTCTTCGCATGGCACATGCACATCAGGAAGGAAATTCATTTCGATTACCTTCATTCCTGCACCCTGACAGGTTTCACATCTCCCACCTTTCACGTTAAATGAAAAACGTCCGGGTTTGTAGCCTCTGATCTTTGCTTCGGGTAGCTGCACATATAAGTTCCTGATATCCGAGAACACCCCTGTATAAGTAGAAGGGTTTGATCTTGGCGTCCTTCCTATTGGCGCCTGGTCAATTTCTATCACTTTATCAATCTCCTTTAAGCCATTGATCTTTTCGTATGGCAGGGGATGTTTTTTTGCCCTGAAGAAGTGATGATTTAAAATCGGGTAGAGCGTTTCTGTAATCAGACTTGATTTACCACTGCCCGACACACCTGTCACGGCAATGAACTTACCCAATGGAAAATCTACCGAAACATTTTTCAGGTTATGGCCACTGGCCTTCAGGATCTGTAATTTATGTCCGTTACCTTTTCTTCTTTTCTTAGGAACCGTTATTTCCTTTTCACCGTTCAGATAAGCGGCAGTAAGCGTTTTTGATTTCAGGATCTTTGCAGGAGTTCCCTGTGCAACGATCTGCCCACCGTGTAAACCCGCAGCAGGTCCTACATCAATCACCCAGTCGGCTTCAAGGATCATATCTTTATCATGCTCTACCACCAGTACCGTGTTACCGAGGTCGCGCAGGTTTTTTAATGCCCCGATCAGTCGTTCGTTATCTCTCTGGTGCAAGCCAATACTTGGCTCATCCAGAATATACATCACGTTCATCAGCTGCGAACCGATCTGCGTTGCCAGACGTATACGCTGTGCTTCACCTCCTGAGAGTGTTCTTGCCGTCCGGTCGAGCGACAAATAATTCAAACCCACATCTGAGAGAAAGCCCAGACGGATACGGATCTCCTTCAGAATCTCTTTGGCAATAACATTCTGACGTTCCGTTAAACGGGTATCCACATCAGCGAACCAGCCTTTAAGGCTGTTAATATCCATTTCTGCCAGTTCAAAGATATTCTTACCGTCAACCTTAAAATGCAGGCTTTCCTTTTTCAACCTTGCCCCTTCACACACAGGACAGGTTTTAAGCTTGCGGAAAGTCTCCATATCGTCTATAGCTCCTTCGCCTTTTTTCTCATTCTGCTCTTCGAGCAGTTTAATGATTCCGTCAAAGGTAATCTGGTAGTTCTGAACATTCCATTTATTGTATTCCACAGCTACAGACAGCAGCTCCGGCGTACCGTTCAGGATCATGTCTATATTTTCTTCCGTAAGCTTCTCTATAGGCGTAGAAAGTGAGAAGTTATATTTTTTTGCCAGGGCCTTGATCACCTGGAACAACCAGATATCCCTATACTCACCCAGCGGTGCCAGACCACCGTTAAGGATACTCAGCTTGGGGTTAGGCATCACTGACTCCCTGTCTACTACAAAAATATAGCCCAGTCCGTCGCATCGTTCACACGCACCATACGGTGAGTTGAAAGAGAAACTGTTTGGCTGAGGTTCATCATAGGAGATACCTGTTGTCGGACACATCAGGAAGCGGCTAAAGTGAGAAACGTTATTCTCCTTGTCGCTGATCTTGATGATGCCCTTACCTAAACGCATGGCGGTCTGCACAGAGTCGACAAGGCGTTTATGGTCTTTCCTGTCCACCATCAGGCGGTCTACTACAATTTCAATATCATGGATCTTGTACCTGTCTACCTGCATTTTGGCAGTCATATCCTGAATTTCACCGTCAATCCTCACCTTCACATAACCCTGCTTACGGATCTGCTCAAATAATTCGCGGTAATGACCTTTACGTCCCTTTACAACCGGCGCAAGGATGTTTACTGCCAGTCCGTCATATTTTGTATAAATATTGTTCAGGATCTGATCTTCGCTCATCCGCTCCATCTTCTCTCCTGTATTGTAAGAGAAAGCATCCGCGGTACGGGCATAAAGCAAACGCATGAAATCGTAGATTTCTGTGATCGTGCCTACAGTAGATCGTGGGTTTTTACTTGTTGTTTTTTGCTCAATTGCAATTACCGGGCTCAGGCCCGACACTTTATCCACGTCCGGGCGCTCCATACCGCCCATAAACTGGCGTGAGTAGGCACTGAACGTCTCCATGTAGCGGCGCTGCCCTTCGGCATATATGGTATCAAAAGCCAGTGACGACTTCCCGCTACCGCTTAGTCCGGTGATGACCACCAGTTGGTTACGCGGAAAAGATATATCTATATTTTTAAGGTTGTGGACCCTGGCACCATACACTTCTACATCTTTTTGCTCGCCCAGGTCAATGGTATTTTTGCTCATATATATTTATAAACGCTATTGAAATCTTCAAAATAAAGACAGCAAATTTGCAGCCACAAAAATGCTAAAAATTTTATCATTAAAAAAGGGGATGCAGCTTTTGATAATCTGCCTTAAAGCAGATTCTTAATGATCTTCTCAATGGAAAGACCTTCCGCTTCTGCGCGGTAGTTCCTAACGATCCTGTGGCGTAATATTGCCTCTGCAACAGCCTGTACATCCTCAATATCCGGAGAGTACTTACCAGATATCGCTGCATGACATTTGGCGCCAAGAATCAGGAACTGGGATGCTCTCGGGCCGGCGCCCCAGTTAACATACTGATTGATTTCTGTTGTTGCCAGCGGACTTCCCGGGCGGGTTTTGCCCGTCAGTTTCACGGCATATTCCAACACATTATCCGTAACCGGGATTGTTCTGATCAGTTGCTGGAAATACTGGATCTGATCTGCATTGATCAGCTTTCTGAGGTTTACCGTTTCGCCCCCGGTAGAATTCCTGACGATCGTCATTTCATCCGCGAAGCTTGGATATGTCAGCTGGATATTAAACATGAACCTGTCCAGCTGCGCTTCCGGAAGAGGATAAGTACCTTCCTGCTCAATCGGGTTTTGTGTTGCGAGTACGAAAAATGGTTTGGGGAGAATATGTTTAAATCCTGCGGCAGTAACCGCTTTTTCCTGCATGGCTTCGAGCAGGGCGGCCTGAGTTTTTGGCGGCGTTCTGTTGATCTCATCTGCCAGTACAATATTAGAAAAGACAGGACCTTTGATAAATTTAAAGTTCCTGTCTTCTCCTAAGATCTCTGCGCCGATAATATCGCCAGGCATGAGGTCTGGCGTAAATTGTATGCGGTTAAATTGTAAATCCAGCACATCTGCAACAGTTTGCACCAGGAGGGTCTTAGCCAGTCCCGGAACACCCACCAATAAACAGTGGCCATTGCTGAAGATGGAGATGAGCACAGCTTTCACTGCTTCATCCTGACCAATAACGACTTTACTTATCTCATTCTTAATATCAGTATAAGACTGGTGTAAGGCATCTACTGCCGCGATGTCGTTATGGTATGCTGTCATCTATTTTGTTTCTGTGCTCGTTTGAGGTTTCGTCCAGATTTTCAGTTCACTGCAATCCTGGTAATCGCTATCGATCCTAATGTAAGTGTTCTTTCTTCTTTTTTCAAACCATTCACTCATTACACGGTCACTTTTTTGTTGCTGGGCTTTCTCCTTAAACTTGGTATAATCCTGATCAAGATTTCCCTTGTGTGCCGGAACACTGGATTTAAGGAAGACGATTTTGTAACCCTGTTTACCATCCTGACCTGTAAAAGGTACCGGTTTAGAAATTTCGCCCACTTTCATGGTATCAATCACCTGGTAAACTTTAGGGTCTAATTTATCCGCAGGAATGAACGTTGTTCTTGCAGTAACGTTATCGGCAAAAAGGATCATCCCTCCGTTGTACTTAGATTCTTTGTCGGCAGAGTACAGTGAAGCTGCTGTGGAGAAGCTTAGTTTTTTATCCATGATGTTCGTGTAGATACTGTCAGCATGTAGTTTTGCACGATCTAAACTTTGTGGCGTATTCTGCGGGCGGATCAGGATATGGCGTGCATGAACCTGCTCACCCCTTCTCTCAATTACCTGCAACACATGGAATCCAAACTCAGTCTCAAATACAGGAGAGATTTCTCCAGCCTTAAGTTTAAATGACCATGCAGTAAACTCTTTGGCCATATCGCCACGGCTAAAGAAACCCAGGTCGCCACCTTCAGGAGCAGATCCAGGATCTTCAGAATAAGTTTTTGCCAGGAAGCCGAAATCTTCACCGCTTTTCACGCGGAGTCTGATGGCATCCAGTTTATCCATATATCTTTGTTTTTCAGCTTTTGTAAGTTCCGGATTCAGCGTAATTTCCCCAACTTCATATTCTGCCGGGATATCCGGTAAGCTGTCTTTTTTATAAGAATCAAAATATTTCTTTACTTCTGAAGGCGTAATGCTCACCTTTTCAGTAATTGTTCCCTGCATTTTATTGGCCTGCAGCTGATCTTTAACATCAGGTCTAAGCTCATCTTTATACTGCAACACAGATTTATTCAGGAATTCTTCCAGTTTATCCTGTCCGCCTGCACGTTGCATCTGGTAACGCATCCTTCTTTCAAGTTCGTCGTCTACCTGCTTATCATCCACCATTACAGAGTCAATCTCTGCCTGTTGTTTTAAGAGGTGCTGAACCAGCATCTGCTGCATGATATAACATTTTACCTTTTCATCAGGTGGATTACCCGAGTTAAGGTACATAACGTATTGCTGATTAAGTTCAGATAACAAGATCACTTCACTTCCAAGTACGGCGATCACCTTATCTACGCTTTTGTTCTGAGCCTGTACATTCATCATAAACAAGAGGAGCAACCCACCTGCCATCAATAAAACTTTCTTCATTATACTTTCTTCAATTATATTTTATTTGCAAATTTACTATTATTCAACCATTTGTATGGTGTATCATCTGATCAACTTGCCAAGCAAATTCTGATCGATGGTTATTTTATATTTATTTCTCAGTGAAGTTACCCAGTCGCACTCAATTTTCTTCTGGTAATCTGCGGTCACTTCAGTTTGTACCTCATCAAAGGGTTTGGAAGAATAATCCTGTTTGTGGGTATTATAATATTGCTGTATCGTATCTTCTTCTTCACCTATCTTGTCCCAAATCTTTACCTGCGAGATGTTGAAAAGCAGTAAAGCTTCTTTGTATTCCCTGATCACCAGAGAATAATCTACCTGCTGGGCTTCAGGCGGTGTCGCCGATGTTAGCGCATCTTCATAGTTCTTTGTGTCAGCCAGATAAGTACTGTCTTTATCCAGACCCGCTGCCCTGGCATCCTCAACTTTGAGTTTAAAGTCTATGTAAATGTTCAGGAAAGAGATCAGTTCAGTTAATGTAGGCTGGGTATTTCCGGGGCGGTGTTTTTTATACACCCATACAAATTCCTTCTGGCTGATGGGATTGCTGTTTACTACAGCAACGTTTTGTGCAACAGTACCGAAATAGAAAAAACAGAGAATAATAATACAGCAGGTTTTTCTCACAAAAGATTTGCTAGGGTATTTTTTAAGCTATAAAAGTAATAAATAAAGGCGCTATAATAGGATATTTAACTAATTTTAACACAAAAAATATTCCCATATCATACTCCATTCATGGCAGAACAATTGACTACAAGTGCCGAAGCACTTCGTTTATTTTTTACTGATGATATCTATCTGGTGAGGACTGAAGATGTTGCAGCACCCCTGGTAACGGCAGTTCCCGCAGCTCCGGCTCCAGAAATTGCGCCGGCAACAGTGTTCAAATACCTCGGTAAAAACCAGAAAAATGTGCTCATCCTCGTGAATGATAGTGAAAATGACGTGAGTTCTGAGAGTGGCAGAGAGTTGCTGCGGAATTTGGTGAAAGCGATGCAGCTTACTGCAAATGATTTTGCTTTGCTGAACTACTTTAACTACAGCCATGTGAAATTTGAGGAGCTGAGTACGTTTTTTAGCAGTACGCTTGTACTGGCATTCGGGGTCAGTCCGGCCCAGCTTGGTCTTATTGATCAGCCACAACATAGTATCGGCACACAAGGAGAAATAAAGCTGGTCTTTACTGGCAGATTAGACCTGCTGTCAGCAGATCAGGAGGGGAAGAAGAAATTATGGAGCAGCCTTAAACAATTTACATTTTAGATGAGACAACTCGTATTTGCCACCAACAACCAGCATAAAACCAATGAAGTAAGAACCCTGCTTGCAGGTCAGTATGAAGTGCTTAATCTAACAGACATCGGTTGTACTACCGATATACCTGAAACCGCTGATAGTTTTGCCGGGAACGCAGAGCTGAAGAGTAGCTTCGTTGCTGAAAACTTTAAGCTCGACTGTTTTGCTGATGACAGCGGACTGGAAGTTGAGGCGCTGAATAATGAACCCGGCATTTACTCGGCACGTTATGCCGGAGGGAGGAGTGATGAAGCAAACCTAAACCTTGTACTGCAAAAGCTGGAAGGTGTGCAAAACAGGAAAGCCCGTTTCAAAACAGTAGTTTCACTGATCAGGGACGGTGAGAAATTTCTTTTTGAGGGCACCATAGCAGGTACGATCAGAGAAAAGCCAACCGGCGGTAATGGATTTGGATATGATCCTATTTTCCAACCGGATGGATATGACTGCACTTTTGCGGAAATGGATATGGCCGAGAAGAACCAGATCAGTCACCGCGCTATTGCCATGCGTAAGCTTATTGCTTTTTTAAAGGAAGAAGCTGTTTAGACAAAGAGTCTGCTTTCTTAATAATCTTAGGCATAGCTTTCGTAGCCGAATCAATTACTTTTGTGGGTATAATTGCCTTTAAGCCCTTTGGTGCTGCCTTTGCAGGAACCGGCTTTTTAGGCTTCGGTGCCAGCCTCGGGTTGGTCACGTCTTTTTTGGATCGTGGCCTTAACTCTGGTTTCCATATAAAACCAGTCAGAATGACCTCCTGTTTGATATCTGCTACAGGAGTGGTGGCTCCTTCCACATTTTTTATAGGTACGACATCACCGATTTCACTGTTCCTGAAGACGATCTTGATCCTGCTGCTCACAGTTTGGTTCATCTTATCATATTTCTTCCCGTCATCGGTTTTTGTGAAATAAACACTTTCTGCGTTTCCATCCACATACATGCTGCTCAGCTTTCCATCAGTAAAAAATCCGGTGATCATCTTGCCTTTGATCTGATTGAATTTGGTAGTATCAATAGGGTCTACATTTACGGCAAAAGCCTTTTGGATCACCTGCACAGAGTTGATTTTTTTATTTCTCAGCTGCAGATAAATGGTGTCACCAGTTTGCTGTGAGCCTTGTGACCATATAATCGGATCCCTGTACCAGCGCAGGGTAGAATCTGCACTCGTATAAAAAAGTGAATCGGCCTTGGCCTGCATGTTAGATTTAAACACATTTACATGCCTGTATGCTTTGATACTCCGGGTACGTATCGTGTCCAGCGGGTTTACAGGGAGGCTATCTTTTGCTACGGGCTTTTTGACCCCAAGCTGCATTTTAGCTTTCGGAATTGAATCTACCTTTTTCATCCCCGGGGGTAGCTTTAGCGTGTCTGTCTTGAGCGAGTCTTTTTTTAACGCTAAGACCTTTGTCTTCTGCAAGCTGTCTGTTTTTAAGCTGTCTTTCTTACTTTCAGGCGGTTTGATTGCTGCGGGTGGATTTTTCTTATTTTTATCCGGCGCAGGTGCTTTCTTGCTTACGCCGTTCATTTTGCTTTCGCGATCTTCCTCACCAAGCTCGTTATCCTTTTTAATCATCGGCCCTTTGATGAGTTTCAATGATTTCTGGAGCACCATCTGCGTTTCCAGCGTGTCGGCACCCAGCCACAAACTATCAGGCTGTTTTACATTATTCACCATCACTGAGTCGTTGGTACCCATTCCGGCATATGCATTTTTGGTGACCACCGTTCGCTGGTCTGCCTTATAATAATATCCAAGCTGACCGCGCATGAGCATCTTATCTACGGTATCCCTAAATGTGATATTCCGCACTGCCCTGCCATAACCTGCCAGACCATCATAGTACAAACTATCACCCTTCATAGATCTGCTGCCAGAGGTGTAAAGGTTTTTCTTTCCAAAATAAGCATACCTGGTTTTGGTATTGTAGGCCCCATTTTCTGTGTAGAGGTTGCCATCCTTTTCTTTGATATTGGTAGGGCCATAGAAGTACGCCCAGTTAGAAAAGGTATTGTATCTCAGCGTATCAGATTTGATAGTACTCTGCTCAGTAACTACCAATACGTTGTATCTGAAATAAGCATCCCTGGTATTGGCAAAATAATAGCCGTTTTTACTGGTGATGGTAGCATCTTTATTCACGATTTTTCCGCCATCCACATATGTTCCAACTTTGGGTCCCATACTGTAGTCGAGCACATTGGTTGTCAGTACAGAACTTTTATCCACCAGCCTTACATTGCTGGTTAAATGCGCAAGTTTGGCATTTCCGTCGTAAGTGAGGAAATCCGAATAAATATTGATCGTATCAGCCTGGTTGATATGTACATTGTTATAGGCTTCAAAGTAATTTTTTGCAGTATAAAAAACAGCACTATCGCAGGTTAGAATGGCATTATCCTGTTTAAAAACAGGTTTTCTTAAATAGGTGATATCGGTTTTGGTAATGATCCTGCTTCGCTCTGAACTTTGCAGAATGATCTTGGTTTTCTGCTGTGCAGAAAGGCACAGGGGCAGCAGAAAAAACAGGAAAAATCCTGCTAGCATTTTCCCGGATGTGGTATGAAGTAAATTCATGAAAGCGCCATGAATGTTAAAAGCGTGGTTTTTTTGCACTTTACAAAGTTAGTTTTTTGCTCAGCAATATTCATATAGTTAATTCTTGTTTTTTCTGTAGTTTTGAAGATGTTGCCTCTGCAAACTTTCGCTGAATACATACGTCAAAATGACCTTTTTGGTCGTCACCATAAAATATTACTTGCTGTAAGCGGAGGAAAAGACTCTGTCCTGATGGTTCATTTTTTTAAAGAGGCAGGGTTTAATTTTGGTATTGCACACTGTAATTTTGGATTAAGGGCCGGGGAGTCTCAAAGGGATGAGCATTTTGTCCGTACTCTTGCCGCTAAAATGGATATCCCTCTGTATGTAACGCATTTCGAGACAAAAACTTATGCGGCAACACATAAAATATCTACCCAGATGGCAGCCCGCGAATTGCGTTACCGCTGGTTTGAAGAAGTGCGGACAGCAGAAAACTTCGATTTTATCGCTATTGCGCAACATCAGGATGATGCCATAGAAACGGTTTTACTCAACCTGGTAAGGGGTACCGGGATTGCAGGTCTGCATGGTATTCTCCCTAAGCGGGATTTCCTGATCAGGCCTTTACTCTTTCTCTCCCGGAAAGATATTGACAGACTGATCAGTTCAAATGCGATAGAATATGTTGAGGACAGCTCTAACCTCAGTGCCAACTATGCAAGAAATAAACTCAGGCTGGAGGTGATTCCAAAGCTTAAAGAGATCAATCCCAATCTGGAGGAGACTTTTGCACATAATATTCAACGCTTCTCCGATACGGAGATCATCCTGCAACAGCGGGTATCGCAACTCAGGGAGGAAATCTGTGAAGAAAGGGTAAATGGGGTTTATCTAAATATTGATAAGATCAAAGCGCTGCATCCGCAAAGGTTGCTGGTATATGAACTTCTGAAGCCTTACGGATTTACTGAAATGGTTGCTGAAGAGCTCATAGCTTCACTGGACAAACAAAGTGGCACTTCCTTTTACAGCAGCACATACCGCATCACGATAGACAGGAATTTGCTGATCATCACAGCACTGGCAGAGGTACATGAGCACCATACAATTCACCGGGCAGACAAAACAGTTGACCTTGGAAGACAGCTGATTGAAATTACTTATACAGAGGAACCGGGCTTCGGAAAAAATAAAAATCAGGCTTATGTAGATCTCGACAAAGTGATTTTCCCGCTGATCGTTAGAAACTGGCAGGAGGGCGACCGCTTTATGCCGCTGGGAATGAAAAACTTTAAAAACCTCAGTGATTTCTTTATTGATCTGAAGGTGCCCCTGCCCGAAAAAGAGAACATCCCGATCCTTGTGAATGGCAATGGGGAAATCATCTGGGTGACAGGTTTACGACAGGACAACCGATATAAAGTGAGGGCAACCACAAAAAAAGTCGTTATATTCGAACAGAAATTTAAATAAATGAGCAACAAGTACGCTTTTCTTGAAAAACAATACATTGGCCGCGATTATATTAGGATCTGTATCCGTTTATTAATGGCAGCCTTCTGTTTTGGTGCATATGTATATGAAAGAGACCGCGATAATACACAGGATCTCTTTCTGGTGGTCGGTTTTGGGATCATTGGAATCTCTATTATCCTGCTGTTTATGATACAGTACAAGATTATCATCCACAATAAGAGCATCGTTCTCGATGGATTGTGGACGGCCAAGAAGGTGAAGATCGACCTTAACAGCATTGTAAGTGTGAGAAAAGATACCTACAGCAACTATTTATTTAACAACCCTGTATATAATTTACACCGTAAGGGCAGCATCCGTTTTTATTCTTCAGGTAAGGATGCGATAGTTTTGACAGACCGAGATGGTCTGATGTATTACATTGGCACACAGCGACCTAATGAGATGTATCTGGTGATTCAATCGGAAATGGGACAATAATCTCGTTACGTACGAAATAATTGCAATTGTTTAACATAAAGCTCAGGTTTAGTACTGTAATTTGCAATCGCAAAACAAAAGACTTGTGAATGTGTAATACACTTATGCAATCATTATAACCATTATTAAGAATAATCTCTCATGAAGATAGGTATTGTTTGCTATCCCACATTTGGCGGTAGCGGTGTTGTGGCTACAGAACTGGGAAAGGCGCTGGCCGATGAAGGGCACCAGGTACATTTTATTACCTACAGCCAACCTGCCAGGTTAGATTTTTTCTCTGCCAATTTGTACTACCACGAAGTTTCTGTAAGAGATTATCCTCTCTTTGACTACGCTCCCTATGAGTCTGCCCTGGCCAGTAAACTGGTAGATGTCGTACGCTTTGAAAAACTGGATATTCTCCATGTTCACTATGCCATTCCACATGCTTCTGCAGCTTTTATGGCAAAACAGATCCTGGAGACCTATGGCATCCATATTCCATTTGTTACTACCTTGCATGGTACTGACATAACGCTCGTAGGTAAAGATCCAACATACAAACCTGTAGTAACGTTCTCCATCAATAAATCAGACGGGGTAACTACAGTGTCAGCAGATCTTAAAGAAGACACGAAAAAGCATTTTGATATCACCAATGAGATTGAGGTTATCCCCAACTTCATTGACTTCTCCAGGTTTAGCCTGAAGCCAAAAGATCACTTTAAAAAGGCTATTGCGCCAAATAATGAAAGGATCTTAATCCATACTTCTAACTTCCGCAAGGTGAAGAGAACAGCTGATGTGATCAGGATGTTCAAACTGATCCATGATCAGATCCCTTCGAGGTTACTGATGGTTGGAGATGGTCCGGACCGCGCAAATAATGAGCAGTTATGCCGTGACCTCGGTATCTGCGATCAGGTGCGCTTTTTGGGTAAACAGGATGCTATTGAAGAAATTCTCTCGGTGTCTGACTTATTCCTGATGCCTTCTGAAACGGAAAGCTTTGGATTGGCAGCATTGGAAGCGATGGCCTGCAAGGTGCCGATTATCACCTCAAATGCCGGTGGATTGCCGGAACTCAATGTAGACGGTTTCTGTGGTTATATGAGTAATGTAGGTGATGTAGAAGATATGGCCGCTAAGGCAGTGTCAATCCTTAAGGATGATGAAGTGCTTAACCGCTTTAAAGAAAATGCATTTACCCGTGCAAAAGACTTTGATCTGAAGAAGATCCTGCCATCTTATATAGAGATGTACAATAAGATTATTGATAAAAGCGCTGCACAGGTCATGTTGACGCAGGGTGTATAAAAACTTTATTTCTTAGGTACAAAAATAAAACAAACGGGAGCACCTATCTCAATCTTTTTACCGGTGTCTTTAATTTCACCGGTAATTTGATTACGCTTAAAAATTACGATATCATTGGTATTCTGGTGACCAACCAGCAGCCAGTTTCCGCTGGGATCAATGGTAAAAGCTCTTGGGTTTTTACCATTGGTATTTACCTGGCCTTTTTTGGTGAGCTTGCCGTCTTTGCCGATGGCAAAAGTAGTGATGGTGTTTGCTGTACCTCTGTTTGCAGCATACAAGAACTTGCCATCTGCCGAAATCTGGATATCTGAGCCGCCGTTTTCTCCCTTAAAATTTTTGTCGACCATACTGGTTTCCTGAATCTTATTGAGTGTACCTTCATTATAACTGAAGGCGGTGATATCACCATGCATTTCCTGTATCAGGTAGGCATATTTGCCACTCTTGCCAAAAACGATGTGTCTTGGGCCGCTACCGGGTTTAACGCTGATACTGTCTTTAAGGGTTAGCACATTTTCTTCAGCATCTTTATCATAAGCATAGAGGCTTACTTTATCTTCACCCAGGTCGTTACATACGATATATTTACGGTCAGGAGTAAAGCGCACCATATGAACGTGTGCGCTTTCCTGCCTTGATTTATCTATACTCGATCCTGTATGCTGTATTACCTGTTTTGCAGGCGTTAAAGCACCGCTACGATCTCTTTCAAACACTGCAATGCTGCCACCGCTGTAATTGGCGGTAATCACATGCTTGTCGTCAGCAATGAGGTAGCAGGGATCGGCACCCTCCGAGTTTTGTTTGTTGAGAAAACCTAATTTACCTGTGGCTGCATCAAAACTAAAAGCACTCACTGTGCTCTTGTCTGCATCTTCATTCACGGCATAGATAAATTTTTTATCTGCTGTCAGTGCAAGGAAACTGGGATTGATCACATTCTTCTGTACGCTTACCTGATTAAGGTCGGCAGTAGCAGTATTGAAATCATATACATAAATCCCCTCGCTTTTGCCCGGAGCTGTATAAGTTCCGATCACCAGACGATAGTCGGCTTGTTGTGCTTCTGCAGTAAAGGAAGATGTAACCACGGCTAACAGATAAAGTAATTTTCTCATTCTAACAAAATAACGCTTAGGGGTGATATTTATTGGATCAAATGTTTGATCTGGATCAGTTCATGCTCCTCTAAATAGCGCCATCTTCCGCGAGGAAGATCTTTTTTAGTCAGGTTACCATAAACTACACGGTCCAGTTTCACAACTTCGTAGCCTAAATGTTCAAATATTCTGCGGACGATCCTGTTTTTACCGCTGTGGATCTGAATACCAACTTCGCGTTTTGAACCACCTGCAACATAAGAAACAGAATCTGGTTTGATGATACCATCCTCAAGCTCCAGTCCAAACTGAATCTTGTTGAGGTCGCCCTGGCTCAAGCTTTTGCTCAGCTCAACATGGTAAATCTTAGTGATACCATTTTTAGGGTGCGACAGTTTATCTGCCAGATCACCATCATTGGTCATCAATAATAATCCTGTGGTATTACGGTCTAAGCGACCTACAGGGTATATACGCTCTCTGCTTGCTTTTTCTACCAGTGACATTACTGTACGGCGCTCCTGAGGATCATCCGTAGTGGTAATATAATCTTTAGGTTTATTCAGCAATACATATACTCTCTTCTCGCGTTTAAGCAACTCTCCGTTGTAGCGTACTTCGTCTTTCGACGGGTCAACTTTATGTCCCAGTTCAGAAACAGGAACACCGTTTACCGAAACTACACCTGCAGCAATCAGCTCATCAGCTTTACGGCGTGAACAGATACCTGAGTTAGCAATGTAACGGTTCAAACGGATTTTGCCGTCATCCACGCTATTGCTTTCTTTTCTGCTTCGCATTACCGGCGCTGCTGCCGGACGGTCTTTGGAGAATGGTTTTCCACCTGATAAAAGTGGGCTGCCATCTGCTCTTTTTCTGAACGGCCTGCTGTCTGTACTTCTTGAAGTGCTGGATTTTTTATCGAAAGTTCTGAATGGTCTTTCGCCATCTGAACTGAAATTGTCTTTTTTTACATAACTGCGGCTTTCATTTCTTGGCATCTCTTTGGAACTGCCTTCCTTGAATGCGCGTGGTTTGAAGCTGGAAGGTCCTCCTGCGCTTCTCGGGCTTTTTGGTCTGAAGCTGCCTTCAGTATCTCTGCCTTCTCTTGGTTTAAAGCTGCTTCTTTCTCCATCTCTCGGAGGCCTGCTTTTAAAGTCTTTATTGTCTCCCTCTCTTCCGCCTCTCGGTTTAAAGCTGCTTCTCTCACCATCTCTTGGTGGTCTGCTTTTGAAATCGTCACCATCTTTTGCAGCTCTCGGTCTGTAGTTGTCTTTCCCTGCTCCGGATTTTCCTTTATCGTTCCCGTCTTTACCCTCAAACTTGCTTTTACCTTTGTAAGAATTATCTGTTCCACTCTGGCTTCTACCTGTTGTGCTTCGGTTTCCCGGTTTGGACTTGTCATCCCGACTGTTCCTGTTGTTATTTTTTATCATGATACGCTGTTAACCACATACTTAATGCGGGGTGCAAATTTAATAAAAATAGCTCAAACCACCTCTTATATTTTCCATCCAAATGTTAAATTTAAAATCGTGCTCTACAGGCGTTTAAACCGGACTTTTGGCCCTAAATCCTGTAAAAGCTTGATAATTAGCTTTATATATTGTATGTTTGCAGGCGTTTTATAATTGTTAACCAAAAAAAGGAGGAAAATGATAAAGAAACACATAATAACATGTTCAGTAATTTTAGGGTTACTGGTTATGGCAAAAGTGTTTGCTTACTACATGCCCCAAGCAGCAAAAAGTCAAAAAAAAGAAGTCAATACCACTGTTAAAAACACATTAATACCCACAATACCTACTATAAAAAAAGAGCCGGCAACTCTGATGGCTCAGTTAAATTTCGCAGAAGAATCCCTGCCCATCGGCGACAGGAAAGTAGAGCGAAAAATGAAGAGAGTTCTTGCTGCACATAATTTCAGCAATCTTCAAACCAATCGTTTACATCATTTAGCAGCAGAATGGTTCCCGATTATCGAACCCATCCTCGCAGCTTACGGTATCCCGGACGATTTTAAATATGTTCCGCTGGTTGAATCGGGTATCCAGGGCGGAATGTCTCCAAAAGGAGCAAACGGATTCTGGCAGTTTATGCCTGGCACTGCCAGAAGTTACGGACTGAAAGTGAATTCGGAAGTCGATGAACGCAAAAACCTGCGTAAATCTACTATCGCTGCCTGCAAATACATCAAAGAACTTTATGGGATCTTCGATAGCTGGACCTTAGTGGCTGCAGCCTACAATGTAGGTGATAACCATATGAGAAAACAGATCAACAGGCAAAGCCAGGATAATTATTTCAAAATGAAGCTTAACCGTGAAACAGGCGGTTATGTATATAAGCTCATTTCAATGAAACAGATCCTGAAGAATCCTTCGCGCTATGGTTACCATGCACCTAAACGTGTGCTGGCAATGAATACCGGAAGAGAATAATTATATTGACATGCAATTGGGGAAGCCGGCACATGATGCCGGCTTTTTGCGTTTTTAACCTCTTAGGATCTCCAGCTTACTGGTCCAGATTTTTTTATACCCTGCTTTGTAATCGTCGTTTAGAAAGGACTGATCAATAAGTTCAGAAACTTTTGTGGGCTCGGTTGTAAATTTCTTCAGCACTCGGTTGCAAACAACTGGTGATATTCCTAGTACAGTGGCTAATTGCTCAAAATCATGACGTGAGATTCTTTTTTTTCTGCCATTCAACTGTAATGCCATATCCTCCTTGTCTTTTGGATTGATCAGCTGCCCGTTGGTGAGGTCGTAAGCAGGTGCAAGTTTGATTTCATTTTCTAAATGGAGCACAGAAAAGTTTTTCATATGCATATCGTTGTTTCCGCTTAGGAAGGAGAATACCAGGATTTCGAAGTAGTTTAACAGATCCAGCCCTACACTGTGGCAATATTTCTGTATTAACTTACCGCAACGTTCATAGGTACTGTTGTATTTCTGTTCTGTCTGAAATTCTGCCAGCTGACAGAAATCTTCCATATGTATTTTTACTTTTTTTAATCTGTCAAACCGCCTGGCCAGATAGACCAGATCTCCGTTTGATGCCGGGAGCAATGTATGAGCACAAGTGTCAATCCTGAATAACTTTGCCAGGTGCATTGTGAGGTCCTCAACCTCGGGCATATGATCAATAGCTGTATGCTGAGGTTTCAAAATATAATCACCCCATAATCCAACAATTGTCAATCTGGCGCCTCTTTCTCCCTTACTCAAAGATACTGATAGCTTGGGCTGAACACCTGTAAGGGATATTCGCTGATGAACAGTTGTATTCGCCAGTTTAAGCAGCAGATCTTTATTGAGCTCCAGCACTGGTAAATTCTCACTTCCAAAAAAACGCTTACAGCATTTTGGATGATACGATCTGTCGGTATCTACAGGTTGATAGCAAAAGTAGCAATTACTCATTTTTATCCTCCTCAACCGGATAGACAGTTACTGCCCCAATAGTATCTCTGCACAATGTTAATAAGAGCTCAAATCTGTCTGCACCCTTAAAGTGCCAGTGCTCTCTGGCGATGTTTAGCAACCATCCTTCGGGTATAAGTCCATCGAAAAACGCGAAGAGGATTCTACTGGTATAAGGATAGGGAGAGAGTGGTAAAGTGAGGCTGATAGGCTTTGGATTGCTGCTCTCGAGATAAGCCTGTTCATATATAAACCGATAACCATCATCATACTGTTCCAGCCAGCCGGCCAGCACATCACGATATAAAATCTTCGCTTTTTGTGCCATGTTTATCCAATTTTATCTATGACACCAACTTGTTTACCAAACAGCCTTAAGACTTCATTAACTTTATCAAGGCGAAGCGTAGGTTTTCCTCTTTCAAGTTCCCTGATGAAACGAATACCTACGCCTGCTTTAAAGGCCAATTCCTCCTGTGAAAGCTTTAGGCTCTTCCTTTTTTCTTTGATAAATAATGATAATAGCTCCATATTGTACCCCTTAGGGTATAAATATAATGAATTTTATAAATATTGTACCTTATCGGGTATAATATATTTCAATGCTCTTAAAAGATACCCGATAGGGTATCAATTGTCAAAAGTCATCAACTAAAGAAATTAGTATCTTTCGCTTTGCTTATTTAACTTTGTAACATGCAAGGATTTAATGTTAATAAAATTAAGACTTTGAATGCTGCGCTGTATGTGCTTAACCACCTCGGCGAAGCTGACTGCCACAAAACTTTCAAAATCCTTTATTTTGCGGATCAGGCTCACTTGAAAACGTACGGCAGACCAATTACGGGTGATGCTTATCAAGCTATGAATTTTGGTCCTGTACCTTCATTTCTGTATGATATTTTTAAAGCAGCAGAGAAAGGATCTCACCCTCTTCAGGAGGCCATGGAAGTGTCTCATTCCTTTTCGATCCGCAGAGAGGCAGGGGTACCAATTGTCACTCCTACAAAAGATGCAGATGTTGACGAACTTGCAGAGTCTGAAATCAACGTTCTTAATAAATCACTGACTGAAAACGAAGGACTAAACTTCGAACAATTGGTTACAAAATCGCATGACCATGCATGGATAGAAGCATGCGAAAATGTAGATATTGAAATGTCATATTTAAATATTGCAAAAGCAGCTGGTACTAGCGATGATATGCTTTCGTACATTACATTAAATGCTGAGAACGATCAAAAAATTTATTAAATACTATTGCTATTTTGATTAAAAAACCGGGAATGACCATCAGTCACCCCCGATCCTCATTACTCCTATCACAAATCAGCAATTCCGTCTATCTTCCTCTTCTGGCTTATGATCCTCTCCAGGATCAAATGATTTCATGGTTATTCTGTTTTGAGCCTAGGTGCATCTCTCATGTCCACTAATGGCCATGCCTGTCCACAATTGACCAGATATGTCCATATTTAGCAGCATCAAAAAAATCATTTATGGCAGTGTTGGTTTTGCTTTTCGTTTCAGGAAGTCCGCCTATACTACGCCTGTCCTGCACATTCAGAGCGCGTCCTTAGGTAGTAAAAAACGCGCTGACAATATGGACCACAGGCGGAGTATACGCGGACTTTGGTAGAGCGATCACCGGACATAGCTCGTTAGTAACAGCAGTTGAATTTGTCTATCAAATTCTGCGCTAACTGCCGAAGCTTGCGTAATTACAGTTGAAATTTGGCCAGATAATACGCTATTAAATAAACAGTCTTATTGACAGTTGCGTTTTATGACCTTCATTGTATCCCTACAGGATTGTGCTTTATTATCAGAAACCTGATAATCTGTATACCGTGAGTTCATACATGCATCTTTCAACATCCTGTACTGAGTATTGATTGCAGGTAAATAAATTTTAACCAATTGAGCCTTCAAGGCATGTTTACTTAGCTTGCTATTGTTCTCATTATGCTGAAAATCACAATATGCATTAAAGGATTCAAAATCCTTATCTCCGTTTGTAAGAGGGAATAGTTTAGACTCTACAAAATGAATACAAGCGTAGAATGCTGTTGTAACTACCCAATCATTAAAACGTTTCTCTAATCCTAATAGATGATCACATAATTCCTCGTTATGCTCTCCGTGTTCAAATCTCATTCTTCCAGCTAGTCAGTATTAAGCTTAAGTACAAATCCATCACAATGGAGTACATAATCATTAATTTCTTCCTGGTAATCAACGAATGAAAAATTTACAGTACAGGTATCTGTATTAAGATCTTCTTCAAGTTCTTCCACAAAATCATAAACTGGCAAAAATGATTCTTTGAAAAAATCCTCTTCTTTAACAGAAATTAATATTGTGAGATAATTCCAAGAATTTATTTTCAAAAATGCTTCATTATTATGGATATCCCTGGCATTTAGATGATGCAAAAGATCGGTAACCTTCTCACCAGATTTATCTAAATTGTTTTTAAGCTGATCAAGAAAAACTTTCTGAGCAATTTGAAGACCTTCTCGTTTTCCTGTAAGATATGCATCTATAACCTGATCGCCAGTAAAAAGCTTCTGCTGGGAAGTCTCGACTTTCCATTTTTCAGAGAAGTTAGTTGAAGTAGTGATGGTTGACATATTCCTCTTAATTAAGGGAGCGCAAAAATAGTGTTTTTTTTTCAACAACTTACAAGCTGTAAAAAAATATGCCACAAGGACATACACACGTTTTATTACTCTATCTATATTACAGTTATGTAACATCACTAATGTACTGTTGTTTTCAATGTAAACAAATATATTACCTAATATATTGTGTAAATATTACAAGTATACACATAGTGATGTGCTAGCTTTAGGATCAAAAGTCCCAAAAAGAATGGTAAAGATATTTTGAAGCCACGTCACTGATTGCGGCATCCTGCTTCCTGAGCTTTAATCTTTATCTCTTCCATTTTCCCAGCCCATTCTTTGATCAAAGGTCTAAAAACCTTTAAGCGTTTTTTATAATTCTTTACCGGTTTCAAATCTTTGAAAAGCTCCTCAAATTTCTTCCCATATTTTTCGATCACTGCTGTTTGAGCGTCCGTTCTTGGCACAAAAACATCTAGCTTATCACCCCATAGGCATTCAAAAAACTTCATCACCATTTCATTATTATACGGGTTCCCGGGATATGCATGTGCATATACATAACACATTGAAATGCGCTGCATGTGTATTTGCATATATCTTCTGATCTTGCGCCCAAAATGAATGTTGATGAGCATGAAGTCAAAACTTAGCCGAAGTTTGCCTCCACCCTCCAATAGTATCTCTTCAGGATAATTGATCAGTGGTCGCACTTCCTTCTCCCAGTCTTCGATCAACAGCCTGCTCTGGTCATCATGTGCTTTTGGTGCCAGCCGGCGATCCTTACTGAGTTTGATCAGTAGTTTACCATACCGGTGATTAATTTCTGCAAGTACCGGATCAACATAGATATTTCCGCTACGCTGAAACTCCGTTAAGCCATGTCTGATCCTGGACAGGAGACATGATTTTTCCTGTTCGCTTCTCGTGCTGAAATAAGGATAAAAGCGAAAGCTATTGATATAACATTGCATCATTTCAGTAGTATTGATGTGCAATGCGGTAACCGTATCCCTCAAATCCTGAGGGATACGGATAGGTTTTCTAACATTGTTCATAACAATATGGTTCTTGAGATGACCCTACCAACCTTAATTTATCATTACTCTCTGCGAGATATCTGTCTAAAGCAGATTGGATAAAATAAGAACTTAAGGGCTCGGGCGTCATGTTATTGATGGTCTTGAAGATTTCATATGGCAATTTTGACTCAAAGAAATAACCAGTTCGGGTGAGTACATCTATGATATCGTTTAAAATATTGAAGGTTTCTTCCGTTTTCATCATCTCATCGAACTCGGAAAATTCTTCTTCATACAACCTAAAAAGCTCTTCCTGATAAACTTCCTCATTTACACGATAGTAAGCGTGAACGAAGCTACCCTCAGAATACTCGTTAGTGACGGCAATCTTAAGCAGAGCTTCATTGCTGATGGATGAACATAAAGAATCCGGATTGCACTCTTCCAATGCAATAGCAATCCTTGCCAAATCATGCGGGGTATAAAAAGGTCTTTCCAGCGCTTCAATTTCCTGAATGTAGCCTTCCGGGGCACCAAGAAGGAATGTTAGTTGCGCAGCAGTATAACCCTTACCAATTCTCTTGAGCATGATGCGGTAAGTAGTATCTAATTGATAAGCCGGGATTTCATGAATGGTTGTCATTTGATTTTAGTTTATGATTGATAATTGGACAATTTTGGGCAAAGCGTAGCCACAACGAGTAGTTTCATCGTTAGCAGAATTCAAAAAAAGGCAAAGAAGATCTGGATCAATCCGGCGGCTTGGCCGTGATCTGATACGTGTGGGAAGAAAGGTGGTGACTGTTGGCGGCGGTTGATTTCTTGTGTTTCATTTTGATGCTATTGATTTAAGTTGTCAATAGAACCATTGTACAAGAAATGAAAGAAGGCCTTAAATAAAACAGGTCCGGCAGCAGTTCTTGTAGCCCAATGCATACCCGGTGAAAGCGGGGAATAGTAAAACTATTCTAAGCACTACAATAAGCTGCGCCGGACCTATATTTGCAAATATAGGCACCCCGGGGCTCTACTTATCTCGTGCTTAGTAAAGTTTCACATTTGCAATGGACGAGGTTCTTAGTAGAACACCTCAATTTTTTTGAGATGCTATAAAATTAATATATTGTTTAACAAATACTCATATATGCTTTATTTTAACATTACAAATGTAATCCTAAAGATTTAATTAAACAATAAAGAAATTATTTATTTTATTTGAGAATACCCCTACAATCACTTCATCCCCCATATCGTACGTTTCACACGTCAGAATATCAGCTTCACTATTTTAGTACCTTAGCTTGCTATTTATATACTGTATACTTGAACATCCTTTTTGTTCTATGCTATATGAATCAGTTTGTAATCATCCTTTCTACAATGATCACTGCGATCTATCAGGTAAATCAAATGCAGTTAACACTGAGTACCTTTGACAGCATCATCAGCTGGACATGCGACCTCGAAGATGAAGATAAAGTTTTACGTCTGGTAACTACTGAGGATATATCAGTGCCCGTAATGATAGAATTGAGGAGAGCAGGCATCATATCCAGTGTAATGCAGATCTTTATCACAGAAAATCAGAATAGTTGATTCAGGTATAAGACAAACCATCATCGCATTTCTGTCATCGTATCTACTGGGGAGCAGTGTCTCCCCCGCTTCTACAACTGGTAACATTGTTAATATTTTAGAAATCAGATTCATACATATATTTATTTTTTATTGATGAATGACAAATTACACTTAACACAATAGCGCGGTCAGAATATATCGTTATCTTTGAGTCAAGACTTATCCGCTTACTTATCGCTCTCTGATTAATGGCCCATACTCTACAAAAAGTTAAAACGATAAACCTCATCCAGTGGCTCTCCTATGTGCTGATCTTATGCACTGTTTGTTCACTGACACTCGTTTTTTCTCACAGCTGGCCGAACGGACTATCGATGACAAAGCTTTTCCTGCTGGATGGAACTCCATATAATGCCGACTCATGGGGGCCCATGATTTCAGCCTTAAAATATATTAAAGGTAATCTGGGTGACGATGTTTACGATGCTCTTTTTTTAAAGGGTGTAAAATTCCAGTATCCCCTAACTAGTCTGCTCCTGTTTGACCTGCCTTCAAAATTTACAGGTTTATCCTACGATCAGCTGATTGTCCTCTTTAACCTGATCTCCAGGATATCTGTTTTTGGCACTGCTCTGCTTACCGCGCATTTGCTTCTGCAGGTACTCAAACGTGCCAAAGGGTTACCCGCGCAGGTTAAACCCTATAACCCGGTAGTTCTTTATGGTCTGGTGATGTTGTTAACACTGATGTTTTACCCACTGATTCAATCATATTTGCTGGGACAGATTCAAACTTTGCTTACCTTCCTTACTACACTTGCGATCTTATGCTGGCTGCAAAACAGAAAAGTTGCCGTAGGGATTATTATCGGATTTATTTGTCTGATTAAACCACAGCTGGGCCTGCTGCTGGTATGGGCGCTCCTGCGCAGAGAGTGGAAAATGTTCATCCCTGCAGCTGTAGTGGTTTCCATATTTGGAGCCATATCCCTGGCCATGTACGGTTTTAAGCTGAATTTTGAATACTTCTCAGTACTCTCTTACCTTTCCCATCATGGTGAAAGTTACTATGTGAATCAGTCTGTAAATGGATTAATGAACAGGATAACTTTTAATGGTGCCAACCTGGAATGGGATCAGAAATTCCCTGCCTATTCTCCTCTGGTATATTATGTAACACTGGTTTCTTCACTGGCCTTTATTGGTTATGGTCTGTTTGCAGGAATAAAAAACAGAAAGCCACATGTCATTGAGTTTTGTCTGGCAATCATGTGTATTACAATGGCATCCCCAATTGCATGGGAACACCACTATGCAATCCTGCTACCCATATTTGTAGTCATGTCGCCCTTTGTCTGCTATTATTATCAGAACAGCAGGAAATCGCTCCTGCTGCTTGCATTTGGATTTCTCCTGATTACTGAATACTTTGAATTTGTAAAGGTAACCGCAGATACACCATTCAATTTCCTGCAGTCCTATTTATTCTTTGGGGCATGCATTATGCTGTATTACTTAGCTGCAGTAGCAAAAAAAATAACCACACCTGGCCCCGTAGAGGTTCCTTATTTCACACCCGACCAACTTAAGAAAGAAGAAGTTTACGCTTAGGGCAACTCTACACGTGAGAACAGGTTAGGGTAATCTGTAATAATCCCGTCAACCCCTAAACCAACCATATACTGCATCTCTTTGGGGCTGTTTACTGTCCAGGGTACAATCTTAATCCCCGCAGCATGACAACGGTCTACAAGACCCTTGCCCACTAAAACAGAATAAGGGCTATATACCGTCGGGTTAAAGCCAAGATCTTTGATGTTATTCTCAAAATCCTCTTTCTCATCAATCATCAGCGCAGTCTGCATCTTCGGATACTTCTCGTGAACATACTGGAGGCTCCTGATGTCAAAAGCCTGGATGATCGTGCGCTTACTGATTTTCTTCGCATTTACTACATCCATCACCAATTGTGAAAACTCTCCAGGCTCAGGGTGAAACTCAAGGTCGCCCTTACGTACGGTCTTGATCTCAATCCCATAATTTGGCTTAGGCAGCTTATGCAGCTTGACGTAAGCCTCAACCGAGTCGATCACCTCCGATAACAAAGGTTTGTACGCTTTATACTTCTGCTGACCAGGAAAACGTGCATGCACCTTACTTCCCACATCAAACTTTTTGATATCTGCATAATTCATCTTATACATATTAAAAGTTCTTTCGGTTTTCAGAGGTATTGCTTTCCCTGCCGGCGTAAGACTGATCTCGTTATTAAAATAAGGCTCATGAGAAAGTACTACCTGATTGTCTTTAGAAATCACCACGTTCATGCCCAGCGTGGTTACGCCAAGATCAAGTGCCCGCAGCATTGAGCCGATGGTATTTTCCGGCATTAATCCCCTGGCACCTCTGCTTCCCTGTTTGTCAAAATGCTGTGCATGTGTATGCAGGCACAACATAACAAGAGCCACTAATGCGGTTGCTTTTACTTTTCTCATCATTCAAATTTGGTAATCACTTCTTTTATTTTTCAACAGGCGTATAGATCTGCTCAATCAGGTTCCAGTTATGATCTGGCTGACGCTCGTAGATAAATACATAGTTGAAAGTTTCTCTCAGGTTAGCCCTGTAATCTACCGTAGCCACACCATAGGTATAAGCGAGGTCTCCCCCATTGGCTTTGTCTGCCTGTGTAGTTTTATACGTAACTCTTTCCATCAGACTATTATAGAAAGCTACAATTTTGTCTTTACCGATGACAGGCTCATATCCCGGGAAAAGCACCCTGGAATCGGGATTCAGGAAGCCACCATAGGCACCGATACCATGAGATTTAATCATGGCGCTCAACGTTTTTTCTGTAGTAAGGATAATCTCCCTGCCCGCAGCAATTTGTTTTGGCCCCAGGAACTGTGGTTTAAAATAATCTTTAGCTTCTACAAAACTTTCCTTTACCGGACGCAGGGGTTTATTGTTGGCTGCCCCCATGTCAATTACCAGTTCCCATTTTCCGTTGATAGCTTTCCAAACCGAGAGGTACTGACCATAAGATTTTGAAGTGCCATCAACCACATAGGCACCACTGGTAACACCCCAGTCGGCACTACGCGATACCCGCGCAAAGTCTGGCGTCCAGCTTAAGTTCTTATTGTTGGGCTGGTTGGCATAATAGGTTTTCGCGTTTACAGGATTGGGTCTGAAAACCACAGCATTTTCTGCACTGAAAGAGTTGTAGGCAGATTTTTCACCATTTTTAGCCACTGCTTCGGCAAATTCCTGTTCTGCTTTTAAAAGAGATTTGGTAGTACCATCTGTACGTTGCGCATAGGCGCTGATGGTTATGGATGCGGCCAGCAGGCTGCAGATAAGTTTATTGATCATTTGAGATATGTAGTATTAAATTATATTTTATTCCAGGTGGTACCTTCTTTACTGTCTTTTAACTGGATACCGATATCCTGCAGACCAATGCGGATCTTATCTGAGGTTGCATAGTCTTTGTTCTCCTTCGCGCTTTTGCGGATATCGATCACCATATTCAGCACGTCATTCAGTTCAGTATTGGAAGAATCCTCATCCTTAAGACCAAAGATATCATACACAAACTCCTGCATCAAATGCTTCAGCGTATCCAGCTCACGGGCCGAGATCTTACCTTTACCATCATACACAGTGTTGATGATCCTTGCGGCTTCAAACAGCTCTGCAATTACAACAGGACTGTTAAAGTCATCGTTCATTGCTTTGATACAATTCTGTCTGATGGCTTCGATGTCAAACTCAGTGGTATCAGAAGGAGACAGCTTATCCAGTAAGCTCAGCGAGTTCATCAGTCGCCTGAAACCCTTTTCCGAAGCATCCAGTGCATCATTAGAGAAATCCAGTGTACTGCGGTAATGTGCCTGCAGCATAAAGAACTTCACTGTCATCGGGCTGTAGCCCTTTTTCAGCAGAGGATGCTCGCCGCTAAACAACTGCAGCGGCATGAACCCATTACCTGCTGTTTTAGACATTCTGGATCCGTTTACCGTTAACATATTCGTGTGCATCCAATACTTCGCAGGATGTTTATGATAGCAGGCTTCAGACTGCGCAATTTCATTGGTATGGTGTGTTGCAGCAAGGTCCATTCCACCGCCGTGGATATCAAACTCAGCACCGAGGTACTTGGCACTCATGGCAGAACATTCGATATGCCAACCCGGGAAACCCACTCCCCATGGTGAAGGCCAGCGCATCAGCGTTTCCGGCTTGGCTTTAATCCAGAGCGCGAAATCCAAACGACCACGTTTCTCATCCTGCCCCGTCAGCTCCCTGGTGTTCGCCATCATATCATCAAGGTTCCGGTTGGTCAGGATGGTATAGTTATAAGTATTATTATATTTCTCTACGTCAAAATATACGGTACCATCAACCTCATAGGCATAACCGTTTTTGATGATATCTTTGATCATTTCAATCTGCTCAATGATATGACCTGTAGCGGTAGGCTCAATGCTGGGTGGCAGGGTATTAAACATCCGCAGCACATCATGGAAGCCCAGTGTATACTTCTGCACAATCTCCATAGGCTCCAGCTGCTCCAGCTTTGCGCGTTTGGCAAACTTATCGTCACCCTCGTCGCGGTCGCCCTCCAAATGTCCTGCATCCGTGATATTCCTCACGTAGCGCACTTTGAAGCCCAGAAATTTAAGGTACCTGAAGATCAGGTCAAAGGAGATGAAAGTACGGCAGTTACCCAAATGAACATCACTGTAAACTGTCGGACCGCAAACGTACATTCCTACGTGATCACCATTCAGCGGTTCAAAGTTCTCTTTTTTACGGGTAAGGGTATTATATAGCTGCAAGCCGTGTTCCATCGGTATATGATATTATTTCGTTATCCGGGACAAATTACTGATCCCAACTGGCAAAGTTAAATATTTGCCGATATATTAATTGATCCTAATGTCACTTCTTATGGGAAAATGGTCAGACAATTTAGCCTGTATAATCCGGTGATTGATGATCTTTATGGGTTTGGTGGCCGAGATATAATCGATCTGGAAATTAGGAAATTTCCCGTTATACGTACGGCCAAGTCCTGTGCCCTCTTCCACAAAAGAGTTATTCAGAGATTTTGTAAGCTGCGTTACCGCATAAGAAGCAGGTGTATCATTGAAATCCCCGGCTACCAGAAATGGCGTCTGACAGGTCTTCATATGCGCTTTCATGATGTCCACCTGTGCAGCACGTTTGCTGAAAGCTGCTTTCAGCATTCTCAGAATGCGTTTGGCTGGGGTGATCTTAGCATCCATGTCCTTTTTTACCTGATCCAGGTACTCATAGTCCTGCTTCACGAAGGAGATCGACTGCAGGTGGACATTATAGACCCTGAGTTTTTTATTCTTTACCATGATATCTATATAGATACTGGCATTCCCACCACGGTTGGTATTAAAAGATATGGTGCCTTTATCTACAATAGGATATCTCGAAAAGATAGCCAGCCCCATCGCCTCGTAATTATTTTCTGAAGTTGGTATAAAATAATAATGAGGGATCTTCAGCATCTTTTTTAAACTATCCGTAATATCAAATGGGCCTTTGCGCCGAGAGTAATATTCCTGGAAACAGATGATATCAGGATCTTCATTCTGCACTACTGCCAGCATCTGCTGTTTCACAGACTCATTGTTATCCTCGCCATAGGGTTTAAAGCTATGCACGTTGTAAGTCATCATCCGTACCAGATCAGGGCTGCTCTTCGGTCCTACACCAGACTCACCAACAATGCCGACAGTAGCGATCAGTGCATGCCAGCCTGAAGCAATCAGGACAACCGTGATCAGCGCAAAGATGATCCTGCGCTGCACCAGCCAGAAGGCTACCATCAGTACATTAAGCAGCAGGAAGAATGGATATGCCAATCCAAAAAACGCAATCAAAGCATGTTCACGGGGATCAAATTTACCGGCAACCATGCCCAGCACCAGCGCAATTGCCAGCACTACAGCCAGGAACAGGTAGATCTTGGTGAAAAATGTGATTCTACGTTTCTTCATTAACTTTTGCTCGCCTTAAACAAGGTTTCCTTTTCTTCTTTACTCAATTTATCATATCCTGATTTAGAAATCTTATCCAGGATCATGTCCACTTCCTTTTGGTTTACCTTACTGGCGGCATTCTTTGATCCGCCTTTGGGTGCATCATTGCGGACGACCTTAAGTTTAGACTTTTTCTTAAAAATACCACTCCAGTCTTTCCCGTTCTGCAATAACTTGATATAGATAAAACCCATAAAGGCGCCGCCCAGATGCGCAAAACTTCCACCAGGGTTGGAATATCCTATCCCAATCAGGTCGATCAGCAGATAGACCAGCACCACATAACGCAATTTTACCGTACCGATGAACATCAGGCTGATAGAATAATCTGGCAGCAGCGTTGTCACCGCCACGGCAATAGCCATTACCGATGCCGAAGAACCAATCACCGTGGCCGCATAGGCACTCGGGATAAATGGAGGGAACACATTAAATGCCAGTGCAAAAAACAGTGCGCCCATCACACCCCCGCTGAGATATACAAAATGGAACTGCCTGGGCTTTAAGAAATCAATAAAGATGTTCCCCATCCAGAACAGCCACAGCATATTAAATAAGATATGAAAGATATCCTCATGTAAAAACTGATACGTCAGTACCGTATAAAAACGGATAGGTATTTTTGGCAGCGCCGCCGGGAAAGCAAAATATTCCCTTGCATAGTCGAGAAAACGGATATTCGTATTACCGGCAAGAAAATAGGTAACGCCAAAAAGCGCCACGGCAACAAACACAATGGTATTGATCCCGATATAGAAAAACACAGGGTTACCAGAGCGGAAAACTTTATATTTAAGATCTGCTAAAAGATTATTCTTAGTCATAATAGTCGTAAAATGTATTTTTGTCTTTCCAGATTTTCACTAAAATGAAGCCCAGCAGTGCCCCTCCCAGATGCGCATAATGCGCTACAGAATCTCCGGCAACACTGGCCACGCCCAAACTCAGCTCTATCAAAATATACACCGGAATGATGTACTTCGCTTTTACAGGCACCGGGATAAACATGATGTACAGCTCTGCATTAGGGTACAGCATACCAAAGGCTACCAGCAATCCAAAGATAGCACCCGAGGCGCCTACCATTGGGCCAGAGTAAATCCCCAGCAGCGTTTGCCCCTGCTCCGGACCAATACCTGCGAGGTTAAGGGAAGACATCCCCTTGAATAAATCAATCGTTACTGCTCCGGGGTTAATTGCCGATCCCGTGATCTGATAAACTTCAAAAGCCTGTACCGCCCACTGCAGGCCCAGTGCCCCCAGCCCTGTGATCAGGTAAAAGTTGATAAAACGTTTTGGCCCCCAATGCCCTTCAAGCACTGATCCGAAGGTATAAAGCGCAAACATGTTAAACAGGATATGCGTAAAACCACCATGCATAAACATGTAGGTAATAGGTTGCCATATTTTAAACAAGGGAGAGTCGAAGTAAAAAGCCCCCAGGTAGAAGCCCAGCTCTATTCCTTTTGACTCAAAAACATATTTAGCCGCAAAAAACAGCGCATTGATGATGAGCAGGTTTTTAACAACAGGAGGTATATGGATATTATTCATTCTTTTATTTATCAAATTTCTTGTCCAGTTCTGCCAGTGACATGGTCTGGATCACCGGTTTACCACTGATACTAAAGTTAGGTGCCTTGCAGGCAAATAACTGCTCGATCAGCATATTCATCTCTTCCTGCCCCAGCACCACGCCGCTTTTAATCGAGCTGTTCCTGGCCATGCTTCTTGCCAGTGCATCCCTTTTGTCCAGCTTCAGCTCCTGCTGCGAATTTTTAAAGCCCTCGATCAGGTGTTCAAAAAGCTGGGTTTCATTGATCTGATTACTACCCAGGTCTACAGGTATCCCTTCAATCACGAGCGTATTCTTCCCAAAGTCACGCACCTCAAATCCAAGGCTCTTGATATCTTCCAGTAAGCTTTTTGCCAGTTCATAATCATTGGGGCTCAGCGTAACCGTCTGCGGAAACAGACTCTGCTGCGATGCCCCTTTCCTGTCTTCCAGGTGAAGGCTGAAACGCTCATACAAGATCCTCTCATGTGCCGCCTGCTGATCGATCAGCATCAGTCCTGATTTGATCTGCGAGATAATATATTTGTTATGCAGCTGCATCAGCTGTTTCTGCACGGGCGCATATTTATCCTCAGGTCCATTGCCAGGCAGCTCCATCGTTACCTGCGGCGCAGGTTCATGTTTGGAGATTTCGTACAGTGAGCCCCAGTTTTTGGTGCTCTGCTCTTTGGGTTCGCTGGTTCTGAAGGCACTGAAACCACGTTCTGCAGGCTCCGGAGACTTGTCGCCACTAAAGGGATTGAAATCCGGGTTAAAGCTGATGCTTGGCGGCACAATCTCGTCCAGTGATTTAGGACTGATCATTCCGCTGAATGCCGTCTCCTGGTCAAAGTCGATCGTCGGACTGATATTAAACCTGCCCAGCGAGCGTTTCACCGCAGAGTGGATAATCGCATAGATAGACTTCTCGTCCAGGTATTTGATCTCCGTTTTTGTAGGGTGCACGTTCACATCGATCTTTGAGGGATCGATATCGATGAAGAGCACATAAAGAGGAAAGTTATCTTCTCCCAGCAGCTCATCATAAGCCTTATTAATGGCGTGGTTCAGATAAGCATCTTTAATGAAACGGTTATTCACAAAAAAGAACTGCTCACCACGGGTTTTCTTTGCAAACTGAGGTTTACCGATAAAGCCCTTTAAGTTGATGATCGTCGTCTCTTCCTCAACAGGGATCAGTCGTTCGTTATAGTTATTTCCAAATAAATGGACAATACGTTGTTTGAGTGGTGACGAAGGCAGCCTGAAAATCTCCAGTCCGTCATGGTGCAAACTGAATGCAATGGAAGGGTTGGCCAGCGATACCCGCTGAAACTCGTCAATCACATGGCGCATTTCGGCAGGATTGCTCTTCAGGAAGTTCCGTCTTGCCGGCGTATTAAAAAATAAGTTTTTGATACAGATGCTGGTTCCTTCAGGCGTAGCCACCGGTTCCTGTAAGGTCACTGTAGCGCCATCGATCTCGATCAGCGTTCCCAGCTCATCTTCATGCCTGCGCGTTTTCATTTCCACCTGTGCAATGGCCGCAATAGAAGCCATAGCCTCGCCCCTGAAGCCCATTGTACGGATCGCAAAGAGGTCTTCTGCTTTGCGCACCTTAGAAGTAGCATGGCGCTCGAAACACATACGTGCATCTGTTACGCTCATTCCACATCCGTTATCTATTACCTGAATTAATGCTTTCCCTGCATCCTTAAGGATCAGCTGTATCTTATTTGCACCCGCATCTATCGCATTCTCCAGTAACTCTTTTACTGCCGAGGCAGGCCGCTGAACTACCTCTCCGGCAGCTATTTGATTGGCAACATTCTCGGGTAAAAGTTGTATTATATCTGACATTTATCTCCTTCGTAAAGGTTGCTAATTTAACGAAAATAAGCCTTATACATAAATCTTTTGATTATAAATACCATTTCGTGACGAAGCCGGGACAAGCTTTTTATATCTTTAACGTTTTCTATGTACTAACGTCATTTATGCTAAAAAACAACCTTTTACAAAGCCTTACCATTTGTCTCACGGCAATCTTCAGCCTCAGTGCCTGCGCGCAGGAACACGGAAAAAATGAAGACCTGCTCAAGATGAATACCACCATCCTTCAGCGCACGGTGCTGCTCAATAACCAGTCGGCCCTCGTTCCACTCGCCGGCCTCGATAAAGCCACAATTGCCTCGGTGAGCCTCGGTTTTGGATTCCAGTCCATCTCTGACAGCCTGCTCAATAAATACAGCAAAATTACTTCCTTCAGCTCCGGCAGTTATGAGCCTGCGGCTGATCTGTATAAACTTGAAGACGACCTCAAGCTATTCAACACGGTGATTATTTCCATTTCAGATCTGGAAACCACCAACCCGAAATACACCAATTTTATCAGTTCCATTGCTAAGAATAAAGCAGTAATTATTGCTTTGTATGGTGATCAAACTGCCCTTGCCGCATTTGATACCATCAACTCTCCCCTGGTGTGGTCGCAGCAAAAAAGCGCTGAGGCAGCGGCACTGATCCCACAGATCATCTTTGGAGGTATCGCGGCAGAGAACAGACTGACCACTGCGATCTCAGCAAAATACACGATCGGATCTGGGTTCAGCACTACCGCTACCCGCTTAAAATATACCCTGCCTGAAGATGCGGGTGTAAACGCAGATAACCTGCGCGACATTGATAACATTACCGCTGAAGCTATCAATGCTCATGCCGCCCCAGGTATGGTGGTACTGGTAGCCAAAGATGGCAAGGTGATCTTTAACAAAGCTTATGGCAGTCATACCTATGGTGGCCCTGCTGATAAAATTACGGATATCTTTGACCTGGCCTCGGTCACCAAAATCACAGCCACCACTCCTATGGTGATGCGACTGGAAGAAGAGAAAAAGCTGAAGCTGGACACTAACATCGGTGCTTATATCGCACTGGCGAGAAACACGCCGATGAACAATATCCCTGTTCGCGAAGTGATGCTGCATCAGGCAGGCTTCATCCCTTACATCCCTTTTCATGATAGCGTGAAACCTACCGATCACAGTTCAGATTCATCAGCGGCCTATCCTACGAAAGTAGCCGACGGATATTTTATCCGGAAGGATTATTTCAGGGATGTGATGTGGCCGCGCATGCTCAATGCACCGATCAGAACCCCGGGTAAATATGTATACAGCGATATCAGCATGTATGTCATGCGTGAAATTGTAGAACATATCAGCGGTGAGAAGTTAAATGATTATACCCAGGAAAACTTCTATGCCCCATTGGGGATGCAGACTGCCGGATTTTTGCCAAGGGATAGGTTCAGCAAAGAGCAGATCATCCCTACCGAGCAGGATACTTACTTCAGAAAAACACTGCTGGTGGGCTTTGTGCACGACCAGGGGGCGGCACTTGCCGGAGGTGTTTCCGGACACGCGGGTCTCTTTGCCAGTGCCAACGATGTCGCGATTATGTACCAAATGTTCCTGAACAAGGGCACGTACGGCGGCCAGCAATATTTCAAACCGCAGACGGTAGAAACTTTTACTTCCAAACAGTCGAACGTGAGCAGAAGAGGACTGGGCTTTGACCGCTGGGATCCGGATCTGGCAAAGAAATACCCTTCAGAAACGGCATCATCCCAAACATTTGGACATACCGGTTATACAGGAACCTGTGTCTGGGTAGATCCTTCACGTGGATTGGTCTATGTATTTCTGTCCAACCGTGTGAATCCGGGCGTGACAGACAGACTGGTAAAAATGGGTATCCGCTCCCGCATACAGGAAGTAATCAACAAGGCGATCGACAAAGGCCTGTAATTTTTCTTACTCAGATACAGGAGGATATACACCGAATGTTAAAGAATTGAAAAAAACATTTTGTAATCAGAATCAATTCTGCTATCATTGCAGCCTGTTAAGCAATTAACAGGCTTCAAAGCCTTCTTAGCTCAGCTGGTAGAGCAACTGACTTGTAATCAGTAGGTCATTGGTTCGATCCCGATAGAAGGCTCAGGTTTAAAAGCACAAAAAAATCCGTCAGTATCAATGATACTGGCGGATTTGGCATTTTAAGGGCTCTTATTTCTTTAATCCGATTTCCCTCAGCCTTTCGTCAAGGTACTCACCGGCAGTCATATCGCTGTACAATTTCGGATGCTCCTCATCAATACATGACTCCAGGCTGGTCAGGTCCATATCCGCACGCGGATGCAGGAAGAATGGCACAGAGAAACGCGAAGTTTTCATCAGTTCCCTTGGCGGGTTCACTACTCTGTGTGTGGTAGAACGCAATTTATTATTTGTTAAGCGCTGCAGCATATCACCAACATTCACGACAATATCAGAATGATGTGCTTTGATAGGCAGCCATTCGTTACTTCTTGTCAGCACTTCCAGTCCATCAGCACTGGCACCGATCAGCAGCGTGATCAGGTTGATATCCTCATGTGCACCAGCACGCACAGCATCATCAGGTAAGGCATCCGGATCCTGAATAGGGAAATAGTGTATTCCTCTCAAAATAGAGTTACCGTTATGGACATGAGCATCAAAGTAATCAATCGGCAGTTCCAGATAGGTTGCAATAGCTCTCAGCAAATGTTTACCATTACTTTCCAGCTTCTGGTATACCTCGTTGGTAATCTCATTAAACTGAGGGATCTCTTCCAGGAACTCGTTGTCAGGATATGTGAATTTCACCGGGTCTCCGTCGGTTACCGTCTGGCCAATCTGCCAGAATTCCTTCAGGTCGGCCGTCTTAGCACCTTTTGCTGTTTCTTTACCAGGGCTTGTATAACCACGCTGACCGGCAAGCTCCGGCTTTTCATACTGGGCTTTCTGATCTGCAGGCAGGTTGAATACCGCCTGGATGTTTTCATATAATTTATCGATCAGTTCCTGGCTTAAGCCATGATTCGTAATCGTTACAAAACCTGAATCGTTGAAAGCCCTTCCCAATTCATCAGAAAACTTTTTACGTTGCTGCTCGGTTCCGTCAATGTAAGAACCAAGATCCAGGGTTGGAATATAAGGTGTAGACATAGATAATAACTTAATTTTTATATGATCGAAAGTATAAAACAATTGTTAATAAAGTTATCTTTTCAAAATTAACAACCGTCATTCTCCTAATTTACAATAATTTAAGTTATTAACATTCAAATCATCTTATTTGTGTTTATCAGCAGACTGTAATTTTGGTTTAGAATCCCTGGATTTGAAATCTGTGCTCTCCTGCAATCCGTTAATTAGGAACAAACACATAAACAAATGAAAATGAAATATCTGTCAATTATGATTCTGGTCCTTCTATCTGTGCAGGGTGCAGATGCACAGCAGCAGAAACTACAAAAAGCCACCTTCGGCATGGGTTGCTTCTGGTGTACAGAAGCGTTGTTTGACCGTTTAGTGGGTGTTAAATCAGTAAAATCAGGCTTCGAAGGCGGGCAGATTGCCAATCCTTCTTATGAAGAAGTATGCACAGGAACCACTGGTCATGCAGAGGTAACTGAAATTACCTATGATCCTGCAAAGATCTCTTACGACGAACTGCTGGAAGTGTTCTGGAAAAGCCACGACCCTACAACGTTAAACCGTCAGGGTGCAGATGTGGGTACACAATACCGTTCGGTGATTTTTTATCACACACCGGAGCAGAAAGCCGCAGCAGAGAAATATAAAGCGGAGATCAACAAGACCAATGCCTACGGAAAACCTGCGGTTACAGAGATTACCAAAGCGCAGCCTTTTTACCTGGCAGAAAGTTATCACCAGGATTATTTTGCTAAAAACTCTAACCAGCCATACTGCAGACTGGTAATTCTTCCAAAAATGGAAAAGCTGGAAAAACTATTTAAAAGCAAGCTTAAACACTAAGCTATTTAAATAGCTTATTTTCAGACTATTAAACTTCTAATCCCCTTTTTAGGGGATTTTTGCTATACTGAGATTTCTCTTCCTTTGGATATACATAAATGAAAAGAAATGAGCACAAAAGCAAAATTTGAAAACCTGAAAAACGCTGAATCAGTTTTAAATCCGGAAGATCTGGATACCTTTTATGACACACTGGAACCGATCAGTATCGAAGAGATTCTTGGCGAATGGACAGGTGGAGAGCTTAAGACCGGTCATCCTATTGTGGCTGCACTGGAAGGTATTGGCTGGTATGGAAAAACCTTCATTTCACAGCTGGATGTACAGCCACTGATCTGCCTCAGCAAAGACGGCACGCTCTTTTCTGATACGGAGTCGATGAATGGTGAAGCTAGCATCTGGCCTGTAGAATACAGAGGTAAGGTTTCTACCGCACTGGTTTATGATGGTGTGCCTATTCTGGCGCATTTCAGAAAAGTGGATGAGGATACCCTCATAGGTATAAGAGATGGTAAAGATGCCCGTGATCAAAACGGAAACCTCTTCTATTTTTTCCTGGAAAGAATTTAATCCGGCAGATCGAAATCCCCCTGTGCGGGGGGATTTCATCAACGATTAGCACCCTTATCGGGGATTTTACAGCAACTGTAAAAGCTGTTACTTTGACACGATAATTAACTGAAAACAAGACGACTAACACGCATGCTTTCACAAAGAATGTCAAAAGAAACAGATATGAAAACACTAGCAACAACCATTTTTTTATGGTTAACAATTGCCGCTACACATGCGGCAGAAACAAGCAATCACTGCCGGTCCGTAAGGGACAGCCTGCGTCAGGATTTTAAAAGCGTAATCGTGACCGGAAATACCATCGTGTATTTTGTTCAGAGCAGGAAAAATCAGATAACCCTTGACGAGGGTGATCCGGGAGACATCTCCATCACAAAGGTAGGACACAAAATCCGTATCAGTTCCAACAAAATCATCCCTCTGGTGGTAACGGTATATTTTAAAGATATCTATTGTATAGAGGCTACAGATCATGCCCAAATCCGCTCCTTAGGGAAAGTAAACCTCAGGAATCTGCAGGTCATCCTCAGAGATAATGCTTTCGGACGCATTAAGGCAAATACCACGAGCCTTTATACCGTAACTGCAGGCGATTCAAAATTGGAGTTAAGAGGTAAAACTACCGAGCATTTTGTGCTGGGAAACCAAAATGTGAATACCAGTGATTTCATGGCCAGCAATACGGAACGCAGGGACCATAGCGAAATGATTGCCCGATGGGAAAAATAAAAAAAGGCTGCAGGTATACTGCAGCCTTTTTTTATTAAGGGAATTTCACACCCCTGTATTTGGTAATATCCACAATTGGAATACTTGATGAATATTGCGTATTGATCGCTTTGATAAAAGCATTGGCTACAATAGCATATCCCATTGGCGTGAGGTGAATACCATCCAGTGAGAACAGGTTGCCGGTCACAAAAGCTGCACTTACTGTTGCACCATTGACCGTTTTACCAGCACTGTATTCTTTCAGCAATTCATAAGCATCTACTACTGCCAGACCTTTGGCGGCAGCGACAGACTTAATCGTGGCGTTATAGGCCGACACATAATCATTAACCACTGCAATCTCTTCCGGATCCAGCACCCACTTGCTTTCAATTGGGTTCAGAGGACTCAATCCGTAAGGCACCCCTCCGGTAGGAACACCAATTACTCCAGCAGATCCAAGCGGAAGCACAAAACGATCCTGTGCAGTTGCCGCCCGTGTTGTGCCAGCCCCGGTCCTGATGTACAATGCATTTACAGAAGGAGCTGTGGCCCTAACCGTGGCCAGCAGTACTGGTAAAGTAACGGTATTAAAATGAGGTGTACTCAGCACATCCGGAATGGTAGCTACCACCCCTTTGGCACCAGTGCCGGTAAGCTTACCAACTGCCGCATTGTACAGCGCTGAGAATGTTGCTTTCGGTGTAGGTACATCTCCGGCACCACCAGTTGTTGCATACAGGAGGATATCGTTATTACCTAACCACATACTAAAAAAAGTAAATGGTTTTGCCGTTACAAAATCCAGGTATGCCGTTCTGTTTGAAGGCGGCGTATTTGGCAGTAAGCGCTCAAAATATCCGTTCAGATTCCCATATTCCTGGGTTGTGATCTGCAGCAGTTTGATCCCCGGCACACCATAATTGTTTATGTCACCGGTATACTTTGTGTAATAGGTTAAAGGGCCAAAGGTAGGGTCTGTTACCTGTGCACGTATTGCCAGGTTGCTGGTTTCAGTGGTGATCACCGGATTGCCCGTTGCAGTAAAACTGGTCAGCTTCAGATAACCCGAGCCGTTAGCCTGGGCCTGAGTAAAGAAAGGCGTAAAGAAGTCTCCCCCTCCCACAGTTTTCATTTGTCCGGCGAGCATCTCCGGATAGGAGTTTTGCTGCCCCTCCAGATACAGGCCACCGTCTGCATATCCGGCAGTGAGTGAATTACCCACGGCGATATACCGCGAAAAATCTGCCGATCCTTTGGAAGGCACAACTTCCTTAAACTCTGGCTTGCAGGATGCCATAGCCAGTACGGCCACGACAAAAATATTTTTGATGATATATATAGGTTTCATGATATTGTCTTTAAGATTACCATTTATAGGTTAGTGCGATCCCCGGGATATAAACAAGAGTTTTGAAAGATCCGTCAAGGTTGGTTTCAATATTCCTTTCCGTCCGTGATTTCACATTTTCATAGAGGAATGAAAGGTCTATGTTAAACCGTTCAGATGCCTTGTAGCCCAGACCGGCACTCAGCAGGACACGGTCAGCATCCGGCACTTCCGGCGTTACATAACCCTTGCCAACAGGAGTAAAAGCATAACCCACACCTGCGCGCAGTACCAGCTTCGCCGTAGTCTGATTCTGGAAACCCAGTCGCAGTGCCGCAGCATCGTGATAATTCCGCGGTGAATCCGAATCAGGGATCCTGCTATTGTTATCGTAATCAAAAGAGAGATCTTTATACTTGTTCCAGTGAACCCAGTTGGCGTCAAACAGAATGGTAGTTTTATCAGATGGATAAAATCCGAAACCAATAGTAGAGGTTGCCGGAAGTGGCAGCGTTGCATTAAATTTTGTCGGGAAACTGCTGATGAGCGCATCTGGTATATCAAAGGTGGCATCCCCGTTTTTCACTCTCGCGTTTACTGAAGAGCGGTGGGTAACACCGATAGAAACACCCGATATCGTTTCTACATAAATCCCCGCATTCCAGCCAAAATCATGTGTACTGCCTTCAAGTTTTGCCATACCAGACTGCCCGTTGTTTAAGGTCAGCGGTACTGCTCTTCTCAGGTCTACATGACCATTGGAGTAGACAAGTCCGGCACCGATCCCGATCTGGTCAGTAATTTTATAACTCAATGTAGGCTGTACAAATATTGCCCTCAGATCCAGCGAAGTAACCGTATATTTTCCCGTCCAGTTTTCGTCCCAGTGCATGGCACCACCAAAAGGCGTATAGATGCCGAGTCCGAACCGCAGACGGTTGGATGGTGAACCAAATACTGCATACCCCATAATAGGTGTGGCAATCTTATCCTTATTATGCTCCGTGATGTTTGATCCGCTCTCCCTGAAAGATGTTTTCAGAAAAATGGGACTGATCCCCGCCTGTACGCCATTTTGTTTCAGAAAGGATACTGCTCCGGGGTTGAAGAACACGGAAGCTTCATCTAATGCAGCACCCGTTCCGGCACCGCCCATGGCAATTTGCTTTTGTCCCTGAAGGTTGACCTGAAAAGATTGGGAATAGCCAAGAAAGGGCAAGCCCAGTAAAAAAATGAGTAATTTCTTTTTCATAATATTTGGTTAGTTGTCTTCATTGTTAACGGGTAAGATCCTATGCACGCATAACAATATACGAGTTTAGCAATTAATTAGATCACCGCCAAAAAAAAGAGCCAGTTTTTTCTGAGAAATCTTCATTTCAGGACGATATTTCGCAATCTGTAATTTAAAAGTAAAAACGGTCTCCACTATATAATTCACGTTGCAACAACTATACCTTTGTAACAAGTTCTAACAACTATTGTTTGAACGGTTTACCTAATCTTGAAAATTGAAATTATGAGCTTATTAGACGCGCTGAAATGGCGATACGCAACAAAGAAAATGAGCGGAGAAGCAGTTCCGCAAGACAAAGTTGATCAGATTATAGAAGCAGCCCGCCTGGCACCTACTTCATCAGGTCTGCAGCCTTTCAGAGTGATTGTGGTGACCAATCCTGAACTGAAAGAGAAGATTAAACCAATCGCTTATGGTCAGCCGCAAATTACAGATGCTTCTCACCTGTTGATCTTTGCCTCATGGGATAACTATACTGAAGAAAGAATCAGGTCTGTTTTCTCTCATGCCGCACAGGAACGTGGATTGCCTGATGATGCTCCTTCAGATTATGAAGTGCAATTAACTGGTGGCCTTTTAGGTAAAACAGCTGAGCAAAACCAGGCACATACAGCAAAACAGGCTTACATCGCTTTTGGAACTGCCATTGCTGAGGCCGCACTTTTACAGGTTGATGCCACTCCGATGGAAGGTTTTAACAATGCACAGCTGGATGAACTGCTGGGACTGCATGAAAGAGGTCTGCGCAGTGTGACGATCCTTGCTTTGGGTTATCGCGCACAGGAAGGCGACTGGCTGGTAAATCTGAAAAAGGTACGTACTCCTGCCAACCAGTTTCAGATCGACTTTAACTAAGAATTTACAATAGATAAAAAAGGGGGAATCAGGGCAATCTGGTTCCCCTTTTTCGTAATCAGGGCCGCTACAGTGCCTCTTTTTAAATGTCAAAATATGTTAAAGACTTTAGCAACATAGGCAAGCTCTTGCTTAAATCAATATATTAGCACATTAATTCCGCATTATCAGAAATACATGAACTACTTAAAATTATCATTTGCATTTTTTATACTTTGTTTTTCTATAAGTATAAGTGCATCAGCCCAGCAGGACACCGCCATTTTAAGCAACATTCTTAACAAATCCAAGATCATTGCCGAGCGCTATCCTGCAGAAAAGGTCTATCTGCATTTCGATAAACCTTATTATAGCGTAGCTGACACGATGTATTTTAAGGCATACCTGACGTTTGAACAGAATGTGCCCTCACCATTGAGCAAGGTGGTGTATGTGGACCTGATCAACAGCCAGGACTCTATTGTAAAATCACTCAAACTACCCGTAACCAATAGCGTAGCCTACGGAAGTCTGGACCTGGACATGGTCAATATCAAACAGGACAATTACCATGTGAGGGCCTATACGGTATGGATGTTCAATGCCGGACCGGAGTATTTCTTCACCAAGAACATCCCGATCGGAGAAGCGATCGACAAAAAGGTGATCACACATATCAGCTATAACAATACACAGACCGATAAAAGTCAGGTCATCAATGCAAAAATCCAGTTCAAAAACCTGGATAAAATACCGGTGGCAGGAAAGGCTGTCAACTGGAGCGTCACTTCAAATTATGAAGTGGTAAGCAGAGGGAAGGGGGTGACCGACCAGAGCGGGATCTTAAAACTCAGCATCAGTCCCCGCAAAAATGAGCCAATCACCACGGGAAACCTGGTTACGGAGGTAAATATGGGTCCTCAGGATCCTCCCGTAACTGCTTCATTTGTGCTGAAGCCGGTTGTAGGAAACAATGATATCCAGTTTTTTCCTGAAGGCGGAGAGCTGGTAAAGGGTGTACCTACACAAATAGGCTTTAAGGCAATCAATCAGAAAGGTCTGGGCATAGAACTTACCGGTGTACTGACGGATAATGATGGCAATCAGATCACTACTTTCAGCTCAACGCACCTGGGAATGGGCTCTTTTTACCTGAATGCTGAAGGCAGTAAAACCTATAAAGCAAACATCACCTTCAAAGATGGTACGAAAAAGACTTTCAATCTGCCAAAATCCGTTGAATCTGGCATGTCGATACAGGTAAATGCAACTAACCCGGATGTGGTGAACTTCAAAATCGTTGCAAACGATGCCTACTTCCAGCAAAATCAGGGAAAAAGCATTTCCATCGTAGCACAGAACGGCGGAAGGGTTTATTATGCGGCACAATCGAAACTGTCAACGCAGGTCACTGCAGCTAAAATCCCTGCCGATAAATTCCCTTCAGGGATCATCCAGATGACTTTGTTTGGAGCAGACGGACAGCCGGTAAGTGAAAGGATGTTTTTTGTGCTGCGCAAAGACGGTATGAATCTGAGCCTGAAATCTGACCTGCCTGCCTACAAACCACGACAAAAAGTTAGGATGACCATATCAGCTAAGGATTCTACCACCCGCCTGGTTGGGGATTTCTCCCTCAGTGTGACAGACCTGCAGAAGGTACCTGTTGATGAAAATACTGAAACAACGATCTTAAGTTCGCTGCTGCTGACTTCAGACCTGCAAGGTTATGTGGAACGCCCGAATTATTATTTTATTAAAACCGATGAGAAAAAACGTCAGGAACTGGATGTGCTGATGCTGACACAGGCCTACCGCCGCTTCTCTTATAAGGAGATCCTGGCCAACAAATTCCCGGTGACGAACTTCATGCCTGAGGAAGGTATTACCTTTACGGGTACCCTGAGAGACAGAACGGGGATGCCCCTGAAAAAGGCCGGGCTCCGCTTAACAAGTCCGGGCAGAACGCTTTCTTCACAGGCGCTCACCACCAACATGGGTGTCTTCACCTTCAAAAACCTGGTTTTTGAAGATGGTGCCGAACTGGTGATCAATGCCAATTACGGTGCAGGAAACAACAACATGATCATGCTGGATGCGCCATTCATACCGGAAATAACGAAAAACCCTGCAGCAGCCGTTGAACAGGTGAACATTGACAGTACTTTATCTTCGTACCTGGACAACAGTAAAAAACAATACAGCAACCTGCGCACCTTAAAGGAGGTAAAGATTACCGGGGCGACAGTGAAAAAACCAAGTCATGCAGACCACATTGCCTTAACGGGCTTAAGTATGATGGCGGATCACACAGTGGCAGGCGAACGCCTGCAGGATTGTAACGACCTGCTGATGTGTCTGAAGACATTTGCTACAGGGATGACTTTTGATACCGACAAATTCTATGTGAGCCGCAGCTATAACCAGGGTGACAGAACTCCGGCGCAGATCTTTATCAACGGAAATGCCGTGGATGCCATCTCGGTGAATAGTGTCATGCCGAAGGATGTGGAGTCGGTAGAGATATTTACTCAGGATCAGCTTGGCCTGGTGTTCAAACAATACCAGTGTAATGGTGTGATCGTGATCAATACGAAAAAGGTAGAGAAATCAAATATGACACTGGCAGACCTGAAAAAGATGATGCCGCAAAACAACATCCTCAAGTTTACGCCTAAAGGATATACCAGGGCTAAAGATTTCTACTCTCCGAAATATACTACACAAACAAGTTCTTATACCGGTAATGATCTGAGAACAACGATCTACTGGAACCCGAAAATTGTAACCAACGCCGCAGGAGATACTGTTGTTGAGTTTTACAATTCTGATGGTAAAGGTACCTACAGGGCCGTGATCGAAGGCGTGGATATCAATGGTAACGTGGGCCGCTTTGTGTACCGTTACACTGTAAAGTAAAAAAACAACATAGCCTAATCAATGCTGGTTGCTGCTGAAACGCAGCAAAAGGCATCAATTAGGCTATGTTGTTTTTTTACCAGATCCTACTGATCAAAAACGCACTTCAGCCCCTCAGCAGTCATGATCGCCTGATAAGGTTCCTCGCGGTGTTCCTCATCCCCGCAATCCCATAGAGAATAACCCTGCAGGTAACGGTCGAGATCCCTGTCGATATTCAGTTTAACCCCAACCGGAACTCTCAGCACCAGTTTAACCTGCTGATTACGCCAGTTTACATTTTTCATCAGGTGCAACTGCGGACTAAACTTCAGCACAGAATCTTTCTGTGTGAAATCATAATGTATATTTTTAGCATGATACAATGCCGTTTCAAAGTTTATCCCCTGTGAGCTGTAGCTTTCCGTAAGTGATGGTAAAGTTCCTTCACTCTTCTCGATCCTGATACTCACATTTCTGGGCGCCTTAAATGGCCCACTTTTGTCATCCTGAATAATCCTGCCCGTATACTCTTTTGCACTCAGCTGGTAACGCAGACTGTCTTCCCTGCTGAAAAAGCGTGATCTGTCAATAGACAGTGTATATAGCGGATAAGCTTTCACAGGAACATTCTGAGTAAACTCGGCATCTTCTTTAAATTCAGTGCTGATCTTGGCGGTATAAAAGATAGCTACAGACAAGGCACAGATCCATAACAGCAGCAAGGCATAGGAAAACATCTTGTTGATGCTGCGGCTGTTGAATGCCACACGGATAGACAGCAGAATCAGCGAAAACAGCGGGATGATAACAACAAACAGTGCCGCAATAACAAAAGTGCTGAAATACGCTTTATCAACAATGTTTAAGGGAAAGATCTCCGTGGTAGAAGAATCCCAGAAACCAAGCAGCGCAGCAACGCTGATCAGGGCAGAGATCAAAGCCATGGATGCGCTGATCATTATGACAATCGCTATAAACTTCAGGATCGTCTTCCCGGCTGTTCTTATAAAAGTGCCCAGCACCTCTGCAAATTCTGTCACAAATGTACCCGACTCCTTAACGAAAGGCCGCATATGGTCGCCCGCATTCCTGAAACTATCTTTCAGATTGGACATCTCCTCTTCAAAGTTCCTTTTGAAACCCTGCAGGTTGAAGGCTTCCCCTTTCATGGCCATCTTCTCGGCGCGCGTTACTGCCCTTGGTATCGATACCCACAGGATCAGATAGGCAATCAAACCCGAGCCACCCAGAAAAACAGTCATCACCGCAATGATCCTCAATATACTTACATCCATCCGCAGGTAATGACTTAAGCCCGCACAAACCCCCGCTGCCATTGCCTCCTCGGTATCCCTGAAGATCTTCCTCTCCCCGAAGCCCGAGGAATGAGCATTGCGGTAAGGTTCCGGTTCCTCCTCTGCGGATTCATTCTCAAAATCTTTTACCGATCCCATCAGTTCAATCACCACCTGCACATCTGCCAGCTCAATCACCTGCTTCTGCTGCGTATGCAGCATTTCGGAAAACATCTCGGCAATCCTGTTTTCGATATCACTGACAATCTCAAAGTCGTCGGCACTCTTGCCAAAATGCTGTTTAACTTCAATCAGGTAAGTATTGAGCAGTTCGCAGGCATCCTCTTCGATATGGATGATCGAGTTGCCGATATTGATGTTTAGTGTCTTTTTCATAGTCTGAGGTTAATTTTTCTTTGATTCTTTTGATTGTGCAATGGCGAAGGACAATTCCTGCCAGGTACCATCCAGCTGGGAAAGTATAGAAACACCTTCCGGAGTGAGCGTATAATATTTCCGCGGGGGCCCACCCGTAGACTCCACCCAGTTATAATTGAGCAGCCCGTTGTTCTTCAACCTGGTGAGCAGCGGATATAAAGTGCCCTCCACTACCAGAAGCTTGGCTGATTTGAGTTCTGCAATAATATCAGAGGCATAGATCTCTCCCCTTGATATGATCAGGAGCACACAATATTCGAGTATGCCCTTGCGCATTTGTGTTTGTGTATTTTCTGCTATCATAAAACAAAGTTATGTGTTTAAAACAGTAATATGCAATACATAGTACTATACGTACCAGAAAGACACACACAACACATTGATTATCAGGAAGAATATTTTTTATTATTTTAATACTACAATAACAGTAGGATATCATGGAAACAATATTCTACTTTTGCAGATTAAAAATGATTAAGATTTTATGCTCAAAAAATCTATTGACCTCATCAGAATTGAAGCCGCGGAAAACTCAGACCAGTCGCTCAAAAGAACCCTGGGACCTGTAAACCTGATTCTGATTGGCGTAGGACTGACGCTCGGCGCCGGACTTTTCTCTATCACAGGGCTTGCCGCTGCAAATTATGCCGGACCTGCCGTTACCCTTTCATTTATCATTGCCGCCCTCGGCTGTGGCTTTGCTGCATTATGTTATGCAGAATTCGCCTCCATGATCCCCGTAGCAGGCAGCGCCTACACCTACTCCTATGCCACTATGGGCGAGTTTTTTGCCTGGATCATTGGCTGGGACCTGGTCCTTGAATATTCAGTAGGATGTGCTACCGTAGCCATCAGCTGGTCCCAGTACCTGACACGTTTTCTGGCATCTTTCGATATCTATCTCCCTGCACAGCTTACCCTGTCGCCTTTTGAAACGGCGAAACTCAGCGACGGATCTATCGTACATGGCTGGATAAACATTCCCGGAGCCCTCATTGTCGTCCTCATGACCCTTGTCGTGATTCGCGGTACCAAAGGCTCTGCCATCGTCAATGGAATCATCGTATTCCTGAAGGTGGGCGTAGTGCTCGTATTTATTGCACTCGGATGGAGATACATCGATCCTTCAAACTATAAACCCTATATTCCTCAGAACACCGGTGAGTTTGGTCATTTCGGCTGGAGTGGCGTGCTGCGCGGAGCAGCATTGGTATTTTTTGTATTCATCGGCTTTGATGCCGTAGCCGCATCAGCACAGGAGACTAAGAAACCATCAAGGGACCTTCCTATCGGGATACTGGGTTCATTGCTGGTATGTACTGTACTCTTCGGTTTGTTTGGGCATGTGATGACGGGACTGGCAAACTACAAGGAATTTGCCGACAGTGGTGCACCGGTAGCCATAGCGATTGAGAAAACTCCGTTCGCCTGGCTCAGTCAGGCCATCATCCTGGCCATCCTGATCGGTTATACTTCAGTGATTCTCATCGATCTCATGGCGCAGTCGAGGATGTTCTATTCGATCAGCCGCGACGGCCTCCTGCCAAAAGTATTTTCAGAGGTGCATCCTAAATACAAGACACCCTATAAATCAAACATTTTGCTCTGTGGCTTCATCGCCATCTTCGCAGCTTTCGTTCCTATTACTGTAGTAGGCGAGATGACCAGCATTGGCACCTTACTGGCATTCCTGATGGTTTGTGTAGGTATTCTGATCCTGAGAAAGACCGATCCTGATGCTGAGCGTCCCTTCAAAGTTCCTCTGGTTCCGCTGATTCCTATACTCGGTATTCTGACCTGTTTAGCTATGATGGTGTTTATGCCATGGGAAACCTGGCTCCGTCTGATTGTATGGCTGGCATTGGGTCTTATCATCTATTACTGTTATGGAAAAAAGAACAGTGTGCTGCGGAAATCGTTGCATAAATAGTACATCTATATGTTTCAACATATTAAAAATCAAGGTTATGATCATCATTACAAAAGCATTGTCAACACAAAGAAAGAATTAGTAACATTTTAGTATAGGCCAGGGTTTTGGCGCAGCGTTTGTACTTAATCTGGTACCTACTAAAAACATCAATTCTATGCTGGCTAAAATGAATCTTCTTTTCCCCGCAATTGCAAGGCAAGAGCGTGAGACAAAACAAAAAGCATTAACTCACAAACAATGGGTAAGTGTAGACAGAATCGTAATGGTCGTATTATTTGTAGTCACCGTCGCAGGAGCGATTATTTTCTCCTGATCTATATCACATAAGAACCTAAATAATAGATTAATTTTTAGCACCTGGAGATACCGGGTGCTTTTTTTTTTGCCCCTACAGCAGTAAGGTATCAATACGATGGGCCTGAACACGCTCCTGAGATGCAGCCCAGGAATAGATGGTGAAATGCCCGTCCTGTGAAGCTACCATGGCGATGGCATCATTCTGATCATGTACAAACTGCGCCGCCGAAAGGTGTCTTGTGCCACCCACTTTTGCAGCATGCATGGTCACTGCTCCGCCACCGGCAATAGGCTCTACAAAAGAGATATCCTCAATGGCATCCTTTCCCTTGGCACGTCCGATCTTGGCACCAAAAGCCAGCAATTCAAATTCATCAGTAATTACCGTAGCTCCATCTACGGCAGTAAGGCCCGCAAGATGCTCTACTTCCCTTCTCAAAGCCGTTTGCCAGAAGATCTGGCTCGCTTCCTTACGTTCCTGCCGTAACAGGTTGGAGAGGCCCACAAAGGCAGGCTGTATGCCATACTGGATAGGCTTGACGATCGACTGTAACCAGCTTCCTGTACCATGGGGCACCACGAGCAATGTCCCGCCACGCTGATGCGAGCGCATGGATACGGCCAGTTGGATCATCACATTTACGGTATCGTTCCAGTACGAAGGCGCGGTAAGGTCTAATAATGATAATAAAATCGGCGGACAATCCGGAAGTCTTGTCGTATCGCCATCTACAATTTTAATCTGGTCACCCTTGAGTACTGCGATGTTGGTGAATTTGCCAAAACCGTATATACGCCTGTGTTTGATCACCAGCAATGCCGGCTCAGAAACATCCACGACAAAACAGAAATTCGGGATACTGGTGGTTGTTCCCCAGATATACAATCCGTCATCCTCCAGCCAGATGCCCAGGTGAATTCCCGCACGCTCAATACCGGGCGCAATCTTCACCAGCGTAGTAGGCGTTAAAGGCAGGCGCTGTCTGAAAAGCAGTGGATTTCCCGCTTGTACCGGCGGTAAAAAGGCCAGTGAAATCTTTGGCGAATGTCCCTCTTCCTTACGTATACTCGCCCAGAAAGCAGCATCGAGAATAGCCTCCACGATCTCTGCCGAAGGCAAATGTGCAAGATCTTCTTCCCCACTATCCCTGGCAGTGTCAAGATGCCCGGCAAAAATAGCTTCAACTTTTGTAGCAATAATGCGCGCTGCCTGATAGGTAGGTTTATAGATCATGGCTTAAAGTTACTAAAAAACTCCATGCCACAAAACGGCTTTGCTTCTGTCCCTGCGACATGCCAACCGTTCTCACTGCAGTAGCTCCTGCCCTGTCAATCGCATCATATACCATCGGCAAATGGGCGCTTTTGGAAACCAGTGTTGTAAACCAGCGGCATTGACTGCCGATCTCAGCGCTCTCCCGCACCATCTTCCTGATAAACTCCACTTCACCACCTTTACACCAGAGTTCAGCATGCTGTCCGCCAAAGTTCAGCACTACTTCTTTCCCCTTTTGTTTCCCCAGATTTCTTACTTTACGCTGCGAGCCCATCTGCGCTTCTTCTGCAGAAGTATGAAAAGGTGGATTACACATGGTAATGTCAAATAATTCTCCGGGCTTTACAATGCCCTTAAAAATATGAGCTGCGGAGTGCTGAAGGCGGAAAGTCAGGTCGTTTTTTAAGGCCGGGTTTACAGCCGCAATATTCTGAGCCGAACTGAGTGCCCGTTTATCTACGTCAGAACCTACAAACTGCCAGCCGTAGGACTGGTGACCAATAATCGGATAGATGCAGTTGGCACCTACCCCAATATCCAAAACTCGCACTTTGTTTCCAGTGGGGATGACATTGTTATTTCCTGCAGCCAGCAAATCTGCCAGGTAATGGATATAATCGGCTCTGCCGGGTATGGGGGGACAAAGATAATTTGCTGGGATATCCCAGTTTACAATCCCATAAAAATGCTTTAGCAAAGCGGCATTCAATGTTTTTACCGCTTCAGGGTCGGCAAAATTTACAGACAGGTCGCCATAGGGATTCGTAAACACGAAACGCGCCAACTGCGGGTAACTTTGAATTAATTCCGGGAAATCATACCGCGAACGGTGTAAATTCCTGGGATGGAGTTCCTGTTTTTCAAGAGACATACTTTAATGATTTACCCTTACCGGTCCGTCTAGTGACACTTGTACGCGTTTCATACAGTATAAACCGAAGAACAGGATGTAGGCATAACAGGCTACAGGCAGGAAAAACGAGTTCTGGATACCGATAGAATCGGCCATCGCGCCCTGAATCACCGGAACCAGCGCACCACCTAAAATCGCCATCACCAGCAGTGATGAACCCTGACTTACATATTTACCCAAACCTGAAATAGCCAGCGTATAAATATTTGAGAACATGATCGAGTTAAACAAACCAATACCTAAAATCGGATACAAAGCCATACTGCCTTTGCTGAATACTGAGATCAGCAGCAGTGCGATATTTACACCCGCAAACAATACGAGCGTACGCGCAGGGGCAGATTTACCGATGACAAAAGCAACGATATTAAGAACAATAAAAATGATAAAGAAGCTCGTTTGTGCAAAGGTCAGGTCTACGATACTGAATACCACGGCATAAACCGCTGCAGCAGCAAGGATCATATAAATGAATTTCTTTGCCTGTGCCAGGCTGCTCAGGGAGATCGCTCCAAGGAACCTTCCGATCATCGCACCACCCCAGTACAGGGCAAGGTAGTTTTTGCTCACCACCTCCGGCAGGTTCATGATATCCTCCTGTGCCATGAAACTGATCAGTAAACTTCCGATCCCCACTTCAGCACCTACATAGCAGAAAATCCCGAACACGCCCATTTTCAATTGCGGAAACTTTAAGGCACCCAGTCCTCTTTCAGCAGATTCTTCAGAACTGAAAGAAGGCAGTTTCACACGGCTGATGATTACCGCCAGGGCAATCAGGATACCGGCAAAGATCAGATAGGGAATACGTGTAGAATCGGCGGTAACTTTACCATCAACTAAAAATAAGGTATAGATCAAATGGCCTCCCAGAACCGGAGCGATCGTTGTTCCAAATGAATTGAAAGCCTGGGTAAGATTTAAGCGGCTCGAAGCACTTTCTTCAGGACCCAGCAGCGTAACGTAAGCATTTGCAGTGATCTGCAGGATGGTAAAGCCCAGGCCCAGAACAAACAGGGCCGCAAGGAATACGCCATATACAGACATACTGGCTGCAGGATAAAACAGGCAACAGCCGATAGCGGACAGGATTACACCCGAAATAATTCCTTTTTTATAACCAACTTTGTTGATGGGGTCACCATTATAATAAGAGATCATGAAATAAATCAGGGAGCCGATAAAGTAAGCGCCGAAAAAGGCAAACTGAACGAGCATCGACTGCAGGAAAGTTAAGCTGAACATCTCTTTCAGATGCGGGATTAAGATATCGTTCATGCAGGTGATAAAGCCCCACATGAAGAAAAGAAGTGTCATTGTAATGAGAGGGATAACTGAACTGGTTTTTTTAACGGGAGTACTGATTTCCATGTTTAAATTAATGAATCTGGTTTATATATGTATCTGGTTTAACAAAAGGGTAAGTGTAACAAGTACACAAATAAACTGTTTACTCAACGAATAATTGTGTTGAGAAGGTAAAAAAGTGATTATATAGTGCATCACATCAAATAATAGTTATAATTTATACGTTTGAGGCAATATTAAAATGATATGCGAAGATTAGTAAAAAGTTTTGGATATGCGTTATCCGGAATCACTTATACTGCAAAAACACAAATGAACTTCAGGATTCATCTTGCTGCGATTGCTATGGTAGGGATTGCCGGCTGGTATCTTCATTTGTCGGCCGCCGAGTGGACCTGCATCGTCATCGTCATTGGTCTGGTACTGGTAGCAGAACTTTTAAATACAGCGGTAGAATTGCTGGTCGACCTGGTTTCGCCGGGTTTTAATGCACAGGCAGGCAAGGTCAAAGATGTTGCTGCAGGCGCAGTCCTCGTTGCGGCAGGTATTGCGGTGATCTCAGGGGCTATTATTTTTATTCCAAAGCTGATCTGACATGCTGCACAAAACCCGCGGTATCGTCTTAAAAACTACGCTGTACAGTGAAAGCAGTGTGGTAGTGCAAATCTTTACGGCAAAGTTTGGGATTCAGTCCTACCTGATCAACGGCGTGAAAAGACCCAAGGCAAAGATCAGGATGAACATGCTGCAGCCCCTGCACCTGGTAGACATGGTGGTTTACCACAAAGCCAACACCAGCATCCAGCGTATCTCGGAACTCCGCCCTTCACCGGTTTTCCGCACCATCCCCTACGATATCATTAAAAGTACCATTGTGATCTTTTTAAACGAGGTGCTGTATAAAAGTATACGGCAGCAAAATGCGGATGAAAATATCTTCGACTATATCTTTAACGCCATATCCTGGTATGACGAATCCGAAAATGCAGGCGCCAACTTTCACCTGGCCTTTCTGTTAAAACTTTCACGCTTCCTGGGTTTTGCCCCAAGCACGCAAACCAAGAGCAATCAGAGTTTTTTCGACCTGCAGGAAGGTGAATTTAAATCCCTGCCCCCTCTGCACCCCTATTTTATCGAAAAAACACCGGCATTGTTGTTTATTTCGCTTTTCAGTACCCCTTTTGAAAATTTATCTGAAATAAAAATTGACAATACCACCCGGCGACTGATTTTGGATAAAATACTGGTTTACTACACCTTACACACCGCTTCTTTTGGAGAAATAAAATCGCATCAGGTACTTCTTGATGTGTTATCATAAAAATATGCGAAAAGTTTTGGAGTTTTAAATTAGAGGTGTATATTTGCACTCCCAACAACGGGGAACAGCTTACTCAGCTGGCTGAAAAGCGAAAGAGTAGAACCAAGGGGAGATTAGCTCAGCTGGTTCAGAGCACCTGCCTTACAAGCAGGGGGTCACTGGTTCGAACCCAGTATCTCCCACCAAATAAACCCTTCAGACACCTTTTGAGGGGTTTTTATTTGAGAAACAGCAGTCATGCTGAATACAAATGGCAGAACCGAAGGGAGATTAGCTCAGCTGGTTCAGAGCACCTGCCTTACAAGCAGGGGGTCACTGGTTCGAACCCAGTATCTCCCACTAAAAAAACCGCTTTCCAAAAGGAAGCGGTTTTTTTGTGTCCAAATGATATTCATAAAAAAATCCCGGGAAACGAATTTCCCGGGATTTTTTATATCCTCTATATAGAAGGAATCATAGGTTCCTAGTTAACATCCCAGAATAACTTGGTTGTTACTAAGTCGCCACCGATTGCTGCAGCAGCTGCAGCTCTCTGAGTACCGTTTAATGTTTGCTCGTTGATCGGATAGATCAAACGTACCGGAATGGTTAAACCAGAAGGTACACTTTGTCCCGGAGGCGCAGTTGCAGCACTTGGTGGAGCAAGCACAGGGAAATCCAAACGTCTCCATTCAGTCCAGCTTTCGTAACCACGGTTATACAAAGCGATCCATTTCTGGTTACCGATTTTCTCTTTATAATTTGTAGAAGCAGTTGCATAAGCTACAGCTGGCTGTGCAAGATAAGTTGCAGCAGCGGCAGCACTTCCACCCCAGTAAACGATAGAGGCAGTAACCGCATTGTTATAATGTGATGCAGCAGTTCCAGGGACAACAAATCCTCTTTCCGCTGCTTCTGCCAATGCAAATTCAGTTTCAGGATAATCTAACAACAAAGCTTCAAAATCATATGCTGTAATTCTTGTAGCCATGGTAGAGAAGTTTGCATAGGAGTTAGAGAAACCGTAATAACCACCCACATAAGCACCACCAACAGTAGTGAAGAAGCCTGGGCGACGTGGATCTGCCAGTGTATTCATCCTGTCAACTAAAGCACTTGCAGCAATATAGTCAGTTCTTGATGTTAAAGCTCTGTTTGCATTTGTTGAAATAGGGTTATTGTTTGGTGTAGAAGTAGTATAAGGGAAACGTGCATTATCTGCCGCAGAAGCCAGAACATTTGGAGCCGCAGCTTCAATTACTCTTTTTGCTGTTGCAGCATCTTTATCTGCAAGAATAAGACCTAGTCTTAACTTCAGAGAGTTTGCAAATTTAACCCATGCAGCAATAGGAGCTGCGTTTGAACTGTAAATTAAGTCGGCAGTACCAAAACCAGCTGCCGCAGGTTTAAATCCAGCAATAGCCGCATCAAGACGTACCAGTAAATCAGCATATACTGTAGCAGCATCATCATACTTAGGCTGAACGTTGTTGATGTTCAAAGATTCAGAATAGGGAATGTTACCGAAAGTATTTACCAGTGTAGACCATGCCAATACTTCCATTACCCCAATCTGCGCCAGTTGATTTGATTTCACATCAGCATTCATCAGGGCATCAGCATTGATGATTCTTTTAGACTCATTCAGGTCGCTCAGTACATCCTTATAAATTGCACTCCAGAATGCCTGTGGCAATGGTCTGGCTAACAAGTTATATCTTGGCTCATCCAGGTATTCTGTGGTTGTCCATTGCTGAACATAGAAACGGAATACGTTTGTGTTTACACTCGGACTGGTCAGTACATCTGCAAAACTTTTCTGCGCCGCTGTAAACAGCGTAGCAGCAGGCACTACAGTAGCCCGTTTCTGGTCGATATTATATTCGTCCAGGTTTTTGGCGCAACCGCTTAATAAAGCTGCTGCGATTAAAATGCTATATAATCTTTTCATCTCGTATCTTATAATCTTAATTTAACATTGAAACCGATCGTTCTCACAGCTGGGTAAGCACCACTCTGGTATCCTTGCAAGTTACCTGAACTCAAACCGTCTTCAGGATCTGCATAAGGAACATTTTTGTGGATGATCCAAAGGTTACGTCCAAGCAATGAAACGTCAATACCTTTGAATGCGCGCAGTTTGCTTACAAATTTTTGTGGTAATGAATAGCTTAATGCTACCTCTCTCAGCTTGATATAACCAGCGTCATAGATCGCAGAAGCACGTGGAGGGTTGTTTGGATATCCGTATGGAGAGTTACCTGAGTTAGACACATCAATACGAGTTGTATTTGGCTGACCGTTAGCCAGTACACCCGGAAGGATGATACCACCACCATTTGCCAACGTATTTCTAACCGGGTTGCCCAAGTCATTTGTACCTACAGAGTTTGGATATAAACCTGTTCCCTGACCATACCATTGATCCAGCGACCACAGGTCACCGCCTTTACGAATATCAACAAGGAAGTTTAGGGATACGTTTTTGTATTTGAAAGTATTTCCGATACCGCCCATCCAGTCAGCATTTGGATCACCAATGATTTCCGCTGAACTTGGAGTAGCAGCATAGTAACCGTTAGCGTTAACTACTGGCTGACCATTAACATATACATAGTTTGTTCCTTTGATCACGCCATAAGGCTGACCAACAGCTGCGTTGTAAGTAACCGCGCCTGACAGTGAAGCCTGGTTGATCTCGATGTTTTGTACATCAGCATACAATGAAAGTACTTTACTTCTGTTCATTGACCAGTTCAGGTTCATTGTCCATGAGAAATCCCTGGTTTTAACAGGAGTTACGAAAGCCGAAACCTCGATACCTTTATTCTGTACCTCACCGGCATTTACATATTGTCTCAAGAATCCTGTAGCAGTAGTTACAGAAACAGGAGTAATCTGGTCGATCGTGTTAGTTTTATATACAGTAACATCCAATCCTACACGGCTGTTCAGATAAGAAGTTTCTAAACCAGCCTCGATACTTTTAGTACGTTCCGGTTTAAGCGCTCCGTTATTTTTAGTATCAGGAAGAGAGAACAATGGAATAGAACCATAAGCAGTTGGCTTAGTATAAGTGTCAAATACACTTAGTGGAATCGCATCGTTACCTACTTCAGCATAGTTTAATCTCAACTTAGCATAAGAAAGCCATTTCCAGTCTTTCAACAGATTAGAGAAAACAAAACTACCTGCTACAGATGGGTACCAGAAAGCGTTATTGCCATCAGGAAGGGTAGTCGACTGATCTCTTCTGATGGTACCATCAAGGAAGAACAAGTCTTTGTAGCCAAATGTTACACTGGCAAAGTGACCGTCTACTCCTCTTCTTTCATAAAGCTCAACCGGAGCCTCAATCGGACTTACTGAGTTAGACAGTGAATATAATCCCGGAACAACCAAACCACCGTTGGTAGTCGCTCTGATGTTGGTCAGTCTGCTACGGCGAATGTTTGTACCTAATAAACCTTTGAAAGAGATATCTTCAGTGATGTTCCTGTTAAAGTTTAAGAACAGGTCAAAGTTAGTTTCTGAGAAAGTACCATTCGCACGGGTGTAAGAAGGTACGCCCACAGCACCGATAGCCTGATGCTCTTCCTGAATGTCTGATGTTCCGTCATATGAAACACGACCTACCACATCAAACCAATCGTTCACTTTGTAGTTAGCAGTAGTATTACCGAAGAAGTGATCTCTTGTATCGGTAGCTACATTCTGGTAGCGGGAGAAATAAGGGTTATCGGCATAGATTGGTCTTGAGCCTGTAGCATCACTCCAGTTCCAGCTTATGTTTTGCTGATTTCTGTTATAAGCTTCTTCCAGTTCTTTGATATCCGCACCAACGTTCCACCATTGACGGAAACCCTGGTTAGGGTTCAGCCCGCTGTAACCAGTACCATAACGGCCACGGCCATCAATTTTTGAATAGTTGGCAGAAGCCGATATTGTCAGGTTTTTAGCAACTTCATACGATCCGCCGAAGTTGAATAAGTTTTTTGTGATTTTACTGTTTGGTAGAACGCCTCTTTCATCGTTACGGGTGTAACCGATTTTAAAAGTACTTTTTTCACCACCACCATCAATAGCTATACTTTGGTTAGAAGTTACAGCAGTTTCATAGAAAGTATCCGGACCATTTTTAGCAGCCACCCATGGAGTAGCAGTTTTATAGTTCGGAGAGAATGGATCTAAAGCAGACCATTGGTAAACCAACAGGTTCGGATCAAATTTTGGTCCGTAAGAAGCATCAGAGCTGAACTGAGATGTCATTACTCTTCCGGTTCCAAAGATATCCCTGTACCAGAAACCTGGAGTAGGAACAGTGTTGCCCACCCCGTCAGTAGCCGGAGAGTTGTAACCTTGTCCGTATTCAGTCTGGTATTTGGCAAAAGTAGATTTATCGATTTTGCCAAAGGTTACGCCGCTGTTTACAGTGATGTTTGTAGAATTTTTAGCTCCTTTTTTTGTAGTGATAATGATTACACCGTTTGCAGCCCTTGAACCATAAAGCGCTGTCGCAGCAGCACCTTTAAGTACAGTCATGGAAGCAACGTCATCAGGGTTGATATCTGCCGCAGCGTTACCATAGTCATAACCTGCGCGACCAGTTTGCTGGTTAGTCGTATTTGCCGATGCATTACTTACCGGAACCCCATCAATAACGAATAAAGCCTGGTTATTTTGAGTAATCGATTTAGCTCCGCGGATCACTACGTTAGTAGATCCACCCATAGCGTTACTACGTTTGATATCCAAACCTGCAACCTTACCACCCAATGAGTTTACCAGGTTGTTATCTCTGGTTCTGGTCAGCTCTTCAGCTTTCAGTTCCTGAGCAGCAAATGGCAATTCATTTTTCTTCCTGGTAATACCGAGAGCGGTTACTACAACCTGCTCCAGTTGCTGAGAATCTTCAGATAAAGAAACGAGAACTCTGTTAGAAGAAGGAATGTTTACACTTTGCATCAGGTATCCGATAAAAGATACGTCGATTGTGGTTGCACCTTGTGGTACTTTAAGTGAAAATTCACCGGCTGCATTTGACATTGCACCTTGTCCGCCTTTAACTCGAATGGTAACTCCCGGAAGAGGTTGTCCGTCGGTTTTTGAGGTCACTTTTCCTGTGACGGTTTTGTCTTGTGCTATCGCTCCTATGGCGATAAGCAGGAAGACAAAACAAAAGAGTAGTTGTTTTGTCATTGATTTAGGTTTATAATAATTAATAGTGCCGCAATATATATTTTTAAAAGCAAATCTTGCAAGTTTTTTTTGCTAAAATTTGCATTTTGAGACTAAAGAACCAAAATTCAAGCTCTAAAAAAGCCAAAAAAGCGCTATTTTAATATAAAAAACCCCGATTTCATTTAAAAATTATATTTTCTGGTTTTTTTTCAGAGAGTATTTCCAATTTAACCCCTATAATCTCCTAAAATAACCACAAATTGGTGGGATTTCAGACCTCAATGACCTGCAATTGCCGAATTATCACAAAAAAGCAATTATAAAAATAAACCCTATAGAATTAGTAGAATACTATTACATTTGCACAAATTTTTATTACCATACTAATTCATATGTCTAAACTTTACAAGCTTGTACTAGGGATAGTTCTATCCTTTTTCACAGTTCAGATGGCGCTTGCGCAATCTGTTAAAATATCCGGTGTGATCACCGAGAAAGCCACAGGCCAGCCCGTTCCGGGTGTAAGCATCTCTGTAAAGGGGAGCACAACAGCCACACAAAGCAACGGAGAGGGTAAATTCAGTATCAGTGCCAATGAGAACGATATCTTAAGAATCTTCTCCATCGGTTATACTGAGCAGGACATCAAAGTGACCAGCCGCAGTACAACCCTGAATATCGCTATTGAAGAATCACAGAATGCACTGAGCGAGGTGGTAGTAACCGCACTGAATATTCCTAAGGAAAAGAAGTCGCTCGGTTATGCCGTACAGGAACTGAAAACAAAAGATATTGCCGAAGCCCGGGAGGTTAACCTGGTAAATGCCCTTGCAGGGAAAATTGCAGGTGTAAACGTAACCAACAGCCAGGGGGATATGGGTTCATCAAGGATCATCATCCGCGGGGAAACTTCCATCTCAGGTAATAACCAGCCCCTGTTTATTATCGACGGAGTGCCGGTAGATAATACGCAGGCTTTAGGAAATTCTGCATCGGCAATCACAGGATCGAGAGATTATGCCAACCCGATTTCAGACATCAACCCTGATGATATCGAATCGATGAGCGTACTGAAAGGCCCAAATGCTGCCGCACTTTACGGATCACGTGCCGCAGCGGGTGTGGTACTTGTTACTACTAAAAAAGGTAAAGGTGCACAGGGACTGGGTATCACGGTTACTTCAAATGCCACTTTTTCCAGTTTGCAGATTCTGCCGGATTACCAGAATTCATACGGACAGGGTGCCAATGGCGAGTTCAGCTATGTAGATGGCGCCGGTGCCGGCCTCAACGACGGAGTGGATGAGAGCTGGGGACCACGACTTGACGGAAGGTTAATACCTCAGTTTTATTCAAATGGCGTTGCAGTTCCTTTTGTAGCCCATCCCGACAATGTGAGGGACTATTTCAGAACAGGACGCACACTCAATAACGGTATCGCCTTTGCAGGTTCCGGCGAAAAGTTTGATTACCGCATGTCTTACAACAACATGGACCAAACGGGCGTAATACCAAACTCTTCACAATCAAAAAACTCCTTCCTGTTTAATTCAACCTACAGGATCACGCCTAAACTGACACTGAATACTTACGCAAACTATGTCAACAGCAGTGCAGATAACATCCCGGGATCGGGTGGTAAAAGATCTACCAGTACCATGCTCCAGTTCACCTGGTTTGGTCGCCAGGTAGATGTAAACCAACTCCGCGATCTCTATGAAAGCGGACAAAACATCAACTGGAACAACAGCTATTACAGCAACCCTTTCTTTGTTGCCAATGAAAACACCGTCAGCCAGGTACGTAACCGTATTATCGGTAGTGCAGAGTTAAACTATAAAATTATCGATGGCCTTTCTGCAAACTTCAGAACAGGTAATGATAACTATACCGACCGCAGAAAAGCAAAAATCGCTTTCGGCACCAACGGAACACCATTTGGTTCTTATGAAGAAGATGCATATACTTTTAATGAAAACAATACCGAAGCCAGACTGGATTACACCAGAAAACTGAGCAAAGATTTCAACCTCGATGTATTACTAGGCGGAAACATCCGTACCACAACGCTGGAAAATAACGACCAGATCGCAAACAGGCTTGCCGTACGTGGTCTGTATACCTTAAGTAACTCCAGAGATCCACTCATCTCTTCTAACTATTATACAAAACAGAAGATCTATAGTGCGTTCAGTTCTGCACAGCTATCCTTCAGGAACTATGCTTACCTGAACCTTACTGCCAGGAACGACTGGTCCTCTACCCTTCCTGAAGCCAACCGTTCGTACTTCTACCCATCAGTTAACGGAAGTTTAATCCTGACTGAAGCCTTTGACATCAAAAGTGATGCGCTGACCTTTGCGAAACTTCGCGGGGGATGGTCTAAGGTAGGTAAAGATGCCAACCCATACCAGCTGATCAATACCTATGCCTTCATTGCGCCTTTTGATGGTAACCCGCAGCAATATGCAAACACTACAGACCTCAATCCAAATCTGAAACCAGAAACCACCAACTCTACAGAGGCAGGTTTTGAACTCGGCTTCTTCAAGAACAGACTGAGATTAGACGCGAGTGTTTACAATACCAACAGTATTAACCAGATCCTGAGCCTGGATGTAAGTACCTCTACAGGATTTAGCAGCAAGCTGGTCAACGGCGGAACGATCAATAACAAAGGTATCGAGCTTCAACTGGGTATTACACCTGTGAAAACAGCCAACTTTACCTGGGATATCAATACCAACTTCTCCTCAAACAAAAGCAGGGTGAAATCGCTGTATGGTAATATCCAGAACTATGTACTGGGTTCATACGGTACCGCACAGATCCTGGCAGCAGTGGGACAGCCTTATGGTACAATATACGGAACAGCCTATGAAAGGAATGCCGCAGGCGATATCCTGGTAAGTGCCGACGGCAGACCAGTGGTAAGTGCTACAAAGAAAGTGCTGGGCAAATACACACCAGACTGGATGGGCGGTATTACCAACAGCTTTACCTACAAAGGTATTAACTTAAGCGTGCTGGTAGATGCCCGTGTAGGTGGCAAGATTTATTCAGCTACCAACAGGACCGGAACAACAACAGGTGTGCTGGCCTCAACCCTTCCGGGCCGTGGTGCGGAGAACGGTGGTTTAACTTACTATTTCCCTGATAACAATACCGGAGCCAGAGCAGTACAAATTCCTGCCGGCAGCGCAGCCCCTGGTGGTGCAAGGGTATATGATGACGGTATGATCTTCAATGGCGTACTGGCAGACGGCAGCGCCAACAGCAGAATCATCCCGGCATCACAGTATTATAAGTCGACCGTTAACAGCGATGAGGCCTATGTATACAGTGCATCTTATGTGAAACTGAGAGAGATCAAATTGGGTTACAGCCTGCCGCAGTCATGGATCAAATCTGTGGGTCTGCAAAATGCAACAGTATCCCTGGTTGGCCGCAACCTGCTGATCATCCACAAAGATGTGCCAAACATCGATCCTGAAACAGCCTTTAACACCGGCAACGGACAAGGACTGGAAGCATTGACACTTCCTGGAGTACGTAACATCGGGTTCAACCTCAACCTTAAATTTTAATGATAATGAAGATCAAATATATATATCCTCTGCTGGCAGTACTTGTACTGGCTACTGCATCCTGCAAAAAATCCCTGGATGAAAGCAATGTAAATCCGAATGCTTCGGAGACGGCACAGCCAGACTACCTGCTTACCGGCGTAATCAAATCAACCACCGATACCTACCATTACTGGAGCAGTGGCAACACCCTTAACCCGGCTTCTCTGTTTATCCAGCACTATGCGAAGATCCAGTATACCGATATGGACAGGTACATCTTCAGCAATGCCGATTTCCAGACACTATGGTCTGTAAACTACTCCCGTGGCGTAGTGAACCTGAACCAGATCATCAAACTGGCGGATGCTTCGGCTACGCCAAACTACAAAGGTGTAGCCCTGGTATGGCGTTCATGGCTGTTCAGCGTGCTGACGGATGTGTATGGCGATATTCCCTACACGCAGGCGGGCAACATCAGCGAGTACCTGCTGCCAAAGTATGATACCCAAAAAGATGTCTATGTTGGTTTGCTGAACGACCTGAAGACTGCCCAGGCGGCACTGGACCCAAGTGGTAAAGCCATCGCAGGAGATATTCTCTACGGAAACTCTATCGCCTCATGGAAGAAATTCGCAAACTCCCTGCGCTTGCGTATCGCCCTGCGTATTGCCGACCGTGAGCCAGAGCTGGCACGCCAGACGATTGCAGAGATACAGGCCTCAGGCATTGGTTATATCAGCTCGAACAGCGAAATCGCTCAGCTGGCCTACAAAACTTCGCCAAACCAAAACCCCATCAGCAACCTGTTTGATACCCGCCCCGACGAACACAGAGTGAGTAAAACACTGGTTGATCAGCTGACCGCATTGAACGATCCGCGTTTAGCTGTCTTTGCACAGAAAGCGGTAGCTACACAAACCTATGTTGGTGCAGCGAACGGATTGGTGTCTAACCTTCCGGGAAAAGATCAGGTATCCAAACTGGGTTCATTCTTTGTTGCCCCTGCGGCGCCGGGCTTGATCATGAGTTACTCAGAAGTATTGTTTAACCGCGCTGAAGCTGCCGCAAGAGGATTCACCGGTGAAGATGCTGCTGCTCTCTATAACCAGGCAGTGGAAGCCTCACTATCACAATACAGTGTGTCTGCAGCGGACATTGCTACCTATAAGGCCAGTCCTGCGGTGCAGTACAATGCGGCAAACTATAAGAAATCTATTGGTGATCAGAAATGGATTGCCCTTTATAGCCAGGGACTGGAAGCCTATACAGAATGGAGAAGATTAGATTATCCACAGCTAACTCCTGCGGTGGGTGGCGTTCTCAGCGGACAGATCCCTGTCAGGTTCCTCTATCCAGGAACAGAGCAGTCGTTAAATCCCGATGGATATAAAGCGGCAGTAGCCCACCAGGGTGCCGATGCCTTAACCACCAAACTGTGGTTTGATGTAAATTAATAAAGAAAGCCTTAAATCGAAAGAGCCCCTTAGAACGAAATCTAAGGGGCTTCTTTCTGCCTATTTACCTAATACTCCCAACGCCTTACCAACCACGTTGTCAACAGTAAAGCCGAACTCTTTGTAGAGTTCATCCGCCGGTGCAGACTCGCCAAAAGTCGTCATAGCAATAATATCACCTTCATCGGTTACATATTTATGCCAACCCAGCGGGGATCCTGTTTCAACTGCCAGACGTTTTCTGACAGCCTTAGGGAATACCTCTTCTTTATATACAGTATCCTGTTTTTCGAAAAGCTCCCATGAAGGCATACTAACTACTCTCGCTGCGATACCTTTTTCTTTCAGTTTTGCCTGTGCATCAAGCACCAGCGCTACTTCAGAACCTGTCGCAATCAGGATCAGCTCAGGGGTACCCTCACTGTCTGATAAGACATAAGCACCTTTTTCCAGTCCTTCGGCCTTGCCATATTTATCCTGGTCGAGCACCGGCAAGCCTTGTCTTGTAAATACCAGTGCTACCGGACCATCCTTGTGTTCCAGTGCCACACGCCATGCATGTGCTGTTTCATTGGCATCTGCCGGGCGGATCACTGTAATATTAGGGATCGAGCGCAGCGATATCAGCTGTTCTACCGGCTGGTGTGTTGTGCCGTCTTCACCCAAACCTATACTATCATGTGTATACACAAAAATCGGACGTATCTTCATGATGGCGGCCAAACGGATTGGCGGACGCATGTACTCAGAGAACATGAGGAAGGTTGCGCCAAAAGGAATGACCCCTTTTGTAAGTGCCATACCTACCAGGGCAGAACCCATGGCATGCTCGCGGATACCAAAGTGGAAGTTACGTCCGCCCCTGTTTTCAGAGGTAAAGGAATCGTATTCTTTCAGGTTTGTTTCTGTGGATGGTGCTAAATCTGCAGCACCGCCAATTAATCCCGGAAGACTTCCTGCAATAGCGTTGAGTACTTTTCCGGATGCCTGGCGCGTAGCCATTTTATCTTTAGACGCAGGGAACACCGGCAGTGCATCTTTCCAGTTTTCCGGAAGCTCACCTTTCTGTGCCAGCTCATACTCTGCAGCCAGTTCAGGGAACTTTTCTTTGTACTTGAGAAAAAGCTCGTCCCATTTCTGGTTGGCATCTGTTCCTTTTTTACCGGCAGCCTGATAAAACTCTGCTACCTCATCAGGAACATAGAAAGATTTTTCAGGATCAAAGCCAAAGAACTCTTTTACCAGTTTAATCTCATCAGCACCCAGTGGAGAGCCATGGGAGCCTGCGGTATTTACTTTATTCGGACTGCCATAGGCAATCTGTGTACGCACTTTGATCAGGGAAGGTTTTTGTGTTTCAGCCTTTGCGTTGCGCACAGCGTTGATGATGCCAGTAATATCATTCCCGTCGTTTACTACCTGCACATGCCAGCCATAAGCTTCAAAACGTTTGGCTACATCTTCATTAAAGGCGATATCAGTACTACCCTCAATAGAGATATGGTTATCATCATACAGGTAGATCAGGTTGCCGAGCTCCAGGTGGCCAGCCAGAGAAGCTGCTTCTGAAGTCACACCTTCCATCATATCACCATCACTGCAGATAGCATAAATTTTATAGTCAAAGAGATCAAATCCCGGTTTGTTATATCTTGCTGCCAGGTGTTTCTGCGCGATGGCAAAACCGATACCGTTGGCAAAGCCCTGACCCAGCGGACCAGTGGTTACGTCTACCCCGTCAATCAGTCCGTACTCCGGGTGACCGGCAGTTTTACTGTGCAGCTGGCGGAAGTTTTTTAAATCATCGATGCTTACATCAAATCCTGTTAAATGCAATAAACTGTACTGCAGCATACATCCGTGTCCGGCAGATAAAATAAACCTGTCCCTGTTGGCCCAGTCGGGGTTTTTAGGGTTAAAGTTCATATAATGCCCATACAGGACGTGCCCCATAGGTGCGGCGCCCATCGGCATACCCGGGTGACCGGAGTTTGCTTTTTGTACCCCGTCTATTGATAAAGTTCTTACTGTGTTAATTGCCAGTTCTTCAATTTGATGAGTTGAATCCATTTTAAAAATATTTTATGATACTTAAATAATGTCTGTGACCAGAATTTGTTTGATAAACCTTATTTTTTGACAGAGAATCTATAAACTGTATTTGTGCTATAGGTAGCTCCCGGTTTTAACACCGTTGATGGGAAAGAAGGCTGATTAGGGGAGTCAGGAAAATGTTGTGTTTCCAGACATAAGGCAGAGCGGTAACCATAAGTAGCCTTTCCCTTTCCATTGTTGATTTTATCCGTCATAAAGTTTCCACTGTAAAACTGTATTCCCGGCTCTTCGGTAAGCACTTCCATGATGATGCCGGTTTTCTGACTGCTCACTGTAGCGGCCTTACGTAATCCGGAGCCTTTTCTTAACACCCAATTGTGGTCGTACCCTTTACCGCTTTTCAGCTGCGCGTTATTGTCGTCGATATTCAGCCCGATCAGTTTTGGCTTAGTGAAGTCGAAAGGTGTACCGGCAACTTTTTCCAGTTTACCTGTTGGAATCAATGTCGTATCTACAGGGGTGTACTCGTCAGCGTCAAGCTGCAGCGTATGGTCTGTGATCGTTGGATCACCGGCACCATTCAGGTTAAAATACGCATGGTTTGTTAAATTCACCACTGTAGCTTTATCTGTAGTTGCTTTGTAGGCAATTTTGAGTGAATGGTCGTCTGCTAATGTATAGGTAACTTTTACATTCAGCGTACCCGGATAACCACCTTCTCCATCTTTGGAAACATAACTCAGTTCCAGCGTATTGTCACTGGTCTTTTTGCCATCCCATACTTTTTTATAGAAGCCGTTGGCACCGCCATGCAGTGTATTCTGACCATTGTTGATATCCAGCTGATACGATTTACCATCGAGTGAAAATTTACCTTTTGCAATCCTGTTCCCGTATCGTCCTACTACTGCACCAAAGAAGTTTTCTTCCTTTCCCTGGTAAGGAGCCAGGCTATCATGACCCAGGATGACATCTGTCAGCTGGTCTTTGTTATCTTTAACCAGTAAAGAGACCAGTCGCGCGCCAAAGTTGGTGATTGCCACCTCATCGCCGCTTTTATTCTTCAGCGTATATAAATGGATTACCTTATTGTCTACAGCAACGTCAAAAGCTGCAGAATCAGGAATTACAGCGGCTGCAGTACTGGTTTGCAGTGTGTCTGCGGTATCCGCTTTTTTTGTTGAATTGGAATTACAACTTGCCAGTACGCCTGCAGACAGGAGCAAGACAAAAAATAAATTTCTGTTCGTGTTCATGATTTCATTATTGGTTTATATATAGTCAACGCCAAAATAGAGAAAATTATATTAACCGTCAAAACAACGATTAACATAATTCTTCTTAAGTTTGCACTTATCAAGCTTTTGGCTAATATTAACAGGGATTATCTTAAAATACGTGAATGACATACAATACAACAGAAACAAAAATGCTGCTTGCAGTAGATTGCATTATTTTTGGTTTTGATGGAGAAAACTTGAAGATCCTGCTGATCAAGAGAGGCTTTGAACCGGAGAAGGATAAATGGAGCCTGATGGGTGGATTTATCAAAGAGGGGGAAAGTCTGGACGAAGCAGCAAACAAGATCCTTCTTCAGCTGACAGGCCTGGAGGGAGTTTACCTGGAACAGTTGTATGCTTTTGGCAACCCATCGCGAGATCCTGATGAAAGGATTGTCTCTGTAGCTTATTTTGCGCTTATAGATATTCATAAATATGAAACACAGCTCAGTGACAGGTATCATGCCGAATGGTTTTTGGTAAACGAAATGCCGGCACTGATCTTCGACCATGGACAAATGGTAGAGATTGCCCGGCAAAAAATCAGGTATAAGGCTGCGCTGCACCCCCTGTTGTTTGAGCTGCTGCCAAAGAAATTCACCATCCCGCAGCTGCAAAGCTTATACGAAGGGGTATACAATACTAAAATTGATAACAGGAACTTTATCCGGAAGCTCACTTCGACAGGGCTGCTGATCAAGCTGGAGGAAAAAGACAAGTCCAATTCTAAAAAGGGCGCCTTTTATTTTAAGCTGGATAAGAAGAAGTATAAAGCGAAGTTCCAGGCATTCCTGAATTTCATTCCCAACCCTGAAAACCTCATCAGTTAAGCCTTTTATCACCTTAAATTTAATCAACATCCATTATTTCTTTCCTGTTTTCTGATACTTCTGGAAGCTACAGCTGCATGCCCGGTATTTGCTCTGGATAAAATTGTATTAAAAGACTAAAAAAATTGCCAGCAAATGCTTCTTCTGCAGGGGTTGGTCTGGGGTTGTTCTAGGCTTGTTCTGGGGTTCATTTGTGCTGGCCCAGAGAAACCCCTGAGTAACCCCAGACCAACCCCTGCGTGATCAGCTATACAGTATATCTTTCTTTACTTTTCAATACGTATTTATACTGAACAAAGACAGTATAAATACTTACAACATACTACAAAACAGGTATTTACCACCTTGTATATCCAAGCAGGATATTTTAAATTGGAGGATTATTTCACTTCAGCAAGTATTTAATCTTATGGGAATTTTAGATGGTGCCTTTGGCGATTTTACAGGTAGAATTGGAAACATGGTGTTCTACAAGCTCAATGGAAAGATTGTAGGCCGCACGATCGGCAAGGTAGACAGCCGCTCAGAAAGTCAGGAGGAGATATTAATGAGGACCTCCCTGATCTCTCCTTTTCTCACACCTCTCAAGGAGTTTATACGGATAGGATTTAAGCATACGCCTAAACCCCAGGACTGGGATTTTTACAGCGTAGCTACCTCTTTGAATAAACCCGGCGCAATTATGGGTAAATACCCGAAGCTAAAAATCAATTACAAAAAAGTTATCCTTTCAAAAGGGAATGTTAGTCCGGCAAAGGATGTCAAGGTAAGCCTGAATGATCATCAGCTTCAATTTAGCTGGAAGCCCGATCTGGAGGCTAAAAATGCAGATGCATCGGATCAGGTGATGCTGGTAGCCTACTTCCCTGAAATGTTAAAAGCAGTATTTGTAACCAGTGGAGCAAGACGCTCAGCAGGCACAGACATGCTGCAGTTGCCAACTTTTACGGAAAGAACAATCATTGAAACATATATTTCTTTCATTACTGACGAAAGGAACGATGTTTCAGACAGTGTTTACGCAGGTCGGCTGACCTGGAATAAAAGCCTGCAATAATGGCAATTTTACGAAAAGGTTTTCTGGGAGGGTTCAGCGGGCCGGTCGGCCCCGGCAGTGGCGCGCTGTGGAAAGGGCGTAATATCCTGAAAAGCCGGCCGGGAAAAAGAACCAAACCAGTGCAGCCACAGCCGCAGCATGCCATTATGGATGTGTTGTCCAGGTTCCTCAGCCCCTTTAAGCGTTTTATTAAAACAGGTTTCTACCACAAGAAAAATAAGGACAGCCCCTTCAACCGTGCGATGCACTACAATTGGGACAGAGCCCTCATTGGCTCTGCCCCAAATTATAAAATCGACTATAAAAAAATTATTTTAAGCAGGGGTTCCCGGGAGCCTGCCTGGGCTGGAACAGCGGTACTGGAAGCAGCGGATCAGATCAAGGTCAGCTGGGAAGTGCCGGTAACAGCTAAGATGAAGTTGATTGGGAGTGACAGGGCAATCATTATGGTTTATAATGAGAACGAACCGCAGCATATCTGCTATTCCGATAAGGCAATCAGATCGGACCTGTCTGCTACCGTAGAAATGCTCTACATATACCGGGGTCGCGAATCTCATGTATGGATATTCTTTGTTTCTCCTGATGGCAAGAGTGTGTCCAACAGCGATTATCTGGGTTCGGTACTGACAGGAACCATTGATGATTCCATCAATTAAATACCTCAACAGGAATGCCATATTTACAGGCGAGAAGAGCGATATTCTCTATTATATCTTTGCCTTCAGGAGAATCCAGCGCCAGTTCCCACTGCGATAACCGGATTTTCTTTACATCTCTGCTTAACAGGATTTCTGAGTGAATCTGGGCTTCGATGTACAGTAAATCACTCACATCACCTGGTCTCAGCTGTATATTTGTTACACTTGAACATAAGACGCTAAATGTAGGATCACTCAGTTCCATGATGATCTTGTCCAGGTAAAATATGTTCGCCAGACGCCCGGCGGGATCGGCCCCTTCAATATTAAATGAATCGTCACTGGTAAATGTGCATCTGTGTTTGACATAGTCCTTAAAAATGAAATGTGATTGTCCGTACGTTGAATTGCCGGCACCGCCCTCCCTGAGGTTGAAGATATTTAAAGCCCCATATTTAGGACGGATCCTTGGATCAAATGAGGAGTTATTACCACCCTGATAACTCCCTTTCTTCCTCATTCTGTCAATTACATCCTGCACATTAAGAAAATCACTTTCCGGATAGCTATACTGGAACAATCCATCTTCTACCCTATCGCGGCTATTCATGTAATTTGCCCCCATATGCTTACGTTCAAATACATTTTGCAGCTGATTCGCCGGCATAGAACTAAAAATAGTCTCGGGTAAAAAATTGTATGTTAAATCTGCACTCTGCATCAGTGTAACTATATCTGTATAAACAGACTCTGCCTCAGTCGCAGAACAACCAATTCTGTCGATGATTCTTTGTTTCACAGCATCCTCAGCATCCTCAGAATCGTTGATGATACGTTTGCCTGCTCGTGAACTTACTTCGGCAGTAGTCATTCTTGTTTGCGCCCCACCTTTTCTCTTAAATTTATCAAACATCGTCTGTTCTTTGCTAATCAAAATATTCTACTGCAATAAATGGGTTGTGTGCTAAAAAGGACCCCAGCGTTGCAGCGAGCTGCCGGTTATCCTGAGCCGTTCCCCGGCTAAGCTCATAATTATCAAAACATATTTTTGATACATCTCTCGTCAGCAGCACCTCGGCATGAATCTGTGCCTCAAGAAAATAATTCGTCAATATTAAGTCGGGGAGGTTTTGATGCTGCCCCTGGGATTTTCGGTAGAGGATATCAAATGCATTGTCATCCATACTGCGCAGCAGTGCTCCCATATTAAAAAAATTGCTTAACCACTTTGGTCCTGTCGCTAAAAATGAGTCTGCCCCGGTAAAAGTGCATCGCTGCTTCATATAGTTTTTAAGTACCAGGTAAGAATGACCGTAATCATCTGCTGCACCTGTACGATGTTCAAAAATATTTAGTGCTCCATATTTAGGGCGTATGACCGGTCTGAAAGCAGCATTATTGCCTCTATCATAGCTTCCATTTCTTCTGATCCTGTCAATAACCTCCTGAGCTTTAAAATCAGGCTCTATTGTTCCATATCTGAACAGGCGGCTTTCGAAATGATCTCTGTTACTTTTCAGCTCAACATCATCACTCCGTTCAAAAATATTTTCATAACGCGCTGAGATATTCTGATTAAAAACCTGATCGGCATTAAAGTTCACCGTAAGTTCTGCGTTCTGCACATACGCAACCATATCCCTGTAGGCTTGTCCTGCTTCAGCTGGTTTTTTGCCATATTCTACAACAATATGTTGCCTTACTGCCGCCTCATTTTCACGGTCATCGTCACTGATGCGCTTACTGGCCCAGGAATTCACGTCCCCTGCCGTCAGCGTTGCCATAACTGCCTCCGCTTCACCTGGCATAAGTTGAGCCTCCATTTCTCGCAGAGCCTTATTCTGATCTATTTTCTTAATCGGTGTCATTGCAATTAGATTATGAATTAACAATATTAAACATCTCGGCAATCGCGATAAATACCCGATACCGGGGAGTTAAGCTGTCATCACTCCTATATACCCCTGATAATCCCCTACTACTTAGCAACAATTATTTGACAAGGAATTTTCCTGAAAAATTTCGTTTAATAAATAATTAAACGTTAATTAGACATTTAATCATTTAACGAAGCCAAATATGTATGTTATAGGAGTAGATTATGGTTCAGACTCTGTCCGTTCCGTACTCGTAAATGCCGGGAATGGCGAAGAGATCTCATCATCAGTATTCAACTATCCCCGCTGGCAAAAAGGACTGTATTGTGATCCTGCCATCAATCAGTTCAGACAGCATCCGCTGGATTATACCGAAGGCCTTGAACATACGATCAAAGATTGCCTGGCCAAAGCCAGCGGACGGGTAGCTGCAGATGCAGTAAAAGCTATTGCTGTAGATACGACAGGCTCAACCCCTGTGGCGGTAAACGCCGCGGGCACACCCCTGGCCCTGACCCCGGATTTTGAGGAGAACCCTCATGCCATGTTTGTCCTCTGGAAAGACCATACCGCAGTAAAAGAGGCAGCCCAGATCAATGAACATGCCCTGAAATACAAGATCAATTATCTGGATTATGAAGGTGGCATCTATTCTTCGGAATGGTTCTGGGCAAAGCTCCTGCGTACCCTGAGGACAGATGAAAAAGTGCGTGAAGCCTGTTACTCATGGGTAGAACATTGCGACTGGATTCCTTTCCTGCTTACGGGTGGAAATGATGTCAAAGAAATGAAACGCAGCCGCTGTGCCGCGGGACATAAAGCATTATGGTCAGAAGAATTTGACGGCCTTCCTCCCAATGAGTTTTTCACAGATCTTGATCCCCTGCTGGATGGCTATACTTCACGATTATTCAAAGAAACCTATACCTCAGATCAACCTGCCGGAACGTTAAGTGAAGAGTGGGCAGCCCGTCTGGGCCTAAACACTTCGGTAGTGGTGGGCGTTGGTGCCTTTGATGCACATATGGGCGCCGTTGGCGGGCAGATTGAGCCTTATCACCTGAGTAAGGTGATGGGCACCTCTACCTGCGATATCCTGGTAGCACCCACTGCTGATATCGAAGGCAAGCTGATCAAAGGCATCTGCGGTCAGGTAAACGGTTCTGTTATCCCCGGAATGATGGGCCTGGAAGCCGGACAGTCGGCCTTTGGCGACACCTATGCCTGGTTCAAAAATATCCTGAGCTGGCCCCTCAAAAATCTGCTGCACCAATCGGTGCTGATTGAAAAAGCTACAGCCAATGCGCTGCTGGAAGAAATGCTGGACAGGATCATTCCGGAGCTGAGTAAACAGGCGGCGTTACTGCCAAAAAATGATGACGATGAACTGGGGATCGACTGGTTCAATGGCCGCAGAACGCCGGATGCCAATCAGGAACTTAAAGGTGCGCTGAGCAACCTCGACCTGGGCACGGATGCGCCACGCCTGTTCAGGGCACTGGCCGAAGCAACCTGCTTTGGTGCCAAAAATATCGTAGACCGATTTATTGCTGAGGGTATTCCTGTTAAAGGGATTATCGGCATCGGCGGCGTAGCCAAGAAATCACCGTACATCATGCAGATGATGGCCGACGTGCTGAACATGCCGATCCGCATCCACCAGTTTGAACATACCTGTGCGCTGGGAGCAGCGATGTTCGCCGCCGTAGTAGGAGGCATCTACCCAACAGTTGAAGAAGCGATGAAAGGGATGGGCAGCGGATTTGATTCGGAATACTTCCCGGAGGAGAAAAATGTGGCTTACTATGCCGGCCGCTATCCGCAATACCAGTCGCTGGGCACTTACATTGAACAACATACACATCATGAATAATCAACCGAACTTATACCAGGACATCAGGGAAAAAGCATATGCCGCAAATATGCAGCTGCCGAAACTGGGTCTTGTGCTTTTCACCTTTGGAAACGCTAGTGCTGCCGACAGAGAGAAGAAGGTTTTTGCAATCAAACCGAGTGGGGTTCCCTATGAGGAGCTGTCGCCGGAAAATATGGTCATCGTAGATTTTGACGGAAATACCGTTGAAGGAACGCTAAGGCCATCGTCTGATACCAAAACCCACGCAGTGTTGTACAAACACTGGGAAAATATTGGCGGTATTGTGCATACTCACTCTACCTATGGAACTGCCTGGGCGCAATCCCTGAAGCCTATCCCGGTGTATGGCACGACACATGCCGACCATACCACTGCAGCCATCCCCTGTGCCCCGCCAATGAGCGATGAGAAGATCAAGGGTAACTATGAGTATGAAACTGGTTTTCAGATCATTGAGCACCTCAATGAACAGGGATTGAATTACAGTGATGTGGAGATGATCCTGGTGGGCAACCATGCTCCCTTTACCTGGGGCAAGACGGCCGACAAAGCGGTATACAACAGTGCCGTGGTAGAAGAACTGGCGAAAATGGCATTCCTGACCGAACAGATCAGAGCCGACGTACGCCCAATGAAAGATGCATTAATTCAGAAACACTATGAGAGGAAACACGGTGTGGATTCCTATTACGGTCAATAAACAAATACTATGACAAGCAACCTAAAACAACTCGAAGCCTGGTTCATTACCGGAAGCCAGCATTTATACGGAGAAGAAACCCTGAGACAAGTAGCAGAGCACTCGCAGCAAATCGCAGGAGCACTGAATGATTCTCCACAAATCCCTGTAAGAATCGTCTTTAAGCCTACAGTAAAAACAGCGGATGAGATCTATGCTGTATGCCAGGAAGCCAACAATGCAGAAAACTGTATCGGCATCATTGCCTGGATGCATACCTTCTCTCCGGCAAAAATGTGGATCGGCGGATTAAAAATATTGCAGAAACCTTTACTGCACCTGCATACACAGTTTAACCGCGATATTCCATGGAGCACGATGGACATGGATTTCATGAACCTGAACCAGAGTGCACATGGCGACCGTGAGTTTGGCTTTATCATGTCGCGGATGCGCATCAACCGTAAGGTGGTTGCCGGACACTGGGAAGATCCGGAAGTCAGGGAAAGTGTAAATACCTGGCTACGTGCCGCTGCGGGATGGTTTGACATGCAGGGAGCAAAATATGCGCGTTTTGGCGATAATATGCGTAATGTGGCCGTAACTGAAGGTGATAAGGTGGAGGCCGAAATCAAATTCGGCTTCTCAGTGAATACCTATGGTATCGGCGACCTGGTAGCGGTGATCAACCAGACTACGGATGCTGATATCGACCGCCTGGTAAAAGAATACGCAGACAGCTATGTGATGGCGGAAAGCCTGATTAAGGGCGGCGCGCAGCATGGCTCCTTAAGGGAAGCAGCGAAGATTGAGATTGGATTACGTAATTTCCTGGAGCAGGGTAATTTCAAAGGGTTCTCGGATACTTTTGAGGATTTACATGGCATGAGTCAGCTGCCTGGTATCGCGGTGCAGCGACTGATGAGCGATGGATATGGTTTTGCGGGTGAGGGCGACTGGAAAACAGCTGTACTGGTGAGGACGATGAAGGTGATGGGCAGCGGCCTGGAAGGTGCGAATGCGTTTATGGAAGATTACACCTATCACTTTAACCCGAACAATTCCTTTGTTTTAGGATCACATATGCTGGAAGTTGATGCTGCCCTGGCCAAAGGTCCTGTAAAATGCGAGATACATCCACTCGGTATTGGTGGCAAAGCAGATCCGGTAAGGCTGATCTTTGATGCAGCAAATGGCCCTGCCCTGAATGCATCGATCATTGATATGGGCAACAGATTCCGAATGCTGGTGAATATGGTAGACGGTGTGGATGAACAACATGAGCTGCCTAAGCTGCCGGTTGCACGTGTATTGTGGAAACCGCAGCCGGATATGAAGACAGGTTGTGCAGCCTGGATTTATGCCGGCGGAGCCCATCATACCTGCTATAGTCAAAATTTAACTGCAGAACATCTTTTAGATTTTGCAGATATCGCAGGGATTGAGTATGTTGGCATCGATAATCAAACTACTATAAATCAATTGAAGAACGATTTAAAGTGGAATGAGGTATATTATCAGTTAAACAAACATTAAATACCATGAAAATTTCTAACCAAATTAAATTATGACCAACAGCTTAGCAACTACAGACTACGTAGTTTTTATCGTTTATTTCCTGGTTGTTTCCCTGTATGGATACTCAATCTATCATAAGCGGCAGAGAAATGAACATGATGCAAAAGCATTCTTCCTTGCGGAGGGTACCTTAACCTGGTGGGCCATCGGCGCCTCCCTGATTGCATCCAATATTTCCGCAGAACAGTTTATCGGTATGAGCGGAGAGGGTTTCTTCCTCGGTGTTGCTGTAGCCGCCTATGAGTGGATTGCGGCCATCGCACTGATCATTGTGGCCGTCTGGTTTATTCCGGTTTACCTGAAGAATAAGATTTACACGATGCCACAGTTTCTTAAAACGAGGTATAATGAGTCGGTAGCCCTGATTATGGCGATCTTCTGGTTGTTCCTCTATGTTTTTGTAAACCTGACCTCGATCCTGTACCTGGGTGCAGTAGCCATCAACGGGCTCACCGGCGGGGAGTATCTGCATGTGATTATGATCGGCCTTGCCGTATTCGCCTTGTTTATTTCACTGGGCGGAATGAAGGTAGTTGCCTATACTGACGTAATCCAGGTGGCGGTGCTGATCTTCGGCGGACTGGTAACGACCTATATCGCGCTTACTGTCGTTGGTGAGAAATATGGCGTGGGCAGCAATGCCATTGCCGGTTTCAAGGTACTGATGGATCAGGCTCCTGACCATTTCAAGATGATCATTCCAAGACCTACGGCTACATCTACACAAAATGAGATCAGCAAGTACCTGACTTTCCCTGGTCTGGCCTCTTACCTGGCGGGGATATGGATCATCAACCTGAACTACTGGGGTTGCAACCAATATATCACCCAACGGGCGCTGGGCGCAGACTTGCATACCGCAAGAACGGGTATCCTGTTTGCGGGTTTGCTGAAACTGATGATGCCACTGATCGTGATGCTGCCGGGTATCGCGGCTTATGTACTGTATAAAGGCGGACACCTTCCGCAGCTGATTGGTGGAAAAGACGGAGCCTATTCGGCAGTGCTGACATTCCTCCCTACAGGATTAAAAGGCCTTTCTGTTGCGGCCCTCACCGCAGCTATTGTAGCTTCTCTTGCAGGTAAGGTAAACAGTATCTCGACGATCTTTACACTGGATGTGTATTCAAAATATTTTCAGAAGGAAACGGATCAGAAAAGCCTGGTTTATGTAGGACGTGTTACGGTAGTGATCGGCCTGGTACTGGCTGTGCTATTTACCTGGAACGACTTGCTGGGTATTGGTGGTGTGGGTGGTTTCACCTATATCCAGAAATACACCGGTTTTATCAGTCCGGGAGTATTCGCTATGTTTTTCTTAGGGATGTTCTGGAAAAGGACTACCGGTGCAGCGGCGATTGCGGGTGTACTGGCGGGCTTCCTGTTCTCAGTGTTCTTTAATGAGCTGGCTCCGGGACTGCTTGGTCATGAGACGATCTTGTATACCGCCTATCCAAACGGCTCCGGCGGATGGGAAATCCCCTTCCATATCTGTATGGGATTGTCCTTCGCCTTTACGATGGTGATTATGATTGCCATGAGTTATGCCGGACCTAAAGTAAACCCTAAAGCTTTTGAGCTGGATAAAAGCATGTTTAATGTGAAGCCTTCAACATTGGCGCTGATCATTCTGACACTGCTGATCATTACAGCTTTATATGTCAAATTCTGGTAAGAACAAAAAAGCCGTCCCCCTATTAGGAGACGGCTTTTTCTTTGTTATTTATCCCACCAGACGCGGGTATTGATATTGTCTGCCCCTTGTCTTGCGATTGCTGTATTAAGCGCATCCGGGTTTTGCAGACGCTCATCCAGCGGATATTTTAACCTGCGCGGTATGAGACCGCCGTTCTGGTTATCCGGACCTGCTTTCAGCACTGGGAAACCTGTTCTTCTCCACTCAAACCAGTTCTCCAGTCCGGTATAAAACAGAGAGATCCATTTCTGTGTAATGATCTGGTTTAGCGCAGTGCTGTTATCAAACCTCACACCCGTACGTGTCAGGTAGTCGGCCGGCATCGTCGTGTTCAGGTAAGTAAAAGCACCCTGGATACCCTTTTCATAATAGCCCTGTGCAGTTTCCGTACTGATCAGGTTTTTGAGCCTCGCCTCGGCCAGCAGGAACTGCAACTCTGCGAAGCCCATGATATAACCTTTAGCTACAAGCAGACCTGCAGGAGTGATTGAATTTTCGTAGTAAAAGGCACCAATACGGCTGATGTTGTTTGATCCACCGTTAAAGTTGAGTGCTTCCGTATCACTCAGGCCGTTTGGCATGCCCACATACTGAGGGTTTCCGGCAGTTACGGATGAGGCTGTTGGCCTTGCAAAAATCGCCAGTCGCGGGTCACCGAATGCCTGCAGCGTATTGCCGAAGGTATTACTCAGGCGGTACTCATCAAAACCACCGATCCTGTTGGTATAGTTAGGAAACTGGTTCGGGGCTTCAGCATAGTAGGAATAATCGCCGTCATCGGCATTGCCGCTAAACAGAGGATAGGTTGCAGGCGTAGAAACGATCGTCTGCAGGGTAGCGGCTACCGACTGCTTTGCCGAGATACGCATCAGGTATCTTACCCTGAGGCTGTTCGCGAGCTTTCTCCATTTCAGTAAATCCCCCTGGTAAATCAGGTCTCCCTTCACCGTTGCATTGGCAGTGGAGAGGATCGTATTGGCTTTTTCCAGGTCTGCCAGAATACCAGCGTAGATCACTTCCTGTGAATCATATTTCGGTTTCAGGATATTTACATCTCCTGAAGTAGCTTCTGTGTAAGGGGCATCACCATAGGTATCTGTTACTACGGAGAACATCCATGATTTAAGGATCAGCGCTATCCCTTCATAGGCAGGCTGCGCCGTGGATGCAGACAGCTCGGATAGTTTTTTCACGTCCCTCATGTTGCTGTAATAAGAGTTCCAGACATTGTCTTTGTTATCCCAGAGATAGCGGTCGTCATCTACAAACTGATATTTCGCAGTTTGCTGCACCACCAGCGTTCCTATACCCCAGGCCTCGCCCATCTGGGTATTGATGGCTGAGCGGATGATGGATGGAAGTAAGAGGTCAGGCGTGATGACCGTAATGGCATTGGGGTCCTGGTTCTTCTCGGCAAAGTCTTTGGTACATCCTGCAGCGATCATCGTGCAGAACAGGCCGCTGAAGAGAAATTGTTTTATAGTGATTTTCATTTTTTAGCTGTTAAGGGTGTGTTAGAAGTTGAATTTCAGGTTCAGACCATAGGAACGGGTTGTAGGTATAGACGAAGATTCTACACCGGGAACATAGGTTCCGCCAGACATCGCAATCTGTTCCGGATCAATATGGGGAACATTAGAATGTACCAGCCAGAGGTTACGTCCCACCAGGGAAACTGAAAGGTTGCTGATGTTGTACTTGCTGAGGAATTTGGAAGGAATGCTATAGCCTAAGGTCAGCTCACGAAGTTTCACGAAAGAAGCATCATATACCGCAGGCTCTGCGATAGACCTTCCGTTGGTGAATGCCGAGTTCCATGCCCTTGCTGTCAGGACGACATCATTGGGGCGGAAACTGCCGTCAGCATTCTGGATTACTCCCGGACTGATCACTCCGTTGCCGGCAACACTGAGGTCATATCCATTGGCACGCCCCAGTAATGTTTCTTCCAGCTGCCCTGCCTCACGTCCCACTACCTGCGTCAGTGAGTACACCTTACCGCCTTTGCGGATATCAAACAGGAAGCTCATGTTTACCCCTTTGTAGGAGATGGTATTGCGCACTCCTGCCAGCCAGTCTGGATTGTAGTTACCCAAACGCTCTCTGGTGCCTGTACTGAGCGGGCGACCATTAGCGTTATTGATCACCTGACCAAAGTACGGGCTGCTGGCATCAGTTACTCTCTGGTAAACCTCGCCGTACATATCACCCATGCGGTTTCCTACCCTGGCTTCGATAGAGATAGCCTCTTTGCTGGCCATCTGGTACACGCTGATGTTATCCGTCAGCTCGATCACCTTACTTCGGTTCATAGAGAAGTTGACATCAAAATCCCATCTTACCGCTCTTTTCACAGGTGTTGTCGTTACCGACAGTTCCAGTCCTGAGTTGCGGATCTCTCCTGCGTTCAGGATCTGTGTGTCCCATCCGCTGGTAATAGATACAGGAACGTTGTTCAGGATCTGGTTTTTTGTAGTCACGTGATAGTAACTGAAGTCGAAACCTAACCTGTTATCCAGGAATTTCCACTCCAGACCACCTTCCAGTGAAGTACTGATCTCAGGTTTGATATTGTAGTTTCTCAATACACCCGGCGTACTGAACACAGGGTTGTTTCCGATCGGGTTCTGCTTGTTATAAGCTTGTGTAAATGCATAAGGGCTGGTATCATTACCACCTCTTGCAGCACTCAACCTGATTTTACCATAGCTGATCCACTTTGGCAGGGCAACCATTTCAGAAACCAGCGCACTTAATGACGCTGAAGGATAGAAATAAGAGTTATCGGTAATACCGAGTGTAGCATAATTTACCGGCAAGGTAAGAGCGCTCGACCAATCATTACGTGCAGTTACGTCCAGGTACAGGTAGTTGCGGAACGAAAGCTGCCCGAAACCGTATACACTGTTAACTCTTTTTCTTGGGTTAAAGATTTCTGTAACCAGTGGTATTGATGAGTTGTTCAGGTTATAAAGACCCGGTGTCAGCAACTCTGTTGTAAAAGTAGTGATCTGGTCGGTATTGTTGATCCTGGCATTGGCACCCGCATTGAGTGACAGGCGGAAATCCTGATTTAAATCCTTATTGGCACTGATCAGGAAGTCGAGATTTGTCTCTGTGTTTTCCACACGTTCTTCACGGTAGGCACCACGCGGGTAACGCTGAGTACTGAAAGAACGTTTGCGCTCCCTGATTTCGTTACCATAGTCCGTTCCGCCGCGGAGCAAAACGTTTAACCAGCTATTGATGTCATATTTTACGGCGATGTTTCCGATCAAACGGTGCGCATCCTGTGAGTTGGTATTTTCATAGAGGTTGAAGTAGGGGTTATCATGGTAGTTGTAGTTGAAATTGAACTGCTGACGGTTCTCCATTCCCCTTACCCAGTATTCTTTGAGTGAATTGAGATCTACCTGTTGGCCCATCCAGTTATTGAGCAGGTAGATGATATTTTCTGTACCATAACTGATGTTGGGTCTGTTGCCGCTTTCGCTAAGGATATAGTTGATACTCGCCTTTACACTCAGCTTTGGTGTGAGCTTGTAATCTGAGTTGAAGGCGAAAGTGTTCCTTTTGAGGTCTGTATTGGGAACGATACCTTTCTGATACAGGTTGGTATAAGACACCCGGAAGTTTCCTTTGTCGTTAGCACCCGTAACAGCGATATTATTATTGGTAGTCAGCCCTGTTTCGTAGAAATCGTTGAGATTGAACTTGTTGGTCCATGGTGTGGCAATGATATTACCACGGGCAGCGAGGTTGGCTGCAGAACCAAGGCTTCCGTCGTTGATCAGGTAAATATCCCCTCCACGATAGCCGTTGGTAGTGGGTGAGTCAAACTGCGGGATCAGCTGACCGTTAAAAGCAGGTCCCCAGCTTTCGTCGACACCGTCCCTGATCCCCGAACCCAGACCATCTACAAAAGAAAATTCCCCGTCGTTACCCTGCCCGTATTTCTTCTGGAATTTAGGCAGCACCAGCGGAGATTCAAGCGTTAAGCCTGTGTTTACACTCACTCCTACGCCTTTGGATTTCTTTCCGCTTTTAGTAGTAATGAGGATTACCCCGTTCGCAGCACGTGAACCATACAGCGCCGCAGCATTGGCACCTTTCAGCACGTTTACCGATTCCACATCATCAGGATTGATGAGTGAAGCACCATTTCCGTAATCTACCTCCTGGTAGTTGTTTCCTGAAGAGCCATAGTTTTCATTGCTGATGGGAATACCATCGATCACATACAGCGGCTGGTTGTTGTTGATGTTGAGTGATTTATCGCCCCTGATCGTGACACGTGCAGAGCCGCCGACACCCGAAGGACTGTTCATAACGGTTACACCGGCGATTTTACCTGCCAGTCCGTTGGAGAAGTTGGTTTCACGGGCCTTATCCAGGTCGTCCCCTTTAATCTCCTGTGCAGCATATCCCAGGGATTTTTTCTCTCTGGAGATACCGAGTGCGGTGACCACCACCTCTGTCAGTTCATTATTGTCCTCACCCAGCGTGATACGCAAGTCACTGCGGCCGTTCACCTCTACCTCCTGGCTTTGGTAGCCAATGAAGCTGAGGAGCAGGACAGCTTTTTCATTGGGTATACTCAGGCTGAACCGCCCGTTGCGATCGGTCGTAGTACCGCCGCCCCCACCTTTGATCCTCACGGAAACACCAGGCAGCACGAGGCCATTTTTATCGGTTACGGTTCCGGTAACGGTAATTGCTTTCAGCTGCTGGTTGCTGGTAACTGGACCGGGCACTGCCGCCATGGCTGGCACTATTCCCGAAGCGCCAAGAAAAAGTAGGGAAAACATCCCTTTCCGTAAAGAAAGGGGCAATTGTTGAAGGGTAAAATTTCTCATATATTGCTAATTATTTCGTTGGATTGCCAAATCAGGCTTTATCCTGCAATAATAGAGATCAGGTGTTACCCTAAATATAGTTTTAGGTTAAATTTAATGATTGCTAAACCGTAATAGCACAAATGAAAAAGAGCACCTTACCAAGTGCTCTCATTAAAAAGTTTACAATTACTTAATTAAAAATGTAGTTCTGATGGTCTTAAAATTTACCCTGACTGTCTGGTGTTTCTGCCAGTGGTGCTTCAGGGTCAAGCTCCACACAGCCTTCCTTGTCTTTTCTTGCAAACAAAATCGGATACAAAAACAAGAGTGCTCCCAGCATCAGGAACAGTCCCGAAGCTTCCAGCACATATCTGCTCCAGCTGACATCATTGGCATCCATGATTAAATAGGCAACCAATGCCAGCACACCAAGGATAATGGCGATTAGTGCTTTCTGTAGTTTCATTGCTTTTATCATGACCTTAATTTTTTTGATGAGTAAAGATAGTCAACAAAAACCAAACCAATTTAAGAATTTGAAGATCAATGTATTTCCTGCAACTTCTACCTTTTTTCATTCTAAATCCGTAACTTTGCATCCTTATTTTTTTTAAGATACTGGATTGATGTATAGGGAATTTAAACAATTAGAACTACCTAAAATAGGTAAAGAGATACTGGAGTTTTGGAAAGCAGAGAACATATTCGAAAAAAGCATCTCCACGCGGCCAAAATCTAACCCTTTTACTTTTTACGAAGGCCCGCCTTCTGCTAATGGAATGCCTGGTATTCACCACGTTATGGCCCGCGCCATCAAAGATATCTTTTGCCGCTATAAAACACTCAAAGGTTTCCAGGTGAAACGTAAAGGGGGCTGGGATACTCACGGGCTTCCGATCGAACTTGCTGTTGAGAAAAAACTGGGTATCACCAAAGTGGATATCGGGGTTAAAATCTCTGTAGAAGATTATAACGCAGCCTGCCGTGAGGAAGTGATGCGCTATACCGATATCTGGAACGACCTGACAGAAAAAATGGGTTACTGGGTAGATCTTGAAAAACCTTATATCACCTACGAAAACGATTATATTGAATCGCTTTGGTGGATCTTAAAAACATTTTACGACAAGGGTCTTTTATACAAGGGATATACTGTACAGCCTTATTCTCCGGCTGCAGGAACAGGTTTGAGCTCACATGAGCTGAACCAGCCGGGTACCTACAAGATGCTGAAGGATACTTCTATCACCGCACAGTTTTTCCTGAAAAAAGATCAGCAGCATCCTCTGATGCCTGTACTTTTTGAAGATGAAACTGATGATACTGCCATCATCGCGTGGACAACCACCCCATGGACATTGCCTTCTAACGGAGCTCTGGCCGTAGGTGAGAAGATCAGCTATGTGAAGGTGAAAACCTTTAACCCCTATACTTTCCTGCCGGTGAGTGTCATCCTCGCGAAAGACCTGCTGGCCAAGCATTTCAAAAAAGATGCAGAAAACCTTTCTTTTGAAGATTACAAGGAGACGGATAAACTGATCCCATGGAAGATCGCCGCAGAGTTTACAGGTAAAGAGCTGGTGGGTCTGCGTTATCATCAGCTGATGAACTATGTGACCAATGCCGAACTCGAAGAAAAAGCTTTCCGCGTGATTCCGGCCGACTATGTAACTACTGAAGACGGAACGGGTATCGTGCATATTGCTGCAGTTTTTGGTGCGGACGATTTCCGGGTATCCAAAGAAAGCGGCATTCCTTCCGTGATGGTAAAGGATGATCAGGGCAATGAACTTCCGCTAGTGAACAAACAGGGGAAATTTGTTGACGAAGTGACTGATTTTGCGGGATATTATGTAAAAGAGGAATACTATACTGATGAAGAACGTAAAGCAGCAGATTTTAAATCTACTGATGTACTGATTGCCATCAAGTTGAAAGAAGACAATAAAGCATTTGACGTAAAAAAATATGAACACAGTTATCCGCACTGCTGGAGAACTGATAAACCTGTATTGTACTACCCACTGGATAGCTGGTTCATCAAAACTACTTCTGTAAAGGAGAAAATGGTAGAGCTGAACAAGACGATCAACTGGAAACCTGAAGCTACAGGCACAGGGCGTTTTGGCAACTGGCTGGAAAACCTGGTAGACTGGAACTTGTCGCGTTCACGCTACTGGGGTACTCCCCTGCCGATCTGGAGAACAGCTGACGGTACGGAAGAAAAGTGTATCGGCTCTATCGCAGAACTGAACGCAGAGATCAAAAAATCTGTAGATGCAGGTTTCATGGAAGCTTCTTTTGAGCTGAAGGATATGCACCGCCCATATGTAGATGATGTCATCCTGACCTCTTCCAAAGGGGAGAAAATGGTTCGCGAAGCGGATATGATTGATGTGTGGTTTGACAGCGGGGCAATGCCTTACGCGCAATGGCACTTCCCTTTTGAGAACAAGGAAGAGTTTGAAAACGCTTATCCTGCAGACTTTATCGCTGAAGGTGTAGACCAGACACGCGGATGGTTTTTTACGCTGCACGCCATAGCGGTGATGCTGAGCGAGACCAGTGACGAGATCAAAGCGATCAATGAGCGTGTAGGCAATAAAGGTATCGCTTACAAAAACGTGGTATCCAATGGTCTGGTGCTGGATAAAAACGGTAACAAGATGTCCAAACGTCTTGGAAATGGTGTAGATCCTTTCCATACAATTGATACGTACAGTGCTGATGCGACAAGGTGGTATATGATCAGCAATGCTTCACCATGGGACAACCTGAAGTTCAATATGGACGGACTGGACGAGGTGCGACGTAAATTCTTTGGTACTTTATATAATACTTATGCTTTCTTCGCTTTATATGCGAATATTGATCAGTTTGAAATTGATGAGCAAAATGAGACTCCGGTAAAAGACCGTACGGAACTTGACCGCTGGATCCTGTCACTGTTGCAAAACCTGATCAATGAGGTGGATGAAAGCTACAATACCTATGAGCCTACAAAGGCAGCCAGGTCTATACAAACTTTTGTGGATGAGCACCTGAGCAACTGGTACATCCGTTTGTCGCGCCGCCGCTTCTGGAAAGGTGAAATGACGGCTGATAAAAAAGCAGCATACGAAACTTTATATACCTGCCTGGTAACGGTATCACAACTGATGTCGCCTATCGCACCGTTTTTTGCCGACTGGCTGTACCAGAACCTGACGGTAAACAAAGCTGCAGATGCTGAGCAGTCGATTCACCTGACGCTGTGGAAAGAAGGTGATACTTCACTGATTGACACAGAATTGAACGAGCGTATGCACCTGGCGCAGGATATTTCTTCGATGGTTTTATCACTGAGAAAGAAATCAGGAATCAATGTTCGTCAGCCACTGGCGAAGATCTTAATTCCAATCCTGGATCCTGCTTTTAAAGGAAGGGTAGAATTGGTTAAAGAAATTATTTTATCGGAAACCAACATCAAAAATATTGAGTATATTACAGACACTGCCGGATTCATCACCAAGAAGATAAAACCGAACTTTAAAGCCCTTGGCCCGAAAGTTGGTAAGGACATGAAATCTGTTGCAGAACTGATCAGTAATATGACTCAGGAAGACTTGAGTAAGTTTGAAGCCGAAGGCCTTTACAGGGTTCCGGGCACCAGTTACGAGATTCTTTTAGCAGATGTTGACATTATTGCTGAAGATATTCCGGGATGGCAGGTGACCAACCTTGGCAGCCTTACCGTTGCCCTGGATGTAACCATCACGGGAGAATTAAAAGAAGAAGGACTTTCAAGGGAACTGATCAACAGGATCCAGAACCTGAGAAAAGAATTAAATTTTGAAGTAACGGACCGTATAGCAGTTACTTTACAAAACGATAACCTGATCAGGGCAGCAGTAGAGAATAATAAAGCCTACATTTGCGCAGAAATTCTCGCAGATGAGCTTACCCTCACTGATGGTTTCGACAGAGGAAACAAAATCGTAATTGATGACATTGAACTACAAATTTTGATTGCAAAACAATAAATAGATTTATGGAAAACCCGAACAAAACGCGTTACTCGGATAGCGAACTTCAAGAATTTAAAGTGCTTATACAAGACAAACTTCGTATGGCCAGAGAGGAATTTCTTGATTTAACGAATTCATTAAGCAGTCCAAATTCTAACGGTACTGAAGATACTTCAGGAACGTACAAAACTCTGGAAGACGGATCAGCAACAATGGAGAAAGAGCAGCTAAACCAGCTTGCAGCGCGTCAGAAAAAATTCATTGATAACTTAGAGGCTGCCCTGGTGCGCATCGAGAATAAAACATATGGTATCTGCCGTGAAACGGGTAAACTGATCCAGAAAGAACGTCTGCGTGCAGTACCTCACGCCACATTAAGTATGGAAGCTAAACTGAAGCAGGCATAATGAAAGGTTATACTAAACCATTGCTGGTGATATTCCTTGTGTTGCTTGCCGATCAGGCACTGAAGACATGGATCAAAACCAATATGTACATTGGCCAGGAGTTTAAGGTCATTGGCAACTGGTTCATTATACATTTCACTGAAAATAACGGAATGGCCTTTGGAATGGAGTTTGGCGGCGAATTCGGGAAACTGGCATTATCGCTGTTCAGAATCGGCGCTGTAGCAGGTATCGGCTACGGGCTGGTACACCTGATCAAACATAAATACCACAGAGGGCTGATTTTAAACGTGGCGCTGATCTTTTCTGGCGCACTGGGTAATATCATTGACTCGGTGATCTACGGAAAAATCTACGGCTATGCCGCGCTCTTCCACGGAAGGGTGGTGGACATGTTTTACTTCCCGATACTGGAAGGTATCTTCCCCCGCTGGGTCCCTATCTGGGGTGGTCAGGATTATATCTTCTTCAGACCGGTGTTTAACATTGCAGATGCCGCCATCTCAGTAGGTGTGATTGCCATCCTGATCTTCCAGAAAAGTTATTTTAAGGAAGAGGTGAAAGAAGAGATTGGCCCCAATAATGAAATGGTTGAAGATTAACGACATACATGATTAAAAAAACGCCCGCACAAAAAATGCGGGCGTTTTTTATGGAATTGGCATATTTATTACATCTATCCTGTATACACACAAACAGAAGTATTATGAAACACTTATTCACCTTTGCCCTTGTAGCCTTATTTAGTGTAAGTGCCATGGCCCAGCAGGCAGACCTGCGTAAAAAGATCAACGTTAGCGGAACAGCAGAAACAGAAGTGACGCCTGATATTATCTATATCAGCATTTCATTAAAGGAATACCTGAAAGATGGCAACAGCAAGAAAAAGGTAGAGATCAATGAACTGGAAACACAACTGTATAATGCGATACAGGCTGCCGGTATCTCTAAGGAAAACCTGATGATCAGTAACCTGTCGGGATACAATACTGCCGCGCAGAAAAAGAAAAACCCGGACTTCCTGGTGAGTAAACAATACCGCCTGAAAGTAACGGACCTGAACAAATGGAATGCAATCATTGGTGATGTGGATGCCAAAGGGGTAGCTTACACCAATGTGGACAGCTATGAGTACTCCAAAATTGAAGCACTGAAAAAGGAGCTTAAAATTAAAGCACTGCAGTCTGCCAAAGCCAAAGCAACTTACCTTGTTGAAGCGCTGGGCAATCAGCTGGGCAGTGTGCTGGATATCCAGGAGATCAACAATGAGACTTATCCTCAGCCAATGTATGCTGCCAGCAGGATCATGTTAAGGGGCAACAACGCACTTGCTGAAGATGCACCTGCTCCGGAGATTGATTTCAAGAAGATCAAGCTCAGCTATGTGATGAATACAGTGTTCGAAATCAAGTAATGACCACTAGAGTAGACAGCACAAAAAGATAAATTTTATCAGCAGAGATAAAAAAAAGGCTTTTTCAGCACAATTAACCAATTTTAGCATAAAAGAGACCTACCAAAACTTTTGGTAGGTTTTTTGTTTTAGTAGAGGTATCACGTACAATTAAAACTCAACTTAAATCGTTATGAAAAAATTAATTTACTCTTTCGCCCTGATCTTCATGTTAGGTATTAGCATGAACACTGTTTCTGCAGCAACAACTAAAGACAAAGTGGAAATGACAATGGAGCAAAAAGCTCAGTTGGAAAAAATCACAAACCGTGTTGAGGAAATCAAAGCAATGGACAAATCTAATATGTCTAAAGCTGAGAGAAAAGAATTGCGTAAAGAACTTAGAGAGATGAAAAAAGAAGCCCGTGCAATGGGTGGAGGTGTTTATCTTTCAGTAGGTGCAATTATCATCATTATCCTATTATTGATCCTGATTTTATAATCTGAGGATTTATCTTATAAAAAAAGCTCCATCTGCATTAGATGGAGCTTTTTTTATGTCTGGTGCTGATTAGTCGATACGGTCAAAACCAGTATAAGGTCTCAGTACCTCAGGGATGATTACCCCCTCTTCAGTCTGGTAGTTCTCCAGGATGGCAGCTACAATACGTGGTAATGCCAAAGCACTTCCGTTTAAAGTATGTGCCAGCTGCGTTTTACCTGTAGCACCTTTGAACCTTAGTTTTAAACGGTTGGCCTGGTAAGCCTCGAAGTTGGATACTGAAGATACTTCCAGCCAGCGTTGCTGCGCTGCACTCCAAACCTCCATATCATACGTCATGGCCGAGGTAAAACCCATATCACCGCCACATAGACGCAGTACGCGGTAATGTAAACCCAGATCCTGTAGTAATGACTGCACATAAGTGCTCATCTCTTCGAGAATGGCGTAAGACTGATCTGGATGTACCACCTGTACCAATTCTACTTTATCAAACTGGTGCAACCTGTTCAATCCGCGCACATGCGCACCATATGAACCTGCCTCACGACGGAAACATGGTGTATAGGCCGTATTTTTTATTGGCAGCTCATCTTCTTTGAGGATCACATCCCGGTAAAGGTTGGTTACAGGAACCTCAGCAGTAGGGATCAGGTACAGGTTGTCCACTGTAGAGTGGTACATCTGTCCTTCTTTATCAGGCAGCTGCCCTGTTCCAAAACCTGAAGCTTCGTTTACCATCAGTGGCACCTGCATCTCCCTGTATCCGGCTGCTGTAGCACGGTCGAGGAAGAAGTTGATCAGCGCCCGCTGTAAACGGGCTCCCTTACCTTTGTATACAGGAAATCCTGCGCCGGTAATTTTGGTGCCGAGTTCAAAATCTATAATGTCGTATTTAGCCGTCAGCTCCCAGTGTGGTAAAGCATTGCCATGTAATTCTGCCGGTGCACCGTGCAGGTAGGTTACTTCATTATCTTCCGGCGTAGCACCTGAAGGCACCTGCTCGCCCGGCAGGTTTGGCAACTGCACAAGCGCCTGGTAAAGCTGCTGCTCTACCACTGCCAGTTGCTCTGACAGGACTTTACTTTGCTCCTTACTGTTTGCCGTCTGTGTTTTAAGCACTTCAGCTTCTTCTTTTTTACCTGTGCGCATCAGCTCACCAACCTGTTTGGCGTTTGCATTGGCGATCGCAGAAAGGTTATCCAGCGAAGTTTGAGTTTGTCTGCGTTCTTCATCAAACCTGATGATTTCATCAACCAGCTCTGGTTGTTTAAAATTGCGGACACTTAAGCGTTCTAAAACTTTCTCTCTATTTTCACGGATATAGTTAACTTGCAGCATTATTTAAATTTTTTAACAAATATAACAAGAGTTTGGAGAATAATATGGGCGGTAAACTATTTCTGGTGCCTACACCTATAGGAAACCTCGAAGATATGACCTTCAGGGCTGTCCGCATATTGAAGGAAGCCGACGTGATCCTGGCTGAAGATACCCGCACAAGTGCACCTTTGCTGAAGCACTTCGGCATTGACAAAAAAGCTTATTCGCATCATCAGCACAATGAACATAAAGCGACCTCAGAAATTATTAAGTTTCTGAAGGAAGGCAAGAGCGTAGCGCTGATCTCAGACGCAGGTACCCCGGCGATATCCGACCCGGGTTTCTTTCTGGTGCGCGAGGTGCTGAAGAATGAGCTGCCTGTGGAGTGTTTACCGGGAGCAACAGCCTTTGTGCCGGCACTGGTAAATTCAGGGCTGCCTACGGATGCTTTTGTGTTTGAAGGTTTTCTGCCGGTAAAAAAGGGGCGTCAGACAAGGATGAAGAAACTCGCCGAAGAAGAGAGAACCATCATCCTCTATGAAAGTCCGCACCGCCTGCTGAAAACCCTTGAAGAGTTTGCGCAGTTTTTTGGTGAAGAAAGACAGGCCTCGGTAAGCCGCGAGCTGACGAAGATGTACGAGGAGACTGTCAGGGGCACATTGACCGAAATAAAATCACATTTTGAAAACAATATATTAAAAGGCGAATTTGTAATTTGTGTTGCCGGTAAAGAGGAAACTAAAAAGGAAAAACGTTCTTACGAGAAAGATTAATTGAACATACGATGATTTTAATAGATAGATTTTTAAGTGACGAGCAGGACCCTAAAGCTGTAGAAAAAGTTTTGGGCAAACTGAATGATATGCTGACAACTAACGAGGAGCTGATTTACCTGGCGGTGCAAAAGAAACCTGCAGTGAACCTGCTTCCGGACTGTATCGCTGTCAGTAATAAACGGATCTTCTATTGTGAGCCGGCTAACTTCGGTATTACGATGAATTTTAAGGATATCTCCTGGAAAAGTATCAAAGAGGTATCTTTCAAGGAAGAGCTGTTTGGATCCAAGTTTATCTGTGTGCCTCAGCATGGTGAGAATATTATCACTGAATATATTCCTAAAGCGCAGGCCCGCAAATTGTACCAGGCGGCCTATGAGCAGCTGGAAGGATTTAAAGAGCAGCAGCAACAGGCGGAGCAGGCAGAACGCAGGGCACAGCAGTCTGGTACAACTGAACGCCATCCCTCTGCGATAGATATTCCTTTTGTAGACATTACCGCAGCAGAGACGCCGGTAGCGGAAACTCCCGTTATTCCTGCGGCACCAGTTGAAGAGCCTGAAGATGAAACGACGCTGAAACTGCGTAAACTGAAGACTTTATATGATAAACAGCTGATCACCCAGGAAGAATATGAAGCCAAAAAGGCAGATATATTAGATAGTTTCTAGTTCTTACACATCAATGAAATCAAGATACCCTCTGCTGCTTGCCCTGTTAAGCGCATTTCTCTTATGGCTGGCCTGGCCGCCGCATACTTTTGCCGCTCCGTTATTACTGGTGGGTTTGGTTCCATTGCTGATTGCGCTGGACCAGATTGTTGAAACCAGCGAAAAGAAAACAGGTAAGAAGGTTTTCCTTACTGCCGGATTAACCTTCCTGGTCTGGAATACAGCAGGCACCTACTGGGTGTATAACGCCATCAGCGCCTATAACAGTCCTGTAGTGGCGTTCCTTATTTCATTGATTCCATATGGACTTGGGGCTCTATTAATGACCTTTTCTTTCTGGCTCTGGTACAGGTTTAAGAAAGTGGTGACGAAAAAGAGTGTAGCCTATCTCGCACTGGTTTCCTTCTATATCATGATGGAATACCTGCATGCCTGCTGGGATCTTGCCTTCCCATGGATGAGCTTAGGGAACGGTTTTGCCGCGATGCACCAGCTGGCACAGTGGTATGAGTCGACCGGCGTTTATGGTGGCTCTGTATGGATTTTACTGAGTAATATTCTGGCCTTTGAGGCTTATAAAGGGTTTAAAACCCAAACAGGTTATCTGAGGTTCAGACCTGCGATCGCATGGCTGGTAATCCTCATTGTACCCATAGCGATATCCCTGACCCGCTATTACAGCTACAATGAAAAGACGGTGCCCGTAAACGTGGTTACTGTCCAGCCTAATATTGATCCCTATGAGAAGTCAGGGGGTATTTCTTCGGGCGACCAGCTGAAGACGATGACCAAATTGTCTGATTCTGTGGCGCAGGTGAATACGGAATATTTCATCTGGCCGGAAACGGCGATCCCGAACTTTGCTGATGAGGACAGGATCCGCAGCAACAGGGAGTATGAAGAAGCACAGCATTTTTTAAGCAAATATAAAAACGGCACACTGCTGACGGGTATTGAAAGCATAAAGATTTACAACGACAGAAAGACGCTTTCCGCAAAATTTGATCCCAACAGCAGGCTGTATTTTGATAACTTTAATACGGCCATGCAGGTAGAGAATTCCAGCAATGTACAGTTCTATCATAAGTCGAAGCTGGTACCCGGCGTAGAAAAAATGCCTTTCCCGGAGACTTTATCCTTCCTGGCGCCTGTATTTTCTGGACTGGGAGGAACGGTTTCAGGCTGGGGATGGCAGGATGCTCCTGGTGTATTTTACTCACAGGCTGGTGTGGGCGTTGCCCCGGTAATCTGTTATGAATCCCTCTGGGGAGGATGGATTGCGGAGTCTGTGAAGAATGGTGCACAGTTTATCGCCATCATCACCAACGATGGCTGGTGGGGTAATACCTATGGTAAAGACCAGCATTTTGAATATGCAAAGTTAAGGGCCATTGAGACCCGCCGCTGGGTGGTGCGCTCTGCCAATACCGGGATCTCCGGTTTTATCAACCAGCGTGGTGATGTAGTGAAAGCTTCGAAATGGTGGACACGTGATGCATTGAAGATGGATATCAACCTGAATGATCAGCTGACACCTTATACCAAAAGCGGCGATATTATCGCCCAGATCTTAAGTGTGATTGGCGTCATCATGGCACTGTTTATACCTTACGGGATTTTCTTTAGAAACAAATCCCGTAAGGCTTAATGTTATGCGAGGTACTTCCCTACAATAGGCATCCTGCGTCCCATACCAAAAGCTTTTGGTGATACGCGCAGGATGGGTGGGGTCTGGTATCTTTTAAACTCTGCAGCATTTACCATTTTCATGATCCTGCGCACGAGTGTTTCGTCAAATCCCTGTGCAATAATCGCCGCGGAACTCTTTTTCAGCTCGATAAACTGGTACAGTATCGCATCCAGCGTATCGTAATCCGGCAGGGAGTCAGAATCCTTCTGTCCTGGTCTGAGCTCTGCAGATGGTGGTTTCACAATCGTATTCTCAGGGATGAGCTCTCCGTCTTTGTTGATATAATGTGCCAGCTGATAGATCTGTGTTTTGTACACATCCCCGATCACGCCGATGGCACCGCACATATCTCCGTATAAGGTACCATAACCTACGGCACACTCACTTTTGTTGGAGGTATTGAGCAGAATATATCCAAACTTGTTAGACATAGCCATCACGACAATGCCCCTGCTCCTCGCCTGGATGTTCTCTTCTGTCAGGTTGAATGGCAAACCTTCGAAAGCATGGGCCAGCATGCTGTCAAATGCATCGGCTGCTTCTTTGATCTCAATAATCTCGTATTTGCAGCCAAAGTTTTTCACAAGGTCCAGCGCATCTTTGATGGAATGGTCTGAAGAATATTTCGAAGGCATCAGTACTGCCATCACATTTTCAGGCCCCAGAGCACGACAGGCGAGCGCTGCTACAATAGCAGAATCTATCCCACCTGATAATCCCAGTACAGCTTTTGAAAATCCCGACTTGCTGAAATAATCTTTGATCCCCAGCACCAGCGCATCATGGATCTGGGCGATGTCTGGCACACTCACATGTTCTTTCTTTACAAATCCCTCAAAGGTTCCCTTGCTTAGCGTATAGGTACTTAAATGCTCTTTAAAATAAGGCATTTCATCCAGCAGGTTGCCTTCTTTATCATAAACCAGCGAACCGCCGTCAAAGATGATCTCTGTCTGAGCCCCTACCTGGTTCACATACAGTAATGGCAGCTGGTATTTCTTCGCATTATCAGATAACACCACCATACGTTCATCATCATGCTGATAAGAAAACGGGGATGCCGCGATATTGATCATCATGTCCGGCTGCTGCGTGATCAGCACATCCATAGGATTAGAGATGTACAGCGGGTTATTGTTGATATTCCAGAGGTCTTCACAGATCGTCAAAGCGATGCGTGTGCCTTTGAAATCTATACATTCAAAAGTTGTTGCAGGCTCAAAATAACGGTACTCATCAAAGATATCGTAGTTTGGCAGCAGGGCTTTTTTTACTGTTGCCTTAACCGCACCCTCTTCAATGAAATAGGCGGCATTGAACAAGTCTTTTCCGGCTATAGCATCGTTTTTCACCGGTAATCCGATGATACAGGCGATTCCATGGCAATGCGCTGCAATTTCTTTGGCCGCATTTTCACACAGTGAGATAAACTCCTCAAACTCCAGGAAATCACGTGGCGGATAACCACATACTGCGAGTTCTGCAAAAACGACCAGGTCGGCACCATCGGCCTTTGCCAAAGCAATATGGTCAATGATCTTTTTAGTATTGTATTCAAAGTTACCGATGTGGTAATTGAGTTGCGCTAATGCTATCTTCATCATCTTTTAAAAGAAAACCCCAAAATTGATACCTATGAAGTGGTTTTTTACACTTCTGCTTTTGTCATCAGAGATATCCGTAAATCCGTTGTTAAAAGTAAGTCCGGTGGTTACACTGGTATTGCCGGCGATATCATATTCCAGTCCGCCGCCAATAATGAGTCCGGCACGGTAGAAGTTGATATCTTTTTTGATATGCTGCCCGTCGATGATCCTCGTGTTATTTACCGAGACGTTCTGTTTTGCACCGATGTTGAAATCGTTGGATAAACCAAACTGACCATACCAGCGTACCAGTCCGATTTTATCAGTTTTGAGTTTCAGCGTCAGCGGGATCTCCACATACTGCAACATATATTTAAGTTCGTAGGCTGTAGGATTGGGGTTAGCAACGGCATTATGATATGGACTTGGGTTGATCTCTGTGGATTTACCATTGATACTGGTGATGGTTAAACCAGTGGAGAAACTGTAGTTTTCAGCAAAATTGAAGTCGGCCAGCAAGCCATAGGCAAAACCCAGGTTTACCCCATTGCTGGTACCTGTCTCAGGTTTTGTCCATCCGATAGTTGGGTATGCAGCCAGCCCGAGTCTGAACCCGTAATAAGGTTCTGATCCACCCTGTGCTACAGCACTGCCAGTTATAAATAAAAATAAGATTCCGGTTAGTAATTTTTTCATGCTTTGTACAATGTATTTTAGGATGATGAAGCGAGAGTCAATCTGCTTATATTTGTTATCAATGAATGATAACGTAAAACATTTCCAAATTTATCTAATTTTTCTAAGTGTAACTGCATTTTTTTCCTGTAAACAAGGAACAAAGCCCGATGTCAGTGGCATCGACCTTAATATAAAAATAGAAAGATTTGACCGCGATCTGTTTGCGGGGAAGCAAAAAGGGATCCCACAGACGGATGTTTTCCTGCAGAAAAAATACACCGCTTTTTATGATGATTACGTCCACCAGATGGTGGGCACCCCTGAGTATGACAACGCCACGATCCTGTCTACCCTCTATAAAGATCAGGCTTATACCGACTTAAGCCGGGATGCTGATAGTGTATTCAAAACAATGGAGCCACAGGAGAAAGCACTGACCGAGACTTTCAAATACATCAAATATTACTATCCGCAGGTGAAGGTGCCAAAGTTTATCGCCTTTATTTCGGGCTTCTCGGTACAGACACCAATTGGCGATGATTATATGGGCATTGGCCTGGATATGTTCCTCGGCAAAGACAGTAAGTACTACAGGGCAATAGTGAAAAGTGTACCCCTGTACATTTCCAGGAGATTTACTCCAGATTATGTAGTTCCCAGGATCACAGAGACCTTTGCCAGGGAAGAGCTGTTTCCGCAGCGCGATGAAAACCGTTCCCTGCTAGCAAAGATGGTAGAAAACGGGAAGGTCCTGTACTTTATGGACCAGGTGCTGAATGATCAGGTACCGGATTCCGTAAAAATAGGGTATACTGATAAACAACTGAGCTGGTGTAAGGCCTATGAGGGTGACATCTGGGCCTATTTTATGCAGAACAATCTGCTTTTTGAAACCGATTTCCAGAAGATACAGATGTTCCTGAGCGAAGCCCCCTTTACGCCGGGACTGGGCGAGAAGAACGAATCTGCACCAAAATTAGGGATCTGGATCGGCTGGCAGATGGTCAGGAAATACATGACCGAAAACCCGAAGGTAAGCCTGCAGCAGCTGATGGCAGAGCAGGATGCACAAAAGATATTAAACGGAGCAAAGTATAAACCCAAAATGGAACCCTAGATGAAGAAAGTAGGAATTGTTTTGTCTGGCGGTGGCATCAGAGGAATTGCACATTTGGGCGTATTAAAGGCGCTGATCAATGCGGGTATTACCTTCAGCCATATCAGTGGCACCAGTGCCGGTTCTATCGTAGGGGCTTTTTATGCCGCAGGAGTGGATCCTGAAGAAGCACTGAATGTCTTTATGAAAACCAAACTGCTGCGCTTTATACGGCCTGCCGTAGGCTCTTTGGGACTGATCGGGATAGAACATACTTCCAACCTGCTGAAAACCTTCTTCCCGGAAGATAAGATCGAAGATCTCCACATCCCGCTGACCATCGCTGCCACAAACTTCAGCGAGGGGAATCTGGTGTATTTTACAAAAGGTCCCCTGATCAGGGCTATCCAGGCTTCCTGCTGTCTGCCCGGGATCTTCAGGCCAATCATGATCGACAACCAGATGTATGTTGACGGGGGGATCCTGAATAACTTTCCTGTAGAGCCTTTACTGAACAACTGTGATTTTATCATCGGCTCTTCCTGCAATCACCTGAAACCGGTGAGCAGCATTACAAATATCACCACACTGATGTCCCGCGCGGGACTGATGACCATCAATAAAGATATGGAACAGAAATCCGCTTTCTGTAACCTGCTGATCGAGCCTAAAGGCATGGGAGAGATCAGTACTTTCGACATGAAAAAAGCAGAAACCATCTATTGGCTGGCCTACGAGGAAACCCTCAAAACCATCAAACATCATGAGCAGTTTCAGCAGCTGCTGAAAGATATTGCGTCTTAAAGGGCAACCAGTTTATCGCCTTGCAGTACCGGGATGGCCTGACAGATATTAAGCTGGAGGCAGAATTTGATATCCTCTTCGATATTCAGTGCGATCATACGGTGACTGTGCGCAGATTTACCTACGTATGCTCTGAGGTTATCTTTAGCCATCACATACAGATCTTCTGCAGCAACTCCGGCGTCATCAAAATCTGTAAATAATGGGCGCAGTTCCTGCACTACGGCACCGGCGAAGATCGTATCCTCGAGATTAAACTGGTCTTTCCATCCCGCACAGAGCAAAAGCACATCCTGATCCTGGCTCTTCAGCCAGTCGCACAAAGGCTGGAGGTTCAGAAAAGAACCTATCACTACTTTGCTGGCTTTTCTTGCCAGGTGCAGCGCTTTGGTGCCATTGGTTGTCGTCAGCACTACAGTTTTACCTGCTACCTTATCGGCACTGTAAGAAAATGGGGAATTACCAAAGTTATAGCCTTTAACCACCTCCCCATTTCGTTCTGCTGCCAGGAGGTATCCCCTGTCTGCATAATTTAAACAATCTTCTACCTGTGCCACTGGAATGATTGCCTCTGCTCCGTTATCTATTCCATAAACGATGGAGGAGGTTGCTCTTAAGATATCAATGACAACTACAATGCTGTTTTCTATCGCGTATAAATCTATGAGAGCGGGCGTAAGACAAACTTCTATTTTTCTTGGCATAACAGGTGAGGATCGGAATTATTTAAAAAAGGGGAACTTTACTACTTTGGCTTTAATATGATTGTTGCGGATGCTGATAAAGATTTCAGCTCCTTCTTTTGCATTTTCTTTGGTTACGTAACCCATGCCGATGGCTTTCTGAAGAGAGGGCGACTGCGTACCGGAAGTTACCTTGCCGATTACTGTTCCTGCAGCATCCACGATTTCGTAATCATGACGCGGAATACCACGGTCGATCATTTCAAAACCGATCAGTCTGCGTTTTACACCTGCTTCTTTCTCTGCCTGCAGGGCTTCAGAATTGGTAAAAGGCTTACTGAATTTTGTTACCCATCCTAAACCGGCCTCGATCGGAGAAGTGGTATCATCGATATCATTTCCGTAAAGGCAGAAACCCATTTCCAGGCGGAGGGTATCACGTGCACCTAAACCGATAGGTTTGATGCCAAAAGCAGCACCAGCTTCGAACACCGCATTCCAGATCGTTTCTGCGTGTGCATTGTCGCAGTAGATCTCAAATCCTCCCGCACCGGTATAACCTGTAGCGGATACGATTACGTTTTCCACCCCTGCAAATACCCCTTTGGTAAAAGTATAGTATTCCATGGAGGCGAGGTCAATTTCCGTCAGGCTTTGCAGTGCTTCAGCGGCTTTGGGACCCTGAACGGCCAGCAGGGAAGTCTGACCGGAGATATTGTGCATCTCCACTCCTGCAGTATTAAATTTACTGATCCAGTTCCAGTCTTTTTCAATATTGGAAGCATTGACAACCAGCATATATGTTTTTTCATCTATCCTGTAAACCAGCAGGTCGTCCACAATACCACCTTCTTCGTTTGGAAGATAAGCGTACTGGACTTTACCATCGTACAGTTTTGAAGCATCATTACTAATCACGCGTTGAATCAGGTCCAGTGCATTCTCACCTTTGAGGATAAACTCTCCCATATGACTTACATCAAATACACCTACAGCTTTTCTTACTGTAGCATGTTCTGCATTAATGCCTTCATACTGAACTGGCATATTGTATCCTGCAAATGGTACCATTTTGGCGCCCAAAGAAATGTGTTTGTCTGTTAATGCGGTATTATTCATGCTTTAATGGTTAGATTTTGGGCAAAAGTACATATTTTTTATCCATTTACTAACCGCTCGTATACATTGAGCATCCTTTTGGAAACAGTGATCAGATTGTGGTCGCGTTCAGCAGTTTTACGTGCATTTTCACCGATTTCGCGCCAGCGGTTGGGATGTGTGACACACTGCAGGATACAGCGGTAAAACTCATCCGGGGTATTTGCAATGAGGATATCTTTTCCGTTTTCACAGTTAAGTCCCTCGGCAGCATAGGTAGTAGCGATCACACATTTCTTCATGGCCATGCCTTCAATGATCTTTACGCGCATTCCGCTTCCGGAGAGTAATGGAACGATCATGATCGCTTTGGAGTTCATAAATTCTACGGCATCGAAGATCTCTCCTTCCACCACCAGGTTTTCCGAATCGTAGTCGTAGAAATGCTGTTGCATGCTCTTGCCCGCAATATAAAAGCGAAGCTCACTGTTGAGTTTCTCAATATCAGGCCAGATCTCCTCGATAAACCATTCCAGTCCTTCCTTATTGGGCCTGTAGTCCATTGCCCCCAGGTGGAACAGCGTGGGGAAACTTGTTTTTTTAAGGTCTACCACATACCTGTCCATATCCACGGCTACGGGAAAAACATCCAGACAGGTTTCACATCCAAAGTGGAGGATCGCCTGGCGGTCGGGCTCACTGATGGCAAAGATCTGGTGAAAACGGTTGATCTGTTCTGTTTCATACTCCTTCAGCCTGCGTGCAAGAAACTGGAGGTATTTGCGCCTTGGGGTAAAACGCTCAGAAGTTGCCAGCCGCTCCCACACATCAAACACAATATTGTGGGCACGGTAGATCAGCTTGGCATTGCTGTTATTTTTAACCACTTCGAGATAGGGAACCACAAAGAGCCCTTCAAACTGGATGATATCGAATTCTGTTTCGCGGAGGATATTCTCCAGCAGCTTGGCGGCATCCTCATCATAAAAGCGGGACACGTTGTAGGATTCGTTGGAAAAGATATTGAAAAAGGCACCCCAAAGGTTGACTTCAGTATCGAGGTCGAACGAGTGAAACTGGATCCTTTCATACACTGGATCGTAAATATCATCTACATCTACCCTGTGTTTATTGGTGTTAATACTGAACAAAGTAATATCCACACCCACATTGAGCAGCCCCTTGATCGTGTTATACACTACGATGGGATAGCCACTATTGGGCGGAAAGGGAACGCGGTTACTGAGTATTAACGTTTTCAATAAGGTGAAAATACAAATTATAGCGCATTATCTGCAACGAAAATCAGATCGGGATCGGTGATGCTAAAAGTTTTACGATGATATGGTGAAAGGCCATGTAATAATGCTGCCGAACGGTGAACCTTAGTAGGGTAACCTTTGTTCTTTTTCCACTGGTAGTGTGGATATTCATCCGAAAGGTTGTCCATAAACTCATCGCGGTGTGTTTTTGCGAGTATGGAAGCAGCAGCAATGTTGAGGTATTTACCATCGCCCTTGATGATGCAGCTGTGCGGAATATCAGGGTAAGCCTTAAAGCGGTTTCCGTCGATACTCAGGTAGCGCGGTGGGATGCTCAGTTTTTCAATCGCCCTGTGCATGGCCAGGAAGGAAGCATTGAGGATATTGATTTCGTCAATCTCATGGTTATCTACGGAAGCTACGGCCCAGGCCAGCGCTTCTCTTTCGATAATGGGGCGTAATGCTGCGCGCTGCTGGTGTGTCAGCTTTTTGGAGTCGTTCAGTTCACCCGCAACAAAATCAGGCGGCAGAATCACTGCAGCAGCAAATACTGGTCCGGCAAGGCATCCCCTGCCCGCTTCATCGCAACCAGCTTCTAAAAATTCCAGTTGAAAACAGTTCAGCAGCATGGTACAAAATTAGGAAAAAAAACTAAACGCTAATATTTTGGGCCTTGATGTCGAAGGCATCGCGCAGTCCGATGGCCATCAGGTTAAAGGCATATACAGTAAGCATGATTGCCATGCCCGGCAGGATGGCGAGGTAAGCGGCATCCATCACGATATAGCCATAGTTTTCCTGGATCATGCTTCCCCAGCTGGGCATAGGGGGCTGGGCCCCGAAACCCAGAAAACTGAGACCTGTTTCCAGCAGGATTGCCGAAGCGAAGTTGGCAGAAGCTATCACAAGTATGGGGCCTGCAATATTGGGCAGGATATGTTTCAGTAAAATGCGTTGTGCCGGGAAACCCAATGCCCGGGCAGCCTCTACAAATTCGGCTTCCTTAATCGCCATCACCTGACCCCGTACCAGACGTGCCACATCCACCCAGGTGGAAAGCCCTACGGCGATAAATATTTGCCAGAAACCCTTGCCCAGGGCAAAGGAAATCGCAATCACCAGCAGCAGTGAGGGCAGCGACCAGATGACATTCATGAGCCAGCTGATTGCAGCATCCGTAGTTCCGCCGAAGTAGCCGGCAAGGGCGCCCAAACTGACGCCAATACTCATGGAGATGACCACAGCGATCAGACCTACGGAAAGGGATACCCTGACGCCCAGGATCAGCCTGCTAAGCAGGTCTCTTCCATAGCCATCCGTACCCAGCAGGAAGGTCTGCCGGTATATGTGTTTCGGGATAAACTCTTCAGGACTGCCGATAATAGGGTAACTGCTTTCTGCGGCTTCTTCATCATCCCCAATATATTCTTTGACCAGTAGGCGGTTTCCGGAAATTCTGTAAGCTGTGATAGGGATACTCTTGATGGCCGGCTCCTGTCCGTACATCATCTTTTCCAGCAAGCCAGCTTTCTGCACATGTGTTTTGGTGCTGACCACCAGGAACTGAAAGCTGCGTCCCGGTTTTTTGTTGCTGAGCTGCAAGTGCATGGAGTTGGCCATCGGCGATTGGTCGGGCGTGATCACATAGCCCAGGATACCCATCACCAACAGCAGTAAAATAAAGATCAGTCCCCCCAATGCAGGTTTATTCCTTTTAAAACGTACCCATATCTTTTTCGCAGGACTATTGCTTTCCATTATTTAACCATTCTGCCTTTCCAGTTGTATTTGCCCGAGTTTCCGGCGACACCAATATAAATAATATAAAGTACATGAAGCACATTCAGCACCGGTAATAATACCAGCAGGCTTGTTCTTTGCGCAAACCTGGTGACGCCGGTAAGGAAGATGTACTCCACCAGGATCTTAAGTGCCAGTTGTATCAGAACGATCTTCAGGAATCCAATAAAAAATATGCCTGTAAGGAGGTTCAGCAGGATGCTCAGGTTAAAAAACCAGATAAATACACCCAGGACAATGATCGACTTATTCTTATACCTCGTACTTTTTGATGCCCATCGCCTGCGCTGCTGCAGGAACTCGCTCAGATTAGGCTTAGCGTGAGTATACACAATGGCATCCCTGTTTCTCAGAAAGCCAATCTGGTTGTTGTAGCGGGCAGCAATTTTGTGCAGCAACAATTCGTCATCCCCAGAAGCCAGATCGTCTATACCCTGGAAGCCGCCTACTTCGTAAAAGGCTTCACGTTCATAGGCGAGGTTGGCACCATTACAGGTGGATGGTTTATTGTTGCCGATGGTTGACGCTCCGAGACCGATCAGATACAGAAACTCGAGCGACTGCGATCTTTCAAAGAAGCTCTTTTCTTCATCATAAGCCACAGGCGAAGAGATCATCTTAAAGCCATTCTCCTCGTAATAGGCAACGATGGTTTTCAGCCAGCTGGTTCCCATCCTGCAATCAGCATCAGTAGTGATGATGAGACTGCCCCTTGCCTGGCCTATGGCCGTCTGGATGGCTTTCTTCTTATAAGAGTTGAGTGCCCTGTCCTCATTGAGGGTAATCAATTTTACGCCCGCATATGAGCGCACGATCTCAGCGGTATTGTCGGTGGAGTGATCATCGATAAAGATAATCTCTGTGAGATTTTTATCATAGTCCTGTGCCAGCAGGGCCTCAATGGTACGGTGTATGCTTTCTGCTTCATTACGTGCTGCAATGATGATAGAAACGCTGGTAACTCCTTTTTTTCCCTTGTACTGAAAGGGTATTAATTTATGCCATCCTCTGATAAATCCAAAAACAACGAACAGGTAGATTAAGGTTAAAAATGATGACAGGTAACTAACGACGGTTAAGACTTCCAAAAAAATTTAATTTAAAAACGAAATAAGATCCTAATATAGCAGGAATAATAATATTTATCAGCCATATACTTGCGGTACATGCGATAACTGCTACGTCATGGCCGGTTACAAAGCTAAAAAAGTAAGATGCAGTGACACTTCTGACGCCAATATCAAATAAATCCAATGAAGGGAGAGTCGACTGAACAAAAAACAGGATACATACCATCATGAGGATATCCAAATAATTGATATCTGGAATCAGCCAGTAGAACATAATGAAATACTGGGTGCTGAAGACTACATATCTGGCGAGGCAAAGGGACAATATGCGTAATAGTTCTTTCTTCTGATACCTGCCCAGGATGCTGTAAAACTTCTTGTACTTGCGTGTGAAACGCATCGACAGTAATATGCCGTTGAGCCAGCGGATGTTGAAATAGAACACCAGAAAGAAGGTACAGAACATGACCGACAAAGCGATCAGCGCATAATCCAGACGGTAATCCAGGTCGACAAAGCGATAGATAAACAGGCAGACGGCAATGGCACCAAAAATGTTGGTGAGTACCATCTGGCCGATGTTGCCAACCGCCATGGCTACCACGCCTACAATGCGTCGTTTCGGGGATAAGAAGAATACCCTTCCGCCGTATTCACCAATGCGGTTTGGCGTAAACACCGCCCAGGTTAATCCGCAGAAAACAGACTCCACAGAGCGCCAGAGGCTGATGGTTTCCACTTGCCTGAGCAGCCTCTTCCATTTCACTGCTTCCAGCCCCCAGTTGATGAACATCAGCAGGACTACCAGTGACAGTACTGCCACAATCTGTGGCACAGGGATACCTGACAGGATGTTTTTAAATTCTTTCAGGTTGGCATTTGCAGAGAGTTTACGGTATATGAACCAGAAGGTAAAGGCAACAATTGCGACTTTCAGAACATTGGAAAATATACCTTTATATTTGGAGATCAATTTATCGTTTCTTTTATTTCATGCAAATATGCTTAATATTGTTCTATGTTGGTTGGAAAAAAGGAAAGGGTGATCATGGGTATAGACCCGGGTACAGCGATTATGGGCTATGGGGTGATACTGGAAAAAGGCAATAAAATAGAACTGATTGCAATGGGTGTAGTGAAGATGGACCACCTTGACGACCACTTTCTGAAGCTGCAGCGCATCTTTGCGAAGACAGTAGCACTGGTAGATGAGTACAAGCCCGATGTGGTTGCACTGGAAGCCCCATTTTATGGCAAAAACGTGCAGGTGATGCTCAAACTGGGCAGGGCACAGGGCATAGCTATGGCTGCGGCCCTATCGAGAGATATCCCGATCACAGAATATGCCCCAAGGAAAATCAAACAATCGATCACAGGGAACGGGAGTGCCGGAAAAGAGCAGGTAGCAGCAATGCTGCAGCGGCTGCTGAACTTTAAGGAAACCCCGGAGTTTCTGGATGCTACGGACGGATTAGCCGTTGCGGTATGTCATTCCTTTCAGAAGGTTTCTGCCGCAGGCAATGGTAAATCCTACTCCGGTTGGGACAGCTTTGTAAAAGGTAATCAGAAAAGGGTTAAATAAAAAAGCCTTCATCAGCATATGCTGTGAAGGCTTTCCTTTGAATATTTTTGAGTTTAAGCGTCCAGTATTTTGAATACTGCTTTACAGCAGACAAACGATCCGACAAATAAGATTGCCCAGGATACGATTGATAAAATCATAGAGTCACCTGCAAAACGCAGAAATACTCCAACCATGCAAATCACGACTCCAATCACCATCAGGCTATAGATAGATGACTCATTTGCGTTCTGTATACTTTTAGTGTTGCGTGTCGGCTTTTGATCCATTTGTTTATTTTTAAATTACTGTGCAAAACTAATATTATTTCAACAAAAAAAGCATGTTACTCAGAGAATTATTTCTTTAAAAACCTTTTAATCCTTCTACGCGCTGTCTCGATTTCTCCGTTTCGTCAAGTTTAGAGCCTTTATAAAGTATTTTCTCCCAGTCGCCATACATTGGATTGGGCAGTACAATGAAACGGGTGCCAAATTCTGCCTTCGCAGCGTCCACTTCTTCGCGGGTATTTTTTCCCTCTCTGTAAAAGACATTGGAGAAATCGCTGAGGTTATCACCGCAAAGTAACAGTATGTTATGCTGCTCCAGTACCTTTTGCCTGCGGGCTTCTTTATCAGAGCTGCCTGCTGACAGCATCAGGTGCTCTTCATCCGCATAAGGGAAGCCCAGCCGCTGCAGGTTCTTCAGCGTGGCCTGTTGATCCTGTGTCGTCCTGTTGGAAACATAGAAAGTTTCTACCTGCTTTGAAGCGGCATATTTAAGGAATCCCAGTGCTCCGGGCACTGTATCTGCGGCAGCAAGGGCAGTCCAGGCCGACCAGTCTTTGGGGTTCCAGGCTACACCTTTCTGCACTTGCATGGCAGAAAAGGGAGAGTTATCCAACAGCGTTTCATCAATATCTACCACCACACAATTTACTTTGCCTGCAACGGCTTCTTTGAGATGCTGATCCAGGGAAAGTCTGGCAAAATTATAGGCCTGGAAAGACAATGCACGATACTCACCGGAGTGTTGCTGCCAGGCTACAGCAGCCGTATAATCTTTCTGTGCGATGAGCTCAGGGCTCGTCTGGGCGATTAATCCAAGCGGAAACAACAAGGCCAGGAAAACAGGATAAATAAGCTTTTTCATGTCTTAATGAGTTGATTAAAAAAAAGAGGCTATCCTTTGCAAGATAGCCTCTTCTGTGTATGGAACAAAGAACGGTTAACCATTCAGTGCTGCTGCACCACTCACGATCTCGGTCAGCTCTGTAGTAATCGCTGCCTGACGTGCCTGGTTGTAAGATAATTTAAGTGCTTTCAACAGGTCTCCCGCATTTTCAGTAGCCTTATCCATTGAAGTCATCCTTGCACCATGTTCAGATGCATGTGAGTCCAATACTGCTTTGTAAAGCTGTATTTTGATCGATTTAGGAATCAATTCTTTAACGATCTCTTCTTTCGAAGGCTCCAGGATATAGTCAATCTGCTGTTTGGCAGATTTTTCTGTTGCTTTAACTTCTGTTTTTGGCAATGGAAGCAATTGCTCTGTAGTAACAATTTGTACAGCTGCATTTTTGAATTGGTTGTATACCAGTTCTACTTTATCAAAGTCACCCGCTTTGAAGCCGGTCATGATGGCATCTGTAATTTTGGTTACGTTTTCAAAGGTCAATGCAGTATATACATCGTTATTGTTTCCGATTACCTTATAGTCTCTCTTTTCGTAGAAATCCTGTGATTTTTTACCGATAGATACGATGCTTACATTACCGTTTTTATATTGTGTGCTGTATTTCTCTGCGATCAGGTTGTTGGTTGCTTTAATCACGTTCATGTTAAAAGCACCGGCCAGACCACGGTTAGAAGATACCACTACAATTAAAACTTTGTTAGGCTCGCGTTCTTCAGTAAAAGGAGATGAAGATCCTTCGAGGTTGGCAGAAAGATTCCCTAAGATCTCTTTAAGCTTCGTAGCATACGGACGCAACTGTATAATAGCATTCGTTGCGCGCTTCAGCTTTGCTGCCGAAACCATTTTCATGGCTTTGGTAATCTGCTGCGTAGATTGCACCGATGATATACGAATTCTTACTTCTTTTAAATTTGCCATTCTTTTTTAATCTTCTTCCTGTATAATTAGTAGTTCGCTGAAAGTTCTTTAGCTACAGTTTCCAACACTGATGTAATTTCATCATCCAGTTTACCAGCTTTCAAAGCAGCCAGTGTTTGTGGGTAACGTAATTCCAGTTGTTGTAAATATTCAGCTTCAAATGCCCTGATTTTGTTTACAGGAACTGAACGCATCAGGTTTTTTGTACCGATATAGATGATCGCTACCTGTTTTTCTACAGACATTGGAGAGAACTGACCTTGTTTTAAGATCTCTACGTTCCTTGAACCTTTGTCGAGTACAGATTTTGTAGCTGCATCAAGGTCAGATCCGAATTTAGAGAAGGCCTCTAACTCACGGTACTGTGCCTGATCCAGTTTCAAGGTACCGGCAACTTTCTTCATTGACTTGATCTGTGCGTTACCACCTACACGTGATACCGAGATACCTACGTTAATAGCCGGACGTACACCTGCGTTGAACAGGTTTGACTCTAAGAAGATCTGTCCGTCAGTAATTGAAATTACGTTGGTAGGGATATATGCAGAAACGTCACCAGCCTGAGTTTCGATAATCGGAAGTGCAGTTAATGAACCACCACCTTTAACGATATCTTTGATAGAGTCAGGTAGATCGTTCATCTGCTTTGCGATTTCATCGTTCATGTTGATCTTCGCAGCACGCTCTAATAAACGGCTGTGCAGGTAGAACACGTCTCCAGGATAAGCCTCACGTCCCGGTGGACGACGTAACAACAGTGAAACCTCACGGTAAGCTACAGCTTGTTTAGACAAATCATCATAAACAATTAATGCCGGGCGACCAGTATCACGGAAGTACTCACCAATTGCAGCACCTGAGAACGGCGCATAAAACTGTAATGGAGCAGGATCAGCTGCAGAAGCAGAAACAACTACTGTGTAAGCCATTGCACCGTTTTCTTCTAATGTACGGACAACGTTTGCTACAGTACTGGCTTTCTGGCCACAGGCAACATATATACATAAAACAGGGTTACCTGCTTCATAAAATTCTTTTTGATTGATGATAGTATCGATACAAACAGCACTTTTACCTGTCTGACGGTCACCAATAACCAGCTCACGCTGACCACGGCCAATCGGGATCATCGCATCGATAGCTTTGATACCAGTCTGAAGAGGCTCAGCAACTGGCTGACGGTAGATTACACCCGGAGCTTTACGCTCGATAGGCATCTCATAAGTCTGGCCAATGATTGGTCCTTTACCATCAATAGGCTCGCCAAGAGTGTTAACCACACGGCCTAACATACCTTCACCAACTTTGATAGAGGCAATTTTCTTGGTACGTTTAATCGTGTCACCTTCTTTGATCTCAGCTGATGGGCCTAATAAAACCACACCTACGTTATCTTCTTCAAGGTTCAAAACAATACCTTGCAGGCCATTTTCAAATTCAACGAGCTCACCTGATTGAACTTTAGTTAAACCATAAACACGGGCAATACCATCACCCACTTGTAATACGGTACCAACTTCTTCAAGTTCGGCTTCTGATTTAAAGCCCGACAATTGTTGCCTGATAATTGCCGATACTTCGTCTGGTCTTACCTCTACCATAATTTTATATTATTTCTTTTGTAATTCTGTAAATGATTCCGGGACCTAAACCACGCCGTGGGACAGTTCCTTTTTTAGTTTATTTAAGCTACCAGAGATACTGGCATCAAATTGTTTATCGCCAACTTTCAGAATAAAACCGCCAATCAGCTTTTCGTTTACTTTTTCCTTGATCACTACTTCCTTCGCGCCTACTTCTTTTTTTACTACAGCAACGATCTCTGCTTTACTCGCCTCAGTCAAGGCCGTTGCAGAAGTAACTTCTGCAGTTACAATGCCTTTAAGCACGTTATATTGTCTGATGAATGCTTTAGTAGTATCAAATAAAATACCAGCACGCCCTTTGCTCACGATCAGTTTCAGATAGGCTTTGGTGATGCCATTGATATCCTTACCGAAGATGCCTTCTAAAATAGAATGTTTTTTATCCAGAGGGACAACAGGGTTCTGAAGAATTGCAGCAAGCTCACTGTTGTGGTGGATTACCTGCTCAATAAGAACCATATCATTTCTCATTTCTTCCAGGGAGTTTTGCTCTGTTGAAAGGTCAATTAATGATTTGGCGTATCTTGATCCAGCTTTATTTTCTGACATGTTATATTATTTTATGAGGCTAGAATTAGTTCAACTCAACATCTTTCAACAGACCTGCAACTAATTCCTGTTGCTTAGCTTTATCAGCTAACTGCTCACGTAAAACGCGCTCAGCGATGTCGATAGATAATGTTGAAACCTGATTTTTCAATTCAGCCAGAGCAGCTTTCTTTTGGTTCTCGATTTCTATTTTAGCTTTTTCAATCAACTTGGCACCTTCAGTATGTGCCTGTTGTTTAGCTTCGTTAACAATAGAATCTTTTAATGTTTTTGCTTCTTTCAGGATCAGGTCTCTTTCTGCACGAGCCTGTTTCATGGTTTCTTCATTCTGGGCAGCCAGACGCACCATTTCCTGTTTAGCCAGTTCAGCCTGGTTTAAAGCTTCATCGATAGTATGCTCGCGTTCTTTGATCGAAGCTAAAATAGGCTTCCATGCAAATTTAGCTAAAACGAACATCAACAATAGAAATGCTATTGTCTGAAAAACAACTAAACCAATTTCCGGTAATAATAATTCCATCTAAGTATATATATGTAAATCTTCTTTCTTAAACAATAGATTGTACTTTGTAGCAATCCTACAAAGTACAATACCATTTTTCGTTACACTAATGCAACTACTACCGCGAAAAGAGCAACTGCCTCAACGAATGCAGCAGCGATCAACATCGCAGTTTGAATTTTAGAGGCTGCTTCCGGTTGACGGGCAATACCTTCCATAGCTGAGCTACCGATTTTTCCGATACCCATACCAGCGCCGATAGCAGCTAATCCAGCACCAATTGCAGCAATACTTCCTGTAATCATGATTATATATATTAATTGTTGTTAAAAATTCTAATTAATGGTGTTCTTCTACAGCCATTCCAATGAACAGTGCAGATAATATGGTAAAGATAAATGCCTGTATAAATGCAACCAGCAATTCTATTCCGTAGATAAACAAGGCAAACGGAACAGACACGAAGGAAACAAATACAGAGTTGAATACGAAGATCAGTCCGATCAGTGCAAGTACCAGGATGTGGCCTGCAGTGATGTTGGCAAATAAACGTATCGCCAATGCGATAGGCTTGGTGAAGATACCAATGATCTCTACCGGTACCAGGACAATGTATAACCACCATGGTACATCAGGTGTAAAGATGTGTTTCCAGTAGTATTTATTACCATTGAAGTTTACCAGCAGGAAGGTGATCGTCGCCAGCACTACGGTGATGGAAATATTCCCTGTTAAGTTGGCTCCTCCCGGAAGGAAAGGAATCAGACCCAGCATATTGTTAAACCAGATAAAGAAAAACACGGTTAACAGGTAAGGCATGAAACGCTCGTATTTATGACCTAAGTTAGGCTTAGCAATATCATCACGAACAAACATGATAATAGGCTCAAACCATGACTGCAATCCTTTCGGAGCTTTACCGTTCCTCACTTTATATCCGTTGGCTACTTTAAGGAATACCGCAAGAAGCAATACTACAGAAAGAAACAGGGTACAAACATTTTTTGTGATAGAGAAATCTAAAGGACGGGCATTTTTGACATGACCTGCATCATCGTGTTCTGCATAGGCGCCATGTTCATTGGCTCTTTCGGAGGCATAATAGATCTTATCATGAGCCATCACAAAACGCTGACCGGCTCTTTCTACTACAACCTTAGCTTCTTCATCATGATGAAATTCGCTTGCATTGAAGAATACTAATCCTGATGGGGTATAAAGGATAACCGGCAGACCAATTGTGTAGTCACCGAATACATGCCAGCTATGCGAATCAGCAACGTGATGCAGAGCAAACTTACCCAGGTTAAACTTTTTCTCTGCCTCTGGTTCGGCATGAGCGGCTTCAGTTGTCTTCAAAGTGTCCTCCTGCGCATATAACAGGGGTGTTACAAAGAAAAACGCTAAAAAAAGCGTGAAAACAACAATTAACCTACTTACTTTAAAATCAAAAACGTGGCTACAATCCATTTACTGGCAGATTTTTACTATTTATTTTGGTGGCGCAAGTTACATAACAGGGAGTATATTTCAAAGAAGCTGAACAATAAATATAAAGAAAAAAAGTTAAGCGCGAAAACTATACCCTTCTCAGCGCTGTTGAGGCTGTAAATCAGCACGAAAGCTAAAGAAAATATCATTTTCAAAACTATCGAGCCCATAATCGCCATTACGCCGGCCTGCGGATCCATTTTAATGCCAAAAAAGGCAGTCAGGTAAGCAATATAGGTGAGCCCCCCGAGGAAGCAGAATACCAGCCAGAACTTTTTTACAAGTAAAGTGGTGTGCGGAAATATATGGGGCAATGCATACGCGATCCCGGCAAGGAATAACGTATAAAGGAGGTAGTAAATGGTAAATTTGGCTAAACTCAAATCTCTTTTTTTTACAAAAGTATAAAAATAGCGGATGAATCCATTTGTTAATCTTTACTATTCAGTTGTCGCACAACCTGGTAAAGTGAAATAATTACACCTATCAATCCTAAAATTGCCATGAAGATGAACTTATCACTATTCCGGTACGTATCTATTTTATATCCCGCAAAGGCAAACAGACCAATTACAGCCAGCATCTGGAAGCCCATACCGGTATATTTAACAAAGTTTGTTGTGTTTTTTCCTCTCCGGTTATTATTCATAGGTTATGCAAACTTAAAATTTAAATTAATTTACTTAGAATAATAGTTTGAATAAAATACTTTTGTCATATTCTGCTACATTTGTAATGAACCAATTCTGTCTCTTGAAGAATACAGCTTACAGCAACATCAGATTAATTTTTGCGCTTACAGGACTGTGTCTGCTGGCAGCCTGTGGCACTCCTAAAGATACAGCAATGAGCAGGGGAATGCAAAACCTCACTGCCAGATATAACTATATCTACAACTCCAATCTGATCCTCGACAACTACGAAGAACAGCTGTACGAAACTTATAAAGACAATTACAATGAGATCCTCCCGGTTTATACTGTTCCGGAAAAATTCAGCTACAGTACTGTAGCCAATGTTCCTGTGAACGAGAGGGACCTGGACAAGATCATCACCAAGGCGCAGACAATCGTGGAGGATAAAGCCTTCAGTAACTATATTGATGAAGCTTATATCCTGATGGGAAGGGCACAGTATTACAAAACCAATTATTTTGTAGCTGAAGAATACTTCGATTATACGGCCAAAACTTATATAGAGAATCCTGATATCAGGCAAAGTGCCCTCAACTGGAAAGCCCGGAGCCTCATGCAGCTGGACAATCTGAAGGATGCTGCGCTGATCCTGGACACGGTTTACAGGGACCTCCCGGATATCAAAAATCATAAATCTGAACCGCTGGCAACAATTGCTCAGATGTATATTTACCAGGGCCGCTACAATGACGCCATTTTATTACTGACCAACGCTGTGAAGCTGAGTCCGCTAAAACGTAACCGCATCCGCTGGACCTATATCCTTGCCCAGCTGTATGAACGGCAGAAGGATTATCAGGAAGCACTGGCTCATTACCTGCATGTACAGAAAAGCAATGCGGCTTTTGAATTGTATTTCAATGCAAACCTGAACAGGATCAGGCTCACAGGCATGCTGAACGGAGAACGCCTGAACAGGAAGAAGCAGTTGACGGCATTGTTGCGGGATGATAAGAATCTGGAATATATTGATCAGATCTATTACCATATCGCAGAGAGTTATGCAGATGACAGCGATTTTACAGGTGCCGAGAAATATTATAAGTTATCTATCCGCAACAGCAACAGGAATAATTTTCAGAAGGGAATTTCCTATCTGAGGCTCGCTGATTTGAATTTTAAGGAGTTCAGAAACTTTCTCAAGGCTAAGGACTATTACGACAGTACGGTTACGACCCTGCCTAAAAGCTATCCCGGTTATGAGCAGATCCTGAAAAAAAGTGAGAATCTGGAATATATCAGCAAACGCTATGAAGCTATTGCTTTTCAGGATACTTTGCAGTTGCTGGCTAAATTACCTGAAGCAGAACGCCTGACAAGGATCAAACAGATTACAGATCGGGCAAAACCGGCAGCAACCGACAACGGAAGCTTCAAAGAAGATCCTTTTGCTGCTGCCAACCAGGCGCCGACGAGGCCTGGCAGCTCTGCTTTTAGCGGAAACTCTTCCTTTTATTTCAGCAACAGTGCTGCTATGAGCAGAGGCAGTGCCGATTTCACGACGAGATGGGGAAACAGGAAACTGGAGGACGACTGGCGCCAGAGTCTGAAGTCTTCTGCACAGGCCACTACAGAAAGTATTGTGAAGGTGGAAAATGGCGGCAAACTCCCTGTAAACGCAGAAGCCGGAGGCAATGGTGCTGACACTTCTGTTAACAGATACCTTTCTGCTCTCCCGCTGACCGCAGCACAACTGGCCGTATCCAACCAGCAGATCATTGATGCCTATTATGAAATGGCTAACTTTTATCAGCAGGAACTGGAAGACCAGGCAGAGGCGCTGAGAATATACCAGCTGATCCTGACCCGCTTTCCGGAGAACAATCGACTGGCATCAATCTATTACAGTTTATATCTGGGCTATAAAGAAAGTAATACGGGGAGTTCAGACAAATACAAAAAACTGGTCCTTGAGCAATTCCCAACAAGCGTTTACGCAAAAACTATTCTCGATCCGCAGTATTCTGTGAAACAATCGGAAATGGAAGCCAGGGTGCTGAGCTTATACAATGAGGTATTTGGGCAATACGAACGGAAAGCGTTTCCACAGGTCATTACTGCTGCCAACAGTTCTATTGCGCAATATCCGAATAGTATGGTCAATCCACAGCTGAGTTACCTGAAGGCCATCGCTATCGGCAGGACACAGCCGGTGGACAGCCTGGTGGATGCCTTTACGGAAATTACAACGGCCTATCCTATGGATAAGGTGATCGTGCCCCTGGTGCAAAGTCATCTGGCCTACATCGCTGCACATCGGGAGGAATTTAACAATAGGAAGGTGGCACTTCCGGATTTTGACACGAATGAGCCACAGTTCTTTGTTTCCGAACCCCTGCCCTCGCAGCCAGTGCCGCAAAAACCCGTACCTGCAACCGAAGCTCCAAAACCGGAGGTTAAAACTGCAGAGGTGATCATAAAGGAAGAACCAAAAGCCGCGGTTCCGGTTCCGGTCGCACCCGTGCCGGCAAGCCAGATTTTCAGTACTGCGGAATCTGCGGTTTATTATTACGTGATCGACGTGGAGGATGCCAGTTTAAGGCTCAGTTCTTCACGTTTCGGTATCGGCCAGTTCAACAGGGGTAACTACCCGGGCTCCGGACTAAGGCACCAATTAACAGAATTTGACAATGACCAACTGATATATGTTGGGAACTTTAGTAGTTTTGCAGAAGCAAAAAGTTACGCTGATGGAATAACTCCACAATTGAAGCAGATTATGAAAGTCCCGGCCGGAATATATTCCAGCTTTATTATTAGTAAGGAAAACTTCGATAAACTCCAGAGTAAAGATCTTGTAACTAAATACTTAGATTTCTACAATAACACCTATCAAAAATGACCAAGAATATTTCAGCTGCAGAGATAAAATCATATAACCTCACCCTCTGGAAGCTTTTAATCGGAGCACTTGTTATATTTTCGTTATTCATCGTTGCAATTGGATTCGGATTATTCGGCGCTCTGCCTTCGTTCAGGGATATTGAACACCCAAAAAGCAACCAGGCATCTGAAATCCTGACAGAGGATAAAAGGGTTCTGGGTACTTACTTTGTACAGAACCGCTCTAACGTAACTTATGCTCAGATCTCCCCTAATGTGATCAATGCGCTGATATCTACTGAGGATACACGTTTCAAAGAACACTCGGGGATCGACTTTAAACGTACATTCACAATCATATTCTATAACCTTATCGGTAAAAAGCAGGGTGCAAGTACCATCACACAGCAGCTGGCACTAAACCTGTTCTCCGAAGAAGGACGTCAGCGCAATTTCTTCAAAAGGCTGATGCAGAAGTTCCAGGAATGGATTGTCGCGGTAAAACTGGAACGTAACTACACGAAGGAAGAGATTATCACGATGTACCTGAACACGGTAGACTTTGGTAACCAGGCTTATGGAATTAAATCGGCGGCAAGGGTTTACTTTAACACTACCCCTGATCAGCTGACAGTGCCGCAGGCTGCCACGCTGGTAGGCCTGCAAAAAGGAATCACCCGTTACTCTCCTACCCGTAATCCGGAGCGCTCTCTGGCCCGCCGTAATACGGTAATGGCGAATATGGTGAAGGAGGATATGCTTACGCAGCAGCAATTTGATGAGGAAAGGGAAAAACCTCTGGCTCTGCACTTCAGCGCAGCAACGGTAAATGACGGTATAGCACCATACTTCAGGGCTGTCCTGAAAAATGATATCAAAAGGATCTTCCTGGAGCGTTCGATCATGAAGGCAGACGGAACGCCTTACGATCTGGACAGGGACGGACTCCGCGTGATTACGACCATCAACTATGACATGCAGGTGTATGCTGAAGATGCTCAGAAAGATGCCATGAAACTGTTACAGGCACAATTCCTGAAAAGCTGGAAGGGCAAAGACCCATTCAAGGACAAACAGCTGCAGATTGATCAGGGGATCAAAAGATCTGACCGCTATAAAGCTTTACAGCTGGAAGGGAAGTCTGACGAGGAGATCAAAACCGACTTCAATACGCCAACCGAGATGAGCATCTTTACCTGGAAGGGTGATATTGATACGCTGATGAAACCGATAGATTCGGTAAAATATTATAAGTTATTACTGAGAAATGCCATGATGGCGATGGACCCGAAAACAGGTTATGTTAAAGCCTGGGTGGGTGGTATCAACTATGAGCATTTTAAATATGACCAGGTGAAAATGGGAACAAGGCAGGTAGGTTCAACGGCAAAGCCTTTCACCTATTCTGTAGCGATTGAAAACGGATACTCGCCCTGCTATCAGGTGCTCAACGAACCGGTGACCATCGAGGTACCGGGAAGTGCGCCGTGGACGCCTAAATCGGGAGGTACGCTGCCGGGATACCTGACTTTACAAAAGGCGCTGGCCTATTCGCAAAACTTTATCGCCGCTTACCTGATGAAACAGGTAGGACCAACTGCGGTAGCTACGCTGGCAAAAAAAATGGGGATTACCTCAAATGTACCTGCCTACCCATCTATTGCACTGGGTACTTTTGATGCGTCTGTTTTTGATATGGTAGGTGCCTACAGTGTATTTGCCAACAAAGGGGTATGGACACAGCCTACCTACATCCTGAGAATTGAAGATAAAAACGGGGTGGTATTGTTCTCACAAACTCCTCAGAAACACCCGGCAATGAATGAGGAAGTGGCCTATGTGATGACACGTATGCTGATCGGAGTGGTAAAAACAGGCTTCGGCTATCCGCTGATCAGTAAATATGGCATCACTACTCCTATCGGAGGAAAAACGGGTACCACACAAAACAACTCCGACGGATGGTTTGTTGGTATCACGCCAGACCTGGTTGCGGGTGTATGGACAGGTTGCGAAGACCGTGCATTTCACTTTATCAATACTTACCAGGGTGAAGGTGCGAAGACTGCAATGCCAATTTTTGGAGGTTTCTTCAAAAAGGTCTATGCAAACTCAAAGTTGAAAGTAAGCAAAGGTGATTTTGAAATGCCTAAAAACGGGGTTTCTATCACTTATGATTGCAATCAGTATCAGCAGCAGCAAACAGATACCACAGCACTTGACCAGAAGTTAGGGTTTTAAATGAGCAGTTTTGATTACAGAAAAGCATTAGCGGATATTCCGCATAATCCTGGCGTATACCAGTACTGGGATCAGGAGGACACGCTGATTTATATCGGTAAGGCCAAAGATCTGCGCAACCGCGTTGGTTCGTATTTCAATCAGGACACTCAGATGAATGGGAAAACCAGGGTGCTGGTGTCAAAAATCCGTAAGATCACTTTTACCATTGTTGACAGTGAAATCGATGCCTGGCTACTGGAAAACAGCCTGATCAAAAAACATCAGCCAAGGTATAATATCATGCTGAAGGATGATAAAACCTATCCCTGGATTATTATCAAAAAGGAAGCCTTCCCGCGCATCTACTGGACAAGGAATAAGATCAAGGACGGATCCACCTACTTTGGCCCCTATGCTTCTGTAGGCATGATGCATACGATTCTGGACCTGATCAAAGAAACTTATCCGCTCCGTACCTGCAACCTTCCGCTAACGGAAGAGAACATCGACAGCGGCAAGTTTAAAGTGTGCCTGGAATACCAGATCGGGAATTGTAAAGGCCCCTGCCAGGCTTACCAGTCGCGCATTGACTATGATCAGAACATCGAAGAGATCAAGGATATCCTCAATGGAAAGATCGGGAATGTCATCAGGGATGTGAAGCAGATCATCAAAAATGCTGTGGCAGACCTCAACTTTGAATACGCCCATCAGTACCAGAAAAAGCTGCTGGTGCTGGAGAAATACCAGAGCAAATCTACCGTGGTGAACAGCTCTATCACTAACGTGGATGTAGTCAATATTGCATCTGATGAGAGATATGCCTTTGTAAACTACCTGAAGATTATGAATGGCAGCATCATTCAGACGCAGACCATAGAGATCAAGAAACGTCTTGATGAATCTGATGAGGAACTGCTCACGATTGCCATTACAGAATTCAGAACAAAATTCAGCAGTACATCCAGGGAGGTGATTGTGCCTTTTCAGATTACACTGTCAGACGAGGACCTGAAATTTACGGTTCCCAAACTCGGAGAGAAGAAGAACCTGCTTGATCTTTCCCATAAAAACGTTTTATTTTTCAGACGTGAAAAGCTGAACCAGTACGAGAAACTGAATCCCGACCTGCGTTCTGAGCGCATCCTGACGCAGATGCAGAAGGACCTCATGCTCACACAGCTGCCGGTACATATCGAATGTTTTGATAACTCCAACTTCCAGGGTGCCTACCCTGTTTCTGCCATCGTGGTATTTAAGGATGCCAAACCCTCGAAAAAAGACTACAGGCATTTCAACGTGAAAACCGTTGAAGGTCCTAATGACTTTGCGACCATGGAAGAAGCTGTATACAGGCGATATAAGCGCATGATGGACGAAGGAGATAGTTTGCCTCAGCTGATCATCATTGACGGCGGTAAGGGGCAGTTATCTTCTGCGGTGAGCAGCCTGAAGAAACTGGGTATTGACAAGCGGGTAACTGTTATTGGTATTGCGAAACGTCTCGAAGAATTATACTACCCGGGCGACAGCTATCCATTACACCTGGACAAGAAGTCGGAAACCCTCAAAGTCATCCAGCAGCTGCGCGATGAAGCACACCGTTTTGGAATCACTTTCCACAGGAAAAAAAGGGATCAGGGCACCTTGAAGACAGAGCTTGAATCTATTCCGGGCATCGGGAAAACCACGGCCGACAAGCTGCTGCGTCATTTTAAATCCGTAAAGAAGATCAGGGAATCCGGCTTAGAGGAATTGGAAAAGGTATTGAACAAGGCGCAGGTAAAAACACTGATGGCCTTTTTCGCAGCCAAAAACGCATCATAAAATGAAAGCCCGCTACCAATGGCAGCGGGCTTTCATTTTAATATCATTTGATTAGTACTCCCAGAGACTCTGTTCGTAATCTGACATGCTTTTCTTGATACGGTCAGACTCATATAACTTTCTCGGATCCTTTGGATCAGTCTGGTTAAGAATCTCGATGATCGTCTTGTTAGCAGGATTCGTTTCCTTCACAATGTTGCTGGAGAACAAACGTCTGACAAAGAAGTCGTCATAAGTAAGTACCGATGCATCATTGGCTGGATTTACCAGTTTAGACTTGCTCAGCAATGGTCTGGCTTCATCATAATAGATCCAGAAAACCGGCTGCCAGTTGCCTTCTACCATTTTCATTGGTGCAATACCGATGATACGTGGTTCAAAAACAGATCTTTTGGCATCAAAAATCCAGTCTTCCTTAATTCTGTATTTCAGGAACTCATCTGGTCTCAGTCTTTTCAGCACCGGGGCGCCAACTTTACCATTTGCATCAGGATCTCCTTCAGAAGTTCCCCTTGCGCCTGTCAGTGCTTCCTGTGCAGATAAGGCAATCTTGAAAGAGTCATTATCTTCCAGTAATTTTCCTGCAGTGGTATCTTTTGGAGAATACACTGTCAGTTCTTCATTGGCGACAGCATCCATCAGGATTTCAATCAGTTTTGAAGTTTCTGATTTCAGTACTGAGTTGATGGTATCACGCAGGTCGATCTCGCGCCAGATACGTTTTGAGTAAAACACATCTTCTTCTCTAACATCCGCAAAAGGGACCATCACACTACTATCCACATCTTTTCTGGCATAAAAACCGTCTTTAGGTGGTGTCTTGATCTTGGTCTTTTTAAGAACAGGGGCACTAACCGGTGTAGCCGGTGTCTGCGCAAAAGATGCTGTTCCAAATAACAGCAGGATAACAGTGTACAGAACTTGTTTCATCATCTATTTATTTAGCTATAAATGTTATTGCATCCAGGCTTTTTTGTCTGCCATCAGGGCCTTCAACAACAATATCCTTAAAGATAACCGTTGCACCTGGTTTAATTGAGTTGAGGGCACCTTTAACTTGTCCGCCAAAAGAACCACCCGGGTTTGCTAACGTAACAGCATCCGATCTTGGGTTGATAAATGTCGTATTGAATCTGATCACCTTGTAGGTAATATCAAAGACGAAATCATCCAGCTGGGTTTCGATAGCGTTGGATCTCGACAGCCATTCCAGGTCTACATTACCGCCGGACTTACCCTTGATAAATGCTTTAGGCGTTGGAAGTGCTTTCACCCTGAATGCCTGAGAACCCAGGTTAAGAGTTTTACCGGCGTTGCTTGCCGATACAGAGATATTCAATGTTTTGCCCACCTGGTCTGCACCAACTTTCACAGAGAACTTACCATTAGAACCCGTGATAGATCCTCCCGGCATACTCGCTCTTACGCTTTCCAAAGGAAAACCTGCAGCAGATACCGAGAATGGGTTAGGTATACCTGCGTAAATTACGTTCATCTTATCCGGTGACACCGTCGCCGATGGCTTAGCCACCTGGTATGTTTGTTCCGGCGTTCTGTATTCTTTTACCTGACCGTCAGTTTGTTTCACACGGATCACACCTGCCCATTTGAACACACCTACAGAGTTTGTACCACCTGTATAAGTTCCCTTGCCGTCTTTAGTAGTTAATTTGCTTCCATTAACAGTAATCTCCGGACTTGATTTGGAGTCACTGGCAGTTAGGAATACCTGTGCAGCATAAGGCTGACCCTGGATAATATAAGAACTTGGTGCTACTGCTACCGCAGCAAACTGATCCAGATTAACCAAAGATTTATCCATATTTCCGAATAATTTCTTTACGATCTCGGCTTCAGCATTTTTTGTATCCGCCTGGATCTTGGTCAGCACTGTGTTTGCAGCTGTTAATGGAGTTCCTTCACCAAAGTTGATGTCTTCCCAAAGCTTTTTACCGTTAACATTTTTATCGGCATCTTTAGCTTCCAGTGAGAAGGAAACGCTTTTGCGGTCCTGAGGCTCCAGTAAAGCAATTAGTTTCTCTCTTGTTTCATTGATCTTCGCTTTCAGCTTTTCCCCTTCTTTCTGGTTGATCATGATTCCCTGAGCAATATCGAGGTTACCCCTTTCAACAAGGTCGCCCGTTTCATCGCTCAATCCGCCACCAGCAGTACTGAACTGTTGCTTGATCTGTTGCACATATGCATTCAGGTCATCCGCATATTTTTTCGCCTGATTTGCTTTTTCCCAAATAGGCTGTGCCCTTGCCGGCTCTTCTTTCAGCTTTGTATTCTGGAAAGCTGTAAAGAGCTGGTCAATGCTTGTATTTACATTGGTTCTTGAAGATTCAAGACTATCATTGATATTCTTGAATGCGTTCAATATCGTATCAGATACGTTTAGCGCAAGCATAGCCAACAATACCAAATACATGATATTGATCATCTTCTGCCTTGCTGATTCTTTTCCTCCGGCCATTATATAAGCTCTCTCTGGTTAAGTTAAATAATTAATTATCTGTAACTAGGTACGAGGCTGGTTCATTGCTGTCAGCATATTGCCATAGATCGCATTAAGTGAAGACAGATTTTTAGCCAGTTTACCCACCTCTTCCTTGAACTGTTTCGAATCTTCCATAGATTCGTTGAAGTTGTTCATGGTAAGGGATAAGTTCTGATAAAATTTATTCATCGATTTCAGATGTGCACTTGAATCCTGTAATTCCAGTTCATACACTGCATTTAATGAAGAAAGGTTCTTTGCCAGGTTAGTTACCTGTTCGTGGTATGCTTTGGCATCTGTGCTGGTTTCACCCAACTCTGCCAGCTGAGCAGTAGCTTTGCTGAAAGAAGCATTCAGGTTGTCAAAACTTGCAGAAGCCTGTTTTACCTTACCTGTATATTCGGTTGTTGCAGATGAAGCATCGGCTACAGTAGAAATTGCAGCAACCTTATCGCCAAAAGTACGAAGGCCATTACCCAAACTTTCGATCAGCTCTGGTCCGATCTTGGCATCTCCCAGCATTTTGTCCAATGCTGCAGTAGATGAAAATCCTGTAGCAGGAGCTGCAGCAACCGGTCTTGCCGAAACAGTTGGTAATTCTCCGCTAAAATCTTCATTCAATTCAGGGTATACTCTATCCCATGCTGGTTCTGGTGCTGGTGGAAAAAATCCTGTAAGGAAGAACAAAAATGCTTCTACACCAAGACCGATACCGATCATATAATTTCCCCAAATACCTCCAAGGTGAAGGATTTTGAATAATGCTCCAATGATAACGATACTTGCACCCCATGATATAGCTACGTGTAACCAATCAAACTTCTTTTTTGCTGCCATGTTTTAAATAAGATAAATGTTGATGTATAAGTTTTTACGAGAATTTTTAGAATAAGGTTTTAATTCTTGAAATTGATGTCCGTTCCGGCGAACGAAGAAACGCATCTGAAACCGATGTAAGACCTTGCCTGATCCTGGTACTCATATGTACCTACAGAGTTTTGGAGGAAGAAACCTATGTCTTTCCATGAACCGCCTCTTACGACTTTACGTTTCATGTATTTGCTGTCAGATCCCTTGGCCACGTAGGTGAAGTTAGGGTTGAAATCCAGCAATAATGGCGAGGCAGAGTTGTTATAAGCAGTAACTGTCCACTCAGAAACGTTACCGGCCATATTGTACAATCCGTAGTCATTAGGGAAATAAGATCTTACATTCACGGTATACAACCCCCCGTCGTCGGCATAGTTTCCTCTGCCCACTTTGAAGTTAGCCTGCATACAGCCTTTTGTATTCCTTACATAAGGACCACCCCATGGGTATTTGGTTTTAGAATTACCACCTCTTGCTGCATATTCAAATTCAGCATCAGTAGGCAACCTGTACTCAGGACGTGAACTGATCGGCAGCTTTCTCTGCGCAGCAACCGGCTCATACAAACGGGTACGCCAGTGGCAGAAGGCATTTGCCTGCTCCCATGATACACCTACTACAGGATAATTATCATAAGAAGGGTGATTGAAATACGATTTCACCATCGGATCATTCTGTGAATACGAATAATCTATTTTCCAGACCATCGTGTCAGGATATACACTGACAGAAGGAAACTGGTTAGGGTTATTTGGATCAGGAGAGTCTACATAGCTCTCGATAAAATCTTTACGTTTTTTTGTAGGGTCTTTTCTTCCGGCTTCGGCAAGATCAAGGTTTACAAAACTGTAGGCATACCTGAATTTTCTTACATCCAGTTCTGAACGACCCGGCAAAGCATCATCACCACTGTAGTACATGTCCTGTAACTTCGCGTTTAAACCACCGCTCTTGTTGCTCCATAGTCCGGAACCGTTACCCACTTTTTTCCAGTTGATATTTTTCTGCGAAGAAAGACTGGCACCGCCCGGTGTTGTTTTCGCATTGATGAAATATGCTGCTGCCGCACCCGGACCTAAAGTAGTCAGGGCTACTGAATCTCTTACCCAGTTCACAAACTGCCTGTATTCGGCATTTGTGATCTCAGTCTCATCCATATAGAATGCACTGAAGGAGGTCATTTTGCTGGGAGCAGTCTGAGAATTGTTGATATCCTCATCAGACATTCCGATCAGCGTTTTACCCTGGGGAATGTAAACCATTCCGCGTGGCATTTTCTTATTATTGAATTTCCGGTTATATACGCCTACAAGTTCTCCCTGCCCACCTTTTCCGCAACTGGAGACAAGTATTGCGATCATTATAAAACCAAGCGTGTAAATTTTCCTCATAAGCCGTTGAGCAATTTTACACAATTTTATAGATTATCCTTGACATAAACAACTATTTGCATAGAAAAATCTCTCCTAAACGCAAAATAGGCAAGCCGTTACCCTTTTGTTAACGACTTGCCTATGATTTTTTTTTAAGAAAATGCAATATTTTTAGATTCCCCACTGTGGGGAAATGAAGCAACAACTCCGTGTTACTTGTTAGATTTTTTGATATAATTCTCAATTGCCATGATCATCGAAGGCGACTCAGGAGATGGTGCAGCAATATCTACAATCAGGTTTTTATCTGTCACAGCTTTATGTGTATTTACACCAAATGCTGCCAGCCTTGTGTTATTTTGTTGAAAATCAGGGAAATTCGTATAGAGCGACTGGATACTTGAAGGACTGAAGAACGCAATCACATCATAAGTAACATCCGCCAGGTCTGACAGATCGCTCACTACAGTTTTAAATAACACTGCCGGAGTAAGATCATAACCGTTCTTCTGCAGGAAATTCATGGTATCTTCAGTAGCTACATCAGAACATGGGTACAGGAATTTCTCCCCCGAATGTTTCTTGAGTACCTCTGCCAGATCCGCAGCGGTCTGCTTACCAAAAAATATCTTACGCTTACGGTACTGAATATATTTTTGCAGGTAGAGCGCGGTGGATTCTGAGATACAAAAGTATTTCAGATCTGCGGGCACTTCGTACCTCATTTCCTCACTAATCCTGAAAAAATGGTCTACCGCATTTCTGCTGGTAAAAACTACAGCAGTATAATCACTCAGCGTGATCTTATCTTTTCTGAAATCCCGTGCAGGAATGCCTTCCACGTGAATAAAGGATCTGAAATCAACCTTCAGGTTGTATTTCTTTGCCAAATCAAAATAAGGCGATTTTTCTGTTTCGGGTTTTGGCAAAGTTATCAGTATACTTTTTACTTTACGCAACCTATCTTCTGTCATTTCTTGCATTTTAACTAGTTACAGCTGTAATCCTATTGCCTTGATTAATATCAAAATAGGGCATATTTCGAGGGCACAAAAGTACATAAATAAATAGAATTTTGAAAACCGATAATGAGATAAAATATTTACCCCGGCCCTTATAAATTGAAACGTGAATGTTATCGCCAGTAATATGAAAGAGATAACTATGTAATAGATACCATATTTCAAAGGTGATAAAGCAAAGGCCACCACCACCGGGATAAATATTAATGAGATATTAAAATAACTTAAATATAATATAGAGACATATTCACTGACTGCTTTCTGAATATTAAACAAATGCCCCAGCAGACGCAGCAGCACGATCTTAAAAGCATACAGTACCACAATCAATACGGAGATGCTTGCAAAGAAACGGAAACCCTGATGCACGTAAGCCAGCTGGTAGTACTGTGCCACCAGGTAAAAGAACATGCCTATAGTAAAGCCAAACTGGATAAACAGGAATAGAAAAGGCCAGGAGCTGAACAGGTTATCCTCTTTATTGAGGTTGTTTAAACCGCGGTTGCTGTAAAATGACTGGATGATATTCTGCAGTTGTTTGGAAAAGGAAATGCGCAGAATTGCAAACACAACGAGCAACAGACAGATGAAGCCCAGCACCCAGGTTTTTCCTTTGGGCATGGGGTTTCCGGTCCTGAATTTATTCTCTTTTTTATACTTGCCATATTTCTTAAACCAGGCCTCTAGATCAAGCTTCTCAAAAACATTGGCTTTTACAATGCTGTCTATTAGTATATGGCGGTTGATCAGGGAGTCGGGCAGAATCCAGGTATGTGTCATGATAGAATCGGTCACGAACTTTTGCCTGGCCAGGAATGCAGAATCCCGGACAACCCTGGGCTTGTAATATTTTTGTTTTACAACAGTGTCACCCGCGACAGATACATCCTGAGCGACTACATGAAAGCCCAGTCCGCAAAACAGAAGTATAGTTAGCAGAAGGTTTTTATATATGGAGCTGATCACTGGAAAGGATTGCATTACTGCAAATTTAAGATAATATTGTTTACAATATCACCAATGGAGCAAAATGCTTTACCAGCTGCCGCAGTTCTTCGAAGGAACGATCCCTTCTTTGTCCCGCTGCAATACTCTGTTTTTCTTTTTTCCTGTGACCATCCATATAGAATCGTAGTCGGCACCATTCCAGACAAGCTTTCCTTTTATTCCCAGTGCCTTTACAAGGCCGGCTATATTATCGTGGTCCCAAACAAAAAGTACAGTGCCTTGTTGTTTTTCCAGATCTTTCATGATGCTGTCGAAATCAGTACCGCTGTATTTACTGTTGATAGTCGAATTATGTACCGAAGCAAAAGGGCTGATGGTCTGGAACATTCTGGAATGAGTGGTCTTGCTACCATTGCCCAGGGAAGGCACATAGATCGTATTGGGAACACCAATTTTTTTGTACAATACATTCACAAGTTTTAATGACCGGTTGAGACCCGCACAATTCAGGTTTTCCAATTTTTCCTGTTTTTCTCCATGACGGATGATCACGATCTTTAAGGATTGTGCCCCCGCTGTTAGCTGAGTGGCCAGACACAGGAGCAGGCATGCTAAAGCAAAAATTCCTTTCTTCATCTTACGAAAATACGATAAAAGAATCCCGAATTGCGCTTACCTTTGCCGCATGTCCGGAATTTACATCCACGTCCCCTTCTGCAAACAAGCCTGCAACTACTGCGACTTCCATTTCAGCACTTCCCTGCAGTTTACAGAAGAGATGACTGATGCGATATGTAAGGAGATCATCATTAAAAAAGACAGAATCACCGATCAGGTAGGCAGCATTTATTTTGGTGGTGGCACTCCCTCCATCCTGCCCCAGAAGTCTTTTGAGAAAATATTTAACACCCTGATCACGCATTTCTCCATCGCCTCGGATGCAGAAATTACGATAGAGACCAATCCAGACGACCTCGATGCCAAAAAAATTGCAGAGCTGCGCCAGCTACCTGTAAACCGCTTCAGCATCGGCGTACAGTCTTTCTATAATGAAGACCTGATCTGGATGAACAGGGCACACAATGCCACTGAGGCCGATACCTGTATCAAACGAAGCCAGGATGCCGGCTTCGAAAACCTCAGTATTGACCTGATCTATGGCTACCCTTTACTGACGGATGAAAAATGGCACAGCAATATTAATAAAGCGATTGACTTGCAGGTTCCGCATTTATCTGCCTACTCTCTTACCGTAGAACCTAGAACCGCACTGGCTGCCGCCATAAAAAAGGGTAAACAAATTCCTGTGAATGACGAACAAAGTGCCGCCCAGTTTATTTCGCTCATTGAAAAATCTGCTGCAGCAGGCTTCGACCATTATGAGATATCAAATTTCAGTTTGCCCGGCAGGCATGCTGTTCACAATACCAATTACTGGCGCGGCATCCCCTATCTGGGGATCGGACCATCTGCCCACGGTTTTAACAGCAGCACCAGATATCTCAATGTCGCTAATAATGCCAGGTACATGAGCCAGATTGCCGAAGGTAAACTCCCTGAAACGATAGAGGAGTTAGATATATACGACCGTTTTAATGAGTATGTCATGACCTCCCTGCGCACCATGTGGGGAACAGATTTAAAGAAAATTGAAAGTGATTTCGGCAAAGTATTTCTTGCTGAAACACTAAAAAACAGCAGGTCTTTTATACAGAAAAACTGGCTGCAACATCAGGAAGATTTGCTCATACTTACACAGGAAGGTAAGCTTTTTGCCGACTATATTGCCTCTGAATTATTTCTGATTAACGAAGAAGAAGAGGGTTAAATATCAGTATAACTGTTGGTTACACTTTAAAAAACCAAGCGCAATTATTCCACGTATCTTTTCCCATAAAACAAATATCGATTATGAAAAGATTATTCTTGCCTTTGATTGCTGTAGTAGCAATGGCATTCACAACAAACGTTTACGCTCAGAAAAATCCAATGGTTGGCGGTGCCGAAATGTACCCTACAAAAGACATTGTTGACAACGCAGTAAATTCTAAAGATCACACTACACTGGTTGCCGCTGTTAAAGCTGCAGGCCTGGTAGAGACTTTGAAAAGCAAAGGACCATTTACGGTTTTCGCACCTACAAATGCAGCGTTCGACAAATTACCTGCCGGTACTGTTGAAACATTGGTGAAACCAGAAAACAAAGCTACGTTAACAAAAATCCTTACTTACCATGTAGTTGCAGGTAAAATGGACGCTAAAACTATTGCAAAAGCGATTAAAGCTGGGAATGGTAAAGCAGAACTCACTACAGTGTCAGGTGGAAAACTTTGGGCTGCAATGGAAGGCGATAAGTTAGTCCTGACTGATGAGAAAGGTGGAACAGCTACGGTAACAATTGCAAACGTAATGCAAAAGAATGGTGTTATACATGTAATTGACACGGTTTTAATGCCGAACTAGTTAGAACAACATACCTAAGTAATAAAAAAACACAGCTAAAATAGCTGTGTTTTTTTATTGTCAGAATTTTTGATTTCTCAAAAGGGGTGTTGATTGCTATATCTATTTTTATCTAATTTTACATGATTTAACATTATATTAACATGAAGTTTGAATTATCTCAGATTGATTGCGTTGATGACATTTCTAAAGAAGATTTTGAGAAGAACTATCTCAGAACCCGCAGGCCGCTTGTTATAAAGAATATGGCTAAAAACTGGCCTGCGTATGAAAAATGGTCGATGGATTATATGAAAACTGTTGTTGGCGACCGGATGGTGCCGCTATATGACAGTTCCAAAGCGGATCCCTCTAAGCCTATTAATGCATCTGCAGCCAATATGAAATTCGGAGATTATATAGACCTCATAAAAAGCAAGCCTACCGACCTCCGCATATTTCTTTTTGACCCTATTAAACAGGCGCCAAAACTGCTGGATGATTATATCGCTCCCAAAAACCTGATGGGCGGCTTTCTGGATAGTTATCCAAACATGTTCTTCGGCGGAAAAGGCTCTGTGACCTTCCTGCATTACGATATTGACATGGCACATATTTTCCATACGCATTTCAATGGCAGAAAACATGTGATCCTGTTTGAAAATAAATGGAAAGAAAGGCTGTATCGGATCCCCTACGCAACTTATGCTCTCGAAGACTATGATGTCGAAAATCCTGATTTTGATAAGTTCCCGGCATTGAAAGGTGTAAAAGGTATCGAAGCATACCTGGAACATGGTGATACCCTTTTTATGCCAACAGGCTACTGGCACTGGATGAAATATCTCGACGGCTCCTTTTCTATCAGTCTGCGGGCATGGGATAAATCATGGGCAGTAAAAGCAAGAAGCCTGTACAACTTAACGATACAGCGTAAATTTGACGACTTTATGAAGGGTAATTTCAGGGAGAAATATATGGCATGGAAAGAGCGGCTGGCGATAAAAAGAGCCAATAAAGCATTGGATAGTCATCTTCCTCAGTAAATACTGCCGAAACTTCTTTTTATTTAAATAAATAGAATTTAATTTACACTTTTGTTCTCTAACAAGATTTATCCCCATTATGAGCTTCATTCTTAAGCCTGTAGATACCGTAGAGAGCATAAGTCCATCCGATTTTAAAAAAAATTATTTAGAGGCCGGAAAGCCGCTGATTATTAAGGGCCTGACTAAAAACTGGCCAGCGAGGGAGAAATGGACTACTGAATATCTGAAAGAAATTGCAGGCCAGCTTGAAGTTCCCTTATACGATAATGCCAAGGTTGATCCTTCCAAACCGATTAACTCTGCAGCGGCACATATGCGCTTTGGCGATTACCTGGATCTCATTAAATCTGAACCTACCGAACTACGCATATTTTTCTTTAATCTCTTCAAACACGTACCCAGTTTGATCAATGATATTGTCCTTCCAAAGGACCTGATGGGTGGTTTTATAGAAAGTATGCCGGCTATGTTTTTTGGGGGCTCCAACTCGGTGACTTTTCTTCATTATGATATCGACCTGCCCCACCTCTTCCATACTCACTTTGGTGGCCGCAAACATATCATCCTGTTTGACAACAAATGGAAAGAACGTCTGTATTGTATTCCCAATGCTACCTATGCACTGGAAGACTATGATGTGGCCAATCCAGACTTCGAAAAATTCCCTGCATTAAAAGGTGTGGAGGGGTATGAGGTTTTTCTGGAACACGGAGATACCCTCTTTATGCCTACCGGGATGTGGCACTGGATGAAATATCTGGACGGTTCCTTCTCCCTCAGCCTCAGGGCATGGGATGCTTCAGTACTCAGGAAGGTGCAGAGCTTGTCTAACCTGGCGATCAAAGGCGGACTGGACAGTCTCCTAAAGATGGCATTCAAAGCTCCTTACGCCAATTTCAGGGAGAAGCTGGCAGTTAAACGTGCAAACAGAGCACTGGCAAAAGGATACCCCAAGCCTTAATTAAGCCCCTTTATGGCCTAAACTATTTTTACAAGCGGCTAACATTACTACGGGGCTAAACTTTTACCTTCGATATACCGTTAATATAAGTATATGAGAGGTTTCCATTTTTCAAATTTTCAAGCTGATGACCTGCCGAAAGGTGGATTTGATGAACTGCTGAAACTATTCACACAATTGTTGAATTATACAGCAGGTGATGCAGGTGAAACGCTGGCCTGGATGAATGAGCTGGATAAACAGTATAAGTTTACCAATGGCGATTATGGGATGGGCGATTTCATTGATGAGCTGAAAGAAAAAGGCTACATCAAGGAAAACCCAAAAGATGGGGAGATGGAGATTACCTCGAAAACTGAGCAGACCATCCGCAAATCTGCATTGGAGGAGATCTTTGGTAAACTTAAAAAAGCCGGAAAGGGAAACCATAATAGTAACTTGTCCGGTATCGGTGAAGAAAAGAATGCCGACCGCCGGGAGTATTCTTTTGGGGACAGCCTCGATCAGATCGATATGACGGCTTCTATTCAGAATGCACAGATCAATCACGGTATAGGGAATTTCACGCTTACAGAACGGGATCTCGAAGTAGAAGAAAAAGATTTTAAAACGCTGACTTCTACAGTTCTGATGATCGATATCTCGCACTCCATGATCCTCTATGGTGAAGACAGGATCACTCCCGCAAAAAAAGTAGCCATGGCTCTTGCCGAGCTGATCAAAACCAGGTATCCAAAAGATACGCTGGATATTGTGGTATTTGGAAATGATGCCTGGCCGATCACGGTGAAGGATCTTCCTTATCTGCAGGTTGGCCCTTACCATACCAATACTTTCGCCGGACTTGAACTGGCTGCCGATTTGCTCCGACGCCGTAAAACTCATAACAAACAGATCTTTATGATCACGGATGGCAAACCTACCTGTCTCAAGGAGAATGGCCGCTACTATAAGAACAGTATGGGGCTCGACAGGAAGGTGATCAATAAAACGCTGAACATGGCGGCACAATGCAAGAGGCTGAATATCCCTATCACCACTTTCATGATTGCCCAGGACCCTTACCTGCAGCAATTTGTAAGGGAGTTTACGCAGATTAATGGTGGAAGAGCATTTTACAGCTCCCTGACAGGTTTGGGAGAATACATATTTGAAGACTATATCAAAAACAGAAGAAAAACGGTACGTTAACCGGAGATACATATCATATGGATTATAAATCAATTAAAACTCTTGGCGAATTAAAAGCCTCCAATTACGTTTCGTTAACAGTTAAAGATGAATTGCGCAAAAACCTTATTCAGCAGCTGCAAAATAAAGATGCTGGCTTTGAAGGTATTTTAGGTTATGACGACACCGTTATCCCCGAATTGCAAACCGCTATCCTCTCCAGACACAATATTCTCTTGCTGGGTTTAAGAGGTCAGGCCAAAACCCGTATTGCACGTTTGATGGTCAACCTGTTGGATGAATATATTCCCTATGTAACGGGAAGTGAAATATTTGATGATCCGCTGAACCCTATTTCTTGGTATGCACAGCAGGAAATAGAAACGCATGGTGATGCAACTCCGATCAGCTGGCAGCACCGCTCTGACCGCTATACAGAAAAGCTGGCTACGCCTGACGTAACTGTGGCAGACTTAATTGGTGATGTAGATCCGATTAAAGCAGCTACCCTAAAGCTGACCTACAATGACGAACGTGTAATCCATTTCGGATTGATCCCGAGAGCGCACCGCAGTATTTTTGTGATCAACGAACTTCCGGATCTGCAGGCACGCATCCAGGTAGCCCTGTTTAACATGCTGCAGGAAAAAGACATACAGATCAGGGGCTTCAAATTACGTCTGCCACTCGATGTGCAGTTTGTGTTTACCGCAAACCCTGAAGATTATACCAACAGGGGTTCTATTGTAACTCCGCTGAAAGACAGGATAGAAAGCCAGATCTTAACGCATTATCCAAAAACTATCGCCATCTCCAGGAAGATCACTTTCCAGGAAGCGAAAATTACTGAATCGCAGAAGCTAAAGGTTGAAGCTGATGGCCTGGTGAAAGACCTTGTGGAGCAGGTAGCATTTGAAGCACGTAAAAGTGAATTTATCGATCAGAAATCAGGGGTATCTGCACGTTTAACGATCTCTGCCTATGAAAACCTGATCAGCTCTGCCGAAAGGAGAATGCTGATCAACAGGGAAGAAAATACTTTTGTAAGACTCTCAGACCTGACGGGAATTATTCCTGCTGTAACGGGAAAAATTGAGCTGGTATACGAGGGAGAACTGGAAGGGCCGGCAAAAGTTGCCAACACCTTAATCGGAAAAGCGATTAAAACGCTGTTCAGCCGTTTCTTCCCGGATCCTGAAAAAGCAAAGAAAAGCAAAACTGCCAATCCTTATCAGGAAATTACAGACTGGTTTACGGATGGTAATACCCTGGATATTGCAGATGGGCTTACGGCAGCGCAGTACAAAAAGGAGCTGATGCAGGTAAAAGGACTCAACGAACTGGTGAAGAAGTTCCATCCTAAGCTCAGCGCCAATCAAACCCTGTTACTGATGGAGTTTGTCTTGCACGGACTGGCAGAATATTCTCAGCTGAGCAAGAAATATCTTGACGGAGGTTTTGGATTCTCAGACATGTTCGACAGCTTGTTTAATACCGAGATTGGCGAAGATGAAGACGATGAGGATATCGACTTCAGATAATTAACAAAATTTATTTTACTATACTTACTAATGGGCCGACTACCCTTTCTTATTGCAGGATGCCTGTTAATTCTGGCCTTCGATTACTATTTTGTTAATGCAGCGCTTTCTGTCTTCAAAAACTGGACTGAAAAAACTAAAAGGATATTTACCCGCATTTACTACGGGATCAGTATTGCGCTGATCATCGGCGTATTTGCCGGTATATTTTTCAATATCTTCCTGTCCCTCCGGGCCGTGATCCTGGTCTCTTTTTTCCTGATCACTGCCAGTAAATTTGTGATGCTGTTGTTCCTGCTGGTGGACGACCTGCGCCGGGGACTGGTCTTTATCTACCGGAAAATTTTCGGAGGTCCGCAGAAACCACATACAGAAAAAATCAGTACCTCTGAAGACGATACAGAGAAAATCAGTCGTTCTTCATTTATTGTAAAAGCGGGTATTGTAGCTGCTGCTGTGCCACTTTCTTCTCTAACCTGGGGAATTGTCTCGGGTGCCTACGACTATCAGGTGAGACGAAAAACATTGTACTTCCCAAACCTGCCTGCAGCATTTGACGGCATTACGATGGCGCAGATATCCGACATCCACTCGGGCAGTTTCTACAATCCCAAAGCTGTCAGGGGTGGTGTAGAAATGCTGCTGGGCGAGAAACCCGACTTCATCTTTTTTACGGGCGATATCGTCAATGATATGGCCAATGAGATGAGGGATTACCAGGATATTTTCAGTAAAGTGAAAGCCCCTCTGGGGGTGTTCTCCTCCCTGGGGAACCATGATTACGGAGATTATCACTTTGGCAGGGAACCTTCGGCAGCTAAAGCCAGAAACCTGCAGGATGTTATCAAAACACACAAAGTGATGGGCTGGGACCTGCTGATGAATGAACACAGAAGGCTTAAAGTTGACGGTGAAGAGATCGGAATATTGGGTATCGAAAACTGGGGTACCGGCCGTTTCCCTAAGTATGGGAAGATGGAACTTGCCGTAAAAGATACGGACGACCTGCCGGTGAAGTTACTTTTGTCGCACGACCCATCTCACTGGCGTGCAGAAGTGCTGCCGAAATATCCTCAGATTGATGCCATGTTTAGCGGCCATACACATGGAATGCAGTTTGGCGTGCGTACTGAGAAGTATCAGTGGAGCCCTGTAGAATATATTTATAAGGAATGGGCCGGCTTATATCAGGAGCAGCAGCAACAGCTGTATGTGAATGTTGGTTATGGCTTCCTTGGCTTCCCCGGAAGAGTGGGTATTTTGCCTGAGATCACGGTTTTCACCCTTAAAAAAGGACCAAAAGTATAGCCTGAGATCCTCAGGCTATACCAGTTTTTAACTACCCTGCATTGAAGCGGTAACCAATACCCCGTACAGTTTGTAACAACTGCGGATTATCCGGGTTCAGCTCAATTTTCTTTCTCAGGCGTACAATGTGCATGTCCAGCGTACGTGTGTTCACGTCAGAGTTATAACCCCATACCACCAGCATCAGCTCATCACGGTTGATCACCTTATTAGGGTTTCTGAGGAAGTATAACAGTATCCTGTTCTCCAGTATAGTCAGCTCGATTTTCCTTCCGTTACGGTACAGCGTATGAATATTTGGGTGGTGTTCCATATCCCCGAAACGGTGAATCTCCGAGCGGTCATTGTTCAGGAGGAATTTAACTTTGCTCTCGATCATTGCTACCAGCACATCCATATTAAAAGGTTTCGACACATAGTCGGAAACCCCGAAATTATAAGCATCGATTTTATCTACGTCCTGCGCCTTAGCCGTCATCATGATGATCAGGTTTTCAAAGCCTTTCTGGCGTACCTCTGCACAAACCTCAGAGCCTTGTTTTCCCGGCAGCATCCAGTCGAGCAGCACAATATCCGGTTTCTCTTCCAGGATCATTTTTACAGCAAGCTCACCGTCGCCATTTTCCAGCACGTCATAACCTTCCGATTTCAAACGGTGTACTACTAAAAATCTTAAATTCTCATCGTCCTCGACTATTAGTATTTTAATTCCTTTAGACATATTATTAATTATTATAAGGCAGTACTATTTTAAATTCTGTTCCTTTATTTACTTTGCTTTTTACCGTAATTTCCCCCTTCATAAATACCACCAGCTCCTTACAGAATGCCAGCCCCAGTCCTACACTGCCATTCTGGTTATACTGATTCTGTATGCGGTAAAACTTCTTGAAGATATTATTGATCTCCGGCGTCGGAATCCCAATTCCATGATCTATAAACCTGAAAACAACTTTCCCCTTGATCAGTTTCGCCGAGATATGCAGCTTTTTTAATTCCGGTGGCGAATATTTATAGGCATTCTCCACTAAATTATCAAAAAGGCTGCCTAATAATACAGGATCGGTGATAAAAGTAATAAAACCTGATACCTCATAGGTCACATTGAAATCAGGATGTTTAAGCTGGTGAGATTCAACAGTACTCTCTATAAAGTCTTCAATATAGATCTCATCCCTGTTCAGTTGAATGGCCTTATTCTCAATCTGTGTAAAGGCCAGCAGTTTATTCATCAGTCCATTGAGCTTGTCGGCCTCCTCATCTAGGATCTTACCGTATAGTTTCAGCTCACGCTCCGTCAGTGCATTGGCGCTTTTGATATTATTTCCGGCAATCTTGATCACACTTACAGGTGTCTTAAACTCATGCGTAAGGTTGTTTACAAAATCGTACTGCAATTTAAACATCTTATGGTTGATGTTCAGGTTTCTGTAGATCAGGTAAGCCACCAGCACCAGCAGACTATAGAACAATAAGATCAGCAATGCAATCGGAAGAAAATAGTTCAGTATCTCCCGGTCTACAAATGACTTCGCAGAAATAAAGTAGAGTTTATAATCTGAAAAGGGTCCCGGCAGTGTGATTTCTGTAGCCACATAATCCGATGAAGTATTCAGAGGATCATAGGTCAGCGGTTCTATCCTGATGTTCTGGTATAACTTTTTCCTCGTATTGATGATCTTTATCTTATAGGGATCGAGGAAGAACGATAACATATCCTGCTGGTACACCGGCATCGGGTCAAGCTTCTTATGCAACATCTCCTTGTACACCTTCAGGTCTTCAATCCGGGGGATATTCAGATATGTAATCTTATTGGAGCGGATGATACTGAAGTTGGTAAACAGTTCATCCTGGCTGTGCGCTTTGGTGGTATCGAGCGCCGCGATATAGGAGATAAACTTGATGCCAAGGGCATTGAAATCGTCCCCTATCGTGAAGTTTTTTGTGTTCTCCTTTGAAAAGAGCTTTACCGAATCAAGGGGCACAAAATCTCCGAACTGGTAGATATTCTTGGGACCGAATGAGAAATGCTGACGTGCATTCAGTCCGTCTTTCACATAGAAGTTATTGATCTCAGAGTCATAAAAGATCACCTTTGAGACAAAGGGATAATCATTCAGGACAGTATCAACGAACTTGGCTGTAGTGGCAGAATCGAGGTATCCGTTGTAATACGAGATCTCAGGCACCTTATTCGTAAAAAACTCATTGTAGGGTTTGATACTTTCCTCCAGCACCTTAACTTTCTCAGAAACAAACTCATTTTCAATGAATTTCTTGCTAAAGTTGTAGGCCAGAAAGAGTGACAGCACAAAAAGGGCAGAGATCAGAACAATAAAAGTCAGGATCAATAAAAAATTTTTACGATAGCCACTGTATCTCTCTGATGCCATTCTTGTTTTTATCTATTTCTTAGACAGATTAGCGGATAAAAATTGCTCGAGGCCGGCGTATAACTTTTGACGGACTTCTTCACCACTGGCAGAAGATTCATTATTTTCCTTTTCCAGATAGGTAACTTTTACATTTCGCTTTTGCAACTCCTTCACAAACTGTATGGCCTCTGCAGAATTGCCGGCAAGGTCTTTCGGACTTTGCGCAATAAAAACAGGGACTTTAAACTTGTCTGCATGAAAAACCGGAGATGCCTGCCTCATATAATCAACTTCGGTAACCGGGTTTCCGATAATCTCGTAGTACATCTGCAGGTTAGTCTTCAAAAATGGAGGTATAGATTTTAAATAACTGAATAAATTAATCACCCCAGAGTTGGAACCACCGCATGCGTACATTCCCGGACTCGAATATAAGCTATTCAAAGCAATATATCCTCCAAAACCTGTACCATAAATAGCTATTCTTTTGGGATTCGCTATTTTCTCTGCTATGAGCCACTTCACCCCATCACTGATATCGTCACGTATTTTTTCTCCCCACTGCTTAAATCCTGCAGCGTTGAAGGATTTGCCATAACCCGTGGATCCCCTGTAATTGATCTGGAATACGGCGTAGCCCCTGTTGGCAAGAAATTGCACCTCTGCATTGTAACCCCATGAATTTCTCATTCCAGGGCCATTATGGGGTAATACCACTACGGGAAGATTTGCGGCAGCTTTATTCAGTGGAAGCGTCAGATAGCCCTGAATCTTTAGTCCGTCACGCGCAATGAAGCTTACCGGCCTCATGTTACTCAATTCCGACTCCTTCACATAGGGATTAAAGTCGCTCAGCTTCCGTATCGTACCCTTGCCGGCAAAATACAGATAGTAGGACCCCGGATTTCTATCCGTAAACGTCCGCACAATAAAGGCACTTTCCGCTTTATCCCTGCCTATGATACGAGATTCTGTTCCAGGAAGTAGTTTATCCAGCTTTTTATAGAGTTGCTTGGCGCTACTGTCCAGGTAATATTTTTCTTTTTTCCAGCTTTCACAAACCACAAAGGAAATTCTTTTTTTGGATTCCGAGTACTGCGCATCCACTACATTGAGCGTATCATTCCTGAAGAGGATCTTATTTTCCTTGCCCGTTGTGCAATCCAGTTCTACCAGGGCATTTTTGTCCCTGTTTACATTGGATATGGCATATACAATATGAGGTCTGTCACCAGCGATAGCAATGGGCTTAAGTGTAGTTTTAAAATTATTGGTGATCACAGGTTTGAAGACCCTGGTTTCCGTATCCCGGTACAGCAGCGTCTCATTTACCCCATCGCTGGACGTTGCCAGTCTCAGCTTACCTCTTGAATCTGTAATCCAGTCGGTAATATTGCCAGGGTTTTTCGCTGCCATTTCCATATGGCCATCCCTAACATTTAAACGGTAAACATCAAATACCGTAGAGTCCCGCTTATTGGAGGATACCAGCAGAAACTTACCATCAATAAGCTCGTCTTTTAATACCCGCATCCGGCTTTGTCCGTTATCGCTGAGCTTCCGTTCCTCAGCACCTTCCTTATTGATAATAAAAATATCCGACAGCCGTTCAGCGCCCCCCTTCTCTTTGTAATAGATCAGCTCATCATTACTTACCCAGGAATAATAATTGATATTTTTATCCTCCACCTTAGTGATCTGCATGGATTTTCCGGAGCTAAGGTCTTCTACAAAAAGATTTTGTTTATTATCAACCATCTTAAGATAGGAGAGTATTTTACCGTTTGGAGATAACGCGTAATAACCCCTTTCCTGCGATTTAAAGAAGTCGGCCACAGGAATTATTCTTACTTGCTCCTTTTGCTTACAAGCGGCGAAGAGGAAAATAAAAACAAGCAAAAAATATCTTTTGTCTAAGATCATAGCATGCAAAAATACATAACGCTACCTGCCTATCAGGTAATACAGTAATATTGTTACCTTATGTCAAAACATGAAAGCGGATTTGAAAATAGCCATATTTACCGAATGCAGAAATAATTGGAGGTAACAATTAAAGTACTTAGGAATAGGATTTCTTTCTTAATTTAGTAAATCCAGCATCCACGCGTCATGATAAAAAGATTTGTGCTCCTGATTTTCGCCCTGCTCCCCCTTCATATCATTGCCCAAACCAACAACGATGATGACCTGGCTATGCAATATTACCAGCAGGGAAACTTTAAGAAGGCGGCCGAAGTTCTGGAAAAGCTTTTCTCAAAAACAAAGGATGAAGCTTATTTCGGTCTGTATTTCAATGCACTGCTCAAGTCAAAACAGTATCAGGAAGCTGAAAAGGTAACCAAAAAACTAATCCGTCAGAATCCCGCCTCCCTAAAATATGAGATTGCGCTGGGAAGAATCTATAAAGAGGAAGGGCAGCAGGACAACGCAGCAAAAACCTTTGAGCATATCGTCAGCAACCTGCCCAAAGATGAAACGGCGATCCGGGAAATTGCCAATAACCTCTACCAGATTGAAGAATATGATGTGGCGATCAGGGTCTTTCAGCAGGGCCGCGAAATATTGGGTAACCCCGGCGCTTTTACCTTTGAACTGCTGAGCCTGTACCGCTACAAGAAAGACAAGAACATGCTCATTCAGGAGTTTGTGAATGCACTCTCCACCATGCCGCAGATGCTCGCGCAGGCACAAACCGTGCTATCTGCGGTATTTGAGGGCAATGGCGACTACCTCAATCTGCAGAATGCGCTCTTTAAGAAAATTCAGAAGCAGCCGGAAAATGAATCCCTCAGTAAATTACTGATCTGGCAATACCTGCAGCAGCAGGAATATGAGATGGCCCTGCGCCAGCTGATTGCCCAGGATAAGAGAACCCGCGGAGATGGCACAGCCGTGTTTGAGCATGCCCAGATCTTCAGTTCCAATAAGGCTTATGACACAGCTATCAAAGCCTACGAATACCTGCTGGCGAAAGGCAAGGACAATCCCTGGTATCTATCTTCCCGTTTATCCCTTGTAGACGCCCGGTATCAGGCACTGCTGCAGGGTAAAAATACTCAGGCGGAAGTCAATGTACTGGCCAGTCAGTATCAGGCAATCCTCACAGAATACGGCAGCAATTCGAAGACACTTTTCGCCCTGCGCAAATGGGCCATGATACAGGCTTACTACCTGCAGCATCTGGACAAGGCCGAAGAAGCACTGGAATCTGCAATCCGGATCCCCGGAGCAACCGCCCCGGAAATTGCGGAGATGAAACTGGAGCTTGGGGATGTCTACGTGCTCACAGGTCAACCCTGGGAGGCTATCCTCGTATACGGGCAGGTAGCTAAAGATTATGAAAACCAGAATATCGGCAATGAGGCAAAGTACCGCTCAGCAAAATTGTCATTTTACCAGGGCAACTTCAGCTACGCCAAGTCACAGGCTGATGTTCTCAAAGCCTCTACTACGCAGCTGATCGCCAATGATGCACTGAACCTCAGTCTGCTGATCTCGGATCACCTGGAAAGCAGCAGCGACACCCTGGCACTTAAAATGTATGCAGCAGCCGAATTTATGCAATTCAGGAACAACTACAAATCAGCATTAGAGAAGCTGGACAGCATTTCAGTCCTCTATCCCCAGCATAGCCTTGCCGACGATATCCTGATGGCCAAATCAAAGATATACCTCAAAAAAGGGGATTTCATGAAGTCGGCAGCATTACTCAAAGAGCTGGTGGATCATCCCCAGAAAAACATCTGGACAGACGATGCGCTGTTTATACTGGCCGGCCTGTATGAGGAACAGCTGCAGCAGCCGGAGGAGGCAAAGCTGCTTTACCAGAGGCTGATCTCGGAATTCCCGGGCAGTATGTTCACAGCAGAAGCCCGGAAACATTTCCGGAAACTTCGTGGGGACAATATTGAATCATAGTTTATATCTTTGCTTTATGTTATTATACAACGTTACGCTGATTATAGAAGAGGCTGCTGAAGAAGCATGGCTTCAATGGATGCAGGCAGAACACATTCCGGAAGTAATGGCTACCGGTATGTTTGTTTCCAACAGACTTTTAAAAGTACTGGATTCTCCGAATGAAGGTGTTACCTATTGTGTACAATACGTTGCTCAATCGATGGAGGAGTACGATACTTATCAGCAGCAGTTTGCACCAGCATTACAGGAAGAATTAAACAACCGGTTCAGGGACAGATTTGTGGCCTTCAGAACCTTAATGGAATACGTAGCTTAATCATATGAATTTTATACCGACACCGATAGCAGATCTGTTTATCATCGAACCAAAGGTTTGGAAAGATAACCGTGGCTATTTTTACGAAAGCTTCAGCGGCCGTGCTTTTGCGGCGGCAGGCATTGAGGCCGATTTTGTTCAGGACAACCAATCCTTCTCTCAGAAAGGTACTTTACGCGGCCTGCACGCTCAAAAAGCTCCTTTTGCCCAGGGTAAACTGGTACGTGTAATCCAGGGAAGTGTGCTTGACGTTGCTGTAGATGCAAGAAAAGAATCTCCTACTTACGGTCAGCATTTCAGTGTTGAGCTGAGCGGCGACAACCACAGACAGCTTTGGGTACCACCAGGATTTCTGCATGGCTTCCTGACGCTAGAAGACAATACGATCTTCACCTACAAGGTGACAAATTACTACGACAAGGACTCCGAAGTGGGTGTGATATGGAATGACCCTGATCTGAACATCAACTGGGTTGCAGACCTAAACCCTGACGAGCTGCTGCTCTCCGATAAGGATCTGGTATTGCCCCAATTTAAAGATTGGACAAGTCCCTTCTAATAAAGGAAACTGATATAAACCATCTGTTAGCATTTGCTGATGAGCACCCTGCTACATACAATCTAAAAAAAACGATACCCTTCATCATGACCTGGCGTTCTTTTGCGCAGCAAATTAATGCAGTCATGATGAAGGGTATCGTTTTTTTTAGCGAAGCCGGAATTAACCTCAGCTCCCCCTAAGATAAAGTATAGGGAAATGGAAAGAGAGATGGAAAGGTAATGGCTATTGTTTAATCAGATTATACAATTCATCCAGCTTAGGCGACAGTACGATTTCAATCCGTCTGTTCTTGCTTCTTCCCTCCGGAGTAGTATTTGCCTCCAGGGGTTGAAATTCTCCCTTACCCGTCGCTGTAAGTCTTATCCCTGGTACTTTCTCATTCTCTGTAAGAAAACGAACCACAGAGGTAGAGCGCAACACGCTCAGGTCCCAGTTATCTTTGATCTGACCAAGGTTATTGATCTTTTGTGAATCTGTATGACCTTCTACTGCAATAATTATCTCAGGCTGCTCTTTCAGTACTTTTGCGAGCTGCGACAAGGCCTGTTTGCCCTTCTCGTCTATTACAATACTGCCAGACGGAAATAGTAATTTATCCGTAAGTGAAACATAGACCTTCCCGTTCTTCATCTCTACTGTGAGCCCGCTCTTCGTAAATCCAAGCAAAGCTCCCTGCAGTTTTTCCTTTAGTTTATTTGATGCTTCATCGCGTTTGCGAAGCACGTCTTCTACTTCTTTCAAACGCTGTTCACGTTTCTTCAGGTCGTCAGACAGCTTGCTGATCTCCGTTGAGCTATTGGTCTTAAGTTTTTTATAGTTACCACTTACCTGGTCATACTTTCCCTGCAGTTCATTTAACCGCCCATTAAGGTCTGCTGTATCACGTCTTAATTTAGTGACCGCTTTTTCCAGGTTGCTACCAGATAACTGCGATTCAGACCAGCCATTATTCAGGGAGTCCTGTCTCGCCAGCAATGCTTTATATTTCTTGGGAGATAACACCACGCAAGAGGTAAATGCGCTGCCCATTAAAGCGATCGCCAGAAACAAAAATATTCTATTCATGGTTATTGTACTACGGCTCTTTTCAGAAACTGAATAAAGGGGTAAATACCCTCAAAAGCCTTTTTTAAATGGTTAACAATTGATGGTTTAAATAATTCCTCATCGCTGATGGGGAAAGAAGCGATGTAGCTCTTAAGCTTGAGCAGCTCAATCTGCGGATGCGAAGGATCGTATCCTTTCGGCGCTTTTTTCAGCGAGTCTTCCGTACTCAGGGTATAGAGAGAGGTAAAGCCCTTAGCCTCTATAATCTCAAGAAATTCAGAAGTATTGTAATCTATCTCTTCTCTGATATTTTTGAGATCTGCTGCTTCAGGCATCCAGTAACCTCCGGCAAAGAAAGACTTGCCTGGTTGCAAATGAAGATAGTACTCAGGTCCTTTACTCCCTTTAATGGAGAAAGAAATTCCATAATTATTTTTGTAGGGACTTTTATTCTTACTGAACCTGATGTCCCTGTAGATTCTCATCAGGCACTTTTTCGGTTCAGTTTGTGTTTCAGGGTCTATAGCCGACAACACCGGGATCAGCTCTGCAATAAACGCCAGTACGTCAGCCTTTGCGGTTTCGTAGCGCTCTTTATGCTCGGCAAACCACTCTCGGTTATTATTGTCGACCAACTCCGTCAAAAAAGCCAGGGTTTCTCGCTTGATCATATCATGTATTAATTCGCTATGAAATTTTGGTTGCGTTGGTACGGTATTTTTTATACCATAACACTCCCAGGGCACCTATCATGAGATAAGGAATAGCCATCAGGTACAATACACCCGAGTTGATACCCTTAGCCTGCGTATTTCCATTCTTCACGCCCTGCTCTGCATTGATTGTACACATGGCACACTGTGCCGATGCAGAACTCATTCCAGTACCACCCAGTACAGAAATAAACAGAATAATGATCAGGATTGTCTTTTTCATAATATTATATTAATAACGTGTATACTACACTAAAAATTGTAATAAGGAGAGATCATCAGGTAAACAATTACACCAGTAACTGCCACATATAACCATACAGGATATGCCCATCTCACGATCTTGCGGTGACGTTCCACCTGCATACTGAAACCACGTAGAAAGCTAATTAAAATCAGTGGCAGCACCACAATCGCCAGCATAATGTGTGTGAACAGGATGAAGTAATAGATAAAACGCGTAATCCCTACACTTGCCTTTTCTGCTGCTGTTACAATCCCATTATGGTCTATATCTCCAAATTTAGTATCCTTTTCATATAAATGGAAAAGAATATAGAAAACAAGAAATAAGGCTGACAAAACAAAAGTAATTACATTCGTCACCTTATGTGCCTGGATGTTCTTGCGTTTGATAAAGATCAGCGAAATAATCAGCAGGACAGAACATACTGCATTGATGCCACCAATCACATGCGGCAAGATGTAGATGAAAGAAGGTCGCGGTTCAGGAGGTGGCACTAATTTCAGCGCTACAACTACCACCAATACTACGGCTGTAACTATCCAGATCAGCCGCAGGAAAATTTTATCATTTATATTCATTGAAATCTTTTGTATGGATGTGAAACATCCTTTTTAACATCAAACAGGTTCTTTTGCTCTTCTCGCACGTAATTCCTCAGCTACCAGTACCTTCACCTCATCATTGAGCTTAGACAATGCCTCCTGATTGGTGGCATCATAATAGCCCCTGATCCGGTGCTGTGGGTCCAGCAGTACAAACAGGTTACTATAAATAAACTTACGCTCCCCCTTATCAAATTCCTGATGCGCATCAATAAACAGCCCCTTGTTGATCCAGTTATACACAGCCGTGCTGTCACCTGTCAGCAAATCCCATTTACCGGCCTTTGCGCCCAGTTTGGCAGCATAAGGTTGCAGCTCAGCCGCATGGTCTGTTACAGGGTCTATACTCAGTCCTGCAAGACGGATCATATTGTTTGTACCATAAGTCTGCAGGTAGGCCCCCATCGCCTTATTGGCGAACTCCACGGCATAGTTATTGCCTTTGGTATAAAACAAGTTCAGCACCACTATCCTTCCCCTGAAATTATGCCAGCTTAAGGTATCTGCTTCCTGGTTTACAAATCTGAAATCCGGCAGTTTGTGATAGATCGTATCCGGGATCTTCTTGCCGTGGAAAGTATGAAAAGTGGAAGCCACTGCTTTGGGACCAAAGAAAGGAAGCGGTTTATACCTGTTCTTTCCCTTGTCGACAAGCTCATAATATAAAAATCCCGGTACCGCTAAGATGGCTACCAGGATTAATACTTTTTTTATTGAAGCAAGCTTCATGAATGAAGAGGCATATGATCGTGCAGGTAACCGCCTTCAATCAACATCAGCGTAATAAAGTAAGCGATGAAGATAAATGCGAGTCCCATTGACAAGATAAGACCTGTTTTCTCAAATTTAAGGTGCATAAAGAAAGCCACAATGTAATAAGCTTTCAAAAGCGTTAACAGAATATAGGCAATGTTAGCAGCTCCGCGTGGGATCATACCTGCTGGCAGGATCACCAATGCAATGATAAATTCTACTACAGTTATTCCCAATAAAATAAAGAATACCTGCCAGATTTTTGATTTACTCAAGCCTGCATGATCATCATGCTCATGGCCATCTGTTGTGTGTATGTGTTGTTCAGACATAATATATTTTTCTAAGGAAATTAAACTAAATAGAAGAAGGTAAATACGAATACCCATACCAAATCCACAAAGTGCCAGTACAGACCTACTTTTTCAACCATCAGATAGTGACCACGTTTCTCGAAAGTACCGTTGATAGTCATTAACAAAATGATAATATTGATCACCACACCACTGAAAACGTGGAAACCGTGGAAACCTGTAATCGTAAAGAACAAGTTAGCAAACTGCTGTGCAGCTACATTTGAAACAGGGCCGGTAAAAAACTCCTGTAATTTTTCTGCATCAGGAATAGATCCCCACCAGAAACCTTCATGGTGAAGGTGAGTCCACTCTAAAGCCTGACAGCCAAGGAACATAAATCCACCAATAATGGTAGCGATCATCCAGCCTACAACCTGGCTTTTCGCGCGTCTGTGGCCAGCTTCAACAGCTAATACCATCGTCACCGAACTCATGATCAGGATAAAGGTCATGATACCTACAAACACCAACGGTGCACCTGAATCTTTAATACCAGGAATCGACTGGAATACCAGATCCGGATTTGGCCATGCAGTTTTAGAAAAACGTTGGGCTCCGTAATAAACTAATAGCGAAGAGAAGGTAAACGCATCAGATAGCAGGAAAAACCACATCATTAGTTTTCCATATTCTATCGACCATGGTGAACGGCCGCCACTCCATGGAGTAGTCTTTACCTGATCTAATTGTGATAATGAATCCATTTTAAAAATTGTAATAGTTTGTTAAAAAGTCTAACTGTTCAAAAGTAAAAAAACATACAGATATATCCACAATATATCTATAAAATGCCAAAATATAGAAGCGATCTCGATACGATAAACCGCTTTTTGTGCCGGAACATTTGTGAATGCCCCGTAGAGACTAATAGCAATGAAGATCAGACCAGCCACAATGTGCAGCAAGTGCATTCCTGATACAATATAGATCAGAGAAATTGCTGCATTGTTGTTCACCAGCGTAGCACCCGTTTGGTATAAGGCAGACCAGGCATCAATCTGGAACCAGCCAAATACAAGACCCAGGATCAGCGTAGCCGATAAGAAGATCTTTTGCAATTGCAGGTTCTGATTACGTACCGCCTTGGCACCCAGGAACAGGCAGATGCTGCTCAGCACCAGTACTGCCGTGCTGTACATAAACACATCAGGAAGAACCAAACCATGCCCCTTACCTTTTGATGCTGCAAACACGATATAAAAACTTGTAAATCCACCGAACATAATCGTGGAGGAAACTACAAACAGCCAAAGTATAAACTTCTTGGCCTTCAACGATGGTGGAAGCTCCTGCCCCATTTCTCCCTGATTTAATGTATGTACCATATTAAAACCCTATTTTCCTATAAAATCAAACAATAAAACCAACTGCACCAGAGGGATGTAAAAGAATGAAGCAAACATCACCTTACGTGCACTCACTATATCCTGCTTCATCATCAGCTGCAATCCATACCAGGCAAATATCAGCCCTGCGATCAGGGAAAATCCTGCAATATAGTAACCGCCAAAGTTATATATCGTTGGCAGCAAACTTACAGGTATCAGTATCAGCGTACTTACAAATACAAAAACCGCACTGATCTTATCCCTTTTCTTTGTCGGCAGCAACCTGAATCCTGCCTTTTTATAATCATCATCAAGTACCCATGCAATCGCCCAGAAATGTGGGAACTGCCATACAAATTGTACCAGGAACAAGATTCCCGCAATTTCGTAGTCCACCGGCATAAAATGCCTGATGTGTCCCAACGCGGCAAGGTATCCTATCAGTGGCGGCAATGCCCCGGGAATAGCACCTGCAAATACCGCTATGGGAGACTTTCTCTTCAGAGGCGTATACACAAAGGCATACAGCAGAATAGAAAATACAGACAACAAACCCGTTTCCAGGTTGAGCTTGCCCAAAAGCCATGTACCCAGCATCCCCATGATCAGCCCCATTACCAATCCCTGTCCGGTAGTCATTCTGCCGGCAGCCATAGGACGGTCCATGGTACGCGTCATCAGTTTATCCAGGTCTACCTCAATGATCTCATTAAAGCAATTCGCGGCAGCAGTAACCAGAAAACCACCAGCTACCAGGATCAGCCAGTTGCCCCAGTCGATTCCGGGAACCTCTCCACGGGCCACCTGCATTCTTGAGCCAATCAGAAAAGTGATTGAAGCAGAAAATACAACCAGGAATGTAAGCCTGAATTTGATGAGTTTGGATAGATCTGCGAAAAATAATTTCAATTCTTATTTATTTTAATGTTACTGATTATAAGTATTTGTTCTGTAAACCAGCAGATATAGGTAAAACTGAAGAGTAAACAAGACTGTTGAGAACACTAAATGTACGACCTGCATTACCGGAGGCAGCGCAAAGTTAGACAATAATAGCCCACTTGCAATTTGAATTAACAAAACCACCAGGATTGAATTACCAAGCCTCAGCTCCGTCGCCCTGCCACCAAACCTGTTCATCACAATCTGGTATACCAGCACATTGACAATCGCAACAAATATCGCCAGATCCCTGTGGTAAGAGAACATCTGCCCTGCCTTAATTACCCAGGTCTCCCGCTGTTGGTACAGTAACTGTTTTGAAACCGCATCAATAGCCTCCCTTACTTCCGTTCCCAGCGTAATCTGGATCACACTCAAAACAATAGAAGCCATTATCAGCACCCTTAGCCACACCACCTTCGACATGATCACCGTTTCCTCTTTATGCAGTGCATTCGCATAGTAATACGTATACACGAGAATGGCGAGGATAACCAGTGCCAGCAGCATGTGCAGCGTAACAATCCAGGCCAGCAGGTTTGTAGAAACCACTATCGAGCCCAGCCAGCCCTGAAAGCCTACCACTATCAGATTGAAGATACTCAGAACCACAATCCTTTTAGCGTTTTTCCTGTAAGTAAATGAAAGAACAACCAGTCCAATCAGTAAAAAGCCTGTGGCTGCACCGGTAAGCCTGTTGATATATTCCGTATACGTTTTTGCTACGTTAAAGTCTTCAGGGACAGTAATCGTCTGGTCGTGGCGTATACTGTCAGCCATGTCCTTCCTGCCCATTTTGTCCAGCATTGCAGCAAAACGTTCATTCTTTTTGATCCTCCCGGCCACATATTTCTCCTTGTAATCCTTTGGCAGCTGATCTACAGCTGTCGGCGGAATATACTGGTCAAAACACTTAGGCCAGTCCGGGCAACCCATTCCAGAACCCGTACTTCTTACAATGCCACCCGCGAGGATCAGCACAAGAGTTACAATAATCGTGATCAGGTTTAGCCGGATAAATCTATGCTCAGATTTAGGAACCATTGATATAGTTATGTTAAAAAAAATGAGGTTACTGACAAGTATATACTCATGCAGATAACCTCATTGTATATTTTAAACCACCGGATTAGTGAAAATGCACTTCAGTTTTTTCCGGGGCATTTTTAGCATCCCACTCTCTCTGGATACGCTCAGATTCAGCGTTACCTTCAAAGTCATGTGGCATGTTAGACAACATTGTTTCAGAGTAAGGAACAGTCTGAGGGATGAAATCCTGCTCAGCACCTGGTTTACTGTAGTCATATGGCCAGCGGTGTACTGTAGGAATTTCTCCCGGCCAGTTACCATGGATATGTTCAACCGGTGTAGTCCATTCTAATGTATTAGATTCCCAAGGGTTCTGTGTAGCTTTTTTACCGAAGAAGATCGAGTAGAAGAAGTTGAACAGGAAGGCCACCTGAGCCAGTGCTGCTACAATTGCAGACCAGGTTACAAAAACGTTTACAGTAACCCATTTTTGCATAAATTCAAACTCAGTGAATGCATAGTAACGTCTTGGTACACCATCCAGACCTAAGAAGTGCAGCGGGAAGAATACCAGGTAAGCACATACGAAAGTAACCCAGAAGTGCAGGTAACCTAGTTTAGCGTTCATCATTCTGCCGAACATTTTAGGATACCAGTGATAAACACCGGCAAGCATACCAAAGATTGCTGCAGATCCCATTACAAGGTGGAAGTGGGCAACAACAAAGTAAGTATCGTGTAAGTTGATATCCAGTGAAGCGTTACCCAGGAAGATACCTGTTAAACCACCAGAGATAAAGAATGACACCATACCGATCGCACATAACATTGCAGGAGTAAACCTGATATTACCGCGCCATAAAGTAGCCAGATAGTTGAAAGTCTTAACCGCAGATGGTACTGCAATGATCAGCGTTGTGATCATAAATACACCACCCAGCAGCGGGTTCATACCTGTTACAAACATATGGTGACCCCATACGATGAACGACAGGACAGTAATACCAATCAGTGAGTAAACCATCGCATGGTAACCAAAGATCGGCTTTCTTGCGTTTACAGAGATCACCTCTGAAGAGATACCCAAAGCAGGCATAATTACGATATATACCTCAGGGTGACCAAGGAACCAGAATAAGTGTTCCCAAAGGATTGGAGAACCACCTTCATTTGGCAATACCTGGCTGCCCATTACGATATCAGATAAGTAGAAACTTGTACCGAAGCTACGGTCAAAGATCAACAGAACCACACCCGCTACAAGAACCGGGAATGAAAGTACACCCAGGATAGCAGTAAGGAAGAAAGCCCAGATTGTCAAAGGCATTTTCCAAAGGTCCATCCCTTTAGTACGCATGTTTAATACTGTACTTACATAGTTGATACCACCCATCAGCTGTGAAGCCACGAACAATACCATACTCGTTAACCATAACGTCATACCTAAACCAGAGCCCGGGATTGCTTTAGGCAAAGCCGACAGCGGCGGATAAATTGTCCATCCGGCACTTGCAGGACCTGTTTGTACGAAGAACGAGCTCATCATAATGATACAAGCCACAAAGAACAACCAGTAAGACAGCATGTTCATAAATGGCGAGGCCATATCCCTTACTCCCAGTTGAAGCGGGATGAGCAAGTTACTGAAGGTACCACTTAATCCTGCAGTCAGTACAAAGAATACCATGATGGTACCATGTATCGTTACAAGAGCGAGGTAAAAGTCAGGTTTAATCCTTCCGCCTTCAGCCCATTTACCTAAAAATGTCTCAAGGATAGGAAAGCTTTTATCCGGCCAGGCCAGCTGAATACGGAATAAGATAGACAATCCCATTGCAATAACAGCCATAACGATACCAGTTATTAAAAACTGTTTAGCGATCATCTTGTGATCCTGGCTAAATACGTACTTCGTTAGGAAAGATTGTTCGTGGTGCCCATGATCGTGATCGTCATGGTGACCGTTGTTATGTGTATCGTGTAATGTTATAGTTGACATAATGCGCTATTCCAGTATAATTATTTTTTTAAAGCCGGTTTATTCATTGCTACAGCAGACGAGTCTTTTGGAGCAGCTGTACTGTCAGCAGGAGCTGCTGCAGGTGCTGCCGCGTCAGGCACTAAAGGCAATTTAAATTCTTTTCTCAAATCGTTATTGATGAACAGAGGTTGTTTAACTATCCATGCATCATACTCAGCCTGAGAAACAACTCTAATCACTTTTTTCATGTTATAGTGACCTGATCCGCAGATTTTAGAGCAGAACAACAGATACTGGAATGCAGGATCATTTGTTTTAAGCTTCATATCTTCTGACGTGATCGTAGGCGTAAACTCGAAATAAGAAGTCATACCAGGAACACTGTTCAACTGAACCCTGAAGTGTGGCATGTAAACACTATGTACAACATCCTTACTGGTAATGATCAGTCTTACCGGTTTGTTTACCGGAATAACCATTTCATCAGCATTCTGATCATCAAGGTTGTTTTTATCATTGAAGTCCATACCCAAACCATTGGTACCGGTGATCAGTTTGTAGTTTTTCAAACCTACAACACCGTCAGCACCCGGGTAACGCAGTGTCCACAGGAACTGCTGAGAAGTAACCTCAATACTCAGTGGTTTATTGTTTGGATCATCGATTTTGTAGAAAATTGATCTCCATGTTAAGAAACCCATCAATACCAGTACAGTCAGTACAAGAGCAGGAACGATAGTCCAGATACGCTCAAGTGAATTGTTGTGCGGGTAGAAATATGCTTTTCTTTTTCCTGAGTTTCTGTAGAAGAATGAGAACAGGAACAGGGCGATGTGTGTACCGATAAATACGATAGTAGTCAGGATCAACGTGATGTTGAACATCGAGTCGATTTTCTTACCATGCTCCGAAGCAGCATCAGGAAGAATCATGTTACCATGAACAGTATATTCGAAATATACACCTCCTAAACCTACGATTAAGAAAAGTACGAAGATCACAGCGTTCACAGTATCCCAGTTGATTCCTTCTGGTTTTTCCTGCGCTTCACGTGTCAGTTCATATACCCTGATTGCTTTTCCTACGATTGCTACGAATAAGCAAAGCAGTAAAAATAACATGGTATAGAATACAGCCGACTTATAGATCGGAACCATATCGATTTGTTTCGGGGCGGCTGCAGCGGCGCCGGCGGCTGCTTCTTGTGCAAATGCGCTGGTATTTGCAAATACAGTAACGAGTACTGCCAGGGCCGCCATTGTCTTATTGCTTATAAATTTTCTTAAACTCATTTTCTTAAAAGTAGTACGATGTACTTCTACTATACTATTAATTTATATACTCTCTAATCCAACCGATTACAAATGGTGATTCAGACTCTCCGAAAGAAGAGGGTGATTCTTTGCAATCAGTGGTTTCTTACTTAATGCAGTCAGTACTGTAAAGGTAAACAAGCCTATAAAACCAATAGCTGTTCCTATTTCAATTATTCCAAATCCGTTATGTCCGTCTTCAACCGTACCTGGCATAATCATCTGGTAGTAATCTACCCAGTGACCACAAAGTACAATTATAGAAACAGTTAACAGGATATTTTCTTTCCTTTTGTTGTCACGGTCCATCAATAACAGTACCGGTGCAAGGAAGTTCATTACCAGATTCAGGAAGAACCAGAACTTATAAAATTCAAATCGTTTGTAAAAATACACAGTTTCTTCCGGCATGTTGGCATAATAGATCAACATAAATTGAGCAAACCATACATAAGTCCAGAATATAGAGAATCCGAAGATAAACTGTCCTAAGTTGTGAAGGTGACTGTTGTTCACCCATTGCATGTAACCAGCTTTTTTCAGCAGGATGATGATCACTGCCATTGTTGCCAGACTGCTCACCCACATTGCTGCGAAGTTATACCAGCCAAACATCGTAGAGAACCAGTGTGCTTCAAGAGACATCACTGTATCAAAAGCAAAGATCGGAGTAGTAAATCCGTAGATTACTAAAAATATACAAGAGTATTTGAAACTTTTAGTGTAAGAATTCAAACCACCTTCAAGATCTTCATTGTTAGACAATTTGGTCAATAACATGGAGAACATGCTGTAGATTCCCAAGAAGATTACCTGACGGCCCATAAAAAACGGAACGTTAAGGAAGGCCGACTTACCGTCGATCAGTTTATCATAGTTAGGACTGTTTGGATCAGTTAATCCATCTGCATGCCAGTGGTGGTAAAGGTTATGTGAATACAAACCGGCACCGATTACGGCGATCAGTATCACTACAGCTATAGGCAACGTTTTAGCCATTGCCTGAGGTACACGAAGGATTGAAGCTGACCATCCGGCTTGCGCGACAAACTGAACAGCTAAAAAGAATGTACCCGACATACATACACAAGCAAAGTAATATGCCATCAGTAACAGGTTACCGAAAGTGCGCTCATGAAGTTCATGATCAGTAAAACCGTAAGCAATACAAGCAATACCGATTACGATACCGACTATACTTAAAGTTTTAGCCTTTCCTGTAAACTCAAACTGCTCAGTTAAATTATAATTGTGAGTTCCCATTTATATCTGCTTTTCTATTGTATTTGTTGTAATTGTTGAACATACATCACTACTTTCCATCTTTGATCTGGTGTAAGTTGTGAAGCATGCGAACCCATGTTATTTAGACCATACATGATCGTATGATAGATCTTTCCTTCAGACAGATCCTTCATTAAACCACCACGTGATGATGCTGCGTCGCCATGATATGAAGGAACACCCAAAAATTTCTCAATCTTAACCAGGTGACCTTTACCATCTCCCTGCTCTCCATGGCAAGGGCCACAGAATACAGTAAAATAGTGTTTACCTGACAACAGGTTTTGAGGTGACTTAGCCAATGGGTTTTTAAGGTTTGCACCAGCAGCTTCGTATCCTTCCTTCGTATTTGCATACTCATATTTTACAAATCCTACAGGATCAGTATTTGGTGGAGGAGTCTGATTGGTCAGTCCGTTTGCAAAGTTCTTGTTTGGCCTGTTCGGCTTGTAAGCAACATTGTCATACATGTTCCTTGCATACTCTAAACCCCTGCTCTCTTTGTTGCTGCACGCTGCAAGCGATGTAACAATTGTAAGAACAACAAATGAGGCCAGAACTATTTTATTCTTATTCATAGCTAATATACTTCCTTTCATTGTGCTTAACTTCTATAGCACCGGCGTCTTTTAATAATCCATCAATTTTACTGTGTTCAGCATTAAGCTGGGCATCAACAGCGATAATAAATCTATCATCAGTAGCTCTTAAATCCATCACCCTTGGTGCTCTTCCCGGGAAGAGGTGAGTGGAGGCATAATAAGATAATACCAAACCAAATGCAGTAAACAAAATGGTCAGCTCAAACATGATCGGAATAAAATCCGGTAATGCAAAGGCAGGCTTACCACCGATATTGTTTTTCCAGTCCACCACCGAAGTAAGGTAGATCAGTGCGAATGCAGACATTGTACCGGTAATCCCGCAGAAGAAAGCGAGTACGTCCAGTCTGGATCTTTTAATTCCTAGTTTGGCTTCGATGCCGTGAATTGGCATAGGCGTATACACATCATGTATCTTAATGTTGTTTTCCTGCAACTTCTCGATGCCATGCAGCATCTCTTCAGGATCGCCAAAACTGCCTAAAATATATTTGATATTACTCATTGTTATATTTTTGCGTAATCTTCTTGTTTAACACTATCAAATTTCTCTAACGACTCTACGTATTCTTTTACGTAAGTTTTATCAAGGTGTCCTTCCTTAATTTGTTTCAGTTTCTCCTGCTCACTTGAAGATTTCAGGATCATTTTCACCTCTGCAATCGCAATTGAAGGCAGAACTCTCAGGAACAACAGGAACAAGGTAAAGAATACACCGATTGAACCTACGAACACGCTCACATCTACCCATGTCGGATAGAACATCGCCCAGCTTGACGGAAGGTAATCACGGTGCAGTGAAGTCACGATAATTACGAAACGCTCGAACCACATACCAATGTTCACTACCAGTGACAGAATCCAGGTAGCAGGAATGCTCAGACGGATCTTTTTGAACCACAGTAACTGCGGTGAGATTACGTTACATGTCATCATCATCCAGTATGCCCACCAGTAAGGACCGGTAGAACGGTTGACGAAAGCATATGCTTCATATTCAGAACCTGAATACCAGGCGATGAAAAACTCAGTGATATAAGCTACACCTACGATTGATCCTGTCAGAATAATGATTTTGTTCATTGATTCAATGTGGAACATGGTGATGTAGTTCTCAAGGCCTAATACTTTACGTGCTACAAGTAACAGCGTTAATACCATCGCAAATCCGGAGAAGATCGCACCCGCCACAAAGTATGGAGGGAAAATCGTAGTGTGCCATCCGGGAATTACAGATGTTGCAAAGTCCATGGATACAATCGTGTGTACCGAAAGTACAAGTGGAGTAGAGATACCTGCAAGGATCAGAGACACCGTCTCAAAACGCTGCCAGGTTTTCACATTACCATTCCATCCGAAAGAGAAGATAGAATAGATTCTGCGGCGTAATCCTGTTGCACGGTCACGGATAGTAGCGATATCCGGCAGTAAACCTGTGTACCAGAATAATAATGATACAGAGAAGTAAGTAGAGATCGCAAACATATCCCAAACCAGTGGGGAGTTAAAGTTTACCCAAAGAGATCCGAACTGATTTGGTAATGGTAATACCCAGTACGCTAACCATGGTCTTCCCATGTGGGATACAACATATGTTGCGGCGCAGATTACGGCGAAGATCGTCATCGCCTCTGCAGATCTGTTAATAGAGTTCCTCCAGTTTTGACGGAAGAGTAAGAGTACTGCCGAGATCAGTGTTCCGGCGTGACCGATACCTACCCACCATACGAAACCGGTGATATCCCATGCCCATCCTACAGTCTTATTCAGACCCCAGGCACCGATACCGTTCCAGAAGGTATAACTTACAGCTACCAGCCATAAGGTTGCTCCGCAGAGCGCAGCGATAAATCCTATCCACCAGGCCTTGTTAGGCTTGTTCTCAACCGGCTCCAGAATATCGCTCGTAATTTTTCCATACGTGATATCCCTTCCGGTGATAAGTGGTTCTCTTAATATTGATTCGTTATGTCCTGACATAATGTATTTTCTTTAATATCAGCTTACGCTATTGTTTTTGGTGAATCTGTGTTTCTGATTTTGGTCATGTAACCTATTCCTGGCTGAGTGTTAACTTCTTCCAGTACATAATAGATACGCTCACTGCGCAATGCTTTCGAAACTTCTGATTCCGGATCATTCGCGTCACCGAAAATGATTGCATTTGCTGAACAAGCTTCCTGACATGCCATTTTGATATCTCCGTCTTTTAAAGGACGTTTCTCAATCTTAGCTTGTAATTTACCAGCCTGAATACGTTGAACACACATCGAGCATTTTTCCATTACACCACGTGAACGTGCAGTAACATCAGGGTTAAGTACCAGTTGAGTAAACTCGTTGTTCAGGTAGTTATCGAAACGTGAGTCATTCCAGTAGTTAAACCAGTTGAAACGGCGAACTTTGTACGGGCAGTTGTTTGCACAGTAACGTGTTCCTACACAACGGTTATAAGCCATCATGTTTAATCCGTCTGAAGAGTGAGTAGTAGCCAGTACCGGACAAACCGTTTCACAAGGAGCGTGGTCACAGTGCTGACATAACATCGGCTGGTGAACAACACTTACATTGTCAAGGTTCTCCATGTGAGCAATCTCTTTTTCTTCAGTTACGCTCTTATCACCTTCTTCATAGCTGTAGTAACGGTCGATACGGATCCAGTGCATCTCTCTGCGTCTGCGAACCTCATCACGTCCCACTACAGGAATGTTGTTTTCTACGTTACATGCAACGATACAAGAACCGCAACCTGTACAAGCGTTCAGGTCGATTGCCATTACCCAGTTGTTTCCTGGCTTTTCGTATTTATCCCAAAGATCGTAAGACTTATGTCCGCCTTCTTTTTTACCTAATCCTGCAGCAGGGTTTTTCTTGTATTCAGCGAAGCTTGCTTCACGGATAATATCTCTGCCTTCGAAAGAGTGGTGGGTTTGTGTTTGTGCAAGTTCATAAGTACCGCCAGTTTTGCTGATCGTTACTGTCGTTGCATATTGTAAAGTTCCGTTGCTGAAGCTCAGGAAAGGGAAAGCGTTTTTACCAACGTTATCACCAGCTTTACCTACTTTGGTACGTCCGTAACCCAAAGCGATAGATGCTGTACCTCTTGCCTGTCCCGGTTGAATCAGAACTGGCAGGATGATGGCGTAACCATTGCTACCTTTAACCTCTACCAGATCAAATTCTTTCAGACCTTTTTCTTCTGCAAATTTAGGTGCAAGGGCAACATAGTTATCCCAGGTAACTTTTGATACAGGATCAGGCAATTCCTGAAGGAAAGCATTGTTGGCATGTTTACCATCACGCATTGCTACAGTTTCGTAGATTTCCAGCTCGATGTCTTTTGCAAGAGATTTGCTGGTGCTTACTACTGATGGTGCAACGGCTGCCAGTGAAAGGCTGAAAGTATAAGTTCCCGCTGGTTTCTCAGCAGCAGCGAATACACCGTTTTGCAACAGTTCATTCCAGGTTTTACCTAAAACAGGCAATATGTTTTTCTCCCAGTTGTTACGTACATACTGGTAGTAATCTTTAACAGGAGCGTTAGACCAGATCAGTAAACTCTGCTCAGCCTGACGTGAGTCAAACACAGGGTTGATCGTTGGCTGAACGATTGAATAAGATCCTTCGTAAGTGTTGGCATCACCCCATGATTCCAGGTAATTCTGGTTAGTGGCAACAACATCACATAATGAAGCCGTTTCATCCTTACGGTCAGAGAAAGATACTTTAAGCGCAACCTTAGCCAATCCTTCAGTGAAGGCTTTAGCGTTGGCTACATCATAAGCAGGATTTGAGTCCAGGAAGAAAACAGCAGCAACTTCGCCTCTGTTCATCTCGTTCTGGAATTCTGCGAATTCAGCATCGTTACCTGAGAAACGTTTCGAAGGATTATCAAGATCGATTGTAGTACCGTAGCTACCGATAGCAGAGTTGATGGCGTTTACCAGAATTTGCGTAGAAACATCGTTCGATCCGCAAACAACCAGGGCTTTGCCTTTTTGCTGTACTAATTCTTTAGCTACTAATTTTAATGCTTTATCTGCAGTAACATTGTTTGGCAATGCACCACCAGCCAGGTTAGCACCTGTAATCGCATTATATAAGGTAATTAACGCTGGTCCCTGCTCTGATAATTTAACAGGAACACGCGTATCTGCATTGGTACCTGTCAGGCTCATTCCGGCTTCGAACTGGAAGTGACGTGACATTTTACCTTTTGCAAGCGTTTTATAATTTCTGTTCTCGATGTACTGAGAAGTAAACTCTTCACCGCTGATCCATGTTCCCAGGAAGTCGGCACCAAAACTCACTACAAGGTCAGCTCTGTGGAAGTTATACTTAGGAATAACAGCTTTTCCAAAACTATTCTCATTCGCTTTGATGATACCTGTATAAGAGATCGCATCGTACTGAACGTGTTTGGTAGTTGGATAAGCAGCAATAAAGTCGGCCACTACAGCAAGTGTAGAAGGACTATATACTGATGAAGAAACAATTCTGATTTTTTTGCCGGAAGCTTTAGCTTTCGCCAGCTCGGCACTTACAAATGCATCAACTTTAGACCATGTAGTTTCCTCATTCTTTAAAACCGGGGCTTTAAGTTTTGAAACATCATATAAATCTAATACTGAAGCCTGAGCTACTGCGTCTGTACCACAATTGAACTGACCTGCATTAGGATTTGGTTCAATTTTAATAGGACGCCCTTCTCTGGTTTTAACCAATATACTTTGTCCTTTAAAACTAGATACATAGTAATTCGGTACGCCCGGGATTACTTCTTCTGGTTTGATCAGGTAAGGTACTGATTTGTGTATCGGGGCAGGCTGACAAGCCGCCAGTGATACCGCACCCAGACCAAAGCCTAAGGCTTTTAAGAAGTCACGGCGCGGGGTTACTGTACTTAACCCTGCTTCATTTAAAACATCTTCTATTGGAAGCGGCTCTGCGAATTCGTTTTTGTTGTTTTCAACAAAATCGGAGGTCTTATTATATTCCTCTAAGCCTTTCCAGTATTTTTTATTGCTTTCCATTTAAGCTATATTACTGTTTATCGAACGTTCTTTTTATTAAACTCTACTATTAATAGTGACATTTGCCACACTCCAAACCACCTAAAGCTGCAGGTGTCATTTTCTCACCTTTCTTGATCTTCTCATGCGCAGCAATAATCTTCGTATAGAAAGCATTGTCTTTCACTTCCAGTTTCGTGTCTTTGTGACAGTTGATACACCATTTCATGGTCAGAGGTGAGTATTGGTATATCTCTTCCATAGTGTTCACTGGTCCGTGACATGCAAAACAAACTGGCTCGTTAGGTTTCAAACCTTTTTCTTTACGGATAGCTTCTTCAGCTACAACAACGTGTTGTGAGTGGTTGAAGTAAGCGAAATCAGGAAGATTGTGTACCTGAACCCATTCGATTGGTTTTTCTTTAGACTTGTCGTAAGTCATTTTATCCGCATCGTAACCCAGTGCATTGTAGATCTTCTGGATTTCAGGAGAGATGTTACCATCATGGCTATCTCTTGCCTGAACCGATTTGTGACAGTTCATACAAACGTTAAGAGATGGGATTGTTGCATTTCTTGATTCGAATGCACCTGCGTGACAGTACTGGCAGTCGATCTGGTTTGTACCCGCATGCAGTTCGTGTGAGAACTTAATTGGCTGCGTTGGCTGGTAACCTGTGTTCACACCAGTGTTCCACATTCCCATCCATCCCCATGATCCTAAGCTGATCACTAAACATAAGATAAAGAAGAAAACGAATTTCTTGTTTTTGAACAACCTGTTTACACCGGCAGCCATTGAAAGATTTTCCTCTTCAACAATTACTACGCCTTGTTTCTGAAGGATCAGACGCTCGAGCATTTTGATCGCACGGCCTAAGATCACCAACACAGCGATGGAGATCAGGATTACCGCAACAACTCCTGCAAGAGAAAAGTCAGACACTTCCTCAGAAGCACCAGCTCCTGCTGCAGCGTCGCCTGCTTTTTTAGGCTCACCAGCTTTGATGTAAGCAAGGATATTTTTGATATCCTCTGGTTTTAATGTCGGAAATGCAGTCATCTCCGCACTTGGATTAAACTTGGAAGCCTCGATAGCTTCTTTATCTCCTGATGCAATCAGCGCCGGAGCATTGTTAATCCATTTTAATAAAAACGCCTCGCTTTTTGTAGGGACTACTGTCTGCAGTGCCGGACCAATCAGATCGCGGTCCAGAGCATGACATGAAGTACATTTTTCCTTGAAGATTGTTCTTCCCGCTGCTGCGTCTTGTGCTTGTGTACCTGAAACGATTAAAACAGATAGAGCCGTAACCATAAATGCCGACTTCCAAACTCTTCTAATGATCAATGAGATATTCCTCATAATGAGTATTTTATGCTTTATTTTAAAAAACTTTAACAACCGCAATTGATGTTTAAACTTCTGTTCTCCGTCAAAGCGTCCACAAAAGTAAAATTTATTAATTTACCAATGACAAAGAAATGACAGTAAATACAATTTATAATCATTCTAAACATTGCCTTTTTTAGCCTTTAAACGAAGAAAATCAGCAATTTTTTAATTTTGCTGATTTTCTGATCCTCCAATTTTTTCATGAAAATTTGGAAGTTATTATTACATTTTTAATATCCATGCAAAAATCAATGGGGCCACAATTGTAGCGTCAGACTCTACGATAAATTTCGGTGTATTGATGTCCAGTTTACCCCAGGTGATCTTCTCATTTGGCACAGCTCCTGAGTATGAACCATATGAAGTTGTAGAGTCAGAAATCTGGCAGAAGTAACTCCAGAAAGGAATATTCTCCATTTCCATATCCTGATATAACATCGGTACCACGCAGATCGGGAAGTCGCCCGCAATACCACCACCAATCTGGAAGAATCCAATTCCTTTACCTGCACTGTTGGCAATATACCAGTCGGCCAGGTAGCCCATGTATTCAATTCCGCTTTTCATGGTTGTCGCTTTCAGCTCGCCTTTCATCACATACGAAGCGAAGATATTACCCATTGTAGAGTCTTCCCATCCCGGTACAACAATCGGCAGGTTTTTTTCAGCCGCTGCCAGCATCCATGAATTTTTAGGGTCAATCTCATAGTATTGCTCCAGGTCGCCGCTCAGCAGCATCTTGTACATAAACTCGTGCGGGAAATAACGCTCTCCTGCATCTTCAGCATCTTTCCAGATTTTGTATACATGTTTCTGTAAACGTCTGAAAGCTTCTTCTTCAGGGATACAAGTATCCGTTACACGGTTATAGTGGTTCTCCAACAGATCCCATTCGTCCTGCGGACTAAGATCACGGTAGTTAGGTACACGTTTATAATGTGAATGGGCAACAAGGTTCATGATATCTTCCTCAAGGTTTGCACCTGTACAAGAAATGATAGCTACCTTATCCTGACGGATCATCTCAGCCAGGGAAATTCCAAGCTCTGCCGTACTCATCGCTCCGGCAAGGGTGATCATCATTTTACCGCCTTCGTCCAAATGTGTTTCATAGCCTTTAGCCGCATCCATCATTGCCGCTGCATTGAAATGGAGGTAATGCCCTTCCATGAATTTAGATATTGGTCCTCTTGTTACGCTCATCTTATTTAATATTTTGTTATCAGCCGCAAAAATAGAATAAATAATACAAAACAGTAGTTTTGAATCTACAATATAACAACCTTCTTCAGCGTTATTCTGCATCGAGATATGGATTGGTCAGCATATTGGCATTAAAAATGTTTAATTTGGCTACCTTTTAATCCTGTACCGCAGCATTGGCGATTAAAACTATTCTATCCCATTGCTGTTAATACCAAAAAGCGCTTACCACACCGCAGCCCCTGTTGAAGCAACCATTAATGAAAAAACTATTTATCTGTAACTTCCTGATGCTCTCTGCCCTTTCCGGGTTCGGACAAATGAAACTGATCAAACGCATGTTGTCTGAAGACATGGATACAACGCGTAAAGCCAGCTTTATGCCGTTGCCATTTTTAAGATATTCTCAGGAAGTAGGGATGGAGTTTGGGGTAGGTGCCCTATATTCTACCTACCTGGATAAAGAAGACCCCCTCAACAGAAGCTCCAACTTTGCCACTATACTGTCAGTTTCTACAAAAAAACAATACAACGTTACCTTCAAAGGCGACATCTGGACAAAAAATAACGACTATCATATTATAGCAGATCTGCGTATGCGGAGTACGCCATTCGACTTCTTTGGCATTGGCAACCAAACCCTCGAAGCCAACAAGGACCGTGTTGTTCAGCACCAGATCAGAACCGGCTTTGATGTAGAAAAGAATATTTTTCCCTTTGCCTACACCGGTGTATCCATTGGGTTTGAAAGAAATACCTTCAGGGATGTAACGCCGGGAGGAATCATAGATACTGACCCCCGCGTACTGGATAAAACAGGTGGCAGTGTGGCTTTCCTCGGTTTATCACAAACATACGACACGAGAAACTCCAACAACTATCCCACGAGGGGCTTCTTTGGCAGAATAAGTTACCAGTATGCTCCGGAAATATTCGGAAAAGAGGACTTCAGTGGCAGCCAGATCAGGGTGGTGCTCAAGAACTTCTGGCCCCTTGCCAAAAAGCTGGTACTGGGTGTCAACGGAATATATTATACCGTGCAGGGAAATGACGTTCCATTTTATATGCTTCCCCAGATGGGAAACGAAGATATCATGCGCGGATACTATGCGGGACGCTACAGGGATGAAAACCTGATGGCTGCACAGGCCGAACTCCGCTACCGCTTTAGCAACCGCTTCGGTGTGGCATTTTTTGCCGGCGGCGGACGTGTATTCCAAAACGGAGACTTTTCCCTGAAACAGTTTAAGCCCTCATGGGGTGGCGGAATGCGGTACTTCTTTGATCCGGCAAAAGGCCTCAGCGTAAGAGCAGATTATGGTATCGGCGAGAAACGCCCGAATGAAGTGCGCCAATCGGGCTTTTACCTCAGTCTCGCAGAAGCCTTTTAATATTTGATCTTAAAGTGCTCCTTCGCCTGTCCTTTTTTAAAGTACACCAGCCCGATCCAGAACAAGTCTACGGTAACTGTTACATCAGGATGGCTCTTGATCTCTTCCCAGGCTTCTTTCATGCCCTTACTCCAGTAGATATCATCAAAGATCATCAGGGAGTCTTCATGGATCTTTGGCAGACACCATCTGAAGTAATTTAACGTAGCATCTTTACGGTGGTTCCCATCTACATACACAAAATCAAGTTTCGTATGTTCGTCGATGACCTTTGGTAAGAGCTCATCAAAATTGCCCACCTGCAGTTCTATATTGTCAAGTTCCAGATCCTGGAAGTTGCTGTAGGCCTTTTTTGCCGTTTCCGGGCAACCTTCGATAGTGATGATATCAGCTTCCGGTGCAGCCCTGGACAGGTAAGCAGTAGTGATACCCAGACAGGTTCCCAGCTCCAGGATAGTTGCCGGTTTGCTATGCTGCGCCAGCCGGAAGATCAGCTTTGCCAGGCGCGGGCTCTTCAGCGCGTTCTTCGCAATCTCCTTAATCTTCTTCGTACGGTTTTTGTTCAGGTGTGAACCGGCACCCAGATCGGTTACAGTGATGACAGTATCGTCATTTAAAAGTTTTTTTCGCTGCGCCTCAATCCCGGAATATTCAGTTTTGGAGTTAAAATCGTAAATTACCTCATCCACCAGCTGGTAAACAAAAGGTGAGTGGGTACCATGCCTGCTTTTAGCAGTTAAACGATGCTTCAGGTAATCGCTGAAAAATTCTAAGACCATAAGGCAAAAATAGGCAAAGACAACATTGTAATTCGCATTTAATGGAAAATAGTACAGAAATAAGCGCTTTGGTGAAATTACTGGACGATCCTGATCAGGAAGTTTTCTCGCAGGTACGCGAACGCCTGCTTGAACATGGTAATTCTGTGATCCATTTCCTGGAAACAGAATGGGAGAAATCCCTGGATACCCTGCTGCAGGAGAGAATAGAAAATATCGTGCACGACATACAGTTCAATAGTGTGAAGGAAGACCTGAATCTCTGGTATCAGAGTGGGGCGTTCGACTTATTACAGGGGGCGCTGGTGATCAATCGTTACCAGTATCCCGACCTGGATGAACAAAAGATCATCAACCAGATCGAAGAAATCAAGAGAGAAGTATGGATGGGGCTTCAGTACGAAATGAGCTCTGTAGAAAAGATCAAACTGATCAACCATATTTTCTACAATATCAACGGCTTCAGCGGAAATACCAAGAATCATCACGATCCTCAGAATTCCTATATCAATCAGGTTCTGGAAACCAAAAAGGGGAACCAGATCTCACTGGCAATCATCTATTCTACCATTGCCCAGAAACTGGATATACCGGTTTATGGTGTCAACCTGCCGCAGCATTTTATCCTCGGATATATTGATGAGGGCAAGATGGACGAGCATGAATTTGGAGTATTGTTTTATATCAATGCCTTTAACAAGGGAGCGATCTTTGGCAAACATGATGTAGACCAGTTTCTGCGTCAGCTCAACCTGCAGCCCCTGCCGGGATTTTATGCGCCATGCAGCAACGTCGAGATTATCCGCAGGATCATCAGGAACCTGATCTCCTCTTACGAGAACCTGGGCTCTGCAGAAAAGGTGGAAGAATTAAAGGAATTGCAGGAAATTCTGCTGAACAGTGATATTTAAAGCTGATTGGCCTTCATCCAGTTTTCCAGACGCTCAAACCAGTCGTCCGCTGTCGTTTTATTATGCAGTCCGAAGCCGTGGCCTCCTGCCTGGTAAAGATGCGTTTCTACAGCCACCTTGTTTTTTACCAGCGCCTGGTTAAATAAGATGCTATTTTCCACAGGTACCGTCTTATCATCATTGGCATGCACTAAAAAGGTACTGGGCGTTTCTGCATTTACCTGCAGCTCATTGGAAAAATATTCGCGCTGTGCCTGTGTACCATTGGCGCCAATCAGGTTTTTCACTGATCCTGTATGCGGCGAAGCCAAAAAGCTGACCACCGGGTATACCAGCACCGCAAAGTCGGGCCTCAGGCTAAGTTTTTCCTTGTTTTCGATTTTGCTGTCGCCATAATGCACGGCGAGTGATGAGGCCAGGTGTCCTCCGGCAGAGAAACCCATGATCCCTATTTTAGCGGGATTGATTTTCCAGCGGGCAGCATTCTTGCGCACCATGTAGATCGCCTGTTCGGCATCCTGCAAAGGCCCGAAGGATTTGTCTACCATCGTGGTATCATCCGGCAAACGATATTTCAGCACAATGGCTGTCACGCCCTTTTCATTAAACCTTTTAGCCACTTCCTCCCCTTCGTGCGAAATAGCAAGGTGCTGATAACCACCTCCCGGGCAAATGATCACCGCTGTACCGTTGGCCATGGCAGCAGCAGGCTGATATAAGGTGATGGTAGGCTGAAAGACCTTCGACAGGCCTGTCACCTTACCATCTTTAACTGTCTGACGTTCTTTATAGGATGCCGGCGCAGCCTTTGCTCCGGGTATGGCACCCGGGTACAGCTCTATTACCTGCTGTGCCTTTACTGTCTGCAATCCAATCATACCTAGTCCTAAACTTAACAGCCAAAATTTCCTCATTAGAATTCCATTAAATAAGCTTTTAAAAAGTCGTTCAGCTCCCCGTCCAGCACCGCCTGCGCATTCGAAGTTTCAAAGTTTGTCCTCAGATCCTTCACCAGCTTATAGGGATGCAGCACATAGTTCCTGATTTGCGAACCCCACTCTATTTTCATTTTCGAACCTTCCACCGCAGCAGATGCTTCCATCCTTTTGCGCATTTCAGCTTCGTATAACTGCGATTTCAACAACCTCAGCGCGTTCTCCTTGTTCTGTAACTGCGATCTCGACTCCTGGTTTTTGATCACAATTCCCGAAGGTTTGTGGTACAAACGCACGGCAGTCTCCACCTTATTTACATTCTGTCCGCCGGCACCGCCAGAACGGAAAGTCTCAAACTCAATATCAGCATTGTTGATCTCAATCTCAATGGTATCATCTACCAGCGGATACACATATACCGAGGCAAATGAAGTATGTCGGCGTGCATTGGAATCAAAAGGAGAAATACGCACCAGACGGTGTACCCCGTTTTCCCCTTTCAGGTATCCATAGGAGAACTCTCCGTCAAACTGAAGGGTTACAGACTTTACACCCGTTACCTCACCAGCCTGGAAATCCTGCTCTGTGACCTTGTATCCGTTTTTCTCGCCCCACATGATATACATCCGCATCAGCATGGCTGCCCAGTCGCAACTTTCTGTGCCTCCCGCGCCGGCAGTAATCTGCATCACCGCGTTCAGCTGGTCTTCCTTGCTGCTGAGCATGTTCTTCAGCTCCAGGTCTTCGATCAGGCGCAGGCATTTTTCATACTGCTCCTCCATCTCTTCCTTGCTTGCATCTCCCGATTGCAGGAAATCAAACAAAACCTGTGTATCTTCAAATTCAGCGTTCACTTTCTGCCAGGCATCTGTCCATACCTTTTTAGCGTTCAGTTCTGCCAAATGCTTTTCGGCCTTCTTGGGATCATCCCAAAAATCCGGTTGTAAGGTAAGCTCCTGTTCTATATAAATAGCTTCGAGTCGTGTTTCGACGTCAAAGATGCCTCCTCAGCGACGCTACTCTGTCCCTTAAATCCTGTATTTGTTCTTTTGTCATACCAGCAAATATATCATTATTTCTTCATCGCCATATAATCCAGCGCCAGATTAGACAATGCATTAACTCCCAGTACAAATCCACTTTCATCGATAAAAAAATCCGGTGTATGGTGTGAGGGAGCCTTCAGCGGGTCCTGTCCTTTGGGCATCCCACCCAGGAAAATAAACAAGCCCGGTATCTTCTCCTGATAGAAAGAGAAATCTTCTCCACCCGTAACTGCGGGCTTCAGATGAACGTGATCGGCGCCTGCCGAAGCTTTCAGGCTGGGCAGCATCTTTGCCGTCAGCGCCGGGTCGTTATACGTCACCGGGTAGTGATAGCTGAAAGGGATCTTCAGCTCTGCCGTAGCCCCGCCAGCCTCCGCAGTTTTAGTGACGATGGTCCTGATCCTGTCGATAAACAGCGCTTCATCTTCCTTACTCAGGTTCCTCACCGTACCCAGCATCTCCACTTTCTCAGGGATAATGTTAGACCTGATGCCCCCCTGTATAGAGCCTATGGTTACTACCCCTGCATTTTCAGTAACGTTCAGGTTGCGGCTCACGATCGTCTGCAGGTTATTCACAATCTGTGCCGAGATCACCACCGGGTCTATGCTGCTCCATGGATATGCGCCATGTGCCTGCCTGCCCATTACAGTGATCTTCATGTCGTTTACTGCCGCCATAATCCCACCCGGGCGGTATGAGATATTGCCTACAGGCGTCTGTGAATTGATGTGCAAACCAAAGATCACCTCCACAGCCGGGTTTTTAAGCACCCCTTCCTTCACCATCAGCTCTGCACCGCTGAGCACACCGGATTGCACCCCCTCCTCGGCAGGCTGAAAGATAAATTTTACTGTTCCCGGAATATCTTTTTTCATGGAAGCCAGCACTTCTGCCACCCCCATCAGTATCGCCATATGTGAATCATGTCCGCAGGCATGCATGATACCTGTTTCCTGACCATTGTAGGTAGTTTTGACCTTTGAAGCAAAGGGAATCTTCACGCGCTCCGTAACCGGCAGTCCGTCCATATCTGCACGCAGAGCCACCACCGGGCCTGGTTTGCCACCTTTCAATATCCCCACCACACCGGTTTTAGCCACCCCTGTGGTGACAGTCATGCCCAATGAGGTCAGGTGTTTGGCTATGATCTCCGAAGTCCGCTGTTCTTCGTTGCCCAGCTCAGGATGTTCATGGAAGTCGCGGCGCCAGGCGATCACCTTTTGCTCAATGCCTGCAGCTTTTTTAGCTACCTCTGCTCTTAACATATTCTTCTGCGCAAAGGACTTTGAAGATATCAGGATCAACAGGCCAAAGTAAAATCTTTTCATGAGGACGTTATTTTTATGTTAAATATAATCGAATCTTCCGAGATTTATTTTATCGGCAGAAATATTGTGACTAGCTTCATCAATAAAATTAAACCAGTACATTTAAAAAAAATACCTTATTATGCTTCCAACCGTAAACTTTACAGAAACCGCAGCCTACAAATACCTGGCTGATCACTTCATTGATATCAATGACAAAAACTTAAAACAGCTGTTCGCAGAAGATGAAAAGCGTTTTGAGAAGTTTTCAGTGATTTTTGAAGATATCCTTTTAGATTATTCCAAGAACAGGATTAATGATGAAACCATTGCATTACTGCTGCAATTAGCAAAGGAATGTAAACTGGATGAAGCCATTAAGGCGATGTTCAGCGGGGAGAAGATCAACCAGACTGAAGACCGTGCGGTGCTGCATATAGCTTTACGTAACCAGAGCAATACGCCAATCCTTGCGGATGGTGTTAACATCATGGACGACGTGAATGCCGTACTGGCAAAAATGGAGAAATTCTCAGCGCAGATTATCTCCGGTTCATGGAAAGGTTATACCGGCAAGCCGATCACTGACGTGGTTAATATCGGTATCGGTGGTTCAGATTTAGGCCCGGTCATGGTTACTGAAGCCCTTAAATCTTACAAAAACCACCTTAACCTGCATTTTGTATCCAACATTGATGGTACACATATCGCAGAAACCCTGAAAGAAGTAGATCCTGAAACTACTTTGTTCATCATCGCTTCCAAAACCTTCACCACACAGGAAACCCTGACCAATGCCAACACGGCTAAAGACTGGTTCCTGAGCAAAGGTGGCAAACAGGAAGATGTAGCCAAACACTTTGCCGCATTGTCTACCAATGCTAAAGATGTATCTGCTTTTGGTATCGACACCGAGAACATGTTTGGCTTCTGGGACTGGGTAGGTGGAAGATACTCTCTGTGGAGCGCTATCGGATTGCCTATTGCCTTAAGCATAGGTTTCGACAACTTTAAACAATTACTGGAAGGTGCACATGCTGCAGATCAGCATTTTGAAAGCACTCCGTTTGAAAGCAATATTCCTGTGATCCTGGGCTTACTGGGTGTGTGGTATATCAACTTCTTTGATGCAGAAACACAGGCGATCCTGCCATACGATCAGTACATGCACCGCTTTGCAGCGTATTTCCAGCAGGGAGATATGGAAAGCAATGGTAAACATGTAGACCGCAATGGCGAAGAAGTAAGCTACGAAACAGGCCCGATCATCTGGGGTGAGCCAGGTACTAACGGACAGCACGCATTTTATCAGCTGATCCACCAGGGAACACGTTTGATTCCATGTGATTTCATCGCTCCGGCGCAAAGCCTGAACCCTATCGGTGAGCACCACCCTATCCTTTTATCCAACTTCTTTGCTCAAACTGAAGCCCTGATGAACGGTAAAACCGAAGAGCAGGTAAACGAGGAACTGAAGAAAGATGGCAAAACTGAGGAAGAAATCAAAAAACTATCTCCGTTCAAAGTTTTCGAAGGTAACAGACCTACCAACTCGATTCTCCTGAAAAAGGTGACACCTCGGAGTCTGGGAACGCTGATCGCGATATACGAGCACAAGATATTTGTTCAGGGAATCATCTGGAACATCTTCAGCTTTGACCAGTGGGGTGTGGAGCTTGGAAAACAGCTCGCAAAAAGCATCCTGCCGGAACTGAAAGGAGATGAACCTGTATCTTCTCATGACGGTTCTACAAACGGCCTGATCAACCAGTACAAAAACTGGAGATAAGCCCCTTTAAATAAGCGTTTTCATCTGTCTGTCTATTGTTTTTCAATTGTTAGATGGAGCCTTTGATAATCATACTAATTATTGCCTTTCAGGTTTAATAATTAGTATGATCATGTCGGGTTCTTCTGTAACATTTTGGTATATTTATACGTTTACTTAAACCTGAAGACAGGTATACAGTCAAACTGATCACACATAAACCAAATACAGATGAAAACGCTTAAAAATATCCTCATTCTTGCTTTGCTGTTCTCTGCGGTAACATTGAATGCCCAGACAGACAAAGCGACTACTGCACGCATCGTTGAGGCACAAAACTATGTTTTTGTAGCTACGACAGCGCTTCCGCTGAATGCCGCAGACATCAACCAGATCATGAACAGGATGCCCGGCTATAACGGCGGTGGCACCATCAACCTGAGCGGATCAAACTATGACCTTTCTGTCACTCCTGACAGCCTGGTATCCTACCTGCCCTATTACGGAAGATCCTTTACGCCCAAATATGGCACGATCGATGAAAACGGAATAAAGTTTAAATCAAAGAAATTCAGCTACAAAAGCAGTGCGCGCAAAAAAGGCGGATGGAACATCGCGATCGACCCAAAGGATGTGAAAGAAAACTTCAGGCTGAATCTGGTGATTACCGAATCAGGATATGGAACACTCACTGTTATCAATAACAATCAGCAACCGATCACTTTCAACGGCTATCTCTCAGAAACAAAACCTAAAAAGAAAAACTGAGTTATTTCGCGATCAGTTCGATCTGGAACAGTTTGGAGAACTTTTTCCCGGTTACAAAAAGACGTTTCCCCGCAGCATCCCAGGCAATGCCATTCAGGACGTCTGTATTGGGAAATCTATCTTTCGCCGGCAAGATACCCGTCAGATCTATATATCGTTCTACTGAGCCGTTCTTAGGGTCAATTACAGCAATTTTGTCCGACTGATAGATGTTTGCAAAGATTTTACCATCGATGTATTCCAGTTCATTGAGCTGGTCTACCTGCCCCTTGTTGTCATAAACATCGATATAGCTCTCCTCCTTGTAGTCTGTTCCGTTCAGGAACCAGATCCTGTTGGTACCGTCAGATTTAATCAGGCGCTGTCCGTCGTACGTTAAGCCCCATCCTTCCCTGCTGTTCTGGTATGGAAAAGTACTCAGCTGCTTTAGCGTTTTGGCATCATAAACAAAGCCAAGGTTCTCTTTCCAGGTCAGCATTACCACTTTATCACCCACCAGTGAAGAGCCTTCAGCAAAATACTTCTCTTCAATATCTATCCGCTGGACTGCCTTGCCTGATTCCAGGGCTACCCACCTCAATGTAGAGGCACCGTATTCTCCCGTGCTTTCCAGGAATTTCCCACCGTGATATTCAAGCCCCTGTGTATAGGAGCTGGTATCGTGGGGAAAAGTATTGATCACCTTATAGCTGAATTCCGCAGGCTTCAGTGCCGACTTCAGCACGATATTGATCGTTACCGTATCTTTTTTCTGTCCATTATCCACCACTGCAGATATCAGTTTATAACCCAGTGAAAGATCTGCTGTCTGTAAGGTAAATTCCTCTGTATTGGTTTTAGAGCCTACTGCCTTCCCCTCTACCAGATAAGTCACGCTGCTGACTTTGCTGTCTGCAGGCATATCCAGCTGCACTTTTACTGCTTCGCCAAGACTATAGGTCTGCCCCTGTTCCGGAACTTTAAATCCCAATACAGCATCTTTACTGCCTTCGTTTTTACAGGCACTGACAAGAGTTATCGCGACAAGCACACCAGCCAGAGTTATCATTTGAGAAAGTTTTAGAGAGCGTGATAAAAAGGTATTACGTAGGCCAGAATGCATCTTCAATATGATTAATTTTATAAAGTTCCTTATTTTCAAAAACAATTGCAATAATATCAAACCGGATCTCCCCCTGGTGGTTCCTCCTGTCGATATAAACCGATGAAGCCATTTCCAGCTGTTTCTCCTTTTTCCAGTTTACAAACTCTTCGGGCTCTCCGTGATCTACAGACCTGCGGGTTTTGACCTCCACAAAGATGAGGGTATCCTGGTACAGGGCAATCAGGTCAATATCCGCCCTTCCATACACCCAGTTCTGTTCGAGTATCCGGTAACCCAGCTTTTCCAGGTATGCCTTTGCCAAAAGCTCTCCGTATCTGCCCAGTTCGTTATGCTCTGCCACTTACTTCAGGATTACAGAGCCCAGGAATTTGGAGATCTCACGCTCCACATTTTTGATATATGCATACCGCTGCATCAGGATTTCCTGGTTAACAGGGTCGTTTTCTGTTTTAATTTCCTGCAGCAATCCCAGCAGAATACGGTCTACTTTCCGCTTTTTCAAATGGAAAAGACCACCCAGGATGGTAGCTTTCAGGTTTACCGTTTCATCTCTTACGTAAATCTGGTGTTTGTTATACCAGTTTTCACTCAGCGCATACGGCGAGGTAGATAAAGTGATGGCCAGGTCGGCTATGGTACGGTTTTCATTTTTTATGAACTGATTGGCCACCGGCAGATGCCCGTTTTCAATTTCTTCCTTATAGTTCTCGATGATCAGTTTGCATACCTCGTCTTCAAAGGTCACGTCTGCCAGGTTCTGCATGATAAAAGAACCGATATACATGTTGTCGATATTGTCCCAGCTCACCAGTTCATGGCCAAAGGCCAGCAGGAGCCTTACAATCTCATGTTCCTGCAGCTGATCATTGTCGACCGTGCTTTCCACCTCCGGCATATCCGGAGAAAAGTTATCATCAAACAGGTTGTCCGGCGGACCGTCTGGTGCACCAAAGCCCGCATTGGCTGAAAACTGCTGTTTTGGAGGGTTCTGCTGGTTGAAGGCCTTTTTGCTTCTGGCCGACTTCATTTTGTTGAGTTCGGTGAGCAGCATCCGCTCTTCTACCTGCAGCAGGCGGCTGCATTCCCTGATAAACACCGAAGCTTTGATATCATCCGGGATCTTCGCAATACTCTCTACGATATCCCTGATTATGCCCGCCCTTTTGATCGGGTCTGTACCTGCTTCCTTCAGCAGGATATCCGCCTTGTACAGGATAAAATCCTTACGGTTATTCTCAATATAGAGTTTAAATGCCCCTGCACCTACCTTGTGCATGTACGAATCCGGGTCGTGTCCGTCGGGAAAGTTCACAACCTTCACATTCAGCCCCTCTTCCAGGATCATGTCCAGTCCGCGCAGTGAAGCCTTAATACCCGCCGCATCACCGTCATACAGGATCGTCACATTCTGCGTAAAGCGGCCGATCAGCCTGATCTGCTCTACCGTCAGTGAGGTTCCTGAAGAGGCCACCACATTCTCAATACTGGCCTGATGTACCGATAGCACATCCGCATACCCTTCTACAAGATAACAGTTATCAAAATCACGGATAGCCTTCTTGGCCTGGAAAAGTCCGTAGAGGACATTCGATTTATGATAGATATCACTCTCGGGAGAGTTGACATATTTTGGAACATTTTTGTCCGTCTTCAGCGTTCTGCCACCAAAGCCGATCACCCTGCCGGTAAAGTTGTGGATAGGGAACATCACGCGGCCACGGAACCTGTCGTACACCCTGCCCTTGTCATTGCGGACGGATAAACCTGTACGTTCCAGGTATTCTTCCTTATGTCCGGCAGCTTTTGCACTCAGGATCAGCGCATCCCACTGGTCGGGCGAATACCCCAGTTCAAATTTCCTGATGATATCTTCCCTGAAACCCCTTTCCTTGAAATAGCTGAGCCCGATAGCGCGGCCCTGCTCTCCAGTCCAGAGTTCATTCGCAAAGTAATGCGCCGCATACTGCGACACCACGTATAAACTTTCACGGGCATTGTTCGCTTCTATATTCTGCGGACTCTGCTCTTTCTCTTCAACCTCTATATTGTACTTCCGCGCGAGATATTTCAACGCCTCCGGGTAGGAGTACTTCTCGTGGTCCATGATAAAATGCACCGCGTCGCCACCCTTACCGCAACCAAAACATTTGTAGATACCTTTGGTAACCGAAACATTGAAAGACGGCGTTTTCTCGTTATGAAAGGGGCAATTGCCGATTAAGCTTGTACCACGTTTCTTCAGCGACACAAAATCACCTACCACCTCCTCAATACGGGCGGTGTCCATGATCTTGTTAATGGTATCCTGTAGTATCATTAAAATGTATTACTTCAATAGCGGCAGTAAAACATCTGCTACTGCCTTGTTGCCCTTAGGGTTTAAATGAACACCATCTGTTGTCAGCACCCCTTTTTCAAGGTCGTCCGGGTTATTCGCCAGGTCAAACGCCACAAACTGATCTCTCAGGTCTACCAGCGGCAGTTTGTTTTTCTGCGCCAGCTCACGGATAGCTGCTGAATATTTGTCCAGTTCAGCATCCATTTCATTTCTGCCACCTTTCTTTTCGCCGATCACAGCTGGTGTGCAGAGGATAACTTTGGCATTGCCCGACTGGATCTTGGCGATCAGTGCCTGGTAGAATTTCACAAACTTGTCCAGATCAGTACCGGTATGTGACGTCTGTTTATGCCATACATCATTTACGCCGATATAGATTACTACCAGATCCGGCTTTTTGTGGAGAACATCATCTTCAAGGCGAAGGTAAAGGTCATATATTTTGTTTCCGCCAATACCGGCGCCGATCACTTCATATTTCGAGGAATCCAGCGATTTCTTTATCAGATCCACATATCCGCCAGGTTTAACCCCCTGCTGCGTGATAGAATCACCAAAGAAAATTATTTTTTTAGGCTTGACTTTCATAGCCAGGAACGAGACAGCAAAACAGCATATAGTCAGGTAAAGGATAGATTTTAACAACTTCTTCATCAATATTTGTTTTTAGGTAACTGGTTCAGATAAAGTTCAAATATAACCAATTCAATTTTTTTTCAGCACACCTTTCAGAACTTCTATGTTCCCATCGATCTCTTCTGTGTAATTCAGCCCCAGGATATTACTGATCAGGGGATACACATTGACATTCTCAAACTTCGGGATTTTGAGGTGCTCCCTGAAGGCCGGGCCCCAGGCAAAAAACGTGGCCTGCATGTCTTTCACCTTCCGTGGGTCAAACCCGTGATGCCCCATACCAGGGGTTTTATCGCCAAATACCCGCGGCCATTCCGGGATCAGGATGATATCCCCGATGCGGTTCATTTTGTCATCCTCTGCCCCGTAATGCAAATGCTTTGGCATCGCTGTTTTCAGGTATACTTTATAGTCTTTTGCAGATTTGCGCAGCTCTTCATACATGGGCTGGATATCAGCTTTATTTTTCGCGTATAGTGCCAGCGTCGTGCTGGAAAAGGTAGTTTTAAACTTAGCCGGATCAATATTTTTTGGCGAAGGAATAGGGTTTGCAGTATCTACCTGCGTCATACCGTGATCAGACACAAAGACGAAGTTTACCGGCAGACCTGTAGTTTTCACTGCCTGCGTAAGCTGGTAAACCACAGAATCCACCATTTGTACCGCAGCTGCAGTTTCGGGCGTCTCCGGACCGGAATGATGACCGGCGTGGTCAGGCTCAGAAAGATAGAAAGTTATCAGGTGCGGCCTTTTCTCTTCCGGCAATTTTAACCAGTTGAGCACAATCTCTATTCTGTCGGGCATACTGATTTTATCATTATAACTGTAGTAGTAAGTTGGCCTTACACCCTTAATTGCCGCCTCAGAACCTACCCAGAATAAACTCGCCGCCAGCATCTTTTGTTGTTCTGCCAGCACCCATAAAGGCGTGCCGCCATACCAGTTGCCATCCTTCACTTTGAGCGTATTTCCCATGGTGTACTTGTCATCCTGCGCGGCATTAAAAAAACTGTTGCCCACGAGTCCGTGATGAGAAGGGTACATCCCCGTCACCAAAGTATAATGGTTGGGAAAAGTTACCGAAGGAAAGGAAGGGATCATGGCTTTGGCCTGTACGCCATTGCTGCTCAGCTCCAGCAAATGTTCGGCATGGTATTTCTTAGCATAATCATGCCTGAAGCCATCGGCAGAAATCAGGATAACATAAGGCTTTTTCTGTTGTTCCTCTGCATTGCTGCGCCCTGGAACAGTATAGGAAACAGAGTCAGTTTGTGCGGATAATTGCAGCACGGCAAACGACAGCGCAAGGAAGGAAAGCACTTTTTTCATGAAGGGAAGTTGAGGTAAATAATGTCGGCCGCAAGTTAAGCAAAACAAGAACGCCTTATTGATAATCCTTGTGTAAAATCAGGAAGCTCGCACGCTCTTCCTTCTTGAAGGGAATATTCCAGTTCCCCTGGTAGGTGATTTTTGATGGCAATTTCTCTTCGCCAAAGTAGCTCATCTCGATGTTCATCTGCACATCAAAATCAAAAAGCATATTGCTGTATTTCATATCCACATAACGCCCCAGGATGGCAAAGTTGCGTTTGTCAAATATCGTCACCAGCTCCTTGATCATCAGCCCGTCCTTTGTCCAGTTGCTCAGTCCGTCTTTCACGCTCACCCTGAACCGGTATACAGGGATAGAATCCAGGTAAGTACCACTCTGAAACCCATAGTCATAATACTGGCGCATATTTGCGGTAAAAATCTCCGTTTTGCTGCCAATAAAAGGAATCCCCTTCACCGGTCTGCCGGGATTAAAGATCAGCGTTTTCAGCTTGCTTTTATAACTCTCATTGGACTCCCCCTTAGGGCTGCCGGTAGAAGCGTCAGCCACGAAATCCGTTTTGTAGGCATTCATAAAGATGTAGTCAAACATCTCTACCGTATACAGCTGATACTTTCCATTTTTCTTAAACACCTTGCCCGTATCCTGCTTCACCAGGTATTCCATTTTTACCGGTTTGGCCGTATGCCTGATTTTCCTGTAAATCTTTCCGTTTACCTTGTTCTTTTTGTCGTAGGTAAAAATCCTGTTTTCAGCGATGAAGCTGTGTGCCTTCATCCTGCGGAAAGCGGCGTAAAAAGTGGTATCTGTGGTTACCGCATTGATAAAAGTCTCCACACTCAGCTTCTGGGCAACGATATTCACGTTTGAATCCAGGGTGATCGTTTTGATCGTATCCGGGTTAAAACGGTCTATCTGCTGTGCAGATGCGCCCACTCCCCATACAGCCAGTACAGCAGTTAAAATTCTTTTAATCATCTGTTAGTTTCCCAGCTGTTTCAGGGCGATATAGGCCATTAAACCTGTTGATATTTTCAGGGCGTCCTCATCCACGTCAAAATTAGGGTGGTGCACCGAGTATTTTGTGTCTTTTGCGGCATTTCCCGTTCCCAGGCGATAGAAACAGGCATCAGTAACCTGCGAATAATAGGCGAAGTCTTCTGCAGCCATCCAGATATCCAGGTCGACCACGTTCTCTTTGCCCAGGTAATCCTCTGCAAAGCCACGTGCATTTGCCGTCAGCTGTTCTTCATTGATCAGGAAAGGATAACCATCCATGATCCTGAACTCACAGCTGCCACCCATACTTTCTGCGATGCCTTCAGCCATTTTCTTCATCAGTCGCTTTGCTTCCCTGCGCCAGTCTTCATTCAGCGTTCTGAACGTACCCTCCATTTTCACTTCATTGGGAATGATGTTCGTAGCACCATTGGCATTTACTTTTCCAAAAGAAAGCACTGAAGGCAATCTCGGATCGGCATTGCGGCTCACAATCTGCTGCAGTGCCACCAGAATATGTGCACTGATCAGCACCGGATCTATATTTTGCTGAGGCTGTGCCCCGTGGCCGCCTTTACCATGTACAGTGACATAAAGTTCATCTGTAGAAGCCATATAGATCCCTGAGCGGAAGCCTACTTTTCCTGCATCTATCAGAGGCATTACATGCTGACCGATGATATGCTGAGGTTTCGGGTTTTCCAGTACACCTTCGGCAATCATGATGCTCGCGCCGCCAGGCAATAACTCTTCACCCGGCTGAAAGATCAGTTTAACCGTTCCCCCAAATTCTGCTTTGAGGCTGTTTAAGATGTACGCAGCCCCTAACAGGGATGAAGTGTGCACATCATGTCCGCAGGCATGCATTACCCCCGGGTTCTTTGAGATATAGGGCTTATCATTAGCCTCATTGATCGGCAGGGCATCGATGTCACCACGCAATGCGATAACGCCATCAGAGGGAAGATCTCCCTTGATCAGACCTACCACACCAGTATTTGCCATTACCTCGAAAGGGATGCCCCATTCAGTAAGCTTTGATTGAATGAATGCCGACGTTTCAAATTCTTTAAAGGACAGTTCCGGGTTGGCATGAAGATGACGACGGAAACTGACCACCTCTTCAAAAATGGTACCTGCTAAATCTTGAATCTGCTCTTTATTTATCATTGCTCTGCTCTAAACTGGGTGCATTAATTTTTTCTCTGATCACAAAGAGCGTGGCGAAAACCGGCCGCAGCTCATTCATCATCCGCTGGGCTTCCAGGCGTGTCCTGAAATCTCCTGCACGTAAGTAATAATTCGGTTCTTTATAAGTGATATAGGTATTGATCTTTGGGTAGGAGCTTTTGAAACGCTGCTGCTGACTAAAAACTTCTCTGCGGTCAGACCCATAAAATATTTGTACACGATAGCCCATCTGTGTGACAATAGGGCCATCCCTGCGTGTAGTGACTGTGGTTGTTTTCCTGCTGAGTTCAATGCGTCTTTCAATCAGGCTGTCGATCAGCGGATCTTTGATAACCGTCACTACGCCCCTTTTCTGGGCAAATGAGATAAAGGAAAAACAACAAATAACCAGCGTAAAGAATAATTTCATAAAAGTTTATAAAAAAAGAATGCCGACTTCTTTTTACAAAAATCGGCATTCTTTGTGTGTATTACAAATTACATTCCTGCACCGTGGCAGTTTTTGTATTTCTTACCGCTTCCGCAGAAACAAGGATCATTTCTTCCGATCGTCACTTCTTTACGTACAGGCTGCTGTGGTGCCTGCTCACGGGTATCTTCAAACTGAACCTCGTCACCCGTAGATGAAGCAAATTCAGGTTTAGATAACTTCAGCTTGCTGGCAGGTTTTGGTGCCTGTGCCTCGCGCAGATCATCCGCTTCCTGTTGTACAGGGATGCCACCTTTATATAAGAAACTTACTACTTCTTTATTCACTGCGTTCAGCATGTTTTTGAACAGGTTGAAAGCTTCCATTTTGTAAATGATCAAGGGATCTTTCTGCTCATAAACCGCATTCTGCACAGACTGTTTCAATTCGTCCATTTCACGCAGATGCTCTTTCCATGACTCATCGATCAGCGCCAGAACAATCGTTTTCTCAAATGATTTGGTCACTTCCCTGCCATCGTTCAGCATCGCTTTTTTCAGATCTACTGCCACCTGAACACTTCTGATACCGTCTGTAAAAGGAACCACAATCTGCTCTACATGGTCGCCACGCTCTTCAAAAACCTGTGTCAATACCGGCATTGCCTGACTGATGATGGCGTCCGACTTCCTGGTATAGAAAGCAACAGCTTCTTCGAACAGTTTATCTGTTAAAATATGTACGCTTCTTGAGCTGAATTCGGTTTCTGTAATCGCAGTATCCAGAGAGAAGTTTTTGATGACTTCCAGTTTGAAGCCTTCATAGTTATTTTCCTCTTTGTACTCACTTACTACATCTTCAGCCACATCGAACACCATATTGTTCATATCTACATCCAGACGCTCACCAAACAAGGCGTTTTTACGTTTTGAGTAGATTACGGAACGCTGAGAGTTCATTACGTCATCATATTCCAGCAAACGCTTACGGATACCAAAGTTGTTTTCTTCAACTTTTTTCTGTGCACGCTCGATAGATTTTGTAATCATTGAATGCTGGATCACTTCACCATCTTCAATACCCATTTTTACCATGATATTGGAGATACGCTCAGAACCGAACAAACGCATTAAGTTATCTTCCAGTGAAACGAAGAACTGGGATGAACCCGGATCTCCCTGACGACCGGCACGACCACGCAGCTGTCTGTCTACACGGCGCGACTCATGACGCTCTGTACCTACGATGGCCAGACCGCCTGCTTCTTTCACACCTGCACCCAGCTTAATATCCGTACCACGACCAGCCATGTTGGTAGCGATCGTTACTGTTCCTGCCTGACCAGCTTCAGCTACGATATCAGCCTCTTTCTGGTGCATTTTAGCATTCAGTACATTGTGTTTGATACCTCTCAGTTTCAGCATGCGGCTCAACAGCTCCGAAATCTCTACTGAAGTGGTACCTACCAGTACCGGACGGCCTGCTTCGGTCAGTTTCACAATTTCTTCTGCAACTGCATTGTATTTCTCGCGGATGGTACGGTAAACGTAATCCTGCTCGTCTTTTCTCGACATTACCCTGTTGGTAGGAATCTCTACCACATCCAGTTTGTAGATCGACCAGAACTCACCGGCTTCTGTAGTTGCTGTACCTGTCATACCGCAAAGTTTGTGGTACATACGGAAGAAGTTCTGTAAGGTTACAGTAGCATAAGTTTGTGAAGCATCTTCAACTTTTACATTTTCCTTTGCCTCGATCGCCTGGTGCAAGCCATCCGAATAACGGCGGCCATCCATGATACGACCTGTCTGCTCATCTACAATCTTGATCTTACCTTCATCGATAATATATTCTACATCGATCTCAAATAAAGTATAGGCTTTCAGTAACTGATTTACCGAGTGTACACGTTCAGCCTTGATGGAGTAATCGCGCATCAGCTCATCTTTCCTCGCGATTTTATCTTCGCTGTCCAGTTTCGATTTCTCAATTTCAGCGATCTCAGTACCGACATCAGGCAATACGAAGAAATGCTCATCTTCGCCTGATTTGGTGATCAGCTCAATACCCTTTTCAGTAAGCTCTACCTGGTTGTTTTTCTCATCGATATAGAAATAAAGATGTGAATCTACTTTAGGCATGTTCTTAGACTGATCAGCCATGTAGTGGTTTTCAGTTTTCAGAAGAAGCTGCTTGTTGCTGCCTTCACTTAAAAACTTGATCAGTGCTTTATTTTTTGGTAAACCACGGTGTGCTCTCAATAAAGCCAGACCACCTTCACCTTCTTCGGTGCCGGTTTTACCTTCGTTAATTAATTTCTTTGCATCGTTCAGCGCTTTGGTCACATACTCTCTCTGTGCATTCACCAGTCGCTCGATCCTTGGTTTCAATTCATGGAACTCATGCTGATCTCCAAAAGGAACAGGTCCTGAGATGATCAATGGTGTACGTGCATCATCGATCAGTACTGAATCGACCTCATCCACCATAGCGAAGTGTAATTTGCGCTGCACCAGTTGTCCCGGTTCCTGAGCCATGTTATCACGCAGGTAATCGAAACCAAACTCATTGTTGGTACCGTAAGTAATATCTGCCAGATAAGCATCCCTGCGCTGCTGCGAGTTAGGCTCATGTTTATCGATACAGTCTACACGTAAACCATGGAATTCAAACAGCGGTCCGTTCCACTCCGAGTCACGTCGTGCCAGGTAATCATTCACTGTTACAATGTGAACCCCTTGTCCGGCCAATGCGTTCAGGTAGGCAGGTAATGTACTTACCAGCGTTTTACCCTCACCCGTTGCCATCTCAGCGATTTTACCGTTGTGAAGCACAATACCACCGATCAGCTGCACATCATAATGCACCATGTTCCATTGTACCGTGCTGCCGGCAGCATCCCATGAGTTAGCCCAGAAAGCTTTGTCGCCCTCAATCTTCACATTCGCCCTGCGCGAAGCATATTCGCGGTCGTATGCCGAAGCAGTAACTTCGAGCTGTGGATTCTCTGTAAAACGTCTTGAGGTTTCTTTTACCACGGCAAAAGCCTCAGGAAGAATCTGCAGTAATACCACTTCCAGTTCTTTGTCCCTGTCTTTGATCAGAAGGTCGATCTGCTCATAGATAGAAGTTTTCTCCGGCAGGGATAAATCCTGACCTTCAGCATCTGCTTTGAGGTTACTTATTTTAGTATCAATTTCTGCTAAAGATTTGGCAATAACGTCTTTGAAATAGACAGTTTTGTTACGCAATTCGTCATTGCTTAAAGCCGAAAGCTTAGCATATTCTTCCTTTATTTTGATGACAAGTGGTTGGATTGCCTTAATATCTCTATCCGATTTGCTTCCAAAAACTTTCGTTAAAAATCCTAACATTGTTTTTATCTGTGTTTATTTATTTAAAAATCATGATTTTACAACAACCAAGCCATATCAGCCAACAAGTCACTTTGGCAGTTGTCGGGGGATAAAAATACAAATTATCTTCCAAATTGCTCAGACAGTATTGCTTTATTCGGCCAGACAAGTACAAATTGTCATCTTGTTGTAAGTATAAATCAAAAGATAAACTATATAATTTAGGCAAAGCGGTTATCTTTGCCGCTATGAATATCTTATTATTAGGTTCCGGCGGCAGAGAAAGTGCTTTCGCCTGGAAAATCAGCCAGTCTGAATTATGCTCCAAACTATTTATTGCACCGGGCAACGGCGGCACGGGTGCATATGGTAAAAATGTAAACCTGAACCCAAATGATTTTGAGGCTATCAAAAAGTTTGTGTTAGCAGAAGGCATTACCCTGGTAGTAGTTGGTCCCGAAGAACCTTTGGTAAATGGTATTCATGATTTCTTTGTTGCCGATGAGCAGCTGTCGAAAATCCCGGTGATCGGGCCAAAAAAAGAAGGTGCAATCCTGGAAGGCAGCAAAGACTTTTCAAAAGAATTTATGGCCCGCCACGGCATCCCTACCCCGGGATCAAAATCTTTCACCAATGATACGCTGGCTGAGGGGCTTGCTTACCTGGAAAACCACAGCCTGCCGGTAGTACTTAAAGCCGACGGACTGGCTGCGGGCAAGGGTGTTGTCATCTGCGAAAGCATTGCTGATGCACAGGCAGAACTGAAGCTGATGCTGGGTGGTAAGTTTGGCACTGCCGGATCTCTGGTGGTGATCGAAGAATACCTGACAGGTATTGAACTTTCTGTATTTGTACTGACCGATGGCGACAGCTATGTGATCCTGCCGGAGGCGAAAGATTACAAGAAGATCGGCCAGGGAGATACGGGACTGAACACGGGCGGTATGGGCTCTGTTTCACCGGTTCCCTTTGCAGACCAGAAATTTCTGAACAAAGTAGAACAGACAATTATCATTCCTACGATTGAAGGACTGAAAAAAGACAATATTGATTATACAGGTTTTATTTTCTTTGGCTTGTTCAAAGTAGGTGATAAACCGATGATCATCGAGTATAACTGCCGTATGGGCGATCCGGAAACGGAAAGTGTTTTACCAAGGATTGAGAACGACCTGGTAGAGCTGTTTGTGGCCACTTCAGAAAAACGCCTGAAGGATGTGCAGCTGAAGACCAGCCCTAAGAGTGCTGCTACAGTCATGATCGTTGCCGGTGGATATCCGGGAGATTATGAAAAGGGCAAGGTGATGGCAGGAATTGATAACCTGCGCAAATCCCTGGCTTTCCATGCGGGAACAACGCTTGAAGGTGGCCTGATCAAAAGCAATGGCGGCCGCGTACTGGCGGTGACGAGCCTGCAGGACGATATGTTTGATGCCCTGCAGTCGGCCACTGCTGATGCTGCAAGGGTTTATTTTGACGGTAAGTATTTCAGGGAAGATATCGGGTTTGATTTGATGTAACATCGTGTACTCTTCGTACACTGTTCGTAGTTTGTTATGGGTAAAGCTATGGTTAGCCTATACTTCAACTATGCCTGAGCTATACCATGTTTACCCCATCTCTACTCCAACTTCACCATAACTTTACCCAAAGGGTAAACAAGGGGTAAAGTTAGCGTAAAGTTGAGGTACACCTGGGGTAAACATGGTATAGTGCAAGTATAGTTCAGCCATAGTCAAACTATAGCTTGACCACGAACAGTATACGAACGAAATACGAACAGTGTATAGGCCTTACAGCAACTTCTGATAAGTTCTCCACCATAGATCAGGCATCTCCCCATCCACAGCTATGGTATAATCTTCATAGCGGCAGGGAACAAGGTGGTAACGTTCATTTTTAGATACCCCTGAAGGGTAAGGCACCTGCATCCACCAGCGGTCAGACTTCTTGCTTTTCACAAAAAGCATTTCTCCTGAGCCATCTTTCAGACTGGCGCGGTAAATCAGGTACTGTGATTTGGGATTTAATGGGAAATCCTTTTTCCTGTTATAAAAACCATCGACGAAGTACCACACCATTTGTGCCAGCAGCATCGCCGTCTGGCTGCTGTTGTCAAATGCCGGGTTAAACTCATAAAAACCGATAGATGTCAATTTATCATTCAACCCTGCATAATGGGCAATCTTACAGGCCTGCTCGCCATAAAAGCCATTAGGACCCGTATTGCCATTGGCAGGGGCATCAGAAGAGCGGATAGCCGACAGGTCGAAACTCACCATATTGGCGTTTCTCATGACCGGTTCTACAGAGCTGATCTCATTGAGAAATTCTCCAAGGCGGTGCACATCAAAATATAACTTGTTCATCACCTTCAGGCTGTCCTGGTTCACAAAATAGGTCTGGTAGCCTACATTGCTAAAGTTAAACAGGTAATTGGGCTGGTGTAAAAATATCTTGTTCAGGTAGCTGTTCGACTGAGTAGCGATGCTCGCTTCGTCATAGTCGTCCTCGTCCAGATCAAACTTATTGTCGACCACCACCAGGTCTACTTTCTGCTCCAGGCTCTCGTATGCCATATACTGTGCGTAGGTAAGATCCTGTCCGCCACCGATAATTACGGGAATAATATTGAGTTTGATCAGTTCTGTGACTACCGTTTTCAGTGCCACGTAGGTATCCGCGATGGTCTCCCCCGCAATGATATTTCCCAGATCGATGATCCTGCTTTCAAAAGCGCCTTCATTCAGCAGGTAGAACTGCTCTCTGAAGTAATCCGGTCCCAATGAACAGCCGTTGTTATTCACCGCAGCACGGTCGTCCTTTACCCCGAAAATCGCAATATCATATTCTTCATCCCCGAGTTCGGGAAATTTATCAGTATAAAATCTAGCCTTTAATCCCAGCTGACTGGTATAAAATCCCTGTTTAGGTGTAAATTTTTCGGGAATTAAAGGGGAGAAAAAATCGGATAATGACATAATTGATATAATGTATGCTGTCAAATATCTATTTTTGAGACCACATATTAATGAACATCCTAAAAAAAATGAAATGATTTTAGTTACCGGCGCCACAGGTTTTTTAGGATCTGAGCTGATTGATCAGCTGACGCGGCAGGGAAGAAAATTACGGGCATTAAAGCGGGCAGATTCTCTCATTCCGGTGTCCATCAGAGATAATCCACTGGTAGAATGGCTGGTCACAGACATCAATGACCTCGCGGCACTGGAAGATGCTTTTGAGGGAATTACGCAGGTATATCATTGTGCTGCGCTCGTTTCTTTCAATCCGGCCGACAAAGCGAAATTACTAAAAATCAACATCGAAGGAACCAGTAATATTGCCAATCTGTGCGCACATTATGGGGCAAAGCTACTCCATGTAAGTTCCGTTGCAGCACTGGGCGAAGCCAAAAAAGGGATGCAGATTACGGAGGACGACTACTGGGAATATGATCCTAAAGTACATTCCTACGCCATCTCGAAATATGAAGGCGAAATGGAAGTCTGGCGTGCAATTGCCGAAGGACTGGACGCTGTAATTGTGAACCCATCCGTGATGATCGGTGCCAACGCAGGTTACACCGGCAGCGGAGCGATTTTCAAGCTGGTGAAGAACGGCCTCAGCTATTACACCTCCGGCGCTACCGGCCTCGTGGATGTGAGTGATGTGGCAAAAAGCATGATCACACTGATGGAAAGCCCGGTTAGCGGCGAAAGATTTACCATATCGGCAGAGAACTACCACTATAAACAGTTTTTTTCAGAAATTGCAGCAGGTTTTGGCGTAAAAGCACCTGCTAAAGAAGCGGCTCCATGGATGCTGGGTCTGGCATGGCGCGCAGAGAAAGTCCGTTCTCTTCTTACGGGAAAAGCACCGGGACTTACCAGCGATGCGGCACGCAGCAGCATGAACATCAGTCTCTACAGCAACGAAAAAATCAAAAATACTACAGGTATTACCTTTAAGCCCCTGCATGAAAGCATCAAGGAAGTGTGTGCAGGTTTAATTAAAAACTAAGATGAAGCAGAAGAACATTTACATTATTGATTTCGACAGTACCTTTACACAAGTGGAAGCATTGGATGAGCTTGCACGGATTTCTTTGAGTAAACACCCGGACAAGGAGGCGATCTTCCAGAAAATTGAAGACCTTACCAACCTGGCCATGGAGGGTAAACTGTCATTCAGTGAAAGTCTGGCACAGCGTGTAAAACTGCTTGAAGCTTCTGAAGAGCATCTTAAACAACTGATCAAAACTTTAAAAAAGAAAGTTTCCAGCTCATTTTCCCGCAATGCGGCCTTCTTTAAAAAACATGCCGATCAGGTGCTGATCGTTTCTGGCGGTTTTAAGGAATTTATCACTCCGGTAGTGAGCCAGTACCACATCAAAAAAGAAAATATTTACGCCAATACTTTTGTGACTACAGGAGATGGCAAAATCATAGATTACGACCACGCCAACCCGCTGAGCGAAGAGGGTGGCAAGGTAAAACTGATGCAGCAGCTTGACCTGGAGGGCGACCTCTATGGGATCGGCGACGGATATTCTGATTTCCAGCTTCGCGAAAGCGGCATGATCAAGAAGTTCTATGCCTTTACAGAAAACATTTCCAGAGACAGCATCGTCAGCCGCGCAGACCATGTTACGCCGAGTTTTGATGAATTTCTCTATGTGAACAACCTGCCAAGGGCAATCTCCTACCCGCGGAACCGAATCCTCTGCCTGGTGATCGGTGAAGTGCCGGCAGAAAGTATCACGCTGCTAAAAAAAGATGGTTTTTCTATCCGTCATAAATCCACCTTTGAGGATAAATACGTAAAAGATGTACATATGGTACTGCTGGCGGATGGGGAAAAAATGGACCCGGAAAAGTTAAAGCTTGCGGTAAAACTGAAAACGGTGGGCTATCTGGGTAACGGTAAAAACTACCTGGATATGAAGACTTGTACCGATATGGGTATCGTGATCTTTGAAGATCCAAAGCATAACCCGAGGAACAGTAATTTTATCCCTAAGCGGATGATGGACTTTATGAACACAGGAACTACTTACCTGAGCAGTAATTTCCCGAACCTGCAGCTGCCGAGGTTTAACCAGAGCCACCGTCTGATCCACGTACACCATAACGTGCCGGGGATTATGGCGCAGATCAACACTGTTTTTGCCAAACACAGCATCAACATTGTGGGTCAGTTCCTGATGACCAATACGACGATCGGTTATGCGATCACGGATATCAATGCAGAATACGATAAAGATGTTTTTAAAGCCCTAAAGAAAATTGAACACACTATAAAATTCAGAGTACTCTATTAGCACTACCATGGAACTTACCCCTGAAATTAAAGAAAAGCTGGATAAACTCCAGGAAAAATATGCCGCTATGGGTCAGGATATGGCGGCTTACCTGGACGGCCTGCTGTATGCAGACTTCCTCACGTACTGGGATTATATCCACCTGGATACGCTGCTGAGCCTGCAAAGCCCTAAAACGCCATTTCCTGATGAAGAGATCTTCATCATGTACCACCAGATTACTGAGCTTTACTTTAAGCTCAGCCTGCATGAGTGTAAGCAAATTGCAGAACATCCGGCACTGACCGTACAGTTTTTTACCGATCGCGTCAAGCGGATCAACGCGTATTTCAATGCGCTGGTGAGTTCGTTTGAAGTGATGGTCAACGGAATGGAGAAAGAGCAGTTTCTTAAATTCAGGATGTCCCTGTTACCGGCAAGCGGCTTTCAGTCGGGCCAGTACCGCATGATAGAAATCTGTGCGACCGACTTCAGCCGGCTGGTAGATAAAAGCCGTCGCGACGAGCTGGCGAATGCCAGCATTGAAGAGAAATTTGAACATATCTACTGGAAGTTTGGCGCCACGGAGCTTGCCAGTGGCAAACAGACACTAACGCTGAAGCAGTTTATCAGCAAATATGCAGAACAGTTCATGCAGCTGATCAGGGAACGTGAACACACTAATTTCTCTGCCCTGTACCATCGCCTGCTGGCTGAGGGACAGGATGTAACGCTGCTGGCAGAAGAACTGAGGAAGCTGGATCTGTTTGTCAATGTGGAATGGCCGCTGTCACATTATAAATCTGCAGTGAGATACCTGGAACGAGATCCCGTAGACATCGCCGCAACGGGGGGCACCAACTGGCAGAAATATCTTCCGCCACGTTTTCAGAAAAGAATTTTCTATCCCTTTTTATGGACAGAAACCCAGCTGGAAGAATGGGGTAAGTCGTGGGTAATTAGTGTATTAAAAACACTCCACTCTTAGAAAATAAACTGGCTAAGGAAAATTATTTTTCCTAAATTTGAAGAAAACTAATACCGAGGACCGTGATAGAGACATTGACCATAAAAACCACGAAAACTGCACATTCCAGACTGGCTGAAACGGATAAAACCGACCTGCCCTTTGGAAAGTATTTTACCGATCATATGTTTGTTGCCGATTATATTGATGGGGAATGGACAAACTTTGAGATTGTGCCTTATGGCCCGATTCCAATGAGCCCGGCAATCTCTGCCCTTCATTACGGACAAACGATTTTTGAAGGCATGAAAGCCTATAAACAGGCTGACGGTAGCGTGAGCGTATTCAGAGCTGACAAAAACTGGGCACGATTGAATAAATCTGCCGAAAGGATGTCGATGGCTACGCTTCCTGAAGAGGTGTTCATGCAGGGCCTTGCCGCACTGATTGATGTGGACAGGGACTGGGTACCGGATATCGAAAACTACTCTTTGTATATCAGACCAACGATGTTTGCTACAGACCCCTTTCTGGGCGTGAGACCTTCATCAACCTATAAATTTCTGATCCTGATGAGCCCTAGTGCTCCTTATTACAGCAAGCCGCTGAAGGTGAAGATTGAGACAAAGTACACGCGCTCTGTAGACGGTGGTGTGGGTGCTGCAAAAACCGGTGGAAATTACTCCATGGCGATGCTGCCTACAACCAAAGCGCTTGAAGAAGGTTTTGACCAGCTGATCTGGACAGACGCGAAAGAACACAGATTTGTGGAAGAATCCGGTGCAGCGAACCTGATGTTCGTAGTAGACGGAAAAATCCTGACGCCTGAAGTACGCGAAACTATCCTCGATGGTATCACCAGGGATACGATCATCCATCTGGCGAAGAGCCTTGGATATGAAGTTGAGGAAAGAAGGGTAGAGATCAAAGAGGTGCTGGAATACGCAGAAAGCGGACGTCTTACCGAAGCTTTTGCAGTAGGTACTGCGGCTACGGTTACGCAGATCTATGAGATGAACTACGAAGGCAAAGCTTATCCGCTGACTGACCCTGCTACACGTACAATTTCTACAGGGATCGCAAAAAAATTAAATGAGATCCGCTATGGTCTTACGGCCGATGAATTTGGCTGGAACTGGATTGTATAACCCACAATAAAACATTGACAATACGAGGCGCCCCCACACGGGCGCCTTTAATTTTATATTATGAAGCTTTCTAAATCACTCTCTTCAGGCAGCAGCCTGATTGTAACATTAACTGCCAGTTTCGCGTTGATGGCGGGTACAGGCATTACAGCTCATGCCCAGCAACGATTAACCTTCCAGCAAACTCAGGGCAAAGTGCCCTCGCTCAGCAAAACCATTGGCGTAATCTCTGGCTGGAGTGATGACAGCCATTATATCGAAACAAGCCCGGGCTCACAGCAGATGTACGCTGTGGACATCCGCAGCGGCGAACGTAAGGCCTACACTCCACCACCAAAAAGCAATGTAAATGTGATGGTGAAGGACAAAGATGTGTATATCCAGTACGGAAAGGATGAGCCTAAGAAATTAACTACCGACACTGCCGAGGAGAAAAACCCAACCCTTTCTCCGGACGGAAAATATGTGGCTTTTACACGAAACAGCGACCTGTATGCGGTAGAAGTGGCTTCGGGCAAGGAAATCAGATATACTACAGATGCAACAGATGTGATCTATAACGGATATTCTTCATGGGTATACTTTGAGGAGATCCTCGGCCGTCCTACCAAATACAAAGCTTTCTGGTGGGCTCCGGACAGTAAACACCTTGCTTTCATGAGGTTTGATGACACCAAGGTGCCGATGTTCCCCATCTACGGCTCTACCGGTCAGCATGGATATACTGAAAAAACACGTTACCCAAAGGCTGGTGATCCAAACCCCGAAGTGAAGATCGGCTTTGTGCCTGCTGCCGGCGGAGCAGTGGTATGGGCGGATTTCAATGAAAAGGACGATCAGTATTTTGGTACGCCCTACTGGAGCTTTGACGGCAGCAGCCTGATGGTGCAATGGATGAACCGCGGACAGGATAACCTGAAGTTCTACACGGTAAAACCTGAAACAGGTGCCAAAAAGGAAATCTATGATGAGAAACAGCCTTCATGGGTAGACCTGGATTATGATGGCCGCATCACTTACCTGGAGGATAAAAAACATTATATCCTGAAAAGTGATAAAACTGGCTGGGCACACTACTACCTGTATACGCTTGACGGAAAGTTACTGAATCCGCTGACCAGCGGAAAATGGCAGGTGACGAACCTCCTGCAGGTAGATGAGAAAAATAAAGTGGTTTATTTCACGGCGCGCAAGGAAGCTTCAACACGGACAGACCTATATCGCGTAAACTATAATGGTAAAGGATTAAAAAGACTGACATTTGGAGAGTACAGTCACCAGGTGAAGATCTCGCCTACGGGAAAATATTTCATTACGACCTATTCCAATGTGACTACACCTGTTAAGCAGACCTTGCTGGACAACACTGGAAAGGTGATCAAAGAGATTGCCGATAGTAAGTCGGCAGGTTTTGCCAGCTATAACATTGGCAAGACGGAAATGATCACGATCCCTACCGATGATGGCTATAATCTGCCGGCGGTAATTACCTATCCGGTAGATTTTGACCAGACAAAAACATATCCTGTAGTTTTCAGTATGTATGGCGGCCCGGATGCGGGTACTGTTACCAACACCTGGAAAGGAACAGCCAACCAGTGGTGGGCCAATGAGGGCATCATCCAGATCTCTGTAGACCACCGTGCTTCGGGGCAGTTTGGCAAGGAAGGCGTGGCTTTGATGCACCGCAACCTGGGTAAATGGGAGATGAAAGATTATATCACCGCAGCAAAATGGCTGAAATCGAAGTCGTGGGTAAATCAAAAAAAGTTGCTGATTACAGGACATAGCTATGGCGGTTATATGACCAGCATGGCCCTGACTTACGGCGCAGATTATTTTGACTTTGGCTATGCAGGAGCACCGGTGACGAGCTGGGAATTATACGATTCTGCCTACACTGAAAGATTTATGGACACCCCGCAGGAGAATCCTGAAGGATACAAAAATGCTTCTGTATTGACCTATGTGGATCAGTACAAAGGCTTGCTGCGTATCATGCATGCTGATATGGACGACAACGTACATATGCAGAATACCATACAGTTCATCAATAAGATGGAGGATGCAAATAAACATTTTGAGCTGATGATCTATCCGGGAGGAAGACATGGCTGGAGCGCTACGGTAAAAGGCAAGCATGACTTTACGGAGCGTGCAAGGTTTTATTATCAGAACTTACTGGAGAAAGCGGTACCGGATGAGTTGCTAAAATAACGATTCCCGCTTTCCTTAAAAAAATAAGCCTCTGTACACATACAGGGGCTTATTTTTTTCCCTTCGCATCCTGTCTTTTCTGACGGTTCTCCCTGCGCTGTTCCCTGTCGGCTTTCATCTTTTCGAACTCTGCAATCTTCGTTGCTATTTCTGCTTCCTTTTGCGGGGTAAGTCCTACGGTGTATTTGATGCCCTGAAAAAGAGACTGCCAGATAAAGCTAAAAAAGGAGTTTGTAGGGTCACGTTCAAATTCTATAGGCGCCGTGATGAATTTACCCTCTTTATTGGGATTGGCGGGATTGATCACCAGGGCATTCGCCAGCATAGAGATCAGCTTCTGCTTCACCAGTCTGTTGTTCCCCTCTACCTTTTTCAGCAGTCCGATAGACAGATCATCATAAGCAAAAGACAGCTTTCCCCTGGCCTTTGTTTCATCAGCAACCACATCAAAGTTTAGCTTCTGCACTTGTCCGCTTTTTACCTGCACCAGTCCCAGTGGTTTGGTAATCTTGTTCAGCACCGAGCCTTTCATGTTGGTGAGCTCCCCGTTGTAGGAAAATGCGCCATTCCTGGCATTCAGATCGAATTTAAAATTCACATGCAGTTTACCCTGACCCATCATATAACTATCCAGGCTGGCCAGCATAAAGGGGTTCTTTGATTTCACCCTGGCTTCATTGGTTACATTGGTAATCGTGCCGGAAGTATTCTCAAAAGAGATCTTTCCCTTCTGCCTCGTATAGCGGTCGAACAGCGCATACCTGAAGTCTATATTATTCAGATTGAGCCTTTTTACCGACAGTTGTCCTTTTACCGTTTGCAGCAGCTGGTGCGGAAACTTGCCCATCCTGGCTACACCCTTTGAGGGAAGTTCATTGTTGTTGAATACATTCACAAAACCATTATTGATGGTCATATCCCTGGCAGAGAGCTGCAGCTTTTTCACGTAGAGCGGCAGATCAATCCCGGTTAAGCGGATGTCGCTCATCTGGATATTAAACCGGTCTTTCGCATAACCTGCGACACGTCCGAAGTCCATTTCAGAATACCTTGGTGAAAGGCTGAACCTGTTGACATGAAGCAGCCCTGTGGAAGCCTTAAAGGACAATGAATTGATGCGCATCCGGTAGAGGCTGTCAGGGGTAGCAAAATCATAATCATTCAGGTTGATCAGAACATCTTTGATCAGGTAAAAACGGGAAGGGTCTGAAGCAGAATTTGCATCGATCAGCCAGTCTTTGAAAGTAATGTCCAGGTTATCCAAAGAATCTGCTTCGGCTACAGGCAGGTTCTTGTTGACATATTTGAAGGAGATATTTTTGAAATCAATGCTGTTGACGCAAACCCGCTGTAAGAATTTGGAGATATAGCCATAAGGAGATTTATAGGGCCTTGCAGAACGATTTTCATTGAAATCAAATTGCCTGTTGATCATCACTACGCTGGGATGTTCGAACAGCAGCTGGTCTACATCCAGGGTTTTATCCTTAAATAAACGAAAGGGATGAAAATTCCAGATGGTCAGTTTCTTCAGCCGTACTTCATAGATATTATTTGGGGCACGTTTTAAACGCACCAGTTTGTTAAAGATATTGGTATCCGGCAGGATGTTCACATCCAGGATCGAGGCATTTCCCAGCAGATAGTTGGTGTTCACGGTACTGAATTCGATACGATAGAGGCTGTCCGTAGCATTCAGTACCAGGTCTTTCAGTTCTTTGGTGACGATCGGACGGCGTTTGGAGCTCAGGTACCATGATGCAGCATCTGCAGTCATGAACAGCACAAACACGATTCCGGCGATCCATTTGAGTATAGTAAATGTCTTACGGGAAGTTTTAATCATGCATTACCGTTCATTTGATTTTACAATATACGTTTTTTCTCAAGCGGGAATCTACTTAATTCTTTTCCTTTTCAGCTTTCCACTGTGCTCTTCTTTCCTGTCTTTTCTCTTTGCGGCTTTGCTGTTTTTCTTTCCGTTCCTCCAGCTTTTTTACTACGGCTTTACGTCCTGCTTCCGGGCTCTTCATCGGGACTATACCCAGGCCTACTGTTTCCCGAATACCTATGAAGACGCTTTTCCATAACAAGTTGAAGAAGGAGGCTCCCGGCGGGCGTTCAAAAACGATATCCGCCCTGCGTACCGGTTTCCCTTTGGAGGGGTTCTCGTCTTTAACGATCAGGGTATTGGCAAGGAAGGAGAGCAGTCCCTTTTTCTTGCTTGGCTTCCCGTCCTCACCTTCTTTCAGCAGCTCTATCTTCAGGTTGTTGTAATACATGTACATGGTACCCCTGGAGCCGCTTTTGTTGGCTTTTACATCAAAATTGATTTTCTGAATCTGACCACTTTCCACCTTCAGCATACCCAGGGCTTTGGACAGGGGATTGAGCTTTACCATATCCACTTTGCCGATATTACCCTTAAAGTTGAAAGCCGCGTTGGCAGCAAGCAGGTCGAAGTTAATGACGATATGGAGTTGTGCCGCTTTCACCAGATAGGCATCAAGATCTGCCACTGCATATTTGCTCTTTGCGATGGAGGCAGAATCATTGGTCACGTTATAGATATTTCCGTTGAGTCGATCGATATTGATGGTTCCTTTTTCCTGTGACATCGGATTATATTCGGTGTAGGCAACGTTGACCTTGCGGAGCTGAAGGGTATCTATGGTAGTTTCTACAGGTAGCCTTCTCAGCGCCATATGGGGGAAATTGCGTGATTTATCGCCATGTCCCGGCGGCATTTCCCTATTCATGAAAACCTTTGCTTCTGCATTACTGATGCGCAGTGATTTTGCCTGCAGGACACCCCTGATGTTCAGCCTGTAGAAGTTCACTCCCCTAAAATCAATCTCATCAAAGGCCAGGTCATACCTGTCTTTCTGCCTCTTCAGCATTTTGCTGAACTGTATTTCGGGATACATGGGGATCATTTTGAGCCCCTTGATATGTACCTTTCTTCCGATAGCCGATCCGGTAATGGTATCTATTTTCATGGTGTACATCTTATCCTTTGATAAGGAATGATAACCAGCCAGTTCGAAAGAGATATCTTTTGTATAGTAAAATCTTGTGGTATCAGACCTGGAATGTTCATTGAGCAGCAGGTCTTTTACATGCACATTTAAATGTTTGACTGAGTTTAAGATCTGTCCCGATGCCCCGCTTACATAGTCGAAATCTGCATCTTCGATTTTGATTCCCTTGATATGGACAGACTTCAGTGTTTTGGAGATTCTTTCATATAAGCTCCGGCGGTCTTTGACCGGAGTAGGCTTGTGATAGACCTTATTATAGATCATATTGATGGAAGGATGTTCCAGAATGATATCATTCATCTCTATTTTTTTCTTGAAATAGATGGTGAGAACCGATATTCTGCGGAGCTGCAGCTTCTCCAGTTTCACCTGAAATAAGTGCGTTGGGGCATCCCCTGTTTTTTTCCTTGCATTGAAAATTGCAGTGTCAGGGGCAAGTAAAATACTGTCAACCGTAACACTGCCTGTGAGGAGGTTTAAATGGATATCCTTAAAGTTCAGCGTGTACAGCTGATCGGAACCCTGGTACACTACATCCTTAATTTTCTGTGTCAGTACCGGCTTCCAGCGAATGCTGAAATAGACAGAAAAACCGGCTACAATAATGATCAGGGCCAGAAATATTCCTGCAATCCATTTCCATATTTTTCGCATTCCTGATTTGCTGCCGCCCATAGTTTAAGTTTATTTTATACCATACAAGCACCATGCCTACAATGTTTGGAAGAGCTCATTTAAATTCTGCCAATTTGTCATTTATGAATAAATTTCATATTTTTGTACCCCAGTAATAGGATTTTACTTTATGATTGATTTACAGCTAGCAGACAAGACACACGATGAAGCACGCCAGGGTGAAGCCCTGATCATTGACGCACCTAAAGCGCTCAATGCGAGGAAGCTATATATTGAGAGTTATGGTTGTCAGATGAACTTTGCCGATAGTGAAATCGTAGCTTCGATCCTGCTTGATCAGGGTTTTGAGACTACGGGCGACTACCATGAGGCAGATGCAATATTTATTAATACCTGCTCTATACGGGAGAACGCCGAACAACGCGTACGTAACCGTTTATCGCAGTTTGGCATAGAAAAACGCAGGAACCCCAAACTGATTGTGGGCGTACTTGGCTGCATGGCAGAGCGTTTGAAATCTAAATTTTTAGAAGAAGAGAAACTTGTTGATATGGTTGTTGGCCCGGATGCTTACCGCGATCTGCCACAGCTGATCGAACAGGTTGGTGAGGGACAGAAAGCGATCAACGTATTGCTTTCGAGGGAAGAAACTTATGCTGATATCAGTCCGGTGCGCTTAAACGGAAATGGTATTACTGCATTTATTTCGATCATGCGTGGTTGTGATAACATGTGTTCTTTCTGTGTAGTTCCATTTACCAGGGGCCGCGAACGCAGCAGAGACCCACATTCCATTCTTGCAGAAGCACAGGATCTTTTTGACCGCGGATACAAGGAAGTGACTCTTTTGGGACAAAATGTAGACTCCTACAAATGGAAAGGCGAAGATGAGTCTTCGGAGGTAATGGTGAACTTTGCCCAGTTACTGGAAAAGGTAGCCCTGATCAGTCCTGAATTGCGCATCCGTTTTTCTACCTCACACCCTAAGGATATTACCGATGAGGTGTTATACACGATTAAAAAATATGATAACATCTGTAATAATATCCACCTGCCGGTTCAGTCGGGCAGCAGCAGGGTATTGGAACTGATGAACCGTACCTATACCCGCGAGTGGTACATCAACAGGGTTGATGCCATCAGGAGGATTATCCCTGATTGTGCAATCTCGACCGATGTCATCGCAGGATTCTGCACAGAGACGGAAGAAGAGCACCAGGAAACTTTGAGCATGATGGATTATGTGGGGTATGACTTCGCATTCTGCTTCAGCTATTCCGAAAGACCAGGTACACTCGCTGCCAGGAAATTTGAAGATGATATCCCTGAGGACGTGAAAAAACGTCGTCTGAAGGAGATCCTGTTAAAGCAGCAGGTGACGTCATTGCAAAGACTGCAGGCTTCGGTAGGCAAAACGGTGAGAATCCTTGTAGAAGGGTTTTCGAAAAAGTCTGACAAAGACTTATGCGGAAGAAATGACCAGAACGCCATGATCGTATTTCCGGCAGCAGAGAATGTTGCTCCGGGCCAATACGTGAATGTGGTGATCGAGCGTTGTACTTCTGCAACACTTTTAGGCAGAATTGCCGGTTAAGACAAGAATATTTTAAACAAATTCAATTTATTTTGGACGTACAGGATATTAAAAATCGATTTGGAATTATTGGTGGTTCTCCACTATTAAACCGGGCAATTGATATTGCCAGGCAGGTAGCTCCAACGGACATGTCAGTATTGATTACGGGTGAAAGTGGTAGTGGAAAGGAAGTATTTTCGCATATCATCCACCAGCTGAGCGCGCGTAAACATGGTTCCTTCATTGCCGTAAACTGCGGTGCCATACCAGAAGGGACGATAGACTCAGAATTATTTGGTCACGAGAAAGGTTCATTCACCGGGGCCCATGAAGCCCGTAAGGGATACTTTGAAGTGGCCAACGGGGGGACGATCTTCCTGGATGAGGTAGCAGAACTGCCTTTAGGTACTCAGGCGCGTCTGTTGCGTATCCTGGAGAGTGGCGAATACCTGCGTGTGGGCTCTTCAAAAGTGCAGAAAACGGATGTGCGTATTGTTGCAGCTACCAACGTGGATGTGTATAACAGGGTAAAATCCGGCAAATTCCGTGAGGATTTGTATTACCGTTTAAACACGGTGCCTTTGCGTATCCCTGCCCTGCACGAGCGGAAAGAAGATATTTTCCTGTTGTTCAGAAAGTTTTCTGCTGATTTCAGCGATAAGTACCGCAGTCCGGGAATCCACCTGGAGCCCGATGCGATACAGATGCTGAGCAATTACAGCTGGCCGGGAAATGTGCGTCAGTTGAAGAATATTGCTGAGCAGGTGTGTGTGCTGGAGAAAGAACGCAATGTGACCGCCGGTGCATTACTGAATTATATCCCGAATGAAAACGGCAGCAACCTGCCGATGCCGATCAACGGGAACAGTAAGGAAGATTTTTCTGAACGTGATATTTTATACAAGGTTCTTTTTGACATGAAAAAGGACATGATGGATCTGAAAAAACTGGTGGCGGAGATTATCCAGAGTGGCGGCAACACTTCACATATCGTGGCAGACAACCCTCACTATATTAACCAGCTTTACCAGGAGATCGACCAGACAGGCAATCACGATTCGACATTAACGATCAAGAAGCCTTCGCAAAGTAATCCGGTAGATTACAATTACACACATGAGGCCGAAGAAGTTGAGGAATCGCTTTCTTTGATTGATAAGGAATCTGATCTGATCAAAAAGGCTTTAAAGAAACATAAAGGCAAACGCAAGTTCGCCGCACAGGAATTGGGCATCTCGGAACGTACCTTATACAGGAAGATTAAAGAACTGAACTTAAATTAAGAGATGAAGAAAATATATTTGTTGCTCCTGTTGCCTTTAGCGCTGCTTGTAAATTCGTGTTCTGTAAAGCTGAACGGGGCTTCCATCCCTAAGGACATGAAAACCATCACGGTGCTGTTTTTTGAAAACAATGCTCCGCTTGTGGTACCTACGCTGAGCCAGGATTTTACCGAGGCACTGAAGACCAGGATCCGTAACCAGACCAGTCTGAATATTATTACTTCTGATGCACATGCGGTGTTTGAAGGCCGGATCACGGGATATGACATCAGACCGGTTGCTTTGCAGAATAACAACAATCCAAGCGCAGGTGCCAACAGGCTTACCATTAAGGTAAATGTGAAATATACCAACAACCTGGACCCTAAACAAAGCTTCGAAGAATCTTTCGAAAGATACAGGGACTTCCCGGTAGGAACCACAACATTTGATATTGCTCAGGTACAATTAATTAGAGAAATCAATGTCATGCTGGTTGAAGATATTTTCAACAGGGCCTTTGCGCAATGGTAAGAAAATTGAATTTCAATCATTAACTTAGCAACGTGGAGCTGGACAAAAACATAGAACAAGAACTCGCCGTATTACTTGCTGATCCTGAAAAGGTATCGGTAGAACATACGTCGATGTTACATGATTTGTTGCAGGAATACCCGTATTATCAGCCGCTGCATTTGCTGCTAGCCAAAGCCGGTCAGGATTCAGGAGAGTATCAAGCACTTGCAAAGGCCTCTCTTTATACCAACGGACAAAGGCTTCACCGTTTTCTCTTTGAAAGAAGGGAGAACAATACTCAATTCCAGTTAAACGAAGTTCCTGCTGAAATTGGTGCCGACCTGCAGGTGGTGTCTGATGAGCAGGAAATTTATGAAGAAATCTCGGAACCTCTTACAGTTTCTTCATTTGAACCTGTCAGCGAAGAAATTGCCGCAGCTGAACAGCCTGCCGACGAAGCTTCAACAGCTGACGAGCAGGAGACTTTTGAAGAAATCTCTGAGGCACTGCCTTTTCAAACCATTCCACCGCCAACAGAACATGATATTCCTGCCGAAGAAATTTCTGCCGGAGCTGAAGAGACTGTTTTTGAGGAAATCGGAGAGGTGGATTATAATGCTTACCGTCCGTTTAAAAACACGGTACAGCCCGAAACAGGGTCTGAAGAAAGTTTGGAAACAGCGGATGCTGAGTTAGAACCGGCAGAAGAATGGCAGACAGAAGCGGAGCCTGAAGAAGATACAGCAACTGATGCTCAGAAGAACACACTTGAAAATGATTTCGTTTTTGAAAGCATTGTATCTACAGATTTCTTTGCCTTTGAAGATAACTTCAGTGTCGTAGAAGAAGTTCAGGAAGAAAAACCTGAAGTAGTAGCTGCGCCGCCTGTTATTGAAGAACATAATGAAGCTGCCGCTGAGGAAGTAGCGAACGGCAGGGTAAGCAATTACAATGACGATAAACTTCCCTACACCTTTTTATGGTGGCTGGCGAAGACCCGCAAGGAGCACCAGGAAAGTTTCCAGCCTTATGTTACAGTAAAAAAAGCCGGTGGAAATGAACTGCAGCAACAGTATGTTGAACACATTTTTCATTTGCAAAGCCACCTTACCGGAAGTGAAGAGCTGCTGGACACTCCAGAATCGCCGAAACCACTGAGCAGGGATTCTCAGATCATCGATAGCTTTATCAAGAATGATCCCCAGATCCATCCGCCAAATGCGGAGCAGATCGACAATGAAAATAAGGCTAAAAGAAGTGCCGAAGATCAGAACGATCTCGTTTCTGAAACCCTTGCCGGAATTTACATCGAGCAAATGCTTTATGACAAGGCGATAGATACTTATGAAAAATTAAGTTTGAAGTTTCCGGAAAAAAGCCGTTACTTTGCCGACCTTATCCAATCTATAGAAAAGAAAATTTAACCATTTAACATACTATGCTTTTTTTAATTATTTTATTAATCATTATTTGTGTTGCATTAGGCCTGTTTGTTTTGATACAAAACCCTAAAGGCGGTGGTCTGGCAACAGGCGGATCGGGCAGCAATATGTTCGGCGTGCAACGCACAGGAGATGTACTTGAAAAGGGCACCTGGATTTTGTTGACACTTATTGTAGTGTTCTCACTGGCCGTTACTGCTATTGGCAAAAATGGTGGTTCTTCTGCAGGAAGTTCAGAATCAAAAATTCAGGAACAACTGGATAAAACTCCTGCTCCATCTCCTATCGGAGGCGCATTGGGTACAGCACCATCTGCTGCTCCGGCAACTACGGATACAACTAAAAAATAGCTTTTAGCTACCCTTATACGAGCCCGTCAGGAATCATCCTGACGGGCTTTTTTTTTGCATCCCTGCCAGTCTGACACAAAAAAAACACGCCCATAATCTATTAGCTGACAAGCCTGTGTAAATTTGTCAAGCAAAGAGCGCTTGGCATAAAAACTGATGTACTTATCGTGTTTAATAAAATTTATACATTAACCTTTAAATTAAAACAATAATTAAGTTATGGCTTTAAACATTAAACCCATTGCAGATAGAGTAGTTGTTGAAGCTGCTCCTGCCGAAGAAAAAACTGCTTCGGGTATTTACATCCCGGATACAGCGAAAGAAAAACCTCAGCAAGGAACAGTTGTAGCAGTAGGACCAGGTAAATTTGCCGAACAAACAGGGAACTTAGTACCATTGAGCGTTAAAGTTGGAGATGTAGTTTTATATGGAAAATATGGCGGTACTGAAATTACTTATGAAGGTAAAGAGTATCTCATTATGCGTGAAACTGATCTTTACGCAGTTCTTTAATCGCTGGTTTCAATTCCGGCAAATCCCACCAAATATTTAAACAACATTTTAAAATGGCAAAACAAGTAAAATATAACGTAGAAGCCCGCGACGCCCTCAAAAGAGGTGTAGATACTTTGGCTAATGCAGTTAAAGTAACTTTAGGTCCAAAAGGACGTAACGTAATTATCGACAAAAAATTTGGTTCACCAGCAATCACTAAAGATGGTGTTACTGTAGCAAAAGAAATTGAGTTGAAAGACCCGATTGAAAATATGGGTGCACAGATGGTGAAAGAAGTTGCTTCTAAAACTGCAGATATCGCAGGTGACGGAACAACTACTGCAACTGTATTGGCTCAGGCAATTGTTACTGCAGGTATTAAAAACGTTGCTGCCGGTGCAAATCCAATGGATTTGAAACGTGGTATCGACAAAGCTGTAACTGCAATCGTTGCTAACTTAAAAACGCAATCACAAACAGTTGGCGAAGACAACAACAAAATCAAACAAGTTGCCTCGATCTCTGCCAACAATGACGAAGTAATCGGTTCACTGATTGCTGAAGCAATGGGTAAAGTAGGTAAAGATGGTGTGATTACTGTTGAAGAAGCAAAAGGTACTGAAACTGAAGTAAAAACAGTTGAAGGTATGCAATTTGACCGTGGATATTTATCTCCATACTTCGTAACCAATGCTGATAAAATGGAAGCGGAATTAGAAAACCCTTACATTTTGATCTATGACAAAAAGATCAGCAATATGAAAGAATTATTGCCGATTCTAGAGAAACAAGTTCAGACTGGTAAACCATTATTAATTATCGCTGAAGATTTAGACGGTGAAGCATTAGCTACTTTGGTAGTGAATAAAATCCGTGGTTCACTGAAAGTTGTTGCTGTTAAAGCTCCGGGATTTGGTGACCGCAGAAAAGCGATGCTGGAAGATCTTGCGATCTTAACTGGTGGTACTGTAATTTCTGAAGAAAGAGGTTATAAATTAGAAAATGCTGACCTTACTTATTTAGGTACTGCTGAGAAAATCGTTGTAGATAAAGACAATACCACGATCATCAACGGTGCTGGTCAGTCAGAAGATATTAAAGGTCGTGTTAACCAGATCAAAGCTCAGATTGAAACTACTACATCTGACTACGATAAAGAAAAATTACAGGAGCGTTTAGCCAAATTATCTGGCGGTGTTGCTGTTCTTTATGTAGGTGCAGCTTCTGAAGTTGAAATGAAAGAGAAAAAAGACCGCGTTGATGATGCTTTACATGCAACCCGTGCTGCGGTTGAAGAAGGTATCGTTGCAGGTGGTGGTGTTGCTTTCATCCGTGCTATTGAATCATTATCTGGCCTTAAAGGTGATAACGAAGATGAAACTACTGGTATTGCTATCGTGAAACGTGCGGTTGAAGAGCCATTGCGTCAGATCTGCGAAAATGCAGGTATCGAAGGTTCTATCGTAGTTCAGAAAGTTAAAGAAGGTACTGCTGATTTCGGTTACAATGCACGTACAGACGTGTATGAAAACCTGATTGGCGCTGGTGTTATCGACCCAACTAAAGTAAGTCGTGTAGCATTGGAAAATGCAGCTTCTATCGCAGCGATGTTGTTAACAACAGAAGTTGTGTTAGCAGATGATCCTGAAGATGCAGCTCCTGGTGCTGGCATGCCTCCTATGGGTGGCGGTGGCATGGGCGGCATGATGTAATTCAGCGTTCAACCATATATTTTTGATAAAAAATCCTGCTGTAAATAGCAGGATTTTTTATTATGTAGAAATTTCAACTCTTTGTAGACCAGTTATTTGGAAGATGTCAAAATATTTTGATAGTTTGTATTTAACGCTACAATATGAGGAAAGTTTTACACGCTCTATTTTCTCTTGTTTTGGTTTTTGTGTTTACAATAGCCAAGGGGCAGATTACGAGTGTAACGGTCGATCCCGGACCTTACACACCGAACTCAACGATCGCTGCCACGTTTACCCTAGGACCTGATTGTATCGGCAGGAACAATGTCTTTCAGATGTACTTGTCGGATGCAAACGGGAACTTTGTGTCCGCTACGCCAATAGGTACTTACACAGGATTTTATTCTACTTATGTAAATGGGATAATTCCAACGGGAACACCTACAGGTACAGGATATCGAATCAGGATTTCCACAAATCCTGCAACAACATCGTTAATATCTGCGCCTTTTTCAATTGTGGCGACAGGTACCCCAGCGATAGCCCGACTTACATCAATTTCAACAATCAATACCAATCCAGTAATTTTCGGTTCTTGTAACAGCAGTAACAATGCTAGTTTCAGGTTTGTTAATGAATCCAACACAGGGGTTGTTACGGTAACGATCAACAACGAACTTACACCGGGTGCACCAACGCTGCTAACATATACAGCCATTAATGATGGCAGAACATTCAGTCAGGTACCTCAGGCACATTTCACCGTCTTTGCGCGGGCTGTAATGCCAGATGGTACAATCGGAACACAAGCGTATTTTCTGGTAAATAACCGTGCCGTTACTGCCTTTTCCACAACCGGAACTACTACAGTATGTTTCCCAAACGGACTGTTTCAATATAATGTCGATGTCAACACTGATATCGGAATAAAGGTTAATTTTCCTGGTAATACTTATTTAATTAATTGGGGTGACGGTACATCCAACGAATATACTTTCTGTGACATACAAAAAAATAATGGTCAGGTACAACATACATTTACGCAGTCTTCCTGTGGCCTGACCTATTCGTCTGGCGTCGAAACTACATATAACGCATTTGGTGTCAACGTCGGAGTGGTCAGCCCATTCTGCGGGAGGGTTGGGGCTCCCCTATCAACTCCTGCTATTGTTGTTTCCAAACCTGATAACCGGTTCAGCTTCCCGGCTGTTGCCTGCTTACCTGATCCCGTAACTTTTGTAAACCAATCTCTCGCTGGTCAAAAACCAAATTCAAATTCTCCGGGATGTACCGACAATACAGTGTATTATAACTGGTATGTTGACGGGGTACTCATTGCAGAAGAAAAACCCAGAAATTTTGATTTTGTCTATACCTTCCCTACCAAGGGCCAGCATATGGTTCGCCTTACCTCCCTGAGTGAAGGGGGCTGCCAGGCTGATCCCGTAGAATTTCCAATTTGTATCCAGGACCCGCCTGCACCAGGTTTCACCTTACCTGCAACTACCCTTTGCTTAAGTTCTGCAACGCTAACACCAACCAATACCTCTGTTATAGATAACACGTGTACTAACGTTGGTGCTCCGGTATATACCTGGGCAATTACACCACCTTCAGGGGCTACATATAATGTAAATGGCTTTAGCCCTACATTTAATTTTACACAAATTGGGGTATATAGTATTACTTTAAATATCCAGTCGGCAACATGTAACAGGACTACCGCTCCACAAGAGATTGTTGTTAACAGTACACCACAAACTACAATGTCTGCCAATGCCAGACTTTGCTCAAAGGGAGGTGAATTTAGTTTTGGCCCAAATGGCGGTATTACGCGAACGGTGACGACAGGAACGGCGGCAGCGTTGAACGATACCTATACATGGACTGTCACAGGAGGAACAAACTATTCCTTTGACCCCTCAACTCCTGCCAATAGTCAGTACCCCAAAATCATATTTACTGATTATGGCAGCTACACGGTAACGTTGGTACATAAAAACAACTGTAACCCTACGGGGCTGACAACAAGTCAAACACTTACCTTCCTGCCATCTCCATCACCTGTGGTAACCGTTGATCCTACAGTATGCTATGGGGCTAATATTGATCTTATTGCTACGATTAACAATAATAATCCCGGCACGACCTTTAGTTGGAGCAGCAGTGGTAATGGTACATTCTCCGATCCGGCCAGTCTGACGCCAACATATACCCCATCCGCAGCAGACCTCAATGCACTGAGCACAACGATAACATTACTCGTGAATACAGGAATTCCGGGAGAGTGCGAACTGGTGAGTGCAATTAAAACTGTAACAATTCTCCCAGATAATACGGGAACAAATACTATCCAGAACATCTGCTCCGGTCAGGCCCTCGCTTATACACCTGAATCAAGTGTATCTACAAGTTCTTTTAGATGGACAGCTGTCAATGCCGATGGGAATGCCCAGCCCGGCACCTACCCAACATCAGGTATCGGTGACATTAATGCATCATCGATTATCAATACGAGTTCAACAGCAAGGGCTCAGATTATTTATACCATAACTCCTGTAAGTACAAATGGGGTAATTACCTGTAACGGTGTACCATTTACACTTACAGTAAATGTCGATCCCCTTCCTGTGTTAACAGCCTCGCCAGGAACAACACCAATTTGCAGTGGCGAGCAGCTGGGCATCACGATGACATCAAACCTTCCTAATACCCTTTATACCTGGTCATCAACCGTAACAGGCGTTACTGATGGGGTTGTGACTGGAAATGTTCCACAACCGACCCCACTCAATACTGATGTGATCAACAACCGTGTCAGCAATACCGGAACAACACAGGCAACAGTTACTTACACCATCACTCCGCATTATAATGTAACAGCACAAAATCCCGATGGATGCATTGGGGACTCAAGAATTATTGAAGTTAAAATTGATCCGGCACTTACAGTGGCCAATGCAGGACAACCTGAAGATATTTGCGACCGGCCGACATATACATTAAACGGAAATACGCCTGTTGTAGGCACCGGCCTCTGGACCTCTGACGCTGATAACCCTCCTGGGGTGACATTCAACAATCCTGCTTTACCAAACGCCACGGTATCCGGCCTTATCGCGGGACAGGATTACACTTTTATCTGGACAATCAGTGCTCCGGGAGCATGTAACCCAACATCCAGTGAAGTGACAATCACAGTAAATACCCCTACAAACCCGGGGCAAACCTCAACAGTGAGCACTATTGTTTGTGAAGGTACCAACAGCGGCACCATCACGCTTTCCGGAAATAACGGTACAGTACTGAGCTGGGAAAGCTCCATCAATAACGGTGCAAGCTGGCAGCCCATTGCCAATACAACCTCTACGCTCAATTACACCAATATTGTCGCGACCACACAATACAGGGCCGTAGTGCAGAACGGGCAATGTGCAGCGGCAAATTCTACGATCACGACAATAACCGTTACTCCTGCCACAACAATCGCGAACGCAGGTGCTGATCAAACCCTTTGTAACGAGACAACTGTGCAGCTCAATGCAATTTCGGCTTTAAAATCGGGGGAGACAGGCCTATGGACAGTAAGTCCAAACTTACCAAATACCGTAATCGTTAACCCAACAAACCCTTCCACGCAAGTGAACAACCTTGCTCCCGGAACCACCTACACCTTCACCTGGACCATCACCGGCCCATCACCATGCGGCCCAACAAATGATGCCGTCACCATTACAGATCTTCTCCCATTAACCAACAGCATCAGCAGCACCAGCACCGAAGTCTGCTACAACCAGGTCATCACGATCACCGGAAGCAGTCCTACCGGAGGAAACGGCACCTATGCCTACCAATGGGAGGCCAGCTCTGATGGAACCAACTGGGGCCCGATCAACGGACAAACCGGTAAAGACCTCAGTTTCCAGCTGCAGTCTACACAAAGTTTCAGACGTGTAGTCAGCAGCAGCAGCTGTACCGCTATCAGCAATGTCATCAGAGTTATCGCTCAACCTCCGATTGCCAACAACACCATAGCAGCAAATCAAACAATCTGTACAGGCATCATCCCGGCAGGCCTGACGGGCTCTATACCTACAGGATCTGACGGCAACTTTAACTATCAGTGGCAGTCGAGCACCAACGGCAGCACATGGACAGACATCAATGCGGCCGTATTCGCGACCTATGCACCACCTGCCCTGACCACAACCACCTTATACAGACGTATCGTCAGCACCATCACCTGTAACGGCGACCTCAGGAGCATCAGCAACACCGTAACCATTACCGTCAGGCCAAATGCAGAAGCAGAATATACCTATACCACAGACCAGGCCTGTGCACCATTTGTCATCAATGCCAATAATGTAAAGGCTGTTCCTTACCCTGACCGCAATGCCACCTACAGCTGGTACGCCAACGACCAGCTCATTGGCACCGGCATCACCTTCCCGGGATATACCATTACCACAAGCAATACCAGCGTAACGATCAAACTCGTCACTACGGCAAGCACCGGTTGTCAGCCGGACGAGATGCTGCACGATTTCAGTACGAGTCAGGCTGTGACTCCTTCCTTTACACAAAGTGCGGCATCCGGCTGCGGACCGCTGGTTGTGAACTTCGTCAACACCTCTTCATCACTGCAGGGCGTAACCTTCAGGTGGGATTTCGGCAATGGACAGACCTCTTCGCAAACCATGCCCGGGGGCGTAACCTTCCAGCCAGACCCTACAGGCAAAGACACTACTTATACTGTACGACTTACCGCCATCACCGTCTGCGGGACAAGCTCGACCACCTCTACGGTTTTCATCAAGGCAAAACCGATCTCGATCTTCTCCCCAAGCAGAACAGTAGGTTGTTCGCCGATGACAGTGACCTTCACCAATACTTCACCCGGGTCTACCAATACCTATTACTATGATTTCGGCGACGGCACCTTACTCACCAAAACCGACAAATCTCCGGTATCACATACTTTTATCACCAATGTAGTCCGGGATTATACCGTGAAAATGGTTTCCGAAAACGAATGCGGCAGGGATGAGAGCTCTTACACGATCCGCGTTTCGCCGAATACCGTGCTGCCGGAGCTGGTGGTGAATGCAAATGAACAGACCGGATGTGCTCCTTTTACTGTCAACTTCTACAATAACAGCAGGGGCGCCAACCTGTTCAGGTACGACTTCGGCGATGGCAGCACGCCAACCATTACCAGGACCGCACCGGAGGTAGTCAGACATACCTTTACCACTGCAGGCACCTATACGGTAACACTGACCGCATCCAACGGATGTTCTGACACTACCACTACAGAACAAATCACCGTCCTGCCGCAGCCCATCACCGGCTTTAGTGCAGATGTGACGCTGGGATGCCCGGGATTGGCCGTGCAGTTCAGGAACACCAGTGTTGACGGCGTAAGCTACCTCTGGGACTTTGGGGATGGCAGCAGCTCGACGGAGTTCCAGCCTAGACATGTATTTAGCGGGGCACAGGAATATTATACCGTCAGCCTTACCGCCACAAACAGCCTCGGATGTACTGCCACGACCACCCTCAACCAGTATATTCATGTCGTACCGCCTCCAACAGCGCTGTTCAATGTAGCCCCTTCTACGGTCATCAGTATTCCAAATTATACCTTCAGATTTGAAGATGAGAGCACCAATAACCCAACGATATGGGCATGGGACTTCGGGGATGGCACCACATCCTCCTTGAGGAATCCGTCACATACCTATCCCGATACGGGCAAATATGTAGTAACCCTCAGAGTGAGCAACCAGCAGGGATGTTTCACCACGACTTTCAAAACCGTAACCATCGTCGGCGTGCCGGGATACCTCTTTGTACCGAACTCCTTTATGCCGGGCAGTCCGACACCGGAGCTACGCACATTCATTGCCAAAGGTTCGGGTATTAAATCATGGAAGTTCAGTGTCTTTAACAAATGGGGACAAACCTTATGGGAAACTACAGAACTGAACGAAGGGCGCCCCGTGCAGGGATGGGATGGAACCTATAATGGCGTGCTACAGCCGCAGGGCGTCTACTTCTGGAAAATAGATGTAGAGTTTGTCAATGGCAGTGCATGGAAAGGGATGACTTATGATTCATCGGCACCAAAGAAAACAGGAGTAATACATCTGATCAGATAATATGAAATTGCATTTAAGACATATCGCAATGGTGCTTCTCGCCGGCTGGTCGTTCTCCGCATCGGGGCAGGACCATATCTATTCGCAATTTTATAACGCCCCATTGTACCTGAACCCGGCACTTACCGGACAATTTGAGGGGGATATCAGGCTGAATATGATCTACAGGAATCAATGGACAGGTATCAATGGTACCCTTTCTTATGTCAATGCTTCAGCTGATCTGAATATCCCGAACTTTGGGGGTGGCGTGGGACTTCAGTTTAACCGCAGCACAGAAGGAACGGCATTCCTGGTGAAGAACAACATCGCTGCCACTTATGCCTACAGTGTAGGTAGTGATGATTTTGTGCTTTCTTTTGGGATACAGGCCGGATTTACCAACAGACGTATCAACTGGGATAAACTGGTATTCTCCGATCAGATTGATAACCGGCTGGGATATATTCCGGGTAGTGTGAGCTCCGCACAACCACCCGATCTCGCACAGCGCTTTTTCTTTGACCCGGGGGCGGGTGTAAACCTCGTATACGGCAACTTCATGGCAGGAATAGGTGTATACCATATCAATCAGCCCGATGAATCTTTCAGTGGTGCCCAGGCGCGACTGCCCCGCAGGTTTGCAGCGAATGCCAGCTACAGGCTCCCGCTGACACGGAGTTACAATTATGGCTCGGATGATGGTTCGTACCTGATCCCTTCGGTGGTATATTACAAACAGGGCAACGTGTCTTCGATGAGTGCCGGTGCGCAGTATAAGTACAAAGGAGTGAATACCGGTTTATGGTACCGTACTGCAGGTGAAGGCGGACCGGATGCGATCGTGATCTCATTGATATTTGATATTTTTTCGAGCGACCGCAGGAATGGGGAGAAACTCAGAGTGGGAGTCAGCCATGATGCCACGACATCCAAAATCAATTATACCAATACCAACGGAACGTCTGAAGGCAGCATAGGGTACCAGAAATATTTCCCTAACAGCTCCAGCTATAACAAATTCAACGGCCTGCGCTGCTACGATTTTTATTAAAAAACCATCGTTTATTCTGCCGAAATCACGTAAATCTGTTTAGCTTTATCACATGTTTAGAGAGCAAATCTCCGTATTTGATATTTTCAAGATCGGCATCGGTCCTTCCAGTTCACACACTTTGGGCCCATGGCGGGCAGCCCAGCAGTTTACGGCATCGCTGCTGCAGCAAAACCAACTTGAAGAGGTGGTTCAGGTGAAGATATTACTGTACGGCTCTCTCGCAAAAACCGGCGTTGGTCATGGTACCGACATCGCGATTTTACTGGGACTGATGGCGGCTGATCCGGTGACTTTTGATGTGGATGCCATCGATCCCACGATCAAAGCTATAAAAACAGAACGTTCACTATCGCTGGGCGGAACGCATACAATAGATTTCGACTTCGAAGAAGACCTGGTATTTCTATACGCCGAAAGTCTGCCCTTCCACCCCAATGCGGTGACCTTTCAGGCATTCCTGAATAACGGGAAGGCGCATTCCGAAACCTACTATTCTGTAGGTGGCGGATTTGTAGTGAAGGACGGGGAGCTGAACAACGATAAAGAAATGGTGGAACTTCCCTTCCCGGTAGAGAAGGCGGGCGATCTATTGCACTGGTGCCTCACCACAGGGTTGAAAGTTTCTGAAGTAGTAATGGAAAACGAACTGGCCTGGCGCTCTGAAGCTGAAACCGTCAAGGGAGTGATGCACCATTTCAGGATCATGCAGGAATGCACGTTCCGCGGTTGTCATGCCGGGGGTTTTCTTCCCGGAGGATTAAATGTTGGCCGCAGGGCTGCAGCGTTAAATAAAAGACTTATTGGCGGAAGGCCATATACAGATTACAACAGCTGGATTGAGGCCATCAGGGCCGGAGGCAACAGCTTTAACTATACACTGGACTGGGTAAGCTGTTTTGCTCTGGCGGTGAATGAGGAGAATGCTTCCTTTGGCCGCGTGGTTACGGCACCAACCAACGGGGCAGCGGGAGTAATCCCCGCCGTTCTTCAATATGCGATTGCTTTTTGTGATTGTTTTTCTGAGAAAAAAATCCTGCAGTTTATTCTCTGCGCTTCAGAGATCGGCAGCATCTTTAAAAAAGGGGCCACTATTTCTGCCGCCATGGGCGGATGCCAGGCCGAGATCGGTGTTTCTTCTGCCATGGCTGCCGCAGCATTGACAGAATGTATGGGTGGTTCACAGCGTCAGGTGATGATGGCTGCCGAAATAGCAATGGAGCATCATCTGGGGTTAACCTGCGATCCTATCGGCGGACTGGTACAGATTCCCTGCATCGAAAGAAATACGATGGGTGCGATCAAAGCCATCACGGCGAGTCAGCTCGCCCTGCAGAGCAATCCTGATAAGGCAAAAGTAAGTCTGGGCGCAGTAGTGAATACCATGTGGGAAACTGCGCTGGACATGAACTCGAAATATAAGGAAACATCTGACGGCGGACTGGCCACAAACATCCCCATCAGCTTACCTGAGTGTTAATGCCTTTGAAACTGCAGGTGCCAGCAGCGTTACCCAATCCTTATACATTAAAGCGGAGGGATGTAAACCATCTGAGGCCACCAGGGAATTGTCTGTCGCTGCATTTCTGGAACCCGAGGTGATATCTGTATAACTGAGTCCGGCTTTAAGTGTTTCTTCTTTATTTACGGCATTAAAAGCATCAATCTCTCTGGCGATATTCTGCACTCCCCTGCCACTTTGTTTACCAAAAGGCGTAGCCCCCCAGTCGGGTATGGAAACCACAAAAACATGTGATTTATTCCCCCCTGCAAAAGTGATTGCCTGTTGCAGCAGTGCCACAAATTCCTTTCGGTAAGTATCTATGGAATTACCCCTGTACTGGTTGTTGACGCCAATCAGCAGCGTAACCACATCAAACTTGCTGCTCAGCGCTTCAGCTTTTATCGCATCCTGCAGTTCATCGGTAGTCCAGCCTGTCCTGGCAATAATCTTTGGGCGACCCAGATCTATGCCCTGGCTTTTCAGTGCCGCAGCCAGCTGATAGGGAAAGGAAGAGCTTTGTGCGACCGCCTCACCTATGGTATAAGAATCACCCAGTGCAAGGTAGCTTTGCGCTGCGGCAGGGATAGTTGTTTTCGTGGTATCAGTTTTACTCATTCCGTTGGTTGAACTTTTCTCGCATGCCATCAGCGATAGCAGAAGCAAGAATGCAGCAGTGATTTTCATAGGTAAATCTACGAAAGAACTAAAGAAACAGATGCTCTTTACAGGATAATCTCCATTTCGAACAGACGAGCAATATGGCCCCGCAGCGTTTCTTTTACAGCAGCCATATTCAGCTCATGTCCCAGCTCACGCTGCATGGAAGTCACGTCTTTATCGTCGATCCCACAGGGCACAATGTTATTGAAGTAATCGAGGTTGGCATTGACATTAAAGGCGAAGCCATGCATAGTTACCCAGCGGCTGCACCTTACGCCCATGGCACAGATCTTCCTTGCCTTCTCGTTATCCGCATCAAGCCAAACTCCTGTAAAGCCAGGATATCTGCCTGCAGGGATGCCGTAATCCGCCAGGGTCAGAATCACCGCTTCCTCCAGCGTTCTCAGGTACAGATGAATATCCGTAAAGAAATTGTCCAGGTCGAGAATCGGATAACCTACCAGCTGACCCGGCCCGTGATAGGTGATATCACCTCCACGATTAATTTTGTAATAAGTAGCGTGTTTTTCTTCCAGTCCCTTTTCGTCGAGCAAAAGATTCTCGGGATGCCCGCTTTTACCCAAAGTATAGACATGAGGATGTTCACAAAAAATCAGAAAATTCGGAGTTTGTTCCTGGGTACCGTTATTCCGGTTACTGGTTTTGATGGCAACGGTCTCATTCAGCAGGAGCTCCTGACGGTCCCATGCCTGCTGGTAATCTACCATTCCCCAATCCACAAATTTTACGTTCTTATTCATCCTGTATATTTAAGCAACCACATAACCAAGCATATAGCCCGGTATGGTATTAAAATAGCATACTGTTAATGTCTGCGTACCTGTTGGCAGATCTACAAGCACTGTCACGGAGCCATGGTCCTCCAGCATGAAAGGCTGAATATGGATATGCTGCCTGAACTCAAGTCCTTTTTTGCCGTACCATTTGTATACCGCTTCCTTGATGCACCAGCAGGCATAGAGCACCGCGGTATTGTTCTTCACGCCGGGCTGCGCGAGTTCGGGTTCATTGAGGAACTTCTGCTGTATACGGTGGATCTTTGGTTTGATCAGCTCGATATCCACGCCCACACCTTTGTCTTTGCCGATCATCACCGCGGCGTAATCGTAAGAGTGGCTGAGTGAAATGCTGTACGGGGAATTAACGAGGTAGGGCTTTCCGTGTTCATCCAGCCGGCAGTCGATATACTCAGAGGTGTTGAGCATTGTGCGCAGCAAAAACCGCGTACTTAACCACTGCAGGAGACGTTTACCCTTACTCAATGTGTCCAGGAAATCCAGCTCATGCTGCTTTAACTGGAGGCCGGAGAGCAGCTCTTCTTCCCCCTCTTCGATCTTCCATACGGCGAGTATGGTGTGATCGTCAATGTCTTGATTATAGATTACAGGCATCCTATTTAAAAAATCAATGCAAAAGTATCTTAAATTAATCATAATTTCGCCCAAAGACTAAACAAATGATACTTTCGGATAAGCGTATATTAGAGGAGATTGACAAAGGAACAATTATTATTGAGCCCTTTAAACCAGAGTGTTTAGGCACCAATTCATATGATGTTCATTTGGGCAAATATCTGGCAACATATGCAGACAGGGTGCTGGACGCCAAGGCACACAACAAGATTGTCCATTTTGAGATTCCGAAGGACGGATTTGTACTGCAGCCCGGCACTTTATACCTGGGGGTGACATTAGAATATACTGAAACACATGCACATGTTCCTTTCCTGGAAGGGAAATCGAGCACCGGCCGTTTGGGCATTGACATCCATGCCACAGCCGGTAAAGGCGATGTAGGTTTCTGCAACACCTGGACGCTGGAGATCTCCTGTGCACAGCCGGTGAAGATCTACGCTGGCATGCCGATCGGACAGCTGATCTATTTTACAGTGGAGGGCAATATCGAAAAGATGTACAATGCCAAGGACGATGCCAAATACAGCAACAAAACTACCAAACCGGTAGAGAGCATGATGTGGAAGAATAACTTTTAAACGCTGGATTAATAAGTATAGCTTTTGAGCCTCAATATTCTTATATTGAGGCTTTATTTTTTAGCTCATACCTATGAACTCAAAATTCCTGAAAGTCTTTTTATTCCTGCTGGCGGCTGCAAGTTTTTGTGCTTTCAGGCTTGCGGATGATCCTTTTGAAGCGCTGCTGAAAAAACTCGCCACTTACAATGAAGAGCATCCACAGGAAAAAGTATACCTCCATCTGGACAAACCCTATTACGCTATAGGAGATAATATCTGGTTTAAGGCCTATGTGACCGATAACAGCAGTGGTCAGCTCTCAAAGATCAGCTCTGCACTTTATGTAGACCTGATCAGTGAGAATGACTCCATCAAAAGACAGATTAAACTTCCACTGGTGAGCGGACTGAGCTGGGGAGATTTTAAACTGACGGACACGCTGAAAGAAGGGAATTACAGGATCAGGGCGTACACACAATGGATGAGAAATGCCGGTCCGGATTTCTTTTTTGATAAAACCATCAGAATCGGAAATGCCTGGGCCAACAAGGTGTTTACCAGTACTACTTATACCTTTGGAAAAAAGAACAATGCAGAAGTGGTTGATGCTGTCATCACTTTTAAGGATAAGGATGACAAGCCCTACGCTGGACAAAATGTAAGTTACGAAGTGCGGCTGAAGGATAAACCCTCCGGGCGTGGCAAGGGGATGACCAATGCACAGGGTGAGCTTAACTTCTCCTTCCAGAATACCAGCGGACGTCCTGCCTCAGGAATGATTACCGCAACGATTACTCTGCCGAATAAACAGCAGATTACGAAGACCATCCCCGTAAAAACTACTGCCAGCAGTATTTCTGTACAGCTCTTTCCCGAAGGGGGAAACCTGGTAGAAAACCTGCCTTCGAAAGTGGCTGTCAAAGCCATCAATGCTGCGGGACTGGGAGCAGATGTTTCGGGAACGATCAATGACAGCGACGGTACTGAAGTTCTGAGGTTTAGCACCAGCCACCTCGGAATGGGGAATTTCATGGTGAACCCGCAACCAGGAAAAACGTATACAGCAAAGATAAAACTGAAAGACGGCAGTGTGATGGACGTACCCTTACCAAAAGCCGCTCCAACGGGGTACGTGCTGAGTATCAACAATATTGATAGCGGTAAAGTGGCCATCAGGTTGCTCTGTGGCGAGGGGATGGCCAGCCAGGGGGAATTGAAGCTGGTTATTCAGCACAATAATAACGTGCTTGCCGTGCAGAAGATCACTTCTCCCAAGCAGGTCAATACACTATCATTACCCAAGAAAGATCTTCCATCCGGCATTCTACACTTTACATTGTTTACTGCTGCCAATCTGCCGGTGGCAGAGCGTCTGATTTTTATCAACAACGCTGCAGACCAGATGGATGTAAGTTTAACGGGATTAAAAGGCAGTTATGGTACACGTGAGCGTACCGACCTAAGCCTGTCGGCAAAGGATGGCGGTAAAGCTACAGTGGGCAGTTTCTCAATTGCTGTGACTAATACCAGTGTGGTGACCCCCGATCCAGACAACGAAAGTAATATCCTGACAGGTTTATTGCTGGCTTCCGACTTGAAAGGGTATATAGAAAAACCGAATTACTACCTGAATAACAATACAAAGGAAAGCCGCGAGCACCTGGATAACCTGATGCTGAGTCAGGGATGGAGCAGATTTGTATGGTCAGACTTAACAGCAGCCAGCCCTAAACCGGTAGCTTTCCCCGCAGAGAAATCACTGAAAGTAAGTGGTACGATTACTACCACAGGTGGAAAGCCTGTTCCTAAAGGGAAGGTTTCATTGTTTTCTACCGGCGGCGGTTTGTTTATGGTGGATACGCTTACTGACGACAAAGGGCGCTTTAACTTTGACAATCTCTCTTTTGGTGACAGTACCAAGTTTGTGGTACAGGCCAGAAATGCGAAGAATAAAAAGTACGTAGAGATCAATGTAGATGTTACTCCAGGGCAGGTGGTGACCAGGAGTAAAAATACAGGCGATATAGAAATTAATGTGAATGAGTCTATCGCGGGATACATCAAAAAAAGCAACGACTATTTTGACGGATTGAATAAACGGGGTTTACTGGAAAGGACAATTTTACTGGACCAGGTAAATGTGGTGGAGAAGAAAAACGCCAAGAGTTATTCGTCTAACCTGAACGGCCCGGGGCATGCCGATGCCGTGATTTACGCCAAAGATCTCCAAATGTACTCTAATCTTGGGCAGGCTTTGCAGGGCAGGGTTGCCGGCTTAAATATTTTTATGAACCCGCAAACAGGTGAATGGGTACCTACACTGGCCCGAAATAATGGGAAAGCTATGCAGGTTATCATAGATGGGATGTATACTGATATTAGTGGCCTGTCTACAGTATCTGTGTTTGACGTAGAGACTGTAGAGATCTTAAAAAGTGTAGCCAATACATCGATATATGGCTCAATGGGCGGTGGAGGCGTTATTATTATCACTACCAAACGTGGTGGCGGCGATATGAGTTACACAAGATATTCCCCGGGCGTCATCACCTATTCTCCGAGGGGATACTATGCGGTGAGAGAATTTTACTCTCCGCAATACACCCCTGAAAACACCTCTAAGGATGAAGACAAACGCTCTACAGTATACTGGACACCACACCTTCCAACGACAGATGGAAGCGGCAAATTCAGTTATTACAATACAGATGAAACCGGAACTTACAGGATCGTCATTGAAGGCATCAACGAAGAAGGGCATCTGGCAAGAAAAGTATATACGTACGAAGTAAAATAAATATGAACACCATCAATGTAACTATAAAAGACCGTTTAGCGCTCATTACTCTTAATCGTGGCAAATCAAATGCCCTGGACAGGGAGATGATCACTGAGCTGACAGATATGCTCCACAACATCAATAACGACGACAACATCGGCGGAGTGATCATCACCGGCAAGGAGCATTTCTTTTCTGCAGGACTGGACCTGATTGCCCTTTACGGGTATAACGAAGAGGAGATCAAATCCTTCTGGAAACTGTTTCTGGATTTCACAGCGAAGATAGTGTCATTTAAAAAACCTATGGTTGCTGCCATTAACGGACATGCCCCTGCGGGAGGATGTGTAATCGGACTCGCCTGTGATGCACGGGTGATGGCAGAGGGAAAATATATCATTGGTTTAAATGAGGTTCCGGTGGGGATTATCGTCCCTGACAGTATATTTCAGCTCTATTCTTTCTGGCTGGGTAAAGCACATGCCAGCAGAAGTCTGCTGGAAGGAAAGCTGTTCAGTCCGGAAGAAGCCATGGCCATTGGCCTGATAGACGAAGTGGTGAGCCCGGCAAGCATCATGACCGCCGCAGAACGAAGGATCAGGAAATACATGGCCATGGAGCCCAATACCTGGCAGCAGAGCAAACTCAATATCAGGAAAGAACTGATCTCGGCGACTGCCGCGGACCAGTCGGCCACCCTTGACACCCTGCTTGCCCAATGGTGGTCGCCCTCCAGCAGAAACCTCCTGAAAATGATTATCGATAACCTGCAAAAGAAATAAGCTCATGTACAACCAACCGATGTTAAGAGATGATGCGCTGAAAGGCAAAACTATAGTCGTTACCGGCGGTGGTACCGGCCTTGGCAGAGCGATGGGTACTTACCTGCTGCAACTGGGTGCAAACCTCGTCATCACCAGCCGCAAGGCGGATGTGCTGCAGAAGACCGCAGAAGAGATGGAAAAGGAAACCGGGGGAAAAGTGCTTGCAGTAAGCTGTGATGTGCGCGACTATGAGCAGGTAGAAAACGTACTGGCAGAGACACTGAAAACCTTCGGCTCTGCCGACAGCCTGATTAACAATGCTGCGGGTAATTTTATCTCTCCGACAGAACGTTTATCCGCCAATGCTTTCTCTACCATCATCGACATTGTGCTTAAAGGCTCCGTAAACTGCACCCTCGCCTTTGGTAAACACTGGATCAGGGAAAAACAGGCAGCAAGTGTGCTGAATATCGTAACTACCTACGCCTTTACCGGCTCGGCTTATGTGGTACCTTCGGCCTGTGCCAAAGGAGGTGTACTGGCCATGACGCGTTCACTGGCGGTAGAATGGGGCAAGTATGGTATCCGCAGCAATGCGATAGCACCGGGGCCGTTCCCTACCAAAGGAGCATGGGACCGCCTGCTTCCGGGAGAGCTGGCAGAGCAGTTCGACTTCAAAAACAGGGTACCCCTGAAACGGGTGGGCGACTATCAGGAACTGGCTAACCTGGCCGCCTTCCTGGTCAGTGATTTCTCTTCCTATATCAACGGTGAGGTGATCACGATTGACGGCGGAGAATGGCTGCAGGGCGCGGGGCAGTTCAATGGCCTGGAGGCGATTCCGGACGATCTCTGGGAGAGTTTTGCACAAATGACAAGAGCAGCTAAAGGGAGCTAAGCTGAATCATTTCAGCAATTTTTTTTTTAACATCTTCTTTATTTATAATTAGCTTATTTTTGTATCATGTCAACAGAAACAAAAGAAGAGACCTTTACACTTGAGGAGATATTAACCTCGCTCAAAACCACCCATCGTTTGATCTTATGGAACGATGACGTCAACACTTTTGATCATGTGATATACTGTATGACTAAATACCTTGATTACACTGACAGTCAGGCTGAAAAAATTGCCTGGGAAGTGCATAATAAAGGAAAATGTGCCGTTCTTGAAGGCTCTTTTACTGAAATGGAAGTATACCGCAAGATCCTTCAGCAGGAAGGTTTAACTGTAACGGTAGATTAATTCCGATATCCCACAAAAATATTACTGTATTCGGCCTTAAAAGGGCTGTAATAAAATAGTTACGGCCAGTTTTTTAAACTATCCCGCCGTTACTTTGTCCCACTAATCAAAAGGACCTAAAACGATATACCATAAATGAATATTTTCCGCTATAAATTCATATTTATACTGCTCGCCATTTCTATTACTTCCATTTCTTTTCAGCTAAAGGCACAAAGCCCGGGTTCGGGTAAAGTTACCGGGAAAATTATAGACGCCCAGACCAATGAAACGATCCCTTTTGCTTCTGCAGTGATCATGAACAGGGAAACCAAGGCTAATGTGGCCACCGGCCAAACAGATATCAATGGAAACCTACAGATCAATGGTATCCCCGATGGGCTATTCACGATCAAGATCAGCTATGTAGGCTACCAGACTTTGTACAGGGATTCTGTCATAGTCAACAAATCGAAACAACTGCTCGCCCTCGGAACAGTAAAGATGAAAGCGGCAAAAGGAACGGTACTTAACGAGGTGCAGGTGACCGCCAAAAAAGCACCTATCCAGCTGGGTATTGATAAAAAAGTTTTCGCGGTTGACCAGAGTCTGGTGAGCCAGGGTGGATCGGCATCTGACCTGCTCACCAACGTCCCTTCTGTGCAGGTGGATGTGGATGGAAACGTAAGCCTGAGAGGATCTACGGGTGTAAGGGTACTGATTGATGGTAAACCTTCCCTTATTGGAGGAGGTGATGTAGCAGCTATCCTGGCTTCTATCCCGGCAAGTTCTATTGAAAATGTGGAGGTGATTACTAATCCATCGTCAAAATATGATGCAGAAGGTAATTCCGGAATTATCAATATCATCCTGAAAAGAAATTCAAGGCTTGGCTTTAATGGCAACGTCGCGCTGACTGCCGGTAACAGGGATAACTATAATGGAAACGCCAGCTTAAGCTTTCAGAATAAAAACATCAATATCTATGGTAACTACGGCTACCGCTATGGCAAACGCATCGGCGGAGGATTTAACAATATCAGGTACCTGAACCGTACGGACTCACTGGGATCAGCGGAGCAGTTGACTAACTCAAACCAGATCGAGAAAAGCCAGAATATTAAAGCAGGTATAGATTATTACCTCACCAAAAAGGACATTCTGAGTTTTAACGTAGCCTACAATAAACGTGACCAGGAAAAAAGGGATTTACTGGATGTAAACACATACAGGATTGACGGCTCTCCTATCCTGGTTAGCGACAGGATCAACACGACTGATGGTAATGGTAACAGCTACGACCTGAACTTTGATTACAGTCATAAGTTTAAACCGAGTCAGGAGCTGACCTTCAACTTTGGTTATTCACGTGGTGACAATGATAACTTCCAGCAGTACAATACCACAGTAAGCAGCCTGAATGGTTTGCCTGTAACGCAGCCGCTGGACATCCTGACCAACAACAATCAGGGTAAAAACAAAAACTATAATGTGCAGGCCGACTACAATATGCCTCTGGGCAAGCTGGGGAAACTGGAAAGCGGATACCGCAGCCAGATCAGGTATTCAGACAACAACACCATCGCACAAGCATTGAATGCAGAAACTGGTGGCTTTGAGAATGATTTCCAGCTGTCGAACTTATTTAACAGTAAGGAGCAGGTTCATGCCCTTTACACAAACTACTCAAACCAGATCAATAATTTCGGTTACCAGATCGGTCTGAGGGGTGAAATTGCGAGGTTAAATACTAATTCCGGAGGATATGACCTGAACGGAAATGTAAGTAACGCTGCAGGCCGTATTGCCTACGACAGGCTTTATCCGAGTATCTTCCTGACGCAGAAGTTCAAAGGGGAACAGCAGTTGCAGCTGAGCTATACCAGGAGGGTAAACCGCCCGAGACCATGGGACACCAATCCCTTTATAGATTATTCTGATCCGCTAAGCTGGCGTCAGGGTAATCCAAACCTGCTGCCTGAGGATGTACATTCCTACGAGCTGGGCTACAGCAAATTCTGGTCAAAATTAACTTTGATCGGAAGTATTTACTCACGCCATACCAACGACCTGATACAAAGGGTACGTTCAGCTCCGGATTCAACTGGGGTAATTATCATGAGACCACTGAACTTAACGCAAAGTACCAATAGCGGGCTGGAGCTTATCGCAAAGGTAGATGCGCTGAAGGCATGGAGTTTTACGGCGAATGTCAACGGATACCATAGTAATATCAAGGCTGTACCTGAGTACAACATCGCTGAAGTATCAGGTTACAGCTGGAATGCCAACCTCACCAACAACATCACTCTTCCGGGCAACATTACACTGCAGATCCGCGGAGACTACAATTCGAGAGAAATCCAGGCTCAGGGAAAACCTAAGGCCATGTATGGGGTAGATGGCGGTGCCAAATATGATTTCCCGAATAAAAAGGCTTCGCTGAGTTTTAACATGAGGGATATCTTTAACACCAGAAGGTTTGGTGCCATCATCCAGGACGCCAATACGATCACCGATTTCCAGCGCTACCAGAAAGGGCAGATGGGTAACATCACCTTTGCGTACCGCTTCGGACAAACTACTTTCCAGAAGAAACCGAAAAAACAAGAGCAGGAACAAAGACCTGACGAAGGAACATTTTAAGAATTTCGTATCTTGCGGCATGGAAGAGACCAATCCCTGGACCACCTTAGAAAGCCGCAAGATATATGAAAATAACTGGATCAGTCTCACTGAACATCAGGTAATCAATCCCTCCGGAGGCAGAGGAATCTATGGTGAGGTACACTTCAGGAACCACGCCATCGGGATCCTCCCGCTGGATGAAGAGCTGAATACCTGGCTGGTGGGGCAATACCGTTTTCCGCTGAAGGCTTACAGCTGGGAGATCCCTGAAGGGGGTGGACCACTGGATCAGCCCCTGCTGGACAGCGCTAAGCGTGAGCTGCAGGAGGAAACAGGATTGATCGCAGGTAGCTGGACGGAACTGCTGAGGATGCACCTCTCCAATTCTGTGAGCGACGAAGCCGGGGTGGTTTTTATCGCCCGGGAGCTGACCATGGGTCCGGCTGAACCGGAAGAAACCGAAGAACTTGTACTGCGTAAACTGCCCTTTGAAGAGGCTTACCAGATGGCCCTCGATGGCAGAATTACCGACAGCATGAGTATTGCTGCTCTACTGAAAACCAAACTATTATTATTGGAAGGCAAACTATAACCGTATGAACAAATTTTTGGGGTATATCTTTTCTCCTGTATTTTATATCTTCTTTTTACTGTCCCTGCTCATTTTTCATCCTGTACAATGGATCTGCTATCGCCTGTTCGGCTATAAAGCACATAAACTATCGGTAGACTACCTGAATTTTTTCCTGACCTACAGTCATATTTTCCTGGGTTCTTCCTCGACCTTTATCAACCGCCAGAATCTACCGCTAAACCAGCCCATTATTTTTGTGGCAAACCATCAGAGCATGTACGATATCCCCGGCCTCATCTGGTTCCTGAGGAAATACCATGTTAAGTTTATCTCCAAAATTGAGCTCACGAAAGGGATTCCATCTATTTCCTTTAACCTGAAATATGGCGGGGGGGCAAACATCAACAGGAAAGACAGCAAGCAGGCCATCTCTGAGATCATCAAACTGGGTCGCCGGATGAAAGAAAAGCAATGGTCGGCAATGATCTTTGCAGAGGGCACAAGGGCTAAAGACGGGAAGTTAAAACCCTTCCAGGTCGGAGGAATTGCGACCCTGCTGAAGGCAGTACCCAATGCCCTGATTGTGCCGGTGGCGATAGAAAACTCCTGGAAAACCGTTCAGTATGGTATGTATCCGCTTAGTTTTGGGGAAAAGATCCGCTGGACAGTCCTGGAGCCTATTAACCCTGAGGGCAGAAATCCAGAAGAACTGACGCTGATGGCAGAAACTGCAATCAGGAAAGCCCTGAAACAGGAAACTGTTTAGATATTTTTATTCTCGATCTTCTTGAAAAACTCATCCCTGTAGGTATCTCCAATAGGGATAATCTTACCGCAGATCGTAATCCTGCTGCGTTCAATACTTTCTATTTTGTCGAGCGCAATGATATAAGATTTATGTACCCTGATGAACTGAGATTTGGGAAGTGTCTCTTCCATCCTCTTCATGTTCTGCAGGGTGATTACCCTTTCCGCTTTGGTAAAGATCGAGATGTAATCTTTCAGTCCTTCAATATAAAGGATATTGTCCAGCTCAATCTTCTGTATTTTATGTTCCGTTTTGACAAAGATAAAGTCCTGTACAGGTTGTATTTCGGCCACTACCGGTGCCGGGGCAGGCGCTACAGGGGCAGGAGTCAGCACTGGTTCAACATTGTTCTTATGCTGACTATGTACCTTCTCTACTGCTTTATAAAACCTGTCGAATGCTATCGGTTTGAGCAGGTAATCAGAAACGTTTAAATCGTAGCTCTCCAACGCATATTGAGAGTAAGCAGTAGTTAAAATATAGCTGGCTTTATTATTGGCGATCTTCAGGAATTGTATCCCCGTCAGGTCTGGCATCTGGATATCCAGAAACACGAGGTCGATCCCTCCTGCCTGTACCAGCTGCAGCGCTTCAATAGCATTTTCCGTTCGTTTTACCAATTCCAGAAATGGCACTTTTGAAACATAATCTTCAATAATATCCAAAGCCAGCGGCTCATCATCTACAGCAATACATTTTAGCGTCATTGTTATCTTTTTAAATCTGAAATTTTATATATCAAGCATAAGTTCACTCGTGTAATGTGTAGCCGAATTTACGATATTTAGCTTATATCTTTCGGGATATAGCAGTTGCAGACGGCGTTCCACATTATTTAAACCTACTCCGCCAATATTGTCTTTATTGGCATTGTTCTTTTTATTGGTAATACTGAAGTGTAATATCTTTTGATTAGCGATGATATTGATCCTGATCGGATCTGATGGATCATTGGCTACTCCATGTTTAAAGGCATTCTCGACAAAAGAGATCAGTACCAATGGCAGTATCTGCTGGTTGTCGATTTCGCCATTGAGGGTCATCACCACCGAAGCACCATCTTTAAACCGTAGCTTTTGGAGCTCTATATAACTTTGAACGTATTCAATCTCCTTGCTTAGCGCCACCCAGCTGTCATTGCTTTCATAGATCATATAACGCATGATCTCCGATAGTTTAAGTATCGCATCTGCGGTTTTATCTGATTTCTGATAGGCCAGGGAATAAATATTATTGAGGGAATTGAACAGGAAATGCGGGTTAAGCTGTGATTTGAGGAATTGTAGTTCCATATCTTTTTTCTCCGTTTCCAGGCTGCGCTGGATGCGGATGTTTCCAAACCAGTCGATACCAAACTTGATCAGGCAGCCTGAAATGATAAAAAACCCGGAGGTAAATATCGTAGCCACACTAAAGGTCATCAGACTGAGTTCCTCAACAGCACCGGTTTTGGAATTGGTATGCTCCAGCACCTGATCCCTGTACAGTACGGCAACAATAGTTTTAGCGGCAGACATCACGATCAGTAACGCAATGAGAGAAACAATATAATACCAGTATTTCTTTAACAACTGCGGAATAAGCAGCGTGTAGTTGATATAAAATATTGAGACATTAATGATGGTAAAGTAGCCGATATTGACGACGTAATAATTGATATCATGTTTGGTACGATTAAAAATCATACTTACAGCAGCCAATCCCACAATGAGCAGCCAATACACAGAATGTACTATCAACTCTCTTTTACCTTTCATTTGTGTGTGTTGATTCAATTTGTAATTGCGGTATTGGTGATCTATTCTACGGGATTTTTATACCCTTCTGTTGAGAACCAAAGTACTGAAAGTAATACTTTCCGACCATAGCTTTCGACGAACGGGCAATTTTTTTCTACCAACGGCTAAAATAACAACATTTTGCGTTTTTTCTCAAAATCACCTGTTGATCTATGATTATTTCCACTTGGTATAAAACATTTTAGCAGCATGAATTTTATGATTCTATTTGTTTCAACAAAACGATACAACTATGAAAACTGCATCTGTTCAACACCTCGACACGCTATCGCATCATACTCATACCACTTATCAAATAGATTTCAGTCCGCTGATCAACATATATACTTATATCATGAAAAAACTAACTAACGTCTCTCCTTTTTTATTGTTACTCGTACCAGTATTTATGATGATGATCCTGACACTGGCAGGCAATGCCGGAACACAGGAGCAAAAATTGGCTGAAATAAAAGCTAACAGCACTACCAGCATTGCTGATGTGCCTCGTGCAACGTTAAAATAAATACTGCGTCTTATAGTTATCAAAAGCAGTGTTTGCTTAAAAAATTTAGTTTTAGTTATAGTTAATAGTAGTAGATGGCGGCTGGATGGCCGCCATTACTTTTTAAGGGGTTTTTGAAAAAAAAATATCACAATATTTTGAAACTAAGAATATAGTTCATACATTTAACTATATTCTTAGTTGATATAAAAATCTAAACCTCAATATTATGGAAATAAAAGACCTGACTAAAGCTGAAGAACAAATCATGCAGGTGCTATGGCAAATTGAAAAAGGCTTCGTCAAAGAAGTGATAGAATTTCTTCCTGAGCCCAAGGCTGCCTATAATACAGTATCTACTATCATCAGGATTCTGGAAACAAAAGGTTTTATCGGGCATACTCCATTTGGCAAATCCCACCAGTATCATCCACTCATTTCCCGTGAGGACTATAAACGTCACGCTACAGAGAAACTTCTGGGCAATTATTTCGAAAATTCTGTGGAGAGCATGTTTTCATTTTTTGTGAAAGAAGAGAAGATGGACCTGAACGATGCAGATGAGATTCTAAAAATGATTAGCAAACTTAAAGATAAATCAAAATGAACTGGGCCTGGTATCTAATTCAAGTAAATATATACATCGTTATATTTTACGCATTCTACAGAGTTTTCCTGAGCAGGGAGACATGGTTTACACTTAACAGGTTTTATCTGCTTTCAGCGGCTGCGTTATCCTTTCTGATCCCCTTTATCAAACCGGAGTGGATCATGCCCGAAACTGCCCGTCCGGCCTTCAGTATCAGTGCCGGGCAACTGGAAATATTGATGGTAGAGGGGGAGGATGCTGCAGCTTCGGCATTTAACTGGGGAGCAATGATCTCAACGGTTTATGTTTGCGGTATTATCTTTTTCGCGGCACTGTTCATATGGCGGTTAATTCACCTGCGCCTGCTGATTGCTGCAAATCCTGCGGGGATGGCCTTTTCATTTTTTGGCAGAAAAGTAATTGACAAGAACCTGCCCGGGCAGCATGCCATCCATAGTCATGAAGATGTTCATATCAGGCAGATGCACACGGCAGATGTTGTATATTTTGAGCTGTTAAGTATTGTGCTATGGTGTAATCCTGTTATTTATTTCTTCAAAAAATCCATTAAAAACATACATGAATATCTTGCCGATGAGGCTGCAGCGGAGTCAGAGGGTAATAAAGAATCCTATGCCATGCTGCTACTGTGCAAGGCTTTTAATGTAGACCAAAGCGCTCTTACCAATAGTTTTTTTACACAGTCACTTATTAAAAAACGAATCATTATGCTGAAAAAACAACGATCTACCAAGACCGCCATCCTCAAGTATGGCCTCTTTCTTCCGCTATTTGCGGGAATGCTTTTGCTGTCATCTGCAAAGATCAGCAGGAATGAAGAAATTAAAGACCTGGCTGAGCGCATTCCGGCGCCTGTACCGGTGCTATTGGATGCGGCTAGCATAGCGGGATCCAATAGCACTGCTGATGCCAGACCTGTTTCGCAGGACACAACAAAGAAACGACGCCAGTCCAAACCAGCCATCATTACATTTACTCCCTCCAATCAAACTTCGACCAAATCTGACACCGGGAAAGTTTTTGCGTTTACCTCCATTGACAGACAACCCAGCTTCCCTGGAGGTATGGACAAGTTTTATCAATACCTTGGAAAGAGCATAAAGTACCCACAGGAAGCAAAAAACAAGAAAGTACAGGGAAAGGTCTTTCTCTCTTATATTGTAGAGAAAGATGGAAGACTGACCGAAATTGAAGTGAGAAGATCATTGGGAAGCGGCACGGATGAAGAAGCAGTACGAGTTCTTAAAGCTTCACCTAAATGGATTCCCGGAATAAGTAATAACCAGCCCGTACGTGTGAAATACAACATACCTATTACCTTTGCGCTTTCTAAAAATACTGAGGAAACCGATTTAAATAAAGCACCGGTTGTAACTCCCCAGGAAGGAGCCCAGACAAAGATCAGCATTACAGGTCCTAATAATCCAATTGTATATTTTGACGGTGTTCGTACCGACTTGACAGAAGCGAAAAAAGTAGATCCAAATACGATTGAATCTATACAGGTCATCAAAGATAAAGCAGCACGAGATCAATATGGCGAAGATGGCAAAAACGGAGTAATTCTGATCACTTCAAAAAAAGTGAAATAAGTACCGGATACAAGTGTCAGCAAAACTCCTAAAAACACGAAACCCCTGCTAAAAATTAGCAGGGGTTTTTGTGTTAAATCCTTGTCTCGTAGAGCCTAAATTTATTAAACTTCTTCCTCAGAAACAAATTTTGCAGCATAAAAATCTCTGTTCATCCTTGCGATGTTCTCCAGAGAGATTCCTTTAGGACATTCCGCTTCGCAAGCACCGGTATTGGTACAGTTTCCGAAGCCTTCAGCATCCATTTGCGCAACCATGCTTTGTGCACGGCGATATCTTTCAGGCTGTCCCTGTGGCAACAATGCCAGCTGGGAAATCTTTGCTGAAGTAAACAGCATAGCTGATGCATTTTTGCAGGTAGCTACACAGGCACCACATCCGATACAAGCTGCAGCTTCGAAAGCGGCATCTGCCTGTAGCTTTGGAATAGGAAGCGCATTCGCATCCTGCGCATTACCTGTATTCACTGAGATAAAACCTCCCGCAGCGATAATTCTGTCAAATGCAGTACGGTCTACCGTTAAATCTTTGATTACCGGAAATGCAGCTGCTCTCCATGGTTCTACAACGATAGTATCACCATCCTTGAAAGAACGCATATGCAACTGGCATGTAGTTACCAGGTCTTTTGGTCCGTGGGGTCTGCCGTTGATAAACATTGAACATGCGCCGCAGATACCTTCCCTGCAATCATGGTCAAATACAACAGGCTCGTCTCCTTTATTGATCAGCTGTTCATTCAGCACATCAAACATCTCAAGGAAAGACATATCCGGAGAGATCTCCGATAATTTATAATCTACCAAACTACCTTTGGCTTTGTTATCTTTCTGACGCCAAACTTTCAGCGTTAAATTCATATTTCCTGTACTCATGGTATGGATATTTTAGTACTAGATTATTTATAACTTCTTTGTGCGATCTTGATGTTTTCAAATTTAAGCTCCTCTTTATGGAGTTCAAACTTCACACCTTCCTTGAATTCCCATGCAGCAACATATGCATAGTTTTCATCATCCCTCAAAGCTTCACCTTCCTCAGTTTGATATTCTTCCCTGAAGTGACCTCCGCATGATTCATTTCTGTTGAGTGCATCGATACACATCAGCTCACCCAGCTCGATGAAGTCGGCCACACGACCAGCTTTCTCCAGCTCAGGATTGAATTCATTGATGTTGCCTGGTACACGAACATCGCTCCAGAAGTCTTTACGCAGCTGCTGAATTTCTGCAATTGCTTCAGTTAATCCCTGAGCATTACGAGCCATTCCGCATTTCTCCCACATGATCAGACCCAGTTTTTTATGGAAGAAGTCGACCGATTTTGTGCCTTTGATATTGATGAATTTCTCGAGGATACCACGAACACTCGCTTCAGCTTCAACAAAAGCAGGGTGATCCAGCGGAATTGGCTTTGTAGCCAGTTCTTTTGAAAGATAAGCACCGATAGTATAAGGAATTACGAAGTAACCGTCAGCAAGTCCCTGCATCAACGCAGAAGCCCCTAAGCGGTTAGCACCGTGATCGGAGAAGTTAGCTTCACCTAATGCATATAAACCAGGAATTGTAGTCATCAGGTTATAATCTACCCAAAGACCGCCCATGGTATAGTGAACCGCAGGATAGATACGCATTGGAGTTTCATACGGGTTCTCACCAGTAATCTGCGCGTACATATCGAAGAGGTTACCATATTTCTCTTTAATTACTTCCAGTCCCAGACGTACGCAAGTTGCTTTATCAGGATTGTGGATGTTATGTTTTGTAGCTTCGATACGACCGTAACGTTCTGTATTGGCAGCAAAGTCCAGATAAACTGCCAGTTTAGAGTTACCTACACCATAACCTGCATCACAACGTTCCTTAGCTGCTCTCGAAGCTACGTCACGTGGTACAAGGTTACCGAAAGCAGGGTAACGGCGCTCCAGATAATAATCTCTTTCATCTTCAGGAATGTCAGATGCTTTCCTGTTATCGTCTTTTTTCTTAGGTACCCAGATCCTTCCGTCATTACGAAGGGATTCAGACATCAGTGTTAATTTAGACTGGTGATCCCCTGATACAGGGATACACGTAGGGTGGATCTGTGTAAAGCAAGGGTTACCAAAGAATGCACCTTTTTTGTGCGCTTTCCAGGCGGCAGTAACGTTACTTCCCATTGCATTTGTAGACAGGTAAAATACGTTTCCGTAACCACCAGATCCAAGTAATACAGCGTGACCGAAATGACGCTCCAGTTCACCGGTGATAAGGTTACGTGCGATGATACCGCGCGCTTTACCTTCGATCACTACCACTTCAAGCATTTCATGACGGGTGAACATTTCTACCTTACCCATACCGATCTGACGCTCCAGGGCACTGTAGGCACCTAAAAGCAATTGCTGACCTGTTTGTCCTGCAGCATAAAAAGTACGCTGAACCTGGGTACCACCAAATGAACGGTTATCCAGTAATCCACCATATTCCCTTGCCAGAGGTACACCCTGCGCCACACACTGGTCGATGATACTTGTACTTACTTCAGCCAGACGGTGAACGTTTGCTTCGCGGGCACGGTAGTCGCCCCCTTTAATGGTATCATAGAATAAACGGTAAACGCTGTCACCATCATTCTGATAATTCTTTGCTGCGTTGATACCCCCCTGGGCTGCGATAGAGTGCGCCCTTCTCGGAGAATCCTGGAAGCAAAAACATTTTACTTTATATCCCATTTCGGCCAGAGTAGCTGCTGCCGAAGCACCTGCCAGTCCTGATCCTACTACTACTATTTCTATACTTCTTTTATTAGCCGGATTTACCAGAGGCATTGAAGACCTCAGTTTAGTCCACTTTACGGTTAGTTCCCCTTCCGGTATATTTGCATTAAAATCTGCCATTTTATTTTAGCGTTATACGTTCGAAATTATTTAATAAGACCTGTATAAAATGCTACAGGCATGGCTGCAAAAAGCAACGATATAATGATAGAATACCATACCCCGATACCTTTAATCAGCGGACTGTATTTTCTGTGGTTCCATCCTAAAGTCTGGAATGCAGAAGCAAATCCGTGCAGTAAGTGGTAAAGCAGGGAAACCATTGCCAATTCATATAAAACGACGATCCAGATATTCTGAAATGTTTGCTGCATTACAGCATACAGGTTTTCCAATCCATTTACATCTTCAGTAGGGATACCAGTGAAACGCGATACCACCCAGAAGTTAGACAGGTGGACGATAAGGAAGATCAGCAATAAAGTACCCAGTAAGCCCATTGAACGGGAGTACCATTTACTGTTTGCATTTCCATTGTTCACTGCATACTTTACCGGGCGTGCTGCCTGGTTTTGGAAAGTCAGACGAAGGCCTTGTACAGCGTGTACAATGAGACCCAGCATCAGGATAACCTCTGAGCCTCTGATCAGCCAGTTGGTAGCCATAAAGTGAGCACCAAGGTTAAAGATTAGACCACCGTCATTCAGGAATATCAATGAATTGATAAAGCAGTGTACGATGAGAAATAAAATTAGGAACAGGCCGGTGATACCCATTATTAGTTTTTTTCCTATAGATGAGGAAAAAGCGTTTCCGAAACTAGCCATTAGATTTTTATATTTGAGTTCTATTCCTGCAAAAGTATTTAATAAATGACTTAATTTAAACACGAATATCATCTATTAGTAATAAAAAAGCTATTTAGAAACGTTCTACGTCATAATGTGTAATAAATGATTATGGCCCTCTTAAAACAAAAAAAGGGGCAATTTTCATTGCCCCTTAATGGATATTTAATTTATAATGTTAGTTGAAACTGAAAGTATAGTTTCCGTTAGGACCTATTCCTGAGATTGTAGTTTTCCCGTTTCTTGAAGTCGGCAATGCTGCCTCCACATCTTTAGAGCTGTTTACAGGTTTACCGTTTACTGCTGTCACCAGCAGTCCTCTTCTGATATCGAAGGAATCAAAAAGCTTTCCTTCTTCCACAGCCGTTACGACTACACCACTTTTGGCACCGAACTTTGCTTTAGTAGCAGCCGATGCAGGTGCAAAGGTAGCCCCCAGTTTATCCAGTGTAGTACCTGTCGTTCTTGCAGCAAGAACAGGCTTAGGTTTTACACCAATGCTGGCATCACCTTTCAGTGTTACATTAACATTCTGTAGTTTTCCATCTCTGGCTACAGATAATGCAACCTTATCGCCAGGGCTCATACGCCCGATTTTTTCCTGCAGGTCTGGTGAGTTGAATACTTCCTTACCGTCAACCTTTTTGATGATATCACCTTTTTTGATACCTGCTGCAGCAGCACCGCCATTTGGCAGCACATCACTTACATATAATCCGCTTACGTCATCAATTTTGAGCTCCTCTGCCACATCAGCATTCAGCTCCTGGAAAGTAACGCCCACATATCCGCGTTTTACACTGCCATATTTTTTGAAATCCTCAAGGATCTTTTTGGCCAGGTTTACAGGAATGGCGAAACCATAACCTTCATTGGTACCAGTTTGTGAAGCAATGGCGGAGTTAATACCTACAAGTTCACCATTTGCATTTACCAATGCACCACCGCTGTTTCCAGGGTTAATTGCCGCATCAGTCTGGATGTAAGATTCAATTGCAGGGTTACCGCTTCTCACAGGGATTTTTCCTGTACGCTGATATTCCTCATATTCTTCTTCTGTAGGCTGTTGTCTTTCTCTGCCGAGGATACCAATCTGACGGGATTTTGCACTTACGATACCCGCAGTAACAGTAGTTTGCAGATCCAGAGGGAATCCTACAGCAAGTACCCATTCACCTACCTGAACGTTGTCAGAGTTACCCATTTTCACTACCGGAAGATCAGTAGCATCAACTTTGATCAAGGCAAGGTCCGTATTGGAATCCCTGCCAATAACTTTGGCCTGCACTTTTCTTCTGTCAGAGAGAATAACCTGGATCTTCTCTGCGTTTTCTACCACGTGATTGTTGGTTACAATGTAACCGTCAGGTGTAAGGATTACGCCTGATCCTGATGCCGCTCTGGGCACTCTTGATCTTCTGCCGCGGCTTCCGCCACCGAAGAACTCTTCCATCATATCCATTGGAGATGAGCTCTCGCCTGAACCGCCGGAACTGAATGTCGTTTTGATGTGTACTACTGCGGGAGACACTGCCGCAGATGCCTGAACGAAATCCGGCAAACCTGTGGATGCAGTAGTGCTGGGGTTGCTGGCGAAAAGAAGATTCTGCTTTTCGGTCAGCGTCAGATCGCTGGATTTATTTTCCAGCATTTTATAACCTCCAATGGCTGCTGCACCTCCGATGAATGCAGCTAAAACTATCAATGCTATTTTTTTCATGTGTGTGTGTATATTATTTTTTTGTGCTAGACCTAATGTGATTCCTTTATTTGACTGTATTTTGCCTGCTTTGGTTTAATGCTGCTGGAGCCCTTTATGTCATTTCAAGGTATCATTTGTTAAATTCGTTTGATTATATTCAAATTTAATACCATTACACCGATATTTGTATCACTACAACATCACATAAATTGTTAAAAAATGTTAAAAAATCACCCTTCAGACGAGCAACAGACACATTTTTATAAATATCAGGGAGCAGGCAATGACTTTGTTCTTATTGATAACCGCTCACTGAATTTCCAATATAAAGATAACAAAAATGTGCTGCAGTTGTGTGACAGGCGTTTTGGCATTGGAAGCGATGGTTTGATGTTGCTACAGGACCACCCGGACTATGATTTCGAGATGCTTTATTTCAATGCTGACGGGAACCTGGGAAGCATGTGCGGCAATGGCGGCAGATGCATTGTAGCCTTTGCGAAAGAGTTAGGAATTATTGACAGAGAAACTAACTTTCTGGCAGTTGACGGCCCGCACTATGCCAAGATCTCTGAAGAAGGCAACTGGGTTGAACTGCAGATGATTGACGTTAAAGATATTGCAAACGACGGCTCAGCTTATGTACTGAATACCGGCTCACCTCATTATGTAGATCAGGTTACAGACTTGAAAGATATGGATGTGTTCAGCCTGGGAAAAGCCATCCGCAACAATGCCACCTATAAAGCTGAAGGGATCAATGTGAATTTTGTGGAAGATAAAGGCGATCATCTTTTTGTACGCACTTTTGAACGTGGTGTGGAGGATGAAACTTTTGCCTGTGGTACAGGAGTTACAGCAGTAGCACTCGCTATGGCTAAAGCAAAAGACCACAAAGGGAGTTTAAAAACGGACATCACCGTGCTGGGTGGCAAGCTCCGTATCGAGTTTGATTACGACGGCAAAGATTTTAGCAACATCTTTTTGTGCGGCCCTGCCGAGCTTGTTTTTGAGGGTGACGTAAAACTCTAGCGTCTAACTTTCGCCGGCAAGATGTGCTGCAATGCCGATCTTAATTTCGCCGAAGGAGACACTGGTTCCCAGATGTGTACGCAAGGGATTTAGGTTGACAGTTTTAAGCTCATTGATTGCTTCGAGGATTTTACTCAGCTTTTTCTTACCGAGAATATCTTTGGCATCAAGCTCCTGACGGGCAACATAATGTGCCAGATGCGTTTCGATAGTCCCTACAACCATATTGCGGAGCGTTGCAATTTCAGCTATACTCCTTCCTTTGCGGAACAGTTCCAGCGAGACCTCCTTCGTATCTTCCTTTGGGGGTTTCGGGGCTTTGGGAGCCTTTGCCACCGCCGCCTTTTTGGGTTTTTCCTTTTTGGCGGTAAAGTCAAGCTTATTGGGCATAGCAAAAACCTTTTTCATCTGAGCCTCACGCTCCGACTGGTTTAAGAGCAGCCCGACATCAGATTTCGTAAATTCCGTTCCGTTGATGGTGGATTGCAGCAAAGCTGTAGCCTTTCTGATCTTCTTGAACTGTTCATAGAACAGCGATTCCATCTCCAGCAGCTCGGTGAGAAATGCCGTCACCTGTTTATCCTGCTTTACCAGCTCCATCCTTTCAAAAATCCGCTTGGAGAGATCTAGCAGCAAAGGATTGAAATAATTCTCCGCTGCCGTAGTTCTGAGCAGCATGGCAGATAAACCTTCAGGCGTCTGGTCATAGCTGAGGCGTTGGATCTGGGCAAGAAACTTACTGGCATTGGCCTTGATTTCACTCAGTTCTTTGAGCAGTGCCTGAGCCCACTTCACGTGTTTCTGTTTGGCGGACTTATTGATATCCTTACTATAAGAATGCACATGTTCATATACATAATTATCAAGCGGCGTAAGGTCGAAACACTGTAACAGATAGCTTCTGAGAAAAGCTTCACTTTCAGCTTTGATCTGGATTTTAAGCTCCTCTTCCTGCTGCTTGTTTTTAGAGAAATGTGAAACATTCTGATCCTGTCTGATTCCCGTTTTTGAGATCTGTGAGGTCAGCACCAGCCCGTCGAGCGAACGAAGACGCGAAAGCGCAACATAAATCTGCCCAGGGGCAAAGGCATTACCGATGTCTATGATCGCCTTATCGAAAGTGAGTCCCTGGCTTTTGTGCACGGTAATGGCCCAGGCCAGTTTGATCGGATACTGAATAAACTTGCCTATCACCTCCTCTTCAATCTCATTGGTCACTTTATGATTGGTATACTTGATATTTTTCCAGGTATACTTCTCCAGGATAATCCGCTCCCTTTCTCCTTCGGTTTCTACCTCGATCTGGTCAGGCTTCAGATTTATTACCGTTGCAATTTTTCCGTTGAAGAACCTGCGTTCGCCACTCTGATCATTCTTGATGAACATAATCTGGGCGCCCAGCTTCAGTTCCAGGATTCGCTCTGCCGGGAAAGAGCTTTCAGAAAACTCATCCTCTATCGTAGCCTGGAAAAGATAAGATACCCCATCAAGATCATCCAGGCTTTTTTTATTTAAGGTATCTGCGCGCTGGTTATGTGTGGTCAGCGTGATATATTTTTCTTCTTTTGCAGGCACAAAGTCCGCTTTGTAATATTGCTCGAGCAAGGCTACATCGCCGGGAGTAATTTCATTATTGCGCAGATTGTTCAGCAGGTTGATAAATACCGAATCTGCCTGGCGGTAAATCTTTTCCAATTCTATATAAACCGGTGGACTTTGCTGCAAGGCATGGGCATCAAAGAAATAAACACTGTTGTAAAACTCACCCAGCAACTGCCATTCATTAGACTTCACTACCGGCGGAAGCTGATGGAGGTCGCCAATAAACAAAACCTGAACGCCACCAAAGCTGGCATTGTTCTTACGGATATACCGCAGCACCATATCAATGGCATCCAGCAGATCTGCACGAAGCATACTCACCTCATCAATGATCAGCAGTTCGAGATCCAGAAAGATCCTCCTTTTGGTACTCGTCATCTGCAGATGGCGGACAATAGACCTTGGAGTATTGTATTGCTGGTTGGGATGTTCTGCCGTGGGCTGTTTTGGGAGGTAAGTGCCAAAGGGTAGCTGAAAAAGTGAATGAATGGTTACCCCTGCGGCATTAATTGCAGCAATCCCTGTAGGTGCGGCAATCACGGCTTTTTTGTGCGTCAGTTCTATCAGGTTCCTCAGGAAGGTAGTCTTCCCGGTTCCGGCCTTTCCGGTCAGGAAAATGTGCCGGGAGGTATAATTGATGAATCTTGCAGCAATCTCAGCGGGGTTGTATTCAGACATATTTTGCAACAGTTTTGCAGCAAAGGTACTAAAGATTGGAACAAACTAATTATATATAAAATTAATCATCCATCACTAAACAAAAATAATAAGTGTAATTTGTTAATTTACCAGTAACTTATATCCTTTTCCGTGTACGTTCAGGATCTCTACTTTGGGATCTTCTTTCAGGTATTTCCGCAACTTGCTGAGGAAAACATCCATGCTTCTGCCATTGAAATAATTGTCGTCATGCCAGATGCTCAGCAAAGCTTCTTCCCTTGTCAGCACCGCATTTTGTTTGAGGCAAAGCAACTGCAGCAGTTCTGCTTCCTTGGTGGAGAGCTTTTGCTGCTGTCCGTTATGCTGGATCATCTGTGTAGTATAGTCGAAGGTATAATTACCGATCTGAAACTGGCTCTGTACTGGCTCCACAGGCTTCACTTCTTTAACCGATGCGCGTTTAAGCAGGGCATTGATTCGCAGCAGCAGCTCCTCGATACGGAAAGGCTTGGTGATATAGTCATCGCCCCCCAGGTCATAGGCCGAAGCTTTGTCTTCCATCATCGCCTTTGCCGTAGCAAAGATGATAGGCACACTTTCATTCATCTTACGGATTTCTTTACCCAGGGCAAAGCCATCTTTCTTTGGCATCATCACATCCAGGATGCAAAGATCGAAGTTCTGCTTGTTAAATGCACGCAGACCTTCTTCACCGTCTACACATAAAACAATCTCAAACTTGCCTTTCAATTGTAAATAATCCTGCAAAAGCATCCCTAAGTTAGGATCATCTTCGACCAATAGAATTTTCTTCATTTTAATTCAGGGGTATAATTATTTCAAAAAGTGTTCCTTTATCCTTCTCACTGCGCAGCTTGATATGCCCGTTCATTTGTGTGACGATATCCATCACATAGTTAAGTCCCAGTCCAAATCCTTTGACATCATGAAGGTTACCCGTAGGCACCCTGTAAAACTGATCGAACGCACGCTTACTCTGTTCCTTGGTCATCCCGATGCCTTCATCCTCTATCTCTATTACGAGATTTTTACCTGAATTTCTGGTACGGATGGTAATTCTGGGTGCATTTATACTGTATTTATTGGCGTTATCTATCAGGTTATAGATAACATTGGAAAGGTGCAGCTCATCGCCCTTCACTACCGGATGTGCCGCATCAAGCTGGAGTATAACCTCAGCATCTTTCTTTTGCAGCTGAAGGCTCATGCTATCCGTCACCGCAGCCACCAGTGCATTTACATCCACCTCTTCTTCTTCCAGCTTCAGCTCTTTTTTCTCCAGTCTGGCGATACTCAGCACCCGCTCGATATGATTACCCAGGCGTACATTTTCATCGTAGATAATTCCTGCCAAACGTCCTATACGTGCTTTATCGTCCAAAATCTCCGGATCTCTCAGCGCTTCACTGGCAATCATGATCGTAGAAACCGGCGTTTTAAATTCGTGGGTCATGTTGTTGATAAAGTCTGTTTTCATTTCGGAGATCTTTTTCTGTCTCAGGATTGCGTACAGCGTGTAGGAGAAGATAGAGATCAGCACGAGCAGCAAGGCAGCAGAGGAAGCCATGGTCACTTTCAGGTTACTGAAAAGCAAATACTCCCGATCGGGAAAATTGATATAGAGCATTCCCGGGTCCCGGATCACGTCATTGCTGAATAGCGTAGTTTTAAACGTATTTGCGGGTAATATTTCACCTTTAACATACGCAACCTTACTAAACAGCACTGTATCATGTGCGACACTTTTAAGCCAGAAATCATAATCCAGCCGGATATTTTTATTAAGCAATTCTGCACGGAGCAGCGTATCCAGGGTAGCTTTGGAAACCCGCTGATCGAGAGGGATATCCAGCTGACTCATTTCCTTGGCTGCAGCTTCGAGCACGTTGAAGTCGCCATCATTGATGAGCTTCACCGTATCTGCCTGCAATTCGCTTAGTGCATTGCTGCGTCTTCTGGCAGCCACCTCATCTTCAATTTTAAACTTGATGCGCATATCACCATTGAGGCTGGGCAGGGAAATCCGCAGCGGCCGGCCATCATTGGGGCTGTATACCAGGTACCTGATACTGTCGGGCAGTTTTTTTGGTTCAAGGCTAAACGTTTTGCCAGATCCCAGCCGAAATACCTTGCGCACATTGCTGCCAATCATATTAAGGTCGGCATCAAATCCTACATTTACATCAACATTCAGGGGTGTAGTATTCTGATTGGCGAGGGCAAAGAAATCAGCTTCGGAGATGATAGTTGGGCTGAGGTACATTTTGCGGATCATGCCATCCTGATAATTGAGTTCATCGATCATCTGTTTCTGCTGATCGTATTTTCTTTTTCGTTCGTCCTCTTTAAATTTCTGGTCGAGATCAATCAGCCTGCGGGTTCTGTCACGGCGCTGATTTTCCATCTTAATCCGCCATTCGTAATCCGTTTTAGTGATATGGCTCACAGCATTTAGGCGCTGGATTTTATTAGCCACGGAGCTGAGTGCCTGATTGACTTCCTGTTCAAAAAGCTGGGATTTTAGCCGATATGCCTCCCTGATGTAATACAATTGCATTACAAATACACCAAGCAGAGCGATGGTCATGAGTCCGGTAATCAGCCAAAGGCTTTTTTTCTTCATTTCTTTCTGAGTTCAAAAATAAGGAAGAGTAGGTGGATACCTGTTATTTTAACAATTTTTAACAGAGCAGGATAGAGCCGGCTGATAAAAAAAAAGTGCCGGAGATAAATCTCCGGCACTCGCAGTACAATTTGTTTCCTAAAAAAGTTCTTAAAACGGCAAATCGTCTTCTTCACCTGGCGCGTTGTTCAAATCTGCCGGTGGAGCGTATTGCGGAGTTGAAGGCGCTGCTGCACTGTTGGTCAATGCATTGATTCTCCATACTACCAAACTGTTGAAATAAGAAGTTTTTCCTGTTTTGTCTGTCCATGGACGTCCGCGCAGGTTAAAAGAAACTTCTACATCATCACCAGTTTTTAAGCTGTCAAATAAAGCAGTTTTGTCTTGCAAAGCTTCAAATCTTATATATTCAGGATAAGTTGGGTTTTCCGCGTACTCAATGATGAGATCACGTTTTTTAAAAGTCTCACTTACCTGTTGTAATGCACCAATTTCGTGCACTTTTCCTTTTAATTCCATAACAATACTCTTTTATTCTACTAACTAGTCCAAATCTCTATATTTTTATTGATAACTTCGCACAATAAATTATGCAAGTTTTCCACAACAAAAGCAAGGTGATTATCACCTGTAACAAAAGGCTTTCACCATATCTGGTGGAGGAAGTTCAAGCGCTTGGCTATGAAATCGTAAGGGATTTCCCGACAGGTGTTGAACTCAATATCACACTCACAGAATGTATAAAACTAAACCTTAACTTAAGATGTGCCAGCCAGGTCTTATACCGTGTGGGAAGTTTTAAAGCAAATAACCCCGAAGAACTTTACCGAGAGGTAGTGGATATTGCCTGGGAAGACCTGATCGATTTCGCTGGATATTTCTCTGTTACTTCTAATGTGGATAATCCTACAATCACGACTCCGCTTTTCACCAATCTGAAAGTTAAGGATGCGATTGTAGACAGAATAAAAGAAAAGAAAGGCATGCGCCCTAACTCAGGAGCAGACGCCAACAAAACTGTAGTTCACCTTTACTGGAAAGATGACCAGGCAGATATTTTCCTGGACACCTCAGGAGAAACCCTTGCCAAACACGGATATCGCAAGATTCCGGGAAAAGCGCCAATGCTGGAAGCACTGGCTGCGAGCGTGGTGATGAGTACTACCTGGGACCAGAAGTCGCCCTTTATTAACCCGATGTGCGGTTCCGGAACACTTGCTATTGAAGCTGCCCTGCTGGCTACCAACCGCAGACCGGGACTATTCAGAATGAATTATGGCTTTATGCATATTATTGGTTATGACGAGGAAGTGTTTTTTGCCGAACGCCGTATCCTGAAGGACCAGGTGATCAAAAACACCGACCTGCAGATTATCGCAACAGATTTATCAGAAGATGCCGTGGATGTGAGCCGTAAAAATGCCAAAACAGCCGGCGTTGATACCCTGATCACTTTCGAAGTTTGTGATTTTGCAGACACTCCTGTGCCGGAAGGCGGAAAGGGCGTGGTTGTATTTAACCCTGAATATGGAGAACGCCTGGGGGTACATTCACAGCTTGAGCTGACCTATAAACGTGTAGGTGATTTCATGAAAAAGGAATGCAAAGGATACAACGGATATATTTTTACCGGCAACCCTGATCTTGCAAAAAAGATTGGCTTAAAAGCCTCCAGAAAACTTGAGTTTTACAATGGCAAGCTCGACTGCCGTATGCTGGAATATGAATTGTACGATGGCTCTAAACGTGCAGACGATGAACGGCCAAAGCCAAAAGCACCAAGGGCTGAAGATTAAACTTCAGCCTGCGCCGGCAGAGGAAATTGCTTCTGCCACATCGCTGCGTAGGCAGATTTATGCCTCAGCAGTTCAGAATGTGTACCTTCCTCAATGAGTTTTCCGTTGTTCAACACACAGATCCGGTCAGCATTGACCACCGTACTTAAACGGTGAGCAATTAAGATAATTGTTTTCCCCCTGGCCCGAAGGTAAGCAATCGTCTGATAAATATATTCTTCAGCTGTAGAATCCAGTGAGGATGTAGCCTCATCCAGAATCAGGATCTCAGGCTCTCTGTACAAAGCCCTGGCTATCGCCAGCCGCTGTCTTTGTCCACCCGAGAGGTTTGCTGCATTTTCACCCAGCCAGGTTTCAAACCCATTTGGAAGTTTCTCAATAAACCCGAGGATATTGATCTCACCGCATATTCGGATCATCTTTTTCATATCAGGCTCCAGATCGCCTATGGCAATATTATCGATGACATTGCCGGCAAAAAGGTGCACATCCTGAGGCACTACACCAACCATTTTGCGCAGGCTGCCGTTTGAGAGGTATTTGATATCATAATCGCCAATTTGTATACTTCCCGATTGTAATGGGTAGATGTTCTGCAACAATGAAAGCAATGTGGTTTTCCCCGACCCGCTCTCGCCTACTATAGCTGTGATTTTCCCTTTCGGTATCAGCAGACTGAAATCTTCGAAAACTGTTACCCGAGTGCCATATCTGAAACTCACATTTTTAAATTGAATATCCCCCAGCATATCTGTCGTGAGCTCTGTCCTGTTTTCTGTAGATTCCCTTTCCAGATCCATAATTTCGAAAAGGCGATCGGCCGCAATCCGTGCATCCTGCAATACCTTGTTCATACCGATCAGGCTGACTACCGGACCGGTAAAATAACCGATAATGGCATAGAAGGAAAGTAGCTCCCCTGCCGTAATTGTATTGGCAACTACAAAAGAAGCCCCTGTCCAGAGCAGAATGACGGAAAACAGACTGGAAATAAATGCCCCAGCATAGTTTACCCACAGGGAGTTCATGCCCGAAGTGTAAATGCTGCGCAGCAGATTGACAAACCTGATCTCGGTTTTCAGATTGGTGAAATCTTCAAGGCCAAAACGCTTGATTGTACTTACGGCCGTGACAGACTCTACCAGCTGATTTTCCAGCTCTGCGGTTTTTTCCATCAGCTTTCGCTGCGTGTGTTTATTGAGCTTGTCAGAAAAATAGTAAACCACCGCATACAGCGGCACGACAATCAGCATGATCAGCGCCAGCTTCCAGTAATAGGTAAACATCAGCGCGAACGAAAAGAAGATGATAAATACATTTACTGCAAAGCCTATCAGCACATCATTGATGAAGGCCCTGATCTTTACTGCATCATTCATTCTCGAAATGATCTCTCCCACCCGCATTGTATCAAAAAACTGCTGGGGAAGTTTCATCAGATGTTTATAGTATCCGAGGATTAGCCTTGCGTCTATCTGCTGTCCGGTTTTGATCGTCAGCATGGTCTTTGTGTGATTGATGAAAAGCTGAAGGAGGATGATGCCGACCATGACCGTACCCATTAAATTGAGCAGGTTCATGTTCCCATCCGGCAATACGTTATCAACAATTTTCTGCAGGAATATAGAGGAAGATAAACCCAGGATAGTGTAAAACACAGCTCCGGCAAGGACCTGCATGAGTACAGAACGATGTGGTTTCAGCAAATAAAAAAAGCGCTGTCCGATACTGATTTTTTCGTTTCCTGCAGAAAAGTCATCCCCCGGCAGCAGCATCACCAGTACACCTGTCCATTTTTTCTTAAATTCATCAGCAGTAATCCTTTGCCTTTCGCCATATGCAGGGTCCATGATCTCCAGAAAGGCCGGCGTAATGGTATAGATCACTACATAATGCGCCATGTTATCCTGGTTCACATGTGCAATTACAGGCATGGGTATATTGGGAAGGTTTTCATATGTTCCCCTCACACCCCTGGCGGTAAATCCAATGCGTGCCGACGCTTCTATGAGCCCCAGAATATTTGTCCCTTTGGTATCTGTAGAGGCCATTTGCCGGATTCGCGCTATAGTCAGATCGAGGTTGTAAAAAGCAGCTATAGAGGCAATGCAGGCAGCACCACAATCGGTAGCGTCATGCTGCCTGATGTTTGTCTTTTTTAAGTGCTTTTTCATGAGGTCGTCATTTGGTTCGTCGTAACATTAGGGTTTAGCCAGTCATCAGCTTGATCATACAGCAACTGGAAGAGTGTTCTGCGTGTAACAAAAAATCTGGCCTGCATAGTCATGCCTTTCCTGATTTTACCCACATAACCGTTTTTTAGCACAAGCTGCTTCTGGTTCAGCGAACACCTCACCTTAAAATAGGGCTGCTTCCCGTTCTCCATAAAGATATCGTTGGAAATAGAGATCACCTTTCCTTGCAGCATTCCCCACTGGTTATAGTTATAGGCATCTACCTGGAATTTGACGCCGGTTCCTATTTTAAGCAATCCTATATCCCTGGGCAGCACATAGGTTTCAGCAATGATCCCGGAATCAGGGGATATTTCCCCCAGCAATTCGTTGGCCGCCACAAGAGTTCCCGGCTGAATACCCTTTAACTGTTGTACGGAGCCTGCCACTGTGGCCCTTAGTGTATAAAACTCTTTTTCTTCTGCATATTGCCTGCTCTGAGAGTTGAGTTCCCGCTGCTGGATTTTGAGGCTGTTAAATTCTGTCTGCCATTTGCTTCCCTGATCTTCTCCGATCAGCGAAAGTTCATTATGGATATTATCAACCTTAAGTTTTGCATCTTCATATTCCAGTGAAGATATCGCTCTTCGCTGGAACAGGTAGAGATAGCGGTCGAAGTTTCGCTGTGCCACGCGGTACCTGGAACGGGCTTCTTCCATTCTCTGCATAAAGTAACTATACTGCTGGCCATATAATCCCGACTGCAGATTAATGCGTTGCGGCCAGCTATTGCTTTTGGCGGCAGAGATTAGTGCTTCGAGATCATTAAGCTGCGCCCTGATGTCATTCCGTTGCAATGAGGTCATGTCATTTTTCCCTTCCAGGGATTCCCGCTTCAGGGTGAATAGGATCTGTCCTGACTTCACATGAGTATTTTCAGTAACAAGCACAGAATCAATCCTGCCAGACACGAGGGATTTGATATCATTACGTTCCGATACAGGACGAAATAAACCCATGCTTTTAACATTTACATCTACCTTGATAAAGAACATGCCCAGAAGTACACTGAATAAAACCAGCAGCATCACCTGATAGATCACAGTTGTTGCTGAACGGTGTGTATGAAAATGAAATTCAGCAGTGTTCTCCACAATCTCCTGCGGAAAAATGTATTGATCCTGATTCATATGATGAATAAAAAGCAAAAGGGAGAAATATTAAATTTCTCCCTCTGTTTGATAAATGTTTGGTTTAAACAATCAATTTTATAGACTGAGGTTAAGACCATTCATTAGTCCACCTAAGTTGAGACCATTTGTGAGGTTGGTAAGTGGGCCTGTTGCCAGTAAAGCTGTTACACCCGACTGTGAATTTACGCTCAGAGACAACATGTTTCCGATAGTCACAGGACCAATAAGATTACCCTGGATCAGATTTGTTCCATCTAATAATCCGCCACCATTGATTGTTGCCATTTCATTTTGATTCAATTCTTGAAAGTTCATACGTTATTTAAATTTTGGTTATTGCCTACAATTTTTCAGGTATTCGGCTACTCCTGGATCGACTCAAAATGCTTGTGCTTTCTCAAATAATAGAACGAAAAGAAGAATTATCAGGATTTTTTTAGCAGCCGGCACAACACAACCCTAAGGAATACATTACCCCCTGTGGTTGTGTTAGTTAGATCAACTTTAGGCCCCCAAAATACGTACGAAAAAACTCCATATCAGTGATTATCAGGACTTGATTATTCATAAAATGTTTAAACAGAAATCCGGCATCTTAAATATTTCGTTAATTACAAAATCCAATTTAAAAAATTAGATTTATGAAAGACCCAATTGATTTAAAACCAAAAGTTGTAGCAGGCAACATCAGAAAGATTAGAGAGTATAGAAATTATACACAGGATTACCTGGCGGCAAAACTGTCGATCTCACAAAATGCCTACAGCAAAATTGAACTGGGATATAGTAAGATTACTTTAGACAGGTTATTTCAGATTGCCATCATCCTGGATGTAGAAGTGGTGCAGCTGATTACTGTTGATCACAGGGTAACCGTTAAACTTGATCCTTCTTCAAACGATACGCTGAAAATTAAGTCGAGTTAGATTACCTTTGTTCCATGCAAATGGACTTTGATAAGATAACAGGCCTAACTATAACTTTTGTAAAGGAAACTCTTGCCCATGCGGAAGCAGGACATGACTGGTTTCATATTGAGAGAGTCTACAAAACCGCTCTTAATATTAATACGCAGGAGAATGGAGATTTACTCACCGTTGCACTTGCTGCGTTGCTACATGACATCGCCGACAGCAAATTTAATGATGGCGATGAAGAGATTGGCCCAAGGACAGCGGCAGCATTTCTTGATACACTTGGGATTCCGGCTGGTGTAATTTTACATGTACAGCAGATCATCAGGAACATGAGTTATAAAGCAAGCTTATCGGGACCTAACTTTAGTTCCAGAGAAATGGATATTGTTCAGGATGCCGACAGGCTTGATGCCATCGGTGCGATAGGCATTGCAAGGGCTTTTACCTACGGCGGTTATAAGAACAGAATCATGTATGATCCTGCTATCCCAAGTAACCCGAATCAAAGTAAAGAAGCATATAAAAATTCAACAGCTCCTACAATCAATCATTTTTACGAAAAACTACTGCTTCTCAAAGATCTGATGAAAACCAGTGCAGGCAGAAAGCTCGCTGATGAAAGGCATCAGTTTATGCAGCTTTATCTGGAGCATTTCTATGCCGAATGGGACGGCAAATAGCCTGTTTCTATTCGTGAAAGGAATGCTTTAAACTAATTTTACTAGCAATTTATTGCTATATTTGTTAGTAAAATAAAGATTATGTCTGAACGCATTAGAGAAAAGCTCAATATCCTGGCTGACGCAGCCAAATATGATGTTTCCTGTTCTTCCAGTGGAGGCACAAGAAAGAATGATAATAAGGGATTGGGAAACAGCCACGCTTCCGGTATATGTCATACCTATACTGAAGATGGACGATGTGTATCATTGCTGAAGATCTTGCTGACGAATCATTGTATTTTTGATTGTGCTTATTGCGTTTCGCGTAAAAGCAATGATATTGAGCGCGCCGCCTTTACTGTTGAAGAGGTAGTAGAGCTGACAATGAACTTTTACCGCAGAAATTATATTGAAGGTCTGTTCCTTAGTTCCGGTATTTTCAAAAATGCAGATTTTACCATGGAACGTCTGGTAAGGGTTGTCAAGAAATTGCGGCTGGAAGAACGTTTCAACGGTTATATCCATCTTAAAACTATTCCTGGTGCAAGTGATGAGTTGATCCGTGAAGCAGGTATGTATGCCGACCGTATGAGTATCAACCTGGAGATGCCTACTGAAAGTGGACTAAAGCTGCTGGCACCGGATAAGAGCCATCAGGATGTGATCAAACCTTTAGGATATGTACAAAACCAGATTGTACAGTTTAAGGAAGAACGTAAACTGATCCGCAGTGTGCCAAAGTTTGTTCCTGCAGGTCAGAGCACACAAATGGTAATTGGTGCTACACCTGAAACTGACAAGGACATCATGCATACCGCAGATGCTTTTTACAGAAACTTTTCATTGAAACGGGTCTATTATTCAGGTTATATACCGATCAGCAATGACAGCAGGATGCCCGTTCTGGGTACGCAGCCTCCACTGATCCGCGAAAACCGTTTATACCAGACCGACTGGCTGATGCGCTTTTACGGCTTTCATGTGAATGAACTCCTGAATGATATCAACCCTCACCTTGATATTGATATTGATCCGAAACTGAGCTGGGCCTTGCGTAACCTCCAGCATTTTCCGGTAGATATTAATGTGGCTGCTTATAAAATGATTCTCCGGGTTCCGGGGATCGGCGTAGGTTCGGCAAAAAAAATTGTACAGGCCAGGAAATTTGGCAAGCTTCGTATCGACCAGCTGCAGAAAATAGGTGTTGCCTATAACAGGGCCAAACATTTTATAAAATGTGCCGACAGCCCTTATCAATTGAAGGATTATCAGGGTACGCAAATCAAATCTTTCATTCTTGCGGAAAGTCAGAGTAAATATATTAAGAACGATACCAGTCAGCTGATTCTTTTTTAAGATGCAGACCTATGTATTTGACGGAAGTCTGGAAGGTTTGCTGTGTTCAGTTTTTGAATGGTTTGAGCGCAAGCCCGGTCCTATCCGACTCATCACCCGTGCCGCATTTCAGCCTGATGCTTTTTCTGAGCATCTGGAGATATTTTCTGAAGAAAGAAAGGCCGACAGGGTTTGGAAAGGCTTGCAGTCGCGATTACCAAAAGCCTGGATCCGCAGGTTTTATTGCACCTATCTTTCTGAGACGGAACAGGCTTATATCAACTTATTTGAGTTTACCTGTTATATATTTTCCAATGTAGCCGGGGCTGAAAACAATTATGGCAACCCATATGTGCTTGCTATCAGTCAGACTGCCATCAAAGTAGAACGTGAAAAACACAGGATGGAGGCTTTTATCCGCTTTCAGCATACTGCTGACGGTATCTTTTATTGCGGAATAGATCCTGATTTTAACGTGTTGCCATTGATAATGAATCACTTCAGGAATCGCTATGCGGATCAGCAATGGATCATATACGATATCAACCGTAAATATGGCCTGTTCTATGACCTGGAAAAAGTGGAAGAAATAAAAATGGATTTTAATGAACAGCAAAAATCCATGCAACCCTCAGCTTCAGCCTTATCAGACAAAGAGGCGTTATACGCTGTTCTGTGGAAGGATTATTTCAAAAGTGCGAATATTGTAGCAAGGAAAAACACGAAACTCCATGTGCAGCATGTACCCAAAAGATATTGGAAATACCTCACAGAGAAACAGCTGTAATTTATAAATTTACTTGTAAATTGCCTACATGAAGTTAAGTGTCCTCGTTCTGATCACTGCGCTTGCAGTTGCGCTCTCTATTGCATTGGTAAATTTCCACTTTCAGCAAAGCTGGTACTACCTGCTGGTATCTTTTGGGATATCTTTTGCCACAAGCTTTATCCTCTTTTATTATTTGCTGGAGAAATATATCTATTCTAAAATCAAACTGATTTATAAACTTATCCACAACCTGAAACTTGGAAAGGATCTTAAAGATGCTCTGGGGGAATACGTAAGTTCTGATCCGATCAACGATGTGGAACAGGAAGTAAAGGAATGGGCCGGAGCTAAAAAAAATGAGATTGATGTACTGAAAAAACAGGAACAATTCAGAAGAGAGTTTCTATCCAATGTCTCACATGAATTTAAGACCCCTCTCTTTGCCATCCAGGGATATATTGAAACCTTGCAGGACTGCCTGATCGACGATCCGGAAATGGCTGTAAAATTCTTACAAAAGGCAGAAAAGAATGTAGAGCGTTTAAGCTACCTGATTAATGATCTCGACTCGATTTCGAAACTTGAATCCGGAGAAATCCCTATCGACTATCAGAAGTTTGATTTTGTACTGCTGGCAAAAGAAGTGATGGAAGGACTGGAGGATAAAGCGAAAAAAAGAGAGATATCACTATCTTTCAAAGAAAAATATATGCATCCCGCATTTGTAAGGGCTGACCGCGAAAAAATCAGACAGGTAATGATCAATCTGATCTCTAACTCTATCAAGTATGGTAAAGAACATGGATCAACAGCGATCAAAGTCTTTGAACTTCATGACCAGTTTCTGGTAGAAGTAACAGATGACGGAATCGGGATTGATGAAAAACACTTATCCAGATTATTTGAACGTTTTTACAGAATAGATTCTCACCGCTCCCGTGAAGTTGGTGGAACCGGATTGGGTTTAGCTATTGTGAAGCACATCTTAGAAGCTCACCAACAGATCATTACAGTAAGGAGTACATTACAGATTGGTACTACTTTCGCCTTTACCCTGGAGAAGACTGGTTAAATATATCAGAAATATGTGGCATTAGTTAACAGTTAACATTAACTTAACATTGTCTTACTACTTTTGTACCATATTTTACAGTCAGCATGAATAACATTTTCAAGTTCTTTACACCAAAAGACAAAAAGTTCCAACCCCTTTTTGAACAAGCAGGAAATAATGTTTTAAAAATTTCTGAAGCTCTTTTTCTAGCATTAAGCACTAAGGATCTGGAAAAGAGAAAAGAATACATCAAGGAAATTGAACGTTTAGAACACGTTGGAGATGATATCACGCATTCTATCTTTCTGGAACTGAGCAAAAACTTTATTACTCCATTCGACAGGGAGGATATCCATGCTCTCGCAAGTGCAGTTGATGATATTGCAGATTACATTCATGCCTCAGCAACAAATATTGAATTATACAACATCAAGAATATTGGTGATGCAATGATCAAACTTGCAGAGCTTCTGGTAGAGATGTGTACGGATTTGGACAAAGCGATCAGGGAACTGAGAAGCTTCAAAAATATCCGTGTAATCGCAGATGCATGTGTACGTATCAACAGCGGTGAAAATCAGGCAGACTACGTATGTAACCTGGCTATAGCAAGATTATTTGAATTTGAAACCAATGCAATTGAACTGATTAAACAAAAAGAAGTTCTGCAAACACTGGAAATGGCAACGGATAAATGTGAAGATGCCGCGAATGTGTTGGAATCTATCCTGGTTAAGAACGCTTAAAAATAATAAAGATGGTAACTACCTTATTGGTTGTTGTAATAATTCTGGCTATTGGGTTTGACTATATCAATGGTTTTCATGATGCGGCCAACTCAATCGCTACGGTTGTATCTACTAAAGTCCTCACGCCTTTTCAGGCGGTATTATGGGCAGCACTGTTTAACTTTGCCGCTTATTTCTATTTTACTGATCATAAGGTTGCCAATACAATCGCCAAAACTGTTCTGGAAGAATATATCACTTTAGAGGTGATCCTTGCCGGACTTGTAGCTGCAATTGTGTGGAACCTCTTTACCTGGTGGTATGGTATACCATCAAGTTCATCACATACACTTTTAGGTGGTTTTGCTGGGGCAGGTATGGCCAAAGCGGCGTCTATGGGCGCCAGTGCAATGGCAGCTATTAATTTTACGCCCATCCTTAAAGTAATCGCTTTTATTGTTCTTGCCCCGGTTATAGGTATGTTCATTTCAGTGATCATCTCCATTATTCTGTTACATCTCGCAAAAAATGCACGGCCATCTGTCGCAGAATGGTGGTTTAAGAAACTACAGTTAATATCATCTGCAGCCTTAAGTTTTACCCATGGAGGTAATGATGCGCAAAAAGTGATGGGTATCATCTATGTTTCAATGGTTGCTGCCAATGTACTGCAAACAGGTGATGCAATGCCGGAATGGATTCCTATTTCGTGTTATGCAGCAATTTCTCTGGGTACCATGAGCGGTGGATGGAAGATTGTAAAGACCATGGGTTCCAAGATTACTAAGGTGAATGCTTTCGAGGGAGTAGCAGCAGAAACAGCCGGTGCGGTGACACTTGGTTTAACGGAGCATTTTGGTATTCCGGTATCTACGACACACACCATCACAGGATCTATTGTTGGTGTGGGATTACTGAAAAGGGTATCAGCAGTAAGGTGGGGTGTAACGGTGAACCTGCTTTGGGCATGGGTTTTAACGATCCCCGTTTCGGCTACTCTAGCAGCAGTCATCTTCAGCCTGATACATTTGATTTTCTCTTAGTATTTGAATAAAGAATTTACCACAGATGCCGGAACTGGATTTCCGGCATTTTTTTTTAAAAAAGGATTTGGATTTAGAAGGCTATTGTATAACTTATTCTAGCCCCGGTAGCTTTTGGCTGCTCCCACTTTGGTCCTTCTTTGATCAGACGTATAGCTTCATCGGCATATTCTTTTACTGCACCTTTCTCTACTTTAATATCTGAAGGGCTACCTTCAGCATCAATCATAAAGCTAAGCTCTACAAACTTGCCGGCACTACCTTCCTGCGCGAGTTTATTATGATCAGAAATATAGCTGTTGAGATTGGCCCATCCTCCTACCGGAGCTGCAGCTGCGGGCAGAACTGAAGCTATTCTCGCAGTTGCTTTACTGGCAGCCACCTGACTTTCTATGGCTGCAGTATCCTGTTTCATCGCCTGAATATCAGCAGAGGTCACCGCAGCCTGTACAGGCTGATTTTCCGCTTGTCTTCTGGGACTAATCTGGCCAACGCCTACAGGGTTTATCTTTGCTTCCGGAGTGGCAGTAGCTACAGGAATGTTTATGGCTGAATCTACAGCAGCCACTGTAGGTGCAATATTTACTTCGATATTTTTGGGGCGATTTTTAATTTTCGTTAGTTCCTCCTGCCGTCCCTGCTCACGCATAAAGAAGATAATGCTGACAGAGATAAACATCACTGCGGCAGCAGCGGCAATGCTAAGGCGCTGCCAGGTATATACGCTTTCTTTCTTTACGACCTGTTGCTGACCTATACGTTCATAGAGTTGCTTTTGCAGCAGCGATACATTTTGCGAGGCTCGCTTAGGCGATTCAGCCAATCCGGCAAGTGCCTGCGCAACAAACGGATCTTCAAGCGCCTGCTTTTCTATCCGGTGCATAGCTTTGCTGTCAAGCTTACCATCCAGGTAATCTTCCAGTAATTCTATATCTAACCAATCGTTATTCACTGCTGTTTTTCTCTATACAATTTTTTAAGTTACGCTTTCCGTTTTGAATATAACTCTTTACTTTGAGCATTTCATAACCCGTGATATCGGCAACTTCCTTATAACATTTTTCCTGCAGATAAAATAGGTCTACACTAATTTTCTGCTCTTCAGGAAGCGTATCCATGCATTTCTCCATAATGGTTAGCTGCGTCTCTTTTGTATCTTCGATATCAAGATGCACAAAATCGGCATTTTCCACAAATACATCTTCGATAGATACCGTATCCTGTTTTGCCAGCTTACGAAGTGCCATCAGACAATGGTTCCTGGTGAGCACATGTAACCAGCTTTTAAAGTTTTTCACTTCATGCAAACGCAGCTTCAGCACCAGTTCCTCAAAGATCTGCATCACAGCATCTTTACTGGCTTCCTCATCTTTGAAATAGGAAAGGCATACCCCATAGACCAGGGGCATATACCTGCTATACAAGACACCAAGCAGCTCCAGGCTCCCTGTACTCTTGTACTGAGCAAGAAGCACCGCATCATCCTGGTCCTTCATTCCGGCTGTATTCTTTATAAACTTCAAAGTATAGATGGAGGAAAATTCTTTTCAAGTATAAAAATATTTTTTGACTCATTTGCGTAAATTCTGAAAGTTCGTACAAATGGCCAGAGATTTGCTTACTATTGGATATATTAACTATCAGGAATGAATCATATAAAATCTCTGGCTATTACTTTATCTGCCATCATCTTAATGAGTTACAATGTTCAGGGCCAGTCGAAATTAGGCGACCTGATCAAAAAGGTAACCACTACAAAAAAAGAGCCGGGAAAAACTACGACAACTACTACTACCACCACCACAACCGCAGCTAAACCTACCACATCAGAAATTGGAACGGGGATCAAGGAAGCGCTGGAAGTAGGAATATCCCGCGGAGCGGATCTGCTCTCTGCAAAAGATGGATACCTGGGCAACATGGCTGTAAAGATTCTGTTCCCACCAGAAGCGCAAAAAGTTGAAAAAACACTGCGCAGCCTGGGACTCGGTTCACTGGCAGACAACGTGATTACCAGCTTAAACCGCGCAGCAGAAGATGCGGCGAAGGAAGCCAAACCTATCTTTGTATCAGCGATTAAACAAATGACGGTGACAGACGCGACCAACATCCTCCTGGGCAAACAGAATTCTGCTACGGAATATTTCAAAAAAGCCACTACAGCGCAGCTGATGGAGAAATTTAAGCCTGTGATTGCTTCAAGCCTGGATAAAGTTGGCGCTACAAAATATTGGAGCACTGCAACCGGACAATACAACAAACTGCCAATGGTAGCCGCAGTAAATACCGATCTTTCTGGCTATGCGACACAAAAAGCTATTGATGGAATGTTTATTCAGGTAGCCCAGGAAGAATTGACGATCAGGAATAACATTGGAGCCCGTTCCTCTACTTTACTGCAAAAGGTGTTTGGTTATGCTGATCAATTAAAATAGCCAAAAAAACAATTACTCATAAAAAAAAGCTACTTTTATAGAGAACAATTACGAATAACATACAAGTATATTGGATTTTAAAGATTTTAATTTTAACCCCGATCTTTTAGAGGGTTTATTAGCGATGGGTTTCAGAAATGCAACTCCGATACAACAGGAAGCAATTCCACTCATCCTTGCGAAAAAAGACTTAATAGCGTGTGCTCAAACTGGTACTGGTAAAACAGGAGCCTATCTGCTGCCGGTCATGAATATGATCAGCCATACAGAGAACCGCCATAATAATACGCTTATTCTTGCCCCTACACGTGAGCTTGCCCAACAGATAGACCTACAGGTTGAGGCCTTGTCGTATTTCACCAATATCAGTTCATTGACTGTTTATGGTGGTGGTGACGGCATTGCATATGAACAACAGAAACGCAGTATGCGTGAAGGTGTAGATATTATTATCGCCACACCAGGCAGGCTCATCTCGCACCTTTCTTCGGGCCTTCTGAAGCTGGATCAGCTACAGCACCTGATACTGGATGAGGCAGACAGGATGTTGGATATGGGTTTTTATGATGATATCATGCGTATTGTGAGCTTTCTTCCTGAAAAACGGCAGACGGTACTTTTTTCAGCGACTATGCCTCCAAAAATCAGGAAACTCGCGGGCAACTTGCTTCACAACCCTGAACAGATCAGCATTGCGATTTCAAAACCCGCAGCGGGAATCAACCAGCAGGCTTATCTGGTACATGATGCGCAAAAGGTAAAGCTGCTGACGGAACTGATGAAAAATGTGGAATACCCAAGTATCCTCATTTTTGCTTCTACAAAGGATAAAGTTAAAAACCTGGGAAAGGTTTTTCGCGGATTGGGTTTCAAAGCCCAGGCTTTTCACTCTGATCTGGACCAGAAGGAACGTGAGGCGATCCTGTCAGAGTTTAAGAATAAGCGCGTACCGGTGCTGATCGGAACAGATGTATTATCCAGGGGTATCGATGTGGAAGGTATTACGCTGGTCATCAACTTTGATGTGCCACATGATCCCGAAGATTATATCCATAGGATAGGGCGTACTGCCAGAGCTGCAACAACTGGAACAGCGATTACTTTAGTGAATGATAAAGACAAACGTAAGTTTGCCAACATAGAAAAACTGATCGACAAAACGATCACCAGAATGCCTTTGCCAGAACATCTTGGCGAAGCACCTGCAGAGGGAGAAATTCCATCTACCGGCGACCGCAAGCCACAACAAAGAAAGCCTCAGCGCAAATTCTGGAAGAAGAAACCCAAGACTGCCGGCAGCGCGCCGAAGTCTGAATAACACTGAACAGGAGTAACAAATTTGCTCCTGTTTTTTTATCTTTACTGTTATGCAAAACCTACCTCCATTAGCAGAACGTATGCGTCCGCACAATCTGGATGAGTATGTTGGCCAGAAACACCTGGTAGGGCCAGACGCGGTTTTGCGCAAGGCCATACAAAGCGGTCAGCTGCCATCTATGATCTTCTGGGGTCCTCCGGGAGTCGGTAAAACTACTTTGGCTTATATTATATCACAGGCCTTAGACCGCCCATTTTTTAATTTAAGCGCCATTAATTCCGGCGTAAAAGATATTCGTGAAGTAATTGATAAGGCAGCATTGCTGAAAGATAGCCTGATGGGTTTACCTATTCTGTTTATTGATGAGATCCACCGTTTCAGCAAATCACAGCAGGATAGCCTGCTGGGTGCTGTGGAGCGAGGTTTGGTAACGCTGATCGGTGCCACTACAGAAAATCCTTCCTTTGAGGTGATCTCCGCTCTCCTCTCCCGTTGTCAGGTATATATCCTGAAATCATTGGATGAAGCTGAACTTTCTGGTCTGCTGCAAACGGCAATACGGGAAGACGTGATACTGAAAGAAAAACAGATCAGCATCAAGGAGCACGAAGCACTGATCCGTTTATCCGGAGGTGATGCCAGGAAATTATTGAATGTACTGGAAATTGCCATAAACGGAATAGGTGGCAAGAGCATTGTACTGACAAACGAGAATGTACTGGAACATGCACAGCAGAATCTGGCTCTATATGACAAAGCCGGTGAACAGCATTATGATATTATTTCTGCCTTTATCAAATCCATCAGGGGCAGTGATCCCAATGCCGCAGTATACTGGCTGGCCAGAATGATTGAAGGCGGTGAAGATCCGTTGTTTATCGCACGCCGCTTGCTCATACTTGCCTCCGAAGATATCGGCAATGCCAACCCTAATGCATTGCTGCTGGCCAACAATTGCTTTCAGGCAGTAAATGTAATTGGTTACCCTGAAGCAAGGATTATTCTTTCGCAGGCCGTAACCTATATGGCTTCTTCAGTAAAGAGCAATGCCTCCTACGAAGCAATCAACCATGCACAGCAACTGGTGAAACAGACCGGAAACCTGCCTGTGCCGCTGCACATCAGGAATGCCCCGACCAAACTGATGAAGAACATTGGTTATGGAAAGGACTATAAATATTCACATGGTTATGAAGGGAATTTTGCTGCTCAGGAATATCTGCCCGACCTGATCAGTGGCACCAAACTCTATGATCCGGGGAAAAATCCTGCGGAAGATAAACTGCGGGAAAAACTGAGGCAGAACTGGAAAGACAAATATAATTACTAAGTATGTTCTCGACCTTTTTACGACACCAGTGGACTGCTTTCTGGCGATCCAGAAATAAAGGGGCAACTATTGCTGCGCAGGTGATTATGGGCATTTTTGCCTTATATCTGCTTGGGGTATGTCTTCTGGTGGGTTTCGTAATGGAAGACCTTATCTATAAATTCATGCCCGATAAGGATGTATTTATGGTATTCAATGGGATGATCCTGTATTACTTTGCTGTAGATTTTATTGCGAGACTACAGATACAGGAATTACCTACACTATCAATTGTACCTTATCTGCACCTGAATATCCCAAAAAGGAAACTGGTCAGCTTCCTGCAGTTTCGCTCTCTGCTGTCGGTACTCAATATCTTTCCGCTAATTATCTTTTTTCCTTTCTGCTTCCGCAACGTATGGCCTGAATATGGAGGCTTTGCCTGTACTACTTATCTGGTTGTAATTTTTTCACTGGTGATCTTTAATAATTATGCTGCCCTTTATTTTAAAAGGGTTTCTGCAGAAAACATAAAGATAGTCATCCCGGCAATTCTGGTTGTAGCTGCGCTGGCAGGACTTGAATACCTGCAGCTGTTTTCCATTGCCTCATTTTCAGATATGTTGTTTAGCTATATTGCCGTTTATCCACCTGTTGGGCTGATCTTTCCGGTTTTAGCAGTCGTTATTTTTCTGCTCAACGACAGGTATCTGAAGAATAACCTTTATGTAGAAGACCTGACTGCAGGTGAAGAGAAGAAATCAAGCACAGACTATCCTTTTCTTGATCGCTTTGGTGCAGCAGGAACCTTAGCCGCCCTGGAGATCAAACTTATCCTGCGCAACAGACGCCCGAAGGCCACAGTAACCAAGGCTTTACTATTGCTTTTCTATGGTTTTCTGTTTTACAACAGGAAGGTTCTGGAAAACAACGACTTTGCAAAGATGCTGTTCGCAGCAGTGTTTATGACAGGAAATACCATTCTGATATACGGACAATTTATGTTTGGCTGGCAGGCTGCAGAGTTTGACGGCATGCTGGCCAATAAGGTAAACATAAGAGATTTTTTCCGCGCGAAATTTATCCTTCTCACCATATCAGCATCTTTGTTAACGGTGCTCACTACTTTTTACAGCTTTCTCAGCTGGAAAATACTGGCGGTACATTTTGCTGCTTATCTCTACAACATTGGCGTGAGCAACATTCTTGTTTTATACTTTGCAACAAGAAATTATAAATATATCGATATCAGCAAGGGTGCAAAATTCAGCTGGGAAGGTGTCAGTGCTTCCACGATGTTGCTTTCGCTGCCGGTGCTTTTATCACCGTATATCATTTATTTTCCACTCTCAATCATCAACCCATACATTGGCTTGATTGGAATTGCTATTCCTGGTATCGCCGGGCTGTTCAGCCGCCGCTACTGGATTAATTTTCTGGTGCGGGAATTTGAGAAAAGAAAGCATAAAATCGCCGCTGGCTTCAGAGAAAGATCATGATTATAGAAATAAACAAGCTTACCAAAACATATGCCGGCCGCAAGGTGACGGACATAGAAAAGCTGACCATCAATACTGGTGAAACAGTTGGAGTAATCGGCAATAATGGCGCAGGAAAGACTACTTTGTTCAGGATGCTCCTTGACCTGATCAGGCCGGACTCGGGAGAAATTGTATCTAAGGGCGTTAATGTAGCAGAGAATGACCATTGGAAAAACTATACGGCATCTTACCTGGATGAAGGCTATTTAATCGATTACTTAACTCCTGAGGAATATTTCATATTCATTGGCGGGTTGCAGAAGATGAGCGTTAGACAAGTTATGGATTACCTTCAATCCTATGAAGAATTTTTTAATGGTGAAATCCTGGACAGGGGCAAATACATCAGGGATTTCTCGAAAGGGAATCAGAACAAGATAGGTATCACCGCAGCGCTGATGCAGCAACCGGAACTGCTGGTACTGGATGAGCCTTTCGCTAATCTTGATCCTACAACTCAAATCAGGCTGAAAGCACATCTGAAATCATTGAAATCCGGCAATCTGACTACAATGATTTCCAGTCATGACCTCAATCACGTTACTGATGTATGCGACAGGATCATCCTTTTTGAAAAGGGGCGGGTGATCAAGGATATCTACACCAATGAAAATACGCTGGAAGAGCTGGAAGCATATTTTTCGCAATAATGTACAGAATTGTAGTCAGCCGCAAAAGGGAGCATGACAATTGGACAGGAAATGAAATGTAATATACTTGTCTTTATCTAATAAATTCAACAAAACTTTAAGTTGGCATTACCTTTGTTTTAGAGCTATTGATTAACAAAAAGATTATGAATATGACTACTTCAAGATTTAAAATAGCAACATTCAGTATAGCTTTAGCAATAACTGCAATGGGATTTCAAGGCTGCGACAGTTTAACAAAAACTCAAAAAGGAGCTGGTATTGGAGCTGCTGCAGGTGGTGTACTGGGTGCTATTATTGGAAAAAAAGCCGGTAATACTGCTGTTGGAGCAATTATCGGTGGAGCAGTTGGTGGTACAGCTGGTGGATTTATCGGTAAACGTATGGATAAACAAGCTGCCGAAATTCAGAATACAATCCCTAATGCAGAGGTAGTACGTGAAGGTGAAGGGATTATTGTAAAATTTGACAGTGGTATTCTGTTTGACTTTGACAGTGCGAACTTAAAAGCACAGGCTAAGGACAACGTAAAATCTTTGGCTAATTCAATCAATGAATATCCAAACACAGAAATCAGGGTGATTGGTCATACAGACAATAAGGGAGCAGAAAATTACAACCTGAGCTTATCAGAGAAAAGAGCTGCGGCAGTAAAAGCCTATGCTGTTGCACAAGGTGTACCTGCATCACGTTTGAGTACATTGGGCAAAGGTTTCTCAGAGCCTATCGCAGACAATACTACTGAAGCAGGAAGAGCTGCCAACCGTAGGGTTGAAGTGGTGATTACTGCAAATGAGCAACTGAAAAAAGAAGCTGCTGCACAGGCAAACTAATCTATCTGTCAGCCATGAAATAGAAAAACCCGGGAGAGATTCTTCCGGGTTTTTTGTTGATATACGGTTTTATTCGTAGATGTCTTCGAAATAAGAGATGGCAAGAGACTTTAATAGTAGTTCCTGTTCCATCATTGCGAATGAGGGAACGGGTTTTACTAATTTCCAGTGCGGCCATCCATCCTGGTCTAGTCCTTCCAGCTCATAAAAGCCCATCTCGCTCAGCAAACGGCAGGTTGCAATATGCATTAATTCTTCTTTCTGACGCTTACTGTACTTGCCCGGCCCCTTGCCTAATTCCTGAACACCTATCAAAAATAACATAACCTTCAGATCAGGTAGATCTGAGTCGAATTCCTGAGCAATCTTTTGCTGCAGAACTTTCCATTTTGCGTTTATTTCTGCTGGCTTCATATGCAAAGATAAAATTAATAGAAAGGTTTATGACAATATAATTAATACTTAAGTTTTGAGATTTGTTACTTTTAAGCCATAAAACTAAACGCATGAGTACAATAATATCAACAGGGCTTTTGGCCTACGGCATGTCCGGCAAATTATTTCAGGGTCCTTTTATAGAAGCACACCCAGGCTTCAAACTATATGCTGTGACCGAACGCAATGAAAAGAAAGCGGAGAAAGACTTTCCGGGTATCATCAGTTATGACAGTATTGACGAGCTGATTGCTGATGAGAATATTGACCTCGTAGTAGTTAATACGCCCAATTTCCTGCATTATGAACATTCAAAAAAAGCCCTGGAGGCTGGAAAGCATATCCTTGTTGAAAAACCCTTTGCAGCAAATACCGCAGAAGCCAATGAGATATTTGAACTGGCAGACAAACTTGGGAAAAAGGTATTCGTTTTCCAAAGCCGCAGATGGGATAGTGATTTTAACTCAGTAAAAGATATTGTTGAAAGCGGTAAGTTGGGTAAGTTATCTGAAGTACATTTCAGATACGACCGCTACAAAGCAGGGATAGGTGTGAAAAGCTTTAAAGAAGAGCTTGTAGCTGCTACCGGACTTCAGTATGATCTTGGTCCTCATTTGCTGGATCAGGTGATCAGCCTGTTTGGCAAGCCGGATTCTTTTCACAAAATTCTTGGAAAAAACAGGGCAGGAACTAAAGTGGACGACTACTTTTCTATCCACCTGAGTTATCCCAACAGCGTAAATGTATTTGTACACGCCAGCATGCTGGTAGTAGATGCACTGCCTTCATTTGTGCTGCATGGTGAAAAAGGAAGCTTTATCAAAGAACGTGCTGACATCCAGGAGGAGCAGCTACTAAAAGGTATTAAGCCAGGTGAGCCTGGTTTTGGAGTAGAACCAAGAGGAAAGGAAGGACGATTAACTCTGATTGATCAAAATGCTGAAAAGACTCAGGAACTGATCACGGCTGACAGTGCAACTTATCTTTCCCTTTTTGAGGATGTATATCAATCAATTGTTAACGGCACGGAATTTCCTGTTACCCGCGAACAGGTGTTGACACAACTTGAGATATTACAGGCATAATTAGCCCTCTTGTATAAATAAGCATCAGCAGCGGTTGTGTCGCTGCTGATGCTCTGATTAAAGACTGCCTAAGAGTGCTTCAATAAACTTTTTGGGTACTTCCATATGTGGGATATGCCCGCATCCCTCAAACTCTATTAGCCTGGCTTTAGGAATACGAGCTGCAGTTTGTTTTCCTAGGTTTTTATACTGCCCGTGAAGAGCCTGCTGTTCTGGACTAAGTAATCCTTTACCTACAATAGTTCTGTCCTCTTTACCAATAAAAAGAACAGTGGGAACACTGATGTTAGGAAATTCATGTAACACAGGCTGTTCATAGATCATGCTAAAGGTCATTGCAGCAACTTTGGCATATCGTGGAAAGTCCGCACTGCCAGTAACTCCTGCACCTATCCTCACGAGTTCATCATACTCAGGCTTCCATGAGGTAAAGTAAGAAGTTTGATAGTATTTTTTGACACTTTCAGCAGTGGCTTTCAATTCGGTTTTATATTGTTCTTCTGTGGTTATATAAGGTACAAACTGACGGTAATCTTCCAAACCTATAGGATTTTCAAGCAATAGCTTTTCTGTAAGCTTAGGGTACATGAGGGCAAATCTTGTGGCCAGCATCCCTCCCATAGAATGACCAAGAATATTTGCCTTTTGAATACCAAGGGTATCTAACAAGGTTTTATTCCAGCGGGCCAGCTGATGAAAGCTGTAATGGATATATGCTTTGGAAGATTTACCAAATCCGATCTGATCGGGAACTATTATCCTGAAGCCTTTTTCTGTTAAAGCTTTGATTACGTTTGTCCAGTAATATCCGCCGAAATTTTTACCATGAAAAAGCACTACTGTCCTGCCATTTGCATTTTGCGCAGGTAATATATCCATATAGGCCATGCGTATGTCCTGCCCCTCGGTATGGATGGGAAGAAATTTTACAGGGTATGGATATCTGACATTCTCAAGGGTAACCGACAGGGTATCCATTTTTTGAGAAAATGCAGGTACTGAGATACAAATTAACAGCAAGAATGATAGTAGGATGCTTCTGAACATATGGTTTATTTTATTCTCTTCAAACAGGCATAGGTGGCTTAAAGTTTTATTGTTTAAGCGTGAAGGGAATATTTACACCGAATGTAATGTTCCGGCCCATATTATAAATACCCAGTGTTGGATCCTCATCGCTCAGTCTTCCTGGTTTAAATCGGCTCAAATGATCATAATAAGCTTTGTTCAGCAGGTTTTTACCCGCAGCGTACACAGTAATCACCTGATTTTTGCTCAGCTTCAGCGTGGTTCCGATAGCGGCATTTAACAGGGTATAACCAGAAGTAGGTTGTTCAAAACTATCAATCTTACTTTGTCTCCAGAAGTTATCAATCCCAACAGAAATATACGAGTGTGAAGTTCCCGCGATCTTTGGTTCAAAACGTAGTTCATTACGCAAGGTAGCTGCCGGGGTAAATGGAAGTGATTCCTTTGTTGTGCGGTTAGTTGCCCTGGTGTACGAGAAACTATTCTCGAAGTGTATCAGGCTCACCGGATGCAGGGTCAGGCTGGCTTCTATTCCGCGCAGAAATGCATCGTCCTGCACAAAGTTGTAAACGGGAAAATCCCTTCCATCTACATCAATGTTTTGTCCGCTGGTACAGTAGTAGATATAGTTATTAATGATATTTGCAAAGGCACCTACACTGGTACTGATGTATTGATTCTGATAGTCAAAAGATGCATCAGCCTGGTAACTTTGCTCAGGTTTGAGATCTGGATTACCTACTTCATAGCGGAATGCTCCTTCATGTACTCCATTGGCAGAAAGCTCTGCAATGTTTGGAGCCCTGAACGCACTTCCTGCATTGGCTTTGAAACTAAAGGCATCATTAAATTCATGCGTATAACCCAAAGCTCCGGTAACATGTGAGAATTTGTTGCTAAAAGCACTGAACTGAGAATCTCCATCAAAAGCTTTACCTGTCATTTTTCTCCAGTCGAAGCGGATACCGGCGTTGAAAGTATCATTGTCCCAGGTCTTTTTCACATATGCGAAACCACCAAAGGCCTGAGAATCGTAATCTGGGATCAGCTGTTCGGCGCCCGTAGTATTGACACTGTGCATAAACTCACCCGAAGCACCCAGGACAGAAGCCCATCCGTTGAAGTCCTTAAATGAATATTTGAGATCGTAGCTGTAGGTATGGCTGTTGAGAAACAAGGCAAGCCCATCGTTTCCGGCACCTTCCAGCTCCCTTCGTAAGTTATGCTGATAACCCAATGTCGCTTTTAAGCTTCCTTCTCCCAAAAGTATATTACTATTGAGTGCGATTTTGTAGTGGCGGACATCCTGTTTTGGATAAGCTAAAGTTCTGTCTTTGTTCTGTGCATCAGAAAAGGTATTTCCTTCGTCATCGACCAACTGACCTGCATCATTTCTTACCGGTTCATAGAAACCTATATTTGTGCGGAAACTGGAAGCGTCCAGATGCGCATAACCCCATTTTTTATTGAGGCCGATCTGACCTTCAAAGTTTGTTTCATTAAATCCTGAATTCGGAACATATTCAGTAGGAGTTTTATAGGAATATGCGTTTTTATAGGTTCCACGGACTTTATACACGAAGCCATTCTCATTTCCCTGCAGCATAAGTGAATTTCCTGTCAGTCCGTTGTTGGTTGCATAATTAGTAAGAAGCTCCCCCCTTAAGGTACCATCTGGTGCAGGCAGGCCATCAAGTATATTGATCACCCCACCCAGGGCGTCAGAACCATACATTAAGCTGGCAGGGCCTTTAAGTACCTCTACATGGTCGGCACTATACTGATCGATCTCAATGCCGTGCTCATCACCCCATTGTTGTCCCTGCTGTTTTACACCATCGCTTACTGTAACCACACGGTTATAGCTTAAACCACGGATTACCGGTTTTGAAATACCCGGCCCAGTTGTTACCTGGGCAACACCCGGAACGCGGGAGATTGCATCAATTAAGTTTGTTGAAGGATGGTATAACAGATCGGCTTTGCTTACTGCTGATACTGAAGTGCTGTTCTTGCGGTTATCGGAGCTTGAAGCAGAGCCTGTAATCACGACTTCGCGGCCCTCAATCACGCTGGCCTGTAAGGCAAAGCTGAGCTCTCCTGCTTTGGCAAGATCTACAGTCTGTGTGATGGTCTTGTAACCAATATAGCTAACCTGAACCAGAAAACGTCCGCGTGCAGGAATATTTTTAATTACAAATTCACCATTCTGATCAGTTATTGCCGAACTGCGCAGATCCGGTATAGATATGGCAGCACCCGGTAAAGGTGCCTGTGTTTGGGCATCTGTAATTTTGCCACTGAACTCAGTCTGTGCGGCAGCAGATGTAATATTAGAAGTAATAGCGGAAAGTAGAACTGCTAAAAATAGAAGTATCTTGTTCATAAGATTATAATTTTCGCCAATGGCCCGCAATGCTGTTAACTTAAAGCAATTGCAAAATCCTATTAGCACATGATTTCATTTGTGTATTAGTTACTGAAAGACAGATAGCTGTCCATCAGACACCTGTGTACTAATTGACACAGGCCTTTAGAATTTCTGGGTTTGAAATCAGGCAACTGGAGGGCCGCGGAGAGAAGTACCTATCAGCTCAGTATAACTTGCCTGAAGCAAAACATAAGTTTTGATCATAGCAACGCTGTGAGACTTCATCTCAAAGGAATGGGTAACTGTAAGATAATCTTTTTCGAAATGCGCAGAACAGACCAGACAGTTATGTGTCTGATTACCAATATGCGCCCTGTGCATACACATCTTAGCATATTTCACACAGCCGGTCTGCTCCTCTTCATGGTGGTGAAGAGTACTCCATGGGGTTAATGCGATGGCAAATACCAAAAGCATTAAAACCGCAAAGGCCCGGTGCATATGTAAGCGTTTCTTTTTCAATTGATCTGTAAAAGTAAACAAATAAGGCTTAAACGTGTAATTACAAAGTAACAAAGCGTTTATAATACTTCAAAAAGTATGAATACCCTGTAATAATGTACTTATGGCATAGTAACTGTACGTATTTTAGGGGAAATTCTTTTAAAAACACGAATCACATGGCAACAGCACAGCAAATAAAAACAGGCTATATCGATTACGTTCTTACACATGACGAGCAACCTAAATCTGTTTACAGTTTTGTGAAAAAGCTGAAGATCACAGAATCTGAATTTTACCAGTTTTATGCCTCTTTTGAAAGCATTGAGAAGCTCATCTGGGCAGACCTCACCGTTGATACGATTGATACGATACAACAGCAGGAAGTATGGGCACAGTACTCATCACGGGACAGGGTGCTTTCGTTCTTTTACAGCTATGTAGAGGTGCTCAAAAAGCAACGTAGCTTTATTGTGTATAGCCTGAAAAAGCATGGAGCTAAGTTCGCTACGCCTCCCGTATTATCTGGAGTAAAACCCATATTTGAAAACTTTGCTGAAGAACTGATTAATGAGGGAGTGGAAAGTGGAGAGCTGGCCGACCGTAAGTTCCTGACCAAAAGATATAAAGATGCCCTTTGGATACAATATGCCTTTATAGTAAACTTTTGGGTAAATGATGATAGTACCGGTTTTGAGAAAACCGATGAAGCTATAGAAAAAGGGATCAACGTTACCTTCGACCTGTTTCAGCGCTCGCCGCTGGACAACCTGTTTGAGTACGGAAAATTCCTCTCAAGAAACAGCAGGTTTACAGAAAAAATGAAAAAATAATCATGGACGAACAGAACAGTATCCCTGTCACCAAAGTTGAGCGGTCTGCCAAATTTGTAAAAACTGGTTTTCAGATTGGCGGAAACTATATCAAACATTATTCTAAAAAGCTGTTTAACCCTGAATTGGGCAGGGATGAGCTAAACGAGGATAACGCTACAGACATTTACAAATCATTAAGTGAACTGAAAGGAAGTGCTTTGAAGATTGCACAGATGCTCAGTATGGATAAGAATATTCTTCCCAAATCTTACGTTGATAAGTTCACACAATCGCAATATAATGCTCCTCCGCTATCAGGACCACTGATAATACGGACTTTTACCAAAAACTTTGGTAAAACGCCCGAAGTGATCTATGATAAATTCAATATTGTTTCATCCAATGCAGCTTCTATTGGACAGGTGCATCAGGCAGAACTGAATGGCAGGAAACTAGCCGTAAAGATTCAGTATCCAGGTGTGGGCGACAGTATTTCTTCTGACCTTAAACTGGTCAAACCTTTTGCCTTCCGTTTGCTGGGTATGAGCGAAAAGGAACTGAATATCTATATCAAAGAAGTGGAGGAAAGATTGCTGGAGGAAACAGACTACGAACTGGAAGTGCGCCGTTCCATAGAAATCACAGAAGCCTGTAAGGTGATTGACAATATCGTTTTTCCAACATATTACCCTGAACTATCGGGCAAGCGGATAATTACAATGGACTGGATTGAAGGTCTTCATCTCAAAGAATTTCTGCAAAAAAACCCTTCTCAGGAGCTGCGCAATAAAATTGGGCAGGCATTATGGGACTTCTATAATTTCCAGCAGCATGAACTGAGAGCGGTACACGCTGACCCTCATCCGGGTAATTTTATGATCACCCCCGATGAGAAACTGGGAGTAATCGATTTTGGCTGTATAAAGGAAATGCCGGATGATTTTTATGTGCCGTTCTTTTCACTTATTTCCTCGGACGTAGTAAAGGATAAGGAAAAGACCATTGCAGCTTTCAGAAAACTGGAGATGATACACACCGACGATACATCGGCGCAGATAGAGTTTTATTATAAGGCCTACTTGGAAATGATCCAGCTTTTTGCCAGGCCATACCTTAGTGCTACGTTTGACTTTAGTGAGCCTGAGTTTTTTGCTCAATTGTACGCATTTGGTGAAAAAATTGCTAAGATGCCGGAGTTTAAACAGGCGCGTGGTGTCAAACATTTCATCTACGTAAACAGGACAAACTTTGGCTTATATACTATATTGCAGGAATTAAAAGCGACGATACATACGGATACTTATAAACCCCATATAGGATGAAAATCCTGTTAACCGGCGCGAACGGCTATATCGGAACTCGTCTGTTACCCGTTCTTCTTGAACAGGGACATGATGTTGTTTGTATGGTACGGGACAAACGTCGTTTTGCGGAGGAGTCAGATTTTGGAAATAGGGTCAGCATAATCACTGGAGACCTATTGAAACCTGAGACATTAGAGAATATTCCCGAAGATATTGACGCAACCTATTACCTGGTGCATTCGATGTCGTCCGGAGGAACTCAGTTCTCCAGGCAGGAGTTTGAATCAGCAATGAATTTTGTGAAAGCTATCAGAAATACTTCCTGTAAACAGATTATTTACCTGACGGGGATTGTTAATGATGCAGATCTATCAAGGCATCTCAGTTCCAGGTTAGCCGTAGAAAATGAGTTAAAGAAATCAGGAATTGCCTATACGATCTTACGTGCCGCAATCATCATTGGCTCCGGAAGCGCTTCCTTTGAAATCATACGTGACCTGACAGAGAAGCTGCCGGTGATGATTGCTCCTAAATGGGTAAATACCCATTGCCAGCCAATTGGTATCCGGGATGTTTTGAGCTATCTGGGTGGTATCCTGATGAACGAAAAAGCATTCAACCAGACTTTCGACATCGGAGGACCGGACATTCTCACTTATAAAGAAATGATGCTCGGCTATGCACGCTCACGGAACTTAAAACGCTGGATTGTTACCATACCGCTGCTAACCCCACGATTATCATCTCTGTGGCTAAACCTGGTCACAAGCGTGCCGTATTCCCTGGCCCGCAGCCTGGTAGATAGCATGAAAAATGAAGTGATCTGCAAAGACAAAAAAATCAAGACGGTAGTTCCGAGAGAATGTTTCAGCTACATGAAGACGCTGAAGCTGGCTTTTGAAAAGATTGAACAGCACTCTATTGTTTCCAGCTGGAAGGATGCGCTCAACCGGGGATATCTGGACAGTTCATTTATGGATCAGGTAAAAGTTCCGCAGAAAGGAACCCTGGAATACAAAGTAAAAATGCCCTTTAAGGGACCTGCAGAAGAAGTATTTGAAAACATATGGGGAATCGGAGGCAACAGGGGCTGGTATTATCTGGACTGGCTATGGAGTTTGAGAGGATTTTTGGATAAGCTGTTTGGAGGAGTAGGTGCACGCCGAGGACGTACCAGCAATGTATCTCTCAAGGCTGGCGATGTGTTGGATTTCTGGAGGGTTCTCCTGGCGGATAAAAAGAACACAAGATTACTGCTGTATGCAGAGATGAAAGTACCGGGAGAGGCCTGGCTGGAGTTCAAAATCGTTAATTATCATGGTAAATCTCACCTGTCACAGATCGCAACATTCAGACCTTCTGGTTTATGGGGAAGGCTGTACTGGTACTCCATGTATCCTTTCCACCTGATTCTTTTCAAAGGCATGGCGAAAAAGATAACTACTTACAGGCCAAAATAAAAGGAGTATAGTCGCCACAACCATACCCCCTTCTAACCTAAAAACTTATTGATAAGACATCAATTATTTAAAAAGGTTTGAAAAGACAAAAAATAATTCCATTTATATGTGTAATTGAATACTGTTATGAGTTCATTTGCCCCACAAAAGTCTTTTGTTTATAATATTTTCGAAATAAGTGAACATAATCCATATAGATATATATATTTGTTCACAAATTATAAATGCTTTGGACATACTTCCGCCATCCTGTAAAAACGTACTTGTAATTGAAGATAATCACGCTATTCTGGATGTGATCACTTTAATTCTGCAAAGCGAATCTTATAAAGTGACAGGCTTAAACAAAAGTGCCGATATGATGATCCATATTGAACAGTTTAAGCCGGATCTGATTATCCTGGATATCATGCTCCCGGATGGTGATGGCCGCGATTTATTAAAAGTTCTTCGTTCAGATGCTAATACTGCTGAAATCCCTGTACTGATGATTTCAGCACGATTCACAGCAGATAACGTTCAACATGGAGAATTTAGACCCAACGGATTTCTTGCAAAGCCGTTTGACATTGATGATCTTCTGGACAGAATTGAAGGTATTCTGGCAGGAAAGCTCTATTAAGCACCCTTTCTTTTATCGAGGCTCTGCATGAGTTGCGTATAGAGGTCGTCACTACTTTCTTCTCTCGGTTTCAATTTTTTAACGGTAGCACGTTTGCCTTTGGCCTTAGCTTTAATGATCTTCAGCAGGTCTTTACTATACTCATCCTTGAAACTCTCAATGTTAAATTCTGCAGTAAACTGTTTGATTAAAGCCAATCCCATATCCAGTTCTTTTTTAGTGACCGTACTTACTTCAGATACTTCTAAATCATCATATTCCCTAACCTCTTCCTGAAAACGAATTTTAGTCACTACCAGCACATTGCCACGGGGATGGATGACACAAAGATTCTCGGTATTTCTAAAAACAAATCGTGCAACTCCGGCTTTCCCAGATTTAATTAGTGCCTTTAATAATAGCGCATAAGCTTTTTTACCCTGTTTCTCAGGCTCAGCGTAATAGGAAGTCTCGTAATAGATTGGATTAATGTCATCGATATTGACAAAATTTTCCAGTTCGATCATTTTGGTTTTTTCAGGACTGGCATCCTCAAAGTCACTATCATCAAGAATAATATATTGATCCTTGAGCATATAGCCCTTTACGATCTTATCATATGGCACTTCTTTGTTTGTACTTTCATTCACTCTTTTGAACTTGATCCTGGAATGGTCTTTACTATCCAGCATATCAAGGTCGAGATGACTGCTTTGTACTGCAGAATATAGTTTTATCGGGATATTTACCAACCCGAATCCAATAGATCCTTTCCAGAGTGTTCTCATAATCAATCGCTTTTATCTGTTTTAACAGCATCTTCTAGCAATTGTTTTACACCCTTTTATGAGGTTTCTTATTTTAAGAAGGTGACGATGTCATCTTTTGATAACTTTTGCTGCTCGCCGGTATGCATATTTTTCAGCGTGAGTATCCCGCTCTGCATCTCATCGCTTCCAATCAGGATTACAAAAGGAATGGACTTATCATCGGCATAGCTCATTTGCTTTTTAAGCTTCGCTGAGGAAGGATAAAGCTCAGCTGCAACATTGGCCTCTCTCAACTGCTGTAATAGCGGCAAAGCGTATAATTCAGCCTCTTTATCAAAATTGCTGATCAATACTTTCGTGCCCGCAGCTGCAGATTCCGGAAATAAGTTCAGTTCCTGCATTACATCATAAATCCTGTCTGCGCCAAAAGAGATGCCCACACCAGTAAGCCCTTTTAAACCGAACATACCAGTAAGGTCATCATAACGGCCACCACCGCCGATACTGCCCATTGCAACTTCATTAGTTTTCACCTCATATATACATCCAGTGTAATAATTCAGTCCACGCGCCAAGGTAATATCAAGTTCAAGGTCTGGTTTCTTAAGATTACTATTTACGAGCAGCCTCTCTACGTATGAAAATACAGTTTCTATTTCCTGAATTCCTTTCAACCCTGTTGCTGAAGCGGAAAGTACATTTTTCAAGCTATCTAATTTCTCATCGTTGGTTCCTTGTAGCAGGATCACCGGTTTGAGCTGATCGATATCCTGTACGGTAAATCCACGTTCAATCAGTTCTTTGGTAACACCCTCAAAACCTATCTTATCAAGCTTATCAATAGCAACCGTCATATCTATAATCAGGTCTGGTTTGCCAATGATTTCTGCAATACCGGAAAGGATTTTGCGGTTATTGATCTTGATCGTGAAATCTGTCATTCCAAGGTTACTCAGTGCTTCCTGATAAATTAATACAAACTCAGCTTCATTCAGCAGGCTTTCAGATCCAACAACGTCCACATCACATTGGTAAAACTCACGGTACCTGCCTTTCTGAGGGCGGTCTGCACGCCATACCGGTTGTACCTGAAAACGTTTAAAGGGCAAAGCAATATCATTCTGGTGCATGACTACGTAACGTGCAAAGGGAACAGTGAGATCATATCGTAGTGCTTTCTCACTGATCGAAGAAATCAGTGCGTTGGAATTCATGGCCGAAAGATGTCCTGCATTTGCTTTTGAGAGATAATCGCCCGAGTTCAGGATTTTGAAGATCAGCTTGTCTCCCTCATCGCCATATTTTCCAGTGAGTGTAGATAGGTTTTCCATTGAAGGAGTTTGTATCTCAGCATAACCATATTTGCGGAATACCTTTTTAATGGTATCAAAAATAAAATTACGTTTCACCATTTCCTGAGGTGAAAAGTCACGGGTTCCTTTAGCTAATGAGGGTTTAATATTTGACATGGCTGCAAAAGTACAAAAACTAAAAGGCATAAAAAAAGCTGCCGAAGCAGCTTTTTAAATATTTAAAGATTTATTAAACCAATAATCTAACAGGCTCTTCCATCAGTGCTTTGAAAGTCTGAAGGAATGCAGCTCCTGTAGCTCCGTCAACCGTACGGTGATCACAGCTCAGGGTAACTTTCATTATATTGCCTGGAACTACAGCTCCATCTTTAACAACCGGAACTTGTGAGATACCTCCGATAGCAAGGATACAAGAATCTGGTGTATTAATGATTGCAGTGAATTCGTCAATTCCGAACATACCTAAGTTAGATACGGTAAATGTAGAACCTTCCCAGTCAGATGGCTGAAGCTTTTTAGCTTTTGCACGCTGTGCAAAGTCTTTCACTTCTGCAGAAATGCGGGACAGAGATTTACCATCCGCAAAACGTACTACCGGAACAAGCAGGCCATCTTCAACAGCGATTGCCACCCCAATATTTACATGTTCATTGTAACGGATCACATCACCTCTCCATGAAGAGTTCACATTTGGATGTTGCTTTAAGGCAACTGCGACTGCTTTAACAACGAGGTCATTGAATGATAATTTTACTGGTGAAAATTCATTCATTTTACCACGTGCAGCAATTGCAGCATCCATATCAATACTCATCGTCAGATAGAAATGCGGAGCTGTAAACAAGCTTTCAGATAAACGTTTTGCGATTACCTTACGCATTTGTGATACTGGTTTCTCTGAATATTTTTCTTCACCTACATAGGCAGCCAGAACTGGTGCAGCTTTTTCTGCAGGTGCAGATCCCTCAGCAGCTTTTGCAGGAGCAGCAGCAGGCTTGAAGTTTTCAATATCTTTTTTAATGATACGTCCACCGTCAGCACTACCTGAAACCTGTGAAAGATCAATACCTTTATCCTTAGCGATTTTTTTAGCCAGCGGAGAGGCTTTCAAACGAGCGACATCAGCAGCAGGTTGAGCACTTTCCTCTGATTTAGATTCGGCAGCAGGTGCAGCAGCTTCTTTTACAGGAGCATCAGCAGCTTTCTCAGCTACCGGTTTTGCAGGAGCATCACCCTGGTTCAGGATACCACTGATGTCATATCCTTCAGGACCAACGATTGCAATGATACCGTTTACTTTTGCAGCAGCACCTTTTTCTACACCAATGTGCAGTAAAGTTCCTTCTGCATATCCCATAACTTCCATAGTAGCCTTATCGGTTTCAACGTCAGCCAGGATATCATCATTTTTAACTTTATCACCTACTTTTTTATGCCATTCAGCAATAACACCTTCAGTCATGGTATCGCTTAACAAAGGCATACGAACAACAGTTACACCTGCTTTCTCCAGGTCTGCATCTGTTACCGCAGCGCCTGCAGCTTCAGCTTTAGGTGCTTCTTTTTCTTCAGCAGGTTTTTCTGCAGGGGCTTCTTCCTTCGCAGGAGCAGCACCACCTTCAGCATCCAGAGCAGCTTTATAATCTTCTCCTTCTTTACCTATTACAGCAATTACTGCATCCACAGGAACAGCTTTACCTTCTTCTACACCGATATACAGCATAGTACCATCCCAGTAAGATTCAAGATCCATGGTTGCCTTATCGGTTTCCACTTCAGCAAGTACATCACCGCTTTTTACTTTATCGCCAACTTTTTTGTGCCACTTAGCCATTACCCCTTCGGTCATGGTGTCGCTCATCTTGGGCATTTTAACTACTTCAGCCATTCTATATTTTATATTGAAAGAGTTCTAAATTAATCCAGGATATATGGATAGTCGGTTTGTACGTATACATCAGTATATAATTCTGATGCTTCTGGCCATGGAGACTCTTCCGCAAATTTAACAGACTGATCTACGATGTCTTTTACTTTTGCTTCAATTTCTTCAATCCAGGCCTGATCAGCATACTTTTCTTTAAGTATTACTTCTCTAACCTGCTCAATAGGATCTTTAGCTTTATATTCTTCTAATTCGTCTTTGGTACGATATTTTGCAGGGTCAGACATAGAGTGTCCACGGTAGCGGTACGTTCTCATCTCCAAAAAGGTTGGGCCTTCGCCATTACGTGCACGTTGTGCAGCTTCGTCCATTGCATTGTGAACAGCAACAGGATCCATTCCATCAACAGCAGCACAAGGCATATCAAAACCTAAACCGATTTTGTAGATCTCAGTCATGTTTGTAGTACGCTCTACAGAAGTTCCCATTGCGTATCCGTTGTTTTCGCAAACAAAGATTACAGGAAGTTTCCATAACATAGCCATATTGAAGGTTTCATTCAGTGCACCCTGACGGACAGCACCATCACCCATATAGCAAACATTCAAGTTGCTTGTTCCTTTATATTTTTCTGCAAATGCAATACCTGCGCCAAGTGGAATTTGTCCACCCACGATCGCGTGTCCGCCATAAAAATTATGTTCTTTGCTAAACATGTGCATTGAGCCACCTTTACCTTTAGAACAGCCTGTAGCTTTACCGTACATCTCGGCCATGATACTATCAGCGCTCACTCCCAGTGCCAAAGCATGGGCGTGATCACGGTAAGTGGTGATCATAGAATCTCCAGGCTGAAGGGCTGAAATTGCCCCGGCGATTACCGCCTCCTGACCAATATATAGATGACAAAAACCACGGATTTTCTGTTGTCCGTAAAGTTGACCAGTTTTCTCTTCGAATTTACGCATCAGCAACATCGACTCGAACCACTTCAGATAGGTATCCTTATTAATTTCTACTGCACTCATTTTTGGCTATTGATTTTATTTATGAGAGCAAATCTACTTTTTTATTGCAATAAATCGAAGAAATAGTGTAAAATGAACGAGATGTTTACATATTAATGTGACAAACACATTTTTAAAACAAATTACATTTGCATAACATTTGTAAAATACATAATTTTGGAAACCTGACGACAAGCCCTGCGCGGTGTAAGTTTAAGTGTAAGTACTTCTTTACCCAAACTTAAAAGTGTAACATGATAAAAAAGTTTTTGTTTTCTACCTTTATTGCCTTGTGCAGCATCACAGCTTTGAATGCACAAACAACAAAAGAAACCAACAAATTAGAAGATCCTGATAATTTAGCTTCACAATATTTTTCGCAGGTAATGGGTGTTGCAGTTGATGCGACATCGAACATTAAACTTTACAAATTCGTGTACGACTGGATCGGTACTCCATACCGTTTCGGAGGCAATACCAAAAAAGGGATCGATTGTTCAGCTTTTACTAAAGCGATTTATGAGAAGGTTTTCAATACTACTTTACTGAGAAACTCAAGAGATATCTTCAGCATGGTTGATCCATTGTCTAAAGACGATTTAAAAGAAGGAGATCTTGTTTTCTTCAAGATCAAGAGCTCAAGAATTACACATATTGGAATTTACCTTGGAGATCGTCGCTTTGCTCATGCATCCTCATCAAGAGGGGTTGTAATCAGCAATCTTGACGAACCATATTATGCACGTCATTTCTACAGGGGTGGACGCATTCTGGAATCTGCAAGAAAAGAACTGATCGAAGAATAATTGATCATCACATAAATTATACTGTCCTTCTAATTATTTTAGAGGGACTTTTTTTTGATTAAACTTTAGGCATGGCGGCAGCTGCAAAAAATAAATATATCCGTATTAAATATTTATCACAAACCATCGTGGGCATGGCAATGGCCTTGATTGTAATCAGCTGCGCCGGTAGTGCAAATGTAGTTGGTCAGGAACCATCGGCGGCGGATACACTTGCCCTAAGTACAAAGGATACGATCTCCATTGTTGCTGTAGGGGATATTATGCTGGGTTCCGCCTATCGGTCGAAAGCTGACCTGCCTCCGGATGATGCCACAGGAAGCTTTAAACATGTAAAATCTTTTCTAAAAGGCGATATTGTTTTTGGGAATCTGGAAGGATGTTTTCTCGACAGCGGGAAATCTACAAAATGCAAGGATACTATTGGGAACAGCTGTTTTGCCTTTCGTATGCCCGAGCGTTATGCAGCCATTTATAAAGACGCGGGCTTTGATCTTCTGAGTGTAGCGAATAATCATGTTGGCGATTTCGGCTTTGCGGGCAGAAAGCGTACTGCGGCACTATTGGACTCTCTGAAAATTAACTACGCAGGCTTAAACAGTCAGCCCTATACAATTTTTGAAAAAGATAGTATTAAATATGGATTCTGTGCTTTCTCTCCCAATGACTTCACCCTCCAGATCACTGAAATTGACAGTGCAAAAAGCCTGGTTTCTTTCCTGAAAAAGCATGTCGATATTGTTATTGTTTCCTTCCATGGAGGCGGTGAAGGTGCAACATTTGAACACGTGCCCAAGACAAAAGAAATATTTTACAAGGAAGATCGTGGTGATGTTTATGCTTTTTCGCATGCAGTAATAGATGCAGGGGCCGACATTGTATTGGGACATGGTCCGCATGTCACAAGAGCTGTTGAAGTTTACAAGAACAAATTTATAGCCTACAGCCTTGGAAATTTTTGCACCTACGGACAATTTAATCTCAATGGCCCGAATGGCTTTGCCCCTTTACTGAATATAAAACTCAATAACCGTGGAGACTTTCTTTATGCTGATGTAGTTTCTACGAGGCAGACTAAACTGAGCCGGCTAACAATCGATCAAAACCATACAGCCCTGAAGAAGATCGTCTCCTTAACGGATTCTGATTTTGCAGGCCACCGCCTGACTTTTAGTGACAAAAAAATTAGGGTAAAGGATTAGGCTTCATCCTTTGTATTCTTCACGAGGCTGATGCCCGAGAAAAAGAAAACCACCCCGATAAGGCCGGATACAAGAAGTGCGCGCGTATTCGCATCATGTTTCACAAATCCATAGCCAGTATAAATCAGCCCGATAATACCCAGTATCGTTAATATTGTTCCGAAAGTACGTTTAATGTTCATAGTAGTTTTGTTGATTCAATTCTTCCAATACAATATCTGTGCCTCATTAATTGAACCATCTTTATATGATGAGGCTAAAATTTTGTAACTTGAAAGAGTTTAAATTAAAAAGCTTTTATTATGGGTTTAGGACTAATAATTTTCCTCGTTGTAGCTTTGGTGATCTTGTTCAGTTCGTTTGTAACGGTTAAACAGGGAACCATTGCGGTGATTACTATTTTTGGCAAGTACAGGCGACAGTTAAGTCCTGGCCTCAATTTTAAAATTCCGCTGATTGAAGTCATTCATTCCCGGATTTCTATACAAAACAGGTCGGTAGAGCTTTCTTTTCAGGCGGTAACACAGGATCAGGCAAATGTATATTTTAAAGCCATGTTGTTATATTCTGTTTTGGATCAGCATGAGGAGACAATTAAAAATGTAGCTTTTAAATTTGTAGACGCGACAAACCTGATGCAGGCACTGATCCGTACGATTGAAGGCTCCATCAGGGCCTACGTAGCTACACAAAAGCAGGCCAATGTGCTTGCACAGCGAAATGAAATCGTGATGCATGTAAAAGAACAGATTGACAAGGTACTTGAATCCTGGGGTTACCATCTGCAGGACCTTCAGCTAAACGACATTACCTTTGATGAGGAAATTATGCGCTCGATGAGTCGTGTTGTAGCGTCGAACAACCTGAAGGCTGCTGCTGAAAACGAGGGTCAGGCTTTACTGATCACAAAGACCAAGGGTGCCGAAGCGGATGGAAATGCCATCAAAATTGCAGCCGCAGCAGAACGTGAGGCTGCCCAGTTAAGGGGACAGGGTATAGCACTTTTCCGTGCAGAAGTTGCTCATGGTATGACAAAAGCCGCACAGGAAATGGAACAGGCTAATCTGGACATTTCTGTAATTTTATTTACCATGTGGACGGAGTCTATCAAGCAATTTGCTGAAAACAGCGATGGTAATGTAATCTTTCTGGATGGCTCAACAGAAGGGATGAATAAGACGATGAAGGAAATGATGTCTATGCAAATGGCTAAAAATAAAGACTCTTAGTATTAATGGATATAAAAAAAGAGCTGAATATGATTCAGCTCTTTTTTTATATCCATTAAATAACTTACTTTTTCAGTTGGATAAAATCAGCCATTACGTGCATGGTCTCATCTTCCACGAAGTCAAAGTTCTCATCTTTTTTGATTTTATCACCTTTCTTAACAGCAGGCAACCCTCTCGATGCTCTAAGCTTATTGATCTTTTCCAGATTTTTAGCTTCCAGACTATCTCTCTCTGCTTTCAGCTTGTTCTCATTTAAGGTCACTGAAGTTTCGGTATCACGTTTCTTCATATCTTCAATATCCTGTATCAGACTTTTATAGTCCAGAGATTTTTGCATCCTCTGATCATGAAGTTTTACCAGTTCAGACTTGATGCCTGAAAGATCCGCTACAGCCACAAAATTTGAACGCTGGACTTCATCCCAAGGCAATGCTGAAGGTTCCGTGTCTTCACCTATTTTCTCCAGAGGGTAAAAAGAAGGTAATACGATATCAGGCATTACACCTTTATGCTGTGTACTACTTCCATTTACGCGATAGAATTTAGCCATTGTCAGATTGATCTGACCCAATTGAGGAGTACTGTCTTTAGCGCCTTTGATGGTCAGACCTGAACCATTTGGACCTTTCTGAACTAAAGCTGCGAGACGCTGCAGAATAGAGGGATTAACCAATTTATTCAGATCAATAGATGATTGTACAGTACCCTTACCATAAGTTTGTGTCCCTACGATAATGCCCCTGCCATAGTCTTGTATTGCACCCGAGAAAATCTCAGAAGCTGATGCACTTAGTCTGTCGACCATTACACCAAAAGGGCCATCCCAGGCCACCCCTGAACGTTCATCTTCGCTCACTTCAACATTACCTTTTAGATCCTTCACCTGTACCACTGGTCCACGGTCAATAAATAAACCTGTCAGGTCTATCGCTTCTACCAATGAACCACCGCCGTTTGCACGAAGGTCCATTACTATAGCATCTACTTTATCTTTTGTTTTCAGCGTATCAATCAGTAGTCTTACATCACGTGTTGTACTTTTATAATTCGGATCACCTGCATTTGCAGCTTTAAAGTCGGCATAAAAACCGGGAACAGTGATAATACCTATTTTATAGGGTTTGCCATTCGACTGAATGGTTTTAACTTCTTTTTTCGCCGACTGATCTTCCATAACAATCTTATCCCTTATCAATTCTATAACCACAGGTTTAGAAGACATCTCATGTCCAACAGGAATAATTCTCAGTCTAACTTTGGTTCCTTTCGGGCCTTTAATTTTAGCCACAGAGCTTTCTATTCTCCACCCGATAATATCTTCAAAATCTCCCGTTGCCTGTGCTACGCCAATGATTCTGTCACCAGCGTTCAGCAGCTTGCTTTTAAAAGCAGGGCCCCCGGCGATGATCTCATCAATCTTCAGCACATCATTTTCCAATTTAAGACGTGCACCTATTCCTTCAAATGAACGGGCCATCTCTTCATTAAACTGTTGTGCATTTGTTGGGTTAAAATAATTTGTATGGGGGTCAATTGTTTCAGTAAACGCATCCATAATGGTTTGGAATACATCCTGATTATTCAGTTTAGATGATTGTGATTTTAGGTTCTGATATCTTTTTGTAAGCGTTTCTACATTTTTATTATCAGCAGTACCTGCAATGCTTAGGTTAATTAGCTCGTACTTAACCCTTTTTTTCCAGATGTCATTCAGTTCAGTTGTTGAAGTTACCCATGGCATTTTCTCACGGTCAAAAACATAGGTGTCATTCTGATTGAAATCATATTTATCCTTGATATGCGCTATGGCATAATCAAGAGTTTCATTGTATCGTTTGGAATAAACATTGAAAATATAAAAGGGAGCAGTAAGATCGCCAGCCCTGAACTGGTCGTCAAGCGTATTCCTGAATTGCTCAAATTCTTTGATGTCTGAAGCCAGGAAATAGCTTCTGTAAGGATCGAGGGCTTTAATATATTTATCCAGTATCAGAGATGAAATTGAATCATTTAGAGTTAGTTTTTTATAGTTGTAATTTTCGATCAGCGCTACAATTTCCTTACATACCAAAGCCTGTTGTTCATCAGGCTTAATATTAGGGATTCCTTCAACCAGCTTCTGTGATTTTGGAGCGGCCTGACAAGCTAAGATGGCTGCAGTTAAGGTTACCAATAATATTCTTTTCAACATCTCTTTAAATATTTTAAATTCCATTTTTATAGTAAGAACCAATATGATACCAATTTCTCAAATAAACAGAAAAGAGACAGTATAATACTGTCTCTTTTCTGTAATCTTTCCCAAATATAATCAATTCTGCGGTAAATACATGGTTCTGAACATTGTATACCGTATTGGAGAATGGCACAAACAGTTATTACCTAATATAGAAAAAAATACATATATGTTATTTACAATACTTTTTTCTTCTCTGCGATAAGGGATCTTGCTTGTTTGATCTGCCCCTTAAACTGGCTGATTCTAGAGTTCTTTGCAAAGGTCTCAGCCTTATTGATATCCCTGCTTGCCTGGACGTATTCCTTCTTCCTGATTTTAACCTGCGCCAGGCCTAAAATCGAATCTATATAAGAGGTGTTACTATTAGTTTGCCTGGCTAAAATTCCCTGCTGGGTATAAAACCACATCGACTGTGTAAGTTTGTTTGCAGCAAGGTAAATCTTTCCCAACTGACTATAGGAAGCCATCTGACCGCTCCGGTTCCCAAAACGGGAATAGGTTTTCAGGGCTACATTAAGTACTACATGTTCTGCTTCTGTATAATGTTCGAGGAGGTAATGTACATTACTTAATCTAAGCAAAGAAGCACCATAACGTGATGAATTTCCTGAGTTATTGTATTCAAATGCAGCTTTACCGAATAATGTGAGTGCATCATTCAGATCACCCATTCTCTCATTTTTTTCGGCTTCCTGAAAATAAACATCACCCTCAGCTTCTTCTGCACCAGAGGTAGCAATACTAATGGAACTACCGCCACCATTGGGATCCTGCTGGGTAAAAGTATTCGTTTGTGCGATTGCCGACGAGCAAAAAATAAGGCAAAACAACGCGAAACATAGTTTATACATGTAACAAAGATATGTCTTTTTTATTAGATCTATGTTTTTAGTTGAATACCTGCAGGTTACCATCATGTGATGCCCAAACCATATATGGGTGTGAATCTATGTGGTAAACGTCGCCCGTTGCAGCAATACCGATCACGCCGGCGAAGCCTTCTATAGCTTTCAGCTCTGCGAAAGATTTATCACAAGCTTCTTTAAGTGTAAATCCATCAGTTACACGTGTTACAATCCTGGCAGACAAGGCGATACTCACAATATCCTCTCCAACACCTGTACAGGATATTCCCGCAAAGGCATTGGCATAGTTACCGGCTACTGTTGCTGAATCACTTACACGACTTGGGATTTCAAAACCCTTGCCCCCTGTAGAGGTGGCGGCGGCAATATCTCCACTGGCATCCAAAGCGACACAGCCTACTGTACCTTTATTGTTTTGCTGGTTAAGCTTTAGTTCATATTCTGATTGACGCTGGGGGGTAATTGGATCGAAATGGGCGAAATCATTTTTCCTTGCGAAAGCGACCGCACCGTCTCCACTGAGTACGTTGTCCTCGTATCTTAGCAGGAGTGACGCTACCTGTACTGGATGCTGAACATCCTGAATATTAATTACGCCAGCAAATTTTTGAGTTTTACCATCCATAATGGAAGCGCTCAGCCTTACTTTACCATCACTCTGGATCTGCGATCCTAGTCCGGCATTGAACAGAAGGTTATCTTCCAGCAAGCTTACAGCGTATGCTACGGTCTCCAATGAAGTATGCGACTGTAAAAATTGCCAGGAAAGAGTGGCTATTTCTGCCAATGCATCCTGTTTTGCTTTTTTAGTTTCCTGATTGGTATCAGATTCACTAAAAAAACCTCCATGTATAATTAACTTCATTCGTTTAATATTGAGGGATAACTTTTGGATGATGTATCGTTAACAGATGGTCGTTCAGATCATAAGTATCACCATCGCACATGACATGAACGATCATATTTTTTATAGATACAGGTTGTCCCATCTCCACATCTGTAAGGTTTGTATCGCTCATATGGCGTCCGTCTACCAGGATGACCATTCCGGAACCGATAGCCTCCATCATGTTCCCGTTTGAAATATATAGCCCTGTGTCTTCACCAAGACCAATACCCAGTATTCCCGGACTACTGGCAGTTGCATACAACAGCCTGCCTATCCGTCCACGCTGCACAAAATGGGTATCTACGATCACGCCGTCAATAAATCCTAATCCGGCAGTGATTTTAACTTCGCCCTTCAGGAGCGCATCTTTACTGTTACCCTGATAGATCATATTTTTTGAACTCGCCGCAGCTCCTGCTGAAGTTCCAGCAATCACAATATCCTCATTCTCATATTTGTCCAGCAGGATCTGGTGTATCGCGGTACCGCCAAATATTGAAGATAGCCTCAACTGATCACCACCGGTAAAAACCAATACTTCTGCCGCTTTTACACGTTCACAGTTTGCCAGATCATTTGCCTGCTCCCTGTTGCTGATATTTAACACCCCAACATTATGTACATCCAACTGGGCAAAAGCCTTAATATACTCTTCACCAACCTTTTCAGGAACCAGAGAGGCAGTGGTAATGATCTCGAATCGCGATGCAGTATCTTTAACTGACTCTGTAGTAATACGTTTTAATATGCCTCTCTCAAAAAAATTCATATTCTGAGGAAGCCCAAATTGGGTCTCAGTAAAACTGCCGGTATTTATCGCACCGCCAATAATAATTAATTTACCTCTTGGAGCCATTTTATGTGTTTGTTATCCTAAAATTTCAAATATATATTCAATACTTTAATTATTACCATAATTCCATCAGTAATTGATAATTATTAGCAAAAATGAAATTTTAATGAAGAGTGTCCCTAAAATAGTGGACAACCATCCTATCTTTATTTTAATTAACTTGCCTAACTAAGTCTTAGCTACCTGGGAAGCGATAAACACTACTGAAAAACAAATAAATACTATATGAAAATACTCGGCATTCAAGTGCTAAGAGGACCAAATATTTGGTCGATCAACAGAAAGAAATTAATTCAGATGAGGCTGGATCTGGAGGATATGGAACAGCGTCCGACAAGTTCCATTGAAGGATTTGGTGATCGACTGGAAAAGATGCTGCCAAGTTTACACTCACACCGATGCTCCAAAGGAGAACCCGGCGGCTTTTTTGCACGCGTTAAAGAGGGCACCTGGATGGGCCATGTGATAGAACACATTGCCCTGGAAATTCAAACCCTTGCCGGAATGGATACAGGTTTTGGAAGAACGCGCATGACCAAGACCAACGGAATATATAACGTAGTATTCAGCTACCTTGAAGAAAAATCAGGTGTTTTTGCAGCCGAAGCCAGTGTGAAGATCGCCGAGGCGCTGATCGATAACCTGGAATATGATCTGGAAGCGGACATTCAGCGCTTAAAAGAATTGAGGCATTCTGAAATGCTCGGGCCAAGCACGGGTTCTATCGTAGATGAAGCGATAGCACGGGATATCCCCTGGATCAGGTTAAATAAAAGCTCGCTGGTTCAGTTGGGATATGGCAAAAACCAGGTTCGTTTCAGGGCCACCATGACAGAAAGGACCAATAGTATCGCGGTAGATATTGCAGGGAACAAAGATGAGACGAAGCGGATGCTGAAAGATTCTGCCATTCCGGTTGCCAAAGGAGTAACGATCTCAGAGATTGAAGATCTCGATGATGCCATTAAAACTGTAGGCTTCCCGCTGGTATTTAAACCTCTGGACGGAAATCATGGTAAGGGTGCCACAATTAATGTCAAAACTGCTGAAGCTGCTAAAGAAGCTTTTGAATATGCCAAACAATATTCAAGAAGAATCATCATTGAAAGTTTCATTACAGGTTATGATTTCAGAATCCTGGTGATTGACAATAAAATGGTGGCTGCAGCTTTACGCGTTCCTGCACATGTTACCGGGAATGGAATAAATACTATCCAGGAGTTGATCGATAAAGAGAATGAAGACCCGCGCCGTGGATATGGACATGAAAATGTGCTAACTGAGATTCTTGTAGACCGCGACACCCTCGATCTCCTGGAGAAAAAGAATTACTCCCTGGAAACAGTTGCCCCTAACGGTGAACTGGTATATTTAAAATCCACCGCTAACCTGAGCACCGGCGGCACTTCGATTGATGTAACTGACCTTGTTCATCCGGAGAACATCTTTATCAGCGAACGTATTTCAAGAATCATTGGCCTGGATATTTGTGGCATCGATGTAATGGCACAAAACCTTACCCAGCCCCTGACAGAAAATGGCGGGGTGATACTTGAGGTAAATGCGGCTCCAGGATTCAGGATGCATCTTGCTCCAAGTGAAGGGCTGCCAAGAAACGTTGCTGCACCGGTAATTGATATGTTATATCCTCCGGGAAAATCTGCAAGAATACCTATTATTGCAATCACAGGAACAAACGGAAAAACTACAACTACCAGACTGGTGGCTCATATTGTGAAAAGCAATGGTACGCGTGTTGGCTACACCACATCCGACGGCATCTACGTACAGAACACCTTGCTGATGAAAGGCGATACTACAGGCCCTGTAAGTACAGAATTCATACTTAGAGATCCAACAGTGGAGTTTGCTGTTTTAGAAACCGCACGAGGGGGTATCCTCAGAGCAGGCCTTGGTTTTAACCGTTGTGATATTGGTATCGTAACCAATATTCAGGAAGACCACCTGGGTATCTCAGACATTCACAATTTATCAGACCTGGCCAGAGTGAAGGGGGTAGTTATTGGCGCAGTCAAAAGAGATGGTTGGGCAGTACTAAACGCCGACAATAAGTATTGCGTTAAAATTGCTAATGACGCAGATTGTAGAGTGGCATACTTCAGCATGGATGAAAATAATCCTGTGATTGTGGATCACTGCAAAAAAGGCGGAACAGCTGCTATTTATGAGAACGGCTATATTACGATCAAAAAAGGCGACTGGAAGATACGTGTAGAACGGGTAACTCATATCCCGCTAACCTTTGGCGGAAGTGTAGATTTTATGATTCAGAATGTACTGGCAGCGACACTGGCGACCTTCCTTTATGGTTATAAGATCGAAGACATACGTATGTCTCTCGAAACATTCATTCCTTCAGCGGCACAAACGCCAGGTAGAATGAACGTGTTTAAATTCAAGGAATTTAAAATTCTTGTTGACTTTGCTCATAATCCTGATGGTTTCAACGGCATTAAAAACTACCTGAAAACTGTAGAAGCAACCGAACACATCGGCGTAATCTCGGGCACGGGTGACAGAAGGGATGAAGATATCATGGAAACTGCACGTATCGCTGCGCAGATGTTTGACAAGATCATTATCTGTCAGGAGAAGTACCTCCGCGGCAGACAACAACAGGAAATTATTGATCTGCTGATCGCTGGTATCCATGAGATCAATCCTAAAATGGAAATTATCATCAACAATGATGGCGCTGATGCATTGCAATTTTTGGTGACTACCGCTAAACCGGGTTCATTTATCACTATACTCAGCAATACTATTGACAATGCAATTGTCAGGGTTACTGAGCATCTTGACAAGGAGTTTGGAATATACAACTCTAAATAAAAACAAAAACCCCGCAAAGAAATATTCTTTGCGGGGTTTTTAATGACATGAAAAACTAAGCCTGTGAATCTCTCAGCGCCTTAATTTCATCATGTGAAGCTCTTAAATCAGCTTTCTGTTCTGTAATCAACGCCCTTGTATCAGCAGACAAACTTTCTTCTTCCAGTGCGGTTTTATAAGCTTTCTGAGCAGCATCTTCGCCAGCCTCACAGTTGCTTAAAACTGCCTTGCGATCATGACCAGTAAAGACAGCTTTAACATCCATCCAGGCACGGTATATCTTACCTGATGTAGTTGTTCCGGTTTCCAGTTCTGTTCCGCTACCCTGTACTGCCGTAGCTAAAGCCAGTTTATGTTTATGACTTTGACCAACCATTTTTACAAATAATGCTTTCAAATCGCTGTCTTCTGCCTTAAGCTCTTCAATCGCTTTCTCATAGCCAGCAATTCTGTCATTATTAATTTGGATCAGGTCGTTTAATGTTTCGGGGTTTACTGTAATATTACTCATTTTTAATAGGTTTTGATGTCCAGAAACAACACCCTTCCTATAAAAAGGTTTTCATATAATATGAAAAGAGTATGTTCAGCCCAATTTAACCTTTAACTCTTCCACAAGCTTTTTTGCACGATCTTCTATCGTTTGAAATACCGGGTCGAATAACTGATCGTCAAAGTAAGGATCTGTGACATCCAGATTTTCAGAAAGAAACAAACTCACTTTTTTTCTTTGATCATCATTTTCTGCCAGGCTTAAAACATCCCTCAGGTTATTTTTATCCATAACGAGAATCTGATCAAACTCATCCAGCATGCTGCTATTGAAATGTTGGGCTCGCTGTTTAGATATATCGTATCCATAGCTTTTTGCAACTGCTATGCTTCGTTTGTCTGCAGGTTGACCGACATGCCAGTTGCCGGTACCAGCAGAAGCAATCTCCCAGTTGAGTCCGGCATCAGCAGCCAGCTGCCTGACAATTCCCTCTGCAAGCGGAGAACGGCAAATATTGCCCAGACAAACCATGAGGATTTTTTTCTTAGGCATAAATATCATTCAGTATATGTGCCAACCTTACACCGCCTTTAAGCAATTGTTCATTTAACATATCAACAAAATCAAAATTATAACGGTAGCTCAACTTATCATCTGCCTTTGTAACTTCATATATTTTATTGCATGCTTCGTAAGATTCATAAACAGTTTGTTTTAGTGAATCATGACTCCATTTCTTCAGTTGATCTTTGGTAGGGTGATTGATCGCCGCAGCATATTCTGTATAACTGAGCTGTTGATATTCAATCAGCTGCTCATCCCATACCCTGTGAAGGTTGGATCGTTGTCCGAACCAGGTTACTGTTACCTTATTACCTCCCAGATCGTCTTTTCTTGCCGTATGCATCGGTTGATGCAGATCCCCAACAAAATGGATCAGCAGGCGCATGGCCATCTGTTTCTCTGCTGCTGTTTTCTGCTTATCTTTCAGTATAGCAATCATCTCAGGGATCTTATTATAAACATTAGCCTGTTTATCGCTATCCAGAAAGTTAAATACGCCATTTTGATCAAGTCCTGCAGGTAGGTTTACATAGTGCCAGCTACCGAGGTAATTATACGATGTGTCCGACTTAATAAAATCAGGCCAGTTACTGGCCATCGCCGCACTCTCGGCTCCCAAAACCTGGGCTACCCCTTTACGTGCTCTTGCAGTGAGATAGTAGTCGGCAATCTGACCTACAATCCTATGGCCTGTCATTCCCCAGGCAGCGGCATTCAGCGGCAGATAAGCAATAATAGCAATGGCAATACAGGCCTTTTTAATTTGATGAACTAAAATCATGGTTGTGTTTTATAATTCCTGAGGTATACAGGTTATTTTTTGTTTAAGTACCAGGTTTACATCACGCTGGTCGCTCAGTCCCTGTAGATTTAGGTGACCGGCATCAGAAGATTTAACAATAAAGCCTTTTCTGTAAATTCCAACCGTATAACATCCTGATACTTTTTGCTTATAATTATCTTTAGTATAAGTTCCTTCCAGGAATAAGCTATCCTTTCTTACCTGATAAACTCCTTTAGCATATTCTTTCCAAACCCCATTATTATAACAAGGATCTTCGTAATAATTTACTTTTGAATGAGTAGTGAGGTCTACATAAAAAGAATCACAGGTAAATTTGATATGATACTGTGTATAATTAAGCAGTTTATCAGCGTTGGCAATACTGTCCTGGTTCCATACCCCCTGCAGAAAAAGTTCTCCATCACCCTGAACGTTTGGGCGTCTCTCGCAACCGAGAAACGCCACCAAACAGAATAGAATAATCAGATAATGGTATTTGTTCATGCTATTTTAAGCTACCTACCATATCTTCTGGCTTTACCCACTCCGTAAACTGCTCACTGGTTAATAAACCCAGTTCAATAGCCGCTTCACGAAGTGTTTTATTTTCCTTATGAGCCTTTTTAGCAATCTTTGCAGCATTCTCGTAGCCAATATGCGGATTTAATGCCGTAACCAGCATTAACGAATTTTCAAGGTGTTTCTTGATCTCCGGCAGGTTAGGTAAAATACCGACCGCACAGTTGTCATTAAATGATACACATGCATCACCCAGCAGTCTTCCGGATTGTAACACATTTGCCGCAATCACAGGTTTAAAAACATTCAGTTCAAAATGTCCGTTACTGCCACCGATGCCTACAGTAACATCGTTTCCCATCACCTGAGCGCAAACCATAGTCAGTGCTTCAGGCTGTGTAGGATTAACTTTACCAGGCATGATTGATGATCCTGGTTCATTATCAGGGATAATGATCTCTCCGATTCCAGATCGTGGACCTGAGCTGAGCATCCTCACATCATTCGCTATTTTCATCAGGGCAACAGCTGTACGTTTGTATGCTGATGACAACTCAACCATTGCATCATGTGCTGCAAGGGCTTCAAATTTATTTGGTGCAGTAACAAACGGCAATCCTGTCAGCTCAGCAATCTTGGCTGCTACCAGTACATCATACCCTTTAGGTGTATTTAAACCAGTTCCTACAGCAGTACCACCCAGTGCCAGCTCCGTGATCATTTCCAAAGCATTTTTGATTGCTCTGATGCTATTAGTCAGCTGCTGTGCATAACCTCCGAATTCCTGCCCCAGTGTTAAAGGAGTAGCATCCATGAAGTGGGTTCTTCCTGTTTTTACGATTTCACTAAATTCATCCGCCTTAGCCAGTAAGGTCTGCTGTAGTTTCTCAAGTCCCGGTAGGGTAATTTCTACAGCCTGTTTATAGGCAGCAATGTGCATAGCTGTAGGATAAGTATCATTTGAAGACTGCGATTTATTTACATCATCATTAGGATGAAGGATTTTTTTGTCATCAGCAAGGTCGCCACCATTCAGCACGTGTGCACGATAGGCAATTACCTCATTTGCATTCATATTGCTCTGCGTACCTGAACCTGTTTGCCAGATCACCAAAGGAAACTGATCATCAAGCTGACCGGCAATTACTTCATCACATGCAGAAGCGATCCATGTTGCTTTATCACTGGCCAGTACACCTAATTCCTGGTTAGCCAATGCAGCGGCTTTTTTCAAATAGCCAAAAGCATGGATGATTTCCTTTGGCATCGAAGCCTCCGGACCAATTTTAAAATTATTACGTGAACGTTCAGTTTGTGCTCCCCAGTATTTATCGGCTGGCACCTGCACTTCGCCCATGGTGTCGTGTTCGGTTCTAAAATTCATTTGTTTTATAATTTTGAACCAAAAATAAGGTTTTATATGTATAGAAGATTGTAAAGTATCTGATAATGTTTAAAACTCTTTTGCGTTTAGAAAGTTATTATTGTTTATTTTTCCGGCTTCAAAAAATACCTATCCATACAATGATCTACCGTACCATTCTACCTGTGGCTTTTCTGGCCACTTTTCTATTTAATGCTTGTTCTCATGCTGAAAAAAAAACCGAAGATCCGACGGTCCGCACCGTAAATGACGACAAGAAAGATAGTCTGCTTCTTACATATAACCCCGCTAAAGGTGACAGGTGGATCGCTGATTTTGTTCAGAACCTACATAAAAAATACGGTTTCAATGGAAATATGCTGGTTGCTAAAGACGGCAAAATTATTTACGAAAAAGCCATTGGATGGGCAGATTACCTGCACCGGGACAGCCTTAAGATCAGTTCAGAATTTGAGCTGGCTTCTATCACCAAAACTTTTACAGGTGTAGCTGTGATGCAACTGGTTGAACAGGGAAAGATCAAACTGGATGACGATGTTAAAAAATTCTACCCTAACTTCCCTTACGATGGCGTAACTGTAAAGTTGTTATTATCCCACAGGAGCGGGATGATGAACTATGTTTATTTTACAGACGGCATCTGGAAAGATAAAAAGAAACCGATGAGCAATACAGATGTGATGGATCTGATCGCTCAGTATAAACCTGCCCGCTATGCAGCACCTGATACCAGGTTTCACTATAATAACTCAAACTTTATGGTGCTGGCAGCAATCATAGAAAAAGTAACAGGCAAAAAGTACGCAGATTATATGATGGCGAATGTGTTCAAACCAGCTGGTATGAAACACACTCATGTGTACTCAACTACAGTTTATCCAAAGATACCTGTTGATGTGGTTGGTCACGATCGTACCTGGAGATATTCGGTAGTACAAAACTTCCTGGATGGCCCTGTTGGAGACAAGGGGGTATACAGCACTATACATGACCTTGTTTTATACGATAATGCATTGAAATCCGGAAGGTTGTTAAAGAAAGCGAGTCTCGACTCAGCCTACACAGGCCATAACAAGCCAGTAAACGGCCATTTCAATTATGGTTACGGATGGAGAATGTTTGATGGTGATAATGGGCGTAAAGTCGTATATCATACTGGTTGGTGGCATGGTTTCAGACACATTTATGTGCGTGATCTCAATAAAAATATTGTAATTGTTTTCCTGGGTAATCTCACCAATGGAAGCCTTTTGCACCTGGATGATCTTTATAAACATCTCGGCGTTCCCGTAATCAGAAAAGGAGCTTATACAGGCACGGGATCTATGCCCGGATCAGACGAGGATTAAGAGATTTTATCCAAAGCAATTCCTCTGCTTTTTTTATCTGTGAAACGTTTGAGTAAGGCATTTTCAGGCAAAGAAAGCAGAGGATCTTCATGAAAGATCTCTATAACAGTATTTCTTGCTTCCTGTAATATTTGCTGATCTTTTACCAGATTCGCCAGCTTCAAATCAAGCACACCACTCTGCTGCGTACCAGCCAGGTCACCCGGTCCACGAAGCTCCAGATCGATCTCAGATATCTCAAAACCATTATTGGTCATTACCATAGTTTCCAACCTCTTACGACCTTCTTTACTCAGTTTCTGACCTGACATCAGAATGCAGTAACTCTGCTCTGCCCCCCTGCCTACTCTTCCGCGAAGCTGATGCAGCTGTGATAAGCCGAAGCGTTCTGCATTTTCAATGATCATCACTGATGCATTCGGTACGTTTACTCCAACTTCTATTACTGTCGTAGCAACCATAATTTGGGTCTTTCCCTCAACAAAACGCTGCATTTCAAACTGCTTATCTACATTGGGCATCTTTCCGTGTACAATGCTGATCTGATAGTCAGGCAAGGGAAACTGGTATCGCATCTGCTCTATACCAGCTTCAAGATGTAACAGATCCAGCTTTTCACTTTCCTTAATCAAGGGATAAACTACGTAGACCTGCCTGCCCTTAGCAATCTCTGTTTTCATAAAACCAAACATCCGCAAACGTTGCCCCTCAAAAAGATGCCTCGTATCAATTGGTTTCCTGCCCACAGGCAACTCATCAATCATAGATACGTCCAAATCCCCATATACTGTCATAGCCAGCGTACGGGGGATCGGTGTGGCGGTCATTACAAGAATATGTGGCGGTATCTCATTTTTGCGCCACAACTTGGCACGCTGTTCTACGCCAAAACGATGCTGCTCGTCGATCACCACCAGCCCCAGATTTTTGAATTTTACCTTATCCTCAATAAGGGCATGGGTCCCCACGAGGATATCAATCTCTCCTGATTCAAGTTGCTGATGGAGTATCGTTCTTTGTTTTTTAGTGCTGTTACCCGTAAGAATATCTACCTTAACCAGCTTGCCATCAAGCAAGGACGCAATAGAATGATAATGCTGACGGGCAAGAATTTCCGTTGGGGCCATGATGCAGGCTTGAAAACCATTATCATTGGCAAGAAGCATACTCATTAATGCTACTACGGTTTTACCACTTCCCACATCGCCCTGTACCAGCCTGTTCATCTGGACACCACGCTGGGTATCTATCCTGATTTCCTTAATAACCCGTTTCTGGGCACCTGTAAGCGCAAAAGGAAGAATATCCTTATAAAAGTTATTTACCCTCTCACCGACCGTACTGAAGAGATGCCCTTTAAACTTCATCTCCCTGAACTGTTTACTACTTAATAACTGTAGCTGAATAAAGAACAGTTCTTCAAACTTCAGCCTGCGTTCAGCACATTGTAATGAAAGAGTATCTTTGGGAAAGTGGATATTTAGCAATGCCTCCCGACGATTAACAAGTTTGTATTTCTCGAGGATATAGGCCGGAATAGTTTCTTTAACTTCTGGCAGACTATGTTCGATCAACAGTGCCTGCAGTTTTTGGATTCCCTTACTATCCAGGGAGAATTTTTTTAGCTTCTCCGTTGAATTGTAAACCGGCTGCAGTGTCATATTTCCGGTTACGGTAACCGGGCGGGGATAGGTCTCCATCTCTGGATGAGAAATGCTGAATGAACCATTGAAAACGGTAGGTTTACCGAATGCGATATATACTTTGCCTCGCATCACGTTTTCATCTACCCATTTCAGACTCTGAAACCATACCAATTCAATTGTCCCCGTTTCATCAGTAAATCTGGCAACAATTCTTTTCTTATGTTTCTCGCCTATGGTTTCCTTACTTGTTATCCGGCCCAGAATCTGTACATACGGCAGCTCTGGTTGCAGCTCACTTACTTTATAAAAGCGCGTTCTGTCAATATACCTGAAGGGGTAATAGGTAAGCAGCTGGCCATATGTAAATATGCCCAGTTCCTTTTGCAGGATTTCTGCCCGCTTTGGCCCTACGCCCTTTAAAAATTCTATTGTGGTATCCAGATCAGAAGCAAACAAAATACTTATCCCTTGTAGGCTATCACAGATATTTCAACATTTACTCCTTTGGGTAATCCCTTTACCGCAACAGTTTCACGTGCCGGAAACTCGGATTCAAAGTATGAACCATACACCTCATTTACTTCTGCAAATAAAGCCATGTCAGATAAAAAGATAGTTGTTTTCAGAATGTTCGAAAACTCAAACCCAGCTTCCAGTAATACAGCATTCAGGTTACGCATGACCTGCTCTGTTTCTGATTTAATAGAATCTATGGTCAATTCTCCCGTAGCAGGGTTGATTGGTATTTGTCCGGAAACATATAAAAATCCATTTGCAAGAACTGCCTGGCTATATGGTCCGATCGGTGCCGGCGCATCTGTCGTATTGATAATTCTCTTCATAAAACAAATGTAGATAATTATTGTGATTACTGTTTGCCCTATGAGGCATTAGGTAAAGAGAATTGAGGGTATAAAAAAAGGGCTCCGATAAATCGGAGCCCTTTCTCTGTATGTTGTTTAAGAAATATTAGTTTCTTGAAGTTTCAACACGACGGTTTTGGATACGACCTTCTTCAGTATCGTTAGAAGCGATTGGATTAGCTTCACCTAAACCTTTAGTAGTAACTTGACTAGCGTTAACTCCAGAGTTAACTAAGTAAGTTTTTACAGAGTTTGCTCTATCTTTAGATAATTTCAAGTTATATGCAGCAGTACCTTCGCTAGAAGCGTAACCTTTTACTGAGGCTTTACCACCGTTTTCACGTAACACTGAAGATAATTTATCTAAAGTAGGGTATGATTCAGTTTTTAAAACTGAAGAGTTGAATTCAAATTGGATAGTTTCGAAACCAGTTACGTTAGAGTTTACCGGAGCAACTGGAGCTGGAAGTGGACATCCTGAACCATCAACTGCAGTACCAGCAGGAGTTCCTGGGCATTTGTCGAATTGATCAGAAACACCGTCTCCATCGCTATCTTTTTTCAAATCTTCAACAGATTTCTCAACATTAGTAACACGAGTTTTTAATGCTTCAACTTCTTGACGCAATGAAGGATCTTTCAATTCATCATACATCAAAGCTAATGGGTTAACCCAGTTTAAATCTGGTTTAGATTTAGAACCTAATGAGAATTCTAATCCAGCGTAACCGTATGAGAATTTATCTTTAGATGTTCCTTTAGCATAAACTCCGTCGAAGTTATCGCTATCAATGAAGTGCATTGTATAACCTAAGTTAAAGGCAACACGGTCAGAAACTTTAAATTTCACACCAGCACCAACTGGGATGTAAGCTTCTTTAACGTATTTTTTGTCTCTGCTATCTCCAGCGTTGTCTTTCCAATCAACTACAGCGCCGTTACCATAAGTTACTTTAGGTGCATAAGCAACTAAACCGTAACCAGCAGTAACGAAGAAGTTAACTGAGTTCTCACGACGTAAGAAGTCAACAGTAGCAACGTTAACAACACCTCTAATGTCAGCAGCGTAACCGATTGAAGTCTCAGACTCTCTAACACCACCTAAGCCTTGTTCTGTGTACTGAACACCACTAGCAGCATCTTTGTTAGTTCCAGAAACTTTTCCACGGAAAATGTTTCCTTCAATACCGAAAGCGTGACCTAATTGTTTCTTTAATGAGATACCATAACCTAAGTTCACATCAGCATTAGTGAAGTCATTTGATCCACCGATCGCAACGAACGGAGATAAAACACCACCATTAACACCAACTGACCAAGTTCTGTACTGGCCTCTTCCACCAAATACTTTGGCTGAAGATGAAGTTGCAGTAGAATCCTGTGCAGATGCTAGAGTAGACACTCCAACAGCCGTTACAAAGGATAATGCTAGCCCCTTCTTCAAAGTAGAATAATTCATAATTTTTCTTTTTTAAGGTTAAACAAATTTAAACTGTATAATTTTTTTGTGTAGCAAAATTAAACAAATTTTTATTTCTCACAACAGGTATACAAACACCGTTCCAAATTTAACATATTTGAGGATTTGGATATATTTGACTTTATTTGCCAATATAGTCAGTACCATCATGAAATACGAAGATATAGAAAGTACGTTATTTATTGAAAATAGAATAAAATTACGGAAACTGCTAAAAAACAACTCCTTAGCTATATTTCGATCTAATGATGAATTCACCAGAAGTGGTGATCAGGACTATCCTTTTAAACAAAATGCAGATCTCTTTTACCTTTCTGGCATTGATCAGGAGAAGACCATTCTGCTTATTTACCCTAATTGTCCTAACCCATTATACAGCGAAGTCCTTTTTTTAAGACAGACCAATGAGGACATTCAAGTGTGGGAAGGCCATAAATACTCAAAAACGGCCGCACAGAAAGCATCCGGCATCCAATCTGTTTACTGGATAGATGATTTTGACAACATTTTGCAAAGTATCATCGCTTTTGCGGACAACATATATTTGAATGTAAATGAAAATGTTACAACAGGATCTTCATTCACTTCATCAGATATCCGTTTTATTGAGCAGATGAAGGCTAAATATCCGCTTCATCATTATGAAAGAGCTGCACCATTGATGCGTCAGCTACGTGACACAAAGTCACATCATGAGGTGCAACTTATAAAAAAAGCCTGTGATATCACGGGGAATGCTTTTTTACGTGCGCTTCAGTATATACAACCTGGTGTATCAGAATATGAGATCGAAGCGGAGATTATTCATGAATTTATAAGACGCCGGGCTACCGGCCATGCTTATCCTCCGATTATAGCCTCAGGGATAAATGCAAATATTCTCCACTATAATGACAACAACCAGTCCTGTAAAAATGGAGACCTGATCCTAATGGATTTTGGCGCTGAATATGCAAATTACAATGCAGACATGACCCGCACTGTTCCTGTAAACCGCAGGTATACAACAAGGCAGAGGGAAGTTTATAATGCCGTTTTGCATGTGATGAAGGAAGCAATAAAATTAATGGTGCCTGGCATTTCAAGCAAGGAGTATAATCAGAATGTTGGCGAACTGATGACAGAACAATTGATTGGCTTAAACTTGCTGGCTGCAAACGACGTTAAGAAACAAAATCCAGCTTACCCTTTATATAAAAAATATTTTATGCATGGCATCAGTCACCATTTAGGCCTTGATGTACATGACCTTGCAAATCGCTATCTGCCTTTTTCTTCAGGAAACGTACTTACATGCGAGCCGGGCATCTACATTCCTGAAGAAGGTTTTGGTATTCGCCTTGAAAACAATATTTTGCTAACCCATGATGGCAACATTGATCTGATGAAACATATTCCTGTTGAAGCGGATGAAATTGAAGAGATCATGAATAGTACTCCAACATTATTATAACATGTCAATACCAAAAATCATACATCAAACCTTTAAGTCTTCGAAACTGCCTTTAATTCCCCGCTTGCATATCTCCAGGCTCAGGAAAAAAAATCCTGCCTATACATACGAGTTCTATGATGATGCCCGCATAGCCAGATTTCTTAAAGATGAATTTGACCCTGAAGTTTTTGAGCTCTATAGCAGGCTCAACATCGGCGCCGCCAAAGCAGATTTTTTCAGATATGCTGTACTTTATAAAAAGGGAGGAGTATATCTTGATATTGACTGCAGTGTAAAGAGCCGTCTTGATGATTTTATCAAACCTGACGACCAGGCACTCCTTTCACCAGAAAAAAATCCGGCTTTTTTTGTACAATGGGCTATGATCTATCAAGCTGGTCACCCATTTTTGAAAAGAACAATGGAAATGATACTGGATAATATTGCCCAAAACAGATACCCTCATGATGTGCATAAGATGACAGGACCTACCGTTTATTCGATGGCAATCAGGGAGTGTCTGGCAAATGACCCTGATATACCACACAGGACATTAGGTATAGAATATGCACCACATTTAAAAGATAAATACAAGTGGGCTAAATTCTTTCTTTACAGTAGCAGGGAAGATCATTGGAAGAAGAAACAGCTGAGCTCAACAGTACTCAAGTAAGCTCAGCACTTATGATCGTACTGTTCTATAAAGCGGTAAAGATTAAAATCTGAGTTGAGATAGGAGGACGAAAGATGATCCTGTAGGTCAGTTTTTGATACATCTTGCATGCGCTTATGCTGTATTAGCTTATAGGCTTTTTCTGCATACAGAAATAATCTTCTTACATTATCCCTGATGTTTGCTGTGCTTAACCACTGCAATATTTCTTCAATACCTGAATTCTTATCTGCTATAGTTTTAAAAACTGGAACAGGATCTGCGCGATGGTGCAGTGATTTGCTCAACCGGTTGGCAAAAGACTCCGCTCCATCCCTGTCCGCCTTGTTCACAATAAAAGCATTGCCTATTTCCATCAATCCGGACTTGATATGCTGAATTTCATCACCGGCTTCGGGTACCAAAACGATCATAGTAAAATCTGCCAAACCGGCAATTTCAATCTCTGACTGTCCCACGCCCACAGTTTCTATCAGGATAACATCAAAATTGGAAGATCTTAATATATCAGTCATCTCAATAATTTTTCCTGCAAGCCCACCCACCGAACCGCGGGTAGCAACAGATCGGATATAAACATCAGGATTATTAAAATGCGTAGACATTCGTATCCTGTCACCAAGAAGTGAGCCCAGATTAAACGGAGAGGTGGGATCTACTGCCAGCACGGCAATCTTCTTACCTTCAGCACTCCATATTCCTATCATGGCATTCACCAGCGTACTTTTTCCAGCACCGGGTGGACCGGTAATTCCAACTACGGGAATATCATGATTGACATCCAGATTCTTTAACAGTGATCCACTTCCCGGCAGTTCATTTTCAACTAAAGTCAGTCCTCTGGCCAAAGACAAATAATCTCCATTTTTTATTCCAGATAAAAGTTGTGACGTTGTTCTCATGGTAACCTCCCTTCCTGCAAAGAACCAGAATATATCTGCACCTGCAAAATAAATAATCTGTATATATTGAAGCTTCAGAATTGGATTGAAACCTGCTCAAATGCAACATTGGATATTACAAATACTAATTTCGTACCTTCGCTAAATTTTCAAGTTTAAATGAAGACCTATTTCAGACTATTATCATTCGCCAAACCCATAGAAAAGTTTGCGATTCCATACATTATAGCTACCCTTTTATCGGTATTTTTCAATACTTTTAACTTCACCCTGCTAGCCCCATTACTAGATACTCTGTTTGTAAACAGATCAGAGCCGGTCAACAGTAATAGCATAGAAAAGGTAGCATCATCTTTTGATTTTCTTGCAAGGTTCAGAAATTATATAGATTATTCCATCAATACCCATGGTAAAACGGAGACATTGGAGTTAGTTTGTACTGTGATCCTGGCCTCAGTACTGTTGTCAAATTTATTCCGCTATCTTTCACAAAGGTTCATGGAGGACTTGAGAGTGCATACTTTACTGAATCTTAGAAAAACAGTTTATAATAATGTAATGGACTTGCATCTTGGATATTTCAACAGCGAAAGAAAAGGAGATATTATTTCAAAAGTAGCTTCAGATGTCCAGGTTGTTCAATTTACGGTTACCAATACGCTTCAAGTTGCATTTAAAGAACCTCTGCAACTGATATTTTATGTGATAGTTCTTCTTAGCATCTCGGTAAAACTCACTCTTTTTTCATTGTTGGTTATCCCAGTATCAGGATTTATCATCAGTAAAATTGTAAAACGTCTCAAAGCCCAGGCAACCGCGGCACATGAATCTTTTGCAAAAATGATTGGTTTCCTTGATGAGTCATTAAGCGGGATTAAGATTGTCAAAGCTTTCAACGCAACTGAAAGAGCCAAAAGTAAATTCCAGCATGAAAACGAATATTATTCCAATATCAACAGGAAGATGGTCAGGAGACAACAGCTGGCCTCGCCTGTGTCTCAATCCTTGGGTGTTCTGGTAGTTGTACTGATTGTACTGTACGGAGGCCAGCTTGTGATTAGTGGCCAGAGTACCGAATTTACACCTTCTGAGTTTATCATGTACATTGCTGTTTTCTCCCAGGTGATGCAGCCTGTAAAAGCAATCAGCGATTCATTTAGCTCTATACATACAGGGATAGCTGCAGGAGAAAGGGTTATTGAACTGATTGATACTAAACCGGAACTAACCGATAAAAAAGATGCCGTAGTATTAACTGAGTTCAATAAAAAGCTATCATTTGAGAATGTAAATTTCTTTTATGGAGACAAGCAGGTGTTGAAAGATGTAAGTTTTGAAGTGGAGAAAGGCAAGACTATTGCGTTGGTTGGCCCATCTGGTGGTGGGAAAAGTACTATAATGGATTTGATACCTCGTTTTAATGACCCAAAATCAGGATCTCTGAAAATTGATGGTCTTGATCTGAGAGACGTGAATGTAGAGAGTCTGAGACAACAGCTTGGAACTGTTAATCAAGAGTCATTCCTCTTCAATGACACAATCTTTAATAATATCGCTTATGCGAGACCAGATGCATCAGAAGAAGAAGTAATAGCAGCCGCAAAGATTGCCAATGCACATGAGTTTATCCTACAAGCTGAAAATGGATACCAGACTTTTGTGGGGGACAGAGGTAACCGCCTTTCAGGAGGACAGCGCCAAAGGGTTTGCATTGCCAGAGCTGTTTTGGCAAACCCTCCCATCATGCTGCTCGATGAAGCCACATCTGCTCTTGATACTGAATCTGAGAAGCTTGTTCAGGAAGCACTAAACAACTTGATGAAAAACCGAACATCAATTGTTATTGCTCACCGCCTAAGTACAATTCAGCATGCGGATATAATCATTGTAATTGAAAATGGCAGGGTCCTGGAAAAAGGCAGCCATCTAGAATTGCTGAATAAGAGTGGTCTCTACAAACGATTAATAGATATGCAGACCTTTGCAGAATAATTACTAACAGCATCATATGCCTGATATAACACTCATCGTTTCTACGTATAACTGGCCGGAAGCGCTCAGATTATGCCTGCTCAGTATCAGGGAGCAAACTGTGCTGCCCTCTGAGGTTATTATCGCCGATGATGGCTCTGCTCTGCCTACAAGGCAAGTTATAGATGATATCAAAAAACACTTCCCAGTTCCTCTGCTACATATTTGGCATGAGGATTTAGGTTTTAGAAAGACTCTCATCTTAAATAAGGCAATTAAACAATCCTCAGGAACTTATATTGTACAGATCGACGGAGATGTTATCCTTAACAAACATTTTATACAGGATCATCAAAGTTTAGCGGAACCTGATGTATTCATAAGAGGAACCCGTGCACATATTGATCAAAAATTACTACCTTATCTATATAAAAACTCTCATATAGATTTTAATTTTTTCTCAAAGGGACTGATTAACAGATTCAATGCGATTCGCTTTCCAATTTTATCTTTCTTATTTAAAAAGAAAAGCAACAACTCACAAAGTGTGAGAGGAAGTAATCTTGCCTTTTGGAAATCAGATTTTGTATTAGTGAATGGATATAGTAATGATCTCGAGGGCTGGGGGCACGAAGATGAGGAGCTGGCTGCCAGATTCGTAAATAATCAAAAACAAAAAATTGCAATAAAATTTAAGGCTGTACAGTATCATTTGTCTCACGACCAATCATCACTTGCAAATGAATCCAGCCATGCAGAAACAGTTATACATACTTTGAATAATAAATTAAAATTCTGTCACAACGGTTATGAACAATCTTAAGGTTTCTTTGATCATCTCCACTTACAACTGGCCGGACGCACTCAACCTTTGTCTGGAAAGTGTTTTACGCCAGACAGTGGTGCCTTCAGAGGTTGTTATCGCAGACGATGGTTCTACTCACGAAACCGAAGAATTAATCTTGCATTATGCGAAGAGCTTTCCTGTACCTCTAAAGCATGTATGGCAGGAAGACGAGGGTTTTCAATTATCAAAAATAAGGAATAAAGCAATTGCCGCTGCCACTGGAGATTATATCATCCAGATTGATGGAGATCTGATCTTGGAGAGACATTATATCGAAGATCACATCATTTTCAGCAAAAAGAACAGTTTTGTCAGTGGAAGTAGAGTTATTATGAAGAAAGAACTCTCTAAAAAATTATTAAAGACACATCAAACAAAAATTTCCCTCTTCACAAAAGGACTTACCAATGTAGCGAATGGCTTGCGCATCCCGTTTCTGTCAAAAAGATTGGAAACGTATAAAAATGACGACGTTTATTATTTACGGGGTTGCAATATGGCATTCTGGCGGTCAGACCTGATTAAGGTAAATGGTTATAACGAAGCATTTACAGGATGGGGAAGGGAAGATAATGAAATTGGGCTGAGATTGATCAACTCTGGTGTTGAAAAAAGAGTTATTAAATTTTCTGGAATAGTTTTTCATATATATCATCCGGAAAAAACCCGGACAGGATTAAATATCAATGATGAGCTCCTAAAACAAACTGCTTTGAATAAATTGACTTATTGTACAAAAGGATTGAGCCAATATTTGTTATGAGAGAACCCACTATCTCGTTGATCATTGTAACCTATAATGCTGCAAGGCATCTTCGGAGCTGTTTAGACAGAGTTAAACAACAGAATTGTTCTAACCTCCAATTAATCATCATTGATGGAGGCAGTAAAGATCAGACAATTGACATCATCAATGAATATGGAGACCTCGTTGATCACTGGGTATCGGAACCAGATAACGGTATCTACGACGCAATGAACAAGGGAATAGGTTATGTCAAGGGCGATTGGGTACTTTTTTTAGGTGCAGATGATCTTCTTGAAGATGGTTTTAAACAGATGATTGCAGAAATGACCATTCCAAATGCAATCTATTATGGGATGGTCAATGTAAATGATATAATTTACAAAGATCAGTATTCTTCATACCGGCTGGCAAAATTGAATATTTGCCACCAGGCAATATTTTATCCCGCTTCTGTATTTAAGAAATACCAATACGACTTAAAATTCCCAGTATGGGCAGATTGGTATTTAAATATTCAATGTTGGAATGATCCTTCATTTCAATTCATTTATAAAAACCATTTGATAGCCACTTTTGGGTTGCAAGGAATTTCCTCTACTACTTATGATATCCAATTTTTGAAAGAAAAACACAAAATAGTTTGGAAATATCTTGGCCCCAATGCTTTCATCAGGCTTCTATTCAGGGAATTGAAATTAAAGTTATACCGAAAAACAAGTAAAGATGACTAAGATACTTCTTGATACACAAATCTTCGATCACCAAGAATTTGGAGGGATATCCAGATATTTCATAGAACTTTACACCGAGTTTTTAAAGAACAGAGACCTGAAGATTAAATTCCCCCTGCTTTATACAGACAATCTATATTTTAAGGAAAGTGTTTTTTTTGAGGCCAGCTTTCAAAAAAAAAATGAGTTTTTTATAAGAAACAGTAAAATCTTCCGGCCTTTTCTTCCCAGAAAATTAAAAAGAAAAAGCATTCAAAATACGATAAGCCTATTGGAAGAACAGAAAATGGATCTGTTTATTCCAACTTATTATGACCCATACTTCTTGGTACACTTGAAAAATAAACCTTTTGTGCTTACGGTACATGATATGATTCATGAATTGTACCCACATTATTTTACCAGTGAGCCTGAAACTATTCACAATAAAAAGCTACTAATTGAAGCTGCTACCAAAATAATTGCCATTTCCGAAAACACAAAAAAAGATCTGCTCCATTTTTATCCTCATATTGATGCTGAGAAAATAGAGGTCGTTTACCTGGCACATACAATTACACATCAAACAATACTAAATCAGAACCTGCCAGAGAAATACATACTTTTCGTTGGAAAAAGATCTGTGTATAAAAACTTCAATTTTTTTGTCAAAGCCATTGTTCCTATTATGCAACAGTACCCAGACATTTATATCTTCTGCGCTGGTGGTAATCCTTTGAGTCCAGAGGAACTATCTCTAATTGATCAGCTCGGACTTAGAGGGCGAGTACTGCAGAAAAACTTTGAAGACAAAGAGCTTGCAGGTTTTTATCAAAATGCATTATGTTTTGTCTTTCCTTCAGAATATGAGGGTTTTGGAATCCCGGTATTAGAAGCTATGGCTGCAGGATGCCCTGTAATCCTAACCAATAATAGTTCATTCCCTGAGGTTGCTGGCGATGCGGGGATATATTTCGAATCCAATAACTCCGCAGACTTGAAAGAGAAATTAAACGATTTGCTAAAAGATAGTGAATTAAGAAAGCTTCACATCACAAAAGGAGTAGAACAGGCAGGGAAATTCACTTGGGAGAGAACTGCAAATGAAACGATGAAGGTATACAAACAGGCATTAAAATTAAGTCACAATGGATAATTACTTGACCAAATCCCCCGTATTATTTTTAATATTCAACAGACCTGATACGACCTTGCGCGTGTTCAATGAGATCAGAGCAGCCAAACCATCACGATTATATCTTGCTGCAGATGGCCCCCGTGCAGAACGGCATGAGGAAGCTTTGTTGTGTCAACAGACAATTGATGTCGTTTCTCAGATCGACTGGCCCTGTGACGTCAAAAAGCTAATAAGGACAAGTAATCTGGGTTGTAAGCAGGCGGTTTCTTCCGCAATTGACTGGTTTTTCGAAAATGAAGAAGAAGGGATTATCCTGGAAGACGATTGTTTACCTGCGAAAAGCTTCTTTCATTACTGTGATACTCTCCTTGAAAAATTCAGGTATGATACCAGAATAAGACATGTAACGGGATGCAATCTTCAACATGGAAAAATCTGGGGAAATGAAAGTATCTATTTTGGAAATCAAACCCATGTATGGGGCTGGGCCTCATGGAGACGGGTTTGGGCTGATTATGATAAAGATCTCAAAAGATATGATGAGCATGAAGTAGCTGAGAAAATGGGCAATATCTTTACAGATGCTTTTCTGATTGAACAATGGGTACGTATTTTCAAAGATGTGAAGTCAGGGAAAATTGATACATGGGACTACCAGCTGGCATTAATAAACTATTTTAACAACAGCCTTTCAGTAAATCCCAATGTAAATCTTATTTCCAATATAGGCTATGGCGATGCTGCCACTCACACAGTGTCATTAGATAGTCCATATGCCAGTATTCCATTAGAGGAGATTGCTAACATCACCTATCCAGAATATTTCCTTCCAGAAAAAAAAGCGGATTATGCCGTATTTAATTATGATTTTAAACTAGATGAACGTTGGAGGAAACATAATTCATGGAGGAGAAGATTCAAAAGATGGATAAAAACCCGCTAAAAGGCTTTTAATTTCTTCAAAATCCATTTGATTGACGAAGGGACAGATTTATTCAAAACCATATAATCTCCAGATACTACTCCTATATAATTGATCAAATCAAATGTCTTTTCCGGAGCATTCTGAAAAATCAGTTTGAAATACTTCTTCATTGCCTTTTTCACAAACCTTCTTTCACTGACCGCTCTGTTCTCTACTTCTTGAATACTGTCTGGAAACACTTCAAAAACACAAGTGCTATAACAAACGCTGGTTCCATAAGTCAGCTTCTTCAGATAGTCGAAGTTAGCGCGCTTGGAAGGTATCATATGCGTAAGTTTTAAGCCAGGCGCTACACCGGCTGCGGCTCCCTTGCTAATGCAAAAAAGAACCATCTGTATATCCTCTCCACTGCTCATAGACAACCCTTTTCTACCTGTCAATGTAAACTTATTCTTTTCGGCTAATGAAAGATAGTTAATCAAATAATTTTTCCTGAGACACATGCCAGTTCCATAGGGATAACAAGGCTGCCAGGAGTGCTGATTCGAATAGGTCACTGAGGTCTCATGGCGGTCTTGAAACGCCTCAGTTGCATAAGATTTCAGTTCTTTGCTAATCCCATTAATAAAATCTACATCGACAATACCCGGTCCCCAAGCAGCAACGGTGGGTAAATCCCTGTTAAGTGCAGAAAGTTCCTGTAAATAATTTGGATCAGGTTCATTATCATCATCAAAAAAAACAACATACTTCCCTTTCGAAGCCTCAATTGCTGCCATTCTCGCGTAACGAAGTCCTGGTTGACTAACTTGTAAGAGGCTGGCACCTGTGTCCTGAACGAATTGTTTAATATACTCCTTTTCAGCCAAAGGAGCTGTACTGTTATTATCAACGAGAATGATCTCTGATCTTAAGCCCTCAAAAAAAAGTGCTGATACGGCTCTCAAACATCGTTTCAACAGATGGTCATCGGGATTATATGAACATATAATTATTGAATAATCAACCTCAGCAATAGAAGACATATTGATTGTTAAAATTTAAAACAATAAAGATACACAGATAAAATTTAAAATATCCTCATTTCTATTGTATCTTTAATCCTTTCATTTTGATAAATCCAAATGCCAAGAGTATCTGTTATTATACCAAACTATAATCATGCTGAATACTTAGCACAACGCATCAATAGTATTTTATCCCAAACTTTTCAGGATTTTGAACTGCTCATATTAGATGATTGCTCAACTGACAATAGCAGAGATATAATTGAAACCTTTAGAAATGTTTCCAAAGTTAGTCATATCGTTTACAATACAGAAAATAGCGGAAGTACATTTAAGCAATGGGAACGGGGGATTTCCCTCGCTGCTGCTGATCTGATCTGGATCGCAGAAAGTGACGACTGGTGTGAACCAAATCTGCTGGAAGAGCTGGTTCAGGGTTTTGATAAGGATAATAATTGTGTGATTAGCTATTGTCAATCTTATTGTGTTTACAATACAAATGAAATAATGTGGGTTTCCCAGCATCCATACCTTTCTGAGCTTATTGAAGGCCATGACTACATCAAAAGATATATGCTAATGAATAATTCTATATTCAATGCCAGCATGGTCTTATGGAAAAAGGATCTTTATAAACATGTATCAAAAGACTTTTTAAAGTTTAAATTTTGTGGGGATTGGCTCTTTTGGGTCGAAATTGCTAAACAAGGGACCCTTCATGTAAGTGGAAAAACGCTTAACTTCTTCAGAAAGCATGATAAGGATATAACGGGAGCCGCAACAAAGAGTGGATTGGAAATCATTGAGACGGTCAAAGTGCTCAACTCAATGCATGAAGCAACCTTAATTACTGACCACGAGTTCAAAAAAGGCTCCAAGCGCTTGTTCAAAAAATACTGGAGTCAAAAGCATGAACTACCATCCAAAGTTAAATCGGAAATTAAAAACGCTTTCCAGAGTTCACCCTCTTCTAAAGCCGACTACAATAAAATGTTACTTTCAGCTATCTGGCATCAGTTGGGGCAAAATTAGTTTGTTTAATGTTTAAGGGTGTCAACGCCCTATTGACCAACTCAACTTACCCTTTGACAGGCCACTTACAATCATAAAGGTGATACCGTAGGTAACCAAAAATCTCAAAATACTGTAACCTATGGCTTCAGCTAGCGTCAATGACTGTAAATACCAGTGAAGTGGATGAAATAATTCGTTTAGCAGATGCTGAATAATAATTGGATGAATAAGATAGATACCAAAGGTTGTAACTCTAGGTTGAAATATCTTATTGACTGATGGAATTGAGCCAATTTTAATTAGTACGAGGAAAAAAGATAATGAGTACAGGATGTTGGTGAAGTGCAAGGTATTGTATGGATCCTGACTCCCAATTGTTTTAAGATAGATGGTCTCCAGATCGGATACAAAAAATAGGACAACTGTAATACTTACTAACCAGCTAATAGAAGTTTTTCGGATAAAGCCAAATAACATATCACTATGTTTATTCATGTAAGCTCCTAACCAAAGAAAAAATACGAATCCGAACAACGCTGTAGTATGACGGGTTATAATCCATCCATGATATAAATTAATGCTATAGAATAGCGTAAATATTCCTAATACTGCCCCAAATACTTTGCTATATATAAACCTTTTAAAGGCTAACAAAATTGCTATACAAATTAAAAAATTCAGTATAAACCAAAAACTGGTATCAACTATAATCTTATAATAGGTGGAGAGCAAGTAATCAATAAAAGGAGAAGGCATATGGCGCTCACCGTTGTATTTAAAATAAGCTATGAAAAGTAGGTTGATGACATTTATTAAAATAAAAATGTTTAGCCAGAAGGCCCATGGACCAATTGTGTTCTTAAACCTATTTTTTAAATATTGCCAGGGGGTATATTCTGTAAATTTATGATTAATAAGAAATCCCGCTATCAGAAAAAAAGCTATTGTAGAAAACTTAAAAAACTGAATAAATGATACCTGAAGCAAACTTGTAAAGAATGATTCATATTGTGGCGTCCCAAACACTTCTGTGTGCTCAAATACAATCCCAATCATGGATATACACCTGATAGTATCTACGAAATCAAAATTCTTTTTATTGGATATAATCTCTGTCTCCTGCATCTAATAGTTAATGTGATTCTTTAAATAGAGACATTTTCTATTTAAAAGTACAAGTTTTAACAAAAATAATACCGAAGAACACTAGAAATGAGATAAAAGCTCAAAAAATTACGCCGAATAGGATAATTTTGTAGACATACTAAGTACAGAAATCAGTGCTGGATGATCAGCTTCCTGGAGAAGCGTAGACCCAGTAACTCATAGTACAGGATATAAATCCCGGCAGGATATTGAGAAGTCGTTATCTGCTCCTCCTGATAACCTGAGTTTCTATAATCATCAAAAATAACACCCATATTTTGTCCGGCGCTATTGTACATTGTAATTTTTATACGCGCAGCTGATGCTAAAGTGAATCCTATTCTAGTATAGCTATTGGCCGGGTTAGGATAGTTTTGCACTATACCTACCGACTGAAAATTCTGAGCTATTTCCTGAGTAATTGCATCAAACCATACGATACCCAATACATTGTATCCTCTCCTGTTAGGGTGCACACCATCTGCATATAACGAAATATCTTTGCCCATGGTTGAATTGATATCAGCGATTCGGGAATTGGTTTCCTGGGCGAGATTTCTGTAAGCACCATTAATCTGGTCAATAAATCTATTGCGTCTTCGAGCAAGGTTACGCTCAGCGGTGGTTCCCCGATCCTCAACGAAATACTGTACTGTTCCAATGATAACGGGAAGATTTTTTGCTTTGGCTTTTCCTATCAGTATCCGCATATTATTAACAGTCTCGCTGACACGCTGTTGATTATCTGCAATTCTGATCGCATCATTTGCGCCCATTAATATTAAAAAGAAATCAGCTTGATTACTTAAGGCAGCATCTATCCTTAAAAGTCCCTGACCTGTTGTCTCCCCGGAAATACCAAAATTAAATATGTTTATAGGCTTTACACGATAACAATTCTCCAGGTAAGACTGTAATGGCGCCTGAAAGCTTAAAGGCTTTGGAAAGCCTTCTACGGTGCTCGCGCCAAAGGTGATCACTCTAATACTGTCTTTTGTATAAAACTTTACCTGAGGGCCGCAAACAGGGAACCTGGTCTGTGCAGATAAAGTCATCTGCATAAAAAAACACCCTGCCAGAATTAAAAACCTTGTGGTCAAAGCATTCATGGCAGGGTGTTTATTATTAAATATTAAAACTTATAGTTTCCTTTTTACCTCTACTTGTTCGTAGGCTTCAACGATATCGCCTACTTCAATGTTATTAAAATTCTGAATGTTCAATCCACATTCATAACCTCTGGATACTTCCTTAACATCATCTTTATAACGTTTCAATGAAGCCAGTTCACCTGTGTAAACTACAACACCATCTCTAACGATACGGATCTTACTGTTACGTGTGATTGTTCCGTCAAGGACCATACACCCTGCGATCGTACCAACTTTAGTAATTTTAAAGGTATCCCTGATCTCCACGTTGGCGGTAATTTTTTCCTGGAACTCAGGAGCAAGCATACCTTCCATCGCTGCTTTGATCTCGTTGATTGCATCGTAGATAATAGAATACAGACGGATATCTATTTGTTCAGCCTCAGCAAGCTTTCTTGCTCCTGACGAAGGACGAACCTGGAAACCGATGATGATTGCATCAGAAGCAGATGCCAATAATACATCAGATTCAGAAATCTGACCAACCGCTTTACTAATAATATTGATTTGTATCTCCTCAGTAGATAGTTTCAGTAATGAATCTGCTAATGCTTCAATCGAACCATCCACATCACCCTTAACAATCAGGTTAAGCTCTTTAAAGTTACCAATTGCTAAACGACGTCCAATCTCATCAAGTGTAATATGTTTCTGTGTTCTCAAGCCCTGCTCACGCATCAATTGTAAACGTTTGTTTGCAATTTCCCTGGCCTCAGATTCATTTTCAACTGCATTGAATTTATCACCTGCGGTAGGGGCTCCCTGCATACCCAATACCTGTACCGGTACTGAAGGTCCTGCCTTGTCAACTTTCTGTCCACGCTCGTTAAAAAGTGCTTTTACACGACCGCTATAGCTACCTGCAAGAATAGGATCGCCTACTTTTAATGTACCTGCCTGCACCAAGACTGTTGTCACGATACCACGGCCTTTATCAAGTGTTGCCTCGATTACACTACCTGTTGCACGTTTGTTAGGATTAGCTGTCAACTCTAAAAGTTCAGCCTCTAACAACACTTTATCTAAAAGCGTATCTACATTTAATCCGCTTTTACCTGAAATCTCCTGCGACTGGAATTTACCACCCCAATCTTCAACGAGGATATTCATGATTGATAACTGTTCACGGATTTTATCAGAGTTAGCTCCTGGTTTATCAATTTTTGTGAACGCAAACACCAAAGGTACACCAGCAGCCTGAGCATGACTGATTGCTTCTTTAGTTTGCGGCATCACCGCATCGTCTGCAGCAATAACAATAATTGCAATATCTGCTACTTTCGCACCACGTGCACGCATCGCTGTAAAGGCTTCGTGACCCGGTGTATCAAGGAAGGTAACTTTTTTGCCGGTTGGTGTAGTTACCATATAGGCACCGATATGCTGAGTAATACCCCCTGCCTCACCAGCCACAACATTTGCTTTCCTGATATAATCCAGTAATGAGGTTTTACCATGATCCACGTGACCCATGATCGTTACTACCGGTGCTCTCGGAATCAAATCTTCCGGCTCATCCGCCTCTTCAATAATGCTGTCACCTTCATCATCAGGTTTCACGAATTGGATTTCATAGCCAAATTCGTCAGCAACGATTGTTAATGTCTCCGCATCCAGACGCTGATTGATGGATACGAACATACCCAGACTCATACATGTACCAATAATTTTAGTTACCGGCACGTCCATCATACTCGCTAATTCATTAGCTGTAACAAACTCTGTTACTTTTAATACTTTGGATTGTGATTCCAGCTCCATTGCCGCTTCTTCCGCTGACAGGGCTACATCATCACGTTTACCACGACGCAGTTTCGCGCGTTGTGCGAATTTGCCTGATTTACCAGCACCACTTAATCGTGCAAGTGTAGCTTTAATCTGGTCTTGTATTTCTTTTTCCGTAGGTTCTTCTTTAGGACCACCTGTTGCTCCAGGTTTATTGTTTCTAAAGTTAGGCCTGTTGGCTGTATTATTTGTGTTGTTCCTGAAATCAGGTCTGTTTGTAAACGTTGGTGCTCCGGCAGGTCTTGCAGGAGTAGACGACGCATTACCTCCAGCACCCTGTTGTCCGCCAGTGCCCTGATGACCACCAGCTTGCGGATGTTGTCCAGGCGCTCCCGGAGTTTTTTTACGCTTACGTTTTCTTTTTGCGTCATTACTCTCTGCTGAAGAAGCCACAGGTTGTGATTTCCGCTCAGGTGTTGTCGGCAAAACGATTTTACCAATGATGTTTGGTCCGGAAAGTTTCACCGAACGCGCTTTGATCACCTCAACTTCGTCAGGCTTATCAGATTTTGGTGCAACTACATCTTTAACCGGTTCTGCTTTAACAACTGGTGATTCCACAGGTATAGGTTTTTCTTCTACTTTTACTTCTTCTGCTGGTTTAACCACTTCGGCCTTTACCTCAGCAGCCTGCTCAACTGGTTTTTCAACCGGTCTAGCATCTTCCTGAACAACCTTAGGGGCTTCCTGAATAATTTCAGCAGGTTTTTCTGCCGGGGTCACCGGAGCAACCGGTTCTTCAGCTTTAACCTCAGGTGCAGAAACTTCTTCTTTCTTTACGGGACGCGTTTTCGAGTTTAAATCGTCAAGGTTGATTTTCCCAACGATCTTAACACCTTTCAATGCTCCATCGTCAACCTTTTCAGGTTCCTTTTCTGCTGCAACTTCTTTAACAGGTTGCGCAGGCACTTCTTCCTTGTGTTTCTCAACAGGAGGAGCATAGGAATGAAGGTTCTTAATTAAGATCCCTTCATTTTCAAATTCTACATTCTTTCTGGGTGCTTCAGCAGCTTTCTCAGTTACTTCAGGCTCATCACGACGAATTTTACCAATGACAATTTGATTGGCTTCTTCTTTTACGATTTTATCACCCTGAAACTCCTTCAATAATGCATTATACATATCTCGGGAGAGTTTGGTAGTGGGTTTATTCTCAACAGAAAAGCCTTTCTTTTCCAAAAACTCAACGGCCGTAGCTATTCCTACGTTAAGTTCCTTAACTGCTTTGAATAAAATTATTGGTTTGTCGTCTGACATTGATCTCCTATTTTTACTTAATTCTTATACAAAAGTAACGTTTATTCTTGTTTTTTCATCAGTACAAATTGTTTTTTATCAGTATGAAGATCACAGATTCCCTGCAATCTTCATCCGTATATATTTGTTTTTTAATTGACCAAGTTAACGTCTACTCAAATTCTGACTGAAGAATACTGATCACTTCTTTGATCGTCTCTTCTTCAAGGTCAGTTCTTTTTACTAATTCATCTACTGACAATGCCAGTACACTTCTCGCTGTATCACATCCGATGGCTTTCAGCTCATCAATGATCCAGCTATCGATTTCATCCGAGAACTCCTCGATATCCACATCCTCATCTTCTTCACCAGCTTCACGGTAAACATCAATTTCATATCCGGTTAATTTACCGGCAAGTTTAATGTTGTGACCACCACGTCCAATTGCAAGAGAAACCTGATCAGGTTTCAGATAAACCGAAGCATGTTTGGTAACATCATCCAGTTTAATTGAAGTGATCTTCGCAGGACTAAGCGCCCTGGTGATATACAATGATATATTGTTGGTGAAATTGATTACATCAATATTCTCATTTTTCAACTCTCTGACGATTCCGTGAATACGTGATCCTTTCATCCCCACACAAGCACCAACAGGGTCAATTCTGTCATCATATGATTCAACAGCAACCTTGGCACGCTCACCTGGTTCACGAACGATTTTCTTGATGGTGATTAATCCATCAAAGATCTCAGGAACCTCAATTTCAAATAAACGCTGCAGGAACTCCGGAGCGATCCTCGAAATAATAATCTTAGGTGTACTGTTCATCATATCCACCTTCAGAATTACGGCACGTACAGTATCTCCTTTTTTGAAATAATCAGCAGGGATCTGTTCAGTTTTAGGCATCATTAACTCATTGCCTTCATCATCAAGTACCAATGTTTCTTTTTTCCAAACCTGGTACACTTCTCCTGTTACAATCTCACCAACTCTGTCCTTATATTTCTTAAAGATTTCGTCTTTTTCTAATTCCAGTACTTTGGAAACAAGTGTCTGACGGGCGGCTAGAATAGCACGTCTTCCAAAACTCTCTAAAGTGATCTGCTCAATGTAGTCATCGCCAACTTCCATATCTGCATCCAATTGTTTAACCTCTGCAAGTTCAATTTCCAGATCATCATCCTCAGAAAAGCCATCTTCCATCACTTTTCTTGTACGCCAGATCTCCAAATCACCATTATCAGGGTTCACAATCACATCACAATTCTCATCAGTACCATATTTCTTACGCAGCATACTGCGAAATACCTCTTCCAGCACACTGATCACCGTAGGACGGTCGATGTTCTTGAATTCTTTGAATTCTTGAAATGAATCGATTAAATTAATATTGCTCATTTTTATTTAAATGAAATTAAAACCTTTGTTTCTAATATATTATCAAAGTCTAAGCTGGTTGCAACCAGCTGCACTTTTTTACCTTTTTCTTTTACTTTAGCCTCAATCGTGATTGCCGTCTCATTCACTTCCAGCAATTTACCCTCCATGATTTCACCACCCGCAAGCTTAACACTCAAATCACGTCCGGTATTTTTTTGATACTGTCGTTTCAGCTTTAAAGGCTCCCCAACCCCTGGAGAAGAAACTTCAAGATTGTAAGCCTTCTCTATTGTATTCTCTTCTTCCAGATGGAATCCAACATGCCTGCTGATCGCAGCACAATCCTGTATACTGATTCCTTCATCGCCATCCACATGAATTATAAGTTTGTTGTTCGGCAACATCTTTACCTCAACTAAAAACAACTCCGGTCTGTCCGAAATCTTTTCCTCTACTAATTCTTTTACTCTATTCTCTGCTTGCATAAACCAATTTGCGGATAAAAGAAAAGAGGGGACATCTGCCCCCTCTTACCCTCTATTTCAGTGCAAATGTATGAATTTTATTTCAAAAATAAAAACCCCTTCCATATCTGTAAGTCATTCAGTGTGTTTTATCTAATTTACAAAATCATTTCTAAATTCTGATAAACATAAATAAAAGTTTTTCAAACCTCCAAGATTGATCACCTGACCACCCCCCCTCTGCCTGATCAACGGTTCAAAATGATGTGAGAGGGCTTCAATCTGTGATCGAGTTTTCCTGTAAGCATCATTCCTGCATCTCCAAATCTGGCATTGAGGTAAGATACTACCTGATAGCTTTTCCCTTTAACGAATGATTTAAGTGGTTTAAAAATAATAGTGCTGTCAGCTACGGTAATGACGCCTGAACATGTTCGTTCAACGCCAGTGGAATCATTTTCATCAGGCAATTCAACAACAGAGATTATCTCAGAAAAGGTCGTATCAATGCCAGGAGTATTCCTGAGCTGCAATAACCCTGCAGGTTCAGTTCCTGAAAATATTACAGCACTGCTATCTGCCGAAAACCTGATCATTACTGGCTTATTATTTGCAGGCGAACAGGAAATCAAACAAACCGCCAAAATGAATACCAAAAGTATTTTATTTAGGTAACTATACATTTTATAAAACTAGATATTATGAGGTTGATTATTGAAATTTTATTGATGGGTCTGGCTATGTTGCTGGGCGCATACCTGGTTCCGGGTGTACAAATTGCCGGATTTGGAACTGCAATTATTGCAGCAATTCTGATTGCGCTGGCAAATGCTACTATAGGAATGCTCTTAAGGATCCTGACGTTTCCGATCAACTTCCTTACCCTTGGATTAATGTCCTTTATCATTACTGTCCTGATGATTCTTCTGGTAGACAGCATGATGTCCGGATTCAATACAAGCGGATTTTTCGCGGCAGCATTCTTAGCAATAGTAGTTGCCCTGATCAAGGCTGTTTTTGGAGCGATTTCAGGTAGCGAAGATTAAATGATCGCGCTTTAACGTAGGATTTCCCGCGAAATTACCAATTGCTGAATCTCAGAAGTGCCTTCATAAATCTGTGTAATTTTCGCATCGCGCATTAAACGCTCGACATGATATTCCTTTACAAATCCATAGCCGCCATGTACTTGCACAGCTTCAACTGTCACGTCCATGGCTACTTTTGATGCATATAATTTCGCCATAGAGCCAGCAAGCGTATAGGAAAGTCCCTGATCTTTCAGCCATGCGGCTTTATACACCAGCATTCTTGCCGCCTCAATTTTGGTAGCCATATCTGCCAGTTTAAAGGCAATTGCCTGATGGTCAGAAATTGGCTTACCAAAGGATTTTCTTTGTTTGGCGTAAGCAAGTGCCAATTCATAAGCGCCTGAAGCAATACCCAATGCCTGTGCTGCAATACCTATACGCCCGCCTTCCAGAGTTTTCATGGCAAACTTAAAGCCAAAGCCGTCTTCACCAATCCTGTTTTCCTTTGGAACCTTCACATCATCAAACATCAGTGAATGTGTGTCAGAGCCGCGGATTCCCATTTTATTCTCTTTAGGACCAACCGTAAATCCCTCCATTCCTTTCTCAACAATAAAAGCATTGATTCCTTTATGTTTGAGCTCAGGATGCGTTTGGGCAATCACAAGATAGGTGGATGCAGTGCTACCGTTGGTAATCCAGTTTTTTGTGCCGTTCAACAGATAATAGTCGCCTCTATCTTCAGCTGTGGTATGCTGTGATGTGGCATCAGAGCCTGCCTCAGGTTCTGAAAGACAAAAGGCACCAATTTTTAATCCCGAAGCCAAAGGGACAAGATATTTTTCCTTTTGAAATTCAGAACCATATGCTTCCAGTCCATAACAAACCAGTGAATTATTAACCGATACAACTACAGAAGCTGATGCATCAATTTTGGAAATCTCTTCCATTACCAGCACATAGGACAATGCATCAAGTCCACTGCCCCCAAATTTTTCTGAGACCATCATCCCCAGAAAGCCGAGTTCTCCGAGTTTTCTAACTTGATCGGCCGGAAATTTTTGGTGTTCGTCTCTTTCAATAACACCAGGCTTAAGTTCATTCTGAGCGAAATCCCTGGCAGCCTGCTGAATCATCAATTGTTCTTCACTTAGTTGAAATAGCATAAATTATATCTAGCAAAATACATCTAACCAAATTTAGTATTTCCAAACGGAAATACTATGGTTGCATAGTATTTTTACCAAAAGCTTATTATACTGAAAAAAGAATAAGGATCTTACTTTAATAGGTGGTTATTGTCATCCGGGAATACCAGTATAGGATTATATTTCTTAGCTTCCTCAATTGGCAGAGAACCATAAGACATAATAATTAAAATATCTCCTACCTGCACCAGCCTGGCAGTAGCGCCATTCAAACATACTGTACCCGTACCACGCTCACCTTTGATGACATAAGTTTCAAAACGGGCGCCATTATTATTGTTAACGATCTGCACCTTCTCATTAGCAATGATCTGGGCTGCATCCATCAGGTCTTCATCGATAGTAATACTGCCAACATAATTCAATTCAGCCTGTGTCACCCTAACACGGTGTATTTTCGATTTTAATATCTCGATAATCATGGGGCAAAGTTAGATAAAGTTTGATGGATTTGCTGCAAATGTTGTCAGTTGAGGATCATGTTATCAATCAATCGCGTCTCACCCACCTTAGCAGCCACCAGGGCAACCAGTTTTTTAACTCCTTTTTGCTGCTCGGGCAGTAGGGTCTCCGTGTCAGCAATTGTAAAATAATCCAGTTGTACCCCCTCAGTTTCATTGATCATCCGGTGAGCTTTCTCCAGCAGATCATTTATATTCCCTGCACTGAAGTTATCCTGCACATATTGCAGTGCCCTGCTGAGCACAAGGGCATTTTGCCTGTCTGCCGCAGATAAGTGAATATTCCGGGAACTCATAGCCAGGCCGTCATCTTCCCTGATAATCGGACATGAAATAATTTGAAGATCCAGTCCAAAGTAGGCCACCATGTTGCGAATCATTAGTACCTGCTGAAAATCTTTCTGGCCAAAAAATGCGAGATCAGGATCAACGGCATCAAAAAGTTTCTTCACGATTTGCGTTACGCCCTGGTAATGTCCCTTCCTAAATTCTCCTTCCAGCAAAAACTCTGCATTTCCGAGATCAATGTGCCATTCTTCCGGCGCCGGATACATTTCCTGAACAGAAGGCATAAAAACGTAATCACATCCAGCCGCCTGTAACATTTCAATATCATGTTCCAGCGGACGGGGGTACTTTTCTAGGTCTTTAGGATCGGTAAATTGAGTAGGGTTCACAAAAATACTACATACTACTATATCTGCATTTTGCTGAGCAATCTTAATCAGAGAAACGTGTCCTTTGTGTAAAGCGCCCATTGTAGGCACCAGGGCAATTTTTTGTTTAGCCAATTTACGTGGCTGAAGCAACAATTTTAATGCTGCAATCGTATTTATAACTTCCAAACCGAGCTTTAATATTTCCGGGTGCAATTTGGGTATTTATATGATCCCAACAAAACATCAGGCCAAGATATTGATAAATTTGAATAAATTGCTTACCTTTGCCCCTTGATTATCTTTTCTTTAACATAAATATTTATTCACAAATATGGAGATGGCAAAAACGAAGCTACTGATTGTTACACACGAGATGTCGCCTTTCCTCGAACTTACCAAAATTTCAGAGATTACCCGTCAGTTACCACAGGCAATGCAGGAAAAAGGATTTGAAATCCGCATTTTAATGCCACGGTTTGGAAATATCAATGAAAGAAGGAACAGATTACACGAAGTAATTCGTTTATCGGGAATGAACATCATGATTGACGACAATGACAACCCACTTATTATCAAGGTCGCGTCAATTCCAGCAGCACGTATGCAGGTTTACTTTCTGGACAACGAAGATTACTTCCAGCGTAAGCACGTATTCAGAGATAAAGAGAGTAAGTTTTATGCAGACAACGACGAAAGAACGATATTCTTTTGCAAAGGAGCACTTGAAACTGTTAAAAAATTAGGCTGGGCTCCGGACATTGTACACTGCCATGGCTGGATGACTTCCCTGGTTCCTGCGTACATCAAAACTTCTTACAAAAACGATCCTACGTTTAAAAACTCAAAGGTTGTTTATTCTGTTTATGAAAGTTGCTTCACAGAATCTTTAAATGCTGACCTGCATAAAAAAGCTGTGATGAATAACATGACTGAAGAAGACACCAAAGTATTTGAAAATCCTGTTTCAAGCACCCTGCACATTGGTGCTATTACTTACTCAGATGCAGTAGTTTTAGCAGATGAGAACATTGAAGACAATGTGTTAAAATTTGTTAAAGATTCCAATAAGCCAACTTTAGCTTTTAATTTAACCGAAAATTTCGAGAACTTCTATTCATTGTATGAAGAGATCTCGAATGATGAATTGGTTTCAATAGCTTAAACTCAGGTATTATTAATTTAAATATGAAATTTACAAAACTAGACTTATTGACCCTGTTAATAAGTCTTTTTCTTTTTTCGTCTTGTAAAGACTCCAGCAGCATCGGACTCGATGTAGATCCTGCCAATGCTGTTTCCGGAACACTTTTAGATACAGTAACCGTAACATCCAGAACTGTAAAAGACGAAGCTACAGAAACTTTTTATGGAGCCAACTCCGCCGGTAATCCAACCAGATACCCTCTCGGATTGATGAGGGATGCTATTTTTGGTTCAACAACAGCAAGCCTCGCCATGTCTGTCAACCTGCCGGGTTCCACTGCTACCAGCTTCAGTACAACACCCGTTACTATTGACTCTGCAGTCCTGGTTCTGTCTTATTCAACAGATTCTCTTAATGCCAGAGCGAGAGAATTTTACGGAGACAGTACCGCTAATTATAATATTACGGTTAGCCAGCTCACAGAAAACCTTTCTACACAGTCTTCATGGCTAAGCACTAAAAACTATGCTTCAGGAGATGTGCTGGGCACACGTTCCGGTCCTGCAAGACCAAATACTAAAGTAAAAGTTACAACTATTGTTACTGGCGGAGCCGATACTGCAGTTGTACAATTGCCACAGATCAGGATCAGGCTGAACTCCGAAATGATCAGAAATAAAATTGCTGTGCTTGACTCATTGACGCTGACTACCAATGCCAGATTCAACGCAGCATTTAAAGGACTGAAAGTTACAGCAACCACAACTGGTACAGGTGGAATAATGTTTTTAAATTTTGCTGGTACTACATCAAACCTTGAGATCTATTACAGGCAGCAGAATGCTACAACAACTACACAAACTGACACCATTTATAAAGCTTTTCCAATCAGTACAGCAACTAATGCAGTTGCGGCAACTGTTGCCCATGATTACACAAATACCCCTGTAGCGACACAGATTAATACCCCTGGCGACTATCAGGTAACGTATCTTCAGGCAATGAGCGGAATCAGAAACAGGATAAGTTTCCCTTATCTAAAAAACCTCACTGCAAGCCTGGGTTCTAAAATTGTGATCAATAAGGCAGAGTTGGTTATTGACAGCAGTGATCCTGCAGATTCAATTCCGTTCAAGATTCCACCACGTCTGGCGATGTACAGACTTGATATCGCAGGACAAAGACAGCTGATATCGGATGGTAACCCTTACTCGTCCACCAACACTACTGGTGATTCACGCACTGCAGCTTCAGGTGTTAAATTTGATGGATTCTACAGATTTGTTAAAACCGGATATCTGCAAAACAGTTACTCTTTTAACGTCACAAACTACGTCCAGGATCTGGTTGACGGGAAAATTATTGATTATGGCACCTTCCTGGCACCGATTGCTACGGATGTCACAAGCGTAGGTTATATCAATAATACTTTAACCTCTGCACAGAACGCTGCCCCGGTTGTCTCCAACTATGCCTATCCGGCGCCCACTTCAGCTGGCAGGGTGGTTATCGGGTCTTTCAACAACACCAATAACAGAAAGATCAGACTGAATATCTACTATGTAAAAACTACTGCTCAATAGTAAGCAATCCCATAAACAAGAAAGGCCGTTCAGAAGAACGGCCTTTCTTGTTTATGGGATTATCAGCACTTAAAACGGAAGATCTCCAGACACCTGTTCTGCATCAAGATATTCATTCTCGCTTTTAGGCGTAGCATTACTGTGGGCAGGAGTATTTTCAAAGTCGCTCTTACGCCCCAGAATGGTAAAATTCTCTGCAACAACTTCGGTAACGTATTTTTTAACTTTCTCTCTGTCTTCGAAAGAGCGCGTTCTTAATTTCCCCTCTATATAAACGAGTTTCCCCTTTTGTAAGTATTTGGATGCTACTTCGGCCAATCCTCTCCACAGTACTATATTATGCCATTCGGTTTGCTCCACGCGCTTCCCGTCTTTATTATAAGTTTCTGACGTAGCTAACGGAAAGCTGGCAACGGTTACACCACCATCTAAGTGACGAACTTCAGGATCCTTGCCTAAATGTCCTACTAAAATTACTTTGTTAATACCTGACATGAATTTGGAGTGTTTACTATTTGTTAAAATAGTTGTTAATAAATTTGGTTAGAATTTTTGGTTGCGGAAGCTGGTCAAAGTCTGCCCATGAGACCCACTTTGCTTCTGCGTTAATATTAAAGTTAACGATATAATTACTTAAAGCAAAAAACTGGACGTATATAATTTGATGCGTCAGCAAATGTTTCATTTCCATCAACGGAAGAAGAGTAACATTCTCACCAAAGTTTTGTTTAACATTGTTAATAAAATGTTCATTTTCAAGCCTTGCAGGTTCAACAGTTTCGATACTTGGGAAGTCATATAAATGCTGCCAGATATCATCATAAATCCTTTTACTAACTAATATCTGATCACCATCCTGGCAGATAAAATAATTGATGTGACGGGTCTTCACTTTGAGCTTTTTTAGCTTAACCGGAAGCGCAGAAATTAAATTATTATTTTTGGCATAACAGGAAACCTGTACAGGACAGGATGAACAGTCAGGTGATTTTGGCTTGCATTGTAAGGCTCCAAACTCCATGATTGCCTGATTATATATTGCAGGGTCATCAAGATCAATTAAAGATTGTGCCAGTTCAGAGAATTGTTTTTTACCTGCTGTACTGTTTATCGGCGTATCAATTCCAAAATAACGGGCGAGTACACGAAATACATTGCCATCAAGCACAGCCCTTGCCTCTCCTGAAGAAAAGGATGAAATGGCGGCGGCAGTATATTCGCCAACACCTTTGAGATGAATCAGGCTTTCATATTTTACCGGAAAAACACCGTCATGTAACTCCATAATCTGCCTTGCCGTGAATAACATATTTCTTCCTCTGGAATAGTATCCCAATCCCTGCCATAGTTTTAGGATTTGCGTCTCAGTAGCGGCAGCAAAATCAATCACTGTCGGATAGGCTTCAAGAAATCTGTTGAAATAGGGAAGCCCCTGCTCCACGCGTGTCTGCTGTAAAATAATTTCAGATAGCCATATCACGTAGGCATCCTGTGTATCTCGCCATGGAAGGCTTCTTTTGTTGCTTAAATACCAATTGATAATCTCTTGCTGAAATGCCATAACCCCAAAAGTACATTCTAATCCAGAAATTATTGAAAATTTAATATTTTTGAGCTTTGAATTTCACATTAGAATTATGGAAATGAAGCATCGAACAAAGGAAGGCGGGACTTACAAAATTTAAAACTTGCAATTCCCTGATACAAATCCACATAAATAATTGATCTTTTATTTTCCTATCTCATTAAAAAGCAATACTTTTGCAACCCCAAATCACTTATAAATATTAAACACACAACAATTAATAATAGAAAATATGACTAAGGCAGATATTATTTCAGAAATATCAACAAAAACAGGAATTGAGAAAGTAGATGTACAAGAAACCGTTGAGGCGTTTTTCAAGGTGATCAAAAGTAGCATGATCGGCGGCGAGAATGTTTATGTTAGAGGTTTTGGAAGTTTTGTTGTTAAAAAGAGAGCACAAAAAACAGCTAGAAATATTTCTAAAAACACTGCAATCATCATCCCTGAGCATTTTGTACCAAGCTTCAAACCAGCAAAAGTATTTGTTGATAAAGTGAAAAACAATTCAAAAAAACTAAGCGTAGAAGCTTAATCTGCTGACGATGAATACTATCCGGTCTAAACAAACTATCATAATTGGAGCAGTTGTACTGCTTGCAGTTTTCTTGTTTACCAGGGATATTAAAGGTTTAGTGAAGCCAAAGCAGGCAACTACGGGAGTTCCCGCAGTTGGGCAGCTCACTTCAGCTGGAAGTACAATCAATCTGACAGAAGTATCTACCACTGCAAAAAATTCTATCAATGCTAACTTAGCGGCAGAGATTACAACATTAGAAAATGCATATAATACTGCATCAGATAGTGAAAAAAATAATGCTGCAAAGGTTCTGGCAGAGAAGTGGGACGATGTTGAGCAAACTGTACCAAGCGCGTTATATCTGGAAATCATTGCCGGCAGCGAAAAAAGCCTCAATAGCTGGCTAGCCGCAGGTGGCAGACTGATGAAAGCATTCGACACCACACAGGATAGTTTAATCTCTCCCGTGCTGTTGCAGAAAGCAAATACAGCTTATACAAACGCTGTTGCACTTGACTCAACTAATCTTGAAGCTAAAACAGGTCTTGGAATCACTATAGTTGACGGAATGGGTGCGCCTATGTCAGGTATAGCCATGTTACTGGACGTAGTTAAAAAGGATCCGAAAAACCTTAAAGCAAATATGAGCTTAGGAACCTTCGCTATCAAATCAGGACAGTTCGACAAAGCAATTACCAGGTTTAACGATATTATCGCTACAAAGCCTTCACCAGATGCTTATTTCTATCTGGCTACAGCTTATGAGAACCTTGGTAAAAATAAGGAGGCAGTTGATGCTTACCTGAACAGTAAAAAATTGGCAGCTAATGTTACCCTATCGAATTTCATCGATAAAAAAGTAAAAGAGCTGAACACCAAAAACTAATAAACAGATTATCAAAATATTTAAAACTTACAAATTATGCCAAGCGGTAAAAAAAGAAAAAGACATAAAATGGCTACCCACAAACGTAAAAAACGTTTAAGAAAAAACAGACATAAGAAAAAATAGTTTTTCTTCAGGATCAACGAATGATAGATACAGGATTTACTCCTCGTATCTATTCTTCGTTGATTTGTTTTTTTATTTATTCAGTCCATGTGTTTAATGGGGGGAGCAATCCCTTATAATGTATAGCTTTTGGTAAAGGAATTAATTATCGATTCATCTCCCACGGGAGTAACCATAGCTTTGATTGAAGATAAACAACTTGTAGAACTTCATAAGGAACAAATTAACACAAACTACGCCGTAGGCGACATTTATTTAGGCCGCATAAAAAAGATTATGCCGGGGCTAAATGCTGCGTTTGTAGATGTTGGTTATGAGAAAGATGCTTTTTTGCATTATTTCGATCTTGGTCCGCAAGTTCAATCTTTATTGAAGCTTACAAAAATTAAGCGGAATGGCACTGTTAGTGGAACATTATTAGACAATTTAAAGCTTGAAGCCGATATTAATAAGGCTGGCAAAATATCTGAAGTTGTCTCCAAAAACATGCTTATACCTGTTCAAATAGCCAAAGAGCCTATTTCAACTAAAGGACCGCGTTTAAGCTCTGATCTATCTATTGCAGGACGGTACATTGTACTGGTTCCATTTTCTAATGTAATTTCTATTTCAAAAAAGATTAAAAGCAATACCGAACGTAATCGTTTAAAAAAGATTATTGAAAGTATTAAGCCCAAAAATTTTGGTGTCATTATCAGAACAGTTTCTGAAGGCAAGGGAGTAGAAGAATTACAAAAAGATTTGCTTGATTCTGTCTCCAAATGGGGAACATTTATCAAAAAGCTGCCTGAAGCAGAACCTTCCAAACGCGTTTGGGGAGAAATGGATCGTACATCAACACTGATACGTGATATTTTAAGTTCCGACTTCACCAACGTTTATGTGAACGATGCAGGCCTCTATGAAGATATCCGTTCTTATGTTCATGAGATTTCTCCGGAAATGGAGAAAATTGTAAAACCTTATAAACACAAAGAACCTATTTTCGACCATTTCGGCATTGAAAAGCAAATCAAGAATGGTTTTGGTAAAACAGTAAATCTTGCCGGTGGTGCATATCTTGTTGTTGAACATACAGAAGCACTACATGTTGTAGATGTAAACAGTGGTAACAGAACTGCCAACAAAGAAAACCAGGAAGACAATGCGCTTCAGGTAAACAAAGAGGCAGCAAAAGAAATTGCACGCCAGCTCAGACTGCGTGATATGGGCGGTATTGTGGTCATCGACTTTATCGATATGCACAAACCAGCTAACCGTAAAATGTTGTTTGACTACCTCCGCGAACTGATGTTGCTGGACCGTGCAAAACACACTATTCTTCCGCCAAGTAAATTTGGCCTCGTACAGATCACACGTCAGCGTGTTCGTCCGGAAATGAATATTGTAACCAGCGAAGTTTGTCCAATGTGCCACGGTACTGGAGAGATCAAAGCAAGTATCGTCCTCATGGATGATATCGAGAGCAACATGAATTACATTTTAAGAGAGCAGAACGAAAAGAACATCACACTCTGTGTACATCCATATATTGAAGCCTTCATCAAAAAAGGTATTTATTCATTACAATGGAAATGGTTTTTCAAATTCGGCCAGAAAATTAAAGTGAAGGCGGTTCCGTCTTACACATTAACAGAGTTCCATTTTATTTCTTCTAAAGACGAGGAAATAAAGTTGTAGAACCCGTGTTCAAGACATCATAGCTAAAGCCTGACCTGAATAAGCGTCAGGCTTAGTTATTTTATCCCATTCCATTTATTATTCATTAAATTCGTTTTCTAAATCAAATCAATTGGCTAAAATTAAATCAGCATATTTTTGTCAGAGTTGTGGCTATGAATCAGCCAAGTGGTTGGGTAAATGCCCTTCCTGCAATTCCTGGAATACTTTTGTAGAAGAGGTGGTTGAAAAACCTGGTGCCAAAGTGCCGGCATGGGAAACCTCAGGAACCACCAAAAGATCAAATAAACCCAATAAGCTGGCAGATATTGCTTCCTCCACAGAACAAAAGATCTCTACCAGCGATCTGGAGCTGGACCGCGTACTGGGCGGCGGATTGGTGGCAGGCTCGGTAATTCTTATTGGAGGCGAACCAGGCATCGGCAAATCAACACTGATGTTACAGCTGGCCCTGAATATTGCAGGAAAGAAAGTGCTTTATGTTTCCGGTGAAGAAAGTGAGCAGCAGATCAAAATGCGTGCAGAAAGAATCACCACAGCACCAACTGCAGACTGTTACATTTTAACTGAGACCTCTACACAAAACATATTCAAACAAATTGAGGCTCTGGACCCGGATATCATCATTGTAGATTCTATCCAGACCCTGCACTCGGCACATATCGAATCCACGCCCGGCAGCGTCTCGCAAGTCAGGGAATGTACCGCCGAGCTCCTTCGGTTTGCAAAGGAGACAGACACCCCAGTTTTCCTGATTGGCCATATTACAAAGGACGGCGCGATTGCAGGACCGAAAATCCTGGAACATATGGTTGACACTGTACTTCAGTTTGAAGGTGACAGGCATCATGTTTATCGCATACTTCGTTCTGTAAAGAACAGGTTTGGCGCCGCAGCCGAACTCGGTATTTATGCCATGCATAGCGGAGGCCTCAGACAGGTTTCCAATCCTTCAGAGATTTTGTTGTCACAGCGTGATGAAGAGCTGAGCGGGATTGCGATTGCAGCCACATTAGAAGGCGCCAGACCAATGTTAATAGAAACGCAGGCCTTAGTCAGCGTTGCAGCTTATGGAACACCTCAGCGCTCGGCTACGGGCTTCGACACTAAAAGGATGAACATGCTGCTGGCTGTACTGGAAAAACGCTGTGGATTCAGGCTCAGCACACGAGACGTTTTCCTCAATCTCGCGGGGGGTATTAAAGTAGAAGACCCGGCAATTGATCTGGCTATTCTGGCAGCTATCATTTCTTCCCATGAAGATATCTCTATCTCTTCAAAGATCTGCTTCGCAGCTGAAGTTGGCCTTTCAGGAGAAATCAGAGCGGTTAATCGTATTGAACAAAGAATATCGGAAGCGGATAAATTAGGATTTGAGCGAATATTTGTATCAAATTATAACCTCAAAGGATTAGTGCTGGAAAAATACAACATCGAAGTAACCGGCGTCAGCAAAATTGAAGACGTATTCTCTATGCTATTTGGCTAAAAACAAAAAAAGCCTGTAAGCAGAAGCTTACAGGCTAAAATTCATTACGGTATTTTATTTAGACAAGTACATTGATTTGTCTTTGTATAACTTTTTGAAATAAGGGTCTTCCAGGTCTTTGATGAAACGGATCGACTCTCCTGTAGATTTCATCTCCGGACCAAGCTCTTTGGTTACTTCAGGGAATTTATCATAAGAGAACACAGGCTCTTTAATCGCATAACCTTCCAGTTTACGCTCGATAGTGAAGTCTTTTAGTTTATTCACGCCCAGCATGATCTTTGCAGCAATATTGATGTACGGAACATCATAAGCCTTAGCGATAAAAGGAACCGTTCTCGAAGCTCTTGGATTTGCTTCGATTACATATACCTTTTCATCCTTCACAGCAAACTGAATGTTTAGCAATCCCCTTACGTTTAAAGCTCTTGCGATTTTCTTAGAGTAAGTCTCCATATCGTTAATCACCTTCTCTGAAAGGCTGAAAGGAGGCAATACTGCGAATGAATCACCTGAGTGGATACCAGCAGGCTCAATGTGTTCCATCAGACCTACAATATGTACATCATCACCGTCGCTGATCGAGTCAGATTCAGTCTCTTCTGCCCTGTCAAGGAAATGGTCAATCAGCACCCTGTTACCCGGCAAATCGCCCAGCAACTTCACTACTGCTTTCTCCAGGTCTTCATCATTGATTACTATGCTCATACCCTGTCCGCCCAATACATAACTCGGACGAACCAGTACAGGATATCCTACTTCATTTGCAACAACAATTGCTTCTTCAGCATTCTCTGCAACACCATATTTAGGATAAGGAATTTCAAGTTCTTTCAGCAAGTCTGAGAAACGACCGCGATCTTCAGCGATATCCATATCATTGTAAGCAGTACCGATGATCTTAATTCCATTCTGCTCAAGTTTCTCAGCCATTTTCAAGGCGGTTTGTCCACCTAACTGTACGATCACCCCAACAGGGTTTTCCAATTCGATGATTTCACGTACATGCTCCCAGAATACAGGCTCAAAGTATAACTTATCCGCCATGTTAAAGTCGGTAGAAACCGTCTCAGGGTTACAGTTGATCATGATCGACTCAAATCCTGATTCTTTTGCTGCTAACAAACCGTGTACACAAGAATAATCAAATTCTATCCCCTGACCGATACGGTTAGGGCCAGAACCCAGTACAATCACCTTTTTCTTATCTGATGGAATAGATTCATTCTCATCTTCAAAAGTTGAGTAGTAGTACGGTGTTTGTGCAGCAAATTCCGCAGCACAGGTATCTACCATTTTATACACACGTCTGATCCCTAAAGATTTTCTGCGCTCATATACTTCATCCTCAGTTACGTTACCCAAAAGGTAAGAAATCTGAACATCAGAGAATCCTTTCTGTTTCAGGTTGAAGAAAAAGTCTTTTGGTATATTGGTTAATGAATAACGTTTCAGTTCAGTTTCAAGGAAAACAAGTTCCTGGATTTGTGAAAGGAACCATTTATCGATGCGGGTTACCTTACGGATAGACTCCAGTGGAACACCCATGCTCATCGCGTCCTTAATCAGGAACAGGCGGTTCCAGCTGGCGTGCTCCAGGCCATGCATAATTTCTTCAATGCTCCTGTTGTGTCTGCCATCAGCACCTAATCCGGCGCGTCCAACTTCAAGACTCTGACAAGCTTTTTGCAATGCCTCGATGAAAGTACGGCCAATTGCCATTACTTCACCTACAGCTTTCATCTGAAGGCCAAGTTCAGTATTGGCACCTTTGAACTTGTCAAAGTTCCATCTTGGTATTTTTACAATCACATAATCCAGCGTTGGCTCAAAGTAAGCCGAAGTAGTTTTAGTGATCTGATTTTCTATTTCATCCAGGTTATAGCCAATCGCCAGCTTAGCAGCAATTTTAGCAATCGGGTAACCTGTAGCTTTACTCGCAAGTGCTGAAGAGCGTGAAACCCTTGGGTTGATCTCGATAGCGATGATATCATCATTATCAGGATTTACAGAGAACTGTACGTTACACCCTCCGGCAAAATTACCGATGGCACGCATCATTTTGATCGCCTGGTTACGCATCTCCTGGTAACAGCTGTCAGACAATGTCATGGCAGGAGCTACAGTAATCGAATCTCCTGTATGGATACCCATTGGGTCAAAGTTCTCAATAGAACAGATGATGATCACATTATCGTTGCTATCCCTTAAAAGTTCAAGCTCATATTCTTTCCAGCCTAAAACAGCCTGCTCAACCAAAACCTCGTGTGTTGGAGAAGCTTCAAGTCCGCGTTTCAGCGCAGCATCAAATTCTTCTTTTTTATGAACAAAACCACCACCAGAACCTCCTAAAGTGTAAGAAGGACGAATTACCAGGGGATAACCTATTTCCTGGGCAGCCTCTTTTCCTTCCAGGAATGAGTTGGCAATTTTTGAAGGTGCCACACCTACACCAATATCTACCATTAACTGGCGGAAAGCTTCTCTATTCTCTGTTTTCTCGATGGCCGCAACGTCAACACCAATGATCTTCACACCGTACTTTTCCCAGATGCCATTTTCTTCAGCCTCTACACAAAGGTTCAATGCTGTCTGGCCACCCATAGTAGGCAATACTGCATCGATCTTACGTTCCTGCAGGATTTGCTCAATAGAGGCAATCGTTAAAGGTCTGAGATAAACATGGTCTGCAATAACCTTGTCAGTCATGATTGTTGCAGGATTGGAGTTGATAATTGAAACTTCAATTCCTTCTTCTTTTAAGGAGAGAGCGGCTTGAGATCCTGAGTAATCAAACTCACAGGCTTGGCCAATGATAATAGGTCCAGATCCGATGATCAATACTGAACGTATGGAGGTGTCTTTAGGCATAAGGCTTTAAAAAGTCTAAAGTATTGTAAGTAAAAATTGTGGTCTTTTGAGACCATGATAGCCGGCGAGATTGTTGTTGCTATGCTAAAGAATCCCGACTCTTCTGTCGGGATGCAAAGATACAGTTTTAGCTGACAAAAGTTCAGATTTTTTAAAAAATGGATAAATAAGCACTTTGGCTTAGAAAGCTTGTTCAGATCGCCGTCATTATTTTGAAAGTCGATACCCGGATTTGCTTTTATTCGTTAATATTGGGAACTAAAAATTCAAGTTTCATGAACAAAATGTTATTTGCAGCACTAGCTGCTATCATACTATTCGCCGGATGTGGTACCGTTCAGTCCATTATCAAATCCAGTTTCCCTTATACCACTACTCTTGTTGTTCCCGCTTCTTCAAAAAGCGACACTACCTTATCTGCCAGCAGCAATGCAGGAAGTTTTGACGAATCACTGGGTAATGTAAATGGTAATCAGTATATCCAGGATATAAAAATTGCTTCTGCCAGGCTCATCGCTACTAATCCCGGCAACCAGAGTATGGGCATGTTTAAATCGGTTAAGATCTTTATATCCAATGGGAGCAAAGATGAAGTCATGGTAGCGTCAAGAAACGATGTTTCCGAACATATCGGTTCTGACCTTGTACTAGACATCGACAATTCACGTTTTTTTGATAAGTACATCAAAGGTAACAGCCTTAAAATACGCATGGAATATGTGTTGAGGGATAGCCTGAAAACTGATGTAAGCGTGAGGACTTCGCTAAGCTTTAGCGCTTCACCACAACGCAAATAAAAGCATCCTCTGCAATTTATTGCACGAGGGTATTCTTCATAAATAGTTTGTTTGGTTTATTATCCGGTAGAGACGTTCATCTCTACTGGATTTTTTTTGAATAAATATTAATCAAAGGATAATTACATTTGGCACATGGTAGCATTCGCAGAGGCGGTAAAAGACAGCATTGTACAATTTCTAACGCAGACAGGCTGGCTGGAATGGTGCGGTGTCGTTTCAGGAATACTTTGTGTCTGGCTGGCGGCAAAGAACAACATCCTTAACTGGCCAATTGCCATCGTCAGTGTAATCATCTATATCTTCATCTTTTATGATAGCAAGCTCTATGCTGATATGGGCTTGCAGGTCTATTTTCTGCTGATGAATGTCTATGGCTGGTATTTCTGGAATAAAAACCGGAAGAGCACAGCAATACCGACACCTGTAAGCCAGATTACCCGGAAGGAGATACTGTTATCGGCCGCCGGTGTAATCGTTTTCACCTTTGTCCTGGGTTTCATCCTGAGGCAAAATACTGATGCTTCATTTCCCTTTATTGACAGTTTTTGCACCGCCTGCAGCTTGATTGCCCAGATATTCCTGGCCAGGAAAGTACTCCAAAACTGGCTCATATGGATTTTTGTCGATATCATCTATGTCGGTGTTTATGTATCCAAAGACCTTTATGCCACAGCTATCATGTACGCGCTATACATATATATTGCCTGGATGGGCTACAGACAATGGAAACACACTCTTAAAGAAACAGTATGATCAGAAAGATAGCTATTGTAGGTCCTGAAAGCACCGGAAAATCCACCATCACGAAGTTACTGGCAAAACACTATCAAACCCTCTGGGTGGCAGAATTTGCAAGGTATTACTGCGCCGCCCTTACCGGCCCATGTACAATGCAGGACGAAATTAATATGTTCCACGGGCAGGTGGCCCTTGAAGAATCTGTACTGGCTATGACAGAGAACGACTTCATCTTTTGCGATACTACCTTTTTAACCGTAAAAATCTGGAGTGACGAGATGCTGGGCGAAACTCCAGAGATTGTACTCGATGCACTCAGGGAACGAACCTACGATCTGTACCTCCTGCTCGACATCGATCTTCCCTGGGAAGAAGACCCTCTGCGCGATTTCCCACACATGCGTGAGCATTTCATGAATATCTGGTACAAGGAACTTCAGAACCTGGGTGCCAATTACGTATTAATTGGCGGCATCGAAGACCGGCTGCAGAATGCAATCGCCGCTGTTGACGCTTTTCTGGCCCAATAGTGGAATAGCGAAAAAAATTTATACATTTGCCGATATCAAAAGGGGTGCCTTGTTTTGTAAAAAACACAAAGACAGGCTGAGATCAAACCCATTATTTGATCAGATGACCATTCTTCTGCTCAAATATGCACCTGATCCGGGTAATGCCGGCGTAGGGATTGGAGTTATGTTTAATTATGCTGTATTGCCCCTCTGTACAGCAGGTTTTACTAAAATGCAATACATAAATTGAAAAAATTACTGACACTAGCAATAGCCGTATTGCTCATGCCTTTATTTACTAAAGCGCAGTTCACTCTTTCGGGATCAGTTTCTGAAAAAACAAATCAAAAGATTCTGCCTGGAGCAAACATCCTGCTCAAAGGCACCGGTAAAGCTGCAACAACTGATGCAACTGGTAAATATCAGCTTACAAACATCAAAGCAGGAAAATACATGCTTCTTGTTAGCTACATCGGCTATGAAACCCTCCAGAGGCAGATTGAGGTTGGCAGCGACCAGACATTAGATCTGAGTCTGGTACCTTCCGCATTCCTTGCTGATGAGGTCATTGTTATGGCTACGCGTGCAACGGAAAAATCCGGTACTACTTATAAGAACCTCAGTAAATCTGAAGTCACTGCAAATAATTTTGGCCAGGATCTACCATTTATCATTAACAACACTCCCGGAGTGGTAGTAACTTCAGATGCTGGTGCCGGCGTAGGATATACAGGAATCCGTATCCGTGGAAGTGATGCCACAAGGGTAAATGTTACTGTTAATGGCATTCCCATGAACGATTCCGAAAGTCAGGGAACATTTTGGGTAAACATGCCGGATTTTGCTTCCTCGGTAGAGAACATACAGATCCAGCGCGGTGTAGGAACCTCTACCAACGGTGCCGGTGCTTTCGGCGGAAGTTTAAATATCCAGACTTCAGCGCCAGAACTGTTGCCCTATGCAGAAGTAAACTCTACATACGGAACCTTCAATACGCTCAAGAATACTGTAAAACTTGGAACAGGACTGATTGATAATAAATTCAGTTTTGACGGACGCCTTTCACGTATCTCATCTGACGGATTTGTAGACCGCGGCGCCTCCCTTCTGAAATCATATTTCCTGTCGGGTGCCTATCATGGTAAAACTGACCTGCTGCGCATCAACGTGTTTTCAGGAACAGAGAAAACCTATCAGTCCTGGAACGGGGTACCGGAATCCAGACTCAGGGGAGACATACAGGGGATGAACGACTATATTGCCAGAAACGGGCTCAATGCAACCGATGCGGCAAACCTGCTCAACTCTGACAGCAGAAAATATAATTCATTCTTATACAAAGATCAGAACGATAATTATCAGCAGGATCATTACCAGTTGTTATACGCTAACCAACTTAGCGATCGCTTTTCGTTCAACGGTGCTTTACACTATACTCACGGAAAAGGGTACTTTGAGGAGTTTAAAAATGATCAGGAATTTTCGGCGTATGGATTGCCAAACCCTGTGATCAACGGTGCGCCCGTAGAAACTACAGACCTGGTTCGCAGAAGATGGCTGAACAACGATTTTTACGGAGCAACCTATGCGTTCAACTATAAAGCGGCTTCCAATCTGAACTTTACCCTTGGTGGTGCTTATAACGAATACCGTGGGCAGCACTATGGTCAGATCACCTGGTCGCAGGTATCGTCAACACTGAACAATTCCGATCATTATTATGATGGGGACGGTAACAAAAACGACTTTAATATCTTCGGAAAGATAGCCTACAATCCGGTTGAAAAACTGAGCTTATTTGCAGATCTTCAATATAGAAGAGTTAAATATGATATCACAGGGAATGACAATGATCTTTTGCCACTCAATGTTCATGACACACGGAATTTCTTCAACCCTAAAGTAGGAGCAACCTATTTTGTAGATCCCAAAAGCAATATTTATGCTTCCCTGAGCATCGCAAATAAAGAAGGGAACCGCGATGATTATGTAAATGCAAACGTAGGTACATTGCCACAGCCCGAACGTCTGTATGATGTTGAGGCTGGCTACAGGATCAAACACTCCGGTTTCAGTGCCGGGATTAACGTATATGCGATGTTCTACAAAGATCAGCTCGTAGTGACAGGAAAGCTTAGTGACGTGGGTGCCAGCATCCGTCAGAATGTCCCTGAAAGCTCCAGGCTCGGCGTAGAGTTTGATGGCTCTTACACTCTTAGCCGTTTCTTCCAGGTAAATGCCAATGCCGCATTCAGCAGGAACAAGATCAAAAACTTCTCGGAGTACATTTTCAACTATGATACTAATGTAGAGGAAGTAAATAATTACAGTAATCCTGATATTTCCTTCTCTCCTGATGCTGTAGTATTTGGTGAACTGGTATATAAACCGTTCAGTGGCTTCGCCGTAGCACTGCAGAGCAAGTATGTGAGCAAACAGTATATGGATAATACCCAGAATGAAAACAGAAAACTGAATGGTTATTGGGTTAATAATGCACGTTTCGGTTACGATTTCAGCTTTAAGGGAGTTAAGAATATGAACATTGGATTACTCGCAAATAACATCCTGAACAAAAAATTCGAGAGTAATGGTTACACTTATGGCTATTTAAGCGGAGGCAGCAGAACTGATGAAAATTTCTATTTCCCACAGGCAGGAACTAACTTTTTACTTTCCCTCAACGTTAAATTTTAATAAAGGCGTAGATTCGCAGGTATGAAACCTGCATAAGATTACATCTTACGAACAGTAACGAATAATCTTATGCAAGCTTCATAACCATTAAAAACAATTTTATTCTGATGAAAAAATTCATTGAAAAGTTTCAGTTTATCACACATGATATAGATCAGTTGACGCATATCGAGCAGGCGAGGATCGCCTGTGAAGCAGGAGCGAAATGGATCCAGTACCGCTGCCTGAGCAAAGATGATGAGGCACTTCTACAAGATATTCATGTCATTGCAGAAATATGTGATGACTGGGGTGCTACTTTGATTGTAACAAACCATATTCATCTAAACAGAAAAGCAGATATCCAGGGTTTTCATATAGAAGATATGGATGCTGACTTTATAGCCTTGCGTAAACAGCTCGGCGAAGATATCACTATAGGTGGATCTTCGAATACAGCCGAAGGTTTATTCCGACTTGCTGCTGAAGGCGTAGATTATGCTGGCTGTGGCCCTTTCAGCATTACTACTACCAAACCAAATAATTCTCCTTTACTGGGTCTCGAAGGCTACAAAAAAGTAGCAGCCCTGTTGAAGGAAAAAGAAATAGATCTGCCGGTACTGGCAGTGGGAGGTATTACCATCGATGATGTGGATGCCCTCATGGCTACTGGTATTTTTGGCATTGCCGCTTCATCGGCAATCAATCAGTCAGAAGATATGACCCTGGCATACCAGAGTTTTTACGACAAGATCATGTAGCAGTAATATTATACATAAATAGCATGTCTGTATAGCACGTGTTATTTATGTATAACCTACATTTGTCAAAAATTATTTACTCTTGGACAGCCCCAAATTTATTGACAAACAGGACCCTTATGCTGCCCTCAGGTACAGAGAATTCAGATCTTACCTTGGCATGCGTCTCTTCTTCACGTTCGCTTATCAGATGCAGGCCGTTATCATTGGCTTTCATATCTATCATTTGACTAAAGACCCCCTGGCCCTGGGTCTTATCGGGCTATGCGAGGCTATCCCCGCAATTAGTATTGCCCTTTATGGAGGATATGTGGCTGATAAATCTGAAAAACGAGGACTCCTCTTAAAAATCTTCAGCTGTGTTTTCCTCTGCTCTCTCGTCATGCTGGTGGCTACTTCCAGTCAGATGCATGCCTATGTTCCGGTGAGCTATATCGTACCTATCATGTATACGATGGTTTTTGGTATCGGAATGGCGCGCGGTTTCTTTGGTCCCGCTACCTTTTCGCTAATGGCAGAAATCATTCCCAAGGAATTGTATCCCAACTCTACTACCTGGAACAGCTCATCTTACATGTCGGCTTCCATTCTCGGTCCCGCTGCAGGGGGACTGATCTACGGTTTTTTTGGGATCACCACTACTTACCTGATCATTCTGGCATTTATCTTTATCGCCCTGGTTTGTATCTTCTTTCTGAAGTCACATCCCCCAAGGTTTATTCCTAAAGAAAACATCATAACCAGCCTCACAGCAGGTGTAAAGTTTGTATTTAAAAATAAAATGATGCTTGGCGCAATGAGCCTCGATCTGTTTTCCGTATTCTTTGGTGGTGCCGTTGCATTGTTGCCTGTATTTGCTAATGATATTCTGAAAGTTGGATCAGAAGGATTAGGTTTAATGCGTGCCTCAGCCTCGGCTGGAGCTGTGTTAACGATGCTGGCCATGACCAGGATTTCACCGATGAACAGACCCTGGAGAAACCTTCTTATTGCCGTTGTAGGTTTTGGTACAAGTATTATCTGCTACGGACTCTCTAAGAACTTCTATCTTACGCTTATCTTCTTATTCCTCGAAGGATCATTTGATAGTATCAGTGTAATCATCAGATCTACCATTATGCAGTTGCTCACTCCTGACGATATGCGGGGCCGGGTATCGGCTGTTAACAGCATGTTTATAGGTTCTTCCAATGAAATTGGTGCTTTTGAATCCGGGCTCACAGCTAAACTCATGCGCACAGTACCGGCGGTAGTATTTGGTGGATGCATGACCATACTCGTCGCTGGCATTACCTATTCGAAGACTAAAAGCCTGCTGGGCTTAAGCCTGCAGGAGATCAATGATCAGGATACAAAAACACAATAAGCGCTCAGTTACCTGAGCGCTACCCGTACCATATTAAACGAATAAGGCTGCATCACCAGGGAAAGCGTATTATTTTTAATCTTGATTTCCCCTTGCTTCGGACTCAGATTGATGGCATTATCAAAAGAATTAACTGCATTCAGGTTGGTATTCTCCATCACCGTCAGTTTCCCTTTAGCCGCCAGTTTCTTTGCCCCTTCAATCACCACGCTTCTGCTATGCGCGATAGCAGAAGTATTGACCACCTTGATAATCAGCTCCTTTGTTTTACTATCCAGTACCGCGGAGGCATAAATACCCTCCTGCCCGGCTACCACCTGCTGGTCAGCAAGAATACTCACTACGTCCGTACCTTTGTTCAACGAATATAGCTGCTGTACATAATAGTTTGGTGTTCCGTATACACGCAGGTTATCCACCCAGATCATATCCGGAGTCCACTGCCAGCCCTCTGCATGTGCAAATAGCGGGGCATAGGAAGCCATATGTACCACCTCTGCATTGCGCTCCAGGCCGGTCATAAAAGCGGCCTCTGCTATAGCACATTGCCAGTTGTTCTTATTGGTGGCCTTGGCAGTGCCTACACTTTGTGCCGCATATTCCCCGGCAAAAACCTTCGCGCCCTTTCTGTCATAGTTATCGTAACGCGTTGCATTTTTCAGGAACCACTCTGGTGTACGGTAATAGTGCTCGTCAATAACGTCTGCTTTCATCTTCCTGAGCGAAGTATTCAGCAAGTCGAAGCGCTCCCCCTCGGGATCTGTCCCTGAGCTGTTAATCAGTTTTATTTCAGGATGACGGCTTTTCATGGCTTTGGTAAATAGAGCCAGCCGCTCCAGGTATTGCGGACCCCAGTTTTCATTTCCTACACCCATCATCTTCAGATTGAACGGCGCCGGGTGTCCCATGTCTGCGCGCAGCTTGCCCCATTCGGTACTCACATCGCCATTGGCAAACTCAACCAGGTCCAGCGCATCCTGGATATACGGCTCCAGTTCATCCAATGGCACCAGTTCAGCACTATTAAACTGACAGGCCATACCACAGTTGAGGATGGGCAATGGTTCAGCACCAATATCCTCTGCCAGCTGGAAATATTCAAAAAATCCCAATCCGAAAGTTTGATAGTAGTCGGGCGCAGGCCGATGTGCAAATTCAGTATTCCAGCGGTTCACGATCAGCTTCCTGTTCGCGACTGGCCCTACCGTTTTTTTCCATTGGTAGCGTGTAGAAAGATCATATCCTTCAACAATACATCCTCCCGGGAAACGGATAAAACCAGGCTTCATATCCGCCAGCATCCGTACCATGTCACCACGCAGCCCGCCTTTTCTATTTTTCCAGGTATCTCCAGGAAACAGCGAGATGATATCAAGATCGATCTCACCACTGCCTTCAAACCAGAGCGTGAATTTTGCATTTTGCACCGTTTCTGATGCGTTAAACGTAACTGATTGCAGGGCCCATTGATTATCTGACCTCTCCGGATTTAGCAGGGCACTTCCCAGCACTTTGCCAGTGCTGTCAACCAATTCTGCATGTAGCTTCACTCCGGGAGCAGCCTGCCTGTAATACACCGAGAAATCGTACGACAAGCCTTTCTTCACACCGATACCCTTGAAACCTTCATTGGTCATACTCAGGTCGCCCTTCTGGATAGCTCTCGAGGTCACATGCAGATACCGGGGATTGTTGGAATCCTTTTCCTTCCTGTTCAACACCAGCAGGTCGCCCTCTTTTAACTTGTCGCCCTTTGTTTTCCATCCCATCAAGGGTTTATAGAATTCAAAAGAGCGGTTTTTGATCAATTCGGCATATATCCCGCCGTCTGCTCCCATATTGATATCTTCGAAAAACACCCCCCACATCTCCGGCTGTACCTTTGATATTACCTTATCCGGATTCACGGTAATATTTTTCTGTGCCTTTACACCTATGGTACTGAGCGCTAGTAAAGCAGAAATTAAGTATTTGCCCGACATATTATTGTGTTGCTTTTAATCCTTCAGTAGTCATGATAATCCGTTTCATTGTACCGTCAGCATTGTAATACAGCCTGTCTATACAAACCGAACGTCTGAAACTTCCGCCATCATTGGGGATAGAACCATTGTGGTAAATAAAATATGATTTGCCTTTAAAATCAATGATCGCCTGGTGGTTGGTATTTGAATTTCCTGCCACCTCATTCAGAATGCCCTTAAATTCCCAGGGGCCTGTGATTTTGCGGCTCATCGCATAGGCAATCTTTTCCGGAAACTGGTAGGCATACGACAGGTAGTACCAGCCTTTGCGCTTGTGTAACCATGGAGCTTCCGTAAAATTTGGAAGGCTAACCTTTTGGATAGGGCCATCCTGATCAACCATATTTTCTTTCAGCTTAATGTAGTAACATTGCGTATTGCCCCAGAAAAGGTAAGCCTGCCCGTCATCATCAATAAACACTGTAGGATCAATATCATCCCAGCTGATTTTAGTTTCCTCAGTAGTCATGTCGTTTGTAATAATTGCCGAGCCGCGGGCATCTTTAAAAGGCCCCAGCGGATTGTCAGCAACTGCCACACCTATGGCTTTACCTTTAATACTTCCATGTTCCACCGCTACGTACCAGTAAAATTTACCATTCCTCTCGATCGCCTGTGATGCCCAGGCATCCCCTTTTGCCCAGGCGAAGTCTTTAGCTTTTAATGGTGAGGGATGCCCCTTCCAGTCGGTCATGTTGTCCGAAGAATAGACCAGCCACTCGTGCATCATATAACGCTCCTGTTTCGCTGGAGCCTCATCATGACCTGCATATAAGTATACCTTGTCTTTATACACCATGGCTGATGGATCAGCCGTATACTTATCCGTGATAATAGGATTGCCCTGCACGACAGTGGCTTGCTGGGCTCGTACTCCTAAAGTCAAAGAGCTGAGCAATAAAAGTGCATACCCGCGCAGCATCCCAAAGAAAGATTTTGTGTTCATCATTTTAGTTTAATTCTAATACGGCCAGGGAGAATGGCGGAAGTTTAACTTTCAGCTTTCCGTCTTTTAGTGTTGCCCCTTTAAACACAGCGGGCTTGATAAAATCTGGATTTTCAAAAGTATTATGATCGTCTACCTTCGCCGACGCCAGAATTCTCCCTTTAACTAATTTGTAGGCTTTACCAGAAAGTACAATCTCTATCTCCTCAGCTTTATTCCGGTTGATATTCACCAGCGAAATATGCGTCAGTCCCTTCCCATCTTTCGAAGCAGAGACAGATACCGATGGCAGCTTCTCTTGTCCAAAAACATAATCGTCAGATTTCACTTCTACCGGAAGCAGCGTAGCGTCCTGGTGTACCTTATACATCTCCATTACATGGTACGTAGGGGAAAGCAGCATCTTTTCCTTACTGGTCAGGATAACCGCCTGCAATACGTTTACACATTGCGCCAGATTGGCGATCCTCACCCTGTCACTATGGTTATTAAAAATGTTCAGTGTTGCACCCGCAATCATTGCGTCCCGCATCGTGTTTTGCTGGTATAAGAATCCAGGATTTGTGCCCTCTTCCACATTCCACCATCCTCCCCATTCATCCACCACCAGCGCCACCTTTTTCTTAGGATCGTATTTATCCATGATCGCTGTATGTTTAACAATCAGCTCATCCATTCTCAGCGCCGTTTTCATCGTCTCAAAATACTGCTGCTCACTAAATCCCGTTGAGGGACCTTTTTTATCCCAGCTGGGGAATGAATAATGGTGCAGCGCAATGCCGTCCATCATCCTTAATGGTATTCCTTTCATGAGCGTTTCCGTCCAGTGGTAGTCATCAACATTCGCACCCGAAGCAATTTTGAATAAATCTTTTCCTTCCATAAAAGTAGAGTACCTGCGGTATTCGCCCACATAATACTCTGGCGTCATATTTCCTCCGCAACCCCAGGCTTCATTGCCTACGCCCCAGAATTTAACATTCCAGGGTTTGCTCTGTCCGTTTTTAACACGGAGATCAGACATTGGGCTCTTACCCTCAAAATTCACATATTGTACCCAGTCTGCAAGTTCCTGTACTGTTCCGCTACCTGTATTTCCTGCCAGATAGGGTTCTGTCCCTAACAAGTTGCACATATTGAGGAAATCATGCGTTCCGAAGCTATTGTCTTCCGTTACCCCTCCCCACATCGTGTTCACAATTGAAGGACGCTCTGATTTAGGTCCCACTCCGTCTTTCCAATGATACCTGTCGGCAAAACATCCCCCGGGCCATCTCAGATTTGGAATATTCAGATTTTTCAGAGCGGCAACAATATCATTTCTTACACCTGCCGTATTCGGTATGGAAGAACTGTCACCCACATAAAACCCATCATAAATACACCTCCCCAGATGCTCTGCAAAATGCCCATAGATATGTTTACTTATTTTACCTGAAGGTTGATCATCATGTAAAATAACCATGTTCTGCTGAGCAAAAGCACTGCTGAATGCACTGATCATCAATAATGACAAAATCATCAATTGGCGAACAGGTGGAAAATAATGATGGCGATCTTTCATAGCTGGAACTTTATATTTGGTTGTAATGCTAAATCGACAAAATCGATTATAAACCTAATGTAGGAATAATTATTTTAAATGTCATGTTAACATTTAAAATCACAGGGATTTTGATTAATGCTTGTCCTGATGAACAAAACCCCCGGCTTTGGGGATTGGCTGTAGCTGAATGATATCAGACTTTTGCCTTTACTAAATACCTAACCAAATGATAACTGTACCTTTTGTTGTAATCCTGATCGCAAGATTTTATACCGTGATGATTTCCGGAAAGAATGAAAAAGCGTTAAAACAAAAGGGAGGGAAAGAGTTTGGTGGCATCAATACCCTGATATTAATCAGTTGCCACTTTCTCTATTATGGCGCCTGTATCACCGAAGGTCTCAGTAAGGGCAGCTGGGGCAGAGATCTGATTTCATGGGCTGGATTATTAATATATGCCTTTTCAATCCTTGTGATTTACTATCTCATATACAAGCTCAGCTACATCTGGACCATTAAGCTGATTATTGCGCCAAAACATATTCATGTCATCAACAGGAGCTTTCTGTTTAAGTACTTCAGGCACCCGGGATATTATCTGGGCGATATCCTCGAGCTGACGGGTGCAGGCATGATCTTCCATGCCTGGTACGTAATGGCTATCGGTTTGCCCATTTATTTAATTCCACTCATCACCCGTATTATCCAGGAAGAGCGGATCATGAAATTCATCTTTGACGATTACCGGTAAGGAGGATTATCTTTCTCCTACCTGCTGGCGCCACATCGCATAATACAGACCTTTCTCAGCAAGAAGAGCCGCATGTTCACCCTGTTCGATAATTTGTCCTTTCTCCAGCACATAGATCCTGTCTGCGTGGCGGATTGTAGATAGCCTGTGCGCAATGAGAATAGTAATATGGTTCGTTAGTTCAGATACATCCCTGATTGTTGCTGTAATCTCTTCTTCAGTAATGGAGTCCAATGATGAGGTCGCCTCATCAAATACCAGGATATCCGGTCTGCGTAACAAGGCCCTTGCGATAGACAAACGCTGTTTCTCTCCGCCTGATACTTTCACACCACCTTCGCCAATTACTGTATCCAGTCCTTTGTCGGCACGTGCCAGCAGCGACTGACAAGCCGCCTGCTCCATTACCTTCAGGCATTCTTCATCTGTGGCACCGGGACGTACAAACTGCAGGTTTTCCCTGATTGTACCGGAAAACAACTGTGTATCCTGTGTCACAAAGCCGATCTTCTCTCTCAGCAGATCAAGATCTATTTCACGACTGCTGATATCATTATACAATACTTCGCCGATAACGGGCTGATATAAACCTACCAATAACTTTACCAGTGTTGTTTTACCAGATCCTGAAGGTCCTACAAAAGCAATTGTCTCCCCATCCTTTACCTTAAAACTGATCTCGTTCAGGGCATTGCTTTTACCCGTCAGGTGTCTGAAGCTCAAATCAGAAAATTCCAGTGAGGTAATCTTACTAAGCACCTTAGGATTCGCAGGTTTCTGATCAACCGGAGTATTCAGAATATTTTTAAAGTTCCCTAAAGATACTTCTGCCTCACGCCAGGAAAGGATCACATTTCCAAGCTCCTGTAATGGTCCAAACAGGAAAAATGAATAAAAGAGAAATGAAAAGTACTGCCCCGCCGAGATAGTGTTTTCAAAAATCAGGATCAGCAGTACCACTACCATGATGCTTCGCACAAGATTGACAGTTGTACCCTGTACAAAGCTCATGCTCCGTACATATTTTACCTTCTGCAGTTCCAGACCAAGAATTTTATAGGTGGTTTTATTGAGACGTTCAATTTCCTGATTCGCAAGCCCAAGACTCTTTACGAGCTCTATATTTCTCAACGACTCAGTAGTGGACCCTGCCAGAGAAGTCGTTTCCGTCACAATTTTACGTTGTATAGTTTTGATTTTTCTGCTCAGGAACCAGCTAACAAAGCTGATAATGGGAATAGCCGCAAAATAAATAAGGGTCACCTTATAACTCACTGCAACCGAATAAACGATCACAAAAACCATCCCGATCAGACTGACAAACAAAATACTGATGAAAGACGTGATAAACTTCTCACTGTCCAGCCTCACTTTCTGTAAAATCCCCAGCGTTTCACCACTACGCTGATCTTCAAAAACCTGATAAGGTAATTCCAGAGAGTGTTTTAATCCGTCAGCATACATCTGGGCACCTACTTTCTGTACAATGATGCTGGTGAAGTAATCCTGAAAGTTTTTCGCGATCCGGGATACCATTGCGGCACCCACACTCATTCCCACAAGACCTAAAACACCATAGATAAACTCACTGCGGTTCAGGACGTCTTTTTTCTCAATAAAACGGTCAACAATGCGTCCGGTAATATATGGATCAAGTAAGGAGAAGGCAATATTTATGGCTGCAAGTAAAAGTGCAAGACACACAACCCATTTATAATTCTTTAGATATTGTACTAATAAGTTCATGCAAGGATAAGTAGGCCGCAAAAATAAACAAAGGGAATATAGCTTTCGCTACATTCCCTTTTTATTGACTATTGTATTATATTTAATTTCGGTTAAACCGTCATCACATCTTTCTCTTTTGCTTCGGCGTGTTTGTCAACCTTCACGATATAAGCATCAGTAATTTTCTGTACTTCCGCTTCACCAGTTTTGATCTCATCATCAGAAACGCCTTCGCCTTTCAGTCTTTTGATTTTCTCATTGGCATCTTTACGGATATTGCGTACAGTGATACGGCCGCGTTCTGCTTCCTCTTTTACCTTTTTAACCAGGTCTTTTCTACGTTCCTCAGTCAGTGGAGGTACACCCAAACGGATCACCACACCATCATTCTGAGGGTTAATACCGATATTGGCTTCCATGATTGCACGTTCAATCGGCACAAGCATATTTTTTTCCCAGGGCTGTACAAGGATAGTACGCGCATCCGGAGTATTGATACTTGCTACATTAGCCAGAGGAGTAGCACTTCCATAATAGTCAACTGTAATTCCGTCCAGCATACCTGAGGAAGCTTTTCCTGCCCTTATTTTAGTCAATTCAGATTCACAATGCGCAATCGCTTTATCCATTGTTGCCTGAGCATCCTGTAATTGTTTTTTTATGAGGTCGTTCATAATTTACTGTTTATCAAAAATATATTTCTCTTTAATCTAGCCTTTAACCAGGGTACCTATTTCTTCGCCCTGAGCGATTTTCATGAAGTTACCGTGTTTGTTCATATCAAAGACAATGATTGGTAGTTCGTTTTCCTCACAAAGTGTAAAAGCTGTCATATCCATTACGTTCAGGCCTTTGGCATATACTTCTTTAAAAGAGATCTCCGAATAGCGTGTTGCTGTAGGATCTTTCTCCGGATCGGCAGTATAAATACCATCCACACGTGTACCTTTCAGTACAACATCTGCTTTGATTTCAATGGCACGAAGTGCAGCGGCAGAATCCGTAGTGAAGTAAGGGTTTCCTGTACCGGCACCAAAGATCACTACACGTCCTTTTTCAAGGTGGCGTACAGCTCTTCTACGGATAAATGGCTCACAAATCTGCTCCATTTTGATGGCAGTAAGCAACCTGGTTTTCAGGCCAACTTTCTCCAGCGCATCCTGTAAGGCCATACTGTTGATCACTGTGGCCAGCATACCCATATAATCTGCCTGGGCTCTGTCCATCCCCGATTTTTCTGCACTCAGACCCCTGAAAATATTACCGCCGCCAATAACAATTGCGATTTCCAGCCCCTGGGCATGAACAGCTTTGATGTCTTCAGCGTATTGTTTTACGCGTGCATTGTCTATACCGTATTGCTTATCGCCCATCAGCGATTCGCCGCTTAACTTAAGTAGGATCCTTTTGTACTTCATGACTCCAAAAATAACTATTTGTTTTAATTAATACTGATCAAATGTTCAACTCCTGCGACAAATACTTTTTGGAGAACAAATTCGTCCGACAGCAGCAATAAGCTGGCCGTTTTTCCGGTTGTAAGTTCTCCGAAAGAGTCATCTATTCCCAAAACCCTTGCAGGCTGTACCGAAGCCATGTCCAAAGCTGCATGCAATGGTATATGACAGTGATTTACACAGTTACTTACCGCATCGCGCAGCGTAATGTTAGAGCCTGAAATTGTCCCGTCCGGCATCACAAACCTGTCGCCGTTCAGCACATGCTGATAAGGGCCAACGTTGCAGGCCGTCACCGCATCGGTGATCAGGAACAACCTTTCCTTCATCATTTTATAACTCAGCTGTACCATGGCAAAATCCACGTGCGCACCATCAGCAATGATGCTGGCCATTGCAGTGGGATGATTTAATATCGCTGCAGGCAGGTTAGGATTACGGTGGTGGATAGCGGGCATCGCATTAAACAAATGCGTGGAGGTCGTAAACCCATCAGCAAATGCTTTATTTGCCTGTTCGTAATTTGCATCACTATGTCCCACAGAGAGGACTATCCCCTGGTCAAGCAGATAACGGATAACCTCTTCATCCTGAAGCTCAGGCGCCAGTGTCATCATTCTGACCACACCATCTGCATCATCAAGCAAGCTCTTCAGCTCCTCCAGCGTAGCTTTATGGACATACTTTTCAGGATGTGCCCCCAGCCTTTTGGGATTCAGGTATGGCCCCTCCAGATGGAGCCCCAAAAATCCTTTGGCCTCCGGGCGGTAAGCTTTAGCAGCTACAATAGCTGCTGCAAAGACATCCAGCGAGTTGGTAGCCAGGCAGGCCAGAAATCCTGTAGTACCCTTGCTGATGAGATGTTCATCCATCTGCTTTAACGTTTCTACTGTAGGATAGGCAGAAAACAGGTTGCCGCCGGAACCATAAATCTGTAAATCTATAAAACCCGGAGTAACATATGCTCCATGCGCATCTTCGATACGATAACCTTCCGGGATTTCCCCCTCCCTGATCTCTGTAATCAGGCCATCTGCAATTAACACCGCAGCATTGTTAACCAGTCTGCCTTCCTTAAAAAACTTACAATTTGTAATAGCTATCATTCCTGAATGAGTTTCGCTAAATATAAGGCAAAAAAAAAGTCCCTTAAAATAAGGGACTCTTTATAATTATCATTGAAGGAACTATGATCCTAATTGAACACGTTTAAATGCAGTAACAGTTAAACCGTTAGCAGTGTCATTTAAGAATTTACGAACGTCTTTAGAAGAATCCTTAACAAATTCCTGGTTTAATAAAGTACTGTCTTTGTAGAACTTGTTCAGTTTACCAGCAGCAATTTTTTCTACCATTTCTTCAGGTTTACCTTCTGCACGGATTTGCTCTTTAGCAATTTCCATTTCACGCTCAATCGTGTGTGTATCTACGTCAGCTTTATCTAAAGCTACCGGGTTCATTGCAGCAATTTGCATCGCAACGTCTTTACCAGCTTCATCAGCACCTGCAACAGTTTGGTTTAGGGCTACTAAAACGCCTAAACGGTAGTTACCGTGGATGTAAGGGATAACTTTCTCTCCAGAAACAGTTTCGAATTTAGAGATACCGATTTTCTCACCGATTTTACCAGTGTTTTCAACGATGATATCAGAAACTTTCTGACCATCAATTTCAAGAGATAAAAGTTCTTCTAATGTAGCAGGGTTTTTCTCAACTGCTAAATCAGTGAATTTAGTCGCTAAAGCGATGAAGTCAGCATTTTTAGCTACGAAATCAGTTTCGCAGTTTAATTCAACTACAACACCACGTGTTCCGTCAGCTGTAGCTTTTGCGATAACAACACCTTCGTTAGAATCACGATCCTGACGGCTCGCTGCAACTTTAGCACCTTTTTTACGTAAGTAATCAACCGCAGCTTCGAAATCGCCATTGGCCTCTATTAATGCTTTTTTGCAATCCATCATACCGGCACCGGTTTGTTGGCGTAATTTGTTTACATCTGCTGCAGAAATTTGTACTGACATGTTATGTTCTTTTTTAAGTTTTTATCTAAAAAATTATGGGTTGTACATTGTAAGTTGTTAGTAAGAACCTTCAACGCACAACATACAACCCAAAAATATATTATTTATGCTTCGCTTGTACCTTCTTCGGTTTCAGCATTTTCTTTTCTAGCTCTTCTTGCGCCAGGTGCAGCAGTTTCAGGAGCATCAGCAGCAGCTTTAGCAGCTACAGCTTCTTTTTCAGCTTCATCATCTTTCTCACGTTTACGCTCATCTAAACCTTCTTCAATTGCTTTGATGATTACATCAGTAATTAAAGAGATAGATTTAGTTGCATCATCATTCGCCGGGATAGGGAAATCGATGTTTGACGGATCAGAGTTTGTATCAACCATTGCAAATGTTGGAATGTTTAATTTCAACGCTTCGCTAACTGCGATATGCTCTTTTTTAACGTCAATTAAAAAGATTGCTGCTGGTAAACGGTTTAAATCCGCGATACCACCTAATAAGCTTTCCAATTTGATACGCTCACGCTGGATCATTAAACGCTCTTTCTTAGAAAGGATCGAATAAGTACCATCTTTAGTCATTTTATCGATGTTAGACATCTTTTTGATTGACTTGCGTACAGTTTGGAAGTTTGTTAACATACCACCTAACCAACGCTCAGTTACGAAAGGCATGTTTACTTTTTTTGCCTGATCAGCAACGATTTCTTTAGCTTGTTTCTTAGTAGCTACAAATAAGATCTTACGACCTGATTTTACGATTTGTTTGATCGCTGAAGCAGCTTCTTCAGTTTTAGTTAAAGTTTTATTTAAATCTATAATGTGAATCCCATTGCGTTCCATAAAAATATATGGTGCCATTTTCGGATTCCATTTGCGGGTAAGGTGACCAAAGTGTACACCTGCATCCAATAAGTCTTGATATGTTGTTCTTGCCATTGTCTTTGTCCTCCTTGAGATTAACGTTTACTGAATTGGAACTTTTTACGAGCTTTCTTACGTCCTGGTTTCTTACGTTCAACCATACGCATATCACGGGTCATTAACCCTTTAGCACGTAATGCCGGTTTTTTCTCAGCATCTAACTCGACAATAGCTTTAGCGATCGCTAAACGAACAGCTTCGGCCTGGCCTTTAACACCACCGCCTGCTACGTTTACCTGTACATCATACTGTCCAGCAAGTTCAGAAACTTCGAAACTCTGGTTAACAATATATTGTAATGGTAATGTAGGGAAATATACTTTGTAATCTTTACTGTTTACAGTAATAGTACCGTTGCCTTCTTTCATGTAGATTCGCGCAACAGCAGTTTTTCTTCTTCCTGAAGTATTAGTAACTGACATTTCTTTCTTCCTTTAATTAAAGTGTAATGGTTGTTGGTGATTGTGCTGCATGAGGATGCTCAGAACCTGCGTATACAAAAAGATTCGTGTATAATTTTGCACCTAATTTTGTTTTAGGTAACATACCACGAACAGCTTTCTCGATCACACGTGTAGGATGTTTCGCCAATAACTCCTTCGGAGAAATGAAACGCTGACCACCTGGATATCCAGTGTAAGAAGTATAAGTTTTGTCACTTAACTTGTTACCGGTCAACTTAATCTTGTCTGCATTGATAACGATCACATTATCGCCGCAGTCTACGTGTGGGGTATACTCAGGCTTGTTTTTACCACGGATGATCATTGCGATCTTCGATGACAAGCGCCCCAAAATCTCGCCTTGTGCATCAACAACAACCCACTGTTTGTTAACAGTTTTAGCATTGGCAGAGACAGTTTTGTAACTTAACGTATTCACTTGCTTGTATTTAATTTGTTAAACAATTATTTATTCCCCCTAAGATTTAGGGACTGCAAAGATAGATTAAAATATGTAACTATCAAACGGTTACTCATCTTTTTTTACTAATTTTTCTGTCCAGCTCAAAAACAGATGAAAAAGAAGAGCAAGCATCAGCAGCAGTCCCGAGCCAATCAGCAGCATACTGTTCCATGAATAGTACTCATATTCAATCACAATGATTAGCAGCAAAACTGCGCTGTAGCCCATATAAAGCGCAAACACTAGCGATAAAACAGCAAAAAAACCTTCTATTATTCCCCAGGCTCCACGTTCCTGCTCCTGGCTCCGCAGGATCAGCCACTGGTATACAATAGTCGACAACAAGCCCAGAATGATAGTAGGATTGCCGTTTTGCAGATAGACCAGAAAATAGCACACCGTGCCAATCAGATTCAGATAGGATAAAGTTCTCAGCATGTATATGTGGTAAAAACCAGCTTAGGCTTACCTTTTTCAAAGATCATTAAAAACTATTTTATGCGGGCATTGTTATTCGAGTATTATAGCGCAGGCTTTATTACCATTAAAAATAAAACTATATACTCATGAAACCTGCATGAGCTTACAAAGCTTAAAGCAACAAATAAGCTCATGCAAGCTTCATAACCATTAAAAACAAAATTATATACTCATGAAAAAAGAAACGAAAATTGTTGCAGGTATACTTGCAGGAGCTGCTCTTGGTGCCGCAGTAGCGTTAATCTTATCAACTGATAAAAGTGATGATGTAAAAGATAAAGTTTCAGACTGGTTCTGCGACCTGCTGGATGCTTCCAAAGATAAATTAGCTGATGTAGCTGATACTGTGAAAGACAAAATTGCACAGGTAAGACATTAATTAAAAACAGGTGATGCCAGGATCCGGCATCACCTCATTTCATCCCCGGATTATACCCCCCGCTGAGCCGGCAGCGCCATTGCTCCCATTCTAACTACACCCATATGAAAATCGCTTTTCATGGTGCTGCCCGTGCCGTAACTGGCAGCAAACACCTCATTACTCTTAAAGATAACACCCAAATATTACTAGACTGCGGCATGTTCCAGGGAATGGGAGAAGTCACTGATAAACTAAACGGCTATTTCGGCTTCAAACCCTCTGCCGTTACCTACATGATTCTTTCACATGCGCATATTGATCATTGTGGTCTGCTGCCCAGACTGGTAGCTGAAGGCTTTACCGGAACAATCTACAGCACGCCCGCCACGATGGATCTTGCGAGGATCTTAATGATGGACTCTGCAAAAATCCAGACGCAGGATGCAGAATATGCCAACAGGCAACTCTCCCGCGGTGAAGAAACCGAAGAACCACTGTATACAGAAGAAGATGTGATCAAAACACTGGGACAATTCAAAATCGTCAACTATAACGAGGATTTTGAGATCAGTCCCGAACTTAGCCTTCGTTTTACTGATGCCGGACATATCGTAGGCAGCGCGGCCGTACATCTCGCAATCAAAGAAGACGATGAAACAATCAGGCTTACCTTCAGTGGCGACGTAGGCCGTTATGGCGATCTGCTGCTCAAGAGCCCGCAGAAATTCCCGCAGGCAGACTATATCATCATGGAATCCACCTATGGAGATTCTCTGCACAAAGACCTGGAGCCTATAGAAAATATGCTGCTCGAAATCATTACCCAGACCTGCCTGGTAAAAAAGGGCAAACTGGTGATACCAGCCTTCAGCGTTGGCCGCACCCAGGAACTCTTATATGCACTAAACGGTCTCGAACTCAAAAACAAACTTCCTGATGTTCCCTTTTTTGTAGACAGCCCCTTATCTATTCAGGCTACAGAGGTTTTAAAGAACCACCCCGAAGTATATAACAACGGTGTAAAGGAAGTATTGAAAATCGATGAAGACCCTTTCGCTTTTAAAGGACTGAAATTTATAGAAAGCGTCGAAGAATCTAAAGCCCTCAATAACAATCCGCGTCCATGCGTGATTATTTCTGCATCGGGCATGGCCGAAGGAGGACGTGTCAGACACCATATCCGCAACACGGTCAGCAACCAGAAAAATACGATCCTGATGGTCGGCTATTGCTCTCCGGACTCTCTGGCGGGCAGACTGCTGGCAGGCGATAAAAGCATTTATCTTTTCAGGGAAAACCTCAACGTAGCTGCCGATATCAAATCGATCAGGTCAATGAGTGCCCATGGCGACTATGAAGACTTGCTGCATTTCCTGTCGTGTCAGGATCCTGCACTTGTGCAGCAGTTGTTCCTGGTACATGGAGAGTATGATGTACAGCAAAATTTTGCTCAGCGCCTCAAAGATCATGGATTTAAACATATAGCTATTCCTGAATACCGACAGGAATATGAATATAATAAAGAACCCGCATGGAGCTAATAGACGATTTTTTTGGACACCCAATACCTGAATGGATTCAGAATTTTATCCTGGCCGGCTCCGCTATTACCATTGGCCTGATCCTAAAATTCATTATCCTCAAAGCATTCAAATTCTTTTCCAGGTATTGGGCATCCTTTCAAATCAGGTCTATCATACGGCACCTCAGCTATCCTGCAGGCTTTTTTATTCCCCTGCTCCTGCTCAATATCTCCATGGGGTTTATGGTCATGAACACAGGACTAAGGGCCCAGCTGTCGCGGTTGCTTGAAATATCTCTTACCGTCTGCGTTGCAGTGATCCTGATCCGGATCATCAAAGTATTTGAGGATCATTTCTATCACAAGTACGACCTCAGCAAGGAAGACAATCTTAAAGAAAGAAAAATCAGGACACAACTGCAGTTTATCCGCAAGTTTGTGGTCTCCCTGATCGTACTGATTACTATCGCCCTTGTTCTGCTCAGCTTCGAAAGTATGCGCAAAATAGGTACAGGTCTCCTCACCGGGGTCGGCGTGGGTGGTATCATCATTGGTTTTGCCGCTCAGAAATCCTTGGGTAACCTCCTGGCGGGTTTTCAGATTGCCTTTACGCAACCTATCCGTATTGATGATGTGGTCATCGTAGAAGGAGAATGGGGACGTGTAGAAGAAATCACGCTTACCTATGTAGTGGTAAATATCTGGGACCAGCGGCGGCTGATTCTTCCGATTACATATTTTATCGAAAAACCTTTCCAAAACTGGACAAGGGTATCAGCACAACTGCTCGGAACCGTTTTCCTGTACCTTGATTATACTGTTCCCATCCCACCATTGAGGGAGGAATTAACGAGATTACTCACTGCCCATCCACTTTGGGATAAACGGGTAAACGTGGTACAGGTAACCGACAATAAAGAACTGAATATTGAAATTCGTTTCCTGATGAGCGCGAGAAATTCTTCGCAGGCTTTCGATTTGCGTTGCCACGTACGTGAGGAGATGATCGCCTTTATCAAAGCCAATTATCCTGACAGCTTCCCAAAAACAAGGCTGGAATTTAACGGTGAAGGTGCCAGGCAGGATAGTCCTCCTTTTATCCCTGAATAATATTTTCAATACCTTTAGCCCATGGATGTTTTTGGAAACGCTTTACAGGACCACTTTAACAATAACACTGCTGAGACCCTCTGGCTGCACAATTCTTATGATGAACCTGAAGAAATGCCGGTTGATATTTTCTTCCGCACCGAAGAAGAAATGCCTGATATAGAGCTTGAAGCGATGGACCTCTGCGAAGGCAGGGTACTGGATGTTGGTGGTGGTGCAGGTAGTCATGCCCTTATCCTGCAGGAAAGAGGATTCGATGTCGTAGCCATAGATCTTTCTCCATCAGCGGTGGAGATTATGCAGGAACGGGGAGTTCAACAGGCGGTAGTTGGAGATATTTTCAGTTACAGCGGAGAAAAGTTTGACACCTTGCTATTCCTGATGAACGGCATCGGCTTAACAGGAACTGTAGAGGGTTTCAAGACTTTCATCAATCATGCAAAAACGCTGTTGAACGAAGGCGGACAACTGTTATTTGACAGTTCTGACATCACCTATTTGTATGAGGATACTGAAAAGCCCACAGATAAATATTACGGCGAGGTTTCTTATCAGTATGAATATCAAGGCGAAAAAGGGGAGTGGTTTAACTGGATTTACATTGATCCGATACTCCTCAAGCAAATCGCCAGAGAATCCGGCTGGGAATGCCATCTCTTATTCGACGATGGTCAGGATCAGTATCTTGCCGAAATGCGGTTACCCCAATAATCACCCGCTGAGCTTTCTCATAATTGACAACATCATAAATTATTGATCGTTAAATAATTTATTGTTAAAAATTATATGAAAGCAAATAACATTCGTTTAAGCATACTAGAGCAGTCCCCTGTGAAAGTCGGGGGCACATTTACAGAAGCTATCCATGAAACGATAGCACTTGCACAAAAGGCAGATGAGCTGGGATATACCCGTTTCTGGGTGACAGAACATCATAACAGAATCGCCTTTGCCAGCTCAGTGCCCGAGATCCTCACAGCAGAGCTCGCATCAAAAACCAAAAACATACGTATCGGTTCCGGAGGGGTCATGCTGCCCAACCACAGCGCCCTGAAAGTAGCAGAAAACTTCCGTCTGCTCGAAATCCTTTATCCCGGCAGGATAGACCTGGGTGTAGGCCGCGCATCAGGAACAGACCCAAACACAGAGCTCATCCTTAACCCCTCCGGTAAACGCAGCGATGAAGATTTTGCATTGCAGCTGGAAGACCTTAGCCATTACCTTAACGACAAGCCCCTGAAAGGACGGCAGAAAGTAGAAACCTATGCTGTCCCGCAGTCGGATACCACTCCCCCCTTATGGCTGTTAACATCGGGAGGGCAAAGTGCCCTGACCGCCGCAAAGTTGGGTACCGGCCTTTCATTCGCTCATTTCATTCGCCCTGTTGGTGGTCAGGATGTAGTTGAAATCTATCGCAATACCTTCCATCCTTCAGCAGAACTTCCATACCCCGAAGTAAGTGTAGGTGTTTTCGTCTTTTGTTCCGAAGACCGGGAAAAACTATCGCGGTACCAGGCGATAATGGACTACCGTTTTCTGCAGCTGGTGACCGTTGGCGATCTCCCCGCAGTAAGTTACGAGGAGATTAAAGATCTTCAATATACCGCAGAAGAACAGGAAAAGATCATCTTCAACCGTCAGCGAATGATCTCCGGCACACCCGCTGAGATCAAGCCGCGCATTGAGCAGTTCCTCAATAGCTACCAGAGTACAGAACTCATGGTAAGTACGCTTGCCGAAACTTTTGAAGACCGCATGAGATCCTACGAACTCCTTGCAGATCTGTTTTTGAAATAATAGCCTAGCTTTTCTCTTCCCATATCAGCGCCAGGTTGATGATCGTTTCTACCGCCTTCTCCATGTCCTGCACCGAAGCCCATTCCTGCTTGCCATGGAAGGCGTGTTCACCTGCAAAGATATTTGGACAAGGCAAGCCCATCAGAGACAGCCTTGAGCCATCCGTTCCCCCGCGTATACTCTGTTTTTTCACCTGTATACCTGCGCGTTCAATCGCCAGCACACCGTATTCCAGTACCTGCGGATACTGATCCAGTACTTTTTTCATATTGCGGTATTGCTCCTTAATCCTTAGTTCATAGGTAGCATTCGGATAGTTTTCCATCACCTGCTGTACCAGAATCTCCAATGTACGACCATGCTCAGCCAGCAGCTCATCGTCAAAATCGCGTATAATAAAATGCGCTTCTGCCTGCTCCACTGTTCCCTGTACAGACACAGGATGCAAAAATCCTTCCTTCTGTTCCGTAGCTTCAGGGGTAAGCCTGTCCTTAGGTAAGGCACTAAGCACATCCCCCAGTATTTTGATGGCACTCTCCATTTTTCCCTTGGCAAAACCAGGGTGCGAGCTTACGCCATGAATAATCAGCGTGGCACCATCAGCAGAGAAAGTTTCATCTTCAATAGAACCACAGGTTTCGCCATCAACAGTATAGGCAAAATCAGCACCCAGTTTCTTCAGATCCGCTTTATCCACTCCCCTTCCAATTTCTTCATCAGGAGTAAACAGGATCCTGATCGTTCCATGTTTAAGCTCTGGATGTGCTACAAGAAAAGCTGCCGCTTCCATGATCTCTGCCAGTCCCGCTTTATTATCTGCTCCCAGCAGCGTTGTGCCACTCGCAGTAATGATATCATTTCCAATCTGATGCTTCAGATCAGGATGTTCAGCCATCTTCAGGATCACCGAAGGGTCGTCTGGCAATACCAGGTCCTGACCCTGATAGTTTTCATGAATGACCGGCTTCACCTCAAAGCCACTGCAGTCCGGAGAGGTATCCATATGAGAGCAAAAGCAGATCACGGGGACATTTTTATCAGAATTTGAAGGAATTGTAGCGTATACATAGCCATAATCATCCAGATGTGCATCAGCAATGCCCATTTCAAGCAGCTGTGCTACCAATACTTTTCCAAGGTTTTTCTGCTTTTCAGTAGAAGGGATACTGGCCGATGCCGGATCAGACTGAGTATCTATTTTTACATATTCAGTAAATCTATTTTGCAATGAATTACTGCTGTTAAGATATTTTAGCATATTTTTAAAAAAAAGTAAAGGTAATAAAGATCATGCTTTACAATTAAAAATCGGCACAACTTGAAAAGGATAATTATCACCATCTTATTCCTCACAACTGTACTTTCGTCCTTTGCACAGTCGAACTTCTACAAAATATCTGTCGGCGCCGGCTTTGGTGTTACCCAGTCATTCACCGAAGTGCAGAAACACGGTTTTGGCCTGGCGGGATATGGTACACTGGATTACCTTTTCACTCCATTTACTAGCCTTGGCCTTGAAGTTCAAAAAGGAGAGGTTAATGGTGGTGACTTCAGAAATAATCCCCTAAACCGGGAATTTGTCAATTCATACCAGTCTTTCGCTGTAAATGCTAAAGTATCACTCGGGCAAATACTGAACGACAACTACAATGGTGCTTCAGATGTATTCAAGGGCATATATCTCGGCGCCGGGGTCGGAGTTATCAAAAACAGTACGCTTTTTACTACCGGTCTGGATCCTAACGACAATAACTTTGCTACAGTAGATCATTTGGATTCAAAAGATGTCTTTTTCCCACTCAACCTGGGGATCAATGTACATTTCCCTGATCGCGAAGGCTTCTACAGGTATGTCATCAATTTCAATTACCAGGCTAATGTCACACTGGGCGAAGGTCTTGATGGCTATGACGACTCCAGGATAACTTTCCAAAGTGGTACCGTAGATATTTTCACCTTCTTCTCCCTCGGTGTAAAATACAACTTTGGTAAAGTCGGTTTATCCAGAAAGACCTTCAGAAAATATTAAATTTGTTCAATACTATTATACAGAGATACTCCTTTATGAAAGCCGCCATTTCGTTTTTAATACTTTTTCTATCTATGAAGTCATTTGCACAGCAGACGCCATATGAGCTTGGCAATAAAAACCAGACCGCTACCTATGATGAGGCTATCGCTTTCTATCAAAAACTTGCAAAATCCTCAGCGCAGGCAAAACTGCTTACTTATGGCAGCACAGATTTTGGGAAGCCCCTTCACCTCCTGGTATTATCAAAAGATAAAATATTTGATCCTGCAGAGATCCGGAAAAGTAACCGCAGGATTCTGCTCATCAATAATGGTATTCATCCCGGTGAACCTGAAGGTATAGACGCCTCCATGATGCTGGCGAGAGATCTGTTAAAAGATAATCTGCTGCCTGATAATGTGGTGATCTGCATTATCCCGGTGTATAATATCGATGGATCTTTTAACCGGGGCAACAGTTCCAGGGCCAACCAGAATGGTCCCGAGGCATTTGGATTCAGGGGAAACAGCAAAAATTATGACCTCAACAGGGATTTTATTAAAACGGACTCCAAAAATTCTGCTGCCTTCCAGTTGATTTTTAACACCTGGCAGCCGGAGATATTTGTGGACACACATACCAGTAATGGCGCTGATTACCAGTATACGATGACGCTCATACCTACCCAGAAAGATAAACTCAACACTATTCTTGCAGGATACCTGACTCAGACAATGGTGCCTTCGCTGTACACCGAAATGCAGCAAAAGGGTTTTGAACTCATTCCCTATATCAATTCCATAGAAGAAACTCCCGAGGCCGGCATTACCGGTTTTCTGGAAACTCCAAGATATTCTACAGGTTACGCGGCACTGCACAATACGATAGGCTTTATGCCAGAAACACATATGCTCAAGCCCTATGACAAAAGAGTAGAATCTACCTACCTGCTGTTGAAAAGCTATATCGGTATCGTGAAACGCGATGCAAAGCTGATTGGCGAAAATAAGCGCAAAGCCGATGAAGCTGTCTCAAAACAAAAGGATTTCCCGCTAACCTGGAAACTGAATGAAAAAGTATGGGATACGATAACCTTCAAAGGTTTCACTGCTAAACATAAACCCAGTGCGGTGAGCGGGGCTGACAGGCTGTATTACGACCGTAACGAACCTTATACCAAAGAGATCAAATACTGGAATAAGTTTGAGCCCGCTACGGTGGTGCAAAAACCCCTCGCTTATGTCATTCCTAAAGCCTGGGAGAAAGTGATCACGCTGCTGAAATTGAACGGTGTGAAAGTACAACAGCTGACTGCAGATACACAGCTTACGGTAGACTCTTACTACATAACCGATTATAAAACTGCCTCAAGACCTTTTGAAGGGCATTACCTGCATAATAGCGTAGAATTAAGCACCAAACAACAGCAACTCCAGTATTACGCCGGAGATTACCTGGTCTATGTCAACCAGGCACAGAACCGCTATATAGTAGAGACCCTGGAACCTCAGGCTACCGATTCTTTTTTCACGTGGAACTTTTTTGATTCCATCCTGGATCAGAAAGAACATTATTCCGCCTATGTTTTCGAAGACACTGCCACCAGTCTTCTAGAACAAGACCCGGCCTTGCGTAAACTGCTGGAAGAAGAAAAAGCAAAGAACCCTGCACTGTCCAAAAGCCCTGCCGCACAGCTGGACTTTGTCTACAAGTATTCAAAATATTACGAAAACACACATTTACGCTATCCAATCGCTAGATTGCAGCACGATATAAAAATCAATTTGAAATAAAATGATACAGTTTCTTCAGAATACCCCCGTTGCCTCAATTATATTCATATTCACACTGGTGACCAGCATATATGCATTTAACGATAACGGTCTTTATGGCAAGTTTATGCTGCACCCCTATAGTGTATACCGTAAACAAAATGTCTATACCTTAATTACAAGCGGACTGATCCATGGTAGCTGGATGCATTTGATTTTCAACATGTTTACCTTCTATGCTTTTGCCTTTACCCTTGAATCTACCATCGGCAGTCTGCGTTTCGGGGTGCTGTATTTTGTAGGTCTCATCCTGAGTGATATCCCTTCGGTCATCAAACATAAAAACGACTTCCACTACCATAGCCTCGGTGCTTCGGGAGCCATATCAGCAGTGCTGTTTAGTTATATTCTGTTTTATCCTTTGAGCACACTGATGATCTTCCCTCTGCCCATACCGATCTGGGCGGCGCTTTTTGGCATCTTATACCTGGTGTACAGTTATTACATGTCCAAAAGCTCAAGAGATAACATCAACCACGATGCCCATCTCTTTGGTGCGATCACAGGTATCATCATCACGATATTGCTGGTGCCGGGCATAGTGCCGCATTTTATTGCTGCTATTACCGGCCAGGGTTAATCAGTCTCCGGCAAAGAGGGTGGATTGAAGTAACTGGTGGGGTTATTCGGATCTTTTCTGATCTCCATCAGCAGGTTTCCCCAGGGTTTCCAGAAGTTTTCCAGCACCTGCGCATAGGTTTTGTGCTGCCATACATCAAACAGGGGTTTGTTCATGGTGCCTCTCAGAGGCATAGCATCAATATATACCGATCCTTCTACAGGCATAATCGTATATTCCGGTAAACGGTTAAACAGATAGGCCGAATAAAAAAACCTTGCGCTCAGCTCTTCAAACTGCTGCTCCGTCAAACGCTGTGAAGCCACCTGATCAAGAATCTGCTGGTGGTATTTTTTGTTGGTCCCATTGTCCTGCAGGCAGGCGATGATACCAAAATCCTTAAGTTTCAGCGAAAAGGTAAGGGTGTTGATCTCATCCCTGAAGCTGAAAGAAACATCTTCCTTTTCCATTGGAACAATAACGATAGACCATGGTATAAAGTCCTCAAACTCCACATTCTGGTAAATCCCCTGCAACATCGTATGCAGGTTCCCGAATTTGTGCATCAGTCCCTGCGACATGTTCAGTCCATCACTGCTCAGCTGCTGCTGCCCCACGGCGGCATGCATCTCTATATAAATCAGGCTATACAGAAATTTACCCATCCATTTGAACAGGTCGCCCTCCTCCAGCCTGGAAACAGCTTCATACCCAATGGCAAATGCTTCAGCAATTTTTTGTTCCAGAGGCTCAATAAAATGTGCCTGCACTTCTTCATTCACGGGAACCTTCAGGGAGTTGTAGGTTCTGATGGTCTCATCCAGCAACTGTATCTGCTCGTCACCGCTGTAATTAGCCATTTTCAGCAGCCATTCCGGCAGCACATTTGTCTGTATGATAGGCGTGTCGAAAGTATTACCACTTAAAAAGCAGTTGCGGTAATTAAAATCAAAGTTTTTAAACGGTTGATAGAGTGAGCTGACCATATAGCCGCAATATTAGGAATATTATTTATATTGAGCTTGAACCGGAGGAACAGGTGACAGAAAAGGGACAATACAACCTCAGATCATATCAATATGAAGCAGTATTTAAGTTCAGGTATAAGTATACATTACATCGGTCACTATACTGTTATTAATCGTATATTCCTTGCTGTTAACAGAGGCTTCACAGGCTATTGACAGGGTGTTGTCAGGCTCAAAAAGTCCATTTGAGCCTGTCAACACCCTGTCAATACCGGATCTACAGCCTTTTTATAACGAACCAAATACGAGCAGACCACGTATTTAAGCAATTTTAATACACCACAGATACTTAATTAAATATGCAGGCATCCCACATCGCGTATAACCTCGAGCTCAAACACCCTTTTGCCATCTCCCGTTTCTCCAGAACAAGTACGCCACTGCTCTTGCTAAAGCTTACATACGAAAATACGGATGGGTATGGGGAAGCTTCAATGGTGCCTTATCTGGGCGAAAGTTATGCTTCTGCGGAAAGCTTTCTGCAGAGGGTCGACTGGAATCGTTTTTCCTTTCCCTTTGATTTCCAGGAGATCATCAATTACCTGGATAGCCTGGAAAAAGGTCATCCCGCGATAAAAGCAGCAATAGAAATTGCGATCAACGATATCAATGGAAAGATTCTTGGGAAACCCTGCTATGAAATCTACGGCGCCGATCCTGCAAAGATGCCACTTACCTCCTACACGATAGGGATCGATAAACCGGAAATCATTAAAGAAAAGGTGGCCGATGCCGAAGGCTTCAAAGTGCTGAAGATAAAACTTGGTTCTGATGACGACCGGGCGCTGATTCAAACCATCAGGAGCCTGAGCAGCCTGCCGCTCTATGTGGATGCCAATCAGGGCTGGACAGACCGCAGGAAAGCGATTGAGCTGATCTACTGGCTGCACGATCAGGGTGTAGTGCTTATTGAACAGCCGATGGACAAACATGATCTTGAAGGAAATGCCTGGTTAACCGGGCGCAGCCCCATCCCTATCCTTGCAGACGAGGCCGCACAGCGACTGGCGGATATCGACGGACTCAGAGGCGCCTATCACGGGATCAATGTGAAACTGATGAAAAGCGGAGGTATGTTCGAAGCCCATCAGATGATTCTCAAAGCTAAATCTTATGGCATGAAAGTGCTGATAGGATGTATGAGTGAAACCTCTATTGCCACACAGGCAGGAATTGCTCTGGCCCCTTTGTGTAATTGGGCCGACCTCGACGGTCCTTTCCTCACAAAGAACAACCCCTTTGAAACACCAGAGATCGTCAACGGCAGGTATAAACTGGAAGACCTTCCAGGTTTGGGTCTGAAAGGTCTTCCGGCTAATTTGTTTGGTCTTTAGCAGCGTCGTTGATGCTCTTTTCTTTTTCCTGAATGGATGATCTCACATCTTTTACAATCTTGATCTTCAGGTACAGGAAAAATATCGTCGTCGCCACCAGCACACCTACAACAGGAAAATTATGTGCCTGGTATGCCCATTTTAGTGCAATCACAGATACCACAATTCCCAGCGTATAAAATACGTTTAATGCAATGTTCTTCTTCATTTCTAGTAAACAGGCATGCTTGGATCAAATTCCTGTCTCCATGCAAGGATTCCGCCTTTTAAATTATAAACATTATCAAACCCGCGTTGCTCTAACTGCATTACCGCAGCAGCACTGCGCTGTCCGCTTCTGCATTGCATAATTACAGGTTTATCTTTTGAAATTTTGTCGATCTCAATCAGCAGCCCGCCCAGGGGAATGTTTTCTCCCTCAAGGTTCGAAGTTTCATATTCGAAAGTTTCTCTTACATCAATCAGTTGAAAATCTTCCTTGTTGTCTATTTTTTCTTTTAGTTCTTGTACGGTAACTTCTTTCATAATCGTAGCTTTAATGGGTTTGTGTATCCCACGGTTGTCAAATATAAAGTTTATCAATAAATTAAATGACAAGCACAGGTTAAAATTTATTGTTGACCCGCCACCCTGTAACAACTTGGCAGACCGGGCGTTTAATAGTATTCTTTCTTAACTTTGTTTTATTATGGATGCACTCACCCGCTTTTTCTGGTTTTGTTCCGGCGTACATCAGCCTACCTTAGAAAAGCACCCTACCGAACATAACAAGTATGTAGGTATTGGAGCCACAATATTTTTTACCGGCGTCTTTGCCGCCCTTTCCGGAGGATATGCCATGTATTTCGTTTTCAAAGGCGATACCGCAGCCGTTTTATTCTCCATATTCTTCGGCTTGCTGTGGGGTCTCGCCATTTTTAATATGGACAGGTATATCGTGGCCAGTATCAATAAAAACTCGTCCTCAGGAAAACAGATCGCCCAGGCAACACCTCGAATTCTGCTGGCCATCATGATCGGCATGGTCATCTCCCGTCCGCTGGAGCTCAAGATCTTTGATAAAGAAATCAGGGAGCGCCTTAAGGTGAGTTACCTGAACAACCAGCGCTCAAAAATTGATACGCTCAATAAAGCTTTTACCAATAAATATACCATCGAGCTTGCCAAACTTAATGAATCCAAAGCACAGCGCGACTCGCTCGCCAGCGGCATCAAATCAGACCGTCAGAAGCTGAACTTTGAAGTTTTTGGTACCAAAACCGACGAAACATCCGGCGTGATGGGTTACGGCCCTTATGCAAAAAGAAAGGAAGAGGAGCTGAAGCAGAGGGAAAGAAACCTCGACTCGGTCAATGCTGATGTCAGTCGCATGGAAAACTTTGTTGCCGGCAGGAAACAGTTTGATGGCTTGCTTTCGGAAAGATTGTATACCGGAAAAGAGCTGGACAGCCTGGCAAACATCGCAGGTTTTGCCGACCGCAACTGGGCGCTGGGACAACTCAGCTTCAATACCAATGGCACACGCGACAATACCACAGCGCTGGCTGTTACTTTCATCGGCCTCCTGTTCATTTTCTTTGAGTGCCTGCCGGTATTTGTAAAGATGATGAGCTCCAGGGGCCCTTATGACAGGTCGGTAGAAAACCTGGAAAACAGCCAGAACCATACCTCAGTGAAAGACAGGGATTATGAAATTGAGGTAACTGACGGGGTTCACGACACGCGCGTGTCTGCAGAAACTGACAGGCAGAAAAGAAATTTGACTAACTAAAAACTATAGAATGAAACGGTTTTATTACCCATTGATCCTGCTCTTCATCGCAGGAACGGCAAATGCCCAGAACATCGACAAAATTATTACCAAAGACTACGTAGACAACCTGATCAAAACTCTCAGTAGTGACGATATGCAGGGCCGCGGAACATTTACTCCGGGAATTGACAAGGCAGCCACATTTATATCCTCAGAATTTAAAAAAATTGGTCTGCAACCACTTACAGGTGCAACGTCATACCGGCAAACGTTTTATAAATATCAGCTGAGTCCAAAAAACACTGATATCTCCATAGACGGAAAAGCTGTTGAGCCAGCAAACGTGCTTGTACTCGGAAATACCTCAGAAAGTATCGCCTTTAACCAGTCGAACAGTGATGGATGGGTTAAAATGGATACCAGCAAACTTTTTAAAGCACAGCTGCGTGCGATATTGAACAGCAAAAAACGTCAACTGGTACTGGTAGACCAAAAGTTTGCGGCCGACTTTAACCTGATGAAATCTTATTTTGCCAAAGGTGCTGCGCTGGATGAAAAAGACTTGAAGCAAGCCAACCCATCTGCCTCAGTGTTAGTACTGGCACCAGAAACAGCAATTAAAGAGTTTAATGTTTCACTCCTATACAACGTTGAAAAACTCCCGCTATTTAATGTGGCAGGAATGATCCCAGGCAAGTCAAAGAGCAAGGAATATGTGATTTTCTCTGGCCACTATGACCACCTGGGGATCATCAAGGCAGTAGATCAGGACAGTATTGCCAATGGTGCCGATGATGATGCTTCCGGTACTACAGCGATGATCGCTTTGGCCAAATATTACAAAAAGCAAAATAACAATGAACGTACACTGATCTTTGTAGCTTTTACAGCTGAAGAAATTGGCGGTTATGGTGCAAAATATTTCTCTGAACAGCTAAACCCTGATGAGGTGGTAGCCATGTTTAACATTGAGATGATCGGAAAAGAAAGCAAGTTTGGTAAAAATGCGGCCTTCATTACAGGTTATGAGAAGTCTGATTTCGGGAAGATCCTGCAAAAGAACCTTGCAGGAACATCATTTACTTTTCATCCGGACCCTTACACCGAGCAGAATCTGTTTTACAGAAGCGACAATGCCACACTGGCAGCATTAGGTGTTCCGGCCCATACGATCAGTACTGATCAGATAGACACTGACAAATTATACCATAGCGTGAAAGACGAATACAGTTCTCTGGATACAGAAAACATCTTATCTACAATACGAGCGATCGCACTGAGCGCAAGAAGCATTGTCAAAGGAACAGATACCCCGGTAAGGATTCCAAAACTGGTGAAGTAAGCCGCAGCTTACAGCGCTAACTCCAGAATATAATCATTCATAAAGAAACCGTTGCCAATCTCTATGTCAACGGTTTCTTTGATTTTAAACCCTGCCCGCTGATAAAACTCCAGGGCTTTGTTATATCGGTTTACATTTAAGATCAGCGATTTTGCTCCCAGGTCAAGTGCTTTATCCCTCACTTCGTTGATCAGCAACTTGCCAAGTCCTTTACCATGGGCTTCGGGCAGCACATACAACTTATGCAGCTTCACCGCCAGATGGCCATCCTCATCAACGCGCGACCAGGATGCAAAAGCCAGGTCCTTTCCGGCAGTTTCAGCGATGATGAAGTTATGCCCTTCTATCAGCTGCTGCCTCAATGCGGCAATCGAATAAAACTTGCCCAGCATATAATCCAGCTGCTCCTGCCCCAATAACTCCAGATAGGTAGGCCCATAGGTGATTGTTCCAATAGACTGGATAATATGCAGGTCGGCCTCTTTTGCTTTTCTCAGACTGATCATAACTGTTCGCTTAAAAACACATATTCCGTGGTGGTAAAAGTAAACTCGACAAAGCCGTCTTTCACCACCTCAAATTCGCGCTCGTCCTTTTGCATCAGGTTCGTGGCTTCAAAGTAGGATACTACATCAATCAGAAATAGGCTTCCTGCAGGTTTCCATATCTTAAACCCGGTTTTGATGGCATAAGACTTTTCAGTAGCACTGAACAGAACAATATTGATCTTCGGCAGATAATAATCCAGTGATGAGATCTTCTTTTCTACGTCAATGATGTTTACGGCAGAATACTTTTCTGAGATCAGGTAATTCAGCACAGTATTGTATTCGTCGCCGGGGCCCAGAATAGATTTCGTATTCTCCTGGCTTGTATAATCCTCAGGAGCATTTACAACCACGTCTACCTTCAGGCCAAGGCTGATCACTTTTTCATAAATGGCCCCATTCACAACTAGTGTAGGGCTCCATTCCAGGATCTGTCCCAGATACTCTTCATCAAAATTACCCAGGTTGTGAATATACAAAGCCGGTTCCTGTTTTTCTTTTACTATATGGTGCGATGACATGCCGCTAATATATCAATGATTGTCGGATTTGCTCTATTAGTATTTTGTTTTCATTGTATATCTCTCCATGGCCTCTACATAGTAATAATCTGCGTAGCTCAGCGGCACATCCACTTCAGATTTCTGCGGGAGGTGCCCTACACTATGCTGCAGCAGGAAACCTGCATTGGTCCCCGGCAAAGACTGGTATGGTGCTGCGGAAAGGCTTTTCAGCATTTGCTCAGCAGCACTGAAATATACTTTCGCCTCTTTTGCAGAAGCATACTGCGCCAGTTCAAAAAGCGCGGATGATATGATCGCTCCTGCAGAAGCATCCCGCAGCGCATCAGGAATATTCGGTGCATTGAAATCCCAATACGGAATCTTATCCGCCGGCAGATTAGGGTGATTCAGGATAAAGGAGGCGATATGACTGGCCTGGTCAAGATACTTCTGATCGCGGGTTTCGCGGTACATCAGGGTATATCCATACAGTCCCCAGGCCTGGCCCCTTGCCCATGCAGATTCATCGGCATAACCCTGCGCAGTCTGTTTCTTCTGTACTTTTCCCGTTTCGGGATTATAGTTGATCACATGGTAAGAGCTGTAATCGGTTCTGAAATGGTTTTTCATCGTCGTGTTCGCATGCGTTACCGCGATTTTGTAATAACTGGAATCACCCGTAGCCCGGGTTGCCCAGAACAGCAGCTCAAGGTTCATCATATTATCAATGATCACCAGAAATTCATTCTTCTGGCCGTTCCATGATTTGATACAGCCCACCTTTGGATCAAAACGTGTACATAAAGATTTGGCACTGTTGATCAGAATTTCCTGATAAGCTGGCTTGGGATCAAGTTTCAGGGCCGTACCAAAGCTGCAGTACATCATAAATCCCAGGTCATGTGTAGTTTTGTTATACTGCTCCTTTTCTAAAAGTGTCAGCATCCTATCGGCTTCTTTCAGTAATGCAGTATCTTTAGTTTTTGCATACAGCTCCAGTAATGTCCCCGGATAAAAACCGCTGCACCACCAGCCCGAATCACTCGTCACCAGCTTATTATTTTTTGCATCAAACGTTTTAGGAAAACGGCCCGGCTCAAGAGATTTCATCATTAGCTCATACTGTGAGGAACCCTTTTTGAAATTAGCTTCTATAGTTTTTAGCAATTGTGCGTTGGGCTTAAACTGCTGTCCCCGCGCAGCTATACTCAAGATGATCAGGACAATAACAGGGATAAACTTCATTTTTAGCATGTTGGTTATATTTGGTTTACGGAGCCGGAATGCCCGTTCTGCTCTATCAAGTATAAGAATATCTTATCATAATATGACAATTGTTTATAAAATAAATAATAACAGACTATCGTTATAGCTGAAATAACGCCTTAGACTTATTCTGACAGAAACAGCATTCAACTCATACACACTAGAAATCTGCTTATATGAAAAAACTATCCTTTTATATACTGGCTCTGCTTGTCGCTACATTCGTTATTGGCCAGTCGTTCAATTACAAAGTCAGCCCTGAAAAAACTTCCCGAACAACAACATCTTTCAGGTCTTTTCCATTAGGAGTATCCATGTGTGGCACATCGGTTTATCTCGACAAAGACTCTGCACTCAACATTCCTGCACTAAAGGGCTGGGGACATTACAAATGGGAGATCAGTTCTGTTTCTGACAGTGCCCGTTATTATTTTAACCAGGGTATAAGTTTGTATTATGCTTTCCATAACCTGGAAGCCATTGCATCATTTAGTAAAGCTACAAAACTAGACCCGGATTGTGCCATGGCCTGGTATGGTAAGGCACTGGCGATGGGCCCCACCATCAATTATGATCAGGATTATCTTGCCCCTTCAGCAGCATTGGAAGCCGCCAATAAAAGTCAGGAGCTTTCTGCCGGCTGCAATGCTTTAGAAAAAGACCTGATCGAAGCCATACAGCACCGTTATAGTGCAGATACCAGCATGAATGTTAAGCAGTTGCGGATCAACTATGCCGCTGCAATGGAAAAGGTCTATGAGAAGCATAAAAATGATGCAGACGCCATTACACTTTATGCCGATGCCGAACTGCTTTTACACCCATGGGATATGTATAACCACGATTTCAGTCCTAAGCCCTGGACACCTAAAATACAGTCACTCCTCGAACAGGCCATGAAGCTTTCTCCAGAACACCCGGGAGCAAACCACTTTTATATCCACACCATGGAAGGTTCTGCACACCCTGAAACTGCAATTAAGAGTGCCCACCTGCTGGACACCCTGATGCCTCAGGTAGCCCACATCACGCATATGCCTTCTCACATCTATATCCGTACTGGTGATTATTCCCGCGGAATCAAGGTCAATGACGATGCAGCTGCAGGATATAGCCTTTACAAGAAAGAATTTGCCCCCGTAACCAACAGTGAGTTTCTCTATGAGACCCACACCCTTCATTTAAAAAGCAGCTGTGCACAAATGGCAGGAAATTATGAAACCGCAATGGATGCAGCAGTAAAAGTAAGCAGGGAAGCGGCCGATAGTGGAGCTCCGGCACTTAAAACAGCACTTGGTAATTATATGCAGTATGTGTATTCAGCCCCTTTGTTAACCAATGTACGCTTTGGAAAATGGGATGAAATCATCAGCACCTCAAAACCAGAGTCCTTGTTGTTCGCAGATATACTGCAGCATTTTGCCAAAGGTATGGCCTACAGCCGCAAGCATCAGACCATCATGGCTAAAAATGAACTAAAGGCAGTAAGAGAAAAAATGAGCGCCAGAATACTCAAAGAGGATGCTGTTACCTATAGCACTGCATATGACATCTGCCGCGTTGCAGACCTGATTCTTGCCGGAGTGATTGATGAAGATCAAAAAGATTATACCGGGGCAATAGGAAAATTCCAGCAGGCAGTAATTGCCGAAGATCACTTGATCTACAGCGAGCCGAGAGCATGGACCCTTCCTGCAAGACAATTCCTGGGAGAGGTCTACATCAAAGCCAGACAGCATGGAAAAGCTATTAATATTTTCAATCAGGACCTGCAGATCAACCCGGATAATGGTTGGTCGCTTACCGGGCTAAGCATTGCTTATCAGTCACTACATAATATTCAGGCTTTAGCGCAAACAAAAATCAGATTGAAAACTGCCTGGAAAATCAGTGACACAGAAATCAATTCTGCAGTATTTTAATAAAACACACAACAATTTTATAATGGAATATTCAAAAAATTACACAGTAAAAGAAGAACATATCGATGTTCAGGGCATCATGGATGGCTTATACTATCCGTTTTATATGGAACATTGCAGACATGACTTCATCCGCGAACAGCTTGGGTTCGATTTTGAAGAACAGGCAAAAAACGGCGTATATATGGTTTTATCGCAATATAAAATCAACTTCCTGCGGTCTCTGAAAAAAGGCGATGAGTTCTCTGTCACCTGCAGTGTATTTACCGACAAAGACAACCTGCCACGGCTGCACTTTAAACAATCGATCATCCTCAACGGAAAGGTGATGACGAAAGCGATTTTTACAGGAACCTGCGTCCCTGCCAGTGGCGGACGCCCTTATCTGCCGGCAGACTTGCAGGATAAGTTTGCAGATGCACCAAAGCTGGATGTAGAAGTATAGTTTATTTGGTTCCGGCCTCGGCAAATACCCTCTGCTGGGCCATCAGGAAATTCTGTAACTCTTCCAGTTTGTCAGTATTGATGAGATCAACCCCACAGGCCAGCAGTTCGGCCCAAACGAGTTCGTTCTCGGGAGAGCCCCACAGCCTCACCTTCTTACCATATTGATGGGCGGCTGCTACATATGATGTCAGCCGCTCTTTTTCATGCCGGGGAATCTCCCCTGCACCTGCCCAACTGAGCATACGTGAATATTTACAGCTTGCCGTCTGGTATACGCCTTCTGAACTGATGTCATCTTCAACCTTCATCAGGTCTTCATCGATAAAAGCAATCCTGTTTGCCTGTGCCTTGATCAACGCATAAGGCTTATGCCCGGTAATCACCACTGTCACCTGGCGGCGGATCAGTTTACCATTTTCATAGCTCGAAAGGATGGATTTGTATTTCTGCAGCAGAGGTTCAAGTTCAGCATAGGTTTTATCTGCATCAGACTTGATGTCGATCATTAGTGTCAGTGGGGCTAAAACCCCGTGGATCTGCTTGTTTGTTCCTTTTACACCCTCCAGCAAGGGTTTCAGGTAGAGTTGTTCCAGCGTCTTTTTCTTTTTGAACACCGGCATCAGGTGAGCCACGATCAACTGACCCTTGCGCAGGTAGATATCGGCCTCAATATTCACATATCCTTTATCCAGCGCATCATACAGGGGCCGTCTATGCCAATAATCATTGTGGGCAAAACCATGCGCCAGTAAACTGTTTTGAGCCTGACAGGTACTCCCGGCAAAAACCAGTAAAACAAGTAGGAGTCTGAGGTAATAATTACAGGTCAGCAGGTGCATCGTAAATATAATTTACATGCGCAAGGTACAACTGCAATATTTACACAGCATTAACAGTCCGTAAAGGAATAACAGAGGGCTGCAGATAATTTAATGATATATTGATCTTATGGTAACCCCTTTGCAGAATTGGAAAATATTTCTTATTATATTTACCACATACGGATATTGAATGTACTGGTACGAAGATGAAGTGAAGCGGCTTGAAAAAGAGCGCTCAAAAAGAGGATACGATCCGGAGATCATATTTTATGGCAGCTCCACCATGCGGATGTGGGATAGCCTGCCTGCCGACTTTCCCAACACCAGGATTGCAAATCTTGGCTTTGGAGGTTCTACGCTCGCAGCTTGCGTGTGGTTTTTTAGTCGCGTGATGGTAGACTACCAACCGGATGCCTTGTTTATATATGCAGGGGATAATGATCTTGGCGATGGCAGACACCCTGAAGAGATACTCATATTTTTTCAGCAGCTGGTCGCACAGGTGGCCGCCCGTTTTGGCGATCTGCCTTGTTACTTTATCTCCCTCAAGCCAAGTCCCGCCCGCTGGCATATCGCAGAGCAGTTTAAGTATACCAACAATCTGATCGAAAGCGAGATTATCAAAACGAGTCAGAACTGGACCTTTATAGACATTTTTAAAAAGATGCTGGATAAATCCGGGCAGCCCATACCAGAGCTGTACATGGATGACGGACTGCACCTGAGTGCAAAAGGTTACGCTTTATGGAAGGAAATTGTTAATCCATTTTTAATTCCAGCGTAATATGTAAGCGTGATATTTCCCCATACAATTAAGCTTTCGAAATGAACAGAGAATATCACAAGTGGTTTAGCCCTGCGCTGCAGCGGGATATGGAGCTTTTAATTTTCGGCCACAGCGGCCGGGCAGTTCTGTTTTTCCCCACGCGTACAGCGAGGTTCTATGATTACGAAAACTGGGGTATTATCGCAGCAATGCAGCATCAGATTGACAATGGAGAAGTACAGCTTTTCTGTGTGGACAGCATTGATGCAGAAAGCTTCTACAACGCTCATATTCATCCGCACGACCGCATCTCCAGGCACCTGCAATATGAACAGTACCTGCTCACAGAGGTGATTCCAATGATGTACAGGAAAAACAACGGGGGTTATCTTGAGACTGCGGGCTGTAGCATGGGCGCTTACCATGCGATCAACCTCGCCTTAAAATACCCATCGCTCTTCAAAAAAGCTGTGGGCATCAGCGGCAGGTATGACCTCACCGAAAACCCGGGCGACTTTAAAGACCTGCTGGATGGTTTCCGTGATGAATCTGTATATTTCAATATGCCGGTGCAGTATCTTGCCAACCTGAATGATGAGGACTTGCTCACAGCGATCCGACAGCTGGAGATTGTACTGGCTATCGGCGAGATCGATCCATTCCTATACAGCAACAGGGACCTCAGTCAGCTGCTGTGGAATAAAAATATCCCCAACCAGCTGTATATATGGACAAGCAATGCTCACCGCCCCCACTACTGGAGAAAGATGGTGCCCCTTTACGTTTAATCTTACTCCCCCGAATCTGAGAAAGCAATCAGGACCGCACCGGCGATCATCACAGTCCCCCCAACAACAATCTGCCAGGTAACTTTTTCCTTCAGGAAGATGATGGATAATATAATTGCGATGACCAGCGACGACCTTTCCAGTGTTGCAACATAGGATGCTGGCCCCATGGAAAGTGCCTTGTAAGAAAACAATGTAGAGAGTGAAGTAAAGATTCCGGCCAGGATCAGTAATATCCAGGCTTTCGTATCAATCTGTTTCCAGTCGGCAAAGTTTCCCTGGTAGGCTACAACCGACCAGGTGATGGCCAGGATCAGGATAGCCTGTATTGCAAATGCCAGACTTGAGTCTACATTTTTCAGTCCTGCTTTAGTCAGTACAATCACGAGAGCCGCCGATACAGCAGCAAGAATAGCCCAAAATGCCCACATAGTTTCCTTATTTTTATAGGTAACACAGGAAACCCGAAATGGATTGTAACAATTAAAGCTTGGGAGCGCTATCCTTTTTGTTAAACACAGAGCCAATGATCACATCCCAAAGCGGTGAGCTTACTCCAAAACCTTTATCAGGGTCCTGATAGTGATGCAACATGTGGTGCTGTTTGATACGTTTGAAAAAGCCACTTTTGAAATTGAAATGGTGCATGGCATAATGCCCGATGTCATAGAAAAGATACCCCACCAGGAAGGTAGCAAAGAACATCCACAGGTATACGTCAGGAATAAGCCATTTAAACAGGAAAAAGAACAACAGTGCCAGCGGAATACTTAGGGATGGCGGCATCACCAGACGCATGCGGTCACTCGGGTAATCATGATGTACACCATGGATCACAAAATGCAGACGTGCGCCCCATTTACCGGGCAATTCAAAATGGAATACATAACGGTGCATCACATATTCTACCAGCGTCCAGATAAAGATTCCTGCTAGTGCCACCAGGGGGTATTGCCACAGCAGTAGATCAGTGTGAACAGACCTGTAGATACAATAGCCAATCACGGGTATGAAAATATATAGCGGAACGGTATAGTGAACTTTTGAAAATGCTTCCAAAAAATCGCTTTTAAACATCCGGACAGAATCCTGCGAGTTTGATACAAATTTTTTTTTGCTGCTTCCCATAACAATTATTATTTACTCAGGCAAAATTACGATGCAAAATGAAAACATCAATCATCTGCTGCACTCATCACTGAGATGAAGTTAAAAATTGATACAATAGTGACAGATTCTAATCTTATATTAGCAGAAACAACCCGGTAAAGCTTATGCCTGATTTTTATGAATCTTTTGTTCATCTGACCTTCATAGGTATCATTGCTTTATTCCCTGTAGTCAACCCTATCGGTTCTGCATTTATGGTTAGCCCTTTCTTTGAGCATTTAAACAGCGCCGAGAAAAGATCTGCCGTTACTACCATCACTTTGTATGCGTTTCTGGTCTGTACAGTATCTCTGTTCGCCGGTCAGTATATTCTGAGGTTATTTGGTATTTCAATTCCGGTTGTGCAGCTTGCCGGGGGCATCATGATCTGCAAAATGGGCTGGGAATTTCTATCTGCTGATCAGAAAAAATCAACTGCAGACGATCTTGTAGACGACCTGAATGTGTCGGCATACAAACATATCGTCAACAAACTATTCTATCCGATTACCTTTCCTGCAACTACGGGTGCGGGAACCATTTCTGTACTCTTTACCCTGAGTGCCCATGGCGCCGCCTTTGGGAGTCAGGCTTATTTTCTGAACACCGGAGCCATACTCGTGTCCATTATAGTCATATGTCTGATGATCTGGTTTTTTTACCTGAACACCAAAAACATGATCCATTACCTGGGTTCAAATGGTGAAAACATCGTCAACAGGATTTCTGCCTTCTTAATATTTTGTGTTGGCCTGCAAATTGGGGTAGCCGGGATAAAGTCCCTGTTCAAAATTTAAGCAGCAACATGAAAAGCACCTATAAGAACCTCCGGCTACTGCTGGGGGATCAGCTCAATATGCAGCATTCCTGGTTTCGCCTTCAAGATCCCTCAACGCTGTATGTGCTGATGGAAATACGTACAGAAACCGATTACGTCTGGCACCATATACAAAAAGCCTGTGCCTTTTTTGCGGCAATGGAGGCTTTCGCTGAAGAGCTCCGTCACAAAGGCCATGATACACTTTATATCAAATTAGATGATCCTGATAACCTGCAAAGCTTTTCTGCAAACTGTGACGCACTGATTAAAAAGTATCATATTGAAAGTTTTGACTATCAGCTGCCCGATGAATACAGGCTTGATGAGGAGCTGAAAGCGTATTGCGGTCAGCTAAAGATCGAAACTCATGTCCATGATTCGGAACATTTTTATACCAGCAGGGATGAATTGGGAACATTTTTTCATGGCAAAAAGGGACTGCTCATGGAGAACTTCTACCGCGAAATGCGCAAAAAACATCATGTGCTGATGGATGGCAAAGAGCCCACAGGAGGCCAATGGAATTTTGATGAGGACAACCGCAAAAAACTGCCTAAGAACCATCATCCCTATCCGCCCTTGTTGTTCAGCAATAATGTACAACCACAATACGACCGTATCAGAAAAGCTGAAATCGAGACCATCGGCAGTATCGATGATCCCGGAGACTTTTTCTGGCCGGTAAACAGAAAACAATCACTCAAACTGCTCAAATATTTTACGGAAAATTGTCTCCAGCTCTTTGGTACTTTTCAGGATGCCATGCATACAGATGAATGGTCAGTGTATCACTCGCGTCTCTCTTTTAGCATGAATACAAAGATGATCTCTCCACAGGAGGTGGTAAACGCTGCCGTTAAAGCCTGGGAGCAGGACAAGAAGGCCATTGCGATCAACCAGCTGGAGGGATTTATCAGGCAGATTTTAGGCTGGCGCGAATATATGCGCGGAATTTACTGGCTGAAGATGCCGGAATTTGAAACACTGAATTATTTCGGCCACCAAAGGAAGCTGCCCGGCTGGTACTGGACAGGCAAAACAAAGATGAACTGCCTGCAACACAGTATTGGGCAATCATTGAAATACGCATATGCACATCACATCCAGCGACTGATGATCACCGGTAATTTTGCTTTACTGGCCGGTATCAAACCAGACGATGTCGACTTCTGGTACCTGGGGATCTATATTGACGCTATACAATGGGTAGAAATTACCAATACCAGAGGGATGAGCCAGTTTGCAGACGGAGGGATCACGGGATCTAAGCCCTATACTGCAAGTGCCAACTATATCCATAAGCAAAGCAATTACTGTGAAAACTGCCATTACAAGCGCACAGAAAGAACGGGCGACGAATCCTGCCCCTTTAATAGCCTGTACTGGGATTTCCATGACCGCCACCGGGATAAGCTGAGCAAGAACATCAGGCTGTCAATGGTGTACAGACTTTGGGATAAAATGCCGCGCGCCGACCGTGAAGCGGTATTGCTGCGCGCGAACTATTGCCTGGAGCACCTGGAAGAATTGTAACTAGCTCCTGATCTCGCGGCGCATAAAAAGGAAATACGACAAGGCAAAACATCCTACAGTTGCCCCAATCATTCCGCTGATCTGTGGCCACACCACCATGACACTTTCTGTAAATGGCAGTGGGGAAGGGATTGCACCCGACATTTGCTCCATCGTCATTGGCCCAATGCTGCGCACTGATGGCATCAGCATCGTTGTTGTCGCATCCATATATAACTGGTTTGGCGCAATACGCAGGAAATCCATGATGATTTCGTTGTAGGTCAGGATTTGATCCGGAGAAAGTGCCGCAGGATCAGGCAAAACAGACCTGATCACCAGGTTCACTACGATCTGATAAAATACTGTAAAAAACAGCCACAGACCTATTCCACTGAGTGCAGAAGTAGCTGCAGCCCTGAAAATGATGGAAAGCACTATAGCCAGACTGAGCCAAAAGGCGACATAAAATATGCTCAGTGCTACAAAGCCCAGAATCCTGAGCAGCTCCTGCGGTTCCATTCTTACCCCCGTCAGCAGCAGTCCCCCGCCAATCATAGAAAGCGCCAATGCCAGGAATAACACACTTACCAAAACAAGTGCACTCCCAAACTTGGCCAGCAGCACATTGTCCCTGTATACAGGCTGTGCAAGCAACCGCGTAAGCGTACCGCTGTTCTGCTCTGCATTGATGGCATCAAAGCCAAGACTGATACCCAGCAGTGGGGCCAGAAAACTCAGAAAAACATGAAAGGGTGGAATAGAGTTATCTGTGGTAGTCAGCAATTTAAGGTACAGAAAAATATGGTCGGGATCACGGGTATTGTCTGTCGCAGATTTGATATTGCTGAGCGACACGTACATTGATGCTACAAAAGTCAGCACGATCAGCGTAATCAGAACAATAAAGCGCCAGCTGCGGATATGATCTGCCATTTCCTTTCTCATCATGATGCTGAAAGGACTGGCGGCAGATGGTTTGGAATTTAGATTTTTCATTTACCCTTGTTCTCCTTCAAAATATTTGTGATAAATTTCGTCGAGCCCATAATCTTTCTGATGTACGCTCAAAACGTCATAATTCTCCTTTACAAAAAACCTGACCAGCTCAGCTGTAAGATCCTGGCTGCTGGTAAATTCTACTTCTTTTCCACGGATACTCATCTTCCTGAGCCCATCCCAGTGCATGAGTTCGTTCTGTAAGGGCCAGGGGTTCGGTATGTGTTGCCGTACCTGTACTGAGGTTACATAGCCCTCATGTCCAAACAACTCCTTAGACAGGCTTTCAATATTTCCTTCTGCCAGTAGTTTCCCCTTTACGAAGATGCCCACTCTATCGCAGATCTGCTGAACGTGATGCAGGTGATGGGAAGATAGCAAGACTGTAATTCCATGTTCCCTGCTCAGCGACCTGATCAGGCTGAGGAAGTCTTTCACACCGCTGGGATCGATGCCCAGTGTAGGTTCATCCAATATGATCACCTCAGGTTTTTTAATCAGTACTTCTGCCAATCCCAATCGCTGCTTCATACCACGGGAGTATACCCCTGTTTTCTTGTCTTTCTCTGCTGCCAGGCCTACTGTATCCAGCATTTCCAGGGCTCGCTTTCTGCCTTCAGCATCAGCAAGACCATTCAGCCCGGCAATATACATCAGGTTTTCCATCGCAGTCATCTGATCATAAAACCCAAGACTGTCGGGCATGTAGCCTACAATTTTCTTTACAGGGATAGGATTGGCTGCCGACAAATACCCGCCCACATGTACAGTCCCTCCACTGGGTTCCGTGAGACCCAGCATCATCAGAATAGTGGTCGTTTTACCCGCACCATTCGGCCCCAGCAGTCCAAAGATTTCACCTTTGTGTATATTGAGATTCAAGCCCTCAACGGCCCTGAATGAACCATAAGACTTACTTAAATCTTTGATCTGAATAATAGGATCTTCCATTTGCAGAATTTTTAAGATGCCTATCTTCTACCGTACTTGCGAATGAGATAGTATACCAGACCAATGGATACCAGGATCACCAGAATGCCTATCCAGCCGGAAAGCAAAGAGGTCTTCACAATCATTCTGAAAACTGCGGCTGAGTTCCCATTGGCGTTCGCCGCGGTAAAAGTAGCGGCATAATCACCTGCAATGGTTTTGTCGGGCACCTTTAGCCTGGCCTTCAGGTCCTGGCTTTTGCCGGGCTCCAGCCTGGCGATCTTCGGAGGCTCAAATGTCACTTCCCAGTTGGAAGGTAACTGTGAAGACAGATCGATATCATTTAAGGGAAGTGTCCCCGAGTTTTTTACGACCAGCTGGATATCGAGGTGACTCCCTGAACTGAGTTCCTCACTCAGCCTGCCGGTGGGTGTAGTCAGTGTTAATCCATAAGAGCCTTTCACCACAGCCTCCAGCTCCAGGACCAGCGTGTCGTTAGCTGAGGTGGCTTTTACCGGTATTTTATATTTGCCCGGATCAGCAGTTGCCGAAGCGTTAATTTCGACAGCGATATCCTGTGTTTTTCCCGCATCCATTGCCAGCGACGTAACCTGACTGCCATCCACTTTAAAGCTGATTATCCAGCCCGCCGGCAGTGCAGCTTTCAATTCAGTAATCTTTGACCTGGCATCGCCATTATGCAGGGTGACATTGTAGCGAAATACTTCATTCGTGGCAGCCTCAATGTTCATCAGCCTGGCTTTAAAACTGGAACTTCCTTTTGCAGGGGGCGACTGTGCTTTGAGGGTTACACCTGTAGCTAACAGACATAAAAAGAGGACGATAAACCTGCGCAGCGCGCTAAAACGATTGTTTTGTAGTTTTGTTAACATAATCCAACAACTAGAATAAATAGTTCCAAAAAATGTAATTTCTATTTGGTTTTAAAGAGTAGGCAAATCAAAAAAACAAAAGTTTTTTCTCAAAAAACTTTAACATTTTTTAACACTTTTTGGGGTATGCTTAAGCAAAAAGCGCCGGAGCAGCATTCCCAAAAAGAGTACAAAAAGACATTAGGCTGGTTAACATAATTATGCCTGAATAGAGAATTTTTCCAATATGTTTATTAACTTCAAAAACTATCTCTAACTATTCTAAAACACTGATGAAGTTCATTATACCCGCTATAATCTATTTTCTAATGCCTTGCTATGCTTTTTGTAACTATCAGCAGGACAGCTTACTGGAAGTATTAAAGAAGGAGGTACTGAAAATCAAAGAATATGATAAAGGGAAAATACAAAAGATAGAAAAACTAAGAACACAACTTCGCCATACATCTCCCAAAGATCTCGAGAAACAATATTCACTTTGTGATCAGCTCTACTGGGAATATAAAGATTATCTTTTTGACTCGGCCCACGTTTATACTAAAAGGCTCATTAACATCGCCCGGAGCCTTAATCATGTACCAAGGCAATATGAAAGCCAGATCAAATTAGGCTCTATACAGGTTTCATGCGGCATGTTTAAAGAAGCTTTTGATGGCATTGATCAGATGGATATCAAACTGATGCCTGATAGTGTAAAATTCCGCTACTATCAATTGAAAAGCCGGGCCTTCATACGTCTGTCCATGTACAATACCAACAAATTTTATTCTCCTGTACATCAGTCAGAATCAATGGTTGCACTGATCTGTGCGGTACAGCTTGCGCCGCCAAACTCTTTCGAAAGGCTTGCTCTGACAGCATCCTTGTATAATAACATGAACAAGGATCAGGAGGCCGCAGCATGCTACCGGAAACTGCTGGAAAACACATCCATCACTGAGCACCAGAGAGCAATTGCAGCACATAACCTGAGTAATCTCAGTGAGGGGGCAGAAAAACAAAGTTTAATCACCAAAGCTGCGATCTATGACATCCGGACCGCTACTAAAGAAACGCTCGCCCTATTCAGATTGGCAGAGATTCTGTTTAGGGATGGAAATATTGAAGACGCAGAATTTCTGCTGAAAGAAGCTTCAGAGCAGGCCTTGTTTTATGGCAACAAACTGCATAACGATGAAATCGTAACGGTGATGAGAGAGCTGGAGGCAGAAAAACTAATCCGTCTGGAAAGCAGTAAAAATCATACCCTGACTGTTCTCATTGTTATTCTGGCTTTTGGAATTACCGCTACAGGCATCACCTTTTTTGTCGTTTACAGGAAGCTGCAGGATGTGAAACGCAGGGAACAATTTGTGAACGAACAAAATCGCCAGCTGGATCACCTCAACAAAAAACTCTCTGAAGATGCAATCATTAAAGAGGAATATATCGGTTACTTTTTCCAGGTAGTAACAGGATATATCCAGAAGCTGGAGAAGATCAAAAGATCTTCAGAGCGCATGATCAGACTGGAAAGCTATAAAGAGCTTTCGGTGATTGCGAAAGATATAGATATTAAAAAAGAACGGACTTCACTGTTTCATACGTTTGATAATATCTTCCTTAAACTCTTCCCCAATTTTATCAGTTCCTTTAATTCCCTGCTTAAAGAAGAAGATCAGATTGTACCCAAGAAAAATGAAGTGCTCAATACAAGTCTCCGCATTTTTGCCCTCGTCAGACTGGGAATAAAGGACAGTCAGACCATCGCAAATATTCTCGAAAATACAATCAGTACCATCTATACATACAAGTTTCGGATTAAATCCAAAGCCATAGTTCAGAGTGATGAATTTGATAAGATGATCATGGAAATCAAATTTAATGACCAGGAAAAAGAGATGGCCGATCTGTAACGCTTTTAGCCCTTTTTACAGGGGTAACTTCCTGCTCAAACCTTCAGACCTGAAGCAATAAAGCCTTGAAAAGTTTCGATTTTTCAAGGCTTTATTGCTTATAATACATTGATATACAATATTTTAATCAAATACCGATTTCGATTTTTTAATCTGCAGGTGTTCAGCATACTAATCTGACCTTAACTATGTTCAACTTTGTGAACAAGGGTGTTTTCTCCCCATTACCTACCACCAACTATTTACTCTAACCATCATAAAACTTTCCATGAACAGATATTCGACATGAGCTAAAAAAGCATGCTTCCTGATAGTAGCTATCGGCAAGTAAACCGATTTAGTATCGGTTACAGATTAATATTCTTCTCTAACACTAATAATGATCTAACCAATCACATATGAAAATTATTCTACCCAAATTTACGGGCTTATCTGTAGTTGTTATGCTAAGTGCACCAGTGATGGTACTGGGAGCAGGCGGAGCAAAAGGGCTTCCTGCCGGTGCGCTGACAACTTTAGAAATTGCCAACTTTCAGGACATCATTACCGGTAAGGTAGTAGATGAGAAAGGTCTCCCATTACCGGGAGTAACTGTAAAAAACACGACAACTGGTAAATCAGTTCTCAGTGATTCAAATGGTGCATATCGTATCGAAGCATCTGCAAGTCATACCCTCAATTTCAGCTTTATTGGCTTTACTTCTGTATCTCAGAGTGCAGGGGTAGCCAACCGTACGATCAGGATGATTTCATCAAATAATAACCTGAGCGAAGTTACCGTCGTAAGTGTTGGTTACGGAACAAGAAATTCTAAAGAAGTATCCTCTGCAACAGCCCACGTAGGTCCTGAAGAGTTCAGATCCACGGGTGCACGTAACCCTATGGATCTGATACAGGGTAAAGTGGCAGGTCTGCAAGTTACCCGAAGCGGTACAAACCCTAACTCGGGCGTAAGTGTGCAGCTCCGTGGTGCCGTGAGTGTAACCGGGAGTGCTAATCCACTTTATGTAATTGATGGTATTCCGGGAGGTAACCTGGACCTTCTTCAACAGGATGACATCGAATCTATCGATGTTTTAAAGGATGGTTCCGGTGCGGCAATTTATGGTTCAACAGCCAATGCCGGTGTAATTATCGTGACTACCAAAAAAGGGAAAAAAGGAGAACCACAATTCAATTATTCGTCATACATCAGAAAAGAAGTGCTGAATCAGCGTTTACGCTTTCTCACACCAGATGAATTCCGTGGAAGAATTGCTTCAGGTGATATCAAACAGCAGGACTTTGGAAGCTCTACAGACTTCTATGCCGGACTGATCAACAAAGGTAATTTCTCACAGAACCACAGTCTTTCATTATCAGGCGGAGGTGACAAAACTACATATAGAGCCGGGATCAACTACCGTAATCTGGATGGTATTGCCGAACAGAATGGGCGCAAAGATTATACGATGCGTTTGAGTATAGGACAAACGGGCTTTAACGATCGCTTAAAAATGGCTGTGAACCTCGCTACTAATGTGAACAATGCAAATTTATTAGGCGGTGAGGGTTTTGAGAGTGAACTGACTAAAAATCCTACACTTTCAAACTTTAACCCTGATGGAAGCTATCGTTTCGATCTAACCAGCAGAAATGAACTTGCGCGTCTCAATCAGGAGACTAATTACAGGAAACAGCAAACGAGTTCCGGAGATGTAAAGGCAGATTTTACCATAATTGATGGACTTACCCTCTCTGCTTTTGCTTCAGCACTACGAGATAACCGTGTTGATGGGCAGTATGCCTTGAAAGCCAGCGAGAACTCTATGGAGGATACAAGCTTTCCCGGTGGTGGTTATGCACGAAGAGCTACTTTCCTATCACAGGATTATGCTTTTGAACCTACCATTCAGTATAATAAAATTATTGCCGAGAAACACAACTTCACCATCTTGGGTGGTTACAGTTACAGGTATCATATAGAAGAAGGTTTTAATGCCTCAAACAGGGGCTTTATCAATGATTTGTTCCGTGAAGATAACCTCGCACAGGGATCTGCCCTTGGCGTAGGTAAGGCAATTATGGAGAGCAATAAAAATGATAATACACTGGTGGCACTATTCGGAAGGCTAAACTATTCATTCAACAGTAAATATATTGCCACGGTGATTTTGCGCAGAGAAGGATCATCACGCTTCGGTAATAACAACAAATTTGGGTATTTTCCAGCAGCATCCGTTGCCTGGTTGATGTCTGAAGAACAGTTTATCAAAGACCTGAGCTTTGTCAACAGCTTAAAATTAAGAGTGGGATATGGTGAAACAGGTAATAGTGGGTTCGCAAACAATGCTTCACGTGTAACATTGGGCGGTGGTGGCCGTTATATTTATCCGGATGGTCAGTACCTGGAAACATATGGACCGACCCGAAATCCAAATCCAAACCTCAGATTTGAAAGAAAACGTGAAACCAATATTGGAGTTGATTTTACACTCTTCAGTAACAAACTTTCAGGATCAGTGGACCTATTCAAGCGTACGGTGAAAGACTTACTGGACACCTATACTTCTCCACAGCCGCCATTTGTACAAAGTACACTGTATACCAATGTTGGACAGATCTCTTCTAAAGGTATTGAACTTGCATTGAGTTATGCCGCAATAAAACGTCCTGATTTCAGCTGGGATATAACAGCGACTGCCAGCACCCTGCAGAATAAACTGGATAGTTACTCAAATGACGAATATAAAGTGCTCTACAAAACATTTGGACCAATACGTGGTGCGGGTGATCTAGGGGATTCTTATACCACCTATGAAGGCGGTAAAATTGGTGAATTCTGGGGCAAGCGTTTTGCTGGTTTTACACCGGATGGTAAATGGTTATTCTATAACCGCAATGGAGAGGCTGTTTCAAATGCACAGATCAATAACTCCAAGGACCGTAACCTGACCGATCTTGCTCCGATTGGTAACGCCATTCCAAAATATTATGCATCCCTGGGTAACAACTTCAGGTATAAAAACCTTACCATGAAGGTATTCCTGAGAGGTAAGTTTGACTATGACATCCTGAATGCCACAGCGCTTACATACGCCAACAAAACATGGAGCGGCAATCTTCTGGAAAGTACCTTCAACAAATACAGCCAGATCAATGATACTTACATGTATTCCGATTACTACCTGGAAAGCGGCACATTCGTAAAACTGGATGAGGTTACTTTTGGATATGATTTCAAAATCAAAAACAAGTATATCAACAGATTATCTGTTTATGTAACCGGACAAAACCTGGCTACCATCACTGGCTACAGCGGCAGTGATCCGGATTATATTGAGGATAACGGTCTGGGTGCAGACCCTAACAATACCGGCCGGGTGCTGGGTATTGATAGCCGCAGCTCTTACCCTGCCACCAGATCATATGTATTTGGCGTAAACATTGGATTTTAATTTAAGAGAGATGAAGAAAAGATATATCACCTACATAGGAATGTTTATCGTAATGCTAAGTTCAGCTTGCAAAAAGCAGCTTGAAGAAAATGCTTATGATCAATTGATTGCAGATAATTTTTACAACAACAAAACTGAAGTTTTATCGGCCGTTTTAAGGCCATACACTCACGCTAATGCCTGGGTAACACCGTCAGGACAAGATGGATGGTGGAGACCGGCAGAGCTTTCTGCAGATCAGCTTGCATGGCCAACAAAAGGACGCCATGGTGAGGACGGAGGTAAATGGAAGAGGTTACACTACCACACCTGGACGGTAGACGAAGGCGGATTAAACAATGCCTGGCGTTTAATGTACACGGGTGTCGGGTTTTGTAATGACCCGATTGAAAACATTGAAAAAAGAAGTTTAACACAAATGGGTCTTACCCAGGCAGAGAAGGATGCATTTGTAGCGGAACTTAAATTACTCCGTGCATTTCATTACCTGAAGCTGATGGATCTTTTCGGAAATATTCCTGTGGTAACGCAGGTGGGTATTCCGGCAAGACCTGAAACGATGGCGCGAAAAGATGTCTTCAACTTCATTGAAAAAGAGATCAAAGAAAACATCGACAAAGCACCAAAACTTTCCAAAGCGCAGCTCGGACGTATGTCGCAGGCAAGTGCCTATGCCATGTTAACGGAGCTTTACCTGAATGCAGAAATATGGACAGGTACAGCACGCTGGGATGACTGTATCGCTGCTGCCGACCAGTTAATTAACGGTGCAGGCGGAGCGCAAAATGGAAATATGGCCCTGGACCTGAACATCACAGACCAGTATAAAACTACCAATGACTTGTCAAAGGAAGTGATCTTTTCAATCGCCTACAACTTTAGCGTTGCCAACTTCCAGCCTTCATGGACAGGAGAATTCTACCACTTCAAACAGCAGGAAATCTACGGTGGTGGCCGCAATGGAAACAATGGTGTAGTAGTCGTACCGGGAAATTATACAAAATTTGAAAATACTGACCTTCGGAAAACTACCTGGTTAAGCATTGGCCCGCAGGTAAAATTTGTAGATGGGAAATCTCCGGTTTTAGCTTCTGAAGAATATAATGGACTTCAATTAACCTTTGTTGACAACATCCAGAAGAATAAAAATAACTCTACGCTGTCAAATATGAGCGAAGGTGAAGAGAACAGCGGTGTACGCTTTAACAAATACAAATTGGGAAATCAGTTTGCCGGCCCTGGGGGAGTTCCTGCAATTGATCCGCAGTATAACAATACTGACTGGAACGTGTACCGCCTAACCTGGATCTACTTCGCAAAAGCTGAAGCCTTGATGCGCAAAAACGGTGGTACGGCCACTGCCGATGCACTGGCGCTGATCAATACTTCAAAACAACGCGCTTATACTGCCGGAACTTATGTTCCTTACACTGCAGCTACGCTGACAATGGATGAGCTACTGACAGAACGCGGTCGCGAGTTTATCTTCGAAGGATTCAGAAGAGATGATATGATCCGCTTTGGTAAGTTCACTACAGGCACCTGGTGGGATCATACCGCATCAACAGCTACAAAAGCACTTTATCCAATACCACAGCAGCAAAGAGATTTAAATGTCAACCTGCAGCAAAACCCAGGTTATTAATTTTACAGGAGAGGCCTTTCCAAGGGTCTCTCCTTTTTTTATGATACGTTAATTGATATGAGAAAAAGAACCCGTTTATCGCTCCTGGCATGCTTAGGCCTGGCCCTTACAGGCACACAAATCCATGCCCAGGAAGTTATTAAAAAAGGAAAGTACACGCTTACTTATGAGAGCAATGATCAAACTTTTGATCCGGCACTCAAACAAAGGTTAATCGCCACATTTTTTGAAGTATATCCCAAACTGGCTAAAGAGTACAACCCAAATACCCTGAAAGAAGTAAAATTCTTTATTGACACCGCCTATAAGGGCGTTGCCGCTACTTCGAATGGCGTCATCGTTTACAGCCCTGTCTACATGAGTAAACATCCTGGCGACATAGATGTAGTTACCCACGAGGGAATGCATATTGTTCAGAATTACGGAAGAAGCGTAGGTCCGGGATGGCTTACAGAAGGTATCGCCGATTATGTACGATACAAATTTGGAATTGATAATGCCGGTGCCAAATGGACACTTCCTGAGTTGAAACCAGAGCATAGTTATAAAAACAGTTACCGCATCACTGCCAGGTTCTTTGTCTGGATGGAGAAAACGGTTAAACCAGGAATCATTAAAACGATAGACAAACAACTGCGCGACCATACTTATACTGCTGAAAGCTGGAACAAACTCACCGGAAAAAACCTGGATGAGCTTTGGGCGGCGTATGTGCAGAATCCTTCAATTAGTTAAACACATAACACACAATGAAAAAATTAGTACTGGCATGTTTGAGCATTGCTTTTTCCTCTGCTTTTGCCCAAACGGCAAAAACGATCAGCGATCCCGTTGAGTACGTTAATCCAATGATGGGCACAATGTCCAAGCCCAGCCTCTCCACAGGAAATACCTATCCTGCAATTGGCTTACCCTGGGGAATGAACATCTGGACACCCCAGACAGGAAAAATGGGCGACGGATGGGCTTATACCTATGACGCTGATAAGATCCGTGGTTTTAAACAAACGCATCAGCCTTCGCCATGGATGAATGATTACGGGGCATTCAGTATCATGCCTGTCACCAAATCTCTGAAGTTTAAAGATGATGAACGTGCCAGCTGGTTTAGCCATAATGCCGAAATCTCCAAACCATACTATTACAGCGTTTATCTGGCAGATGCCGATGTAACAACAGAAATTACACCTACAGAACGCGCTGCACAGTTTAGGTTTACGTTCCCTCAGACAGACAGCGCATTTGTAGTGGTAGACGCGCAAAACAAAGGTTCTTATATCAAGATCATTCCAAATGAGCGCAAGATTATCGGTTATACCACCAAGTATGCCAGAGGTCCGCTTCCTAAAAACTTCAAAAACTATTTCGTCATCACTTTCAATAAGGACTTTGTGCTCACAAAGACATTTGAAGGTGCTGCACTGAACAACCAGCTGGAGCTCACCAGTGATCATAGTGGTGCCGTAATCGGGTTCAAAACAGCCAAAGGTGAAAAGGTAGTTGCTAAGGCAGCCTCATCTTTTATCAGTTTTGAGCAGGCAGAACTCAACCTGCAAAGAGAACTCGCAGGCGATTCTTTTGATGCTACAAAAGCCAAAGGTAAAGCGATCTGGAACAAAACCTTAAGCAAAATCTCCGTAGAAGGTGGCACTACAGATCAACTCAGAACTTTTTACTCCTGCCTCTACAGAACATTGTTTTTCCCTAACAAACTCTACGAGCTTGACAAGGATAACAAAATCGTTCACTGGAGCCCTTACAACGGAAAAATACTGCCGGGATACATGTTCGCAGGCACAGGCTTCTGGGATACCTTCAGGGCCTTGTATCCATTCCTGAACCTGGCTTATCCTTCCATCAATAAGGAAATGCAGGAAGGACTGATCAATGATTATAAAGAAGGCGGCTGGCTGCCTGAATGGAGCAGTCCGGGTTATGCCAATATCATGGTTGGAAATAACTCCGCTTCGGTAGTTTCCGATGCGTATATCAAAGGCCTGCGTGGCTATGATATCAATACCCTCTGGGAGGCGCTTAAACACGGTGCGAACAATGAAGGCCCGATGGAAGCTGTCGGACGTGACGGGGTAAAGTATTACAATGAACTGGGTTACGTTCCTTTTGATGTAAAAGTAAGGGAAAATGCAGCCAAAACATTGGAATATGCTTATGACGACTTCACGATCTACCAGTTAGGTAAGGCTTTGGGCAAACCAGCTTCAGAGACTGATATCTACAAAAAAAGGGCAATGAACTATAAAAACCTGTTCGACCCGGCATCAGGTCTGATGCGCGGAAAGAATGAAAATGGTACTTTCCAAACACCATTTAAACCATTTTTATGGGGCGGTGCCTTTACTGAAGGTAACAGCTGGCACTATACCTGGTCGGTATTCCACGATGTGGACGGACTGGCAAAGCTGATGGGCGGATCTCAGAAGTTTGTACAGAAACTGGATTCTGTATTCTCTATGCCTCCGATATTCGACGAACAAAACTACCGCAGTGTCATCCATGAGATCCGCGAAATGCAGATCGCCAATATGGGTCAGTATGCGCATGGTAACCAGCCTATCCAGCATATGATCTACCTGTACAATTATGGTGGTGCGCCCTATAAAACGCAGTACTGGGTTAGAGAGACCATGAACAGGATGTACAAAGCTATCCCGAACGGCTATTGTGGCGATGAGGATAACGGACAGACTTCGGCATGGTATATTTTCTCGGCCATGGGCTTCTATCCTGTAACGCCGGGTGTAGACCAGTATGTGCTTGGTGCTCCATTATTCAAAAAGGTGACGATCTCACTTGATAATGGTAAAAAAGTGGTCATCAATGCTCCGGCTAACAGCGATGATAACCGTTATGTGCAGTCGCTGCAGATCAATGGCAAAGACTATTCTAAAAACTGGATCAGCCATAGCGGATTGCAGAACGGGGCTGTGTTGAACTTTAAGATGTCAGCAACGCCAAACAAAGCAAGAGGTGCAGAACCTTCCGCATATCCATATTCATTATCTATAAACGACAAATAACCTGTCGCAAAAATTTTTGGTGTCGTAGTTGTGGCCAATAGTTGTAAAAGACTATTGGCTTTTTTTATCATTATTACAAAGAGATCTCCAGTCCATCGGATAAGTTTTCGGTACTTCCTGCCAGCTTTTGGTCTACCCACACACAGAGTTTGCTTTGGTCTCCCGGCTCATCCGGCATCCAGTCCTTTTTCCAGATGATATCAATGTCGTGACCGTGGTATCTGATGTTGCCCAGGTAAAAGTGATCCCATTTGTTTTGGGGCAACAGCGGTTTGATGCTAAACTGGTTGTTATGCATCGATTTGAAACCCAGCAGGTCTTCGATAATGATATCAGGGAAGGTAGAATGAAAGTAGTCAGATTCTCCCCCAAAGTTCTTCCCATTGCTGGGGATATACCATTCGCCAATATTTGGCTGCTCACCATGCATCTTTGCCAGCTTATCAATGTAATCATACAGCAGTTCTTTCTCTGCTGCGCTGCTTGTCTTTTTATAATCCCGCAGATAGTTCGCATATCCTTTGTAGACGATGGAGTTTTCAAATGGCCATCCGCGTCCGTTCCAGGCATAGGCCTGCTCATTGTAATAGGGATGCTGCTGCTCTGCCGTGGTCATGCCGGAGGTATGATAAAAACCTTTGCGGGATGATAACATCTCCCATGACTTGCTGTAGTTTTTATATTCTCCTGCAGGGATCATATCAAAATACCACGGTGTATAACCTACAGATTCCCTCACTCTGGCTTCATAATCCTGGATGCCATATTCATTATCCCCGGCACTATAGGTATTAAAAAAATTGTCCTGTTTGTTCCAGAGCAGTTTCAATGTCTTTTGTTGTATCGCTGTCGCCTTTGTTTGATACGCCTGTGCTTTATTGGGGTTATCAAGTTTATATAGATTGGCCAGTGATTGCAGGTTTCCGAAGGCATAGCTGTTGATCGACGGCCTTACCAGGTAAAAGTCCGGATATCCCTTGCGGAAAGCTTTCGGAAAGTCTTTAGCTTGTTGCGATTTCGCGGCATTGTCGGTCGTTTCCCAGCCCAGGTAGTTTTTTCTCCAGCTGTCCTTGGTATACAGGCTATATGCTCCTTTGCTCTCAATCAGCCCCAGCACGGCCGACAAACTAAATTCCATCCCGTCGTACAGGTCGAGGATTTTATACATGCCCTGTGTTTTTGCAGCTGGGTTTTTTACGGTAAATAAGCTGTCCCACACTTGCTGATGTTTCTCCATCGCTGGCAGCATCTCATGGAGCCACTGTTGATCAGGATGTACTTTTAGAAATGCTTCGACACCGTTTACCATCCAGCTTGAAAAGTGGTGACTTTCCGGGCGACTGAGGTAGGTCAAAAAGTTCCCATTCTCCCGCTGGTTTAACCTGGATGCTGAACCACGCATGAAATAATCTGCGTATGACTTCAGGTATTTATCGTCTCTGAGCCAGCGCACATCATAAAACTGCTGACCAGCGGGACAAGTGATCGCTCCACTCAGCGAAGCCCAGGGTTTTACACCAAAAAATTCCGTTACTACCCAATAGTTCTTTTTATCCTGCGGATCGTAGTATTCTTTCAGGTGCTTGCTGATCATCCACCAGCGGTAGTTATACACTTTGTTGATCATGCTGTCAGAACTGGAAAACAAAGGAGCGTTTTCCAGCAGAAATGCCTTGTTATTGGATGAGTTATAGGGTCCGTCAGAAGCCGGACGATTTTTATAGCTGTTAAATTCATCAACCTGCGCTCCCAGCTGTGTGCCTGCATCAGCTTTTACCTTTTTAAGTTCAGCATCATATACTGACGATTTCGTACCCGCACAGGAATTGAGAAGTGATACGATTGTTATGATGGAAAAGCCTTTGATAATTTTTTTCATAATTATTGCCCTCTTAATTTATACCTGGTGCATTTCAATAATTAAAAAGCAAGATATCAATTTCTGGGCTGTCTTTTTTAAATAGTGAAAACCATAGTAAAAGGAGGAAGTTATAACTATACCTAGAAAAACATATCATGAATGAGAACAACAAAATGAGCAGAAGATCAGCTCTCAGCGGTCTGAGTCTGGCAGTGGCGACAGTTGCAGCCGCACCGATTTTAGGCAGAGCGTCTACAACTGAAGGAACTTTTTACGGACCTACAGATTTACAGGACCCTACGACCAAATACCCTGGTCCCCCGTTTATACATCAAAACCAGCCATGGCCTGCACTGGCAAATAAAATGGACCCTAAGCCAGACCATGGTGAACAGAGCTACAAAGGTTCCGGTCGGCTGCAGGGCAGAAAAGCATTGATCACCGGCGGTGACTCCGGAATGGGCCGTGCTGCTGCTATTGCCTATGCAAGGGAGGGTGCCGACGTGGCTATCAACTACCTGCCCCAGGAGGAATCTGATGCCAAAGAGGTGGTAGAACTGATTAAAAAAGCAGGGCGGAAGGCTGTTGCCATACCGGGCGATTTGAGGGATGAAAGCTTCTGTCAGAAACTGGTACAGCAAGCGGTGAAAGAACTTGGCGGACTGGACATCGTCATCAGTAATGCTGCCCGCCAGCAGTCTAATGCCTCGGTTCTTGATATCACCAGCGAGCAGTTTGACTGGACCATGAAAACTAATATCTACGCGCCATTTTGGATTATCAAAGCAGCATTACCACACCTGAAACCAGGCTCTTCAATTATTGGCACTACATCCGTTCAGGCAACAGATCCATCGCCTGATCTGTATGATTATGCGCAAACCAAAGCCGCTACAACGAATTTCGTGAAGTCTTTGGCGAAACAACTCGGACCAAAAGGAATCAGGGTGAACGGTGTGGCACCAGGCCCCATCTGGACACCTCTTCAAATGGGCGGAGGCTCAACACCGGAAAAACTCAAAGAATTTGGTAAAATGACACCTCTGGGAAGACCAGGTCAACCAGCAGAACTCGCCTCTATCTATGTTCAGCTTGCTGCTAACGACGCCAGTTATTCTACAGGACAGATTTATGGTGCAGCAGGTGGAAGCGGTCAGCCTTAATTTTTGATTAGCAATTCAAGGATTTGTGTACATTTATAATTAAAGTTATACTGTCACCAATTTTTGTCACCGAGACGCACCACCGTTATGCCCTTATCTGAAAAAACGCTGTCCTTTTTCTCAGTTCTGAAAGAATCCTTAAGTGGTCGGGAAGTAGATCTGACTTCGATCAGTATCAAGCGGGCAATCGTCCTGCTGGCGATTCCTATGATGCTGGAAATGGCCATGGAGTCTGTTTTTGCACTGGTAGACCTTTATTTTGTGGGTCACCTGGAAAATAGCAGGGTGGCTATTCAGACTGTGGGACTGACAGAATCGGTGCTTACAGTAATCTATTCGCTGGCAATTGGCTTAAGTATGGCTGCTACAGCTGTCGTTGCCCGGCGCATTGGTGAAAAAGATCCTGCAGCCGCAGCAAAGGCCGGAATGCAAACGATTATTATCGCTTTGGTGATCAATATCGTGATCAGTATTGCGGGCTTTCTGCATGCCAGGGATATCCTGCTGCTGATGGGCGCGTCCACAGAAACGGCCGATCATGGAACTGATTTTGTACGCATCATGATGAGCGGAAGCATCATCATCGTCCTGTTGTTTTTAATCAACGGAATCTTCAGGGGCGCCGGCAATGCTGCCATAGCCATGCGCAGCTTGTGGATAGCGAACATCGCCAATATCATTTTGTGCCCGATCTTTATCCGCGGACTGGGGCCAATACCCGCCTTTGGCTTAACAGGTGCAGCAATAGCCACCACCATTGGGCGCAGCCTGGGTGTAGGTTATCAGATTTACTGTTTGTTTAATGGCAGGAACATTTTAAAGATCCATCTCAAATATTTTATCCCTGAATGGGAACAGATCAAAGCAATCGCAAAAATTGCAGCGCCCGGAATCTTACAGTTTGTGATTGCAAGCTGCAGCTGGATTTTCCTGGCGGAGCTGGTGGCTACTACAGGTGGAGATACAGGTTCTGCAGGATACCAAACCTCGCTGCGGCTCATGATGTTCTTCCTGCTGCCAGTATGGGGCTTAAGTAATGCTGCGGCAACATTGGTTGGCCAGAATTTAGGCGCCGGTCATGTAGACAGAGCTGAGCAGTCGGTTTATCAAACAATAAAATACGCAGTGGTATTCTTAGCTGTGGTAAGTGTCTTATTCTTAACCTGCGGACAGTTATTTGCTTCATTTTTTACAGAGGACCAGGGGGTGAAGGAAGTTGCGTCGCTCTCTTTGAAGATCTTAAGCTTTGGCTTTATCATCTACGGGATGGGGATGGTGCTGACGAGTGCCTTTAACGGTGCCGGGGATACCTCTACACCCACTAAAATCAACCTGTTTACGTTCTGGGTGTTTCAGATACCTTTTGCCTACCTGTTAGCCAAATATTTTGAAATGGGACCCAAGGGTGTTTTTATTTCCATTCCCACCGCAGAGATTGGCCTTGCTATCGCTGCGTATATTCTATTTAAAAGAGGAAAATGGAAAAAGACACAGGTGTAAATCAGAAAGCTATGAATACACAAAAGCTCAGTAGTACCTAACTACTGAGCTTTATGGTAATCGGAGAGTTACCATCTTTATTAATCTTCAGGTTTCTCCCTTGGATCTGCCATTCTCACAATCCTTGGCTCAAACTTCGCGAGTACCTCAACGAGATCACCTTGCGCAGCCATTACAGCATGGATATCCTTATAAGCCATTGGCGCTTCATCCATATCGCTCCCCATGAGGGTAATACGCTTGTCGATCAGGTTAGCGGCAATCGCAGCCTTATCCAATGTCTTAAAAGCTGCACTCCGGCTCATTAACCGTCCCGCACCATGACTCGCAGAGTTAATGCTGGTCATGTCACCTTTTCCACGCACCACAAAGCCCGGCGTACTCATTGATCCCGGAATGATCCCCAGGACACCTTCACCGGCCGGTGTTGCTCCTTTCCTATGGACCATCACATCAGTTCCATCCGCAAGTTTCTCCTTCCAGGCAAAGTTGTGGTGGTTCTCAATTCTCGTAATCGGGTTTAACCCCAGAGCTTTTGCAATTTTATTGTGTATCTCATGGTGGTTTGCACTCGCATATTCACCAGCAAGATTCATGGCGATCCAGTATTCCTGTCCTTCCTCTTTATCCAAATCCAGCCATGCCAGGTGCCTGGCTTCATGAGGCAGCTTTGTTTTGGTCATCGCGACCTTGCTGTAATGATCTGCAATAGCCCCACCAAATCCCCTGGAACCGGAGTGCGACAACAAGGCGAGGTACCTTCCGGCAGGAATACCCTCCAATGCGCCATCGGCAATGGTCAGTTCACCCCATTCCACAAAGTGATTCCCTGTACCGCTGGTTCCCAACTGCGCATAGGCTTTGTTTTTAAGCGAGCGTATCACCTTAGTTTCGTCCCATGTGCTGCTATCAAATAAGGAGCTATCGAAATATGATTGGGTTTTACAGCCCATACCGAAGTAAGTATTGTCCACCAGGATGTTTTTCAACTTCCCGGCTTCAGTATCCACAGATTCTGCAGGAAGATCGAATATACTCAGGCACATACGGCAGGCAATATCCACACCTACAGCAAAAGGAATAATCGTATTCGCCGTGGTAGCCAGGACACCGCCAATTGGCAAGCCATATCCCTGGTGTGCATCAGGCATAAGGGCGCCCGCAACAGCAATAGGCAATTGTATTGCTGTTCTCATCTGTGCAAGTGCGCCCACCTCAATGTGCTCTAATCCCCATACCGGGAAATCTGCTATATCTTCTTTCAACTTAAAGTTGCTGCGCTCCTGTTTGATAAACTTACCTTCCTTGCGCATACTGATAACGCTTTCAGCAAGGTTCTTAAACTTCCCGCCTTTTTTCAGAGCGTAAGGCATCGGATCGTCAATCAACGCTTCCAGATTAGCCAGGATCTCGGGCTTTGCCATTACGCCATGTTTAAGTAAGCCATTCGCCACGCGACTAAAACTTACCAATACTTCCAGATCGTTGATACCTAAGGTGCTCAACTCGCCATTGCTGATCTTTTCTTTTTCCATGATCGTTGTTATTTAATGATACAAAGGAATATAGCTCCTGCGCAGTCTATTTGCGCAGTGAAAAATAATTCATAAATTCATAAAAATATTTGCAGATGCCAGTAAACCGAAATGCCCTGATACGCTACCGAACCATCGACCAATGTCTCCGGAACCGCTTTAAGAAATGGACATTGGACGATCTGATGGAGGCTTGCGGAGATGCGCTGTATGAGTACCAGGGTATTAATACGGGGGTTAGCCGCAGAACTGTTCAGGCCGACCTGGAAATGATGAGGAGCAATAAACTAGGGTACGAAGCGCCAATAGTGGTTGTTGATAAAAAGTACTACACGTACGCAGATAAAGATTACAGCATCACCAACAGTCCGCTCAACCATCAGGATATGCAGGTATTGACGGAGGTTTCTGACTTGTTAAAGCAGTTTAAAGGTCTGAGCCACTTTACTGACCTCAACGAGATGGTGAGTAAACTGGAGGACAAAATCTACACGCAGAAAACGCATAATACTCCGGTAGTAGATTTCGAGAAAAACGATAGCCTGAAGGGTCTGGAGTGGATTGAAGTGATACGTAAAGCTATAGTGGCTAAGAAAACGATCTGTATCACTTATCAATCTTTTAAAGCCAGACAAGCGAGTACGTTCTGCTTCAGCGGATACCTGCTCAAAGAATACCGCAACCGCTGGTTTATTCTTGGCTTGCAACATGGGAGGAGTCCAAAGATCCTGAACCTGGCGCTGGACAGGATACAAACTATCGAAGAACATGATGAGGGTTACAGGGAGAATAGAACACTTGACCTTGCTACTTATTACGACAACTGTATCGGCGTAACAAAATCTCCGGGACAAAAGAGTGCTGAAGTGGTATTCTGGGTAGATCATGATAATGCGCCCTATGTGATCACAAAGCCGATTCATCATACTCAAAAGCTGTTAAAGACAGAGGCTGACGGCAAAATCTTTAGCATTAACGTGATCTTGAATTTTGAGCTGGAGAGGGAACTATTGGGTTTTGGGGCGAAAATGAGGGTATTAGGGCCAAAGATTTTAGTGAAACAGATCAGGGCCCACCTGAATAAGTCGCTGGAAAGATATACTGTTAACGTTATGAAAAGTAGCATAGAATACGGGAATCCGTAATCAATAAACGTTGATAAAGTTCAATTTTGCGATGGCGGTTTATTTTATCAAATTCATTCCGGAGCCGCTGATATTATGAAAAAAATTAGCGCTTTCCTCATCATCTCAGTTCTGATAAATATAGTGTTGTTTACTTTCAGCGTCCGGTTAGTCAACGGAATGGGTGGACTAGCATATTTTAAATCACGCGCTAAGAAGAAAATGCAAAAATCTTATCAGAATGCTTTTTCTTACAGGCAGAAGGTCAGTATATTCAATAACCTCCCTCACAGGTCAAATGAGATTATTTTTATAGGGGACAGCAATATTCAGTATGGTGAATGGAGTGACTTGCTTGAAAACAACCAAATCCGGAATAGAGGTATCTCAGGGGATGATATTGAAGGCGTTACAGCCAGATTAAATGATGTGTTATCAGACAACCCCAAAAAGATATTCTTAATGGTGGGTATCAATGACCTTATTAACAAGCATGATGATGAACGTAATGTAGTATCCGGTTATGAGAATTTAGTTAAGCAGATCAGCTTAAAATCTCCCGGCACACAGTTATATGTTCATAGCTTACTGCCAACACATAGCCAGGAGCCCGGTATAAATAAGCAGATTGATTATATCAATGGTAGGCTGAAGCAAATATCAAAAGATAACAATGTAACCTATATAGATCTTTACAGTTCTTTTCAAGATGCTAATGGTAATCTGAGTGATCAGTACTCATTTGATGGAATTCATCTCAATGGAGTAGGATATGGCGTCTGGAAAGAACATATTGAGAAATTTGTGAAACGCTGATTTTCTTAATGTTTTTGGCAGGCATAAGAAGATCTTTACCTGACTCTTAAATCATTTTGAAAAATGGCTGGCCCTGCATGGCACTGGGTTTGGTTAAGTATGAGTTCGTATAAGGTTCGAGATTTCCCTGGCTTTAACCTATCTTTTCCCTAGCTTTCCCCTAGCCTTTCTATACCCCCCCGATAGTTTTGAGCTGGATAAAAGATGGGCCAAGGCGGAGCTAAACTTAGAGGAATCTCGAACGGTACCTTAACTCAACTCGGACTATGTCCGAACGGAGTTGTCATGAAGTGTTTTTTAATAGTTTTCTGATTATTACTGAAGTTATTACACATGTAATCAACAGATTGACTATTAATTTATGCATCTTTATTAAATGAAGATCTTGAATATCTTAAGTCTGCTCATTTTTTCTTCTTTCATTTCAACCGGTCAGGTAACCAGTTTTAGCATTGACGACTCAAAATTGAATAAACCATTAGCTGATACTTTAGAAGCTATTTATAAATCGGATCAATCGACGAGAATGGCATACATTCAAGCCAAACAGCAGAATAAAGATTCCAATATCATCGATAGTCTCGCCTGTGTGATGAAAAAAACAGATCAGCAAAACCTGACAACAATAAATGCAATTATCAAAATGTATGGTTGGCTAAGTCCTCAAAAAGTTGGTCTTAATGCAGCACAAGGCTTATTTTTAGTGATACAGCATGCCGACCTGAAAACACAGGAAGATTTTTTACCAATGATCAGAGAAGCTGAAAAAAAGGGCGAGATCTTGTCGAGTAACCTGGCAATTCTTGAAGATAGGATTTGTATGCGAAAAGGGAAAAAGCAAATCTATGGAAGTCAGGGATTTACTGATAAGGAAACTGGGGAAAAGTATATCTATCCTATCAATGACATTGATGGTCTTGAAACAAGACGTAAAGCGATGGGCATGCCGCCAATGCAGGATTACGTGAGTGGATGGAATGTTGAAGCATACAAAAAAGAACTACAGAATATTGAAGAAATAGTGAAGAAACAAGATATCAGATAAAAATTTGAGAGCAAGTGCTTTACCCTTATAACTATAGCTGACCTTAAAAAATCGATTTTTTAAGGTTAGCTCATTTTTTAACCTCAAAATAATACTGCAAAATTAGGTTCACCTTAAAATACCATTCATTTTGAGGCGAGTTGATTTTGACCTCGGCGTTAAGATTTGGATCACTGTGCTTATCCAATGCTACAAATTTTTCCGATTATACTTGGGTAAAACTGGCTTAGTTACAAATTTTTCATACTATAACGGCTAAAATCACAAATTTTTCAGATTATAACTTAATGACGCCTCAAGGTATATGCTGATGGAAGTAGCTATTTTAAGAGTGTATTGATCTTTTTTAAATGTGAACACATTCTTCAAACTTTTCTCATAGCATTGGATTAGCTCAAAATTTAAATAATATTTGATGCTTTGGCAAAAAAAAGCTCACCCTAAGCGCGCTGTTCTGTGGGAAGCGGGGTAAGCATGTTTACACAAAGTTGAACAAAATAAATACATTCAAAAAATTAACTTAATGTTTTTCATCCAGATTTACATTATCTTTCAGGAGTTCGCAAGTTGAAAGGCGGGCGACATAATTTCCTGCTCAGCCCTGGAAATGCCGATATCCTTTGCTACAACTCTCCATTCTTTAACCGCCGAAATTACTTGTTCAATAATTTTTTCCATCTGGGCATCCTGAAGTTGAAAATAAGGACCAACACTCCTAGCAAGATCCAGATCTAAAGCATTATTATGCGAATCGACATTAATTGCAAGACCAGCTTTATCTGTCGATGGATTGAGGTCATAAGCAGGAGAAAGTCTCCATCCATCAGTGTTCAGAAGGAACCCATGATTTCTAAGATGATCGTCAGTATTTGATATTGTCATATTAAATATTATTCGTCGCCATAACTGGTGAAGATCTGCCTCAATATTTTTACCTCCCGAATACTGAAGGAATTCTGCTATATCTAGATAGCTTGGCGTTGAATCTCGGATCAGGTCTTCATTATTTCCGGTCATAGTCATTGCAGATGCAAAATGTATCCTTTCATCTCCAGAACGATCAAATCTTCTGGACAAAAATGTATGATACGGTCCATGTACTTTAATGAGTTCACAAGATGGAAGAGTAAGGCCTGCCTTTAGGCCTAAACGATAAGCTAAGTATTCCCATGCGGCCTTGTCTGTAGTATCATTTTTTGATGGGAATTTTGCTATACATAGATTGCCATTCGTATCCACTATATTGGCTTTCGGCCGTGCACCGCCTAATGAAGATCCAGGGGCAATTAGCATGTGCATCCATTTGTCTGCATATTTACCATCCTCATCCATTTCATATGCCCTGACACTTTCTTGTAATGCTCGTATATGTGCTATTGGTGGAGCAGGAGTATCACGATCATCATCGAGAAACGGGCCATCAGGATCTAATTTGAAACGGAGAGCTCCCATTCTTGTGACATCATGAACTCCAAGCAAATAATCAAGTTCATATAAAGAGGGCACTGGTTGCTTTATCTCTAATGCTTTCTGAGCAGCCCTTCGTTGCATAAGCCGTCTTCCCCAGGTATCCGGCATAGAATCCATAAATACACCAAAGTTGTCTTTACCACTTATATATTGTTGACCCGTCACCCAATTAATATCCGGATCTAACACGAATCTGTCTTTGGTGCCCAACCAATCTCTATCGTAGGAAAAACTAAAAACCTTACTGCCTTTGCTCTGTTGGGCAGATAAAATCCCTATACATTCCGGCACTACCATTCCCTGCCAGTGTGCGTAGATCCAGATGTCCGTTTTGTTTACTGCCATTATGATAACAGATTAAGATCCTGTAATTTCCTGCCCAGTTCATCATCAACACCTAGCTTAAGAAAATCTTCATGTAGGTTAAGTGCCCTTAACACATTAAAATAAGCTCCCATTGATACACTGGGATCACCACGCTCAATTTTGCGAAGTGTTAACCGCTCTATTGCCGCACGTTCAGCAAGCTGAATTGCCGTGATGTTGCGTCGTTTCCTGGCTAATTTAATATTCTCACCAAGCTGGTCCCAAATCTTCTGGTATTTGGGAAAGACAACTACCTGCTTTGATTTCATAATGGATATTATTATATCCAAATATAGCAAAAATGGATATAATAATATCCTTTTTTGTAGCAATGCAAACATAAAATTAAAGAACCTTTAAGTAAGGGTGTGTAATATAAAAAATGGTTAGCTTTAAAAAATAGATAACGAATAAGCTTGCCTCATAACTTTTATTAAACGGCTAGAATTTTGTTATAATAGACTTTAGCTGTCCTCATTGCTCAATTGATTGATTCCCCTTACCAATTCAACATAATATTTGAAAATAGATGTCGACTTTGATTATAATATGGTTGGCCATTTACACAAAAATCCTCACAGGCTCCTTGCATTAGATGATCTCGAACCATACAAAGTATCTGTATCAGTCCTAAGCTCTGTATAGTTCTTTTGCTAACTCGTTGAAATAATTACACTGCTTCCATAAAGTTACATTTCCAATTACATACAACCGTTTCTTGGCCCTTGTTAGAGCTACATTAAGCATGTTTGGTTTCCTTGATGCCCAAGCCCTGGCATCAGTTTTAGTTGGACCACTTCCTAAAACCAGAAATACTATATCCGTCTCCTTACCTTGAAAAGTATGGATCGTACCACACCGAACCAACCTATTGCCTCTGAATATCTCAGCGCATCTGTCTGCTACTGATTTAAATGGGGAAATAACAAATATTTCTGATCTTGTATTTTTCAACAGTGTAATCTTTTCCAACAGGAGATTCATTTCTTCCTCAATTACGTGTTTATTCTCTACTATTCTTCCCTTAACGTCAAACCAGGAAGAATCACCCAGTTCGCAATCAAAAAGAACATCAGACATAACTTTTACCATTTGCCCGTCATAGGCGATCTTGTTTGCTATTTCGAACATCGGGTTGTTACATCTTCGGTGAGCACGTAACGGAAAGCCTGTCCATACAGGGTTCTCTTCTTGTTCACGAAGCCAAGATCCAAAAGGAGATACACGATCGGCCAAAGTCTGAACAGAATTGTGGAGGGGTGACCATACTAGATCGGCATGGTAGGTTTCGCTCAGCATTTTTACCAGCCTGGAATTAACACTTAATACGGGTTCTATCTGTAAGGGATCGCCAATTATAATGTTCTTTTGACAACGACTAATAATTCCCGCTGCCGATTGTGGTGTTGCCTGTCCGGCTTCATCTATTAGAAGCCAACCAATACTTTCTTTTCCCATCGATTGAAACAACCTTGAGACAGATGCTAATGTAGTGGAAACCACAGGAACACAAAAAAAGAATGTCTTCCATAGGCTTTCTGCCACATCAGCACTAACAATAACCTTTCCGTCTAGGTATTCCATAAACAGATTCAGGTTGTTCCAAAACGGTTTTGCATGGCTTAGTACAGCATATTCATGCAGTTTAAGACTCTGAAGGAATATATTGGAACGGAGTGTATTAATTTTTACGCTCGACCAGGGTGTGGTTTTGTGGAAGGCATCTTTGTCATGGAAATAGTCTTGAACCACTTTTTCATCAGGAATATGCTCAAAAGGAATTTCGTAATGCTCATGAAATTCTCTTTTTAGATTTTGATATTCAGCCAGCCGGTTTTTGATTGTTTCTACAATCCCTTCTTTTTTGAAAATTTGCTTGACTAATGACCTAAGGTTTTGCACAATACTATCAAGCTCTTGCTGTAGGCTTATTAGTTTTTGGGTATTGGTGGCAAGCCCGGATAGATATAGTACCTCTGTTTCTTTCCATTTTCTGTAAGCAGGGGTTTTTAATAGCTTTTGAACAAAAAACCAGCTGGGTTTGGCCTTCTGATGTAGAGCAAGACTTTGTTGTAAGGAGAGAATGCGGTTGCTTATTCCCTGAAGATCATTGTTTAAAGTTTCTTCTATTCCATCGAGCTTTAACTTGTTCTGTTTATGATCATCAAGTATCTTCTGTTCGATCTTAAGCGATTGAAGATCTTCAAGGTACTGGCCTAATAAGGCATGTAACTTCATTGCCTCATTTCTGAATTTTTCAAACTGATCAAGCAACTCAATTAATTCTTTTGCTGTGTTGTCAAACAGCTCACCGTTTTCAAGAGTTTTATCGTTTTCTTTATTATATTGGAGAGACAGAAATTTCATGAATCCTATTCTATCTTCACCTGGATACCAGAATTTTTTCTTAAAATTCTGCTTGTTTTCTGCATTACCAAGGGCTGAAGCAAGTAACCCCCAGCTGTCTCCTTCGATGAGATCTTTTGACTGATCTGCAAAATAACCAGCCTGCGGAAAATAATGTGTATCTATCTTGCCTGTCGAAGGCAACTCTTTCGAAATATTTTCTACGGCTGCGTTGTTATTGCTCGCGACAACAATGCCAGCATCCGAAAAGATATCCGCATTGGGTTCGTAAAGGTGGAACGTGAAATCGGGCCTTTCTATTTTCTGCCATTTTCCAAAAAGCTTTTTGTTACCTTTTTTCAGCAGTCTCTTTGCTCTGACTACAACTACTTCAGCAACAATATCCGACAGTAGTGTTGTTTTTCCCGTACCAGGAGGCCCATTAATGCCTATCAGGCCGTTGTTATTTTTCAGTGTGGACAGGCATGTGGCTACAGCTCCAAGCTGTGCACTATATAGGCCATAATTAGGATTGGAAGGCCATCTTCCTGCAGGTATATCCTTTGGGTTGAGCTTTTCCCAAAAGGCGTCCGCATCTTTCAGAAGGTTTATCCTTTTAATGCCGGAAATATCTATAGTCAGGAATTGTTGCAATCCTTCTCCATACGCCTTTTGAGTTGTGATAAGGTTATTAATATCTTTAAGATAAAAGCTATTTAGAAAGGCTGTATCTGGTTTAGCATGTTTAGACAATCTAAATGATTTAATAAATACAAGTGGTTCCCAATCAAGACCTTGAATTTCCGCTTCTTTTAAAACCTCTAGCTCTCTGTCCAAATGGCCCCAATTGATTGTTACGGTTTGCAGGTCTTCAACGCGTTCAGCTACTGGATTTATACTGAACCTATCTTGGAAGGCTTTCTGTCCCTTTTCTAATTCATCGTCAATAAACGATAGCGGCTTGTGTTTTTGAAGACATAATAAACCATGAACATAGGAGGCTTGGATATAGCCGTTGACTGAACTACAATGTCCCTCTTGATCAATTACCAATGCTGCCAGACATGTATTTCCGCTTATCAAGTCTTCCAATTTTTCTTCTTCCGAGGGAACATAGGATGTTGCCTTTTCAATTTCAGCAGTAATGTCCTGCTTGGAAATCCTCCCCAAAAAGAGAATGTGATGCCACCTGAGATCTTTCTCATTTTCATTTGGCAGCTCCCAAGGCAGCGATATACCAGCTTGGAAAAGTTTTGCTTCCGTTGGGAGATCCGGAAGACTAAATATCTCGATGGCTCTCCAGAAATTTAATATCGTTTTTTGGTCTGCTTTCATAAAATATGACCTTGCCCTAGTAGGTATAAAATATTATTCGAAATCGCGTTAGACATCCAAAAGAATGCCCTATTAATAATTTAGAATGCCTTATGCCGTTAAGTTAAAAGTAATAATTTTTTTCAATAAAAAAATAATCGGAAGCTGTTTGGTTCCTTTTGATGTAACTTTGCTATTGCATATAATTATAGTTAACAGTACACCCAAATTAATTAAGTCTTCGCAGTTGAATTCGGGTTAGGAGCATGAAGATGATGCTTACAACATTTATTAGTGATTGTAAACTTCTTCTACTTTATAACTTGCCAACCTAAATCTGAGTTCCAAATAGCAATTAACACACTCAATATCAACACACAAAATAATTAATTCATGATATTTATTCACTAATTAGTGAATAATAATTCTTACATTTGTTAAACATTTAGAGACTATTAAATGGAGATAAGTTTTAAAACTCAATTATTAGCGGATTTGTATGAGGGAAAGAAAGTAACAGATAAAAACTTTAAATCTAATCCTTCACTGGTTTTACAGTATATCAAAACTATAAGAAAATTAGAATCTTTAAGTAATATAGAACAAGCCTATCAATATAAATCACTTCGGTACGAGAAACTTATTGGTGATTTAAAAGGCAAGAGCTCAGTTAGTGTTAACATGCAGTTCCGGATTATTTTTGAAGAAATTGCTAGTGAAAATGAACCTTGTGAAATTATTTTGTTATCAATAGAAGAATTGAGTAAACATTACGAATAACAACAATTAACCTTATAAAGGAGTGCTACCTTTAAAAAAACGAGCAACAAGCCATGTCAATCAATATCAAAACCCTAGTTCCGGCAAAAGCCATACATCCAGGCGAAATTTTAATTGATGAGTTAAAGGATCGTGCAATAAGTCAAAAGGATTTTTCACAACAAACAGGCATTCCCATTACTCAATTAAATGAAATTATTAAAGGGAAGAGAGCCATTAATGCAGATATAGCACACTTAATTTCGAAGGCTTTAAAAATGGATGCGATACTTTGGATGAATTTGCAATCCAATTATGATCTGGATTTAGAAAAAATCAGAGAGAAAACACAGAGACAATTAATAGCAATGGATAAATGGGATATGATTAAAGATCATATCCCATTACCTTTTTTCAAGAAAGAGAAGATCATTACAGGAAATCCTACAGTAGATATTCCTAATATTTATACCATATATGGTGTTAGAAATTCAGATGAACTAATTGCAGTGTACAGTATGCCAGCTTATGCAAGGTTTCGTAAATCTGAAAAGCTAGCAATTGACAAGTTAAATGTAATTGGCTGGGTTAAACTTGTACATTTTAAGTCTTTACAAATAAAGGTCAATCCATTTAACTTAGCCTGCAAAGAACCCTTAATTGAGGAATTAAAACAGATTTTTAAAGCCAACAGGAACACTGTCGAATCAACAAAAAAGATTTTGCTGAAGTATGGTATCAAGTTAGTTATTCAGCCACACCCAGAAAAATGTGCTGTTGATGGGATTGCTTTTTGGAGTGATGGCAACCCGGCTATCGGCGTAAGTCTTAGGCATAAAAGAGTTGATAACTTCGCCTTCACTATTCTACATGAACTTGGTCATATTTTTTTACATCTAGTGAATAATAATAATGCTGAATTTATTGACTTGGATAGTGAAACAGAATATGGACAAAGTAGTGAGGAGAAGGAAGCCAATAACTTCTCGAAAAACACCTTAATACCTTTAGCAGAGTGGAAAGAATTCATGTCAAAAAAGTCTTCAAATATACACAAGGAGAAAGTAGTACAGGATTTTGCAAATGCACAAAATATCCACCCAGCAATAGTTTATGGTAGATTTTCTATCGAAACAGGTATTTACAAGATCAGAACTAAAATTGAAAAGTCTCTAAATTAGGTATTAATACAAATTGCATACATCTGCATTTAGCAATAAAATAGTGAACTATCAGAAAGGCACAAACTAAAAAGCTCGGTAGTACTTAAGTACTACCGAGCTTTTGTGGTCCCGACGAGAATCGAACTCATATCTAAAGTTTAGGAAACTTCTATTCTATCCGTTGAACTACGGGACCAAAACCTTACCTGATCACACTCCCATTTGCATGGTTTTGCAGAGGTGCCACAAAAGTAAGTTTTCCATCTGAATTTTCAGACATTAAAATCATTCCCTGAGATAAAATTCCTTTAATTTCTCTCGGGGCAAGATTTACAAGCAGACTTACCTGCTGTCCAATCACCTCATCTGGCGTAAAATACTCAGCAATACCCGAAACCACTGTGCGCTGGTCAAGACCAGTATCCAGTGTAAGCTTCAGCAATTTCTTGGTTTTTTCTACCTTTTCTGCAGCAATGATCGTAGCTACACGGATATCCATGGCACTAAACTGCTCGAAATCTATATTTTCCTTAACAGGAGCTACCACAGCATTGGCAAGCGTATTATCAACCTTACTCTGATTGAGCTTATCAATTTGCGCCTGCACCTCCGCATCTTCGATCTTATCAAACAATAACACTGGCTGATCAATGATATGATCAACTGGTAATAAGTCGATCTGACCTGCATCTTCCCACAAATGACCACTGAAGTTCAGCATATTCTTCAATTTATCAGCAGTAAATGGCAGGAAAGGCTCAATCAGCACCTCAAGGCTCGCCACAATCTGCAAGCTGAGGTTTAAGATCGTGCGCACACGGCCTTCGTCAGTTTTGATCACCTTCCATGGTTCTGTCTCTGCCAGGTACTTGTTCCCTAAACGCGCCACATTCATCACCTCCGTAAGCGCTTCCCTGAACCTGTAGTTCTCAATAGAGGCACTGATTTTTGCAGGGTAAGCCGCAAGTTCATCAATCACCTCCTGATCCTGTGCTGTGATCTCCGTAATCGCAGGAACCTTGCCATCAAAATACTTATGCGTCAGCACAACCACCCTGTTGATAAAGTTACCCAGTACGGCAACCAGCTCATTGTTATTTCTGGCCTGGAAATCTTTCCAGGTAAAATCATTGTCCTTAGTTTCGGGAGCCGTGGAAGTAAGTACATACCTCAACACATCCTGTTTATCTTTAAATTCAAGAAGATACTCATTCAGCCATACCGCCCAGTTTTTGGACGTAGAGATCTTCTGTCCTTCAAGGTTCAGGAACTCATTTGCTGGAACGTTATCCGCTAGTGTATAATCGCCATGCGCCATTAACATCGCAGGGAAGATGATACAGTGGAACACGATATTATCCTTTCCGATGAAATGCACCAGTTTCGTAGACTCATCCTTCCAGTAATCTTCCCATTTGCCCTCTTCAGCCCCATTCTGACGAATGTAATACTCTTCAGCTTTAGGATTCCATACGTCCAGTCCTGCATAGGAGAACAACTCCTTTGTCGCCGAGATATACCCTATCGGTGCATCAAACCAAACATACAACACCTTACCTTCGGCATCCTTTACAGGAACCTTCACACCCCAGTCCAGGTCGCGCGTCATCGCCCTTGGCTGCAAGCCAGCATTCAGCCAGCTTTGGCACTGACCGTAAACATTTGGTTTCCACTCCTTATGACTTTCGATGTAGCTTCTCAGCTGATCTTCATATTTCTCCAGTGGCAGAAACCAGTTTTTAGTTTCCCTTCTTACCGGAGGTTCGCCAGATAGAGTCGACTTAGGATTGATAAGATCAGTAGCATTTAAGGTACTTCCGCAGTTTTCGCACTGGTCGCCATAAGCATTTTCGTTTCCACACTTAGGGCAGGTACCGGTGATGTATCTGTCGGCAAGAAAAGTCTGCGCTTTTTCATCATAATACTGCTCAGTTACCTCTTCGGTAAAAACACCTTTATCGTACAACGTTTTAAAGAAGTCAGACGCTGTTTCGTGGTGAGTTGCAGATGAAGTACGGTGATAGATATCAAAAGATACTCCGAATTCTTTAAATGAATCCCCGATGATTTTATGATACTTATCAACTACAACCTGTGGGGTAACACCTTCCTTTTTAGCCTTCAGCGTAATAGGAACTCCGTTTTCATCGGAGCCACATATAAATTTAACATCTCTTTTATTTGAACGGAGATAACGCACATAAGTATCCGCAGGTAAATAAACACCAGCTAAATGTCCGATGTGCACAGGGCCATTTGTATAAGGCAATGCCGCCGTAACGGTATATCTTTTTATTTTACTGTTATCCAAAACTATTTTTATTAATTTGTCAAAGATAAGTGTTTTACCAATGATTAAACAGCCGGCCTACCTAAAAAAGGGAGACAAAATCGCTATTGTTTCTCCAGCAAAAAAACTAAAGCAATCTATAGACTATGGAATAGCATTGCTTGAAGGCTGGGGACTGGAAGTGAGTATCGGTAAAAGCGTTTATGCCGCACATCACCAGTTCGCCGGGAACGACACCCTGCGGGCAGAAGATGTACAATCTTACCTGGATAACGACGAAATCAAAGCCATTATTGCTGCCAGAGGCGGATATGGTACCGTCCGCATCATTGATGCACTGGATTTCTCCAGGTTCAGCGATCATCCAAAATGGATTGTAGGTTTCAGCGATATCACTGTACTGCTTTCACACATCACCGGAACAGAACAAACGCAAAGCATCCACGGACAAATGCCGGGGACATTTGATGACGCCTCACCAGAATCTATAGAATCCCTCAGAAAAGCGCTTTTCGGTGAAGATCTCAGTTATACTTACGAAAGCACACACCCTAATCAGCCTGGCGAAGCCGAAGGTATCCTCATTGGTGGAAACCTGAGCATCCTGGTGGCTCTTGAGGGCTCATCCTCCGCGATGGACTTTAAAGATAAGATCCTCTTTCTGGAGGATGTGGGCGAATACGAATACGCCATCGACAGAATGATGCGTATGCTGAAACGCGCCGGAAAACTGGCAGAGCTGAAGGGTCTCATCATCGGTGCCTTTAACCACATCGACCTGGAAGACATCCCCTTCGGGCAAGGCCCCGAAGAAGTTATCGCAGAGATCGTGAGTGAATACAACTATCCTGTATGTTTTAACTTCCCCGTAGGTCATATTGAAGACAACAGGGCGATGGTACTCGGCAAGAACACCACACTGAAAGTAGATCAGCATCAGGTGACCTTTCAGCAGGCCCATTAAAAAAGGATGCGCCTTGCGGCACACCCCTTCCATTCGTCAGCTCTGTTTTAATATCCCGGGTTCTGCGCAATATTTGGATTTGCATTCAGCTCATCCAATGGTATTGGCCAGATATAGTGAATATCTGTATACGGCAGCGCCGCTTTTCCTGAAGCTGTCACAGGACGCGTCACTACATTGTATCCAGATCCGTCAGTTGCAATATTCGCTTTGAGCACTTTTGCAGGAATACCTCCGCCGGCAACGGCGAAACTCGCTTCCTGTGATAACCTCGTGATATCAGGCCACCTTCTTCCTTCTCCGGCAAACTCAATCCTGCGCTCGTTCAGGATCGCCTGCGTAAGCGCATTCTGCGTTAAGAAACTGGCAATAGTAAACTGGTTAGCCACCGGCACAGCCCTGTTGCGTACCGCATTCAGCAGGTTTAATGCACGGGTACTCAAAGCTGCTGTTCTGGAATAGGCTTCGGCAACGTTTAGCAACACCTCCGCATACCTGATGATCGGCGCATAGTCGGTACTGTTCAACGGGTCACGGTATTTGTAATTAAAGAAATAAAAAGCATTGGTGGTGGTCTGCTGAATTTGCAGCAAGGACCTTCTGCTATCTCCTGTTACCCAGAAAGAAGCATTATATAAATTCGGATTGGTAGCCACCAGATTCCGTCCAACCAAAGCATTGATGGCATTTTTCGCCGGGCCAAACATATTTGGCAGTGCCCCGTTGGTACCCCCATTGGATGCCGAACCGTTCTCGATGGAAAATATTGATTCTGTATTGTTGCTGAAACTGGCAAAGGGCCCATCGGGCGAAGCTGTCAGTGAATATGGACCAACGGTACTGGTATAAGGACCTGCCGCAGCAGAAGTACCCAGCTTTGCCCCCTCGGCAATAACCCCTGCCCAATCGGCCATATGCTGTTTCACACGCGTCTTCAGTGCAATTGCTGCTCCCTGCGTGGCCCTGGTGATCTTCAGCGATGAACGCACTGCAGGTAACTTGGACTCCGCATAATCAAGGTCGGCCAGAATATTCACATAGTCCTGTGCTACCGTTCCCCGTGCTACAGAAACGCCCTGTTGTGCCTTGCTGATACTGGTGATAGCTACCGTACGGTAAGGAACACCGGGATTACTGCCATTGCCATCCACATAAGGCCTGCAGAAATCTATGACCAGCTCATGGTGTGCAAGCGCCCGCAGGAACCTCGCCTCGCCCGCATATTGCTCTGCCATGGCCGTAGTGATTGTCCCGCTCGCGGCAGCCGCTGTAACGCCCTCAATCAGCACATTACACTGATTGATCAGCGCATACAGATTGCTCCACATGTTCACATTATTTGCTGTGCTGGCTGTAATCGTAGATTCATAGGTAATCTGGTAGAAAGCTTCCAGGTTCACCATATCTTCGCCACGCATCTCCGCCTGCTCAATGGAGGCAGCACCAAAAGGGTAGCCCCTGCCCGTAGTTCCGTTATATGTACCTACAGTTGCCGCATTGTAAACTCCCGCCATCACCAGCTCTATACTGGCGGGCGTGTCAAATGCTGTTGATTCAGAGAAGGAATTGATGGGGTTCAGCTCTGTATATTTTTTACATGACGTAGCAGAAAACACTGTGATCATCGTGATCAGCAGGGCGGCCTTCGTCAACATTCTGTTTCTTATCGTTTTCATCTTGATAGCTATTAAAATCCTACATTAATACCCAGCACAAAAGTCCTTGGTAATGGGTTCGTATTAAAATCAACTCCGGCCTGCGTGTTCGACTGGGTGTTCGACTGAGTGGTAGGCGCAAATGCCTGGATGAGCTCCGGATCAAGACCTGAATATTTAGTGATCAGAAATGCATTCTGTACCTCCGCATAGATCCTCAGTTTGGTCAGGCTGGCTTTGCTCAGCATCGCCTTTGGCAGCGAATACCCCAGTACGATATTCTGACCGCGGATAAACTTACCATCCTCCACATAGCGCGACACCGCACTTGAAGTCTGCATGGTAAAGGCATCCCTGCCATACCACAGCTTAGGGATATCCGTTACCTGTCCGGCGGTTGTCCACCTGTTCAGGATTTCCGTGCCATTGTTCAGAAACTTCTGGTTGAGCAATCCTTCCTGCTTGGTCACGTTCATGATCTTGTTGCCCCCCGAGAATACCAGGTAGATATTGAAGTCAAACCCTTTATACGTAACCGAGTTGTTAAAGCCTCCGAAGTACGTAGGACTCGCATTGCCAAGGATTTTCCTGTCGGACGCCGCCAGCGTATTCGCCGTAGTCAGTGCCGTTGGATTTGCCGGATCATAGTTGAAATAAGTTTGCGTAGCAATGTTCCCCTGGATCAGCTGCCCATTCGCCTTTACATACAAAGGGTTCCCGTTTGCAGGGTTCACTCCCGCTGCTTCATATCCGTAAAGCGAGCCTACTGATTCCCCTACACGCAGGATGTTATAAGGGTAAGTCACATCGGTATTGTTATTGGCCAGCTGGGTAACTTTATTTTTCACCAGCGTCAGGTTGATGTCTGTCGACCAGCTGAAGTCATCCTTTTTGATGTTCTGCGTGTTCAGCGAGAACTCAAACCCCTTGTTGGTCATCTTTCCGATGTTCGTATAGATACCATTCAATGGCGCCCCCAGCGAAGGTGCCACCGGCGCAAACAGGATCAGGTTGTCCACATCGTTCTTAAAATAATCTGCAGTGAGGTTAATGCGGCTTTGCAGAAAGGAAATATCCAGTCCCGCGTTGATCTTCTTGCTCGTTTCAAATGAAAGATCAGGGTTACCTACCTGGTTGTAGCGTACACCGCTTTGCGTTCCGTAGATTGATGCAGCAAAGATACCCGCGTAAGGATAACTGCCGATATCGGTATTACCCACTTTCGCATATCCTCCGCGAAGTTTCAGGTCGTTGATAAAGCGTAAAACCGATGAGCCCATAAAGAAATCCTCCTTGCTGATTCTCCAACCGATAGATGCTCCCGGAAGTTTAGCCATCTGATTGCCAAAAGGCAGCGAAGAGATCTTATCAGAGCGATAGGTTGCGCTGAGCAGGTACTTATCCTGGAAGGAATAGTTACCCCTGATGAAATAGGATTGATACGCCTGCTCTGTCACCCCGCCACCAATGGAATAAGTAGACTGCGTGAGAGAGCTGCTGATAATATTTTGTCCTCCGAAGAACACATTCGACAAGCCGCCGCCCTGGGCAAAGAAGAATCTGTAGCGTGATTTCTGGTACTCCTGACCAATAACAGCGCTGATGGAATGATCGCCCATAGTTTTTGTATAGTTCAGCGTATTGGTCCAGATGTACCTGAAGCTTGGGATGTAGTACTGTTGTTCCAGTCCACCCTGACTTCTGCCATCACCATGAATTGGGTTCCAGTACAGGTAATCTTCCCCAAAAAGCGCATTGGTAGACAGCTGAGTCTTCACATCCAGTCCCGGAAGAATGTTCACGTTTGCGAAGGCATTTCCCTGTAGTGTCACGTTCTGGTTTCTGTAAATATTATGGGCCAGCACATAGTCGATATTCGTGTAGTTATCATCAATATCCCTTCCGTTAGTTTGTCCGCCCAGCCTGCTGCCGTCAGAACTGAAGTTAGGAGTGCTGTCGGCATTGTAAGGCGTTACGTTAGGAAGTGCCCGGATGGCATTGGCAATGTTGCCCGATAAAGCGTTGGTACCTACATTGAGGCCGAAATTGCGGATATATGATACATTGCTGCTCACACCCAGGGTAAGCCTGTTATTGAAGGCTTTCTGTTCAACCTTGCCCAGTACCTGATACTTGGTTTGCTTGTTGGTCCTGATGATTCCCTTCATATCTGAATACCCCAGTGAGACATAGTAATTGGACTGAGGCGTGGCTCCGCTGACAGACAGCGCATGGTTTTGCTGGAAAGCATTTTTGTTAAAAACCAGATCCTGCCAGTCGGTATTTACTGAGGTCCCCGCAGCCCTGCCGGCACTTACCAGTGCAGAGGCATTCGTCAGTTTCTCATTGGCTATCGTGACAAAATCAGCCGCCTTCAGCAAATCGAACTTTTTTGCCGGCGAGGCCGAACCAAACCAGGCATTGTAATTCACTTTGGGTGCGCCAATCACTCCCTTTTTTGTAGTAACGATGATAACACCTCCGGAAGCACGCGAACCATAAATGGCTGTGGCAGCACCGTCTTTCAGTACGTCAACGCTTTGTATGTCATTGGGATTGATATCTCCCAGAGGATTGTTCCCCGTGGTGAAGCTACTCTGGTTGCCGGTGATGATAGGCACCCCATCAATCACATACAGAGGATCTGAACCATTGGAGATACTGTTTGTACCCCTGATCCTGATCTTCGGCGCAGAGCCCAGCACCCCGCTGGAACTGGTTACCTGAACTCCCGTTACGCGACCGGCAAGGGCCTGATCGAAACTGGCTACCGGGCGATCGGCAAGTACAGCCCCACTGACACTTCCTACAGAGCCGGTCACCTCTTTACGTTTTACCGTTCCGTAACCGATCACCACTACATCACTTAATGTCTTTGAATCACTCAGCATGATCACATTGATGATATTGGAACTGCTGATCGTACGGCTTTGCTCGATGTACCCGATAGAGGAGAACTCGAGGACGCTCACTGTTGATGGCACTTTGACAGAGAACTTACCATTACTGCCCGTTTGAGTGCCGCCTGCAGCACCTTTGAACCGAATGGTCACACCGGGTATCGGACCATTGTCGTCCTTCGATGTAACGGTACCTGTGATTGTCCGTTCCTGGGCATTAGCAGCCGGTGCAAAAAGCGCTAAAATGAACAAACATTGTAAAAGTCTTTTCATAAAAATAGATTAGGTGAATTGAATATCAACACACCGAATATAACAGCTTTGATACACCAGAAAGGGCTTTACACATCTTTATGTGTCTTTTTATCAGTGTAGTTACGGAATATTTTTATGATTAATCGTTTTAGTGAAGAGAGCCATTTTTGGAAACCGCTGAAAAAAAACAATCCATTTAAAAAGTAAAATGCCCCTATAAAGTCTGGTGCTTTGTAGGGGCATTTGCAGCAAAACTGCGTGCTCAATTTCTATTGAACATCCCAGTTTACACGTCTGAGCATGCTCGTGTTTTTGGGTGTATTTGGATTATATCTTTGTTCACCGATAGGATAGAGCAAGCTACGGGGTAGTGCTCCCCCTAAAGAACTCAGAGCAGGCGCAAGCAGGGTCGGCAGTCCCGTCCTCCGGTAGTCTGTCCACACTTCGGGATTCAGAAATAATGCAAAATATTTTTGCGTCATAATATCGTTCAGCGTGATATCAGCAGCAGTTTTGGCAACCGTGGCAGCATACGAGGTGTTTTTTACCGTTCGTGTCAGGTTTGCTGCGACAGCCGTGTTGTAAGCGCTGGCGGCAGCGGCTTTATCGGTCTGGAAATACGCCTCGGCTTCAATGAACTTCAGCTCATCATAACTCATCAGGTATACCGTAGAGTTAGCACTGCCATAAAGCGGGCCCAAAGAGCCGTCTTCTGCATTCTGGTATATTGCCAGCCTTGGGTCTCCGGCAGCCTTCAGCAGCGTATACATCGTACCTGTAAAGCCTATGTCGCCCCGCTGGGTATTAAACTGGTACCATGGATTTTGTGCTGGCTCACTTGTTCCGGCGAAATTTACTCCTGCATTCTCCGTTGCCTTGAAGCCCTGCGCTGCTTCTGCCAGTGCCCTGGAATAGTTTGAAGGATCTTTCTTCGCAAGATGAAGGTAGAACTTCGCTTTCATTGAATGGGCAAATCTCGACCATAAATCCAGATCTCCACTGAACAGGATATCATCCGCTCCGGGAGCGATGGGGCTCCCATCCGCAGTACTCAGGCTGGTAATTGCCTCGGTAAGCAACTGGTCTAGCGCAGTATAAATATCCTGTTGGCTATCATATTTAGGCTGCATATTTTCCTTACCCCTAAAGGCCTCTGCATAAGGAACATCACCCCAGAGGTCGGTAGTCATTCCCAGGTTATATGCCTGAAGAATCTGACCTATAGCCGCATAATGGCCTTGTCCTTTCTGCTTTGCCAGTTTAATCATTGCATCAGTATTACCCATGATGTTATAGAAACCCGCCGACCACATATTGTCGACGTCACCCGCCGACACCTCATACCTGTTGATGAGTATCGCCTGGTTGGCCTGTCCGACTGCCTGCTGCATAAAAATCGCAGGGAATCTGGATGCATCCCCGCCGATGAGATAACCTGTACTTTGGATGATCCCCGGTAAAAGACTTGAGGGTACCGGACTTTGCAGTTGTGAAGGATCTTTATTAAGATCATCATTTAAAAAGCCCTTTTTACACGAAGAAACAGACAAGACCGTCAATACAAACAGCAGCAGATAACTTCTCTTCATTCTATCTATAATTATAAATTTCATGTCGTTTTTAAAATAGGTTAAAACTTAAATTTCAGGTTCAGTCCATAGCTCGAAGTCCCTGGGTTATTAAAATAATCCAGTCCCTGAGCACTGGAAGCGCCCGTTAAGCTGGTCTCAGGATCGATACCATGATAGGGCGTCCAGATAATGATGTTGCGGGCATAAAGTCCGGCTGTCATGCTTTTGATAAAAGGTTTGCTGAACCTGGCAAAGACTTTCTTGAAGTCGTACGACAGTGAAACTTCCCTTAACTTAATGTATGAGCCATCTTCCACAAATGACTCGCTAAGGTTCCCAAAGCCACCGCCATTGCCGGTGTACCAGGCTTCATCCAAAGGAACATTCTTGGTATTTGCAGCTCCCGCACCAGGAACTTCAACACCCGAGCCATCAAAATGCACCAGGTCGCCATTGGCATTCAGGTGACCAGATACCCCCTTGAATACCTTGTTAGATCCTCTGTCATTCGTCAGATCAGAAGTACCTATCGCCGCAAGCGAGCCTCTGGTACCATTCCATACATCACCTTTGAATTTCCAATCGAACAAAGTATACAAAGACAGTCCTTTATAATTCAGCGTATTGCCTAAGCCCATTAAAAATTTCGGATTTGGGTTTCCTATACGTTTTTCGTCGCTGGAATTGATCACTGGATATCCCGCATTGGTACCTGGGCGGTCATCAATCACGATATTTCCACTTTCATCCCTCGTATAACCCGTGCCATAGATCGCCCCTGCCTGTTGTCCCGGAAGCTGCGCGATCACTACCCCCGTAAATCCGTTTAGGGTAATTTGTTGCACCCCATCCGCCAGCGCCAGCACTTTGCTGCGGGTCATGCTGTAATTCAGGAAGGTGCTCCACTCGAAATCATTCGTCTTCAATGGCGTTCCAGTGATCTGTAGCTCCAGCCCCCGGTTGCTTACTGAACCAGAATTCAGGGTGATAAATTGATATCCGGTAGAGCCCGCAATAGGTGACCTGACGATAAGGTCTTTACCTTTACTATAATATCCTGTGACATCAAAACCCAACCTGTTTTTGAAAAACTGCAGCTGTGTTCCCAGTTCATATGCCGTAGTTTTCTCGGGCTTCAGGTCAGGATTGCCCAATATGATATTTTGTGAAAAACTCGGTATCCCATTACTCGGGAAGGAAATACCGGTGGTGTAGCCATCCTGGAAAGTAGTGGGCACAAAGAATGAATTGGTGAGAAATGGCGAAGGATCTTTACCCACCTGGGCTACTGAGGCACGTACTTTCCCAAAACTCAGCACATTGCTCCCTTTCAAGCCTGCGAGTTCAGAGAAAACAAAACTTAAGTTTGCCGAAGGATAAAAAAACGAGTTGTTGCCTTTCGGCAGCGTTGATGTCCAGTCATTTCTGCCGGTAGTTTCAAAGTACAGCATATTGTCGTAAGACAGATTAAGGTCGTAATACAGCCCCTCTTTTCTGTAAGGTACAATCAGGTTTGCTGATTTGATACTGACGGCATTATAAATATTATCATAACCCGGCGAAGCCAGTCCGTCACCCTGAACGTACAACTGGTTCACCTTCCTGCCATAAAGGTTGCCTCCTATCTTGGCATCAAATTTCAGCTTCTGACTAATCTGTCTGGTATAAGTCAGGATCAGATCGCTGTTCAAGCTCCTGTAAGTATAGCGGTCATCATATATCTTTCCGCCTGGCGCCTCCCCCGACTGAATCTCATAATACTGATGATGGTTATCCTGGTAAGTATCCAAACCAGCCCTGTAAAGCGCACTGAAACCTTTTCCCAGATTATAATCCAGCTGCAGGTTCGCCAGTAACCGGCTCAGATACGTGGTATATGGATTCTTGTTGATCGTCCAGTAGGGGTTATCATAAATGCTGTTCCTATAAGAACGTACCTGACCATTGGGCAGAAGAAACGCAGAAGGATCATCTGCAGACTTTGCGCCATTGGAGTTATCAAAAGATATCGGCGTTCTGGTCAGCCCAAGCATGATCCCGGAAGCATTACTACCCTGCTGGGGCATATTGCCATCACTTGTAATGTAATTCACACTACTGCCGATCTTTAGCTTTTCGGAGATCTTGAGGTCGCCTGCAAACGCAACAGAAGTACGCTGAAAATGCTGTAGCGGTACGATCGAGTTCGAATAATTATTGCTGATGGAGGTTCTGTAGGTGGCCCTGTCATTCCCGCCGCTCAAAGCTACAGCGTTAGTGAAGGTTGATCCTGTTCTGAAAAAGTTGTTCAGGTTGTCATATGGTACAAAAGGAATCTGTGCCCGGGGATCTGTGTTCAGCACCAGATCTCCATGCGAATCATACTGGTTGGACACTCCGGTCCAGGAAACATCTTTAACATGCGGTCCCCAGGAAAATCTGTTGGTTGAGCTGAATGGGGCAAGCACACCGCCAGAACCCTTTACCCATTGATTTTGCAGCTTGGGCAGGCGGTTGACCACATCAAGGGATATACCGGTATTAAATTCTACCTGTGTTAGCCCGGCCTGGCCTCTTTTTGTAGTGATGACAATCGCTCCGTTAGCTGCTTCTATACCATAAATCGCTGCTGCAGCCGGACCTTTTAAAATTGTGATACTCTCAATATTGCTGGGGTCTATATCAGATCCCCTGTTGGAATTGCTGGCGCCTGTTAGCAGATTATTACCTCCGGAAGCAGGATCTCCCGAAGCATTTTGGGAGTTGTTGATTGGATTACCGTCAATCACAAATAGCGGCTGGTTGTTTCCGGTCAGGGAATTTGCTCCCCGTAACTGGATATAACTGGCGGCACCAGGAGTTCCTGAGGAAGAGGTAACCTGCACACCGGCAATTCGTCCTGACAGTGATTTGAGCACATCTCCCTGGTCGGCCTTGGTCAGGTCACTCCCCTGCACGCCCTGTGCAGCATAGCCCAGAGCTTTAGTTTCACGCCGGATGCCCAGCGCAGTGACTACCACTTCACCCAGCTGCCTTGAATCTTCCACCAGCAGCACGTTCAGCACACTTAAGTTTTCAACCGGTATAGTTTGAATGACATATCCTACAGAGGTAAATACTAAACTCTTTGTGTCGTCGTTTATTATTATAGTAAAAGCCCCAGTGCCATTTGTGGATGCCCCGTTAGAACTACCGGCAGCTTTCACTGAAACTCCGGGCAGAGGCTGCCCGTCGGACCGCGCCTTGACCGTACCAGAAATTGTTCTGGTCTGAGCCACTGCGCCGAGAGCAATACACACCCAAAATAAAACTAATAGTAGATTTTTTTTCATTGAAATTCGATTTATGTTTGACAATCGACAAACATATCGAAACTTCTTTCCTCAAAGTATCACCATAATCGGTGATAAGAATAACCACTATCGGGGATAAGACTAAGGCCCAATACAGAGATCTACAAAGAGAAATAGAATCAAATATGTAGCGTCATAAGCAACAGGCATGAACCTTAGGGCATAAAAAAAGACCGGCTCCAAATGGAACCGGTCTTGTTGAAAAAGGAATTTATTTGTGACTTATTTATCCCACCAAACTGGCGTATAAATAAGTTGGGTACCTGGGTAATTACCGTTGGTAGTGATCTCACTGTTTGGATAAATCATTCTCAGCGCTACTCTTGTATTTGCACCTAACACTGAAGCAGCAGATCTAACCAGGAAGTCAGGATAACCTGTTCTTCTCCATTCAGTCCATGCTTCAAAGCCCTGGAATCCACACATAGCGAAATATTTCTGAGTGATAATCTTCTTAATCTGATCAGCTGGATCGGTAGTTAATTGCGCAGCAGGGGCAGATGCAAGATAAGCAGCAGCCTGAGTAGCAGTTAAACCTACAGAAGTAAAGCTGGTCGTAACACCTGTATTAAATAGAGCATTCACAGATCCTGTGGCCCATCCTCTTGCTACAGCCTCAGCTTGTAGGAAAGCACTTTCAGATGCAGACATCAGTTTCACTGGAGCAACGGCAGATGCATCATCAACCGCAACACCACCTACTAAAGTAGAAGGTGTAGAAACACGCTTTGTCGAGTTAGAAGCATATGTACCCTGGTTAATGTAAGCAATAGTATCTGTTGATCCGCCGCTTACAAAATTATAGAATTTGAATGCTCTTGGGTCATTGTTTGCTTTAAATGCTTTAACTGCAGTACCGCTGGCGACAAGGTTTTGAGTTCTGCCCAATGCAACCATCTCATTATATAATGGGTTTTGGTTACCACCGGTAGTAGTGTATTTCATTGAAGCATCTTCAGCAAGGAAAGCTGGAGTAGCTGCATAGATAGCTGCAATACCTGCCTGCGCTTTTGATGCATTTACCTGTGACAATCTCAGGTATGCTTTTAGTTTCAGCGTAGTTGCAAAGGCTTTCCATTTAGTGGTGTTACCCTGGAAAATCATGTCCTGAGCACCAATAGCCGGAGCAGTAGGTGTATTTAACAAGGCAATACCTTTATCGATGTAGGTAAAAACACTATCATAAACAAGTTCCTGGGTTGAATATCTCGGGCTTGAATACTCAGTACCTTTCAATGCTTCTGCCAATGGAATATCTCCAAAAGCATCTGTAGCTACCTGGAAAGTATAAGCCTTCAACACATAGGCCATACCTTTTGCATATGGGCTGTTCACCTGGTTATTGATGATCAGCTCAGCATTGATCAGGGCATTTCTATAGATCGTAAGCCAGGCCCTGTCGTAACTTGCATTGGTAGGATTATATTGATCCAGTGTTCTGTACTGTGAAGCCGTTGGCGACTGAGTCCAGTATTGTGCCCAAAGACCTCCATTGATCTGGAAGCTGTTACCAACCAGCTGACCAACCGATGCCTCCACTGTTGGAAGTAATAATGCCGGAGTAGCTGAATCCGGGTTGTTTGGATTATCATTAACATCTAAGTACTTTTTACATCCTGCCAGGCTGATTGTGCCTGCAAGAAGAAGAAGCATAAGTTTCTTAGCGCTAAACATATTTTGATTTCTCATATGAGTTTAAGATTATTAAAATGAAACTTTAAGGTTGATACCATAATTTCTTACAGATGGATTTGCAGTAAAGTCAAATCCCTGAGCATTTCCAGCACCAGCAGAGTTTACTTCAGGATCTGCATAAGCATTTTCCTTTGGTGTCCATAGGAACAAGTTGTTACCGAACAGACCAATTGTTAAAGCACCGATACGGCTGCTGTTCAATTGCTCTTTGCTGAAGGTATAAGAAAGACCTGCATTTCTCAATTTCACAAAAGAAGCATCAACGATGTTGTTACCGTCTGCATAAGAAGGATAGTAATCCTCTTTGCTGTAAGTTACGCTGGTATTAGGTACACTTTGTCCATTTACGATAGTAACTGAATTCGGGAATACTGTACCAAATCTCTGGCCACCGGTTTCTGCTGATGTACCATTGAAAGCCATGATGTCTTTTGTTCTTGAGAAGAACACACCACCATGTTTAGTATCAAACAATACGTTCAGTGACCAATTTTTGTAATTGATGTTTGTTCCCAGTGAAGCCTGGTATTTAGGGTTATAACTACCCAGGTATTGTGCTGTTGCAGTTTGCAGAGGCAAACCAGTAGTTGGACTCACAATAGTACGGCCTTGGTCATCAGTCTGGTTGGTTACCCCATAGAACTCGCCATAGCTACGTCCTACAGCAGCCACAATGCTCATACCAGAGAATCCACCAACACTAACCTGAGAAATTCCTGGCAACAGAGAAACAACTTCACTATTGTTTTTGGTATAAGTACCGAAAAGTTCCAACGAGAAATCTCTTGCTTTAACCACTGTACCTCTTAAGCTCAGCTCCACACCTTTATTTTGGATTTCACCAGCATTTACAACACTGAATCCGTAACCAGTTGAGTTTGGTGTAGGAATTGCCAAAATTTGGTTTTTAGAACTGTTTGCATAGTAACTGAAATCTACACTCAGACGGCTTTTGAAGAAACCTAATTCTGTACCAACTTCAAATGAGTTGGTTTTTTCTGGCTTCAGATTAGCATTTCCGATTGTGCTACCAGCCATTAGGGCTGCAACATTTCCGAAAGGGAAAGTTGTGCTACCAAAACTACCCAGAATCTCACCTCTTGAGAAGGTACTTAACAGTTGGTAAGGATCAGTATCATTACCAACCTGAGCATAACTTGTTCTTACTTTACCATAGCTCAACCAGTTAGCAACAGACGATTCTTTCAATAATTCTGAGAACAGGAAGGAAGCACTAACGCTTGGATAGAAGAATGAATTGTTATTTGTTGGTAATGTTGAAGACCAATCATTACGAGCAGTAGCTTCTAAAAATAACATGTTTTTGTAAGACAGGTTTAAATCTGCGTACAAGCCAACTAATCTTCTTCTGCTGATATTATCTGACTTCACATCTACCGGACCATTACTATTAGCCAGGTTATACCATCCAGGTACAACTAAACCTCCGCTTGCGTTGGTTGCTGTATTCACTGTCGATGTGTAACGCTGACGAATGTTATTACCAATCATTAATGATCCCTGGAAATCTTCATTGAATTTATGAGTTGCAGTAACCATTAAGTCGTGCACAAACTCATTCACATTAAACTGATTAATCTCGTAAGCTCCGTTGTTGGTTTGAACATTGTCTGCTGAATAGTTGCCAGCTTCATCTGCAGGCAGAAAAGAATATTTCGGAGTTTGTAATCTTCTACGCTCAGAATAACTATCAATACCCACACGTTCTTTAATATCTAACCATGAAGTTGGTTTGTAACCAACATTGAAGTTACCGGTGATACGGCTAACATCATCATAATTATTATAATTATCAATTATCCAATAAGGGTTCATAGTATAAGCACCATAGTAGCCATATTGACTACTTAAAATACCATCAGCCTTAGTAATGCCGTATCCATTGTATTTATTGTTAAGATCTGAAAGTCCTGTGATATTGATATCACGTGGTGTCTGTAACAAGTTGTTATAAATTGATCCGGATGCTTGTCCACCTGCAGGTTGGTTAGAGTTGACTTTTGAATAGTTTACCGATACACCTGCATAAAAGTTATTACTGAATTCAGTTGTCCCGTTAAAACGAACACCGTATTTGTTATAAGTATCTTTGTTTCCAGGATTGATTCCATTAGAGTTTACAGAGTTGATACCCAAGAAAAAGGTAGATTTATCACCTCCGCCGGAAAGCGACAGGTTGTTTGTAGTAGCAAAACCTGTTTTAAAGAAGTCACGTACGTTATCTTTAACAGCTGAATACGCTTTTTCCTGTCTCACACCATCAATTTCCTGACCCCAAGGCTGTACCTGACCTGTGAATGGTGCACCCCAGCTCCAGTTTTCCTTTGGATCATTTTCATAAGAAACTACACCATTCTCATCAATATCCGTGTGATAACCCTGACCGTATTCATTTTGGAAATCAGGTAATTTTAAAACTGAAGAGAAAGCATTGTTGCTCGTAAATGTAATCGATGTTTTAGCGCTTTTAGCACCAGTTTTAGTAGTGATGATCAAGGCACCATTAGATGCTCTTGCTCCATAAAGTGCAGCCGCAGCTGGGCCTTTCAGTACAGTTACTGAAGCAACATCCTCAGGGTTAATATCATTACCCCTGTTACCAAAATCCACACTTGCTAAACTTGAAGAACCACCGATTACACTTGAGTTGTCGATTGGCACACCATCTACAACTATCAGCGCCTGGTTGTTTCCTGCAATAGATGAACCACCACGTAAAACGATTCTGGATGAACTACCAGGAGCGTTTGAAGTAGTTGTAATGTTCACACCGGCGATTTTACCAGCCAGCGAGTTGGTTACACTTGAATTTTGTCCTTGTCTCAATTCTTCAGTGTTTAACGTAGGAGCAGAGTAACCAAGGGTTCTTTTCTCCCTTTTAATCGCATTTGCAGTTACTACGATCTCGCCTAGTTCTGCTGCATCTGAAGCTAATGTTACGTTTACAGTGTTAGCACCTGCAGGAACCTCTTTGGTTGTATAACCAATGAAAGAGAATACCAATACAGGGTTGTTTCCTGAAACTTGAATAGAGTACTTTCCTGATACGTCAGATTGAGCACCAGCCTGACCGCCTTTTAATCTGATGCTAACACCAGGTAAGGGCTGGCCATCATCCTGGCCAAGAACTGTACCAGTTACAGTCCTGTTTTGTGCATTTGCCGCGAATACGGCAAACATGAGGACGAATAAACTTAGTATAAGTTTTTTCATAAAGAAATAAAATTAGATTAGTTAATAATTAATTAGTGTTGATAGCGTTATTGTTAGAGAAATGAATACTGGTTCCTGGCTTAACGGAAGGAAAAGCTGTGTTTAGCACACACAGGCCAACATGCATTTTTAAAAGAGTATGATGAACAAGGATCGCGCATTTTTAATGAATTCCGCAACGCGCAAAAGGAGGTACAAACCCGGGAAAGGGTCCCTCAAAAAAAGATTGTTTAAGTAAATAATCAGTTAATAATAGTCTAAGGTAATCCAAAAAATTAATGGCCACAAATTTTTATTTTTACTAGCCCACAACTTTTTGGGGTAAAAACAAATAAAAACGGGCAAAAACCTCATTAACGCATATCTAAACCAAGGATTGTAACTAAATCGTTAAATAATTAAAAAAATAGCATTGGTAAACAAGAGTTTACCACTTTCCCAAAAAGAGCGGAACAAAACATTGGTAGAAAAGTAGATGATACTACCCTTTTCTGCAGGCTGCACTCCAAATACCAAACCACTGCTCAGTTTTTTCTGGATATTTCGTCCAACGACACCCGCCATTAAAGCATTTGGCTTCAAAACACCAACATTCCAACCTTTGGGAAGCAATTCATAAATTTTATCATCCGTTTTGAGGGTATAATAAAACTCACCCAGTCCACGTGTGAGCGGATGTGTATGATCCAGGTTTACTTTATAGATAGCCCCGGGAATAGCATCCGCAGTATCATCCTGATCTTTTTGTTTATACATTCTCACCAGGTTATCACTATCCGGCGGTACAGGGAACTCCTTCTTTTTGATTTCAAAAGGTTTGATACCGATGACACTAGAGATGGCTTCCTCTATAAGGATTACCTTTCCGCCACGGTGGATCCAGTTTTCCAGTTTCTCTATATTTTTTCGCAGGTATTCTCCGTCAGGGAGGATCAGCACATTAGTAGTTGACAATTCCAGGTCTCCCAGGTCATCCTCATGGATAATATTTAAGGGGTACTTTAGCTCCTGTTCAAAGAAATGCCATATTTCACCCGCACTGGAGGCAGAAACATCCTCATCAGCGACCATCGCCACTTTCGGAACAGTCAGCAGCGGATAAACTGTCGACCCAAAATCTTTCCCATTTTGCACAAAACCACTGGAAATACTCGCAAAAGCCCGGTTATATTCCTTCGAAACTGCCGAAACCTTATCCGATATCTCCTTATTTACCTTTTCATTCTCTATCCTGTAAATCAACAGCGAACCTGCCGGGTATACCTTTGTGCCAATCGTGAAAGCCTGTTCTGCCATACGTACCTTGATACCCAGGCGCTGTAGTGCAATCAGGATTTTTGCATCCTCCAGCCCGTTCCAGGCTAAGATCCATGCATACGGTTTTTCGGCTACATCCGGAGCATCAGCCTGTTCGTCAAGCGCCGGAAAAGCACCAGTAACATGTTCTTTGGTACCAAAAGCCGTCAGCCCATAAGCATAGGGCAGCGCCCATGCTGTGATATCATAGGTATTGGAATCCGTTACTTTCGTTTCAGGTTCAAAAAGCACATTCGCCAGTACTGCTGCCGGCTGCTTCAAATTAACCACAAGGTCATTCCGCTGGATCTTAAAACTGGCCGTCTGTTTCGTATCAAAACTGTACCCGTTCATTGTTTTCCCCCCGCCAAAGGCGTACTCAATATGATTTTTGGAGAGCAGCTCCGCCAATTTCCTAAGTCTGTTCAGGTTATCGGCCTTTACCACATAGGATTTATAATTTCCCGGGGGAGTGGCAGCAGCATGTTCAAAATACTTTGCGAACTGGGAGATCAGCAGTCCGGCATGACCGGAAACAGTCTCCAGTGTGGCCATACCCGTAGTAAAATGGTGGCTGATCCTGTCTTTTAATGTCAGCGTATCACCGCTTGCCACCCGCACCGCCAGCCCTGCATTGATCCCGCCCTGCTCATAAGTCATCCCAATGGCTCCACTATATAAAGGATAGGTATCTCCATAAGAAGGATATAAAAGGTCAAACCTTTCTTTTGTAAAATACTGCCATCCGTTTTCATCAAAATACTTGGCATTGTTCTTCCCCGCTATAATCTGGAATTCGCGCTGGAAAGGAGTGATATCCTGGTGTACAGGCTCCGCAGCAGGAGCAAAATAATACGGATCATTGTAACTCTGCTCATGGAAATCAATATGCACTTCGGGCATCCACTCGTGATACAGGGCAAGGCGCTGCTGCGTTTCTATCTGCGTTTGCCAGGCCCAGTCGCGGTTAAGGTCAAAATAGTAATGGTTTACCCTTCCGCGTGGCCAGGGTTCATTGTGTTCCCTTGCGGCGGGATTAGCATTCGGTTTCGCCGCTGCTACGGAGTTATAAAAATTAACATAGCGCTCCCTCCCGTCAGGATTCAGACAGGGGTCAATAATGACTACCGTATTTTCAAGCCATTCGCGGCTGCGGCCGAAAGATGTTTCTGCAAGAGTATATAAAGTTTTCATGGCCGTTTCTGAGGAGCTTGCCTCATTGCCATGCACATTATAGCTCATCCACAAAATAACAGGTTGCTTAGCTGTACTAACCTCACCCTTACTTATACTCAGGTTTTGTTTTCTGATTTCCTCCAGTCTGCTCATATTGTCAGGACTGGAGATCACAGCAGCCATCAACTCCCTGTTTTCATAGGTTTTCCCATAGCTGATCAGCCTGATATTCTTGTGGCTTCCTGCCAGATATTTAAAGTATGCAACAATCTGGTGATGCGGTGTGAACTTAGTTCCCAGGGGGTATCCGAGGAAGTCATCAGGAGATTTTATTTGCGCGCGCAGGCCAGTAACCGCGACCAGTAAAAAGGAGATAGAGAGCAAAAGTCTTTTCATTACAACGGCTTTATCTTTGGCTAAAGAATAAATGTAATCAGAATCTTTTTAGTATGTAATCCATAGTGTAATTTTAGCAATTATAATCACAAGAAATCAGCTATGTCCCAAACCGAATTGATCTATCAACATTATTTATCTTACCCGACCATCTCTACAGACACCAGGAACATTACACCCGGGTGCCTGTTTTTTGCACTGAAGGGTGAGAATTTTGATGCCAATGTTTTTGCGCGTAATGCATTGAACCTGGGTGCGGCATATGCTGTGATAGATAACCCTGAATATAAGTTTGACGACCGCTGCATTTTAGTTGATGATGTACTGACAAGCCTGCAGGAAGTGGCAAAATACCACCGCAGTCAGTTGCGCATACCTGTTATCGGACTTACCGGCAGTAACGGAAAAACGACCACCAAGGAGCTGATCAACGCCGTCCTGTCAGAGAAATACCGCTCTTTTGCCACAAAAGGAAATTTAAATAACCATATCGGCGTCCCGCTTTCAATCTTATCCATCAAATCGGATACTGAAATTGCAGTGATCGAAATGGGTGCCAATCACCAGAAGGAGATCGAATTTCTATGTACGATTGCACAGCCTACCCATGGGCTGATCACCAACATCGGCAGGGCACACCTGGATGGTTTCGGAGGATTTGAAGGAGTCAAAAAAGGAAAGGGAGAGCTATTCTCCTACCTGAAAAAGGATAATGGTACAGCCTTTATCAACCGCGACAATGCCCTGATTACAGAGATGAGCAATACCGCCAAACTGGATCACATGATCTATTATGGAACCGAAGGGGAGAACTTTATCACGGGGCAGCTTGTAGCCTCAGACCCACTGATTGCCCTCAACTGGAAGGGCAGGGATGAATACTTTTCCGTGCAAACAAACCTGACTGGTGCCTATAATTTTGAAAACATCCTTGCGGCCATCTGTATTGGCGCATTCTTTAATCTTACCGTAGCCCAAATCAACGAAGGACTGGCGGGCTATGCACCCAAAAACAACAGGTCGCAGTTAACAAAAACAGAAAGCAATACTGTTATCTGTGATTTTTATAACGCTAACCCCAGCAGCATGACCGCAGCACTGCAAAATATTTCATCGCTGGCTGCAGAAAATAAGGTTGCCATCATTGGCGATATGTTTGAACTGGGAGATGAATCTGCTGAGCAGCACGAAGAGATAGCCGCCCTTGCAGCACAGTCGGGATTAAATACCGTAATCTTCATAGGAAGCCATTTCTATGCGCTGAAAGAGCTGTATCAGGGAGAGTTTTTCAACAGTCCTGCTGAAGCGATGGAATGGATAGAGGCCAATCCGGTAAAAGACAGCCTGGTTTTGCTGAAAGGTTCCAGGGGAATGGCACTCGAACAGCTGCTGCCGGTATTGTAATTAATGTGGGATTGTACTGCTTCCGGCTACAATTACCCCTGCATCGCTGATTTCTCGCAGGGGATTATCACGCATATTCTGCTCAATCTCGATGGTATAATTGCCCGTTTGAGGGAAATGATATTCTGAAAGCAGGGGAAGCACATATGTATAAAGGTTCCCGGAACCTGTACCCAGCCATTGCCCGTCAGATTCTGCGAGTTTATATTCATAGCGGCGGGTAATCTTTGGCAAGCCCGGGCCACTCATATGCATCAGGATATAGATATTGGAATACCGGTAATCTGCGGTATGCCTCAGTTTAAATTTGAGGGCAAAGGCCTTTGTGTTATCTTTAATATCCACAATGGCCTTTACCTTTTCTGCATAGCCCCAGTTACGTGAAGGCATTTCAACATTCGTGTCAATCAGATTATTGGTATTGCATCCGGCAGTTCCTGAGATCAGGAATGCACATACCAGCCACACAAAAAGATTAGTTCTCTTCATTTTTTGGTTTATCCGATGGTTTGTTACGTCTGCGGTTATTCCTGCTCCTGTTATTTCTGCTTGCCGATGGTGCTTTAGCTTCTCCACCATCTTCTGTTTTAACTACTTCAGGAGCCTTTTTTGCTTCCGGTCTTTTTTGATCGGCAGTTCTTTGATTCGGCTGTGCCGCTTTTTGTCCCTGCTGATTCTGTTTCGGACCCTGCTGAGGTTGTCTCTGACCTTGCTGTGCCGGTTTTTGTCCGCCTTGTGCCTGTCTAGGCCCAGACTGACCCGCTTTTGGCGAACGCTCACGCTCTGGTCTGTTTCCTCCCGCAGGTTTATTTCTGTTGTTCCTGTTGTTCTTATTTCTCTTCTCGTCGAGACGTGTTAAACTATCCTGACCAACTACGTTTTCGTAATCGTGAACCTTCTCAATCACTACCGGAGCAGCAAGCTCTACAGCTTCATCCTTCAGGTTACTTGGTTTCTGACCCTTTTTATTCATGGCCATGATCTCTTTCACACGGTCCACTTTCAAAGGAATCCAGTCCTCCTGGTTAGGATAGCTGAACCACATCAGCTTTTTGAAAATATCTGTTTTCTGGTGACGGGCAGTACCAATTTCCGTTTGTAAATTATCTACACGGTCAGGAATATCCTTAAGTGCATCCAGGTAAGTATCCAGCTCATAGTTGAGGCAGCATTTTAACTTTCCGCACTGTCCTGCCAGTTTCAGCGTATTTAGGGAAAGGTTCTGATACCTTGCCGCAGCTGTAGACACCGTTTTAAAGTTTGTTAACCAGGTTGAGCAGCACAATTCACGTCCGCATGAACCGATACCACCGAGGCGTCCCGCTTCCTGGCGCATTCCGATCTGACGCATTTCGATTCTGATACGGAAAGTCTCAGCCATCTTTTTAATCAGCTCCCTGAAATCTACCCTGCCTTCGGCAGTATAAAAGAACGTCGCCTTGGTTTTATCTCCCTGGTAATCTACATCACTGATCTTCATCGACAGACGCAGGTCCAGTGCCAGTGTACGGGCTTTATGCATCGTCTCCCATTCCAGGTCTTTTGCCAGCTTCCATTTGTCAACATCAGCCTCCGTAGCCTTGCGGTACACCTTACGTGTAACCTGATCAATAGGCGTTTTACGGCGCTTCATCTGCATACGTACCAGCTCGCCCGTTAAAGAAACATGCCCGATATCGTAGCCACCTGTAGAACCTTCTACAGCTATAAGTTCACCAATTTCAAGATAAATATTGTCTGCATTCAGGTAAAATTCCTTCCTAGCGCCTTTAAATTTAACTTCGATAACCTGAAAAGGTTTATAATTTGAGGGCATGTCCAAATTAGACAGCCAATCGTAAACTTCCATTTTCTGGCAGCCTCCGGTAAGGCATGAGCCATTACTTTTGCAGCCCGAGGGGGCGCAACCGCCACCGGTAGAACAACTTCCACATCCCATAACTAATTGTATATATATTGAGTCCCTTTCGGGAGCGTTTTAAACTTAATAATTTTTACCAATTGTAAAGATACATCTAAAAATAGGATTTTAGGGTTTGCGTTCCGTTCAATGTGGTAATGTGCTTGTTCCAACTCCGAAATTATAGCCGATGCCATGTTCAGGTCGAGCACATGTTTACATAGCTTCTGTGCCGTGTCTAAGGTCCTTAAAGGCAGTTTTACCAGGCTATCTGCCCCACTCAGGATCAGGCTGCACTCCCGCAGAAAGCTAATTCCGTACTTTAAAAAATTCTTTTGATTTTCTCTGCCCCAGCCTGCTGCCTGATCTGTAAATGCGACCAGATCCAGCCCCTTGTTACCATATCCCATGCGCAGCCATCCCGCAAAAATCTCAGCATTGTCATTGTGTGCCTGCGACGCCATAGCTTTAGCTTCGATCAGGTTCCCGTCAGAAAGAAAACTATATGTTGAAGCCTGCTCTTCAGAAAGATGGTGCTTCATCATCAGGTATTCCTCTACGGTTTCCCCCGGGAGCTTGGGAATCTTTACAATTTGTGTGCGCGACAATAGTGTCGACAGGATATGCTCCTGGTTATGGGCTACCAGCAGGAACAAAGTATTTGCTGGTGGTTCTTCGATAATCTTCAGCAATGAATTCCCTTCTTTCTCCAGATACTCCGGCAGCCACATGATCAGAACCTTCGTCTCTGCTTCAAAAGCTTTATAACTAAGTTTCTTTATAATGTCATGACACTCGGCGATGTTGATGTTCGCCTGTTTATTGTCGGCATTTAGCTGCGCCCGCCAGATATCCAGGTCTACATAAGGGTCAGACAGCAGCATAGTGCGCCACTCCTCCAGCACATCTGTAGCAATTTTAACATCCTTCGAAGCAAAAAAGGGATAAGAGAAATGTAAGTCAGGATGGATGTACCTCTCATACTTACGGCAGGAAGAACAGAGGCCGCAACTGTCTGTTTCTGTCCGCTCAAGACAGTTGATATATTGCGCATAGGCGATAGCCAGAGGCAAAGCTCCGGTACCTTCCGCAGAGAGAAATAACTGGGCATGACTCACCCTGTTTTCAGCAACGGTCTGCACCAGTTGCCGCTTAATTTCCTCCTGACCTACGATCTCTTTAAACTGCATTTGGTGCAAAATAGTAAATTTATAACAATCTTTGCAGCCATGTCACGTATTATCGCATTTGATTACGGCACCAAACGTATCGGCATTGCCGTTACAGATCCACTGCAGATTATTGCTACCGGACTGGACACCGTACACCCAAAAGATATTATTGATTATCTCAAGAAATACCTGCTTACAGAGCCCGCAGCGGCCTTTGTAATAGGAAATCCAAAGCAGATGGATGGTTCGCCCTCAGAATCTGCGCAGCATGTAAAAGGCTTTTCTACCCTCCTCAAAAAGAGCTTCCCGGAGATCCCCCAGCACTGGGTGGATGAACGGTTTACCTCCAAACTTGCACATGAGGCCATCATGCAAAGTGGCTTAAAAAAACAGGATCGAAGGAACAAAGAGAGAGTAGATACCATCGCTGCAACGATTATTTTACAATATTTCATGGAAGAACACCGTTTATAGAACATCAATGAGCCTGATCAAAGAAGATTTACAAGATTTACTGCTGAAATTCTGCGAACCGGAAAGCGGCTTGCTGCAGCGGATCGACAGAGAAACTCACCTCAGGGTGCTCATGCCCCGAATGCTCTCCGGACACTACCAGGGACGGGTACTCAGCATGCTCAGCAAACTCATTACTCCAAAACGTATCCTTGAAATCGGCACCTTTACAGGTTATGCCACACTTTGCCTCGCCGAAGGTCTGGCCAATGATGGAATCCTCTATACATTAGATATTAACTTAGAACTGGAAGACAGGGTCCGCGGATATTTTGCGGAATCGCCCTACGAACAGCAGATAAAATATATACTGGGTGATGCCACCCAAACAGTAAACGATCTGGACGAAGTATTTGACCTTGTCTTTATCGATGCTGATAAAAAAAATAATGGAACTTATTACGACCTTATCTTTGACAGGGTAAGGCCAGGGGGACTCATTATAGTAGATAACGTCTTGTGGAGCGGAAAAGTACTCAGCAACCAACAAGACAAAGACACCAGAAACATCAGTACATTTAATGATAAAGTTGCAGCAGATGACCGGGTAGAAAAACTCATTCTGCCCGTCAGAGATGGCTTGTTTATCATCAGAAAAAAGTAAAACAATGAATTTAAAAAACTTATTCCTTAGCTTCCTGACTTTAATTTTACTGGGCACATCAGCCCAAAGCCAGACGATCCAGGACTATGTAGAGGAACACACTGATCACGCACAGGAACTCATGCGCGAATACGACGTCCCGGCAAGCGTCATCTTAGCAGTAGCCATTCATGAATCTGCCGCGGGAAAAAGCAAAGTAGCCCGCCACCTCAACAACCACTTCGGCATCAAAGGTTCCAACAGCAATACAGAAATCAATTCTTCTTACCGCGACTATGAGTCTGCAGACGAATCTTATGACAACTTTGTAGAAGTTTTGCAGAACAGATCATCATTCAATAAACTATTTGATAAGTGCGACCAGTATGATTACGCTGCCTGGGCAAAAGGTATTCAGCGTGGTGGATATGCTGCCAGCAGAACCTGGGCCAAACAGGTAATCGCCATCATCGATAAATATGAACTTTACCAGTATGACGACAGGCCATCAGATTACGCAGAGCCGGTAAAGGTTGCTCCTGTAGCAGTAAAAAAATCACATTACCGTTCGCACGCAGCCAAACGTCACCGCTCTTCTGCCAGGATGTATACAGTTAGAAAGGGTGACAACCTGAACAGGCTCGCCGAAGCACGTGGCACAACAGCAAAAGCATTGATGCGCAAAAACGGATTGAAAAAATCAGCATTGCAACCAGGTCAGAAAATCAGATTCTAATGAACAAATTCGTATTACCGCTCGCCATAGCCATCATTTTCCTCGCTTCCTGTAAGTCGAGACAATACCACAGGAACAACAAGAAAATTGAAAGCGCAGCAAATAAGGCTAATCCTAATTTTAAGGATTTTACGACTCTCACTTATATTGACACCTTTAAAGGGGTAGCGATAGAAGAGATGAATACCTATGGTATTCCCGCAAGTATTACGCTGGCACAGGGAATCATAGAGTCTGGCAGCGGTAACAGCAGTCTTGCAAAATATGCCAATAACCACTTCGGCATCAAATGTACATCGGAATGGAGAGGCAAAGCCTACTATAAGGATGACGACAAAAGCAATGATTGTTTCAGGGTATACAAAGATGCCCGTGATTCTTACAAGGACCATTCGGAGTTTCTAAAGAGAAAACGTTACAGTGCTTTGTTCGAGCTGGATAAAAACGATTATGTAAACTGGGCCAAAGGATTGAAACAGGCGGGTTATGCCACCAATCCAAAATATCCGGACTTACTGATCAATACGATCGAAAAATACCAGCTGCACCAGTACGACCAGCCGGAATCAGAACCTGATAAGATCAAACGTGAGGACAGGGTATTTACAGAGATCAATGCCAATATCCCTAAGGAGACCAAGAAATTCACTCCCGTAGAAACGCCACCCTCAAAACAGGTGATCAATACGACAGATCCTAACTACACTGTTCAGAAAGGTGATACGCTATACAATATTTCCAAAAGATACAACATGACAGTGGATGAGCTGAAAGCATTAAACAACATACAGGATGAAGGCATAAAGATTGGCCAGAAACTTGTAGTAGTTAAATAATGTTAATGTCGCCGCTTTAAACGGGGTCTATTTGTAATTTTACCGGTCAAATGAAACTGTTCAGCCTGTTACTTTTCCTTTTCGCTTTTGCCGGTATTGCCACAGCCCAGAAAAAACCTGTACAGGGCTTTGTCATAGACAGAGAATCCAAGCTGCGCCTGGCAAAAGTATATATTTATAACTCACGCAATGACGAGGGCTTATACAATAATAACAAGGGCGAATTTGCTACTCAGGCTTCAGTAGGTGATACGCTGTTTGCGGCTCTCGAAGGGTATGGAATAGATACACTGATTTACAAGGGCAACAATGCGATATACTTTCAACTCAGGCCTCTGGCTATCCGCCTGCGGGAAGTAGCCATCTTAGGCAAAACGCTTGATCCGCAGCAGCGCTATGAACAAAGGCTGAAAGACTTCAAATATGCTACCGACCGCGGTAGCTCCAAAGATCTGCTCAATATCAGCAACAGGGGCGCCGGACTGGGCATTGATGCGATATACAACCTGCTGAGCCGTAAAGGCCGTAACGCCCGTCATCTGCAGGCCATCCTGGAAAGAGATTATAAGGAAGAGCTGATCGACTACAGGTACAATGCGAAATTCGTTGGCCGCGCATTGAGGATCAAGGATTTTGAACTCGAAGACTATATGCAGCAGTACCGCCCGAGTTACGATTTTGTGCTTACAGCTTCAGATTATGCCTTTATCGTGTTTCTACGCAATAATTACGCTTCGTACAAACGTAATCCAAGGGCATTGAGGCTCAAACCTCTGCCACAGATAAAAATTGAGAATTTATGAGATACTGGGCTGTAACCTGCAGGAGTCTTCCGGCAAGTGCCATGGCCCTGTTCCCTTTTATGCTGTTTAAAGATCCCGGTCAGAAAACACATCCCATCCTGATCAATCACGAAAAAATTCACTTTGTACAGCAGATTGAACTGCTCATTATTCCATTCTATATACTATACTTCTTTTTTTATCTGATCAACCTGATCAGATATAGAAATCACGCTAAGGCTTATTTTAATATCTGTTTTGAAAAGGAAGCTTATGCAAATGAAAGGAATCTGAAGTATTTACAAAATAGAGGATTCTATGCCTGGTTAAGATGTTTCTAAAGGTGATTTTTAACAGATAAACCATTTAGCACTAATATTTTTATATCAATTTAGAGTCTGGTAAGAACATTTTTCTTTTCTTTGTATCAATGAGAGGTCTATATGTAAGTTTATTTTTATTATTCGCCGTTTCTGCACAGGCTGTCGCACAGGAAGTAGATTCAATCCCCGTTAATATCAGGGACATGGATCTTAAACTTAAAAAAAGTCCTCTACCTTCATTAAGGGGGAACATTAACTTCAGACCCGTTGAAATCAATCCCGTAGTGATCAGTTCAAAAGTGAATTACTGGAGAACGACAACTTCCATCGGACTGAACATCAATCAGGCCTCTTTCAGTAACAACTGGACAGGTGGTGGGGTAAACTCCGTTGCTGTTGGTGGACTGGTAAACTACAGGGCTGATTATGTAAAAGATGATTACAGCTATACCAGTGAGCTCAACCTGCAGTATGGTAAAATAAAAAACAAAGACCAGTTACAAAAGAAAAGCCAGGACAGGATATTCTGGGATAACAAGGTCGCCTTTCAATTGTCGAGAACCTGGTATTTCTACGGGGCCTTAACTTTTGAGTCGCAGTTTGACAATGGTTTCTCTTACGATACTGATCCCCTTGGCAACGAACGGGCCACGCTCATCTCTAAATTCATGTCACCTGGATACCTGACAGAATCTGTCGGTCTTGAATATAAACCAGTGAAGTATTTCTCTACAAGGATCGGTTTGGGTACCGCAAAACAAACCTTTGTGCTCGACAATGATAAGCTTGTGGCTGCAGCACTGGCAAGAGACTCCAGTGCTAATATCACTGATAACTACGGCGTACCTGTGGGTGATACCTTTAAAAACGAGGCCGCTTTTCAGCTGACCGCCAACCTGGATAAAGACATCATGTCTAATGTAAACCTGAAACTTAGGTATAACCTTTTCATGCCTTACAATGAGATCGACTATACTTCTCACCGTCTGGATGTAACGCTTACCGCAAAGGTTAACCGTCTGATCAATGTATCAGTTACGGGTGTTGGACTGTACGACAAAAACATTACATCAAAAATCCAGGGAAGTCAGGTTCTGGCCATGGGATTTGCCTTTGTATTCCCTCGCTAAACAGCCGGATACATCAAATTTTAATGTTTGATTGTTATCTAAAATGTTTGCAACTTTGTATACTACTATCATTACAGATTAAGTCATTGACTATCAATTAATAAAACATGTTTGAGAATTTACAGGATAAACTAGACCGTGCGTTTAAGGTTCTAAAAGGACAAGGAAGCATTTCAGAAATCAACGTGGCCGAGACCATGAAAGAAATTCGTAAAGCTTTACTGGATGCCGACGTAAATTATAAAACTGCCAAATCCTTCACTGATGATGTAAAGGAAAAAGCGTTAGGCCTTAACGTACTGACAGCAGTGTCTCCGGGACAATTGCTGACGAAAGTCATGAACGATGAGCTTACTGCCTTAATGGGCGGTGAGGTTACAGAATTAGATCTTAAAACCAATCCTACAATCATACTCATTGCCGGCCTCAATGGTGCGGGTAAAACTACTTTCTCCGGAAAGCTGGCGAACTTCCTGAAAAGCAAGGGTAAAAAACCATTGCTGGTGGCTGGCGACGTATACCGCCCTGCGGCGATCGATCAGTTACAGATCCTGGGCGAGCAGATCGGCGTGCCGGTGTTTGCCAACAAGGACTCTAAAGATCCGGTAGCGATTGCGCTGGAAGGTATTGCTCAAGGTAAAAAAGAACACAACAATGTGATCATCATTGATACTGCCGGTCGTTTAGCGATTGATGAGCAGATGATGAATGAGATCGCAGATGTTAAACTACATACTAAACCGCATGAAATCCTGTTCGTAGTTGATGCCATGACCGGACAGGATGCGGTTAATACTGCAAAAGCTTTTAACGACAGACTTGATTTCACAGGTGTGGTGCTGACCAAATTAGATGGTGATACCCGCGGTGGAGCAGCCCTATCTATCAAATCTGTAGTGAACAAACCGATTAAGTTTGTAGGTACCGGTGAGAAAATGGAAGCGCTGGATGTATTTTATCCAGACAGGATGGCTTCACGTATCCTGGGAATGGGTGATGTGGTTTCCCTGGTTGAACGTGCTCAGGAGCAGTTTGACGAGAAGGAAGCTGCCGAGCTGCAAAAGAAGATCCGTAAGAACAAGTTTGATTTTAACGACTTCTACAATCAGATCCAGCAGATCAAGAAAATGGGTAACATGAAAGACCTGATGGGCATGATTCCCGGCGTAAGCAAAATGATGAAAAATGTGGAGATTGAAGATGATGCTTTTAAGAATGTAGAAGCCATTATTCAGTCGATGACAAAATTCGAACGCGAAAATCCTGACAGCATCCAGCAAAGCAGACGCATGCGTATCGCTAAAGGCTCGGGTAATAAAATCGAAGAGGTAACTAAACTGATCAAACAGTTTGAGGATATGCGTAAGGTGATGAAACAATTCTCTAATCCTGCCGCTGCTGCCAAAATGATGCGCGGAATGCCTAAAATGCCACAGGGAAGAATGTAAAATCTGTCTTCAAAATAATTTAAATCCCGGTTCTTTAACGACCGGGATTTTTTTTGTTCATTTTTTAATTAACAAACAATTTAATATTGAGTTAAATTAGCATCCTATAGATTAACCAGATATGCTGATAAAAACTTATGGCAGCGCCCTTACAGGTGTTGATGCGCTCACAATAATGATCGAAGTAAGTGTGGGTAGCGGGAACAAATATCATATTGTCGGGCTCCCGGACAATGCCGTCAAGGAAAGCCTGAAAAGGATTGAAAGTGCAATACAGTCTTCAGGGCTGAGAATGCCCAGACAGAAAATTGTAGTGAACCTCTCCCCGGCGGCTATCAAGAAGGAGGGTACTGCATATGACCTGCCTATAGCTGTGGGCATATTAGCCGCTTCAGGACAGATACAGACGCAAATGACAGAGCAATTCATGATTGCCGGAGAACTTTCCCTGGACGGCTCTTTACAGCCTGTAAAAGGAGCCTTGCCGATGTCCGTCCAGGCAAAGGCTTCCGGGATAAAGGGCTTTATCCTGCCGGTTCAAAACTCAAGGGAGGCAGCCGTAGTGGAAGGGATGGTTGTTTACGGAATGCAGAGCCTCACAGAGGTCATCTCTTTCTTCAATCAGAAAACTTCGTTTGAACCTACGATTGTCAACACTAAACACGAGTTTCTTAAAAACCTGAACCGGTATGAGCAGGACTTCTCGGATGTGAAAGGGCAGGAAAATATCAAAAGGGCACTGGAAATTGCCGCAGCAGGCGGACACAACATGATCCTCATTGGTCCTCCCGGAGCCGGAAAGACGATGCTGGCCAAGCGGCTGCCCACGATCCTGCCGCCTTTAAACCTGCAGGAAGCATTGGAGACCACAAAAATCCATTCTGTAGCGGGCACACTCAGCGTAGCCGATGCCCTGATGACGGAGCGCCCATACCGCAGTCCGCATCACAGCATTTCTGATGTAGCACTTGGCGGCGGGGGAACAAACCCACAGCCGGGAGAGATCTCCCTGGCACATAATGGCGTCTTGTTCTTGGACGAGCTTCCGGAGTTTAAAAGGACTGTGCTGGAGGTGATGCGTCAGCCATTGGAAGACCGCCGGGTAATAATCTCCAGGGCCCGGCAGAGCGTAGAGTATCCCGCGAGCTTTATGCTGATTGCTTCCATGAACCCCTGCCCATGCGGCTTTTACAATCATCCGCATAAAGAATGCAGCTGCCCGCCGGGGGCAGTTCAGAAATACCTCAGCAGGATATCAGGCCCGCTGCTGGACAGGATCGATCTGCACGTGGAGGTAACACCCGTAGATTTTAATCAGCTTTCTTCGCTGCAGCCCTCCGAAAAAAGTGCTGTCATAAGGAAGCGTGTAATTAAAGCGAGAACATTACAGGATATTCGTTTTGCAGCTAACCCTCAACTGCATTACAATGCACAGATGAGCCCAAATATGGTACGGCAGATTTGCCAGATCAGTACCGAGGGGCGAACGCTGATCAGGAAAGCCATGGAAAAACTGAGTTTATCCGCCCGTGCTTACGACCGGATCCTGAAGGTGTCCCGCACAATTGCGGATATTGAAGGTAGCAGCACGATACAGCTGGAGCATCTGGCAGAAGCGATACACTACCGCAGCCTGGATAGGGATAACTGGGCAGGCTGATGGTTATTCTTCCTCAGCCTCTTCGTCCTCATCTTCAACCTCAGGAACGTAGGCCAGAATCTCTCCGCCGATAGCATTGATCTCTTCATCTTCTTCAAAAAGAGGCAGCGCTGTTTCGGGATCGAGTTTCAGCCATTGCGATTCTGTATCCTTTTGGATCTGGACATACTCTTTGCCGTCTTTAAAAACTACATAGGTATCGTTTCCTTCAGGAAATATAGCGTAGTCAATCTCTCCAATGGTAATATCAAATGGCTCTTGCATACTGCAAATATACTATTTCATCGTTTTTAGCCTGTCAATAAATTCGATAAATTTCTGACTGCCGTAGTTTGCTGCACCAGCTTCATTATACATGATCCTCCCCTGCTTGTCAAAAACAATGGTCGTCGGTAATGACCCCTGAAACAGCACTTCCGGAATTTCACTCGCCACAGCGTGTACAGGTAAACCAAATTTCTTTCTGCCCATAAATTTCTGCGATTTCAGCAAATCCCCATCGGCATCGGCCAGGATAAACACCACATCAGCGTCATTCCTGAATTTCTCGTGAAGCTTATTTACACCCGGCATTTCTGCAATACAGGGTGGGCACCAGGTAGCCCAAAAATTCAGGAAAACCACTTTCCCTTTTAAATCTCCCAGATCGATGATCTTTCCGCTGGCATCTCTAAAGCGGATACCCCTGAGGTCTTTTATCACTGGTACATCCACAGCAGCTGTATCAGGTGAAAATAGTCCTACTTTCATCAGCCCCTGCAACACCATGGCTTTGGCTGTAGGGACAAAAATTATGGCTACAAAAACTGCGATCAGCAATGCATTGACTATATTTTTAACATTAAAGCTTTTTCTCATCTCCGGGCAGCGTTTCTAAAATTAATCTTAATTTGCAATTGCCCAGCCTGGCTGCAGGCTGTAAAAAACAAAGATACGAAAATGAAGAAACATACATGGCCGGCGGTTCAGCCACCGGTAGCAGAACTGATTCCCCAGAAAAGAACTATTCACGGTGATACGGTAACGGATAACTATTACTGGATGATCGACTATTTTAAAGAGGGTCCTAACAGTGAAAAAACGATAGATTATATCAAGTCAGAAAACGCTTATCTGGAAGAGATGATGAGCGGAACGACAAGTTTGCAAGCCGATCTTTTTAAAGAACTGAAAGGCCGTATCAGGGAAAAGGATGAATCTGTACCTGTATTTAAAAACGGCTACTACTATTACTCCAGAACCGAGGAAGGCAAGGAGTATTCTAAATACTGCCGCAAAAAAGACACGCTGGAGTCACCTGAAGAAATCCTGCTGGATATTGATGAATTAGCCAAAGGACACGCCTATTATTCTGCCAGGGGGTATAGTATTAGTCCGGATAATCAATTGCTGGCCTATGGGGTGGACAATGTATCCAGACGTCAGTATACGATCTATATAAAAAATCTCGCTACCGGCGAACTTACAGGTGATGCGATTCCTAATACCGAGGGCGACCCGGTATGGGCAGCAGATAACAACACGATCTTCTATACGGCAAAAAATCCTGAAACGCTGCTCAGTGAAAAGATTCAGAAACACCGTCTGGGAACCGATGCGGGCACTGATCCGGTAGTTTATGAGGAAAAGGATAAATCCAATTACATCGGTCTGGACAAATCAAAATCCGGAAAATATATCTTTATCTACTCCCAGGCTACCCTGTCTTCTGAAGCAAGGATGATCCATGCAGATCAGCCGGATGCAGAATTTAAGGTGTTCCAGCCCCGCACAAAGGATGTCTTGTATTCAGTTGTAGCTCTGCAAGACAAGTTCCTCATCGTGACAAACTGGGAAGCGCAAAACTTCCGCCTGATGGAATGCCCGCCAAATCAGACAGAAAAGGAACACTGGAAAGAGGTAATCCCCCACCGCAGCGATGTGCTGCTGGAGGAAGTAGAAGAATTCAGAGATTTTATCGTGATCTCGGAGCGTAAAAATGGCCTCGCACAGCTGCGCATACGTAACCTGAATGGCCCGGAGCATGATATCGATTTCGGCGAGCCGGCATATACGGCTGCCATCGGATCAAACCCTGACTACAACAGTAAAACGCTGAGGTATATCTACACCTCCATGACTACCCCGGTATCGGTTTATGATTATCACATGGATACAAGGGCAAAAACACTGATGAAACAGCAGGAGGTTGTAGGCGGATACAACAGGGAGGAATATACCACTGAGCGCCTCTATGCTACAGCTACAGATGGCACACAGGTTCCAATCTCGCTGGTCTATAAAAAGGGGCTTAAAAAGGACGGAAACGCGCCTCTGCTATTATACGCCTATGGTTCCTACGGCCACAGTATGGATGCCTCTTTTTCCAGCAATAACCTGAGCCTGCTGAACAGGGGATTTGTGTTTGCCATCGCACATATCCGCGGCGGACAGGAAATGGGCCGCCAGTGGTATGAAGATGGAAAGCTGATGAAAAAGATGAACACCTTTACGGATTTTATCGACTGCGGTAAATTCCTGATTGCTGAAAAATATACAAGTGCTGAACATCTGTATGCCCAGGGAGGAAGCGCAGGTGGCTTGCTCATGGGGGCAATCATCAATCTGCAGCCGGATTTATGGAATGGCGTAATTGCGCAGGTTCCTTTTGTTGATGTGGTAAACACAATGCTGGACGAAAGTATACCACTGACGACCAATGAATTTGACGAGTGGGGAAATCCTAAAAATGCTGATGCTTACCACTACATGAAAAGTTATTCTCCCTATGAAAACATAACAGCAAAAGATTATCCGAATATGCTGGTGACAACGGGACTGCATGACAGCCAGGTACAATATTTTGAACCTGCAAAATGGGTGGCAAAGCTGCGTGCTACAAAGACGGGTAAAAATGTGCTGCTGTTCAAGACAGACATGGATTTCGGCCACGGCGGCGCGTCCGGCAGGTTTGATTACCTCAGGGATATTGCCTTGAACTACGCATTCCTGCTGACACTCGAAGGTATCGGTCAGTAAAAGAAAAAGGCTGACCTCTTTAAAAGAGGTCAGCCTTTTTTGATCAGCAGATATCTGATTAGATCAGCTCAACGCTGCGGTTTACAAATGCTGTTAACTCGGCACCTGTAAGCATCCCCTGCGAAAGCAAGGCTAAATCTACAGCCTGTTTAGCCAAAGCACTCTGCTCCGTAGCATCTTCAGTCTGCAGGATGCGGTTAACCAGTTTGTGGTTTCCGTTAATCGCAACTTTATAGTTGTCAGGCATGCTGCCGTAGAAGCCCATACCGCCACCCATGGCAGCCATATCCTTCATACGTCGCATAAACTCGTCCATCGTTACTGTAACCGGGAACTCTTCAGGGTTAAGGCCAACAATCTCCACCTGGAAGCCTGGCTTAACAATTGCCTTTTCAAAAACTTCTTTCACTTTTGCCGACTGCTCCTCTGTCAACACAGATTCTACAGCTTCATCTTTTTCGATCAGCTTGCTGGCTACGCTTGAATCCACACGCTTCATCAGGGTTTTCTCCAGCTTCTGCTCCAATGAGCTCACAAAGTGATTATCGATAGCTGAGTTCATCAACAATACATCGTAATCTTTTTTGGCGGCCGACTGGATAAAGCTATCCTGCTTTGCAGGATCATTGGTGTAGATATAAACTACCTGTCCGTTTTTATCGGTTTGTACAGGCGCTACTTTCTCACGGTATTCTTCCAGCGTAAAGTGTTCGTTTTTAGTATTAGTCAGTAAAGCAAAGTCTTTCGCTTTATCATAGAACTTCTCTTCGCTCACCATTCCGTATTTTACGAAAAGACCAATATCTCCCCACTTCTCTTCATAAGACTTACGGTCTTTATTGAACAGTTCAGCCAGTTTATCGGCTACTTTCTTGGTGATATAGCTGTTGATCTTTTTAACGTTGCTGTCGGCCTGCAAAAAGCTTCTTGAAACGTTCAGCGGGATATCCGGTGAATCGATTACACCATGCAGCAACATCAGGAATTCAGGTACGATATCTTTCACCTCATCAGTGATAAATACCTGACGGCTGAACAACTTGATTTTGTTGCGTTGCATATCGAAGTCGTTTTTCACTTTCGGGAAGTACAATACTCCTGTCAGGTTAAAGGGATAATCTACATTCAGGTGAATCCAGAATAACGGATCTTCAGAGAAAGGATAAAGCTGTTTGTAGAAATCAAGATAATCCTGGTCTGACAAATCTGCAGGTGCCTTTGTCCAGATCGGCGCAGTAGTATTGATGATGTTATCTACCTCAACAGATACCGTTTTTGGTTTTCCTTCTTCATCCTCACCATCCGGCTCCTGTGTAGTTTTGGTACCGAACTTAATTGGCACAGGCAGGAATTTACCATATTTATCAAGTATCTCTTCAATTTTATGTTTACTCAGGAACTCTTCTGATTCTGCATTGATATGAAGGATGATGTCTGTACCACGTGTCGTACGTGATCCTTCAGTAATTTCATATGAAGTACTTCCGTCACATACCCAGCGGGCAGGCTCTGCACCATCCTGGTAAGATAGGGTTTGTATTTCAACCAGGTCGGCCACCATAAACGCCGAATAAAAACCCAGACCAAACTTACCGATGATCTCATTGGCATCTTTAGCGTCCTTGAACTTCTCTACAAATTCACTGGCACCAGAGAAAGCTACCTGATTGATATATTTTTTGATCTCTTCAGCTGTCATTCCCAGTCCGCTGTCGCTGATCGTGATGGTCTTTTTCTCTTCATCAAGCGCAACCTCAACCAAAGTATCGCCCAACTCCCCGTTAAACTGTCCTAAAGCAGCTAAACGTTTGATTTTTTGTACCGCATCAACCGCATTTGAAACCAATTCTCGCAGAAAAATCTCATTATCTGAATAAAGGAATTTCTTAATAATAGGAAAGATGTTTTCGGTATGTATGGAAATACTCCCTTTTTCTTCTATGCTCATATGTTAACTCATTTTTAAGTACATCAGACCCTTATCAAGGGATGTTCCAAAGTGTTTTTAGTTGTCAAATTGACAGTAAACCTATCAGAAACGTTATCAAATAATATTACAATTGGGTAGCACAGTTCTTCTGTATCTTTGTTACCCAATGGAATATAATGTACATACCCTGCCAAATGGCATCCGCCTGCTTCATGTGCCCTCTGCATCAGCAATCTCTCATGCCTGTATCATTATTAACAGTGGTTCCAGGGACGAAACCGAAACACAATCGGGGCTCGCACATTTTATAGAACACCTGATCTTCAAGCGTACAGAAAAAAGAAATACCAATCAGATCCTGAACCGCCTGGAGAGCGTTGGCGCAGATCTCAATGCCTATACCACCAAAGAATATACCTGTATACACGCATCTTTCCTCCGTCCTTATCTGGACAGAACCCTGGAGTTATTCAATGATATCGTCTTTCACTCTACCTTTCCGGAAGATGAAATGGAAAAAGAAAAAGGGGTAATCCTGGATGAGATTGCTTCCTACCTGGATCAGCCTGAAGAAGCGATTTATGATGATTTCGAGGATCTTGTCTTTGCCGGTCACTCCCTGGGGAGAAACATATTAGGCACCACAGAGAGCGTAAATGCACTTGGTCAGCAGGATATCAAAGACTTTATCGCTGCCAATTACCATACAGACAAAATCGTAATCGCTGTTTTAGGCGACTATACACTGTCCAAAGCAGTGAAGATCTTCTCAAAATATTATGAGGAGATTCCTCAAAACCTGAAGGAGCCAAAAAGAATAGCGCCTGATAAAGCGCCGCTGGTTGTTCGTGCAGATGATAAACCTATCATGCAGGCGCATACCATGATCGGCTCACAGGCATATTCCCTGCATCATCCTTTTAAAACAGGATTGCTACTGCTCAATAACCTGCTATGCGGTACCGGTATGAGTTCTATCCTCAACCTGCAGATCAGGGAAAAATATGGTATTGCCTATAGCATAGAATCCGGGTACAGCCCTCTGAGTGACACCGGTATTTTTACCGTTTACTTTGGCACCGATAAAGAAAAGACAGACAGGGCACAGGCACTTATCTACAAAGAGTTTAAAAAGATCAGGGAAAAGCCATTAACCGAACTGCAGCTGCAGAAGGCCAAAAATAAATTTATCGGGCAGATTGCCCTCGGCGAAGAAAATAGGATCGGACTGATCATCTCTATGGCAAAAAGCCTGATCGACTACAACAGGATAGACAGCCTGGAAACGGTATTCAGAAAAATTGAAGACGTGAGTACCAGCGAGATGGCAGAAATTGCTGATGAAATACTGGATGAAAATAAATTGAGTGTGCTGACGTTTTCCCCTTTAGGCTAATAATAGTACTTTTGTAATCTAAAAATATAAGTAGATGAAATTATCGATTGTAGCATATGGGGATCCTGTTCTCAGGAAAGTCTGTGTAGACATTGACAAAGATTACCCGGAATTACAAAAACTGATTGCAGACATGTTTGATACCATGTACGCAGCAAGTGGCGTTGGATTGGCGGCACCTCAGATTGGATTGCCTATCAGATTGTTCATCGTTGACTGCGGTGAGAATGAAGACGGTACTCCGGGCTATAAGCAGGTATTCATCAATGCAACCATCCTGGAAGAAACAGGCGAGCCCTGGGCATTTACAGAAGGCTGTTTAAGTATTCCTGAAATCAGGGAAGACGTAATGCGTAAACCTAATGTTCGTGTACAGTACTATGATGAAAACTGGGAACTGAAGGAAGAAGAGTTGACAGGAATGCCTGCACGTGTTGTACAGCATGAATATGATCATATACAAGGTAAACTGTTTACAGATACGCTGAGCCTGCTTCGCAAAAGGATGCTGAAGGGTAAACTGGATTCAATTTCAAGAGGCGAAGTTCGTGCAGATTACAAAATGAAATTCCCGCAGCAGCGCAGAAAACGCTAGTTGCTGCTCTGCCTGCTTTTATCACCGTTAAAGATCTGCTGCATCAGTTTACCCCATCCAAATGGGTTTAGCAGCGGATTTCCCTGTACCAGGTTCCGGTTGAGTTCTCTTTCCTGATCCATGCGGAAGTTCATTCCCGAGATCTCCCCGGCATCCCTTGGGAGATTTTGGATCATGCCATTGATAGAACGTCCTGACAGGTTTTTCCTGGCGATCTCCATATCATCATCGGCAATCTTCAATGCCAGAAAATCTTTGGTAAATTCTTCTACCGTAGCCCATGGATAGATCCTTACGGCGGGCAGATAGACAATCTCCGATTTCATCTTTACCATCTTGGTGTATTTCACATCCCTGATGTCTGCAGGGATAGTAATGACTTTATCGGTATACCCAATAGCATTGTACAAGAGGGTATCACCAGGATGCGCCACAAAGGAGAAAAATCCTTTGTAGTTTGCCCCATAGCGTTGGTCTTTATTGGATTTGTTGGTTATGGTTACGTAAGGCACCACAAAACTACTATCCATGTCTGTAATAATCCCTGAAAACTGAATCACAGCTTTCCCGGCAGGCGATTGCTGAGCAAACAGTCCTGTGGCAAAGAGAATGAAAATCAGGGTGAAAGTGTATTTCATCAGGTAAAAATAGCTGTAATTCTTACAGTGGCTAGTTAAATAGTGTTAAATGGATTTAAACCGGCTCCGATAAGTTAACAGCTTCAACAGCAGTAATTTCTGGTACAGCTTTCATAATAGCTTGTTCAATTCCTGCTTTCATCGTCATAAAGCTCATTTTGCAGGTTCCGCAGTTCCCCAATAATCTCAATTTTACAACCAGTTCAGGTGTAATCTCTTCTATAGCTACATCTCCCCCGTCTGCAATCAGATAAGGGCGGATGGTTTCTAGTGCTTGTTCAACTTGTTGTGTAATATCCATGATATATTTTAAAATATAAATTTAGTAATTTTTTAGCAATTCGCTGGAAGTGCGTTATTTATTGAGACCTGCTGCGCAATTTTTCCGGCAATCTCAGCAAAGGCCGCTGCAGTCTTACTCTCTTTATTCAGCGCAATAGGCGTACCACTATCTCCACCCTCTGTAATGCCCTGAACAATAGGTATTTCACCCAGGAATGGTACATCAAAAGTGCTGGCAAGGTTTTTTCCTCCATCTTTGCCAAAGATATAATACTTATTGTCAGGCAATTCTTCCGGGGTAAAATAAGCCATATTCTCTATTACCCCCAGCACGGGAATATTTATACTCGGCATTTTAAACATGGCCAGACCTTTTCTTGTGTCAGCAAGGGCAACCTGTTGCGGTGTGGTTACAATAACCGCTCCGGCAATAGGGAAACTCTGTGTGATGGTGATATGGATATCACCTGTTCCCGGTGGAAGATCCACAATCAGGTAATCCAGCTCACCCCAGTCGGCATCATTAAACAATTGCTTGATGGCATTGGAAGCCATTGGTCCACGCCATGGCACAGGCTGGTCAGGATCTGCAAAGAATCCCAGCGACAATAACTTAATGCCATATTTTTCTATGGGCAGGATGAGTGTTTTTCCCTCTGCAGTTTCCCTGGCACTGGGCTTGGCACCCACCAGGCCAAACATCGTTGGTACCGAAGGACCATAAATATCGGCATCAATCAAACCAACCTTTGCACCATCTGCAGCCAGAGTAACGGCCAGATTACTGGCAACGGTAGATTTACCTACGCCTCCCTTGCCAGAAGAAACAAGGATGATATTTTTGATGGCGGCCAGCTGTGTGGTATCCACAGGCTTGGTCACTCTTGAAGTAATATTGATGTGTACATCTGCATCCTGGGCCACAAAATATTTAATGGCATTCAAACATGCATTTTTTAGCATGTCTTTCATCGGACATGCAGGGGTAGTCAGTTCAAGGGTAAAACTAATTTTTTTATCTTCAATCGTCAGGTCCTTGATCATATTCAATGTAACCAGATCCTTTTTAAAATCAGGGTCTTCTACATTTCTCAGGGCGGCCAAAACTTGTTCGCTACTAATTTCCATTGCTCAAAATTAACAAAAGGACCGTACAATTAATTGATTTTAGGCTTTTTAAGTGTAATTTTAACACGAAATAAACATTTGCATTTGACGTTAAGCAACTAAACATCTATTTTACAGCATGCATCTTCCAAAAATAAACATTCCTAAAAAGTACATCAAAGTTGGTGCATGGGTTATAGGGATACTGCTCGTCGCTTTTATCATCCTGGGTTCTGTTGCCTACAGTAAACGCGAAGCGCTGCTTCAGAAAATGGTGGCAAAGGCGATAAAAAAAGCAAATGACGACTATGGCCTTGACGTAAAAATCGGGAAGGCAGGCTTTAGCGGGCTTTCTACCGTGTCCATGCAAAACATCTCCGTAGTACCGAAAGACCGCGATACACTCACTACCATTGCAGACCTCGCTATTGGGGTAAAACTCTTCCCCCTGCTTGTAGGAAATGTAAATATCGCTGAGCTGAAGCTCAACACCGGAAAGCTCAGCATCGTCCTTAAAGACAGTCTGACCAACCTGGATTTTATCCTGAAGCGCAAAAAAAAGGATAGCCCCGAGAAAACTACCAAAACTGACCTGAGTGAGCTAGCCCACGACCTGCTGAACCAGGTACTGGACAAAATTCCTGAAGATATGGAGATGAAAAACCTCCTGTTTACACTCAATGATAATGATACGGCAAAACTGAGCCTGCTCACCACCTCAGCCATCATAGATGACGGTGACCTGAAATCGACTATCCTGGTAAATAACGATGAATCTACCTGGCATGTCAATGGAAAGATCAAACCTTCACGCCAGCAGATGGACGTGATATTTTTTGCTGATAAGAAAAAAGTTGAACTTCCCTACCTGAATAACAAGCTGCATGCAAAGCTCAGCTTTGACACCATAAGAACAGAATTGAAGAATGCCGCCTACAGTGGTGATAATTATAAGATCACGGGCTCCTGGTCGATCAAAAATCTACTGATCAACCACCCTAAGATCGCTGCTAATGATATTATTGTAAAAGATGCCAAAATAGATGCCGACATGTTGGTGGGGCCAAACTTTGTGGCTCTGGACAGTAGTTCAACTGTATTTTTAAAAGATGCAACCTTTCATCCCTATCTGAAATATACCTTATCCCCAAATAAGATCTATGAGCTTAAGATGCATGCCGACGAGCAGGATGCCCAGGCGATGATCAATGCCTTCCCTGTCGGCCTCTTTGAGTCTCTGGAAGGGTTACAGGTTAAGGGCAAGGTGAAGTACGACCTGAACTTTTATCTGGATAGCAGCATTCCGGACAGTCTTAAATTTAGTTCTGCCCTTACCCCATACGATTTTAAGATCGTTAAGCTGGGCAAAACGGACCTTCAGAAGATCAATAGTGTGTTCGTTTACACGCCTTACGAACGCGGAAAACCGATGCGCGATATCACCATCGGGCCGTCCAACCCAAATTTCACTCCTCTTTCCGAGATTTCCAGCAATTTCAAAAATGCGCTGCTCACCTCTGAAGATCCTTCGTTTTTTACACATCACGGCTTTGTGGAGGAATCCATCCGCAAGTCGTTCGTCATCAATTTCCAAAAGAAAAAGTTTGTCAGGGGTGGTAGTACCATCTCGATGCAGCTGGTGAAAAATGTCTTTCTGAGCAGGAATAAAACGCTGGCCCGTAAGGCCGAAGAGATCCTGATTGTTTGGCTGATTGAAAACAACCGCCTGGTCAGCAAGCAGCGGATGCTGGAAGTATATTTCAATATCATCGAAATGGGAAGAAACATTTATGGTATTGGTGAGGCATCACGTCAGTATTTTGGAAAAAGCCCCTCAGAACTCAATATCGGCGAAGGGATATTCCTGGCCAACATTGTTCCCAACCCTAAAATTGCGATGTTTAAATTCCAGGGGGATGGCAGTCTCAAAGAGTACATGCTGCCTTACTTCAGGTATATGGGCAGGATCATGGCCCGTCGTGGTCTTACGCCTGCAGACACCAGCGGATATGGCTTTTACAACGTGAGGTTACGCGAAGGCTTGCGCCAGTATCTTCTTCCTGATTCTGCAAAAGTGGATACTACGGGTTTCGACGATGGTGACGCCTCAACTGAGCCTGTAAAAATGCAGGATGAATCGAAAAACCTGTTCGACAGGCTGTTTGGCAGATCTAAAAAGGATACCGTCAGCAGAAACCTGGGCCTGGAGGATACGGTCAAGAAATCAAAAAAGGACTTGCGCCGGGAGCGCCGTGAACAGCGCCGCCTGGAAAAAGAAAAGGAAAAACTGTTAAATTAAGTTCGCTAAAGAAAGATGAAGAATCATATAGAGGTTGGAGATAAGCGATTTGAGCTGTTCATTGAAAACGATAGTATTGCCAAAAGAACCCGTTTGATCGGTACAGAGCTCAACGTGGATTACGAAGCCCTCTGCCCCGTATTCATTGGGGTATTAAATGGAAGTTTCCTATTCATGGCAGACCTGCTCAAAGAAATGGAGATCCCATGTGAAGTAGGTTTCATCAGGGTAGCCTCTTATGCAGGAACTGCCAGCACAGGAGCCGTTAAGGAAGTATTTGGCATCTCCAACGACCTGAAAGGGCGCCATATCATCCTCGTAGAGGATATTGTAGATACCGGCTTTACGCTGAAGTTCATCCTGGAGAAAGTTTATGCCCAGGAGCCGGCGTCAGTACGCGTATGCTCCCTGTTATACAAGCCTGAGGCGATCCGGCATCCGATTGAAGAGCTGGAATACATAGGTTTTGAAATCCCCAATGAATTCGTCGTGGGTTATGGCCTTGACTACGATGGCCTGGGACGAAATCTCACAGACATCTACCGTGTTATCCCCGATAACATTTCCTTAACCTGATTCCCGTAAATTTTTCACAAATTTGCAGAAACATATTTCATACCTGATGACAATACATAAAGAAGGTTATACCACTATAGCCGTTTCATTACTTTTCATTTTTATTCTGAACGCTATTATCGATTACAGATTTGCTGACGTTACCTGGTTAAGGTGGGCAGGCTATCTGGTTTCATTTGCACTCTTTATCACCGTACTTCAGTTTTTCAGGAATCCATCCCGTTCATTTGTCAACGGAAACAATCTCGTGATCTGCCCTGCTGACGGCAAGGTTGTAGTAATAGAAGAAACTACAGAAGGTGAATATTTCAAAGATAAAAGACTCCAGGTATCCATTTTCATGTCGCCTGTGAACGTACATATCAACAGAAATCCAATCTCAGGAGTAGTAAAGTTTTTCAAATATCATCCCGGAAAATATCTTGCTGCATGGAATCCTAAATCATCTACCGAAAACGAGCGCACTACAGTCGTTGTAGAGCACGAAAACGGAACGCCGGTACTCTTCAGACAAATCGCCGGAGCCTTAGCCAGAAGGATTGTATGGTACGTTAAAGAAGGTGATGTCGTGGAGCAGAGCAAAGAATTTGGATTTATCAAATTTGGCTCCAGAGTGGATATATTCCTGCCTGTGGGTACAAAGGTTAACCTGGAACTTAATCAGGTCGTAAAAGGCGGGATTACGGTCCTTGCTGAACTCGCATAGTTTTTATTAAAGCAGCCGGAGATCTCCTGGCTGCGCTGAAAAAAAGAACCCCCTTTTTCAATGCTGCATTAATTTGCTACGCAAAAGAACGCCAGGCATCGAAAAAGGGGTTTCTTTTTTTCCGGAATATTCTGTAGCATGATGGCCTTTCATATTGTATATGAAAACATGCCAAATTTCAGCACAGAACGCTCATATTGTATATGCATCATGCTTATCCAAATGGCTTATCCATCATGCTATATGCACCCTGCCCCGGACAAACCCCAGGAGAAACTGGAAAAAATTGGTTGTGCTTTGGTGATGCCTAGCGTTCTTTTGCGCAGCAAATTAATGCAGCATCACCAAAGCACAACCAATTTTTCCAAATTTTGACCAACAAAAAAACCTCCCCAACACTGTCGGGAAGGCCTATATATTTTTCGTAAAGAATTAAACTCTCTTAGACTTAATACGAGCTGCTTTACCTGTTAACTCACGAAGATAGAACAATTTAGCTCTACGTACTTTACCGTGGCTGTTAACTTCAATTTTAGCAATGTTAGGCGAATTGATTGGGAAGATACGCTCTACTCCAACACCATTGGACATTTTACGAACTGTAAACGTCTCATTAGCACCTACGCTGTTACGTTGTAATACTACGCCCTGGTAAATTTGAACACGTTCTTTATTACCTTCGCGAATTTTATAGTGAACACTCACTGTATCTCCTGATTTGAATGCAGGAAACTCGTTCTTTGCGATTACCTGCTCTTCAACAAATTTTACTAAATCCATGATTTTAAGCTATTAAGCCGACTTTTTTCTGTTTAAAATCGGACTGCAATATTAGGAAATATATTTTAGAAAAAAAAGTGATTTTTGTTTTTTTCCACATTCTTTTAAAAATCCACATTCTTTTCAAACGGAGAACCTGCTTTAAATATAATCAGGATCTCTGTTTTTCACCCTTAAACAACTGGGTGAGGCTTTTACCTGTGATTTTTACGTTGATCAGCGTATCACTTTCTATTCCGAATAATATTTCAAGCTGTTTAACTTTTTCATAGGGAATATCCTGACGGTCTCCCATTTTTATTCTTCGGTAATTATGAAACGTGTTCATAGAAACATCAAGGACCAAGGGTATGGTTTTCATCGCAAATTTGTATTCCCTGATCGTCAGATTGTCTAAGAAAGCATTAATTTTATACTTTTCCATATTTTCATTCATCTCCATTGAAATTATTTTTAACATACATCAGTGCCCTGAAATCACACTCAGGAAACAGTTTCGTAAATATATAAATAATTACATGTAAAAATAAAATAAAGGAAAAGAAATTACTTCAGACAGAAATAAACCCAGTACGGGGTAACCAAAAAGTTGCCTGATAAAGATAATAGAAAAAGAATTATAGCGTTTAATCTTCCAGCAAATCCGGACGGAGCCTCTGAGTACGCGCCAGAGCCATTTCATGGCGCCAGTTATTGATCCTGGATTCGTGCCCGCTTAAAAGAATTTCCGGAACGAGATGCCCCTTCCAGTCGGCCGGACGTGTATAAATTGGCGCATCCAGCAAACCACCCTGAAAACTGTCAGACAGGGCCGACGTCTCGTCATTTAATACGCCCGGGATCAACCTTACAATCGCATCCACCAGTACCGCAGCAGGCAGCTCTCCCCCCGATAACACATAATCTCCGATAGATATTTCCCGCGTCACATAGATATCCCTGATCCGCTGATCTATCCCCTTATAGTGACCGCACAGGATGATCACATTTTTAAGTCCTGACAACTCATTTGCCATCGACTGGTTCAGCGTAACCCCGTCAGGACTCATAAAGATGATCTCATCATAGGTTCTCTGCTCCTGTAGCGCTTCAATACACCTCGCGAAAGGTTCTATAGACATCACCATTCCACTGCCTCCACCGTACGGATAATCATCCACGCTACGCTGTTTGTTGGTAGAATAATCCCGGAGGCTATGAACCACGATCTCCGCAATTCCTTTGGTCTGGGCCCTTTGCAGAATAGAATGCGCAAAAGGACTTTGCAGCAGGTCGGGCAGTACAGTGATGATATCGAAACGCATAAGCTTAAAATTAGTTAGACAGGTATATATCCAGCAATCCGTCAGGGAGGTCCACCAGCAGCGTCCCTTCATCCTCATCAATCTCAATAATCATATCCTCATTGAGAGGGATCATGATCTCTTTATTCTGATAATGAACCGTAGCCACAAAATGTTGCGGATACTCATTGATTTCAATGATCTCACCCAGCTCTCCAGTAGTTTCGTCAGTCACAATAAACCCTTTCAGGTCATTGTAATGAAAATCCTCATCAGAGCGGTCAGGCATCTTGGTTAATGGCAGGTAGATTTTTTTTCTGAGTAGCGGCTGGGCCTTGTCAATATGGTCAATATCATCAAAATAGATATTGCAGGTATTGTTCGGCTGCATTTTGTATACCGACACAAAGAACGGAACCATTTTACCATTGATATCAGCAAATACCACATCCAGGTCCAGCAGCCCCGGTTCATCATATTCAAAATACAGCTGTACCTCTCCTTTTAACCCTTTTGTTTTGGTAATATAACCTATATAAAATGCCTCTTCGTGCGTCATCCCGGTGAATAATTATTCTTTAAAATAAAAATAGCGAAGAAACCATTCTGATGAAGGTTACTTCGCTATGATTAAGAATTACAAAATACTATGCTTGTTCTTCTGTGTTTTCTTCTGTTGCAGGAGCCTCAGTTTCAGCTTCAGCTACAGGAGCTTCTTCTTCAACTGCTACTTCTTCTTCAACAGGTGCATTTTTGATGGCAAGAGCAGCAGCACGATCAGCGTTTTTCTTCGCTTCAGCAGCAAGTGCAGCTTTTTTAACTTCATCTTTAGATTTAGTCAGGCCGTCTTTTTTACCTTCGATTTTACTGTCTTTTGCGCTTAACCATTCTGCAAATTTAGCATCAGCCTGTTCAGCAGTTAAAGCACCTTTTTTCACACCACCTTCTAAGTGTTTTTTGTAAAGAACACCTTTGTAAGAAAGAATTGCGCGACATGTGTCAGTAGGCTCAGCACCTTTGTTAACCCAGTCTAATGTTTTTTCGAAATTGATTTCGATAGTAGCAGGATTGGTGTTTGGGTTGTATGAACCTAAACGCTCAATGAATTTACCATCTCTTGGTGAGCGGGAATCCGCTACCACTACGTGGAAAAAAGGTTTTCCTTTTTTACCGAATCTTTGCAATCTGATTTTAGTTGCCATTCTTTTATAAGTTTATGTATTCAACATAGTTCCCGGAGCTACATGCTTGCGGGGACGCAAAAGTAAGTAAAATACTAATGATTAGCAAGATGCCGAGATTTTAAATTCAACAATCCTGTAAATAAGTACTTACGGTGCTGTTACAGTGAAAGTATCTCTACCAATTTCAGCCATACAGGGCTCACCTCTTCTGCATCAATATGTTTAATAGCATGGTCAAAAGGCGTATACACAATCTCCTTGTTGATCTGCCCCACCATTTTGCCTGATTCACCATTCAGCAGTCCTTCAACTGCAGAAACACCAAACCTGCTGGCCAGTACCCTGTCCATGCAGCTTGGCTTACCACCGCGCTGGATATGCCCCAGTACAGAAACCCTGATATCGTAATTAGGGAACTTATCCTTCAATACTTCACCCACATTGAATGCTCCGCCGGCATCGTCACCTTCGGCAACAATGATAATCTTCGAAGCTTTATCCTTACGTCCGTATTCCAGCCTGTTGATCAGCCCCTGTACGCCCATATTGGCTTCAGGAATCATGATCGCTTCAGCACCCACGCCAATACCACTTCTCAAAGCAATCAGTCCTGAATCACGTCCCATTACCTCTACAATGAAAAGCCTGTCGTGCGACTCAGCAGTGTCCCTGATTTTATCAATCGCATTAACTACAGTATTAATTGCCGTATCATATCCGATTGTGAAATCCGTTCCTGCAAGGTCGTTGTCAATCGTTCCCGGCAGACCGATCACAGGAATATCAAACTCTGATGAAAACAGGTTTGCTCCTGTAAAAGTACCATCACCACCAATCACAACCAATGCATCAATGTGGTGCGTCTTCAGCTGCTCATAGGCCTTCCTGCGTCCTTCCGGAGTACGAAACTCATCACTCCTTGCAGTTTTCAGAATTGTTCCCCCGCGCTGGATGATGTTTGCCACAGATTTCCGCTCCATCGGAAGAAAATCACCATTGATTAATCCTTCATAACCTCTGTATACCCCAAAAACGTTCAAATCGTAAAAAATTCCGGCCCTTACTACCGCCCTGATGGCAGCGTTCATTCCCGGAGCGTCTCCTCCTGATGTTAATACAGCAATGTTTTTAATCTTGTTCATTCTTTGTTATTTCTTGGATGCTTTAAATTTATCGAGTCCGCTTTGTAAGTAAGCAGCGTATAGTTTTGCGTCAAAGATCGCACCTTGTGGTGAAACCAGTGGAACCAGATCCTGTCCTGCCATTACATAAAATGGCTGGGAGTTGGAATTGTATTTTGTGGCCTGGAAATCTCCGTTCCACCTTCCAAGATCATCAGTAGTACTCCGTAAAATCTTTGAGTAATGCACTTTGTCGGCCGGCATCTTCACAGAACGCTCATCCACATATAATTGTACCAGCACAAACTCATCTTTAATCAGATGCCCAACTTCAGGGTCAATCCAAACTTTATCTTCCATCTTCCGGCAGTTTACACAGGCATGGCCGGTAAAATCTATCAGCACAGGCTTGTTTACCTTTTTCGCATAGGCCATCCCCTCATCAAGGTCAAAAAAGGCATTGAAGCCATGCGGCGGATGCAGCACATCATTATACTTTACCGTTGCCGGGAAAGAAGACGAGCTCTCAGTGCTGCCAGCCGCTGAACCCCCAAGAATAAAATCCTGCGTATTCAGGGGTGGTGCAATCCCGCTCAGGATATTTACCGGTGCTCCCCAAAGGCCCGGTACGAGGTACATTGCAAATGAAAACGAGAATATCGCAAAGAACAACCTCGGAACGGTAACGTAAGGCAGATCACTGTCGTGAGAGAACTTAAGCTTGCCGATGATATACATTCCCATCAGTGCAAAGATCACAATCCACAGTACCAGGAAGATCTCGCGGTCAAACCAGTCCCAGTGCCATACCAGGTCTGCAGCAGAAAGAAACTTCAGCGCCAGGGCAAGCTCCAGGAAACCCAGGCATACCTTCAGGCTGTTTAACCAACCGCCCGACTTAGGCATGCTGTTTAAAAATCCCGGGAATATTGCCGAAAGCGTAAAAGGTAGCGCCAGCGCCAGGGCAAAGCCAAGCATACCGATCGCCGGTGCAAGAATCTCCCCTTTAGAGCTCGCCTGCACAAGCAGTGTACCTATAATCGGTCCTGTACAAGAGAATGAAACCAGCGCCAGTGATGCCGCCATGAAAAATATTCCACCCAGGCCCTTGCTGTTATCTGCTTTCTGATCAATTTTATTGACAATAGAGCTCGGAAGGTTAATTTCAAAAGCCCCAAAAAAGGAAACCGCGAAAACTACCAGCAGAATAAAAAAGGCAAAGTTAAACGTTCCGCTACTGCTCAGCTCATTGAGTTTGGCAGAGCCAAAAACCAGTGTAATGAACAATCCGAAGGCAACGTATATAATAATGATAGAAGCTCCATAGATCAGGGCCTGACCGATTCCTTTGGCCTTGCTGCCCGCTCTTTTTGTAAAATAACTTACTGTAAGCGGCACCATAGGAAAGATACAAGGCATCAGAAAGGCAATAAAACCTCCTACCAATCCCTGTATAAATGTTTGCCATAATGTTTTCTCCTGATCGGACGAGGACAAATCCTGCGTAGCGGCTACGGTTGTTGCCGACTTAACCGTGTCTTTCTTCAGCGTATCTTCCTTCACAACCGCGTTTGCCGCACTGTCTGCCGGTGATCCGATCTCTGTAAATTGAAGATCGTCGGCCACAGCAGTGGTATCCTGCTGCTGACTGTAAGCAAAACTTTGTCCGGATTGCAGAAGGAAAGCTCCAAAAACCAGGATAAACATTAATATTAACTTCTTCATTTTTAGTGTTATTTATTATTTCAGCAGGTCCGCAGTGGTATTCTGACGGCCCCTTGCTTTGAGGCCGTGAAATTACTTATAATTTCTTGTTTAAAAAGTTTTGGGGCGGGCCGTATTGTTTATTTTACTGTATATCCATATTCATCCGCCTCCCAACAAAAAAAGCCCCGTAGTTTTACAGGGCTCTTTCTGAGTGATATACTGATCCGATCGCTTATTTTACAACCACAGCAAATTTGATCTCATCCGGCGGAAGACATCTTGATTCATCACATACCATGAACTCTATCGTTCCGGAAACAGATGCCGTTGGCTTTGTCAGCTTGATTTTTTGCTGAAATACAACCGACTTCTCAAAGTAGCCTACATTCATATCAAAAACCTTTTCAAATTTTGAGATCGGTTTTGGTTCTGTTGTTCCGCCAACTTTGGTAAACTCCTTTGAAGGATTAAATTTAATCGTAGTTTTTACCGGTCCTCCGGGCTTCACATTCTGCGAATAGATATGCCATCCATCCTGAATGGTCGCTTTTATATATACTACAGCTTCAGTATTACTGATTTTTTTTTGCGCATAAGACCATGTTACTGGTGTTTCGATCTGGGCTGAGGCTCCCAGAGCGGCAAACAATAACATTGCAAATACTAAGGTTATTCTTTTCATGGTCATCATTTTTGTTGTTTTCTTATTTATTTCGGTTGGTTAATAAATTCTATTTCTTTAAAATTATACGTCTTTATACCCGCTTCGGTTTCCAAACTCAGAAATCCGGTATCGCTAACATCTACGATCCTGCCTTCAAACAGCTCGCCATTTTGTCTGTACAGCGCATTTGTATGAAACAGGTACAGACACTCCAGGTATTCTTCTCGCAGTGTCAGATACCTTCCCTCCCGTAATTTTAAATACGCTGCTTCTATATGACTGCAAATTTGAGTCAAAAGCCATATTAAATTAACATGTTCATGTAAAATTTGGTAGACAGAGCCCGCGCGGCTTCCCAGGTCGCCCTCAAAAACCTCCTGATTCACATTGAGGCCTATACCTATAATACAGGCTTTAATCCTGCCTCCAGACACCATATTCTCGATCAGGATCCCGCCGAGCTTTTGATCTCCGTAATAAATATCATTCGGCCATTTGATTGTTAAACCTTCGCCGACTAAAGCTTTCAGCGCCCGTTGAATGGCTACGCTAACTGCCATGTTTAACCTGAATTGCGAGCCCAGAGGTAAAAAGCCCGGTTGCAGAAGGAGACTAAACGTGAGATTTTTGCCTGGTTCGGCAAGCCAGCTGCTTTCTGCCTGCCCTCTCCCCGCATATTGATTCTCTGCCATAATAACAGTTCCCTCGGGTAATGGCTCGGAATTTGACACCATCCTTTTCAAAAAGTTATTGGTAGAATCAACCGCTGATAATTTGATAAGATTTTGACCAACAAATAATGTTGAAAAAGTGTTATTTTGCAATAGTTGATTTTATAGTGGTTATTTATCAAAAATAAAACATTTTAATGGTAAAAAAGAAAATAGGAAACCTTTCTACATACCTTTCAGAAATAGCCGTCCATGGCATGCAGGAAAAAAAAGGACATGATATTGTCCGTCTCGATTTAAGAGACCTCAACAGTTCCGTATCAGATTATTTTATAGTTTGCAACGCTGACTCTTCAACACAGGTAAAGGCTATTGCTGATAGCGTTGAGGACGAAATTTACAAAAGCACTCAGGCCACTCCCTGGAGAAAAGAAGGGCTCGAAAACGCCGAGTGGATAATATTAGATTATTTTGACGTGGTTATTCATATCTTCAGAACCGAAAAGAGAGATTTTTATGGTATTGAAGACCTTTGGGGAGATGCTCAGACAACGACATACCAAAGCGCATAACCCTATACAAACCTTATACATTTTTTGAATAAACGATGAAAGAGAAAGAAAATAATAAGCCCAAGTTGATTAAGCGGATACCAAATATTCCTAAGAAACCTCAAAAGGGCTCTAACTTTAACATATTCTGGGTATATGCTGCTATCATTTTAGGGCTTGTACTGGTTTCTGTGCTATTTACAAATGACACCAATAAAACCATTGACTACCGGGAATTTGAAACCACCATGTTGCAACCGGGTGATGTAGAGAAAATTGTTGCCTACAAATATGAAGACCTGGTAAGGGCTGATGTATTTATTAAAAAGGACAGACTCAACCAGGAGAAATATAAAAAGTATGAAACCAAAAGCAATTTCGGATCTGCTGGCGGACCTACAGTATCATTTACTGCCGGTTCAATGGACGCTCTCGATAATCAGCTGAAAGAATCTCAGAAAACAATTCCTGCAGAAAGCCAGATCCTCGCTGTCAAAGAAACCAGACAGAGCACATTCAATTCATGGTTCTTTACGGTGATCATTCCTGTGTTGTTGTTTATCGGTTTCTGGATATTCATCATGCGCAAAATGGGCGGTGGTGCCGGCGGCGGCGGCGGTCAGATTTTCAATATCGGAAAATCTAAAGCTACGTTGTTCGACAAAGAGAGCCAGGTTAACGTAACATTTAATGATGTTGCAGGCCTCGAAGAAGCAAAACAGGAAGTAATGGAGATCGTGGATTTCCTTAAAAACCCGAAAAAATATACCAACCTAGGTGGTAAGATCCCCAAAGGCGCCCTGCTGGTAGGCTCTCCGGGTACAGGTAAAACCTTACTGGCAAAAGCTGTAGCTGGTGAAGCTCAGGTACCATTCTTCTCGCTGTCGGGTTCCGACTTCGTAGAGATGTTTGTAGGTGTGGGTGCTTCACGTGTCCGCGACTTATTTAAACAGGCTAAAGATAAAGCTCCTTGTATCATCTTTATTGATGAGGTGGATGCCATTGGTCGTGCACGCGGAAAAAACAGCATGATGGGCGGTAACGATGAGCGTGAAAACACACTCAACCAGCTACTGGTAGAAATGGATGGTTTCGGAACAGATTCAGGGATTATTATCCTTGCTGCAACCAACCGTCCGGATGTACTGGACAGTGCATTATTGCGTCCGGGAAGGTTCGACAGACAGATCTCTATCGATAAACCAGACCTGGTAGGCAGGGAGCAGATCTTTAAAGTGCACTTAAAACCAATCAAAACTGATGAGGTGGTAGATGCCAAAAAACTTTCTGCACAAACTCCGGGTTTTGCAGGTGCTGAAATCGCAAACGTTTGTAACGAAGCCGCTTTAATTGCCGCCAGAAGAAATAAAGACTCTGTAGACATGCAGGACTTCCAGGATGCGATCGACCGTGTAATTGGTGGTTTAGAAAAGAAAAATAAAATCATCTCTCCTGAAGAAAAACGTATCGTTGCTTATCACGAAGCAGGACACGCTATTGCAGGCTGGTTCCTGGAACATGCAGATCCGCTCGTAAAAGTATCTATCGTTCCACGTGGTGTTGCAGCCCTTGGATATGCACAATATTTGCCTAAAGAACAGTTCCTGTACACTACAGAGCAGCTTACTGACGGTATGTGTATGACAATGGGGGGCCGTGTGGCAGAAGACCTTGTATTTGGCAAGATCTCTACAGGTGCACAGAATGACCTGGAAAGAATTACTAAACTATCTTACGCCATGGTTACCATTTATGGTATGAATACGGCAGTAGGTAATGTATCTTTCCATGATCCTCAAAATGAGTATAACTTCAACAAACCATATTCAGAAAAAACTTCTGAGTTAATCGATGTCGAAGTTCGCAAACTGATTGGCGATGTATACGAAAGAACAATGCAGTTGCTGGTAGATAAGAGAGAAGGATTAGAGAAACTTGCAGCTAAATTACTCGAAAAAGAAATCCTGTTCCAGGCAGATCTCGAAGAGATACTGGGTAAACGCCCATTTGATAACCGTACCACTTATGACGAGTTTGTAAATGGTACCGGCGACCAGGGGCCTGCAGCCGAAGGGCTTGTTCATGAAGGTGTTGGTGAAACCACAGACCCTTCTGCACCTATCAATCCTGCTCAGGCAGAATCTTAATCAATTATTTTATGGAGCTGTCACCTTAGGGTGGCAGCAAATCCATTTTGTATGCAAGAGAATATTTCTTCAAAGGAGTTGATGTTAAAAAAGATAAGGAAAGCTCTGCTGGAAAAAAGAGATAATCCCTATCCGAATTTAGAGGAAACCCCCATCTATAAAGAAAACAACGAGATTCCGGAAATCTTATTTGCCGAACAGCTCACTGCTGTGTCTGGCAATTTTATTTTTTGCGAAAATGGCGTAGATTTCATCGAAAATATCCTCGAACTTGCAGATAAGTTCAAATGGAGAAAAATCTATTGCTGGGAGCCTGACCTGCAGAATCTCCTTTCCACCTACGAATTTCCTTTTTACAAGACCGACAAAGACTTTGAAATGGCCGAGGTCGGTATTACCATGTGCGAAGCTTTGATTGCCCGCAATGGCTCTATAATGGTCTCTAATTACAATGAGGCCGGCAGAAGACTCAGCATATTCCCTCATCACCATATTGTAATTGCAAGAACAGGTCAGTTAGTGATGGACCTGAAGGATGCATTTAAGCTGATAAAAAATAAATACGGCACTCAAATTCCCTCGATGATCAGTACCATAACCGGCCCCAGCAGGACCGCAGACATCGAAAAGACCCTTGTTCTAGGCGCTCATGGCCCGAAAGAACTGTTTGTATTCCTGATTGACGATTTTTCTTAAAATTTTTATATTCAAGAAATTAATCATAGGTTTATACCAAATACCAAAACAGTCTACGGTACAGTATAATGAATAATAAACAGCTTTTTTCAGTAATCACAGGAACAGGATCTTACATCCCCGAGAACATTATTTCAGGCGAATCATTCCTAAGTTCTATCTTTTACGAGAACGGAGCTATCATTGAAAAGAACATTACGGAAATCATCAGTAAGTTTTCTGAGATCACTGAGATCATGGAACGCCGATACATTGACGACCATATGTTAAACAGCAATATCGCTGCTATTGCCGCTCAGCGTGCTATTGATGATGCCGGTATTGATAAAGAAACTATCGACCACATCATTTTCTGCCATAACTTCGGGGATATCGAAAAAGGGAGCAACCGTATGGATATGCTTCCCGCACTTGCCGCCAAGGTTAAACAACAGCTGGAGATCAATAATCCGGAATGTGTGGCCTATGACCTTATATTCGGCTGTCCGGGTTGGGTACAGGGCTCTATTCAGGCAAATTACCTGATCCAGAGCGGAGATGCGAAAACCGTTCTTGTAATCGGTGCAGAAACGCTTTCCAGGATTATCGATCCACACGACCGCGACAGTATGATCTTCTCTGACGGTGCCGGAGCAGTGATCTTCCGCGCACAGGAATCTGCAGAACCTACAGGCGTCATTGCGCATAAAACCAATACTTATGCCGGTAATTATTCCAACCTGCTCGTGATGGGACCGAGTGGAAATCCTACAGTAACTGACGATAATTTATACCTCAAAATGAATGGCCGTAAACTGTATGAATTTGCAGTGGTAAACGTTCCCCAGGTTGTTAAAAGCGCAATCGACAAAGCTGGTATCAGCATAAATGACATCAAAACCGTATTTATTCATCAGGCAAATGGAAAGATGGATAATGCGATCATGAAAAGGTTGTTTAAGCTATATGATATGGATACCGTACCGGAAAACCTGGTTCCTATGACCATCTCATGGCTGGGAAACAGCTCGGTGGCTACCATTCCAACCTTGCTCGACTTAGTTCGCAGGGGACAGGTAGAAGGTTACAAAATCAAAAAAGGAGAATACGCCATTTTTACATCAGTAGGAGCAGGCATGCATATCAATGCATTTGTGTATAAATTTTGATAGATTATAGATAATCAGCTTTCGATTTTGTATTTTAGGTTTACCAAATGAATACCTATGAAAAAGCTGTTATTGATTGTGGCAATCGCCATCACATTTTCTGCATGCAGTTCTTATCAGATGAGCACTCTTTCCAGCTCAGCGGCCAAAAGGAATGAATCCACAGGAATTTTTACTGTCGAGAACGACTCTGTAATTGTCAACTATAGTTTTTCCGGAGAAAACACCCCCGTTAATGTTGAAGTATTCAACAAGCTGAATGAGCCCGTTTATATCAACTGGGCCAAATCTGCTGTAATTACAGATAACAGGGCGTACAGCTATGTAGATGATGAAATACAGATCAATGGTACTAGTTCAGCTATCAGCACGCAATGGTCAAGGAGAGGAGATACTTTTACTGACGGTGTTATGAATGCTACTGCAAAGGTATCGCGCGAGGAGAGTTTTATCCCACCACATTCCAAAGTAACCAGAACGACCAATATTCTGAATAAAGTGGGGATGAATGATATTGATAAGGCAGAATTTAAAAAGGTTTTCTTAACCTATCTGGATGGTTCGGGACAATTCAATGCAAAAACTGCAAGCTTCTCAGAAGAAAACTCTCCGCTGAAATTCAAAAGCTACCTCACCTTATACACCCTTAAAGATAACCAGCCGCGTCCATTTACCTCTGAGCTGGACTTTTTTGTATCCAGCGTAACCAAATCTCATACAGGTCCAAACCAACTGTATGAGTACAGCAATAACCCGGGTGATGTTTTCACCATTGGTAAATCCACCGGGTTTGGAAAAACAATTGCCATTGTAGGACTCGTTGGAGCAGTAGGGGCACTTACTACCGCAGAAGCTGCATTGGATGATACCAATAAACAAAAGAAATAGTTAGTTTTTAATCCTTTTCAAGGCCTCCTTTGCCTGGGTTTCAATGCTATTCTCATATTCATGATCCTTCATGCCAATGGCCTGATTTAAGCAGGCCTTTGCTCTTGCGGGATTATTCTTTCTGATATAGATTTTGCCCATATTTAAGGCTGAATTGGCTGCATAATAATATTTCAAGCCTTTGCCATAGTTGATTGCATTCTGATAGCTGAGCAAAGCAAGGTCATCCTTATCCATGGCATCGTATATCCTTGCTGCGCGATAGGAGAATTCAGCCTTATCCTTGGCAGTCCTGAAATCAGCAGCATCTTTTCCGGACAAGCTCTCCAGGGCTTTGCTGTAATACCCCCCGTCAAACAATAACCGCGCTTTCAGAAGCGCGGCATTTGGCGCAGGAGCTGCGGCTTCATTCATGGCCTGCTTATCTTTTTCACCGTAAGTATAACCCATGCCTTTAACTTTAGCAATATATGCATTGTAAGTGCCTGTGTCGCCATTTAACAAAGCCACCCATGACAAGTGAAGGTTAGCATCTTTAATGTAATTCACGCCTTTATTTAAAGCCAGAAACTTTTTGAAACTGGCAGAAGCTGAATAATCCAGTTTATTGAGTTTTGCCGTTCCCAGCAACAACTCCAGATAGGGGAATGCTGCATACGCATCTCCGGAAGGGCGGGATGCCAGGATAGCAATCGCTTCATCCGTATGCGCATTTCTGGCACATACATAACCCTGCATATAAACCTTCAATAAACTGCTGTCCGGTATTCTCGCAGTATATTTCATGGTCTTAGCGTAGGCATCAGGAGCGTGTACGATGTCTGACAGCACATAGGAATAATAGAAAATAACCTCTTCGTAGAAAGGCTCATAGGTAGACCGGGGAAGGTTTTGCGCCAGGTTATCCAGCATCGTCAGTCCCTTCTGGACATCCCCTTTAATACCAAATGTAGAAAGAGCGCTTTTTAAAATACCGTCAGGCAGGTTGCCAAGAAAAACATTGATCAGGCCTATGCCTTTACTATTCAAATGGAACCCCGGGTATTTTTTACTGTTCTCCTGCAACTGCGAATTGGCCTTCCTGATTTCCCTTGCCGCAGCAAAAAACTCACCGTAGCGGCTCCTGAGGAGAGCCCACTGGAGATTGATCTCTGCCTGGGCATACAGGTAATAGGGAGAATTGCTTTCCTGGTCCTCAATGATATCCAGACGCCGCGATTTTTCTTCTTTAAGCCGGTCAAAATCAAGTTTATTCTCCGAAGTAATCAGGTGAAAATAATCTGCATAATTTTCCAGCAGCGGTACAATTGCATTTTTTGGATGTGTTCGTTTTTCCGCCGCGATCAGCTGACGGGCAGCATTCAGTTTCAACTCAAAAATCAGCTGGTAGGCCTTGAGGCAGTTGGCATTGAAATCAAAATTGGCAAAGACAGTATTTGGAAGAGCAAGGAAGAGGCAAAAAATGGCAGATTTAATCAGTAATATAAAGTGGCTTTTAGTAGGCATAGTTGTAAAAAAATCTATTCATAACAAAAAAACGGCCAGATTTACACCTGACCGTTTCTCCTATATTTTTTCAGCTGATTAAGCCGGAACTGATTCCTGTGTTAATGCCTCATCAACTAAAATTCTACCGCAGTGTTCACATACGATGATTTTTTTACGCTGACGGATATCAAGCTGACGCTGAGGTGGGATCTGGTTGAAACATCCTGAACATGAATCACGGTCGATAGTAACAACCGCAAGTCCGTTTACAGCATTTCCTCTCAATCTTCTGTAAGCTACCAGCAATCTGTCTTCGATGCCAGCTTCTGCTTTTTCTGATTTTTTGGTTAAAGCAAGTTCATCTTTCTCTGTTTCAGCAGTGATCGTTTGCAATTCCCCCTTTTTAATGTCAAGATCACCTTTTCTTGCTTCAAGATCAGCTAATGCTTTTTCATAGATCTCAGTTTTTGAAGCAATTTCAAAACCATGCTCTCTGATTTTCTTTTCACAAACCTGAATTTCCAGCGACTGGATTTCCACTTCTTTTGTTAAAGCATCGTATTCACGATTATTTTTTACCTCTTTTAATTGCGTATCATACTTTTTGATCAGGTTCTGAGCTTCCTTGATCATGTTTTTACGCGTTACAATGGCATCCTCAGTTTCATCCAATTCAGCCTTGAATTTTTGTATACGCGTTTCCAATCCTGCAACTTCATCCTCTAAATCAGCCACTTCCATAGGCAATTCACCGCGGATCTGACGTATTTTATCAATTTTTGTATGAAGGGTTTGTAATTCGTACAAAGCTTTTAGCTTTTGCTCTACAGTTTGTTCCATTAAATGAAATAATTTATGGGGTTTGTATTATGCTCCGTTAAACGGATCGCAAAGTTAGGAAATTTTTCCCGAATAATATCTATCAACAAATCGGATGTAAATTGTTCACTTTCAAAGTGTCCGATATCGGCAATGATCAGTTTTCCATCAGCATCAAAAAACTCATGGTACTTAAAATCTGCAGTGACAAAAGCGTCAGCTCCTGCAGCAATTGCCTGACTGAGCAGAAAACTACCAGAACCACCACAAACAGCCACTTTTTTGATCTTCCTGCCGGTTTGTCGGGTATGTCTGATCACGCTTACGTTCATCCTGGATTTTACCAGCGACAAAAATTCTGAGGCCTCCATTTCTTCTTCCAGCCAGCCCACCATACCTGAACCAACATTGGCTGATGTATTTTCAAGTGCATAAATATCATATGCAACTTCCTCATAAGGGTGGTTTTGAAGCAGCGCCAGCAGCACCTGACGTTCCTGGTGTTTATAAAATATGGTCTCAATCCTCGTTTCCGGCTCCTCATGCTGTATGCCCTGTGCACCCACAAAAGGTTGTGTGCCATCTCCAGCTTTAAAAGTTCCTGTACCTTCAGTATTAAAACTGCAGTCGCTATAAGCCGAGATATTTCCCGCACCTGCAGCAAAAAGAGCTGCTCTCAGCTGCGGAGCCTGTGCAGTAGGGCAGAAGGTCACCAGTTTTTTCAGCAATCCGCCACGCGCCTGCAGTATTTTCGGTTGCTGCAGGCCAAGCCGTTTGCAGATCACCCCGTTTACGCCATTATGAACGCTGTCAAGGTTCGTATGAATCGCATATAATGCGATGTTATTTTTAATGGCCTTCAGCACTACACGCTCTACGTAAGTTCTGCCTGTCAGCTTCTTTAATCCCTTAAATACGATGGGATGGTGGGTAATGATGAGGTTACAGCCTTTCGCAATAGCCTCATCAACAATCTCCTCTATACAGTCCAGCGCCACTAAAGCACCGGTGATTTCCTGGTTTACATCACCTGTAAGCAATCCGGAATTGTCATAATCCTCCTGGTAACTCAGGGGCGCATATTCTTCCAGATGTTTGATCAGTGTGGCTAGTCTCATCCCGTAAATATACAAATTATTGGATGGTGGTACCGATTTTTACCATCTGCAGACTCTCAAATACCATCTTCTGGTTGTATTCAAACGCCAGGCTTTTATAATTGACCAGGTCGATGATCGTACCAATTGCACACAGTCCGTAGGTGAAAAAGTACAGGATACCCATACCGATCTGATTCACCAGAAAACGGGACAGACCAGGTACAAAAAATCCAAGAACACAATAAAGGATCATATCATCAGGACTCCTTCTTTTACTGCTGTATACCAAAAGAAACCCGTTTAACTGCTGTTCACTAAAGCCCGTTGTTGCAGTTTGTAAATAAGAAAACTCCTGGGGCGAGATGCCCGGAAGCATCATAAATGGTGAATTGTACATAATTATTTCTCCTTTCTATTATTCAAAATCTTAATCCTTTCGTACCGCAAAAGCGTGACCATTCTCAAACTGATGATCAGTACGGCGGGGATGCCCAGCCAGTGAAAGTGAAAACTCTCCCTGATGCTGCCATGGAAAATCAGCGTGATCGCCCTTCCAAGTCCGCATCCGGGGCACCAGCCCAGGCCCAGGTTTGCCAGCGGACAAAATGTGAAATGTATCTCCTCAGGATGTGCTGCCGGTTTTGCCATGGCCAGAAATACAAAGGCCGCAATCCAGAAAATCAGCTCCAGAGGAATTCGCATCAACCAATTTGGCTTCCCTGTTTTGAATTTTAGAGTCATTAATAGCTGCATTGTTACAGATTAGCAATTCATAAGTCTTACATTTGCAGAGTGAACATTCGCGACCTGATCAACAGATATAAAACTGATGAGCGCATCGAAGCGCTGGCAAAGACCCTCAACACGGGTAAAGGTACTAAACTTCAGCTAAAGGGATTAGTAGGTTCTTCCGATGCTGTGATTGCTGTAGCAACATATTTTCTGCTGCATAAACCTCAGCTCTTTATTTTGCCCGACAGGGAAGAGGCGGCTTACTTTATGGCCGACCTGGAAAGTATCCTCGAAAAAGAGGTGCTGCTATTCCCTTCATCCTTTCGTAAATCATTTGATTTTACACAGGTAGACACCGGAAATGTCCTCGCCAGGGCCGAAGTGCTCAATGAGCTCAACCATCAGTCGTCCTACGGCAAAATTGTGGTTACCTATCCTGAAGCACTTGCCGAAAAGGTGATCGACAGAAATGTTCTCGAAAAAAACACCCTTGAAATTAGCATTGGCATCAAACTGGGAATTGATTTTATCAATGAATTTTTGATTGATTACGATTTTGAACGCAGCGATTTTGTTTATGAACCCGGGCAGTTCTCTATCAGGGGTGGTATCGTGGATATCTTCTCTTTTTCGCACGACCTGCCGTACCGGATTGAATTTTTTGGGGATGAAGTGGAGAGTATCAGAACCTTTGAAATTGATACACAGCTGTCTGTCGAAGATGTGAAAACGCTGACGATTATTCCAAATGTTCAATCCAAATACCTTACAGAAAGCAATATCAACCTGCTCGATTATATTGACAAAGATACCCAGCTATGGATCAAAGACGTAGAATTTACCCTGGATATCATCAAAGGTGGATATAAAAAAGCTGTTGAGCTCTGGAAAGCACTGCCGGCGAATGATAAACAGGAAAACCTGGACTGGATAGATCCCAAATTTGCTTTCTCGGATGAAAAAATGATCGGAGATATCGTTCATGATTTTGCACTGGTAGAATTTGGAAAACAGTTTTTCTACCGCACAGAGAACGTGGTACTTTTTGACACCAAACCGCAGCCATCCTTCAACAAGGATTTCCATCTGCTGATCAATAACATCAGGGAAAACGAAACAAACGGGATCTTTAATTTTATCTCCAGTTCTTCCCCAAAACAGACAGAACGCCTGTATGCCATCCTCGATGATATTGATAAATCGGTGAAGTTTGTGCCCGTAAATATCCAGCTGCGCGAAGGGTTTATCGATCCGCAGCAACACATTGCCTTGTATACGGACCACCAGATATTCGACAGGTTTTACAAGTACAAGTTAAAAAGAGGGTACCAGCGCAGTCAGGCCATCACCATGAAAGACCTCAGGGACCTTAAACCCGGAGATTTCGTGACACATATCGACCATGGTATCGGTAAATATGCCGGACTGGAGAAGGTGGAAGTAAATGGTAAAACCCAGGAAATGATCAGGCTCATCTATGCCGATAATGACCTGCTCTATGTGAATATCAACTCCCTTAACCGCATCGCAAAATACAGCGGCAAAGACGGAACGGCCCCTAAAATGAATAAACTGGGCACCGAGGCCTGGGACAAACTCAAAAAAACCACAAAAAAAAAAGTTAAAGACATTGCCCGGGACCTGATCAAACTGTATGCACTGAGAAAATCTCAGGTAGGTACTGCATTTGATCCCGATGGCTACCTGGAAACTGAGCTGGAGGCTTCATTTATCTATGAAGATACCCCTGATCAGGTAAAAGCTACCAGTGATGTCAAAAAAGATATGGAAGCCCCTCATCCGATGGACCGGCTGGTTTGTGGGGATGTGGGCTTCGGAAAAACAGAAATTGCAATACGGGCAGCTTTTAAAGCTGTGGCCAATGGAAAACAGGCAGCAGTGCTGGTGCCAACAACCATCCTGGCCTTACAGCATTTTAAGACCTTTTCAGGCCGCCTGAAGGACTTTCCTTGCCGTGTAGACTATATCAACCGTTTCAAGACCAGTAAACAGATCAAGGAGACCCTGGCGCTTGTAGCCGAAGGTAAGATTGATATTATCATTGGTACCCACAGATTGCTCAGCAAAGACGTTAAGTTTAAGTCGCTCGGCATCATGATCATTGATGAAGAACAGAAATTTGGGGTATCTGCCAAGGAGAAACTGCGTGCTCTACGTGTAAACGTAGATACACTGACGCTCACGGCTACACCTATCCCAAGAACACTGCACTTTTCACTGATGGGTGCCAGGGACCTTTCCATCATGAGTACCCCACCGCCAAACAGGCAGGCGGTAAACACAGAACTTCATGTTTTCAATGATAAACTCATCCAGGAATCCGTTCAGTTTGAGCTGGACAGGGGTGGACAGGTATTCTTTATCCATAACCGGGTAAACGACCTTCCACAGCTGGGTGGACTGATACAGACGCTGGTACCTAAGGCCAGAATCGGTATTGCCCACGGTCAGCTTGACGGGGATGCTCTGGAAGATGTTATGCTCGACTTTATCAATGGAGAGAAAGATGTGCTGGTGGCTACAACCATCATTGAGGCAGGTCTGGATATTCCAAATGCCAATACGATCATCATCAACCATGCCCATATGTTCGGACTGAGCGATCTTCACCAGATGCGCGGACGTGTAGGACGATCCAATAAAAAGGCTTTCTGTTATCTGCTGAGCCCGCCATTGTCCACGCTGACTTCAGAAGCCAGAAAACGCCTCAGTGCGATCGAAGAGTTTTCAGATCTGGGCAGTGGCTTCAATATCGCTATGCGCGATCTGGATATCCGTGGCAGTGGAAACCTGCTGGGTGCAGAACAAAGCGGATTTATTGCAGAAATTGGTTTCGAAATGTACCATAAGATCCTGGATGAGGCGATACAGGAACTGAAATCGGATGAGTTCAAAGATCTCTTTAAAGAGGACAAGGAACGCCCTTTCGTGACCTTTACGCAGATTGATACCGATCTGGAGCTGTACATTCCTGATGACTATGTTACCAATATTACGGAACGTTATAATCTCTATACTGAACTGTCCAAACTGGATACTGAAGAGCAGCTAAAGGCCTTTGAAACATCACTGAAAGATCGTTTCGGAAATGTCCCACGACCTGTTAAAACCATGCTGAGCGTACTGCGTCTGCAGTGGTCTGCAAAAAAACTGGGTTTTGAAAAACTTAGCTTCAAAAAAGGCGTGCTCAGAGGTTATTTCATTGCGAACAAACAATCCAATTTCTTCGATTCACCGATGTTCCATAAAATCCTGAACTTTGCGCAGCAGCATCCAAGGATGTGTAACCTTAAAGAGGTGAAAGATACGCTGAGAATTGCTTTTGAAGACCTCAGAACGGTTGAAGATGCGATAGAAATGCTGGAAATGGTGGCTCAATAAACATATAGAATGAACCCAAACCTCTTGACCGACCTGGTTACCATGAGAATGCCTTTTGGCAAATACAAGGACAAACTGTTGTGCGACCTGCCAGAGTCTTATCTGGTATGGTTTCACAGCAAGGGATTTCCACCTGGTAAATTAGGAGAGCTGCTGGGCACGATGTATGAGATCAGGCTCAATGGTCTGGAATACCTGCTAAAACCGATCAGAAACAGCCGCTAATTTAATACCAGATACAGATAAGCAAATACGATAGGGGCAGCAATCAACAAGCCGTCAAACCTGTCCAGCAAGCCGCCATGTCCTGGTAAAAGATTGCCGGAATCCTTGGCGTTTAAGCTCCTTTTCAGCATAGACTCTACCAGATCTCCCAAGGTTCCAAAACTCACGATCAGCACCGCCATTCCGGCCCAGATCAGGAAACTGATTTCTGTAAAAAAGAAAGATACGATAAAGGAAACGAGTACACTGGTAAACATGCCCCCAAAAAATCCCTCCCAGGTTTTCTTTGGTGAGTGACGTTCAAATAGTTTATGTGCCCCCAGTTTTCTGCCAAAGAGATAAGCTCCTGTATCACTTGCCCATAACATCAGTAAAAATGCCAGTGGCAGGTGAAAGTTATAGAGGTTCCAATCACTCAGAAAGCCCAGGGAATAGTAGAAACAAAAGGGAATAGTGACAAAAAACAAACCCGTAAACGTAAATGCAATATTGGTAAAGGGTGTTTTATCCTTTCTGTACAACTCAAAAAGAAATACAGAGAATACCAGTGGAATCAGCAGCAGCAGGTATTTGGTATCTACTGCAAAGAAATGATAACTTGCCGTCAGCAAAAATATCACCGCACTGGCGGTTAATCCGACAGCAGCATGAGGTTTAACCTCCGCTGTACCGATCAGCTTATAAAATTCCGCCAGCGCAAATACGCTCAGCAGTAAATAAAATCCGGTAAAGGTATATGCTCCCAGGAAAATAGAGCCCAGCATCACAATAGTGAAGAAAAACGCCGTTATTGCCCTTGTTTTCATTCGCTTTCAGTAGATTTAATATAGGCTTCGGCAGCTTCCTGATCAGCTGCATTCACCATCACATCTACCAGTCCGAAATTCTGGTATGAAGAATCTTTTTTATTCATGATTACCGCAGCGATATCATTCTCTACCAATCCCTGTTTGATGATTTCTGCCGAAATTGCATCCTGTGTTGTATAAACCTTAACCCAATTGTTTTCCATCGCTCTGTGTGGTTTTATCTTTTAGATATTTAAATAAAAATATGCTCAAAATTAAGCTAATAACATATGCATACCATGGAAAATATGCAGAATTATCTACCTGGTCAAGCGGAATACCATGCGTCTGCATATACCAGGCCTGGCAAACTGCATAAGCATTGTTCAGGAAATGGGCCAGCATGGCATACCATAAGCTGCCTGTCCACAGATAGATATATCCGAATGCAGCTCCCAAAATCAGCCTCGGAAAAAATCCGAAAAACTGCATGTGAATGGCACTGAAAATAAACGCAGATACCCAGATTGCGATATGCGGATTACGAAACATCCTGCTGAAAGATCGTTGTACTCCACCCCTGAAAAGTAGTTCTTCAGCAACTGCCGGTAACAAGGCAATGATCAGAATATTCACCAAAAACTCCCCAAAACCCCTGATCCTTAGTAATAAGATCGTCATATTCATCGCCGCAGCCTCTTTCTCACGCATCCAGTTTTCCACTGATTTTAAATACTCAGGTAAAACCATTTTCTGATTACTCAGCGTAAGCCACTCCATGAGCGGCAGCGATGACAACATGATCAGCAGTACGATCAGCAGGAGTACAGGCTTCGGTCTTTTAAATCCGTAAAATGTGGTGATACGTGTCTTTTCGGTAATTGCAAGCAGCACAGGTGGTATTAAGAACAAACAAAGGGAGGTGAGCGACTGGGCGATCCGCAGCCCGGCCAGATACGCAGGGTCTCCTGTTGACAATGCCATCGTGTTTTGCATGATCTCCATCCCGTATAAGGCAACCAGTGCAACGACACTTAATAATGATCCTACTACTGCTCCTGCCAGTGCATAACAGGCAAGGATAAGCAATTGGGTATAAGCAGATTTTTCTTCTCTTGGTGCCAGACTGAAATTCATTATTAGGGATTTTTGTACCTTTGTATCTTAAATTTTGGACTGAAGATAGAAAAATGTCTGTAAAGATAGGAAATATTGACCTGGGAGAGTTCCCTTTATTGCTTGCACCCATGGAAGATGTGAGCGATCCCCCTTTCCGTTTTGTATGTAAACAAAGCGGAGTGGACATGATGTACACAGAATTTATTTCTTCTGAGGGACTGATACGGGATGCCGCTAAAAGTCGCCAGAAACTTGACATATTTGAATACGAAAGACCCATCGGTATCCAGATTTTTGGCAGCGAGATATCTACCATGCACGAAGCTACGGAGATCGCTACCCTCGCAAAACCAGATCTGATCGATATCAATTATGGCTGTCCGGTAAAACAGGTGGCCTGTAAGGGCGCTGGTTCTGCCTTGCTGCAGGATATTGACAAGATGGTAAAGATGACTGATGCCGTAGTGAGGGCTACCCATCTACCAGTGACCGTGAAAACAAGGCTGGGCTGGGATGACAATACCAAAAACGTAGATGAGGTTGCCGAAAGGCTTCAGGATATCGGGATACAGGCCCTGACTATTCATGGAAGGACCAGATCACAGATGTATAAGGGTGAAGCAGACTGGCGCATGATCCGTGATATCAAGAGAAACCCGCGGATTAAAATTCCTGTTTTTGGAAATGGAGATGTGGACAGTCCGGAAAAAGCTTTCGCCTGGCGACGTGAGTTTGAAGTAGATGGTATCATGATAGGGAGGGCAGCAATAGGCTATCCATGGATTTTCAGGGAGATTGCACATTACTTCAAAACCGGAGAAAAGCTGGCGGGCCCAACTGTAGAAGAAAGGGTAGCAGTTTGCCGCACCCATCTTGATAAATCAATTGCCTGGAAAGGTCAAAAAGTGGGTATTTTTGAAATGAGACGCCATTATGCCAATTATTTCAAAGGTTTGCCCGACTTCAAAAATTACCGCATGTTATTGGTTAAAGAAGACAATATCGAAACCATTCATGCTATCTTAGACGAAGTGTCAGATAAATATCAATACATCTTACCTGATGGTGAAATGGCTTGATTTTTGAAAAACACTGCTTATAAATATCTTTAAAATGGTTACAGCAATTACACAGGGCGTAAAAATTTCAGTTGATACTGTTTATCAGGAAGAATATTCCAATCCCGAAAAAGAACATTTCATGTTTGCTTACCAGATCACTGTAGAAAATCTGTCAGACTATGCCGTGCAGTTAATGCGCCGTCAATGGTTTATTTTTGACTCTAATGGTACCCAGCGTGAAGTTGAAGGTGAGGGTGTAGTGGGTATACAGCCTGTGATCGAACCCGGAGATAGTTATTCTTATGTTTCAGGTTGTAATCTGACCACCGATATCGGATCAATGTCCGGCACTTACCTGATGCACCGTATGGCTGATGATACAGATTTGACTGTAGACATCCCTGAATTTCAATTGATAGTACCTTACCGCTTAAATTAAGCGGCACAGGTACCTTTAAACTTAATTTCTGTTTCTTCCGAATAACATTGAAGCGTAGTACAGCAGATTTGCCAGTGCACCCAGTGCAGCTACTACGTAGGTCATTGCTGCCCACCATAATGCATCTTTAGCCTGTGAATTTTCTTCCGCAGTATACATCACTGCACGATTGTTTTTCAGCCAGATCAAAGCCCTTCTGCTGGCATCAAACTCTACGGGAAGTGTGATAAAACTAAAGATAGTGATCAGCGCAAGCCCCGCAACACCGATACCCAGTACCAAAGGATTGCCGGTAAAACCAATCAGCAATATACCGATGATCAGTACCCATTGTAATAAATTTGAGGAAATACTGACTACAGGAACCATCATGGAGCGCAATTCCAGCCAGCTGTATGCTTTTGCATGCTGTACGGCATGTCCACATTCATGGGCAGCTACAGCTGCAGCAGCTACACTACGTCCATAATAGACATCAGTACTCAGGTTTACAGTTTTATCAGCAGGATTATAATGATCTGTCAGTTGTCCCTCAGCACTAATCACCCTTACATCGTATATGCCATTGTCATGCAGCATTTTTTCCGCTACCTCATGCCCGGAAAGTCCGGAATTTAATTGCATTTCGGCATATTTGGAAAATTTGCTCCTGAATCTCCATTGTACGAACATACTTGCAATCAGTACCGGAATAATTAAAATCAAATAGGCTCCCATTTTCTTATTGTGTATTTTCTTCCTTTTATTAAATCAAAAATTGTTCCTAACCATATTATCCTGTCTAATTAATCATAAAATCAATGTTACCAGGCTATTTAAGGGCCAAAAGTCCGCATGGACAGATCTCCCCAGCAAAAAAATTCCACAATTTTGTCCAAAAAAATCTGCATCAAATAAACGAACACCTCATAGTCATTACTAATAAGCTTGTTAAAATGATTAATAATATAGATTTTTGATAAAAATATTAGCAAATGGATAGTATCATCATTGTATTACTGGTTATCGTCATGGCCGCTTTAATTTTTCTTCTTTTTAAGAAGCCTGTAAATGAGCAGTCAGGACATCTGGAAATGCTCAGTGTAAAGGAAGCAGAACATCAGCGCAGTCTCAGCTACTACAGAGAGGAGAAACAACGACTGGAAGATGAACTGGCAGACCTGAGGACAGGTTTCATGAACGAAAGGAGCAGGGCAGTCAAAGCTGAAGAAATACTCAATGCGCAGCTGGAAAAACAAGTTCAGCAGGAAAAATATATCGCAGAACTACAGCAGCAGTTTAAACTGCAGTTTGAACAGATCGCCAGTCAGATCCTTGAAGAAAAGACCTCCAGGTTTACCTTACAGAACAAGGCGAGCATGGAACTCATTTTAAGCCCGCTAAAGGATAATATCAAGGCATTTGAGGAAAAGGTCGACCGTGTGTATAAAGCGGAGTCAGACGAGCGGAATATACTCAAGGGCGTGATCTCACAGCTGATGGATCAAAGCAGACAGATCCAGGAAGATGCCAATAATCTGACCAGAGCACTTAAAGGCGACAATAAAAAACAGGGAAACTGGGGAGAGATCATTCTGGAACGCGTTTTAGAACGATCAGGACTGGTTAAAGACCAGGAATACCGTATACAATCGAGTTTCAATACATCGACGGGAAACAGGGTACAACCTGATGTAATCATTGACCTGCCTGATGATAAACACATTGTTGTAGATGCCAAGGTTTCGCTGATTGCCTATGAAAAATATGTTTCTGCTGAAACGGAGGAAGAGCGGGAAATATATGTCAGGCAGCATCTGCTCTCTCTCAAAAACCACATTCAGGACCTTTCCGGTAAAAATTATCATGCCCTGTACCAGATTAATTCTCCTGATTTTGTTTTGCTTTTTATCCCCATTGAATCTTCATTTGGGATTGCGGTGCAAAAAGATGCAGAACTTTTTAATTATGCCTGGGACAAGAAAGTGGTCATCGTAAGTCCGTCTACCCTGCTGGCAACCCTGCGTACCATATCCAGTATATGGAAGCAGGAAAGACAAAACAGAAATGTACTGGAAATTGCGCGTCTCAGCGGTACGATGTATGATAAATTTGTAGGTTTCCTCACTGATATGGAGAGTATTGGCAGAAACATCCGCCAAAGTCATGATGCGTACGACAAAGCGCTGAACAAGCTGTCTTCCGGAGCCGGAAACCTGGCCAACACAGCGGATAAAATAAAAAAGCTGGGTGCAAAAACTACGAAACAGATTGATCATAAATTTCTGGACCCAGCCTTAACTGAAGACGATATTCTATAACTTAAAAGCGTTCCATCCCTGAGCTTTAAGCTCATGGACAACGTTGGATTTGGAAATCATTTTACTGCCGGAAGCCTTATCGGTCATATGACCGATTACACTGATATCCACATCGTGTTTGAGTTTGGTATAGTCATCCTGTTTGATTGTGAATAGCAATTCATAATCCTCACCGCCATTTAAAGCACAAACGGTAGGATCTATTCCAAGTTCCCTGGCCGTTTCATAGGTCATCGGATCAATAGGCAGTTTATCTTCATAAATCGTACAACCCTTGTCAGATTCCTTGCAGATATGCATGATCTCCGAAGCCAGTCCGTCAGAAACATCAATCATTGAAGTAGGTACAATTTTCATCTGGGCCAGCAGGTCTACAATATCCCTTCTGCCTTCAGGCTTCAGCTGTCTCTCAATGATATAATCTTTACCTTCCAGATCTGGCTGAATATTTGGGTTTTCCAGGAAAATCTGTTTTTCACGTTCCAGAATCTGAAGCCCCACATAAGCGCCCCCAAGATCCCCGGAAACACATAATAAATCGCCTTCCTGAGCTCCATTGCGGTAAACAATATCAGCTTTGTCAGCAAATCCTATACTGGTTACACTGATCACCAGGCCTTGTTTGCTGGATGAAGTATCTCCTCCGATCAGGTCGATGTTAAATTTATTGCAGGCCAGCTCTATACCCTTGTAAATTTCTTCTACAGCCTCCAGCGGAAATTTGCTCGATAAGCCCAGCGAAACGGTGATCTGGGTAGCAACCCCATTCATGGCGTAAATATCGCTCAGATTGACCTGAACAGCCTTATATCCCAAATGCATGAGGGGCACGTATGCCAGGTCAAAATGAATACCTTCCAGCAGCAAATCCGTTGAGATCAGCATTTCTTTATCTCCTGCGTGCAATACAGCGGCATCGTCTCCGATTCCTTTGATACTGCTTTCATGCCTGATCTTAAAATTATCAGTCAAATGCCTGATCAGGCCAAATTCACCCAGTTCTGACAGATCTGTACGCTCTTTATTTTCAAACATAATTTTTCTTTATAATCCCAGACTTGCTGATATTTCCAGCATTCTTTCAATTGGTTTTCTTGCTGCTGCAATAATATCTGAAGGCACTGTCACTTCAGGGCTTCCATTTTTTAAACATAAATACAGTTTTTCCAGCGTATTTCTCTTCATGTAAGGACAATCATTACATGCACAATTGTTATTCGGTGGTGCAGGAATAAACGTTTTTCCAGGATTAGCTTTCTCCATCTGGTGAATGATCCCGCTCTCTGTGGCCACGATAAATTCCGTTGCCTCATTGTTGATAGAGTAATTCAGCAGTCCTGTCGTAGATCCGATGTAATCTGCCATCTGCAATACGGCTTCCTCACATTCAGGATGCGCAATAAATTTAGCATTTGGGTGGCGCTCTTTCAGTTTGGTAATCTTCTCTCTTGAAAAGATTTCATGTACCATACAGGCCCCATTCCATAAAACCAGATCTCTGCCTGTTTTTTTTGCTACCCATGCCCCAAGATTTTTATCAGGCCCAAATATAATCTTCTGCTCTTTTGGCAGACTTTGCACAATTTGTACTGCATTCGTAGAGGTACAAACGATATCACTCATCGCTTTTAACTCAGCTGTGCAGTTCACATAGGTAATCACCAGGTGATCCGGATATTTCTCTTTAAACTTTTTAAACAAATGTGGAGGACAACTATCTGCTAATGAACAGCCTGCTTTTACGTCAGGCAATAGAACAGTTTTCTCCGGAGAAAGTATTTTAGCTGTTTCAGCCATAAAATGTACTCCTGCGAATACAATCACGTCTGCCTCTGTTTTTGCAGCTTCCTGAGAAAGACCTAAACTGTCTCCCAAATAGTCAGCAACGTCCTGTATATCAGGTTCTTGATAGTAGTGCGCCAGCACTATTGCATTTTTCTCTTTTTTTAGCTTTTCAATTTCATCAAAAAGATCAAGTGTTGGGTCGATACTTTCTTCTACAAATCCTCTTCTGTTTAATTCTTCTAAGGTATCCATTTTCAACGTTTCAATAATTAATAATTATTTAATATAAATAGACTTCTATTGTTTATTAGTGTGTTAGTAATGTTTGTAACTCCGGGCTTTTTATTCTTTAAAATGATTTGTTCTATAGTTACTAACAAGTAAATGAGATTTTTCTGACAAATAGCTGCTGATTTACAATCAGATATTTTTCGAACTTAAAACTTATCAATATGAATATGTTAATTGTTAGTAGTGGAGTAAATCGTTAATAACTGATGCAAAGTTGCTTAAAAATAACTTAAAATATTGTGTGTAATTCTCATTTTCCCTTAGCTTTAAACATTCTTAAATAGTTACTCTATTTATTTAGACATGTAATTAACACTTTTCCAACGTTGTTAACAAGACGGTGGAGTTAGCAGAAATCAATGAAAAACGCGGATTTTTTAGTAATAGGGTCGGGTATTGCAGGTTTAAGCTTTGCTTTAAAGGCTGCCAGGCACGGAAAGGTAATTATCATTACCAAATCAAATGAAGACGAATCAAATACCAAATATGCCCAGGGAGGTGTAGCTGTAGTAGTTAATAAGGATGATTCTTTCGAAAAACATATTCATGATACTTTAATTGCGGGCGATGGTTTATGTGATCCGGAGATTGTGGAAATCGTTGTAAAAGAGGGGCCTCAGCGCATTCAGGAGATCATTGATTACGGAATTAACTTCGATAAGACCATCGCGGGGGCTTACGATCTGGCAAAAGAGGGTGGCCATTCCGATCATCGTATTTTACATTATAAAGACGTTACCGGATACGAGATTGAGAGTGCTTTACTGAGGCAAATTCATGAAAATGACAATATAGAGATATTAACACATTACTTCTGTTTGGAGTTGATAACCCAGCATCACCTGGGTGAGTTTGTTGACAAGACGACAAAAGATATTAACTGTTTTGGTGTATATGCCTTTAATACAGAACTTAACGATGTTGAAAAGATCTTAGCTAAGGTGACTATCCTTGCTTCCGGTGGTGCCGGTCATGTCTATTCCAGCACCACTAATCCGGTGATTGCTACCGGAGATGGAATGGCTATGGTATACCGGGCGAAAGGGAAATTGCGGAATATGGAGTTCATACAGTTTCATCCTACAGCATTATATAACCCCGGAGAGTATCCTTCGTTCCTGATCTCGGAGGCTGTAAGAGGCTTTGGTGGGATGTTGAAAAGAAAGAACGGGGAAGAATTTATGTACGAATATGATGAGCGTGGATCTCTTGCACCACGCGATATTGTTGCCCGTGCCATTGATTCTGAGATGAAAAAATCTGGTGAAGATTTCGTTTACCTGGATATTCGTCACCGTAAAAAAGCTGACATATTGGCGCATTTTCCAAATATATATGCAAAGTGTTTATCTATAGGAATTGACATGACGAATGATCTGATCCCGGTTACTCCTGCAGCACATTATATGTGTGGTGGCATTCTCGTGGATGATTATGGCAGATCTACGATCAACCACCTTTATGCATGTGGTGAGTGTTCTTCGACAGGATTGCATGGTGCAAACAGACTTGCTTCCAATTCATTGCTGGAGGCTCCTGTTTTTGCTCACAGAATCTATCTGGATGCTATAGAAAAGTTCAAAGATATTGTGATTCCTGATAATATTCCGGACTGGAACGATCATGGTGTAGTACAGTCTGACGAGGATATCCTGGTAACGCATAACCTGCGCGAAACGCAAAAACTGATGAGTGACTATGTCGGAATTGTACGGTCTGATTTCCGTCTGGATCGTGCGATGCGCCGTTTGTTTTTACTGCATGAAGAAACTGAAGCATTTTATAAAACAAACCAGGTTTCGGTGAAACTTTGTGAATTGCGTAATGTAATTCAGGTTGCGTTTGTGATCATTAAATCTGCAATGTCACGCAAAGAGAGCAGGGGCCTCCATTATACAACTGATTATCCTGGTCATGCTGCGGAGCTGACTGACACAACTTTTTAATAGATATGGCTGTAATTCTTCCGGTTTTAGATAAAAACCCTGTTTGGGGCGATCATTGTTTTATTGCTCCCAATGCAACGATTGTAGGGGATGTAAGCATGGGTACAAATTGTTCAGTATGGTTTAATGCAGTCATCAGGGGCGATGTAAACAGCATTACCATTGGTAACGACTCCAATATCCAGGATGGTGCAGTAATTCATGCTACCTACCAGAAAGCTGCCACCACGATTGGAAACAGGGTATCTGTAGGGCACAATGCAATTGTCCATGGCTGTACGTTAAAAGATCATGTTCTGGTCGGTATGGGAGCTATTGTGATGGATGATGCAATCGTAGAAGAGTATTGCATCATTGCTGCGGGTTCTGTGATACTTGAACGCACAATTTGTGAAAGTGGTTACTTATATGCGGGAGTTCCTGCAAAAAAAATAAAGCCCATTACTGAAGAGCAACGGGCTTTATTGAATAAGCTGCCTGATAACTATATCATGTACGCTGACTGGTTCAGATAATTACTGTTCTTTTGGTAATTCGATGGTTTCATTTCTGTCCCAGTTTGCACGGATAGAAAGCTCTTTTGATTCGGCCCAGATTTTTTCGGGCTGAATCCCCGCCTTCACATCACCAGTATCCCAGATACCATTTTTATTGTTGTCATAAATGATCCGGATAAAATATCTTCCTGCCCGGTAATTTGCGAAGGTTACAGTAGTATCTCTCGCCACAATGAGGGTATTCACCACTGCTTTTGCTTCATTTGTAATCTCCAGCAGGTATTGTTTATTGGGTTCAGGCACTACAAGTTTAACTACCAATGTTCCGTAATCATCCCTTTTAGCCAGCTGGAACTTCTTGGTAAAGTCTTTATTTTTGGCATCAAAGATCGCTGTAAAGGCTCCTGCACCAAATTTAATGTCATAGCTGCTGTTTGCCCTCCATGGGTATATAAAGTTGTAGGAGAGGATATCTGAGCTGTCTTTACGAAGGGTAAAATCCGTCTTTACCACGGAATCTTCCATCAGTGTAATTTTCGAGGGATCTACCGCTTCTACAGGAATGCCGAAGGTCAGCTGCAGTGGTTTGTTGGGATTGAGCAGGTTGCCTTCCAGGTTATCTGTTGCCTGAACATTACGGGTGTAGGAGTCTTTTTTACCCCTGTTCAGTTTGATCGTCTGCAGTACCTTTCCGCTATCCGTGATATCTACTTTTGTAGAGTCGAAGTTCAGTTCTTTCAGCCATACTTTTACAGAATCATTGGTTTTATTGAACTTTACCAATTTTGCGGCATCAATACTTTTGGGATCGGAGATGGTGATCCCTGGTTTTTTAAGTTTCTGGTTAAAGGAAATGGAGATACTTCCGTCAGCATTAAGCCTTCTGTCATTTACCCTGAAAACTTTAGCGTCTTCTTTAAAGATCACCATATTCACATTTGAAGTATCTTTTGTCAGCTTGAGAGGCTCTTTGATAAAACCAATCTCATCAGAACTTTGCTGATAAATTTTATCACTGCCCTGCTCTTTTAAGGCGTAAACTTTATAGGTTTCAGATCTCAGGTTGCTGATCCTGTAGTTTCCACTACTGTCGGTAAGTGTGTAGATGGAAGCTTTCTTTTTTCCAAAGAGGGTATCCCTGGCAATAGGGAATACAAAAGCCACTCCTTCAATTACAGGTTTACCTGTTTGTGAATCTTTGATATTTCCTGAAATGCTCAGGGAATCAAGAGAAGGACCCGTAGCAAAAACGTAACTGAAATTTTTGAGCACGTTGCCTTCATTAACGTCAACGATTCCTTTGCCAAAATTCAGCGTGTAAGTTGTATTTTTTTCCAGTGAATCAGGAAGTGTAATTTCCAGGGATTTTCCCTTTACCTTCAATTGTGGTAAAACCTCAACATCCGGTGATATCGAAAATTGTTTCTGCTGATCTGCCAGTTTGAAGTATTCGTCAAATTGTATGACTATTTTTTTTGCTGAAAAATTCCTGGTCAGATTTTTTGGCGTGATGGAAAGTACTTTTGGTGGTTTTGTATCTTTTGGGCCTCCCTGCGGACCGGCTCCGACGCTCGCACAGCCCCAAATTCCGAACAGGATCAGAAAAGCAAGTAATAAATTCGGAGAATGCTGTAGTAACTTGTTTTTAGCCATTTATATGCGATATAATAAACTTATCTATATTTTGGATCCGGAATATTCAAAAACTTTAAAAGTGGCTGATATCGCTTTAAATCAAGTCACTTTTAAGGTTGTTGTTTTATTGTTTAAATTACTGATTATCAGGTTTGTAGATTTTAACGGTTAATATGCACCATCAAAACTGAGATATCTGAGGGTGAAACTCCCGAAATTCTGGAAGCCTGGCCCAAAGTTCTTGGTTTGATCTTCAATAATTTTTCCCGTGCCTCTTTTGACAATGATCCGAGTTGTGAATAATCAAAATCCGGATTGATATCTTTATCTTCCATCTTCTGCATCTTGTTCACAATTTCCTGCTCCTTCATGAAGTAGCTCTCATACTTTATTTTGATCTCTGCCTGTTCTACGGTCTCCTGATTGAAAGCGCTCAAATGCTCGTCAAAACTTTTACTAACTTTTCTGAGGTCTTCAATGCCAACCTGGGGTCTGCTGAGTACACTGAACAATTTTACGTTTTGTGTCAGTGCGCTGGAGTTTAAGCTTTCCAGCATTTCATTTGCCTCTGCCATTTCAATTCCCTGTTTACGGGTGAAGGCAACGATCTCATCTGAATTCGCAACTTTTTGATTTACCTTTTCCAGACGCTCGTCATTAATCAAACCTAGAGCGTGTCCAATAGGGGAGAGCCTGATGTCCGCATTGTCCTGACGCAGTAGCAGTCTGTGTTCTGCTCTCGACGTAAACATACGGTATGGTTCTTCGGTACCTTTCGTTACCAGATCGTCAATCAATACACCTATATATGACTCAGAACGCTTCATAATCAGCTCATGCTGGTCTGTCACCTTCTGATGCGCATTTATTCCTGCTATAAAACCCTGACTAGCAGCTTCTTCATATCCAGTAGTACCATTGATCTGGCCTGCAAAGAACAGGTTTTGTACCAATTTGGTTTCCAGCGTCAGCGATAGCTGTGTAGGTGGAAAATAATCGTACTCGATCGCATATCCTGGTCTGAACATTTTTGCATTTTCAAATCCCGGGATCTGGATCAGTGCCCTGTACTGAACATCCTCCGGCAAAGATGTAGAGAAACCGTTGACGTAAATTTCTACCGTGTTTAACCCCTCCGGTTCTACAAAAATCTGATGCCTGTCGCGCTCTGCAAATCGGTTGATCTTATCTTCAATCGAAGGACAGTATCTCGGACCCAGTCCTTTGATTCTGCCAGTGAACATTGGTGATTTCTCAAAGCCTTCCTTTAAAGTTTCGTGTACTTCGCTATTGGTATAAGTGATCCAGCAGCATCTTTTATCAGTCGGTCTTTCTACATCTGTATAGGAGAATCTGCCAGGGTTTTCATCTCCCCATTGTTCCTCCATCAGAGAATAATTCAGTGATCTTCCATCAACGCGTGGGGGAGTACCGGTCTTCATTCTGCCAGCTTCGAAACCTATTGATGTCAATTGTTCTGTAATTCCGGTAGCGGCTTTTTCTCCGGTTCTGCCTCCACCGAATTTTTTTTCGCCTATATGGATCAAACCATTTAGGAAAGTACCGTTTGTGAGGACCACACTTTTTGCTCTAATTTCTGCGCCCATCGAAGTTTTTACACCAACAACTTTATTGTCTTTGATGATTAATCCACTCACCATATCCTGCCAGAAATCTACATTTGGTGTTCGCTCCAATGCCAGTCGCCATTCCTCCGCAAATCGTTTCCTGTCAATCTGGGCACGGGGGCTCCACATTGCAGGACCTTTGGATAAGTTAAGCATTCTAAACTGCAAAGTAGTCTTGTCACTGACGATACCTGAGTAGCCACCCATGGCATCAATCTCCCGTACAATCTGTCCTTTTGCTACTCCGCCCATTGCCGGATTGCAACTCATTTGTGCAATGGTTTCCATATTCATGGTCACCAATAATACCGAAGATCCTAAGTTTGCTGCTGCTGCTGCTGCCTCGCATCCTGCATGTCCGGCACCTACAACAATTACATCATATTCTTTAAACATCTCATTTTTCTTTTATGTTTCACGTGAAACAAGCGCTGTATTTCTCTCTCAGAAGCTTGTGTGTTCCACGTGGAACGTTAACTTTTATTCTTGCTGAACGGACTTGTTCAACTCATTCAAGCGCTTAAAACAGCTTATATTAGTTCGATTTACTCTTCTTTTCTGATAGCTCTAACCAGCGTTCCATCGTCTGTTCCAATGTAGCATTGATGCTTTCAATAGATTTGGTTACAGCTTGAATTTCCTGATAATCGGCACTGTCTATCGTTAGGAGGGAAGCGGTTAGTTTTTCAATTTCCGCTTCTGACTGGGCGATCAGGGCTTCTGAATCATCCAGCTCCTTTTGTTCTTTATAGCTTAATTTAGCAGATACTGCAGATGGTTCCTTTGTTTTAGCAGCGGCAGCCGGGGCTTTTTCTTTAGGGACATCCAGGCTTAATCTGTATTCAGAATAGTTTCCATTGTAAATATTGACAACACCATCACCTTCCATGATGAACAACTGTTCACTCATCTTATCCAGCAAATACCTGTCGTGGGATACCAGGATCAATACACCCGGGAAGTTCTCCAGGAACTCCTCCAATACATTCAGGGTGTCAATATCCAAATCATTTGTAGGCTCATCGAGAATTAAGAAGTTCGGATTTTGCATCAGAACTTTCATCAAATGCAGGCGTTTCTTTTCGCCTCCACTCAACTTCTCTACCATACCGTGCTGCTTTTTAATAGGGAACAAAAACAAAGTCAGCAACTGCGAAGCAGAGATCGTTTGTCCATCAGCCATTTTGATATATTCTGCATCTTCAGTGACAATATCAATGACCCTTTGTTTATCATTAAATGCCAAACCTCCCTGTTTGTAATAACCATATACCGTAGTTTCTCCGACGCTAACCTGTCCTTTTTCTGGCTGCTGGAATCCCGTAAGAATATTCAGTAGGGTAGATTTACCTGTACCGTTTTTTCCGGCAAGGCCTATACGGTCTGAGCGTTTGAAAACATAGGAAAAATCATTGATGATTTTCTTTTCTCCAAAAGACTGGCCAATATGATCCAGTTCCAGGATTTTATTTCCCTGGCGAGACATCTTTACATTCAGCGTGACACTTTTGTTATCTGTCCGCTGTTTGGTTTTACTATCAAGATCGTAGAATGCATCAATTCTGGCCTGAGATTTTGTACCCCTTGCCTGTGGCATTCTGCGCATCCATTCCAATTCTTTTTTTAAGAGGTTCTTATTTTTCTGAAATGTACTTTCATCTGAAGCCTCACGCTCAGATTTTTTTTCCAGGAAGTAGGCGTAGTTTCCAGTGTAATTATAGATCTTACCTCGGTCAAGCTCTACAATTGTATTACATACATTATCCAGGAAATACCTGTCGTGCGTTACCAGCAAAATAGTTTTATTTCCTGAAGTGAGCAGTTTTTCCAGCCACTCAATCGTATCGATATCCAAATGGTTGGTAGGCTCGTCAAGCACATAAATCTCCGGATCTTCGATCAGCAGTTTCGCGAGAGCAAGACGTTTTTTCTGGCCACCAGACAATGTAGAAATCTGTTGCTGCAGGTGGTTAATACCCATACGGCTTAAAATCGTTTTGATTTCATGTTCGTATTCCCAGGCATTGTGCTCGCTTAATTCTTCGTATAAACGGTTGAGCTTTTTCTCATCAGGATTCGGATCTTCAATTAATTCCTCATATTCCCTGATCAGTTGCTGCTGTTTGTTTTCCTGTGAAAAAATAAAATCACTGATCGAGTATCCATCCGGGAAGGAGGGCTCCTGATCAAGAAATCCAATCTTAACAAATTTATTCTTTACAATCTTTCCTTCCAGCGGACTGAAGCGCTCGGCCAATAATTTTAATAAAGTACTTTTACCGGCGCCATTAATACCGACAAGCGCAACACGCTGTCCGGTTTGGATGCCCAGGGTTAAATTTTTGAATAACCATTCATCATGGTAGGCATGGCCTAAGTTTTCTGCTGCAATTAATGTGCTCAAAGTATTTTTTTAACGAATTATAGGATAAGAAATTACCTGCAAAAGTAAACATAATTTGCGGGTATCGTAGTCATGTGCCGGGGGTATCGGCGTATTGATTTTAAATTACGTTTTACTGACCTTTTTTAATCAATAAAATGTATGTAAATATTTGATAATCAGGTGGTTCTTATTGTTTCGGTTTTAATAAGGCCAGGTATTGATCCTCTTTTTGTGTCATCAGCGTCTTTGCAGCTTTTCCTTTATCAGGATATCCCAGTAAATGGAGCGTGCCATGAATCATTACGCGGCATAGTTCCTGTTGCGTAGTTGTTTTAAATTGTCTGGCATTTTCCTGTATCCGCTCAATACTGATAAATATATCACCAAGAATCGTTTTAAGGCCCTCTGAGTTATCAAAAGTGATTACATCGGTATAAGTGTCATGTTTCAGGTATTGTTGGTTCATAGCCAGTAAATATTCGTCAGAACAGAGAATGAAATTTAATTCTTCCAGTTCATATCCTTCTGCGATGATTGTTTCTTTGATCCAGTTCCTGATGAGGATCTTATTTTTTACGGTGTAGTTTACTTCTTCTGAGAAAAAATAGATGGGGGCCTTACGCATATAATGAATTTACTTCAGCAAATTTAGTGATTTAAAATATGCTGATATTTTATTTTTGTAATAGTAGTTCAATGTAGGAGGTAGTTTCTGCAAAAACTCTTTTTCACTGAGATTGCTCTTTTTAAATTCTTCGAGCATTTTTGGGTAGGATGGAGGGAAATCCTTTCCGGCCTGACTTTCTCTTTTCCCTTCTTCATCCTGATCGCGGCTTGCCTTTTCCGCATCCAGCAATTTGGTCGTAATCCCCTGCTGGCGTCTGATCGTTTCTTCTTCCAGCCGCTTATTGATGAGGTCTGATTCTGTCATTTTCATTTCCTTCACCAGTTGGTTGAGGTTGCCAAGTGATCCCTTACCATCTTTATTTTCTTCAGCATTGATCTTTTGAAGCGCCTCCCTGATCATCTGTTGCTGCTGGGCCATTTTTGCAAAACCCTCCGTCATTTTCCCTTTAGGCACAGTGCCTTTGTTACCTTCTTTCTCCAGCTGCTGCTTTGCCTGCTGCATATTTTTATTGAGCTGCTCCTGCATTTTTTGCAATTGCTGCATGGATTGTTTTCCTTTTCCCTTGCCACCGGATTTAGCATTTTTCTTTGCTTTTTCCAGTTGATCCAGCGCTTCGTTGAGCATCAGCGAGAGGTTATTGACCGAGGTCATGGTGTACTGCTGGTTTCTGGCAGCCTCAGTGGTGCGGCGCTCTGCCAGGCTCTCCAGGCTTTTATCCACGTTAAAATTAATTTTCTGCATCTCTTCGCTGACCGTGCTTTCGATCTGCGGAATGCGCCTGCTCAGCGAGGACAAGCTGTCAGCAATAGTTTTCATGTTGTCTTTGATATCGCGTTGCTGCTGTACATTTTTTGTATAGGCAGGGTCTGAGGGAGATATTTTCTTCAGGCTGAGCATCACCTTTTCCTGATCAAATGATGTCTGCAGCAGGTTTTGAAGAAGCCGGCGCAATTCTTCGGTATTCAGGTTGTTTTCCATCTCGGCCGATGCCTGATTGGAGTCTTCCATTTCTTTCGCCATTTTCTGCATCTCTTCGCCCGCTTTTTTCTGGTTTTCAGCGGCTTTCTGCTGCTGTTTTTTCTCCAGATTTTCCATGCTCTGCTGCTGTTGCTGCGTTACCGTCACGCTTTCTTTGTCCATTGGGTTAAAGCTGTTGGGACGTTCCAGGGCCTGATTTTTCTGGTCGAGTTGCTTCAGCTCCTGCTGTAGTTCCTTAAATTCCTGTGTCGCTTTTTCCTGTTGTTTTTTTAGTGCTCCCGCATCAGCATTTTTTTCCTGCGATCTTCTGCTCAGCTCTTTCTGGGCATCTGAAAGCTTTTTCAGGCGCTCCACCTTATTGGCCAGGTTCTGTTCAAATTCCAGCTGTTTGTAGAGTTCCAGGACTCTGTCCAGCTCGTTTTTGAGCGATTTATTGTCCATATTCATTTTGGACAGTTCATTCTGAACCTGGTCTTTATTATTCTGATCCATGAGGCTCTGTAATTTTTCAAGCAATGCTTTGGTTTTAGGGTCCAGAACATTCTTAAAAAGCTCATCAATCTGTTTTTGCTTATCAGCGATGGCGGCTCTGTCAGACTTTTCTTCCAGTTGATCGTTGCTGTTTTTTGCCTTTGCCTGCTGGATTTCTTTTACAGTTTCTTCCAGTTTTTTCTGTTTATCCAGCAATTGGCTAATCTCCTTTTTATTTTCAAAAGAAAGGTCTTTTTTATCCAGCAGGTTTTCACCCAATCTTTTGCTGTCCCTTTCCACTTCGGCCGCAAGTTTGATGGCAGTGTTCATTTTTTGTTTCAGGCTGCCGCTCTCTGTATTTTGTTGTTTCGACAGTGCCTGATCAGATAAGGGCGTATATGTTTTGATTGCAGAGCGGGTTTTTTTAGCGCCATTTACGGCATCGTTATCTGCTACTTCAAGATAGTAATCTACAGTCTGCCCTGGTTTAAGGCTCAGGTTTTTGAGGTTCCAGTAGTAGAGGAAAACATTTTCCTGCTGTGCCGGCTGAATGGGAATGGAAGCTGAAACTTTATTTTTCTCTGCACCATTTTCTCTGATGATATAAATAAACTTCAGGGAACTGAAGCCATGGTCATCGCTGATGTTTCCCCTAAAATAATGCGCCTTACTGCTCAGAGAATCCACTTTTTCCTCCACATTGATGGAGGGCGCCAGGTCCGGTATTACCTCGATCTGATGATTCACTGAATCCGGGTGTGCCGAGAAATTGTTTTTTGGTACAATCTGGTAGTGCTGACTTTTTCTGAGCCTGGCCAGAAAGCGTGCCTCATTATTGGTCATGGGCAGTTCTTTAGTATGGCCATCTATGCTGAAGAGGATCGTACCTGCATTTTCAGTAAATATCTTCCAGGTGACGGTGGTCCCTTCGGGGAGGATAAGGTCGCCCGCATTTGCAATGACCTCATTTTTCTTCCCCAGGTATGCCGGATAATCGAGGCTGGCCTCAATACTGAGGACGGAGGGACGCGGCTTAACTGTCAGCTGGTAGGCTCTGGAATCAAAGCCACCGGCACTGAAGCGGAAATTCTGACTTCGCTGCAGATTTTTGAAAGTATAGCTGAACCCGGTATGGTCCTTTTTTTCCAGTTTAAATAAATTTACACCGTCGTTCAGATAAACTTCCTGTGGAATCTGATCTCCTTTAAGCTCCAGTTCGATCAGCAGGTCGTCACCTTGTGTAACCGTCATCACGGCATTCCTGAGCACAAAATTAAAGGGAGCAGCAGGTAAAATTTCTTTATTGTATTGGATGAAACTACGCGTCCCTTCCCGCCAGACTACGGGTGCAAGTACGGCTACCAGCAGGATGAGTGCCAGTGGCGCCAGGAAGTATTTGACGTATTTTTTATTGTCGTTAAGACTTATGGCATTGCTGAAAGGAATAGGTTTCAGATCATTGATTTTCTGGTCGATGCCGGCAAGGATCAGTTGATTTTGTGAGGGAGAGAGCTCAGCAAGGGCTTTCAGCTGTAGCGTATTCAGTAATTTATCACGTATAGGCTCAAAGTGATTTCCAATCAGCGTAGCGGATTCTTCAAGACTGAGCACTTTGCTGAGGCTAAAGTACGCCAATGCTGGTTTAACTATTCCCAGGGCTGCCGATACGAAAAGCAGGACGAGATAAGCGAAGAATAAGATGGTTTTAATGTAAGGTACTGGGCGGATAAAATAGATCAGCAGAAACAGCACCAGATACAGACTCAGCAGGAGGGTTAACGTATAGATGGTACCACGCAGCAGTTTATTCAGATAAAATTTTCTTCTGAATTCGTTAATCTTGGAAATTAAGATTTCGTAATTGCCGCCCATTTAAAAGAGAATAAATTTAAAGATAAAAAAGATGGGTGGAGAGAGCGAAGGAAACAGCAATTTTTTTATGCTTCAGCACAGAAGAAGACATAAAAAAAGCTTCCTGATCTCAGATCAGGAAGCTTGTACGAATTATGGTTATAATAATCTAGATTACTTTAACATTGATCGCATTCAAACCTTTTTTACCGCTTTCAACTTCGTATTCTACTTTGTCGTTTTCACGGATTTCATCGATAAGGCCTGTTGAATGTACAAAAATTTCGCTATCGCCATTAGCTGGTACGATAAATCCGAAACCTTTAGTTACATTAAAAAATTTTACTGTTCCTTCTTGCATTGTATTAAGTATTAAATATTAAGTTGGCAAGGTAGTGATTATTTTTTTATAATCTGCAATTGCTTCATTTTTTGATGAATATAATTTTAATTGGTCTATTTAGTGCTTTTTCTGCCCGACACGGAGACCGTTACTTCGCTGGTATGAGGCATACCCAGAGTTGTTCCCGGTTTAATTTTTAATAAATTTTGTAAATAGACGCTTGTGATGCCGGCTAAAACTTTTTTGCGCACTTCCCGGTATTCGGGCAGGTTAGTGAAAAACTTTCCGAGCCGTAGTTTGCCATCCGGAGCCACGAGAATATTAAATTCATAGCCAAAATCTTTATAGGCATCAGGGATGACTACGTGGTATCTCGGGTAGAGGTAATCATAAGCTTCAGTTTTGCCATTCAGCACATCTACACTGCTCAGACGCTCTACAGAGATCCTGTTATCACGCGGAATCAGTTCGGCAACCTGTCTTGCAGCAAAGACACTGTCGGTCTGATCGGGGTAACGGTTGGCACGTTCTACTAATCCGGCGATAAACAATGTATCCTTGCGGGTCGGCCGCTGCAGCTTTTCTGCAGACGTATGTAAAACGTTTTTAATATAGCTGTCAGCATAAAAGGTCATGTTTACATCAGACCTGATATCATCAGCAATTTCTTTTTTTGACACTTGCAACCGCTGGAAAACTAAGCTATCTTTACTGATGAGTTTAAACCTGAAATATTCTTTGGCAAAATTGTAGACATCACCATGATCATAGGTCAGATGAAAGCCCTGCATGATTTTTTTTGCCGGGTCATAGGCAGACATGGTGTCCTGATTTTTAAGCTGAATGATCCAGCTGGGTTCCTGTGCAAAGCCCATACTGTCATAGGACAGGCCATTGCTGAAGCGTCTTTTTACTTCAGTATATCTGATCCCTGTGATCGGGCTCAGGTCTAATCTTGTTTTTGGCTCTGGTTTTTCTTTGCCTGGTTTTCCGTTACAGGCCAGCAAAAACAGAACAGGACTTATCATCATCAACAGGGATCGGAGTACTTTCATATCAACAAAACGCATTTACAGCAAATATAGGATAATGTACAATACATATTCTTGCTCGTAGCATACCCATATCTTCCTCATACCTTGCTCGTATCTTACTCGGTATATGCTGGAGATTATAGGGTTATTACAAAGGATCAAAAATAGGTCTGAAAGGTACTTAAAACGGCTTTTCGATGGGTTTGGTACGGGTTTGGTACGGGTTTGGTATGGATGTTGGCCATTGCAAACCCGTATCAAACCCGGTTTGAACACGTTACAAGTATCTTTTTGACCTATTCCTGGTACCAGATAAAGACCCTGTAGATTCGGGCATAGTATGAGTAATGACCGGGCCAGGTATAGGCAATAGTAAAAGAAAAGCCCTTACAGATCACTCTGCAAGGGCTCTAATAGGGAAGATAGCAATTATTTTTTTGGATTCAAAATATCATTGATCCTGATGGCGAGGTCGTCATAATGTGCTTTTGTAATCGCATCACCAGCAACAGCCCTTGCTTTAGCGGTCGTCAGTAATGTTTTCAATTCTGCTCTCACCAAAGGTCTGATATCAGAAAGAGATACATTCACCGGGGTCATACCAAAATCAGCAAGACGGGCAGGGGCAATTCCCGGAGGTGCTTGCATTTCCTGTGTCATCAGCGTACCTAAACGGTCTACAAATGCACGCTGCAGGTTGCGTTTAAAGGCGTCTGGTCTGCTGGCCGGGATAATACTGGTGTGAAGGTCTTTGAAGAGCTCAGGAAGCGTATATGCAACTGTAGAGCCATTCTTTGTTTCATTATCTAATAACCTTGCAATACGTGAAGGAGAGAGGATACTCGCCAGGGTATTCGCCTGTACTGCTTTGATATTGTTCAGCAATACGCCGTTGTCAAATTTATTCAGCTCAGCATTATTGATCAGCCATAAAGGCGTATTAAATAACTGCGTATTCAGGAAAGAAACGGCTTCTTTTTGTTTGCTCTTTGGCAAATACGTGTAAACAGCACCTTTCTGATCATAGGTCTTGAAGTTTTCGCTCATACCGCCGATGTTAGTCGTAACGTGGCCCATGTAACGATTAAACTGAGTGATCACCTCGGAATAAATCTCCTTCAGGTCGCTATAATCTTTACCTTTCTCAAACGTCCATTTTTCTACGTTTGGAAGAATACGTTTCAGGTTGGCGATACCGTAACCACTGGCTTTCATTGCATTGTCTCCAAGGTCTTCATTCTGAAGGCGCGGATCAAGTGAAGTTCCCTGTCTGCCATAATAAAACAATGGGTTTCCTGCTTTGGCAACGGTCCATACATCAAGCTTTTCACGCTCTTTGGCTGGCGTTAAATTACCAGGAAACCAGGTGTAACCCCATTTGATTGCCCATTTATCATATTCACCAATGGTAGGGTGCAGTTGTGTTACCCCATCACCCGGCTGAGCGATATAGTTGAAACGTGCATAGTCCATGATTGATGGCGCTGTTCCGTGCGTATTTGTAAAAGTTTTTGAACGCAGGGAATCTACAGGATAAGCATAGCTCGACCCAAAGTTGTGTGGCAGGCCTAAAGTATGTCCGATTTCATGGGAAGAAACAAAACGGATCAGGTTACCCATTTGCTCATCGCTGAATTTTGCTTTTCTAACTGCAGGATCTACCGCAGCGGTCTGCACAAAAACCCAGTTTCTAAGCAGGTTCATCACATTGTGGTACCAGCCGATATGTGTTTCCAGGATTTGTCCTGATCGTGGATCAGAAACATGCGGTCCATAAGCATTGGGAATATTGGATGCAAAATAACGAACTACAGAATAACGTGAGTCATCTACACTAAATTCAGGATCTTCAGCTGGCGTAGGCGCAGCCTTACCAACGATTGCATTTTTAAATCCTGCTTCCTGGAACGCTACCTGCCAGTCGTTGATACCGGCGATCAGGTAAGGCACCCATTTTTTTGGAGTTGCCGGATCAATGTAAATGACGATAGGTTTCACAGGATCTACCAGTTCACCACGCAGGTAGGCTGCAGTGTCTTTAGGAACTAATCCCCAGCGATGGATGTAAGCCGTTTTTTCAGCTTTCTGTGCATCTGTACCATAATCAATTTGGGTCTGTCCGAAATAACCGATCCTGGCGTCATTTAAACGTGGTTTAGCAGCTTTTTTTGGCAGCAATAACATGGATGTATTAAACTCATACGTCACTGCTCCGATACTGTTGTCAATTGGCGATTCCTGTGCTTTATACGTTTTGCTTGTCACGACTTCGATATTCATCGGGAAGGTTTTCACCGTATCAATGTAAGAACGGGCAGGATCAAGGGTTGTTGTTTTATAGGCTTTTCTCAGTTCATCAGTTGCACCGATAGCCATCACGTCACCATTGTAGAAGTCGGTCACGTCAATTACTACACCACTGGTATCTTTGTTATAGGCTTTGATATCAAAGCTCGCGATGATCGTAGAGAGGTTAGAGTTTTTTACAGACTGGTACATATCAGAAGTGCTGTCAGCTCTCACCGAATAGCTGGGTACACGTACGAAAACCTGTTTCCCACGGCGTTCCCATTGCCACACCTGTTCATTTAAGGCTTCACCACCATATTGCTGATTGCCTACTGATACACCCGTAGGCACTTTATTGAGGCGTGACACAACCAGCATCTCGCGGTTTAACAGTGAATCGGGGATATCGAAGAACCATTTGTCATCAACTTTATAAGTCTTAAACAGGCCGTCCTTTTTTCTGGCCTTGGCGGTGATTATTTCGCTGAAGGGTTTGATTCCTTCTTTTTTTGCTGCTGGAGGAGGCGTCGCAGAAGCGCCCGTTGGGGCATTCTTTTTAGATTTCTTTTGTGCATATAAGGCATCAGTGCTGAATGCGCATACTAGACACATGCCGGCAATTGCCAGCAGGTTTGACCTTTTGTTCATTGGCTGTAACAGTTTTTTAGGTTTATTGCTTGAAGTTCAAAGATATTCATTGCCGAAAACAACAAAGATGTGTAATTATAAAGTTACAACAAGCTTTCTGACAGCCTTTTTTGATAGATTAAGGGAATATTAATTAAAAAAACAATACTTTAGAGTGGATCAAAGACAATAAAGCTGTTCATGAAAATAAATAAACTATTTAAGCTCACAGGTCTGAATGGAATCGTCTTGCTATGCGTCCTGTTTACTGCAGGTTGTGCAAGTAACCGCAGAATAGAGAGAAAAGTAGGGCAGTTATTTAAAAATTCAGCTTTACTAAGCAATCATCCGGTAGGTTTCGCCCTGTCTGACCTCGACAAAGGAGAAATGATCTACCAAAAAGATGCAGATAAGTACTTTATTCCCGCGTCAAACACCAAGTTATTTACTTTTTACGGCGGATTAAAGCTGCTGTCTGATTCTGTTCCTTCATTGAGGTATATTGAAAAAGGAGATTCACTGATCTTCTGGGGAACCGGCGACCCTTCATTGCTGCAGAGCAGGATAAAAGCTGACCATGCCCTGAAGGTTCTTTCTGCCAGCAAAAAGCAGTTGTTTTTCTCGCCCGGCAGATACACTGGAAGTTTTTACGGTCTGGGCTGGTCATGGGATGATTATAACGATTATTACCAGGCAGAAATCACGGAACTGCCCCTGATGGATAACTTGCTTACCGTTAAAAGCGGACCGGGAAAGTTGTCCATAAGCCCTGCGCTTTTCAATGAATGTTTGTCTGAAGATTCTGCCGGCGCTGCCAGCACATTTAATGTAGTCAGGAATTTTAATGAGAACATCTGGCATTTTCCGGCCAGAACCAGCATTCCGGCAAATTATGAACAGCAGATTCCCTATAAAACCAGCACAGCGCTTACATTGAGCCTGCTTGCTGATACCCTGCACCGTAAGGTAGGGTTGATACATATGGAAATGCCTGCCATGGCAAAAACAATCTATAACGCCCCATCAGAACAGGTTTTAAGGGAGATGATGCTGCCCAGTGACAACTTTATTGCAGAGCAGCTGCTGCTGGTGTATGCCAACCAGTTCCAATCGCGCCTCAATGGAACTGACGCGATCAGGTACATCGAAGAAAAATATCTTGCAGGCCTGCCGGATAAACCCCGGTGGGTGGATGGCTCCGGGCTTTCCAGAATGGACTTGTTTACACCGAGAGATATAGTGACGTTGCTAAAAATGATTGATCAGCACATCAATAACAGGGAAAAGCTGTTTAGCCTGCTGCCGGCAGGAGGAAAAACCGGGACGCTGAAAAATGCCTATCCGGCAACAGATCACCCATTTGTATATGGCAAAACAGGCTCGCTGTCCAATATCTATAACCAAAGCGGATACCTGATCAGCAAAAAAGGGAGGACATTCAGTTTCTCCTTCATGAACAATAATTTTGTAACACCCGTAGCAGAGCTAAAGAAAGAAATGGCAAAAGTGATTACGTATATTCACGATACGTTCTGATCATTTTATTTTTTACTTTTGCCCGGATATGAAAAACGATGCTCAATCGATTTACACTTTACAATTTGGTCTGGTCTGTTTAAGTTCCTTTTTGTTTTCCTGCAGCTTTAACATGCTGATCCCTGAACTGCCGGCCTATCTGAGTGCAATGGGAGGGGCTTCGTACAAAGGACTGATTATCGCTTTATTTACACTCACTGCGGGCTTTTCCAGGCCTTTCAGTGGTAAACTGACTGATACCATTGGCCGTGTGCCTGTAATGGCTGTAGGCTCTGTAGTATGTTTTATATGCGGACTTCTCTATCCGGTGCTGACCACCGTAGCGGGATTTCTGTTCCTTAGGTTGATTCATGGCTTCTCAACCGGTTTTAAACCTACGGCTACTGCCGCTTATGTGGCCGACCTGGTTCCGGAAAGTAAATGGGGCGAAGCGATGGGGGTGCATGGCATTTGTTTCAGCACAGGTCTGGCGATAGGTCCTGCGATCGGGAGTATGGTTACCGATCATTTTTCTATTAACGTGCTTTTTTACAGCTCATCTATATTTGCGTTGCTGTCGATACTGATTCTGGCGAATATGAAAGAATCATTAAAAAATAAACAACGGTTTAAAGCCGCCTTACTAAAAATCAATAAAACGGAGATCATAGATCGCAGGGCTATCCCGGCGGCAGTGATCACCTTGCTGAGTTATGTAAGCTATGGCGCGATTTTAACGGTTATTGGCGACTGGAGTAAATATCTCGGAACGAACAACAAAGGCTTATTTTTTGTAGTGTTCACGCTAACCTCCCTGCTCATCCGTTTTGTAGCGGGTAAGGCCTCAGATCAATATGGAAGGGTACTTATCCTCAAAGTATCCCTGGGGATGCTGGCAGTATCACTTGTATGGATAGGAATATCAACATCGTCTTTCTCACTGATGTGCGCTTCAGCCCTGTATGGCGTAGCCACGGGAATGCTGTCTCCTGCGGTAAGCGCATGGACCATTGACCTCAGTGATCCGGCACACCGTGGAAAAGCTGTAGCCACCATGTATATTGCTCTTGAAGCAGGGATTGGAATGGGCGCATTGCTGGCCGGCTGGCTGTTTATCGATGATATTTCCACTATCCCAACCACATTCTACCTTTGTACGGGTATTACCCTCATGGCATTGGTTTACCTGCAGTTTGTCTGGAAACCGAAGGTTGTTGTTCCTGAAGTATAGTTTCTATTGATTGGCTACAACCAGCAGTTCAATATCCTTGAAAGGCAGGTTAAACATATTTGCAAGCGTTTTGCTGGTGAGGTGCCCCTGGTAAATGTAGAGCGCTTCCCTGATTCCGGGTCTGTTCCAGACCACATTCATCAGTCCCCCCATATCACCTATATCCACCAGGATTGGGGTGAAGATGTTGGTCAGTGCATAAGAAGCTGTCCGGGGTACCCTGGAGGCAATATTAGGAACACAATAGTGGATCACATCATGTTTCCTGAAAACAGGATCCTTGTGATTGGTGACTTCAGAGGTTTCAAAACAGCCACCCTGATCGATGCTGACATCAATCACCACAGAATCCGGTTTCATACGGGCTACGGTTTCTTCCATGATGATACAGGGGCTGCGGCCATGCGTTGCCCTGATGGCACCAATGACCACATCACAGGTAGTAACAGCCTTACCAAGCACTATAGGCTGCATCACAGAGGTGAAAACACGGCTTCCAAGGTTATTCTGTAAGCGGCGTAAACGGTATATCGAACTGTCAAAGACTTTTACTTCTGCACCGAGCGACAAGGCTGTTCTGGCAGCATATTCGCCCACAGTGCCTGCGCCAAGGATCACAATTTCAGTAGGCGGAACACCGGTGAAACCACCCAGCATAAGACCCTTGCCACCGGTCACGCTGCTGAGATATTCTGCAGCAATAAAGATGGAAGTAGCGCCTACAATCTCGCTCATCGCACGTACCACACTCAGGATATTTCCTTCATCACGTAAATGTTCAAAGCACAGGGCGTTAATCTTTTTATCCATCAGCGCTTTCAGGTAGCTTTCTTTGAGGGCACCCATCTGAAGGGCTGAGATCAGCGTCTGACCTTTGTGCATCAACTCGATCTCCTCAACGGTTGGAGGGGCTATTTTTACAATGATATCGGCATCAAAAACATCCTTTTTATTGAAAGTGATAATGGCGCCCTGCTCACTGTAATCATTGTCAGAGAAATTGGCACCTGTACCAGCACCGCTCTCCAGCAATACCTTATGGCCATTGTTAACCAGCAATGCAACTGACAAAGGGGTAAGGGCAATCCTGTTCTCCTGGAATGAAATCTCTTTGGGAATACCAATATAAAGACTGTTGCTTTTCTGTTTGAGTTCTGACAGTGTTTCTTTTGGCTGTAGTAAACCTTTCTGAGCAATTGAGGCCATTTCTTCCCGTAATCCTGTAGCCATTATATAGCGTTTATTTGAATGAAATTAAGAAAAATAAGATGAAAATCAAGCATCTAACGGTAATTTTTACTAAACGTAAATGCTCTTTTATCGGGAGATAAAACCTGGATTCCTACTTTGATGTAGTGGTCCGGCAGGATCTCTTCTACACGTTCGGGCCATTCTATCAGGCAGATATGCCCGGAATAAAAATATTCTTCATAACCGATATCGTATGCTTCGCGGATATCACGGATTCTGTAAAAATCAAAATGGTAAATGGTAGAACTGCCTGCGGCATATTCGTTGACCAGAGAAAAGGTTGGACTGCTCACTACATCTTCTACACCCAAATGTTTACAGAGGGCTTTGATAAATGTGGTTTTTCCAGCGCCCATTTCTCCTTCAAAAATAAACACCTTTTCCTCTTCAGCGAAATTAAACAGCGCTTCGGCTACGCTGTTTAATTCGGTAAGACTATTAACTTCAAGATTCATTTATGCCTTTACTAACGTGAACTATAGGTAGCTACAGGAATGATCATCTCCTCCAGAGAGATACCGCCATGCTGGAAGGTTTCGTTATAATAGTTTACAAACTGGTTGTAGTTGTTCTGGTAAACAAAATAACGGTCTTCCTTGGCAAAGATATAATTTGAACTGATATTGATCTTCGGCAATTGCGCTTCATGAGGGTTTTTAATCAGAAATACCTCTTTGGCATTGTAATTCAGGTTTCTGCCTTGTTTATAGCGCAGGTTGGTATTCGTATTTCTGTCGCCAATCACCTTGCTCGGATGTTTTACACGGATAGTTCCGTGGTCAGTGGTGATGACAATTTTCACCTGTTTCTGCGAGAGTTTTTTCAGTAATTCCAGTAAAGGAGAGTGCTCAAACCAGGACAAGGTTAACGACCGGTAGGCGGCATCATCATTTGCCAGCTCCCTGATCATCGCCATATCGGTACGGGCATGGGAGAGCATGTCTACAAAGTTGTAGACGATGGCATTAAATTCATTCTGCATCAGGTTATTTACCTGCTCTGTAAGCGCCTTACCATCATCATAGGTCAGGATTTTATGGTAGCTGAATTTGCAGTCCTTGCGTACACTGCGTTTGATCTGATCGGCCAGGAATGCTTCTTCATGCATGTTCTTTCCGCCCTCATCATCATCATTCTGCCACAGTGAGGGGAAACGTTTTTCCATTTCCAGAGGCATCAGACCCGAGAAAATCGAGTTTCTTGCATATTGTGTTGCCGTAGGCAGGATGCTGGAATAGATATCTTCGTCATCCAGTCTGAAGTGTTCTGTAATCAGCGGGTTGATGATCTTCCACTGGTCGTACCGCAGGTTATCAATCAGGATAAAAAACACCGGTGTAGTAGAGTTGATCAGCGGGAATGCTTTTTTACGGAGCAGCTCATTTGACAACAATGGCGCCTGTCCCTTGCCGTTTACCCATCCGAGGTAGTGATCTTCAATAAATCTGGAAAACTGGGTATTGGCTTCTGACTTCTGCATGGTCAGAATCTCATGCATCTGCGGATCATCCAGCTTTTCCAGTTCAAGTTCCCAGAATACTAATTTTTTGTATACATCTACCCATTCTTCGTAGCTGAGTTTATCGTTCAGCGTCATTCCCAACCGTCTGAAATCCTGCTGGTAGGCCATGGATGTTTTGGCGCTGATCAGTCTTTTGTTATCGATGATTTTCTTGATCGTCAGCAGTACCTGTTTAGGGTTCACCGGCTTTATCAGGTAATCGTCAATTTTTGACCCGATTGCGTCTTCCATCAGGTTTTCCTCTTCGCTTTTGGTAATTAGTACAACCGGGACATCATTTTTAATATTTTTGATGGCAGAAAGCGTTTCGAGTCCGCTCATGCCAGGCATATTTTCATCCAGAAATACAAGATCGAAATGCTCTTTCCCAAAGGCTTCAAGCGCATCATTACCATTGGTAAATGTTGTTACGTGATATCCTTTTTCGTTTAAGAGTAATATATGTGGTTTGAGAAGGTTAATTTCATCGTCGGCCCAGAGAATCTTGGTTTCCTGCATTATTGTATGTATAAGGTGTAAATAATTCTTTAAAAAGAGAGATCTCTTTCTTAAGTACGGATAAAAATAGCAATTTTTGTACCGTATAATTTATTTTCGAAAGATTGAACAAAAAGAAAATCATAAATGACCCGGTTTACGGATTCATCAATATACCCTCTGAACTGGTCTTTGATCTGATCTCGCATCCTTTTTTCCAGCGTCTGCGTTATATCAAGCAACTGGGGATGACACATCTGGTTTATCCGGGGGCATTGCATACCCGTTTTCACCATGCCCTGGGCGCCATGCACCTGATGAGTCTGGCAATTGAGGTGCTGCGGAGCAAGGGTCAGGAAATCTCCAGAACAGAAGAGGAGGCTGCTACCATAGCCATATTACTGCATGATATCGGGCATGGCCCATTTTCACATGCATTGGAGCATTCATTGGTAAAAGGCATCCATCATGAAGATATTTCCATGCTGATGATGGAAAAATTGAATCATGAATTTCAGGGCCGCCTGAGCACGGCGATAGAAGTGTTTACCGGTAAATATCCTAAGAAATTCCTGCAGCAGCTGATATCCAGTCAGCTGGATCTGGACAGGATGGACTACCTGAACCGGGACAGTTTTTTCACCGGTGTTAGTGAAGGGGTGATTAGTTTTGACCGGATCATCAAAATGTTTAACGTGGCTGATGACCATCTGGTGATTGAAGAAAAGGGGATTTATTCTATTGAGAAGTTTTTGGTGGCCCGCCGGCTGATGTACTGGCAGGTGTATCTGCACAAAACCGTGATTGCTGGGGAGCAGCTGCTGGTAAAGATCCTGAAGAGGGCGAAAGATCTGGCGGAGAAGGGCGAGGAGTTATTTGCAACGCCTGCTTTGCAGCATTTTTTGAAAAACGATGTGAAAAAAACAGGCTTTCTGGAAGAGGATATCCATTTACTGCAGTTTTCGCGGCTGGATGACCAGGATATTTTTGCTTCTGTTAAGGTATGGCGGGATCACCCTGACCGGGTGCTTTCGCTTTTGTGTACCATGCTGGTGAACCGGACGCTGCTGAAGACAGAGATCAGTAACAGTAGTCCTGATGTTAACCGGATGCAGATTATCAAAGATAACACAGAAATCAGCCTGAATATTAACCAGGACGAAGTTTCTTACTTTGTTTTTACTGATGTGATCAGCAACCGTGCCTACAATACAGGTGAAGGAAACAGTACAATTAATATTTTAATGAAAAATAATGAAACCATAGATATTGCCAAAGCCTCGGATTTATCTAACTTGGAATCATTGGATAAGACTGTTACCAAACATATACTATGCTATCCACGAATAATTTAGCATTTTTTAACAAAATAATTTGATAATAATCCCGTTTTTAGTTTCCGATAAGGCGCGCTCTAAAAAAATTAGGGTGTGGGGATTATTTGTTCATATCAATTTAACATTTAACTTTGTAGAATGCAATTTACTGCCAAGCAGATAAGCGACTTTTTAAGCGGGACGATTGAAGGGGATGAAAACATTACAGTTTCAGAGCTTTCAAAAATAGAGGATGGTAAAAAAGGTGCCTTATGTTTTCTATCGAACCGTAAGTACGAACATTATATATATTCAACTCAAGCCTCTGTTGTGATCGTTGGTCAGGACTTTTTCCCTGCTCAGCCTGTCAGCTGTACCCTGGTGAAAGTTAAAGATCCATATAGTGCTTTTTCTGTTTTGCTCGAAAAATATAATGAAGCGTATAATGCTTCAATGGTAAAGTCGGGTATTGAAGAACCATCTTTTATACATCCATCTGCAAAGATTGGTAAAAACGTTTTTATCGGGGCGTTCTCCTATATCTCTGAAAATGTGGAGATTGGTGATGACACAAAGATCTCACAACAGGTTTTTGTGGGCACAGACACCAAAATCGGTTCAGCAAATACGATTCATCCGGGTGTGAAAATTTACAATAGGTCTGTAATTGGCGACCGTGTAGTGATCCATTCCAATACTGTGATTGGCAGTGATGGTTTTGGCTTTGCACCACAACCTGACGGTAGCTATTCCAAAATCGCACAGATTGGAAATGTGGTCATTGAAGACGATGTCGAAATTGGTGCAAATACGGCTATTGACAGGGCTACAATGGGATCTACCTTTATCAGAAAAGGCGTGAAACTGGATAACCTGATCCAGATTGCGCATAATGTAGAGGTAGGTGAAAATACGGTTGTTGCTGCTCAGGCCGGCATCTCAGGCAGTAGTAAAGTAGGCCAGAAATCAGTTGTAGGTGGTCAGGTGGGTATCGCAGGACATTTATCCCTTGCAAATGGTACCCAGATTGGTGCCCAGGCCGGAATTAATTTCAGCATTGCTCAGGAAAATAAGCAATGGCACGGTACTCCCGCACAGCCATTGAGAGACTGGATGCGTGCTTCAGTGCTTTTTAAGCAACTTCCGAACATAGAAAAACGTATATCAAAAATAGAGGCCGAATTAAAAAGCGATTCCGAACACAGCATAGTTAGTACCACACACAACAATAATGAACGTTAAACAAAAAACTATAAAAAGCGAAGTTTCTGTACAGGGGGTAGGTCTGCATACAGGAGCGAATGTTACCTTAACTTTTTGTCCTGCGCCTGAAAACCACGGTTTCAAATTTCAGAGGATCGATCTTCCGGGACAGCCAATTGTGGATGCCGACTGTGACAATGTTACGGACACGGCCAGAGGTACAACAATTTCGCAAAACGGGGCAAGTATCAGTACTGTGGAACACGTAATGGCTTCTCTTGTAGGGATGGATCTGGACAATATCCTGATGAAACTGGATGGTCCTGAGACACCTATCATGGACGGAAGTGCAATTTTATTTGTTGAGGCACTTGAAAGTGCAGGTGTGGTTCAGCAGGAAGTTGACCGTGAATACTTCCAGATTCCGCATAATATCATCTATACTGAACCGGACAGAAAGGTAGAGATTGTAGCTATGCCACTGGAGGACTACAGGTTCACCTGTATGATCGACTATAATTCTCCGGTACTGGGTAGTCAGCATGCCGTAATATCCAGCATTGCTGAGTTTAAAGGAGAGATCTCCTCCTGCCGTACCTTTTGCTTTTTGCACGAACTGGAATACCAGCTGCAGAACAATCTCATCAAAGGTGGCGATCTGAACAATGCGATTGTTATCGTAGATAAAGAAGTGACCAAGGATGAACTTGACCACCTGGCCAAGATCTTCAACCGCGAGAAAATTGATGTAGCACCTCAGGGTATCCTGAACAATATGGAGCTGCGCTACCAGAATGAGCCGGCAAGACACAAATTGCTGGACATGATCGGTGACCTGGCTTTAGTGGGTATGCACCTTAAAGGTCATATCATGGCGGCACGTCCGGGGCATGCGGCAAACGTTGCCTTCGCTAAAAAAATCAAGGCAGCGATTAAAAAAGAAAAAAATAAGAAGGTTCAGAAAGTATATGATCCATCTGTGAAACCGCTTTATGATGTGGTGCAGATCATGGATATCCTGCCACACAGACAGCCCTTCCTGTTTATTGATAAGATCCTGGAATTATCAAAAACGCACGTTGTAGGTGTAAAAAATGTGACCATGAATGAGGAGTTCTTCAAAGGTCATTTCCCTGGCGCCCCGGTGTTTCCGGGAGTGATACAGATTGAGGCTATGGCTCAAACAGGAGGAATACTGGTGCTGAGTACCGTTCCGGACCCAAGAAATTATCTGACATATTTCCTGAAGATCGATAAAGTGAGATTCAGGGCGCAGGTTTTACCTGGTGATACGATTGTTTTCAGATGCGATCTGATGGAACCGATCCGCAGAGGCATTGCACAGATGAAAGGTGTGGGCATGGTAGGAGACAAAATTGTTGTGGAAGCAGAGATGATGGCACAAATTTCAAAAGTAAAAGAAAGCGAACGCGTATCATGATACAACCTTTAGCATATATACATCCGGACGCTAAAATTGGCGAAAATGTAATTATTGAGCCTTTTTCAGTCATTCACAAAGACGTAGTCATTGGTGACGGTACATGGATCGCATCTAATGTTGTCATCATGGACGGCGCCAGGATAGGAAAAAATTGTAAAATCTTCCCGGGTTCAGTGATTTCCGGTGTCCCTCAGGACCTGAAATTCGCCGGAGAAGTTACTACTGCAGAAATTGGTGACAATACGACCATCAGGGAGTGTGTAACCATCAACAGGGGTACCAAGGATAAATGGAAAACTGTGATCGGCAGCAATTGCCTGATCCAGGCATATTCACATATTGCACATGATTGTGAAGTGGGCGACCACTGTATCTTTTCAAACAGTACTACACTGGCGGGCCATATTACTATTGGCAGTCATGTTGTTCTGGCAGGCCTGGTAGCTATTCACCAGTTTGTAAAAGTGGGTTCACATGCTTTTGTGACTGGTGGTTCACTGGTACGTAAAGATGTTCCTCCTTACGTTAAAGCGGCAAGGGAACCACTTTCCTATGCTGGTATCAACTCTGTGGGATTAAGACGCCGTGGGTTCTCTTCAGAGAAAATCAACGAAATCCAGGAAATCTACAGGGTACTTTTTGTGAAACACAACAACGTAACGAAGGCCCTTGATAAAATAGAGGCCGAATTTGCACCTACGGAAATCCGCGATGAGATCGTTGACTTCATCCGCAACTCTAACCGTGGTGTAATGAAAGGTTTTGGTACAGTAAGCTAATCATCATTGATGACGATCGATTTACAGGATGCCGGCAGAAGATTTAACCAGGAGTGGATTTTCAGAAATTTCAGCTACCAGTTTAATTCTGCCGGCAAATATGCCATACTCGGGCCAAACGGCTCAGGTAAATCGACGCTCTTAAGTGTAATCTTAGGCAGTTTGGCGCCTTCTGAGGGAAGTATCACCTATAGCGACGGAAATATCATCCCGGTAGAAAAAATCTATACACAGCTCAGCTTTGCCGCCCCCTATCTTGATCTGGTAGAGGAGTTCAGTCTGCAGGAAACTATAGAATTTCATTTTAAATTCAAGAGTTACTACCCGGGTCTGTCTGCTGCGGGTGTCCTGGATCTGCTGGGGCTGGCTAAATCTCAGGATAAACCTCTGAAATACTTTTCTTCAGGGATGAAACAGCGTACCAAGCTTGCGCTCGCCTGCTGTACGGATGCGCCGCTGCTCCTGCTGGACGAGCCAACTTCTAACCTGGATATGCAGGGAATAGGTTGGTATCATGAATTGATCAGGGATTTTACCGCAGAAAAGCTGGTTTTGGTGGGCTCCAACCAGGAAACCGAGTACTCCTTTTGCGAAAATTTGATAAGTATAACGGATTATAAGGATTAATATTATGCCGGGACTGCCCGGAATTGTCATCTATTCGTCTGAAAATCAATTTATAAATAAATTTTAAAATAAGTATTGCAGGATTCACAAATTGTTTTTACCTTTGCGGCACGAAATGGCGCTGAGATTAAAAGCAACAATTTCAAATAAAATGGCAAAAGCATCAGAAGTAAAAACCGGTAATATCCTTCGTTTCAACGGTGAGTTGACGCAGGTAGAAGAGTTTCTTCACCGTACTCCTGGTAACTTAAGGGCTTTCTACCAGGCCAAAATGCGGAATGTTAAAACCGGGAAACTGGTAGAATACAGGTTCCGTACTGACGAAGAGGTAACGATTTGTCGCGTAGAAACCAACGACTACCAATATTTATACGAGGATGGAGATTTCCTTGTTGTAATGGATGTCACTTCTTTTGATCAGTACAACGTTCCTAAAACATTGTTTGGGGAGGCTGTAAAGTTTCTGAAAGAAGGAATGAACGTAATTATCTCATTCGAAAGTGAAGAACCTATTGTAGCGTCAATGCCACAGAGTGTCGAGCTGGAGATCACTTATACGGAGCCTGCTGTTAAAGGCGATACTTCTACCAGTGCGCAGAAATATGCAACAGTAGAAACCGGGGTGGAGATCAGGGTGCCAATGTTCATCAACCAGGGCGATAAAGTGAAGGTTGATACACGTACCGGTGATTACATAGAAAGAGTAAAATAAGAATTTTTCATAGTTTAGTTTTAGGTTTAGGTTGATTTTGGCTTCGGAGTGGTTCCCGAAGCCTTATTTTTTTGTACCTTGTTGTCATGACTAAAGCGGAAATCAGAAAACAGGAGACAGCCCGCAGAAAAGCTTTGACCTTTGAGCAGGTCATCTACCTCAGCGAAAAGTTACTCTTACAATTTACCCGACTCAACTTTAAGGATGTCAATACCATACATCTTTTCCTGCCAATTGAAGAGAAAAATGAACCAGATACCTTTCTCTTTATCAAATGGCTGAAGGCGAATTTCCCTGCCATAAAAATTATCGTTCCCAAAGCCGATTTCAGGACTTCCTTACTGACACATCATCCCTACCAGGGAGAGGAGGAGCTGCAAAAGAGTTTATTTAATATTCTTGAACCGGTGCTGGATGAGCAATACACCGGCAAGATTGATATGGTGCTGGTGCCCTTACTTGCATTTGACAGCAGGGGTTACCGGGTAGGCTATGGTAAGGGCTTTTATGACAGGTTTATGGAAGGGCTGGATGCCCTGAAAGTTGGTATATCCCTTTTTGAAAACGTGGATATCATTGCTGATACCCACGAAAATGATGTAAAGCTCGACCTCTGTCTGAGCCCTGACAAGATCTACGACTTCAGCGTTTAAGCCTCAATTTCGAGCAGCACAGGGCAGTGATCAGAATGCACTGCATCCGGCAGGATGGTTACGTTTTGCAGACGGTGCAGCATCGGTACTGTAGCCAGGTGATAATCGATACGCCAGCCCAGGTTCTTGCCTCTTGACCCGGCCCTGAAACTCCACCAGGTGTAATGATGCGGGTCTTTATTAAAATGCCTGAAGGTATCTATAAAGCCGCTGTCAAGGAAAAGCTGCATCCATTCTCTTTCCTGCGGAAGGAAACCTGATGAATTTGCATTTGATTTTGGGTTATGGATATCAATCGCTGTATGACAGATATTGTAATCTCCTGAAATGATCAGGTTGGGTGTATTTACTCTGAGTTTTTTGATATAGCTCTCAAAGAACTCCATAAATTCATATTTTTTAGCCTGTCTGTCCTCTCCGGATGATCCGGATGGCAGATATACGCTCATGAGTGAAAAAGTGTCAAAATCGGCCCTTAAAATGCGTCCTTCCTTATCAATCCATTCTTCACCGCAGCCATACTCTACATGATTGGGTTTGATCTTGCTGAAAATAGCTACTCCGCTGTATCCTTTTTTCTCTGCGCTGAACCAGTAGTGGTGGTAGCCCAGCTGTTCAATCAGTTCAATGATCTCTGGGATCTGCACCGGCAATGCTTTCACTTCCTGCAGACAGATCATATCTGCATCGGTTGATTGCAGCCAGCCAAAGAAGTTCTTTGTAGATGCAGAACGTATTCCGTTAACGTTATAGGAGATAATTTTCATAGGGCTAAGTTACAGAGAATTGTAATTCTTAGAAATTTATTGTTAAATTTGCTAAAGTGAAACTGAAACAAAAAATAGCCCTTGGATTGTGCGCCTTTTACCTGATAAGTGTAATAGGAGTAGCCTTGAGCCTGCATTTTTGTGGGGGTAGCCTTTCTTCTGTACACTTCACGCAAAGGGCCAAATGCAAAGGCTGTGTGGCTGCGGAGAAAAAAGCGGAAAGTGACAATTGCTGTAAAAATACGGCTGTTGATGCGAAAATTAAGGATAGTCACCAGTCGGGCGCTGCTGTCAGTCTTCCAAAAAACTTTAGTATCCAGTTGTTTTTCTTCCCTCTTGTATGGGAAGCACTGGATAATGTCTTGCCGAAATTATTCAGCAGGATAGAAAATAAAGCACCTCCCTTATCCACGCGTGTGTCGCTCTACGCGTACAATTGTGTTTTCAGAAATTAGACCAGGAATGAATTGAGCTTTTCTGCAGGAATCCCTGTGGAATAATTTATTTATTTCAAATTTCTAAAAAACATATCATGAAGACTTTCAAATATATCATCATACTTTTAGCGGTAGTGCTAACCGGCGGACAAACCTTTGCACAAAAAATTTCAAAAGCAGAGTTACAGGTAAACGGATTAACCTGTTCTATGTGCTCAAAAGCTACTGAAACCTCTTTGAGAAGCCTGAGCTTTATAGAAAGCATCAAGCCAGATCTTGACAGGAACATTTTTGTGCTGACTTTTAAAAAAGATCAGCAGGTGAATGTTGACCAGATCAGGGATAAGGTACAGGATGCCGGATTCTCTATCGGGGAACTTAATGCAACCTTCAATTTTAACCAGACAGTGATAGACGAGGCTGGTTTAGCCCAAAGTGGTCATACTGTGCTGAAATTTACCAATGCAAAAAACAAGACCCTGAACGGGGCTGTCACTGCAAAAATACTGGATAAAGATTTCATCAGTTCTTCGGCATTTAAAAAGAATGCTGCCCAGCTCAAAATGGATACATACTCAAGTGGCCGCGGGACGGTAAATGGTAAGACTACACGTATCGTTCACCTGAGCATTTAAGACCGGGAAGATGAAATATGTATTTTTAGCTGCCTTGCTGCTGCAGCTTGGCTTTGGCCTGCGTGCTACTGCGCAGGAGCTCTATGTCTTTACCGAGCCTGCAAGTAATATGCCTGCCAAATCGCTGGGAATCCGCCTGACTAATGAAGGTATCTTCAGTGGTCAGAAGATGAACAGAACGATTCCCGAATTAATGCTGAGCTTTAACAAAAAGCTGATGCTGCACGGGCAGGCTTTTTTATCTGATATGGATGGCAACTACAGACTGGAAGGGGGGAGTGTGTATGCCAAGTATCGCTTTTTATCACTGGATGAATCCCAGCGCCATTTCCGGATGGCTGCCTACGGACGGTTAAGCACCAGCAAAAGACCGCTGCTCACGCAGGACATCAACCTGGAGGGAGACAACAGCGGGGCGCAGGCGGGGATTGTGGCTACGCAGTTGCTGCATAAGCTGGCCCTGTCTGCCAATCTGAGTTATATGCAGGCTTTTGTGCAGGACGATCGCGTAATGGAAGGGACACAGCGTCCTGATGGACTCATCGCCTACAGTTTATCTTCAGGATACCTGGTACTGCCGGTACATTACAAAAATTATAACCAGCCTAATTTTAATGTTTATTTCGAGATCCTGGGTAAAACCAATCCTGCAAACGGAAGGTCTTATGTGGATTTCGCCCCTGCAATTCAGATGATCCTGAACAGCCGGACCCGTATTGATTTGGGTTACAGGTTTCAGGCTGCCGGTGGAATGGAAAACAGATACAACAAAAACATGTACCTGATCAGGGCGGAGTTTAACTTTTTTAATGCTTTAAAGTAGGATAGGTTTTGTCTATGAGGACATCAATATTAACTATGTGTTATATGATGGCGATCACTTGTCAAAACACCTTTATTGACGTATTTTTGCGCCAGATAAAACAATTCAAAGACATATGATTAATATAGGTGAACAATTCCCGGCGTATTCTAAAACAGCTGTAGTAAGTATTGAAAAAGGAAAAGAGTTTGAAACATTAACTTCTGATTCTTTGGTAAATGAGAACAACCAATGGACTTGCATGTTCTGGTGGCCAAAAGATTTTACCTTCGTTTGCCCTACAGAAATTGCTGAATTTAACGCTAATTATGGTGAGTTCCGTGACCGTGATACTACTTTGATCGGTGCTTCAACAGATTCTGAAAACGTGCATTTGGCATGGAGACACAATCATGATGACCTGCGCGGATTGAAATTCCCAATGCTTGCAGATACTTCAAAATCTTTAGCTGAAGCTTTAGATATTCTTGAGCCAAATGAAAAAATCGCTTACCGTGCTACTTTCATCATTGACCCACAAGGAATTATCCGTTGGGCAAGTGTGAACGACCTGAGCGTTGGCCGTAACGTTAAAGAAGTATTGAGAGTTCTTGATGCTTTACAAACTGACGAACTTTGCCCTTGCAACTGGGAAAAAGGTGAAGCAACTTTAACAGTTTAATCTAACCATTATATCGAAAAGTCCCTGTAATGCATTTTGCAGGGGCTTTTTTTGTGACAATTATTCAAGCTAAAAATTATAAAATGAGCGAAATTACAGAAACTATACAAGAGCTTTTAGCCGTAGTGGGATTGGAAGCTGACTACAGAAATGATAGTATTGGCCTGCTTGAAAAAGGCAATTCAAGGTATGTACGCGACCTGAAACTGAACTTCACCAGCACACTTACCTCTGCACACTTGTCAGAGAAAGAATGCGCCCTGGTAGCATTGAGCATTGCGGTGAACAACAATAATAAAGTATTAACGGAGTTTTTTGAAAAACAGGCTCTGGCAAAAGAAGCTACAGCAGAAGAGATCGCTGAAGCTGCAGGATGTGCCTCTTTGCTGGCATTGAATAATGTATTCTACCGTTTCCGTCATTTTACAGGAAAAGAAAAATATACCCAGATTCCTGCCCGTGTGCGTATGCAGTTAATGAGCAGCCCGGTGACAGGTAAAGAGTTTTTTGAACTGATGAGTCTGGCAGTTTCTGCTGTAAACGGATGTGAGATGTGTGTAAATGCACATGAGAAATCTATCCTGGCTTTAGGAGCTACCGAAGAACGCGTATTTGATGCGGTACGTATCGCTTCAATCGTTACTTCAGCTGGTAAAGTGCTTTACTAGGCTTTACTGTCAAACATAAAAAAAGGCGCCCTCTAGGGCGCCTTTTCTGTTTTATGCAGAGTTCCTGCCTGCATTGACAATTCCATACACTGTACGGATTGCCAGTTTCTGGTAGGACTGTACTTCTTCTTCAGTTAATTCTTCCTGCAGTTTCTCCAGTGCAAAATGCTGGATCAGTACTAGTGGAAGCACAATCTTCTCCCTTACGGCTACAGATCTCTTTTCTACCGGATAGTTTTCCATCAGGGTTTCATGACCGGCAAGTTTAAGCAGTAATGCTTTCGAAAGCTCGTATTCTGCATTCAGCATCTTCCAGAAATCCCCGAATTCAGGGTCATTGGCAAAATGTGCAGTGATGGAGAAATCAGCCTTACTCATAGACATCATACAGTTGTCGATGATCGTTTTGAAATAACCTGATTCCTGATAAGTTTTGCGCAGATTTTCCCAGTTTCCTGCTTCTTCCTGGTTTTTAAGCGCAGTACCGATGCCGTAGAATCCCGGAATATTCTGTTTGAGTTGTCCCCATGAGGTAACAAAGCTGATGGCACGCAGGTCTTCCAGCTTTAGTTTTGCTCCTGAGCTTCTTTTCACCGGTCTGCTGCTGATCGTGATCTTTGACAACAGGCTCAGCGGAGAATAACGCTCCAGGTAACCCATAAACAGCGGGTGGTTTCTCAGGCTCACAAAGGAGTCGAAACTATCTTTGGCCATTACATTAATAATATCTTTGTGTAAGGGATCCAGCAGGATGTTGTGTTTTTCCTTCATTCCAGCCGATATACCGGCATTGATCAGCTGACTGATGTTGAACCCGGCACTGTCTATAGATCCGTACTGAGAGCTGATCGTTTGGCCCTGTATCGTTAACTGGATGTTTTTATTGGCAATCTCCTTGCCCATAGAGGCGTAGAACAAGTGTGTTTTACCGCCACCCCTTGAAGGAGGCCCACCACGGCCGTCAAAAAACGCCAGGCGAATGTTATGTTTTTCTGAGATGGCAGTTAATGCCACCTTAGCATTGAAGATCGACCAGTTTGCAGTGAGGTATCCACCGTCTTTGGTACTATCGGAATAGCCCAGCATGATATCCTGTCTGTTGCCCCTGCTTTCGAGGTGTTTTCTGTAGAAAGGGTGTGAATATAAAGTATCCATGACATCTGCTGCTACCTGCAGATCGCCCACAGTTTCAAACAGAGGAACAAAATCGATCGTCAGCTGATCTTCTTCCCAACCATTCCATAAGAACAGTTCGATCAGCTGCAGGATGTCTGAAGCCTGCTGGCAATTACTGATAATATAGCGGTGGCAAGCCAGCTCACCATTGCTTTGCTGGATCTGTTTGATCTCAGCGATGGTTTGCAGAGTATCCTTAATCAGCGGGGTACCTTCTCCTGCATAAATTACTTTTGCACTTTTAAAAGAAAGCTGGGCAATTTTCTCCGTCTCCGAAAGTTCATCAAAGTTTTCGGGGAAAAGAGAAATAATAGGTTTGCTCTGGCGGCAGTAGGCATGAACATCTCTCAGTACCCTGCTGTCCTGTCTGATATCCAGTGAAGCGAAATGACTTCCGAAAAGTTCTACTTTGCGTAACAGGTCGTCTACCAGATCAGCAAACAGTCCGTCATGAGATTCAATCAGGGTAGATTTAATCAGGTTCAGGTTTTCAGTCAGGAAATCTGAGATATTCTCCGGAACGGTATTGGTATCAAAAGCGTGGTTATATAAGGTATCCTGTACTTTGTAAATCACCTCTTCCACCCCTCTGAAGGTAATCCTGCGTTTCAGTTTTCTGAAATCCCTGTAATAGCAGCGGAAGAGGATCTGACGCAGCATTTTTGCCACCTGCATCGTATGTTCAGCATGAACATTAGGATTTCCGTCCCTGTCGCCACCCGGCCAGAAGCCCAGTTCGATTGCTTTTTTTGTAGGGATGTTATATTCTTCGAGACTGCTGTCAATTTCCGACTGGATATTGGCTGCTGCGAAATAAAATACATTTTCCAGATACCATGAAAGGCTCAATGCCTCATCTACCGGTGTAGGTGAAGTTTTATTAAAAAACGGAGTTTTTCCGAGTTGTTGTAAAAGCTGGTTGATACTTACAATGTCATTGATCTTAATCGCTGCTGTAAGGTCAGTAATAATAGAAAGCACACTGCCCGGATAAAACTGGGTAGGGTGGGCGGTAAGCACCAGGCGCAGGGAAAGATCCTCAATCAGCTGCACTGTTTTTTGATAAACATCTTCACTGGATTCGCTCTTTTTCAACATTGACCTCAGAGAACTCTGGCCTTCTGCTGTATTTAATTTTGTGAAAGAAGCGTCTTCTACTGCATCAAAAAGCACCACCTGACGCTCGATATACTGGATAAACCTGAACAGTAAGTCGATCACATCCTTGGCATTAGCTGCCTGCGTATATTTTTCAAAAAAGACATTAATGATCTCGGCAGGCGTCTTCTGATTCTTGACTCCGTCTTCACAATATTTAATAAAAAGAGGCAGGAGAGTACCTGTATCTTTGATCTTATAAAATGGGAGGGTCAGGAACAGGCTATTGTAAAGTTCGAATCTGGAAACAACCTCGTTGTTGAATATGGATTCTCTCTGACCTGTAAATCTTGGTTTCTGCATGATTACTAATGGTAAATTTTTACGCGCTGAAGCTAAGAAAAATGACGGTAAGATCTATAGAATAATGTTAATAAATTTATTTTGGTTTGCTGGTAAATAAAATCTAAATTGCTTTCAGAAAGGTTTTCAATCATTTAAAGTATAATGCATTTGTTGTGTAGCAGCAATCGCAAAAAATGTAAATTTTTTTGGAAAAGATAATGGCTGTCCCAAAAGGACAGCCATTTTTCTTAAGGATGGATTGGTAATAACATTAGTGAACGTCGGCCGGAATATCCACGTTCTTTTTAAATTTCTGCAGGTACAGCAAGGGTATAGAACAAAGCATGACCATTCCTGCCACCCAGTAGGCATCGCTGTAGGTGAGCAGCAAAGTTTGCTTGATGAGTGTTCCTTCCATCGCCTGTGTGGCCATGTGTCTGGCATCAGACATGGAGAAGCCCTTACCCATAAAATTATTGATGAAAGCGTTAAAGCGCTGTACAAATATAGGGTTACCCTCATTCAGGTTAGTCAGCAGGTTACTTCTGTGGAATCCCTGACGCGTGTGGATCAGCGTAGTTAAAGCCGCAATCCCGAAAGATCCGCCCAGCTGCCTCATCATATTATTCAGACCTGAACCCTGACCAATCTCAGCACCTTTCAGATCCTGTATCGCCAGCGTAGTCAGCGGCACAAATAACAGAGCCATACCCACACCCCTGATGATCAGCGGCAGGAAGAAGTCGCTCGTTCCCGAAGCCAGCGTAGATTTGCTGAGCATATTACAGAATACAAAGAACAGGAACATCCCAATGGTAGCCATAAACTGCGCCGGAATTCCTTTTTTCAGGAACATCCCGATAAAAGGCATCATGGCAATGGTACATAATCCACCAGGGAAGAGTAATTCTCCTGTTTGCAGTGCCGAGAATCCCAGTAGATTCTGACAGAATACGGGGAACACAAATACCGAACCGTACAGACCGAAACCAAGAATAAAGGAGGTGAACATCCCCACTGAGAAACTACGGTGTCGCATGATCTTAAAGTTGACGATAGGGTGGTCTGTAGTGGTCTCACGCCAGATAAACAGCAGTAATCCCAGTACCGAAGCAACGGCCAGTGCGGTAATATATGGTGTGGCGAACCAGTCTTCACTTTCGCCTTTTTCCAATACTGTCTGTAAACTACCTACAGCAACGGCCAGCAGGCCAATTCCCCACCAGTCTACAGGTTGTCCCTGACCGGTTTTTGGCGTCGTTCGTATATACGTATAGGTACAGTAGGCCGCGAGAATCCCGACGGGAATATTCACGTAGAAGATCCATGGCCAGCTGCTGATATCAATGATATATCCACCGATAGTTGGACCTACAGTAGGGCCTACAACAGCTCCCAGACCAAATAATGCGGTAGCTATACCCACGTCTTCACGCGGCCAGGTTTCCAGAAGGATCGCCTGTGCGGTAGAGATCAGTCCACCTCCTGCAATACCCTGTAAAATACGGAATGCGATCAGCTCTTCGAGCGAGGTAGCATTACCACAGAGGAAGGAAGCGATGGTAAAGACAATGATAGAAGTTAAGAAATAATTTTTTCGTCCGAATCGGCTGCCCAGCCAGCCTGACATGGGCAGTACGATTACGTTTGCCACGGCATATCCGGTAGAAATCCAGGCGATATCCTCTAAGGTTGCGCCCAGGTTTCCCTGGATTTGTGGCAATGCGACGTTTACGATGGTTGTATCAATCAGCTCCAGTAGGGAGGCTGTGATCACCGTAAACGTGATTATCCATTTTGTAAAACCCTGTTCGGCCATTTTATTTAATCTTTTGTTGATACAGAAACGTTCACGCTCATGCCCGGACGCAGTTTACTCAGTATTTCTTTTGTAGGTTTAATTTTGATTTTCACGGGAACGCGCTGCACAACTTTTACAAAGTTACCTGTTGCGTTATCCGGAGGTAATAGAGAGCCTTTGGCACCAGTGATTGGCGAGAAGTTATATACTTCACCGGCGATGTGATCATCAGGGTAAGCATCTACCACGATATCAACCTTTAATCCTGTACGGATTTCTTCCAGCTGAGTTTCCTTGAAGTTTGCAGTTACATACAGGCTATTGTCATTTACGATAGAGAATAAGGATTGTCCTGCCTGAATCAATTGTCCTTTCTGAATACTTTTCTTACCTGCAATACCTGTTGCCGGAGAAGTGATATTGGTATATGACAATTGCAGTTTTGCAAAATCTACTTCCGACTGGCGTTCAGAAACACTGTTGTTGCTTACGGCAAGCTGGGATTTTGTAGTACCCACTTGTTTAACCGCTGCGGTATACTGATCTTTTGCTGCATCATATGTGGCCTGTGCTACGTCTCTGGTAGCTTTAGCCTGGTCGAACTGCTGTTGTGTGATTGATCCGTCTTTGATCAGGTTTGCATAACGTTCGAAATCTTTTTGTGCCTGCCATAATTTTACTTTAGCAGATTCAATATTAGATTTTGCTGTGCTGGTATTGGCCGTGATCGCGATGATCTGTGACTCTGAAACACCCACACCTGCATTTGCACCTTTCTGAACAGACATTGCCTGCTCTAATTTCACTTTGTAGTCACGGTCGTCAAGTGTTACCAAAGTATCACCCTCTTTTACAGGGGTATTTTCTTCAAAGCGGATCTCTTTTACATACCCTCCAACACGGGCAACTACAGTGCTGATATCGCCATCGATCTGCGCATCATCTGTATCAACGTGTTTGCTGAAATATAAATATTCTTTTATGCCGAAGATGGCACCTATAACGATTAGAACAGCTAATATTATAGGGACAATTTTACTTTTCTTCTGAGGTTCAATTGTCTTTTCTGTTGTTGATTCTGTTGTCATTACTAGCGTGGATTTGATGTTATTGAGAAATTTTTCCTGTTGATTTTAATAGGGTATAATATGCTATACCGGCATCTGCCTTTGCAATTTCGAGATTGATCTTAGCCTGGAACAAAAGCGTTTCGGCATCAATTCTGTCAGTAACAGAGGCTACATTGTTTTTATATCTTGATGAATAAAGCCTGTCATTTTCTGTCGCCTGAGCGATAGAAGTTTCGAGCACATCGATCTTGTTTTTTGCTACCTGGTAGTTCTGATAGTTTTTGTTGATCTCAGTTCTCACGTTATCAGTCTGGATGGTTTTTTGAATCACAAATTCATCCTGCTGGATTTTGGCTTTACTGATTTTATTTTTGTTGGTCCACAAGTTGCCGATGTTCCATGATAAGGTAGCTCCTACAGTCATAGGTACGATATACTGGTGGTTGGAAGGGATAAAGTTTCCGCTCGGGTTGATGTAGTAAACATCTGCACCCAGTGAGAATGTAGGCAGCGTGTTAGCCTTTACCGACTTGATGTCATAATCAGCGGCTTTGGTGCGGATATCCAGTTGTTTGAGTTCCTGGCGTGTAGTCATCCCTCTGTCGAGGTAATTGGTTAGCGGCTCCATCGCCATCGCATCGCCCGCAGGGTCTGAAATTTCGATCTGTGTATCTTCAGGAAGACCGAGCAGGATATCCAGGTTGTAGTTTACAATCTTCTGGTTTCCTTCGATTTCAAGTTTGGTGAGCGTTACATTTGATTGTTGCAGCTGGAATCGGAGTACATCATTTTTAGTGACGATACCCTGTTCAAAAAAGCGTTCTGCCTGTTTCAGCTGGCTTGCAATTGACTCCAGATTCTGGTCTACCACTTTATGGCTTTGTGATAACTTGTACAGTGCATAGTAAGTATCAATGGTAGCGAAAGTCACCTCCTCTTTTACCTTGTCGGCATCGAGGCGGGCCACATCAGCAAGCAGCTTTGTGCTTTCTTTTGCATATTTAAGTTTACCACCACCATATACCAATTGAGAAACTGAGGCAAGGCCGATGTAGGCATCAGCACGTTTTGGTAAGTTGATGGCGTCTGCACCGCCAATCCTAAGCTGGTTTGTAGGGATTTCAGCGTGATTATAGATAGCACTTACGCTTGCTGAAGGCAATGCACTATCCTTAACAACATCGAGCTGAGCCATGTTCTGCTCAATTTTATTCTGAGAGAGCTTTAAGTTCTTGCTGTTATCTACCCCAAGTTGAATGGCTTCCTGTATGGTCAGTTTTTTTACGTTTTGCGCGTAGATCATGCCTGGCAACAGGAGAGCGAAGCAAGTCAGTTTAAGTGTTCTGTGTATCATTGTTTGGGTGTTAAATACGTTATTACCAGGTCTTTTAAATGTGTAATCAGTCGTTCGGTTAAAATTTCGCGGTCTTTGGGGATGTTGATATCCAGGACAGAGCCTTCAGTAATTTTGGAAGGCATTGTGGCCACGTAAGTGATCGTTCCCATCAGGGAGCCCATTAACATCCGGATATCTACCTGTCTGAAGCTACCTTCTGCGATACCGTCCTGAATGATCTTTTCGATCACCCGCAGGTTGCCGGTCATGGCATCTTTTACCTTGCAGTACATTTCGGGACGCTGGGCAAGGGAGAGTTCCCTGTGCATCATTTTATGAAAAGAGATATTGGAAAGGATTCTTTTGGTATACCCTTCGATGACTTTAAACAATTTCTCCATCTGAGAGATCTTGTATTCGTCGATGATTGTCAATTCTGCCTTGAAGTTTTCCAGTCGCCTGTTCATGATCTCCAGAAATACCCCTTCTTTAGAGCCGAAGTAATAATTGATCATGGACATGTTTGCACCGGATTCCTTTGCAATCTGACGGGTTGAAGTCCCTTCGTAGCCAAGTTCAGAGAATAGGGTTTCTGCTGCGGCTAGAATACTGCTTCGTTTATCTGGTTTTTCCATTGTTGTCTTTGATGATGCAAAACTAATCAATCGATTGATTGAATTTCAAAATTCTGATATTAATTACAAAGTCCTGACAATGAATATCAACCGTCAAATAGGGATATAACAGTAAATGATTTGTATTTTAAAATAATTCAATACCTTTGGGACAAAGTATACTAAGATGATTAAGCAAGAAAATACAAAGAGTTTTGATTGGGTTTATTACGTATTAGGCCTGTTTTTTGGTGGATTTACAGCTGCAGTAATTTCAGGTGGTTTTGGATGGACTATTCTGGGCGCAATTTTAGGATTTATCTTTGGAGCCATTTTCCTTAATTCAATTGTAAAAGGAAGAGTACACTAATCCTCCTCCTTTAAAACAATCTTTTCCTGCGCAACAGGCTGTCTGCATATAACATCAGCAATACCAGATCTACAAAGACAAATGTCCTGATCAGTGTTGGGGTGATGTAGCGGCTGAAGTCTATGTTTACGCTGAACTTAGAAGCAGTAAAAGCACTGTTTGCAATTGCATAAGTCAGTATGGAAGCAATTGCCAGCATAAAAAAGGATGCGATGCCGAGGATAATTCTTTTGTCTGTTTTAGTCTTTAACGACACCGGGGCCTTTTCCAGGCTAACAAGATCCATAACATTCCGGTTGAAAGACATGGAGGGCTCATCTGTACTGATTTGCTCCAGCTGCTGCTGCAAAGCCAGCAATTCCTGGTAAACCAGATGATATTCTTCTTCAGAAGTTATTCTTCTCTCTGTTTCTGATCGCTCGGCAGGGCTGCTGTTGCCATCAATATAATCCCATATCTGTTCTTCTATAGTCTTCATATCAATTCTTTAACTTCATCCTTTAACAAATATTGTAATTTTTCTTTGAGTCTGAGCCTCGCCCTGTGGAGTTTAACCTTTACCGTATTGGTTTCCATGTAAAGGGCAGTGCCTATTTCTTCAAGGCTTTGTTCGCCTTTGTAAAAGAGAGTGATGATTGCGGCATCATCGGCAGATAAACTGTCAATTGCCCTGTTCAGATAAACATGTGCTGATTTCTTTTCTACAGCGTCTGAACGTTCGCCGGTATGTGCATCAGGCAGCTGAATGCTATTCGTTTCATCATCTAAGGAACAGGTATTCATTTTCCTTTTCCTCAGCGCAGTCATCGCCGATGTGTAAGTGATGGAGTACAGCCAGGTAGAGAATTTTGATGTCTGCTTAAATGTGCCCAGCGCGCGGTAAGCCTTTACAAAGCAATCCTGCGCTACCTCTTCGGCATCTTCCCTGTTTTTTGTGAAACGCAGTGCCAGCGTAAATACAAATCGCTGGTGGCGCTTCACCAAATCGGAATATACCGCGGTCTCGCCAGCAAGGACTTTTGTAATCAACGCTAAATCAGTTTCCTGTTCCATCTGTAACTGAGACGCAGCGTTTGACTGGCAGGTTACAGCACATGAATTTATTTTTTTATTCCCCTGATGTAACCTGATTAAAAATCATGTAGTCTTAGCAGTATAGACCACAGATTATTTTACATTAAAACATACAATCATGGAATTTTTAGTCCCTATTACCCTTTTCACTACCGGATTTGCAATGATCTTCGGCATCAGGTATTTAATCAACAAAGAAAAAATGGCAATGATTGAGCGAGGCATCAATCCCAGTGAGGGGCAGTCTGCACCAAAGCCTTTCCTGAGTTTAAAGATCGGCTTACTGCTGGTAGGCCTTGGGCTTGGCTTATTGCTCGCCTTGTTTACAGTGATCGCCACCGGCATAAATGAAGATGAAGGTGCAGCGGTATACTTTGGCTGTGTGCTGATCTTTGGCGGACTGGGCCTGATCATATCTTACATCATTGAGAAAAAATGGCTCGACAAACAGGAGGTTAGTCAGAGGGCCGAACTATAGATACCTTTCCTGAATAATATTGAGATGGTGCATCAAATGCCCTGCGATGGTTAAAACAAGCCGGCGGGCAGTGATCTCCTTACCAGAAGCCACACCTGTCCTGCTTAACTCCTCCTCATTGATGGATTTGAAAAGGTATAGGTGTGCTTTGCGCATTAAACTAAACTCTTCGGCAAAACTAAGCAGGCTGCGGTCGGCAAAATGCGCCTGAAGCACATAAGCATCCTCATCAAAACCTGGAAGAGCGTTCTGCTCCCCGCGGATGATGGCCGTTAAGCGGTAAACCAGAATCCTTTCAGTGTCTATAATATGCCCGGCCATTTCTTTCAGTGTCCATTTACCTGCTGCATAGGCATAATCAGCTTTATGTTCAATACTTTTCAGGAATTCCGGAAAATCGCTTGCCTGGCTTTCCAGTATTTCAAGAACATCGCCCTGCACCAGCGAAGGATAATCGGCGTAAACTTTAGGTTGAAGTGGGTTCATAGGTGATACTGCTTTTTAAGATAATTCTGAAGGTGGTTCCTTTTCCCACCTCAGAGTCTTTTACAAAGATTTGTCCGCTGTGGTAATTCTCTACAATACGCTTGGTTAAGGATAACCCCAATCCCCAGCCGCGTTTCCTGGTGGTATATCCCGGCTGGAAGACGGCATCAAATTTAGATCTTGGGATACCCTTTCCGGTATCTGTAATATCGATAAATACTTCCTCTTTAGCAAGATGTTCAATAATATTTACTGTGATACTTCCTTCATTTTCAATGGCATTGGCGGCATTCTTCAGCAGGTTTTCCGTTACCCAGTCGAACAGCGGCACATTGAGCAATGCCCTCACCTGATCATCACCGGTAATGGTGAATATCACCTTGTCTGAAGTACGCAGCTGAAAGTACTGAATAAAGTTACTGATAACCGTATAGACCACATGGTCTTCGAGCACTGGCTTGGAGCCAATCTTGGAGAACCTGTCGGTAATTACCTCCAGTCTCTTGATGTCGTTTTCCATCTCTGCAATCAGGGGATCATCTTCAGCATCAAAACGTGATTTCATCAGCTCTACCCAGGCCATCAGTGAAGATATTGGCGTTCCGAGCTGATGGGCGGTTTCTTTAGCCATCCCCACCCATACCTGGTCCTGCTCAGATCTGCGGGCAGAGCTAAAGGCAACATAGGCCGTAAGCAGGAATAAGGCAATTACTGCGAGCTGGATGTAAGGGAAGTAACGCAGCTGCGTTAAGATGAATGAGTCTTTGTGATAGATATGCCAGATTTTGCCATCCAGTCCGATAATCGGTGTGCCCGGATGCTGTTTCTTCATTTTCCGGAGCTCCCGTTCAAAATATTGGGGGTCGTAGGTTTTCTTGTTCTGTTTCTCTACATCGTAATTGGTTTTTGTAGAGTCGAGCCCCTGGTAAGAGTTGATCAGCCCGTCGCCATCGGTCATGATAACGGGTAGTTTCGTGTTCTTGGTAATGGTCTCGATCACGTCAGTAAAACGGTCATCATCGTACATCACGAGCGACTGCTCCGTTACTTTTACATATAACTGAAACTGCACTTGTTCTTCACGCTGCATTTTTTTTACAAAAAAATCGCTGTAGATGACAGAAGCCGTACCAATAACAATTGCAAAAATTAACAGGAAGAACTTCCAGCGCCGTTTTTTTTCGTAGGGATTCATAGATTATGCTGGCAAATTACAAAATAGCATTCAAAAAGACATCAATAGAACGGTAAGCGCTTAAAAAATATATCTTTGTGGTTCAGAATATGGAAAAGAAAGTTAGAGTAAGATTTGCCCCAAGCCCTACGGGAGGCCTTCATTTAGGCGGTGTACGCACAGCTTTATTTAATTATTTGTTTGCTAAAAAACACAATGGCACGTTTATCTTACGTGTAGAAGATACAGATCAAACCCGTTTTGTTTCCGGGGCGGAAGAATATATCGAATCCTGCCTTGCCTGGTGCGGTATTCATCCTGATGAAAGTCCGCAGGCCGGAGGTGAATATGGGCCCTACCGCCAGAGTGAACGTAAACCCTCATACAGACAATATGCAGAGCAGCTGATTGCCAGTGGCAATGCCTATTACGCTTTTGACACCCCTGAAGAACTGGATGCCAAACGTAAGGAAGTTCCTAATTTCCTGTACGGACAGGCGTCGCGCATGCAGATGAGGAATTCACTCACTCTTTCTGCAGATGAAGTAAAAGAACTACTGGAGCAGAATACCCCTCATGTGATCAGAATCAGAATCCCGGAAGACCAGCATGTTTCTTTTATGGACATGATCCGCGGACATGTGAGCTTTGATACCAACCTGATTGATGATAAAGTATTGTTAAAAGCTGACGGAATGCCTACCTATCACCTGGCTGTAGTGGTGGATGACAAGGCAATGGAGATCAGTCATATCTTCAGGGGAGAGGAATGGCTGCCTTCAGCACCAATCCATATCTTGTTATGGAGATACCTCGGATGGGATGATGAAATGCCACAATGGGTACACCTGCCACTGATCCTGAAGCCTGATGGCAACGGAAAGCTGAGTAAACGTGATGGCGACCGCTTAGGCTTTCCTGTATATGCACAAAACTGGACAGACCCTAAAAGTGGCGACCTGACAAAAGGTTTCAAGGAACTTGGCTTCCTGCCGGGAGCATTTGTCAACCTGCTGGCGATGCTGGGCTGGAATGACGGTACAGATCAGGAGATTTTCTCTCTTGCAGAGCTGATTGAGAAGTTCTCTGTAGAACGGATCAGCAAAGCGGGGGCAAAATTTGATTTTGAGAAAGCCAAATGGTATAACCACGAGTGGATCAAACGTGCTGAAGCTACGGAATTGCTGGCAACAGTGAAAGCTGGCTTTGAAGCACAGGGAATAACATTAAATGATGACAGTTATACGCTGAAGGTGATCGACCTGGTTAAGGACCGCTGTACTTTGCTGCCCGACTTTATCAGCCAGAGTGAATATTTCTTTGCCATGCCTGCATCTTATGATGTGGCTGCAGTAAAAGGAAAATGGACTACTGAAAAAGCGACTTTTTTTAATGCGTTTTCAGCAGTTCTCACCGAGGAGATGAGCGCTGCAGATATGGAAGAAAAATTTAAGGAACTGGCGGCAGAACACGCGCTGAAACCGGGTGAACTGATGCTTCCCTTCCGTATTATGCTCGTTGGAGGAAAATTTGGCCCCGGAGTTTTTGATATCGCATTCACATTAGGCATAGAGGAAACACGCAATAGAATCTCAGCGGCCCTCGCTGCTTTCGAATAAGTTTATAAAATGGAAAGAATTTGGTATAACAATTGAGGTTTTAATATTGTTATATCAAATTCAAGACATTTTATGAAGTTTTTCGGTAAGGGTAGTGACAACATTGAAGACGCCCGGGGCAGCTCTGGTGGCGGAAAGGTTGTTGGCGGTGGCATAGGTATCCTTATCGTGCTTATAGGCATGTTTTTTGGAAAAGATCTTACCGGTGTAGTTTCTCAGATGCCTGTAGGTAATTCTGAACAGGCAGCAGTAGAGCGGGGCAAGCCGGAAGATGCCGGAGGGAAATTTGTTTCTGATGTCCTCGGGTCTACCGAGCGCGTATGGCAGGCGGAGTTCCAGGAGATGGGAAAACAATATGAAGAGCCTGCCCTCAGGTTATTTACCGATGGCGAACAATCAGGCTGCGGTTACGCAAACTCAGCTGTAGGGCCATTCTACTGCCCTGCAGATCATAAAGTTTATATCGATTTATCATTTTATCAGGAGCTGAAGACCCGTTTTGGTGTAAATGGCGACTTCGCCCAGGCTTATGTGATTGCACATGAGGTAGGACACCATGTACAAAATCTCCTGGGTACTTCAGAAAAGGTGCAGCGTGCGCGTGCCTCTCTCAGTGAAAAAGAATACAATAAGTTATCAGTGATGCTGGAGCTGCAGGCAGATTTCTATGCCGGACTCTGGGCCAACAAGGCAAAAGATATTCAGCTGGAAGAAGGCGACCTGGAGGAGGCTCTCAATGCCGCCAACGCCATCGGTGATGATAATCTCCAGAAACAGACACAGGGAGAAGTTGTTCCCGATGCTTTTACACACGGAACTTCTGCCCAGCGGGTGTACTGGTTTAAAAAGGGTTTTGATACCGGCGATATCAGCCAGGGCGATACTTTTAACAGTTCTAAACTTTAATGATGTTACAGGCAGCGAAAGGGAAAATGGATTATTCTATAAAGTTGTATAACTTTGATGGCATAATTAGTCCAACAAAAGCTTTGCTCATGATAACAGCCACTATTTATTCCAACTAATGATCCTAATAGTAGACGATACACCGGAGAATCTCATTTCTCTCAAAAAAGTTCTCGAAATACATGGTTTTGAAGTCGACACCGCATCCTCTGGTGAAGAAGCCTTAAAAAAGGTAATCAAAAATGCATACGTCCTGATCATTCTGGATGTCCAGATGCCGGGTATGGACGGATTTGAGGTTGCAGAAGCAATTTCAGGTTATAGCAAGGCCAAAGAAACAGCAATTATCTTCTTATCAGCTGCCAGTACAGGTTTAAATTTTATCACCAAAGGTTATTCTTCCGGAGGACTGGACTATATCACCAAACCAGTAGATATGAATATCCTGCTGCTGAAGGTAAAAACCTTTTACAGGATTTATGAGCAGAGCAGAAAGCTGATTGAGATACAGGAGGCTTTAATGGAAGAAATAGAATTCCGTAAAAGGGCCGAAAGAAAAAAGGATGAGTTTATCAGTATTGCCAGTCACGAGCTGAAAACACCGCTCACCAGCGTAAAGGGCTATGTACAGCTGCTGGAACGGAGCATAGATAAAGGCGATATCCCTACGGTGAAAAGACACCTGGAGAAAGCTCAGCTGCAGCTGGATAAGCTGAATGACCTAATTGCGGATCTTCTTGATATCTCTAAAATCGAAAGCGGTAAGCTGAAGTTTACCAAAAAGAACTTTAATATTAATATGCTGCTGGATAGCATCATAGAAATTATTCACCAGTCTAATCCCGAATTCAGAATCATCAAAACGGGGCATGTGGCGCAGGAAGTCTTTGCCGATGAAATGCGGATTGAACAGGTGATCGTAAATTTTCTCACCAATGCGATTAAATATGCACCGGGAACAACGGAGGTGCATATCAATGTGTCCCTTGAAGCTGATCGCGTGATCGTTTCCGTAAAGGATTTTGGAATAGGCATACACCCCGAACAGCAGAAGAACGTGTTTGATAAGTTCTATCGCGTGGAAGAAACGGCGATCCATTTCCAGGGCTTAGGTATAGGCTTATATATTTCTGCAGAAATTATCCGCAGACACGGCGGAACAGTAGGGGTAAATAGTACTTTTGGAGAGGGATCCGAATTTTATTTCAATATCCCGCTCATTTCAATGACTGAACAAGACTAACATATTATTTTACTATGCAAAAAACTTTAAAAAATAACCTGCGTATTGGGCTTGGGCTATCTTTATTGTTGCTTTTTATTAGCTCTCTCGCTTCTTATATCAGTATCACCAACCTCGTCAAGAGTTCCAAAATGGTGTCTCACAGTAATGAAGTCATCACCAACCTGGAAGAAATCATTTCTGCTTTAAAAGATGCAGAAACCGGGCAGCGCGGATACCTGCTCACCAGCGACAAACTTTTCCTGGAACCTTACACGGGGGCCAAAACCCGGGCAGTTGCGATCCTGGACAATCTGACGGAACAGACTGCCGACAATGTATTCCAGCAGCAGAGTTTAAAAAAGCTGAGGATAATTGTGGAGAACAGGCTGAACATTATTGAAAAAACTATTGTGCTCAAAGGAGCAGGTGGTACGGTCAGTATAGGCGACCTGCTCACGGGTAAGGAGTATATGGACGATGCCCGGACGGTCATCAAAGCCATGGAGAATGAGGAGAAGACGCTGCTTGCCAGACGTACCGCAGACCAGAATAAACTGGCAGGATATACGCCTGCACTGATTATCTTCGCGGCCTTCCTGGCTATTGTTATTACCTTCTTCTTCTACAGAAGGGTATCTACAGATTTTAATGCACGCCTGTTGCTGCAGCAGGAGCTGCAGGATAAAAATGATGAAATTGACCACAGGATAGAAGTGATCAGGGATATTGCCGGTCAGATCTCCGAAGGAAATTACCAGATCAGGCTAGATCAGGAAGCTAAGGACGGCTTGGGAAGTCTTGCCGTGTCATTGAATGCGATGGCACAATCCTTACAGGACTCTTTCTCTTTACTGGCCGACAAAGAATGGTTGCAGACGGGTATTGCCAGCCTGAATGATAAAATGGTAGGCGAAAAGAACATCAGTACTTTAGCCAATGATATCCTTGAGAATATTTTAGAACATACAGACTCGCAGGTAGCTGCATTCTACCTCCTTGAAGAAGACCGCTCACTGCACCTTGCAGGAAGTTATGCACTGCTGGAAGATCAGCGGAAAGATATCCTGAAACCGGGAGAAGGATTAGCCGGCCAGGCCCTGAAATCCGGAAAACAGATGCTGCTGAATGATATCCCTAACGACGAGCTGACCATCAGCTATGCCTCGGGACATACCAAACCAAGGAATATCGTTGCCCTGCCGATTATCAGGGACAGGGCGATTGTGGGGGTAATTGAGATTGGCTCGCTAAATGTGTTTACGCCGCTGCAGCTGGATTTCCTGAACAGCGTTTCCAATAACATTGGGGTGGCAGTGCATGTATCGCAGAACCGCAAGAAATTACAGGACTTCCTGGAAGAAACCCAGGCACAGGCAGAAGAACTGCAGGCGCAGCACAGCGAGCTCGAGGGATTGAACTCAGAACTCGAGGCACAAAGCCAAAAAATACAAACTTCCGAAGAAGAACTTCGCGTACAGCAGGAAGAGCTGCTGCAGAGCAACCAGGAACTCGAAGAAAGAACAACCTTACTCGAAGAAAAAAATCAGCTTATCCAGGAGCATAACCTGGAAATCCAGCGCAAATCTGAGCAACTGGAGCAGAGCACTAAATATAAATCGGAATTCCTGGCGAACATGTCGCACGAACTCCGCACCCCTTTAAACTCAATTTTGCTGCTTTCAAAACTGATGTCTGACAATAAGGAGCTGGATCCTGAGTATATTGAATATGCAGAGGTCATCCAGAGCTCAGGACAAGGTTTGCTGGGACTGATCGATGAAATCCTTGATCTCTCCAAGATTGAAGCAGGTAAGATGAAGCTGGAACTAACGGATGTTGGCCTGAACGAGGTTTCTACAGACATGAGGTCGCTTTTTAACCCTATCGCAAAAAACAAAAACCTGGAGCTCCTGATTGAAATGGAGGGAGGGATGCCTTCGATACATACCGATAAAATGCGTCTGGAGCAGATACTGAAGAACCTGCTTTCCAATGCGATTAAGTTTACGGCCAAGGGAAGTGTTATCCTGAGTATCAGCAATGATGCTGAGGCAGGAAATATCATCTTCAGAGTCACCGACACGGGAATAGGTATTGCCCCGAACAAACAAAGCCTGGTATTTGAGGCCTTCCAGCAGGCTGATGGCTCTACCAGAAGACGTTTCGGAGGTACAGGACTAGGTTTATCCATCAGCAGGGAGCTGGCTAAGCTGCTTGGTGGCGAGATCGACCTGAAGAGTAAGGAATATGAAGGCAGTACCTTTACGCTGACACTGCCGCTTGTTCGTACAGAGGCAGATGTGGAGATGATGCTTTTACCGCCAGCAGATGTCCAGCCTGACACCACTTTCCCAGACAGGCCGATTGTGCTGCATGAGCGTTTTACCGTAGATCATATCCCTCAGGAGGTTGAAGATGACAGAAATGACATTCAGCCGGGAGATAAGGTGATCCTGATTATCGAGGATGATACGCCTTTCGCAAAGACACTGCTCAATTTTACCCGCAAGAGGAACTACAAAGGCGTTGTAGCCGTAAGAGGGGATATCGGTATAGAACTGGCAAACTACTACATGCCACTGGCAATACTGCTGGATATCCAGCTGCCTGTTAAAGATGGCTGGCAGGTAATGGAAGAGCTGAAGGCAAATCCGGCAACACGACCTATTCCGGTACATATCATGTCATCGCTGGAAGTGAAAAAGGAAAGCTTGTTAATGGGAGCGGTAGACTTTATCAATAAGCCTTTTGCGATCGAACACATGCAGCAGATCTTCCAGAAACTGGAAACAGCATTGAGCCGTCACCCTAAAAAGGTTTTAATCGTTGAAGAGAATCAGCAGCATGCCAAGGCACTCAGCTATTTCCTCAGCAATTACAATATACAAACCAAGGTGGTAAACAATGTTTCTGAAAGCGTGGATGCACTGCAGAAGAAAGAAGTGGATTGTGTGATCCTGGACATGGGAGTGCCCGATAAAAGTGCTTACCAGACTCTGGAAACCATTAAAAAGAGTGAAGGTCTTGAAAATCTTCCGATTATCATCTTTACAGGTAAAAACCTCAGTAAAGGTGAGGAACAGCGGATCAAACAATATGCGGATTCTATCGTGGTAAAAACTGCACATTCTTACCAGCGTATACTGGACGAAGCGGCATTGTTTCTTCACCTGGTGGAAGAGAAGACCACAGAAAATAAAAATGTTAAAAAGCCTGAGGGACTCAGGGGATTGTATGAAGTGCTGGCCAATAAAACGGTGCTGATTGCAGACGACGACGTAAGGAATATCTTTTCGCTGACCAAAGCGCTGGAACAGCACAAGATGAAGGTGCTGGCGGCCACTGATGGCAAGGAGGCCCTGCAGCTGCTGAAAGAGAATCCGAAGGTGGACGTGGTGCTCATGGATATGATGATGCCTGAAATGGATGGATATGAGAGCACAAAAGAGATCAGAAAGATCCCGGCCTTCAAACATTTGCCCGTATTGGCTGTTACTGCAAAGGCAATGATGGGAGACCGCGAAAAATGTATCGCTGCGGGTGCATCAGATTACATCTCAAAACCAGTGGATGTAGATCAGCTCATTTCTTTGTTGCGTGTATGGCTGTATGATAAAGTTTAAGTATTTGGCATTTTATATTGTATATGGACACTAAGAAAAAGGTGCTGATCATTGATGATGATAAGAGAAATATTTTTGCATTGACAGCTGTACTGAAAGCAAAAGGTTACCAGTGCCTCTCTGCTATAGGAGCTGAAGAAGGTCTCCAGTTGCTGGAAGAACAGAAGGATATTGCCGTAGTACTAATGGATATGATGATGCCGGGGATGGATGGATATGAGGCTATTGCCAAAATGAGCCAGGATCTTGAGTTAAAGAGTATTCCCGTGATTGCCGTTACTGCCCAGGCTATGGTGGGAGACAGGGAACGCTGTCTAAATGCCGGTGCCGTGGGTTACGTATCTAAACCGATTAATGTAGAGAGCTTAACAGCATTACTTGTAAAATATATTTAATGAACCTTGAATTACCTTTAATCACCGATGGGCAGGTGGAGATCTTGCTAACTGATCTTCTGGAGCACTACGGCTATGATTTTACAGGCTATTCGAAGGCATCTATCAAGCGCAGGATACTGCGCTTGTATTCATTGGATAAAGCGCTGAGTTTTGCTGAGTTCCGGTACAGGATCAATAACGATACCTTTTACTTTAAAAGGTTTGTGGAACAGATTACGGTGAATGTTACGGAGATGTTCAGAGACCCGCTGTTTTTTAAGACGCTGAGAGAGGTGGTGCTGCCAAAACTGGGTACCTATCCCTTTATCAGGATCTGGCTTGCCGGATGCTCTACGGGTGAAGAAGCCTATTCTATATCTATCATTCTGAAAGAACTCAACCTGCTGCACAAATCTTTGATCTACGCTACGGATTTGAATCCGATAGTGCTGGAGAAGGCCTCACAGGGGATGTTTGCCATGAGTCAGATGAAGCAGTACTCAGAAAATTATATCTTGTCGGGAGGAGTGAATGATTTCTCGAGTTATTACACCGCCAATTACTCGCTGGCAAAATTCAACGATGAGCTGAAGAGCAAACTGATATTTTCTACCCATAACCTTGTTTCTGATCATTCTTTTAACGAATTTCAACTGATTCTTTGCAGGAATGTACTGATCTATTTTGACAGGGATTTGCAGCATAAGGTGCTGAGTCTTTTTGACGATAGCCTCGAGGGTTTAGGCTATCTGGCCCTGGGGACGAAGGAGACATTGGATTTTTCCCCGATATCCCCGAATTATAAACGTATTCCTGCAGAAAAAATCTGGAGAAAAGTAAGCTAATGGGAAAATGTGATGCATTGGTTATCGGAGGCTCCGCCGGGAGTTTGGATGTACTGCTTAAAGTGCTTCCACTGCTTGATCCTGCCCTGAGCTTTCCAGTTGTTATCGTGATTCACCGAAAACACGGAACGGATTCTTTGTTACCGGAGTTGTTGTCGGGGCGGACGCCATTGAAGGTGAAGGAGGTGGATGAAAAGGAGCCGATATTACCGGGTGTCATATACATTGCGCCATCAGATTACCATACGCTGATTGAACAGGACCATACCTTCTCACTGGATTATTCTGAAAAGATCAATTATTCAAGGCCTGCAATTGATGCGACCTTCCAGACTGCTGCTGAAGTTTATGGAGAAAAGTTAGTATGCCTGTTGCTTTCCGGCTCAAATGCCGATGGAGTAAATGGGTTAAAAAGTGTGAATATATGGGGCGGAATTGCAATGATCCAGGACCCCGCCACAGCACAGGTAGCATATATGCCTGAACAAGCCGCACTTCATGCCAAAATTGATTACACTTTGCGCATTGAAGATATGGCAGAATTTATAAATTTGTTGTCTTAATTTTAAGTATAAATGGCTGAGCAAAAAAAGGTTTTCATTTTTGATGACAATACAGATATCCTTGAACTATGTACGTTCATTCTGGAAGATGCGGGTTATGAAATAAAAACCTCCTCTACATCAAATAATATTATCGACCAGGTTTCGGCCTATATCCCGGACATTATCTTCATGGATAACTGGTTGCCTGACATTGGTGGAATTGAGGCCACCAGAGAGCTAAAAGGCCATGAAACCTTGAAGAATATCCCTGTGATTTATTTCTCAGCAAACAACGATGTGATGCTGCTTGCTGATCAGGCTGGTGCTGACGGCTATTTGTCCAAGCCTTTCGATATCCAGGAACTGGAGAATATTATTTTGAAACATCTTCCTGCATAACTTCTTAAATATACTTCTTATACAGATTAAACAAGATCATGGTATCCGCCTGCGTCAGCACCGGAGAAATATCCGTTTGTATAAAATGTCGCTTAAACGCGATAATTGCTGCCGGCAGGTTACTGATATCATACCCGATAATCCGCAGGGCAATAGCCGTATCGAACTCCACTGGCGGAACCTGTAGTACATCATCATACCATAATCCAAAACCCTGCTCCGCAAGCTTCTTCCATGGAAACTTATTGGGATCGATTTTACGTTTCGGCGCAACATCTGAATGCCCGATAAAAGCCTGTACAGGAATATTATACTTTTTCTTGAGCGTAGTCAATACTGCTATCAGATTGTTGATCTGGGCATCACTATAGGGCTCATCGCCATTGTTATCCAGCTCTATCCCCAGTGAGCAGGAGTTGAGATCGCTCTCATTTCCCCATTTGGCTACACCGGCATGATTTGCACGCAGGTAATCGTTTACCATATGGATCACCTTACCGTCTCTGCCGATGACGTAGTGCGCGCTGGTACCAGTAGATTTCAGGGTAAAGGTTTTGATGGTCTGATCGGTAGAGGTTTGCGCCGTATGGTGGATGATGACGAAGTTCGGTTTGCGGATGCCAAAATTCACTGAGCCAATAAAAAACTGCTGGTCAGGGGCTACCATTTCGACATTCTGTGTAAGTACCGGCATTTCTTGCAGGGTATTCCCAAACACTTTTGCCTGTTCCTTGTATACTTTATTTGTTGCGGCATACTTATTGGTGCTGCAAGCAGCAAGGAAAAACAGAGGGATACCCAGGACTAAGTTGTTTTTCCAGTTGTGGACTTGTTTCAATTGCATAGTTTATGTGTTTCATTTGTTACATCGAAGCCCTGATGCAGGGTGTAGAGCGGGTAAATGTAGGGGTGAAATTACTAATATTTTTCCCTAATTTCGTTGCGTTATAAAAAGCTAACATGAATAAATCTACCAAGGCAGCCTTGTTTTTTACGGGATGTTCCATCATTGCAGGTATAGTATCCTGCAATAGTAATACAGAAACAAAAAATACTAAAACCACGAAAACTACAGCAGTCAGAGACAGCCTGCCTGCCTACGTCCACAGCAGACTGGACATATACGAACCGGTAAAACTGACCACAAACCTGAATGCGCTTAGCCCTAACGACAGGAAAGTTCTCCCTCTCCTGATTCAGGCCGCACAGATTATGGATGAACTGTTCTGGAAACAGGCATATCCGCAGCGCGACAGCCTGATGGCTGTGGTCAAGGATGAAGATACCAAAGCATTTATAAAAATCAATTACGGCCCCTGGGATCGGTTAAATAATGACAAACCTTTTGTTGCCGGTGTTGGGCAAAGACCTGCCGGTGCTACTTTTTACCCTGCAGGCATGGACAAGGCCGAGCTGGAAAATGCTACACTGAAGGACAAATTCAACCAGTATTCGGTAATTGAAAAAGATACTGCCGGTACGTTAACCGTGGTGCCTTATCACATCAAGTTTGCTTCTGAACTCCAACAGGCATCATCACTGATGAAACAGGCGGCATTGCTGACAGATGATGCGGCTTTCAAAAAATACCTGAACCTTCGTGCCGATGCACTGGTAACGGATAATTATGTTCCCAGTGATTATGCCTGGCTGGACATGAAAAGCAATACCCTTGATATGATTATCGGGCCCATTGAAAATTACGAGGATAAGCTGTTTAACGCAAGAACTTCATTTGAAGCGTATGTGCTGGTGAAGGATAAAGCCTGGAGCAAACGCCTGGAAAAATATGTACGCCTGCTTCCCGAATTACAGAAAGGATTGCCGGTAGCAGCGAAATACAAAAAAGAGAAACCGGGAACAGATTCAGAATTGAATGCATACGACGTGGTGTATTATGCGGGCGACTGCAATGCGGGTTCCAAAACAATCGCGGTAAACCTGCCCAATGATGAATTGATTCAGCAGAAAAAAGGAACACGCAGATCTCAGCTCAAGAACACGATGAAGGCGAAGTTTGACAAAATCCTTCTGCCTATTTCCACTGAGCTGATCGACAAAGAGCAGCAGAAATATGTTGTTTTTGATGCTTTCTTTGCCAATGTGATGTTCCACGAAGTAGCTCACGGACTGGGAATTAAAAAAACGGTGAATGGCAAAGGTTTTGTAAAATCTGCACTGAAAGAACAATATGGCTGGCTGGAAGAAGGCAAAGCCGATGTCCTGGGACTATACATGGTTACCGGACTGCTTAAAAAAGGAGCCCTTACCGGGGATATAAAGACCTATTATACGACATTTATGGCCGGCCTGCTGCGCTCTGTAAGATTTGGTGCTTCAGAGGCACACGGACAGGCGAATATGCAGTGTTTCAATTATTTTAAAGAGAAAGGGGCCTTCCTGAGAACTGAGGCAGGAACTTACAAAGTTGACTATTCTAAGTTTGCCGTGGCAATGAATGGCCTCAGCAATATGATCCTGACGATGCAGGGTAACGGTGATAAAGCCGCTGTGGAGAAAGCTCAAAAGGAAAACGCAATCATCAGTCCTGAATTGCAATCAGATTTAGATCGCCTCAGCAAAAAGAAAATCCCTGTAGATATCGTTTTCGAACAGGGAGCCGATGTATTAGGGGTAAAGTAAAACAAAAAAAGAGGTGTATATCACACCTCTTTTTTTTTCGGATCCAGAGGGTCTATCCCCCGGCAAACTTATTTCTTAGCTTTCGCCCAGGCATCTTTCAAACCTACAGTCTGGTTAAACACCAGGTGCTCGGCGGTAGAATCCTGATCCAGGCAGTAGTAACCCTTACGGATAAACTGGTAGCGGGAATCCAGATTCGCCTCAGCCAGGTATGGTTCGATGTAAGCCTCTTTAATCACCTTCATGCTTTCAGGGTTCAGGTAATCTTTGAAATCACCCTCCTCGCTGTCCGGAGATTCTACGGAGAACAGGCGGTCGTATATTCTGATTTCTGCAGTTTTCGCATGTGCGGTACTTACCCAGTGTATTGTTCCTTTAACGTTGATTCCACTGGTATCTTCACCACTCTTAGATTCAGGGATATAAGTACAGTGAATTTCTGTTACGTTACCTTCTGCGTCTTTTTTGAAGTCCTCACATTTAACAATGTATGCATGCTTTAAGCGTACCATGGTGCCCGGAGCAAGCCTGAACCATTTCTTTGCCGGCTCTTCCATGAAATCTTCACGTTCGATCCAAAGCTCATTGCTGAAAGGAATTTCCCTGGTTCCGCCTTTATCTTCTGCTTCGGGGTTGTTCTCACCAATCAGAATTTCTGACTTTCCTTCAGGATAATTGGTAATCACCAGTTTAATAGGATCAAGTACCGCCATTACCCTGTTGGCTGTTTTGTTGAGGTGTTCACGCACACAGAACTCCAGCAGGCTCAGCTCAATGAGGTTTTCTCTTTTGGCCACCCCGATTCTATCACAGAATTCACGGATACTTTCAGGCGTATAACCCCTTCTTCTCAGTCCGCTGATCGTTGGCATGCGCGGGTCGTTCCAGCCATCTACCAGGTTTTCATTCACCAGTTGCAGCAGCTTGCGCTTGCTCATCACTGTGTAAGTAAGATTCAGACGGGCAAATTCATATTGATGTGAAGGGAAGATACCCAGCTCAGCAATAAACCAGTCGTACAGCTCACGGTGCGAAACATATTCCAGTGTACACAGCGAGTGAGTGATCTCCTCGATGCTGTCGCTTTGGCCGTGTGCAAAATCATACATCGGGTAGATGCACCATTTATTGCCCGTACGGTGATGTTCAGCATGTTTAATCCTGTAAATAATAGGATCGCGCATGATCATGTTAGGGCTGGCCATATCGATCTTTGCACGGAGGGTACAGGTACCATCAGGAAATTCTCCGGATTTCATCCTGCTGAAGAGTTCCAGGTTTTCTTGCACGCTGCGGTTTCTGAAAGGGCTGTTTGTGCCTGCTTCTGTAGGCGTGCCCTTTAAAGCCGCAATTTCATCGGCTGTGCTGTCATCAACATATGCTACACCTTTTTCGATCAGCTTTACAGCAAAATCATATAGGGTATCAAAATAATCTGAAGTATATAGTTCGTTTTTCCACTCAAAGCCCAGCCATTTGATATCTTCCTGCTGGCTGTCTACGTATTCAGTTTTTTCAGTAACAGGATTTGTATCATCAAATCTCAGGTTGGTATATCCGCCATACTTTTTGGTTAATCCAAAGCTTAAGCAAATCGCTTTAGCATGGCCAATGTGTAAATAGCCATTTGGTTCAGGTGGAAAACGTGTAACTAATGTCTCGTACTTTCCGCTGTTTAAATCGTTTTCAATGATCTCTTCAATAAAGTTCAATGATCTTTCCTCACTCATAAAAACTAGAATTTTGTGCCCAAAGTTAATATAAAAGAGCTAATTTACTTACTTTTACGAAGGACTATCGGTATAATTTATGAGCAATACATTAAACAGGCCCGTACGTGTTTTAGTAGCTAAAGTTGGCCTGGATGGGCATGACCGGGGGGCTAAAGTGATCGCTACCTCATTGCGTGATGCGGGTATGGAAGTGATTTATACCGGATTAAGGCAGACCCCGGAGATGGTGGTAAATACTGCCCTGCAGGAAGATGTGGATGCCATCGGTATCTCAATCCTCTCCGGTGCACACATGACCGTGTTCCCAAAGATTGTCGAACTGATGAAACAAAAGGGGCTTACTGATGTACTGCTGACGGGTGGGGGCATCATTCCCGAGAATGATATCAGGCAGCTGAAAGAGATAGGTGTGGGGGAACTGTTTGCTCCCGGTACCACCATGTTAACCATAGTCAATTATATCCAAAACTGGACGATTGAAAACCGAAACTTCTGAATATGAATTACCAGAATTTAGTAACAGAGATTAGAAACGGGATACTGTACCTGACCATCAGCCGTGAAAAAAAGTTAAATGCGCTGAACAAAGAAACATTAACTGAGCTGGCAGACGTAATTGCTTTTGTACAGCGCAGCAGCGATGTAAAATGTGTACTGCTGACAGGTGCGGGCGAGAAAGCATTTGTTGCCGGAGCGGATATTTCGGAATTTTCATCCTACAGTACAGAACAAGGGGAGGCTCTTGCCCGAAATGGTCAGACCACGGTCTTTGATGCCATAGAAAATTCCGCTAAACCTTTTCTTGCCGCGATCAATGGTTTTGCGCTGGGAGGTGGCCTGGAACTGGCCATGGCCTGTCATATCCGCGTTGGGGCTGATACTGCTAAAATGGGTTTGCCCGAGGTTACACTGGGATTGATCCCCGGATATGGGGGAACGCAACGACTGACACAACTGATTGGTAAGGGGAGGGCAACAGAGATGATCCTCACTGCAGAGATGGTCAATGCCGAAAAAGCAGAAAAAATGGGCTTGTTGAATCATGTTGTTCCGCTCAGTGATCTGATTAGTCGCTCAGAGGAAATCCTGAACAAAATTATGCTGAGGGCACCGCTGGCTGTCTCTGCAGCCATCACCGCGGTGAATGCAGTGTATACTGATGGTGTAAATGGCTATGAAACGGAGATTGCAGAGTTTGGAAAGCGCTTTGGAAATAAGGATTTCAAAGAGGGTGTTTCGGCCTTCTTAGAAAAAAGGACAGCTCAGTTCAAGGGAATGTAACCAACTTGTTATTAATGGATTAAATTTTGCAGAGCTGTTTAACAGCCTGTTAACAAATTATTTATATCTGTTAGAGGGGAATAGCAATTTAAAAGTGTAGAAAATATTTCCCATAGAAAATAATTCTTTATATTTATCATCGAATTAGTTTAGAATTGGTGCTATATATGAAAAGAATACTAATAATAGATGATGAAGTCAATATAGGCTTACTATTGTCAAAATTCTTGACCAGAAACGGATTTAGTGTGGATACTGCAACCAGTGGTGTTTCTGCGCACGAGTATTTGAGCAAGGAGCATTATGATCTTGTTTTATGTGATTACAGGCTGGAAGATACTGACGGCAAAGAAATGCTGATCAAAATCAAGGAAAGCTATCCTCAGACGGGGGTTATTATTATCACAGGCTATTCAGATATAAAACTTGCCGTGGAGCTGATCAAGCTTGGGGCTTATGACTATATCACAAAACCCCTGTATCCCGATGAAATTCTTAATACAATCAACAAAGCTATTGATACACAGGTAGCCCTGAACGACTCTGTCTCAGAGATTGCCCGGGAAACCCAAAAAATAAAGGTGGTTAAACCTGTTTACAATCAGGTAGAAAACTTTGTTGCCGGACAGAGCATTGCCTCTAAAGAGTTATTAAAACAGATCCAGCTTGTTGCACCAACGTCATACAGCGTTATTCTCACCGGCGAAAGCGGTACAGGTAAAGAATCTGTAGCGAAGGCGATCCACCTGAACAGCCCGAGGAGAGATGCTCCTTTTGTGGCTATGGATTGCGGATCGCTAACGAAAGAACTTGCCGGAAGTGAGTTTTTTGGACATGAAAAAGGTTCATTTACGGGAGCATTGAACACCAAAATTGGTCATTTTGAGATGGCTAACGGAGGAACATTGTTCCTGGATGAGGTAGGAAACCTCTCTTATGAAATCCAGGCAGCATTGCTGAGGACGGTTCAGGAGAGAAAGATCAAACGTATAGGTAGTACAAAAGAGATTGATCTGGATGTAAGGATCATTGTTGCTACCAATGAAAATCTGTCCAGCGCCATACAAAAGGGAAGGTTCAGGGAAGATCTGTACCACCGTTTCAATGAGTTTTCTATCAACCTGCCGCCATTGAGCAACAGGGGTAAGGATATTATGGTCTTTGCAAAAACATTCCTTGATTTTGCCAATGAAGAACTGGGCAGAAATGTACAGGGATTTTCTAAGGATGTGGAGGATTGTTTCCTCACCTACAACTGGCCGGGAAATGTGAGGGAACTGAAAAATGTTGTGCGCCGTGCGACATTGCTGACGGAAACCGATGAGATACAGCTGAAAGCACTGCCCCTGGAAATATCTACAGATGCAAAGGTGACAGCTATAGAAAATACGATCCATAAGAATCACGAAAAATCGAGAGACCTGAAGAATGCTGCTTCTGAAGCGGAATATGAGGCGATCCTGAAAGTTTTAAGGGAGGTTAACTTCAATAAAACCAAGGCAGCGAAGATTCTGAATATTGACAGGAAAACACTTTATAACAAAATGAAGGCTATTAACCTGGATACCTAATCATCTTTCTTTAACGGATGTCTCTCTTTACCTACAAACAGCGAAACACGATCAACCTGGTCATCATCATTGCACTGGGTTGTTTGATCGCTTATTCGCTGCAGGGTATATTTGGCTCCATTCTGAGTACGCTGGTTTTATTTACCATCATGCGGCCGGGATTTATCTATCTGGTGGACGTAAAAAAGCTGAACAGGAGTTTTTCTGCTATTCTGCTGTTGTTCATCTCTGTCGTGGTGATCATTCTGCCTTTTTATGCACTGAGCAGTATGGTGCTGCAGAAGATTAACGAGCTGCAGAATGACCCCTTATATTTCCAGCATATCCTGATCAAGTTAAAACGTCTGGTTCCCCTGGGTACCGATGCGCAGAATTTGCTTCAGGAAGCCTTGCGCAAGAGCGGCACCTGGGCTACGGAGCTTTTCCCTTCGCTGATCACCGGGGCCTTCAATATTGTGCTGGGATTGCTGCTGATGTATTTCCTGCTCTATTTTATGCTGGTGCAGCATGAAGAGTTTGAGGCGGCACTGGTGAAGTACGCACCCTTTAGGGCACAGAATGCGCAAAGGTTTGCATTGGAAATGCGCAATACCACTTATGCCAATGTACTGGGGCAGGGTTTTATAGCCTTAGTGCAGGGTTCTCTGGTGAGTATTTCCTATTTTGCCCTGGGTTATTCCGATCCTATTTTCTGGGGTGTAATTACTACGTTTATCTCCTTTGTACCTATCCTGGGTCCTCCTGTGATTTTTGTACCTGCTGCCTTACTTCAGATTGCCGACGGACATAATGCTGCGGGCTGGGGCATGCTCATTTTTGGCTTCGTAGTGATCATCAATATCGACAATGTCATCAGGTTTATGATTGCCAAGAGGGTAGGAAATATACACCCTATTATCACCGTCATCGGGGTAGTCATCGGGATCCCGCTTTTTGGTATACTTGGGCTTGTTTTTGGCCCTTTGCTGCTGTCTTATTTTATTCTCCTGATAAAAATATACGAAACCAGCGCCATGGCCTCGGAAAGATTGGAAAGAATCAAAACAATTTCCGAAGCTGAGGAGTTATAACAAACATCAGGGCTGTGTAAGTATACATTTCAAAATAATTACTCATATACGCTACAAAAATCATTATTAAACATAAAAATTAAAGTCATGAACGATAACTCAAAAGTATTAATTGGACTCTTAACAGGTTTAGCTGCGGGTGCGGCATTAGGATTATTGTTTGCTCCTGAAAAAGGAAGTGAAACACGTGACAGACTGAGCCAGTCGCTGAAAGACCTTGGTGAAACCATCAAAGACAGAGCGGCAGATGAAATTAACCACCTTGCCAGCCTGAAAGAAAAAGTAGTAAGCTCGGTAAAAAATAAACTGCAGGATGCAGAAGAAGAATTTGTTGACGATGTTGAGCACGCATAAGCTTTAAACAATAGAATCAATACGCTATAGATAAATACCAATGGAAGAAAAGAAAGAAAAGGATTTTCAGGATATACTTGCAGAAGCCAAGACCTACCTGGAGACCCGTGTAGAATACACAAGGCTGCTCCTCGTTAAAAGGGGCTCCAAATTAATTGCTGATTTAATTACGACAGCTATCGTAGCGATCTGCTTTACGCTGGCTTTTATTTTGGGCAGTGTTACCCTTGCGTTGTTCCTTTCTACCCTTTTTGGAAGTTATACGGCCGGTTTTGGCAGTGTGACATTGATTTATTTGATTCTGGCGGTTCTCGTTTTTATGACGAAAGATAATTTTATTGAAAAAGGAATAGTGAACTTTATCATCAGGAAGTATTTTAAAAAAATAGAGGAGGACGAGGACGATGAGCAAAAAGTATAATATCAATAATCTGCATGATCTGAATGTCAGATTAACAAGCCTCAAAGTTGATTACAAGATCCAGGAGACGATGCTGAAGGATGATGCCAGGACGTATGCATTGCAATTTACACCTGGTAACCTGATCAAAAAATATGCAACGCCTTCCGCATTTTTAAAAGCCGATGATAAATTAAACATCAGCAGCAAACTGATGTCACTGGTCTTACCTGCATTGATGAACAACACGTTATTCCGTGGTTCTGGGTTTATCACCAAAACTCTGGTTGGCCTTGCCACCAGTAAATTTGGTAAAACACTTGATGCGGAACATATCACCGGGATCTTTAATTCAGTAAAAAATATCTTTAAAAAGAAACCGAAAGTGAAAGCTCCTGCATTTGCAGATTATGGCATTCCGCCGGATAGTGAAACATATTAAATAAAAAAGGAGCCTGAAGGCTCCTTTTTCTATTATAGGCTGGTTTTAATCCTCAGCTCTTTCAATTGTTTATCGTCAATGGTTGAAGGACTGTCAATCATAACATCCCTGCCTGAATTGTTTTTAGGGAAGGCAATCACATCCCGGATTGTATCCAGACCCGCAAAGATGGAACATAACCTGTCAAATCCAAAAGCGATGCCACCATGCGGAGGAGCCCCGAATTCGAAGGCATCCATCAGGAAGCCGAATTGTTTCTGTGCTTCTTCAGGAGAGAAGCCGAGGTGTTTAAACATCAGCGCCTGCAATGTCCTGTCATGGATACGGATAGAACCGCCGCCAATCTCAGTTCCGTTAACTACCATATCATAGGCATTGGCACGTACTTCTCCGGGATGGGTATCCAGTAAAGCAATGTCTTCAGGCTTAGGAGAGGTAAAGGGGTGGTGCATCGCGTGGTAACGCTCAGACTCTTCATCCCATTCCAGCAAAGGAAAATCAAGAACCCAAAGGGCACTGAAGACGTTTTTATCACGTAGTCCCAGTCTGCTTCCCATTTCCAGACGAAGTTCGCTCAGTTGTTTGCGTACTTTATCTTTAACGCCTGCCATAATCAGCATTAAATCGCCAGGCTGTGTTTGCAATGCCTCAGCCCATGTTTTCAGGTCTTCTTCACTGTAGAACTTATCAACAGATGATTTGATAGATCCATCTTCATTGTGTCTGGCATAAATCAGCCCTGTAGCGCCGATCTGAGGACGTTTAATGAAGTCGGTAAGTTCATCTACCTGCTTGCGCGTATAATGTGCACAGCCCTTTGCATTGATCCCGATTACTAGTTCTGCATTATCGAACACCGGGAAGTTTTTTCCTTTTGTTTGTTCATTGAGTTCAACAAAACGCATGTCGAAACGGGTATCCGGTTTATCTGAACCATAAAAGCGCATGGCATCAGCATACTGCATTCTTGGAACTTCCGGCAGGTCAAAGTCTTTCACCTCCTTAAAGAGCGTCCTGATCAGTCCTTCGAAAGTATTCAGGATATCTTCCTGTTCGATGAAAGACATCTCACAGTCGATCTGGGTAAACTCAGGCTGTCTGTCTGCACGCAGATCTTCATCTCTGAAACATTTCACAATCTGGAAGTACCTGTCAAAGCCGGATACCATCAGCAGCTGTTTAAAGGTCTGCGGCGATTGCGGCAAAGCATAAAATTCGCCGGCATTCATGCGGCTTGGAACCACAAAATCTCTCGCACCTTCAGGAGTTGATTTAATCAGTACCGGAGTTTCCACTTCAATGAAGTCCAGTGCATCAAGATACCTTCTAACAGATTGCGCCATTCTGTGACGCAACACCATATTGTTTCTTACGGGATTTCTTCTCAGATCAAGGTAACGGTATTTCATACGCAGATCATCTCCACCATCAGTTTCATCCTCAATGAGGAATGGAGGGATCTTTGAAGCATTCAATATTTCGAGAGCAGTGATTTTAATTTCCACTTCTCCGGTTGGGATTTTCAGGTTTTTATTGGAACGTTCAACAACCAGTCCGCTTGCCTGAATTACAAATTCGCGGCCCAGGGTACGGGCAGCTTCGCAAAGTTCACGGTTGTCATCCATATTAAATACCAATTGGGTGATGCCATAGCGATCACGGATGTCAATAAAAGTCATTCCTCCCAAGTCTCTGGATTTCTGCACCCAACCGCACAGAATTACGTTTTCGCCTAAGTTATCTATAGTCAGCGCTCCGCAAGTTGTTGTTCTTAACATTATTCAATCGGATTAAGCCGCAAAAATATTCATTTTGAGCCATATATTTCAAAGGTTATTGATTTAGCACAGTATATTCAAAAGTTTTTTCCATCAGGTGCAACGTTTCTAAAAAGGCGGCGTCATTTATAGCGAATACGAAAACATTGGAAGCAGTATACATAGATAAGAATATAGATCTGGTTAATGGTTGCCGCAGCGGGGACCGTAAAGCACAATTTGAATTATACAAGTTGTATGAGAAAGCTATGTACAGTGCTGCCCTCAGGATTGTAAACCATGAGGCGGAAGCAGAGGATGTTTTACAGGAGGCTTTTCTGGATGCTTTTACGCGGATCGGCGATTTCAGGGGTGATACCACTTTCGGCCTGTGGCTAAAACAGATCATCATCAATAAATCCATCAACTGCCTGAGAAAAAGAAGGGCTGAGTTTGTAAGTATGGATGGGATAGAAATCGCGGAAGCAAAGACAGATGATCACGAAGAGCTCCAATGGAAGGTAGAAGAGGTGAAGGCGGCAGTAAGACGTTTGCCAGACGGATACAGGGTGGTGCTTACGTTGTATCTTTTTGAAGGATATGACCATGAAGAGATTTCGCACATCCTGAAAATCTCGGAGGTGACTTCACGTTCACAGTTAATGCGTGCAAAAATGAAACTAAAAAATATGTTAGAAAAGACAGGAGGAAGAGATGAGTTTAGAAATTGAAGACTTTATAAAGCAACATAAAAAGGAATTTGACACAGACCGTCCTTCGCTGAATATGTGGGACAGAATTGAGAAGGAGCTGGATCAGAAAAAGCCAAAAAAGAGCTTTAACATCCAGTTATGGATGAGTATTGCTGCTTCGGCAATTGTTATACTGGCACTTACTTTTTTCTATGTGTCTCCGGTGAAAAAGGCCAAATTGAGCATTGCAGATGTAAGCCCCGCCTATGCCAACAGGCAGGTGAGGTTTGCCAGTCTGATTGAAGAAAAAAGGGATAGCCTGCAGATATTCGCTGAAGTGAACCCGGAGCTGTACAAGAAGTTCAACAGGGATCTGGAAACCCTGAACCTTGCTTATGACAGCCTTCGGAAACAGCTGCCGGCAAGCCCTAACCAGAAGCTGATTGTAAAAGCCATGGTGAGAAACCTGGAGGCGCAGCTGCAGCTGGTGAGTCAGCAGTTGTCAATTATTGTTGAAGTGACGGAGTTTAAAAAGGAAAACAGAATATGAGTAAATTAATGATTTGGGGCGCCTTATTGTGTTCAGCAGCATTTGCATCCGCATCCGCACAGGAATTGCAGAGAGCCGAATTACCGGTACAGGTGGATTATGCTGTAAACACAAATGTGAACATTGACCAGCGGCTTCCCCTTACTGTGCAGGAAAATGATGATGCTGTGCGTGTAAGGACAATCAGCAAAACCTTCCCTGCAGACAGGTCGGACAAGGTAATATTGAACAACCAGTTTGGCTCAATGGTGATTAAAGTCTGGAATAAAAGGGAGGTGAAGATCGATGTAACTGTGAAAGCCTATAGCAATAATGAAAAGGAAGCCCAGGAACTGATCGACCAGGTAAATATTGATGCAGATAAAAACGGAAATATCATTTCCTGTAAGACATCCATAGACCAGAACAGTACGGGAAGATGGTTTTCTTCAAGAAATAAAAGGCGTGAAGTTAAAGTCGGATACGTCGTTTACCTTCCTGCTTCAAATGCACTCAATTTGTCGCAGCAGTATGGTACTGTCAATATTGACGATTTTTCTGGTCCGCTGGATGCCAAGGTGCAGTATGGAGATTTCATTGCCGGGACCTTGTCTGACCAGTATAATAACATCAATGTACAATATGGGAAGACGAATATAGAGGAAGTGAACAGGGCGACTATCAAACAGCAGTATGGTTCCGGATTAACTATCGGCACGGTAGGAGTGCTTAATCTGAACGCTCAATATGCAAATGTAGATATCACTACCGTGAAAGGTGATGCCGTGATCAAACAGCAGTACGGTTCCGGTTTAAAGCTAGGTTCGGTAAATAATCTTGATCTTGATGTTCAGTATGCGAATGTGAATATCACTACCGTTAAGGGAAATGCGACCATTAAACAGCAGTACAATTCCTTAACGCTTGGTTCGGTGGGCAAGCTTACGCTGCGGTCACAATATACGGGAGTGACCATTGGTGATTTGAATGGCGACGGCAGTTTTAAAGTGAGTTACAATCACTTCACGGTTGCCGACATTGGCAGCAGCTGTAAAAGGTTGACCATTGATGCCGATTATGCCAATATCAGTCTGGGTTTCGGCAGCTCTTTTGGGGGCGACTTCAACGTTCAGAAAAGCTATGGCAACTTTAAATACAACAGCAATGTAAGGGTAACCAACAGTAACGACAATGAGGAGAACAGGAGTTCCAGCAGCAAACGTTACTCGGGTAAAATCGGGAATGGCGGAAGTTCTGCGGTGCAGATAGACGCAGCATATGGTTCGGTCAGCTTTAAATAGGTAGGGGTAAAACTATATAAGGAGAAGCTTGTTGAATATTCAGCAAGCTTTTTTTATATTCGTCAGCATACACATTTACCATATGGAATTTTTTAGTACCCCGGAAGCATGGATATCACTGTTAACGTTAACCGTTCTGGAGATCGTTCTGGGGATTGATAACATTGTTTTTATTTCTATTCTTTCAGGAAAGCTGCCTGCAGACCAGCAGGAAAAAGCCAGGAAGTTAGGCTTAGGACTGGCAATGATCACAAGGGTCTTGCTGCTGCTGTCGCTCAGCTGGGTGATGAGCCTGACTTCACCTCTGTTTAATATCGGTGAATGGGTAAGTGTCGACAATAAGGAATGGCTTGATAAACTGGCTATTTCCGGACGCGATCTGATTCTGCTCTCGGGAGGTCTGTTCCTGATCTATAAAAGTACTCATGAAATTCACCTGAAGCTGGAAGGAGAAGAAGATGAAGAAGGAAATGTGAAGGTCCATTCTTTTGTGGGTGTGATTGTGCAAATCCTGCTTCTTGATGTCGTTTTCTCACTGGATTCAGTGATTACAGCTATAGGTATGGCAGAACATGTAGAAGTGATGATCGCTGCTGTAATTATTGCAGTGATCATCATGATGGTGTCTTCCAATGCCATCAGTGCCTTTGTAAACAACCACCCTACAGTAAAAATGCTGGCGCTGTCCTTTCTGTTGCTGATTGGTGTTTCCCTGTTTGCAGAGGGGCTCGACCAGCATATCCCTAAGGGCTATATCTATTTTGCCATGGCCTTCTCGATCCTGGTAGAGCTGCTCAACCTGAAGATGGGTAAAAAGAGCATAAAGAGCAGTCTGCTGAAAAACAAGGAGGGCGATAAAAAAGCCGGTGCTTAAATTCGCGATTTGTTTGAGGGAGTCAATTACTAAAAGTATTTTTGAGGCCTTTACAAATTTAAATCACAGCGAATATGATCACTTTTTTCGAAGCCTCTCTGGCGGAGCTCTCTATCCATAGAATCGGTAATAAAGCCCAGGATGAGTTCTATGTTTTATCCGAGGCTTCCATGCACATTCAGGATGAACTGCTGAAAAATCTGCTGATCCAGTATTTTCTGAGCCCCTATGAAAAGGTAAATGAGATCTTCCGCTTTACACATCCTAATGATGACCTGAAACTGAATGAAGTATATCATTTTGTGAAACAGGTTTTCGAAGATGGCGGAAAGTTCCATGAGAACAGCGTGCAGCTGGCAAAGTATCTCTATGATATTTCTAATCACCCGAAGATCAAAGCAGGGGAACTGTATGTAGCTTATTTTGAAAATGTACAGATCGAGGGCGAGCTGCATGATGCCATCGGGATCTTTAAATCAGAAACCAAAGAAACATACCTGAAGGTTTATCCGGAGCAGGCAGGCTTTAAGCTGAGCTATGAAGAAGAGGCAATCAACATCAATAAACTGGATAAGGGATGTCTTATTTTTAATACGGAAAACGAAGAAGGTTATAAGGTGGCGGTGATCGACCAGACTAACCGCAGCGCAGAGGCAGTATACTGGAAGGATGAGTTCCTGAAGCTAAAAGTGAGGAACGATAACTACAATCAGACCAGCAATGTGATGGGAGTATATAAGAATTTCGTGACCGAAAAACTGGATCAGGAATATGATATCAGCAAGGCCGATAAAATTGATCTCCTGAATAAATCCATGAAGTACTTCAAGGAGAAAGAAAGCTTTGATATGGATGAGTTTTCAAACGAGGTGATTGGAAACAAAGAAGGCATAGAATCGTTCAAAAACTATAAAAAGAGCTACGAGGAAGAGTTTGATACCCCCATTGCTGACAGCTTTGATATATCAGGTGCCGCGGTAAAAAAGCAGGCTAAAGTTTTTAAAAGTGTGCTGAAGCTGGATAAAAATTTCCATATCTATATCCATGGCAACAAAGAACTGATCGAAAAGGGATTTGATGACGATAAGTCTATGAATTACTACAAGGTATTTTTTAAAGAGGAGGAATAACCGCCTCTTTACAATACATATTCCTTGTGGATAGGTTTCACAGGCTTAGGGATATTCTCTTCATCGAGCATCTGCAGCAGGTTAATTTCGATGGTTCTGGTGATCTGGTTTAAGGGTATTGCTGCTGAATTGTTCTCAAAAGGATCTACAAGGCTCATACCGTTGATCTGGGTGGATACGTATACAAATCCTACCAGCCAGCCCAGAAAGATGGACCATAGCCCCGCAAACTGACTGATCACAAGTGTAAGTGAGATTACAAACAGCCAGATGAATACTTTGGTGAAGTAGTTATATGTTGTAGGAAAGATGGTATTCTTAATACGCTCAGACATACCCATCTCATCACAGAATTTAACGATCAGCTGGTTCATTTCTATAAAGCGGAATCCGTCTATCATTCCTTTATCACTTAAGGCCTGGAGCTCACGGGCATGAATGGTAAGGATGGCATTGGCCTTATTGGTGTGTGAGCTGATCTCCTGAAGATCCTCTTCGGTCAGGTATTTATGGTAATTTTCGTCGACGGCACTTCTGAGATTGGCTTTGAGCGCGTACAGGAAGGCAATCTGCTTATATACGAGGTTACGTTTCAGGGCTTTAAATTCGGGCTCATCCATGTCTTTGGCAGACAGATAGCTCACTACACATCTTGCCCATGATCTGGAATCATTTACCAAAGCGCCCCAGATTTTACGGGCTTCCCACCATCTGTCGTACGACTGGTTATTGTTAAAACCTATAAAAAAGGCAATAGCAGTACCCAGCACGGTAGGGATGATGGAAGGGAGTTCAAAATGATGTTTGATCAAAAACTCTCTTGCAAGGTAAGCCCCTGTGCAGGAAATGATCATAATGATATCTATCTGCCAGGTATTTCTGAGGATACGGCTAAGCCTGATGTTTTGGACAATGAGCATCTATGTGTATTTGTAATTCGTTGATGTAATTTACAATATATCTTACAAATAATTGTCTGAATTGTTTGCTTTTGCGTATTCCTGAACGTTTTAGTCCGCTAAAGTACCCTAATCAGCAAACCTTTCAGGTATTCGCCTTCAGGAAAGGAAATTCTTACCGGGTGATCTTCGGGTTGATGAAATTGTTTGATGATCTGGACTTCTTTTCCTGCATCCAGGGCTGCCCATGCGATGATCTGTTTGAATGTTTCGAGATCTACAGCTCCTGAACAGGAGTATGTAGCCATTATTCCGCCTGGCTTGAGCAGCAGCATGCCTAAACGGTTGAGGTCTTTATAGGCCCGCGCAGCCCTGTCCAGTGCTGATCTTGATGGGGCATATTTAGGGGGATCGAGTACAATGACATCGAATTTTTTATCTTCTTCCTTGAATGCCCGCAGTTGTTTGTTGACGTCAGACTGTATGCTGGTTTGGCGATCTTCAGTAAATCCGTTGAGACCAAGGTTATGTTTCAGTGTTTCTATGGCAAGTCCGGAGCTGTCTACGCTGGTCACATGTTTTGCACCGTTTTTCAAGCTGTTTAGCGTAAAACCTCCGCTGTAGCAAAAGCAGTCGAGCACCTCTTTGTCTTTTGTATATGCAGCCAGAATTTCCCTGTTGTCGCGCTGATCGCAGTAGAATCCCGATTTTTGTCCGTCTGCAATATTGATATGGTACTTGATACCGTTTTCTTTTACTTCAATAAATTCCGGTGGCATTTCTCCCCATAACAAGCCTTGTGAAAGTTCCAGGTTTTCGTGGGTACGTGCTGTTGCATCACTTTTATCAAATATCCCTGCAGGGTTCAATTCTGTTCTCAGAATATCAATGATATCTGCTTTTACATTTTCTATTCCTGCACTCAGGATCTGTAAAGAAAGAAAGCTGGCGTACTGATCTACAATTAGTCCTGGCAGGTAATCAGATTCGCTGAATACAAGACGACAGGTGTCGGTGTCTTCGTTGCTTAGCACATGGGCCCTGGCGGCGATGGACTGCACTAATTTGCTGTGATACCAATCTTTATTGATGGCCTTATCTTCATCCCATTCCAGCATTCTTACGGCCACCCTTGATTCATTGTTGTAATAACCATAGGCCAGGAAAGATTTATCCGCTGCAAAAACTTTTACAACTTCGCCATTCAGAGGAGCGCCTTTTACTTTATCTATTGCTCCCGAGAATATCCATGGGTGTCTTTGTAGTGCGGCTTTCTCTTTGCCCTTTTTTAGTATTACATCAATCATGCTGCAAAGGTAGTAAAAAGCAATAGGCTATGAAGCGCATTTTATATGCCGAAGATTTGTAATTTTATCAGATTTTGAATAATATCAATATGGAAACAATCAGCTGGGGCGATTTTGAAAAGGTAGAGCTTAGAGCAGGTACGATACTGGAGGTGCTGGATTTTCCGGAGGCCAGGAAACCCGCATATAAAGTTAAGGTAGATTTTGGGGATTATGGTGTAAGGATCAGCAGTGCGCAGATTACTGCGCTTTATACCAAAGAGGCACTTGTAGGGCAGCAAATTGTAGGAGTTACCAACTTTCCGAAAAAGCAGATCGGTAAGTTTATGTCTGAATTTTTAGTGACAGGCTTTGCGGATGAAAATGGTGATATTGTGCTCACAACGCTGAATGGCAAAGTGCCAAACGGCAGTAAAATGATGTAAATGACGTACTATAATTTTTCTGAGGTAAAGGATCAGGATAAAGAAGATGAACACTACATGCTCTTGGCATTGCATGAAGCGCAGAAAGCCTTTGATACTGAGGAGATCCCTATCGGGGCGGTAATAGTTTGTAAAAACAGGATTGTTGGGCGGGGACATAACCTGACCGAACAGCTCAATGATGTGACGGCCCATGCAGAAATGCAGGCCTTTACTGCAGCCAGTCAGACGCTGGGAGGAAAATATCTGAAGGATTGTACACTGTACGTGACAGTAGAGCCCTGTGTGATGTGTGCCGGTGCAGCTTACTGGACGCAGATAGGAAGGATAGTTTATGGTGCCACGGAACCTAAAAGGGGATTTACAACCAAAGGCAATAACTTACTCCATCCCAAAACATTACTTAAAGGTGGCGTGCTGGCTGCTGACTGCGGACAGCTGATGACGCGTTTTTTTGCAACGAAGAGGGCTTAATTTGACAAACTATTGAACAAAACTACCCCTCGAATGTTATCTTTGTTGAAGAATAAATTTTAAACTTAAAAACATAATAATATGGCTTTTGAACTACCTGCGTTACCTTACGCAACAGATGCACTAGAACCGCATATCGATAAAACAACCATGGAAATTCACCATGGCAAACATCACCAGGCTTATGTTACTAATTTAAACAAAGCTCTGGAAGGTAAACCTGAAGCAACTCATAGTATTGAGGATATCGTTAAAAACATTTCTAAATTTCCTGCAGCAGTAAGAAATAATGGCGGTGGTCATTATAACCACTCTTTATTCTGGGAAGTTTTAGGACACAATAAAGGTGGTGAGCCTACAGGTGAACTGGCAGAAGCTATTAAGTCTGCTTTCGGTTCATTTGCAGATTTCAAAACTAAATTTGCTGATGCTGGTGCTACACGTTTTGGTTCAGGATGGGCATGGTTAAGCGTTGGTGCTGATCATAAACTGGTAGTTTCTTCTACTCCTAATCAGGACAACCCATTAATGGACGTGGCTGAAGTTAAAGGTACGCCAATCCTGGGTATGGATGTTTGGGAACATGCTTACTATTTAAAATATCAGAATAAACGTCCTGATTATATTGCAGCATTCTGGAATGTTGTAAACTGGGATGCAGTAGCTGAGCGCTTCAAAAAAGCTCAGGGATAATATCAAAAAAGGTGATACATTGTATCACCTTTTTTTGCTTAAATGCCTACTACATCCTTCTTTTTTTTCTGCTTCATCGCCTTTGGTATCACTGCCAGCACCTCTTCCCTGAAGGCATTCAGCATCCTTTTCTTGATATAATTTTTATGCGTCACCAGACTGATCTCACGCACGGGCTCGGGTGATTTAAAATTACGCACCTTACTTAACTGCTTTGCTGTGAGGTCTACCAGTGCCAGTTCCGGCAGCAGGGTAGCGCCGTTATTCATGTCCACCATACGGATCAGTGTTTCTACACTTCCGGTGTTATAAGTGAGTCCCTGAAGTCGGCTGTCTTTGGTGGACCTGCATATGTTGAGCACCTGTGAGCGCATGCAATGTCCTTCATTTAACAGCCAGATATTTTCATCTTCGAGGTCGTTGGCATCAATGTTCTTTTTCTTGAAAAGCTTGCTGTTCTTACTGATGTAGGTGACGAAGTTTTCGTAGTACATGGGAATTTCTGCAATAGCGCTGTCGGCCAGCGGAGTGGCCAGAATGCCACAGTCGAGCACCCCTGTTTTGAGGTGATGGATAATATCTTCGGTGGTATACTCCCAGATCAGCAGTTTGAGATCAGGGTATTTTTCCATCATGGAAGCAATGACCTGTGGCAGGAGATATGGGGCAACGGTGGGGATAATCCCAACTTTGAGCTCACCAACGATGTCCTGCTGCTGGCTGCTGATGATTTCTTTGATTTTCTGGCTTTCCTGCAGAATCAGACGTGCCTGTTCAATGATTTGGGACCCGATTTCGGTAGGTATTACCGGCTGTTTGCTTCTGTCAAAGATCTTGACATTTAACATTTCCTCCAGCTTTTGGATCTGCATGCTCAGGGTAGGCTGTGTGACAAAACATTTATCGGCGGCGCCAACAAAGCTTCTGTAGGTGTCTACAGCTACAATATATTCCAGTTGTACTAAAGTCATATAGCTAAAGTTTATTCTCTTTTACAAAGATATAAACTTTAGCTATCGATGATTTGTTTTTCTATACGTATTTGGCCAGGAAATCGTGGTAGGCCAGTTTGATACCTTCTTCAAGCTCTATCTGGTGTTTCCAGCCTAATGAATGCAGTTTGGATACATCCATCAGCTTGCGTGGGGTGCCATCCGGCTTAGTACTGTCAAAATTAAGTTCACCTTCATAACCCACTACTTTTTTAATCAGCAGGGCAAGATCCTTAATGGTAAGGTCGACACCAGTACCGATATTGATCAGGTTTGGCTCATTGTAGCTTTCCATCAGGAAATAACAAGCATCTGCCAGGTCGTCTGCAAACAGAAACTCACGCATGGGTGATCCTGATCCCCACACAATCACTTCAGCTGAGCCGTTTACCTTAGCTTCATGGAACTTGCGGATCAATGCCGGAAGAACGTGAGAGTTTTGAGGGTGGTAATTATCGTTATAACCATAAAGGTTAGTAGGCATTACAGAGATGTAGTTGGCGCCATACTGGGCACGGTAAGCATCGCACATTTTAATTCCGGCGATCTTAGCGATAGCATAAGGCTCATTGGTTTCTTCAAGCAGGCCTGTTAACAGGTAATCTTCCTTTAAAGGCTGTGGCGCTAATTTTGGATAAATACAGCTGGAACCCAGGAACATTAATTTTTTCACCTCATTTTTGTAAGCCTGATGGATCACATTGTTTTGAATAGCAAGGTTTTCATACAGGAAGTCTGCCCTGTAAGTGTTGTTTGCCACAATACCCCCAACTTTTGCTGCGGCCAGGAAAACATAGTCGGGTTTTTCTGATTCAAAAAAGTCAGTAACCGCCTGCTGATCACGCAAATCAAGCTCTGCGGAAGTTTTGGTGACGATGTTTGAATACCCTTCTTTAACTAATTTGCGGTGAATGGCTGATCCGACCATACCGCGATGTCCTGCGATGTAAATTTTTGCGCTCTTTTCCAAGGTGTTTTTTTTAAAGGTGTCTACAGATTATGTCGTAAATATAATTATTTTTATCTGTTACATTATATAGCCTTCAACGTTTTTGAGATACGAACCTGTATAACTAAGAGCAGATTAAATCGTAGTTTTGCAAAAAAAAATAACAGTGGGTAAAGATAAGTTAAGGAAATTTGCCGAGATCGATACCTTCCATAATGTCTATCAGATGGAAGAAGGTAAAGATTTGCAGGGCAGGTGGGCATCAGAACATTTTAAAAATAACAATCCAATCGTTCTTGAGCTGGCTTGTGGTAAAGGAGAATATGCAGTGAATATGGCTAAATTCTTCCCTGAGAAAAACTTCATTGGCATAGATCTGAAAGGTAACCGTATCTGGAGAGGTGCCAGAACAGGTGTTGACGAGAACATTACTAACCTTGCCTTTCTCAGAATTCAGATTGAAGATATCGTTGAATATTTTGGAAAAGATGAGGTGGATGAAATATGGATTACCTTCCCCGATCCGCAACCACAGGACAGCAGGGAGAAGAAACGTCTTACTTTCCCGGGCTTCCTGAACAAGTACAAAAACTTTTTAAAGCCGGGAGGTAAAATCAACCTCAAAACTGACAATGACGGTCTGTATGCCTATACTGTTGAGGTGGTGGGTCAGGAAAAACTAATTTGCCACAAAAGCACGTCTGAGCTGTACCAGTCGGAGTTTTACGATGAGGTGCTGAAGATCAAAACTCATTACGAACGTATTTATTTGAAACAAGATAAGAATATCAACTATATACAATTCTCTTTTGAATAATGGAACAGTCCTTTTATGAGCAGGTGTATGAAATCGTAAAACTCATCCCCAAAGGAAGGGTAACCTCATATGTTGCCATTGCCAGAAGCCTTGGTGCGGCAAAGTCCTCAAGGATGGTGGGTTATGCCATGAACAATGCTCATGGGATGCATCCTCCGGTGCCGGCGCACCGGGTGGTAAATGCCAAAGGACTGCTCACGGGCCGCTTTCATTTTTCTCCACCCGAACTCATGGAGCAGCTGCTGCAAAATGAAGGGGTAGAAGTGGCGGATGGTCAGGTAAAAAACTTCAGGAAATATTTCTGGGACCCTGCAGAGGAAATTTAATCAGCGTAGTTATGGAACCAATACGATGTGGATGGTGCGGAAATGATCCGCTGTATATCAAATATCATGATGAAGAATGGGGTAAGTCTGTTCGTGATGACCATGTTTTATTTGAGTTCCTGATTCTTGAAGGTGCCCAGGCGGGGTTAAGCTGGATTACTATTCTGCGCAGGCGCGAAGGTTACAGAAAAGCTTTTGCGGAGTTTGATGTACAGAAAGTAGCATCCTTCACTGAGGATGACGCTGAGCGGCTGATGAATGATACCGGGATTATCAGGAACAGGCTCAAAATCAATGCCGCCATCAGCAATGCAAAATTATTTATCGCGGTACAAAAAGAGTTTGGCTCCTTCGCAGATTATCTCTGGGGATTTATGCCGGGCAGCGAACCGCTCAACAATACAATAAATTCCCTGGCAGATGTTCCGGCGCGGACAGCCATATCTGATGCGATCAGTAAGGATATGAAGAAGAGGGGTTTTAAATTCTTCGGCACCACAATTTGCTATGCACATATGCAGGCAACGGGAATGGTGAATGATCATATTGATGGCTGTATAGCAAAATAGGGATGGTCAACATTTTCTTGCTCTTCCTGTGGTACAGCAAGTGGCCCTGGTTGCATTCGGTTCCGGGTAAGTTGAAAAACCCTTTGCTCATCCTGGCAAAGCTGACGGTGATCTGCCTCTTTGTAGGGTTCATGGGGGGATATTTTTCACATTTGCTGATTCAGATGAAGCTGATTCCTGATCCCGGACCGAGTATCCTGGATCACAATGATATGTCGCAATTCCAATTCTTTATAGGGGCTGTGTTGGTGGCCCCTGTGCTCGAAGAGCTGGTATTCAGGGCGCAGCTGACACGATTTTCGGGCATGCTGGTGTTCATCTCACTGATCTTCGGTCTATTGCTTGCTGCGCTTGTAAAAACCTACTGGGGCTTCCTGATCAGTCCGCTGATTTTCGGGATCCTCTTCCTGATCTACCGTTTTACGGTTGCCGGCAGTGTGGCCAGAAAGTTTAACCTGTGGCAGCGTCTCTTTCCCTGGCATTTTCATCTTACAGCCCTTTGTTTTGCGCTGGTTCATCTGGCAAACTACGAAAGGGGAATTGCCCTGTTGCCCTATGGCTTGCTCTATACGCTGCCGCAGCTGGCAATAGGCCTGATGCTGGGTTTTACCAGGATGTTTTATGGACTGAAATATGCCATCGCCCTGCATTCGCTTTACAATTTATTCTTCGTGATTGTTGTATTCATGAAGCAGTAAAGATCCCTGCTGATTAGGTTTCGTAAATTGCAGGTGTTAACTTTGAGGGGCAATCATTAAAATAAACAATCAATGAAGAAACTTTTCCTGCTTGATGGTATGGCGCTAATTTACAGGGCGCATTTTGCATTAAGTAAAACTCCGAGATTTACGTCTACCGGTATAAATACCTCGGCCGTAATGGGTTTTGCCAATACCTTAATGGAAGTCCTGAGAAAGGAAAAACCAAGTCATATTGCTGTAGTTTTCGATACGGAAGCACCTACAGAAAGACATACAGATTTTGTGGCCTACAAAGCTCATCGCCAGGCCATGCCGGAAGACCTGGCATCGGCGCTGCCTTACATTTTTAAACTCATCGAAGGATTTAATATTCCGGTGATCACTAAGGATGGTTATGAGGCTGATGATATCATTGGTACGCTGGCTAAAGAAGCGGAGAAAGATGGCTTCAAGGTTTTCTGCATGACACCTGATAAAGATTTTGCACAGCTGGTTTCGGAGAATATCTTCATCTATAAACCTGCCCGCATGGGTAATGAAATGGAGATCATGGGTGTTCCGCAGGTACTGGCGAAATGGGAGATTGAGAATGTTCTGCAGGTGATTGATATCCTGGGTCTCTGGGGGGATGCGGTAGATAATATACCAGGTATTCCCGGCATTGGGGAGAAAACGGCAAAATCACTGATCAAACAGTACGGTTCTATGGAGAATATCATTGCAAATTCTCATGAGCTGAAAGGCAAGCAGCGTGAAAACGTGGAGAACTTTGCTGAGCAGGGACTGATTTCCAAAAAGCTGGCTACGATTATACTGGATGTTCCTGTTGATTTTGATGAGCTTTCTCTAAGACTGGAAGAGCCAAGCAAGGAGTTGCTGGAGCCTCTGTTTGCGGAACTGGAATTCAGAACATTGGGTCGCCGGGTATTTGGCGATGGCTTCAATATCGGGGATGCAAAAGGGACTGGCTCGCAGCAGACAGACTTGTTTGGAAATACCGCAGAGCAGCCGCAGATAAAGAAGTTTGAGCAGCTTCCCAATTTATTTGAACAACCTGCAGCAGGACGCACGATCGCGGATACCAATCCCGATTACCAGCTGATCGATACGCCTGAGAAACGGAAGGAGCTGATTACGCTCTTACTGCAGCAGGCAGATATATCATTTGATACTGAAACCACGGGCACCGATGCCAATACGGCTGAGCTGGTGGGTTTATCCTTTTGTATAGAAGTGGGAAAAGGCTGGTATATTCCGGTTCCTGCAGATCAGCAGGAAGCACAGGCAATAGTAGACGAATTTAGAGCGGTATTGGAAAATGAGAACATCGCCAAGACCGGGCAGAATATTAAATATGATATCCTGGTACTGAAATGGTATAATGTGGAGATCAAAGGCAGGTTGTTTGATACAATGCTGGCACATTACCTGATTGATCCTGATACGCGCCATAATATGGATGTGTTATCCGAGAATTATCTGGGGTATACACCGATTTCCATCACTTCTCTGATTGGTCCTAAGGGTAAAAATCAGGGTACAATGAGAGATGTTCCGGTGGAAAAAGTGGTGGATTATGCAGCAGAAGATGCTGATGTAACGCTGCAGCTGGCAAATGTCTTTAAACCGATTCTTAAAGATCTCAATGCAGAAGAGCTGCTGGCCAACATAGAAAATCCGCTGGTGTATGTGCTGGCAGATATGGAAAAAGAGGGAGTGAGGATTGATATGCCAACGCTGATCAGTTACTCTGCTGAGCTGGAAACTGATATCCGCCGTTTTGAACAAAGTGTTTACGACAAAGCAGGTGTGGTATTTAATCTGGCATCGCCGAAGCAACTGGGAGAGGTCCTTTTTGATAAGCTACAGCTTGATCCCAAGGCCAAGAAAACAAAAACGGGTCAGTATCAGACGGGCGAAGATGTCTTGTCTGCCCTGGCACATAAGAGTGATATTGTGAAAGATATCCTTGATTTCCGCCAGTTGCAGAAGCTGAAGTCTACATATGTCGACGCTCTGCCTCAGCTGGTGAACCCAAAAACAGGACGTGTCCACACCAGTTATAACCAGGCTGTAGCAGCAACCGGCAGGCTGAGTTCCAACAACCCGAACCTGCAGAATATTCCTATCCGCACAGAACGCGGGAGAGAAGTGCGCAAGGCATTTATCCCTAGGGATGAAAATCACGTGCTGCTCTCGGCAGATTACTCGCAGATAGAGCTGCGGATTATAGCCGATATCAGTAAGGAAGAGAATATGTTATTTGCTTTTAATAACGGAATAGACATTCATACGGCTACAGCTGCGAAGGTCTATGGTGTCGGTATTGAAGAGGTGAGTTCAACACAGCGGAGAAATGCCAAGGCAGTGAACTTTGGGATTATCTACGGACAGTCGGCATTTGGTTTGTCGCAGAACCTGGGGATTCCGAGAAAAGAAGCCGCAGAAATGATCGAGCAGTACTTTGCACAGTATCCGGGTATCAAAAGATACATGACGGATACCATGAACTTTGCGCGAGAGAACGGATTTGTGAAGACCATGATGGGTAGAAGAAGATACCTTAGGGATATCAATTCAGCCAACCAGACGGTTCGTGGCTTTGCGGAACGAAATGCGATTAATGCACCTATACAGGGTTCCGCTGCGGATATGATTAAAATTGCGATGATTAATATCCACCAGGATATCAAAGATCAGAAGCTACAGTCTAAGATGACGATGCAGGTGCATGATGAGCTGGTGTTTGATGTGTTGAAAACAGAGGTGGAAGCGATGAAGAAAATCATCAGTCACCGGATGAAGACAGCTATTGAAACAACAGTGCCGATTGAGATTGAGATCGGTGAGGGCGATACCTGGCTGGCAGCGCATTAGGTTGGTTTATTCTTTAAAAAAAGAAAGCTTGTTTTTCAATACTGTATGCTGCTGAAACGCACCATAAGGCATCGAAAGACAAGCTTTCTTTTTTTTACGAGAGTTCTATGGTTTCTCCGATAGCCGGTAAAAACAACTGTTTATTCTCTCTGGCGAACTTTGCCACAGCAGCTTCAGTATCGATAGTGATCTCAGCCATAGTATTATAATGGACGCCAACTATACGGTCCACATTTACAAATTTTGCAGCTATTAGCGCATCATCCGGGTCCATGGTGTAATTACCGCCGATTGGGAGGATGGCATAGTCCAGCTTGTATAATTCAGCCAGCAATTTCATATCCATATTGAGTGATGTATCACCGGCGAAATAGATAGATTTTCCTTCTAATTCCAGTACATAACCTGCGGGATTGCCACCATAGGTGCCGTCGCCCAGGGCGCTGGAGTGGGTAGCCCATACCATGCGTACTTTTCCGAAATCAAATTTATAGGAGCCATAATTCATGGCATGGAGATTTGTTAATCCCTGTTTTCCTGCCCATTGTGCAACTTCAGCCTGAGCGATAACTTTTGCACCTGTTTGGTTTGCCAAAAGCACAAGGTCTCCGGTGTGATCAAAGTGACCGTGACTGATAAAAATATAATCTGCTTCAATTGCCTTTACATCAATTGCCGAAGCCAAAGGGTTCTGCGTGATGAAAGGATCAAAAAGAAACTTTTTGCCATCTGCTTCCAGCAGAAAACTGGAATGTCCGTAATAGGTGAATTTCATTGTTTTATCTGTTTTTAGTTTCCAAACATCCCGCCTAAGCCACCAAGCATATCCTGGGTGGCAGCCTGCATTTCCTGAGCGCTCACGCTCTCTGCCTGCTGTAATACTTTGTTGATTGCAGTCAGAAGAAGCTCTTCAACTTCTTCTTTGTCAGCATCTTTAAAGAATTCTTCGTTGATCTCAATTGCAGTTATCGCTTTGTTTGCTGTTGCAGTAACCTTGATGGCACCACCTTCAACTTCTGCGAACACAGAAACAGTATCCAAACGTTTTTTTATTTCTTCAGCTTTTTGCTGAGCAGCCATTAATTTATCGAACATAATGAGTTAGTTTTAATTGAAAACGAAAGTAAGGGATTTTTGGTTTAAAGAATTATCCTTTTTTTCTTGGTTTAGCCCTTTCATATTGTACAGGCCATGGTGTTTCCTCATCCAGTTCATAGGCGGCATGGAGAGGGAAGTATGGGTCTCTGAGGAGTTCCCTGGCTAAAAAGATGAGGTCAGCTTTGCCCTCCTGCAGAATCTCCTCTGCCTGTCTGGCTTCAGTGATCAGTCCTACAGCACCCGTCAGGACGCCGGTTTCTTTTTTGATCTGCTCCGCAAAAGGCACCTGATAACCTGGGGACAGCGGGATCTTCTGGTACGATACATTGCCACCTGAAGACACGTCGATCAGGTCTACACCTTTATCCCGGAGGATGGCAGAGAGTTTTACCGATTCTTCGGGCGACCATCCACCTTCAGCCCAGTCGGTCGCGGAAATCCTTACAAACAATGGGTTTTCGGCAGGCCATTCTTCCTGTACGGCAGCCACAACTTCCAGCACAAACCGAATCCTGTTTTCGAAACTGCCGCCATACTGATCGCTACGCTCATTGCTGAGGGGAGAGAGGAACTGGTGGAGCAGGTAACCATGAGCGGCATGGATCTCCAGCACTTCATAACCGGCTTCGACAGATCTTCTGGTGGCCGACCTGAAATCTGCCAGGATCTTTTCTATGCCTTCAGCGCTGAGTGCTTCAGGGGCTATGGTACCTTCCTGATGCGGAATCGCACTTGGAGCCACCGTTATCCATCCACCTTCTTCTTCGGTGATTTGCTTACTGCCCTTCCATGGGGTGTCAAAGCTGGCTTTCCTTCCGGCATGTGCCAGCTGAATACCTGCTACAGCGCCGTTTTCTTTAATAAAAGAGGTAATGCGTTTTAAAAAGGAGATATGTTCGTCAGACCAGATTCCGAGATCATACGGAGAGATCCTGCCTTCAGGAGAAACAGAAGTAGCTTCCTGAATGATGAGCGCTGCACCACCTACGGCACGGCTTCCCAGATGCACTAAATGCCAGTCGCTGGCAAAACCGTCTGTCGCAGAATACTGGCACATTGGAGATACGATAATCCTATTTTTCAAATGGACATTTTTGATGTCCAGGGGAGATAATAACTTAGACATGATATTTTTTTAGGTGTACAAATTAAATCATACTAACACAAAAAATTCCCATATGTGTTTTAACTAATAAGTTATGACAGAAATCAGATACTGGGTGCAGAATCTTGCAAAAAATAACATAGAATTAATATTATTTTATGGCATTTTTTTGAAATAAAGCCTACTTTTGTACTGCTGATCAGAAGATAGGCAGGAGTTGACAAAATGTAAAAAAATAAAAAACGCATTGCACAACTCAATATTTATTTAAACCTTTACACCTTCAGTAATTTAAAGCGGGATTTATACAGAAAATGATAAAGCAAACGACACATAAACTTTCGATAGTAACAGCAAAAAATATTGCTGCGAGAAGTTTATATATTGAGCGTTTGCAGCCTGTCATCTATGTAACAACCAGCCGGCAAAATTATACACCCCGTATTTGAGTTAAATCTATACTCAATCGAAGAGGTTTGTCCTCTCCATCCAAAACCAATTAATCAGAATATTTATTTTTTTTCGTTAACTATTAATGAATATAAACGATTTTATAGTGCAGGTTGCACTTCCTGAACATCGTGTTTTTGCAGAAGAGATCTGTGAAGAAATGGCTGAATCTGCAAAAGCAAGAGGTACAGGTATCGCTAAACGTTCCCCGGACTATGTTGCTGGTAAGATGTCTGAGGGGAAATCTGTAATTGCTTTTCATAAAGATGGCTCATGGGCCGGGTTCTGTTATATCGAAACATGGAGTCATGGTCAGTTTGTTGCCAACTCTGGTTTGGTGGTAAGTCCGAAATACAGGAAAGTAGGGCTTGCACACACGATAAAAGAGAAAATATTTGAGTTATCGAGACAGAAGTATCCCAAAGCCAAGATATTTGGTTTAACTACCGGTCTTGCGGTAATGAAGATCAACTCTGACCTGGGCTATGAACCTGTAACTTATTCTGAATTGACACAGGATGAAGATTTCTGGAAAGGCTGCCAGAGTTGTGTGAACTTTGAAATCCTTAAAATGAAGGACCGCAAAAATTGTATGTGTACAGCAATGTTGTATGACCCTGCTACACAGAAACATGATGTGGCCAAGAAATTTGCCGAGGAGCTGCAGCGTAAGCCTAAGTTGTATGAACGCTTTATGCGTATCAAACAAAGGCTGGTGCTTAAGCCTAAATCAGATGATAAAGGAGGAATGAAATCTATTCTCCAGTTATCATCGCTATTTTTTAAATAATTTTACCAGTGATGCTTTGCATCACGTTACCATAATTGATCAATAAAAATATAATCTAATGAAGAAGAAAGTAGTTTTAGCTTTTAGCGGAGGTTTAGATACTTCATTTTGCTGTATTCATCTTGCTCAGGACCGCGGTCTTGAAGTCCATTCAGTAATTGTAAATACAGGTGGTTTTTCTGAAGAAGAATTACAGGAAATCGAAAAAAGAGCTTACGCTTTAGGTGTGGCTTCTCATGCTGTAGTAGACGAAACTGCCAACTATTACGATGGATGTATTAAATATCTGGTGTTTGGTAACGTGCTGAAAAATGCTACCTATCCACTTTCTGTAAGTGCTGAGCGTGTAAGCCAGGCTACTGCCATCGCAAATTATGTGAAAAAAATTGGTGCCGACTATGTGGCACATGGTAGTACCGGTGCAGGAAATGACCAGGTAAGGTTTGATATGATCTTCAACATCATTATCCCTAACGTGGAGATCATTACGCCAATCAGAGATCTGAAATTATCCCGCGAAGCGGAAATAGAATACTTAAATAAACATGGTGTAGAATATACTGCTGAAAAAGCAAGATACTCTATCAATAAAGGTCTGTGGGGAACATCTGTAGGTGGAAAAGAAACGCTTACTTCCAATGAAACTCTTCCCGAAGAAGCATGGCCTACACAGGTTTCGGAAACTGAAAGCCGCAAAATTGAGCTTACATTCGAAAAAGGTGAACTGACAGGTATTGACGGTGAAACGTTAGATCCTGTAAAGGCGATCCAGAAGTTGCAGGCCATGGCGCAGCCTTACGGTATCGGACGTGATATCCATGTAGGTGATACAATCATTGGTATCAAAGGACGTGTAGGCTTTGAAGCTGCTGCCCCAATGGTGATCATCAAGGCACACCATACACTTGAGAAGCATACGTTGACCAAATGGCAGTTGTCATGGAAGGAGCAACTGGCTTCATTCTACGGAAACTGGTTGCATGAAGGTCAGTTCCATGATCCGATCATGCGTAACATCGAAGCCTTCCTAGCAGATACACAACAGACTGTTAGCGGTAAGGTATTCGTAGAACTGCTTCCGTACAGGTTCCAGATCATTGGAATTGAGTCTGATCACGACCTGATGAGCAACAAATTTGGCAGCTACGGTGAGATGAACAATGCATGGAGTGGTGAAGACGTAAAAGGATTCTCTAAAATATTTGGTAACCAGGTAATGATCTGGCATAAAGTGAACAGCAATGAAGATTAGAGCAGGTATAATTGGCAGTGCCGGATATACAGGCGGCGAAATGCTGCGCCTGCTGATCAACCACCCTGATGTGGAGATTGCTTTTGTGCACAGCAACAGTAACGGCGGAAACCTGATTTCTGACGTACATACAGACCTGCTGGGAGATACGGACCTGCGTTTTACGGAGGAGCTTTCACAGGATATCGATGTGTTGTTCCTGTGCGTGGGACATGGTACGGCTAAGAAGTTCCTGGCAGAAAACCCGGTAAAGAAAGGGATTAAAATCATCGATCTGAGCCAGGATTTCAGGTTGACAGAAGCTGCCGGCACAGACTGGGTATACGGTTTGCCGGAGCTGAACAGGGAGCGTATCAAAGGGGCCAGCTTTATTGCTAACCCGGGATGTTTCGCCACCTGCATTCAGCTGGGTTTATTGCCGCTGGCAGCAAAAGGGCTGATCAAAAAGGATGTACATATCAACGCGACTACGGGATCTACGGGTGCAGGACAGGGATTAAGTCCTACTTCGCATTTTAGCTGGCGTAATAACAATCTTTCTGTATATAAGGCATTTGAACACCAGCACCTGAACGAAATAGGGCAGAGCCTGGTTCAGCTGGATGCACAGTTTGATGTACCATTGAACTTTGTGCCTCAGCGCGGAGATTTTACAAGGGGTATCATGGCAGCAATGTACCTGGAAAGTGACCTTACAGCTGAAGAAGCACAGGTGATATTCGAGGAATATTATGCAGGTCATCCTTTTACCCATGTAAGCAAAAATAATATTGATCTTAAACAGGTGGTAAATACGAGTAAAGGCATTGTGCATGTAGAAAAACATGGCAACCAACTTTTAATTATCAGCATCATTGATAACTTGTTAAAAGGAGCCAGCGGACAGGCCGTGCAGAATATGAATTTAATGTTTGGGCTGGATGAGCGGCAGGGACTGCGCTTAAAGGCCAGTGCTTTCTAGTTAAAGCCAGACAGAAAATTCTTATTTTATTCATCATCCCGGAGATGATCCGGGATAAAACCTTTTAAAAATGAACTTATTCGATGTATACCCTCTAAATGATATAGAAATTACTAAAGCCTCAGGCAGCACTGTCTGGGATGCCAATGGCCAGGAATACCTGGATCTTTATGGCGGACATGCGGTGATTTCTATCGGTCATACCCATCCGCATTATGTAAAACGTTTAACAGAGCAGCTGGCTAAAGTAGGCTTCTACTCCAACTCTGTGAAAATTCCCCTGCAGGTTGAACTTGCAGAGAAACTGGGAAAAGTATCAGGAAAGACTGACTATCAGCTCTTCTTATGTAATTCTGGTGCTGAAGCCAATGAAAATGCATTGAAACTTGCTTCTTTCTATAACGGCAGAAAAAAAATCATTGCTTTTAAAGGTGCCTTTCATGGCAGGACTTCCCTGGCCGTAGCTGTTACTGACAACCCTAAAATTATCGCTCCGGTAAATGAAACGGACAATGTTGTATTTCTCCCTCACAATGATGAGCAGGCGCTGAAAGATGCATTTGCGAGCTATGGCAATGAGATCAGTGCTGTAATTATTGAAGGTATCCAGGGTGTAGGCGGTATTAAGGAGGCCTCAAAAAGTTTCCTGCAGCTGATACGTGCCCTGTGTGATGAGCACAATGCGGTATATATCGCGGACAGTGTACAATGCGGATATGGCAGAACGGGTACATTTTATTCTCATGATTATGCGGACGTAAATGCCGATGTATATACCATGGCCAAAGGTATGGGTAACGGCTTCCCTGTGGCAGGGATCTCTATCGCGCCGAAATTCAAACCATGGCACTATATGCTGGGAACTACCTTTGGTGGTAACCACCTTGCCTGCGCTGCTGCACTGGCAGTGCTGGAGGTAATGGAGCAGGACAACCTGATGAAAAATGCTGAGGAAACAGGTAACTATCTGATCACGGAACTGAGAAAGATTGAAGAAATAAAAGAGCTGAGAGGACGTGGTTTAATGATAGGTATAGAACTTCCTGAAGAATTATCGCAGGTTAAAAAGAACTTGTTATTTAAACAACATATCTTTACAGGAGAGGCTAAACCTAATGTGATCAGGTTGCTGCCTGCACTAAACCTGACTAAAGAACAAGCCGATCATTTTTTAGAAAACTTTAAAATTGCCTTAAAAGGATGAACCAATTCACCTCTGTAAAAGATGTTGAAGACATTGACCAATTGGTAAAAGATGCCCTCGCATTGAAAGAAAACCCTTATGCACATCAGCATCTGGGAAAAAACAAAACATTAGGACTTGTTTTTCTAAACCCAAGTCTGCGTACGCGTCTGAGCACTCAAAAAGCTGCAATCAACTTAGGCATGAGTGTGATGGTGATGAACATGGATAAAGAGGGATGGGCGCTGGAAACTGAAGATGGTATTGTCATGAACGGTACCACCGTGGAACATATCCGCGAAGCTGCCGCCGTAATGGGGCAGTACTGCGATATCCTTGGACTGCGCTCTTTTCCAAAGCTGACCAACAGGGATGAGGATTATAATGAGGATTTCTTCAATAAGTTTATTAAATACTGTGGTGTACCGGTAGTAAGTTTAGAAAGTGCTACACGCCATCCGCTGCAAAGTCTGGCAGATCTGGTAACGATCAGGGAAACCTGGAAGGGCGAGGCTAAACCAAAAGTGGTACTGGCATGGGCGCCGCATGTGAAAGCATTGCCGCAGGCAGTACCAAACTCTTTTTCGGAATGGATGTGCGAAGCGCAGCGTCTGGATATGCTTGACTTTACGATCGTTCAGCCGGAAGGATATGAGCTGTCGGAAGACTTTACGCCGGGGGCAAACATCATGTATAACCTCGAAGAAGCACTGAAAGGTGCTGATTATATCTATGTTAAAAACTGGTCGAGCTTTAAAGAATATGGTAAGGTATTGACCTATCCTGACGGATGGATGATGAACAATGAGAAGTTGAAGGATACAAATAATGCGAAAGTAATGCATTGTTTGCCTGTGCGCAGGGACCTGGAGCTGTCATCAGAAATCCTGGACGGACCTAACTCTTTGGTTATTCATGAAGCCGGCAACCGTTTATGGGCCGCACAGGCGGTATTGAAAGACTTATTACAGCGATGAAGCAGCTAACGATCATAAAAATCGGTGGTAATGTAATAGACAGTTCGGAGAAACTGCACCAGTTTCTGCTCGATTTTACTGCATTGCCGGGAGATAAGATATTGGTTCATGGTGGTGGAAAGATCGCGACTGAACTAGGGCATTCGCTGGGTATCGAGCCCAGGATGGTTGAAGGAAGGCGGATAACTGATATTGAAACGCTTCGCATCGTGACGATGGTTTATGCCGGGCTAATCAACAAAAATATGGTTGCGCAACTACAGGCAAAAGGCTGTAATGCGATTGGCCTCAGTGGTGCCGACGGAAATGTGATTAAGGCGGCAAAACGCCCTGTAGTAACGATCGATTATGGCTTCGTGGGTGACCTGGATGAAAGCTCGGTAGCTGTGGATACGCTGGACAGCCTGCTGAAAAGTGGTCTGGTGCCGGTGCTTTGTGCGATTACGCATGACGGTGACAGCCAATTGCTGAATACCAATGCAGATACGATAGCATCAGCTGTTGCTGTTGCGATGTCCTCAGCTTATGACACGCGCTTAGTGTATTGCTTTGAGAAAAAAGGCGTGCTCCGCGATGTGGACGACGACCTTTCACTTGTTACAGAAATCAAACGAAATGAATTTGATCAGCTGAAAGCAGAGGGAGTAGTTTCTGGTGGTATGATCCCTAAGCTGCACAATGCTTTTGAGGCGATCAGGCAAGGGGTTAAGGCTGTCTATATCGGCAAGGCCGACGAGCTGCCACAAATTGATTTGAACGGATTCGGAACCAGATTAATAGATTAAATAATGGGACAATTTACAGGAAATATTGCCATTCTTGGCAGTGGAAACATCGGACTTTCGCTGGCTAAGGGCTTAGTGAAAGCAGATTACGTAAAAGCTGGCCAGATTAGCCTGACCAGAAGGAATATCAGTAAACTCCAGGACTTTGCAGACCAGGGTTTTGCGGTGAGCAAAGATAATGCTGCCGTAGTTGCTGCGGCGGATATTATTGTGCTGGCAGTTTTACCGCAACAGCTGAACCTCCTGATGGAAGAAATTGCACCGGTAATAGATATTAATAAACACGTAGTGATTTCTGTAGCGTCAGGTGTAAGCTGCGCTGATATACGCAGCAAGCTAAAAGATGGTCTTGAAGTAATCCGGGCAATGCCTAACACGGCTATCGCCATCGGACAATCCATGACCTGTGTAGCCTCTGACAATGCCTCTAAAGCGCATATCGATGAAGTAACGAAGATGTTCGAAACTGTCGGATCGGTAGTGAAGATCAATGAAGACCTGATGACATCGGCTACGGCGCTGTGTGCCTGTGGTATTGCTTTCTTTTTACGGGCCATCCGTGCGGCATCGCAGGGTGGGGTAGAAATAGGCTTCCATGCTGATGAGGCACTGAAAATGGCCGTGCAAACTGCTAAAGGGGCAGCAGACTTGCTGCTGCAGATGCAATCGCATCCTGAACAGGAAATCGATAAAGTAACATCGCCAAAGGGGTGTACCATTGCTGGTTTGAATGAAATGGAACACAATGGTTTTAGTTCATCCCTTATTAAAGGCATCAAGCTCTCTGCAGTTAAAGCGGGAGAATTATATACAAAGGGATAAATTATGATAGAAAAACTGCAAAAAGATAGTTTAGAGTTGCTAAAAGAATTGATCAGCATCCAGTCTTTCAGTAAGGAAGAGGATAAAACGGCTGATCTGATCGGGCAATTTTTGCAGGAACGAGGAATACAAATACACCGTAAGCTCAATAACATCTGGGCTTACAACAAATATTTTGATGAGCGCAAGCCTACTGTGCTGCTCAACTCACACCATGATACGGTAAAACCAAACTCCGGCTACACCAGAGATCCCTATGCGCCGGATATTGAAGATGGTAAACTTTTCGGATTGGGAAGTAATGATGCCGGTGGCTGTCTGGTATCCCTGATTGCTACCTTTCTTTATTTCTACGATCAGGAAGGATTATCCTATAATATCTGCCTTGCGGCTACGGCTGAGGAAGAGATCTCGGGACATAACGGACTGGAGTATGTGCTTCCTGACCTTGGTGAACTGGAGTTCGCTATTGTCGGGGAACCTACGGAGATGAACCTGGCAATTGCTGAAAGGGGATTGCTGGTGCTCGACTGTACGGTTACTGGTAAGGCCGGGCATGCCGCACGTGAAGAGGGTGACAACGCCATCTATAAAGCGCTGAAGGATATTGAATGGTTCAGAAACTATAAGTTTGCCAAAGTCTCTGAAGTTTTTGGCCCGCTGAAAATGTCGGTTACGATAATCAACGCCGGGTCACAACATAACGTTGTACCGGCAACATGTACTTTTACTGTGGATGTTCGCGTTACTGATGCGTACAGCAATGAAGAAGTGCTTAAAATCATACGTACGAATGTGGATTGTGATGTAAAACCACGCTCGGTGAGGTTAAAGCCTTCGTCAATTGATAAGGAACATCCACTGGTACAGTCGGGCATAACTTTGGGAAGAACTACCTATGGTTCGCCAACGACCTCAGACCAGGCATTGTTGAGCATTCCTTCAGTGAAGGTTGGGCCGGGTGATTCTGCAAGGTCGCATATGGCTGATGAATATGTATACGTTGATGAGGTTGCTGCCGGCATAGCGTTATATATTGAGATGCTTAAACCTGTGATCAACGGTAAATAATCCGGCTGGTCACCTTAATACTTTAGCTTAAATTAAAAGAATAGATATCTAATGAAGATCTGGCAGAAAAATATTGAAGTAAATAAGGATATTGAAAGTTTCACCGTAGGTAAAGACAGGGAACTGGATCTTGAAATGGCGGCTTTTGATGTTTTAGGCTCATTGGCACATGTGGAAATGCTCGAAAGTATAGGTCTGCTTACTGCGTCTGAACTTACAGAGATCCAGGTGGCCCTGAAAAAGATCTATGCAGAAATTGAAGCCGGAGAATTTAAAATTGAAGATACTGTAGAGGATGTGCATTCACAGGTTGAATGGCTGCTTACCCAGCGTATCGGAGAGGCCGGTAAAAAGATCCATAGCGGACGCTCGCGCAATGATCAGGTACTGGTAGACCTGAAGCTATTCTTCAGGGACAGGATAGAAACGATGGTTGGCAATACTGTCAGCCTGTTTCAGCAGCTGATCACGCTGAGCAACGCACATAAAGATAAATTGGTACCAGGATATACGCATCTCCAGATCGCTATGCCTTCATCATTCGGACTTTGGTTTGGCGCATATGCAGAAAGCCTGGTGGATGATATGGAGGTGATGCTCGCTGCCTGGAAGATCTGTAATAAAAATCCTTTGGGTTCTGCCGCAGGTTACGGATCGTCGTTTCCGCTGAACAGAACCATGACTACTGAACTGCTGGGCTTCGAAAACCTCAATTACAATGTGGTTTATGCACAAATGGGCAGAGGAAAAACAGAACGTATCCTGGCACAGGCGATGTCTTCAGTAGCGGCGACGCTTGCCAAGATGTCTATGGATGTAACGCTGTTTATCAATCAGAACTTTGGTTTTATCAAATTTCCGGATGAGCTGACTACAGGATCGAGCATCATGCCACATAAAAAAAACCCCGATGTTTTTGAACTGATCCGTTCACGCTGCAACAAGATTCAGGCTTTGCCAAACGAAATTGCAATGATGACGACGAACCTGCCATCGGGTTATCACCGTGACCTGCAGTTGCTGAAAGAAAATCTTTTCCCATCTATGGTTTCATTGAATGAATGCCTGGAGATGACAAAATACATGCTGCAGCAAATTGACATTAAAGACGATATCTTAAAGGATAAGAAATACGATTACCTGTTTAGTGTTGAAGTGGTTAACGACCTTGCGCTAAAGGGTATTCCTTTCAGGGAAGCCTACAAGATTGTAGGTGAATCTATCGAAAGTGGTACCTTTGTGCCTGGAGTAGAGGTAAACCATACACATGAAGGCAGTATCGGAAACTTGTGCAATCCTGAAATTGAGCTGATGATGGAGGCTATTCTCGATCAGTTTAATTTCGAAAAAACAAAAACAGCCATAGAGCAGTTGCTGGCTTAAATTCTAACCATAAATAAAAAAATAAAATGAGCGTATCAGTATTAGCAAAGTCACTTATTGGCTCTGAGATCATCAAGATTGGTCAGGAGGTTAATGAACTGAAGAGCAAAGGGGCTAAAATTGCGAATCTTACTATCGGAGACTTTGATCCTTCCATCTTTCCAATTCCATCAGAATTAAAAGACGAGATCGTTAATGCCTATAATGAGCATCACACCAATTATCCTCCTGCGGATGGCGTGCTTTCCCTAAGAAAAACTGTTGCAGGGATTTTAAAAGATCGCTACGAGCTGGACTTCAATACAGATGAAATCCTGGTTTCAGGAGGTTCACGCCCGTTGATTTATGCGACTTACCTGGCGCTGGTAGATCCGGGAGATAAGGTGATTTATCCGGCACCATCGTGGAACAACAACCACTACTGCCACCTTTCTTCTGCTGAAGGTATTGCGGTTGAAACTACTGCTGAAACTAATTTCATGCCTACCGCGGAACTGCTGAGGCCACATATCAAAGGAGCGACCCTATTGGCGCTTTGCTCACCACTTAACCCTACAGGTACGATGTTCAGCAAGGAACAGCTGGAGGAGATCTGTGACATGGTGATTGAGGAGAATAAATCAAGAGCAGCAGGAGAGAAGCCGTTGTATATTATGTATGACCAGATCTATTCACTGCTTACCTTCGGTAAAGAACATATCAACCCGGTGAGTTTACGTCCGGAACTGAGAGATTATGTAGTTTATATCGATGGTATTTCCAAATGCCTTGCTGCAACAGGTGTTCGTGTGGGATGGGGATTTGGACCGGCAGAGGTGGTGTCTAAAATGAAGGCATTGCTGACGCATATCGGTGCCTGGGCGCCTAAGGCGGAGCAGGTAGCTGTAGCAAAATATTTTGCAGATAAAGCCCTGGTTGACCAGTTTATGGATTCATTTAAGGAGCAGATCCAGGAAAGCCTGAATGCACTTTACGTGGGTTTCCAGCAGTTAAAAAGTGAAGGCTTTGCGGTAGATGCGATTGTACCTATGGGAGCGATCTATCTGACCCTGAAAATCGATTATATTGGAAAGACTACTGCATCAGGAGACCTGTTGAAAGACAGCACAGATGTAAACTCTTACCTGATCAATGAAGCACTGGCAGCCTTTGTGCCATTCTCATGTTTCGGTACGGATGAAACGAAGAGCTGGTTCCGTGCTTCGGTGGGCGGATGTTCTCTGGAAGATATCAATGCCATGATCCCGAGGATCAAAGCTGCTTTGAGCAAACTGAAGTAATTTCATCTTATCATAAAAAAAGGGCTGTCCATTTGGGCAGCCCTTTTTTGTTACTTAAATTCTGATGTCTTATGAAATTCGATATCAGGATAATCCCTCTTGGTCATATTGATCATGAAATCATTGTCAGCCAGATAGACAGCATTGCCATCCTTATCCTCGCCAATATGCAATTGTTTACGCTTTACAAATTCTTCCAGTTTCTTTTTATCAGTAGAAGATACCCAGTTTGAGCGGGTGTAGCTCAGCATACGGAAATGTGCTTTTGCACCATATTCATGCTCAAGCCTGAAAGCGATTACTTCAAATTGCAGGTCGCCCACAGCACCAATGATTTTCCTGTTACCTGGCTGCTGGATAAACAACTGCGCAACGCCTTCCTCTGTGAGCTGCTGTATGCCCTTCTCCAGCTGTTTCGTGCGAAGTGGATCTCTGTTCTCTACCTCTTTGAATATTTCAGGAGAGAAGCTAGGAATGCCCTTGAATTGAAGTTTTTCTCCTTCTGTCAACGTGTCGCCGATTTTGAAGTTGCCGCTGTCATACAATCCGACAACATCTCCCGGCCATGCTTCTTCCACAATGCTTTTTTCATTGGCCATGAAATCCATGGGATTTGAAAATTTCAGTTTTTTATCCTGACGGGTATGGTAGTAAAATTTATTCCTTTCGAATTTACCTGAACAGATTCTCAGGAATGCAATCCGGTCGCGGTGCTTGGGATCGAGGTTGGCATGGATCTTAAATACGAAACCTGAGAAGTTTTTCTCCTCTACCATTACTTCTCTTTCTTCAGCTTCCCTGCTTCTCGGGCTGGGTGCGATATTGATGAAAGTATCAAGCAGCTCCTTAATTCCGAAGTTGTTGATCGCACTTCCAAAAAATACCGGTGCCAGCAAACCCTCGGTATACATGCTTTGATCAAGCGAACCATATACACCTTCTACCAGTTCAAGATCTCCTTTTAGTCCTGAGAGTTCTGCCGGTTTAAGGAAGTTATTCAGTTTTTCATCATTCAGATCATTGACTTCAATCACCGGGTCGGCAATCTTGGTTTTATCCGGCTCAAAAAGATTCAGATGCTTATTGTAGATGCTGTATACTCCTTTGAAGGTATGACCCTGTCCGATAGGCCAGGAGAGCGGACAAAGGCTGATATTCAGCTTACTCTCAATTTCATCCAGCAGGTCAAATGCGTCCTTACCTTCACGGTCCATCTTGTTGACAAAGATAATCACAGGGGTATTACGCATGCGGCAAACTGCCATTAGCTTTTCTGTTTGTTCCTCTACACCCTTTACACAGTCTACCACAAGGATAACACTGTCAACAGCGGATAAAGTTCTGTATGTATCTTCTGCGAAATCCTTGTGACCAGGGGTATCCAGAATATTGATTCTTTTGTCTTTGTATTCAAAACCCATTACAGAGGTCGCAACGGAAATACCACGTTGTTTCTCAATCTCCATGAAATCTGAAGTACTGCTTTGGTTGGCCTTGTTACGTTTTACTGCGCCTGCCGTATTTATCGCTCCGCCAAATAACAGAAACTTTTCAGTTAAGGTTGTTTTACCAGCATCGGGGTGACTAATAATGGCGAATGTTTTTCTTTTTTCTATTTCGGGGTGGATCATAAAGGATTAAGCATAATGCTTGAAGGCTGCAAAGATAAAGATAATATATAAAATAAAAACCGGCCAATACTGACCGGTTCTCATGATCATCATTAATTGCCTCTTCCGCCGCGGCCACCTCTTCCCTGTTCTGCAGGTCGGGCTTGTTGTTGCTGCTGCTGCTGTTGTTGGCGTTGCTGTTGCTCCTGTTGGGCACGTTGCTGACGTTGTTGCTGATCCTGTTGCTGACGCTGCTGATCCTGCTGCTGACGTTGTTGTTGCATTTGCTGGCGTTGCTGATCCTGCTGAGCCCGTTGCTGCTGCATTTGCTGCATCTGTTGCTGACGCTGTTGCTCCTGCTGTGCACGTTGCTGCTGATCTTGTTGCGCACGTTGCTGATCTTGCTGCGCACGCTGAGCATCACGTTGCTGCTGGCGCTGTTGCTGGTCCTGCTGTGCACGTTGCTGTCCATCGCGCTGCATTTGCTGCTGCATCTGCTCTGGTCTGTCTATACCGTCTCTTCTGCTCCTTTGAGGACGCTGGCCCTGGTCATTTCCTGTTCTCGGAGTATATGCTTCAGGTCTTACGGCAGCAGGATTGGTTGTTCCCGGCTGTGCAGGACTGACATTACTTCCTCTGCCTCCACGGCCGCTATTACCTCTCCAGGCATCATTTACCGCAGGTTGTCCCGGGTTTGTGTTATTGTCACGCCCCTGGTTATTCCTCGAAGGCTGAGCACTCTGTCCGTTTGAAGGTGTATGTCCTCTTCCCGGGCGACTGCCGCCGGCATTGTCTGGCCTGCCAGAATTTACAGGTGCAGGATTACTGCTACCCCTGCCTCCGGTTACCCTTGGGCGGTAGATATTGATATTATTATTGGTAATGCTATACCTTCCGGGCCTGCGTGCAGTATTCACCCTGTATACAGTAACATCCCTTCTGGTTACTCTCCTGATATCATCTACCCTTGGGCCAGTATAAAATGGACGGCCGCCGCCTCTGTACGTATAACTGATAAAGGCTGTACGGTTATAAAATGCCTGCCCTCTGTTATAGTAAACAGGATAGTTATTGCTGTAAATGTTGATCTGAGGAATAAATGCCCACCAGCTTAAGGGTGCATCATAACCGCCGTATCCGCTGAAATCATTGTACTGAGGACTCAGGGGTGCCCATCCGTAATACCCCTCTCCGCTTCTCCAGCTTACCCATGCTGGTCCCCATTCTGTATCAGGAATCCAGATCCACTGATCGAAACGGTTGGTTACCCAGCGGCCATAATGAAATGGAGCCCAGCCCCACTCATAATCAGAAACCCAGGTATTCCCATACTCAGTCATGGTCCAGTGCCCATCGGTGTAGTATGGCCTGAAATTACGGTCGACATCCGGCTGCCACACATACCCATATTCAGGGTCTTGTGTCCATCTGCCATAAGGCGCCAGCTCCTCATAAAAGGTCTCCAGGCTGATGTCGTCCTCATCCTGGGCCATCGCGTTTTGTGTGAGACCGGTGACCAGGAGCAGTAGCCCCAGGATAACCGCCGGCAATTTGATGATGTGTTTCATTTGTGTGTGAATTAATATACCTAACCTAACCTTATGTCACTATGAGTGTAAACTTGTCCAATAGTTTAATCGGAAAAAAATATCTGCAATGACATTCCTTGATATTCCCAATTAAGTTATATGTTTTACGTAGAATACAGCGTTTATATTTGTTTAAATCAATTTTTCGGGTATAAAATATTATAATTGGATGACAAGAGCGGCGGTTCTATAAATGCTTAAATTTCTATTAATTGCTGCTTATTTTCTCTTTCCAGGTTTTAATTCTTTTCTTTTGCAGGAATAGCCCGAATAATGTGTGGTATCACATAAACAATACCAAAATATTAAACCTTAAATGATCATTAATGAAAAAAGGCGTACTTTATCTGATCCCTGTGCCCCTGGCAGAGAATGCTTCAGCCAAATCCTTCACACCATACCTGATTGATACCATCAATTCACTTGATACCTATATTGTAGAGAATGAAAAAACTGCCCGTAAATTCCTGAAGGAAGCGGGTCTTAAAACTCCACAAAGTGCCCTAATAATCCACGATTATGGTAAACATAAACGTAACGACTCTATGGTTCCCTATTTTAAGGAACTGATGACAGGCAAGGATGTGGGACTGATGAGCGAAGCCGGTTGTCCGGGTATTGCAGATCCGGGGGCTGATGTGGTTTCGGAAGCACATAAAAGAGGAATCCAGGTTGTTCCTCTGGTGGGGCCAAACTCTTTGCTGCTGGCACTGATGGCTTCGGGCTTCAACGGACAGAGTTTTACGTTTCATGGTTACCTGCCGATAGATAAAGTGGAACGAGTAAAGCGTATCAAGGAACTGGAGAAGACAGCTCAAATAAACAAGCAGACCCAGATGTTTATCGAAACGCCATTCCGCAACAACCACCTGTTTGAAGATATTATCAAAAATACCGCAGCACAAACACAGCTTTGTGTAGCCTGTAATATTACAGGGGAAGATGAATATATCAGAACCCAGTCGATAGGGCAGTGGCGCCAGGAAAAGATAGATTTACACAAAAGACCAACAATATTCCTGATCTACCGCTAGATCAGGAATTAGCGGTACATGTTTTTACTGTCCATGAAAGCAATTACATTTTCAGGCACTAAAAACTGGATGTTTTGATTGTTTTTTAAAGCATTCCTGATAAAAGTTGAGGAGATTTCCATCTGGGGAGTCTCCGTAAAAGTTACAGAAGGATGCTCAGCCCATTCCGAAGAATCACAGCCCGGCCTCGGATATACGTAAATGCTGTAATTCTGCAGCAGTATCTCAAAGTTTTTCCATTTCCTGAGGGATACCAGATTATCCTCACCCATGATCAGCACAAACTCCTTTGCAGGATACTTTTCATGAAGATAAGTGAGGGTATCAATTGTGTAGGAGGGCTGCGGAAGGGTAAACTCGATATCGCTGACCTTGATATTGTCTGCAGGTTCTGTAGCCAGCCGCGCCATCTCCAGCCTGTCGTACATGTTTCCAAGGCCTTTTTTGTTCTTTAAAGGATTTTGTGGAGATACGATCAGCCAAACTTCGTCGAGACCGGTATAGTTGGCCATATAACTTGCAATGATCATATGACCCACATGTATCGGGTTAAAAGAACCAAAAAATAATCCTGTTTTTGCCATCCTCGAAGGTAGGGGGATAATTATTTATTGATAAAATCTGCTACCAGCCGCTCCGCTTCCTGACAAGCTGTATGGAGATCGAAGTTCTTCAGAACAACATCAAACTTATCAGCATATTGCAGCTCTTTTTCTGCTTTAATAAATCTCTCCTGAAGCTTTTCCGGGCTATCTGTGCCGCGTCCGCTCAGACGTTCTTTGAGTACCTCCAGTGAAGGTGGCTGTACAAAAATGGCCAGAGCATCGTCTTCGTATTTACGTTTCAGACGTAAACCGCCCTCTACATCGATATCAAAGATCACATGTTTTCCTTCATTCCATATTCTCTCAATTTCAGAACGCAGGGTTCCATAGAAAGTACCATTATAAACTTCTTCAAACTCTACAAACTCCTGATGGGCAACCTTATGGAGGAAAGCCTCTTTAGAGATGAAATAATAATCCTTTTCATGCTGCTCATCTCCGCGGGATTCCCTTGTGGTGGCAGAGATGGAAAAGTTTAGCGCCGGAAATTTTTCCAGTAAATGTTTAACGATCGTAGTTTTTCCTGCACCTGATGGGGCAGAAAATATAATCAGTTTGCCTTGTATCATTGATGCACTTTAAATTACGTTTAACAACTGTTCTTTGATCTTCTCCAATTCCTCTTTCATTCCCACAACCAGTTGCTGAATCTGCGCATCATTGGCTTTTGCACCCATCGTATTGATTTCCCTGCCAATTTCCTGTGAAATAAAGCCCAGTTTCTTACCATTGGCATCTTTACTTTTCAGCGTTTCTATGAAATAATCACAATGACTTTTCAAACGGATTTTTTCTTCGGTGATATCCAGTTTATCAATATAATAGATCAGTTCCTGCTCCAGGCGGTTTTGGTCAACCGTCAGTTTTGCGGCATTTTCTTCAAGAAACTGGTTCAGTCTTGCCCTGATCTGCGGGATTCTAAGCGGTGCAAGAACCTCAATCTGTGCAAAGAAGTCCAGGATATTTTTGATACGAAGCTCCAGGTCCTGTTTCAGTACGGCGCCTTCAGTTTCCCTGAACTGGTTAAAGTTCTTCAGGGCAGCGTTGAATGTACTTTGCAAAACTTCCCATTCACCCTCATTTACCACTTCTTCTGTGTAAGAGATCACGTCAGGGAAGCTTAAAACTGCCTGTAAAAGATTATTTGAATTGGCTCCTAAATCAATATTTATAGCCTCTAGTTGTTTGTAATATTTGCTGAGCAATGCAGCATTGATGGTAGCACCTTTCAGATTTTCTTCACTCCGTTCAATACTGATAGAAACATTTACTTTTCCGCGTTCAATTTCTTTACTGCAGATGTTTCTTAACGGCAGCTCTTTATCAGCATAAGCCCTTGGCAGTTTTAAATTGAGTTCCAAAAACTTGCTGTTTAAGGACTTAATTTCTACAGCAAACTTTGTATTTTGCTGATCTGCAGAGGCCAGGCCATAGCCTGTCATTGATTTTATCATGTGCAAAGATATAATTTATTGTTAAATTGGTTAGGATGTAAAATATTTAATGTTCCGGATTGCCTTCAAAGTATCATTTGATCGTCTTTGATACGTTACATTAAGAAACAATAGTTAGATTTACATCAAATACATCACAGATACATGGTTTGCACTGCCCTAAAAGGTTTATTTATTTCTACACTTTTGCTTGCTTCAGCAACTGTTGTCCATGCACAGGACGACTTTCAGCTTAGTGGTGTAATTATGGTTAAAGGCTCTACAACACGTGTTGCACTGGCAGAAATCACCAACAAAAGGACAAAGTATACTGTTGGCAGCAATGATCTGGGCATATTTCAGATCAGAGCTGTAGTGGGAGATACCCTGCTGGTGATCAAGCGCAGCTTTTCTGACGTAGAGCAGGTAGTGCTATCCAGCAGGGACATGATCATTTATGTGGATATGGGAAATACCCTGAACCAAGTGAACATCCGTGGGCAGTCCAAAAAACAGGAGCTGGATGAGCTGAAGCAGGATTACAGGGACAAGGGGTCATTTTATCAGGGAAAGCCGCCCCTGCTTTCGTACATTTTTGCACCACTGACCGCTTTATATGAACTTTTTGGAAGTACCCCTAAAAAGGCCAGACGATTTAACAAATTCTACAACACAGAATTGGAGCAAACTACTATAGATGGCTTTTTCAATGAATCTTTGATTCAGGCGAACACACAGCTGGAGGGCAAGGAACTGGAGAATTTCATGCTTAACTATCGGCCGGAATACAGTAAGTCGAAAAACTGGACGGAGTATGATGCGGTGAAATATATCAGGGATTCTTATAAACAGTATACCGATACCCTTAAGAAGAAGTAGGAGAATCAGATAGATAATGCTTCACAAGCTTTTTCTGCGGCCTGTTTTTCTGCATTCTTTTTGTTGTAATCACGGCCTATGCCATAGCTTTCTCCCTCGATTACAGCCTGTATGGTAAATAGCTTCGCACTTTCACCTTCACCATTCTGAATCATGTCAAAAGTAATATCTTTTGCATGACGCTGGCACCATTCAATCAGCTTACTTTTGAAATTTGTCTCCGTAAGTTCGAGGGTATGAATATCGATATAGGGCTTAACAATACGTTTTAGTAATAATTCTTTTGTGAAATTATAGCCTTTATCGAGATAGACTGCACCGATCAGCGCCTCAAAGGCATCGCCCAGCATCGAATGATGTTTAGTTTGTGCATTGACCATTTTATGATCGAAAACAATCAGCTGATCAAATCCCATTTTGCGGGCAAGCTGGTTAAGGTTTGCCCTGTTAACGATCTTTGAACGCATTTCTGTCAGAAAGCCCTCTTCCTTGTAAGGATAGTGTTTGAAGAGGAGCTCAGCGATTACGGCACCCAGAATAGCATCGCCCAAAAATTCCAGTCGTTCGTTACTGCTGCGGCTGCCATTTTTTAGAACTTTAGCCACAGACCGGTGCCTGAACGCCATTTTATACAAAATGGTATTTCCAGGCACAAAGCCTAACATATTCCGAAGCTTTTTTATAAACTCTTTATCGGGAGATAAATAGAGTTTATACAGGTCAAATAAGGGCATTAAATTCTATAAATCGATGTAACGTTTACTCTTCGTACTTCTTGAAAATGACCGACGCATTATGTCCACCAAAACCAAAAGTATTACTCAATGCCGCACGTACTACACGTTTCTGTGAAGAATTGAATGTGAAATTCAACTTTGGATCGAAACCAGGATCATCTGTGAAGTGGTTAATCGTAGGAGGCACGATGTCATTTTTTACAGCCAGAATAGAAGCAATGGCCTCAACAGCACCGGCAGCACCCAGAAGGTGGCCTGTCATTGATTTCGTTGAGCTAATATTCAGATTATAAGCATCTTCACCGAACAGATCTACGATAGCTTTTGTTTCACTGATATCCCCAAGAGGAGTAGAAGTACCATGAACATTGATATAATCAATGTCTGCCGTACTTAACCCTGCATCTTTAAGTGCATTGGTCATCACCATCCTGGCACCTAATCCCTGAGGATGCGGTGCAGTGATATGATTGGCATCTGCGCTCATTCCACCACCAACTAATTCAGCATAGATTTTAGCGCCACGTGCTTTTGCATGCTCTAATTCTTCGAGGATAATCGTTCCAGCACCTTCTCCTGCAACAAATCCATCTCTGTCTTTGTCGAAAGGACGCGAAGCCGTTGAAGGATCATCGTTACGCGTAGAAAGCGCATGCATGGCATTAAAACCTCCGATACCGGCTTCATTGATAATGGCTTCTGATCCTCCGCTGATAATCATATCGGCCATGTTGAGGCGGATATAATTGTAAGCGTCAATCATCGCATTAGTGGATGAAGCACATGCAGAGACCGTGGCGAAATTAGGGCCGCGGAGACCATATTTTATGGAAATATGACCTGTGACAATGTCAATAATCATCTTCGGGATGAAGAAAGGATTAATGCGGGGAGTTCCATCACCGGCATAAAAGTTCCTCATTTCATCCAAAAACGTTTTTATACCACCAATACCAGAACCCCAGATGACACCGATACGGTTAGTGTCCAGCTCAGAGAAATTAACCCCTGAATCTTTAACTGCTTCATCTGTTGATACCATGGCATACTGCACAAATGGATCTAATTTGCGTGCTTCTTTTTTATCAAGAAAGTCTTCAGGATTGAAGTTTTTGAGTTCACATGCAAATTTTGTTTTGAACTTTTCTGTATCAAAACCTGTAATAGGCGCAGCGCCGCTCACCCCATTTAACAAATTATCCCAGAATTCTGGGATAGTATTGCCAATTGGAGTGAGCGCACCTAAACCTGTAACTACTACTCTTTTTAATTCCATTTATACGGATTATACGGAGACCGTATGTTCTACTTTACGTTTTTCTCTAGATAAGCAATTGCTTGACCAACTGTACCGATAGTCTCAGCTTGATCATCAGGAATTGCTACATTGAATTCTTTTTCGAATTCCATGATAAGTTCTACAGTATCCAAAGAATCCGCACCTAGGTCATTAGTGAAAGAAGCTTCTGGGGTAACCTCGCTCTCATCCACACCTAATTTTTCAACGATAATAGCCTTAACTCTTGAAGCAATATCAGACATAATGTTATAATTTAATGGGTTAAATAATTCAGTGCAAAGAAAAATAAATTCTGACACATTTCAAATGTTTTTATTTCTCTGTCAATTTTAATGTTTTTATTCCAAACTGAAAAACAAAATTAGTTTTATAATTTCGTATCCTAAAATCTTATTCGTCTACTTTGAACAAAACCTACTTAAAACTTTCGCTGGATCTCGATTTTGTGCTGATCGCCATCACCGCACCATTGAAGGATTATATGTTCTGTCACCAGATCAATACGAGGCTAAATTTAAACTTTGAGAAGGCCGATGACCATGAGGTTTATTTCAATGTAGACGAACCACCGGTCGCTTTTTCCAAATATTATTTCTACGTAGAGCAGGGTGATAACGAATATTTTATCCTGAGCAACCGCAATAGTGAGGGATTTCTGATCCCGGAGATGAGTAAGGTTGATTATTTTATGATCATCCATACTTACATTGATAAAGAAGATCTCAATTATATTCTGACAGGACTCAACAAACTGCCTGATATTCAGGTCGCTGCACAGATTGATCCGTTAAAACTCAAATCAAAAGAGAATTTGATAATGTAAATTTTATATACAAGGTGTATTAAATACACTATATTTGAAGCTTACATTATTAGTTAAATAACATAAATAACCAGACTAACATTGGTTTTTTCATATAAAACCCCCATTTTGTTGGTCAGTAACAAATAAAAGTAATTCAAATGAAACCCTTTCATTCCAGAACAAAAATTGTAGCCACGCTAGGTCCTGCCTCAGCAAAACCAGACGTTTTATATAGCATGTTCAATGCCGGATTAGATGTTTGCAGACTTAACTTTTCTCATGGTTCACAAGCCGATCACCAGGAAGTCCTGGACACTATCCGTTCGATCAACGAAAAATATAATTATAACGTTGGTATTCTGGCAGATCTTCAGGGTCCTAAAATCAGGATCGGAAAAGTTCAGGATGGTGGAATACAATTAGTTAATGGAGCTCGTACTACGATCACCACGCACGAATGTATTGGTAATGAAGAGCGTATTTATATCACTTATCCTACATTCCCTAAAGATGTAAAAGCGGGTGAAATTATCCTTTTGGATGATGGAAAACTGCAAATGAGAGTGATCGAAACTAACCTTGAAGATGAGGTTGTTTGTGAGGTTGTTCACGGTGGTATCCTGACTTCAAGAAAAGGTGTAAACTTACCAAATACCAAAGTTTCTATCCCTTCTTTAACGGAAGAAGACCGTTATAACCTTGACTTTGTACTGGAAAATAATGTAGACTGGATCGGTCTTTCATTTGTTCGTAATGCAGCAGATATCGTTGAATTAAAGGATATTATCAAAGAAAGAGGCAAACATGCAAGGGTAATCGCTAAAATCGAAAAACCTGAAGCTATTGCAAATATCGATGAAATCATTGCCGTTTCTGACGGTATCATGGTTGCCCGTGGAGATCTTGGTGTTGAAATGCCAATGGAAGAAGTTCCTTTGCTTCAGAAAATGATTGTTCAGAAATGTATTGCAGCTTCTAAGCCGGTTATTATCGCTACACAAATGCTGGAAAGCATGATCACTACACCTAGGCCAACACGTGCAGAGGTGAATGACGTAGCCAACTCTGTATTAGACGGTGCTGATGCAGTGATGCTGAGCGGTGAGACATCTGTTGGTGAGTTTCCATTGATCGTTATTGAAACGATGCAAAAAATCATTCAGAACATTGAAACAAATAACTATCCGTTTAACGTTGATAAGTATTTGAAGCCTAAATCTGAGTCGTTCCTGAGCGATGCAGTGTGTGATTCAGCTACTTTCCTTGCTAAACAAACAAATGCGGTAGGTATTGTTTCTATGACTGTTAGCGGTTATACTGCCTTCGAAATCTCTAGTCACAGACCAAAAGCATTAACTTATATCTTTACTAACAATAAGCAACTGATCAATACTTTAGCTTTAGTATGGGGTGTTCAGGCCTTCTATTATGATAAGTTTGAAAGTACTGATGCAACTGTTCTGGATGTAAATGATCAGTTAGTGAAAATGAAACTAGTTAAAAAAGGAGATATCGTGATCAATACTGCTGCTGTACCTATGGAAAGCAAAGGCAGAACGAACATGGTAAAAGTTACCGTTATTGATTAATTTGTTTTAGAAATCAAAAAAAATACTACTTTTGCAACCCCGTAATGGAGAGGTGTCCGAGTGGTTGAAGGAGCACGCCTGGAAAGTGTGTATACCTCAAAAGGGTATCGAGGGTTCGAATCCCTCTCTCTCCGCGAGTTAGCAAAGTAAAATATAAAGCGCTTTAAACGTATGTTTAAGGCGCTTTTTGCTGTAAAGACATTTGGTCATTGTCCTTCAGTTCAACTCCGGAAAGTTTCCGATGGAAAGCTTCCCGTATCAGGTATAAGATTTTATTGGCCGCGGCTTCAAAACCTAGTCCCTCCGGCCTGATATTAGACACGCAATTACGGGATTCATCAGTAAGTCCCGGTTTGGGACTGTAGGTCAGATATGCTCCAATGCTGTCTGCTGCACTTAAGCCCGGTCTTTCGCCAATCAGCATCAGCGATAGTTTAGCCCCCAGCGTGCCAGCGACGTGATCAGACAACGCTACACGTGCCTGTGATGCCATGCACAGAGGAGTCAGCCTGTAGTTCATCCCCCTTAAAAATGGCAACAAGCATTTTAAGAGAGGAATTATATTGTTATTTATCGCAGTTGCTGACAGCCCATCAGCTAAAATCAGACAAATATCAAATTCAGCGGCATGTTCCTGAAGTAGGCTGACAGAGCTTGCAGATGGCAGCCTTCCCAGGTCGGGCCGCTGCAGGTACTGACTGCGGCTCACTGCCATGCTCTGAATTTCCAGTAAGGGAAGTCCGAAATCTGTCAGCCCCATCAGCAATGCTGTACGGTCCAGCTCAGAATAAACCGCATCTCTTGCATGCGCATGTGCAAGTTTAAACTCCAGCGAGGCCGTCAGCGGAATACTGTCGCCAACTCTGCCGAGGGCGATGCGGGCAGCAGTATATTCCCTGAGTGACTCCCATGAGTCAGTGATCTTTACCGGAGTGTTTTCCATAAGTTATCTTAAAACAGATGTGCTATTAGTTTACCTGTAAGCTGCGTATGTGTAATGTTGCCCTGATTATCGGTAATCCCCTGTCGGATCAGCCAGTCTTCAAATTCAGGTGCAGGCTTTAAACCAAGCGCTTTGCGGAGATATAGCGCATCGTGGAAGGAGGTCGACTGGTAGTTGAGCATGATATCATCAGAGCCAGGGATACCCATTACGAAATTGCAGCCGGCCACCCCCAGCAGGGTGAGCAGGTTGTCCATGTCGTCCTGGTCTGCCTCGGCATGATTGGTATAACAGACATCAACACCCATGGGCAAACCCAATAGCTTTCCGCAAAAATGGTCTTCCAGGGCTGCACGGATAATCTGTTTACCATCATACAAGTATTCCGGCCCGATAAAGCCGACCACGGTATTTACCAGCAGCGGATGATATTTGCGGGCTACTGCATAGGCTCTTGCTTCGCAGGTTTGCTGATCCAGCCCATGATGTGCGTTGGCAGAAAGCGCACTGCCCTGGCCGGTTTCAAAATACATCACGTTCTGGCCAATTGTTCCACGCTTTAGTGAAAGTGTGGCCTCATATGCTTCATCGAGCACAGACAGGTTAATGCCGAAACTGGAATTGGCCTGTTGTGTACCTGCGATGGATTGGAAGCACAGGTCTACCGGGGCGCCAGCATTGATCAGACCGATGGTAGTCGTGATATGGCTCAATACACATGATTGTGCCGGGATATCAAACTGCTGACGAATCCTGTCTATCAGATCCAGCAAGTTGTAGACCCCTGCCGGGCTATCTGTTGCCGGGTTGATACCTATTACGGCATCCCCACTGCCATAGAGCAATCCGTCGATGATGCTTGCCGCAATCCCTTTTGGGTCATCGGTAGGATGGTTCGGTTGCAGACGTGTAGAAAATCTCCCTTTCAGCCCAATCGTATTCCGGAAGCGGGTAATGATCTCACATTTTCTGGCAACCCCAATCAGGTCCTGGTTTCTCATCAGCTTAGACACTGCCGCCACCATCTCGGGTGTCAGGCCCATTTTAAGCTGCTTTATCTCCGCTGTACCGGCATGATCGGTCAGCAGCCAATCTCGGAGCTCACCTACGGTAAAATGCGCGATCATCGCAAAGGCTTCCTGATCATGATCATCCATAATCAAACGTGTCACTTCATCGTCCTCGTAAGGAATAACGGCTTCATTGAGAAATGTTTTCAAAGGTACATTTGCAAGTGCGATCTGTGCTGCAACACGTTCTTCGTAACCTGTAGCGGCGATGCCTGCAAGCGTGTCCCCGCTTCTCATGGGAGATGCCTTTGCCAGCAGGTCTTTGAGGTCCCTGAATTTGTAAACGTGCTGATGTATAGTATGTTGGTAGCCCATAATTATTCTGCTGCTGTTATCACAGCCCTTTCGAGCAGTATGTCGTTATCAATTTTCTCCTTATGTTTACCGCTGAGTACAAAAAGCAGGGCAGCGATCAACATCCCCGCCAGGAATATGCCACTGAGCATTACATTATAATAGACGATCGCAATCAAACAGAGCAGACATAACAACAATGCAACAGCAGGGAATACCGGGTAAAATGGCGAGCGGAAAGGACGGTTGAGCAGAGGTTCTTTCCTGCGCAGCATAAAAAGACTGACCATGCTCATCATATACATCACTATTGCGCCCAGCACAGACAGGATAATCACCTGGCTGGTTGTGCCACTGAACAGCGCAGCAAAGCTGACCAGGCCACTTGCTGCTACCGACCAGTGCGGGGTTTTAAACCTGTGGTTGATCCTGGCCAGTCCCTGTGGCAGATAGCCACTTCTTGCCATCGCAAAGATCTGCCTTGAAGAGGCAAGGATCGTTCCGTGGAAGGAGGCGATCAGCCCAAACAGACCTATGCTCGCAAATATCTGCGTCAGGCTATTGTTTTTCCCCAGTACGATGGATATGGCTTCGGGGAGCGGGTAGTCTATCGTACTTAGTTTACGCCAGTCGGTAATGCCCCCGCTCAGGATCATTACCCCCAGGGCAAGAAACATCAGCGTTGCCAGTCCGGAAATATACCCTTTAGGAATATTCTTTTCAGGATCTTTAACCTCTTCTGCTACCATGGCTACACCTTCTATCGCCAGATAAAACCATACTGCGTATGGCAATGCGGCAAATACACCCTGCCAGCCAAAAGGCATAGCGTTACTCAGGAAGTTTACTGTCTTGAAATGAGGAGCGATAATTCCCATGAACAGTAAGAGTTCTCCAACCGCAAGCGCAGTAATGAAGATAGAGAATGCCGCAGACTCTTTGATGCCCGAGATATTGATTAAGATAAAGAGCACATTAAACACCAGGGCCGATTGCAATACGGGGAGGGCGGGATACAAAAAATGGAGATAGCTGCCCAATGCAAATGCAATGGCAGGCGTAGCGAGTAAAAAATCTACGAGTGTAGCATAACCGGCAATGAGTCCCCCAAAGGGACCCATAGCGCGATAACTATACGCAAAGGCGCCTCCCGCGTGCGGAATAGCGGTGGTTAGTTCTGTATAGCTAAAGATGAAAGTAACATACATCACAGTCACGATTAGCGTTGCGATCAAAAAGCCAATAGTGCCTGCAACTCCCCAGCCGTAGTTCCATCCGAAATATTCTCCGGAGATGACCAGTCCAACAGCGATGCCCCAGAGGTGAATGGGTTTTAAGGTTCTTTTTAAGGTCTCGGTAGTGGATTTCGTCATAAAGAGCCGGATTGGTTGTCTGGTAAAGAGAACTGAAATATAGTGAATTTCTGGCAGAGTAAAGAGCTAATTACCAGTCATAAACAACGAAGGGCCTGCCAAGTAAATGACAAGCCCTTCTTCAATAGGTAGCGGATGACAGCTGTTATTTCATCCAGTAGAATTTGGTAGCTTCGTTTTCTACGCCGCCCAGGAATGCTGCAACTGCTGCATTATAGGCATTCTGACTTGAGGTCACCACACTTGTAGGATACGTCAGACGTTTGATGAACGTTCCCAGTGGAAGTGCAGGGTTTTGCGGCGACATGATAGAGTATTGTTTAGGATATCCTGTCCGTCTGAACTCAGACCAGCCTTCAGTACCTTCAGGGAATACAGCAATCCATTTCTGGGTGATGATCTTCTCCAGTTTGGTCTCAAAGTCGGCACCTTCATTCCATCGTACCACATTCGTAGTTAGTGCCGGGCTTGCATAATCAGGGCGTTTTGGATCAACATAAGCCAGCTGAGTAGAAGTGCTCTGCAGGTAAGTGTCAGCTCCGGCCACGCCATTTGCAGCGATAGATGCCCTTACACCTGCTTCATAAAATGATTGTGCTGAGCCTGTCCCCATGTTCCAGCCTCTGAGTACCCCTTCGGCTTTCAGGAAGTAGCTTTCTGCTACGTCAACTACCTTCATCGGCGCTGCCTGGGCAACATTATATCTTGAATAGTTTTCGTAAACAGATTTTGTAGGTCTTTCCACCCCAGGTCTGATTCCTCTGTAAGAGCCATTCAGCGCCGGGTCCAATGCAGGAAGCACATAAGCAGGTAAGCGTGGATCACCGAATCCCTGCATGTAGGTAACTACTGCCGCAGAGATACGTGTATCTGACCATGCATTGGTCATGGTGTAGTGAGGGTTGGTGCCACTTGGAGGCGATACCGAGAATGATCCTGTAGTTGCATCAAGTACACCACCGCTTGCTGCTAAAACAGCTTTCTCTGCCTGCAGTTTACCGTTTGTAGGATCTACTACAGAAATTCTCATACCCATACGCAGACGGAGTGTGTTCGCCAGTTTGATCCAGTTGGTGTATTCACCCAGCAAAGTAGATCTGTCCCATTTTTTGAAACGGGTCTGATCGGCGTTCGGGTCAGCTGCTTCTGCAGCGAGCAGATCAGTTACAGCTTTGTCCAGGTCGACAAACATTGCGGCATAAGCTGCCGCTGGTGAGTCGAAGGCCGGTTCAGCACTGTCGCCGTATTTTGAGTAAGGGAAAGGGCCGAATGTATCCACCAACCTTTGTCCTGCAGCCACCTTCATGATCAGCGCGATAGCATACAAATCCGGGTATTTGGTGTCAAACCCTTTTCTTTTCATCGTCAGCCAGTTGTTCATTACACCGTTCACGGAGATGGTGTAAGAGCCATCCCAGATACCGCGTGTTACATAGGTAGTGGTGTTGACATTACCCAGGAAGTTACTTGGTGCTTCCAGGTAACCTGCATAAGATTCTGCCTGCAGGTTTTGCTGAGTTTGCTCATTTGGACTTGTGCTGATAATGTTGTTCATCATTACCGGAAGCAGGAAGGCTGCCTCGGCACCATCTTTTTGCAGATCCAGGTCTGAAATATCACCTTTATCTACGTTGAGGCCTTCGAAATCTTTTGTACATGATGAGACTGCAAAGATTAACATGCAGAGAAAGAACAACTTGTAGTTCATCTTATATGTATATTTTTTCATTTCTGTAATTTTTATGGATTAGAAATTTACCCTTACTGTTGCACCTATAGATCTTGCTGATGGCAACTGGAATGATTCAAAGCCCAGGCTGTTGTTTTCTGTGGTTAAAGCCAATTCAGGATCGAAAGGTGCTTTTTTGTAGAAGAACAATACGTTACGTCCAACCAGTGAAATGTTCACACTTTTGATCACTTTGCTGAATTTCGGAAGTGTATAGCCGATTGCAATTTCACGTAACCTGATGTTGGTCGATTTATATGTATACTCCGTTGCTGCTGCACCTGCATCTGCACTTGCTGAAATAAAGTTGTAATAAGTCTGTGCGTCAATCAATCTGCCGTTAAGCATTACACCGCCAGCGTCACGAGCTTCTGCAGTTCTTGGAGATAAACCTTTGTAATCAAGCCATTGTTGCGTAGATGATGATACCAGACCACCGAACCTTCCGTCAACAAGGAAAGAGAAGCTGAAATTTTTATAGTTAAACTGGTTGTTCATGTTTAACAGGAAGTCAGGATTTGAGTTTCCAATATACTGGTCTGCCTGTACAGATAGAACAGGTAAGCCTGTTGCTGCATCAAACTGTTGGGAGCCGTCAGCATTGTACTGGTAAGTTTTACCAAACAAGTCGCCATAAGAACCGTATTTTCTGCCGTTCAGCAATTCGCTACCCGGACGAAGCAGGTATAGGTTAGTTAACCTGTTTCCGCTCTGCAATACAAAACGGTCAGATGTAAGCAGGTCGCTTAAAGATTTGATCCTGTTTTTGTTTTTTGTGAAGTTGATACCAGGGGTCCAGTTTACATTACCAAGTTTAGCATTGTAGCTTACTGTAGCCTCGATACCTCTGTTCTGGATAGTTCCTCCGTTGATATAGAATTCTGTGGCGCCCGCACCTGTTGGTGCCGTGATCCTGAATACCTGATCTCTTGTTGTAGCATCGTAATAAGATACGTTTACGTTTAACTTGTCCTGGAAGAAGCGCAACTCAGCACCCACCTCATACGATTTTGTACGCTCAGGTTTGAGGTTAATCGTGTCCAGGCCACTGAAAAATGGTAGTGTTTCCCTTCCGTTCACACTTTCATCAGCATTTACGGTATAGTTTGAGTTTCTTGCTGCTGCACCGAAAGGTAAAGCATTACCTACCTCAGCATAGGTGGCTCTCAGTTTTGCAAATGAAAGCACATCATTTGGCGCGGATTGTTTAGCTACATAAGCCAGACCAACAGATGGATAGAAGAAAGAATTGTCCGTTGTTGAAGACCACTCATTTCTTCCGCTGACATCAAGAAACAGTCTGTCTTTCCAGCCAAGCGTCGCAGTAGCAAGCACAGATCTGTTGATTCTTTTTGTTTTTTCAGTTTCCGAAATGTAGTTGCCGGTAAGACCCTGCAAAGCAAAATAATCTGCATAATACAGTGTGTTGTCTGCACCATTGGTACGGTTACCGATCGCCTGATACGTCAGGATGGTATTGGTAAAACCTGCAGTTGCGTTCAGTGTGAGGTCTTTTGACAAAGCTTTGTTGGCTTGCAATAAGATATCAGTGTAGAGATCCTGACCGATATTCACGTCTTTTCTGTAAGATCCGTTTACACCGATAGAAGTAGGGTCTCCACTGGCGCCATAACGCTGATCATTATCATAGCTATACTTGTTGATGGTAGTCCTGCCGGTTAAGTTTAACCAGTCGGTGATATTGTATCTCACGGAACCGTTTACGTTTGTACGGTTATCCAGCTCATCGCGGTTGATGTGGTTCAGGATCCAGTAAGGGTTCTGGTTAGAGCTGTGCTCATTTTTAATATATGGCCAGTTCTGAACATTAAATCCTCTGGTTGAACTGTAAACTGTTCCGCCGTTTGCTGCATATGGTGTGATATCTACGCCCATCGGGAATAAATACAAACCGAACATTGGGCTGTTATACCATGATGATTCGTTTCTGTTGGTAGTTTTAGTCTGGATATAGTTGATTCCTCCTTCAACAACAATTTTATTGTCGAACAATTGAGTACTTCCGCGTACTGTCACGTTATTTCTTCCAAATTTATATCCCGGTAGCATCGCTTTTGACGCAGTGTTTGCGTAAGAGAAGTAAAGTTTAGAAGTCTCAGTTCCACTACTAATAGATACACTGTTGATGTAATTCTGACCGGTCTGGAAGAAATCTTTGATGTAACTGTCAGAGCCGTTAGTGATCTTTGGTCCCCAGCTATCGTTAATTGGTGTCGTTGGGGCTACTCCACGAAGACCATTTCCGTATGATGTTTGCAGTTCTGGCAAACCCACCGGGTTGTCAAACATTGCAGTTGAACTAAAACTAACAGCTGGTGCGCCCAGTTTACCTTTTTTTGTAGTAATGAGGATTACACCGTTGGCTGCCTGACTACCATATAGTGCGGCAGCTGAAGCGCCTTGCAGCACCTGTAAGTTCTCAATATCTTCAGGGTTATAATCTGCGAAACCTCCAATTGGTACACCGTCTACAACATATAAAGGTGTGTTGGTTCCTGAGATGGATTTGTTACCACGAAGAACAACTTTTGGTGCGCTACCCGGACCGCCGGCACCCTGGGTAACAAAAACACCGGCAGCTTTACCTGCCAGTGAATTTAATACACTTGGGCCTTTAACCTGGTTGAGTTCATCCGCCGTTACGGTTGTAGTACTATAGGTAAGACTTTTCTTTGCGCGACTGATACCCAGGGCCGTTACAACGACGCCATCAAGGGATTTTGCATCGTCAACGAGTGTTACATTAATCGTTTTACGTCCGTTAACGGTTAAAGTCTGGCTAACATAGCCAACAGAGCTAAAAGTAATTGAGGCATTGGATGCAGCACTGATGGTAAATTTTCCGCTGGCATCAGTCTGGGTTCCTGTAGAAGCACCACTAACCTTTACACTTACGGCAGGAACCGGGGCGTTTGTTGCGTCTACCACTGTTCCTGTAATTGTGATGTTCTGAGCAGCTGCACAGAACCAGCAGAGTTGAAATAATGCAAAAAGCATGTAAAATCTTTTCATAAAACTGGTTGTCTAGGGTTTAAGTTTTTGTTTGTTTTTGGATTAAAATTTTGAGATCGGGAGGAGGGTCTTTATGGTTCTTGTAAAATCCTCCGGATTTGAATGTTCGTCGGTTTTTAATTCATTTAAATATTATTTTTTAGTTCAACTTGGACAATTTGGGGTGTTGTGGGTCATTTAAAACGTTTTATCGCTTTAAAAAATGGTCTTTATTCAGAAATGATAAAAAATAACAGCGCTATTGTGGTTTTTTATTCACGATTTTTAATAAAACCGCAAATTAGAGAGATGAGCGTTTAGTTAGTTTAGCAGTAAATCGTTTTAAATCAAAAACAATAATCTAAAATAACTTTTTTTTATTAATTTGTGTAAACTTTTTAAGAAAATTAGAAAGATTATTCATTTTCCCCCAAAAATTCTAGCCAAGAAATAAATTAAACCTATGACGACTCTCAATAAAACAAAAGTACTAGTGTCAAATAATGAAACGATTAAATGTTTATATTATAACAAGCTGTTAACCAGTGCAGATGTAAGTAATTACATCGGAAAGAGCATTCCTTACGCCATAAAAGTCTTAACTGAACTTAAAACCGTGGGTTTTGTTGAAGAAATGGGGCTCGCCAATTCCAGCGGCGGACGTAAACCATTAAATTATTCACTGATTTCCAATTCATATTATTTGGTGTCTGTGGCGATGGACCAATTTTCTGCGCGTATGGTTGTTGTTGATATGAACAATAATTTCGTCACTGATATTATAAGGTATGAATTTGATATTTTTACACTCAAGCCTGATCAGCTGATTTCTTATATCAATCAGTTTATTGAAGGCAGTCAAATATCAAAATCATCTGTTTTAGGAATCGGTATCACTATGCCTGGTTTTATTGATACAGAAATAGGGGTCAATTATACCTATTTAACTACGAGCGGACAACCACTCACGGCGTATCTGCAACAACAGCTTTCCATACCCGTTTTTCTGGATAATGATTCTACAGCAATTGCGCTGGCAGAACAGAAGTTTGGCGTAGCGGCAGGCATGAAAAATGTGATGGTACTTAATTTAGGCTGGGGTATTGGCCTTGGGATGATCCTGAACAATAAGATCTTCAGGGGCAATAATGGGCTGGCGGGAGAATTCAGTCATATTCCCCTCTTTAAAAACGGTAAATTGTGCAATTGTGGTAAACGCGGCTGCCTGGAAACAGAGGCATCTCTGATTGCTGTGGCGGGTATTGCAAAAGAAGGTATCAGCAAGGGACAGATTACCAGCTTATCAAATTATGCGGATGTGGATGCGGATGCTGTGATCAATGAAGCCATCAGAGGTGATGTGTTTTCTGTAAAGCTGTTATCTGAGGCTGCCTATCATGTGGGGGAGGGACTGGCGATCCTGATTCACCTGATGAATCCCGGTGCCATCGTACTCAGTGGAAAAGGTAGTGTAGTAGGCAAGTTATGGCTTTCCCCAATTCAGCAGGCCATCAATGAACATTGTATCCCTTTGCTAACCAATTTCACAGAAATCAAAATCTCTGATCTGAATAACAAGGCACAGCTGATCGGAGGTGCTGCGTTAGTGGTGGAGAATTTTGGAAAAGCACTGGCTGATAAACTGAATGCCATAGAGCTGGGCGCTCTGAACAAAGCCAGTTAACAGAATTGCCTATGTGTTGGGCAGACCCAGCGCCCGCTGCCGGTAGGCTGTGGGTGTAATCCCTGTTTTTTCTTTAAATAACTTTGAAAAATAAAAGCTGGATTCAAATTTCAGGGTGTAGGCAATCTCTTTTACAGAAAGGTTTGGGTCTGATAACATTGTCCTTGCCTTTTCTATCTTCAGCTGTATACAGTATTGTCCCGGTGAGAGGCCGGTATAATTTTTAAATACTTTTCTAAACCATGAATAGCCCACCTGCAGCTCCTCAGCAGCCTGCTCAGGAGAAAAGGCCTTATCTATGTTGGAGCGAAACAGCAGCCTGGCTTTGTTCACCAGGATTTCCCTCTCCTCATGTTCTGCAGAATTTTGCTTTAAGGCAGCATGTAAACTACCCATCAGGTGTAATGCCGCACCTGATACCAGTGGCTGGTAGCCGCTCGTTTCGGTTTTTGTTTTCTCAATAATGGTATCAAAAAGATTAAATATCTGTTCATTGAAACCGATATACAGGCATGGTGATTCGGGTTTAAAAAATCCGTTATGTACCAGGTTATCTATGATCTCTCCTTTTAGCCCGATCCAGTATTCGTCCCAGCCGGTTTCTTCACTGGGTTTATACCTGTGGCGTTCGCCGGGGAAAAGAACGAGTACTGTCCCTGCTTTCACTGCCTGATATTTGCAGCTGTCAGATTCAAAGATGCCTGTACCTTTGGTAATATAAAGGAATTGATATTCATCCAGTATCCTGCCGGTGTTCCAGTCAAAATAATAATCTGCCGGATGTGTAAGGATAGGATAGTTTGCTGCAGCTGCGGTGCTGATACATCCTGCATTTAAAATATGCAGTCCCCACTTCTTATCTTCAGTACTTAAAGGCAGATATTTATAATAATTGGTCATCAGTTTTATAATTGGTTCGCTGGCAGAAATTGGAAATAAATCTACTAAGAATTTATGAATCCACACTTATTGTCAAAATATACAGTTTAAATATCAAATCATACAGGGATACCAGAGTCAATAATGATAATTTAGCTATAGCAAACAGCAAGATGCTGTGTGCAGAGCAGGACAGTTAAGTACAGTTAAGCCAATTTCATACTTTATACTTGTCCTAATTTTCTAACCAGATATTAAAACACACTATGCAAATTATTTTTGGAGTCATATTCCACTTCATCGGCGGCTTCGCCTCCGGAAGCTTCTACATCCCCTACAAAAAAGTGAAAGGCTGGGCCTGGGAAAGTTACTGGATTGTGGGAGGTATCTTCTCCTGGCTCATTGTTCCGCCCTTAGCTGCATACCTTACTATTCCTGGTTTCAGTGAAATCATCAGACATACCAGTGGTTCCATCTTAAGCTTAACCTATTTCTTTGGTCTTCTCTGGGGAATCGGAGGACTCACTTATGGACTTGGAGTACGATATCTGGGAGTTTCTCTTGGCAGCTCTATTATTTTGGGACTCAGCTCTGTATTCGGGGCCTTGCTTCCTTCAATTTATTACGACTTTAACCCTAAAGACGGAAAAGACAGCTTCACACATATTCTGAGTAATCCCTGGGGACAGTGGGTGCTGGCCGGTCTGCTGGTTTGCGTACTCGGTATCATTTTATGCGGCCGCGCAGGTATGATGAAAGAAAAGGATCTTTCCAAACAGCAGGAGACTAAAGAAAATGCAGAGTTCAGGATTGGACTGGGACTTGCAGTTGCCATAGTTTCAGGTATTTTCAGTGCCTGTTTTGCCTTTGGTATCGACGCCGGAAAGGACATGGCCGACGAAGCAAATACTCTATGGAAGGCTCTTCACCCCGGACAGGGTGAGTTTCTGTACCAGAACAACGTTACTTATGTGATCATCCTCTGGGGCGGCTTAACCACCAATCTGTTCTGGTGTATGGTACTCAACGCACGCAACAGGACTTTTAAAGATTATACCAATAAAAAAACGCCGCTGCTGGCCAATTATATTTTCTCTGCACTGGCAGGTACAACCTGGTTTCTGCAGTTTTTCTTCTATGGTATGGGAGAAAGCAAGCTGGGCAACGGTGCCAGCTCATGGATTCTCCATATGGCGTTTATCATTCTGGTTGCCAATGTATGGGGACTTATCTTAAAAGAATGGTCGGGCGTAAGCAAAAAAACATTAGTCACCATTCTTACAGGTATTCTGTTCATTATCATTTCCATCATGGTTGTTGGATATGGAAACTCAATTAAATAGTAACATTTATAAACATTTAATCATATGTCTGACGAAAAAGACCGTTTTAAGCACGTAAGTTATTTATGGGACGAGACTGAAGCAGCCAAGCTCGCAGGAGACGAGGTTGCCCTGTTACTTTATCGTTCTAATCTCCTGGGAGCAGATCTGCGGCTGACCAATTATGGCGGCGGAAATACTTCCTGCAAAGCCGATGCAATCGACCCGCTGACGGGCGATACTATAGAAGTAATGTGGATTAAAGGTTCGGGCGGCGATATTGGAACCCTGAAACGCAATGGACTCGCCGCTTTATATGTGGAGCGTCTCAGAAGCCTGAAGAATATCTACAAGGGAATTGAAATGGAAGATGAAATGGTAGAACTGTTTAACCATTGCATTTACGACCTCAACTCTAAAGCGCCTTCTATTGATACGCCATTACACGGTTTTCTGCCTTTTAAACATATCGACCATTTACACCCTGATGCTGCAATTGCAATTGCAGCAGCGAAAGATGGAAAGCAGATCACACATGACCTCTTTGATGGTAAAATAGGATGGGTAGAGTGGCAGAAACCAGGGTTTGACCTGGGACTGCAGCTGAAAGCCTGTCTGGATGAAAACCCGGGGATCATCGGTATCATGCTGGGTTCCCATGGATTGTTTACCTGGGGTGATACAGCTTATGAAAGTTATATCAATACCCTGGAGGTAATTGAGAAATGTGCGATCTACCTTGAAGAAAATTACGGTAAAAAAGGGCCTGTATTTGGTGGCCAGAAAATCAGCAGCCCCGAAAAAACACAACGGGAGGCACAGGCAGCGTTATTGGCTCCAATCCTCCGAGGCTTCTGCTCAAGTGAGAGACATATGGTGGGGCATTTTACTGACGATGCCCGGGTACTGGAGTTTATCAATTCTAAGGACCTCGACAGGCTGGCTCCGCTGGGAACGAGCTGTCCCGATCACTTTCTGAGAACCAAGATCAGTCCGCTGGTACTGGACTTAAGTCCTGATGAAGATCTTTCTGATCCTGCAGCACTTAAAGAAAAACTGGCGCCTGCGTTTGTTGCTTACCGTAAGATGTATGCAGATTATTATGAAACCTGTAAACATCCAAACAGTCCCGCTATCCGCGATGCCAATCCGGTAATCATTTTATATCCGGGAATAGGGATGTTCTCTTTCTCAAAAGATAAACAGACAACACGTGTAGCTGCAGAATTTTATACCAATGCCATCAACGTGATGAAAGGTGCCGAAGCGATCTCTGAATATACTTCATTGCCGCGCCAGGAAGCTTTCAACATTGAATACTGGTTGCTCGAAGAAGCCAAACTGCAGCGGATGCCAAAACCAAAAGCCCTCTCCGGAAAAATTGCTTTGGTGACAGGCAGTGCGGGGGGTATCGGTAAAGCGATAGCCAAGAAGTTTGTAGATGAAGGTGCTGTAGTTGTGATCAATGACAATGATGCAGGTCGCCTCGAAAAGGCAGATGCCGAATTCCTGGCACAATATGGTAAAGATGCCTACACCACTGCTTTACTGGATGTAACCAGCGGCGACGATATTACCAACGCTTTTCATGTAGCTGCACTGGCTTTTGGCGGAGCAGATATCGTGGTTAACTGCGCCGGGTTATCGATCTCCAAACCGATTGAAGAACATACTGATAAAGACTGGGACTTACTGTACGATGTGCTGGTAAAAGGGCAGTTCAAGGTAACACAGGCTGCCGTTGGCGTGATGCGCAAGCAGTCGATAGGTGGGGATATCTTAAATATCGTGAGTAAAAATGCACTCGTTTCAGGACCAAATAATGCCGGTTACGGATCGGCAAAGGCAGCGCAGTTACACCTGAGCAGGTTAAATGCAGCAGAACTCGGTGCAGACAAGATCCGTGTAAATGTGGTAAACCCTGATGCGGTAATCTCAGACAGTAAGATCTGGGAGGGCGATTGGGCTGCGGGTCGTGCCAAGGCCTATGGCGTAAAAGTAGAGGAGTTGCCGGCATTTTATGCTAAGCGTACGCTACTGGATAAAATCATCCTGCCTGAAGATATTGCCAATGCCTGTTTGGTATTTGTAGGTGGACAATTGAGTAAATCTACAGGTAATGTGTTGAATGTAGATGGCGGGGTAGCCATGGCATTTGTAAGATAATTAGGTTTTTTATACAATAATAACAAGACAATGGAAATAGAGAAATATCAGATTGATGCCCATAATGAGAAGTCAGAAGCTGCTCACAAGCAAAGATTTAATTTCGCTGCATCAGAAAATGCAAAGGTAGAAGAGGTGATCAGTAAACTGATCAAATTTCAGATCGCTATTCCAAGCTGGGCTTTGGGTACAGGTGGTACACGTTTTGGCAGATTCTCAGGCGGTGGTGAGCCACGCAGCCTGGAAGAGAAGATTGAAGACATCGGTTTACTGCACAAGCTGAACCAATCCAGCGGAGCTATCTCCCTGCACATTCCATGGGATATCCCAACGGATTATGATGCCATCAAATCATTGGCAGCACATCACAACCTGCGCTTTGATGCGATGAATTCCAATACCTTCCAGGATCAGGCAGACCAGAAACTGAGCTATAAGTTTGGTTCACTCCAGCATGTTGATAAAGGTGTGCGTCAACAGGCAATCGACCATAATATCGAGGTGATCCGCCAGGGTGTAGCCCTGGGATCAGATGCGCTCACCGTATGGCTGGCTGACGGATCCTGCTTCCCGGGGCAGCTCAACTTCAGAAAAGCTTTTCAAAATACACTGGAAAGCCTTGAAGAGATCTATGCCGCATTGCCGGAGGCCTGGAAAGTCTTCGTTGAGTATAAAGCTTTTGAACCAAATTTTTACTCTACTACAGTTGGCGACTGGGGGCAGTCTTTATTATATGCCAGCAAATTAGGCCCCAAAGCTTTTACACTGGTCGATTTAGGGCACCATTTGCCAAATGCAAATATTGAGCAGATCGTATCCCTGCTGCTGATGGAGGGTAAACTTGGAGGTTTCCACTTCAACGACTCCAAGTATGGTGATGATGATCTTACTGCAGGCAGCATGAAACCTTACCAGCTGTTCCTGATCTTTAATGAACTGGTTGAAGGTATGGATGCTAAAGGAATGGATCATGCTACAGGTCTGGGCTGGATGATTGATGCATCACACAATGTGAAAGACCCTCTGGAGGATTTACTGCAATCTGTAGAGGCGATTATGATTTCTTATACACAAGCTTTACTGGTAGACAGGGAAGCCCTTAAAACCGCGCAGCAGGAAAATGATGTTGTGCGCTGCCAGGAGATCCTGCAGGATGCATTCCGTACCGATGTAAGAGCCATCGTACAGGAAGCGCGACTGAGATCGGGCGGAGCAGCGCAGCCGGTGCAACTGTACCGCGAGCTGAAAGTCAGGGAAAACCTGATCAGTAACAGAGGGTTGAAAACTGTAGCCACAGGATTGTAATGAGTGCGGTGCCGGTAGTTGTAGTTTTCGACGTCGGGAAGACCAATAAAAAGATCTTCCTGTTCGACGAGAATTATAAGATCGTTTTTGAACGGTCTGCCCGCTTCATAGAAACCTATGATGAGGATGGAGACCCCTGTGAAAACCTGGAAAGCCTCAGGCTTTCAGTGTACGACTCCTTGCGTGAAGTACTGCGCAGGAAGGAGTTTGAGATCAGGGCGATCAACTTCTCAACTTATGGCGCCAGTTTCGTCTATATTGACGAATACGGGAAACCACTGGCACCACTTTATAATTATTTAAAGGCTTATCCTGAGGATCTCAAGAAGGAGTTTTATCAGAAGTATGGTGGAGAAACGGCTATATCTGCCGCTACTGCCTCACCGGTGCTGGACAGCCTGAACTCGGGAATGCAGCTGTATCGCCTGAAAAAGGAACAGCCGGCGGTGTTTAAAAAGTTGAAGTATGCCCTGCATCTGCCGCAATACCTGAGTTATTTGGTGTCAGGTGCAGAATACTCGGACCTGACCAGCATTGGTTGCCATACACAGTTGTGGGATTTTACAAAAGATGATTACCATGATTGGGTAAAAAAAGAGGGGCTGGATAAAAAGCTGGCCCCAATTGTAAACGGCGATGAGGTGTTTCCTTCAGAGTTTCCCGGAAACCAGTATAAGGTGGGCGTGGGTCTGCACGACAGCTCAGCAGCGCTGATCCCTTATCTGATCAATTTCCATGAACCCTTTGCACTGATCTCTACAGGTACCTGGTGTATTACGCTTAATCCTTTTAACTCTTCAGCGCTGAAAGCCGAAGAGCTGGAGCAGGACTGCCTGTCTTATATGCAGTACAAGGGCAAGCCTGTCAAAGCTTCCCGGATTTTTGCAGGATATGAACATGAGCAGCAGCTCAAAAGGATTTGCGCACATTTTAGCCAGAGTCCGGCACGGTATAGAAACATGAAATACGATGCAGGAATTATTTACGACCTGCTGCGTGAGATGGAAGGCCGCAATGAACCTGCCGTACCGGTATGGAGCAAGGACTCTGCCTTCGTGAAGCGTGACTTGTCGTCCTTTGCATCAGATAAGGTAGCTTATCACCAGTTTATCCTGGATATTGCGCGGCAGCAGCTGGCGTCCACAAAACTGGTGATAGGAGACAGCAAGGTGAAGCGGATTTTTGTTGATGGTGGATTCAGTAAAAATGCCATCTACATGAATCTGCTGGCGATGATGTTCCCGGAGATGGAGGTCTTTGCCGCTTCAATGGCACAGGCTACCGCAATCGGAACTGCACTGGCGATACACAAATGCTGGAATACCAAACCAATGCCCAACGATATCATAGAACTGAAGTATTATGCTTCCAATAATGATCTGGCGATCTGAAAGCCAGGCATAAAAAAAGCCGCTGGAATTTTCCAGCGGCTTTTTTTATGAGAATGTTATAGGCTATTCACCGCGTTTGCGCTGATTGTCCTTGTTTGATGTCTGGTCAGAGCGTTGTCCGCCACCATTAGTGATGCCGTTCTGTTTTTTATCGTTTTTAACGTCATGATATGCGCGGTCTGATGTTGGGTTTCCCTGTTCTTTCTGACCTTGTCTTAAATCCTGATTTTTCATAACAATATAATTTAGTTTAAAAATGATAAGTCTTTAATAAGCTTTACCGTGTTAATCTGAATATATAACAGGCAAACCAATGGTTTGTTTCAATTCAATCAGATTGATTAGAATTTGATACCAACACCCAGTGAGTAAACCTGGTTTCTGTATTCCGGAGTATACTGCGTTCCATTTTCATTATTTTTCTGGAAGTCCAGTGCATAACGGGCATGAATATCAAATTTATCATTTACATCATACCTGAAACCGATTACACCACCCACAAGACTTTTCTTGAATCTGTCAGAATCATCCTCAACAAAGGTTTCCTCTACTGTTCCAAATCCGTTTTCGAACTTGTTTTTAGTGGATAACAGGAAGGATACCTGCGGACCGGCAACGATATTGAAACTGCTTCCTAATCTGAATGCGAATAGAATTGGTACATCAATAAAGTTTGTAGTTTGCTTGAATGTTCCGTATGAGTATGTGTTTTTGTAGCCTTTTTGTGCATATAATACTTCTGGAGTAAATTGTAATCCTGCAATCAGGGGAATCTCTACGGTTACACCCGCATTAAAACCGGGTTTCGATTCTGTATCAAAGTTATTATTACCATCACCTTTGATAATATTAGAATAGTTTAGTCCGCCTTTAATCCCAAATTTAATTCTATCCTGTGCGCTTGCTGCCGTAGCAACAAATAGGCCTATAGCCAAAATAAAGATCTTTTTCATGTTTGTGTTTTTTGGTTGTTTGGCTGGACCTATGAAAGGATTGTGCCATTTTAAGCGGGAAGGATTTTAGATGGTATACAATGAATCTTTAATTATTGATATACAGTAAATTACAAAATAGTTTGCTTGTGGCTGGTTATTAGATGCGATTTTAAAACTGCCCAAAATAATTGTATCAAATTTGATACAATAGCTGAGACGTTTGTGTTTAACAATCCTAAATACCGGGTCATCTGACCCAGCTTAGTTCATTTTCATTAACTTTGGTAGATATACACACCACCATTCATGATGAAAAGGCAATTCTTAAGTATTAGCATTTTACTGTTCTCCATTATACCTGTTGCGCAGGCACAGAACCCGGATGTACCGTCAGTTCAGTCTGCAAACAAATCATATATTCAAATGCTTGATGAGCCCAATCAATGGGTAGACTCGGTTTTTCATCACATGAAAAAACGTCATAAGATCGCCCAGCTGTTCTTTGTACGTGCCCATACCAATCTTGGAAAGGCTTACGAAGATTCTGTAGGGATGGTGATCAAAAAAGAAAAAATTGGCGGACTGGTCTTTTTCCAGGGAGGTCCGGGCAGGCAGGCCATACTGACCAATAAATACCAGGCACTGGCAAAAACACCTTTGCTGATTGCGTCCGACGGGGAGTGGGGACTGGGCATGCGTCTGGACAGTACAATCTCTTATCCTTATCAAATGGCATTAGGGGCGATTCAAAATACGGATCTGATCTACCAGATGGGTCTGCAGGTTGCAAAAGATTTTAAAAGAATCGGAATGCAGATGAACTTTGGCCCCGATGTAGATATCAACAACAACCCTAAAAACCCGATCATCAATTACAGGTCTTTCGGGGAGAACAAATATAACGTAGCCAGCAAAGCTGCTGCCTATGTGCGCGGAATGCAGGATGGTGGTTTGCTGGTCAGCATTAAACACTTTCCTGGTCACGGGGATACTGATGTAGATTCACATTACGACCTGCCACAGCTGAATTTCAGCAGGGCACGTCTGGATAGCCTGGAAATGTATCCCTTCAGGGAGCTGATCAAGGATGGTGCTACCGGTGTGATGGTTGCCCATATGAATATTCCTTCCCTGGATAAAACTCCAAACCTGCCTTCTACTTTGTCTAAGCCGATTGTAACGGGTATCCTGAAAGAGCAGCTTGGTTTCAAAGGCTTGGTGATCTCGGATGCGATGGAGATGAAAGGTGTGGTTAAAAACTTTAAAGAAGGTACTGCCGATGTGATGGGCGTGATTGCCGGAAATGATATCCTTGAACTTTCAGAAAATAGCAGAAGAGCCGTAAAGCTGGTGCGCAAAGCTGTTCGTGAAGAGAAGATCAGCATGGCGCGTATCGACTCCAGCGTTAAAAAAATCCTGATGGCAAAGTATTGGGCCGGACTCAGCAAAAAAGATACAGTTGATGAGTTTAACGTGCAGGCAGGAGTGAACAGACTGGAAAGCAAAATTCTCCTGCAGCAGCTTGCCGATGCCTCAATGACATTGCTCAATGGTTCAGGCGCCATCAAAGCGCTCTCTCCTGAGCAGCATACGATGATCATCAGCATCGGTTCTATTGCTACCACAACCTTTCAGGAGGAACTCCGTAAATTCTATAAAAACTCTGATTTGCTGAATCTTCCTGCCAACGCAGATATCAATATGATCAACAGGCTGATTGGCAATTTTGCATCTACAGATCAGGTGATCATCGGGATTCATGACAGTCGCGCCAGACCGGGGAACGGGATGCCACTGAGTAATGACGTAAAATCTTTTATCAGCAATATGTCTTTTAAAAACGCAGTTTTCGCTCTTTTTGCCAATCCTTATAACCTGGCCACAATTCCGGGGATAGAGAAAAGCAAAGCACTTGTTGTGGCCTACCAGAAGGAAGACTTTATGCAGAAAGCTGCTGCTTCGGTATTTAAGAACCAGCTGGCACCAACAGGAAAATTGCCGGTATCGGTTAATCCTTTCTTTAAATATGGGGACGGTATTAACACTACCGTTGTAAATACTTTATAAACCTTCGCATGCTTCAGCCACTCAAAATTTTACAGGCTTCTGCGGGATCAGGTAAGACGTTTAGCCTTACCGCTCATTATCTGACACTGTTATTGTCGGGCGAAACCAAGTACAGGGAGATCCTGGCCGTAACCTTCACCAACAAGGCAACGGAAGAGATGAAGTCGCGCATTATGGAAGTGCTGAAGGGTTTTGCCCAGGGTGATGAGGGGGTTAAAGATTACCGGGAGCTGGTACTAAAAGCGCATCCTGATTTAAATGAAGGTACCCTGCAGGAAAGATCTGAACGCATCTATAAAAGGATACTCCATGATTACAGCCGCTTTTCGGTAAGCACCATCGATGGCTTTGTTCAGAAGGTAATCCGTGGTTTTGCCTTTGAGCTGGGCCTGGATTCGGGCTATGCCCTGGAAATGAACTTTGACAAGGTGAAGAATGACCTGGCAGACAGGCTCGACCAGCAACTCGACAACAATCCGAACCTGCTATCCTGGATTATCGACCTGGCCCTGGACAGGATCAGCAATAATATCAGCTGGAACTACCGGACAGAGCTTACAGACCTTGCCGGGGAAATCTTTAAGGAACGTTATCAGCCTTTCGACAATGCGATCCAGGAGCTCGTTCAGCATACAGATCTCAACGAATTATTTAAAAACTACGGTAAGGAAACCAAAAAACATATTACCTCTTTCGAGGAAATGGTGAGCGAGCTTTCCGCAAAGGCAACGGAGCTGTTTGATTCTTCAGGTGTCAACCCTGATCATCTCAAAGGTAAGTCGCGTTCGCCACTCAATAACCTGAAGCGTATTGCTGCGGGGGAGCTGGAAAAGATGGATAGCCTCAGCAGGTTAATTGATGAGCCCGACGAATGGTTTAAACCCGGGTCGGATATGTCGCTCTATGATTCCCTCAACCCGATCATCCGGGAACTGAACACCGGTTATCTGGAACGACTGCCGGAGTATATCCTTGCACAGGCTTTCAACAAAAACCTGTATTACCTGCGATTGATGCAGGAAATGGCGGTGTTGCTAAAAGCTTACCGTGAGGAGAGTGGTAACCTGCTGATCAGCGACGCCCAGAATCTGCTCAAAGGAATCACCGGCGACGATGATGATAACCCTGCATTTATCTGGGAAAAGACCGGGAGCCGCTACAAGCATTTTTTATTTGATGAATTTCAGGATACGTCTGCAAACCAGTGGAGCAACTTTAAGCCACTGCTAAAAAATGCAATGGCAGAAGCCAACGGCAAGCTCATCGACCACCTGATTGTAGGGGACGTGAAGCAGTCGATCTACCGCTGGCGCAATGGCGACTGGAATATCCTGCACCAGCAGGCCAAGCAGGATATCGGCGTTAGCTATGTGACTGATGCCAGTCTGGAAGAGAATTACCGCAGTACAAAAAACATCATCCAGTTTAACAATATCCTGTTCCAGGCTTTGCCTCTCCTGATGCAGCACAATATCAACGCTACCATTGCTGCCCAAAGTGCGATCCCTGAACTTCATCCCTGGTGGGAAAAAAAGGGCTTCGACAGGATTATGACTGGTGTATACGCCGAAGCCAGACAAAAAATCAATGACCGTACACCTGAAGGGGGAACGATTGATTTCAACGTCCTTAAAACTGATGCTGATGGTGCAGCACTGAAAAGTACAGGCTTTAAAGCCGAAGCACTGCGTAAAATGGTGGAAACGCTGCAACGGTTGCTGCTAGTGGAAAAACGTTATCAGCCCGGAGATGCCTGCGTGCTGGTGCGCTCCAATGCAGAAGCTATCGCGGTAGTAGATGCCCTTATGGAGAACCAGATCAGTGTGATCTCGGGCGAAGCCTTACTGATTGAAAATAATATCGCAGTTACACTGCTGATCGACACACTGAAGGTAATGGCGGGCCTGACAGAAAATACGGCCCTGTATAAAGCGAATTGTATCAGCTTGTACGCACAGGTGCAGGAAAGGGTGCTGAATCCGGTAGCGCTCTTTAATCTGAAAGACAAAACACTGGAAGAACTTGAAGATGTACTTCCAGCAGATCTTTGCCGTCACTGGCGCAGCTGGATGCAGCAGCCGCTGCCGGAACTGCTGGAAAAACTGATGGCAGCATACGGACTACATACGGCTGAGCTTCATCTGCCCTATTTATTTGCCCTGAGGGATCTTACCGGCAATATCGGAAGACAGGGGGAAAAGGGGATTACTTCATTCCTGAAATACTGGGAAGAGGAGGGCAGCAGGAAAACTTTGCCTTCATCTGAAAGCACCGATGCGGTACAGGTGATCACGATCCATAAATCCAAAGGTCTGGCCTTTAAGGTGGTGATGATTCCTTTCTGTAACTGGGATATCAACGGAAAGACAAATACGATCTTCTGGGTGCCGGCAGCCAATACACCATATCACCAGCTGGAACGCATCCCCTTGAAATACAATTCCAGTCTGGGGCAATCCTCAGTAGCTATTCCATATTATGAAGAGCTGCTATACAACCAGATGGATGCCCTGAATATGTTATATGTGGCTACAACACGAACCAAAGAATATTTATATATCAGTACCCTCGGCAAGAAAACCGAAGGGATTAGTACCATAGGCGACTTACTCATCAAGGTATTTGAGGACAGTATCGCTGAAGATGGCAGGTTCCTGGAAGAGGAGCCGGTGGTTAAAAAAGCGAGTGCATCCCTCGGAGAAATCCTGAAACCTGAAAGGATCAACCTGCAGGAATATCCTGTTTCGGACAGGCTGACTGCCGTGTTTAACACTGACCTAAAACGCCGGGAGCTTGATATGCTGGGTGCCCCATCTCCCGGAAGGGAAGGCAGCATTCTTCATGAGGTTTTGGCACGCGCGGCCGATCCCGAAGATATTAGTGTGGTGCTGGCGGAAATGCTCAATGAAGGCTTTTTCAGAGAAGAGGAGCTGAGTTCGCTGGAACAACAGGCTACCACGGTTTTAGCACATGCCGAACTACAGCAGTTGTTAAACAGCAGCACTGAAACGGTCAGCGAAAAGAGTATCATCGACCGTGATGGGAAAAGCTACCGCCCTGATAAGGTGCTGATATCTGATAATGAAGTGATTGTGATCGATTATAAATTTACGCAGAAAGAGAGTCCTGCACATATCAAACAGGTACATGGCTACCGGGCGCTCCTGCAGGAGATGGGTTATGCCTCAGTAAGTACATATTTATTTTATGCCAATAGCGGCGAATTGAAACTGGTTTAAAGCATGGTGTCATTTTTAAAAGAAGTTGCAGAAGATCTGGTGGCAAGGACAGGAAAAGAACTGCAGCACGCCGCGGTGATATTTAATAACAAGAGGCCGGTGGCCTACCTGCAGCACCATCTGGCACAAACTATTGGTAAACCTTTCTGGAGTCCTTCGTTTTTTACGGTACAGGAATTTTTTGCCCTGTCTACCGACCTTCAGGTGGCAGATGGCTTTACGCAATTTTTTACGCTCTACCAGCAGTATAACGAATTACTAAAAAAAGAAGGGACAAAAGCCATCAGCCCTGATGTGTTTTACCCTGTTGCCAGAATTATACTCAGTGATTTTGCACAGATTGATAACGACCTGGTCAATGCCAATCAGCTCTTCGAAGAACTGAAGGATATTGCGGTTATTGAAAAAAACTTCCAGCACCTTACAACGGAGCAGCAGGCTTTCCTGGAACAATTCTGGACCTCCTTTTCTTCGGGAAAACAGAAAAACCATCAGGAACAGTTCATCCGGATGTGGCGCAGGATGCCGGCTTTGTACGCAGGTTTCCATGATGCTCTTGCGGCAAAGGGGCTGACCACCATGGCGCATATTTACCGCAAACTTGCGCTGGGACAGGAAGAAAAGCCTGGCTTCATAGATGAGTTTGAAAGGGGTAAGCTGATATTTGCGGGATTTAATGCCCTCAGCAATGCTGAAGCAATGATCTTCAAACGCTGGAACCAGGATGAGAAAGCACTTTTCTATTTTGATACGGATAATTATTACCTGCAGGACGAGACCCAGGAAGCGGGGCTTTTCCTCCGGAAAAATATACAGAAACTGGGATTGCCCAATGCCCTTGGTGAGAGCCGCGACCTGATCAGGTCGGTACAAAAAGAAGTCAGGGTGTATAAAACACAAGGACAAACTGCACAGGCAAAGATCCTTCAGCATGAGCTGGAACAGGATTACCCCATGCTGGATGCGCTGGATAATGCCGGAAAGATCGCATTGATCCTCGCTGATGAGAGCTTACTGCTACCGGTACTGCAAACTATCCCTACCCATTATCCGGGTGAAACAGGGGTTACAGCTCCGGTGAACCTGAACGTCACTATGGGGTATCCGCTAATGGCGACTTCTATTTTCGGCCTTGCCGCTATCTGGCTCTCCGTACAAACACAACTGGCCGGAGGCAAAAAAAATACCGTGCACTACCGGGAGGTAGAAGCATTTTTGTCGCACCCGCTGATTGAACTTCCCGAAGGCTTGCGCAACGAGCTGCAGAAACAGATTCTGGATGGGATTTTTGTAGAAATCGAGATGGATGTGCTGAAAACTGCAGGGGAACTTTCTGAGCTTTTCTTCAAAAGAAGGAACACCGGATTGGCAGCCATTTCTGGTTTACTGGAAGTGCTCACGCTGATCCTGCGACAGCAGATTGCCGAAAAAACGCTTAAACAAACGGAAGCGGATCTGTTTATTGCTACAATTAAAGAGCTGAACAGGCTGCACGATACTCTGGCGGAGTATACCAATGAACTTCCCCTGCCATTCGTGCTGTCTCTGATGCAAAAGGCTGTTCAGGGTATTGCCGTGCCCTTGAGTGGCGAGCCGCTGGAAGGCGTACAGGTGATGGGATTACTGGAAAGCAGGAGCCTGGATTTTGATCATGTATATATCCTCGGGGTAAACGAGGGGATTTTGCCACAGGTAAGTGTATCGCCCAGCTTTATTCCTGACAGTATCCGCCGGGCTTACGGATTACCAGTGATAGAGAATCAGGATGCGATTTCGGCCTATATGTTTTATCGCCTGCTGCAGCGATCGCGCAAGGTAAGCCTGGTATATAACGGGCAGGGGGATGAAAATAATACCGGCGAACCCAGCCGTTTTTTACGCCAGCTGGAGTTTGAAAGTGGTTATACCTTCCGCTATTTTGATCAGTCGCAAGCCATTTCAGTCAGCCATCACGAGAAAAAAGCTATCAAAAAAGAAGGGGATATACTTAAACGCTTAAACTTATATCTCGATCAGCAGGAACCTCAGCTGCGTATCTCTGCTACTGCGCTTACTACCTATATGAATTGTCCTGTGCAGTTTTTTTATAAATATATCGCCAAAATTGAAGAACCAAAGGAGCTGACAGAGAATCTCGAGGCCAATAATATCGGTTCGATGCTGCACTTTGTGATGGAGCGTTTTTACGAGGAACTCAAAGCAGATGGGCCATACATCACGAGGGAAAAAATAGCGGAACACAGGAAGCAGCTCGACCGGCTGGGCAGAATCGCCTTTGCAAAAATCATGGCTGATGATGAGGAAAAACAGGTAAACCATAACGGGATGCAGCAGGTGGTACTGGCCATCGTGGCAGAATATGCAAACGTGATTTTAAATTACGATGAAATGCAGGCTCCTTTTTCTATCCTGGATCTGGAAAGTAAAGACCAGATCAGTTTTAATATCGATGTAAATGGGGTGTCGAAATCGCTCATTTTGCATGGTATAATTGACAGGGTGGACTTAAAAAATGGGGTGACCAGGGTTGTGGATTATAAAACCGGCAGGGATGAGTTGTCATATTCCTCGCTGGCAGATCTCTTTGATGCTGACAGTGGCAAACAAAATAAGGCGCTGATACAAACGCTTTTCTATACCTATGTGTACGAACAGGCCAAAGGTATTGCCGGTATGGAACCCAATTTGTACCTGATCAGGAAGATGAGAAAAGAGGGCACACTTTTTTATTCCGGCGGCTTTAGCAAGGGGCTTAAATTACAGGTGGAACATTTGGCCAGTCAGAAGGCGGAATTTATTGTGCTTTTAAAGTCAAAACTCGAAGAATTATTTAACCCGGAACTTCCGTTTGTACATACTACACAGGCAGATAACTGCAAGTATTGTCCGTATTTATCTTTATGCGGCAAATAAAATCTTTGTTTAAGGCATTTTGCCGATATTTTCCGGCGATTTTGGGTCCCGAAGGATTGTATTCAAAACAAACTTTATTATTAAGTTACAATAGTTATATTTGCGGCAGTTAACATTTGAATATACAATGAGAGAGATTCAATTTAGAGAAGCTTTGCGTGAAGCTTTGAGCGAAGAAATGCGTAAGAACGAAAATGTTTTTATGATGGGCGAAGAAGTTGCGCAATACAATGGTGCATATAAGGTAAGTCAGGGTATGCTTGATGAGTTTGGCGACAAACGTATCATTGATACACCAATTGCTGAGCTTGGTTTTACCGGAATCGGGATTGGTGCTGCAATGAACGGTTTGGTTCCAATCATAGAGTTTATGACTTTTAACTTCTCCCTTGTTGCAATCGATCAGATCATCAATGGCGCTGCGAAGATCTTGTCTATGAGCGGTGGTCAGTTTTCTATCCCTGCTGTATTCCGTGGTCCTACAGGAAATGCGGGCCAGTTAGGTGCACAACACTCTCAGAACTTTGAAAACTGGTATGCAAACTGCCCTGGTTTAAAAGTTGTAGTGCCTTCTACTCCTTATGAGGCAAAAGGACTATTAAAACAATCAATTATCGATCCTGATCCGGTTATCTTCATGGAATCTGAAGTAATGTACGGTGATAAAGGTGAAGTTCCTGAAGAGGAATATTATATCGAGCTTGGTAAAGCAAGAGTTGCCAAAGAAGGTACTGATGTGACTATCGTTACTTTTGGTAAAATGCTTACCCGCGTAGTAAACCCTGCAGTTGAAGAATTAACAAAAGAGGGTATCAATGCTGAAGTAATCGATTTACGTACTGTACGTCCTATCGACTATGCAACGATCATCGAGTCTGTGAAGAAAACAAACCGTTTGGTAATTGTTGAAGAAGCATGGCCTTTAGCGTCAATCTCTTCTGAAATTGCTTTCCACGTACAAAGAAATGCTTTTGATCATTTAGATGCTCCGGTATTGCGTATCACTTGCGCTGACGTACCGCTTCCATATGCACCTACTTTGATCGCTGCCAGCTTGCCTAACGCAGAACGCGTAATCAAAGCGGTAAAAGAAGTAATGTACGTAGCAAAATAAGTTATTTATTCATACAGTATATAGGATCCCGTCGGTTAATACCTGCGGGATTTTTTTTTAAACATTTTTTCAATATGAGTACTCACTCAAAGATCATTGCTGCGGAACTGGCAGTAGCAGAAAAACAGGTTTTAGCTACCATTGAATTATTGGACGAAGGGGCAACAGTACCTTTTATTTCGCGTTACCGTAAAGAACTTACGGGCAGCCTTGACGAAGTACAGGTGGCTGCGGTGCGCGACCGTTTCCAGCAGTTGCGGGAGCTGGACAAAAGGCGTGAGGCCATCTTAAAGGCCCTGGAGGCACTGGGGAAACTTGATGCAGCACTCGAAGCGCAGATCAATGCGGCAGAAAACATCAATATCCTGGAAGATATTTACCTTCCCTACAAACCAAAAAGAAAGACCCGCGCTTCTGAAGCACGCAGGAAAGGACTGGAGTCACTGGCACTGGCGATTTTTGCGCAGGGAAAACTGAGTGTGAAAGAGGAAGCCTCAAAATATATCAATACGGAGCTTGGAGTATCTTCTGAAGAGGAGGCACTGGCAGGAGCAAGGGATATTATTGCAGAGATGATCAGTGAAAATGCTGAGGTAAGAACCGATATGAGGAAGTATTTTCAGCAAAAAGCGGTGATCAAATCTACCGTAGTTAAAGGTAAAGAGGAAGAAGGGATCAAATACAAAGATTATTTTGAATGGGAGGAGCCGGTAAAATCTTCACCTTCACACCGTATTCTGGCCATGAGGCGTGGCGAAAATGAAGGAGTTCTTAAGCTGGAAGCCATACCTGAAGCTGAAGGGGCCATAGCGATCCTGGAAAAACACTTTATCCAGGGCAGCAATGAAAGCTCCGGACAGGTGGAGCTTGCCGTACATGACAGTTACAAAAGGCTGCTCGGTCCCTCAATGGAAACAGAATTGCGTTTATTGTCCAAGCAAAAAGCGGATGAGGAAGCGATCCGTGTGTTTGCCGAAAATGCCAGACAACTGCTGCTTGCTGCTCCTATGGGGCAGAAGAATGTGCTGGCAATTGATCCGGGATTTCGTACGGGCTGCAAAGTGGTATGTCTGGACAGACAGGGAAAATTATTGGAAAACACAACGATTTATCCGCATACAGGACAAGGGAATGTCAAGAATGCCGCGGATACGATCCAAAAGTTATGCGCCAAATATGAAGTAGAAGCAATTGCCATCGGTAATGGAACGGCAGGAAGGGAGACTGAGGTATTTGTGAGAGGTCTTGGCCTTGCAGGTGTGCTGGTGGTGATGGTAAACGAAAATGGGGCTTCTATTTACTCCGCTTCTGAAGTGGCCAGGGAAGAATTTCCTACACAGGATATTACGGTGCGTGGTGCCGTTTCTATCGGTCGCAGGTTGATGGACCCCCTGGCAGAACTGGTGAAGATTGATCCTAAATCTATCGGCGTGGGGCAGTACCAGCATGATGTGGATCAGACTAAACTGCAGGCTTCACTGGATGATACGGTGATGAGTTGTGTGAATGCTGTAGGTGTAGAGTTGAATACAGCATCTAAACAGGTGCTGGCTTATGTTTCAGGTCTTGGTCCTCAGCTGGCACAAAACATCGTGACTTACAGAAATGAACATGGGGCATTCAAAAACCGTGAGAGTTTAAAAAAGGTGCCACGACTTGGAGGTAAGGCTTTTGAACAGGCCGCGGGCTTCCTGAGAATCAGGGATGCGGCACATGCGCTGGATGCAAGTGGTGTTCACCCTGAACGGTATGCGCTGGTCAACCAGATGGCAAAAGATTTGGGGCATACGGTGGATGAACTGCTTAAAGATGTTCAGCTGCAAAAGCAGATTAAGTTACAGCAATATGTAAGTGATAGTGTTGGTTTGCCAACTTTGAATGATATTATGGCCGAGCTGGCTAAACCGGGACGTGATCCCAGGGAGCAGTTTGAAGCCTTTAGTTTTGCTGAAGGCGTCAATGAGATTGCTGACCTTAAAGTGGGGATGAAGTTGTCAGGTATAGTGACGAATATTACGAACTTCGGTGCTTTTGTTGATATCGGGGTACATCAGGATGGTTTAGTACATACCAGCCAGCTGGCAGATAAGTTTGTGGCAAATCCGAATGATGTGGTAAAGGTGAGTCAGCGAGTTGAGGTTACCGTCAAAGAGGTAGATATTGTCCGCAAGCGGATTTCCCTGTCTATGAAGAGTGAAAACGCACCGAAGCAGGGCTTTTCTAAAAAGCAACCACAGCAAAAGCCGCAGAAACCTGCGAAGGCAGAGCCTGAAGGTGATTTACAGTTAAAGCTTGCTGCACTGAAGAATAAGTTTAAGTAATACTGTTCATATTTTGGTCGTGTTTTGTTCGTGTATTGGTATGTATTGCCATATCCTCTGCTTATCATTGTTGTATAGTTGGTATATCAAATGGATATATCAACCATATACCAACCATATCGCAACCATATCCCAACCATATGGCAACTACGAACGAAATACGAACCATATACGAACAATATACGATGCGTACCAAATCTTTCCTGCTGAAAACCATGTCTTTAGC
>NZ_JAPIVS010000016.1 GCF_026239695.1 Pedobacter sp. MC2016-15 | reverse complement strand
ACCAAACATTATCGTAAACAAAATTGTATAACGGTCTTTATCATGCATTTAATCTTAAAATAAAGACTGAAACGTATGATCTAGGAATGTAAAATGGAAGGATGTAATTATTTTTCAGGAAGAGTTTTGAGCAATTCTTTGGCAGGAACTAATTTTGCATTTCCGTCCTTGTCACCAATAACAAGGCTTTCATCATGTAATGCAGCTTCCTCGGCCATCTTACGAAGCGCTATTTTCAATCCAACCATGACTTTGTCACTGAATGTTGAATCCTGATTTAGACCGTTGATATTATTCATGACCCATGTGCTTGATATGTTCCCAAAGTTCGTCATTAAAAATTGTTTCCACAAGCCCGGTGGATTTGGCAACAATCTCGGGGATCAGATCCATATTATTTACCAGCACCCATTCATCGCATACTGGTATGTAAAGACGATATAAATTATAAATCCCCCGAAAGTATCTGCGTTCAATTACGTCTGATGGAATATGATGCCCACCTTTACTCACCCGTTTAGCTACCCGTTCAATAGCAACTGCAGGGGAGCTTAACCAAAAAAACAGTAAACTAACCTTATATCCTGCTCTCTGGACATCCTTTATCAGTGAAACATAACTACGGGTCGAAAGAGTAGTTTCAATTGCAAAATCTGCCCCTTCACGCACTAATTCATCAATCCTCTTCGCATCATTCGCCCTGATTCCAGGGCTACACTTTCCGGATTAAATCATATTTTCTAGTTACCTGTCAACTATAGATTCCATAACTAAATCCTGTTTTGAAGAATAACTCAAATATAAAAAAACCTATG
>NZ_JAPIVS010000015.1 GCF_026239695.1 Pedobacter sp. MC2016-15 | reverse complement strand
AGGCTCCATTCTGCTCTATATCCTAGAGGTGTTTTACCATCTAATGCTTCATGTGGTCTTTTAGAATTGTAATCTTGTACCCATTCTTCAGCTAAGATTTGTATTTGCATTATATCTTCAAATAAATATGCATCAAGAATGCTTTCCCTGAAACTTCTGTTAAAACGTTCTATGTATCCATTCTGCATTGGCCTACCTGGTTGAGTATATTGGATTTCAATATTCCTGGTATTGCACCAAGTATTAAATTCCTTGCTTATAAATTCCGGGCCATTGTCAGTCCTGATAGTTTTTGGCTTTCCTTGCTCTTGAATTATTCGTTCCAACAGTTCTGTTACCCGTATGGCAGGCATCGAATGAGCCACTTCAATGGCAATAGCCTCCCGGTTATAATCATCTATCACATTTAGTGTTCTGAATTTTCTCCCATTGGTAAGCACGTCACTCATAAAGTCAATAGACCACATCTGCAACGGGGCCGAAGGACGCACTAGCGGATTTTTTACACGCTTCGGTAAACGCTTCCGACCTTTTCTTCTCTGATTTAGTCCCAGAAGTAGATATACCCGTCTTACACGCTTATAGTTCCATTTATAACCTTGAGTTCGAATTCGTCCATAATATAAATCTTGACCTTCCGTCGGATAAGATTCAGCCAATTCCTGAAGCTTTGTAATCGTTTCTGAATCATCCTTTCTGGATTTATAGTAATACATGGATTTCGGTAGAGAAGCTACACGACAAGCCCTGCTAATGCTAATCTGATGGTATTCCACCACATAGGCAACCATGTTTTTACGCTGGCAGGGCTTTAAAACTTTTTTGAAAGAACGTCTTTCAGAATCTTATTATCCAAGGCCAATTCAGCATACATATGCTTAAGTCTGCGGTTTTCTTCCTCTAATTCTTTCAAACGGCGTAGCTCCTGATTGTCCATTCCAGAGTACTTTTTCTTCCA
>NZ_JAPIVS010000014.1 GCF_026239695.1 Pedobacter sp. MC2016-15 | reverse complement strand
TTAAGCCAGGGTGATGGTGGAGAATAACGGAGTCGAACCGTTGACCTCCTGCGTGCAAGGCAGGCGCTCTAGCCAGCTGAGCTAATCCCCCTTAAGATTATTACTTAATGTAGTCCCGAGCAGATTTGAACTGCTGACCCCTACATTATCAGTGTAGTGCTCTAACCAACTGAGCTACGGGACTAGGTACCTTTTTTCAGTTGAAGAACACCGCTATGATGTTTTCATCCTATGGGTTGTCTTTTGAGATTTCATCGTCATTTATATCATTTACGCAGAACAGGCAGTTAGTCTTGCTCCAGAAAGGAGGTATTCCAGCCGCACCTTCCGGTACGGCTACCTTGTTACGACTTAGCCCCAGTTATCGGTTTTACCCTAGGACGCTCCTTGCGGTTACATACTTTAGGTACCCCCAACTTCCATGGCTTGACGGGCGGTGTGTACAAGGCCCGGGAACGTATTCACCGTATCATTGCTGATATACGATTACTAGCGAATCCAACTTCAAGAGGTCGAGTTGCAGACCTCTATCCGAACTGTGAATGGCTTTTGGAGATTTGCTTGCTGTTGCCAGCTTGCTGCCCTCTGTACCATCCATTGTAGCACGTGTGTAGCCCCGGACGTAAGGGCCATGATGACTTGACGTCGTCCCCTCCTTCCTCTCTGTTTGCACAGGCAGTCTGTTTAGAGTCCCCACCATAACGTGCTGGCAACTAAACATAGGGGTTGCGCTCGTTGCGGGACTTAACCCAACACCTCACGGCACGAGCTGACGACAGCCATGCAGCACCTAGTTTCGTGTGATTGCTCACTCATCTATCTCTAAATGATTCACTAACTTTCAAGCCCGGGTAAGGTTCCTCGCGTATCATCGAATTAAACCACATGCTCCTCCGCTTGTGCGGGCCCCCGTCAATTCCTTTGAGTTTCAATCTTGCGACCGTACTCCCCAGGTGGAATACTTAACGCTTTCGCTTAGCCGCTAACTGTGTATCGCTAACAGCGAGTATTCATCGTTTAGGGCGTGGACTACCAGGGTATCTAATCCTGTTTGATCCCCACGCTTTCGTGCCTCAGCGTCAATTAAACCATAGTAAGCTGCCTTCGCAATCGGTGTTCTGTGACATATCTATGCATTTCACCGCTACTTGTCACATTCCGCCTACCTCTAGTCCATTCAAGCTCTTCAGTATCAAGGGCACTGCGATAGTTGAGCTACCGTCTTTCACCCCTGACTTAAAAAGCCGCCTACGCACCCTTTAAACCCAATAAATCCGGATAACGCTTGGATCCTCCGTATTACCGCGGCTGCTGGCACGGAGTTAGCCGATCCTTATTCCTTCGGTACATTCAGCTACTTACACGTAAGTAGGTTTATTCCCGAATAAAAGCAGTTTACGACCCAGAGGGCTGTCTTCCTGCACGCGGCATGGCTGGTTCAGAGTTGCCTCCATTGACCAATATTCCTTACTGCTGCCTCCCGTAGGAGTCTGGTCCGTGTCTCAGTACCAGTGTGGGGGGTCATCCTCTCAGATCCCCTAGACATCGTCGCCTTGGTGGGCCGTTACCCCGCCAACTAGCTAATGTCACGCATGCCCATCTTAATCCTATAAATATTTGATCATTGTACAATGCTGTACTGTGATTTTATGCGGTGTTAATCCGAATTTCTTCGGGCTATCCCCCTGATTAAGGTAGGTTGCATACGCGTTACGCACCCGTGCGCCACTTTCGAAGAGAGCAAGCCCTCTTCTATCGTTCGACTTGCATGTATTAGGCCTGCCGCTAGCGTTCATCCTGAGCCAGGATCAAACTCTCCATTGTAAAATGTTGTGTTTGAACGCTGACCATTCTTAACTTAAAATTTGTAAAAATAATCTGTTCTTATTTGTCTGACAGATCTAACTTGAAAAACCATTGCGGTCCATGTACTTTGAACTCGTACTGGTTTATCCCGCTCTGCGTTTTATAAATGACATCTCTTTAATGAACTTCTCGGCACGTACCTCGCGGCGGCCTTCTATATGTTGCAATGATTTGCTGCCTTTCCCCAGGTCTAAATGTTCCTGAGTCAATTTCACATTTCATCGTTTCAATCTTGTTATTCGTTTCCCGGCATCCGCCGTTCTACGTTTCCCCTTTTTGTTGGGACTGCAAAGGTAGGAATCTTTTTCAATTTACAAAACTTTTTATTTTTT
>NZ_JAPIVS010000013.1 GCF_026239695.1 Pedobacter sp. MC2016-15 | reverse complement strand
AATCCGGGGATAGAAAAGTTCTTTGACATATTGGAAGAAGTTAAAAAAGAAGAGCAAACAACAATAGAGACGTTGTTAGCACTTAGGACAGAAGAAAGATCAGCAATGATCCAAAGACTGACCAAAAAGATTAACGACAGAACAAAAAAAGCATTTCCATAGGCGCAAAAGGCTATGGAGAGAAGAAAGTAAGAAAGAGCACACAGGGGATGCCTTGGCTCTCAGAGGCGATGAAGGACGTGATAAGCTGCGATAAGCACCGGGGATTAGCAAATATGAATTAATCCGGTGATTTCCGAATGGGGAAACCTGGCTGGTTGAAGACCAGTCGTACAATGTACGCAAACCTGCCGAACTGAAACATCTAAGTAAGCAGAGGAAGAGAAAATAATAATGATTTCCAAAGTAGTGGCGAGCGAACTGGAAAGAGCCCAAACCAGTCTTGTTACGGCAAGCCTGGGGTTGTAGGACTACGATATGGTATTAATGAAATGAAGTGGAACAGGATGGGAAGCCTGGCAATATAGCGTGAGAGCCGCGTACACGTAAGTAACATTAGCCTAGTAGTATCCTGAGTACCGCGAGGTCGGAGACGCCTTGTGGGAATCTGCCGGCACCATCCGGTAAGGCTAAATACTCCTGAGAGACCGATAGTGAACCAGTACCGTGAGGGAAAGGTGAAAAGAACCCCGAACAGGGGAGTGAAATAGAACCTGAAACTGTGTGCTTACAAGCGGTCGGAGCGTCCAGGTGGCGTGACGGCGTGCCTTTTGCATAATGAGCCTACGAGTTACTCTTCTCTGGCAAGGTTAAGTGTTTAAGACACGCAGCCGAAGCGAAAGCGAGTCTGAATAGGGCGTATAGTCAGGGGAGGTAGACGCGAAACCTTGTGATCTACCCATGGACAGGTTGAAGGTGCGGTAACACGTACTGGAGGACCGAACCGATAAACGTTGAAAAGTTTCCGGATGATCTGTGGGTAGGGGTGAAAGGCTAATCAAACTGGGAAATAGCTCGTACTCCCCGAAATGTTTTTAGGAACAGCGTGGTGGTTTGAGTTTGATAGAGGTAGAGCTACTGATTGGGTGCGGGGGAGTCAAATCCTACCAAATCCAGACAAACTCCGAATGCTATCAAATATACACTGCAGTGAGGCCCGGGGTGCTAAGGTCACGGGCCGAGAGGGAAAGAACCCAGACCATCAGCTAAGGTCCCAAAATTACTACTAAGTTGAACTAACGAGGTGCGATTGCACAGACAGCTAGGATGTTGGCTTGGAAGCAGCCATTCATTTAAAGAGTGCGTAACAGCTCACTAGTCGAGCGATCGTGCATGGATAATAAACGGGCATCAAGTAGTATACCGAAGCTATGGGTAGATTTAGATCTACGGTAGGGGAGCATTCCAGCGGCAGCGAAGATATGGCGTAAGCTGTGTTGGAGCTTCTGGAAAAGCAAATGTAGGCATAAGTAACGATAAGGCAGGCGAGAAACCTGCCCGCCGAAAGGATAAGGTTTCCTGATCAACGCTAATCGGATCAGGGTTAGTCGGGGCCTAAGGAGAACCCGAAGGGGAAATTCGATGGACAACTGGTTAATATTCCAGTACTTTTTATAACTGCGATGTGGGGACGGAGTAGTGACACTGCCGCGATCTGACGGAATAGATCGTTAAAGACTGTAGGTATTGGAGAGGTAGGCAAATCCGCCACTCTAGCTGAAAGTTGATAGTACCGCAAGCCTTCGGGTAAGTGGATAGCGCAGGTAATCAGACTTCCAAGAAAAACCGCTAAGCTTCAGGTTATAAAAACCCGTACCGCAAACCGACACAGGTATCCGGGAAGAGAATTCTAAGGCGCTCGAGTGAATCATGGCTAAGGAACTCGGCAAAATGGCCCTGTAACTTCGGGAGAAGGGGCGCTGGCAGCAATGTCAGCCGCAGTGAAAAGGCCCAGGCGACTGTTTAACAAAAACACATGGCTTTGCAAAATCGAAAGATGAAGTATAAGGCCTGACACCTGCCCGGTGCTGGAAGGTTAAGAGGGGATGTTAGTCGCAAGGCGAAGCATTGAATTGAAGCCCCAGTAAACGGCGGCCGTAACTATAACGGTCCTAAGGTAGCGAAATTCCTTGTCGGGTAAGTTCCGACCTGCACGAATGGTGTAACGATCTGGGCGCTGTCTCAGCCATGAGCTCGGTGAAATTGTGGTCCCGGTGAAGACGCCGGGTACCCGCAACGGGACGGAAAGACCCCATGCACCTTCACTACAATTTAACATTGACATTGGATACAGGATGTGTAGGATAGGTGGGAGATATTGAAGCGGCGTCGCCAGGCGTCGTGGAATCAACGTTGAAATACCACCCTTTCTGTATTCGGTGTCTAACCCCTTCAGGGGGGGACATTGTTTGATGGGTAGTTTGACTGGGGTGGTCGCCTCCAAAAAGGTAACGGAGGCTTTCAAAGGTAAGCTCAATACGCTTGGTAACCGTATGAGGAGTGCAATAGCATAAGCTTGCTTGACTGTGAGGCAGACAAGCCGAGCAGGGTCGAAAGACGGATATAGTGATCCGGTGGTTCTGCATGGAAGGGCCATCGCTCAAAGGATAAAAGGTACGCTGGGGATAACAGGCTGATCTCCCCCAAGAGCTCATATCGACGGGGAGGTTTGGCACCTCGATGTCGGCTCGTCACATCCTGGGGCTGGAGAAGGTCCCAAGGGTTCGGCTGTTCGCCGATTAAAGTGGCACGCGAGCTGGGTTCAGAACGTCGCGAGACAGTTCGGTCCCTATCTGTTGTGGGCGTAGGAATTTTGAGTGGGGCTGACCTTAGTACGAGAGGACCGGGTTGGACTAACCTCTAGTGAATCTGTTGTTCCGCCAGGGGCATTGCAGAGTAGCTACGTTGGGAATAGATAAGCGCTGAAAGCATCTAAGTGCGAAACTAGCCACGAGATGAGAATTCCATATAGGACCGTAGCAGACTACTACGTTGATAGGTTACAGATGTAAAGCTGGTGACAGCATAGTCGAGTAATACTAATCATCCGAAGCTTTCAAAAGCAGAATACTGTTGTTTGTTCTTCCTTGCTAACTTCTTTCAATAATATGTCATTGTTTGGGATCCCTGAATAAAACGGAGATACAAACATTAAAAATATTTAGGTGCCTATATCGGTGGTGTCCACCTCTTCCCATTCCGAACAGAGAAGTTAAGCCCACCAGAGCCGATGGTACTGCGGTAACACGTGGGAGAGTA
>NZ_JAPIVS010000012.1 GCF_026239695.1 Pedobacter sp. MC2016-15 | reverse complement strand
ACCCTATGTTCTTTCGGAGCAAGAGCAAAAGCTGCGATTCCCGCTCCGTCAATATCTTGCGGTCTGTTGGACCGATAAGCAGCAGTTCTTTTGGATAAAAACGATAGAGCCCAATCTCGTAAGATTCCGGCTCCGGTGTTCTTTCCATCTCCCACCAGTGCGGAAAGCACCCATGTCAGATAAATCTTCAGTTCTCTTCTTCGATTTGACAATTCTGTACAAAAACATCTATGAGTACATTCCTTCCTCTATTCTGGTTAGGACATCTTCGACCATTCCTATTTCACTCTCGCCATGCAAGGCATTATTTGGTTTTGAAAGCACTATATAAAGTAAAATATGCCTATAACTAGCTATTGCAACTCTTTGTAATTGGAAGTAATTTCATTGCTATATGTTTGAGAGCATACAATTTTAGTAGCCTGGCAATAGAATAAACAAATAAACTTAATATATGAAATTAACCTTGCTAATTAGCCTTTTAATAACTATTGCCTATTGGGGACATGCTCAGGATAAGGCCTCTTTAACAAAAGAGGAAACGGTAAATTACATCAATAAAAAATTGCAGGAGACTGTCGGTCATTACAAAACGGCAGAGAACGATGGTGCCGCCAAAGGCGTAAAAGAATATTGTTGGTCGCATTCAATATCATTGTCTGGTGATAAGATTAAAGTAAGTCGAGTAAGAAGTAACTATACAAGTGATAAAATAAACAATGCAGAACAGGTGTATCATCAGGGTAGTAATTACTATCTCTATCCTTGTGATTATTACGAAGCAAACTTAGAACAAGAATTTAATCCAATGCATATCATAAGTATTGAATTAAACAAGAAAGTTGTCTCAGATGATCCTGTTGGAAGTATGTCTTTGAAGTTACAAGCCAGTACAGCTCAAAGAAAAGCAATAAGCACGGGTGCACAATACAAATTTCCTGAAGGAGAGCCTGGAACCCAACTCAAATGGGAATATTGGGGGAAATGCTATGGTTCAAAGCAGTTTGAGCCATCCATATCTTTTAGTAATGAGATTTATATAAATTTCCTTGCAGCAGATATAGCTAATTTCGAAAAGCTTAAAAAAGCGTTTGAATACCTCCGGGAATTGTCGAAGGCGGAAGATGATCCCTTCGCAAATTAAAATGCAATCAGATGTTTCAAAAGCGATTTCTATTATGTTTTGTTATCAATATATTAATTATCACGAATATTCAAGGCCAGACTTCAGGTCTGGGTGAAGTTAGGACCATAGAATCAATGGCGATAAGTTTCGATAATAATCAAACTAAAATTACCCAATATCGGGCTGAACTGCCTGAACTCGAATCTTTGTGGCGGAACAAGATCCATAAGGCAAATGAAGAGTTAGCCGCACTTTACAAGGAGCGTGACGCCTTGATTGCAGATATGAAAATTGGGGCTAGATGTAGTCAGTGTAGCAAGTATAAATCAGAATTTGAAAAAGAAGGTAAAAATTTCGCACAGCACTTGGGAGAGGTAAAAGGCTATGCCATACCAGCAACAACAATCGAACTGGAAACTACCAGGAAACAATTTGCAGAAAAGATTGCAATAAAAAAGGTATTTCTCCAAAGTTTAAAAAATGGGGATAATGCAGTAGTTAAGAAACAGAATAGTATTCGTGAGCTGGAAAACACCAATAATATGCTATGCAAGGAAATCACTGCGCATAGCAAAGAGTATGAAAGAATCATCCTGTCAGAGGCTACAGCAAAACAAGATGATTGGATAAGCTCATTGATGGAACTTGCCATTAATATACTTATTTCAGATGATAAGGTAACAATTTACAAATCCAAGGTTTTACGATTACAGGTAACTCATCAAAAAGAGATCGTATCACTTAAAGAACGCCTTCGGGTCTCCCACTTAGAAGCGCAAAACGAAAATAAAAATAGAGTCTCTTCTATTCTACAAAAAATAAGTAATATCAATGTGGAGAAAAATAATTATCTGGCACCTTTAGAAATACAACTTAATAAAGCAAGAGAACAAAAAAATGCTATCGAAAATGAGTTAAAGAATACTTCGGTGACTGATAGTGTGAAATTGTCTCTCTCTTCCAGTTTAAACGGACAAATTTTACAGATTGCCAACTTGGAAAAAAGTATTTTGGTGTATAATGCCAGTTTAAAAAATAGGATTGCATTGTTAGAGGCAGAGGTTAGAATCTTGAGGGAAAATCTTATTAACCTAAATACAAGCCTGCCTAAACTAATGGTCGCCGAGCTTGCAAAGTTCTCTGCTGTTTATGAACAAAAAAAAATAGAAGCTAAACAGTTAATTTCTTCTTCGACGGTCGAACTAGCAAATGCAAGAAAGACGTATACAGCCAAGGCAGAACTTAGCAAAAAAAAGAATCTTGCTTATGTGGATCAAGTTGTTATTGAAAGCAATAGGATAGTCGTTGCTGCTCAAAAAATAACCTGTCCAGTCTGGAATGATTCAAGATTTAAGGTGGTGGGAAACTGGAATAAATTGTTCTCCTGTGTTAATTCACTGACAACTATGGCAAAACCATTTAGTTACAATGTTTTCAACGCATATTGTCCAGGAAAGTCTGCTGCTTCTTATATGGCGTCTTATAAGAAATTTTTAATAAGCTTGAATGTGGAGGATAAAAAAGCTGTCATGGGAAATAGTAATGTTAATTGGTTCGAAACAATCACATTATAAGAACGTAAACACCAGCATTATGCCGTCTGCATCAAGTTCTTGTGTTTCAAAGCACGATATAGAAAATCGATTCTGTTACAATTGGCATAAATACTGCTAATTTTTGCTATGGTTATTGTCTGGAAATATTTGTAAATTTGAATTATGGAAAAGCTCACTATCCACATCCCTGATAAAAAAAGTAGCATGGTCAAACAGATCCTCAAGGAGTTAGGTGTAATCTTTCAGCATGAAACACATGCTTCTCTATCTGGGTATAAGGCGAAGCTGACGAAAATTTCTACTTGGTCAGATACTGATTTAAAGGATCTGGAGGTAGGTAGTAAGGGCTTCGAAGATCTTAAGGCCGAACAATGGTAGTAGATACAGGCATTTTTATTGAACATCTTCGAATCAAAAATAAAACTGCAAGTACATTATTCAAATTGGCTGATAGTGCTGACCTATTCATTTCTGCGGTATCTCTTTATGAACTCTATATGGGTGCCACTACTAAAGAAAAAGAGATGGATGTTCAAAATATAACCGAAGACCTTTCTGTTCTACCGTTTACAGATGTTATTGCACAGAAAGCGGCAGAAATTTATCATCAGCTCAAACGAAATAATCAGCTAATAGAATTTAGGGATATTTTCATAGCTGCCACCTGTATAGTTAATGATCTTCCTCTTGTTACCCTAAATAAAAAACATTTTCAAAGAATTGATGGGTTAGAGATTTTGAAATAGATATTCAAATAGCCTATGAACACATTACGACTGCTAAATATTCCTATATTCCTGAAT
>NZ_JAPIVS010000011.1 GCF_026239695.1 Pedobacter sp. MC2016-15 | reverse complement strand
TAGCATGGAGTCAGCCCCTACGGAGCTGACTCCATGCTAAGGGATGGGAAATAATATATAAATTTGAATTCCTCGCCTCCTACATCGGTTCGAAAAAAGGGAGGGTTACAGTAAGTCATCTACAAGGTTTAACAATGGCAAAGGAAGTATATAACCAACCTAAAGTAAAAAATAGAAACCAGATTACTGAAGTTGAGAAGCATTTTCTTAAGAAAATTGAAGAGGCATCTAAAAACATTCAGAAAAATGACGTAATGAGCTGTTTCGAAGTGTTCCAAATGTAAAAAGCCCCATATTTCTGTGAGGCTTTGCGCAATCGCTATGATACAAGACACGAACTATTTCTATTAAGTTGCTCAAGAATTACGTGATATCTATGACGCTGTATGGAGGACAAGAAAAAGAAATAACTTATTATGCTAACGATAGTTTAGGTACTAAATGTCTCAATTTTTGAATATTGCGACTTTTTAAAAAGAGTTTTTTTTCTTGCAGAATTTCTTTCCCACAGATCAGTAAGATATATTTGCTTAATAACATACTTTATGACCATTAAGATCTCAAGTCCAAATGTTTTCATCTCATATGCATGGGAAAGTGATGAGTTTAAAGAATGGGTACTTTCATTTAGTACAACATTACGGAACAACGGTATCAATGTCACACTTGATCAATGGGAAGTAGTTCCCGGTGATAGGATGCAATATTTTATGGAAATGGCAGTGAGGCAAAATAATTATGTCCTGATTATCTGCTCAGAGAAGTATAAACAGAAATCTGAAAATCGCCTGGGAGGCGTGGGATATGAAGGTGATATCATGACTGCAGAAGTTATTCAGGATGGCAACCACCGTAAATTCATTCCATTGATTCGTTCCGGAGAAATGAAAACTGCCATACCATCTTGGCTGGGAGGAAAATTTTTTCTTGATTTTACGGATGATAAAAATTTTGATAGTAATTTTGATGAGTTGATGCAGACTCTGCTGGGGATTCGCAGGTCGGCACCGCCTCTTGGAAAAATACCAGAAAAATATCGTCTTGAAATGGAAAAGCTGGAGGGAAAAATGGAAAACAAGCCAGAAGAGAGCGTGGCGCTACCAGCAGAAATTGTAATTCCTCAGGCGACCAGTTCTGGCGTAGCCGGTCCAAGACCCAGACTTGAGGCAGATCTCGTTTGGCACAGTGGATCCAGATCTCCGCGCGGCTACAGTGATAAAAACCCAACAGGATTCGACGAGGACGGTAACCTGATCACCGTGATTGGTCCAGGTAGTAAACCGATTATACACTGGGAGCTTAACTGGCGTTTTGAACTGGTACTTCATAATAACTCAAGCCATCCATTATTCAATGTAGAAATCAAATCAGTTGGTGTAATAAATTTTCAGTCTTTAGAAAGCCTTCCTAAGGTCAATAACATATCACCACTTAGCAATGTCAGTTTGAAAGCGTCTTTTGGTCAAATGGTGGAAAGCAATCATATGGTTGCTGATAAAATTATGGCATTCAAAGTTCCAGAGCAGCTAGAAGGATTAAACCTTGAAATTTCTTACTCCAACGAAAATGGTAAGCGTTTTGTTACGCTGATGAAGGTGGAAAACAATCAGCTCATTAACCTGCTCAGTTGAGTCGTTGATCTTCAGAAACTAGATTTTCACCATGACCTTAATACATTCAAAAGCTAATCTAAACCACATTTTATTTAACATGGAACCGACATATTTGCTGTTTTTATTTTACCTTTGATTATAAAGTTTAACTGAAGTCAGTTACAGCAGTTTATTTTACTTTGATATAGGATATTCGGAAACCTTTAGATATGTTTATGCAACCAAACCAACGCAATAATTAATGGCTCACAAATTCATCAAAGAAGATATTTCGGTCTCTGATAAATTTATCATTAAATTTTCTGAGATGTATATTAAGCAGCGATCTGAAACCAGATTTGGCTATAACAAAATAGATGAAAGCTTGCTTTTCCAAAAGCATGGTTTTGACAGTACACAACTTAAAAAAGTTATAAAACAAAATTCAGTTGCGGAAGATTTAATTAGGGAAGCTGGAGATACACATAAAACTGTATTGACTGATATATACAGAAGTGATTTAGGAGAACTGTTGCTAACTTATTATTTCGAAGATAAGTTGCCCGAAGATGAAAGATTTATAATTCCACACAAAAACATCACTAATCGCGAGTTAGCCGCTCAGCCAGGAAGAGGCTTGGATGCTGTTGGTTATCGAGTAGATAATGACAGAATTAAGTTGCTTATCGGTGAAGGGAAAGTCTCCCACCAAAAAACAAATCCGCCTTCAGTTGTTGATTACAACAGTGATTCAATATTCAATACACAAACAAAATTCAAGAATAATAGAGACATATTAGTGAACCGTTTATCTGATTATAGCAGAAACCTTACAGATGAGGCGGCTGAAAAAATTGGTTTGGTGCTACTTTTGCTTGATTTTGGAAGAGAAAGTGAATTTGACCTTGTGTTTGGATGTGCGCTTATAAGGGATGTCTCTTGTGTAAAAATAAATGAAGACTATGGTAAATTTTATACTCAGCAAACAGATTTTGATCCGCATCATATAACGTTTTGTATCCTAAATTTTGATAAAGAAATTGCCGATACAATCGATCTGTTTTATGAAAAAGTACAAGAACTTTGTAGAGCCTAAAAATGAAAGACATTTTAGAGTTTGTTTTACATGATGATGAAATAAAGTCCTATGTGCAGGACCGAAAACTTGCTTTCTTAGAAAGTGAGCTCGGATATCCTATGAAAGAGCAAAATGATGAACTTAATAAGAAAGTTCTCAAAATAGAATATTTACTCTTGAATAAGTTATTGGCATCGAGAAATGAAGACATTGATGGTACTCTTTATGATATTGCTTATTCAATTTTGAAGTCTTATGACATCAAAACCCAGTACTTTGATAATTTATTCGGCGAATTTTTCGGATTAACCAATATTGATAATTATAGTTTATACTACTTCTATCTAGCCTCTTTAGGTCTCAAGGCTGATAAAACAGTACAGGTTAGACTAGACCTCAAAGATTATGTTACCAAGGATTACTCCGATTTGGGCAATTGGCAACAAATTGTCTCTAACAAGATTCTTGAAGCATTTATCTTATTAGTTAGAAAGGATTCTGGTTATTCTGATATAAGAAAATCTTTACAGTTGATCGCCGATTTAAAAACATCTCAAAAAGATCTCGAAGAAGAATACTTGAAAGATGTCCATAATTATTCAAAGGAAGTGGAAACTGCGGAAGTACTTTTGGGCTGGTATCACTTGTCTAAAACAATAACTGAGACAGCAGATTATCTTACAGAAGGTTATAATTATAAAGGAAAGTTAGAAAGCGAAATTAGAATACATGCTGAAGTAGCAAAAAAGCTTTTTAGTAATTACCCTAGATTACAGAGTATTACTAACATTATCGAATTTAATCTTGTTTTATTACAGAATAACTCTATTTGGTATTCAACAAATGCAATCCAAATAAAGAAATTAAAGGAATTCTGTGTAGCTAAAAGTAAATCGGATAAGGCAATTATCGATTTATTACCATCCCAAAGGGAAGCAATTAACATGAGTTTGTTAGATCTAGCAGCTAGCGTAACAGTCGTTGAAATGCCAACGAGCGCAGGAAAGACGCTCCTGGCTGAATTTAACATCATTGTAACCAAGGCGTTAAATGCAGATTCTAAAATCATTTATGTAGTACCTACACGAGCATTGGTAAATCAGGTTTATTATGATTTAAAATCTGATTTTGCAGGCTTAGATTTTTCAATTGAAAAAACCTCTGGAGCAATAGAAGTTGATCCATCAGAAGAGGCCTTACTAAAAGAAAAAATAGATATTCTAGTCTCTACGCCAGAGAAACTGGATTTATTGATAAGGAGAAATCATGACTCTGTAAATGATGTTGCGCTTTTTGTAATAGACGAGGCACATATGATACAGAATGGAAGTCGAGGTACACGTCTTGAGCTATTATTAGCCATATTAAAACGTGAAAGGCCAAACTCAAAGTTTATGTTTCTCTCACCATTTTTAAAGAATTCCGCTTCGACAATTGCTGACTGGATGGGTGGGAATAAAATTAAAACACCAATAAGGATAAATTGGAAACCCGCTGAAAAGCTTTTGATCGGCATAAAACAAAAAAGAAATTTTAAAGAATTTAGTCAGACACTTTTACCCTCTGCCTACTCCCTAATTTCAGGAGAACGAGAATTAGGGGACGTGGTTTTAGATTTTGTTCCTACGGGAAAAGATAAAGAGAAATATATAGAATTTACTGCTAAACGGTATGGTATAGCAAATAAATCTATCTTATATCTTTGTCAAGGATCTGGAATGGTTGATAATAGAGCTGAATACTTATATGATAGATTGCCGGAAATACCTGTTTCAGAAACAGTTGAATTAGTTAGAAAATTTATCATAGATGAGGTAGGCAAAGAGACCGTTCTAACCAAGGTTTTAAAAAAGAAAATAGCACTTCATCATGCTGGATTATCAGACGAAACTAAACTTTTAATTGAGCATTTAATCCGTGAGAAAGAAATCGAGCATATATTCGCTACAAGTACTTTGGCTGAGGGTGTGAACTTTCCAGTTTCTGCTGTCTATTTTGATTCTTATCGTAAAGGAGATACTAAACTTTCTTCAAGTGATTTTTGGAATATTGCCGGCAGAGCCGGAAGAACACTTGTAGATAATTATGGCAAATTAATATTTCCATTTGATTCTGCAAGAAATACTGAGAGTGCAAAAGCATTGATTCGTGAGAGTTCAAAAGGTATAGCTAGCATGCTTTTGGAATTGATGATTAATGCAGATAATATCATCGAAACATTAGGGATGGAAGAAAGCCAAATTTTTAAGCTTGCTTATAGGTACTCTAATTCTTTGGAACCATTGGTGCAATACTTAATCCATGTACTCAATCAGTCAGGTAATGAAAGTATTTTGGAGATTAGTGATTTATTTAAAGATAGTTTAGGATACCATCAACTTGAAAATACTGATAAACAGAAGTTCATTGAAATCTGCAAAATGATATATCTGGAATTGCAGGAGAAATTTAATCCTGGAACATTAGGCTTTGCAGATAAGACAGGTTTCTCTGTGCCATCCGTTTTGGAAATTATGAAAGAAGAAAACCGGACTAATCCTGCTATATCTTCGGCAAAGAGTTGGGAAGTAGATAACCTTTTCAATTTTAAGACTGATTACTTGAAGGAAAAGATCAAAGTCATAGCAAAACTTAAAGAAACCGGATTAGGAACTGATTCTCACAGCAATTCATTTAACGAAGAGGCCGTTGCAAAGGTTCTTATCAGTTGGGTAAAGGGTGACCAGTTATTTGATGTTGCTGCGCATCACCCAACATTCGCTAATAATGCCGATCCTTCCGACAGGATTAATTCTTTTGTCAAATATATTAATAATACTAGATTTAAAGCTTCTTGGGGCTTAGGAGCTTTGGAAGGTATTGTGAACAGTTCCAACAATCAACTGAAAGAAAATTCATATATCCCCTCAATGGTTTATTACGGCGTTGACACAGAAGGGGCATTGCTCATGCGCATGGCAGGTGTGCCTCGAAGATTAGCAAAGTCTATTTCCTCAATAATACCACATGACGAAACGCTGAGCTTAACTCAGATTCGTTCAAAAATCAGCAATTTAAGTAGTTCAGAATGGGATTTAATCACCCCTTCACATTCAACATTAACTGGCAGTGAGTGGAAAAAACTTTCAGAAATTCTAGTGAAATAACTATCTCATGTAAATTTCAGTTATGTAGAAAATTCTTTTAGAAATTAGTCTCCAGTTTTATAATAGAAGAATTCCCTGTTTGAATTGTGTCACCTCTTAGAAAAACCATGGATGAAGACTATGATAATCTTAATCAAGCCCTTTTAAATAATTTAAAGGAACTTGAAATTACTAACCTAGTTGGTATACAAAACCACTATGATGATAATTCTATTGGCCAAGATTAGCAAGACTAAGTTTTTTATAATAAGCAGTATAGTGCCTACAGCTATCATTTTCTATTCGAAATCCAAGCTCTAAGTAGTCAGATTCATTTTGGAATAGCAAGTTGCTTTTTGTATAAAGATAAGATAGGCACTGTTTTAGGACGACCAAATGTTTATAACCAGAGGTACGAATAAATAGATTGAGTCTTCAATTCACTCTATTTATTCGTACCAGAATAGGGTTCTTAAAACTTACCTTAAGAAACCAAAAGTTCTAAAAAATACCTACTTTGCCAATGTGGTGGATCAGCTTTTAGTGGATTATCCATTACTGCAAAATAATGCTAACTATATTGGCTTTTGCGAGTAAAAGTTGGTTTAAATGAATTAGATTGAAATGAATTCGCCTATAATAATTCATTGATTATGCAGGATTTTATCCCTAAAGACCGTGGAAGGGATGACTGTAAAAAACTGTTAGCCATGACAGATTTACTTTTATCGCACAACAATTCAATTGCGGAGGAAATTCTTGCCCTAGTTCAATTCAAAAATTTAATTTAGTTGCCTAGTTATGAGGTGATAAATGAATTTATAGGCTAAATAGTTTATCAATTTAAGACTGTTTTTTAGAAACTATAGGGCGTGTCTAGAATTTTGTGTAAGTAGGAAAAAAGTCCTGCCAACCATACTGTAATTAAAGGATCAAAATATTGCAACTTTAATCACAACAATATGGATGATAATAACTTAGAATTACCTAAAGGCTTCTTCAAACAGTTCAAGTCCAAAGAACAATTTCATGAGTTCTTCTCAGATATGTTCAAGAAGGGAGTCAATGAAATGCTCCAGGGAGAACTCGATGATCATTTAGGTTACGAGAAAAATGCCTCAGAGGGCCGCAATAGCGGAAATTCGCGTAATGGCTTCAGTAGAAAAAAAATAAAGAGTGAGAAGTTAGGTGACATGGTCTTATCTATTCCCCGTGACCGAAATTCTGATTTTGAACCAAAGTTGATTCCCAAGCATCAACGAATGTTGAACAAATTGAGCAGAATATTATTGGTATGTACTCGCGTGGCATGAGTACCCGTGATATTGAAGATCAAATCCGTGAGATTTATGGGGTGGAGGTCTCTGAAAGCACAGTCTCTACTGTCACCAATCGGATCGTGGATCACATTAAAGAATGGCAGGTACGCCCATTAGAACCTGTTTATTTTACTTGTTGGATGGATGGCATACAATTCAAAATCCGTCACAATGGAAAGGTGGTCAATAAATGCATATATCTTGTCATTGGCCTTAAAAATGATGGCTTAAAGGAGATCTTAGGTATGTGGATCAATGAAACAGAAAGCGCATCTTTCTGGTTGGGTGTGCTTACCGATCTCAAAGCCAGAGGTGTTGAGGAAATTTTAATCGCATGTACTGATAACCTTACTGGTTTTACCAAAGCTATTGCAGAGGTGTTTCCAATGACCATCACCCAGCTATGCATTGTCCACCAAATACGTAATAGCTGTAAATATGTATCTTGGAAAGAACGTAAGACTTTTGCTGCAGACCTGAAAACTGTCTATGGTGCGGTCAACAAAGATGCTGCCAGGCATGCCTTGGATGATTTCGCAGAAAAATGGGGTAGCAAATATGGTTATGCCATTAATAGTTGGGAAAACAACTGGGACGCGTTGACCAGCTACTTTGACTTCCCACTGGAGATACGCAAACTCATTTATACCACCAACGTCATTGAAAGTCTCAATAGCGGAATCAGGAAATTCACCAAGTCCAAAAGCCTATTTCCTGATGATCAGGCGGCGCTGAAGGCAGTTTACCTT
>NZ_JAPIVS010000010.1 GCF_026239695.1 Pedobacter sp. MC2016-15 | reverse complement strand
AAAAAAGTTTATAACTGGCATCTTTTAACCTGATCAGCGTATAGTTGAATTTATGATGCTCGGTATCCAAAGATGTTGACATTTTTGGGTACGCATCTCTGAGAAAAATGACATATTGTTTAATCGGTAACCGATATTTCCTCATGAGCATGATGCTATATTCCGCCATCCGGTAGATCATTTCGCGTTCATCATTTAACTGAAATTCAATCTGCAGGATGTATGCATTCCCCTCAGAATCAATGATTTTTTTTAAGGCATCAGGTTTTCTCTCTTTGGTGTGCTGTACGGAATCTGGCAATTCTTCAGACATAGCTATCCGCAGTCCAAGAATGTCCTTTATAATTACCGGAAGGGTATTTTCTAGATTTTCTTTGATTACTTTATCATACTGATTTCCTTGTTGATGTGTACCAGAATGCTCTAACATTCCTCAAATTTAATTCAGTTAAATTAAACGATATAATTAAATTTTAAATTAATTCTAACATTAGAAGAGCCTTGCTAAGTTTTCATAAAACTTAGATAAGATCCTAGATGAAACCTGCATACATATCCTGTATCTATGTTTTATCCGTAAACCAAATATCTTTCGCTGCCGATGAGGTTGTTTGCCCCGTTTCTCTTACTAATTGTTCAAGTTGTTTTTGCTAATGCACAATCAATAAGATCCAGTGATCTCAAATGTGAACAGCAGACAAACCCGATGGGCATTGAAACAGCGGCACCACGTTTAAGCTGGATGATAGATTCCGATCAGCGGAATACTCTTCAGACAGCCTATCGCATTCTCGTAGCAGATGATCCTCAAATATTAAAAAGCAATACCGGTAATATCTGGGATTCAAAAAAAGTCAGCTCTGCTGCTTCGATCCAGGTAGGTTACAAAGGTAAAGCCCTAAGCGCTGCAAAGACCTATTACTGGAAAATCATGCTCTGGGACAATCATGGGAATAGCTCCGTATGGAGCGACTCACATCACTGGCAAATGGGCCTCCTCACCAGGGCCGACTGGAAGAACGCAGACTGGATTGCCCATGAGGTCCTGCCAGATTCTGCCAGAATCTTACCCTCGTCGCGTGGAGAGCGTGACAAAAACGGTGGTACCATCAACGATGTCTTACCCCTCATCAGAAAAGAAATCAACATCAGCAAAAAGATAAAAGATGCTACCTTATTTATTTCGGGCCTCGGGCATTTTGAGCTCAGTATCAATGGCAGCAAGGTTGGCGACCATTTCCTCGATCCGGGATGGACAAATTACGAGAAACAAGCATTATACGTATCTTTCGATGTAACTACAGCTTTAAAAAATGGTACCAATGCTATTGGCGTAATGCTGGGAAATGGCTTTTACTATATTCCTAAACAAAAAAAACGTTATAAAAAACTGCTGGTTCAATACGGATATCCTAAAATGATCTGCCGTTTATTGATCAATTATACGGACGGTACCTCAGAAAATGTCATCAGTGACCAAACCTGGAAATCTGCCGAAAGCCCCATCACTTTTTCAAGTATTTATGGTGGTGAAGATTATGACGCCCGCAAAGAACAATCAGGCTGGAACAAGCCGGGATTTGATGATAAAAAATGGAGCCTTGCTAAATCAACAAGTGGACCCCCGGTGTTAAATTCCCAGCAGGCAGGCCCGGTAAAGATATTTGAAAACTTCAATCCTCAAAAGATTACCAAAATCAGTAAACATACTTCAGTTTATGACCTTGGACAAAATTTTTCAGGCATTGCCAGGATATCAGTCAAAGGAAATAAAGGGGATACCATCAGGATCAGCCCTGCAGAACTCATCAATACCGACGGTACGGCCAATCAGAAAGCATCCGGAAAGCCATTTTACTTCAGCTACATCCTCAAGGGGGTTGATGCAGAAACCTGGGAACCCCGCTTCAGCTATTATGGATTCAGGTATTTGCAGATTGAGTCCCTTAGAAGTGCATCTGCTGCAGAAAATGAAAGTCCTGAAATCACGAAAGTAACTGGTCTGCATGTTAGAAATGCTGCGCAAAATGCAGGGACTTTCAACAGCTCCAGTGACTTGTTCAACCAAACGGCAAAGCTGATCGACTTGGCTGTGAAAAGTAATATGATGAGTGTTTTTACCGACTGCCCCCACCGGGAAAAGCTGGGCTGGCTGGAGCAGTTGCATCTGATGGGAAGCTCCCTGCGTTACACGTATCAGGTGGAAAATCTTCTGCATAAATCTATAGAAGACATGAGTTTATCGCAAACCGAAAGTGGTTTGGTGCCTGAAATCGCTCCTGAATATACAATCTTCACCTGGGGAGGTGACATGTTCCGCGATTCGCCCGAGTGGGGAAGCAGCAGTATTATCCTGCCCTGGTACTTATATCAGTGGTATGGCGATCAACGTGGACTCACTGCGGCTTATCCCATGATGAAAAAGTATGCGGCTTATCTGGAAACTAAAGCCAACCACCATATTTTAACTCAGGGATTGGGCGACTGGTACGATCTGGGGCCAAAACCCCCAGGGGTGTCGCAGCTTACTACCATGGGTGTCACGGCGACCGCTATCTATTACTACAACCTCTGTATCCTGGAGAAAACCGCCAGACTGCTGGGAAAAACAACTGATGCTTCAAGGTATAAGGTGCTCGCTGCTGAAGTGAGAAAAGCTTTTAACACCCGATTCTTCAACGGGAAAACCAATAATTATGCAACGGGTAGCCAGACCGCCAATGCAATGGCCATCTATATGCAGCTGGTTTTGCCGGAGCATAAAACCGCTGTACTTAATAATATCATTTCAGACATCAGGAAAAACAAAAACAGCCTGACATCTGGTGATATCGGATACCGTTACCTGCTGCGCGTGCTGGAACAGGAAGGCCGTTCAGATGTAATCAATGAAATGAACAGTAATCCGGATGTGCCGGGATATGGATATCAGCTCGCACAGGGCGCCACGGCCCTGACAGAATCCTGGCAGGCTTTACCCTCAGTATCTAACAATCATCTGATGCTTGGACATTTGATGGAATGGTTTTACAGTGGAATTGGTGGAATCCGGCAGGAAGAAAATTCCATTGCTTTTAAACAGATTGTCATACATCCTGAAATCGTACAAGGTCTGACTCATGCCGAAACGAGCTACGATTCACCGTATGGCCGTATCTCCACCAATTGGAAAGTAGAAAGCAAAGGTCTTCAGCTTGAGGTAGAGATTCCCGCAAATACCACTGCTGAGCTGAGTATCCCGATTGCAAAGGGACAACAGATTACAGAAGGTGGCAGGGCTGTCCGGTGGCTTGCTGCAAAAGGCCGTGCCCTCATCCGGACAGGATCTGGAAAATATCAATTTATCGTACAATAATCATCAACCCATGCCCAATTATAAAGTCATTCAACTCCTTATTTTTCTCTGTTTCTTATCCTCCGCTGCAGTGGCGCAATCTTCTGCGGTCAATGCGATCAGTCAGGAAAAGATGCAGCAGCTTTACGAAGAAGTGAAGACACCGTTCAAATATGGACTGGCAGTTGTACCGGTCTCTGAAGATAAAAAGTTAGACTGCCCGAGTGTATTTCGTGAAGGGAACAAATGGTTGATGACCTACATCGTATTTGACGGGAAGGGCTACGAAACCTGGCTGGCAGAGAGCGATAACCTCCTCAGCTGGAAAACTAAAGGTAAACTGTTATCTTTTTCTGCGGATAGTACCCGTTGGGATGCCAACCAGAAAGCTGGATACATTGCATTGCAGGACCTGACATGGGGAGGCAGTTATGCCTGGAAAAAGTATAAAGGCCTGTACTGGATGTCCTACTTTGGCGGAAACACCAAAGGTTATGAAGCCGGCGATCTGTCGATAGGCATTGCAAATACAAAAACTCAGCCCTCGGTGCCGCATGAGTGGAACAGGCTGGATCAACCTGTCCTGACTGCTACCGATAAGGATGTGCGCTGGTGGGAAAACAGAAAACTCTTCAAAAGTTCAATCATCCACGATCAAAAAAAACTTACCGGACATGAGTTTGTCATGTATTATAACGCCAATGGCGACTCAGCAAAAAATAATATCAAAACACGCTGGTATGAGAGAATAGGCATGGCAGTATCAGATGATATGCTCAGCTGGAAAAGATATCAAACAGAACCTGTAGTCCACCATCCTGCAGGGATCACCGGCGATGGAGTTCTTCAAAAAATCGGTGACACCTACGTCATGTTTTACTTTGGTGCTTTCTGGAATGACCGTAAAGGGGGGTTCAACAGATTTGCAGCCTCGAAAGACCTGGTCAACTGGACAGACTGGAATGGTGCAAACCTCATCGGGTCTTCCAGGCCTTATGATGAGGAATTCGCGCATAAGTCCTTCGTCCTTAAACACAAGGGTATCGTTTATCATTATTACTGTGCGGTTAACAAAGCCGGACAAAGAGGAATTGCAGTAGCTACATCAAAGGATCTTGGGACAAGTAAGCTCAATTTCGCAGCAGCAAATCCACAGCAGGCCCAAAGACTGGAACTGGACTTTAACCGCAACTGGAAATTCCAGACAGGCGATAGCAAAGAGGCTTCTTCAGCTCAGTTTAATGATCAGGGCTGGAGGAAGATTACGTTACCGCACGACTGGAGCATTGAGGGGAATTTCAGTGCTGAACATCCTGCAGGGAATGACGGTGGTGCCCTCCCGGGAGGAAAAGGCTGGTACCGTAAATCTTTTCATCTGGCAAAAGAACTAAAAAATCAGCGCATCTATATTGATTTTGGAGGTATCTACCGGAACAGTGAAGTCTGGATCAATGGACATTACCTCGGAATAAGACCAAATGGTTATATCTCCTTCAGATATGACCTTACGGATTTTGTTCATTTCGGAAATAAACAGAACGTGATCGCTGTCAAAGTGGACAACTCCATGCAACCCAATTCAAGATGGTACTCCGGTTCCGGGATTTACCGTAACGTAAAACTGATCAGCACAGGCAGTGTCGCAGTGGATCACTGGGGTACGTTTGTAACTACACCTGAAGTAAGTGCTCAGCAGGCAACAATCAGGCAGATCACAGTCCTGCGGCACCCTGTCAGTAAACCAAGGGAAGTAACCGTTGAAGTATCAATGTATAACCCTTCCGGCAAGGAGGTCGCAAAGTCACAACATAAACAGGTATTAAAAGATTCACTGACCCAGATTGACCAGAGCTTTAAACTGGATCAACCAAAATTATGGTCGCCCGCCAAACCCAATCTGTATATCCTCATCACCCGTGTTTACGAAGGTAAAAAGTTGCTTGACGAGTACCGTACCACTACGGGGATAAGATATTTTTCATTTGATAGCAAGAAAGGGTTTTCACTGAACGGTGAGTCGATGAAAATACTGGGAGTTTGTATGCATCATGATCTTGGAGCGCTTGGTGCAGCCATTAATCACCGTGCAATGCAAAGACAGTTGCAGATCCTTAAAGATATGGGTTGTAATGCCATACGTTTTTCGCATAATCCACCGGCAGCAGAAGTGCTGAACCTCTGTGACCAGATGGGTTTCCTCGTCATGGATGAGGCTTTTGACATGTGGAAAAAGAAGAAGAACAAATATGATTATTCGCTGGACTTCGTGAAATGGCACAGGAAAGATTTGGAAGATATGGTGAAAAGGGACAGAAACCACCCTTCAGTGATCTTATGGGGCATCGGCAATGAAATCCGGGAACAGTTTGATACTACAGGAACACGGATTACAAAGGAGCTGGTAGCAATAGTGAAGACGCTGGATCAGACCCGCCCCGTGATTTCGGCACTCACGGAAACGGATAGCAGCAAGAATTTTATCGCCAAAGCCAGGGCGCTGGACATTATGGGATTCAATTATAAATTTGAGGATTACGATCGGCTGCCTGTCAACTTCCCCGGACAAAAATTTATTGCTTCTGAAACCACATCGGCACTGGAAACAAGGGGTGTATACCAGCCCTCAGATACCATCAGGTTTTGGCCGGCAAGTGGAAAACAGAAATATGTAGTCAATGGGAATGCCGACTGGACCACATCCGCTTATGACAATACTGCCGCCTATTGGGGTACCACTCATGAACGCGCCTGGAAAGAGGTTAAAAAACGTGATTTTATGTCGGGCCTTTTTGTGTGGACTGGATTCGATTATCTCGGAGAGCCGGTTCCGTATCCTTATCCGGCAAGGAGTTCTTACTATGGTATCGTAGACCTCGCAGGTTTTCCTAAAGATGTGTATTATATGTACCAGAGCGAATGGACCGATAAACCAGTACTACATGTTTTTCCTCACTGGAACTGGAAAGCAGGCGAGATGGTGGATGTCTGGGCATATTATAGTCAGGCAGATGAAGTGGAACTTTTCCTGAACAGAAGATCGCTGGGCATCAGGAAAAAAGGAGATGACCTTCATGTTTCCTGGCAATTGAAATTTGAGCCAGGCACGCTCAAAGCTGTATCACGCAGGGATGGTAAGGAGGTGCTTTCTTCAGTAATACATACAGCCGCTGAAGCATCCCGGATTGTGCTGGAAGCAGACAGATCTGAGCTCAGGGCTGACGGAAAAGATCTTGCCTTCATTACGGTTAAGGTTACTGATCAGCAGGGCAACCTGGTTCCTGATGCAGATCAGTTAATTTCTTTCTCTGTAGAGGGGCAGGGTGTTATTGCAGGGGTGGATAATGGCTATCAGGCCAACCTTTCTTCTTTCAGGGCACCTGAGATTAAAGCTTTCAAAGGAAAATGTATGCTGGTACTGAAATCTGCTGAAAAAGGTGGCTATATCTATGTAAAGGCAAAGGCCAAAGGTTTGGGAGAAACGGTTTATAGGTTAAGCTGCCGTTAGGATAAAAAAGATAAAATATATGCGTTTAGTCATCTGGATTTTCTTGCTCATCATATGGATGCCCTTTTGTACCACTGCACAGCAGATCACGGATCCGGCAAAGCCCTGGGTATTCTGGTACTGGATGCAGGCCAGTGTATCAAAAGAAGGTATTCGTGCGGACCTGGAAGCGATGAAGGCTGCAGGTATTGGCGGTGCCTACCTGATGCCGATCAAATGTGCGACCACACCGCCGGTATTTACTCCTGTGGTTGAGCAGCTGACCCCGGTCTGGTGGGACATGATGAGATATGCATTTGAAGAATCTTCGAGATTAGGCTTACAAATAGGCATGCATGTCAGTGACGGTTTTGCTTTGGCAGGCGGACCATGGATCAGGCCGGAACTTTCTATGCAAAAGGTGGTATCAAGTCAAGTCAGCGTAACAGGAGGTAAAACGCTCCGCATAAAGCTTCCCCAGCCAGAAACCAAAGAAAATTTTTATAAGGATATTGCAGTTTATGCCTATCCTGAAAAGGATGGCACTGAGCTGTCGACGAGAAATACAAAACCATTAATCACAACCAGCCTCAATGACAAATCAGCAGAAGCCAGTGCTTTAACTGCGAATACTCCGGGCAAAATTCCTCCATTTAAAACTGATCAGCCCTGCTGGATACAGTATCAGTTTGAAAAACCTTTTACCTGCAGGAGCATCGTCATCAAAACGGGAGGTAATAACTACCAGGCACACCGACTTTTGATCGAAGTGAGTGATGATGGAAAAACTTTCCGCTCCATCGGGCGCCTGCATCCGCCACGCCATGGCTGGCAGGATACAGATGCGGATGTAACGCATGCGATTATCCCCACCACTGCAAAGTATTTCAGGTTCATTTATGATCCCGCAGGTTCTGAACCTGGTGCCGAAGATCTTGATGCTGCGAAATGGAAACAATCACTCAGGCTTACCGCACTGGAACTATCTTCAGCACCAAAAATCAATCAGTATGAAAGTAAAAACGGAGAGGTTTGGAGAATCAGTGAACGCAGCAGTGCTGAGCAGTTCCCTGCGGAAGATGTTGTACCAGTGCAGCAAATGATCAACCTGAGTAAGCATATGACAGCCGATGGTGTGCTGAGCTGGAAAGCTCCCCGCGGCAAATGGTCAATCATCAGAATGGGACATACCTCTACCGGACATACGAATGCTACAGGTGGTGGCGGAGCGGGACTGGAAGTTGACAAATTTAATAAAGAAGCGATCAGGCTACAGTTCGATTCCTGGTATGGAGAGGCCATCCGTCAGGCAGGTCCCGAACTGGCGAAAGAGGTGCTGCGGGTTTTCCATGTAGACAGCTGGGAATGCGGAAGCCAGAACTGGTCGGACGCTTTTCCTGTAGAATTCAAAAAAAGAAGAGGTTATGACTTATTATCCTGGCTGCCAGTGATGGCGGGTATTCCTATAGAAAGTGCAGACAAGTCTGAAGCTATATTATACGATGTGAGGAAGACCATCGCAGAACTGGTAACCGATACTTTCTACCAGACGCTCGCTGATCTGGCTAAAGAAAAAGGCGTAGTATTTACTGCTGAAAGTGTAGCACCAACAATGCTGAGTGATGGGCTGCTGCACTACAAAAGGGTAGACATACCGATGGGAGAATTTTGGCTCAACAGTCCTACGCACGACAAACCTAATGATATGCTGGATGCCATTTCCGGAGGACATATCTATGGTAAGAATATCATTCAGGCCGAAGCATTTACCACCGTAAGAATGACCTGGAACGAACATCCCGGCATGTTAAAAACTTTGCAGGACAGGAATTATGCGCTGGGGATCAACAAACTGGTTTATCATGTATTTACCCATAACCCCTGGACAAACCGCAAACCAGGAATGACCTTAGACGGTGTGGGTTTGTATTTCCAGCGCGACCAGACCTGGTGGAAACCAGGAAAGGCATGGGTAGACTATGCCACAAGGAGCCAGGCCTGGCTCCAGAAAGGTATACCGGTTACGGATATTGCCGTATTTACCGGCGAGGAGTTTCCACGTCGGGCACTGCTTCCGGAACGGCTGCTGAAGACGCTTCCGGGTATTATTGGAGCTGAAAGAGTGCGGAAGGAAGAGCAGCGAATGGCGAATGTGGGACTACCTTTAGCAGAATCACCTGCCGGTGTCCGCCATTCTGCTTATATCACTGACCCGCAGGACTGGACAGATCCGCTGCATGGTTATGCCTACGATTCGTTCAATCCTGACGTATTAATGAACGCCGGAGTCAAGGATGGCAGGGTAGTTTTTTCATCAGGAGCGAGTTATGCCTTACTGGTATTTCCTGTCGGTAATCCCATGGATCCCAGTAAAGGAATACTATCCCCTTACCTGAGAGCGAAAGTGGAATCCCTGAAAAAAGCTGGTGCGCATATATATGTAGCGGCGGATGAGGGTGCTTATCAGGATAGTACATTTGAAAAATTTGGTGTATCACCTGATCTTTTGATTACAGATTCAACAGGTAAAAGGGCAGAGAAAATCGCCTGGAACCATCGTAGAACTGATCATGAAGATATCTACTTTATCTCCAATCAGCAGGATCAGCAGCGAACGCTGAAGGCTTCTTTCAGGATCAAAGATAAATATCCTTATTTGTATGATGCCGCAGCTGATCATAAAAGGGAATTGGGAGCAGGAAAGGGTCTTGCAGACCGAACGGATGTTCCGCTAAGGCTGGAAGCAAATGCATCAGCTTTTGTAATTTTCAGTGACAGCACCGTAAAAGTTAATGTAGCCAGAAACTGGCCGGAATTTACTGTCCTGCAGAAGCTGCCAACTCAATGGAAAGTATCATTTGATACTGCATATGGAGGTCCCGCCAAGGTTGTGACGTTTGAGCAGCTTTCAGACTGGTCGAAAAATAAAGATTCCCTGATCAGGTACTATTCGGGAACAGCGGTTTACCGGCAAAGGGTTCAATTGCCGAAAATGCCCTCCGGAAAAATATGGCTGGATCTTGGCAGGGTAGCCAATCTGGCATCAGTAAAGGTCAATGGTAAAGGTGCGGGAACCTTATGGACCGCACCTTTCAGGTTGGATATCAGCGCGCTGTTGATAAAAGGGGATAATCTTATTGAGATTGAGGTGACCAATACCTGGGCAAACCGCCTGATCGGTGATCAGCAGCTGCCCGAGGCAAAGCGCATTACGCATACTACAGCACCCTACCGCCTGTCTGGCACGCCCTTACAGGAAGCCGGACTGCTGGGACCGCTGACGCTTATGATCGAAAAATAGTTACTATTCCCAAATACTCACTTCTAGATGCCAGTTTTCCATCCTCAGAGACAAAAAATAGGTATACATGCAAGGGATGCCCCATCATCACAAAAGGGACATCAACGTTGACGTTTAATTCGCGTCTCTCCGCAATACGCTCATTTACTGTCACTCCAAACCTACCAGGCCTGATATTCTCGTCGAAGAATACCACAGTCAGTTGATCTGTAGGCTGTGTAATATCTGATGTAGAGTTGCTCGTCACCCATGAAATGTTTACTGACTCTTCCGCAGTCGCAACAGCCACAGGCCTGAATCCTCCATCTATGATACCCCTTCCCCTGCTGATTAACAATGCCTCATAGTTAAACTGATACTCAGGGTACGTACCCAGTAAAGCATGATCAAAGTGATAATCTACAGCTTCATTCATCGCGGTTTTCTTTGGTTTGGCACTGGCCCAGCCCACAGCGATCTCTTTTGAAAAGTATTTGAGAAAACTAGAGATAGTTCCAAACTTTTTCCGCTGATCCATCTGAGGTTTTGAAGCCGGTTTTGTAGATTTCCCTGGTGTACTTCTTCCCGTATATATACCCCTCCATTTGGCCACGACTACCGTGCCTATCTTTCCTCTGAATTGGCCTAAACTGCCTGGTCGAATTGTTGACATAATGTTCTAAATTAAATGATTTAATATTTTAACTGGCCGATGTAAAAACTGTTTGAAATACTTTTGCGGTCGGCCGACTCAAAAGTGATGTAAAGCTCAAGTGTTACCGCTTGATGATAGGCTGTGACTTCCAGAAAATCCCTGCCGGCTGTTCTCCTTGCTCCCGATAGTTCAAAAAATGCACTCTGTTTCTCCGGGCAGTAGGCCAAAAGCATGGCATGATCATTTCTCTTCATCCCCTTTTCCATCAGCGCTGCATCCCATTGAAATTCCAGTCCTCCCTTTACCACAATGACTGTAGTTTCTGCATTGACAGTAATCTCTCCCTGACTAAAAAGAACTTTTTCATACTCAATTTCATTGCCCAGGAGACTATGCTTAATTGCGTTTTTTTTGTTGTACCCTACTGCCATACTGTAACCAGCGCTGTGTTTTTTCTTTCCCTGCAATTCAAAGCCATGCTTGACAAATGGCTTCACGGGCTTAAGTAATTCGTTCGTCAGTCCGAGCCCAGACTGATTAACGAGTTCAGCGCTCGTAAAGGGCGTAATCCGCACACCGATGCTGCGTTGTATTTCCTGACCATTCAAAGTGTACGTAACAGTATCACCCTTTTTTCCTTTAAAAACCCGACCTTTTCTAATAGCCATGTTGATATAATTTAAGTGAATAATAAACCTTTGACTGACTATAAATCAGTATGTTACAAAGTTAAGAAAAAAAATTATCAAGGAAGTATTCTGGAAAGTTTTAAATTAAACTTACTTTGGTATGAGCAGGCTTATAACCTGCTGTTAACAGGCTGAAATGTCTCATTTGAGCCTGTTAACAGCCTGCTAACAGCCCGTTAACAGCCTGTTAAGAATAAACACGAATGCTACAAGAAGTCCATTTAGGATTGGGTTGCAATAAAGGCATCACCCGCAAATTTATACTCGCTGAAACACCGATTTCAAAAACTTCGTATTCGCACCGAAATTCTCCTTTACGCTTTTCGGATTCTTAGTTC
>NZ_JAPIVS010000001.1 GCF_026239695.1 Pedobacter sp. MC2016-15 | reverse complement strand
TGGAAGTTATTACTAATAGTAATAGCAAAATGTAAGCTTCCCTTGTTTTACTAATATTTTTGGTATTTCTTTGTGACATGAACGATTCAATAGCCATAGTATTACAGAAGGAATTATATAATGTTGAGTTTCCATTTAATAATTCAATACATTATAGAGTGATGAAGAATAGATTTATTTTAGGATGGATATTTGTCCAGCAAGTTAATCTGGAAAATGGACATAACATCTGGGGTGGTACCACTACAGAATTGAGAGAAATAGCTCAAAATCTGGGTTACGTGGTAGATCTTCACCGAGAGGATCAGAATTGATTATTCTTTTGAGCAAAATTACAATAAATTTGATCTTCCATCTCCCCAATCTGAGAAGGGGTCAAGCTTATTTTGCCGATTCTTTATTAGGAGGTAATAAGTTAAAAGATAGGTTTAAACGCAGCTACATAGAGCGCTTTGAAATGGCTACTCGTTTATAAAAAACAGCAGACTATGAAAAGGCCTCCATTATTCACAGACCCTTCATTAGCAAATAGGCATTGGAACTTCTTGATAAAGAGGTTCAGAATTAAAACACCTAGGGTTAAGCTATTTTGCGGATATAATAATCCTTCTCTAAGGATTGTAATCTATCAAGTTTCCTTAAAACAGACACTTTAGTCTCGCCAGATCTGCCAGGACTACACATCCAGCAGGAGCAAGGCTTTCCGGTATTTCTGAGAGCATTGCTATTCTTTAATCCATAATGATGCAATCTTCTTAGATATTTGAATTTGCCTTTTAATTTCCTTTCTTCTTTATTCATTGTGATAATTTTTAATGTACCGAAGTTAATAACGAACAACTGTTAATGTCTATGGTATTAACGCTATCTGAATATTAAATATATTATAAGGCCAATAATAATTAATATGGCGCCTACTTCCCACCATGAGAGTGTTAATTCAAATTCGAAAGTCTCCTCCTCACCGCGAATCAGAGCCTTGCAAAAGGCGACTAGTTGTTTGATCATAAATTGTATATTTGTTTTACCAATGAGAAAGTAATGGGTGAGGGTCAATTTTCATCTATTGGGAGATCATCTTCCTGCCAGTTTAATCTTAAATTTTATTTAGGCGCAAACTCTTTCTTTGTTATGGTGATTTTTAACATGATAAAGATACGAGATGTTTGGATATCTCCTTACGTTTCGTGTCTTTTATCCGATTATTCCTCAGGAGATTTTGTCAGTTAACAGTTAGATGTATATAGCTTACCTTAAATGATGTGATAGGGCTACATTGGATTCGAAAATTCACCTTCCTGTTGGTAAGCGGTACCATTTTTTATGATCGGTTTATCCATCTATTAAATATTAAGGTAGTAACAAGAACTTTAGAATTCATAGCCACCTGCCTGTTCCAATTTAAATCATTTATTTTTATCTAAACATTCCTCTGTACTCCAAATCTTTGCAAGTTTATGTGCTAAATTTATTAGTCAAAATTTTATTTGTATATTTAGTTTCTCAATTATTTAGCATACAGGTCTTTGTGAATCAGTCTAAGGATTCGGAAAAAATAACTCTTTTCCCAAAAGCAAATTAAGACTACTTTTGTCGCCAATAAGTTATAGATCACGTGAAAATTTAAAAAATTGAGGATAAATGGGCGACCACACATCCATTAATTCTCAACAGTATATATACAATCATCATATTTAGTGAGGTATGTAAATTCATTGAAAATCTGGTTTTAGTCTTCATAAACGGCTTTCGTATGATTACTTACTGAAATTTGAAAAATCTCTGAATGTGATTTGTCGCTTGTGTTAGTAATTATTAGTGTTGGGCAGTATGAGATACTGCTTAAATTAAGGATATTTAAATATGAAAGTTAGTTTTTCAGGTCATGAGACATTTGTTTGTAGGCAGTTTTGGTTAAAGAAAGGCTTTGAGCATCTGCTGGCTAAGAAATCATTCAATGATGAAGACGCTGTAGTGCACTTAGGGGTTGGTAAAAATATGACCACATCTATTAAGTTTTGGCTACGGGGATTCAATATAATATCTGAAGTGGACCTGGTATCCCCATTTGGAAATTACTTATTTGAAGGAAAAGATCCTTACTTAGAAGATACCGCTTCTTTATGGTTATTACACTATTCAATAATCAAGAATGAGCGTGTGTTTATATTCAATGTGTTTTTTAATCAATTTCTCAAGGAAAAGAAAGAATTCACAAAGGCACAACTTATTTCATTCTTGAAGCGTAAGACTGAAGAGAGTGGTATGAAGCATTTTAGCGATAAAACTTATGATTCTGATGCTAATGTGTTTTTACGAACTTATAATCGGGCAAATGACGGTAAAGCTGACATTGAAGAAGAAACTGCGAATTTGTTGGTTGAACTAAACCTAATTAGACCGTTCACGAGGGTGGCATTAGATGGAACTACTTCCCTGCAGTGGTTCCGAGTTACAAGGGAAAGTAGGGATGAATTACCATTGCCTACTTTGGCTTATTCTATTTTGGATAGATATGGATCTGAAAAGCAATCTATCTCATTTAAAGATTTGTTGGAAGGGCCAAACTCTCCAGGCAACATTTTTTGTATGACAGAGAGAGGGTTAGAAGACAAATTGGTGGAACTAAGTAATGTATGGCCTTCAGAGTTTAATTATAATGAAACTGCAGGAAATAGGGTCTTACAGATCAAAAAGGATTTAAATAAGTGGGAGATTTTAGATAAGTATTATGCGTAAACAATTTTCTCCTTCACAAAATATACTCATAAATAATTTTAATGTTGCTGAGTATACAATAACTTCGAATACCCAGGAGGTTTTTTCTGAGATTATAAACAATTATGCTTCTGGCATAAGATCAATTAATTTAATCGGAGCCTACGGTACTGGTAAATCAACATTCTTAAATGCATTAACGTATCATTTGAGTGAAGAAAAGTTATTTATCGAATCAAAGGAATGGAAAAAGTACAAAAGATTTGACATACTTAAGTTAGTTGGTAACTACGACTCAATAATCGACAATATTAAAGAATTGATCGGATCATCGAGCGTGAAGCCCATCGCCCTCATTAGGGAAATTGAGGCACTGATCAAAGCATCTAATTCGGAGGGTAGAGGTTTTATCTTAATGATAGATGAGTTTGGTAAATTTCTTGAATACGCATCTGTTAATGGTGCCGAAAAAGAATTGTATTTTCTGCAACAAATTGCAGAGCTGATAAACAATACAGAACATGATGCAGCATTTATTACCACGTTGCATCAGGATTTTTCTGCTTACGCAGTTGAATTAAATGCCACTCAGCGTAATGAGTGGAGCAAAGTAAAAGGTCGTTTCAAGGAATTGACTTTTAATGAACCCGTAGAGCAATTGTTATTGCTTGCGAGTAAAAGAATAAATGCTGACCCTTCTGATTTGAAAATTGATCAAGTTGCGAATTTGTTGGATGTCATTTCAAAAGCCAAAGCTTTTCCTTTGAAAGATTACTTTGATAAGGATATTGCTAAAAGTATCTATCCATTAGATCTTTTATCAGCCAGTGTCCTGGTTCAGGCACTTCAACAATATGGACAGAATGAGCGATCACTATTCACTTTTCTGAATACAGATGGGTTCTACGGGATACAAGAGTTTGATGAGTCCCGTCAAAATTTTTATGCTTTATCAAATGTTTATGATTACTTAAACTATAATCTTTACTCATTTTTATATTCGAAGGCCAACATCCATCATGCGAAATGGGCAGAGATTAGAAATGCCTTAGAAAGGGTAGAGGGTGAAGTCGATGAGAAAGAACATATTGTATATCAAACTCTAATCAAAACTATTGGTTTACTCAATATATTTAGTCATTCAGGCTCCATACTTGACTCGACTTTTCTTAGTGAATATATTGAAGCAACAGGTAAACTTTCTGGAGTTTCAGATGCCATTCATCGTTTACAGAAGCTGAACCTGCTTTCATATAACAGATATTCACATAGGTTTTTTTATTCAGAGACTACAATTGTAAATATTGATGATGCTATTCTCGAAGCAGGTTTAGAAGTCAGTAGGGCTAATAATATAGTTAGTTTTCTGAATGGATACCTGCCTTTGGCTCCAATTTCAGCCAAAAGATCTTATTATGAAAAAGGTACTCCTAGAGTATTTGAATACAAAATCACAGATGTACCATTTACCGCTTCAAGGCCGACAGGTCAGGTTGATGGCTATATTAATCTTATCTTTAGTGAACAGGTTAAAGAATCCGATCTGATAACAACTTCAAGAAATAGTGAACATGCAATTCTTTATGCACATTTTCTCAGAGTTGAAGATATAAAACATGCGATAGAGGAAATTGAGAAGGCGGAAATAGCGAAGGCGAAATATCGTTACGACAAAATAATTCAACGTGAACTTAGTTCCATAATTGATCTGCAAAAAAGCTTATTAAATCACTTTTTGTATGAAGGATTTTATGACCAGGATTCTGTTCATTGGTACTTTGCTGGGGAGAAGCTGACATTTAATAGTAGCAAAATGTTTAATAGCTTCTTATCGAAGATCGCTGACGAGGTATATTTTTCGACACCGGTTTTTATAAGTGAGCTTGCAAACAAAACTAAATTGTCAGGAGCTATTTCAAGCGCTCGAAAACTCTTGATAGATGCTGTTATTCAGAATGAGAATATTGAAGGTCTTGGCATTTTAGGCTTTCCCCCTCAAAAAAGTATATATCTATCCCTTCTGCTTCAAACCGGTATTCATCACAAAACAGATAATGGATGGTTATTGCAAGAAATTACAGAGCCATCATTAGATCTTAATAATTTTATTCCACTTTTTAAGGTATGTAATGACTTTGTCGAAAGTACAAAAGGTGCTAGGAGGGAAGTAGCGGCTCTATATGATCTCTTAGAGCAGCCACCATTTAAATTGAAAAGGGGTTTTTTAGATTTTTGGGTTCCAATTTATCTGATTATCAAGAGAGATGACTTCGCTATTTATGGTGTAAATGGTTTTATTCCGGATGTAGATTCAGAAGTTTTAGAATTACTTGTCAAAAATCCTAAACAGTACACCATTAAGGCTTATGATACCGACGGTATAAAAGTAAAGTTATTCAATCAATACCGTGACTTGTTAGCTTTGTCTGAAACCAAGCAAACCTCTAATGAGGCCTTTATAAAAACTATTATACCATTTTTTAGATTTTACAAGGATCTCAAACCTTACGTAAAGCAAACCAAAAAACTGAGTAAGAAAAGTCTAGCTGTTAGAAAGGCATTAACTGATGCAACTGATCCTGAAAAGCTGTTTTTTGAGGATTTACCAAGTGCTTTGAGCTATGATTTAGTACAACTAAATAAAACTCCAGAACTTTTACTAGAATTTAGTACAGAACTGCAGAACAGTATACGTGAGCTAAGGGGAGCTTATGATGAGTTATTAAACAAATTTGAAGAAGTAATAAACTCTTTATGGAATAAGACTTACACTTTTCTTGAATACAAAGAGAAGATAAGGCAACGTTATAAAGGAGCACTTAAACAGTATCTTTTACTTCCTTACCAAAAGACGTTCTTTGATCGTTTATGTTCTCCATTGGAGGATCGTAGTGCATGGCTTTCTTCCGTGGCACAATCTATTGTTGGAAAAACTTTAGATGTTATTACGGACGATCTGGTGGATCAACTTCAAGAGCGCTTCTTGGGGCTAATTCATGAGCTTGATAATTTGAATGACATTGCACTCCAGGAAGTGAACTTAGAGCAGGAGGAAGTGTTTAAGCTGGAAATAACTACTCCCGGGGCTAAAATGAATAATAAGCTTATCAGGCTTCCTAAAGAGCAGAATGCTAAGTTTAAGTATATAGAGGATGAATTGTCAACTTTTATTGAAAACGAAGATCACGTAACGAAAATCGCTATATTGTCTCGTCTACTGAAAAAAGAATTAGAAAAAGATGCAAAATAATGTAAGGCATGTTCTAGGCATATCTGGAGGTAAGGATAGTGCCGCTTTGGCTATATATATGAAAAGCTTATATCCACAGATGGATATAGAATTTTATACTTGCGATACAGGTAAGGAATTGGACGAGACATACCAGCTTATCAAAAATCTTGAGTCAAAACTTGGTGTTACAATTGAAAAGCTGTATGCTAAAACAGCTGACCACGATAATCCTTTCGATTTCTATCATAATTTGTATGGAGGCTACTTGCCATCCTCCAATGCGAGATGGTGTACTCAGAAGCTTAAAATTGAACCGTTTGAGAACTATATAGGTACTACTCCAGTAATATCATACGTGGGTATTAGGGGGGATGAAGATCGTGAGGGGTATATTTCTACTAAACCAAATGTACAATCTATCTTTCCATTTAGACAGAATATTTGGAGTGAAGAAGTTATAGGCAAGGTGTTGAAAAACGACAACCAAAATTCACTTCTTACATTATACAAGGAGTTTCTTTCCTCAAATCTCTATCAAAGAGCTGCTGATATAATTCTTACTCCCTTATCAATGAGGTATGGTCAAAATCAGAAATTGAAAGCTTTAATGGATTTAGGAGTCAAAGAATTTAATCATGTAGCTTTTCATTCGCTTAAAAGTAGTTCTCTACCGATTGCTTTGGTTGATGATTTCCCTTTGTTAGATAATGAGTCACTTCTTGTCCGAGATGACATTTTTCAAATTTTACGCGAAAGTGGTGTAGGGGTTCCTGCCTATTATGAGGAAATCCCATATGAAGTTAATGGACAGACTGGAAAATATAATCGTAGCCGTTCTGGTTGCTTTTTCTGTTTTTTTCAGCGCAAAATCGAATGGGTTTGGTTATATGAACAAAACCCGGCAAAATTCTTTTTAGCAGTAGAATATGAGAAAGATGGATATACGTGGATGCAAGATGAGCGTTTAGAGGAGTTAATTAATCCTCTACGTATAAAGCAGATTAAAGAAGAGTTTTTAATAAAACAACAAAATACAGCGGATAAATTTAGATCAAATAGATTAATTGATATTTTAGACGCTGAAGATGAAGGTTGTTTAGCCTGCTTTATCTAAATATGTTTGATGTGATTAGTCTTCTAAAGCAGCGATCTAAATCGTCTTTTGTTCTAGATAACAATTATGTTGTTTTTAATTTTGAATTTTTTGCCATTCATTTAAAATTTGAAAGTGATATTGACATAAAAAATTGGAATACTTTTGAAATGAACTATTTTAATACTATTCAAATAGTTGAAGTCAGAATATCGGACTCAGAATATTTAGGAGACAGGTTGGTGCAGGCATTAGAAAAAAATAATTTTAAGTCAATGTCTAATTTGCTGCTTCAATTGGTAAAAAGAATTACTGAAATAAATAAAATTGCGATCACTCATTATCATTTAGATACTAATTATGGTTATAGTAGTGGTGATGATGCTATTTGTCAGAGAGCACCGAATTTTATCTATTTAATCTATATATCTCTTAAAATCTTCTGTGACAAGTTGTTTGTTGAAAATCTTTTATCTATTAAGTTGGAACAAGAATTCGCCTATAACTTTTATTTGGACACATATTTCTCAGGAAGCGCATTGCATGATAGTAAACAACTTCAAATCCTAAATACAAATACGAAGGCTCGAAGATTAGGTTATTTTAAAATACTTGCAAATTTTTTGAGAGAAAAGGCTAGAATCCCTGTCACGAAAATTAATAGTAGCTTCGAAAAATATTGTATAAAATTTAATGATCAAATTCAAAATTATAAAAATGTTAAGGGTCTCGTTCAAGTCACAAGAACTGGTAACTCTGCAAAGCCATATATTCAAATAGCTAGCGATTTAAACTTTATAAAAAATGTCAGTGGAATGCAGAGCGCAGGCAAGCACTTTAAAGTTTACCAAATTTTGAGAGATGAAAATGAATTCAATATATTTTTTTTGAATACTCTTGATAAAATGTTCTTTACCGAATCATTTCTACGTACTGACTATTTTTATATAGTGTTAATCTTAGAAATGATTTATGTAGGTTTTGCTGACAACTATTTAGAATTAAGGAACAACTTTCAATCCTTCCTACAGGAACGAATTAATAATCTTATTCAAGCAATCAACCGCAGGAATAACCAAAAAGATTTAACTGATTTAAAAATCATAATGGAACGAGTGAAAATGTGGTCAAATGCGCCAGTATATTTAGAACACGTCCTAATGCCTAGACTAAATTGGTTATATGATCTTGATATTATTCTAATGGATCAACAGCAGCATTTAGAGCTCACAGAGGGAGGAGTTAAATATCTAAAAAATTTTAATTTCTGGAATGATATTAATAGCGGATATATTTATAATAGTAATGAATTCGTTCGAAAGTTCTTTGTACATACATTTGAAACTGCTAATCACTTAAAAGAACCCAAAATGGCGATCTATGATACAGTATATTTGAAACTCGAAAATTATGTTGAAGAGAGTTTTCATCACTTCAGAACGCTAGCACCCAATAGAGTTACGGCCTCACAGGCTATAAGTTACGCAAAGTATAAACTCTACATTAATGATAATATTTGTACAAGTGATTTATTCATAGAAAACTTCCTATTATCTAATCATAATAAGAGATTTGTTTATAAATACCAAAAACAATTTGGTGATGGTTACATTCAAAAAATTCAATGAGAATGAATATTGAGAGGTATAACTTAAATAATAATCCATTCCGGATGACTCCTGCTACAAATCCTGAAGAACTTTTCTGGGCAGGTTTTCCTGAAGTCAAATCTAAATTTGAGAGCAGAATCACTAGAAGTGTAAATCTGAACAATTCGAGTCTTATACTTAATTGGGGAGAATATGGAAGTGGAAAGACACATGCTGCTAGATATTTTAATAAAACGTCTGTTCTTCAGCCCATCGCCGATTCTGCCGGTAAAACTATTCCGTATTCAATGGTAATGCTTCTTCCTAAGGGTAGAGATCCCATTCATAATATATTTACCAATATAGTTGACAAAATAGATATTTCAGAAATACGGGATAATTTAAGAGCTAAAGGTGTGGAAATAGAATCTGTTATCGACAATTTTACTGATAATAATCATATTCGAAGTGTGTTGAAAGCGATGTTCAATCATGAACTTACGGACATTAGTTTATTGAAAAAATATTTGTATGGAAATGTTCCCGCTGCTGAATTGAAATCATTGAGTAAATGGAATATTTTGAGATCTTTGAATGCGGAAAGTGATTATACGAAAGTGCTGGCGGGACTGTTTACATGTTTGTCTTTTGAAAAGAAAATGTATTCAGCAGTGATATTATGGATTGATGAATTCGAAGATATAGCCACGTTGAATAGTTCAAGTATTGATAAGATCAATAATTTTCTTCGCGAAATAATTGATAACACATCAAATAATCTTCTTTTGTTTCTTAACCTAACGCAGTCTGCAATTTTTGGATTAGAAGATCTTGGCGAGTATGTGTCCGAGTCGGTAAGATCACGAATAAAGGATAGAATTAGTTTTGAAATTCCAACTAGAGACCAAATTTTGTCATATTTATCTGAATTAATTGCTTTTTATCGTAAGGAAAAGGACAAAGGTCCTTATTTTCCTTTTACAGTAGAGGTAATAAGTGCAGTATTAGATGATATTGGAAATGTTCCACTTCGTACTGTCAATGAAGCATTTTCATTACTAATTGAGATTGGTTTAATGGATGGAAAAGATGAAATATCTCTTGAATTATATGAGCAAAATAAAGGTGATATAATAGGATGGAAGCAGTAAATAGTAATATTTTTTGCGTTCTTGATGCCTGCTCAGTAATTAATCTGATCCATATTGATCAAGATGAGTTTTTATTAAAGAAGCTAAAACATCTTAATATATTTGTAAGTGATGTCGTTTTTAAAGAAATAAAGTTTAACATTTTTAATAAGCTTGATAAATTAAAGACAAAATATTCTGTTGATTTTGATATTCGTCAAGAGAGGAAAATCATTGATGTAAAGCTTTCACAGATAAGAGGTTACCAAGTTCTTAATGAGCAGATAGTAAAGGAGCTTGGCCACGATTTTTTTAATCATGTGAAAATTATAAGTGATTATAAAAAGGAAAATGGTGAATTTTACTCTGCATGTTTAGCATTATATTTGACTAGGTACCATCCCACTAAAATCTTTTTTCATACCGATGATTTTCCCGCGAAAAATGAATTTGATAAATTTTTTAATTATCAGCAAATCGGTCATATTGAAGATACTTCTGATCTACTGCTCCTTTTGTATAGATTGGATGAGAAATTTTCATTAAAACAATTGGAAATTGCATTGACAGATTTATTTTCAGAATACGTTTCAGAAGTGGTTGAGTTAGAAAAAAAACTTAAATATATTGAATCCGGTTTGACATTGAAATTTAAAGGCGATAAAATCTTTCAACAAAAATTTAGGGCGTTAATCCATAGTCTTGTTGTTCATAATTTCTTGGGCATTGGTGAGTTAAAGGATTTTTTTTGTAATAACAAAAAATATTCTCAGATAAGTGATATTTTAGATTTTTATCCTAAAGTTTTTGAGCTTGAAAGTTCTAAGACTGACTTGCTTAAAAAAATATCCGATTTAAAAAAAAATATTAAACATGTGTACAAACTCTAAAAATATTTCTTAAAACAAATTTTTATAGGTATTCTGTCAAATTATGAAAGTGTCAGATTGTAACAAATTTATCTAATCAATAGGACGTTCTGACTTCTTTGCTGGTTTTTCCGTTCTTCCGATTACCGCACAGGCGCTCTTCAGCAACCATAACTATCTATTTTAGCTTCCGGAGCCGAGTTCAGAAAGCTTTTTAGTAAAAGGGCAAAAGCTCCATCTTTATCATACCGAGATTTGCTCGAACGGACTTGCTCTAGGATTTTTTACTTCATTTGCTCATAATCGAGCTGCTCATCTTTTTTCATTTTACAAACTGTGTCTCTAAGTTAGTGATTAACTAGTTGACACAGTTTATTTGCCACCCACTTTACACGTATAACGAGTCTATAAAAGTTCCCAGAAAGCCAAATCTTTAATTTTAATTGGCGGACTACCTGCAAGATTTACCACACTGTAATGCTTATCTAGCTCTTTAATAGTATTGATTAAATCAGACCTAGTTTGCTTTGCTGGTAGCGTGAAAATAGAACCAACCTCCTTGTCGTTAATTTCGCTCACTCTATGTATTATCCATGTTAAAATATACTGTGAATATTCGTTGTCGGAGGTACTAAAGTGATTCAAAAATTGGGTAGAAAGAATTGTTCCAACGCCATATTCACGACCTTCTTTCAAAATTTTGCGTAGTGATTCAAAGTTCTTACTTAAAAAATTATCAGCCTCATCGACAAGTATCAGTTTATTGATTTGACGATAATTCCCATGAATGTGGCTATGCCCATGGATTTGCATCTGTGAATAAAATTGATCTAAAGTAATCGCAACGACAAGATTTTGTATCTCATTACTATAGCCGTTGAGATTAATGATTGTCACACCATCAATAAGGTCATATAAGGGGATAGTCTTGCTTGAATCAGGTTCGAATATCTCAAAATCATTAAGTTTGTCTAATGCAGCATAAAGACTATCCTTTTTGACCTTTTCGTTAGAGAGGTATAGGTCAAATACATCACTCATTGTTGGGGCGTATTTATTCCAGGTTGTTACGTCATCTTTATAAATTCCTGCGTTTTCATAAGCCTCACTTAAAATATCTTTCAATTCCAAAGTCTGTACGTGACCAAGATTGTACGCTTTAGCAAGAGTTTCTAAAAAGGTACTAGCAGTGTGAACTGGAAGTCTCTTCTTTGGCTTATCACCAATCGCTAAAGCTAGGGGATTATAAGGTAGTTTGTCTAGCTCGAAAATTTTTGCATTTGTGGCTTTTACAAAATCCTCCTTAATGTAATCTCCTTTGTAATCAAAAATAAGTATGCCAATTTTTTTACCGCCTACATTATTGGCAGTATTATTATAAAACTGCGTGATTACAGACTTAGTAAACTGTGTTTTACCAGTACCCATTGTTCCAATAATTCCAGTATTTGTATGAAGAACCTTATCAGATGAAGTTGGGAACCATTCTAAAGGATTTCCATTGTTTTCCCGGTGTCCGAAAAGAATTTTTAGGGGTTCTTTTTGAGGCTCTTCATATGATTCCAGATTTTCTTCGTGAGTTTGTGACACTTGAGTAACATTCTCAGGCTCAATACTTGAATTTGAGGCTTGATACAAACCTAAAGCATTCTGGTCATCATTTTCCACAGCATCGTTGTCTTCAAGATATTTACTAGCTAGGAGATCAGCTGCAGTAATACCCACAGCATATTCACCTGTGTATCTATTCTTCAGTTCTTCTACACTCTTGACAAGATCATTTAGACCATCGCTACTGTAAAGATTTATACTCATAAATCCTTCGTCTACTTTGATCGTCCTCTTGCTAAAGTTGACATTTTCTCTGAAAGACAGTACTGCAAAAGTTCCAATGTAATTTTCGAGTGACCCTAGGCTAAAATCATCATTTAATAGGCGACCACGATATTTCTCGATAGCATCCCATTTATGGCTATATTCTGGCCAAACTTCGTAAAGTGATAACTTTTGAGCCGCATTCAGAATTAATTTTGAAAAATAATTCCGATAAAGTTTACCATTGAATCCATCTTGGTTTAAGGTTGTATTCAATAAATTATAGGTTTCCATTCCCTGATGCTCAGCCTTTCGCAAAACAATAGCTTGATTCATACCTAATTTAACTTCTATTGGATAGAAATACAGTTGAAGGTTGTCATTGATTTCTTCAATCCCTACAGCAAGCAAATCATCACTTAGCATGCCAGATTTCTTCAAATTTTTGGCAGAAAATAAACCCTCATTTTGTTTAAGACCTGCGGATCCTGTAACGCGAAGAATTTCCTCAAGTGAGAGCATCACCCACGTTATTTTTGGATGATCCAATATCGCAAGTGTCTCTTTGACAGCAGACAAAATGCTGATTTTCTCTTTGTCCATTTTTTCTCTGTTGTTCTGAGAACCTAACTTCAATAGCCAATATCCATTTACCGCGTTAAACATATTAATTATTGGCTTTATATGGGCGCCGATGTTTTCAACTTTGTCTGATAAATAGTCTTTTAGTATAAATTCGTATTGATCCCATTTATTGGTAATGGTGATTGAATCATAACCACTTGAGTTCGTATAGTGGTCTGTATAATGTATTATTACAATATCAGCTTCGCTTTTGAAGAAACTTAAGTCAACCATCGGATTAATGAACGTTACCCATTGGGAACTATCATATACTTTTTGCAGCTTCTGCCTGGTCTGTAGATTTATCACCGAAGCAAAGGAGGAGAAAGGCTTAAATAATTTTGCAGTTCCGGAAACGTGAGCTATCGCATTTAGGTGATTACTAATACCAATTAATAGGTCATCATTTTTCTTTTCTAAAGATCCTATGCCATAACCTGTTCTGTAATTTCCATGATTGTAGATTGAGGGAAGATCACTAAATATCCCACCTAATGAAATTCCTGTCGAAACCTCTCTAGTATCATTGTCAGCCTTTTCAATCTCCTTCTCAGAGAATTGATGGAATGTTATATGGGCGTAATCAAATTGTGGAATGTCTTTTATGTCTCCCTCTTTAACATAAAATTGTACCTTTTGGTGATACAACTTTAAGAGATCCTCAGCAGCAATCAGCTTTTTTACGGAGTTTAAGTCGATATCGAATTCTTTTTTTATGCCTTCTACTTCTACAAATCTAGCAAACTGCTCAAATTTGGTGACGTAACTTCCTGAACCGTAAATATTTAAATGAATAGGATAGACCTCCTCAGGACTTTTAGAATTCGATATCAAATCTCTCACGGCTGTAATAAGATACATAAATACTCCTTGGAGAGCTTCCTTACAATCACCTAGATTAATTAAGTTGATTCTTATTGGTGCATCACTATCAATGTATAAGTAAGAGAAATGTTTGATAAATTCTGCAATTTTTCCCGACATCATTACCGGTACATTCCTTCGGTTAATAGACTGACCTTCGATTTCAGCATTAACATAATATAACCATTCTGGTGAGTGGGCCTGATCGACAGCGATAAAATAGTCACGTTCACTACTGCCATTATTTATAAAAGGAAGTAAGTTTAACGGTGTAAATTTTTGAATAATTTCATCCGTAAGGCCTTCTATCACCACGTTTTCTTTCATTTTGATCTGATAAGCGACCATTAATGGATGAAGTGGTGTAAACATTAGACGACCCATATTTGAATGACTTCTTATTGTTCCAAGATTCAGCAGTGATAAATGTTGCTTTGATAGTACCTCATTTGAATTTATTTCACTTAATAGTTCAAAAAATACTTGCACATAGTTTTTGTATAGATCTAATAATGTATCGTCCAAATAGGCTGTACTGGGTAGTACTCGGTATTTTCCACCTTTTGTGCTTCTGTAATACATAATGATTTGATCATATGAATCTTTGATTTTGAACGGTAATGATCCGTCGTCGCCCCCAAATATTCCATCTCCTTTTTCTTCTAAACAGGTAAAGCCAAGATCGATTAATTGCTCTTCTAATAATAAATCATCTTTATATAGACGATTTGGATAATAAAGATTGTTACCGTGCTCAAGTGAAATTATGTATCTCGTTGCATTCTTCGGATCTTCTCGTTTTGAGAATAAAATCGACTGTTTAGAATCGAATTTTCTTTTCCAAACTTCCCAGCCGCTCAACACTTTGGGCTTACTTGCATTTGTAACCACTAATGCAAAAATTGTTTTGTTGTTCCAGGCTAGCGTGAATGGGAATTTAGAATCGTCAGAATACTCTAATTCGTTAAGTTTTAAAGTTAATCTCGTTGATTCATCGAGGTCATATCTAGTATCAGGCGAGAATGTTATTGATGATGAATCTCTTGCAAAATCGTTAAACACTATCTCATCTTCAGCATAAAGTTCAAGCCCTATTTTTTTAGTGTTAGGCTTTACAACCTTGTAACTTGCCCTTATTCCGTCAAATATTTCTTGATTTAATGGAGCTATCAAGATTTTAAATATTGTCTCGTTCGTCTTTCCTTCTTTATTCTCTGAATATTCAAGTTCGGTTGAACTGAAAGCTGCAGGATCAATAATAGCCAGTTTTACTAGAATGGCATTATCAGAGTCAGAAAGCTCGGCGCTGATCAGTGAGAAATTAATCTTGATTGCGGTGAGATTATTAAAGAAGTTGAGATTTGGTTTTCGAGTAAAGTTAAGCTTGAAACTTATTTCCTCCTTGTAACCTGGATTGAATATAATTATGTTCCTGATTTGTGACTTAATAGTACTGCTACCTTCTTCCTTTTCCCAGATTACATCACCGTCAGATGTCTGTTCAGCGGTGCTAGGAATGTAATCATTAAACTTAATAAGTCCACGATTAGCTTCATATTTGAAAATTTCTTCTACAAATACATTTGGCCAGTTTTCAACATTCTTCAATTTGTTCTGGCCTGTTCTGTCAAAATTCTTTTCCAGATACTCTGGTAGAAATCCAAGTTGCTCTGCCTTGTTCATTTCAGAGAACCATTTGTTATTTTTAGCGACCCTATTGCTGATTTCAGTTGTTGGCAAATCCGTTGTAAGGATAGCGTTATCAGGAAACAATCCTAGAATATTGAAATCCTCCTTGCTAAGTTTCCCCTTTACTAGGATATTTATGTATTTTTTTAAGTCAAATAGACTTTTACTTTCAATTTGATAATCAGTCGTATCTATCTTTAGGATGTTCCTTATAAATGTTTTATGAGTTTTTGTGAAGTCATTATCTTGGTCCTCATCAAAAGTTTTAATAATATTATCTCTAATGCTGTCAATATGAAAAGGCATTGATTTATTAGAAAAGCTCACACCACCTTTAATTATACTCTCAAGTTGCGTATTGTGAATAAATAAAATAGCAGCTTTTTCCTCCTGTTCACTAGCCCCTTCAAAATTATTCCTCAATCCAGTTAGGAAATCGCCATTGGGGTGAGCAGCAACTATTAGCTTAACGTTATTGAAATTGATATAGTAAGTGTTATAATCGCTAAATGTATATACTCCAAGTTGAAGTTCAGGATATAGGATTTCAGCATTATCCTTCAGTGACTGATAAAGATCTTTTACATTCTCCCCCTTATCAAATTTGATTTGGTATTTTTCTCCAGGTATTAATCTTCCACTAATAAAATAATCAAGGATTATTCTGGACAGATAGGCGTAGATAGGCGTGTTATTTTCTTGCATGTTATTTCATTAGGAGACTTTTAACATATTGTGCGTCACCGCTGTCACTCTTTTTCTCTAGTATGTTGATCTTATCAAAAAAGATGATTACCTCTTTCTTTGATTCGTGATCTAGGAACAATCCTCTGAGTTCAAAATCAGTCCAAAGTCTATTTAAAATGATTTTATCACTTTTTGAAGATAGGATCGAAAGTTCAGTCAACAATAGTAACAGTGCCCTATCGATTTTGAGCGTAGCACCTAGTGATCCCCGATATTTGATGTAGCTACTTTTGACAAAATTGGTAAACCAAAGCTTATATTCTGCATAAGGTTTTCGTCGCCCAGTATTTTTGAATTGATATCTTATTAGCTGAAAAAGCCGATCTATCAGTTTCAGAGAATGATGTTCAGTCCAACTTTTTGTTTCATCACTTTCTTGCTGAGTAAAATTAGACCAATTGAATCGTTCATTGTCTTTTTCAGCTTTTTGAATGGCCCCCATATAGTCTTCAATTAATCTATGAACCTTTATAGATAAATCATTCTGACCCTCAGGGGGCATATTTTTTACTGTATCTAGTATCTCTTCATATGTAAAAGGTTTACCTGTAGCAAAACACCCATAGTTTCCCTCTATAGTATTTAAAAGCTCTAAACAATTCGCATGTACGAACGAATCTTCCATTGAATGTTCAAGCTTATTCCAACCACTCTCTAGACAGAACCTTGATCTTGATAGTTTCTCCCACTCTAAAGAGTAAAAGAGGGGGGAAGCTTTTCGATCATCATTGAACATATAATTAAGCTGCGTTGTTAATCTTATTATATACTGGAAATAATAGTACTTTATTAGGACCGATATATTTTCAATGAAAAAGTCTGGGAAAGCAATAAGCTGTCGTAGATCATCCTTGAATAGCTGCCTAATATCCAGTGCGATACGTCCCTCATAGGTACCTGACCGGTCTTGTGTATTTGGCTCGCCTTTGGCAGTATGTGTCAAATGCTCTAAGACAAGCTTGTAGATGATATTATTCTCTCTCCGTGCTGTAAATATATTACTCACTAATTCAGTAACCTCTTCATCAATCAAAAGGTTCGAAATGAAGGCTTGAAGATTTTTTAATTTTACGTTTTGAGATTTATTGTTCAAGTGTGGTAAAATCTCAGGGTCAAAAAGCACCAAGTCATTATCTTCATCAAAAAACAGTTCCGTAAGGAGATTCTTGAGTTCGAAAGCGTGCTCTGTATAGACATCCTTCAATATTGAACCGATCAACTCCTCTTTATCTAAAACTTTTGTAAATGATAGATCTCTACAAACCCTAAAAAATTCGCCGGTAGCCCCCTTAAAAGTTCTAAAATCATGTGCAGATTCAGTGAGCGAAGTCGTATCCGTAGCAAATGGGAATAATTTAATCAGGTTGCCCTTGTTGTGAGTAAATCCCTTAGCATTAATAAAGGAAGATTTATATTTTATTTCATTTATGATGAAGCCCATATTATATTTTAGCAAATTCGTATCCAAACTCAGAGTTATAGATTAATTGAAATTGTTTCTTAGAAGCACCGTCTAACCTTTCGAAATTGATAGCTTTTCCTTGACTGGAAAGTCTAGTAATTGCCTCCACTGCTTTATGAAAATCTGTATGGTTTTCTCTATCGAGTTTATTTGGGCTATATCCGTCAATCACTTTTTTGAGAAGTATATAAAGATTGATGTCGAGGGAGAAAGTCACCTGATGACCAACTGCACTCATTCCTATTTCAATAACATTTCCAAATTCGTGAATTTCGTCTAATTCAGTCGAATTAGAGACTGCTTTTATAGCGGGATCTAAAGTTATTTTTTGTGTAATGTTATATTTTAGCTGATGTTGGCCTATTGCTACATTAATTTCTTCGGGTCTTTTTGAATTTCCATTCCAACTATATATGGCTTTTATAATCTCTTTATAAAGTGGTCTTAATCCAATTTTGTCGTTGCTGTAATATCTAAAAAGGTAACGTGAAAACTGCTGGAAATTTGATAGCTCTACATCAAAGTTTTCTATCTGATTTAGATATAACGAGCGAATAAATGTTTTTATAAGAATTTCATTCTTTCGGGGTTGCAACCATGATTCTTTGCAGGTTAATCCATAATGGTTGAATATATCTAACGGATGTTCCGATGAGCTTAATTTGAAAATGAGATTGTCCAAATACTTACTGCGAAATTTATTCGGATCTAAACTAGCCAAACTAGTTAGTAGTTCTGACCGACCCTCTGAATCAAATAGCTTATTATATATAAAATCTTGAGGCTTTAATAAAGTTTGGGTTTTTGTTTCTTTGATCTTATCACCTGAGACATTTTGTAGGTCGTATGGTACAATTATATCATAAATAAAATTGAGTAGATCCCTGACTGAAATTATGAGCTTTAAACTTATGATAGCATACATAATTAGGTCTATTAATCCTTTTTGTACTTCTTGTTTACTTATTTCGAGGTAGTTTTGCCTCATAGCGCACCCATTTAGATTAGGGTGGCTATTATAATAACTCAAATAGCCCTTATAGAATGGATTGCTCTCATCTTGATATGTTATTTTATGGAGTAATTCAGAAATCATCTTGGACGAGGAATTATCTTCCTTCAGAGTGAATAGGCTATAATCTGCAAGATTAATAAATTGGAAAGGACTGTCTGGTAGATAATCATTATTAAATGAGAGACTGTCTATAATTCCTTTTCGTTTAACGAATGAATCAAGTAGAATAAAATCCTCTGTGTTTTCTAAAAACGAGGAAAGAATCCCTAAGTTGATGGCCACAATCCTTGTTGTTTTTTCTGCTGGTGCAGATAGGCTCGCATCGGTGAAGGGAGAGAGGAAATCGTTTAGTTCATCAATCCAACTTCTGTCAGTTCTGGTACTTTCTGTGGCATCATTTCTTACCTGAATTTTTTCCATCTCATTTGGATATTTCATATGAAGGCGTGACATCATATGTGATTTACCATCACCAACATTTCCTGAAATTAAAATCAATTTTGAATTTTGATCTTGTAGAGATGATAGAACTATATCTTCCAATTTGGACTGTACAAATCGATCAATGTGAAGATATTCTTTGAAATCGTCAAAAGAGTTTCGGTTTCCGTCAACTACAGCCTCTTTAGAAGCAATACTCAACTTGTCCAAGTAGTGTTTAAACATAACTTATTTTATTTGCTTTCATCTAAGCGGTCTATAATAAAAGTAACCGCTTTTAGGTAATTAACAATGTTGTACAACGGGTTTTTAAGCAGCGATTATTTTTTGTGTTTATATATTCGAGTACGATTTATATAATTTATAATATTTCATAAGTAATTTTCGTTCTAGCTCGCAGTTTGATCAACTTTCTCAATACTAATTTACATGCATCTTACCATATTATATTAGTTTTTATTATTTTTTTATTAAAAGTTCAATACTAATTTCATTTTAAATATTAACTTATCTATTTAAAAATACATATTTATCATGATTTTTAAACACTCACGCGATTAAATAGGCTTTTGTAAGAACTCATTTTGAATAAATGTACTTAGTATTTTAGAAGTTTTATTTACGGTTTACCGTAAAATAATTGTTATTCACATGGTAAATTTAACCATTCACTTATAAATGGCGATAATTATTACCTTCTCAATAAGTTATGATATGTTTTCCATTTGGCGCATTAACATAGTAATCACAACCTCTTATTACTTTGACTTTGAATAAACTCAAAACATAAAATAGAATTAACTATTCAATGGCAGAAATAATCAAAAATAGAACAATACGACCACTCAGTCGATCTGAAACATCAAAAAATTATCGGGTTGATGTATCAAATGTTACAAAGAGTGATCGTCTTATAGTAAATATAACGCATGATAGCTTGCCGTTTAAACGGTCATTCACCTTTGATGGCAAAGAATTTCAGAATAGAAAGAGCATCCATTTTAATGTAACTGAAACTGACGGACGAATTCAGATAGCGTGGTCTAAAGTTACACCAGGTAAAGTTGTAGATAGCATTGGTCACAGCAGTGTAGACAAACTGCATAAGAATCTGAAATCTGAAGTTAATGAAAAAGAGTCTCGCTTGTTTAGATTAACATATAATACAAACGGCTGGACGATTCCATCTGGACATCCCTGGAAGATTTCACTGCAAGGCAATTCTGGTGTGCCATTTGAAAATCAGTTTGGCTTTGGTGGCGAAGAATGGTTATTTAATCCTAATTTTCAAAGTGAGGGAGTACAGTACGGTTATATCAGAGGCGCTGAGGAATTGAGTGTCGTAAAGTTGCTAAAAAAGGCATATTTATTTACTTACGAAAGGAATTCAAGGGAGCGGTATTTGGTCGGAGCAATTAGTAATCTTGAAATCATAAAGACTCACAGTCCGCAAAGAAATGTCGCTGATAGTTTATTGAATGAATATTTTGAGGAGATGAAAGCTGACCTGATAAAGGTAGGCGCAGATGTTAAGGGCTTCACAAAGTCTAACTTTCGTTGTAATGTTAGTTTTAAACTTGAAGATATGGATATATATTCAATGCCATTATTGATCACTAGTCTGAAAGGTCAAAAATATAACAGATTTAAACCATACATTGTTAATAAAGGGTTAAAGGAAATACTGGATGGTGTATTACCGAGCGATGAATTTATATTCAGACCAGGGATTGCAAAAAATTCTAAGACTTTTGATCGGACGATTGATATTGGCACTACAACTGTCAATCGTACTCATTCTGAGATCACAGAGAATCTAGCTAAATATTTACAGGTAAAATATAGTATTACTAAAGACCGAGTCTCAGTCGAGAAGACGTATTTTGGTGCTAATATAGCTGATGTGGTTATGAAGGAAATTGATGATGAGTACTCTATTTTTGAGGTCAAAACAAGTAATAATGCCCGTAAAAATATAAGAGAATCCCTTGGGCAATTATTGGATTATGCATTTTGGTATAAAAAAATAAGAGTACAATCTCTGATCATAGTTTCTCCCTCTGAACTCACTAAGAATGAAAGATTGATGTTTCAAAGGTTACAATTCGCTATGAATCTTAACATTAAATATTGGCAATATTTAAGAATTGATGGTGGGAAAGCAAATTTTAAGGAAATTTTATAATAATATCTTATGCCCACAATATATAACTTCAAAATAGATGACCGATATGAGGACGTGATACTCGAAACTTGTTTGGATAAGGGGATGTCGAGACCTAGAGTTAAACCTTTGAACTCACAAATTTTTCCGGAAGATATAAGAGTAGAATTTCCACGTAGTCTTAGAGAAGACAATCCTATTGGAACAAGGTTTAAAGCGGATCTTAAAGTTTCTCAAAAAAGTAATAAATCAAATGGTTTCCCGATTGGACCGCCATATTTAGTAGTAGATGTAAAAACGATTAAGATTGTTGAAGATTTTGTTCCGGAAATAAGGCTTAAAGCAGTGAGATTAAAGACTGCAAGTTACCGGGTTTATATGTATGTTAAAGATAATACTCTTGAGTCACCGATTTTAGCAGCTTCTCGGATTTGGCATAAGAATATGCGAAAATTAGAATAATTATAATTTGCAGAGCATAAATAGAATAGACTTCCAGAATCAGTATCTACTTTCAATAATATGAATCAAAAAAACTTTATCGAAAATCTCACTCAAAAAAATGCGGATTATAATAACCCAGAACAAGCAATCACAACTGCTAATCTCTGCGAAACAATCTCAAGAGACATAAATACCGACAGTCAAAGATTTATTTATGAACTTCTCCAGAATGCTGACGACGCAAGTAACTTAGTTGGTAAATTAGATGTTTGTATAGACTTTGTAGGGAATTATGTAATAGTTTCACATAATGGAGAGAGCTTTTCGGAAATAGATATTGAGAGTATATCTAGTGCAGGAGATGGTACAAAAACGGGCGACACTAATAAAACCGGATTCAAAGGAATCGGGTTTAAATCAGTATTTGCTCACTCAAGTTTTGTGATTATTAAAAGCGAAGGTTTTAATTTCAAGTTTGAAAAGGAGTATTGGGAAAATCATTGGAGTAGTGCCTGGGGTACACTCAGTGATTGGCAAATTGAAAGGAAATCAAAGAATAAGGATGAAAATCTCAAAATGCCTTGGCAAATCATTCCAATTTGGACACAAATTCCAGATGAACTTAAGCACTTAAAAAGCATTCAAGAATACAGTGTATCAACAATTATTCGACATGATAAAATAGGACAGCTCAAAAAATCACTGGATGAGTTGTTTTCAGAAAGCCAAATAGTACTGTTCCTCCGAAGTAAAAATGTTAAAATAATTATCAATACATCAGAAAAGTTTGTCCTAGAAAAAAATATTATAGATGAAACTACCATCTTGAGGAGAAATGGTGTTGTATTAAGTGAATGGATCATCAAAACCGAAGAATTCAATATACCAATAGATGTACAAGGGAAAATCAATGCCGATGAAAAATCACCTAAAAAACTAAAAGAAGCAGAACATACTGAAATATCTTTTGCCATTCAGTTGGAGAGAGGAAAGTTAAAATCAGTAGTTAAACAAAATAGATTAATCTTTACCTATTTACCGACATCGATTAATTACGACTTTCCATTTCTGGTAAATGCAAGTTTCCTGACAGATGCTGGGAGACAACATTTGCATCAAGATACTTTTTGGAATAATTGGCTTTTTAAACAAATCCCCATAATTTTTTTCAGATGGGTTTCAGAGCTCGCTCATAAAAATAGTAAATATAACAAACAATTCCTCACAGTAATTCCTCACAAACTAGGTAGTTCCCCATTAGAAGATAGCTTTAATGAAGGATTTAAAATAGCGCTCGAAACTATCTCTTTTATACCGAATTTAAATGGCGATTTATTGAGAATAAAAGAAACGCTATATGACAAAACTAAGATTTCAAGATTTATTGCTCCTCAAACCTTAATTAAATACATTAACCAAAATAAAGGTAAACAATTTACGGTTTCTTCCTTAGTTCCTTACCTTGAACCGATAAGTACCCTGAGCAGACTAGGGACCGTTTTTTTTGATATTGACGATCTAGGAGATTTCTTTAAATCTAAGATTTTTTCAGATGAGCACGAATTGGAAGAAAATTTTAAACTGATTTGTTTCTTACATGAGCAAACCAAAAAAAATAATGGTGAAGAAGATAAAAACATCTGGAATGAAAAAATGAAGCAGTTGACTTTCATTTTTGATGAAACTAAAACCCTGAGAAAACCAAATCATATCTATTTTCCAGCAGTTGAATTTTCAAATGAATTCTCAGACGAGATAAGTATCATTCATGAAAGTGTTGTTTCTGAAATCTATTCAGACAACAGCATTAAAAGTTGGTTAGAATATTTAGGAGTTAAAGAGCCAACTGATGTTAGCTTTATTGAAAAAACAATAATTGATCAAGGCCAAACTTTTGTAACAAGAGATAATGCAATAAATATCGGTAGGTATTTATTTAATGCCCACAAAAAAGGTAATCTTGAAGAACACCATTATGAAAAACTCGGAAAACTTCAGGTGTTAACGAAAGAAAAATCATTAATCAATGCGTCAGATTCTTTTTTGGCTGATTTTTACGAACCTCTATTAAAGATAGAAAGCGTTTACAATAATGACTTTTACATCTCTGAAGAATATGTTGTTGATGGTGATAGTAAAAGAGAATGGGGGAATTTTCTAGTAAAGGTAGGAGTAAAAGACGATATTGACGTAACTTACAGTAATATTGAACTTGATTTTGACAATAGGTGGAAAGAAAGGTTTGATGCGACTTTGCTTGAATTAGTGCGATATACTTCAACTAAATTTTCATGGATATCTAATTCAGGATGGACTATTGACCGTTCAGGTTATGGATTTTATCCAAGTTCAATTGGCGTACACATTCTCCCTTTTTTAGATTTGACGACCAATTATGATTTTTCCAAATTATTCTTTCATAGGGTTTTTACAAACTTAACTCCAGATGATTTACAAATAAATCTAGATTTTGGCGTAAATGGAAGTACAGGGTTTTACAAAAGATACTTGTCTTCAGAACAGTTGAAATCGCAAAACTGCCCTTCAAACTATTTCCAATGGATTTTAGAAAATGTAAGCATTTTTCCAACCCTTAATAAAAAATGTTATAAAGCGACCGAAGTATTTGCAAACACAGCCGATATCAAAGCCCTAGGAGGAAAGTATATCCCTGTGTTAGATTACGATCAAACGCTTTCTCCCGAATGGAGGGACGCTTTAAATTTTAAATATCATCTAACCCTCGATACCTATTTAGAAATTCTCTCCAAAATCTGGCAGGATACAGATTTATCAGAGAGTGAGCAAATTGAAAACAAAGCGCGTGTTGGTGTGATTTATGACAAGCTATCTCAAATAGAGCTACATGAAACAGATAAAGATAAAATTTCAGGTTGGGCTCTGAAAAATAAATTACTAGCTAACAATGGCAAAGATTTTTACAACCCCAACGAATTATCTATTGTAGTAGAGGAAGGATTTAATGCATCCAGTATCATATATGTGCGAAAATCAAATTCGGAAATTCTAGAATTGCTGCGTCTTTTTGGCGTCAGAATCATAGATAAAGTTATTCCGTCAATTTCAAATAGCAAAGTAGAAATCCAGGATTTAAAAACAAAAATTCTACAGATTACTCCTCTAATAGCTTTAGTAGCTGTAGAGAAATCGAGAAACAAGAAAGAATGGGAAATAGAATTTGAAAGAATTAATAAAAAACTATCCAATATTCGTTTTTTTGAAACAGAAGAGATTTTTCTATCATATGGAAATGAGGCAGATAAACAAAGAAGAAGCTCCTGGGCCGAAGACGATAATTTTTATTATGTTGGAAAGTGGTTTAGTCCAAGAGTATTAGATGGCTTAGTTGGACCACTTGGAAAATTCTTTAGCATTAGATACGCAGAACGTATTTTAACAGTTTTACTTTTAGAAACTTTTGAAGGAGGCTTAGAATATCTAAGAGAAAAGGGTTATGAGATTTCATTAATTCCAAATGAATTAATGAGCCCATCTTACCAAGAAGTAGTTTTACTAAATCAGTCAAATAGAGTGTACAACCAAATTGATGAAGATCTAGGTAAACAGGGTGAGATATTTGTTTTTAAAGAATTAAAACGAATTTATAGTAACAAATACAACCAACCAATTCAAGACACTTTAACAGGGTTCAAAATTGACGATAAAATTGAAGTATTTTGGCGAAATATATCTGGCACAACAACAACAGATCACGACTTTAAAATAGTTGATTTAGGCGATCAAATTTATATTGACAGTAAGGCAACCGCATATGATAAAAATGTAGAGAAGCTAGCATTATATATTTCTGGTAATGAGTTATCATTGATGGAAGCAGCTGATAAATTCCTTATAGCAAGAGTTTACAATGCAACAAGTGAAAAACCTACGATGGAACTGGTGAAACTTGAAAAGTATGATCTGATGAAGTAAGTTATAAGTTCTATGGGTAAAAATTGTAGATCATATATTATACTGCGTCTAGTCCTAAAAGGGTATTGAATGGCTCAGGGAAGGACTTACATTAAATTTTAAAAAGTTAGACCACTTAAAAAAATAACCAATGACAAAACCTTTACTACTCATTACAACTATCATCCTGTTAATGTCCTCATGCAAAAAATCTTCTAACTCTAATGAAGAACCTGAAAACGTTACTCCGAATATACCTACGATTCAAAGTTGTGTACTCAGCAGCTGGAATGACATCAATGGATTAGAAATCAAGTATACGTACGATGCCCAGGGTAGAATTACTGGTGAAAATATAGCTGCACCAAATTTTTATGAATTGCCTTCATCTCGTAAATTTGAATGGAAATCTGACAAAATCACCGTGACGGAAGCTCCTGCAAATAGATCTTACGATCTCTCATTAACTTCAAATAGGGTCTCCAGATTTACTTTTTTGCCTGATCGATATTCTACTGTCACTTACAGCAATGATGGTTACATCAGCAAAATCAGCGATTATAAGATCTCAGACAATACCTTATTGTTGACTAAAGAATTTTTATACACAGCCGGCAATTTAACCTCTATTATATCAACTAGGGGGATAGGTACAGCAAGCGTTATTAAAGAAACGTACCTATTAGATTATTACGTGGATAAAAAAGCTATTGATGGTGCAGATATAGGTCTGAACAACTTTATTTTACCCAACTGGGATTTGTCAGATGCATTTGCGCCATATCAGCTTCCTGCTGGAATATTTGGAAAATCATCAACTAATTTATTGAAATCTGTTAGGTACCCACTTGGCGAGGAATCTTTTAATTTCATCTATGATTTTGACGCGGCAGGCAAACCAATTAAGATGACTTATAAAGAACCCAATAGCAAGGGAGGCCTAAACATAGTCAGTTTCAATTACATTTGCCCAAATTAGCCCGCAATGGGAATGACGTGGTATTAGGGAAACTGTAGCTATTCAGTATCATCCATAGATTTCATACAAAGTATTAAAAATCAATCCATCATTATCATGCCGTTGCCAAAATTCCTCTATGATAGATATAGTTACGATGCTTTCTTTTTCAGGTCCAAATTGATAGTCAGTGAGAAGGTATATTTTCTTGATAGGTGATTTGTCAAGAGCTGTTTTTAATAGTTTATCAATATCAGCTTTATATTGATCTAAAAACCTAAATCTGAATAGCTGATTTGCTCCGCTATCATAGATTGGGCTATCTAAGTTATTGATTGGTATAGTAATCTCTTCATTTGGGTCAATACTGAAGTCGATTATCTCGCCAGCATAAAATCCATTATCTTTTTGATTTTTAAAGCAAGGGTTGCCAAGATGAACTATAGTTCCACTTTGTTGTCGGAGGAAATCATAAAAAAGTCCCCGATGACTTTTAAGCTTATTTTCTTCAATAATAGTAAATTCAAAATCACTTTGGTTCAATCCAAGTCCTGTTGAATTAAGTGAAGCTATTTCTACTGTAGGCATCGCTATTTATATAAAATATTACTGGTTAAATTTAAGTAACTTACTGTAGGTTATAAAATGGATAAATGGTAAATATAATTCATCCTTTATTGTTAAGCTTGATTCTTTACCATCACTTCCGAAATATCAACAGATAACGCTTCACAAATCTCTAACAAAGTAGAGTACATATAATCCTTTTCAGCATTTTCGATCCTGCTAATCTTTTCTCTATTTACAGAGCAACGGCTCGCTAAATCATGTTGCGTCCAACCTTTCTCTTTTCTAAGGCGCTTTATGTTATTCCCGACAATCTCAAAATCAGATTTAAACTTTTCTTTCATCTATATAATAGTCGGATATAACCGGATATAATCATGTGTCACTATTGACACATATTGTTTTTATTCCTATATTTACATTATTAATTATTTAATGGAGTAAAAGAGTTAATTAAAGAGATCTGATTTTATTATAAAATTGGCGTTCGAAAACGAAGCTTTGCTACAGTAGACCTAGGAAATCTTATAAGCATGCGAAGCACCGTTGAGTGGATAACCCATTTTGTATATCTTTGTATAGACAAATGGGCCACTCTCCGTATTGCATGCATGAGATTTTTCTCAGCCTTTCCTAGGAGGTACTGTAGCGTATGGGGAGTGGCCTATTTATTTGCCAACTCCAGTCTTCAATTTCGAATGCTTTAACCAAAAGCAATGAAGACCACTAAGAATGTTCATTTTGACACCAGGCAATTCGCCATCAAAAATATTTATAGTATTTCCAAAAAAACTGTTATTAGGCAATTAGTGTATTGGAAGGATGTCCTATCCGGACGCTATTTACTCCCATCTTTGAAGTTGGTTTCAAAATCAAAATCCAGGAGGACAGTAGGATGGACCTTAAGACCGAGCGCGAGCTTCTTCAAGGTAATCAAGTTAGGGCCGCTTTCTCCATTCTCATACTTGACGATATCACCAGTATTCACGTGGCTCAGAGTAGAAAATTCACGGAAAGTTAGTTCCTGTGCCTCTCGTAAAGCCTTCAGATGTTTACCAAAATTCTTAAGAATTGTTCTGTCGTTATCGCTAATCATTGCTAATGAAATGGGACAGCAATATGAGATAACGGAAAAAATAATTCGTCATGGAATTCCTTGACAAATTGATGTATGTGTTATATATTTGCTTTATATGATACGACTTTAATCTATATGTTTCAATTTTATTGAAGTAGGGAGATGTAGTCAACATTACTGTCGAAGTCCAATATTTTGAGTTCGTCGGATCTTTAGATCTGAAAATGTTGTGTTTGATAAATATAGTCACTCATATAAGAACGTGCATATAGTAAGTTATTGCGCACAGCTATAATATTGATTCTAACCAAATTGAAATGAGTACAAAAAAAACAAAATCACCCAAAGATTCTTCTGAGAAGGCTCAATCAGTTCCTGTAAAATACACCTATGCGGATCTTTCAAATTTCCATAGGACCGTTCTTGCTATCCTAAATCATAACGTACCCAACACGCTAGATGTTCCTGATCTCAAAATCGTGCAACAATACCTCTGCATAATCACCGCACTTTTAGAGACCCCGTATCTCTACCTGCAATTTGCCCAAGAAACCACTCATGGCTCCAGTCGCCCTACATTACACTATGCAACTCCTAAAATCAAAGGAATAGGAGCGATCTGTAAATTAAAGAAATGTCTCAAAGCCCTGATCATCTGGATGACCGAAGTGATCGAAATCGAGAATCTCACTTTAGAAATCCTGCTGGATGAGTATTACACCAAGTTCCCTTATGCTCTAAAGCCTCCAACAATCTCGGAAGGCAATCCTCCAACACTCAATCTTACAAATGATAAAAACTTGAATTCTGGTAAACCACAATAAATACCCATGCAATCAACAAGTATCCATTCACAATCACGCATCATCAAACCACCGGATTGAAATGCCCTGATAGCGGCCGGTTTATTTAGGTTGGTTATGTCATTGCCGGCCGCTTCGTTTTAATTTATTACCACGCCTGTTTTAGGGAACGGAAATCGATCCCCATGGCCATGCTTTGTCCAAAATTTTAAATATAAACTGTTATGAAAACCTCGAAAATAATTCCATTAGCTGATCTTGAAACCATATACCGTATCCTTTTACAAAGAATCGTCAAAGGCTACAGTGCCCGGCAATTGTCCTTCTTAATTGGTGCTGCACCTAACTACGTTGAGGAAGTTGAAACGCTGCTTCGCCCATTTTATTCTGGTGATGAACTCGCGAGAATTGCACTCGCATTGGATGATGCCGATGTAGATAACTTTTGCCCGGCAATAAACGATGATTCTGAATTACACGTTTCCGTGGATAAGTATGAATACAAAGAAAAAGTAATCCATACCTATTGCCGCATTGATGAACAGGGAGAAGAAGAAGAACTGTTCAGATTGCGTGAGGATATGGAAATGACTGATGTCGATCTGGTAGAAGGCGATGACGAAATGCAACTGGTAAATGACATCATTTCTGTATTACTCCGCGCCAACTACTTTTATGAACCCAAGCTGCCACTTGAAGTCTATAAGGCTATCAATAATCTGTTGCCAACTCCAGTTAATCCCTTTTATGTCTCTGTAGCGATGGAGCGCTTCTTTGATGATGATCTGGAAACGTATCCACTGAGACTGGTAGGAGAGAACGGTGGAGCTTACAGGTACGAAGAATGCTAACCATTTAAACATCTAAATATCATGAGACGTCTCGAAACAATGCGCATGGTAACCCCTTTTGTGGTGAAAACCATGCTTTTTTTAAAAATACTTACACTGCTGACCTGTGGCTCCGGTGGTGCTTCAGCAACGTTACTACAATCACCAATGACCTCGAGAAACATTGATGTTCGCGGTAGGCTAGTTGATGAAGAGGGCAAAGGTATCTCCGGCGCAATTATCTTGGTTAAAGAAAGTCGAAGAACCGTCCGTACGAATGCGGAAGGTTATTTGTTTATCACTGCTATAGCTGAGAATGCTACACTGATCATCACTCACCTGGGCTTTCAGAAATTGGAGCTTAGGGCAAGGAGAGATCTGGGGAAGATCAAAATGTTTGAGTATTCCGGGCAGCTGAAGGAGGTGGGTGTAGTGAGTACCGGATATCAGAATATCCCAAAGGAACGCGCTACAGGAAGTTTTGTGCTGATAGACAGCAGCCTTTTAAACCGTAGGGTGAGCACCAATATCCTGGACCGACTTGATGGGGTAACGAGTGGTTTGATCTTTAACCGGAATAAAACCGGTAATACCCCTGATATCAGTGTGAGGGGGCGCAGTACGATTGCCTCTGATGCCAATCCACTGATCATTCTGGATAACTTCCCCTACGACGGGGATATCGCCAACATCAATCCGCAGGATGTAAAATCCATCACGGTATTGAAAGATGGGGCAGCCTCTTCAATCTGGGGTTCCCGTGCTGGTAATGGGGTAATAGTAATCACTACCTACAAAGGAGAGTTTAACCAGAAGCCAATGGTAAGGATCAATTCTAATGTCACCATTGGCGGCCGTCCTGATTTGTATTACAAACCGCAGCTCAGCAACCAGGATTTCATCGGCATCGAGCAGTTCCTGTTTGATAAAGGTGCTTATAACAGCGTGATCAATAACGGTTACGGAAGCCTTTCGCCTGCGGTAGAGATCATGTTGCTGCAACGAAAGGGTACGATCTCGCAACAGCGCAAATCGGCCATGCTGGATTCAATAGCGCTGCATGATAACAGGAAAGACCTTCAGCAGTATTACTACCGGCCAAGCGTTAATCAGCAGCACCAGCTGAGCATCAATGGTGGAGGAACGTATAATAAGTACTACTTCTCTATGGGCTACGATAAAAACCAGGCGAATACGTTCATTAACAGTAATGACCGCCTGAGCCTGAATGCGAGCAATACTTTGTCACTGCTTAAGAATAAGCTGGAGCTGTCCACGAATATCTTATTTACCACGAGCAATACCAATGTTGATGGATCTCTCTATATTCCCTCTTTTCCGTATGAGCAGCTTGCAGATAAAAACGGGAATGCATTGGCGGTAACCAAGGTGCTGCGCTTGCCTTATGTAGATACGGTAGGCAAGGGTAGGCTGCTGGACTGGCATTACAGGCCTCTGGATGAAATCAGGGATGGTTATGTGACGCAAAGATCACGCTTGACAGATTACCGGGTGAATATTGGGCTGTCTTACCAGATTGTGAAGTCATTGAGGCTTTCTGGAAATTATACCTACGACAAAGGCGTGAATGATCAGGTACGGAACAATTCGATCAACTCTTTTTATACGAGGGATATGATCAATACTTTCTCGCAGATCAATCAGACTACGGGAGTGGTCACCACTCCCGTACCTCTGGGAGATATCGCAGATAATTCGAATAATACTTATTCTGCGCATTACGGTAGGGCTCAGCTGAATTACGAGAATGTGTTTGAGGGCAAACATGAGTTGAACCTTTTAGGTGGTCTGGAGATCAAGGATTACCAGAGCGCTTTTGGTACTTATACTTTGTATGGACTGGACAATACGAGTTTGCTGAACAAGAATGCTACGGTAAATCCAACAATGCAATATCCAAGTTACTATGGTTTCAGCACCTCGCGGATTCCGCTTAATATCTCTAATTCCAGTACTACGGACAGGTTCAGGTCGTATTTCTTTAATGGTTCTTATACTTATGACAACAGATATATCCTTTCTGCCAGTGCAAGAAAGGATGAGTCTAATTTATTTGGTGTAAAGACAAACCAGAAAGGGGTGCCGCTATGGTCTGCAGGTCTTGCATGGAATCTGAGTAACGAGGATTTCTACCACGTAGCAGGCTTGCCTTACCTGAAGCTGCGCGCTACATATGGCTATAGTGGTAATGTGAATAAGTCTGTATCAGCTTACCTCACGGCGCAAGCAACGGGACAGAGTAATCTGTGGAACACTCCTTATATAACGATCATCAATCCGCCAAACCCATCATTGAAATGGGAGCAGGTGAAGAATGTAAACTTCGGATTGGATTTTCAGACTCGGAGAAATGTGCTTTCTGGTAGTGTGGAGTACTGGATTAAAGACGGTCTAGATCTAATTGGGGCCTCGCCCATAGCTCAGCAGACGGGTGTTTCAACCTTTACCGGCAATACCGCGAGTATGAGAGGCAGGGGAATAGATGTGACACTGAACTCGGCAAATTTAAAGCTGAGGGATTTCTACTGGACTACGCAATTCCATTTCAATTACAATACGGATAAGATAACGGAGTATAAAGTTAAACCACTCACCAATGGAGCTATTATTTCTGGAAATTATCTGCAGCCCAGAGTAGGATTCTCTTACTACTCACTTTTTTCTTATCAGTGGCGGGGTTTGGATAACCAGGGAAATCCACAGAGTGTTTTAAATGGTCAGACAAGCAAGGATTATTCTGCGATCCTTAATTCTACAAATACATCGGAGTTAGTTTATAGCGGGACATTAACTCCTAAGTATTTTGGAAACATCATGAATAACTTTTCATGGCGATCTCTTGAGCTTTCTTTGAATGTGGTGTATAAGTTGGGTTATATGTACAGACGACCATCATTAAAAAATGCAAACATATATGCTGCTAATTCCTTTGGAAGTTCAAGATATCAGCAGTCTGATTTTGAAAACAGATGGCAAAGTCCCGGAGATGAGTTGAAGACAAATGTACCTTCATTGATTTATCCGGTGAATTTTGGCAGAGATGAGGTTTATGAATATTCTACAGCATTGATTGAGAAGGGTGATCATATCCGTCTTCAGGATATCAGATTAAGTTATTCACTTATTAAAAAAGAACCATCCCACAGTCCATTGGCCAGTCTTTCCGTTTACACATATGCTTCAAATCTTGGTATTATCTGGAGAGCATCCAGCTATAAAATTGATCCGGACAATGTCAATGGTATACCCTCGCCTAAAACAATTGCTTTTGGACTGAAAGCAACTTTTTAACAATCACATATAAAATTGAATGCGGCCATGAACAAACTATCGATACAACTTTTAATGATGATAATGCTGATGACGTTTTTCAGCTGTCAAAAAGACTTTCTTGAAGTTAAACCAAATACTGGCATATTAACCCCTACCACGCTAAACGAGTTGCAGGGGCTATTGGAAAATGCCGATGTTTTAAATAAATCGACTCCTGCGCTTTCACAGATGGCATCAGATGATTATGTCTTCACCAGCTATGAAAGTTGGCAATCAGCCTTAACCGCTACGGAGCGGAATTCGTACATCTGGGCTAAAGATATCTTTGCCGGTGCCAATCAGATCAGTGACTGGACTTTTGGATACAAGGGTGTATTTTACTGCAACAATATATTGGAAATTCTTCCTCGTTTGCGGGATAAGGAATTCAATATCAGACAGTACAAGACCATAGATGGCTGGGCACATTTTATGCGGGCTTACCTGTTTTATGATCTGGTACGAAATTTTTCGACCGTATACGATTCGGGAACCGCTTCTACAGACATGGGTATCCCGCTGCCATTAGAAGCAAGAGTGGATAAAATTGTGCCCAGATCTTCGGTAAAAGATACTTATGCTCAGATATTAACTGATATCCAGTACGCCGTTCCCGCATTGGATATCATCCTGCCAGTGAACAATAACCGGCCGTCGAGGGCTGCTGCTTATGCACTTTTTTCAAGGGTATTCCTGAGTATGCGGGAGTATAGCAAAGCTGAACTTTATGCTGATAGTGCTCTGGCAATCACAAAGGCATTGATAGATTATAATGGAATCAGCACCACAGCAACCAGTCCTTTCCAAATCAATAATGTTGAAACTATACTCTCTACAGGTGCAATTCTTGGTCAGTATCAAATAACCTATCCATCGTCAATTAATACCCAAGTGACAGTTAACCCCGAGCTTATAGCCCTGTATGATAAAAATGATTTGAGGTTGTCAGTATTTTTCCGATTGAACACTGCAACAAATACACTTTATGTTCGCAGGGGATACTTTCTTCAAACAACGCCTTTTACGGGCCTTGCAACGGATGAGTTATATCTGATCAAATCTGAATGTCTCGTACGGCGTAATGAAGTAAATGAATCACTGGTCTGGCTGAACAATCTGCTAAGGAAACGTTTTTCAGTAGCAAATTTCAGGGAGATTTCGGGCTTGAATCAGCAAACTGCCTTGCAGGTAATACTTAACGAGCGACGAAAGGAGCTTGTCTGGCGAACGCTTCGCTGGACGGATCTGAAAAGATTGAACAAAGAAGGCGCCAATATCACGCTGACCAGATCGCTGAATGGGGTAACATATAATTTACCTCCAAATGATCCAAGATATATTTTTCCTATACCAGATGACGAAATAGCGCTCAGTGGTATTCCTCAAAATCAAAGATAAAATTCACTATAAAAAAATATTATTATGAAAAATTATAAGCTAATTACAATGATTATTAGTCTGCTATATTTGAGTCTGAGCAGTTCGGCCGCTAATAGAAGCGCAACAATTACGGTACATATCGATGATCAGGAACTCATCACGCAGAAGATGCGACTGTTGTTGCAGGATGAGTATATCTATAACGGTTTATGTTCCGTGACAATGGTAACTCATGCAGATTCAAATGGAGATTTTTTATTTGAGATCAAGGATATAAAAAAATATAAGAAAATACAGCTGGAATTTGACGAACTTCCATTTCTATTTGGCTATGTGGAGCCTGGTGATAAAATAAAAATTCGCTATTCAGGCAGTACACATAAAATTACTAAAGTTAAGGATTTTGAATTCTCAGGCCCTGGCAGTGCAAAACTGGCTTTGGCAACGAAATTTGAATATGGTACTGGGATTCGATATAAGAACATATCGCGCACGTCGGTATATGATCAGTTAAAGCTGGATTCTTTGGTGAAATTTGCTGATGAACAATACGCATTTAAGCTTGATATAGTCAATTCTTATCGTAGCCAGATCTCAATAACTATGAAAAGTTTATATCAGGCGGAAGCATTTGGAATCTCATATACTCATGCCCTTAGTCATTTCGATCTGAAAAAAGATTTAAATATGTCTCGCGAAAACGTTGACTATCTGATCCATGAAATCGAGAAAAGAGATTTAAATAATCAAAATCCTGTTAGCTCTAACAGTCCTGCATACCTTGAGTTTTTATGGAAAAAGTCTCAATTTAAGGTGTCACAGGATTCTAGCATTTCCCGTGGAAAATTCTATAGTAGTATTTTTAAAGATCTGATGAGCAGATATACCGGCCAGGTCAGAGAAAAAGCTATTTTGTATTATATATGCGCAGATACCCATGTGAAATTCAGTGAAGATGCTTCCTGGGTTTACCAGAATTCGCTCGCACAGATGAGCACTGCACAACACAGAAAATTCTTACAATCGGTCATTGACTCCAGAAGATTGGGAGTTAAAGCTTTCGATTTTAAATTAACAAATTTGAAGGGAGATACAGTGTATTTACATGACTTCAAAGGAAAAGTTGTGGTTTTAGACGCATGGTATAGTGGATGTGGCGGCTGTGCTGGCCTGGCCAAAGTGATCAAAGCTTCTGTATTGCCTAAATTTGGAAATAATAAGGACGTGGTTTTTGTTGCAGTGAATATTGAACGTACTAAAAAACAATGGCTGGACGGTTTAAAAAGCGGATTGTATACAAATGAACAAAGCGTAAACCTATCCACTTATGGCCTTGGATTACACCACCCCTTATTTCAATATTATAATTTTTTTAGTCTTCCACAATTGCTGCTGATCGGGAAGGACGGGAATTTAATTTCCATGGATTTAGTTCGCAATGGAGATAAAATCAACGAGAGAATCAAAAAGGCGCTAGATTAAATTAGAAAATCCAGTTTTGGATGATCTACGGTAAAAACATTCACTATCTTGCATCTTGTTAACGTTTTCTAATGAGTATTTCTGAGAAGTTCAATCAGGTTTATAATGAAGGTAAGCGAAACCGCTGGTATTACTATTTTACAAACTTTTGCCGTATTGCACTTGCTTGTGGCTTTTTGCCTGCCGGTTATGTAAAAGTCATTGGTGAACGTTTCACCGATCTTTCCAATAATCAGCCATTAGGACATTATCTGGAGGCCTTACATCATACCGGATATTATTACACTTTCATCGGGCTTGCCCAGATGTTAGCTGCAATTTTATTATTAATACCCAGGACGGCAACACTCGGTGCGCTATTATACTTTCCGATTATATTAAATATCTGCATACTATCTGTAGCGGTTCGCTTTGAAGGCTCTGCCATTACGGCTCCATTGATGGTACTGGCAAATGTGTATCTGCTGATTTGGGATTATGATAAATTGAAATATCTCCTTGTACCTGCAGGCGCATTGCCAGTTCCGAGATTACCGATGCTCAGTCTGAAGAAAAGCAGATTTCCTGTGAAACTGTTTGTCGCTTTTGTATTAAGCATATTTGTCGCAGTATTTCTGGCAGCAAATGCTTTTGATATCAAGCCTAAAAACACACTTGCAGATTGCAAAAGACAGTGTAAAAGTAAAGGCAACCCAGGCGCTTGTGAAATATTTTGCGAAGATATTCACACTAGGGGCGATACCTTTGAAGTGGCGCTGGAAAAATATCACCAGGCTATTAAAAAGGCATTGCTCATAAAATAACTCTGAATACATCAGATGCAATCCCGGACAAAAGCTTTTATGAGATGCAAGTTAAAAATAAATGGGTACTGCCTAAGCAGTACCCATTTATTTTAACGTTCTGGTTCAGCTTGCCAGATTCCAACCTGCGAATTTGCAGGACTTAGTCCATATTCTGCCACTAACTGTTCTTTAGTGTAAGTATCTGGTGTTGGTGGGAGCGAGTTGTTTGCTGGTACGATATATGCACATGAGCGGGAATTTGCTGGTGAACATATCCCATCACCGTGGGTCGTCGTTGATACGTAACTATAGCTATTATTCCCTTTTTGCACAAAATACCCGGCAGGCAATGCATTACCACTTTTTACTGTAGTGTGCGACTCTACATTTTTAAACGCACTGCCTCCCAATGCCGTACCGGCAACGAGGAAGCTTAACAATAATCTGTTCATAATTATAAATTTTAGATTAAAAAAACGCGATGTTTCTTTACCCAGGTCATCGCTTTGCCTGTTTCGCGCGCGCGATATCTTGATCAAACCTGATAGCGATTATTGAAAGTATCAGGAAAACTAGATTAAATATGATATGCTGTTTCCAACTTAACTTTGAAATTACCCCGCCACAATTGCAAGGCAGATCATTTGTATACATGACCATGAAGAGGAGGTAACCTGTAAAGATTAGCATCAGCAACAATGAGAATAGCAATCCTACTTTGCGACCAACAGGCGAGAGCAAAAGCGCGGTTGTAAGGAGCTCAGCAGTGGGAACAGCAAATGCAATTAGTTTGCTCAATCTGCCGATCACAGGCAGTGTACTCAGCACCCACTCAAAATTGTGGAACCTCCAGATTTTGTTGGCTGCGGTATACAAAAACAGCAGGACAAACAGATACCCAATGATATCAACAATGATAGATTTGTACTTCATTGATAAAGATGATTGCCGTATTTTTTGAATAAGTGCTTTCATGATTGTTGTTAAAATATAGTGAATGCAGTGATAGAAGGATTATCAGGATCCAGATAACTTTGAAGTTTGATCAGGAAATATAAAATCCCAGCATTACCGGAAAACAGTCCGATATCATGTCCGGTTAAACCCTTGGGATTCCAGTACCGGTTGTAATCCTTATTTTCTATCCGCACGGCTTCAAACAGGTGATAAATCCATACAGCCCTTTCTTCCCAAATAATATTCCTTGTGATCCGTGCGGCTTCTACATAAACCAATCCCAGACCAGCCAGTCCGGATTCTAAACTAAAGTCATAATTAGCGGGCATTGGATTAATTCTGCTCAATATATCTTCTGCCAACTCAAGATACTCTGGATTCATATACTGCTCGTAAGCTTGTAGAAATACCAGAGCGATACCTGTACTGCCACCTATCAGAGACAAATCTGCAGTGGTGTTATCTGATTCTGTTGCCTGCTGCTGCTTGTATTTCTGCATTAAAAAATCAAGGCCATTCCAGATTGGCTCAATCACTGACTCATCAGGGCGTAGCTGATTATACTTAAGCAGGAAATGCAGGATTCCCGAGATCCCATCGGCCAGCCGTAGTTGATCAAGCGGCCAGGAGCCATCCGCAGCTTGTTGATCCAGTATAGTCTGCAACATCACTTTGAAGTATTTCTCCAGCAGTTCATTACCTGGCTGCTGCAGCAAAATGAGTGTAGCCAGGGCCTGTCCTGCAACGCCATTCGCCAAATCCAGGCAGTCTGCTGTGGTTCTTAGCCGTAAATAACTTTGGGGAAGTGGTTTACGGATTTCTATAAACCCCAATTGTTGTTCGCAGCATTGCACCAGGGCATAACCGGCATCCCCGCAAAAAAGGCCAGGTTGTCTTTCGCTATACCCCATATACATACTCCCCGGTCTTTTTTTTATCAATTTTTTAAAATATGATAAAACAGTGCCCAGCATATTGTCTCTGCCATATACGGAAATGACGTATACAATACTGTGTAGTGAATGAGCAAGCCCAGTGCGGGCATCGGTATTGTACGGATCAATGGTTTCATTAAAGTGCTTACTGATCAGCAATCTGAAATAACTCGTGATCATATGTTCTACATCTGAGTAATTAGGCTTGATCTGCTCTTTTACGTTTTGATTGTCCTCTGTACTATTTCCGTCCAAAATTATCTCATCAAGCATTACCCTGATTTCAGAAAGTAATAGTCGGTCATTCTTATCCTCATGTAAACATCCCGATATGATGTTTACTAACCTCCGGTTCAGCCCAAATAAATGCAGTGCCTTATCTATACAATAACTTCGTTGCTGGTCGAATTTTAATGGCGGGTAGTTTGTTAATGCCGCGAGCAGGATATTGCCAAAGGCATAAATATCTTCAGCTACGGTAGGTCTTAGTCTCTGGACCTACTCGGGAGGCATAAAACCCATAGTACCTAGTGAAAAAGGAGGTGAGGGATAATCTGGTATGATCGCATAAGCCAATTCAAAATCGAGAATATATAATTTTCCTTGAGGGGTTATAAGTAGGTTTTCAGGGGTAATATCCCTGTGTACATATCCAAGATCATGAAGTTTCTCCAGTTCATTGACTAATTGAAAAATGATTTTTAAAATAGATGACCGCTCCTCAGATGTAAGATCATACCATATCCTGTTTTTGAAAACAGTGTGCAGATATTTTGTCAATGTGATCCCTTCAATATACTGCAGTACCAGATAAGAACTGCCATTATCATTAAAATAGCCTTCAACTTTTGGGACCGATACTTTTTTGGATACCTTTTGCTGAATGTCTTTTTGCCAATGAAGCTTGTCCCGCATGGTACGGCCAAAGTAATCCGGGGGCAATGATCCGTTGGCCTCCTTGATTACTACGGGCACACGTTTAAACAGATACCTGAAACGGAGCGCAGTATAAAGATTTCCTTTCTCATGTTCTTTGATAATGCCGGTAATAAGATGTCTCTTGAGCAATTGACCTGGTGGTATTAACTTTCTAACTGAGCCTGATTGATCTTCCATAGATTATATCTGATTTATGTTGATACAAGTTTGTTTCAACATAAATTTCAGAATGATCCAGATTTTTCAGGCTACCTTTTTGGCTGAAAATAGTGGTAGATATGGCATTATTTACCTTGCAGTTTGTCTTTTTAATATGTGACAAATGTCTGTCTACATGAAATAATATGCGGTTTGAGGTTGCTTACTACACTAAAAGGTGTAAAAGTTAAACATCTGAATGGCATTTCTAAACCTTCTTTATAGTTTTAGCTTAACTATTATATGCTGGAACATAAATTGTCAAGTGGAAAAATCCGGGGTGCTTTTACAAAAATTGTAATTTATCCATTTTATCATTCTAACTATGAGTATCTCATCGGCTGGAACGAGAGTGAGGCTGGCGTGGTGCTCAAGATTGATCAGAAATGGTATGCTGAGGCGAAAGAATTATCTGCAGTAGTAGAAGAAATAGGAAGTGTGATTGACAAGAATGAAATCAAACTATCTCAAGAGCGATATAAGTGACATCGGAGTATGGCAGCACACGGTTATGAAATCAGGTCCCTGATCTAAAGAACCTCCTTTTTAACCTCGCAAATTGCCTGTGTGACAATCGTAAATATGAGGCCAGGTAATTGTTGCTGCTGTCAACAAAATACTGTGGATTTTCTCTATAACAAGTTTCAAAACGTTCTTCTGCAGGCATCCGTAGGAGTAATTCTCGGCTATGCAGATCACTGATATATTGGTCTAAAATAATCATCCCGATTCTCTTCAACTCTGGGTAAACATCCAGATAATTGATAATATATTGAATATTTATGGCTGACAGCACCGTAGGCATGAGGATCTCGAAACGCTCAGTATATTTTTTGTGAACCGACAACATTGCCGGAAGGATCAAACTGTCCTTTGCGCAGAACCATAAGGTAGTCCGTTCCTTAACTCCATCTTTAGTACCACATAGAAGCCCCTCATCCACAAAATAGACTGTATTTGAAATTGGAGGTAGATAGGGCATTCGATCGCCTTTTGAAAAAAACTGAACAAATACATGTTCGCTGAGATGCTGTCTTAAATCGTTACTTACCGTCGAAACTGATTCCAGATATTTGATCAACTGACTATCCTGCATGAGCTTTTTTGCTCAAAAAAAACTCTTTTTTAGCACACTGTCAAGTGTCCTCGTGTGTCGTTTGTGTCAACTTTTTGACAAAAAACACTATTTTTGTATGTTTAAACTTAATATTGATGTGTCAAAAAAAATATGAAATTTCTTTTGCATTTAATATTTGTTTATTTATAGCTTTGAGTTATAATTACCTTTTCTTGAGATGTAAACTATTATTTAACCGAATATAACATGCCATGAACAAAATCATACAAGACCTGAGTTACTTAATCCGTAGTACTATTAACGATGAGATGGTTGCAAAAGTATTTTCCAGCTCTGCTGAACTTAAATCAGAGTTAGAACGAGAGTTAAAAAATTTACAGCTTGAACTGGAACAGAAAATTTATAGCTTAAACGATGGTAATCTGCATATCGCTACAACTGTAAATTATATCATGCGAGAGCTCATACTATTGAGCAGAGAGCTGGATCAAAACGCAGTACCTGATGACGTTAGCAATGTGGTGATCAATAGCCTTATTGATTTTCTGGGTACTGAATTTCACACCCACCTTAATCCACATACGATCTTACCTGAGCGGTATCTGCTGAGCAAGCTTGATACTTGTAAAAATCTGATGGAGACATGCAGGTACCAGCTCAGGCAAATTGCACCAGCTTCTGCTATTACAAAAATTATAGAGGATTATCTCTTACTAAATGGGTATACCATCAGAACCCTTTCAGAATTACAATATTATGTAGGGTTCATTCGTAAACTGCAGGAGATTATTGCCACAGATACGAATGAATTTTTGGAGACAAGGTTGATTGAAGAACTGTATCATATCAATTTTAATGCCTATGCTTTTATCAGTTATTGCAGCGGTGTTTTCAATGCTCAGATGCAATTGGAGAATTCAAAGCGCAATGCTCAGGATCTGAACTTTGAGCGTTTAACCACCATAGCAAAGATGCCTCAGCACAAAACTTTATCATTTGATGCTTCAGACAAAAGCCTCAAAGCAGTGATCAACGAACTGCTGGTAACAAAAATGGAATACGATGCAGATGCAATCAAAAGAGCACAGCGTAGATTTTTAAAGTTAGATAAAAGCCCCCTTGTTAAGGCCAATATGAGTAGCAGGGTACTGGTAATTATTCTTAATGCCGCAAAAACTACCCAAAGTTTATTGTGTGAAAATTTTAACGATATGTATGTCTGGATTTCAGCAAATCTAGGTACTAAAACTAGCCCGGGACATCTTTCCACTAGGTCATTGAAAAACCGTAAAAATGATGCCGGTGCAGAACATGCCAGGGAGGCCGTGAGGCATCTTAATGCAATGATTGATTCGATTTGCAAGGATTTTAATCTTAATCAGTATTCTGATTCTCGTGGGAAATAGAAATTGATATTACTTTGTTCGTGTATCGTTCGTGTTTTGGTTTGTGTTGCTATAATGCTGGGGTATAGTTTCTCAATGTTTGGTGTATAGTTGGTATATCCATTTGATATACCAACTATACACCAAACATTTCCGAAGGATATCCTGACATAGAACGAGATACGAACCAAATAAGGACATTCTCAAAACTAAATAAATATGGCAACGTCAAAAAAGAAAATGGGTCCGGCAATAGGTAAAATAGGTAAAACTGTTTCATATTGGCTGAAAGGACAATGGGTGACCCGCACAATCGGCATCAATACCAAAAAGGCAACTGTTTTACAATTTGCAATCCGACAGATTACCAGGCTCATTGCAAACCTCCTAAGACCCGTAAAAAACTTTATCAAAATAGGCTTCGCCCTGGAGGCAGAGAACACAACGATGTATCCCTACAACAAGGCTGTATCAGAAAATTACTTTAACGCTATCAAAGGTGAGTATCCAAACATAGAAATCGATTATCCCAAAGCTGTTTTTAGTAAGGGAAAAATGCCTGTAAATACAGAGGCTTCAACTGAGCTGGGACCAGAAGGAATCACATTCAAATGGGATAGTAAAATTATGCTCAGGGGTATGCATCCCAATGACAGAGTAATGATGCTGGCTTACTGCCCGGAAAAAAAATACGCATTTTTTGATCCTGATGGGGCCAGACGACAGGAAGGTTCTGATTTCCTGCGAATGGTCAAATACCCGGAACCGGTTATAGTTCATACTTATATTGCCTTTATTGCAGCAAATAAACGAGGTATATCTACAACTCACTACACCGGTGAATTCCTATGGTGACTATCAGCTCATCTCTTTGCCCTCTGAATTATGAAAAAGCTCTTCGAAAAAATCGATTTTCTCATCTTCCTGGTCCAGCAGATCTATAAGCTCCTGCAGCGTGATAAGGATCCATCCATTGAGTTGGTAAGTCCTCAGCAGAACTTACTATCTGCTCAGCAACTGGCCGACCGCTGTTTAGTACAAACAAGGCAAGTGCGAAGGTGGGTGCAGGATAAAAAAATTGAGCCTACAAAATATATCGGTGCATCACCATACTTCGCTGCAGATTACATTGAAGAGGCATTTGTGACCGGAAGGCTGCGCATCAAAAAGCGCAGGTGATAGCAGTTTATTTTTTACCATCTCAACTCATCATTTTATGGAAATCTTATACAATCGTGAATCATTTCACCTGATTTACCGTTCATACGCTCAGTCACTTTTTAACGTGATCAGACATAAAATTGCGACTACTGAACTGGCTGAAGATGTGCTTCAGGATGCTTTTATCAAAATATGGCTAGGGCTGCCAAATTATAATCCCAGCAAGGGTTCGCTCTACACCTGGATGAGAACAATATGCGTACATGCGGCATTGGATCAAATAAAATCAAAGTCTTACAGAATGTATAAGTATATGGCACAACTGGAGCCTGGATTGCTGGAAACAGATCATCACCAACAAGTCTATATCAATATGGATCAATCGGATATACGGGTTCTGCTTCAGGACCTTGCGAAGCCATTTGAGCAACTGCTGTATTTGTATAGTACCGGATATACCCATATGGAAATTAGCGTTATGCTCGGCCTTCCGCTGGGAACGGTCAAAAGCCGGATTAGGGCTGGGATAAAGATTTTAAGAAGAAACTGTGGGTTAAAAAAGGCAGAAAATCTCTAGAAACGCGGTCATCTACGGTCATCTACGGTCATTTGGCTCTGAAAATTAGATAGTTATAAAATATCGTTGTACGTTTGTATCAAGTTTAACAGCTACCGGTAGCAAGCGAACTTAAATTAACAGATTTATTTAACAATTTAATTTTTTGAATTATGTCAAAAGTAGAAGCAGGTCAGATCGGTACCTTCAAAGGAAAAACCGGTCAGGTAGTCGTAGCCAGCTGGCGCGGCAAATTAGTAGGCAGAAAAACTCCTACCAAATCTAACAAACCAGGAACTGAAGTGCAGAAAGATCAGCGCTCCAAGTTTGGCCTGGTCACCAACTTCTTCAGAGGATTGGGCGGCATCGTCAGTATCGGTTATCAATATCAGAAAACTGGTATGACACCTATGAATGCTGCGGTGCAGTACAACCTGGCGAATGCTGTAACCGGGACTTATCCCGATTACGAGCTCGATTTCAGTAAGATTATGCTGAGCAACCCTATAGGTGCAGGCGAAATTGACACTGGCTTTGCGCCAACAGCTGTTGCTGCTGAGGATGCTGTTTTGAAGGTATCCTGGCAGATAAATCCTGGCAGAAATGCCAGTACGAAAACAAGTCCTGATGACCGCCTGAGCATTCTCATTTACAACGTAAGCAGAAAAAGGTTCATGTCTTATGGAGGTTTAGCTTTAAGGTCTGCCTTGAAGTACGACTTAGAACTCCCTTACTTCTTTAAAGGCGATACTTGTCACGCGTACATGTTCTTCACCTCTAAGTCTGTGAAAGAGGTGTCAATGAGTGAATACCTGGGACAGTTTATCGTCCTTCCGTAATCTTCATCCCGGCAGGCAACTGCCTGCCGGGTTTTTAATTCTCCAATTATTCATCTTAAAATTACGAAAATGACTACATCAACGATGAGGGTATTACCAGACCCTGCAACAAACTTTAAGGCGAGAGGGGCGGCAGCGAAATTGCTTAGGATTGCCCCGCTAAGAATGTCGGCATCAGCTCTCAGCGGCAGTTTTAAAAACTGGAAGCCATGGCTGATATTTCTTTTACTGCTGTCAATATGGTTTATCCCTGCAACCATGATACACCAAATTGACCCAACGGCCGTAGCACCAGACCAAAGCCAGTGGCTAATGGTGATCTTAAGCCTGATTACTTTTTTAATGATCATGGCGATATGCTGGTGGCTGTTAAACCGGCACTGGCAACTGATCGGCCTTCCTCCAGTTTCACAGATGGTTTCACACTTTAAATTAGTTACGCTATGGCAACAGCTCGTGTTTTACTTGCTATCTTTTGCTTTGGTCTTACTGGCAGCTTTAGCCTGTTTGATCGCCATCTGTTAGCAAATGACAGCTGCAGGCAAAGGCTGGTGCAGATTGCACAGCATGAGGTTGGCGTAAGAGAACTGACCAACAACAATGACGGCAAAAGGATTGCAGAGTATCTTGCGGCAGTGAAGCTGAAGGGTCGTTATCCCTACTGCGCAGCTTTTATTAGCTGGGTGTACCAGCAGGAAGGCTTTGCCAAACCACGCTCCGGCTGGTCGCCCGATCTGGTGCCTTTGTCGAGATTAACGAAGGAGCCGCTACCCGCCAATATCTTTGGCATATACTATCCCGAATTGGGCCGTATTGCCCATGTGGGGATGATTGAAAAAGTGCATCACCATTGGGCAATCACGATCGAGGCAAATACGAACGTTGCAGGCAGCAGGGAAGGTGAAGGGGTATATCGGAAACGAAGGCATCTGAAGACGATCTACCGAATGGCCGACTGGATAGGCCGGGAAGGGGGAGCTACCCATGACTGACGTTTTTCAGCGCAGCTGGCTGGATAAAGTAGCTGATCTCTATCCGGGCATAGTATTGCTGGCATGCCTGCTTACTTTAACAATGAATTGCAACTTGTTTAAGAACACAGCCAGCAACCTGAACAATACGCATGAATTGAACAGTGATCATACCAAACTGAAATTGACGGAACAAAGGGCTTGGTTGAGCCGCTCTGCGAAGATTACTCTGCATCATGACAGCAGTAACCTGGATTATATGCTCCAGATCTGGCCGAAAGGGATGTTCAGCTTTACGCCTCAGCAGGGTTTTACCGGCGAGGCGGAAAGGATCCTCCTGACAGGTAAGTCGCGCTCAGGATCTGCCCGCTCGGATATATCTTCGGCTTTGCAGCAGGATAAAGGAAAAACAACGGGGCAACTCAGCACCAGTAAAAAGCATGTAGCTGATGCAAAGCTCCTAACAAAAAGCACTGCGCCCTCATGGAAGTGGATAGTGGCCGCACTGGCCATCATGGGTTTTGCAGGCTGCTACATCTACACGAAAATAAAACTGTTTTTTAAAACATAAGCGATGAAAACTACACGATACCGCCTTAGCCTCGTCAAATGCCTGAGGGATCAGCAGTTCCTGCAAACATCGCTTATCAAAATACAGAAACTGGTGATGATGCGGAAATTGATGAAGCCCTTGATTAATACGATGCAGCAAGCTGCACAAAAAACTGGAGGACCGCCATAACCTCCATATATGGTTCCCATAACCAGCAGATGCGGAGGAGCTCGACCGCCTCCGCAATCTGTATCAATTGACGAAACACTAATATTGATATTCCTATGAAAGTATTAACGACAACCAAGAATTACGAAATCGCAGTGGCAATAACTGCAGTAAAGCTGATTCTCAATGATTTTGTAAGATGGGGGATGCAGGCAGCAGTAATCTATGATTATCCCGATATGAAGGGGCTTGCGGCTTTTGAAGAACTTGCAGAAGAAGATGTGATATTGCTAAAGCGTGCAAAAAATCCCCGTAGCAGTTTGCTGCTTAATTATGCAACCATCATTCATGACTTACTGAGTTCTTATCTGAATCTCTTTGCACCGACACTGCAAAATGCGGTGGTGAGCAAGGATATTTGCAGTTTTGCCAATGAGTTATACTTTCGTTTGATCTATGATAACCCTATGTACTGTACGGATGATTTGGATATTGATTTGGAATTATTTGCCTATTCTGTAATGCATGCGATGTACTGCCTTTGTGAGTTGGTGATTACAGGATCAGTTGATCTTGATTCGGCGTTCGACCATGGTTCCAGCTATGACCTGGTAATGGAAGGTACCTGGGACGCTTATCTGAACCATGAAGATCACGATTTTAGACTGCTGGCTAATTTGATGGAAACTGCTGTTGGTTTTTATGAGGAGGTGGTAGAAGTTCTCATAGGAAATAACTAATAGCTCATAGAATGCAATTAGTTAGAACTAAATGCCGATCTGTGGGTTCTAGTCAAAATTGATTTCTGTGACTATTATCCTCTCTCTCATATTTCTGTTTTTGATCGCTCGTTTATTAGTTGCAGGATATAACTTTTTCTCTATGCCTAAGCTGGTACCGAACAATGTTTTCTACGAAGAAAAGATATCAATACTAATTCCGGTACGCAACGAGGAACATAATATTATACATTTGCTGGAATCGATCCAGTCCCAGGATTGCAGAAATTATGAGGTACTTGTGCTGAATGATAATTCGACGGATAACACTTTAAAGCTGGCGCAAAGTTATGCTAAGTCAAAAAGTAATATCAGGGTAATCAATGGAATGCCGCTTCAGAAAGGTTGGACGGGTAAAAATTTTGCTTGCTGGCAACTGGCGCAGGAGGCTTCCGGAAAGTACTTTCTTTTTATAGACGCTGATGTGAGCTTTGAATCAGGATTATTAGGTAGCGCGATTGCACATATGAAAAGGAACCAGCTATCGTTGCTCAGTCTATTTCCTGATCAGCAGATGAAAACAATCGGCGAGAAAAGGGTGATCCCACTAATGAATTACCTCTTGCTCACCTTATTGCCACTTAAATTGATTTTTGGCAATTCTAATCCGGTATTTGCTGCAGCATGTGGTCAGTTTATGTTATTTGATGCAGCATTATATAAAAAACATCAGTGGCATGCCCGGGTACGAAAGGAGGTGACTGAAGATATCAAAATTATGCGTTTGCTAAAAACTGAGGGTGAAGCAGGTGACTCTTTGATGGCCAATGGTTTGTTTAGTTGCAGAATGTATAGTTCTTACCGGGATGCCATCGATGGCTTTAGCAAAAACTTTATCACTCCATTTAATGATAGTATACCACTTTTTATCTTGTTTCTGAGCTGTGTATTAGGAGGCCCCCTGGTGGTATTTGCCACTATGAACCTTTACCTGATCGTCGCCTTATGTACCATTATTATACTGACCAGACTCATGACATCAAGTTTATCAGGCCAGAAGGGCTTGGTGAATGCTTGTCTGCATCCTTTACAGATGCTGAGCCTGCTACATATTGGCTATCTCGCAGTGCATCGCACATCCACCAAAACCATAGGCTGGAAGGGGAGGATTATTAACTCTTAGCCGGCACTATTGTCGTCACGCAAATCTTCAGCTTCAAACTCTTTGATATCTCCGCTGTCAAGCTTAACGCTGATGGTATGCCCGATCGAATCTACCACTTCGCCATCACCGTCTGGTGTAATGACACGCTGGCCTTTTAAAAACAAATCTTCATTCATAGGATTTAATTTAATTGTTTATAATTTTAACAGAGACTGTTAATTTTTAAGATGGAAAAATGTCATTGAAAGCGGTTGTACACTCCAAACGAATTTCCAGATGCAATGTATCTTTGACATACAAAGCGATATTGTTATTGGAATCAAGGTAATAACGATAATAATTTTGTATTCCATCATTAGCTGCAGGATTCGTTGGCGTACGTCGCATCTCAAACCAATAGGCATAGGCGTCTTGTAAAATTGCTATACGCTCTTCAAAAACTCTGATTCGATTGACAAACCTGTCATCATTTTGGATTGTTGTATGTTCACTCATATGATGTCTGGTTGTAATTTGTCAAACTGAAAAATGAAATCTTGTACGCAATACCGGATCGGGCTTGCACCTTAGGTACTCTGATCCGTATCTGCGTCACTGCCCCTGCTTTCATCGGCAGCTTCTTCAGAGCTGGCCTGATCATCAAAACCTACGTGCTGATCTACATCTGCGTCACTTCCTTTAACTTGTTCAGCAGCTTCTTCAGAGCTGGGCTGATCATCTTTTGGAACAGCATCCTCAACGGGCTTTTCAGCTGCTTTTTGATTCACTTCTTTTAGTACGGAAACTGCTTTCTCTTCTTTGCCTTTTTCTGCGTTCGAACTCATAGTAAATAAATTAGTTATGGCTACTACATGTGGTAGAGAGAATAGTTTTAAATACTTTACTGATCATTTTTATTACCAAAAATTGAATCCTCCTGAAGACCCCGCTGATAGAACGATTTTAAAAATTGGAGAGGACGATTTTCTGATTGTTCAGCGGCAAAATCGATAAATGAACTGTCGAGATTGAAAAATCCGGGAAGCGTAGAATATTCTTCCAATGTAAATGACTGGAATCCCATCCACCAGTTTTCAAAGTCTCTGAACTTTTTGTCTTCCCGCTGCAGGACGACGATATTAGTGTGCCTCTTATCGAGCTTGATCTTACTAAAAATATCATCTACTTCTTGTTTTGATCCTTCCAGTACCTGCATAAATCTGCCAGTTACAGAGGAATTAATGCTGCGTTCTTCTAAACTGGCAAATAAACCTTCCACGTAAATCAGCATACCTGTGATTCCATGATCGGTATTCCATTGAATGGATTCCTTTAGAATGCGCTGTAACTCTTTATTGGATACAAGAGGATCAGCCTTGCTCATGTAGACAAGAGAATGTTCCATGATATTTAATTTTGAATGACTCAAATAGTTATTGATTGTATAGTGGAAGGATGGAATAAACTTATTCGAAGATAAGGAATTTATTTTGGGAAGGTGTTAGTAGGTAGATAACTAATAAGTATAGCTGGTGAGAGTTGTCATTATCATTTTTTTTGCACGTTATCACTTTTACTTTTAAACTGAGGATAAATAATATTCCTTTCAATCTGTATCAGGTAAGCGATATTATTCCTGGAGTCTTCGAGTGACTGCTCAAGCATGAGTGCTGGGTGTTCCATGTCAAGGTTTTCTGCAATTACCTGCAGACTGCTATATGAGGAAATTTTAATCCCATAGATATCTTTGAGCACCTTTAGGATTTGTATATCCTTAAAAAGGCCTGGCTTCTTTCTATCTTTAACTATTTTTTTTAGCTGTTTTTCTACCGCAGTGTGCAGCTCATCAATGCCAATAGCAGGTGTGATCTCAATAGAATCAACAATTTTTTCTAATCGGGAGACATGACTCGCCTGGCCTGAACGGTCTGCTGACAATGCTGACCTCAATTCTTCAGTAGTCGTTGAAGCAGATAGCTTATCAAAATATAGTAAATAATCTTTTTCAGCTTTAAAAAGTTCATTTAAATGGATACTGAAAATGTCTTCCAATTTATAGTTTGTTGATTTCATGGAGGTATAACATAAAATCATATTATTGGTTTTTGATTGTATACTTTGAAGTACTCAATCAGAACCGAGATAAACATTTTAATTGGCCGGAGTTTTGATACTGTGAAATTGGGGTTATTTGGTTAATATTGTTGATAATTTTCCACAATAATCCCATATTGCATTGAGTTTTCTAGCATAACCCCTATGTATAGCTCCTAGGTCATATGCTTTATTATTTAATTTTCACATCATTATCCTTATGCCTTATAAAGAGCTCGAACGACAGCAGGCAGTTAATAAATTCTTGAAACTGAACTTCAGCAAGGAAAAGGAATTGCAGGAAATTGTAATGCTTGCAGCCAAGGTTTGTGGTACAAAGAGTGCCCTGATCACATTAATCGATCACGATACCCAATATGTTTTGATCAAGCAGGCATTCAAATTTGATACAACAAGCAGAGAAGATGCTTTCTGTGATTATGTAATCAAAAAGCGTGATGTGGTGATTGTTCCTGACGCAACATGTGATGAAAGGTTTCACAGCAATCCGCTGGTGCTTGCAGATCCTCATATCCGTTTTTATGCCGGGGCGCCCTTAAGTACCGATGACGGCTATACTATCGGCAGCCTTTGTGTGATAGATCAATCACCCAACTCTCTTACTGATACGCAAATTGAAGTTCTGAGAGCTTTGGCGAAACAGGTAGTGCAATTAATGTATTTTGATATGAGCCTTCAGGTGCTGAAAGATTTATACATTGATACTAAACGCTCGGAGATTGAACTTAAATCCTTTTTTGAAAGCTCCATTGATCATCATTTGCTCCTGGATCAGAATTTTCAGGTGCTTGCATTTAATCGGTCCTGGGAAAGTCATGTAAAAAGCGCATATGGACTGCAAATGGAAAAAGGAAAATCTATGATAGATTATATAAAGCACGAAAACCTTCGTGAGTTTTATCGTGATTACCGGAAAGCTTTAACCGGAACCGCGGTGTATGATGAGCGTAACCTCAAAATGGGTGTAAAAGACAACTGGCGTTTAGTCAAGTTTGAGCCAGCATTTAACTATGAAGGGAGCATTATAGGTGTTTCTGTCAACGTTTCAGATGTGAACAGGAGGGTAGAGAATGAGCAGACAGTAAGGCTACAAAATGAACGTCTGAATGAGATTGCCTTTATTCAATCACATGAGTTCCGCAGGCCAGTAGCGTCGATCATGGGCTTGATAACGTTGATAAGATTACATGATTCTTTTCAGGAGATGGAGGAGTTTGATATGCTAGAGCGGGCTATTTATGAACTCGATGGTAAGATTAAGTTGATTTTAGGAGCTATTGATGATGATCAATAGCGAAAAAATATACAAAAGTAAACATAAATGTTCTTTGGAGCATTTTTTGTGGGGCAGAACTCACTTAAGAAACAGTTTATTATTACATTATTCATTTTTTAAATTTGGCAACATTTCAAGATGGGAAATTTGCGCTTTCCGGAGATTCCCTTATAGAAAATTTTGATTTACTCACCATAGCTCTAGATTCATCAATCTCCGGCATTGTCATTACAGACAATCGTCTGCCGGATAATCCAATCATCTATTGTAACGTTGCATTCGAGAATATTAGTGGCTACCGCCGTAACGAGATCATTGGACACAATTGTCGTTTCCTGCAGGCAGATGATAGAAACCAGGAGGTGCGTGAAACGCTGGCTGCTGCTATTAAAAATGGAGATAGTACGAATGTGGAAATCAGGAATTACCGAAAAAACGGTGACTTATTCTGGAATGAGCTATATATGGCTCCGGTTAAGGATAGTGAAGGAAAAGTAACTCATTTTATAGGTGTTCAGAACGATATCACCGCCAGGAAAAAAGTTGAACATGATCTCCGTCAGCAAAAAGCATTGATGGAGAAGAAAATTGACGAAAGGACTTTAGCACTGAGAGACAGTGAAGCGTTTCTGACCAGTATTATTGAAACGGTCAGAGAAGGTCTTCTTGTACTTGATCCAAAGTTCAATGTAATAAGTGCAAATTATTACTTTTTAAAAACTTTCAAAGTAACCCTTGAAGAGACCGTTGGCAAAGAGCTGTATGCCCTTGGAAATAACCAGTGGGATATACCGCAGCTGCGGGAACTATTGGTGAAAATTCTTCCTACAAATAATCCTGTGGTTGACTTTGAGGTTGAACATGATTTTCCGCATATTGGAAGGAAACTGATGTTATTGAATGCGTACAGAATAGAACTTGAAGGGCAGTTTAAAGACCAGATCTTACTGGCCATTGAGGATATTACTGACCGTAAAGAAATTGAACGGCGTAAGGATGACTTTTTATCGATAGCCAGCCATGAACTTAAAACACCTCTGACAACCATAAAAGGATATCTGCAGGTATTAGAACGTACCATGCCTGATGATGCCTCAGAAAAATTTGGCTCTACTCTTGGAAAGGTGTCTAAATATGTGGAGAGGTTAAATAACCTGATTGCAGAATTACTTGATGTATCAAGAATTCAGACAGGCAATATCGAATTACATCATGCTGATTTTGATTTTGACCGCATGATCAATGAGGTTGTTGATGGTTTCCAGGCTTCAGCTCATGACCATAAGATTGTCTTGACTGGTCATACCAATGCGATAGTCAATGCAGACGAGACGCATATCATTCAGGTGCTCAACAATCTGTTGTCAAATGCGATCAAGTATGCCCCTCAATCCAAACAGGTAGATCTCAACATCTCTAATGTCAGTGAATTTGTAAAGGTTTCTGTAAAGGATTACGGTATAGGCATGAATGCTGAAGACAAAAAAAGGATCTTTGAAAGATTTTACAGAGGCAGCGATATACAAAAGCGTTTTCCCGGTATGGGAATAGGGCTGTATATATGTGATCAGATCATAAAAAATCACAATGGTACGTTGTGGGTTGAAAGTGAAAAGGGCAAAGGATCAACGTTTAGTTTTACACTTCCAAAAAAAGGGAAAAATAATGATGAGCAGCAATAAAAAGATATTAATTTGTGATGATGATGAAGGAATTTTGGATGTGCTGCAACTTATACTTGAAGAAACGGGCCATACAATTATCTCTGAGATAAACAGTTTAAATGTTAAATCACTGATAGACAGGCAATCGCCAGACCTGGTGATCATAGATCTCTGGATGCCGGTATTATCCGGGGACCAGATTTTGCAAATGATTCGTAATCATCCTGATTATAAGAATTTACCGGTTATAGTGATCTCTGCAAGCAGGGATGGTAAAGAAATTGCAGATCATGCACAAGCTACTGCATTTATAGCCAAGCCATTTGACTATGACCAATTGCTGGAAACCGTAGAAAAAATCTTGAATTGACCAGTGGAGGGCCTCATTTTATTACAGATTTAATGTCGAATAATGTCAAAGATGGATACTCCTACAAGATTTCTGGTAGTATACTATACCTATATGTGTAGGCTTCTTTATTTTTTTTTGTGATAATGTTAATTTTGGTATGTAAATTGCACAAAAGGGCAGAAAAAAATCACAAAAAAAATTTAAATAGCTTATGATTGATTTCGAGCAGTTCATTATTGACAGAATTACAAATTTTAGATTGAACCTGGGCTTAACCCAGCGTGAGATTGGAAGTATTATTCATAGCTCAGCTTCCTTTATAGGAAATATAGAGAACAAAAAATCGACAGCAAAGTATAATATTAAACATATCTGCCTGCTTGCTGCTCATTTCAAGCTCAATCCAGTTTACTTCTTTATGTCTGATACAGATTACAGCAAGCTTGAACCTGGCTACAGGTTGAACGATCTTTTAGCAAGCTTAAAATTGCAGAGGTAATCGAAATGCCTATCATAACAGATCATCTTTGTCTATTCTTGCACTGTAGTCGCCCGATGAGATTTTATTGGCGACATTAGATATGATCTCAACCTGGCGGTCTACAGATGATCTCTTATTAGCAAGCTCCTGTTCTAATCTGGAGGCTATAAGTATGCTTTCCTGGATTTTCCTATAGAATGTCAGTGTGATGAGCATGCCGATCAGGGCCGCAACCGCAATGAAAATTGGCGTCATCACCTCGTACTTACTCAATTTCGCATTTCGCACTACCATTAACTGCTCTTCCCTGATGTTCATTACTTTGATGATTGTCCTCACGGAATCCATAATTGCCTTTCCTCTCAAGAGGGTCTTTACTGATGGTTGTAATCCCTGTTTGCGATCCGCAATGGTACTCTCTATAATGTTATATTTCTCTTTGATCAGCTTTTCAAGGGCTGGAAAATCATGCTGCTGACTGTGGTTATCAATGGTTAGTTTCTGTGCGTTGATAAATAAGTCCATCACTTTATTTTTTGATCCATTGTATGGTTCCAGAAACGCTTCATCACCGGTCAACAAGTATCCGCGCTGCCCCGTCTCGGCATCTTTCATCGTTGACATCAGATTGCCAAGTGTTGAACTTACCTCTGAAGTATGCTCTACCCAGCGCTGACTCTCCAGCAATTCGCGGATGCTGAAATAAGAAATGCCTGAACTCAATAATAAAATAAATAAGCTAGTGGTAAAACCAAGGATAAGATTGCGTTTAGTACTTTTCTGAATTTTTTGCATGAAAACAGTGTTGAGGAGTTGCCGGTAATGGGTCAACAAAAATACAAGATTTATGGTAATGTGCAACAATGCCCCCGAATGTCAGTCAATCTATGTGATAGTTGGTTAACTGATTTGACCACATCGCCATAAAAATGATCTTAGTTGATCAAGATCCATATTCCACGTTAATAAATAACTACCTTTAATCAATCCGGTAGTGAACCGGACTAACATAAAATCATGGAAAAAAGGGATATTATCGTCATTGGTGCCTCAGCAGGTGGCTTTGAAGCATTAAAGAAATTGATACTGGACCTCCCTGCGGATTTCGAAGCATCAATATTTATTGTATGGCATATGAGTCCGGATTTGCGCGGAGTACTGCCTGATGTATTTAATAAACTCAATACCATCCATGCGGCCAATGCATATGACAACGAACCAATTGTGGGCAATCGAATCTATGTTGCTCCTCCCGACCATCATTTATTGGTAGAAGAGGGGAAAGTTAGGGTGACACGCGGCCCCAAGGAAAATAGATTCAGGCCGGCAGTTGACCCTTTGTTTCGAAGCGCTGCATATGCTTATGGCAGCCGTGTGATTGGTGTTGTCTTATCAGGCGGTCTTGATGATGGAACCGCAGGTTTATGGCGTATTAAGTATAGTGGTGGTACTACAATTGTACAGGATCCGGCAGATGCTGAAGTGCCTTCCATGCCGGAAAGCGCGCTTCGTGAAGTAGAAGTTGATTATACTGTCCCTGTTTCAGCTCTGGCAGACCTGCTGGTTGAGCTGGTCAAGGATACAAACATCGTAAGTACGCTGATTAAAGATGAGAAGACCAAAATTGAAATCAACATCGCCGCACAACAGAATGCTTTACACAAGGGCTCACTTGATATAGGTGCAATGTCTCCATACACGTGTCCGGAATGCCATGGCGTTTTATCAAAAATAGTGGACGGCAACTTAATACGTTTTCGTTGTCATACCGGTCATGCTTATTCCTTAGATACACTGTTATCATTATTGACAGAAGAAATTGAAGATAGTTTATACAGTGCGATCAGAGGTATGGATGAAAGTATTATCCTGCTTAATCATATCGGAGATCATCTTGCCGAAGAAAATCAACTTCAACGGGCCGCAATTTTTTTCAGAACAGCAAAGGAAGCATCAGAAAGATAGGTTAAGAGGGCTCAAACCAGGTGCCTGGCTGATGAAGTTGGAGGTCAATGCTAAAATTTTCCAGTTGCTTTTGCAGGCGCTCGGCCGGATCAGGGGTTTCAATATATATTGGAGGTTTATTCATAGAATGATAGTGGATTGGTACTACCGACCTGGCACCGATGAGATGTGCTGCAACCGCTGCCTGCTCAGGGCTCATTACGGCCTCGAGCGGACTCATTGGACGTAGAGCCGGAAAATCGACTACGGGAGCATTGATAGGCAGAAAAGCAATGTCGAAAGGACCGAACTTGTTGGCAATACGCCACCAGAAACCATGGAATAAAGTATCACCGGCATGGATAATTCTATGCCCTCCGCATTCAACGATCCAGCTTAGCTGCGGGTCGCCAAATCCATCAACTGCCGGAGCTGAAGATATTTTAAAGGGACCAATGTTCTGCTCTTCCCATTCTCCTACAACTGCAGTTACCAGGGGATGCTTCTGAAATTCTGATTCAGCATGTGCTGTTAACGCAAGGTCTGCCATTGTGCCCGATGCAGCTGCAGGGCGTAGAACGGGTGCTCCGGTGCGGAGTGCTAAAAATAGCGCAGAGGGATCAGCATGATCCGAATGGAGATGGGTTACCAATGCCGCTGATGCGCTGCCAGGTTTTGATGACAGTGGGAAGGGTTCATCGGGACTGCGTAAAATTGCCAGTTGTGTGGTGTTTTGAATATAATCGATCAGGAGGGTTTCACCTTTATATTCAATTTCTACTCCAGACCAGCCTAACCTTTGTAATCTGACTTTTGTGCTCTTCATGATGTTGCTTTTAAATTGATGCAGCAAAAGTGGCGCAATAGGCTATAGGGATGTTAGACAAATTTTCCCGGAGTATTAGCTATTCTTCCCTATTTACCGGAGGATCCAGGACTTCAGATAGCGTGCTTGTCGCGGTATTGCGAAGGGGATATACCTTCGCATTTTTTAAAAAATCTGCTGAAGGTTTGTATATCATTATAGCCCAGCTGGTATGCAATTTCTTTGACGGACAGACTGGTATAGCTGATCTGTCTTTTTGCGTGGATAAGAATCCTGTCGTGAATGATATGCAGTGGAGACCGGTTATAATTAAGAAAGGTATTTGATAGTGTTTTGGGCGATTTGTTTAATGCGGAGGCATAAAATGCGACGTCGTGATGTTCACAGAAATGATTTTCTACCAAATAATTAAACTCCCTGATCAATTCTATCTGACGCTTTTCAAGCTGATGTAAGTAGGTGGAATTTCGTAATATTCTCACAGAAAGAATGAGCATTCTCTTCAGCAAGGTTTCCAGCATTTCTTTCTGCAGGATGTCAGTACGCTGCATTTCATGTTTAAAAATAGTCCATGTCACTTCAAAATCTTCAGTGGACAAAGGATCAAGTATCACTATGGGTACATGTGTTGCCCCGTAAAACAACAGCCCTTTACTGCCTACCTGTTTATCCTGGTCGATCATGCAGAAAAATGACTTGTTAAACCGAACCATTCTGGCACTTTCAAGTTCGATATGGTCAATATGATGAAACTCTGTTAGAAAGATAATCCCGCCCTTTGAGAGCTCATAGGGTATCTTATCAATAACGATTTTTAAAATGTCACTGGTATTCCAGATGAAAGTTTTATCGGTTGCACCTGAATCAAGAACAATATTTTTATTGGTTTCATTCAGCTCGCTGAGGCTGATAAACTCGTTGGAATCATTTTTGAAAACCATGATCATTATATATGGCTTCAAATGTAGCTTCCTTTACAACATCCACAAAAGAATTTGGCTTGAAATCATTGGGGGATTTGGGAAACAAGATGAATTACATATCCGAACTTTCAATAAACCTTCCCAGTTCTGCGGCAATTAAACTCAGTGAAGGTGTGCTCCCTTCCCAGGTAGGGCGTGCCAGATCATTATCCATCTGAGAATAGTACAGATACCCTATCGTTGCGCCTTCAAGTTCCACGCGGTACCGTTCATCTTCGTCATGCGGACTGTAAATGATGAGATCTTCAATCTTGCCTTTATTGTCGATTTTATAGTGATACTGTTCCATAAATTAGAAACAGGGAATATCTATTTAAGTTTGTTTTGATAGTACTCAAATACACGCTGCTGAAAAGCGAGCTTTTTCTCATTGAGTTTCTGCGCCTGTATTTCTGCAGCTTTGAGTCCCGCCATAGGGTTCATGATTTTGAAATCCGCAAACCATTGTTGACCGTAAGTGGAGTGCTCATATTTAATCATAAACTCTTCTGGCGAATACCAGCTTTTGGTAGCTGTGTTATAGATCCAGCATTTGTGACGCAATGCTTCCTTTACCAAAATATTGATATTAGTGAAGTGTACTGCTTTTTGATCTTCCTGATAGCCCATAAGATAAAATTATACTAATATTATTAGTATTTCAATAGAATTGTCTCAAAATACTTTTTTACAAATGTTTTTTTAAGTTGATTTATTTGCCAGATATTCTCTGTACTCTTTGTCGTCTTTTTTGATAAACAATGTTCTGGAGGTAGAATATCGGTGCTGCCCGCACCTGAATCTCAGCTGCAATTCAATATTATTGAGATTACATATCATACACCATTGTTTGATAATTGGTAAAAGATGATTGTATAGAGTTAATGAATATGACTGTATATCAGGTATGATATGTTTATTCTGATATCCCTCACTTAAATGCGACAGGTGAAACTCTAAGGTATTACCAAGCAACATGATGAAATAACAGTTATCAGGAAGGTGTTCCTTAATCCTGCTCTTGTTTACCCATTCCATTAACATGGGTGGTAATTTTCTTCTATCTGAAAGTGCTAAATCCATATAATAAGTTTGTATGCAAATATGAAACTAAAAATATTAGTATTTGTTATTATTTTTTGACGTTTTTTCCACAATCTTGAGATTCTGTTTTTGGGTATTCCCCGATTTTGGTGATTGTAGTGGCTTGAGCAGAGTCCTACTTTCGAATCATGGAAATAGACTTTCAAATTGGGATCATTGGATCCGGTCTGGCAGGTATAGCAGCTGCATTGCAATTAAAAAAAGCTGGTAAGGACTCATATGTGATATTTGAGAAATCTGCGGAGGCAGGTGGCATATGGAGAGACAACGTTTATCCGGGATGCCGCTGTGATGTAGTCTCACACGTATATTCTTTCTTGGATGAACTCAATCCAAACTGGGAAAGCTTATATGCTACGCAGTCTGAGATTTATGATTATATCAATAACGTAATTGATAAGAATGCTATCAGAGAACATATAAAGTTTAACACTGACATTGTTGAAGCGATCTTTATTCCGGAACATGGGCATTGGTTGTTGAGAGACGGGTTTAATCAGACAATCAGAGTGAAAGTTTTGATTGTAGCCCTGGGCAAATTAATCCGGCCTAAAATTCCTTTCTTTAAGAACGCTGATCAGTTTAAAGGCAAGATTATGCACTCTGCAAATTGGGATTCTTTTTATCAGCTGAATAATAAAAGGGTGGGGGTGGTAGGAACGGGGGCCAGTGCAGTCCAGATTATTCCTTCCATCATTCATATGGTAAAGTACCTGACGGTTTTTCAGCGTAGTGCTCCATGGATCACCTTCAGGCATAATATCAATTACACCACTGCAGATCAGAGCAGGTTTAAAAAATATCCTTTCCTGCTCAGACTGAAACGCTTTTTGTATTACCGGAAAAATGAACTCCTGGGATCGGCATTTGTTGGGCCGAAATGGATAAACAGGTTGTTTAGTTACGTGTTTCTCAAAAATATGGTAAAGGCAATTTACGACCCCGATATGATCAAAAAACTCACTCCAGACTACAACGTTGGATGTAAACGGGTGATGAGATCTGACGATTATTATCCGGTATTTAACCGGGCAAATGTTGATCTTGAGGTGGATCAGATTGATAGTTTTACTGCTGATGGTATCAAAACGATAGCCGGCAAAGAATACAAACTTGATGCGGTGATCATGGCTACAGGCTTCGAGGTGGCAGATTTTAATTTCAAAATTAATATCATCGGCCTGAAAGGGCAGAACCTGAGGAATCTGTGGAGGGCTAACGATGCTCAATGTTATAAAGGGATGATCACCAGTGGTTTCCCTAACCTGGCCTTTGTATCAGGACCAAATACGGCATCCGGATTCAACTCTTCCCTGTTACTCATGGAAGCCCAGGCCAGCTATATCGTAAAGTATATCGATCAGATTGAGCTTGCCGGTAAAAGAAGTTATCTGGACTTAAGGCCGGAGGTGCAGAATACATATATGGATGATTTGCATCGAAGGTTTCAGGATACTGTATGGCTTTCCGGTTGCCAGAGCTATCATCAGAACAGCAATGGGAAAAACGTATATGTGTTTCCGGGGTATTTCCGGCAGTTTAAAAAATTAGTGAAGAGGTTTAGAAAAGGGGAGTATCTGGTGTTTCATAATTAGGTTTATACTTAATTTAACTTCTTTATTTTGCTCTGTATGAATTGTGTTTCAATAAAATATATGTCTACTTATTGATTGATAATGAGCAATGTGTAGTGTTTTCTGTCTTTTGTGATATCAGTTTTGTTTACTATATTTGAGTGTTTACTAATAGTAAACACTCAAATATAGTAAACAAAATGGAGGCACTTAATATCTGGAAAGAAGCCTGATTTTTGTGGTGTCCATGACATGTTTCTGGAATCTTAGAAATCAACATCGACGGCATTAAGATTAACACGAAGTCGATCAGAGCCCTGGCTGAAATGCTGAGAGGACTTGCGGATGGATCCCGCATATCATAATCATCCATCTATTTAAAATTCCGGGAACGTAGCTTTTATAGATATTTGCATTTTGTAGCACAACCGTACTATTCAATTAGTATCATAGCATAATTGTACCAATTTAAAGCTATTATGTACAACAGTACATGCCTCGTATCAGTATAACTTTGCTTAAAAGAAATTGAATATGAAAGCATATATCTTAAATGAGCCTGGAGACACGACTCAATTACAAATCAAGGAAATAGCTATCCCGGAGATAGCAGGTGATGAAGTACTGATCAGGGTGAAAGCTATAAGTATTAATCCGGTGGATTCTAAAACAAGACAGGGAAAAGGTATTTATGGCAGGCTGAAGGAAGAGAGTCCGCTGATTTTGGGTTGGGATGTCGCAGGTATAGTCGAAAAAGCAGGAGCTGAGGTCAAAGATTTTAAAGAGGGCGACGAAGTTTTTGGAATGGTTAACTTTCCGGGACACGGTAAAGCCTATGCCGAATATGTGGTGGCACCTGCTTCACACTTAGCATTAAAACCACAAAATATCAGCTTCGAAGAAGCAGCAGCTGCAACTCTGGCGCTACTAACAGCGTATCAGGTGCTGAAAAAAGCCAAAGTTCAGAGTTCTCAGAAGGTTCTGGTGCATGCGGCTGCAGGCGGTGTTGGACACTTTGCAGTGCAACTGGCAAAACACTGGGGAACCTATGTGATCGGTACCGGCTCTGAGAAAAACCACGACTTCATCGTAGGTCTTGGAGTAGACGAGTTCATAGACTATCATGGAGATCAGTTGGATACCATCGTTGGCCATGTGGATTTCGCCTTTGATACTATTGGTGCTGAAAATATCATACGCTCGCTGCCGCTGGTAAAAAGAGGAGGCACTTTAATCAGTATCCCCACTGGTCTCAATGACGAGCAAAAACAAAAGGCCACGGAATTGGGTGTTGATGCATACTTTTATTTGGTAGAGTCCAGTGGTGAAGACATGAAAGAGATAGCGGAATTATTGTCGCAAGGCATCGTAAAAGCTCATGTTTCTAAAGTACTTCCATTTGAACAAATGGCTGAAGCACATCAGGCTATTGACAGTGGCCGAACTGTAGGTAAAATTATTGTTTCCCTATAAATGTAAATTGTTATCATAATATCAGCGAATTTATAGCATACTGGACAAACTTTGTTTGATGCTATAAATTCCTGGTGATTAATGATAAAAATGATTACCAACCATATTGATCACATTGTTCATCACTAGTTTCAATATGATATACAAGATTGAAATTACTATCACCCGAATGATTAATCCGGATTTCTTAAAGTCGAAGACCGAAAAATACTGGTAATAGAAAATGATGAAATACACAAATGTGAGGAAGGTCAGGAAGTAGTTAACTGCAACAGCAAAATCTGTATTATCCGTAAATATCATGCAGATGGGGAAGATCAGGCTGATGGCCAGGAGTCCGCATAACAGATACAAGTTGAGCACCAGATGCTCCGTATAATTTTGCCTGCTTTTTTTGAAGAGCAGATAACTGGCGAAAGCAATAATCGGAATATGCAGGAAGACTGTGATTTTTGAGTAGTCTTTGAGCACCTTGAACAATCCTTTCACACTTGATTTATCATCGTAGAAAATCGACGCATCAGTTTTTGCCCATTTTTTAAGGAAATAAGTGATGGTGAGCAGCAGGATGATCGTTGCGAAATAATTGAAGTGTTTTGTTCTCTTTCCAAGTACATACTCCCTGATACTGTGTCCAGGCCTTGTAAACAGCTCTTTCAGCGTGTAAAAGAAGCCTTTGTCAAAATGAAATATCCCGTGGATAAAATCGTGTTCAAAAACGTGTGCTATCGATAGCCTGTGAGTAGATGTTGATTGGCTGCAATTACTGCAAAATTTCCCTGCGATTTCAGTGTTGCAGTTTAAACAGTTATTAGTCATTGTTGAGGTTGTCAATTTAGGTTGCTGCTTTCTTTTCTATTGCGTCTGCGATCATATGGCCGCAAAATTTTTGTATCGGAATCTATGTTTCAAATATAATAATTTGGTTGTGGTATGGTAGAGGAAGATTTATTTTCTGACTCTTGATATTTGATATGAAGTTGTGTATTTTTGAGAAATAATCTCGAAAAAAGCCATGTTGATAGAATTTAGTGTCTCGAATTATAGATCAGTAGGAGAAAGACAGGTGCTGAGCCTTGTACCGGCAAACAATCAGAAGGACTTTCAGGAAAATATTCTTGATGTTGATGGTCATAAGGCCTTAAACCTAATATCGATTTATGGGGCTAATGGCAGTGGTAAGAGCAATCTTCTGCAGGCGATGGGTATATTTATATTTTTACTTGTGCGCTCTTCAAGTCGCGCTTCGACCGATAAACTTAAATATGATCCATTTTTATTGAGGGATGGATGGGAGAAAATGGCGACAGAATTTGAAGCGGTATTCAGTATAAAAGAAGTACGTTATCGATACGGCTTTAGCTATAATGAAACACACATTCTCACTGAATGGCTCCTTCGGAAAGGTGCTGGCAGAGAGGTGAAGATTTTCCGACGTGAGGAAGATACGATTGACCCATCCTCTGCGCTAAAAGGAAACCAAAAGGTTATCGATGCGGCTATTGAAGCCACCCGGGAAAATGCACTTTTTCTAGGCACATTAGATATGCTCAATATCGAAATTGCTAACGAAATCTTTGAATTTTTCCAGCAGACGCTATATGTCGATGGTATGAATACTGGATCTTATGGCAAAATGGAAAGTGTATGGGGAGGAAACGTTGTAAAAAAAGAAGTTACCGATCATTTAAAGAGACTAAAGTTAGGTTTAGTAGATGTGGAAGCTAGGAAGAATGATCTTTCTCAACAAGGGACTGCATCTCACGAATATCAGGTCCTGGCCTCACATAAGTATTATGATAGTGCTGGCAAGCCTACAAATAAATTGGTTAGCTGGGATTATTTTGAACGTGAGTCGAGCGGCTCCGTAAAGGCATTGGAAATGGGAGCTCCAATAGTGGGAATACTAGCTTCTGGGGGTAGATTGATAATTGATGAGATAGAAGCAAAAATGCACCCCCTTTTAACACTAGACACCATCAACCTATTCCTGAACAAAGAGACTAATCCTAAAAATGCTCAATTGATCTTTTCAACACATGATACAAATCTGCTGAGTTACGCAAAGATGAGAAGGGATCAGATTTACTTTGCTGAGAAAAATGAATGGGAATCCACTGAAATATATTCGCTATCAGACTTTGTTTACGTCAACGAAACAGATGGGTCACAAACTAAAGAACGACCAGATACGGATAAAGAAACGAGATACATCGAAGGTAGATATGGAGCAGTGCCTGTCCTGGGGCCATTGGCGAACTTAAAACGTGTTTTGAATGGCTAAGCGTGGTAAGATCCAGGGATTTGAATTGAGGGGTGATCTTACTCGCCCTTTGCGTATCAGGAAATATAAATATTTGTATCTTATTATTTGTGAAGATCAAAAGACAGAAAAGGTTTACTTTCAGGGGTTTGAAGTTAGAATACCCAAAGAAACGATCTATTTGGAAGCAGTTGGTACGGGCCTGGATCCATTGGGAATTATCACACGTGCGATTGAAGAAAAACAGCGACTGGCAGATTCACTTGGAAGATCTGTTGATGTTGTATGGGTGGTTTTTGATAAGGATGATGCAGATTTAAATGCGTCCAGAATAGCAAGGTTTCAAGGAGCATTCGATCTTGCAGAGCAACAGAAATTTAAAGTAGCGTATAGTAATGAAGCATTCGAATTATGGTTACTTCTGCACCTTGCAGATGTGAATCCTGATTTTCCGTTGAGTAGACATGAAATTTATAAAATGTTGCAAACAGAGATAACTTCAAGAATTGGGCAGGAAGATTTCGTCTATGTACATGGAGAGGATAAGGTATTAAAAGTAGTCTCCACAATTGGTGATGAACAAGCTGCGCTACGTAGAGCAGAACTGCTGATTGCTCACCATACTGGTAAAAATCCTATCGAGAGCAATCCAGTGACTTACGTGGGCAAACTCATTTTAGATCTTTATAGTTGGATAGAATATTTTAGCTACGAACCTTGAAAATTATTTCCAGCTTCTGCTAAGTTCTTCAACCTGTCTTTGTTAAAACATAGTGCTGCCGTGTGCCAAATAAGACTTCAATCCCTCCGGATCATTGGTACCTATAATCACAACTTTTTCTTTGTTGGATTTAAGTTCCTGATAGGTGATTCGAACACCCTTGAATCCATTAACGCTGTAAATGTAGCCCACTGGAGTCATTCGTATTCCGATACCGTAATACAACGGAATATTGATGATGTCAACCTTAATAATCTTGCTGGGCTTAATGCGGAAGTTGAGAAGTCCAAGTCCGTAACGTAAACGAATAACACCATGATCGACTGTAACTTTTAGCTTGTAAAAAGTGGACAATGCGCCAAGCATAATCGCCATCAATAAGATGTATACTTCGGTAGGTAAATGTTCTGGTCCGGATGTGATATAAGCGTAAGTGAGCTGTAACGGAATCAGCGTAAAGAACACAATCATGATCCATCCTATTTGCGTTTTGCTGTAAGTCATTTGTACAATATTTATTTTTGATAATATACGTGTTTTAAAGTTAAGATAATATTATCTTTATAATGAAACGTAATTCTATATTTTATTTATAAATTTATGTTAGGCATTAATAATAGTAATATAATCCAATATTTGCTGGGACAAGAAACTGCCGAGTAGATTTAATATGTAATGTAGCATGGTAACAAAGAAGTGTGATTGGAAAAAATATACTTGAAAGGATCTTATTATATTTTAACAAACTAAAAGCAAGCAATATAAATGGGCATCATCTCTTCTATCTTCCGTAAAAACAGTGTGCCGAAAATTAGCACTTACGAAGAATTCTGGACCTGGTTCTTGCACAATGAACATACTTTCTTTAAGATCATCCGGAGCGGGAAAAATATCGACAAAGCCTTTTTCCCCAGGCTCAGCCCGATGCTGGATCAGTTACACAACGGGATTTTATTAATGACGGCAGTGGACGATAAGGGTAATGTAGAATTGGCTTTGTCAGCAGCTGCTGAGGTTAAAATTATTCCTTACATAGAGGACATAATCGATGCGGCCCCAAGCATCCCCGGATGGAAATTTACTTCATTGAAGCCGGCCATAGATATGGATAAGACGATGCTCAAAATGGCCGGTAAAATATTCAGCATAGACAACATGTTTTTCTATGAAAATGAAGACCCAAATATGCGGGATAATATAGACCTGGTCATCATTCACTCAGACTTCATGGAGTCTGATCGTTCCAACTTTGAAATTGGTGGTTCAATGTTTCTGGAGAATTATCTTGGGGAACTGAACATGCTGACCATGATTGACAGCCTGGAGTTCATCGCAAAAGAGGATGCGAAAGCAGTGCTGATACCAATTTTCAAACTGATGGACTACCTGATTTGGCGTGAAAAGGAATTTGTAGAGAAATATGGAGATTTACGCTATCTGGAAGAAGATGATCGTCGCAACTGCCTCGAATGGAAGCTGGAGAATGGTAAACCGCTCTTCGCCATAGTCAATTCTTCTGTTCTGGAATGGGATGGCAAGGCTTCACATCCCTGGGTGATAGAGATTTCCATAAAATATAATGGGGCAGAGGATAACGGTTTGCCTGATTCCAGGACAGCTGAACTTCTTGATCAATTCCAAGATCAGCTCGTTGAGCAATTGCAAGCTCCGGAGGGCTTTCTGCATATCAGCGTTGAGACCGCCGACGGACTGAGCAGGATTTGTTTCGCCTGTGCAGATTTCCGTAAGCCTGTGCGCGTCGTGGATCGTACTATCAGAGAATTTAAAGGTCAACTCGAAGTGGAATATGAGGTTTATAGAGATAAATACTGGCAGACTTTTGAACGTTATACGCCACAGGTTTTATAAATTACATTGATAACTTTTTGTTATGAACATCACAATTTGAGAGATTGAGATGTTAGAATAGTATTGTTACTATTTAAAGTTTAATTTGATCACACCGAGCATGAAATATATAAGTTTATTAGTACTGATGATTCTTGCAGTTGCCTGCCACTCTCCAAAAGCAAAGGAGTTTAATACGTTGATAGATTCAGCAGACAGAAAAGCTTTTGTCATTCTTGTAGCTGATAGTTCGGAAGATGTACGGCTGCAGGCCCTGATAAACAGAAAAGCAGTTACAGCTATAAAAGTTGCCACAGATCAGGCCAATCAATTAAAATCCTTAATTACTGAAATCGAGTCATTTCCGGTAACTGAAATCTCAGATGCTAAGAGATTAAAACAAAGTACAGCTGCTTACTATAAACTTTTGCTGCAGCTCAAAAATCTGGATATCAGGGAAGCACAGTTGATGGCTGGTACACTTGATCAAAACTCCGGCGAAGCAAAAAAGGCACAAGATGATATGTCTGCATTGCGCAATGAAAGAGTGAAAACTTACAAGCTTGTTAATCAATCGGAGCAGGAAAAATATAAAGCTAAGCTTGCCTTTCAGAAAAATAATCATTTACAATAACACTGAACAATCAATTAACTCTACATTATCTCATTGATGTTGGCTTGCTGGAATAAAGATTAAAATGGATTTCGTTTGCCTGATCATCCTAATAACAAAAATAATTATGTGATATAATGCTTCAAAATAGAATGATTTATTCTTTATATTTGTAAATCACTTACAGAAATCAATGTAAAATTATGATAGTAAGCATTTCCATCAGAAATTTTAGGAGTGTCAAAGATAAAATTACGCTTTCTTTTGAAGCGGAAAAATCTAAAGATCTAGAAGAATATTATGTATTTGAGCCGGTGCCGGGTGAAAGACTTCTGAAACTTGGACTTATCTATGGAGCAAATGGATCAGGAAAGACAACAATCTTAAAAGGTTTAAGCCTATTACGTCAGGTTATCCTGAAGGCGCCTTTTCAAAAACAGGATCCGCTCGACCATTTCCCTTTTTTGTTTGATACAGAAACCCCTGCCCAACCCACAGAATTTGAACTGATCTTTTACCGGAATATGGTTAAATATAGTTATCAAATAGCTTTTACCCGGGAGGCGATAACCTATGAAAAACTAGAAAATTACTCTCCTAATAAGTCTTTGCTATATGAACGCAAAACCAATCTGGAGAAACAGCTCTCTCAAATTAAGTTTGGAGCGAAGGCAAAACTGAAAAAGTCACAGGAAGAAACTCTTGGGGCCAATACCCTGTGGAACAGCCCTGTTTTGGCTGGATTTTTAAGATCTAATATTGATTCTACTGACTTAAGGGAGGTTACGGATTGGTTCCGGGATGTATTGGGTAATTTAATTTCTCCTAAAAGTGATCTGAGTAGCTCGATTAACAAAGCCCTGGAGCTTCAGGAAATTAATAAAAATCATTTGACGCTCTTTCTTCAAAAGGCTGATTTTAAGATTACTGATATCGCACTTGAAAAAAAGAAAACTGACTATGATGAGTCTTTCAAGGAGATTCTTAAGATCATCAATAGAAATGCCAATTCCAGGCTCTCCGAGTCAGCCCCGGCTCAGGATGATGACTATGCTGAGCAGTTGGAGATTGGCTTTACGCATACAGTAAAAGTGAATGACAAAATGTACAACTATCATTTGCCATATGATGAAGAATCCGAAGGTACACAGCGTTATTATCAGCTCAGTGGAATCCTGGAGCAACTCCTGAATAAGCCTGGAATAGCATTAATAGATGAACTTGAATCTTCTCTTCATCCTGATTTACTGAAGCATTTTCTACTATTGTTCCTCGTCAATGTTAAGGATTCGCAGCTGATTGCTACTACGCATTACAGAGAACTGTTGCTTGAAAGGAATATCCTAAGGGACGACGCAATCTGGTTTACGGAGAAGAAGCAAGATGGCAGCATGGAGCTATACTCGTTAAGTGATTTTGACTCCTCAGTTGTGCGTGATACAACTTCTGTTTTTAATGCTTATCGTTCAGGCAAGCTTGGCGCAGTACCTCAGGTAAGTGACCATTATCTTGATATTGAAGATGGGAAGAAGTAAAGGAAATAGGAAAGGAGCAGGAAGAAAGACTGTAGCTTTAATCGTGGATGGCGAAACTGAGTTATGGTATTTGCAAATGCTCAAGAGAAATGAGTTGCTGAAAAATGTTTCTATACTGCCTGAATTGCCTAGAAAAAAAAAGCTTTTTGATCAATTCCAGGTGGTAAAGGCGAATGCGGAGATATATGATCTCTCCATTTGGGTGGTTGACATGGATGTTGTTATCGCTGAGGGAAAGACTGCAGAGCTGAAGTCATATCTTGAAGAGGGCGATGGCATTGACAACATCTATATTTTGATTAATTCTCCATGTTTGGAGTTCTGGTTCCTGATGCATGTGAGGGATACGGGTAGATATTTTGCCGAGTGTGATCCTGTCGGACGTTTGCTTAAAGGATCCAATCATTTAAAATCTTATGAGAAAACTGAAAAATATTTCGTCAGGACCAATCCTGATATCTATAAAAGATTAAGACCACATCTCGCAATGGGTGTAGCTAATGCAACTAAAAGAGGAAATTACGATCGGGAGGCCCCCGAACAAGCAAAAGCTGAGCTCTATAAGCTTTTCACTTTACTTGAAATTCCGCTCTGAGTCAGGCGGGTCACCTTATCAATTAATTCTCAATAATCAGCCCCGGCTGTACTTCTTAGGATTAAAACCAGAATACGCTTTAAAAACTCTTGAGAAATGGCTGAGGTTCGAAAAACCCAGTGCGTATCCGATCTCTGCAACTGAAAGCTCCTGTGCTTTGAGCATACGCGCAGCTTCCTGCATCCTGAACAATTGATAATAATTAAAGATACTGTATCCAAAAATCTGCCGGAATAATCGCTTGAGTTTGGTTTCGCTCATCGCATACTGAAGTGCCAGGTCAGCGATGACAGGTGGGATACTAAGCTGCGAAAGGATCTGATCCTTAATTTGGTAAAGCGTTTGAATATCCTGTTCCTTTAAAGGATAAAGCTGTACTTCCTCACGCTTGTCCAGCTCCATCAGCAGTCTGCAAATAAGTTCTTCGGCCTTTACGCGTAGAAAAAATAGCTGGAAAGCTTTCGTTACCCGCTCGCTCAGTATCTCATCGACGATCTTCCGCAATCCAGGATAGACCAGTTGTTCAAAAATCAGGGGGGAGCGCTGTTCGAGAAGATTCTGTAAGATGGGTGATCGCTCCTGCGGGGCAAAAATTTCGCTCAGATACCGGCTGTCGACTTCAATATTAATTGTTTCCGTATTGCTATGGATAGCGAGGACATCTTCGGTATTGATGGTGCTTGTCGCGATGAGCACTGTAGGCATCTTGTTAGAATTCTGTTCCCGCGGGAAAATGTTTTGGAACTTGAAGAATAACAGGCTTCCGGAAGGAGTATCACGAGGACTGGAAACGAGAATATCATCATGAAGTTCGTAGTCGCTGATCAGCAAACGGATGTTCTCATTGAAAACGTAGCCGGAACAATAACCCTTCCCAAACTTCTCCGGTATCTCTAGACGATTTTGGTTTAACGCTGTCCCCATCGATCTGGCGATGGTCTCCAATATAACAGGTACGCTTTGATCAGGCATAATTTCGGTCGCTTACGACTATTTTTCAGTCAAATATGGTTATTTTATTCTATGATACGACTGTAATTTTGAGTCATGATACTAACTGATAAAAAAGTAGCCATCATTGGCGCAGGACCTGTCGGGCTTACCCTGGCCCGTCTCTTACAGCAAAAAGGGGTAGATGTGAGTGTTTATGAACGCGATAAAGATGCCACTGCAAGGGTTTGGGGAGGAACGCTCGACCTGCATCAGCATAGCGGTCAGCTGGCGATGCAAAGGGCTGGCTTGCTGGAACAATACTTCGCCAAATCTATACCCATGGGGGTGATTATAGCCGACTACAATGCCAATGTCCTGATGACAAAGGAAGTGACTTCCGTACGGGAACATGCTAACCCAGAGATCAACAGGAATGACCTGAGGCAGATGCTTTTACACAGTCTGCAGCCCAATACCGTTCTATGGAACCGCCAGTGTGTGGATCTTGAAATGCAGGAGGGCAAATGGTTGCTGAAATTCGAAGGGAAACCTGCGGAGACTGCGGATCTGGTGATCTGTGCAAATGGAGGGATGTCCAAAGTAAGGAGCTTTGTGACTGATGCTGAAGTTACTGACACGGGTACGTTCATTATTCAGGCCGATGTGCAGCAGCCGGAACTCCGGTCACCGGAATTTTATCGGCTATGTAATGGTTATCGCCTGATGGCAGCGCATGAGGGTAACCTGCTGGTGGCGAACCCTAAAAATGGTGATCTTCTGAGTTATGGGGTGATATTCAAGAAACCTGAAGATCTGAAATCGATAGATTTCACAGACACTGCTGCGGTAACTGAGTTTCTTTCAGAAAGATTTAAGGGCTGGGATGCGCATTTTATGGAGCTGTTTAGTGCAACATCTTCTTATGTAAGCCTGACGACAAAAGTTCTGCCGCTCGACAAACCCTGGAAAGCTGAACGACCTTTACCTATCACACTTGTGGGGGATGCTGCGCACCTGATGCCGCCCTTCGCCGGAGAGGGTGTAAATACAGGTTTACTGGATGCGGTGATCCTGTCGGAGAACCTGACGGGCAACCAGTTCAGATCTATTGATGATGCGATCTGCGATTACGAAGATCAGATGTTTGTGTATGCGAGGGCCGCACAGAAAGCATCGCTTGAGAATGAACTGCAAATGAGAGAGCGGGATTTTTCTTTTGATCAATTGATAAAGTAATTGAGCTCTGAGTCAATAATGCTGAATAAGCAAGCTAAATCTTAGGAACAGCCGTGATTTTTTTGTGATTTTCAGATAAATGTTTTAAGATATAACCAGATACCTCGGCAATGATACGCTTCACATCGAGCATATCCTGCTTTGTGTAAAATAGGTTACTTATCAATTTTATTAGTTTAAGTTAGAAGGGACACCAACCTCTGCTGATGACGTTATGTATAAGCTGTTACTGCTTCTTGTGATTGTATTATCAAGCCTGACGCTGAGGGCGCAATCAATTGATAGTACTTTTTTAGAAGAGAAATTTAATTTTTACAGCAAAAAACATTCATCAGCATCATTATTTCTGCACATAGACAAATCCATTTATACCAGTAATGAAAAAATCTGGTTTGCGGCTTATTTGATAAATCTACCTCGAAATCAGGCTAATCACCATCTGTTGAGCATATTCCTGGTTGGAGAAGACTCCCGGAGGATAGAATTGGATGGTAAGTTTCAGATACAAAAGGGGCACAGCACAGGGAGCATCAGGCTGCCGGATACAATTCCGCCGGGAAGATATCAACTGATAAGTTATACAAATGTTCTGGACAACAGCGGATCTCCGGTTGCGCAGTTTTCGGTGCCCATTGAGATTAAAAGCATCACACAGCAAAGCTCCGGCAACCAGATTGGCTTACGTGATTCTGTACAGCGTAAGGATAAGATGAGGCTTAATAAAATGGGCATTGTGGTCAGATTTTTCCCTGAAGGTGGTAATCTGGCAGATGGATTACCAGGTCAGCTGGCATGGGAGGCAAGGACTGCTCAGGGAGCTCCCATCGCAGTTACCGGTTTATTGATCCAGGGCGAAAAAGTTATTGATACTGTCGAGACCAATAGTTACGGCACCGGCAGGTTCATGCTGAGCCCGGATGCCGGAAGTATTTATACGCTGAAAGTCCGCGCGAATGGGTATTTGCTGAGAGACACGGTGTTTGACCTGCCGAAATCCCGACAAAACTATCTGCAGTTACACTTAACGGAAGCTGTGGTGAATGATACCTTAAACCTGAGAATTTACAGTCTTCAGCGCAAAGCTGTTCAAATAATAGTCCATAACTATCAAAACGATTATGCCTATTACAAAACTTCGGCTTTGCCTGAATTGAGCAAGATCAGGCTTCCGCTGAAAGGACTTCCAAAGGGATTAAGCACGATCACTATCCTTGACGAATCGGGACGACCATTAGCAGAACGTCTGTTCTTTGCGCATTATGATAAAACTATCAGCACTGCTATCAATTCTGAAAAAGATAGTTATAATATAAATGATAGTGTTAAGATCACAATAAAAATGCTTGATCATCCCGGAAGGCCTGTGCAGGGGATGTTTTCTGCTGCTGTGGTTCAGGATACAAGAGTACGCGGAACGCTCTCCGATATTGAAACCTCTGTTTACCTCAATCATAACCTGGGTAAATTGCCTCCGGATCCATTAGGGCAGGGTCTTGGGAACAAAGATTACGTTGAAAACATACTCCTGATCAAAGGATGGCGCAGATATACCTGGCAGGATTTTGTTGATACGAAAGCAGGGGATACGCTTCAGCATAATGATGCGCTGCAAATCAAAGGCAATATAAAGCTCCGCAACAAAGCTGTAAAATCTCCTGTTACGGTGTTTGCGATGAACGGCGAAGGCACAAAGATCATCGAGACTGAACAGAATGGATCATTTGATCTGCTAACTGAACAACTTCTAGCAGCAGAGGGCCACAAAGTTAACCTGATTGTCAATGGAACGCAGGGCAGAAACTATCAGATAAATATCAACGACCCCTATCTCCAGATTAATAACAGAATGGTTCAAAAGTTGGATAGGGGCTATACGAATCAGGTGATTGGCAATTCTGGTTCCGAATCGGAAGTATTAAAAGGACTTCAGCACAATATCAATCTGCAAACGGTTAATATCAAAGCGAACAATAGAAACGGATCTCTACATGGGTATCATGGTGTTCCCGGGGTCAATGAATGTGGTGATTATGTTGACGAACATGATTACCTCAATTATGCAAAAAGTGTAAACAGGTTCAAACCAATTTCGGGAAAGATGTACCAGATAAGGACCGATCTGGAAGGAAACTATTTCGAAGTAAAGGATGTTTACTATCACGGCTGTACCGAAGAAAAGAAAATCTCTGGCCTGACGATGAATGCGATAGGTGATGGTAAGGAATATTATGTTACTGAAGAAGAAAAGAGCAATAACCCTCATCGCTCCACGATCTACTGGCAATCAGGACTGCTGACAAATTCAGCCGGCGAAGCGGAACTTAAATTCAGCACAGGAGAATTGACTGGTCAGTTTCGGCTGATCATTCAGGGAGTGACAACGGATAACCTGATATCGGGTTATGGTTCGGTTAAAGTTAAAGAGAATTGATAATTACTTTATCTTCACGTTAATCAATATATCAATTTCACACATGATAACTACCCCTTTCATCAAAAGCAGCAACTTGTTCAAAAGCATACTTACATCAATATGCATGATGTTATGTGCGCACAACTATTCAATATAACTCTTTCACTCAAGAAAAGAAACAGAATGGCTTTGCACGGTAGACGAGATGTGCCGGTAGATGTTTGACGAATTAGCTCATGATTTTAAAATATCAAGGTATATTTGTCTATACATAAGTTGAGTGGGTCATTAAATATCTCGTAATATGAAATCAGGAATATATCCATTTCTTCGTTATTCACGTTTCTTTATTCTTTTTCTCCTTGTGTTCCCTGGGTTAAACGGTTTGGCACAAGTCCGAAGCTATGACCTGGTAAAGCTCTTATCCCAGGGACTGATTGAGGGAGACAACAGAACTGTTTCTGCATTGAATAAAAGTGCTGTCCGTCTTTCCGAAGCTGATGGATATGGTGTAGCCTGGTTAAAGGGAGTGCAATTTTCTGAGGGCACGATCGAAATTGATTTGCGAGGTAAGGATGTTAAACAGGGTAGTTTTTTGGGTGTTGCCTTTCATGGAACAACGAAGGACACCTGTGAGGCGATATATTTCAGGCCCTTTAATTTTCTTTCGGCAGATAGTGCACAGCGGAGTCATATGGTCCAGTATGTCTTTGAGAATAAGTATGGATGGGAGCGTCTGCGGAACGAATTTCCTGGTATATATGAAGGACAGGTTTCTCCGGCGATCAATCCTGCGGAATGGTTTCATGTCAGGATTGAACTGAAGGGGGAAATGATCAAAGTATATACAAATAAGTCAGATCAGCCATGTCTGACAGTAAAATCGTTGAATGCAGTTCGTAAAGGAAGATTGGGTTTATGGGTAGGGAACAACTCTCCCGGGGATTTCGATCATCTTATAGTAAGAAGCAATTGATAAAAGGGATAATTGAAAAAGCACAGCATCATCATACCGCTTTTAATGCTTTCGTGGCTGTTCCCGGGATGTACGTCGCGGAAGCTTTATCAACAGAAAGATTATTCGCGTTTTACTCGAAGGATTTTACATTGGATAACTCGGCGTTGCTACAGACGGAAGGTGTATATGTTTCGGAACATACAGATTGATATAAATTACTATAATATGAAAAGATATCAGGGCAACTTCATGAGCTACCCTGATATTTATGGTTCTAAATGATATGATTAATTGATATTCTCCAGACGTTGCTTAAAGGTCTCGATTTCGCTGAGAGCTTCGCGGATACCTGTCCGCTGGCGTTGCAGCAATGCGATGTGATCAGCGTGCGTTTCAGGATGGTCGAGCACAGCATCAAACTTTTCTAAAGCTGCTTTTTCGCCCGTTTCAATGGCGCCGAGGATGGCCGTATCTTCCTTGCTGGTCAGTGCCTGTTTGATGTCAATCCAGGTGCGGTGCAGTACGCCGAGAAGTCCACCGCTTTCATTGTCAGATTCCCCTCCATGTGCTGCGAGGTGATCTTTCAGCTCCGCTGCAAAGCCTGCGCGCTGTGCTGAGTATTTTAAAAATAAACCCTGCAATTCAGTGCTTTCGGTTGTTTCACTTGCTGATTCATAACCTTCTTTTCCGTCATTCAGGATATTGATCAATCCTTTCAGATCGCTGGTAATTTCATTATTGTTTTCCATGGTTTTCAGTTTTAATAATTACATAACCCGTATCTGCGGAGATAGTTTTAAGAGTATTTTCCTTGTAGTGCCTATATGAGGCAGAACTGAGATCTTTAATGTCAAGGGTAGGGGTTCTTGTAATCTTGTGTTCAGCTATTTTCCAAATTAACAAGTGACGACTTCGATCATATTTGACAGTCTTGTTACACTAATTTCGAATATCGTTAAACAATGGCATAGTGTATGAGTTATAATATCAAAATCGACGCTATGAAACTCGCAATTCCACCATATATAAACCATAACAAATTGCCTTACAATGGGAATCAAATCGAATTTCTTTCCAAGAATCTGAGAATAACCACAAAAGGTGTTTTTGATATCTTATCATTGATTAGCCTGACATCGGAAGAGCTGGTGTTGTTTATTGTAAACGAGCGACTTAAGAACAGAAAAAGACATACGGCGGAGTATACAACAAAACTATTTAGATAATATCAGTTATCATGAGCGAGCAGATCAGACCTTATCAAATCCACATTTCACAAGAGAATATTGCAAATATAAAAGCGAAGGTTGAAGCCTATGATTGGAGTCTGTTGCCTGATGCCGGTGGATGGACTGCCGGAGTAGGGATTGCAGATCTTAAACGTCTCGTGGATTTCTGGCTGCACCAGTACGATTGGCGCACTACGGAACAGCAACTGAATAAACTACCGCAGTTTATCACCGAAATTGAGGGGGAAACGATTTACTTTATTCATGTAAAAGGCAATGGTACGAAACCTCCAGTGCTGCTGCTGCATGGCTGGCCGGGATCTTTCCTGGAATTTGGCAGTATCCCTCAGTCGCTCGCTGAGGACGGTTATGATGTGATCATTCCTGCCTTACCTGGATTCGCCTTTTCGAATCCGATTACAGGAATTATTGGTCCGCGAAGGGCTGGGCAACTGATGAATCAGCTGATGCAGCGCCTTTTTGGGGAGGATAAATATATCGTACAGGGTGGCGACTGGGGTGCTCATATCGCCTCCTGGATGGCTTTTCAGCAACCTTCGGCTTTGTTGGGTTTTCATATCAATATGGCCAGTATTTTTGCTGAGGATATTGTGCCGGAAACAGAAGAAGAAAAGCTGCGGTTTAGTCGTGAAGAGGTAATTCTCGACTGGGAGACAGGCTACAACCACCAGCAGGAGACGCGTCCGCAGACATTGGGTGTAGCCCTTGCAGATAGCCCTGTTGGACTCACCGCATGGATATTTGAGAAGTTTGGTAAATGGACCGACCTGCCTAAGCTCGCCGACGGGAGTCCGGATGTATGGAGTAAGTTATCGGAACAACAGTTGCTGGACCACATCATGTTGTATATCGCGCCGTCAGCTACGGTCACCTCAACATGGATTTATCACGGCAAGAAGTTGGAAGAGTCTAATCATTTCCCTGCCGGAACGAAGATAACCGTTCCAATGGGTGTGGCAGCATTTCCGGATCCGGTATTTATACCGCCTCCCCGTTCATTCGTAGAAAAAACTTATCATGTGGTGCATTGGACTGAAATGCCGTCGGGAGGACATTTTGCAGCGATGGAAGAACCAGAGCTTTTTCTCTCAGATCTCAGGAAATTTATCAATACCGTTATCACAGAATAAATGGGTCCTTTATTCTACTGTTATATCTAACTTATTAATTTCTGTGGCTAGAGTAACAATGTCGCCCACCATATGCGGATGGTCGAACTCAATTACTGCCTCGGGCATTCCCGTAACGTTGGCTGTTCCCGGATCCTGTACAAACACTTTTCCTCCATGATCGTGAATAGCCTGACATCCTGTTAAGCCATCTTTGCCTCCACCGGAAAGAATCAATGCCACAGCGGATTCTCCGGCATCTGTTGCCAGTGAGCTCAGGAATACATCCACTGCTTTATTCACTATCTCCGTACTACGTGGTTTTACCCGAAGGATATGATTCTCGGTAGTTAGAAGCGTGTTCTCGACCATCACATAAATGTGCCCGGCAGAAAGGGGGGTATCTGATTCTACGCGAACCACCGGGATATGAGCATGACGGCTCAATATGGTATCAAGCTGACTTCTGCGATCACGCAATAAATGAGTCACAACTACAAAAGCTGCATTCATATCAGGCTGTATTTCCTTAAAAAAGTCTATTATCACTTGTAGCGATCCCGCAGATGCGCCAATCCCAATGGTCAGGAAATCTCTCTTCATCATAATTAAGCTAACTATGGAAAGAGTAAAAAGTTTTTGAAATTGTGCTTAAATAACATCTTTATGTGTAGTCATATCCCCGGGTCCTCAGGTTTCTGCACTTGTTGCCCCGGGGGATGTGTGATTACTTTTCAATGGAGGCCATAGCCCCTTGTTCATACCTTTCGCCTGCGGCAGGTTTGAGGTTGTTCAGCTTCTCTATTTGCGCGGCACTAAGCTCGATACTGTCTGTAGCTACATTTTCTTCGAGACGGTCGACACGTTTGGTACCCGGAATAGGAGCAATATAATCGCCCTGCGCCAGTCGATGTAGCGGATCTTGCCTTCCTTAACGAGCTCGGCAAGGGCAGCAATGGTATCTCAATAACGAAACTTTATTCCCAATACCTATTTTAAAATTATTGATTTTGCACTTTGTTTAGTGCAAAATCAGATAGTTTTTGCACTAAACAAAGTGCAAAATAGCGATTAAATTGCACATTCCTGAGTGCAGTTTTGCCCATAGAGATCAGAGCGAATTGCTCTGAATATTATCAGAAGTGCTTATTCTATTTCGAGTTAAATGGGTTAAATCACGTTTTTGTCGCTAATATCTACCGTCAAAAAGATGAAAATTATTATTTTCGGTCTATGAAAATAGCCCTTGCTTCTCCTCCCTTTCCAAAAAGTATCAATGACGGTTTAACTACGCTTGAACAGATGGTAAAGAAGGCAGCAGCACAGCAGGCGGAAATTATATGCTTTCCGGAATCTTATCTTCCCGGGTACCCTGGAATGGGATATCCGCCAGAAGACCAATCTCGGGAAAGCTTGCAATCAGCGTTGGATAAGGTTTGTGATATTGCTGCAGAAAATTCAATGGCTATCATTGTTCCTATGGACTGGCATATCACTGGGCAATTGTATAATCTGGCATATGTAGTTTCTGGTAAAGGAGAAATCCTGGGGTATCAAACTAAAAACCAGTTAGACCCTTCAGAAGATAATCTTTGGGCAGCAGGCAACCAGAGGCAGATTTTCGAGATCAATGGTGTGAAATTTGGTATCACGATCTGTCATGAAGGCTTTCGCTATCCGGAGTCAGTACGGTGGGCGGCGCAACAGGGAGCGAAGCTTGTCTTTCATCCTCACTTTACGGGCAGCAACACCAGCGGAATACAGCTTACAGAATGGGGGCACAAAAACAATCCATACTACGAAAAAGCGATGATGATGCGGGCGCTTGAGAATACAATCTATTTTGCAAGTGTCAATTATTCTTCGTTATATCCTGAATCAGCAAGTGCGGTCGTCGACCCCAATGGTCAGTGTTTGCTGGCGGCAGAGTACGGCAGAGCCGGAATCATTGTCGTTGATATAGACCCTGAGCAAGCTACCGGGCTGTTAGCGAAAAGATTTAAGAATTCTCTTTATTCCTGAGTGTCTTCAGCATTTTTCAATATGGAAAATCATCAAAACGGTTACAAATACCTCCGTTTTGGTGAAGGTTAGAATTTTCTGTTACATCATCTTTGTATCGACAATAAAACATATATGAAGATGAATATACAAACGATGATAAGCGGATGGATCAACGCCAGCAATGCTTTCGATACGGAAAAATACCTGCAATACTACTCACCGGATGCGGTATTAGATGATCCATCTGTCGGGAGAAAATTTAAGGGGCATCCTGGCATCAGAGAATACTTTGAAAATTACTTCATTGGCTATCGTACCCATACAACGCAAGTTAATCTATTGATAAGTGATGAAGAAACTGCGCATTTGGAAGTTGAGTTTACTGGTGATTTTTCGGAAGGTAATATAGGAGGAACTTTTGATTTCAAATTCACAGCAGGAAAGATCGTGTTTGTGAAGGCAGATTTAGTTCATTATCCTTGATTAAGCCGAAAAACATAATAACTGTCGCGTGTACACTGATTGGTGTTAGTGTACCTTTTCCAGCTTTTTACGTATCCTGCCGACCAACTTAGGAGTGACTTCTGTCATTTCAATTATTTGCTCTTCACTGAGCATTTTCATTTCTAACATTCTGGCAACCACTTCTTCTTTTGCTTTCCTTTCCCCAATTTTAATCCCTTTTCTCTTGCCAATAAGTTCCCTTTGCCCCAATACAATCTGTTGAATCGTCATTTTGCTGATGTTCTTATTTGTTAACAAATTAATTTCCTGTTCAAATTTAGCTTGTGTTTCTGAAAATTCAAAATTTACATAGTAAAAAAGAAAATTGACGAGCTCCTTTTCCTTTACATCTGGAATGCAGTCAGATCAGGATCTATCAGGAGCAGGAAATCATAAAAAAAATGCTCCAGAATAACTTTCCATAACCTGTCGTTTTGCTGTTTCATCTGCGAAATGTAATCCCGAAATCATTTACTGTGGTAATTTTTTTGAAACTCATTTCAGCAAAGTTTTCCGGCATTTTGGCAAATTTTATCAAATGCGCAGGTCAGACCTTTGAGTTATTATCTTTTAATAACAAACGTTATGACTAACAAATCTGAAACAAACGCTGCAACACCCGCAGCTATACACGACAAAAAAGTAGCATTGATCACTGGCGCAAACCGAGGCATTGGCTTGCAGGTAGCCAAAGAATTAGCTGGACATGGATTCAGCGTAGTGATTGGCGCCCGTAAACTTGAAAGCGCCAAAGAAGCTGTAGCTGAAGTAGGGGCAAACGCCTATCCTGTAGCTATTGACGTAACCAACAATGACTCCATTACTGCAGCAGCAGCACATATCACTGCGGAGTTCGGAAGACTAGACCTTCTCGTAAATAACGCCGGTATCGCACATGCAGGAGCACCTGGCAGAACACTGGAAGAGATCCTGGCCTCAGGTAAAGCCGTTTCAGCATCGCTGGATGAAGTGCGTGAAGTATGGGAAACCAACGTATTCGGAGTGCTTGCAGTTTCGCAGGCTTTCCTTCCGCTGCTGCGTCAGGCGCCAAGTGCCCGTATCGTAAACGTTTCCAGCGGCATGGCTTCGCTCACGCTGAACTCTGACCCAAGCTTTCCTTTCCGTGGTGGCTTCGGCGTAGTTTATGGCGCCTCAAAAACAGCGCTTAACGCCATCACCTTATCACTGGCGATGGACCTGGAATCTACAAATATCAAAGTAGAAGCTGCCAGTCCGGGTTTCACTGCTACGGCTATGAATAATTTCCAGGGAACTGATAGTTTAGAAGAAGGCTCCCGCAACATCGTACGTGCGGCGCTGGGAGAAAATGGTCCTGAAAGCATCTTCTCAGGTTCTGAAGGAGCCTATCCGTGGTAGAAGAGTCAAATTTTATGATGATCGTGCTTCGTTTACGACATAATTTATAAATTTAGTGATGACACCTGCATGTGGGTGTCATCACTATTATAAACCTATCATTTGAATGAAAAAGAAAACAGCTGCTGATGTGCAACCGGTTACGCTGGCAGATATCCATAAATATCACGCTTTGCCATCGCCGGTACACCCTTTGATCAGCCTCATTGATGGTTCCACTGAAAGGGTGGTATTGCCGATCAACGAGCTCAGCGCTAATACAATACCCAATTTCTACAGGATTGCTTTTAAACCCGGATTGGGCAGCAGGGTAAAATACGGACAGGGTTTTTACGATTTCAGCAATGGCGGAATGTTATTCGCGGCACCCAATCAGCTGCTTGCCAACTGCAGCACGGAGGTGGAAAAGACCTGCTCCATGTATACTTTGCTGGTTCATCCCGATTTTTTCCTGGGCTACCCCATAGCAAAGAAGATCAAGCAATACGGATTCTTCTCTTATGCCGCAAATGAAGCGCTGCACCTATCGGAGAAAGAAGCGGCAACCATCATATCAATTTTCAATAATATTGAGGAAGAGCTGAACAGCAGGATCGATGATTTTAGTCAGGATGTGATCATTTCACAGATCGAGCTGCTGCTCAATTATTCCAATCGTTTTTATAAAAGGCAGTTCATAACCAGGAAGGCTGTAAACAATGATATGTTGCAGAAACTCGATGATATCCTGGATGATTACTTTAATAGCAATGTATCACTGGAAGATGGCATACCCACGGTACAGTACCTGTCTGACCAGATGAATGTATCTCCACGGTACTTAAGTGATATGGTACGCGCCGTGATCGGGCAGAATACACAGAGCCTGATCCATCAGAAGATCATTGACAAGGCGAAGGAAAAATTATCTACCACAGCTTTATCGGTATCTGAAGTAGCATACGAACTAGGTTTCGGCCATCCTTCCTCCTTCACCAAATTGTTCAGGGCAAAAACAAGCTTGTCGCCCCTGGCCTTCAGGAGATCATTTAATTAGTCGCCCGTGCAGAAAACCAGCCTCGCGACAAAACAACATTTTGAGATACTTGACGGATTACGTGGAGTAGCTGCAATATCTGTGGTGGTTTATCATTTTATGGAGTTTGTGGTGCCCGACTACCACGATAGCTTCATCGCCCATGGCCACCTGGCGGTAGATTTCTTCTTCTGCCTTTCGGGATTTGTGATTGCCTATGCCTATGATCACCGCATCGGACAAATGGGGGTATGGCAGTTCATGAAGTTGAGGCTGATACGTTTGCATCCGCTGGTGATTATTGGATCGCTGATCGGTCTGATCACTTTTGTATATGATCCTTTTATAAATTTATATGCTAAGTATGCAGGAAAAACATTTTTGATGTTTATCGCCTCCTGCCTGCTGATCCCTTTCCCGACAGTAACGGAGCGGTATTTTAACTTCTTTCACCTGAACCCTCCAACCTGGTCGCTCTTCTGGGAATATATTGCCAATATCTTTTATGCATTGATATTATTCAAACTCAGGAGAGGAGCGATGCGGATACTATTAATCGTAGCAGCAGTTCTCCTGTGTTATGAAACTTATCAATCGGGTTATCTTGGCGTAGGCTGGGGCGGAGATAACTTTTGGGGTGGTGGCATCAGGGTGTTTTATTCCTTCCTCGCGGGCATCCTGTTATTCCGCTCAAACTGGGTCCTGAAATCCAGGATCGGGTTTCCGGTCATGTCGCTATTGCTGCTGCTTACTTTTATGGTTCCCTTTGCAGAAAAAACTAACTATTTCGTGGACCCGCTGGTGGTGCTGCTCTACTTTCCCTTCCTGGTAGCCCTGGGTGCAGGCGCCCGTTTAACATCCGGCTGGGAAAGGATATGCAAGTTTTTGGGTGATATTTCTTATCCGCTGTATATGATCCACTATCCCTTTATGTGGATCTGCCTCAGTTTTATAGAGCGCCAGAAACCTTCTCTTCAGACGATGGTCATGGTCATTATTCTTGGAACAGCAGCCTTGGTAGGACTGGCGTACCTGGTCTTGATTTTACTGGATATGCCGCTGAGGAAATTCCTGAAGAGGAAACTTCAGAAAAGCATATCCAGCAAATAAAATCACTACTGTGCGCGTTTCCGCTCTTCCTCACTCGCAGTTGTCCTGCTTCGTGCAGCTTTGAGGTTTTTACCCAGTCGGTAGCTAAGGCTCAGCGTCACACTGCGGCTTTCAACCTGATGAAAGAACCTGCTTTGCTGATCCTGAAAATTAATGCCGACGTTATAGTAATTGGTGTTGAATATATCGCTCACTGCCAGGCGAAGATTGCCTTTACCGGCAAAAATATCGGTTTTGATACCGGCGTCGATAAATGTATTATGACCGCTGCGGTAGATCCCCTGTAAACCCGGGCCATTGTAAACACCGTTGATTTCTGCTTTTAAACCCATATCTGATTTGATGGTGAAGGACTGGTTGAGGACTCCACCGAAGGAAACAAGGCGGTTATCATAACTTCCCGACAGGTAAGCAGACTTTTCGCGCTGCCTATACAGATCTCCCAGAGCATAGATTTCCCAGAAGGAGAGGGGATGGATAGTCGCCGATACTCTTAATCCCGCCATGGCGCTATAGCCCAGGTTGGCATGTGTGCCATAGTAAATTTTCGTTTCGTTGTCCTGAATGTTGATGTTGGTAAACAGGTCCTGCGTTTGCGTATAGTAGGCGGTTAGGTTGTAATTTTGTTTGAAGGTATAACCCAATTCAATACTGTGTACAAAGGAAGGCTGCAGGGCGGGATTGCCGACGTAAATATTGTAGGGGGAAGAAAAACGTTTGGCAGGGTTGAGCCTGTTATATTCCGGTCGGTTGATGCGGTAGGCGTAATTGAGAAGCAGCTCATGCTGATCATTGATTTTGTACTGGCCGAAAAACGTTGGGAAAAGCTTGAAGTAATTTCGCTGGTTTAAGGAATCCAGCGTGATAGAATAACCGCGGGTACGGGTGTGTTCTGCGCGCAAACCAGCCTGCAAGGTCAATTTCCCCAGCGTACGCGTAAGACTGGTATAAGCTGCTGCGGTGCTCTCTTTATAAGTAAAATGGTTACCATTTTCCGGCACTGGCCTCAGCGTACTTTCTACCCTGTCGAAGTAATCGAAAGTATTCTTACTCTCCGTACTGCTGTATTTGATGCCTGAACTGAGGTCCCATACTTTTGCGATCTGGTAAGTATAATCTACCTTACCGGAGTAGATGCTGATGTCCTGTGTGCTGGGGGTGAAGATATGGAACATGCTGGGCGTCTGACTGCCGTCGGGCAGAAAGGAACGGTTATCGGCAAATGCTTCAGAGTTCGTATTGTATGTCGAGTAGTCGGCATCAATATTCAGGTTGCTTTTTCCTGAATCGAGCTTCAGGTTATAATTCAGATTATACGTATACTGATTACCCTGGTTTTTGGAAAAGTTATCCGTGCGCAGCGTAGAATCCAGCTGCTGATTGCTGATTACGCTGGTGAGGCCGCTCCCTGCAGTAGTACCATTGCGGTTATTTCCGCTGAACAACACGCCCAGTACCTGGTTTTCTGACAGTTGATAATCTGCGCCGGCGCGGTAGGTATGGTTGTCTGTTTTGTAGATGTTACGGCTGGGGTTGCTCCAGAAGGAGGTGCCAAAATTGATATAGGTATCGTGATCCTGAAAGTTATGGCGGCGGGCATAACTGTAGCTGCCAAAGATATTCAGCTTGTCTTTTCGGTAATTGAAGGATGTTCCCGCACTGTACCTGCTGTAGGTAGCCTGGGTAAAGGCGCTGTTGAGGCTTAAGTTTAAGCCCTGTTTTTTGGTGCTTTTGCTGATGATGTTGATGACTGAGGCACCTTCGGCATCAAACTGTGCCGGAGGGTTGGAGAACAGCTCGATACGCGCCACCTGATCTGAGGGTAAGCCCTGCAAATAAGCCTGCAGGTCGTCGCCGGAGATTTCCAGTGGTTTCCCATCCATGTAGATCCTGACGTTTTTACGGTTGGCAGTTACTTCGTTGCTGGCAGTAATCTGTACGCCAGGTGTTTTGCTGACTGCCTCCCAGGCGCTGCCTCCGGTGGCGAGGATGCTGTTCTCCACGTTAAAGCTGAGCCTGTCGATCTTACGCTCGATCAGCGGGCGGCGGTAGGAGATAGTCACTTCATTCAGTTGCTTGCTGCTGGCCTGCATCACCAGCAGCAGACTGTCTTTGGGCAACTGTATCTGCATCAGCAGGGGCTCATAACCCACAAGGCTGGCCGACAGCATATAAGTTCCCGCCGCGGGATATTTAAGGTTGAAGTTCCCGAGGTCGGCAAAGGCCGAAGCCACCACTTTCTGGTCGAGGCTCAGTGTTACTGTTACGCCATCCAATGGCTTTCCGGAGGTATCATTAATTTTGCCCTTTACTATGGATTGTGAAAAGGCCAGACAAGGCAAAAATAACAGGAGAATAAATGCGATCGTTTTCATGGTACAAACCTAGCCTGGATTAATGTTATGGCTCGTTAAGCAATGTTAAACAAGGTTAAATCTGCAGGAGGGCTGATCAGCATCCGCTAATTATTAGCAACTTAGTAAGATGAAATGGTTATCAAACCGATACGCTTATCCGCTGGTGGCAATCGCGATTATCGCCAGCATTGGCTTGCAGGCTGCATGGCTGCTGCAGCTCTTTCATGCGCAGCAGGTACAGTTAAAACGCGACCTGGAGCAGGCGCTGAACGATGCTTCGCGCACGAACGATTACCTGAGTGTGGCACGCGGGCACGAAAAGAGTGAGAACTTCCGTAATTTCTTTCTCTCGCCGGAGTGGCTGCAGACAAAGCAGGCTTTTGTCAAGATGCGCAAGCGGCATGTGTCGGCGCGCTTCGAATCAGTGATGAATGATGACAGTACCTTCATTGATATCAGTTTAAGAATACCTGAAAAAAAGGGAGTTCAGAAAAAACGGAAGATCGTAAGGATATTTGATAAAGGTGAATCGCTGGAAACGATACAGGAAGCTGACGAGAGAGACCTGAAGCGTATGGACAGCCTGGTGCAAAAGCAGTTTGAGAAGAATAACCTGAATGTAAGAGGGTATCACCTGCTGCATAACTTTGACACTGGTAAACCCGAAGACATGAAGCTCTGGAAGCAGTCGCAGAAGGCCGATTACCGCAGTGAGCTGTATGCCTATAACATCTACTTTTTCCTGCACAGCTATCAGTATGTGGTACCATCCCTGGATAATGTGGTGATCTACCGCATGCGCTATTACCTGATCTCCTCATTGCTGATGTTGCTGATGACTGGTCTGGCTTTCTACTTCCTCTTCAGGATGATGCGGAGCCAGCGACTGTATACGCATGCCCGACTTGCTTTTACGGGCAACATGACGCATGAACTGAAAACCCCTGTAGCGATTATCGATGCAGCACTGGATGCCATTACGCGCTACCAGCTGGCAAATGAACCCGCAAAGCTGGATGAGTATGTAGGCATCAGTAAAACTGAAATTCAGCGGCTGAACCAGATCATTGATAAGGTGCTGAACCTGGATGAGCTGGATAACGGGGGCATCAGGCTGAGGCCGGAATTGTACGACCTGCAGCAGGGACTGGAGAGTGTGGTTTCTGCAATGCGCCTCGGAAATCCACAGCAGCTGCAGATCAATTATCTGCCCTCTGCAGAACCTTGTTTTGTGGATGGAGACCCGGTGCACCTGACCAGTGTTTTTTATAACCTGATCGACAATGCCATTAAATACAGCGGTAAACCTGCAGTGATTACCGTAACCTGCAGATCAGATGCAAAAAGAGTAAAAATTACCGTGCAGGATGAAGGTCCGGGTATTCCGAAACAATACCAGGAGCGGATATTTGATCGCTTTTTCAGAGTCTCGGATCATCCCGATATCCATAATGTAAAAGGGTCGGGCCTGGGCCTTTATTACGTCCGCCAGATCATAAGCCTGCACAAGGGACATATCAGCGTCCAAAGCAGCAGCAAAGGCAGTATATTTACGATCGACCTACCCGCATACCATGAAATATAAAGTATTGTACGCCGAGGATGAGCCTACACTGGCGCAGATCATTAGTGATGGCCTCAGAAGCAGTGGCTATGAGGTGGAGCTTGCCGCGGATGGTGAGGAAGCACTGCGTTTGTTTGAAACATCGCCCCCGGATATCTGCGTGCTGGATATCATGATGCCGCTGAAAGATGGCTATACTCTGGCGGAAGATATCCGGAAGCAGGACAGTGGTATCCCGATCATTTTTCTCAGTGCCAAATCGCTGGCTGCAGATGTGATCAGGGGTTTTAACAGCGGGGGGAATGATTACATGCGGAAGCCCTTTAATATGGGGGAGCTGCTGGTGCGCATGGAAGCCCTGTTGCAGCGTTTCCAACCGACGGGTGTCAAAAATGACGCTGAAGAGAGCCTGCAGAGGTTTGGCGGCTCTGTGCTGGATCCGGTAAGTCAGCAGCTGAGTACCCCTGTGAATACCTACAAACTCTCTTTCAAGGAGACGGCACTTTTACAGCTCTTGCTGAAACACCGGAATACACTGCTGGCGCGGCAGCTGCCTTTGCTGGAAATATGGGGCGATGATAGTTTTTACAATGCGCGCAGCATGGATGTTTTTATGTCGCACCTGCGGAAAATGCTGAGGGACGACCCGGCCATTGAGCTCATGAGTATCAGGGGCGCAGGATATAAGCTCATATTTTAAGGTTGCGTTTAAGTTATAATGCGCTATATTAAGGGCTTAAAACCAAACAAGCCTTTAAACCTGATGAAGAAAACGCTGTGTCTGCTGTTATGCCTTATCAATGTATCACTGGTATATTCGCAAGCTGCCAAACATAAAGAAAAGCCCTTGCTAAAACCGGAAACGGGTTTTAACCAGATTCCGGATTCTATACAAACGACAGTTTACTGGTACTGGATGTCGGACAATATTTCGAAGGAAGGGGTGGTCAGGGATCTGGAAGCGATGAAGCGCGTGGGCATCAACAGGGCCTTTATCGGCAATATCGGTGGGGAAGGCGTACCCTACGGCAAGGTGAAAATCTTATCTGAAGGTTGGTGGGAGATCATGCATGCTGCACTAAAAACAGCGACCAGGCTGAATATCGAAATCGGTATTTTCAATAGTCCCGGCTGGAGCCAGTCGGGCGGACCATGGGTAAAACCTGCACAGTCCATGCGCTACCTCAGCTCCGCTGAAACTTTTGTCAAAGGACCTTTGAAAATAGATCAGACCCTTGCGCGTCCTCATCAGGAATTTCAGGATGTAAAAGTGATTGCTTATCCGGTTTCGGCAGGTTATCATAAAAGTATCAATTCTTTAAAGCCAGGATTGACTTCCCTGCCTCAAATTTCAGATCTGAACCGCCTGACAGACGATAACGATTCAACGGGGATTTCGCTGGAGGCAAAAAAACCTTTTGTGCTGGACATCAGTACTGCTCAGGATTATACGGTAAACAGTTTGCTGATCAAACCCCTGCGCTCAGCCCTGCATTTCTCGGGAGAGCTGCAGGTAAAGGAGGGTGTAAATTATCGTACAGTGAAGAGCTTCGCTGTAGATCATTCCCGGGCGGAGCTCAATGTAGGTTTCAAACCCTATGGCCCGCTCACAGTATCTATACCAACGACCACTGCAAAGCAGTTCAGGGTTGTTTTTAAGGATATTCAAGGTCCGGCAGTGATTGCTGAAGTAAGGCTGGCATCCACACCTGTGGTAGATGATTATATCGGTAAAACCCTGGCTAAAATGTGGCAGACACCCTTGCCGTACTGGGATGCGTATCAATGGAGCGTGCAGCCGGAACCCGCATCTGCTAGCGGAGTAATAGATCCTGCAAAGGTTCAGGATATCAGCAAGTTCATGAGCCCGGAGGGTAAACTGAAATGGGAGGTGCCGGCGGGCGACTGGATCATTGAACGTTTTGGAATGACGCCGACGGGAGTGACCAATGCACCGGCATCTCCTGAAGGTACCGGTCTGGAAACTGATAAGATGAGTAAGGAGCATATTAAAGCGCATTTTGAGGCTTTCCTGGGGCAGATTATCAAGCGGATACCTGCTGCCGACCGCAAAGCCTGGAAGGTGGTAGTGGCGGACAGCTATGAAACGGGCAGCCAGAACTGGACAGATCGGATGTCGGAGAAATTCAGGTTACAGTACGGTTATGATCCTACACCATACCTGCCGGCGATACAGGGCAGGGTTGTGGGCAGTCAGGATCAGTCCGACCGTTTTCTCTGGGATCTGCGTCGCTTTGTAGCGGATAATGTAGCGTATGAATATGTTGGCGGTCTACGGGAAATCAGTCATCAGCACGGGCTGCATACCTGGCTGGAAGGATATGGGCATTGGGGTTTCCCGGCTGAGTTTCTGCAGTATGGTAGGCAGAGCGATGAAGTGGCGGGCGAGTTCTGGAGCTTCGGCAGTTTGGGAGATATCGAAAACCGGGCAGCCTCTTCTACAGCACATATTTATGGGAAAACCAAAGTTTCTGCGGAGTCGTTCACAGGGGCAGACTCTGCCTATTCACGCTATCCCGCGATGATGAAACAGCGTGCCGACCGCTTTTTTACGGAGGGGATCAACAATACGCTGCTGCACTTATATATACAGCAAGCTTATGAGGATAAAAACCCGGGGGTAAATGCCCCATTCGGGAACGAGTTTAACAGAAAGAATACCTGGTTTTTTGAGATAGATGATTTTCTGGCCTACCTGAAAAGGTGTAACCTGATGTTGCAGCAGGGCAGGTATGTGGCTGATGTAGCTTATTTTATCAGCGAAGATGCACCAAAGATGACCGGTGTGCAGGATCCGGCTTTGCCGAAAGGATATTCTTTTGATTATATTAATGCTGAAGTGATCAAAACGAGGTTAACGGTAAAGGATGGCAGGATTTATCTGCCTGATGGGCTGAGTTATGGTATCCTGGTGCTGCCAAAGCTTTCTACGATCAGACCGGACTTGCTGGCGAAGATCAAAGAACTGGTCAGGCAGGGAGCAGTAGTCCTGGGACCAAGGCCTGAACGTTCGCCAAGTCTGCAGAATTATCGCCATGCGGATGCAGAGGTCGCAGCACTGAGTAAGGAGCTCTGGGGAAATATTGACGGTCAGCGGATTAAAACTAACCGCTATGGAAAGGGAATGGTGATGCAGGGAATGGATTTACAACAGGCATTGGATCTGCTGAAGATAGCGCCGGATATGCTGAGCACTGCGCCGGATTCTGTCTTGTTTATCCACCGGCATACCCAGGATGCGGAGATCTACTTTGTGTCAAACCAAAAGAATATACCTGTGAGTTTTGATGCGAAGTTCCGTGTATCTGGCAAACAGCCCGAACTGTGGGAGCCGCTGTCGGGCACAGCGCGGGATTTACCTTCTTTTGTACAGGGGCAGGAAGTGACAACTGTTCCGCTATCGCTTGAGGCTACCGGTAGTGCATTTGTTGTTTTCAGAAAAAACGGTGTTTCTTCGAAGAATGCTGTCAAAAGCAATTTTCCAAAACCTATCACCTCCGCTGAGATCACAAGCCCCTGGTCGGTCGTTTTTGATAAAGGCGGACCTGCTAAAGCTGTTAAGTTTAATCGTTTGATGGACTGGTCGCAGAGCGATAATGACAGCATCAAGTATTTTTCGGGTTCAGCAGTATACCACAATACTTTTGAAACAGGCAGAAGGGCAGCGCACACGCGTGTGATGCTGAATCTTGGAAATGTAGTTGCCCTGGCCAAAGTGAAGGTCAATGGGAAATCTGTTGGAGGTGTCTGGACGGCGCCTTATACCCTGGATATAACTTCTGCCTTAAAGCCGGGAAAAAACACCCTCGAGATCAAGGTGACCAACACCTGGGTAAACCGTTTGATTGGAGACAGCAAGCTGCCGGCTGCGGAGCGCAAAACTTCTGTGAACAAAAACCCCTATCACCCGCAAAGCCGGCTGATGGTGTCCGGTTTGACTGGCCCGGTTATACTGGAGACGCTTGCTTATTGATCGGGAGCCTGAGTTCGGTTTTTTAAATGCTTTTAGCTGAAGTTTTTGTTTGAATGTACTAACTTACGCGCCGAAACCTAAATATTCTATAAGATCAATGAAAATTTTATCCGGAGGCTTGACCATGCTGATGCTGGGACTAAGCACAACCTTTGCACAATCTGTGCAGCAAAACAACAGCCCGGTATCGCCGGCAACTTTACCTTCAATCTTTCCCGCACCGGTATCTGTAAAGCTTGGCAAGGGCGCAGTGGTATGGGGAAATTCGGCAGTGCTGGTTTTTAGTGCTGACACTGACCCTGAAGCGGTTAAAATCGTACGCAGCTCGCTGAAAATGGCGGGTGTGCAAAATATAACGACAACCACTAAGCTACCTTCAGTATTAGACCGGCCTTACGTAGTGCTGGGAACAGGTAAATCGGCACTGGTACGGACAGCGCTGAAAAGAACTGATGCAGCGCTCGACACACACGCCGAAGGTTATACGATTACAAGTGAGGTAACTGGCGGTGGAGTGCTGATTACACTTGCAGGGAAAGACGCTGATGGGCTGTTTCATGCTACACAGACTTTCCGTCAGCTGGCACAACGCCAGGTGGTTCCGGCTTTAGAGATCCAGGATCATCCGGCAATGCCGATCCGTGGAACAATCGAAGGATTTTACGGCGCCCCCTGGTCGATGACTGACCGTACCAAACACCTGAATTTTCTGGCTACAGTAAAAGCGAATACTTATATATATAGTCCGAAAGATGATCCTTATGCGCGCGACAAATGGCGTGAGGCTTATCCGGCGGCAACTTTAAAAGAGCTGGCGAAGCTGGTGGAAACTTCCAGGATCAACCATATCAACTTTGTATATGCAATTTCTCCAGGACCAACCGTATGTTTCTCTGATCCTGCAGATTTAAAAGCACTGGAACTGAAATTCGATGCGCTGCGCTCGATTGGGGTGCACAGCTTTTATGTGGCGCTCGACGATATTGAATATACCAAATGGAATTGTGAACGCGATAAAGAGACTTTCGGTCCTTCTGGCCCTGAAGCGGCAGGTAATGCGCAGTCCTTCCTGCTAAATGCGCTGCAGGCGAACCTTAAACGCAAAGATCCAACGGCTCCTCCACTGATCATGGTGCCTACAGAATATTATGATGCCAAGGAGAGTCCGTATAAAGCGGCGCTGAGGAAAAAACTTGACCCGCAGATTGTGCTGCAGTGGACGGGTACGGACGTGGTGCCACCGGCGATATCTGTGAGGGATGCCAAAGCGGCGACAAAAGCTTTTGGCCGTAAAACGCTGCTTTGGGATAACTATCCGGTGAATGATTACGGTGAATCTACAGGTCGTCTGCTGATGGCCCCATATGCTAAACGCGAAGCTGGTTTATCGCATGAGCTTTCGGGAATCTTGTCTAACCCGATGAACCAGGAAGCACCAAGCCGCGTAGCTGTAACTGGTGTGGCTGCTTTTGCATGGAACGACAAGGCTTATGACGCGGAACGTGTCTGGCATGCTTCGGCACGTGAGCTGTCTGGTGGTGACGCCCGTACTACAGCTGCATTGCTGACCTTCTTTGATACGCAACGACTGGCACCGACATTTGGAAGTCAGCCATGGCAGGAGCAGGCACCGGTATTAAAAGCAGTGCTGGATCAGGTACGTGATGCAATTGCTTCCGGTGATGTGCAGGCGCGTCGTGAGGCGATTGCCGGACTGATCAAACATGCGGATGAGTTTGCGAATGTGCCTGATATCATCAGGGCTGGTGTGGCAGATTCTTCATTTGCACAGACTTCACAACCATGGCTGGATGCGATGCAGCTTTGGGGCAAAGCCTTTCAGTTGACTGCTGCTGGTCTGAATGCAGCAGATCAGGGAAGTGTAGCAGCTGAGCGTTATTTTGCATCTGCAAAACGTTTTGCTGCTGATGCTACAGCGATACAGACGATCAAGGGTGCCACAAGATTTGGGGGTGCGGTAAAGATCGCTGACGGTGTGCTGGATACTTTTGTTGCCGATGCACCAACGCTGATTGCCGTTGATTAACTGAAATACATCTGATAGCAGCCGTTTTTTGAAAAGAAAACGGCTGTTTTTGTTTCTTATACGGTTTTGCAAAAGATCAAGTTTTAATCGTTTAAAATGTTTAGCTTAGTTAAATGAACAGGAAACACATCGGTAAACTTACAAAATCGCTCAAGACGATTGATACTTTATATTGGTTAGGTGTGATCATTACTATTATTTTCTTTAGTAATTGATACTGATCAACGACCAGATATGAAAAGACGTTCTTTTGTTAAGTCAACCCTGCTGAGCACTGCTGCTGCCGCGATATTACCGCGCTATGCTTTTAGTGAACCTACACCTCAAAAAAATACCCGCATGTACTACGAACTGAGAAGATATATCTTGAAGGATGCTAAACAGCAAAGCCTCGTGGAGAACTATTTTGAAAAAGCGGCGATTCCGGCTTTGAATAAACTGGGCGTAAAAAATATCGGTGTCTTTACGGAGATCAAACCTGCGGGCTTTACGAGTGTAGTTGTGCTCATTCCTTATGCATCTCTCGCTGAATTTGAAAACGTAAATGCTAAACTCGAACAGGACAAAACATATCTTGCAGCAGGAGCTGCCTACCTGAATGCTCCGGCAAATGAGCCGGCCTACGAGCGTATTGAAAGTTCCTTGCTCAAGTCTTTCAAAAACATGCCCGGACTGGAACTTCCGCCGAAGGGCAAACGTATTTTTGAGCTGCGCAGATATGAACATGCTACTGAAGCAGCGGGAGCAAAGAAAAGGGAGATGTTCAATGATGCAGGGGAGATCGCCATTTTTAAGCGTTTAGGTTTTAAACCTGTGTTTTTTGGTGAAACTGTAATAGGGGAGTTCCAGCCTAACCTGATATATATGGTGACTTTCGATGATATGGAAGCGCATGATCAGCATTGGAAAACTTTTATCGCGGATCCTGAATGGAAAAAAGTGAGTGCAAATCCTGACTACGCAGATGCGAAGCTGGTATCCAAAATTACGCCCACCTTTCTTGAACCTGCCCCATATTCACAGATCTAGCCACAACTTATCTTTTCCAGCGGCTTCGTTTTGGTTCAGATCTTACAGGAATCAGTCAGTTAAAAGTATTATCTCTGAGAAAATATTTTTGAGTTCTCTTCTTTTATAAGGCTCTCATATACAATACAATCCTATTGGTAATAATTTTTTTCAAAAAAAATGTTGCACTAAGTGTTGTTTTTACACAAGCTATTTACTACTTTAGATTTACCGTTTTAGGAATAACCAAATATAACTTGTAATCCCCTTTTGTGATGCTTAATCCCGCTGCAATAAATTACAAAATTCTAGCCCTTGCTTCTGCAGATTTGTGCTGCTGTTTTCACGTATATGATAATTTTTCAATAGCCTCAATTCATAAAATATAAATTACTATTAACAATTTAACCTGAATATTCACTCTATTTTTAACCATATGTAAATAAAAATTTTACACCCTTACTATTAACCAAATATATTCTTATGCAACGAAAACTACCACTTATCAAGGGGATGGGAATCCTTTTGCTCATGAGTCTGTGTCTTTCCTTCAATCTGAGGGCACAAACCAAAGTCACAGGGAAAGTCATCGCAGGCGACGACCAGTCTCCGATTCCAGGTGCTTCCATCAAAATTAAAAATGCTCCCGGGGGAACGACCTCCGATGCCAACGGTATCTTTGCCCTCAATGTACCGCAAAATGCAACACTTGTAATTTCTTTTGTCGGTTATACCAACAAAGAAGTACCTGTAGGCAGCCAGACTACATTAAACATTACGCTTGACCCGATTAAAAATGACCTTACAGAGGTTGTTGTAACTGGTTATAGTTCCCAGCGCAAAAAGGATTTAACAGGCGCCGTTGCCGTAGTGAACATCGCACAACTGAAGTCGCAACCTGCGGCCAGTGCGATCGAGTCATTACAGGGTAAGGCTGCCGGTGTGGCCATCATCACTGACGGTGCTCCGGGTTCTACCCCTCAGATCCGTGTCCGTGGTACTACTACGATCAACAACAATGATCCATTGTATGTAATCGACGGGGTACCATATGAAGGGAAACTTTCATGGTTGAGCCAGAACGATATCGAAAGCATGCAGGTACTGAAAGATGCATCGTCATCTTCCATCTACGGTGCACGTGCGAATAACGGGGTGGTGATCATCACGACTAAAAAAGGTGCTTTGGGCGCACCAAAAATCTCGGTAGATAGCTACTATGGTATCCAGACTCCAAGGAAAAACTCTTTCCCTAAAATGATGTCGCCACAGCAGTATGCTGATTACCTGTTTTTAGGATACAGAAATGCAGGTTTAACGCCTTCTACCGGTACCAACTATGGCACGGGATCTACTCCTACATTACCAACGTACCTGCTTGCAGGATCTGCAACGGGACAAAACATCACTCCGGCAGATGCTGACCCTTCAAAATATAACTACAGCAGGGACCCTAACACTTTCTACCAGATCACCCGTGCCAATCAGCAGGGAACAAACTGGTTTGACGAAATCACTGAAAGTGCGCCAACACAAAGCTACCAGTTAAGTGCTACAGGTGGGGGTGAAAATGCGATCTACAGCTTCGGCGGTGGTTACCTGAAACAAAATGGTACCATCAAAAACACTGGCTTTACCCGTTACAACTTCAGGTCTAACACACAGTTCACTGCGCTGAACAACAAATTACGCTTCGGTCAGAATGCACAGTACAGCTATTCTGAAGGTTTCGGATTTGGTGTAAACCCTAACGTTGCCGGTGAATATCAGGATGAGGGTAGTCCGGTATCATGGGCTTACCGTATTCCTACGATCATTCCGGTTTACGATATCATGGGCAATTTTGCAGGTAGCCGCGGAAGTGGTTTAGGAAATGCTGAAAACCCGGTTGCTGTATTACACCGCGCTAAAGATAACATCAACAGAAGTAACTTCTTCTTCGGGAACGTTTTCGGTGAGTATGACATTATTTCGGGATTAACAGCGCGTACAAGCTTTGGTTTGCGTTACGAAAACTACAATGGACAGACTCTACGTTATCCAAACCTGGAGTTCCTTGAAGGTAACAACTCTAACAACCTGAATGAATACCAGGGATATACTACAGAATGGACCTGGACTAATACGTTAAACTATAAAAAGACTTTTGACAAACACGTTATTAATCTCCTTGCTGGTACAGAGGCTATCCGTTCACGCAACAGACAGCTGAATGGCGGAAGGAATGATTTCTTCTTACTGGGCAGCCCTGATTATTACTACCTGAATGCAGGTGCTTCAAACATCAGCAACGCCAGTACAGGAACAATCGGTTCTTTGTTCTCGCTGTTTGCTAAAGCCGATTACTCGTACAATGACCGTTACCTGTTCAGTGCAACGATCCGTCGTGACGGTTCTTCCAACTTTGGACCGGACAATAAGTATGGTTACTTCCCTGCTGTAAGTGGTGCATGGAGAATCTCTGAGGAGGACTTCATGAAAGACAATAAGCTATTCAGTGACTTGAAGTTCCGTGTAGGTTATGGACAAACCGGTAACCAGAGAATTCCTTCTTTCAACTACCTGAGCAGATTCCAGAGTGCAATCAACAGCGCTGGTTACCCATTGGGTGGTGGCAACAATGTGATTTCAGGTGTTTATCAGAATGCTTATGCCAACCCGGCAATCAAATGGGAATCACTGAGCTCGCTGAACGTAGGTTTAGACTTCACTGTTAAAGGTGGTGTGTTTGACGGATCGATCGACTGGTACAACAAGAAAACATCAGATATGCTTTACCCGGTACCATTGCCATCTACAGCAGTAGGTATGGGAACTTCTCCTTTTGTGAATGCTGGTGATATGAGCAACAAAGGGGTTGAGGTAAACTTAGGTTACCATGTAAACCGTAACAATGACAATCCTTTCAAACTTGATCTAGGCGTTAACTTCTCAAGAAACGTGAATAAAGTGGTGAAACTGGCTGACGGTATCACTAAACAACCTTACGGTAACTTCAGAAGTTTAACTACTTCAATCCTTGAAGCAGGACAGCCTTTTGGTTCTTTCTACGGATATAAAGTTGCAGGTATCTACCAAAATGCTGGCGAAATTACTGGCAACCCATCATATACTGGTGCTAGGGTAGGTGGTTTCAGATATCAGGATATTGACGGTGATGGTGCCATCACGCCTAACGACAGAACGATCATTGGTAATCCAAACCCTGATTTCCTGTATTCACTAAGCGTAAACCTGGCATACAAAAACTGGGACGTGGCGATGTTCTTTAACGGTGTTCAGGGTAATGACATCTATGAAGCTACACGTTACTTCACAGATTTCCCAACATTTGACGGTGCAAGAAGCACAAGATTACTGGATGCATGGAGCCCTACAAATACCAGCAGCAACATTCCTTCACCTTATGTAGGTGTGTCTGACTTAGAATATGCTTCATCTAGCTACTATGTTCAGAACGGAAGTTTCTTCAGAATGAAAAACCTGCAGATCGGTTACACGATCCCGGTTAAAGTATTCGGAACAAAACAAGGTATCAGCAAAGTGAGAATTTATGCAAGTGCAACCAACATTTTTACAGTGACAAAATACACAGGCCTGGATCCTGAGATCAGTCAGGAATCAGATACATTCTCAGTACCCGGATTGGACAGGGGTATATACCCATCTCCACGTCAGTACTTGTTAGGTCTTAGTGTTGGATTTTAATTTTAAAAGATAAGAAGATGAAAAAGTATATATATATATCGCTCATAGCTATCCTTGGCACTGTGGTATCGTGTAAAAAGGATTTTATTCAGGGAAGCCCGCAGGGAGAGTTGATTACAGAAAACCTGACCTCGCAAGATGGGGTGGAGGCTTTGCTTACCGGTGCCTATGGTTTGTTAAATGGTAACGTAAATGGAACCTGGGGCAACTATGGTGCCGCGCCTAGTCAGTGGTTATTTGGTGAGGTAGCATCCGATAATGCCCACAAGGGTAGTAGCAATGGTGACCAGCCAAACATGAACTTGATTGAGCAGCACTCGCCAACAAGTACAAATGACAACTTAGCGAATCTTTGGGACAGATGTTTTGAAGGTATCCAACGTTGTAACAATACGATCAGAGTGCTTTCTGCCTTACAGGCAGGACAGGGTAGTGTTAAATTTGACGATACCCGTGCAGCACAAATCCAGGCAGAAGCAAGATTGCTGCGTGCACACTATTATTTTTTCCTGGTACGTGTATTTAAATCTGTTCCGTTGATTTTAGAGACAACTACAGAGGCAGCAGTTGATAATACGCCTGATATTTATCCTACAATTGTATCTGACCTGACGTATTCTGTTGCTAACCTGCCTACAGCAAAACCAAGAGGACAGGTAGGACGTGTTGATAAATATATCGCACAGGCTTACTTAGGTAAAGTATTGCTGTATCAGAAAAAATATCCTGAAGCTTATGCTCAGCTGAATGCAGTGATCACTGCTAAAGCTGACCTGGTTTCTATGCCATATGCTGATAACTTCGACATTGAGAAGGAGAATGGTCCTGAATCGATCTTTGCAGTACAACATGCTGTAGGAACTGACGGTACAGGTGGTGATAATGGTAACGTAGGTGATATGCTGAACTTCCCTTATGCGATTGCATGCTGCGGATTCTACCAGCCTACAATTGACCTGGCAAATGCTTTCAAAGTGGATGCCAATGGTCTGCCATTGCTGGACGGTTCTTACCGCACGAATCCTTATACTTCTGATATGGGTCTTACAGGAGCTGCAAAAACAAACTATGTAGTGCCAACATCACTGGCGCTTGACCCACGTATAGATTATACACTGGGCAGACGTGGTGTAGATTACCGTAAAGGTTATGGCTTGATGCCGGGTGATGCATGGATCCGTGATGCAGGGAATGCAGGACCGTTCGTAGTGGTTAAAAATGTACTGGACCAGGGACAGATCAGTGCCGGTACAGCACCTGGAAGTACAAACGTAACAGGTTTGAACGTGAATCTGATTCGTTTATCCGATATCTACCTGATGGCTGCAGAATGTGCGGTTGAAACGGGCGACCTGCCAAGAGCTTTATTCCTGGTGAACAAAGTGCGTGCACGTGCAGCGTTGCTGCCTCCTAAAACTGTTGCTGGTGGTGGTGTCGCTGCTGCTTACAGGGTAAGTCCTTATCCGGCTTTCGCCAGTGCAGACTATGCAAGAAACGCGGTAAGGATGGAGCGCAGGCTGGAGCTTGCCATGGAAGGACACCGTTTCTTTGACTTAGTACGCTGGGGTATTGCGAAGCAGACGCTGGAAAGCTATTTCAGCTTTGAAGGTGGATACTTTAACTATCTGAGAGGAATTGTCATCGAAGCAAGAGATGATCACTTCCCTATTCCTCAGGATCAGATAGACAGAAGTAAAGGGGTACTTAAACAGAGCCCTGGTTACTAGGAACTCGTTAATTACACTCTCATAGAATGCCCTCAGGTTTTGATCTAAAACCTGAGGGCTTTTTTTATGATTAAGATTTTTGTGCGATCAGCGGAATTACTTTGCTGCCGATCAGTTCAATGGAGCGTTTTAGCTGCTCATGTGTTAGTCCGGCGTTATCCATCTGGAAGGTAAAACGGTCTACACCACCAAGGGCCTCACTGTGTCTTAATAGTTTTTCTGCAACCTTCTCCGGTCCGCCGACAACAAGTACACCGCTTGGCGCAATCAGACTGTCGAACTGGTGTCTGGTTACTGGTGGCCATCCACGTTCACGACCCAGTTTTGTCCACAACTCGGCATAACCAGGATAATATTCTGTGGTAGCAGTGGTATCATCTGTACTTACATAGCCCGGAGAATGCAGTCCTACCTTTAACTGTTCAGGACTGAACCCGGCCTCTTTACCTGCCTGACGGTACAGGTCTACCAATGGTCTGAAGCGGTGAGGCTCGCCGCCGATGATGGCCACCATTAATGGGAGACCAAGGCGCCCCGCACGGGCAAAGGATTCTGGCGTGCCGCCGACACCCAGCCATACAGGCATCTTTTCCTGTAGAGGACGCGGATATACGGGTTGCTCATGCATTGCAGGACGGAACTTGCCCGACCAGGTGATGAATTCCTCATCCCGGATGCGCAACAGCAGATCCAGTTTTTCCTTGAACAATGCATCATAGTCTTTCAGTTCAAATCCAAACAAAGGATAAGCCTCGATGGCTGAACCACGGCCTACGACGATCTCTGCACGGCCTTTGGAAATGATATCGAGGGTTGAAAAACTCTGGAAGACGCGCACCGGATCTGAGGTGCTCAATACTGTTACCGCACTGGCCAGCCTGATGTTTTTTGTCCGGGCCGCTGCTGCAGCAAGAATTACCGCCGGCGCGGAGTCCAGGAATTCCCGTTTATGATGCTCACCGATCCCGAAGATGTGCAGTCCGGCTTCATCTGCTGTTACTATTCTGTCCAGCAGCTGATCCATTGCTACTTCACTACTCAGTGAGTTGCTTCCATACATTGCCGAAGCAAAACTATCTATACCTATTTCCATGATATGCTTTTTAATATGTTTTTTTATAAATGAGATGTTCTCAATTGATACAATCTTTGTGAGCTGTTCTGTTTTTTTTCAGGTCTTGCCTGCAGGTTATTCTAAGACAGCGCATTCGGAGGCGGTCCTCCGGCAGGCTTCGAATTCATGACGGGTAAAGGAATAAACTCTTCGTTGTCGTTTGGCGGCAGTATAATACGTCCCTGTTTCCAGTCCTCCTTCGCCTGTTCTATCCTTTCCTTACGACTGGATACGAAGTTCCACCAGATATATCTTTCGCCAAGATGTTCACCGCCCAGCATCATCAGGGTAGACTGCTCGGCAGCGATGATCAGCGGATCTACGCCCTGACTGAACACCAGCAGTTGCCCTTCCTGATAAAGATTGCCATTTACTGTAACACTGCCTTTAGCGATGTATACACCCCTTTCACTATGTCCTGTAGGGATGCCAAACCTTGAACCCTTTTCCAGCACCACATGCAGGTAAAACAGGGGGGAGGTGGTCTGCACTTCGTTTTTGAGTCCGAAAGCTTCACCTGCGATCAGCCGCATCCAGACACCCTTGTCCGTGAATACCGGTAATTGATCGGCGCTGAAATTTCTGAAAGAAGGATCTGCTTCCTCATCTTTTTCAGGTAAGGCCACCCAGGTCTGGATCATTTCCAAATTTCCACCGGCCCTGATGGCGGGATCTTCGAACCTTTCGCTGTGCGCTATCCCTTTTCCGGCGGTCATCCAGTTCACTTCTCCGGGTTTGATTACCTGCTCTACGCCAAGGGAATCGCGGTGGGTAACCTCGCCGCTGAACAGATAACTTACTGTAGATAAGCCAATGTGTGGGTGGGGCAGCACATCCATATTGCTGAAAGCCGCGGAGGGCATAGCCACCGGACCGCCATGATCCATGAAGATGAAGGGGCCGACCATCCGCCGGAGTTGGTAAGGCAAGATACGTTTGACCGCAAAACCAGGACCTATATTTGCCTGTCGTGATGAAATTACTATGTCCAGCATAATTAAGTTTTATTTCTACTAAGTTACAGGTTATGTCAGCTACAAATCATTGATGTATGATAATATCGTTCTGAGCGCCTGCTGCCAATCTGCTCTAATGAACGTTCGACCAGATATCTGCATAAAGTGTTGGATGGCGTCTGAACTGGGCATATACATAGGGGCATAGCGGAATGATCTTCAAACCGTTTTCCCTGGCATAGCCCACTAACTGATCGAGTAATAGTTTCGCAAATCCTTGTCCCTCATATTCCGGACGAACTTCGGTATGGTAGACCACTAATTTTGCGTGATTGATAGAAATGACCATTTCTCCGGCTTTGGTATCATTTGAGAAAAGCTGCACTTCGCCATAACCATTGTCGTTAAAAACTACTTTTGTATTTTCCATGATGTGCTAATTGTTTAGACCCTTCCTGATGATCATACCGGTACTTATCAGTATTTCGGGTATGATACTTTGTTGCAGGTTGGGCCTGCTAATCTCGTTAACCGGGTAAATGGGCAACGATGATATATATCGAAAAAAAAAGTAGACAAATGTCTACTTTAAAAATATTCAGCTTAAGAAGGCTGAAAGGGGATGGTAAATTAGGGAATTACAGGTTCCCATACAGATTTTTTTTCGGGATCTTCCATGTGTGTCCCCCAGTCGTGCATTGCTTTTAGTACCGGTATGACCGTTTTTCCGAGCTCAGTCAGTTCATACTCCACGCGCGGAGGTTTCTCCATATAGCTGTGGCGGACGATCAAACCATCTTCCTCGAGTTCCTTAAGCTGCTGACTCAGGATCTTCCGCGAGATATCGGGCATCTGCACGGCGAGTTTTCCGAAACGTACCTTCACGCCATTAAGTATCCGGATGAGTACGATCGGTTTCCATTTCCCGCCAATATAGCCCATAGTGCGCACAATAGCGCAGTTATCAGGGTTTTGAAGTTGTTTTCTCATTAGTTACGTCTATGATACCAGTATTTGCCTTTAGTTACCGACTGGTTACCACCAATCTGAGTGGAAATCTGAAATGCCAGCCTCTACTTTAGTTTCTTTGCGAAACAAAAGTAATTTAAATCAAAGACAATGAAAAATATTCAACAGCAGGAGCAGGATCTCCTGGGAAAAATAGCGTTAGTTACAGGCGGCACAAAAGGTATTGGAAAAGCAATAACTGCAAGGCTGATCGCTGCCGGGGCTACAGTCATCGTGACTGCCCGCAATGCGCCGGAGGAGACTACGCTGCCTTATCATTTTATAGTGGCAGACTTGTCGAAGACGGAAGAGGTTAATCAACTGGCTCAGGAGATCAACGAAAAGTTTGGTGGCGTAGATATCCTGGTGAACAACATGGGTGCAAATACATTTCCCGGTGGGGGGCACAGCACGCTGAGCGACGAACACTGGGATCAGGCGCTGCAGATAAACCTGCTATCTTCAGTGCGTCTGGACAGGGCCTTGCTACCCGGGATGCTGGAGCAGAAAAGCGGTGTAATCATTCATATCTCCACTTCCAGCAGCCAGTTTCCGATCTGGGAATCTACCATGGCTTACAGTGCGGCTAAGTCGGCACTAAACTCCTACAGCAAATCCTTGTCCGATGAGGTGGCTCCGCAGGGTGTCAGGGTGGTGACGGTATCACCTGGATTAAATAAAACTGAAGCGATGTCGTCTTTCCTGGATAACCTGGCGCAGAAAGCGGGGATCACAATGGAAGAGATGACGCAGGGGCTGTTTAACCGTGTTGGTGGCGTGCCGATGGGCAGGATGGCGGCGCCTGAAGAAACGGCCGAGCTGGTTTACTTTCTGGTATCACCAAAAGCCTCATACATTACGGGAGCCAATTATATCATTGATGGAGGTAATTTCCCTGTGGTGAAATAGAGCGGGTCAATAATAAACATCAGCAGGCATAGGACTTTTTGAAAAAATTATTGTCCTGCCTGCAGATGACTATTATCTGAACTATGTCCACCAAAGAGATATCTGCGAATCAAACCTCATTTGATCAGCTTTACCGCGATTATTATACCTCGCTTTTAAAAGTGGTAAGACACAAGATTTCCTGCCAGGAGATTGCCGAAGATGTGCTGCATGACGCCTTTATCAAAATCTGGATTGCCCTGCCAAACTATGATCCTGACAAGGGCAGCATTTATACCTGGATGGCTAAGATTTGCTCACATATGGCTTTGGATCAGCTAAATTCAAAATCGTACAGGAAGCAAAATATCACCGGTCAGCTGGAACCGGAGATCAAAAATTTAAACCGCCGTCAGTGTGCGGTACTCAATACCGACCAGATAGATGTGTTGCTGCAGGTACGGCGGCTCCAGAAAACTTATACAGAACCCTTATTATTATATAGTACAGGTTATACCCATACTGAGATCGGGACCCTGCTGGATCTCCCACTCGGTACAGTAAAAAGCCGGATCAGGGCAGGATTGATAATTCTGAGAAAGAGATGGGCATACGATGCACTGCCATCTAGGCAGGAAGTGTAACCATAAACTCAAGAATTTCTGCTCCGATTGCTGCAGCGTGTGTCTCCAGCGCAAAATGACCGGTATCGTAAAACTTTACTTTCGCATCCTGTAAGTCCTTCTTATAGGCTTCGGCACCTGCCGGTAAAAAGTAAGGATCTTTATTTCCCCATACCAGTAAGACCTTCGGCTGGTATTTCCTGAAATATTCATGGAATTTGGGATACAGCGCAACATTGGTCCTGTAATCTTTCACCAGGTCGAGCTGAATCTCGATGTTGCCGGGCCTGTCCAGGAAATACTGATCCAGCGTGTATGCCTCCGGGGCAATCAGTGAGGGATCGGTCACACCTTCATGGTACTGAAACCAGGTAGCCTTTTCTGAAACGAAGTCGCGCAGTGCTTCACGGTTGGCCTGTGATGGATCTCTCCAGTACTTTTGGATAGGCTCCCACTCTTTGCTTAACCCTTCTTCATAGGCATTTCCGTTTTGGGAGATGATGCCGGTGATCTTCTCCGGGTTGGCCATCGCCAGTCGCAGTCCCACAGGGGAACCATAGTCGAAGATATAAACCGCAAAGCGCTTGATACCTAGCTGATCAATAAAGCCCTGTACAGTATCTGCAAGGTTGTCAAATGTATAGGAGAACTGATCGTGGGCGGGTGCATCAGAGTATCCGAAACCCGGAAGATCAGGTGCAATGATATGATACTTTTCCTGAAGCTGCGGAATCAAATTGCGGAACATGTGTGAGGATGTAGGGTATCCATGCAGTAGGAGCAGGATGGGAGCATCGGCTCTGCCCGCCTCTCTGTAAAAGATATTTAAGCCCTTTACTGTAATGTTGCGGTAATGAATTGATGTATTTTCCATTGTCATGATTTTTATATCAAATTTAAAGCTCATATTTGATTATATAAAACGATTAGATGTGATATTAAGTATCACCTTTAGTGATGGGTATGAATACAAACGATCTGAAGATATTTGAAGCGGTAGAAGCGACCGGCAGTTTTACAAAGGCCGCAAAGGCGATGTTTACTGTGCAAAGTAACGTAACGGCGAGAATTAAAAGCCTGGAGGAAGAATTTGGTGCCCCTCTGTTTCTCCGAAGCTCCCGCAAGGTGGAGCTCACTCCCGAAGGGCATATCCTGATGAAATACTGCAAGCAGATCGGGCTCCTGATTGAAGAGGCAAAAGTTAATATCCAGCATGGTAGCAAGGTTATTGGCAACCTGAAAATAGGATGTATAGAAACCACCATGGCCTTAAAAGTTCCGGAGACACTCAGGCATTTTGAAGAGAAATATCCCGACGTAGAGTTGGAATTTAGCTCTGCCATGAGGAGCGCACTGATTGATAGGGTACTCAATTATGAGCTCGACGCTGCTTTTGTTTCCGGTCCCATCAATAACAGTGGTCTGGATCAGCTCAGCATCAGGGAGGAGCAGCTTGTGCTGATCAGTGCTGCTGAAGGACCCAGCCTTAAACATCTGCTGGCTAAGGAGCCGCTGAAGATCGTGGTATTTGGCGAGGGCTGTATTTTCAGGGCCAGACTGGAAGCCTGGCTGAGCTCCAAAGGCATTGTACATTATAAGAGTACTGTGCTCAACTCTATCGAGGGGATCATCAATTTTGTAGAGGCAGGAGTGGGGATCAGCTTGTTGCCGGAAGAAGTGATCACAAGCTATTACGCCGGGCGAAAAATCTCCAAACATGGATTGAACAGGGAGCTTGGTACCATGAATACCCTACTGATTTCCAGAAAAAATGAAACACGCTCAGCTGCCCTGAGCGCGTTTATGGGAATGTATCAGTGATGCTAAACCCTTCCGGCGTCTGTCTTGATTTTACCGTAGTTGCCGGCATAGAAGTCGCGGTAAGCATCAGCTATTTCGCCAGAAGTATTCATCACAAAAGGGCCCTTGGCGACAATAGCTTCTGTATAAGGCTCGCCACCAAAAAGGATGATATCGGTAGCTTCCTGCAATTTGTTTACCATTAGGATGTCGCCCGCGGCCCTGTCGAATTCTATGAACTCTCCCTCTCCAAATTCATCTCCGTTTAATATCGCTTTCTGACTTGGCAGGAAAGCAGCGACTTCAATTTTTTCATCGATCGTAATGTTAAAGCTATGTCCCGGCTGAAGCTGGATATGGTATAAAAACTGTGTGGTGTAATTGGGAATGATGGATTGCAGATCCTCGTAACTGCCAACAATTACTTTAATCCAGCCAGCATCATTTGGTAAGTTCTTTTGTGGGACCATTTCACTTTGTATCGCTAAATATTCTGGTTGCTCTGCTTTATTTTTCGCCGGAAGGTTAATCCAAAACTGGAAAGCATGAGTGCGGTTATTGTCTGTTTTAGAGTCAGGTTGCAGAGTTTCATCATGAAGCACACCATGGCCTGCTTTCATCCACTGGATGCCCCCGGAATATACCTTTGCATAGTTGCCGGCACTGTCAAAATGCTCGTCCTCGCCGTCAATGATATAAGTTAATGTAGCTATGCCGCGATGCGGATGTGCGCCGGTGCTGCTATCTACAGGCGAGGTATGTACTTTGGGACTGATATGGTCCAGGAACACAAAGGGACCAACAGCATCAGTATATCTGTTCGCCAGAATCCGGTAGATGGTGAGGTCTCCGATATCTGCTCTTTGTCCTTTGGTTGAAAAACTGGTTTTCTTTTGCATATTCTGATTGCTTTAGATTTGAAGCAAAAATGCATCGGGCAGCCCGGAAAAAACGATGATCTATGACGATAAAGAATATAGATAAATGTCTATGATAACGCTCTTACTTCTGTAGTCCTTTTTTGCGTACCCTACTCAGGGTATCTTTTGAAATACCGAGGTACGAAGCGATGATATGCTGCGGGAAACGGTTTACAAAATAAGGATGGCAGTCGACAAAATCCTCGTAACGCTGTTCTGCAGTACCACTGATCGCCGACGTGATTCTCCTGTGTGTAGAGATGTTGTTGCGTTCATCGAGCTTGAGTAACATCTCATTAAAAGCCGGGAAGTCACTGGTGAGCTTTGCTACACTTTCCCGGGTCACCAGCAGCACTTCACAATCTTCCCAGGCGTCCACGCTGTAGGCACTTGGAGTAGAAAAAGAGAAACTTTCGCGGTCGCCCGCCCACCAGTTTTCAATATACAGATTAACGATATGCTCTACACCTTTCTGGTCTGTATGATACTTTCGCATGGCACCTTTGATGATGAATGCAAATTGTTTACATATGGCACCCTGTTCTAACAGACACTGCCTTTTCTTAATCTTCTTAGGAACGAAATAACTTTCAATGATTTTGAAGTCGTCCTCAGTGATCAGATTTGTAGCGTAGTTGTTGATATAATTGAATAATGGGTGCATGCAGGATAATTAATTATTCAAAGTTAGGTAATATTTTTTGTATCAGACCTCCTTGGGCGCGTAGCCAAACTGTTTCTTGAAGGCGTAGGAAAAATGCGAGAGGTTCTCAAAACCAACTTCACGGAAGATCTCCACAGGTTTTTGCTGGTTTGCTGACAGCAGGTAATGCGCCAGCTTCAAACGTTTTTCTGTTAACCAGCGTTGGGGTGTAGCACCGTAAATCCTACTAAAATCACGCTTGAATGTCGTGAGGCTACGACCAGTCAGGAAGCTGAACTTATCCAGCGTCATGTTGTGCATATAGTTCTGCTCCATAAAATCTGCCAGGTCAATCTTTCCGGGTTCCGAGAAATCGGATAGGAATGCATCCACACCCTGATCAATCGTTCGCAGAATCGTCAGTGCTTCTTCGATCTTTAAGGTCACCAGTTTTTCGGGCAACTCCTCATGGAATTCCAGATATGGGATCAGCGATGCGAAGTAACTTTCCAGCAGCGGATGTCTATCGAAAGCTTTTACTGCCGGCACGTGCGCTGTATTCTTCTCAACAGGATTTGCAGCATAGTATTCCCTGAGGCGTTTCGTTTTCAACATAATCAACACACACTGATAGGGCTTATCATCTTTTGGGTACTGTACAACAGTGGACAACTGGCGGCGGGGCAGCAGAATCGTGTCACCGGGCTGGAATATCCGGGAGCTGTCCGACTGCGTGATTTTAATTTCTCCGGAAATAATCCTGACAAAACAGTGGTCATCAAGCATCACCTCATTTTTCAGATACTTCTCGGAGAGACAAGTGATTACCACCTCGGCAGCAGGATTGCGCAGCTTTTTTTCCATTGATCAAATTTACGAAAATGAAGAGCATAACCAACCTCAGCTGATTATGCTCCTGTTTGAGTTACTGATTGTTGAGATTGTCCTGAGTCTTGACTTTAGTTAGGTGTGATAGCTGGAAAGCCTCATATACTTTTTCATTTGCTTCGGCCAGTTGTTTATTTAACGGAGCCACAAGATCACCCATAAACATCCTGTCTACTTCGGTTCGCATTGGGCGGGTTCCCTGGGGCATGTTCAGCAATTTGAGTACCGCTGCAGGGATGGGATCCAGGCTCTGGTCAGGATTAGCCTCAAAGACACTTTCTATGGATGCCAGCATGGCTCCGGGAAGGTCTTTTGTAGCCCCGTAATCTGCTGCCCGTTCCTGCTCACTGGGCTGTAGCAGCGAACCGATAAACTGGGTAGGGAAGGCTCCCGGTTCGATGATGCAGGACTCGATACCTAAATTTGATACTTCTGTGCGGTAGCTTTCGGCCAAAGCTTCGGCAGCCCATTTGGAAGGACTGTAAGGGCCCTGGAAAGGTACCGCGAGTCTGGCGCTGAGGCTTGATATCAGGATGAGGAGTCCATGCTGCTGCTGTTTCATAAATGGCAGAACACTGCGCGTCATACGCTGTACGCCAAAGACATTTACGTCAAATACCTTCTTCCAGTCGTCTGCAGTAAATGCCTCCTGGATTCCTCCGGCGCCCAGTGCCGCGTTATTGATAAGGATATCTATGCCCCCCATTTTTTCTGCGGCAGCACGTACACCCTGTGCTACACTTTCATCGCTGGTGACATCAATCTCCACCACATGAACACCTTTCGCTTGCAGTTGTTCAGCGGCTTGTTTGTTTCTGCCTGTGGCATCGCGCAGAGCGCCGGTAATGTGATAACCTTCGGCAAGGAGCGCCCCGATGATAACCGTTCCGAATCCACCGGCAGCGCCAGTGATCAGTACATTCTTTTGTTTATCCATTTCTTATTGTCTTTAAGATTCTGATGACAAAATTACTGTACCGAATACTGGCAAACTTTGTTTAAACGTTCGATTTTACATTGTTCAAAAGGCTATTCTGCTGCGGTACCAGCAGGCCCTTCAAACATCTGCAACAGCTTCCGGAGACCATCAGGGGAATGCATCAATTCTGTATTATCCAGTGTTTCCTGTCCGATTTTAGCAAAGCGTTCAAACATCTGCTGTTCATAATGGCCTATGGCGGTTTTCAGGTTTGGCTGACTATCATCTGTCAGGCTTTCGCTGAGTTGCAGGGCATCCAGCATCGCCATGTTTACCCCTTCGCCGGCATAAGGAGGCATGAGATGAGCTGCATCTCCGATGAGTGTAATGTTGGCATGTGCTTCCCAGTTTTGATCCAGCGGCATGCAGTACTGCGGTCTGGGATTAAAGGTAGTACCTGCATTTTTGAACAGTTCCAGCCAGATATCGCCCCAACCTGCATATTCTTTCCTGAACCAATCCATTACCTGCTGATGGTCTCCGAAATCTATACCGCTGTCTTTGGCCCAGCTGTCTTCTACTCTCCAGCCGGCATAAAAATCAATGCTTCCATCGCCCTTGGCACTCATGCTGAGCGTTTTTGAATTATTCAATCCCATGATCTTTCCTCCTTTGAGTAAGCTATTGACGTTGGGGCTATTCTTTGCCGCATCTGCGACATTTGCTTCCAGAATGGTGACTCCGGAATAAAAGGGTTTGATAGGGGTAACGACAGACCTGATTTTGGAGTTGGCTCCATCGGCACCGATCACGATATCCGCCGTTGCGGTATGTCCATTTTGAAAGAAGATCTTCCATTTTTCGCCTTCCGCTTCGATGCTCCTGATATGGCGGTCCCAGATCACAGTATCGGGTTGGAGTGAATCCAGGAGGAGATTTCGCAGTGGCCCACGGTCAATTTCAGGTCTGAAATATTCATCTCCGAAATCCGCTTTGCTTTCTTCTTCATGATCATCCAGAAAGATCTTTCCGTATTGGTCGACAACCCGGAGCCGGTCGGCATCAGGTCTGTAAACTTGCTTAAAAGCTTCCATTAGCCCTGCTTTCTCCAATGCCAGCAATCCAGACTCATAATGAAGGTCCAGCGTAGCCCCCTGTGCCCGCACTTCGCGGTTGAAATCCCTTTCATAAACTATAACAGCGGCTCCCTTTTGTTGTAGCAGACGTGCCAGCGTTAATCCACCCGGGCCAGCACCTATAATTGCTATTTCCTTATCTTTTAATAACTTCATTTTCGTTCCTGATATTTATCAAAGATAGATCGTATATTGAGGTTAAAATAGCAGTATTTGATCATAAAATAGTCGGAAAACAAAATAATCATGATCTTTATACCTATCAGATGAAGATATCAGTTACCGACAAAAAGGGCTCCGGGATCATGCTGCAGTTTGCGAGAGCAATAGGGGCAAAGATCGAGGGACGGTTTTTTTATATCCCCCCGGAAAAGGGCGAAGGGTATATTACCGGTTTTTCTTTTGGAGAAGAAATGCGGATACTGATCAGGAACTACTACCTGAAGGAGCAGATTGAGCTGGACCGTAACAACGAGTTTGCGGAGGGACAGGACGATGTGATCTTTATCTTAAGCGGGATCTTCCCATCTTTTGACACTGCAGGACTCAGGATCGAGCAGCCTAATGTTTTTATCTGTAAACAGGAACTCTCTTCGCAGCTGATCATGGCTTCGCACACGATCTTCAGGAGCATCACCATTGCAGTCTCCCGGAGGTACCTGGAAAAGATTTTTGGAACACTATCCCATCCGGTAGTGAAGAACATCCTGCATTCAACTGCGCAGTTTGCCTTTGAGACCAGAGTCTCTTCGGAAATGATCCGTACGGCTACGGAGATGCTGGAGCGGCGGTTTGTAGAAAGTATCGAGAGCCATTATTACAGGTTAAAAACTGAGGAACTGTTATGTCATGTGTTTTCATTGTTGATACAACGGGAAGAGGATAGGCTGACCGGCATGCATATCAAAGATATCGAGGCCATTTACGCAGTGAAGCAGCAGTTGTTATCAAATTTGAATTCTAACGCTAATATTGCCCGGCTGGCACAACAGGCCGGAATGAGCGAGCCCAAGCTACGTAAGTTATTCCGGCAGATCTTTGGAAAAGGTATCTTTGAATACTACCAGATGATGCGGATGCAGGAAGCGGCCGATTTACTTCGTAGCAATAAGTTCAGTGTTTCTGAAGTGGGTTATCGGCTTGGCTTTAGCAATATGAGCCATTTTTCGAGAGTGTTTGAGCAGCATATCGGCATGAAGCCCAAGAAATACTCCGCCGCAGTTTCATAAAAAGAGCCGGATCATCCTTGAATGCCCCGGCTCCCTTAATAAACAACTGCTGAAATTATTGCCAGCCGGCATTTTGTCCCAGTGCAGGATTCCGTTGTAAATCTGCCTGCGGAATAGGGTAGTAGTACATTTTATCGTCCCATTGGCGAACAATCTCATTCATCCAGGTCAGCTCACCAGAAGTATTGCTTTTCAGGCGCTGAGAGTTTACTGCTGCACCAATTGTAGGGGAAACGTTCACATAAGTAACGCCTGCCACTGCCGGTGTTGGTGGGGTACCTTGAAAGAACGCTACATCAAGGATACCATCCTCATTGAGGTCCATCGGTGTATTCAATGCAGGTACATAGAAACCATTCCATTCCTGGTTCATGAGCGCTCCTCTTTTCCATCTCAGGATATCACTGAAGCGGAAGCCTTCAAGACTCAGCTCAATACCTCTTTCCCTTCTGATTTCCAGGATCGTAGGATCAGCGATACCCGGGAAGTAGTTGGCGATCAGGTAAGGGTCGGCTACCACAGGTTTTGTGTTCAGTCCGCCTGTAATGCCAGCCCGGGATCTCAGTACACCAATAGTACTTGCCCATTCAGCATCCGTCAGCGTACCCAGTTCGGCCTTTGCTTCTGCATAGTTGAGCAGTACTTCGGCATATCTGAAGAGCGCAATCGCATTGATATTTAAGGCACCTGCATCATAATACATGTCATCCAGCGTCCATTTGATCGGCTGATAACCCGTAAAAGTATAAGAGAATACTGGCGGAGCCGGAACCTGCACGCCGTTGCTGATCCGTTTATAGTCGCCCGAACGAATCGTCTGCTTTAACCTCAGGTCCCTGTTTTTCACCTCATCTTTGAATAACTGCGTGCGGTAAGAAGGGTCATTTGTATAGGGCGTACCGTCCAGTTTCAGATAGGTATTGATAAAAGTTCTCGTAAAACTCGCCTTTTCACCATAAGTACCGCTGGTCCACCACCAGTTGGCTTCATTAAGTACACCCAGGTTAACATCAGCCACTGCTGATTGCAGCACTTCTGCCGCTACCGGCGCAGCACTCGTAAATACCTGACGGTAAGATACCCCTGCACCACCGGCAGTATTGATACTGTATCCACCCTTATCCATGATTTCCTTTGCGGCACTGGCAGCATTGTCCAGCCAGGTATTGGCACTGGCCTGCAGGTTGAGTTCGGTATGATACTTTCTGTAGGTACCCTCAAACAGGCATATCCTCGATTTATAAGCATAGGCCACGTATTTGGTTACCGTAGTACGACTCGGGTCGTTGGTTGCCGTGATGTTCGCACAGGCAAAGTTGATATCTGCCAGTACCGAATCCATTACCAGTTCACGTTTGTCCCTGCCGGCAACCAGCTTTGGATCATTTACGTCAAGCGGTTTACCGATCCATGGCACATCTCCAAAGCGTTTCACCTTCTCCATGTAAAAGTAAGCCCTGTAATATCTCGCGATACCGAGGTAGTTGTTCCTGATCGCTACAGGAACTTTAGGATCATTACAGTTTTCGATAAAATAGTTGATGTTTCTGAGATCCCTCCACTGCCAGCTCGTGTCTGAAGTAGAAGTAAAAGCCCCGGGTCTGATAAAGTTGTTGACACTTCGTACTGCCAGGTAATCAGACATTGCATCTTTGCTGGTAGAGTTTTTTGGCAGGAAGCCCATGCCATAGAAGGAATTGGAGTATAATCTCAAACCACTTTCTGTACCAAAGACAGCTTCCCTGGTGGCTGTAGATTCAGGTACCTGATCAAGCTTTTTACACGCGGCAAAAGCTAAAATACTCAGGAATAACCATATATATTGTTTTTTCATCTTCATTGATTTTATGATTAAAACGTAACGCTTAGTCCAAGCGAATAACTTTTCAGCAGGGGATAGTTATAACCATCACCATTTTTTGAATCTTTATTCAGATCTTGGTCGCTAGGTACAGCATTTTCTACATCTATAGTTTTTACAATTTTGTACAGCGGAGAGTAAGTCCAGAGGTTTTCTCCTGAGAAGAACACCTTCGCCGTGCGGGCACCGATTTTTGATACCAGTCGCGCCGGCAGGCTGTAACCTAGCTGCAGGTTTTTCATTCTCAGGTACATCACGTTTTGCAGGTACCTCGTCTGAGCTACACCCAGTTCCCTGTTGGTATTGCTGGATGCCGCGCGGGACATCGTTCTTGGAAAATACGCATCCGTATTGTCCGGAGTCCACATATTGCCCAAATGAAAGGTCGGGATGTTATTGTATGGCCTGTTGTACTGTCCCCAGAACATCTCTGTTTCTGTACTTGGGTACCATTGCTGTTTACCTACACCCTGGAAGAAAGTACTGATGAAGAAGTTATTCCATTCAGCCCCCAGGTTAACGCTGTACAGGTAACGCGGAGCAGAATTACCGATGATCTTTCTGTCACCAGGATTGTTCACTGAGTTGGTACCCACATTGATCAGCCCATCGCCATTAAGGTCCTTCAGTTTGATATCGCCTGGTGCCCAGATATTGGTAGGGGATGCCCTCATCTGCGGACTCTGTTTGGCATGTGAATCGATATCCGCCTGGTCGATAAAGAAACCTTCCGTTTCGTAACCCCAGATTTCGCCGATCGTTTGGCCTTCGTAGTAATCGCTCAGTAGTTTGTCAGGATTGTTGTATCTCGTAATTTTCGATTTGTTATCTGCGATGGTCAGGCGCACGTTGTAGCGTACCGGCTTGCTGGAGTTACCAATCAGGTCGCTCCATGAAACCGAAGCTTCCCATCCTTTGGTACGTAAATCTGCGTAGTTGCCTTTAGGTACTGCTGCCCCGAATGTTGCCGGAGCCGTCAGACCTACGGTAAACATGTCCGTAGTGTTCCTGATATAGGCATCTGCCGTAAAGTTCAGGCGGTTGTTAAACATCCCGAGGTCGATACCCACGTTGGTAGTAGTAGAAGTTTCCCAGGTAATCCCGTCAGGTAATACTGCAGGAATCTTAGTGGTTTGAGGTCTTGTACCATTCAGGATGAAATCGGCCTGTGTAATATTAAACAGCTCCTGGTAGGCATAGGAATCAATATTTCCGTTTCCTAAGGAACCATAGGAAGCACGCAGTTTAAAGTCTGAAATAACCTTTGGTGAAACCTTCCAGAACCCTTCCTGATTGATTCTCCATCCGACAGAAACCGATGGGAAGAAGCCGTAGCGCTGATTTGAAGGGAATTTGGATGATCCGTCATATCTTGCATTTACCTCTACCAGGTACTTGTTTTTGAAGGAATAGTTTAAGCGGGAGAAACCACCCATGATAGCCCACTGGTCATAACCACCACCGGTATTGATGGAAGTACCCAGCGCCAGGTTCAGGTCGTCTGCATCTTCGAAGATCAGACCATTACGCTGTACCAGCAACCTGTTGTAGGTAGACTGCTCATAGTTATAACCAGCCATAAACTTCAGGTAATGATCATTTTTGAAGGTATTCTCATATTCTGCATACACGTTGGTAGCCAGGTATTGCGTTTCCTTCTGCTCAAACCTCAGGTCGTTGGTAGTTGTACCCACATAAGCAAGCTGCCCTACACCAGTGCTGTAAGGCACCTGCACACGTTTCTGTTCCGTATCGTTATTGGTATTTCTGAAGGTAAAGTCTGCATTTACACGAAACTTGTTATTGAAGAAGTTAGATCTCAGGCTCGTGATGTTCCTGAATACCTGTTTTTTTGTGTCGATACCATTTTTGCCGAGGTAGAAGTCGCCCACGGTATAAGCACCCGTAAAAGTTAAAGAGCCATCCGGATTCAGCATTGGCATCGTAGGGTGACCTTCATCAGCGATGTTCCTCCAGATACCGCCTCCTTCACCCACGTTGATCGGGTTGTGGTAATTCATCACCGAGTAATCCGCGTTATTCTCCACCTTCAGCCATGGAAAAACCTGTACCGAACCTTTGGCCCGCAGGTTTTTCATATTGTAGTCGTCAGAATTGTATTTGAAGAGTCCGTCCTGCTTCAGCGTACGCGCCGAGAGGAAAAAGTCAGCTTTGTCCGTACTTCCCGTTACAGAGAGATTGTTCTCCTGTGCAAAAGTATTGTCTTTGTACAATTCTGAATACCAGTCTGTACTTCCATAATAAGTATATTCACCGGTTACTGAGTTCACCTCCACCTGATTGTAAGGCTGACCAGATTCTACACGTCTTTTAAACTCATCCAGGTAAGCCTGTGAGAATTTCTGTGTTTTGTTCGCATTTTGCGGGAAGGCACCATCACCGTTTACGAAAGCTTCAGCAAACATCTTAGACCAGGTATAACCATCGGTAACAAAGTCTGGCGTCTGCAGGGGACTTTTGATGGCGAAGTTTGTAGAAAAGTTAATGCTTGTTCTTCCTTTTTCTGCTTTTTTAGTAGTGATGAGCACCACCCCGAAAGCACCACGGGCACCGTAAATTGCTGCCGAAGCCGCATCTTTAAGGATCGATACCGATTCTACATCATTTGGGTTCAGCACACTTGGATCACCCTCGAAGCCATCAATGAGCACCAAAGCATTTCCGCCCTGACCGATGGAAGTAGTACCGCGGATATTGTACTGTGGCGATTGGGTTGGTTTACCGTCGCCCATTCTGATATTGAGGTTGGGCAGTACCCCCTGCAGTCCCTGTGTAAGGTTTGGGATAGGGCGACCCTCTAATGCATCACTCCGCACCTGGTCGACCGCCCCCGTAAGGTTCGCCTTTTTCTGAACGCCATAACCTACCACTACAGTCTCATTTAACGTTTTAGCATCCGATGCAAGGCGTACATTGAAAGTACTCTTTGTCCCCGGTGCCAGTTCCTGAGTGATATATCCGATTGACGAAAATACGAGCGTCGCTTTATCATTTACATTTTGTAACTGATACTTTCCGGAGCCGTCCGTCACTGCATGTGTTTTTTCACCCTTCACCACGACGTTTACGCCGGGTATGGGTTGATTCTCATTGTCCGTCACCGTACCCTGCACTGTCTGCGCCTGTGCAAAAACAGTGGTGCAGAGTAAAAGCAAGGCTACCGGCACGACCTTTCTGAGGGATTGTGTGGTAATTTTTAGATTCATACGCTTTAAGTTTGGCTGCAAACTTATCCTAAGCGTATTAACCCTGTAACAAAAGCAGTTAAAGTATAAGTGTATTTGGATGTTAAAAAGTGTTAAATTTTATCAAAAATTTAACACTTTCATTATCATTTGATGATAGACTGGTGATCTGCAGTTTATCTTATTTTAATAAACCCGCAGGTATTTTTCCATCCACCTGAGGGAAAGGTATATCCAGCAGTTTTACGATGATGGGCGTCATATCGCGGAGGTTCATTTCTTCGATCACAGCCCCTTTGCGGATACCCGGACCATGCGCTACCAGTCCTGTGCGAATATTCTTTGTATCAGGGAAATGGCCGTGGGTACCGCCTTTACCAGCTTTCACTGCCTCACCAGTCAAGGATGTGCTGAAAGTAGCATCATGTTCACCTGTAAGTGCAAAAGCTACATTAGGGTTAAATCCGCCTTTGCTGAGCTGCTCTTTGCTGATGAAACGGTAGTATTGTTTCACGCTGTCTGGCTGTTTATCCAGCAATGCTTTTACCTTTTTTGCAGTCGCCTGGTCGGATGGATCTTTCAGGTACAGGAATGCGGATCCACCGGCATTGTTAAACTGCGCCTTCCAGTCGCCACTCTTCAGATCCGTAATTAAACCTGCTTCTTTGAGCCACACATTTGGCGAGATCGTTTTTTTGATATTGTAAAACCCATGGTCGCCCCCAATGAGGAATACCGTGTTTTCCCAAATACCCGCTGCTTTGAGTGCATCGATGATGATGCCTACAGCTTCATCCGCATCGGCCACTGCCTCATCTACTTCTTCACCCTCGCGCCCCTGCACATGCTGCGCATGGTCGGCAGAGAATAAATGGATTGTCATCAGCTGTGGTTTGCTTTTGCTGATCACACGTGCTGCGATCTTAGCCACGTTCTGGTTCTTTCCGGCATCGATTTTATCAACACCACCGAATACCTCATTTTTTACTTCGGCATAAAAACCCTTTGGCAGTGAATATTGCTCACGTACCTCATCACCAAGACTACCGATATCAGGAATATTGTAATCCACAGGGGCATTGGCAGAAACCGGCCAGTACAGCGAAGCCACAGTCATGCCTTTGGCTTTAGCGGCTTTCCAGATGGTGGTTACGTGGATGGAGCTGTCCTGCCAGTACGGCTGCTGTTTTGCTCCATCAGGAGTAAAAACATTATTGTAAAAAACGCCATGTTTAGCTGGCTGCACACCAGTGATAATTGTAGTGTGCGAAGGGTAGGTGACAGAAGGGAATACGCTGTTTACACCTTTAGCATAGGCACCGTCTTTCATCAGCGCACGCAGGTTTGGCGTATGCCATTTGCTATCCAGATAAAAATCAGGGCGAAAGCCGTCGATAGTGAGAAAAATCACATGTTTTGCGGTCTGTGCGCTGAGCTGTCCCGCCGCAATAAAAAATAAAATAAGGGTAATTGATAACTTCTTGTTCATACCAATAAATGTCCCTCAAATATTGTTAACTTATGATTATCCTATCATTAATGTACGTCAGGCTTCAGATAAAAAAATGATTACAATAACTTGATCCCCGCTTCATTAAATCGTGGCAGCAACAGCTTGAACAGATCACTTTTGAATCCGGCTTCGATATAAATATTATTGATCCATACTAGCACTTTCAGTTCAATACTGTCGGCGCCAATGGCATTGACTAATATCTCAGGCTTCAGCTTGCCCACGGTACTGGTTTTTAGCTTAAGTAACTCCTCCTCAACGATTTTTGATACGATATCCAGGTTATCCAGGGTAGTAATCTTGAAGGTCAGTTCTGTCTTGATATAATCATTCGTCAGCGTCCAGTTGACCAGTCGCCCGGACAACAGATCCCCATTGGGAATAATCACATCAGAACCCTGTGCCGTCAGCATGCGGCTGGAGCGGATACCAATGTCCTGCACTTTACCTTTTTTATCTGCCAGCTCCACATAATCCCCGATACGGAAAGGCTTTTCAAAAATCAGGATGATCCCCGATACAAAGTTATTGATGATGTTCTGCATCCCCAGACCAATACCCACACCAAATGCCCCAAGTACCACCGTCAGTTTATCCATCGGAACCCCTGAAGCTGCCATGGCCATCAATACGCCCAGTAAGATAATAATCAGACGGATCAGCGCAAGCTTGGAACTCTTGTGTTCCACCTTTTCTTCAAACTTCATCTTGCTGTCGCCAAAAAGCAGTCCGATGTACTTCTGCAGCACGTTCGTCACATATACAATCAGTGCGAAAAAGAGAATATTACCAAAAGAGAACTTGATACTTCCAAATACTCTGCCCTTTGCCAGAACCACCGAAAGCAAGTCTAGCAGTCCATTGGCAATGCCCAGGTTAACGAGGAATACGATCCACCACAGCGCAATTGATAACCAGGTGAAGAACTTTCTGAAGCTCATACTGGCTTTGCCCGTATTAATCCTGGAGAAGATCCCCTGTGAGCAGGAGCTGACCTTCATCTGCAAGTCCATCGCTTCCATGCAGATCTGCACAAAAATGAGCAGTCCGATTGTTTGCGTCAGGCCGATAATAGCAGTAATACTGAAAACTTTAGCAAGAGTAATACGTCCAAAAACATTGAACAGAACTGCCATGATATTAAAGCCGAGATAAATAAAGGCTACCATTCTAACGAATCTGGTGGTCAGCGTAGCCTCCCTGTATCTGCGGTATGCGATTATTCCATAATATACCGATCCTACATTGATCAGCATCAGCACAAGTCGCATCCAAAGGGCGTCATTGATCATTGCACTTGCCGATACGATGACGATATGGAGACCCACTGCTACAAACCAGAGCCTCAGATCGGGCTTATCCAATCGTGTCCAGAAACGGAGCGACAGGATGACCAGCAGCACAAACTGGATCATTTCTATGTAGAACGATGGCGCATCGGGCTCAAACAGCGGTACTACCAGCAGCATCATCACCAATGTTACAAATATCGGCACTGGTCTGATATGCTCATAACTGAGATCTCCGATCAGCTTATGTGCTGCCGGATCCGAAGCCTTCTGAAAGTTCTTCCGTATCCATAAAAAGAAAATGAGTCCTGTGAGCAACAGCAGCGTCCTGTTATCCCAGGTAGAGCGGATAAAGTACGCAAGGATTTTATTTTGTCCCTGATAAGTAGTGCGCAGCAGTTCGCCGATGCTGCTTTCGAGACTTGTGGAGGGGGCCGACCAGATATACGGTGACTCGCGGCGTACTTCATTCATACCCGTATTTCGTAATCGTTCTGTAGTATTGTTCTGCAGATCGGTTACTAAAGCATTGGCTGCCGCTACATCTGCCAGCAAGCGGCTGACAGTATCCAGTCTGAGATTTACTTCTGCACCGGAACGTTGTAAACGCAGTCGCAGTGCAGAAACCTGACCGCTGTATAATGCACGTGCAGTAGTATCATCCGCACTAACCGTCATCAGTGAATCATCGCTGAGGGTGATGATCTGTTTTGACCATTTCTGTAGTTCCGCATTGCGTTTACTGAGGTCTTCCTGCCATTTCTGTAATTTGTTCTGCGCATCTTTTAGCAGCAGCTCATAACTCTGCAGACTTTTTTTATCGATGGTACTGGCTGTATCCTGCAGATCAGTTTTTACGGGGTCGAGATCCCCATTCAGCGAACTGAACTCTTTTCTGATGCGTTTCACATCAGCAGTCTTTTCATTCACAGCATCAATCTGATTAACGGTAGACTGTGCCGTCTGAATCTTAAACAGGAGCGTATCCGGAATGGTGCTTGAGCTATCGGCTGCGGGAGTTGCCTGATTCTGTGCATTCGCGCTGTTGAAAGTAAACAGGAGTGATAGTATCAGCAGAAAGGAAGGATATCGTAAATTCATAGAATAGGTTTTCGCCTTGATGTATTAAATCCATGTTGTCACAATAACTTCGCCAATACACATTTGGCTGGAATACGTTTCGGTTTGAAAAATCATTATGCCTGCCTATCGTGAAAATACACTTATTTGTGTTTTGTGTGCTTTTATTGATCATTAAAGGCATTTTATTGCCAGGATTTAGTGGAGTATATTACGACTGAAACCTAAACATTATACCGGATGGAATACTCTATTTCTTTCGTATGGATTATTGGACGGTACTGCATGACTGCAAGGACTGAAAACTGCACACTATATATAGATGTAAAAGAGCTCTTTATCTAAATCTGCAGAGCCTGTCTCATGTAAGTTGTAATGGTATGATGTTTGTCACTTAGAAATTAGCCTGATTTATTTACGCATAATCCTGTTATACAATGTTGCCGGATCACAGCTGGCGAACTGAAACCTAAACCTGATATAAATTCCTAAAACGATTATGCTCTCCACTCTGAAACCTGTTAATATTATCATTGTAGATGACAGTGTAGACAATCTTGAAGTCATTAAAGCAGTTCTTGAACGTCCGGGTGTAAACATTCTCACCTCTGATGACCCTACAGAAGTTTTGGATTTATGTATTTCTTCAGAAATCTCCATCGCTTTGATTGATGTAAAGATGCCTGTCATGTCTGGGTTTGATCTGCTGAACCAGCTAAAGGGAAACCCTCTGACTGAAAATATTGTGGTGATTCTGATGACTGGTTATTCTATGAGCAATGACGAGGTTTTTCATGGGCTGAGCAATGGTGCAGTAGACTATCTTTTTAAGCCGCTGGATATGCATATCATGACAGCTAAAGTGAATTCTTTGCTGACCATGGTACATTACCGCAGGGACATTGAGCAAAAGAATAAAGAGCTGGAATATTTTCAGAGCGATCTTTATCTCGCTGTGGAAGAGGCAAAAAGAGGAAAGATTATCAAAGAGAATTTTCTCGCCAATATGAGTCATGAGATCCGCACTCCGCTAAATGCGATTGTAGGGATCGCCAATCTGCTCAAGACTTCGGGGCTCAATCCTATACAGCTTAAAATGATGGAGCTGATGGATTTTTCATCTACGGCATTGCTGGGCATCGTAAACGATATTTTGGAGAGCTTTCAGATTGATGCCGGAAAGATTATACTGAAACCAGAACCTACGGATATCACTGAACTTTTTATTACAGTAGCCGATGCCATGCGTCCCCTGGCACAGGAAAAAGGTTTGGTGCTTGGCTATACCATTATAGGAGAGCTGCCGCCAATGATTAAGGCAGATCCTTTGCGAGTGAAGCAGATTTTGATGAACCTGATCAACAACGCGATAAAATTTACTCAGGAGGGCCGGATTGATTTGTCATTGAGCGCCACTGAAAGCACAGTGTCAAATGTGGAGCTACAATTTAAGGTGAAGGATACGGGGCCTGGAATTCCTGAAAGCGCTATACATCAGATCTTTCAGCGTTTTGAGCAGCTGGAGGACAAAACCTGGCAGAAGTTTGGAGGTACCGGACTGGGCTTGTCCATCGTTAAGCGGCTGGTAGAATTAATGAACGGCAAAATCGAAGTAGACAGTGTGCTCTGTCAGGGTACAACTTTTTCTTTTACAGGATCATTTGAACTCAGCGATGAAGCTATTCCGGTAGATATTACACACCAGAAGATCTCTCATCATATCTTACAGGATTTTCACAATGTGACTGTGCTGTTGGTAGAAGATAACAAGATCAACCAGTTTGTTGCCGTTAAGATGTTGCAGAACTGGAATGTGAAAGTGGATGTAGCTGAGAATGGGCTGGAGGCACTTTACAAACTGAAACTTAAAAACTACGATCTGGTTCTGATGGATACACATATGCCGGTGATGAACGGGATAGAGGCAACGCAGAAAATCAGGCGTGAAATGCCTGCACATATCAACAGGATCCCGATCATTTCTTTCTCAGCCTCAGTAATCGAGCATGAGAAAAAAGAAGCTTTGGACGCAGGAGTAAATGATTTCCTGGAAAAACCATTTCAGCCCAAGATGCTACATGAGAAAATATCCCGTCTGACGGGTTATCAGTAGCGGATATTCTGCGTTTTCATTCTCTGAAGTTGTATTTTAGAAATCTAAAACAAAGTTTGCAATTCTGTGTCGTACAAGAGGTTAGGTGCTTATTTTGGCGTTAATCAGAGTAATGGTCATCTTTACTCACAAATCTTGTCTTATGCATATACCTCTTGTAACCTTTCAGAAACTTCAGTACAGCTTTTTGTTGGCGACCATTGTGATCAGTCCACTTTTGATTTCCTGTCATAAAGACATTCCTACCAATGAATTGCAGACCTCACCAGGAGTGATGGCGGTAAGCAACACTGCCTCGGTTCAGAATCTGGTGACCGGAAGTGTGATCAGAGAGTTGTGGAATAACAACCCTGGTAACGACGTTGCCCAGATCCCCTTGCAAACCACCCCTTCAACGATCACTCCCCTTACTGCGTTGCAGGTGCCCGTCAATTCCGGGGAGAACTATGGAGAACGGATCCGCGGGTATATTGTAGCGCCCACCACAGGCAGTTATACCTTCTGGATCTCTGCCGATGATGCTGGCGAGGTGTGGTTGTCCACAGATGCCCAGCCATCCAATAAAGTCAAAATTGCCTATACCCTCAGCTGGAGCAGCAGCAAGGAATGGACAAAGTTTGCTTCGCAGAAATCGAAGCCTGTTACCCTTCAGGCAGGGCAGCAATACTATATAGAAGTATTGCACAAACAGGGTGGAGGCGGAGCAAACATGGCAGTGCAGTGGATGTTGCCGGGTGGTGTTATAGAATCTCCGATTCCCGGCAGCAGGCTCGCAGCTTATACAGCTACCGAGGCTGCAGATCCCGCTTATACCAATTCCAGCGTGATCGATTTATACGGGCAGCATGATATTACTATTAACGGTAAAGCAATAAGCGGAGGTTCGGCACCATTGATCAAGCTGACCAATTGTTATAATATCAAAATTACTGGAAACAAATTATCAAATGGTACCAATGTTGGTATTTACTTATACAATTGTGAAAACATCACGATAGAAAACAATTTCTTCACCAAAGTTAGTACAGGGGTTTATGCCGATCATACTAAAGGTGGCATTGTGGTCAACAATAACCAGTTCCTGAATATGCAGGGCCCCTTTCCGCGTGGTCAGTTTGTGCAGTTTAATAATGTGAAAGGCGCCAGCAGCTCAATCAGCAACAACAGGGGCGAAAATATCATCGGACAGAGCTTTGCTGAAGATGCCATAAGTTTGTACCAGAGTGAAGGTACAGCCAGCAGTCCGATCAATATTAAGGGTAACTGGATCCGTGGTGGTGGCCCTAGCGCCAGCGGCGGTGGAATCATGCTCGGAGATCAGGGCGGTGCTTATCTTTATGCTTCTGAGAACATTCTCGTTGACCCGGGCCAGTTTGGTATGGCCGTTTCAGGCGGTCACCACAATACCATCATCAACAATTCTATTTATGGGAAGCAGCAGTCGTTCACTAATGTGGGCCTTTATGTGAATGACATTGGCGGCTTTAAAACCTCAGATCTGAAGGTTACCAATAACAAGGTCAGATATTATAATAAGGACAATTATCAGAATAACGCATGGCTATCGCCAAACAGTTTAAAACCTGAGGGCTGGGATGCGAATCAATGGGGTGCAAACCTGGATCCGTCAATACTGCCGCAGGTGATTATTACCAAAAAATAAAAAAGGCCGGCCCAATGGGCCCGGCCTGAATTTTTTCTCATCTCTATTGCCTGGCGCTGAAATTGGTTTTGTTTAACAGTTGTTCATCAATCAGATCCAGGATGGTTTCATCTGCTATTCCTTCAAATTTCCTGGCAAAAAGCGAATTGGCCCGTCCAAGATCAGTCAAATCCCGGGGCGTTAATACCTCAGGGTGTGCATTTTCCAGGTTTTCCCACTTGATGTAGCGGAGGTTATCCTTGCATATTCTTTGTTTAAGCTGTTTATCTTGAGAGTTTAAAAGGATGATCTGGAAGAATAGTTCATCAGGTGCAAAAGTGAACTTATGAAACTCTACATAGTCGGGGTGCTTTCTGATAAACTCAATAATATAATCCAGCGCATACATATCGATCGTCCACCATTGTGATCCGCAATAAGGAACCAGGTTTGGAGGCAGTTTCCTTGCAAAAGCAGGAATATAAGTAGATAACAGATTCATCATCTGAGAACATACCAATGATATCCTGTCTATACCAAAAAAATACTTTTGATAGCGATAGGTGCCACCGGATTCCCACCTTCGGTAATTAGGGAGGGTAAAGTAATCCATAAAAACTCCATATTCTGAATTTTCCAGGAATTGATCGATCTCTGCGTTGCTTTTGATCGGGTAATCCTGTCCGCTCAGTAAACTGATTGCTTTAAAGTCGATACCACTACTTTTTACTTCATATAGTGCATTCAAGGTAACCTGGGCGAGGCTAAAGCCACCCCATGAGGTTGCAATGCGCTTAATCAATGTTACCTGTTTACGTTTGGCTAATACGGAATAGTTGCCAGGTAGTTTGGTCTTGAGGTCGACATGTATATAAAACCAGGAGTTGCCGTCATCCAATCGGTCAACCAGTCGCAGGAGATGATCTAAATTCTTGTGTGCCAGAATTATATACGCTTTTTTCATTTGTTTTCGCTGGAGTATAACAATATAAACGTTTTACCGCATAATTGTTTTAAGTATTTGAATATATTTTAAGGTATCAATGCTTTTACATGAGCTGTTCTGGCCTGATTTTTATCTTTTTTTATACATGCAGGGAAACACAGGTGCTATTCAGCCGGAGAATTTATCAGTAGCGCCATCTTTTGAACCGGCTCTGCTCAGAAAAAACAACTATGCTTTTGTAGACTGGATCAGAATGATCAGTATGGTCGGTATTATTTGGGCACACACGCCGGGATTTGCCGGTGCTGAGAACTATTTCATGCTTGACAATGTACCTGCCTACCTGTTCCTGATGGACTTTTTTAAATTTGGTGTCATTTGTTTTTTTATGATCTCTGGTTTCCTGCTGGCAGGCAAGATCCACCGGGAACCGCCACTAGAATATTTCCTCAGGAGGTTTTACGCTACCTTTCTGCCTTACATTGTTGCTTTTAGCGGTGTTGTTTTGCTCTTTGCATTTAAAACATATGTCCTGCAGATGGCTGGCGACCTTACTGTGGGTGAGTATATCATAGATATGTTCCTTAATTCTGCTTTGTGGTTTCTTCCAAGCTACTGGCTGTCGCTGCTCGTTATTATCTCCTGCCGCAGGTTTCTTGATCATAAGTATTTTGGCTTGTTACTGTTGAGTATCACGATGGGGCATAGCTGGTATTTTGCTTATTCGTCGAATGCGCAGTCGCACGTACACGCGCTGTTTGCGTTTATTCTCTACCTGTGGCTCGGTTACTATATCGCAAGGGCCAATCTAGCAAGGTATTTCCAAAAGATCAGTGTAGCCACGCTGGTTGCGGGTCTGGTGCTGATGTATATTCTTTGTTCACTGGAGTCTGTAGCCATGTGGCGTAATGGTTTTAAGGAACCGCTCAGCATTTTACGCATCAGCAATCAGTTTTATTCTGTACTTGCTTTTATCACGATGATGCGTGTGTTTCAAAAACCTTTGGTGTCGAAATGGCTGAAGCCCCGCAGTGAAACCTTCGGCATCTACCTCTACCACATGTTTCCTTTGGCTGTACTGGTTTTCCTGTTAAAGATCCTTTCCAAATTCGGTATTAATACCTACAGTCTGCATACTCCGGTATTTATTGGCTGGTTCATTGTTAAATTCATCTTTGTGTACCTTTTCACACTGATTATCGTTAAAGTATTGCTGCGTATAAATTTTGGCTTTTTACGTACAACGGAGAGTACACCTGTAGCTGATAAAGTGTAAAAGCCTTACTATGTGTTGTATTTTGCTCAATTAGGTAGTCCCGTACAGTAAATGCTACAACCACGGTATTGAGTTTTTTTTGCAAAAAGATCTAATTTCCGGAATACGGGCTTAAACTTTATTCCTTTCAGGAATATTCGTTCATTGTAGTTATTTTTTTTCCTGTGCTGATAGTTTATCAATTTTCTCAAAATTGCTCAATCGGGGGAATTACTTCCGAAGATTTTCTTCGGAGAAAAACATCTTTTAGGAATATGCCGTCCTGAATGCCGTTAAACGCATTATTCTTAAAAAATATGCGTTTTTTTAATCACCCAGCAGAGTATTGGCCGAGAATAGCATAATTTTTGAACCGGCGAAAAAAGGCCTGATTATGGCATGGGTAGTTGCATAAACTAATTCTACCGATGTTCAAAGGAATCAAAATTAGCGCTCGCGGAACGGCGCTCTCACTTTTAGTGATTATCTGCTCTCAAATGTTACTGAGTTCTTGCTCAACTTCTAAAAAGACAGTTTACTTTAACGATCAGCAGGATGCTATCCTGAAATCTGCAAATCTTCCTTCCAAAAACGTGATTCAGGCCAACGACCTGCTGAGTATTGCAGTTACAAGTTTAAATCCTGCAGCGACAGAAATATTTAACAAACCAAACAATTCCTATGTGAGCAGTACCGGTTTGGGTGGGATCAACCTGACCTCTCCTGGATATCTGGTAAACGAGCAGGGGATAATCCAGTTCCCGGTTTTAGGTGATCTGAAAATCGCTGGTCTTACTACCAATGAACTTCGTTTAAAAATTACCAATGAACTGGTTAACAGAAAACTGTTGGTAGACCCAATTGTCATTGTACGCCAGCTGAATTTCAAAGTCTCTGTACTTGGTGAGGTTTCACGTCCATCTGTTGTAAACGTACCAAGTGAGAAAATCTCCCTGCTGGAAGCCCTCGGCCTTGCCGGTGATATCACAATTTACGGAAGGAAAGACAATGTGATGATCATCAGGGAAGAAGATGGCGTTAAAAAAATCAAAAGAATCAACCTCAACTCCAGCGAAATCTTTGAATCAGAGTACTATTACCTGAAATCAAATGATATCGTATACGTTGAAACAAACAAAGCAAAAGTTGCAGGGTCTACAAGGACATCACAACTGTTGCCTATTATATTAAGCGCACTCTCATTTGGTGCAATCATTATTGACCGCATTGCGCGATAAGTAAGGATGCCCGTTATTTAATCTAAGAAGGATGAAATTGATCAGAAAAACTTCAGAGCCGCAACAGGGGACAACAGAGCAGGGAGGAAACATGCTTTTCAAGTTATTGCCATACTGGCCAATGTTCGCCATTTTGTTTGCCGTAGCCATTGGCTGTTCCTGGGTGTATTTGAAAATGACCGCCCCGCTCTATGAAGCATCGGCACGTATCATGATAAATGAAAAGAAGGGTGCCGACGAACTGAAGTCGGACGCTCCGATGCAGATCACAGCTCCAAAAAAGACCATCGACAATGAGCGTGAGATGATCATGTCAAATCCTATTCTGTACAAGGTAGTGGAGAACCTTTCCCTGTATGCTCCGGTGTATACTAAAACTGCTCTCTCCAAAGAGATCGCCTACCAAAATTCTCCGGTACAAATTGTTGCCAAAGACCCTAAATCGATTAAGTCTTCTGATCCTGTAGAATTTACCTTCGCACAATCGGCTGTCACTATCGATGGAAAGAAATATCCGCTCAACACCTGGGTAAATACACCCTATGGTGCGCTGATGTTTATGATGAACACAAAAAACAAAAACCTGCACAGTAATGGGAATTTCTTTTTTTCTCTGATTCCGGAAAAGAAAGCTGTTGCTAACCTGGGTTCAAGAATAAAGGTTACAGAAGCCAATAAACTTTCTACCATTCTGAGTGTGACGTTAATGGATGAAGATCCTGCAAGGGCTGAAGACATTCTAAATGATGTACTGAAAGTTTACAATGATGCTGCAATTGATGAGCAGAATAAACTGGCGGCAAATACCATGGACTTTATTAACAAGCGACTGTCGGGTGTACAGAGTGAGTTGCTTGCGATCGAAAGCAACCTGCAGGACTACCGCAGTGTGCAAGGGGCCGTGGATGTTGGTACACAAGGGAAATTGTACCTGGAAAATGTAAGCAATAACGATCAGAAGGTTGGTGAGATTAATATGCAGTTGTCTGTGCTGGATCAGGTAGAACGCTCGGTACGTTCAAATGACCTGTCCAATGGGGTAGTGCCTTCTACAGTGGGGGTGAATGATCCCGGGCTAACACAGATGGTGAAAAACATTTATGAGCTGCAACTGAATGCCGAAAGTCTGAAAAAAACTACAGGAGAGAATAACCCGATGTATGTATCTTACATCGATCAGATTGATAAAATTAAACCGCAGATTGTTCAGAACCTGCGTAACCAGCGCGCCAGCCTTGAGGCCAGCCGTAAAAATCTGTCTTCTACTACGAGCAATTACTCTTCGGCACTTCAGACGATGCCTGAGAAGGAGCGTAAAGTGGTAGATATCAGCAGACAGCAGCAGATAAAAAGCAATATCTATACTTTCCTGCTGCAGAAAAAAGAGGAAACAGCTTTATCCTATATTTCTAATGGTTCCGGAAGTAAAGTGGTAAACAATGCGGAATCTTCGGAATTTCCCGTAAGCCCAAAAAGGAAAATGATTTACCTGGCCGCACTTTTTGGTGCAGGAATCATTGGTCTTGGTTTCGTAACAGCTAAAGAAGGGATGCGCAGGAATATCATGTTCCAGAGTGATATCGAAAAGTTAACTGCTCTGCCGGTGATCGCTGAGATCTCTACAGATAAAGCCAACCGCGCTATCGTGATGGGAGGGCAGCAGCGTACGCTGATTGCCGAACAATTCAGAAGTTTGCGTACTACATTAAGATACCTTGGCGTGAGCACTACGAATAAACGCGTAATGGTGACTTCGGCAATCTCGGGCGAAGGAAAAAGTTTTGTGGCGTCCAACCTGGCAATCACATTGGCCATGACAGGCAAAAAGGTGGCTCTTTTGGATTTCGATCTGAACAATCCAACGTTGCACCGTAAGTTTAATATCAAGCAGTCTGTAGGGATTACTGAATACCTGCAGGGCTCGATCACTGCAGAAGAGGCGATCATTCCTTCAGGGCAAAACAGCAATCTGTCACTACTGCTGACCGGATCATTGCCTGATGACCCTTCAGAGCTGATATTGAGCAGCAAAACTGAGGCATTGCTGAACTACCTGGATGAAAAGTTTGACTATATTGTTGTAGACGTACCGCCAGTTGGACCGGTATCAGACGCTTATACTCTGGCACAATATTGTGATGCAACACTGTATGTGGTGCGTCATGCCTATACTCCTAAGGCATTTGTAGAACGTATCGACGAAAATATTAAGCTCAACAACCTGCCCAATCCTGCAATTATCTTTAATGCTGTAGCTCCACGGGGCTTTGGCAAAAATAATTATGGATATGGTTATGGCTCTGGTACGGTTTACGGGGGTGCATATGATCAGAAACGAATTAGTATCGACAGCGGTAAATAATGAACAAAAAAGTATTAAAGTGGAACTTTGTTTTTCAGTATGGATATGTGATCACCAACATCATAAATTCTGTCATATTGCTGCCGCTTTACCTGAAAAGAATTGATGCATCAACACTGGGTTTGTGGCTTGCCACAGGAAATATCCTGGCCTGGATGACGCTTGCTGATCCCGGAGTAGGAGATGTACTGCAACAAAAGATTGCCCAGTTGCGCGGAGAAAGTGCAGACAGGGAGATTGGGCTGACTATAGGCTCGGGTTTTTCGGCTTCTGCCTGTATCCTTGCCATATCAGTGATTGCGGGTTTTATATTTTACTTTCTGATCGGTACCATCATCAATAAGGATGTATCAAAATATGATGGACTGCAGGTGGCTTTGCTGGTGTCTATCATCGCCACCGGCATGTCGCTGGTTTCTTTTAGTCTTTCAGGCATGAACCAGGGACTGCACAATTCTGCCCCTGTGGCCATAGGTTCTTTGACAGCCAACGTATTGTTCCTGATTACGAATGTCATTCTGTTGTATATGGGCTTCGGGGTGATCTCTATTGCTGCATCCAATCTGGTGCGCTCGCTCTATATCAATGTATTTAACTTCGCAGCGCTGAAAAGGGTGCTCAACAGGGAAAAGTTGGAGATCATCTTTAGCGGCAGTCATTTCAAAAAGTTTATCAAAATCTTCTCCTTTACCTCCGTATCGCGGATTATCGGGGGATTTGCTGCAAGTATGGATATGATTGTGCTGGCCAGGTTTGTGAACCCGGCAATGATCACAGTCTTTGAGATCAACAAAAGGCCAATCCAGATGACGCAGTCGCTCATTGGCAGGCACTCTGTGGCCCTGATGCCGGTCATTTCACATGCAAATGGTAAAGGTGAAACCGAAGGGATCAAAAACCTGATCGACACTCAGTTTAAATACTATACCTATGCGGCAATATTTATCGCCATGTGTTTCGTCTTCAACTACCATAGTCTGATCACGGCATGGACGGGTGAAGGTAAATATGCGGGAAACCTGGTGGTATACCTGTTGATCGGAAACTTTGTGTTCTACCTGATGGGTTATTTTATGGCCAACATGGGCTATGCGCTGGGAGATATCAAGATGAACAGCTTTATCAATATCCTGAAAGGTATTGTATCAGGTTTGCTGTATTACTTCGTGACTAAAGCCTACGGACTGATCGGATTGCTGATCACGATGCTGACGCTGAATATCCTGATCGATTTTATCTTTTTCACAGTGAGGCTCTATAAGCTGGGTTTCCTGAATATGAAGCTGATGAGCCGCTCGCTGATGTTATGGGGGATGATCATTCCACTTTCAGCATTGGGTGGCTGGGGATTCGGGCTGTTGTATAATACGGTTGTTCCACCGGAAATGCTGATCATCAAAATCCTGCTCAATGGGGGTAGTTTTACTGTGTTTTTTGCAGGGTTGATCCTGGCATTGGATCAGTCGCTGAGAAATGATGTTACATCGATGTTATCATCGGTTTTCAAGATAAATTTTAATAAACAAAGTATCATTAACCAATAGTAGATCTATGGCTAAATTAGTAGTTATGCTCCGTGTAAAGGACGGAATGTTCTTCGTTAAAGAATGGTTAGACTGTTTCGAGAAACTTGCAGATGAAATCGTAGTGCTCGATAATGGATCTACTGATGGCACTTACGAGGCCTTAAAGGCACATCCGATGGTGGTGGATATTGTGCGTACCGAAGGCTATAATGAGGGCAGGGATAAAAATCTGATGTATGAACGTGCGCGTTTACGCAATCCTGACTGGTGCCTCTGGCTGGATATCGATGAGATCTTTGAACCAGGACTTACGCGTGCTCATTTTGATAAGCTCATGAGCAGCAAGATAATCAATAAGTTTGCTTTCCGCAGGTTCCATTTTATTGACCGTGAGCATTTTGCAGGTTCATGGTACCGGTTAAACTATTCTTCAGGTCATGACCGCATTATGTGGCGTGAACATCCCGACGGACATTTTCAGAATCTGATTATTGATTCACCGAATGTAAAGGGGATCAAAGGGTTGAAGAAGGGGACTAACTTCCGTCTGAAACACCTGGGATATATCAACAAAGAGCTGGTAGATAAAAAAGCAGAGATCTACAGGGCGATCATTCCCGAAAAGGAGGATATCTTCCAAAGTATGTACCTGAATGGCGAAAAAGCAATCCGTTGGGAAGACGACCGCAACAGCCTGAAGGTGATCATGCTCAATAACTTGCTGAGCACAATTCAGCTGACGCATATCTTTCCTAAAGTATTCCGCAGAATAAAGAAAATGATCGCATGAACCGCATAGTAAAAATATTCAACTATCAATTTTATGTGAAGGAGCTCCTTGTAGTATTCTTCACCTATCTGCTGATGGAGAATATTTTTTCCTGGATGGTGATGCCTGTTTCCGTGATCGTACTGATGTATGAGAAACTGCTGAGCATTGCGATCTTTGGCTTTGTACTGTACAATTTCCGTAACCTGAAAAGGAACGAGCAGATTTACATTGGCCTTATGACTTTTATGCTGGTACGGCTGGTATTTGACTCGATGATCAATTACGGATCGGTCTTTCAGCAGCTGACGATGTTCAGTGTGCTCTTTCCTATATGTTACGTGATTTATATCAAGGCGGTATGCCGCTCTCTGGACCTGGACCTGCTGGAGTTTCTGGCCAAGTTTTACCTGGTGCTGTATGTGGCCTTTATGGTGGTGTACGGAAGGGGTTTCTCCTTTAGCCTCGAGCAGGTGACCATGGATGACTATGGGCCTTTCTCGGGCGACAGCAGGATTATCCATGCACGTTCGATCTTTATGATGATCCTGCCGCTGCTATGGTACCTGCATCAGTTCCTGAAGCAGGGAAAAATGAAATACCTGGGGATTTTTATCTTCTGCTTTGTGGTGATCCTGATCCATCAGCATCGCTCGGTTTGGGCATCTGCCTTGTTTTCTCTCGGTGTTTACCTGCTGATGAGTATCAGGAATAACCTGCTGGGAATGTCAAAACTGGTGAGAACGGTTATCGGTGCGATCATCCTGCTGGCGCTGACAGTGTTTGTAGTGTCGCAGGTTTTCCCGGGCTTCCTCGACTTTATGGGCGAGCGCTTCAGTGAGATTCTTGACCCCGCAAGGGAGGATGGAACGGGTAAATTCCGCGACGATCAGCGACGTACCTACTTCCCGATGGTGCTGGAGAGGCCTTTCTTTGGATGGACCTTTGAAGGTTTTGAAATGAAAAACCCACTGGTAGACTGGTGGCCGGAGAAATCGGGTCAGCATTTCCACGAGGGCTATATGGAGATGCTGTTTTACCATGGCTTTTTTGGCCTTATCCTTAAATATTTTTACCTGGTTTACCTGGGCTTTAAAGCCTTCAGCAAAAGGTTGAGCCAGGAATCTATCATCCTGATTGCCTTCTCGCTGGCAGGATTACTCTTCTCGTTCAGTTATGTGCTGCCATTCGTTTTCTGGGGTCATGTAGGGCTTTGCCTGTACTATCTGGAGCGTGTGCCGGAAGCTGAAAGTGAGGAGCCCGGGGAAGCAGAAGAGGTGGAGTTTGAAGAGCTGCATCCCCGTCATCAGGTAAACAGAAGAAGAATTAAAGACTACGAATTATCAAACCATAACTAGATCAACTCAGAACTATGAATTATATATGTACCTGGCTATGTGCGGATGTAAAAGGTGAAGAAAGTATTTACCCGCAAACCGGTGAGAAATCATCAGGACAAAAACATCAGAATATCTACTGGCGCTGTCTCGTTTTGTTCTATGCTACCAGCAAACGTTTTAATAAAACACAGAAACATCTGCTTTTTACCAATGTGAACGTATTACCCGAGGTGGATGGCAAAAGTGTGCAGCATATGCTGGATGAACTGGGTGTGGAGGTAATCTTTACCGACTTCAAATACAAGACCCCAAAGGGTTATTTCAACTTGTTCCAGAACCAGTTCTATGAGTTTTCTATCCTGGAGTATATTGTGGGCCATAATAAAAACCCGGAGGACAAGTATCTGATTGTAGACTCTGACTGCATTTTTACAAAAGCTGCGGATGAGTTGTTCTCAGAGGCCGAAGCCAACAACGGCTTTATCTCTTTTGAAGATGCCTGCAGCACTGAGCTGGTGATCCACGGACTGAGCAGGGTGGATATGAAGCATTTGTATGAAGATTTATCGGGCGTAGTGCTGGACGAGATCCCGGGTTACCACCTCGGTGAGTTTTTCCTGGCGAGCGTAAAAAATATCAATACGATTTTCAGCGACTTCCTGGAGCTTTGGCCGGAATTAATGCGCAGACATACGAAGGGGCTGCCGAAGTTTAACGAAGAAGCACAAACGCTGAGTTATATCTATCACAAAAACGGTTTCAAGGCAAGTCCGCGAACGGATCTGCTGAAACGGATCTGGACAAATCCTGTGTTTTACCGCAACGTGGAGAAAACAGATCCTGAGGTAACGATCTGGCACCTGCCTTCAGAGAAAACATACGGACTGGCAAGGTTATATGAAACGCTGGTGAATACCTCGGCCGATTATGGCATGGCTCTCTCAGATAAGGCATACCTGGATACAGTAAAAACTACGCTGGGCATCCCATACCTGACATTGAGTATGCGTCTTGAATATTATGTACTGAGTTACTACCGGGCGCTGAGAAAAAGGGCCAAGAAGATTAAATTTTTACCAAAAGCTGCATTATGACTATAGCTGTATTACTGGCCACCTTTAACCGGCGGGAGAAAACGCTGAGCTGCCTCGAAAGTCTCTTTGAGCAGGCTTTGCCCGAGAATGTTGAAATCACTGTTTTTCTAACGGATGACAATTCTTCTGACGGTACGAGGGATGCATTGAGAGAGAAATATCCGGAGGTGAATATCTTTAAAGGTAGTGGCAGTTTATTTTGGGCAGGGGGAATGCGCAATTCCTGGACTGAGGCGCTAAAAGCTGATCCTGATTACTACCTGTTGCTCAATGATGATACGCTGCTGGAAAAAGACGCGATTATTAAATTGCTGCGCTATTACGATGTGTATGGCACTGAGCCCAATGCGATTGCTATAGGGAGTACGATTGATCACGACAATGAGATCTCTTACGGTGGCAGACTCTTGTACAACCAGAAGAAAGTACAGAACTACACGGCATACAGCGAAACGGAGTATGTAGAATGTGATCTTGCCAATGCCAACATTATGCTGGTCCCACGCGAGATCGTGGAGCAGGTAGGTATCCTGTCAGATCGTTATACGCACAGTATTGCAGATTTTGATTACACCATGAAGGCGAAAAAAGCGGGCTTCAAAGCCGTGGTGATGCCTGGCGTACTGGGCAGCTGTATTGATGACCATGGCAATAACTGGAAAAGTGGCAAAGCCACACTGAAAGAAAGGATAAGCTACCTCAAGAGTCCCAAAGGACTGGCCTACAAGGAATATATGGGTTTTATCAGACATCATTTTCCCACGCATGTGCCTGAGGCTTTCGTTAAGCTCTGGATGAAAACACTATTCCCGGTGATATGGGATAAATTCAAAAGATAAGGTAAAAGATTATATAAGGATGGAAAGATCGATTATTATAGGGGTATTTTGTTATAACAGGGCTGCCAAGCTTAAAACCTGTATAGAAGCATTGCTGAAAAACCCGGAGTGTGCTTCAATGGATATCGTGTTCTTTAGTGACGGCTATAAAAAGGAAGCTGATAAGCAGGGGATACTGGAAGTGCGTGCATATATCGACTCGCTGACGGGATTCAGAAATGTGATTAAACACTACCGCGACCGTAATTACAGCACGGGACCAAACTTTCAGGAAGGATTAACTTTTCTGAGTCAGAATTACGATGAGTTTATCGTGGTGGAAGACGACCTGGTTGTAGCACCCAACTATATCAAGTACCTGATGGATGGGCTCGACTTCTATCGTAAGGACAAGTCTGTGTTTTGTATCACGGCCTATGTTTTCCCTATCACGAAGGAAAAAACTTATCCATATGATACGATCGTTTACAAACGCTTTTGCTCTTATGGCTGGGCAGGCTGGGCAGACCGCTTTGAATCGGTGATTTGGGATAAAGATCAGCTGCAGCATATGATGGATACTTCACCGGGCTTCAAAAAACGCATGAACGCTGAAGGTTACGACCTGGTACGTATGCTGAAGAAGCAGATCTCGGGGGTAATTTCTACCTGGGATGTGCAACTGCAGGCGCATGTCGCGGAAAACCGCCTGAAGGTGATCTATCCTACATTATCCAAGGTGAGTAACATTGGGTTTGATGAAGAATCAACGAATACTTATGGTATCAACTACCTGGTGACGCCGATTGATAAGGGAGTAAAGAGAACGTTTGCCTATTGCAAGGGCGATTATATTGTTCCGGAACTGCAGGCACAAATCAAAAAACCTTATGGACTTAAGGCGCTGGTTACGCGTAAGCTGATCAATGAATTTATCCGCGTGACCAACAGGGTTAAAAAAGCGGGTTAATGAGGATACTGGTTGTCCATACGTATTACAAGCTAAAAGGGGGCGAGGACAGTGTGGTCGCCAATGAAATTGAGCTGTTGCGCGCTGCCGGAACGGAGGTGGAGCAGCTCAGTTTCAGCAACAGCGGATCAACGTTGCTGAAACTCTTACAGGTACCATTCAATTACAGTTCCTACCGTAAAACCTTACAAAAACTGCGTGAATTTAAGCCGGATGTGGTGCATATCCATAACCTGCATTTCAGCGGCTCTGCCTCGGTAGTGTATGCTGTTAACAAGCTGCACATACCAATGGTGATGACGCTGCACAACTATCGTTTGTTGTGTCCTTCGGGATCTCTGTACCACAATAACGATTTTTTCCTGGATTCGCTGCAGCCTGGTTTCGCCTGGCAGGCCGTAAAACAGGGGGTCTACCAAAACTCAAAAGCGATCACATTCTGGATTGCTGCTTCGATGTATCTGCATGAACGTCTGGGTACATGGGGTAAGATCAATCAATTTCTTGTTCTTGGAGAACACTCCAGACAATTATTCAGCCATTCTAAATTTGGGCAGTTTGCGGATCGTATTGTAGTGAAGCCCAACTTCTGTTTCGCGCCCTCAAACGATTTGGAAACTATAACACCCTGTCTGGGATCTTCCTATCTCTATGTAGGCAGGCTTACAGAAGAGAAAGGCCTCCCTGTTTTGCTGAAAGCATTTGCGTCCTCAGGATATCAGCTGGATATCGTCGGTACTGGTCCGCTGGAAGAGATGGTAAAAGAGTATAGCCGCAATCATGCAAACATTCATTTTCATGGTGCTCAGCCCCAGGAGAAAGTTTATGAGATGCTGGAAGCTGCTGCGGCGCTGATCTTTCCATCAGTATGGTATGAAACCTTCGGAATGGTCGTGATCGAAGCTTTTTCGAGGGGCGTTCCGGTAATTGCGTCAGATCTGGGCAACATCAGAAACCTGGTGGAAGATGGTGTTAATGGATTGCGCTTCAAATCGGGTGATCCCGAAGACCTCAGCAGCAAAGTACAATACTTTGATCGGCTGCCCGCGGCGTTGAGGGAAGAATTTTGTGAAAATGCCAGACAGTCATATCTCCGGCAATATTCACCTGAAGCAAACGCGGTTCAATTGATGAAATTGTACCGCAATATTGCTCCAGGTGCTGATTAGTCCATAGGTAAAGGGAATATCAGTAAGCGTTTTTATCGCCTTTGAAAGTGACGTATATAGTCATCATCACAATTTTTATATCCAGCCAGATATTCCAGTTTTCAATATACCAGATATCATGCTCAAGTCTCTGTCTGAGTTGACCGGGTTGTTTGATTTCTCCGCGGTGCCCGTGTATCTGTGCCCAGCCCGTTACTCCTGGTTTGGACAGATGACGCACCATGTACTGATTTTCCATCGTAGAGAAATCAACGGTATGCTTTAACATGTGCGGCCTGGAACCTACTATTGACATCTGGCCCATGAGTACATTGAGGAACTGAGGCAATTCATCGAGGTTAGATTTCCTTAGGAATCTGCCCACACGTGTTGTCCGGTCATCGTTTTTGGTTACTTGTGCTACTGCGCCATCTGCATTATTATGCGCCTTGAGGCTGCGTAGTTTCAGACAGGAAAACTCTTTGTTATTCTTACCACTGCGTTTCTGAGTAAAAAATACCGGTCCCGGAGAGTCGAGTTTGATAATCAGTGCCAGTATCGGCAGCAGCCATGATAAAAGGAGTACACAGATTGCCAGGCTCATAATCACATCAAAGATGCGTTTTTTCACCTGAGCAGTATGGTATTCCATTGGCTCAGAACGCAGAGAGAGAATAGGCATATGGTCGATAAAATCGACATGCACCTTGCGGTCGATAAATTTGCGCAAGTCGGGCACAAACCGGAACCTGATAAAATGTTTTTCAGCTTCTTCTGCCATCTGATAAAGTTCTGCCGAATTTTCTGGTGATAGCGTGCAATAGATTTCCGAAATCTGGTTATTGACCGCAAAATCAAGGCAATCTTTAATATCTCCAAGAAAGGGATAATCCTGCTGATTAAAATCTTTAGGATTGTAATCAAAATACCCCTGTATTCTTACATTCTGGTTATTGTTATAGATCATACCGATCAGAGAACGTGAAATTTCATTACACCCGATAATCACTACATTGGTATAAAAGCGGCTGTTTCGTGAGTATAATACATATGAAATCAGTAACAGACGGCTGATCAGAATGAATGTACTGAAGCCAACCAGCAGACAGGTGATAAAGAACCAGTCGTAACGGAAGTTTACCAGCGCTGCGAAAAGTATAACCGATATACAGAACAAAACCAGCGAATAGCTGGTTCGCATGGAAATCACTTTTAGTTTTACATTACTGTAGATGATATACGTTGCCGTCACATAAGACCATACCAGCCAAACCGCATTAGCGGCAAGATATAAGATCGTATAACTTTTCATGTCCGTCGAGGGCATATCTTCCAGCCTGGAAAGCAGCAGGAGAAAGATCACGTTGAGCGAGATCAGATCTGCCAGGAGAAAAACTATCCTGTACAGATTGGTATACCGGCCCCTCATGATGCCTTCGTGACTTTGAACTCATTTTTCAGCGTCATCTCTTTCATTTCAGGGATAGGATCGCCATTCTTCATTTTGTGCTTTAGGATGAGGTACAAATAGATAGGGCCGAAGTAGAGATATCTGCGCCACATTCTCTTTGGTTCGCTGATCAGTCTGCCCAGCCATTCCAGCTTCAGATTGATCATCGTGCTGCTCGGACGCTTTACGGTACCAGCATAAAAGTCGAAAACGGCACCGATGGCACAAATAACCTTTGCATTAATGGCTTCTTTATGGTCATGTGACCATTTTTCCTGTTTTGGGGCAGTTAATCCTATAAATAACACATCAGGAGCAAAGTCATTGATGGCATCTATCATATCTTTATTGTCCTGCTCGCTAAATTCTGTCTTAAAAGGTGGCGAGTAAAACGCAGCCTGAATTTCAGGATACTCTTTGTCCAGATTAGCTTTAATTTTATCAAGTGTTGCCGGAGAAGAACCCAGATAAAAACACTTTCCTTTCTTTTTTGCCAATGTGGCTAAAAAATGATCATGTAATTGGGCTCCAGATATCTTTTTTATCTTTTTACCAGTCAGAATACGCTCTGCCATGACGATTCCTTCGCCATCCGGCAGTAACACCTCAGATTCCTGTAATGCTTTTTTAAAATTCGGGTCGCTTTCAGCAATACAAAATGAGTATTGGTTGATGGTATTGATTACCGTCTTGCGCGTATATGATAAGTCATTTAAGATCCCAGTATAAAGGTTATAGTCGATTCCGTTAGCGTTGATGTTTTTCATAGTGATGAGGTCTAGTGATCACATAACTGCAAAAAGGTGACCAATGATACGCTAAAAACATACTTAAAACCCTTGTGAATGAGTATGTTAATGGTTTTTTATGTTTGGCACGGCATGTTTTTACTCCTTTAGGGAATATACGGGAATGTAATTCCCCAATTGTGATTAAATGGGTATGTTGTGATATGTAATTTTATTTCTTACAGTGAACGTTAAAGTGGTATTAATCCGCGGTTTTAAATAAATCTGTGTTGCGCTATTGTTTTGGCATCATTATATATGGTTACATATCATAGGTTTGAGTATTAGTCATGACCGATTTATGCGATGGAAATATTTTCAAATAAAGTGTGGACCTTTATCTACAGTTTCTTATATTTGTTTGCATTCATTACAGTTGTGCGTTTTATTTTTAACAATTTTTAAGAGTGTTCTCAATCCTGACATTTACCATTATGAATATCATCATGACTACTTCCGGATACATTTTACGCCTCAAAGATTTGATCAGCAATAAAATAATGAATTTGGTTGGTAACAACCAGAATGAAGTAGCATCCGCTATGTCGGAGAGCAGTAGCCTGACAGAAGAAACTGCCTTACATGCATTACTGGATCAGGGGAAATCTTTTCGTGAAGCTGAGTTGATTATAGCGACGATTAAGGAGTGGGACCTGCCCCTGGAAAGTGTTTTTACCATGAGCTTTGAAGTCCATGGAGATTCTGTCTGGATCAAAGGAGACTAAACAGCAGTACTCATTTTATTGGCTAGTATAGCTTTCCGGTAATCAGTGGGGCTGATGCCTTTCTGATTCTTAAAAAATTTATTCAGATGACTCTCATCTGTAAATCCCATTTCCACAACTATTTCATTCATCCTCTTGTCACTGTGCTTCAATCTGTGCTCAATAAGTGAGCTGCGGTAATTGTTCAGATAAGACTGCATGGTTTGGCCCGAGTGTTTTTTAAAGAACTTACCCAGGTAGTGTTCAGATATTCCAAAATGTTCGCTAACCACAGAGGCACGTGTTTTTCCGGGATCAAATATATTACGCTGCAGGTAGTTTAAGATGTCTACTATTTTCTGATCAGAACTCATATAAACCTGCTCAGGGAGGTATTTGGCAATATTGCGGGCAACAATCACGATGATGGTGTTAACCAGGTGTTCCGTAATCTCCCTGTCATAGATGTCCTTGTTCACTAACTCCCGCAGTAACGCTTCCACCATCGGTTTTACTAGTCCTTTGTCCGACTGGTTTTTTAATATACAGCCAGGTTTGTGATTTGCATTATGCAGAATGTATTCAAGCCGCGAAACGTTTTCCACCTGCAATGCCTTTGACTTGATATAGATGTCATTGAAACGCAGGAAAAAGAACTCAGTAGTTTCGTCTATTTCAAACGAATGGCAGTCCTGAGGTGTTATCAGAAACAAATGCCCCGCATGATAGTCAAACTTAAACTGGTTGATGCACTGCCGGCCTTTGCCTGAAATGATATAAACCAATTCAAAAAAGCTGTGCTGGTGCTCCGATTTATTATATTCGTCAAGCGTTTCAAAGCTCACTGAAAAGGGATGATAGAGATGTTCACTGCGCATGGGACAAAGGTAAGTGCAATAACCGATTTGTACAACATGTGTGGGTATAATTGGTATAACTTAGTTAAATTAGAAAGATATGAAGGCGATAATAATAGAAGTACCCGGTGATCCGGAAGTCTTGAAACTCTCTGAACAACCTGTTCCGGAGCCAGGAAAAGATGAGGTACTGATACAGGTAAAAGCCATCAGTATTAATCCCATCGACTTCAAAACCCGTAAGGGGGGTGGAGCTTTTGGTATGCTGAAAAATGACGACCCCATCATCCTGGGTTGGGATGTCGCCGGAGTAGTAATCAAAATGGGAGCCTCGGTTGTGGATTTTGAGATCAATGACGAGGTATTTGGTATGGTTAATTTCCCGGGACATGGCAGGACATATGCCGAGTATGTAGCAGCACCAGCTTCACATGTGGCATTAAAGCCCTCAAATATCAGCTTTGAGGAGGCTGCGGCAACTACGCTTGCGGCCTTAACAGCATACCAGGCACTATATACCAAAGGAAATATTTCTGCTGAAGATAAGGTACTCATCCATGCCGCGGCGGGCGGGGTAGGGCATTTTGCCGTACAGCTGGCCAGGATCGCCGGAGCCTATGTAATTGGTACAGCCTCTTCAAAAAATGCGGAGTTTGTACTTGGTCTGGGGGCGGATGAACATATTGATTATCATGGCGAAGATTTGGAGAACAAGGTAACCGGTATCACGCTCTGCCTGGATGCGCTGGGTGGTGATAATATTCAACGGTCCCTGGAGCTGATGGAGAAAGGGGGAAGGCTGATCAGTATCCCCTCAGGAAAGAATGATACCGTGGAAGAAGAAGCCAATGCCTATGGAGTTGTAGGTAGTGTTTTTAAAGTTGCCTCAAACGGAGCGGATATGAAATTACTGGCCGGCTGGCTGGAGAGCGGGAAGCTTAAGCCTCATATTTCTGCTGTCTTAGCCCTTGAAGAGATGGCTTTGGCGCACGAAAAAATAGAGAGCGGCAGGACTGTGGGCAAGGTGGTAATTACGGTGCAATGATCAATCACTGCACCGCTATAACATCATTTATCCTCTGAGGATCTTCTGCTTTTCTGTTTCAAATTCCTCCTGTGTGAGTATACCTGCATCCAGCAGATCTTTGAGATCCAGCAGTTCCTGTTTTTTATTACTAATGGATGCAGCAGCGGGTTGCTCCGTCGCAGGGGCGGTAGCGAATACCGCATTGGCTTCCTGTGATCCGGATGAAAGCAGGAGGGCAGTGATTTCATTAAAGCCTTTGATGTTGGAATAATCAATGGCCTTTTGTTCCTTCACATTGACCACTGCAGGGTCTGCACCATTATCAATCAATAATTTAACTATATCCTTTTTGCCATTGGCAGCGGCGTAATGCAGGGATGTATTACCACTCTCATCCTGGATGTTTACGTCGGCACCATTTTCGATCAGCAGTTTTGCCAGACTCAGGTGCCCGTTTTTAACCGCAACATGCAGCAGGCATTCACCACCATACTGGTAACTGTTATTGAGAGAGAAATTTCTGTCGGCCGATAAGTCGTTCGCCGTCTGCACCCAATCCAGATAGGAGTTCATAGCATCGTCGTCATTGGTGAGGGCTTTGCTATAATTTACATCCATGCCATTTTTAAGGAACAGGCTGACAATCTCTTTTTGATTATGATTGCAGGCATACCAGATTGGTGATAAACCATTGTTTGAAGAAACCGTAAGATCTGCACCCTGCTCAACTAATAGTTTGATAACCATATTATTGTTTTGATAACAGGCCAGCAACAGCGGGGTTTCTCCTTTATGGTTGGCATGATTAATATCTGCAGCCTTTTCTAGCAGCAAGGAAATAACGGCAATGCTGCCAGATTCTACGGCAAGGAACAGGGAAGTATTCCCGGCTTTATCCGTCGCATTTACTATAGCACCCATAGCTAGCAATTGGGATACGGTATTGATATTCTTGCTCCTTGCTGCATACATCAGGGGCGTACGTGCATCGTTGTTTTCCTGGTCTACATTCAGGCCGGTTTTTAGCAATTCTGCCATCAGCTCCTGCTGTGCCATTTTTGCGCTGAGGTGTAAGAGACTGTTTCCCTGGTGATCCCTGATATCCGTTTTTGCTCCCTTTTCCAGCAAGTACATCGCCGTCTGTTTCTGCTTCTGCAATGCCGCGAAAAACAAAGGGGTTTCTCCATTATGATCTTCATAATCGATATCAGCGCCAGCTTCAATCAGGGAAGTAACGATATCTAAATAGCCCCTGTGTGCGGCGTAGTGTAAAGCAGTTCTGCCTTTTTCATCAGCATAGGCCACATCTACTTCGTTATTCTTTAATAGTATTTCCGCAATTTTCCTCTTGCCCGCTTCACAGGCAATAATAAAAGACATCGACATAGGGTTCAGGTTTATTTGTTTTTAAGCAGTAGTTCTACCGTTTTAGTTTTGAGGTTATCGCTCATTGCCAGGGCGAGCGGCGTTTCATCTTTATTGTTGGTCAGGTTTACATCCGCGCCTTTTTCGATCAGCAATTTTACTTTTCTGTAAGTATCTTTTGCTGCCTCCTGATCAAAATTAATATCAAATCCACACACCTGGTGCAACAGCGAGTTACCATTCTGGTCGGTGCCCGTGATATCCAGCTTCTCCAGCTGCATAATGGTATTGAAAACCGGGAAAGGTTTCTCAGCGGCGATTTCAGCGGGAGTTCTTTCCCTGCCATAAAAAACGGAAGGTGTATACATGTCTGCACCATCTTCGAGCAGTTCCTTTAAAAACAGCAGCTGTGAGTCTTCAGCACGGTTCAGCCTTTTGAGGAATTCAAATAAAAGGGTACTGCCGCTCTTGCTGACGTGTTCAAACTCCGGGCTTTCATATTCTTTTAACTTTTGATACAGCTTGAAGTTTTGCTGATGCACAACTGCGTGATAGAATGCCGTTTCTTCTTCTTTATCCGGGATATTGGCACTGGCTCCGTTCTCCAGCAGGATATCTATCAGATGGGTTTTATTGCGTGAAATCGCGATGATCAGCGGGGTGCTCTTTACAATATCCTGGGCGTTTACATCCAATCCTTCGCTGATCAGCAGGCGGAGATATGCCGCTGCGGTATCAGGCTGAATGCGGTTGTTGGAGGCTACCTGATGTAAAAAGCTCTGCTCAGCATTGTTCAGCCATCCGGTGTCTGAACCCGCACTGATCAACTTTTCAATAATAAAAGGGGCGGCTCCGGCTTCAAGTGCATAAGCCAGAAGCGTCTGACTGTTTACGCTGTCATTGATATTCTCCAGCTCTTCGAGAAATTCATCCAGGAAGGAAAGACTTTTCTCATCGTCCTGTACTTTTGATACTATCTTTTGAAGAATAGTGTTCTCAAAAGTATCATATTCAAAAATATCAGTTTCTATGAGCTTGTGATCAACAAAAAGTAAAATGATATCAAATGCTTTATGTTCAATCAGGTTGTCAAATAATCTGATTCTTTCAAAGGAGCTGAGATCAGCGGGTAGGTTTAATTCATCCTTAAGTAATTCCCTGGCTTCTTCGTAATTGTTGTCTTTTAACGCTTCAAATAAAAGTGATTGTTCCGGCATATTATTAAGTTATATCAAATTGATATCAAAAATTGCGCCTTTTAATTTCTTTGCGTTATAAAAGATTTCCACAAAGGTGGAGTTGAAAGCTGTAACAACCTCAGGGGGTAACAAGAATTGCGTTTAAAGTGGTTCTGTAAAACTTATACTGCTGGTGCATGTTAGCAACACAACCTACAAGATATATGAAAAACAAAAAACTACCTTACCTCGCATTGTCTGCAATGCTCCTCAGTGCAGGAGTGGCAAATGCACAGCGTGGCATTCCTGTAAAGGAGGTGACCACCTACACGAATGTGATCAATTACGCAGATGTGATGGATTACAAACCCGCAATGCTGAAATTGCTGAAGGTCCCGGAGGGATTTGAGGTTTCGGTTGCTGCTTCAGGATTGGGGAAACCCCGGATGCTCTATACGAGTCCCGAAGGCAGAATCTATGTTACCCGCCGTGATGGGGGAGATGTACTGCTTCTCCAGGATCAGGATAATGACGGAAAGTTCGAAAACCTGGTTACCGTGCTGGCTAACTTCAAAGGGGTGCATGGCATCACTATGAAGGACGGCTGGATGTACCTCTGCAATAGTAATGAGGTAAAGCGGTATCCGGTAAAACCTGATGGTACACTGAACACCGATGCCGGGGAGCTGCTGATCAAAGATCTGCCTGCCGGCGGACAGCATCCCAACCGTACAATGGACTTTGGTCCGGATGGGATGTTATATATAAGTGTGGGCTCGCTCTGTAACGACTGTAAGGAAAGTGACAAGGAAACGGCTGTGATGCTACAGGTTGATCCTAAAACCTGGGGTCGTACCGTTTATGCCAGCGGACTGCGCAATACGATTGGGTTCGACTGGCACCCGCAGACCAAAGAGATGTGGGGTATCGATAACGGTGGGGATACCAAGGGTAACGACTGGCCACCTGAAGAAGTAAACCGTATTGTAAAGGGTGGCGATTATGGGTTTCCGTTTGCCTATGGTAAGAGGGAGATCGACAAGAGCCGCGAAGACCCTGCCGGCAATACGAAGGAAGCCGTAGTGAAAGGCACACAGCCTTCGGTATTGGAAATGACCGCCCACATGGCTCCCATAGCTTTTGCGTTTTTTGATGGCGCTGCGAACATCCCCAAAGATTGGTCGGGCGACGGACTTGTGGCATGGCATGGCTCCTGGAACACGGCGAAACCTGTAGGCTACAAGGTGCAGCGTATCCATTTTGAAAATGGAACTGCTGTTAAAGCTGAAGATTTCCTGACGGGCTTTCTTCAGGGAGATTCCCGTTTCGGGAGACCCGCAGGAATAACTATCACCAAAAACGGAACTGTATACATCTCTGATGATGCTGCAGGAAACATTTACGCTGTTAAAAAAACGAAATAAGATGGACGCACAAAGATATATCGCTATTGCCATACTGAGCATAGCTACAATTGCCGCATCAAAACCTGAACCTTCTCCGAGACTCGAATTCGATGCGCCGGGAAGTTATCCCGAGGGAACAGTTTACCATAAGGCCGCCAATGTATACTACGTATCATCTGCCCGTCTTGGCAGCATAGGAAAGGTTACGCCAGGAGGTGCATATTCAGTATTGCATAAAGACAGTACCCTGAAATCTACCTATGGGTTAAAGCTGAGTCCTGATGGTAAACGCCTGTTTGCCTGTGTTTCGGATGCCAACTACAGCAAGTATACCAACCCTGCAACGCGAATGAAAATGGCGCGACTTATCAGTATCGATGTAAAAAGCGGCAAAAGGCTTTCAGACGTGGATTTATCCAAATTGTTACCAGGTAAACACTTTGCGAATGACCTGACTTTCGATAACATGAAAAATGCATACGTTACGGACAGTTTTGCAGGTGCGGTTTACAAAGTTACACCGGATGGTACAGCTTCTGTCTTTGCGAAGGATGAATTATTCAAAACAGAAGGAGTGGGGCTCAACGGTATTGCTTTCCATCCTGACGGATTTCTGATCGTGGATAACAGTGCCAAAGGTCAGCTTTTCAAGATTGATCTGAAGAACCCTAAAGAAGTGAAGAGGATCATGACGGATCAGTTTTTTATAGGAGCGGATGGATTGCTCCTGACGGATAAGAACACCCTCACTATGGTAGTGAACGGCGGGACGGATAAAGTGTTCAAGCTAACAAGCAGTGATAGCTGGTCCACGGCAAAGGTGATTGCATCAACGCAAACGGAAGACAGGTTTACGTATCCTTCTACGGCAACACAAAATGGTAATGATGTGTGGGTAATGAATGCCCAGTTTAGTCAGCTGCTGGACAGTAACGCGGTGCCGGTTAAAACCTTCGCACTGCAAAAGGTGAACTATAAACCTATGTAAGTTGAAAAAGAAAATCCACCTGTTAAAAGTGGATTTTCTTTTTTTATCAGATATTGTTGTTCAGTACATTATCTGCAGCTGGTGTACGCTGCTCGAGGCTCTGGAGCCAGTCGTAAACATATCCGGCTACTTCTTCCCATCCGGGTTCTCCGCAGATATAGTGGCTTCTTTCCGTAAATTCCCTGAAAGCCGTCACGCTATTCGTGTCTGTATAAGCTTCGAAGTTTTTTCTGGTTAAGGTATTAGGGATGATCTCATCCTTATCTCCGGTAATGAACAATAGTGGTACATGAGGAAGTTCAACATCGAGCTGACCGCTTACACCCATACAATCCCTCAACACATTGCGGCTGTCGTGCGTAGCAAATTCTGCAAATGCCTGATTTGAAGCTTCCTCACTCATCGTATTGGCAAAGGATCCGTGGAAACTTTTTTCATCCATATAAAAAGGTTCATTTCCTTTAAATGGATTGGCGATCAGGGCACTGTTCTTGAAAAAGCCCCAGTCGAAATCCAGCATCGCGTTTGGCGCTACAGAATTTATGGCGATACCTGCTGTAACAGTATCCCGGTTGACCAGCAGCTGAACAATCAGTCCCCCTACAGAGTGGCCAACAACAATAGGACGGTCGTGCTGTAAGACGAGGGTTTCAATCTCTGTAACAATATCGTCAAGTTCAAGATCTCCTAGTCCTGCCGGTGGGTTGGCTCTTAGTGCTGCAGGCTCACCACTATGAAGTGGCCATGCCGGCGCAATGCAGTTGTAACCTTTGGAAGCAAAAAAAGCTTCCCATTTTTTCCAGCTCTTTGGATTCTGGAACATTCCGTGTATAAAAATGATGTCTTTCATAAGTAGGATTTTCAGGAATAACACCAGTATTCCCTGTCAGTTTAGATTAAAAAGTGCTTATTCTTATAAGGGGTTGTTTTCTCTTGTTCAAATCATGTATTAAAAATTCTCTGCCGACAGGAGGGCATGGATGTGAACAAATGATGAACTACCTGATTAGTTTCAGGCAGCAGCTGGCGATAGGAGAGAAAGTTTTGGAAGATTAAAAAACATATTTGTACTTTAGTACAACCAAATAAATCTCACGTGAAAACTATCTCCAAAATCGCTCTCTTATCGCTTTTTTGTCTTTATTTAGACAGCACTGCACAAGCACAAAGTGTTAATATCCCGGCAGCAAGTTCAGGACAAACCATCATCCAGGATTTCGGTCTCGGAAAAGTAACGGTTAAATATTCGCGTCCAAATACCAAAGGGCGTCAGGTGTTCGGTAAGATGGAACAATATGGTGCTGTATGGCGCACCGGGGCAAACAGTGCCACCGTCATCAGCTTTACCGAAGATGTAACTTTTGCGGGAAAACCGGTTCCGGCAGGGGAGTACGCTTTGTTTACCATCCCGGAGAAATCAGAATGGACAGTAATTCTGAACAAGAATACAAAACAATGGGGTGCCTATGAATATAAGGAAGCCGACGACTTTTTGCGTGTGAAAGTAAAAGCAGGCAGTACAAAAGATAAAACGGAAACTTTCAATATCAGTTTTACAGACGTTTATCCTGGAAAAGCCTCCTTACAGCTGGCCTGGGAAAATACCGTACTGAAGGTTGATCTGACCACTGAATATGATGCCAAAGTAATGGCAAGCATTGATGCAGCGATGAAGGGGGAGAAGAAGCCCTATTTTCAGGCAGCACAATATTATTTCGAAAACGGTAAAGACCTGAATAAGGCGCTGGAGTGGATGAATGCTGCTGAAGCTGCCGATCCAAAAGGGCCCTGGACCAAACTTTGGAAAGGAAGGATGCAACTTAAAAATGGCGATAAAAAGGGAGCAGCAGAAAGTGCAGCAGCTGGTATACAACTGGCAACGGAAGCTAAAATCCCTGAATATGTGCGCCTGAATTCGGAACTGCTGATTGAGGCAAAGAAATAATCCGGTATTTACCGGATGTTGAGCATCAGGTACTGCAGCAGCATGATTGTTTTTGCGTCTTTGATCTCTCCTGTACGGATCAAATTAAAGGCTTCATCCATACCCATTTCCAGTACCTCGATGTTTTCATGTTCCTCTGCCATGCCGCCCCCTTCACTAACCTTCATCTTCGGGCTGTACTCAGCAATAAAGAAGTGCAGGATTTCTGTTACCGAACCGGGTGACATGTAGGCTTCAAATATTTTCTGCACGCGGCCGACTTTATAGCCTGTTTCTTCTTCAGTTTCTCTTCTGATGCAGTCCTCAGAATTTTCATCATCAAGCAAGCCGGCACAGGCTTCTGTTAGCATGCCTGTTTCATTGCCATTGATAAACGTGGGGAGCCGGAACTGCCTTGTAAGTATAACTGTTCTTAGTTCGGTATTATATAACAATATAGTCGCACCATTTCCCCTGTCATATGCTTCCCTGCTTAAATGTTGAACTGAACCATCTTTGTTTTCAAAGGAATAAGTGATTTTCCGCAAGGTATACCAGTCGTCAGAGAGGATCTCCGTTTTTAAAATACTGACCTTGGAAGGAGTGAGGGAGGTTTCTGGGTTATTCTGCATCTGGAACCTCGTCAATGTTAAAGTAAATCTTCAATCCTCTTTCTTTGCCAATCCGCACATCCTCATCAGCACCTTTGGATGCACCCTCAATGCGCAGGATGGCATCACATTTTTCGAGCAGCCGGTGTGCACAGGGATACTGGATTTCGTTCCAGATGTCGTCGCCCGTAGTTTTAGAGCCTGCGAGATGGATGAGCGGCAGAGCTACCCATTCGCCAATCATGGGTACGTGACCTTTTTTAAACAATGGAACAGCCATGGCTTCGAGCTTGCTCAAATTCTGCTGCATTAAAACCGGATCATCATTTGTGCCACTTCTGTAAGGGCCTGCAATTAGTATCAGCATATCTTTTTTCGTTTTTACAAATAGATGGAAAGATTTTAAGAAAAAAATTAAGGTACCTTAAGACATGGTATTAAATTTCAGGTTTTTTAAGCGTGCTTAAAAATTCGGGCGTGATACCAAGATAAGAGGCAATCTGCTTCTTGGTAACCTGCCTGACGATCTGCGGGTATTTCATCACAAAGCTATGATACCTTTCCTCGGCTGTTAATGATAAGTTTTCCATGACCCTCAGCTGCTCACGGGTGTAGGCATTCTGCATCATGATCCTGAAGAACTTCTCAAACTTTGGAACGGCTTCAAGCAGCTGGTCAAAGTTTGCTCTGCTGAGTTGAAAAATGGTACTCTTCTCAATAGTTTCTATATGCATCATTGCCGGTTTCCTGTTCAGGTAACAGTACATGTCAGTAATCCACCAGTCGGCAATAGCAAACATGATGGTTGATTCCCTGCCCTCTCTGTCAACATAATAAGACCTCAGTGCTCCTGATGACACATAACTCAGGTAGCGGCAATCCTGGTCTGCCTGCAGCACCAGGGTCTTTTTGGGCAGGGTTTTGCAGCTCAGTAATGAATTGAAAAGGGATCTTTCTTCATCGTTAAGGAGGATGTGTTTTGATATGTTTTTGAGAATGCCATCTTCCATTGGATCAGACTAATTTTTCCTTTAAATAGTTATCAGTATGGTCTATACAAACTTCTACCCACATGGGCAGATGGTCAGACATCTGGAAAGTGCGCCAATATGTTTTGTAATAAGTCTGTTTGCCCTTATCATCACGTGCCTTGCCTGATGAACTTTGCAGATATGCAGGTCCCATGGCAGTTGCATATTCAGTTTCATCCGCAGCGGTATCTTTATAAAGAGACTGGAAAAAGTCAAATACCCCTGCCTTACCGGTAGTTTCAAATTTTCCAGGCCTCACCTTAAAGGCGATCTGATCATAAAACTTGTTTTTAATCGCATTTGAGGGGAGCTCCTGCAGGGCCTCTGGAGTAACGAAACCCGCCCTGGTAATTGCTTCGTAAGTATGGTCTTCTTTTTTAAAGATATTAAAATCACCCAGAAGAATCATGTTGTGCGACCAGGCTGTTTTCTCAGCGGCTTTATTCGCGATCATTTTTGCCAGGTCTTCAATTTCTTTAATCCTTTCGGGATCATTGGCAACGGCATCCCCATAAAGGATATGTACGGTAGTCAGCGTAAAGTTTGTCCATCCTGCTCTGAAACCACATAGAAATGGTGTCCTTGCAAGTTGTTTCACAGGCTTGTAGATCGTTTGACCACTTTCCGGATCTTTCTCTTCCAATGGAGGCAATACAAGCTGACCTGCCAGTCCGCCAAACCGCACTTTACGGGTGTCAAACAAAAAGGCAGTACGTTCAGAATTACCTTCACGCCCTTCGGTGACATCCGTGAACATGTACGACCAGTAGGAACCAAGGATTTCCATCACCCTGTTTAATGCACTGAGATCTTCACGCACTTCCTGCAGGGCAATGAGGTCGAATCTGGCAATGATTTCTGCAATGTAGTAATAGGATTCTTCGAGCCTTCCGCCGTATTTGCTGCCGCCAAACTCACGGATGTTCCAGGTGGCCAGCAAAAGATTGCTTTCCATCTGCTTGACAGGGATTTCTGCTGTCAGTTGTGTTCTCAGCGCCTGAAGCCTGCTGATCGTTCGTTGCCCTTCGGGACTTTGAAATTTAAGACTGTGGTAAAAGGGCATGACGATGAAAATCAGAGTGTTTACTTAAGCTCTATTCAAATGAAAATTACAAATCTATTTTTAAACTATCAATAAATGATCATTAAACTATTGGTATGAGAGTCACAGGTATTGTTTATACTTGTGATGCCTATGAAATTACTACCACTCATCGCTCTGCTTACATATTCTACTGCTTCATTTGCACAGGTTTGTGACTGTCAGAAGGAATTTGCTGATGTTAAAGATAAAATCGAACGCAATTATGCGGGATTTAAGGATAAGGTAAATGATCAAACGTTGGCAGGTTATCAAAAGCATACGGAGACAGCACTTGAAAAGTCGAAACCTATCACAAAGCCTGCTTATTGCGTTTCGCTGATCAGCGACTGGTTGAAGTTCTTCAGGGACGGGCATATACAGATAGGCAGGAACAGGATTTCTGCAGAAACAGAAAAGCTGTGGCTGAAAAGAAGAACCGGGGAGCTGGAGCATATCAATGTTTCTGACAAAGAGCTCTCTGCATTGAGAGGTTCAAAGGCTGTAGCTGGTATCTATTTCGATGAAGACTCAACTTCCAGAATCGCTATATTAAAGAATAAAAATAGTTTCCGTGACTATGTGGGCGTGGTCATCTCTTCTGCAAAGGGTAAATGGCTGCCTGGTGAGGTCGTCATGGAACTTAAAGAAGGGCAGGATACCCTGAAGGGGATACTGTATGATAAATATTATATCCCAAACAGTGTATTACTGGACGTCAAAAAAAATGCCTTGGGCGGCTGGAGACGGGAGGGGAGTCCGCGCAGGAATAACATCGTCGTCACTGAAACATCGGTGGATAGCAAGGTATTGTCTGCGAAAACACTCTACCTCAAAATCAGCACCTTCAACCAGGGGAATGCGGCAAACATAGATTCATTGTTTAAAGTCAATGCCGGCCGGCTCGCCGCAATGCCTAATCTGATCCTGGATCTGCGCGGCAATGGAGGTGGTGCCGATTTTTCTTACCGGCCGATTACGCCCTATCTTTATACGGGTACGATGAGGCTGACTGGTGCAGATGTTTGGTCTACGGATGATAATATCGCAGGATGGGCGGCGGTGGCAACCACACCGGGGCTTCCCCCTGACCAAAAAACTTTTATCGGCGAAGTCATTCAGAAGATGTCTGCAAACAAGGGAAAAGCTGTTTCTTTCTCTGAGGACAGGAGTATCACTCGTGATAGCATTGCTGCATACCCCAAAAAGATCATCATCCTGATGAATAAAAACTGTGGCAGCACCACTGAAGAGTTTTTGCTGATGGCAAAACAAAGCAGCAAAGTGACCTTAATGGGTGAACATACGGCGGGGGTGCTGGATTATTCCAATATGAGGGGCGGCGCGTTCAGCTGTATGCCATACATGTTATACTGGGCTACATCAAGGAGCAGGCGGATAGATCAGGGGCTCGCGATTGATAATGTAGGTATCAGGCCTGATCAGCTGATTGCTGAGGGAAAAGATTGGATTGAGGAAGCCCGGAATTTCGCAGAAAAGTGATACCAGAACCGTGGTAGTCCTGGTATCTGAAATTTTATGGGTTTGTTGACCAGAGGCCAATCTCTTTTACAAAAGCTCTTTGTGGCAGTTTCAGGTTGTTGACCACGAGAAAGGCGAGATCTTCAGGTTGCAGTACCTTTTCGGCATTGCCATCAGTAAAATTCGCATTAATGGTCATATCCGTTGCAATTGTACTTGGGTTAAAGGTGGTCACCCTGATGTTCGACTTACGTACTTCCTGCATCAGCGACTCAGTAAGATTAACTACTGCCGCTTTCGAAGCGCCGTAAGCACTCATTTTTGCAGCACCCTTTGCTCCCGCAGTAGAGGCAATATTGATGATATCACCCTGTCCACGCTCCAGTAAGAACGGAAGTACTTCATGCACCATGTAATAGGTACCCAATACATTAACCTGAATAACCTGTTCCCATTCCTCCACCGGAAGTTCCAGGATTCCGCCATGTTTCAGTATTCCTGCATTGTTAATCAGAATATCTACTGTGTTCAATGTTTTTGTAATCGTTTCTACAGCATCCTTTACAGCTATATAACTGCCTACATCGGCCGTAGCGTGTGCCACGTTGATACCAGGATAGAGATTTGTTAACTCAGCATGCAACTGCTCCAGATCAGCAGTTGTACGGCCAATCAATCCCAGGTTTACTCCTTCTGCTGCAAGTGCCAGTGACATTGCTTTGCCTAATCCCTTTCCTGCTCCTGTTATTATTGCTGTTTTTCCTTTTAATGATTGCATCTGTCGTTGATTTGTATGAGGCCCAAAAGTCATCAGAATTAAAATTCAATCCAAGCGATTTGCTTACTGATTTTTCAGCCTTGTGTCAAGAGCTTGTTTTTCCTCCTGTTGTTTCATTAAACGGTAGTTCAGGGTAGCGAATACGGCGAAAACAACATGGGCAGGGATGCGCTGCAGGTAGAACAAATTGTATTTCATAAATGGCGGAATGGGATGTTTTTTGAATGTACCCTTCCAGATGAGTAAACCTAAGAGTCCGCTCATGAGGCCCAGGATGAGTCCATTTTTGATGGTATGTTTGATCTGGCGTGTTTCCCACAGCTCTACATAAACTGCTGCAAATACAATCCCCATAGCGTAGTGGGCACCCCATCCTGCAATAATCGTGGCTCTTTTGGAAAGAAAAGGCGCCAACCTGCCTATCATTGTGCGCAGGTGGTCGGCTTCACTGAAATTTGGTCCTGCGAGCGACATCAATTCGCTTGATATTGTCATGAATGTGGTTCCGGTGATGCCGGAAAGTGCAATTTTGGCGATTTTGCTTGACATAGGTATGAGGGTTTGAAAAATAAACACTCCCGCCCGGAGAATTGTTTACGGTCGCCTATGTTTCCATGAAAACTTGTGCTATCTTAGAGCTGGATTTCTCACAGCTGCCAGGTATATCTTCCTGCGGCCTGTTTTATTCCCTCAAAAATCTTTATGGAATCAGTAATTTGCATTAAACACGTTGCAGAAGCAGCTAATCGTCGTTTTGATCGTGATATCCAGCGTTTTTTACGTCTCTGGGTAAAGGTTCACGATGAATTGACGATTCTGCAGTTTGACCAGACCATGGATCAATATCTTGCAAATGATGCGTTACGTGATTTTTTTCTGCATACGGCACAACCCTTCCAGGTGATTCTGAAGAACCGCTTTATTGCAAAGCACCTGGGCAGGCGTGCAGAGCTGGTGCATTTTGACCCTGTCAGCGGAGATCCATTGCTGGCACGTACTGAGCAGCGAATCTATAACCTGGCCCGCAGAATGGATAGTGAACAGATGCATATCCCTTTCCGGTCGGTTCAACCCAACAAACAGACCGTTGCGGGAGATACTGCGGATATCAATACCTATCCTGAGGGATCAGAGGAAATCCGGTATAACAGCGGCAACCATTTTACCAGCCGACCTGCCAATGAAAACGTAATGGATCAGCATAGTAAACGATGCACGGCAAAGTCGGAGGGAAACCTGCATGTCCTGTTTAAACGCGGTTATCTCGAAGATCGCCTGCAGGATGTCAGGGAGCTGACCAGAATTATGGGTGAAGCTGGTGAAACGCAACTTCAGTTTTTTGTAATCTGCAGCAGGCATTCTCCTAAAGAAGGTCATTTTGGGGTATCTCTGCTGATTATGGATCCTGTCAGGCCGGACTTCCCGCGTCGTGTGATGGTCTGTGATACCCTGCTGAAAGACCTGCCTCATCATCCCCGCTGGTGGAATCATTTTATGGCAGAATATACACAGGTGTTTGGAGAGGCAATTGTAGAAATCATCGAGGATCTCTCTCATCCTTTGCAGAAGGTCAATATCAAAGGTGATGCACCTTATCGTCACGACTGGAACTGTCCGTATTATGCAGCGGCAATGGCCGATTCGCTGGCCGATTTAGTAAAGGCACAGCCTGACTTGATTTTGTCAGGGGAGCTGTCCGAAATTCATCATGGAATGAAAACTGTAATGCCGGATTATTACGGACACGATACCGAACTAAAGGATAGGGTAGGGATCCAAATTACCAATCGAATCAAGCGCTGGATGAGCGGTAGCAGGTTGATCCGGGAACTGGTTACCGAAGCAACTTTCATGGCCCAGCAACAAATGTGATATGATGGTAACAAAGTAATTCGCTCTCTTGCTTTGTTGCCTCTGGCTTCCTATCTTAGGAATACACATAAAAGAAATCTGTATGAAACCATTTAAATTTATTTTTATCTCAGGCATCGCCCTGTGTTTAACTTCCTGTATGGCCTTGTATGGTCCTACTTATTTTGGGTCGGAATTTACACCAACAAACAGTGTAGATATCTTCTATTCTGCCCGGGATGTCAAGCAGCCTTTTAAAGTGATCGGTCACATGAATGCGCCGACCGGAGGCTTACAATCCAGCAGTGAAGAGACCAGAGAGCTGGTGATCAAAAAGGCAAAACAGGTAGGTGCCGATGCTGTAATATTTTCAGAAGTAGAGAGGCAAACCAATCACAAAACTACTGACGATCTTTCTGTAAAAGTTGAGGTGATTCAATATCTAAACAAACCCACTAACTAATCTAAAGTTCTGTCTAACCCAATCGGGTCTTCCATTCTTTTTTCATTTGAGTATATGCAGGATCAGCTTCCGCATCTTTCCATTTTTTGTAAAAGATAGCTGCTGATTCTGCTTTTTTCTGTTCTCCGGTTCCGCGTTCAAGCTCTGCATAATTGTTTTCTTTATCATATTTCTTTCCCCCTTTGTAGTTTGCATATCTTCTTGAACGGGTATATCCCATTTGTAGAAACTTCCTTGCCATATCGGCGCCAACAAAGTTAGAATCTTGAATATAAAGTTTAAATAGGTTATAGATAGTATCACTACTTTTAGTTGCAACCTCTGGATTTTTGAAACGCCAGTGCTGACCGATTTCTGTTTTATAAGGTTCACAAATTAAAACTCCCTGTTCACCTTTTCCTACACGATATTCTTCCGGATATTTCTGGTAATCTATATCTGATTTCCATGGATAACTCTCATTATCAAAATTGATGTATGATGGTTTTTGTTGTTTCGTCATGCTGATTATTATTTCTCCGTTTTTGATAATAAACAAGGTAACTAATGATTTGTTTTGTATCAAAAAAATGAATTGTGATAATGCTTTTGCAGTTGAATGATTCCTGCGAGGGTAGGAGGGGATCAATATAAAAATATCCTTTAAATTTCAATGTAAAGATAATTAATGCATATAAACATACAATGTGTTATTTATGATATAACACTGTAAATCAGTATATATATGAGTATTATATTATATTTTTATTTATTTTAAGTTTAGATCATAATTTTAATATATAAACTTTATGATTCATGTTCTAAACATTATGTATAAAGTGTCTGTGACCTGATGTAAAATAAATTTAAATTACTTCTTTATAATGTGCGAAACATTCCCTATACTTGAACTATAATTAGAGAATAATGGAATCAACAAATAAAGTTTCAGAACTTATAAAGAGTGAAATACTCGCTTTGCAATCTGCAGCTAATGTAAAACAAAATGAACTGGAGTCTGCTTACAAAGAAGCTATGTCGGAAGCTAATAAGATAAGAAAGGAATCTCAGAAGGAAGTAGATAACGATCTAAAGACGATTGAAAATCTAACTGCTGCACTTGCTGCTTTAGGAGTAAAACCAGAAAAGTCAAAAGTTGTAGGAAAGCAACATCCTTTGCTAATTGTGCCTGCAGATTATCATTCTGGTTTGACTATAAATGAAAAGATAGCGTATATATTAGAAGAAGCAGGGAAGGAACTTTCTAAAGAAGAGATTGCAGAGGTGATGGCAGTATATGATGATACTGATCCGGAAAGAGTTGCAAAACAAATTGGGGGTGTCTTATCTTCTTTAAAAAGTAAAGGCCTGTTGTCGGCAAATAAAGACGGTAGAAAGGACTTGTTCACTTTAGTAAAGCAGGAGAGTCAGGAATAGATAAGAGAGAACTAGGAAGCAGATAAGGGAAGGGTAAACCAGAATTCACTGCCATGATTCAATGCGGTATTTACACCTATATCGCCACCATGTTTCTTTACAATTCCCGCGCTGATATATAGCCCAAATCCCAGACTTGAAAATTGTAAACCTGTATGGTCGGCACGGAAATATTCATCGAACAGGCGGGGAACTTTTGCGGGATCAATACCCCTGCCTTTGTCTGTAACAGCAATCTTTGCATAGTCGCCACTCTGTTCAATATGAATTTTTATCACTGGTGATTCTGGTGCATATTTAATGGCATTGCTCACCATATTTGCAACGACCTGTTCTATCCTATTTGCATCGGCATACACCTGAAGATGCAAATCGCCGCTCAGTTTGAGCTCGTATTTTCCCGCTGCACGGATGTCTGTACAACAACCGTTGATCATATCTGCGAGCGTAAAAGTTGTTTTCCTGAGTTCCAGTTTGCCGGCAGTAATACTGTTTACATGCAGCAAATCGGACACCAGTGTATTCAGTTTTTTCAGGCTTTTGTTGGCCTGTGAGATGAGCGTTGGGATCATTGGAGACTCCGGCTTGTCTTTCAGTTTGTCCAGGATCTGAAGAGATCCCTGCAGCGAGGTAATGGGCGTTCTCAGCTCATGGCTGGCAATGCCGATAAAATCATCCTTCTCCTTCATCAGCTGAATATTCGCCAGCCTCAATTCCGTTTGTTCCATGACCACTCTGGCCAGGTCAGCTAAGATATCCTTCTCGTGATTGCTCAAAGTCCGTGGTTTCAGATCAACCAGACACATTGTGCCGATGATTTGTTGCTCCGGACTGATGATTGGCGCAGCTGCGTAGAACCGGAGACCGAATTCACCATGGACATAAGGATTGTTCTCCAAAGCAGGGTCAATCAGCGCATTTTCAATCACCTTCACCCCCGGTTCGGAGATGACAAGTGAACATAAACTAATTTTGCGGTCTACCAGTTTGATGATAGGGTCAATACCAACCTGTTCTTTTACGAACTCCTGGTGTTCCCCTAAAAAAGAAATGTGTGCAATGGGCACCTTGAAAATTGTAGCCGCCAGCTGACAAATCTGCTTAAATCCCGGCTCATCCGGGGAATTAAAGATCATGTACTTGTCCAGTGCTGCCAGGCGTTCATTTTCTCCCTCTGGAATGATATGGATAGGATAGGTGTTCTTCATAGGTGTTGTAAAGCAAATATATTATTAAATTACATTTTTACAACTTGAAGTATGCTATTCGTTTTTCCTTTACTTTTCTGTGAATAAGGGCAAATTAAAGTTGAAGGTTGACCCTTCACCAAACTCACTTTCAGCCCAGATTTTTCCATTGTGGCGGTGAATAATCTCTGCACAAAGGTACAAACCAATACCGAAACCAGAGATCGAAAACATATGACCACCTTCCACCCGGTAGTACCGGTCAAAGATTTTTGTGATGTCTTCAGTTTTGATACCCATACCTTGATCCTTCACACTAATATGTGCAGTGCCATTCACTGTCACACAGGCAATATTAATGGTGCTTCCCTGTGGAGAGTATTTTACTGCATTGCTGATCAGGTTATGGATGACTTGTCCAATTTTATCCCAGTCGGCATTCACCTGCGTAGGTTCCACCGGTGCGTAAATGATCGTATGACTGGCAATTGTTGCCAATGACTCAGCTTCAGATTCTCTGATGAGTTCTGCGAGGTCAAAAATTTCATGATCGATATGAATTTTACCTGATTCCAGACGAGAGATATTCAGAAAACCGTTGATCATACTGGTCATTTTAATGACCTGCGTATTAGCTTTTTCAAGGATTCCCGTGGCAAAGCCCTCTTCCTGTTTTCTCATTTTGCCCAGCACCAGCTGGATATACCCTTTCATGGAAGTAAGTGGTGTTTTCAATTCGTGGCTGACCATACCGATGAAGTCATTTTTACGGATTTCATCCAGTTTTTTCTCTGTGATTTCATGGAGGATACCGGTGAAGTAATCTTTGCCTTCGCTGTGCTGCATTTCACCAATACCACGTACCCATCGTAATTTGCCATCATGGAGCCCGATGATGGGATATTCCATATCAAATCGGGTACCTTTTGAAAAAGTAGATTCGGCCATATCTACAGCCTCTTGTCTGAAATCGTCATGTATCTGGTTGAGTGCGATTTCATAAGTCATTTCCTCGTCGGCATTAATGCCGTAGAACTCTTTAAACTGAGGTGAGACTACGATAGTACGCTCATTCGGATTGATGTAGAATGTTCCCAGTCCCGCGGCTTCAACAGCCATACGCAGATTCTCTTCGGCACGTTTAATTTCAGAAGCAGCAAATTGTTGTTCCACAAGACCTTTTTCAACCTTTTCCTGTGCAATTACCAGTTCACGGTTTACAAATGCCACTTCTTCATTGATCGCAATCAGTTCCTCGTTGGAGGCAGCTTGTTCCTCATTGGTTGCCGCCAGTTCTTCGTTAATAGCCTGCATGTCTTCAGAGGCCTTTGCCAGCGTTTGTTCCCACTGTTTACGCTCTGTTACATCACGTGTGGTTCCTGCTACTGCTTCAACCTCACCTTGCTCGTCAAAAACAGGAATTAGGATATAGTCGTAGACTCTCACGCCAAGGGTAGCATGGGGGAAAGAAACCTCACCCCGGATGGGCTTTTTGGTAGCCCTTACTGTATCGATCTCCCGCTCATGCATTTCGGCATGCCAGGGTTCATAGCCGTTTTCCAGTAAACCTTTGCCAATGGCAGTATCCCATGTTTTGCCCCACATGGTGAGCAATGCTTCATTGGCATAGGTGAAAATGTAGTTCAGGTCGAACACATACATAAGGTCAGGTGTGCCTGAGGTAATCGTTTCATACACCCTTTTTTGCTGTTCTGCACGGATTGTAGTTTCTTTCAGCGCCTGTTCGGCTTTTTTGTGTTCAGTAATATCACTCGCTGCACCGAACCATTCAAGGATTTCACCATTGTCATCCAGGATAGGTACGGCCCTTGAAAACGTCCAACCTGCGGATCCATCGGCTCTGAGTACCTGATGTTCCAGCTCGAAAATGGTCTTATTCTTTAACGCCCTGGCAACAGCTGCTTTCACCTTTGCCTTGTCTTCAGGATGAACATGCGTGTCGATCCAGTCTACCCTTGGCCCGGAGGCATCCTTTAAGAATCCTCGTCCGTCAAGTTCGTGCATCACACGCCAGTCTGCGCTAAGGCTATAAATCACATCTGAGGTAGCATTTACCAATGCTCTGAAGCGGGCTTCAACTGAAATATTTTCGGATGGATCTGATGAAGGGGTTTTTGAGTTACTGGTCATAATTGGTGAAATCGCAGGGCAATTGTCAGAAAATTAACTAATATAAAATGATTGGATTTGATATCAAACTGTACAAACAAAATATTTCTGTTAAATGTTCTGTAGCTTGTAAATCTAAGTTGTTTGAGCTGCTTTATCTTACTCAGCTTTTGGGATGGATATCATGTAAGTGACGCCCTGTCCGGGTTCACTATCGATATTCACGGATCCGTTTAAAGCTTCGATATAGCCTTTCACGAGGAATAGTCCCAGGCCTTTGCCCTTGCTGCCGGGATGGAAGCGCTGATAGGGCTTGAATACATCGCTGCGGTAACGTACCATATCAATCCCGCATCCGTTATCATTGTAGGTAATGTAGACTGAGTTGTCGGTTTGCAACAAGTGGATGCTGATCACCGGAGGCCTGTCGAGCAGGAAAGTGATAGAATTGGAGATCAGGTTATGCAGGATACTGTGAATGTATGCTTTATTTGAGCGCAGGGTGAATGGGCCGCCTGAGATAGTCAGATGCGCGTCGCATTGCAGGATCTTTTCCGAAAACTCCTTACAGATGAGATCTATGACATCCCGGATGTCAAATTTTTCCATTTGCAGATCAACCGACCTGTTTTTAGCACTCAGAATTTTACTTAAGTCGATGATCACGTCATCAAGATTCGCGATAGAGCTGTTAAGATTAGTCAGGTATTGCTGAAGATGTTCCGGCGTATCCGGTTCAATTTGCATGAGACTGGCAATCCCCTTAATATTTGCCACTGGAGAACGCAGGTTATGAGAAATGATATAGCCAAACTCATGAAGTTCACGGTTTCTTTTAAAAAGATCTTCCGTGATTTGTTTCATCTCGTTGAGTCCTTTTTTTCTTTCGCTGATATCGTGCATAGCACCCACCATCCTGATAGCCTTGCCCTTTTCATCACGGATTACAAATCCTCTGTCTACCACATCGGCGTAATTTCCATCGGCTTTGCGGTACCGGTATTCTTCTTTCCAGTTGGTTTCCTTGCCTCCACATGCAGTTTTAATAGATTGGAGGACATATTTGGCATCTTCGGGATGGATAAATCTCGTCCATGAATCAGCCCCCTGGGGCAAATCCGAAATTTTGTGCCCGAAAATAGTTTCAAGTCCTTCTCCCCAGTAGATCGTGCGATCCACCAGGTTCCAGTCCCAGATAGCGTCAGAGGTTGCCTTTGTCACGTACTGGTACCTTTTGTTGGATTCTTCGAGAGAGCTCCTCATCGCCTCTGTCTGGGCGGTAATATTCCCATTCCGGGCAATGCAATACATCAGCTGATCTTCATCATCCCAGTGTACACTCCAAAAAAGCGGGACAATGGTGCCATTTTTATGAAGATGACGTAGCTGTATTTGTGTATTGGGCTGGCTGGACATCAGCAACTCCACTACCTCCTCTGCAACTTCAAAGTCGGAAGGTGACAGGAACTCTTTGTAGGACTTACCGCACATTTCTGCCGGAAGGTACCCCAGAATAGCATAGGACGCATCACTAACCTCCACATACCTGTCGTGGGCATCAACCGTGCAAATCAGATCGCCCGATAGTTTCAATAGCTTGTTCAGGTCCATTTTTGAGAGATTAGCGTCATACGCTGCAGGGGATATACAGCGTAAGGTGTGTATTGCAAAAATCAGACCCAGCACACCACAGGTTGTATGGTATGAAAATTGATTTGTTTAAAGCTATTTAAACGCATCAAATGGAAGTTGACTGGAACAATGTATTTATGAAAGGCCTGGACTTGTCGCTGCTGATAGAAATCAGCGTGAGGACTTCCATCATGTTCTTTTTTGTGATAGTTTTTCTTCGTTCCACTGGGAAAAAGGGGGTGAGGCAGCTCAGTATTTTTGAAGTGGCCATCATCATTGCACTCGGATCTGCTGCGGGCGATCCGATGCTGAACAGCGAATCTGCCATTCTGCCCTCCCTGCTGGTTTTTGCATTGATCCTTCTGATTTACAGGATTTTCACCTATCTGGCGTCGCGGAATGAGAAGATTGAGAGCTTGCTGGAAGGAGATCCGATGTATATCATTGAAGATGGAAAGTTTGTACTTGAGCAGGATGGGGATTCCAATTTTGCAAGGGATGAGTTTTTCGCAGAGATGAGGGCGCAAAGTATTGAACATGTGGGACAAGTAAGAACAGGTGTACTGGAATCAAATGGGCAGATCAGCTTTCTGTATTATGCTCAGGACGAAGTAAAAAAGGGATTGCCGGTTTTCCCGAAACCTTACGGCAAAAAGTCAACTACCATACCTGTTCCCGGAGATTATGCTTGTACCCATTGCGCTGAAGTTCATTATCTTGGGGCCGGACAGGATTGTCCCCGCTGCGGAGAAAAGGAATGGGTCCCCGCGATAAGCACAGTTCGCACCGTCTGATTATTTCATTTTCTGTCGTGGCAGATTGATGTCCTGAGCCTGTGGATAGGGCGCCCTGTTCGTCATGCTCACATCTTCCTTCATATTCTGCTGTGTTCTGTACTGCCTTTTTTCATCTGCGCTCGAAAATCTTGGATCCGGAATAAAAGGCATTTTCGCCATCTTTATAATGGTGACAGTAGGGAAGTGGTAGTCCACCTCTACATTTCCGAGCAGGAGATAACATCCACCACCCTGAAAAGGGTATTGCTTTAAGCTATTGGTAAAATGCGCAGTATCAAACATCTCCCCCTCAGCATCGATCCAGGTTCCAAAATACATTTCGCCCATCTTGGTAGGCACGTGTTTACGGGAGATCAGGTAAGCGATCATCTTGACCTGCTTTTTATGGTGTCTGGCGAGGTCTTTGGCCATCACATCACCACGGAATTTGGTTTGCAGCAGATCAAAGGGCGTGCAGGATACCGGGAAGCTCAGCAGTTCTATCTCATCAAATGCATCTTCAAATATGGAACGCTCCAGTACCGGCAGCTGGTAATCTTTCACAGGTTCGCGGATCAGCAACAATCCCCGGTTTTCGGGCTTAAAGTTCATCAGAATTAGTCTTGCGATCACCAGTAGCTGGTTTTTTGTTTTTCCCGTAAACCTGAAGGCACCAATGAAAATCAGGATCTGTACCCCCTCAATGCCTATGGGAACACGGTTAATGAAATCTTCAAGAGAGAGGTAGAGTCCATTACGCTCCCGTTCCCCGATGATTTCTTCCGCAACTTTCAGATGGAGGCCATCCAGGTGCATAAAACCCAGGAAAACTTCAATCCCGTAGACTGTGGTTTCATACTCGCTTTTGTTCACGCAAGGGTTCAGTACGCGGGCGCCACACATCCGGGCTTCATGAATATAAACTTCCGTCCGGTAAAATCCCCCCTGATTGTTGATTACCGCCACCATGAACTCAATGGGGTAGTTTACCTTCAGGTAGAGGCTTTGATAACTTTCCACCGCGTAGGATGCCGAATGTGCTTTACAGAAAGAATATCCTGCAAAAGATTCTATCTGGCGGTAGATCTCTTCGCTCAGTTTCTGGGGGTGGCCCTGCTGTGCACAGAGGTTGAAGAAATTGTCTTTTACCTTTTGCAGTGCAGCCTTAGACCTGCCTTTGCCACTCATCGCCCTGCGTAAAATATCACCATCTGCGGCAGGTAGCCCCCCATAGTGCAGGGCAATCTTGATCACATCTTCCTGGTACACCATGATGCCATAGGTTTCGCCCAGCTGCTCCTCAAACACCGGGTGGAAGTATTCAAACTGGTCGGGGTAGTTATGTCTGAAGATATACTCTTTCATCATCCCGCTTTGCGCCACCCCGGGGCGGATGATTGAAGAGGCGGCAACCAGCACCTTGTAGTCGTTGCATTTGAGGCGGCGCAGCAATCCCCGCATCGCCGGACTCTCAATATAGAAGCAGCCAATTGTTTTCCCTCTTTCAAGGTAAGTGTTGCATACGGCTTCATTGAGAGAGATCTTATTATCCCGGATATCTACCCGGACACCCTGATTTTTGTATATCAGTTTTACACTGTCGTCAATGTGCCCTATGCCGCGCTGGCTCAGGATATCAAACTTCTCAAAACCTATTTCTTCGGCCACATGCATATCGAACTGAACGATGGGGAAGCCCTTTGGTGGCATTTCCAGTGTGCTGTAGTTAGTGATCGGTTCTTCAGAAATGAGAATTCCGCAGGAATGCATGCTGCGCTGATTGGGATATTTTTCCAGCATCTCCCCGTATTTATGTACCTGTGCCACGATAGAAGTTTTGTCGTGCAGGTGCCTCGGATTAATTGCCAGCGCATCCAGCTCCGCTTTCGGAAGACCAAAAACCTTGCCCACCTCTCTTAAGATCGATCGGTATTTGAACTCCACATTTGTACCGCAGAAAGCCACATGCTCGCGCCCGTATCGGTTGAATATATATTCCAGGATGATATCCCGTTCCTTCCAGCTCCAGTCGATATCGAAGTCGGGCGGACTCTTACGGTTCAGGTTCAGGAATCGCTCAAAGTACAGGTCCAGTTCCAGGGGGCAGATGGCTGTGATTCCCAGACAGTAGCTCACGATACTGTTTGCCCCGCTTCCCCGGCCGATATGCATAAAACCTACGCTGTTGCTGTACCTGATGATGTCCCAGTTGATCAGAAAGTACCCGCTAAAGCCCAGGTCGTCTATCACCTTCAGCTCTTTTTCTACCCGGGCTTTTGCTTCGGGATTTTTACCATATTTATCATGCAGACCCTGATAGGCGAGGCCAGTCAGTAAACGCATGTCACTCTGCTTGTCCTTCGTATAGAACCTAGGGTTTTTTGGCGTTTTAAAATCAAAGTCGTAATTACAGCCTTCGATCAGCTGTTCCGTATTGGCGATGATCCGGGGGTACTCTGCATAGTGTTCAAGCAGGAGTGCCGGCGGCTGCAAAAACTCAGTAGTTTTACAGTAATCCTCCTCTGTTAAGCGCGAGAGGATCACGTTTTTATCGATAGCCCTTAAAACTTTGTGCAGGTTAAACTCTTTTTTGGTACGGAAAGTAACGGGCTGCAGCATGACCATCCTATCCTGCCGTGAAGACCATTTTTCATGGTACATCAGCAGCAGCTGCTCTGGTCTGATACCGATGTATTCATTTGATCTGAGTTCATCAGGCACGTTTTCAACCGGATAGATCACTGTGACATGGTTGAATTCCGGCGCGCTGAAGGGCAGGGCTGTACCATCAAAATTATGGCCGGTAAGGAAATGGTTCATCTCTGCGATCCCGGCCTGGTTTTTCGCAAGGCCGAGATAGCGGAGCTGATGTTCGCAGCGGAACTCCATGCCTACCATGGGTTTGATCTTAGAAGCTATCTCCAGTCGGCGGAGTGCCTGTTTTTCCTCTTCGCTGAATACTTTATCATTAAAAGCACCTTTTTCCTTCGCTTTCAGATAATCTTTGTATTCCTTTTTCATATCCTTCCAGGCTTTGAAGAATTCATAGATGCCGGTGACAGTATTGATATCGGTTAAAGCCAGTGCGCCTACCTGGCTCTCGATTGCCTGTTCTATCAGATCGTTGAGTGGAATAGTGCCGTAACGCAGGCTGTGGAAGGAGTGACAGTTCAGGTACATGCTATTTCGTTTTAGGTTTTGTATCCAGCGCGGCACAGCGCATCACTGCGTTAGTACCAAATCTGTTTTTCATTTTGTCCATAGCCTGGTAGAGGGACATCATTTCTACTGTATCTTCAAAGATGTTGATCTGGTAAGTTCCCCGTACGAGTCCGCTGAGCTGAATACCCACCATCCGGAGCCGCATACGGCGCTGGTAGAGTTTCTCAAAAAGCTCCATCACCACTTTTGTGAGCGTATGATCGGCCGAAGTATAGGCCACGCGGGATTGTTTGGTCTCGGTATCAAAATTGGCGTACCTGATTTTTACCGTTACTGTAGAAGTCAGCCATTGCTCTGAGCGCAGCTGGAAGGCCAGCTTTTCCACCATGCCCATCATCAGGGATTTCAGCTTCGGAATATCTATGGTATCCTGATCAAAGGTATTTTCTGTGGAGATCGACTTCCGTTCTCTGTAAGGTTCCACAGGGTTATTGTCTATGCCCTGTGCCTTTTTCCAAAGTTCCAGCCCATTTTTACCGATCATCTGCTGTAGCACTTCTGCCGGCATCTCGGAGAGTGTCTGTATGTTCCTGATGCCGATTCGCGAAAGAAGGTTAAAGGTTACTTCGCCCAGCATAGGGATCTTGCGGATGGAAAGAGGGTTGAGGAAGCCGCGCACCATGGGTTCAGAGATCTGGAGATTACCACTGGGTTTACCTTCGCCGGTAGCGATTTTTGATACAGTTTTGTTGACCGAGAGGGCAAAACTCATGGGGAGCCCTGTTTCTTTGGTAATAGTTTTGGAGAGTTCGTCTGTCCAGGAGTAGGCGCCATAAAACTTGTCCATGCCCGTGATGTCGAGGTAAAATTCGTCGATGCTTGCCTTTTCCATTAGCGGCGCATTGGCTTCAATGACGCTGGTTACGTCATGGGATAAGTTGGAGTAGCGGTCCATGTCTCCCTTGATCACCTTTGCCTGGGGGCATAACAGCAGGGCCATTTTCATGGGCATCGCGGCCCTTACACCAAAATACCGCGCTTCATAGGAACATGAAGCGACTACACCGCGGTCGCCACCACCAATAATCAGGGGGATACCACTTAATCTGGAATCTGAAAGTCTCTCACAGGATACAAAGAATGTATCCAGGTCCATATGCACAATTGCCCTCTCCATAAATAGGTAAATAAATAGCTTGACAAAATTACTATTATTATTAGCATTTAAATCAATTTATGTACTATAAATATTAGCAATACTTCTGTGTGCTCAGAAAAAAACAATTAGTTTTGGTCATTAATCCTTACCTGACTGCTGGCTAGTTGATAATTTCTATTTTCTTTCTGACCCTTTTTACCAGAGATATTGAGGTCTCAGCAAAATCCACAATCTCTTCGTTCGTTAATCCTTGTTTTCTGATTAACCTGGAAACTTCATCCTCTTTTGCTTTTTTCTCCCCTTGTCTTTTTCCCTGTAGCCTGGCCTGACCTATTAAAATTTCCTCAATTGTCATATCCTGAATGTTCTTATTTGTTAATAAATTAAGTTTATGATCAAATTTAATCTTAGTTTTCTGAAATTCAAAATTTACATAGTAAAATAGAAAATTCATCAGAATCCTTTCTTTCTCCGGCGGAAGCTGTTTTTCCAGAATCAGGTTTGCGATTTTTATTTTCTGTTCCAGCAGCATCCGGTCGTATTCCTGCCTATCCTTATATATTTTCTTCAGTGCTCCTAATTTCGCGATCAATACAACCAATGCGAATGGATTATGATGCTCCATCAATAAGGTCTCCTCCTGCAATGCTATCTTATAGGTATTAAATGTGTAGCGCAAAGTGGTACCAAAACAATCAACCTTGAAAACATTATCACGTTTAATTCCATTAGGCTCTGTAAAAATTGCATACGCAGTAATCGGAACGTTATATTTGATATAAAGCCTGTTAAAGTAATTATACATACGCTTGCCAAAATCTTTGTTATACTTTTCCTGAATCTCTAAATGCAGCAATATCCACTCTTTGTTAGTATCAAGCGTATGTAATCTGACAAGCTTGTCTACAATTTTTTGTTCGTAAATCTCATTTTCTGAGGGGCTTTCCTGGCTAAGTTCCTTATCCATAAACACAATTTCCCGCCCCTGGTCAACGGTTGCTGCCAGAATCGGATCTACAAACAGCAAGAAATCATAAAAAAATGGCTCCAATATACCTTTCCATAAAGTGTCGTTTTGCTTTTTCATCTGCCGAACTTAATACGAAAACCAAATAAGCTGGTTATTTATTTCTAAATCTTTGAGTCAATATCTTCAGGTAACAGAACAGCTTTTACTCCTACATGATCTATTTTTTCAGGGAATAAAATAACTTTGTTTTCAAATGATCTTATGGGCTTAATTAAAGATATCTATTCTCCTGCATTTTATAACAAATTCGCAGATGCTGTTCAATATGTAGTTCCCGCTTTTGATAAGGAAGGTTTTATCAAAGGGATCTTTTGTGATGCTTTTAAAAACAAGGAATGGAAAGACCGGATGAAACATACCACAATGGTATTTCATGAGTATCTCGCTGCGGATTTTCCTGAAGCTGTGCTATTGATACAGCAGATTATTGAAAAACTCAGAGCAGACCGGCCGGGTGAAGGCGGACTGGAATATATATTTCTGCCTGATTATATAGAAACATACGGAATTGATGATTTTGATCACTCCGTTCAGGCATTTGAATTCATCACACAATTTATCAGCTGCGAATTTGCCGTGCGTCCCTTTATACTGAAGTTTAGCGAGCAAATGATCCGGGAAATGTTGAAGTGGTCTAATCACAAAACACATACTGTAAGAAGACTCGCCAGTGAAGGCAGTCGCCCGCGGTTGCCATGGGCGATGGCCATCCCTTTTCTGAAACAAAACCCACAGCCCATTCTGCCGATCCTGGAGAATCTCAAAACAGATCCTTCAGAATCCGTAAGAAGAAGCGTGGCAAACAGTCTCAATGATATCGCCAAAGATCACCCTGACGTAGTCATCGCAGTTGCTGCCCGCTGGCAGGGGATCAGTAAAGAAACCGATGCGATTATCAAACACGGCTGCCGCACCTTATTGAAACAGGGGCATTCGGAGATTCTTAAACAGTACGGTTTGGATAGCACAAATATAACCGTAGAGGATTTCAGGATCCTCAGTCCGGAGGTAAAGATCGGGGAGAGCGTAGAGTTTGAGTTTTCCATTACCAATCAAAACCCTTCCAATCAGACTGTGCGACTCGAATACGGCTTGTACTACCAGAAATCAAAAGGACACCTGGCAAGAAAAGTTTTCAAAATCAGTGAGAAAATCTATGAGCCCGGTGTTAGGGTGAAGGTCAACAGGAAACAATCCTTCAGGCTGATCACCACCAGGATTTTTCATCCAGGTGAACACCAGGTTTCCATTATCGTCAATGGTGTAGAAAAAGGAGTGCTGGCGTTCAACCTATCAGCATAATCTGAAATTCCGGGGACAAGCGATGCTTAAAATTTCGGATTACAAAATCTTGTTCTCTTTCATAAAGCTTTGTTCCGCCTCGGTGATATGATCGTCATCTATGGCAGGAGCAGAGCTAAGTTTCGCGATGTGCAGCTCATCCATGATATCTACAAAGTTTTTATAGTTTGCTCCTGATGTAGGTTTGATCACAACGATCAAGGATTTTTTACCCTTACCATTTTCTGAGGCAACTTTCGAATTGTTATCCAGGATAGATTTCCTGATCTGTTTATAGTCGGCAACACTGGGTCGACTTTTTCCTGCCTCGCCCATATACCAGGCAACTTTATTGTTTTTTCCCAACAGGATTGTCATCGTTCTGGAAGCAGGCAGCTCAGTAAAAACAGTATCATCGTTTTCATCTGGCTTCACGATGTCCATTGCTTCCTGCTTCGCGAGAGAAGTGGTGAGCATGAAAAATGTAATCAGCAGGAATGCGAGATCAACCATTGCTGTCAGGTCTACTCTAGGTGTTTCTTTTTTGTTTCTGGAGGTTGTGTTTAGTTCGGCCATGATGTTGATGTTTAGTTTTAATCATGATGCCGGCTAAACGGTTATTCCATACGCTTTTAATTTATCATTTGACTTTTATCAGGAAGGCGCTATCATAGAAATAAAAATCTTTGATCGTTTTGCTTTTATTACGGTCAAAATGAATAGTTCCTAATTTCAGCGTAATCCTGAAATTTTTAGTTTCCTGAGTAATGCTTAACATTTCTGCCGGCAGCTGATACTGATAAGTGGCGTTGATATGATTTTTATTCTCTTTATATTGATTTAACTGTTCAGGTTTGGCCAGCAAATTATTTACTAATGCTTTGACATCGAACAGAGTACTGTCATTATTAAGCTGTAAGCTGATCTGTCCGCTTTCCTTGTTGAAATCTGTGATATAGATCTTCAATCCGGCATGGTTGATCTCAGTATGATCATGATTTCTAGTTTCCACTATATAATCATAACCTTTAATGTCCATCAGGTTGGGTTCATTCTGTTGTAAATGATAACTCTGCAAGGCAACGGGTTTTTCAACCCTTTCATAATCATCATAATCAGAGGTACTGAATTCTTTAAGCCCAAGATAGTCTTGCAGCCATTTTACTTTCAGGTTCCTTAGCTCATACCTTACATTATATGAATTTGATTTTGCTATCGCTTTTGTGTTTTCCAGAGAATCTGCGATGTGATCAAGATCTATGTTTACATACTTCTTCAGCGAGCTATACTCATAATTATCAACAATATATCTCAATGTTCTGGCAGCCTGGTTGCCATCCTTATCCGATATCTTCTTCGGCTTAACCAGCTTATTATCCTGTAAAGCATTGTTCCTTTTAAATATTTCAGTCAGGATTTTAGTCTGCGAATATTTTGATACTGAAAGCGCACTTTGAGGTCCGTAGATCGACAATAATGTGAAGATGCACAGCGATATAGGGATCAGTTTAATATTCTGTTTCCGGGAAGTCAGGGAATAAATAGTGATGATCAGCAGCCATACAGCCAGCATGATCAGGAAATAGCGGTTTTCTGTTATACCATATCTGAAAACCCTTGCTCCCACGGCTAAAAACAGCAGCACAATCAAAGGCAGCATCAGGAAGTAAAAACTTCGGGCATAGGTCTTTATCCAGGTGTTTTCATCCTGTTCACGGATCGGGAAGATCATCAGGATGGCCAGAATACCAAATACCGCATATCCCAGGATCAGATTGGAGACCAATCCCTTCGGCAGGTTCCATTCTATCAGGATTTTAGCTTCATATGCCAATAGTATCACTACATAAATACTTGCCAGAGGTATCAAAACATATTGTGTAAATATCTTCAGGCCTTTTGGATAGCTGAAATCATTATTCAGGGAGTCCAGGTCTTTAGGGATTCCTGCAAGAAAAAAGGTAGTATTGAATATTCCTGCGATGAAGATAAATAAGATCGTGTACGTTTTGGAACTGATATCAATATTAAACAGAAACTTCGTTGCGCCCAATGCCGCCGCCAGTCCGAGGTAAAGAACCCCACTGTTGAGCATCCCCGTCAGAAAGCGGATAAAGATCGTTTTGTTAAACTGCCAGAAACCCTGTATCGACTCCACGTGGATATATGCTGCGAAAGAAACCAGCAGGTGACCGGCGAGGCTCAGCAGGAAGAACCTGATATAATCGCCACTATACAGCACAGGATTCAGGAAGAAAATCAGGCAGGATGCCAAAAGGGCAACGATGATTTTGATCAGATAAAGCCTTGGTCCCTTGATGTTTCTGCTTTCCAGGTACAAACTTGCTGACAGGCTGAACAACAGTCCCAGGTTGGCGGTAAAGATCACCCTCAGGCACCAGCTGGAAACTTTTGTATCCGGATAACCCAGCAGGGCATTCTGCGTTGCAGCTATTGTTCCGATAACTGCAAAGGCAATCTCCAATGGGAAACGCGCGATCACATACTTGATATCCTGTACCAGGTTCTGAATAGAAGGGAGTGCCATAGGTTAATCTCTTATTTTCAGGTAATTTACTTGATTGATTCGATAATTTAAAATCAAATAACTAAATGGCTGGATTTTTTACCTAAGTTTGCCGCCTTATAGTTCTTTAATTATTTCTTCATCAACCGGTATAGGTTCTGCTTAACTGCAGATCAAAAGGGAATCGTGTTCAAATCACGAGCTGTCGCGCAACTGTGTGTAACGTTAACGTTATTAGCCAGATACCTGCCTTTACCGTATTGACAATGCTTTCGCGAAATGAGGCAATTGGTCAGATCTGATTTGTTTACACCCTGCTCTGCAGCTGCTGCGGTGGTGTACCCCAATTTTTCTTTCCCAATTTCTTTTAAAGCATTGCGAAGTTAGCCTTTGAGAGCTTTTAACCGATTTATTCATTTAATCTTTTAAAAGAAATGCTAATGCAAAAAACCGGCTGCCGGCTAAGAGGCAGTTATTTCTGCAGTACCGTGATGGTCAGCGTGCTCAGTACTGCTTTTTACATGCAGGCTGATGCCCAGGAAAACAAGACCAAACTTCCTAAAGATTCAGTAAAATACGATCTGAATGAAGTAAACATCAATTCAAACAAACAGGGCAGGGGAACTCTTAAGCTCAATGCCCCGCTCAAACAAATTCCCATTACCTTTAATTCTGTCGGGAAAACTTTACTGGACGACCAGGGGGTGGATGATTTCCAATCTGCATTAAAAAATGTAAGTGGCGTAAATCCCGTGGAAACGTACGGGGGATTCCAGCAGTTTGTGATCCGGGGATTTACTGATTTCCTGATGCTGGTGGATGGTTTCAGGGATGAGCGTCAGAATATCTCACAGAGTGCCCCGATGAGCAGTACGGCTTCGGTAGATCATATCGAAGTGGTAAAAGGTCCGGCATCAGTACTTTTTGGTCATTCCGCATTGGGCGGCATCATCAACGTGATCAGGAAACAGCCTACCACTACCCCGACCTATGATTTCTCACTGGCTTACGGAAGTTACAATACCAGGAGGATGACGGCAGGCGCCGGAGGGGCAATTACCGATAAACTGAGCTACCGTGCAGATTTCGGGATTTCGGATCAGGATGGTTGGAGAAAGGCAGGTTTCAGTAAAGCCAATGGTTACCTGGCTTTAAACTATGCGCTTACAGCCAAAGATCAGTTCCAGTTCCAGATCGGCGGAGCCAAAGACGATTACCAGCTGGATGCGGGAATACCCACCATCAATGGTGTCATTCCTGCAGGAGTTGCCTTTTCAACGCGGTACAATACGCCGCAGGACAGAATGAAATACAGCCGTACCGATTACCAGTTAAGATATAACCACAGCTTTTCAGCTGATACCAAACTAACAGAAACGATTGCCTATGCAACAGATAATTACCATTATTTTTCTTCAGAAACGCTCTATTTGAATGCTGCTCAGGATTCTGTAAACAGGGAGTTTTTCTATTTCAATACTATCTTAAAACCGCTTCAGAATACGCTGGAGCTGAGTTCTGTTCTTAAAACCGGAAGCATAGAGCAGCGCTTTACTTTCGGAAATTCCCTGAATTACCTCAACTGGAAACAGTTCCGGGATTCATCCCTGCCTGGAACGACCACTGTCGGGTTGATCAATCCTGTAGAAACGCAGCCGGCGATTGTGTTACACAATGATACCAAAAGGAGGGTGAACGAATTCTCCACTTCATTCTATTTACAGGACTGGATTAACTTTACGGCGCAGCTGAAGGCTTTGATTGGTTTGCGATATGATTATTTTAAAGGTGAATACCGCACAGACAAGCTGAATAGTGCAAATGATTATGTGAAAGGTGTCGCTACCGACAGAGAGTCTGATGCGTTTACGTACCGCTTCGGACTGGTCTATGAGCCTGTAACTGCCCTCAGTATTTATGGTTCCTATGCCAATTATTTCAAACCTGGAAGACAGCTTCCTGTAAATGACATCGTACTGAAGCCTGAAAAGGGTGCCATGAGCGAGCTGGGTGTTAAGCTACAGATCAATGAGCAGCTGAGTTCAACGACAAGTATATATCATATCAAAAAAACTGATATTATCATTGGCAGAGGGGCAGGGGTGTTTGAGCAGGCTGGAAAAGCAGTTTCAAAAGGTGTCGAAGAAGATCTCACCTACACCCCAAATGCACATCTTTCTGTAACTGCAGGATATAGTTATACCGATGCACGCTTCAAAGACTATGTGCAGTCGCCCACTGTGAATTTAGCAGGGAAACGCCTGTTTTATGCGCCGGATCACCAGGCAAATCTTTGGGCTACCTACCGTTTCGCCCGGAATATAGAGGACAATGGTTTCAGGATTTCTGCCGGAGGAAACTTTCTGGGGAGCAGCTTCGCTGATAATGATAACGCGGTGAAGCTTCCGGCTTATACAATTATAAATGCTGCGGTACATTATCAATTTAAACACGTTGATATCGGGTTGAACGTAAACAATGTATTTAATAAGCGGGAATACTTTGTTTCAGCAATCAATGATAACCAACTGTATCCGGGCAAGCCGGCCAACTATCTGGCTTCGGTAAGGTATAAATTCTGATTTCTTTATTGAGGCTGTATCATTTGATCAGCCTCATATTTTTTCTTTGAGATGACGCTTAAAAACCAAATTGTAAGGATCCACCGCTGGTTTGGATTGATCATGTGCCTGTTTTTTGTTGCCTGGTTTTTGTCGGGCTTCGTGATGATGTACGTAGATTTTCCGCAGTACAGCAAAAAGGAACGCCTTGCACATCAGTCGCCATTACTTCTGGATTCTCTTGAACTTCCTCCTTCAGCTTTGAGCAAACTTCTTTCGCAGGATAGCTCCTGGAAGCACATCCGTATAGATATGCTGTTGAACCGGCCAGTGCTCAGACTGGAAAACCAGCAGGGGGAGCGGTATGCTTTTTATGCAGGTAATGGCAAACCTGTGGGGCAACTTTCTGCTGGTACAGCGCTTGCTGTCGCGAAGGAGTTCATGTCATTCAGCTCCTCGCCTTTGCTGCTGGAGAAGATTGAAGAACTTGATCAGTGGATTCCCCGCAAGGCTTTTCTGATCCATATGCCTATATACCGGGTCAGGATGGATGACCCTGCCGAAACGGTGATTTACATCTCTTCGAAAACCGGGGAAATCCTGCAGGTTCATACATTCTCCCAGCGTGTCATGGCATGGTGCGGGCCGATCATCCACTGGATTTATCCCAGGGAGCTGATCCTTCGGAGAGCCCTGTGGCGTGTAGTGGTGATACTATTTTCTTCGTTGGGGATCGTTGCCAGTATTGCAGGGATTGCTGCAGGATTGATCAGAGTAAAGAAAAAATCCGGCGTTTACACCAGTCCGTATCGTCACCGGTGGTTCAGATGGCATCATTATACGGGTTTTATCTTTGGGCTTTTTACTTTCACCTGGGTATTTAGTGGCTTGTTGACGATGTCTCCTTTTGGATGGAGCCCGGAGGCGGATATCACCGATCAGGAAAACCGGCGTTTACAACAGGGGAATCTGGTTGTTAAATCATTCACGAAGGCTCCCGGGGGGCTTTTTAATGCTCAAACTTTTTCTCCTGTAGAGATTGAACTGAAACGTTTTCAGGGCCGGAGCTATTACATTGCTGCTGATGGTTCAGGAAAGACGAGGATGGCCATTGCAGATACCGCTGTCAGGGGCTTACCTTTCAGGAGTTTTCCTCAGGAACTTGTCCTTCGCGGTATACGCTCGGTCCATCCTTTAGGTTCTCCTGCTGAGATCAGCATGCTTGATCAGGAGGATCATTATTACTATTCCAAACACAAGGATAAACCTTTACCTGTACTTAGAGTTAAATATGCAGATGAGGACCAAACCTGGTATTATGCAGATTTGTCTACGGGAGAAATCGTGCTGAAAAACAATGCTTCGTCCAGGTTGAGCCGATGGCTTTATCACGGGCTCCACAGTCTGGATTTCTTTAATTTCCAGCAATCGCGGCCAGCATGGGATATCTTCGTGATCTTGCTGCTTAGCGGAGGTACTTTGGTAAGTTTGACGGGATTGATTTTGGCGCTGAAGTATTATTTTAAGATTAAAAGATTATAATATACTTGTTCATTTTTAATCTTTTCCCTAATTTAATAATCCTGGTGATATATAAACCCGGTATACTACTACAAACTCTTCATATCTTATTCGTAGAGAGGTTCTACTGTCATCCCCGAGTGTTCTTATAGTGATCCCTTTAGCCATACCACAGCTATACCTCGAACATACCCCGGCTTTACCTCAGCGTTACCTAAAAGGTAAGGAAATAGTAAGTCCGGGGTATGACTGTGCTATATTTATGATAGGGGTTTACAAAGCACTCTCAGAACTTAGGGTGAACACAGGGGGATCTCTCTACGAGCAGTATACGGTCTTCAATTAATTTAAATTGAGCTAATTTATTTACAACTTGTGCACCATATGTATCAATATTTTACTATTCCACATTTATACAGAAATGTTAATAAAAAATATATGAAGTTGAGGAATCAATTCCTTAAATTGGTAACAACAAATTCAAAGAGAAAAAAAGTCCTGTGAGTGGGTGATCCGCGAAGGGCAGGCACAACATAAATCTGTTACTGAAAGACAGAATGTATTGAAAAAGGGTTGTCAGATAATGGCAACCCTTTTTGTTTATGCTACAATTCATCTCAACCTGTCACAGCTCAAAACAAAGCTTCATTCTATCTGTTCATCCCTCAGAATTACCAGAACAAAAATCCTATGATAAACAAAGAAGATGAACTGTTCAATGAACAGGAAGACCAAAACCCGGACTCAAAAGGCTCCAACACCGTCAAAGATCCCGATGAGTGGACCACAGGTGATGAGCCAATGACAGGCGCACAGCATTCCTATCTGAAAACCCTGTCTGACGAAGCTAAAGAAGAGTTTGATGAGACACTCAGCAAAGCTGAAGCATCAAAACGTATTGACGAACTACAGCATAAAACCGGCAGGGGTTTAGCTGAGAACTAATCCCATAAAAAAAGCGCTGTAAAGGCTGTGGCAGAGGAAATCTGGAACAGCTTTTACAGCGCTTTTTAGCAGTATATTTTACTTCCTTCCCATATTCTGATCGAACAACTTCGAGATCTCCCGGGATTCATTATAATGTTTCTGCAATACCGGCAAAGTCTTTTTCGCAAATGCGCTCACGTCAGTATCCGGGCTCTTGGATGCCCCTTCAAATAAAGCAATATCACTGATATGATCTTCAACCATCATGTTGATATAGTAGTTATCAAAATCTTTACCCATCGCACGCTTCAGGTCGTTCAGATGTTCCTGTTTTACTTCAGACAATTCAGCAGGTACAGGAAATCCTTTCTTTTCTGCCAAAGCCTTAAGCTCAGCATTAGCTGCGGTATGATCCTTTACGATTGTTGCAGCAAAATCTTTGATACTTTTCAGCGATGCTTTCTCCTCACCAAGCTTGCCCATCTGAACTTCTACCAATCCGCTGATCGCTGCTTCTTCAAGGAAACGGTTTACTGCTGTACCATTTTTCATGTTATCAGTACTGTCTGTAGTTGGTGCAGAATGCGCCATTTGATGACCTGCAGTCATGGATCCGGCATCACTCTTTTTTGGATCAGAGTTACATCCCTGTACTAATATCGCTGATGCCAGTATCACAACCGGCAGTATTTTGAATCCCTGTGTTTTCATATTTGGTGGGTTTATCCGACTATCTAACAGTAATTTATTCTAAAATGTTTGTCGGCAATCCTGCACAGGGGGCGATTATGTAAAATTAATGCTGAGGTTATCAATCTCAATATTATAATCAGCATTTTTAATTCCAACATGATGATGAAAAACCTGACTATCTTTTCTTTACTCTTCTTATCAATTCATACGATTGTGAAAGCGCAACTGCCACCGGTATTCAGCGCAGATCGATCTTCGCAATCCCGCAAGGAAGAAACAGTGAGACGCTATCTCCCACCTGTAAGGGTACTCTGGCAATCAGACCATACCGGGGAACAGATCAAAAATGTAGCTACACTGTTGAAGAAAGGTACCGGTCAGGCCGATCTGTCAGGTAAAAACCTCTGCATCCTCAGCAGCAAAGGAAAAGGAAAACCAGGCATTCTGCTGGATTTTGGAAAAGAGCTTCATGGAGGTCTACAGATCGTAACCGATCAATCCAATGGTGGTAAACCTATCAAAATACGTGTCCGCTTTGGTGAATCAGCCTCCGAAGCCATGTCTGACATCGCCGATACGGCAAAAAATGCAACCAATGATCACGCGATGCGCGATATGATCGTTTCAGTACCCTGGCTGGGCAAGCTCGAAATTGGCAACACAGGCTTTCGCTTTGTGAGGATTGATCTGGTAGACGATCAGGCAGTGCTTAAACTGAAAGAAGTAAATGCCATTTTCATCTTCAGGGATATCCCTTATACCGGATCCTTCAAATGCAGCGATACACTGCTCAACAAAATATGGATGACTGGCGCTTATACGGTTCACCTGAATATGCAGGATTACCTTTGGGACGGAATCAAGCGCGACAGGCTGGCTTGGGTAGGGGATATGCACCCGGAAACTTCTACGATAGCTGCGGTGTTCGGCTACAACAACGTGGTACCCAAAACGATGGATTTCGCACGTGATATTACTCCTTTGCCCTCCTACATGAACGGCATGGTGTCATACTCGATGTGGTGGGTACTGATACAGCACGACTGGTATATGCACAATGGCAATTTGAATTACCTGCAGCAGCAGAAATCCTATCTGCAGCAGCTCCTTAAACATTATATCAGTAAAATTGATGACACTAACAGTGAGGCGCTGAATGATGGAACGCGGTTTATCGACTGGCCTTCAAGTGAGGATAAACCGGCGATACATGCGGGTTTGCATTCGATGCTGGTGATGACGTTAAGCACCGGCGCTGACTTGCTGGATCTGCTGAAAGATCCTGCCACGGCCAAACAATGCAGGGATGCTGTGGCGAGGTTAAAAAAACATGTTCCTGATGCCCAGCATTCCAAACAGGCAGCGGCATTACTGAGCTTATCGGGTCTGATGCCTGCAGCAAAAGCAAATGAGGTGATTTCTGAAAATGGTGTGAAGGACTATTCTACTTTCTTCGGCTATTATATGTTGCAGGCGAAAGCCAAAGCAGGGGATTACCAGGGCGGGATCAACGATATCCGCAATTATTGGGGACCTATGCTGGCGCTGGGTGCCACTACTTTCTGGGAGGATTTTAATATCGACTGGCTGCCGAACAGCTCGCGCATTGATGAACTGGTACCAGAAGGCAAGAAGGATATTCATGGGGATTATGGGGCGTATTGCTACAAAGGTTTCAGGCACAGTCTGGCTCATGGATGGGCATCAGGGCCTACGCCATGGTTAACTGAACATGTACTGGGGGTACAGGTTGTTGAGCCGGGCTGCAGGGTGATCAGGTTGAAGCCAAACTTGGGCGACCTGACTTTTGCAGAAGGAACTTTTCCTACACCTTATGGCGTGGTGAAAATCAAGCATGTAAAATTGAAGAACGGCAAGATTGAAACTACGGTAAAGGCCCCGGCTAGTGTAAAGGTCATTAGGTAGGTAATCGTAGCCGGATTCAATATAAATATTAAGAGCTGCTTTGTAAGCCACACTTAATATTATGTTCACAGTAGGCAGGTAAATTTGTACCATGAAACTACTCTCGGACGATGGCTTGCTGGATTTAATTAAAACCGGAAATCATCTTGCTTTCACGGTCTTAGTCGATAGGTATTGGGGGAAGCTGTATAAACATCTCTTTGCACGGATCCGCAATGAAGATGAAGCTGAAGATATTGTACAGGAAATTTTTATTGGGTTCTGGAAAAATAAAGATAACATCACCTGCAATCAGGAAGAATCACTGAGCCCTTATCTGTTTACTGCTGCGAAGTATTGTGCAATAGACTATTTCGGCAGGCCCGAAACAACCATTCCCTATGAAAATGCCCTTACGACAGTTCTGGAGTATGCATCATCGGACTATTCTGATGAAGAGGTATTACTTCATGAACTCAAAGAGATGATCAGCGCCGAAATTGCAAGCCTTCCTGCGAGGTTAAGGCAACCTTATGTCATGAGCAGGGAAGAACACCTCAGCATCAAAGAAATTGCCAGTCAGCTACAGCTATCCGAGCAGACCGTAAAAAACAATATCTCCACCGTATTGAGTAAACTTAAAATCAAAGTGGACGAATATAATTCTGATGTTACCGTCACCCTCATCCTGATACTTGCAGCCTTGCGAGGTTAACATACCCTTGTTGTTTTTATAACATTTACTTAAAGTACTTGCAGCCCCTATTGCAGATAGTATAAGTAGATGTCAGAAAAACAAAGAAGTTCGACGGAGCTAAAGAAAATGCTGCGTAAGTTTAATAGTAAAGACTTAAAGCCTCAGGAATATAAGGCTATCAATGCATGGTACGATGCCCTTGACCAGGATATGGCGGAAGCAAACCCGCATCGCGAGTTGAAGGCTAAACTGAGGATTACACAGGTTATTCTTGAGGAACCGCTGGCGACTCCCTCCGATGAGTCCTCTAAACACTGGTTTCTAAATCCGGGTTTAAAATATGCCGCTACGTTAGTGCTTATTGGCATCGCTGCCTACTTTAGCCTGAAACCTTCCAGCCTTAAAAAATCTTCGGGTTACAAATTACTGGTGAGCACTGGTGATACCAGAAAGAATGTAAGGCTGTCCGATGGATCAGTAATTATGCTGAATAGCGGAAGCAGCCTGAGTATTGCCGAAGATTTTAACCTCAGGGACCGCAGGATAAAAATTACCGGAGAAGGTTTTTTCAAAATAGCTAAAGATACAACCAGGCCATTTATCATTCGGTCTGAGGATCTGAATACCACTGTTCTGGGCACCTCCTTCAACATCAGTTCCTATCCCGATCTCGAAGAACTTAAAATCGCCGTTAGCAGCGGGAAAGTCAGAGTTGCAAGTATACGTGAAGGCGAGAAAGAAACTCTGCTGTCCGCCGGGATGGTTAAAAACCAGGTACTGATTTATAACAATAAGAGTAAGGCGATGGAAATCAAAACCGGAGAGGCCAGTTTGTATAATTCATGGACTAATAATGAATTGTATATCGATAATGCATCTGTTGAAGACATCGCCCATCTGTTGAGCCGCTATTATCATATAAAAACCAACATAGAGCCGGGCTTAGGCAGGTCCGACAGATACACCATCAAATTAGGTGACGAAAGTATAGATGCCGCTACTCAAATTCTATCGCAGTTAACAAAATACAGATTTTCTCATCAGCAAAACCAGATTTATATTATGAAGAATAACTAACCCGCTGTATCATAAAAAAGCCGGAAATGCGTCAACATTTCCGGCTTAAAAGAAAGCTGTAGCAGCTTTCTTATTTCTAACGAATTGTCTAAAAACATCAAAAACATATCAAATATGCAATTTTTTTATAAGGGTTACAAACGCCCTCTATGGTCGCTTATTCATTTAAAAATGAAATTAACAATAGCACTTTTATTATTTTCCAATATCCTGCTGCATGCGGCAGGAACATCCGGCCAGTCCATGAAGGAAGTGAAAATCTCATTTACCTCGAAGAACGTCAGCCTCAGGCAGATCTTTAACACCATCGAAAAACAAAGCTCCTTTGTGATAGGCTATAAAAACAACGATGTTGATGTGAGCAAAACCCTTACTTTTTCAGCCAGGGAACAATCAGTCTTCGAAGTGCTGCAAAAGCTAATGAAAGATGATCATGTGAAGATCAGGCAGCTTAGTGATAAATATATCCTGATTGAAACCTTTAAAGAAGCTCCCCTTAGGCAGAAAGTGGAGAAGGCTGTCGTCCCGCTAAGCATCAGCGGATTGGTTAAGGATAAAGCCAATAAGGAAACGCTTCCCGGTGTAAGCATCCGGATTAAGGGCAGCATGATCTCCGCCCAGACAGACATCAGTGGTAAATTCAGAATCACCGTTCCCTCAGAGTTTGAACAACCGGTAATGGTGATCAGTTACGTAGGTTACAGAACGCAGGAAATTCCTGTAAGCGCAGGGAGTCAGGGGCAGCTGATTACTATTGAACTGGACCAGGACTTACTGGGACTCAACGAGGTAGTAGTAACTGGTCAGGGACTGAACGTAAGCAAAAGACGTTTGTCCACCAATGTGACAACGATCTCCGAGAAGCAGATTCGTGATATCCCTGTGAACAGGATTGATCAGCTGATTCAGTCGCAAATCCCCAATGCACAGATCAAACTTTCAGGTGGTCAGGCAGGCGCAACTTCAATCATTCAAACCCGCGGTTTTAATTCCGCATTTTCAAACTCTACACCAATTGTATATATCGATGGAGTAAGGGTAGATAACCTCAATACTGCTCCCTCAATAGGCATGAACCTGTCGGGAGGCATTTCTCAGGGAGCCTCAACAAGTTCACTTTCGGATATTCCGGTAGATAATATTGAGAAGATCGAGTTTATCAGCGGTGGTGCCGCTACCACTTTATACGGATCTGATGCCGCCAATGGGGTATTGCAGATTTTTACAAAGAAAAGAGGTTCCGGCGAAGCCTCATTCAATGCCGGGGTTGATGTCGGTCTGGAAACCCCAACAACTGATTTTCAGTATTTCAAGAAAACAAAGGAACTCCTCTATCAGAACGGATTGTTCACCAGATACAGTCTTGGCGTAAATGGCGGTACATCAGATTTGGGTTACAGCGCTGCCGGTTCATATAATAAAGCTACCGGGGTGTTAATACACGACCAGAATGAGCAGGAGAAAATAGATTTCAGGGTAGGCTTAAATGCTAAAATTGCAAAAGACCTCAACTATGAAAGTACCTTTTCGTACAATAACCAAAACCTGAGAAGAGTTAGAAATGGAAACTCTGGTGGTTATTCCGGATTGTGGTTTGCCGAAGACGGAGCATCCAAAGTGATTGGCGGCGGCTTCAACCCAGACCTTAATGCGGTATCGGAAGCAGAGTTTGCAAGGATGAAACTCTTTGTAGATTCTGCAGAGCGGCTGCAGAATAATACTTCCAGAACAAACCGCTTTCAAACCTCCCAGGCTTTCAGGTATCAGCCGGTGAAGAACTTACTGATCAAAGGTACTGCAGGTATCGATTACCGTTTGCAGAGAGAGCAGTCGGTGGTAAGCAACGCTTTTAACAGGCTGATCCGCTCTAGCGCTGCAGGTTCACTATCCAATTACGAACGTAATTACCTGGGCTTAACCTTTGATTTAACAGCTCAGTATGAATATAAAGTGGACGACTTTTCCTTCTTAACTACTTTTGGTGGTCAGCTCTTCCGTACTGAAGACAGGCAGATTTCATACATCGGACAGGATATCAGGGATGGAGCACTTACCGTTGGGCAGGCAGCGACGACAACGAGTTCAGAGTATTATGCTGAAGTGGCCAATTACGGGGTGTTTTTCCAGGAAAACATTGGATTCAAAGACCGCTACTTCCTGGATCTTGGTCTCAGAGGCGATGGTAACTCAGCCTTCGGAAATTCTGTGGGGATACAGTATTATCCAAAAGTAGGATTTTCCTATATACTGAGTTCGGAGCCCTTTTTCATGAATCTGGGCAAGCAGATTATCAATACGGTAAAGATCAGGGCTAACTATGGTGTTTCGGGTAATTTCCCACCGGCATTCCAGAATGAGCGCACTATCGCCATCACAGGTTATAACAATGGGCAGTCGGCCACTTTCGGATTTCCCGGAAATGATAACTTAGGCCCTGAAAAAACATACTCCAAGGAGATCGGACTGGACCTTGGACTTTTCAAAGACAGGATATCTTTTACTACCAGCTACTTCAATAATACCACAAAGGATGCGCTTTTCTATGTTCCACCAGCATCATCAACTGGTATGGCTACCTCAGTACAGAATATCGGTGAAATCAACAATAAAGGATTTGAATTTGCGCTCTCCACAGCGGTCGTGGAAAATGAAAAATGGGGAGTTAGGGTCAGAGTTTCTGCCAATACAATTGATAACAAAGTGGTAAGCACGGGCGGTGCGCCTGCATTTAACCTCAACGGACTGACATCAAGAACGGTTCAGATCGTGGTTAAAGAAGGTTATCCAATTGGATATATTAGTGGTAATTACGGTGTTTTTGGTGCCGACAATACGCTGCAGAGCACAGTACCGCTTTCATTCCTCGGTTCTACGATCCCTACATTAAATGGGAGTATGGGCTTAAACCTAAGGTATAAAAACCTATCGCTTTTTGCGAATGCGGATTACCAGCAGGGAGGATACATTTCTAACTGGGATAAGCAGTTCCGTATCAATTACGGCGCTTCAACTGAAGGTGTCCCGGCAGAAGAACTGGCAAAAAATAAAACTACTAACTGGCTCAATTACTCGCAGTTGTTTGTGGAAAAAAGCGACTTCATCAAGGTGCGTACAATTGGTTTGCTCTATGCATTCGACAAAAAGGACCTCGGCAAATTAAAGAACCTGACGATAGGTATTACTGCAGTAAATCCCTTGAACTTTACGGCCTCATCTTCAGATCCTGAAGCCGTAATGCCGGGTGGTGCACAGGGCCAGGGCTCTGCCACAACAGGAGGTATCAATTATGCAGCACATTCTGCAGCACGCCAGTTTCTGGCCTCAATTAAACTCAATTTTTAGTGATAAAATTATAAGATCATGAAACACAGAATTTTTCTATTCGCCTTAATCTGCTGCGCTCAGCTTTCAGCATGTTCGCTAACGGAGGTGCAAAATCCAAATATTACAGATGATTCTTATCTGGGATCGCCACAATCCACGCAAGTATGGATCAGCGGGGTAAATAAACAGCTTGCACTGACGCTCAATGAGAGCATTGTAGATGCTGAAATGGCCTCTGACAATTATTTCAATAACAGTTCTCTTTCGAATCAGATCTTTGACCTTCCTTCGTTACTGGCAACAGATCTTGACGTTGACAATATGCAACGTGCAATAGCGAAACTTACGCAGATGGCTGAGTATGGAATCGAAAAAGTTGTTCCTGCAGACAGAGACGCTACGGGCAGCATGCGTGCCCAGCTTTATTTCCTGGGAGGTTACGGGTATCTGCTGGGTGCAGAGCTCTATAAATGGTTGCCAACTACTCCGGGCAGTGCGCCAGGCGCATCAGAAGAGCGCTTGAGAAAAGCAATCGCATACTTCAACTCAGCCAGTACATTTGAAACTGATCAGGCAAAGAAGAATGTATATGCACTCGCATTAGCCAGGGCCTATTATGATCTTGGAGATAAAACGAATGCCGTTCTAAATGCCAATCTGGTCATCAATGCTGCGCCTATGACACTGCAAACAGCAGTTTATGACGGATTGAGATCGGTTTCCAATACCATGCAAAGTTATACTTTCAGCAATTCTACCAATGTTTTTGCTCCACTGCCAAGACTTGACTTCCTGGACCCTAAGTATTACACCATTGGTACTGCCACGACCGACCAAAAGCCTATCGCGATCCTGAAAGGTGAGGAGGCATTCCTGATTGCGGCAGAGGCTGCTCTGGGAAGATCAGATATCGCAACAGCAAAAACGCTGCTGAAAAGGTTGATTACGGAGGTGATTAGCGTACGTCCCAGAGCGTCTGTAAACGGCAGACTGGCACTGAGAAGAGGTACCCGCAGTGATTACCCCTTACTGGCAACGGTGAATGTTAAAGCTGATGCTACTGCGCCTGCAAAATCAGGTTTAGTACTGGACAGGCAGGCGGGTAATATCTCCGTATATACGGTATCCGGAACTTCAGTGAAAAATGCAGATATCGATGCTGCTGCCACAGTAGATGATGTACTTTATCTGTTATGCCTGATGAGACAGGAAGTTTTTATGTCTGAAGGCAGAAGGATGACTGATTTGGGTATCCGTTTCCCGGTGTCGACCATAGAGCAGCAGAACAACCATAATGTAACTCCTGAACATACTTTAGCTGTCATCCCTGCATATATTCCTTTAGCAAGGGGTATGGATGATTTCACCTACGACAGGGCTGCGGGGGTTGTGACGATTAAACACGATATGAACAGGGTTCTTGTGCAGCGTAAAGCAGATGCCGGTATACTTCCAATGATGAAATAATAAAGCAGATGAAACTAAACAGATTAAACATACAGATTTTAGTAATTATCCTTTTATTTACAATTTCAACCAACGTATTTGCGCAATCTAAACCTGACGTGAACAAGCAACTGGAGAACAATTTTAAAAGGATAGTCTTAAAGTATAAAAAAGACCCTGCAGCAGCTGATATCTTGTGGACAGAGATTGTTAGCAATTACAGTGGTGAAAAGAGACATTACCATACAATGGAGCACCTGCAGAATTTCTATGTGCAGTTACAAAAGTGCAGGAAACTGACTACAGATCCGGACCTGCTTTTTATGGCTTCACTTTATCATGATGTGATTTACAATTCTGAAGACCACCGTGATGAGGAAAGGAGTGCGGAGCTTGCAGTAAAAAGGTTAGGGGAGATCAGTTATCCGGCAGAAAAGATAACTAAATGCAAAGATCTGATTCTGGCTACGAAAACGCATGCCCTCAGTGCAGATGCGGATACGAATTATTTCAATGATGCTGATATGACGATTCTTGGATTAGATCAGCAGATTTATGAAAGGTACGTGAAAAATGTAAGATTGGAATATGGGAATACTCCGCAGTTTGATGCCGGAAGAAAACGCATCCTGCAGTATTTTTTAAAGATGGACAGGATTTACAAAACTGATTTCTTCAATCAGCTGTACGAAAAACAAGCGAGAGCAAATATTGCCTGGGAGATCAGTACGCTGTAGAAATGAATTTAAAGTGCTGGTCATCCTGATTTTAGATGACCAGCACTTTTTTATTAGAACGTCTCCTGCGTTACAGCTATACCAAACTCTTCCAGACGGCTGATGATATGAGCAGTGGATACAATAGTCTCAGGTGAATACAGTCCGCCTTTCTCAGCAGCGGTCTGCCCGCCATATCCAAATATCCCCTCCAGAATCAATAGGGTGCCGACAGCTGTCAGATGAGCAACGCCTTGTGGATCAGAAACGATCGTACGCAGCTTTGTGCTCTCACCCGATAAGTCGAAACCTTCGATATCAATATACAAATCATGTGAGGCTGCTGTACCATTCCGGCTTCCTATAGATTCACCTGTAGCAAAATCAAACCGGATGTTCGGCGCGCCCGTTAAGGCGCCAATGCTGGGCACATCGAGACTGCTCATTGGAAAACCTTCAAAAGAACTTTCATCCGCCAGCTGAATCGTCCTGCCATTTTCTTTGGCTTCAACATATTGCCACTTTCCCTGCTCACGCAGCAATGCTTTTGCAATAAATCCACCCACCTCGTTAGTCACCATAGGACCTACATGGTCTTTCTCGTCGTATAATCCCGCAGTTTCCACAGTGCTGATCTCATTAAAGCCGGCAGCAAGCTGTTTAGTTACAAGAGTGATGATCCCTGCCTGCCAATGACCAGCAAAAACAACCGGGGCCGAAAGTTCCTGATGCAGGGCGAGAAATACTGCCGGAGAAATATCTTCAATCACTTCGGCAATATGGATCAGGGCAATTCCATTGGCGATGGCAGTCTCCCTGATGATGTTCCTTGGATCACCCATTGAGGTGATGATCAGATCCAGCGGACCATAAGCTGCCAGGTCAAAACCTTTTTCCAGATCTGCATACGCCGTTTTTGCATGATGAAGTTCCTTCACAAGCGCTTCTCCTTTTTCAGGATTCCTACCGGCCAGAATCAATTCCACTGAGCTGTAATTTTTACTGATCAATCTCGCTATGCTGCTGCCAACAACACCATAACCGCCAACAATGAGAACGCGTTTTTTCTGTAATTCCATGTAAAATCATTAAGTTAGTTATCCTGTCACCTGACCCATAAAACGATATAGGTTAAGTAAAACTAACAGCCCTTTAATGATAATGGTTTTGAAAAGACAGCATCTTACTTAGGATCGGCCTTAAAACTACCCTTGTCCACATCTTTCAAAAAAGTAGTCAGCGCAGCAAAATATCGCTGCTGATCATCGTACATCGCCATATGGCTGCCTTCAGGACAAAGATAAGTGCGGCTATTTGGGAGTAGGCGCCCCTCTCTTCGCATGCTTTCAGGATTCATCTCATCATGTTCCCCTCCGAGTACCAATGCAGGAACTTTCAAAGTTGGCAGTTTATCCCAGAAATCCCAGTCCTTGAAGTTACCTGTGACGTGAAATTCATCAACACCCTGCATTTGTACATACACCGTCTGGTTCACCTTTTTAAATGCCCTCATCAGCGGCTCCGGCCATTGCTCCATCGGCAAGCGGCAAAGTACTTTTGAATACAATTTATTCATCAGAAGGTCGGTATATAAGGGTGAAGAATAGGCTTTTTCCTTATCCAGCGAGTCAAATAGCTGTTTGTCTTTTGGTGTGAAAAGTTCCGACTTCAGTTTTGCTGTGTAATCTACAAAATCTTTGAGGCTGGCGGTCATGTTTGAATATACAACACCCTTGACATGTGAGGGATATTTATGGATATACTCCATGGCCAGCAGGCTTCCCCAGGAATGGCCAACGATGTAAAAGCTGTCCAATCCTAATCCCTTTCTTACCTGTTCTACCTCCTCCACAAAACGCGGAGTGTGTCAGAGGCTCGTATCTGCCGGGGCATCAGAATTGCCGGATCCCAGCTGATCATAATAGTAGATCTCCATACCTTCTTTTGGCAGGAAATCCTCAAAACACTCCATGTAATCGTGTGAGAAACCCGGACCACCATGTAACAGCAGCACTTTGATCTTGCCCTCGCCAACCTTTTTGGTCCATACTTTATTTTTTCCGTCGATGGTGATTAATTTATTACCTCCTGTTTTGATACTGTCAGTTTGCGGGGATGCAGCAGGGTTTTCCTTTTTTGCTGAGTTGCAGGCCAGTATTGATATTGAAATAATGGCTAATAATAATTGTTTGATCATGATTGTGTTTGATAAAATAATGTGATCGAGCGATGCGCAAAAGTATCAATCAGAATTTATCAGGAAAGAATATTAACTATCACGGAATTTATACTTGCTATCATAAAAATGATTGGTAAGCCGAGAAAGCGATCAAGCCCTTTTTCAAATTGATAAAGACCCTTTCAAAATGGAAGGGTTTTCTTTTTCCTACAGGAGTCTGAATCTTAAATAGAGATGGTAAATATCTGATAAATAATAAGTTGTAAATAACCCCAGCTTCATGGCATCCCTATTGGCATAGGGCAGATATAAAATAAAAATATCATGCTAACACTCGTCTTATTTCTCGCCCTGCTCATCCTGGTCTGGGTAGTTTACAAATCAATCGACTGGTTCGAAAAAATCTAACATTATGATCGCATTATTCATCATTGCAATCGCCGTCTTCATCTATATGATCTACGTGCTGATTAAACCCGAAAATTTTTAATTAAACGTTATGAACACAGAATTACTTGGAATTTTAGCCACCTTCCTGCTCACGCTGGTGATCGCTGTTCCACTGGGCAAATACCTCGCGAAGGTATTTGCCGGAGAAAGAGTCTGGACAGACTTTTTAAAACCTATTGAATCCGCAATCTATAAACTGTCGGGCATCAACCCCAAAGAAGAAATGAACTGGAAGCAGCATATGAAAGCGCTGCTGACCATCAACCTGGTATGGTTGGTCTACGGATTTTTTGTACTGATCTATCAGGATAAACTTCCCCTGAATCCTGACGGAAACCCCGGAATGACGCCCGACCTCTCCTTCAATACCATCATCAGCTTTGTGGTAAACTGCGATTTGCAGCATTACTCTGGTGAGAGCGGAGTCACTTATCTTACACAACACGTCGTGATGATGTTCCTCATGTTTGTGAGCTGCGCAACCGGTATCGCCGCTGCGGTGGTATTTTTTAAAGCATTCAGGGATAAGACCAGTGTAAAGCTGGGCAACTTCTGGGAGTTTTTTGTCAGATCTATCACCCGCTTGCTCTTGCCTTTATCGCTCATTATGGCCCTGGTGCTGGCTTTTAACGGTACACCCACAAGTTATGAACCTAAAGATCAGTTTATCTCGCTGCAGGGCGATACAGTGAATGTATCGAGAGGTCCCGCTGCAGGGATGATCGCCATCAAACACCTGGGAACAAACGGAGGTGGATGGTTTGGCGCTAACTCAGCACACCCATTGGAAAATCCAAACTATATCACCAATACCGTAGTACTGATCGCACAGATGATCATCCCTATCGCGATGGTAGTCGCCTTTGGTATCTTCGTCAGACGTAGAAAACTTGGCTGGATTATTTTTGGAGTGATGACAATAGGCATGTTCCTGTTGCTGATCCCAACGGTAAACTCTGAACTGGGTGGCAATGCTGCCCTGGCTAAAATGGGCATCTCCCAGAGTACAGGTGCGATGGAGGGCAAGGAAGTACGCTTCGGACCAGCCATATCCGCCTACTGGAGCACAGTTACAACAATCATATCTACAGGATCTGTAAACAGCATGCACGACAGTACGATGCCCTTAACGGGTGCATGGCAGCTGCTGGGGATGATGGTCAACTCTTTCTATGGCGGTTGCGGTGTAGGTATCCTCAACTATTTCATCTACCTGATCATCGCTGTGTTCATCTCCGGGCTGATGGTGGGAAGAACACCAGAATTCCTGGGACATAAGGTAGAAGCGAGGGAGGTGAAAATTGCAGCACTCATTACACTGCTCAGTCCATTCCTGATCCTGGCAGGTACCGCAGTGGCAAGTTTCATCTTTACCAGCCATGGCGATGCGGCATGGGCAGTACAGCCAAAAAACTGGCTCAACAATCCCGGTTTCCATGGTTTCTCCGAAATGCTGTACGAGGTTACATCCGCCAATGCAAACAACGGTTCTGGTTTCGAAGGTCTGGGAGATAACAACGTATTATGGAACGTCCTCACCGGATTTGTATTGCTGATCGGACGTTTCCTGCCGATTATCGGGCCGGTTGCGATTGCAGGTTTGCTGGGAGCGAAGAAGTTCATCCCTGAATCTGCGGGTACATTAAAACCTGATACCCTGACTTTCGGTCTGATGACTTTTGCCGTAATCGTTGTCCTCAATGCCCTTTCTTACTTCCCTGCGCTGGCCCTAGGTCCTCTGGCAGAATATTTTACCATGCTTAAATAGATTATAATGAAATCTTCATCAAATAAATTATTTGAACCCGCTCTGGTGCAAACGGCACTTAAAGAGTCATTCATCAAGCTTGATCCCAGGGTGATGATCAAAAACCCGGTGATGTTTACCGTGGAGATCGGCACAGTGATCATGGCTTACGTTACGGTATACTCCTTCAGTCACGCCGGACAAGGCTCGCCGGCTTATAACTTCTTCATCTTTCTGATTTTACTCCTGACGGTGCTCTTTGCAAATTTTGCTGAAGCCATCGCCGAAGCAAGGGGAAAGGCACAGGCAGATTCTTTAAGAAAAACACGTGAAGAGACACCCGCTAAGGTCCTTCTGCCAAACGGAAAGACAGAAGTACGCTCCTCCAGTCTACTCAAAAAAGGCGATGTGTTTATCTGCGAAGCAGGGGACACCATACCCACTGATGGCGAGATCATCGAAGGTATTGCCACCATCGATGAATCGGCCATTACAGGAGAATCTGCCCCCGTGATCAGGGAGTCCGGAGGTGATAAATCTTCCGTAACAGGCGGTACCAAGGTCCTTTCAGACCAGATCAAAGTGCAGGTAAATACCCAGCCGGGAGAAAGTTTCCTGGATAAGATGATTGCCCTGGTAGAAGGTGCTTCACGTCAAAAAACACCAAATGAGATCGCCTTAACGATCCTGCTGGCGAGTTTTACACTGGTATTTATCATCGTCTGTGTCACCTTAAAACCGTTTGCAGATTATGCAAACACGCCGATCACTATTGCCGCGCTGATCTCGTTGTTTGTATGTCTGATTCCTACCACTATCGGCGGATTGCTGTCCGCGATAGGTATCGCAGGGATGGACAGGGCACTGAGGGCCAATGTGATTACGAAATCCGGTAAAGCCGTAGAGACTGCGGGTGATATCGATGTGCTTCTGCTTGATAAAACTGGTACCATCACGATCGGTAACCGTAAGGCCACTAACTTTTATCCTGCGCCGGGCATCGACAGCAAAGCCTTTATCGAAGCCTGTGTGATGAGCTCCCTGGCGGATGAAACCCCTGAAGGAAAATCTATCCTCGAACTCGCTACAGCGCAGAATTTCAAAGTAATGCCGGCACCTGAAGGTTCCACATTTATCAAGTTCACCGCAGAAACCCGTTCCAGTGGTCTGGATACCCTTGATGGTAAAAGGACACGTAAAGGGGCTTTTGATTCGATCAGGAACATCGTGCTTACAGCTGGTAACCCCTTTCCTCTGGAAACTGAAAAACAAGTCAGGTCAATATCCAGCAATGGCGGTACACCGCTGGTAGTATCTGTGAATGAAAAAACAATGGGTGTGATTGAACTGCAGGATATCATCAAGCCGGGCATCAGCGAACGTTTTGAACGCCTGCGTAAAATGGGGGTGAAAACCGTAATGGTAACGGGGGATAATCCGCTGACCGCAAAATTCATTGCTGAAAAGGCGGGTGTGGATGATTTCATCGCGGAAGCCAAACCTGAGGATAAAATGAATTATATCAAAGACGAGCAAACACAGGGTAAGCTGGTAGCGATGATGGGCGACGGCACAAATGACGCTCCCGCCTTAGCACAGGCAGATGTGGGCGTGGCGATGAACAGCGGTACGCAGGCTGCAAAGGAGGCGGGTAATATGGTGGATCTGGATAATGACCCGACCAAGCTGATCGAGATCGTTGAGATCGGTAAACAGCTTTTGATCACCAGAGGAACACTGACTACTTTTTCTATTGCCAATGACGTGGCCAAGTATTTCGCGATCGTGCCAGCTCTGTTTATTGCCTCCATTCCTGCATTGCAAAACCTGAATATCATGGGCTTGCACAGTCCGGAAAGTGCGATTCTTTCGGCAGTGATTTTTAACGCGATCATTATCCCGATACTGATCCCGCTGGCGCTTAAAGGTGTAGAATACAAACCCATTGGTGCAAGTGCGCTATTGCGCAGAAACCTGCTGATCTATGGTCTGGGTGGGGTGGTCGCACCATTTATAGGGATTAAACTCATTGATTTACTGGTAGGCTTATTCGTGTAAGCTCAAAATTTATAAAAATGAAAAAATACATCATACAATCTATCCGCTTAACTGTAGTCCTAATGGTACTGCTATGCGTCATCTATCCGCTGCTGGTCGCCTTTGCCGGAAAATTCTCCAAAGGTGAAGGTGGTGGTGAAAAGATCACTAAAAATGGAAAAGTAGTAGGCTACGCCCTGATCGGGCAGTCGTTCAGCAAGCCTGAATATTTCTGGGGAAGACCTTCTGCTGTGGATTATAATGCTGCCGGATCAGCTGGTTCCAACAAAGGTCCTTCAAACCCTGATTACCTGCAGGTCGTTTCAGACAGAATCGATACACTGCTGAAATACAATCCAGGCATCAGAAAGTCTGATATCCCTGCAGATATGGTAACTGCCTCAGGCAGCGGATTGGACCCGAATATCTCTCAAGAGGGAGCGATTATCCAGATCAAAAGGATTGCCGCTTACCGTAAACTGGATGAGAAAAAAGTAGCTCAGCTGGTAGTAAATCAGACCCAGGGACCATTATTTGGACTCTTCGGCCCATCATCAATTAATGTATTAAAACTTAACCTCGCACTCGACGAACTCAAATAAAAATCTCATTTAAAATAAAATACAATCTTCCTTTGCTGCCTGCTCCAGATGCGTTTGCCAACCATGGAACAGGCAGCTTGAAAGACACTAAGTTCTTTTTATTAATAAATTCATGAAAAAACTATTAACACTTGCACTAGGACTAACTTTCGGATCTGCTGTATACGCTCAGGAAGAACCAAAAATAAAAGTAACAGGATACCTCGAAGCTTATTACGGATTCGATTTCAACAAACCAGCCAATAACACCAGACCCGGATTTGTCTATTCACACAACCGTCACAATGAAATGAACCTGAACCTGGGTTTTATTAAGGGTAGCTATGAAAGCGATATGGTACGGGCAAACATCGCCGTGATGGCCGGCACATACGCCAATGCCAATCTCGCAGCAGAGCCGGGGGTACTCAAGAATATCTTTGAAGCCAATGCCGGCGTAAAACTTAGCAAAACTGCTAACGTTTGGGTAGATGCGGGTATTTTCGCTTCACATATCGGATTCGAAAGTGCTATCTCCAAAGACTGCTGGGTGCTAACCAGGAATATCGCTTCCGATAATACACCTTATTATGAATCCGGGGCAAAGATCAGCTACGGTACAGAAGACGGCAAGTTTACGGCAACGGCGTTGTACTTGAATGGCTGGCAGCGGATTACACGTCAGGACGGGAACAGCCAGCCTGCGGGAGGAATACAACTCACCTGGAAACCAACAGGGAAAATCACTGTCAATTACAGTAATTACCTCGGTACTGAAGGGGCGGATTCTGTACGTGTAAGACGTTTCTATCACAACGTTTATGGTATAATTCAGTTGACGGATCACTTTGGCCTTACTGCCGGTTTTGATTATGGAACACAGCAAAAAGCAAAAGGCAGCAGTGATAAAAATGAAGTGTTATCACCGGTAGCGATTGCGCAATACAGAATCAACAGTAAATGGGCAATGGCCGGAAGGGTAGAATACTATGAAGATAAAAACGGTGTAATCATCAATACAGGCACGCCCAATGGATTTAAAACCACGGGTTATTCACTGAACCTTGATTATGCGCCGGTAAGTAATGCAGTGGTGAGGCTTGAGGGCAAAGTGTACGACAGCAAAGACAAGATCTTTGACAGGGACATGAATCCCGTAAACCACAGCGCTACGCTTACAGCCAGCATCGCGGTGTCATTCTGATCACAATGGTACCCGGATATTTGAAAACACCCCTTGTAAAAATAATCCTGTGCATCTGCATAGGGTTATTTTTTGGCGTAACCTGTTATCTGGTCAAAGAAGGATACGTGATTTTAAAATGGTAAATTAAGATGATGGAAGACGATAAAGCATCTGTAAAAAAGTTCCTCGACCTGGTGAAGAAATCCAGGAGGGGAAAATTTAAAGTGTATATCGGGATGAGCGCGGGCGTGGGCAAAACGTATCGTATGCTCCAGGAAGCACATGCGCTTTTAAAAAACGGTATCGATATCCAGATCGGCTATATCGAAACCCATAACCGTGCAGAAACACATGCGCTGCTCGATGGTATTCCTGTAATCAAAAGAAGGACAATCTTTTACAAGGGTAAAGAACTTGAAGAAATGGATGTGCAGGCTATCCTCAACCTGCATCCCGAGGTGGTGATTGTAGATGAGCTGGCGCATACCAATGTTGATGGCAGCAAAAACGGAAAGCGCTGGCAGGATGTGGCCGATATCCTGGATGCAGGAATCAGTGTCATCTCTGCCGTCAACATCCAGCACCTGGAGAGTATGAACGAGGAGATTGAAACCATTACCGGTATCCCGATTACGGAACGTATTCCCGATAAAATCCTGGAAGCTGCAGATGAGATCGTCAACATCGATTTAACTGCCGATGATCTGATCGACCGGCTAAAAGCGGGGAAAATCTACGACCCTACAAAGATCCAGCGTGCGCTTGATAACTTTTTTCAGCCGGAAAGAATCCTGCAGCTGCGTGAGCTGGCCCTCAAGGAAGTAGCGCATCACCTCGAAAGAAAGATCAGTGTGGAAGTCCCCAAGCAGATCAAACTGCGTCCTGAAAAATTTCTGGCTTGTATCTCCACCAATCATGAAACGGCAAAGATCATCATCCGCAAAACAGCAAGGCTGGCTTCCTACTACCGCTCGCCATGGATCGTGTTGTATGTTCAGCGCAGCCATGAGGGGGGCGACAAGATCAGGCTCGACCTGCAGCGTCACCTCATCAATAATTTCAAGCTGGCCACAGAGCTCGGTGCAGAAGTGCTCAAAGTAAAATCTGAAGACGTAACCGAAACCATTACAAGGATCGCAGCAGAGAAAGAAATTACAACCATTTGTATCGGCAAGCCACATCTCAATCTTTTCCAGGTGATCATGCGAACGGCCATCTTTAACAAACTTTTAAAAAGTATATCCAAAACAGAAACAGACCTGGTTATCCTCTCTTAAATCATAAAATCATGAAGATAAAAACAAAATTACGCCTCGGATTCGGATTCCTGTTCGTGGTGGTGATCTTCTTCGGGGCCATATCCCTGTATTACATGAACAAGATTTCGGTCAACTCCAAAGTTATCCTCAAAGACAACTATGAGAGCCTGAAATTTGCCCGCGGCATGCGAACGATTCTCGATGAAAGCGAACTGCCCTTATCAGCCTCAGCAAAGGCAAAATTTGCTGCACAACTACGCCTGGAAGAAGCCAATATCACTGAAAAAGGTGAACAGCAGGCCGTGAGAACACTCGCGGAAGTGTTTAGCCAAATGACCAGTACCTCTGCTGATCCGGATAGGCAGAGACAACTGCTGCGAAAAGCGCAGTTACAGCTCAGAATTATTGATGAACTCAACATGAACGCCATCGTGAGGAAGAACGATCAGGCACAAAAGGGTGTGGAGATGGCTGCTACCTATCTCGTGACAGCGGCCTCTTTATGTTTCATTGTGCTCTTTTCATTCAGTGTAAACTTCCCTGGGTTTGTAGCTAATCCATTAAAAGAATTCTCTGAAGCCATCAAAGGTGTAAGCAGAAAAAACTACAAACAGCACCTGCACTTTGAAGGTACGGATGAGTTTTCCGAGCTGGCACGGGAGTTCAATGCGATGACGTCACAGCTCAATCAATGGGAAAACAGCAACCTCGCAAAAATCCAGTCGGAGAAGCTGCGGATCGAAGCCATCATCGAACAGATGCAGGACGCGATTATTGGCCTCAATGAGCAAAAGGAAGTCTTGTTTTTAAACCAGGTGGCAGGGCAGCTGCTGAACATGAATGAAAAAGATGTAATTGGTGCCAATACTGCCGAGCTGGTCAAAAAGAATGACCTGTTGTACCAGATCCTGCAGGAAAGCGGCAACGAGAAACCCATGAAGATCTATGCCGACGGCAAGGAATCTTACTTCCAGCTGGAGCGACGGGAGATCCTGATCCCTTCGTACGACGACCAGCATGACCTGGCACGGGCAATGAAGACAGCAGGAGAGGTCTTTATGTTAAAAAATATCACCCAGTACAAAGAGCTGGACGAAGCGAAAACAAACTTCATTGCCACGGTTTCGCATGAGCTGAAAACACCCATTTCTTCCATCAAAATGAGTTTAAAGCTGCTGGATGATACACGTGTAGGAGGGATGAACTCCGAACAGAAGGAACTCGTACAGCACATCAAGGAAGACTGTGGCCGACTGCTCAAGATCACCACGGAGCTGCTGGACTTGTCGCAGGTAGAAACAGGGAACCTGCAGCTCAACTTTGTAAAATCTGACCCCCGCAAAATTGCGATCTACGCGATGGATACCGTGCGTTTTCAGGCAGAGCAGAAATCCATTGAGCTGGAACTGATCAGCAGGAATGATCTTCCGAAGGTGAATGTAGATACCGAAAAGACCGCCTGGGTGATGGTCAACTTTTTGTCGAACGCCCTGCGTTACAGCGCCCCGAAATCCCAGGTGATCATTCAGATTATACAGTCAGGCAGTAATATTGAGTTTTCTGTACGTGATTTTGGAAAAGGAATTGATGAGCAGTACCAGAAACGGTTATTCGACCGCTACTTCCAGGTACCCACTGATGGGAACAACAAATCCGGTTCGGGACTTGGACTCGCGATATCCAAAGATTTTATCACTGCCGAAGGCGGCAAGATCTGGGTGGAAAGTGCTATAGGTGAAGGAAGCAGGTTTTGTTTCCTGCTTCCTATTGCAGAGTAATCTGTTTAAGCAGTCATTGCGGCATTGAGCGCAATGACTGCTGTTTTGAAATCCTCCCTCGCTACCAGAAACTGGATGTTTACTTTTCGCAATGCAAAACCACCGCTCTTGATGCTGATTCCATTTTCTGTGAGTGCATTGGCACTTTTGGCGAGCAATCCCGGCTGATCCATATTGGAACCCAGCACGCAAACCAGTGCTATGGGCTCCACCGTAATTTTCTCAAACTCATTTTGCAGGTCTTTCACCAGTCGCTGATTGCAATCTTTTTCCCAGATTACCAGGGAGATGCTGTTGGCACTCGTGGTTTTAAAGGTATAACTGATCTGGTGCTGCTGAAAGATCTGCATAATTTTTAAGTCGCTCCCCACAGCGCCCACCATTAAGGGATCATAAACATCGATGATCAGCAGTTTGTCGCTCCCTGTGATGATCTCCACACGTTTCTTGGCGCATACAAAATCCTTGGTGATCAGCGTTCCGGGGTGTGCAGGTTCAAACGTATTCTTAATCCTGAGGTCGATCCCGTTAATCTCCAGAGGTTTGGCTGCCTTCGGATGGATAGCTTCCATACCTACATCCGCCAGCTGGTCGGCAATATCATAACTGGTGAAACCCACAGGCTGGCAGTTGGCCACACCAACCAGTCCGGGGTCTGCCGTGGAGAGGTGATATTCCTTATGGATGATCGCTTCCTTAGGTTTCAGTAGCGCCGCGATCTTACTAAAGGTCACCTCTGAATAGCCCCTGTCAAACTCCCTCATGATACCATCCTGTCCCTTGGTATAACCTGTGACAATACAAATGCGGTTGGAGAGGTCCAGCCCCTTGAACGACTGCCTGATGCGCTGGTCGATCGTCAGCGGGTGATGGTCTTCGGAGCCACTTAGGTCTACAAATGAAGTCGTCAGCCCCATGTGCTGCAGGATATTGCTGAGGTTAAATGCAGAATGTGCCTCACCGATAGAAGCAAGGATTTCCCTGGCGGCCAGCAATATCCCTTCTTTGCTCACATAACCGGAAGCGAGGATGTTCACGAGATTATCCAGGTAAACCCCTGCGCGATGGAGCCGCATCGTAATAAACCAGTCTGCCAGTTCCAGGTCAAGCCCCAATTCAGCCTGGCTCTTATTGATTTGTTTGAGAGATTCTGCAACCTGATCCAGCATGTCATGGAAATCAAGGTGTTTGGCAATCCGGTGATATACACCTGGCTTCCCTGTTTTCTTGTTCTCCAGCAGCATATCCGTGACCCCTGAAAATGCAGAAACCACATAAATGTGGTTATAACGTTCGGCGCCCTCGCGCTCAAATAAAATGATGTTCTGAATAACTTTGTTAAGCGCACTCATCGAAGTGCCACCTATCTTTTCTACTGTTAGCATGCCTGCCGGGTTACAATCGCAAGACCAGAAACAGGGCTGCAAGCATGCTTTTTGAAGAAGAAACCCGCCACTAATGAATGGATGCGGTTTTCTTTCCGAAAATTTTATCTGCGATTAAATGGAATAGGAGCGATCTTTCTGTGAGACCACCCCATTTTGAAAGAACGGATTTCATTTTGGAAGCACTTGCAGGCTTTGCTAAATGATTTTATCAATTGCAATTTGCTTTGGCAGATTAACTTAATTTCCTAACTTTCCAATCTACAACCAAATAACAAATACAGACGGTAACGTGGAAGATATTTTTGATGAAGACATTCAACTTCTGATTGACGGACATGAGTCTGCCGTCAGGTTAGTCTATTCAAAATACCACAACAAAGTATACAATCTTGCTTTCCGTTTCTTAAAAGATCACGACCTCTCCTGTGAAATTGTACAGGAAAGCTTTATCAAACTCTGGCTGAACCGGCATAAGCTGGATGCTGCAGGAAATCTTTGGCTGTACCTCTTTGTGATCGCCAAGCGACTATCTTTAAATAAGTTGCGTGAGATCAACAGATCCCAGAGCCTCTTTGAGAAACTCCTGGGCCGTATGGAAGAAATCCATAATCCTACGGAAGATGCCATTATGGATAAAGATCTGCTGCATTATACGGAAAAGATTGTGCGCACACTTCCACAGCAGCAGCAGAAGGTCTATCGTTTGAGTCGCGAAGCCGGCTTATCACACCGCGAGATCGCTTCAGAGCTGCAGATATCTTCAAGCACCGTCAATAACCAACTGACTGAAGCACTCAAAAAATTGCGCAAAGACCTCAGATATTGTGACGTATTCTATCTGATGATCCTGATAATGTTCAAATAAAAATATATTTCTACTTCCACTAGTTATCCCCCTTTGCTGCGGTGTTCTCTTGTAAATGGTCTTTTTTACAGGACTTACAAAACCACATCATGACAGAGGAAAAATTAAGGGAACTCTTACAGCAATATTTTGATCATACGATCAGTCCATCTGATTGTAAGGGATTATTGGAGTATCTCGATATCAAAGATCCGGCAGAGATTGCGGCCGTGATGGATGAGGTTTTGTTTGCCCTGCCCGAGGAGCGGCACTTAGATCAGACAGATTCCGATAACATCTATAAAGCTATACTATCCGACGAGCGTTATATCAAATCACTGGAACCTGCGGACAGCCCGCGTCGCATATCCTTTAAATGGTATTATGCAGCAGCCTCAGTATTGGTATTGCTGACAGCCGGTTTGTTTCTATATCGCCCTTCAAAACAGCCTCATACGCAACAGCTCGCTGCTGGAAGATCCGGCGCAGCGACAATCATTACCCCCGGCAGCAAAAAGGCGACACTCACGTTAGGCAACGGTAAGGTGATCGATCTCGAAGCCCAGCAGAAAGGCATTTTGCAGGGGACAGGTGATTCCGGGATCAGGAAAGTAAAATCCGGGCAGATCGTTTATCAGGCAAGTCAGGCATCCGCTGTGCAAACACAAAGCGAATATGAAGCAGCGTTCAACAACCTGCAGACCCCAAAGGGTGGCGAATATCAGATTACCCTGCCCGATGGCACAAAAGTATGGTTAAACTCTGCATCATCACTGCATTTTCCTGCTGCTTTTAAAGGAGAGAAACGTCAGGTGATCCTGAATGGCGAAGCCTATTTTGAAGTAGCCAAAAATGCCGCGATGCCCTTTGTGGTCACAACCGGCAAGACAGAAATCAAAGTCCTTGGTACACATTTCAATGTTGCAGGATACCAGGATGATGAAATTGCCACAACTACATTGCTGGAAGGTTCGGTGCAGCTGACTAAGGGTAAAAACCAGCGCCTGCTCAGTCCGGGGCAGCAGGCTTCTACCAGCAAAAACTCAGATCAGATTCAAATCTCACAGGCTAATGTAGCGCAGGCGATGGCCTGGAAGAATGGCTACTTCCGCTTTGACGACCAGGATATCAGGAGCATCATGAAACAGGTATCACGCTGGTATGATGTGGAGGTAGAATTTAAGCAGAATCAGATGAGCAACAAACAGTTTGGCGGTACATTTTACCGTAATAAAAGCATAGCTGAGCTGCTCAGCCACCTGGAACAACTGGATCCACATTTACACTTTAAAATCATTGGAAGGAGGATCGAGATTATGGAATAAATCAAACTATTCCAAACGTTTTGACGAAGAACCAGGAGCGTTGGCCCGCCCCTGGTCTCGGGCAATAAGCCAGGTCAGACCGTTTGTTTCAATTGCATAGCATACAACCTTAAACACTAATCCGACATTCAAATGTACAAAAATTTTACTGCTCTAAAGGGCGGCAGGCAACGCTGCTGGCCATTAAAAACGATACTGATCATGAAGTTAACGTTTATATTGATCGCTGTAACCTTCATGCAGGTATCGGCGGCAACCTATGCACAGCGGGTATCGCTCAACGTGAAAACGGCGACCCTGGCTGATGTATTTGATCAGGTACAGGCTCAGACCCGGTACGACTTTCTTTACAAAAGTGATGAGCTCAAACTCGCAAAGAGAGTCAGCTTAAAAGTCAAGGATGCGACATTACAGCAAGTGCTGGAGCTTTGCTTCGCCAACCAGCCGCTGTCGTACAAAATAGAAAATACAACGATCCTGATTTCTGCAAAACCAGTAGTGAAAGCTGCAAAAGTTACGCTTACAGGTAAAGTTACAGACACCAAGGGCGAACCACTTCCCGGGGTAACTGTTAGGGAGAAAAACGGACAGGGTAGTGCCATGACCGACCAAAATGGGAACTATAAAATCAGCGTCGAGGAAAATGCCGTGCTGGTATTTTCTTATATCGGTTTTACTGGCCTGGAAGTGCCGGTGAGCGGCAGAACTACGGTAAACGCCGTGCTGCAGGATAGCAACCAGGGCTTAAATGAAGTCGTAGTTATTGGCTATGGCAGCCGCGAGAAAAAAGACCTTACCGGTTCGGTAGCTACCATCACTGCGGCACAGGTTAAAGATCTTCCGGTGGCATCTATCGATCAGAAACTCGTAGGGCAGATGCCGGGTGTGCGCATCAGCCAGACCACGGGTACACCGGGCGGGGGAACAACCGTACGTGTGCGTGGTTCGGGCTCCATCGGCGCCGGCGATAATCCGCTGTACGTAATCGACGGTTTCGCCATCTCCAACACCACCGGACAGGTTTACAATCCACTGAACGTGCTGAGTCCCGATGATATCGAATCTGTGAGTGTACTGAAAGATGCTTCCTCAACAGCAATATATGGTTCCAGAGGTTCCAATGGTGTCGTGATCATCACCACCAAAAAAGGAAAAAAAGGAGCTCCGATAGTGAATGTCAATTCCTATATCGGTGTACAGCAGGTACCACAGAAAGGCAGGCAGGAAGTCTTAAACGGAACGGAATATGCGCAGTTCCGTAGAGATATGATTGTGGATGCCTTTGCAGCACAGGGCCGCGTTGCTACTGATGCAGATATTCCTGAGCAATTCCGCAACCCTGCACAATATGGCGAGGGTACCGACTGGTATGATGCGGTTCTGCAGTCGGGCATACAGCACAACATCGATGCGAGCTTGCGCGGCGGAACAGACAGCACCCAATACTCGTTTTCTGTGGGCCGTCTCAAACAGGATGGTACGATCAAATACACCGATTACACCCGTTATACCTTACAGGCAAATGTGCAGTCACAGTTAAGTAAAAGGTTAAAGGTGACCCTGAATATCGCACCAAGTGGGGGTATCCAGAACCGCAACTCCTTTGAAACCGGACAGCGCGATGTGCTTACCCGCACGCTCTGGCTGAGTCCCATCGTGCCGATCAATCAGCCAGATGGCAGTCGCACCTTATTCATTACCTCACCAGGTGCCATTGGCGCCGGAAACCCTTTGAATACGCTGGAATTTGCAGGCACAAACGCTAAATATTTCCGCGGACTAGCATCTGCCACAGCAGAGCTGGAAATCATGACCGGCCTGAAAGCGAAGTACGCCTATAACGTGGATTACACCAGCAACAAGTCGTCCTCTTTCAGTCCTTCTTTTGTTTATGGGGAAACCAGCAACCAGAATCCCAATCCAGCCATTCCAGGATCCAGCACAGACTATGGAGAAGCTTTTAACTGGCTTTCAGAGCTGACGGTAAACTATGATAAAAACTTTGGGCAGGACCATAAATTTAATGCCCTGCTGGGTTATACCGCACAAAAGGAAAGAAGTGAAGGCTTTGGCATTAACGCAACAAACTATCCGGACAATCTGATCGAAACGATTAACGCATCGCCTTTGATCAACGGACAAAGAGCCAATGTAGACAAGTGGTCGCTGATTTCTTACCTGGCCCGTGTAAACTATACCTTCAAAGACCGCTACCTCGTAACCGCCTCCATCAGGTCTGACGGCTCATCGCGCTTCGGTGCCAATAAACGCTACGGAACTTTCCCTTCGGCAGCTCTGGGCTGGCGTGTATCCGAAGAGGATTTCATGAAAGAAGTGAAATGGGTAAGTAACCTGAAGCTGCGTGCAACCTATGGTCTGGCAGGAAATTTCAACATCGGTAACTACCTCTATGCCTCAAACGTGGGCAGTGCCAACTATACCTTTGGCGGCACTGTTGCCGGCGGACGTGCATCAACGAGTATCAGTAACTCTGAGCTGACCTGGGAAAACTCAAAGCAGTTTGATATGGGAGTGGACATGTCCATCCTTAAAAACAGGGTAAACTTTACACTTGATTACTACAACCGTATTACCTATAACCTCCTGCTGAGCAATGAGCTGCCGCTGTCATCGGGCTTTGCCAGTGCTACAGTAAACCTTGGTAAAATGCGTAACAGAGGTTTCGAAGGAACGGTTTCTGCAGATATCCTCAGCGGCGGATTTACCTGGAACACGAGTGCCAATATCTCCTTTAATAAAAACATTGTACTGGGCTTAAACCAGAACAATGCACCTATTTATTCAGGGCGCAGTGGCGAAGGAAACTTTACGCATAAAACCGAAGTGGGAAAACCACTGGGACAATTCTATGGATATATCGTCGAAGGGGTTTACCGTGATCAGGCCGACTTCAATAACTCTCCAAAAAATGCTTCTTCTGTGGTTGGATCGATCAAATACCGCGACGTTGATGGCAATGGCATCATTGAACCGGTAAAAGATTTTGCCGTAATCGGTGATCCATATCCTGATTTTACTTATGGCCTGACTAACAACTTTGGCTACAAAAACTTTGATTTGAATATCCTCCTGGTAGGATCACAGGGAGGAGAGATCATGAAGAGCTCCAATGAGTTCCTGAGCAATATCGATGGGGTGTTTAATGTGGACCGCAAGGTGCTCAACCGCTGGAGATCTCCGGAAAACCCGGGCGATGGGGTTACCCCAACTACCAATGGCGGTCGTGTATTGTACCGTGATGTCAACTCTGCATGGATCGAGGACGCGAGTTTTCTTCGTATCCAGAACATCACCCTTGGTTATAACTTCAAACAGAAATTTGCCACTAAAGCCAATTTCTTCAAAGGACTAAGGGTATATGGCAGCGTACAGAACCTGGTTACCTTCACTAAATACAGTGGTGGCAATCCGGAAGCCCTGACGAACGGTGCCAATGCACTGACGCCGGGCCGGGATTTCCTGGGATATCCACTGCCAAGAACAATCACCATGGGCGTAAATATGACCTTCTAATTTTTTAAAGCAAACATTATGATTAATCAATATAAATATACCATCCTCGTTGTGCTCTGTCTTTTGGGAACATCCTGTAAAAAATCATTTCTGGAACAGCCACCTGAAGCCAGTCTTACCGGAGCCAACTACTGGAATACAGAATCAGATATCAAGCAGGGCGTGAACGGGGCTTACCGCTCATTACGTGATCTCGGACTTTTCAGCTACTGGGTTTTTGCTGAAATGCGTGCCGATAACACTACATTTCAGTACAATGCGCCGCAAAGGGGACAGGAAAACCGCGAGTTTGTCGACCAGTTTCTCGTGATCTCCACGAATACGCTGATCCAGGATTTCTGGGGACAAACTTATACCGGTATCGCGCGCTGTAATGATGTGCTGGGTAACGAATCTCGGATCACGATGTCCGACCAGAGCCGTAACCAGGCTGTTGGCGAGGTTAAGTTGCTGCGTGCCTTTCATTATTTCAATCTTGTACGCCAGTTTGGTGGAGTTCCTTTGCGCTTAACCACCGTTTCTGCTCCTGAGCAGGCTGGATCGCAGGGCAGGGCAACGGCCGAAGCGGTATATCAGCAGATCATTTCCGACCTTAGCGATGCCGCAACTAAATTACCTGCTAGCTATGGTGCTGCAGATAAGGGCAGGGTAACCAGCGGTACGGCAAATGCGCTTTTGGGCGAAGTATACCTGACCAGGAAAGATTATGCCAGTGCTTTAACAGCCTTGCGTAAGGTAACGGGCTACAGCCTCATGTCTACCTACGCATCGATCTTCGTCCCGGCGAATAAGAACAACGCTGAGTCGATCTTTGAAATTCAATACCTGGGATCAGATCCTGGTCTGTCGAGTAACTTTATGTACCAGTTTGCACCATTCGATTCTGGTACCAGCGTTACCAATGATCCGGGATTCAACCTGAGCTTTAATGCCGGATGGAACACACCATCTACTGACCTGATTGCGGCTTATGAGACAGGCGATCAGCGCAAAATTAGTTCTCTGTCTGAGGGGTATACGCTAAACGGAGTTTTCAGACCGGTTCCTTATATCACCAAATATAACCAGGGTTTTGTACAAGCCGGACAAACAAATGTGAACTTCCCGATCATCCGTTATGCGGATGTGATGCTGGAAATTGCAGAATGTCTTAACGAACAGGGTTTTGCTGCCGGAGGCGAGGCTTTCAGTCTGCTCAATGCCGTACGTGCAAGGGCAGGCCTGGCACCTAAAACTGCGGGTAACGCTAATCCTGCACTGGATGTATCTGGTCAGCAGGCTTTCAGAAACGCTATCGCGCAGGAGCGCAAGGTGGAGCTGGCCTTCGAGAACCACCGCTGGTATGATCTGGTAAGAACAGGTGCTGCTGTAGAGGTGATGAACGCACATGGTGCCCGCGAAGTGGCTAAAGCACCTGCACAATTTCCTGCAGGATCCTATGTAGTCACGGCAAATAAACTACTTTTACCTATTCCTGAGCGGGAGATCACACTGGATAAGTTAACGCAAAATCCATTGTAGCTTTTACTATTTAATGATATGAGATATAGACAAATTCTTTTTTTGACTGCTTTGCTTGGCTCAGCAGGACTGAAGGCATCTGCGGCGGAAGCTGCTGTCACGGGCCTGAGAACTGAATACCTCGTCAATCCTATTGGGATTGATGAGGTTCATCCCCGACTGAAATGGATGTTGAAAGATAGCAGGAGCGGGGCAACACAAACCGCTTATCAATTGATCATCGGTACGGATTCCATGGCGGTGGTTAAGGGTGAGGGTAATGGCTGGACCACAGACAAAACTACCTCAGTAGCAATGCTGGTTGCCTATGCCGGTAAGCCTTTGGCTCCCTACAGCAAGTATTTCTGGAAAGTTAAGGTCTGGGATAAGGATAACAAGGAGATCAGCTCTGCAGTGAATTCCTTTGAAACAGGACTAATGGGAGAGCGCTGGACAGGTGCCTGGATCAGTGACAGGAAAGGTATCGATGCGCGTCCGGCACCCTATTTCAGGAAAGGCTTCAAAGCGCAGAAAAAGATCAAGTCTGCCAGAGCATATATTGCGGTGGCGGGTTTGTATGAGTTATTTCTCAATGGCAAAAAGGTAGGTAACCACAGGCTGGATCCTATGTATACGCGTTTTGACAGGCGTAACCTTTATGTAAGTTACGATGTGACGGCCAATCTGCAGCAGGGTGAAAATGCCATAGGCGTGTTGCTTGGTAATGGCTGGTACAATCACCAGGCCTTAGCGGTATGGAATTTCGACCGTGCCCCATGGCGTCAGCGACCAGCATTTTGCATGGATCTCAGGATCACTTACACTGATGGCACTACGGAGGTGATCGCTACGGGCAACGACTGGAAAACGAAGACCGGACCTATTACTTCCAACAATATCTACACGGGTGAGCACTATGACAGTCGCCTGGAGATCCCGGGATGGAACAAGCCTGGCTTTGATGATCAGAAATGGGATGGTATCTCATTGCGCAGTGCACCATCAAGGCAAATCGTTAGTCAGACGATGGAGCCGATACGCAACGTAGAAGAAATACTACCAAAAAGTATCAAAAAGATCAATGATACAGTGTATCTGGTCGACCTGGGCCGGAATATCGCGGGTGTAACCAAACTGAAGCTGAATGGAGAAAGTGGCACGGTGGTGAGAATCAAACATGGTGAGCGGCTTTATCCAAACGGAAGACTGGATATGTCAAACATTGATGTTTACTATCGTCCAAAAGATGATTCTGATCCATTCCAGACGGATATCGTCACCTTAAACGGTAAGCCGGTGGAGTTCATGGCTAAGTTTAACTACAAAGGTTTCCAGTATGTGGAACTTCACAGCAGCAAGCCGATCAAGCTGTCAAAAAATGATGTAACAGCGTACTTCATGCATAGCGATGTGAAACCAGCTGGTCAGTTTGGCTCATCTAACGAGATCGTGAATAAGATCTGGTGGGCATCCAACAATGCGTATTTGAGCAATCTCTTTGGGTATCCGACCGACTGCCCGCAGCGGGAGAAAAATGGCTGGACGGGTGATGGTCATTTCGCAGTGGAAACAGGGCTTTACAATTTTGATGGAATCTCAGTTTATGAAAAATGGATGGCCGATCACCGTGATGAACAGCAGCCCAATGGGGTATTGCCGGATATCATCCCAACCGGTGGATGGGGATATGGCACTGCAAATGGTACCGACTGGACAAGCACGATAGCGATTATCCCCTGGAATCTGTACCTGTTTTATGGAGATACAAAAGCCCTCAGTGATAACTACAGTAATATCAAAGCATATGTAAATTATGTAGAAAGTATCAGTAAAGATGGACTGACTAGTTTTGGCCGGGGCGACTGGGTTCCTGTTAAATCTTCCTCTTCTCTGGAATATACTTCTTCCGTATATTTTTATACTGATGCCTTGATTCTGTCAAAAACTGCCGGACTGTTTGGAAAAACCGAGGATCAGGAATACTATACCCAGCTTGCTGAAAAGATCCGGACTGCAATCAACAACAAGTACTTTAATAAGGAAACATGTCTGTATGGAAGTGGTGTACAGACGGAGCTGAGTATGGCCCTGCAATGGCATGTGGTTCCTGAGGAGTATCGTTTGCAGCTGGCAGCTAACCTAGCCAAAAGAGTGGTGGCCGACAAAATGCACCTGGATGTAGGCGTATTGGGTGCTAAAGCTGTGCTGAACGCCCTGAGTGAAAACGGACAGGAAGAGATCGCCTATAAACTGGCCGCTCAGGACACTTACCCATCCTGGGGATGGTGGATCGCCAATGGTGCCACTACGCTTCAGGAGAACTGGGATATGCAGGCACCGAGGGATATCTCACAAAATCACATGATGTTTGGTGAAGTTGGAGGCTGGTTTTTTAAAGGTTTGGGCGGTATCAAACCTGATGAATCGGCCGCAGGTTTCAAAAACATCCTGCTTCGTCCAAACTTTGTAACTGGTCTTTCGCATATGGAAAGCGAATATGAAGGACCTTACGGCAAGATTGTTTCATCATGGAAGCGCAGCGGAAAAAGCATCGCTTACACGGTTGTCATTCCGGCAAACAGCAGTGCTGATTTCCAGTTATCAGGTGCTGAAAAAAGACACATTTATCTGGATGGTAAGCAGCTTGATAACAATTATCATTTATCAGCCGGAACTTATCATTTTATCATTAAATAAGTTTTATTCATGACGAAGCCCCTTGTTCAGAGGGGCTTCGTCATTTTATGCTTTTTCTATAAAGCGAGAATCTTTACGTTTTTAAAGGATATCCCTTTCGTCCAGTCCTGCAAAGCAATATGGCCTGACAGCGCTTTTCCAAAGTCGGGGAAATTCTTGAAATTGGTTTCCTTGATCTTTTCTTTCCAGGCAGCCGCTTTAAGATCTTCTTTGGCTGTTTCAATCCCGTCGAGGTAAAAAGTGATCACCCCATCTTTCTGTACAATTCTGGAGGTATTCCACTGATCTGCCGGTTTTGTATCCACTTTGTTTAGCTGTGCACTAAATCCGTACAAACATCCGGAGTGTTTTGTAGGCTTATCCATATCCAAATGTTCAGTACCTAAAAGCTGATACTCCGGACCTGTAGTCCATGCAGTAGGGTATTCTTTCTTCTCTACCACATTGATAAATACACCACTGTTGCCAGTAGCCTGCAGCTTCCAGTCGAACCTCAGGTCAAAGTTTTTGAATTCCTCATCACTCAACAGGTCTCCATGTTCAACATTGGGATCAGAGGTGCAGACCAAAGCTCCATCCTGGACCTTCCAGGCTGAGTTGATCTTGCCCTTGTTATACAAATGCCATCCGTCAGAGGTTTTCCCATCGAAAAGCAATTTCCAACCCGCTTCTTTTTCGGCGGAAGACAGCTCATTGTCGGCAGGGGCTGAATTTTTACAACTCATTAGTAAGGTAGCGGCACACAAAAATGTTGCTGCAAGTTTTAAAGATTTGTTCATCGTTTATATTTAGGTTATCAATAGCCCATCCAATTTAGAGAAAATACATGAAATTTTTGCTATTGAATGTGCACAAAAAACTGTAGGTTAGAATTATAAACTACCAGATATGAACTTGAGAACTCTTTTTGCGGTCGTACTGCTGCTCACAGTAGTGTCCCGGGCCGATGCACAGCTGAAATTAGATACCAAACTTTTTAAGAATAACGGGGAGGTCAGTATAACCATGCAAAACCAGATTGTCGAAATTACCTGGCCTGCGGGTAAATCACAATTCGGAAAGGTACAATTTGATCTTTCAGCCTCTAATCCTTTGTTTAAGCGCATTTCATTGGGTGCAAAATCCAATCCTGCAACCATTTCAGAGGGTCTTGATCCCGTGTTTTTACTGAGTACCGGAAAACGCGATTTGTTATCACAAAACGGATGGAACATATTTTTTGATAAAGTTCCGCTAAGACCTTTTAGTACTTCTCCGGTAGTGCTGACTAAAAATTCAATAGCTGCAGAAACTACAGGCAGCAGGACTATAGTAAGAATAGGAAAACTTAAAGCAGATACCTTTACCGGTGAGCTCGAGGTGACCTTTTACAATGGAAGTCCACTGATCAATATTGCCGCGGTGATGTCTACCGAGGCTGATGCCACTGCGATTGTATACGACGCAGGACTGGTCAGCAAAACGCAAAAATGGAAGAAACTCTCCTGGATCAGTACTGCAGACGAGCTGGCTTCTGCTGCGGTAAATTATACAGACACTGCCCGGAATCTGGCCGTTAAATACCGCAGTATCGCCGCACAGGATGAGAAGGGAAGCCTTGCCGTATTCCCGGCGCCACATCAGTATTTTTATCCACTGGATGAGGCCTTTAACCTGAAATTTATCTGGCAGGGAAAGAACTACCGGAAGAGTGTTCCGGGGTATGGGATCGGCATCCGTCAGGAGTTGCAGGGAGATCACCGCTATGTACCCTGGTTTAATGCGCCGCCACAAACAAAACAACGACTTAACTTTTTCTGTCTGCTGAATGAGGGTGATAGCCCTGCTGTACTGGACGAGGTGAAGAAGTTCACTCATGCTGATCGCTACGTGTCTGTACCTGGCTTTAAAACCATGTCCAGCCATTTCCACAATGAGTTTATCATGAAGGTGGTTCTGGGTGGTCAGCCTGTTCCTGAGAAACCGGAGTTTGTGGATGTGTTTAAACGTATGGGGGTGGATATGGTTCACCTGGGTGAGTTTCACTATACTGCTCATCCTAAAGGACCAGATTCGTTGCGTTTAAAGGAGCTGAAAGCGCTGTTCGACCAGTGCAAGCGCCTATCTACTGACGACTTCCTGCTGCTGCCCGGAGAAGAACCTAATGAATTCTTTGGCGGACACTGGCTGCAGATCTTTCCAAAACCGGTTTACTGGGTGATGTCACGTACCGGTGATCAGCCTTTTGTGGAGCAGCGTCCGGGTTTTGGAAAGGTGTATCACATCGGCAACAAAAACGATATGCTGAAATTACTGGAAGCGGAGCAGGGACTGGCATGGACGGCCCATGCGCGTACCAAAGGTTCAGTAAATACTCCTGATATCTATTCCCACGAGGATTTCTTCAAATCCGATCGTTTCATGGGGGCTGCCTGGAAGGCGATGCCGGCAGACCTTTCACAACCACGGCTGGGGAAACGGGTGCTGGACCTGCTGGATGATATGAACAATTGGGGCGAAAAGAAAACGATCATTTCTGAGGCTGACTTATTCACGATCACTAAGGAGAATGAGATGTATGCGCATATGAATGTCAATTACATGATGATGGATAAGTTGCCGAAATATGAGGATGGCTGGAAACCCTTTATAGAGCAGATGCAGCAGGGTAAATTCTTTAGCACAACTGGGGAGGTGCTGATGCATGAGCTTAAGTTAAATGGTAAAGTATCAGGAGAAACGGTAAAACTGAACGCTGCGGGTGTAGCAGATGTCCGCCTGAAACTGAGCTGGACCTTCCCTTTGAACTTTGTTGAGGTCATATCTGGTGATGGGAAGAAGGTATACCGTGAGAAAATAGATCTGCGTTATACCAAAGCTTTCGGCACAGAGCAGCTTGATCTTAAAGCAAATTTAAAGGGCAGGAAATGGGCACGGGTTGAGGTTTGGGATGCCGCAGTGAATGGGGCGTTTAGCCAGACGTTTTATTTGAAATAGCGCATATCTATAGCTCTAAGCCAAAACTTATTCAACAATTGCCTGAAAACTGTGTTTCAATAGAAAAGAACACGATGAAGAAAAGACCATACGTAACTTGTCTGATGATGACGTCAGTAGACGGAAAGATTTTGTCTGAGAAATGGGGAAGTGATGCAACCGTAAAAAAGCTGGCCAATAAATTTGAAGAAGTCCACGAGAAAATTGGTGTTAAAGCCTGGATTGTAGGGCGTACTACAATGGAGAAGGATTTCACTGACTTTGCTAAGCCTATCCTTAAAAAGGGACATCAGGAGGTCGACCGTAAGGATTTCGTTGCCGAGCATCAATCGGATTCTTTTGCAATAGCTATTGACGGGCAGGGGAAACTTGGATGGGAAGAGCCAGAAATGGAAGGTGACCATGTGATTTCAGTATTGACGGAAGCTGTTCCGGATGCCTATTTAGCGCATCTTAAAGATATCGGTGTTTCTTACATCTTCGCTGGCGAAAAGGTGATTTCATTACAAACGGCCTTAGAAAAGTTGTATGCGCTATTTGACATTAAGCATTTAATGTTAGAGGGTGGTGCCCATATCAACGGCAGTTTTCTCAACGAAAAACTGATTGACGAGTTGCAGCATGTACTTCTGCCCATTGCCGATGGTACGATAGAAACTTCTACTCTTTTTGAGATTGACAAGGATATTAAAAGGGAAGGAGCTACACTTTTGAAACTTGAAAATGTGAAACAGATGGAAGATGATGTGCTCTGGCTGAGTTATACGTTTAAGTATTAATAGTCAAATCTGGAAGTATTGGATTCCACGTATCCAATTTTACATTTCCCACCAGCTATTTATATTGCGATAGGCAAAGATATTAATTTCTTATCCTGCTAAGAGTTTCCCGGGAAACTCCCAGATATGCTGCAATGGTCCTTAATGGTAAACGGCCAATTAATGTGGGATAAGTTTTTATAAAATGATCGTATTTTTGTAGGGCTGTAGAACTTATATTTAAATAAATTCTTTGCTGACTGGCATCATAACTTCTCGCTTGCAGCTTTTCAATCAGCTGTTGTAAGTTCGGTATCTCTTTCATCAGAAGGTCAAGATTGTCCTTTGATATTAAAATCACCTCGGAGTCTTCAAGCGCATCGATGTTACTTTTTGATGGTTGGCCCGTACGATAACTTTCATTATCGTTAACCCACCAGTTTTCTACTGCAAACCGAAGTATATGTTCATTGCCATCATCACTAATCCGATAGGACCTCAGACAACCTTTGGTCACAAAACAACTGTATTTGCAAATCTCCCCTTCATGCAGAAGAAATTGCCTTTTCCTGATTTTTCTGTAGATATGGGCTTTACGGACCATATCTATTTCTTCAGCAGTCAGCTCTACCTGGTTGGTAATATAGTTTATAAACACATCGAACATCTATTCAAATTTAATGATAAAAATCAATTGGTGTCTTCCCGCGAGATATTTGCTGAAAAACCTGCGTAATCGGTGATAAATGTCACCGAATACTGGTGACAAATCTCCTTGATTTGGAATACTGACATTGGTCACCTTTGTAAAAAAAATATACTTATGGTACCAACGCAAATAAAAGCGATCACTGTTGATGAGAATGATGAGCACCGTCTTGCCATTCGTACTGTTGATCTTGGACCCGCCCTGCAAGGCGAGATTACAATCCGTATTACTGCAGTTTCTCTCAACCGTGGAGAAACAAAGAGGGCACTAACTACCAGCGTAACCGGAACCCGTCCGGGCTGGGACTTCGCAGGAATTGTTGAAGATACCAATGGGGTAGTGGGTGCGCCCATCGTGGGAACACGTGTTGTTGGCCTGCTGGCGATCGGATCCTGGTGTGAGCGGATTCATGTGCCTTTGGATTCCATTTCAGTGATTCCCCAGGGCGTTTCTGATGCACAGGCTGCATGTCTTCCATTGGCGGGTTTAACTGCCTTGCACGCATTGCGTAAGGGTGGTTTTCTTCTTGGTAAAAAAGTCCTGATCAATGGCGCAAGTGGGGGAGTAGGACAGATGGCTATTCAACTTGCTGCTTCCGCCGGTGCGGTGGTATATTCACATATAAGAAGCGCAAATCAAAAAAAACTTGTAGAAGAGTCAACCAGTGGTGCTGTCATCATTGGAACTTCAATGAACGAAGCACAACCATATGGCGCTTTTGACATTATCCTTGATTCTTTAGGTGGATCTGCGTTATCAGCTGCGCTCGGGATGCTAAAGAAAAACGGGACATGTATTACGATCGGTGCTTCTGAAAGTTCACAGATAACCTTTGATAGCAATGTCCTGTTCTATGATTCACCAGGCGCATCTCTAAGGTCAATGCATGTATTTCACGAAATTTCTGCTGCTGGATCAATGTCTGACGATCTTGCAATTTTGCTGAGTTTAGTTGAAAAAGGTAAATTAAAAATAAACATCGGTGTAGAAGAAGCATGGACAAAAATCTCAGCTGTTGCTGAGGCACTTATTGAACGCAAGTTTAGTGGAAAAGCTGTCCTGCATTTGTCACCATCCTGGATAAGATCAAGATAAATAACAGCTGGGTCCAGTAGATAATTTGTAACCAAATTGAGTAACAAGCAATTTAGTGTCTTTTGATCGTTACTACACACTTAATGTGCGTTAATGAACGGTTTGTGCGTTTATATTAAAATTAAACCATTCATGGTCACCTGGGCTGAATAAAGACAACTGTATATCCTGCTGTGGCATAGGAAAAAAGATGGAATCTTTTCCTATGTCGTACCTCAATTAAATGACTGCCGAAACTCTACCGGGCTTTGGTTAGTTTTGTTCTTAAACAATTTGCTGAAGCTCTGCGAGTGCTCAAAACCCAGGTCATACGCAATTTCACTGATTGATAACTCTGTCGTTGACAGCTTTTCTTTTGCTTGCTCAATAAGTTTTGCGTGGATGTATTGCTGTGCATTTTGTCCGATGAGTGAGCGCAGCATATCGCTTAAGTAGCCGGTCGACAAGTTCAATTTTTCCGAAAGGAACTGAACTGTGGGCAGGCCCTGCTGTAGAGGTTGCTGCGTTCTAAAATACTCATCCAGAATAGCTTCTGTCTTTTGAAGAATATCATTGTTAACTGCTTTGCGGGTGATGAATTGTCGCTTGTAAAAGCGATTAACATAACTGAGGAGTAATTCTATCTGGGCAACAATAACCTCCTGACTAAACTCGTCTACGCGGCTATTCAGTTCCTTCTCCATTATCCTGAGAATAGTAAGAATGACCTCCCTTTCAGGGTCAGATAAATGGAGGGCTTCATTAACCGAATAGGCGAAATACCCATACTGCTTTATCTTTTTTGCTAAGGGATAACCCAATAAAAATTCTGGATGTATCAGCAGGAGGTAAGCGTAAGTTTTCCGGTTGTATTCCGTACTTCCTACCAGTTGGTTGGGAGCCAGGAAAAGCATACTTCCTTCGTTATAATCATAATAGTCTCGTCCGTATTTTAGCTTCCCGCTGTTTTGTGTGATGAAAGTTATCTTGTAAAAGTTCAATACATCATAAATAGGAGCCATATCTGTATTGAAAGGATTGCTCTCATTGAAATGTACCAAGCTGATCAAAGGATGTTGTGGCTTGGGTAAGCCAAAAGCCTGATGGCTTTCGGATATGGATATAAAGCGTATGAGTTTACCTTCCTTATTTTTCATTTGATAAAATTATTGAAAAATCCTATGACAAGGATATCATCATAGGTTTTTCAAGCTGTTAGATATTACCAGAGAAGAATGTTGTCTGTTCCTGCAAAGTTGGCCGGTCCGGTAAAGCTACCGGTAGGGATGTCCTCTGACAATGCTACCCTGATTGGCTCCAAAGAACCTTCTTCAACCGTATCTGTTCCCTGAAAATTATTGAGTGCCGTCGCAGTAAAACCAGGACTCACGAGATTTACCTTGATGTTTGTACTTTCCAACTCTATGGCCAGGGAGAGAAAAATTCCATTAAGTGCAGTTTTGGATGCACCATATACAGCATCAAAATTATCACGATATGGATTGTCAGGGTTTGCATTGATCGCAAGGGAACCTAGAGCACTGGAAACAGTTACAATCCTTGCCGCTGATGCTTTTCGCAATAAAGGTAAAAATGCCTGCGTGACAGCAAGTGTACCAAATACATTGGTATCCCAAACCGTGCGCATCTCTTCTAAGGGTGCAATGCTGGCGCGTTGCGCTCCCAATACTTCTTCCATGGTGCGACCAGGTTTCCCTGCATTTGAAATGGCGGCGTTATTGACCAGCAATGTAAGATATCCAAATTCACTTTCTATCTGCTTTACTGCATTATTGATAGAAGTAGAGTCTGTGATATTTATTTGAATGGCCTTTGCATCACCGTCTATTTCCGCAACAGCGGCTTCTCCTTTTTGCAGATCGCGGGACCCTACAAACACAGTATAACCATTATTGGCCAGGGCTTTGGCAACTTGAAATCCAACGCCTGTATTGGCCCCTGTAACCAGGGCTACTTTCTTTTCATTTGACTGCATAATCTTTTATTTAAAATCTGATGCAGCAAAATTCTCCATAAGCTGTAGCACCCCTGTAGCCAAATCAGGAATTATTGTAGCCTAAAAAGGGGTGTAAAATTTGTGATTTTTTTAAAAACAGAAGGTCAGGTCATGCAAAAGATGAGATAAAAGTTGTAAGAATTCCTGTTATCACGGTACATCTCGGACTTAAATACTGAAAAAAATACTATTTTTGGTTTCTATTAAGCTACACCCAAGCAAAATAACACCATATTCATAAATTAATGACTGGCGCTGGCATTATATACGAGAATTTGACCGACGATGATCTAATATTTCGTATGAAAAATAATGATCATCATGCCTTTACCGAGATATTCAACCGTTATAGCCAGCTTTTGTACGGTCATGCATACAATAAACTTAGGATTGAGAGCGATGCGAGAGATGTATTGCAGGAAATGTTCATGAAATTTTGGGATAAACGCGGATCCCTAGAGGAAGGAAATAACCTGAGTGGTTATCTTTTTGTTGCGCTTAGGAACACAATTTTTAATCTGATCAGAAGCAAAGCAAGGATAAAATCCTATGCTGAAACTTTCAGCAAGACAAATGCAGACAGTGGCATTTATACGGATACCCTGATTCGTGAAAAACAATTCGCAGCGATGATAGAAGCAGAGATTGCTAAACTACCTCCTAGGATGCGTGAAGTTTTTGAACTACGGAAAAAACAAAATCTGTCAAATAAAGAAGTAGCTGTTCGTTTGGGTATCACAGAGTCTACAAGTGCAGATCATATGAAGAAGGCCGTGAGAATACTCAAAAGTAAAATAGGTCTGTTGTGGTTTGTGCTATATTATATTCATGTAAAATAAATATTAAATTCATATCCCCAATCTTCATTCTTTGTGTGTATTACATATATCAACCCTATGATATAAGTAATGGAAGAGGAAAAATTCAGAAAAATATTAGACCGGTATATCGCGGGTGAAGCTTCGGAAGAGGAGCAGGCCTGGCTGGAGTCTGCTTATGTAAACTGGAACCGTAACGAGCATCAGCAGCCATCGGAATCCTTCTTAACAAAAGGTAGTAATCAGGTCTTGGATCACGTTTCAGGATATATACATCAGGATCTGAAAACACAAAAACAATTCAGGCAAGCAACAACAAAGAGGTTACTTCCTTTAATTTCAGCGGCAGCACTGCTGATCATTTCACTATCCGGTATCTTTATATATAAGCAAAACCATCCTTCATCTTACCTCAGCAACCTCCCTGCAAACGCCGATCTTAAAGCTGGTAAAAACAGGGCTGTTTTGGTTCTTGCCAATGGAAAGAAGATTAATCTTGATCAGACTGTGAGCGGACATATTGCTGATGAAGATGGTATATCCGTTTCTAAAACAGCCGATGGACAGATTATTTATGATCTTCCCGAACAGGAGACTATCTCTGTGAAAACAGAATACAATACTGTGTTTACACCAGCCGGGGGCCAGTATCAGGTCAACCTTCCTGATGGGACCCGGGTTTGGTTAAATGCTGCCTCATCACTCACATTCCCGACAACTGTTACTGATGTACGTACAGTGAAGCTAGATGGTGAAGCTTATTTTGAGGTGAGTAAGATTATAAACCAGGGTAAAAAAGTACCCTTTGTTGTTGAAGGCAAAAATCAGATAATAGAAGTTCTGGGTACTCATTTCAATGTAAATGCATACGAAAATGAGCCATTTGTCAAGACAACGCTTCTTGAGGGGAGTGTGAAAATCAATAATCAAACGCTTTTACAACCAGGTCAGCAAGCCCGCGTCCAGGGCGAGTCGATAACCGTTGTCTCTGTAAATGCAGAGGACTTTACCGACTGGCAAAGGGGAGATTTCATTTTGGAGAATAATGATTTCAGATCCCTCATGAGAAAGATTTCCCGCTGGTACGATGTTGATGTCATTTATGCTGAAGATGCACCGGAGAAGCTAAAGCTGGGAGGCTGGATATCCCGATCCAGGAATATATCGTCCATACTACAGGTCATGGAAAAAACAGGAAAAGTTCATTTTAAAATCGAAGGAAGGAGGATTACAGTAACTAAATAAATAAATACTGTGATTTTGAAATAAGACCAGAAGTGCTCGAACACCTCTGGTCAACGGTTTCTAAAGTCACAAATCAATCGAAGACTATCAACTTTAAACCCTAACAAATGTACAAATTTTACCCAAACAATCTGGGTAGGCCTTCTCGTCCTATTCGACAATTTTTGCTGATTATGCGTATCACTACGTTTCTATTACTGGCTGCAATGATGCAGGTAAGTGCAGCCACACTGGCCCAGCAAATTACTATCAAACGAAAAAATGCAAATCTGACCGAAGTTTTTAAAACTATCAGGTTACAGACAGGTTATGATTTTGTTTATGACCAGGAATTGATTTCAAAGGCCTCACCAGTTACTATTAATGTTAACAACGCAGAGCTCAATGATGTTTTAAAAAATTGCTTAGCCAATCAATCATTAAGTTATATTATTCAGAATAAAACAGTTATTATTCAGGAAAAAGGTTTCATTGATAAGGTGAAGAGTCTTTTCAGCACTGTTACTGTTAACGGTACTGTGCTTGATGAAAATGGGGAGCCTTTGCCAGGAGTAACTATTAAGGTAAAAGGTACTACCCGTTACACCATGAGCAGTACCAACGGAAAATTCTACATTGCCACAACTGATGAAAATCCAACTTTAACAATCTCCTATCTCGGATATAAAACTATTGAACTAACCGGCGTTCCAACCATGACCGTGAAGATGGAGCCCGATCCGGCAAAACTGGATGAGGTGCAGGTGATTGGTTATGGTACTACAACCCGCCGCTTAAATACCGGCTCCCAGGTTGGGATCTCTGCAGATCAAATAGCGGATCAGCCAGTTACCAACGTACTGCAAGCCATGGCGGGGCGAATGGCGGGTGTAACTATCACCCAGTCTAATGGTTTGCCAGGTGCGGGAATCGCTGTCCAGATCAGAGGAGTGAATTCAATTGGAGAAAATGCAATTAAGCCTAACCGTCCATTCTATCTTATAGATGGAGTACCTTTTCTGTCTGAACCCATCAACTCAGCTACTTACAGTGTGACATCCCCAACAAACAGCAGGTTACCATCAGCCGAGGGAACAACCAGTCCGCTCAACTCAATAAACCCTTCAGATATAGAGAGCATTGAGGTATTAAAAGATGCAGATGCTACCTCGATATATGGTTCCAGAGGTGCAAATGGGGTGGTCTTGATTACTACTAAAAAGGGTAAACCAGGCAGAACTAGATTTAGCGTGAATGCATCTTCAGGTATTTCTGAAGTTTCACATTTTGTTGAGATGGTTGGAACGCAGCAGTATCTTGAATTAAGAAGAAAGGCGTTTGCCAATAATACCACCAATCCGGCAACGCCGACGGTTACCTCTGCACCAGATCTATTGGTCTGGGATCAAAACGGTTACACTGACTTCCAGAGAATGTTTATGGGCAGAACAGCCAAGACGAATGACGTTAATGCCAGCATGTCTGGTGGTGATACACATACTAACTTTTTTCTGAGCGGAACATATCATAAAGAAGGTAATGTTTTTCCGGGCAATCAGGGATATCAGCGTGGTGGGGGAAAGTTTAACCTGAATCATTCTTCATACGATCAGCGCTTTAATCTTGCTCTGTCCGCCATGTATTCTACGGATAAAAATAATATAGCAAGTACAGATCTGGCCACATGGGCCTATATCCTTCCTCCCAATTTTCCGCTCTACACCTCAGCAGGTGCCTTAAACTGGGATGGATTTGTCAGCAATCCGCTGGGTTACCTCAATCAATCAAATGACAACCGTACTTCTAATCTGCTCACTAATCTGAATTTAAAATATACACTGTTAAAAGGACTTGATATCAGGACTAACCTTGGTTTCAACAAAACCGACATGACGCAGGTAGTAACCAGGCCGCTTTCGTCATTGAACCCGAACTTGTATTCCGGATATACTGCGGGTACAGCCTCATACGTATATAACTATACCAATAACTATATCGTTGAGCCACAGATCAATTACACCACAAAGGTCTGGAAAGGTACATTAAACGCCCTGGCCGGGGGATCTTACCAGTATAAACAATCAAGGATGCCATACAACATCAGTGCGTCTGGCTTTACGTCTGATGATTTCCTGAGAACGGTTACTGCTGCAAGTATGATCTCTACATCAAGTGGTTCTGTCGATTATAAATATGCTTCATTATTTGGCCGTGTAAATTATAATCTGATGGAAAAATACGTTGTAAATGTCAATTTCAGGAGAGATGGATCATCAAGGTTCGGCCCAAACAATAAATTTGGTAATTTTGGATCTGCGGGTGCTGCCTGGATTTTCTCGGAAGAGAAACTACTGAAAGATAAATTTAACTGGTTTAGCTTTGGTAAATTGCGTGGAAGTTATGGTGTTGTAGGTAGTGATGAAATTGATAACTATGGATATCTCGATACTTATGCTGCTTCAACCTATGTTTATGGAGGATCCACAGGTTTAAATCCTACACGTTTGCCCAATCCTGATTATAAATGGGAGGAGACAAAAAAACTAGATATAGGCCTGGATCTTGCTTTTTTTAAGAACAGACTTTCTGTAAGCGGGGGATATTACCGCAACAGAACAAGCAATCAGCTCGTTACTTTAACAACAAGTTCTCAGGCCGGATTTACCGGATATCTGAGCAATCTGCCAGCCACTGTTCAGAACTCAGGATGGGAACTCTCAATCACCAGCACCAACTTAAAGAACAAAACCTTTAGCTGGACTTCATCCTTCAATATCAGTCAAAACAGGAATAAATTATTATCATTCCCCAACATAGAAAAATCGTCTTATTACACCACCTATATCGTGGGCAATCCAATCAGTGCTTATTATCTGTACCAATATGCAGGCATCAATCCAACTACAAACTTGCCATCCTTCACAGATTTCAATAATTCCGGAAGCATCAGTACAGGGTTTGCTGCAACAGGCAGGGGCGACAGGTATTTTGCAGGTACATCATACCCTAAGTATTTTGGTGGTTTAACCAATACGCTTAACTATAAAAGTGTTACCCTCGACTTCACCTTCCAGTTTGTGAAGCAAATGGGCAGGAGTCTGCTTGCCTCTTCTAATTATCCTCCTGGATATTTCAGTAATGCGGCAGCAAGTGTAGTCAACGAATACCTCGCTTTGGGTTCACAGGATTATCTGGTAAGTGCAGGTACACGCGGTACCGCTGGTTCGGCTTCTTATCTGGCCTATACGAATTACACCGGTTCTGACGCCTCACTGGTTGATGCCTCTTTTATCAGGCTGAAAAATGTAAACCTTTCGTACACATTGCCTTCAAAATGGTTAGGGAAAAACAATGGACAAACTCTGAGGATTTTCACTCAGGGGCAGAACCTCTTTACGATCACCAAGTATAAAGGTTTTGATCCTGAATCACAGAGCATCGCTACTCCTCCCTTGCGTACCATAACTGGTGGTTTTCAATTTACTTTTTAACTCCAATAAGATGTCAAAATCGATATATCATATAATGACCAGCCTGCTGGCATTCACCATAATTATCAGCTCAGGCTGTGAGAAAACTGTGGATATTGATCCACCATTGAATCAGATTACAACAAGTTTAGTGTTCTCTTCTGATAAGCTGGCTACAGCAGCACGATCAGGTATGTTCAGCACCTTAGCGTCAATAAGTACACAGTCGCAAAACCTTACAACATACAGTTCTTTGCAGGCTGATGATCTGCTGTATATTGCAACAGCAGTAGCCTTGCAGGAGTTTAATAATAATACATACACAGCAGTAAGTACCTCACAGGCCTCAATATTTTCAGACTGGTATTCCGTTATCTATCGTGCAAATGCCATGATAGAAGGTTTGCAAAATACGTCCGGAACTACAGCGTCTTTAAAAACGCAATATATTGCAGAAGCCAAATTAGTTAGGGCCTATTGTTATTTTCACCTGGTAAATACTTTTGGTGATGTTCCACTGGTGCTAGTAACTGATCCGTCTGTTACAGCATTTCTTCCTAAGTCAGCTACTTCAATAATTTATGCCCAAATGATTGAAGACCTGACAGAGGCGAAATCAAACCTTGGCGTAGTATATCCTGGTGTAACGGCAACCACGACCTCATCTAATGATCGTACACTGGTAAATAGGTTTGTTGCTACAGCTTTGCTTGCAAGAGTGCAACTGTATACAGGCAATTATGCGGCAGCAGAATCCAATGCCTCTGAGGTAATAGCATCTACTCTTTACAATATGATTCCGAGGACCACAATGGCCACTGGTGTATTCACAAGGGATAATGCAGAATGTATCTGGGCCATGTCTCCACCGGTCCTCTATACCAATCAATATACGGTTGAAGCCTCTGTGTTTATTCCCAGCTCCCTTACTTCGGTAACTACTTTTAACTACCGTCTTGACCCAAGGTTTGCTGCACTATTTACCAGTACAGATCTCAGAAGAACTGGCTGGATGAGTAATGTGACCCTGTCCGGAACTACCTACATCATTCCTTTTAAGTACAAGTACCGTACGCAGCCGCTTGCCGTGGCCGCAGGTATCAGTGAATCTCAGGTCGTTGTCCGCCTGGCGGAAATGTACCTGATCCGTGCCGAGGCAAGAGCGAGAACAGGCAGCAATCTTTCGGGCGCACTGGCAGATCTGAATGTGATACAAACAAGAGCTGCTGCAACTTTAACTACGGCCACAGACGCATCATCGTTATTAACAGCAATTGCACTTGAAAACCGTAAGGAATTTTTCTGTGAGCAGGCCTACCGCTGGTATAATTTAAAACGTACAGGCGAAGCCGATGCGGTATTGGGTGCCATAAAATCTAGCTACACACCTCACGCTAAACTGTTGCCGATACCTCAGGCAGCAATTGACGCTAATTATAATCTAACTCAAAACCCAGGTTACTAAATAAAATCATGAACTACAAAAATCAATCTAAGGCCAGGTATTTTTACCTGGCCCTGGCCATCGGCTTGCTCGGTAGTACCGCGCAGTCATGCAGTGTCTTCAGAGAAGAAAAGAAAGTTACAACTAAAACAGCTGCTACTGCAGGCGCTGCAAAAAACAAGGCAGACTCCCTTAAGAATCCTATTAAACCATACAAAGATGTGGTTACCGCCAAAGCAGTTACGCAGCGTGGATTATTTACCGTTCATAAGGTTGCAGACCGGTATCTTTTCGAAATAGGAGATACGCTGCTGAAGAAAGATATTCTTACGGTATTACGGTTAAGTAAATCTACCCCTGGTGCTGGAAACTATGGAGGCGAAGAGGTTGCAGAGCATATGGTATACTGGGAGAAAGGACCAAACGATAAACTCTTTTTGAAAGTTTCTACCCTGGTTAGTGTGGCGGATTCTGCAGATATGATTTCCAGGGCAGTAGAAAGTTCAAATCTGAATCCAATTATTGCAGCTTTTCCTGTAAAGGCCAAATCAAAAGACTCTGCAGGTGTGGTAATTGACGTAACTGACTTTCTTCTCGGAGAAAATAATCTCATGTCATTTGAACCAGCCGATAAGAAATCTTATTCCCTGGGAGCACAGGCAGCAGACCGTTCCTATATCGAGAGCGTTAAAAGCTTTCCGATCAATACAGAGATCAAAACTATCAGAACATATTCTGCTGTTCCATCGGCAGGTCCCGGACCTGGGCTACCTGCAGCAGCACAGGCGGGTACGGTCACTCTAGGAATGAACGCATCTTTTATATTACTTCCGGCAAAGCCCATGCGTAAAAGATATTTTGATGCACGTGTAGGTTTCTTTGCCAGCAGCTATAACAAATTCAGTGATGCACAGCAAAAAGTAGAACAGGAAGCATTCATCCACCGCTGGAGACTGGAACCTAAAGATGAGGATATGGATAAGTTCAGAAGGGGAGAGCTTGTTGAACCGAAAAAGCAAATCGTTTATTATATCGATCCTGCAACACCAAAACAATGGCGTCCGTTCCTGATCGCTGGTGTGAACGACTGGCAGAAGGCTTTTGAACAGGCAGGCTTTAAGAATGCGATCATTGGTAAGGAGTGGCCTGAACAAGATACCACGATGAGTCTTGACGATGCACGTTTTTCTGTGATTCGTTACTTTGCTTCACCCCAACAAAATGCCTACGGACCAAATATTGCCGACCCGCGTACGGGCGAGATCATGGAGAGCCATATCGGATGGTATCACAACGTGATGAAACTGGTACACAGGTGGTATATGATCCAGTGTGGTGCCGTAGATCCCAGAGCTCGTAAGAACAAGTTTGATGACGAGCTGATGGGCCAGTTGATCAGGTTTGTATCTTCTCACGAAATAGGGCATACCTTAGGTCTGCGTCACAATATGGGCTCCAGCAGCACCGTTCCGGTAGAGAAACTAAGAGATAAGGCATGGGTAGAGGCCCATGGACATACACCTTCAATTATGGATTACGCAAGGTTTAATTACGTAGCACAGCCTGAAGATAATATCTCTGAAAAAGGATTATTCCCCCGCATTAATGATTATGATAAATGGGCCATACAGTGGGGGTATAAACCTGTACTGGATGTATCAGACGCAAAAGCTGAAAAGAAAATTTTAAATAAACTCACGATCGACAGTCTTGCAGGCAACAAAAGACTCTGGTTTGGAGGTGAAGGTAAGGATTATGATCCCCGTTCACAGTCAGAAGATCTGAGCGACGATGCGATTAAAGCAAGCAAGTATGGTATTAAAAATTTAAAGCGTGTTGTTCCTCAGCTCATCAACTGGACCAGGGAAGATGGTGAGGGATATGCAGAGCTGCGGGATATGTATAATGAAGCTGTGGGGCAATACTCGCGTTATGCTTTCCACGTACTTAAAAACCTTGGTGGTGTAATGGCAACACCAAAAACCTATGAACAGGCGGGAGCTGTTTATCAACCTGTAAGTCTTGCAAAGCAGAAGGAAGCCATTAAATATTTTAATGAAGAGATCTTCACTACTCCTAAATGGTTATTGAACCCACAGATCCTTAATAAAATAGAACCCGGATTTGGATCTAATGCCGTAGAAAAGCTACAGCAGGAAGTCATTGCGTCAGTAACCTCGCAAAGCCGTTTGTACCGTATGATGATCAATCAGCGCGATTATGGGAAAGGTGCCTATTCGCCACAGCAATGGTTAAATGATTTGAAAGGCGGAATTTTCACAGAGCTGAAAACTGGTAAACCTATCGATTCTTATCGCAGGACAATGCAGAAGATGTATGTAGGTAGTATCATCACGATGTATAACAAACGCTTCGCCTTGCAGGGATCTTTGGATAATATTTTGGCTGGAGTGACACCTACAGAAATTCTGCTTTATTCAAATGTGAAGCCGCTCGCCCTGGCTCATTTAAAAGATCTGCGTAAAGATATAGGGGTAGCCATTAATGGTACATCAGACCAGGACAGTAAAATACATTTGATTTATTTAAAGCAAATGCTCGATAAAATCCTGACTGAGTCTCCAATCCCGGGTTTGAATTATTAAGAGATGAAATATCAACGCATTTTTTTAGCAGTTTTTAGTTTAAGTGTTGTTTTATTTGCTGATTCATATGCGCAGTCCGCTGCGCATATTACAGCAGATATCGCAGGTTTAAATAATAACAAAATCGTATTTTCTTATGAAATGGACAATGTGATTTATAAAGATTCTGTACCTGCTGATCATGGGGTATTCGCCAAGGATCTAGCGCTACCAGAGGCAGTTTTGTGTACTTTATCCAACTCTGTTAACCAGCAGATCCGGATATTGCTTTTAGACCATCATCCCTCAAAAATTACCGGTGATGTGAGCAGGTTTTATGAACTGAAGATATCCGGCTCTGAAGAGCATGAGCTGCTCAGTCAGTTTAAAGCGTCCCTGAATGCCCTTCCGGGTAAGCGGCCAAAGGCTACCGGCAATGTAGAAAATGATAAGAAAGCACTGATGATCTTTGCTGCTAAACAGCAGTTATCAAAGGATAGTGTCTTATCAGGTTTTGTCCGAATGTATCCTCAGCATATCGCTACAGCAATTGCAGTGTATGATATGTACGTTACTTATCCCAACAGAGATAAGGCTGTGCAGAATTTCAAATTGCTGTCTGCAGATATACAGAGGAGTTACTATGGCCGAAGGATCAAAACCTTTCTGGATGCACAGGTTGTAACCAGCGTAGGGGCTACTGCTGCAGACTTTTCCCTGGCAGACAAAAATGGGATATCTTACTCACTCAAGAATTTCAAGGGAAAATATGTGCTGCTTGATTTCTGGGCAAGCTGGTGTGTACCCTGTCGTAAGGAAAACCCTAACCTGATCAAAGCATATCAGCAGTATAAGGACAGAGGGTTTACCATCGTTGGCTTATCTATGGATGCTTCGGTAGAACACTGGTTAACCGCAGTTGAGCAGGATCAACTTCCCTGGCTGCAATTGAACGATCCCAAATCGACAACAGGAAAAGCAGCAGATACCTATGGTGTAAAAAGCCTGCCTGCAAACTTTCTTGTAGACCCTGAGGGGAAGATTGTAGCAAAGAATCTTCGTGGCGATGCGCTGGAGAAGAAACTAAAAGAGCTTATTCGTTAGGTTTAAGAACAGTTAATAGTTAAAACGCAGATGGTGGATGCCTCTGCGTTTTTAGCTTAAAATATAGTCATGTGCAGTAAGATGTGATCGTATTTAAATCATCTTTGCAGGACTTACAACAAAGTCTACAAAATTCTGTTCAGAAGCCGTAAGTTAGTTTTTTAGTTGAAAGTGTGGATTGTAAATTAAGCCAATAACATTTCCAAATGGGTCTTTAACAGTTGCCGTCATGATGTCTCCGCCAACGTTATATGGCTTTTCATTTTCGGTCGCACCTAATTCAATAAGCCGGTCAAAAGCTTCCTGAATATTTTCTGTACCCCAATACGAGACTACACTTTCAGGTTTATCCAGTGTCGGGTTTTCTTCTGGTTGAAGCCCTAATTCATAACCTTCAATATTGAAGCCGACATAATATGGCTCGTTAAAATATGGGTTCGTTTCAAATGCTTTTGAGTACCATTCTGTTGCCTTTTGAATGTCTCCAACTTTATAAATTGTTGTTCTGAGTCCTAACATATGTTTGTTCTTTGCTTTTATCTAGCGTTTATCAGTGTATTTGGGTTAGAATAAGGTTGGTAGGTCTGACGCAATGGACTTACAACAAAAAAATGATTGTAGGATATGTCTGACAATCTAGCCTTACCAATAAATCAAATTTAAAATATTAATGTAAAGTAGAGTTTAAAAACTTTTAAACAGGCGAACTAATGATTTATAAGTTCCTTCCCAATATTATTTCTTCCTGGACCATAGCGACTGATCATACCAATGGCGAAAGGAATACCAGGATAGATACCGACACTCTCTGCGATTTCCGCTACCGGAATGTTTACTTCAAATCCTTTAAATCTAAATAAAGGTGGCAAGAACAGGACCGCAGGTATTCACTGACATGATAATCTCGGTAAGGATGTTATTTAGTAGCTCAAATGGCCTTTAACGAAGTCAAAAGAATAGGTTTTGATCATATCACTTACCCTTCTAAATTCGTTCATGATCTCTTCTTCCGTTCCTGTAGCCTTCGCCGGGTCAGGGAAATCGTAATGAAGCTTTTGTGCCTGTGTGGGGAAGAAAGGGCAGCTTTCTTTTGCGTTATCACAGACGGTTATTACATAGTCGAACTTGATGTCAGCGTATTCATCTACATGGTTTGACGTGTGTCCAGAAATATCAATCCCGCTTTCAGCCATTACTTTTACAGCTTTGGGATTTAGCCCGTGGACTTCGATACCGGCGCTGTAAATATTGGCGTTGTTTCCCGCGAAGTGTCTTAGAAACCCTTCTGCTAATTGACTACGGCAGCTATTGCCCGTGCACAATACTAATACATTCTTCATGTTGTACTCTAGTTTATGCCTGTTGTTTTACTTCTACGTTCAAGCAGATTGACGTCCCGCCAAACGCCATTCATTTTGCCAACTTTTTCCCGATATCCCATGACACGAAAACCTGCTTTTTCATGAAGGCGGAGGCTTGCTACATTCTCAGGGAATATCCCTGCCTGTAACGTCCATATATTCGCCTTCTCACTTTCGGTAATCACATGCTGTAATAGCTGAATGCCGATTTTCTGCCCCCTAAAACGTTCAGCGATATAAATGCTGACTTCGGCTACTCCGGCGTATACACAGCGGCTGGAAACGGGCGACAAGGCAACCCAGCCTGCAATCTCATTGCCGACAGCAGCAACATAACGCAGTTCTGCCAAGTGCGCCCGATCCCAATCATCCCAAGAAGGGGCATCAGCCTGGAAAGTTGCCTGACCTGTCGCGATCCCTTCAAGGTAAATATCTTTAACTTCCGGCCAGTGTACCGGCCACATTGTATAAATATCCATCATAATCACTTCTTTTTTAGCAGCAACCCGATCCTGGAGTGCATGTTTCAGCAGCTGCCGTTAGGTTTACCAATTGAATTTTAGGTTTCTCAGCAGGGGCGCAGCATTCTTCGCCGCTTTCAGTTGTGCCGCAACTACCGCCGCGATTAATGGCCTTGCATTGCACAGCATCCGGGCGCAGATCAACAATCAGATTGTCGCCGCTAACGGTAATATCATTCGGGAACATCTGGCGGGTATCAAACTCGCTATTGCCAAATTCAATTTTTACGGTTGCTAAGGGGTTTAATGATAAAGTCTTCTCAACCAGTTCCACGATGGATAACGCTTTACCTACTTTCATGGCCCGCTCACTGTCGCGCACTTCTGGTTCCCAAAGCTGAACAATAACTTCCGTCCACGCATTCATTACCCCGCCACAATCAACCGATGTAATCGGTGCCTGTTTGATCTCGGTAATGTGATAAGAGGCATCTACCCAATTGTCTTCACCATATTGAAATTGTAAATCTAAAGACGGGTTTTCTAAAAGCAGGTCTTTAAATGTTTTCCAGTTCATTGCTTCTTGTTTTTTCATGGTTTCGATTCTTTTATTGTAATATTACGATGGTTAAGTCCAAATTTTTTTAGCAGCAGGTACTTATGTTTTTATAAGATTGAAAGAAGATACCAAGCTCGCCTTGTAGTTTCGCCCAGGCTTTAGGCTCGATGCAGTAGCAGACACTAACGCCCTCAATCGTTCCTTGTATCAATCCGGCATTTTTCAATTCTTTTAAATGTTGGGATATCGTGGCTTGCGCCAGTCCTAGTTCATTTACCAGATCACCGCAAATGCAGGCATTAGCTTTAATGATATGTTCGAGAATGGCAATACGGGCAGGATGAGCCAAAGCTTTCAGCATAATGGCTAAGTGGTTTTGCTCTTCTGTGAATATTTCTGTTTTTGTCAGCCCCATTGTATCGCAATATTACGATATTCAAAGTTATGTTACAAATTATTATAAGTGATTTAAATAAGTTTGTTTGATGAATGTCCCAGAAAAGGAATTTTTTCTAAATGAATAATTATTATGTGTAATTCTGCGCTTTAATTACAACTTCAAATCTAACAAGCACTTATCTGTAATCTCCTTTACAAACTCAGTTTTTGCAATCCTATATGCTACCCTCTCGTGTTTATGTTTATCGGCCAGAGTTTTTTTAAGATCTTCATAGTCCTTAGCCGTCTCTGGGTGTTTGATCAAATAATCTCTGAAATGGATTCTATTCCATAGACTATGACTCTCGGGAGCCGCATGGATATGATAAGTTTGTTGCTTTGGGTTGTTGGGGTCATATCCTTTTATAAATACCATATGAGTGTTGGCACCTTCATTTTGCCAATTAAAGTCATATCCAATCTTTTTCATTGGTTCAATGATCTCATGCTCTGTGGTGCTTTCAAATTCAACTGCCATGAGAATATCAATTGTATTTTTAGATGATAATCCAGGTACAGAGGTGCTCCCAAAATGTTCAATTCTGAAAAATAGGGAGGGAGGGATATTTTTTTCGATTAGTTGCCTTTCTTCTTCATAAAGTTTAGGCCAGTTAGGATCATAAGGGCTAATTTCGATTGGAAACAATTGTCCAATTTCTTCCGCAGTTAAATCACTAAGTGTTTTCATCTTTATATTCATAAGGCAATTTAAATAAATTGTTCTAACCTAAATGTTAAATCCCAGCGAGGGCTTGAAGTCGAAACTTAATGTGAGAGCATTCTGTTATTTAAATGTTTGTCTCACAAAACGAAGGAACCTCTAAGCAAAATTAAAGCAGCAGTGAGTTCTAATGTCACAACTACAATTTTAATCTGAGCCGTACAAGCACAATATATGAGCTATACAAGCAACTAAAATTTTCATTTATAGCTGTGATTTGTACTATGGAAAAGATAAAAAAAATTCAGTTAGGCCACGATGGCCCTTTAGTTTCTGCGCTTGGCCTTGGCTGCATGCGCATGTCTTCTGTCTGGGGCGGACCAACTGCTGATGAGTCAGAGAGTATCGCGACAATCAATGAAGCGCTTGACTTGGGTATCAACTTTTTAAATACTGGCGATTTCTATGGTGCTGGTCACAATGAGATGTTAATCGGTAAAGCTATTAAGGGAAGGCGCGATGATGCTTTTATTAGTGTAAAGTTTGGCGCCCTATTTCATAACGGACAATGGTTAGGAATGGACCTCCAACCCAATTCTATCAAAAACTTTATCGATTATTCACTTACCCGTCTCGGTATTGATACGATTGATCTTTACCAACCGAGCAGAATGGATGGGAGTGTACCTGTCGAAGATATTATCGGTACTGTTGCAGATCTAGTGCAGGAAGGCAAAGTTCGCTACATCGGTGTATCTGAAATTTCAGCTGCACAGCTTCGTCAGGCTCATGCCGTTCACCCTATCAGTGCACTGGAATATGGATACTCCCTTGCAGACCGCCAGATAGAAAACGATCTGCTGCCCGCTGCAAAGGAACTTGGAATAGCCGTTGTCGCCTTTGCAAATACAGCGGAGGGTTTACTCACCGGAGATCTGACCGCTCCACTTGCAGCCAATGACCACCGCAGACATTTCAGTCGTTTCGAAGATGATAACCTGATTTATAATCTTCAAAAAGTAGATATACTAAAACAGATCGCCAGGAGCAAAGGATATAGCCCTACGCAGCTCGCTATTGCCTGGGTAAAAGCGCAGGGCGATGACATCATGCCTTTGGTGAGCATGAGCAAAAGATCAAGGTTGCCAGAAAATATCGGAGCGATGGAAATTGAGTTTACAGCAGAAGAAATGGAAACTTTAAACACTACTTTTGCAATAGGCGCTATCAAGGGCGGCACATACTTACAGCGATAAATGGAAAGTCCAGCAGAAATTCTTCCCGGTGTTATCTTTTATTCTTACCTCTCCAGGGAGAGGAAACAAAAAGTCTGCTTTTGGAATCACCATACCTTGATACTGCAGGCTTCAGGCAAATTCTTTCTTGAAACTTCTGCCCAAAGTATCTCCATGAGCGGAGGTGAAATGATGCTCATCGGGAAGAACCAGCTCGGCACACTTACCAAAACACCTGTGCAGGAAGGGAACTATGAAACCATTGTTATCTCCCTGCAGGAAGACCTCATGCGCAGGATCGCTCTGGAAGAAAAGATAGAGTCCGGCGGAAAATATGTCGGCCCACCCAATCTGCTGATTCCTGTCAACGAATTTCTGCAGGGCTATTTCCAGTCGATCGTTCCTTACGCTAGAAGTTCCGGTGCAACAATGACCGATGAAATGGGGATTCTGAAGGTAAAAGAAGGGGTTAAGCTCTTGCTTCTAGCCCTTCCCGCCCTGCGGAGTTATCTTTTTGATTTTGCAGAACCTCATAAAATTGATCTGGAGAAGTTCATGCTCAACAACTTTCAGTTCAACGTGCCGGTAGAGAAGTTCGCACAACTGACGGGACGTAGCCTGGCGGGATTTAAGAGGGATTTTCAAAAAACTTTCGGCGTGCCACCACGGCAATGGCTACTTGGCAGGAGACTAGAAGCAGCTAAGTTTTTGATAGAGAACAAGCGTCAAAAACCCTCAATGATATACCTGGATCTAGGTTTTGAAAGTCTTTCGCATTTTTCCCATTCCTTTAAGAAGAAGTTTGGCAAGGCGCCGACTGAAGTGATGCAAATCCCTGTTGAAAAAATAATGTTTGTCTCAAGAAACGAACCCTAAAAGGATTATGATAAGATCAAATAGATAGATTTATAAATTTTAATATACTATTAGTAATAGCTTATGCCGAGACGTAAAAACTTAAATGGAATACCTCATAATATAACAAAGAGCTTTTTTGGAACAGAGCGTTATTACAATGGAGGTTATATGGGTGATTGGTTACTGAACGCAGCAAAAAAACTTCACTTGTCAAATGCTTCGTTAGATGTATTCCAAGCATCATTCATGCCCAAACAGTTAAATTTACGACCATTGATTTTAAATGCACAAGATTTAAAAGGAATCATAAATAAGTAATTAGAAGCAAATGGTTTTAATCAGGATTTTATAAAAGAAGCTGTTATTGACTTTCAGTTCCCAGATTCTGAAATTCCTAACACTAGCTTCTACTGCTTCGCATATCTGGTTGATAAAGATGGTAATAGATATGAAAGTGGTCGCATCATGGAAGAAGGGCTTGAACTTGGATTTGATCCATTTGACGAATCAAATATCTATCCTACAAAAATCCGCCCAGCTACTTTTAGCAAGATCAAAAAATTTTTAGGATGATAAATAGCAGTCAATACTAAGCTATGGTTGAGTAATTGTGGCTGATTTAACTTCGCTTCTTACAGCTCTGATTAGTCCATCCATACGATCTAACTGATCTCTTTTGGAACGCAGTGCGTACCGAATTGAGTTGGACTCATTATCGAATTATAAGCCGTCTTGAAACGGAAAGTCTGAGGAATCAATATGTCATTCATGCAATTGAATCAGGATGAAACACACGTATGCTACAACGAAACATTACATCGCAGTATATCGGACGTGTTTTAGATACAAGTGAACAGGGAACTCCAAAAGCTCAGCAATTAATCAAAGATCCTTATATATTTGAATTTCTGTGTTTACCAATTGATACCACGCTATTCGAGAGTAATAATGGACTTTGTGGATTTAAACTTATACCTGATCCTTCTTTATTGACAAATCTGTCCGGCTATTGTGGTGCGTTACTTATAAGGGCTATTCTACAAAAGCTTTCGATTGATGAGCATCAGGTATTAAAATTCAGGCTAGAAAACAAGTTTAAGCAGTACCAAATTTTCAACCATTTTGCTCCCGGATGCATGCCCGATACTCTGCCTTTTTCAAAACTGCTCGCATAATCTGATGGTGAACAAAAAATCGAACCATTTTCTTGATGATTTGAAAAGACTTACTAAACTTTTAGCATCTTGGTCCGATCAAATCGTGGCTCAGTATCAAGTAAATAGCAGGGACATGGTAACTTCATTTTGGATCAGGCCAATTTTATAGCTGTTATTCTGTACTCCAAATGTCGTGATCATAACCATCATAATGGTTTTTGAGGTCTTAGTTTCCTGTTTAAATACATCAGCTTTACTTTTTAACTCGTCTGCGTACTTTTTATTTATACTAAATTCTGTGGTTGAGAATTTCATTTCGCAAATATTTATACAAAAATCAGCCCGGTCGATGAGGAGATCAATCTGTGCCCCTGCCATTCCTTTTCCTGGTACATGTCTCCAGGTCGATGGCTCTGCCTGAATGCCGTTTATGCCTAAAGCGACCTTGATTTGTTCAATGTGTTTTAAACAAACACTTTCAAATGCAGTACCGCTCCAGCTTCGCCATGAAGGGGTGGAAGACATTTTTATCCAGGTTCCTTCACCTGAAGCACGATTACCTTCCATAAATTTCAAATAAAATCGGGAATACTCGTCGGCCAATTTATAAATAGTGTCACGAACGTTTTTCTTGAATGGTAAGTAAGATGAAATAAATCCAGATTCCGTCAGCTCATCTAAAAGGCTGGTGACCCTGCCACCTGTTGACACGCCAAGAACGTCGAGGATTTGCTTTCTTGTCAATCCGCCAGGTTTATTAGCCAGTGCCCTCACGATGGTTATATGTTTACCAGCTTCGTCAAATAAAGACCGATACAAGTCAGTAAATTCAGTTTGTAGAATACCTTCTTTGGTGAAACACATCTGATCGATATTTTGGGCTGCACTTTTACCAACTTCGACGCCTTTCAAATATTGAGGTATTCCACCCATCGCCATATATAGCTGCATGATCTGGTATTCATCTAGGTTGATATTTCGGTGGTTTAAATAAGATTTCGTTTCTGATAGATTGAAAGGCAACAGGCGAATCTTCCTGGTAATCCTGTTATGGAGCCCGTTTTTATTCCTTACTACATTCTGAATCATCCAGGAAGCAGCAGATCCGCAGATAACCACAATTAAATTTTTTTGACGGGATGCCCAGGAATTCCAAAAAAATTCAAATGCCTGTAAAAAACCTGACCTTGGAGAATTAAGCCAGGGAAATTCATCAAGAAAAATAACTCCCTTATTTTTTGTGATCAAAGGTTCAATAGTATTGCGCAACTGAAAGAATGCATCAGTCCAACTAGCAGGTACTTCCGTCAGAATATTTAATTTCAGATTATAAGTAAGCGTATTCCTGAAGTTTGTCAGCTGTTTTTGCAGTGATTCATTGTGAACCCCTGAAAAATCAAAAAGCATTTGTTTATGGAAATATTCACGTACAAGATAGGTTTTACCAACTCTTCTGCGGCCAAATACCGCAATTAATTCAGCTTCGTTTGAATTTAGTGCTTTTAAAAGTACCGCTTGTTCGGCTGTTCTTCCGATAATTGCTTTCATATCAATTTGGAATGTGGCTCAAGATGATAAATTTAAAGCGGCCACATCTATTGCAAATATAGAGATGTGGCCGGATATAAAAAACATAAATCGGCCACATCTCCTTTTTGTAATGATCTCAAAAGTTTTTCAATCGTTATCATATGCCACAAGGGCATAAAAACCTCGATATTCTCTGCTTTTAAGAATGGGGTAAAAACGAAAAAACCCTCTAAACTGTGACATTTAGAGGGTTTTTAAATTTAAGTCGGGGTGGCAGGATTCGAACCTACGACCTCCTGCTCCCAAAGCAGGCGCGATACCGGGCTACGCTACACCCCGAAAAAATGGTATCACCTTTTAACTTCCTCGTTGTGATCAAAACGATCATTCTGATTTAGTGTGCGACAAAGGTAAATAAATAGATGACATTTTTACGCTCTCAAAGTATTATAAACGCAGAAAATTCTTAAAACCTTGCTTTTCAAGGAGAAAAATTTTAAAACACTTTGATAATATTTATATCAGGGCTATATCATCTGAATATTCTTTATTTTTAACCCTATAAATCATCCTTATTTATGATCAAACAACTCCTGTTTTCCGTCCTGATCTCCGCATCGATGCTTCATCAGGCCTATGCCGCAAAAGTAGATACCGTAAACACCTATAGCGCTGCCATGAAAAAAAACATCAAGGCAGTAGTGATTACACCAGACAGTTATAACAAAGACAAGAAATATCCTGTAGTCTACTTGCTTCATGGCGCTGGTGATAACTATTCCGGATGGATAAAGAAAGCTCCGGGGGTAGAAGCAACGGCAGATCAGTACCAGCAGATCATTGTTTGTCCGGACGGAAACGTCACCAGCTGGTATTTTGATAGTCCTGTAAATAAAGCCTGGAAATACGAAACCTATGTCACCAAAGAGCTCGTTCCATTTATAGATGAACATTATCAAACTATCAAAGACCGTAAAGGAAGAGGCATTACCGGTTTGAGCATGGGCGGGCATGGTGCGCTGTATCTTGCTTTCAGGCATCAGGATATCTTCGGCGCTGCCGGAAGCATGAGTGGGGGAGTGGATATCCGCCCTTTTCCAAAAAACTGGAAGATCGAGGAGAAGCTTGGCAGTTATGCAGAATATCCCGAAAACTGGGAGAAAAACACTGTGATCAATCAGCTGCACCTGCTTACGCCCAATTCACTGGCATTAATTATCGACTGTGGCACTGAAGACTTCTTTTACAAAGTGAACATGAACCTTCATGAAAAACTCGCAGAAAGAAACATTGCCCACGACTTTATCACGCGTCCCGGCGGACATACCTGGCCGTACTGGGCAAATGCGGTGAAGTATCAGATGCTGTACATGAGCATCTTTTTCAATAAGGAATAACTCTGAATGAAGATAAAAGCTAAACTGCGGCTGGGATTTGGGTTCCTGTTTGTGATCGTTCTCCTTTTTGGAACGATCTCACTTTACTACATGAACCAGATTTCGGCCTCTGCCAGGCTGATCCTGAAAGATAACTATGAAACGCTGAGTTATACCAGGGATATGCGGTCGATACTTGATCAGCAGGAGCTGCCTTTAGACAAAACTGCAGTTACACAGTTTGCCGGAATTCTGAAGAGACAACAGCAAAACATTACTGAAAAGGGTGAAGCACATGCGGTAGCGGCTCTTAACAGAGCTTTCAGCGAATTGAGAGCTTCTGAAAAGCAACCTAAAATGACCCTCAAAGCGATCAGGTTGCAGCTTAGCATCATCGAGCGGTTAAACATGGATGCTATTGTCCGCAAAAATAGTGCTGCCCAGCAGGCCGTAAAAACCGCAAATCTGTACCTGATCTTAGCGGGATCATCCTGTTTTCTGGTGCTGTTCTTCTTTATTGTCAATTTCCCAGGATTTGTAGCGAATCCATTGAAAGAATTTTCTGAAGCGATCAAGGCGATAGCACGTAAAAACTACAAACAGCAACTCAATTTCGAGGGTTCTGATGAGTTTTCTGAACTGGCGAAATCCTTCAATGATATGTCGGTGGTGCTGAACACAGAATTTAAACAGCTGAACGAAGCCAGGACAAACTTCATCGCTACTATATCACACGAACTGAAAACTCCAATCTCATCTGTTAAAATGAGCCTGAAGCTATTGGAAGATACCAGAGTTGGCGATCTTAACTTAGAGCAGAAACAACTGGTTGAGCATATTAAGGACGACTGTAGTCGTCTGCTCCAAATCACGGGAGAATTACTCAATCTGGCACAGGCAGAAACAGGTCAGCTACAGTTAAGTTTTGTAAAAGCAGATCCTGAGGAGATTGTCCGCTATGCGATGAACGCAATCAGTTTTCAGGCCCAGCAGCGGAATATCCAGCTGGAGCTGGTCAGTAATCAGAACCTGCCAAAGGTAAACGCTGATGTAGAGAAAACTGCCTGGGTGCTCATCAACTTTTTGTCGAACGCCCTGCGTTACAGTACAGAGCATTCCAAAGTACAGATCAGCATTGCAGAAAAGGATCAGTCTGTAGAGTTTTCGGTGCGGGATTATGGAAAGGGGATTGACGAGCAGTACCGTAAAAGACTGTTCGACCGCTATTTCCAGGTGCCCTCAGATGGGAACAATAAATCAGGCTCAGGCTTGGGACTGGCCATCTCCAAAGATTTTATAGAGGCAGAAAACGGGACGATCTGGGTAGAGAGTGAAATGGGTGAGGGTAGCCGCTTTTGTTTTCAGCTTCCTACAGCAAAATAAGTCTTTTAAATCTGCTTGCTCAGCAGGTTAAACGCCAATGCTGCCGCCAGCTTCGCAGTGATATGCTCGGGATCATAAATCGGGTTATACTCCGCAATATCCATACTGATGATCTTATTGCTGTCGATAATCAGTTGCAGACATTTGAAAAAGAAGGGATCGGGAAAGATTCCGGAATAAGCAGGTGCACTCACTCCCGGAGCAACTGATGCGGCAAACACATCCAGGTCGATCGTCAGATAGATATGCGTATTGTCGCGGATAAAACGTTCTATTTTTGACAGCACCTCCTGTGCATAGATCACCGAGAAACGGTTGGCAGAAATATATTCTGCGCCAAACTCTTCAGCAGCCTTGTACAAACGTCTGGTATTGCTGTTTTGCTGGATACCTAAAGCGAGGTAACTAAAAGGTTTACTGTCATTACCGCATTCGTCGGCAATCTGGAAAAAGCCAGTCCCGGAATTGCTCAGGCTCCCCGAGGGATCACGAAGATCAAAATGCGCATCAAAGTTGATGATCCCCAGCCTTGCCTTTTCGCTGATATGTTTGCAGATGCCCGCATAGTGTCCGTAGGAAACCTCATGCCCGCCACCGATTACGAGTGGATGATAACCATAGTACAGTGCCAGTTCTACCAGGTTTGCCAGTTCCGATTGCGCTTCTTCCATCGCTTCGGTTTCGCAGCATATATCTCCCAGATCGACAAATAGAGAAGACTCATCCATATGCACCGGCAGGTTCCCGCAAGCCTGGCGAAAACACAAAGGCCCATCTTTGGCACCTACACGTCCGCCATTGCGCAAAACTCCTTCGTCGCAGGCAAAGCCGATGAGCGCAATGCTTTTTCGGCCCAGTGGAGCCACAGGCATTCTTTCTTCCAGTAAATTTACGGTAATCAGGCGCTGATGCCAGCGTTGCACATCGAAGTCTGCACCATCTGTGCGGCCCTTCCAGGTACCACTTAAAGTGCTGCTGTAAAAATCGGGATTAACTTCAGTCATATGCCTGACATATAGACCTATAAGTTACGCAAATTATCGACGTTTGATGCGATTATTCCCGTAATTTGTACGATTCTTTTTAATTCATATCATTGATCTGTTTATGATCCGGTTTACAACTAAAATAAAGATTTTTATAGTCCCAGTAAATTTTCGATGTGTTCAGCGCAAAGTTGAAGGGAATGATAAGTATTCAGCGTATCTGCGAGTCTGCTTACATTTTCTTTATATTGCTGATCAGCCAGGATAGTGATGACACCCTCACGTATCGTGGCAATATCCGGTGTTTCTGTTTTAAGATCTATGCCTAACTTAAAATATCCCACACGCGCACATACTTCATTTTTTCCTTCATGAAGGCCTGCTACCAGCATCGGTACCTTGTGTGTGATACTCAGTAAGGTGCCACCGTAGCCACCATTGGTGACATATACATTTACATAAGGCATGACATCTTTGAAAGGAATAAAATCCTCAATGATCACATTTTCGGCCTCATATTGATCCCGGAGTTCCTGCGTTCTGCTACCCCCGGTAGTGACGATCAGCAAAACATTAGTATCCCGGAAGGCTTCGATGGTAGGGATAATCAACTTGCCAGAGTCCTTCTCCACCGTGCCCTGCGTTACAAGGATGACCTTGCTGTATACCTGGAGGCGCGGGTCATACCATTTCTTGGATTGATCTTCAGGAGAATAGGGTAATAGTGCGCCGATAAAATGAATGTTCTTGCCTATATCCCTGCGGGGGTACTCAAATTCTGGTGCACCAATCTGCAGGTAAACATCGGCTTCGCGGATCAGCCTGTTCTCTATCGCCATCCTGGTATAAGGAACACCATATTCTGCCAATAGTGATTCAAAGATATTTGTGGCTTCAAGATATCTTTCAGGTGTCTTTTGATAAAGATCTGCATATGTTTTGCGCTCTTCCTCATTTTTTGGCGGCCACAGTGCGTAGCCATAGGGTGCGGTGTCTACAGAATCCTCGGCCAGGGGCACAATTCCTATGGCGACCAATGGAACTGGAAGTAAATGTTTGATATAAGGAATGGCAGGGAAAAAGCTGTCAACCACGATCAGATCAAATGGGAAGCTTTTGTAGATATCCCTGATATCTTCAAAATACTCACTGGAGTGCAGCGCATATTGAATCCTGTATATCGCTATCCTTTTTTCGGCATCATTCGTTCTGATTTCAGGTACGAGTTCAAATATATTTGTAGCGTTGATATCCAGTGTTTTGACCAAAGGATAATAGGGTATGGAAAGCTTTTTTATCTTTTCTGCGCAGATGGAGGAGCTCAGCCAGCGTACGTCGCAGCCCAGCTCTGTGAGATATTTTGCCAATCCACTGAGCGGATTGAAATGCCCATCAGCAGGCACATTGGAAAATAGTATCTTCTTTCCGGCTAATTTACTGTTCATTTTTCAAATCTGTTTGATAGAGGATAGAACGACATCTGTATTGGTCATTCCTGTCGGCTCAAAGTTTGAATAATCAGGAGCCATTTAAAATAACCTATTGTGGTGATTTTGGCTGATTCTTTATATTTTTAGCAAAAAACGCCCGCATCCTATGTTTCACGAACATCTCCTGATTGTACTTTCCCTGCTTTTTGCCGTCTTTATGCTGACCATGCTGGCCCAGAAACTGAAGATTTCCTATCCTATATTTCTAGTGATTGCAGGCTTGGCAATCAGCTTTATACCAGGTATCCCACAGATTGAAATACAGCCGGAAATGATCTTCCTGCTGTTTCTGCCACCTCTGTTATATGAGGCGGCATGGTACACGTCATGGAATGATTTCTGGAAATGGAGAAGACCGATTGGCATGCTGGCCTTCGGCCTGGTGTTTTTAACGTCAACCATTATCGCTTATGTAAGTACAGCCATGATTCCAGGTTTTACGCTGGCCCTGGGATTTTTACTGGGCGGAATTGTATCTCCTCCGGATGCCTTGGCGGCAACTTCAGTGTTGAAAAATGTGAAAGTACCACAGCGTATCACTACGATCCTGGAAGGCGAGAGTCTGATCAATGATGCCTCAAGTTTGATTGTTTTCCGCTTTGCGCTGATGGCGGTAATTTCAGGTCAGTTTTCATTGCCACAGGCAGTAGGACAATTCTTCATCGTATCTGCGATGGGGGTAGTGATCGGACTGGCCATTGCACACCTGATGTATGTGATCCATCGTTTTCTGCCAACCACGCCCAGTATTGATACGGCACTCACCTTGATGAGTCCTTATTTTATGTATATCGCGGCAGAGGAGTTTCATTATTCCGGTGTAATGGCTGTGGTAAGTGGCGGTCTGTTTTTATCGTACCGTTCGCATGAGATCTTTTCTTCAGGAAATGCCCGTCTGCAAACGATTAATGTTTGGGCAACCGTTGGCTTTATCCTCAACGGACTGGTGTTTATCCTGATCGGTTTGGAATTGCCTTCCATCATTAGAAATATGGGAACCGATACGATGGCCGATGGAATCAAATATGGATTGATCATCAGCCTGATAGCTATCCTGATCCGGATCATTTATGTTTTTCCGATCGCTTATGTTCCAATCTGGCTCGGTAATCTGAAAAGAGCAGACCGTGGCAATCCGCCATGGAAAGCACCGGTAGTTGTAGGTTGGGCAGGGATGAGGGGTGTAGTATCGCTGGCCTCAGCTTTATCTATCCCCTTGCTGATGAAAGACGGAAGTGATTTCCCGCACCGGAGTCTGATTCTCTTCATGACTTTTATCGTGATCCTGGTGACTCTGGTTTTTCAGGGGCTCACGCTTCCGGTTATCGTGAAATGGGTAGGGATGAGAGATTCAGGAGATTTCCTGCCGGCAGAAGAACAGGATGCAGCTATTCACCTCAGGCTGATGGAAGTTGCACTGAAGCGCCTAAATCATAAATATCAGGACGAGGTAAAAGAGAATGAACTGCTCGGATTTCTGAAAAATCAGCTGGAGAGTGATATTTCAATAGCAGGAAAAAGACTGGAATCTTTAGAATGTGATATCTCGGAACGAAGACAGGTAGAAATGTATAACCGAGTCCTGCTGGATTTATATCATGTTCAGCGGAAAGAAATCTCTGTTTTGCGCCATGAAAAAACATTCAGCGATGAAGAACTGCGAAAAATGGAAAGCGAACTCGATTTCGATGAAGCAAAGATTAACCTGAACAGGGACTAGTTACGCAGAATTTCCTCTTGTGTTAGTTGCTTTTGCCATGTTTTTTATTCTTTTAGGAGCTGGAAATACCATCAAAACACAAAAAAGTTCATACGTTTTAAAAAAAATACATATTGTACGATATTGTTATGAATCGTCATCCTGAGGCACTGATAGGTGTGTTAATTGATAATATCATACTATATTATAGCTTTTTGCTCTGTTAATGGCGGTGCAAAAACAATTTATTTACAGGAATTCTGAAAATTTGTTGAAAATATTATCAATAAGTTGTAATTTGAGCTTGCTTTATCGATTTTTATAAACACTTAACCGACGGCTATAGATTAATTTTTACTAATTCAATGAAAGACGACTTCAACCAAATGTTTAATAACTACAAGTGTAGGATTTATGCCTATATACTTGCTATTACTAAGTCGGAGTACGTTGCTGAAGAGATTACACAGGAAATTTTCATTAAATTGTGGGTAGCAAGGGAAAATCTTCATGAAATCAAGAACCTGGACGGCTACGTTTTCAAAATAGCAAGAAATCTCTCGCTGAATCATCTCCGCAAGGTGGCGTATAATGAGAAAATGTCTACGGAACTCATTAGAAATGCTGCTAATGACGGTGATAGTGCAGAAACTAAGCTTAATCTCTTTGATTATAACAAATTGATCAATCAGGCCGTGGATGGTCTTTCTCCACAGCGCAGACTGGTGTTCAAATTGAGTAAGGAAGATGAGCTCAGCTATGACGAAATCGCTTCACAACTAAAACTTTCAAAAAATACCGTTAAAAACCATCACCTGACTGCCATGGGTATCGTGCGTTCCTTTTTAATAAAAAACGGAATCAGCTCTGCAGTGACAGTTTTGTTCCTTTTTACCTGCTAATTCCGCTCCTCTAAAATTTTATTTATTTTTTTTCTGTTTTGATTAGTCTGATCCTCCTGTTGGTGTGTCTTTCTTTTAAATCAGCCAGAAAATGGAAGTAAAAAATAGGATTTCTGTACTCTTTAGTAAATACGTAGCAGGCGAAGCCAGCAAAGCTGAAGTGGCAGAACTTCTTGAACTTACCAAAAGTGAGAACGCTGAGCAGGAACTTGATGCTGAGATGGAATTGCTCTGGAACCAGCAGCAGTCGACCACCGAACATGATGTGGACTGGCAAAGGATATACGACAGGGCAGTAGCTGCTGATCCTGAGATCGTACCTATCCGCAATAACAATACTGGTATATGGTTAAAAGTTGCAGCCATGCTGATTACGGTATCTGCCCTTGCATTTTTGTTCAGCACCTATAAAAATTCAACAACACAACCTGAAACATATGTTTCCGGTAAAGCCGCAGCAGGTAAAATGCTCGTGGTATACCTGAACGACGGAACTAAAGTAACCCTGAACTCAGGTTCTGAATTACTGTATCCTGAAAAATTTAATGGCGACAAACGTGAGGTTTACCTTACAGGAGAGGCCTATTTTGAAGTGGCACATAACAAGGCAAAATCATTCCTGGTACACTCAGGTAAAGTAGTGACGAGCGTATTGGGTACTTCATTTAATGTGATGGCTTACCCGGCAATGTCCAGAATGTCTGTAGCAGTGCTCAGCGGAAAGGTAGCCGTTAAAAATACAAGCTCTGAGAAACTGGTGACTTTATTGCCAAAACAGCGTGCGAGCCTGAACATCGATAAGGATGATTTCGCCGTAGATTCGGTAAAAGAGGTGAGCGATATGATCGCATGGAGCAAAGGAGAACTGATCTTCGACAATGCCACACTGGAAGAGATCGCGCTCAAAGTTGGAAACAAATTTGGCATCAACGTAAAAGTACTCAACAAAGAAAAAATAGACAGAAGGATTACGGGAACATTCAACAAGCAATCGTTTATTGAGATCATGAAAGCCGTAACCCACTTAACAGAAACCACTTATAAACAAACGAAACAGGACTTTTTTATATACTAACACAGAAAAATAGATCTCCACTCAATTGAACCGGAACTATTGATTAACTACCAGGAATGCCTATGCAGTAAGAATACTTACAAAAAAAAAGTTGGATGTGTCCCACCACATCCAACTAATTAAGCTTTCGCTCTTAAATTCATTTTCTCCACTCACCGGAGAAGTATTAACAAATTTCCTCTAATATATGACAAATAACATATTGTCGGGCCAATTTTCATGTAAAAATCTGGTTAGTATTATATTTACGGCGTTTTTGCTTCTTCTGAATGTGTTTTCCATGGCAGAAAATGTGCGTTTTCAGGACCCTGACCCAAGAATTTCACTAAATGTGAGCAAAATTCCCGTAACAGAAGTCTTAAGAAGAATTAATAAATTAGCGAAGGTTGACTTTGCATATGGCTCCGATGTGTTAAGCTCCTCGGACCGCGTGACGATCAATGTGAAAGATGAAAAGTTGTCGGTTGTGCTCAAGATGATCCTTGAACCGCTCAACCTGCAATTTTCAATTGGCGACAACCTGATCATCATTGAAGCCGTAAGACCCAGGAATAAACTGCCCGCTGCAAAAGCATCCATTTCCCCGGATCAGCAGCAAATTCCCATCAAAGGTACGGTGACGGATCAGAAAGGACTGCCACTCCCCGGGGTCAGCGTAAAGCTCAAAGGGAGTACAATTGCCACCACCACAACTTCAGATGGAAGATATTCGCTGCTGCTGCCCGATGGTAGTGGCACACTCATTTTTACATTTATGGGTTATCTGGTGCAGGAAATTGCCATTGCCGGTAAAGCCGTGGCCGATGTAGCCATGAAAGAGCAGTCGCAGGAGCTTACTGAAGTAGTAGTGACCGCACTGGGAATCAAAAGAGATAAGAAGTCGCTCGCTTATGCCGTGTCTGAAATCAATGGCAGTGAGTTTACTCAGGCCCGTGAAAATAACGTGGCAAATGCACTGACAGGCAAGGTAGCCGGCGTAAATGCCACAGGCTTGTCGACAGGTCCGGGAGGTTCCAGCCGCGTGATCATTCGTGGAAACGGATCTCTCAATGGAAGTAACCAGCCGCTGTATGTGATCAATGGCATGCCGATGGACAACAGTACACCCGGCGGAAGTGCAACCTCCAATGGGGGCTCTGACGGAACGGGAAACGTGGACAGGGGAGATGGCATCAGCGGGATCAACCCGGATGATATCGAGTCGATCAGTGTTTTGAAAGGTGGTACGGCTGCGGCGCTTTATGGGGCAAGGGCCGCCAATGGTGTGATCCTGATTACTACAAAGAAAGGCCGTGCACAAAAGGGGGTAGGGATAGATTTTAACAGTACATTTAATGTTGACAGGGTCATTGTGTCGCCCGACTGGCAATACGAATACGGTCAGGGTACCGATGGCACAAAGCCGGTTACGCAGAGTCAGGCACTGGCAAGCGGACGCCGTTCCTTTGGTGCCAGGATTGATGGTTCCTCCTTCATCGCTGCGGATGGATTATCACATACTTACGCTGCCGTAAAGGATAACGTAAAGGATTTCTACAAGACAGGTACTTCATTTACCAATACGCTGGCTTTTACCGGGGGCAACGACAACCTCACTTACAGGTTCTCGGGAAGTGACCTCAGCAGTAATAGTATTTTACCCAACAGTACCTACAACAGAAAAACCGCCAATCTGAGTTTAAACGGCAAGGTAGGCTCCAAGGTGAGCTTTGAAGCGCTGGCGCAGTATAATGTAGAGAATGCGCGCAACCGCCCTACGGCAGGGGATGCTTTGGGAAATCCCAATTGGACACCCTTGCTGGTGGCAAATACAACGGATGTGGATTGGCTGAAACCTGGTTTTAACGGCCTTGGCAATGAAATACCATGGAATGATGCATCCATCGCCACTAATGGCTATTTTGTAGTCAACAAATTCAGACAGAAGGATACAAAAAACAGGTTTATCGGACAGGCAGGTCTGACCTTTCAGCTGGTAAAAAATCTTACAGCAAAGGCTACGGTAAGCCGGGACTTTTACAATTACGACTACGAGTATATCCTGCCCAGCGGAACTTTATATACTCCGAATGGCCAGTATGCCGCTTTAAAAGCGGATAATGCAGAAACGAATGGCTTGCTTACGCTGAACTATAGTGGCAAGATCACGGACGACTTTACGCTGAATGCACTGGCGGGAGGGAACCAGCAGAGATCGGTGTATAACCTGCTCAGCACGACGGGAAGGAACTTTACGATACCTTATTTTTACAGCACGACTAACTTGTCGACCATCGCTTCGGTGCCGACCAATAACCGCACGGCGATTAACTCTTTGTTCGCCTCGGCAGATCTGGGGTTCAGGAGTTATCTGTTCCTGACGTTAACGGGGCGGCAGGACTGGTTTTCTACACTTAGTCCCGAGAATAACCACCTGTTCTATCCCTCTATAGGGGGTAGTTTTGTGCTTTCTGATGCTTTTGCCTTGCCTAAGGTGATCAGCTTTGCAAAAATACGGGCTTCATGGGCACAGGTTGGAGGAGGTGCTCCGGATCCTTACCAGATTAATCTCGGTTATACGAGTCAGCCTTCCTCCGGACAACCGATACAAAATGTAACGAGCACGACCATCAGTAACCGCAACCTGCAGCCCTATACTTCTACCACTACAGAGGCAGGAATTGAGGCTAAATTACTGAACAACAGGCTGGGGGTGGACCTGACGTTTTACAACCGGAAAACGACAAACGATATCGTTTATACGGCGATCAGTGGTACTACAGGTTTCAACAATGTGATCCTCAACGTAGGGGAACTGGATAACAGGGGTGTAGAAGCTTTATTTACGGGTACTCCTGCAAAGACGAAGAATTTCTCCTGGAATGTGAGTTACAATGTATCCTACAACAAGAATACCGTACAAAAGCTGAGTGAAGGACTGAACCAGATCCAGATGGCTTCTTCAGTAAATTCCTATGCTTTTATCAATAACATTGTAGGGCAATCCTATGGTTCTATCGTAGGTACAAGAATGCAGAAAGATGCCAGTGGCAATACCGTTTTTAATGCGACTACGGGTTTGCCCGTAACTACGGGACTTGAGGTATTGGGGAAAGGGGTAGCACCATGGACGATGGGTATTTCCAATGATTTTCGCTTCAAGGATTTTACCCTCAGTATTTTGGTAGACGGCAAGTTTGGCAATAAGATCTTCTCGCTCATGGATGTGTATGCCACTCGACTGGGGCTCAATAAAATGACGCTGCCTGGCAGGGACGGCGGACTAACAGTGACGGGTGTAACTCAAAGCGGAGCTCCCTATACGAGGTTTATACCGGTGAGCGGACTACAATCTTACTACGACAACTACAAATCCTATACAGACCTTTTTGTTTACAATGCGGGGTTTGTAAAACTCAGACAGATCATTCTGTCTTATGCTTTGCCGGTGAAGAAGATCGCTGCGGTACAATCGGCTGCCATCTCACTGGTAGCACGCAACCTGTTAACGATCTATAAACAGACGGATAATTTTGACCCTGAACAGAGTTTCACCAACTCTTCCAGTCAGGGGTTTGAATCGATAGGCCTGCCCAGAACAAGGACAATCGGGCTTAATCTCATGGTTAAATTCTAACGGATAAAGATATGAAAAGACAGTTTTCTCCTATCATTCTTGTTTTCCTTCTCTGCTTTGCGCTCTCGGGATGCGACAAAGGTTTTGAAGAGATGAATACCAATCCGAATGCTTCTCCGGTGGTTAACCCTGCTTTTACCTTTACCAAAGCGGAGCTGGACGGAGCTGCCAATGCAATGGTTCTCCTGCAGGGCACGATGCAGTATACCACGAGTTATAACGATGTTGCCGGCTTTGGCGCCAAGTATGTGCTGAGTCAGCGCAGCTCCAGTTACCTGGCTTTTACCAACGCCTATCCCAAGGAAATCAATGAGATTATTTCTGTCATCAATACGATTAAGGACGATCCCGCACAGGTAAATCTGTTGTCGGCTTCGCGGATATGGAAAGCTTATATCTTTAGCAGGCTCACGGATTTATATGGTGATATTCCCTATACACAGGCAGGCAAGGGCTATACTGATGCGATCTATAAACCGGTGTATGATACGCAGCAAAGTATTTACGCTGATCTTTTTAAAGAACTCGAAGAAGCTGCACTGGCCTTTGATGCTGCGCGGGCTACCTTCGGCCAGGCCGATCTGATTTACGGTGGGAACACTACACAGTGGAAGAAATTTGCGTATTCCCTGATGCTGCGTCAGGCGATGAGGATGACAAAAGTAGATCCGGCAGCTGCCGAATTATGGGCCAAAAAGGCGATTGCAGGTGGGCTGATTCTCGACAATGCAGATATCGCAAAGGTAAACGGTTATGTGGTTACAGGTCAGGATATCAATAAGAACCCGTTGGCGCTCAATATGCTCAACTCAGACTATATCCAGGCCAATGGCAACAGCAATACAGAAGGTGGTAAATTCCAGGATGTTTTTATCAACTCGCTGAAAGCGAACAAGGACCCGCGACTGGCGGTGTTATCTGTAGTATACATCAATGGGCGCCCGGATACGTCAGCCGCGATTCAAAAGGGGATGTCGGCAATGCTGGGCTCCAAACCTTCGGATTTTGTGACTTATTCTGAACCGAATCAGCGTACGATACTGCAGCTCAACAGTCCGTATTTGTTGCTGACCAACGCAGAAACGAATTTCCTGCTTGCAGAAGCGGCCTTGAGGGGTTGGTATACAGGAAACTCTGCGGCTGCACTGTATGAGAATGGGATAACCGCGGCCATGCAGCAATGGACATTGTTTGGTCCGGCAGGTATCATCACGCCAAACCAGATCAGTACGTATATCAGGTATCATAAACTGCCGGTTTCAGGTACCGTAGCGGCACAACTGGAACAGATTTACAATGAGTTTTGGGTAGGGGTATATCCCAACTCGCAGGAGGTTTTTGCTACCTACAGGCGCACGGGATTTCCGGCACTGGTACCCAATAATTATGTAGGAAACGCAACGGGGGGCAAGATCTTCCGCAGAATGGAATACCCGATGACAGAACAGAATCTGAATGCAGAAAATTACAAGGCCGCAGTGGCAAGGCAGGGGGCCGATGATTTCCTGACGCGGATGTGGTGGGACAAATAATATGAATCTAAACCAATAACAATATATACACACACAATGAAGAAGTTCTTCCTTTTTTGCACTGCTGCAGCCTGCATGTTCAGTTTTACCGTACAGGCACAGCATTACAGTATCGTGATCAAAGGTGGTCATGTGATTGACCCGAAAAACAACGTCGACAAGATCATGGATGTTGCTATCCTGAATGGTAAAGTGGCAAAGGTGGCCGCAAATATCAGTACCTCAGATGCAGCACAGGTGGTGGATGCGAAAGGGCTCTATGTCTCGCCGGGACTGATCGATATGCACTCGCACAATTTCCAGGGTACTACGCCGGACCATTACCTCAGCGATGGCTTCAGTGCCTTAAACCCTGACGGATTTACTTTCCGCGTGGGTGTCACTACGGTGGTTGATGCCGGCAGCTCAGGCTGGAAAAGCTTCCCTAAGTTTAAGAAAAACGTAATCGATCAGTCCAAAACAAGGGTGCTGGCGATGCTGAACATCATTGGCGAAGGGATGCGTGGTGGAGCATATGAGCAGGATACTACTGATATGAATTCAAAAATGCTGGCGATGGTGGCTAACGACAATAAAAAGGTGATCGTGGGGATTAAAGTGGCGCATTACGAAGGCCATGAATGGACTCCCGTAGACCATGCTGTTGCGGCTGGTGTAAAGGCTGACATCCCGGTGATGATCGATTTTGGGGGTGCTACGCCTGCGCTTTCGCTGGAGGAACTTTTCATAACGCACCTGCGCAAGGGTGATATCTTTACGCATTGCTTTGGTGCTCTGGCGCCTTCAAGGGAGGAAATGATTGATAAGGCTACAGGAAAAGTAAAGCCATATTTTTATAAAGCACGTGAGAAAGGGATTATCTTCGACGTAGGTTATGGCGGAATCAGCTTTGCTTATTCACAGGCGATACCAGCGATGAAGGAAGGTTTTTTCCCGAACACGCTGAGCACGGATATCCACACCGGCAGTATGAACAATGCGATGAAGGATATGATGAGTGTGATGTCTAAATTCCTGAATATGGGAATGCCGCTGAAGGATGTGATCAAAGCTTCGACATGGGCACCTGCACAGGCGATTAAGATGGAAGAACTTGGAAATCTTTCTGTAGGCTCTCCGGCAGATGTGACGGTTTTTGATATCCGCAAAGGTAAATTTGGTTTCTTTGACTACACCGGACACAAAGAATCGGGAACACAGAAATTTGAATGTGAAGTGACCATCAGGGATGGTAAAGTAGTATATGATTTGAACGGAAATACGACTCCGATTGCATTAGGTAAAGGAGATCACTAATTTTAAAATATGAACTTAAACATTAAAACCAGCCTTATCGCTTTAGGCATTACTTTTTTAGCCTGCACTGCAGATGCACAAACTATACCCAAAGAGGAACTGATTTACCTGACTTCCGACTGGAAGGGTGAACGTTTTCCTGATGGCAGACCGCGTATACCGGATGAATTGCTGGAACGCGCAAAAAATGTAGGTATCGAGGAAGCATGGACGATCCTGAACAACGAAGGATACAAATGCCAGTTCGATGGCGGATTTAAAATGGTGCATGATAACCAGCCTTTTGTTGGTCGCGCATTGACAGCTGCCTACATGCCGACACGCCCTGACCTGGAGAAAAACATCAAGGACCGCGGTGCAAAGCAGGGCAGAAAAGGAAATACCAATGCCTGGGCTATCGACCTGCTGACCAAAGGTGACGTGTATGTTGCTGATGGTTTTGGCAAGATTGCTGAAGGTACGCTGATCGGGGATAATCTGGGGAACTCTATTTACTCGAAAACGGGTACCGGAGTGGTATTCAATGCTTCCAGCCGCGATCTGGATGGTTTGAGACAAATCAAAGGTTTCAACGCCTATGTTCGCGACTGGGATCCTTCATACCTGAAAGATGTGGTATTGACGGGATTGAATACGCCGATCAGAATGGGCAGGGCAATCGTGATGCCGGGCGACCTGGTGCTGGCTAAGAGTGAAGGGGTGATCTTTATTCCGGCACATCTTGCAGAAAAAGTGATTCTTACTGCAGAATTTATCAGTCTTCGTGATACCTTTGGAATCCAGATGCTGAAAGAAGGTAAGTATTCTACAGGGGAGATCGATAACCAGTGGACAGACAAGATCAAGGAAGATTTCCTGAAATGGCTGGATAAAAACCCTGGAAAAATACCGATGAGCCGCGCCAAGCTGGACGATTATATGAAAGGTAGAACCTGGTAAAATAAATATGATAGAACAGCATTCTATTGAGACTTATGCACCTGAAATAGCCGCCGGAAAAGATCATTCCGGCGGCTATTTCGCTGCGGTGCGCCTGGAAGATTTTTCTGCGAAGAGCATTGCCGCCACGGCAATCTACAGCCGTAAGGATTTCTACAAAATATCTCTCATCACAGGGAATGCTTCTTATTTTCTCCGCGATGAGGAGTACAGGTTTAACGGGAACGAATGGGGACTGGTATTTACCAACCGGTACGACCCTTACCGCTGGGAAGTTCACGATGGGATCTGCAACGGCTTTAGCTGTATGTTTACGGAGGATTTCCTGCCGCTGCATACACATCTGCGTCCGGCCGACTGGCCAGTGTTTAACGGGGAGGCTCAGTCGGTATTCCATCTGAAGGATGGGGACAAAGATCTCTTTGAGTCTCTGTTTCTGAAAATGATCGCTGAACAGGCGGCTGGTTATACGCATAAGTATGACCTGCTTTTTATCTATGTGCTGGAATGTATCCATGCTGCGCTCAAGCTGGAGCCCGAAGCGGAAACGCGAAAACAAACAGCAGCCACCCGACTGACGGATGGCTTTAAGAATCTGCTCTCTGGTCAGTACCCTATACTTTACCCGCATCAGCAGCTTAGTCTGCGTACTGCGCAGGATTTTGCCGACCGACTGGCGGTGCATCCAAATTCTCTGAACCGGGCGCTCAAAGAGGTTACGGGCCGTACCACCAGTCAGCTGATCAATGAACGCATGATGCAGGAAGCCAGTGCTTTATTGCTGCACTCCAACTGGTCGGTCAGCCAGATCAGCAACAGCCTCGGATTTGAAGAAGCCACACACTTCACCAGGGCATTTAAGTCGCACACCGGGAAGACGCCAAGCTCATTGCGCTAAATTCTGCAGATGGTTTGATTTTGGTCGGCATTGGTTTGAATATGGCTAACCCTTGTTATGCTGTGTAAGGTAGTTTTGTCTTGTTATTAATTAATCAGACAATATGAAAACATGGTTTATTACCGGTACCTCCACCGGATTAGGAAGAGTATTAACAGAAAAATTATTGGAACAGGGTCACCGTGTGGCGGCAACCTTACGCAAACCTGAGGCGATCAACGACCTGAAGGATAAATATGGCGACAAGCTGTGGATAGCGAAACTGGATGTTACGGATACAGCGGAGATCAACACCGTAGTGAAACGTGCCTTTGATGAACTGGGAACGATTGACGTGATCGCCAATAATGCCGGCTATGCGCTTTTTTGTGCAGCGGAAGAAGCTGCCGATGAACAGATCAGGCAACAGATAGATACAAATATCCTGGGCTCCGTAATGGTGATCAGGGCTGCACTGCCATATCTGCGGGCACAGGGAAGTGGCCGTATCCTGCAGTTCTCCTCAGCCGGGGGACAAACAACATACCCGAACTTTAGCTATTACCACCTTACGAAATGGGCTGTGGAAGGTTTCTGCGATACGTTTGCCAAGGAAGTGGCGCCCTTGAATATCGGAGTAACCATCGTAGAACCCGGAGCCCACCAGACTTCCTTTGGTTCAGCAATGACTACAGCTCCGGTCATGGAAGCTTATGATGCCACTCCTGCCGGTGATGTGCGCAGGGCGATTGCCTCCAACAGCTTCCCGATCAGGGGAGATGTAGATAAAACCGTGCAGGCAGTGATCGACTCGCTTGAAGTCTCTCCTGCACCCTTACGTCTGGCTCTGGGTGGAGATGCCTACCGGGATGTGCGTGCATCACTCGTAGCCCGTCTGGAAAGCCTGGATCAGCAGAAGGATCTTGCCCTGGCGAGCGAGCTGCCGTAATAGGTTTTTCCTGAGACAAGGCTTTTTTAAAAGGATAGGTTTGCTTACATTAAGGGCTGAAAAAATTGACGTTTCAATCTATATGGCAGAAATACCAGCAGTCCCTGAGGGCAAACCTATCCTGACAAAAGCACCGCGATTATTGTCGCTCGATTTCTTTCGCGGTTTTACCGTAGCGGCTATGATCCTGGTGAACAACCCGGGCAGCTGGTCGCATATTTACGCCCCTCTGGAACATTCTGCATGGCATGGATGCACGCCGACAGATCTGGTGTTCCCATTTTTTCTGTTTATCGTAGGGGTGTCTATTGTATATGCCATGGAAAGCAGGAAGGCGAACCCTGAACTGCATGCTGCAATGCTGGTTTCCATCCTGCGGCGGTCGCTCACGATCATCTTTCTGGGCATGTGTTTGTCGCTCGTCTGGAATTTTGACTTCGCGCATTTGCGCATTCCCGGCGTACTCTTCAGAATAGGCGTAGTCTTTGGAATCAGTAGTTTTATCTATATCAAAACGACCACCAAAACGCAGCTGTACATTGCTGCTGCGCTTTTGCTGGGTTATTATATCCTGATGAATTTTGTTCCCGTGCCGGGATACGGAGCTCCCAATCTGGAGCCTGAAACAAATCTCGGTGCCTGGCTGGACAGGCTGGTGTTTACTGAGAACCACCTGTGGAAGTCGTCCAAAACCTGGGATCCTGAAGGACTGCTGGGTACTTTACCTGCGATAGGTACCAGCCTCCTTGGTATCCTCACCGGTACCTGGCTCAAACAGGGGAAACTGAAAGCGCTGAAGGATCTGGGAAGGATTGCGGGAACTGGCGTGTTGCTGGTGGTTCTGGCCCTGATCTGGAATCTGTTTTTCCCGATAAACAAATCACTGTGGACGAGCTCATTTGTGTTATTTACCGCTGGATTAGCGATCATCATCCTGTCGCTCTCGTATTGGCTGATAGATATCAAAAGATATCAGCTGCTGATATGGCCTTTTGTGGCTTTTGGACGGAATGCGATTACAGCGTTTGTGTTGTCGGGCATTTTGCCGAGGTTGATTTCTTTTATTCCTTATACCCATGAAGGTGAAAAGACCAATATCTGGTCTTTTCACCTTCATGTATTTGAAGCGCATCTTTCACCAAACAATGCCTCATTGATTTCCGCGTTTACAGTTGTACTTCTGATATTTATCCCGATCTGGTGGATGTATAAAAAAAATGTAATAGTCAAAGTATAACTGATCAGTTCTGCTTTTACTTTGTATCACCTGCTGAAGCACTATTATTTGATAACAATTTTGCACTCTGTGCCAGGTTGATAAACTCTGCGCGGTAGCCTTCTTCATCAGCCCCTTTGGCTGCTTTTGCGCGATTGATCAGGTTGTCGAAACTGGCATTTTGTTTATACTCTGAGTCGCGCAGCAGCATCCCCAGTTCTGCAACGGAAGTGGCAAACCTGAAGTCGGCACTTGTTTTTGACAAGGCTGTATTTTTGTCGACAACCGCTACCTGGGTCATTTTGCTTTTACTGCCTTCCGGGGTTTTAAACCTGAACTTTACTGTCGCCATTTCCTGTGAGCCAGATTTGACTTTGGTTTCCTTTACGCTCTGGTATTTTAGTGGGTCGACACTCGTAGTATAACTATCTTTGACTCCTGCAGGGATGATCTCATACAGCGCTGTAACGGTATGTCCTACGCCCATATCGCCCCCGATCTTCTGGTCGTCGTTAAAATCTTCTTTTTCCATCAGCCTGTTTTCATAACCAATCAGGCGGTATGCCTGAACCTTGCCCGGGTTAAACTCTACCTGGATTTTCACGTCTTTGGCAACGGTGAAGAGCGTAGCTCCAAATTCGGTGACCATCGCTTTTCTTGCCTCAGCAATGTTATCAATATACGCGTAATTCCCGTGGCCCTTATCTGCCAGGGTTTCCATCTTACTGTCTTTGTAGTTCCCCATTCCAAACCCCAGGACAGATAGTGATACGCCACTTTTTCTTTCATTAACAATCAGGGATTCCATATCCTGGTCGCTCGTAGCACCTACGTTAAAATCGCCATCACTAGCGAGGATAATCCGGTTGTTGCCACCTTTGATAAAATTCTGGCGGGCAACCTGGTAGGCGAGTCTGATACCTGCAGCACCGGCAGTAGATCCTCCTGCGCCCAGGTTATCGATGACGTCCCTGATCTTCATTTTTTGTGCGGCAGATGTACTTGGCAACTGCAGTCCGGCTGCCCCGGCATAGGTCACGATGGCCACATGATCCTGATCGCGCAGCTGGTCGATCAGCAACTTCATCGATGATTTTACCAATGGCAACCTGTTGCTGCCCTCCATTGAGCCTGAAACATCGATCAGGAAAACAAAATTTGATGGAGGAAGCTTTTCAGTTTTTACCGACTTGGCTTTCAGGCCAATCCTTAATAGGCGGTGCTGCGTGTTCCACGGCGCTGCAGACAGCTCTGTATGGATGGCCACGGGATCTTCATTTGGTGGTGCCGGCATATCGTAGTGGAAATAATTGATCATTTCTTCAATTCTTATGGCATCCTTTGTGGGTAAAGTCCCTCTGTTGATCATCCGGCGGGCGTTACTGTAAGATGCAGCATCTACGTCGATCGCAAAAGTAGAGAGGGGAGTGCTGCCGGGATTTAAAAATGCGTTTTCTACAAAGCCTTTATAAGATTCTGTATTTCCTGGATAAGGTGGGAAGATGAGTACTTCTTCTCTCAGCTGCGTTCCGCGTGACCGGTCGCTTTTGATTACACCGGGAACCTTACCTGCCAGTATCTGATTAACACTGAGCTGTTCGCGCTGAGGTCCTGGCTGCTGATAATTTCTCTTTAACGGGCTGCCGTAGCCCGTAACGACAAGCTCTGTCAAAGACTGATCGGATTGCTTTAGCCAGACATCTATTTTTTTTGTCTTTCCGAGTTTTATCACTTGCTGCTGATAGCCGATGACAGAAAATCTAAGGGATTTAACTCCTTCAGCAACAGAAATACTATAACGGCCATTCTGATCTGTGCTGGTCTGCACAGTGCTGCCTTCTGCGAAAATATTAACATGGGACAATGGCCGGTTGTCTTCCTTGCTGTAGACAGTTCCGGTGATGTTGCGGTTGCTGCTGTTTCTAAATCCTGCCAGGCTAAGAAATAGCATGATCAAATAAATATTTCTTTTCATGTTGTTGAATTTTGCCTGGGGATGCATCATGATAAATAATTCCATAAACTATTTATGAAAATATTTTTACCTTGCTATTAATGAATTGGTTCAGCAACTCCAAAAAATCAGATCCTGTAAGCGATGAGGTGCTGCTGAAGCGTTATCTTCAAACGGACGATCTCAAACTGCTGGCTGAACTTTTTCAGGGGCATGCTTCAATGGTATATTATGTTTGTAACCGCTATTTACAGGATAGTGAACTGAGTAAGGATGCCGTGATGCAGATCTTTGAGGAACTGATTGTAAAGGTGAAGAAACAGGAGATCAGGCAGTTTGGCAAGTGGTTGTATGTGCTGAGCCGTAATTATTGTTTGATGCAGCTGCGCTCAGGAAAAAAAATGCAGTATGTTCCTTTTGAGGATTTTGTGGAATTTCCCCTTAACCTGCATCAGGATGATCACGAAGTAAAAGAGAAAAAACTTACTGCGCTGGAAAGATGTCTGGAGAAGCTACCTGCACGCCAAAAGGAGAGTGTAAGCCTGTTTTTTCTAAAGGAGAAGTGTTATAAGGAAATTGTGGATTTCACGGGTTATAGCTTAAATGATATCAAAAGTTATATCCAGAACGGGAAGAGGAATTTGAAAATTTGTATGGACAAAAATCGTGAAGAATAATAAACCCGACATATCATTAATCAGGAAGTATCTCAATGGGGAGCTTGATGCGGCAGCCATGTACCAACTGGAAAGGCAGGCACAGGACGATCCTCTGCTGATGGATATGATGCAGGGCATGGAAGAGGGTGACCGGGAAAGGGATGAGCGTAATCTCCAGGATATTGATGAGCTGATCAGAAGAAGGGTACAGAAGGACGATCCTAAGACTGTCCGGATTACTAACTGGAGGGGCTGGGCTGTTGCGGCATCGCTGGTGCTGGTCAGTACCATTGCTGGACTGTGGTTTTTCAGGGCTCCTCAGCAGGAGACATTGGAGCAGCGGGTGACTCAGCAGCAGGAGAAGTTGCAGCAACAGGAGACCTTGCAGCAGCAGGAGACTGAGCAGCTGAGTAAAATCAAGCAAAGGCCCGCTGAGAAAGAAGTCAATAAACAGGATTCTGTTTCCAGGGATCATACCATCCTTGACCGCATGCCTCAGCCTGAAGCGCTCTCTGTGAAGATCAATGTTGATGCAGCAGGGGCAAAGGGCGCTCGTCCTCAGAAAATTGTTGAAGGAATGAACTCTTCTGCTCAGGAATCTCTCATTAAAGGTATACCAGATTCAGCCTTGAAAGGGGATCTGGCGAAGCTTGATCGACTGGGTGATGCCGATTTAAATGAGGTTGCTGTGGTTGGTTACGGGGCACAGAAGAAAGCAATGCGTCCTCCTTCTGCAAGTGCAATAGTTAAACCGGATAGCTTCCCCCATGCGCTTGAAGGAAAAATCGCCGGCGTCAATGTAGATGCAACAATAGACTCCATGAACGCATATAAAGGGGGACTGTCAGAAGTAGTGGTTGTTGCAAGCGGAGTTGCCAAAAACCGTGCTTCGCAACCAGTTGTAAAACCTGTGATATTGGGCAAAGCACATCCTGCCATAGGTTGGGATGCCTACCATCAATATCTAAAGGAAAATGCTTCAGTACCTGATTGTAGCAGGGGGACAGTGACCCTGGCTTTTATGATCGGTGCAAATGGCGCTCCTGATCATGTGATGGTGGTTAAAAGCCTGAATGAAGCAGCAGACCGGAAGGCTTTATCGCTGATTCGCAATGGTGCGAAATGGATAGGCGATCCTGAAGAGCTGGAAAAAATTATCACTTTGAAAATCAGGTTCCGTTAGTGGTCTAGGGCTTTATTCTTTTTGCCAGATCGAGCTCAAGCGCGCGGATATCTGATAACACAATCTCGGCCATCTTTTTTGCCCCGAGCTCGCTGAAATGGGTATCGTCAATCTTCCCTTCAGGATAATTCGGGCTTTCCCCTGGTCGTAAATGGTTGAAGAACTTTTTCGATCCTTCTGCTCCGGCTTGCTGCAGGAGTGCCTGGCTTTCTCTGTCGAGATCGATCAGGGGGACACGCTGTGCTGCGGCAACTTTACGCACAAGTGCAGCATACACTTCATGGGTACCTTCTAATTTTCCTTCAGCATTAAACTTGCGGCGGGCTGCAGGGGTAATCAATACTGGATATGCATTCTTAAACTTTACGTCTTTGATAAAACGGCTGAGATTTTCTGTGAACTCATCCTCAGTAGTATAACTTTTCTTGGTAGGTACTTCATCATTGTGCCCAAACTGTATCAGGACATAATCTCCTTTTTTCAGACTGTCGGTAATAGATTTCCAGAGTCCTTCATCAATGAAGGTCTTGGTGCTGCGGCCGTTTTTTGCAATATTCTTTACGGTGACACTACTGTCAAAAAAATGCTGAAAGGGCATGCCCCATCCGGTTTCCGGAAAGGCTTTGGCTGCTTTATCAGACATAGTTGAATCTCCTGCCAGATAGACGGTGATGTGCCTTGGAGCCAGCACAAACGACATCGTTACGATTGCCATGACTGCTATCAGGATGTAGCTTACATATTTTGATGTTTTCATAATTGATCCGATATCAAAATAAATGTAACCAAAAGAGAATACAAGAACTGATCAAAATGCGCAATCGTTCCCGGAGCAATAAACCTCGCTTATGCTTGTTTCTTTTTGAGCGCTCTGCGCATATTTCTGATATACGAAACCGGAACATCAGCAATGCGAGCCGCTTGCTCATCAGTGATTTTTAGCTCTGATAGGAGGTTTGCTACGACAATGTCTGTTTTCTTTTTCTCTGCATACTTGTAAAAAACATCATTCTCAACCTTAAAAAATGAACCTAATGAATCCATAACCTTTAATAATTCTTGTTCAACACCTGTACGTAATCGTGCAAATATACGTAATTGTTTAAAATATCTACTTTTATTTAAATTTTGAGCTAATGATTTATCGATTCCATCTACAATGGTCTTAACGACTTTGTATCGGCTATCACTTCTATAATTGGCGAGTATTCCTAACATCTTTATCTCTGGATTTTCTGACCTGAGAAACAGTTTGTAATCGATATCATTTAATCTGATTAGTTCGAAATCGAATGTTAAGTGTTCATTTACGATGTTAGTTGGCATTTTAGGATTCTTTTCGGATAGAAATATTACGAACTGTTTCACAGGAAGTTTATATTTCCGCAATAGCATGATATAATAATCTGCCATGCGATAAACCATTTCGCTATCATCACTGCGTTGAAATTCCAGATGAAGTACATATGATTTCCCCTGAGAATCCGTGATTTTCTTCAGCGCATCTGGTTTTCTTTCCTTGGTATGCTGAATATCATCAGGCAGCTCCTCACTATCACATACGTCCAAAGCAAGCACGTCCCTGATGATTACCGGCAGGGTGACGTCCAGATTCTCCTTTATGATCTTGTCATATTGGCTGGCTTGCTGGGTTGCTTCGCTTCGCATTGACACGAAGCAATGGTACTTTACTTTAAATCACAAAGTCAAATTTTAAAATAAATAATTTTCAGAATATATGCGAGATTGAATCATAGTATGACTTCCCCCGGAATCCCTAAAATCAGTGATGGATTTTTCAGAAGTTGAGATAACTGAATTAATCCTAGTAAAACTGTAGTTTATTTTATAATATTACGATTTGGAATTTCACCTGTTATCAATGAAACACGTTTATACTTTTGTCGCGCTCGGAACCCTGATGATATGTAGCCTAACTGCCTGCAGGCAAAAAACTACACCAGCAACAGTAGCTACAGAAAAAAAAACTCCCACTTATAAAAAAGCAGCAATTTGCTGCGAATCCAATATCCCAAGCCGCTTTAAACTGGCAAGTGTAGACCTGGATGCAGACCCTCTTGCTACAGCCGGACCTGCTGGTTCACACAAGAATATGGTCTGGGTGAAAGGTGGTGATTTCATGATGGGGGGCGACAATAAACAGGCCGGACCTGATGAGTTTCCAAAACACAAGGTAATCCTGGATGGCTTCTGGATTGACGTCACAGAAGTAACCAATGCACAATTTGCCGCCTTCGTAAAAGCGACAGGCTACAAAACTACAGCTGAACAAAAACCAGACTGGAATGAACTTAAAAAACAAGTGCCCCCGGGAACTCCTGAGCCAGATCCAAGTCTGCTGGTACCGGCTTCGCTGGTGTTTAAACCTACGACGGGAGCAGTAGAACTCACCGATTACAGTCAGTGGTGGACCTGGGAGAAAGGGGCCGACTGGAAGCATCCGCAGGGGCCGAAAAGTAATATCAAAGGCAAAGACAATTATCCCGTGGTGCACATCTCCTGGTTTGATGCGAAAGCATATTGCAAATGGGCCGGGAAAAGGTTACCTACAGAAGCGGAGTGGGAATGGGCAGCCAGGGGTGGATTAAAGAACAATATCTACCCATGGGGGAATGAACCCATCAATACCGGCAAGTCAAAGGCCAATACCTGGGAAGGTAATTTTCCTTACAAAAACACCCTAAAAGATCATTTTTATAATGCTGCGCCGGTAAAGTCTTTCCAGGCAAACGGATATGGATTATATGATATGGCAGGTAATGTATGGGAATGGTGTTCGGATTATTATGATAACAAATACTATCAAACGATAAATAAACCGGCTGGGGTGAAAGATCCTTCAGGCTCTGCCTCGTCGTATGACCCCGAAGAACCATATGCAAAAAAACGTGTCATCCGTGGAGGATCCTTTCTTTGTAACGACAGCTACTGCTCTGGTTTCCGCGTGGCGCGAAGGATGAAGAGTACGGAGGACAGTGGTATGGAACATCTGGGCTTCAGATGTGTACAGGATAAGTAATAAAAAAGGGGAAATACAAAGTATTCCCCCCAATTTCAATTTACAATGAAACAGGTCACAATTGGCGTTGGCGCCTGTCTCAGATCACGAATTAAAATTGGTGTAAAGATATGACAAATATTCAAAATGCCCGACGCTTATCCGGAAGGCATGAATAAGAATGGAACCTATTTAATTATAATTCTATGAATATCAGATATTTACTTGTGTTATTGCTCGCTGGCTCCGCCCTAAGTAATATAGCCTCTGCGCAGACAGCTCCAGCTAAATCCAAACGTCCCAATATTATCTTTATCCTCTCGGATGACCATGCCTACCAGGCAATTGGTGCTTATGGCAATAAAATAGCGAAAACACCAAACATCGACCGCCTGGCAAACGAGGGTGCACTGTTCAAAAATGCGATCGTAACCAATGCCATCTGTGGTCCCAGCAGGGCAACTTTCCTCACGGGGAAGTATAGCCATAAAAATGGCTATCCCCTGAATGAGCAGAAGTTTGATACGGATCAGCAATTGTTTCCCAGCCTCTTACAGGAAGCCGGATACCAGACCGCATGGCTTGGGAAATGGCATCTTGGTAACCTGCCGAAAGGATTTGATTACTACAACATTCTCAATGCCCAGGGCCAGTATTATAATCCTGATTTTATCAGTTCCGCAAGAGATACCACAAGGATTGAAGGGTACGTAACCAATATCATTACCCAGCTCGCCACACAGTGGATCGATAAACGCGATAATTCGAAACCCTTTTTCCTGGTAGTGGGAGAGAAGGCTACACACAGGGAGTGGTTTCCGGATCTGCCGGATTTAGGTGCATATGATGATATTACTTTCCCACTGCCCTCCACGTTTTACGATTCTTATGAAACAAGGCTCGCTGCGAAGGATCAGGACATGACGATCGACAAAACGATGGTGCTGACAGACGACCTGAAGGTGCATGCAGATTATGACCTCAGCGCCGAAGAGCTGAAACAGGAGCGGGAGGCTTTGATTAAAAAGCTTTTTGGAAATTCGAGGCCCACTGCCGCTCAGGAAAAAGCGATCGATAAAATACTTAAGGGAGGTATGTACCGCAGGTTTAACCCTGAACAGAAACGTGTTTTCTCTGCCTATTACAACAAGATCACAGCGGACTTTGATGAGAAGAAACTCAAAGGAAAAGCCCTGGTGGAATGGAAATTCCAGCGATACATGAAGGATTACCTGGCTACAGCGAATTCACTCGACAGAAACATCGGTAAGCTGCTGGACTATCTGGATCAGACTGGCCTTGCAGAAAATACGGTGGTGATTTATGCCTCAGATAATGGTTTCTACCTGGGAGAACACGGTTGGTTCGATAAACGTTTCATATATGAAGAGTCGCTGCATGTACCGCTTGTTGTGCGTTATCCGAAAGTCGTGAAAGCGGGTTCTGTTGTCAACGGCATTGTACTGAACAACGACTGGGGTCCTACGGTACTTGACATCGCAGGACTTCAAACACCGGCAGCCATGCAGGGGAGATCTTTTCTCCCGCTCCTGAAAGATGAAGCTACAGCAAAAGACTGGAGAAAGGATGCCTATTATCACTATTATGAATTCCCGCGTCCACACCATGTACATCCGCATTTTGGTATCCGCTCCGACAGGTATACTCTGGCCAGATTTTATGGTGAAATCAATAGCTGGGAACTGTTCGACCTCCAGAAGGATCCGCAACAGCTGCACAATATCTACGGAACCAAAGCTGCTGAAGCTATAACGGCCGACCTGAAGCTGAGGCTGAAGAAACTGATCGGGCAGTATGAGGATACTGAAGCACTGAAAATATTCGGCGAAAAGATCTGAGCGTATGCTGATATAGCTGAGGGCATCTACAGGAAGAATACTGCGCATGACAGTAAAAGGTTTGTGCAGTGTTTTTCTATATTTACAGCGTGAAACCAAATAAAGATTTCCCGCTCCATCACCTCCCTGCAACTCATTTTCTGGCAACAGATCAAAGTACAGCATTCGGAGAGCATATGCCCAGTCACCGCATAGATTTCTATGCAATCGTATGGTTTTTGGAAGACGGCGGCACTCATTATATTGATTTCGAACCTCAGCCGGTGCAAAAGCACGTCATCTACCTGATCGGTAAAAACCAGGTACACTCTATCCCTGTGGCCTCATTGCCAGGGGCCAAAGTAATTGCCTTTTCTGCAGCCTTCTTTGATCAGATTCGGGAACCTTTTTTGCGGCAGTTATTTTCTCCCTTTCAGAATGCGGGGCTACCGATTCCGGAAAACATGATCGAACCGATGTCACAGTTATTCAGCCTGATCTTACTGGAGCATCAGCAGGAGGCAGACGGCGACTTGCTTAAAACATACATCACTGCTTTTCTCACCCATTTATACCGCTTTGGTAAACATCAGCAGGTAACGGCAGAAAATGAGGACTTCAGGATGTTCCGCGTATGTCAGCTGATAGAAACACATTTCAGGGAGGAGCGTACGGCTGCCTTTTATTCCGGCATCATAGGTCTGACCCCCAAGCGCATCAATGAGATCCTGCGACAAAAATCAGGTATCACCATCAGCGGATTGATCAATCAGCTCCTGCTTGTTGAAGCCAAACGTGAACTGTACCATCGCCGGCTATCGGTCAAGGAGATCGCCTACAAACTCGGCTTTTCTGATCAGTCGTACTTTGCCAGGTTTTTCAGGAAACATACAGGCATGACACCCGAGCAGTTTAAAGCGAAAGAAGCTTCATCCAGAATCCCCTAGAGCAGCGAGAAACTGTTAAAGTTCAGATTGTGCTGATTAAGGTTCGTATTGTGCGGTACTTTGTCTTCACTGTCCCCAACCTTTGTTTGTTATATATTCAGAATATTTAAACAACGCAAATGGAAAGATTAAAAGATAAAGTAATCGTGATTACAGGCGCCGCTATGGGCCTGGGTTATGCTGCAGCTCTGGAAGCCGCTAAAAATGGCGCTTTGCTGTCGCTGGTCGACTATAACGGAGAATCACTGGAGAAGTCTAAAGCCGATATCCTTGCCCAATATCCTCAAACCCGTATCCGCATTTCAGTAACTGATGTGTCTGAAGAAGCAGTGGTAAAACAATATGTTGATGATACGATCGCTGAGTTTGGCCGTATCGATGGATTTTACAACAATGCAGGAATAGAAGGCCGTCAGGCACCGATGGTCGATTACGATCTGGATGTCTTCAAAAAAGTAGTTGATATCAACCTGATGGGGGTATACTATGGTATGAAATACATTATCCCGGTGATGCAAAAGCAGGAGTATGGCCGTATCGTCAATGTAGCTTCAGTAGGAGGAATCAGGGGTGTGATGAACCAGACCCCGTATGTGGCGACTAAACACGCTGTCTCAGGTATCACCAAGACTGCTGCCCTGGAATACGGAAAGTTCGGTATTTCCACCAATGCTATCGCTCCGGGAGCAATACTGACGCCGATGGTTGCCGAAGCCTTCAGACAGGTAAATCCTGAAGATCCTAAAGCTGCCGAAACCGTGTATGCACAGGCCAATCCAACCAAGAGATTAGGTTTACCGGAAGAGGTGGGAAAACTCGTCGTGTTCCTGCTGAGTGAAGACTGCAGTTATGTAAACGGGCAGATCATCGCCATTGACGGCGGACAATCCAATTCTTACGGAAACGTTTAATACTTGCAGAGCTTACCAGACAAAAGCTGGTAAGCTTATTTTATTTTCGTAAACAGCATCAGTCCCGTAGACCAGTTGAAGGTCGTCTGCACAAAGTCGCTTCTCTGTTTGAGCGTTTCTACCAATGCATCCACTCTTGACGAATGCCCTTCAGGCCAGTTCGGCTGTGGCAACAGGTCATCGATCAGGTAAAATCCTCCCACTTTGATCAGCTCAAGAGTCTGATCCAGTACTTCAAATTTCCCCGGCATGGCATCTGCAAAGATCAGATCAAACTGTTCGCCATCGTAAAATGTCAGCCATTCATTGCCATCCGCAGTATCAATTGATATTCTCAGGTCATCACTAAAAGTATCAATGGCTACCTGCTGAAAATCCGCATTAATATCAATTGATATGATCCTCGAACTTTCATCTGCGCCTTCAGCGATCCAGGCGAGAGATAGCCCTGTGCCAGTGCCGATATCCAGGAAATGCCCTGATGGTTTTGAAGCTACTAAGGTCCGGAGCAGCGATCCTGTTTTCAGATCGGATGGCATACTGAATTGTAATTTCGCACTAGCCTCCAGTAGCTGAGCGTAGTATTTTGGGACAATAATCTGTTCGTCGTCTAACATGCTGATGGTGATGTGTTTTCTTGTGATTACGTCCTGTAAACTATGTAATAAATTCCGTTATCCCGAAAAAATGTGAAAAATAACGCAAAATGCCCAAACATTTTAGCAGTAATGTTGTATTAATTACTCCGCACTTGCGGAACCAATACTCCTTCTAATCAGATATATGAAGCTATTGCTACCAAAGAAGTACATTTTCCTGGCCATGCCCTTACTCGTTTTTACCGCGCAGGCACAGGAAATACCCGATACGCTAAAGCGCCGGCAAGTACAAACCGATTCACTGAAAAAACCAGTGGCCCCGAAAGATTCTGTACCTCCAACCACTGCCAGTCAGGCTGATACTGCTGCACAGGGAATTGTGAAAGGGATTGTGAAAGATGAAAAAGGGCTGCCCGTTCCGGGAGCTGTAGTGCAGATCCGCGGACAAACCTCAAAGGTGCTTACTGATGCCAAAGGGCAGTTCAGTATTCGCCTGCCCAGCGTGACCAGCGCGATACAGGTTTTATTTGTAGGTTATACGACCAAGATCATTCGTCCGGGGGAACAAAAAAACATCACGATCACGCTGGTTCCTTCCAGCAAAGTGCTGGATGAAGTAGTGGTGACAGGATATTCTTCACAGCAGAAGAAAGACCTTACAGGTGCGGTATCCATTATCAAACCTTCTGACATTGACAATATGCCCGTTGGTGGTGTGGATCAGGTACTGCAGGGTAAAGCTGCCGGGGTTTCTGTAACCCAGGGAACAGGTGCCCCTGGTGAAGGTATTGCGGTTCGTATCCGTGGTATCGGTACCATCAACAATAACAACCCGCTATATGTGATCGATGGGGTGCCTACACCTTCAGGCATCAACCAGATTTCTCCCTCAGATATCGAAAGTATCAATGTCCTCAAAGATGCATCTTCAGCATCCATCTATGGGGCAAGAGCATCGAACGGGGTAGTGGTTGTAACCACTAAAAAAGGACAATCCGGCAAAGCCAAATTTAACATCAGTCAGTATACCGGTGTGCAGGTGCATGGGGATCTGATTAAGATGGCCAATACACAGCAATACGTAACTGCTTTCAATACTGCGGCAGCAGCCGATGGCAGGGAGCAGATCCCGGCAAGTCTCGCTGCAGGACTACCTGATGTGAACTGGCAGAAGGAAGTACTGAAACCGGCGGTGGTAAACAATACCAACTTTTCTGTGAATGGTGGAAATGAAACCGGCAATTATATGGTCTCCGCGAATTATTTTAAACAGGATGGACTGATCAAAAATAGTTCGTACGACAGGCTGAACCTGCGTACGGCCATCAACAGCACATTATCAAAAGTATTTTCAACGGGGGTAAACCTAAACCTGTCTTATGCAAAAACCAAACAAGTAGGTGCATCAGGCGACGGCTTTGGGGATGGAAACCAGGGAGCCAGTGTAATGCGTTATGCGTTGTTCCGTACTCCTGCCACGCCAGTATTTAAAGACAATGGTGATTATGTAGATCTTCCGGAAAACCCTGCCTTCTTCGGAGACGGACTTAACCCGGTGGGTTATGCGGATAACTTTGACAGGGGTTACAATGCCTATAGTGTGTTGGGAAGCATCTTTGCTGAAGCTAATATTGCAAAGGGCCTGAAGCTGCGCACAACATTTGGCGGTAACCTGGTGATTACAGACTTTAAGCAGTTCTTCGCCATCTGGGGAAGCGACCGCTCGCTGAACTCCCCGGGAAGTCTGGCACGTTCCAACTCCAACCAGTTTGATTACAACTGGACAAATACCCTGACCTATAATATCAAACTTGATAAAAACCAAACGCTGAACCTGCTTGCCGGAACAGAGGCGATCAAGAGTCGCACGAATGGCCTTTCCGCTTCAAGGTCGATATTTCCTAACCAGTCGCCCAACTTCCAGTATCTCGATAACGGAATAGGCGTACAGCAAAACGGGGAGAACGAATCGCGCTGGGCACTATTTTCTTTATTCGGCCGTGCCGATTACCAGTATGCTGATAAATACCTGGCCAGCTTCACGGTTCGTCGTGACGGATCATCGAGGTTAAGTCCTGATAACAGGTATGGGAACTTCTATGCAGGATCCATAGGATGGCGCCTTGATCAGGAGGAGTTCCTCAAAAGTTTTGAGCAGCTATCTCTGCTGAAACTGCGTGCCAGTATCGGGCAGACGGGTAACCAGGAGATCAGCAATTATGCGTATACGACACTCAATTCCTTCGTAGGTTTCTATCCGTTTGGGGGATCGCCTCAGATCGGAAACTCACTGACATCGAGGGGAAACAGCAATATCACCTGGGAAACAAGTACACAGACCAACTTCGGACTTGATGTCGGCTTCTTTGATAACAACCTGCAGTTAAGTGCTGATTATTTTATCCGTGATAATAAGGATATCCTGTTTGCCAATCCGCTGGCGCCAAGTGCCGGGGGTGGAACGAGTCCTTTTATCAATGCAGGAAAAGTACGCAACCAGGGATTTGAACTGCAGCTTTCATACCGCAGAACCTTGTCTGACGACTGGAGTTTTGATGTTTCGGGAAACCTGGCAACACTGCAAAATAAAGTGCTTTCACTGGCGGGTTTACCAATATTTGGCGGACGTATAGGAAACGAATACAATGCTACATTAACTACCGTAGGGCAGCCGATCGGTGCATTTTACCTGATCCCAATGGAAGGGATCTTCCAGAATGAGCTGGACATCTTTACGCACGCTTACCAGGGTGTGGGAATACGTCCCGGAGATGTAAAGTATAAAGATACAAATGGTGATGGTGTCATCAATGAGAACGACCGCGAGATTGCCGGCAGCCCGATTCCAAAACTGACTTACGGCTTTACCGGTAATGTAAAGTTCAAGAGCTTTGACCTGAGTTTCTTCTTCCAGGGAGCTTATGGAAACAAGTTATACAATCAGGTAGCTACAGATTCTGAAGGTTTCTACAGGGCTTTCAATATTACGGAAAGGGTGGCTACAGGGAGCTGGACCGGCGAGGGAAGTACCAACGAGTTCCCGCGTTTGACATGGAACTCCGCATCATCTACCAACAATACCAGACCTTCTACACGTTTCCTGGAGAGCGGCTCATACCTGCGTCTGAAAAATGCGCAGATAGGGTATAGCTTTACGCCAAACATGTTGTCAAAGCTGAAGATCGCGTCAATGCGCGTATATGTCAGCGGTCAGAACTTGCTTACGTTTACCAAATATACCGGACTTGATCCTGAGATTTATACCAGCAGTAATGCGCAGGGCGAAGGCGTAAGAGCTGTTGGAATCGACTGGGGTACTTATCCCTCGGCCAGAATTTACACTTTAGGCCTTAATGTTAACTTTTAGATCCATGAAGAATTTATATATACTACCGCTATTTGTTTTGCTGCTGCTTGGTTCAGGGTGCAAGAAATTCCTTGATCAGCCAGCGCTGGGTTTTTACTCTGACGAAGACCTCTTCAGTACGGATGCCACTACGGTCACTGCGGTGAATGCTGCCTATATTCCTTTAACCTTTACGGATGCTTCTGCCAACCCGGTGTGGGTGCTGGGTGATGTAGCCTCGGATGATGTGGTCATCGGTGGAAATGCGGGTGAGCAGGCCGACTTTACAGGTGTCGATTTGTTTAATATTCTGCCTACAAATGCTGCCGTGCAGGCTGTATGGTCGCGCTTTTACAATGGCATCAACCGTTGTAATGTGGTTACCGATGGACTAACGGCAGAAAACACCAAGGTATCTGAAACAGTGAGGACGCAGGCGCTGGCGCAGGTGAAATTCCTCAGGGCTTACTACTATTTCATGCTGACGAATTTCTACGGGAATATTCCCTTGCGTTTGAAGGTGGCTACACTTCAGGATGGCAAGGTTCCGGCATCTACACAGGCACAGGTATATACGCAGATTGAGAAAGACCTGACGGAAGCAGCAGCAGGTTTACCGGAAAGATGGACAGGCACAACAGATATTGGCAGGGCTACAAAAGGGGCAGCGCTCGCCCTGCTGGCTAAAGCATCTTTGTTCCAGCAGAAATATACTGAAGCTGCGGCTTTTGCCACACAGGTAGAAGGTTTGGGATATCAGCTGACAGACAATTTCAGGGATAATTTCAGTGCTTCAGCAAAAACGAATAATGAGGTGGTTTTCTCCGTATGGCATACCCGCGGGGCACAACCGCTACAGGGAAATTCACTGAACTACTGGTTTGCACCGCGCTCTTTAAACGGGGCAGGGGTGTTTTACCCTACACAAAGTCTGGTGGATAACTTTGAGAGCAACGACCCGCGTCTGGATCTCACCGTAGCCAGAACCGGACAGCCTTATTTTGACAGCGAATTTCAGACATCCTGGACGACCACAGGATATCTCTCCAAAAAACATGTACAGCCGATCAGTGAGGTTCCCTCTACGACAAAAAATGATGGTAACCTCAATTTTGAAGCGATCAGGTTTGCAGATGTGCTGCTGATAAAGGCTGAAGCACTAAACGAACTTGGACAGTCCTCGGCTGCTTTGGTGCCTTTAAACAGGATCCGTGACCGTGCCCGCAGGAACTTCAGCGGTCCTGCGCCAGCAGGATTACTGCCTGCACTGACGACGACAGATCAGTCGGCATTGAGGACGGCCATCCGTCGCGAGCGCCGTTCAGAACTGGCACTGGAATTTCAGCGTTTTCTGGATGTGATGCGTTACGGACAGGCTTATGCGGAAGCGGCTATTCGTCCGGGAGCGCCTAATTTCAACTATACAACCAACAAATTCTTCCCTATTCCGCAAACAGAAATAAATGTGAGCGGGGGACTATAATCTGAATGATCATGACTCTTAAGAAATATAATACATTGTTTTTTGCTTCCCTGCTGACTGCGGTGGTGGTTTCATCCTGTAAGGATGATGATGTAAAGCCGGATTATGCATCCAATAAGGCGACTTTGCAGCAACTCACAGATTCTGTCAGTCAGGTATACACACAGAGTGTAGAAGGACACGATCTGGGCCAGTACCCCAAACAGGCGCGTACGACCTTAAAACAGGCGGTAGACCTGGCTACGCAGGTCATCACGGGAGAGCATACCCAGGCAGAAGTGAACAATGCTTTTGCCAACCTGCGCAGGGCAGTGGTAGATTTTACGGCCAGGAAGATCGCAGAAGTGGCGCCGGAAAACCTGGTGGCAAAATGGCTGTTTAACGGAAATCCGATGGATGCCACGGCTAACAAACATGATGGTACGCTGATGTCGGGTATTATTGGCAATGCAGCAAACCACTCTGACGGTGGTGTTTTGCCTGTGCTGACGACCGACAGGTTTGGTACTGCCAACAGTGCATATGAATTTGCCAATGGTGCCTATGTTGAAGTACCTTACGCTGCCGCACTGAATCCGGAAATCCTGAGTCTGAGTTTATGGATCAATCCCAAAGAATCTTACGGTGATAATTATATCATGTCACTGAACAAATGGAATGGCTTTAAGTTCCAGCTGCAGTCGGACAACTTCCTGTTCCTGACACTGAAAACTGGCTCGGCAACGTACGACCGTGACAGTAACCCGGGTAAAATGGTGAATGGTGCATGGCATCACGCTGTGGTTACCGCCGGAAATGGACAGATCACGTTTTACGTAGACGGTGTACAGGTGAAGTCGGAAAGTGCTGCGGGAACAGCATTTAAGCTGGTTACGCCGGTGAATCTGGCAATCGGGCAGATCCTGCCAAAAGGAATCCTTAACTTTACTGATACTACAAGTCCTTTCTATTTCTCCAATGCGGCGTTTTTTAAGGGCTCTCTGGATGATATCAGGTTCTATAATAAAGCGCTGAGCTCTGATGAGGTCATGAGAATATACAATAATGAAAAACCAGATTAATCGCTTTATACAGTTAGAATACAGTAGTGGTATCATTCTTTTATTCAGTGTTTTAATAGCGATCCTTTGGGCTAATTCGGGTTTCCAGGGATCGTACCACCACTTATGGGATATCAAACTCGCCCTTGGGGCTGGTTTGTACCAGCTGAACGAACCCATTCATATCTGGATCAACGACGGACTGATGGCGATCTTTTTCTTTGTGATCGGGCTGGAGCTGAAAAGGGAATTTCTGGAAGGGGAGCTGTCCTCGCTGGGCAAGGCCACGCTACCAATGGCTGCCGCCTTAGGAGGGATGATTGTGCCTGCCCTGATTTATTTTCTGATCAATAAGGATACCTCAGCAGAACATGGCTGGGGGATACCGATGGCTACTGATATCGCTTTTGCTTTGGCCTTGTTATCTATGGCAGGAAAACATGTTCCGGCATCAATAAAGGTATTTCTCTCTGCATTGGCCGTGGCTGACGACCTGGGGGCTGTACTGGTAATTGCCTTCTTTTATACCTCAGGAGTGGATTTTGTAGCCTTAGGTATCGCTGCGATATTTGTGTTTGTGCTGGTGGCAGGAAACAAGGTCGGGATTACTTCTGTATTTTTCTATCTCGTTGTCGGTATCGCCGTCTGGCTCTGTTTCCTGTTATCAGGCGTACATGCTACACTGGCAGGCGTTGTTGTGGCCTTTACGATTCCATCCGGGAGACTGCTGGAAAGGATGGAGCACGGTCTGCATCCATGGGTGGCCTTTCTGATTATGCCGCTGTTTGCATTGGCCAATTCCGGCATCAGTATTGGCGGAGATTTTCTGAATACGATTGTCAATCCGGTATCCATCGGCGTAAGTGCCGGACTGGTGCTGGGTAAATGCATTGGGATATTTCTCTTTACCTGGATCATGGTGAAGATAGGTGCTTCCAGGCTCCCTTCGGGGGCAACCTGGAAACACTTGTTTGGCATGGCGCTTTTGGGCGGAATCGGCTTCACGATGTCCTTATTTATCAGCGGACTGGCATTTAAGGAGTCACTGCTGATTGATCAGGCCAAGTATGGGATTTTGATTGGATCTGTGGTAGCGGGAGTGCTGGGAAGTATGGTGTTACGCGCTGACTAAATCTGCAATGATCAGTTTTTTCATTTTCATGACTTCCTGTAATACGCGCTGGCCGCGTTCGGGATCTGTTACCAGCTCTCCGATATTTTTAGGTACAATCTGCCAGCTGAGGCCATATTTATCCCTTAGCCATCCGCATTGAACTTCCTGTCCGCCATCTGCGGTCAGCTTATCCCAATACTCATCGATCTCTGCCTGAGTATCACAGTTCACTACCAGGGATGTTGCTTCATTGAATACTGCATGGTGATCTGCTGAGCTGTCCATTGCGGTAACAATCAGGTTGTTGATCGTGAATTGTGCATGTTTAACCAGTCCCGCTGTGTCATCATCCTCCCCGGTATATTCCATGATACCCCCAACTCCCGAATTGGGAAAGAGCTGACTGTAAAAATTCACTGCATCTATAGCTTTGCCCGCATTGTCGCCGGTAAACATCAGCGAGGGCCAGATCTTTTGTGTGACGCCATCATTGCTGCCGGTATACAATTGCCAGGAGACCCCGAATTTATCCTGCACCCAGCTGTAACTTTCACTCCAGTCGTATTTGTCGAGCGGCATGAATACCTGCCCACCTTCAGTAAGACTTTGATGGTATCTGGCTGTTTCTTCAGGTGTTTCACTGATGACCATGAAGGAAAATGTAACATTGGGTACCGATGCAGTACCATCATTGAGCAGCATAAAGTGTTGTCCGCTGAGCTCAAGAAAGGTGACAATAGGGTTAGTGCTGAGCACTTTTCCCTTTCCAAAAGTCTGCAGATAAAAATCTGTGGCTTCTGCTACCTTGTCTTTCAGGATAAGGCAGGGATAGATTGCATTCTTAACTGTTGGTGTTTCCATAAGAGATGTATGTTTGTGAAACCTGGTCGGTTATCACAAACATACTATCCTTTTGAAAGAATTACCGGGTGTGTGCACGACATCATGAGGGGCTGATCGCGACAACGTACGATCTGTTTCAATCGATATATTCAAGTGCAATGTTATTTTTCTTTGTGAAGTGTTCAATAATTGCCTGATACTGTTTTTTATCCAGGGCATCAGGATAATACCTTTTATCCCGGCTGACATCTGTTTTTTTAATGCAGATTTTTTCTATATCACGGCTAAACACAAGATTCCCGTGGATCTGAGCCTCAATATATTTGAACATCGGAATAGAGTCTGGCGCCAGACTGATGCCACTGACCTGTTTGTATAACCGCTTGAGTATAGCTTCATGCATATGCAACAGAAGTCTGTCCATGTGGAAATAATCAGCAGTATAAAGAGAGATGTCTGGTTGTGATTTGTAACGAAAGGAATCACGGTCTGTAAAGGTACATCTATGCTTTACATGCTCTTTCAGCACCATATGCGACCAGCCATAATCTCCTGCAACGGCTCCAAATTTTTGTTTTTCGAAATTAATGGCAGCATATTTCGGACGTAACTCCGGTTCAAAAGAGCGGTTATTTCCTTCATCATATGTACCAAATAATTTAATTCTGGTTGTCACAGAATCAAGAGCTGATGAAAATGCGTTTTTGTGAGTTAGTCTTCCGCGGTTAGCAGAGAAGTCGAACATTTTTTCCTCAACTTCATCCCGGTGCTCCATATACGTTTTTGATTTGGGACGGCTGAAGCAGTTTTCAAAAATATCTTTGTTCAGGGGAACTTTAAAGAGCGCATCCGCTTCAAAATTGATCGTCAGTTTAGAGTCTCTCAAGTGAGCAATCATTTGTTTTCGCACTTCAGCTGATTCATGGACGCTTATTTTCAAATCTCTTGCCAGCCGAAATTCCACCTGAACTTCGTCCAGCACCTGCGTATGTTCAAGCTCATGGTCGGTGAGCGATAAAATGTCACTGGCAGCGAGCCGCGCTTTTACCCTGTTTTTTGGTTCAGGTATGCGTTTGGGCCTTTTTTGTAATTTCATATCACCTCGATTCTATTGTAGATATAAAATTATAGCACATAGAATCGAGGTTCAATACCCTAAATAGGTGAGATTAGAATTTAATCTGCAGCTTCTCTGCAACGAGTTTTCCACCTGCATAATATTCAAAAATCCAGTTGTCATTCTTTTTGAAGACAATACCGTTGGCAGTCCCGTTGCTGGCAATAAATTGATTTTCTGCTGAAGTTTTGTAAAGGGTAAGAATGATTTTTGGCGCCGTGTCAATTAACTGATATCCGTTGGCAGTAGGCTGCGCATACAGCGTTCCGGCTGCAAGTTTGCTTTCTGCAGCATTAGCGCTTGCTGTGCCTGCCGGAACTGCAGTAGAAGCCGCTGGTGCCGTCACTGCTGCTGAAACAGTTGCTGCAGTAGCTGGGCTTGTTGTAGCGGCGGCAGGTGTATTGGCAGAAACTGCTGCACTCGCCGCAGGTGTACTTGTGCTGGCAGAGACAGGAACGGCCGCAGTTGCAGCTGAAGCGGGCTGATAGGCATAAGGAGTATCACTTAGTGAGGTGAATGCATCTCTTAAGGCCAGATTATAGGATACATTATATTCTTTTTCCCTGCTTTTTCCCTGTTTAGTTTCAAAAACAGTCTTACCATAACAGTCTTTTAACAACATCGTTACGTTGGTGCTGAACATGGTGTTTTTTTCAAGCAGATCAGCCACCAGCGCAGTACATTTATTGTTCGCAATTTCTGTTGGCAGCTCGTCATTATCCAGATATACCGTAAAACCTTTGTCCTGCAGCAATGCCTTGGTGAGGGTATTTAACTTATACTGATCTTTTTGTTTAAGAAAAGCGAATTTCTCTGGTACGATCACATATTTATAATTATTAATCGTGTTCTGGGCAGAGACTGAAAAGGGGAGCAGTACAAGAAATAATAAAATGTATTTGTTCATATCGTAAATGGATTTATCCAGCAAATATATAAAAACCATTATCCTTTTTTCTACGTAGGTGAACCATATCAATCTATAATTGACAGTTGAAAATCCATATCGCCCACAACCATTACGGATCTTTATCGTAATAGGACTTATCTTTCTGATAGGTCTTAAGGTCGCGGCACCGGTACTGAGGGTTTCAAAGCTTTTTGTGAAGACGGTTACGCTTACCCCTGACGCGGAATCGGAAAAGTCGGATAAAGAAGCCGACAGCGATTATAACAAGAACAAAGAGTATTACAGTAACTATAACAGTAATGATCATTGCCATTCATGGTATACCGAAGTTGTCCATTTTTCTTCGTATGCCATCGATTATGTTTCTTCCCACTATTATCAGATTACCACACCGCCCCCTGATTCAAGTTTACAATCTATCGTTTAATATCGGGCTATTGAGCCTCACATTTATCATTGTAAACAACATCCTATCTTATGAAAAACTTTAAATTACCCATGGCGGGTTTGGCGATCTTATGTGCCACAGTTCTAACTATATCAGCTTGTAAAAAAGACAAAAATGACAGCGTAAACAACGAACCGGGCATTATTGGTCCTGATCTGGCATTATTTGCGCTGACAAACAACAATCAGCTGCTGACCGTGAATGCGAGAAACGTTTCTTCCATTACCAAACAATCGGGCATCACGGGTCTGCAAACTGGCGAAACCTTATTGGGCATTGATTTCAGACCTGCTACCGGAACATTGTACGGAATCGGAAGCACCAGCCGCATTTATGTAATTAATACAACCACAGGTGCAGCTCAGGCAGTTGGTACGGCACCATTTACCCCTGCAATCAGTGGTTCTGCTATTGGTGTGGATTTCAATCCTACTGTAGACCGTATCCGTCTGATCACCTCTTCGGGACAAAATCTCAGGTTACACCCCGAGACAGGAGCTGTTGCCGCAACGGATGCGCCGCTCAATGGCGTGAATAATGCAATTGTGACTGCTGCAGCGTATACCAATAACCGCGCAGGTGCAACATCAACCGTATTATTTGACATCGACGTAACCACAGATAAATTGTATAAACAAGACCCGCCAAATGACGGTAAACTTGTAGAAGTTGGAGCCCTGGGTTTTGATGTGGAGCAAGCGGGTGATTTTGATATCAGCTCGGATGGAACAGTTGCTATTGCGGCGTTAAAAGTTGCCGGCCAAACCAATTTGTACAGCATCGACCTCACTTCAGGTAAAGCAACCAAAATTGCAAACAATTTCAGCAATACGATTATCAGCATTGCTATACCAATCGCACCTGTAGCATTATAAACAGGCAATGTCTGCTTAGGGTAACATTATTCCCTATGTTAAACAACATGGTAAATATTGAGTTGATTTGCAAGAATTGACTCACACAGGGTCAGCAATACTATTGTCTGGCCCTGTTATATTTTAATAACATATGGAATATATCAGATTAGGCAAAACAGGAATGTCTGTCTCGCGCATTGCGCTGGGCACCATGACTTATGGTACGCCAACAGAGCGCTGGCCATGGGCATTAAATGAAGAACAAAGCCGGCCCTTTATCAAAAAGGCGCTGGAACTGGGCATAAACTTCTTTGATACGGCAGATGTATATACAGACGGGGCAAGTGAGGAAGTGCTGGGAAGAGCCCTGCGCGATTTTGCAAAAAGGGATGATTATGTATTGGCTACCAAAGTATTCATGCCGATGAGTACCGATAAAAGCCTGAATGGTAAAGGTTTGTCGAGAAAACATATCATGAGTGCTATTGACGCGAGTTTAAAACGTCTGGGGACTGACTACGTAGACCTTTACCAGATTCACCGCTGGGATTATGAAACGCCCATTGAAGAAACAATGGAAGCGCTTCATGATGTGGTAAAAGCCGGAAAAGTCCGCTACATCGGGGCTTCATCCATGTACAGCTGGCAGTTAGCGAAAGCACAATACACGGCAGACCTAAATGGATGGACGCGTTTTGTGTCGATGCAGCCGCATTATAACCTGATCTACAGGGAAGAAGAAAGAGAGATGATTCCTTTCTGCCAGGATCAGGGACTGGGAATTATCCCATGGTCGCCACTTGCCAGGGGATTACTTACCGGTAAAAGGACTAAAGAACGTAACGAGACAGAACGCTCAAAAACTGATGCTTTCGGTAAATCTCTGTATTCCGTGGATTCGGATTTTGATATTGTAAACAGGGTTTCAGAAATTGCTGAGCAAAAGGGTATCCCTAATGCACAGGTGGCGCTGGCCTGGATGCTTTCGAAAGATGGTATCACCTCACCGATTATTGGTGCAAGCAAACCCGGACATATTGAAGATGCAGTAGCAGCAGTTTCTGTAAAATTGAGCGATGAAGAGATCCAATCTTTGGAAGAGCTTTATCAACCTCATCCTGTATTAGGATTTGAATAATATCATTTTAGATTGGCCTTTCATACAGAGAGGCCAATCTTTTTTACTTTCCTACTCTCATCAGGATTGGGAAGGTGACATCTCTCTCTGCATCGCCCCAGGCATCCTGTAAATCTGAGATGACCAGATCCAGCGGATTGCTGTCGTTGGCCTTTTTGTAATGTTGTACGGCCGACCAGGTATTCAGATACCCGATGAGTTGTTCAAAATTCCAGGAAGTTTTAATGGAAAGCTCCGGGACAGGTACCTCCTGAAAAGGAAAAGGCAGGGTATGGTAACCCTGATCGATGTACTTCCGCTCCTCATCCCAATAGGGGCCTAAAATTGTCTTGTACAGTTTATGGATAATGATATCCAGCTCTTCATTGATCTGCATCACCCCATATCCGAAGGCTGCAAAAATCCCGAAAGGCTTTAAGGTACGTTTCACCTCTGCATAAAAAGCATCGAAATTGAACCAGTGGATAGCTTGTGCAACCGTAATCAGGTCGAACGTGTTATCCTCAAAAGTACTTTTGTCAGAACTCTGCAGCAGGTAGGTGATATTGTCTTTTTGTACGGCGTGCGACAATTGGTTCTGACTGATATCCGTACCATACACGTCTGTGAAATGTCTGGCAAGCTCCCGGGCAACCTGGCCATTACCTGTGGCACAATCCCAGGCGGTATGCTGCTCACTTAAAAGGGAAAAAAGAAAGTCGTATAATTCGGATGGATACGTAGGTCTGAACTGTGCATATCCCGCTGATTGTACTGAAAAATTATCCTTCATAAATGGGGTTAAATGTTTAAAGCCGATTTAAAACTAACTTGTAAAACCTCCAAAAAACGAATAATGTTTTTCATGCTGAGCTTTTCGACTGAAATGCACACGATTGTTACTGAGTAATCACAGGTTTGTATTTTGTAATCTTTGCTTTGAATGTTGCAATTTTTGCCTTTACGGGCCAGCTAATTTTGGGTATTCAAAAAACAAAGACAATATGGAAAATTTAAATCAACATCCTGCAATACAGGATAAAGTAGTAGTCATTTCAGGGGCCAGCAGCGGAATAGGAGAGGCCATCGCCAGACATCTGGCAAAAAAAGGAGCGAAGGTTGTTCTGGGCGCAAGGCGGACCGACAAGCTGGAAGGGATCTTAAAAGATATTGAGAGCGAGGGTGGCAAGGCGGCTATTTTTGCACTTGATGTAACGAACCTGAACAATTTCAGGGAATTTGTGTCTTTTGCTGAACAGACCTTCGGAAGTATCGACGTACTGGTGAATAATGCTGGTGTAATGCCTTTGTCGATGATCAATGCCTACAAAACGGATGAGTGGAACCAGATGATTGATGTGAACATCAAGGGAGTACTTAATGGCATCGCTTCGGCACTTCCGGTTTTTGAGAAAAAAGATAGCGGACAATTTATCAATATTACCTCTGTAGGAGACCGCTGGGTGGGACCAACATCTACAGTTTACAGTGCCACAAAGTTTGCCGTGCGGGCAATCAGTGATGGTTTGAGACAGGAAGTGAGCCATAAAATCAGGGTTACCATTGTTGCTCCCGGGGCGACGGAATCAGAACTTTCCAACTCCATATCCGATCCGGAACTGAAGAAAATGGCTGATGAACAATTCAGGTCCAATACCATTCCTGCGGAAGCAATCGCCAGAGCCGTAGCATTTGCGATTGAGCAGCCCGAAGATGTGGATGTAAATGAGCTGGTGGTACGTCCTACGGCCCAAAAGGCCTATTAAGGCTGGTCTTTGAGGTAGCCGAGCGACTTCAGAAATGCGGTAGCTTTTGAAAGGGTAAGCAGGTAGTAGTAACTATCCCCCGAAGGTCTGTAGTTGAAAAAACCATGTACCTGTCCTTCGTAAAATAGTAACTCACACCTGTTGCCGTTCTTCTTCATCGCTTCCTGATATTTTTTGGCGGTATCTACAGCAACAAGCTGGTCTTTGGTCCCAAAGAAGATAATCGATGGAGCTGCCCCGGGCTTGATGTTATGAAATGGAGATACCTCCGGATAGCGGGCGCCAATACGGTCGTAACCATAATTTCCGGGGCCGTTGTTAAATACAGGGTTGAACAAAAGGAGGGCATTGGGCCTGGAGCTGATCATCAGGTCTTCACCTTTATTGTGATCCGGTGTGAGATCTGCCGCTGCAGCAAGATGTCCTCCTGCAGAACCACCTCCGGCAGCCAGTTTATCCGGATCTATGCCCAGTTCAAGGGCATGCTGACGCAGGTATCGTATGGCCGACTTAGCATCGGATACAGCTTCAAAAGGTGTGGTATGATTGCGTTTCTGATAACGGTAATCTGCAGTAATGCCGATCATTCCTTTGCCGGCGTAATATTTAGCCTGTTCCTGGAACTGTGTCATTGAGCCGGTGATCCAGCCACCCCCAAAAAAGAAAACTATTGTCGGGTACTTGCGACCTTTTACGTAGTCCTGAGGGTAGTACATTTTGAGATGAAGGGCTGTGGTATCGATTTTCTTGTAAATCACATCTTTCACCGGAGCTTGTCCGAATCCTGACTGAGGCTCAAGAAAAATGCAGATGGCGGCTGAAAAAAGGTATAGGTAAAATAACTTCATACCTAAAGGTAGTGATTTCAAAAGAAAACCCTGCGGTTTACAAACACGCAGGGTTTCAATTCCTATTTGGTTAGTTTAGGGTTACATCCTGCCGGGTCCCTGCTTTGTAATACAGTTCGGCAAGTGTCTTTTGATAGCCGGAAATCATACTTTCCCGCTTAATTTTCATATCTATCAGTTTTGATTCACGACTGTTGATCAAAAACAGTGTGCTCTCTCCAAGTTCAAACTTCTGCGTTTCACCTTTCAGCAAAGTCTGCTGATTGTTGATGCTTTGTATTTGAACATTCAGCTGTGCAGAGTAGGCAGTAAGGTCGTTATAGGATGCCAGGATGTTATTCCTGATCTCGCGACCTGTCTGCTGAACATCGTAATCCAGCTCACGCTGTTTGATCTTCACCTCTCTGAGCTTTCCGCGCTCAGCACGTAAAAACAGCGGGAAGGCAAATTCAATGCCCACCTTGTAGTTGCTCCAGTTAAAATCATAATAATCAGGCACATTGTTCCTGAAGTTATTGCGGTTGGCGATGAGGCTACCACTGACATTCAGTTTAGGTTTTAACATTTCCTGTCTGTAACTTCTTTCAATGGCCAGCTGTGCACCTTTACTTCTCAATTTGAGCAGTTCAGGGTGTTGCCCCGAAGCCCTGCCGATCAGCGTATCCAGTACGGCCTGCTGAGGTTTGTTAATATTCTCGTCGATCAGCTCTGGCATCGCTTCCAGGGGCAGTTCGAGTGGGTTGCCCTCAGCGCTCCAGAGATGGTTTGACAACACGAGGCGTGCATTCTGTAACTCGATCTTCGTTTTTTCTTTCTGTATAATACGCTCCTGGACGGTGATGTAAGCCTCCACTGAGTCGATCACCGGTTTATCACCGATGGCCGTCTGCCTGCTTAAAGCTTTAAACCTGCGCTCTGCAAGTTCTACACCTTCATTTACGAGGGTAAACTGTCTGTAAGCATAATACCAGCTCCAGTAATCCTTGACAACAGCATACCAGACACTGTTGATCTGCTTCAGCTGTTCTGCCTCGGCATATTGTACCATTGCTTTAGACTGTCTCAGTGTGCTGCGTCGCGCATCAATGATCAATCCCTGTCCTAATGGGATGCTTAATCCAACACCGGAAAGTCCACCTGCAGGGGTACGTGTTTCAGGGTTGGTATAAGTGCCCACACTGCGGTCGTAACCTACTTTCAGATCAGCTCCGGCAAGCCAGAGTGGCACTTTGAGTTCACTGTTCCAGTTGTTGTAATATTCTGTATCACCAAACAGCTTGCGACTGAAACCGGCCTTTATTGCCGGGTCAAAATAACCCAGCGACTGCAATACATTGGCCCGTGCAGATTCGCTGAGCAGGGCAGCCTGTTTCACAATAGGGTGGTATCTGAAAACCAATACCTGCAGATCTTCCAGCGTAAATACTTTTGCTGTATCCGTTACAGGTTTGGTTTGGGCAAGCGTATTGAATGAGGCAAGCAGCATAAATATGAGCATGCCTGCGGCAGGAAATCTCCTGAAAAATATCTTCATCTGACGACCTCCATTATTTAATCTTTCTTACTTTTACCATCTCCTGATGGCTCTTTTTCAAGGCTTGGCGGGAATCCGTTAAGCTGTCGCCAGATCTCATACCATAGTGGTACTGACCTGAGGATGATCCTTCCGTATACTCCCGAACCCTGGCGCAATTGCTCCGGCCATGGCTCATCTTTGGTTGGAACAGGGTTAGCCTGGCTGATCAGCACGCGGTATTTACCACCAGTACTGCTCACGCGGTCGATCGCATAGATTTTACCTGCAAAGGTACCCACGGCAACCGATGGCCATCCTGAAAACTGTACCGAAGGCCAGCCTTCAAACTGTATCCTCACATCACTTGTATCCAGAATCAGCGGTACATCCATTGCACTTACATAAAGCTCTGCTGCAACCTGTGGTGAGCTGGGTTGTAAGGTAGCCACTGATTCACCTTCCTTAATGTTTTCACCAATACCGGCCTTCATCGTTTTAACGATAAATCCATCTTGTGGTGCCCTGACAATATATAAACCTCTTCTGATGGTGATGTTGGAGATATCGTTTCTCAGTTTGGCAATCTCGCCCTGTGCACTGGCTCTGCTGGAAATTGCAGAGCTCATGTCTGACTGTGCCTTTGCCAGCGACTCCTGATATTTCGCCCTGATGTTATCCAGGTCTATGCTGGAGTTCAATAGGTTTTGTCTCGAGTTATTGAGCTTGTTCTGCGAACCAATTACTTTTGCATTGTCTTCCTGCAGTTTCAGCCTGCGTGTTTCAATGTCTGTAAGCGAGAAGAGTCCGTTTTTATAACCGGCTTCATAACGTTCCAGACGTGCTTTGGTCGTTTCGAAATATTTCTCTACAGCAAGCAGTTCTGCACTGTCAATCTTCACATAGTTCTGCGCTTGTTTCACTTTATTTTCTGCGGCGCTCAGCTGGAACTTCAAACCATTGGTCATGGCCCTGATTTGTGAATTAGTAGCTTCCATCTTTTGCGTTGCTGCAGTTTCGCTGCCACGTTTCGCATTAAGCTGCTCGTTTAAGCGTGCCGGAAGTTCAGGGTCGAAATAGGACTGACTGGTTTCCGAAATCACCAGAATAGTATCTCCTTTTTTTACGGCCTGGCCCTCACGTACAGCCCAGTGTTCAATACGTCCGCCGATTTGATTTTGTACCGTCTGAGGCCTGTCTTCCGGTCTCAGGGCAGTGACTGTACCACGACCCGGGATGGTTTGTCTCCATGGTAGCAGCAGCAGGATCACAAAGAGAACCAGCACGAACAGCATAATGCGCCCCAGTAATTTTGGCCCTTTTGCCTGCAGTAATTTGGAATTTGTCTGCAGGGACAGCTGCTCCCAGTTTTTGATCTGGGTTAAATTTTTAGTCATATTACCCATGTGTTCTATCTCCTTCTTCGAGTTCAAGATCAGTAACTACAGCAAGTTTCTCACTGCCGGTTACCATATCAAAAACGGTATTTAAATTGGTCATCAGTTTTTCGATGGCATAACTGATCTGTACGATAATCACTTCAGCTGCTACAAACTGTCCGAATGTCATCTGGCGTTCTACTACAAAGTATGAACCCATCAGCAACAGTGCACCCATGAGTACGGTACGCATGGCAACTGCGCTAAAGAAGAATCTCTTCAGGATGCTAAAGTGCTCATTACGAGCCTGGATGTAATTAGCCGTAATCTCATCAGTACGGGTTAGCACTTCGAGACGTTTGGCCGGATCCTGTCTGTAGGCATCCAGGTCACCTGCTACTTCCTCGAGATAGGCAACCACTTCATATTTATGACCTGATTCTTCAATGCTGGTATTGAGACCTTGTCTGTAATACAGCGCTACAATCAGCACAATTACAAGCAGAACGAATATACCGAAGGCCATAAATACCGGATGGTAGAAGGAGAGCAGGATCACGCTGAAAAATATCAGCACTGCTGCAGCAACGATATCCACGAGAAGTTTTGTTAATCCTTTTTGTATGGTAAGGATATCAAAGAAACGGTTAACCAGCTCTGCAGGGTTTTCACCTTCGAGCGCCTGTTTTTTGATACGTGGTAAGCGGAATGCAAACTCAAGCGCAGCTTTTGCAAATATCTTTTGTTCGATCACCTCTACAAGGGTAAGCTGACCGATCAGCAGCAGTCCGCCACTGACAATACCGATCAGGATAACGCCGATGAGAATGTAAGTTGAACTGTACATTGCGCCGTTGGATAACAGGTTAAAAACCGCACTTGTGCCCAATGGGAGCGTTAAGCCGATTAACCCAATCAGCATCGCATAGATGTAAATGTAATTGATAGTTGAACGTTCGTAATGTAGTATACGTACGAGTCTTTGCCAGGGCGTTGGAGCACCGGCAGCATGATGTTTCTTCATCCTGTTGGGAAATTTTTAATAAAGTAATTTTGAATGTGTGCAGGAATAATGCACGTTATAAGTTATGCAAGTACGTCCGGAGGCGGCGTGGGTACGGCTTTCAGCGGGTGGCTGCCGATCTGCATAATGTACGAGTAAATGCTGAGTGGTAAAGGGTTCACCCATAGCAGATCACCATGGTCAACGTAGATAAATTCACATCTGATCAGCTTCTTTTCAGTTTTATCTGTAGCTTCTTCTTTTGCGTCTTTACCTTCGTCTGTACTTTTTTCTACAGCAATAGGATCAATGTTGAGTGAAAAATGAGAAATAGAAAGCGCGCAGACTTTTAGCAGCATGGAACTGAGGAGCAGCATGCTGAAAAGGTTTCTGAGCGACTTTGTATTAATTATATTTATCATCAATCGCGACAAATATAATAATTAGTTTTTTTCGGACGTAAGCACTTTAAACATATTAATGCAAGATTGCTACACAAAACCGGAGATATTTCCCTAATCTTTTGCTTTAAAAACCTGCTTGCCGCCAACTACAGTACTTAGGACCTTAACAGATTGAATCTGAACCGGGTCAATTTTAGTGATGTCTTTATCCAGGATGACAAAATCCGCCAGCTTACCATTCTGCAGAGATCCTTTAATCTTTTCTTCAAATGTTCCGTAAGCGCCGTTGATGGTGTAAGCCTTTAAAGCTTCTTCTACGGTAACTTTTTGTTCAGGGATCCATCCCTCAGGGTTTTTATTGTCGAGTGTGCGACGCGTTACTGCGGCATAAATTCCCAGCAGCGGATCAGCAGGAGCTACGAACCAGTCGCTTCCAAAAACCAGCTTTGCACCTTCGTCCATTAAAGTGCGGAATGCATAAGTAGTTTTTGCACGCTCATGTCCGATAATAGTTTCTGCCCATTGTCCGTCATCAATGGCATGGTATGGCTGCACACTTGCCATAATATCCAGACCCTTAAATCTTTTGATATCCGATGGAAGAATATGCTGTGCATGTTCAATTCTGAATCTTCTGTCTTTTTTACCGTTTTCTTTTTCGAGTTTTTCAGCCAGATTGAGTAGTGTATTGATGGAACGGTCTCCAATTGCATGAATCAGTAAATGGAGATTTGCACTGTCAGCAGATTTGATACGCTGATACAAGACATTTGCCGGCACGACAAAGAAACCTGAGTCGCGCGGAGCATCAGTAAAGGGTTTCATAAAGGCCGCTGTATGTGATCCCAATGAACCATCTACAAAACCTTTAACACCACCAAAGCGTAACCATTTATCGCCGGTACCTTCCTCTTTGATCTGTTGTGCTATTTTCTGCCAGTTTTTTAATTCTGCTACCGCATATATTCTGGTTTTGAAATTTCCTTTTTTCGCAGCTCTTTTCAGGACATCGAAATAATCGCCGTAGCCCGTACCCGGAACGGTAACGACAGAGGTGATGCCACGTGCTGCATAATAATCCATTGCTGCATCAAAGGCTGCCTGTTCCTGCTCCGGTGTAGGATGAGGAACAGCACTTCGAATATAATTCAGTGCATTATCTTTAAATAATCCTGTGATTTGTCCCTTAACCCGGATTACTTCGCCTCCTTTGACGTCTTTGACCTCGTTGGTGATTCCTGCTAATTTTAAAGCTGCTTCATTGGCAAGCGCCATGTGTCCGTCGATACGGTTTACCCATACAGGATTGTCCTTTGTTACAGAATCTATCCAGGTGTGGTTGGGCAGCTCGCCTCCCCAGTTATGATGGTCAAAATTGCCGCCGATAATCCAGGTGCCGGGTTTCAGCGTTTTGGCATAATCCGCGATTCTTTGTATAAACTCTTTTTTTGTTTTTGCCTCATGCAGTTGTACAGATGCCAGTTCAAAGCCACTTTCTACAAAGTGTGAATGGCTGTCAATAAAACCCGGAACTACCAGATGATCATGCCCGGCATCCGTAGTCTTAGTATCTTTGCCCGTAAGGGCCTGCATCTCTTCTTTGCTGCCAATTGCCATCAGCGTGTCGCCGGCAACAGCCATAGCCTCTGCCCATGGTTTTTCAGGGTTGCCTGTCCATATTTTTCCAACAATTACTTCATCGGCAAATTGTTTCTGCTGACAACTGGTGATACCAAAAATGACCAGCATGCTTAATGCTGCGGCACTTTGAAACTTATTGCGGAGGCTAAGAGTTGATTTCATCAAATGTTAATTTAATAATATGATCTGCATATATATTAAACTTTACTTGAATAAACCGGCTGTGATTAATATCGTTTAAGCTTTGGACAATATTTGACCTCTCAGACCAGATGCACTATTCTGCATCTACAGGCTCAAAATATTGAGCAACCAGTTCCTGCAGGTTATTAAGAATTAAAGGTTTATGCAGATAGGTAACAACATCCTCATAACTTTCTGCTCTTTCTCTGTCGCTGGGGTTTAGTGACGTGGTCAGCATAATGATCGTGATCTTCGCCTTTTGTGCTTCAGGGAGTTTTCCGTATTCGTCAAGGAATTCCCAGCCATTCATAGCAGGCATATTGATATCTAAAAAGATAATCCCCGGCTGAATCATCTTTTTCCCTTCGTAGGGGCCGGTGCTGGTGAGATAGGCGAGGGCATCAATCGCGGAGGTGTGGGTTTGGACTAAGGCATCGATACCGGCACGTTTGAGAATCATTGTGTGCAAAAAGTTTGTCGGGGTATCATCATCAATTAACAGGATGCATTCCAGTCCTTTGTACTTTGTCATTAAAATTATATGTGTTTTGATATTGAAAAATAAAACTGACTTCCAGCAGCTGGTATAGACTCCACCCAGATATCACCTTTGTGCAATTCACAGATCTTCTTACAGTTGGCCAATCCAATACCATTGCCCTGGTATTCGTCCCGGTTATGCAGACGCTGAAAGATCAAGAAGATCTTATGGATATATTTAGGTTCCATGCCAATACCGTTGTCGCTCACTTTGACGGTCCATTCATCTTCATCTTCCTGGCAGGTGACTTCAATAATGGGCTTGCGGAGTTTTGAGCGGTACTTGATGGCATTGCTGATGATGTTCTGAAAGAGCTGGATGATCTCGGTCTCATAGCCGCGGATCACCGGCAAATCGGTATAAGTGATCGTGGTGCCTGTCTCTTCGATGAGCTGGAAGAAGTCAATTTCAATATCTGCCAGTATCTGATTACAATTGATATCTACAATTGTCTTTTTGATGCCTATGCGTGAATAATCCAGCAGGCCATGTATCAGGTTTGTCATTCGGCTGGCTGCCTGGTCAATGATCTCCAGGAACATCCCCGCATTCTGATCCAGCTGGGCACCGTAGGTTTCTTTGAAAAGGGCATTGAAGCTGGAAATTGTTCTCAGCGGCTCCTGCAGATCATGAGAGGCAATATAGGTGAATTGTTCCAATTCTTTATTTTTACGATCCAGTTCGGCAATGTGCTGCAGCTGCGCCTGTTCAGCGATCAGTTTGTCGGTAAGATCGCGGGTCACCTTGGAGAATCCTATTGTATTACCTGCGGAATCGTGCAGTGCGGTGATGGTGATTAATCCCCAGAAGCGGGAGCCATCTTTCCTGAAGCGCCATCCCTCCGCCTGCGCCCGGCCTTCGTTTGTAGCGAGTTCAATAAAACTCTCCGGAAGTTTGGAGGCCTGGTCTTCTGCAGAATAGAAGATACGGAAGCTCTTACCAATGATTTCCTCAGGTGAATAACCCTTTATTTTTTCTGCTCCTTTGTTCCAATTTTCGATGTTGCCATCGAGATCCAGTAAAATGATTGCATAATCTGTGATTTCCAAAATCATTTTACTGTGGCGGTCTTCGTAGACTTGTAACTGATCTTCTGACAATTTTGTAGCAGTGCGGTCGCGCAGGATCTTGGTGAAGCCAATGACATTGCCACGCTCATCGTGAATGGCAGTGAGGAGGATGTTTGCCCAAAACCTGGAGCCATCCTTACGTATCCTCCATCCCTCATGGGTAACTTTGGAATGGGTGGCAGCTTCATTAATTAACTTTGATGGTAGCTGCGCTGCCCGATCTTCTGGTGTGTAAAAGACCTCGAAGTTGGATCCCAGAATTTCATCAGCAGTATAACCTTTGATTTTCTCCGCTCCTTTATTCCAGTTTTCAATGTTCCCTTTCTCATCAAGAAGCACAATAGCGTAGTCCTCAATTTCATGAAACATATTAAAGAGGCGTTGCTGGGAAAATTCAGGATTATTCGTCATCTCATCAATTAGGAAGCAAATATACTTACAATCTATGCTGAGCAGGCTAATAATATTGAATTTTAGGCAAATAAAAGTGTATTTATAGTAAGTATAATTTTATAATTGCAGGAAAATTATACTTTTAAACCAGTAACATAATAATTAATTAAAATGTTTAAACACTGAAGGTGTCTTGTTGTTTTAGCCATCAGCTTTAAGGGAAGAAATGGGTGTAAGTGTTGCGGCTCTGTACGTTTGATAGAATATGGTAGCTGAAGAAATAAAGATGGCGACCATGGCACCGGCAACAAAAAACCACCATTGAAGATCTATGCGGTAGGCAAAGCTGGAAAGCCATCTTGAACACATGATATAGGTTACTGGTATGGAGATGACTATAGAAAATAATACTGGTTTGATAAAATCGAGGGATAAGATATAGATGAGTTGAAATGTCCGGGCACCCAGGACTTTCCTGATGCCGAGTTCTTTAAATCTTTTTTCTGCAGCAAATGTTGCGAGACCGAATAGGCCCAGGCTGGAGATCATGATAGCCAGAATGGAGAAGTAAGTTGCGAGGGCTGCCATCCTCGTGAGGGAGCTGAACTATACCCAATTCATGGTTGTGTTCAATATATTAATATTAGGTCTATATCTGATCATTAACGGGTATATAACCGGAAGTTGAGAGGACTGTGCAACAAGTTTGCAGCGTGTTTCAAACGACTAACTGTCGTAACAAACACGTCGGAAACTCGTTGCATAGTCGTTCCAAACCCCTTCCAAATACCGGTTATATACCGATAGCTTCCCCAAGACTGACCCTGCAATATCAAGCATAACAATCGGTTAACTTATACAATAGCTTTTTCTGGCAACAAAAGCTATTGCAGCTTTTTGTGATCAGGTTAGAACCCTTTCATAGTCACTGGGATGTAGTAATGTACGCTCATATTATACGTTTTATTGGTATATACCACACCAAAATAGTACTCAGCATTCACCCAGGTTTTGTCTCCGCTAATTGTACCTGGAGAAACATTATTGTCTGTTGATGCACCTATCAGGATTTCCTTCGGGCTAAAATTCGGAAGACCCACGTAATTTGTAAAATAATCAAGAGCAACCATGCCCCTATGTTCCCTGAAGTCGGTTACAATAACTTTTGAAAAATCAATCTTTTCTACAGATTCAGGTAGGTGCCCGGCGCTTTTCCTAACCAAAAAGTTATACATCACCCCATCACCCTTTACCTTGCTGATATCAACAAATCCTTTTAATTTTTCATTTTTAGCGAAGCCTTTATCCTCACCCAGCATAAATCCGCGGTTGAGGATATACACATAACCTTTATCCACTTTCTGCAACATCAGTGAATATAGCTCTGGGTTTACAGGAAGACTCTCGGCTGTAACCAGTTTAATGGCGTGTTTTTCTTCCAGCACTGTTCCGTTCTCATCCGTGACCTTAATAATGAAATCATAATCACCGGTAGGAGCCTCTTTCGGGATCGTGAAATGTTTGTGAACATTGGTGTTTTTTGTACCCTTAAATTCTGTCCAGATCAACTCAAATGACCAATTGGAGGGATAGGTAGTGCCTGTCTTTTGACTAATATTGATCTGAACAGTGTTGATCTTGTCGCCGGCAGTTACGTCCATATCCAGATGGAAGTCTCTGCCAATGATGCCCTGACCGTTATTGCCTGATCCTATCTCCAGGTTGGCAATCGTTGGTGCCGATAGTGCCTGATCATCACTGTCTTTTTTACAGGAGATGAAAAACATGGACGCAATAAGAAATAGTAGTAATGATTTTAAAGATTTCATCTTAAAAAAAAATATAGTTAAAGTTGTAAATGAGTATGCATTAGAATTACTCCAAAGCTGATTGAGATCGGCAATGGTGTTAAAATCGTTCAGTAGAGAAAGCTGTTTTAGGAAAGTAATGTTGGGGGACCTCTATTGCTAAAAGCCTGGAGGGTGCATTCGTAATCACAGACATAGGAACTGCATGGAGGTGATACCTCATTTGTTGCAACTACAATAACATTGTGTACTAAATGTACAGGAAGATAAGTGCTGTGTTTATGAATTATAAAATCACATATCTCACACTTTTCAACGGCAGACACAGCATCTGTAGAAATATCCTGTTTATCAAATGCAAATACTTTGTGGGCATGAGCAAGCTGTAAAATGGAGATAAAAAGCAGAAGCATCACCAAAAACATCGACAGGAACCGATGAATTTTATTTGGAGAGGAGAGCATCTGCTTATACATATGCTACAAAGTTGCATCAATTATTTTAATTATCAAGATATTTTGAGACAAATATTTTAATAAATTATCTGCAAGGTATGAATGCTCTCAGAACAATTGTTATGATACTAAAAAGGCATTCATTTAATTAGATGCCTTTTTAGTATCGTCATTGGTAATACTGCGTTCACTTTTCTTGATTGCGCCTTGCAGCTTACCAAATTTCCAGTTCAGTCCCAGCGTAACACGCCTGAAAGGATTGTCGCGCGTTTGTTCCTGTGTAAAATTCACACCTTCGCTGTAACTTCTGAAAGTCCTGAATTGCTGGAAGGGATTGGCAACCATGGCAGAGAAGGTCAGCTTGTCTTTAATGATGTCCTTACTGCCGCTCAAACCTATAAAATAATAGTAATTGGACTTGCCCTGTAGTAATACATCCGGTGCGCCATAGTTGTACGAGAGGCTCGCCTTCCATTGTTTCTCAAATTTATAGCTGGTATTTAAGTTCGCGTACCCTGTAATGCCACTATTTTTGGTATTAACTCCATTGATTACGCCCTCCAGCCAGAGATGATTCAGGTTAGCACTTACGTTCATGTTCCATTTATCTGTCAAGGGGTAAGTGAAATTGGCATTTGTTCCCAGCATTTTGTTTTTCCCGATGTTATATGAGGTAATTCTGGTTAGGTTAAGGCTCTCGATATATTCAAATACCTGTTGCTGCGTGTTATTGGCAAAGTTGTAGCTAAGGCTGAGGTTGACTGAGCCCTTTTTAAAATTACTGTAGGTGAGTTCAAAGTTATTACTGAGGGTAGCCTCAAGATTTGGATTCCCAAAGGTTTCGAAGTTTGGCCTGGATTTATCTACAAATGGGTTAAGATCCCATATTGCAGGGCGCTGTATGCGTTGGGTAAAACCCAGACTGATACTCTGGCTGTTCTTCAGGGTACGGTTAACGGAAACTGAAGGGATCAGGTTAAAGTAATCTGACTTCACTGTAGAATTTGTGCTTTCAAAGTTTCCGGTTACATAGGTACCCTCCAATCTGGCCCCAGCCTTCATTGTCCAATCTTTAAGCTTCAGGGTATAGGTATTGTAGATGCCATAGATGTTCTGATCATTACTATAGCGGTTACTTTGTGCGGGATCAATCAGATAGTCGTTTTGCGACTGGTTAAAATTGAGAAACTTGAAGTCACTCTGTCCGTTACGCAAAATAGCTTTAGCCCCGGCCTCAAAAATAAGCTTTTTAAAAGGGTTGATGTAGTCTATCTGGGCAGTTTGCTCCTTTGATTTGCTGATATTGTCCTGTTTGTAATCAGGTCCTGTAAAGTTCACTCGATTATTAAACATCACATCATTCAGCTGCGGCTCTGAACTGTCAAAGAACTTGTAGGAGAACGTAAGCAGGTGCTCCTTTTTGTTCTTAAAGCCTTTTTGAAAATTAAACGTATAATCAGTTCCGCCCCATTCGTACCTGGTGCGGCTATCCATGTCATACGTAGTACGCAGGTCGCCATCAGTGATCACAAACCGGTTATTCAGATCCTGCTGGTTGTGCCCGCCATATGGGTTGATCTCAACGGTAACCAGATTTAGCGAATCAATTTCATAGCTGACTTCTCCGCCCCCCCATGCCCATTTGTTATCAATTTTTTGAAAGCCTAATGAATTAAGGCTTGATGGTACTGCTGTACCGCGACTGTTTCTGTTGTCAGTCAGTTTGATCCCATCAACTTTCCAGATGCCTGTTCCTCCATAGAGATTTACCCCTAGTTTATTGTGTTTAACAGTAACGTTCATATTGCCACTGGGACCACCAGGAAACTGCTGGCGAAAATTCAGGTTGCCATTATAACCATTTTCCACTTTCCTCGAGGTCATGATATTAATGATGCCCGCCAATCCTTCACTTTCATATTTGGAAGGGGGAGTGGTGATCACTTCAATCTTCTGCACACCAGCAGCAGGCATACTTTTGAGATATTCTTTAGGGTCACGTGTAAGAATCCCTGAGGGTTTTCCATTGATCAGGATTCGATAATTCCCGGTTCCTTTGAGCTTAACGTTATCATCTGCATCTACTGAGAGCAAAGGTACTTTGCGCATCATATCCATCACTGACATCACCTTGCTTTCCGGATCAGCCTGAATATCATATGTGATACGATCGGGCTCTTGTTTGATCAGGGGTTTGCTGCCCGTAATTGCTACTTCATCGAGTTTGTTGCCGCTTGCGCTCATGTTGATCGTGCCGAGATTTACATCTCCCTTCAGGTTGCTGACTATTTGCCTGGACTGATATCCTATTGAGCCGATGACAAGGGTATATTTCCCGCTGCGGATTCCTGTAAAGGAGAATTTTCCCTGCTGATCAGATATTGTACTTTTTAGCACCGCTGAATCGTTTTTTAGTGCGATCGTAAAAAATTCGCCTGGTTTATTGGTAAGGCTGTCTATCACAGTGCCAGCAATCAGGTGTTTGGTTTCCTGCGCTTTTAAACTGATAACATTTAAACTGCATTGCAAAGCAATGAGAAAGGAGAGTAGATACTTGGTCATAAAGGAAATGTCTTACAATGATTAACATTGCTAAATAGATGCAGCAGTTTCCCAAATGTTGCAAACATCTTGGTTATTGTTACAGTAGTAAAGTTTTTCCAGGACGAGACAGACTGGCTTTTACTATTTATCCGTTACAGATTTTGGTAACATTAACAAAAACGGTAAAGCTTTTGAATAATCCAGATCAGGATATTCCAGACCTAATGCTCTTATGTTTTTATAATAAGTTTCATGCTGAGTATAGTAGTATTTCTCAGACTGAACAAACCAGGATTTATATCCCAGCTTCTGTGCAAGGAACCATTTTTCAAATAATCGGGCACTACGACCATTTCCATCATTCCAGGGATGTATCTTTACAAATACAAGGTGTAGCATGCTGGCAAAGAAGAAAGTTTCTGAGATAGTCAGTTCAGCGCCCAGCAATATTTCAAGATCGGCGTATAATTTGTCCATTTCAGACGGTACTTCAATTGGAGTAGCTGCTACATATTCGATACGCCCGTCTTTAGTCGTAACAAACATATTCTGATTTCTGAATTTACCAAGCCAATTGGTAGAGACAATATGTCTCGCCAGGATCATATGCATCTGAGCAAACGTCTCTTTCCCTGGTCTATTTTGAGAGGCGAATTGATAAGCAAGATACAGGTCGTCTATTTTACGGGTATAGTCAGGCTGAAATTCAATATTGAAGCGCTTATGCTTGATGTAGGAATCAAGCTCTATTGCTTCTCCCTCAATTTTGCTCGAATACACGGAAGCCACTGAAGTATAAAAGCTAAATTCAGTTGTTGAAAGTTCAGCATCTTCCAATTGATTGAATGCAGTTAACAGAGCTTCTTCTGAAACCACATCTTTATAGTGATCTAATAGATCAGTAGGAATGATATGTAAGTCCTCTCTTGTCAACATTGAGACTAGAATTAGTTATAAACAAAAAAAGGTTTAAATCTAGATTTAAACCTTTTTTTACTATTTCAGCGGAGGAAGAGGGATTCGAACCCTCGGTACCGTTGCCAGTACGACAGTTTAGCAAACTGTTCCTTTCGGCCACTCAGGCATCCCTCCGTTTAAAATTGTTACCCGTTTTCCGGGGTTGCAAATATAGTAATAGAAATATATTTACAAAAATTATTTTAAACGTTTTGCAGGTAATCTATACGCACATGATAGATGCTCATAAGCATGGTCTTGAATATCAGTTTGATAGTTTCAAGATCTTTTAATGTTAAATCGCAATTATCTAATTGATTTTGTTCCAATTTATAATTTATGATGCGTTCTACGAGGTCATTTATGTTTTGAGCGTCCGGATTTTTGATACTTCTTGAGGCTGCTTCGACCGAATCTGCCAGCATTAATACCCCTGTTTCCTTAGAAAATGGAATAGGACCAGGGTATCTGAAGATATTTTCGTCCACAAATTTCTCAGGAGAATTCTTCAGGAAAGACTGGTAGAAGAAATCCACACGTGTATTTCCGTGGTGCGTTCTGATGAAGTCGATCACACTTTCCGGTAATTGGTTTCTGCGCGTAATTTCTATGCCTTTATGCACGTGTTTGATGATGATCTGGGCACTTTGTTCATAAGGCAGCTTATCATGCGGACTGAGCGAGGTATTCTGGTTTTCTATAAAATACTGTGGGTTCTCAATTTTACCGATATCGTGGTACAGCGCACCCGCTCTTACCAGTAATGAATTACCACCGATCTTAAAGATGGCAGCCTCAGCCAGGTTCGCTACCTGCAGTGAATGCTGAAAAGTACCCGGTGCTTTAAAAGCAAGCTCCCTCAGCAATTTATTATTGGTATTGGTCAGCTCTATCAATGCCACATCGGATGTAATGCCAAATACCCTTTCAAACGCATAGATCAGCGGATATGCAAGTAATGATAACAAGACGCTGATTACAAAAGGCACAAAGTTAATCCATTCGATTTCCTGGAAAGATCCTTCGCGCAGCAATGCTATACCCAGGAAACAGATAAAATACGCCGTGAGGATAAACATTGCAGAAAGCAGCAGCTGCTCCCTCTTGATCAGGTTACGGATACTGTAGATCGCCACCATTCCCGCAGTAGTTTCATAAAATACAAACTCAAAGCTGTTGGGTACAAAAAAGCCTGCAATCAGGATCACCAGTAAATGGAGATACAGCGCCAGCCTGGTATCAAAGAGGATCCTGATAATAATGGGAACGATACAAAAAGGAATATAGTAGACGTTGGGTAGGTTCAGTTTGATCGACCAGGTTAAAGCCAGCAGCATGGTGGTAATCACCAGCAGGAGCAGGGAAAGCTGTCTGTTATCAGCAAAGATATCTTTTCTGAATAAGTTCAGGAATACCATCTGCAGACTTAATACAAAGGCCACCAGAAGAATCTGCCCAAGATAAACCAGCTTGCTGTCGCCGATTGTTTTGGTTTGCGCCTCATAAGTTTCTTTAAATGATTGCAGCTTTTGATAAGCTTCGTCATCAATTACATTGTTTTTGGCAATGATCACCTCACCCTTCTGCACCATTCCGCGGGTAGTGGAAAGACTGTTGATCGTATTGTCCTGCACAATCGCCGTCAGCTTTTCATCAAATACAATGTTTGGCTGCAGGTGGTCTTCAACCAGATTCATCACCACTTCCTTCTCCTTCAGGTTGATGGAAGTAAAAGTGCTGTTGAAATAATCCAGTCCGCCCTGAACCGTAAACAAATCCTGCGTGCTAACGGTAGTAGAGATATTATTGTCCAGAAGGGAAATATCATAAAACTTGCTGCCCTTCTCATGTTTGGAGTTCGTTGCAATGATCCCCCTGTCGTAAATACTTTTGAGCAGCTTCAGCGAGGCAGCTTTCGTCGGTTCCTTGGCTTCCTCAGGAAAGGTATTGCCGCGCCATTTGACATCAAATTCATTGGTATAGGCTTCTTCAACACTGTTGAACAGATCCCGGTTATAGCGATAGATCGGCAGCACATTTGCCAGTGCATCTTTTTTATCGGTACTTACCTGCGGAGCGGTTTTGAGTATCGCAAAGCTGAAGGGGGAGATCAGGTCTTTGTTGAGCCACACCCTTCCTTTCTGAAATTCATATCTGAACCGGGGCTGCTTGGGTAAGAAAAAAGTAATGATCAGCACAGTCAGCGCCATCATAATATATTTAATATTAGAGGAGTACTTTCTGTAGAGTATTCTGTGAGAGTTCTTTTTGATTTTCGCCAAAATGATTAAATTGATATGTCAAAAATAGGAAAAAAGATCACTATTCTAACGTTTAAAAAAACCGCTGAAAAAGCAGTTTGTGTAGTTTATACAAACGTGAATAAAAATTGTTTGGATTATTTAAAAAAATATTTATCTTCGATTACTAACCAAAAAATAACGGTATGATTACAGTAGTTTTAACTTCAGTATTAGGGATCATCGGTCTGGCTCGTTTACAAAAGAACGTACGCTAAAACCTTTTAAAAAAAATTGCAATAACAAGCTTCCATCAGCCATGGAAGCTTTTGTTTTATCGGGCTATTCTATTGTTATTATCAGTATTTTTGCTGAAATTTTTAACCATGCAGCAAAGTGTCCTGATTATTGACGACGAAAAAAAGATTTGTAGCCTTCTCGCAAGAATAATTGAACTGGAGGGTTTTACGGTTTTTCAGGCCAATACAGCAAAAGATGGACTGAAAACGCTTGCTGCACATGAAATTCAGGTAGTGATCAACGATGTGAAACTCCCCGATATCAATGGCATAGAGCTGGTCAAACAGATTAAAGAACTGAAGCCCTATGCAGAGGTGATCAGTCTCACCGCATTCGGAACCATTCAGGATGGCGTGAAGGCCATGAGAAACGGAGCTTTTGATTATATCACTAAAGGTGATGATAATGATAAGATTATTCCTCTGGTTTATAAAGCTATGGATAAGGCCAGACTACAGTACCGTGTCTTTGAACTGGAGTCCAAAATTCAGAAACAATATGACTTCAGCTCTATCCTCGGACAATCCAAATCCATTCTGCAGGCGGTCGACCTGGCCAGGAGGGTAGCACCAACGGATACTACCGTATTGTTGCTTGGAGAAACGGGAACAGGGAAAGAAGTTTTTGCCCAGGCCATCCATTATGAAAGTCCGCGTAAATTAAAGCCTTTTGTAGCTTTGAATTGCAGTGGCTTTAATCCCGACTTACTGGAAAGTGAGCTTTTTGGTTACAAACAGGGGGCATTTACCGGAGCACTGAAGGATAAAAAAGGATTGCTGCAGGAGGCAAATGAAGGCACGTTATTTCTGGATGAGATTGGAGAGATGAGCCTCGATCTGCAGGCCAAACTCTTACGCGTACTGGAGAGCCAGACCTTCATTAAGGTTGGAGATACCCAAACCTCGAAAGTTAACGTAAGGATCATCGCCGCGACAAACCGCGACCTGAAGGCAGAAGCTGAGGAAGGACGTTTCAGGCTGGATCTCTATTACAGGCTTTCTGTATTTTCTATTGAACTGCCTGCACTGAAAGACAGGAAGGTGGATATCCCACTGATCGCCGGCCACTACCTCAGGCAGTTTTCAGCAAAAGTGAATAAACCTGATTTTACGATGGACAAGCAGTTCATCACGCTGCTGCAGAACCATGCCTGGAAAGGAAATATCAGGGAACTCAAAAATGTGATTGAAAGGGTCGTGATCCTCGCAGATGAGGCTGTGCTGGAAGCTGGCTTACTCCCCTATGAGTTTCATCAGGGCATTGTAGAAGGCGATTCCATGAAAATGGAAACGGTAGAAAAGATGCATATCCTCAAAGTATTAAAGTATACGCAGAATAATAAAACCGAAACCTCAAGACTGCTTGGCATCGGATTGACAACACTTTACAGAAAACTGGAAGAGTATCAGATCAGCTAAAACTAATTAGATTCATTCTATACTGTATTTTCTCTGTTATTATAGGTCTTTCGGTCAAACAAATGCTCGAAATTGGTAGTTCATACCGAACACTATAACGTACCCTAATGATAGAAAAAGATTCCCGCCGCGACTTCCTCAAGAAGTCATCTGTGATCACTGCCATTGCTTTAACCCCGGTAGCCGCAGTTAAAGCATCTGATCTCAAATTAGACGAAAGACTTTCCGAAGCCATTGAACAGATGCCGCTGAGTATCGAGATCAATGGTAAACAACATAACTTAAAAGTAGAACCCCGAACAACCTTGCTCGACCTTCTCAGGGAGCGGTTAAAACTGACGGGAACCAAGAAGGGATGTGACCAGGGCCAGTGTGGTGCCTGTACTGTCCATGTAGATGGTGTGAGGACGCTTTCCTGCCTGCAACTCGCGGTAATGAATGACGGTGCCAAAATTACTACAATTGAGGGCTTGTCGGATGGAGATAAGCTGCATCCCATGCAGGAAGCTTTTATCAAACATGATGGTTTCCAATGTGGATACTGTACCCCCGGACAAATCATGTCCGGCATTGCCTGCATCAATGAAGGTCATGCCAATTCTGAAATGGAAATAAGAGAGTTTATGAGCGGAAACATTTGCCGCTGTGGTGCTTACGGCAACATTGTCAATGCAATTAAAGAAGTGAAGGAGGGAGGCAAGATATGAACAATTTCCAATACAAAAGGGTAAGCAGCCCCCTGGCAGCGATCACTGAATTGTCAAAGAATCCCGCTGCAAAACTGATTGCCGGTGGAACAAACCTGGTTGATCTGATGAAATATGGAGTGATGGCACCGGAGAAACTGGTGGATGTCAATCATCTGAATTTTGATACGATTACTAAGAAAGATGGCTTGCTGCACATTGGTGCGACGGTAAGAAATGCTGTCGCCTCGGAGAATGCCGATGTGCTGAAATACCAGCCGCTACTGTCACAGGCCATGCTTGCGGGTGCTTCGGCGCAGCTAAGGAACAAGGCAACAATGGGCGGTAACTTGCTGCAGCGCACGCGTTGCGGATACTTTTACGATGTCTCTGCACCCTGCAACAAGCGTGTACCCGGATCTGGTTGCGGGGCCATGGAAGGATACAACAGGATGCACGCGATATTTGGCGCCAGCAGTTCCTGTATCGCCGTTAACCCTAGTGATATGAATGTCGCTTTGACGGCATTGGATGCGGTAATTTTAGTGTCTGGCCCTAAAGGTGACAGGAAAATTCCCATCAGTGAATTTCACCGTTTGCCGGGCACACATCCTGAACTGGATACGACACTGGATAAAAAGGAGATCATCACAGGGATCAATATTCCTGATAATAATTTTGCTGCACATACGACCTACCTGAAAGTGCGCGACAGGATTTCTTATGCCTTTGCATTGATATCGGTAGCGGTAGCGCTGGATTTGGAAGGTACAACAATCAGGGATATCCGCCTGGCAATGGGTGGTGTGGCGCACAAACCATGGCGCTTAAAAGAAGCAGAGCAGATGCTGAAAGGCAAAGAAGCTACTGTAGAGAATTTTAAAATGGCGGCCGAACTGGCAATGAAAGGTGCCAAAGCATATGAGCATAACGCTTTCAAGCTGAAATTAGCTCCAAACACAATGGTTCAGGCCTTAAAAACAGCTTCGGGCATAAAGGGATAGAAGATGAGCAAAAAACATTTAGAAAACGCAGATATGGAAACCGCACTGTCACGTGTGGATGGCCGTGTGAAGGTGACAGGAGCTGCGAAATACACGGCAGAGGTACAACTGGAAGAACTCACTTACGGAGTTCTGGTAGAAAGTACCGTAGGTAGCGGTGTGATTACCGCGCTGGATACCAAAAAAGCAGAATGGGCACCAGGCGTAATCGCTGTAATCTCACATTTAAATACGCCCGGTGTGCCCGAATACAAGCTGCAGAATCAGGATGTGATCCAGAAGCAGCTGCGTGCTTTCGACAGCCCGAATATCTATTATAACGGTCAGCCAATCGCTGTCGTGATTGCTGATACTTTTGAGAGAGCCCGGTATGCGGCGACGCTGGTGAAAGCAACTTACGCTAAACAGCAGTCATATAGTAACCTGGAGGATAACCTGTCAAAGGCTATTATTCCAAAAAAAGCAAAGGCAGACCCTAAGGGATTTACGACCGACTTTACACGTGGCAAAGCCATGGCTTATAAAGATGCAGAGTTTCAGGTGAATGAGGAGTATATCCAGCCATCTGAGGCGCATCATCCTATGGAGTTGCATTCCATTATCGCCAACTGGGAAGCTCCCGATAAACTGACACTGGTGGATAAAACTCAGGGCTCACAACAGACTGCGGCCAGTATTGCCAAGTCTTTCCAGCTTCCCGTAGAAAATGTGAAGGTGTTATCTACGTATGTAGGTGGTGCTTTTGGCTCTGCCCTGAGGGTATGGCCGCATGAGATTATTGCCATTCTGGCGGCAAAGAAAGTACAGAAACCGGTGAAACTGGTACTGCACAGAAACCAGATGTCGTACATGGTGGGCTATCGTCCCTATACCTTGCAAAAGGTAGCGATCGGTGCTTCAAAGGATGGGAAGATTGTAGGTTTATCGCATGCTTCCTATGGTAAAACTTCCATGTATGAAGAGTTTACAGAAAATGTCCTGATCATGTCGCGCATGATGTATGATATTCCTAATGTGGATACCAAATACAGGATCGTTCCGCTGAATGTGAGTACACCGGCTCCGATGCGCGGTCCGGGCGAAGCTACAGGCTCCTTTGCACTGGAGTGTGCTTTGGATGAGCTTTCCTATAAGCTGAAGATGGATCCTATCGCTCTGCGCCTGGCCAACTATGCTGATAAAGACCCCGATAAACAATTACCATGGTCGAGCAACTACCTGAAAAAATGTTACGAGCTGGGCGCTGAAAAAATCGGGTGGAACAAGCGTAAAACTGAGCCTGATGCCAACCAGGAGGGAGAATGGAAAGTGGGATACGGTGTGGCTACAGGAACTTTTGGTGCCTTCCGCGGCGGCGCCTCGGCAAAAGCTACATTCAGACCTGACGGTACACTGCTGCTGCAATCCGCGATCGCTGATATCGGACCTGGTACGGCGACTTCAATGACGGTGATTGCCTCCGAGAACCTGGGAATCTCCACAGAGAAGATCAGTTTTCAATTGGGTAACTCCACTTTTCCAAAAGCCCCTATGCAGGGTGGTTCGAATACGGTAGCTACCGTAGGATCTGCCATTATCGCTACCTGTGAAAACCTGAAGGTTGAACTGGCTAAGCGTGCTGCCAAGCAGAAACCGGAATGGAACAATGCTGTGGCCAGGGATATAAAAATTGTAGGTAATCAGCTGGTTAATTCCAATGATCCTTCGTCAAGAGTGGATATCGCTTCACTGTTTAAGGGGGATAATCTGCCTGAACTGGTGATCAAAGGCGATGCTGCGCCGGGTGAAGAAAGCAAAAAATACTCGTTCTACTCTTTCTCTGTACACTTTATTGAGGCGCATGTACATGAGCTGACAGGAGTGGTGAAAATCAAGAATGCAGTTTCTGTAATTGACTGTGGTACAGTGGTGAGTCCTAAGACGGCGCGGAGCCAGAGCATGGGCGGACTTGTGGGCGGTATTGGCATGGCGCTGATGGAAGATGTAGTGCTGGACGATCGTACGGGTCGCACGGTTACTGCCAGTTTTGGCGACTACCATGTGCCTGTGCATGCAGACATTCCCCAGATGGAACTGATGTTTGTTAACGAAAAAGATCCGTATCTTAACCCCATGGGCTCAAAAGGCTTAGGGGAGATTGTGATCATCGGCGTAGCACCGGCTGTAGCAAATGCAGTATACAATGCAACGGGCAAACGGGTGAGAGATCTGCCTATTACACCAGATAAACTGCTATAACATGAATAACCCGCAAGAGCAAAATCATTTGGAGGTACATAGTTTCCCGATCGGGCGCTTTGTACCTGCAGAAAACTATACTGAAAAACTGCTGGAACGCTGGATAGGTTCTATCAGGTCCGTTCCGCTGTTATTTGATTACTGTATTGAGAATCTGGATGAAGCGCAGCTGAACACTCCTTACCGCGAGGGAGGTTGGACAATTATCCAGGTGGTGCATCATGTGGCTGACAGTCACATGAATGCCTATATCAGGATGAAGCTGGCGCTGACCGAAGAGCGTCCGGTGATTAAACCCTATGAAGAGAAACTCTGGGCGGAGCTGCCGGATGTAACGGATGTGCCTTTAAATGTATCGGTTACGCTGATCCATTCCCTGCACAGACGATGGGTATCACTGATGATGCAGCTGACAGACGAGGATTGGAAACGTGAATATTTCCATCCCGGGGATCAGAGTTATATCCCTTTGTGGCAGATGGCCAATAATTATAACTGGCATGGCAAACATCATGCAGAGCAGATTCTATCGCTGCGATCGAGGATGGGCTGGTAGAGCCTTTTATGTTTGCGGATAGATAAGTAACCTCGATTGATGTTCAAATAATTGCTCCAGTTTACTTTGTGTATAGGTTAGGGACAGCAGGTAATTGCTTTCCACCTTCCGGTCGAGCACAAAGATCAGCAGATCATCTGTCATTAACCTCGACTTCAGTAATTTCCACTCTTTCCAGACTTCAGTTGGATTAAAGATAAAGTTGGCATTTGTTTTCGTCACTGCGAGGAAATGTTCGATATGCAACTGTGTAGGCTCATCGCAATAGCAGATCACATCAAGACTCAATTCTGAACTCAGTTTACAAACCTTTGATAACCAGACCGCCATGTTTTTCTCCATCAGATCTGCGGGAGGGCAAACCAGCTGAATATTCTTATGTACAGTGATAGGTTTCGCCAGGTGCAGCACAAACAGGTTGGCAGAAGAGTTTTCGATCAGCGCGGATGATTTATCACCCAGAAACTTATCAATAACTGTAGTGCGTCTGCGCCAGCCGGTAATAATAATATTGGTCGATTTTTCTTTTGCTATCCGCAATACTCCGCTGGGCACATTGTGGTCCAGCGTTGCGATAATCTCTACCTCGGTACCATTTCCCGAAGCATATTTTACGGAGTCATTCAGTTTTTTGCGTGCAATGAGCAGGTTAGCCTGGGCATTATCGCTGTCAGGAACAACGGAGAGCAGACTGATGGGCTGTGTGCTGTTCTTATCCTTAAATAACACTGCAAGATCCAGCATGGAGTCCATGTTGTTGAAATCGGCAATGGGAATCAGGATATTCTCTGTATAATGCTGGTCAGGCCCGCTGATCTCTTCGGCAGACACGATAGCGCGGCTGGCACGCTCGGTGGCGAATGAGGCTACTACGCAGGTCACCAGGATCAGGATGATTGTTCCGTTCAGGATATTGTCGTCAATGATCTTTGCCTGGTAGCCCACGAGAATAATAGCAAGCGTTGCCGCGGCATGTGCACTGCTCAGACCGAAAATCAGTAAGCGCTGGTTTTTAGTGTATTTGAAAATCCATTGCGTAAAAGTTGCGGAAAGGTATTTTCCCAGAATCGCTACCAGGGTGAGTGAGCCTGCGATGATTAAGGCATCCGGCCCGCGGAACAACACCCGAAGGTCGACCAGCATCCCTACGCTGATCAGGAAAAATGGGATAAACAAGGCGTTACCTACAAACTCTATCCTGTTCATGAGAATCGAAGAATGGGGAATCAGACGGTTTAATGCCAGTCCGGCCACGAAAGCACCGATAATAGGTTCAATCCCTGCCAGCTGGGCGAGGAATGCCGAAAAGAAAACGACCGACAATACAAAAATATAATGTGAGGTTTTTTCACTCTCCAGTTTGGTAAAGAACCATTTTGCAATCTTTGGAATTACAATAAATACCGTAGCCGTGAAAATGGTCAGTGAAATTGCCAGCTGAATCCAGAAGGCACTGTTGAGCTGTCCGTCTACAGCACCCATAATAATCGCGAGGATGATCAGTACCGCAGTATCAGTGAGGATGGTACCCCCAACGGTTACTGCTACCGCTTCGTTTTTAGATATACCAAATTTGTTGACAATAGGGTAAGCCACCAAAGTATGCGTGGCGAACATGCTCGCGGTAAGAATGGAAGTCAGCATGGAATAATGCAGTAAGTAATAACAGACAGGGAAACCAATCAGGATAGGCACGGCAAAGGTCAGGAATCCAAAAACAAAACTTTTGTGTTTTTTACGCTTAAAATCTGCAAGGTCAAGTTCTATACCGGCAATAAACATGATATACAACAGCCCTATCGTAGAGAAAAGCTCAATTGCAGAATTTTTTTTAAGGATGTTAAAGCCATTGGGGCCGATCAGGATGCCGGCAATAATGAATCCTACGATGCCCGGGATTTTAATTTTTCCGAGTAGAATAGGGGCGATGAGTATGATAAATAGAATCAGCGAAAAGATCAGGACCGGATTGGTAAAAGGGAGATCGAATTGTTTGGTAATATGATCAAAAAAATTCGTGTGCATAGCTGTTAATGATGTCAAAAGCAGCAAAGTAGTCTTTTTTTCGCTGCTTTCCATCTGTTGAATGTCATTCTGACCGCTGAGCGTAATATTTCGAAAATTATTTCTTAAGCTACAACTAATCCTATATTTTAGTGAAATCTATGGAATATTCAATTTTAGGAAAGTCTGATCTTCATGTGAGCAGGATAGGTTTTGGCTGTATGTCCCTCACCGGGACTGCCAGGCAAAATGAGCAGATTGTTCAGCGTGCATTTGATTTAGGTATCAACTTTTTTGATACGGCGGATCTGTATGAAAAGGGAGAGAACGAGAAATTGATCGGCGAACTTCTCCATACTAAACGTGATCAGGTGATCATTGCTACCAAGGCAGGTAACCAATGGCGTGCAGATGGCAGTGGCTGGGACTGGAATCCTTCCAAAAAACACATCCTTGCCGCAGCAGAGGAAAGCCTGAAACGTCTGAAAACTGACTACATCGATCTTTATCAGTTGCATGGCGGTACGATTGATGATCCTATAGATGAAACCATAGAAGCTTTTGAACTGCTGAAAGAGCAGGGGAAAATCAGGTTTTACGGGATATCCTCAATCCGCCCTAATGTCATCAGGGAATACGTGAAAAAATCCAATATAGTCAGTGTCATGATGCAGTATAGCCTGCTGGACAGAAGGCCGGAAGAGGAATGTTTTGCTCTCCTGGAAGAACATCAGATCAGCGTACTCAGTCGCGGTGGTGTAGCCCAGGGTTTACTGGTAGACAAACCTGCCAAGCCCTATCTGAACTGGTCTGCCGAAGAGGTAGCCCGCGCTGCATCGGCGATTCAGGAACTGAAAGCCGCAGGAACTGCCGCCCAGACGGCCTTGCGTTTTGTGCTGCAGCAGCAGGTTGTGGGTAGCGCTGTGATCGGCATCCGTACGCTGGAGCAGCTGGAGGATATCGCTGCCGGCATTGATCTTCCAAAGCTCAGTGATGAAGAAATGAAGATATTACAATCGGTTACGGCCTCACAATATTATTCAGACCACAGGTAGTTATGAAACTCTGTTTTGATACCAAGTTTGGCCCTCATTCAAATTATTTCCTGGAGAAGATCTGGAAGGGATTGCTGGATGGGCCCGGAAATCTGGACCATAGTTATTTTACCTATCTGGAACGTTATATCGCACGGTACGGTGAAGGCTGGGAAGGCGAGAAGTTCAGTGAGTTCCTGGAACCCAAGCTACACACCATCCGCAGGGATCCTGAAAACAAATGGGTTGCCGGAATGGATATACAGCCTGTGATCAACATCAATACCAGTGATGAGTTTCAGTTTGCGCCCACCCTCAAATGCCAGTCGGTACAACGCATACAAATTGACTATTCGGGAATGATCAATCCCTTTGGTCCTGCAATATTTATTGATTACCAGCTGCTGGATCATGCATCCCTGTCAAGGATGGTCAGAAATGATGGATTTCCTACGGTAAAAGACTTCCTGTACTATTTCAATGAAGATTTTACAGGGAATATGATTCACTGGACACCGATGATTTACGAATAACAGTATAGACAAATTCATCGTAAAGGGTCGCATCTTCACCTTCTTTCAGTCCCTCGTGAGGAATGGCAAAATATTTACCAGCAATCTGATGTCCTTCATCTATACGGGTAATCTCCAGACTCAGAAAACCGTGCTGCATGGTACAGAAGTTCTCCAGTTTCACCGTGTCAAAGATCTCACTGTTGCTGGTGTAGAGCTTTTCATCCGCCTCCGCGAGCCAGTGCAGTTCATCAAAACCTCCGGCTCCACATACAATGTAGGGCGTGATTTTACCGCCTTCATAACTTTTACTGAAACGCTGGTAATTATGTACATGTCCACTCATCACCAGATCAGGGTAAACGCCCGCTTCTTCAAAGGCACTCTCCAGGAAGGTGATCATCGGCAGACTTGAGCTGTGGTTAAAATCCGCTGAATACGGTGCGTGGTGTAATGCTACCAGGATTGCCTTTTCCTGATGTTCAGTTGCTGCATGTTTGAGCTCTTCAATAAACCATTGTTTCTGCTCTTCAGTAACAACACCATATTTAGGCACGTTAGTAGCCAGGCCAATAATATTAGCCACAGGCGTCTGAAGCGTCCAGTAGACATGTGGCTGCATACCGCTTTTGCGTGCCGGATCTGTACCAAATGGAACGGGCCTGGGTTCGGTACCGCAGAAGACACTGCTGAAAGGAGCAAGGCTGGTATAAGGGTTTGTATTCAGCGGGTTGACATCGCTGTCATGGTTGCCGGGAATCGCAAAAATCGGCAGGGGGTAATCTCTGTATGGAGTAAAGAATTGTTTTTCGTACTGATCTGACTCTCCGAAATGATACACAATATCGCCTACATGGTACAGGAAAGAAGGTTTTTCATCACTGTTACTAACTTGTTTTCCCATCTGCTCGGCAATTAACCGCTGGAAGGCCGGTGATTTTAACCCTCCGGTATCTCCGGCTACCTGGAAGATCATTTTGTCTGCAGACGGAGTTTTGATGCCGGCTTTGAGGCGGTAGGGGTATGCTCCGAGTGGCTCGGGCAAGGGTTGGAATTTGTAGGTGTCGTCGGGCTGATTTAATTTAAATAACGGCTTTGTAGGTATACTCTTCTTTTCTGACAGCATGTTGATTTACGCGTTTTTTATCAGGATCGATTCCAGCACATTAGCAACATCGTCACATTTATCTGTGGCCATTTCAAGGCTCTGGAGGATCTCCTTTTGTTTGATGAGCTCGATGGCGTCTGTTTCAGATTCAAACAGGTACGCAATGGCAGTGTTGCATAGAGAATCTGCCTCGCTCTCTCCTTTATTTATTGTAATACAAATATCGGCAATTATTTTCATATTCCTGAGATTACGGAGCTCTAAAATTGCAGTTTCGAGTTGTTTACACATGTTGCAGATCAGTATGCTAACCTGTACGATCTCTTTGCTAAAAGTATTAACCTTATAAAGTTCGATGTTGAGCGAAGTAGCATAGATGTAATCGGCAATATCATCTATTGCACTTACCAGTGAATGGATATCTTCCCTGTCAAAGGGTGTGATAAAGTTCTTGCTGAGCTCAAGGTATATGCTGTGAGAGATCTCATCACCAACCTGCTCCAGTCGCTCGGTTTCTCTGAAATACTTTTCACGAAGCTCTTCATTGTCCTCAGTTACAGTTTTAACCAGACTCTCTGATATTTCAACCAGGTTCCTGATATCACGTTCAAATAGTGGCTGGAATTTTTTATCACGGGGGCTGAAGAAACTGAAAACGGAGTTCATGATAGGTCTTTTAGATTGTTGTAAATTTAAAAGAACAATGTTAAGCCTTCGTGAATTCAGGGTAAGGTTTGGGATTAGCTCCCTGCAATCAGAAGGAGATCTTTCTCAGATACCAGTTCCGGATCTTTGAACTGCCGGTTTAAAATTGCTTTACGGATTCTGACTTTTCTGGTAGAGGTGATGATCACAGCTCCTACAGTATTAAAAGTATGGGATCTGTAGGATCCGATGGAAGGGTCAAGTTCATGAATACGCATCAGCAGTTCATGTATTACAAAAATAGGTATCGGCACAGCACAAAGCTAAGTTAACAGTTTCGTAATATATAATTATCATTCTGTTAATGAACTCGATCAGTTAACATTGATTTAATATTGTATTAAATGGATTTAGCTGAATCTTCGCAAAATTTTATTCCTGTAAAAATAAACAACACAACAATGTTATATGGATTGTATTGATATAAAAGAAATAAGGAAAATAGTGCATCTCAATGACTTAACAATTACCTACATTTGCGCCACTTAATTTTAAAATATCAGAATGGGAAATCACAAAGATGTCAATAAACTAACAGCAGCTGGTTTATTAATAAGCTTAGGGATCATTTACGGAGATATCGGTACTTCTCCGCTTTACGTATTTAAGGCGATCATTGGCGACAGGATCATAACTTCAGACCTGATTTTAGGAGGTTTATCTTGTATCATCTGGACGCTCACGCTTCAAACCACGATTAAGTATGTTATCATTACTCTTCAGGCAGACAACAAAGGTGAGGGAGGAATCTTTTCCCTGTACTCACTGGTTAAACGCAAGGCAAAATGGCTGATCATTCCTGCGATGATCGGAGGGGCAGCATTGCTCGCCGACGGGATCATGACTCCGGCGGTGACGGTATCCTCGGCTATTGAAGGACTTGGCATTATTTATCATGACCTGCCTACCGTGCCAATTGTTATCCTGATCATTACTTTTCTTTTTGGTATACAGCAATTCGGTACTTCTTTTATAGGCAAGGCATTCGGCCCGATCATGTGGTTGTGGTTTACCATGATTGCTGTCCTCGGAGGCGTTTATATCGCTCATTTCCCGGAAATAATGAAAGCGGTAAATCCATATTATGCCTATCATATCCTGACCACCAATCCTGAGGCTTTCCTGATTATCGGTGCAGTATTCCTGTGTACCACGGGAGCTGAGGCTTTATATTCAGATTTGGGCCATTGCGGTCGCTCCAATATCCGCGTAAGCTGGGTATACGTAAAACTGTGTCTGATCCTCAATTACATGGGGCAGGGCGTTTGGCTACTCCAGCTGCAGGGCAGGAAACTGGGAGATATCAATCCTTTCTTCCATATTATGCCCGACTGGTTCCTGCTCTACGGTATCCTGATTGCCACCGTGGCAGCAGCAGTAGCAAGTCAGGCCCTGATATCAGGCTCTTTCACTCTGATCTCTGAGGCTGTTCGTCTCAACCTGTGGCCTAAAGTAAAAATCAATTACCCAAGTAATTCAAAAGGACAGTTGTATGTGCCATCCATGAACTGGGTATTATTTATAGGATGTATTCTCGTGGTGCTGATTTTCCGTAAGTCGGAAAATATGGAGGCCGCTTATGGTCTGTCTATTACCGTAGCCATGCTGATGACCACCATCCTGGTATCGATCTTCCTCATGCGCAAGAAAGTGCCAATGTATGCAATCGTGATTTTTCTGACGATCTACGGCGTGATTGAATTAACCTTCCTTGCAGGAAATGCAGCAAAAATCCTTCATGGAGGCTGGTTTACGCTGATCCTGGGAATATCGCTGTTCTCCATCATGTGGGCCTGGTTTAATGGCAGAAGAATCCGAAACCGCTACATGCGTTTTGTAGATATTGAGAAATTCTACCCGATCATCAGCAAAATTTCTGAAGATGAATCGATACCAAAATATGCTTCGCAGCTCGTATACCTGACCAGTGCGAATTTCAATTCTGAGATTGAGTCGTCCATTATGTACTCCATGATCCAGAAACATCCGAAAAGAGCCGATGTCTATTGGTTATTGCATGTGGATGTAACCGATGAACCTTATACTATGGAATACCGGGTGCAGCAGCTTATTGATAAAAAACTAATCAGAATAGATTTTAAACTGGGCTTCAGGGTAGAGCAAAGGGTTAATGTATTGTTCAGGAAAGTGGTGGAAGAGCTGGTTAAAAACGGAGAGATTGATATCACCAGTAAATACACCTCTCTGAAGGAACACAAGATTGCCGGTGATTTCAGGTTTGTCGTGATCGAAAAGGTATTGTCAACATCCAGCAGTCTGCATTTTATCGAGCGTGCAACCATGATCTATTATGGTATACTCAAGACTTTTAGTGTACCTGAAGAGAAGGGCTTTGGTCTTGACCTGAGTTTTGTCGCGGTAGAGAAAGTGCCTTTGATCGTAGATCTGCCTACAGATTTTTATCTGAAAAGACTGGTTTAGCGGTTTTGCTTGTTAAAATCTGAGGGTCTGATATTGGTGACCTGGTAAAAAGCTTTGCTGAACGCGGCAAGGCTGTTGTAGCCTGTCAGATAGGCTATTTCTGTAGTACTGTGATCATCCTGCAGGATCATTTCTATAGCCCTGACGATTCTCAGCAGTTTCAGATATTGTAAAAAAGATATGTTGATGGTCGACTGAAACAGTCGCGATAATGTCCTTTCACCCATTCCAAAACGGCTGCCGATATTCTCGAGCGTAATTTGCTGACCGAAATTCTGTGCCATGTATAAAATGACAGGTCTCAGTTTAGTATTGTTGGTTGTCGGCAATGCAATGGGGAAAGATTTGGTGCTCATCTGAGGGAGCATGTTTTTGATGGCCGCCAGAAAATGGTAACCGCTATCTTTCTTTTCGATATAACCAGCCCAGTTATTGGTGAAGCCAATCATTTCAAAGAGCAGATTGTTCACCGGGTAGATTCCAAATTTTGTATAAAAAGGATCTGTATGATCATCTTCAGTATAAAAGTATAAGTTCCTGGTAATGGTGGCTGATGTTCTCACTTTAACATAATGCGGCAGGTTACTGGGGATCCAGATATAGTGACGGGAGGGGATGAAGTACGTTTTATCTCCTGTGAAAATATAGGCAATACCGCCGTCTACGTAAGTGAGCTGGCTTTTGGAATGGGAATGTAAAGGCAGTATACGCTCCATTTTCTCATGTACCACATACACACTTTTAGGCTTGATTTCTATGGCGTCGAGGTATGTTTCTATCTCAGTTTTCTGCATTGGCTGGAATGGACAAATATTTGGTAATATATGTAAAATTACAGCTTATTCATAGCCGTAATTTTGTGTAACATTTTAATATCATGTACTACCGTAATAAAAAATTCGTTCTCACCTGCTCTTTGCTCTTCCTGCTGAACACCACAAATGCCCAACAGACTGAACATATTCAGCTTTCCCTGTCCCAGATCTGGGATAAGGTGGTGACCAATAACAAACGCCTGAAAATGCAGGACCTGAAGGTTTTGCGTACAGAAGAAGGCATAAAGGATGCGAAGGCAGAGCGCCTTCCTGAAATTTCTGCGGAAGCGGAATACTCTAAAATCACCAATTTGCCGATCTATACCCATGGTTTACTACACACGCCTGATCAATATGAGCTGCCCGTACATACCAGCTACAGTTTTGGTGGAGAGACCTATCTCAATTTATACAACGGAGGGAAGGTCAGTACTAAAATTGCTCAGGAAAAAAAAGAAAATGAAATCGCTGTTGAACAGAAAAACCTGAGTACTGAAGAAATTAAGTTAAGGGCGACAGCCTACTACCTGGATCTGCAGCGGAGCATGATCTTTAAGGAACTGCTGCTGAAGGATATCAGCACACAGGAAAAGCAATTGTCGGAGATCAACCAGCTGCTGAAAAATGGGGTAGTGCTTAAAAGTGACGTGCTTAGAGGTACCCTGCAGTTGTCGCGCCAGAGGATGTCGCTCCTGCATCTCGATAATGATATCCTCATAGCCAATCAGAAACTCAATATCCTGACAGGGATGCCGGATCAAACCGTGATTGAACCTGAAAAGGCTGAGCAGGCTGAATTACCGGTACTGAAATCCTATACGGAGTATCTGACTGACGCGATGGAACATTCTCCTGCCTTCAAAATATCTGAAAAGGAAGCGCAACTCAGCAAGCTGAATATCAAGAGTGCAAAGGCTAACGGAGCGCTTAAACTCGGGCTGTTTGCCAATTATAATTACAGCTATCCGCAGATTCTGATTTATCCGTACTCGGTAGCATTATATGGTATAGGTTTCGGTGGCATCAAGGCCAGTTATCCGATTTCTTCCCTCTATCAAAACAGGCACAAAGTAAAGGCTGCAGAGATACAATATAAACATCAGGAGGTGGAACATGCCGATACTGAAGACAAGATCAGACAGGAAGTAAATGAAGCTTTTCTGAGGTACAGAGAATCCCTGACACGCATAGACGTGGCCAGAGAAAATATCAGTCAGGCCACAGAAAATCTCAGGATCGTCAACAATACATATTTCAATCAGCTGTCGCTGATTACAGATCTGCTGGATGCAGACACCCAACTACTGCAAACCCGCTTTGACTATGCTGCGGCAAGAATAGCAGCACAATTACAATATTATCAACTACAAAAGGCCATAGGTAACCTCTAAAATGGAAACGAACACTAAATATACGCAGACCGATCATTTAATTACAAAAATCACGGCATGGATCGCCGGAGCAATAGCCCTTGCCCTTGCTGTCTGGGGTGGCATCACCCTTGCAGAATTGTACAAATATGAAGATACCAACGATGCCCAGGTAGAGGAATATATCAACCCGGTGACCTCACGTGTGACGGGCTTCATCAGGGAAATCAGATATGAGGAGAATGAGGAAGTAAAAAAAGGAGACACGCTGCTGATCATTGACAACAGCGAGTACCAGTTACAGCAGGAAGAAGGGGAGGCAGCGCTGACGAACGCCGAGGCACAGATCGGCGTGCTGGAGAGTAATGTAGAGACCAGTGCAAGAATGTCACAGGCAAGCCAGTCGCAGATTGCTTCTGCCCAGGCTAAACTCACCCGGGCTCAGCAGGATTACGACCGCTATTCCAAACTATTTAAAGTAGAATCAGCTACGCAGCAGCAGCTGGAGAACAGTCGCGCGGCGCTGGATGTAGCCAGTTCGGAGTTTCGCTCTGCTCAGGAAAATTACCAGGCTTCACTGTCTAAGGTCAATGATATCAGAGCGCAGAAAGGGGTGTATCAGGCAGAGATTAAACGCCGTAAGGCATTGTTAAACCGGAGTAAACTGGATGTGGGCTATACGGTGATCCGTGCACCATACAATGGAAAAATGGGCAGAAGGACGATCCAGCAGGGGCAGCTGATCCAGGCAGGACAAACCCTGGCCTATATTGTAGACCAGGATGCGGGTAAATGGGTAATCGCTAATTTCAAGGAAACGCAGATTGCGCATATGCATGTTGGCGGTACTGCCGAAATTACTGCAGATGCTTTTCCGGATCATACCTTTAAGGGTACAATTATTTCCTTATCCCCGGCAACAGGAGCACGTTTCTCTTTATTGCCCCCAGATAACTCTACGGGTAACTTTGTGAAGATCGTGCAGCGGATACCGGTGAAAATTAAACTGACCGAAAGTCCGCAGGCACTTGCCCAGTTACGCGCCGGAATGAACGCTAATATCAGTATAAAAAAAGATTAGATGAATCCCGTATTACCAGTTTTTAAATCCTGGGTCCCTGTATGGCTTATCAGGATTACGATGTTTATTGTAATTATCCCCGGATTGCTGCTTTTTGGGCTTTCCACAGCAAGTGCCGCGGGAGCCGCAGGGTACTATGGTATAGAACCTGCAGATGTGCAGTATTCTATGATTGCATTTTATGCGGCCGTAGCAGGATTTTTTGCGCTGGAAAGAAGGTTTTTTGTGTTCACGGCCACACGTGAGTATTTTTTGATCAGCACGCTGCTGCAGGTCGTCACCTCTTACATATGTTTTCATACGCATAGTTTACCTGTCCTGTTTGCCTTTAGGTTTATGCAGGGGATGGCCAACTGTATGTCCACCAGTATCTGTATTACGTTGATTTTTGGAAGCCTAAGAAGTGAACGGGCCAGGGAGATCGGCTATTCGGTTTTTTACGGACTGCTGTTGTGCATCACGCCGGTATCCACAATTGTTACGGCGCCAATTATCGATGCGTTCGACTTCAATGTCTTGTACAAATTCATCATTTTCGCATACGTGCCCGGAACATTGATGCTGCTGCTGATTATGAATAATATCAGGCTCAGCAAAAAGATGCCATTATACCAGCTTGATTTTTATAGTTTCTTTTTGTACTCCTGTCTGCTTTGCAGCCTGGGGTATATCCTTTTATATGGGGAGCAGTATTATTGGTTTCAGGATCAAAGGATTGTTTACTATGCAATGGCCTGTATCGCCTTGCTGGCGCTGATCATATTCCGTCAGCTGCATCTGAAAAGGCCGTACCTTAATCTGGCAGTATTCAAATCCCGGAATTTTAATATTGGGATACTGATGATCCTGACCTTATATATTGTCCGTGGTGCGCTGGGTATCACTTCACAGTATTTCGCCACTGTCCTAGGGATGGACCCAATACATATCGGGTACCTGATGATCGCGAATATAGGAGGGATCTTTTTAGGGGTGCTGGTGTCATCACGACTGATTATCTTAAAAAGGCCGATGCGCCTGATTTGGCTTTACGGATTCTTTCTGCTGCTGATTTTCCATGTATGGATGTGGTTCCTCTTCAGTACGCAGGCAGATGCCGGTACGTTTATCATTCCCCTGATCGTACAGGGCGTAGGAGCAGGAATGCTCATGGCGCCGATTATTATCTTTATGATTTCCTCAGTACCCGCGGCGCTGGCAGGTTCTGCCTCGGCCATGGGTGTGTTCTTCAGGTTTCTGGGCTTCTGCAGCAGTATCGCGATTATCAACTACTTTCAGCTACAGCATAAGGCGATTCACGTGAACAGGTTTCAGGATCAGCTGAGCGGAGTAGAGGGGATTGCGGGCGACCGGCTTACAGCCTATGCAAAGGCGCTCTCCGCAAAGGGAGTAGCGCCAGATCAATCGGTTCGCATAGCCAGGGGCATGCTGGGCAGGGCAGTGGACGCACAGGCCTCACTGCGTACAATGATGGACTATTATCTCTTCATTAGTATCGTGCTGTTTGTCATCCTGCTGGTCATCGCTCTGTTTCCATACCTGAACAAAACAAGAATTAACCTGCTGGCAAGTCAGCCATCACCTGTAGGGTATTAGGTGCGGATGATCTTTTCATCCTCATCTTCGTCATCATCTCTCTGACCACCACCAAGGTCGGTTTTGGTGTTTTTACCGTGTAGAGATTCATCGTTTTGGGGAAGTGGACTGCCCGAATTGGTGCTTTTTTTCTCCTCTTTAGAGGTTTTTTCTTCTTTTATTTGATTTAAGTTTTCAACAGCAGGTAATTCGGCACCACCTCTGTGTGTACTGGTGCTGTTGAATTTAGGTTGCGCAATATTTTGAGGATTCTCTACGTCATAGTGCTCATTATCAGTAGCTTTGTCTTTTTGCTCTTCTTTGTGATTTTCCATAGGTGTTGTTTGTTTTAGATGTCCATTATCTAACAAACCCGCCTTCAAATGGTTTTAAATATGCTTGTGCGCATATTAAAAGCGCATATTCATGCGTTATTGATTTGGAAGAAAACCAATAATTATTACCTTTAGAGCCATAAATCAAATTTAATTAACAAAATATCATGGAAAAATTCGCAAAATTAAAAGAACTAATTGCCGGAGTTGAGGCTGATGCAGACAAATTTTACAATTCAGGTAACGGTGCTGCCGGAACAAGAGTACGTAAAGCAATGCAAGATTTAAAAACATTAGCTCAGGACATCCGTACTGAAGTGACTGAAAAGAAAAACAGCGCTAAATAAGATACTTTAGTTTCGCGAACAGCAAGCTATTACAAAAATCCCGACCGGCATCTGCCGGCCGGGATTTTTGATTTTATAGTAATTATATAAAAAGTAACTCTAATTCTGTAAATCCCTCCGCAAGCTGCTGCCGATCTTTGTCAGTATAATTTGATAAGATCCAGATCATGAAATTCAGCACTTACTTTGTCTTGAGCATCATCCTTTTAATAACATCTATCCAGAGTGCTCAGGCACAGGAACCATCTGCTTCCAAACCAAAAACGAAACGGTACGATTTAACAATAGGCCATAAGATGGCCAGTTATACCGGTAAGGAACGAATGGCAATGGCTATCAACGGGACAATACCAGGACCGGTTCTCGAATTTACAGAAGGGGATACTGCGTTAATCTATGTTCACAATACCCTGAAAGAGGAAACCTCTGTCCACTGGCATGGATTAATTCTGCCTAACCGCTATGATGGCGTGTCTTATCTCACCACACAACCTATCAAAGCTGGTGAAACTCATGTCTTCAAGTTTCCGCTGGTGCAGAACGGCACTTACTGGTATCATTCACATAGAACCATGCAGGAGCAGATGGGGCTGTATGGAGCTTTTATCATCCACAAAAGAAAACCGGAAGTGCTTAAGGAATACACCATGGTGCTGAGCGACTGGGCGGATATGGATGCCATGGAAATTGACCGCAGTCTGCATAACGGATCTGACTGGTTTGCCATTCAGAAAAATTCTGTACAAAGTTATGCTGAAGCGATCGGCAAAGGCCATCTGAAAACGAAGCTGAAAAATGAATGGAAACGGATGACGGCGATGGATGTGAGTGATATTGCGTACGACCGCTTCCTGATTAATGGAAAGACTGTGGACGAGCAGCCGCAGTACAAAGCAGGCGATAAAGTTCGGCTGAGGATAGTCAACGGTGCCTCTTCCACTTATTTCTGGCTGACTTACGGAGGCGGAAAGATCACTGTGGTGGCCAATGACGGAATGGATGTTGTTCCTGTGACTGTAGATCGCCTGATCGTTGCCGTGGCTGAAACCTATGATGTGATCGTTACCATCCCGGATGACGGCAGTTTTGAGTTTCGTGCTACCTCAGAAGACAGGACGAAGTTTACTTCGCTATGGCTCGGAAAAGGTACCAAAAACAATGCTCCTGTGCTGCCGGTACTGAAATATTTTGAGGGCATGAAGATGATGAACGAGATGTCCACTCCCGGAGGCAGGATGAAGAATATGGAGGGGATGGTGATGACGAATCAGCAGATGGACATGAACAATGTGATGTATCCCGAAATCACGGGTGCTGCAGATGGTAAAGTTCCGGAGGGGGACATCAGTACGCTGAGTTATGAGATGCTGAAATCTCCCGTTAAAACGACGCTGCCTGCCGGGCCAGTCAGACTGCTGAAGTTTGACCTGACCGGTAATATGGGACGTTATGTCTGGTCGATCAACAATAAAACCGTATCAGAGGCTGATAAAATATTGATCAGAAAAGGAGAAAATATCAGGATTGTCCTCACTAACCGCACGATGATGCGCCATCCTATGCATCTTCATGGACATTTCTTCAGGGTGCTCAATGGGAAGGGCGACTACTCCCCGCTGAAAAATACGCTGGATATTATGCCCATGGAGACTGATACGATCGAGTTTGCAGCAACGGAGAGTGGCGACTGGTTTTTTCACTGCCATATTCTCTATCACATGATGAGCGGCATGGGAAGGATCTTTGAATACGAAAACACTCCGCCCAATCCTGAGCTGCCTGACCCGCGTGCAGCCTTACGCCAGGTCTACAAAGACGATCGTAAATTTCATGCAACAGCAAATGTGGGTCTGGAAAGCAATGGTTCTGATGGTACGGCAGCCATTGCGAATACACGCTGGAAGATCAATACCCTCTGGCACCTGGGTACCAGCAAAAGCAAAGGATATGAAAGTGAAACGATGGTAGGGAAATATATTGGTGAGATGCAGTGGTTTATGCCTTATGTTGGTTTTGATTACCACTATAGAAGGACGGATGAACAGGAAAAAAACCTGTTCGGGCAGCGCAGCAACAAGAACGACCGCAAGACGGTGGTTGCCGGGTTTGCCTATACCTTACCCATGCTGCTTATTGCCGATGCCAGGATTGACGGCGATGGTAAATACAGGTTTCAGCTCAGCAGAGAGGATATCCCGCTGAGCAGAAGAATGCGTGCAAACTTTATGGCTAATACAGATAAGGAATATGCTGCCGGGCTGAAATACAGCCTGTCCAAATATATCTTATTATCCAGCCATTATGATAGTGATATGGGATGGGGGGCTGGTCTGACGCTGGTTTACTGATCATGCAGAGGCAACATCATTCCTCAAAATTATCATAGTAGGTAAAGTCCTGTGTGATCAGATTGTTTTCAATGGTAAAAATGGTACAGATGGGTAAATGAAATTTTGAACCGTCTGCTGCTGTACCTGTGGAGATAAACTCTACAATTATATTTTTCGGCCCTGAAGGATAAAGTTTAATCACTTTGTCGTTGAGGTCAGGGAAAATCTGACTCAACTCGTTGTATTTGGCAATCACCTGCTTTCTCGTTTGCCTGACGATTCCCTGCCCAAGGGAAGGATCTTTGAACTCAGCGGTTTCAGTGTACATACCGGCCATGGCCTGCCAGTTGTGCTGGTTGAGATATTCAAAATAGCGGAGTACCAAATTCTCATTACGTTTATTGCTGTTATTTTGCCTGCTGCAGGAGCAGAACACCACTAAAAGGATGGAGAGTATTACAAGATTTTTCATAATTATGTAATTTGTTAGCTAATTTACTTCTAATGTTTCAAATGTAAAAGCTTATATGTCAATATTTTTTATAAACTCTTGAATAAAATGTATCTTTACGAGATAAAAAACTTATCTTTTGATATCGTATAAACATAGTTTTTCTGCCAGTTTCTTTGCCTTTCTTACTGCAGCGTTGATTTTTTCTGTTGCCGGTGTATTTGCGCAGGCTGCTGATCCCTTCTTCAAAACGATAAAGACAGAAAATGGGCTGTCACATAATAAAGTGAACTGTATTCTCAAAGATCACAGAGGTTTTATCTGGTTTGGGACAGAAGATGGGCTGACTCGTTTTGACGGTAAATATTATGTTGTTTTTAAAAGTAAGCCCAATGATAAGACTGTCTTGTCCGGAAATATCATCACTGACCTTTATGAAGATAAAGAGGGTATTTTATGGATTGCTACTGCAGATGGGGGAATCAGCAGGTATGATTACCGTCAGCCTGTTTCCCGGCAGTTCAGACAGTTCAGACACAATGCCCATGATCCCAAAAGTATCCCCGAAGATGCCATAAAAAAAATTGTTGAAGACCGTAGCGGAAAACTGTGGCTGGCAACCAGCAACAGCTATGTCGTCCGCCTGAATAAACAAAGCGGAAGATTTGATACGCCGGTAAAATCCGGTACCTCAGGTATTCTGACATTGTTGATGGATACCAATGACACCCTGCGGGTAGGCAGGGCAGGAGGTGGACTGCTGAGTATTAACACCCGTACGCTTGGTTTTAAGTACGATGAACCCTATAAAAACTTGTACGCTAAATTGCCACATGCCAGTATCGCAGCAATCTTCAGGGATCATGAGTACGACCTCTGGTATGGCAGCTGGGACAAGCTGGTCTACCACCAGCGTGCAGGAAGTGGGGTTTTTAAAGCTATCCTGCCTTCACAGGGTATGAAGGGTGTCGTTCCGGATGATTATGTTTCTTTCGCCGAAGATGAAAATCAACAGGTGTGGATGGCGGGAAAGAATACCGGCGTCATGGTGTACAATAAAGACAGTGGGCAGTTTACCAGTTACCGGCACGATCCTCTTAAGCCCGGATCACTGAGTGATGACCAGGTCAATGTGATCTACAGGGACAGGCAAGGGATTATCTGGATAGGTACCAATAATGGCGTAAGCATGCTCAATTCTCTCTTTTCTCCTTTTACCTTTAATTATCTGCCGGATACTGATCAGCCCATAAAAATCTATGATTTTTACAAGGATAAACAGTCAAGACTCTGGATCGGGACAAGTGCAGGAATTTATATCAAGTCGCCCGGCTCAGCGGGTTTCGAGCATCGCAAAATCGTCTATAAAGGGCAGCAGCTGTCGGTTACCAAATTTTTTGCTGACCAGGACGGATCTTTTTACCTGGGTACTGATTATACGCTGTTTCGCTATGATCAGCTTCGCAATAAACTGAGCCTGCTGCCAAATACGCTGAAGGATCCGGTGATGAAAAAGATCATCAGTTCCAGAATCGTCTCCATTGTACGGGATACGATAGATCAGCATCCTGTATTGCTGGTATCTCCATACGGACATTATCTGACTTATTATGATTTTACGCTTCAGCAATGGTTTTCCAGAAAAACCGAGCGAAAGGACATTGTTAAGGAGCTGAATATCAAAGATAACCTGATCCGGAAAATTTATAAGGACAGTCAGGGGCTCACCTGGCTGGCTACTACCAGACAAGGGCTGGGTAACCGGCAAGGCAATACCGGGCCGGTCAGCTACCATACCTATGATCTTCAGGACAAAGCGACGATCAGTAGTAATGACGTTTTTGATATCAAAGAAGATGTCAAAGGAAATTATTGGGTAAGCACTTATGGAGGAGGCTTAAACTATTTAAACCCGCGTTCAGGCAAATTTACCCACATCAGCGAGTCGAGCAACCTCAGCGAAGGCTTACAGCTGGATATTCGCGGAAACTTATGGATGATCTGTAACGGACATTTTCACCGGTATGACCCCTTAAAGAAAAATTACAGCTGTTATGACCTGCCAGGCCTGCGGATATCAGATGGCGTAAAAGGGTATATCTACAAGGATAACCAGAGAAATATGTATGCTGCGGGGGATAATTATTACGTCGCTTTCAACCCGGATGCTGTGGCTTTGATCGACAATCAACCGCAGATTTTCTTTACCGATTTTAAGATTTTTAATGTCTCCTACAACGAGATGCTGATTGAAAAAATCGTCAGATTGAGCCATGAGCAGAATTATTTCTCATTTGAGTTTTCTGCTCCTGAGTTTTCGGGAGAGAACATTCAGTATGAGTATATGCTGGAAGGAATAGACCGTAACTGGATCAGCTCAGGCAAGCAAAATGTGGCGAGCTACTCCAATCTGAAAAGTGGTAAGTATACGTTTAAAGTGAGGGCAGGTAACTGGAAGGGAAGTCCCCTGAGCAAGTATAGTGCTGTGGTGATTGCTATTGCTCCTCCTTTTTGGTTGACCTGGTGGTTTTTCCTGATTGTAGTGTCATTCCTGGCACTGATCATCTATGGCATCTACAGTTACAGGATCAGGGAGATTTACCGGCAACAGCTGGTCAGGAACCAGATCGCACAGGATTTGCATGATAATATCGGATCTACGCTGAGCAGCATTTCAGTATACAGTGAGGTCGCCAAAATCTACCAGGAGCAGGATAAGGGAAGTCAGCTGGTAAAGGTGTTACAGACGATAGGAACCACTGCTATCGAAATGATCAGTGAAATGGGGGATACCGTTTGGGCAGTCAATTCCAAAAATGATAACATGGGTAGTATCATCCAGCGTATCAATTCATATGCCCGGCCCCTGTGTGCTGCCAGTGATATCCTGTATAAGCTGAATGCTGATGAAAAGCTGATGGATATCAGTCTGGAGATGACTTTGCGCAAGAACTTATATCTTATTCTCAAAGAAGCGATTAACAATGCGGTAAAACATTCCGGATGTACATCAATCACTGTAGACATAAAGCTCAGGAAAGCAGTATTTGATATCTCAGTTACTGATGACGGAGAAGGGTATGATGTGGATGCAGTGGTGTCTGATCAGTCGGATTCCCTTTCAGGAAATGGACTGAACAATATCAGGAGCAGGGCCGCAGAGCTGATGGGGGAATTACATATCATCAGCAGCCCGGGAGCGGGAACTACCCTAAGGTTGACTTTTAAGTAGCTCTTCTTTTTCCATATATCTTTTCAGCAGCACCAATTGGTTTTTTGCACGGTTTAGGTTGTGTCCCTCATACCTGGAGCCATAATACACATCGTCCAGAAGATAATCCGTCAAAAAGCGAAGGGCCTGCATGTAGATCAGGAACTTGCCGGCATAGAAAAAATAGGATGCTTCATTGTCGTTAAGGGTATTTCCCATTTCTGCTGTGTATCCCTTGTAAATCGCATGATAAAAGTCGATTCGTACTTCAATCTTTCCCATATCGGTTTCTTCCTCACTTACCGGGCATACATAGGTACGAATCATATCGCCGACATCAGAGATAAAGTATCCGGGCATCACCGTATCGAGGTCGATAACGCAAAGACCTTTTTCCTGTGCATCAAAAAGGACGTTGCTGATTTTGGTATCATGATGAATTACGCGCAAGGGGATCTCATTTCCAGTGCTGATCTGTTCAAAGGTCTCCACGATATCTTTATTTTCAATGATGCAGGAGATCAGCTTTGCAGCAATCTTTTTCCTTTCAGCCGATACAGGATGGTCGCATGCATGGAGGAATTGCTGGTAGCGAAGACTCAGATTGTGAAAATCCGGCAGGGTTGCGCGTAATTGACTGGCATCGAAACCGCTCAGGAGCCGGCTGAACTTTCCAAATTGCCCCGCAGCTTCAAATGCTTGTTCAGGGTGTTCTGCAACATTCAGGGAATGAGATGTTTCTACAAACCTGAACAGTCTGAAATATGCTCCTTCGATTTGCAGCATAGATTTTCCCGACAGATCTTTTTCTGCTGCTATAAAAAGATAATCAGGGTAGACAGTGTCAAGGTATTCTTTGAGCAGCCTGATGTTATGATCTATATCAAAAGGTTTTTTAAACACCTGATGGTTTACCTGTTGCAAAATAAATCTTCCGGTATCAGTCTTGACTATCCAGGTGTGGTTAATCAGGCCGTCGCCAAATGCTTTGATCTCTGATGCAGATGGATCAATGCCGTATAAAGGAAGTATTTTGTTCAGCATAAATGACCCGGATTTGATGGTATGTGGTAAACCTAAACAATCTTTCGGAAAAGACTATTGATGAAGAAAAAATCCGTGGGTTAAATTAGCTGATCGACTTCCCGAAAGGACTAAAAGCAAGATTCATCAGTTTAAAGTGCTGGCGTCCGAAAGGGATACCTACAATGGTGATGCAAAGCAATATGCCGAAGAACAAATGGGTCAATGCAATCCATATCCCTCCGCATAACAGCCAGATGATGTTCATTACAGTGGAGAGGCAGCCAGTATTAGAAGAAGTATCTGTGATCCTGATCCCAAAAGGGGCAAGGCCTACGAAGGCAAATTTAAAACATTGCAGGCCAAAGGGAATGCCAACAATGGTGAGGCATAAGATAAATCCTCCGATCAGATATTCGAAAAAGATAAAGATTCCGCCAAAGATAATCCAGAGAATATTGCCTATAAAGTTCATGGTTGGTTTTTATCATTAGATAGCAAATGGGTTAATTAGTTACAGGGTTTAATAAAAGGATTGATTCTTAGCGTGTTACTATTGATATTCTTATAATTTGTTTGTAGCTTTAATATACCAATTATAAACAGGAGGAACTATCATGACTGTTATTCAAAAAATTGAGCGCTGGGGCGATCTGCATACCACTAAAGCGCTGGACATTGTTCGCATTGGATTAGGAATTCTTATTTTTTGCAAAGGGATTGCAATTGTAAGCAACACGCAGGTACTGCAGGAATTCCTGCTGGAGAAGAGTGTGTTTGGTTTTTCTGGCTTAATGGCCAGTGTGGTCATTCACATTGCCGGTTTTGTACATCTCGTGGGCGGAATCCTGATTGCCATCGGTTTGCTGACGCGCTTTTCTGCGGTCATGCAGATTCCTATTCTTCTGGTGGCTGTATTCTTTGTGAATGTATCAAGAGGTTTCAGCATGTTAAACTCAGAGTTATGGCTGTCTTTGATCGTTCTGTTATTACTTGTTCTGTTTTGGGTAACAGGTTCGGGACCTTACTCTGTAGACCATGCCATGAAGAAAAGGGCGCAGCTGCAAGAATAAAAAGGAAAGCATAAAAAAAAGCAGCTACTATTTTTTTAGAAGCTGCTTTTAAGATGTACACCCAATAGGATTAATATCGAACCAGTTTGTTGAGGATTTGAGGAAATTATCTGATATCATTACATGAATTTTTACCACCCTCTGTATGAGTGAACTATTAAGGACGTTGTTAATGACGCAATCAGTCCCAGCAAATAGGATTTAAACTTGGTCACTCCTGAAATAATTTCAAATATTCTGTGAAAGTAAATATGCGATTCCGTTTATATCCAGTTTGTTCAGTTAGAATACCCAAGTTGCAAAAGTCTTTAATTAAGGCATTTGCACTTTGTTTACTGGTATTTAATACCTCAATGACATCTGAGACGGTAATTACTGGTTTGCTGTAAAGGAATTGAAGCAATGCTCTTGCATTCGGCAATTTTTTTCCCAATGACATTATTGTATCTTTTTCAACCTGATCTCTGAGGGCGATAATTTTTGTAAATGTCAGGATTGCATTTTTTGCTGTTTCTATAATGCCAACAAGGAAAAACTTTAGCCATTGTTCCAGATTGTTATGTATCGACACGCCCATTAAATTATCGTAATATATAGACCTGTGCTTTTCTATAAAATCAGATAAATATAATGTTGGTTTGGTAAGGACTTTTTGGTTTATCAAGTAAAGTGTGACTAATAGCCTGCCGATCCTTCCATTCCCGTCTAAAAAAGGATGGATTGCTTCAAATTGATAATGAGCTATTCCTATTCTAATTAAATGTGGTACTTTAATCTGATCATTATTCAAGAACTTTTCCAGGTCGCTTATACATTCGTCAACTTGAGAAAAATGGGGCGGTATAAATGAAGCATCGTTTATTGATGCTCCACCTATCCAATTTTGACTGCTTCTAAATTCCCCAGGAAGTTTATTTTTCCCGCGCACACCCTTCAATAATATTTTATGCGCATCTTTTATTAATCTGGAAGATAGGGGTAACTTTTCCAGTTGGTCAATCGAAAAGTTAATAGCTTCAATATAATTTTGCACTTCCTGCCAATCATCTTTAGATTCTGGGCTAATATCTTTTGCTTCCAGCACAGCTTCATCCATTCTCGTGCGGGTTCCTTCGATACGACTTGATTGGGTTGCTTCCTTCACGATATGCATTCTGATAAATACGTTCACATCCGGGACAAAACTAGAAAAAGCATTGAGCTCCCCTAAATGGAGATTAGCATCTTCTAACAACGTATTGATTTCTGGACTATTTATATTCCACTCAAAATTAATTGAATTAGGAGAAAAGCTTTTGTAGCCAAATTGTTTAGTAAATATTCCTGATTGATGATCCCTTAAATTCATACACTACAAATTTACTAAAAATATCCATAGTCAAGGGAAATGTGTTTTACCTTGACTATGGATATTTTTAGTCAAGGTAACTTAATATGGGATAGTCACGAATATCACAATACATAAAGGCACCGCGGATACGTAAAATGTTTGTTTGTGAAAAGGTGAAGTTTGATGAGAAAATATATAGATATATTCATCTTGTACATCGAACCACCCGCGTGAATGAAGCAGCCTCACTGATCTACTTCATAAACAAGGAATTACCTCAAAAAAAAACAGGAGTCAAGTCGAAAAAACGAACTGACTCCTGTATGGTACACCCAATAGGATTCGAACCTATGACCTACGGTTTAGAAAACCGTTGCTCTATCCAGCTGAGCTATGGATGCGTATTTCCCTGTTAGGAGCGCCAAAGATAGAATTAATGTGGAATATCAGCAAATCTATTTTAAAATAATATCATAATTATGCTTCTTTGAGACTCATGATCTTCTTGCCGGGATTCATTTCGGCATAATCTAAAACCATATTCAAAATATAATCATTTGAAGGATAAGGCTCTAGGCAGGACTTCAAACTTTCCATGTCGCTGACATCAGTATGGAAAGAAATATACCCCATACCATAAAATTTTCCTTCTTCTACCCACAAACAGCTCTGTTCATCTTCATTTCTGCCAGAATCAATCAAGGCAAAGGAGGGTAGGGTGGATTTTAAATGCGCTACAGCAGCTTTCACCCGGGTGTTGTAGCTGTAGGGATGTTCCAGCCCCTGGCAGGCCCCATGACAATTGCCGGTATCCACAGCGGTGCATGAAGCCCTGTTCTTCTGAATAAAACATAGCTTTTCACACAGCTCATGCTCTGTAATCATGCCTCTCAACATGCTCTGACCTGCCAGTAAGCTGTTGAAGGTGAACAGCGCATTGGTGTTCTTTTTATATTTATCAATACCCAGCCGCATGTAGCCCTTCTGATCTTCAAAAGTATAAAGAGCATACTTCTGTTCAAAACGCTTCAGCGCACGGTTATTCTCGGGCCAGTACTTTTGAATTTCTGCAGCCTCAAGGATCAGCGCCATCAGTTCAGTTCCGCAGATCGTGAAATCAATCTGATGGATATTTTTAAGAAATTCCTGTCGCTGTTTCTTGATGCTGTTTCCTGAAAAATGTGAGCATACTCGTTTTTTGATATTTACGGCTTTGCCGATATAGATGATTTTACCCTTATTATCTTTAAAATAATAAACTCCGGGGTTGGAGGGCAGGGCATCTATGGCAGACCTTGATAAATTGGCCGGTAAAACCTGCTCCTTTGAGGCCTTATGCAAAGACTGTGAGATCAGTCCCTCCGTATCGTTTTCCAGCAGAAGGCTCAGCAGCAATGCGGTTGCAGCGGCATCTCCACCGGCACGGTGACGATCATTCAGCGGAATCCGCAGTGCCTGACACAATTTTCCGAGACTGTACGAGCTATGACCTGGAATAATCTTCCTGCTCATTCGTACTGTACATAGCTTTTTTGACACCAGATTGAAGCGACTTTGTGCCAGCTGATGCCGCACAAAGGAGAAATCGAAATTGACATTATGCGCAACGAATACCTTATCATGCAGCATCTCATAGATTTTTGGAGCAACGTCCGCAAACAATGGCGCATTGAGAACCATGTCATTACTGATGCCGGTAAGACTTTCTATATAAAAAGGAATTTCCTGCTCCGGGTTGATCAGTGTTTCAAAAGATTCTATAACCTTTGAACCATCATGAACAAGGATGGAAATCTCGGTAATTCCATTGCCGGAAGCGAAGCCGCCTGTGGTTTCAATATCTACTACTGCGTATAACATTTATCAATTGATATTCTTATACAAATGTGCTAATAAATTTAGTAATAAAAATGAATAATAATTTTATTCTCTAATGGCATGTAAATGGCATAGATAAAAATGAAATGAGGATAAGTAATGTCTAAAAAAATACTGGCGGTGGATGATGATAATGATATCCTGGACGTCATCAAGATCATATTGGAAGATGAAGGCTATGATGTGTTGACACTGGCCAATGGAAAATACGTGTTTGATATGGTGCAAGAGAACTTCCCGGACCTGATTCTGCTGGATGTAATGCTTGGCGGACTGGACGGTAGAGATATCTGCAGAGCGCTGAAGGAACATGAGCAGTACAAAAAGATACCAGTGGTGATGATCTCAGCAAGCCACAATCTGAACAACCTATTGCTGATGCCGGGGGCACCAGATAACTTTCTGGCGAAACCTTTTGATATCGACCGTTTAATAGATATGGTAAAGTCACAGCTGGTGGCTTAGACCAACTGTACTAATTAATAGATAAGATCGTACTAAATTGTAGATAATTTAGCCCTCAACTGTGTCAATTGTTATAGGATTGTGCAGGATCTTATGAATAGGACATTTATCGGCAATTTCAATCATCCTGCTTCTCTGCTCCGCTGTCAGCTCTCCCTTAAGTTCAATTTTGCGGCTGATCTTTGTAGAGGCACTCATTTCTTCTTCTTTACAAATCGTCAGATGAATTCTTACTGAGTCCAGCGGGATTTTTTTTCTGTTGGCATACATCTTCAGCGTGATCGCCGTACAACTCCCTAAACTTGCCAGGAGCAGGGCCCCAGGGGTCATTCCCTCGTCCGTACCTCCAAGCTCTTCAGGTTCATCAGCATAAATAAAATGTCCGCCTGCATAAACTTTGGTCAGGTATTTCTCCTGGTCCAGTTCAGTTACGGCAGTGATTTGATTATCGTTCATCATTTTGTGTTTTTATCAGAGCCACAAGATATATTTTATTCGTGAAAGACCCGGTATAATCTGACAGAATCGGGCAGCGAAATGAATGTTGAAAAATAAATTTAACAGCTAAAATGTTATAGCTGTTCAGAATCACAAGCAGTTAACAATTAAATGTTGCCGGCTTAAGATTTACTGAACATTTGATGTCCATATTTGTTAAGGTAAATGAACTAACCAGATATGAGTATGTTAAGTAATTATCTCAACTTTCAGTTTGATGTGCAGGGTAAACCTGTGACAGGTTTTTGTATGAGAATCCAGGACGATTTTCATGAAACCTACGCCGTGATAATGGATGGTTATCATTCATTTTGTGTTTGGCTGGATAAACCCTCATCGACGTGGAGGTCGTCCAAGTATGTGAATGTTGAGCCTGGTGTTCTGGAGAAGATCATCAATCATTTAAACGTTCATCAGTTAGCGTAGCTAAACGAAATAAAAAAAAGCCTCTGCCTGAGATTAATCAGCAGAGGCTTTTTTTATGCCCGGATTATTTGTGGAAGAACAGGTAAGAGACCAATACTGCTGCAATAATTCCGGCCAGATCCGCAATTAAACCGAATGGAATAGCGTAGCGTGTACGTTTGATACCTACAGAACCAAAATAGAGGGCAACGATATAGAAGGTGGTATCAGCAGAGCCATTAAAAACGCAGGAAAGCCTGCCCACAAAGGAGTCGGGACCATAAGTTTTCATCGTATCCACCATCATAGCTTTGGCACCACTGCCGCTGAGTGGTTTAATCAATGCCGTTGGCAAGGCCGGGGTGAAATCTGTATTGATACCCATGTGCACAAAACACCAGGTAAAACCATCTACGATATAACCGAGAACACCGGAATTTCTGAGTACACCAATGGCGACAAGCATACCTACCAGGTACGGAACAATCGTGATACATGTGGTAAATCCTTCTTTTGCACCTTCTATAAAAACATCATATACATTGACCTTTTTGCGCAGTGCACCCAGGATAAAGATGATAATAATTGAAAACAGGATGATATTTGAAGCAACCTTTGATACGAGCTGTATCTCATCCTTAGTCAGATAGTTTGTGAAATAGTAGATCAGTGCGGCTATTCCTAAAGTGATACCCCCGAGCCAGGAAATGACCACACGGTCGAACAAATTGATCTTTTGCTTAAAGGCGACTGCAATTAAGCCCACTACAGTTGCAACATAGGTGGCAATCATGCAGGGAATAAAGATATCTGAAGGGTCCGCGGCACCCAGGATTGCCCGCTGGGCCATGATCGCGAGAGGGATCAGTGTAAGACCGGAGGTATGCAGCACCAGAAACATGATCTGCGCATTGCTGGCCGTATCTTTATCAGGATTAATCTCCTGTAAACTCTTCATCGCTTTCAGCCCGAAGGGGGTGGCAGCATTATCCAGCCCCAGCAGGTTTGCCGAGAAGTTCATCACCATATGACCCGTTGCAGGATGATTTTTTGGTACTTCCGGAAAGATACGGCTGAAAAAGGGACCGATGATACGTGAGAGAAAGCCTATAGCTCCGGCTTTCTCTCCGATGTTCATGATTCCCAACCATAACGTCATGATTCCCGCCAGTGGCAGTGCAATATCCATTACCCCAATTTTGGCCGACTCAAATGTGCCGTCAACAATCAGTTTAAATATTTCTGTATCCCCAAAAAAGATCAGCCTGATCAGGGCCACCACAAAGGCAATAAGAAAGAATGCTACCCACAGATAATTTAAAGCCATTAATTTTTATTTGAAAGCATGAAGGTAAAGAAAAATTAAGGCTTATCATCAGTAAGCTCAAATCCCCAGGATTTTCCTTTCTCTGTCGCCGGAATACCGCTGGTCATCCATACCGGTGCTTTTGCTCCCTTCAGGTAATAATCAAAAAACTGCTGCTCCCTGATCTGGATATCTTTCCTGTTCTGGCGCAAGACAAGGTTGTGTGCTTCGTTGTTATAATTCAGCAACCAGGCAGGTTTCCCCAGCCTTTTTAAGGCAGTAAACATTTCGATACCCTGATACCATGGTACGGCCCCGTCAGCGTCATTAGACATGATGACAACCGGCGTGCTCACTTTCGGGATAGAGAAGAGTGGTGAGTTTTCTATATACAACTCCGGTTTCTCCCATAGGGTTGCGCCGATTCTGCTCTGCGTTTTCTCATACTGAAACTGTCTGTTCATCCCGGTCTCCCAGCGGATACCACCATAGGCAGAAGTCATATTCACTACTGGTGCACCAGCCCAGGCTGCGGCATACATATTGGTTCTGGTAATCAGGTGAGCTACCTGGTAACCACCCCAGCTTTGTCCCTGGATACCAATTTTGGCACCATCCACCCAGCTGTTTTTCTTTAGCGACTCTACTCCGGAATTGATAAATTCTTCGGCAGACTTGCCAGGATATCCCTTTTCATAGCTGATATCCGGAGCAAAGACCAGGTAGCCGTTGCTGACAAAATACGAGATATTTAATCTGGAAGGGGTAGGAGCAGGCGGGATATAATTGTATAAACCTTCTGATAGTTTTTCATAGAAATAAACGATCATCGGGTATTTTTTTGAAGGGTCAAAGTTCTCAGGTTTGTATACTATTCCTTCGGACTGGTAACCTTTCGGCGTAGTCCATTTTACCAGTTCCGAAGTACCCCAGTTATAGGATTGCTGCTGCGGATTGGTATTGCTCAGTTTGGTTTCTGCTTTCAGATCTGAAGATACATAGACATTTGGTGAAGTCGTATAGTTGGCTTTGTCATAGATGTAACGCTCTGCACCTTTGGCCTTCACCAGGCCTGAATATTTAAACTTCGCCATCACTGCCAGCTCAGGATTCTTACTGTCGCCGGCATGTGTCCTGTAGTAGCCATATTCTTTGTTATCATTGTTGAATGCTGATAACCAGATATCATCCTTGCGGGTGATAAAACGCTCCTCAGGATCTGTTTTTTCATAACGGAAAGTAATCTTATTTTGTCGCCCAAATCCATTGGTAATCATTTTGGCAGCAGACTTTCCATCCGGGCTGAAGCTCCAGATATCATATCGGTCATAAATCAGTACCTGTTTATCATCTTCTGTCCAGCCGGCTACTCCATATGCTGAAGGATCTGCAGGTACATCATTGTCTTCCTCAGCAAATTTGATCTTACCGTCTGTATTCAGGGCAGTGATCTTTCCACTGGCAACACTGTAGGTAGACCACACAGAGGTTTTTTTATCAAAATATAAAATGTAATTACCTGCAGGAGATGCAGAGGCATCCCCATCAAGAGCGGAGATGATCTTTTTTCTTACGCCCGTTTTAATATCTACCAGATAATAATCACGGATACGTGCACCTGTCCATTGCGCCTGGATTCTGTTGCCATAATCTGAAGAAGTAAGCACAAAGCTTGCATCCCCATCTTTGACGATACTGGATTCCGGCATTTTCAGGTCAGTTAAAGGAATCACTTTAGGATCACTGCTGAAGATATCGATCACACTGAGGTAACTTCTTTTTAATTCTTTATCTGAATTTTTAAGCTGCATCGGCTGCAGATAATCATCTTTATATCCCCAGACATCTACTTTGGCATTCTCAAAATCAACCAGCGTAGTATCCTTGGCTTTTTTCAGCGGAGCGATACCAAAGAATAACTTTGTACCTTCCTTACTGAAGCTCAGTTTGCCATCACCACTCACCGTCCATTTGGCTGGTAGACCGTCGATTTCATTGTCTACGAGTACCTGAGCTGTATCAAGGGTAAGCGAGTTATAGTAAATTCCATAATCTTTAATTTCCGTTTTTTCCGGCGTTGTTTCGCCTAAAAATGCCACCTGCTCACCATCCTGGTCGAACACAAAACCACTGAAGTTTCCTTTCACGTTTACCAGCGTTTTGATGGTGCCTTTTTCGGTGTTAAAAACGAAAACCCCTGCTTTGGCGGTATTGTCTTTTTTTGAACCGGGAGAAGTAAAGATCAGTTGTTTACCATTTTTGCTGATCTCATAAGCCGTTACATATTTGAAAGTCCTTTCTACACCTGTAACCAGGTTCCTGAAAATCAAATCAGAACTTTCTTTTTTGTCTTTGTTTTTGCTGGTGTCCACAGCAGGCGTTTTTTGATAAACCAGATAATCACCCGCTTCTTCCGGAATCTGAAATGATTTTACACCTGCAATTTTAGTGACTGCACTGGTGCTCAGATTGACAAAACCCAGAGAGTCTTTAGACATTTCCTCAGGTTTTTTCTTTTTGATCTTCTCTTGTCTGGTAACCGAGAAAAGAGGCTTGATGAGAAAAGCCGCATACTTTGAGTCGCCTGTAAACTTGAGCAGGTCGCCCCGTGGAATAGTTAATTTTGTACTGGCAGACAGGCTATTCAGGTGCAAATTTGCATCCCCTTCCTGTTTTAAGATTGAAAACCCTGCCCACTGCCCGTTGGCAGATAGTTGTTTAACACCAATACTCTCCCAGGAATCATAAACCGTATGGTCTAGTGGTTTTTTCTGAGCAAAAAGGGAAGTTGCCAAGAAGAGGAGGATAATTGTGAGTTTTTTGTGCATGATTCGGAATTAATTTAGATAGTAATATTGTTGAAGCATAAAAATTGCAAATTATTATTAATAAATCCTATTTGTATATCAATTTTTACACGTTTTGGATGAAAAAATCAGCGTCGGGAGTATCAAAAAAAAACCGCCTCATAAAAATATGAGGCGGTTTTCGTCAAAAACAAGGAGGGACTATTTGTTCTTCTTGTCTTGTGATTTTACCTGGTTTTGCTGACGCATGTAATCGTCTAAACGCGCCTGGAACTTAGATTTTTTCTTTTGCTCCTCAGGTTTTTTCTTGTTCTCTTTAAGAATGTTGTGAATTTTCTCATCGTTAACCATCGACTTGATGAGGAACTGCTGACCAAAAGTCATCATGTTCGCCAGGAAGTAGTAGTAGTTAAGTCCTGAAGGATATTTATTCAGTACGCCAAGGAATACGATCGGCATAATGTATCCGATATATTTCATTTGTCCTGTAGCTCCTGATACCTGGTTATTGAAATAAGTATAAATCAGTGTAGAGATGGTCATCAATACACACATTAAACTCAGGTGGTCGCCAATAAATGGAACAGTGAAACCAAACTTGATGAAATCGTCATAAGTGGAAAGGTCATGCATCCAAAGGAAGCTCTGTCCTCTCAGTTCGAATAAATTCGGGAAGAAGAAGAAGAAGGCCATCACGATTGGCAGCTGAAGCAGCATCGGCAAACATCCGCCCAGTGGATTTACCCCAACCTGTTTGTACAGTTTAAGATACTCCTGTTGCAATAAGGTAGGGTTATCCTCACCAACCTTTGCTTTGATCTCATCCATCTCCGGCTTTAAAATTCTCATTTTAGCCATCGAGATATATGATTTATAAGTCAGTGGTGACAATACAAGTTTCAGAGCAATGGTTAATACTAAAATGATTAAACCATAGTTCCAGCCAAAACCTTCAAGGAAGTTAAACACCGGAAGAACGATGAACCTGTTGATATATTTCAACGGCCAGTAACCCATTTCTACCAGTTTCTCCAGCTCATGTCCCTGTGCTTTCAGTACTTTGAACTGGTTTGTTCCGAAGTAGAACTTCATTTTGTAGTTCTGAGCAGCAAGCTGACCGAAAGGAAGATTTACATTTGCCGAATAACCTTTGACTTCACCAGGTGTGGTCAGGATTTTAACACTTGAATTGGCTTTTACAAAAGGATCTGCCGGAATCAGAACTGCTGAGAAGAAATGCTGCTTGAAAGCTATCCATTCAATTTTGGCCTTGTTCAATTCCAGGCTTTCGTCTTTTGCAAAGCTGAGGTGATCAGGATTCTCATCCACATACTTATAGTATGGTGCCGAAGATTGCTGTTCTGCCTGTAAAGATTTCTCCTGTTGCATCAGGATAGCCTGCCAGTTGAGAGCAATACTGTCTCTCTGGATAATCTGGTTCATGCCATTCAGGTTGATGTTGAAATCAACGTCATGAGAATCAGCACTTCCTAAAGCGTAACTGTATTCAATGTATTTGTCGGCGCTATAGTTGGCACGCATCACCAATGAATTGCCAGTCTGTGTAGATGTAAAATAGAGATCGTCAGTTTTTACCAGTTTACCACCAATGTTAAGGGAGAGGCCAAATGAATTCTGGTCGCCATCAAAAAGTACTACTGGTTTGCCCAGGTAATTTTTTTCACCTTTAACTTCAACAGATTTGATTTTACCACCTTTATTGGTAAAAGTTAATTTTAAAACGGCATTTTCAAGTACAGATGTGGTAGCTGCGCCTGTTATATTTCCACCGAAAGGGCCATTTAAAGCAGATGAATCCGGTGCCGGTGCTGCTGCAGGTACTGTAGCCGGGCTGGTTTTTACACCAGCTTTTGCTGCAGAGTCCAGGGAGATCCGCTCGCGTTCTTTCTTCAGTTCAGCCTCACTCGGCTTGAAAAAGTAGAAGGAACCTGCCAAAACGATCATAATCAGGAATAATCCTGTGAATGTATTTCTATCCATTATTGTTATTTAAACGCGTATTAGTTTGTTTTTTTCTTCGCGTACTCCATTGCAGCGGCGACAAATTTAACAAAAAGTGGGTGAGGATTAGCAACTGTTGACTTTAATTCGGGATGAAATTGTCCACCAACAAAAAACGGGTGGTTTTTAAGCTCAATAATTTCTACCAGTTTACTGTCAGGATTTATTCCTGAAGCAATCATTCCGGCTTCTTCATATTGTTTCAAATATGCATTGTTAAATTCATAACGGTGTCTGTGACGCTCATGGATATGTGCTTTTCCGTAGGCGCTGTAAGCCTTAGTACCTTTTTTCAGGTCGCAAGGATATGAACCCAGACGCATGGTACCACCTTTATTGGTTACTGTTTTCTGATCTTCCATCATATTAATTACGGGATCAGCAGTTTCTGTATCAATTTCAGTAGTGTTTGCAGTTTTAAGTCCCAGTACATTACGGCCGTATTCGATCACGGCACACTGCATACCCAGGCATATACCAAAGAAAGGAACTTCATTTTCACGTACATAACGTATAGAGTCAATTTTTCCCTCTATACCGCGGCTTCCAAATCCCGGAGCAACCAGCACACCATCCAGATGGCCCAGTTTTTCAGCAGCATTATCAGGATAGATTTCTTCAGAATGGATATATTCAATTCTTACCTTGCATTCGTTTTTAGCGCCCGCATGGATAAACGATTCAATGATAGATTTATAAGCATCCGGTAATTCTACATACTTACCAATCAGACCGATTCTTACATCAGCAGTTGGGTTTTTCAGACGACCCAGGAAGTCTTTCCAGCTTTCCATGTTTGGCTCGTTTTTCTGTGGCAGTTTCAATTTGCTGAGAACAGTTTTATCCAGCTGCTCTTTCATCATTAATAAAGGCACTGAATAAATTGAAGAGGCATCCATAGACTCAATTACCGCATTGACGTTCACATTACAGAATAAGGCAATCTTTTTACGGATGTCCATATTGATATGATGTTCTGTACGGCATACCAGGATATCTGGCTGAATACCATATTCCAGTAACATTTTCACGGAATGCTGTGTAGGTTTTGTTTTCAGCTCGCCGGCGGCAGCAAGATAAGGGACAAGCGTAAGGTGGATCACAATAGCATTGTTGGCTCCGGCTTCCCATTTAAACTGCCGTACAGCTTCTACAAAAGGTAATGACTCAATATCTCCGACAGTTCCTCCAAGCTCAGTAATGACGATATCAAATTCTCCTGTTTCACCCAGGATACGCATGTTGCGTTTGATCTCGTCGGTAATATGAGGAACAACCTGTACGGTTTTTCCGAGGTATTCGCCCTGGCGCTCTTTATTAATAACGTTCTGATAAATTCTACCGGTAGTAATATTGTTGGCCTGCGAAGTAGGCACATTTAAAAAGCGTTCATAGTGGCCCAGATCCAAATCTGTTTCTGCACCATCTTCTGTTACGTAGCACTCGCCATGCTCATAGGGATTTAATGTTCCGGGATCAATATTAATGTAGGGATCGAATTTCTGAATGGTTACACGGTAACCTCTTGCTTGTAAAAGTTTGGCTAATGAAGCGGAGATGATGCCCTTCCCTAATGAGGAAGTAACACCGCCCGTAACAAAAATATACTTAGTCATGTTTGTGAGTTTGTGAAATAAGAGCTTTTTTTAGACCTCTCTTATTGTTTTTGTACGGGATACAAAGCTACGGAAATAATGTCAGATTTTTGGCTAAATATTAGAATTTGGCTTTTTTTCAGGCAGAATAAAATGCCCTGAAAACAAAAAAGACCTGGTAAGATACCGGGCCTTTCTTTATTTTATATTTGGTTAGAATATGCTTGATTGTGCGAATGTTAAAGTCGTATGCCGTAACACTAAGGTAAATCTAATGTAATTTTTATAATATTGCATATCTAATGTAAAAAAAATCGGTTGTCATTTATAACATATTGATTATCAATGCTAAAATTTAACGCCCTAGTGAGGGTTTTGTCATTTATATATCAAAAGATAGGTAATTAAAAGTGAATTTAAAATTTTGAGACTAACCCTTATCAGACACTCTTAGTGTCTTTAATACACTAAGTATATTTTCTATTTACAGCATTCGTAATAGGCCAGCACTTTTCCGGCACGTTCTGACCAGGCGATATACACATTACTCTCCTTGCCGAGACGGTATTTGAATCCGTTGAGTTCAGATTTTTTCAGCTCTTCAAAAAAGTTTTTGTCGGGTGTATTTTTATCAGGAAGTTCATCAGCTGTAACCGCAGGTTCAAGAAAGTTCTCTTCATCCAGAAACAGGCCGAGTTCATCCTCCATAAACTTGACTTGTTTTTTCTTTTTCCCTAAATCAACATTGTCTTTGTAATTTTCAATGAGTGAAGTAGCCCTGATCGTTTTGCTGTAAATTTGTCTGCCGGCGGACGTGGTAATGCTGAACAGCAGCTCCATATCTTTAGGCTTTTCGCCCTTGAGTATTATTTTGAAAGTATCAAGCGTGCTTGTATCACTAAATGATCTTAGTGCAACTTTAGTTCTTAATGCAGGATCAACAGCGGCCGGTTTGTCCTGCTGGCAGGCCGTAAAGAATAAACAAATGGTAATAAAGGTATAAAAAGCGTATTTCATGGAGCAGCAAATTGATTGCCTAATATAGCTAATTAATTACCCTTCATCTTCATGATTTTTTCAAGATCTTCTGGTGTGTCTACGGCAATGGATTCCATGTCAGTCACCCTGGTTTGTATTTCATAGCCATTTTCTATCCAGCGCAGCTGCTCCAGACTTTCTGCAAGCTCCAGAGAAGAGGGTTGTAACAGGGTGATCTTCAGCAAGGTTTCTACAGTATAGCCATAGATACCTATATGTTTATAAAACTGATGCGTTTTGAGCCAGTTGTCCTGTTCAATATTTCTTAAAAAGGGGATGGTATGTCTGCTGAAATAAATTGCCTGCTGACGGTGGTTGAGTACAACCTTTGGAATATTCTGGTTGAACAGTTCATCCTCATCTTTGATGCGTTTCACCAGTGTAGCCAGTTTTACTTCCGGATCAGCAAAGCAGGAGCTGAGGAGGTCAATCTGAACGGGATCAATGTAGGGCTCGTCACCCTGGATATTAATGATAACTTCATAACCCGGGAACTTTTCTGCAACTTCTGCACAGCGGTCGGTACCACTCTGGTGGTCAGAGCGCGTGAGTGCAAATTCTCCGCCGAAGCGTTTCACTTCTGTAATAATGCGTTCGTCATCGGTAGCAATCACCACCTGATCAAGACTGGATGAACTGCAGGCCTGTTCATACACCCGCTGGATCATGCTTTTTCCTGCAATATCGATCAGGGGCTTACCCGGGAAACGGGTAGAGGCATACCTTGCGGGTATAATTCCAAGCGTCGCCATCTTAGAAAAGTCCGTTGATTTCTGCTTCAATAGACTGGATCACCTGACCCAAATCTTCAGGGTTGTTGGTAAAATCCAGTTTGTCCTTATCCAGGATCAGGAGTTTGCCCAATTGATATCCTTTGATCCAGGCTTCATATTTTTCATTCAGTTTAGAAAGATAGTCGAGACGGATCCCGGCTTCATAATCACGGCCCCTGCGCTGGATATTATCAACCAGAGTAGGTACTGAAGCACGGAGATATACCAGCAGGTCTGGTGGTTTGATAAAAGAAGTGATATTATCAAAAATATCCTGGTAGTTCTTATGGTCACGGGTAGTCATCAAACCCATTTCGTGCAGGTTTTCTGCAAAGATGTGTGCATCTTCATAGATTGTCCTGTCCTGGATGACGTTCCTTTCATTTTTCTCGATATCTACAATCTGCTGAAAACGGCTGTTCAGGAAGTATATCTGCAGGTTGAAGCTCCAGCGTTTCATATCGCTGTAAAAGTCTTCCAGGTATGGATTGTTATCAACGGCCTCATACAAGGCTTCCCATCCGTAGTTTTTGGCCAGTAAACTTGTTAAAGTAGTTTTTCCGGCGCCGATATTTCCAACTATTGCTATATGCATACGATCAGTGTGATGAGCTTAAGGTAGTAATTTTTATTTATTGATAATTTAAAATGGTTTGAATCCGATCAGTTCCCTAACTTCTCTGATCGTCTTCCTGGCGCTTTCACGTGCCTTTTCGGCCCCATGATTGGCAATTTTACGTAGATAATCATCATCTTTCGCAATTTCTTCAATGCGCTCCCTGATAGGAGAGTTGAAGGTGATCATGTCTTCTGCAAGTTGCTTTTTAAAATCTCCGTAACGGATTGCACGTTTATTATACAGCTCATCAAAATGTGCCAGCGTATCTTCGGGAGAAACAATCTTCATCAGATCGAACAGGTTTTGTATCGGCTCTGGCTTAGGCTGGTTTTCTTCTGTCGGCCCGCCATCAGATACCGCTTTCAGTACTTTCTTGCGGATTACCTCAGGTGCATCTGCCAGGTAAATACAGTTGGCGTCACCCTCAGACTTGCCCATTTTCCCTTTTCCGTCCAGTCCGGGTACTTTTACCAGGTTTGCAGAATAACTGAAAGCATAGGCCTCCGGGAAGTAATCATTGTTATATAAACGGTTGAAACGGTTTCCGAAAGTACGTGTCATCTCCAGATGCTGCTCCTGGTCTTTTCCTACGGGCACTTTTGTAGCTTTATGCAGCAGGATATCCGCTGCCATCAGGGATGGGTAGGTGAGCAGTCCGGCATTGACATTGTCGGGCTGTGAACGGATCTTATCTTTAAAGGAAGTACTTCTTTCCAGCTCGCCCATATAGGCGTTCATATTGAGGTAGAGGTACAGTTCTGTTACCTCAGGTACGTCCGACTGAATATAGATGGTGCTCACTTCAGGGTCGATACCGCTCGCGAGATATTCTACTAATACGTTTTTTACATTGCCATGCAGATCGCCCGGCGTGGGATGTGTAGTTAAGGAATGAAAGTCGGCGATGAAAAAATAACAATTATATTCATGCTGCATCTTTACAAAATTACTTACAGCACCAAAGTAATTGCCTAAATGTAATTTACCTGTGGGACGTATGCCGCTTACTACCGTTTCTCTCATTGTATCTGAATTTGATGAAACCCTTTGAGGATTCAAGAGGCCGAAATTAAGAAAAAACCGTTAGAAAGAATTGTGTTGTGGATTTTTTGTAGTTTTGATTTCAATGATACGTTTGTTAAAGCGAGTACACTACTTCTATTTTCTCTTCATCATCCTGCTCTTTTTTATCCTCTTTTATCCTTTCTATTATCTTGTGGCAAAGCGACCGGCATGGTATGGTACACTCAACAGACTGAGGGCGCTAAACAGTTTGATTTGCAGCGTTTTTACGGGTATATTTTTCCGCTTTACCTATGAGGAGCAACCTGATAAAAACCGGCATTATATCTACTGTGGAAACCATACCTCGAATCTGGATATTATGATCTTCTGTCTGTTGGCCAGGGGTAGGTTCAGTTTCATGGGTAAGGATGAACTGCTAAAAAACCCGGTGCTGAAAATATTTTTCAATACCATTGATATTCCTGTCAACAGGGGTAGTAAAATGTCATCATTCAGGGCATTTAAGCGTGCTGGCGACCATCTGAGGCAGGGGATGAGCCTGATCATCTTCCCCGAGGGCGGGATTGCCATGGAGCATTATCCGCCGGTGATGACGCCTTTTAAAAACGGTCCCTTCAGACTGGCCATAGAAACCGGCACTGCAATCCTGCCGGTGAGCGTTACTGATGCCTGGAAAAAGCTGTGGGATGATGGCCTCCGCTTTGGAAGCCGACCGGGAATCTGTGATATTTATGTACATAAGCCGGTTTATACAGAAAATATGACGGCGGATGATGCGGATCAGTTAAAAGACACTATTTTTGATCTGATAAAAAGTAAAGTGATAAAGAAATGAACATAGATAAACAGACGATATACAAGGTTGCCGATCTGGCGAGAATCGAGATCGGGGAGCACGAGCTGGAAAATCTGCAGGGGGATATGAATAAGATCCTTACTTTCATGGAGAAACTGAATGAGCTGGATACCACAGCAGTGGAGCCCCTGGTTTATATGAACCCTGAAGTGAATGTCTGGCGTGAAGATGTGGTAAAGCAAGAGCTGACGGTGACTGAAGGATTGAAAAATGCTGCAGTACACAATGAAGACTTTTTCTTCGTTCCTAAAATACTGGATAAATAATTTCTTTTGTAACAATCGCAGTCAGGGTGGTGTCTAAACCGAAAGCTTGTGTTAGCTTTATTATAAGTAAAATATTTAGGCGAAAATGGAGAACCCCTTAATTAGTATAAAAGATCTGGGTCGTAAATATGTGATTGGAACAGAAACCATTCATGCCCTGAAATCAGTTTCACTGGAGATTTACAAAGGTGAATTTGTAGCCCTGATGGGTCCTTCAGGTTCAGGGAAATCTACACTGATGAATATTCTCGGCTGTCTGGATACACCGAACAAGGGCGATTATATCTTAAACGGGATCAATGTAAGTCAGATGTCAGATGACGATCTCGCAGAAGTGAGAAACAAGGAGATAGGTTTTGTCTTTCAGACTTTTAACCTGCTGCCGCGATCTACCTCTCTTGACAATGTGGCTCTGCCCCTGATCTATGCCGGGGCGAGTAAAAAAGACCGCGATGCGCGCGCAAAACAGGCCCTTGAAAATGTGGGCCTTGGCAACAGGGTTACGCACAAACCCAATGAACTCTCGGGTGGTCAGCGCCAGCGTGTGGCAGTAGCACGTGCCCTGATCAATAACCCCTCTATCATTCTTGCCGATGAACCTACAGGTAATCTCGACACGAAAACTTCAATTGAGATCATGGGACTGATGGAAGAAATCCACAGTAAGGGGAATACGATTATCCTGGTTACCCATGAAGAGGATATTGCACAGCATGCACACCGTATCGTGAGAATGCGCGATGGATTGATTGAAAACGATTATCTGAACACAGATGTGAAAACCGTTTCTCCGCGACTGACCAAATTAAAGGAGAGTGGTGATGATTTTGAGCAAATTGGTAAACACTGATGAAGATCTACACAAAGACCGGGGATAGAGGAGAGACCTCACTTATCGGGGGGACAAGAGTCCCAAAATACCATCTCCGGATAGAATGTTATGGCACAGTTGATGAGCTTAATTCTTATATCGGGCTGATCCAGTGTCAGGATATTGACCCTCATGCCAGGCAGATTTTAAAGGAAATTCAGGACCGCTTATTTACCATCGGTTCATCACTCGCCGCAGATCCGGAGAAATCCAGGATGCAGATCCCTGATCTCCACGCCGCAGATATTACGCTGCTGGAAGAGGAAATGGACCGCATGAATGGGCTTCTTCCCGAATTAAAGCACTTTATCCTGCCGGGAGGCGATATCATTGTCTCGCATTGTCACATCGCCAGGTGTATTTGCAGACGCGCGGAGAGGCTCACCGTACATCTTGCTGCTGAAAGTAATGTGGATAACCAGGTGACGGTTTACCTGAACCGATTGAGTGATTATTTGTTTGTATTGGCAAGAAAAATTGGTTTCGATCTGAATGCGGATGAAAACCTCTGGTTACCAAGGTTATAAAAAGTGGAAAAAAAAGTTTGTTTTCATCAAGTTTTTTAATATACTTTTGCAAATTAAATAAGAACAATAAATTAGTATAGAATATGTATTGGACACTAGAATTAGCATCACACCTGGAGGACGCTCCATGGCCTGCAACAAAAGACGAATTGATTGATTATGGTATCAGATCCGGAGCTCCTGTAGAGGTGATTGAGAACCTTCAGGCTTTGGAAGACGATGGTGAGCCGTATGAAACAATCGAAGAGATTTGGCCGGATTACCCGACTAAAGATGATTTCTTCTTCAATGAAGATGAATACTAAAGACTCATAATTCAAGGCTCCGTAACGGGGCCTTTTTTTTGGAACGAAGATTGTTTAATAATTGTCAGCGGATTGTCTTTTGGCACTCCCTGTATTAAATTAACAAACTTAATTCTAAAATTTACAACTATGGGAAATTTACTTTATCTGATCGCAGTAGTACTTGTTATACTTTGGATCATTGGCTTCTTCTTCCAGGGATTTGGTAATGTGGGCGGATTGATTCACGTATTACTGGTAATCGCTGTAATCGCAATTCTCCTAAAAATCATCAACAGAGCAGCTTAATTATAAAAAGGCTTCTGAGAAATCAGAAGCCTTTATCTTTTTAACAGGAATGAGGCAAGCTCAAGATCCTGTTCATAGGTAATTTTAATATTACTTCTTTCGCCAGGCAGAATATGGATGCCAAATCCGGCCCTTTCAACTACAGAGGCATCATCTGTAAACTCTTTCGAATAAACTTGCTGATAAGCCTGATTTAACTGTGAACTGAGAAAGGTTTGAGGGGTCTGAATAAGATACAGCTCGTCCCTGTTTAGGGCGGAGGATCCTCCTTCATTGTTCCTTATCCTTACCGAGTCTACCGGCTGGATCGCTGCAATCGCATTTCCTTTCTCCATTGCCATTTCAAAGGAAGCCTGTACAAGTTCCGGGCTTACCAATGGACGTACAGCATCGTGAATAGCAACTACTGCCTCGGTATTAATCACCTGAAGACCGTTTTTTACAGAATCAAACCTTTCCTGTCCACCTTCAATCACCTGATGTGGAATATTGAAACGATGAGTAGCACAAAGTGCTGCCCAAAACTGATGTTGCAGGATATTGAGAACCAGGATAATCTCAGGCTGTGCTGCAGATCTGTGGAATGCCTCAATGGTGTGCATCAGTACGGGTTTCCCATCCAGTTCTAAAAACTGTTTGGGAATATCCCGGTTCATTCTGTTTCCTTTTCCTCCGGCAACAATAATGGCGTAATGTTTCATTACTGATCTTCGTATCTTACAATTAGATGATCAGCATTGCATCACCGTAACTGTAGAAACGATATTTTTCTTTCAGCGCTACGTCATACGCATGTCTTACGTAATCATAACCACCAAATGCACTGATCATCATCAACAATGTTGATTCTGGTGTGTGGAAGTTGGTGATCATTGAATTGGCAATACTGAAATCATATGGCGGGAAAATAAACTTGCTCGTCCAGTCGTTCGCCGGTTTAAGCGTTTTTCCTGAAGATACAGCAGATTCAATAGCACGCATAGAAGTAGTTCCTACCGCACAGATACGTTTTTTGTTTTCCAAAGCCTTATTAACGATAGCAGCCTGTTTCTCCTCGATGATGAACTGCTCAGAGTCCATTTTATGTTTGGTCAGGTCTTCTACTTCTACGGTTCTGAAAGTTCCGAGGCCAATGTGTAAGGTTACTTCAGCAAAGTTAATACCTTTCAGCTCCAGGCGTTTCATCAGCTCACGGCTAAAGTGCATACCCGCAGTTGGAGCAGCAACGGCACCTTCATGTTTTGCAAAGATCGTTTGGTAACGCTCTTTGTCCATCGCAGTAGCCTTACGTTTGATATATTTTGGAAGAGGTGTCTCTCCTAAGATTTCGATATTCTTTCTGAACTCCTCATCGGTACCATCAAAAAGGAAACGGATCGTACGTCCTCTGGAAGTGGTATTGTCTACAACCTCTGCTACCAGCAGGTCATCATCACCAAAGTAAAGTTTGTTGCCAACACGGATCTTACGTGCAGGATCAACTAAAACATCCCATAAACGCAGTTCTCTGTTCAGTTCGCGTAATAAAAATACTTCGATGGTTGCACCTGTTTTCTCTTTATTGCCATATAAACGGGCAGGGAAAACTTTGGTGTTGTTCAATATCATGACATCCTGATCATCAAAATAATCCAAAATATCTTTAAATATTTTATGTTCAATCTCCCCGGTATCTTTGTGCAGGACCATTAAACGGGCTTCGTCTCTTTGATCTGAAGGATTGCTGGCAACTAAGGACTCAGGTAAATTAAACTTAAATTGAGATAACTTCATGTTTTTTTATAAAATAATTGAGGGCGCAAATTTACAAAAATTTATAGAAATATTGTGTAAAATGACTTTTTATTTGTAAGGAATTTAGATACAGAAGGTGTCTCATCTGAGCTTCACCGGAGTTTGTTCGGGATAGGTACATGGTGCTGGTTTGACAGGTGAGACATTAGTCCGACTTTTATATCAAAAAGTCGGACTAATGTCGGACTAGTGTCGCACGACTCTCTCTTTCGATCCGGGCAAAACCACTGCATCACCAGATAAAAAAGATCTTGAATGCTGTAACGTTTTTAGCTATTTTTGATCTAACCCATAATTATGATCATATTCAGACTGATAGGAGAAAGTTTCAGGTTTGCTGCCGATGCCCTCCGCCAGAATAAGCTTCGCACCATGCTCTCGCTCTTAGGGATCACGATTGGTATATTTACGATTATTGCGGTGTTCTCCGGTGTAGATACATTGAGGAACAAGCTGCAGGCGAGTGTAGACAAGCTGGGTTCAAAAACGCTGTTTGTGCAGAAATGGCCATGGGGATTTGGGGGCGACTATCCATGGTGGAAGTACGTGAACAGGCCGGAACCCTCGCTGCGTGATTATGAGGGTTTAAAAACCCGTCTGGAGCATGTGGACGGGATTTCCTATGAAGCTACTGCTACCAGCAGAACGATCAAATATCGCAGCAGCTCTGTCGAAGGAGCAATTCTGCACGCCGCCACGCAGGACTATGACAAAACCTGGAACCTGGATTATCAGGAAGGGCGCTATTTTACGGATAATGAAGGTAAAAATGGTGCTCCTGTAGTAATCCTTGGGGCAGAAATCGCCAAAGGCCTGTTCTCCGGTGAACCTGCAGTAGGGAAACAGATCAAAGTAATGGGTCGCAGGGTTACCGTAGTTGGAGTATTTAAAAAGGAAGGGGAGGACATGCTGGGCATGTCACAGGATAACAACATTCTGATCCCCTTGAATTTTGCCAAAGGTTTATTTGATGTGCAGAGTGGAAACTATGACCCGCAGATCAACATCAGAGGCAAGGAAAATATCGCACTGGAAGAAGTGGAGAGTGAACTGCAGGGCGCCATGCGTTCTATACGCAGGATCAGGCCCGGTACTGAGGATGATTTTGCGCTCAATAAAACAACGATGATCACCAACCAGCTGGATACCATGTTCAAAATGGTAAATATTGCAGGCTGGGTCATTGGAGGGTTTTCTATCCTTGTCGGGGGATTTGGCATTGCCAATATCATGTTCGTTTCTGTCAAAGAGCGGACAAACATCATAGGCATTCAGAAGTCGCTGGGCGCAAAAAACTATTTTATACTTTTACAGTTCATGTTTGAAGCCATTGCATTATGTCTTCTGGGTGGAATGCTTGGTCTCGCACTTGTGTACGGCCTTACGCTGATTTCCAAGTATGGATTTGATACAGAAGTTGTACTGTATATGAAGAACATTTTTATGGGAGTAGGGATATCGCTGATCATCGGTACCATATCAGGATTCTGGCCGGCCTATTCTGCTTCGAGATTAGATCCCGTAGAGGCAATCAGATCTTAAGATTTTCTCAGGAACCAAAAGGATCATCTCAGGAACAAAAAAAGGTCTTAGTCTTTCGATGCTGTATGTTGCTGAAGCGCAACATACAGCATCGAAAGACTAAGACCTTTTTTTATGGAAGGGGTTTTCTAGCTAAGTTTGGACAGTGCTTCTTTAATTCTGGAAACAGCTTTAACCAACTGGTCTTCTGCGGCTGCGTAAGAAATACGGATACACTCCTCGTTACCGAAAGCTTCACCTGTAACAGTTGATACATGAGCTTCGTTCAACAGGTAAAGGCAAAGATCTTCAGCATTGCTGATCACATTACCGTTGACACTCTTACCGAAATAGTCTTTTACAGTAGGGAAGAAGTAAAATGCACCATCAGGAAGATTTACATGAACACCCGGGATTTCTTTCAACAACGCATAAACGATATCCCTGCGTTTCCTGAATTCATCTTTCATCGCTGTAACTGTTTCCAGACCGTTCTGATAAGCCGCTAATGCTGCACGCTGGGAGATAGAAGATGTACCTGAAGTAATCTGTCCCTGTAATTTATCACATGCATTGGCGATTTCTTTATTAGAAGCCATATAACCTACTCTCCAGCCCGTCATTGCATAAGCTTTAGAGAAACCATTGATGATAATTACGCGGTCTTTAATCGAGTCAAATGCAGCGATAGATGCATGTTTGTCAACAAAGTTGATATGCTCATAGATCTCGTCAGAGATGATGTAGATATTTGGGTATTTGTCGAAAACTGCAGCAAGGCTGGCCAGTTCTTCATGTGAGTATACAGAACCTGTAGGGTTACACGGAGAAGAGAACATGAACAGTTTGGTTTTAGGCGTAATTGCCGCTTCCAGTTGCTCAGCAGTGATTTTGAACTCATTTTCTACTGTAGCATTGATGAATACAGTTTCACCTTCCGCCAGTTTGATCATTTCTGAGTAGGATACCCAGTAAGGAGTAGGCACAATCACCTCTTCACCCGGATTAACGAGGCAAAGAACCGCATTTGCCAGAGATTGTTTTGCTCCTGTAGATACCACAATCTGGTCAAAAGTATAGGTCAGGTCATTTTCATTCTTGAACTTCTCAACAATCGCCTTACGCAGTTCAGGATATCCGGAAACAGGAGTGTAGTAAGAATAATTTTCGTCAACCGCCTTCTTGGCTGCTTCCTTCACGTGCTCCGGCGTAAAGAAGTCTGGCTCACCGAAGCTCAGGTTAATTACGTCAATTCCTTTAGCGGTGAGTTCTCTCCCCAGCTTTGCCATCTTAATGGTCTGTGATTCTGATAGATTGTTGATCCTTTGAGATAAAAATGTCATGATTCTTTGATAAGGTAGCAAATATAAAAACCTGAACCAACAATGGACTAAAAAAAAATACTTTTTACGGTATTATCATGCTGAAAGCGTATTTTTGGGGGCTAAATCATTCCCCCTTGCTGCCTAAAAAGAAAGCGATACTTGTTTCCCTCTGCATTAGCATACTACTGATGCTGGCCAAATTCGGTGCATATTTCATCACACATTCCAATGCGATCCTCACCGACGCAGCAGAGAGTATTGTGAACGTATTTGCCAGTGGCTTTGCATTTTACAGCATCTACCTCGCTACGCTGCCCAAGGATGAAAACCATCCCTACGGACATGGAAAAGTGGAGTTCTTCTCCGCCTTTGTGGAAGGTACACTCATCGGCATCGCCGGACTCATCATTATCTTCAAATCAAGCTACGACCTGATCTTTCCGAGGCAAATCTTTCAGCTGCTGGAAGGTGCAGTGATCATCGGGAGTACCGGGGTGGTCAATCTTTTCGCCGGATATTACCTGATCCGTACGGGGAAAAAGCACAGGTCGCTCACCCTCGAGGCTGATGGCAAACATTTGCTGACAGATGCAGTGACCAGCGGCGGACTCGTACTGGGCATCCTCCTGATCAAAATGACACAGATCTTCTGGCTGGATAGTGTGATCTCGATATTGCTGGGAATATACATTGTATACAGTGGTTACAAACTGACACGTACCTCTGTTGGCGGACTGATGGATGAGAGTAATACCGATCTGGTAAAAACGATTGTGGGGATTCTGCAGGACAACCGGCAGGATGCCTGGATTGATGTACATAACCTCCGGGCACAGCAGTATGGTTCGGATTTACATATCGACTGCCATATTACCCTGCCTTATTATTATGACCTGAACCAGGTGCATACCGAGATTTCGGATATTGATAAGCTGATCAATGGCAGCGGAGAGCATGATACCGAGCTTTTTATCCATGCAGACCCCTGTTTACCGGAGTGTTGCAGCTACTGCAGAATGAAAAACTGCCCTGTGCGCAGCGAAGCTTTCAGCGGCGAGATCACCTGGACGGTGGACAATGCCACCAAAAATAAAAAACATTTTCAATGAGTTATTTCAATGTTAGAGTATACGGCTTGTTAATCAATGAAGAACAGCAGTTGCTCATTAGTGATGAACATGCTGAAGGCAGAAGCTTCAGTAAATTCCCCGGCGGGGGTGTGGAGTATGGCGAAGGACTTACCGATGCGCTGAAGCGCGAGTTTATGGAAGAGTGTAATGCCGAAATTGAAGTGATCAGCCATTTTTACACGACTGATTTTTTTGAGAAATCTTCATTCAACGAAAGTCAGATTATCAGTATCTATTACCTGGTGAGAGAGGCCGGTCCACTAAAATTGAGCTATAAAACCAAAGTCTTTGATTTTGATCCGGATACGCAGCAATCTTTCAGATGGGTTAACCTTACGAAACTTTCTGAAGATGATGTAACCTTCAGAACAGATAAAACGGCAGTATCACTCTTGCTTTCCCTGATGGCTGAAGGTGATTAAACAGCAACAACCTTTTCCGGGGTGATCGCGTAGAATTTGTCGCCCTCCTCGGATCTGATTTTGCTCAATCCGGTAAACAGGCTAAAGGCTGGTAGTATGGCACAGGTTTTACCAAAATAAAAACAGGCCAGTTTGAGCTGCTGACGCGCCCTGCCGTAAATGGTGATGCCGGGATGGATATGTCCCGTGATGTTGTAGTATTCATCGAAAACTTTGGGCTGGTCGTGCACAAACCTGAAGGGGAAACACAACAGTTCTTTGGGACAAATTTCTACCTGCAGATCGGTGTACTCGTCAGTTGACAGGAGATCATGGTTGCCTTTGATCAGGATCACCCGCAGATCGGGAAATGCCGACCTCCATGCACTGAAGGCCTGTACTTCTGTATTCATGTCCGAGTGGAACATATCTCCGGTAACGAGAAGAATCTCCGGGTTATATTTTTCTATCAGCCTGCCTAGTTTGTCCAGGTCTGATTCTGTCACTGTTGCGGGCACCTGTATGCCTGCTTTTCTGAAATGTGCGGCCTTTCCCATGTGGAGGTCGCTGATGATCAGCATTTTTTTAGATTCCCAGTAAATTGCCCTATCCTTATCTAAAACTAAACTTTCCCCTTTACAATTGATGGTCATTCTTTTTCCTTCGTTGTACCCTGGCGGTTTTCTTTTCCGCTTCGGCAGTCATTCTTGCTATTCTTTCTCCCAGTTCCTCAGAACTCATGTTCTCCCTTAAGCTGTCTACCTTGATCGGGAAGCAGAGGGGAGTATAACTTTCGGCTTTCACGATGATCACCTTGCTGGCCTGTATCCTGTGTAAAGCTGCTGCCAGCCTTGGTTCCTCAATCTGCTGATAAAAGGCTTCGTCGTAAGCCTGCCGCAATAATAGGTTATGTTTATCGTAATCGCTAAAAACATTAAAAAATAATGCTGAGGAGGATTGCAGGTGTTTGTTGGCAACATACTTACCCGGGAATCCCTGGAACACCAGCCCGGATATACAGGCGATATCCCTGAACTTACGCCTGGCCATCTCCGTAGAGTTGATACTGGCGACGATGTCTTCGCTCAGGTTCAGCGGGCTGAACAGATCTTTGATATTCTCCTCATCGAGGGGGATGGGCTTTTCACTCAGCAGCTCAAAACCATAATCGTTCATGGCGATAGAAAAACTGATGGGTTTTGACTTTGATAAACGGTAAGCGATCAGGGCGGCCATGATCTCGTGCACCTGTCTGCCCTCAAAAGGGTAGGCAAAGAAATGGTAACCGTCGCGGGTTTTGATCAGCTCAATCAGAAACTCATCATCCTTGGGTACATGGGAAACTTTTGCCTGCCGTTCAAACAGGGGCAAAATGATATCGAGTTCCACATCCTGGTGTGTCTTGTCGAGCGTCTGATTATATTTCTGGCGTAAGATCGCCCCGAGATTGGCGGTGAGCGACATCCTGCCACCGTTCCAGCTGGGGGTGATCGCCGTTTTTAGCTTGCTCTTTCTCACCAGCGCAGTCATGTCCTTGACCATGATGAACTCCAGCACACGTCCGGCCAGTGTAAAGCTGTTGCCGGGTTTGATTTTCGAAAGAAAGGATTCCTCTACCATACCTACGTAGCCTCCGGTCATGTATTTCACCTTAATCATCGCATCGCTGACGATTGCACCAATGTGGAGGCGGTGACGCATTGCCATCTGGCGGCTTTTTACCTTCCAGAGGGCATCTTCTTTTTCTACTTTACTAAATTCAGTATATGCTGTCAGGCTTTCGCCGCCGGTGGTGATAAACTGCATCATCCAGCTCCATTCTGATAATTCAAGCTCCCGGAAAGCATGGGTTTGTTTAACCTCCTCAAATAGTTTTTTATCATCGAAACCATCGCCCACGGCCAAAGTAACCATATACTGAATGAGCACATCGAAAGAGAGCACCATAGGCTCGCGACTTTCAATGTTGTTGGTTTTTGCTGCTTCTTTGATCGCTGCGGCTTCTACCAGCTCCAGCGCATGGGTAGGGAGGAAGAAGATTTTTGAAGTTTCATAGGGCGAGTGTCCGCTGCGGCCGGCACGCTGGAGAAAGCGCGCCACTCCTTTCGGGGAACCGATCTGCACAACAGTATCCACAGGCTTAAAATCTACCCCCAGATCCAGTGAGGAGGTGCTTATCACCGCCTTTAGGGCTCCTGTATGAATGGCTTCTTCGATCCAGTTACGCAGGTCATAATCTATAGATCCGTGGTGAATGGCGATTTGTCCCGCCAGGTTTTCATCCAGTTTCAGCAAATTCTGATACCACAACTCGGCCTGTCCGCGGGTATTGCAAAAGATCAGCGTGGTTTTACTTTTCTCGATCACCGGCAGCAGCTTGTGTGCAAGCTTATGTCCCAGGTGCCCCGCCCAGGGTAGCATATCAATATGATCCGGAAGTATAGACCTGATCTCGATTTTCTTTTCCAGTTCTGCCACCACGATCGTCTTGAGCACTTCCTCATAGGGCACCAGAACCTCCAGTGCCTGTTCCAGGTTTCCTATAGTCGCAGAGATGCCCCAGATTCTCAATAGTCTTTCCGGATGTTTCTCCAGCAGCAGTCCCCTGATGCGTGAAATCGCCAGCTCGGCCATTACGCCGCGTTTGCTGCCCAGCAGTTCGTGCCATTCGTCTGCAACGATACATTGCAGGTTGTCGAAGTAGCGCGAAGTATCTTTCTGTGCCAGCAGCAGGTGCATGCTTTCGGGAGTGATGATCAGTACCTCCGGCATCTGTTTCTTCTGTTTGAGCTTTTCACTTTGCGCCGTATCGCCATTGCGGACACCCACATGCCAGTCGAGCTCCAAAGCCGTACATACTTCCGTCATCGCCCTTGCCAGATCCTTGGCGAGCGAGCGCAGGGGTGTGATCCAGATCAGCTTTAAGCCTTGCGGTTTGCGTTTTTTTGTTTTTACAGGTTCCTGGTTATTCAGTTCATCAATCACCACTGCGAGGAACATGGAAAACGTTTTCCCGAAACCTGTAGGTGCATTTACCAGTCCGCTATAACCTTCGGCATAATACTGCCAGGCATCGGTCTGAAATTTGAATGGTTTCTTCTTGCTGCTCTTTAGCCATTGGATGACCTTTTTATATCCTTTACTTTTTTCCAGCGTCATAATGTTGAAGCTAAAAGTTGTCGTAAATCATCAAGTGTATTGATCTCTGCGGCCACCTTGTCTTTGCGCCAGCGGGCGATGCGGGGAAAACGCAGGGCAAGTCCGGCCTTGTGCCGTTTACTTTCGGCTATACCCTCAAAAGCAATTTCAAAAACCAGTTCGGGTTTTACGGTACGTACAGGGCCAAACTTTTCTATCGCATTTTTCTTCACAAAGGAATCTACCTCTTTAATTTCTTTATCTGTCAATCCCGAATAGGCCTTGGCCACCGTGATCAGGTTTTCCCCATCGCGCACGGCAAAGGTATAGTCTGTAAAGTGATTGGCGCGCCTGCCGCTTCCTTTTTGTGCGTAGATCATCACCGTATCAACCGTATAGGGGTTGATCTTCCATTTCCACCAGTCGCCACGCTTGCGGCCACTGTGGTAGAAGGAACTCAGTTTTTTGAGCATGATGCCTTCACTGTTATTATCGCGGGAGCCTTGCCTGATTTCCGCCAGCTGCTCCCAGTTGCTGAACTGGATTACTGGTGATAGTATCGCCACTCCGGGAGTGATGATTCCCGCAACAATGTCTTCCAGTAAGCTCCTGCGCTCAGAAAGTGGGGCTGTACGGATATCTTTGGTTTCGAATTCCAGCAGGTCATAAATGTAAAAACCTATCGGGGCGTCATTTAACTGCGATTTGTTAATCGTCTTTCTGTTGAGCCGCTGTTGCAGGATACTAAAGGCCTGCACCTGCCCATCTTTTACCGACAGGATTTCCCCGTCGATCACCGTCCCGTCCGGCAGCTCCTCCCTGAGGAAATGAAGCTCAGGAAACTGGTCGGTCACCAGCTCCTCGCCGCGCGACCAGATAAAAAGCTCCCCGTTGCGCTTCACGATCTGTCCGCGTATGCCATCCCATTTCCATTCCGCCTGCCATTCGTCAGTTCCTCCCAGTGAGGCAGGTTCCGCTTCCAGCGCATAGGCGAGGCAGAAAGGGTAGGGCCATGAGTTATCGGTATTGACATGCGATCCGGCTATGAGTTCATCATATGTAATCTCTCCGGGATTCCATTTTCCCATGATACTGTGCATGATCTTATTGCTATCCGTATCACTTTGTTTGGAAATGGCATTTACCAGCATCTTGTTAGACACCCCGATTCTGAAATTGCCGGAAATCAGTTTGTTAAAAATAAAGCGCTCCTGCGTATCCAGGTTGTCCCATGCATACAGGATAAATTCCTTTTTCTGCTCATCGCTTTTTCCATTCAGTGCCGCCAGGTCATTGATCCACTCATGCAGTTTCCTGTCGGTCGTATGCCTTGCTGGTGGCAGGACCAGCGCGATCGTCTCACTGAGGTCGCCCACACTGTGGTAACTTTCTGCAAACAGCCATGCAGGGATTTCACTCAGCTCCGTAGCCCATTGCCGTATAAGGGCCGTAGGCACTGGCCTTTTGGGTTTTTTACCCGTGAACATAGCAATTACATAAGGTTTATCCTTTTCATCGGCCGTGCTAAAATAACTAACCAGGGCAGCGATCTTGTCGTTGGTCTTATTGCTCGTTTCCAGCTGCTGTATCAATTGTGTGAACCTTCTCAAATCAAGCTTCTTTTAAGATTTCTTCTTCTTCATCGTCTTCATTACCATAACGGGTCACCACCTCTGCCGAGGGGATTCCGATTTCATTCAGGTATTTGGAGAAGGTGGAGACGAAACCATGGGTAACAAATACTTTTTCTGCTTCGGTAGCTTTGATGGCTGATAAAAGACCTGGCCAGTCGGCATGGTCACTCAGTGCAAAACCGGCATCTGCTGCACGCCACCTGCGGCCCGCCCGTACCTGCATCCATCCGGAACAAACGCCGGTGGCTGCCTGGTGCAGGCTCTTCATCCATTTCCCGTCTGCCAATGCAGGTGGTACAATGAGAATACCCTTTTGAAGTTCATCTTTTTTTATTTCCGGCGTGATCCTGATCGTTTCGGGCAGGTCTACGCCAGCTTTTATAAAGCCTTCGTTGAGGTTGGCGATAGAGTTGTGTACATAAATAGGTGTATCTCCTGCAAGGTTTTTGATCAGGCGCTGTGCTTTTCCAAGACTATAAGCCACCAACACACTCGTTTTCATCTGGTCGTGGTTATCGGAGATCCAGTTTCTGATTTGTCCGAAAACCGTTTCCTGAGGCAGCCATTTGTAGATAGGTAGCCCGAAAGTGCTTTCAGATACAAAGGTGTGACATTTTACAGGTTCAAATTCCGTGCTGATGCCGTCATATTCTACTTTATAATCTCCGGAGACCACACAGATTTCGCCTTTGTATTCCAGGCGTACCTGCGATGAACCAATCACATGTCCGGCGGGGAAAAAGCTTACTTTTACGCCATTGATGCTGATTTCCTCGTTGTAAGGCAAGGTCTGGACGGGCAGGTCGAAGCCCAGCCGTTGCAGCAGGACTGGTTTGGTCAGCTCCTGGCACAGGTATCCTTTGTTGCCCCACTTTACGTGGTCGGCATGCCCATGAGTAGTGACAGCCAGGTTTACAGGTCTCCAGGGGTCGATATAGAAGTCGCCCTGCTTACAATAAATGCCTTTATTGGTGAATGTGATAAGTGCCATTGCAGGGTACAACAATGTCCTGATACAAAAGTTTTAGCACTCCAAATAGGAGCCTGCTAAAACATAAAAACAATTTAGGGGTTTAATAAGGGTGAAAAAAATACCCCCATACCTACCTATAGAAAATTACGGAATTATCGGAAATATGAAGACTGTGGCCCTGGTGTCTCTAGGTGGCAATATTGACTTTATGTGTTTTCCGGATTTTGATTCTCCGACAATCTTTTCCAGCCTGCTGGATAAGGAAAATGGCGGAAGTTTCTCTATCACTCCTCAATTTGATTGTTTTAAAACAAAACAGCTCTACATTCCCGGAACTGCGGTATTATTGACACGGTTTTTCTCTGATGATGGCATTGCTGAAGTCACTGATTACATGCCTATCGAAGAAAATGACAGCAACAAAAGTGTCTGTGCAATAGTCAGGAAAATTAAAACCATTCGGGGAAATGTGGATTATCACATCAAATGTTCTCCAAGATTTGACTACGCAAAAGCCAGCCATCAGATCGAAAAAAAAGGTCACAATGAGTTGATATTCAATACGGTAAATGATGGCAACACGATGGTGCGCCTGATGGCTGATTTTCCTCTTAAATACAAAGGTGATAACGGCTATGCCGATTTTTCCCTTGCTCAGGGAGAAGAAACATGGATCGTACTGGAGTCTGCCGAAAAAGGAGATGAGAAAGAGCTGCGAAGTATAGATTTTTATAAAAGCTCGAGCTATCAGGATACCATCAGATTCTGGCGGCGCTGGATTCATAAGTCTACATACAAAGGTAGGTGGACCGACCTGGTACTGAGATCGGCGATTACCTTAAAGCTCCTTACCTCCGCTACCTACGGTTCTATGGTTGCCGCGCCGACCTTCAGTTTGCCAGAATCAATCGGGTTCGATAGAAATTGGGATTACCGCTTTACCTGGATTCGTGATGCCGCATTTACGATGTATGCCTTTCTGCGGCTGGGTTACTGGGAAGAAGCTTCAGAATTTCTGAAATGGATTCACGAGCGCTCCGGTGAAGACGTTCTGAAACTGATGTATGCGATAGACGGCTCAGATGTACCTGAAGAGGAGGTGCTGGAGCATATGGAAGGCTACATGGCCTCCGGACCGGTGAGGATCGGCAATGCGGCTAAAGACCAGCATCAGCTGGATATATATGGAGAGCTGATCGATACGATATACCTGTATAATAAGAATCATAGTAAAATCAACTACGAGTTCTGGCAAACCGTGCAGAAACATATTCTTTGCGTAGTAGATGGCTGGAAGAAGCCTGATCATGGCATGTGGGAAGTACGTAATGGCAAGAAGCAGTTTTTGCATACCCGTCTGATGTGCTGGGTGGCGATGGACAGGGCAATTAAAATTGCAGTTGACCGGTCTTTTCCGTATCCTGAACAGGAATGGAAAGAGGTTAGGGATGCCATATACGTGGATATTTATGAAAACTTCTGGAATGAGAAGCTGCAGTCCTGGGTGCAGTATAAGGGCGCTGATGCAGTGGATGCCTCCGTGTTACTGATGCCCCTGGTTCATTTTGTGACACCTGATGAACCACGATGGCTTTCCACCTTAAAGGTAGTTGAGGAAAAGCTCAGTACTGATGTGCTGATCTACCGCTATGACAACGATGGCGATGCCGATGGCCTCGAGGGTGTAGAAGGAACTTTTAATATGTGCTCCTTCTGGTTTATTGAAGTACTGGCGAAAAATAAGGAGATTGATAAAGCGCTGGAACACTTTGAAAAGATGACAGGCTATGCTAACCACCTGGGGCTGTTTGCAGAGCAGATCGGCAAAAGGGGAGAGCATCTGGGTAATTTCCCGCAGGCATTTACTCACCTGGCGCTGATCAGTGCGGCACTCGAACTTGATAAACAACTGGACAGAATAAAACCATAAAGATATACAAATGAAAAAATTGGAGAACAAAGTAGCCCTCGTGACCGGATCAGATTCCGGTATCGGGCTCGCTATTGCCTTAGAATTTGCCAAACAGGGGGCTAAATTGATCGTTTGCTATCATAGCAAACAGGAGCGCGGGGAAGAAGCACTGAAACTCGTGCAGGAGCATCAGGAGGAGTCACGCCTGATCCGCCTGGATGTGAGTGATGAAGAGGAAGTGGAAGAACGTATGGAGGAGCTGATCAAAGATTTCGGCGGCATAGATATTCTGGTGAACAATTCCGGGGTGAATGGTTCCGGGATCCCGATCGACGAGATGGAGACGGACACTTTTGATAAAACTATTCGTACCAACTTATATGGCACATTTTTTTGTAGCAGGAAATTTATACAACACCGTAAAGGATTAAAAAAACCGGGCAAGATCATCAATATCTCCTCCGTACACGAGGAGATCAATGCTCCCGGCAATGCAGATTATAATGCCTCAAAAGCAGGTGTCAGAAATTTTATGCGCACAGTGGCGCTGGAGACAGCACCATTTGGTATCAATGTAAATAATATTGCACCGGGAATGATTCTGACGGCAATGAACCAGGAAGCAATGGACGATCCTGAAGTTCGTAAAAGAGCGGAGGAGAATATTCCTCTTGGCAGAGCCGGAAAGGCGGAAGAGATTGCTTATTTAGCACTGTTTCTCGCCTCAGAGGAAGCTAATTATGTGACTGGTAGTACTTATTTTATGGACGGAGGATTGTCCATCAACATTGGGCAGGGCGCTTAATCAAAAAAGGCTTGCAGGATATTTATTTCTGCAAGCCTTTTTTGATTATTTCCCTCCGGGAGCACAATGCTCCTGAAGAAATTTGGTGTATGTCCTTGCCAGGTGCTCCCTGGTTCCGGCACCTTCGCCAATGCTATGTGTGCGGTTAGGATATGACATCATCTGAAAAACCTTCTGGTTGCGGATCAGTTCATCAATCAGCATTTCTGCATTTTGATAATGCACATTGTCATCTCCCGTTCCATGAATATACAAAAGATTGCCCTGCAGGTTTTTTGCATACGTGATCGGAGAACCCTTAACATAAGCTTCCTTGGATTTTAATGGCGATCCCATATACCTTTCCTGGTAAATATTGTCATAAGTAAGCTGGTTGCCCACTGCTGCAATGGCTATTCCGGTTTTATAGATTTCCGGATGCTGGAACATCAGGTTCAATGTGGATGAACCGCCACCGCTCCATCCCCAGACGGCCACACGGTCTTTATCAATAAAAGGCCATTCGAGGATCTTCTTCGCTGCGGAAGCCTGATCATTAATATTCAGTAAGCCTATATTTTTATAAATGCTCTTGCGGAACTCACGTCCTTTTGGTGCAGGGGCGCCACGGTTTTCAATAGAAATATAGATATATCCATCTTTAGGCATATCACCCGCATACAAGAAGTTATAACCAACACCATAAGTATCCGTCACTGTTTGTGAGGCAGGTTCTCCGTAAACATAAAATACCACCGGGTACTTCTTGGTTTGGTCAAAATTATCAGGTTTTTTCATCCAGGCATCTAGTTCGGTACCATCATCAGTTTTCACCTTGAAGAACTCCACTTTATTTTTAGGCTGCTGCATCCTGCCCAGCTGGTTGGTTAAGCTGCCTTCCATGGTAAAAGGATTACCGGTATCGATACGCATCCATTCCCTGATCGGGCTGACATTAGCACTTTCATAAGTATGGCTTGCAAAACTTCCGTTCGGTGAGATGTCATACTCATGTGTGCCAGGAAAAATCGATGGTGTCACGCGCTCCAGCTGGCCTTTGCCATCCAGTTTAGTTTTATACAAATATTTTTGGGTAGCATTAGCCGGCGATGCCATAAAATAGAAAGTGTTGTTTTTCTCATCGATCAGACTGCTTTCAATCACATCATAAGCACCTTTATTGATCAGCGTTTGTTTTTTACCATCCTTGCTGATCCGGTAGTAATGACGCCAGCCGTCTTTTTCGCTGATCCAGATAAACTCCTTGCCACCATTGATCCAGTGCCATTGCGGAGCAGCATCAACCCATGCCTTATCTGTTTCGGTATAAATGTTTTTAACCGTGCCGGTCTGTGCGCTGGCTACAAATAATTTGGAGACATTTTGCTCCCTGTTCAGTTGCTGGAGGATGATATCACTGGTGTTGGGTATCCAGTCCATCCTGGGGATATAGTTCTGGACCTGATCACCGGGAACATCTACCCAGTTAGTTTTTGCGGTACTGATGTTGACAATACCAAGTTTGCATGCCGAAGGGTTTTCTCCAACAATCGGGTATTCCACAGGGACTACAAAAGGATAGATAGAATCCGTGTTGTTGATCATCAGGAAGTTTTTGATCTTTCTCGCATCAATCTGCCAGTAGGCGATCGAAGTTCCGTCAGGGCTCCATCTGAAACCATCCCTGCAGTCGAATTCTTCCTCGTACACCCAGTCGAACGTTCCGTTGATCAGCCGGTCGTTGCCGTCAGTGGTCAGGGCTGTAGTAGTTTTTGAGGCAAGATCATCCACATACAGGTTGTGTCCGCTCACATAGGCTACCTTACTTGCATCAGGAGAAAGTTTAGCAAACATCAACGATGAAGCAGGCTTATCCTTTCCGATCTGTATCAGTATGTTTGCTTTGAGGTCGGCCAGCCAGTAATCACCTCTTGTTTCGTAGCGCCATACTCTTTTTGCGTTGGTATAGATGAGTACTTTGGTACCATCAGCGGAGATGACAAAACTTTTAATCTTCAGCGGTTGGTTAGCGCCCTGTGGTGTCAGCTGAGTTCTGTTGAGAATAGTCTTTCTGTCCCTTTTTGGAAGGGTGATGTCAACAATTTCTCCATCAGAGATGTCATAATAGCCATTGCCGTCTTTTGTCCAGTTAATTCCCTTTTCTGTTTGTGCGTAGGTATTTGCACAGAAAAAACTGACCAGCAGCAGCAGGCTAAGTTTTAAAATTAGTTTTTGCTTCATTGGGTGTCAATATTTTTATTTCAGTTAGTTTTGAGCTTCAGGCTCCTGCAGGTTTTTTGATCAGAGCGACAGAAAGTGATGGTAGGCCGACTGCATAAAAGATTGGGCATTCTTCAGCAGCAGCTTTGTATTTCCGGCGTCCTGGGGACGGTCATTGTATAAAACCGTCTTACCTACATTGTCAAATGTAACACATTGTTTGTTATCGATAAAACCCATTCCGTTGTCCCAGCTAAAATAAGCGAAGGATTTGCTGTTCGGATTGAACAGGTTTTTGCTCCAGATAAAAGGCTCTGCACTGATATCCAGCTGATGAAGGAGGGTAGAGGCGATGTCAATCTGGCTGCCGACACCATCCATATTTTTTCCACGGTACTGCTCTTTGATGACATCGCCGAAAAATAACAGCGGGATGTGGTATCGCTGGGGGATATAGACCTGATTACGTCCTTTCGGCATAATGTGCCCGTGGTCGGCTACAAAAATGAAGAGCGTATTGGCATACCAGGGTTGTTTTTTTGCTTTAGTCAGGAAGTCGTTCAGACAGGAATCTGTGTAGAAGGCCGTACTTTTAAATTTAGCGACATTGTCGCTGTTCCCAAATTTATAGGCACCCGGTACTTCAAAGGGCTCATGGTTGGTAAGCGTCATCTGGGTAGAGAAGAAGGGTGTTTTTGCCTGGTTGAGGTGTTTCAGCTGGGCATTAAATACCGTCCCGTCATACGCTCCCCATTTAGAATTCATGTCTTTACTATTGAAACTTGACTTGTCCACCAGCAGCTGGTAACCATGACTGAGTATAAATGCCTTATAATTGTCAAACTCCGACTGCCCGCCGTAAAAAAAGGAGGTCTGGTAACCATTTTTTAGCAGGGCACCCGGTATCGAAGGAATTTTTTCCATTTTCTCCGGGAACTTTACGATGCTTTCTGCTGCCAGGCTGGGGTATCCGGCAAGTGTTCCGATAATGCCTTTATCAGTTCTGTTGCCGGCAGAATAGATTTTGCTGAACAGCACACCCTGCCTGACCAGGCTGTCAAATTTTGGGGTTATCCCATCTTCATCGCCCAGCGTTTTGGTGAGGTCGGCCGTAAAACTTTCCATGATGATGAGCACCACATTGGGGCGGTTGTTTTTGAGAATATGAACAGTGGAATCCTTTTGGATGCTGTATAAATTCCTGATTTCCTGAATGGCGGTGTGTTCCGGCAGGTAATTATAGGGGTTCCGCTGCTTACGCCTTGATTTAAGGACATCAGCTATCAAATTCCATTCTGTATTGACAGCGGCGTGGTTGAGTATCTGCTGATCGCTGTAGTAGGCCATGCTCTGGTTATTTGGAGATACGCCCCAGCCTCCGCGGATCATCAGAAATGTTAGCCCAAGCAGCAAGACACTGAAAGGAATTTTAGCCCATAATGGAGCTTTCTCCGGTGACAAGTCTTTGGCAAGGATCCATTTGTTCAGCACGAAGCCGGAAGCGATCAGAAGGGCCAGAATAAAAATATTTATAATGATGGGAGAGGAGGCGCTGGAAGCAAGCGCTTCATTTGGCGATGAAAATGCAAATCGCAGGGCTTTGGAATTGATTTTACTGCCCCACTCGCGATAGATATTGAGGTTGATTACTGAGATGACGCTGAACAGTACGATGTAAACTTTGTTCAGGGTTCTGAGCCAGTGCATTTCTCTCTTTGCAGGAAGGATAAGGTAGCTGAAAATGAAATACAGCAGGGGTGCAGCGATCATGTAAGCTGCTGCGGCGAGATCAAGCCGGATGCCATGCCAGGCAATAGACAACGTTTCGATCAATCTGCCATTTGGTATGTCATTCAGAAAATTACATACGAAAATGATTCTGTCCAGCAGAAAGAACAGTAGCCAGAATATAAAAAACCGGGCAAAAAAAATCAGGACTTTTAACATTACCGCAAACTTAGATAAATTTGCAGCGCTAAAAATCCTGACTTTGTAAAATTATTTCTTTTTTATTGACCGCCCATTGCTTTAAGCGCTTCCATGGTAGTCAGTTCATATGACGGTGGAACGGCTAATGAGATTGGACCCACTTTTTCCTCTACCAGATTTTTGATGACGATATTGGCTTTAACACCATTTTGTACCCTGCTGAATTTTACCGGAGTAGCTCCAAGTGCTTTAAACTCTGATCCCGAGATACCTTCAGGCAACTGAATGTCGTTGGTAGCCCAAAGTTCAAACGTGGCGCCGGTTTCATCTTTGTAGGTATATTTCTCTGTATCGTAATTGCCTAATTTTTGCTTCTCACCAGTAGCTTTGAAATCACTCAGTACAGGTGTTTTACCCATCATCTGCTCGTTATCTTCTTTGGAAGTTTTTACGGCAAATTGTTTTTGTGCGATAGGTACATCTACCAATACAAGACCGGTTTTTGCAACGGCATCATTGATTACGGTGATCTTTGCAGGTCCCTGCTCCATTTCAAGTTTGATCAGGCTTCCGTTGAATTTGAATTTCGTTTCTGGCGGCAGCTGTGCAGCCATCGCCTTTTGGTCAGCACTTAAATCATAGGTAACAGCATAAGTAAGTGTACCTTCATTAACTTTTTTCTGTGCATGTGCAAGTACAGCGGTGCTGATCAGAATTGCAGCAAGTACACTCGTTTTAATCGACTTTAACATATTGTTTTATTTATAGTTTACCATTTAATTTTTTCCTTGCTGATAAAGGCAGCAATACCTTTTTTGAAATCATCGCTTTCCCTGACCCTGGCATTGATCTGCACAGCTAAGTTAAGGGCATTTTCCAATGCAGGATTAGTCGTTTGTCCGATAAGCTGCTTCGTCACCATTAATGAATTACCCGAAGTCTCATTGCAGAGCTTCAGCGCAAAATCATGTACTGTCTGACTGATTTCTTCTTTATTTGTTACATAGGTAATCAAATTATACGCCAATGCCTGCTCTGCGGAGAATAAATCTCCTGTAAGCAAGATCTTTTTAGCAATGGTCTCACCTGTTTTGCGCATCAGGAAGCAGGATACAATGGCGGGAACAAAACCCAGTTTGACTTCAGTGTAGCCAAAATTGGCTTCCGGAATGGCAAAGGTAATATCGCAAACCGTCGCCAGTCCGCATCCCCCTGCAATCGCATGTCCTTCTACTTGTGCAATAACCACTTTGGGTAAATAGTAGATGGTGGTAAACAGCGTTTTCAGGTTCTCACTGTCTCTGACATTGTCCTCATGGCTGTTCTGCTGCAATTGCTGCAAATATTCCAGATCTGCACCTGCACTGAATGTGTTTCCCTCTGCCTTCAGAATAATCACTTTCACCTCTTCGTCATCTGATGCCTGTAGCAGTGCTGCTGTCAGGGAACTGACCAGTTCAGGGTTAAAAGCGTTACGTTTTTCAGGACGGTTCAGCGAAATCGTAGCAATACGGTTGCTCACAGTATATAAGACCAGGGGTGATATCATGTGAATACGAATAGGTTTATATTTTTTTTAGGTTAACCAAAGATGCTTTTATTTGTTTGAATACAAGAACAGAGTTTTTAAAATTCAGCGTGTCTTTGTCAATTTTAGCTACGAACCTACCGTGCAGGGGCAGCAGGATCCTGAACTTCCCGAAGCGGAGCAGGTGATCTCCGGTCAGGCTTTTCCGCTGAATGCTGATGCTGACAATCTTCCTCTGGTCAAGCGCGGGCTGTATGTGGTATTTAAAAGCCGCAGTGCCCGGAGAAAGACTTGTCAGGACTAAGGCTTTATTTCCCTGAAGAAAAGCCGCTGCGTAGTGTTTATTGATCGCATAAAAGATGATGACCATCTGCTGATGAGCGGCTGTCTTATCGCGCAGCAGCGAGGCCTGGAAAAGGATCAGCAATACGAGTCCGCCAAATAAATGAGAGATGGTTTTTTCTGAAAAAGCTCTCAGCAAAAGGAGGAGCGCTGCACTAAACAAAAGGAGTTGAATCTCCGAAATCCAGATCTGGTTGATGGTTGAGTAGGGGAGGCCGGCAATTTTGGACAGGCCCTTGTTCATGAAAGTCAAAAGCCACTCAAATGGAACTGACAGCCAGTAGAAACGAAAGATCAATATGGATAGTCCTATGTACATCAGTATGGTTACCGGCAGTGTGATAAACAAATTGCTAAGCAGAAAATAAACCGGGAACTGGTGAAAATAGTAGATGCTTAGCGGCCAGGTAAACAACTGTGCAGCCAGGGATACGGAGATGATGCTCCATACCTGCTGTAATGGCCAGTACGTAAAAGTTATCAGCGCGAAGATCCCTGGCTGCAGATAAATCAAACCCAGGACGGCAAGGTATGAAAGCTGAAAGCCTACATCCCAGAGCAGTGCAGGTTCATTGAAAAGCAGACAAAAAGCGGATACGGTAAGGACATGGTATCCGTCACTATTCCTGCGCAATACTTTGGTAAGGATCAGCATGGAGAGCATGATGGCCGACCGCAATACAGATGCTGAGCATCCGGTAATAAGGGTATAAAACCAGATCAGGCTGATGATGATCAGCATCTTCATCCATTTCAGGAATGTTCTCCTGTTCATCCATGCCAGGGCGTATTCCAGGACGAGGTATACCAATGCCACATGCATGCCCGAAACAGAAAGCGCATGGATGGTTCCGGTCCGGGAATATGCGGCCATCGTTTCCGCATCCAGGTCTGCCCGGTAGCCAAGAATCAGGGTAGCAGCAACGGCAAAAGCTTCGTTATTTCTGATGAGTTTCCGGTAAAGCTCAACCTGTTCTTTGCGGACTGCCAGGGTATACCTCAGCAGTGGAGAACCCATTTGCTGATGGAGTGGGACCAGCTCGGTACCGGAAAGAAAAGCCTGGTGATAAATGTGCTGGTTGGCCATCCAGGTTTTGCTGTCAAATTCCCCCGGATTGCGGGGTGCAGGAATCTCCTTAAACCGGGCGGGGATCAGGTAAACCTGACCATAAGTTACTGCAGGAAACGGGTTCTCTCCAGATCGTATACTGAGCATGAGCAGACCGCCAGATGCAGGAGAGATTACCCTGGCCCTGAAGCGTAAAGATCCCGCAGTTTCTCTGGGCTCTTCATCAACGTAAATCTTTAGAAACGCTGCTTTTTTTTCTGAAAAATGATCAGAATTTAAAGTATCAGGATGCGTTAGCGTACGGGATGCTCCCAGAAGAAAAAAGCACATTAGGAGCAGGAAAGTTAATATTGGTTTGTGATTATAAACTTTAAGTGATTTGTATAAGTAATTGAATATGAAAAGTAAAAGTAAATCTAAAATTAGGAGAATATGAATAAACAAATTTAATTTGGTAAAATCACAGTAGTGCAGAACGCTTATTCCTGCGCAAAATGCGGCAAGAATCCTGATAGAAATCTTTAAAGGAGACTTGCTGGCCATACTAAAATTGATAGCGCAACTGAAGCCTGATTTCGGGTTTGTTAGTCCCATTGATTTCGTCCAGTCCGGAGCCAATTTTATCCTTGCCGGGATAGTAGTAAACAGCATATCTTGCCCATGCTTTCAGCTGTCGCGAAAGGCTGTAATTCATGTTCAGATAAAACCGGAATCCCCGGCCGTTGTAGAGTCCTGAACCGGCACCATAAAGCACATCATCTTCATAGGCATAGATCCTGTTTTCATAGGTTGGGGTATTGAACCAGGCTATCCTGGTATTGGCTGCAAGTCTGGATGAAAGCGGACTGTAATCTGCATCCTGGTAAACAAGGTAGCCATAACTTGAAGCCGCAGATCCTTTGTGGTAACTGGTGACTTCAAACCTGTTCCCAAACTTGAGTTTTCTGTTGAGCTGCCAGTCTGCAGCCAACCGGCAGTTGTCCTTATTCACCTTTGCCAGTGGATTCTTTGGAAGATCGCTGCGCAGGTTTTGTTCACTGAGCTGGTGGCTAAGCTTCAGCATCAGCTTTATCTTTTTTTGGGGCTGATAACTCAGCATTCCCATGAGCTCGGCTCCTGTTGAAGCGCTGTCAATCCTGTATCTGGCCCAGGGAAAGCGATACAGGTCTGCATAAAGGGAGAGATCCCAGCGCTTATTTGGAGTAAAGTGGAGGCCTCCATACCAACCCTGTTCATTACCTGAAGAAGATCCGGCTCCCACACCCTGGCTGTAAAAACTAAAAAAGTTCTTTGCGTAGTTTCTGTACAGGAGGACCACTGATAAAGATTTTGAGAGGCTGCTCATGGCACCCTGTAAAACTGCAATGCCTCCGGGGGCACTTTTTGCAGTTTCGCCAAATACATAGATATTCCGGAGATTGTAATTGTAAGCTATTCCCAGGTTGCTCAGCTCTTTTCCCTGAAAGTTATGTTGCCGGTACAGGGCTTTTCCGCTGCTAAATTCATGTTCATAGGAACTGTGATAACTGATCAGGGTCGCTTCCAGATTGTCATTTCTGAGCTGCAATGCCAGGCCATATAAGATTTGCCTGAGGCTTCGTTTGTTTTTGATTTCTGAGGGTGTACGGTGCAGACCGCTCTTGCCAGGAGTTGTCAGGCTGAACTGTCCTGCAGAATTCCGGCTTAAACTAGCATCTAAATCTCTTAACGATATAAATGATGTTAAATCAATGATTTTAAAAATTTTATAAGTTGATCCTACGCCCCTGAAAAAGGAAAACTCATCAGCAGAAGTATAGGGTTTCAGGCCTGTATCTTTCTTCGCTACTCCTGCTACTTCAGCTCCCTTACCAAAAGAGGATCCCGTCCAGAGCGTCAGTCCCTGCCCAAACTGAAGACTGTAATCACCAATAATGATCTTCCTGAACCTTCCGTTCTTATAGAGGGCAAGACTCATAGATAGGAAATCAATGCCCAGTCTTTCACCAGCATCCTTATCTGCCGTCAGGGAAAAGGACAATAGGTCGTCCAGCTGATATTTGTACTTCAGCAAAAGTTTCTGGGGACTGCCGAGGTAACGGCTTCCCGGGAGATCCCGAAAACCTTTCTGTTTTTTTAATACCTGCCCGTAACGCAGCAACAGCTCGTTGCTTCCCTTTGTGAGCAGCTTTCTGAAACTGAACAGGTTTTTGTAACCGGCTTCCGGCTTCAGGCTGACAAAGGGCAGGAGCCGCAGGATGGTTTCCGGGTCAAATCCATTGATAGCCTGGAGTTCCAGAACATCCTTTAACTTCCCGTTGAGGCGTATATGGTGATAAAGGTTACTGATCTGAAGGGGGGACAGGAATGCCAGCTCTTTGAGCTGATCAGGTTTGGGCTGGTTTAAATCGATGGGCTTCCTCCGGTAGAAGGACAGGCGCTCAGTCAATGCTGAAAGCTCCTCCTCGTCAGAAACACCTTCTGCAAGATGAGCGCTGATACTTTTTACCGCTGCATCTTCCTGTGCAAGCGCTGCCCGGCGGGAGCAGCAAATGAATGACGTGAGCAGCACATACAGCGCTGTCACGAACTGAAGTGATAGATACCTTGACATGAGGCCAAAGTACTACCGATAAATTAATTTGTTTAATTTATTATTTAAATCTCATCGTTTAACTTCAGCAGGAAATCCTTTAGGCGTTCCAGTGATGCGATGATCTTTTGGTTTTCTTTCACATCCCCGCTATTGTTTTTGAGGTGGTCTTTGGCGCCTTTGAGGGTGAAGCCCTTTTCGTCAACAAGGTGAAAAATCATCTTCAGATTCTCCACGTCTTCAGGTGTAAACAGGCGGTTTCCTTTCTTGTTTTTCTTGGGTTGAAGGATGTCAAACTCTTTCTCATAAAAACGGATTTGAGAAGCATTTACGCCAAACATTTCCGTCACCTCACCCATCGTATAATACATTTTATTAATTTCCCGTTCCTTGTAAGGCATAGTTTTATGTTGATAGTTAGTGTTTTACAGCTTTTATGTAAAGCATTCAAATGTAGCGGGATTTTAGTAGAATACCGCAATAAAATTTTAATTTTGTTGAATAATTTTCAAGCAAAGAATGACAGCAAAAGAAATCAGACAGGCGTATTTAAAATTTTTTGAATCGAAACAGCACCATATTGTTCCTTCAGCACCTATCGTAGTAAAAAACGATCCAACCCTGATGTTTACCAATGCGGGAATGAATCAGTTCAAAGATATATTTTTAGGTGAGGCTCCTGCAAAATATCCGAGGGTAACCGATACACAACGTTGTTTAAGGGTTTCGGGTAAGCATAACGACCTCGAAGAAGTAGGTATTGACACCTATCACCATACCATGTTCGAAATGCTGGGCAACTGGAGTTTTGGAGATTACTTCAAAAAAGAAGCTATTGCATGGAGCTGGGAACTGCTAACTGAAGTCTATGGTATTCCAAAAGACAAACTCTATGTTTCGATATTCGAGGGAGATGAGAAAGAAGGGCTGCCGAGAGATACGGAGGCGTATGAATTGTGGAAACAATTTGTTCCGGAAGACAGGATTATCCTGGGCAATAAAAAAGATAATTTCTGGGAGATGGGCGATATGGGCCCCTGCGGTCCATGTTCAGAAATCCATGTGGATTGCCGTCCTGATGAGGAGCGTGCTGCAGTATCCGGTAAGGAGCTGGTCAACGCAGATCATCCCCAGGTAATAGAGATATGGAATAATGTATTTATGCAGTTTAACAGGTTGAAGGATGGTTCCTTACAGCCTTTACCTGCACAACATGTTGATACCGGTATGGGCTTTGAGCGTTTGGTCCGCGTATTGCAGAATAAAGCTTCAAACTACGATACAGACGTCTTCCAGCCGCTCATCCAGTTCATCTCGCAGAAAGCTGGTATCGCCTATGGCGCTGATGAAAAAACAGATATTGCGATGCGTGTCATGGCAGATCACATACGGGCGATTTCGTTCGTTATTGCCGATGGCCAGCTGCCGGCGAATAATAAAGCGGGTTATGTGATCCGCAGGATTCTGAGAAGGGCCGTACGTTATGCTTATACTTTCCTGGATCTGAAAGATCCTTTCCTGAACCAGCTTGTTCCTGTGCTTGCAGAACAGTTTGCAGGTGTTTTTGATGAGCTTTCCTTACAGCAGGATTTTGTGCAGAAGGTAGTGCTGGAGGAAGAAGTTTCCTTCCTGAGAACACTGGCTACAGGTATACAGCGTTTTGAAAGTTACACCCGCAAACAGGCAGAGTTTCTGATGTCGGAGAACGCTATTGAGCAGGGTAAACCCTTTGAAGATGCATGGGTGTACAGCATCCTGAAAGACCAGATGGTGATCTCGGGAGAGTTTGCCTTTGAGCTGCAGGATACTTACGGATTCCCAATCGATCTGACCGAGCTGATGGCCAGGGAGAAGAAATGGAACGTAGATATGAACGAATACCAGATCAGTCTTGAAAAACAGAAGTCGAGATCCAGGGCTGCAACAGCGGTAGATACGGGCGACTGGATCACGGTGCATCCTGATCCGGAAACTGAGTTTGTGGGCTATGATGACCTGGAGATTGAAACCAAGATCCTGAAATACAGACAGGTGACGGCTAAAGGTAAAGAGCAATACCAGATTGTACTGCAGAAAACTCCGTTTTATGGAGAAAGTGGTGGTCAGGTAGGTGATACAGGCCGTCTGGAAGACCATAGCAGGATGTTCTTCGTAGAGATCAACGATACAAAAAAAGAAAATGGAGTCATTGTTCATTACACAGATACGCTTCCTGAAGATATAGACGGACAGTTCTGGGCGGTTGTCGATGAAGATAAGCGTGCTCAGACGAATAATAACCACTCGGCGACCCATTTGCTCCACGCTGCATTAAAAAGCGTCCTGGGTGAGCATGTGAATCAGAAAGGCTCGCTGGTTAATCCGGATTACCTGCGATTCGATTTTTCTCATTTTGCCAAGATTACCGATGAGGAGCTGGCGCAGATTGAACATATCGTGAATAAAAAAATCAGGCAGAACATTCCGCTGAGAGAACAACGACAGGTCCCTTATGCCGAAGCATTGTCAAGCGGTGTTACTGCTTTGTTTGGCGAGAAATATGGGGAGGTGGTACGGATCATTACCTTTGATGACAACTATTCCAAAGAGCTTTGCGGAGGTACACACGTGCAGGCAACAGGTCAGATCGGTTATTTCAAGATCCTGTCTGAAAGTGCTGTAGCTGCGGGCGTACGCAGAATTGAAGCCATCACTGCAGATGCTGCAGAAACTTTTATCAATCAGCAGAACACAGAGATCAATCAGTTAAAGGCGCTCCTGAAAGGTAATAAAGACCTTACCGGCGCCGTTTCTGCACTGATTGAAGAGAATGCGAAATTGAAGAAAGACGCTGAAAAAGCGGTCATTGAACGTTCAGCAAATCTGAAACATGAAATTGTGCACCACATGAAGACCATCAATGGGATCAATGTGATTGCAGTACAGGTGGATCTGCCCAATGCCGATGCAGTGAAAAATCTTGCTTTTGCTGTGAAAGACCTGGTGGATAATCTTTTCCTTGTATTTACAACGCTGATTGATGACAAGCCTGGTATCACGGTGATGCTGTCAGAGAACCTGGTGAAAGAAAGATCCCTGAATGCTTCAACTATCGTGCGTGAACTGGCTAAAGACATCCAGGGCGGTGGCGGCGGACAGCCATTTTATGCTACTGCGGGCGGTAAGAACAAAGAGGGATTGCCTAAGGTGCTGGACAAGGTTACCAGCCTGGTGCCGGCAGAATAATATTTTATTTTATCAGCGATGTGTTGAACATCGCTGATATTTTTCTATTTGCTGGAATGATCGTCGGTTTCCAGGGGTACGTGGATTGCCGAAAATACCCCATCCGGATCAAATTTCTTTTTCAGCAATTGCACTTTCTCCAGGTTGCTGCCATAGGCATGCGCGATCTGTTCCTGGTCGCCCTTACCTAGTAAATTTGCATATCCTCCGGGAATGGAATACCGGGCCGTTTTTTCATATAGGTCATCGGTCCATTTCCTGTGGCTGTCAGCCTGAGCATCATCATCCAGCGTCCATTCGGAACCAATTAACAAGACAAAATGCCGCTCTCTTAATCCAAAGGCTGTATCTGCCAAAGGTACTGTCGTAGCTGCACCATGAATTTCCATCAGTCCGATGACGGAAAGGGGTGATGTTTTATGGTTAACAGCATCGGCGATGATCGCTGTTAAATCAGGATGAAGTTCGGTTAACCATCTTGTTTTTGCATAAATACGTCTTCCATTGATAATGAATGGGGCAAAGGACTCCAGCAGACTTTTCATGTTTGTTTGCGAGATCTGTTCACGCAAGGGTGTACCTAATTTTCTGATCCTGTCAATCACAAGCTGCCCTTTTTCAGGATCACCGAACCAGTTTGGTGCAATGTTCAGCGTAGATTTACCATCCGGGGTTTCAATTACCTGAACAAGGACAAAAAGTTCATCAGGGGCTGTTTTCATCAATTCGTTGTATCCCTCCAGTATTTGTTTTGCCTCCTTGAGGTCGAACATGATCCTGCCGGCCAATAAAGGTTTTGCAGGATGTAACTGAATGTGCAGCTGAGTGACCACTCCAGGTTTCCTCCTCCGCCACGGAGTGCCCAGAGCAGATCAGGGTTTTCAGTTGCACTGGTATGTACCAGGCTTCCATCTGCCATTACAACTTCAGCCGCCAGCAAATTATCCGAACCCAGGCCGTGTGAGGATGTTGTGAGGCCATATCCTCCACCAAGTACAAAGCCTGCAACTCCCACTTCTCCACTCGGACCCGTCACCGCTACCAGCTGATGTTCATCTGCCGCTGCGATCAGTGCTATGCTTTTCACACCGCCTCCGATAAGCGCTACAGATGCTGTTGTGTCTATACTGATGCTGTTTAAGCGCGTCAGGTCGATCACCAGTCCTCCATCCGCAAAAGCAAGGCCTTCCCAGTTGTGTCCTCCGCCCCGTACAGAAAGTTTCAGTTTCATTTTCTGTGCATAATCTACCGCTGCCTGTACATCTTCAGTATTTTCGCAGGCGCAGATCATTGCCGGCAGATGATCCGTTGCGGCCCAACCCTGGTATGAACCAGCGTAGTGTTCAGTTCCGGGCAGAATAATTTTTGGTTTTAAAAAATCCTCCAGGTCTTCAGTAGTTTTCTGGTTCCAATCAATAATGCTCATCATGTTTATCGTTAAATGCGCTGTAAGTTGCCTATATCACTGTTATGGGTCAATCCCCAGTATTGGGGGTAATACAGTAATGATCATCCCGATTTTACCCGGTTTAGGGTATATGGAGCACTGATGTAACTATTTATTTTGCAGGGGTAAATGATATCCTATGCTAGAAGAAAAAGAATATGTAACCAGCGGGGCGATGTTAAAATGCAGTTGTGGCACCATACCCACACCATTTAAATCATCTTCCCTAAGCGTTTTGATCGCCGGAAAGCCGGCCTGTACCACGAAAGATAAAGTCCCCATGTTGAACATTACGCCCTTCGGCCTTTGCAAAACCACGAAGATCCCTTGTATACCTGCGCTGCTGTTATGGATGGATTTCCAGGCTGATGTTAAAATCGAAAAGGCCAATCCATTGCTCAATAAATCGTGGATCATGTGCAGCCTCGGTGGTAAAGTAGAAATTCAGCATACAGGACAGTTTTGATATGAGCAGCAGGAAGTTAATTACAGATATCACCGTAGGAACCAGGAAAATTCCGAAGATCATTTCTTTCAGACTGGAACAGCAATTTAATGCGCACCATTATTTTGAACTGGAGTTTGATCATGATTATTTGGGTAAGTCTTACATGATCCAGCTGGATGACAGTCGAGGACTCATCGGAAAAACCCTGACTGCAAGTTTTGGCTATGCTACAGGTCAGCAGCAAAAATTTGTGGGGGTAGTCACTGATATAGAAGTATCCCAAAATCAGCATTCCTATGTTGGGATTACCCTGAAAGGATATAGTCCCACGCTGTTGCTGGACAGCGGACCGGCGATGGGTTCTTACCTGAACAAGAGCCTGGCAGAAATGGTAAAGCTGGCCACGGCAGGCGTGCCCGGTAACGACTTCAGTATCGCTATCAACCCGGAGCGCAGTAAACCCGTAGCATATATGATTCAATACAGGGAAAGCGATTTCGAGTTTCTAAACCGTTTGAGTGCTGATTATTATGAATGGTTTTATTATGATGGGCAGAACCTCAATTTTGGTAAGCCCAATAAGCAAAAAGAAATAGACATCACTCAGGGCGATGATTTGCAGCTGCTGCAGTATGGCATGCACCTCACACCCGTAAAAAACAGCAGTTTTTCCTATAATTCCCGGCAGGATGAGACCCTCCGCAATCAGGGTTCGGCAGTGTCTCCGGGAATGCCGGATCAGGCTTATGCCCTGAAAGCCGCCGGATCGGTCTTTGGTAAATCTTATGCCTATCCCTCTGCGATAAGGATAGACAATAACAGCGAAATGAAAGACCTGGTTGATAATGAGCAAAAAGCAAATATCAGTCAGTTACTTAAAATCAGGGGCAGGGGTGATAACCCGGGTTTGAGTATCGGCTCAATAGCTGACGTAAAAATGAAAGTAAAAAACGACAAGGGTTTTACGCTGGAGAACCTGGGTAAGTTTCTGATCACCTCTATTGTACATTTAATAGACGATAAAGGATTATACCATCACCGGTTTGAGGGGCTGGTCGCAAGTACAGAGCGGCTGCCCTTCAAAGATGTGCTGCGTCCCGTACCGGAACTGCAGCTTGCCGATGTGATTGACAATGCAGATCCGTTAAAGCAGGGACGTGTGAAATTGAAATTCAAATGGCCCTATGGTCACAATGATCCCACAGACTGGCTGCGTGTGAGTACACCTGATGCAGGGAGTAGCAGCAATGTTGTGCAGAACAGGGGTTTTGTCTTTGTGCCGGAAAGCGGAGACCAGGTGGTAGTGGGATTTGAGGAGGGCAATATCACCAGGCCAGTCGTCATGGGCAGTGTCTTCCATGGTAAGAACGGTATTGGAGGGCAGCAGAATAATGATCAGAAATCACTGACTTCCAGAAGCGGGCATATATTGAGTCTCCATGATAGCGCGGGGATTACCCTTATGGATCATACCAGGCAGAATCATATCGCAATAGATGGGAAAGATGCTGTTACTATGACTGCTGATCAGACGATTACGCTGCAAACGGGTTCCGTAAAGATCGTTATGGATAAAAAACTGGACAAGATCACAATACAGGCAAAACATATAGAAATATTAGCCTCGGATGATTTCAAACTGCGTGGCCATAGTTCCGGAGCACCGGCTAAAAACGGCAGTTTGGAGTTTGATGAAAAACTATCGATCTCTGCCCGGAAAGACCTTACGTTACACGGACAGTCTGCCCTTGACCTTACCGGAGATACCGTAAGTATGAGAGGTACCGAAACCAATATAGAAGGTAGTCAGGTCAAGATTAATTCTTAAAATAAAAAAGGGCGTTCCGATATGAAACGCCCTTTCTGTTTTAGCTCTGTTCCCAGTTGTTTTTGTGGTCGGCACTGCCGATAGTCAGCTCATCTGCAGATATATGTATATCCTGTCTGAGGTGGTTTCCCGGTAACAGTGCGTCCTGCAGGGAAACAATATATGCTCCCTTGAATTTGAGGTCTCTGAGGTTGGTCTTGGTGTCTGCTTTTTTAAGCTGTATCGTCCCGTCAAACTTTGTGTCGGTTAAAAAGTATTCAGACAGCGCATTGCTTTCTGTGTCTGAATCAACGGTCAGGTAGATTTCTCCGCCAATTACTCCGCCGGTGGGCTTGCCATTCTGGCCAATATTTCTGCGCATAGACTGACTATAGGAGAGGACTGCATAATCTTTTCCCTTAACCGTTAAAACTGCTTTTGATGTTAATTCTGCCATAATCTTGATTTTAAATGTTGATATATAAATTGTTAATGTTAAACTTGCTGACTGTATTCTGATGCCCAGGTAGTTTCTTCATCTTCGCCCTTATAGCCGTCCAGTTTCACCAGGAAACTCTTGGCAGGGAAGTAGGGGGTAATGTGAATGTCCAGGTGGATCAGGTCTTTCTTTTCATCGTCCTGTTCAAAACGCATGATTCTGAAGCGCTCAATCAGACGGTTGGGGCCCTTGATGTTGTCCAGGAACCTGGTGATCTGTGTGCGCAGATCTCTTTCTGCCACTGAGTTCCAGTTTTCGAAAGCTCTTCTGTTCAGAAAATCGAACAGCACTTTGGTGATATAATCAAATACCCTGACCACAGAGTACGTTTGCATGCCGATGTTGTCGCCATTAAACAGCGTCTTGGCCGAAAAGGCCATGACTTTACCATATTCATTCACCATCGGCACCAAACCAATATTCTCCAGTTGCGAGATCTCACTTTTTTTGAGGTCGAACCGTACGGCATCCACATCGTTCATTCCGCCATGTTTTTTACCGGCGGTTACCTGAGACATGAGGGTATAATACATCTTGCCTGCCAGTGCTGCAGAGCCAGGAACGGGGAGGTCTTCCTTTTCGCCTACTTCTGCAATCTTTCCTCTGCCCAGCAGCCAGTTGCAGGTCATGATAACGTTAGACCTGAAAGCATCGGCTCCTGCAAGGTTAGCTTCTGTAAACAGATCAATGACATCATCCGGCTGATCGAGATCCGCAAAGTCAGTAATCAGCATTACCTTATTCTGGTAGGCGATTTTGCCCCACTTCTCTACTACTTTATTGGAGCCCACATATCCGGGGATTACCATCAGCGAGTAGTTATTGCGTAAGTCCAGCCTGTCGTAATTCTGCTTCAATTCGTCACTGACATAGTCGGCAACAATAGGGTTGTCCAAATCCTTCACCTGGTCCAGAGATGCATTCAGCACCACGAGGTTTTTCAGTTTATCTGTTTCTGTGTTCTGATAGAAGAGGTTTACTGCGCGGTAGGCTTGTTCCAGCTCTCTTGAGCTCTCCAGTGCAGCGGCAATATTCTGGTTCAGGTTTTGTTCTGCCGACTGTAGTTTTTCTGTACTTCTTTCGGTCATAGCGGCTACAGAATCAGAGTTTTCCAACACGTCAAGCCATGCCTGGATCTTTTTTTTCAGTTCCTCACGCTCTTTTTTCTTTTCCGTTCCTGTCAGAAAAATCTGCTTTCGCGCTTTTCTGTCGGGGTTTAAATTCTGTATGCCGTCAATTGCGCCTTCCAGCAGGTCCATGCCACCTACCTTAACCAGTCTGTCGAGACTCTCCCCCAGGCTGGTTGTGGTTTTTGCTGTTCCGGTCGGTTTGTATGCTGCTGAAAGCGAGTCATCCTGTGATGAGTGTTGCTCTTCTGGGCTTGCCATATGCTTATTTTTTGAGTTAATGATCAGTGTTCTATTATTTTGCTTCTTCGAGTTCTGCTAAAAAAGCCCTCAAAGTGTTTACAAAGGCATCTTTTGTGTCCGCATTGTCGAGGGTCGACTTTAGAGCCTTATTTGTTTTTAGCTGTTTAATCACGCTCAGCGACATCTCTTTATCAAAATTTACATTGCTGAGGTATGGACTTTTTGCTACGATATTCTTTACAGAGAAGTCTGCCAGGGTATTAAACTGAATAGCTTCCGTCAGCGGCGAGCCATCGTACTTTTCAAAGGCCGCAGTGACGGCAGGTTTATAATGGTTGAATACGTCCTGCACAGTTTTCAATCCTTCCACCTTTTCAGGTTTCAGCTGCTCTGCATCAGTCAGTTTCTGTATAAACAGGGTTTTGTTGTGTGCGATATCTCCGAACGCTTCTGAAGTGTCTACTCTTCGTTCGTTACCGCCAATTTCATAGTTGAACATAGTCTTTGAATTAGGGATGAATAAATTCTTGTGTTATTTGCGTTGTGATTGCCCATTCCAGGCGATCTTCAGTAAGATGTTTGCTGATGATGATGCTCTGGCCTTTCTTCAGCTCACCCGAGATGATATATTTTGATATAGGTCTTCTCAGTTCCTGGCGTATCACAGCAGACAATTGTCTGGCGCCATACCTGGGCGTAAATCCACTGAGAGCAAGCATTTTCTTTGCGTCCTCATCTATTAAAAGCTCGATTCCTTGCCTGTGGAGGGCTTCAATCAGGCTCTGTAGCTGGATTTCGAAGATCCTGACCACATTCGATTTCGTAATCGGAACGAAAGGCACGATCTCTGACAAGCGGGCGAGGAACTCCGGACGGAAATGGGCAGACATGATCTCCAGCAATTGGCGGGAGGCCGGATAAGTTCCCTTCTCCGCCTCGGCAGCGATCCATTCACTGCCAATATTGGAGGTGAACAGTACCAGGGAATTTGAAAAATCACCCTCTTTACCGAGTCTGTCATGCATATGCCCTTCGTCCAGGATCTGCAGGAAGGTGTCAAAAACTGAAGGGTGGGCTTTCTCGATCTCGTCGAACAGCAATACAGAATAGGGCTGCTGCCGGATTTTGTTGACCAGCAATCCTCCTTCTTCATAACCCACATATCCGGGCGGAGCTCCATATAATAATGCTGCTGAATGTTCTTCTTTAAACTCGGACATGTCAAAGCGGATCATGGCCTTTTCATCATTGAACAGGAACTCGGCTATAGATTTCGCGAGTTCGGTTTTACCGGTGCCTGTAGGACCAAGCAGAAAAAAAGAGCCTATGGGCTGACCTTTTTTGTTGAGGCCGCTTCTGGATTCGAGAATAGCATCAGAGATGGATTTAACCGCCTGATCCTGCCCGACAACCCTGCGTTTCAGTGATTGTTCAATATTGAGCAACTTTTCCTTCTCCTGTGCCTGAATCTTACCCATGGGAATGCCGGTCTTATAAGAAACTACGGCAGCAATATCTTGTTTTACAACCTGTTCTACTTTGTGCAGGGCCAAAGCCTGCAGCTCTGCCAGGATTTTGCTGGTATAGGCCTGATATTCTTCTGCTTTTTCAAAGGACTCAGGCTGCGTTTCATTGTTAAGCTGACCCAGCAATACCGGACTGATTTTGTCCTGAAGCAAACTCAGTAGCCAGCGGTGTTCTGCCACTGAGTTTTCCTGCTTATTGGCGATCAGGTGACTCAGTTGTAACGAAAGGCCTTCGAGAACGTTTTCTGAAGTATCGTTCATCATTTTTATCGCCGCCATGGTACGGTCGAGGAGGTCAAATGCTGAATCGGGAAGCCTGCGGTCTTTCATGTACCTCTTTGCCAGTCGTACACATTCCGGGATGGCCTCAGCTGAAATCTTTAATCCATGATGCTCTTCATAGCTGGTTTTCAGCTTTTCCAGCATCTTTATTGCCGATATTTCAGTGGGTTCGGCAACCTGTAAGACTTCGAACCTTCTGCTGAATGCCTGTTCCGGTTCTATGAGTTTGCGGTACTCCTCTATGGTCGTTGCCCCGATCACCGTGATGGCCCCTCTTGCAAGCTCTGGTTTTAATAAATTGCCGGCACCACTGCCGATAGGGCCTTTTGGGTCCAGTAGCGTATGAATTTCATCGATAAACAAAACTGCTTTATCAAACTGTTTAATCTCTCTGATGATGTTTTTTAGTCTGTCTTCTATTTCTCCTTTGTAGGAGGCTCCGGCGATGAGCGATCCCAGGTCGAGCTCAAACAGCTGGATACCTTTTAAGCGTTCAGGCACCTCAGCGCTGATAATATCCTGCGCAAAGCCATCAATCAGTGCTGTTTTGCCAACGCCGGCATCGCCGGTAATGATGACGTTGGGTTTGGTTCTGCGGCAGAGGATCTCCATGATCATTCTTGTTTCCCTGTCCCTGCCGATAATCGGATCGGTTTTACCTTCGCGGGCCATCGCGATCCTGTCTACACCATATTTGTACAATGCGTTTGTTGAAGGAGCTGCGTTGCCGGCCGCAGGAGCGGAGATCGCCTGCTTTACTTCCTGATCGCTCAGGTAGAAGTCCAGTAATTCCCTTTCTTTAAGGGGGAAAGACTTCAGCTGTTCGGGAGAGAATCCGACGGTAGGTTTGCATAAGGCAGTGAGGACACAAACGGAGGTGATCAGATCAAGCCCAAGTTTGATTCTCACTACATCAGCTGCGTCAAAGATGGCGGGAATCTCCTCACTGCCGATGATTTCGTCCTGCGGAGCAGTGCCTTTGGGCAATTCTTCAATCCTAACTTCTGCCCAGTCGCTCAGGTAATCTATGTCTTTGCCCAGGGCCAGCAAAAGGCTGTGCAGACCTGCGTCTTTGTGCATGAGTCCTTTCAGCAGATGGGGAGGGCTAAATACTGAATGAAAGTACTCCCGTGCAGTTGCCTGTGCCACCCTGATACTAAATTTTACAGATTCGTTAATATTGCTTAGGCTCATCATCTATGGGTTTTGCTGTTCTGTTTGTGTGCTGAAATTTTGCTCTGTGATATGGTAATAGGTCTTGCCGTTTGAGATAAACTGCTCTCCTGTTTGTGTTACGCGTTTGATATTGCTGTCTGCATTGAGCAGAAACCTGATCCAGTTTTCGAAATCCCGCTGCGGCATATGACCTTTCAGGTCGCGTACGGTATACTTGTCTGCAGTTTGATTCTTCAATGGCATGCCCGTCGCAGATTTGAGATATTGAGAGAGGCTCATGGCTTTGATCTTCCCACGTGAAATTTTCAGATCCAGGTTGCGTTGCAGGATGTTGAAATAATTCCTCACCAGTTTCCTCCTGAAGGAGGATTGATCTGCCTGCAGGTTCTGACCCATCATTAATGACATGATTTCATTCAATTGTCTGAACTCTGCATCACTCAGGATCAGGGAGTACTGCAATAGATCCCGGTTTTTTTCTACCACATCCTGCGCGGCATCATCAGTCAGGTAGTATTTAAAGGCATTATGCGGCATCTGATCTGCCGTATTTTCGGAAACAGGTGCCGGTAGCTGGCGTTCAATCATTGGTGACAGGTTTTTGCGCGTGATACCGGCCAGACGGAAAGCGCTGTCCAGTGAGCTGATCTGTGCGGTGATATCCTGATTGCTCTCCTTCAGGAAACGCTTTAACGCGATGTTCATCGACTTGCTGGAGTTTACAGAGCCCTTGGTAGGGAAGACCACGCCACCCTGTATGAGGCTATTCTCCGGATAATCAAGATAGTAGGAGATGGAGTCTGGTTGCGTAGTGTTGTAGGCTTGCGTACCAATGAGCCCTTCCCCTTTCACCAGGAAGCTCTTTTTGCGTTCAGCGGAGATCATCGCCGCATCGGAAACCAGTTTCTTTGACTGCAACACAAAATTATTGAATATCTGATTATAGTCGCTGTATACCTGGATGGCCAGCAGTCGCGCGTCTGTGTCCCCAAAATATGCGGTGAGCTCTTTGAATTTTGCCTGGGATGCGGTACTCGTCTGATCTCCCGTACTTCCAATTAACACGACCAGATTGGTTTCAAAAGGATGTTTTTTTAATGTATCAAGGGCCGCCCTGATGCCTTCATATACAGGTTGCGACCCGATGATTCCGTTACACTGCTGGGTCTTTACGGCTTCTGTTGCCAGGAAACTTGTCAGCTGACGGTAATCTGACGACAAGGGGTTAACAGATAAACCCCGGGATTCGCAATTCTGATCATCTCTGTAGACAACTGCGCCAAATTTCAGTTGCTGTATTTTTCGGTATTCACTGAAAATATGATCGAATGAATGGATGGTGTTGGTTAAACCCGAAAAATATCGGGCCATCGTACTGCCACCATCGATCACAAATATGACATTTACCTTGTGTATGTTTTTCCTGATGTTCAGATAGGTAGGGTAATTGAGTAAAGCGCCGTTAATGGTCACCAGGCTATTGCCTGATTTGTCATACACATCCGCCGCTTTTCCCATGAGCAGTCCTTTAGATCCCTGGTCGGCAATCACCGGGCTGCTCTTCAGCAGCATGTCTTCGGTTTTTAATAAGGGGTCGCCATGTTGATGATGGATCGTCATCGATGCAGAATCAGTTTGCTCCTCTGTTTCTGGCTGAGCAGGAGAGATGTACAGGCGCTGACCCCAATTGTGAACGGCATCAGCAGCTACCCAGCCATAGATGCTTCTTTTCGCACTGTCGGCCACCAGTTGTTCTTCATTTCCAATCAGATACCTTTGTCCGTCTTCAGTTTTTTTGAAGATATAATTAATTTCATGAAGCCTGATTTTACTGCGCTGTTTCTTCAGTTCCGGAGAATTGTATACATAGACAGAGTCGGTTTGGTCGTAATAAGCAGCTGGCACTGTCAGCGGTCCCGGGCCGCTGATGATAGCAATCGACTTTTCGGCGAAACCTGACTGCCGGTTGATGTCGGACCGCTGCCGGAGCAGCATTTTTGATTTCGCTATCCATCCATAACTCTGGATCATTTTCTTGTCCATAATCTTTCTGCCTTTCAGGATTCCGGGCTGGTACCGTACGAGTTTGACAAAGCCATTTTTCTCTGCAGACACGTAGAAGGGCTCCATGAAAGCGAGTTTTTTCATCACCAGGCTTCCTCCGGGTACGGTGGTAGTATTGTTGTCGTCCCTGTCTGAGAAGATGATCCAGGGAGTTTTGCTTTGAGGCATATATTTTACCTTCTTTCCGAAAGCTGTAGGTGAGCCGGACTGAGCCATCAGCAAGGAAACAGGGGTCAAAAGTAGGAATAGGATACAGATGTTTTTTTTCATGTCTATTTTTTGAGTACTCTGGCAGAGTGCTGTTTAATATTTAATAAGGTTGCGCAGGGCGAATTCGGGCTGATATTCAGCTGCGCCTTATCCACGCTGATCTCTCCTCCAAAGGTGAGCCCCATGCAGTAGGAGTAGAAGTCAGACGTTTTACGCAGGCTGTCCTGTTCGATGGCGACAGATACCTTTTCGTTATTGCAGAGGTAAGTGCGCGTCAGATAATAATAATTTGAATTGAAGTCGGCCCCATTTGCAATCGCCTGTAAACGCGCCCTGATATCGTCAATAATCTTACGTTCACCTTCACCGGGAATCACGATATCTGTATCCAGAACCGCAACCGGGTCAGTAATAAATAAAGTGTGGTAGCTGGCTTTCAGGTTTCTGTCTGTCCGAAGTTTCACCAGGTACTTTCCCGGTTTGTGGAAGGTGTACAGCGCTGTTTTACCCTTCACATCCAGTCTGCTGGTTTCTCCAAAATACCATTCAAACTGATTGGCCCTGCCCTCTGCTTCGAGCCTCACTTCTTCATTCACTACACCCGAGGTTGGGCCACTGATAGTGATTGATGTGTCGGGCACTGCGGTCAGCGTATCTCTTACTGTTACAGGAAACTGTTGCCTCAGGGAGCCGTTCACGGTCAGCCTCACTATGTAGGAGCCGGATTTATGATATTGATAACTGCCATTCTGCGTGGCAGCATGTTCCCCGTTACCAAACTCCCAGAGCCATGTTTTGCCATTTCGCGTATTGTCGGCAAATACGATTTTTTCGTTCAGATACAGCTCATCTTTAAGTATCCTGGCGTCAATTGCAGGCTGCGCAAAAAAGGAAGTTTTAAAAATAAAGATAATGGCGGTTAGCAGCAGGATGGCAATGAAAATGTAGAGCAGGAAATATCCCTGTGAATTGCTGCTGACTGATTTTCCCTGTTTGATGGTCGTGTCGGACATATGGAATTTATAATAAATGTTATCTGTTCTGGTTACCGATGCTCTGCCTGAGCTGAGTGGTAGAAAGTTTACAATCCTCGAGTGATTTGCTGAGTCTTTCCAGGTCTTTGCTGTTTCCTTTTAGTTCACGTCTGTTATAGAACATGCTGCTGTACAGTTGTGAGGCTTGAAGAAAGGTCTTGTAGCGCTGATCTGATGCTCTTCGCTGGTAAGCGGATTTGATAGATGCCAGTTCATTTCTGATATCATTTTCGAGAAAAACCGCCTGTACGCCGGGATCAAACCTGATAATCTGTTTATAGGTAGTATCCACAGTTGCCCTTTGTTCCCTGACTGTACTTTCAAAATCCTTATCCTGCTGCAGTTTCTCTGTGAGTTCTGCAGAAGAAACGGTTCTCTCGGCACCGAAATCATGAAAAAGCACAATGCTGAACAGAATAGTGCTGAAGAAGAATATACCAATGAGAAATAGAAACTGCTCCCTACGCTCTTTTACGCTTAGTTTTATCATCATCATTAATGTCCAAAAATCCCTGCCTTCAATTTTCCTTCAACCCTGTGATTGGCATTTAAGCAGGTTTCCAGCTGATTGCGTATGTTTTCAATCTGGAATTTGGTTGCATTTAAGGAATCCTGGACTGCAGCCATCTGGGTAATATCATCCGTCATCTTTTGATACAGCTGGAAGCTGGCTGCGTCAGATGGATACAGCTTGAGGATATCTTTAATCCGGAAATTTATATTTTGTATATCTCCCATCAGGATCGACTGATTATTTAGTGATTCGGAGCTGACAGTATGATAAGTTGATAGCTGCTGGAATCTGGCAAGTAGCTCGTCAGTTAACAGGTTAATCTCTTTTCTTCTCAGGAACAGCGCATCCGTTTGCCGGACTCTTTTCTCAAGAATCTCATACTCGTGTTCTGATGCTAAAAGGAATATGAAAATGCAAAAAACAGATATTATTATTAAATTAATAAAGTTTAGTATAAAATTTTGATATGATTTGTTGATTTCATTAATGTTTAAAGGTTTCATAGCCTGTATGTGTGTGTTATAATATGTTTGTTATCTTATAGAATAATAGTTGTGGTGAATACGTTATAAATTAGCTTTTCATGAATAAAATAATGTCTGAAGTAATTAATATCTGTATCAGTTAATATAAAACTATTATATGTCGTCTTTATTGTATAAAAAACCCTTCCGGTTAGGCCGTGTGTTTTCCGGTTCGGATTTAGAGCCCTCAGAGCTCGGGAAATCCATATCTCAGCATATTGAGCTCATGATTTTCACCAGATTTGGGGAGCACCGTTTCGATCGTGATTTTGGCTGTGAGATCTGGGATCTCGACTTTGAACTGATCGTGAGTGAAACGATCTGGGAGGAAAAGTTCAAGCGTTCATTACTCAGTTCGCTGGTTTATAATGAACCCAGATTAAATGAAGTGGAGCTGAATGTTGAGCTTGCAGAGGTGGAGAAAACCTACCAGGGGATGCATTACCGGGGACTGAAAAAAAAGGTGAGTATCTCTCTGAAAGGTAAGATAGTGCTGACCGGCGAAAATTATTATTTCAATACATCAATATTTCTTAGTCCCCTATGCGGCTAGCTGCATTATCATCTAATTACAACCACAATGGAAAATATATTTTATTCCCCAAAAGCCGAGATCAGTAACCGGATTTTGAAAAATGCACGCGATTACTGGAATATCAAGAATGCAGCAGATTTTGATCCGCTGGTCAAATTATTGATCGAGGCACTCAGCACAGAGCTCTTTAATGTTTCCAATGAGCTGAAGAACCTGGAGAATAAGCTGCTCGATAAAATATCAAGGGTGCTGGCTTCAGATTTGCTTACCTCGGCGCTGCCTGCCCATGCAATCCTGCATGCTACAACCGTAGAAATGACAGAAACGATAACTGAGAAAGACCAGTTTTTCTATAAGCAGAAAATGCAGGTGATGGAAGGTGGTAAGGAAGGAGCCGGCAGGGAGATCTTTTTTAGTTCGCTCAAGCCCCTGAAGTTGTTTAATGCTGATGTAGCTTATATCGCTAACGGGAACAATCTATTCCGTGTTGATGCCAGGGCTGATAAGTCTTTTCTCAGCCAAACGTTGCCGGGGCGTAGAATGGAGAACAATACAGTTTATCTGGGTATTCAGGTACCGGAAAGAATAGACTCATACCAGGGTATGAATTTTTATTTTGACTGGCGTAACTATCAGGTAGAGGAGAACAGCTATGAACTCCTTGCGCTTAGTCAGTGGTTTCAGGATAGCCTGCCCGTAAACATGGCAGGTTATCAATATTACCTCGATAGTGATAAAAGCACTACATCGCCTTTTGATCATCATGATTTACTAAATCTAATCGCAGAAGATATTGATGCCATCTACTCCAACAGATTCCTGACAATCGCAAATGACCGGGCGCAGCCGCCGCGACTGCAAATTTATCCCAAAGAATTTGAGAACTTTTTTAGCCAGGAAAATCTTCAGCACTTTACAGTGCCCATATTGTGGTTTAAAGTCGTATTTCCTGTCGCCATTACCCATGCAATGCTTGATGAGCTGCATATTGTTGTAAATGCCTTCCCGGTTGTCAATAAGAAGGTGCACGATTTCAAGCACCGGTTAAAAATGATGACAGATATTGTACCGCTCAAACTTCCGGAGCATGACCACTTTCTCAGCTTGAACAAGCTGTGGGATAATCTGGGTAATGTCTATACCGAAATACCCTATGTTCATGATGATCAGACAAAAACAGGGTCATTCTCAATCCGTTATGGTGGGGCTGAACGTTTTGATAACAGAAATGCCAGGGAGGTAATGGATTATCTTTTTGAATTACTGAGGGATGAGAAGGCTGTATTTTCGGCTTATGGGGTTGATTTTTTGAATCATACTCTTAAGGAACTGGAGCAAAATATATCCCTGATCGAGCGGAAGACAAAAGTGCAGCTTAACAATACGAGCGAATTACTGAATTATTTAGTAGTCAAGCCTGTAAATGCTGCGGATATGCTGTTTTCAGAATGCTGGACCACCAATGCTGAAGCCGGAAACCAGATTAGACATGGGAGTATCCTGGAGCCTTTTGAAACATCGAAGATCAATTCTGGAAGTATTTTCCTGCTAAGTACTTCACAGGGCGGGAGGTCTCGCCTCGATGCAGGTAACCGTGTGCAGGCCTTTAAGTATGGCCTTACATCGGGCAATCGCGTAGTGAGCAGGGCAGATATTGTGAACTTTTGTTTTTACGAACTGGGAGATTATATCACTTCGGTCGATATCAAAAAGGGGCTGCTGAATTCAAAAAATACAAATGAAGGTTTTATTAAAACTACTGATGTTTTTCTGAGCCCGGTGCCTGGCAGCCATTTAAGTACTGAAGAATGGGAAGCCCTATTGCGGAACACCCGGGCTAAGTTACAGATCAGAAGCGTAATGAACATACATTACAGGTTGATTTTGTCATAGAAAAACCGTGTACCCCAGTAATGAGTGATTACTTTCCGGACCTAAGATAGCCAGCTGAGTTTGTTGATCGCTCAGCAGTTCAATAGTAACTACTGTCTCCACTGGCAGCAGATAGGAGGTCACAAGATCGATCAGAGCGGACTGTGCGGTGCCGGGGATAAATTTGATCAGTTCCTCTGTTTCCGCCGGTCCCACAAACAGTGTTACTTCATCCTCATAGCTTTCAAATGTATCGCCGATGACTGTGTTGATGCCCAGGCTACCGGATCCCATGGAGAAGAGCATATCATCATCGATACCTGTTATTCTTTTTTTTTGGGATTGCTGGGCTGCCCTGAAGGGAATTTTAAACAATACAGTTAACAGCTGCCCAAAAAAAATCAGATTGTTCCGTTGATGTTGTATTGCAGGTAAGAGGTGAATCCAGATGATCCGCTGCTCATTATCCAGCATTTCAAGCTCTTTCCATTCTGATGCAAATAAATTTGTGAAGTCGTTGTACCTGGATTTTTTATCCAGCCGGTTCTCCTGCCATTCCAGGATGACGCGCATATGGTTTAGTTCCGCTTCAAAAGGCATAAAAAATTTCCGGGCTTCCTTTTCTTCTCTCTGTCTGTTTTTGATATCCTCAAGCATTTGCTGCTTGTCCATCGCAGTACTCCCGATCGGTGGCTCGTGGAATAGTCCTTCTGGAAGCATGTCATACAGCCCGGCACGGTTAATATATACCGTAAAACAGTCCTTGTGTTTGCTTTCAGAATAGTAAGGCGTATACCCATCAATATTTTTAGCTATACTGGATTTTTTTGCTCCTACGGGAATAATGTTCAGTTGATCTGATTGGAGTGTTCCGTTTTCAAACAGTTCTGCGACTTTGCTGGTCGCCTTATAATCTGTATTCAGCTCATTGCTTAAGTTGAGGAAGTTTTTCATTTATTTATTTACTATCAAATTAAAATAATACAAAGAAATAAACGTATATATTTTATAATTAAATATAACAATGTGTTTGTATTTAAATGATGTGATTAATACTACATACGATCCATGAACGTTCAATCCTTTTTTTTAACATATCTTCTCCTGCCTGTCGTTGCAGTGATATCTGGAGTTATACTCATTATTGAAAATAAAAAACAACAGCTTATTCCCGGTAAAAAGCTGATAGCAGGTGTGTTGCTTTTAAGTTTGCCCCTTGCGCTGCCCGGAGGACTTGGGTTTTTGGGGCTTGATTTTATGCCCTGGGCTTATCTCATTTGTCAGCTCTATGATATTGCCCTCGGTTGTGCTTTCGTCTACCTCATGACTGTTCATTATCCAAAAGAATTACTTGAAAGAAAAATTTTTGTAGCTCTTGCCATGATGATCAGTATGCTGCTTGGATTTTATCTCTTTCAGCTGTTGTTTAACTGGTTGAGTGACATTTCCTTTGGTATGTGGGCTGGGAGTAGTATCCTGAGTTTTATCATACCTCTGCTGTTCTGGTGGGCTTATGTGGCCCTTATGAGCGTGCCAACAGAAATTTATAAGATATGGCAGTATCCTGCAGTACCCGTTTCTATAGAAATTGATCACCTGGATTTTAACAGGATGCTGGTGCTGGAGCTGGAATTGTATAAACATACTGATGATCCTGAGCCCATTAAGGTTAAAGCGAAGGCTCCTGAGAACATGGTTTTCGGAAATTGGTTCTACAAATTTATTGACGATTATAATCTGAAGTTTCCAAAAAATCCGGTGCAGTATGTGGGCGACTACAGTGAGACCTACCGATGGATATTCTTTGTGAAGACCTCTTTTTTTAAACGGAATCTTTTCATCGACCCTGATCTTGATATTTTCAATAATGGCATCACAGAAAAGGTGACGATCTATGCAAAGAGGATTTCTGAGGATGATATCACCACGAATTTAAAGGGTGACGACAGTATTTTACTATAACTTAAGACAGTCAACATATGATTTCCCCATTAAAGTATAAGCCCGTAAATTGGGTGGACGGAATGAAGCTATCCAGCCGTCATTTTGTGCATACAGACCTGTATCATCAGGATTTTGTTAGAGATGCGAGTTCGGTATTTATTAACCGGTTCAACTATGGCCTTTTGCCGCCTTCTGCCGCTCAGCGCAGCTCCCTTGATATGGAAGTGACGGAAAAGGCAGGCAATCAGATAGAGGTTGTCCTGAGACGATGTAATGCGGTTACTGCTGAAGGCTGCAGAATTGACATTGCTCCGAATGCAGAATACAATAACCAGATTTCCTATACCCAATATTTCGACGAGAAGAACACTGAGGCCGGACTTTACCATGTCTTACTGCTCGTTAATCCATTTGAACGCGTGCCGGATGGTTTTCCCGATCCCGAAGAAAATCCGCCGAGATATCCATCGGTTACTGCGAAATACAGTATCGCGATACTGCCTGCCACGGAGATTGCTCCCATGGCCACCGATCAGTACCGCTTGACGATCGGGCGGCTCATCTTTAATGCTGGCAAGGTTTCGGTTGATCAAACTTACATTCCACCGGCTAGCTGTATCCTCAGTCACCCTGGTTTAATCCGTTACTACGAACTGTTCAGTACGCTGATGAACGAGCTGCAGTTGTCGGCATTTAAGATCATTGATAAGACCACAGGAATTGATTCAGTGACGGCCCTTGGCAAGAATATCCGTCTGCTTTCAGAAAAGTTACTGGATTATCTGGCGCGGGTCTTCTTCGCCTACAGGAACGTCGGTTTCCAGGAATCGCCCATCTACATCGCAGAATACTGTGCTAACCTTGCCCATGTTTTTTTTACAGGAATTAAGCTCACTGCGGCCAGGGAAAGGGAGGACATGTTGAAATACTTTTATGAGTGGAGGGACGTGACCCCCGGAAATTTTGAAGAGCTCCTTGCGCGTACTATCGAGTTGGTCTATGACCATCAGAATATAAATGAATCCTTATCGGCTACAGAGGAATTTCTAAAAGTCTTGTCTGCACTCTGGGCTAAGTTAAGTACCCTTGAATACATTGGTCAGCACAAAGAGAATATCGTTGTAGCTGAACAGCAGCTGGTACAACAGGTGCAGACTAAAAGAACCTGGACACTGCTGGATTAAACCTAAGAGATTCTGAGTTTCTGAATGCGCACTGCATTTAAGATTGCAAGCAGGGCTACACCCACATCGGCGATTACGGCTTCCCAAAGGGTAGCCACGCCGCCGGCGCCAAGGGCAAGCACTATGATTTTTATGCCCATGGCCAGGGCAATATTCTGCCATACAATACTGCGGGTAACTTTGCCCACCCTGATGGCGGTAACGATTTTTGTGGGCTGGTCATTCTGGATGACAATATCTGCAGTTTCTATAGTAGCGTCGCTGCCCAGTCCACCCATTGCGATTCCCGCGTCTGCAAGTGCTACGACTGGTGCATCATTGATACCGTCACCCGCGAAGGCAATCTTCCTGCCTTCGTTTTTTAAAACCTGTACTTTTTCAACTTTGTTTTCTGGTAAAAGATCCCCGAAAGCCTGGTCAATGCCCAGTAACCGCGCAATTTTATCTACAACAACTTGCTTGTCGCCGCTGAGCATCACCGTCTTCAGTTTCAGAAGATGCATGGCCGCTATCGCTTGCTGTGCATCTTCCTTCAGTTCATCGGCGATCGTGATGTATCCCCTGTATTTCCCGTCCAGAGCAATGAGGACGATAGTATCCTCCTCCGTGGCAGCGGCCGGGTCGTAAGAGATATTAAACTGATCCATTAACCTGGTATTTCCGGCAAGTGCTTCGGCTCCGTTAATGGTGCCCTTTAATCCCTTACCGGCAACTTCTTCGATGTTTCCTGCAGATTGTATAACAGCTTTGTCTTTAGCATGTTTGGTAATAGCAATTGCGATAGGGTGGGTGGATTGGTTCTCGAGGGCGGCAGCTATGCTGAGCAATGCGTGTTCATCACCATCTGCCGCTACAACTTTCTGCACTTCAAAAACTCCCTTTGTAAGGGTGCCCGTCTTATCCATCACGATGGTGTCAAGAGTAGTCACCACATCCAGAAAGTTGGAGCCTTTAAACAGGATCCCATTTTTTGATGCCAGTCCGATGCCACCGAAATAGCCCAGAGGGATGGATACCACCAGCGCACAGGGGCAGCTGATCACCAGGAATACCAGTCCGCGGTACAGCCATTCAGAGAAATTGTAATCCGGAATGAGAAAATAAGGCAAGCCGACTACCATGACTGCCAGTGCAAATACCGCTGGTGTATATATTCTGGCAAATCTGGATATAAACAGCTGCGTTTTCGACTTCCTGGCTGTCGCGTCCTGAACCATTTCCAGGATCTTGCTCAGCTTGCTGTCGGCAAACAGTGCAAGCACCTTTATTTCTATAACGGTATTCAGGTTAATCATCCCTGCCAGTACCTGATCGCCCTTCAGCTTCGAGTCGGGCTTACTCTCGCCAGTCATGGCCGCAGTATTAAACGTTCCCTTGTCTGATAACAATTCACCATCCAATGCTACTTTTTCGCCCGCCCTGATCTGGATGATCTCGTTGATCTTCACTGTAGAAGAGTGTACGCTTTCCAGTTTCCCATCTCTCAGCACATTTACCGTGTCCGGACGGATATCCAATAAGGCTTTGATGCTGCGTTTTGCATTGGATACAGCACTGTCCTGAAACCATTCGCCAATAGAATAAAATACCATTACGGCCACACCTTCACTATATGAACCTATACAAAAGGCACCTATTGTAGCTACACTCATCAGGAAAAACTCATTGAAGAAATCCAGGTGCATGGCCTTTTTAAAGGATATCCTTAGTACCTCCCAACCTGCCAGTAAGTAGGCAGATCCAAAGATCAGTAGCTGGATAATACTGGCGGGGCGGAAGTTAAAGCCATAGTCAAGGACAAGCATGACAGCAAGAATGAGCAGAGCCGATAAAAGAGGTAGCTGACCTTTCCAGCCGGAATCATGTTCAGATCCGTGATCGTGGTCATGGTCGTGATCGCTATGGTCATGTGCTTCATGATCATGACTGTGGTTACGCTCCTTTTTTTTTGGTTCCGGTTCTGTTGAACAGCATTCGCATGCATGTGGTCTACTCATCTATTATTTTTCATTTTCCTATGCGAGGGTATACTGTAAAAATAAAAAAAGTTGTAGAGTATATGGTCATTTTGTCCATATACTTTACAACTCAATGATAATATATTGAGGGCTTAGCCCCAGGTCTTAACCTCTGCGATTGTCGCGTCCGTGGTTTCCGCCATGGTGATCATCTCTGCCACGGTTTCTTCCGCCACGATCATAGTGACCTCTGTCCGGACCATGGTGTTTATCAAATTTTGGTCCTCTGTCCCTTCTGTCATAACCACGTCTTGGGCCACCATAATAGTTGTTTCTTTGGATGACAGTAGTTCTTCCCGGTCTGTATCCGCGACCACGGTAATTAGTGACGTATGTAGTGCGGTAATGGTTATGGTTTCTCCATGGATCACGTGAGTTGATCACAACTTTCCGGCCTCCGTAAAGATCGTAGCCTCTGTAGCGTGAAGGAAGGTAGCGTCTGTGCACCCAGCTTCCGCTTTCTAAGTACACGTAATTTCTTGTAGGAACATTATAGTAGCAGTCTACATCCGGCAGGTAATAATAGTCTACATGATTGTAACCCCGCGGTCCCCAATCCGGCTGCAAGCCGATGTTTACACTTAAACTTACCTGGGCTTGTGCAGGTACAGCTGCCAGAGATCCAATCCCGATTGCTGCAATTAAAAGTAATTTTTTCATAACGGTTACATTTGTGTGTGATAACATTAGTTCAAAGTTTATGCCAATGATTATAATTTTTCTTAGCTCATGTGCATCAACTTATTTGGTTATATTTGTGAGACAGTAATTCCCGACATTAGTTTAATATATTGCCCTTAAATGATTACGAAAACTGCAATTTCTGCCACAGAATTTGAATTGGTATCAGGCTTAGAGATTCACGTTCAGTTAAATACGGCTTCCAAAATATTTTCCTCAGACAGTGCTGCTTTTGGTGCAAAACCCAATGAAAATATATCCACGGTGTCTCTGGCACTACCGGGAGCATTGCCGAAACTCAATAAAGAAGTGGTGTCAAAAGCCATCAGAATGGGCCTGGCCCTCAATTGTACCATCAATCAGACAAACTATTTCGACAGAAAAAACTACTTCTACGCTGATCTTCCAAAGGGGTATCAGATTACACAGGATAACCGCCCGATCTGTCAGAACGGATATATAGATCTTGTTTTAAGTGATGGCACAGAAAAAAGAATAGGCATCAACCGCATCCATCTGGAAGAAGATGCCGGTAAAAGTATGCATGATCAGAACGACCGCTATTCTTATGTAGATCTGAACAGGGCAGGAGTGCCGCTGATTGAGATCGTAACTGAACCTGATATCCGCTCCGCTGAAGAAGCTTCTGCGTTATTGACGGAGATGCGCAAACTGGTAAGGCACCTAGATGCGAGCGACGGAAACATGGAAGAAGGTAGTTTGCGCTGCGACGCCAATATTTCTATCCGTGAAGAGGGCAGTACAGAATTCGGGACGCGCTGCGAGGTCAAAAACCTGAACTCGATCAGGAATGTACGCAGAGCGATGGAATTTGAGTTTAACCGTCAGAAGGAATTGGTATCTGCTGGCGGCGTTATTGTACAGAGTACGCTGACCTTTGATGCTGATCATGGCACTACGGCGCCAATGCGTACAAAAGAGATGGCTAACGACTACCGTTATTTCCCTGATCCGGATCTGCCGCCGGTATATATTTCAGATGAATGGCTGGCTCAGCTCAAAGCGGACATGCCTGCCTTGCCTAAAGAAATTACCGCAAAGCTGATTGCTGATTTTGGCATCAGTAATTCTGAAGCCGTAATTTTTGCTGAAGATACGGCCTTGCTGGAATATCTGAATGAGGCGCTTACAGTTGTAAAACAACCTAAGAGTCTGATCAACTGGCTAACTGGTCCTGTACGGGCAATGCTCAATGAGCAGCAGCTGACGATCTCTTCATTTGGGATCAGTCCTCTGCAGTTCGCCGCGGTGATCAACCTGGTGGATGACAAGAAGGTAACGCAGCAGACCGCCCTGCAGCAATTGTTGCCGGCGATGCAAAAGGCTCCTGGCTCTGATGCACTGGCACTGGCAGGGGAACTGAACATCCTGATTGTGGAAAACAGGGACGAGCTTTCTGGTTTTGCTGATCAGGTGCTGGAGAAATTTAAGCCGCAGGTCCTGGCCTATAAAAATGGTAAAAAGGGCGTGCTGGGATTGTTTGTGGGCGAAGTGATGAAACTGGCAAAGGGCAAGGCTGATCCGCAGAAAATCAATGCCGTGCTCGAAGAAAAATTAAAATAAAACCAGCTCTGAATAAAATGAGCTTAAATATGATATCAATGAAAAAGATCATCTTTTTTCTGGCCCTCTGCACCGCATTTGTGGCCTGTAAAGACAAAAGTAAATTTGAGATAGGGGGTAAATTTGAAAATGCTACACCTCAGGCTAAAGTTTACCTGTACTCCATTGTTAAAAATACAGAAACGGCTATAGATTCTACAGTATTATCAGACAAGGGGGATTTCAAATTTGCAGGTGATGCCCCTGATGTAGATTTTTTTAAGGTTAAGATTGATCACAGTGAATATGTGCTGATTGCGAAAAATGGCGATGTGATCAAGCTGGAGGCCGATCTGTCCAGTCCGACGCTTGATTATAAACTTTCGGGTGCCGACGAAGCAGATAAACTGGAAGAGCTGAACAAAAACCGCAATGAATATGTAGCTAAACTTACAGCACTGGAAACACAGTTCCAGGAAAATGTGGCGAAGAATCCGGAGAGCAGACAGGCCATCATCGCACAGATGAGCCCTGAACTGATTAAGGTGAAACAGGGCCTGATAGATTATATCCTGAAGTTCGCGATGGATAATACCAGCTCCCTGGCAAGTTTTTATGCGATCAACTCGCTGAACCCGGGAGACTATGAGCAGGAGATGCTGGCCTATGCAGAAAAAATTAAAAGCAATTTTAATAAAAACGAAGCTGTAACGGAGTTTCTCGTGAGGATGGCAAAACTCAGGTCTGTACAGGTAGGACAGCCAGGCCCGGCATTCAGTATGCCTACAATCGATGGTGAGACAATCGCGCTGAGCAGTCTCAAAGGAAAATATGTGATGCTGGATTTCTGGGCCTCCTGGTGTCAGCCATGCAGAATGGAAAACCCGAATGTGGTAAAAGCTTATAATAAATATAAAGACAGGAATTTTACCATCGTCGGGATTTCTCTGGATAAAGATGCTGCAGCCTGGAAACAAGCGGTGATACAGGACGGCTTGACCTGGACACACGGCAGCGAGCTCAATGATTTTGAGAGTACAACGGTAAGGGCTTACCAGGTAGATCAGATCCCTGCATCCTTTATTATTGATCCTGAAGGAAAGATCATTGCTAAAAATCTGCATGGAGAAGAACTCGATTCCTTTTTAAATAAGACTTTACGATAACCCTAATTCCATGTTAAACTAACTGATGCTATTAACAATTTGTTAACTTGCATTTAACGTCTTAGTATAATTGATTACTTAATTTCGTAACAAATATTTAAAGCCATGAGCACCGTAAAACAAAAGATCCTGATAGTTGATGATGAACCTGATATTTTAGAGTTAATTGAATACAACCTTAAAAAAGAAGGATACCAGGTTTATTTGGCCAGTAATGGACAAGACGGTATCGCGGTAGCGAAGAAGGTACATCCTGATCTGATCATCCTGGATATCATGATGCCCAAAATGGATGGGATAGAAGCCTGCCGTTTGATGCGCGCCATTCCGGAGTTTAAAAATACTTTTATGGTATTTCTTACCGCCAGAAGTGAAGAGTACTCTGAGATTGCCGGCTTTAATGTAGGAGCTGATGATTATATCGCTAAACCGATCAAACCAAGAGCTCTGGTAAGCAGGATCAATGCTATCCTGAGACGTAATGTGAGCACTGACGAGGTTTCTGATAACAAGGTTGAGATAGGTGACCTGGTGATTGACAGGGAGGCTTACCTGGTTTACCAGAACGGTGAGAAGGTAGTTTTAGCGAAAAAAGAATTTGAATTATTGTACCTGCTGGCTTCAAAACCTGGTAAAGTTTACACCAGAGAATCGATCCTTAAAAATATCTGGGAAGATTCTGTAGTGGTAACCAACAGGACGATTGATGTCCATATCCGCAAGCTCAGGGAGAAATTAGGTGAAACTTATGTTGCAACAGTGAAGGGCGTGGGGTATAAGTTCGAACTTTCTTAGTACTTTTGTACTTTAAGAAAACCACACCATTGAAATATCCTGTATTTAAAGATCTTATTCTATTCGAAGACGATAACCATATCGTTGTAAACAAGCCGCCATTTGTAGCCTCACTGGACGAACGTGGCGGCTCAGGCGAAGTAAACATCCTTCGCCTCGCCAAACAATACTCAGAAGATGCCCAGGTATGCCACCGCCTGGATAAGGAAACCTCGGGGGCAATCATCATTGCCAAGAATCCTGAAGCTTACCGTTCTGTATCGATGCAGTTCGAAAAGCGCAAAATCAAAAAAACGTACCACGCTGTTGTAGATGGTCAGTACGCGTTTAATGAGCTGTTCATCGACCTTCCCATTTTGAACGACGGAAACAGAAGTGTAACGATCGACCGTAAGGAAGGTAAACGTGCTGAAACGATCTTCAACTCCATTAAATTTTATAAACATTACACCCTGGTAGAATGTAAGCCTATCACTGGCCGCATGCACCAGATCAGGATTCACCTTGCTACTCAGCGAGCTGCCATTTGTGGTGATACCTTGTACAAAGGGAAGCCGGTGTATCTGTCTGCTATCAAAAAAGGATACAGAATTGCCAAGGAGGATGAGGAACAGCCGATCATGAAACGTTTTGCACTGCATGCCAAACATTTGATCTTCAAAGGTCTTGATGATAAAGATATCGAGATTGAAGCGCCTTATCCAAAGGATTTTGCCACACTGATCAAATTGTTAGATAAGTTCGACTGCTAAACTCAGAAACTATGTATGTAAGGCTGGTTACCTATCTTGACACTCTCAATCAATATCGGCGGACTAAGATCTCAAACAGAAACTTTCTGGTGTTTGCGGCTTTGCTGGTGGGTATTCTCGCCGGACTGGCGGCCTCGGTACTGAAATCTCTGACACATCACATTGAAGATTTTCTGCAGGATGGCTTTCACTGGGATTATAAGTATTACCTTTTTCTGGTTTTTCCTTTCATCGGTATTCTGCTCTCGGTGATGTATGTCAGGAGGTTTATCCGCAAGGGCAAGTTTGAAACGGGTTTAACACCCATTCTGCATACCATTTCGCGTAAGTCGAGTCGTGTAGAACCGCATAATATTTATTCCCAGATCATCACCGCTGCGCTTACGGTAGGCTTCGGGGGATCAACGGGTTTGGAGGCACCTATTGTACAGAGCGGCGCTGGTATCGGTTCTGTGATCGGACGTTTCCTGGGCTTGTCTTACAGGGAAACCACAATGCTACTGGCCTGTGGTGCTGCGGCAGGTATTGCCGGTGCTTTTAACAGCCCTATTGCAGGTATTGTCTTTGCCATTGAGATCCTGCTGCCGGAATTTTCCATCCCGGCCTTTATTCCGCTCCTGTTAGCTTCTGCAACAGCGGCCGTTGTTGCCAGGTTCTTTTATAATGAACAACTGTTCTTTTTGGTTACTGAAGGCTGGCAATTTAATGCGCTCATCTGGTACGTCATCCTGGCTGGACTGATCGGTCTCTTTTCCATCTATTTCAATAAGATATATTATTTTATCAAACATGTTTTCCATGATATCAAAGGTCCTTATCAAAGGGTAATTGCCGGTGGTGTAGTGCTGGGAGCCATGGTGTTTTTATTCCCGACTTTATATGGAGAGGGCTATATCACGATGAAGAACCTGCTGGGCGGCAATTACAGTACGGTGATTACCAACAGTATTTTTGCTTCGTACAGCAACCTGCCATGGGCCATTATTCTGTTCACGACGATCACGCTCTTTGCCAAATCTGCTGCTACGCTGATTACGCTTGGTGCCGGCGGGAACGGGGGGATCTTTGCACCCAGCCTGATCATGGGGGGACTGATTGGCTTCGTTCTTGCATTTACCATAAACACGCTGGGCATAGCTCAGGTGAACGTGGCTAATTTTATTGTCGCAGGTATGGCAGCATCCCTGAGTGCAATCATGCATGCTCCGCTGACAGGAATATTCCTCATCGCAGAAATTACCGGGGGTTATGTGCTGATGGTTCCGCTGATGATTACTTCTGCAATCGCTTACCTGATCAGCAGGGGCCACAGTAAATATTCTATTTATACAAAACCTCTGGCCGAGAGTGGTGATCTGATGTCTCATGAGGATAAAGATTCCACAGTGCTTCACATGATGAAGCTGAAATATCTGATTGAAAATGATTACCTGCTGCTGAATGAGAATGATCGTATCTCTGAGCGTTTACCTGATATCCTGAACTCTAAGAGGAATCTTTTCCCTGTCAGCGGAGAGGATAAAACTTTCAAGGGACTGATTTATGTTGAGGATGTGCTGAAGAAAGCAATCAATGCAGAATCATCGGCAGAACTAACGGTTCATGATCTGATGCAGACTGCTCCTGACGTTTTATACATGACCGATTCGCTGAAGCAGGTACTGGCTAAAATGGAAAAGGAAAATGCCTGGTTGCTTCCTGTACTGAATGAACGTGAGGAGTATATCGGAATTGTTTCCAAGACTGCGATATTCAACAAGTACAGAGCGTTGCTGAGCCGGCAGGCAGATTACATGACCTAAGTCTGAGAGACTCTACGGGGGCAAAAAACACCCCTGTGGTTTCAATGCTGTCAAATGGAAGGGCATTTGAAGGCATCGAAACCACAGGGGTGTTTTTTTTAGCCAGGTTTACCCTATGGGATTATCCAATTGCCGGGTGCAAACCTGTCCATTGCCTAATCCGCCATGCTACAGATGATCTAAAAAAAAAGAAGTGTTCAATCGATGCCTTCAAATGCCCTTCCATTTGACAGCATTGATTGAACACTGCTTTTTTTTTGCGAAGCCTGAAGACACTCATCAAGCTAAACACTCCTCAAGCCAATATAAACATTTTACTCCGTCACTCTCTTCAAGCCAAATTTCTCAATTTTGCTATACAAGTGACTCCGCTGAATATCAATATCATCAGCTGTTTTCGAAACATTCCAATTGTTCTTTTCCAGTTTAAACTTGATAAACTCTCTCTCCGCATGATCTTTATAATCCTGGAAGTTATTAAACTTATCATAGTTGGTAGAGCTCACCGCAGAACCATTTGTGCCATTAGAAGAACCTGCGGCTCCAATATTGGTTCCTCCGCCCGGATTAGCAAATGCTGCTACATCATGCTCGGTAATGACCTTGTCGCTGAGGATAATTAAACGTTCAATCATATTATGCAACTCACGCACGTTACCTGTCCATGGTAGGCCTTTTAAAGCTTCCATACCAGCATCACTGATCTTTTTTACCGGCATGCCATAATCCTTGCAGATATCTTCAAGGAAGCTCGATGCAATTTCAGGAATATCTTCGGTACGTTCTGTCAGGTGAGGCACGTGGATATTGATGACATTCAGGCGGTGATACAAGTCCATTCTGAAATTACCGTCTTCGATTTCTTTCATGAGGTCTTTGTTTGTCGCCGCCAGTACACGTACATTCACTTCCAGCTCTTTTTCTCCCCCTACACGGGTGATCTTGTGTTCCTGCAGTGCACGTAATACTTTAGCCTGTGCCGAAAGACTCATATCGCCAATCTCATCCAGGAATAATGTTCCGCCATTTGCCAGTTCAAATTTACCGATACGCTGTTTTACGGCAGAGGTAAATGAACCTTTTTCATGGCCAAACAATTCACTTTCAATCAGTTCGGAAGGAATTGCCGCGCAGTTTACTTCGATCAGCGGACTTTCTGCACGATGTGATTTCTCATGCAGCCAGCGTGCAACGAGTTCTTTACCACTACCATTGGCTCCGGTAATCAATACACGGGCTTCGGTAGGGGCAACGCGTTCAATCGTTTCCTTGATCTTGTTGATATTTTCTGAGCTCCCAAGAATGTCTCTTGTTTTGCTTACTTTTCTTTTCAGTACCTTCGTTTCGGTAACCAGGTTACCTCTGTCCAGTGCGTTTCTTACTGTAATCAGTAAGCGGTTCAGGTCGGGTGGTTTGGAAATGAAATCAAAGGCACCTTTTTTACTGGCTTCAATTGCTGTTTCTACCGTGCCGTGACCAGAGATCATGATGAAGGGAAGGTCAGGGCTGTAGGCCAAAGCCTGTTCCAGCACTTCCATACCGTCCATCTTGTTCATCTTGATGTCGCACAATACCAGGTCAAATTTCTTTTTCCTGATCAGATCTAACCCATCAACTCCATTATCGATATCCTCAACGTCATAATTCTCATACTCTAAGATTTCACGTAAGGTGCTTCTTATTGCACGTTCATCATCAATAATTAATAATTTTGCCATAGGTGGTACTCTCTCTTCTCTTTTGTTGGATACTAATATATTTACTAATTATCAATTAATACTGATAAATAAAAAAAATGCAAGCCTATAAGCCGGGTTCTGTACCCTTTAACGGGGCTTCTATCATTAATCTACTATAAATGTTGCCATTTATCTCTAACGACCTACCCACTGACATCGGACGAGCAGCCCTACATACGTCAGCCTATTTGGTCTTTCAACTCCCGGGGTTTACCAGCTCCTCCGGTCGCCCGGAAAATTCGTGAGCTCTTACCTCACGTTTTCAACCTTACCTGTGCCGAAGCCATCGGCGGTATACTTTCTGCGGCACTTTCCATAATTCAGGTCTTCATTCCCAAACCTCTTCCCGTTAGGAAGCGGGATGCTCTGTGTTGCCCGGACTTTCCTCTTTAAGATGCAAAGCATTACTTACAGCGATAGAACGGCTTGCATTTGGCGCAAAGATATAAAACCTGCCCAAGATTAAGCCTACTATTTTTCCCTACCTGCACTTATTCAGATCGGCAGCTACCTGCTCAGGTGTATACATTCCCTGTTTGTGTCCAAAACCGTTGGTAATGTACACAATCAGCTGTGCTATATCGATTGGAGCAAGGTTAAAATCAGGCATTTTACCTTCGTACACCTTGCCATGGATTGTCAGTGGTTTGGATACTCCGTTTTTGATAAAGCAGGCCAGCTGTGTCTTGTTCTGCTTCATAAATATGCTGTCCGTTAAAGGGGGTGTCAGCTCCCCGAGTCCTTCGCCTTTTTCGCCGTGGCAATTCTGGCAATGCCTGATATATAAGTCCCTGCCGTTTACGTAATAGGCATCACGCTGTACAGAATCTGCGGTCTGGCAGGAATAAAAAATACAGATGACCGTGAAGGAGAAGCTCAGGAGGATGATCAGCTTTCTCACTATGATTTATCTTCAGCGAGTAATAAAGGAATATCTTTTTCCAGTTGTGCCACCTGTTCAGGATTAGTGCCATCATAAGCGCCACGGATCCGTCTGTCCTTATCAATCAAGATCAGAAAGCCCTGGTGAACATATCCCTGTTTATCATTGTCATCCTGTGCTACAGATACGAGGTAGCTTTTGGTGGCCAGCGTATACACTGTATCCTTCGCACCATAGGCAAACTGCCACTTCGGGCCATCAACACCGAGCTTCTGTGCATACTTTTTAAGTACTGAAGGCGTGTCATATTTGAAGTCTATGGTATGGGACAGGAGCATCACATCGGCATTATCCTTATAGTTGTCAAAAATCTTTTTCATGTTCCGGTGCATAATCGGGCAGATTGTATTACATGAAGTGAAGAAAAAATCGGCTACATATACTTTTCCTTTAAAGGTGTCATTGGTGATTTCTGTACTGTCCTGGTTGAGAAGTTTAAAAGCAGGAATCGTTTGGTAAATCGTGTCTACGGTCGTAGAACCGTCATTATTTGTTACCGTTTTCGTATCTCTCATCCCATAATAAGGTAGCTTTCTCTCCCCCTTACATGAGCAAAATAACAGGATTACCGCCAAAACAAAAGTGTATCGAAACGTCAAATGGTATTTCATATAAATTGATTGTTAAGGCAAAGGTACATTACTGTGAAAATAAAGTGTAACGTAGCTGTAAATATTTATTAGTTTTGCCCCAAGAATTTGTAACACTTAATGAGAAAAAGATATAACGCTGCCATTACAGCTTTAGGGGGATATGTGCCGGAGACGATTTTAACTAACCATGATCTTGAAAAGATGGTGGATACGAATAACGACTGGATTATTTCAAGAACTGGTATTGAAGAAAGAAGGATTTTGAATGATGATTCACTGGCCACTTCTGATTTAGCAACAATGGCGGTTAAAAGGCTGCTTGAAGACAGCAACATGAGCCCGGATGATATTGAATGTGTAATTGTGGCAACGGCAACGCCCGATTATATCATGGTCTCTACGGCTAGTATTGTGTGTGAGAAAGCGGGATTGAAGAATGCCTGGGGCGTAGATTCCAATGCTGCATGCAGCGGGTTTTTATATGCTCTTACCCTGGGTGCCAGTCTTGTGGAAAGTAACCGTTATAAAAATGTAATCGTTGTAGGGGCAGACGCGAACAGCTCTATCGTGAATTATGCCGACAGAAATACCTGTATCCTTTTTGGAGATGGAGCCGGCGCTGTATTACTCGAGCAAACAGAAGAAGATGCTGGTCTGGTAGACAATGTATTCAGAACGGATGGGGTAGGCAAAGAACATCTGATTGTTACTGCCGGCGGATCGTTGCATCCATCTTCTCCTGAGACACTGGATCAGAAACTGAACTATATCTCTCAAAACGGCAGGGTCGTTTTTAAAGCCGCTATCGAAGGCATGACGCAGACTTGTACAGAGATCATGGAAAGAAACGATTTGCAAACAAAGGATGTCGATTGGTTAATTCCACATCAGGCCAACCTGAGAATTATCAAGGCTGTAGGCGAGAAGCTGGGTCTTGATGAAAGCCAGGTGAAGGTGAACATCCAGCGTTATGGAAATACCACTGCTGCAACCATTCCATTATGTTTATGGGAGTTCAAAAATGACTTTAAGGAGAACGACAATATGCTGCTGACCGCTTTCGGTGCAGGATTCTCCTGGGGTGCCACCTATCTAAAGTGGGGAAAGTTAAGAAGCTAAAAATCTGATGTTAACACGGGCCATTGCGATATTGCTTTTATTCAGTTCGGTTTCAGTAAACCTGTCGGGACTCTTCGTCTTCGCAGGTTTTGAAATGAATGAAAGTTATATTGCAAAGGAACTTTGTGTCAACAAAAATAAACCTGAACTGCACTGTAACGGTAAGTGTTACCTGATGAATAAACTCAAACAGGCGCAGGATAAGGAACAGAAACAGGAGCAACAGTTCCTCAAAGTACAATTGCAAATGCAGGAGGCCCTCGTTGCCATGCCATTTGTCTTCAAACAATATTCCATTGCAGCCATTAATTTTTGCATTCCTACCAATACGGGAATGCCGGTTGCCAGGGTGAATGCGATCTTTCATCCTCCTCAGTACAGCTAGCTGATTATCTTTTTTATTTCCTGAAAAATCAATACCGCAATGACCTCAGCTGCTGAGCTTCATCTGCGGGCTATGCACAACACAATAACAATACTGATGAGACTATTATTAGGCATTTTTGCAATTGCAATAACCGCAGGCGCATGTACACCCGCTGCAAATTATAAATCGGAAAGAGACGAAGTGATGAAGTTTCACGATGTGGTCATGGAAGACCATGGGAAACTGATCGACAACCAGATGAAGCTGGATACACTCCTCAAATCCCTTCCTGCATTAAAAACAACATATCCTGAGCTGGACACGCTGAAAGAAAAGGAAGCGATGAAAGATACGCAGGGACGACTGAACAGGGCAGAGGACCTGATGAACGACTGGATGCATAAATTTGAACCAGACGTAACAGGCAAATCAGATGCTGAAGCTGTTGCGTATTTTAAGAGCGAGCGCATCCGGATAGGCAGGGTAGACAGCGTATACAAATCTGAGATTCGTCTTTCCAATACGTACCTCTCTAAATTCCGCAAGTAATGGGACAGCGATTCATTTTTAGCATTTTGCTGCTGGGCCTGATGGCAAGCTGCAAACAGAAAGAACGACGCCTGCCTTTTCTGCAACAGGAGATCACAGGTACAGACACAACGTATAAAACGATTCCAGCATTCAGTTTCCTCAACCAGGATAGTGCGGTGGTGAGCGACAAAGATTTTGAGGGTAAGATCTATGTGGCAGATTTCTTCTTTACTTCATGCCCTACCATTTGCCCCATTATGCACCGTAACCTCCTGAAGGTCTATAAAAAATACAAGGCTAATCCTGAGGTTAAACTGGCCTCCCATACCATTGATGTGAAGTATGATACGCCCTCCAGAATGAAGGCGTATGCTAAAAAGCTGGGTGTTGAAGGTAACCAATGGGAGTATCTCTGGGGAAGCAGAGACAGCATCTATGCACTGGCAGAGCGTCATTACCTGGTTACTGTAGGTCAGGATAGCAAGGCACCGGGCGGCTTTGTACATCAGGGTTATCTGATCCTGGTAGACAAACACCACCGCATCAGGGGTGCCTACGATGGCACTGTGGATGAGCAGGTGAAACAGCTCATGGATGATATGGACGTTTTACTGGAGGAGGAGTAACATGGGAGATACTACGTCAGTACTGAAGCGCCAGGTAAAGCGCAATATGTACAAATGGCACCGGATCCTCGGTATCATCACGGTTATCCCTGTGATCTTCTGGACCTGCTCGGGATTGAGCCATCCGGTGATCGCCCACTGGTTTAAGGTACCTGTGGCACATGAATATATCAGGCCGGAGACGGTCGACCGCAGTCAGATGAAACTCTCCATCCAGCAGGTGCTGACAAAAAACGGTATCAATCTCATTACCAGCGCCAGGATGATCAGCTTTGGTGGACAAACATATTATCAGGTAAAAAACAGGAAGAGCGAAATATCCTATTTTTCTGCTACTGATGGTAAACAGCTGCTGAACGGCGAACAGCTGTATGCAGCCTATCTGGGCAGGTATTTCCTTGGCGACAGTACTTCCAAAATAAAATCCATCACAAAAGTGACCAGCTTTGGCGGAGAGTACCAGTACGTCAACCGCCTGCTTCCGGTTTGGAAATTAGATTTCGACAGAAAGGATCAGATGGATGTGTATGTAGAGACTGCCCAAAGCCGCCTGGCAAACTACAATGACAGCAACCGCAAGGTCTTTCTGTGGCTGTTCAGCAACTTCCATAGCTTTGCCTTTATCGCAAACATCACTAACAATACCTTCAGGTATATCGTCATCCTGGTATTGGCCTCGATTGTGATCTTCTCCACTTTAAGCGGATTGCTGGTGTATGGGGTGTTGTGGAAGAAGTTCAAGAAGCCTGCCACAGGACAAAAGATAGGTTTTCTGCGCCGGAATCACCGCGTGATCGGAATCGCTGTATCGCTGGTGACGCTCAGCTTCATTGGCTCCGGCGCTTATCATGCCACGCGTAAGTTTAAACCTGATGACAGAATCAACTACGTGTCTGAACCGGAGATCAATAACAGCCAGCTGGCCTTTTCTTCAAACGAACTGCCCCTGAACTGGGACGAGGTGAGCAATGTGGCTGTGACGCGTTTCAACAGCAAAACCTACTATCAGGTTAAACGGCTTAAAAAAGAAGATGACAGCTGGAAAAAGCAACAGGTAGCCAAAGCTGAAAGCTTTGGGCAGCAGCAGCAGAAGAACCAGCCCGATCTGGATTACTACGATGCGTCCACCGGCCAGCTGTTGCCTGATGGGGTCATGGAACACAGTTATAGTCTGGTGAAGCAGTTTGTAGCCCAGGGCGCTGCAGATGGAGAAGCGGCATGCTGTGAAATGATGTCCAATGCAGCAGCGGATCAGTCGGCCCCGCTGATCATTTCTTCTTCAGACTTCATGACTAAGTTCGACAGTGATTACGGCTTCATCAACAAACGTTTACCTGTGGTAAAACTGGCCCTGAGTACGCCTACGCATCTGACATACTATGTGGAACCGGCTACAGGACGAATGGCAGCAAGGGTACAGGACAGTGACCGTCGTGAGGGATTGAGCTTTGCCGTTTTTCATAAATACCTGCTGGTAGATTTTGCGGGCAAGAACTTCAGGGACTTCCTTACGGCTTTTGCCGCGATGGGCGTTCTGGTAGTCAGCGTGCTGGGGCTTATCTTGTTTATTAAAACGAATTAGTTATTAAAAATAATTGTTCTGCCAGCAAACAAATCAGAAACAATGCTGTTTTAAAAATAACTTAACAGGATAGAGCATGAAAATATTCAAAATCTTCTTACCCTTTCAGCAGATGCTGGTAGCAGTAACAGAACTCTTTAATAGCAAAAGCACCTTATCTCAGACGCTTGTACCAGTAAGGGTAAAAGAAGCTGATCGCTTCGCTGCGCTCAAAGCGCGCGAATCTGAGCGGAGAAACAACATACTTTAAGCATACCATGAAAGCTGCCCCAAAAAGGCAGCTTTCATTTTTATACAAACATATTATGGCAAAAACAGTAGCGGCAAGCCTAGTAGAAATACTGGAGCGTGCCGGTGTAAAACACGTACATGGAGTTGTAGGTGACTCCTTAAATGGATTTGTAGATGAACTACGCAACTCAAAGACGATCAAATGGATTCACTACCGGCATGAGGAAGCAGCAGCCTTTGCTGCGGGTGCTGAGGCACAGCTGACAGGTCGTCTGGCGGTATGTGCAGGAAGCTGCGGTCCGGGAAACATGCACCTCATCAACGGCTTGTATGATGCACACAAAAGTAATGCACCTGTGCTCGCTATTGCAGCGCATATACCGAGCGAACAGATAGGTACCGGATATTTCCAGGAAACCCGTCCGGAGTCGCTCTTCCGCGAGTGCAGTTATTACTGCGAGACCATCGCTTCAGCCAGGCAGATGCCGCGTGTATTGCAGATTGCCATGCAGCATGCCATTGGCCAGAATGGGGTGGCCGTGGTGAGTATTTCCGGCGATGTTGCCATGGAAAAAATGGAGAACGAGAATCTGGAGCATTCCATATTCCTGAACAGGCCCGCCGTTCGTCCTTCAGATGAGGAACTGCAAAAGCTGGCGCAGCTGATCAATGAGGCCAAAAAAGTAACCCTGCTCTGTGGTGCCGGTTGTGCCGGTGCACACGATATGCTTCTGGCACTTGGTGATAAGATCAAGTCGCCCATGGTGCATGCCCTGCGCGGTAAAGAATTTGTACAATATGATAACCCCTATGATGTGGGGATGACTGGCCTGATCGGTATTTCTTCGGGCTACCATGCCGTAGAGGAGAGCGACCTGCTGCTGATGCTGGGAACAGACTTTCCCTATAAGGAATGGTTCCCTTCAAAGTCTAAGATCGTACAGCTTGACATCCGCCCCGAGCGACTCGGACGCCGATGTAAACTGGACCTGGGATTAACCGGTGATGTCAGGGAAACCATCCGTGCGGTGCTGCCATTCCTGGAACAGGTTACAGACAGCTCCTTCCTGGAGAAATGCCAGGAGCGTTATGCAGATAACCGCAAAAACTTAATGGAACATGCCAAACCTGTAAAAGGAAAAGCGATACATCCTGAATTCCTGAGCAGGGTGCTGAGTGAGCGCGCCGCCAGGGATGCGATTTTTACTACAGATGTGGGCACTCCTACAGTATGGGCAGCACGGTATGTAGATATGAAAGCAGGGAGGAGGCTGATCGGGTCATTCAACCACGGTTCTATGGCCAGTGCCATGCCACAGGCGATTGGCGCACAGCTGGCTTTTCCGGAGCGGCAAGTGATCGCACTTTGTGGCGACGGTGGCTTTGCCATGCTCATGGGCGATATACTCACGATCCTGCAGTATGATCTTCCTGTCAAGCTGATCGTGTACAATAACAGTTCACTGGGTTTTGTAGCCATGGAGATGAAAGTCGGAGGGATGCCTCCTTTTGGTACCGATCTGAAAAATCCGGATTTTGCAAAGATGGCCGAGGCCATAGGTATCAAGGGTATCAGAGTAGAAGAATCTGAAGATGTAGAATCTGCTATCGCGGTAGCACTGGCCCACCCCGGACCAGTACTGGTAGATGTGGTAGTAAACCAGGCAGAATTGTCGATGCCACCAAAAATAGAATTCGAGCAGGCGAAGGGGTTCAGCATTTATATGCTGCGCCAGACGCTGAAGGGCGATGGAAAAGAGGTTTGGGATACACTGAGTTCAAATTTTTTGGGTAACTAGCACTATGAATATTTTTATTACAAGGGTAATTCCCGAAGTTGGACTGCAGCTGCTGCAGGACGCAGGTTTTACCGTGAAACAATGGACTGAAAAAAGAAAACTGACTACTGAGGAGCTGATCTCTGAATGCCAATGGGCGGATGCATTGCTGAATGCCGGGCAACAGCTCAATAAAGAGTTCCTGGAAGCGAGCAGTCACCTCAAGGTGATTGCACTCAACTCTGTAGGATATGATAATGTAGATATTGAAACGGCCAGCCGCTTAAAGATCCCCGTAGGTAACACCCCCGGAGTGCTGAGCGGTGCAACTGCTGATACGGCATTTTTGCTGATGATGGCAGCGGCGAGAAATGCTTTCTTTATGCACAAAACCATCATCAATGGCGAATGGGATTTCTTTGAACCTACCGTCAACCTGGGTAAGGAACTGACAGGTGGCACCCTGGGCGTATTTGGTTTGGGTAAGATCGGTATAGAGATGGCAAAACGTTGTGCCGGTGCCTTTGGGATGAAGATCATCTACCATAACAGACAGAGGGATGAAGCGGCAGAGAAAGAACTCGGAGCGGTGTATGTTTCTTTTGAAGAGCTGCTGAAAGAGAGTGATGTCATCAGTGTGCATACAGCGCTTACACCAGAAACTGAAGGTAAATTCAATGCCGAGGTCTTTAAACAGATGAAACCTTCGGCAATCTTTGTCAATACTGCCAGGGGAAAGATTCACAATGAACAGGACCTGATCAGTGCCCTGCAGCATAAGGTAATCTGGGGTGCCGGACTTGACGTGACCAACCCTGAGCCCATGCAACCGGGAAATCCCCTGCTGAGCATGCCCAATGTTGCTGTATTGCCTCACATCGGCTCCGCAACAGAAACAACGAGAGACGCGATGGCCAAGCTGGCGGCTGAAAATATTATAGCCGGACTCAAAGGGGAGCAACTTCCCTTTGTGGTTAATCCCGAAGTTTACGGCTAAAAACTAATGACCGGGCTCCCGGAGATGAACCTGGTTTTTCAGATCTTCGATCTCGTGCTGCAGACGTTTGATCTTCTCCAGCAGACCCATAATGGCCTCGATGCCTTCGATATTGATCTGCAGCTCATAGTGGAAATGGATAAAACGTTCCATTTCCACCAGCTGCTTGTAGTGTATGTATTTATTCTCTTCAATTACCGTGAGCACAATCAGGCCCGAGTCCTCAAGGGCGCCGATAAAAGAAGGTTCAACTGCGTATTTTAGACAGTAATCGTTGATTGTGATTAATTCTGTTTCCATAGCGATATGAATAAAAAAAATGCACCTGGCTTATTTTGAAAGTTCGCGCAGCTCATTGAAAAGCGCTGTTTGTTTTTCTGTTAAGCCTGTTGGTATTTTAACAATATAAGTTACGAAAAGATTCCCTGAATGTCCCTCTTTTTTGTACACCGGGAAGCCCTTGCTTTTCAACCTGATCTTAGTGCCGTTCTGTGTCCCAGGAGCCACTTTCAGCTTCACCTTCCCGTCCAGTGTATCCACCGTTACATCGCCGCCAAGTACAGCCGTATAGAGATCAATTTCCTTATCCAGATAAAGATCATCATTCAGCCTCTTGAATATAGGATCGTCAGTAATGTTGATCGTGAGGAACAAATCTCCACCCGGACCATTGTTCGCGCCGGCACCGCCTTGTCCCGCCAGCTTGATCACCTGTCCGTTCGCGATACCTGCAGGAATCGTAATTCTCAGGTTTTTACCATTTACCGTAATGGTAGGCTTGTGCGTAGTTGCCGCTTCTCTGAAAGAAATCCTCAGCTCTGCCTGCAGATCCTGCCCTTTAAACCTGGCGCTGTTTCTGGACGACCTGCCGCCGCCACCAAACATGGATTCGAAGAAATCAGAGAAATCTCCACCGCCAAATCCTCCGCCTGAACCGCCGCCACTAAAGCCTCCTCCAAAACCTCCGCGACCGCCGCCGCCAAATGGATTGCCGCCGCCCTGGTTAAACTGGTCGGCATTTTTCCAGTTCTCGCCATAGTCATCAAACTTTTTCCTTTTTTCAGGATCATTTAAAACCTCATTGGCTTCATTAATCTGCTGAAACATCTTATTGGCCTCTTTGTCGTCGGGATTTAAATCGGGATGGTACTTACGCGCAAGTTTTCTGTATGCTTTCTTAATATCGTCCTGAGATGCCTTTTTATCAACGCCCAGGATTTTATAGTAATCAATGTATGCCATAGTGTATTAGATAGTATTACAAATTTACGTTTTCTGACGTTAATAATTACGACAGCAACACAATCCCTTGCCACAAGATTGTCAACGATGTAATTTTTCGTCAAATGTATTATTATGGTTGCAAAAATATCTTCATAGTATTTGTCAGCTAATTTTTATTAAATTGCTGGTAGAGTTTATTACCAAATCCAAATATCTACTATGAATCAAACGAATACTCAGCTTAAGCCGAACCCCCGATCCATCTCCGTAAAAATCTGTAAATTTTCCCTATTGGCGTAAAGCTGTAACTGTCCTGCTAAAAAATAAAATGCATGAGACAGTTGAGACTGTTTCTGAATTAAATTTTATTTTTCTAGCTTGGCGACCTAATCAATAACCAAATGAAACCCCTTTCTATAAAGGACATTGCTAAAAAGGCAAATGTATCGATTACCACAGTTTCCTTCATATTGAATGGCAAGGCAGAAAAAATGCGCATCAGCCAGGATATGATCACAAAAGTGGAAACCATTATCAAAGATTTAGGCTTCAGGCCCAACCAGGTAGCCAGGAGTCTCCGCACAGGAAATACAAAGACCCTTGGTTTAATTGTAGAAGATATCTCCAATCCATTTTTTGCTTCAATTGCGCGTCTGATTGAAGATAAAGCATACAAACACGGATACAAAATCATCTATTCCAGCACCGAAAATAATATCGATAAGGCTAAAGGGCTGATCAAGATGTTCAAAGCCAGGCAAGTTGACGGATACATCATCGCGCCGATGCTGGGCATGGAAGAAGATATCCGGGGCCTGATTTCAGACCGCACCCCGGTAGTGGTATTCGACAGACATTTACCTGGCCTGGAAGTGAGTACAGTGCTCGTCAATAATGAAGAGGGAACACTGATGGCTACCAAGTCGCTCATCAAACAGGGCAAGAAGAATATCGCCTTCATCACCGTCGATGTTGAAGCGGATGAGATCAAGGACCGCTACAATGGATATGTAAAAGCGCTGAAGGCGAACAAGATCAAAGTAAATGATAAGATCTGCAAACTGATCCCTTTCGCCAATACAGCTGAAGAAACTACCGCAGAACTGCTGACTTTCTTTACGGAGAACCCGGATCTGGATGCTGCAATTTTTGCAACCAATTATTTAGCCGTTAGAGGCCTGTTTGCCTTTAAGCAAATGAACAAAAAAATTAGTGACGACTTTAAGGTGATTGCCTATGATGATCATGATATTTTCAAGCTCCATTCCCCAACCATCAGTGCCGTATACCAGCCTGTGGACGATATTGCAGATCAGGTGATCACGCTGATTCTGAAAGGTCTGTCAACTGTTGACACCTTTGAGGAACCTGAACTGAAGCAGGTTGTACTCTCCTCTACGCTGATCGAAAGATAAATTCCAAATAAGTGTTGAAGAAGCCCCATTATCCTGAAAAGGGTAAGGGGCTTCGATTTTTTTAGGGGAGGAGGACTAAGCCTGCAGATCCTCCATTAAAGTTTTGATTTTTGCTCCGAGTGCGGCATCAGCTTCTTTAAACTGCGCTTTATCAGCCAAAGGACCGTTTACGCTGCAGTAGAACTTGATTTTCGGCTCTGTACCTGAAGGACGAGCAGAGATGATGCTGCCATCTTCAGTGATGAACTGCAGGACGTCAGATTTAGGGAAGTCAAGTTTTGTCTTCTCACCAGTGCCAAGGTCAGTCTCTACACCCAGTTCATAATCTTTCAGTAAGCTCACTTTAGATCCGCCAAGCGTTACAGGTGGGTTGCTTCTGAATTTCTCCATCATCGCCTTGATTTCTTCAGCACCGGTTTTTCCTTTTTTAGTGAGGGAAACCAGTTCTTCTTTATACAGGCCATATTCTACATACATGTCCAGCAGTGCATCGTACAGGCTGCTGCCTTTGTCTTTGTAGAAAGCCGTCATTTCAGCGATGAAAGCGCAGGAGATGATTGCATCTTTGTCCCTTACCAGTTCACCAATCAGGTAACCGTAGCTTTCCTCACCGCCACCAATGAATGTTTTCTTGCCCTGCAGGTTTGTGATCAGCTGACCAATAAATTTAAATCCTGTTAAGGTATTATAATAAGTTACGTTTTTCGCTTTTGCGATCTGCTCAATCAGGTTAGAAGTAACAATTGTCTTTACGATATACTGATCGCCATCCAGTTTGCCTTTCTCTTCCCAGGCTGTCAGCAGGTAGTTGATCAGCAAACTTCCGGTTTGGTTACCGTTCAACAGAACGAACTCACCGTCATTGTTTTTCACTGCAATACCCACCCTGTCAGCATCTGGGTCAGTTGCCAGAACCAGGTCTGCATCAATTTCCTGTGCTTTTTTCAGCGCCAGTGTCAATGCTTCTTTCTCTTCAGGGTTAGGATAGACTACTGTAGGGAAATTACCGTCAGGTGTACTTTGCTCTTCTACCAGCGTCAGGTTGGTAAATCCAAACTGCTCCAGTGCTTTTGGTACCAATGTAATACCCGTTCCGTGGATTGGAGAGAACACAATTTTAAGATCTTTCTGACGGGCAATAGCTTCCGGAGATACTGAAAGTTCAGTGATCTTATCCAGGTAAAGCTGATCGATTTCTTCACCTATCAGTTCCACTTTGCTGTCTGCGCGGTCAAATTTTACTTCGTCAATACTTTTAATATTTGCTACTTCTTCCATTACGAGTACATCGTCAGGAGAAGTAAACTGTCCGCCATCGGCACCATATGCCTTATAGCCGTTGTATTCTTTTGGGTTATGTGAGGCAGTCAGCATCACACCACTGCGGCATCCCAGTTCTCTGATCGCAAAGGACAGTTCCGGAGTAGGGCGCAGGGCAGAGAAGAAGTAAACATGGATACCATTTGCAGAAAACACATCAGCAGTAATTTTGGCAAAATAATCTGAGTTATTTCTGCTATCGTGAGCGATAGCTACTTTCACCTGCTCACCAGGGTACTTTTTTAAGAGGTAATTGCTCAGTCCCTGCGTTGCAGTACCGATTGTGTATTTATTGATGCGGTTAGAGCCCGGGCCCATAATTCCACGCAAACCACCTGTTCCAAATTCAAGACTTCTATAGAAGGAGTCCGTCAGCTCAGTGGCTGATTCTGTATCTACTAATTTTTGGATTTCATTCTTTGTTTCCTGATCATAATTGCCGTTAAGCCATTCGTTAATGGTGTTTTGTGTAGCTGCTTCTAGTTGCATGTTTTCAATTAATTAGTAGATATATATTGGTTGCTTAACAAAAAAGAGGTGCCATGTGTTTGACAGTCCTGCAAATTCGTTTTATAAATCCAAATTTATTCTGTTTATGTCGTGTTTATTTGGCGCCTTTTGCTAATTTCACGCCCCAGTACAATTATATACCAAAAAAACTGAATTAAAAATACTTGCATCAAATTTAATAATGCAGGGATGTAATTTTCAGTTATAAAATTAATTTAAACAAGAAAATGAAGATTTTAAAGTTTGGCGGAACTTCTGTCGGAAGCCCTGAGCGCATGACGAAGTTGCTGGATATCATTAATCCGGCGGAAGAGCAGATTGTAGTTTTATCAGCAGTGTCTGGTACAACGAATAGTTTAGTGGAAATTTCAGGCAAACTTTTAAAGGAAGATAAACAGGAGGCGTTAACTTTGATTAACGCATTGAGAGAAAAATACAATGACTTTGTTGCTGAGCTCCTTCCTGCGGAAGAGTATCGCGAGCAGGGACAAGAGGTTGTAGATTATCATTTTCAGTTCCTGGCTTCATTGGCAAACGATTTGTTTACTCCTGTGGAGGAGAAGGTTGTACTGGCGCAGGGAGAACTGCTCTCTACTACTTTATATCACATTTACCTGAAATCCATCGGTGTGCCATCAGTATTACTGCCGGCACTGGATTTCATGAAGATCGACGAAGACAATGAGCCTGATATTGCTTTTGCAACGGCAAATCTGAAGCCTCTGCTTGAGAAACATGCAGGAAACAAGCTCTTTATTACTCAGGGTTTTATCTGCCGCAACAGCTTTGGGGAGGTGGATAACCTTCGCCGTGGCGGAAGCGATTATACCGCATCCCTGATTGGGGCGGCTATTTTAGCTGAAGAAGTGCAGATCTGGACAGATATCGATGGTATGCACAACAACGATCCAAGGATTGTGAAAGGCACCAGACCGATCTCTCATTTATCATTTGATGAGGCGGCGGAGCTCGCTTATTTTGGAGCAAAGATCCTTCACCCGCAGTCGGTTTTCCCGGCAGCAAAATATAAAATACCGGTACGTCTCCTGAATACGATGGAGCCATCGGCAGCAGGAACGCTGATCTCGTCGGAAAGTGAAAAAGGAAAGATCAAATCTATCGCTGCCAAAGATGGCATTATTGCCATTAAGATCCAGTCGAGCCGCATGTTGCTGGCTTATGGTTTCCTCAGAAGGATTTTTGAGATCTTTGAACGCTATAAGACGCCAATTGATATGATCACCACTTCGGAGGTGGCTGTATCACTGACGATAGATTTTACAGATAACCTGGATCAGATTATGGAAGAGCTGCGTGATTTTGGTTCTGTGGAGGTCGACCGTGATCAGACGATCGTTTGTGTGGTGGGCGACTTTGGTTCCGAAAAGCATGGTTTTGCTTCAAGGGTGCTGGACTCGATCAAACACCTTCCTGTACGAATGATCTCTTACGGAGGTAGTAGCTACAACATTTCGCTGCTGGTAAATACCAATGATAAAACCGAAGCGTTAAGAAGTTTGCATAACCGTATTTTTGAATAATTATCTCTTTTTGAGGTAAACAAGGATAGCGATAACGATGAACATTAGTGCGACAGAGAGTCTTACCCTTCTGTCGTACTCTTTACGGCTGATCTTCTGACGCTGTAAGTCGAAATAGTTACCCATGTAAATTAATACCATTCCAACAAGACAAAATACTATAAGATATTTAAACATTATGTTTTCTAACAAAGATATAACGCAATTTGCAGAATTAGAAACACCTTTCTACTATTATGATCTGGCATTGTTACAGCAAACGCTTGATTCATGTGCTGCTGCTGCAAAAACTCATGGCTTTCATGTACATTATGCGATGAAAGCAAATTTTAACGATACCCTGCTGGACAGGATCAAGGCTGTAGGCTTTGGGGCCGACTGTGTAAGCGGTAACGAAGTTAAGAAAGCTATTGAACGTGGGTTCGACCGTAACCAGATTGTTTTTGCAGGTGTAGGGAAGTCGGACAGGGAGATCAACGAAGCCCTCGACGCAGATATTTTCTGCTTCAATGTAGAGTCCGTTCAGGAGCTCGAAGTGATCAATGAACTGGCGGCAAAGAAAAATAAGGTCGCTAAAGTAGCCATCCGTATCAATCCCAATGTGGATGCGCATACACACCATAATATTACTACCGGTCTGGATGAGAATAAATTTGGCGTAAATGCATGGGACCTTCCGGCATGTGCAGAAGAGTTGAAGAAATCTGCTCATCTGGAGTTTGTGGGTATTCACTTCCATATCGGATCGCAGATCACCAACCTGGATGTATACAAAAACCTTTGTGTGCGCGTAAATGAGTTCGCTACCTGGTTTGAAGACCGTGGTTTCCTGGTGCGCATCCTCAATGTAGGTGGTGGCCTGGGTATCGATTACCATAACCCGGAGCAACAGATCCCTGATTTTGATGCCTATTTCAAGATCTTTGGTGATTTCCTGGAGAGAAGAGGCAATCAGGAAGTGCATTTTGAACTCGGAAGGGCTTTGGTTGGACAGTGTTCGTCGCTGATCAGCAAAGTTTTGTATGTGAAAAATGGGAAGAAAAAGAATTTTATCGTCCTTGATGCAGGTATGACCGAGCTGATGCGCCCGGCTTTGTATCAGGCTTATCACCAGATTGAGAACATCTCCAAACAAGATGCCGCAACAGCAGTGAAATATGATGTGGTAGGGCCAATCTGTGAGAGTACAGACTGCTTTGGAAAGGAAGTGGCTTTACAGGAGACACAGCGTGGCGACCTGATTGCGATCAGGAGCACTGGTGCTTATGGAGAGGTCATGAGCTCACATTACAACCTTCGCGAGAAGGTGAGAGTTTCATTTGGAGAATAAAAAAACGAGAGGCTGTTAAAGCCTCTCGTTTTTTAACTCTTTTTACCGGTCACGAAGATCACTACTCCGGCCAGCAGTACAATTCCGCCGGCATAGGGTGGCCAGTTTACAGATTTTTCTTTATCGGCAGAAACCTGGATAGGACCAGCGTCGATAATCTTTTCTTTTTTGGTGTAGGTAAAGCCTGTCCATATCAGCAGGATGGCACCCAGTACGATTAAAACTAATCCAATGCTCTTGTTCATAGTGTTTTGGTTTATTCTTCTTCGAAGAAATCGCCTAAGCCACCAAGGTAATGTTCTGTTATGCCTGCCGTAAAATCATCATAGTCTTCGTCCGGTATGTTGGTCTGAACAAATTCCAGTGAAGTTCCTTTTTTATCGGGGTGCAGTTTGATCGTTACAATAGATGGTTCGTTCTCTTCTCCAAAGTACCATTGTTGTACAATTCTTTTGCCAAAATCAAATTCAATATTTTTCCCTACGATATCCCCGTCCCAGAAGGAGAACTCTGTGCCGGGCTCTTCAGTAAATTCTACCTCAGCGCCGGTCCAGAGCTGAATACTTTGCGCTTTGGTCAGGGCCAGATAAACTTCTTCGGGCGTAACAGGTAGGGGGTAGTATTTTTTAAAGGTCTTCATTGCTGTGTTTTTTGTAAAGGTACACGTTTATTTGAAAGCATTGATACCTGTAATATCCATTCCTGTGATCAGGAGGTGGATGTCATGTGTTCCTTCATAGGTAACTACAGATTCCAGGTTCATCATATGGCGCATCACTGAGTACTCACCCGTGATACCCATGCCGCCGAGCATCTGCCTTGCGTTACGTGCCACATCCAGCGCTACTTCAACACTGTTTCTTTTTGCCATGGAGATATGTTCTGCACTGGCCCTGTTTTCAGATTTCAGTACACCGAGGCGCCAAACGAGCAGCTGTCCTTTGGTAATTTCAGTGATCATCTCTGCGAGCTTCTTCTGCTGCAGCTGGAAGCCACCGATAGGTTTGCCAAACTGGACACGTTCCTTTGCATAGCGCAAGGCCGTATCATAGCAGTCCATTGCCGCGCCCAGGGCACCCCAGGCAATGCCATATCGTGCCTGGTTCAGGCAGCCCAGCGGCCCCTTCAGTCCTGAAACCTCAGGGAAGATATTCTCTTTTGGAATTTTTACGTTATCAAAAACCAGCTCACCTGTGGCCGAAGCCCGCAGGCTCCATTTGTTGTGCGTTTCGGGCGTCGTAAACCCTTCCATGCCACGCTCTACAATCAGACCTCTGATCTTCCCGGATTCATCTTTCGCCCACACTACTGCGATATCTGCAAAAGGTGCATTCGAGATCCACATCTTTGCCCCGTTGAGCAGGTAATGATCGCCATTGTCTTTGATATTGGTCAGCATCCCGCCTGGGTTAGAACCATGATCCGGCTCCGTCAGTCCGAAGCAGCCCATCAGCTCACCAGCGGCCAGTTTGGGCAGGTATTTACGGCGCTGCTCCTCAGAACCATACGTGTAGATCGGGTACATCACCAGTGAACCCTGTACAGAGGCGGTGGAACGGATCCCTGAGTCGCCGCGCTCCAGTTCCTGCATCAGGATACCATAGGAGATATAGTCCAGTCCGGCGCCTCCGTATTCAACAGGGATAGTAGGGCCAAAGGCACCAATTTCTCCCAGTCCTTTGATCAGATGTTGTGGAAATTCCGCTTTCTGCGCATAGTCCTCAATTACAGGACTCAGCTCACGTTTCACCCAGTCGCGTGCCGAAGATCTGATCAGTTTATGTTCTTCAGATAGTAAATCATCGATGAGGTAATAATCAGGTGCCTCGTAAAGGTCTTTCTTTCCGGATTTGTTCATGTGTATCAGTATATTTGGCGGAGCAGAATCTGGTATTTGCTGTCTCTCTGTCTGAATTCAAAGTTAATAATTTCGGATAAGGGCTGGTGAAAACCAATCAAAAATATAATTTTGCTAAACAGACCAAACCTATGTTTATACAAACCGTCGCTTTAAATGATGTCAAATGTTTTGCCTTCCATGGTTATTATCCTGAGGAGCAGCTCACCGGAACGGAATTCCTGGTCAGTGTAGCTGTGACCTTTGTGCCTGCCGGTGGCGATACCGAAGACCTGGAGCGCACGGTGAACTATGAGGTGCTCAATATGATCATCCTCGAAGAAATGGCGAGCACAAAAAAAATGCTGGAGTCTGTGGTGAGGCTGATCCTGAACAGGGTGATCTCCGCCTATCCCTTTGTACAAACGGCGGTGGCAGGTATTAAAAAGATGCATCCCCCGATGCCGGGAGAGATTCATCATTCCTTTGTCCAATTGTCTTATACCTCAGAAAAAAAGAATTAGCGTGTACAGCTAAAAAGATTAGATATGTCAACTCCCTCTTATACCAAAATTACTCCGGCACTCCTGGACCAGATCGCTGCTGCTGTAGGTGCCGGAAATGTATTCACCGATCAGGGCTCTTTAGCTGATTACAGTCATGATGAAACCGAAGATCTTCGATACTACCCTGAAGTGGTGGTAAAACCTGCAGACACTGCCGGGGTTGCGGCCTTAATGAAACTGTGTAACGAAAATCATGTGCCTGTTACGCCGAGGGGCGGGGGGACAGGTTTAAGTGGCGGTGCATTACCTGTTTTTGGCGGAGTACTGTTGTCCATGGAGCGGTTTAAATCAATCCTGTCAATAGATACTGATAACTTACAGGCAACGGTAGAGCCGGGAGTAATTACCGAAGAATTTATCAACGCGGTGGGCGAAAAGGATTTGTTGTATCCTGTTGATCCTTCCAGCAAGGGCTCCTGTTTTATCGGTGGAAATGTTGCCCATGGTTCCGGAGGACCGAGGGTAGTAAAATATGGTACCATCAGGGAGTACATTTTAAACCTTGAAGTAGTGCTGCCAACGGGCGAAGTGATCTGGACGGGCGCCAATACATTGAAATATGCATCAGGCTATAACCTTACACAACTGATGATCGGTTCTGAGGGTACATTGGGGGTAGTTACTAAAATTGTAACCAAACTGATTCCCAAATCTGAATTCAGCGTGGTGATGCTGGGTTCCTTCCCGGAGAATGAAACGGCCTGTGCTGCAGTTTCTGCCATCTTCAGAGCCGGAATCACACCTTCTGCACTGGAATTCATGGAGCGCCGTGGCGTGGAATGGGTAATCCACTATAATGATATCAAATTTGATCTCAAAGATGGTATCAATGCTTTTCTGATGATAGAGTTTGATGGCAATGATATGGATACCATCTTCAAGGACTGTGAAAAGGTAAATGCCGTGCTGGAATCCTTTGGTTGTACGGATGTGCTTTTTGCAGATACTGCACAGCAAAAGGAAGAACTCTGGAAAATGCGCCGCACCATGGCAGAATCGGTAAAATCGAACTCTGTTTATAAGGAAGAGGATACCGTGGTGCCACGTGCAGCCCTGCCTAAACTGATCAACGGAATTAAAGAAATTGGTTCAAGATATGGTTTTGAAAGTGTATGTTATGGCCATGCGGGCGATGGAAACCTGCATATCAATATTATTAAAGCGGGCATGAGTGATGCCGACTGGAAGGACAGGCTGAAGGAGGGGATTGCTGAGCTCTTTGAGCTGACTGCCGCTCTGGGAGGTACGATTTCAGGAGAGCATGGCATTGGCCTGGTGCAAAAAGAATTTATGCCGATCAAATATTCGGAGATACATCTCAATCTGATGAGAAGTATTAAGTCGGTGTTCGATCCCAACAGTATTCTCAATCCGGGAAAGATATTTTAGGACAAAAAAGAAGGGCAAACCTTGCGGAATGCCCTTAGAACCCTAAACTAAACACTCAATTATGAAACTTTAATTTCTTTACTTTCTGGCTGAACATCTGTTTTCTTGCCAATGGTAATGGTTAAAATTCCATTTACATATTCTGCGGCAATTTTTTCAGCATCAACGCTTTCAGGTAAAACAAAAGATCTTGCGAAAGACAAGTAATCAAATTCTTTTCTGCTGTAGTTTTTCTTTACTGCAGCATCATCAGCTTTTTTCTCAGCCCAAACGGATAAGGTTTCTTTTTTCAGATTGATCTGGAAGTCAGCTTTCTCCAATCCCGGAGCTGCCAGTTCAATGGTGTAATCATTTTCTGATTCCAGGATGTTCACGCCCGGAACTTTGTGAATTGAGTGGTTTTTATTTATCGCGTCACTGAACAAAGAATCAAATACGTTGTTAAAGTAAGGTGCTGTGTTTCTGGTGCGGTTGTTAAAATTTACTAATGTCATGGTTATATTCTCCTTTATTTTTTAAGTTTTAATAATTTACAAACCACAGTTCAACTCCCATACCAACCCAAATTCTCTATGATTTTTAAGACATTATGGCGTTCTAAACCAAAATCAACCGACAAAAAGTCAGTTGAACCTGCAAATTTCGACACATTCAAGTATAAAACCTCCATTGAAACCCGGTTTGCAGATTTCGATATGATGGGCCATGTTAACAACGCAGTTTATTTTACCTACATGGAAATGGCACGTACCAAATACTGGAAACACGCGATCTCCTGGGACTGGGAAAAAACAGGGGTAGTCATCGCACAGGCCTCACTGGATTATGTACTGCCTGTATTCTTAAAGGATAAAATCACGATGTATGTGCGCACTTCCAGGATTGGCACCAGCAGTTTCGACCTGGAGTATACGCTGGTGAAAGAGGTGAATGGTAAAGAAGAGGTCTGTACCAAAGGAAAAACCGTTTGTGTGGCGTTCGACTATGCCACTAAATCTCCTTCGCCCATTCCCGAGGCAGAGAAAAGTAAGATGATTGATTTCGAGCAACTATAAAAAAAGCCCCTTCACAAGAAGGGGCTTTATATTTTTGATTCAAAAAGAGACTAGGTATAACCCAGGATCTTTAATACCTGTTTACTGTTTTGCTCTTCGCCAAAAACTTCAAAGTTGAAAGTCTCATCGCGGTTTCTGCGGATAATCACGTGCTTCGGACTTGGCAATAAACAATGGTGAATACCGCCGTAACCACTCAATACTTCCTGGTAGGCTCCTGTATTAAAAAAACCCAAATATTGTACCTTACGTGTCTTAGGCATAAACACAGAGTTCATGTGCGCTTCCTGGTTGTAGTAATCCTGTCCGTCGCAGGTAATACCACCAAGGTTCACCCTTTCGTATTCTGCATCCCAGTTATTGATCGGCAGCAGGATGTATTTTTGGTTTAAGGCCCAAACATCAGGCAGGTTGGTGATGAATGATCCATCCAGCATCAGCCATTTCTCACGGTCATTCTGTTGTTTACGTCCCAGTACTTTGTATAAAATACCAGAAGCTTCAGCAACGGTGTATTTACCAAACTCGGTGATGATATCCGGTTCAACTACATCGTGCTCAGCACAGATTTCCTTGATACGTTTAACGATCTCATTCACCATGTATTCATAGTCGAAATCAAATACCAGTGAATCTTTAAATGGCATACCACCACCAATATCCAAAGTATCCAGTTCGGGATTGATCTTTTTAAATTTGCAGTACAGCGTTACATATTTCTCCAGCTCGTTCCAGTAATACGGAGAATCCGTGATACCTGAATTTATAAAGAAGTGCAGCAGTTTTACCCTGAAGTTTGGATTAGCAGAGATCTTATTGTTATAAAAATCAATTACATCTTCCATACGTACCCCTAAACGGGAAGTATAGAACTGTGAATCAGGTTGCTCTTCAGCAGCGATACGGATACCTAAATTACAAGGGGTGTCCATCTCTACCTCATCGTCAAAAAGGTTAAACTCCTCTTTGTTGTCCAGAACAGGGATGATGTTTTTATAACCATCATGCAGCATGTCAATGATATACTGTTTATACTGGTAAGTTTTGAAACCGTTACAGATCACGGTGATATCTTTTGTCAGTGCACCTTTTTTCTCCAGGGCTTCAATCATCGGCATATCAAAAGCTGAAGAGGTTTCCAGGTGGATACCATTCTTCAACGCTTCTTCTACGATGTGTCTGAAGTGGGAGCTTTTGGTGCAGTAGCAATACTTGTAATCACCGCGGTAGTTATTCTTAATGATCGCTGTCTGGAACAACAGTTTTGCCTGCTGGATCTTTTTGCTGATCATCGGAAGATAAGTGAAACGCAATGGCGTGCCATAGGTTTCAATCATTTCCATAAGGTTCAGGTCTTGAAAATACAATTCGTCATCTATAACGCTGTAGCCTTCCTGAGGAAAGCCAACACTTAGATCAAGAAATTCGGAGTAACTCTGCATTTATGGTCGAATATTTTTTGCAAAAATGTAATTTTAAATTGAGAAACAGCTTTAATAAATCAAAATACTGTCACGCACAGGTAGTATTTATTTTTTACCCAGATGTATCTCTGCCAGCATACATCTTGCGCTTCCTCCACCATTCTTTTCAATGGTATAAATCGGCGAATGGACGATCTGGCTGTATTTTTCCAGCCTTTCTATCTGGCTGGCATTCAATGATAAATATGCTTGTTCCGACATGATTAACAGCAGATCTCCGTTATTGTTTTGTACCTGCAGCATATTCCCGGCAAAGCGGTTCATCTGATCATAGCTGATTTCAACGATTTCATGACCACTGCTGCTGAGGTTTTCTATGATGGTTTTTCTTTCCTTTTCGTCTGGGATTGCATCCAGGCAAATGACTGTAAAGCCGCTGCCGATGCACATCATCACGTTGGTATGGTAAATAGGAAAGCCTTCTGCATCAACAGCCTGGAAGGGGATGGCCCGGTAGCCCGACTGTGCGCAGAAATCTTCCAGTACTTTTTGATCGGTCCTTACTGACAGGCAGGCGTAGGCAATTTTGTTCTCCCTGTCCAGCACCATGCTGCCGGTACCTTCAAGGTAAACGCTTTTCTGCTCATGTGCAGAAAGATCGGTGATCCCGGAGATGGCGAAATTTTTACCAAGGCTTTCTATAATATCATTGCGGCGTTCCCGGCGGCGGTTTTCAGAAAACATGGGATATAGAAATACCTGTCCGTTCTCATGAAAGGATACCCAGTTGTTGGGGAAGATAGAATCAGGGGTTTCAGGTTCAGGTGTGTCGTTTATGACCGTTACGTTTACTCCTTTTTCGCGGAGCAGGCTAACGAAGTTATCAAATTCCTTGAGTGCCAGTGCCTGTACATTTTCCTCATCTGAGGCCTGCTGAAATTTATTGTTTCCGGCGGTCTGTTCGTTGAATTTGAAGTCGACCGGGCGGATCATCAATAGCTCGTTTGTGGTTTGCATGCTCAAAGGATTATAGGGTATCTCTTAACAGGGGCAGGCTCATACAGTGGAATCCACCTCTGGCGCGTGATAGTTCTGCCGAAGGCATCAGGATCAGTGTATCTGTAATTTCTTCTGCACCTACCTTTCCGCTTTCCAGATCGGGAATCAGGTCTTTAACGTGTACAACAGCAAATCCATTGCTTTTAAAAGCCTCGATGGTTTTATCATTACGGTCGTAGCCCAGAACAACACCTTCTTTAATCGCCAGCAGGTTACAGGAATCTGTCCACTGCTCGCGGGCGTCATAAGGAAAGGCCCCGTTTCCGCTATAGATAAACTTTGTTTCTCCGGAGCTGCCGAGTTCATTTGTACTGATATCATTTAACAAGGCCTCGATGCTGTCAAATGTTACAGGCTGATCCTGTCCTTTCTTAAACTGGATGATTTCTGTGACGTCTTTGGTATCTGGTTCGATCAGGTAATTGATAGGTTCTACCGGAGCACTCAGCTGGTTGCCGGAGATGGATCTCAGCAGGGTCCATACATTGCGTTTCACCTGGGTGAAAACGGTATCAATATGCATGAAATCTCTTTTATTCGGGATCTTGACTACAGTAACTTTATTCACTACGTTGTTGTCGAACAGCAGTTTGATGGCTTCGTTGGCGCCGTAGGCAGATGTTCTTTCACTGCATCCGATCAGCACGTGATTTTCGCTGACCATCATCACGTCGCCGCCTTCCAGTGTGGTGCGGTGTTCCTCTTCTTCACCGGGGCGCAGAAAATGCTGTGCAGCATCAGGTATTTCGAGGATATTGTCCGCATATGCTGCAAACAGGGGATGGTTAAAGAAGATATAACGCATCAGTAAGGTTTCTCTGCTGCGGGCTTTCTTTGCGGGTTTATTCAGCAGAATATGGCTGTTGATGGTAATGCCTACATCCCTGGTAAAGATAAGGTTGGGGATAGGGGCAAAGATCATCAGGTCGTCGGCGAGGCTGCCGGAGATAAAGATTTTGGCGAGTTCCGCAGGATCAGTATCAATCAGCTGCAGCTGTAGTTTATAGGTACATCCTTCAATGGCACATACCGAAGCGGTCAGTTTTTTTCTGATCGATGAATCTTTAAGAATATCTGACAGCAGGTTTTGTATTTCAATAACCGCCACTGAGCTGTGGAAGTCGGGATGGTCTGGTTTAAAGAATTTCCTGTCCGCTGTCTCGCTGTCGATCTCAGCAAGTCTGCCCTTGATTTTATCAGGATCAAGGAAGTACATCAGCAGTTTCACATAGTAATCGTATTCGTCTTTGCGGATGGTATCCAGGTGAACAATATCCTCAAAAAGCCAGTCCTGCGCCTTTGAGGGTACTACTTTTCCGAGTCCGCTATCGGGACTGTGGATCAGTAACTTACGCAACCGCCCGATCTCGGTGCTTACTTTCACTTCAAATTTCTCGTTATATTCGGTCATACTCAGTTTATGGTGAAGCAAAGCTATCCAATATTTTTTTAAAATATTATATTCGCTCATTATTGCTTATTTGGTTATTTTTGGCAATGGATTTTATGATTACGGAAGTAGTGAAAGGTCTCAAGCAACTCTATAACCAGGATGTTGAAGAGAGCCTGATCAGTATACAGGATACGCGTAAAGAGTTTGAAGGGCAGGCAACAATAGTAGTTTTTCCATTTGTGCGTTTCTCCAAGAAATCGCCAGAACAAACGGCAAATGATCTGGGTGAATACCTGGTAGCCAATCTGGAAGTAGTAACGGCTTTTAATGTGGTAAAGGGTTTTCTCAACCTGAGTATCACTAATTCATACTGGATGGATCTGTTTAATACAGATCTGCTGAGACCAGACTTTGGCAAGATTCCTTCCAACGGTAAAAAGGTAATGGTTGAATATTCTTCGCCAAATACAAATAAACCGCTCCACCTGGGGCATGTTCGCAACAACCTTTTAGGTTATTCTGTATCGGAATTGCTCAAAGCAAATGGGTCTGAAGTTTATAAGGTGAACCTGGTGAATGACAGGGGTATACATATTTGTAAATCGATGCTGGCCTGGCAGAAATGGGGCGAACAGGAAACGCCTGAAAGCTCTGGCCTCAAGGGCGATCACCTGGTAGGTAAATACTATGTGATATTCGATAAGGAATACAAAAAGGAAATCGAAGCGCTGAAGCTGACAGGACAAACGGAGGAAGAGGCGAAGAAGAATGCGCCGCTGATCAGGGAAGCACAGGCGATGCTGCTGGCCTGGGAGAATGGTGATGAAGGGGTGATTTCTCTTTGGAAAAGGATGAACGGTTGGGTATATGATGGCTTCGCCGTTACTTATAAAAACCTGGGGGTTGATTTTGATAAGTATTACTATGAAAGTAATACCTACCTGTTAGGAAAAGATACGGTAGACGAAGGACTTGAAAAGGGTGTTTTTTTTAAGAAGGAGGATGGCTCGGTCTGGATCGACCTTACAGCAGATGGCTTAGACCAGAAGCTGGTATTGCGTGCAGATGGTACATCGGTATACATCACACAGGATCTGGGTACCGCACAGATGAAGTTTGATGATTTCGGTATGGATGAGTCGATCTACGTTGTGGGTAACGAACAGGATTATCATTTTAAGGTGCTCTTCCTGATTCTGGATAAGCTGGGCAAAAGCTGGGCGAAGGGATTGTATCATTTATCTTATGGAATGGTAGACCTGCCAAGTGGCAAGATGAAATCACGTGAGGGAACAGTAGTTGATGCTGACGACCTGATTGCGGAGATGGTGGCTACGGCGAAACAGAAAACTGAAGCACTGGGTAAAGTTGATAATTTTAGTGAGGAAGAGAAAGAAAGTCTGTATTATAAAATCGGGATGGGTGCGCTGAAGTACTTCCTGCTAAAAGTGGAGCCTAAGAAGAGACTGCTGTTTGATCCTGCAGAATCTATCGATTTCCAGGGAAATACAGGGCCATTTATCCAGTATACCCATGCACGTATCAAATCTTTGCTGAGCAAAGCTGGATTCACAGCAGGAGTTCTTGTAGACAACCAGATTGAATTGTCAGCTACTGAACTGGAGATGATTATCCTGCTGGCTAAATACCCTGCAGAAATCGCGGCAGCAGCAAAGACATTCAGTCCGGCGAGTTTAGCGAATTACATTTATGAAGTCGCGAAGATGTTTAATAAGTTTTACCATGAGATCCCGCCGATTGTGAAGGAGGAGAATGAGCAGCTGAAACAGCACAGGTTAAATCTGAGCTGGGTTACTGCAAATGTAATTAAGGATGGAATGCGGATTTTAGGGATTGAGGTTCCTGAGAGGATGTAAATTCCCTGAAAAGGGGAATATCTAAGGGTAAAAAAACATGGCTTGTATTTCAATGCTGTATGCTGCTGAAGCGCAGCATAAGGCATCGAAATACAAGCCATGTTTTTTTTTGGAAAGGTTTGTTCTGGGTTGGGTGCTTTACCTGCATCCGCATATCAAGACTTCAGCCTTATTACCTCGTTCTTATACTTCTACCTTTTACTGAAGCCCCTTGGTCAGGCATTTACTTATCTTTTTCGACACCTGATTTTGTGTTAACATTTTCTTTTTTTCTGAACGTAGGGAACTTCATCGGGCTTTTAGTTGGTCTTTCATCACCAAATAAAACACCCCATTGTTTGAACATTTCTGTTCTGTCGAAGATCACCTTCAGCACAGCAATTATTGGCATGGACAGGAACATCCCGGAAACACCAGCGATGCTGCCTCCAATAATAACTCCGAGAATTGACATCAGCGCATTGATTTTTACTTTTGAACCCACGATACGCGGCATCAGGATGTTATTATCCAGAAACTGTACACCCGCAATAACCGCTAGTACAGTTACCACAGGACCTAAGGTTGCTGCAGATGTTAACGTGAGCATTACACCAATAATATTACCCAGCAGTGCTCCTACATAAGGAATCAGGTTCAGTATCGCAAATATGACTCCAATCAGGAGGGCGTGTTTGATGCCCAGCAGAAGCAAAATACCTCCAAGCAATACGGTCATATAGGTAACCTGAATCAGCAGTCCTACGAGGTAGCTTTTGATGATCGTTTCGGTCTCGTAGATCGCATCCTTTACTTTAGGATGGTCATCAGTTTTGAACCACATGAATACGAAACGCAGTAGAATGTCTTTATAAAATAGGATCAGGTAGATGTAAATTGGTAGTAAACCAACAAAAACAAACACAGAGCTGAGGGTTACGGCTGCACCGCTTGCCATTCCGCCAGCCATGGAGAGGAGATCATTACTTTTTTTGTTGATGAAATCTACCTGTTCTTTGGTAGAATAGTGACTTACCTTACTCACCCACTCGCTCAGGGCCTGCAGGTGTATGGAAACGTTAGCTTTAATTTGCGGGAAATCCTTGACGAGACTGGCCACCTGCGAGGAGAAGAACCAGACAATGAGTCCCACAAAAATCGCGACCAGCAGGATAGGCAGTATAATGGCGAGGGCTTCAGGAACTTTATATTTTCTCAGCCAGCGATAGATAGGCACCAGCATAATGGTGATAAAGAATGCCATAATTACGGGCATAATAATATCACTGCCAATCACCAATACAGTGCCCAGCAGCAGTATACCCAATAATTCCAAAGATCTTTTAACGGTTAGTGGCAATTCCTTCATTTTTTAATCAGATTGTTAAGTTTCCTTCATTAACTATGCAAAGCATCCAAATGTTTGGGTAGATTTGCACAATCTTATAAAAACATATATAGCCATGATTACAGATGAAACAATAGTAGCTTTATCCACTCCTCCCGGATCGGGTGCGATAGGGGTGATCCGCCTTTCCGGAAAAGATGCTATTGCGATTACCAACTCGGTTTTCAGTGGTAAAGACTTACTGGCACAAGCTACTCATACCTTGCATTTTGGACTGATTAAGGATGGTGACATCGTGATCGACGAGGTGGTGGTGAGTTTGTTTGTAGGCCCCAGATCTTATACCAAAGAAAACGTGGTGGAGATCTCTTGTCATGGCTCTAACTATATCATACAGCAGATTATCTCCTTGCTGCTCAAAAAAGGTGCTGTTGCGGCAAAACCGGGAGAGTTCACTTTGAGGGCATTCTTAAATGGTGCCATGGATCTTTCACAGGCAGAAGCGGTGGCCGACCTGATCTCTTCGGATTCACAGGCCGCGCACAGTGTGGCGATGAACCAGCTCCGTGGGGGCTTCAGCACTGAGCTGAATGTGCTGCGCGAACAGCTGATCCATTTCGCTTCCATGATTGAGCTGGAGCTTGATTTCTCTGAGGAGGATGTGGAGTTCGCCAACCGCGATCAACTGCAGGATCTGATCAACAAGATCACACTGGTCCTGAGTAAGCTGATCCGTTCCTTTGAACTGGGAAATGTGATCAAAGAAGGAATCAATACGGTGATCGCAGGAAGACCGAATGCAGGGAAATCTACATTGCTGAATGCCTTACTGAATGAGGACCGTGCGATTGTGAGTGAGATCGCAGGAACAACAAGGGATACAATTGAAGAGGTATTTAATATCAATGGTATCAATTTCCGTCTGATTGATACGGCAGGGATACGTGAAGCTACAGACACGATCGAAGCTATAGGGGTGGAGAAGACGATGCAGAAGATCAGTCATGCGTCAGTTTTGATTTATCTTTTTGACGTGGTGAACATGACGGCACGCGAGATCCATGATGATATCAATAGCTTATACAAACCGGGATTTGTTTTTATTGCTGTAGCAAATAAGATGGATCTAACCTATACCGACAGGATCAAGGAGCTGGACCTTCCCCTGGATATCCAGTTTGTTTCTATCTCTGCAAAGGAAAATACCGGGATTGAATCACTGAAAGAAGTGCTCTACGACGCAGTAGTTGGAGACAAACTTTCTGAAAACCATACCCTGGTAACAAACATCAGGCACGTAGAAGCGCTTCGTAAAACACAGGAGTCGTTGCACAGTGTTTCTGAAGGATTGATCAATCCTGTAACTTCAGATTTCCTGGCTACGGATATTAAGCAGGCGCTGTATTATCTCGGTGAGATTACCGGCAAGGTGACTACGGATGATTTGCTGGAGAATATTTTTAGTAAGTTTTGTATCGGGAAGTAAAAAGGACACATGTCGTCAACTGAAGTCTGTTAAGCTACAGTTTTAAAATAAACCTAAAATATAGCTTATTGATAAACATCAATGAGATCCGAAAGCGTCCGGGATAATTTTGTCACAATCAAAAAAAAGATTAATCAAAACTATCCCTAATGGAAATTTTCAATTTTAGCTTAAACTCTTCGCGGCCGCAATGGATCGCTGACCGTCCTTTCATTTGCCTCATCTTTATTTTATTCATGCTTTCGCCCATGCTGAGCGCTGCCCAGGGATATATCGAGGGTGTAAATATCAGTTATGAACACATCCCAATGAAGATTGATTCCTCTGCAGGAAATCAGAAATTTACAGGCAACAATCTCAAAGTATCGGCTACCATTCCCATCTTCCTGAAGGCGGACAAATCCAGGTATCTGATCGTAGGGGGAAATCTGGAAGCCTTCAATTTCTCTGGTACCCATCCGGATTTTGAAGTGAAGCGTGTATACAGTATCTCGCCCACCTTCGGCTACAGCACAATGTTGAGCAAAAGCTTCAATCTTACAGCCCTGCTGACACCCACCATGAACAGTGATTATAAAGATGTGAAGAGCTCTGATATTAAGTTCGGGGCAATCGTTAGAGGAAGCTGGAAGGCCTCGGAGAAAATTACCTGGAAAGCAATTCTGGGTTATCGCAGGCAATTTTATGGTCCGCAGTATGTAGTGCTGGTAGGTATGGACTGGAAAGTAAACGATAAATGGCAGATCTTCGGGGATGTTCCACACAACCTGACAGCGAGTTACGCCATCAACCAGAAGATGAACACGGGGTTTAACCTGTTCGTGCAAAACTCGACATACCGCTTGAATAATATGGACCGCTACTTTGAATACAATACTGTTAACCCGGGACTTTTCCTGGAACGGTACGTCTCCTCCAAATGGGCAGTGCGCGCAACGGCAGCCTATACGCTGATCAGAAACATGGAGATCTATAACAAAAATGATAAAGCGGATGGCTTTGTCGACTTCTATGAACTGGGGGACCGCAAAGATCCGATTAATCCCGAGGTTTCTCCGGGACTCTCGTTTAAGATCGGTTTAAGCTACAGAATTTTTCCAGGCAGAAAGTAATTATTTGATATGAACAGAATTGTTATTGGATTAGTAGTTGCCGGATTGGTGACGCTCTTCAACAGCTACCCGGCGCTGGCACAATTGATGCCCAGTATCAAAACAGCCGGGAATAAAAGGATGTCCGGACAAATCAAAGCACCTGAAGAGGCTCTCACGTTGAGTAGGTTTAACAAGGATGGTAAGGTGCATATACTTGCTGTTTTGGAAGACAATGGCATCAGCGTAAAAGGTGTAGATCTTAGTGACGAGCTCAGGAGTTATGAACAAAATTCTTTTAATCTGATCGGGAATATGAATTTTAATGAGGTCCTGGGATTGATCCGCCGGGGCTCCAGGAAAGTGACAGTGAAATATTCTGAACTGTTGCCAGCTCTTACGTCAGACAGACATTTAGCTATAGGGATCAATTACGAAGAACACGGTAAGGAGACAGGTCAGGTTAGGCCTTTTATGTTCCCGAAATTGGTAAGGACCGACGCTGCGGTACAACAGTTGGAATATCAGGAGGGCTGGCTGCTGGACCATGAGGTGGAGCTCGGCATTGTTTTCCCTACAAATGTCTGTGCAGTTGAGGAGCTTGACCGCATGATGATCGGCTTTCTGGTGGTGAACGACTTTACCGACCGGGCGGAGCTGATGCGCAAGATGGATAGTCAGAATGTAACGGGTGGCAAGGGATTTCCTGATGCTAAAAGTAAAAAGGGCTTTCTACCCACAGGACCCTATATGGTTATCCCGAAAAACTGGCGTGCTTTTGTGAAGGAGCTGCAGTTGGAGCTTTCTGTAAATGGAGCAGTGAGGCAGCATGGTAACGCGAAGGATATGGTTTGGAACATTGACAGGATCGTGGAAAAATCGCTCGCTGCCAGGGGCGAAAAGAAGAGTTACTACCAGGAGAAAATGGTAAAACTCTTTGAAGGGGAATGCATCCCTGCCAATAGTATAATTGTAACCGGAACGCCCTCAGGAGTAGTATTCAAGGCGCCTGCCAAAGGTTTTATCATAGGTACAGTAATGAGATATATTTTTACAGGTGCCTTCTTCACCGAGCAGATGCATCCTTACATCTTAAAAAAATACCTGCATAAAGAAAGGAAGAATCCACGCTACCTTAAACCAGGGGATTTTGTGGAGAGCTCTATCAGCTATCTGGGAACCATCAGTACTACCGTTACAGCACATACTGCGAAGTTGGGATGCCGTTAATTTTGAATTATCTTTAACACATGAAAGACTCTCCGCAACTGCATAAAATTGAAGCCTTTATCCGTACAATCGTTCAACCGAACGAAGAGGAATGGGAAGCTTTTACAGAAATAGTGAGATTTAAAGAACTTCGTAAAAAAGATATGCTGCTGGAAGAAGGGAAGATCTGTAATTTTATTGCTTTCCTGAATACCGGTGTGATCAGGGAATATGCTTTCCAAAACGGCAGGGAGGCAACTGTGGATTTTGTTTCTGAAGGTCAGTTTGCCAGTGATTACCAGAGCTTCATTTTGCGCTCTCCCTCAAAGCAGTATCTTGAAGCATTAACAGATGTGGAACTTCTTATTTTGAGCAGGGAAGGCATAAACGGATTGTACGATAAGTACAAGGTCTGGGAACGCTTCGGGAGGTTAATCATCGAAAAGATTTTCTGCGTAAATGAAGCTAAGCGAAAGAAGCTGATCGCCACCACGCATGAAGAGCAATACCGGGATTTCGCTTCTGCTTACCCTCAGATTGTACAGCAGGTGCCTCAGTATTATATCGCGTCCTATCTGGGTTTGACGCCAGAACATTTAAGCAGGATTAGGAAGAAGGGGTAAAAGGATATGAAACATTTGTTAACCGGACTTTCCACTTTTGTGCGTTGATTCAATTTAGGATGAATTCGCTACGCCATCCCGACTATCCAAGTTTTGTTCACTATATCTGGATGTTCACGTAACGTAAACATCCAGATATAGTGAACAAAGCTAACAAGGCCAAACAGTCCAAAGGAAAGAGCTCCTTAATTAAACGACTGCCTGAACTCCAAAGGCGATACATTTGTCTTTGTCTTGAAAAGCTTATTGAAAGATTGTGAGTGTTCAAAGCCCAGTTCATAAGCAATCTCTGAAACGGACAGATTCGTAGTTGCTAATCTTTCTTTGGCTTTTTCAATGATTGTATTCTGAATATACTGTTGTGTATTCAGTCCTGTCAATGAACTCAACATATCACTCAGATAACGTTGCGATAGCTGTAACGCTGTGCTGATATATTTCACAGATGGCAGACCGTTTTTCAGACTTTTCTCTTCTTCAAAATAGTTGCTTAAGAGATTGTCCAAAGAGGTGACGATGTCGTGATTGACCGCTTTCCTTGTAATAAATTGCCTGTTGTAAAAACGGTTGCTGTAATTCAGCAATAACTCTAATTGTGAAACCAAAACATCCTGGCTGAAACCGTCGATGTTGTTGTCTAGTTCAGTGGCAATTGTGGTAAATAAATTGGCTATAATTTCTTTCTCTTTGGCGGATAAAAATAACGCTTCAGAGACATCATAAGAAAAAAAGCCATACTGACTGATAGTGCTTCCCAAGGGATAATTTCGGATAAAATCCGAATGGAAATATAACGCTATACCTTCATAGCTTTCCAGGTTCTCTGGTGGGAAAACGATTTGTTTTGGCTTCAAAAATGCCAATCCACCTTCCTCAAAATCGTAATATCCTTGTCCATATTTTATTTGTCCCATGAATTTTGGCTTAAAGGAGATTTTGTAGAAATCAAGACTTACTTTCTGCCCTTTCGGAAACATATCAATGGAAACCTTATTGTAGTCGACCAACGCAATCAATGGGTGCGACGGTGCAGGAAGACCCAATAACCGCACAAGTTGCGATATACTATTGATATGATTGATGTTAGATTGTCTTTGCATTTTCCCGGTCACTAATGTAATCAACTTTGTTTTGCTGGACGAATAACAATATCGCCAATTTCTACATCGCTTGGTTGGCTGATGGCATAAATTACAGCATTTGCAATGGCTGTCGGACTGATGGCAATTTCTTCCATTCCTTGTTGAATAGCTGTTTTCATTGCTTCGTTTTTTATATTGCTCGCAAAATCTGTCTTCACAAATCCCGGCGAAATACCAGTTATGCGTATGTTTCCGTTGGACTCCTGACGAAATGCTTCAGCTACAGTGCGTATGGCATTTTTAGTGCCCGCATAAACTCCTTGCATTGGCACAATCTTTATTCCTGCTGTAGAAATGATATTAACGATATGTCCCGACTGTTGTTGTTTGAATACTGGAATTGCTGCTGCCATCCCATACAGAACGCCTTTGAGGTTAATGTCAATCATTTCTTCCCAACCGTCAATATCCAATTCGTCGACGCGGCTTAATTGACTGACACCAGCATTGTTTATAATAACATCTAATTTTCCGTATTGCTCAACCGCAGTCTTTACCAACAGCACTAAATCGGCTTTGTTTTTTACATCGATTTTAGTAAAAGCGGCCTCGCCACCTGTACTTTTAATTTCTTCAACAAGTTCTTGTAATTGTTCTGCTCGTCTTGCACCCAAAACAACCTTTGCACCATTTTTCGCTAACGCTATCGCAATGGCTCTACCCATTCCACTACTTGCGCCTGTAACGGCTACAACTTTGTCTTTTAGATTTTCCATATTTCTACCTCTGATGATTACTTGTCTATTTGTTTTGCTAAAACTTCAGGATAGCGGTCGCCAACAACTGTAATTCCATTTACAGTGTTATTGATTTCGGCAAGTTGACCGGCTGTCAATACCACATCTAAACTGCCGATGTTTTCTTCTAAACGGTGTAATTTTGTAGTCCCTGGTATTGGTGCTATCCAAGGTTTTTGCGCCAGGAGCCAGGCTAATGCCAATTGTCCGGTCGTCACATTTTTCTGTTTAGCAATCTTAGAAAGGGCATCCACTAAAATCAGATTCGCTTTTATATTTTCTTCGCTGAAACGAGGAATGATATTTCTGCGGTCGACTTCCTCCAGTTTTGTTTTAATCGTACCTGTAAGGAAACCTTTGCCCAGCGGACTGAAGGGAACAAACCCGATTCCTAACTCTTCTAATGTAGGGATGATTTCTTTTTCAGGTTCTGTCCAGAACAAAGAGTACTCGCTTTGTAATGCTGCTACCGGTTGAACCGCATGAGCCCTGCGAATAGTTTTTGGACCTGCTTCCGACAAACCGAAGTATTTTACTTTACCCTCCTGTATCAGGTCTTTCACTGTTCCTGCAACATCTTCTATTGGAACATTCGGATCAACTCTGTGCTGATAAAGCAAATCGATGTAGTCGGTTTTTAATCTTTTTAGCGATGCCTCGGTTACAGCTCTGATCGTTTCAGGTCTGCTGTCTAAACCTGTTGTTGGTCTGGCGTCTTTACATCCAAATTTTGTGGCTATGACAACGTCTTTTCTAAAAGGCTGTAATCCTTCGCCAACAATTTCTTCATTGGTGTAAGGTCCGTACGCTTCTGCAGTATCAAAAAACGTAATGCCCCGTTCAACCGCGTTGCGTAGGAGAGTGGTAGCCTCCTTTTTATCAAGACCTTTGCCATCCAAAAAATTTAAACCCATACAGCCAAAACCCAATGCAGACACTTCTAATCCGCTATTTCCTAATTTTCTTTTTTGCATAATCTTCTTGAGTTGTTTCTAAAGTGATAAATCTCATTGCAAAATTCTAAATAGTCCTTCGATCAAATGTATCCGGATTGGTATTTGTTGTAGTCAGATTGTTAAAGCGGGCTTTCCGCTACGCCCAGATCTGTGATATCCAGCAGATGCTCCGCTTTCCGTATCGCTTCATCAGTAAATGTGTGTTCGTTCTTCATTTTAAACAACTCCTTGCGTTGGTGATTATGAATATCCGCCATGATCTGCTGAAATTGCTGGCGTTCAGAACTGTGGTTCATGCAAACTTCTTCAGAACTCAGAAAGTGCAGGTGACCATCAATCTCACGCCGGAGCTTTTCGGCATAGGCCTTTACCAAACTGTTGTTTCCTGCGGATGAATGCTTTTCATTCAAGCGCTGCAGCGCAACGGTTTCCAATCTTAACCTGATACCTGCATGCTGTTCATGTGGCGGTAATATCGGGTCCAGTTCTGCTATTTTGGTAAACCTGATCACTATAGGAAGCGTAAGTCCCTGAAAAACCAGCGTAATGAGGATCACCACAAATGTGATGAAGATGATCAGATCGCGCTGAGGAAATGCTGTGCCGTTACTCATGTACAGCGGGATGGATAAAGCTGTAGCCAGTGACACCACGCCACGCATCCCTGCCCAGCCGATGATCAGCGGATTTTTCCAGCCCAACGAAGGCTTACGTTTCTCTCTGCTGCTAAACCAACGCGGAATGTGAGCCGTAGAGAATACCCAAAGCAGACGGATGATGATGGAAATGATACTGATAAACACCCCATACTTTACCGCCTGGAAAACAGATACATCGCCAAGGCCACGCACAATCTCCGGCAGATCCAGACCGATCAGGATAAAGACCAGCGTATTCATTACAAATATTAATGTATGCCAAACCCCCATCATATTCAACCTTGTACCACCCGTCTTGAACAACTCATGTGAGCGGAAAGACATAAACAACCCGCCGCTCACCACGGCCATGACACCGGAATAATGAAAATGTTCCGCAGATAAAAACAAAATATATGGCGTCATTACCGTTAATGTAGCATCTATAGCCGGCGTGGTGGGTAAAAACCGATGAATCACATACATGACATGTGCCAGCGCAAGACCTACAACTATCCCCATGCCTGCTACAACAAAAAACTGCCCCACTGCCTGCTGCATGGAAAAAGCTCCCGTCAGTATAGCCGCCAGGGCGAAACGGAATACGATGAGTGAGGATGCATCGTTCACCAAACTTTCACCTTCCAGTATCGTGAGGGTACGATGTGGAACTTTCAATCCTTTCAGGACTGTAGTTGCCGCTACCGCGTCCGGAGGGGATACAATACCGCCAAGTAAAAATCCCAAAGCCAGCGTGAAGCCGGGGATATAGGAATGCGCAGCGTAAGCCACCACCAGAGAAGTTAAAAATACCAGTCCGAATGCCAGCAGAGCGATCCCTTTTTTCCATCGCTTAAACTCTTTCCAGGAGGTATACCATGCTGCTTCGTACAGCAAAGGCGGCAGGAATATCAGAAAGATCAGTTCAGGATCAAGTTTCAGTGCCGGAATGACCGGAGTGAAACCGATACCCAGACCAGCAAGGACCAGGAAAATTGGGTATGCTACACGGATCTTGTGGGCCAGCATAACCAGCAGCATCACCACAAAAAGAAGTCCGAGTACTAAAAGGAGATTTTCGTGCATCGTGATTTAAAATTTGAATGCCAGTACCGAACCAACAAAGAATCCATCCTTGTGCTGTGGTATCACATAATTGATAAAATCACCCGTTTCAAAGTATTGTACACCAAGATTGTAGTACAAGAATTTGTTAATGGTCCAGGTGGCCATGGTGATATAGGAAGTGCCGATGTAACGTTTGTCTGATCCGGAAGACGACAAACTTAAAGAGCCATCAGGGCGATAAATCCCATCCTGCAAAGATTGTCGCCAGTAGAAAACCGTAGCGAAAGATAATAATACCTTCTTGCAGGGTGACCAGGACACGTTAGGATGTAGCGACAGTAAATTTGCCGGACCAGCCTGCGGGTTCATCCCGAAATAGCCCCCATTGGGATGCAGCGCATTGAACGTCCCCAGTCTACCGTCGTCCTTTTTGTTGTCGCCTGAAATAAAATCACTGCGCAGCTTGAGGGCTGGCGATCCTTTTAGCTGAGTAAATCTGTAGCCGATCTCTGAAGAGCCGCCCCAGGCGCGGATCTTATCCGTTCCGAAGGATCCCACCTGATAACCCAGTTCAAAATTGTACAGGAATTCACCACCATTCTTCCAGACCCTGGCACCGAAGGTATGCCGGCTTTCATCTGCGACACCTTCATCAAAACGTGCAGCTGTTCTGTCAATACCCAGGTAGTACAGATCTACATTGAAGTTTGGTGTTGGGGTGTAAGCACTATATACTCCCCACAAACGTGCCCTACGGCCCAGGGCATTATCAAAAGTTCCTGGATTTACCTTTCCGCTGCCAAACACAAAACCATCAATCTGGAAATTTGGAGAAGAATAAGCCGCTTTAGCTCCGTCAAAATACAGGCGAAGGTTGGGACCTTCACGCACATCCAGCAGTCTGCCACTACCATATTGTATCTCCTGACGACCAAGTCGCAGCGTCAGCTTGCTGGATGCTGCTTTCCAGGGAACGATATCCACGAACAGGTTCTGCACATTCAGATGATCTTCGTCGATAGGCCGCGGGCCATTCTTGCGCCCGTTCTCTAAAGCACTGCGCAGTTGTCCGAAAAAGCGGAAGCGCTCGCCCAGATGAAGATCTGCATGAAGATGGTAGCGCTGCAGCACAAAGGTATTGCTACCGGTGTTCATGGCACCCCAATCCTCATGCTGGGCACGGTCAAATTCTCCGCGCATCTCTCCACCAAATGACAGGTAATGCTGTCCCTCCTGCGAAAGCGGCAGGAACTTAATCCTGTTGTAAAATGTACGCGTGCTGTCTTTCAGAGCTGTATAATCTTCATCATACCTTAACAGCTTAAACTGCTGTGCCCGGGAAAACTGTACGGAAAATAACAGACTTGCAAATACAAAAATCTTAAACTTCATTATCAGGCGTAAAATGGGATTTAGTTCAGGCTCGCCATTAGCGACGATTAATTCAGTAGACAGGCAAATCTCTGTAATCAGGTTAAAAGAGAAAGATGATATTTGTAGCAAAAAGTAGTAGATAAATGTCTACATGCTTTATCTACAAATATCATCTTTCTGTTAGGATAGGATGTTGAAATTCGATTTATCAAATATTATTGATTATTTCACAAATGGACAATTACAAAATACCTGCTCAAACCCGCATCGGCCACGTACATTTAAAAGTAAGCAACTTACAACGGTCGCTTGATTTTTACTGCGGCGTGTTGGGATTTGAGCTTATTACCACCTACGGCGATCAGGCTGCATTCATATCAGCGGGAGGATATCATCACCATATAGGATTGAACACCTGGCACAGTAAAGATAGTGGGCCGGCACCTGAGCGTGCTCCCGGATTATATCACACGGCGATACTTTACCCGGAAAGAAAAGACCTTGCAGCTATTTTACGTAAGATTCTACAGGCAAAGTATCCGATCACAGGTGCATCAGATCACGGAGTGTCAGAAGCAATTTATCTTGATGATCCCGACAAAAACGGAGTTGAACTTTACTGGGACCGGCCGCGGGAGGAATGGTTTGATGTCAACGGGAAACTGGAGATGTACAGCAAACGATTGGATCTCGAAAATTTACTTACTCTTTAAACATCTTAAGCTCTTATATGTCACGTTTCAATTTACCCATCTGGTTGTTTTCTTTATTACTATGTCATTCCATTGCGAAGGCCCAGGTATTTGAGAAAACGGCTGTCCTGCATGGAGACACAATTGTATTTCCTATTACTTTGATCAATGCCTACCCATTTATTTCGGCTACAGTGAATGGTGTGAGTGGTAAATTTATGTTTGATACAGGACATGCAAAAAGCATGATGCTGAATGATCACCTGGTTATATTGCCTGATAAAAAGCCGAAGGGTGATGGTTTCGTTGGCAGCGGACAATCGTTTAAGGTGAATGCTAATGACACCATTCAGGAGATCAAATTTCCAAATGGTATTACGTTTAAAAATCTGGAAAACATCAATAGTGCGAACTATGACTTCCTGCAGAAATACGTCACGCCAGATTTCCTTGGCTTTATTGGCCATGACTTCTTTCAGGGTTACGTGTTTAAGATTGATTATATGCACCGGAAAGTTACGTTTTATAAAAACTCTGCCGAACGCAGCAAGTCCAGAGATTACTTAGCACGTGAAAAGATATTGGCGGTGCTTGATTTTGAAATCAGAAAGATAGTGAACAGCCCCATTGTTAAATTGAAAATAGACGGAATAAATGTTATCGGTGCATTTGATACCGGTCAGAATGGATCGTTACAATTGGATAAATCTTCAAATGAAGCCCTCAGAAGTAAAGGTGCTGTACAGAATTCTGGTATTGACAGCAGTAGAGATACCTTACTGAATGTAAAAAATATCACCATCGATGGAAAGCTTGAAACTTCATTAAAAGGAGTTGAATCAACAACATTAGCGCATAATCAAATCACCAGAAAAGCATTGGGTATTGATGAACCCAACCTGATGACCTTCGGTTACAGATTTCTCTCCCAATACAAAACTGTATGGGACTATGCCGCAAAGAAAATCTACATCCTGGAATACTAAATTATTTTATATGCTGCTGGCGTTTTACGCGACTTAAAGTATCCTTATTGATACCCAGATAAGATGCAATAATATGTTGCGGAAAACGCTTTGGCAGCTCAGGATAACATTCAACAAAATCAGTATAACGCTTTTCTGCCATTGAACTTATGGACGAGGTAAGACGGCGGTTATTGGCCATGATGTTACGCTCATCAAGCTGCATCTTCATTGCACGAAATGCAGGAACATTCTCCTGAAGTAAAATTGTACTTTCCCTGCTCACACAAAGCAGTTCACAAGGCTCCCAGGCATCGATATTATAGCAACTTGGCGTATGTTCCGCAAAGCTCTCACGGTCGCCCATCCACCATTCTTCTATACCCAGGCGTACAATGTGATCAGCACCTTTGTCGTCCACAGAATACATCCGCATTGCACCTTTAACGATAAATGCAAAGTGCTTGCAGCGGTCCCCGGCTTGTAATAAAAATTGTCTTTTTTTTAATCTGGACGGAATAAATGTCTGCCTGATCAATGTCTTTTCCTCCTCTGTAAGAGGTTCAGAATAGAATTTTTTCAGGTAGTCAAAAAAAGCGTCATGCATATAAACCTCGGATTTCCTTTAAGTATTGAATTTTGTGATGGCGCTGCAAAGATACGATTAAAAGCACATTCTTGCTAGGAGTACCCCTATAGGAATGGTCTATTTGTCTGACATGATGGGAGTTATTTCATGTTCAATCAGCGTCTTCTTTGGGCATCACAGGTCTTTCATCGACATATGTCGACATTCTTTTTCTACTTATATCATCTTTATGATCTCTCAGGAACTGGAAATTTGAGTCATTATAAATCGTTAACCTTATAACTAATAAAAACATGTCAAAAAATGTAAAAAAAGGCCTCGAGGCCCTTCTACGTCCGGAGGACAGTATTGTCGTATTGATCGATCACCAGCCGTTTCAGTTCACTAACCTGAACAGCCATGATCCACAGTCGATCGTCAACGCTGCTACGGGGCTTGCCAAATCAGCGAAATTGTTTAACGTACCAACCATCCTGACTACTGTTATCGAAGATCGTGGCGGTTTACTGCTCAAACAGATCCAGGATGTATTCCCTGAGCAAAAACCTATCGACCGTACTTTTATCAATACCTGGCAAGATCCTAATGTTACTGATGTAGTTGCGAAAAGCGGCCGCAAGCAGCTGATTATCGCTGGTCTTTACACCGAGATCTGTGTGGCTATGCCAGCGATTCAGGCTGCCGGAGAGGGTTATGATGTATTTGTGGTAACTGATGCCTGCGGAGCTGTATCCGTTGAAGCTCATGATATGGCCGTTCGCCGTATGGAAGCTCATGGCATTACACCAATCAACTGGATTGCTGTAATCTCTGAGTGGCAACGCGACCATGCCCGCACTGAAACTGGAGAAGGCTTTGCCAATATCCTTGTTGAACATGGCGGTGCTATGGGTGTAGCATTCCTTTGGGAACAACAATTATTAAATACGCCTGTTGGGGCATAGTCATCCCTTTCTGAAAAACGCGGCATGCTGACCAATCTCAGTGTGCCGCGTTTTTTTTACCCTTATTCACCATCACATGACACGGCAGAAGCCCTCATGAGAACAATCATCAAAAGATAATATGCATATAGGTATTGATAGTTTTGCCTCGGCAATGTACAGCAGCAATGAGCTGAACAGCGAGCAGGCCATGGAACAGCTGCTGGATAGAATAGTGGCAGCAGATGAGGCCGGACTGGACGTTTTCGGCATCGGCGAACACCATAAAAAAGATTTCCTGGACTCAGTTCCGGCAGTGATACTTGCCGCAGCTGCCGCCCGTACGAAAAGGATAAGGCTGATGAGTGCGGTGACGATTCTGAGTACTGCAGATCCTGTGCGGGTTTTTCAGCAGTTTGCTACACTGGATATCATTTCCAAAGGACGTGCAGAGATCATAGCTGGAAGGGGTTCTGCAACGGATGCTTTTCCTTTGTTCGGCTTCAGGCTGAATGATTACGATGCCTTGTTTAAAGAGAAATTGAAGTTACTGCTGCAGATCCGCGACGAGGAGTTCGTTACCTGGTCGGGCAAGTTCAGACCGGAACTAAAAAATCAACCCGTGTATCCGCGGCCGCTACAGGAAAAGTTACCTGTGTGCTTGGGAGCTGGCGGTACACCAGAGTCTTTTGCCCGTGCCGGGATGCTGGGGCTTCCTTTGATGGTAGCAATTATCGGTGGCGACACAGAACGCTTCCGCCCGTTGGTTGATCTTTACAGGAAATCTGGCGAAGTAGCTGGGTTTACACCTGATCAGCTCAAGGTAGGCTTACATTCTCCGGGATATGTTGCAGAAACCGATCAGCAGGCTATTGCTGATTATTATCCGGGATATGTAGAAGCCTGGACTAAAATAGGTATGGAACGCGGCTGGCCACCAGTGACAAAAGCACAGTTTGACGCTGGGATTGCTGATAAAGGGGCATTGGTAGTTGGCGGACCGGACCGGGTGGCAGAAAAGCTGCACAGGCATAGCGAAGCTTTGGGAGGTGTAGATCTGTTTTCTTTCCAGATGGATATCGCCGGACTGACCCACGAACAGCTCACAAAAGCGATTGAGGTGATTGGTTCAAAACTAATTCCTTTGATGAAATAGTATATCTCAGTTTATATTAAATAAAATTTTTTATTTTAGTTGTCGTAACCCTATTGTTATGAGAATTAAACGCTATTTACTATTATTTTTTATTGCTCCGTTCAGTTTGTATGCTCAGAAGCCAGTCCTACCGGGAAGCTCAGAGATTAACACCGCTCATTTAACACCTGGCAAATCACAATACATCATTTATTATGTAAAAGATACTTCCTGGACAAAAAAAGGATCTTTTACCCATGACCTTTCTATATCGGGCAACCAGATCAAACTAGTGGCCGACTATACCGACCAAAATGATAAGTGGTACAGAAAAGTGAGCTCTACGGCAGATTCAAAAACACTGGCACCAATTGATTATAAATTTGAGAGCACGAAAAGCAAGTCGGAGCTCAGCTTTGGAAATACAGTTACAGGTAAAGTTCATTACCTGGATGGCAGAAAGGATGAGAGCATCAATGTTACGCCTAAAGAAAAGGCGGTTGACTATAACCTAGCAGAATATTTATTCACCACTTTACCGCTAAAAACGGGTTACAAGGCTACAATTCCTGAATTTTATTATGAACCTAAAACTGATAAGCCGGTTACCAACTATATCATCAAAGATGTAAAAAGTTATGTATACCGCTCTCCAAAAACCGGAAGCCATGAAAGCTGGCTGGTAGGCATACTTGAAGAGAATACAGGTGCGCTCTACAATTATGTGATTGATAAGAATCAGCATAAAATATGGCAGCGTGAGATGTCTCTCGGTGGTGGCATGTGGGAGATCTGTGTAAATGACGAACTGGAATATCAGCCTATCAAAAACAAGTTCAATAAAGCGGAAGCCCTGGCGAAATTTGAAAAAGGAAATGGCGTAATCCTGGGAACTACTTTTGCAAGGGACCGTTCAAGCAAATTAGCAGTATTGAATATCAACAAGGCCCAGTATGCACCAAAGGGAACTATTGTTACTATCCTGCCCAACCAGCCATATATTGAAGAATGGAAAGAGGTCAATAAAAAGATCAGAAAAGGAAAGAAATTACCTGAAGTACCTATAGACAAAAATGTCCAGGCATGTATCAGAACTACAAAAGTATACGATGATAAAGGGCATTTTGAATTTACTAACCTGATGCCCGGCGAGTATATCTTATCGACTTCTTTCGGCTATACGCACAACTATACGTATCAATATTATGCAGGAACATCATACCTGATGCATCCGAGTGGTGCGGTATTGAGTTCAAACAATATCTACAACTCAGCCAGTGCCTCTACAGGTGCCACAGCAGATATAGAGACACTGGTTACAGTGAAGGGTGATGATGAACCTTTGAAGATTAACCTCAAGGACACGCGATAACAGGATTAACGCCAGCCCAATCCAGGAGCTACGTGCTCCAGAATAGCTGAAAGTACATGCACATTATAATTGACGCCCAGGGTGTTGGGGATGGTCAACAGTAAGGTATCTGCCTCCTGTATAGCTTCGTCTTCGGCCAGCTCTTTAATCAGTTGATCAGGTTCTGCAGCATAGCTCCGTCCAAAGATGGCGCGTTTATCACTTTCGATGTAGCCAATCTTGTCGGATTGACCAGACTCACGTCCAAACAGTTGCCTGTCCTGATCATTGACAATAGCAAAGATGGAACGGCTTACCGAAACTCTGGCTTCGCGTTCATGTCCGGCTTTATTCCAGGCTTCCTTGTACAGTCTGATTTGTTCAGCCTGCTGGATATGAAAAGGCTTTCCGCTTTCGTCAAATTTCAGCGTAGAACTTTGCAGGTGCATGCCATTTTCTGCTGCCCACACGGCGGTAGCGTTGGAAGCAGCACCCCACCAGATCCGTTCGCGCAATCCTTCAGAATGCGGTTCTAAACGTAACAAGCCCGGAGGATTAGGAAACATCGGGTATGGGTTGGGCTCGGCAAAACCTTCGCCTTTCAGTTGTTCCAAAAACTTCAGGGCTTTCTCACGACCCATATCGGCATCTGTGCCCCCTTCTGCAGGTTCATAGCCGAAATGACGCCAGCCGTCGATCACTTGCTCCGGTGAACCTCTGCTTAAACCTAATTGTAATCGCCCGCCTGAGATCAGATCTGCAGCGCCGGCATCTTCTACCATGTACATCGGGTTCTCGTAACGCATGTCGATTACACCGGTACCTATTTCTATTTTCTTTGTCTTTGCACCGATTGCTGAAAGCAAAGGGAAAGGCGAAGCCAGCTGAGCGGCGAAATGGTGCACACGGAAATATGCGCCATCGACACCCAATTCTTCTGCAGCAACGGCCAGGTCGATCGACTGTAACAGTGTATCTCCTGCAGTTCTGGCCTGGTATGCAGGATGGTTCTGCCAATGACCAAAGGATAAGAAACCTATTTTCTTCATAAATTATGGGCTTTTGTGCTCTCGTAAAGATAAAATCATCATTTCAGAATATTGTGAGGGCAAAGTCACAATTAGTCGTTAACCAGTATGATCTTGCCCGTGTGACTACCATCTTCCAGTGCACGATGCGCCTCTGCGGCTTGCTCCAGCGGGAATGTTTTGTAGATAACGGGCTTGAATTTTCCGGCATCCATCAGCGGCCATACTTTTTCCCTGATCGCTGCTGTAAGTGCCTTTTTGTAGGAATACTCACGTGATCGCAGGGTACTACCACTTACGGTCAGCCGCTTGGTCATCACCTTGCTGATATCCAGGGGAACCTGAGGACCCGCCACAGAATTAATGTATACGAGGCGACCTTCGGGCTGGAGGATATTGATGTTCTTCTCAAAATAATCTCCGCCAATCATATCCAGGATGACGTCGATACCCTCTTCTTTTAATTTTTGTTCAAAATCTTCTGTTTTATAATTTACAAAAGCATCTGCCCCGAGATCTGTACACAGTTTTCCTTTTTCTTCAGAACCTACGGTGACGAACACTTTTGCTCCAAATAGTTTCCCCAGCTGTATCGCGGTAATTCCTATTCCGCTGTTGCCACCGTGAACCAGTAGTGTTTCACCGGCTTGCAATCTCCCTCTTTCAAAGATGTTAGACCAAACGGTAAATACGGTTTCCGGTAAACTGGCGGCCTGAGCAAAGCTGAAGTTTACAGGCACAGGAAGGCATTGCCCTTCTTTGACAACTACATATTCCGCGTAACCTCCACCAGCTATGAGTGCACAAACCTGATCACCTTTTTTCCAGAGCGTCACCTGATCTCCGCATTCTTCCACTATCCCGGCTACTTCCATTCCGGGGATCTCTTGTACGGTGCCCTTGGGGGCAGGATATTTACCTTGTCGCTGGGAAACATCTGCCCGGTTTAATCCCGCAGCTTTAACCCGGATGAGAATTTCTTCTGCTCCAGGGCTCGGTGTGGTATATTCTTGTATCTGTAAAACTTCTGCGGGACCTGGCTGTGTGATGATAACTGCTTTCATATATTATGCTAATATTTTTAGCTTTAATTTGATATTTACCTTTATATTTAGTTTATCTTTGTATCTGCAATTTATGCAGATGTTTTGACAACTTATGTTTAAACAGGCTTCTTATGGCAATGTTTGAAGCTCTGTATGAATTTGCCAAATCAAAAATGATAAGAATGGAACAATTGAGTTTTTTCCCTGAGGCAGGACAGACGCCAGGATTGCCGCCAGAATTACTGGAATATCATCCGGGGCTGTTCAACGAGAGGGAATGCGCATTGCTGTTGCATAAGTTTATTGTGCAGTCGCCCTGGCAGCAAAAGGTGGTCAGGATGTACGATAAGGAGGTGGTTACGCCAAGGCTGTGTGCATGGTATGCGGATGAAGAGACTTATGATTACACTTCCCTCAGGCGTTCTACGCCCAACAAATGGACGCCGGAGTTAATGGCGATCAAACAAAAAGTAGAACAAATCGCAGGCGTGAAATTTAACAGCGTCCTCCTCAATTACTACCGTGATGGCAATGATTCTGTGGCCTGGCACAGCGATAATGAGAAGGCATTGGGTAAATATCCTGTCATTGCCTCTGTAAGTTTTGGTCAGGTGCGTAGTTTTGATATCCGCTACAAACAAGACCATAGCGAGAAGTATTCTATCAAACTGGAAAGCGGAGCACTGATGATTATGAAGGGAGATTTGCAGCAAAACTGGGAGCACCGCATTGCAAAATCACTGAGACCTATGACTGCCAGGGTAAACTTGACTTTTAGGGTTGTGATTTAATTTTGTCTATCAGTAAATATATTGGCTTGTATATCCTAATCCAAGCTGAAAATATTTCCTTCTAATGTAGAATCCTACTTATATACGATCCGCAGTTTAGGTACTGTTTGAAATAATTAATTTCTTTATTGTTTATTTAAATCTTAATGGTTACATTTGTTGTATTAAAATCAACTGTTTATGAGTATTTATTAAATATTATATAATTTTATAACATCTCTATAATTGAGGTGTTCTATTTAAGAACCTCGTCTGCAAATGTGGAAATTTACGAACACGAGGGTAAGTAGAGCACCGGGTTGCCTATATTTGCAAATATAGGTCCGGCGCAGCTTATTGTAGTGTTCGAATAGTTTAACTATTCCCCGCTTCCACCGGGTAATGCAGACTGCAAGAACTGTTGCCGGACCTATTCTTGTTTCAGGCCTTTTTCAATTCTTGTAAATGGTTCTATTGAAGTTTTTTAATCAATAGCATCCAAATGAAAAAGAACCAGATCACCTCGCAGCACTTCACAAAAGTTCACAAACCACCGGATTGAATCTATAGCCTACTAAAGAGGTAAGTCAATTCCTCTATTTTCCTTTTTTATCCAGTACACCTATTATATTCTAACGATGAAAATAATCGTTGTGGCCGCGCTTTGTCTTTAGTGAAGAAGCGGACAACATTTTAAATCAACCAAAAAACTAGAACCAAAATGACAGCATTTAAAGAAACCCCAAAACTCCCTAATCAAGATCACACTGAGTTTGCAGCACTTATTAAAATGTTAGCAGACAAGTATAAGCCCCTATATATATACCGCTTTGGTAAGCTGATGGAATCCAATTTTAACACGGGTTGTTTCATCGCCGATTCTGCAGCTGAAAATTACAGATACTATTTACTGATGGTGATAGACAGTGATGCAAGAATTGAGCATGCAGTGCAGGACTATGCAACCAGTCACCTTGAGCACGGCACAATTACAATTTTAGTTCATGGAAAACAAGCAATGATTGAAGCGATAAAGGCAAACAACAAGTTCTTTATCACTGTAGCCAATCATGGAGAGTTATTGTATAGTCATGATCCAACGGTCAGATCATTTCAAGTTCCAGAATATATTCCTACAAGAGCAGCAGAAAAAGCTAAAAAACATCATCAAAGACATCTATCTCGGGCTACTGGTTTTATAGATAGCGCAATGGAATGTCTCCGTACAGAGAAGTGCCATCTGTGCTTATTTATGCTTCATCAAGTTGTTGAGCAATGTTGTCTTGGCATGATCAGAATTCATTTGGGTTACAAGTCTGATATTCATAATCTTTACAGGCTTCTTAGATTATGCGATAGTTTTTCACCCGCAATGTCAGGATTGTTTCTTGATGAAGGTGAAGAGGGTAGAAGGCTATTTGATCTGATCGCAAATAGTTATTCTGCGGCCAGGTATCAGGATGTTTTTGAAGTGTCTCGGCAGGATGCAAATAAACTACTTACTCAGGTAGAGTCATTCCTTACAATGGCAAATATTCTATGTATCGATAAAATTGAAGCTCTGACAGTGGAGGCGGCAAATTACAAACAATTCAAATTGGGAGGTATGATTTGCGATAATTAAAAAAACGGAGGTCCACCTGGTAGGCCTCCACTCAGAGCAATACAAATAACCCTAACGGAAAGGAATACCCTTCTGGGTATTCCTACCTTAAACCTACATCAACCCTACATTAATCCTACCGTTGACCTACCGATTGTCAGGACACCATTACATATACCATAACTTTCTTTCTGTAATGATGTAAACCAGGGCGGAACGTATTTACTAAGAAATACTGCGACAAATGCGTATTATATACGACAACTCACTTGTTATAAGGTGATTATATACTTTTCTTCATTATCATTGCTCAGACATTAAACTCAAAGCAATGGCTACACAAAAATTTGGTCCTCTGGGACCTTTCTCCGGAAAACTTGGTAAAGTGATCGGGTATGTAGATAAGCAGGGCAATCAGCGTCTTCGTACCGTTGGCAAATATACTTTTGATAATCCCAGTGACAGCTTAAAAGAAATCTGGCTCAAAACCACTATTGTGGCAGCAGTTCTCAGGCCTGTCAAAGATTATATCAAAATGGGTTTTGCTCTCCAGGAAAAGCTAACAGGAATACACTATTTCAACCTCGCGGCAGCTGCAGCAAGGAAAGTCATAGAGGGAAATTATCCTGACCTAAAGATAGATTTCAGCAAATTAAAATTATCTGAGGGTAAGATGCCGGCTGTAGAAAATCCAAAAGTAACCAGGGTAGATGATGGACTGATGTTCTCCTGGAACGGCGAGCAGCGGGAGGAGGGTATATGGCCAACTGATCTGGTGATGATAATGGCTTACCTGCCAGATCATTCAAAAGCCTATTTTTTGAGAAGTGCTGCCAATCGAAGACAAGGCTATGCATTTCTCAGTTTGCCCTTGACACCCTCAGGGCAAAAGCTAGAAACATATATGACATTTATCTCTGAAGATCATGAAAGTACCTCCAACAGTATTTATACCGGTCAAATCACATTAGATCAGGCTGTTTACTAATTCTAGCTAAGTATTATATTTCTGAAACTAATGAAAATTTTTAAGTTTTTGTGAACACTTTTTTCATATCAAGATTGATATAATGTGTAATTAGTTTCCATAAATTAGATAGCATACATGTATTGTAATTAATCCAATTGTTAATTTTTAATTTAAACAAAACCATGAGTAAGAACCTACATGAAATGGTAACCGACTTAACAGTCGCAGTTGCAGATTTATCAATCCTTGTCCGAAGGCATCTTGAAGCTGTAAAGTACCAGGAAGAAATCTTCCTTCGTACCAATGACGTTGCAGATATTTTAAAAGTATCGCTCCGGACAATTCAGCGATATGTCAGACGTGGAATTATTAAAGCAAAAAAGGTGGGCGACATAGACTTGTATTCAAAGTCTGATGTATTTGCCCTCCTCTACAAACTTTAGATCCCTTCCCTTTTTCCTGGCCAGGAAATTTCTTCGCTCCAACTCTTCCGTTCCCACCTTATGCAAACAATTTAACTGTATCAGTGCGATAAGCTGACACAGGGTGGTATGCTATTTCCATTTTCTTTCACAACAAACAAGCTTAACTGCTATCACGCAGCCACAGACTTGAATTAACAGAGTATAAATTTTAAATCTTAAACAAAATGAAAAATTCAAAAAAAATGCCAGTTGCTAAAACTACAAATCTATCCTCAAACACAGCAGTTCAACCATTTCAGCAGCAGCTTGAGGAGAATGAAAAGTCTGCTTTACTATTATCATTCTTAAACAATATTGATATGGCGATTGAGATCGGCTTTATGAATTACGGCAGAAAGAGCTCCATACTAAAAACGGCGATAAAGTACAATCAGGATATTATTACCGGAGAGTTCCCGAACCTGGCTATTGACTATGCTAAAGTTATAATCAGTAAAGGCAGTCTTTACAGTCCTCTTGCTAAAATTATTAAACCCACATCACTAGGTTGCATTAACGTATGGTGGTACTTTGACGCAGAGCAAGAGAACCCAAATGACAGGGCTACAATTCTGATGTATAATCCTGATAAGCAGGATTACATGTTTGTTACGGGTTTAGTGCGACGGGAGGATAGAGGGTTTTGCTACAACCGGACAAAAAGGGACTTGAATTGCGTCATGCATGTTTATCTCTTTTTTGTGTCTGAAGATAAGAAGTCGGTCTCAGACAGTATCTACTTGGGTAAAAAATAAATTTCATCCGCACATTATAACTTAAATTTTATCTTATGAAACAGAAAATCATTCCATTGTTTGAAGTAGCTGAGTCCGAATGGACTGTAACTTCATATGTTTTTAAATGGGAGACAGAATTGTTGTTCCTCCTGTTATTGCTGATCTGGTGCTTGGCACCTTCATGGCTGCATATCTTGGACCAGACCACAGGGAGTGTGGATCAAAGTATATGGTTGCTTATCCTGATCAGTCTTATCACCTTTCTATTGATTTTAGCCTTAGTCTGGTGGCTGCTCCAGAAGTCGTGGTCCAGACTTAAACTCCCTTCAATTCATCTGATCCTTTCACAATTTAATAGATTAACGACATGTCAACAACTCGGATTTTACTGGGCTACCTATGCGTTGCTCTTGCTGGCAGCGCTGGGATGCCTCATCGCCCTCTGCTAACCAAAAGCTCTACACATGAAATGGTATTGCGCAATACTGTGGTGCAGCTGGCTAGACAAGAATTAGGAGTGAGGGAGAAAACGGGCAACAATGATGGAGCAAGGGTGGCAACATACCTTGCCACCGTTCAGCTAAAACCTGGACAACCGTGGTGCGCTGCTTTCATATCGTTCATTTTTAAGCAGGCAAACCTAACTAAACCACGAACTGGATGGTCACCTGATTTGTTCCCGGCCTCTCGATTAACTAAGCTCTGTTCGCCGGCAAATCTGGCAGGTATTTACTTTTCAGAATACAAGCGAATTGCACATGTGGGCCTGATTAAAGCAAAAAAAGGCGATTGGTTAACACTCGTGGAAGGGAATACGAATGTCGCAGGCAGTAGAGATGGAGATGGTGTTTATATGAAAGTAAGGCATATTAAAACTATAAATAAAATTGCTGATTGGATAACAGAAAGGAGAGGCGGGCCATGAAGAGTTTAATAGCGGGTTTATGTCTTCTATTGACTAGTTGTACTTTATTGCAGAATCTAACAAAAACTCGGCAGGAAGAAACAGAATCTACCAGGATGGATACTGAAGTTCAATCTTTATCCGAAGTAAATCGGGATCTTAAATCCACATCTGTCACCTTTCATCGTGATTCTGGAAACCTTAAGTACATGGTGGAGCTCTGGCCAAAGGGAAACTTCGTATTTTCACCTCAGTCGGGTTTTAAGGGCGAAGCAAGTAAAATCCTGATCTCTGGCAGCGCAAGTAATGTGTCAACAGGAGGGAGTCTTTTGGACAGGCATGACCAGGGTCAAGAAAAAGCTAAAACGGTGCTGAAGAAAAAGATTGATAATAAGGCTAAAAATGTGGTCGCTAAAACTAATCGTTCCGTATCCTGGAAGTGGATTATCGCTGTCATCGTTACACTTACCATTTTCCTGCTAGGGAGATTTCGGTTAAAACTATGGGAGATTATTGCCATTTACTCAAAAATGCTGCGACAAATAAGTACTCAATACGACACAGATGTCTGAACTATAGGAAGTTAACATTGAGTCGTTTAGGTTTGTATCACGGATTCAGGCTATTGGTACGCCGATCCGAATTAACAGATTTATAAATTTAAACTTTAAAAAATGGCTACAATTCTAAAAGGATTTCTAGACAACTTCAGAGGCTTGTTAGGAAACGCAGTAGGGGCTAAATGGAGGACACTTAATGTGATTAAAGGTCGGCCCAGTAAATCATCCAAACCCGCAACAGAGGCACAACTGGCGCAACAAATGAAATTTAGTCTGGCAACAGAATTGGTTTCAACTTTTAGTGCGCAAATCAAAGTTGGGTACCAGTCGTACTCAAAAACAACTACAACGCCTACTAATGCAGCGGTAAAGCAAATTTTATCAAATGCGATTATTGGCATCTATCCCGATATTAAGATAGATTATCCAAAAGTACAATTGAGTAAAGGTTCTTTATTGGGGGTTGATGATATTAAAACAGTGTGGAATGAGGAGGACGTGACTTTAACCTGGAGGAAGAATGATTTCGAATCTCCTTCCCGCAATGACTCCGATAAAATCATAATGATGTTTTATGATCCTCTCATTAAACAATTTCTGCTTCATTTGGGCGCCAGACGTGGGGAGCTCACCACCAAAACCACTATGCCATATACGATGCGGAATCATCCTATTCACGCTTATATGTTCCTGGTTTCTGAAGATGGAAAAAATGTTTCCAATTCAGAGTATATAGGTGAGTTCAAATTCACTTTGCCTTTCAGAAGCGCTGTATAAGAATAACCCTGGTAGCATCGACCAACCTACCAGGGTTTTTATTTCACTTCCAGGTTTAATTTTTTTGCCAGAAAATGGTGTTTTTGAACCCTTTCAAAAACTATTAAGAAAATGAAAAATATTGAGATTAAAATCTTATCATATTGTTAATTAAATAGTTATGTGGTCTTTTGTTTCGTTAAAAACCATCCATTTTACAAAATTTCTGTATATCACTATTTATTTTTTATAAACTATTTTAATTATTAAAAGATATTTAATTATTTCGTAGTAATAATTGTCTGCCATATTATCTTAAATATTTACCGTGATAGACTTAACCAAATATTTATCCCGAACATTGAACAAGGAACGCTCCGATAAGAAAATATCGGAACATGAGATCGCCCTGGCACTCGCCAATGCAATTCTCCTGGGTTATACAGAATTAGGATCAATTTTACCTACTCAGGCAGAAACTGCAAGCAATTTGAATATTTCACAGTCTGTAGTCAAGCGGGCTTGGAAAATACTTCGTGAAGACTATAAATTAATTGCTGCCAGTCGCGGTGTAGGTACACGTGTTATTACTGACTTGTCATTACATCAGAGAAAGCTTTTGGAAAGCAGGATTTTAAGTTCGTCTAAACCTGTGCGAAAACGATATTTTGAAAAAGAATGCATTAATGAATTTGATCAAATATTTGAGCGCGAGTTTTCAATTGCCTCTTCATATTACAACAAAATGGACTATGAGGAATATAAACTGAAGGAACTTCCCGGGTTAATTTCAGCATTTGCCCAGATGATGACCATTAAGAAGTCTTATACTTTTACGGATGCCGAGGTCTACTATACCGATGACTATGAAGAGTTAATTACCTATTGCTGCGAAGAGTTTAGCAGGCCGAAAAGCACGATTGTACTACTGGACCAAGCTTCCGGAGGAATACATACTACAATTGTAGCAGCCAGGCGGAAAGTTCATTATATTTTGAAGAAGGAAGGTGAAAGTGTTCTGCAAGAATTGAAACTGTTATGTCAAAGCCAAAACTCACCTGCAGAAATGGTCTATGTGGGCTCGACGGCTCCCTTTCCACTCTTATATTATCGGGATGAAATGTTTTGGCAGCAGCTTCTTGATTTGCAAAAGCTGTATCACTTTAAGATACTGCTGGATGAACGATTACCGAACCTCATAGAAGTTCCTAATTTATTTAAATGGATTTCTCCTGCAAACAACACCTCAATCATTTCCATAAACGCGATCAGTGTACACAGGAAACTAAATTTAGCAACGATATTTTTGGGTGGATCAGATGATGTGAAAAGGATAAAAAAAAGGCTCAAATCGAGGAGAAAACTAATCTATCCAGTCCTGAATCATTTATTGCTGGACATTCTGAAAGGAAATAAGTTGAATGAGATTGAACAACAAATTATCAAGCGAATAAAGAGTGTAATTAGTGCAGTTAAAAAAATGTTATTAGCTTCAGAACTATTTGTTGATGAGTATATTGTGAAACAGCAGGCATACTTTTTTTATCTCGAGTTACGATCAGGAGAAGTACTGCCAAATTTATATAAAAAACTAAAATTAGAGGGAATCATCATCATGAATCCTAAAACTTATCATTTAGGTCCCGAATTTAACAATGGTTTTTTGCTCAGTGTAGCGCATTATCTTGACACACAAGAGGTGCTACAGGATCTGGCAGAAGTCCTTAGATATGTAAAAATAATCCGTAAACACTAATACCATGACATCGGTAAAACACTCTCAAAAAGACCTAAGCGTAATAGAGCTGGCAACTTCAAAACAAATATCTTTCAGAACAGCCCGGCAATGTCATAATAACGGGATGATATTCTTATCTGACATTCTCAACTTTCATAATAAGGGATATAGATTTGACCGTCTTAAAGCTTGTGGCACAAAGACAGCCAATGAATTATTGAATGTTTGTAGTGTTTATCAGGGAGTAGAGCTATCATTTAATAATGAGAAAATTGATGAGGATGTGAAGGATGTGATAAGTTTGCTGCCAGAAGGGATGATGGATATGTTAGAAGCTTATTGTGAATTTCTGTTTTGTAAAATAAGTCGAAGATCATACAATGCCCTGAAACGTGCCATCGGTAATGATGAAAAAAAAGTCATCTTATTTATGCTTGATAAAAGTACACGCTTTCTGAGTTTACGTAATATTGGGGTAGTCTCAGCGAGGGAGTTGGAACAGGTGCGTGTAGAACTAATAAGATATATAAATATTCAGTTGAAATGACAACCTACTCATTTTAGAACAGCCAGAGCAACATTGCTCCGGCTGTTCTTATATTTAATATCCGGAGTTCTGTTTTAAATTCGTTACCCTGTTCAACTCTGTCTGTGGAATGGGGAACAGATAATTTTTCTCTGTAAACACGCGGCTTTCTACAGTGAAAGGAGTATAGGTCAGCCTGGTTCCCGTTCTGGTAATCTGCATGCCAGTAACTGGTTTATTGATGATTTCCGCTGCCTTCTTCCAGCGGCGCACATCAAAAAACCTGTGGCCTTCAAAGCATAACTCTACGCGGCGTTCATTCTGAATCCGCTCACGCATCTGTGCCTGTGTTAATCCTGCAGGTAGGGCAGGCATGCCGGCACGGTTGCGTAACTGGTTTACAGTAGTATAGACATTCGTTACCGGTCCGCTGGCTTCGTTCAATGCCTCGGCATAATTCAGTAATATTTCAGCATACCTGAAGAAAACCCATGGGCGGTTTCTGTTAACCGCAGTTGTACCCGTAGCCCAAACGGCACTTTCTGATAAAAATTTGCGTAAGTAATAGCCTGTTCTCGTATTGTTCGTATTGGTAGGCACATTATCCTTTCCGCCAACAAACGTTTCCACTGGTCTCGACTTAAAGGACTGACCGTTGTAAATTACAAACAAGGCCAGTCGCGGGTCGCGACCACTCGCACCCGTAGTTGAATAAGGATCTGCAGAATTGTAGCCCGAGGTATTATCAGTGATAGGCTTGCCACTTACCCTCATTTCGAAGGCATTTACCAATTCCTGCGTCGGGTTAGTCCGTCCGCGGCCTTCGTAACTGATTGGCGCATTATTGCTTTCGATAGAATTTGTAGCACTCACATTTGTGGCGAATATTACCTCTGGATTATAGATCAGCGCTGTAACTGAGAAATCCCATAAGTTTGGTAACTGTGCCAGTGTCAACAGCGAATTTTTATTCAGGTCGATCAGCTGCCTGGCCGCATCAGCTGCGGCAGTCCATTTGCTGAGGTCGCCACTCACATTATAGAGCGGACTGGCCGCGTACAGCAGCACCCTTGATTTTAAAGCCAATGCAGCCCCGGCAGTAGCACGGCCGCGGTCTGCCGTACCATAATCCGCCTGTGATGCCGGTAAGATTTTTACCGCCTCGTCGCAATCGGCAACGATCTGTGCAACCACCTGGTCAACAGAATTCCTGGGCAGGTCGAGATTATCAGTTGTAGCATACGAACGGTTCGCAATAATAATCTGTCCATATCTTTTCATCAGTTCAAAATGATACATGGCCCTTAAAAAATATGCTTCTCCTCTTAACCTGGGGATATCCGTTGCCGGCGTAATGGCGCTCGTGCTGCTGTTCTCCAGAAAAAGATTGCTCCTGCGGATGTAAGAATACATATTGCTGTACTGGTCATCAATTGTACGCAATGCCCCCCAGGTACCGTTGTTAATGATGTTTATTCTCGAGTTGACGTTTGAGTTTACCGCTTCGTCAGATGCTGCAGCCAGCATTGCCCCCTCAGTATCTACATTGTAACCGTTGATCAGACCTGCATATACCGTATTCAGAAATCCCCGCGCATTACGGTCCGAATTCCAGACATCCTTTTCCCTGATGCTACCGTCGGTATAGTCAAAATTCAGGTAATCCTTTTTGCATCCAAGGCAGCAGATCAGCGCGATAATTAAGAGACATCTGGAGTAATTCTTATAGTGATTTTTCATCTTTTCTTTCTTTTTACATGATTTATAGATCGATACTCAGTCCCAAAGTGAAAGTTTTGGAATATGGATAAGTTGTTCCCCTGCCAGCGATATTCACTTCCGGGTCGGCCCCGATACCCAGGTCGTTATTAGTAAACAGGTTCAATGCTCCTACATAGAGGCGCGCATTATTTACGCCCATTCTTGAAGTAAACCTGTCCGGCAGGTGCACACCCAGCTCTATCGACTTCAACCGGAGGAAGTCGCCCGAGCGCAGCCAGAAATCAGAAGCTGCCGTGTTGTTTCCGCGGTCGGCAATACCTAATCTAGGATATTTCGCATTTTCGGCATTTGCCGGGGTGTAGCGGTCGAGGCTCAGCTGGTTGAAAGAGGAGGGACCACTGTTCACCAGGCTTTGGATATTCACTGTACGGCCAATCACCCCCTGAAACTGGCATACCAGGTCTACAATACCATACCTGAAGTTACCGCCAAAACCATAGTACGTGTCAGGGAGGCTTGATTTGTCGATACGCACCTGGTCGTTATTGTCAATAATCCCGTCAGGAACACCCGAAGGGCCGCCTACATCTTTATATTTGATATCACCTGGGGCAACTCTTCCCGCGAGGGTTTGTACCGGACTGCTATTGATCTCTTCCTGCGATTTGAATAGTCCGTCTGAAAGGAATACCAGCATGGAACCTGCAATATGGCCGATAGTGCGCTGGTATTCAGGTAGTCCGATCTGGCCGTTCTCTGCCAGTACTTTACTTTTCGAAATCAGGATATTCCCATTGAGTCCCAGGCTAAATTTCCCTAACTGCCTGGAGTAAAATGTTGATGCCTCTATACCGCGGCTTTGTACTGCCCCACCATTAACCAGGCCGGCATTCTGGCCAAGAAGACTTGGAAACTGATTGGCTGTCAGAATGTTATTTCTTCTGGTGTAATAGTAGTCAAAGGACAGACCAAGAGAATTCTTCAGAAAATGCGCATCAAATCCGGTGTTCAGCATGCGGACAGTCTCCCAGGTGATATTGGGATTCCCGAGGTTAGCTTCTGCTGCCGAATTTGTGGCAGCTGGCGTATTGCCGAAGCTATAACCTCCGGTGCTGAGGTTACGGGTATAAAAACTTTCAAAGGGAAAGCGTGATCCGCCGATATCCCCATTGCCCGCTATACCATAGGAGGCTCGTAATTTAAGATAACTCACTGCAGGAATTGTCTTGAAGAATTTCTCCTCAGACATGATCCATCCGGCCGCAAAAGCTGGGAAGAAACCATAACGCCTCCCCGGGGCAAAGTTCTCTGAACCCGAATAGCCGGCAGTAAATTCAGCAAAATAGCGTTGTTTGTAATTGTAGTTAACCCTTCCACCGAGGCCCTGGTTGCGATAATCCAGTCTTTCCGGAGCTTTGTCGGCGAATCGCTGACCACGCACAGAAACATTTAACGCGTGTTTACCTATGCTTTTTTCGTAATCAAAACCTGCCCAGAACTCATTCTGTAAGGCATTGTTGCCATAGGTGGTCGACCGGTATTCCACTGGGCTGGCCGTCAGGTAATTTGTTGGCGTCGACAACGTTTGATCCACCACGGTATACTGCTGGGTAATGCCCGAGATATAATTACCTACACCATCGTAAGAACCCAGCGCGTTGAATGAAAGTCCAGGTACCCAGAAATCCAGCTTTTGTCTTACACTCAGCGTAGCCAGCAGTACCCGGTTCTGATCACTCACATAACCACTTTGCTGTAATAAACCGGTAATGTTCTTGGTATACTGAGAGGTACCCCCCAGCGTGCCGTCCGCGTTATAGATCGGATAGGCGTTGGGCGGCGTGTTGAAAATATTATTCATCACGTCGGTCAGCCCCGTGCCGGGAGACAGTCTGTTCTCGTTGCGTACACCTGCGTTAAGGCTTACTGTAAGATATTTACTGGCTTCAAAATCTATATTACCCCTGAAATTGAGCTTTTTAAATCCAACGTTAGAATTGAATGTGGGAGTTTTGGTATCTTTTAGAAAACCCTGTTGGTTCAGGTAGCTCACAGCTGCAAAATAACGTACCGTGCGTTTACCGCCACCCATAGAAAAGGCATAACGTTGCAGTGGCGCAGTTCCACGCAGATAGTCCGCCACGTAGTTATTACTTGGGTGCAGCAAAGGCGCTGAATTGTTGCGGTAGGCATCCAATACCTCCTGACTGTACGGCGCTGTACCACCATCATTCAGGCTGGCTTCATTATAAAGAGAAGCATAATCATAGGAGTTTAGCGGGCGGATCAGGTTCGTAGCTTTCTGCAGTCCCCCCTGTGCGTCAAAGTGTATGTAAGACCTCGTCGGGTCGCCCTTCTTTGTCGTCACCAGCACCACGCCATCACCACCGCGAAGTCCATACCATGCCAATGTCGCTGCATCTTTCAGCACGGTGATATTTTCTATTTCTCTGATATCCATATCGGCAAAATCCCGTTCAGTACCATCAACAAAAATGCGTGCGCCATTGCCGTCGGTCTGGAAGGAATTGATGCTGCGTACCCGCACAGCAGTAACCGTAGTTCCGGGTGCTGTTCCTACCTGCGACTGATACAATCCAGAAACACGTCCGGAGAAAAGATTGCGCAGATCATTGGTGGGTAGCTGCGGAATATTCGTGCTATTGATAGAGGTAACTGCCCCCGATACTTCCCTTTTTTTGCGAATGGCGAAGGGGATATTTACGTTATCCTCTTCAGCAGCATCGATGGGAGCGGCCAGGAGTTTGATTTGTAGAGTGCTCTGATTTGCCAGGACATGCTGCTCCGTCAAATACCCAGGACGCTTCAAAATCAATACGTCGCCGGGACTGCCCTTGATACTAAATTCTCCTTTCAGCCCTGAATGGATCTCTCCGGCTTTCTCCTGGATGAAAACGGAAACACCATCGAGGGGCTTACTGTCAGCGTCCAGCACTCTTCCCTGATATAAAATACTTACCTTATCTGCTTTTTCCTGCTGCGCTTTTGCTGGCGATACCAGCTTCAGGCTCAGGAAGGGGAGTAGCAGCATATACTTGATGAAAATTTTCATACGATTTGATCGAATTATTTGTAAATAAATCAGGCTTACTACCAGCCCGGGTTTTGCAGCAAGATCCCTTTGGATTTATTGATCTCCGTCAGCGGGATGGGATACAGATATTGTCTTTCCTGAAAAGGACTGCGCTGATAGGCTTCCTCTACAGGGACAACAGCATAGGTAAAACCTGTTCCGTTCCTGACCACATTCATCGCTGTAAGTTGTTTTGATACCAGCTCCGGACCTTTCTTCCAGCGCATAATGTCCCACCAGCGGATATCCTCAAAGGCGAACTCTACACCCCGCTCATTCTGAATGCGGCTGCGCATCTCCTCCTTACTTAAGCCTGCGGGTAATCCCGGCATTCCTGCACGTGTCCTCACACGGTTCACATATTGGTAAACTTCAGCCGTAGCGCCGTTCACCTCATTCTGGGCTTCCGCATAATTGAGTAGCACTTCTGCATAGCGGAAATAAATAAAATTGATCAGACTGCGGGCGGTTGCGTTCGTTCTGTACACTTCAGGCCATAACTTTTTGCAGTAGTAACGCGTACGCGTGTAGGTAGGCGTGTTGATCCTGAAGTCGGCCCCGCCTTCATACATCTGTATCTGGCGCCCTTGCCAGGTCATATTGTTATAAATGATATTGGCGTAAAAACGCGGATCGCGATTGACATAGGGATTCTGCGGGTCGTAGCCCGATCCCGCTGTGTTGATCGGCGCACTGCTGATGATCGGTCCGGTAGCTGTATTCCGTTTGACAGCTTCGTAGAGGTCTACATGATTCTGCGTAGGGTTGAGTAAGCCCTGTGCACCTCCAGAACCGGGAGACATGACAAAGTCATTCAAAAATCCACCGATTTGTCTCGGGGCCCGTACCTTGATCATGATATACTCCGGGGAATTGTCCACGTTCAGCAGCGTATTGTAATCGGCCTGCAGTTCATATTTATTCATGTCAATGATCTCTTTGGAGGCTGCTGCGGCAAGGTTCCATTTGGAGGGATCGCCCGATGCATTATGTAATGGACTGGCATCCAGCATCAGCAGACGCGCCCGTAAGGCTTTCACAGCGCCGATGGTAGGTCTTCCGAAGTTACCTGCATCCCAATCCGTTGCCGGAGAATAGTTTACCGACGATTCTACCTGCAGTATATCCTCGGCCTCTTTCAGGTCGCGCAGGATAAAACCAACCGTTTCCTGATACGAGTTTCTGGGCAGGTCGATTTCTTCCGTTGCACTATACACCCGGTCAGTGATGATCACACCACCATAACGTTTGACCAGCTCAAAGTAAAACATCCCACGCAGGAATAGCATCTGTGCGCGTACGATCTTTGGATTAAAGATACTGCCCGACCAGGGTACCTGATCCAATTTGGATAATACCGTATTTGTGATACGAATACCCTGGTACATCCGGGAGTAAGTATTGGTGATATCGGTGCTGGATATCAGGTAATTGCCCGCCCAAACCGGGAACATGCTGTTTAATATTCCCGTAGCTTCATCCGTATACTGGCTGGTAGTTCCCTTGTAGGTATCCTGAAGGCGGCCATACTCATCGATCATAAAATTATAGGCATTGTCGGCAAACCGTGTGGCCAGCAAAGGATCGGCAAAAACTTTGTCCTCGGGCAGTCTTGTCCCCAGATCCAATTGCAAAAAGTCTTTTTTACAACCTGTCTGACCTAAGCAGATCAATAAAACACAACAGGTAAATATTTTCTTCATCATAAAGTTCAGATTAGAATTGCACATTGATACTTAAATTGTACACCCTTGATAAGGGATAGATGTTAGAATTGGCCAACCCCTGCGCCTGCGTTGATCCATTGGCGATCTCCGGGTCAAGCCCCCCTTTAAATTTTGTCCAGGTATATAAGTTCTGTCCGGTCAGCGCCAGCCTCATGCCTTGTACCCCGAACTTTTTCGCAAGAGCTGCAGGGATCTGATAAGCTACTTCGATATTCCGCAGTTTGACATAGCTGGATTGCTGCAGCAGGAATGAATTGAATACATAACTGGGATTATTTGCATAACCCGTAGGTTTTGCCACAGGCCAGGTAGCGGTTTGGTTATCGGCCGGTGATTGCCATCTGCCCAGCATCGGGCTATATACCTGGAAGCGGCCCGGGTCATAAGGTAAAACATTGGAATTCACATCAAATGCACCCTGGAAAAGTGCCGATACCGACAGCCCCTTGTAGCTCAGGGTAGGTTCTACGCCCAGTATTCCCTGCGGTATATCTGTGTTGCCGATAGCTACCCGATCCTGAGGATCAATCACGCCATCGCCGTTGGTATCCTGGTATTTCAAATCACCCGGGATCACCTTAACACCCGTCACGTTATTGACAGGACTCGCGGCAATATCTTCGGCGTCCTGGTAGAATCCGATAAACTTGTAGCCGATGTATTGCCCCAGCCGGGAGTTAATCAGACTTTGATAGGCCGGTAAGTTAACCGCCTGATCGGTTATTTTGATCTTGTTGCGGTAATGGGAGTACTGAACCTGTATGCCATAGTTGAAATTCTTGTTCAGGCTGTTGTATCCAAGTTCTACTTCAAAACCTCTGTTATAGTTTGCACCATAGTTCACGATAGGCAATGTGGCGCCATAAGTCAGTGCAGAAGAATTGGTACGCCTAGTAGCGATCAGCGTCCTGTCTTCGTCGTAAATATCAGCGGTCAGTTTGAGCTGACTCTTGAAGAAACTGGCTTCAAAACCGATATCCCTTTTCAGCGAATTTTCCCAGGTAATATCCGGGTTTCCGAACTGGTTCTGGTACACCACAGAATTGGCGGTCGCGCTGCTGCCGTTGCCAAAGTATACGATATTGTTGGCACCAGACATCCCGCCGGTGGCATTTACAGCGTTCCCTCCGTTGATATAGTTGCTGTTGTACAGAAAGCGGGTTTCGCCGGTAGCCGCAGGATTGGAATATCCGGTTTTTCCCCATGAACCCCTGATCTTCAGAAAGGAAAGCCAGCTTACATCCTTCAGAAACTTTTCGTCGCTCAGGTTGTAGGCGGCAGAAACTGAGGGGAAGAAACCATACCGTTTGCCGGCAGCAAAGTTCTCTGAACCATTGTAGGCCCCGTTGAACTCCACAAAATATTTACCGCCGAAATTGTATTTGGTACTTAAGACCACACCCTGGTTGGCAAATGGTGCGTTGGCAACATTGCGCTGAACGCCGCGCAGTTCCCGCTGGGCCAATGCCAATACCGAAACGTGGTGTTGTTTGAACAGGCGGTCGTAATTAAATCCCAGTTGAAGATTGGATTTATTATACCCGTCGCGACTGGTATTTACACCTCCTAAATTATCATTATAAAAACCCGGGATGGGCACGATTTCACCCGTGGCCTGGTCTACCTGGTATTTCGCATAACTGCCCGATTGTGCCCTCACGCCGATGATATAGGCATCCAGGCCCAGCGTTCCTTTGAAACTCAGTCCTTTGGTGATCACATCAAGCTTTTGGTTCAGCACAAAGACACTCTCGATGGTGTTATTGATCCTGTTGAAATAACCATTTCGGGTGAGCTGCGAATAGGGGTTAAATGTATTGACCCCGATCCTGGAGTTCTCGAGATTGTTATACAGATCATCCAGGGCAGCTAACTCAGGTGTAGCACGGCTGGTATATTCGGGAAAGAAGGGTAAACCAAATGCCGGAATCGCCAGCATCCTGCTGATGATGGCCTGCGTGCCACCGGTATCGCCGGTAGCTGCTGTACCACCGCGTATGCCAAAGGTATCTTCCACGCGGCCTCCGAATTTGATGCTGAATAATGTCGACTTGCTTAGATTGAAATCGAGGTTACTGCGGAAATTATAGCGCGTAAACGAATTGGAAGTCCGGTAGCCGTAAATGGGCTGAAACTTTTTAAACATACCGTCCTCAAATAGGTAACCCAGTGAGATAAAGAACGTAGCGAACTTACTGCCGCCACTGAAATTGAGGTTATGCTGCGTGCGCATCCAGTTATTTTTGGTTACAGCTTTATACCAGTTCACATCCGGAAAACGCAAAGGGTCTGAACCGTCTTTGAATTTGATCAGGTCCTCATCCCTGAACGTTCGCTGATCCGGCTGATATAACTTTGCTGCAATGAGGTTATTTTCCCCTTCAGTCTGGAAGCTTGCTGCATCAAATGCATTTACTGTATTAGGGAGCCCGGTAAGGCTCACCAAGCCAGCGCCACCCGAGTAGGATACCCTGAAGGCGCCGTCTTTTCCAACTTTTGTGGTCACGACAATCACTCCGTTACCGGCTTTGATACCGTACAGTGCAGTTGCCGATGCGTCTTTTAATACACTGATGGATTCAATTTCATTGGGATCGATGTTTCCGAAGGAGGTGCGTTCTACACCGTCTACAATGATCAGTGCTGCAGAATTGGAAGAAGATCGTCCCCGGATAAAGATATCTGCTGCATTTTCCCCGGGAACACCGCTGCCCTGGCGGGTCACTACACCGGGCACGCGCCCGATCAGGGCATTCGTCATATCAGCAACCGGGGTCTTCACCAGTTCCTTTCCGGCCAGGGTGCTGTAAGCTGCGGTCTGCTCGCTGCGCTTCTGCGTTGAGCCAAATCCCAGGACCACGACCTCGCCCAGATTACTTGCTGCACTGGCCAGTCTGATGGTCATGTCAGCAGAGGCAACTATTTCTGTGGTGGTATAGCCGACATAGGAAACGACTAGTGTTGCATCAGCAGGAACTGTAATCGTGAATGTGCCATCGCCGCTGGTGGTAACGCCCCGTTGGGTACCCTTTACCTTGATGGTTACGCCGGGCAGGGTTTCACCCTTTTCGTCCACGACCTTGCCTCTGACGGTGATATCGGCAAAGTGTGTAATTGTTCGGTTATCGACAACAGGTTCTTCAAATGCAGCGCTAAAAGCGACTGAACAGGGACAAAAGATCAGTGGAAGTATTACGAGCGCATCTTTGAGCGTCAAAAAATGCAGGCGCAGGGGTATAGAACGGACTGGATAGGTAAGTCCTTTTTTCATAATTATAATTTCTTTATGTGAATAATAGGTTATGGCAGGTGACAGGGAGGGGTGTTGTATTGATTTATGTCATAGGCGGTTGATTATATTTGGTCATCAAAGTAAATGAGTGGTGACTGGTCGTTTTGCTCAATCACTTTCTTTATCGTCTCAAATTGAGATCTCATTTAATCGCCATCTGGCATGATTTACTATACTGTTCAAATATTTGACTATTCGTCTCATTTTAACAGAAAAGCAGATTTAACTAATTCGATTTAGTTTCCTGATAATTAGAGTCGTAGGGTTAAAAAATTTATGAGATTCAGGGACGATGTTTAAGACATGTACAAGTCGCCCTGATTTGAAGTATATTTGAGATGACCAATTATGAAATGTATACTTTCGGGAATAGCCATGATCTTATGGGTATGCCTTGTGCCTTTTAAGGCTGGGGCACAGTCATATTATTTTAAACATTTCGAGACCGAAGACGGCCTGGTTAATAATTCCGTCAATACGATTTCCCAGGATCACAACGGATTCATCTGGATCGGTACACGCGGCGGTCTGGTCCGTTTCGATGGTTATACCTTCAAATCAATCTGCAACAATAATCTCAGTTCTGAGAACCTCTGGAATGACTTTATCACTTCAATAGTAGAAGATCAACAGGGTAAACTCTGGATAGGAACAGGTAAAGGGATTTTTCATTATGATCCGCTTACAGAGGAGATCAGTTCACTGCAGAAAGGGCCGCAGGCTTATATCAATGGCTTTGTGATCGACAAACGTGGCGACTTCTGGATTCTCGGTCAGAACCAGCTCTTCTTCTACGACCACAAATCGCATCAGCTCGATGACATGAAAACGCAGGTCTCACGGATTGCGCTGAAGCCTGATGGGAACCTGCTGCTGGGCAATTCTGATGGCATCCTCTATACCTGTGATACGAAAACAAAGCAGATCTCGCATAAAAGGGTTGTCGATGCCCGAATTGCGCCGAACATGCGGGCGATTACAGAACTCTATCCGATAACGAACGAAAAGATGTTTATCGGCTACAAACAAGGGCTGATTATTTACAATAGCAACACCGGGGATACCGAAGAAGTTCCATTACTCCGCGATGCAGAAAATGGTGTTCTGGTGCGCGATATCTACCGGAGTAAGGAAGATGAGTACTGGATTGGTACCGAGACGGGTCTCTACATCTATAACCTGAAAAAGAAAAGTTGTGAGCGGCTGACAAAAAAACCGGGAGATCCCTATGCGATTTCTGACAATTCAGTTTACTCCGTCTTCAGAGATAAAGCTGGCGATATGTGGGTAGGAACCTTTTTCGGGGGGCTTAACTACCATTCGCGCCAGAATGCCAGGTTTGACAAATACTATCCGGTACCCTTTGAGAACTCCTTGTCCGGAAATGCAGTGAGCGAAATCTGGAAGGATCCAAAAGGTAATTTATATATCAGCACCGAAGATGCAGGGCTTAACCGATTGGATACCAAAACCAAAGCTTTTACCAACTATACCTCCGATACAAGGAAAAACAGTGGCTTCCATTCCAATATACATACCCTGCTGGGCCTGGGTAACCAGCTGTTTATAGGCTCCTTTTATCATGGCATGCAGATCATGGACCAGCGAAGTGGCAGGATTACCGATGAGTTCAGGATCATCAATGAACCTGGAGAGAAGGGGAGTGACTTCGCGCTGACGATGTGCCTGAGCCGCGACATTGAGGTGATCGTAGGTACTACAGGTGACTATGGTGGTTTATTCCGTTATGTTCCCCGGAAAAAGACTTTTAGCCGTTTCAAACAGCTCAAATTAGGTACTGCTGTCTACCATGTTATTCAGGATCATGAGGGGAAACTCTGGGCTGGATTGCGGTCGCAGACTGCAGTATATATCAATCCTCAAACGGGTAAGCAGGGCAAACTTGTCTTTGGCGACCCCAAAAAGGAATTCTCTGTGCATTTTATCATGGAGGACAGTCAGCACGCCTTATGGTTCTCCACAATAGGCGGCGGTCTGATCAAGCTTGCTGCAGACCGGCGCTCATTCAAAAAATTCACGAGGAAAAATGGTTTGCCCAGTGATGTATTGTATGGAATGGTAGAGGATGAACAGGGCCATCTTTGGATAGGATCAGCAAAAGGACTGGTTTGCCTGGATATCCGCACGGAAAAGATCAGTGTTTACACACGTGCCAATGGCCTGATTTCCGACCAGTTTAACTATAACTCGGCCTGCAAAGGTGATGACGGGCGACTTTACTTTGGTACAGTCAAAGGCCTGATGGCTTTTGATCCGCGGGAACTTTACCAGCAGGAGTTTTCGCCACGGATTTATTTCACCGGTTTTCAGGTTAATAATCAGGAGGTTCTTCCTGCCGGGAAAGGCAGCGCTCTGCAAAAGTCTGTCAATTATACAGATACGATTGTACTGGCGCCGGAGCAGAATAGTTTCAGCATCGAGTTCGCCGCCCTGAATTTTAGTTCGCCGAAGTTGGCACAATACCGTTATATGATGAGCGGTATGGACCGGTCCTGGACCTATTCAAATTCAAGCCGCAAAGCCTATTTCACCGATCTGTCACCAGGCCGTTATACATTTACTGTCAGGGCCAGCAGTAATATCGGCACCTGGGCAAGCAAAGAACGAAAGTTGTTTATCGAGGTTTTACCTCCCTTATGGCGTACAAATACTGCATATATCCTCTATGTGATCTTTGGGGTACTGACCGTCTTTCTGGCGCTGCGGTACTATCACCGCTACCAGAGAAAACGGAACGAAACCAAACTCAAGCTCTTCGAGCATGAGAAAGAAAAAGAAGTTTACCAGGCAAAGATCGAGTTCTTCACCCACATGGCACATGAAATACAAACCCCGCTTACCCTGATCAGTGTGCCGGTAGGGAGGGTCCTGAGTAAAGCAGAAGATTATCCGGCCATCAGTAAAAGTCTGAGTACCATAGGTAAATATACCAATCAGCTGATCGAATTGACCTCCAGGCTCCTGGATTTCAGGCAGACAGAGATGGAGCAGTATGGTCTTAACTTCGTGAACGCAGACATCAGCAGTTTGCTGCGCGACCTGCTCGATTCCTTCGCTGAACTGGCGCAGGAATATCAGATCAGCATAAAGTCTTCCTTCCCCGAGGAATATATTGTGGCGTTTGTGGATCGCGAAGCGTTTTATAAGATATCCAGTAACCTGATGACGAATGCAATCAAATACGCGGCAAGCTCGGTGTTTGTAACCCTGGCCCCATCAGGTGAGGATACTTTTACGATCAGCATTGCGAATGACGGGAAAGCGATACCTGAAGAATACCATGAGAAGATATTTGAGCCCTTTTTCAGAGTCAAAACCAGCGCGAAACCTGGCACAGGAATCGGGCTTTCCCTGGCGAGGTCGCTCACGGAACTGCATAAGGGTACCCTGGTGCTGGCTTCTGGTGCGGCAGACCGGATTGTTTTTAAGTTGACACTTCCCCGGCATCAGCAATTCGAATTTAATTTAGGCACCTGGAAAAAGATAGGATAACATGAGGGATAGTATTTTGATCATTGACGACCATGAGGATCTGCTCAATATGATGCAGGAGATCTTAGAGGATGACTACAAAGTATACCTGGCGGGAAATGCTGACCGTGCCCGGGAGCTGCTGGATACGGAAATCATCCACCTCATTATCTCAGATGTGATGATGCCGGGTATGGATGGTTTCGAGCTCTGCCGTACGGTGAAGTCGGACATCGCATACTGCCATATTCCCGTAATGCTGCTGACTTCCCGGAAGGGGGTAAATGATCATATTCAGGGCTTCGAGAATGGCGCTGATGCCTATGTAGCCAAGCCTTTTTCCGAGAAACTGCTGAAAATCCAGGTCGCCAGTTTGTTATTAAACCGTTCCAAAATCAAGGATCACTTTGCCAGCTCCCCCTTCGAAGACATGCGGGTAATGGCGCATTCCAAAGCGGATGAAGATTTTCTCCGGAAGCTGGAGGAATTTATCCGCAAAAATATCAGGAATCCCAATATTGATATGCACAGCCTTGCAGATCACATGTTCATGAGCAGACCTACATTTTATCGTAAAGTAAAAGCGCTTTCCTGCTTAACGCCGAAAGAATTGATTGATATTACCCGGCTTAAAAAAGCCGCCAGCCTGATTGCGCAGAACCGCTATTCGCTATTTGAGATCGGTGTGATGGTAGGCTACCGGTCTCACAGCATGTTCAGCCGCAATTTCCAGAAATATTTCCAGATGAGTGCCCTGGAATACATCGCATCTTTGCCAAAGGCGGAAAGGTAAAAAAGCGCTTTTACTGATTATTCTCCTATCGGAATCGGTATGTTTACATTGATCGGTGCAGCTAGACCGAAATTTGGTGATCCATTCGTGTTCCAGGTAAATTTCTGCATGCGTGGCGTCCTGGTACCACCAGGATTGGCTGCGGTATTGCGCGCATGGTAGACCACCCAGTTCTCGCTACGGAAGACCCCATTGGCATCTGTATAACTGCTGGTAAAAAAGCCGTTATGCCCCGGACCATAAACACCTCCCGCATCATTCCTCGTTAAGATTTGTGTTTTGTTGATCCAACTGGTGGCGAGCAGCGGATTGGCGCCGGAGCTCAGCTGTATCGATCCCAGGCAGTAGTTGTCGCTGCCATATCTGCTGCCGGAAAAGACAATGAATACCGGACTGCCGGCGTCTTTCTGCAGGGCAATAGGACCCTCGTTAACCCCCAGACCAGTGCCGGTCGACTCATATCTCTCCCAGGTGTTGGTGGGTGTAGAGATCTTTACCCTCGGGCCGCTGATCGTCCATGGGTCAGACATAGGCGCGATGAACAGGTGTTGTTTCCATTTGGTGGCGATGTCATCCCAGCCCGACCATACGAAATAGTTATTTGTACCAACAGTCAGTACGGTCCCGTCTATCGCCCATTGGTCGGATGGATCCGTGATCTTTCCTTTGAAGGTCCAGGTGCCTGTGGTTGGGTCGGCATTAGGGTTCTCCAACACATACATGCGGTGATTGGCATCTGCGCCGTCATCCGCCGCAAAATAGATATACCATTTGCCGGCAATAAAAAACATCTCCGGAGCCCATAAAGCATGAGAGTAAGCGGTTCCGGCGGGAGGGGTATAAACGGTTACGATGGGATAGTTATTCATCAGGGCCATGGATGGCGTTTTGAGGATAGAAATCCTGCTGCCCTGCGTAAACAGGAAATAGTAAAAACCATCTTTCTGTGCAACAAAAGGATCCGCCCGGCTGCCGTTGGCCAATGGGTTCTGGAAGTTGAGGTTGGTCAGGCGAAACTGATTTTGTGTTCCTGTAACGGTACTTCTCTGCTTGATCTTAGTGCCTGAACCTGCGTTTTGGGGATCAACCACCATCGCCATACTGTTCGCTTTATTGGTAAAGGAATAGCTGTCGTTTGCAGCGGTGTAACTGATTAACCAGCGCTGCGAATCGCTGCCGTTGTCGGTCTGCTGTACCAGCTGATCTCCTGTGGTAGAAGATGGCGACGTGAGGCACTTGTTGCTGGTGACATTGACAACTTTGTAATAGGTAGCGTCGGTTTTGATCAGCCGCCATTTTTGTCCATTGTTCGGAAACCATGGCCATTGCTGGATCTTGGCCAGGTCAGTGCTGGTGTTTCCGGCGACTTCCACGACGGGTCCTGCGGGCAGCGATGAAATGCCACGAATCCTATAGATGCCGCTGTCTATGAGCGTTCCAAAAGGTGCAGCCACAAAGTTTACCTGTGGGCCATTCATCTCCTCGCCGCTTAGCTCAACGGGGTTGAGCGTTTCCTTCTGAATCTTCTGACAGGAGGAAAAGATAGATAGGAGCACAGGGATGAGTAAAAAGAAAATGCTTTTATTTTTCATGATCTAGTGTTTAGTAGATCAAAAATAGAAGCTGACGGACAGTAGCTTAACTCATTTACTTTACGAATCGTCTCAAATATCAGGTAGGCATAAAACTTGAGTCCTGTATTAACGGAGGGTTTGTCTTTTGACTCTGCTCAACGTCTCTTTCGTAATACCCAGATACGAGGCAATGTGATGCTGCGGGAACCGCTGTACCAGGTGTGGGTATTTGCTGGCGAATTCCAGATAGCGTTCTTCTGCTGTCCCACATATCATTGAATTTAACCTTTTGTGTAAAGCAATGGCGTGCCTGTCATCCATCACCCTTAACATTTGCGCTATGGCAGGAATCTGATCTGCCAGATCATAGATATCTTTTGGCGAGATGATCAACATTTCCGTGTCTTCCCAGGCTTGAATGTTATAAAGTGATGGTTCCTGTGTGATCAGGCTTGCCCGGTCGTCTGCCCAGTGATTTTCAACATACAGCTGTATAATCTTCTCGTTTCCCTTATCATCTATGCAGTATTGACGAATGGCTCCTTTAGTAATAAAAGCGGTAAACTTTGATACACAACCAGATTTTAACAAGAATTGTCTTTTACGCAGCTTTTTTGGCTGGAACGTACTTTTTATCGATTCTATTTCAGAGGAATTTATTCGTAAACCTGAATATGCTTCAATGTAATTGATTAACTTCTGATACATTTATTACTGCCCCTTGTTATTCAAATTTAGAATAAAATCCTCTCAGATGCTAAATTATAATTATTGAAAGTGGTAACCACCAAAAAACTTGATTGGTGACCATGATGGCAGCGGTTCCGCTAATTTAGGCGTCAGCTCTACGAATTTTCCGGCACCATAAACCACTCTGCCGCCCACAACGGTCAGTACAGACTGGAGGTCTTTGATCTGGTCATCGGGTATAGCAAAGTAATCATCACTAAGCAGTACAAAGTCTGCCAGATTACCCGGGGCTATCCGTCCTTTTTCATTTTCATGGTTTTCGAACCATGCCGCACCAACGGTATACAGACGTAAAGCCTCTTCGCGGGTCAGGCGGTTATCTTCAGCCAGGATGACGTTACCCGAAACAGCTTTTCCTGTTACTGCCCAGCTGATGCCCAGCCATGGGTTAGCCGGAGAAACACGGAAAGCATCTGTAGTGAGCGACAGGGGAATTCCGCTTTTCATGAGATCTCTGAACCTTGGTGTATACAAAGCTTTTTCCATGCCATAAGTCTTTGCAAAAGCTTCCCCGTGCAGCGCCATTTTATTGTCGAGTGCGATGCCGCCGCCCAACCTTTTTATCCTTGCTATATTTTCATCACTGATCGTCTCTGCATGTTCGATTGCCCAGCGCATGCCGTCCAGTGGCGTGGTTTTTACCACGTCTTCCATGGCGTCAAGAAAGGGCGTCAGATTTTCATTGTAGGTCATGTGCATGCGGAAGGGGATTCTCTTCAGTATGAGTTTTCGTACATATTCTTCAGCATATTTCTTCATCTTTTCCTGAGGAATGATGATGGCAGGTTTGTCAAAGTTCTCGTGGTCATGAACCTCGGGGTTAAGCACTTCGCCCGTTCCTTCATATTCATGGCCATGTTCCAGTGTCGGATGCAAGTTTTGTCCCGGACTCAATGGCGAAATCTTCGTAATACGTTCTATCTCTGTATCTACCCAACTCTTGTTCGGATCATAGTTAAATCCAAGGTCTACGAAGGGGAAACGGATATTCAGCCTGTTCTCTTTGATTAGCGTTTCAATAGGGGCGTGACCCTCAGGATAACCCACAACGCTACTGTTTTCAATGACTGTAGTAAGCCCGAAGCGGTTCAGGTCTTTGATCACGTATTCCAGTGAGCTTACCTGCTCCTCCGGCGTCGTTTCCGGCATCATGGCATCCATTGCTACAAATACGAAGGTATTCGCATCGATCACACCGGTATAGTTTCCTTTTTTGTCTTTTTGAAGCTCCGTGCCGGGAGCGACTTTGAATTTTGGTGTTCCGATCCCGAAGAATTTCATTGCCGGCTTGTTCAGCCAAATTCTGTTGTAAGCATACTGCACCCAGAGCAGCTTGTCTGGCACGGCTTTATTCAATTCCTCTATCGTTGGCTGACGGTGTTCCTTAAATTGATAGGGAGACCATGCGCCGGTCACCTTTACCCATTGACCTTCCGGTGTTCTTGCCGCTTGTTCTGTAAGCATTTCCAGCGCGCGTTTCAGTGTAGGTACACCGTCCCATCTTACCTTTTGATTAAAATTGCGCTCATTTAAGGGATGCATATGCGAATCTTCCAATCCGGGGATCAGGCGTCTGTCCTCTGCATCGATCAGGCGCGTGTGGGCATCCTTCAGGGCCAGGATTTCCTGATCATTCCCAACAGCATAAATTCTGCCGGCACTTACGGCGAGTGCTGTGGCTTGTGGTTGCGCTGCGGTTAGGGTCGTGATCTTAGCGTGATAGACGATCAGGTCAGCACCGTTTACCGGTTTTTGCGTTTGCCCATACAATCCTGATCCAATACATGCTGCTGCGATTAAGCTAATAGTTCTTTTCATATCTGATTTTGTCTGATTAATTTTTGATGATGTTACCCTTGAGGTAGCTGAGACAAATTTTATTAATCCTGATAAAATGAGGTGATGATATTTGATTCATAAAATCGTAGACAAATGTCTATAAAAATTCCGGAGAGCTTACATTTTTATCTTTGCTGTAAATTCATAAAATACCTATTATCAGTGTTTTGTGTAATATTTATCCTCGGTTTGTTGGTGAATTCAGGCATTTTAGTTTATATTTACCTAACTATCAACAATATTAAATCTTAAAAAACAGCAGGACTTTTTCATGTACAATGTATATTTCGACTATCTGAAAAAATTCAGCGCTACACCATTAACAAGCGATGAAAAGGCACTGATCAGACGAAACTTTAGACCATTAAGATTAAGGAAAAAAGAGTACCTGTTGCAGGCTGGGGATATTTGTGAAAATTACGCTTTTATTGTAAAGGGTGCGATGCGCATGTACTCGGTGGATGATAGGGGACAGGAGCATGTCATCAGGCTGGGCCTTGAAGATTGGTGGATGGGCGACCGTGAAAGTTTTTTCAATCTCGTTCCCAGCCGGTATCATATTGATGCGCTGGAGCCTTGTCATTTGCTTTGTATCACGAGGGAAAGGGATCTTGAGCTGCTCAATAACGTTCCGGCATACGGCATAATGAAGATGAAGCTCGATCAGCAGATGGAAATAGCAAACAACCAGCGGCTGACTTCAGCCCTGGCTGATTCTGCGGCTAAGCGTTATACCGATCTTATCCAACGTTATCCTGCATTTGCTGACCGATTCCCGCAGCATATTATCGCATCCTATCTCGGTATTAGTAAAGATACGCTTAGCCGTGTCAAACTAAAGCTCAAACAAACACAGTAACTAAGCTGCGCGTACGACAATAGTCGACATAATTTGATATTATATCTCATCGTCTTTTAGTGGCTTTCAATACCATTTTTACGTTGTAACTAACAATTTAAAAATACAATCTTATGAAAGTCGGATTTATAGGTGCAGGCCATATCGGTAAGGCACTTGCGAAAAAATTTGTAAATGCGGGATATCCCGTGATTATTTCTAATTCAAGGGGAGTTGAATCTTTGCAGGCTCTGGTTAAAGAATTGGGAGAATTAGCATCAGCCGGAACAACTGAAGATGCTGCTAATGCAGATCTGGTTGTGCTTGCCGTCATGTGGGACCAAATAGCTGGCGCGTTGGAGAAGGTAAAAAAACAGCTTGCCGGAAAAATAGTTATCGATGCTACGAATAATATGAATAGCGGCGCTGACGATCAACCTACAAGTATTGTGATTTCTGAACAGATACCTGAAGCGAAGGTTGTGAAAGCTTTCAATACGCTGATGGCAGCAACGCTGGATGCTGACCCTGCTGTTGGTAATGGTAAGCGTGTGATTTTCTTTTCTGGTGATCATCAGGATGCGAAAGAGACTGTCGGAGAGATCATTGCTAAATTAGGATTTGCAGGAGTAGATCTCGGGGGGCTGAAGCAAGCTTCTCCAATCACGGAGTTTGCAAAGCCGCTTTCTGGTTTGAATTTGATTATGTTGTAACATAAGCGGTCTCTATTTATATATTAGAGGCCGCTTCTTATGATATATTCAAAATTGATTTTGAATCAGAAAAAATCACTTATTTTATTGATCGAGTATCGATTCCATTGTCTGTTGAGAATAGCTAGGAAGCTTCTCATACTCAATTAGGTTAACCCTTTCTGGTTTCTCAAGAAGGCGAATAGCATTATCATAAGGCTTAAACAAATCCTTTGATTTAGGCTTAGCAAGGATAACATCAAACAAGTAATCATTTTGTTTTGCATAATCCTGTAAGTCTTCAAATTGCCCAAAATATTGCCATGCTTTTCGCTGAATGGACTCAGGTCTTTGCAGGTCAAAACTGACGGGCTTTACTAGATGCGTGTTGTCTTGTTCTTTCCAAGCTATGTCAAATCTGATAGATGGGCTGGTATCCGGACGTATAGAATAATCTAAATATATGTTGTTTGTCTTATTCAATGATTGATCATTAGTCAGGAATTTGCCCAACAGATTTTTATATTTCTTGAGCAAAATGGACTCATCTATTTTCTTAGTATTGCTGTCTTGAATCTGGAACACAGAAAAGTATAAATTATACAATTGATCTGTGATTTTTTCGATATCTGGTGTGTAAAGAACAGAGTTACGATAATTTCCAAATTGTAAAGCAGAGGCATCAGGCGCCAAGAATTGATTTTCTAAAAATTGCTGTAATCCGCCCTCCATATCAAAATCATAGAATAAGTGTGGGTTTTTGTTTAAGATATTCACACGCTCCAGAAAATACCGGAAGTAAGATTTTATAGTTTTTTCAGGAACATTTGGATAAGCATATTTAAGTCTGATGAGCTTCTCGGGATATATAAATTCCAATCTTTTATACTGCGGAAAATACGCAATAAGGCCAATATTCAATACCTCTCCCAATATTTGCGAGTGGTGGTATTGTAACAAAGCATATTGAAATTTTCCTTTTATCATGCAATGAGGCTTAACATTATCAGACAATATTTATTGGAATTTTGTTTGAGGGAATAAAGATACTGAATTAATCGATCACTTCCACCAACGTCAATTCCAAACCCTTGCAGTTGAGCGATCAATGATTCAATTTTATTAACATCCATTCTGTCAAGATACTCTCTGAAGGTGTCGAAAAGGTTTCTCTTTTGGCCCCGGTAAGATTTCAATTTTGAGTAGAATAAGTGATGTTGATAGATCTGAGGCCAGTTATTATTTTTAAATTCCTCTAATATTGCTTCATAAGCATCCTCAGAATCGCTATCAATAAAATGAAGACAGAGTTCATGGTCAATCACAATGAAACCATCATCATCCAGTAGTAAGTTTGCTTTATTATGGTGCCCCCCTCTGTCTGCGTTCATTATCATACAATCGAAAGCAAATAATGTAGCGCAATCCCAAATACTAAAAGTTGACTTTTTAAGCTCTTCATTTACTAAACTAGCGTTGACAAGCCTGCTACAGAATGTTGCACCCTGATGTTTGCTTTGCAACTCTTTTAAATCTTTAGGAGTAAGTGTGTCAACGAAATCCTCGTCACTAAGGTCTATCACATAACTCTCAGGGGTGTCCAAATCGAACTCTCTGGCCAGTTCACTACAAATAAACTCCTTTGCGATGTGACAGCTTTGGGCAATATTATTTGGTGTAAATAACTTTACTACACAAGGAAACAATTTTAGATCTGGATCACCTTCGTCAATACATGACACGCTCCAGGGTTTGGTTGAGCCACCCTTGAGTTTACCATCGAAACGTATTGGCTTTAATTTGATCACATTATTATTTTGACCTAAAATATGGATTTTTTTCCATTTAGATCCAGTGAACATTTACGAGATGAAACAATTGCTCAGGTGTAAATCGCGTTTACCCTACTTTCGTCGGTAAAAGGATATGACTATTACTGGCCAGTGATAAGAGATAAACTAAATCCTGGAAGGTGCCTTGCCAAAAGCCTTTTTAAAAGCAAAAGAAAAATGAGAGAGGTTCTCAAAACCAACATTTAAATACACATCCAGAGGCTTCTTTCCTTTTTGCTTAATCAGGTAATGCGCTTCCCTGAGTCGCTTATCTAGCAGCCACTGGCTGGGCGTTGCCTTAAAAATCTTTTCGAAATCCCGTTTAAAGGTAGCCAGGCTGCGTCCTGTAAGCTTTGCAAAATCCGCTGAACGCACATTGTAGATAAAGTTCTGTTTCATAAATTCTTCCAGATCTATCTTCTCGGGCTCTGAAAAATCAAACAGAACCTTTTCCAATTCTGGCTCCAGATTCAGTAAAAGCGCTACGGCTTCCTGTGTTTTCAGATTGGCAATTGCCGGTATCAGTGGTTTATTGAGTTTAAAGTAGGAAAGAATTGATTCAAAATAACCCGTTAACAACTCATCGGAAGGCATTATCCGAAGTGGATCACCCAAATACCTTTGCTGACGCGCTATCTGCGCTTTTTCAGCGTACTGAGATAGAAATGCCTGGTCCAGTATAATACTGATGGATTGAAAGTCCCCACCCGTAGGAGGTACCTGAACAGATTTGATCAGCTGCTGACGGCGAAACAAGCCAAGATTCCCTGCTGGAAGTATCTGTAAACCCTTCTGCGTTTGAACGCTCAATTCACCAGCTATGATATAACACAGTATATTTTCTCCAATAAACTGCTGGCTCACATACTCCTTCCGTGCAGAACAGGAGTAAAGCAAATTATTCATGCTGATGAGTGTAGGATCCGCCATTGTATAAACGCCAAAGATAAGTTTATTCAACTAAAGCAGTATCTCCATTTCTCCTAAGACCGAAGCAATGCTGAGGGCGATTGCCCAAACTGCTTCTTAAATGCAAAGGAGAAATGTGACAGATCTTCAAAGCCAAGATCCAGATAGATATCTCTGGGTTTCTGGCTTTGGGTGTGGATGAGGAAATAAGCTTCTTCCAGACGCTTTCTCGTTAACCAGCGGGCAGGCGTTTCATTGAAGGCTGTTCTGAAATCCCTTTTAAAGGCCGATAAACTTCGCCCTGTTAAGAAGGCAAAACGCTCCAGCGGAATGTTAAACCGGTAATTGCGCGACATGAACTCTTCGATGTCTATCTTTTCCGGCGCTCCGAAGTTAAAGAACACTGCAGCAAGTACAGGATCTTTCTGCAACAGGATCAGCAGCAGCTCCTCGCGTTTAATATCTGCAAAGCTGCTTTCAATTTCTGCTTCACCCTTGTAGTAAGGGGCCAGGGAATGGATGTAATTTTCGAGACGCGGGTCAGTGTGCAGCATCACGATCGCATCATCATGCGCCGCAACACCAATCGCAATAGCGTGTTTTGCTAAAAAGCTCCTTAAAAAAGCTTCATCCAGTACGATTACGATTTTTTTGAAATCACCATTCAGTTGCTGCTTGTTGTATCGCAACAAGTGATTTTTACGCGCAATACAGGAGTCGCCCGGAACAAGTTCATGGTGTTTCTCCGCATTGTAAACCTGCATTGTTCCCTGCAGGATATAAAGAAAAAAATGCTCCGGAACAATTTGTTCCGGAGATATACCAGGGCCTAAGTGGCAGGATTGAATACCTTGTATCTGCATGATCTCGTTTCTCTTACAAAAATACTCATTCTGTCAAACTATCCGCACTTGCCAGAATTGCTTCCTTGTTACTCCTGAACTCCCATTCAAAGAAATCCTTTGCCTTTTGATTAGACATCTCTATATAACTCGAAGCATCTAAGGGCTTCAGCGCTGCGATATTCTCCGCCAGCTCAGGTCTTTCCTTCCTGATCAGTTCCGCCACATCGTAAATACTCATTACACCCGTGGAAGTGGCCAGGAACCTCTCGCCAGCGGCATTTGTTGCCGTCATGGCCTTCAGGTGGATTGCCGCTACATCACGAACATCTACGATACCAAAGGTAAAACCAGGCGTTTCTTTCAGTTGTCCGGATAAGATCGCCTGAATCATTCCGATGGAAGTAGAATGATCTTTCCCCAGCGCCGGACCGAAAACCCCGACAGGATTGATCACCGTTAATTCCAGTCCGCCACCTTGTTCAGCGATAAAATCCCAGGCAGCTTTTTCTGCGATCGACTTGGATTTCACATAAGCGTTATCCGTCAGGTTAGGATCTGTCCAGTCCTCTTCTGTGAATATGTGGTCTTTGGGATCCCTGCTGTAACCTATGGCTGCAAAAGAGGAGGTAAGCACTACCCGTTTCACTCCGGCCTCACGTGCCGCCTTTAAGACCCTGAGCGCTCCGTCGCGGGCAGGCACAATCAGTTCCTCTGCATCTTTGGGATCTGCGGCAGGGAAGGGGGAAGCTACATGCAGCACGTATGTACAACCTTGCACAGCCTCATCCCAGTGATTGTCCTTTGTCAGGTCGGCCTCCACAAAAGATAGTTTTTCTCCAGAACTGATACCTGCTTCCTGCAGCAAGCCAATTACTTCATCTTTTCTGCTTAATGACCGCAGTGTAGTTTTTACGGTATAACCTTGTTGTAAAAGTTGTTGAATACAGTACAGCGCAATGAAGCCTGTACCGCCAGTAACCAATACTGTTTCTTGTTTTGCTAAATTTTCCATATGTCAATTTCCTGAGACAAATATCCACTGAAACTCGCAGGAGCGGGTTGTTCAAACGTCCAATTTTTCTTTGTTCAAACGTCCATTTCAGGCATGAAGTTAAACAAGAAATAAATTGCGTTACAGTTCTGTTACACGTAATCCGCATTTTTTCGGTCATTATGGCCTATCTTAGCGCTTTACCAGTACTGGTTTATGAAATTTCAAAGATCCATAACAACTAAAAGCCTCTTTTTCCTGAGCATTTTGCTCATGGTTCTTTCGGGTGCTTTTTTGCATATGGAATCTGGTTTTGAAGATCACCTGCCACAGAATGAAATCGTGGTTCCCAATGTCATCAGACTCAATTACAACAGAGCGCAGAGCTTGTTTAAAGGAGGTCTGGATGATACCAAAACGACGGTCGACAATAAGTGGATCAAGAACAGGAAGAAGTACCGCAGGCTGATTGACGGGACTGATGATCATGAAATTTATGCTAAAACCATTCAGTACGCCTCCTACACGGAACGTTTCTTAAGAACACATTACGAAACACCATTTTTTGTTACCCAGCAACACGCTTTCTTATTCAGGCTCAGCGTTTTCTAGCTTTTATGCAAACAGATAGTTTTATGATATGCCTGCTATTTATTGATAGCAGAATATTGTATTGCGCCCAAAATATGCATATATGACAGCTAAGATAACCCCGAATAATGAAATTGAAATTATTAGTGATACTAATTCTGGCAGCAGCTTTTCAGTCCTGCTCTCCAGGTAATACCAAAACAGAATCTAACGACGTCTCCGCTTTCCCTGTAATCAAACTCGGAAAAAAAGACACCTCCCTTGCGTTTAATTATGTCGCAGATATACAGTCGCTCCAGAATGTAGAAATCCGATCCCGCGTACACGGCTTTATTGATAAAATCCTCGTTGATGAAGGTCAGCAGGTAAAAAAGGGACAGCTCCTGTTCCAGATGAACGATAAAGAATATCAGATTGCCCTCAGCAAATCAAAATCCAACCTGGCAAGCGCCAGATCTTCACTGGAAATCGCTGAGGTGGAACTGGAAAGGATCAAAACACTCGTGCAGAAGAAAGTGATTTCTGTGAGCGAACTCACCCTGGGCAATGCGCGACTGACCGAGGCGAAGGCTAAAGTAAGTGAAGCACTGGCGATGGTAGATGAGGCCAACCAGAAGCTTTCCTATGTATCTGTACGGGCACCATTTGATGGCGTCATAGACAGGCTGCCTTTTAAGACTGGAAGTCTGGTAAGTGAAGGTGCACTGCTGACCACTGTTGCGGATAACCACCAGATGTATGCCTATTTTGATATTTCTGAAAATGAATACCTGCAGTTTACGCGCTCTGAAAAAGGTCGTTTTTCACAGAACAAGGAAACCACACTGATACTATCTGACGGCACGGTATATTCTTTAAAGGGTAAAATCCAGACGCATGAGAGTTCCTTCTCTGACCATACAGGCTCCATTGCCTTCAGAGCGATCTTTGAAAATCCCAAAGGCATCCTGAAACACGGTGCTTCGGGCAAGGTGCAGTTGTTATCGCGACTGGATAACAGCCTGCTTGTACCGCAGAAGTCGGTCTTCGAGATTCAGGACAAAAACTACGTATTTCTGCTGGGCAAGAACAACCGCGTAAAGATGAAAAGCTTTGTGCCCAAATTGCGTATCGCGGAATATTACGTGGTAGACTCCGGACTGAATGCGGGCGACCAAATCGTTTATGAAGGTGTGCAGAGCATCAAAGATGGCGCTGAAATCAAACCTGTTGATCCCAAAAACAAGAATCTGATCGCAAAAAAATAATTCAATATTCAATTGATAGTTCCGCTTCATCGCATGATGGGGCAGGGCTATGCCTTATTCAAAAAAAATGGTTGAAACCTTTATCAGAAGGCCAGTGCTGTCACTGGTGATTTCTCTATTATTGATTTTGCTGGGGGTGCTGGCGCTCTTTCAGCTGCCCATTACCCAGTTTCCGGACATTGTTCCTCCTTCTGTAGTCGTTACCGCGAACTACAACGGTGCCAATGCCGAGGTCTGCGCCAAGGCCGTATCCACACCCCTGGAAAGGGCCATCAATGGTGTTCCGGGGATGACCTATATGAACTCCGTAAGTAGCAACAACGGAGTTACACTGATCCAGGTTTTCTTTGCTGTAGGTACCGATCCGGACCAGGCGGCGGTGAATGTGCAGAACCGGGTAACCACGGTGCTGGATGAACTCCCCGAAGAAGTAATTAAAGCCGGGGTAACTACGGAAAAAGAGGTGAACAGTATGCTGCTCTATCTTAATGTGACCAGTACAGACAAGGACATGAACGAAGAGTTTATCTATAACTTCGCTGATATCAATGTGTTGCAGGAGCTGAAACGTATCGATGGTGTAGGCTTTGTGCAGATTATGGGTTCAAGGGATTACTCCATGCGCGTATGGCTGAAGCCCGACAGGATGTTGTCTTATCAGATCTCTGCAGAAGAGGTGATTGATATGATGCGCAAGCAGAATATCGAGGCTGCACCAGGTGTTGCCGGTGAAAACTCTGGCAAAGGGGTTGAGGTGAAGCAGTATGTACTAAAGTATGGTGGTAAATTTAATAGTCAGGAGGAATACGAAAACCTGGTATTAAAAGCCGACAAGAGTGGTGCGCTGATCCGGCTGAAGGATATTGCCGATATAGAATTTGGTACAGTAAGTTATAACATGGTTTCCAAAACAGACGGCAGGCCTTCCGCTTCGATTATGATCAAGCAGAGACCAGGGTCAAATGCGAGTGATGTCATCAACAACATCAAGACCAAGATGGCGCAGTTGAAAGAAAGCAGTTTCCCTCCGGGAATGGAATACAACTACGCTTATGATGTATCCAGATTCCTGGATGCCAGTATTCATGAAGTATTGCGTACGCTGGTAGAGGCTTTCATCCTGGTTTTCATTGTGGTATTTATTTTTCTTCAGGATTTCAGGAGTACGCTGATCCCCGCCCTTGCGGTGCCGGTAGCCTTAATCAGTACGCTGGCATTCCTGCAGCTGCTGGGTTTCTCCATCAATATCCTGACGCTTTTTGCACTCGTGCTGGCCATAGGTATTGTGGTAGATAATGCCATTGTGGTGGTGGAGGCGGTGCACGTGAAGATGACGGAGGAACACCTTCCGCCTATGGAAGCTACGATAGCTGCCATGAAGGAAATCAGTGGCGCCATCGTTGCGATTACCTTGGTGATGTCTGCTGTGTTTGTGCCGGTGGCCTTCTTATCCGGACCGGTAGGGGTGTTCTACAGACAGTTTTCACTGACGCTGGCGATCTCCATTGTGATCTCAGGCGTAAACGCGCTGACATTAACGCCGGCGCTCTGTGCGATTATGCTTAAACATGCGCCAGAACATGATGCAACGCAGAAAAAAGGAATTGTCGCGCGCTTCTTTGGGATGTTTAACAAAGGATATGATAAAACTGAAAGAAAGTTCAGCAATATAGTTACCTATGTGATCGGTAAAAAGCCGGTAACGCTCTGTATGTTGTTGTTCTTCTGTCTGGCTACCTGGGGCGTGAATAAACTTCTGCCTTCGGGCTTTATCCCTTCGGAAGATCAGGGTATGATCTATATCAATGTAACTACGCCTCCGGGATCCACTGTAGAGCGTGCGGAGAAAGTGCTGGACGAGATCGAGGCCATAGCCAAACAGCTCAAGCCGGTAGAGAATATCAGTACGCTGGCAGGTTACAGTCTGATGAGTGATATCTCCGGTGCCTCTTACGGTATGGGAATGATCAATCTGACGCAATGGGAGAACCGTGAGGAATCTGTGAATGAACTCATCGCCCAGTTAAAGGAAAAGACAAAGGGTATCAGTGATGCCTCGATTGAGTTTTTCGCGCCGCCAACGGTTCCTGGTTTTGGAAATTCAAGCGGTTTTGAGCTGCGCCTTCTGGATAAAAATAAGAGTGAGGACCTCACAAAAACTGCTGGTGTAGCCGATGACTTTTTGTCGACACTCAGAAAAGATCATGTCATTGCCGGTGCATTTACGAGTTTTGACCCCAACTTTCCGCAGTATATGATCAATATCGATCAGGATATGGCTGCGCAAAAAGGCATCACTATAGACAATGCGATGAGCACACTGCAAACGCTGATCGGAAGTTATTACACAACGAACTTTATCCGCTTCGGACAAATGTATAAGGTCATGCTGCAGGCTTATCCGGAATACCGCAGCAAACCGACAGACTTGCTGCAGTTGTATGTGAAAAATGATAAGGGAGAGATGATCCCGTACTCAAGTTTTGTGACGCTCACGAGGGTATACGGACCGGAGCAGATCAACCGCTACAACATGTATACTTCTGCCATGATCAACGGGGATGCTGCCGAAGGTTTCAGTAACAGTGACGCGATTACCGCGGTGGAAAGGATTGCGAAGGAGAAGCTGCCAAAAGGCTTTAGTATAGAATGGTCTGGTATGACCAGGGAACAGATCCTGTCGGGAAACCAGGCTGTGTACATCTTTATCATCTGTCTGGTCTTTGTGTACCTGATTCTGGCTGCACAGTATGAAAGTTTCCTGCTGCCGCTTCCGGTACTCTTATCTTTGCCTGCGGGTATTGCAGGTGCGTTTTTCACGCTTAAACTAGCCGGGCTGGAAAACAACATCTATGCGCAGGTGGCGCTGGTGATGCTCATTGGATTGCTGGGAAAAAATGCCATCCTGATCATCGAGTTTGCAGAGTTTAAACGCAAAGCAGGGGCGAGTGTGACAGAAGCGGCGAAAGCGGGTGCAGTATCCAGGCTAAGGCCAATTCTGATGACTTCCTTTGCCTTTATTGCCGGACTGATCCCGCTCTGTATTGCCACGGGGGCGGGTGCTGTAGGTAACCGTTCCATCGGCTCTGCCGCTGTGGGAGGTATGCTCTTCGGAACCATCTTCGGGATATTTCTGATCCCTGGCCTCTACGCAATATTCGCTGCTATGGGCAAGAAAAATAAACAGAGTACTGAACTACAACCAAAAGCTGATGTATAACATAAAAAGCACACATTTATATCTGGTTTTGCTTACTGTTGCTGCATTTGCAGGATGTAAAACCATCGAGCCCCAGGGCAAACCTGACATCACACCCATCCCGCAAGCATTTGCAGACACGGTGAAACGCAGCGCTGCAGCAGTAAACTGGGAACATTTGTTTACGGATACCAACCTCCGTACCTTAATTGATACGGCTCTGGCAAATAACTACGACCTGAAGGCGGGTCTGCAGCGGATTACGATTGCTGAAGCGAATGTGAAACTGGCAAAAGCGAGTTTCCTGCCTTCCTTAAATGCGAATGTCAGCGGTGGCGTAGATAAATTTGGTAAATACACCATGAACGGTGTGGGTAACTATGATACCAATTTATCACCGAATATCGATGGCAGACAGCGGATTCCTGATCCTACGGCAGATTTCTTTATGGGCTTCAGAAGCTCATGGGAAATTGATGTCTGGGGAAAGCTCTCCAAGCGCAAGCAGTCGGCCTATCTGCATTACCTGTCCAGCAATATGGGCCAGCAATGGTACCGTACACAGCTGGTAGCACAGGTGGCGGCGATGTATTATGAACTGGTAGCGCTGGACAGGCAGATGAAAATTCTGAAGGCCAACATCAAGCTGCAGAACAAGGGTCTGGGTATTGTGGAGGCACAGCTTACAGGTGGCCGCGCGACCTCCCTGGCCGTAAAGCAGTTTAAAGCGCAAAAGTTGTCTACAGAGGGAAAACAATATGAGATCAGACAGGCGATCACGAGGACAGAAAATGAACTGAACAGCCTGCTGGGGAGGTATCCCGAAAAGATTACCAGGGATTCTACAGCAATTATGCAGCTGCTGCCGGCAAGTGTTTACGCAGGTATCCCTTCGGAGGTCTTATTGAGACGTCCTGATATCCGTGAGGCAGAACTGGAGCTGAAAGCTGCAGATGCAGATGTACAGGCTGCACGCCGGGCGTTGCTGCCATCGCTTTCTCTGGATGCATATTCCGGTTTCAATGCCTTTAAATTGCCCTTGTTATTTTCTCCGGGTTCTCTGGCCTCAGGTGTGCTGGCAGGTTTAACGGCGCCGATCTTTAACCGTGGGGTGCTGAAAAACGGAACAAGGGTAGCTACTGCGAACCAGATGACGGCATTTTACAACTATCACCAGCATATCGTTCAGGGCTTTCAGGAGGTCTCCACACAGATGACGGCTATAAAAAACTACAATGCAGCATACGAACTTAAAAGTGATGAAGTAAAGGAGTTGCGTGAAGCACTCTCTACCGCCAACGATCTCTATCTTGCAGGTTACGCGAATTACCTGGAAGTGATCGTTGCGCAGGGGAGTGTACTGAATGCAGAGATTGAGCAGGTAAACCTGAAACGTCAGTCGTACACTGCTTTGATTCATTTGTTCAGGGCAATGGGTGGCGAAAGTAATTAAACATATTGGGGGCTAGGATATTTTAGCCCCCAATTATTTATACCTTTTGGTATATTTGGAATATGGAAAAAAAGATGGGCAAATCCGAACGTACCAGGGCAAGAATCATTGAAACCTCTGCAGCGATCTTTAACATAAAGGGTTATGCCGGAACATCAATGTCAGACCTGACGGAAGCTACGGGCCTCACCAAGGGAAGCATCTATGGCAACTTCGCCAACAAGGAAGAAGTAGCGCTCGCTGTCTTTGATTTCAACCACAGAAAGGTGATGCAGCTGGTACAGAGCAGGGTGGAGCAGGCAGCAAATTATTACGATAAACTGCTCGCTTATATCCATGCCTACGATCATTTTACCCGGAATGGTTTCCCGGAAGGAGGCTGCCCCATCTTAAATACCGCCATTGAGGCCGATGATACCAATAGCCTTTTAAAAGAGCGCGCCGCGAAAGCCATTAACAAGTGGAAACTCCATGTTCAGGACCTCTATCTTGGCGGAATTGAAAAAGGAGAGTTCAAAAAGACCTTCGATCCCTCCCAGTTTTCCCTGTCGCTGATAGCGATCATTGAGGGAGGTGTGATGATCGCCAAGGTGACCAACAGCCAGAGCAACCTCGACAAAATCATGAAGACCGCGCGGTACCTGCTGGATCAGGTAAAAGTATAGGTATAAAACTAATTCACCGTAAAACCCTGCAGGTTCTCCTGTATATACCTTTCTCCCGCAACACTGCTTGCCGTTACGGCCCTGAGGTTTACATTTTTGACCGGCAATTCATTTTGTCCAAGTACCCTTGATACAAATTTGACATCCGCCGCACTTACATTTTCCAGAAAGATATCCTGTATTGGCGTCAGCTTCCTTTCATAGGTAGGTACCAGTGTACGCCATTGGTATAACACATCCGTTTCTATACCCAGAATACCCAAGTCGATCTTCCCTGATTTGATATTGCTGGCAAAGATGTTTTTTACATAGCCCCCCATTCTCTCGTTCGTTTTGATAAAGATCAGGTGATCCAGCTTGGCACCCTGCAGCACTTCACACTGATCCACAAATACATTTTCAATGCCCCCTGACAGTTCAGAACCAATAGCCACAAGCTGATGCCCGTTTTTGACTACGCAGTTGCGGATGACCACATTTTTTGAAGGAGTCTTGTAAATCCATCCTTCGGGATTTCTGCCCGATTTGATGGCGATCGCATCATCACCCTGATCAAAGGTACAGTTCTCAATCAGCACGTTCTGGCTCATTTCCGGGTCTACGCCATCATTGTTATGCCCGTGCGCATATACATTCACTTTTCTGATCACTACATTTTTTGACAGGTAGGGATGGATTGTCCAGAAGGGGCTGTTGGTAATGGTGATGCCTTCTATGAGCACGTTTTCACAGCGGTTAAACTGAATAAACTGCGGGCGCAGGTGTGCAGTGTCGTTAACCATCTTTCTTTGTTTCAGAGGCTTGCGGTCCCAGGCCAGGTTATACAGGCGCTTGATGCTTTCCATATGAGCTTTCGGTCGCGCAAACCATTTCTGCCAGACTTCCATTTTTGCCTTGATCTCTCCCTGACCGGATATAGCAACGTTTTTGCAGTCATAAGCGTAAATCAGCGGTGAGTAATTCATACATTCCATGCCTTCCCAGGTAGAAGATACCGCAGGAAGATAATCCTCTGGGTTTCCTGAAAATAACAATTGCGCTCCCTTTGCAAGGTGCAGGTTTACATTGCTTTTCAGATGAATCTTTCCTGTGAGCCATTCCCCCGGAGGAATCAGCACCACACCACCACCACTGGCATTCGCTTTTTTGATCGCCGCGGCGATAGCTGCCGTAGTGCTCTGCTGATCGCCCTTTCTGGCGCCAAAGGAGGTAACGATGAAGGTATCGCACTGGCTGAAATTGGGGATCCGTATCGCAGGCATCTCAAAAGGGGCCTTCACCACCAGGGCATCTTGTATAACTTTAGTGCTTTGTGTAAAAGCAACAATCAGGCATCCAAGGGCAAGGGCCGCAAACACGTTGGTGATTTTATATCTGGTCATAGCCGAAAGATAGCTAAAAAATCGGTTTACCCAACCGGGCTTTGCATACAATCTTCGGGGTTTTGCATACTTCAGGCTTTTCCAAAGCCGCGAACTTTGAACTATCAAATCACGAATATGGAAATCACAAAAGTAAAATTAGGAAGTCAGGGGCTCATTGTCCCGCAAATTGGTTTAGGCTGCATGGGCATGACTGGATTTCAGGAAGGTAACATGTACGGCAAAGCCGATGAACAGGAAGCCATCGCCACTATTCACAGATCACTTGAACTGGGCGGCAATTTCCTGGATACGGCCGATCTGTACGGGCCATTTGAAAATGAGAAGCTGATTGCCAAAGCCATTGCAGGAAAACGCGACCAATACATCATCGCTACAAAATTTGGCTGGGAGATCGACGACAACAACCAGCTTACCTGGGCCATCAATGGTAAAAAGGAATATGTGAAAAAATCGGTAGAACGATCTTTGAAAAACCTGAATACTGATTACATCGATCTGTATTATATGCACCGCCTCGATAAAAATACCCCTATTGAAGAAACGGTTGAGGCCATGGCTGAGCTGGTGAAAGAGGGAAAAGTCGGCTATATCGGCCTTTCTGAAGTTTCCTCGGAAACAGTGAAAAGAGCACATGCAATACATCCCATCAGCGCCGTTCAAAGTGAATACTCCCTGTTTGAGCGTACGGTAGAGGAAAGGGGCGTATTGCAGACACTCGATGAACTGGGGATAGGTTTTGTGGCTTATTCACCACTGGGACGCGGATTTTTATCAGGAAATATCCGGACGATAGATGATCTGCCGGAAGATGATTTCCGCCGCGCCATTCCACGTTTCCAGGAAGAGCATTTCTATAAAAACATTGAGCTCGTAAAAGCAATCGAAGCCATGGCTGCAGAAAAGAACGTAAGCTCCTCACAGCTGGCCCTGGCCTGGATCATCAGTCGCGGCATATTGCCTATTCCCGGTACCAAACGCAGGAAATACCTGGAACAGAATATGGCTGCCGCTGACATTCAACTCAGCGCAGATGAGCTGGCAAAAATCGACAGCATCGTACCGCTTGGAACGGATACCGGTAAAACATATGACGAGTTTGGGATGGGATTGATCGATTAATGCTTAAATTAGAACAATGAACGCCATAAAATCTATATCTGAATTTCACCGTTTGCTCTCGCTACCTTCCCCGAAACATCCGCTGGTCAGCGTCATCAACCTTTCGGAATCTATCTTCCTCGATGACGAGGTATGGAAAGGGTTTGTAAACAGGTTTTACTGTGTTGCCCTGAAGAGAGAAGCAACGGGTAAGATCAGGTATGGTCAGCAGCACTACGATTATGATAAGGGCGTTCTGAGTTTTACCGCTCCCAATCAGGTACAATACCTGGATGTCCACAACATGGAATGTGGTTCAGGTTACCTGTTGATCTTCCACCCGGATTTCCTGCTGAAGCATCCGCTGGCATCCGGCATCGGTAATTACGGGTATTTCTCCTATGCCGTAAATGAGGCGCTGCACCTCTCTGCCGAAGAAGAGGATGACCTGATTACGATCATGAAGAAGATCGACAAAGAATGCGCTCCGATTGATAAACATACACAGGAGATCATTTTATCACAGATAGAACTGCTGCTCAACTACTCTAACCGGTTTTATGAGCGGCAGTTTATTACCCGTAAAAACAATAATTATGAGCTGCTGGCGAAGTTTGAGCAGCTGGTGGATCAGTATTTTGAGAACAACGATGCGGCACAGCATGGTCTGTTAACCGTGCAGCATATCGCCGGACTGATGAACCTTTCACCCAATTACCTGAGTGATCTGCTGCGGGTGCATACCGGGCAGAATACACAGCAGCATATCCACGAAAAACTCATTGAGAAAGCCAAGGAGAAGCTGTCCGTAACCAGCCTGACAGTGAGCGAAATCGCCTTTGCGCTCGGTTTTGAGCACGCACAGTCCTTCAGCACATTATTCAGAAAAAAAACACAGATGTCGCCCTTAAAATTCCGCCAGATTTTTCTTGAGGCTTGATAGCCTCTAATTTTTAGTGTGTATCTGACAAACGTAATGGATGTTTTGGTTATCTTGGATAACTATAACGATAAACCCGCATGTGCGCAGATCAATTAAATCATAACTGGCTGGAGAGAGAAACCCTGCATAAAGTTGCTGCTGGCGACCAGCTGGCTTTTACTGAACTGTTTGAACAGTACCAGACTTTGGTTTATGATTTCGCATTACGCTTAACACGTTCCAGATCTCATGCAGAAGAGATTGTGCAGGATATTTTTATCAAAATCTGGCTGAACAGGGCAGAGATAGAGAACATCCAGAATTTCGGTGCCTATATCAACCGCATGGCCAGGAACCACAGCTATAGCGTACTGCGCAAAATCGCCGCCCAGGCGATCAGTCATCAGGATGTTCATGATCTGGATGTCGCGGGCTCGAGCGACTCCGAGCACAGGCTCTTGTATCGTGAATCGGCCAAAATGCTGCAAACAGCAGTAAATGTGTTACCCCCGCAGAGAAAGCTGGTTTATGAAATGTGCCACGAACAGGGTCTTAAATATGAAGAGGTTGCGGAGAAACTGAACATCTCCCGGGGCACGGTACACAAACATATGAAACTCGCACTCCAATCCATCAGGGCACATTTGCAGGAGATCAATGCTTCGGTTCTGATTTTTATCTTGCTCAACAAGAGGTAGTTGTTAAATAATTGAAATTATTTTTCAATTCCGTTACCCCTGATTTCTTTTTCATGCGTCAGGCGTTTAAAGAGAAATACCTTGATGATCACAGATTCCAGAATACAACTATTGTTTACATTGTACCTGAGTGGCTCAGCTACTCCGGAGGAAACAAATGAGTTTCTGCAGATCGTGAATGATCCTCAACATCAGGATATCCTGCATCAACTGATGGATAATTATCTGGAAGAGACCACATTTACAAGAGGGCTTGATGCAGACCAGAAAACAGGTATACTCAACCAGATATTCAACAATCCTGAATCTTCCTCAGCTCAGGAATCAGTCGCAGCACCAGTTCCTGTCATCGCACTCTGGAAAAAAATGCTTGGTGTTGCCGTAGTACTGATGGTGTTATCTGCTGCTGTTTACTTCATGAGAACCCTGCAGCAGGAAGCTCCGGTACGTTATACCACGTTCAAAGGCGAAATCAAACCCGGGGGAAATAAGGCAACTTTAATCCTTGCGGATGGGCGGAAAGTATCCCTGACGGATGCAGCAGATGGAAAAGTTGCAGAAGAGGGTAATGTACGTATCAGAAAATCTGCTGAGGGACGCATCGTATACGAAGTGATCAGCCAGGAGAATGAACTTCCCCAATACCATACGATTGCGACACCTGCCGGTGGGCAATATGAGGTGCTGCTGCCGGATGGAACGCATGTCTGGCTCAATGCCGCCTCTTCGTTAAAATATCCTGTATCCTTTGTAGCCCTGAAAGAGCGCAGGGTAGAGCTTAGCGGCGAAGCCTATTTTGAAGTTTCCAAAATAAGCCGTGCCGGTGCGCTATTGCCATTCGTGGTGCAGAGTGAGGGTCAGCAGGTGGAAGTACTGGGAACACATTTTAATATCAATACCTATAAAGAAGAAAAAGCTGCCGTTACCACATTGCTGGAAGGAAGCGTACGCGTGAGTCGCCCCGGAGCCTTTGCAGCAGTGCTTGCGCCGGGTGAACAAGCGATCGTAGATGAGCGGATCAGGCTGAGCAAAGCCGATACCAGTACTGCCGTAGCCTGGAAAAACGGGACTTTCAAATTTGACGATGCGGACATCCACACGGTGATGAACCAATTTTCGAGATGGTACGATCTGGATGTAGAATACCTGGGGAAAGCACCAGGCAACAAATTTAACGGTGAAGTTTACCGCAATATGGATGCCTCAAAAGCATTTAGTTTATTGAGACTGGCCAGGATTAAATTCAGGCTGGAAACACCATTGAACCAAAAGGGAAGAAAGAAAATCGTCATTACACAACAGTAAGGACAGGATCGACCAAAGCCCGCAATTAAATAACCAAATAATAACATTAAACCCAGTATGAACATGAGAAAACATCTACGATGTTGTAGCTGAGCCTACAAGGGACTTAAACAAGGCCGGACAATGCTTGGACCCATTGCCCGGCTAAAGATTTGAGCTAACCCCTTCCGGTTATGAACCGGAAATAAAAATCTGAATTTTCTGCATTAACCCAAACCCATTCAAAAGTATGAAAATAAATGCTTTTAACCCCGGTGTGTCTCAACTAAAGACAGGCCCTAAATTGCTATTGATCTTGAAACTTACAACTTTCATTCTCATGATAGCCCTTGTGCAGGCGAGTGCCTCTGTGGTGGCACAAAGAATAAACCTCAGGCAGCGCAATCAGCCGCTTTCTGTGGTGCTGAAGATGATCAAAAGCCAGACCGGCTATGTATTTCTCAGCAATGATTTTGATCCGGCGACAGAAATTATATCAGTTAACCTTAAAAATGCAACAATCGAGGAGGCTTTGAACTCCTGTCTTGAGCGGCTGAATGTTAACTTTAATATCGTTGATAAAACGATTCTGCTTTCAAAAAACATCGGTTCTCCCATAGCGTCCGCACAAATTGTGGTGCGTGGTATCGTAAAGGATGAACAGGGCATAGCCATTCCTGGTGCGAGTATACGCGTCAAGGGAACGCAGCTGGTGGCTGCCACAGATGTCAACGGAAGTTTCAGTATTAATGTACCTTCCCAGGGCTCGGTTCTCGTGATCACTTATGTGGGCTACCAGAGCAGCGAGATCATCGTGGGCACGCAGAAGACAATCGCTGTGCAGCTCAGGCCAGACGACAATGCACTGGAAGAGGTTGCCGTGGTAGGATTTGGCCAGCAGCGTAAAGTATCGCTGGTCGGCGCACAGTCGACCATCACCGGAACGGAACTTAAACAACCTGTAGCGAGTGTCACGCAGTCCCTGGCTGGAAGACTTGCAGGGGTTGTTGGCGTACAGCGCAGCGGGGAGCCGGGAAGGACAACGGCAGATATCTTTATCCGTGGTATCGCCACTTTTGGCGGTAACTCAAGCAGTCCGCTGGTGCTGGTAGATGGGGTGGAACGATCAATTGATAACATCGACCCGGAAGATATCGAATCCTTTACAGTCTTGAAAGATGCTTCCGGTACAGCAGTATACGGTGTCAGGGGGGCAAACGGGGTTATCATCGTTAAAACCAAAGTCGGTAAGGTAGGGAAACCTCAGATCCTTTTTGATTACAATGAAGGGGTGACCACCTTTACCAAGCGCCCTGAGCTGACTGACGGAATCACCTATATGAACTTGGCCAATGAAGCCAGTGCCGGTCGGGGCCTGCCTGCAGCCTATACGCAGGACTATATCAGCAAAACTGCTTCGGGGGCAGACCCGCTGTTGTATCCGAATGTAGACTGGGTAGATGCCTTGTTCAATAAATACAGTCATACCCGGAGGGCTAACCTGAATGCCTCAGGCGGTGTCGATAATGCGCAGTATTATGTCTCTCTTGCCTATTACAACGAAACAGGATATCTCAAAACGGATGATCTTTCACAATACAATTCAGACCTGAACTTTAAACGTTACAATTTTACCAGTAACCTGAACCTCAAGTTAACAGGGACCACAAAACTGGATTTAGGAATCCAGGGTTATGTGTCAACGGGCAATTATCCCTCCATCAACACGGCCGATATCTTCCGCTCAGCCCTGGATGCTTCGCCGGTAGCCTATCCGATCATGTATCCGGGAGGATTTGTTCCCGGACAATCCTCAAATGGTGGTTTCAGGAATCCCTATGCGGATTTAACCACCAGGGGCTACAGGACGGAGTTTGAGAGTTTACTCAATACCAATCTGAGGGTAACACAGGATCTGAAGTTTATAACCGAAGGACTTACTGCCACGGCAATGCTGGCCTTTGATACCAGAAACAGCAATGATGTGAACCGCTCTAAACGTCAGAGTACCTTTTTCCCGGTGAATGTTCCGGGTACCAATTCGCCGTACAAACCTGACGGATCACTGAACCTGCAGCAGACTTTTACGAGTACGCAGAACTATCTGGGATACGATCCTTCAAGGGATGGAAACCGCCAGTTTTATAATGAAGCGGCAGTGAATTACGACCGCAGTTTTGGCAAACACCGTGTCAGCGGACTGGCATTGGGCTATTCCATCGATCAGACCTATCCTTTTGCAGGAGATTTTACCTCTTCCATTCCATTTCGCCAGATCGGCCTTGCCGCACGTACCACATACTCGTATAATGACAGGTACTTTGCGGAGCTGAATATCGGCTATAACGGGGCGGAGTTGTTTGCGCCACAGAACAGGTATGGTACTTTCCCGGCCTTCGGTATTGGCTGGGTACCGTCAAATGAGGAGTTCTTTAAGCCACTCAGCAACGTGATAAACTTCTTAAAGTTCAGGTATTCTGACGGAAAAACCGGTATCGGCAGAATTGCCAATTCCAGCCTTGTCGGCCGTCGCTTTGCCTATCTTACGCTGGTGTCTGACGGCGCCACGGGATACCAGCTGGGCAAGAACTTCAATAACCCGGGAGGTATCCAGGTGAGTGATTACGGCGTGGATATCCGCTGGGCAGAATCACGGAAGCAGGATTTGGGAATGGAGATCAAAACGCTGAACAACAACCTGAGTGTGATCGTAGACCTGTTCAAAGAGAAGCGCACGGGTATCTTTCTGCAACGTCAGTCGATCCCCGGTTATGTGGGTCTGGTGTCGCAGCCTTATGGAAACCTGGGGATAGTGGACAACCGTGGTATAGATCTGACAGTAGATTACAATGCCAAACTCGGACAGGTAGATGTGGGCTTCCACGGAACTTTTACTTATACCAGGGATAAATTGATTGAGGACGACCTGCCTCCGCAGCCCTATCCATGGATGAACCATCGCGGAAATAACATCCTCGCCAGATATGGCTATCAGGCATTGGGTCTGTTTACGAGTCAGGCCGAGATTGACGCCAGTCCGGTTCCGGGATCAAAGGCGCTGGTAAAACCGGGGGATATCAAATATGCGGATCTGAACGGGGATGGGCTCATCAACTCGTTCGACCAGACCAGAATCGGAAGGGGAGATGTACCAAATAAAGTTTACGGATTTGGTATCAATGTAGGCTACAAGGGTTTTGGACTCAGCACCTTCTTCCAGGGAATCAGTGGTGCTGATATTGCGCTCGGCGGCTCTGCCATCCAGCCTTTTAACGGTAACGGCGGACTGAGCAATGCCTATGCGATTATATCTGACCGCTGGACACCGGAGAATCCGCGTCAGGATGCTTTTTATCCGCGTCTGGCTTTTGGTCAGGATCAGAACTTCAACAATGTACAGAACAGTTCATGGTGGATCAAAAAAGTGGATTTCATCAGGTTGAAGTCGGCACAGCTGAGTTATAACCTGCCCAAAGACTTATCTAAAAAACTGCATGTAGGCAATACGGCGATCTACCTGATCGGCTCCAATCTCTTTACCTGGAGCGGATTCAAACTATGGGATCCGGAGCTGAATACCAACAACAGCAACAATACCGCCGATGGTTCCCGTTATCCGATCAACGCTACGCTTTCACTGGGACTCAATGTTAAATTTTAATCTGAAGTTATGAAAAGATATATTTATGCTGCTTTAATACTTTGCCTGAGCATGGCAACCTCCTGTAAAAAAGGCTTCCTGGATCAGATTCCTGATGACAGGCTCACGCTGGACCAAACCTTTACTACGCGTGCTACCGCAGAGAAGTTTCTCAATAATGTATACGCCAGTGTCCCCGATGAATTTGGTCAGCGCAACCCTGCAGGGGAGTCCAATGCGGGCATGTGGACCGGAGGTGCTGATGAAGGGGAGTACCTCTGGAGTTTTGTGCAAAGTAACAGCATGAACCTGGGCAGCTGGGATGCGAACTCAGGTTTTGTGAGTGGCTACTGGAACAACTTCTACCGGTCAATCCGCTCCGCCAGTTTCTTTATCGCTAATATTGATAAGGTGAACCAGGATATTACCCCGGCAATCATTACGCAGTACAAGGCTGAAGCCAGGGCGCTGCGGGCGATGTATTACTTTTACCTGGTTCGCTTATATGGACCCGTGGTGTTACTGGGGGAAACCGTGATTGAGCCTGATGCACCGGCAGAGAGCTTCCGCTTACCGCGAAATACTTTTGAGGAATGTATCAATTACATCAGCACCGAGTTGCAGAATGCGGCGGGGGATCTGCCGGTGGTACCTGTGAATGATAACAATTACGGACGTATTACGAAAGGTGTAGCCATGGCTTTCAGGGCACAGGCGCTACTGTTAAATGCCAGTCCGCTTTACAATGGTAATGCCGACCTGGCGAATCTCAGGAATAAGGATGGTGTACAGCTGGTGAGTAGTACAGCGGATATCAGTAAGTGGAAGCGGGCGAGTGATGCCTACAGGGAATACCTGACCCAATTTGCCGGAACCTACAGCCTGTATAAAGAGACGAATGCAGATCCTGCGCTGGCGGCATACCTGTCCTGCCGCAACGTGTTTCTCGTGCAGTGGAACTCAGAGGTGATCTTTGCACGCCCGGGATCATCTGTAGGTCCGCGTCAGTACGAAATGACGCCGTACCACAGTGGTTCCAATTCAGACTCCCGCGCCTCAGGTGCACTGGGGGCTACGCAGGTACAGGTAGATGCCTTTTTTATGTCTAATGGCAAAAGTATTGATGATGCCACATCAGGTTATGTAAACGCGGGTTTTACCGACTACAAACCGGTTGGTGCACCGGAAGCCAGGAGTACCTATAACCAATGGGTAAACCGTGAGCCCCGCTTTTATGTGAATATCACTTATGATAACAGCATCTGGTTAAATGTGAACAATGGCCTGATCACTACGCGTTTGTACAATAGCGGTAACTCGGGTAAAAAGACTGGGGGTGGTGATTATTGTCCGACCGGTTATGTGGTGCGCAAAGCGATGGGACTGGGTAAATGGGATGAAAATAACCGCCCTGTGATCCTGTACCGCTTGGCTAATGTATACCTGGATTATGTGGAGGCGCTCAATGAATCTACTCCCGGCGATCCGGATATCCTGAGGTACCTGAACATGATCAGGGAAAGAGCGGGTATTCCACAATATGGATCAGCGACGCTTGCTGCGCCGGGCGACCAGGCTGCTATGCGTGCAGCGATCAGAAAAGAGCGCAGGGTAGAACTGTGTTTTGAAAATGTCCGCTATTTTGATACGCGTCGCTGGAAGATTGCAGAGCAGACAGACAACGGGCCAATCCTTGGTTTAAACATCGGCGCTGAGCTGCCCGACTTTTACAAGGTGGTACCTTTTGAGACACGGGTTTTCAATAAACGACATTATTTATTTCCAATTCCCTCAAAAGATGTAAATTCAGATAATTTGATGGTGCAAAATCCGGGATGGTAAACGATAGATGCTTATGAAACTCAAGTCTGCAATTTTTTTATTCCTCTACAGTACTGCTGCTTTTGCCCAGCAGAAAGATCTGGTCAGCTATGTAAACACCCTGCAGGGGACCAACTCCAGTCATGAACTGACCAGGGGCAATACCTATCCTACAATTGCCCTGCCTTTTGGCATGCATACCTGGAGCCCGCAAACGGGAAAGAATGGGGATGGCTGGAAATATCAGTACCAGAAAGAACATATCCGTGGTTTTCAGCAGGCGCATCAGTGCAGTTCATGGACCAGGGATTATGCGGTTTTTTCCTTTATGCCGATGACAGAGCGGCTGATTGTCAATGAGAATGAGCGTGAAGCCCGCTTCAGTCATGCTGATGAGGTAGCGAAACCTAACTACTATAAGGTTCGTTTTGCAAACGCGATCAGCACGGAGATCTCTCCTTCAGAACGGGGTGCGCATCTGCGGTTCAGCTATCCTGAGGGGAAGAAGAGTTTTCTGGTCCTCGATGGATATATTGGAATGAGCGGTGTACACATTTATCCTGAGGAACGTAAGATTACCGGCTATGTACATAACGGGGAAGGATTCAAAAAAGGCTTCAGGAACTTCTTTGTTGCGGTTTTTGATCAGCCTTTTAAATCCTATGGAACCTGGGAAAACAGAAAAAATACGGTTCAGGATTTAGCAGTGACGGCTGAGGGAGAGGGCAAGGGGGCATACCTGGAGTTTGCTGCCGGCGCAAAGGTGCAGGTAAAAGTTGCTTCATCTTATATCAGTGATGAGCAGGCGATGCTCAATCTCGATACGGAGCTGGGCAGGGATAAAACGCTGGAAGATACCAAAGCGAAAGCCGCCGGGGTATGGAACAAATCGCTCGGAAAAGTGCTGGTTGAAGGTGGGTCTGAAGCAGATAAAGCGACTTTCTACTCCTGCTTTTTCAGGGCCAGCCTGTTTTCAAGGAAGTTCTATGAGTTGGGCAAAGGGGGCAAACCTTATTATTTCAGCCCTTATGATGCCAAAATCCATGATGGATATATGTTCACCGATACTGGCTTCTGGGATACCTTCCGCGCCCAGTTCCCTTTGAATACCATTGTACAGCCGCAAATGCATGGCAGATATGTGCATGCCCTGCTGGATGCCTATCAGCAATGTAGCTGGCTGCCCTCCTGGTCGTTCCCCAGCGAGGCGGGCAGTATGATCGGCAACCATGCGATTTCCTTACTCGCGGATGCCTGGGCAAAGGGTATTCATACTTTTGATCCTGAGCTTGCGCTGAAAGCTTACCTGCATGAAGCAAAAAACAAAGGTCCCTGGGGTCCTGCCAATGGCCGTGATGGCTGGAAAGAATACGATGCCCTGGGTTATGTGCCTTATCCGAAATTTCGTGAAGCTACGGCAAAAACCCTGGAGTATGCCTATGATGATTTCTGCGGCTACCAGCTGGCGCAAATGACGGGGAAGCCACTCTATGCTGATACTTTTTCGCGTCCGATGTACAACTATAAAAATGTATATGATCCTTCAACACGTTTTATGCGTGGCAGGGATGCTGCCGGCAAATGGGCGCCGGATTTTGATCCCGCCGAGTGGGGCGGCCCCTTTACTGAAGGAAATGCATGGCACTGGCAGTGGTCGGTTTTTCAGGATATCAGAGGATTAATCCGCCTGATGGGTGGCGATGCCAACTTCACTGCAAAGCTGGATTCGGTGTTTTCTGAGCCCAACAGGGTGAACGTGGGGAGTTACAGGGGGATGATCCATGAGATGACAGAAATGGTGATGGCCAATATGGGGCAGTATGCCCATGGGAACCAGCCGACCCAGCACATGGCCTACCTGTATACTTATGCAGGACAAGCCTGGAAAACGCAGTTCCATACCCGTGAGATCATGAGCAGATTGTACAATGCTACGGAGAATGGCTACCCGGGGGATGAAGATCAGGGACAAACCAGTTCCTGGTATGTGCTGAGTGCCATGGGCATTTACAGCGTTACGCCTGGCACAGACCAGTACGTACTGGGAAGCCCGGTTTTCAGGAAGGTTACCATGAACCTGGAAAACGGAAAGAAGTTTATCATTAAGGCGCCCCTGAACAGCAGCAAAAATGTGTATATCAAAAGAGCAACGCTCAATGGAAAAGCGTTTACACACCATTATATTACACATGCTGACATCATGAAAGGAGGGACGCTGAATCTGCAGATGTCAGATCAGCCGGCCCTTAAGCGCGGTTTGGCTGAAGCGGATCAACCTTTTTCACTGACGGCGGCAAAGTAGCAGGTGTGTTCCTGCTACGCATTTAATACTTTTTCTTTACCCCAGGCAGCAATTTCATCCAGTATTGGCGAAAGACTCTGACCCAGTTCTGTAAGGGAATACTCTACACGCGGAGGGATTTCCTTAAATTGCTGCCTGCTGATCAGTCCGTCAGCTTCCAGTTCCTTTAACTGCTCCGTCAGTACTTTCCTGGAAATAGCGGGCATCCTTGCAGCGATTTCACCAAAGCGCCGGGTATGGTCGGAAAGGATATAGAGGATGATGGTTTTCCACCTTCCGCCGATCAGTGCGATGGTTGCCGTCACCGGACAAGGGTTATTATCAAATTTTTTCTCCATTAGTCACGTAAAGGTTACTACTATTTTCACTGTTACGAAAAGGTAACAAGTTACTTTTTGATATTATTATTAGTTTCTTTGAGTAACAAAGATAATTATTCATATTAAAACGAACAAAGATGATTTTAGTAACAGGCGCTACAGGCCATTTCGGACAACATACGATCAATACACTTTTAGCAAAGGGCATCGCAGCAAATGAGATTGCGGCTTTGGTAAGAGATGAAAACAAAGCTGCTGATCTTAAAGATAAAGGCATACAAATCAGGGTTGGTGATTACCACAATACGAGTTCTTTAAGCGCTGCCCTGCAGGGGATAGAGAAACTTCTGCTGGTATCTTCTTCAGATCTGAATGAGAGACTGACGCAGCACCAGAACGTGATCAATGCCGCCAAAGAGAATGGCGTAAAACATATTTTGTACACGAGCATCGATATCGAAAACTTCCGGGATTCTGCGATCCCATTGGTTAGCCAGATCCACAGCGATACAGCAGATTACCTCAGGGCTTCTGGTGTTGCCTATACTTTGCTGGACAATACACTTTACGCTGATCTGGTACCGATGTTTGCAGGTCAGAATGTTCTGGAAACAGGGATCTTCTTCCCGGCAGGTGAAGGTAAAACACCCTTTGTGGCGCGCTCAGAAATGGCTGAAGCTGCGGCAGTGGTGCTCACAACCAGCGGACATGAAAACCAGGAGTATGCAATTACTGCCGATACTGCCTATTCATTCGGCGACATTGCAGGCTTTATCTCATCTATTACCGGAAAGGATGTCAACTATTACAGTCCGGCAAAAGACGAGTACATTGCTCAGCTGGTAAAGGTTGGTGTACCTGAAGGTGATGCTGCCTTTTTCGCAGGATTCGGTGAGGCAATCAAAGAAGGACAGTTTGATACCAATCGCAGTGACCTGGCGAAGATACTCGGCAGAAAACCTCTGGGACTGGAGGAGTTCCTGAAAAGCATTTACGGTGCTTAACTGAAATATTTCTTACTTTGCTGCCATGGAACCATTACTGATTTCTAAGCAAGAGGTACGTAAAATGATCCTGCATGCCGCGGGACTGGCCAGCACTGCACAGTTTGGGCTTGGAGCAGAGGCGGTATACAGGATCATTGACCACCTGGGTTTTGTACAGCTGGATACCAACTATGTGGTAGAGCGGGCGCATCACCATGTGTTTGCCGCACGGGTGCCGGACTATCAGCCGCAATGGCTGGCAGACCTGACGGAGGAGGGAAAGATCTTTGAGTATTTCAGTTCTGATGCAGGTTTTATGCCTATGACTGATTTCCGCTTTTCACTGCCGGTAAAGGAAAGCTTTGCGGCAAAAGGTAAGGAGCTGTCGCCCGCAGAGATCAGGTTAAAAAAGGAGGTGCTCGACCGTATTGAACGTGAAGGGCCGCTGATGGTGGGCGACTTTGACAATGACAGGCTGGAGGCGAGCTCGGGCTGGTGGGACTGGCGGCCGGCAAAGGTTGCGCTGGAACGCCTGTACCTGGAAGGGGAACTGATGATCAGCCGTAGCCCGAAGTTTCAGAAGCTGTATGACCTGCCGCTGAACTTAATTCCCGTGGATACTGACCATAGCGTACCCTCGCCGGAGGAGTTCGCCGGGTATATCATCCGACGTACACTTGCTGCACTGGGCATTGCCTCAGTGAAGGAGATGGTCTGGCGTGCCTGCAGGGTAAAAGGAAATCTGCTGAAAAAGCAGCTGGAGCTGATGCTCGCTAAAGGAGAACTGCGCAGGGTGAATGTGGAAGGACTGAAAACGGAGTTTTACATGATGGCAGATCAGTCAGGGGATATCCAATTGTCAGGGGAAGCCTTTATTTTATCCCCGTTTGATATCCTCAATGTTTTCCGGCACCGTCTGAAGGACTTCTTCAACTTCGACTATCAGATTGAATGTTTCGTGCCGGCACCGAAAAGAAAGTATGGTTATTTTTCTCTGCCTGTGCTGCTGGGGGATGTTTTTGTGGCCAGGATGGACGCCAAGGCTGACAGGAAAAATAAGGTTCTGACCGTGCATAATCTTCATTTTGAAGAAATTGAACTCCGGGAGGAGCAGCTGGAAAAGATCATTGAGGCTTTAAAATCTTTTGTACAATTCAATGGTTGCCGCGATATCAAATTCTCACGTTCCAATCATCAGGAATACCTTAGCTTCATTAAAGAGTCCTTTGAATAAAGCCGGAGCGCTGCTGTTGCCGGAGAAAATTATTTCCGGGATATAAGAATTGACCAATGTTATTTCTATTTTTATATCACATAAAATCTAAGATAATGAAATCAAAAGTCAATTCAATTTTCGCGCTGATCGCTATTGTTGGTCTTTCAGCATTTACAGCTGCTGTTAAACCTGTTACCTATACAGTTGATGCAGCCAAATCTACCATTACCTGGGCAGCCAAAAAGGTTACAGGTGCACATAACGGAACAGTTTCCCTGAAATCAGGTACGCTGAGTGTAGATGGCAAAAGTGTTAAAGGTGGTTCTTTCGTAATTGATATGACGACCATCAAAGATGCAGACGGAAGCGCTAAACTGGAAGGTCACCTTAAAGCTGATGATTTCTTTGGTACTGAAAAGTTCCCTACATCAACATTTGTAATCACTAAAGTTGCAGGAGTGGGTTCCAAACTGCTGGTTACAGGTAACCTGACGCTTAAAGGTATCACTAAACCATTAACCTTCCCTGCGAGTGTTACGGTAAATGCTGACGGTACTGTTTCTGCACTTGCAGGAAAGATCATCGTTGACCGTACTAAATATGATATCAAATATGGTTCAAAATCATTCTTTGATACTATCGGTGATAAAGCTATCGATGATAACTTTGAGATCGGTGTAAAATTGGTTGCTGCTCAATAATATTTTCCTTTAATGGATAGAAGAGGCCTGCTCATTAGAGTGGGCCTTTTTTTTGAAACTGTAGGAAATTCCTACCAGCAGCATCAGAAATCCTACAAAGCCCAGCGCCGCAGGCAATGAAGTATGCTCCGCGATAAAACCCAGTGTTGCCGGACCTGCCAGCTGACCTGCATAACCAAGTGTGGATATCGCCGGGATAGCCACGGTAGAAGATACGTTTTTCAGACGCCCGCCTTCACTAAAAAACACCGGGACAATATTCGCCGCTCCGATACCCAGCAGGATAAACCCCAGTAATGAAGTGATCAGCCATGGTGTCAGCACAGCGATAAAAAGACCAGCGGCAGCAATCAGGCTTCCGTACACCACGACAGTTTTACCGTCCAGACGCGCTACCAGTTTATCTCCTAGTAACCTCATCACGGCCATGGCCACAGAGAAAGCCGCATAGCCCAATCCGGCGAGCGTCACGTCCACCTCCCTGTTTTCCTTCAGGAAAACCGCACTCCAGTCGAGCATAGCCCCCTCAGACAGAAAAACGATAAAACACATGATCCCAAGATAAAGGACGCTTCGCTTTAGCCATGGTGTTCCACTGGTTTTGGTCTCCCCGGATTGTGTCTCTGTCTGGAATTGCCGGATCAGTTCCTTTTCATGTCGGGCAGTAAGCAGCGAACGGTATTGCAGCAGGACGATCAAGAGGAGCAGCGCCGATAAGCTGACCGCGCCTACAACTGCTGATAAACCGATTTTGATCAGGAAGCCAAGACCGAGGGAACCAATGAGTCCGCCGGCACTGAAAAGGCCGTGCAGGGAAGACATGATGGGCTTGCCATGTAGATTTTGGATCTGTACACCCTGTGCATTCATCGCCACATCTATAGTCCCGATAGCAGCCCCAAAGATGAAGAGTACCAGGCCCAGTGACACTACCGTGCTCATGACCAGCAGCAGGGGAAGCGTCAGCGCCACTACAATTGCGGCAATCAGAATCACAATCCTGCTGCCAAACCTGTAGATCAGAAATCCTGTGACAGGCATCATCGCGATAGCACCGCCACCGAGTAAAAGCAGGATCAGCCCCAGGCTGGCATCGTTCAGTGCCAGTCGTTCCTTGGCAAAAGGTACCATCAGTGCCCAGCTGGAGATGCCAAGGCCACAGACAAAAAATATGGCCTGTGTAGCGCGGATCGGGATAAGGGTATTAAAAGGGGTGTCGGCTCTCATATCGGTAAATGTTTTGGTTTTACAGGTGATGTTTTTCCATCATGACCTTTCTGTATTGCTCCGGACTGAGCGCATTGTGTTTTTTAAAATGGCGTGAGAAGTACGAGAAGTCCTGAAATCCCAGCTCATCGGCAATCCGTCCTACGGGGATATGGCTCTGTACCAGCATTCGCTTGGCTTCGAGAATGATCCTCTCTTTGATAAATTCACTGGCAGTCTTGCCGGCGGCTTTCTTCACTGCCTCATTGAGGTAGTGCGGGGTGATGCAGAGCGCTGCAGCATAAAATGATACCTGGTGTTCTGTGCTGAAATGCCTTTCTACCAGCGCCCTGAATTTGTCGAACACCATCACATGCGCTCCAATGGCCGTAATTTGTGTCTGCTGGTCATAATACTTGCGCTGCAGGACTTCAAAGAAAACGTAGAGCAATGAACTGATGACCATCTTTGAAAAATCAGGCCTGGCAAACTCCTGGTACAGCAACTTCAGCACGGGTTCCAATGTCTCCTTGCTCTGTTCATCCAGCACTATCCCCGGGTTTCTGTAACTGTTGTGCAGGAAAGACAGTTTGCGGATGGCTTCCTTGTTGGTAAAATTCAGGATAAAAAAATCCTCGGAGAACATGATACTATCGCCCTGCACAGATCCGTACTCTTCAAAATGATGTGTTTGTCCGGGCGACATAAAGTAAATCGTATCGCGGCCCAATGCCAGCTCCTGGTTGTCTACAAAATGTCTTGTGCTTCCTTTCCTGATCCACAGCAGTTCATAAAAGCTGTGTTTATGCGGCCACAAGAAGGGTACAGGACGGTTTAACTGCTCAAAGGGAACAATCACGAACTGATTTTCTTTTGCATAAAAAGGCGAGAAATCCTTGATACTGTATACAGGAATCATATTTGGTAGCTAAGATAAGAAAAGTACCATTGAAGATAAGATTAATACTAACTGCGGATAAAGCGGAATACGATCTTTACCTTTTACAATCATACCAAAATAAATTTGTATGTCAACTGATCTTCTAAATTTTGATACAAGGTACCCCTCTATAGGCGACCTTAAGAAAAAGGCAAAAAAACGTATTCCCAAATTTGCATTTGATTACCTCGAAGGGGGATGCAATGAAGAAGTGAACCTTTCAAAAAATGAAAGGGACTTCCATGATGTGGAGCTGATGCCGCAGTACCTGCAGAATTACGCGGGTGTGGATACCAGTGCCGAGTTGTTCGGCCATCGTTATGATGCGCCTTTTGGGATCTCACCGATAGGTCTGCAGGGGCTGATGTGGCCCAACGCTTCCGAGATTCTCGCCAAAGCGGCTGTAAGACACAATGTACCTTTCATCCTCAGCACGGTAGGTACAAGCAGTATCGAAAGAATTGCGGAGGTCACTTCCAATAACTTCTGGTTCCAGCTGTATCATCCGGCAAAAACGGCAATGCGCGATGATATCCTGCAGCGCCTCAGAGATGTGGAATGCCCGGTGCTGGTGGTGCTGGTAGATGTTCCTTCCTTTGGTTTCCGCTATCGCGAAATTAAGGCGGGTTTATCCATGCCTCCAAAAATGAATATCAGAAATGTTTTTCAGTCGGCCATCAGACCATCCTGGTCATTCCAGACGCTTGCGAATGGCATCCCTGAGTTTGCTACGCTAAAAAAGTATATGGATAAGGGACTGGACATGGGGCAGCTGGGGCAGTTTATGAATGCTTCCTTTGATAAACGTGTAGACATGAACAAAGTGGCGGCGATCCGTGACCAGTGGAAAGGAAAACTGGTATTGAAGGGGATTGTGAGCGATCAGGATACGGAGAAGGCCATAGCCCTGGGCGCCGATGGAATTATCGTTTCCAACCATGGCGGAAGACAGATCGATGCAGGTGAATCTTCGATCAGATCGCTGGGTAATCTGTCGGGAAAATATAAAGACAAAATCACGGTGATGATGGATGGCGGAATCCGCACCGGACCGGATATTGCGAGGGCTATTGCAAGTGGTGCAGAGTTTACATTTATGGGCAGACCTTTCATGTATGGTGTTTCTGCACTAGGCAAGAGGGGTGGTGATCATACTATAGGTTTGTTTAAAACACAGTTTAAACAGGCCATGGAGCAGCTTTGCTGCGAGACGATTGCCAGTCTGCCAGGCACGCTGATCAAGTAATAAACAAGAAGGGCATTGCAAATTCTGCAATGCCCTTCTTGTTTATCTCAGATTTCCGGGGATGCTGATCCATTCATCATAATGGTACTGCCCCAGGATAGGCTGCTGATCCGGAACCAGTGTCTGATCATCAACAGGCGCGCCAAAATAACCGGCACTGCTATCTGAAACCACTGTACGCTGCTCTTTTTTTGAGCTGAAATACTTTCTTACAATTTCGTCTAGACCAATCTTTTCAGGCCCTGCCACTTCAACGATATCGTTTAAAGGTGCTGCGGTAACGAGATTAACCAATGCTGCTACGACATCTGCTGATGCCAGTGGCTGGAACAGGGCAGGTGATAAATACACTTCTTCACCGGCACCTCCCGATTGTGCAATGGCCGGTACAAACTCAAAAAACTGAGTGGCACGCAGCAGAGAATAGGGGATGCCCGACTCCCGGATGAGTTGCTCCTGTGCAAGCTTGGCCAGGAAGTACGGATTTGCCCCATCTCGGTCGATACCCACGATAGACAAAGCCACCACATGCGCAATTCCTGCAGCTTTGGCTGCAGCAATAATATTGCCTTCTGAAGTCGTAAAGAACTCCATTACTGCTTTCTCCTCAAATGAAGGAGAATTTGATACATCTACCACAGCATCTGCATCTTCAAATGCGGCTGCCAATCCTTCGCCGGTGATGGAATTTACTCCTGAGCTTGGAGATGCAGCAATCACTTCATGGCCGAGCTTGCTCAGGCTTTTTACTAGCTGACTACCGATGAGGCCGGTACCGCCGATTACAACAATTTTCATAATGTTTAAGTTAATGGGTTTGATGACGCGTTTTCAATTCACGTGCCGATAGTGTAATTAACTGTAATTCAGTATGATGTTGTCTTATACCCCATGTCTGTAATGCTCTATATCGCCAATATTCGCTGCAGACCGCGATATATCATGATGTCTAACGCTTATGGATAGCTGATGCCGGTTACCTGTTCTGCATAGGCCCAGAGTTTTGCCGCCTGCACTGCATCATTTGCAGCAGCGCTCATTTCTGCCTTTACACTGTATTCATTTATACCTTTGCCGGGCTCGTAATAATCCATACCCTTTACATCAGCAGCAGTTGCAGCATATAATGCTGGTATAGCTCCCTGCCATGCGGGTTTCAGCTGTCCGTACTTGTCGATGCCGGCCTGAAATTCTTCAGGGCTCATGTATCTCGCCAGGCGGCTTTCCGTCACCCCGGGATTGGCTCCGGAAGCCAGTATATCATCACCTGCACGCTGGGCACGACGCTGCAGTTCAGCGGTAAACTGGAGATTGGCCAATTTGCTGATGCCATATTCACGGGAAGCATCGTAGGAATGTTCAGCATGCAGGTTATCAAAGTCGACACCCGCTGCCCATGAATGTGCGCCGCTGCTATGGTTCATTACCCGCGCGACAGGACTGGCTTTCAGCAATGGATACAGATATCCCGTCAGCGCAAAATGCCCCAGGAAGTTGACGCCGAACTGTAATTCAAATCCATCTTCAGTTCTACTTTCAGGAGGTGTCATCACGCCGGCATTATTGATGAGCAAATGCAGCTGGTCATGTTCCTTTTTGAACTGTTCTGCAAATTCCCGGATCTGCTGAAGACTGGCAAGATCCAGTATACCTGCGCTAAGTGTTCCAGTGCCACCAGCATGGCTCATTTCTTTGATGGCGTCATTAACCCTCAGCGGGTCTCTTCCGGCAACGGTCACGGAAGCTCCCTTCTGATATAGCGCCAAGGCAATCTCATATCCGATTCCACTGTTTGGACCGGTCACCAAAGCAGTCTTACCACTCAGATCCGGTATGTTTTCTTTTGTCCATGTCATAGTATTGATTTCTTTGTACAAAGTTCCTCAAGTCTACCGGACAATTGATACCGAAATCAATCAGAAAAGTTTAAAAATCAATCAATATTGCTTCTGAATTTTGCAGGATTGATACCTTCCTGGCGTTTAAAGAAGGTGGAGAAATGATTGGATTCATCAAAACCCAGCGCAGCCGAGATCTCATTGATTGTCCAGCGGGTTCCTTTAAGCAGATTTTTTGCTTCCAGTAATAAACGCTGATTGATCAGTTGGGAGGTAGAGCTTCCGGTAACTTTATGTAATGCTTTGTTTAAATGATTTACGTGTACGAAAAGCTTCGCTGCAAAGGCTCCCGGTGAAGTCAGCATGATCTTTTGAGCGCTGTTATCAATGGGGAACTGACCTTCCATCAATTCTAAAAACTGATACGTGAGACGTTCATTGGCATTTGATCCTATCCGTTGCTCTCCATCTATGGCGGTGCTCTTTTGTCCCTGATGGAACACTTCGGTCAGCATATTACGTAGCAGTTCATACTTCTGGCGGTAGGAGCCGCGCAATTCTTCGCTCATTTCCATAAAGAGGCGTTCCAGTTTCAGTGACAGGGTTTCATTCAACGGGATCACACTCTTATCCGCTGACTGATAGACCGAAAAATCTTCGGGTTTAGTCAGCGGACTCAGGAAGCCGGCAGTGAAAACGCAGATATGTCCCCGCTGTTGCTTGCTGATTCTTTCCCATTTATAGGGGGTATTCGGATGCGTAAAGACCAGGGCAGGACCATTGATTTCAAAGCTTTGTCCGGGATAATGGATTTTGCTGTGCCCATTAACCAGGCTCACTTTATAATAGGAGCGGCGCAGGTATTCTGCTGCCTTACCTTGTTCAACCGGGAGATCTTCCACTTTGATCATATCAAAATGCCCTATCGGGATAATGTTATCATAGATTTCTCCCTGAAGAGAGCTATACAGCTCTTCTGTCCTCATCAAACCTTTCATGATACAAAAGTACTAAAATCAAGTCGTTTTGTCCAGCGCCATCTGCGAGCGGATTAAAGGTGATTTGGGTGCAAGGAAGTAGCCTGTTAAGCTGGCAAATATAATCGGCGTGATGTTATGAAAACCTGTCATTGCCCCCAGTAAGATGATAATACTCACTGGTGTACGTGTTACACTGGCATTTAATGCCGCCATGCAGCAGACCGTGATCAGCGTTAAGTTTTGTCCGGGGAACAGCTGGTAGATAATCAGGCCCAGTACGGTACCGGCAAATAGCAGAGGGATGATAAATCCACCGCGCCATCCGGAGGTAGCAGTGACCGCTATCGCTACCAGTTTCATCAGCAGTAAAAGGCAGAGGAACTGTATGCTGAAACTGCCCCTCAGCACTTCGGTCAACTGACCGTGACCAAAATAACGGGTAAGCGGAATATAAAAGGCGATGATCCCAAGAATGAATCCCCCAATAGTGAGTTTGTAGTAGATGGGAAGTTTAATTCTTCGGAATACCCATTTGAAATTCCTGACCAGCAGGATAAACAACCAGCCTGTAGCTGCACCTGCAAGGGAGTAAGCTACGGCATAAAAAATGTCGCCGAGTTTGGCGTCCTGTGCCTCGGGGAAGTTCCAGGTAGGACCTATCTCCAGGTGGGTGATGAGTACAAAAACGAGATAACTGGCACAGCTGGCTACGAGTGCAGGCATAAAAGCCTTGTAATATCGCGTGACATGTTTGTGATCCAGGATCTCCAGCGCAAACAAACTTCCGCCCAGAGGCGCCCCAAACAGAGCAGTAAAAGCTGAGGCCATCCCGGCAATAGTGATGGAACGGATATCTTCCCCTTTGTAGCCCAGTTTGCGTGCAATATATGTACCAGTTGATCCTACCACCTGCACCAGGGGTGCCTCAGGACCTAAACTTCCGCCCACAGAGATACAGATGAGCGAGGATAAAATCATTGAGGGGTTGTTCTTTGGCTGCAGCCTGCCTCCTTTAAAATGGATGTTATCCACCATTACATCGATCTCCCCGGGATCTCCCAGTTTGTGAATGATGAGTCCGGCAGCCAGCCCCGCTACAGCCATCAGGGGGATTACGTAAATCCCTTCAACGATAGTCAGAAATTCAGTTGTGTGTTCCAGCACGATCCAGTAGCCCCCGGCAATGATCCCACCGATGATCCCAAGAATGGTCCATAAGAGGAAATTTTTATTGTAGACAAAGGGGTTAAAGTTTAAAGGGTTCTTTACAGTATGTTGTAATCTGTAAATTTGCTTGGAACGGGAATATTTCATGACGATGAAGAGGTATTGGGTATTCTTTAATGTATTGCAAAGGTAATATAATTAGCATAAATAAATTATAAAATGTTAATATTGTATTGCATGTGTAATATAAAACATGATAATTGAGGATGAGTAAAACAAATAAGTGCGACCTGAAAACCTGTTTTTTATGCCATTCTTGTCTGCCCGACTGGAAGCAGGCAATTGAAAGCAGTAGGAAAAATATAAAGATTAAGCGCGGTCAGCAGGTGTTTAAAGAGGGGGATGCGGTAGAGGGAATATATTTTGTATACAGCGGCAAAGTAAAAGTGCATAAGAAATGGGATGAGGAGAAGGAATTAATTATCCGTTTTGCCAAACGGGGTGATGTCCTTGGGCATCTGGGACTTGGTGGCTCCGGTTATTATCCGGTATCATCCACAGCGATCGAAGATGCTGTAGTCTGTTTTATCAGTATGGATTTCCTGGAAAGCACGATGAATGTCAACAATCAGTTTGTCATCCGGCTGATGCGGTTTTTTGCCGGAGAACTACAGGATTCTGAAAAAAGAATGAGCAATCTGGCACATATGAGTGTAAAAGGCAGGTTAGCGCAGGCATTATTTGCACTTAAAAAGCAATTTGGTGAAAGAAATGATGGTTTTATTGATATAGAATTGAGTCGTCAGGATCTTGCGGCCTATACAGGTGCGTCTTATGAATCTTTATTTCGTACAATCAATGATCTTTTGTCAGATGGGGTGATTGAACTCTCCGGAAAAACGATAGGAATTAAAAATGAGGCTGCTTTTCTTGAATTAGTAGCTGCTTCCTAAGCAGATTATTATATTTTTGTTCGAAAGTATACGATAAGGAATGAAGAAAGGTAGCCCCTGTGATCTGGGAACGTGTTTTATGTGCCGGCTGTCCCTCAATGAATGGCATCCGGCGATAGCAGGTCACAAGAAAAATTTTACAGCGAAAAAAGGAGAGGTGATCATCAAGGAAGGTGACCCTGTCACTGGTGTTTATTTTGTGACATCAGGAAATGTGAAGGTACACAAACAATGGGGGGACAAGGAACTGATCCTGCGTTTTGCAAACGACGGGGCCATATTTGGGCACCGCGGTATTACGACGCCGACCTTCCCGATATCTGCCACAGCGCTGGAGACTACAAATCTCTGTTATGTGGATATTGAGTTTTTTAAAACTACGATAAAAGTAAACAGTGAATTTGCCTATGGCCTCCTGCTTTTTTATGCCGATGAACTGCATGCTTCTGAGAAAAAAATGAGAAACCTTGCGCTGATGTCTGTGAAGGGCAGGCTGGCAGTGGCTATCCTGGGACTGAGGGATCAGTTTGGCCTTACTGAAGAGGGTTTTCTTAATCTGGACCTGAGCAGGCAGGATCTTGCCGCCTTTACCGGAGCAACTTACGAAACCGTGTTCAGAACTATGAATGAGCTGGTTGCAGAAGGCCTGATCATCTTGAAAGGGAAGATGATCGGCATCAGGGATGAAGCGGGACTGCTGGACTTAGGGAGTAAATAAATATGCTGGGCGTAGTTTTAGCTGGAGGACAAAGCCTGAGGATGGGCAGCGACAAAGGCCTGCTGACATACCAGGGAAGGCTGTGGGCAGAAATTGCCGCAGAAAAACTGGGACAACTCGATATTCCGGTAAAGATCTCTGTGAATGCCGGGCAATATCAGTCCTACGCTGATTTTTTTAGCACAGATCAATTAATTGCAGATCATCCATCGCTCAGTATCAAAGGTCCATTTTTGGGTCTGCTATCTGCGCATCTGGCTGCGCCGGCTGAAGATTTGCTGGTGCTGGCCTGTGATATGGTGTTGATGGATATACGGTTGCTGAGCAGTCTTTGTAAAGCCAGTGAACTGAATAGTAGCTTTGATGCCTGTATATTTAACAGGGAGGGGCAGAAGGAACCGCTTTGCGGGATTTACAGATCCGGTGCATTGCAAATACTGGCTGAAGAGCAGTTGCTCAAACACAGCATGAAGTATGTGCTGAGCAGGCTGAAGGTCCTTGAAATTCCTGTTTCAGCCGCTGATGCAGGCTTTTTTGGTAACTTTAATGCTCCCGGAGACCTCCTTTCAGATTAACTGCAGTTCTGACTGACTGATTCTTACGAAAGCTGACTTATTGCTTTCGCAAAGCGGACAGCAGTAACTATCCGGCAGCGCGGTAAAACTCGTTCCTGCAATGATCTTGTTTTCTTCGTCGCCCATGCGCTCGTCGTACACTGTCAGGCAACTTCTGCACTGGTAGAAAAATACGGTTTCTTTTTTAAGCTTTTCTTCAGGGGCTGGCACCTGCTGCTGCTGGTCAAGTTTGATTGAGTTTGAGCGGTACTTGTAAAACTTAATTACGGCACGCCTGAGTTGTTCTGGCAGAATAATGCCCGGGTTGCCGCTGCTGAATACCTCACCGGTACGTTCATTGGGATTGAAATCCTTTGCACACAGGATATCATAGACAGCAAATAACCTGAGGCCCATAAAATTGATCAGATAGCGTTTACGAATAAGGATACTGCTAAAAATTTCGCTCTTTCTTCTGGTCTTGATGCCGAAACATATGCCGGCTGTTCTGGTATCATCAATACTCAGATGTTTGACCAGCCTGTTTTTGAGCTGGAGACCCTCGATGCAATTGTCTTCTACCTGGAAATTAAGCTCATTTGCCGCGTGTCTCATGTTCAACTGGAACTCCTCAAGCAAAGCCATCCAGAGGCCTTTGTGATTTTCATCGATACCCTTGATAATGATCGTCTTCCAGGGGGTGCAGCAGATCTGGCCGACTTTCGTCAGCAGGCAGAGCTGGCACAATTTCCTGAGGAACGCAGTGCTGAATTGTTCATCACGTCTGTAGATACCCAGCCAGTATTTGTTATTGTAACGGTTTAATCCTTCATAATAAGGCATATTAAAGGAGGAAAGGGATACTTTTTTTGCTGCCGGTTTCAGGATCAGGTTCTCTCTGTTCAGGAGCTGAAAAAGCTCTTCGCCACTGGCCTCCGGGTTATCGATGAACCTGTCGGCATTTTCCTGAATAATGGACTCGATATCCCGGGTTATCCGCGCAATATGATTGGTATAACACAGTTCAGTCCACTCAAAAGTAATATTGGTTTTTGGGAACCTGATAATCAGGTGCCAGTAGTGCTCTGCATCAGCGGATGCGATCCAGTTGATATTGCCCGTTAACAGGGGCGTAAAGCTCTGGTCGCTATCGCAGATGTTCACTTTTAATGAAGGCTTGAAGTTGATCGCATCCAGCACATCTTTGTATACTCCCCCTGTAAGCCAGGTGTTCCGGATAAAGATCTCTTCGGCAGGATAGGAGCTGATGATGTTGGGATAGTGCTCTGTGTCCACCTCGTAAGCGATCCCAATCCGGTCGAGTTCATCCGTACACAACGCCAGGTTATAACTCGTGGTATCAAAAAATAACTGCTGCCGCAGTCCAAATCGTACAAACTGTATCCTTGCTTTGGAGGCAGCTACGAGAATGTCAAACAGGTTGCCCGGTGAGATGATCCCTCCATGAAAGTTGATGATGATCGTCGTGTACATAAGTCTTTACTTAAGCATAAGTTTGCATCTGCAGCAAGCCAAATTCTGCTGCTGCTTTGGGGAAATTCTCGTTTTCGTGCCCTGGTCGGCATAATTTGAGCAGCGCAAAGCGCTGGATGTCGCTCAGGTTTTGCCACTGCGGAACAGAAATGTCCAGCTGCAGTTCCGCTGATTTCTCCCTGATCATTGCCGGTACCTGATGCAGGTTTTGCCATCCCGGCTGCGGGTCAATACTGAGCAGCGTAGCCTGGTTGCCGGTATGCTTCAGGATCAGTCCGCTGAGAAACTGGTGATAAGTTTTTAGCTCTGTAGCGCTGTCTGCGGGCAACAACGCAAGCTGAACCCTTTCTGAAGGTTGAAACCTGCACCATTCTGCGAGTTTTAACTTGATGCCCGCAGCATCCATTTTAAAGCGCACCACCATAGGGATGCAGCGGATGTTGTCTTCCATAAAATCTTCTTCAAAATCGAAGTACTCAATTCCCTTGAGGCTCCTGAACTCCGACGGAGTGGCTTGTGATTGTTTCATGTTCCTTTATTAAATGATATGAATCCAGAATGGCCTTTACTTCGGGGCGGCAGCTTCCGCATCCCATTCCCGCGCCACTCAGCTGGCAGAGCTGCAGATGATCCTTACAGCCTTCCTTAATTTTATTGATCAGGTTACCTTCGCCCACGTTATTGCAGCTGCAGACCGTTCTGCCGATCAGCGGTTCTGTAGTTTTTCCGCTTCTGAGCAGCTGTAACCTTTTGTCGCTCAGTTCTACCTTGTTCTCAATCAGGTTCCGGAACTCCAGGAACTCAGATTTATCGCCTATCAGAATGGCGCCTACAAGTCTGTCGTTGTGCACGATGCACTTTTTGTAATAGCGTTTGGCCTTGTCGATAAAGATGATCTCTTCATAGGTAGGATCATCGCCGGGTATTTCTGCAAGGCCGAGTGAGCAGAGATCCAGGCTGTGCATTTTGAGGATATTCATCATCAGGCTGCCCTGGTAATATTTGGCGATATCACCACAGAGGTAACGCGCAACAATCTCTGCCTGCTGTTCTGCTGCTGCCGTGATCCCGTAGAGCTGTCCGTAAAACTCCGCGATTTCGCCAATCGCATAGATGTCTTTTTCGCTGGTACGCAGGTATTCATCCACCACAACCCCTCTTTTACAATGGATACCCGCATCCCTGATGAGTTCGGTATTGGGTACCGTACCGATTGCGATCACCAGCGATTCACAATCGATCGTTAAACCACTTTTTAATCGTATTCCAGAGACAGACTGCTCGCCGATAATACGGTCGACCTCGTCGTTATAGAAAATCTCTATGCCCTTGCTGATCAGCTCTTCGTGCAGCAGCTGACTACCCAGGTCGTCCAGCTGACGGCCCATCATTCGCGAAATCCGCTGGATGATCGTCACTTTAAATCCTGTCTCTGTCATGGATGTCGCCAGTTCTATACCCAGCAGTCCGCCACCCACAATGACGATCCTGCCGCTGGTATTTTCTGCATGTGCTTTAAAGCTGTCGGCGTCCCTGCGGCTGCGCATGGTAAAGATGCCCTTCATGGCAGGGATATCTTTTAATAGAAAAGGCCGGCTTCCTGTCGCGAGCAGCAGCACGTCATACTGATGCGTATTGCCCTCGCTGTCGGTAACAGTTTTGTGTTCCTTATCGATCTTGTCTATTCCCAGTCCACGGTGCAGTTTGATCCGGTAATCCTTTTCTTCGCTGTCGCTCATTTTGATAAGATTCTGCCAGGGCAGTGTACCTATAATATAGTCGGGCAGCAGCACCCGGTTGTAAAAGGGGAAATTTTCCTTATTGAAGATCTCTATGTCATCTTCTGTGTTCAGTTCGCGGTAGCTTTTCACAAAACCACAGGCACCCGCGCCTGCGCCGATCACGATGATCTTTTGCCGGGCTTTTTTATACAGCTGCACCTGAACGGCACTGAACTTGAAATCAGGTTCCTTGCTCAGCGGATCAACCAGGTTATTGGTCAGGTTATTTACCCTGTTGAGGTCGCTCTTCATGATTAATCCCCAGTGCATGGGCATAAATACCACCCCGGGTTTGATATCCAGCGAGATTTTTGCCTTTAAGCGAACCTTACCACGCAGACTGATGATTTCAATCAGGTCATTTTCCCTGATGCTTCTTGCTGCTGCATCGAGCGGGTGTATTTCCAGAAAAGATTCACTGATGTGCTGGTTGAGCTTATTTACTTTTCCGGTCTTGCTTCTCGTATGCCACTGGTCGCGAATTCTTCCTGTAGTCAGGATCAGCGGATGGTCCTTTGTTAAGGGTTCCGACTTGTTTTCATCGCTAAAAGAGATGATATGTGCTTTTTTGTCGGGCGTATAAAACTGATGATCAGTAAATAACCTGGACGTACCAAAACCTTTCTCCTCTTTGGGGTAGGGCCATTGCAAGCCCCGTTTTTCTTTGAGTACCTGGTGACTCAGGCCGCTGATATCGATATGAGTGCCTGCGGTCAGCGCCGCGTGTTCATCATAAATGGCTGCAGCATCCTTGAAGTCGAAACCCGTGTACCCCATTGTTCGGGCAAAGCGGCAGATGATCTCCGCATCCGGCAGGGCTTCTCCCGGAGCATCGGTAATTTTGCTGAGGTAGGAGATATAGCGACCGGCATTGGTCATGGTGCCTTCCTTTTCCGCCCAGGCGGCAGCGGGTAAAACCACATCGGCATATGCCAGCGTTTCCACTTTATTGCTGATGTCCTGAACCACCACAAACTTTGCATTTTTAAGACCTTCCTCTGCCTTGCGTACATCGGGCAGACTGATCAGCGGATTTGTACACAAGATCCAGATGGCTTTCAGTTTACCACTTTGGAGCTCATCGAACATTTCTGTAGCAGTAAGTCCTGCTTTTGCTTGAATACTGCCCAGAGGTATCTGCCAGAAGCGTTCTACCTCGTTTCTATGTGCCTCATTCGCCAGGATGCGGTGTGCGGGCAGCAGGTTACTCAGTCCGCCGACTTCCCGGCCACCCATCGCGTTGGGCTGTCCGGTTAAAGAAAAGGGTCCGCTGCCGGGCTTCCCGATCTGTCCGGTGATGAGGTTGAGGTTGATCAGGCTCAGGTTTTTATGTGTACCCACAGCACTTTGGTTGAGTCCCATCGTCCACATCGTGACAAAAGCCCTGGCATTGCCGATGTAGGAGGCTGCCAGCCGGATATCACTTTCGCGGATGCCACATATCGCTGCAGCCTCTGCGACTGTGGTTTTTGAAACTACCGACAGGTAATCCTCAAATCCCTGGGTATGCTGACGAATAAAGGCAGCATCTACTTTCCCATCCTGTATCAGGCATCTGCCAATGGCATGGTGCAGCGTGATATCAGTACCGGGATTCACCTGCAGGTGGACATCCGCGATGGCGCAGCTCTGTGTTTTACGCGGGTCGCTCACAATAATTTTCAGCGCCGGATTTTGCTGTTTTGCCGCTTCCACCCGACGCCATAATATAGGGTGGCACCATGCCGGATTCGCTCCCGCCACAAAAATACAGTCGGCCAGCTCTATGTCGTCATAGCTGACAGGCACCACATCCTCACCGAGACTCATTTTATAACCTACCACCGCACTGCTCATACAAAGCCTGCTGTTGGTATCGATATTATTGCTACCGATGAAACCTTTCATCAGCTTGTTTACGACATAATATTCCTCAGTGAGACACTGTCCGCTGGCATAAAAGGCGACGCTGTCTGGTCCGTGTTTGGCAATCAGCGCTTTAAAAACTGCGGCTGTTCTGCCGAGTGCAGTTTCCCAGCTTACGCGCTGCAGGGGCATCTGTTTATTGTACCTCATCTGCGGATACAGCAGGCGGTCGCTTTTATCGTTGGCCGTGTAATGCAGGTTCATGCCTTTGCTGCAGAGCATGCCCTTGTTGACAGGGTGGCTCTGATCGCCATCCACAGTGATTCTGTCGTGGGCGTCTTTGCTGACCACAATGCCACAGCCTACCCCGCAATAGCAGCACGTGGTTGTGCTGGTGTTAGTTGCTGAGGGCCAGTTCATCTATTCCAACTCTTTTTTGTGCCATTACTGTTCTGAAGATCAACACTGCGATGCCAATCCCGAGGATGATAAAACCCAGCAGGGTAAAGGCAGCGGTATAATCGATCAGGTCTTTTGCTACTGTGGCCCCGTTTTCCGTGATCGTTTTGGAGGCGTGAACAGCTTTCGCTTTAAACATAAAGGCGATGAGCATGGCGCCGATATTACCACCGGCACCAACAATTCCCGCAACGCTGCCTACAGCAAGCGGATTGATAAAAGGAACAAGGCTATAGGTGGCTCCATTGGCCATCTTGAGGCTGAGGCCGAAAACAAACATCATGAAGATGCACATGCCAATGCTGCCGGATTTTGCAAACCAGATGATTCCGACGCCTTCAATGAGCAGCAATATTGCCAGCAACATCGTCTTCCCATTGAAGCCGTAGCTTTTACCAATCTGATCTGCAACGATACCGCCCAGTGGACGGGCAAAGACATTGATCCATCCAAAGATCCCGGCTACCATTCCGGCTACAGCTATTGTAGCACCAAAGGAATCCGTAAAAAAGATGGGGGCAAAGTTGTCGACCGTAATTTCTACGCCGAAACATGCAGCATAGGCTACCGTTAAGATCCAGGTGCGGTAATCTTTTGCGGCGATCAGAAAAGTGTTTTGTTTAGTTTTCAGTCCTTCGTCCGGCAGGTCTTTGAAATCACCCCGCGGGGTATCGAGGGTATACTTGTAATACAATACCGCGCAGAGCAGCAACATCAGTCCCGGTACAATCATCGCAAAGCGCCAGCTGTCGGCCGCACTGCAGAATCCCAAAGCCGTAAAACCCGAGGCGATCAGTGGCATAAACAGATTTGCGGCTCCTCCGCCGGCATTGCCGAAACCTCCGGCAGTGGCGTTGGCTGTCCCTTTGATCACCGGGGCAAACATGATGGAAGTATGGAATTGTGTAATGACAAAAGAGGCGCCGATGACACCTATCGCGAGTCTGAACAGTAAAAATGAGGTGTAGGACTGGCTGGTGCCGATCAGCAACACAGGGATGGCGCATAATACCAGCAGCCAGGTGTAAACGAGCTTGGGCCCAAACTGATCCACAAGCCTGCCAATGAGCAGCCTGGCGATAATCGTTGCTGAAACTGAAGCAATCTGGATGTTGCCTACCTGGTCTTTTGTTAAATGCAGCTGCTCCCTGGCGATTTTCATAAGGGGAGCCATGCCAAACCAGGCGAAAAAGCAGAAAAAGAAGGTGAGCCAGGTGATATGGAAGGTTTTCATCTGCACGCCTTTAAGCGAGAAGATGTTCAGTTTGGTAAGAGGAGTAGAAGTAGCTGTCATGATCTTGGTTTTAAGCGTGAAACATCCCGGGGTATTTAAAATTTATAGCCCAGGCCAATTCCTGGATTCCATTTGCCGTTTTTTACCGCGGTTTTAGCGTTATAATAAAAGGGCAGCTGCAGGGCCAGATGATGGAAGGCTGCGGTGATCCCAAAACCCAGGTTAGGGGTAAAGGCGCTGTTTTTTGTGGCGCCGGGAGCAACCTTGTCTTCCTTGATCCTGAGGCTGGGCAGTAGTCCCAGTAACACCGCATAGGGTTTTCTGCTGAATTTGATGCTTGGGCCCGTGCAGTTGATAAATCCGCCATGATCAACATATCCCGCAACCAGGTAGCCGTCGAATAAGACCGCTTTGGCTTGTGTGCCGGATGGACTTGATTGTGCCCGGACGTTAAAATAGCACATTGTAAGGAGCAGGCAGCCAATGATGGCCGCAGATTTCTGTAACTGCATGCGTCAATTTTTGAGAGGTTAAAAACTTAATAATTTGGGCTTGTACCGATATATACCAATCCGTTTTCTACTTTCACGGGATAGGTCTTTATCGCACATTCATCACCTGTTAAACATTCTCCGGTAAGCAGGGAGAAGGTCTTCTTATGAAAGGGGCAGGCTACTTTAGGTTCGTCAGTAGCTGAGCCGATCATGCCGCGGCTGAGTGCCATTTGTTTTTTGTGAGGGCACTCGTTTTGTGTGGCAAACCATTCGTTTCTCCGTGTAAAATAGAAGAGCGCAATCTGTTCTTCACCGTTTTTAACGCATACGCCGCCATTCTCTACGGCGTCTTCCACCCGGCAAGCTTCTAACCATGTTGTTAATGTATCTGTCATCTTGTTTGAGTTTAGGTTGGTAATGGGTTGATTATACTTGGTTAGATATGGTCCAGTCAGCGGTTTTCTTTTGCCCGCGCATTTCTACAAATTCGATGGTAGGGTCTTTTTCTTCCGGTGCATTTACAAAATGAGAGAATCTCTTCCTGATGGCCGGATTTTCTACAGCTTCTTTCCATTCGCACTGGTAGGCGCTGATCAGGTTTTCAATCTCATATTCCCATTGTGCGGCCATGCCGAGGCTATCGTTGATGATCACATTGCGCAGGTAGTCTATGCCGCCCTCCATCTTGTTTAACCAGGTTGCTGTTCTGGTCAGCGGATCGGCAGTGCGGATATAAAACATCAGGAACCTGTCGATATAGCGGATGCAGGTTTTGCTGTCGAGATCTGTGGCAAACAGCAGGGCGTGCTGAGGTTTGCTGCCCCCGTTGCCGCAGACATAGAGGTTCCATCCTTTTTCTGTGGCGATGATCCCGAAATCCTTACTTTGTGCTTCGGCACATTCACGGATGCATCCGCTGACGGCAGATTTAAACTTATGAGGGGCGCGGATACCTCTGTAACGTTCTTCGATCCTGATGGCAAAGCTGACGCTGTCATGAAGCCCGAACCTGCACCAGGTGCTGCCGACGCAGCTTTTTACCGTCCTCAGTCCCTTGCCGTAGGCGTGTCCGCTTTCAAAGCCTGCTGCAATCAACTCTTCCCAGATAAGAGGCAGATCGTTGAGATGTGCACCAAACATATCAATACGCTGACCGCCCGTTATCTTGGTGTAGAGGTTATATTTTTTAGCGACTTCGCCGATCACAATCAGTTTGTCGGGCGTAATTTCTCCTCCCGGGATGCGTGGTACAACCGAATAGGAGCCCCCCTTTTGAATGTTGGCCAGGAAGCGGTCGTTGCTGTCCTGCGCCACATCATTACCTTTTTTAAGGATCATCTCGTTCCAGAGACTGGCGAGCAGTGAGGAAACCAGGGGTTTGCAGACTTCACATCCGTCATTTTTCCCAAATGCATCGAGTACTTCATCATAACTTTTCAGCTGATGGATGTGGATCAGGTCGAAAAGCTCCTGTCTGCTGTAGTTGAAGTGTTCACAGATGACGTTTTTGACATATTTCCCCTGAGATTTCAAGGTGTAAGTGACCAGGTCTTTGATCATGGGTACGCATCCACCACATCCCGTACCCGCTTTTGTACATTTTTTGATATCATCGAGGTTTTCGCAGCTGCCATCGGCTACTGCCGCGCAGATATCGCCTTTGCTGATTCCTTCGCAGCTGCAAATCAATGCCGCATCCGGTAAGGCGGTAATGCCTGTTCCTGAAGCTGCACCATCTTTTTCCCCGCGACTACCCAGGATGAGTTCTTCGGGATTTTCCGAGAGTACCATCTTGTTGTTGGCGGTTTGCAGCAACATGTTGTAATCTGCAGCGTCGCCAATCAGTACGCCTCCTAAGAGATACTGCCCGTCGTTGCTGATGTTGATGCGTTTATAGATGCCTTTGTGTTTATTCTCGAAGATGATCGTGCGGCAGTCTGGCTCAGAGATAAAGTTGTCTCCAAAACTTGCGACATCAATACCGATGAGTTTGAGTTTGGTGCTCATGTCAAAGCCTGTAAAGGTTTTGCTCATTGCGCACAGGTTGGATGCGAGTACTTCGGCCATCTCGTAGCCCGGTGCGATCAATCCGTAGATCATCCCATCATATAAGGCACATTCGCCAATGGCGAATACAGAAGCATCATTGGTCTGCATGTTTTGGTCGACCAGGATTCCGCCTCTCGGCCCGGTTTCAATGCCGCAGGCTTTTGCCAGTTCATCGCGTGGTTTTATCCCGGCAGAAATCACCAGCATATCTACCGGCAGCGATGTACCGTCACTAAAGGCCAGGGCACCGATTGCTCCCTCTCCCTCAATGCTACTCGTGTTTTTATTCAGGTGGATCTGCAGTCCGAGTGCTGTCAGTTTAGATTGGAGCATGTCGCTGCCGGCAGCATCAATCTGCCTTGGCATCAGGCGTGGGGCAAACTCTACGATACTCGTGTTTTCAATTCCGAGATCTATCAGCGCCTTTGCGGCTTCGAGTCCCAGCAAGCCGCCACCGATTACTGCTGCTGTGGCAGACTTTTGTGCATATGAACTGATCAGGTCGAGGTCTTCCAGCGTGCGGTACACAAAAACACCTTCTTTCTCAATACCGGGAATGCTTGGCACAAAAGCCCCTGAGCCTGTAGCGAAGACCAGCACATCGTAGGAGTATTCCATTCCATCGGCGGCATATACTACTTTAATCTCCCTGTCTATATTTATTACCGGGTTAGCCAGCAGTAAGGTAATATTTTGTTCTTCATACCATGTTTCGGTAGAGAGGGACAGGTCTTCGGCAGTTTTACCGGAAAAGTATTCGCTGAGATGAACACGATCGTAAGCCCTCCGGGGCTCTTCACCAAAAACTAAAATATCAAATGCCTGGGATTTTGCTCTGAGTTTTTCACAGAATTTGTATCCTACCATTCCATTTCCAATTACGATGACTTTTGGTTGTTTCATAAAAATAGGAGTTTTTAGTGTATGATTTTAGGTTTTTGCTTGTTGAAATTGGTGTATGAAAGATATTTTATCTGATATATCATAAATATTTGAGGTTAAATTTGATAAACACCTTAAAAATATGATTTATGATATTCAAATGTAGTATAAAAATCAATAAAACAATATTTAATATGACATTTATCATAAAATAATGGCTTTTGTAATATTATTTATCCATATTTAAACTTTGTTACATCAAATATTAAAGGATATGGAGAAATTAATTGATGATTGCAGGCTTTTTATCGTGGGGGCAGGGCCGGGCGACCCGGAATTGATCACTATGAAAGCGCATAACATACTGAAGCGGGCGGAAGTTATACTTTATGATAACCTTTGTAATAAGGAACTGCTGGAAATTGCACCGGAAAGCTGCGAGATGATCTATGTAGGCAAACAACCTTATCGGAATTGCACTCCGCAGGAAAAGATTAACGACCTGATTGTTGAATATGCGCAGAAGTACAAGGTGGTGGTGAGGTTGAAAGGTGGTGATCCCTTTATTTTTGGCAGGGGTTTCGAAGAGTTACTCTTTGCAGAGAGCCAGGGCATCAGGGCAAAATATATTCCGGGGATCAGCAGTATGCAGGGATCGGGTTTTGCGGATATCCCTTTGACACACCGCGGGATCAGCGAAAGTTTGTGGATCATTACCGGCACAAAAAAAGATGGCAGTTTATCAAAAGACCTCAAATGTGCGATGAATAGCTCTGCAACAGTGGTCATTTATATGGGGATGAAGAAACTGGCGGAAATTTCAGCAACCTATCTGGAGAGCGGAATGGGCGCTGTACCGGCTGCAATCATCCAGCATGTCTCCCTGCCGCATCAGAAACAGGTGATCTGTGAGGTGCAGGATCTGCAGAAGGCAGCATTGAAAGAAGGGCTGAGCAACCCGGCGATTATCGTCATCGGTGACGTAGTGAAAGCCAGGGAGCTGTTTTATCAGTATAATCAGGTGAAAATGGTCAGTTAAGCTGCTTTTTATATCCTTTATATAGCCAATGCAGGGCATCATATTCTGCGATGAGCGGCACTGAACCGTGGTCGTCATTCTGATAGAATTTGTAATCGTAGCTCAGGCCATTTGCTGTTCTGTTCTGCAGGGCCTCATTGAGCGACAGGATGGCCCTGATATGCCCTGTGGTACCTGAGGTATCTTTTACGGCCTGGGTGGTGGTCATGCCCGGAGGCATGGTATTGGCAACACCTACAAAAAGATATTTCCCATCAAATTTTTTATCCTTTAAAGCGACTTTTGTTTCATTCAGCAATTTGCGGCTATCCCACCACATACTTGGGTCGATAGCTACATAACGATTGAATAAATTCGGATGATGTACCATGATGTTCATCACTGTCAAACCTCCAAATGAATGCCCGATGATGGTTTTATGGTTTGATGGAGCGTACAGCGAATCGATATGGGGCATGAGCTCCTTTTCTATAAAGGCCTGAAATTTTTCCCCACCACCTGAATTTTTAAATGAAGGGTAGGTTCTGCCGTCAGGGCCGGTCAGGGCGTTGGTGGGGGTAAGATCCAGCGACCTGTTTACATTGGGAATACCAATAACAATTGCCTCCGGAAAAACCTTGTTGCCGTTAACTTCGCTGAACTGCTGGATCATTCCGGTAAGGGAGCTGAAATGGCTTTCCGCATCAAGCAGGTAGATGATCGGGTAATGTTGTTTTTTATATGGTGTTTTGCGGGCAGAAGCGGGAAGGTAGATCCAGATCTTTCTGTTTGCGTTTAAGATTTTTGAGTGTATGCTGTCAACTTTTCCAATGACAAGCTCGTTGTTTTCAATAGTTTGTGCATTAGCTGTAAAAACCGGGATCAGGAGTAAGCATAAGAACTGAAGTGTTTTCATATGGACGATAAAGCTAAGAAAGAAATTTGTTTAAAAATCCTGTGCCAACAAAATCCTTCTCATAACGTTGTAATAGAAGGATAAACTGGTTTTCGATTAAATAGTATTACTTTTGTTGATCAGATATAGATAAGAGCCCGTACCGTTACCTTTATACACACATGGAAAATATTCACAATAAATACATTGGAACAAAGCAGAAAGCCCTGGCCATCAATCTTGACCCCCAAATTTATGGATCATTTGCCGAAATTGGTGCAGGGCAGGATGTAGCAGCCAACTTTTTTAAAGCAGGTGCGGCAGCAGGCACTATCGCGAAAACGATGTCTGCCTATGATATGGCTTTCTCCGATGCAATTTATGGTGCCCAGCAGGTAAAACGTTATGTAAGTGAACAACGTTTGATCGCGATGCTGGGGCATGAGTATGACCTGGTGATCGAACGCCTGGCCTCCAAAAGAGGGGATACATCTACTTTCTTTGCCTTTTCTGATACCTTTTCCGCATTAAATTATCAAAAAACCAATAAGGGCCATGGCTGGATGGGCATCCGTTTTCAGATGGAACCCAATGGTGAGTTTCACGATGTGATTTTACACGTGAAACTGCTGGACAATGACCTTGGTTTGCAGCATGCTGCCGTAGGTACTTTAGGGGTGAACCTGGTATATGCCTGTTTCAACTATCAAAAATCACCTTCGGTATTTTTGCTTTCCCTGCTGGACGACCTGAGCAGGGACCGTATCCAGATTGATATGATCCGCTTTGAAGGGCCTGGCTTTGCGCATGTGGACAACAGGCTGATGAGTCTGCACCTGGTGAAATACGGTTTGTCGGACGCAGCGGTGTTTGGTCCCGATGGTAAAAATTTACAGCCTTCAGAAGTTTTGTACAAGAAACACATTATGATTGTCCGCGGACGCTTCCGCCCTTTGATCAATGTGCATATGGATATGATCAATACGGGACTGGAGCGTTTCAAAGATGAGCCTGATGTAGATGCCGAAAATGTGATCGTGTTAACAGAGCTTACGCTGCAGGCGCTGAAAGAACGCGGGGCAGATGATAGTGCGGAAATTAATGAGAAAGACTTTTTAGACCGCGTAGATATACTTTGCTCGGTTGGGCAAACGGTAATGATTTCCAACTTCCATGAATATTATAAACTGGTAGCTTACCTGTCCAGTATTACTACCTTAAAAATGGGGGTGGTGCTGGGCTATCCCAACCTGGAATTTATCTTTAATGAAAAACACTACCAGTACCTGCAGGGCGGTATCTTGGAAGCATTTGCGACGCTGTTCAGCAGAAAGGTAAAGCTGTTTATCTATCCGACACTGGGTGATGGTGTGGTTTATAACTCACAGCGTTTTTCTCCTCCGGCACATTTGCTGGATTTGTTTGAGTACCTGATTGTGAATGATAAGATTGAAGACATCAAAGATTACAATGTGAACAATCTGCATGTGCAAACGGACAATGTACTGGAACTGGTGAAAGAGAATGCACCTGGCTGGGAAGATTATGTGCCTGCAAAGGTGGCGGCGATCATCAGGGAACGATCGCTGTTTGGATTTCCTGAATAATATAGAAGGGCAGGTTCATTTACAACCTGCCCTGTTTTTTTTAAGGGATTAACCGATCTGCACGTAGCTTTTCAAAGAGCTCAAAAAATGCATCATTGGTTTTCTGGAAGGCAGTGAAGCCGAGTTTTCGGCTTTTTGACATATCTGTCATCACCTCAATCGGGCGACTCAAATCAAGATCTGTATGCCATGCCGATGCCAGTTTGCTCAAATCAGATTCTTTTAAATCATACTTCGCTGCAATTTCTTTCCATACCGCTGCATCATTCGCCATTTCTTTTTCCAGCGACTGGATTGATCCTTCATAACCAATAGCCTCTACACCAAAGTAATTGGCTAACTGTTCCCATAACCAGCTCCAGCGGAAAACATCGCCATTGACAATATTGAAAGCTTCATTTTTTGCTGCTTCCGTAGTCGCAGCCCAGATCATATGCTCCGACAGGATTCCTGCATCGGTCATATCCGAAATTCCGTTCCATTGGGATGCAGATCCCGGCCAGCGGAAGGGACGGCCAGTTTCTTTGCTGATCGTGGCATACACGGCCAGCGTTGTGCCCATATTCATCAGATTGCCCACAGCTTTTCCGATCACGGTATGCGGGCGGTGGATGCTCCAGGTAAACTGATCGCGCTCAGCTGCGGCATATACTTCATCTTCCTGTGCATAATAAAAGTTCTCTATTTCCAATCGCCCTTGCTCTTCCCGCAATGGAGTTACAGGCAGAAATCCTTCTTTGGCATATGCCTCAAAGGGACCGAGGTAATGTTTGAGGCCTGTTACGAGCGCGACATGCTGTACAGATTTTTTTGGCGATAATGCTTCCAGTACGTTGCGTACCATAAGGCTGTTTACACGGATATTCTCTGCTTCCGTATCATTGCGCATCCAGCTGGTGAGGAACACATGGGTTGGAGCGATATCAGCCAATGCTGTTTTCAGGTTTTCCAGATCCAGAAGATCTGCGGCTACCGGTTGTAAGTTTGGGATGTCATTTTTAGGGTTTCTGGACAGTCCATAGGTGGTCCATCCTTTGGAGATCAGCTTTTCCGCCAGGTTACTTCCTGTGATGCCGCTTGCTCCGACTACTAATGCTATGTTGCTCATATTCAAATCTTATTAATTGATAATGATACAATATTCGGAATACTGAGATCCTCAGCAAAGGATCTAGCTCACAAAATCCATGTGCGGTAGGTCACATCTAACTGATGGGCATGCGGCTTAATGTCTCGCGACTGATGCCCAGATAGGAGGCAATAAGTGCTTTGGGGAGCCGTTGTAACAAACTGGGATAGAGGGTAACAAACTGCGTGAAACGCTCTTCGGCCTTCTGGCTCATCAGGGATAAAATTCTTCGCTGCAGGGCGATATAACCGGAGTTGGATTTTTTCATGAAAAAATACTCCATCTTCTGCAGATCTGCACAGAGTTTCTCCCGGTTGTCTATACTGATCGTAAAGACCTGTGTATCTTCCAGGCAGTCGATATTCAGGATGGCATTGGTTCTGTTGAAGTAGGCCTGCGGATCAGATATCCACCAGTCTTCCATCGCGAACTGCATGATATGGGTTTTGCCCTGATCGTCGATATAAAATGACCTGAGGAGTCCCTGGGCTACAAAGTGATCATTTGGTGCGGGCTCGCCGGCCTGTACAAGGTACTGGTGTTTTTTGAGGGTTTTGAATTTGAAATGGGAGAGCGCGAAACTGAACTCTTCGTCGGTCAGCTTTACAATTTTTTCAATCTGTATCCTTAAGAATTCTTCCATAAATGCCCCTCAAATGCAAGGCAAAAATAGAATAAAATTGGAGAGTCCTCACCGGGACGCTCCAATTTTTATCATGACAGTGTTAAGTTGACTTTGCCAAGATACTCCGTTTCAGAGACCAGCTTAGCGTCGGCTGAAGTAAGGAACAGATAACTGTATAATTCGTGACCTGCAAACTCTTTGATAAAGGAATAGGAAAAACCTAAATCACTTCTCCTGCAACTAAATGTACTGAATCGGTTTATCGTTGCATCGTAAACCACAATGTAAACCTTGTCGCTCAGCTGGACATCCTTTTGAGGGTAGGGGTTCAATTCCCAGTTGAGGATTAAGGTGTTGTTTTCCGCTACCGATGCTACTGGTTTCCAGACCGACTGTAATCTCTTTACGGGATTGCTCAGCTTGAGTTTCTCCAACTGAAAAGATGGCCCTTCAGCTAAATGCAGGATACAGTTCTTCATATGATAGGACATAGCCATATCAAAAGGTGCCTTTCTGGATTTCCTGGGAACCTGGAAGCCTGTATGTATGACCTTTTTAAGGGATGTCAACAATGTTTTGACCAAACTGAAGATCGCTCTTTGTTCCAGTTGTTTCCCGCTTGCGGGTTCCTGGCTGGGCGCAGGCAGTGGCTTCATCACAGGGGTGCCGCGGTAATTATACAGCACCACAGTTCCTACCTTGCCGGAGTAATCACCCAGGACGGATCTGCTTTTATTCTTTCCCATGTTTTTACCAGTTAAATTGTCCGAGATAGATACTGTCTGAAATTCCTTTGTGATCACCCGTTCCAAAAGCGATATACACATGCGCCGTATGCCCGTTGTAAATACCTTGCAGTGGAAGATGGTCCTTGCCGGCAGTTCTCAATGCGCCTGAAAAGATATAGCGTGCTTCACTGAGTGAGGGAAAGTAAGCCAGCATGATGACATGGTCGCTGTAATGGCCTTGCTCAGGAACGTTGTTGTTCCACTGGAAATCCAGCCCGGTTTCTGCTACGCTTACCGAGATCTCTCTCGCAGAAGGCAAATCACCCTTGAACATTAAAATCCTGGAATAGTCAACATAGCGGTTCGGGTATTCTCCCTGTATGGAATTTTTGCGAACCAGCTTAACCATGGTATTCCAGGGACTGATTTTGTACTTTTTTGCCTCAGACTGATAACCGAAATTAATGACGTCGAGCAAAGGCTTCATGGCATCATTGAAAATTGTAGTGTCTGCCTTTACTGATTCCTGGGCTTCAGTTAAGGGTAAGGTGCTGGCTTTGTTTTTACGTTTTACTATCGTTGTGCCATTTGGCTGTGGACTGTAGGTAAGACCGTCCACTGTGCCTGACATTCCGAGAAGCGGACCACTTTTAATAATTCCCATAATTAAAAAAATTAAAAATTAATACATAAACCTTTATGAATATAGCGTTTAGCTTCCGGCTATAATCACCTGAATATAAATATAATAAGTTATCTGAATACCTTAGTCGGATTAAAGTAAAATCTGTAAATGTACTACTGTACTACGGCGTTGTTCCTGCGAGTAGGGCAGTGAGGATCGTCCCTAGCTCTCCAGTCCTTTTACCCAATGACACCCCAACCGTACCCCAAAGGTACAGCTGGCCTACACAGGAGTAAGGTTGCCCTACAGTTGGCGTACTTTAGGAGTACATTAGGGGTACGGAAGGGTAGAACACCTATAGAACCAGAGAAAAACCAATGGAGATGGAGGATAGGGAGAACGTAGTTCAAATGCCCCTTTTATATTTTTAAATGCACTTGGAATTATGCGCATGTAAAGGTAGTTTGCAGGATATAATGCAAATTTAAATAATTAATGAAAAATAACCAATATGTCTTGCTGATCACCTTGACACTGGGGATCCTGACGGCGATTGGTTCCATTTCAATTGACATGTACCTGCCGGCGTTTGAAGTGATGGCGCAGCATTTCCGTGTTCCAATTGTACGTATAGAGAGTACGGTAACGTTTTTCCTTTTTGGGATGGCCTTTGGTCAGTTATTCATTGGCCCCCTGTCTGATGTCTGGGGACGAAAGATGCCTCTTAGAATTGGCTTAGTAGTATATATCATCTGCAGCATCTGCTGTATGGTTACGCCATCTTTTACCGTATTTTTATGTCTGCGTTTTGTGCAGGGGCTGGCTGGGAGTGCCTGTCAGGTGATCTCCAGGGCATTGGTAAATGATATTTATCAGGGTAAAAATGCTGCACATACTTTTACCCTGCTGCAGATTATCATGGGTGTCTCGCCAATTCTGTCGCCGATGGCGGGAGGGGTATTGGGAGAGGCCTCTACCTGGAAGTACTTGTTCCTGATCATGGCGATCATTTCGGGAGCAGGCCTGGCAGGGTGTTTAACAATTCTTCCGGCAGGCAAACTTGCAGAAGAAGACAGGCGATTAAATGTGCCTTCAATCCTGCAGGGGTACAGGTATTGCATTTCACATCCGGCCTTTATCAATTATGCCCTGGTGAGATCTGTAAGCAACAGCGCTGCATTTTCTTTTGTCACTGGTTCTCCATTTGTGTTCACACAGCTATATGCCTTAAGCAAGCAGCAGTTTGGCTATGTGTTTTCAGGCTCAGCAGTAGGTTTTATCTGTGCAGGTATATTTAATGCAAGGTTGCTCAGGTATTTTGAACCGCATACAATCACTAAATATGCTATTTTCTCGCAAATCGTTTCGGGCCTGATCATTATTGGAGTGGTGTATTTTAAAGCGCCCTTTCCGTTACTGCTGGCAATGATCCTGATTTTTCTGTTTATGCTGGGCCTGATCCTGCCTAATTCTACCGCGTTGTATATTGGTGCTGTTTCTTCGCATGGTGGTTCTGCATCCGCATTGATAGGATCGATGAGTTATTTGTCGGCCTTTTTGATTACCTCGCTGCTCACCTTGCTGCATAATGATACTGCGTATCCGATGTTTCTGATGATGCTGGCTTGTGCGGTACTGGCGTTCTGCTGTTTACATTTCAGAAAAAAAGCAGCGGTGTCATATTAGATAAATGATGATATTTGCGCCATATGCAAGATTATATTTTTGAAATTCAGCTGAAGGTCCGCGATTATGAACTCGATTTGCAAGGAGTAGTGAATAACGCAGTTTATCAATCTTATCTGGAACATGCCAGGCATGAATATTTGTTGTCAACTGGATTTTCTTTCGCAGAATTAACACAACAGGGAATTATTCTGATGGTGTCCAGAATTGAAATGGATTTTAAAAATCCGCTTGTCAGCAGGGATGAATTTGTGGTGAAGATCAGAACAGAACGTCAGGGCGTGAAGATGATTTTCTTCCAGGATATATACCGTTTGGAGGATAATGTGCTTTGTCTGAAAGCTAAAGTTGATGCCATTGCAAAAGTGAACAACAAGCTGAGCAGGGGTGAGATATTTGATACGATACTACAATAAACAATCATAGCTCATGGAAGAGATTGGTTTTGGAGGAAGCTGTCATTGGTGTACTGAAGCGATTTTCTCGTCATTGAAAGGCATACTGAACGTACAACAGGGCTGGATCGCCTCAGATGGCCTGAATCAAGCATTTTCAGAAGCGGTGATTGTAGAATACGACCCTCTAATCATTTCTTTAGCCACTCTCATCGAGATACATCTGTATACACACAGTTGTACATCGAATCACAGTATGCGTTCAAAATATCGCTCAGCAGTATATACTTTTAGTCATGAACAAAGTCAGTTCTCAAAAAATATCATTCGTTCGCTGCAGTCAGAATTCTCTGATCCCATTATAACAGAAGTATTGCCTCATGAGGATTTCAGATTGAATTCGGAAGATTTCCTCAACTATTATTACGGTAACCCCGAAAAGCCGTTTTGTGAGAATATTGTCAATCCTAAACTCAGATCACTGATGGAAAAATTTAAGGATGAGGTGGATGTGAATAAGCTGTCGCACTTATCAAAAAAATAAGCCCGATCGCATATAGCGCATCGGGCTTATTTTATAATAGAAGTATATTACTTTACACGCTCAACGTAATCGCCTGTACGCGTATCAACTTTAATCTTATCACCAACATTCACAAACAAAGGCACTTTAATCTCAATACCATTTTCTGTGGTTGCATATTTCTGAGCGCCTGAAGAAGTATCTCCCTTTACAGCTGGCTCAGCATAAGTAATCTCAAGTTCAACGAAGTTTGGTGCCTGCGCCATGATCGGCTCTTCACTTTCCAGGGAAATGATCACATCCATTCCCTCTTTAAGGAATTTTGCAGATGGGCCAAATAATGCTTTAGGTACACTGAACTGCTCAAAAGAAACATTGTCCATTACCACGATATAATCACCTTCTTCGTAAAGGTACTGGTAGTCGTTAGTCTCTACACGGCAAATTTCAATCTGCTCATCAGTTCCTAAACGGGCCTCCACAATTTTTCCTGTTTTGATATTGCGAAATTTACCCAGATAGAAGGCTCCACCTTTACCTGGCGTACGGTGTATCAGCTCTGTAACTGTAACCAGTTCGCCGTTGTAACGTAAAATGTTTCCTACTTTAGCTTCGGATGTCTTTGCCATATAAATATAATTGTAAAATTTTGACTCCAAAGATAGGGGGATTTTTCAATTATAAAATGAAGCAGCCAAGATATTGGAAAAATAATATATTTGCTTGTCACGAGATCTCCATATGACTGCGACGAAAAGTGCTATTTTATTCATCCACCGCTGGCTCGGATTTATTTCGGGACTCATGGTGTTTATCATCAGCATCAGTGGCTGCATCTATTGTTTTCAGGATGAGATTCAGGATCAGACTTTGCCCTATCGTAAAGTTGAAGTACAACAGAAGCCCTTTCTTCTGCCCTCGGCATTTCGGCGTTTGGCACTGAGGGAATTCCCGGAAGGCAAGATTACCTCGCTGAGTTACATGGGGCCCGACCGCTCGCTGTTGCTGAAGATGACAGTAAATAAAAAAGTGATGGCCCTGTATTTTAATCCATATACGGGTAAATTGATCAAATCAAAAGCCTTTAAAGATTCCTTTTTTGCCTCCGTGAAGGATGTTCATCTCTATCTTTTCCTGCCCAAAGAGATTGGAAAAGTGGTGAATTATCTGTCTGTGCTCACTTTTGTAGTCATTATGATCACTGGCCTGGTCCTCTGGTGGCCCAAGCGTAAATCTGACCGCAGACGAAGTTTCACGATTAAATGGGGCGCAAAATGGAAACGGGTGAATTACGACCTCCACAATGTTCTGGGCTTCTATATTACCGCAATAGCGATTGTGGTAGCCATCACCGGTTTGTCCTTTACCTTGCCATGGCTCAGCAAAGGGATTTACAATATGGCCAATATGGGACAGCGCTTCCCGGCAGAGCAGCAAACTTATCACTCAGACACTACAGCAGTTCCTGCGCAACATCCGCTGGCAATTGATCAGGTCTATGAGACCGTAAGAGTCAAATCCCCACAGGCAGGATATGTACTTCTGTTCTATAGTGCAGACAAAACTTCTCCATTATCTGTGACAGCATACCCAAGGGCCTTACATTTTAGTTTTCAGGATACATATGCCTTTGACCAGTATTCGGGCAAACTTTTAAATTTTCTCCCTCACCGGGATAAAAGTGCCGGTATGAAGCTGAAGAATATGAACTATGATATTCATACGGGGCAGATCGCAGGGCTGCTGGGAAAAATGATCGCTTTTTTATCGAGTTTGATTTGTGCTACTTTACCTGTCACCGGACTCATTCTCTATCTTGGAAAAAAGAAGAAAGGTAAAAAGAAGCCCATTATAAAGAGGAACCTGGAGAAAACCTTATCTTTTTAATATCTTGTACACCCGCGTAGACTTATCAATTATCTTATGGAGATCAAATTAAACGGAAAACTGTGGATTGAGGCAGATGGCAAAAAAGTTATAGGCCCTGGTCGTATAGAATTGCTGGAACGTATCCAGGCATGTGGATCCATCAGGCAGGCTGCCCTGCAGATGAGCATGTCCTACCGTCAGGCCTGGCAGATGATCGATGACATGAATACCCGTCTGGAGGCTCCTGTAGTGATTTCACAGCGTGGAGGAAAAGGCGGAGGCAATGCGGTCATCACGGAACAGGGGGAGCAGGTGATTGCTGAGTTTAAAATGTTTTACAAAAAGTTTCAGCAGTTTTTGCTGAAGAACAGTCCGGCGATCAATCTGAAAAGTAGTAATTAATCAAAAATTACATACAGTAGATATTGGGCATCTTATTTTCTCAGATAATTCAAACAATATACAGATCTTCGTTATTCACTTTTGTGTATAACGAGATCCTATGAAAAAACAAGTACTTCTGATTATCTTCCCGCTAGCTTTTATTTTTTTTGACCCGGCATCGGTGCTGGCGCAGCATAGCGATACTACCAAGACCACAGTAAAAAAAACTGTAAAAGTTCAGGATACCCTGCACCGGCTTTCGGAAGTGGTCATTACCGCCTCCAGAACGGAGGAAAGCATTTTACGCTCGCCTGTAAGTATCGAACGTGCAGATACTGCCGCCTTCAAATTGTCGGCTGCACCATCGTTTTTTGATGCCCTGGAAAATATCAAAGGGGTACAAATGATCACGCCGAGTCTGGGGTTCAGGATTCTGAATACCCGCGGTTTTGCCAATACTACCAATGTCAGATTTACGCAGATGGTAGATGGCATCGACAACCAGGCACCCCATATTGGTGCGCCAATAGGGAATGCGATGGGCCCCAGTGATCTGGATATCGAACATGTAGAAATCATTCCCGGAACAGCCTCGGCTTTGTACGGACTCAACGCGATCAATGGTCTGGCTAATTTCATGACCAAAGATCCTTTTACCAGCCAAGGGGTAAGTATACAGCAGAAAGTGGGGCTTAACCATGTGAACGATCCGGGAGGGACGTCGGCGAAGTTGTTTAATGAAACCAGTGTCAGGATTGCCCACAAGATCAACGAGCGACTGGCATTTAAGGTGAACGGAACTTTTACAAGGGGTTACGACTGGATCGCCGATGACAGGACAGACCTGAACCCGAATGCAAATGCTACAGCCGGAATTGGCGGCGGCCCGGCAAGTCCGGCCTACGATCCTGTAAGTGGCTATGGCAATGAATCGTCTAACCGCAGAACAGTTGCACTGGGGGGAAGGCAGTATGTGGTTGCACGAACCGGCTATTACGAAAAGGAAGTAGCAGATTACCACCTGCAGAATGTGAAAGCGGATTTTACACTGGCGTATAAGCTGAGCCCGAAAGCGCTGCTGAGTTATACCTATCGTTTTGCTGATCTTGATAATATCTATCAGCGATCCAATCGCTTCAGGTTGCAGGACTACCTGCTGCAGCAACATGCACTGACATTTAAGAATGATATCTTCCGCGCCAGCGCTTATATTACTACGGAAAATACAGGTAAATCTTATAACCTGCGCTCAGCAGCGGAGAATCAGGATAAAGCCTTTAAATCCGACAACCAGTGGTATACAGACTTTACCAACGGTTTTAACCAGTCGCGGCTGGCAGGCAGTGCAGTACCGGATGCTTTGGCAGCCGCACGTCAGTTGGCCGATAGGGGCAGGTTGCAGCCGGGGACGCCTGGATTCGACAGTAAACTCGCAGAACTGTCAGAGATCAATAACTGGGATATCGGATCTGCATTACGTGTAAAAGACCAGATGCTGCATGTTGAAGGTCAGGCAGATATCTCAAAGCTGATCGGAACCAACTTCAAGCGCAACACAGGGTTGGACCTGCAGGCAGGTTTCGACCACCGCAGTTATTTTATCCAGCCTGACGGCAATTATTTTATCAACCCTGATCCTGCAAAAACCGGAAAAACGTTTTCTTATGGCAAAACCGGTGGATTTATTCAGGTTGGCAGGGAGTTCCTGGAAAATAAATTACGACTTACGGCTACCCTGAGGGCAGACAAGAATGATTATTTCAGTACCAAATTTAATCCCCGTTTCACGGCAGTTTATTCGCCTGTGGAAGAGCATAATATAAGGGTGTCTTTCCAAAGTGGCTACAGGTTCCCGAGCATCTTCGAAGCGTTTTCAAATGTGAACAGCGGTGGTGTGAAACGGATCGGCGGACTGAAAATCTTATCTAATGGGGTGCTGGAAAACAGTTACCTGAAAAATTCCATAGATGCTTTTCAGGCAGCTGTGACGAGGGACTTTAATGCGGGCATGACGACCAGCGCTGCGATTGAAAATAACAAAACCCGTTTGGTGAAAAACTATTACGATTATATCAAACCGGAACATATCAACTCTTTTGAGATCGGCTATAAATCGTTGTTCCTGGACCGCAACCTGAAACTTGATGCAGATTTTTATTACAACAAGTATGAGAACTTTATCGCACAGGTGGAAATGAGTGTGCCCAATACAACGGCTCCGGATTCGATCCCCCTGGCACTGAATAGCAGAGCTACACAAAGCAGATACAGGGTATGGACAAACTCACAGAGCACGGTTTATAACTACGGCGGAAGCTTCGGGCTTTCATACCGGATGCTGCAAAAGTATACTGTTGGAGGTAATGTCACTTATTCAAAGCTGGACAGAACGACCAATAATGACGGACTGGAAGATGGTTTCAATACTCCTGAGTGGATTTATAATGTGTCTTTTGGCGGGGATAGGCTTTTTGGACGCCTGGGTTTTAACGTATCCTACAAATACCAGAGCAGCTACTATTCGCAGACCTTCCTGGTAAACGGCACGGTGAAACATTATGGCAATACGGATGCACAGGTAAATTATGACCTCTTCAGGCATAAGCTCAATATTAAAGTAGGGGGCTCCAATGTGTTCAACAAGTATTACTACTCTTATCTGGGAGGACCGTCGATCGGAGGCTTTTATTATACTACTTTCACTTATACGATGTAAGCATTCTTTTACACTGCATAGCTATTAATTTAATAAATTAGTACGATCCTGCATTTATCGATCCTTGGAACTATAATTGTAGGATGATTGCCGACATACAGTGTAGAATTAGCTTAAATGAGTAAAGTATTTACAATTACCGAAGGCCTGGAAAACATGGGTGCATTGCGCACGGGAGGACAGGGCTCTGTATATAAGGGAAGGCGTTTTGGTCCGATCATCTCGGCAGTGAAACTGCTGCCTACACCAGTTCATATGGAAAACACTGAGGATAAGAACTTCAGGAGTTTCCAGAACGAGGTGGAAAAACTAAAGAAGGTAAATGAGGAGCCCAATCCCAATGTGGTGAAGATCCTCAATTCCGGCATCACCGAGAGTGGTTCCTTTCCATTTATTGAGATGGAATACATTGAAGGGCCCGATCTGGAGGAGCTGCTGAAGGAGCCTCATGACCAGATTTTCTCCATTAAAGAGGTCATCAAAGTGGCCGATCACCTCGCAAATGCACTGGCACATTGCCATAAGCTAAGCGTAAAACATGGTGATATCAAGAGTAACAACGTCAAATTTAATATCCATACCGGCAATTATGTACTGCTGGATTTTGGCTTGTCGGCGATGTCCGATGAACAGCGGAGGACGAGCATCAGGCATGCCGGGGCGATAGAATTTATGGCGCCTGAACAGAGTGAAGGGCAGATGTTGTTTGAAACGGATATCTACAGCTACGGGGTGATCCTGTACGAACTGCTGGCCGGGCAAGTACCTTTTCTATTAACGGATAACGGACAAAAATCACGTAATGAAGTGCTGGTGGGACATCTGGAACTCGCCGTACCTGATATCCTGAAGTTGCGCAAACACAATCAGCCGGAGAGCTGGAATGAGGCTAAACGACAGCACGAGATGCAGGTGCCGGGTTGGCTGCTGAACGTGATCAGTCGTTGCCTCGAAAAGCTGCCCCAGAACAGGTATGCCGACGGACTGAAACTACAGGAAGCAATTGTGCAGAGCAGCATTGCCGAAACCGGAAGCGGCAGTGCCGGATCCGGAACGAGTACAGGCGGCTATGCTGATACTTCTCTCCTGCAGATGGAAAATGAAAGGCTGCAGACACTGCTGCTGAATTACCAGGAAAATGAGGGAAAAACCAAAGAACCTGATACTGGTGTGGTGGTAATCTCCAAACCTGTTTTTTTTGTGCTGGTCATGAGCGTGGTGCTGATGACTGCTTTTCTCAGTTATTTTCTGGTATTCAGAACCCCGGAGGAACCGTTGAGAAGATCCCGTGCCGATCAGATCGTTAAACCGGATACTACAGAAAAAGCTGGTCGCAAAGGTTACGCCTGGGATAAGAAGAAGGATTCCAGCGGTACGGATACGATTGACAGGGGGTATTACGAAGGCGAAAACAGGGAGGTGCCCCAGCTAAAGCCTGTTCCGCAAACACAACCCGACACTACAGTGATGGACCTGGATACAACGGTAAATTTTTAGACAGAACCACATGGCAGAAAAACCGACATTTTGGAAGAAATCTGGTCTTCAGGACTTTTTCCTTCCTTCAGAAAAAACACAGAAGAAACAGGTGGCTAAAGCTTTAACCCCTGACGAAGTTTATAAGTATATCATTGAGAAGTTCAGGGAATCTGTCGCTGAGCTTTCCTTTGCTAATCGCATTGTTTTTTATCACGAATTTATCATCTGTTTTAACGAGGAAGATTATAAAGAGTTCCTGGCACATAAACAGGGACTGTTTGGCATTATCGTGCATGAATCTGTGAAGCAGTTTTATGAGCTGCTCAATGAATACCGGAAATCTGGAAAAACTGTAGAACCCTCCAGCTCCAAATGGGTGTTCAGACTGGTTTCTCATCCTGATTATGAACGGGGCGACAAGGGCTTTATCGGGAAGCTTTTACCGGGGAGCACGCAGAAGAATGAAAACCTGCGGGTAACTTTTATTCCGCGCCAGACGGGGGTAGCCGAGACGCTGGATGTGAATCAGGAAATTCTGAGCGGATTTACGTATTACAGTGAAGGATATTATGAAATGCCTTTTGATCTGCAAGCCGGGACAGAAGCAGATCAGGGGGGAGTTCCAAAAGGCAAGGCCGCACACAAAGGATATGCGCGGCTGGAAACGATTCTTCCGGACCAGAATTTCAGAGGTAAAAAGGTAGAATTTCTCATGAAAGACGAACAGATTGTGGTTTCCGGAAAGGATGACAGCAGGAATGAGCCACATATTTTCGTGATCCCCTCTGACTGGGTGAATACGCCGCACCTCAAGATCCTTTATGATCAGTCGGACGCAAAGTTTTATCTCGCATCTTTCGGCGAAAAAACGATAGTAAATGAATTGGAAGTGCCTCGAAGTGAGATAGCTGCACCGGAATGGATAGAGCTGCCCTTTAACTCGAGAATCCTGCTGAACGGCATTATTGGCATAAATATTTTTAAACCTTAAGCGATGAACTATTTATTTGGCATTACAGATACCGGTAAAATACGGGATAATAATGAGGATGTTTTCATTGCTGCTGAGGTGATGAACGGCCAGTTTATGATTGCGGGCGTGATTGATGGTGTTGGCGGTTATGAAGGGGGAGAATTTGCTGCAGCATTAACAAAAGAAGTAGTTCTGTCCGAGTTAAATGCGATCGGTGCTGATATACTTACACAACTTGAAATAGCCTTCAACCTCGCCAATGAGGAGATCTTTGCCAGGAAACTGCAAGACAGCAAGCTATCGGCAATGGCCTGTGTGGCTACGGTAGCGGTGATCGACCGGCTGAATAACCAGTTGCATTACATTCACGTGGGTGATACGCGGTTATACCTGTTCAGGGATAATACGCTGATAAAACTATCAAGTGATCAGTCGCCCGTAGGATTTCTTGAAGATTCCGGAAGGATTACAGAGGAGGCGGCAATGCAGCATCCCCAGCGTAATGTCATCAATCAGGCATTGGGCCTGAGCAATCAGGAAGAAATGTCTGAAAATTACTTTGAAACGGGCTCTTCGCCCTTTTTGCCGGGAGACCTGGTTCTAGTATGCAGCGATGGGCTTACAGATATGATCAACCGCGAGGTCATCAGCAAAGTGCTGGCTGGCACGGGTTCGCTCAAAGTAAGGGCTGAAAAACTCATTGCAGCAGCAAATGCTGCGGGAGGAAATGATAATATCACTGTGGTGCTGGCTAAAAATGATAAAGCACCGGTAGCACACCCTGTTTCACGACCAGCAGCAGATTTATTTTCGCAGAGTAACACCGAAAAACCTGTCGTAAAAACGATTCCGGAACCAGTTATTCCTGTAGCGGCTGCGGAGAATTTCAGCGGATTTACTGAACCGGCAAAAAGCCCGGCCAAGACTGTGGAACCTCAAACGAATAAACCGCTGATCATGATTTTGTCGGTACTCTGCGCGGTACTGCTGATCAGCACAGCCTGGTTATTTATTACAAACCCTCCGGTAAAATTGAAATCCTCCGGTACCCTGACTACCGTTCCGGCGATAGCCGTAAATCCTCAGGAGAAGATGCTCAGTGATACACTGGCGAAACTCAAAGGGGATACGCTGGTACTTTCAGCAGATTTATTTAAAACTCCTATACGGCTAAGCAGGGCACTTACCATCAATAAAGACTCCCTTGTGATCAAAACTAAAGGAGACATCACCTTTCAACCTGATTCTGCCTATGCAGGTCCGGCGCTGATCTTATCCGCCTCCTGCAAATATATTGTCATCGACCAGCTGGTATTTGATCATTTTGAGACCGGTATCGTTTCACATAAAAATGTGCTGGATCTGAAAAACGTAAAGTTTAACAATTGTAAAGTCCCGCTGCAGGTATTATTTGAATTCCCAGACCACTCTTTTGTCAATGGAAGGGTTTCTAAACGTGCTTTCCAGGCAGATTCAGTGGCTAAGAAATAATGATGGATCAAAAGAAAAACACAGGCAGAATACAGGAGCGTATCAGTATCCTTTTGGTTGGTATGCTTTTGCTATTTGGATTCTTCAAGCTGGGCGGGGTATTGCAGGACAGAATGAAGGATGTGGATAAGGGCCTGGCCGACGGAACGGTGGTGAACCTCAACGCTGAAGATCCTGCAAATGCGATCAAAGCGATGTTATCAAAAGGCTATTACTTTGATGATCCGGCAGACATTGAAATGGTCCGGTCGGTAATTGCGAGTAAGCAACAGGAAGATAAGTTTAGCAATATCGGGGATCTGAATAAGAAAAAATACTATATCTCTGCCGATCGGGCAGCACAGTTTGGTGGTGCCTCCTTCAAGAAGCGGGTAGCCGTATCCAGGGCTCTGCTGGGTTTTACCGGAGAGGACGAAAAACGTTTTGAGCAGGAAATTGTGGCTCCGCCTGCGATCCCATCGGTAAAGGATATGGCCATGGGCGAGGGTGTAATTGACGGTAAGATCAGTAATACAGAAGGCCTGGTAGGAGCTGTGCTACTGAGGCTTAGTACCGTTATTCCTGCTGACAGTATTGATGCCAGACCATTTACCGCTTACGCGCGCACGGATCAGGATGGGAAATATGAATTTAAGGGACTGCCGGAGGGCGAAGCCTATGAGGTGATCCCGCTGAAGCCTGGAGCCGAGTTTGGTCAGGTGAAAGGCGTGGAGGCATTAAGTGGGCATAAGACCCTGAATTTCACTGAGGCAAGTCACAGGATCAGGTTGCTCTCTTCAAGAGATTTCAATATCCTCAAAAACGAGGGAGCATTGATTGTGCGTACGCCTGCGGAATTCACACGCTATTTCTGGTGTATTGCAGGAGCTTTGCTGTTTGGTTTTGTACTGGTGCATGTGGTGCTGTCTGTGCGTTTTCCTGCGGCCGACCAGCTGATTCTTCCACTGCTGATGCTGATGACGGGTATTTCCTTTCTGACATTGCTGAGTTTACAGGACCCTGTGCGCGACCGCTTTCTGGTGGCCGATTTTATCATTTATCTTTATCTGGGCATAGCGGCAGTTTTTGTTCTGCTTGCTTTTCAGCTGAGAAAGTTTAATGCCGACTCCGGATTTTACCGCTTATTCGTGTTTGGCAACCGGCGTGATGCCGCCAATGGCTGGCCATGGATTATCCTGGCCATCGGCCTGCTGCTGCTGACACTACTATTTGGGGCAGGGCCGGAAGGCAGCGGGGTAAAAGTAAACTTGCTGGGAATACAGCCCAGTGAGCTGGTGAAATATACCGTAGTATTATTTCTGGCGGGCTTTTTCGCCATGAATGAGCAGTTTATCGCCGCGTACTCCAGCTGGAAAAAACGCTGGTCATTTTTTTCGTTTGCCTTACTGGCGATATTGGTTACGCTGTTGCTTTTCTTAATGCTCGGTGATCTCGGTCCGGCGATCGTGATCTGTTTTACGTTTATCATCCTGTTTTCCTTCTCCCGCGGAGATTTTATGGAGATGTCAGCTTTCGTGATTTTGTACATTCTTGTATCCTGGCTGCTGGAGAATGTTTGGCTGGATGCCCTGATCACTTTTGCTGTACTGGCCTTGTATCATCTGATCAGAAAAAAACCGGTCAGTGAATCTGCTATCATGGCTTTGCTGGTGATGACGGCGTTCCTGACGATAGATAAAATTCCTTACCTCGACAAAGTTGTACCCGGACCAGTGGAAAGACTGAGCGACCGCAAAGCGATCTGGCAGGATGCCTGGGACAACGAGGTATATGGGGGCGATCAGGTTGCCAACGGATTATGGGCCATCTCAAGTGGTGGCCTCACTGGCCAGGGCCCGGGGAAAGGTTTTGCGAAAACTATTCCCGAGGCGCATACGGATATGATTCTCCCTGCCATTGGGGAGGACTTCGGCTGGATCGGTATCGCCTGTGTCTTTGGACTGTTCCTGATTTACCTGCACCGAGCCATCGTGATCGGGCGGCAGACGGGCACGCCTTTTCTGTTTTATTGCTGTGCCGGTATCGGGGTCTGTACTTTTGTCCAGTTTCTGCTGATCGCAGGAGGTTCTGTGGGAGCACTACCTTTGTCGGGAGTATCTCTTCCTTTCGAAAGTTATGGAGGATCCTCGCTGGTCATCAATTTTGTTGCAGCAGGTTTTCTGCTCTCGGCTTCATCGGTAAAAGGAACTGAAGGGCAGATGAGGTATATCACGAGACAACAGGATAAAAACCTGGTTCCGGCGCTGCTGGCATCCTGTGTGGGCGTAATGCTGCTGCTGATCAATGTTTCGAGATACAGCTTTGACAACAAACCCTGGGTAGTGAAACCTGCGTTGGTGGCCGACAGAACTGGCAGCAGGATGTTTAGTTATAATCCACGGATAGGAATACTGATGAAAAAACTGGAAGCGGGAAATATCTACGACCGCTCGGGTTTACTGCTGGCAACAAGTGATGCAAAGCTGGTGAAAAAGCAGCAGCAGCAACTGCGTGAAGCCAGGGGATTAACGTACGACCTGGACTCAGCACGGCATAGGAGGGTATCCCGGTATTATCCCTTTGAAGAACAATTGTTTTTCTGGACCGGCGATGCCAATACAGGTGTCTTTAGTGGAGGTATCAATGGGTATTTTGCGGAGTATGAGCACGCTGCGGAACTCAGGGGTTTCAGGACGCCGCTCAGGAATTACCATCTGACCGCATCGCGTTATCGTGAAGACCGCTTTTTGCCGCGGGGACCAAAAGAAATGACGGTGGTAAAAAGGGATTTCTCTGCTTTGTCGCACATCCTGATTTCGGGACTGGACACCGCTAAAATCGCATCATTTAAAAAGCGCAACAGGGATGTGAAACTCAGTGTGGACGCTGATCTGCAGTCCCATTTGCAATCGGCCCTGGCAAAAAATCCCGCAGTGCAGCGAAACAGGGTTTCTGTGGTGGTGATGTCTTCGGCGACGGGAGATGTGATGGCTTCGGCAGTTTACCCATTGCCACCGGTAAAAAGCTGGGAACAGCTGACCATGAGCAGGACAGACCAGAATAAACTCGCAGGCTGGAGTACCACCTCAGATCTGGGTTTTACGCTGGCTACCCAGCCGGGATCCACAGCCAAATTGCTGACGGCGATGGCGGCCTTTAATAAACTGGGCAAGGCCGCGGCGCAGCAGAGCTACCTGGTAAAGGCCAATGAAAGAATCCGTAGCGGAGGCCCGGAGCCCGATGAGACAGGCAATATCGATATGGAAAGAGCCATTGTGAAGTCAAACAATGTTTACTTTATCAAGCTTGCCAATCAGCAGCATCTGGCAGAGCCGATGGGTGATCTTTACCTGAAAACGGGGATGTTCCTCCATGGCGTTGGGGGCTACTACTACGGTAGAAAAACTTTGGATGCAGAGCAGGAGAAGCGCTGGTTCGACATGTGGCGGAGAACAGAATTCAAAAGTGCCTACAATCCGCAAAATATTTATAAAAACCGGGCTACGGGTATATCGGGGATGTCCTGGGGACAGGGAGAACTTATAGCGACCCCGGCGGCAGTGGCACGTCTGGCTTCGGCCATAGCCAATCAGGGGAAACTGGTGCCCAACAGGTATGTTCTGAAGCTCAACGACTCAACGGTGAACAGCCAGGAGGGAATTGCCCTGGCGAAAGATCCTGCCTATGCAGCTTTACTGAAGCAGTATATGATTGAACAGAGTGCGGGGAAAACCGGTGTATTTGGCCTGGCCGTAGCCGGTAAAACAGGAACCCCGGAAAGAATGCTGAAAGGCAAAAAAGTGAACGATGGATGGTATGTGTTTTTTGCGCCGAATCCGGAAGCGGGGGCTGGCTACACGGTTACCTGTATCAGAATTGAGGCCACAAAGGGTTCTTCAGAAGCAGTACGCCTGGCCGCAGAGGTGGTCATTCCATTGCTGGTTCAAAAAGGATATGTTAAAAGTATTAATTGATAAAACTTAAAAGATATGTTTGATTTTTTCAAGAAGAGCGGCAAGCTGGATGCCAAAGGAATAAGGGAGGCTGTTCTGCAATTTATCAAGGAAGAATTGCAGCAACTGGATGGCGGGGAGGGTAGCTCTCTTCAGACTATCTCTGTTTACCTGGCACCTGATGAGGATGAAAGATTTCTGTACGAGGCCGCCTTATACAATGGTGACCTGGAGAGATTACGTGAGGATGTGCAGCGTATCGCTGATAACTTTGCTTTAGACCTGCCGCTGAGCTGGCAACTGACCCTGAATTTTGAGCAGGAGCTACCAGCAGGGACACTGCGTACAAATGAACTTAAAGCTGCACTGAAACTAATCATGTCTGCAGCTCCGGAAGCTGCTGCTTCCCTGATACCCCATGCTTACAATGCATCATTGACAGTCTTGAAAGGCAAGGCCGAAAGGGATGTTTATCCGCTGAAAGCTGCAGAAACAAAAAGGTTGAACATTGGTCGTGAGGTTCAGATTCAGGCAAATGACGGCTCATTTCGGATCAACCATATTGCCTTTCCTGAAGACCCTGCTTTTGAAAGCAACAAGTATATCAGCAGGCAGCATGCACATATCGAATGGGATAGTTCCTCAGCCTCATTCAGGCTGTTCGCAGATGAAGGTGGTGTGCCTCCGGGCAATAAAACGAAGATCAGAAACGGGCAGGACGAATCGGTGTATAAGTTGAATTCTACGCAGGTTGGTTATCCATTGAAGGATGACGACCAGATCATTTTGGGTGATGCGGCCATACTGCAGTTTACTTTAGATATTAATTGATTATCTTACCATCCAACATTTCGATAATGAAACCTTTGTTATTACCCATCATATCAATATGCCTGCTGACTTCCTCCTGTACAAATGCACAGCGTTCTTCGGCCAAAGAAGAAACGACTTATGTGCAGGGAAAGAACACACAGGCAAAAACTGTTCAGGGCAAGCCTGTACCAAAACGGATTTTTCCCGCAAATCCGAGCCTTTTCCGCAATCACCTCGGTGTAAATGCGTTTGAATGGGATTTTTCTGATGACGATCACTCTGTGTTATCGGGTCCGCGAAAGCAGGTTTTGCGATCATTTGGTGTAATCAGGCATTATCTCGACTGGTCGAAACTCGAATCGGAAGAAGGAAAGTATACCTTCAACCCTGCGCATTCCGGAGATTGGAATTATGACATGATCTATAAATGGTGTCATGCTGAAGGGATTGATCTGCTTGCCGATATAAAAACTGTACCCGAATGGTTGCTGGAAAGCTATCCTGAAGACAAAAGGGACGGGGAGAATGTACCGGCTCCCTATGGTTTGAACAAAAGTAATCCCGCTTCATACATCAAACAGGCAAAGCTGGCTTTCCAGTTTGCAGCGAGATATGGCCGTAACAAATCAGTACCGGCATCGCTGGTGAAAGTGAATGCTACACCACGCTGGGCAGATGATCCACCTAATTTTGTGAGAATTGGCCTCGGCTATATCAACTATATCGAGTGTGACAACGAACGCGATAAGACCTGGAAGGGGCCGCAGGCACTGCAAAGCGCGGAGGAATATGCCGCAAACATGTCTGCCTTTTACGATGGACATATGGGTAAACTCGGGAAAAACGTGGGTGTTAAAACCGCAGATCCAACGATGAAGGTTGTCATGGGAGGGCTTTCCAATCCTGATCCCAAATATGTGATCAAAATGATTGAATGGTGTAAAAAAAACAGAGGTATGAACGCTGATGGTACAGTAAACCTCTGTTTTGATGTGATCAATTATCACGCCTATAACAATGATGCACTCTCCAGCGGGGATGCTGAAGTGGGAAAAGCACCGGAACTTTCACAGGCGGCGAGGTTAGCGGACGAGTTTGTGGCTATGGCAAAGAAATACGCCAATGGCATGGAAGTCTGGAATACCGAATCCGGGTACGATCTGAATCAGAAGAGTCCGCAAAGGGCTATTGCGATAGGCAAAAAACCGGTAGCCATTACGCAGGCCGACTGGATTCTGCGTTCCGCCTTTTTGTATGTGAGACACGGGCTGAGCCGCAGTTATTTTTATATGCTGGACGATGTGGATGAGAAGAGTGAAACGCAGTACAGCAGCTCCGGACTGGCAGAAGGACATAAAAAACGCCCGGTTACGGACTATTTCACACAGACAAAAAAGCTGATGGGTAATTTCCAGTTTAAGGAAAATTTAAGCACCGACCCGGTTGTTGATGTTTATGGTTTGAATGACCGGAAAATATTTGTGATGTTTGTACCCGACGAGAAGGACAGGAAGGCCGCCTATAAGCTGGACCTGGCTGGTGCCACTTCCGCTACGGTTTACACACTTGTGCCCGGAGCTGAGAAGATGTCTTCGAAAGTCGTGGCCACCCCAAAAGGGATATTAGAAATAACACTTACAGAAACGCCCGTTTTTGTAGAGAAAAATTAACAGGGCAGCAGAATGAATGGATAAGTCGGAAGTAGAATACGTATTGATCACAGTGAAGTCGGGCACAGAAGAAGCCCTGGACATCAAAATTTATAAAAATGGTATCCTGGCAAGAAGAGGATGCGGCGGCTTACCCGGAGTAACAATTTCAGGAATGAGCTTTACTCATAGCTCTGCCTATTTCGATCAGCTGATGCAAAGTGTGTCGCAGCAGATACTGGACGAAAATATCAACCATGAGGAAGAGATTAAAACCGGTTCTCTGGAATACCTGATTGCTTTTTATGGGCAAAGTGCGAATGGCGACCAGGGGGAGCGGGCAGAGTGGACAAAATCCACAGGATTGCGCTTCTTTATGGATGAAGGCACAAGTTTCAGGCACAACCTGCTCGGCTTTGCCGATGGATTTGCGATAGAAGCAATGAAACTCACAAACTCCTGGTACTTTGACATCGTGATGCTTGCACTGGAAAACATGCGTTCCGATGCACTTCCTGAACAAACGCTGGTAAATGCCCCAAAAACAGAGGAGGGACTGAACAAGGATTTTCAGAGTTATTTCGAACAGATCAGCAAAAAGGAATTACCAGAATTTATCAAAGATAAAAGGTATACAGATCATCATGGCAAAGCGCATCAGATGGCGATTGAGATTGAAGGGCAGTCGATCAGTTATAAATTTGGATCAACTGAACAAGTTTAAAAGCTCCTTTTTGGTCAGTGATTTCAGCATGGAACCATCCGTTTGTATGAGGTCGCTGACCAGCTCTTTTTTCGTTTCCTGAAGTTTCATGATTTTCTCTTCGATCGTATCCGGACAGATCAGCCGTACGGCGACGACATTCTTTTTCTGTCCTATCCGGTAACTGCGGTCTATGGCCTGATTCTCCACAGCAGGATTCCACCATGGATCTACGAGGTACACATAATCAGCCTCGGTAAGATTCAGTCCTGTACCTCCCGCTTTGAGGCTGATCAGAAAAACACGTACATCTGCATTGTTGCGGAAGTTCTCTACCTTGCCTTCGCGGTTTTTGGTTTGCCCTGTCAGGTATTCAAAAGGAATTTCCCTGTTCTGCAGTTCCTTTCGGATGAGGTCCAGCATGGATACAAACTGTGAGAAAACCAGTATCTTATGTTGAGGAGAGTGGCTCTCTATTTCTTCCATCAGGGTATCGATCTTGGAAGATGAAAGCCCATGCAGCAGATTGTCGCCCAGCAGGGCAGGAGAGTTACAGATTTGCCTCAGCTGAGTAAGTCCTTTGAGCATATGCAGGGTATGTTTTGGCAAATCCTCTTCCTTTTCGCCCATCAGAAAACGGATGTACTCGTTTTTGCAGGCATCATACGCGTTCTTCTGTTCGGTACCCATCTCGCAGTAGATGACCATCTCCGTCTTCTCCGGCAGCTCTGCGGCAACTTCCTTCTTCGTTCTGCGAAGGACAAAAGGACTGACCTTTTTCTTTAGTGCTATGGCCCGGCTGTTATCTTTAAAGATATCAATGGGTTTGGAATAATGATCCCTGAAAAATTGTTTGCTGCCGAGCAGACCCGGACAGGCAAAGGAAAGCTGCCCGTAAAGGTCGAAGGTGTTATTTTCAACAGGTGTACCTGTCATGGTGATTTTATTGCGCGACTGCAACAGGCGCACGGCATTGTAACGCAGGGAATCCGGGTTTTTTATGGTCTGTGACTCGTCCAGGAATACATAATTAAAATGATACTTTTTGAGCCAGCCAATATCGTATAACAAGGTTCCGTAGGAGGTAAGTATAACTTCGTAATCATCAAAGAGAGAAATATCTTTAATCCTGTCGGCACCATAGATGGTATATACTTTCAGGTCGGGTGCAAACCTTGCAATCTCCGACTGCCAGTTAAAGATCAGGGTAGTGGGCACAACCACGAGATTGGTATTCTGATGGTTTTTCCGGCGCTGCGAGAGAATAAACGCAATGATCTGTATGGTCTTTCCAAGTCCCATGTCATCTGCAAGACATCCCCCGAAACCAAATTCGTCCAGGAAGTTGAGCCAGTTCAGACCTTCCTTCTGGTAATCACGGAGTTCTGCATTCAGCTCCGCTGGAACCTCCAATTGCCCGACCTGCCTGAAATTCTTAATCCTGGCTTTATAAGTTGCCAGTTCCATTCTTACCTCAGCCGAGAGAACCTCTTTGTCGTACAGCTCTGCAATGCCCGAGAAATTCACTTTAGGTGTGCGCAGGGTATCATCCACAATTTCTGCAGCAGTAAAATAAGCGGTAAACTTATCTATCCATTCCTGAGGGAGGATGCCCATTGTTCCATCTCCCAGCTGAATAAATTTGTTTTTATTGCGGATGGACTTGTGCAGGTGTTTCAGTGAGACTTTCTGCGTACCAAACTTTACTTCGAAGGTACTGTCAAACCAGTTGAGGCCACTTCTGACTTCGATGGTAATCTTTACCGGGTTGGGATTGATGTTGTTTCCTTTGAGCTGGTTGAAACCGAGCACGGTAATCTGCTGGTCCTGCCATTCCTCAAACACGGATAAAAACCAGCCTTCATCAAGGAAGCGATTTTTATGGAGATACAGTGCTTCTCCGTCAAGCTGCTCAGAAAAATGGGGATGCTGACGGCTCAGCATGGTGATAAATCGGAGTTCATCCTCTTTATCCCTAGCTACGGAAAAAACATTGCCCGACTGATCGGTAGCGTAGATCTGTTTACGCGACAATACAGGGATTTCTACTTTGCCATATTTCATCACCGGGGTGATCAGCACATAGTTTTCGGAGTCTGACAGGTAGATGATTTTCTCTATTGAATGATCAAAGTCACTCTCTTCCAACTGTTCCGGTGTCGCAGGTTTCAGGTAGGAATAGCTGACGTTGATGCGGTTTTCAAGTTTTGAAATGATATCGTCCTGGAAAACACTGAACCTGGATTCATGGATCACGAGGTGATTATTGTGCTGTCTGAAGAAATCGATCACTTTAAGAAAATCGGCATGGTCAATCAGGTGCATTGTTCCATCGTAAAGGATGAAATACTTAAACTTGATATTGAGCAGGGCCAGGTCATAAGCTTTACCTTCAAGTACAACTTCAGCTCTGACAGTGTAGAAGTTCTTTTCCAGTGAAACATACAGGTTGATCTCTATCCTGTTATTCCTGACTTTAACAGGCAGTACCGAGCTGACGGTCAGGTTAGGGGAGATTTTTGCATCATGGTAGTAGCAATCCAGCTGTAGGGGGTTGTTGACCAGTGCTTTCAGGCTCTCAATTTCGATTTCTGCTTTCTCTGACTCATAATTTTGCTGAAACCTGGTAAGGGCGGTATAGAATTTCAGTTCTTCCATACTTTCCGTACGCCAGAGGAAATCCATTGTGTTGAGCTGCTGCAGCGGGTTTTTTAACTTCCCGTTGTTAGTTACTGTACATTCGAGCAGCTCTGCCTGGAAATGGTTGTAATATCTGTGTTGTTTGAGTACGAGTATTTTTTTTTTACTTTCATCACCCTTGCTGAGCCAGGGCGCGGTGTTGTCCGGGAGCAGCATTTCCCTGAGTTGGGTATTGCTATCAGGACTTATGGGGAGGAGATCCTTAACCAGGCAAATGATCTCATATTTTTTTTGCTTGTATTCCAGACCAAAGAAATTCTCCGGTTTCTTCTCATTTTCCAGTCCGTATGCTGTTGCAAATGCCCTGATTTTTTCCATGCGTAATTTTTCATCAAAAAATATACGGATTTCCTGTCTTTGCATCAGGTTGAATAATACCCGTACCTGGTGTTCGCAGAGCAATTGTTTGCCGGATGCACATCTGCAGGAGAGCATGATGGTATCCTGGTGTTGCCTGACAGATACCTGCGGAAAAAGAATCTGACTGCCGGGATCAGTAAAAGATGCAAAGTCGACAAAAATATTTTCCGGTTGGAGATCAAGAAAACCCTGAACTTTGGTGTCTACGGGCCCTGCACTATGCCTGAGTATTTCTACAGCATTCAAATCGTTGATTTTGAAATTGTTCCAGATAAAAGTATCAGGATTGCGGTTTGGAGATTCAGGAAAAATTGGCTTTTTCGGCATAGCTTGGCATCTAAGATAAGCCTTTCCCCGGAATGCTTAAAATCAGAATTAAATATTATTTGAAAATAAATACTACTATTTAAGTAGACATTATTATATTTGCTGTCAGTCGGGAATTTAAAGATTGTTGCTTTGCTGTAAACAGCATTATTGATTAAGCATTCTTTTAATTCTTTAAAATAGTCATGTGGCCGAGTGGTTAGGTATGGGTCTGCAAAACCTTTAACGGCGGTTCGATTCCGTCCATGACGTCAACTGTCAGCTTTGACAGAAAAGCATTAGATTTTTGGTTAGATCTAAGTTTTGTTTTGTTCATACCCCAGATTGGATAGTCTGGGGTATTTTTTTTTTGCAGCAAATGCTGGAGCAACTCTGCGTTTACCCCGGGAATTGCTGAGTTGACGTAATTTAATTTGATTAAACTGTTTACTTGCCTACGTTTGCAAGCAAGCTAGAATCAGATAAGTTATCTTACCGGTACTTGTTAAAGATTTTGCTCTCAAATTGGTGTGTTTGATATACTGGAGGGGATGAATATCCCCTTCAGGTATTTTTAAAGGTCCCTTTTCTAACCAAAAAATCTATTTCCCTCCAATGATCATGGCACGGTTATGTTCATGGTATAATTTAGACGTTTGACGTACTATTTTGTCGGTGAGTGTCCGTTATTTAAGACTGCCTAACATTTCCGAATAATAACACAGCACATATATGTGTAATAAAATTTGGCATATTGCTTTTGTTGACATTTTTGGTGATAATATTCAACAATTTGGCAGTTTTGGTATGTGCTTTGTAAACTTTCAGGTATCTAACTTGAAAAACAAAACTATGAGCACAAACGACTTCAACTACCAGCTTTACAGTTATAAAGACTCCCTGCAATCATTTGCAATATCTTTCACAAGAGATATTGAAGATGCAAATGACCTGGTTCAGGACACGATGTTAAAGGCAATCAATTACTCTACTCATTTTAAAGAGGGGACCAATTTTAAAGCTTGGCTGTACACAATTATGAAGAATACTTTCATCAATAATTATCGCAGAGCTACCAAAACAAATTCGATCATGACTGTTACTGATGAAATCACATCAGATAAACTGCATCACAGCGCAAGCGTCAATGATAGTGAAGGTAAGTTTGTGATGGAGGATATCTATAAAGCACTGGCAAAGTTACAGCCTGAGTATTATATTCCTTTTTTAAAGTATTTTGAAGGTTTCAAATATTACGAAATAGCAGAACAATTGGATATTCCAATCGGAACAGTAAAAACCAGGATACATGTTGCGAGACAACTGCTCAAAAAAAGTCTGAAAATGCACTATCATACTTTCTTACCAAAAGTAGCCTAATCTTTCCAATCCGCTATTAGCAAAAACATTTATGACTAAAACTAAAAATTTATATCTACTGGGCAGTATTGCGCTTTTTATGGCAGCATGCAGTTCCTCTGGTTCAGAAAATAAAGACGGTACCAGTACTTTATCCGGCGATACTGCAATTACAACAGTTTCTAAGGATCAGGCGAAAAATGATTCTTCGCGCTTACAGCCTTCAGAAACTGGCTTTATACAGCAGGTGGCAACTGGTAGCCTTATGGAAGTAGAGGCCGGAAGTCTGACCACTCAGAAAAGTAAGAGTCAGAAGGTGGTGGATTTTGCTAAAATGATGGTGACGGAACATAATTCTTTGAATAAAGAATTGAAAGAATTAGCACGTGGGCTGGGCATACAGCTGCCGGAAGCCTTGCCCTCGTCTGAGCAAAGTAACCTGGCGGCGCTGCGTCAGCTGCAGGCGAATGAATATGACCAGACTTATATGGATCTGGCAGTAAAGGATCATGCGAAAACCATTGATCTTTTTAACGGGGCTGTCAACTTCAAAAATGAAAAGCTCCGCGCCTTCGCGGAGAGGACACTTCCGGTTTTGCAACATCATAACGAGATGGCAATAGGAATCGATTCTGTAATCAGGGTGAAAAAGCCTGACAGCAGGGGCGACGACTTACCTAACGTAGATAAAAAACATAAAAACTAGTAGTTATTCTTATGTACAAGAAAAGGAGAGACAATATGATGTCTCTCCTTTTTTTGTATACAATAATGACAAACTTATACATTTATTTTCGGGACAATTGGCTAAGTTTACGATTATAAAATAACCTATAGATAAAATTACTATGGAATATCCGGAACCTAAGATCATTTTTTTTGACATTGGTGGTGTACTCTTAACCAATGGATGGGGCAACGACTCCCGTAAACTGGCGGCAAAAAAGTTTAATCTTGACTATGATGAGTTGAATACGCTCCATAATTATATTTTTAACGTTTTTGAGATTGGAAATATCACATTAGACGAATATCTGGATACCGTAATTTTTAATCATCCGAGAGAGTTTACCAGAGAAGATTTCAAGGAATTTGTGTTCTCGAGATCTGTAGAATTGCCGGGATTACTCAAATGGCTCAAGGAATGGAAGAAAAAAAATGGTTTCAGGATCATTTCCATTAACAATGAGGGTAAAGAACTGAATACTTACCGCGTAAAAAAATTCAAACTGCACGAATGTTTTGATGCTTTTGTCTCTTCATGTGACGTGAAGATGCGGAAGCCAGATCCAAATATCTTTACGCTTGCACTTGGAATTGCCCAGGCAAGACCTCAGCAGTGTTACTATTTTGATGACAGGATTTTCCAGGTAGAAACGGCAAAACGTATGGGAATGCATGCTTATCACCATACGAGTTTCGAAGAAACGAAAGCGATTCTGGAAAGTATATCGGTGGAAGCTGCCAAAGCTTAAAACGAAAGTATAAAGGAGAGAAGGTGCCTGCGTCCAGGCGCCTTTTTTTTATTTGAATACCCAGTAGCCCAGGGCCAGCCAGATCAGGCCTTTTACTAAAAAGAACATGAATCCCCAGAAGCCGATCCTTTTGATCCACTTGATGAAAATGTCCTTTTTTGAATCCTTATGTTCTGTATTCATAACGTTGTAAAAATAAACAAAAACTTGATATAGGCCTGCCGAAAAAAAATAATGATTCTTTTTTAATAAGAAAACGATTTAGTAATTTATTTTTTCAGAACAGCAAACTTTATGGCACAGCACTTGTTTTAATTCTATAAAAAACATCATTACAATGAAAGATCAGATAAAAATTCAGAGTGCAAGCGACAAATTTCTGCAAGAGACCTTATTTATCGGAGATCAGATGCAAAATCAGTACAATTCTACTTCATCATCGTTCAAAAATAACGACAATTTGAAGCGAGTATTGCCTTCGTCGTTGCAGAAGAAAATCAATCCAAGGTTGATGATTCTTTAAAGCCGAATGATCTGTTAGCGTCTTCTCTACACCATAATGGATGTAAGAACGAAAAAGGAGTTTCCAAGGATGCTCCTTTTTTTTGCGCCTGATTTTAGGATGTCTTGCCGGGTGATATGGCTCTCTTAGAGGAATGTTTCTAAATTGGAATCAGATTCCCGGGATTTGCAGCTTTGTTTTAGCTTTGCAGGAAACAAAAATATAGATGTCTACAACAAAACTAACCATTAATAATAACGGATCAGTGAAGATAGAGGGCGATTTTGAAATCGTTGACAAAGATGGTAACGCGTATGGCTTACAGGGCAGAACGGTATTGAGTATCTGCCGTTGCGGTATGTCGCAGAATAAGCCTTTCTGCGATGGTGCACACAAAGGTCATTTTGAGCACGAAGCTGTTGCCTTTGACCTTCCTCCAAAGAAAGTTTAAATTAAAATTTTAAGCCGTTTCCTTTAGCACGAAACGGCTTTTTTTTGCTTACGCAAAAAAGAATACCTCTTTTCTTCCCGCATGTGAAGGTGATAGGCAAAACTTATTAAAAAATTTAAAAAGAATAGGTTTTGCAAGAACTTTTGGCTTATTTCGGTTAACCTAAACCGAATAACCAAAAGATATGCGTAGATTTTCTCATTATTTCCTTCTGATTTTCATTTTTACAGCCAGCTTGCAGCAGCTAAAAGCTGCAGAACCACGCAGGGTACATTTAATTCCGGAACCAGTATCGGTTACAGAACAAAGCGGAGAATTTACGCTGGATAAATCTGTTACCCTTGAGCTGAAATCTAAAAATAAGGAACTGCAGCAAAGCCTGAAATGGTTTTCCGGCAAAGTTCAGCGTGCTACAGGCATTGATATCAGCAAATCAAGTGGCACGAAGAGAATCAGCATTCTGCTGAATACTGAAGTGGATACAGAAATAGGAAAAGAGGGGTATCGCTTAAAGGTGAGCCCACAGCAAATCACCTTAACTGCAAATACTGCTGCAGGTGCATTTTATGGGTTGCAGACGATCATCCAGCTGCTGCCTTCAGACATCGAAGCTAAACAGCAGAAAGCGGGGCTGGTATGGACTATCCCGGCTTTAGAGGTGACAGACTACCCGCGATTTGGATGGAGGGGTTTAATGCTGGATGTGAGTCGCCATTTCTTTACTAAAGAAGAAGTAAAAGCTTTTATTGATGAGATGGTGAAGTATAAATACAATACTTTTCACTGGCACCTGACGGACGACCAGGGTTGGAGGATCGAAATCAAAAGCCTACCTGAGTTAACAAAAAAAGGTGCCTACAGTGTGAAGAGAACGGGTCGGTGGGGAACTTTCCTGCCTGCCCTGGCGAATGAAGAATCTACTTATGGTGGCTTTTACACGCAGGAAGATATCAAAGAGGTGGTAAAGTATGCGCAGGACAGATACGTAACGATTCTTCCGGAAATTGATGTTCCGGGACACAGCCTGGCGATGATCACTACTTACCCTTCGCTGAGCAGTACACGCAAGCAGTACAGTGTAAACTCAGGTTGGAGAACGGACCCGCAGGATGACAATGCTCTCGATCCCTCAAATGAAGAGGTTTACAAAAAACTGGATAAGGTTTTTACGGAGGTAGCTAAGCTTTTTCCATCGCCATATATTCATGTGGGTGGTGATGAAGCATATAAGGGTTACTGGGAGAAAAATCCTGACTGCCAGAAACTAATGGCGAAAGAGGGGCTCAAAGATGTAGAAGAGCTGCAAAGTTATTTTATCAAGAGGCTGGAAAAGATCTTGCAGTCGAAAGGTAAAAAACTGATTGGCTGGGATGAGATCTTACAGGGGGGACTGGCGCCTGAAGCTACAGTGATGAGCTGGAGGGGGATGAACGGTGGTATAGAAGCTGCAAAGATGAACCACCCTGTCGTGATGACGCCCTGGGATTATGTGTATCTTGATCTTTATCAGGGGGATCCTCTGGCAGAGCCTGATACCTACGGATTGTGCCGCCTGAGTGACAGTTATAATTATGAACCTGTGCCGGAGGGGATTGATGAAAAACTAATCCTTGGGGGACAGGGAAATCTATGGACTGAATCTGTGCCTACCTACAGGCATATGGAATATATGATCTGGCCGCGCTCGATCGCATTGTCTGAGGTATACTGGAGTCCGAAGTCGAAAAAGAACTGGCCGGATTTTATGAGTCGTCTGGAAAATGAGTTTACGCGTCTGGATGCCGCGGATATCAATTACTCGAAAAGTTGCTATAATGTGGTATTTAAACCAACTAAGCAAGGTCGTAATGACGTATCCTTAACGATGGCGACTGAGGTGCCCGGGCTGGAAATCTATTACACCTTTGATAACACGAATCCTGATTTGCATGCGCCGAAGTATGATGGAAAGGTGCTTAATTTCCCTATGGGAGCTTCACAGATTAACGCGGTTACTTATCGTAATGGCAAACCTATCGGCAAACAGATCAATATTAAAAAGGAAGAGCTGATCAAAAGGAGCGAAGCTGCACGCCACGTATATTAATTGCAGACATTTAAATCAATCTTACAAATGAAGTTTTATTATTACCGTAAAACGCTTTGCCTTGCCCTGATACTGGCGGGTAGTTTTACTCAGTTTGCCCTTGCTCAGGAAGCAGATCCTAAGTTCGCATTAATTCCTTATCCTTCATCGCTGACCGAGGGTAAAGGTAGTTTTACCATTTCCTCCAGTACGGCAATTGTGTCCGCGGACCGCCGTTTTGACAATGAAGCTGCACAGTTGAACCTGCTGATTAAACAATACCTGAAAACACCACTGAAGCAGTTGAAGTCGGCCACTGCCGGGAAATCGATACTGCTGAAATACGATGGCTCAATTACTGCTCCGGAAGGATACCGCCTTGCGGTAACTGCCGGCGGGATTGTACTATCAGCGAAGGAACCTGCAGGTGCTTTCAGAGCAATAGAGACTTTAAGGCAGCTGCTTCCGGCTGAGGAACGCAGTGCGAAGGGTTTGAAGTCGGTATCAGTGCCGGCGGTGACAATCGCTGATCAGCCTGCATATGCATGGCGTGGGATGCACCTGGATGTTTCCAGACACTTTTTTTCTGTAGCGTATGTGAAGAAGTTTATTGATCTTTTAGCGCTGTATAAATTCAATAAATTGCATCTCCACCTCACGGACGACCAGGGCTGGAGGATCGAGATCAAAAAATATCCTAAGCTGACTGAAGAAGGGGCATGGCGAACTTTTAACAACCAGGATTCTGCGGTAATGGTAAAATCAAAGAACAATCCTGATTTTGTGATTGATCCGAAACATATTGTCCAAAAAAGGGGTAAAACGCTGTACGGAGGGTTTTATACACAGGAGCAGATGAAGGGTATCGTGGCTTATGCATTATCAAAACATATTGATATCATTCCTGAAATTGATATGCCGGGGCATATGATGGCAGCGATCAACAGCTATCCTTTTCTGACGGCAAACGGGGAGAACAAATGGGGCAAGCTGTTTACAACGCCTATTTGTCCCTGTAAGGAAACAACCTTCGAGTTCGCAGAGAATGTGTTTACAGAGATCATGGAGATCTTCCCGGGCAAATATATCCATATCGGCGGTGATGAAGTGGACCGCAGTTCCTGGGAGCAGGCGGAGAGCTGTAAGGAGCTGATGGCGAAAAACAACATTAAAACTACTGCTGAACTGCAGAGTTATTTCATCAACAGGATGGAGAAGTTCTTCAATTCCAAGGGGAGAAAACTGATCGGCTGGGACGAGATATTGGAGGATGGGATCAGCTCTACTGCGGTAGTGATGTACTGGCGCTCCTGGGTGCCTTACGCTCCGGTGAAAGCGGCAAAGAATGGTAATCAGGTGGTGATGTCACCAGGAAACCCTTTGTATTTTGATAATGAGCCGGATCGTAATTCACTATATGAAGTTTATCACTTTAACCCTGTTCCGGCTAAACTGACTGCGGCAGAAGCAAAGGGGATTATCGGTGCACAGGCAAATACCTGGTCGGAAAGAATTCCCTCTGAAAACCGCGCAGATTATATGATCTTCCCAAGGATGACGGCGCTGGCAGAAGTATTGTGGAGCAACAAAGACCGTTATGAAAACTATATGCAGCGTCTGAAACTGCAGTTCCCGCGCCTGGATGCGCTGGGAGTGAGTTATCGCCTGCCGGATATTTCTGGTTTGGTGGAACGAAATGTGTTTATTGACGAAACTGTTTTGAATCCGGTAAAGCCTTTGTCTGATATGAAATTCCGCTACACTACTGATGGTACACTGCCGGAACTGAGTTCTGCAGCACTGGACGGACCATTGAAGATCAATAAAAATATGGCTGTCAGGCTTGCAGCATTTACGACTGGGGGTAGAAGGAGTGATATCTACGACCTGCAGTATACACAGCAGGATCTTGCGGCTCCGGTAAATACTTTTGTCTCTAAGCCCGGGTTAAGCTGTAATTACTTTCCGGGGGAGTTTAAAAATGCAAAATCCATTAGCGGCGAACCGAAGGCGGTATTTACGGTGAAAAACATTGTGGTGCCCGCTGAAGCCAATGCACCAGCATTCTGTCTGAAATACCAGGGGTATCTGGATATTCCTGCTGATGGGATATATAGCTTTTATCTGAATTGTGATGATGGGGGGATCCTTAAAATTGCGGGCAGAGAAGTGATTGATAATGATGGTCCGCATGGTCCTTTTGAGAAGAGCGGACAGGTAGCGCTGAGGAAAGGTTTGCAGCCGGTTGCACTGGATTTTATTGAAGGCGGTGGGGGGTATACCCTCAAGCTTAAGTACAGTTTTAACGGTTCGGAGCCGGTAGAGGTTCCTTCATCCTGGTGGAAACATTAGTTATCTTCAGACTATCCTTAACTTTAGGATTACTTTAACTTGCTCCACAGGTGATCTTTACGTTTACTTTAACTTGCTCCTTAGAAGATCTTTAGGATTACAAGATCTTCAGCATTACAAGATCTTAGTTTACACACAAAAAAGAGTTAAGCCTCATCCCGACTGCATTAATTTGCTGCGCAAAAGAACGCTAGGTCGGGATGAGGCTTAACTCTTTTTTTGAGTTCGGAGCCGGAAACTTCTTAAAGTTCGCGGATCCAGATATTGCGGAAGCTCACTGGTTCACTCTTATCACCATGAGACTGCAGTTTGATAGGGAGAGGGCCGTGTGCCTGGCGATATGCAGCAGGACCTACGTATTGTGTCGGGCCTTTGAGCTCAAAGTTATTTTGTACCAGGACACCGTTGAAGAAGATCGTTACTCTTGCAGGAGTATTCACAGAACTGTCAGCTTTAAAAGTTGGAGCCGTCCAGATCACATCGTAAGTTTGCCATTCACCAGGTTTCCTGGAAGGATTAACGAGAGGAGTAGTTTGCTTATAGATACTTCCTGCCATACCGTTCGTGTAGGTTTTGTTATCAAAGTTATCCAGGATCTGCAGTTCATATCCCAGGTCGCCTTTACCCATCGATGCGAGGAACAAACCACTGTTTCCTCTGGCCTGTCCAGTTCCCGTGATATTCTGAGGAACGCGCCATTCCAGGTGCAACTGGTAATTGCCGAAGGACTGCTTGGTTTCAATGTTTCCGGTTTTTTTGTCGACAGTAAATACGCCATTGGCTACGGTCCATTTTGCAGCTTGTGACCTGTCGTCTGTCATTACCCATTTGTTCAGGTTTTTGCCATCGAAAAGCACAATAGCATCGGATGGGGCTTCAGTATTGGTTTTTGCTGCAGTAACCTTCTTAGGTACCGGAGTGTAGAATTCTGTATCCTCGTGTTTGGCCTGTGCTTTTGCCGTACTGAAGGCAAATGCTGCCAGGCAGGCTGAGGCAATGATTGTTTTGTGTAGATGCATGTTCAAAAAAATTAGTTTATAAAGGGTTTCAGGATGAAAGATAAGACTATTAATGTAATTAACTACCTTCATTTATCGATTTTGCTGATGCTGGCTGATAAAATGGTTAAGGTCCGCCAAAGTGTAATCGGGACAACCTCCTGGCTGACTGGCGATAAAAGCTCCGGTAGCCAATGCATAGTCCAGCGTTTCGCTGATTGGGGCTTTTGTAAGTTTTTTGTAGAGGAAGGCAGCGAGGAAAGAATCACCAGCACCTATCGTATCAGCCACCGTAACCGGGTAGGCCTTGCCGGAATAGGAGCTCTCGCCATCGTAATAGCTGGCGCCGTCGCCTCCTTTTGTGACAATAATATCTTTGAGCTGAAATTTTTGCTGCAGGTGGCTGATGGTCTTCTTTTCATTACTGCTGCCATCACAGAACCATTCGCTGAAAATCGCAAGTTCATCATTGTTCAACTTTAGCATGTCTGCTTTGGATAAGAGCAGCGCTGAGGTCTCTTTTGAATAATGTGGTGCCCGCAGGTTGATGTCCAGCACTTTGAATTTTGCTGTATCCAGTATTTCCAGAAGCGTCTCACGGGATTTGAGGTTGCGTGCTGCGAGGCTGCCAAAGACAAAGGCATCTGCCTGAGCGGCAAGGGCCAGGATTTCGGGGCTGGAGGCAATAAAATCCCAGGCGGCATCGGGCAGGATGTCGTAAACCACTTCATGGTTGCCGGTCACTTTTGCCACGACTTCTCCGGTGGGATAGTCAGGGTCAATTTGTAATAGTTTTGTGGGCAGGCCTTTGTGCCGGGAGAATTCAATCAGTTCCGTACCTGCTTTATCATCACCCACGCGGCTGATGAGCTGGCTTTCTGCGCCTGTGCGGTTAAGGTGATAGGCCACGTTCATAGGGGCACCGCCAGCGGTTCGTCCTGCAGGGAGGTTGTCCCAGAGGATTTCGCCAAAGCATACAATTTTTGGGGTATTTGGTTTGCTCGTCATATTAATCCAAAATAGGGAAATATTATTTATAAATTAGAATGCGTTATATGAAATAGTTGTGTATATTTAGCTATTACTATTAACCAGATAACTGTATGAAGAAATGCTTTAATCGCAAGGTCGCCCGACCAGATGCCTTTCACGTCATGCCATCCTTCCCATTTTTAAAAACCCGATCCCAAGAAACAGAAAGAATCCGATTAATTTTTTAACCTAACCAAATTTACTTATGAATGCGTTTGTACGACAAAAGTGCGGTGCCTCTGATGGCAGACCGCAGTATTTTCTATGGCAAAAAATCTTCCTTTTTTGCTTCCTCTCCTTGTCCCTTAATTTTTCATCCTATGCTCAAACGATTTTGCGCGGGGTAGTGTCTGACAACGAAAAAAATCCTCTGCCCGGAGCGACCATCGCTGTGGCGGGTGGCTCGGCCAAAGCAATGACAGATGTGGACGGAAAGTTCAGTATCACAGTGCCGGCAACCGCAAAACAACTGGTTGTGAGTTATGTAGGACTGCAATCCCAAACAGTGGATATTAACGGTAAAACCACAATCAATGTTGTGCTGACAGCGGGTACTGAGCTGGAGGTGGTCACCGTTGTGGGCTACGGATCAGTGAAAAAGAGTGATGCTACAGGTGCCGCGGCTACGCTGGCAGCCAAAGATTTTAATAAAGGTCCGCTAACAGCTCCTGATCAGCTGATCCAGGGTAAAGTTGCTGGTGTGCAGATGATCAACAACAGTGGTCAGCCGGGTGGATCTACCACCGTGCGTATCCGCGGAAATACAGCGATGACAGGCACGGGTCAGCCGCTGTATATCGTGGATGGTGTGGCACTGGACGGAAGGTCTGCGAGACCTAGTCCTACGGCTGGTGGAGCAGTGGGTGGTAGTGGCCTGGGTACGGCTACCGGAGGTAACCCGCTCAACTTTATCAATCCCTCAGATATTGCCAGCATGGAGATTCTGAAAGACGCTTCAGCTACAGCGATCTATGGTTCCAGGGCTGCTTATGGGGTGGTGCTGATCACTACAAAAAGAGGTCAGGCCGGAGAAACAAAAATCGATGTGAATGCATCAGCAGGTATCAGCAACATGGCCCGTACAATCGATGTCCTCAATGGTGATGAATACCGTGCAGCTTTAAATCAGTACGGTTTAACGTCCGGAGATTATGGTGGCAATGTAGACGCGATGAAAGCGATTACACGCACTGGCTATAACCAGAACTATAACATTGGTATCAGTGGTGGCAGCAATGGCAATACCTTCCGCGCTTCTTTTGGGTACCAGAACCAGCAGGGTATTATCATCGGTACCGACTTTAAAAAATATAGTGGCGCCTTCAACGGGAATTTCAAATTCCTGGAAAGCAAAAAACTGGGACTCGATGTGAGCATGATCAGCAACCAGTATACGGAAAGTATCGCGCCGATCACTACGGATGCAGGCTTTACAGGAAGTCTGATCAGTCAGGCGCTGAACTGGAACCCTACACGCTCGCTGTATAATGCTGACGGATCTGTATTTGTTGAAAAAGGCTCTACAATCATCAACCCGATTGCGATGGCCCAGGCTTCCAGTGATAAGTCGAAGGTATCTACGATTCTGGGAAGTGTTTCACCTTATTATAAAATTACGCCTTGGCTGGAGTACAGGATGCTGGCCAGTATCAACTACAGCACTGGTATCAGAAGACAATCGGTACGTAGCTTCCTCAACCTGCAGGGTGTACAGGCTGACGGGGATTTCCTCGGTGGTTTTGCCAGTCGCGCCAACAGCGAGCTGATCACGCAGCAATTTACGAATACATTGAATTTCAATAAGGAAATCGTTAGTAAGTTAAACCTCAATGCTATTGTGGGTTATGAATATACCAACTATATCAACAAAGGCCTGGTGAGCACCGGAAAGGGCTTTGGTGATATTCCGGTAGATTATACTGATGTAATGCAGGTGACTGCACCCGCCAACAGGGGTTTGTATTCTTACAATGACCCAAAAACACAGTTACAATCCTATTTCGCAAGGGCGATCTTCAATTACGATAACAAATATCTGCTAACTGCTACAGTGAGGGCTGATGGATCAACTAAATTCGGATCCGATAACCGCTACGGTTATTTTCCATCATTTGCTGCAGCATGGAATATCAAAAATGAGGATTTCATGAAAGGTGTTGAATGGATAGATCAACTGAAACTGAGGGCAGGATACGGACGCACAGGTAACCAGGAATTTCCTTCAGGATCTGCACAGCAACGGTATAATTATACCTATTCCAATGGACAACAGACTTTGGTGGGGGTGAATAACGAAAACCGGAGATTGAAGTGGCAGTCGGACAAACAAACGAACGTCGGAGTTGACTTCGGCTTGTTCAAAGGGGTGCTGACAGGTTCGGTAGACTTCTTTGACAAAACCACTACAGGACTCTTATTTCCGCAGATACCTTTCGCTCCGGCAAATCCAGGTGTAACAGCTACATGGGTAAACCTTCCGGGAGAGATCTCAAACAGAGGGGTAGAGCTTACCCTGAATACCAGCGTGATCAACAGGGAAGACTTTGCTGTTAACCTTGGCGGTAACGTGACCTTTATCAAGAATGAAGCAAAAAATATTGATGGTATCATCAAAACGGGTTCCTTAAGCGGACAAGGTTTAAGTGGTGTAACGCTGGAAGTGATTCAAAGCGGACTCCCACTGTTCGGAATGGTGACACGTGAATACCAGGGACTGGATGCACAGGGATTTTCTCAATTCAGAGATGATGGATTCACCTACTACTACCTGGGTAATCCGAACCCGAAAGTAGTGATGGGCTTCAATGCTGACCTGAGATATAAAAAGATATCTTTCAATGCCAGCTTCAACGGTTCATTTGGTCAGAAGATTTACAACAATACGCTGAATTCGGTACTGCCGCTTCCAAACCTGGGTACACGTAACATTTATTCCGGCCTGGTTGGAAATGCGATCCAGGAATCTCTGGCTAATCCAATTGCTGCTTCATCGCGGTATATTGAAAATGGTAATTACGTGAAGCTTGCGAATGCAACACTGGGTTATAATATAGGTAACATTGGTAAATCGATTAAGGCACTGAATATCTTTGTGAACGGCCAGAACTTGTTTGTAATCACTAAGTATAATGGATTTGATCCGGAGGTGAACGTGGATAAAAGCGTAGGTGGTGTTCCATCAGCAGGTATCGAATATGTACCTTATCCAACTGCACGTACCTTCAACTTTGGCGTAAACTTTTCTCTATAACCTAATACCTGACTGCAATGAAAAAAAATATATATATCACAGCTTTCGTGGCCCTTGGACTTTCTCTATCGGGATGTACCAAGCTTGACGAAAGTTTAAACGGACAAATTGGCAACCAGGGTGTTTCTTCAGGCAATGTTGCCGGTCTGCTGAATGCAAGTTACACCGCAATGCGTAACCCATATCAGGGCCCCTGGGGATGGTGGTCTCTGCAGGAATTTCCTTCCGATGAGGCTATTGTGCCTACAAGAGGGGGCGACTGGGATGATAACGGTGCCTGGAGGGCGCTGCACTTACATCGCTGGGCCGCAGACCATACCAGGATATCTGACGTATTCAGAGACCTGAACAGTGTAAGTTATGTGGCTACCAACGTTCTGCAGTTTAACCCGACGCCAACACAGTCAGCACAGGCAAGATTCCTGCGTGCCTTTGCACAATTTTCGATACTGGATGGCTGGGGCCAGGTGCCCTATCGCGAAGCGGGTGAGGATGTTACACAGCCTTCACGGGTGCGTCAGGCTCCGGAAGAAATTGCTTATCTGATTGCAGAACTCACAGCAATTTTGCCGGATCTGCCGGATGGTCCCAATTATAGTGCTACAAAAGATGCGGCAAGGATACTGCTGATGAAGATTTACCTGAACAAAGGTGCCTTCACTAACCGTACGGCGCCAACTTTTGATGCAACGGACATGGGACAGGTGATCACACTTGCAGATCAGATCATCAATTCAGGTAAATATGCCCTGAGCCCTTATTATGACAATTTTGTTCCCACGAATAACCTGCTGTCCAAAGAGAATATCTTTACCGCACAAAACATTGGCGGCTCGGATGCTGGTGGTGTGCGGGATATCTGGAATACGGGTTTGCACTATAATCAAAATCCCAGCGGTATCAATGGCTTTGCCACGCTATCTGACTTTTATAACAAATATGAAGCAAGCGATAAACGTCTCGGTGGGGCTTATCCTGGCGTAACCAATGTATCGGGTTTAAAAGTAGGGTTTTTAGTGGGGCAGCAGGTTGACCAGAATGGTGCACTGCTGAAGGACCGCCGTGGTAATAATCTGATCTTCACTCCGGAAGTCAGTATCATTGAGCGTGATCCAAACCATCTTGAAGTTGCCGGTATACGGGTAGTTAAATATCCTGTTGATTTCGCCAATACCGCGACGAACCTGGCAGAGAACGACTGGGTGTATTACCGCTACTCAGATGTTCTGCTCATGAAGGCAGAGGCACAGCTGAGAACCGGCATGGCCGGAGCGGCATTACCAATCGTAAATACCTTACGTGTAGCCCGAAGTGCTACTCCGTTTACGAACCTGACTTTGGATAACCTGCTCGACGAAAGAGGACGAGAGTTTGTATGGGAAGGTATCAGGCGCTCAGATCTGATCCGTTTTGGCAAGTTCCTTACTCCATGGCAGGAAAAGCCTGTTGATGATCCTAAATATCTGGTGTTTCCTATTCCTGATAATCAGTTGGGTAATACGAATCTCACACAGAATCCGGGATATTAAATTTAGGGTAGAAGATATACGAAGGTCAATGACTGCAGCAATGCAGTTATTGACCTTTTATAATTTAATCAGGTCGTTTTTGATGGCAAATAATACCAGACCTGTGCGGGATCTGATTTCAAACTTGTGAAATAGTGCCTCGCGGTAGTTGTCGATAGTATGGGGACTGAGGTTCATTTTATCCGCTATCTCTTTGTAAGTGAGCTCTGAGCAGGAGAGTTGCAGGAACTTTAATTCATTTGCGGAGATCTCGCTGATTTCTGATTTCGCAGGAACGGGATCCTGTAAGGATTTGATCAGTTTGCCTGATACCAGGTTGTTCATATAAAAGCCATGGCTGGCAATTGTTTTGATGGCCAGGACAAGCTCTGTGGTTTTAGATTCTTTGAGCAGGTATCCGCCAGCACCACTTTTGAGCATCTCAATGATCGGCTTGTCTTCATCGAACATGCTTAAGGCGAGGACCTTTACCGATGGATATGTTTTGGTGACCCATTTTGTAGCGGCGTAACCATCCATCTGTGGCATATTGATATCCATCAGGATCACTTCTGGCAGGTTTTCGGCATTGATGTTTTTCTTTAGTTCAAGTCCGTTTGAAGCGTCAAACAGGATTTCAACTTCATCTGATTCAGCGAGTAAGCTCATCAGTCCTTTACGGAATAAGGTGTGGTCGTCTACAATGGCAATAGCTGTTCTTTTGTCTTGCATAGGCTAAATATAAGGGATAGAAACTGAAATCTTTGTTCCAACACCTGTAACAGAATCAATACTGAAAGTGCCATCCATCATTTTGGCCCTTTTGCTGATGTTGAAAAGCCCCATACCTGCATTGGCCTCTTTCTTTTCTTCTACTATAAATCCTTTACCATTGTCTTTGACAACGAGCGATAAAAAGCGCTCCGACTGTTCCAGTACTATGGTAATCTGTGTAGCTTCTGCATGCCTGATGATGTTGCTGAGGATTTCCTGGAAAAGACGGAACAAGATAAGCTCTTTGTCGGCATGTTCCGGAATAGAGCGGGAGGTATGATCTGTAAACAGAACCTCATAATCTGTACCTTTCTTCAGCCAATCGAGTTCAAATGCAATGGCATGTCCCAGGTTCTTGGAAATCAGTTCCTTGCCACTCATCATCTTTGAAAGCTGTCTCAGTTCCTGTATGGCCCTGTGGACCAGCTCGCCGGCAGTGTTTACCTTGGTCTCCTGGAGACCTTCTGCTTTTACAGAGCTCAGTGTCATGCTCGTAAGACTCAGCAGTTGCCCGATGTTGTCATGGAGATTGGTGGCAATGGTTTCCATGGTATGTTCCTGTACTTCGAACTGGCTCCTGAGTAACTCCAGTTCGAAGGTTTTTCGCAGGGCTTCCTTTTCTTCAAAATGCTTTGCCTTTTTCTTGTTGTAATAGCTGACATACACGATCAGGAAGATAGGGGCAATCAAAAAGATAGCTGTTGTAAATGTGATCAGGAAGACAATTTCTTTTGATAATATCTGCATATAAAAGCGTAAGACCAGCAAGCGTACAAAAGTATGTTCAGTAAATTAAATATGATATATCTAATGGACAAATTTGGACTGATGCCCTTTTCATGGTTCACCAGATAATCATAAAATACATTACAGGCCGTACTGCCAAAGTAGAAAAATAATATCCCATTTACAATCCAGAAAGGAGGGTAGGTGCCGAGTTGCCTGAACTTTTCATCCTTGATAATCAGGAGGTAGAAATACAGGCTTGCCACAACAAATACCACAGACATAAAAGTTGCTGTCAAAGATGGAAATGATTTGAAGTGCAGGCTCAACATCTCTGCCAGATAGACCAGCAGAAAAAGGCAAATCCATCCATACAACATCCTTAATTTGTGATGATATCTTTTATAAATGTGATAAAAAAAGAGGCTGATCATCATACATTCAAACAGTAGAAAGATAGAATATACAAGATAGTTTCTCATGTGCTGAATGCGCAGATAAACCCCAATCGTCTCTGTAAGGCAGACGATAAACAAATACCCAATGAAGCTTTTCCAGACCGCGCTTTTATCTCCGGAAAGACAAAAAAGCGCGATCAGGAAGCAGATGATTTCTGCTGTAGTGTTTACACTCAGATAAATTGGCATTTAGTTTCCTAATAATAAAGCCCCCTGAAGAAAGCAGTCTGACGGTGGGGGACACAATTCACCTCTGTTTTCCGGAACCATACCAACGATAAAGCCCGGCTTGTTTTTACCTTTTGCTGCCATTGGAACATCCTGATCTGAAAAGTAATCTCTATGGTACACCTGGCCGTTGGCTACGCTGTCTTTAGTTGATACCATCAGCAGGGAATTATAGCCCCAGTAGTCGGGCTCTGGTGGCGGGTAGGAACCAACGCGGTTTTTTGTGTCATACTGATCATCATAGGTCATCAGGTAAAAACGTACCCCATCGCCTTTTTCTTTTTCCAGCTGCTGGAGCATTGCTGTCAATCTTTCTTTGCTAAACCAGATGCAGCGTGTGTCATCTTTGATGCCGCCTTTCTCTCCGGCAGCGGGATTCACAAATCCAGCATGGGGCGCGTAGTTTTTAACATAGTGTTTTGCAATCAGAAAAGGAACCTTGACAGAGTCAGGAATGACAGCCGCTGTAGTATCTGCACTGTCGTTTTTGTCTTTTACGGATTGGGGCTGGCAGGCCGAAATAAATAATGCTGCCAGCAGGATCAGTTGTGTAAAATTTCGTTTCATATCAAATTTTTGTATCGCTAAACTATAAAAATAAAACAATTTAGTCAATTCATCCCGGCCTTTATTTAAGGTGAAATAAATGGTTAAGAAAAGCTGTTTTTACCCTGTTGTTTTTCGCATTGTGTTTAGGAGACCCTGTTCGTTAACAGGTAAATTTTCTTCATCTTTGCAAGAAGGCCGGCAGCATGTCTTCCGGCCTGTTGATATAGGTTTATGACAGAAAATTTAGAACTTCAGCTCAGGACTGTAAACGTAACCCGTTATGTTACACCTCTTCGTGAAGGGGGCTCGATGCCTGCAATAGCTGAAGCCGATGACGACTTTTTATATGTACTGAAATTCAGAGGTGCAGGTCAGGGACAGAAAGCCCTGATCGCTGAGATTATTGGTGGTGAAATTGCGCGGAAACTTGGTTTTAAAGTTCCAGAGATTGTCTTTGCACACCTTGATGAAGCCTTTGGAAGAACGGAGCCTGATGAAGAAATCCAGGATCTCCTGAAAGCAAGTGTAGGGCTCAATCTGGCTTTGCATTATTTATCGGGGGCAATCACTTTCGATCCTGCGGTAACAACCATTGAGCATAAACTGGCTTCTCAAATTGTGTGGCTGGACTGCCTGCTGATGAATATGGACCGTACGCCCAGGAATACAAATATGCTGATGTGGCATAGGGAGCTCTGGCTGATCGACCATGGGGCTTCACTTTATTTTCATCATTCATGGCATAACTGGGAGGAGCAAGCGAAAAGGCCTTTTGTGCTGATCAAAGACCATGTCCTGCTGCCCCAGGCAACAATGCTTGAGGAGGTTGATCAGGAATTCACAAAAATCCTGTCTCCGGATCTTATTAAGGCTGTTGTGGATTTGATTCCCGGCGGGTGGCTGGGCGAAGATGGGGTGTTTGCTACGGCTGAAGATCACCGCTCTGCCTATGCGACCTTCCTGAATACACGTATTGCCAATTCAGAAATTTTTGTAAACGAAGCAAATCATGCAAGAACTACACTTATTTGAGTACGCGGTCATCCGCGTGGTACCAAGGGTAGAACGCGATGAATTTATGAATGTGGGGGTGATACTGTATTGTGCAAAAAAGAAATACCTGAAAGCGGTATTTCAGATCGATGAGCAGAGGCTGCAATCGTTTTGCCCAAAGCTCGATATTCCGGATATACAATGTCATCTGGACAGTCTCATGCTGATCTCGGCAGGGGACAGGGGCAGCGGCCCAATTGCCCAGCTTGATCCTCCTTCGCGATTCCGCTGGCTGACAGCGATGCGCAGTACCGTGATACAAACCTCGCGGGTGCATCCGGGATTTTGCCGGGATCCGGAATCCAAGCTGCTCGCTTTGTTTGAAGAGCAGGTTTTATAAAACATAAAAGCCGGTATGAAACTCATACCGGCTTTTATGTTAAGTAATATTCAGTTGGTTATTTTGCGTCATTCACTTGTTTTACAGCGTCTTCGGCTACTTTAGCTGAAGCATTGTCGTTCAGTTTCTGACGGAACTGTTTCAGTTGGTTTAATACTTCTATCAGCTGAGGAGCAAAGCCATTTGGCTTGTATTTGATCGCCATATCTTTGATGGCATTGATTCCCTGCTGGGCATAAACCGGGTTCGGGATGTGAGCAGTCATGTAAATGAAGTCCTTGGCCATATCAAATTTGGCCTGGCCTCCGGCTTCATTGAAATTAGCATAAACAAAAGGCCATTCTGCATCTGCACCACGCTGCGCGTAGACTGTGATCAATGCATTGGTTAAATCACCGGCACTATCCTTTTCAAAAGATTTTGCCAGCGTTAGTGCTTCCTCAGGTTTTACCGTCGCCATTGCGTTCAGTGATGCGCCAGCTATTGCATACGACTGGCTTTTCAGTCCTTCCTGATAAAGTGCAATTTGTTGTTCAGCACCTTTTGATGAGCCTACGACATTAATGGCAGCAGCTTTAACCAGGTTATTATCATCAGACTTTGCAAGTTTAAGAATTGCCGGTAAAGCAGCATCACTCAGCACAGTATTGGCTGGATCAATGGAATTTAAAGCTTTCAGTCGGAGGCCATAATATTTATCGTTCAGCGCTGCAAGCATGATTTTCTGTGCTGTCGCGTCCGTTGGTTTGGCAACAGCGGCTTCGATAGCTTCCAGTCTGTCCATATAAAGAGGGGCATTCTGGTATTGGAATAACAGCTCCTCCAGCGATTTATGGTCGGTCTTGCTGCTCAGGATAATTTTTTCGGCATCTACGTTAACCAGGGCTGGTTTAGCTGCGAGCTGATAAGAAATCGTATCAGATTTGCTGTCTATCCAGATCTGATGACGCTCTTTTTTGCCACCGGTATAGATATCTATCGCCATTGGTAAACGGAAAGCTTTTCCTTCCTGCGTCTGTTTGATATATACTGATTCCGTTTTCGATTGCTCATCCCATTTGTAACTGATGTCAAGCAAAGGGTGTCCTGCACCATAATACCATTGATTAAAAAACCAGTTCAGGTCTTTACCGCTTGCTTCTTCCATAGCCAGGCGCAGCTGCTGTGCTTCGCCATTTTTAAAGGCATTTGTTTTCAGGTAAATGTTTAGCCCTTTGAAGAAGGCAGGAGATCCGAGATAATGGCGCAGCATATTTAACACCCTTCCGCCTTTCTGATAAGAAACTGCGTCAAATACATCCTGCTGATCGTGGTAGTGGAAACGTACCAGGTCCTTTTTCGCATTCTCAGGACTGCGCAGGTAATTCTGAAGAGCTTCATTGTTGTGTTCGTCACCTGCATCCTGACCATATTTATGTTCTGCCCACAGCGTTTCACTGAAGTCGGCAAAAGATTCATTGACAGTGATATTGCTCCAGCTTTCTGCAGTTACGTAATCACCAAACCACTGGTGGAACAACTCGTGTACAATAGTGCTTCTTCCGGCATCATAATACCTGTCGGCCAGCTCCCTTGCGGTACCCTGTACATAAGAACCGTGTAGTGTTGCAGTAGTATTTTCCATCGCGCCGCTCACGTAATCGCGTACCACGATTTGTGCATATTTGTTCCATGGATAATCTACACCAAGGATTTTAGAATAAAATTCCATCACTTCAGGTGTAAAGCCGAAGATCTCTTTAGCGTAAGGAGCGTATTTTGGTTCCAGGTAATAGCTTACTTCCTTATCGCGCCATTTGTCCTTATAGATTTTAAAGTTACCCACCGCCATCATAAACAGGTACGGAGAGTGAGGTAATTCCATTTTCCAGGTATCTGTTCTCGTACCATCTGCATTTTTCTTTTGAGAGGCGAGTCGTCCGTTAGAGAGAGTTACATATTTGGCAGGGACAGTCATACTGATCTCGTCAGTAGTTTTTTGATTAGGCCTGTCGATTGTCGGGAACCATGCCGAAGAACTTTGCAGCTCACCCTGGGTCCAGATCTGAACTGGTTTATCCTTTACGGCACTGTCAGGATTGATAAAGTAAAGACCTTTGGCATCTGTAATCGCTGCACTTCCCTGCACTTTCAGTTCATCAGGTTTAGCTGTATATTCAATATATACCGTGTAATTTTCAGTGCTTTTGTACTCTTTATCCAACTTGATTGCCAGCGTCAGACTATCGTATTTATACTTGAGCGGCACGTTTTTTCCATTCTTTACGATGCTCAGCGTTTTGATATCCATCCCCTGTGCATCCAGTCGCAATGAATCAGTAGGGTAGGCGTGTGGCCTGATGGTCACCCATTCCTTTCCGTACATATGGCGTTTTTTGTAATTAAAACGGACATCCAGTTTGGTGTGCACCAGGTCGTTCACCTTAGTAGCGGTAGCCCGGTAGATTTTCAGCTGCGGGTCGTCCTTTTTGTCTTGTGCCAGCGCAGGGAGGCATGCTGCGACAGCTGTTACCATCAGCGTATGTGTTACGATATGGCGGAAGTTTTTCTTTCTAATATTCATGTTTAAATCTGTGTATGATCATGTAAAGCTATGAGGAGTATTTAGAAAAACAAACCCTGGTCCCTTATAATGTATTTTAAATCAGTCAGTGACCCCAAAAAAAGCCTTTTTATTGTAATTAGATGGTAATAAACAAAGTAAAGGCTTGGTTTATTATCGCTGTTGGTTATCTTTGTACCGCCGCTTATTACATACTAATATTACAGGAGGCTATAAGCGTAAAATTGAATAGAGATGGAAAAAGATGATATGATGCTAGATGAGTTGGCAAACAAGGAATACGAGTTTGGATTTGTCACAGACATTGACATGGATATTTCGGAAGTCGGACTCAGCGAAGATACGGTACGATTTATATCTGGGAAAAAGAATGAGCCGCAATGGCTGCTTGACTGGAGAATGAAAGGCCTGAAGGCGTTTCAGAAAGAAGAGATGCCTAAATGGCAGAATTTTGAGATGCCAGAGATTGATTTTCAGTCGATCTCCTACTATGCTGCTCCAAAAAAACAGGCTAAGTATGCTTCACTGGACGAAGTGGATCCTGAGTTGCTGAAAACTTTTGAGAAACTGGGAATCCCGATGTCTGAGCAGAAACAACTTGCCGGTGTTGCCGTGGACGTCGTATTTGACAGTGTTTCTGTGAGTACTACCTACAAAGAGCATTTGAATGAAATGGGCATCATCTTTTGTTCCATCAGTGAAGCGGTGAAAAACCATCCTGATCTGGTACAGAAATACCTTGGAACAGTTGTTCCGCATACTGACAACGTTTTTGCATCCCTGAATACAGCAGTTTTCTCTGATGGTTCATTTGTGTATATCCCTAAAGGTGTACGCTGCCCGATGGAGCTGTCTACGTATTTCAGGATTAATGCTGAAAATACAGGGCAGTTTGAGCGTACGCTCATCATTGCGGATGAAGACAGCTATGTGAGTTATCTTGAAGGATGTACGGCGCCAATGCGTGATGAGAATCAGCTGCATGCGGCCGTAGTGGAACTGATAGCCATGAAGGGTGCAGAGATTAAATATTCCACTGTACAAAACTGGTATCCTGGTGATAAAGACGGAAAAGGGGGTATTTTTAACTTCGTAACCAAACGTGGTGCATGCCGTGGCGAACATTCCAAAATCTCATGGACGCAAGTAGAAACTGGTTCTGCAATTACCTGGAAATACCCAAGTCTGATTCTTCAGGGAGATTACTCTTCTGGTGAGTTTTATTCAGTAGCGGTGACCAACAATAAACAAATTGCTGATACAGGAACAAAAATCCACCACCTGGGAGCCCATACCAAAAGCCGCATTATCTCTAAAGGTATTTCTGCGGGTGAAGGACAAAACAGCTACCGTGGTCTGGTGCAAATGGGCAGCAAGGCCAAAAATGCGAGGAATTTCACACAATGTGATTCATTGCTGATTGGTGATCAGTGCGGTGCACATACATTCCCGTATATCGAGTCAAAAAATAATACAGCAACGATAGAGCATGAGGCTACCACCTCCAAAATTGGTGAAGACCAGGTGTTTTATTTAAACCAGCGTGGAATTGATTCTGAGCAGGCTATTGCATTGATCGTAAATGGTTATGCAAAAGAAGTACTGAACCAGTTACCAATGGAATTTGCTGTAGAAGCGCAAAAATTACTCTCTCTTACACTGGAAGGTAGTGTAGGATAATCATACAAAACAAACCAAAATATGTTATCAATAAAAAATCTTCATGCTAATATTGAAGGAAAGGAAATATTAAAAGGTATTAACCTGGAAGTAAAGGCTGGCGAAGTACATGCGATCATGGGTCCTAACGGATCTGGTAAAAGTTCACTTTCTTCGGTACTTGCGGGACGCGAAAACTACGAAGTAACTGAAGGTGAAGTATGGCTGGACGGTAAAAACCTCCTGGATATGAAGCCTGAAGAACGTGCCCGTGAAGGTGTGTTTCTTGCTTTTCAGTATCCGGTAGAAATTCCCGGAGTTTCTAATATCAACTTCCTGAGAACAGCATTAAGTGAGATCCGTATTCACCGTAACCTGCCACCACTTTCAGCGAAAGACTTCCTGAAAATGACTAAGGAAAAGCAGGAACTGGTAGAATTTGAAGCCAAGCTGGCTAACCGTTCTTTAAACCAGGGTTTTTCCGGAGGCGAGAAAAAGAGAAATGAAGTTTTTCAGCTGGCGATGCTTGATCCTAAACTGTCTATTCTTGATGAAACAGATTCAGGTCTGGACATCGATGCATTGAGAATTGTTTCCAATGGTATCAATAAATTAAGGACTGCAGATAATGCTTTTGTGCTGATTACCCACTACCAGCGTTTACTGGAATACATCGTGCCTGATTTTGTACATGTATTATACAATGGACAGATCGTCCGCTCGGGAACAAAAGAGTTAGCTCTTGAGCTCGAAGAAAAAGGATATGATTGGCTGAAAGAAGAATTGCGCGGCCAGGAATCAATAAACATTAAATAAGATGCTCAATCTAATGACAGCTCCATTGTACGACAAATTGATCGCTGAGTTTGAAGGCTCTGCAGGCATGAATAGTGCAAATGGAGATTTATCGAATATAAAGAATACTGCTTTTAACCTGTTTAAGGATAAAGGTTTCCCTACAACAAAAGATGAGGACTGGAAATTCACAAATCTAAGCCCTTTTCTGAATGATGATATTTCTTTTGTTACAGCAGAGGCGACTGAGGATGAAATAATTGCAGCTTTGAATAAAGCCACTATTCCTGGTCTGGATGCTTATTTGCTGGTGTTGCTGAACGGTAAGATACAGCCTGCATTATCAGTTTTACCGGATGCAGATAAGTTGACTATCCATAGTACAGAAAGCATTAGTGACAGCAGCCTCTTCTTAGAATTTGCAGCCCTTGATGCCAATGAAAATAACCGCATGCTGGCATTAAATACAGCATTGTTTACTGATGGATATTTTCTGGAAGTACACAAAAATGTGGTATTGGATAAGCCCATCCAGATTGTCAATCTGTATGCTGCTGATGACCATGCGTTTTTTCAGCCAAGACATCTGGTGATTGTCAATAGAAATGCAAAAGCAGAATTGCTTGAATCCAGCATTTTTATCAATGATGGCAACCATTCGGTATTAAACAGCGTATTCCAGGCAGATGTGAAGGAAAACGGACAGCTGGTGCAGTACAACATCCAGAATAATCTCCCTGATGAACGTCTGATCACTTATAATCACGTCAAGCAGGAGCAGAATAGCCGTTACGATAACTTCACTTTCAACCTTCCGGGAGCGGAACTGATCCGTAATAACCTCGAAATTGAACTGAATGGCAGTAATACCGAAACACATATGTTTGGTTTATATCTTGTAGGCGGACAGCAGTTAACAGATAACCATACGGCAATACATCATAAATTCCCACATTGTGAAAGCAACGAGGTGTATAAGGGAGTATTGCTGGAAAATGGTAAAGCCGTTTTCAATGGTAAAGTATTTGTAGAGCGTCCTGCCCAAAAGACCAATGCTTTTCAGCAGAACAACAACCTGCTGCTTAGTGATAAGGCACAGGTATTTGCCAAACCACAGCTGGAAATTTTTGCGGATGACGTAAAATGCAGTCACGGTTGTACGGTAGGACAGTTTGATCCTGAATCATTGTTCTATTTGCAGGCAAGAGGAATTAGTGAGGAGTCTGCACGTAAATTACTGGTAGAAGCTTTTATGTTTGACGTAACGCAGAAGATCAGCAATGAAGTAATTAAAGAATATGTACAATCTTTAATTTACAGCAAGATGGAAAATTCATTTTCATCGATCGGTTAATCTGAAAGATCATGGGAAAATTAGCAATTGAAACGATAAGGAAAGATTTTCCTATACTTGATACACAGGTTTTTGGTAAGCAGCTGGTCTATCTTGATAATGGCGCTACCACGCAGAAACCTGTGCAGGTACTGAATGTACTCGAAGAATATTACGAGCGCTATAACAGTAATGTGCACCGTGGTGTACATTCACTGAGCCAGCAGGCTACTGCAGGATATGAAAAAGCACGTCATACCGTTGCCGCATTTATCAATGCAGCGAGCAGTGATGAGGTGATCTTTACCAAAGGTACGACCGATGGTATTAACCTCATTGCTTCCTCTTTCGGCAGGAAATATCTTCAGCCGGGAGACAGCATCCTGATTTCTGCACTGGAACACCATTCCAATATCGTTCCCTGGCAGATGATCTGCGAGGAGCGCGGGGCAACCTTAAAGGTGATCCCGATGGATGAGGACGGCGTGCTGAAGATTGAGCTCTTACCTGAATTGCTGGATGAAAGTGTGAAACTGTTATCCTTCACCTATGTTTCCAACTCTTTGGGCACCATCAACCCGGTGAGGGAAATGATCCGTCAGGCACATGCTAAAAATATTCCCGTGATGATGGATGTAGCGCAAGCGATCCAGCATATGCCTGTTGATGTGCAGGAACTGGATGTAGATTTCATGGCTTTCTCCGGACACAAGATCTATGGGCCTACGGGTATAGGCGTTTTGTATGGTAAAGAGAAATGGCTGAATGAACTTCCACCGTACCAGGGTGGGGGCGATATGATCAAAACGGTTACTTTCGAGAAAACTATCTACAATGTATTGCCCTACAAATTTGAGGCAGGAACACCTGATATTTCCGGAGCTATCGGATTGGGAGCAGCCATAGAGTACGTAAACAGTATTGGGCTTGACGCTATTGCCGAAGCTGAGCATGAATTGCTGAGTTATGCGCTGGAGCAGCTTGCTGACGTACCGGGCATTCAGTTTATTGGTAAGGCTGCAAACCGTTCCAGCGTAATTTCGTTTTTGATTGAGGGAGTACATCCATACGATCTTGGCGAGCTCTTGGATAAACAGGGTATTGCAATCCGTACAGGCCACCATTGCACAGAGCCGGTGATGGATTTCTTCGGGATTCCTGGTACCTGCCGTGCCTCTTTTGCTTTTTATAACACTACTGCTGAAATAGATTTACTGGTTGCCGGCATTAAAAGAGCCGCGGCCATATTGATATAACTGAGAATGACGATCAACGAAAAACAGGACGAGATTATTGAGGAGTTTGAACTTTTTTCCGACTGGATGGATAAATATGAAAATATCATCGAAATCGGTAAAGAGCTTCCTTTAATTGACCCGAAATATAAAGTGCCGGAGAAGCTGATCAAAGGCTGCCAGTCGAGCGTATGGCTGCAGCCTGAAATGATTGACGGTAATGTAGTTTTCACTGCTGATAGTGATGCCATAATAACCAAAGGACTGATCAGCATGATGGTGCGTGTATTATCAGGTCACACTCCGCAGGAAATTGTTGACGCTGATTTGTATTTTATTAATGCCATAGGCTTACAAACTCATTTGTCGCCCAACCGTTCTAACGGTTTGCTTTCCATGTTAGGCCAGATGAAATCGTATGCTGCTGGTTTTGTTGCACAGGATAAATAATTGATAACATGTCAGAATTGTCTTTGAGAGATAGAATTGAAGAAGCCTTGCGGACGATCTATGATCCGGAGCTGCCGGTAAATATTTTTGAGCTGGGGCTGATCTACAAAATCCAGATGATGGAAAATAATGGAGTGCATATCTATATGACGCTAACAGCGCCGGCATGTCCTGCAGCAGGAGAGATTATGGGTGAAGTAGAGACTAAAGTGAAAGCGCTGGAAGGTGTGGGCGACGTAGAAGTACGCCTGACTTTTGATCCGCCCTGGGACAGAGATATGATGAGCGACGAAGCTAAGCTGGAGATGGGCTTTTTGTAATGGAAACCGAACAACATAAACTTCCATTCAGGGAACGTGCTGTAGAGCTGCTGAAAACCAGTGGCCCTCAGTCTTTATCGTCACTTGCCACTGAGTTTCAGGTGACCGTAGAGGGGGCACGCTTTCAGATGCTGAAGTTAGAAAAAGAAGGTATTGTCACCTCCAGCAAAACCGTAACCGGAAGAGGCAGGCCGCAACAGTTGTGGTCGCTCACCAGTGTCGGACAAAACCGCTTTCCCGATACCCACGCTGCGCTTACCGTCAAGCTGATGGAAGTGATGAAAGAAACCCTGGGTGAAAAGGCGGTGTCCAGAGTGATCCATGCCAATGGAGACCGGGGTACCAGCAGGTACCTTGAAGCACTCAAGGGAATTACAGATCTTGAAGAAAGATTAACCGCTTTTGTAAGCATTCGTACAGGCGAGGGCTACATGGCCCAGTTTATTAAAGATGATGATGGATTTATTTTCATCGAAAATCATTGCCCAATAGGAGCAGCGGCCCACGCTAATCCTGCAATCTGCAGTGCAGAATTCAAGACACTGCAAACTGTTATCGGAGAACATGTAGCTATCAAACGGATAGAATACATCGTTGAAGGTGGCAGAAGATGCGCCTACCGCATATTTTCTTAGTAGATTTAAGTTATTCATTCTTTTCTGTCATTGTTAGAAAAAACCTTTAAAAAAATGGTTATAAATTGCCGTACAATTATTTTGGTGTAATCTTAATTAACCTAATTATGCGACAATTACAAATCGATGCCTTTTTGCTGGTGCGCTCCCCGGCTTACAGTTACCAGGATTTTAATGAACAGTATTTAAAAGAAGTGTTGCAGACTGATTTTTTCAGGGCAAGCTTGTTTTTTGCGAGTCAGACCTTGTATACTGAACTTCGTAAAAAAGATTTTGACTATGATCAGTTTAATCCCTCTGCCCGTATTACACTGTGGAAGTATCTGAACAGAATGTGTTTCAGAGCATTGCCTTATGGGTTTTTCTCCTCATACTCTTCTGGGGGCTGGGCAGACGACATGGAGGGGAAGTTTTGTTTTTCCGGTGAGGATGAGCTGATTGTGCATCCGGATTTTAAAGTGATGCTGGATTATATCTCCGGTCTGAATACTGACACTTTTGATCAACTCAGGTATTACACCAACAATTCACTGTATCAATCTTCCAGAGAATTGCGGTTTATCAGTCAGGCTTATTCAGCGCAGAAGAAATTTGCAATTGTGCAGGTAAAAGTCTCATCAGGCTTGAATAAACTACTAAAATATATCAATAGCGGCAGAACTAAAACGGAGATTATGAATTTCCTGCAAAATGAATATGGAGAGGATGCTCCCCTCGAGGAGTATTTCCAGGGTTTGCTCAGTGCGCAGGTAGTTGTTTCAGCCTTAACTCCCAATGTCACAGGTGAAACCTTCAATGAACGATGCCTCAGGCTGCTGGAAAACTATCCCGGTATAGATCTCCGGAGTTTACGCTCATTCAAGTTCAGGCTGAATAATGGGGCTGATCTCTCTGACCTTAATGAACACATGCATTACCTCGCAGACCGAAATCAGGAGAATGCGGGTTATAGTTTATATCATCGTTGTCTTGAAGGAGGGTTAAGCAGAGCAGTGGAGCAACATCTGCTGACATTAATCAGGCAGATGGATCGGCTTATTGCAGATTCTCAGGCAGATCACATGCGTGAATTTAAAAAGGAATTCAGCCAGAAGTACGATCAGCAGGAGGTGCCCCTGATGCTTGTACTTGATCCCGGCTCGGGCATAGGTTATGAAAATATGGCTTCGGCCTTTGATGCACAGAATGACGATTTTATCGATGGGCTGCGCAGCAAGCAGGAAGGGGAGCCCGCCGCGAAATGGGGTAATCTTGAGAAGCTCATTTTTAAAAAATGGAATGCCCTGAAGACAGCAGGTGCTGATAAAATAGTGATTACTGAGCATGATCTTGCTGAGCTACCGGCAAGCAGTCAGCCCCTGCCCCCCGGGATATTTGTACTCTTCAGGAATATCGACCGGGAGATCTGGATCGATGGTATTGGCGGAGTTTCGGGTATCGAGCTTAGCGCGCGCTTTAGTGTAGCAGGCTCAGAGATGGAAGCATCACTAAAAAAGATCTGTGAACAGGAGATGCTGATCAATGAGGATTTTGTGTTTGCTGAAATTGCCTACTCGCCAAATGACAGAACCTCCAACATTAACCAGCGCGGCCACTATTATCCCTATGAAATCCCTGTGCTTACCCATGCTGTGCGACCAGAGCGTTACAACATCAAATTGAGTGACCTCGTGATTTCTGTCAGGGATAACCAGGTTTTGTTAAGATCCCTGAAACTGAACCGGTATATTATACCGAGGTTATCATCAGCATACAACTATAAGATTTCCAGCATCCCTGTATTCAGGTTTTTGTGCGACCTCCAGTACCAGGGTATCAAATCAAGTTTGTCCCTATCCCTAACCAGTCTCTTTCCCGGAATGGACTATTACCCGAGATTGCAAGTGGGAGGGGCAGTGTTGTGCGCAGCGACATGGATAATCAATGAAGAGCAGATTCACAAGATAAGTATGGAGGAAGGTCCTTTGAACCCCGACTTAAACCTTCCTGATCGATTCAAATTGCTGGAGGGTGATAACTTTCTGGTGTTTAACCAGCAGGATGCCAATGACCTTTCCATGTTCAGGAAGTGTATCAGGAATAAAAAAACAGTAACTTTAACTGAATATGTCTCAGCGCTGCAAGCCGATTTGCAGGACCAGCAGGGAAAACCCTATGCGAGCCAACTCATCGCATGTGTAATCAACCAGTCTAAATCATATCATCTGCCAGCAGGTCCTGTCATGCAGCATCCAAAGCAAAAACTGAAAGTTAAACGCTCCTTTCTGCCCGGCGAAGAGTGGTTGTACCTTAAATTGTATGCTCATTACTCTTTGACAGATGAAATTCTCTTAAATTTTATCAGCCCTGTGCTGAAGAAGTATAAGAAAGATAATCCGGATTTTAAATGGTTTTTTATCAGGTATCTTGATCCGGGACATCATCTTAGACTGAGATTTTATACCGGCAATAAGCCTTCACATGAATTACTGAACGACCTGATACACAAACTGCAGCCCTGGTCCAGGGAAGGAAAAGTATCAGATGTAATTTTAGATTCCTATCAGCGGGAACTGGAGAAATACTCTGTAGCGCTGATGGACGATGTAGAATCATTTTTTTACAGGAATAGTGAATTCGTCCTTTCCATATTCAGCAGCAATGAACTGAATACCACCTTTAAGCTCAGCTTTGCAGTAAATAGCTCGCTGCAGATTTTACAGTATTTTATCAGCGATAAAAAAGAGCGTACAAACTTCCTGAATGAATCTTTGCAGAACATGTCAGCCGAGTTTAACAGAGATAAGGAAGTGGTTCGTAAGCTGGATGTAAAGTACAGGAACTTTCAGCAACAGCTGATTGACAACCAGAAGATATTAGCCTTACAGAGAAACAGGAAAATTAACCGCGAGTTCCGGCTGATGATGAACATGCTTGTGCTGAAACTTGACAGCTGGACCAGGGAAGCCAGGTATAACCTGCTGATTAATCTCGTGCACATGCACATCAACAGGATATTTGAAAATACCCCCAGAGAATATGAATACCTGATTTATCATTTTATGAGAAAACATCAGGCCTTTCTGAATTATACCACTACCGATGGGTCTTGATAATATTGTTATTAATTTTTTTCAGTAGTTTATCTTTATAGGAGGATCCAATGGGGAACACCATCTTATTGATCATGATCTTGTTGCCTTCCATCAGGGTCACTTTATTGATGTTTACGATATAGGATTTGTGGACACGGATAAAGATTTCAGGTGGCAATCCTGCCTCCATTTCCTTCATCGTGAGATACACGATATGATTATTTGGAGGGGTATGAATAACGATATAGTTGTTCAGCCCTTCTATGAATTCCACATCGTTAAAATTGATCTTCAGCATTTTACCCTTTATGCCCGGGTTGACAAAGAAATAGGTGTCATTTTTAACTTCCTCCTGCATCTTTTTCTCCAGCTGAGTGATCACTTTAGTCAGTGATTTCATAAATCTGCTGAATGAAATAGGTTTAAGCATAAAATCTGAGATGTTCTTTTCAAAGCCCTCCACAGCATAACCCGCATGCCCCGTTGTAAAAATGATCGCCGTATTCTGATAGATGAGGTCTGCGACATCGAGGCCGGACATTTCGGGCATATCAATATCCAGGAAAGTTATATCAATCTCTTTGTGTTCATTAATAAACTTCACCGCCTCCAGTGGATTCTGAGAAGTACCAATGATTTCCAGCTGGCCGCTGTCCTTGGCATACTTTTTTAAAGTTTCGATGGCATGTGATTCATCATCAATAATAAAACATTTATACATAAGGCTTATAATGTTATTTGAAGTTCAAAAATAAAATCATCATCACTCTCGGATACATGGATACGATGTGCATCGGAGTAATAGGCATCTAAACGTAGCTTCAGGTTCTTTAATCCAACGCCATTACTGGGAATATGTTTGCGTGATTTCAATTTCCTGTTACGGCTGATGAGATGCAGACGGTTTTCCTTTATCTCCAGGTTAATCGTTGCCGGGTGGCTGCTATTTTTGAGATCTCCATATTTGAAAATGTTTTCTACAGGCGTGAGCAATACAAGTGGTAGGATCAGTATGTCTGAAGTGTCGCCGGAAACATTGAACGAAAGTTGCAGATTATGATCAAACCTGAACTGATTTAAACTGATAAAAGTATTGATCTGTTCAATTTCATCATCCAGGTTCACTTTTCCGGTTTTTGGTGTATCAGTAATAGCATAACGCATAATATCTGACAACAACAAGATGGGTTCTGCCAATTTTGGGGCAGTATTCAGCGACGAGTTGTAGAGAAAATTAAGTGTATTAAAAAGGAAATGAGGGTTGATCTGCGCTTTCAGGAAAGCGATTTCAGAATCTGCGAGTTTCTTGTGGAGCTGTTCCTGTTCGAGCTGGCTGCGCAGTTTACTTTTTTCAAGGTCAGACACCTTTTTCCTTTCTACGATCGTGTTCAGTGCAAACCAGTAACCTGTACTCAGGCCGACAAAATAGATCGTGCGCCAGATCGTATTGATCAACCATGTACTCAGGTGTTCAAAAATACTTGTCGTGGTGATATGCAGATACAATGAGATTTCTGCGAAGCCATATTTCAGTGCTGTAACAGTACTGATTTCCAGGATGACCAGAAAAATAGTAAGGTAATATCTTTTTTTATTCCAAAAGGGAAGAACGTAATGGGCATTAATATAAAATAGAGCGACATTAATAAAATACGCATTAAAATAATCTAAAAGTGTCCAAAATTTACCGGACATGAATGTCGTGATCAGCGACTCATATGCAATAAATACCAGCCATACCAGTAAATGGGTAAGGTAGAATCTGCCGGATTTATGGTTTTTCGTCCCAATCATATTTTCAAATATAAGGCATAATATGGTCATTTACCTTTACATTATTGGCGTTCGCGTAATAACTTTTATAATGACTTGAGACACACTTAAAATTGATGTAAACCAAAACCATACATCATGAAAAAGTCATTCTCAAAATCCCTGAAACTCGAAATCAAACCAGTTTTCCAATTTTCTGCTACAGAAACAAATGGACAGAGCCCAAGTGACCCGACCACAATCACCATTACCACAACAACCTACATTATGCATAAACCCGATCAGAGGTAATCTCTCAGGTTGATGAAAAAGCCAGAATTTGCAGTCCTGCCAATTCTGGCTTTTATTTTGTTCTTAGAATCACCGGAAGCCTGGCTTCGGTATTTAAAAACAAAATAAAAAAATATGAAAACCGCAAATTTTAAAGGAGCTCTGCTGGTATGTGCCGGATTATTGTTTGGTGCATCGGCTTATGCCCAGGATAAAGAACAGAAAAAAATTGAATCGGCAACAACCGTGCTGACGGATTTTGCTGCGATGAAGGAATCCATACCTTCTGAGCTGCTGGTCGTTACGCAGGGGATTATCATTATCCCCAAAATGATTAATGCGGGACTGGTAGTAGGTGCAAAAAGAGGGAAGGGTATTGCCATGGTTAAAAATGCCGATGGTACCTGGAGCAATCCGGCATTTGTGACCATGACCGGAGGCAGCGTTGGTGCACAGATTGGTGTGCAGTCTGTAGACCTTGTCCTCATATTCAGACGCAGCAAAAGTTTGACAGAAATTAACAAGAGCAGTTTTACTCTTGGCGGAGATGTTTCTGTTGCCGCTGGTCCGGTGGGCAGAAGTTCTACAGCCAACACAGATTATAAACTGGAGGCAGAAGTCTATTCCTATTCAAGAAGCAAAGGCCTTTTCGCCGGGATCTCCCTGAATGGTGCTTCGCTTGATTTTGATGCAACTGCTAACAAAAACTTCTATGGAAAACCAACTACGGCAAGCGCAATTTTCAAAAGCCCGGCCAGTAAATCTGAAGAGGTAACCACATTAAAGTCTACCTTGTCAGCAATGAAATAATTGAGGGTCAGATCATCAGGGAAGAAGATTCTTTTCTTTCCTGGTGAAACTCCCGCTGATAGTTCATCGGGCTTTTGCCGGTGATAGATTTAAAGTATTTATGGAAGCTGGCAAAGTTATAAAACCCACTTTCATAACAAATCTGCTTCACGTTGATCTTGTTCTCGATCAATAGTTTACAGGCATGGCCGATCCTGATTTCATTGATAAACTGCGAATAAGTTTTTCGGGTTCTGGATTTAAAATAGCGGCAAAAATAATTGATGCTGACGTGAGCAATCTCCGCTACCTCTTCGGTAAGGATCTTACGCTTAAAATTCGCCAGGGAAAATTCATAAATCGCATGGATCCTGTCATTCTCCGTTTCTTCAAAATTATGTCTGAAACCCATTGAAGATAACAGCTTGGTCTGGTTGCTATTACCAATCGCGGTCAGTGCTTCCATTAAAAGAATAATCTTCTTGGTACCTTCTGCCTTCAGCAGCAGCTCCAGGATATCGCCAATATCATTTTTGATTTGTCCGCCAATCTGAATTCCCCTGCGGGCTTTCTCTAAGGTCAGCTTCATCAGCTTATTCTCCGGCAGGTTCAGGAAAACATCGCCCCAAAAGTTTTCATTAAAATGTATCACTCTGACATCCGCTGCTGTATCTACATTTTCATCAAAATATACATCATCGAAGCGCCAGTAATGCGGGAGGTTGGCACCAATGAGAATCACATCCCCGGACCTGAATCGTTTGATGCTGTCGCCGATAAACTGAGTACCATTTCCTTTTTTAAAATGAATGAGCTCCACCTCGTTATGGTAATGCCAGCGGTTGTTGATATAAGGTACATTGTCCTGTCGTGCACTAAAGGAAGTAACAGGGGTGGTGGAAACTTTTAAAAGCTGTGGCTTCATTAATATTGTTAAAAAAGATAGAGTATGATCGGTAAATATGCCAAAATCATTTAATCTTTTGTTCAAATCATAAAAAATATCCTGTCAATTTTACCTTCCTTTGGGTAACTGAATATACATCACATCTAAAATTACAGATTATGAACAGATATTGTCTAACCCTTGATCTCATCGATGATCCGGAATTAATTGCAGAATACGAAAGATTACACCAGCAAATATGGCCGGAAATCTATATCAGTATCAAGGAATCCGGAATAGAAGAGATGACGATCTACCGCTTAGCTAACCGCCTTTTTATGATCATGGATGTCAACGATAGTTTCAGCTTTGAGAAGAAATCGGCCATGGATACTGCCAATGCTAAAGTGCAGGAATGGGAAACGCTGATGTGGAAATATCAGCAGGCCTTACCGGGAGCAAAACCGGGTGAGAAATGGATGTTAATGAATAAAATTTTTGAACTCTAAATTTATGCCGGCAACACAAGAAACGTCGTATATACAAATTCATCCGCTGGACAATGTTCTGGTGGCCCTGGTGGATCTGCCTGCAGGTACTACCATTAATTTCAATGGCCAAAGCTTTGCGCTGCTGACTGCGGTATCAGCGAAACACAAGTTTACCCTTACGCCGCTGGCTCCCGGTGAGCAGATCCATATGTATGGGGTGCTGGTAGGTAAAGCCAGTGAGCATATTGCTCTTGGTACTGCAATAACCGTGGATAATGTAGTACATGCAGCTGAAGATTATGCATTGGGCGAAAGAAAAACTCAGTGGCAGAAGCCAGATGTATCTGCTTTTGCAGAACAGACATTTATGGGTTATCACCGTGAAGATGGCAGCGTAGGAACAGCCAATTACTGGATTGTCATCCCACTGGTATTTTGTGAGAACCGCAATGTAGAAGTGCTCAAAGAAGCGCTGATCGGCAAACTGGGTTTTAAAAAACCCAAGAGCTATGAAAATGAAGTAGACAGCCTTATTGCGCTGTACCAGACCGGTAAGTCGGTAGAGGATATTCTTAATGCAGACCTGCAGCGTTCTGCAACGCCCAAAGTTGCGAACCAGCTGTTTCCAAATATCGATGGCATCAAATTCCTGAACCACGATATGGGCTGTGGCGGTACCAGGATGGATTCTGATACCCTTTGCGGTTTACTCGCCGGATATATTACCCATCCTAATGTTGCAGGCGCTACCGTGCTTAGCCTCGGTTGTCAGCATGCACAGGCAAGCATCCTGCAGGATGAGATCAAAAAAAGGGATCCTGATTTTAAAAAGCCATTGGTGATCCTTGAACAGCAAAAGCTGGGTACAGAGAGTAAGTTACTGGAAGAAGCTTTAAAGCAAACCTTTGCGGGACTGATGCAGGCGAATCTGCAGGAAAGAAAACCAGCTCCTTTATCTAAGCTGTGTATCGGTCTGGAATGCGGAGGCTCAGACGGCTTCTCCGGAATTTCTGCAAACCCTGCCCTGGGTCATCTTTCAGATCTTCTGGTGACGATGGGCGGGAGTGTGATCCTGGCAGAGTTTCCTGAACTTTGCGGGGTAGAGCAGGAGATGAGCGATCGTTGTGTGGATGTGCCTACTGCTGAACGGTTTATGGGACTAATGACAACCTATAATGCCCTGGCAGAAGCTACAGGATCTGGTTTCTATGCTAATCCTTCACCAGGGAATATCAAAGACGGCCTGATTACAGATGCCATCAAGTCTGCCGGTGCTGCTAAAAAGGGAGGAAACTCTCCCGTTACAGCAGTATTGGATTATCCTGAAAAGGTAAGCAAGCCAGGACTGAACCTGCTGTGTACTCCGGGAAGCGATGTAGAGAGCACTACAGCCGAAGTGGCTTCAGGAGCAAATATTGTGCTTTTTACCACCGGTCTTGGTACACCTACAGGTAACCCTGTGGCCCCTGTGGTGAAGATTTCTACCAATACAGCGCTGTACACCAGAATGCCTGATATCATTGATATCAACTGCGGAACTATTATTGAAGGAAAAGAAAGTATTGAGGAATCTGCAGAGCGTTTACTGAGATATGTGATCGAGGTTGCCAGCGGAAATATTAAACCTAAAGCTGTAGAACTCGGCCAGGATGACTTTATTCCCTGGAAAAGAGGTGTGTCATTATAATTTTAGAAATTCATTAACATTGAATATATGTTTAGTTTAGAAGGAAAAACAGCAATTATCACTGGAGGTGGAAGTGGTATCGGAAAAGCGATTTCGGTGCTTTTTGCCGCACAGGGTGCACATGTGCATATCATCGAACTCAATGCTGCTGCAGCTGAGGAGACGGTAAATGAGATCAGGGAAAAACAGGGAACTGCCTTTGCCCACGGTTGCGATGTGAGCAGGCAACAGGATGTGGTAAAGATCTTTAATCAGATTGGAAAACTCGATATTCTGGTAAATAATGCCGGCATTGCCCATATCGGTAAAGCCGATACCACAAACGAAGAAGATTTTACGAAGGTATTTGATGTCAATGTAAAAGGGGCCTACAATACGCTGTTTGCGGGAATTCCGTTATTGAAGAAAAGTAAAAGTGCAGCGATTCTGAATATGGCTTCGATCGCTGCCGTAGTAGGGATCACGGACAGGTTTGCCTATTCGATGAGCAAGGGTGCCATCTACGCGATGACAATGTCCGTTGCAAGGGATTATATGGCCGAGGGTATCCGCTGTAACAGTATTTCTCCTGCGAGGGTGCATACACCATTTGTGGATGGTTTTATTGCTAAAAATTATGCGGGACAGGAAGAGGAGATTTTTGCTAAACTCTCTAAAAGCCAGCCCCTGGGGCGAATGGGCAGACCGGAGGAGGTAGCCTCACTGGCCTTATACCTGTGTGCCGAAGAATCCGGATTTGTAACCGGAAATGACTATCCGATTGATGGAGGATTTATAAAACTTAATAACTAAAAAGATATGAAACTAATAAGATGGGGTGCTGCCGGTAAAGAAAAAACTGGTGTGATCATAGATGATGTGAAATACGATACTTCTGCCTTTGGCGGAGATTACAATGAACAATTTTTTGAAGATAACGGACTGGAAAGACTTGAAGAATTTGTCAAAGCCAACAAAGGCGATCTGATTGAAATACCTGCCGGTTCCCGTTTGGGTTCTCCGATTGCGCGCCCTTCAAAAATTGTGTGCATCGGATTAAATTATGCGAACCATGCCAAAGAAACCAACGCACAGATTCCTGCTGAGCCAATCATATTTATGAAATCTACGACCTCATTGGTGGGACCAAATGATCCTATCGTGATCCCTAAAAATTCGGTGAAAACTGATTGGGAAGTGGAATTGGCTGTGGTAATCGGCAAAAAAGCCTCGTATGTGGATGTTGCTGATGCATTGGATTATGTGGCAGGTTATACCTTGCATAATGATGTTTCTGAGCGTGAGTTTCAGTTGGAGAAAGGTGGCACCTGGGATAAGGGTAAAGGTTGTGATACGTTTGCACCAATGGGACCTTTCCTGGCTACGCCTGATGAACTGGAAGATGTAAATAACCTTCGCCTCTGGCTGAGCGTGAACGGAAAGATGATGCAGGATGGCAACACGTCTGACTTTATCTTTGATGTTCCTACAGTTGTTTCTTACCTGAGTCAGTTTATGACGCTGCTTCCGGGTGATGTGATTTCCACCGGTACACCTGCAGGAGTTGGATTAGGCTTTAATCCACCAGTCTACCTGAAAGAGGGTGATGTGGTAGAATTGGGAATTGACGGATTGGGCACTGCGAAACAGGAGTTAAAGGCATATGTAAAAGAAGGATAAAATGGATCTGCAGTTAAAAGACAAAATAGTGATCGTTACCGGCGGGGCAAAAGGAATTGGAGAAGGTATCGTTCGGCAGCTGGCGAATGAGGGTGCTATCCCGGTGATCGTTGGGCGTAACGAAGCTGATAATAACAGGATCCTGAACGACCTCCATGCACAGGGGCTGCAGGGATTCCAGGTAGTTGCAGAACTTACTGATCCTGAACAGGCGGGGATGACGGTAAATAAGGTCATTGAACAATTCGGAAAGATTGATGGTCTTGTAAATAACGCAGGTGTAAATGATGGCGTAGGTCTTGAAAGCGGAAATTACGATGCTTTTGTTAGCAGTTTACATAAAAATGTGATCCACTATTACATGATGGCGCAGCATTGCCTGCCCTGGTTAAAGAAAAGCAAGGGTGCTATTGTAAACATCGGATCAAAGGTGGCGGAGACAGGACAGGGAGGAACTTCTGCCTATGCTGCATCGAATGGGGCCAGAAATGCGCTGACCAGAGAATGGGCTGTTGAGCTACTACCCTACAGTATCCGCGTGAACGCTGTGATTGTCGCAGAATGTTACACACCTTTGTATGAAACATGGATCAATTCACTGCCCAATCCTGAAGAGAAGCTAAAAGCTACGCTGGATAAGATTCCTCTGGAGAACCGTATGACCACTGCAGAGGAGATAGCCAATGCCGTCCTATTCCTGTTATCAGGAAGATCAAGCCATACGACAGGACAATTGGTTTATGTGGATGGTGGATATGTTCATTTAGACAGATCGGTTAGTGCATAGTTTTTATATATTTGCAAAATGTTGAGAAGCATACTTGCACATATATTGATCTTTACGACACTTGCAGCTAACTTTAACCAGCTGTTTGTATATGCAGGTTTTGAACTGAACGAAAACTTTATTGTATCCGAACTCTGTATCAACAAAGATAAGCCTCAGCTGCACTGTAATGGCAAGTGTTACCTGATGCGGAAACTGAAACAGGCGGAACAAAAAGAAAAAAGCAGGGACCGTGAAAATCAACGGTCGTTATTCCAGGTCGGAGTGGTAGTAGAGAAACTATCATTTTCACCTTACGTGATGCAGATCGCATCAGTATACCAGAGCGAAATACCTTTTCGCCTGCCTGAGTTTGCAGCTGATATCTTTCAGCCTCCACGCGCATAAAATCCTTATCGTATAACACCGGTATCAAAAGATACCGGTGGTTTTTTTATGGACTTTTATTTCGCAACTTAATGAATATCATCAGATACATCATTGTGCTTGCTGTTTTCGCGATGTTTTCTATCGGCGTGCAGGCACAGGATCAGGCTGTAACAGGCAGCATTTTCGACTCACAAACTAAACAGGCTTTGGCCGGTGTAATGATTAAAAACAATAAAGATCAGGTTCTTGCGGAGTCTGATCGTAACGGACGTTTCTCTTTTCAGTTTTCCGCAACGGATACCAGGCTCAAATTTGTGCTTATAGGTTTCAAAACCCAGATCGTAAACATAGGAGCAAAGGCTGATATGCTGAATATCCAGCTGGACGCAGATGAGGCAAACCTCAATGAAGTACGGGTAACGGGTTTTGCCGGCAACCGTACAAAGAAGGAAACTGCAGGAGCGATTGCGCTGATCACCAGCAAAGACATCAATCGCGGTAGCGGAATGTCCTTTCAACAGGCCCTAAATTCTATCCCAGGAGTAAGGATGGACCAGAGTACGCTTTCAGAAGGCAGGATTTCGATCAGGGGCAATGGTGTCCGCTCTTCTTTCGGACTGAGAAATATCAAAGTATATCTCAATGATATTCCTGTAACAGAAGCTGATGGTACCACACGTATCGAGGCTTTGGATGTGAACAGTATCGGCAGGGCTGAAGTGATCAAAGGTCCTGCCTCCAGTATTTATGGTGCCGGAACCGGAGGGGTAATCAACTTTCAGCTGCAACGCTCTCCATATGCTGAGCAGAGTTTTGAAGGTTCTGCGCTTGCGGGGAGTTATGGGCTACACAGGCTTGCTGCGACATACCGGAGCGGTGGCGACAAAATCAACAGCTACGTTTCTTACGGCTGGCAGGAGTTTGATGGGTACCGCCAGCACAGTAATGATATGAGAAGATTTCTCTCAGGAAACTTCCAGCTTTTTCCCAGTGATAAAAGGATCATCACGCTGTTGCTGAACAGAACCACACAATATTCGCAGATCCCCGGTTCATTGACCGCCGATCAGGTGGCTGCTGATCCGGAACAGGCCAATGCCAGTAACCTGGACAAACAGGCAGGACGCTATCAAACCTGGACAAGGGTAGGATTGGGGCAACAGTACAAATTCAATGACCAGTTTTCAAACAGCACAAGTGTATTCACCTACTCTTACGACCTGGACCATCCCCTTCCATATGCTTATCTGAGGAATTTTTACCAGAGCTACGGCGGAAGGACAAGTTTCAGCTATGATGCCGGATTTGATATCCTGCCTACTAAATTTATTGCAGGGATGGAGTTTAACCAGGGCCTTACCAAGGGCACGCAGTATGTAAACAACCAGGGCAAAGAAGGAGCACTGACGGCAAATATTGATTACCGGAATACCCTATACTCACTTTTTTATCAGTCGGAAACAAAGTTGGGAAGCCGGACGCTACTCACGCTGGGCTTAAGTTATAACAGTTTGAAATATGATGTTTCCAACTATCTGGTACCTGCACAGACGGGAATCAAGGATTTTAAACCTCAGGCTACACCACGTGTTGCACTGAGTCATAACTTCTCTGAGGCGCTCAGTCTGCACGCCAGCGTAAGTTCAGGTTTCTCGCCTCCTTCAAGTTCAGAAGTGAAAAATGTTGACGGCTCTATCAATCCCAATCTTCAGGCAGAGAAAGCACTTAATTATGAGATCAATGCCAAAGGAAATCTTTTCCATTCGAGATTGAGTTATGATCTGGCAGTCTTTAAAATGGATATGAAAGGTGAACTGATTGCGCAGTCGGTTCAGCAGGGCATTACCATCTATAATAACGCGGGCAAGACCTCGCATAATGGTGCTGAGCTAGCCTTGTCCTGGCAGGCATTTAAACCTGAAGATGAGCATGCAATCGCCAGTTTGAGGCCATTTGTAGCACTCACTTACTCAGATTTTAGTTTTAAGGATTACCGGATCCTGAATGCGGCGAACCAGGTTACAGCAACATATGACGGGAATGAACTGACCGGAGTGGCTCCATGGGTGCTGAGTGCAGGGCTGGATCTGGAAATGCGTTCAGGTCTATATGCTAATCTGAATTATTACTACAATGATCAGATACCCCTGAATGACAGTAATACAGCCTATAACCCCTCATATGGGGTTGCAGGAGCTAAGCTGGGTTACAGACGAAAATTAGGACAGTCATTTGAGCTGAATATTTACGGAGGTGTTGATAATGCTTTCAATGCATCTTATAGTTCGATACTATCACTGAATGCGGCAATTGGTGCCGGAGGGCAGTCGCCATATTTTAATCCCTCCCCGAAGAGAAACGCATACGCAGGTTTTTCTCTAAAATATTTTCTTTAAGGCGGGAACTTTAATAAAGAGAGTGATCTTCTGATCACTCTCTTTATATTGAAATCAGGCAGTAGTGAGCCACCAGGTATTACCAAATGGGTCTTCTACGCCACCACTTCTGCCATAATCCATATCAGAGACCTGTTTCACAACTGAGGCTCCGTGAAATATCGCTCTGTTGAACGCTTCATCGGCATCACCGACATATATAAAGAAATTTCCTACAGCTTTTCCATATTTATCTTTTGCTTCCGAAAGTAATATCACCGTATGCCCAATCCTGAGCTCAGCATTCAATACTGTCCTGTTGTCGTCGGCCAGATTGTTTAAGAGTATCTCCGCACCAAACACTGTCTGCACAAATTCGATAAATTCCAGTGCATTTACCAGCATCAGGTAGGGAATGATAGTCTGTTTATCTTTGTAATTTTTCATTTTTAAATTCTTATCATCAAAGCATAACAAATATTTTCATTAAGGGTTTGTTTTATAAAATGTGAAGGGTTGCAAATCGCTTTTATGCAATTTTAAATCAATTTAGCACTTAAATATTCAATATTTTTTGATGTCTTATAAGGTTAATTACTTGATTTGTAATATATTTTGCGGCTAATATTTAACTATTTACAAGGTTTTGAAGCCTCTTTTTGCGAAATTGATTAAGCAATCTAATTTGAAGTCAAATCATTAATTTCTATACGTCCTGACTATGAAGTTAAAGTTGTCAGAATGTCAAATTTAATGTTCATCACATTCATTTTACGGATATTGGCAAGAATCATGAGGAAAATTGTAATCTGATTTCTATTTTTGTCATGATAGGATGGAGAGATTCTGCCATAAATATTCGCCATCCTACAAATTATGAATAACCCAATTCAAGAATGCAAAACCAGGAAAAAAAAATCAGAGTTGCAATTTTAGGCGTAGGCAATTGCGCAAGCTCACTCGTTCAGGGTGTAGAATATTATACAAAATTTAGTGATAAAACATCAGGCCTGATGGCTGATGATATCGGTGGCTATAAAGCTGCAGACATTGAATTCGTCTGCGGGTTTGATGTGGATGAAAGAAAGATTGGCACACCCTTAAAAGAAGCGATTTTCGCCAAACCAAACTGCACCATGGTGCTCAATGCAGACATTGCATCTGAAGCTCCTATTTACAGATCGCCAGTAATTGATGGGGTTTCCCCACAAATGGCTGCTTATCCTGAAGCAAACAGGTTTGTGATCAAAGACGAACTTAAAAATACAGATATCCTGAAAGACGGCGTATCTTATGATAAGAACGAGGTTAACGCCTTGCGCGAAGAGATCATTGCACAACTGCGTGAGCATCAAGCGGAAGTATTGATTAACTACCTGCCGGTAGGGTCACAACAGGCAACTGAGTTTTATGCTGAGATCTGTCTGGAACTTGGCATTTCTCTGGTTAATTGTATCCCGGTATTTATTGCTTCAGATCCTGTTTGGGAGCAAAGATTCATTGATGCGGGTATTCCGATCATTGGGGACGATATGCGTAGCCAGTTTGGTGCAAGTATCGTATCTCAGATGCTGCAGGAACTTGCTTTTGAACGTGGCCATCATGTGAAAGCACACATTCAAAGAAATGTAGGCGGTAATACAGATTTCCTGAATATGGAAGATAAAAACCGTCTGAAATCTAAAAAGATCTCTAAAGAAAATGTAATCAGGGCTCAGAATGATATCAGAGGTATCTCTACAGAGGACAGTTTCTTACATGCCGGTCCATCAGAGTATATCGCTTTCTACGGAGACAATAAAGTAGCAAACTTCCGTTTGGAATTAGAGGGTTTCATGGGGGCGCCTGTAGTATTTGACGCACAGCTTTCGGTTCAGGATTCTCCAAACTCAGCAGGTGTGGTAATTGATGCTATCAGATATGTATATGTGGCAAGGGAACTGGGTCTGGTAGGCGCATTGAGAGGTCCTTCAGCCTCTACGCAGAAAACTCCGCCTGAGCAGATGATGTTCAGTGATGCGATCTACGAATGCCATGCATTAGCTAAACGTGAGCTGACAGCATCTACAAGAAAACAATTAAAAGTTGCAGTAGCTCAGGCTATCTAAAATTCTTCATACAAAAGAAAACCCCGTCCAGGTAATTCCGGGGCGGGGTTTTCTTGTAGAAAGGGATTAGCCTTTATTCTCCAGAAGCTTGTCCATTTTCCTTTCAAACTCTTCCTTGAACTTGATGTAATAATCGCCTGTTCCCGGACCAAAGAAATCCGTGGTAATCTCTGATATCTTACCACTGCGATCTAAAATCAGTGTCGTAGGGAAGACTTTAATATTCGTCAGCTGCGGCAATGTTTTCTCCGTACGTTGCGGGTCAGACACCGTTACCGGTGTGATCAGCAATGGGTATTTTACGTTAAAACGTTTTTTGAATTTGCTGAGACTGGCCTTTGAACGGTTGATGTCAGTGGTATATTCATACGCCAGACCAACCATCTCAACGCCGCGCTGTTTATTTTTATCGTAATAGGCACTCATGAACTCCGTTTCGTCCATGCAGTTAGGGCACCATGATCCCATGAGCTGGATGACTACAACCTTGCCTTGAAAACGTTTGTCTTTGATCGACACCTGCTTGCCTTCAAGATCTACGAAACTGAAATTCAGTCTGCCATCTTCTCCATCCTTTAATTTGGTCAGTTTCTCCTCAGGCAGTAATACATTAGGATCTTTTAATGCCGACCATTCCTGAACCGGAGCTTTGCCACTGTACATCTTTGCCTCCGCAAGTGTATTTCCACCTTTAACCCTGGCGCTGAAAAACATGGCATGTACGCCATCGAAAGTAGAAAGTTGTAAAAGGTCACCCGTAACGCTTCCTGCGAGGAAACGGTAATCACCTGAAGTAGTCAGAATGGATCCGGTAACGACATTTCCTTTTTGCGAGAAATTACCTATAGCAGGCTCATGACCATTCTGGAAATCGATTTTCCATTTGCCATCAACGTTCTCTGCAGCATTGCCGTTGACCGGGGCAAAGCGGTAGTTCTGTTTTGCAGTGGCGCTAAAAGGCATTTCCAGGTCTTTAACCGATCCTCTCTTGTACCAGGTTCCCGAAATACTATCTTTTGATATGATTTTAACCTTGAATGAAGATTCAAAAACCGGCATCTCTATAAACAGGGAATCATTCACTGCCCTTACATCTTTTACCAGCATCCTTTCCTGGCCATTCACAACATATAGCGTAGTTTTGCCTTTCTGATGTGTCACATCCAGATTGAAAATGATGTGATTGCCATCTTCCCTTATCAGGGAGGCACGCCATGTACCATTCTGGAGAACAGGGTCTGCCACAGCGCCGAAGGTCAGCGTAGCCAGTACGCCTAATATGGAGAACGTCTTTAACATATCGAATAATTTTAGTCTTTGATTTTTTATAAGATACGAAGATAGTAGTTTTTATAAACTCTACTGATCTTATAGGGTAACAGTAATGTCACTATTATTATTTGATGATTTAATCATCTGCATATCAGGATAATTTCGTATATTGAATAGACCAGATTATTACCATGAACAGCTTGAATGTTTTGTTTTTCACTATACTATTGTATACCGGACTTTCCGGTCTGCATGGACAGGTGAAGACTGTACCGGTCGACTTCTATGGTCACAATTTTTATCTGGCAGCAGATAGCAGCTTATCAGTACAGCTACCAAAAGATCCATCAGACAGCCAGGTTAAAAAGGAATTCCAAAAGTTGAATGCGGGAAACTTTCAGCCGGTAATTGATTCGCTTGCTGCTTACAAATCAAAATATGAACTTAACGACTGGTTATTCTACCAGCTGGTGCGTAAGGTTGCCCAGCAGCTTTGTCCCAAGGAACAGAACTACGGAAATTATACCTTATACAAATGGTTTCTCCTTGCAAAATCAGGTTATGATGCGCGGCTTGCACTTTCGGGACACAGAATAATATTTTATGTGTTCAACGATGAGGATATAGCTGATATCCCTTTTTTTGAAGTTGATCATAAAAAATACATGTGCCTGAACTACCACGATTATGCTGATAGCAATCTGAATGATGATCCGCCGGTACCTGTTCAAATCGACATCCCTGAGGCTAGAAAGGCATTTTCTTACAAGGTTACCCGTATGCCGGATTTTAGTCCGGCCAATTACGTGCAGAAAAAGCTAAACTTCACTTATGAACATAAACAATATCACTTTAATATCAAGCTCAATGCAGCGGTTAAAACAATTTTTGCCAACTATCCAGGTGTAGATTTTGAAACCTATTTTAACATCCCCCTCAGTAAAGAAACTTACAGCTCTCTCATCCCATTACTCAAAAAGAACATTGGTAAGATGGATCAGAAAAAAGGAGTAGACTACCTGATGCGCTTTACCAGATATGCCTTCCTCTATGAAAATGATCAGGAAAATTTCGGTAAGGAGAAACGGATGTCGCCAGAACAAACGCTTTCTTCCACTTACAGTGATTGTGATGATCGTGCGGCATTGTTTTTCTATCTCGTGAAGGAGATCTATAACCTGCCCATGATCGCGCTGTTGTATCCAACACATATTACCATGGCAGTGGCGTTTAGCAAACCCGTTGGCGAACCTATCTGGTACAGGGGCAAGGTCTATTCTGTCTGCGAAGCCACACCGGAAATTGAAGATCTGCCGGTAGGTAAACTGGCCTCAAATCTCAAAAACATTCCATACAATATTGTTTATCAGTACGATCCGCAATACTGATCCTTTAAATGAATTATTTTTTGATAGAATTAAATATCCACTTGTAAGCTGCCTGATAAAAGTGTACAATTGCAGTTGATGGAAATGCAATATAAACTCAGGCCTGTCATGTTCGTGGGAACATCATCTGATGTAGGGAAAAGTGTAATCACAGCGGGATTTTGCCGGATATTTAAACAGGATGGTTATGCCCCTGCGCCATTCAAAGCGCAGAATATGTCGCTCAACAGCTATGCCACTCCCGAAGGACTGGAAATCGGTCGCGCGCAGGCCGTTCAGGCAGAAGCTGCGGGCATACCCTGTCATACTGATATGAATCCGGTACTGCTGAAACCAACCACTGATAAAACATCACAGGTGATCCTGAATGGCAAATTCATTGGCAACCAAACGGCAAAAGAATATTTTATGTCGGGCGACCGTGCCGCATTATTTGAAGAAGTAAAACTGGCTTATGGCCGACTCGCATCGCGCTATCATCCCATCGTGATGGAGGGGGCGGGGAGTATCTCTGAATTGAACCTCAAAGCCAGGGACATCACAAATATGCGCATGGCTATAGCAGCCGGAGCAGCAACTTACCTGATTACAGATATTGACAGGGGGGGCATCTTTGCGAGTTTGTACGGTACAATGCAGTTGTTGCAACCCGAAGAAAAAGCCTGTATCAAAGGAATTATCATCAACAAGTTTCGTGGAGATGCCGCCTTATTTCAGGAAGGAAAAAAGATCATTGAAGAACTTTGCGGAGTGCCGGTAGTTGGTATTCTTCCATACTTCAGGGATATCCATATAGAAGAAGAAGATGCGGTAGCTTTACAGCAGAAACGCAGAAATGCCGTCAGTGGAAAGGTTAACATCGCCGTGGTGCTGCTGGGTAGAATGTCTAATTTTACTGATTTCGACCGTCTGGATAAGGATCCCAGAGTAAACTTGTATTACACCCATACGGAAGATGGGCTCAGCGGTGCAGATATCATTATTCTGCCCGGAAGCAAGAATACGATTGAAGATCTTATAGAATTGAAAAATAATGGGCTGGCCGCGGCGATCCTGGATGCACATCAATCTGGTAAAACGGTGATCGGTATTTGCGGAGGTTATCAGATGATGGGAGAAATGATCGCAGATCCGCTGAAAGTGGAATCCTCAAAAGGTGAAATTGCCGGTCTTGGTATATTGCCTGTAACAACCACATTGCTCGCTGAGAAAACTACAAGGGTATGCGAATTTACCTATCGCGGCTACCCTGAACTATGCAGGGGATATGAAATTCATATGGGTGAAACCAGGATGTCCAATAACAATGAAGTAAGCAGTGCCGCTACTGCAATTTTCGCAGACGGACACGCTGATGGGTATTTCGTTTCAGAAAAATGCTGGGGTTCTTATCTTCATGGAATACTGGATAACCCTGTGGTGATCAATGACATTGTTGCACCTTATACAGATGAGAAGGTAGATACAAAGGATTATTCATCCTTCAGAGAGGAACAATATGATAAATTAGCTGATTTGCTGAGGGCGAATCTGGATATAGACCTGGTTTACCAGCATTTAAAATTATAAATCAATGCTTCAGGGACACGGAGACGACGGATATTTACAGGGGAAGCCTATACTAGCTGATTTCAGTACAAATGTATACCATGGGGGGGCACCAGCAGGCTTAAAGGAACATTTGTTTGAGCACTGGGATAAAGTACAGCGTTACCCTGAGGTAATTGCAGAAAGTCTTGCGGAAAAGATCGCTGCTCATTACGGTGTATCAGATCAACATATTCTGGTGACCAATGGAAGCACAGAAAGTATTTATCTGATTGCCCAGGCTTTTAGGCACAAAAGATCAGCCATAGTCATTCCCTCTTTCGCAGAATATGAAGATGCCTGTCGCATGCATGGGCATCAGGTTGAGTTTGTCAGCTGGAACGATTTTCCGGCCGGAACAGAGCATTCAGATCTTGTGTTTATCTGTAACCCCAATAATCCAACCGGTACGGTTTATACTCAGCTGGAGCAGGTAATCAAGGCAAACGAAAAAACATTGTTTGTTGTAGATGAGGCTTTTATAGAGTTTACCCTGTCTTTTACTTCTGTCGTGGAGCTCGCGAAAAAATATGAGAACCTGATCGTCATGCGTTCTATGACCAAGGCTTATGCGATCCCCGGACTGCGTCTCGGATACATTGTAGCTGCCCCTTCAGTAATCAGTTTGCTCAGCTCTGAAAAGCTACCCTGGACAGTAAATGCAATGGCAATGGAAGCAGGGCATTTTATTTTTGATCACCTGGACGAGATTACGCTGCCGCTGTCCGCTATCCTGAAAGATAAAGAGGATTTTATCAGAGGACTCACATTGGCACCCATCAGGATATATGAGAGTCATACCCACTTCTTTCTCGCAGAAACACAAATACAAAATGCAGCACGTTTAAAGAGCTTCCTCCTGGATAAATTCAATCTTTTAATCAGAGATGCCAGCAATTTCAGGGCACTTTCTCCAAACCATATCAGGATTGCGACGTTAAGTCCTGTAAAGAATGAAATGTTGATCACTGCTTTATCAGAATGGAAACATATATAATCATCATCATTCCATTGCTGGCGGGATACCTGCTTGATCTGGTCCTCGGAGATCCCTACCGTTTACCTCATCCGGTCAGGTTTTTTGGTACCCTCATCGGCATTGCCGAAAAACACTTTAATCAGGGAAAAAACAGATTTCTAAAGGGTATGGCCACCACACTTGTCTTATGTGCAGGAACTTATCTTTTCTTTTATACGATCATCCATTTTTTACTGCTTTATGCGGTGCCGGTATATTTTCCTTTCGCGACGATATTCATCTTTTACGGACTTGCCAATAAAAGCCTGATTACTGAGGGTAAAAAAGTATTTGATGCCTTACAGTATGAGGGGCTTGAGGAAGGAAGGAAACGTCTTTCATGGATTGTAGGGCGCGATACATCACAGCTTGATGCCCAGCAAATCCGCAAGGCTGTATTTGAGACCATGTCTGAAAACCTGAGCGATGGGGTAGTAGCTCCTTTGTTCTTTTATTTTATCGCAGGCGTGCCGGGCATGCTGACCTATAAAATGATCAATACGCTGGATTCTATGATCGGCTACAGGAATGACAGGTACGAGTATTTTGGTAAGTTTGCTGCCAGGCTTGATGATGTGGCAAACTTTATCCCTGCGAGGATCACGGCGATTTTGATGTTATTGGTCACATTGAGCTTCAGGGGCTGGAGGTTTGTTCTACATTACGGTCACCAGCATAAAAGTCCGAATTCCGGTTATCCTGAAGCAGCTCTCGCGGGCATCCTGGATGTGCGGTTTGGAGGCCCGAATATTTATCACGGAACATTGGTGACCAAGCCTTATATTGGCGCCAACGAAAGAGATATCCTGCATGAGGAATTTAAGGTAGTGAGCAGTATTAATCACGGGGTCTGTCTGATAGTGGTGCTGTCCATCAGCATTTACTTTGTGCAATTTTAGAAGGGTTTATGGAGCTGTATACAAAAAGATATGTCATCACGGGAGGTCCCGGTTCCGGGAAATCCACACTTGTAGAAGAGCTCGAAAAAGCAGGATTCAGCTGCTCTGCTGAAATTTCCAGGGAAATGATCAAGGCAGAAGTTGCCAAAGGCTCAGACTGCCTTCCCTGGTTGGATATTGCATGTTTTTCAGATAAGGTAATCGCTGAAATGAGCACAGCCTGGTCTCAACATGCAGGAAATTCCATCACTTTCTTTGACCGCGGTATTCCGGATGTAATTGCTTATCTCAAGCTTGCTGATTTGCCTGTTCCGCAAAACTACCTCTCTGAGTTATCCCTTCATCCCTATGAAAAACAGGTATTTATACTTCCGCCATGGAAAGATATTTACGTAAATGACGCCGAACGCTGGCAAAGCTTTGAAGAGGCCGAAGCGATTTACCGGGTCATCAGGGCAACCTACACTTCGCTTGGATTTGAACTCCTGGAGTTGCCAAAGGACACAGCATCCAGGCGGGTTGAATTTATAACAGATTATCTAAAATAATTACGGTCTGGTTGATCATTGTTGAAAATTTTCTCTTAGGTTTGCATGATTAGGTCGTATTTCTAAGGAAATACTTTAATAGGGAATGCTGGTGTAAATCCAGAACAGTCTCCGCTGCTGTAAACCTCATATCATATCACTATCAAAATGCCACTTTCTGAAAAGGAGGGAAGGCGATAGTTAGAGGAAGTCAGAAGACCTGCCTGATAATTGTTTACTTACGCTTTCGGAAGAAAGGCTAACAGTTATGATGAGAAAAATAAACTATCCGCTGCTGACAGGTATGTACACCTGTTTGCTGGCTTTCCTGTTGCTGAGCAGTTCCTGCAGACAGGCAACTAATCACAAACAGCATCATTCCGCAAAAACGGGAAGTGCTGAGATCAAATATGCCAAAGGTTTCGCTATAGATTACTACGATGGATATAAGCTCGTGAGTGTTTACTCTGGTTTTGGTCCTACAGCAGATACTGCACAATACGTTTTGCTGGCAAAGGGGGCGAAGGCACCGGAAGGATTTCCAAAATCACAGCTGATCAGCATTCCTGTTAAAAGACTCGTAGCGATGTCTTCCACACATGTGGCCCAGGCAGATTTTGCAGGTGTTTCTGACGATATCATAGGACTGGGTAGTTTCAAATATATCAGTTCAGCCGTGGTCAGAAAAAACATTGCAGCCGGTAAGGTCAGGGATGTTGGGGTAGACGGTACCATGAATGATGAAATGCTGATCAGTATGAAACCCGGACTGGTGATCGTGATGGGAAACCCGGATGCGAAATACAGTAAGTACGAAACACTTACCAGGGCGGGAGTGCCGGTCATGCTCAACTCCGAGTGGCTGGAAACATCTCCGCTGGGCCGCGCAGAATGGGTTAAAGTTATGGCTGCCCTCACTAACACTGAGGATGTGGTCGACCAAAAGTTTGATGCCATAGAAAAAGAATACCACAGGCTGGCAGAAATTGGCCGTCATGCTAAAGATAAACCTACCCTGATCAGTGGGATGCCTTTCAAGGGAGTATGGAATGTGCCTGACGGCGACAGTTACATGGCAGAATTTTATAAAGATGCCGGAACGAATTACAAATGGCGTAATGTCAAAGGAAAAGGCAGCCTTGCACTGAACTTTGAAACTGTAGCGCCGGAAGCGCTGAAGGCTGATTACTGGCTAAATGTGGGTTATGTGGATTCCAAAAAAGATATCCGCGCTACTGATGTCCGCTATGCCGACTTCAAGCCTTTCAAAACCGGTAAGATCTTTAACTATAACAAGAGGGTAAACGACCTCGGCTCAAATGATTACTGGGAGTCTGGTTCTGTAAGCCCGCATCTGATTCTGGCCGATCTGATCAGGATTCTTCACCCTGAACTTTTACCGCAACACCAGCTCTTTTACTATAAACAGCTGAACTGATTTCTCAAATTTTATAGTTTTGAATAAAGTAAAAATTACTGTTCTGCTATCACTTCTGGTGATAGCTTTTCTGCTTGATGTAGCATTGGGCTCCGTACACATCCCTGTAAAGGAAGTGATCAGCGTACTTTTTACAGCTGATTCCGTCAATGAAAGCTGGATCTATATTATTGAAAAGATCAGACTTCCGAAAGCCATCACAGCAATTGTTGTTGGCTGCGGACTCTCCGTGAGCGGTCTCCAGATGCAGACGCTGTTCCGTAACCCTCTTGCGGGGCCTTCCGTTTTGGGCATCACGGCCGGTGCAAGTCTGGGTGTGGCCCTGGTGATGTTCTCTGTGGGAAGCCTGACGAGTTTGTACACCATCCGGGAACTTGGCCTGTCTGGCAGCTGGCTGGTGATCATTGCATCCTCATTGGGCGCTGCGATCATCATGCTGCTGGTTGTGTCTATCTCTTCATCCTTAAAAGACAATGTAATTGTGTTGATTGTAGGGGTGATGATAGGCAATATCACCTTGTCATTAATCAGCATCTGGCAGTATTTCAGTGCACCTGAACTGATCAAGGATTACCTGATGTGGACTTTCGGATCTTTGGGAGGAGTAACAGGAAATCAATTGCTGATCCTGACTATTGTCATTAGTGTTGGCCTGGTGATATCTTTTCTTTCGTCAAAAATGCTGGATGCCCTGTTACTGGGCGACAATTATGCCCGCAGTATGGGGCTTACGGTAAAGCGTGCCCGCCTGATCATTGTCATCAGTACCAGTATTCTTGCCGGAGGGATTACTGCTTTTTGCGGACCTATCGGATTCATAGGCATAGCAGTACCCCATTTGTCGAGAGCCCTGTTCAATACATCGAGCCATCGCATCTTAATTCCAGCCTGCTGTCTCCTGGGAACGGTGTTGATGTTAAGCTGCGATATCATCGCTCAATTGCCAGGAAGTCAGACCGTCTTACCTATCAATGTAATTACAGCTTTAGTTGGATCACCTGTGGTGATCTGGATTATTGCGGGGCCGCGAAAACTACGGGGATTCTAATGGAACAGGCAATCTTAAACACTCATGCAGTGCATATTGGCTATCATGCCGGGAAGCACGTCGCTGGTCCGCTGAATCTGGCGCTGTTTCCGGGAGAGCTGATCTGCGTACTGGGGCCAAATGGCTGCGGAAAATCTACCTTGCTGCGCACTGTTGCAGGCTTGCAGCATCCCCTTTCCGGAGAGGTTATCCTGGCGGGGCAAGACATGGTGCAGCTAAAACCCAGGGACCTGGCAAAACAAATCAGCCTGGTGCTTACGGACGATATCCGTTCGGGAAACCTGGATGTCTACACTGTGATCGCATTGGGCCGCTATCCCTGGTCGGGCTGGCTTGGTATCCTCAGTGAGGCAGATAAAGCCGCCATAGACCATGCTGTTCAGGTTACGGGAACAGCCGGATTTCTGCACCGTAAAATCGATAGCTTGAGTGATGGCGAATGTCAGAAGGTCATGCTTGCAAGGGCTATGGCTCAGGATACCCCTTTGATTATTTTGGATGAACCTACAGCGCATTTAGATCTCCCCAGTCGTATTCAGCTGATGCGCCTTCTCCACAAACTCGCAAAAGAAACGCGCAAGGCGATACTGATTTCTACCCATGAGCTGGACCTTGCCCTGCAGGTCGCCGGTCAGATCTGGCTGATGGACAGTGCCGGACAGCTGGCGGCCGGACTGCCGGAAGAGCTGGTGCTCAATGGCGCATTCGAGCAGGCTTTTGGGAAGGACGGAATATCATTTGATATCGTCACCGAAACTACACGAAACATAAGAATCTCATACAACATTAAATGAATAAACATCTACACTTTTTATCTTTCAAAAACCTGCTGATCGCCGGAGTTTTTATGGGCAGTCCGGCATTCGCACAGGAAAAGAAAGCGGATAGTATAAAAACTAACGCCCTTGACGAAGTTGTGGTAACTTCTTTACGTACAGAAACCAAAAGGCGCGATGTGCCGCAGCATATTACCGTCATTACCAAACAGGCCATGGCACTTACCTCATCGGGAGAGGTAACTGATTTACTCAAGAAAAATTCTTCGCTGAGTATTATCCAGTACCCTGGTCTTTCTGCCGGGATTGGTATCCGCGGTTTCAGGCCACAAATCAGTGGTTTAAACCAGCGTTCCCTTTTACTGGTTGACGGCCGTCCGGCTGGTACAGTCAGTATCGCAACGATCAACCCTGCTGATATAGAAAGAATTGAAGTACTGAAGGGGCCTGCTTCGGCATTATATGGTTCATCCGCAATGGGCGGAGTAGTGAACATCATCACCAAAAAGTCTGCTGGTGATGTACACGGAAACCTATTTGCCGAATATGGTTCTTATGAGACTGCTAAACTGGGAGCCGATGCAGGTGGTAATATCACGAAGAAGCTGGATTTCAACTTGTCCTTTCTTACTTATGACAGGAACAAAAACATGAAACTCGGTAAAGGAAATCTCCTCCGCAACCTCTTTGACGCCAATAAAGCCACCAAAAACTACACAACTGGGCCGGTTGAGGTGGATGATAACCGTTCTGACGGACTCAGAAGGGATTATACCAGGCTCAACTATAATACCGGAAGCCTGCGACTGGGATATCAGATTGATGATACATGGAGGGTCGATATCAGGGGAGAACGTTTTGTCGCAAAAAACATTGAAGCCCCTAGCGATATTTTTTATGGCAATGCGCAACCCAGTACCAAAGATATTGAACGTCATAACGAGGAAGCAACATTATCCGGAAACTTCTCAAATCATAAATTATCCCTCAGAGGCTATACTTCCGAAGAGAACAACCTGAACTATACGCTTAGCTCAGGAGGAGCTAAGATTGCTCCCTATGCCTCTTTCAAAAGCGAAACGAGCTGGAAAGGGATACAGGCTAAAGACGCTTTAAGCCTTGGCAGGCACAACCTGATATTCGGCCTGGATTACAGCAGCGCATCGACCAGTTCACAATCGTTCCTGGCTACAGGAGCAGAAAGAGCACCTTTCTCGCCCAACTATAGCCTGAACTCTGCAGCTGCATATCTTCAGGGGCAGCTGAACTTTTTGGATAATCGTCTGATCATCAATCCCGGATTACGGATGGATTTAATTACATACAATGTAAAACAGACGCCCCTATTAAATACCTACGCTGGCGGAAAGCAAACCAATCCCTTTGTAAGTCCCAGTTTGGCCGCTCAGTACACCCTAATGAAATTGCTTACTGTGCATGCCAGCACCGGCCGTGCTTTTGTTACTCCTGATGCTTATAACGTAGCTGGATATTCTGAAATTCTCTCCGGAGGAAAGGCCACGGTGACCCAGGGAAATCCGGATCTTAAAAACGAAAACAGCATCTCATGGGATGCAGGATTAAGGATCGCTAAATCTGAGCTTGGCCTGAGCGCTGATATTACGTATTACAGTACTTCAGTTAAGGACAGGATTACTACGCAAAGGACCATTCCTCCGGCGACACAGCTGACGCCAGGAGGTCTTCAAATCAATAGCATCACCACCTACGTCAATGCAAATAAGGCAAATATCAACGGTCTGGAAGGAGAAGTGGCCTGGGATTTTGGACAACTGGCAGGTAAAAATTATTCACTTAAATATTTTGCCTTAGAGACCTGGACTATCAAAGCAAGGGAAGTCACTGTAGCTGCAGACGGCAGCAGAACGTTAAGAGATATCTACAATGTACCTGTATTTACTTTTAGCTCCGGACTTGAATACAATAACCTGAAAGGATTGGATCTGCGCTTGAGCAGCCGTTATGTGGGCAAGCGGAAGGATACAGATTTCAATGATCCCTTATCGCCGGAAATCGTTTACCCTGAATTCATGACCCTTGATTTTGGTGCTTCCTATACTTATCAAAAGAAACATACACTCAGTTTTCTGATGAACAATATCACCGACGAAAATTACTATGAAAAAAGAGGTTACAACCTCGCCGGCAGAAATTTCTCGGTCAGATATGGGCTGAGTTTTTAAAATTAAACCCGTAGCTTCATCGTTGTTAACAGAGGGATGAAGTTCATAAAAAAAATATAATGAAGATCTATACAAAAAAGGGAGATAAAGGTACTACAGGTCTCTTTGGTGGTAAAAGAGTGAGCAAAGATGGGGTGCGTGTAGAATGCATAGGGACATTGGACGAAGTTAATTCTACCATTGGTTTTCTCAGGGTAAAACTGGGTACTACACATGAATGGCAGCCCAAACTGCACAAGATTCAGAAAGATATGATGGATATGATGTCCCATCTTGCCCGTCCTTCAGATACAAAAAAAATCAATACCAATCCGATGCCGCTGGATGGCCCGGAATTTTGTGAAAGCTGGATTGATGAACTCGAAGGTGCAATGACGCATCCTTCAGATTATTTTATTCTTCCCGGAGGGAATGAAATTTCGGCACTATGCCATATGATCCGGACGCAGATGCGCAGAGGGGAGAGGAGGCTGGTCAGCCTGATTCAAACTGACGAAGTGGATGAAACCATTCCTGCATATATTAACAGGTTATCGGATCTGTTTTTTACACTGTCGCGTGCCGAGATGGACAAAGCAGGTGTTGCAGAAGAAAAGTGGCAGCTATTTCTCTACAAGCGTTTTAAAAATTCTGATCCCGCAGCTCAATCTTAGACTATGGTCATTTATGTAAGTGGTGGAGTAAGAAGCGGCAAAAGTGCCTACGCGCAGCAGCGGGCACAGGAATTGACTCAAGAGCCAGTATATATTGCTACGGCAAAAATATGGGATGAGGACTTCCGGCAACGGGTGAAACGTCATCAGGACGACCGTGGACAGGAATGGACCAATTACGAAGTTTACCGCGATCTGCATTTATTACCGCTGGAAGGCCGTACGGTAGTGATTGACTGTGTAACGCTTTGGCTCACCAATTTATTTATGGATCATGAGTATGATATTCATGCTGCTCTGGCAGATTTTAAACAGGAAATTGATCAGCTGACCGCATTAAATGCTACCTTCATTTGCATTTCCAATGAATTGGGGATGGGTATGCATGCAGAAACAGAAGTTGGGCGTAAATTTGCTGATCTGCAGGGCTGGGCTAATCAATATGTTGCTGCGAAAGCGAAAGAGGCTATATTTATGGTTTCTGGACTGCCATTATTTTTAAAGAAATAGCATGATCAAAAGGGAATTGAAACTTTTTTTAACGGCGCTGGCCTTTTACACCAGACTACCGGTACCAGCTTCGGTTCATGAAGATTATGCAGCCTTGTTGCCGGATGCCATCAGATATCTGCCAGTAATAGGCTGGATTGTAGGTATGGTTGCTGCAGCAGTTTACATTCTGGCAAATTACCTCTTTGGTAATGCCCTGGCGGTTTTGTTTTCGATGTTATCTACCATATTGCTCACCGGTGCATTCCATGAAGATGGTTTTGCTGACGTATGTGATGGTTTTGGCGGAGGCTGGACAAAAGAAAGAATTCTCGATATCATGAAAGATAGCCGTATCGGTACTTACGGAGCTACAGGTCTGATTTTTTTGCTCGCGATTAAATTCATTGCTACCATACAGGTCAGCACGAATGTCAATTCCATTGTTATTCTGGGGGTTTTTATGACGGCACAGTCGCTCAGTCGCCTTGCGGCCATCATCGTCACCTTCAATTATAGCTATGCCCGGATGCAGGACAGTAAGGCAGGATCTGCGTTGAAGGACGAAGCTAAATCATCCAACCTGGGGATCGCTGCTGTACTGGCATTATTGCCGCTGGCAGGTTTGATTTATTACACCGGTGAATCTTCCGTTGCTTATGCCTTACTCCCTGTAGCCTTCGTCAGTCATTATTCCGGCAGGTATTTCAATAAATGGATTGATGGGTATACAGGAGATTGTCTGGGTGCGGTTCAGCAGGTATCAGAAGTGGTCATCTATTTGTCGATCTTTCTCGCATGGAAATTTATCTGATCAGACACACGAGGCCTCAGGTCGAAAAAGGGTTGATCTACGGGCGATCGGATGTTGCCCTTGCCAGCAGTTTTTCCACCGAAGCGGCAGCTGTCCTGAAGCAACTTCCTGAAAAAATTGATGCGATTTATTCCAGTCCTTCTTCCCGTTGTACACTGCTCGCAGGAGCAATTGTAGCAGCATCCGGGTTTACTGGCAGATCTTATGTTACAGATGAAGCACTGTATGAACTGAATTTTGGCGACTGGGAAGGTCAAACCTGGGATACCATAGACAGGGCAGCATCTGAAGCCTGGATGAAAGATTTTGTACATCTCTCCCCGCCAAACGGCGAAACCATGCTCGGGATGGAACAACGCATTTCTCGGTTCTGGGACACACTCTTGCAGGAGTCGTATGATAAGGTTTGTATCGTTACACACGGAGGTGTGATCCGTATCATTCTAGCCCGTTACAGGGCAATCGGGCTCAAAGATTCTTTCTCTATCCCCGTTGCTATTGGAGAGGTTTTCAGGCTTTCGGTTTAAAGCTCTTTACACGAAGTTCGTCGCCCACACGGATCGTACCCAGTCCTTGGTGGATCAGATTCTGTCCGAACATCACCTTCTGATTCATGATGCGGTAAGCGGCCAGTGTTTTAAGAGGTTCTGCACCCTTTTCTCCTGTCTGCTGATCAATGGTAGTAAGTACACATCTTGCGCAGGGTTTTACCGCTGAAAATAGACTTTCACCCAGGTAGAATCTTTCAAAAGTATCTTCCACATGCGGCTCTCCACCAGTGAATACGAAATTAGGACGGAAGCGGTCCATCCTCACCGGTTCAGCAAGTCTTGCATTGAGGCCATCAAGCGAAGCCTGGCTGATCAACAAGCAGGGATATCCATCAGCAAAGCTCACAATTTCCTGATCGCGGGCATAACGCGGATCTACCAATCTCCTGGCATCCTCCGGCATTTGTACCAGTCGCAGGGACATTTTCATAAAATCGCTAAACCATCTACTTACTTCTTTGCTGACTTCAATACCGGTCGACTGATCGTCCCAGATGTTCACAGGAATAGGGATGCCTGTGGTTTCATCCACTGAAAAAGAAATCCGCAATGAGTGCTCTTTTTTGTGACTCACTGTGACCGTATTATCTGCGATACTTACCTGCAGCATAGCGAGTTCGAAGTGTTTTCGCTGGGTAACAAAAGTCCCTCCGTCATCGATGAGCATCCATTTCCGGTCATATTCCAGGCCCCTTTCCAGGATCCGGGATTGTTGAAGGCTGATGCCTCCCAATGATTTGATAGGATAGATATGGAGCTCGGATAAAAAGTGGGTATTCATTGTTTAAAGATACAAAAGATAATAAAACCAAAGAGATCTATTCATAATTTGCTAGCTTTGAATTGCGGAAGAAGGATAAATCTGACGGGGAGCAAATTAAAATACATGGGACTATTCGATATTTTCAAGAAGACTGAAGCACCAAAAGCGGCACAAACAGCAAAGACACCTGATACTTCAAAACCACTGCCTCAGGATAAACCTCAGGCAGTTCCGGGAGATCTCGAAAAAACGCAGATCGTGGCCACACTGCTTGAAGTACCAAGGGAAGAGAGAAATGAGCAATGGGTAAGCCAATTTCTGGCTGCCTTGCCACTGGCTGCCTTCCGTTGCGGAACACCACAGCTGATTGCGGGTCCGGATGGTTTCCCATACTTCCAGTTATTTGTGCCACAACCGGGTGAAGAATTTCAGTCCTACGTGATTGAAGAAATGATTAATGGTTTTCTTGTAGAAAGGGGATATGGTATCGTCCTTAATCCCGGGGCAGGACAGCCCGACTGGGTACTAACTTATGGTGATGTACTGAATTATCAACTCAACGGAAGTTTCTTTACCCTTGAAAGCCTTTTTAGCAATAGCAGTAATACTGAAGAAGTTGTTGCAAAAGGCGAAGAAGTAATGATAGGACAGCCTTCAGAGGCTATTCTTCCGGCACATACCAGAAAGTTGTTAAAAGATTTTTTTGAGCTCAATGGAGTTCTGGGGCCTAAAGTGATGCTGATGATGCGCAAAAATGGTGAAAATGTTAGTCAGGATCTGGCATTTAACATTACTCCGGATCTTTTTGAGTCAGAAGAACATTACAGGAATATGATGCAGACTGTTACCTGGTATCTTCCGAGACATTACTCTGTGGTGGGCCTGGATGAAAGCCATGTTGAAAATGGCTTTATGCCTTTGTAGTCAGCCAGTTTTTTCCTTCAGTAAACCTGGCCACCAGCATTGCCGCCACGGTATCGCCCGTTGAATTGAGCAGCGTTGCCATAGGATCTACCAGGGTGCCGATGATCATCGCCGGTGGAAGCGCTTCCGGTGGGAAGCCATAGGCAGAGATAAACAGCAATTCTCCTACATATCCTCCATTGGGAATTCCTCCTTCTACTATGCTCACCAGCACTGTCATACCGAGCGCCAGGACAATGGTTTCTATGCTGTCAAAGCCCTTTCCAAACAAAGCAAAGACAACAGCCATCTTAATAATTGATGAAATGCTTGAACCGTCTTTATGTAAGGTGGCTCCCAGGGGGATAGTTACGTTTGAGATATACTGAGGAATACCTATTTTTTCTGCCGCCTCGAGATTGGCCGGGATATTGGCGATACTGCTGCAGGTACCCACTGCAGTTGCTGATGGGACAATGTTATTTTTCCAGTATTTCCTGATACCTTTGATTCCTCCCGCTACAAATGCATAAAAGCTGAATAAAAAGACAAAGTAAAAAGCACCGACCCCATAATATATGCCTAAGGAACGCGCGTATGTGCCAAAAAGCTGGGGTCCAAAGATGCCCACCTGATAGGCAAAATAAGCACCAAGTCCGACAGGGGCAAGCTTCATGATGATCACGAATACGTTTTTAAAGATCTCATTACCCGATACCAGAAATGCGGAGAATGCAGCTCCGGCAGTACCGGCACGTAAGGTCGCAAAGCCGGTAAGAACAGAAAAAATGATCATGGCGAGCATGCTTTTGCGCGACAGTAATTCATAAAATTCACTGGTAGTAAAAAGCTGGGTAACCTGGTCGCCAAATGGTTTTTTATCAATTGTTTCAGTGAGTGTGGCAGCAGTCATCTGTTCATGAATTGGAAAGATCCTGACGGCAAGGATAGTCAGACAGGCTGAGATGATTACGGTGGCCAGGAAAACCAATCCCATAACGGTCATCATTTTACTCAGTTTATTGCTTTCCTTTAAACTACCGATAGCAGATGCAATCGAAAAAAAGACCAGGGGAATTACAGCGGTAAACAGCAGGTTCAGGAAAATTTCACCCACAGGTTTCAGTATGCTTACGCGCTGCCCGAATAACAGTCCTGCAATGCTACCTGCTATAATTCCCGCAAGTAGCCAGATGATTCCTTTGTAATTCGAATAAAAACTATTCATAATGCGAAGATAATCTTAAAAAGCTTCAATTAACAATTAAGACAAAGTTATACAGTTTAAATATTTATTTATTTTTTGTTTATTCTGGTTTGATTTTTGGGGTCAAAGGAGAGTTTTGGCTCGGATGTTCTTAAAATTTATATAATATTGAAGGAAATTCGGGTCATTGTAATAGTAGAAGCTTATATATCATTAATGGAAAGAAGATCTTTTGTGCAAAAGGCAGGGCTGTTAACTGCCGCTTTATTCTCGGGGAAAGTTTTATCATTCGCAGCGGAACCAGAATTTCCGGTGGTAAGGAGGGCTCAGGCATTACGCCGTTTCAATAGTAAGGCGGTGGAAAATCTGATCAATGATTTTACATCAAAAGTGAAAAATAAAGAACTTGCATGGTTATTCAATAACTGCTTTCCCAATACACTAGATACTTCTGTTACTTTTACCAATTTTGAAGACAGACCTGATACATTCCTGAGTTCCGGAGATATGGATGCGATGTGGCTTCGTGACAGCTCGGCACAGGTGTGGCCCTACCTTCCCCTGATGAGAAAAGATAAAGCACTGAAAGATCTTGTTGCAGGGGTAATTAACCGGCAGACTAAATACATACTGAAAGATCCTTATGCAAGCTCTTTCTTTAATGACCCTACCAAAACATCTGAATTTAAGGACGACCTGACCAATATGATCCCAGGCGTACATGAACGAAAGTGGGAGATTGATTCATTGTGTTATCCCATCAGGCTGGCATACCGGTACTGGCAGCAGACAAAGGATACCAGTCATTTCGATGCCAACTGGCAGGAAGCGATGAAAACAGTTCTGAAGACCTTCAAAGAGCAGCAGCGGAAGGATAACGATGGACCGTATCATTTTCAGCGGGCCACAGCATGGGCAACGGATAGTTTGGCTATGCAGGGCTTTGGTTATCCTGTAAAACCCGTAGGACTCATTTGTTCTGCATTCAGGCCCGGAGAGGATGCCACAGTATTTTCCTTTTTAATTCCTTCCAACTTTTTTGCTGTGGTCAGCCTGCGTCAGGTCGCAGAGATTTTCAGGGTAATCAAAGCAGATGAAAAAATAGCAGCTGAGATGGAAGCGCTGGCTATGGAGGTAAGACAAGCCTTGCAAAAATATGCGATTATTGAACATGAGACCTATGGCAAGGTGCTGGCATATGAGGTTAATGGTATGGGAAGTTATCACCTGATGGATGATGCCAGTATTCCCAGCCTGCTGGCGATGCCCTATCTTGGCGCCATGTCGATGAGTGATCCTGTTTACCTGAATACAAGGAAGATGGTGCTCTCGGCCGACAATCCTTTTTTTTATAAGGGAAAAGTTGCGGAGGGCGTAGGTGGTCCGCATATCGGTAAAAATATGGTATGGCCAATGAGCATTATTGCCCGTGCACTAACCAGTACAGATGAAGCAGAAATTAAACAGTGTCTGGCGATGTTGCAAAAGAGCCATGGCGACACAGGTTTCATGCATGAATCTTTTCATGTGGATAACCCACGGCAATATACCAGGGCAGCTTTTCCCTGGGTAAATGCAATGTTGGGAGAATTTCTGTGGAAGACCTATCAGGAACGACCTGATTTGCTTAATGCAGGTGCATAAAATGCAGCATAATTGTCATGTGAATATAATTAAGAACGGGGCTTAACATTAAATTAACATTAAGATAGGCATATTTGCGCATGTTCTTACAAATACTCGCCGGAGCCTTTTACCTGTTTACAATTATTGCCGCATTTAAAATGGAAACCCCATTGAAGGGGTTATTGTTTGTCCTGACTGTAATCGCAGTAAGTGGAATTCTATATCTTTTTATTCTTTTTCCCGGAATCTCGGGGATTTTGGTAACCTGCATGCTTGCAGCTTTTATTCTGAAACAAGGAAGCCGATAATAATGAACCGCCTGAAAGCACAATTCAGACGGTTCGGGCGATAAAAAATGCAGCATTACCTGCAAAGAAGCTGTGGATTATAACGCTGGATTTACCCTTGTAATTTGAAGGCGTTTCGCTGTATCAGTTGGTAACTGAGTTGCCAGACCTTTTGCCCACACTGTATAAACATCACCATCTTTTAACACAACATTTGGCAATGTCGCTACAGTCTCATTGGTAGCTGTGTTTTTTAGTGTCAGTGTAGTACTTGTTTTCGCTGGGACATACTTGAATGCAGAATATTCTCTATAGGCCCTGTTGTTAAAGGCAGTAGTGTCATCAGCCAGTGTCAGACTGTAGTTAGGGGCACCAGGAGATAAGTTAATAAAACGTACCTGAGCATTTCCTGACTTCAGGTTAGACCAGTCATCTCTCACTCTTAATACAGATACGGTGTCTCCGGAATTAGTCAGATAAAGTGAATGAAAACGGTCATTTTCAAGCGTGATCTTTTGAGTGCCAATGCTGGTAGAGTTACCTGCAACAGTTACTTTTGCTGTTTTGCTGCCCGGAGGAATCACCACGAAGTATCTTGTCACGTTTCCATACGCTAAAGGTAGGTTAGATGGCAATTTTTCATTATCCAAATAAAAATCTACCGATGTTTTAGTTGGAGAAGCATTCACTACAGAAAAGGCTGCTCTGTCCGGTATTGGCTGAGGATCATTGTGTGAGCAGGAACTTAAGATTGCAGCTCCTGATAACAGACCGAATAAAACGTAAGCTCTTCTGGATTTTTCAGATAGGAGGGTAAGATTAAATTTCATGTTTAAAAAGTTTAATTTGTAATATGTGTTCGGGGTGTAAAACGAACGGTTCTTGCATAACGCTACAGACTTTTTTGTAATTTTATAAAATGCAGGGTTTGTAGCGTTCTTGTTGCAGTATGCGTTTTACTGTCAAATGCTGCGTTCAACGCATAGAAATAATTAGAAATATTGTCAGTAAAGATAGGCTTAGCGTAGCGTGGATAAAAAAGATACAATGTTCCGGGAGATCATTGCGGCTCTGAGTGCCCGTGATGAGCGTATACAAGAACGTGTATATGTTCATTATTGGGGCTATCTCATGGGAGTATCCACCCGCTACTTCAAGGACAGGAATGTTGCCCGCGAAGTTGTGAATGACAGCTTTATTAAAGCCTTCAAAACAATGTACGATTTTAAGCATAATGGTGACCTCCTGGATTTTCAGAAGACATTTAAATCCTGGCTTTCTACCATTACCGTCCGTACAGCATTGGATAAAATACGTGCTAATAAAAGTGCGCTCACCTTTGTGGAGGAATATGATGATGTGCATGTCGGGCACGTGGATGTGGAGCAGAAACTCTTTGCAGAGGATATTTTGAAATTGATGAATGAATTGCCTGAACTTCACCGTGCTGTATTTAATCTTTACGAGATAGAGGGTTTCAGTCATGAAGAAATCGGATCAATGTTAACTATACCGGTGAGCTCCAGCCGTACTTATCTTACGCGGGCAAAACAAAAATTGAGAGAGCTTTATAAAAAAAGTATAAAAATTACAGATGGAACAGTCTAATAAAGAATTAATAAAGGAGATAGCTGATCTTTTCGAAGATTATGAGGAATCCTATGTTCCGGGCGAGTGGGAATCTTTCCAGAAACAGCAAAAAAAGAAATATCCCTTTTTACCTGCCTGGCTTAAAGTTGCTGCCGTGCTGCTCCTGATTGCTTCTGCGATTCCTTTTGGTATAAAAAAGTTTTTTCAGCATCAGGGAAATAGTGTTTCTACTGGTCAGGAGACTGTATCTGTTAAAAAGCCGTCAACTCCACTGAAAACTGCTGAACCTGCTCTGAATGTTCAGAAAAACACTTCTTACGCACAAAAGAAGGCATCACAAATCGCTGCTGCTTCTTCTGCAAATGTTCTTGCAAAAAGGCAGGCAGCACAAGGGGGGGGAGATATAAAGAATACGCAGTCTGAAACTCAAGCCGCTCCGGTATATGCAAATCAGGTGATTATACCTGTTAACCCACAAGTTTCTGCAAAGCCAGCTGAGATCATTGCTGCGTTGGAGAAAGAGCAGGTTCTGGCCCGGAATCAGGTGAATACAGCAGTTTCCGAGCCGGTCACTCCGGCTGCGAAAGACAGTACTGTACTTCCTGCTACAGCTAAATTAAGTACTGCAGAATTCTTACTTGCTGAGTCCAAAATGGCTGCAAAAAAAGAGAAAAAGAAAGCTGCGGTTTCCAAATGGGATTTTGGCCTGCAGGTAATGCCAACTGCCACGCGCACTAATGTGAACTTTGGGGGAGGGATTGTTACGGCTTATCACGTTTCTGATAAAATATCGCTGAGCTCAGGCGTCAGTCTGGTACAACTGGGCTCCGGTGAAAATGTGCCGGATGCCGGGCCTGCCATGCCTGCAAACGCTGCCTTCTCAAATGTGAGCAAAAATGCACAGGGAAGCCGTCAACTTTTAACCGTTGATGCCAGCATCAGAGCGATAGACATTCCGCTGGGTCTTGTTTATAAGGTAAATAAACACTACTATACAAGTGCAGGGGTGTCTTATTTCAATGTGATTAGTGAAAAAAGAAGTAATACTTATGCAGAAACCGTGCCCGTGAGCAGAATGAGCACTGATCCTTCTACCGGTGCAATGGAAAGTTATACTGCACTTGAAACCCAGCAGGTAGATGAGGTGGCCCCTGATCGTCCATTAAAGGGAAACGGTTATCTGGGATTTTTTAACTTCTCTATTGGTCGCCGGCAGAATATCTTTAAGCAATATAATATCCAGATTGAACCATTTATCAAGGTGCCAATTGGCAAGCTTTCTACTCAGGATCTCAACCTGATGAACAGTGGAGTTAAGTTCCAGCTTTCTTTCTGATTCATATCTTTTTCCCTTATAGGTAGCAATGGATAACCAGAAGTATACTGGTTATTTAGTGGTATAGAAATAATTCTTACAGTATTGCAATAAATTTCAATTTATTTTTGTAATATTAATGTTAATTAATTACTATTTTTATTTTCAAACAAACACCAATTAACAATTTGAAGATGAAAACACTCGGACAAAAATTTAAAATTCTCCGTCAGAAAAAAGGCCTCAATCAGATGGCGATGGCGGAATTGCTGGATATCTCCATCCCTGCCTATTCGAAGCTTGAAACCGGAATAACTGACCCTAATTTCAGCAGGATACATCAGATTGCCACTGTTCATCAGATCGATATCAGGCAATTGCTGAGCACAGGAGAAGATGAAAAGAGTGAGCAGGAGGGAGAGATCGAAAGGCTCAAACTTCGAATCGTTGAACTCGAATCCAACGTCATCCGTCTTCAGAGCAAACTCATAGATCTTTATGATAGAGAAGACCAAAGATCCAAAAAGGGATAGCTCAGAAACTTCACATTAATTTAATACGATTATCACAACAATGTCGAAATTGGTAATGGAGCTTTTTATTCAGAAAGTTTTATAATACTTTTGGACCATAATTGAATTTCGGTCTAAAGATTTATTATGATGGTGAATGGAAAAGGATGAGATTGTAATAGAGGAGATATTATCGGGAGCAAAAAAACTATTTGGCAAACATGGTTTAAAAAAAACAACCATGGAGGAGATAGCTACCGCTGCCGGTAAAGGAAAGAGTACGCTCTATTATTATTTTCCAAGCAAAAATGAGATTTTCGAGGCTGTTGTAGAAGATGAGATGAAGAATGTGGTAAAACGCATTCGGGAGGCTGTCAATGCTTCGTTGACAGCTAAAGATAAGCTCAAGGCATTTTTACAAGCGCAGATCACTTCCATCATTGGTTTTCATAGCTTTAGGGAAGTTCTTTTTGATGATTTACTGGCCAGCATGAGAATGTTGATCTGGATAAAATCAAGATATGAGCAAATCCAGATTGATATGATTAAGGAAATTCTGCTGGGTGGATGCCAGTCCGGAGAATTTAAGGAAATGTCTGCAGACCGGATGAATAAAATGTCTTTCGTTATGGTAACAGCTTTCAGAGGTCTTCACTTTCCCTTGTCAATTGAATTGTCTGAATTACAGACAAATGAATATTTCGACGAGATGATTGATATGCTGATAGCTGGTATTGGAAATGATAGTTTTAAAAAGAAAATAGAATAAATATTATGCTGACAAACATTGAATACATATCAAGTATATTCAATGTTGACAGACAAAAAAGAAAGCTGAAAACGTTAATTTCATTATTTGACAATAATATTATAGACTAAAATACGGTTATGGTCTAAGAATAATTTACTTTTGTCTATCTTAAAATTAACATATTTTTAATATATTAGATCATGTTTCATTGCGGTATTTTTAGTATCAATCTGTATATGAATAAAATAAAATTATGAATCTAGCTGAAGTAAACATTATACAATTCAGGCATGCGTAAAAAATTGGGCGATAGGATTGCAGCATTTCAGGATGCAAATGCAATTAAGGAAAAAGGATTATACCCGTATTTCAGATCTATAGAGTCAGCACAAGACACTGAGGTCATCATTGATGGAAAGAAAGTTTTAATGTTCGGGTCCAATTCTTATTTAGGATTAACAAATCACCCGAAGATCAAAGAAGCTTCCAAGGCCGCTATTCAGAGATATGGAACGGGATGTGCCGGATCAAGGTTCTTGAATGGTACGCTGGATATTCACCTGGAACTGGAGAGAAAGCTGGCTGCCTATGTAGGCAAAGAAGCAGCGGTTCTGTTTAGTACCGGTTTCCAGGTTAACCTGGGAGTGATTTCCTGTCTGCTGGACAGAAATGATTATCTGATTCTGGATGAATATGATCACGCATCCATCATTGACGGAAGCCGTCTTTCATTCTCGCGTTCGATTAAATATGCACACAATGATATGGACGATCTGCGCAAGAAACTGAGCAGGTTACCAGAAGATTCTGCCAAGCTGATCGTAGCTGATGGTATCTTCAGTATGGAGGGAGACATTGTTAAACTTCCTGAAATCGTAGCATTGGCAGAAGAGTTTGGTGCAAACATTATGATGGATGATGCACACAGTTTGGGTGTAATTGGCTTTAACGGTGCAGGTGTATCTTCTCACTTTAACCTTACAGACAAGGTAGACCTGATCATGGGTACCTTCAGTAAATCCTTAGCTTCATTGGGCGGATTTATTGCTGCCAGTGAAGAAACGATTGAATTCATCAAACACCGGGCAAGATCATTGATGTTCAGTGCAAGTATGCCGCCTGCTTCTGTAGCGAGCGTAATCGCAGCCCTGGATATTATTGAAGCCGAACCAGAACGTATTGATAAACTTTGGGATAACACGAACTATGCAAAAAAACTACTAACAGACGCAGGCTTTGATATAGGACATACAGACAGTCCGATCATTCCTGTTTATATCAGAGATAACGAAAAGACATTCCTTATTACCAATATTCTTCACAGAAACGGAATCTTCGTTAATCCTGTTGTTTCACCAGCTGTACCATCAGACTCATCGCTCCTCAGATTTTCACTGATGGCGACACATACTTTTGCTCAGATTGAGGAAGCTGTTGAAAAAATGTATGCTGCTTTTCAGGAAGTTCAGCTGATGCCTGCAAAGGTAAGTATATGACACACATAGCTGCCGGGAATGGCACGTTGGTGATTGAAAATTTTAGAAATGCTTTTTCATAAAATTACATCCACAAGCTTAGGCATAGGCTACATCGGTAAAGGGGCAGGGACTGCCGCTGCTGTTGTAACTTGCCTGGTGTGGTATGCTGCCCATCCCGACGGAAATAATTTTATACCCGCATTAATTGTCACAGTGCTGATATCGGCACTGGGCATCTGGTCCGGAAACGTTGTAGAATCCATCTGGGGTAAAGACCATAACCGGGTGGTGATCGATGAAGTAGCCGGGATGTGCATAGCATTGCTGTGGATCCCTGTTACTCCATTAAACGTTCTCATGGGACTTATACTTTTTCGATTTTTTGATATTTTAAAGCCGCTTTTTATCAGGCGCCTGGAAAACTTGCCTGGCGGATGGGGAGTGATGTTTGATGATATACTTGCAGGGGTTTATGCAAATATAGTTCTGCAGGTTATTTTAAGATTTATTCCTAACTGATATGGCGACTTTCGTAAAAGCTCAGGTCGCGTCTTTATCGGCCTCAATTATTGACTTTCTTACCACATTAGTCTGTACGCAGGTTTTTCATTTCTGGTATGTTGCTGGAAGTGTGATAGGTACAACGGCCGGTGGCGCAGTTAACTTTATGATGGGCCGCAATTGGGTGTTCGGAACAAAGGAGCGTAATATCAATGTCCAGATACTGAAATACATTTTGGTATGGACCGGAAATCTTTTACTGACCACCGCAGGGGTTTTCCTTGTTACTCATTACCTGCATGTAAATTACATCCTGTCAAAAATTATTGTCTCTTGTACAGTGGGAACAGGTTATAACTTCCTGATGCAAAAAAAATTCGTATTTATTTAACTGAGAACGCCATGAGCTTACATCGCTTCAACAAAATTATATTCACTCTTTCTTTAGTTCTTTCCTTCCTGGTATTTCAAGCATCAGCTCAAACTCCTGCACCAGTTGCCGTACCTTCCAAAACCATTGTTACAGGTGTAGTTACAGACGCCGCAGATAAAGATCCTATCCCATACGCTACTGTTCTTTTCAAAGGCACACAAATTATTACAAAAACGGATGCGGACGGTAAGTTTGTCATTTCTACCAGTGAATCACATGATCAGCTTCAAATTAGCTACGTGGGATACAAAACTGCTTTTATTCCTATTAAAGCCGGAGAAACACAGACCGTTAATGTAAAGCTGCAAAATGAATCTGAAAACCTGAAAGAAGTAACGATCACTTCCAATAAAAGGCCATCATACAGGAACAAAAACAACCCTGCAGTAGAACTGATCAGGAAGGTTATCGAAAACAAAGCGAAGAACCAGAATAAGAATTATGATCATGTAGAATATCAGCAGTACGAACAGATGTTGTTCTCGCTCAGCAATCTCTCAGATAAGTTCAAGACAAAACGTATTTTCAAAAATTATCAGTTCCTTTTCCAGGAGCAGGACTCAACAAAAATCGGAGGTAAAAATATCCTCCCTGTATTCCTGGAAGAAAAGGTTTCACAAAATTATCTGCAGAAATCGCCTGAGAAAAAGAAAACGATCTACACTGGTGATAAACACGTTAATTATGACGCGAAATTTATTGATACAAAAGGTTTAAGCAAATATTTCGAGAGGATGTATGCAGACCTCAATATTTATGAAAGTAATATCTCATTGATGAGCAATCAGTTTCTGAGCCCGATAGCGGATGCGTCTCCTACGTTTTATAAGTTTTTTATCACTGATACGGTTAAAACGAGTGTTCCTAACCTGATTGAGTTATCATTTATTCCAAGGAACAACACCGACCTTCTGTTTGAAGGTAAGATGTATATCACGATGGACGGCAATTACGCTGTACAGGATGCTTACCTGACGGTGAATAAAAATATCAATCTGAACTTTGTAAGGGCGCTGGAAGCCAAACTTGATTTTGAGAAAAATCCTGATGGACGCTACCACTTATCAAAAACAAATCTGATTGTAGATTTCGGGTTAAATAAGGCTAAAGGTGGCGGTTTTACGGGACAACGTACGGTGATTATCAAGGATTATGAGATCAACAAGCCACAGCCTGCAAGTGTATTTGAAGGACCGGCTTTAGCGACAGCTGCCGATGCAGAAAGCAAACCTGATCAGTTCTGGACAAGTCAGCGTACAGATACGACATTAAAGACAAACCTCAGTATCTATAAGAATATTGATACACTCCAAACGATTCCTTCCTTTAAAAGGACGGCAGACCTGCTGACGCTTTTCTTCGCGGGATACAAAAACTTTGGTCCTTTTGAAGTTGGTCCGGTAAATACTTTTTATAGTTTCAACAATGTGGAAGGCCTGCGCCTCCGTATTGGTGGTCGTACTACGCCTGAGCTCAGTAAACGTTATTATTTTGAAACTTATGGTGCCTATGGTTTGAAAGATGAAAAATGGAAGTATTTCCTGAGTGGTACCTACTCTTTGAATGATAAATCTATTTACGCTTTCCCGCAGAACTACATCAGGGGAAGCTTCCAGAGAGATGTAAAGATTCCTGGCCAGGACCTGCAGTTCGTACAGGAGGATAACTTCTTACTGTCATTCAAAAGAGGGCAGAACAATACCTTGTTATATAATGATTTCTATAAAATCGATTATATGCATGAGTTTGAAAATCACTTCTCTTATCAGGTGATTGCACGTAAATGGACACAACGCCCGGGAGGATCATTATACTTTAATAACTTCGAAAATAATACTGTCAATGCGGTTGATAACATTACTACCTCTGAGATCAATGTAAACCTGCGCTATGCTCCAAATGAGAAGTTTTACCAGGGGAAAATTTACAGGGTGCCAATCATCGATAAATTCCCTATTTTTACGATTAAGTATACAGCAGGACTGAAGGGCGTTTTAGGTGGACAGTACAATTATCAGAACATCATTGCCAGGGTAGATAAGCGTTTTTACCTGTCGCAATTGGGATATTCTGACGTGGCAGTAGAGGGTGGAAATACTTTTGGAAAGGTTCCTTTCCCTTTGCTCACCATTCACCGTGCTAACCAGACCTATTCATACCAGCTGGATTCGTATAACTTAATGAACTTCCTGGAATTTGTGAGTGATCACTATGCCAGTGTGAATATTGACCATAATTTCAACGGATTCTTCTTTAATAAGATACCTTTGATTAAGAAACTTAAACTGAGAGAAGCGATTTCTTTCAAGGCTCTAATGGGCGGACTCAGATCGGAGAATAATCCTAACAATGATCCGTCACTGCTTCAGTTTCCTAAAAATGATATAGGAGAGACCAGGACGTTTGAACTGGGAAGAACTCCTTATATCGAAGGTAGTGTAGGTATCGGTAATATCTTTAAGATATTACGTGTAGATATGGTGAAACGTTTTAATTACCTTGACAATCCTGAGGTTTCCGAATACGGTATCAGGGCAAGAGTTAAATTTGATTTTTAAAAGACAAGTATAAAAAATACAGTTATGCAAGCAATACCATTTCGTGATCGTCTACAGCAGGGGATCTATAAGGTCATTAACCCATTTGTGAAAGGGCTCATCCGCATGGGGCTTACACCGAATGCGGTAACTACCATTGGCCTGATCCTGAACATTGGCGTAGCGGTGATCTTTGTCTTTGGTGCCGAAGAAAGCAACAGGGGCGACCTGTCTTTTGTTGGATGGGGAGGCGCACTGGTACTTTTTGCAGGACTGTTTGATATGCTTGATGGCCAGGTGGCACGTTTAGGAAACATGAGTTCCAAGTTTGGTGCCTTATATGATTCTGTACTGGACCGTTACAGCGAACTGATTATGTTCCTTGGCATCTGCTATTACCTAGTATCGCATCACTATTTTTTAAGCTCGCTCTTCGCATTTATAGCGCTGATCGGTTCCATGATGGTAAGTTACACCAGGGCCAGGGCAGAAGGTTTGGGCATCCAGAGTAAAGGCGGACTGATGCAACGTCCGGAGAGGGTCGTAACTATTGGTATCTGCGCGCTTGCCTGTGGAATCACCGGTCATTACATTGGTGGTGGGTACAAAATATATGTACCGGGAATATCTTTCCATATTTTTGAAACGATGTCTATCTTCACGATTCCCATCACGATCATGGCCATCATGACCAATGTTACTGCGATTAACAGGTTGAGGGATGCGAAGAAAGTGATGGATGCCGCTGAGCAGCTGGAACGTGAAACCCTGGAAAAAAAAACTGAAAATAAGAGCCTGAAAGAGCAAGCTGTTCCGGTAGTTGTTGCCGGACTGATCTTCCTGGGTGCTGTCTTTAATTTCGGAAATCTCCATACAGCCTGGTCACAGACACAGGATCAGAGTAACCCATCGCCCTTAAAATTTCCGGTACCTAAAGGGATCTCACATCAGCTGTTTTACCTGCAGCGCGATCCCAATACGAATACCATTATCTATGAGCTGAATACCAGTTCTGATGGTCAGGTGGTGGAAGATAATCCTGTAAAGGTTTACTGGCTGCGCTACCAGGAGAATGGTGAGAAGAAAGATCTGGGTTATGTACAGCGCAAGTTTGCGTATGGGATAGATTCCAAATCTATCGGTAAGGATCAGTATGAACTTCGTTTTGTCTCTCATAAAAAGCTGCCATTGTATCTTGTCAAATCTGATGATGATAAAAAATATCATGTATATGTGACAGTAAATAACAAGAAGATTCAAATAGAACGTATATTTTTGCGCATAGAAGGAGGCTCCTTCTGGTTGCCGAACGTAAAGTATGTAGAGATCAAAGGATTGAACGCTGCGAATAATACTGCTATTACTGAACGGATAAAAATCTAAATACCATGAAGAAGAATTTTATTTCGAACTCCTCTGATTCTATCAGAATTTTCAAGAATGACCTTTTTGAAAGTCTTTCGAAAGTCCATTACTACGTGCCCCTGATTGTTTACATTCCGGTAATTGCTTTCCTTGGATGGAAGTCATTTTCGGATATGCATATGAGCGTGTTTTCATTCGCCGGATGGCTGCTCACAGGTCTTTTTGTATGGACCATCTCAGAATATGTGTTACACCGCTGGGTATTTCACTTTTATCCTAAATCTGAATTTGGACAGCGCATACATTTTATCTTTCATGGCGTCCACCACGATTATCCCAATGATGCCAAAAGACTGGTATTGCCGCCTTCAGCAAGTATTCCGATGGCACTGGCTTTATATTTCCTGTTTCTATACCTGTTGCCTGCGGGAACGATCTACGCTTTTTATACCGGATTTCTAATCGGTTACCTGATCTACGATATGACGCACTATGCGCTGCACCATGCTAACTTCAAAAGTCCTTTCTGGAAAAAACTGAAGCAGCACCACATGTTGCATCACTACTCAGACTCCAGCAAAGGTTACGGCGTAAGTTCTGCGCTGTGGGACAAAATCCTGGGTTCAGATTTTAATAAAAAATAAATGTCAGAACAGTTCGGGTCTAACAAACCATTCTATGCCATAAAAGACATCATGCTCATCACCCTGATGTCTGCCGTTTACCTCTGTCTTTCTTATTTTCTGGTAGGTTTTAACAGCAACCAGATCGTATTGGTGCTGCTCTTCAATACCTTGTATTATGCTTCGGTAGTGACCAGAAAGTTTATCCTTGGTTTCTCCATCTTCATCGTATACTGGATTCTGTTCGATTATATGAAGGCCTTCCCGAACTACCTTTTCAATGATGTGCACATTGCAGACCTGTATCACCTGGAGAAACATACTTTTGGTATCTTCTCTGACGGAAAACTGCTCACACCCAATGAATACCTGCGTATCCATCACTCAGCTGTGGTGGACATTATCGGGGGAATATTTTATCTGATGTGGATACCGGTTCCTCTTGCCTTTGCTGCTTACCTCTTTTTTCGCAAGAAGGAACTTTTCCTTCGCTTTTCTCTGACCTTTGTGCTGGTAAACATGACTGGCTTCGTCATTTATTATACTTATCCGGCAGCACCACCCTGGTATGTGCAGTACCATGGCTTCGTCTTCCTTGCACATACACATTCAAACCCGGCCGGACTGGTAAGATTTGACCACTTGTTGCATACGACAGTATTTGAATCGATTTACAGACAAGGATCCAATGTTTTTGCGGCAATGCCTTCTTTGCATTCCTCATATCCTGTGATCGTCTTATACTACGGTATAAAGAATAAAATGGGAGCGATGAATGTGGTTTTTGGTGTTGTCATGGTAGGAATCTGGTTTACAGCAGTCTATGCGAGCCACCACTATGTTCTGGATGTCCTGGCAGGAATTACCTGTGCAATAGCTGGTATTGCTCTCTTCAATTTGCTGATGAAACGGACCGCACTTGGGGCTTTCGTAGAAAAAATGCGTATGGTTATCGCTTAGAATTGTCTAAATTAGTGCTCTAACCACAGCAAAGAAATTGGCAGCACTACCCTCCATCAGACTATCAGAACTTACCGCACAGATTCATGACACCATCAATGGAGTTTTTGGAGCAAGAACGTTCTGGGTAATCGCCGATGTGACCAATCATACGTACAAGCCACAGAGTAATTTCCACTATTTTGAACTCGTAGAAAAAGACAAAGCCTCTGCAAAGATCCTGGCGAAGATGGGTGGCAGGGCCTGGGGAAATGCGGCAGTGAATATTTCCAACTTTGAGAAGGCAACGGGGCAGCAGTTTAAAAATGATATCAATGTTCTGGTGCAGGTGGCCGTACAGTATAATCCTGCGTTTGGTCTGCAGCTTAACTTGCTTGATATTGATACAAATTTCACGCTCGGGCAATTTGAACAGCAGCGTAAAGAAACGCTGGACCGTCTGCTAAGGGATAATGCTTCTTTTATCCGCCTGGAGAATGGTATTTTCCGTACGCGTAACAGTGATTTGCAGCTTAACCGTGTTTTGCAGCGTATAGCCGTGATATCATCTGATACTTCTGCGGGATATCATGATTTCAGGCATACGCTTGATCATAATACTTTTGGTTATCAGTTTGAGATAGATGATTATTTTGCCCTCGTACAGGGAGAAGGCAATGCAAAACAGGTGCTTGCACAATTAATTGCGGTTTTTGATTCTGGCAAGCCCTATGATGCACTGGTTATCATCAGGGGTGGGGGATCACAGATGGATTTTCTGATATTTGATAACTATGAACTTAACCGTGCTATCGCGAAATTCCCCATACCAATCATAACAGGAATCGGCCATCAGAAAAATGAAACGATAGCGGATCTGATGGCGCATACCTCTACGAAAACGCCTACAAAAGTGGCGGAGATGCTCATTGCACATAACAGGAGTTTTGAAGATGCCCTTATTTCGCTGCAGCAGCAGATGGTCATCCGGACCTTCCAGATGATGAACCATCATAAGGAACAGCTCAACAGGCTAAACCAGGTGACGATCAATTCTTCGAGGAACCTTCTTCATGAAAAACATCGGGACATCCTGAATCTTTCCGGAATGATCGTCACTAATCCCAGGATTATCATTTCCAATAAAAGAAAGGATCTGGATAATCTGGTGGCAAATTTGCGCTCGTTCAACAGGATGTATTTCATCAACCAGGCGAGGTATATTGGTCATTTTGAATCTGTTGTCAGGCTGATGAGTCCGCAGAATATATTAAACAAGGGCTTCGCCATAGTGAAAGTCGGTGGCGTGATTGTTGGTGATGGCACACATATAGAGCCGGAAACTGAAATGACAGTCACTCTCGCCACCGCAGAAATTAACACAAAGGTATTATCTAAAACATCACGTAATGGAAAAGAATTTGAACTATGAAGAAGCTTACCGGGAGCTTGCTGAAATTGCTGCCGAAATAGAGACTGAGGCAGTGTCTGTTGATGTTCTCGCAGAAAGGGTCAAGCGTGCCTCTGTGCTGATCGCCTTCTGTCAGGCGAAATTAAGATCTACCGAGACGGAGGTCAACAAAATTATAAAGCAGATGGAAAACCAACCCTTATAACTACCTTCGTTTAAAAATAAAGATATGTTAGTATACAGCGCAGAAGAAGAAGAAGCATTTTTTGATCAGATCGATCAGGTGTACGTACTGGCAGAGTCAGACCAAACTGAAGAGGCAGAGGAATTACTGCTGGAGATTGAAAGCGCAATTCCTGATCCCAAAGAGAATTGCAGCGTCGGAGCGATTATGCTCGACAGTATCTATGCTTTTTATGAGCAGACAGGTCAGCTGGAAAAAGCATTACCTTTTTTCCTGAAAGAGACCGGATTTCTGCAGGACAAAAGCAAAACAGAGGAGGTGAAAAATATAGTTCACTTCATCACAACAGGTAGCATTTATTATGCGTTGCAGGATTTAGATCATGCGAGGGTATATTTCAAAACTGCCTATAAATTGGGTAGTAAGAAGGTTTTTGCAGATTCACATCCTGATTTTCTTTTTATTGCACTGGCTGCCGATGAGGATTTTGAGGATTTTAAAAGAAACTTTGTGCCTGCAGAGGATGGAGATGACGAGCAGGACGAACTCACAGACGAACAGCAGAGCCTGATGGATGAGTACTGTGAGAAGGGTAATGCAGAAATGGATGACGAGAACTATGCTGTAGCTGCAGACTGGTTTACAAAGGCCTATGCTGTTTTGCCTGATCCAAAAGAAGATTGGGAAGCCTCAGGATATATCACTGCCTCTCTTGGCGATGCTTTATTTAATGAGGGTAAATTTGCTGAAGCAAAAGAACAGCTGCTCATAGCCCACGAGTTTTACAGTGGCGAAGAAAGTAATCCTTTTGTATTGCTGCGTCTTGGAGAAGCATATTATGAACTGGGCGATGAAAAAGCAGCGCTGGAATATTTATTGAAAGCCTATGAGATGGAAGGCGCGCAGCTTTTTGAAGATGACAAGAAATACCTGAAATTTCTGAAGAAACATCACAATATATAATGAAATGATAGCAGCGGCTAAGCAATCATTAGCTGCTGCTCAATTACAGACACGAGTAAAGAAACGTCAAAAGGTTTCGGCACCACTTCATCTGCACATATTTCCTTTACTACTTCAGCCTTAGGATGGGTAGAGAGTACGATGACAGGGATATTACTGGTATCTTCTGCTGCTTTTATAGCCTTGCATAATGCTGTACCTTCTGCTGTAGGGTGTATAATATCCAGCAAAATGGCATCCGGTCCGAAATCTTTGATATGATTAAAAACTTCTTTATCTGAACTGATCAGGTCAAGCTCATATCCCTCCTCACTAAGAATAATATCAATCAATTCAAGGATATCCTTGTTCTTCTCTAACACCAATATCTTTTTCTTCATAGGATCATTTTCATTCAGGATCAATCCGGAGGGTTTTATCCTGTGGGACAAATATATACAGAAAAAAATGATTACAATAAGAAAAATGTCACGATAAATGTTTGCTGATCAGATCCGTCAGGTCATCCAGGTTGAAAGGTTTACTGATAAATTCCTCTGCACCAGAACGTTTGATCGACTGATCTTCAGTGGCATGTGCAGACATGATGATCACGGGAACCTCTTGTGTTGCGGGTGATTTTTTTAGTTCGTGGCAGAGATCAAGTCCGTTTCCGTCGGGAAGCATGACATCCAGTAGAAGCAGGTCTGGTTTAAAGTCTTCTGCCTGCTGTCTGCGGAAGTCGGAAATGGAATCTGCGAGGGTAACTTCGTAACCCATCTCTGTAAGGATGTAACAAACTATGTATCTGATATCTTCGTCGTCTTCAACAATGTGTATCCGTTTTGTCATATAGAATTTTTAGCGTTAACTATTCAATATTGAATACGATAAAAAAAGGTTTTAGTATCACGGGAGAAAATAAAAAACATTTAAAATGAGTAAGTATGCATTTATTTCGTAAAAGTTATATATTTGGCACCATATTAAAGCTTAAAACATGGAAAAATTTACAAAATTAAAAGAACTGCTTGCTTCTGTTGAAGCTGACGTAGAGAAGTTTTACAATGCTGGAAACAGTGCTGCAGGTACAAGAGTACGTAAAGCAATGCAGGATTTAAAAGTTCTTGCTCAAGACATTCGTGCTGAAGTAACAGAGAAAAAAAATTCGGCTAAGTAAAATTAGCTCAACCTAACCTGAAGAGGGTATATCAGAACATTTGTACAGCAATCTTTCCGGTTGATCATACACTGCTTTGTTATATCCTCTTTTCATTTAATAGATTATGTCTTATATCGCGCATCCCGACCGCTATACAAATATGCAATACCGCCGCTGTGGTAAAAGCGGACTCAAACTATCTGCGATCTCACTGGGCCTGTGGCACAATTTCGGCCATGTGGATCAGTTTCAGAACTCTACCAATATTATCAAACTTGCTTTTGACAGTGGTATCACTCATTTCGACCTGGCAAACAACTATGGTCCGCCTCCGGGATCTGCCGAAGAAAATTTTGGGGCGATACTGAAACAGAATTTTGCTTCCTACCGGGATGAAATGATTATCTCTTCAAAAGCGGGATATACCATGTGGGACGGACCGTATGGCGATTGGGGATCAAAGAAATACCTGGTCTCAAGTATGGACCAGAGCCTCAAACGTATGGGGCTGGATTACGTTGATATTTTTTATCACCACCGTCCGGATCCTGAAACTCCACTGGAAGAAACGATGGCTACACTGGACCTCTTTGTGCGCCAGGGAAAAGCGCTGTATGTGGGGATATCAAATTATAAAGCTCCTGAAGCAGCAGCAGCAATCAAGCTGCTACGTGAAATGGGCACTCCTTGTCTGATCCATCAGCCTAAATATTCCATGTTTGAAAGGTGGATCGAAGAGGGCTTACTGGATGTTCTTGGTCAGGAAGGTGTAGGTTGTATTCCATTTTCGCCACTGGCGCAGGGGCTGCTTACCAATAAATACCTGCATGGTATCCCTGAAGATTCGCGGGCAGCAAAATCGACGGGCGCACTGCAGCAGGCCTCAATTACGCCGGAGGTATTAAAGCAGTTGAATGCCTTGAACACGCTGGCTTCAGAGAGGGGACAAACGCTTGCACAGATGGCACTGGCCTGGATTCTTCGTGATGCCAGGATCACATCTGTACTGGTAGGGGCGAGCAGGCCTGAGCAGCTGATGGATTCACTCAAATGCCTGGAGAACCTTGATTTTACTGATGCTGAGTTGAAACATATTGATGATACGCTTGCAGGATAATTGATATTGGCATTGACAGCCAATATTTTTTGATACAATTTATACATATGACGATAGAAGAAAAGATCAAAGCATCTGAAACGAGGATCTTTAAAGCAGTTTTTCCGAATACCACTAACCATTACGATACGCTGTTTGGCGGAACGGCGATGATGATGATGGATGAGGTGGCTTTTATCTGTGCCACGAGGTTCAGCAGACAGAAAATGGTTACGGTGAGCAGTGACAGGATAGATTTTACGCATCCGATTCCTGCGGGCAGTATAGTTGAATTAGTCGCTACAGTTAGCCATGTAGGAAATACGAGTATGAAGGTCAGGGTGGATATCTTTGTAGAGCAGATGTATTCGGAGCTGCGGGAGAAAGCAGTGAGCGGAGAGTTTTCTTTTGTTGCAGTGGACGAGCAGAAGAGGCCCACACCTATACGGAAATAATTTTTTGATAAAAAAAAGATGTGCTGATTCGCACCCCGTTCTTCATTTGATTCGATTGGTATCGATTCAAATAAATAACGCACGGTTTGAATCAGCACATTCTTTTTTTTATGGACTATAGTCCGAGCTTCCTGCTGATCGCTGCAGGGATACCACCTTTGTGCAGGAGGATCGCAGTAGTTTTGTATTTCACATAGTTTTTGGTAACATACAGATAGCCTTTGTAGTCGTTTGTTACACCCCATGAGTTTTTCACGATATAGTATTCGCGGCCATTCTGATCTTTGGCGAGGCCGATGATATGCATGCCGTGATCATCGGTAGTCTGATAGTTATCAAATGCCGCCTGACGGATCTCCTGTGTGATTTCCATCTCTGGCTTTGGAGCGCTGAAAAGCGAGGCAGTTTCTTCGGCTGTCATTTCATCAATAGGTTTTGCCGGTACATACGCTACGCCGTTTTTGTAGGAGAAAGACTTCTCACTAACATCGGTAGCCCATGCTACGGAATATCCTTTTTTCAGAGCATTGTCGATAGTTTCTGTCAGCTCATTTAGAGGAACATTGGATACCTGATCGAAAGACCAGTTATCAGGAACCAGCAAAGTGAATTTTGAATAGAACGGGTGATCGTTAAATGATGAAAGTTCAATATACTCATCCGGCTTGATGCCCACAACCTCCCTCGCGAAAGTCTGCGGTGTATAACTTTTACCATTGTAATCAAACTTCTCAGGCACCTCACCGAGGTAGGAATCGAGTACAGCTGTATAAGCTTTTTGCCAGTTTGGCGTTAAGGTTCCGTTTGCGTTTTTTACCACCGCTTCAAGCATGCCCGAAGTGATGGCACCCATCTCGGCAAATTTGTTCTTTTTCGTTCCATAATTCAGACCAGTATAATTGATCTGCGGTACAGCACCGTATTTTTTGTACATGTTAATGACATCATGCAGCGCACCGCCATCGCCTAGCGTTACTGCTCCATGCATACGCACATAGTTGATTCCTTTTTCTACATAGGCATTACGTGCGGAGAAGATCTGAGAGAGTACAACGGGTTTTTTACCCATCCTGATCATCTCAGACTCAAGGAAGGAGTTGGTAGAGTAGCTCCAGCAGGTGCCGGATGAACCCTGGTTTTGTACAGGCGTGTTTTCCAGGTTGATGATGCTGGTAAACTTAAAGCCGGAAGTGCTGTTGGCCGACTGGTTATTTTTTAGAGAGTTGACCAGATTGTCCTGGGCGAAACCAAATGAAGAGGTAAAGAGTAGTCCGGAAGCCAGGACCAAGGGCTTAATGAATGAAGTAGTCATATTGTTTTTTAATTCTGCAACCTAATTGCGTTTGTGTATCTTTGCCGGGCAATGTACATTATTTACTGTGTGTAAGAGAAAATCGAAAGGATTTTGCCCCTTGCGCAACATGAAAATTACGCATAAAAACTAGATGATAATAGATGAAAGCTAAAGAAGTAACCCTGCTGACCGGTTTTTTAGGTGCCGGCAAGACCACAGTGCTCAATGCGGTTATTGCAAAAAAGAAAGATACACGCTTTGCAATTATTGAAAATGAAATAGGCGAGGAAAGTATAGATGCGGGCCTGATCCTCCAGGGCGAAGATGACATCATGGAGCTCAATAACGGCTGCCTTTGCTGTACCTTAAATGATAATATCTATGAGCTGCTGAATAGCTTGTGGGACAGAAGGGATTCCTGGGATCACCTGATTATTGAAGCTACAGGTATAGCTGATCCGGCAAATATTGCGCATCCATTTCTTACCAGTGATAATGTAAAACGTGGTTTCGACCTGAAAAGAGTGATCTGCATTGTGGATGCGGAACTGATAGAAGACCAGCTGAAAGAACATCAGGAAGCGATTAAACAGATTGCCTTCAGCGATCTGATCCTCCTCAATAAAGTGGAGAAGGTGAGTGCTGAATATGTGAAGGAACTGCAGGCGATCCTAAAGGCCATCAATCCTTTTGCTGAAATCCTGATCGCCGAAGGGCAGAACTTCCCGGTAACCAAACTTTTTGCAAGGGAGCGTTTCGCAAATTTTTACAGCAACCCTAAGCCGGTTGCTATCCCAAAGGGAATCTTCAGCCTGAGCAATGCAACACCAGAAAAACAGCCGCTTGTGGCTTTCGGACCTTCCCATAACAGACACGAACACAGTGATATTGAGACCGTCCTGCTCAAATATAAGGAGAGTATGAACATCCAGGACCTCGAGCACCGGATGATGGTTTTTCTGATTGCGCAGTCCGCCAATGTGTATCGTGTAAAGGGCATTATATACAGTCACCAGTTCGAAAGCAGGATTATCCTGCAGACAGTAGGCAAATCGCTCGCTATCTCGCTTGGCGAAACCTGGCTGCCTGATGAGATACGTGAGACAAAAATTGTGGTGATAGGAAAAGATCTCAAATTATACGGTTTCGATAAAATGTTCAGAACCTGCCTTTATTCCCCTTCAGATATTGAATAATTGAGTTAAATTGCCACATGTTTCGTGGTTTTAAAACTGTATTTCCCATACTTTGTATGGCCTCTTTCTCTTTAGTGCTCTCCTGCTCATCGCGGAAAGCTGTCACAGATCCCCTTGTAGAACCTGGGGTAGGCCGGTCGCTCGCTATTTACCGTAAAGCAGTACTCAGCGATGTCCGGTACATGCTTGATCTGGATCTGCCTGTGCAGAAAGCAAAGCCCATTGCTGCGCATGAAACCCTGACTTTCAGCTTGAACAGTCTCAGGCTGCCCGTTCAGCTTGATTTCAAGGAAGATCCGGCAAAGATCAGCGGGATGTCCATTAACGGCAAGACTGTAGAAGTGGACTATCAAAAGGAGCATCTGCTGCTCAGGCCCGACTTGCTCAAAATGGGAGTTAACGTGGTGCAAATTGATTTTACAGCCGGGAACGGGGCACTCAACAGAAATCCGGATTACCTGTACACACTTTTTGTTCCGGACCGGGCGAGAACAGTTTTTCCGTGTTTCGACCAGCCAGATCTCAAGGCTGTGTATACGCTGACCTTACATATCCCACAGAGCTGGAAAGCCATTGCCAATGCAGAGCTGAGAGATTCCGTAATTGGCCAGAATGATAAAACCTATCATTTCAAGCCTTCAAACTTATTAAGTACCTATCATTTTGCTTTTGCAGCGGGTGATTTCAAGCTGCATAGTGCTACATTGAATCAGAAGAATACGCAATTTTTATACCGGGAGACGGATCAGGCCAAGATCACACCCAGCTTACCTGCAGTATATGCTATCCACAATTCTGCACTAAAATATTTCGAAAACTGGACGGGCATTCCTTATCCTTACCAGAAGTTTGGGTTCTTGGCTATCCCTGACTTCCAGTTTGGCGGAATGGAGCATCCCGGCGCCATCCAGTACAAAGCTTCTTCGCTATTCCTGGATGAGGGAGCTACAAAGGATCAGCTCAATTCCAGGAATACCCTGATTGCACATGAAACTGCACACATGTGGTTTGGTGACCTGGTCACGATGGACTGGTTTTCTGATGTCTGGATGAAGGAGGTTTTTGCGAATTTCATGGCAGATAAAAGTGATGAAGAGGCGGGAGGTCAGGATGCATATGCACTCAAATTCCTGATCGATCATTTCCCTGCAGCATATGCGGTCGACCGTACCAGTGGGGCAAATCCTATTCGTCAGCCCCTGGATAATCTTCAGGATGCGGGATCCCTCTATGGCAACATCATCTATCATAAAGCACCTGTGATGATGCAGCAGCTGGAGAACCTGATGGGAAAAGAACGTTTTCAGCAGGGCGTGAGAGAATACCTGCGCAAGTTTTCCAATGGTAATGCCTCCTGGCCGGATCTCATCAGGATCCTCGACCGTTATACTCCTTCTAACCTCCAGGACTGGAACAAAGTATGGGTAAACGAAAGTGGCCGGCCTGTCATCACTTACAGCCTCACTACGGAAGATTCAAAAATTAAACGTTTACAGCTCAGTCAGCGTTCAGAATATGGTCCCAGCCGTATCTGGCCGCAATCTTTTGAAGTCAGCCTTTTTTATCCCGGCAGCGTTAAAGTGATCCGTGTAAACCTGAACAAAGATCAGCTCGTACTCAAAGAAGCGGAGGGACTGCCGGAACCGCAGCTCATCCTTTTCAATTCTGCGGGTGATGGCTACGGAGAATGGCCTGTAGACCAGCGTCTGCCCGAACAGTTGTACAGCCTGCAGAAACCCCTGCACCGCGCTACAGCCTATATTTCCCTGTACGAGCAAATGCTGAGCGGCAAAGCCATCAGTCCTGCACGTCTGATTACCGTCTTTGGGAAGTCGCTCGAGAACGAACAGGAGGAGCTCAATATCAGGCTGCTCAGCAATTATCTCAGTACCCTTTACTGGCAGCTGAGTAGCCCTGCACAAAGAAAAGCCTTGTCCGGCACTCTCGAAAATCAGATTTGGACAGCCCTGTTAAAACAGAAAAGCAGCAACAATAAAAAGCACCTCTTCAAGGCTTATCAGGATATCTTCATGAGTGCCGAGGCCCGGAAGAGGATCTACCAGATCTGGGACAGTCAGCTGCCGCCTGCCGGCATCGTATTCTCTGAAGACGATTATACCAGCATGGCATTTGCACTGGCCCTGCGTGATGATGCTGATCCTGCACTGTTGGCGGTACAGAACGCCAGGATCACTAATCCTGACCGCAAGCGTCGTTTTGAATTCATCGTACCCGCAGTTTCAGGTGATAAATTAAAGCGCGATAATTTCTTTAACAGTCTGAAGTCATTGCCCAACAGGGCGAAGGAATCCAATGTGCTGGCAGCACTGTACTACCTGCACCATCCCTTACGCCAGGCATCCAGCATGCGGTATTTAAAGCAGAGCCTTGAGCTGTTGCAGGAAATCCAGTCTACCGGAGATATCTTTTTCCCGCAGTCATGGCTGCAGGCCACCTTCGGATCTTATCAGAGTAAGCCCGCGGCCGATATCGTGAGGGGATTTTTAGAAGCCCATCCCGGATACAATCCCCGGTTACGTGCTAAAATTCTGCAGAATACCGATAACCTGTTCAGGGCAGAGAAATTGCTGCATTGAGGTTGAAATGTCATATATGAACTTACAGCGAATAATTTCATCTTTGATATTGAAATTATTCGTACATTAGTATGGTAAACACAAAAGCTATGACAGTTCCACAGGTATTTCCTTTAGACAAAAGAACAGAAACCCTTCGTGTTAAGTTTGCTGCAATAGACGTGAGTGACGATATGAAGGTTTTCCAGTATGCAAGGCAGGGCCTTAAGCCGGGTCTGTTCTATGATTTTGCAGAAGCGATCAACGTTTCCAATAAGTCGCTCGCAGATATGATCAATATCTCTTCACGTACGATCAGCAACTACAAAGAGCAAAAAAAATTACTGGAACCAGTTTACGGAGAGCATCTGCTCAAACTCATCGGCCTTTATAAAAAAGGAGTAGAGCTGTTTGGTACCGTAGATGAGTTCAGCTACTGGCTCAACAAGCCCTTCTGGAACTCTAAAGAGCGTCCTATGGATTGGTTAACCACCCCCGGTGGAGTAGACCTTGTCACGGATGAGTTGATCAAAATGGCTTATGGCGATGCCGTCTGATCTTCGCTGATGGTCGTTTTTAGAATAGGGCATAAAAATTATGCAGGCACACTCCATGGTTCGGGCGTCAATGGAAGATGGGCGGCAGCAGGACGGCCGGTGATCTACTGTGCTGAAAATATTCCGCTGGCTTTTCTGGAGAATATGGTGCGCCGGCAGGGCGTAGGTTTCAATTATGATTTTAAGATCGTCTGTATCGAAATTCCGGACGACCTCCTGATCAGCAGTGTGGAAGAGCGTAACCTCGATCCCGATTGGCGCGATCCCTATGATTACAGTCATTGCCAGCCTCTGGGCAATCAGTGGTTTGATCAGTTACGGATGCCTGTACTGAAGGTGCCTTCGGCTGTGATGCCTGAATCGTACAATTACGTCATCAACACCCTTCATCCTGATTTTAAAAAGATAACCATCATTGCCGTCACAGATCTGGTTCCCGATATAAGAATTGAGGATATCCTGAAAAAATATCCGAGAGCATAACAAAGGCCATCTTCGGCGGCAAAAGAGAGAAACAAAACAAATACAATAGATATGAGTGAGAAATTGAACATCGGTTGGATCGGACTCGGCAATATGGGTACGCCAATGGTAAAAAATCTGGTTAAAGCAGGATTCGACCTTACAGTATACAACCGCAGTGCGGATAAAACAGAAGCCCTTGCCAAAGAAATAAACATCAAAGTAGCACATTCTCCTGCAGACCTTGTTGCGGCTTCTGATGTGATCTTCACGATGCTGAGTGACGACAATGCGGTAAAACAGGTCTATGAAGGTGAAAACAACGTTTTTTCTGTAGCTGCCGGCAGAGAGCTCACGATGGTGGATATGAGCACGGTATCCCCGGAGACTACAAAATACCTCGCAGGACTGTGCGCAGAAAAAGGAATCTCTTACCTGGATGCACCCGTAGCGGGCAGTGTAAAACCTGCTGAAGAAGCGCAACTGGTGATCATGGTTGGCGGTGATGAAAATGTGTATGAGAAGGTAAAACCTGCCTTTGATGCACTGGGCAAGATGTCCGTATATCTCGGTGAAAACGGGAAAGCCAATGTAGCCAAGTTGTCGGTAAATCTGATGCTGGGCATTGTAGCGCAGGGTTTGGCAGAAGCCGTAATCTTCGCGCGTAAAAATGGACTGTCGGCAGAGCAGTTGCTTCCGCTGATCAATGCCAGCGCAGTAGGGGGCGGAATGACGAAGATGAAAACTGAAAATATCATCAACAATGATTTCAAACCTGCCTTTGCGTTAAAGCTCCTCGAAAAAGATATCAGGCTTGCTACAGAGAATGGCATGGATACGCCGGTAGGGCAGTCGTTATACAGCACCTTGCAGGCAGCCAAAGCGAATGGGCATGGTGATGAAGATATGATCTCCGTGTTAAAGTTTCTCAGCGCAGAATAGAAATATGGGATTCAAGATTTTAAGGTTTATATTTTTTGGTAACTACTTCGTAGGCTTACTGGCCGTCGCCTTAACGATTGAATCCACCCTGCAGCTCGGATTACCCTTCAATTCTCTGAGCTATTATACACTGCTCTTTCTGGCACCCATTATTTATTATACCTATGCGTATATGGGTGCCAAAAGCAGCGAAAACACCCAAAATCCAAGAACGGCCTGGTATGGCAAACACCACAGGTTTATTTACTGGAGCCAGATCAGCCTCAGTGCCATCGCTTTTGTGGTATTCCTGTGGATGCTCAGCCGCGATTATATGGCCATACTGCAGCTTCCGCTGGTATACTGGATAACCGTGGCCGTTGTCATTGGTATGGCTATCCTGTACTATGGGCTGGTGCCCGTTTTCTTTTTTAACCTTAACCTCCGTAATACAGGCTGGTTAAAACCCTTCATCATCGGATTCATCTGGGCCGCTACCGCAAACCTGCTGCCGCTGATCCTGCTGAAAATAGAGTCAGCTGTAGATTTCACAGAATCCCCCTTATGGTTCTTTCTGTTTATCAAAAACTGGATGTTCTGCACCGTGAACGCCATCATGTTTGATATGAAAGATTATGAAATTGATTCCAATGCCCATCTCAAAACCTTTACGGTACGGATAGGTATCAGAAAGACCATCTTTTATATCCTCATCCCATTGCTGTTGCTCGGGATATTATCATTACTGGTCTTTGCCTATTTCCAGCATTTCGCCCCCGCAAGGATTATCATTAATCTGATACCTTTTATACTTACCCTGCTGGTGGCTTATTCAATGGATAACAAAAAGAATATTTTTTATTATTTGATAGTAATCGATGGGTTAATTATGGTCAAAGCCATTTGCGGCAGCCTGGGGATGTTACTGATATAAACGAAAAGCCATGCAGAACAACTACGACCCCATTGCCCGGTATTACGATGTGCTCAGCAGGCTGGTTTACTTTCGTGCACAGCTGAGAGCGCAGACCGATCAGCTGCACCTCATCCCGGCAAATAGCAAAATCCTCATCGCCGGTGGCGGAACAGGATGGATACTCGAAGAGATCAGTAAAATCCGTCCGGAAGGTTTGGAGATCACCTATATAGAGATCTCCGAAAAAATGCTTCAACTCTCCGGGAAACGAGATGTAAAAGCAAACCATGTCACTTATATCCACGCTGCTGCAGAAGATTTCAAAACTTCAGAAAGCTATGATGTCATCATCACCGCATTCCTCTTTGATAACTTCTCAAAAGATAAGATCAGCATCGTATTTGATATACTCAACAATACCCTCCGCGAAAAAGGACTCTGGCTCTTCTCAGACTTTTATTATACCGCCAGCGAAGGTAAGTTATGGCAAAAGCTCATGCTCAAAGCCATGTACTTTTTCTTCCGCTGCATTTCCAAAGTTGAAACCAACACCCTGATCAATACCGAAGCCATGTTTCAGCAGCATCACTATCACCAGATGCAGGTGAAAAAGTACTACTCCGGATTCATCAAATCCATAGTTTATCAAAAATCTTAATACCCTTTCAAAAAACTTATTTTAATCACATTTTAACTTAAGTGTAAAGCGAGTGTAACCACAATGTAACAGTACTATTGTAACAATCGTGCAGGTAATCTTTTTTGCAGCACCAGATGCCCTATATTAGAGAAATGGCGATTTAAACTCCTCCAGGCCACAATTATTTGAATTTAATAAGTATTGATTTGAACGGAATATGTTCCTGACCATGCTTGTCATTTACATTTGTTGTGTACTAATAACACTAAGTAGAACACCGATTTAATTTAATTGAATTAATGATGCCCCGATTACCCGTATCCACCCTTCTATGTTGTTCTTTTTTGTGCGCTAATATAGCTGTCGATGCTCAGACCTTAAATATGAAAGAGGCCATAAGTACTGCGATAGCGAATTACGGAACCATCAAGGCAAAAACTAACTACGTCAGCGCCTCTAAGGAGACTGTCACCCAATCCAAAAGAGAGTACCTGCCCAACTTCAGCCTGTCGGCGCAGAACGCTTATGGAACTGTAAACGGACAGACAGGGCCTTTTGCGCCCATCGGCCTTGGGCTCAATGCTTCATCGTCAGGGCCAACTCTGCCATCTCAGAGCTGGAATGCCGCTTTCGGAGCATTATACCTCAGCAATGTGAACTGGGAATTTTTCACCTTCGGACGTATCAAAGAGAGAATCAAAGTTTCCAAACAACAATTGCATCGTGACGAGAATGATCTGAGTCAGGAGATCTTCCAGCATGAGATCCGCGTTTCGGCTGCATACCTCAACCTGCTTGCTGCACAGCGCATCGCCAAATCGCAGCAGCGCAACCTGGAAAGAGCCATTGTATTTAAAGATAACGCAGTTGTCCGTGCTAAAAACGGACTGATCGCAGGCGTAGATTCGGCACTGGCCATCGCACAGGTTTCCAGCGCAAGGATGCTCCTTACCAACGCGATCGACCTCCAGCAGGAGCAGGCCAACAAACTAGGGGTACTTCTTGGTGTTACTGCCACAGATTTTACGCTGGATACCGCATCCATTAATCACGTGCCACATGCGATCTTATTAAAAGATACCAGCAGCAACCTCAGTCAGCATCCTACACTCAAATATTTCAGAAGCAGGGTAGATGTCAGCAATGAGCAAACCAACTATTACAAAAGGTTAATGTATCCAACCTTTACCTTCTCAGGGGTGTTACAGGGCAGGGGATCCGGTTTTGATCCTAACTATGCGACCAACCAGAATGCCTTTACACACAGTTACAGCGATGGAATCAATCCTACCAGGGGTAATTACCTGTTTGCCGTAGGGGTAGTGTGGAATTTAAGCTCCATCCTAAAGACCACCCCACAGGTCAGGGCTCAGCGTTACACCACCTACGGACTGGAGAACGAGTACAACCTCGCCGATCAGCAGCTGCATTCGCAACTGGCACTGTCTGAGACCAAGATTCAGAATGCCATGGCCAACTATATGGAAGCACCGGAGCAGGTAAAGGCTGCAGCACAGGCTTATCTTCAAAAGAGCGTCCAGTACAAAAATGGTTTAGCCACCCTCGTAGATCTTACACAGGCCTTGTTTGTACTCAACCGGGCAGAGACCGACAGAGATATTGCCTATACCAATGTATGGCAGGCGCTGCTGATCAAATCTGCCGCTGCGGGAGATTACAATCTATTTATTAACGAATTTTAAGCCGTTCCTCAAGATATGAATTTAATACGTTTCGCACTGCGCAAGCCTATCTCCATCATGGTGTTTGTTGCAGGGATGCTATTCTTCGGAATCAGCGCCATGACCAGCATCAAGGTAGATATCCTGCCACAGATGAACCTGCCGGTGATCTACATCGCGCACCCCTTTGGTGGGTATACTCCGGAGCAAATGGAAGCTTATTTCGGTAAGAACTATGTGAACATCCTGCTTTTCGCCAACGGCATCAAAAGCATTGAGACCAAGAACACACAAGGTCTGATGCTCATGAAACTCACCTACTATCAGGGAACCAATATGGCCCAGGCGGCAGCCGAGCTCAGTGCCTTGTCGACCAGGGCTCAATCGCAGTTCCCGCCGGGCTCACAGCCACCTTTCGTGATCCGTTTTGATGCCTCGTCATTGCCTGTAGGTCAGCTGGTACTCAGCAGTCCCACCAAAACCAATGATGAACTGCAGGATCTCGCCAACACCTTTGTGCGTCCATCCTTCACCGCTGTTCCCGGATTACTTGCACCGGCACCATCCGGAGGTAGCCCGCGTTCCATCGAGATCAACGTAGATCCCGGATTGATGCGTTCTCATAACCTTACTGTAGATCAGATTGTTAATGCCATTAAGGTAAACAACCAGACTGCACCTTCAGGAAACGTCAGGATAGGAGATATGAACTATATCACCCCTACAAATTATACGATCAATAAAGTAAAGGACTTTGAAAACATCCCCCTGTTTAAGGGCGCTGTGCAAAATATATATCTAAAGGATGTCGCTGTTGTGAAGGACGGTGCCGATTTAACACAGGGATATGCCCTGATCAATGGCAAGCGTTCCGTATACCTGAACATCGCAAAATCAGGCGATGCTTCTACCTGGGATGTCGTGAAAGGCTTAAAGGCCAATCTGGCAAAAATCCAGAACACCCTGCCGGAAGATGTAAAGCTTTCGTATGAGTTCGACCAGTCGGTTTACGTAATCAACTCCGTAGAAAGTCTGATCAAAGAAGGGGTAATCGGTGCGGTACTCACCGGATTGATGGTATTGTTATTCCTGGGTGACAGACGTGCGGCACTGATCGTAATCCTCACCATCCCGACGTCCATTATCTCGGGAGTACTCTTCCTCAAATTATTCGGACAAACAATCAATATCATGTCCCTCTCAGGTTTAGCCCTCGCGATTGGTATCCTCGTCGATGAGTCTACAGTAACCATAGAGAATATCCACCAGCATTTTGATATGCATAAGCCCAAGGCACTCGCCATCTGGGATGCCTGTAAGGAGATCGCCTTTCCAAAGCTGCTGATCCTCTTCTGTATCCTGGCGGTATTCGCCCCGGCATTTACCATGACAGGTATTCCAGGAGCATTGTTCCTGCCACTGGCGCTTGCAATTGGCTTCTCCATGATCGTGTCTTTCCTGCTTTCACAAACTTTTGTGCCGGTTATGGCCAACTGGCTGATGGTTGCACATCCGATCAAACATGAGAAAACCGACGACAGCATCACTGAGGATGAAGACCAGTTTAACCAAACGGGACTTAGCCTGGAATCGGAACATCACCTGGCCGACCAGAAAAAGATCCTCGTTGATAAAACGCAGTTCAATCACAACCAGAAACTGACCAAGTTTGACAAATTCAGAAATGGGTTCATGAACATCATCAACGGGATGTTCAAATACACCAAGACTGTGGTCATCACTTATATTGTACTCATCATCGGCCTTGCCGCATTGTTGCTGGTAAACATCGGGCGTGATGTACTGCCAAGAGTAAACGGCAGTCAGTTTCAGCTCAGGATGCGTGCCCCTGCAGGTACCCGTCTGGAGCGTACCGAGGAGATGTCCAACAAGATCCTTAAAGAAATCCAGAATATTGCCGGTGCAGAACACGTAGGTATATCCTCTGTGTATGTGGGGCAGCACCCTTCACAGTACTCTGTAAACCCTATTTACCTCTTCATGGGCGGTCCGCACGAAGCCGTTTTCCAGGTATCACTGAAAGAATGGGAAGGAGATATGGAAGAGTTCAAGGATGAGCTCCGTGCCCGCACCCGTAAGATGATGCCTGATGTAAAACTTTCTTTCGAACCTATCGAGATGACAGAGAAAGTATTAAGCCAGGGATCACCAACACCTGTTGAAGTCAGGATTTCAGGTAAGAATAAAAAGCTGAACGAAGAGTATGCGGGTAAGGTGCTTTCAAAATTGAAAGCCATCAATTACATGAGAGATGTACAGATTGCACAGCCATATAAATATCCTGCGCTGAACGTAAATATCGACAGGGTACGTGCGGCACAGCTGGGGGTCGACCTCAATGATATCTCCCGTTCACTGGTAGCCTCTACTTCATCATCCCGTTATACAGAAAAAAATACCTGGGTTGATCAGAAAGCAGGTTTATCCTACTCTGTACAGGTGCAGGTGCCTTTTAATCAAATGATGACCAAGGATGATATGGGCGAAATACCTGTGCTTCCAAATATGAGTAGGCCAACGCTCAGCGATGTAGCTACCATTTTGCCTGATACAACTTATGGCGAGGCCGATGACGTAGGTGCAACACCATTCCTGTCCGTTACGGCTAACATGCGTAATACCGATCTGGGAACCGCAAATAAGGATGTGAGCAAAGCCATTGCTACAATTGGCAAACTGCCGAGGGGAGTAACCGTTGAACAGATCGGTATGGGTAAAGTGCTTGATGAAACGTTGCTGAGCTTACAAAACGGACTGTTTGTGGCCATCGTGGTGATCTTCCTGATGTTATCCGCCAACTTCCAGTCGTTCCGGGTACCGATTGTGGTGCTTGCCACCGTACCGGCAGTAGTGCTGGGCTCATTGGTGGTGCTGATGCTCTGGGGTTCAACCCTCAACCTGCAATCTTACATGGGTATCATTATGTCGGTAGGGGTGTCTGTGGCGAATGCCGTGATGCTCATTACCAATGCGGAGGAACTCAGACAACAGAATGGGGATGCATTGAAATCTGCACGTGAAGCTGCAGGATTGCGCTTACGCCCGATCATCATGACCAGTGCGGCGATGGTTGTAGGTATGCTGCCAATGGCGATAGGAGAAGGAGAAGGTGGGGACGCGATTGCACCACTGGGAAGAGCTGTAATCGGCGGACTGATCGCTTCAACTTTTGCAGTACTGCTGATCCTGCCGATGGTATTTACCTGGGTAATGGGTAAAGTTCCTTTGAAATCACCGTCCTTAGATCCTGAAGATGAAGAAAGTGAACATTACATCAAAGGTTTACAGGAAGCCAAATAAAGCAACAGCACCCAGATATTTAAATAAGATTAAGAACATTAGATTATACATAGATGAACACAACGATATTCCGCCGCAGCACAGTTTTATTCAGCAGTCTTGCTTTTGCAGCTATTCTGAGCAGCTGTAGCCATAAGGAAGAAAAGAAGGACCCGGGGACAGCAGAAGTAGCCATCCCCACTTTTTCACTAAAGAAAGAAGCCATTTCCACTTCCCTGAAAATGCCGGGCGAACTGATCGCTTACCAGCAGGTAGATTTGTATGCCAAGGTGAGCAGTTTTGTGAAAACACTGAATGTGGATATAGGTTCGGAAGTGACCAAAGGTCAGCTGCTGATGACGCTCGAAGCACCGGAAACAACTTCGCAACTGGCTGCTGCAGAATCCAGGTTACGCTCGCAGGAAGCCATCTCCACTGCCAGTAAGGCTACGTACGACAGGTTGCTGGAAACAAGTAAAACTCCGGGAACCATTTCTACGAACGACCTGGATCAGGCGATAGCGAAAAGAAACTCCGACCTGGCACAGCTCAACGCAGCAAAAGCGGCCTACAAAGAAGTGGGAAGCACGATTGGCTACCTGCAGATCCGTGCGCCATTCAGCGGAGTAGTATCTGCGAGAAATGTGAACTTAGGCGCTTTTGTGGGGCCTACAGGTTCAGGATCTGCATTGCCGATCTTTACCATCCAGGAGCAGAAACACCTGAGGCTGGTGGTTTCCATTCCGGAATTGTATACCGGATACCTGACAGATGGGGATGTGGTAAGTTTCAGGGTTAAGTCTAAACCGGATGTGCTGTTTACAGCCAAAGTAAAAAGGTTATCAGGAGCCCTGGATTCGCGTTTGCGTGCAGAAAGAGTAGAAATGGATGTGCCTAACCTTGAGAAAAAGCTGCTGCCGGGCATGGTGGCAGATGTTTCTATTCCTTTGCCGGCAAATGTGAGCACTTTTATCGTACCTAAGGGTGCAATTGTAGACGGACCGGAAGGAATTTATGTGATCCGTGCAAAAGATAACAAAGCGGAGATCGTAACCATCAAAAAAGGTCGTGAAACGGATGATAAGGTGGAGATTTTTGGAGATATCGCTGAAGGTGATCAGCTCGTGACTCAGGCATCTGAAGAAATTCGTGCCGGACAACCTATCAAACCATAAAATTACAATCAAAACAGAGGGACATACTGGAATTTTGCGCAAATTTATGGCGTGAAGAAAAGTATGTCCCTCCTGGAATTCTATCAGATGTTTGCTGCAAACAGACCCGATGTGATTATTCCCAAATCTACCCTCGATGTTCCCAACGGGCATTTCAACGTTTTCAAACGTCTGGGCTACTGCACACTCAATCCTTCACCCTATAACAGAAGGGATTTTTATAAGATCTCCCTCATCCTGGGCAAGGGCGTCCTCCATTATCCGAATGAAAAAATTGTGATCGATGGCCCTGCGCTGCTGTTCAACAATCCTACTGTTCCCTATTCCTGGGAGACCACCTCCGAATTTCAGTCGGGCTACTTCTGTTTGTTCAATGATAGTTTCATGCGGCAGCATTCGCAGCGTACCAACGATTCTATGCTGCAGAAGATTCAGGATGTGCCTGTGTTTTATCTCGATGAGCTGCAGGTGATGGCTGTCAGCGCGATATTCGAGAAGATGCTGACAGAAATTGATACGGATTATCCTTATAAATATGATTTGATACGTAACTACGTTAATCTCATTATCCATGAGGCGATGAAGATGCAGCCGAGGGAGGATCCGGCAGGGAAGACGCACAATGCAGCATCACGTCTTTCATCACAGTTTTTTGAGTTACTGGAAAGACAGTTCCCAGTGTATTCTTCAGACCATGTGCTGGAGTTGCGCACGGCAAATGCTTTCGCAGAGCGATTAAATGTGCATGTAAACCACCTCAACCATGCCGTAAAAGAGATTACCGGAAAAACTACCTCGGATCATATCGCTAAGAGAATTGCCAATGAGGCGATATCTCTGCTCACCCATACCGAATGGAATGTTTCTGAGATCGGCTATTGCCTGGGCTTTGAATATCCGGCCAACTTCAACATGTTCTTCAAAAGGCAGATGACTGTCGCCCCAAAATCCTATCGTGAAGCACATCATGAGCTGAGCGGTCCGCGCAAAAGGTGAAAAAACAATTTGATAAATTCTTCGTTATCATTGCATAGTAGCAGTTGAAAAGCCTTCTTCAGGGTAATCAGCGTGATTTAACATTTTTTAACAGCTGAAAATCAACTGATACCTGTGAAATCGACTTAGGTCATTGGATTTGATGATTTTAGATCGTAGATTGTGAAATCAATATCCTGTTCAAGAATAGAAAAGACTTTTAGGCCCGGCGCGATACATATGAATGATATTAAAAAGAAGTCTTTTTATATACTTGTCTTATCAAATTTTTTCTTTTTTATCAGTGCTTCCGCCCAGAACACGATCGTAACTGGTATCATCACCGATGCTAAGGACAAATCTCCTTTGCCTTATGTGACGGTGTTGTTTAAAGGTTCACAGCTGATTACCAAAACTGATGCTGCCGGAAATTACAGGCTGAGCAATGCCGGGGCATTCACGCAGATACAGGTGAACTATGTGGGTTATAAATCCCAGGTGCTCAACATCAAAGCCAATACCACACAAACAATTGATATCAGGCTCCAGGAAGAGTCGCAAAGCCTCACAGAAGTGAAGATCAGTGGCGCCAAAAGAGCGCGGTACCGCAATAAAGATAATCCTGCCGTAGAGCTTATCCGTAAAGTTATTGAGCATAAGCCGATGAACAGGCTGGAGAGTGAGAAAACGGTGGAGTATCAGCAGTACGACTGGATGCAGTTTTCTCTCAGTAACCTCAGTGATAAGTTTAAGAATAAAAAGATATTCCGCAAATATCAGTTCCTCTTTGATGAGCAGGACTCCACAGCCGTTGGAGGTAAGAATATCCTCCCGGTTTACCTGAGGGAGCGGCTTTCCCAAAACTACTACCGCAAGAACCCGGAGAAAACAAAGGTGATCATGCTGGCGGATAAACATGTGAACTTTGATGAAAGCCTGGTGGATAACAATGCCATAGGTACATATTTCGAAAGGATGTATGCAGACGTGGATATCTACAAGAACAACATTACTTTCACCAACAGCCAGTTCCTGAGTCCGATTGCAGATGCGGCACCGGCATTTTATAAGTTTTTTATCACCGATACGGTCAAAACGCATACCCCGAATCTGATTGAGTTATCTTTCATCCCAAGGAATGAAAACGGGCTGCTCTTCGAAGGCCGGATTTATATCACCATGGATGGCAGGTACGCCGTGCAGGATGCCTTTTTAAAGACGGGCAAGGGGGTGAACATCAACTTCATCCGGGCGATGGAGGTGAAGCTGAACTTTGAAAAGGATACCGCCAGTAAGTATCATATGAGTAAAAGCCATCTGCTGGTAGATTTTGGTCTGGGAAAAGAAGGGGGCAGGGGTTTCAAAGGGGAGCGGACGGTAATCATCAAGGACTACAAATCCAATGTGGAGCATCCCGACAGCCTGTACCGCGGCGAAAGCCTGGTGCTTGCGCCTGATGCAGAAAAGCGGTCGGACCAGTTCTGGGCAGAAAACCGTCTGGATTCTTCGGCAAAGGATAAGATGAAGATCTACAGCAATATTGATACGCTGGGGCAAATGAAATCCTTTAAACGCCTGATGGATGTGGCTTCGATTCTGTTTATTGGTTACAAACAATTCGGCACGATAGACGTAGGGCCCTTTTATAGTTTTTACAGTTTTAATAACCTGGAGGGTTTCAGGCTGAGGTTCGGAGGAAGAACAACGACCGACTTCAGTACGCGCTGGTACTTCTCGGGATATGGGGCCTATGGCTTCAAGGACGAGAAATGGAAATATTATGGCAGTGCGGCGTACTCGTTGAATAACAAGTCAATTTATAAGTTTCCACAGAGTTTTATCCGTGTGAGTTATCAAAGGGATGTGGACATACCGGGCGACGAGTCTAAAACGGCGGTGCCGGAAGATAATATTGCTGCTTCGTTCCGGCGAGGCGTCAATAACCAGTTTATCTACAGTGAGTTTTACCGCGCGGAGTACATGCAGGAATATGCCAACCACTTTTCCTTCAATATTGGTTTCAGACGCTGGAGGCAAACTCCTGCAGGAACGCTGCTGTATGAGAGTTTCGACCAGAATAATCAATTGATACGTGCCGATCATATCACAAGTGCCGAATTCAACCTGGAGCTGCGCTATGCACCTAAGGAACGTTTCTATCAGGGCAAGACTCAGCGGGAGCGTACGATAGAGAAATATCCCGTGTTTGAACTGAACTTCGCCTCGGGCATGAAGGGGGCTTTCGGAGGGCAGTACGAATACCAGAACCTGATCGGAACAATTGATAAGAGATTTTATCTTTCACAGTTCGGCCGCTCAGATATGAGGCTCGAAGGAGGGTATATCTTCGGGAAGGTGCCTTTTCCGCTGCTGGATATTCACCATGCCAATCAGTCGTATTCTTATCAGGTCTACGCCTATAACCTGATGAACTTCCAGGAATTTGTGAGCGACCACTATGTGAGCCTGAATGTTGACCACAATTTTAACGGATTTATATTCAACAGGATACCCTTGTTAAGGAAACTAAAACTTCGTGAATACGCTACTTTTAAAGGGCTGATCGGCGGCATCAGGGATGAGAATGATCCAAATATTCATCGTAATCTGCTGCAGTTTCCAAAAAATGAAGAGGGCGTTGCCAGGACGTACTCGCTGGGTAAGGAGCCTTATATCGAAGGTAGTATAGGGATCGGGAATATCTTCAAGGTGCTGCGTCTGGATATGGTAAAGCGTTTCAACTATCTGGATAATCCGGGAGTATCGGAGTATGGGTTGCGGGCAAAGGTGCAGTTTGAGTTTTAAAATACTTCGTTCAGTCCTACAAAAACACCTCTGGCACCATAATTTCCTACACCGTAATCGATACACAGGTTGGAGCGGGTGTGTTTATCAAACAGGATGCGCAAACCTGCGCCCGCACCAGGTTCCCAATAATTGAACAGCTTTACGCCCGACTGGTTACTTGCTGTTTCTACGTTTAAAAAGGCTACCCCACTGATCAATTTATTCCTGGTAATGGGAAAGCGGTATTCCATCTCGTTATAAAAAAACGAAGGCCCTTTGAAACGGCTGATGGTGTAGGCGCGACCGAGTCGCTGGTTGACATCACTGCCTGTACCGGGCAACTCCAGATAGGGTACGGAGCCGTTTAGCAGGTATGATCCCCAAAGCCAGTAGGCGAGTACCTGCTCGGGGTTGTTGCGCGACAAACCCCAGTATTTCCTCACTTCAGTCTTCAGCTGTAAAGCGCTTTTTTCACTGCCCAGCCATTTCTGATTGGAACGTAGTATCAAATCCACATACAGCCCTTTGTACGGTCGGTAGGGCTGATCGCGCGTATTATACTGCAAATTGATCAGTAAGCCGTTGGCGTAATAACTATGCGGCGGATAGCCGTTTTTCATACTGTAATGATAATTGTATGTTTTGATACCTTCCGCACCATTCAGCTCTTCATCGATATCGCCATAGTAGTTAAATGTGAGTCCGGCGCCAGCGTAAAAGTTGGGCATAAAGCTGCGGTAAACGTATTCACTCAAGCGCATAAACTTATACCTGATCTGTATCTCCGGGGTTTTAAAACCGGTGCCCAGTCCATGATCCAGCACAATGGTTTTTCCGAGGTTATAACTTCCCTGGATATTCCATTTATTACCTCTGGTATAAACATTATGTGTCAGCTGCAGCAGGGCGAGCTCATTGGTAGAAATGGTGGCGAAAGCATCAAAAACTGATAAGGTGGTGTTATCGGGATCCCCAAGGTATTTCGTTCCGGATACATCGGCGCCAAAAGCGAAGCCTGTACTGGGGGTGTAGCCAATGGTGGGGAGCAGGGCAAGGCTGCCGCTCTTCTTGTTTCTGGGTGGCCTTTTCCTGAATTTCTGAAAGACCGCACGGTACACATCATTTACATCTGTTTGTCCTTCAGCCTCATGATCTACCGTATCTTTTGGTAACTTATACTTCGGGGTGGCGATCTCCTGTGCCAGTATCTGATTAAAGCCTGCAGAAAAGATAAAGACAATAAGTGCAGGCAGGCAGCGTTTTCTGAACACGGTGATCTGGTTTTATACGGTAAATATAATTAAAAAGATAACTTTGACTAGTGATACTTCAACTGAATGACCTTCCTGTAGTGCTGCTGCTGATTGCTGGTGTAGTTTTTAGCATTTACGCTAAAAAACTGACTCCTGCAGCTGCTTTCACAGGTTTGATATGTGGCTCTCTTCTTTATGCAGCTGCGGGTTATCCGGGTATCTTGATGCTGACGGTATTCTTTCTGGCTGGTACGATTGCTACAACCTGGGGCAGAAGGAAAAAGGAACTGCTCGATAAACCCGGGGATCATATACAGCGTAATGCCTGGCAGGTGCTGGCGAACGCAGGGATGGCGACTTTAATCGCAGTGCTGATGCTGCTCTTTCCAGCTTATCATTCTATACTATTGGTGATGCTCAGTGGCACTATCGCTTCCGCTATGGCAGATACGCTGTCCTCAGAGCTGGGTGTGCTTTACGGCAGCAACTTTTACAATTGCATCAGCTGGAAGAAAGACGAGCGGGGTCTCGATGGGGTGATCAGCCTGGAGGGAACGCTGATCGGTGCGGCAGGGGCGATGCTGATTGCGCTGATCTATGCGCTGAGCAATGGCTTTACTATCAGCTTTCTGATCGTTGTGATTGCTGGTATTGCAGGTAATTATTCGGACTCTTTTGTAGGTGCAAGTCTGGAAAGAAAGGGTTTGCTATCAAATGATCAGGTCAATTTTATCAGTACTGCATTCGCAGCGGTGGTAGCAGCGGTATTTTTTATGTTATTTTCCCTGGTTTAGTCTGCTCAGTGTAACAATGAAATCGATATATTGTACTTTATATGAATTTGATGTTAAATTCATTAAAATTGCCGGGATTAAAGGGTTTAGAGCCCGGTAAAACTTAAAATAGAATTAAAATATGAACCGAATTTTGAAGATTGGTCTGGATTCAGCTGCTCCTTTTCCCTTACACAGTGATTATAACTCCGCTAAGTTTGAGGGATTTGAGGTCGATATGATCTCTGCTGTTGCTGAACTGCTGGATCTAGAACTTCACTATGAGGTTTCTCTCTGGGCAACGATCCTCGAGAAATTATACAAGGGCGAGCTGGATATGATCTGCTCAGCCGTAACAATGACGCCTTCCAGAAAGATGATCCTGGAATTTAGCAAACCTTATTTACAGTTTCAGCTCTGCGCAATTGTAAATAAAGGGGTAATGTTAAACGACCTGAGTGACTTCACGAATAAAAAGATTGGGATCCGTATCGCTACAGACGCGGAAAAATATGTGATGTCTGCCTTCCCTTCAAATGTGACGGTGCATGCGGAAACTAATAATGAATTGTATAAGAAGCTGGTGGCGGGACGCATCGATGTGCTGATTGATGACTCTCCTATAGCCGGAGGTTTTCTGCATAAACATAAATCGCTGGAAATTGGTATGTTTATGCCGGGTACAGAATCTCAATATGCGATCGCCATGAAAAAAGGGGATGTGGTGCTGAAAGACCAGATCAACGGGGCATTGAATCTGCTGAAGGAGAATGGTACCTACGACAAGATTTTTAAGAAGTGGTTCAGCAATATCAGGCTGGTCTGATAATTGATAACCCTATCATATACCTATAGTAATTTCATGAACACGTACGCCTATTTATTGGACAAGAAGAAAGATAAGGACAAGGATAAGAAGTCTGATAAAAAAGATAAGTCCGATAAGGATAAAAAGAAGAAAAAGAAATGCTGCGAGAAATGGAAAAAGGGCAAACGCTGTAGCAATTGCCCTTTAGGTTAGTAATAGTTAATCAAGGTAAATTTTAGATCTGTGCTTTGATCTTTTTCATTGCATCAAGCACAATTCCGTTTAATCTTTGATCGGTCCTCAGATGACTATCATTGATCCACAGGTAGGTGTTCATCTCAATATCATATATAGCGGTTCTCGGACCATGTCCGGGACCCAAACTGTCAAAGTAGGTGTAACAATCCAGAACAGTAGCACATTTGCAGTACCAGTCCATATCCAAATCGTAATTTATATTTATTGCCAGATATCTCATTACATCGTAAAAGTAGGCATTTTGGTATTTACCTAAAAAAATATTACGCGAATCGCATTATTCCCTTGGTCAACGCTAAAAATCGGCAAACAATATCGACGCTTATTTCATTATCTTAGGTATAAACTATTAACCGGTATAGACGATTATGGAAAGAATGATTCAGGCGTTGTTTTCTACTGAAAAGGACGCATTTAAAGGTTTGCTTGCAATTCAGGAACTGAGTGCGGTGCATGATATATCATTGGGCGAATTTTATGTATTATCAAAAGATGAAAATGGTGGGGTCTCGATCCGCTCGGCAAAGGATGAAGCAGAAGGGTACAGTGCGATAGGTGGTGGTATCATTGGCGGGCTGATCGGTCTGCTGGCAGGTCCGCTGGGTCTGCTCGTAGGTATCGGGGCCGGAATGGTTGCGGGTGCTGCGGGGGATACGGCAAGGGCCGAAGGGATGTCGGATTACCTGGACAGGGTTTCTGCAAATGTGCCGAACGGGAAGTCGCTACTGGTAGCGCATGTTTGGGAGGATTGGGAAACACCGGTTGATACCGTGCTTGAGCCACTTGCAGATGAAGTGCACAGGTTTGATATCGATGAGGAGATTTATTCACCGGCATTGTCGGAAATTGAAGACTTGAATGCGAAGATCAAACATGCGGAGACGGAATTCCTGACTGCTGACGAGGCGCATCATCATGAGATGAATGAGAAGCTGCTGGATCTGAAGATCAAGCGCGAGGATTTGTTGAAGCGATTAAGCGGGAATGTAGATCATCAGGAGAAACAGTATACCACATGGGTGGAGAATGGGCATTCGCATCAGGCGGATCATGTTGATGAGGCGATTCATCAGAAGGAGAGGCATGATCGGTTGCAGAGTCGCATAGCGGAGCAAAAAGCGAGGCTGGAGCAATTGCGGAAGAATCGGTAATACTGGCTTGTTCTGGAGCGTTACAAAAAATATGACTGCTAATTTTCTCCTCAACATTTTGCGAAGAGTAGAATCTTGTTTGTTAAAAGTCAGTAGTCGTATTTTTTTGTCCGTTGCCTGAGTTTGCTCAATAGCATTACAAAAAATATGGCTGCTAATTTTCTCCTCAACATTTTGCGAAGGGCAAAATCTTGCATGTCGAAACTCAGCAGTCATATTTTTTTTGCAGGTTTTTTCAGGATTTCATGATTCAGTGACAGTTTGTTCAATAGTGTTACAAAAAATATGGCTGCTAATTTTCTCCTCAACATTTTGCGAAGGGCAAAATCTTGCATGTCGAAACTCAGCAGTCATATTTTTTTTCAGGTTTTTTCAGGATTTCATGATTTTGCAATAGTTTGCTCAAGAGTTATCAAAACATCAGTGGTCATTTACTTCGGTCATACTGATCAATTACTTCATTCACGTTCTCCATTTACAGCCGGCCGCGTCCATCAAAATTCATTAGTGGAAGGGCCACTCATGTGCTGTTCATAGCGCTTTAAGTGCATTTTTGTGTCTTTTTTCATAAAATCTATTAAAAAGGTAGATTTAATTGGTTTGTATAATATTATATACTACATTTGAAAAACAGAAGCACAAATAATTAACGTATTATCAGCAGAATCGCTATGAGCTCAACTTTACTTTTCATCAATTCCGGCCGATTCAACAGGGCAGGATCAGTAAATTCTTTTCAGCAGCAGCTGTGTTGTTGTTGATTCTCTTGTAATTACCAGAACTATTATTGTTTTTCGCAGCGCCCTGAGGGCATTGCCGAATGTATTAAACTATATGGCCATTGGCCGGGCTCCACTGTGAGCAAAATTCTGATTAAAGCAAAACGAAAATTGATGACCTCTTATCATAAACAACCGATTATGACAGCCTTTTTTAACAGCGTGGTACTGTATCTTATGGTGGCTACTTCTTCCGCTACTTTCGCGCAGCAACCCATACATATTGATACTGCTTCGGTGACTAAACATGGTCCTGAGCGCGGTTCACTACTGATTATCGGCGGCAATGTTGGCGAAACTCCATCTGTCTGGAATAAGTTTGTGTCGCTCGCAGGGGGCAGGGATAAAGCAAAGATCGTTGTGGTTACTGCAGCTGTGGGTGATTCTGCTGCGTACGACCAAAAAGATATCGAACTGATCAAAAAGATCACAGGCATTAAGAGTGTCACACTTTTACATACGGGCAGTCTGTCGGAAGCCAATTCAGAACGTTTTATCAAACCTATTCAACAGGCTACAGGTGTATACTTTTTAGGCGGTCGCCAGTGGAGGATCGCTGATGCTTATCTCAACACGCTGACGCACCAGGCATTTAATGATGTGCTGAAACGCGGAGGGGTAATCGCAGGAAGTTCGGCGGGGGCTTCAATCCAGGGCTCTTTTCTTTGGAGAGGGGATACCAGCGGACCGGATATCCTGGTGGGTGACCATACGCAGGGACTGGGCTTCCTGAAAAACTCAGCAATTGATCAGCATTTGCTGAAACGCAACAGGCAGTTCGATCTGGTAGATTTTATCCGTTCTTCCCCAAAGCTGATTGGTATCGGACTGGATGAAGCTACAGCAGTGGTGGTGCAGAAAGATACACTGGAAGTGGTAGGGAAATCTTATGTCGCAATCTATGATCATGATACGATCGTCAAGAAAAATATACCTTTTGTATTACTTCAAAGTGGTCAGAGTTATGATTTGAAAAATAGAAAGATAATAGCTCCGGTCAAAACTCCGAAAACCGCTCAATAAATTATTAACGCAATTATTTAATAACATCAATTCATAAAATAAGATGTTCAAAGATCAAATCAATAGTCAGGACAGCGCATGGAAAGGATATGAAAAGATACTTTTCAGGCTCGCTTTTATCTATTTCTTCCTGCAGGTATTTCCGCTCGACTGGAAATATTACCGCCATTTGTTTAGTATCAACTGGTTGGATGCGGGATTTGCTGAACTTTTTCAAGTGGCAAAATATACGCCTCAGTTTGTCTCCGGGAGCTACAATTCGCAGGACTGGGGACTGGCAACTTTTGCCGACTGGCTTTTTATTTTCATCGTCGCGGTTGCGGGCACGGTGATCTGGACGCTTCTGGATAAAAAAACGGAAGCTTACAGAAGGCTTTACGCATGGCTGAGGATACTGGTGCGCTACAGGCTGGGCATCGCATTGATTGCGTATGGTTTTCTGAAATTATTTGCGATCCAGGCACCGGCACCTTCACTGAGTAGTTTAAATACACCTTATGGTGATTTTACAACCTGGAAGTTGTTTTCTCTGAGCCTGGGGATTGTGCCGGGATATCAGGCTTTTCTTGGAGCAGTGGAGCTGATTGCAGGTATTTTACTGCTCTTCAGAAGGACTACGGTGATCGGGGCGACCATTATTATCTTTTTCACAGGAAATGTATTTATGTCTAACCTAGCCTATGAAGGTGGGGAGGTGGTGTACAGCTTTTACCTGGTGACGCTAGCTTTATTCCTCATCGTGTACGACCTGCAAAGGATTATCAGTTTGATTGTGTTGCATGTGCCTGTTGCTCCGGCTAAGCCTGCACTGATATGGACTGACCAGCTGAAGAGGGTACGGTTTGTATTGAAATCGGCTCTGGTGCTGGTCTTTGTAGTGATCTACGGTTTTAGTGCACATGGTGCTGCGGTTAAAGGAGGTTATCATTTTACGCATGATAAAGGTATCAAAGGATTAAAGGGATTATATACAGTGATATCATTTAAGCTGAATGGCGAGGATCGACCGTATTCACTGACTGATTCCTTGCGCTGGCAGGATGTGGTGTTCGAGAAATGGGCGACGTTCAGTGTGAAGGTTAATCATTCGGACGTAGTATCAAATGATAATATAGAAAGTGTGCCGGTAGGGCTTGAGCGTAGCTCTTTTGAGTCGACAGGCACAAGGGGTAGGGTATACTTTAATTTCAAAGCCGATACTGTACAGCAAACGTTGTCATTGATCAATACATCAGTTCATGAAAAAACGACGGCAGATGCGGCCCTTGATAAAACTTCAGCTTTATCCAGAAATGCGAATCAGGCAGCAGATGGTTTGCTGAAGTATCAGCTGGCTGCGGATTCTACAGTGCTGATCAGTGGTATAGTGAATGGCGAACAGGTTGAAGCCGTGTTGCAGAAAAATCCGAAGAAATATTTGCTGAAAGCCGCAGAAAAAGGCCGCTCAAGGGGCTTGAAATTATAAGATCATTAAAAAATTCAAAGATATGTCAGTTAACAATACTATATCTGGAAATATTGAAACTAGTAGCAGCCAGCCTGACAAAACAGGCAGAACAGGTTCTGGCTCTTCAGCCAGCAGCTCAAGTTTATCTGCAGGTGATGCTTCTGCTGAACAAGCACACGCAAATCCGTCAACAAATGCAAACAGTGCAAATTCATCTGCAGGTGATGCTTCTCCGGAACAAGCAGCTGCGAGCTCTCAAGCAAGTACAAATGCTGCTTCTGCAAGCGCTGAACCAACCAGCGCTGCTAACCAAACCAACACTGTCAACAGATCAGCAGTTGCTGCGCAAGTTCAACAGGCAGAGTCTGGCAGCAGCAGCCCGCAGAGTGCTTCTGATGCGCCGCCGCTGGTATGGAAATCTTATCAAAAGATAGCTTTCAGAATCGCCTTTATCTTCTTTATCCTGATGACGATACCGGAAAATCCGGGATGGTACACGCAGTGGTTCCAGTTCGACTGGACAAGCCTGCACTACCGTGATCTTTACGATATCGCAAGGTACCAGCCTTCCTTCATCAGAGGCGCAGGATTTTACGGTTACGGCGAATGGCTCGTCCTCCTGGCGGTCTCCACTGTTGGCGGACTCATCTGGACGGCGCTCGACAAAAAACGCAGGGAGTACAACGTCCTGTATTACTGGCTCACGGTGATCGTGCGCTACCGCGCGGCAATTGGCATCATCGGCTTTGCCTTCACCAAAGTGCTGCCCGTGCAGATGCCTTATCCTTCGACAGGAATACTGAACACCAATTTCGGCGACCTCACGGCACAAAAAATCTACTGGTTATCGATCAGTATCGTACCCTGGTACCAGGTCTTTGCCGGTGTCGTAGAACTTACCGCCGGAGTATTACTGTTCTTCAGAAAAACAGCAGTGCTCGGGGCTATCATTCTCTTTGGGGCATTGGGTGATATCGTGTATGTGAACTTTGCCTATGATGGCGGCGTGCATGTTTACAGCAGTTACTTCGTGCTTTTCGCAGCTTTTATCATTGCTAAAGAAATACCCCAAATTTATAACTTGTTTATACTGGAACGTTATACAAGACCGGTTAACTTCAATCTAAAATTCATGGCCCAATGGCTAAAAACAACCCGGATTGCCTTAAAGGCTGGAGTTATCTTTTTATTCCTTTTTGTATTCTTTTATATCCAGCTGAATAACTTCCTATATGATCCCTATAAACAGCCGGCGGCTAAAGGTGTACCCACGCTGAGAGGATACTATCAGGTTTCGGAGTTCAAGTTGAACAACCAGGTGATCCCATATTCTCCGCAGGACTCGCTTGCCTGGCAGGATGTGACTTTCGAAAACTGGACTACATTGACCTTCAAGCAAAACCGTCCGGTACAGCTCGATCTGTCAAACGGAGGCGGATCGCCAATGAGAGATATCAACAGAACTTTCGAAATCGCCGGTGTCGGTGGCGGCCGGAGGGTCTTCTATTATGAAGCCGATACTGTGAATCACATTTTGTATCTGCAGGATAAGTTCAGAGATCTTTCCGCACTGCGTGCAGGAGACAAAAACAAAAAAGGCCGTAAAGGGAATGCAGCTCAGCAGGAGCCAGGCTCCGGTACTGCTCCGCAAGTATCAAAACGCGCTCAAAAGTTATCAAATGATCAAGGTACTGACAGCCAATCTAATCAAAATGCGCAACTGTTATCAAAAGGCGCTCAACAGTTATCAAATGATCAAGGTGCTGACAGTCAATCTAATCAAAAAGCGCAACTAGTATCAAATGATCGCAAGCAGCGCAAAAAGTCAACAGCCGAGCTCGAAACGAAACAAGCCAACTTCCTCACAGATGCACAGGAATATGCGCAGGTAGACCCTGCGGGCCTCACCGGTCGCCGCCTCAAAGGCATCACTGCCGAGCGTAAACTGGAATCAGGAAGAAAAAGAATGGTGCTGCATTACAGCACTATTGATGGAAAAGACGTAATATTAAAAGGTATAAACGAAAATAAAGACTCTGTTTCTGTGATTTTACATCGTGTAAACAGACAATATGCCTTAAAACCTAGTACCTTGAGTGCAGGAAAATATTAAATGAATATAAAAAGTCAAACATACGATGCTGTAGTGGTGGGCTCAGGCCCTAACGGACTTGCCGCCGCCATCACCATGCAGCAACAAGGATTATCCGTACTGCTCATCGAAGGTAAAGACACCATTGGGGGAGGATTGAGGACGGCGGAACTGACCCTCCCGGGATTCAAACACGATATCTGCTCTGCCATTCACCCAATGGCGGTAGCTTCGCCCTTCTTTGCATCGCTGCCACTGCAGCAGCACGGACTCGATTTCATTCAACCCGGACTTGCCGCGGCACATCCTTACGATGATGGCACGGCGGCTTTTCTTTCGCATTCCATTGAGGAAACCGCTGCAGCACTGGGGCCCGACAAACAGGCTTACCTTGATCTGATCGGTCCGCTGGTGCGCGACTGGGACAAGCTGGTGGACAGCATTCTTTCACCCCTGAAATTCCCGAAACATCCTTTTCTGCTGGCAGGCTTCGGGCTCAAGGCCCTGCAGTCGGCCGAAATGATTTCCAAAAGATTCTCCACCGAGAAGGCCAAAGGACTCTGGGCCGGGATGACCGCTCACTCTATACAGCCGCTGAGTAACCTCGCTACGGCAGCAATCGGCATGGTCCTTTCCGCTGTCGGGCATGTCCACGGCTGGCCGGTGCCGAAGGGGGGATCCCAAAGCGTAGCCGATGCACTGGCTTCGTATTTCAGTTCCATCGGCGGAGAAATCCAGACCGGCTGGATGGTTAAGTCGCTCGACGAACTTCCAAAATCAAAAACGATATTCCTCGACCTCACGCCGAAGCAGATGCTGAAGCTGGCGCCGGATAAGTTCTCTGCCTTATACAAATGGCAACTCAATAACTACCGCTACGGCATGGGCGTGTTTAAGGTCGACTGGGCCCTGTCAGAGCCTATTCCTTTTCTCGCTGAGGAAACCCGCCGTGCAGGAACAGTACATATCGGCAATACCTTTGGTGAAATCGCCCGTACCGAACAGCAGTCGGCCCGCGACGTACATGCAGAGAAACCTTTTGTCCTGCTGGCACAGCCAAGTGTGTTCGATGATAGTCGCGCCCCATCCGGCAAACATACCGCCTGGGCTTACTGCCATGTGCCGAATGGCTCTGTAAAAGACATGACCGAAGCCATAGAAAAGCAGGTCGAGCGTTTTGCACCCGGTTTCAGGGATACGATTCTCGCAAAAAACACCATGAATACCGCAGAAATTGAAGCGTATAACCCTAATTATATCGGCGGAGATATCAATGGAGGTATCATTGATATCGGGCAGTTATACACCCGGCCAGCGCTGAGGTTATCACCATACCGGACTTCCGCAAAGGGAATATACATTTGTTCATCATCCACGCCTCCCGGAGGAGGTGTTCATGGCATGTGCGGATACTATGCAGCAGTGCAGGCATGTGCCGATATTTTTAATCTAAAAACCCCTAATCTCAATCCTAATGACGTCTAAAGTTACCCGTTTTACATTACATGAAGACTGGACCGTAGTAATTCTCGGTGCACTGGTCATCTTTTCTGCTCTCTTCTTTTACGTGGTGCCCGTTCCGGTTTATAAATGGAGCACAACAGCAGAGCTGAGCGGCAATGTGCTCAATGCCGGTAATCTGACCACCCTGCTGATCCAGCTGATATTCGTCATGATTGTGGGTGCCCTCGGTGCCATTATCACCGGGAAGGATGTAAAGAATTTTTTGATAAGTTTTCCTGCAATTTATGTGCTTACCATTTTGGCACTGATCATCGCCGGCAATACTTTTATTAAATCGATTAACCTCGAAGCAGTGATCTTCAGCCTTGTTGTGGGACTGATCATCGGCAACCTGTTCAAACTCCCTCAGTGGTTCAAGGACACTTTATCTACAGAGCTGTTTGTGAAAATCGGACTCGTGCTTCTGGGTACTACAGTGATCTTTTCCGATATCCTCAAAGCGGGTTCCCTGGGGCTCATCCAGGCATTGGTAGTGGTACTTTCCGTGTGGTATTTTGCCTTCTGGCTGTGTAAAAAACTGAAGGTAGACGACGAGCTGACGATGATGATCTCCAGTGCAGTTTCTATCTGCGGGGTATCTGCAGCAATTGCAACTTCCGGAGCTATCAAAGGTGATTCAAAAAAACTATCATATGTGATCTCCATGGTATTAATTACGGCGATCCCGATGATGATCTTCATGCCTTATATCGCAGCGTTTTTCAACTTCCCGCAACAGGTAACCGGTGCCTGGCTGGGTGGAAGTATCGATACAACCGGTGCTGTAGTGGCTTCGGGAACACTTGTGGGCGAAGAAGCACTCAAGATCAGTACAATCGTGAAGTTTTCACAGAATGTATTATTGGGGATTGCGGCTTTCGCGATCAGTATCTACTGGTCGTACAACAAGACCGCTAAAGGTGCAGAATCGACGGAAAAACCTACGTTAAAAGTAATCTGGGACAGGTTTCCGAAATTTGTACTTGCCTTTATCGGTGCCTCGCTGTTATTCTCTTTCTTCCTGTCACCTGCGGCGGCTGCGCCTGTAAAGGACAGCCTGAAGAACCTGCAGAACACCTGGTTTACGCTGGCTTTCACGAGCATCGGACTGGAAACCAACTTCAAGGACCTGTTCAAAAACGAAAACAAGAAACCGCTGTATGCTTTCCTTATCGCACAGTTATTCAATGTGATCGTGACACTGATTATCGCTTTCTTATTATTTGGTGACGCCGCTCCGATTTAATAATTGATAAATATAGATATCAATGTATAAAAGAATCTTGATTAACCGTTACGTGGTAGCCCTGCTGTTTTTTGTCATTTCAGCAGTGGTTATCATCGTGACTACCATCAACCGGAGCAGGTCCAAACACCCCGACAAGTTTGGGATCGGGAGGGCGGCAAAGCCGGAAGAGATAGCTGCACTGGATATCGATGTCCGCCCTGATGGCAAGGGATTACCCGCTGGTACCGGAAGATCAGCAGCCGGGAAGTTGATCTACGAAGCAAAATGTATCGCCTGTCATGGCAATGGCGAGAAAACCGAGACGCCGCTGCTGGGCGAAGCGCTCTTCCTGAATGAAGTTCCTGGAGCGGAAGGGGCAAGCAACGGAGTGGTGGCTTCTTCAGAAAAAGCTGCTTTTGCAAAGGCATCATCAGAGGTGAAAGCATCCGGTAATGCAAAGGCATCATCAAAAGGAAAAGCATCTGCTAAGAAGTCTTCAGGAGAAAAGGGCGACAGAAGTTCCAAAACTATTGGCACCTACTGGCCATATGCTACAACGATTTTTGATTATGTCAGACGCGCAATGCCTTACAATGCACCAGGCTCCTTATCAAATCAGGAGGTATATGATCTAACGGCTTATCTTTTATATCGAAATCATATCATTTCCGAAAATACAATAGTTACTGAGCAGTCATTACCGCAGATCGTGATGCCTTCAAAGAAGAAGTTTGTAGAAGACGACCGCAAAGGCGGAGCTGAATTGAGGTAATTGCGATTGCCAGAACAGGCAAATCAATTAACCCCTTGATTGCTTCGCTGATCGAAACCAGTTTAGATAACAGATTTTCCCTTTGATGAAGGGAGCAATAGATACAAAAAATGAAAGAAGAAGGGTCAGAGCACAACTTATTTACAGCGCGCAAAATCAGTCGCAGGAAGTGGTTATTGGGCGGAGCAGCAACAGCAGCCGTCGTGATGGTGCAAACCTCACTGGGTAAAATGGTGCAGGCGGCGGTCCCGGAATCCATCGTACCTCCATTGACAGATTCCACTTCGGTCAAAGAAGCGCTGATAGTTGCCGACCCGACAAAAGTTCCCGGCAGAACACCAAGTGTCTCGGGGATGCCTTCCCCATACGAGAAAGTAGAACGATTACCTACGCTGACCTCTTCGCGCACACCGCTGCAGGATCTTTACGGAACAATTACTCCATCGGCTCTGCATTTCGAGCGTCACCATGGTGGAATCCCCGATATCGACCCTGCGAAATACGAACTGGTTATTCATGGGATGGTCGACAAGCCTCTGGTTTTCAGTCTGGCAGACCTCAAGCGATTCCCTTCCGTGACCAAAACCTGCTTCATCGAATGTTCCGGAAATTACCGTTCCGGGAAGGAAGAGATGTCTCCGCAGGAAATCTGTGGTTTAACAAGCCAGAGCGAGTGGACGGGCGTGATGTTATCTACTCTTTTCCGCGAAGTGGGTGTCCGCGATAAAGCCAGCTGGTTTCTTGCCGAGGGCGGTGATGCATCAGTCATGACCCGGAGTATCCCTGTCAGCAAAGGTTGGGACGACGCCATGATCGCTTACGCACAAAATGGCGAGGCTGTACGACCTGAACAAGGTTATCCGGCACGTTTGCTCCTTCCGGGATGGGAGGGAAACACCTCTGTGAAGTGGCTTCGCAGGATTGAACTCTCAGACGCCCCTTTTATGACCCGCGAAGAGACTTCAAAATATACTGAAAGCGTCAAAGGAGGCATGATCAGGCAGTTCAGTTTCGTCATGGATGCCCGCTCGATCATCACTTTTCCATCGTTCCCCACACAGCTGGAACGCGGCTGGGTAGAGATCAGAGGCATCGCCTGGACAGGTCGCGGTAAGATCATCAGAGTGGAAGTCAGCGTTGATGACGGACGCTCATGGGTCAATGCAGAGTTGCAGGGGCCAGTTCTGGACAAAGCGCATACGGCCTTCCGCTATCTCTGGAAATGGGAGGGCAAAGAAACCGAGATCATGAGTAGAGCGATTGATGAAACGGGTTACGTGCAGCCTTCATATCAGGAGCTTGCTGCCGCCAGAGAATCCAAGGGAGGTTATCATTTTAACCCTGTTGTGCGCTGGCGGATTCCGCGATCCGGAAAAGTTGTATTGAGTACGTAAATACTGATAAATTGATCATCAAATAAAACATGTAACATTTCCATCCTCCCTGTATCTAACACGGCAGAAATTTAAAAAACATTGTATCTTCTGCTGGCTAATGCAAACATTTGATGAAATTTATCGACGTTATTCCCCACAAATCTACCGGGTTTGTTTGGGTTATACCAATGATCCTGAACATGCGAAAGACCTGCTTCAAGATACCTTTATTGCAGTCTGGCAGGGCTTACCCAGCTTCAGGCAGCAATCGCAGGTCAGCACCTGGATATTCCGGATCGCTACAAACCGTTGCCTGCGTGCGATGGAAGTCGCCAAACGCATGCCATCCGAAGAGCTTCCCTTTAATTTAGCGGAACCCAGAGTAGATTCAAAAGAAGAAAAGCTAAAGTTTCTATATCAATGTATAGCTGAACTTAATGAAACTGATCGTATTATTATTTCACTGGAGCTCGAGGGTTTAGCTCAGGCAGAGATCGCCTCTGTTGTAGGACTTAGCAGCGGAAACATCCGTGTGAAAATTCACCGTATCAAAGAAAAACTGACACAAAAATTTAAGGCTCATGGACAATTTAGATGATTTCAAAGCCATATGGCATGCGGCAGATACCAAGACCCTGCCCAGTTCAGAAGAAATGCTGAAACTGATCAGTAACTTTCGCGGTCAGAAATTGAGAAATAAGTGGTTAGTGATTATATCCTCATTGATTTTATGTGTACTGTTTATCGCTGTACTTTGCATCTTTTCTTTCAGGCTTTGGACTACCTACATAGGAGGAAGCTTAATGGCTTTGGCAAGTCTGTGGCTGGCAATAAATAACTTCAGGTCAATAAAAAGATTCAGACAACTGGATGATAGTAATAATCTTGAGTTTATTGCCTTTCTGGAGCAAACCCGCAAAAACCAGGTTTACTATTATACCAGAACTATGATATATGTCCTGGCAGGATATTCGGCAGGATACATGCTCTATATTTACGAGCTAATCTATAAATACCCTACATGGTTCACTGTTGTATATTCCACTTTTGGAATTTATGTGGCAGTGATGTGGTTTGTTGTCAGGCCACGTGCTTTTCGAAGGGATGCTGCGAGGTTAAATGCGATACAGCAAAGACATGAAAAATTATTAAATCAATTTGAATGATAGCAAAAAATTATATTCACTGACAATTTTTATTTATTAAATACCTTCTGCGGTAGCAGTAAACTCATTTTCACTTTTGGCAATTACAATTGTCGCGACGCCGTTACCGATGATGTTCGTGATCGCTCTGGCTTCACTCATAAATTTATCCACGCCGAGCAGGAAAGCCAATCCTTCAACAGGGATCTTGTGAATCGCCGTTAGGGTAGATGCCAGGATGATAAATCCACTTCCTGTAACCCCTGCGGCACCTTTGGAAGTGATCATGAGGATCCCGATGATGCTCGCCATTTCCGCAAGGGAGAGATGGACATTATACAGCTGCGCAAGGAAGATCACCGCCATGGAGAGGTAGATGGAAGTCCCGTCGAGGTTGAAAGAATAGCCTGTAGGCACCACCAATCCAACAACCGATTTACTGCAACCCAATTTTTCCAGTTTCAGCATCAGTGTCGGCAATGCCGATTCAGAAGAGGATGTTCCAAGCACCAGCAGAAGTTCTTCTTTGATATACTTCAGGAACTTGAAAATACTCATTTTATAATATCGAAGTATACCTCCCAATATAAGGAATACGAACATGAACATTGTCAGATATACGGTTCCCATGAGTTTCGCGAGGGGCACCAATGTTTCCAGACCAAACTTTCCTATGGTATAGGCCATTCCGCCGAAAGCACCCAGAGGGGCAAGGTACATCACATATTTTAATCCCTTGAAAACCAGTTTTGATAATACACTCAATTTCGCCACTGCGACCTCGCGATGTTTGGAGAAGTTCAGCACTACACCAACGATAATCGCTACAAGCAATACCTGCAGTGTGAAGTTCGACATAAAGAATTGCCCCCAGTCGAAGCCGGCTGCGCTTTGCGCCTGTGTATATTTCGAGGGATCCTGTTCCTGCAAACCCGTTTTACTGATCTTTCCAGGCTGAATCAGCACAGCAACAGCAATACCTATTGCCAGCGCGAAGGTTGTGAGCACTTCAAAATAAATCAGCGACTTCAATCCGATACGTCCAACCTTCTTCAGGTCGCCCATGCCACTGATTCCCAGCACTATTGTCAGGAAAATTATTGGACCAATAAACAGTTTGATGATGTCAACGAAGGTTTTTCCAACGATCTCCATTTTTATTGCTGTCGCCGGAGCATAGTGACCGAGTATAATGCCTGCAATAATGGCGATCAGCACCCAAAAAGTGAGGTTTTTAAAAAGGATTTTCATCTATGTGTCGAGTGTTTTTAGTTGTCTGATGAAGCCTTTGATGATTTTAATAATTACTGCCTGTGTGCTTGATAATTATTTTAATCATTTCAACTTCACCATATTGTGTTGCAGATCTGACTTGTCTGATTATATATCAAATAATAACATCGAGCTTCGTTTTTAAGCGAACTCTATTGTTTGATTATATCAATTATATCAACATGCGTTATCAGATAGGTAATAATAGCGATTTTTTAATATCTAAAAAGGCCTCCGTACTGATTATGGGCAATTATTCTTGTAATAAACCTGATAGTTTTAAGATATTTGGTTCATGAACCGAATCGACCGCCTCTCTGCGATACTTATTCAGCTGCAATCCCGCAGGGTAGTACGTGCACAGGATATTGCCGACCGCTATGAGATCAGTCTGCGCACAGTATACAGAGATATCCGATCGCTGGAAGAAGCGGGGATTCCTGTGATTGGCGAAGCGGGAGTTGGTTATTCCTTGATGGAAGGGTACAGACTACCCCCGGTCATGTTTACGCGCGAAGAGGCAACGGCTTTTATCACAGCGGAGAAGCTGGTGAAAAATCTCACAGAGTCTAATAATAGCAGCTCCTATACTCAGGCACTGGATAAGATCCGGGCAGTACTGAGGACGGCCGACAAAGATTACCTCGAACATATCGATCACCGCATAGAAGTCGTCAAGACCAACCGCGTGCCGGAAATGAGTTTGCAGCATAACCGTCTGCAAACTATTCTCGACGCTGTGGCGGCGAAGAAGATCTTGCGGCTGGACTATTTTTCGTATTTTAAGCAGGAGCGGAACGTACGTTTTATTGAGCCTGTCGGTGTTTTCTACCTCGACAACTACTGGCATCTCATTGCCTGGTGCCGACTGCGCAAAGGTTATCGTGATTTCCGTTTTGACAGGATTCTTGACATCGCCACCACTGAGGAGCATTACGAAGACCAGCATCCCTCGCTAAAAAGCTATCTCCATGATCAGCATAAAGAAATCCCATTGGAGGAAGTGACGATTCTCGTCGATCATAAAGCGTCATTACATCTCGGCGAGCAGAAGTTCTATCAGGGTTATGTAGCTGAAAAGGATACACCGGAAGGAGTGGAGATGCAATTTCTGACGATGTCGGTTGAAGGTTTTGCACGGTGGTTTATGAGTTTCGCAGACTATGCCGTTGTCTTGAAGTCGGAGGCCACGAAGAAAAGAGTGAGAGAGTTGTTTACAGGTATTTCTAAGAAGCTTAAAGCTTTGTAGACTTGCACTCTCGGCAGCATAAGATCTTCACTTGCCACAAACCAGATTACAAAACTGGCTGTCACTGGCAAATTTCGGGTGAGTTGCGGTAATGAGTAATTTACAGGTATCACTAAGAAGCTCAAACATTTTAAACTTACATTGCTCAGCGGCAAAAAGTCTTCACTTGCCACAAAACTAGCTGTCACTGGCGTATTTCAGATGAGTTGCTGACTGAGTTATTCCCGGCAATCTCAAAAAAAATCTCATTCCCCAAACACTACTGACATACAGCTGTCACCAGCACTTTGTTTCTTTGACCTATAAACCAAAAGAAACAAAATATGTCTACACCAAAAGAATTTCTGAAAGAACTCACAGACGAATCTGTTGTAACGTTCAAAATGCTGGAACGTGTTCCTGAAGACAAGTACGACTGGCGACCTCATGAAAAGAGCATGACGATGAAGCAGCTTGCTGGTCATATCGCAGAGCTGCCATCATGGGTTAGTATGGCCTTCAACAGTGATGAGCTTGATTTTCAGGCGGGCACCTATCAGCCACCAGTAATAAACAGTAATCAGGATTTACTTGCGCTTTTCAATGAATCACTGGCAGGGGCGAAGGAGCAGCTGCAAGCTGCAACTGAGGCAAGCTTATCACCAACGTGGTTGCTGAAGAGTGGCGAAGAAGTGCTGATGTCATTAACGAAGGGGGGCTTGATACGTCATGCCTTGAGCCAGACCATCCATCACCGTGCGCAACTAGGGGTGTATTTGCGCTTGCTGGACATCCCGATTCCCGGCACCTACGGTCCAAGTGCCGACGAACAGAGTTTTTAATTGATGCTTAAAAAAACACCCAGACCTGCTCGCAAGGTAAGTTTGGCTTTGAAACCTGAAATCACTGTGAAAAAATAAATCCGGCGGCGACTACTCAAGTCCCGCCTGATTTTTCCTGATCAATTTCAGAATAGGTGAATTTTCTTTTAACTTAGCGGCATGTCAGTAGAAGAATTAGAAGCATACTTTGCAGGAATCGAATTGCCCGAAAAAGTTGAATTAGAACAGGGCGTAGTTATCGAAGATATTCCGCTTTTTCTTCAGTCGCACTTCAGTTATTTGAAAAATAACGGCACCTTAAAATCTGCGGATGTATTTCTAGTACGCTTGCAGAAACTTCACGACAAAATCGAAGGTCAAAAAACCTCTTAATGATTCTAGCAACAGATGTATTTTTAATACGTCTACAGAAGCTTCATGGAAAATCGAAGCTCAAAAAACCTCTTAAAAATCCACTATTTAGCGCTGAGCTTCAGAATTTCTTTCGCTCAAGAAACTTATTGATATACTTACCAGTGACGCTGAAGATTTCTTCAGTTTGTCTTTTTGTGTAACCTAAGTTATAGATCATGTGATCCTTTAACTCGCCGATAGTTTTGTAATTCTCTGTCGCCTTGGCCCTTTTTTTCTCTCTCCGCAACATATCTGCGTAATCATCACCATAAATCATCTTTTTGATTCGATCATCTGCACTCATAGTTTTATGTTTTGTAATCATAGTATGTGTTTCTCACGATTACACCCATTTTTACTGATGAAATTTTTTGACAAATGACACAGGAACTTTTAAAGCACTTGCAGCTTGCTCATCTGTATACCCTAAATTAAGAATTAAGTGTCCTGCCAATTCAACAAGAATTTCATCTCTGCCTTTCAATTTGCCTTTTTGCTCCCCCTCCACAAGACCTTCCAACCTACCTTCATCTCTGCCTTCCAACCTACCTTCTTCTCTACCTTCCCGTCTCCCTGCCGCCACACCTTTATCCCAGGTAATCTCTCTAATTTGATCTTCGATATTCATAAAATCATTGTTTTGAGTTAATAAATGTAATTCCCTATCAAATATACCTTGTGTTTCTGAAAATTCCAAAATAACATAGAAACTAATAAAATGCAGCAGCGCGAACTCCGTTTCCTGCGGCAGGCCCTTACTCAGCAGGTATTTAATCAGTTCGATCTTGCGAGAAAGCACGGCGCAATCCCGCTCCAGGTCATACCTGATATGCCTGCAGGCTCCAGCGATCCTCGCCGCCAGAATTGCAATCGCAAACGGATTCTCATGGGCATATAACTCCTCATCTGTAGGTTCAGTAACTTTGAAAGTATGAAAGCGGTAGGAGAGCTCCGTGCCCAGGAAAGACCTTACATACTGTGCCGGGCGTTGTACATCACTTGCCTCCGTAAAAATCGCGTATGCGGAAATCTCCTTGTTATGCTTATCCATCAGGCGATAGTAATACGTGTACATCCTATGCGCGAAATCCTTTCTGTAGGCCGCCTGAAACTCAAAATGAAGGATCACCCAATCCGAGGGATCCTCCCGGAGGTAAACCTTCACCAGCTTATCTACGGTCCTGGGCGCATGCATACGATCCGTAGGTGTATACACCTGCAGCAGCTCCTTGTCCAGAAACTCCCAGCCCCGGTCCAAGTCGATCAGTAAGTCGATCCCAGGATGAATAAAGCGTATAAAATCCGGGAAGCAAGCCTTCACAAGACCCTTCCATAAAACATCTTCATTTTTAATCAGCATTTGCAAATATAACCAAATGCAAACAAATGTTAATAATAAAGAAATATATTAAACTAATTCGGGTTAAATGCAATAAACTTCGAATGCGCACGCATCTTCAGCTCAATGATATGCCTTAACACATCCGCGATCTCCAGCTGCACCGCAACCTCTTCACGCCCCAAGGGATGCGCCGCCAAGTCACCTGCAGTCAGATACTTCATGTTAATCTGCTCCTGCGTAAAGCCCAGCTCCACCAGTTCCAGTGCCGAGATCTTATAAAACCGCAGCAACTTCCTGAAGAGCCACAACGTCAGATCTGCCTGTTCCGTTTCCATATTCTGGTACGCCCGCGGAGTCGTCCCCAACTCCTTCGCTAACTCCTCGACAGACAGCCCTGCGGTCTCCCGAAGCACTTTGATATTATAAATAAGCTTCCTCATACCCCTCCTCATAAATTGTGAAAGTGATATCTAAAGTATCGAATATTCTATAATAAAAAAAATACTGAAAGAATAAATTATAGAATTATATTCCTGGTTACGATAATGCTGTTCACCACGCCCAAGCATACGTTCACCTCAGTTATACTGATGTTTATCAAAATGTCACTGCTGCAACAAAAAAATAATACCTGTCACATAGGAGAAATTCCTAATTATATAAACTCTACAGTAAACAATTGAGTATGAAACAGTCAGAGTTTACTGAAGCTGTTAATGCATATCTGGCGTGTACAGCTAACCCATGGCAGGAGTTTATTGTAGAAGACTATTACAATAGCTACGAATACTGCTTCGACATCTTCGACGCCGTGCCTGAGATACAAGTCAAGGAGATTGGCGACCGCATCTTCGCCCGCATCATGAAAAAGATCCGGGAGAGCGACGGAAAATAAAATTACATTCCGCATAGGAGAAGTGGTAACATGCATATACTGTAAAGGTATAGGCTATGAACACACCCAATAAAAAAGAATTTTTACGTCTGGTTGAGAGTTATTTAGATGGAACAGCGACAGAGAAACAGACATCTACCGTTGAAAAATATTTTGATCTGTTCTCCGCGGAACCGGATATCCTTGACAGCGTCGACAAAGCCGAAGTCAGGGTTATCCACGACCGGCTCAAACTAGCGATTGATACCAAAATTGACCAGGAAGATAAGTTTTACCCCGTTGTACCCTGGACATACCTGTCAATAGCAGCCAGTGTCGTGCTGGCTGCTACGATAGGTTTATACTTTTATCATTCCAGGCAGCCACAAGTAAAACAGTTTAGTCGGCAAGTCATGGTGGCTGATGTCGCACCGGGGGGAAATAAGGCCGTCCTTACTCTGGCCGATGGCAAGAAGATCTCCCTTACCGATGCCAAAAACGGAACCATCGCTAACGAAGGAGGAACCAGCATCCTCAAAACTACCGAAGGACAACTCATCTACCAGGGACAAAAGACATCCAACGTCATCGCCTATAACAGCGTAGCAACCCCCAATGGCGGGCAGTACCAGTTAACACTAAACGATGGCACCAAAGTCTGGCTCAATGCAGCTTCCTCTTTAAAATACCCACTCAGTTTCGAGGGTAAAGAACGCAGGGTAGAGCTCAATGGCGAAGCCTATTTCGAGGTCGCCCACAACAAATCCAAACCCTTCAGGGTAGTCACCAGTCATCAGGAAGTGGAAGTCCTGGGGACACACTTCGATATCAACTCCTACGATGATGAACCAAGCACCAGAACAAGTCTGATCGAAGGCAGCGTGAGAGTCACCAACCTGAGTTCCAATAAAAACATCACCATCCTTCCCGGACAACAATCTATCCTGAGCGCAGCGAAACCTGAGTCCGCCATTAAGGTCAGGAACATTGATATCGACGAAGCCATCTCCTGGAAAAACGGATACTTTATGTTCGATGAAGAATCACTGGAGAGCATCCTTAGGAAGATCGCCAGATGGTACGATGTGGACATCCAGTACAAAGGACTCAACGAGAAGAACAAGCTCTTCTTCAGCGGCACCTTATCCAAGTACAGCAATGTTTCCAAGGTACTCAGGAAGTTAGAACTCACGGAATCCGTGCATTTCAAAATCGAGGGGAGAACCATCCTCGTGATGCCCTGATCCGCGTTCCGGGAGTATTGACCGGGTCAAATGTCCCAGTGATATATGTAAAATAATTCGTGATTTATTATTATATTGATTAGTAGATGCTTAACTCATTTTTCGCGATCATTTTCAACTATCTGTCGTACCCGATTAAACGAGAAAGAGTATGATTAGAAGATTAGCCAAATATAAAAGCTTCAATGACAACACGCTCGTTACCATGATGGTGGAGAGCGACAGGGAGGCCTTTGATGAAATCTATGAACGATACTGGAGGAGGCTCTATAATGACACCTATAAGCGTCTCAAAAGCATTGAAAAGATCGAAGAGATCGTGCAGGATGTCTTCTCCAATCTATGGACATCCCGGGGCAAGAGAAACATCCAGAATATCTATCCTTATCTCCTCACCGCCGTGCGGTACCAGGTGTTCATGTTATACAAAAAGGGGAGGGCTACGCCCGAGTTTGAGGAACCGCTGGAGCATATGATCTTGTCTACCCTGCAGGCAGATTCCCTGTTTGCAGAGAAGGAACTGAAGGGATGCATCCGTGTATGGATGACCATGCAGCCCGATAAACGCAGGGCGATCTTCGAGATGAAGTATATGGATGAAAAAACCACCAGGGAGATCAGTGAGATCCTCGGCATTTCCCAGAAGACCGTGCAGAACCAGTTGCTCACCTCATTCTCCAGCCTGCGCGAATTCCTCGGCAAGGCCCTGATCATGATGACCCTGATGCCTTAACTTACTCAAAAAACCAGTAACATGCCTGGCACCCCATTGATAGGTGTTTTTCTGTCAACTAAACCGTTAAAATCAAATCTATCTCATTATTTTTACATCGTTTTTCTGGATGCAATAAAAAATATTTTCTTCTGGCATAGGAGATCATGTTCATTTTCGCGACCTATTATAAAACAGCTTATATGGAAAACATAGAATTTTCAGCGGCAGTAGATGCATACCTGGCAAATACTGCCAACAAATGGCAAAAATTTATGGTAGAAGACTATTGTCACTACTGCAGGTACAACTGTGACATCTCCGAAGTTGTCGAAGATGCAAAAGCAAAAGGCATCAGCGATCGCATCATGCAGCTGATTGCCAGAATGTGGGACGATTCTAAAGGTCAACAGTCCTAAAAATATCTCCCTGTCATATTGGTTGGTCTCCAGGCAGGGAGTATTTTTAATTCAAACCGCAGAAAAAAAAATATTCCTGATTTGTTTAGGAGATTTGCTCTCCATCCCACACATATATGATAAAAGGGAAACCATCTAAATCAACCAACCTATGGAAAAATTAGAATTTTCAGAAGCTGTAGATGCATATCTTAATCATACAGCTACCTCATGGCAGGAATTTATAGTCGAAGACTACTTCGATTGCTTCCAGTACGGCATCAACATCCTCGACTGCATTTCGGAGAGCCGGATTAGAGAAACTCATCAAAGGCTTTACGCTTCGATTTCGAAAAAGATAAAGAGGATTTAGAGTCCGCATAGAAAAATCTTGGAGGATGGCTCATCTGCGAAAGCGGGTGGGCTTTTTTATTTAAGCTTCCGCCTGTACTGATCCGGAGAAAGGTTCATGGCCGACTTAAATAATTTTGAGAAGTGGAACGGATCTTCATAACCAATGTTCAATGCTACTTCAGAAATTTTCAGATTTGTATTGTGAAGCAACTTGCCGGCATGCTGCATTTTTAACAGCGTAAAGTACTCCATGGGTGAAATACCCATTTCTCGTTTAAAGAGAAATGAAAATTGGGACGGAGATTTAAAAAATTCGTCCGCAAGTTCGGCCAGACAATACCTTGTCTCGATGTTATCTTTCATGAACTTGATTGCCCTGGTTGACAAATTTGGATTCTCTTCTACGCACTCCTCCACGCCATAGATCAATATGGCCAGTACCCGTTGCAATGTAAGGTTAGCATAAATTAAACGTTCTTCGGTACATCCGTTGTCCAGCGTTACAAGCAAGGAATTAACCAGCTTGTGCACCTCCAACATATCCTTTACATACACAGGTTTATTGCAGCTTTGCAGCGCTGGCTGTCTGCAGAAATTAGCGAGATCCATACCACCGAGCTTCAGCCAGTAAAAACTCCAGGGGTCAACACTATCTGCTTCATACCGATGTCTTTCATTCGGGTAAAGAATAAAAAACTGACCAGGTAAAACCAGGTGCTCTTCAAGATTCGCTTCCATGAAACCCTTCCCGTTAATACATAAGACAATCACCATTTCCGGGCAGCCATGTTCACGTAAGGTACGAAAATCTGCAGCACCTTGCAGGTATCCCATTTCTGTGATGTATAAATGGTTGGACACAGGATTGTTATAAAAACTGTGGTGCATAATTTTTTCCGGAATCGCAACCACCTTCTTTTTGGGCCCCATTCCACTTTCATTTTTAAATTGTTCATTACTGTTGCTCATAGTGTTTGTATTTAGTATCACAAAATTTATAAGATCAGTAAGATATGACATGCTCTCCGTAACCAGATCCATTTAATATAAATTTATATTGCCGATATTCACATTTATAAATACTTAACCAAATATCACCTGTATTACTCATATGCTTCAATTGAAACGGACAATGAAAACATCAAAATCCAGAAACTAATAGGCGATGGAAAAACTGCTGAAACTGCACCATCTGGATAATGTATTAGTCTTAACAGATGATATTCAAGCCGGCGAGCATAACACTTGCGGCGAAATGGAATTTTATTTTCCCCGGTCGATAGACATGGGGCATAAGGTCGCGGCCCGGTATATTGAAGCTGGTGAAAAGATTATCAAGTATGGCGTGTCCATAGGATTTGCTACCAAGATGATCCAGATGGGCGACCACGTGCACCTGCACAACATGAAAAGTGAAGTTTTACCTAAACTCATCAATACCTATGAAAACTAAACACTGGGGATTGCCAAGCCCAGTGTTTTCCAAAACCAACCTACCAACCCAACCAGGCCTTCGAAAGGAGGCCTGGTTTTACATTTTAAAACATTTTTATGGATCAAATGCGATGGAAGGGCTATCTGAGAAAAGATGGCCGCAAAGGTATCAGGAATTATGTTGCTGTAGTTTATTTGTGTGAATGTGCACATCATATTGCAACAGAAATTGCCAACAGGTTTAAGGAGCATCCTGTACAGCTGATCGGCTCCCAGGGTTGTTATCACAGTGAGTATGCGCAAAACATCCTAAACGCCGTATGTACCCATCCTAATGTGGGTGGCGTACTGCTGATATCGATGGGCTGTGATGGTGTAAATGTCAGAAAGCTGGAACAAATTGTAAGTGAATCAGGCCGGCCAGTTAATAGCATTTCCATCCAGAAAGCCGGAGGAACCAGGATGTCTCTGAGTATAGGTGTACAATGGGTAGATTGGTGTTTAGGAATTATAGATGGCGTGATGAAGGTGAATATGACAGTCGAAGATCTTATTGTCGGAACGATCAGTAGTGGCAATGATGCTACATCAGCTATGACTGCAAATCCAGCGGTAGGGCAGGCTGTAAACCATCTCATCTCCCAAAAAGGAACTGTTATTTATGCTGAGACAGACGAGATGGCCGGACTTGAGGGAGTCATCGACGAGCGGACTACTAAACCTGAGCTGGCAGAGAATCTAAAAGAATATATAGAAAAAGCTGCACGAGATCCCAGGGTATTAACATATTCTACAATAGAAGAAGAATGTATGAGTTTATACTGTCAGACGGGCGATGCAGCAATCTGCGGAATGATTAAACCCGCCCAGAGACCGACAAAGCCAGGTTTATTTTTAATTGATTTGCTCTTTGGTGATCAAAAGAAAGCGAAAGTGCCGAAGATTAATGTTTCTGCTAAAATGGTAGATATGATTGCGAGCGGCTGCCATCTGATTATTTGTACTACGGGCAAAGGTTCAGTCATTGGTTCTGCTATAGCCCCTGTGATCAAGATCTGTGCAAATCCGATGACCTTTATTCAAATGCGTGACAATATTGATATCAATGCAGGTGGAATTTTGGATGGAGACGAGACCCTCGAGGAAATCGGTGAAAAGATTTTTGTTGGGCTTCAGTTTGTAGCGTCAGGAATACCGAGTTGTGCTGAAGGTAGGGGACACCAGGAATTTATCTTACACTGACAATTCGGCTTTGACCTAAAAAAAATCATTTAAAATTTTTCCTGCTGATAGTTTGTAAAAACAAAGAGTCTGCTCGATACGAGACAGACTCTTTTGTTTCTGGTAAATTTATAAAAATGAATATATTATCAACCAACATTGTTGACCTGGAAGGTTCCAAACGCTGTTGGGCCCGTACCATCAGTAAGTCCTCTGATTACTATTGTGATTGTTTTATATCTGTTTGAAGTTGCATTAAATGTTAAGGTAGAGCGAATCACATTTGTAGCAGCATCTCTGATTTGAAAAGAATAAGTTGTTGATGATGTTTTTGCCGCATACTTTTTGAATTCAGAGACTCCCTTGTAAGCCAGCCCTGTCACTTCATTAGTAAGAGAAGAAGTGATGTTAATATTAAGCGAATTACTGTTAGGGGATAGGTTCACAAACCTAATGTAAACAGAACTATCTGGTCTGATTGCAGCAGTTTGTATAACTGGAATACTTTTTTCCACTCTATAAGTTGTGTCGATTGTTGGAGATACACCTGATATATATAATGTATTGATAGATTGGAGATCGAAAGTAGCGCTAAATAATTTTTTAGTCGTATCGGTAGAACTTACTATAGTAATGGGAGTGCTACCTGTGAATGCACCATATAGCGCATTACCTTGAAATGCAATATCCGAAGCCCTCGCATAAGCGAAACTACTACCGGCACCAGCATTGACTTTGATCGATCCTGCGCCTAAAGCAGCATTCACTACCGTAACATTTGCTGTTGGCTTGATTGTGTAATTTTCTTTTTCGCAGGATGAAATCATAAAAAGCAATGCCGCAGGGATTACGAAAAGTAATGTTTTTTTCATATTTTTTTGGTTTTGGTTTAATATGTATTGAGATTCCTGTTGGGATGTCTTAGAACTATAGTATATCCAGTACACATTCTCTCCCAAGATCATAGATATATTTATTGATATTGGTTGTGAGGTAGACAGATATTAATGCTTTATCAACCGTATATTCGTGTTATGCAAGAAACACTATTTCAAAAACTGATTCAAATTCGTAGAGATATACATGCCCATCCGGAGTTAGGTTTTCTTGAGCATCGAACATCGTCTCTTGTTCAGCGCGAACTCCAAAGTCTTGAAATTCCTTTTGAAAGCGTGGCTGAAACCGGTGTGTTGGCTACAATGAAAAAGGGAGAAGGACCAATAGTAGTCTTAAGGGCAGATATGGATGCTCTGCCCTTGAAAGAAGATACAGGACTTTATTTTAGTTCTGTTAACGACAATATTATGCATGCCTGTGGGCATGATATTCATACCACTATGCTGCTTGGTGCTGCCCATCTTTTAAAAGATCAGAATTTTGATGGTACGGTCAAGTTTCTATTCCAGCCTTCAGAAGAAGGTAATTTACGAAGTCCGCAACCAGGTAAGTCTGGTGGACAAATTATTGCAGAGACCGGTAAGCTGGAAAGTGCTAAGGCTGTGATTGGTCTGCATGTTAATCCGTTGATGAGGGTGGGATCACTGAGTTTTACAAATGGCGAAGCACTGGCAAATGTCTGCAACTTCATCATTACCGTGAGGGGAAAGTCCGGGCATGCCGGGGCACTGGAGCATGTTATCGATCCAGTCTTGATCAGCAGTCATCTTATTGTGGCTGCTCAATCTATAATTTCACATACTGCACCAACACAACCAGCTGTGCTTGCCTTCACAACTACAGAGATCCTGGGTCAGCCAGCCTATAATGTTATTCCAGAGACCGTAGTATTGAAGGGAAGCCTTCGCGTGTTAAATCTGGATACATATTCTTTAATTGTCGAAAGAATGACCAAACTCATGAAGGGTATGGAAATATCCTATGAATGCAAAATTGACATGGAATTGACCGCTTACTATCCGAGTCTATTAAATGATTCTGGTCTAAACGCTCAACTTAAAAGTGTGCAGGAGAAGTTGTTCGGCGAAAATGTAGTTAGTCAGGGGGGGCAATTGATAGCGGAAGATTTTGCTTTTTACTCGAGGCAGGTACCATCGGTATTCTACTTTTTGGGTGCTGCCGTAAATGAGGAGCAAACCTATTTTCTGCATCACCCTAAAGTGAAATTCAATGAGGATTGTATACCCTTAGGTTCCACTTTCCTTACGGAAGCTGCATTGCAGCTTCTTTAATAAACAAAGGAGGCGGGACATCCATCCCGCCTTACCCTCATGCTCATCATTCAAAAAACAATCTATAATTAACCGTGCGTAGTTAATATTTTAGAGCTCCATCAAAATCACTCCAGCCAGAGCAATCAAGGTGAGCATTATATTTACTTTAAAGTGTTTGTGCCAGCCAAGTCTTCCAAATAGTCCACCGCAGGCACAAGGATGACGATCATAAATATGAAATACTGCCCCACCAACATACAATGTAAATAGTGCCATCATAAACATTGATGCATACATACCGATAAGTCGAGTTTGAGGAATCAGTAATAAAATGATCAGCACAATTTCACTGAGAGGAAGAGTATACAATAAAATCTTGCCAAACCAACGTGGAAAGACCTGGATCATGAGTGCGTGGTTAAATTGCTTCATATCAAAAAGTTTGGAGAAAGAAGCATATGCCCAAAGTAAAATTAGAAACCCTGTAATTAAGATGATAAAAGGATGTGGATTCATAGTTTTAATCATTTAAAAGGTAAGATCAATTTTAGATTTCTGATAGATTCTATGTATCCAAGTTAAGCGAGAAATGGCAAAAAAAAAGGGACAGATGACCCAATCAAATGGTCTTCCGTCCCAGTGGGGAGGCACTAAATTAATTTTTATAGTCTTCTTGTTCTGTTTCTTATCCGGTTCAGTGTTTTCCGTGAAATGCCAAGATATGCAGCAATACTTTCTACAGATGCTTTTCTGAATAATGCGGGGCTGTCTTTCATCAGGTGCAGGTAGTGTTCCTCGGGAGAATATGCAGCAAACTCAAGAATTCTCTTTTCGCTCATTTTCTGATATTCATGCATAATTTTCCTGACATACTCATTGGTCTCCGGAAAAACTTTTAAAATCTCAGCCGTATTTTCAAAAGATATTGACAGCAGTACACTAGGCTCCAACAACTCGATATAACTCTCACATGGTAACTGATTAAAGAAGCTATTTAACGAAATCATCAATTGGCCTTCGTTCCAAAACCAAAAGGGAACTTTTTTTTCTTCTCTGTAGATTACCCCCATAGCAGCACCTTTTTCAATAAACCAGGCCCTGTTTGAGATCTGCCCTGGCTTTAAAATAACTTGACTTTTAGGGTAATATTCCCTTTTTATCATCTCACAAAGCCTTTCCTTTAGCTCAGCGCGTAAGGGATACTTTCCAGCTAACAATTTGAACAATTCCTCATTTTCCATTTCATACGATATTTTAAAATATGACACGAATTACTACTTCTAGGCTGATTCGTATGAGTATGGCCTTGCCATACTCCAAATCAAAAATAAAATAATGAATATTTTACTGGTTATGTTGGGGGCATCATGGCGTGGCTCATACAATATTAATTTATTACTGATCAACAAAATACGAAAAAATTCATTTACTTAAATTACCAAACCTGCAAAATTTCCTCACATCTATTTATCAATAATCGATTAAAGCTTATCACAAGCCTTCAATTATTACTTTGTAGCCATTATAGATGTTAAGTCGGAGACTTACGTACGATTTTCTTTGAAATTAGCTACTTTAATATTACACTTATAGCTGTTGCGATGGTTGATGTTGCTGAGATGATCATTAATATCTTGCCATCATTGATGACTTTTATTTAGACGTCCTTAAGTCTTGCATTAGAAGAGTGAACAATTGCTAGAAACCCCTCAAAGTAATCATGCGCAAAAATTTTTGCATTTTTATTTCTGACGAACAAGTTATCTTCACCTATTTCAATTTCCGGGAAGTGGTGTTTATCCCAATACGATTTCCGGTAGGCGAGGGTTGCACCTATCAGCCAGTTTTTTTTTATAGTCTGATATTTCGAAATATAGAATTTATTGTGCTTCACTGAGAAAAATTGTACTTGACTCAATCCGCAAAGGTCGACCTCATATTGAAGAATACTGTTTACCTGATAGGATATCCAATTATTGGCATACCAATCGTCATCATCCCAGTGGATAATAATACTACCAGCCGCCTTTTCACAAGCAATGTTACGTTTTGTACTAATCAAAAGTTTCTTTTCGAGGTAAAAATATCTGATGCAATATAAATTTGGGAGCATCCTGGCAATGGATTCTTCTCCATCATCAATAATTATCAATTCTTTATATGGGTAGTCCTGCTCCAGAAAATATTTGATTGCCTTCGGAATAAAATGTTGCCTGTTTGCTGTTGGCATAATGCAACTCACCATAGGGAAACTGGTATCGATTTGATTAAAATCAGGTGGCCAGTAAACCATAGGCAAGGAGCATGAGGCTGCATTGAGAAACATAACTTATTTTTTATTTAAGTTATGCAGTAAGCTGAAAATCAGATAGGGTCATCTGTTACAAATACTATCTGCGGTCCGTGTGCCAAAGATCATCACATCTTCTGGTATATTCTAATAACATTTGATCTGAGAAGCTTTGAATCAAAGATTCATGATCACTAAAGATATCCATATTAAAATGTCTATAAATCAATTGTTCAAAGCTGCTAACAATAGTTTCTGCCCTGTAATCCTTCCATATTTTTTTTTTAGCTGCTTTTCCAAAGTCTTTTCTTACGTGTTCATTGTGGTATAAGTATAGAAGTGCGTTAGCTATATCATTTATGTTTCGTTCTACAACCAGACCAGTTAGCTCATTGTCAACTAATTCTATCTGGGCATTATCCTTATGAGGTATACTAACAGTAACGACCGGAATTGCTGCTGCCATCGCTTCTGCAATCACTAAGCCAAAGCTTTCTCCAATTCTACTTGCTGCGAGGAAAACATCCATTGCCTGATAGTACTTGAGCAACTGTTTAAGGTCAGAGGTATTCTCAACGATAATCAACTTCTCCAGAATCTGAATGTGCCTGGCGTATTCCAGAATGTTAGGCGTGGCGCCAACCAGTAGGAACCGAACATGATTGTTATTTTTAGCAAATTGAGCAAATCCATCCAAGGTGATCAAATCGAATTTCGCGTCATTGGCGCGGCCGATTCTGCCTATTATAAAAAAATCTTTCAGACCGTTCTTCTTTTTGAAATACTCTATCTCAAGTTCTGTGCAAAGCATATTTGTGATATGGCAAACATCTACAGGATTAGCCAATGCTTTTCTCTTGCGTTCAAACTTATAGATCCTGATCCAAGAGCATCCGTCTAATCAGGATCATTTTAGAAACATACAGATCGTAGTCGATACAGTCATATAACGAAGAGCGAGTATGCAGACCAAAAACATTTGTTTGAATAACAAGTTTAGGTCTGTTCGCCTGGACAATGCTGAAAAGCTTTGGGTCCAGTGAACCATCACCATGCCAATGCAAAACGTCTGTATTTCGTAAATGCTCTGCCAATTTCTCATATTCGCCATTCAATATGATAACTCTAGTGCCCATTTCCTCTATTATCTGTGCTCTGACACCTCCCTCTTTCAAACCAAGGACCGTGACTTGAAAGTATTCTTTGTCAAGAAATTGACTGAAAAGCTGGATGACATATTCTGTCCCTCCCAAACCTAATTCATTACCCACCTCAAGTATTCTTATCTTATTCATTTCAACTTTATACCGATTGATTCTGAAGTAAATTAGATAATGCGCATAATAAAGAATAAGACAAAAGTCTCATAAAACTTGGGAGTTTATATGGCTATGACATACTCTTGATACCAGAGAACATATTTCAAATATTCCGAATTAGAACCAAATGAATTTTAGAAAACTATTTTTTACCTGCAGTATTTTACTTAGCTGCTTCCAGTCATCATATGCCCAGATAGCAGAATTACCTTTTATATTTAAAGGAAAACATATGTTTATTAAAGCGAGCTTTAATAACAGCGATAGCCTGAATTTTATCTTTGATACCGGAGCGACCGGGATGATGATCGATTCTGCAACAGCAGAAAGAGCAGGAATCAGTAAAGAAAGTCGTTTGCCTGCATCAGTTGCCGGATCTGGTGGAAGCCAAAGTTATACGATGGTATTAAATCAAAGCATCAATTTGGGAAAGACTGAACTTAAACATGTCAATCTTACAATGGTGAATTTTTCCTCTCTATCAACTACCTTAGGATCTAAACTTGATGGTATTATTGGCTATGAGATATTGAGCAGATACGTTACTAAAATTGATTTCGATCAAAAAAAAATATTTTTATACGATCGAATCAATGCGGTTGACACGACTGGCTATTCAAATATGCCTTTTGAGTTCAGTAAAAACATCTTAATCCCACGTTTTCCCATTTCCATTACGCTGGCAAATGGTGAATCATTCACTGGAAAAGTGATGTTTGATACTGGCAATGCTATTCCACTTCTTGTTAGCAGTCCCTTCAGTAAGTTCCACAACTTTGATAGCAAATTGGGTGAGACTACGAGATCCCTTGGAAGAGGAATGAATGCTATTACCCAGGATCAAGTGGCAGATATAAAATCTATGACATTTGGTGGATTTCACTTTGGGCCTATGAGCATAAGACTAACTATCAATGATAAAGCGGATGCGCAGGATGGTTACCTGGGAATCCTTGGCATTGAGGTGATCAGACGCTTTAACATCATTATGGATTACAAGCGTAAGTACATATACTTGCAACCAAACAGATCATATCGTGATCCATTTGATCAGGAAATGGAGAGAAAAAAGTTCAAAGCTAAAAATACTGCGTTTCTAATAAAGAATAAGACAAAACCTGGAGTAAAAACCACGAATTCTGGTTTGCAGTACAAAGTGATCAGGAGGGGAAATGGTCCTCTTCCGAAATTATCGGACAAAGTCAGTTTACATTTCAAAGCAACTCAAATTGATGGTAAGAAATTATGGAGTACATATGACGACCAGAAGCCTTGGGTACATCATCTTGATAAAGCGATGGAAGGTTTGAAGGAAGCCACTTTACTAATGCCTGTTGGATCTAAACTCATCCTTTACATTCCGTCTGATCTCGCTTTCGGTGACGATGGAGATGAAGATGTTCCTGGTGGTGCTACGGTAATCTACGAACTTGAAATTTTAAGTGTAAATTAGAGTTAAGCCAGAGGATCGCGTCAGCGCTTTGCTGAGGCGATCCTTTTCTTATTGCTGGCCTTTTAAATAAACATATTGCTTTAATCCAGGACCATCTGGCTGTGCCCTTGAGGTCACCAATGCATTAAAAATGTATTGGCGAACGTTTGATGAAATTTTTTTGGGATGGGGCGTTCCATCTTCAACATATATTGCACAAATTGCCAGGCCATCAAAACATGTTGGCCTTACGTTAACCCTAAAATAGCTTGAGGGGATATTTACATCACCTCTACCATCATATGCATACCATTCTCTAGCCATAATCTGTGAATGCTTTTATGTATCAAATAGCAAACGAAAAACTTTAGATATTGCTTACTCTATAAAGGTTTTCAGCGTCTCCTCACTGTATTCACACTTTAAGCTAGTTGCCACGGGCAAACCATCTTTAAGGACATTTTCTATCGACATTAATCAGGAATCTTAAGGAATTTAATATTTGTATTATCATCATGAGAGGTAGCTATAAATCCTTGAAAATAGTCATGTGCAAAAATTGTAGCACCATGATTTCGCACATAATCATTATCTTCTCCAACCTCTAAATTTTTAAAAGGATGTTGTCGCCAATAAGCCTTTCTGTAGATCAAACTTGCACCAGTTAACCAGGGACTTTTTGAGTTGTAATTATGCGTCATCCAGTATTTGTTGCTGGCAGGAGAGAAGAACTGGACCTGATTAATTCCGCAGATATCAGCTCCGGATTCTACCATTGCCTTCACTTGGTATGAGATCCAATCTTCTGCGTACCAGTCATCATCATCCCAGTGAACGATATACTCTCCCGAAGCCTTTGAGCAAGCAATATTTCTCTTATGTCCTAATGTACCCAATGGCTGTGTATAATAATATTTTATGCTTGGATCATCAGGAATTAGTCCTTTAACAGATTCATTACCATCGTCAATGATTATCAATTCGGTGTTGGGATAATCCTGTTTCCTATAATTTTCTATTGCATTAGGAATAAAATAGCGTCTGTTGGCTGTAGGCATTATACAGCTTACCATGGGAGTATCCTGATCATAGATAATTTTCTGAGCATCAGATTTTTTTTGGGGTGATTCCAGCATCGTCACCCATTTTGACTGCTGCAATTTCTCTTTAGGATCTTCAAATAACCTGATGCTTTTATTATGATCATGAATAATTCCAAGATATCCTTCAATATAATGATGAGGATAAATGACTGTACCAGGGCTATTGACGAAATAAATATCTTCACCTGCGTTCATCTGCCGGAAAGGATTTTTTTGCCAAAATGATTTCCAGTAAGCTAGCGTTGCACCATATATCCATGTATTATTATCATCATCATCATGATATTCCCATCGTTCATGTGTCGTACTTGAAAGGAAATGAAGATCCCGAAGGCCAGTTATATCTACTCCCGGATGAGTCACCAGTGCTTTAACTTGATTTGATATCCAATCTGCAGCATACCAGTCATCATCATCCCAATGCACAATAATTTGTCCATCAGCTTGTGTACAACAAAGATTTCTTTTTTCTCCCAGCGCTATGAGTCTGTTCACATAATGATACCGAATAGAGGGATTATTTGGAACTAATTTTGCACAGGAACTTTTTCCCGAATCCAGTATAATCAATTCAGTGTTGGGATAGTCCTGATGTAAAAAATAATCTATAGCATATGGAATAAACTGAGGCCTGTCAGCAGTAGGCATAATGCAGGAAACTTTATAGGAATCCATATCTGCTTCTTAGAAAATTGACGATTTCAGATACACATATTTTTTAGCTGCCTCAGGAACATCTGGCTCCGGAACAAGGTTCACCAAACCATTTACAATGTACTCCTGTATGTTTTTAGAAAGGGGTGAAAAAGGGGCTGAGCCAACTTCTGGCTGTGCCCCAAAAAACTCAGCGTTAATGGCACATATTGTGGGACCGTTAAGACAGGATGGAGATAGTGTTACTCTTTTGTAACTGGATGCGAGAAGGGGATCTGCGGCGACATTTGTAAAGGCATACCAGGCTCTAGGCATAATGAGAGATGCTTTTATATATCAAAAAGCTATCAAAAAACTTTAGTGATTACCTACTCTGTTAAAGGGTTTTCGGCTTCCCCCAGTAGTTCTAATTTACCATTACTATCAAGTTGTATAGAGGTCAGTTGTCCCTGAATCCGTGGATTTCATTATATGTTCCGAATAAATCAAAAGGAGACTTAGGACATGCCGGTTCTTTAATATACAATGGAAGTATTAACCTATATAATGACTTTGTACTCAAACATTCAAAATCTACCCATTGGGATCGTTGAAAGGAGGATTATGGTTTCACCCTGAACTATCTTAAGAAATTGGATCGAAAGATACCAGGAGTGTTGCGAGCACTCCTGGTTAGTGCGATTTGATTGAATATTAAATACAAACACACCGAATTGACCACAGCAGAGCAGCTTTTTTAGATTGCTTCTTAGCTATTAAAACCAGCAACAAATTTATGAAATTTTATACTAAACTCTCAGGTTGCCCTAAAGGTGGCCTGTATAAATTTTTATTAATAATGCGGCTAATTACAATTTTGATTTTTGCAGGAATCATGCATGTAAGTGCGGGCACTTATGGGCAACGGATCACGTTAAATCAAAAGGGAATTACGCTGAAACAGATTTTTAAAGAAATCAAGCGCCAGACAGGGTATGATGTGCTTTGGCAAAAAGGCAATATTGATATAACCCGGGTTATTGATGCCCATTTTAATAACACTTCGATAGCTGAGGTAATGGCTACAAGTTTGAAGGAACAAAAATTATTATTTGATATCCAAGATGAAAGTATTGTCATTAAATCCCAATACGTAACCTCTGCCATAACCAATTCATTATTGATGCAAGATTCAATAGTTTATAAAGGTACTATCACGGATGAAAATGGAAAGCCCATGGCCGGTGCTACTGTAAAAGTAAAAGATAGCAGGAAAGTCACTTATACCACACTTAAGGGAACATTTGCTATCTACGGCCCTAAAAAGGGAGGATCTTTAATCATCTCATACATTGGATACTTAACGAAAGAAATCACTTTGAGTGGAGTGGATGCTAACCAGGTAAGTATTAAGATGGTCCCTGGGAGTAATAACCTTGGAGAGGTAAATGTGGTAAGTACAGGTTACCAGGATTTGCCCAAAGAGCGTGCAACGGGATCATTTGAGGTAATTACCAAAGAACAACTACAACATAGTACTGACCCAAACTTACTGCGACGCTTGGAAGGTATTACAACAAGTATGAATTTTAACAATCAACTTACGGCAGCTAACTCAAGTAATCAACTATCAGTTCGTGGTCCCTCAACTTTGAGTAATTTAACTATTAGAGGGATAACGACACTTCCACGTGCTGCCAATGAAGATACAGGTGTTCCACTTGTTGTAATTGATGGTATTGCTACTCCATACTCTATTGATTATGTTAATCCAAATGAAGTTGAAAGTATAACAATATTGAAGGACGCTGCTTCTGCCTCAATTTGGGGATCTAGAGCTGCGAATGGAGTAATAGTAGTAAAGACTAAACGCGGTGGTTATAATAAGCCAATAACAGTATCATTCAATTCAAATTTCAATATTTCGGAAAAATTAGATTTGTTTTACAATAAATATATGAGTACCTCTGAATTTATTGATGCAGAGGTGAAAAGATTTTATAACAATAATACTAATGTTACAATTCCTACAATAGCTACTATTACAACTCCTCAGAGACGTATATCGCCAGTAGACGAAATCTTAGGTCAACAAAAAAGAGGTGAAACTACCCAAAGTCAGACCGATGCTGCATTAAATTTACTGCGTGAGAATGATATCCGAAAAGATTATACCAAATATTTTCTTCGCAGTGCACTTAGACAAAGTTACTCACTGGGCGTGGATGGAGGAAGCAAGAATATTTCGTATCGATTATCTGTAGGTTACGATAATACTTTAAATAATACGAAGCAATCAGATGCTAATAGAATAACTGTAAATTATTCAACTGGCATCCGTATATTTAAAAAGCTGGAATTGCAAACGAATATTGCATATAGTTTGCAGAATGCTAATAATCAGGCTCTCAACAATGGAATTAGTGGTACTACAAATGAGACCTTTTATCCTTATACACGATTGGCAGACAATGCTGGAAATCCATTAAGCGTACCCAAAACATATCGGAAAGCCTGGGTAGATCTTTTTGAGTCAACTTATGGCAACAAAGTTTTAAGTTTACAATATAAGCCTCTCGAAGATATTAAAGAAGGATATTATAAGAATAAATTCCAGAATATTAATTTAGGTTTAAATGCTGTATATTCATTTAACTCAGTATTTTCAGGCAACGTAGCATATAATTATAGTGCTGGGCTTGGTGAGGATAATACTTTATATAGAGAAAACTCTTTTTACATGAGAGATCTAATTAATCAGTACACAACACCCAACACCTTTGTGAGAAACCTTCCTTTAGGAGGTTTTTTAAATACGGGATTAAGACGGCCTAAGACCAACACATTAAGGGGGCAATTAAATGTAAATAAATCCTGGGGCAGCAAACATACTTTAAGTGGAATAATTGGTGTAGATATAAGTCAACTTCAGAGCAAATCTACTTTTAATAATTATTATGGTTATAACGAGGATCAACTTTCAAATGTAAATCAGCTTACATATAATACTAGGTTTTCATTATTGTATACTAACTCTTCAGGGCTTCTGTCCGCCCTGCTACCGGGACTTCCGCAGTCCTTTAGTAGTGTCACAACAAGGACAATTGGGACATATGCTAATGCAGCTTACACATATAATCGGAGGTATACTGTATCAGCAAGCATTCGTAGAGATGCTTCAAGCGATTTTGGGGTCGGAAGTAACAAAGGAGGAGTACCCTTCTTTTCGACTGGGTTGAGTTGGAATATAACCAACGAAGATTTCTATACCTGGTCATTTTTGCCTCGACTCCAATTACGTTCAACATATGGATATAACGGTAATGTAAATCCTGCAGTTAGTGCTTATCCATTGATTTTAAAAAGTCCGAGCTTTGGTGACAATGGACTACCATTTGCAACTACGCTCAGTGATGCTAGCAACTTCAAACTCAGGCCTGAGAAAACTGGGGTTCTAAATTTGGGACTCGATTTTGGCTTCAGAAACAATCGTATATCAGGAAGTATTGAATTTTATGATAAGCAAACTACTGATCTTCTTTCAGAGGGAATAGTAGATCCAACAACTGGTTACAGAAGATTAACTTATAACACTGCTAATATGCATGGTTCCGGTGTTGATTTAATATTGAATTCCATAAACTTGCAAAGAGGTAACTTTAGTTGGAGCAGCGCATTTCTATTCAGCTACAATCAGGTGAAAGTGACGAAGCTTTTTTCACCAGCTGCAGCGAATGTCACTCAAGGCTTAGTGGGTGCGCAAGCATATAATGAAGGTTATAATGTGTATAGATTATTTGCACTACGCTGGGCTGGGCTTGATCCTTCAACTGGTGATCCACGAGGATATTTAAATGGACAGGTTGTATCAATATCTGGTACTTCGGCTGGAAGTCAGGCATATAATAACATTCTTGCGGCACCCTTGTCGACAGCACGCTATTTCGGTTCTTCAGTTCCAGTGTATTTCGGTTCATTGCGCAATTCATTCAGCTATAAATCTTTTTCAATATCTGCTAACCTTTTATATAAATTGGGATATTATTTTAGAAAAACTAATCCAGTAAGTTATACCCAACTTTTCACTCAAAGGGTTCTGCAAAGATCTGAGTACACTCAACGGTGGCAGACACCAGGAGATGAGCTAAAAACTAATGTTCCATCTTTAACATTTCCAATCAGCTCCGCAAGAGATGAATTTTATCAATTCTCAGATATAAATGTTTTAAAGGCCGACCATGTAAGATTACAAGAGATCATTTGCTCATATGGTTTAAATAGAAAGGACTGGGCGGTGAAAAATTTACGTCTTTATTTCAATGTAAGTAATCTTGGAATAGTTTGGAGGGCTAATAAATATGGAATTGATCCTGATATTAATGATTATCCAACTCCCAGAACCTATAGTTTTGGTTTAAGCGCTAACTTTTAAATTTAGTTAAAATGAAAATCTTAAAATTATATTTATCCTTGATATTAATTAGCGTTTTAATGCATTCTTGTGAAAAATACCTTGATGTAAAACGCACTAATACACAAGTTCCAATCAAATCAACACAAGATTTACAATTACTATTAGATAATATGACGCTAAATCTAGGTCTATCAAATGATGGGACTTTGTCAGCTGATGATTATTACGTAGACAATAATATCTACATTTCACAAGATGTAACCAATGAAGATCGAGATTTTTATACATGGAATAATGCTGCAATTCGTAATTCTTCTTCGAGCTGGCAACATACATACTTTATAATTTACACTGCAAACCTGATAATTGAGAATAGTGATAAATTTAGAAAGAATAAAAGTGAGGACATACAAAAACTTGATATTTTGAAAGGTTCAGCATTATTTTATCGAGCGTGGGGACATTGGAATCTGGCACAATTATATGCCAAGACATATGCAGCTGGGACAGCCTCACAAGATATTGGCATCCCACTCAAAATGTCGTCAGATATAAATGAGAAAATTGTGCGAAGCAATGTTAAGGAAACCTATGATCAAGTCTTGCGTGATTTACAGGAAGCGACATCGCTATTGCCAAATACAGTAGTTATAGCAACTCGTCCGTCTAAGGCGGCTGCTTACGCTATGTTAGCTAGAGTTTATTTATCAATGGAAGAGTATAAAAGTGCTTTGGAAAATGCAACAGCATCACTGCAGATAAATAATCAATTATTAGATTTCAACACTTTAAGTAAGACTGACGCAGCACCCTTTGTTAGATATAATAAAGAGGTGTTATTTCATAGTATTTCAAGTAGTAGTCTTTTACTTGAACCTGGAACAGCGGATGCACCTATTGCGAAGATAGATCCTGGCTTAGCCGCATCTTACGAAGCAAATGATTTACGTAAAGTTTTATACATTAAAGCTAATATTGGACCATTGCATGTTGGTACATTTCGCTTTTCTGGTAACTATGATGGTTCAGTTTCATCATCATTGTTTAACGGAATTGCCATTGATGAAGTATATCTGATTCGTGCAGAATGTTATGCTCGTGCTGGTAATATTGTCTCGGGACAAGCGGATCTAAATACATTGCTTAAATCAAGATGGATCAATGGCACCTACATTAATATATCTATAGACAACGCAGATCAATTATTGAGCAAAATACTTACTGAAAGAAGAAAGGAATTATTAATGCGAGGATTAAGATGGTCCGATTTAAGACGATTAAACCGAGACAATCGATTTGCTAAAACTCTGGTAAGAACTGCACAATCTATTACATATACCTTACCGGCAAATGACAACAGATATGTTCTTCTCATTCCTACGGAAGTAATACAGAATAATAACGTCACTCAGAATTTTAGATAGTGCAGATATTTAAAAAATAATTTTGGAGGTGCCTTTAGGCACCTCCAAAATCATCTTATTGTGATTTTTTATATAGGTATGGTTTACCACCAGTTTGTGGTATTGCATTGGCTGATGTAGCCTGTGCTAAATTAATATAACTCCTAATATTAGGACTTAGGGGTGATAGTGGATTGGGCTGTGGTGCTGGTGCAAATGGGAAATAAGCATAAATTGCACACAATACAGTAGGACCAACACATTCAATAGTTTGGGAAGGTAGGTAATCCCAAGATCCAGCTGCCGTTACAGGTGTTTGACCATTATATACATACCAAGCTCTAGGCATAAAATGGACGCTTTTATAAATCAAAAAGCAATCAAAAAACTTTAATTACGCCTACTCTGTTGCAGGGTTTTCGGCATCTCCCTATTTAGATTACAAATTAAATTTAGAAATACAGAGTTTCATATTTAACTATTAACCATGCACTAATTTATGTGTAATTCTTTGGTTTTTTAGGTGCTTTCTGTCCCAAATAATAAAACTTAGACATGCTGAAAAAAACTCAATTTGCTTTAAATATTTTCTTTGCCATTACGCATTTAGTCTGCTTTCTTATATAGATAAGGTATCCCTATTTGTGGAATTGAATTGGAAGACGTAACAAGTGCAGAGTTAATATAATTTCTAATATTTGGTGATAATGGTGCAAAAGGAGTTGCAGGAGCTGGCAATACAGGAACATACACAGAAATAACACATAAAGTCGCAGGACCTTCACATCCGATAACTGCTGCGCCGTCGCAACCAAGGAGGTTCCAGGACCCAGCTGCTGTTACAGGGGTCCCACCATTATAAACATACCAACATCTCGGCATAATATTTTATGCTTTTGTGAATCAAAAAGCAATTAAAAACTTTAAATTTTGCCTACTCTATTACAGGATATTCGGCTTCCCCCTTCATTCTCACCAACCAACCCTCTTACGGATAAATTACTATCTAATACCATTATTCGATTTTCGTAATGCCACGGCACATAATATGGAACAAGAATAAATTAATGAGTTTAGTTGACACTGTTATTAATTAGATTTTTTATATAAATATGGCTTACCTGTCTGAGGTATAGCATTCGCGGAAGTACTTTGGGCAAGGTTAATATATGCCCTTATATTGGAAGATAATGGAGATAAAGGATTAGGTTGTGGTGCTTCCGCAAATGGATAATAACAACTAATGGCGCAAAGTGTAGTTGGTCCAATACACTCAATTCCGGGAAAATCTCCAATAGGTGGGATATAGCTCCAGGATCCTGCGGCTGTTACGGGTGTTTGGCCATTATATACATACCAAGCTCTGGGCATAATATAGATGCTTTTATATATCAAAAAGCTATCAAAAACTTTAATTATGCTTACTCTTTGAAGGGTTTTCGGCATCCCCCTTTAGATATATAATTGTTGACTTCAGTTTCTAAATTTATTATAACCTAATTTACTAATTATCTATGGCAAGTCTTTGGACAAAGGATACATAAAATCACGAGTGATTTGGGATAGTTTATGATTTGCCTATACATTCAATGAAGTTAAATAATCACATATCAGAAGACTTATGAAAATATTATTTAAAAGCATTTTCTTTATATTACTAACATTGCCCTTACAAGTACTTTGTCAAAAGCATTTCCCAGATGATGAGCGACTAAATGGGAACGTTAAAACTGTCGCTCTGACAGTGGGAGATTCAGTTCCAGACTTTATCATCCCAAAAATATTTAATGCGAGATATAGTTATGGCAAAATTTCGGATTTTGATAATCAATTGTTGCTGATAGATTTTTGGTCAACAAATTGTAGTGGATGTATTGCTGCTCTACCCCGTCTAGAAGATTTGCAAAAAAAAATTGGAAATAGACTGAAAATCCTTCCCGTTACATATGAGTCAGAGAGTATAGTTTCTGCATTTTGGAAAAATAATAAATATACAAAATCAAATACTCTCCCTTCAGTTGTTGAAGACAAAATATTTCAAACTTACTTCCCTCACATTGGAGTGCCGCATGAAATTTGGATTTATAACAGAAAGGTTGTTGGTATCACAACAGCCGATTATGTCGATGAACAAAATATTACACGGATACTAGCCGGCGAGAATGTTAATTGGAAGATTAAAAATGATTTTTTTAAGCACGATTATTCCAAAAAGCTTTTTGATATTGGCGGTGATGAGAGGCACCCAATAATATACACAGCTCTATCTGGTTATAAGTCCGGCATTAATACCATGGGCTTTAGCGGAGGCAGAGGTATTATAAGGAATGCATATGATCGAACATTTAGAACTTATATGATCAATGAACCAATTCATACTATGTATGTAGTAAATTGGATGTCCACATATAAAATGGGAGATCTCATTACACCATCATTGACTATTGATTCAAATCAAACCGTGTGGGAAGTTTTGGACCGCTCTAAGTATAGGTGGAATTACAAAGACAATAGGTATCCTGAAGAATGGATATTAACTGCTGGACATTGTTTTGAATCCGTAAATAAGGATAGCGGTCAAAGTGATTCAGAAATCTATAGGAAAGTCAATAAACAGTTGGATGAAATCTTAGGATTACATGTACGTTGGGAAAAAAGAACAGAAATAGTGTGGGTATTAAATGAAATTTCATCAGGAATCGCAAAAAAAGTTAAGGGAGAAAAAATTGGAATAGGGATAAGTGTTTCAGGGCTTATATCAAAATTGAATAATCAGGAAGATCATCCTTATGTTTTTGATGAAACACCAGCGGCCTCCGTCGATAGTAGGATTTCCTCTAATTTATGGATAAGAATTAATTTAGATCTACATGCAAGTTTTGAGGACATAAATATGGTTTTAAGTTCCTATGGATTGATTCTCAGGAAAGAATTGCGAACTGTCGATAAGTTAATCTTCACCGAAGTCAGTGAGAATAATAACTTTAATCAACATATTTTAAACAAATCTTCCACTAAACAAGTAAACAATGCCACACAAGAGGAGAATGAAAGATTTCTAGATGAAAACAAAGAAAGAGAAGGTGTCATTTCACTGCCTTCAGGTTTACAGTATAGGATTATTCGTGAGGGAAATGGTATTAGACCCAAATTTAATAATAAAATTAAGGTTCATTACACTGGAATGCAAGTGAACGGTAAAGTTTTCGAAACTACGTTGAAAAATGCAAAACCTGTGGAATTAAAATTAGCTGATGTGATTGATGGGTGGAAGGAAGCATTGGCATTAATGAAAGTAGGATCAAAATGGATTATATATATACCTTCCTTCCTGGGATATGGAAGTCATACAGCGCATGGAAGTTTTCCACCAAATAGTAATTTAATTTTCGAAATTGAACTTATAGAGGTGGTTAAGTAAAAATACAGATTCCGCAATAATTTAGGATGTAAGCTCTAGATGCTTTACTATTATTGCGGAATCATTACATTTATCAAACTAATACGCCTCTCATATATACATATCGCTTAGCATCCGTTGGGATCTGTGGTTGAGATACTAATGTGGCGGTACCATCAGCTATATATTGTCTAATATTGGTACTGAGGGGAGCAAGAGGATTTAGAGGTGCGATTGGGCCAGGGTAGAAAGCATAAACTGCACATACCTGTATGCCATTTACACAAGCAGGTTTTGAATTATTACTTAAAAGTCGATAATTACCTGCCGCATACTGGGCATCTGCTGTTGTTGCCCCATTGAAAACATACCAGGCTCTAGGCATAATAAAGGATGCTTTTATAGATCAAAAAGCGATCAGAAAACTTTAAATTTCAGCCTACTCTATTCTGGGTTTTCGGCATTTCCCCTAACATATTGAAAATTGGTACTATCCATTGCAGGATTAGGAGACATTCGTACCTCAAGCGGTACTGGTGGAAAGGTGGAAGAGGGTTGGCCTTTACCACTTGCCAAGGCTCGAATAATATAAAAGAGTAGTCCCGGTGTTCCTTCAATATCAGGCCTTCGTTCCGGATCTTCAGGAATTTCGTCTGCAAATATAGCATGCAAGTAAGGGCCATCGACACAATCAGGTGCTTTATTTAAGATTTTATAACTGGATGAATCACATATATCCAGCTCATTATTAATTAATTTATACCAAGGCATATTCCAATTTTAGCATTAGATCCTACTCTTTTCTGGGTTTTCGGAATCTCCCTTAAATTCAATATCCATATATTGTATCGCACGTCTCTTATGTTTTTTATTTTCAAAAGGTTTGAGTGTAGTATTACCCGAATGGAGTATAGCACAAAATCCCTCGGTATAATCATGTGCAAATATAGTCGCGTTATTATTCCAGATATAATCATAATCTTCACCTATTTGCACATCTTTAAATGGATGATCTTTCCAAAAAGATTTATGATAAGCCATAGTTGCACCTGATAGCCAGGGCCTTTCCTGGCTTCTGCCATCATAATTCCAATATTTTTTCATCAAAGGCGAATAAAAAGGAATTTGATTTAAACCACATATGTCTGCGCCGGAGCTTTCTAATGCGGCGACCTGTTTTGCAATCCATTCATAGCCATACCAGTCATCATCATCCCAATGCATGATTATTTTACCTTGTGCCAGCTGACATGCATAATTCCTTTTAAGGCCGATGCTTCCAAGAGGTTCTGTATAATGATATTTTACTCTATAATGTTCAGGTATTACTGATCTGACAGAATATTTGCCATCATCAACAATAATCAATTCCGCGTTGCGATAACTTTGATTAAGAAAGTAATCTACAGCCATTGGTACAAATAATTCTCTATTAGCTGTCGGCATAATACAAGACACGTGATGAGCACTCATAATCAGGATGCTGGTTTTGATTCTTTCCAACCCACTGGATTTTTTTTATGCTTAGGATTTTCAATAGGTTTAATACTGGTATTGTTTGCATGAAGAATTGCAACAAATCCATGAAGGTAATCTAAAGCAAAAATCTTCCCGCCAGAATTCCATACAAAATCGTAATCTTCACCCACTTGTAGGTCTACAAAGCTGTGTTCCTTCCAAAAGGACTTTTTATATGCCATTGTAGCTCCACACAACCAGGGTTTATCTTCATCGGTATCTTCATACATATACCGTTTATTCAAAGATGGAGAGAAAAAAATCACTCTATTTAAGCCTGTTATATCGGCTCCAGATTTTAATTGCGCTTCCACTTGTCTGCTTATCCAGTCTGGTGCATACCAGTCGTCATCGTCCCAGTGCAAAATGATTTCACCATTAGCTTTGTCACAGGCTGCGTTTCTTTTGATACCAATAGTACCCATTGGCTCAATATAAAAATATTTGATCCTTAGATTGTCTGGAATAATATCAAATGCTGATTCTTTTCCGTCATCCAAAATGATTAGCTCAGATCTAACGTAGTCCTGTTCTAAAAAGTATTGAATGGCCATCGGAAGATATCTCTGCCGATTTGCAGTCGGCATGATGCAGGAGACGAGTGGTTGATCCATAGAATTTTGTTTTTATAATTGTATGTTATAAAATTAAATGATAGGCTAGGTTTTTCATAGGGACACTTGTCTCATAAGTGATCGACATAAATATTTAACGCTACAAACAAGAATTTGTCTTTTGGAATATTTGCAACATTTGGGACAAATGATCCGGAATTACAAAAGAAGTTTCACTGATCGTACTTTATTGTAAATTCAATTTTAAATGAATGGAAATATTTAGAAAAACCCTATCAATTATGAGTAAAAAAATAGAAATAGACATTATCATTTTGAGTTATGCTCAAAGTATTGAACTCAAAGAGGTTACTGACAATTGTATTAAATCACTACTCTGCTCAGAAGATCCGACTAAGGTCAAATTTAATATTATCGTAGTTGAATCCGAGAGAGCAATGGGTTCATATCAATATGAATATACGACAACGATTTATCCTGATGTTGAATTTGGATATAATCTGTATATGAATAAAGGCATAGACATCTCTTCGTCGCCTTATGTCTGTATTTGTAATAATGACTTGATATTTTATGAGGGATGGGCTACCAATATTGTCAATGCTTGCGAGAAATTTAAATTGGACAGTGCATCACCTGCTTGTGGTATTTTCCACCCGCAGGAGGGTTTTAAGTTGGACGGTTCTATACATTTCGGATACAGAGTTAGAGCACATATTGCAGGCTGGTGTCTATTTTTCAAGCGCGACCTATTGAAGCAAATGGGCAGACTGGATGAAAATTACCGTTTTTGGTGTGCAGATAATGATTATGGAAATACACTTTTTATCTTAAAGCTGAGGCACGGGTTAGTAACATCTTCAAGAGTTGACCACCTTGGTAGCATCACCCTGCATGCTCAAACAGATTACAAACAGCAAGATTTAACTTATGGAGAGTTAAAATACTGGGAAAAAAAATGGAAATATCGTTTGGGCACAGGTTGGGAGATTATTAGTTAACCTCCCAGGAAACCGTTTATACATCTTTTAGATATACATACTTTTTTGTAAAAAATGGATCAAAAGGTTGCAATAACTCCGTCTCTAAACCTTTTTTAATGTAGTCTCTTAGATTATTAGATAGAGGATCCAATGGATGAATTTCCACTCCCGTAGCATAAATCGCGCATAAGTTTGCCCCACATAAATAACCCGGTTTTGCCGTGAGTCTATGATAGTTTTCAACATTAAACGGATCTCCACCCATAAATGCATACCAAGATCTTTTCATAATTTTAAATGATTTTGTATTAAAAGTAGACAAAGCATTTCTTCATACTAAGGACAGATGTCTCATTATAAATCTGGCCAAAAGTCCCTAAAATTTACTATAGCGACAAAGGGAGTTTTTTCTCGTTAACTTACGTTAATACTAAACCAGTCAAACATCAAAGGATACGCTATGAAATTATTAGAAAAAATAGACCGCCATGAAGTACTGAGAAGATGGGCAGTAGGGGAAGTGTACTCCGAATTTTTTAATCCGGCATTTGAATCAACCAGACAGGAAACCCTAACAATGTTACTTTCCGGCAGCCATTATTTAGAAAAGGAAGGAATCAGCAATGTTTTAGAGCTCAAGCAAGGTTTGGTTGATTCCATCTCATTATATATCAATTGGTATCGCGCTCTTTTAGAACTAAAAAAGTCAGATCTGGATCTGGTTTACACCTTACAGCTACCAGGTTGGAAAAGAAATACCGATGGATCCTACCTCATCTCTGACGCTGCAAGAAATCTCAACAAACTACCTTATCTCGATGCGCGGGTATCCGGAATTTACCGTGCGTTAAAAAATCAGGATGTAAAATTGGAAGGTATAACACTACTTGCTGTAGATAAAGTTGGACCCTATGTCGCAGTGGAAGGGACAGGTCGGCTCACAAGCATATACATGATACATGCACTTGACCATCTTGAAATAAGTGAAAATAATGAAGTGGAGGTTACCCTGGGATTGTATTAATGAATTCTTTAACAGAATGAACTATGAAAGGTATAACAGAAGTCGACATTATCATATTAAGTTATGCATACAATGCAGCATTAAAACTTATGACAGAAAACTGCATACATTCATTAATGGATTCTGAAGACAGAGACAAGATCAAATTTAATGTAATAGTTATTGAATCAGAACGAACGCTGGATGGCCATCAATATGAAAATTCTGTAACCTTATATCCGGATATGGATTTTGGATATAACAAATTCATGAACATCGGAATTGAGCTCACTTCTTCAAAATATTTATGCCTTTGCAACAATGATCTGATTTTCCATACAAATTGGGCAACAGAAATTCTTATAGCATTTGATACATATTATGATCTTTCCAGTGCATCACCTCTATCACCATCTCATCACGAGGGACTTGGCTTTCATTTCAATACAGGAATTTATCCAGGTTATAGAAATAGATACGAGATAGCAGGATGGTGTTTATTTCTAAAGCGTGATGTGCTTAGGCTAACTGGAAGTTTAGATGAGAACTTTACATTCTGGTGCGCAGATAATGATTATGCCAACTTGATGGCAAGCCTTCATTTGGGCCATGCTCTAGTCACAAGCTCTATTGTAGAGCATCTGGGAAGCGCTACTTCAGATGTAAATTTTATGCTCAGTAAACTTGAACTTACATCAAATGAATTTTTTTATCTGGAGAAAAAGTGGAATAGCAGGATGGGGCAGGGCTGGAAGTTAATTGCTCCTTAAGAAGACCTGCACTTGGTGTTAGACTGTTAAGGACGGTTGACGGTTTGTATTTGAGTAATTTTGGAATTACAACCAAATATCCTTTCAAAATACATGAAAACCCTTTTTCTATCAATCATTATTGCTGGCTTCCTATCAGGTATTGCTCAGGCCCAAATTTACGTGAACACCTATGTTCCAGATTCTCTGGTCTTCCGGAACACCTTCCTGAACCAAAAACCAAATCCTGCAAAAACTCCTACCTTCAGTGAAATAAAGGAAAAACTACCAGAACCTATTTGGCCCAAGCGAAGTGATGTAGTGTCATGCTACTGGAAAGCCTGGTCACTGGCATTTCGCAATGTACATCCTGTTACAAAAGAGAACGGCTTTATCGAGCCCTATATTGATCCTGCCTTTAATAAACATATTTTTATGTGGGATACAAGTTTCATGGTCTTATTTGGGAGATATGGGCACAATGCTTTTAATTTTCAGGGCAGCCTGGATAACTTTTACAATAAACAACACAAAGACGGATTTATATGCCGCGAGATTTCTACCCTGGATGGCAATGAATTATTTGAACGTTTCGATGCATCCAGTACAGGTCCCAATATCATGCCATGGGCTGAATGGGAATATTTCCAGAATTTCAATGATCAGACTCGACTAAAGAAAGTTTTTGCTCCTTTGCTGGCTTATTATAAATGGTTTAGAACCAACCGTTCCTGGCCAGATGGTTCATATTTTTCAACGGGCTGGGGATGCGGTATGGATAATCAGCCTCGTGTCCCTGAGGGGTTTCACAATGAATTCAGTCATGCCTTTATGTCCTGGATTGATACATCAATGCAGGAGCTTTTTGCAGGCAAAGTACTGATTGCTATCGCAAAAACACTAGGCCGCGAAAATGAGATCAAAGAAATAGAAGTTGAAATCCAGCAATTATCTGAATACGTTAATACCAAAATGTGGGACCAGCAAACATCTTTTTACTATGACCGGTTTCGCGATGGGTCTTTATCAAACGTAAAAAGCATAGCTTCTTACTGGGCACTGCTTGCTGAAGCGATACCTAATAATAAATTGAAAAATTTTATCGGTCACCTGGAAAATCCCCGCGAATTTGCACGCCTGCATCGTGTACCAACACTTTCCGCAGATCATCCTGTATTCACACCAGGCGGTAACTATTGGCAAGGGGGAGTGTGGGCTCCCACATCCTATATGGTATTGCGCGGCCTCACAAAATACAAGCAGGATTCTCTGGCATATGAGATTGCATTGAATCATTTGGATAATGTGGTTAAGGTCTTCAACAAAACCGGCACTTTATGGGAGAATTATGCACCTGACAGAGTGGAGGGAAAATACCAGAAAGACCTGGTCGGCTGGACGGGTCTTGTGCCAATATCTGTGCTTTTTGAGTATGTTTTTGGAATTAGACCTAATGTTCCTGCCAATACTGTTGTTTGGGATGTTCGCCTGCTGGATGAATTTGGAGTGAATAAATATCCTTATAAGGAAAAGGGACTCATCAATTTTTGGGTGGCAAGGAGAAAGAGAAGTACCGACCAGCCTGAAATTAAAGTGCAGTCTAACATCGCCTTTGATCTTCAGTTGGTGTGGAAGGGTGGAACCCGGCTATTCCATATTAAACCCGGCAGATTATAGCTGTATTTCTGGTTGCCACAAATTATGTAATCTTGAAATATACTCGTCAACCATTTCCTGTGAATAGTCTGTTAAAAGTGATCCTCCTGAATTGAGCAGGGGGATCCTCAAATGATCAAAAATTAAATTCTCCAAACTTTTGACAATACGACTCGCACGATATGCTTCTTCAACTTTTCGTTTTGATGCAGCAGAAAATGCTGATCGCAAATCTTGATGCTGATAGAGGAAAAGCAGTGCATCTGCAATCTTTGTAATGCTCCGTTCCACTACCAGACCTGTTGTACCATTGTCAACCAATTCAATCTGTGCGTTATCCTTATGTGGCGTACTGATCGTAACGACAGGGATACCGGAAACCATAGATTCAGCAATCACCATCCCGAAACTTTCTCCAAATTCACTTGCGGCCAGAAAGATATCCATTGAGTGATAATAATATAATAATTTTTCTAGATCTGCTGTATTTTCCAAAATAAGCATTTTATCCTGTATTCCTAATTGATTAACGTAGAACAAAATTTCAGGTGTGCAACCTACCAAAAGGAACTGCGCTTCTTTTACATTTTCAGCAAATGCTGCAAAGGCATCCAGAGTAATAAGGTCAAACTTCGCATTATCTGCCCTTCCTATCCTTCCAACAATAAATAATCCTTGTAATCCATGTTGCCTTTTGAATCTTTGTAATTCCCAATCTGATGGTCTTAAGCGTTCAATTTCCGGTATATCGATTGGATAGGAAAGAACCTTTCTTTTATAAGCAAAATTATCAGGCAGATGCTGGTCATAAAACATTCTCCTGACCAGGATCATTTTGGAGATGTATAAGTCGTAGTCTATGACATTATATAGTTTGGTATGTTTATAGGCTCCGAAAACATTGGTCTGCAACACCAGTTTTGGTTTGTTGTCTCGTATCACCTCAAACAGGTCCTGATCCAGCGTCCCATATCCGTGCCAATGGAACACATCTGTTTCCTGCAGCATAGTTGCTAGTTTGTTAAGGTCCCCGTCAAGAACAACCACTCGTAAACCCAGTTTCCCAATCAGTTCCCTTCTGGGCCCACCCTCACGAAGAGCAACCACTGTAACATCAAAGTATTCTTTGTTGAGATACTTGCTATATAGCTGAATGGCATATTCAGTACCACCCAACCCCAATTCATTACCGGCCTCAATCAGTTTTATTTTATGCATTTATAGGGAATTTATTTTATGTGCTGGATTCTCAAAGTACTTTCTGGTTGTATTCCGGGGATGGAGAATTGCAATAAATCCATCGATATAATCGTGTGCAAATAACTTGGCTCCGGAGTTTTTAAGAAAATCACTGTCTTCCCCTGCTTGCAGGTCTTTGAAATTATATTTTTCCCAGAATGATTTTCGGTATGCTAAAGTAGCACCATTCAGCCAGCCAGGGTAGTTGGGATTGTTTCTGTTTAGCGCCGTTCCTTTCCATAAGGTATCAGTAATCGCTGAGTAAAAGTTTACATGTTCAATGCCAGTTATATCTGCTCCTGAAGTGTTTAGAAACTGTACCTGCCTACTTATCCAGTCCTTCGCATGCCAGTCGTCATCATCCCAATGAAGAATGATTTCACCGGTTGCCCTTTGACAGGCTTCATTGCGTTTAATACCTACACTTTGTTTTTGATCAAAAAAATAGTGTTTGATACGCTTATCCGCTGGTAGTAATGAAGCTATTGATTGCGTACCATCATCAATGATGATCAGTTCTGCATCAGGATAATCCTGCTGCAAAAAGTCATTGATGGAAAAAGGGATATACCTGTGCCTGTCTGCCGTCGGCATAATGCAGTATGCTTTTGGTCGGTTCATTATCTGTTATTTATACAAGGTTAATCTGCGTTTCATATTGCTGACGGATTTGTCTGGTTGAGTTAGCATCAAGCTTATTACTTATATTTAAAAATTTTTGAAAATATATGCGTTGGGTAGCATTCTGATGATGTCGGATCAGCACATACAGGAAGGGTGCATCTGAGATACTTAACAGATAGCCCCTGGAGTCGAGCGAGTTCAGTGTAGTTACATCTTCGGAACTATTGCTGTCACCATAGGGATGCCTTACAATAAGCTCCTTTTTACAAATTAAGGTGCCCCCCCAATTATGCGCATAGGATTGATAGGCCTTGTCTTCAACCGTATCATAGATCAGTACTTTTGAGAGAATACCTGCCTGATAATAATTTCCCTGCATGCTATTAAACTGATGGGTAATCCTGTTGTAATGATAAAGGTCATCATCGTCCCAACAGCATACATACTCACCATTGCAAATCTCAATTGCTTTGTTTCTCGCCTGACCTACGGACTCGTCAGTCTCACGTTCAACGGTCAGGATATTGAGTTCAGAAATGGCCTTGATATGATTGATCAAGTTTCTGGTTTCAAATTCTTGCTTTGGATAGGAGATGACCAGTTCCCTGTTTGGATAATTTTGAGTATCGAAGCTCACAATATTCTTCAATAACATCTGCGGCCGGTTGCTGGTGATACAGATACAGGAGATTAAAGGGTGTGCAAGTCTGGTTTTCATCATGTTAAATTAAATGTTGTCTGACCAAATTATAGGGATCAATTTAAAGATCAATCAGAGTCTGAAATAGGGTCATCTGCCCCGTAATAGGGTTGTCGCTGGGGAAAAAAGATGTCAATTCTTAAATTTATGCCCTACCAAATCGCAACTTATGAAAGTCAAATTCTTCTCAGACTACGCTGCATCAGAACAACTGCTGGACAGATTCTTGGCCAACTATGATGTCTATGATGATGATCTACAGTTCACAACCGATGTTGATTATGATTATGCTGTTGCCTTTAACCGGGCGGATGGACATACCAAATCTGATGCTAAATTGATTACCGTTATACAGGAGCCAACCTTTAGTGAGGCTTTTCTACAGGGATATTCCCTAACTAACAGCGATTATCTCATTGTACATGACCGCACCTTGTTTGAAAAAGTGTGGAAGGTAACGTTGGGTAAAAATGTAATTGAATCCCCGGCATTTATGTTCTATCATGATCGGGTAGATCATAAATTTTATGATGGGGTCGAGCATATCAAAAAACAGAAAAAAATATCTATGATTGTCTCTTCCCATCACTTTAAATGGGGTAACTACCTAAAGCGGATTAATGTTCTCGACCAAATTTTAAAGTCGGATTTGGATATTGATATCTATGGCAGAAACTGGTATATCAATGATGACAGGTATAAAGGTGAGCAACATGTTGGACTTTTACCCTATGAGTATTCCATAGCAATTGAAAATTCCCATGAGAAAAACTATATATCCGAAAAGTTTTTTGACTGCGTGTTGTGCAACACTGTGCCCATTTACAATGGTGCACCTAATATCAGCGATGTTTATGATCAAAACTATTTCAGGACAATTGATCTCGATAGTCCCAGTATCATTGATGATATCAAAGCTATCATCTCAAAACCGTCACCGGGAGCTTTGGTGAATAAAGATATTTATACAAAGACTTATAACTTGTATACAAAACTCAAAGAAATTATAATAGAAACCGGTAATCATCTAAGCTAAGTATTCTTTTTGTGTTTTTTGTATTCAAATGGTTTGATTGTAGTATTGTGCTGATGGAGAATTGCTACAAATCCATTGATATAATCATGAGCAAATACTTTTGCCCCTTCATGTTGTATAAATTCTTCATCCTCTCCCTTCTGCAAATCCTTAAATGGATGTTTTTCCCAATATGATTTCCAGTAGGCCAGGGTGGCACCATTTAGCCATACTCTTGTATTTTGCATATTGCGGTTATGTGCATCGCCCTGCCAGAATATGTTTCTGATAGGAGAAAAATAATGTACATGTTTAATACCCGTAACATCAGCATCGTTAGCGATCAGAAAATCCACAGAGCGGCTGATCCAGTCCAGCGCACGCCAGTCATCATCATCCCAATGCATAATGATATCACCCTTAGCGAGTTCAATAGCATAATTCCTTTTTAGCCCGATCGTTCCCAAGGGCGCAGTGTAATAGTACCGGATGCGCTCATCCTCAGGTACCAGACTGGCAACAGAAGATTTTCCGTCATCTATGATGATCAGCTCTGCTAAGGGATAGTTTTGTTCAAGAAAATATCTGGTTGCAAAAGGGATGTATTTTTCTCTGTTCGCTGTTGGCATTATGCAGGAGACGTATGGTGCTTTCATAGTTTTTTATTGCAAGTTAGAAAGCTTTGCATCCCTGACACGGGTCATATGTCGCAAAACCCGCAAGATGATTCCAGCTAAGGGTGACAATTCATAAATTAGGTCTGACCAATATTGACGCGTATGAATGTTAGATTATTTTCTAATTATGCTTCCTCAGAAGAGCTTACAAAAAGATTTTTAGCTAACTATGCGGTATGGGACGACCAGCTCTGCTTTAAAATCAGCGAAAATTATGACTATGCAGTTGTATTTAACAGAACGGACGAGCTGATAAGCTCTTGTGCAAAAATCATTACCATTATACAGGAACCCTCATGGAGTGACGCAAATGTAGATAACCCGTTCCTGAGGACTAGTGATTTTTTGCTTATTCATGATGCCGAGCTGTTTGAGCATACCTATCAAATAGATCTTGGCGGAACTGTAATAGAAACGCCTTCTTTTATGTTTTTTCACGACAAGGTAGACAAAACATTTTTCCATTATGCTGCATCCACAAAAAAGATCAGGAAACTGTCTATAATTGTATCCTATCTGAATAAACCCCGGGGCATTTATCAGAAGCGTACCGCTTTACTGCAGAAAATTCTGGCATCAGATCTGGATATAGATATTTATGGCTGGCGTTTAAATTTAGATGATCCGCGTTATAAAGGCTTCATAGATTATAAATTTACCGGTTTATTGCCTTATGAGTATTCTATTGCCATAGAGAATTCTGAAGAGAAGAATTATGTCACAGAAAAATTTGTCGACTGTGTATTATGTAATACCATACCAATTTATCATGGAGCGCCGAATATCAATGACATTTATGATCAAAGATATTATAAAACTATTGATCTGGATAGTCCATGCATTATCGATGAGCTGAAAAGCATTGTTGCCGAACCTTCACCGTTTTCAACTATCAACAAGATGATCTATATGGATCGTTACAATCTATACAAAAAGCTAAAAGAGATTATCTTCAGGTAAGAACCACTAATCTATAATAACTATGAAAAAACACATAATTACCTACGGTGATGACGCATACCGGAAACAGCGGGAATTTTTAGCGCAGACCGCCCTGTCTTCACAATTTTTCGACAACATTCGAATTTTTACACCGGATGATATAGGACATGAATTTATTGAACAGGTAGAAGAGACAATAAAGATGCCCAAAGGTGGCGGCTACTGGTTGTGGAAACCATATATTATCAAACAAACTCTGGATAGTATTGATGAGGATGATATATTGGTCTACTGTGATGCCGGATGTATGGTGAATGATTCAGGAAGAAAAAGATTTGAGGAATATCTGGAAATGTTAAGGCTGTCCACTACTGGAACTGTAGATTTTGAATTACCACTTGAAGAGTTCAGGTTTACAAAGAAGGAGATCTTTGATTATTTTGATACACCTGCTGAAAGTATCAATTCGAATCAACTGATGGCAACAGTAGTACTTTTAAGAAAATGTGCTCACTCGGTGATGCTTGTTAATGAATGGTATGAAACTGCGTGTGATAATCCTTTTCTTTTTACAGATGAGATCATCGTCAATACGCAGCATCCCGACTATCAGGCTAACCGTTATGACCAAAGTGTTTTTAGCATTATTAGAAAGCAAAACGGATGTAACCCTATAGCTGATGAAACCTATTTTTTAGATTTTTTGAGACAAGGCTGGCCATTTCCGTTCTGGGCCACAAGGTTTAGGATATAGTAAAAAAAACTTATCAACATACTTTCTGTCAATGTACTACAGCTAAAACATTTTACCGTTTGTGTTAGGTTTCAGTCAGGAATTTACGGTTTTTTATTCCTTTTTTCTCTTTATATATTCGTCAAACCAAATGTAAAATAATGAGAAAATATTTAACAGCGTTGCTGTTATTTCAAGCCATGCTAAGCAGAGGTCAGGAGTTGAAATCATATCTGCCGGTATGGAAAGACAGTAAAAAAAACAAAATACAGGCAGATTGGCTGATCACTAAAATTACCGACCGTGCAGAAATTTTTGTCAGTGAGGATCATAAAGATATTATACTGGATAATGGCTTATTAAGAAGAACTTTCCGTTTAAGGCCCAACCTTTCCTGTACTGATTTTACCAATCTGAGTAATGGTCAACAGTTGCTCAGGGCTGTTAAAGCAGAAGCAAGGATAACTATTAATGGGAAAGATTACAATATAGGCGGTCTTTATGGCCAGCCTGAGAAAGGCTATTTAAAGATTGAATGGATAAATCAGCTGAGGTCATATGCAGGTGATTTTCAATATAAATCCTACGATATCACAACTGTTATGCCTTACCTAAACTGGAAGCCATCACCTGCCAGATGGGCTGCGAACCAACAGCAGCCCACTGGCAAGATGGTGACCTTTAATTTTGAATCCGGGACTGCTGCTCTTAAAGGCATTGTCATTAAGGTAAATTACGAATTATACGATGGTATCCCACTGGTTTGTAAATGGATCAGTATTGAAAATAGAAGTATTTCTATCATCAAAGTTGATAAGGTCGTGAATGAGATTCTGGCCGTACATGAAGAGGAATCTTCTGTTGCTGGTACTGCCACTCAGCTTAAGATTCCCCATGGTTTATATATCGAAAGTAATTATGCATTCAATAATTCGATGAATGCGCGTTTGTCAGATCAAACAACAAATTGGAAGGCTGATACAAGTTATACTTCGCAGGTGAATTATCTCCTGAATACCCCGTGTCTGCTTGAGGTGCATCCGCCGGTCGGCCCGGGTATAGAACTGATACCCGGAGCGGTCTTTAAGTCGATCAGGACGAATGAATTACTACTTGACAGTTATGACCGGGAAAGGAATGGCCTGGCACAAAGAATTTTTTACAGAACAGTTGCCCCTTGGGCCACCCAGAATCCCATCTACCTTTTCCTCAAGAGTTTTGATGAAACAGTCTTTAAAAAAGCAGTAGATCAATGCGCTGCTGCCGGGTTTGAAATGGTGATATTTAGTTTTGGCACAGCCTTTAATATGGAATACCTTTCGGAGAAAAATATTAGCTTTTGTAAGAAAATGGCTGATTATGCTCATAGCAAAGGCATTCAAATAGGGGGATATTCTTTATTAGCGAGCAGGCGCATCGATGATGAAACTGACGTTATTGATCCCAAAACAGGAAAGCCCAATGTCCATGCATATTATGCTCATTCACCATGTCTTGGAAGCAAATGGGGCCTTGAATATTTTAGAAAATTAAAAGATTTTTATAAAAGAACTGGTTTTGATGAATTCGATCAGGATGGTGCGTATCCTGGTGACGTATGTGCTTCAACCAAACACCCCGGACATAAAGGTCTGGATGATTCTCAATGGAAACAAATTGAACTTCAAAAAGACTTTTACCGTTGGTGTGCAGAAAATGCAATATTCCTGAATACGCCAGATTGGTATTTTTTGGATGGGGGGAGTAAATGTGCCCTCGGCTACCGTGAGGTGAATTTTTCTTTGCCAAGAGCACAACAAATCATATTGAACCGTCAGAATATCTATGATGCGACCTGGGAAAAGATGCCGTCTATGGGATGGGGTTTCGTGCCTTTAACAGAATATCATGGGGGAGGCGCGGCGGCCACTTTGGAGCCATTATCCGAACATCTTGATGCTTATGAACAGCTGATGATGCAATATTTTGGTGCAGGTATCCAGGCCTGTTATCTGGGAACACGAATCTATGACACCGACGATACCAAAAGGATGGTATCCCGTGTAGTAACCTGGTATAAAACATACCGGATGATTTTAAATTCACAGATCATACATTTGCGCAGGCCAGACGGGAGGGACTGGGATGGAATTTTACATGTTGACCCAAGGGGAAAGGAGAAGGCACTGGTGATGTTATATAATCCGTTGAACGAAGTAATCACAAAGAAGATCAAACTTCCTTTATACTACACCGGTTTGCATGATAAAGCATCGATTAGAGAAAAGGAAGGCAAATCAAAATCTTACCGTCTTGATAAGAACGGGGATACCTACGTTGAAGTAGCTATTCCTGCCAATGGCTATACCTGGCTGGTTGTAGAATAATTTATAACTTATTGTTAGCGATCCAGCTATGATCCTTAGCCAGATCGCTCAAATAAGTTAATCTTAATTTCTAAGTACAACTACCTTTTGTTCTGCATCGGCTGGCTGAGGAACTCCTGTTGCTATCGCATTTGCTATATGAGTAATCAATTTATGTGAAAAATCAAAAGGCTGATCTTCATATCCGTCTGCATATATTGCACAGACATTTCTACCCGTAACACATCTTGGTGTTACGGTAATCAGTTGATAACTATCTGGGCTTAATGGATTTCCATAAATGTAGACATACCATTGTTTGTGTTTATGTTTATCACCCATAATATGTTGTTTTTTAATAAAAAACTTTAAAATTTAGGTATGCGCCTACTCTGAGCAGGGTTTTCAGCTTCCCCCTTTTTAGCTAAAATTAGAGAAAACCTCAAAAATGTCAGGAGACAAAAGACACTAAAAAGCAAGATGAACTATTTTTCAATATTATTTTGTCCTGCCTGTTGAGAGGACTTTTAGATGGGCTACATATCCACCACTTCCAGCCATTTTGATCTTAATTAAACTTTTTTGATTAACTTTCCGTTTACTTTTAATGAGTTTGGATGGATCTATTTCAGCATCATTTGCATCTGCCCAGGAAGTTAATTCATAAGTTCCTTCCGGAAGAAAGTTAAGCTTTATTTTTATTTCCCTTGACAGGCTATTGGTCATTGCGCCGATGAAAAAATTTCTACCTGATCGCTTTGTCAATATAATATGTTCCCCAGGATATCCGGATAATACTTTAATATCATCCCATACTGTAGGAACGATTTTAAGGAAGTCAGCGCCAGGCTGATTAATGATGTTGTCTGGATGTTCGCAATTTACTGTTAAGGGACTTTCATAAATGACGAACTTTGACAATTCTGCACAACGGGTATTCATTACTTTTGTCGGAAGTGAACCTTCCTTAAATTGTGCTTTTGTGATGTTTAAAAAACCACCAGGTGTGTAATCCATTTGTCCTGCCAGCATGCGCGTAAAAGGTAAAGTTACATTGTGTTCTGGCAGAAGTTTGTTCGAGAATTTTGACCATTCTTCACCCATAACACCTTCGCGGGTAATCATGTTTGGGTAAGTTCGTATAATACCATCAGGTTTGTATGCGCCATGAAAATCGACCATCAAATGATGTTCTGCTGCTGCTTTTATTATTTTTTTGTACCAGTTTACCATTTCCTGGTCATCACGATCCATGAAATCAATCTTGATACCAGCAATGCCCCATTTTTCATAAAGTGCAAATGCTTTTTCAAAATTATTGGAACGATTGACATCTGAAGAATAAAGCCACAACCACAGCCTCACATTTTTCTCTTTGGCATAGTGTAATAGCTCTTGTATGTTAAGCTCGGGTGCTGCCTTGGTGATATCTGCCTCAGGTTTATTGTAAGGTCCATACCATTGCCAATCGATAATCATATATGGCCAGCCTTGCTCTGAGGCCAGATCAATATACTTTCTGATCGTGGGCATATCTTGTTTAACTTCGCCACTCCACCAATGATCCCATGCACTCATACCAGCCTTTATCCATGATACGTCATTGAGTGCACAAGGATCATTCAAGTTCTGGATAATTTCAGACTCTATCAGACTTCCTGGTGTTTTTCCAAGCATGACCACACGCCAGGGGGTGTATAGTATGTCTGAAAATCTTGCTTTGACCCCTTGTTCAGATTCACTTGGCAGAGGTGATAGCTTTGTGATCAGATCACTTTTACCACTTTCTTTTCCTATGTAAAAGCCAGGATAATTGTCAATTTTTGCTTCAGTGATTGCGGCGAAATGGGACTTATCTACCTCAATTAAAAAGGGGAGACCAGCTTTTGTTAAAGTGTCAATAGAACTCAGGCGCTTTGGTAAGAATTGCTCTTCCTGTGGAGAATTGTATTTTTTATAATCTGCAACCCAGGCTTTGGGATCTCCAGTGAAATTAAATCCCGTAAGCTCCCTGACAATACCTCTACAACCGATCATGGATTCCGGGTACAATTGGTATCTAAATGCCACCCCATCATTATAGGCTCGTAATTCAAGATTCAATTTTCTTTGCAGTCCAGATTTTTCAATAAAACTAAGTTTCAGAAATTTGTAATGATCTTTGATACTTTCATGCTTAGACTTTATTACCGGGCGCCATACTTCATTAATCTCTTTGATTTCTTGAGCAATCAATTTCAGGTCTGAACCCATGTCCTTCTCATTTTCAAATTTAAAGCCCAGAGGAGAATCCTTGATGATAACTTGATTGCTCATCTGAACCCTATAGTTAAGGGAGCTGGTATTTTTAATTTCTATCTGGATATTCCCTGAAGGAGAATTTAGTTTGAATGATTGACCAAAACATAGGGCAGGTATAATGCTTTGGAATAAACAAATGGCAACTTTAAATTTCATTACTAGTTTATATATTTGGTTATAGTGTCGATGACCAATGAAGAGATTATAATTTGTGTCTTATATTTTGATTGGTTCCTGATAGATACCAACATCACTTAGTGTGATACTGACCGGTGCAGAGATCAGGATTCTGATTTTATCGGCAGTTTGAGCGGATTTTAAACGTATAATTTTGTTCGCCCCAATACTTGTGGCTTCTGCTATTTCTTCCCACTGATTATTATTAAATATCTGCACTTTCACATTGTCAATACGCTGCCCAAGCTTAATATTTTCACGTAACTGTATGATGGAAAACTGTATAGGTTTAGAATACGAAAGTTGAACAGATGCTTTATGAATATTGTTTTTGGTCGCCCAATAACTGTATCGGTCTGTGTCCGTTAACTTAGATATGTCAAATTGTTTACCAGCACCTCTAGTATCTGACACGGAAATTTTTGCTTTTTTAGCAAGATTATTAGCAAAAACTTCTTTAAGCAAAATTCCAAATTTGGATAGAACCTCTACATCGTTTTGATGCAGCAAGCCTTCTTTGTTTGGCGATAACCCCAAATCCAATCCACCACCACGACCAACCGAAGTACAATAGATTTCGAATAGTTTTTCAACTGATTTTACATTATCATCATCATCCGCATCATAAAACCAGTTTGGGCGTAGGGGAACATCTGCTTCAAAGGGAATCCATTTCTTGCCGTTTCTTGTGCCACTTCCCAGATTCTTAGTATCAATGAAGCCGGGCATAGCGGGCCTTGTATCTGTACTTTTAAGTGTTATAGTTGACCAGCTTGTTTCAGGTGCAAAGCCTTCCTCATTTCCTACCCAGCGGACATCCAAACCTGCATCGCTGAATATCGCTGCATCCGGCTGTAGTTTTCTCGTTATTTTCCAGGTATTAAGCCAGTCATAATAACTTCCCGGATCCACTTTTCTCTGTTCTTTTTTGCCCCCGTAAAAACCGTCACCCCCATTTGCTCCATCATGCCAGCTCATGAAAAGCGGGCCATAGTTTGAGTACAACTCTTTCAATTCATTTCTATAGTCGTCAACATAAGCAGCTGAGCCATAATTCAGATTATTTCTATCCCAGGGAGAGTTGTACAACCCAAACTTCAGACCTTCCTTTTTACAGGCCATTTGGAATTCTTTTACCACATCGCCCTTGCCATTTCTCCATGAACTGGCACTGATGTTATATTTTGATACCTTGGTTGGCCACATATGAAATCCGTCATGATGTTTGGCAACAAGGATGATGCCTCTGAAGCCACCAGCTTTAGCTGCTTTAACTATTTGTCCGGCATCAAGTTTAGAGGGATTAAATACATTGGGATCTGCATCACCAAAGCCTCGTTGCTCTCCTGTAAATGTGATTGGGCCAAAATGAATTAAACAATACATTTCGGTTTCATGCCATTTGAGCTGTCTGGCAGTTGGAATTGCACCATATGGCTTAGGGGGAGTTGATTGAGCTTGCGCATGGAATGAAACAAAAAGGCTTGTCATTAATGTCAGCAGGTTTTTCTTGATTAGATTCATGTGAGGATTAAAAATAATTGGGTCTATATATGCAATCATGAATGTATTTTCGCCGGCGCTTTTAGCAACTGACGAGGAAACATGAAGCTGTCTTATTAAGAGTATGATATTTTGAGTAATCTCCTATAGGATTTATGATCTACTGAATATGGCTTATGTGACCTATGTCTGGATGCCTTTATTATGTTTTTAATAGATTGTATTGGTATTAAGCAGCTGCTGTTTACGCATTTCTGCTATAATTGCCTGATAATTATGGGACTAGCCGAAAACCCTGAAAAGAGTAGGCGTTTATTAAAGTTTTTCATATGCTTTTTGATCTATAAAAGCATTGATCATTATGCCTAGAGCTTGGTATTCATATAATGGTGGGATTCCCGCCAATGTTGCTGCAAGTTGGGATCTGATGGATCCACAAGAGCCTGAATGTTTGGGGACTTCACAGCTATGTGCACTGTCTGCATATTTTGCTGGTATCGTAGCTCCGGCACCCCATCCAAAGCCGCCGCTATCTAATAATTTAAGAGACTACATTTTGAAAGCGGCAACTACTTCTGTTCACCAAGTGCCTCAATTTGATGATCTGGGATATGTTTTGAAAAAGTCTAGCTAAATTTATTCTGTATTAACCGATTAAGGATTAACCGACCGGTGAAACTCCGGTCTGGCTCTAATCTTATAAAGTTCCAGCATAACTCATTGCAAACCCTGCTACCTATTGCAATAGGTAATATAATTTATTAAGGCATCATATGAGCTCTAATTCTCTGACACCGCACACTGCTCACTTACTTGACCAATAAATGCCGATGCATTGGAAATAGGAAATAGTACACCATTGATAAGCAGTAAAAATAATTTAAGCGTACGTCGACTAATAAATCTCCAACTGCTAAACTATGCAGTTGATTTTTCCGGCTTACCGGGTATATTTTAATTTTCTGAGGGAATGTCTTTGCTATATCTTGTAAAGTCCTTCAGAAGGCATTGGTTAGGCGTTGGGTAGCCCCCTGGTCTAAAAATTATCTTAAAAACGTCTTCTCAATACCTTCTGTCGCCATTTTCTACATACTCCAAAAACACAACTTGCATCTGTAACAACTCCATTTCCAGGCTGTCTGAGTAATAATACAATATTTCAATAAAACTTATAACTATGGCAACAGCAAAAAAGGTCGCTGATAGCTTTCGTGGAAGGCTAGGTGACACCGTGATTTACGAATTAAATGGTCAGCTAATTAAACGGCGGATTGGTAAACAAAAAAATAATCCCAGCAAGGCCCAGCTTGCTGTTAGAGCTGGAACAACCCTGGTCGCAAATCTACTCAAACCGTTAAAACCTTTCATCAACGCAGGATTTGAATTGGAAACTAAAAACACCACATTAAACCCATACAATAAAGCTACATCCCTCAATAAACTAAACGCTATCAAAGGAGTTTATCCAAATCAGGAAATAGATTACACTAATGTCATCTTAAGTAAAGGAGAAATGCCAGTGTACGAATTTGTAAATGTTGAAAGAACAAAGGATGGCTTAGTATTCACCTGGGATACATCAGAAAAAATAATTGGCACAAAACCCACCGACAGGATCATGGTAGTTGCGTACTGCCCGGAAAAAAACTTTGCTGTTTACTCCATTGATAACGTAAGGAGGAATGAGGGAACAGAGATCATCAAACTCCCCAAATATAAAGATCCATACACCATTTATGTATATTCAGCTTTTGTTTCTGCTGACAAAAAAGCTATATCAAACAGTATATATCTTGGTAACTTCTGAGATTTTTGAAATAAAACAATTTCCTTCAAAATAAATTTTGTTATTATTTACAGAATTTATAAATTCAATAGGGCGATAGAATGTAATCATAATTGTTTCATTTATTAAACAAATTTCTAATTATGTTCAAACATTTATTTTCAAAATTGGATAAGTTGATTGATTTATTAACGGGGGCTTCGACAACATTAAAAGAAATTGCTGACCGTACAAAGCCTGTAGACCAAATTACTCTAAAGACTTCAGATTACATCACACTCAAGGAGGCTGCGCTATTATTTAGGTTTAGCGTAAGGAGCTTTCAACGCTGGAACAAAAACCAGATTTATCCTGCTTACTACGTTGGGGGCCATCCCGTTTATGTTCGCCGGGAACTAGAACAATGGATCAGAGAAAATAAATCTCAAAAACATGGCTGTAAAGGTTGTGACCAGTAACTCTTTCTGAAGAATTTCTAAATTCATTACTAAAAACCAGGGACAGTTTTATGTACAAATCAGTACAAAAACTGTACTCTGGTTGCACTGTAATGTCGTAAAATGAGACAAATGTGCGACAAGAAGCGACAAGATACGACATAACAGGCTGATCACTTGTGACTTATAAAACCCCTTCCTACATTCGTTTCAACAAGTCAGAAAACTACCGGTAGTACAGGCTTGAAATAATTAATTTTTTCACTTAACATTTATCAAAATGTCAATTATCAAAAGAGGACAGGTCGGAGATTTCAATGGAAAGATCGGCCAGGTGGTAATATCTCAATGGCGAGGTCTTACCGTGGGTAAAAGCACCCCAAAAGCTTCAACAAAAGAGCCAACGCTGAAACAACTCAATCAGCGTTCAAAATTTGGTCTGGTGACCATGTTCTATGGAAATGTCTCTGAATTTATTTCCATAGGTCATGAATCGGACAACACCGGACCAACAGCGATTAACCTTGCTGTACGCAATGGCTTGAAAAATGCAATAATCGGTGTTTATCCAAACTATGCATTGGATTATTCCAAATTGCCAATTACTGGTCTTAAAGTTAAAAATGAGATTGATGGTGGATACCAGACCTCATTAGTGCCCTTGGCTCAGGGGGAATTGGAAATAAGCTGGACAATGGAAAATCCACCTTTAAATCCAATTTCAAAGCCAACAGATCTCGCAACATTTGTTTTTTACAGTCCTGTAAAGGAGAAATTTGTGATTGCCCGTGGCGCAGCGACAAGGGCAATGTTAAAGTACACCATCCAATTACCAAGACCATATATTGGTGATACCATGTATGGCTGGATGTTCTTCTTGTCCGAAGATAAAACTTATGTTTCGACAAGTGATCATCTGGGTACATTTAAGCCTATCGCTTAAATGAACCAAACCTGGCAGGCCCCATAAGCCTGCCAGGTATTTAAATCAATTATCTGATTGTATAACATTTTAAAACATTTATTATGAAAGTCTTAAGATCAATCCCGATCGCTGTGCGGTCATCATATTTTAATGTTTATAACTGGCAGCCTTTTTTATTGCTCAATCTATTAGTGGGCATTTGGATAGTGAGTTCAGCCTTCTTGCATCGCATTGATCCAACTATTGGTGTGATGGACCAAACGATCTGGTTATTAATATTGATAAGTCTCATAGGATTCTTACTCATTGTCGCCCTCTCATGGTGGTTATTGAATCAATTTCTAATGACTATTGGGCTTCCACTTTTATCGTCTATGGTTTCACAATTTTACGTTTTATCGCTATGGCAACAGTTCGTATTTTACTTGGCATCATTTGGTATACTCTTATTATCTGGTGCAATGTGTTTCATCGCTATTTGCTAAAGGAACACTCACAACCTTCGGGGGAAATTACCAATCAGTATTGCAGAGACAGATTAGTGAAACTTGCGCAGGCCGAAATAGGAGTGCGGGAGAAGACAAATGCCAATGATGGTGAACGTGTAGAGGCATATCTGAAAACCGCTGGATTAAAAAAGGGATTTCCATACTGCGCCGCCTTTGTGAGTTTTATCTATGCTAAGGAAGGATTTGCGAAACCGCGCACAGCATGGTGTCCTGATTTATTCCCTAAATCAAGAATCACAGGTCAATATTTAGCTGGCAATGTTTTGGGGATCTACTTTCCTGAATTAAAAAGGATTGCTCATGTTGGGATCATAGAAAACCTTCGGGGAGATTGGTGTAGTTCTATCGAGGCGAATACAAATCCTGGCGGAGGTAGAAATGGGGATGGTGTATATCGCCGGATCAGGCATCGAAGAACAATTCATCAGGTAGCTGACTGGATCAACAAAGAAAGGAGTGTTCCATGAAATCTTTGAAATATATCAGCCCGCTTGCTATTCTGATTGTTGGTTGCGGTTTGTTCAAGAATACCGGGTCAAACTCTGAACGTTATGAAGAGCAAATGACTAATCAATTAGAGCAGCAGGTCTCAGGGAACATTGATTATTTGCGCAGTTCGGCTGTGATTGGGCTGCGTTTAGATAGCAATAGAAGTGATTACTTCGTTGAACTATGGCCCAAAGGTCCCTTTACCTTCTCAAGCGAGAAAGGCTTTTCAGGAGAAGCAGAGAAGGTCAGGATTCATGGATCAAGTAAGTCTGGTTCTTCGAATACCAACATTGCAAAAAACTTTGAATCGGAGGCAGCTGCTTTCAAATCAAAGATTAAACTGAAGCAGAAGCTTGAATCTGGGAGTAAAACTGATAACAAAAAGAGTACGCCGTCCTGGTTATGGTTAATAATCGGATTAGTATTACTAGCAGTCATCGCTAGGTTGGCTATAAGAAAACTAAAAGAAAAATTCACCCTTAAAACTTAAATATTATGAGAAAAAAACTAGGACCCGGAAGACACAACCCCTTTCCAAACGCACGCCGCAAAAACTGGGCGAAAAGAATGAGCGATGTCTATGAATTCTTTGGCATTGAACCTCCAAGAAAAAAAAGCACTAAACCTGTTAAGCCAGCAACAGCACTTCAGGAAAAGACACGGTCAAAATTCGCATATGCTAATGCATTAGCAGGCAAAATGAATGAAGCCGCTAAAATCGGATACCATCTAATTACAAAAAAGAAACCCCAAACTCCAATGAATTGCCTGATGACTAATATTATGAATTGCACAGTCACTGATGGCTCTCAATTTGTGACAAGCTTTAAAGATCTTCTTCTAAGCGAGGGTGTGAGGAATCCATTGATGGTGCCGCAGATTAGGATTTCAACTTTGGGTAATGCATCGCTGACTTGGATCATGGGCGATAGACCAATGACTAAAGACAGTGAGACTGATCTGGTTTATCTGTTGATTTACAGCGAAACTCAAAATGCTGTCCTTTACTCAGGTTATGTTGGTCTGCAAAAAGAAGAACAGGCTACTATTGATATCGGACCCATCAGGAGTGATGAAGTTCTGCACTGTTGGAATTTCCTGAAAGCTTTTAAAGGGTATGAGGTCTCTTACAGTGACTACATCAAAGATGTAAAGATCATTGCAAGCGAAGGTTGATCATTGCTTGTATAGCCCGTGACTTGGCAGCCACGGGCTTAAATCATCTTACCATTATAAACCGAATAAGGATTTACTGATCGGTGAGGCTCTGGTCCGGTTCCAATCTTATAAAGCTCCAGCATGACCCATTGCAAAAACAGGAATACAAGAACAGCTAACAGGATCCTCAATACGATTTTCATATCTTAAATCTCGGAGGAATTCATACATCCTGTAAGGCCAAGTGAGCCAGATTTAAATTATATGAAAACATTGATTTGTGTGACTTATGTCTGTTCAATAGCAAATATTCCAAACATCGACACAATATTTTTTCAGAGGGCTTTTCAGAATAAGGTGCTTTTTATATCAGCTAATAAGGTCAATTAAAAGGGAATATGTTCAATTGAAAGAAATTATATTCTGCCAACCCTCGTCCCAAAATCCCCAGAAAAAAATAAAAATTGCAGTTTCCAATCTTATCTCATAAATTAGTACTACTAATTCAGTAGACATTATATTTGTTACGATCATGAAACACGCTTTACCTCTCAGTACATCTACAGAAATTGCGGGAAATATTCTCCTGAACACCACTACTTCGCTGCAAAATTCAGCAAAAAACCAACCTGCTTCCTGTCCGATGTGTAAAAGCACGGGCTGTTAATTCCTCCTGATCCCTTCCGGATCACCCTGTCTAATACCCTTTAGAACCAATTCCTGACCGCCTGCACAAGGCTGATGGAAATGCTTTGCCCTAAATTTTCCTAAACAACAAAAAAATGAATCATCTTTACAAAAAAGGTGTTTACCTGTTTTTGTGCGTCTTTTGGTCTGCCATATCCTTCGCACAGGTAAACCCAACCATCAAATCCACACTGAACGGGACAGTCCTCGACCAGTCGACCAACCAGCCATTACCCGGCGCAGTAGTCAGGATCAAAGGCACCACCCACAGCGTATCTGCCGACTCCGAAGGGAAGTTCAGCTTCAGAACGGGTCAGAGTTTTCCTTATATCCTCCTCGTAAGTTACCTCGGCTACGAACAAAAAGAACTCACCGTTAACGGAAGCCCTGTGACGATCCGTCTGCAGGAAACACAGAACCAACTAAATGATGTCGTCGTAACCGGCTACAGTACTCAGGAACGTAAGTACATCGCGGGTTCCATCAGCAGTATCAAAGGATCAACTGTACAGAACCAACCCGGCGGAGGTTTTAACCAGCTCCTTCAGGGAAAAACCACAGGTGTACAGATCACGACGAATAACGGGGTTCCGGGAGCAGGGATTACTTTCCGCGTCAGAGGAAACAACTCGATCAACGCTTCGGTAGATCCTTTGTACATCATCGACGGCGTTTTCGTGAACAACAGCGATCCGATCACCGCAGGTTTGGGTCAGCAGGCAGCATCAAACCCGCTGGCAGATCTCAATCCTTCAGACATCGAGGATATCCAGATCCTGAAAGATGCCAATGCTACTGCGATTTATGGATCACTTGGCGCAAATGGAGTAATTATCGTGACTACCAAACGCGGTACGAGAAACACTAAAGCCAACATCAACCTAAATACGTTCCAGGGATGGGCCACGGCAGTGGAGAAATTCAAAGTAGCGAGCGGACCGGAGGTGGCACTGCTGACCAACGAGTCGCGGATCAACACGGCGCGCGACAATGGTCAGAATCCTTCCACGGTGGTTTTGCCTTTCCCGGATCCCGCAAGTCAGCCTACCTACGACCGCATCAGTGGTTTATTCCGCACGGCAAGAAGTCAGAATTACGAGCTCTCCACACAGGGCGGTACGGATAAAAGTACGTATTACATCAGTCTGGGCTACCTCAATCAGGAGTCGATCGTGAAACCTTCTGAATACACGAGATATTCCGGCAGGTTAAATTATGATAACTACCTCACTGATAAACTGAAGATCGGTACGAGTATTAACTTCACGCGCTCCGAAAGAAAACTCAGCGGTAGCGATAACAACCCGACAGGGGTGATCAACTCGGCGCTTTTCCCGCGTTCGTACCTCCCGATCTACAATGCCGATGGTACTTATGCGCGGTACGGAAGTTTCGACAACCACCTGGCGCTGATCGAAAACCTGGATAACAATGCCGTAGGATGGAGGACGATCGGCAATATCTTCGGCGAGTACAACATCATCCCGGGACTGAAACTGCGCAGCAGCTGGAGTATCGATAATACTTCGGAGTACGACAACAGTTATTCGAGCACGCTGATCTCTGCGGGTATCGCAACGAATGGTTCGGCTTCTTCTTCGGAAAACAAATACCAGGTGCTGACCAATGAGCAGGTGCTGAGCTTTGTGAAAACGCTGGGTGCCGATAAAAAACACAACATCAACGCGCTGGTCGGCAATACGATCAACACGGTCTTAAACCAAAGTACTACCGCTACAGGAACGGGTTTCGCAGCAAATAGCCTGAGGTCGGTTTCCGTAGCGGCGACGCGCTCAGGATCGGCGCAGCGTTCAGAAACGAAGTTGCTGTCGTTCTTTAGTAAAGCGAGTTATACCTACGACGGGAAGTACACGATCGACGGAAGTATCCGTGCGGATGGTTCCTCGAAATTTGGTACGAACAAACGCTGGGGTTATTTCCCTTCGGGAGGTGTAGCCTGGAGGTTGAGTCAGGAGGATTTCATCAAGGACTTGAACTTCTTCAACGAGCTGAAACTGCGTGCGAGTTTGGGACTTTCGGGTAACCAGAACGGGATCGGAGCTTATGCGGCGCAGGGTCTTTGGTCTTCGGGAGCGAACTATTTGGAGCAGCCGGGCATCGAGCCGACGCAGCTGATCAACCCTGACCTGACCTGGGAAACAACGCGTCAGTTTAACGTGGGTACGGATTTTAGCATCTTCAAAAACAGGTTGAGTATCACAGCGGATTACTACAACAAATACACTTATGATCTGCTGTTGAATGTGCCGGTGCCTTACCGCTCAGGTTTCGCGTCGTACCTGCAGAATTATGGTGCGGTGAGGAACAAGGGTTTCGAGCTGGGTATCAACTCGACGAACATTGAATCTGATGCTTTCCAATGGACAACAAACTTCAATATCTCCTTCAATAAGAACAAGATAGAGAAGCTAGCTTCTGATATCAGTTTAGGTGCTTCGGGACGTAATATTTCGATCCTGAGACAGGGATATTCAGTAAACTCTTTCCAGCTTTACAAGCAATTGTACGTGGATCCTCAAACGGGAAATGCGGTGTATGACGACCTGAACGGGGATGGTATCATCACTTCGGCCGACCGCCAGATTGTGGGCAATGCGCTGCCGAAATACACTGGTGGATTGACAAATAATTTCAACTACAAAGGTTTCGACCTGAGCTTTTTCTTCTACTTCCAGCAGGGAAACAAGATCATGAACATGAACGATTTCTTTATGGTACATGGCGGTACGCAGGCGAACATCGGCTTCCTGCCGCGTCAGCTGGAAAGATGGCAGAACCCGGGGGATGTGACGGATATCCCTCGTTTAACGACTTACAGTGGAAATCCTACACAAAACGGTGGTGCTGCAAATAACTACGGGGGTACAGTAGCGAGTCTTTCCTCGCGTTACCTGGAAGATGGTTCTTTCATCAGGTTGAAGGCCTTGACGCTGGGTTACGCCTTGCCGAAAGATGTGCTGAGCAGGATCGGTGTAAGTAAACTACGGATTTATGTGCAGGGTACAAACTTGCTCACTTTCACCAAATACGGTGGTCTGGATCCGGAAGTAAGCTCTCAGTCGAACAACCAGAATACGGTGGGTTACGACTGGGCGACGGTGCCTCAGCCAAAGACAATTCAGGTAGGTGCTAACGTGACATTTTAATAATTTATTGAGAAGAATATGAATACTAGATATATCAAAAACGGAATCCTGATCGCTTTTATCCTGCTCTCGGCTTCCTGCAAAAAGTTCCTGGAAGAGGTGCCTAATGATGCGCTTCCGACAGAAAGTTCTATCGTAGACGCAACGACGGCAAGGGCGGCAATCACGGGTGCTTACGACAGGGTGCAGAGTTACTACGCACGCCATTATCCGACACTGGGGACGATCACGACAGACAATGTGATCTTCAACGGGACGCTGAGTGAATACCTGCAGCTGGATCAGAATGCGATTCCTACGGATAACGTGATTACGGTTGCGGCTTATCAGGCGATCTACAGGACGATCAACTCGGCGAACAGTGTGATTGCTTCCCTGCCGGCAGTGGGCGATCCTTTGCTGACTACCGCAGAGCGGAACAAGATCCTGGGCGAGGCGTATTTTATTCGCGCCCTGGCTTATTTTGATTTGGGTCGCGGATGGGGTGGTGTGCAGCTGCAGCTGGTGCCGACTTCTGACCTGGGTGTGCTGAAGGGTATCAAACGGAGTACGCTGGATCAGACGTATGATCAGGTACTGGCGGATTTGGTGCAGGCGGAGCAGTTGCTTCCCGAAGATGCTACAGTGAGGAACCGTGCGCAGAAAAGTGCGGCAAGGGCATTGCGTGCCAGGTTACACTTGTATCGTCGCCAATGGGCGGATGCAGAGAACTATGCTTCGCAGGTAATCAGCAATACGAAGTATACTTTGATAAAACCGTATAAGTCGTTTTTTACAGCGCCTTTCCAAACGGCTGAATCTGTGCTGGAACTGGCTTACTCTGCGAATGACAGGAATACCTACTGGAACCTGTGGTACCCAAGTTCTGCGGGAGGTCAGTATACGCTGAAGCCTTCAGATGCGCTGGTGGCGAAACTAAATAATCCTGCAGTAGGTGGTACAAGGAATACGCTGATTGCGGGAACGGGTACTACGGTTTACGGTGTGCTTTACAATACAACTGCCACTGGTGTGGATCCTTCATATCTCATCCGCATTGCGGAATTATACCTGATCCGCGCTGAAGCAAGGGCGCAGCAGAATAAGTTGACTGAAGCTGCGGCGGATCTGAATGCGGTACGCGCAAGGGCGGATGTCCCTCCAACTACGGCTACAACGCAGGCTGGATTGCTACAGGCGATTGAGGATGAGAACGGGATTGAGTTCGCCTTTGAATCGCACCGCTGGTTTGACCTGGTGAGGACGGAGAGGGCAGGTGCTGTATTAGGGGTGACGAACAGGAATTACTGGTTGTTCCCGATTCCATATTCTGATATCCAGTCAGATCCGGATGTTGTGCAAAACCCGGGGTATTAATTTTTATAAAACTTTTGATATGAACAGATTATATAAAATAACTCAGCTGCTGATCGTTTTTGGTGTTCTTTGGGTCAACCAGGCATCGGCACAAAACTCGTATTTCTTTCCGAAGGCGGGTTCTTTAGATCCGAAAATCCCGACGCCGGAAGCATTTTTGGGTTATCCCATCGGGACTTACTATACGCGGATCGAGCAGGTAGCGGCGTATTTCAGGCAGCTGGAAAAGGTGTCGGATAGGGTGCATGTGCAGAGTATAGGGAAGACTTACGAACAGCGTGAGCAGATTATCGTAACGATTACTTCGCCCGCAAACTATGCGAAGCTGGAGCAGATCAGGCAGGAGCATTTGAACCAGATCGATCCTGCGAAACCTGTATTGGCTGCTGCGGCGCCGGTGATCATCAACCTAGGGTATGGAGTGCACGGAAACGAAACTTCTAGCACTGAAACATCCTTGCTGACAGGTTACTACCTCGCGGCGAGCAATGATGCAGAAACGCAGAAATGGCTCTCGGAATCAGTGATTTTTATCGACCCATGTCTGAATCCGGATGGTCGCGATCGCGCGGCGAACTGGCACAATGCTTATCATTCTTTCCCTGCAGTGGGCGATCCTCTGGATAAGGAGCATGTGGAAGGCTGGCCAAACGGCAGGACAAACCATTATTTCACAGACCTTAACCGCGACTGGCTGAACCTGGTGCAGGTGGAGAGTCGCAACCGACTGGCGTTTTTTCACCAGTGGTACCCGAATGTGCAGATCGATTTCCATGAGCAGGGGGCAAACGCGACGTATTACTTTGAGCCTACGCCGAAGAGTCACGAAAGTCCGATCATCCCGCAGTTTCTGTATGATTTTCAGGTGGTTTTAGCGAAGTATCATGCAAAAGCCTTGGATGATATCGGTTCGTTCTATTTTACGAAGGAGAACTATGATAACCTTTCGCCGATTTATGGGTCCACTTACCCAAAATTCTTTGGCTCTGTAGCTGCGACCTTTGAGCAGGCGAGTTCACGCGGTATTCTTCAGGAGTCGTCCAACGGTCCGCTGACCTTTGCGTTCACGATCCGCAATCATCTGGCAACGAGTTTCTCTACAATCAGGGGAGCTGTGGAGGAGAAATCTGGTTTGTTCAAGGTACAGAAGGAGTTTTTTAAATATGGGCTTCAGCAGGGTCAGAAGAATCCTGCGAAAGGTTTTGTCTTTGGGGATGCCAATGATGTGAACCTTACGCAGAAGTTTCTGGGATTGCTGTTGCAGCATCATGTGGAGGTGTATGAGGTTCAGGATAAGGTGACGCAGGATGGAAAGTCTTTTGAAAAAGGGAAGGCTTATATCGTGCCTTCGGCACAGCCGAATTTCATGATTGTGCATTCGATTTTTGAAGAGAATACGCTGAAGGATAGTATCTTTTATGATAATACGGGCTGGAGTATCGTGCATGCGTATGGCTTGAAGTATGCGAAGTTAAATGGTGCGTTTGGTAAAGGGGCTCTTGTTAAAAGCGTTGCTTCTCAGACGGGTAAGTTGGTGGGGGATCAGTCTGCGTATGCGTATTTGATTAATTCTACAGATTATAACTTTACGAAAGCGCTGTATCAGTTGCAGCTGAAGAAGGTATTGGTGAAGACTGCTTTTAAGTCTTTTGGGGTTAATGTTGCTACCGCAGGTTCGTCTTCTGATGGCGATTCAGGTTCTGGTTCTGCTTCTTCTGCTGCAGGGCGTTCAAAATCTTCATCTCCTGAAGGTTCTGGTTCGTCTTCTCGCAGCGATGCAGGTTCCGGCTCCGCTTCTTCTGCTGCAAAGCGTTCAAAATCTTTATCGGCTGGCGCAGGAGCATCTGGTGGTTCTGGTGCTCCGGCTGGTACGGTGAGGAAGACTTACCTGCCAGGATCCCTGGTGATTCCTGTCGTGGGGCAGAATCTTTCTCCGGATTCTTTATACGCGGCGCTGAAGGCTGTGGCTGTTTCTGCGAACGTGGAGATTTTGCCGGTGTCTACTGGGTTTAGTGCTGAGGGTATCGACCTCGGGAGTAACAATATCAAGTCGCTCCGCAAGCCGGAAGTAGCATTGGCTTTTGGTCAGGGTGTGACAGCTTCCGAAGCAGGTCAGGTTTGGTTTTTACTGAACCAGCAGCTGGATCTGCCAGTGACGAAACTGGATCTGCAGAATTTTGCACGTGCACCACTGAACAGATACAATGTCCTGGTTTTACCGGGAGGTACGTATTCTGATTGGGATAAAGCTACAGTTGACAAGATCAAAAACTGGGTGACTGATGGCGGAACGCTGATTACTTTCCAGACGGCTACGGCATGGGCAGTGAAGCAGGGTCTTGTGCAGGAGAAGTTGGGCGAGACGGATAACTTTTCTCGCAGAGGCGAGGTTGCGGTTGCCACGACGACTTCGGCTGCTTCACCGGGCTCAGCCACTGGAACTGGATCTGCTGGTGCATCAGGATCTGGTGACGCGGGTTACTCTTCCGGTGCTGGAAATGCATCACGCGGATCATCGGGCTCTGCCACATCTGCTGAAGGATCACGGTCTTCTTCGGCCGCTGCCGGTAAAGACAAGTCCAAAGGTGGTTTGGATGCAGGAGCAAAACCTGGTTCACAAAGATTGGATTACGCGAGACAGGAAGATGTGGAAGGTTCGAAAAGGATCAATGGCGCGATCTTCCTCGCGGATCTGGATATCACGCACCCGATTGCGTTCGGTGTAACATCGCGGAAGCTCTTCATTAACAAAAACGGCCCGACTTTATTGCTGCCAAGTGCCAACAAGTACGCAACGGTTGCGCAGTATTCTGCGAAGCCTTTCGTGAATGGGTATTCTTCGAAAAACAACATCGGCAAAGTGGCGAACTCTGCAGCGATCATTGCTACGGCAAGTGGTAGTGGTGAGGTGATTCTGTTTGCAGATGACCCGACTTACAGGGGATATTGGTTAGGGACAGGGCGTTTGTTCCTGAATGCGATTTTCTTTGGGAATTTGCTGAACAACGGATATAGATAAGAGAAATCACCCTGCGGGAGCTTTTTGCTTTGGCTCCTGCAGGAATATCTTTCGAATTGAACAGCGGATATAGATAATAGAAAAGACCTTGAGGGAGCTTTGTGCTTTGGCTCCTGCAGGAATATCTTTCGGATTTGATAGTCATGGATTGCGATGACAGGGCAGGAGAATTTTGAAGATAAATACAAATGCAGAAGGAGCAATCACGTTCCTTCTGCTTTAATCAGGCGGAGTGGCTGAGTGGTCAGGCGGGGGTCTGCAAAACCTTTTACGGCGGTTCGATTCCGCCCTCACGCCTCTGAAATCAGATCGATTTTGCTCATCGGTAGCGAAAGGTTGGACTGAGAAATGATGAGAAAGTGATATAAATTAATCAATGAAAATTCAGTTTTTCAATTAAAGTATAGTAAATTGGTATACAAATATAATTATCAAAATATGAGCGCAATAGCAATATCATATGAACAAACTGATTGGTTCAAACCTCTTTTCGCAGAGCTTGATAAACGGGGTATAAACTTCCAAACGAGCAACCCGACGGCGCATTACTTCGCCATAGACGGAGCGAAACCTTCCTTTGATCTCTTCTTCAACCGGATGAGTCCTTCGGCATATCTGCGGGAAGGGATACAAGGAACATTCTACACCTTAAATTACCTGAAATTTCTGGAGGAACATGGTGTTCGCGTAATCAACGGATACAAAGCTTTTACTTACGAAACATCTAAGGCCCTGCAACTACTTTTACTTGAAAAACTAAACATTCGCTATCCGAAATCAAGAGTGGTTAACCACGTTTCCCAGATCGAAAAAGCTGCCGAAGGACTCCGTTTTCCCATTGTCATTAAAGCCAATATTGGTGGTAGCGGTGCAGGAATTGAGAAGTTTGATTCTCTTGATGCCATAAAGGCTGCCATTAGCGATAACGCGATCGATTTTGGTATTGACCACACTGCTCTTGTGCAGGAGTTCATTCCAGCCAGAGGCGGATATATTACCCGTGTCGAAACTCTTGGCGGCAAATATCTTTACGCGATCAGGGTTTACACCAATGGTGACAGCTTTAATCTTTGTCCTGCCGATATCTGCCAGACTATCGGTGGTCAGGAACTGGTCCGAAATGCCTGTGCAGTTGATGCTCCGAAAAACGGACTGCGCGTCGAAGCATATACACCTCCGGCGGAAGTTATCGCGAATATTGAGAAGATCGTGCAGGAAAGCGGTATTGATGTCGGTGGTATTGAGTATATCATTGACGACCGTGATGGTGAAGTGTTATACTATGATATCAACGCTTTATCAAATTTCGTCGCTGATGCCGTCAATGTGATAGGTTTCAACCCGCATGAGCGGCTGGTCGACTTCCTCGAAGAAGAACTGGAAAAGGTCAAAGGTATCAAAACAAGCTATTCGATATGAGATACGGATATTGGTTACCCGTTTTCGGAGGATGGCTCCGGAACGTCGAGGATGAGCAGATGCAGCCCAGCTGGGATTATGTGAAACGCCTCGCCATTCGCAGTGAAGAGATTGGGTTCGACCTCGCGCTCATCGCAGAGCTGAACCTCAATGATATCAAAGGAGAACATGCACCTTCACTCGACGCCTGGTCGACCGCCGCTGCACTGGCTGCCGTGACCTCGAAACAGGAATTGATGGTTGCAGTACGACCTACCTTTCACAATCCTGCATTACTGGCGAAACAAGCCGCAAACATCGACCACATCAGTGGTGGGAGGCTTTCCCTAAACCTCGTCTCTTCCTGGTGGAAGGACGAAGCGGAGAAGTACGGCGTGAACTTCGAGCAGCATGACGACCGCTATGCGAGATCTGCGGAATGGCTGGAAGTACTGGACAACGTATGGAAAAAAGATAACTATACTTTCGAAGGGAAGTTTTATAAGGTAAAAGATAACATCCTGCAGCCGAAGCCAATCTCTTCTCCGCGTCCGCCCATTTATGCTGGTGGTGAATCTGAAGCTGCCAAAGATCTGATTTCCTCCACTTGTGATGGTTATGTGATGCATGGCGACTCTCCGGAGCTGATTGCCCGCCGTATTGCCGATCTCTCGGAGCGTCGTGATAAAAAGGGCTTGCCACCAATGCAGTTTGGCGTTGCCGCTTACAGTATCATCCGCAACAGCAATGCTGAAGTGAAGAAGGAACTCGACCGGATCACCAATGTGCAGGAGGGAAGTTCGGGTTACAAGAACTACCAGCAGTGGATTTCCGGAACGCAACTGGAACAGCAGGTATCATTATATGATTACTCGGTTTCCAACCGGGGCCTCAGAACTGGTCTTGTAGGTACGCCTGCACAGGTACAGGAAGAGATCGGGGAGTTTGAAAAGATTGGGGTAAATTTCTTTTTGCTGCAATGCAGCCCGCAGTTAGAGGAAATGGAGCGGTTTGCAGATACGATTATTCAGTAATACTGTCCATATTGGCCTTATTAAAAATAATAATATCTCTCTTAATCCATATTTGATTTTCTTACAGGTCGTGCCTAATTTAGCTATAATTTAAAAACGTTCGTTTATTAAAAAAAATTACATATGGCACAATCAAATATAGAATGGACAGAGCTGACCTGGAACCCAGTGACAGGCTGCACGAAGATTAGTCCTGGTTGTAAAAATTGTTATGCGGAGACAATGACCAGAAGACTTGAATTAATGGGCTTAGAAAAGTATAGTGAAGGCTTTAAGGTGAGGACTCATGCTGATACCTTAGCTACTCCTTTCACTTGGAAAAAACCTAAAATAGTATTTGTAAACTCTATGAGTGACCTTTTTCATCCTGAGGTGCCGTTAGATTTTATAAAGGCTGTATTCGCAGTGATGAACAATACGCCTCAACATATTTATCAGGTGCTGACAAAAAGATCAGAGCGCTTATTACAGATCGCTAATGAACTGAAGTGGACGGATAATATTTGGATGGGGGTGTCTGTTGAAAGTGAAAAATATATATCTAGAATCACAGATCTCTCTTTGACACCTGCTAAAACAAAATTTTTGTCAATTGAACCACTGATAGATGAAGTAAAGACCCTCGATCTTCAAAATATTGACTGGGTGATCGTAGGCGGAGAATCCGGTGCGAAAGCCCGTCCTCTGGAAAAACGCTGGGTTGATTACATTAAATTGAAATGCGAGTCGTCAAATGTTCCTTTTTTCTTCAAACAGTGGGGCAAACCTAAATTTAATGTTGATCCAAATGATCCGACTATTGATTCTAAACATCCTGATCATGCTAAAGGCGGATGTCAGTTGGACGGGAATATTTACAGGCAGATGCCTGAAAGAGCGGCGTAAAATATGAATTACAGTATTTTTGCAACATCAGGATTGTGCATTAAAAAAGGGGCTACCTGCTGATAGCCCCTTTCTGCTTATGATACTGAACTTAGTCAATAACTATACTATTCAATCCATTTTGTAACGCGTCAGCTGCAAGCTCAGAAACATTTGTTCCTTCAACTCTGAAAACAGTCACATCAGTCATTCCCTGGAAGCCCAGTATAGTCTTGATGTAAGGGACAACGAAATCGTACGACTGCATCGGACCTTCAGAGTACACACCGCCGGTAGCTACGGCAAGATAAATCTTTTTGCCGGTGATTAAACCTCTCGGGCCATTCTCGTCGTAGTCGAAAGATATCCCTTTACGTACAATATGGTCAATCCAGGCCTTCAGCGCAGAGTGAATGGTGAAGTTATAAAGTGGCGCACCAATAACGATAATATCAGCATCCAGGATTTCTGCGATAGCTTCATCAGAATGTTTAATTGCTGCAGCGTTCTCAGGAGTATGGTGTTCCTTCGGCGTGTAAAACGAAGTGATGTGCGACTCTTCCAGGTGAGGAAACTTTTGAGTTACCAGATTTCTTTCCGTAACTGTACTGCCCGGATAGGTCTCTTTGATTTGCTCTACGATCGCATTTCCCAGTTTAATGCTCATCGACGAATCTCCTCTTGGGCTCGAAATAATGTGAAGTATCTTTTTCATAATAATAATCATTCAAATTTTATAATGGCCAATATTACGTATATTTGCTAATTAAATGTTAGTACTATACAAAAGGTTAGTACTAACCTTTTCATTACTTTAATGTAAATCAGATAGTTATGGAATTGGAAGCAAAAGTCAGACACAAGAAGACCTATTCAGAATGTCAGGGTGCACTAAGTAATATTGGTGATGCCTTGTATGTAATCGGAGGGAAGTGGAAACTGCGGGTCATTATTTCCATTCGTGAAGGCAACTGCCGGTTCAATGAGATCCAGCGTTCTGTACAAGGAATATCTGCCCGGGTTTTGTCTAATGAGTTGAAGGAGTTAGAGTTAAACGGATTTGTTAAGCGTACTGTACATACCGATACGCCTGTAGTGGTGGAGTACAATGTTACTGAATATGCAAACAGTCTGGATGAGGTACTAAACGCCCTGGAAAGCTGGGGTGCCAAACACCGTGATAAGTTGAAGGCTGAAAGATAAGTTTTTTCGCTTTCTCTGATAATTTAAGTCTACTGTCTTGGTAGATTTAAATATAATTTTATATGTTTGCTTTATCGCATGAAAAGCACATTTAACATAGGAAGCCAGCCCTCTAAAGGAAATTTTCTGAGAAGTCATCTTAGAAACATCCTGCCGGTATTTCGAATGTGCTGTTGTTGTTGCGGGTAATCTGACCCTGTATCGGGGTATTTGAGAACTGTTGCTCCCGCTGTGACGGTTTTCTGCTTCAATCGCGTTCCTGAGTTCGCACATTCGTTATCCATAAATTTCATCGCATGACTACCCGTATCGCGTTGTTATTCAAAACAACAGTTTTCGCAGTTATTCTATTTTCTGTCACATTTGTGGATGCGCAAGTGAAGAGAGTTCAGTCAAGTTATCTTCCAGAGGTGTCAAAATCAATAGATGCCCAAGTGCAGAGAGGAGCTCAGGAAGTTTATCTTCCAGAGGTATCAAATAACACCTTAACATCAGCAAATATATCAACCCAATCACGGGCGGGGGCGACAAGCATCATAGATAGAAATTATACTTTGACCCACGTCGCAACAACTCCGCAATCGACATCAGATTCTGCAGCAGCGGCCAGCATTTCAAGAGAACAGAACAAATTACTGAACTACTTGAACGATCTCGGGATGTCCGATCAAAAGCATCGCACAAACAAAAAATTCTATTACCACATGGCCAATGTTTTTGCGCGCCTGAAATTATATCCTCTCGCAATGAAATGTTTTTTCAAAGCTGCCCGGGTAAATGATAATGATCCTGATGACAACATATCAAATGATAGTTTATACACCATCAAATACCGCGCTTTACAAGTTAGTTCCAAAGATGACGCCGTCGTCCAATCTACCGCATTGCTTCTAAAAACTGAAGCCGCCAGCAAACACAGGAAAAGAATCAAGAAAAGCCGCCCCACTACCTTCCCACAAATTGTCAGCAATTTCAATGACGGCAAAACAGCAGTAGCTTACGCCTTGCTTTTTCATGTCAAACAACCCGCTCCGGGCAAACCCAAGATCTTCGTAGGCGTCAATACCGGCCATACCTTCATCACTCTCATCAAATATAACTCAGACTCGACTTACGCTTCAACGTCCTTCGGGTTTTACCCCGACAAAGACCAGGTACTTTCTGCAACACCACTGGCACCTACAACCTCGGCTACATTTAAAGACGATACCGGTCACCTCTGGGATGAAGTGCTCGGCAAGTTTATCTCCAGGAGAAGCTTCGAGAACATCCTTGAGCTCACACAAAAGTTTGAAGGAATGACTTACAATTTGAACAAACAGAACTGCACCGACTTCGGCCTGCAAGCGGCGCACATCGTTGGCATTCATATTAATGATACTTTCGGAAAGTGGCCCGGTGGCAGAGGTAATAACCCTGCGATAACTGGACAAAGTATACTTTCCGGCAAAATCAGCAATGATGGTTCGATCAAAGAAGGGGAGTTATTCGTGGATGAAACTGTGAGCACAGAACCACTTTGAACATGCTTCAGCGCAGCTCTCTAAGCACAGTCTCTTCAGAATTATTCTGATTCTGGGCAATTAGAAATTTTTTCCCATCAGGATATTCATGAATAAAATAATTTGGCTGGATACATAAACTATTTCTGTAGACAAAGGGTTGATTTTTCTCAATAGCTAATTGAATAGCCTCATTTAATGCGCTTCTGAGTGATAAATCACGCTCTGATTTAGGTAAGTCAAATATGAGTCGGTGTTTTGTATTGCTCGCCATAATACTGAATTGATATTGCAATATACCGCGATAATTTTGGATTAAAGTTAATTTGCTGTTAAAGCGTAAATTCAATACTAGCTGCTTCCCCAAAAGAAAACAGCTTGTAATAAAAAATTATGATTCTATAAAAGCCAACAAATCAGCATTGATAGTTTCTGCTTCTGTAGTTGGCATACCGTGCGGAAAACCCGGATACGAAATCAGCTTTCCATTTTTTAATAACTCCGCAGATTTAGGACCTGTGATACCGTAAGGAACTACCTGATCATCCTCGCCATGAAGCACCAGAACAGGGATCTCCACACTCTTAAGGTCTTCAGTAAAATCAGTTTCTGAAAAAGCCTTTATCCCCTCATAATGAGCTTTCACTCCACCCATCATGCCCTGACGCCACCAGTTATCCCGGATTCCCTGGTGAGGAGTAACACCTTCACGGTTGTATCCGTAAAAGGGCATCGTAAAATCAGCGAAAAACTGCGGTCTGTTGTTCGCGGTCTGCTCACGGATACCATCTAACACGGCCAGCGGCACGCCATCAGGATTCGATTCACTTTGTATCATAATTGGTGTTACAGCGCTGATCAGCACTGCTTTTACGACACGGTCTTTCCCGTATTTCGCTACATAGCGGATCACCTCACCACCACCTGTCGAGTGACCGATGTGGATCGCGTCTTTTAAATCCAGATGCGCAGTCAGTTCCGCCACATCTGCTGCATAGGTATCCATGTTGTGGCCTTCAGAAACCTGAGTCGACCTCCCATGACCCCTGCGGTCGTGTGCGATAACGCGGTAGCCCTTTTGAACAAAAAACATCATCTGCGTATCCCAGTCGTCGCCCGATAGCGGCCACCCGTGATGGAATACGATAGGTTGTCCTGTTCCCCAATCTTTGTAATAAATTTCCGTGCCGTCTTTTACTGTAATTTTCATTGTTTTGTTGATTAGATTTTGAATGATCTGAAACTATAAATGAATATTCTGATAACAGGATCAAGATAAGGAATATTCCTTTCACTATTAAGTGATATATATCAGCAGGTTAATCAGAGTTATCAATAAAATAGCTGGGAGAAGCTCCTGTTATTTACCCGTCTCCATATGCGGAGCATCTACAGGTTTCGATTCCGGGGAGCCTTTCTGACGGAGATAGATGGTAAAGAACACAATCGAGGCAACCGACAAAAACTCACTTTGCCAGTTCTGAAAGGTTTCAAACCAAAACTCCGCTTGTCCGAGGTACTGAGCAACGGTATCCCGCGGTAAGTGTTTCGCCAGCTGCTCTACATTGTGGTTCTGCCAGCTGCCATAAAAATGCAAAATCCAGCTCGTCAGGAACAGGATTCCGAAACATATGGACAGGGAATGATTGTACAATTTAAGTATCCAGCCGCCTTTTCTAACCGGCCAGGGAGCATCGGGAGAAGGTACCGGCTCGCGATCCACCTCCTCTTTTTCGTCCAGTTGCTTTGATTCCGCAGAGCCGATCTGGCGCAGGTACACCGTCAGTAGGACATACATAGACATCTGCAGGAATTCACTTTCAAAGTTTTCAAAAGTGGCTGATATAAAGTGACCGCTTTGCAGATAGGTGCCTAACCCGATTTCCTGCGCCTGATCATCCTTCAGATCTTGATTGTGAGTTTTCCAGCCTGTTAGGGCCTGGGCCATCAGTGTGACGAGGAATAGCGCTACAAAAAAGATAGTCAGTCCGTTCCGGAAAAAAAATGAATGCTGTTGTACCCGAGATGGAGTCATAATTGGTCTGAGCAATAAGTGCTGATTCTCAAACAACGCAAATAACGAAAGGTTTTGATGGTCACAGGTGGATTAGTTTTTCCTCGGAAGCACTGACCTGCAAACGATTGCACAGATATACTTCCTTTATCAATCGATATCACAAAAGATTATATGTAAGCTTGCTGAACCAAATATACACCGTCAGCTATGCGCAAACTCTTTCTTCTGTGTTCCCTCGCCGTATTATCATTTGATACTTTCGCTCAGAAATTTGTACCCTTAAAACCCAGAGTCCTGATCAGTACAGATATTGGCGGCACCGATCCTGATGATAACCAGTCGATGGCGCATCTGCTGATGTACAATGAACAATTTAACCTGGAAGGTCTGGTCTCTTCACCATCATACGGCGATGGCACTAAAGGTGAAATCCTGAGAATGATAGATCTTTATGAAAAAGACCTCCCGAAACTAAGCAAACATATCAAAGGATATGCTAGCCCGGCTCAGCTAAGAGCAATTACAAAACAAGGTAGGCATGGTGCGGCACCCTACAAAGGTTACGACAAACCTACTGAGGGATCAGACTGGATCATCAAATGTGCACAAAAGAAAAGCGACCAGCCGTTATGGGTGTTGATCTGGGGAGGAATGGAAGATCTGGCTCAAGCTTTGCATGATGCCCCGGATATCCAAAATAAGATCAAAGTATACTTTATCGGTGGCCCCAACAAAAAATGGTGCGCCAACAGCTATGCATATATCGCGCAGAACTTCCCGAACCTCTGGATGATTGAATCCAACTCTTCTTATTATGGTTTCTTCTCAACTAATAATATTCCTGATAGTTTGAGTAATCAAAATTACTATCAAAACTATATTGCTGAAGCGGGATATCTGGGCAAGGATTTCAAAAAAAACCGCTACAAGGGCAAAGTCAAAATGGGGGACACACCTTCATTGCTGTACATGATGGATGGAGATCCCAATGATCCTTCGCGTGAAAACTGGGGCGGCAGTTACGAAAAATTCAACAGCAGTCCGAGGATCGTATTCAACCACAACACCACTACTGCCGACACGCTCACTATATTCTCCATCGTAGAATTCCACTTTAAAGGCCCTGAAATCAACATCCCCGCAGATTCCGCGTGTTTTACAATGACGGTACAGGCCGAGATCGGGGAACAGCAATGGGACGGGTTCTATCTGGATAAGGGCGACTATGTCATCAGGTACTCGCCAAAAAGATCAGAAACACTAACTTACAAAGTCACTTCGGGTATCCCCGGTTTTAAAGAACAAAGCGGAACTTTTGTAGTTGAGAATATCTGGCCGGGCAAGCCACGCACCACAAACTATCAATTGGGTGCAAATTGGTACACCGACCGCCAGGCGCCACAGTTGTTTGACGGCATCTGGCAGGGCGGAGAGACCGTTCGTAAGTGGCGCAGCGATATATTGCTGGACTGGGCAAAACGCTGGAGGTGGTTGCAATAATTTGCGCGCGAAAAGCATCCGCTTTGCAAATCACTACTGAAGTAGAAACTGGGCAAAACGCTGGAAGTGGCTGCAATAATTTGCACTAGAGCAGCATCCGCTTTGCAAATCACTACTGAAGTATAAACTTAACAAAACTCTGGAACTCGTTACAATACTTTGCTGAACAAAAAAACTCAGAAAACCCTACTAAAAACCTTAAAACCAACACGCTACTGTCAGTATAAATGTTATTTTTACTGCTATATGAGCCAACAACAGAATCTTTCTCCGACAACCGCTGATGCAGCCGCATCCTTATTTCCGGTAAATTCCAGAATCGTAGCTATGGGCGACAGTTTAACCGCTTCCGGCATCGCTGTGATTTCCCCGACACGAAGTTCCTATCAGAGCAGAGGGTATACCACCTACGCCGCGATCGCTTCCGACAACAGGTTTTACATGCCCATTGGCGGCAATAAAGGCGTGTCAGGGAATACCACAACCGACATGATCAACAGGCTCGGCGCAGCCCTGGCCCTAAACCCCGCAATAGCTATTGTGCTGGGTGGTACAAACGATCTGGGAACTTCCGCTACTTCTGAAACCATCATCAACAACCTGCGGAGATTGCACAGCGGCTTCATCGCTGTCCGTGCAAAAGTAATCGCCATCACGATCCTCCCAAGGTTTGGTGCAAACATCCCGACACCGGCAAACGAGATCAAAAGACAGGAAGTAAACACCTGGATCCGCACCCAGTCGTCTGATGACATCACCGTCATTGATGCAGAAATCTTTATGAATGACGCAGCGTACTACTATGACGGCCTGCACCTCAACTCCATTGGTGCCGCGATACTGGGCACGGCTGTGGCAGACATTCTGAACAGCATGAGCAAAGCCGGACGGGTAGCCGATGTACTGGCGGTTGATACGGCTTATAACCTGAACCTTTACTTTGCCGGCACGGCAGGAGTGAAGACCAACGGGGCAACCGGGGTAGTTGCCACCAGCTATGAACTGGACAGGGGCGCTTCCGGGGCGAACGTAGATGGAGTGGTGTTATCAAATGCGGGTATCAGAACTCAGCAAATCAATATCACCGGTACTTATACGGGTGCCAACCAACTTGTATCCATGAAAAACAACTCTACGGTAAACCCTCCGGCTATCGGAGATATCATGGAAGCATTTGCAGAATATGAATTTGTAACGAACGACCCAAATATTGTCGGCGTCAACGTGACGTACTTCGTTTATACTTCCACCTTTTCACAACTGGCAAGGGCAGATTCATTGCTGGCGCTCGATCAGTTATCAAACACGATGACCACAGGAAAGATATATACTTTGAGAACACCATCTGTGGCGATTGGAAATACCGGAACACCAACACGCGTAGCGATGGAGCTCACGATCCTGTTAAAAGAGACCACGGTAGCTACCGCGATCAATGCCAGCCTGGTAATTCATAAGATTGGTACAAGAAAAGTACCTTCAATATTGTAAATTTAAAAGCCGGCCAGTGATGGTCGGCTCATTTTATTCCTTAATGTAAGTCTGCAGGGAGTCGATCAGTTGCTGAGAGGCGAATTTCCCCACCTGATGCAGGCAGCGAAGTTTGTCGGGCCACATCTCCAGGACTTTCGAGCGCAGTTCATTCTCATCATAAGCCACATCCACATACTGTAACGCATCCAGTTTTTTTGCTGTGGCAAACTGATGCTCATTACGATGTTCCTTGTATTTCATCATCCTTGGCATCACAATGATAGGTTTCATATTAACCAGTGCAGAAATGATAGTTCCCATACCAGCATGGCTGATAATCAAACTCGCATTCTTCATATTTTCTTCAAATTCCAATGGAGTCATGAAGTTGACCACATCAATATGTGTAGCCTGATACTGCGCAGTGAAAGCCTGCACTTTAAAAATTACCCCTGGTAAAAGCGCTGCAATTTCATCAGCAACCTTTACTAATCTGTCAAATGGCTCCTGCGTGCCCGTCGTGATAAAGATCATCCTTCCAGGATATTGCCTGCATAAATAATCTTTGGAGTAGCCAGGTGTTCCCATTGCGTATACACGCGGTCGGCCATTCTGCTTGCGATTTTCCCACTCAGGGATAACTTTTCGACATTCGCGATGCTGTCGATCCAGATCGTTTTTACGCCGAGAACCTTCCCGATGAAGATGCCGAACAAACCCGGAGCAGCACCCGTGGTTACGATCACCTTTGGTCGTGCAAAGACGATCTTCGCCCCAATGGAGAGACAGCATCTCACCAGGTCCGTTTTGTTGTTCCTGTTGGCGTCAGGCACGAGGTAATACTTATGTCCGTCTACAGTATCCTTCAAGCCTGGCTTCGTTGAAACAAAGGATACATCATTCATATTAAACAAAGGCATCAGTCGCAGTAATTGTACCCAGTGTCCGCCGATAGAGGCGATGGCGAAAACATTCACCGCTTCATCTTTATCAATGAGTTTGATCAGAAGATATTCGAAAGTGGTATAAGTATAACGTGTCAGTGTGAAACTAAGCGTAATGATCGCCGTAAATGATAACAGGAAAGCTGCGCTGTTAGGCGTAGCACGGAATATCAAAAGATAAGGGATAAATAACAAAAGATATAAGCTGACACTACGTAATGTAGCGCGGCGTACATTTTTGAACTTCACAATTGTATGTGGGTCGTACGAATTAAATAGCCAGTTGGAAAAGATCCAGATGCCCGAGGAAACCGAGAAGTCGCAAATGGAAGATGGCTCCAGTGGATTTGCGTGTACCGCAAAAAAATAAAAGCAGAGAAACAAACTAAGGTTGACGAGAAAGAGATCACTTATCGCGAAGACAAGCCTGGAAAGCGTTAAATAAATTTTGTTCATTTTGAGCTAATTTGATAGGGTAGGTTCAATAGCTATACCAGTAAATCAAACAATTACAGCTCAATACCTGTTAATTAACTGAAACTTTTATTTTTTCATTATGCCAAGTTTAAAAAAATATGTATACTAGCTATATGATTCAGAAAAAGAAAGGATTTCTGGGACCTCAAACTGAGGGAGATTCGAAAGAACAAAAGTCTAAGTTGTCTGTTTATCAGATAATTGGCCTCTTTGTGCTGAGTAATCTTTGTGTGATCGGCATCCTGCTGCTCATATACTATCTTTTCTAAATAAATGTTTTAACGTAAAGGCATCGTTACAAAGCATCACTTCTCAGCTCTATTTCCTAATAATTATTCGTTGTAACACTTTGCTCATGTTGGGGAAATGTGGGGAGTATAAATCCCGGTTACACATTTTATCATTTTTAGGAATATTTATATATCATACCACCTATAAGTGTAATTCGCTGTAAATCAAATCAAAATTATCCCCAAATAAACAAGTAGGTTTTGGTGCTCTCTCGAAATTCCCCATAATTACACAAATAGATTTATTGCCACATATTGTGGTTTTAAATTCCCGTTTTGTGATTTATAGTTCCACAATTTTGAAATACACAAAATAGATCTGGAGGTCTTAACAATAATTTAATATTGAAGACAATAATCTTCATCAAATTATAAATTTCTGTGCTTATTATGATGCTTTAATGTTCCCTAAGTGCTGTTTTTAATTGTTTGTATCAATTCTGTTATAATGATAAAATACTACAATACAGCCCGGATATTCCCTGATTCCCCCTAGATAAAATGGTATCCTCCATCTGGATTTGTATGATAATTGCCTTCCTGCAATCAACTCTCAAGTGGTAACATCTTAGCTCTCACTCTGATCAGTTGTATACAAGCGCATTACTATCATTTTATATTCCGCACATATGGTGAACAGATACTTCTTTTTATTACGCTTCATGCTGGGGGTGACCGATTTTATCCTGGTCAATATGTGTTTCTTCCTCGCGTACTACCTTGCAGATAAGTACTTTGTTGCCATCGACGAAAAGATTTTCAGGGATACACTGATCATTAATAACATGATCTGGCTGGTATGCTCGGCCACCATCGGAATGTATTCTTCCAACAAAATCAGTAGTGTAAAATATATCTATCAAACGACTGCAGCCTGCCTGATTCTCCACTTCAGTTTATTCATGTCATACCTCTTCATCATGGAGCTGCTGATGTTTCCGGCGCATTTCATTGCAGGGTTTTACCTGCTCACAATATTTGGTTTCATCTTAAGTCGCTATACCGGAACAACCCTCCAAAATCTGCTTACCAATAATCCCGATATGAAAAAGTCGGTAGGGATCATGGCGATGTCTCAGGGTGGAGGGCGTCTCGCCGAGTATCTCCAATCACAGTCGGCCTTAAATTTCAGAGGTTTCGTCAATAATGGATTATCGCTCAGCGCTTCTGGTGACGCAATTGTTTCTTTTTCTGGTGCCCAAAGTTTCAAGGAAGCAGTGAAAGCGGGAATTTACGAACTCTATGTCTGCATCGACCCAGGACGGATTGTCGAGATGCAGGAACTCATCACTGAAGGCGAAAAACATTGTATCCGGGTTAAGTTTGTTCCGGATTTCATGACGCCGGAAAGCAACTTTAAATATGACGAAAGTGGCGACTTTATGGTGCTCACCACCAGAAATGAACCCCTGGAAAATATCGCTAACCGCTTTCAGAAACGCTTTTTTGATATCGTTGTGAGCTCAATGGTGATTGTCTTTATCCTGAGCTGGCTGTATCCGCTGCTGGCACTAATCATCAAAATACAGAGCCCGGGACCTGTGATTTTTAAACAGTTGCGCTCAGGTCGCGATAACCAGCCTTTCTGGTGTTACAAGTTCAGGAGTATGAAGATGAACACACAAAGTGGCTCCAGACAGGCCAGTAAAAATGATGACAGGATTACGCCGATCGGCCGCTTCCTGAGAAAGAGCAGCCTCGATGAATTTCCGCAGTTCTTCAATGTGCTGATGGGCGACATGAGTATCATCGGCCCAAGGCCACACATGATTTCACATACCGAATACTACAGCACTTTGATTGATACTTACATGACACGCCAGTTCCTCAAACCAGGAATTAGTGGCTGGGCACAGGTGAACGGCTATCGTGGCGAAACAAAAGAAACGCATTTGATGGAAGCCAGGGTGGAGCATGACATCTGGTACCTGGGCAACTGGAGCATCGGACTGGACATTAAGATCATGGTAATGACGGTCACCAACATTTTCAAAGGAGAAGAAAACGCATTTTAAAGCTATTACTGCATATACAAAAACCGATACGAAACATTTTATGATTAAAAACTTTACTCCTTTTCTTATACTTTTATCACTGGTGCTGACTTCCTGCGGTTCATATAAAACTATACCTTATTTCCAGGATCTTGATCACACAAAGGAGACTACAGAAACAATTGATAACTACACTCCGTTAACGATCAAACCAGCGGATATCCTGGCAATAAACGTCACCAGCAGAACACCGGAATCTTCAGCGATATTTAATTATAACCTCAACAGGGTCAATGGAAATAGCTTCGACACCTCACGTGAAAATCCACTTACAGGATACCTGGTTGCAGAAGATGGCCGCATCCAGTTGCCACTGCTGGGAAGTACGCTGGTTTCGGGATTAACTACAGATTCCTTATCAAAAATCCTGACCAGGAAACTGCTGACGTATTACAAAGATCCGATGGTGAACATCAGGATCGCTAACCTCAAAGTTTCTATTTTCGGAGATGTGGCGAAACCAAACGCCTATACGCTGCAAAACGAACGTACGACCATTACGCAGGCGCTGAGTTTAGCGGGGGATCTGAATATTACGGGTATGCGTAAAAACGTGATCCTGATCAGGGAGAAAGATGGCAAACGCAAGTATATTCCTATCGACCTCACTTCAAAGAAGCTGTTTGAATCAGAATATTATTACTTACAGAACAACGACGAAATCTATGTAACGCCCGATCGCACCAAATACGCGACGGTCGACCGTGGCTACAGGACCGCGAGTTTAGTGCTTGCAGGCCTGTCGATCATCGCCATTGTTTTGTCTAACCTTTACAGATAATCGCTATGGATACCAGATTAACTTCTTTCTCAATCCCTGCTGTTCCGGTAACAGAAAAAGCACAGACGACAGATCTTCGTGGTTTCTTTACCAATTTTTTGTACCACTGGCCGCTGGTGTTGATCGGCTTGCTCATTGCCGTGCTGTTTTTTGTGGGTTATGTGAAGCTGAGCAAACCGGTGCATGAAGTAAAAGCTACCCTGGGCATCAGTGACGAAAAAAAGAATACCGACAGGCATTCTGCACTGAAGGAGATCGACTTATCAAATTCTTCAACGATCATTGAAAATGAAATGGCTGTGCTGCAGTCGAAAACGCTGATGACGCAGGTGGTGCGCGACCTCCAGTTGTGGGTGGTGTTACAACAGAAGGATCACTTTTTTTATGAAGATCTGTATACATCAGCTCCCTTCACAGTGGAGATGCTGAAAACAGTTAAAGGTAACCCTGAAGGACATCTGGATATTCAGTTGCTCAATAAGGACGCTTTTACGCTGACTAAAGAGGATGGCTCTGTACAAAAAGGGGTTTTCAATAGTGCCCTCACCACAGAATTTGGAATTCTGATGCTGAAACCGAAGGTTGGTGTATCTCCTGCGGGACATGAATCTCTACGTATCGCATTCAAAGATCCCAATAAACTGGCGCTGTACTATCAGGAAGCTGTAGAAGTAACGATGCCAAACAAACTGGCAAATATCATTTCCTTATCATTGAAAGATCCGATAGCCGAAAGGGGCGAAGATGTTCTGGGCAGGCTGATTATCAATTACCAGCTGGCAGGAAAGATATCAAAAGATGTGGAAAGCAAACGCACGCTGGACTTCCTGAACGAAAGACTGGCCTCGCTGACGACGGAACTGACAGATGCGGAGAAAGGGATTGAAACTTTCAGGGTGAGCAGCGGGGTGACCGACCTCAGTTCTGAATCGAAGATTGGCCTGGAAAATATGCAGGCAAATGACGCGCGGCTAAATGAGATTCGTGTACAGCTGAGTGCAATAGAGGGTATCGAACGTTTTGTGAAAGCGCCGAGAAATTATAACAAGGTACCGGCGACAATGGGTATTGTGGATCCTTCACTGAGCAGTCTGACAGAAAAGTTATCAGACTTGCAGCTGCAACGCGAACGCATGCTGGCCACCACGCCGGAAACGAATCCTGATTTTGAACCCCTCAACAGGCAGATTGCGGCAACGAGCATGGCTCTGAAAGATAATATCAGAAATATCAAAGCAAGTCTGCAGGCTACGGCTTCAAAGATGCAGTCCTTTGGCTCAGGTTATCAGTCGACTATCAAAAATATTCCTACACAGGAACGTCAGTATATCAGTATCAAAAGACAACAGGCGATCAAGGAAAATCTGTACACTTACCTTTTACAAAAGAGAGAAGAAGTAGCAGTAAGTTATACTTCTACGCTGGCTGGCAGTCAGGTAATTGATCAGCCTTTTTCTGGTCCTGCAAAGATCCCGCAAAAACCACTGGCCTTTGCAGCTGCATTGCTGCTCGGACTACTGATTCCGGCAGGGATTCTTTTTGGCAGGGGCACCTTGAAGCCTACGCTGACGGATTTACAACAGATGAAGGCCGTATTCGGTATCCCGGTTCTGGCAGAGCTACCTTACGCTGAGGCGAAAGACAGCGTAATGATCAACGGCTACCGTTTAAGTCCGATTATCGACCACCTGAGGGCTTTGCGCATCAAGCTGGGGATGCTGTATGGAAATAAGTCGAGGGGAAGAGTAACTCTGATCACTTCCAGTGTTCCGAATGAAGGTAAGAGTTTCCTGAGTAGCAACCTCGCAGGGTCTGTGGCGATGACGGGCAGAAAAACGGTGATTGTGGAAATGGATATGAGGAAGCCAAAGATCGCTGAGATCATCAATATCTCTCCAACACATGCCGGTGTCAGTGATTTCCTGGAAGGCTCGCTGCGTCTGGTAGATATCGTACAGACCATCGGACTGGAAACAAACCTGGATGTAATCACCAGTGGCAGTGCGATCAGGAATTCTGCAGAGCTGCTGGAGAGCCCGCGTTTGCAGGAACTGATCAGTCAACTGACGGAAGTATACGATGATATCATCATTGATAGTCCGCCTTTGCATTTGCTGCCTGATGCGCTGGTGCTTTCACAATTCGCAGATGTGACATTGTATGTCGTAAGGCAGGGAGTTACCGGAAGGGAAGAGGTGAGGTTTATCAAAGAACTGCACATGCAGGGCCAGCTCAAAAATATGAGCCTGGTGTTTAATGGTATACAGCGATCCAAGTATGGTTATGGATATGATTATGATCACTCTTATGATTATACCGAGCAGAAAAAGTTATCAGTATTCAGTAATCTGTCAGACAGATTTTAACATATCAATTTATTAATCAACGCGGATCTTGAAACGAATAATCGTCCTTCTAACTTTCATCAGGTGTTTTCCTCATGTGCTCTTGTTCTTAACGCATAAAAACAAGCATCTGATGAATGCTGATGTGATCCGCTGGCTGGAGGTGATTGAAAAACAGAATCAGGATGCCGCATCGGGTTTTGTCTACCTCATGGCCTTCTTTCCTGAGTTCAGAAACTTATTTTATTACCGTGCCGGTCGCCTCAAACATTTCATCAGTTTCCTTTGTCCGGGTATGTCGACGTTATTTATCAATACTCCGGAAATAGGCCCGGGTTTGTTCATACAACATGGTTTCAGCACAATCATCAATGCGCATTCTGTCGGCAGCAATTGCTGGATCAATCAGCAGGTGACGATTGGTTTTTCCAATAAGACCGACCGGCCGACGCTGAAGGACAATGTAACGGTCTACGCAGGGGCGAAGATCATTGGTAATGTGGTAGTTGGAAATAATGTAATCGTTGGTGCCAATGCAGTCGTGGTGAAAGATGTGCCCGACAACTGTACTGTTGTGGGGGTGCCGGCCCGTATTATAAAAGTTCGCGATCCTAATAACCTATAAATTCATATGCTCTTCAATTCCTTTGAATTTCTGATTTATTTTCCGGTAGTTACGCTGCTCTTTTTCCTGTTGCCGCATCGGATACGCTGGGTGCATCTGCTGCTGGCGAGTTTTATCTTTTACATGACTTTCCTGCCGATCTATGTGCTCATCCTGCTGATTACGATTGTGATCGACTATGTCGCCGGGATCTATATTGAAAAATCATCTGGCAGCAGGCGCAAATGGTGCCTGATCCTGAGTCTGATCGGGAACATTGGCTTTTTATGCCTGTTCAAATATTATGATTTTATCATTTTTAATATCAACAGCCTTCTTTCTGTACATCTGCCGATGCTGAATGAACTCTGGTTATCTCAATATATTATCAGTTATAATAACTTTATCAATACGCATCTGAACAATGTGATCGGTACGAACTTCTCGATCCTGACACATATCATTCTGCCTATCGGACTATCATTTCATACTTTCCAGGCAATGAGTTATACCATCGAAGTATATCGTGGTAACCAGAAGGCGGAGCGGCATTTTGGGATCTATGCTTTATATGTGATGTTTTATCCCCAGCTGGTTGCGGGTCCGATCGAGCGTCCGCAAAACATCCTGCACCAGTTTCATGAGAAAAAGAGCTTTGATTTCTCCAGAATGGTGGACGGTCTGAAGCTGATGCTGCTGGGCTTTTTCAAGAAGTTGATCATTGCCGACCGGCTCGCGATTTATGTGAATACGGTATACGGCAATGCAGAAAATCATTCGGGGGTTACCCTGCTTTTCGCGACGATGCTGTTTGCTTTCCAAATCTATTGCGACTTTTCGGCATACTCAGAAATTGCAATCGGAGCGGCAAGGGTGATGGGATTTGATCTGATGACGAATTTCAGGAGGCCATATTTCTCCAGGACCATGGCAGAGTTCTGGCGGCGCTGGCATATTTCGCTCTCCAGCTGGTTCACAGATTATCTGTATATCCCCATGGGGGGTAACCGGGTCGCCATTCCCAGGGCTTACCTCAATATCATGATCGTGTTTTTAGTGAGTGGTCTGTGGCACGGTGCAAGCTGGACATTCATTATCTGGGGCGGTATCAACGGGGTGTATCTGATCGCCGGGAAATTGCTCGCGAAGCCAATTAAACAGATCTGCGGAGTTCTGAAGATCAATATGGAAAGCTCAGGTTATGCGGTCTACCAGCGGATCAGTACTTTCTTTATGGCCTGTCTGGCATGGATCTTCTTCAGGGCTGATGGCCTTGATCATGCTACTTTGATACTTAAAAAGATCATTCATCTGAACGGGAAGTTATGGTATGATAACCCTTCGATGCTGATTTATACTTTGCTTTCGGTGATGCTGTTGCTATTAATGGAGAGTGTTAACGAATTCAAATGGGGTAAGATTAATCTATTTACGAGCAGTTACAGATTTGCACGTTATACTTCTTACGCAGTGGCGATTATTCTGATCCTGCTGCTGGGGGTGTTTGACGGCGGACAGTTTATTTATTTTCAATTTTAAGATCATGGACAACGTTGTATCATCTCCAGCTAAGCCTTTTGTTTTTTCATTGTTAATGCAGCGATTTGTATGGTTAAGGGTAGTCGCGTTCCTTATTTTGCTCGTGGCGATGGACCTGCTTTTCGGGAATATCCTGCGTAAAGCTTATTTCTCACAAAAATACGGGGTGCTTTCGCGCATCACCTATGCCATTGAAGGTACGCATGCGGAAGGTCTTATTATGGGCTCCTCCAGGGCAAGCCACCATTTTGTGACCGATTCTCTGACGTCAATAAACAAGATGCCTTTTTATAATTCTGGTAAAGACGGGCAGTCGATATTTTATCATTATGCAATTCTGAAATGTGTGCTGGAGCGGTATACGCCAAAGGTGATCGTGCTGGATCTGCTCAGTGATGAGTTGTATCAGAAAACGGAGTCGTACGACCGCCTTTCGGAGTTGCTGCCGTATTGCAGGGATCACGCGGGTCTGGACTTTGTGACTTCCCTGCGGGGGCCTTTCGAGCAGTTCAAGATGAAGTCGCAGATCTATCCTTTTAACTCTTTACTGATCTCCATCGCCAGTGGCAACAGTAGCTTATCAAAAAACAGGTTTGTGGAACACAACGGTTATCTGCCTTTATTTGGAGAATTTAAAGGAGATCTTGATAGTCCGGAGCCGGAAAAGATCATGAAGATTGATCCGAATAAGCTCGCGGTTTATCACTCTTTTATCAAAGAATGTCAGTCGCACAATATCAAATTATACATTACGATTTCTCCCTATCTGAAGTTACTGCCTGAAAACAGTTCGACAAAAATGATAAAGGAAATCGCAGAAAAGAATAAGATTCCTTTTTACAATTATTCAAATGATGAACATTTTGTTCAGCACAGCAATTTTTTCTGGGATCAGGGGCATCTGAATAATGAGGGAGCCATATTATTTACCCAACTGATTGCCAAAGATATTATCTAGCCCTATCATCTCTTAAACATGAAAATCGATCACTTACTTTCACTGGCTGCTGTCTCGCTTTTTGCGGTGCTGATGGTATTGAGTAAGGACAGAAAAAGGGATTTCCTGATTTATGTGCTTTATCTTTTTCCGGTGATGGATCTGGCAGTGACACCGGTGGAATGGGGAAGGCTCAGGGTGTTTGAAGTGGTGTGTTACCTGAGTTTGCCTTTTACTTTTGCTGAAGTGGTACTGATCAAACGGCGGGAAGGCTTTAATTTGTACTACTGGCTTTTTGGTTTTTTTGTACTCGCCGTGTTGTTTGGCAGTCTGCATTCCAGGTATGTGAAAAGTTCACTCTTTTCTATGTTGTCGATCTTTCCGGTATTCATTTACACCAAATCTCTGATCACTGAATGTCTGGATAACAGGCAGTTTCAGCTGAAGGTGATTCGCGTGCTGAAGGTTGTGGCGATTTTCTCTGTGGTTTTTCTGGCGGCCCAGCTGCTGATGGGTCTGAAATTTACGTTTTATCCCTCCCTGAACCGGAACACGGCTTTGGAAGGTGTGATCCGCTATCCGGGTTTCTTCCAGGATCCGCAGATGTATGGGCAGTACCTGGTGATGATCTGTTTCCTGTTTCTGCTGAATGTCTCAAATATCCGCCGTCCTGACTGGAGAAACTATGGCTTGTTTTTCCTGATGGTGACAGCCTTGCTTTTAACTGGTGGGCGCTCTGCCTTGCTGGGGATCGCCGTTGGTATGGCATTGCTGTTTTTCATATTTGACTCGCAGTACAAGTTTTTGATGATGAGTATCGCCGGACTGGGGGTATTTGCGTTTTTATCGCTATCGGAGTCGCTGACGATCTTTAACAGGGTGGATACGCTCAATGAGGATTACTTGTTCCGGGCGGCAATCTGGGATGAGGCTGCTGTGATCTTTCAGCACAATACCTGGCTGGGCGTGGGCTTCGGCAACTATAAATGGTATAATATGGATTTCTCTACCAATTACATGCTGAACGAGAGCAATGAAATCGTGTTTTTCGGATATGGTCAGCCGGAGAGTGGGTACTGGATGCTCCTGACGGAACTGGGGCTCACTGGTTTTATCATAACTTGTCTTTTTATACTTCATCCGGTACTGAATAGTATCAAAAAATATCTTTCCGGCGAGAACAGTCCGGTGGTCTTCTTGTTCATTGCTTCAATCCTGGGTTTTCTGGTCACGTTTATCTCTGCTTATTCCTTAAACGACCGGAGGATACTGATTGTAGTGATCACTTTGCTGACCTTATTAATCGTACAAAATACCCGTAGCACACAAACATATGAAGAGTCAATTTAGTCCGAAAAATATCTTTGGACGGTCCGGTCTGGTGAGTAACAGTCTTTGGGGGATAGTATCAACCTTATTTCAGACGCTGTTCCTGAGTGCGTTTTTTGTGATCCTGTCACGGCAGTACTCGATTACTGAGTTTTCGCATTTCCTGATTGCAAACACGATTTATCAGCTGATCGTGGGATTCTCTTCAATGGGCCTGGGGCTCTGGTTTATCCGCGAATATGGTCATGAAACAGATGACCGCGATACTTTGGTGTACCGCTTCATCAAGGTACAGGGCTTTCTGGGTATTGTTTTTTATGCGATCAATATCGCGCTGGCTTTTGTGATTTATGAAGACCAGCAGATCAGGATGCTGACGCTGATACTGGGGACTAACATCATTTTTGATAATATCATTTATGCTTTGAAACACCTGAATATCGCGCAGTCTGAACAAAGAAAGACGGCGATTATCATGGCGGTAGAAGGTTTACTGAGACTCATCGCGGGGTGTCTCTTGTTTGTTCTTCCGATATCATTAGCTTATCTTTCTATAGTTCTCGTCGTGATCAGGCTCCTGACAGTAGGGGTGTTTATCCAGATCGGTTCCGGGGGAAGCATCAGTCTGAAGAAACTGTGGCTGTTCAAAATTTCATGGGCAGACTTGCAAAAGAATGTGCTGATGAACTGGAAATTTATCCTGATCGTCGGCTCCTCAATCTTGTTCTGGCGCAGCGCGACGATCATTATCTCGAAATATTTGACGGCAGCGGATGTCGCCAATTACGAGATTTCCTATAAGATCTTCTCCATCTTTACGATGTTGTGTATTGTGGCCTCGACTACAATTTATCCGCGTTTTGTGAAGCTGATAGCGGCGAACGACTATGAAAAGATAAGATCATTGTATAGTGTGATTTCCATGGGTTTTGGCCTCTTTGTGATTTTCTCCTATGCTTTTATGTATTCCTTCTCAGATATCCTGATCACCCTGATTTTTGGGGATAAGTTTCTGACGGCGGGCAATTGCATGAAAGAGATGTTCCTGACGCTGATTGTATTCCCTACGGTTTTTCTGCAGGCCAATCTTTTGGTGGCGATGAAACTGGAAAAGATGGATATGCTGCTCAACTTTATGGCGCTGGTGATCAACCTGACTTGCTCTTTGATCGGTCTGCATTTCTTCTCTTCACTTTCAGTTCTTAACTATTCCATCTTTATTTCCTTTACGATCTTCCACATCTCACAGAACATCCTGCTGATCAGAATGAAGATCAACACGATACAAAGTGCAGTGGCATTCTATGTTGCCGCGGCTGCATTTATCTTATGTTATCAATTTGCTTCACAGGCATTTGATGCATTGATCGTGTTTGCCTGCTTTTTCCTGCTGGTCATGATTCCGGCAATGGTGTACCTGTTTACAAAGATCAGGGGGCATTTCGAGAATGGCCCCAAAGAAAATCTGCAGTTTAATGGTAGCATGTAATTATAATTTTATAAACCAATTTGATATCCCTTTTAAAACGCTCATACATGGCTTCTCTTTCTGTTATTGTCCCGGTTTATAACAAAGAATTGTATATTGATTCTTCTATTATGTCCATCCTGAACCAGTCGTACACCGACCTGGAGCTTATCCTGGTCAATGATGGCTCAACAGATGACAGCGGGAAGAAATGTGACTACTATGCGAATGTTGATAGCAGGGTGAGGGTCTTCCATCAGCAGAACGGAGGGGTGTCTTCGGCCAGGAACAAAGGACTGAACCACGCAAGGGGTGCCTATATCGGTTTTGTGGATTGTGACGATACACTGGAGCCAGATATGTACGAGATCCTTATGCGGAATGCAAAGAAACATGAGGCTGATATTTCGGTCTGCGGTGTGCAGAAGTTTTTTCCTGATAAGGTGGAGGTTTATTACGGGACAGGCAATACGACTGTTTACGATCGTGCCGAAGGGGTGTCAGCGCTGTTGAAAAAGAAGTTCCTGCGCAGTGTATATGATAAGATATACAAAGCTGAGCTGGCGAAGAGTGCAAAATTTGAAGGCAGAATCAATGAGGATATCTATTATAACTTCCTGGTATTTATGAAAGCCCGGAAGAGTGTATTTGATGATCAACTCCTATACAATTATATCATCCGTGATAATTCTGTCAGCATGAGCAAGTTCAGTGTGAAATGGATGGATACCATCGCGCTTTCGCAAAAGATTGTGGCTGCCTGTAAGGAGGAATTGCCTGAGTTAAATGGCTTGGCGCGTGAGTTCGATTTTATCACCCATATCTCCCTACTGAACCTGCTGATCTTATCCGGGAAAGATGCCTATCTGGAAGATTACAGGCTGGTCGTCTCCAACCTCAGGGATTACGCTGCATTTGCAAAAAGTGGGGTGCTCAGAAAAAAACATGAGTACGCTTACAGGATTTTTAATTTCAGTCCGCCGGTATATGAGCAGGCCATGAAGATGTATTGCCGCCTGACCGATGCCGATGTCTCAAAAAAAGTATAATATAAACGCTATCTAAATCTCATTATTAACGCTGTTATGAAAGTATTATTTATTACCAATATGTACCCGGTGCCAGACTATATCTATTTTGGCATTCATGTGAAAGAACAAATCGATGCGTTACGGAAGGATGAAGGAGTGGAGAATGATGTGTATTTTATCAATGGCCGCGAGAGCAAACTCAACTATTTCAAAAGCATCTTCGCCCTGCGTAAAAAGATAGAACAGGGAAACTATGACCTGATTCACATTCATTATGGTATTTCAGGGCTATTTCTTTTGTTTTATACACCTAAAGTGCCTGTGATTGTGACGCTGCACAGCGGAGAGCTGTTTCAGAAGAAAGGATATATCAACCACCTGATGCAGAAGAATCTGACGATGGCTATTGTAAAGAGGGTGCAGAAGGTAATTGTATTAAATGATACAATGATCAGCCTGTTGGATCAATATAAAGATAAGCTGGTGAAGCTTCCCTGCGGTACAGATCTGGAACTATTCAGTAATTCTGCTGAGCCTAAACGTGCTCCTCATTTTACCATTGGCTTCCCGGGGAATAAAGCACGGCCGGAGAAGAATCATCCGCTGTTCATGCAGATTATAACAGAACTGCGAAAAGCATCTACTATTGATATCATTGAATTCCATAACCTGACCAGGGAGGAAGTGATAGCGGGATTAGGAAAGATCGATCTGTTACTGATGACCTCAACTGTGGAAGGAAGTCCCCAGATTATAAAAGAGGCTATGGCTTGCAACAGGCCAATCATCTCCACAAATGTGGGTGATGTGGATGATTTGCTTGCAGGGGTGGCTAATTCTACTGTGGTTAACAATCTCGATTTCAGGGACTTCCTGGAGCCGGTGGTGAAGATCATGAACCTTCCCGCATCAGCGAGGCTGAGTAACGGCAGGGAGAAGCTGATTGAGATGGGGCTGAACTCACGTAAGGTTTCTGAAAGGATCTTTCATCTCTACAAGGAGACTTTGCAGCAGAAATAAGAATTGTCGTAAATCAGAACCTAAAACTATGAAGAAGAAGCTTTTACTCATGCTCTATTACTGCTTTGTCCGTCATCTTCCGGCGACTTACTTTCCAATGGGGATGTTTTTTAATTCACTGCGGATAAGAGTATTGCGTGGATTGATGAAGATCGGGGATCATACCAAAGTGCAGCCGGGCTTCAAATTCGGACAGCGGGATATTATCGAAATCGGGCACCATTGCCAGGTAAATGAGGACGTTTATATCCAGTCGGCCATTATCGGGAATTATGTTTTGATCGCTCAAAACGTCGCTATTCTGGCCGTAACGCACAATTTCGACACAATCGATGTGCCAATCATCCAGCAGGGATCTACCGGAGTACGTCCTGTAGTGATTAAAGATGACGTATGGATTGGCCGTAATGTGGTGATAATGCCGGGTATTAATATCGAGAAGGGCGCTATTGTAGGTGCGGGTGCAGTGGTGACAAAAGATGTTCCTGCCTATGCAATTGTAGGAGGTGTGCCAGCGAAAATTATCAGGTACCGGGTATAGATGTGTAATTAATTCCCCTATTTGTGTAAAATAATCCTTTTGTTTATTGGATTACAGTTTTATTGTAGTAGATTTGACTACCAATCAGATCGTTATGAAAAAGCTCCGTAATCCCCAATCTCAAATTCTTTTGGTCATCACTCTCATTTCCGCGTTTTTATTCATGGGCTGCCAGAAGGATAGTCTTGAACAAACAACTACGCCAACGGCTCCGGAAAATTCTTCATCCGCCGCTGCGCCAGTTAGAGATAGTTCTGTCATCAATTATTATAACTTTGACAATGGACTGGGTAACTGGTTTGAGAAAAGTACTTATTATCCCTATTCTGCTACACTATCTGATGTAGTGAAGAAGAGTGGTAAATCGGTTCGTTTTGAACTGAGAAAAGGTGAAGATAAACGTACCGAGCTGGCGGTTGATCCTAAAACTACTCCTTCAGAATCCTGGTATGGCTTCTCCATTTATATTCCTGCCTCCTTTTCGTACGACGTTTCTCCGGAAAGTTTAGTGCAGTTTCATTCGCTGCCCGACTTCTCCCAGGGTGAAGACTGGCGCAGTCCGCCGGTAATGCTGGGGGTGATGAAGGACCGTATGATCCTGGACATCAGAACGAATGCCAATAAGGTGAACAAACAGGACGACTTCACCTTTGAAAGACAGGACCTTGGTGCTGTAGCTAAAGATGTATGGGTGGACTATGTGATCCATGCAAAATGGGCGTATGACAATACCGGTGTGCTGGAAATCTGGCAAAATAAAAAGCTGGTCTACAATCGCCAGCAAAAGGCGAACCGTTACAATGACGTTGCTTTCCCATATATCAAATTGGGTATCTATAAGTGGGACTGGGCAGGTGTCAGCAAGTCGACCACGACCAATCGGGTGGTATATTTTGACGAAGTCAGAATCGGAAACAAGTTTGCAGGCTTCGAAGGTGTAAAAACAAGTTTCTAAATAATTTAATACGTTTTACTTATTTTGATAGCACTGAGGTAATGAAAATTTACTTTCAGTGCTATTGTCATGTTAATGTCTTATTTATAATCATTAAAGATAAGTACCCTTGCATTGTAACATTGTTGTTCTATGTTTGTAGCCTTTAATCATTCTAAATAATAATTAATATGGATAAAATCTACAAAAATTGTTGCCTGATGCTGCTGTTCACACTGTTGAGTGTAGCATCGTTCGCACAAAACAATACGGGTACAATTACCGGACGGGTGCGTACATCTGATGGTGTTTCAGCAGAAGATGTTGAAGTTTCAATCAAAGGTGTTTCGAATACGACGGCCGACAAAAAAGGTAACTACACGCTTAAAAATATCCCGGCAGGTTCTCATACGGTTACAGCCAGATTAGTAGGCCTGCAGCCTGTTTCTTCAGTAGTGAATGTTGTAGCCGGTGAAACTGCAGACCTGGATCTGATGCTTCAGGCTTCAAACCAGCAGCTGCAGGAAGTGGTAATCAGCCATGGCAAAAAGAACAAATACTTCTCTAAAGAAAGTGATTTCGTATCTAAGATGCCGCTAAAGAATTTGGAGAACCCTCAGGTTTATTCTGTGATCACCAAGGAATTGATGCAGGATCAGGTGATCACAAATTACGATGACGCTTTAAAGAATGCTCCGGGACTGGACAAACTTTGGTCTGCTTCGGGAAGGGCCAGTGATGGTGCGGGTTACTTCACACTGAGAGGATTTGCCGTACAGCCAACTTTAGTGAACGGTCTTCCGGGATTAACGAATGGAAGTCTGGATGTTTCTAACGTGGAGCGCATCGAGGTACTAAAAGGCCCTTCAGGAACTTTATTCGGCTCTACGGTAGTTTCATATGGTGGTGTAATCAACACAGTAACTAAACAGCCATTCGAAAAAACTGCTGTAGAAGTGGGATACACTGCTGGAAGTTACGGATTAAACCGTATCACAGCCGATGTAAATACACCGCTTGATTCAGCGCACAAAGTGCTGTTCAGAATGAATGCTGCTTATCACGATGAAAGTAGTTTCCAGGATGCAGGTTTCAGAAAATCGAGATTCTTTGCGCCTTCATTGGCTTATCAGCTGAACGACAGGGTTTCATTCTTGTTCAATGCGCAGTTTTTAGCGTCTGAAGGTACGAACCCAACGATGTTATTCTTCAACAGAAGTTATCCTCTGAAATCCACGACGCTTGCAGCTTTAGGCTACAACAACAGGAAATCATATACTACGAACGACCTGAGCATGAAAAACCCGGTGACTACCATCCAGGCGCAAATGAATATTTTGCTGTCTGATCAATGGCGGTCGCAGACAATTGTTTCACGCGGTGCGGCGAAATCTGATGGTTATTACAGCTATTTGTTTGAAGGTGTGCAGGTTGTTGGCACAGGTACAGCAGCACGTGGTGTTTCAGGAAACGGTATCTTCAGCAGGTACATTACTGACCAGAACTCTACAACTGAGTCGACCGACCTACAACAGAACTTCATCGGCGATTTCAAAATCGGAAACCTGAGAAACCGCGTTGTGGCTGGTTTAGATTACCTGAACCTCACTTCAATCAACAACAGTTCTAACTATGCACTCGTGGGTGCTGTAAATCCATTGGTTAATGCAGCGGAAAACTTGTCGAAACAACGTATAGATACTGCCATTGCAGTTGCAGGTTACGGTGGTAGCACCAGAACTTCGCGCGAGATATACAGTGCCTACATCTCAGATGTAATCAACCTGACACCAGAATTATCTGCGATGGCCAGCATCCGTGTCGACCGCTTTCAGAACAGTGGTTTAAGCACACCGGCAGCTTCGAGATATGGTCAGACAGCTTTCTCTCCGAAATTTGGTTTGGTTTACCAGATCTTACCTGAGCAGCTTTCAGTTTTTGGTAATTACATGAATGGCTTCAAAAACGTAGCTCCTGTAAACGCGAATGTGAATGGTGCAAACGTGATCACTACTTTCGATCCTGAGCATGCCAACCAGATTGAAGGTGGTATTAAATCAGACTTGTTTGATGGTAAGTTATCGGGTTCATTAAGTTACTACGATATCAAGGTCTCCAACATCGTTTTATCAACTGGCCCTAATCAGTACAGCCAGGGTGGTGATCAGTACAGCCGAGGTTTCGAAGCGCAGATTACTGCAAACCCTGTTGACGGTCTGAACATCATCGCAGGTTACTCGAAAAACAAAAGCCGCCTGACGAATGCCTTAGCCAATGTTGAAGGCAGAAGGCCACTGAGTGCTGGTCCGGAAGATCTGGCTAACTTATGGATTGGTTACAAAATCACTACTGGGTCTGTAAAAGGATTAGGTTTTGGTTTCGGCGGTAACTACTCAGGCAAAAACATCATCGTGAACGATGCTACTGTAGGCCAGTTTATCCTGCCATCTTATACGATCTTTAATGCTTCGGCTTATTATGGCGTTGGACAGTTTACTTTTGGTGTGAAACTAAATAACCTAACTGATAAAGAATACTACAAAGGATGGAGTACGCTGGAGCCTATGCAGCCACGTACTGTTGCCGGTAATGTTTCTTACAGGTTCTAAAAGAATTTTAATACCTATGAAGGAAGCTGCACGTCGAAAGATGTGCAGCTTTTTTTTTTGCGCATGCCTGTGGTTGCAGGCTTGACGATGTTATTTTGTTAACCAGTGATCGGGAAGTTTGACGTCTTTTAATATTTCTTTTGCGATCGCTAGTTTTTTCTTGACAAAGGATGCATCTGCATAACTTGTCATTATTTTTACTTCCCCAGTTTTGCTATGGGTGAATATTGCTTTTTTAGTTTCAGGCATAATTGTGCTATTTTGTTAACCAGTGATCGGGAAGTTTGACGTCTTTTAATATCTCTTTTGCGATCGTTAGTTTTTTCTTCACAAAGGGTGCATCTGCATAGCTCATAGTATTTTTACTTAATTCAGAACGGCTGTTTTGCACTGTTAATCTTTTATTTACTGCCATAATTACTCCTTTCATTTTTTCTTTAAACAAATCTAATGTTTCTCTTAGATAGAAATAATAGTATATATGTGTAAATCCGAAAAGTAAATGTTAAGAGCCGAAACATTTTACACATAGTTGTGCTTTATATTTGAAAATCTAGAAGCTATCTAATGATCGTAAACTATGCACCATCAGGCTGGGAAATCATCACGCAGCGTTCGCACGGACTGCTGGCGGCGCAAATCTGTGCGCAGTGGCGGAAGGATGATCAGCCGGAGCGCTGGATTGAGACCTTAATCGCGACAGCGGAACATGATGATGTGTACAATGAGTTTGAAAACGACGATCTGTTAAATGAGAACGGAGGACCGGTACATTATGAAGCCACGAGCTTTCGTAAAGCATATGCTGAGCGCTTGATGGGAATGGCGGAGACGAAGAGTGCTTATGTTGCGCTGCTGGTATCGCAACACATCCAGTTTGTTCATGGTGCCGACTCAAAAGCTAAACAGTTTATCGCATCGCTGAAAATAAAAGAGAAGAGGTGGTTGAAGATTGCAGATAGCAGCAAATCTGAAGTGAGTCGTGGATATGCCTTATTGCAGTTCTGCGATGCGATGTCATTGTTGCTCTGCCAGAACAAAGTACCACCAGAACAACGGAAAATAGAGATCAGTACCGGCCCCGGGGGAATAGCTTACACGATGTGGGAGCAGGAGGGTATCCTCATAGTAGATCCCTGGCCCTTCGAAGAAAGAACCTTTAAACTTCGTTACGAAAGTAGAATGCTGCCTCAGCTAAGTTACTCCAGTGTCGCTGAGTTTCGCAAAGCGATTGAGGAAGCGGAGGTAGTGACTAGAGTTTTGGAATTAGCTACTAAAATTAAAATATAGCGGCTCCGTTAAGGTCGGAGCCGCTATATTTTGATGAAACTGAAACCACCTCAGCTATCTCTGAAAACCTACAAATTAAAGTGATTCTCTCCTGCATTCAGCGGAATCTTCTTACCTCCCCAAATCAGCTCACCCTTCATTTCTGCAGGCAGCTTCACAGTAATATCCGCATCCTTACGATTAGACTTACTCACAGAAACAGCAATTTCCCCTTTTGGTGAAGGCATCCTGCCAGAAACCTCTGTCAATTCACCGAGTTCCGGCTTCACCTGTACCGTTTCAAAACCCGCGGTAAGCGGAGTAATACCACAAATCGTCGCCAGAAAATCATAGTTCGGACTCGCACTCCAGGCATGGCAATCGGAGCGGCTCGGATCCGGGTTCTCTGCGAAAGTCGTCAGACCTGCTTTCAGCATATCCCGCCATGGGTCGAGCCTGCCATAATATAGATTCCCCATATCTGCATGTTTGAGTGCCTGATTCAGGTAAAAGCGGTAGTAGAAAGTTGCCTGTATCAAAGTATTATCTTTTAATACTTCAGACATCAGTTTCGGCGCTTCTTCAGGATCAATCGCGTCTGATAACACCGCCATGATATTGGCATGCTGACTGAAGGAAGTCTTTTCCGGACTATCCGCCACCAATCCCCGCGCAGGGTCGTAGCAGTGTTTGAGCGTCCCTTTTCCGATCGACTTCGCCAGCTCCGTACATTCATCGGCCTTGCCCTGCTGACCGAAATGTTTGTACAAATCTGCGGCCTGCTTCAGGGTATACGCATATTGGAGACTCAGGATCGACGAGTTCCCATCTTCGGCACCGGGAGGCACACCCATGCCCGTGAAGCCCTTACTCCAATCCGTAAAGTGCCACCATTCCATAGGTCCCAGCATGTTTTTTTCTGTATCGATCTGATTTTTATACCAGTTTAAAATCCCATCCACACCGATCATATACTTTTTCAGAAATACATTATCATTTTTCAGCATCATGTAATCATGCAGCATTGATATCCAGTACAGCGAAAAAGGAGGGATCACCTGGATGCGGTTGCTCGGATATCTCCCCTGGGTAAGCCCTTCCGGAACACGGGAGTTATAAAAATCATTGATCGCCTTGCGCATCAGGCGGTCGTCTCCGCTGACGTATAACGAAATCAGCGCCTGAATACGTGTATCACCTTCGTACTGAAGCTGTTCATAGTAAGGGCAGTCGTAATATGTTTCTCCGGCGCAGAGTTTTGCAGTCCGCCATCCCACATTCCAGATGGCCTTTAGAGAAGGGTCGTTGCTCGTAAAACTGGCATTTTCTTCAAAAGGATAACCCGTAGCCATTCCATAGATATCATTGATAGTGAGCGACTGCCCCGCGGTAGTAATATCCAGCTGTAGATAGCGGTACGTACGCTGCCACAGCGGCCTGAACAAGCGCTGTGAAGATCCATCCATCTCAAAGATATCATAGTTGCCGATCAGCGTTTTCCCCTCAACTTCGTCCCGGTTGCCCTTTACACCATTTTTAAACAGCGTCTCCGCGTAGGTCAGTTTCACTTTCGCGCCCTTACCCTGACTCAGTATAATCTCAGGATAAGCAACAGTATTGAAACCCTGATCCAGTAAGATACTTACCTTTTTCCCTGCAGGGATAACCAGCGCTTTCTTGCCCTGAAGAATATCTGACTGACCCAGCGCGGCGGTCGACCTCCGTATTTTATCAAAACGCTGCAGGTTTTCCGGCATCAGGGGAATGCTGCGTGGCACCATCGTCCAGCGGTTATCTGTTCCTGATCCCATAGGCTCAGGACTGGTGATTGGCTCTGCAGCTTTCCACTGAAGATCATTGTATGCAGGTTTCTCCCAATTCCAGGGATATTTTGAAGCCTTTACATAGTCGCCAGGACCAATGACCATATAAGACTGCAGGCGTTCCATATTATCTAATGATACAGGATGATAAGACGTATTTTGATAGACTTTCCAGCTTTTATCAGTATTGGCGATCTTCTCCTTTTCTCCATCACCCTGCACCACAAATGCCGTCTGATTGGAGAACTGCGCTACAGAAGCGAGCTCTGCCATGTTCCAAACTACCGCGGCAAGGGTGTTCTCACCAGCTTTGAGATACTTTGATACATCTATACTTTCATAATACCAGTTATAAAAATCTCCGCGGGCAGGTCCGAAGCATACCGGCTTACCGTTAACAAAAAAGCGGTAGCGGTTGTCGGCACTGATATGCAGCAGGAATTTATCAGGCTTGGTCGCCAGTGTTATCTTTTTTCTGAAATGATAAATGCCATAGGCGCGCTGATTGACATCAGGGCAGGTGATCCATTTCGCCGGCCAGGCTTTCTTCAGCAGAGCTGGATTAATCTCCGTAGCACCAGAGGTACCCTGATACAGCTCCGAATGCTGTGTAGCTGATCCTGGTGAAGCAAAGTTCTGCTCGCTGCCTCCAGTCATTGATCCTGGCAAGGCAGGACTAACATCGGCAGGCTGGGCAAACAAACTATTTGAAAATAAACTCATGACAACAAGAACCTGAAGTCCCTTCCAGCCACGACATAATTCAGCCTTTCGGACTTGTGTAAAAAATCTTTTCATTAGCGCAGTATATTTGGTTAGACGCCATAAATGGCATCCAAACTTACAATTTAGATTTCAAAAATCATTAATAACCAGGATTTTGAGAATAAAGCCCCGGTTTCGCATCCAGCTGCGCCTGAGGGATCGGATAGATAATCCAGTTCGCAATTACCGGCTGAATTTGTTTTAAATCGTCATTAGCAGCAATCCACTGGTTCATCGTCGTCACCAGATTTCCACTACGCTGGAGGTCGAACCACCTCGATCCTTCACCCGAGAATTCGCGTCTTCGCTCTGCATAAAGCTGCGCCAGAGTCACGTTACTTGCAGTGCTGGCGCCCGATCTCGTCCGCACCTGATTGTAGATGAGGTCTACGTCCGACTGTGCACCCGGAGCACCCCGTAAAATACATTCCGCTTTCAGCATCAGCACATCCGTATAGCGGATCGCCATAAAGTTAATCCCCCAGTCGGTGATCACTGCCGGCACCTTCGTCACGTCCAGATATTTCTTCAGGAAAGGCCTGTTGCCTGGGATACCGAGCTGCGTAAAGTACAGGATGTAGCTAAATGACTTGCGCGTGTCTGCATCCTCATAAGAATTGTAGAGATCGTAGGAGGTAGGTCTGCCACTGCCACCCAACTGCGCAGGTTTCACCAACACCGAAGTAAAATACGCATCCGGAACCGGCAGCGACACAAAGGAAGCACCCAGTACCGGGTTTAATCCCGAAGTATGCATTACATCAAAAATCGCTTCCCTGTTTACGCCCGGATTTTGTGTTGCGTAAGAAAATATTCCCGCATAGGTAGTACCCAAAGCAAACTGACCACTGTTGATCACATCATTCAGCAGGGGCAAGGCGAGGTTATACTCGTTTAAACCCATTCCTGGTCCTTCAATCCCGTAGGTCGCGCCCGACCGCGCCATATATACCATCGCCAGTAAACTTTCCGCTGCATATTTGGTAGCCCTTCCGATATTGGTCGCAGGGTAGGTAGCCGGCAGGATCGGAATGGCATACTGCAGATCTTCAATAATCACCTTGTACACATCTGCCACCGGACTCCTCGGGATCTCCACAGCTTCAAGCGCCGTCACCGGACGTGTCACCACGGGCAGCTTCCCGAAATAACGTACCAGATCAAAATAGTAAAACGCGCGGAGGAACCTCGCTTCAGCCCTCAACCTTTCCCTGAGCGCAGCACCCACCACATCACCCTTCTGGTCGAGCTGATCCAGGAAAATATTCGCCCGGTAAATCGCATTGTAATTGTCGTTCCATGCTGCATTTACATAGGTATTACTCACCGCGTCCGTCCTGAACGCATTGATAGGATCATATAACTGAGTCCCTAGCACAGAGATCGCATATAAGTTATCAGACCGAGTTTCTGATAAGTTGATCAACCGGTCGGGATAACTGCGCAAGCTGTTATATATCGCATTTGAACCCTGTATAAAATCCTCCTGTGTCCTGTAAAACGTTTCCGTAGTACCTGTAGAAAGCGGCTCGATGGTCAGTTCTTTCTTGCAGGAAGCCATCGTTGATAATATCAATAATAAGTATAATATCTTTTTCATGTTTGATAGTTTAAAATGAAAAGTTCAAACCAAATGTGAGCATCTTCGGCAGCGGCAAACCACCATAGTCGCCCGACTGCGGGTAATTCCCGTTACCACTGAGGTCGGTATTCGCTGATTCAGGATTCGCACCCCCGTAATATTTATCATGTCCGAAGTAGTTTTCCGCAGACACAAACACCCGCGCAGCCGCCACACTTTTGATCGTCAGGATCTGCTTGAGGTCGTAACCCAGTGTGATGTTCCTGATCCTCCAGTAATCCGAGGAGTACAGCCAGTCGGTATTCACGATGTTTCCATAAGTTGAATATGCTTTTCCCCGCACACCATCACCAGGATTTTCCGGAGAACGCCAGCGGTTGCGGTAATCGCCGGAGGCATTGTAGATGTAAGCGAGCCCTGTCTGCGAGATCCCCCTGCCGAGGATCGAGTAGATTTTTCCTCCGTTTTGTCCCTGCACCAGCACCCGCAGGTCGAAGCCCTTATAATTGAAAGTATTCGTGATGCCCCATGTGTAATCCGGATTGGGATGTCCCACAATCTGGCGGTCGTTCGCATCGATCACTCCATTGCGGTCGAAATCCTCATATTTCGCATCCCCGACAGTCTGGGCACCATACAGCGCCACCTTATTTGTGATATCTTCCTGTGTCAGGTGGCCAATCTTTTTTACCACAAAAATACTGTTCAGTGCTTCGCCGACTCTCAGGATGGTATTTCCCACAGGAGTATAAACCGAGGGTACCAGCAACTGCGACTGCCCGTTTGCCAGTGAAACCACATTATTGGCGTTGTAACTGGCCTGCAGGTTCGTCGTCCATTTGAAAGCACCTGTCAGGTTCCGGCTCGACAGTTCCAGCTCCAGCCCCTTATTCCTCACAGACCCGGCATTGCTCAGATAGGCCTGAAAGCCCGTCACCTGAGGGATAGCAACATTCAGCAGCAGATCCGATGTGAGTCGGTTGTAATAATCGAAGGAACCCGTAATCCGGTTTTTCATGATACCGAAGTCGAGACCCACACCTTTCGTCGTAGATTTCTCCCACTTCAGATCCGGATTGGACACCCTGTTTGGCGCCTGCCCGATCACTGCTCCCTGTGACGCCCCCAGTACATAACCGTAAGATGCCGTAGTTGGAATCGATCCGAAATCACCGATACTATTGTTTCCGGTAACTCCATAGGTAGCCCTCAGCTTGAGGTCGCTGATGACAGGGATCTGCTTCATGAAAGCTTCTTCAGAGATTCTCCAGCCGATAGATCCTGCAGGGAAAAGTCCGTACTTGTTATTCGCTCCAAATCTCGAAGAACCGTCGGTACGGATACTTGCACTCAGCAGATACTTACTTTTGAAGCTGTATTGCGCGCGACTGAAATAGGAGAGCAGGACGTTTTTGGTGGCACCGGTAGCGCCTCTGACCCCGGCGGCGTAATTGAGGGTCTGGATGGTGGCATTGGTGTATCCGCCCACAGAGCTCATCGTGGAGTTATCGCTGTAGAAGTTGTTGTACGATTGCCCGAGCAACAGGTTCAGGGAATGCTTTTTCGCAAAGACTTTGGAATAGTTCAATGTGTTTTCATTGACGAAGGACAGGTAGTTATTGGTGAGGTAGGAGCCTGAAGTGTTGACTGTCGTTTGCGCATCTCTGACCGTTACCAATCCCGTTACTGTATACGGAATGTACCTGGAGATATTACTCTGAGAATTGTCGACGTTGATGGACGTCTTGAAAGTTAAGCCCTCGGCGATGGTATACATGGCGTAAGTTGAAGCAATGGTTCTGAACCTTTTAGTTCTTCCTACCTGATTAAGCAGTTTAGCTACGGGGCTGTTCAGAGCTACGGAATAATTGTAGGCATTGTTGCGGAATGCATTGGCATTGAGGCCGACGGTATCCTCCTGGATCGGGGGCATGCTGAGGGCCACATGGAAGATCACATCTTTCCCTTCCACACCCGGATCCTGCAGGATGGAATAACTTGGAGATAGGTTCACACCGAGCTTCAGCTTCTGACCGATATTGGCTTCTACATTGGCTCTCGCAGAGTAGATCTTGCTGCTGGTGTTTTTCACGATACCTTCCTGATCGATGTTATTCACGGAGACGAAGTAGTTGACACTATTGGTGCCACCGCTTGCAGAAACCTGGTGGTTCTGGCCGAGACCGGTGCGGAAAATCTCATCCTGCCAGTCGATCTCCTGCAATCCCGGGCGACCAGGAATAGCCCAGCGGGGATCCGGCACATAGGCAACGTTGCGGGTACCGATAATGGAAATCCTGCGGGCTTCGTTGTCGTTCGCAGTAGCACCCCGGGAACCATAGGCAGCTACATAGGCAGCATTGATCATCTCTTTGGCGCGGTCGATCCACTCATCTCCATTGAGCATGTCTACTTTGCGGGTAATGTTTGTGGCACTTACTGAAGATGAAAACTGGATCTTCGTTTTACCGGCCTTTCCTTTTTTTGTAGTGATGAGCACAACGCCGTTGGATCCGCGGGATCCGTAGATGGCTGCAGCGGCGGCATCTTTCAGGACTTCAATCGATTCGATATCATCGGGATTGATATTATCAAGGGCATTCCCGCCGGAGAAACCACCGGAAACATCTGAGGAGGACTGCCCAAGGGGGAAGCCATCGATCACGTACAGCGGTTCGGTATTCGCGGAGATGGAGCCCGAACCACGCACCTGTATGCTGAAACCCTTCCCGGGTAATCCGGTAGTCTGCTTGACATTGACGCCGGCAAGTTGTCCCACCAGTGCCTGATCTACACGCTGCAGACCGCGTTCTTCTATCGCTTTTGCAGACATGGAGGAAATAGGAGCAGTGAGGTCGGCCCGTTTCTGGGTACCATAACCCACCACAACCACTTCATCGAGTCTGGTGTCGCTTTCCATCAGAACGATCTTCATGGATGCGCTGAGGATTTTGCTCTCCTGGCTTTCGTATCCCACAAGGGAGAACACGAGGATAGCCTGATTGTCGGCCACGCTGATCGTAAACTCACCGGATCCGTTGGTGATAGTTGTGGTATTGGTACCCTTGACCCTGACTGCCACGCCGGGAAGGGGGACGCCTTTTTGATCGGAGACAGTTCCGCGTATGGTTTCGGCCTTGATGGCCGGAGGAGCTGGTGCTTTACTAAGTACTACTGTGTTTTCGGCTTCGTTGATGGTGTATTTGATTCCATTCGCGGTAAAACACTGTTTGAATACGGTTTCTATGGTCGCATTTTTTGCGTTGAGGCTCACATTTTTGGCAGAATTGAGCACATCAGAGCTGCTGATGAAGCTGTAACCGCTGACTTTCTGAAGCTGGACAAGAAATTCTTTCAATGGCATATTCTCTGCCCGGATGCTGATCGTCTGAGCTCGTCCGGAGGCATGAACCTGTACCATCAAAATGGTTAAAAGGAGTATTGTTATCTTCATTATACGCAGAAGCTTATGGGCAATACAGGATCTGTCACCTCCGATTATTGAAGTAAATAATGTATACATTTGTACGTAGGTTAAGTGGAAATTGGTTGAAGAGCTATGGAAACTTGCCGCGCCCGGCTTTAGGGCTGGTGGTCAGAGGGCGGAGTCAACGCCTTCTGACTTATTTGGCAAGTATGTGCTGTAGGTTACTGTGTCACGATTACCCTCCTTCCATCTAGCCTGAAGCGGACCGTATTTGTTTGTTCTAAGTTTTTCAGCAGGTTTTTGAGTCCTTTATTAATGGGATAGCTTCCCCAGAAGCGTTTGTCCTTCACATCTCCCTGGAATTCAACTTCCACCTGATAGCGCCGCGCAACTTTCTTCATGATGTCTTCCAGGCGATCGTCACTGAAGCTGAATTTCCCGTTTGTCCATGCTAAGGCTTCGTTTAGGTTTGCTTCTTTAGGTCTGAGCTCGCTGCTGCCGGAGGTGTTCACCACCATTTGTCCGGGTTTGAGTTTTGCGCTAGTTCTGCCGTTGCTGATGCGTACCGAGCCCTCTGCGAGGGTGGTAATGGTGCTGGCGTCTTCAGGATAGGCCTGGATGTTGAAGTGGGTGCCGAGGACCTCAACAGTTTGTGTGGCGGATTTTACGCTGAAAGGTTTGTCTTGAAGGTGTTTCACTTCGAAATAAGCTTCTCCGGAGAGTTCTACGATTCTTTCTTTGGTGTTGAATACGACAGGGAATTTTAAGGTAGAACCTGCATTGAGCCACACGCCGCTGCCATCAGGCAGGATGATTTGATATTGATAACCAGGGGGGATGCGGAGGGTGTTATAGATCTGTTCCGAGGTTTCAGGAGTTTGTCCGGCTTTGCTTTCGTAGCTGAGGATACCTTTCTGGTTTTTGATGTTGGCGGTTCCCTGGTTGATCAGGGTATCATTTGCAGCTGCGGAAAGGTTAATCTTTTTGCCGTCGCTAAGTGTGAGTGTGATGGTTTCTGGTTTTGTCGTTTTTACTGATGCCAGGTTGGTCTTTTGGGGTTTGCTGTTGAGGAAGTACGCGAGAAAGCCGAGGCAGAGGATGAGGACTGCCGCGGAGAGGTATTTGTAAGGCCAGTTGATGTTTGAGGTGTTTGGATTGTTGTTCAGGGGTACAGTCCTTTTAGGCTCGGCGTGATCCCGCTGAAGATCATGAGGTTTTGCTTCTGTCGTATTGTTCTGCTCGTTTTGATGATCATTAAGTTTTGCCCGGTCAGAATTGGCGTATTTCAGGTCGGTAATGTTCTGCTCATTTTGATAATTTTCAGATTGCAGGATCGAACTTTCTGCTTTATTGATCTTATCAAGGACATTTCTGAGTGCGAGCTGGCTGTCGAAGGTATTCATGCCCGAGATTTCCTTGCGCCACAGTTGCTTATCCTGCAAACTTTCCAGCAGGGCGGCGTTTTTTGGATCTGCATTGAGCCACTCATGCAGTTTTTCCTGCTCGGCGCTGGTGATTTCCGCGCTGATCTGCCTGACAATGAGTGAGCTGATTTCGAAAGGATCAAACCTGTTGTGTTCAGCCATAAGTTTATATTTGGGTATTTTCTGATAGAAACAGAATTGTTGGTGCGGATCTCTAAAGGTTCTGAAAAAAATCATCAGCCTCAACACCTTATGTAATTTTTTAGGGACGAAGTACCTCAGAACAGTTTGTGTTTCAATTTTTTGTACATTAGGTTACCAAATATAAAGTACCACCAATTTGACGCACTTGTTATGAAAACCAAACAAACGGGCTATCAGGATGAGGAATTTTTGTTATCGCAGTTTAGCGCTGCCGATCAACAAGCTTTTGCGCATATTTTCACATTATTTTACGCTCCCTTATGTTTTTTCTGCACCAGGTTGGTAGGTGATAAGCCCGCTGCCGAGGAAATTGTGCAGGATATTCTTCATAAATTATGGGAGAAGAATCAGGATTTTAGTTCACTAGTTTCCATCAAAGCTTTTCTTTATATCAGTACCAGAAATGCGTCGATGAATTATATTGACAAACATCAGCGAAAAGCAAAAAGGGAGTTATCATTTTATAACAATCTCGAGCAGGCTGAAGAACCTGTGATCCGTGAGATTATTTACATCGAAGTACTGAATGAGCTACGCAAAGAGATCAACAAATTGCCAGAACAATGCCGTAATGTGATCAGGATGCTTTATGAAGAGGATATGAAACCGCAGGAAATTGCTGATGAACTCAATATTAAAGTGTCTACGGTTTATAATCAGAAAATGAGGGGGATATCAATTTTGAAAGCGAAGTTTTCCGGAGCTATTTTCGATATGCTGATGTTGTATTTGTTGTTTAATAAAATGGATTGATTACTACGAGCTTGATCAATTTTTTACAATTCTTCTGGCTTGTTAGGTTTCGCTTTTTTGCAAGTTTAAAGCTGCTGCAGCGCTCACATAACTTCAGCGGCTCTTCAATTTCCTGATCGCAGCTGCAATAAAATCTGCCTGGGCCTTCACAACAAATGGAACATAATGCACATGGTCTGCGAAGCGATTTGCCCCCAGGGTTTTGGTAAAGCTGTACATATCTATAATTGGTACATGATGGCGGACAAATACCTGATCAGCAATCGCATTGTAATGCTCTAAATCAGCGGCGTACCTGTCAAATGCTTTGCTCTTTGCGGCGTGCAAACTATCAATTATCTCTGTGCTTCTGACCCAGATCATAGGGATATTCTTTTTCTGCAAAATTTGATAAATCGATTCCAGGTTGGTACGGTAAGTGGCAGAATCAATATTGATTTTTTTAGTCCTGGGATTGCGTTTAATGTCGTGCAAACCGCAGTTCAAAACCAGCAGATCAGGTTTGAATTTCGGGTCTGTTTCCCTGCTGCGTAGATACTCCAATAACATATTGGAATCGCCACCATTGGCATCAATCGGCACATCGAGATTCGCCAGGGCCTTTTCCTGCGATCCTTTGCGCTCGATTTTATACAGACCTTTTAGATTTCCTTCTAAATAGCTGCCATATTGCAAAGCGATGCTGTCCCCGAGTAAAAACAGGGTTTTTGGTCTTTGCGCGGTAAACGCGAGGAGCAGAATTGCAGTGACAATTAAGGGAGTTATGATTTGATATTTCTTCATGATAGTGGATTGTGGCTGATCGTGAGCAAATGAATGGTTATCATCTGATCTCATGCCCGCAAATCAATTGATATTACTTTTACTGTGATTGCATTTACTTATCATTTGATAACAACTGCTTTAGCATTGATTTGCCTGATCATACCTGCATCGCCGCCAGAAAGATTAAATACTGCATCTTTCGAATCCTTAATCATAATGGCAGCTTTAGGGCTCATGCCTTCAATCTTTAAACCATTCATTTGAAGCGCTTCAATGTCATCAAATACAAAAGCAGGACGGGGATCTGCCGCTTTTAATGTAAAATGTACACGGTCGAACGTAATACCTTTCACGTGCCTCACATAAAACCCCGTTGCAGGAAGCGTTCTCTTGAACATCCTCGTCCCGGGATACTGATCAGCGTTTTCTGGTACAGTCAACACTGTATCTTTCGCAACCCCTCCGCCATTATGCTCAATGAAGATATCGCGGAAGCTAATATTACTGATATAATTCTCCGGGAAACCTGTGATCGTAGCCGGGGAACGACCTCCATTTTTGATACTGATCTGAGAAAAGCGGATCCCGTCGATACTTCCTATTTTACCTTCAGGCGTGATGCTTGTCCTTCGCAAACGGTTACCGAGTTTGATAAATATCGGGTTCTCCAGGCTATCAATACTGATATTCGAGATATTGATATTTCTGATAACTGCACCGTCAGAACTGGCGATATCAATTCCTGTAAGACCTGATTTTTGTTTGAAAGGGTGTTTCATGTTGGTCGCGAGAGATTGACGGATTACTGAATTTGAAAACTGAATGTCTTCAAAACCGGTTGTGCTTCCCGTACCAAACTTGAAGGCACTCGCATGTGTCGCGAGAATGCAGTTGGTAATAACGGCATTGCGCACCCCATGGTCACCCTCAGACTTGAAACAAAGCGCATCGTCATCTGCATCAATGATACAATCTGATATGATCACATTCTGGCAGTCGTCTATATCAAGTCCGTCGTTATTGATATTGGCATGATTAAAAACTTTGATACCTGTAATTCTCAAAAAATTGCAGTTCAGATATCGTTGCATCCACATTGCGCTGTTTTGCATATAAATTCCGGATATCGTTACGTTAGTACAGCCATCAATCAGCAAGCCGTAAGGCCTCATGGTATTCGGATTGCTTTTAGTGTCAAAGATGGGGTCCTCGCCGTTCCCGTCGATCGTTCCCTCGCCTGTAATGCTGATATTCCGGGCTTGCGATGCGTAGATCAGCGCATGGCCCGACTGACCAGAGGTGGTGTGCAGGGGATGGAGGATAGGGAAGGATGGATAGGCTTCTTTACTGGCAATACCTTTTAAAATAGCATTTTTATTGAGCTGTAATGTGACATTGCTTTTCAAATGAATAGAGCCGGTAATAAATGTTCCCGCAGGCACGACCACCGTTCCGCCTTTGATCGCTGCTTTGTCGATCGTTTTCTGTATAAATACTGCGTTGTTGAGTTTAGGATCTTCTTTAGCGCCGAAATCTGTTATCAGGTACGACTGTGCGTACAAGCTGCTTCCGCAAAGCGAAATGATCAGTAGAAAAAGACTTGGTAATAAGTGTTTTGTCATTGCCATAAATTGTTGATTCAGGTTATATTTGGTTGTTTTTATCATTTGATAGTTAGCTGCGTTGGGCGAGATCAGTAAATGCAGGTTACGTAATTGCCGTAACATTTTTGGTTGTGGTTATATCTGGTTATTGTTATCATTTAATAGCTGTCTGCAAAGAGCGTGATCAGTAAAAGCAGGTAATGTTATTGTCGTAAATTGCTGGATCAGGTTATATCTATTTATGGTTTTAAATATCTTTTGAGCTCAAGGTCTGATAAGTTTTTGATAGACCTCGCTACTGATACTGCATTCAATTCTGCGCCAGCCTTCGTCGTATGAATACCATCAGCCACAAAATATTCTGCAGCAGCCTTATCCTTTCCCAATTCATCATACTCATCCGCTACCAGCTTATTCAAATCAATAAAAGCTGCGCCATTCTTTGCAGCTGCTTCTTTCGCCCATTTGCCATAATCAAGGTCATTTCTGACGACACGACCTGCCAGCCATTTGTTCTTCGGAATCGGCGAACAAATAATAGCAAATGCATTTTTCGCGTGTATCTGATCAATAAATTTCCTGAGATACCCACCATAGCTATAGACAACTTCCCGCTGTTTGCTAAAACTATTAGTCACTATCAAAGAATCATTTCCTGCTCCTTTCAGTGATCCCCGCATCCTTGAAGTATCAATGACAGGACTCTCATCATTGTGACCAAACTGCAGCATTACATAATCCCCGGCTCTGATCTTTTTCAATGTCTCGCTCCAAAGCTTATCCTTTAATATCTTTTTGTCGTGAACAATCCCGGAATAATAAGTCCTGCTGCTGGTTCCGCTGACAGCCAGGTTACTGATCACTATCGCCGTATTATCAAACTTGCTCAGCAGCAGTTTACCCCAGCCCTGAATGGGATTACCATCAGACGCTGAAGCTACAGTAGAGTCTCCCAGGATATACAATACAGGTTTTTCCTGCAGGTTGCCTGCAAAAATGATAATGGAAATGATAAACGTAAACAGCACCGACCGTAGACTCATGTAAAAGGTATTTGATCATAGAAACAGAATTGATCAGATTTTCTCTACAGAAGACAGAGAATATTATCAAATAGGAGCAGCGTGCCGCATTGGAGCATAAGCACTCGGCGACATCCCAAATTGTTTCTGAAAAGCCCTTCCCAAAACCGCACTCGAAGTAAAGCCAACCTGCGCTGGATCTGAGATACTTTAAAAGCCCCGGTTTAGCACCCAGCTGCGCCAGTAACTACTGATATTGAACTGTGCTGAAGAGCCTAACTGCAACATTACCTTGCTCTTGTCAGAAATATTTAGGAAATTGAGAATCCTATGAAAAACATCCCTTCCTTAATTTTCCTGATTCTCTTAACCCTGACGACCCGCGCGCAGCAAAAACCAAAAATGTACTTTACAGACACAGCTTCCAGCGGAATCCAGGTGGCAAAAGATCCTGTTGTAGTCAACTTTAAAGGCCGCTACCTCATGTACTTCTCCAAGCGTGTCTTCGCTGATGCAAATGATGGGATGCAGGGCTGGAATATCGGCATTGCCGAAAGCAAAGACCTTTACAACTGGAAAAAGATCGCCGAAATTAACCCACAAGCCTCATATGAACAAAAAGGCCTTTGTGCGCCGGGGGCACTGGTAAAAGATGGAAAAGTTCATCTGTTTTATCAGACCTACGGCAATGGACCCAAAGATGCGATCTGCCATGCCTGGTCGGACGATGGAATCACATTTGAACGTGACAACTCCAATCCGATTTTCTCACCAACAGGTAAATGGACCAACGGAAGGGCCATAGATGCCGAAGTATACAAGTATAACAATAACTATTTCCTGTATTTTGCTACCCGCGACCCGGAAGGCCTGATACAGAAACAAGGCGTAGCCCTTTCATCAGCTGCCAGTGATTTCAGTAAAACAAGCTGGAAACAGGCCACAGACAATTCGATACTATATCCTCAGCTCGCCTGGGAAGGAAAATGTATCGAGGGTGCCAGTATCATCAAACGCAATAACAAATTGTATATGTTTTATGCCGGAAGTTATAACAATGATCCTCAGCAGATAGGCGTAGCAGAAAGCACTGACGGCATCAAATGGAAAAGAGTTTCCGACAAACCTTTCTTAAAAAGCGGCGCTGCCGGCAGCTGGAATGAAAGCGAATCCGGGCATCCCTGTATCTTTGAAGACAACGACGGGCAGACTTATCTTTTTTATCAGGGAAACAACGACCATGGTAAATCCTGGTACTTGTCGAACCGCAAGATCGGCTGGAACAAAAAAGGACCATACCTTATGGGAGAGTAAGCGTTCATTACCGTACAAGAAATGTCCGATACCGAACATGAGCAGCTGCAAAACCTTGTATAACTAATGCCTAAAGCGTACTTTGTTCTCTGGCATAGCCTTGGTACCTGCAAACACACTTTGCAGTCCGGCAGAGATTACTCTAATACAAGTTATGTTTAAACTGAATTTGTACATCGCGCTGCGAAACCTTTGGAAAAATAAAGTCATTACATCTATCAATGTAGGAGGCCTGGCCATCGCCTTGGCTTCCTTCATTCTGATTATGCTGTATTTCAACTTCGAAACCAGTTTTGATAAAGAAAACCCAAATTACGATAACATCTATCAGGTAGGCAGAATCTATCCTGATTTTAAAACCAATTACACCTCTCCGCCAATGGCGAAGGCGATGATGCAGAATCTGCCGGAAGTGGAGCTCGCAGGGATCATGAAGGAAAGTGCTTTTGAGTTGGCCCTCAAAAATGGCAACCGCAGTATCATTTCCAAAAGCTTTATACAGGTAGATTATAACGCCGCGAAGATTCTTGATATCCATCCTGATAACGGCTTACAAAAACCTGCCGGAGAAAACGACCGTCTCAATTACCTGAGTACGGAGAATATGAAAACATTATTTCCTGATAAAAATGATAATAAACCCGAGCTTGCCGGTGTAGGCAGCAGCACTTCCGGAATTACCTCCACCATCAATGGAACGATCAGCATCAACAGGCACTCCAACATCACCTTCGATGCCATATCAGTTGGTGCTGAACTGGGACAGGGAGAAAGCTACGGACATAACAATTACTTCACTTATATCCAGGTTAAACCCGGAACTGATATCACCCCTCTGGAGCAAAAGATTACAGATTTATACAGGAGAGAACTCGTAAAAGGAGAGACCGACAGGAAAACCATTGATGAAATCAAACAGGTATCAACTTACCTTGATCCGCTGAGTAACCTTCACCTGAGGCCCAAAGCAGGAAATGATACTCCTTATAAAATATTGATTGCCCTGTCCGGTCTGGCTGTCCTCATTCTCGTGATTGCCTGTATCAACTTTACCAACCTCAGTATTGCGCAGGCCAGCAGGCGCGCGAAGGAGGTGGGTGTAAAAAAAGTAATGGGCGCACAAAGGTCTCAGCTTACTGCCCAGTTTCTGCTGGAAATTTTTGCGCAGTGCCTCCTGGCAACACTTTTGGCGCTGGTTATTGCAGAACTGTGTCTGCCAGCGTTCAACAATCTGTTTGGGATTAACCTGACGATCTGGAGCCTGCAGAATGATCTGATATGGCAAGTCCCGCTGGTATTAGTCGTCATTACCCTCATTGCCGGTGTGTATCCTGCATTGGTACTTTCCGGGTTCAAACCTGCCCTGGTGCTCAAGGGCAACTTTTATACGAGTGCACAAAGCTACTGGTTGCGGAATACCCTGCTGGTGGCGCAGTTCAGCTTTGCAGTGATCTTCATCACAGGATTATTGATCATCAACAGCCAGTTAAAATACATGCGTACGGAGGATTTGGGCTTTAATGCAAATCAGGTAGTTTATATCAAAAACCTCATGATCTTTACTGACCCTGCGAAATTTCAGCCGGTAAGGGAGAAGATACTGAAGATTCCCGGAGTGAGTCATGTAACGGTTGCCACCAACATACCCGATGGTTCAGACAGTGGCTCAAACACCTACAGTTTCAATGGCAAGGAGGCTAATATCGACTTTATTGATACCGATTTTGATTACTTTGAGACATTGGATATCAAATTGAAGGAGGGGCGATTTTTCTCTTCGGCATTCAAAACTGATACTGCGGAAGCAGCGGTAATCAATGAAGCTGCCGTTGCCAGATTCAACATCCCTGATCCTGTTGGAAAAACCATCAGGGGCTGTGATAAGGATTACCGCATTGTAGGGGTGGTAAAAGATTTCAAATCCCAGGGTTTCGAAAATGCCGTTCAGCCCACGATCTATGCGATGAAGAACCCCTGCGGAAATCTGAAAACCCAGCTGATGCTAAAAATTGATCAGCGCAAAATGGCAGCAGTACTGGCGAGCCTGCAGGAAAAATGGCCGGAGATCAATCCTAAAGACGGGGAGGATTTCCGTTACGAGTTTCTGGATCAGCTTTACGGACGGTTGTTTAAAAAGCAGGAACAACTGCAATCCGTGTTCTTTGCTGCGGCCATACTGGCGATATTTATTGCTACGGTAGGTTTGTTTGCCTTCGCGAAGTACATCACCAACGGAAGGCTGAAGGAAATCGCAGTGCGGAAAATACTGGGTGCAACAGATATACAGATCTTCAAACTCATCAATCATTCTTTTCTGATCATGGTGCTGGTCGCCAATCTCATATCCTGGCCAATTGCTTACATCCTCACCAGCAAATGGCTGGAGACTTTTGTCTACCGCATTGATTTACCAGTTCTGCCTTTTGTATTGAGCAGTGCAATCACCATAGTCCTGACCGTGCTGACGGTGAGTTTGCAGGCAAGGAAAGCCGTAAAGGCCAGTCCGGTGGATGCGCTAAAGTATGAGTAGCCCCAAAAAAAAAAACGCCCCCTGCATATCACAGAGGGCGCATCATCTAACCAAAGTATATTATTTGATATCTTTTTTGATTGCTTTCGCAGAATCCAAATGCATTTTTAACACTGGAAGAGTCTTCGCTGCATAAGCTTTGAAAGACTCATCGGTAGAATTCCTAGCTGCTTTTTCAAACTCTTTGATATCCGCCTGATGATCATCCACCATCATACCGATATAATGTTTATCAAATTCGGCACCGCCCAGTTTTTTCATCTCATCAATATGTTGCTGGATATCTTGCGGTAATTTTGCCGGAATCATAATGTTTTTTGTAGTCGCCAAAGCCTTCAGCTCATCATTCGCTTTGGTATGATCCTTAACTAGCATTGCACCAAACTGCTTGATACGTGGATTTTGTCCTTTTTGCTGCGCCATATAACCCAGCTCAACTTCCATCGTACCACCAGCAGCCGCTTTGAGGGCAAAAGCCGTAACGTTATTACCTGCAGTATCTGCCGGGTTGCTCAGTGAAGTATCAGACATGGTTGTCGGCATACTGTCCGTCGCTGTAGTATTGGTATCAGTTTCAGCAGATTTATTTTCACTGCTGCAAGAATACAATGCGAGGATAAGTGCCGCTCCGGCAAGAGTTAGATTGATCTTGTTCATCTTTTTAAATTTTGTTGTTCATAGGTTACCAGGGGTTTGTCGCCCTTAGCTTTGTGTTGTAACAAGCTATAACATAATTTGTTTCGATTTACAAGGACTAAGCCCTTACAGCCGCTTCAGGTAATCCGTTGGAGACATCCCGAACTGCTTCACAAAATTCCTTCCGAACTGCGTTTGTGAACGGTATCCTACCATCTCTGCAACCTCATAGATCTTCAGCAAACCTTCGTTCAGCAATTCCGCCCCGCGTTTGAGTCGCGCGATATTAATCAGCTCATGGGGACTCATATCGGATATCGATTTGATCTTGCGGTACAAAGTCGGCCTGCTCATGTTCAGCTGCTCTGCCAGGGTATCCACATCCAGGTCCGGGTTATCAAGATTTAAATGAATCGTATCCTGCAGTTTGCCGAGGAAAAGCTCATCCGCTTTGGTATATCCGATACTTTTGATATGTATCAAAGGAGAGTCTGCAAAGTATGCTTTGATCTTATTTCTGTTTTTAATCAGCGAAGCGATCTGCACCTGCAGAAATTCCGGTGAAAAAGGTTTCTCCACATAGACATCGGCACCCAGTTCCAGCCCCCTGATCTTGGATTGCAGCGTATCCTTTGCGGTGAGCAGCACCACCGGGATGTGACTAAATTCAATACCCGATTTGATACGTTCACACAACTCGTAGCCATCCATACCCGGCATCATCAGGTCGCTCACCACCAGCTGTACGATCTCACGGCTCAGGATTTCCAGTGCTTCCGTACCATTCCTGGCTGTCAGCACCACATACTTTTCCTGCAGGTCGTCCGCAATGAAGTCAAGAATTTCCTCACTATCATCCACCAATAACACCACCGGGCGCTGCTCTTCGAGCTGACTTTCTGTTATGGCTACATCTATATTTTTCTCCATTTTCCGTCGAGATTAAATTCTACCTGCTGATGCACCGGAAGCGTCAGCGTAAATATGTTCAGGGTACTATCCTCATGATCCAGTCGCAATTGACCGTTATGCAACTCTGCCAGCGAGCGCGAGATGGAAAGACCTATTCCTGTTCCTGGTTTCATGTCCGTTTCCTTCATTCTGTAAAAGGGTTCAAAAATTTTATCTGCCAGTTCGGGTACAATATGTTTACCATCACTGATCACCTGTACGCGAAACATATCTTCATCGGAAGCTGCCGAAAGCACCACATTGAGAACCTTTCTTCCGTATTTTAAGCCATTGTCGATCAGGTTGCTGAGGATTTTATGTAAAGCCTCTCTGTCGATATAAGCATATAGCGGTTCTGCTGGTACAGTAAGCCCAATTGTGATTTCCTTCCGCTCTGCAGCTTCCTGAAAATCAAGGATAATTTCCGAGACCATCTCAGAAATATTCGCCCGTACAAAGCTGAGGGAGAAGCCACTCGTTTCCGTTTTCCTGAAGTCCAGCAGCTGGTTGGTCAGGTTAAACAGGCGGTCGGTACTCCGCTCCATGAGCTTCAGGTTTTTCTCAATTGCCGGGATAGACTCCGACTGTTTCACCAGTTTTTCCATTGGCCCTTTGATCAGCGTCAGGGGAGTCCTGATCTCATGGGCTACATTTGTGAAGAACTCAATTTTTGCATGATAGATTTCCTTCTCCTTTTCATTTTCGAAGACCTCCATCCGTCGCTGGTTCTTCTTCTCAATCTTTCTGTGGTAACGTTTCAAAAGATAATATCCGGCACAGCCGATCAACGTCGCATATAAAAGGCAGGCCAGCGGACTTTGCCAATAGGGAGGCAGCACCCGGATCAGGATCTTCACATTTTTGCTGCTCCAGTTATCACTGCCATTGATCAGTGCCTTGGCCTGAAAGATATAATCTCCTGCCGCCAGTTTAGTAAAGTATACTTTTCTGTTTCGCTTGAGGTATTCCCAGTCCTTATACAAACCTTTCATTTTATAAGCATATTCTGTCATTTCCGGTGAGAAATAACTGATCGCCGCGAAGTCGATACTAAAGGACGACTGACTATTGTCCAAAATGATCGTATCTGTAAAAAGGGTAGAGCGCGTCAGGAGCGAAAGGTTCTCCTTTTGGTGGTGCTGGTTATTGTCGATCTGGAATGCCGTCATATATACCGGCGCAGCATTGGCCATCGTATATAACTGTGCCGGCTGAAAGCTGATGAGCCCTTTGACACTGCCGAAATACATCCTGCCGTCGCTGTCTTTAAAAGAAGAATGATAGTTAAACTGATCAGTGAGGAGTCCGTTGGCCCGGGAATAAGTCTTGATGGCCTCAGTCTGCGGGTTGAAACGTATCAGTCCGCGGCTGCTGCTGATCCATAGCTGCTGATGGGCGTCTTCTTCGATCCTGAAGAGGATATTGCTGGGCAACCCGTTTTTGCTGGTATAATGCCGCAGTCGCTTCTGCTTCGCCTCGTATTTGCAGAGACCACCACCATCGGTCGTCATCCATATGTTGTGTCGACTATCTTCAAATATCGAAGTAATGGTGTTGTGGTTGATCCCGTCATTGCTCCTGAAGTTCTTCATTCCCGGTCTGTCCAGCCGGAAAGTATAGACCCCCTCGTTGATGGTACCTGCCCAGATCAGGCCCTTGCTATCCTCCATTATACAGTTATAAAACATGAAAGGCATGCCCGGAACAGGCTCGAAATCGTCTTTGTCGCGGTTATAAACAAATATCCCCCGCACGGTAGCCAGCAGGATATCGCCCGACCTGGTTTTGCGGAAGCAGATTGTAAAGTTGGAGCGCAGCGCATTGCCATCGCCACCGGTATAGTGTTTAATGATCTTGCCGCTCCGGATGTCCATGATATCTATGCCATGTTCAAATGTGGCAATCCAGAGTTTGTTGCCATCCACCAGTAAGCCGTGGATATTGGAATAGGCGATACTTTGAGGACCTCCGTCGGGTCTGTAATGGCGGAACAAACCCGTTTCAGGATCAAACTTATTGAGACCTGCATCTTCGGTTCCGATCCAGATATTGCCATCGTTGTCCTTGCAGATCTCGCGGACATCGCTGCCACTGATGGAATTTGTACCTGTCTGCGGTACATATTTGCTGAAAATGGCATTATGGGCAGAGTAATAATTGATCCCGCCAAAAAACGTTCCGGCCCACATGCCACCTTCTTTGTCGCGCGTAACAGAGTACACCGCATTGTCTGAGAGGGAGTAAACATTGCCGCCTTCTTTTTCCAGATGACTCACCTTACCGGTTGAATCGTTATAGATATAAATGCCCGATTCGGTTCCAATCCAGAAGTCACTGCTGCCGGCACGTTCGATATCGCGAACAAAAATCGGAGTTTTATCCTTGTTTAAGCTGACCAGGTTGCGCAGCACACGTGTCTCGGGGTTATACAATTTGATGCCCTCATTGGTGGTGCCAATGAGCAGTTCTCCGTTTCCGGTCTCCGCAATTTTTGAAATACAGCGATCGTTGTTGCTGCCGCGGCGGATGATAGTGTGCGACTCAAAGCGCTCTGTGGCGGGATTGTACTTTTCTATCGTTCCCTCCAGCGTGGTTAGCCAGACAGAGCCGTCTTTGAGACTGCTGACACTCCTGATACTGAAATTCAGTTTGTTCTGATACGAATAAAACCTTTTAGCTTTTTGATCAAAGCGATACAGCGTGAAGCTTGAAATCATCCAGATGTTGCCTTGCTGATCACTGCAGAAATCATCAATGCCGATGTGAGCGGTAGGTGGCAGGAGCAGAAAGTCTTCATGAACGGGGTCGTAGCGGTAAAGACCGGTGCCGGTGCCTACCCAGAGCTGCTGCTGCTGGTCGTTCAGCAACTTATGGATCTGGTCGCTCCGCAAGCTTTTCGGGTTTGCGGGATCATGGCGGTAGGTTTTGAAGGAATAGCCATCAAAGCGGTTGAGGCCATCCTTGGTGCCAAACCACATAAAACCCCGGCTATCCTGGATGCTGGCGTACACAGTATTATGTGACAGCCCATTCTCCACCTGATAGTGTTTAAAGTAATATGGCTGTGCGAAAGCAACTTTTGCCACGAACAGGAAAATCAGGAATGTCAGGTTCTTCAATTTGGTTAGTTGCTTTAACCAAATATACAATTTTCTATCAAATCGAGACAAACCGGCGAAATATTGATACGATATGTAAATATGAGCGAGGTCGAAATCCTTCATATTTGAATAATCCAAATATAAATATATGAAAAGACGTTTACCCGCCAGCAACAGGGGTAGAGGCTTCATCCGGCAATCGCTGAAAGTCTTTATGTCCTGTCTCTTCATGCTCCTGTTATCAATAGATAACCATGCACAGGAGAAGAATACGATTACCGGTACAGTGTCTGACGAAAAAGGAGGTCCTCTTCCTGGCGTCAGCGTAAAGGTTAAAAACAGCGCCGCAGGTGCTACCACCGATGCCAGTGGTAAGTTTAGCCTCAATGTGCCTTCAAAAAATGTGATCCTCCAGTTTATCTACGTAGGTTTCATCGGTCAGGATGTGGCCCTGAATGGCCGCAGTAGTGTCTCCGTACAGCTGAAGGAAGGAAATGAGAACCTGCAGGAAGTAGTTGTAACAGGCTACGGATCGCAGAAAAAGGAATCTATCACGGGTTCCATTGCTTCAGTGACCAGTAAAGATATTGGTCGCGTGCATGGTGGTGCTACAGTAAGTACCGCACTCGCGGGAAAAATCCCGGGCGTAACCTTCAAGATGGCGGATGGTCGTCCCGGAGCAACGGCAAACATCCAGATCCGTAATATGGGAAGTCCGTTGTACGTGATTGATGGTATCCAGCAGGATGCCGGGCAGTTTAACAACCTTTCATCAAATGATATCGAAAGTATCAGTGTGCTGAAAGATGCCTCTGCCGCAATCTATGGTGTACGTGCTGCGAATGGTGTTGTGGTAGTGACAACCAAAAAAGGTAACAAGGGGGAGAGTGTGATCAATGTAGATGCGTACCTGGGTTATCAAAACTGGACGCGCTTTCCGAAAGTGCTCAATAATTCCTATGATTATATGTTGTACAAAGCCGATGCTGAAATCAATGGCAATGGTAGCACGAGTATTACCGCTGCAGAGCTGGAAAAGTACAAAGCAGGTACTGAGCGTGGTTATCAGAGTTTCGACTGGCGCGAGTATGTGCTGAAAGCAAATAATAACGCACCACAGAATAACGTGAATGTGAACTTTACGGGTGGTAGTGATAAAATGACGTATTATGTTTCTGCGACTAATCTGTATCAAAACTCAGTACTGGGTAAGGAATATGAATTTAAGAGAAGTAATATCCAGTCGAACATCAATGCGCAGGTAGCGAACGGACTTAAAGTAGGTCTGAACATCAACGGACGTATCGAGAGTCGCGAAAACCCAGGTGTTCCCGGAACGGATGATTATTTCCTCGCGCGTTATGCGGTATTGAGGAACACGCCGCTGGAAAGACCTTATGCAAATGATAATCCGCAGTACCTGAATGATATCGGCCACAGTGAGTCGAACTATGCCTTTCTGAACAAAAGATTATCAGGAGTTTACCGTAGCGACTGGCGTGTGATACAAACTAATTTCAACGCGGAGTACCAGATTCCTGGTGTAAAAGGGCTGACGGCACGCGCGGTATATTCATATTATTATGCCGACTATGTTTTGAATAACAACGAGTATACTTATAATACTTTCACTTATCGACCGGCTTCTGATACTTATGATATCACAGGTGGTAGTAATAACCCTTACCGTGAGCGTGAACAGCGCAAGGAGTTTAGCACAACACAACAGGCGCAGCTGAATTATAACAATACTTTTGGCAAACATAACCTGGCAGCAACCCTGGTTGCAGAGCGCATAGAGCTGATCCACCAGCGCAACTATGTACATGGATCGCCAATCTCGAACAACCTGCCGCTGATCTATTTCCCTACGCTTGATACATATAATGATACTGATGATACAGAACGCCGTATCGGTTATATAGGAAGGATTAATTATAACTTTAATAGCAAATATTATCTGGAAGTTTCTGCCAGAAGGGATGCCTCTTATCTTTTCGATCCGGCAAACCGTGTGGGATACTTTCCCAGTGTATCCGCCGGATGGCGTATCACAGAAGAGGGATGGATGAAAAACCTGCTTGGCGATTCCAAGATCCTGGATGAATTTAAGCTGAGGGCATCCTACGGTGTACTCGGGGATGACAGGAGGATCGATGATGCTACACAGCCGATTGTTCCGGCCTATGCTTACCTGCCGGGATATAACTATAACCAGGGAACGGCAATTCTGGACGGAAATCCGGTGATTGTTTCCCGCGATAAAGGGATCCCGATCAACAGGATCTCCTGGCTGAAGAGTAAAACTTTTGACGTAGGGGCAGACTTCAGTCTCTTCAATGGTAAACTTTCAGGTACCGCAGATTACTTCTACAGAAAACGTACGGGGCTGCTGGGCATCAGATCGGATATCATCGTGCCTATAGAGATTGGGTATAAACTGCCGGAGGAGAATGTGAACTCGGATGCGCAGTACGGACAGGAGATCGCGTTGAACTACAACAGTAAGATCGGCCAGGTGGGTTTCAGTGTGGGAGGTAATATCTCATATACACGTTCTAAAAACCTGGATTCGTACAACCCGCTGTTCTTTAACTCCTGGGACCAGTACCGTTTTTCTACGGTAAACAGGTTCTCGCGGATCGACTGGGGTTATGAGGTGATAGGGCAATTTACTTCGCAGGAGCAAATCAACAACTACACGATTAATAATGATGGCAAGGGTAACCGATCGCAGATTCCGGGCGACCTGATGTACAAGGATCAGAATGGTGACGGCAAGATCGATCAGTATGACGAGCGACCAGTGGGTTTTGGTATGGGGGCACAGCCGAATATCAACTTCGGGTTTAACATTGCGCTGAACTACAAGGCTTTCGACTTCCATGCGGATTTCTCGGGTGGTGCTGGATATACGTATAACCAGAACTGGGAGGGCAGATGGGCTTTCCAGAATGGAGGAAACCTGAATGAGATTTTCCTGGACAGGTGGCACCGTGCAGATCCGCTGGATATCAACAGTGCCTGGATTCCTGGAAAATACCCTGCAAACAGGTTTAATCCGGGAACGGGACACAGCAATTACTCGCTGAACGGTCAGGGTAACTCTGATTACTGGCTGCACAATGTGAAGTACCTGCGTGCAAGGACGATCGAACTGGGCTACTCACTGCCGGAATCGTTGCTGAGCAAGGTGAAGGTTCGTAAGCTGCGTGTATTTGCAAATGCGTACAACTTGTTCTCAATTGATAACATGAATCAGTATAACCTGGATCCTGAGGTCAATGATGATAACGGACTGCAGTTCCCGCAGAGTAAAATCGTGAATTTCGGTCTCAACCTAACTTTTTAACATGAATCACATGAATAAGATATATATACTTTCGCTTGTAGCTGTCCTGCTGATGACGGGCGCCTGCAAAAAAGACAGCGACTTTTTAGATGTTCCGCCAAAGCAGGTGATACCGGAAGAAACAGCATTCTCAGACCCTGCACTGGTACTGTCGGTCCTGGGGGATCTGTATAACCGCCAGCGCGACTTCTCTACCCTTGACGGACAGCCTGAAGAGTTGCCTTACATTGTGGGTGACCAGCCCGGATGGCGCAGCTTTGCGGATTTCAGTGAGGCTTTTCCTTCAGAAAATGGGAGTAACTTCCTGGTGCAACGTACGGGATGGGATTTTTTGGAATGGGGAATATGGAACTACGCATATATCCGCGACCTGAACCTGTTTATCCAGCGTGCTACTGCAGCAACAAAACTGCAGGAAGCGGATAAAACGAGGTTTATTGCGGAAGCGCGTTTCCTGCGTGCGAACTTCTACTTCGAGATGGTGAAAAGGATGGGTGGGGTGCCGCTGATCACGGAACCGCTGACGTACGATTACAGTGGGGTGGTGACGAACCTGCAGACGCCGCGTGCTAAAGAATCTGAAGTTTATGATTTTGTGATCAGTGAAGCTGAAGCGATCAAAACAAAACTGCCAACGGATGCGAGCCAGAAATCGCGCGCCACAAAAGCTGCTGCGCTGGCTATGGAATCGCGTGCAGCGCTATATGCAGGGTCGATTGCTAAATATGGTGCCACTACGCCGCAGGTGTCAACCCCGGGAAATGAAGTGGGTATCCCATCGGCCATGGCTACGGCTTACTATACAAAATCGCTCACTGCCGCTGAAGAAATTATCAATGGTAGTGCCGGGGCTTATCAATTGTATAAAGTGTTGCCCGACTTATCGGATAATTTCGCGGCTATATTTTTAGATAAGAGTAGTGTAAACCAGGAATCGATATGGATTGAAGATTTTAAAGTGAACAGTGGTAAGGTACATGGCTTTACGGTAAACAATCAGCCGTTCTCCAGCTCAGATGAAGGACTTGATGCAGGTCGCTTGAATCCATCGCTGAACATTGTAGAGGCTTTTGAGAAACTGGACAATACATATGCACCTATAGCAACGAAAGATGCCAATGGCGATCCGATGTATTACACCAATCAGCTGGATGCTTTTGCGGGCAGGGATGCTCGTCTTGCAGGAACGGTATTGTTGCCAAACGCGACTTTCAAAGGTAAAAACGTGGATATCTGGGCAGGCTACCAGCTTGCTGATGGCAGTATCCTGACGAGTGATGATGCCGGCAGGCTGAAACCGCTGCCGGGAACAAACGTAAATATACAGGTGGTTGGTAAGGACGGAACGGTTAACGGGCAGGAGTTCAGATCACAAAGTGGCTTTTATATCCGCAAATATTTAGACCCGCAGGTTGGGTCGGGTCGCCGCGGACGCCAGAGTGATGTGGCTTTTATCCGTTACCGTTACTCCGAAGTACTGCTGAACGCTGCTGAAGCTGCTTTTGAGCTGGGCAGAACGAGTGTTGCTGATGGGTACATCAACCAGGTACGTGCTCGTGCCGGCTTGACTACTCCTTTATCTGGTGTGACATTCGACAGGATCGTTCATGAGAGAAGGGTAGAGCTGGTTTTCGAAGGTCATACTTTATTTGATATGAAAAGATGGCGACTGGCACACCGTGTATGGGATGGTGGTTCTATGTCGGTAAATGAGCTGGTGTCAAATATTGGTTCCTCAACAAAAAGGAATACGCAGCCTTATGCATTGTGGTCGTACAAATATTATAACCCTGCAAGTCCGAATAATGGGAAATGGATCTTTAAGGAGGTGCTGCCGTCGGCCGTAACGGGTGCGAACAGGTTCCAGTTTGGTAATTACTATTCATTGATTACTAATGATATCTTATCAGCGAATCCTAAAATTGTTAAACAACCAAACCAATAAGTATCAGATTATGCAATTCAAATATCAACATATCATATTGCTGCTGGCGGTAGTTCTGGGGACTGCCTCCTGCAAAAAAGACAATTACGAAGCTCCATCATCGACGCTGAAGGGGAGGATCATGTACAATGGAGAGGAGATCGGCCTGGAATATAACCAGGTTCCGATTGAGTTGTACCAGCCGGGTTTTGGGAAGGTGGGGGCAATTACGGCTCCGCTGGCACAGGACGGGACATATTCTTCGCTGCTGTTTGATGGCGATTATAAAATGATCATCCCTGCGAGTCAGGGTCCCTTCCAGTGGCGGGAGACTACACCAGGTGTGAGGGATACGCTTGCGGTGAAAATGAGTGGCAACCAGACGCTGGACCTGCAGGCGACGCCTTATTTTTTGATCAGGGCCGCGACCTACCGGGTGAATAGTGGTGCGATTACGGCGACGTTCCGTGCCGATCAGATTATCACGGGTACTTCAGCGAAAACAATAGAAAGAATCAACTTGTATATCAATAAGACGCAATTTGTATCGGGTGCTGATAACATCTCAAATGCAGAGATTGCGGGCACTGCGATTCTAAATCCTGCGGCGATTACGCTTACGGCTACGGTTCCAACGATTTCTCCGGCACAGAATTATGTTTTTGTACGGGTAGGGTTGAAGATCAGTGGTGTCGAGGATATGATATTCTCGCCTTTGCAAAAGATAACGACTAACTAATCATTTGATAACGCTCTCATCATTTGATAACAATTAATTATATATAGATGAACCCGACATGATAGCAATCAATCTTAACATCTCTTTTCAAGATTGATTGCAATCATCAAAGGCTCCATCTAACAGCTGAAAACAATTAAATAACTATAGATGAAACGACTATTCCTATCACTTAGCCTGGCTGCTCTTTTACTCGATGTCACAGCCCAGGAGCGTAAAGCACCCGCTTATCCTTTACTCACCCATGATCCGTATTTTAGCGTATGGTCTTTCAGCGACAAAGTAAACAGCGCCCCAACGAAACACTGGACGGGCTCTAACCAGTCATTGTCTGGCCTCCTCAAAGTTGACGGCAAGGTATACCGCTTTCTCGGCGGTCAGGAGGAAAACTTCCTCACGGTACTTCCAGCCTCTGATGAAAAGGCCTATACCGTGAAATACAGCGAAGCTACGCCGGCTTCGGGCTGGGAAAAAGAAGGTTTTGCTGACGCCGCCTGGAAAACTGGCACCGCACCATTTGGCGATGGACAGGCAACTACACAGTGGAAAACTAAGGACCTGTGGGTTCGCAGAACTTTCAACCTGACAAAAACTGACTTCAATAACCTGAAGCTGAAGATCATGCATGATGATGACGTGGAGGTTTATCTGAATGGTAAGAGTATTTACAGCTGTGAATGTTTCAATGGTAAATTTATCAATGTGTCGGTAGACAATAAGCTGCTGAAAAAAGGTCAGAACACGCTGGCCATTCATGTGCGTAACAATACGGGCGGTCAGTGGCTGGATGCTGGTCTGATCTATGAAAAACCTGTTGTGGCGATGCAGAATGTGTTAGTTGCAAAACAGAAAGATGTGAAGATCAGTGCTACACAGACGACTTACAGTTTTGACTGTGGCAATGTAGATCTGGATCTGAACTTCTTGTCGCCATTGTTAATGGATGATCTGGATTTACTTGCTCGTCCGGTTTCTTACGTGACTTTCAAGCTGAAAGCGAAAGATGGCAAAAGCCATAAGGCTGAAGTTTTCTTTGGTGCATCAACAGACCTGGCGGTAAATACTTCTGCACAGGAAGTAGCAGCAAAAGCTTCCAAAAGTAACGGATTGTCGATCCTGCAGGCCGGTACTACGGCACAGCCGATGCTGAAGAAATCTGGTGATGATGTGAAGATCGACTGGGGTTATGTGTATGTGGCTGCGCCGGATAATCTGGGAGCGCGTCAATATATCACTGGTGCTGAAAACGCACAGCAGGGTTTTGTAACTGGTATTGCAGGTGCCCTGGCTGCAGGTCGCGCAGGCCTGAGTTCAGCAAAAGCCAAAGCGGCAACATCAGCTGCTGCAAAAAATACAGGTGCACGCACGACTAAGGACTTGCAGGATGCTGTTTTTACTGCGGCTGCCGCTGGAAAAGCATCACAAACTGGAAAAAAACTGGTGCTATCTACAATTATCCCTGTGACCTTAAACGGAGATGCAGTTGCTGAAAAAACCTTGTTGATTGGATATGATGATTTATATTCGATTCAATATTTTGGACAAAATCTGCGTCCTTGGTGGAACAATAAAGGCGATCAGACTATTGAAGGCCAACTGAAACTTGCTGACGATCAATTTACTTCAGTACTCGCAAAAGCTACTGCATTTGACGAATCTTATCACGCAGCAAACCTCAAAGCTGGCGGTGAGCATTACGCAGAACTTTCAGATTTATCTTATCGTCAGGCTATTGCCGCACACAAACTGCTGAAATCACCTGATGGGGAAATCCTGTTTATGTCGAAAGAAAACTTTAGTAATGGTTCAATCAATACGGTTGACATCACTTATCCTTCGGCTCCGATGTTCCTGGTTTATAATCCGGACCTGCTGAAGGGGATGATGAACGGTATCTTCTATTACAGTGAAAGTGGTAAATGGAAAAAACCTTTTGCTGCACACGATCTTGGTACGTATCCTCTGGCGAACGGACAAACGTATGGCGAAGATATGCCGGTAGAGGAAGCTGGAAACATGGTGATCCTTGCGGCAGCAATCGCGAAAGCGGAGGGGAATGCCGACTACGCAAAGAAACACTGGGCAACTCTCACTACCTGGGCGGAGTACCTGAGCAAAGAGGGTCTGGATCCTGCCAATCAGCTATGTACTGATGATTTTGCGGGTCACCTTGCGAGGAATGCGAATTTATCTGTAAAGGCGATCGTTGCGCTTGGCGGTTATGGTATGCTGGCGGAAAAGCTGGGGCATCAGGATATCGCGACGAAGTATAAAGCGATGTCTAAAGAGATGGCGCAAAAATGGATGGGCCTGGCAGATGCTGGTGATCATTATGCGCTGACTTTTGATAACAAAAATACCTGGAGCCAGAAGTATAACCTGGTATGGGATAAGGTGCTTCAGCTGGGTATTTTCCCTAAAGAAGTATATAAAAAGGAGATCGATTTTTATCTGAAAAAACAGAATAAATATGGATTGCCATTGGATAGCCGTAAAACGTATACGAAATCAGACTGGATTATGTGGACAGCAACGCTGGCGGATAACGAAGCTGATTTCCAAAAGTTTATCGATCCTATCTACAAGTATGCTTTAGAAACTCCTACGCGTGTTCCGCTGAGCGACTGGCATGAGACTACCGATGGAAAGCAGGTAGGTTTCCAGGCGAGAAGTGTTGTGGCAGGTTACGCGATTAAGTTGCTGGATACCAAACTGAATTCTAAATAAGGCCTGGCCCTGCATAATACCTATACAATTTACTACCTATCATTACCTTTCTGATTACGTTTGTGCCTTGTGCACAAACGTTTTTTTGGTTTTAGGCGTAGGTTAGATAAAAGATACAGCCTCCTAAATCTTGCTTCCTTTGCTCAACAAAAAGGCCCTGCTTATTACGAGCAGGGCCTTTTTGATTTAGCCTTTAACATCGGCCAGTGAAGCACCGAAGTTGATGTGAAGTACATTTCCATTAGGTGTGACCAGTGCGGGTACAGATTGGATTCCCGCATTTTCTGCTTCTGCAATGCGGCTTCTGTCTTCACCAATATTTACGACTTCTACATTGGTTTCACCGATCAGGCTGATGATGTCTTGTTCTGCGCTTACACATACCGGACAACCGGCGTGATAGAAAATTGATTTTGCCATGTTTGTAAATTTTAATTGTTATACAAACATAGTGAGTGGCCTGACAGCTATCCTGATCCAGTTTCAAGGTTTATCAATGCAAACTGGAGGAGATGTTCAGCTTTGTGACACATCAGTTTAATTTAGATCCTGTTTCCTTTGATCAAAATCTCTTTCCCTTTTTCGAAGCTGTTCGACTGACGAATGGTAACGCCTTTATCATCAAATACACAAATGAAATTCTCTGTATGCGGACTTTCAATATACCTCAAACTAAGCTGCAGGCTATGATCATCTTTCCAGGTGTAGCTACCGGTCACTTTAGCGGGGTAAAGCATGCTGCGGTTTTCCCTAGCCCGTGCCGTCAGTGAAGGTCCGGGTTTGTTTGTGGAACCTGCAAGCCAAACGCCTGCACCGAAGTTAAGATCATAGTTTGCTGTATCACTTTTCATAATGACCTGATAAGTTCCGTTATCATTTGATTTGAATGTTATTGCATTGAGCTTCATATCATTTGCCTGCAATTGATATGTTCCATTATGCTGAGGGCTTTCTGCTGTTTTGGATTTTTCCAGGGGGGCCAGAGATAGTGCAGTAAGCTCTTTCTTCAGCTCTGCATAGTTAGTTGTGTCGCCAGAGGAAGCTTTTTGGCTCATCGCCGGTAGCAGGTGTTTCCATACGAGATTGATTTCTTCCTGCATGTTTCCTGATTCGGCAGTGATGGCCAATGCTGCATCCTGATCTGGCATGACAATCATATACTGACCGAAAGCACCATCCCCACGGTAAGCATTGTAACGGCATCGCCACATCTGATACCCATATCCTTGTTCCCAATCGCTGGAATCTCTCTTCGCTTTTGGCAGTTCTGGGTGCTGAATGATTTTTGCAGTGCTGGCCTTTTTAACCCAGCTTTTTGGAAGGATCTGCTTACCGTTCCATTTGCCTTTTTGCAAAAATAGCTGGGCAAACTTGGCCATATCTTCGGTTTTTAAACGTAGTCCCCAGCCGCCCGTATTGATTCCTTTCAGATCTGTTTCCCAGTCCATTCCTGTAATTCCCAGTGGCTCAAACAGTCTTGGTTTCAGATATTGCAGTACAGATTCTCCGGTAACTTTCTGAACAATTGCTGAAAGCATGTATGTTCCGATGGAATTATATAAGAACTTTGTGCCCGGTTCATGAACGATCGGTGCTGCGAGAAAGCTTTTTACCCAGTTGGTATCTGCTGCTGCATAACTTGGCTCGGGATCCTGCCCGTCGGACATCATCAGGGCATCTTCCACGGTCAGTTTTGCGAGGTTAGCACTCACCGTTGGCGGAAGCTGGTCGGGGAAGAAGCTGATTACTTTATCACTGAGCTTGAGTTTACCTTCATTCACAGCGAATCCTACAGCAGTTGCGGTGAAGGTTTTACTGCAGGAGTACAGGGAGTGCCGCAGGTCTGGAGCGTAGGGACTGGCCCAGCCTTCGGCTACAACTTTCCCATGGCGCAGCAACATGAAGCTATGGAGTTCTGTTTTGCTGGTGCGGGTAGCTCTTACGAAGTCGAGTATCCCTTTGGAACTGACGCCTTCGGCTTCCGGATTGCTTCTTGGAAGATCCTGAGCTTCGGTATTTAGTGTAAGAATAAGTGCTACAAACGCAGTTGAAATGCTACGCAATGCTGGTATCATATGATGATTTGGTTAGAGTATTTCTAATTCAATTTAGCAAAAAAAGTAATATCAAATTAGAAAATCTGACCGCATCACTATTAAGATTTTTTCAGTCAAGTACATTTAGGATCTGCTCTGCAAGCCAGGCCGGATCTTCCAAAGGAATCAGATGTCCGCTCGTTGGGTGCTTAGAAATGATCATATCTTTTGATAAGTTGGGTAAAGTATCATTTGATGTCATAGCAGTGGTAATGGCAGGATCTTTTTCTGCGAGCAGCAGATGGATGGGGATCTTTAAATCTTTAGTTTGATCAGCAATCGAATGTTTTGTCCCTTCATCAATCCACCATTTTCTGGCACCCGGATCTACTTGCTGGGGTGTCGCAACAGCAACTGACCATTTTTCAGCATCAAGCCTGATGCAGACGGCTTTCCTTACTGCTTCTTCAGCACCTGCCAGATCGGGATCTTTCTTCATTTCTTTCTGATCCTCCGCCGGTATCCGTTCTACGCTGGGCGGCGAGGGTGCAACGAGAATCAGTTGTTCAATTCGGTTTTCAGCATCATCCACCGTGCATTGCAGGGCAATCTTTCCACCCATGGAATGCCCGATAATCACACAGTTCCCGATCTGAGCTTCGCGGAACTTTTTGAAAACGTAATCTGCGTATGCTTTGAGTGAAGGATTTGGAAGTCCTGATAATCCTCCAAATCCCGGAAGGTTCAGCGCCAGGCAGTTATACTCACTCTCCAACTCCCTGATGATCCAATTCCAGCTTGATGCTGCTCCTCCAAAATAATGCAGGAAAACGAGTGTAGGTCTAGATTGGCGGGTATCTACCTGGCGCTGTTCCATATTAAAATGCGGATTCTACTGCGCCACCATCCACCCGGTAATTGCTGCCATTGACAAAACTTGCGAGGTCTGAAGACAGAAACGCAATCACATTGGCTACTTCCTCTGGTTTACCACGTCTGCCCACTGCGAGGTTCGGACGTTTATTTTTCAGGAACCACTCGATTGCTTGTTCGCGGCTTTCACCACGTTCTTCTGCGAGCTCATCCATCATGGCATCAGTCATAGGTGTAGCGATAAATGCTGGCGAGACAGTGTTAAACAGCAATCCATCTTTGGAGTAAGATCTGGACAGACATTTGGAAAGATTGATAATACCCGCTTTACAAGCATTATAAGGCGATTCTTCTTCATACGGCTGATAAGCATTTTCAGAAGAAATCAGTACGACACGTCCCCAGCCGTTTTCCTGTAATTGAGGGATGAACGCACGGCATAAGCGAACCGCACCCAAGAGATCGATATTGATAGTTTCCTGCCAGTCGTCATCTGTGAGGGTAAGGAAATCTCCTGCGGCACCCCGTGCTCCTGCACAGTTGATCACAATATGTACGGGGCCGTGCTTATCTTTTGTCTGCTGAGCAAAATCAACAACACTATCATTTGATGAAAGATCTACGACAGCTGTTGTAACTTCTGCCTCGGGTACAGTACGTCTGACTTCCTGTTCTGCTTTTTCCAGTTCTTCTTTTTTCACGTCGGCCAGCACAATTTTTGCACCTGCCTGCGCCAGTAATTTAGCGGTCTCGAGACCTATACCTGAATCGCCACCTGTGATGACGGCTACTTTTCCTTTGATATTTAAATCCATCTGTTTTTCATTTTATAGGTAAGATTAGGGTGCAGGTGATTTACCTGCGGTTTTTATGGTTTGATGTTTCTGTAACACCCATTTGATATGTTTGTTCTATGCTTTGATCATACACTTAAACCTTTTATCTCTATCTCAGTAGGGGGATTTTTTTATCTTTACCTTAAAGAGCAATGCATGTATAACCTTAACCAAATGAAAAAACCTTTTTTGAACCTCCTGATCTTTTGCCTGTTTCCATTTGCTATTTTCGCGCAGCGTAACCCCGGAGCTGTCATCGCTGGTGATTTTGCAGATCCATCGGTAATCAAAGTTGATGATACTTATTTCGCGGTAGGTACATCTTCGGAGTGGGCTCCTCATTTCCCTGTATTCAAATCCCCGGATCTTAAAAACTGGCAGCAGACGGGTTATGTATTTGATAAGGCCCCTGAATGGACATCAGGCTCTTTCTGGGCACCGGAATATTATAAAATAAAAGATACTTATTACCTCTATTATACGGCCCGCCGCAAATCTGATAACACTTCTTACATCGGCGTTGCCACTTCAAAGTATCCGGACAGGGGTTTTGTGGATCATGGTACACTCATCACCTTTGGTAAAGAGGCAATTGATGCGTTTATCTTTGACGATGGGGGTCAGTTGTATATCAGCTTTAAAGCATATGGCCTGGATAACCGCCCTATAGAATTGTTATCAAGTAAGTTATCTGCAGACGGGCTTCATCTGGAGGGCGAGCTTACTTCGATCTTAAAGGATGATCAAAAGATAGGCATGGAAGGACAGAGTATTCTGAAGAAGAATGGGTACTACTATCTTTTTTATTCAGCTGGTAACTGCTGTGGTATCGACTGCAGTTATAATGTAAGGGTAGCGCGTTCAAAAAGTATCAATGGCCCCTATGAAAAGTATAGTGGCAACCCGATTTTAACTGAAAATGATCAGTGGAAGTGTATGGGGCATGGTACTTTTGTGAAGGGAACTGATGGTCGTGAGTTTTACCTCCATCACGCCTACAACAAAAAAAGCACCATCCTGACTGGCAGGGAAGCGCTGATATCGGAACTGGTCTGGTCGGGACCAGATGGCTGGCCGGCATTTAAAGCTCAGGAAATTGTTGGTGGCAAGGCGCAGGATATTCATGATAACTTCAAAACAGCAGAGCTGGGTAAATACTGGCAATGGGATTTCCGAAACTCGACACCGCTGATTAAACAGCAAAACGGGGGGCTGAGCTTGTCCGGCACTGTGAAATCAGGAAATGAAACGGGCATTGTGCTTACTACCAGACCAGTGTCAAATCACTTTGTGGCTGAAACTACTGTCCTCAATCATAATGCAGCGCTGAAAGGCCTGGCTTTTTATGGGGATGCAAATGCGGCTCTGGGTGTAGGCGTTCAGGATGGCCAGGTTGTACTATGGCAGGTGCAGGGAAAGGGTTTTTCTCCGTTGTCCAAGGCTCCAATTTCAAAATCACAACCTGTAGAATTGCGCTTGTCGCTGGATGCCGAAGGTTCCTGTCAATTTTACTACCGACAAGGGAAAGCTGAATGGAAACAGTTGACTGCAGCTGCCGGAACCAAAGCGGATAAACTGATGCAGTGGGACAGGTCGCCGAGGGTAGGTTTACATTTCAAAGGTGCTCAATCATTGAATGCTCAGTTTGCTGGGTTTAGTATGGTCAATTAACAGATATTGAAGCATCATCTGTTGTTTCAAGGATGACACTGAGCTTGCAATCAAATTGATCAACCATTTGTTATCAATGCATATTTATCAAATCAAAGACAATTATGCACGCAGCAATTTACGATCAACCCGGAAAACCCGAAGTTTTATACTATACTGAAGTTCCTGATCCCGTTCCGGGAGAGGGTGAAATCTTAATCAAAGTGGAAGCCATCAGCATTGAAGGTGGTGATATTGGCGGTCGCCGTTCTTCGCCCCCGGCATTTGCTGGTCAGGTAGGCGGTTACGCTTCATCAGGAGAAGTTATCGAACTGGGGCCAGGTGTGACCTCATTTAAAGTTGGGGATAAAGTATCAGTATTTTCATGGAAAGGATCTCACGCTTCCTTGCGCGTAGTTCCGGCATCACAATCATGGCTGGTTCCTGAAGGTATGGATATGAAACTGGCAACAGCAGCGCTGATCGGTACTGGAACTGCAGCACAGGCATTATTTCAGGGAGATCTGAAAGCTGGCGAAACTGTACTGGTATTGGGTGCAGCAGGCGGAGTGGGTGTACCTACATTGCAGCTGGCTTCAAAAATCGGAGCAAGAGTATTAGGAACTGGTAGTAGTGCCGCAACATTGGAAGAACTTCGTAATTACGGTTTGTCTGATCCAATTGTATTAAATGATACTCCTATTGCAGAGCAAGTAAAATCATTATTGAATGGCGGAGGGGTCGATGTATTGATCGATACCGTAGGACTGGCAAATCTGCAGGAAGTACTTCCGGCTGTGAAAGATGGCGGTAGGGTAGTGATCCTTGGTGCTTTTGAATCTTCACAAGCGACTTTGAGCACGATGTATATCCTCGCGCACCGCCTGGTTATCCATGGATGTCTATTAGGACAAGCCCTGGTTGATGACGGAGTATACGAACGTATGGATACTGCTTTGGGCCAGGCTGCAACAGGGGAGTTAAAAGTACCTATTGACAAAGTGTTTCCCTTATCCGAGGCCGCTGCTGCACATGCACGGGCTGAAGAGCGGGGCAGGATTGGCCGTGTGATTATGGTTCCTTAATCTATTCAAATCTTGTCGCTCGAAATTCTCTGTTTCATTCATTTCTGATTCTCTTGTTATAATTATATGGAAGCTATTGTATTAAAAGATTTTGGTGGTACGGAGAATTTCGAGCTTCAGACTGCGCTTAAAATTAATGAGCCGGGACAGCAGCAGGTCTTGGTGAAAATTTATGCCAGTGGCTTTAATCCCATAGATTATCAAATGAGAAAAGGCGGGCCGGAACGTGCCAGGTTACACTCCAGAATTCTTGGCAGGGAGTTGTCAGGTATCGTTGAGAAGACCGGAACCGGTGTTACGAACTTTAAGATTGGCGATGAGGTTTTTGCTGCCTCCGGAAGTATGGGATCAAACGGTACTTATGCCCAATACATATTGGTGCCTGAAAGCATTCTTGCGGTCAAACCGGACCGCCTTAGTTTTCATGAAGCGGCGGCTATTCCTGTTGCCTACCTAACTGCGCTGCAGGTTTACGACAGGCTGCAGATCAATAAAACTGAAAGTATACTGATCGCCGGTGGTGCAGGTGGTGTGGGTCTGGCACTCATCAAATTACTGATTGCCGCAGGTCATGCCCGTCTGATTGCAACCGCGGGAAGCCCTGAAAGTCATGATATCCTTATTGATAGTGGGCTGCTTCCACAACAAATAGTTAATTATAAGCAGGATGATCTTATTGATAAATTACGGACTGCTAATGCTGGAGAAGATTTTGACTACTGCGTTGATCTTGTAGGAGCAGCGATCTCAGAAGTTGGTGCTGAGGCCTTAAAACTTAATGGAACTTTTGCCGATGTGACTGCTTTGAGTACTGAAAAGGCGAGGTCTTCACTTTTTAATAAGGGTGCGACTGTGATTAATATTTCGAATTATGCCTATTCATTATATCACCAATATGACTGGTATGGTAAAAACCTGAAACGGATAGCAAATATGATTGATGTTGGGGTAATCAAGGCTCCGCCTGTTCGGGTTTTCAAAGGTCTGAGTATTGAATCCGTGACGGAGGCTCACCGTATATTGGAAGAAAATGGTACGCTCGGCCACAAGTTAGTGATGAGCGTTATTGATAAATTATAGCTATTCTATTCCAGGCCAGGTATCCGCTGAGTTTTAGTCAGATGCCCGGGATCCGAGGATCCTCTGAGTTTTCTGATCGCTTTCTCCACCAAAAAATTGATCTATTACTTTCTGGAAGACTGGATCGGCATTTGGCACCGCGGCAAATAAGGTCATGCTTGAACGCAGTTTCATGTCGTCAGGATTGCCAAATATTTCAGAAGCAGTACGGTTTTCGTGCTGGAGTAAAGCCTGCGAGATCTTGATCAGTCTGGGGCCAAGCACAGGATGACCATGATATGCTGTAGCTTCTTTCAAATCTTTGATTTCGTAATGCTTCGCAGCTTCAGAAAAGCCGAGTCCCTGGATTTGCGGAAAGATATACCACATCCAGTGCGATCGCTTTTTTCCATAACTGATTTCAGCTAATGCTGTTTCGTAATCTCTTTCCTGTGCGGAAATATATCTGTTGAGGTTGTGTGGATCTGTTGAGTTCATTGAATTACCTTTTTCAGAACTAAACAACGATTGGGATACGATTTGGTTTTACAAGGTTGATCGGTTTAATCACTCTTATTTTTTGAACCGCTGCATTTTTTACTGCAATAACGAACTTCGTCCCAGTTTTTCTCCCATTTCTTGCGCCAGGTAAAAGGCCGGTTGCAAACCGGGCAAATTTTTGAAGGAAGGTTTTGTTTTTTGACGTCTTTCATTATTACGTTTTGTCATTCACAATATACTCGAAAAATCATTATAATGACGCTAAAGAGTATTGTCTGGAACGGATTACTCGCATGCTCAATATTTACGCTCTATGCTATAGGTAGTAAAATTGGAGTTTGCTAAGTGGGATTTGTTGTAAATGTCTAGTATCAGGCCGGCCATTTTTTCTCTTTCCTAGGAAGGAAGAATCCTTTTATGCAGTTAGAATTACGTATACAAATCTGTATATGACTTTTCTCGAATATCCCTGCACCAGTATATATAGGGCCGCCCTCAGTAAATACACCACGTACCGAATCGTAAACTTTGTAGTTACTATATCCGCTCGCAGCAATTTCATAATCATATTGGCTATGAATTTTAGCGTGCATATATTCTAATACTGTACAGTCTAATTCTCTCAATAACATGTCTTGGTAAGTATCTGTTTTTAGATCACGATTTTTAGGAAGACTAAAGCCCAATTTTCCATAATCTTCTTCGAGAGATTTATGATAGGATTTTACAAGGCCAATCGATTCTTGATCAGTCAGATCACAACAGTTTCCCAGGTGTAAAATAGCACCAATGACTGCAGGATAATTTAGTGATCCACGCTTTTTCTTATCATAAGCCCACTGTAATGCGCGGTCATGATTATTTTCCCAAAAATAGATACCATGACCAAGCCAATCATGACTTTCTTTACTAGATTTATAAGTGTCAGGATGATTTAGTAGCGTCTCGCAAACACTCTTATCACACCCATGAAAACCTAGGATGAAATTAGGCCTCTCTTGATACATTTTGTTTTTTTGCAAATGCAGCAAGTGCAGGGTAGTGCTTTGTGAACTCACCATTCTTCTTGAGAATCCCTGCCCTTACGAGGCGCTCCAGCGCTTCCTCTTTGGTACAAGGAGTTTTCCTTGTTTTCTCAGCTAGTTCCATCAATAGCTTTATATCTTTCTTTGTCATGAATCAATTACCTCCTAAAGCAAATTTAGAAACAATTAATTTAAATGTCAATAAAATATGTTTTGTCATAAGTAAAGTGGTATCCCTTTCAGATTAGATCATCTTAACATCCATGTGCTTCAACAGATCATTCTCTACGACATAAATATGCTTCACTATTCCGTCAAAAAGTACATTACCTTCCAGATCTTTTACCAGCTGAGCTACTTCAACTTCGATCTTGCCATTTGGTAGTTCCTTAATAGCAACCGGCTGAACGATCGGATTGATTTCAGTCCATTGTCTGCTCCAGTATTCGCGTACGGCTTCATGCCCAACTACGTATCCTCCTTCAAATGCTTTGGGCCAGTGTACATCAGGATGCATCAAAGTAAGTGCAGCATCAATGTTTCTGCTGTTAAATGCTGAATATGCGGCTTGTATTAAGATTTCGTGTTTTGAATGTGATGTAGAATCTGCCATGTGCTAATTTTAAATGTTAACCTGAGCAAGATGTAAGATTTATCGGTTATTAGCAAATCATATGAATAATTTGATGTATGCCAAAGACCTTCTCAAAATCGAAAGTCACTAATGTGCCGGCAAACAAACGAAAGCCGATTGACCAGTAAAATAAATTTAGTCAATCGACTTCGTAGTTGTACAATTACCTTTATTTGATCAGCCCATTCATTTTAGCAAACGGATCGCGATTTGGATCGTCATTCCATACATATTCAGCTCCGTTAGCTATTCTAACAGCAGTTTCTTTACCAAACATCTTTGCTATGAGCCCAAGCGCCATATCAATACCCGCAGATACTCCTGATGATGTAAAGAATTTTCCATCTTCTACCCATCTTGCTTCTGGTACCCAGGTTACCTTATCACTCTGGCTGGTTGCCCAGGTATATGCACGTTTGTTAGTAGTAGCTTTATGTCCATCCAGTAGCCCTGTTTTTGCAAGAACGGCTGAACCTGTACAGATGGTGGCAACATGAGGTGCAGATTCTGCGAGAACAGCAAAAGCTTTTAGAAAAGCCTCATTTTTTACTTCACGGCGAGTGCCACCACCACCTGGAATCATCAAGATGTCTATTTTCGGAGCATTTGAAAAGGTATAATCTAATTTCAACACTGGTCCTGCGCTACTTTTAGCCGATTCTCCTTTTTCACCTATTATGATAATAGATACTTTGTCTCTTAAGGAACCAAATACATCCAATGGCCCGAAAACATCCAACAACTGGAATCCGTCGAAAACTACCATTCCTAGGATCAGTTTTCCCTCAGCTAATATATTAGATTTCACATCTAGCGAAGTCTCCGCAAAAGATATTATTGGATATAACGATGCGGCTCCCAGCAACGTCGCGGTTTTTAAGAAAGATCTTCTATTATTTGTTATTTCTTTAGTGCTCATTGTTTTTGAATTATATAAATGTCATTTAAAATTTGTTGCATAGCAAAGTCCATCCTTCAGCATTTTGCTAAGAAGAGTGGGAATCGGAATACTAAATATTAAATGATAGCACTGGGCGGATGAAAAATCTCATTTAGATAGGAGGATACAAGAATGAAGTCATTGAGAGGGTGATCCTGCACCTGATCTGTGATATGAGGAGTATTTAAAGAGCTGGAAATCACTAGTACCGCCTCATATTGAGGTGCCTTATACATTTCCTTCGCTTCTTTCTCTTCAGCCTCTCTGATTTTTTTTACTAAAACACATCTGCCTTTACATTGCATCCAGGGGCGCGTACGATTTTCGCATAGTTTTTCAGCAATGTATTTCTTATTCATCTCAAAACCAGTACGAACCAGAATCATTGAAAAGCTGGAACACATGATTGAGAAAATAAGGAAAAAGCAGGTTAACCGTCTTAGCATGAACACTAAATATCAATTTACATCCAAAAGTAGTTGATTTTTTCCCTAATCAGATCGTCCAGTTAATTAAAATCTACAGGTACCAGTTGAATAAGGACTGTAGTGTTCAATAAGACTTCTTCATGATGTCAAATCAAGAATTATGCTGGACTACCAACTTATCTTTACCTGGTACCTCAAATGCTTTTTCATGCAGAATACTTTTGTCGGGTCAATAAAAATGACTGTGATAAGGAACTAATAATTGTAGTCGACTAACAAGATTTAATACCTATCAAACATTTTCAAATACCATCATTATGACAAAAAGATTAATCATTAAAGACCTCATTCCAGAACTCTATCAAACCATGTTACAATTATCAGAATTTGTGGCAGAGTCCGGAATAAATAAATTACATCAGGAACTTATCAAAATTCGGGCTTCTCAAATTAACGGTTGTGCATTCTGCATGAGTAAACACACGGTGGAAGCTTTAAAATATGGTGAAGATCCTAAAAGACTATACATATTAAGTGCCTGGAAAGAGGCTACAGATTATTTCAGTGCCGAGGAGCAGGTAATTTTAAAGCTGACGGAAGAAATCACACTGATCGCAGATTATGGCCTGAGCAACCGAACATATGATGAGGCGGTTAGACTATTCGGGGAGGAAATGACAGCTAAATTAATAGTTGCAATAGTCAATATCAACGCGTTGAACCGTTTCAGTGTATCTCAGCGATTACACCCATTAACTTAAATTTTAAAAAAGATAACATGAAAAAGGTATTAATCATCAATGCAAGTGCTCGTAACGAGCGGTCAGTAAGCCGGTATATGACTAATGTATTTGTTGAAATCTGGGAGCAAAGAAACCCCGGTGATACAATTATTTATCGCGAGGTTGGACAGGATAATATTCCTCATGTTACTGAGAATTGGATAAAAGGCGCTTTTACACCTGCAGAGTTGAGGACTGATGATGATCGTGAGGCGCTGAAAGTAAGCGACCAGTTGGTTGCCGAACTGAAGGAGGTGGACGTCATTGTTGTAGGAACACCGATGTATAACTGGTCTGTGCCAAGCGTGCTGAAAGCTTACATAGACCAAATTATACGGGTCAATGAAACTGTTTTGGTTAGCAAGGATGACCTAAAAAATCCATACACCGGACTGTTAAAGGACAAAAATGTATTCCTGTTAATGGTCCGTGGAAATATGGGTTATGATCCGGGGGATTTTTACGAGCACATGGATTTCCAGACTGAATATCTGAAAACTGTATTTAATATTTTGGGAATAGATGATGTTAAACATGTTTCGCTAAACGGCTCGGCCTTAGGACATGATTTCCTGATACAAGCAAAAGAAAAGGTTGAACAGCTTTTGAGTTAAGATATGACTACGATATTCAGCCAGCTTCAAGAAGAAGAGTATAAGTCTTGGATGGGTTTAAATCTGAATCATTAAAAAGCCAGGATATATCTCCTGGCTTTTTTTATATCTAAAGAAGGAGCATCTTATTAACCTCCAAGTTCACCAAGTATCCGCTTAGTGATGGCTACGTGCTCTTTAAACACGGCAAGAGATAAGGTAGCCAGATGCCTGCCCTGATTTTCTGCAGCTCCGGCCAACTTGCCCTTGCTAATATAACTGGCAGCAAGATCGCGCAGGAATTCATGGTTTTCCAGCTGTGCGGCAATATATGCTTTATCAAATTCCGGTCCTGCCGGTGTATTCTTAATTTTTGCAAGCGTAGCTTTTGCTTTTGCATCCATCGGTGGAACGGGAGTACCCAAGTCTTTTAAGACACCTGTCACTGCGATTGCCTCTGCAAGTTCGAAGCCGGCAAATTCTTTCGTGTTTTTATTGCTTGCCTTGGAGGCTGCAATCTGACTTGTCACCAGGGAAAGTTCAGCGGGGCCGATAACACCCATTCTAAAGGCTTTTTCATTTGCTGCGGTTGGCTCACCGTTATATTCAGTTTCCGCAGCTTGTGCTTCGGAAAGACTCATTAGTGATGCTGCAAGAGAAAATCCTGTTCCTAAAGCAAGGGTTCCGGTAATCGACTTTTTTACAAAGTCTCTGCGGCCTGATTGTTCGTTTTCCATAGTATGGTTGTTTTAATGGTGTAACACGCAGTATATGTACTTGTTTTGAGCGATTTCAACTACCACACTTCAAATAGCTCTTATTCAGAAAATGAACGTATAAAATGTTCAAAATCAATCCGAAGGACCCTTTCTTAAAGCACTCCCTTACTCAACGATAGTCAATAACTTTTCTTTGCCATATTCCTCAATCCATTGGTTGAGAGATAGTCTTGAAGGATGCAGATCTCGGAATTCGTTCACATCGATTTTTGGATATCCGTGTATGTGCAATGCCTCCATAAATAATCCCAGCAATTCATTCTGCTGTTTGATTGCCTCAACAGGAATCTCTATAGGTGTGATCTCAACACCAAGTGCTTTAGAGAAAGCTGCTGCCAAATCTGCTGAAGTAAGAAGTTCACCTGCAATATTCAACACTTTTCCATTGTAAGCTTCTGGTTGTTGAAAAGCAAGTCTGGCAAATACGCCAATATCCTCAACAGAGATGAAAGGCAATTGCATGTCTGCGGGAAGCGGATTGTAAATTAGCTTTTGATCTAAACCATAGTTTGGCAAATAGAAATTTTCATAAAATACTGCAGGCTTTAAAATGGTATACTTTATCCCTGAGTGTATCAGGTATGATTCAATGGTATGTTTGAATAATGGCCTGAAAGATTCTTGCAGCTCTGATCCCATAACCGAAGAATATACAATTTGCTGAACGTTGGCTTGCTTAGCACAGTCTATGATCAGCTTACCTGTCAGCCATTCTGCTTCATCCGTTTTCTGAGTAGGTGCCCATTGAGGAGGCAAAACCAAGAATATACCATAAATGTCATCCATTGCATTTACAATATCAATTTCATTTTCCAAACTTCCTTCGAAGATTTCGGCACCAAGTGACTGTAGCTGCTTTGCCTTCGCTGATTGATGATCTCTGGTAAAAGCTTTTACCTTGAATCCATTATCCAACAGTTGTTTTACTGCAGCTGAACCCTGCTGTCCGGTTGCACCGAATACTAATATTTTCTTGTCCATTTTTATATTTTTAACAAATCTATAGGTTAGTAATTATACATTTGTTATGGATTACCTTTAGGAAAGTGAGTATCTATGGCACAAGAAAATTGTCTTCAGGACATTGAATTATATAAAAAAAGATCGCTCTCATTGAAGGATGCGCTGGAATTGTTAAGCGGAAAATGGAAGCTGGTGGTCCTTCTGCATCTTTATCATCATGGTACTAGCAGATTTAAGGATCTTCAAGAGGGATGTGTTAGTATTAGCCCAAAAGTGCTATCTAAAGAATTGCAGAACCTGGAGATTAATCAATTAATTACCCGGACTGTAAACAACACGAAACCTGTAACAGTTTCTTATGCAATTACAGAACATGCTTTGGAAATTGAACCAGTAATAATGGCTCTTGTAGAGTTTGGTATGAAACATCGAGTGAAAATTACAGCTGCATAATAAGAAGCTGATTTCAAAGCTTTTAAATTTCTATGAGCCGATTAAGGTGTTTATTCGGCTCAAAAAGTGAGCATATTTGAGCCGAATAAACACCTTAATCGGCTCAATATGTATAATTGGTAAATACCACCGTGGCATCGCCAATGGTCTGCAAACGTAAGAACCAGTAACAATACCAAAGGTAAAAAGGTCTATTGCGAGGAGATCAATCCTTATTCTGTCTGGAGAAAGAAAAATTGTATGTTAAGCGTAGACCAATAATAGTTGTATGTCCTTTTGCGTCAACTTTAATGATATCTCCATGAAGATCTATATCTATAAAATGACGTTTGGAAGCTAAAAGTTGATATCCCACAGCAAGAGAAGGTCCAACACCAGTATATAAATCACGTCCGATATAGGCTATCCCACCTGCCATCAGGTGAAATCTATCTGCTGGATAATACTTGCCTGAAATACCAAAATATCCAGAATATGGTCCTTCTAAGCCAATGGCTGGTATCACAGAAATTTTATTTAAAAGTTTTATTTCACCCTGCAATCTACCACCAAAGCCAGTTGGATTATTATAGGAGCCTCTTTTAGAAGAATTCAGGGCAGGACCGATTCCTAAAGCATTTTTAGCCTGGCCTTTAACTGTATTTGTGAAAAAAAGAATGCAATAAAAGAGGAGCGGAAATAATACTTTAGACATTTCTTTATTTTTTCGACTTGGAGCCCTAACATGAGATTCAGTATAATTAACATATACTGAATCTCTATAAACATATTTGATAAATGTAAATATATTAATTGTACTATCAGCTGTTTCCTACGGCTTATTCGATCAGGAAATTATAAAGTTAGATTTAATAATAAGGATTTGCTTGACTAGGCCATTTACCGCGCAGCGTATCTTGCTTCTTAACTTCTGTAGTTGTACCGGTTCCTGTTGCTATAAATCTGTCTGCACTGCTCATAGTTGTATCTGCAGCTTTACTTTCTCCAGGGTGTGTATCTCCAGCTTCTGCTGTATTTTCTCCACTTAAGCTGCCCGTGCCAGTACCAGGTCCGGTACCTGTACGAGTTTCCCCGTGTGCATTTGCGCTTTCGCTGGTTGCAGAGTCGTTGTGAGAATTCGCATCACTGGATTGTTCGGAAGAACATGCGATAGCGAAAATGCCAATAAATACAGGGAGGATAATTGGTTTCAATTTCATAGTATGTAGTTTATATTGTGTTCATAAAAAACGAGAGCATATGACCCAGATCTTAGTTTATAACTAATTTATCATCAAATTGTTCCTGTTTTTTTTATGACGCTAGTATTCCTATCTGCGATGTGGCCAATTCATTGTAACATGCTGATTCATGTATTCCCTTCCTGACCTGAGATTTTAACACGCCAATAGTCAGCACCAAAAATATGTTCAGATAGATTCCGTTTGATTTTCTTAATTTTGCCGAATGCCTGAAAAGATAATAAGATCAGTCTCTGATTTCAATTCCGAACTAAAGCTCAAAGGATTTAACGTATTTCGTATACATGAGGATGAAGCTGCAACACGCACCTATAGCAGGAAGGACTTCTACAAAATATGTCTCACTACAGGAAGTAGCGCCATACATTATGCGGATCGGAGCTTTGATGCTGAGGGTACTGTCTTGTTTTTTGGGAATCCTCATGTGCCATATTCATGGGAAACCTTATCAAGTACCTACGTTGGATATACCTGCCTGTTCTCAGAGGAATTTTTTAAGGTATCTGATCGGGGTGACATGTTGCAACAATCACCCTTCTTCAGAATTGGAGGTACACCCATTTTAAAAATCACTGAGGATCAGCGCATCTTTCTGAATTCTCTTTTCGAAAAATTGATAGAAGAGCAAAAGAGTGAATATCCATTTAAGGATGATCTCATTAGAAATTATATCAATCTGATCTTGCATGAAGCCATGAAACTTCAACCTTCAGAAAATTTCGATCAGCAAAAAAATGCTGCTTCAAGAATTGGCGCTGTATTCCTTGAACTGCTTGAAAGACAATTTCCTGTAGAGAGTCCAGATAAACCTTTAAGCTTGAAAACCCCGCAGGACTACGCGCAAAACATGTCCATACATGTCAATTATTTGAATCGTATGGTTAAAGAAGCTACAGGAAAACCAACAAGCCATCATATTGCGGAGCGAGTCATAGCAGAAGCTAAGGCACTTCTACAACATACCGACTGGAACATAGCAGACATAGCCTATTCCCTCGGCTTTGAATACCCCAGCTACTTCAACAACTACTTTAAAAGAATGACAGGTACCAATCCAAAGGCCCTTCGTTCTATCGAAGTTTGAAACTCTTAAGCATTGGTTTGATTTTCATAAACTGCAAAAGGTCGGGTAACCGACCTTTGTTGCATGAAGGATATTTTCGAAAGACTGCGGTCTGCTGAACTTGTCGAGCTCAGTGATCCAGAGTTCGCCAAAGTCAATGAATTGGTTGAACGTACACTCCGTCTAACCCCCGAGCTGAATACTGCAACAACTATTGAAGCAGTTCGTGAGAAGTTAGGGGATATCATCGGTACACCTGTAGACGAGACTACTACCATTTTTGCCCCTTTTCATACCAATCTCGGCCGTTTTATCACACTGGGTAAACACGTCTTTATCAATCATGCATGTTCTTTTCTTGATATGGGCGGAATCACTCTGGAAGATCATGTCTTACTCGGTCCCAGAGTAAATCTGGTTACCGAAAATCATCCGCTCAACCCGGCCACACGCCGCGGGATGCTCTGTAAACCTATTTTAATCAAGCGGAATGCCTGGATAGGTGCTGGTGCAACAATTTTGCCGGGAGTAACAGTTGGTGAAAATTCTGTAGTTGCAGCAGGTGCTGTGGTTAGTAAAGATGTTCCAGACAATACCGTGGTGGGCGGAGTTCCGGCCAAATTCATCAAGAATATTTAACAATAAATAGATTATTAAAATAAGAAATATAATGGCTAAACATGAAGAAGTACGGGAAGGTAAACTTTTCCCAATTGGAGATAAAAATGATGCATTTGCGCAGTATTTTATTGGACAAAGTTATTTGAAAACACTTGTTGCAGATCCCGCCATCAATGTGGGCGTTGGAAAAGTTACTTTCGAACCAGGCTGCCGTAATAAGTGGCACATCCACCGCGGGGGTTATCAAATATTATTAGTAACCGGCGGTGAAGGTTGGTACCAGGAAGAGGGAAAACCTGCTCAATTTCTGAAGACCGGCGACGTAATTGTAACGCATGACGGCGTAAAACACTGGCATGGAGCCACAAATGATAGTTGGTTCGAGCATATTGCCATAACGGCTGGCAAACCAGAGTGGTTAGAACCAGTTAGTGATGACCAATATCCAAAGATTTAATTGTATAAATTAATATAGCTTATTGGCTGACCGAAAGCCTGGTGCTCCCTGACAGTCTAGTCCTAGTATTGTTTTAAAACCATACTAGGACTGGACAATTATCTTTTTTAAAATAACTATGACAAAATCTCTCATTATTTTTTTAGTTGTACTGTTAGTATAATTGCTAATGCTATTTTTCTATGGACTAAAGTAGCGGGCATGAATTTATATTTAATAAGAATGAGATACTTGTGATTAAAAGAGGTCAGAACAAACAACGGATTGTCGTTCTGACCATAAATAAGATTATTCAATATTTAGTATCCAACACCTCTAACGCCACCTGAAGCCCTGATTGATTCACCCGTTATCCAATGCGCATCATCTGAAGCAAGGAAGACAGCAAGAGGGGCTATATCTTCTGGTTCACCAAACCTACCAAGCGGTGTTCCTGCAATTAATTTATCACCAAGGTCGCCATCAAAATTTCCTGCTGTAGCTGGAGTATTTGTATGTCCAGGAAGTATTGAATTAACCCGTATTTTATTAGGACCAAGCTCTCTTGCCAATGCGAGTGTGATCGTGTCAACCGCTCCTTTAGTAGCAGAGTAAACGCTTGACGCAAGGTATGGATCGGTACTAAGGATAGAACTGATATTGATGATACTGCCGCCTTTCTTGTCCATGTGCTTAAGAGCCTGCTGTGCTGCCAACATATAGCCTAAAACATTCAAATTAAATTGTTTGTGGAAGGCCTCTTCCGTTAAGTCTCCAATCATCTCAAATATTGCAAGTCCGGCATTATTGACAAGGATATCAATTGAACCAAACTCTGTTTTTGCTGTATCAAACAATCGTCTGACATCTGCAGATTTGCTCATGTCAGCCTGAACAGCCAACGCTTTACCGCCCTTTGATTGTATTTCGCTGACCACCTGATCAGCATCATTTTTACCTGAAGCGTAATTGATTACGACAGTAGCTCCCGATAAGCCTAGCGCTTTTGCGATGCCTGCACCAATACCTTTCGAGGCTCCAGTTACTATCGCTACTTTATTTTTGAGTTTTGTATCCATTTTAATTTTATTGATGAATAATTTATGAGGCAAAACTAAATTAAAGTAACTTTACTTTTGATATGGGTTTCCTTGAGTAAAGCGGGTATCCTTTAAAGATATGTTAAGAATGGAAAAAGTAAAATCGTTAGCTGAAGAAAAAGGGGATTGCTCCCGGATACTTTTTGCGATACAGGATGCTCTGGATATGATAAGTGGTAAATGGAAGATCAAAGTGATCAGCGTTCTGCTTTATGGCAAAAAAAACTTCAGCGACTTACAAAGACAGATTGATGGTCTTGGGGCCAAAATGCTTTCTAAAGAGCTACAGGATCTGGAGGTCAATGGAATCATTACACGTACGGTCAACACCACAAAACCTATTACCGTGAGTTATGAGCTAACAATATATGGCCACACGCTTGAGCCAATTATCAGGGCACTTGCTGATTGGGGAACTGAACACAGGCACAAGATCACAGGGCGCTGATCGCATTCGGTGTATATGCTACCTCTATCACCTGTCCGTCTGGATCATAGAAATCGATGGTGTAGTAATCTTTTGAATACGGCATTGTTAGTGGACCGCGAATAATTCTTGTCCCTGCAGTCACTAGCACATCATTTACCTGATCAACCTCCTTTTTTTTCATGGCTTGAAAGCAAAGATGCCTCATCCCAAGAGATTTTGTTTTCTCAATTCCTTTCATCTCCATGAAATAAATCACTATAGTGCCGTTTGAAAATGAAACGTTACTGATCTGTTTCCAGCCAATGAAAGTAAGGAAACTATTGTAAAATGTTATACTTGTTTCCAGATCTGAAACCCAAAATTCGATGTGATTTATGCCGTATTGTAATTTATTCATGATTGCTGGGCTTTTGTTATCATTTTGCTTCTTGCCTCTAGTATTGCTGGCTGGCTATCTGCCGCCCACTTCTTTAACATATTGATAGAAGGCAGCAAACTTTCTCCTAAAACTGTTAGTGAATATTCTACCCTGGGAGGCACCTGTGGGTAAACTTTTCTATCAATAAGCCCATCGGTTTCTAAACTTTTTAATGTTACCGTCAGCATCTTTTGCGATATGCTCGCTATTTTGTGGTCCAGCTCGCTGTAACGCAAAGTTCCTTCACTCAAAATATCTACGATCATCAAAGACCATTTATCACCTACACGGTCCAGCAAATTGCGTATACCGCAATCTGCCATATCAAAGTCCTTTTTAATTTCTTTTCTAATCATATCTTATTGATAATCAACATTACAAACATCCAAGTTCGTGACGGATTTTTGAGTACGTTCTTGTCCGGAGGTCGTCTGCGAAATACATTTGACTATCCAAAAGTAGGTTTAAACAATTTAAGATCACTGATAAAGAAAAAATATTAAGGTCAATTCTCGAAGAGACAGTGAAAGATAGTACCTCGACATATAAATTTTAAACTTCGCTTTTGGTGCACAGAAAATTTGAAAATAATCGAATAAAAAAATGGATTTAAGAATTAAAGGAAAAAGAGCATTGATTACCGGATCTAGTTCGGGCTTGGGAGAGGCAATCGCCATTATGTTAGCGGCCGAAGGTGCTGAAGTTATTGTACACGGTCGTGATAAAGAGCGAACTAAAGCAGTTATGGATAAGATCAATCAGACGGGTGGTACAGCGTTTTATGGGATAGGTGATCTCACTACCGAAGAAGGAGCTGATAGGGTGGCAGCGGCAGCGCTTGCAGATGGACAAGTAGATATATTGATTAATAATGCCGGGATTTATCATGGACAACAGTGGATGGATGTAACATCTGCAGAATGGCTTGAAACTTACAATACGAATGTCGTATCAGGCATAAGGATGGTTCAACGTCTATTGCCTCAAATGCGCGGGCTTGGCTGGGGAAGGATTGTACAGATTGGTGGAATTACTGCTATTCAGCCGATGGCCATTCAGCCGGATTATAATGCTTCGATGGCAGCAAGACATAACTTAACGGTATCATTGGCGAGGGACCTTAAAGGGTCGGAAATTACCTCAAATACCGTAGCACCAGGAGCTATGATGGTAGAATCTGTGAAAAATCTGATTCTGGAAATGGCAGCGCAAAATAATTGGGGTGATCTATGGGATGAAATCGAAAAAAATGCAGCTGCCCAGTTCATACAAAATGATACAGGAAGGTTCGGTAAGCCAGAAGAAGTAGCAGGGGCTGTAGCTTACCTCATGAGCACATTCGCTGATAACATTACTGGATCAATGATTCGGGTAGATGGCGGTCAAACATTTTCTGTTTAGATTCATATCATAGTTTGATTAACAGTGTACATTCATTTACGGTAAACTTTGTCAAGTTTACTTCTCAAAAGGAGGGAATTTTCTCTCCTTTTAATCTCAACCTGCTATAAATAAATTACTGATTATTTAATTCGCCTTAAAGCATTTAAATTCGCTGAAAAAACATATTGATGAAAACAATTGGTATCATTGGCGGCTTAAGCCCAGAGTCTACCGTCGTGTATTACAAGGGGCTAAATGACGGTATAAGAGAAAGAACAGGCCGTCAACATCAAGCTAAAATAACCATTAATTCAGTTGATGGAGGCGAGATCTGGAAATTTCGTCAACAGAATGACTGGAATGCGCAGGGTAAGATCGTTGCTGAAGCAGCACTTTCCTTAGAAAAAGCAGGTGCTGATTTCATCCTGTTAGCCGGAAACACAATGCACAGGGTTTCGGATGCTATCGAATCAGTCATTAATCTTCCTTTCCTGCATCTGATAGATGTTACTGCGAAAAGGATAAAGGCAGAGGGGATAACAATAGTTGGCTTAACCGGCACCAGTGTGACTATGACCGATAAGTTTTACATTGAGAGGTTGGCTAAATTTGGTATTACTACCATTATTCCGAATCCAGAGGACGTTGAAAGTATGGATCGGATAATCTATAATGAACTTATTTGGGGAATTATATCGCCCGAATCTAGAATAATATTTACTGATATTATCAGGCGGCTTACTGACTCAGGTGCGGAAGGAGTTATATTAGGCTGCACGGAACTCACACTGTTTATGCCATTAAATTACGATACAAAAATCTTTGATACAACTCAAATTCATATTGAAGAAGCATTAAATTTAGCGATTACTTAGATAGACTATGTCATCAATAAATGATATCACATGGCGATCACTATCTATATTCTAAATCGGTTTGATCCATCAGCAGTTTAAACTATCTTTGCCGCCATGTACAAGAATTGTATCATTTGGATCTTTCTATTCTCTGTCATCTCAAGCAATTTTTCAGGATTGTTTGTTTATGCAGGGTATGAAATGAACCGTGATTACATTACTTCAACTTTCTGTGTTAATAAGGCAAAGCCCTGGATGAACTGTAATGGTAAATGTTACCTTATGCGAAAGGTCAGGGAGGCAGAAAAGAATGAAAATAATCAGGCAGCTAAACTAGCGCTTTCATCATTGTCTGTTACATTCTGTCAAAAGGCTTCAGTTATTTTGTTCAGTGATAGTCAGACTTTAATTGACTCTGAGACTGGTTATATGCCGTACAGCTATTCCTACACCAGTCAGTACATTACGCAGATATTCCGACCGCCAAAATCGGAGGCTTAAATAAGAATCGAGCCAAGGCTCTATATCATCAATTATTTTTCATCGAATACTTATAGTTATCAAGCTTTCCAAGGCATGTAGCTAACCTGTGTGGCTATTTTTGTGTGCCCGCAGATTATTCGATATACGACAATATATCCAGCGTTTATATTTTTTAAGCAGTCATGTACAAATATATTATTGCTGCATTCCTCCTGAGCCTCACTATAGGTTCTCATGCGCAGCAGCAAAAAGACCAAAGAAAAGATACTTCAGCAAATAATTTAAATGAAGTACAAGTTAGTTCGAGATATTACCGCCACTATAAGCCCAGTCACTCTTCAAATACATTAAAATTAAACACGCCACTATTGGCACTTCCACAAAACATACAGGTCATTGATAAAAGTGTAATTCTTGATCAGCAATCTATCAATGTCACAGAAGGCGTTACGCGCAATGTAAGCGGGGCCTTGAGGAATAATAGCGCCGATTTCTACGGCCCCTTAATCTTTATGCGGGGCGCCGCAATTAACACCTTAAGAAACGGTATCGATTTATCCATGATCTACTATGGACCCATGCCAGAAGATGCCGCAATTATTGACAGGATGGAGTTTATTAAAGGGCCAGCAGGTTTTATGAATGCTATTGGCGATCCTGCAGGTTCTTTTAATATCGTGACAAAAAGCCCAACAGGTACCAACAACAATACCCTCAGTTTGACTACAGGAAGTTTTAACCTGTATCGCCTGACGGGTGACTTCGACGGTAATCTTGATAGGAATAAGAAATGGCAGTACCGCCTGAATGTAGTGGGACAAAAAGCTAAATCCTTTCAGAAGTTTGCTTTTAATGATAAGCTACTGATTAATCCTGTACTGAGATACAATATCAACTCTCATTCCTCCATTACTGCAGAGTATATTTATCAAAAACAGGAATTTTTGCAGTACCTGCTTACAGTTTTTACGCCAAACGGATTCGGAACACTTCCCCGAGATTTTAGCATTGCTGATCCTGGTAAGGACCCCATAAAGGCAAGCGAGAATAATGGCTTTGTAACGTATAACAATGTGCTTAATGATAACTGGCAGTTCACAGCCAGGGCCACCTTCGCTCAAAGTCGTTTGGACGGAAATTACTTTTTTGTATCCGCTTACAATCAGGCCAACCCGTCGCTATTACAGCGCAGGGTAACTTATGAGAAATTTAAAACTGGAGTATATGCGTTCCAGGCTTACCTGAACGGTCAATTTAATACAGGTTTCGTTGCTCATAAGTTAGTAACGGGGATAGATGCAAACAGGAAAAAACTATTAGCATATTCTGGTTATAATGACAAAACGGCTAATCAAACATTGTATCCCCTTGATGTAAATAACCCTATCTTTAATATTGATTTCGATGACAACAGGAAGGTAGGGGACTTGGAAAGCATTGCTACAAATAAACAAGCCGTAGCATATTATGCGGGATATGTGCAAGATGAGCTAAGCATGTTTCACAATAAATTGCGGCTTACGCTTGCCGCAAGATTTACATCGTCTGAAAGCAGTATTAAAAAGCCAACGCAAACTAGTGTATCAGATGCTGTCTTCACTCCAAGAGCAGGATTGAGTTATTCTATCTTAAAGGATTTCTCTATCTATGGTTTGTATGATCAGACGTTTACGCCGCAGAGCGGTATCAGCGTTGATGGCGGTGTTTTTGATCCCCTAAAGGGTAAAAACATTGAGGCTGGTTTAAAGAAGGATTGGGCTGAAGGCAAGTGGAATACAACGCTCTCCCTGTATCATATTACCCGCGATAATATCATTGTGACAGATCCTCAAACCAATCTGCAATCACAAATCGGACAAACAAAATCCAAAGGAATTGAATTTGATGCAAAAGGAGAAATCGTAAAGGGACTGAATGTTATCATCAATTATGCATATACGGATTCTTATATCAGCAAAGATGCCAATCCAATATATATTGGCCGGACTTCTCCTTATCGCGTAAAACACATCCAGAACACATGGGTAAATTACCGCTTACCTTTTCAAGCTTTAAGAGGTGTGACGGTCTCTGGTGGTTATCAGTTTCAGGCAGGTAGATCAGGCAGATATTACCAGGATTCGAACGTGGTTATAGGCAACATTTTTCGGGTAGATGCAGGTTTAGGATGGTCTAATCAAAGGTTTTCTGTAAATGGGATAGTAAACAATGTTTTCAACCGTCTTAATTATGGCAGTGCCTGGACACGACCAACCGGATTGTTTGCGTATGTTCCTTTTCCCCCAACAGAAGCAAGGCTGACTTTGGGATATTCATTCTGACGTAATTAAATATGGTGGGGACGGTTTTACAGCAACAGATTGATTTAACTGCTCATAACCGCTCCACCGTTCATATCAATCACTTGTCCTGTCATGGCAGCCTGACTAAGCAAATAAGCAACAAGTCCGGCAATTTCTTCAGGTCTGCTCATTCTCCTGAGCGGAACGCTTTGCATAGCGATGTCATAAAATTCTTCTTTTGTGATTCCTATGCCATCGGCTATTCCCTGCATACCGGTTTGCGATAGTTCTGTATCAACCCAGCCCGGACAAATAGCATTCACTAAAATTTTTTCCTGAGCATATTGCACAGCCCATGAGCGCATCAGACCTAATAACCCTGCCTTAGAAGCACAATATGCTGAATAATTAGCCACTCCTAGGCGGGCCAAAACAGAGGAAGTTATTAAGATATGACGATCACCCTCCGCAGATCGAAGGTTCGGCAAAAAAGTATTTACAAAATTATAAGTGCCAGTAAGATTGGTTGCGATAATATCTCCCCAACGATCAGTTTTGCCCCACTGGTTCTCACCGCCAATGCCGGCATTGGCTATCAGGCCATGAATTGAAATATCCTTTAATTGTAATGAAGCATTTTCCAGACTTTCTTGATCACGTATATCAGCTGTGATGGCCAAACAGCGATCTTTCGGTAATTGCATTAGTGTTTGATTCAGTCTGAGCTCGTCTCGGCCCAAAAGGATGCAGTTGTGTCCATTTTTTACTAATTCAAGAGTTATAGCCTGGCCGATTCCGCTACCAGCACCACTAATCAAATATGTTTTACTCATGTGTCAAACATACGATGTAACTACTCATTTTCCGCTAGCTATGATTATTTCTTTTAATATTGTTATACCGAATGGCGTTTATCACTTCCTCGTATAGGCTGCACTCATCCGCTAAAAGTCTGCACTTTTCCATTCGTGTAATGGTCGTATATTGTTCGTATATTGGTTTGTATTAACTGTATGATATACTCTTGTTGGGAGCATGTTGGAAAGAGGTTGGCAGGACCTAAGTCTAACCAACCCCTTTCCAATATGCTTCCAACAAGCTCTCAACCTTGAGGAAATACTGAGCAATACACGAACAATACATAATCTGTATACATATTATAGCAGAAGATATTTATTCGGAGCTTGCTCGCAGTATAATTTAATTATGATCAAGGGTATTCCAGAAAACTGGTTAACCTGCAACACAGAATAATATTAATGTATTTTCTCTATTGTTTAATTAAATCTTTATAGTTACATTTGTGGTATTAAAATAAATGTATTATGAGTAATTGTTAAACAACATATTAATTTTACAACATCTCAAAATATTTGAGGTGCTCTATTTAAGAACCTCGTCCGCGCGAATGTGGAAATTTAAGCAGACACGAGTGATAAGTAGAGCGCCGGATTTCTATATTTACAAAATATAGGTCCGGGGCAGCTTATTGTAGTGTCTGAATAGTTTACTATTCCCCGATTTCCACCGGGTCGCGCGGACTACAAGAACTGTTGCCGGACCTATTTTTTTATGATCCTCATTTCATTTCTTGTACAATGGTTCTATTGAAAACTTAAATCAATAGCATCCAGATGAAAAAGAAATTCAGTACCGCCAATAGTGACCGCTTAGCATCTTTTAAAAGTCAAGTCTTCCTTGTTCCACTTTCCTCTGCGTTTCTTAATGCAAAACCTCCTGATTGATCTTTTCTGACCAGATTTACTGGCGTTCGCCGGTTAGTCATTAATCATTTCCTGCTTTCTTAACCTTCAAATCTTTATGATGAAATTAACGATGAAACTACTCGTTGTGGCCGCGCTTTGTCTTTTTTCTAAAGCGCATGCACAGCAAAAACAACTTAAAGTAGGGCAGTGGATGCCTAATATGGTCCTGCATAATGTCCATAACTACTCGTCCAACACGTACGACCTGGGCGAAATGAATTTCAAGATGACTATCATTCAGCTCTTATCTGTCAGGAAGCCTTCTTGTTTGAGTAATTACGCTCAGTTGGAGGAGCTACAGTGTACATACAAGCGAGATGTACAGTTCCTAAGAATTACATCAGAAACTAAAGCTGAAGTGCTGTCATTTCTGCTACGTCATCCAGCTACCGGACCATCCTGCATACCACTTGTCACTGATGAAAAGCTGTTTAGCAAAGTTTTAGTTAAGGGACAATGTCAATACATCTGGATCGATATGCAAGGTAAGATCATTGCCTTTACAAATGCTGCAGCAGTTACTGAAGAAAATATCAACAGGGCTTTATACAACCAGCCAATCATACTATCCACAATGCAAGCAATTAATCAAAAATCAACCATAAACTAAAATCAAAATGACAACCATCAAAGAAATCCCCGCATTAGAATTAGACACTATTTACCGCATCATGCTGAAAAGAATTGGTAAAGGTTACACAGCTGAGCAGCTATCTTTCCTGATTGGCGCTCCCGAGGGTTACATACAGGAGATCGAAACACTGCAAAGACCGTTTTATACTCCACAAGATCTTGAGAGAATTACAATCTCCCTGGAAGAAAGTAACCCAGAAAGCTTATTCCCACGTACGGAAAACGAAACTATTTACAAGATCATTGTGAGCAGCAGTTTTGAGCAGGGTAAGTTTGTGCATGCTTATTACCGTGTCTATGACGACGATCAACAGGAAGAACTTTTCAGGCTATATGAAGAAGGCTCACCTGAATTTGATGACATGATGAAAAGCGAAGAGACCTTGGATTTGGTAGGTGATACGATCGATGTAATGATCCGCACAGGATATTTCTATGAACCCAAATCCCCCTACGAGATCTTTAAAATAATCAACAACCTGCGGCCCGAGCCGATCAATTCTTACTTTATCCAGTTTGCACTGGAGAGATTCCAGTCTGATGGCAATGGTAAACTACGAATAGTTGGCTCATCTAAAGAAACTTATTGTTATGAGCAGTGTTAAAAGACCAGTCCGTATTCCTCAGGATCTGAGGGATACGGTCACTGCTTTGCAGATAAATCTTACAGGATTGGTGCAGCGCTACATTGACAGCTTTCGTTTTTACCCTTACTTCAGCACGCGTACTGAGCAGGAAAAATTGGTTATACTCTCCAGGATCAGACATGGGTTTGTTGAGTTTCAGCGTGGGGGTAATATTTATTTTGATCCTGTGCTTACGGAAATCAATCAGCGATATGGTAAGCTTCTGATTGAACTGAGCAACAATAAAAAGTTGACGGCAAAAGCGCATGATGATAAAAGCGCATTATTGATAGCAAACTGGGAGAAAGAGGTACGGCCTCTTATCAATTATCCTGAAAAACTGACGCTTAGCGAAGGGGGGAGGATTCGCCTACATTTCAATTTTGTGCTCTGCCATATAAATTCTAACCATAACCTCAGAAGACTGCTTTATCTGAACATGCAACGTATTTCTTTGGCTTATCTCTATGCCTACGATTATCCTGGTAATCCTTTTAATAATGATGTGGTGAAGGATTTTTTTGTGGCTATGAGAAAGGATAGCGATGTTTTGCTGCCCAGAACAGCTGCTCAGGCAGCAGTGATTGAAGAATATCAGAAGAAGATTGGTGATCTGTATAGAGAGCTTGCTCCTGTAAAGAATTACGCTAAGCGGTTAAAGGCTTTTAAAATGTTGGTTAGAGAATGGGCTGGGAAGGTGGAAGGAGTAGATCAGAAATGTGAGTTATATCCTAATAATAATGATATGGACTGGTTTGATGGCTTAGATAAAAATCAACAGAATGATGTCACTGAGGGTCTCAATGATCTTGATAGCGGACATTTCTTTAGTCACGAGGAGGCGAAAAAAAGTTGGTTTTAGTTTTTCAATTACATTAGTTTCGTTTCTATTCTTGGTAACAATTCTTTTTTATAATTACCTCTTGCGCACAAAACGACCATGTCAATAACGATTAATTTTGATGATATTTATGAGCCGGCAAGCCTCAGTGATGATTTTTCTCAGATGAGTTTTAATGCACCACAATTTGATGGTTCAGACTTAGAACTGTTGGTTACAATAACACAGCATCATGACGAACAGCTTCTTGGAGTTTACAATCTAGCCTTCGGCCCTAAAGACGAAAACGGCGAGCCTGATGATCAGATACGTTTGAAACATCAGAACATTGATAAAGTGTTTTCTACAATCATTCTTAATGCATTAAGTTTTTTACAGCTTAATCCTGAACTAAAGATCGGTATTGATGGGTCAGATGATCTTCGCGCCCGACTTTACCACGGAATGTTCAAATCAAACCGGGAATATCTGCAAGAATCCGTTCTTGCAATAGGGGTAGATTGGTACGTCCGCATTTTCAGAGATTATACGTATGAGCAAGATGAAATAGGTAATTTTATTGCCAGGCCTCGTCCGGAGCCATTTAATTATGAACGGGAGAACCGAGATCTCTATCGTTATTACATGTTACGTTTAAAATGATTGGAATTGTTTTTGCAGATAATTTTAAATATATTTGAATATGAATCAACGACTTCAGCAAAAAATCGAACAATACAAACAAGTAGCTTCCAGTAAAGCCGTTGTGGTTCGTAGTGTCGCCGATATGCATTCCCGCAGATCGGACAGCCTTGGTTCCGTGATAAGGTCTAAAAAAGATGCAGATGTTTTTATGTCTGAATTGGAGAGTATTATTAAAAGAAATAAATAAGCTCAAGTATACGACCAGAATCGTTCTAGGATTCCCGACTTTTTGCGTCAAAAATTCGTTAAGTATAACTTTCTAAATCGACATACTTTTCTAGCGAGATTAGTCACACCACCAAAAAATACAGGCTTCAACTTGGTGTTTTTTTTTATTCAGATAAGGGTTGGTTAGTATGTATTATATTTTACTCATTTGCTAAAACGTAGAAAGGTATGTATATGATAACGATTTGACACCATCAAACAAACGTGGTTGCTTATGTGCTCCTTTGTATTTTTAAGCTCTGTAACAATTTGATCGGTGGTGTAAAATCTTTCAAGTTTTGAGATGTCATTGTAAAAAGATTCTGAAGTCGTTGCATACAAAGCCCTTGGGATGATAATATCTTTATCCTTTTTAAGGTCAAGCTTACTATAATCCATATCCCAAAACAAGTGTTTAGGGAAGATGTCTGCTATATTTTCTGTATGATTCACTTAGACAAATATACAATATCTACCACAATAACAATAAGGGATTAGCTCGTTACAATCCCTGATCCCTCAAAGGGGGTAGGCTTCAAACCTAGTCCACATTTCCTATTTATCTTTGTTTACTATTTACACATTTCATTATGTTTAACACTCGGGAAATTGCTTATCTTATTTGGGGATCGCTACTATTGATAGTTCTTTTATTTTCCGGCAAGAACCGGTCATCCTTATTTGATCTGTTAAAAGCATTCTTTTACAAGCAGTTCCTGTATGCCTATCTTATCGCTTTCAGCTATATTTCACTTTGTGTCTGGATATTATATAAAGTCAGGATTTGGGATGCTTTACTGGTTAAGGACACAGTAATGTGGTTTTTATTTGTCGCTTTGCCATTAATGTATAACGCTGCAAAAATTAACAGCTTTCAAAAGTTCGTAAAGCAGGTAGTAAAACCTCTGATAGCGTTTTCGATCATATTTGAGTATATATTCGACCTATATACATTTGACTGGTGGATTGAAATTTTGATGGTGCCGGTTGCGGTTTTTATTGGCGGGATGCTTGCATTCAGTGATAAGAAACCAGAACATCGAAACGTGCATAAACTAATGAACGGCATATTCATTTTATTCGGGCTGCTATCTCTAACCGTCGTTGTCTTTCATCTTTTCTATCATTATTCGGACTATCTTAATAGGTTGACGCTAATGCAGTTTGTTATGCCGCTTTCCTTGTCATTGCTTTTTCTTCCAGTTTTGTATGGTATTGCCATGTACACGCATTACGAAACAGCCTTTGAGGTTATGAAAAGACAGTTTAAACTGCCAGGTGTTTACAATTATGCGATGTTGCAGGCATTAGTTCGCTTTAACGGTGACATCGACGGCATGGAGCGTTTGAAAAGAATGGTTTTTACCAAGAACCTACAAACCCGTGAAGAAATCGATCAGGCGATAAGTTTGGTTAAAACCCTGAAAGATGCAGAGCAAAACCCGCATACTGTCAACGAGGGGCTTGGCTGGTCTCCTTATCACGTAAAGGATTTGTTGGTTGCGAAGGGCATTGAAACGCCCGACTACCGAAATACCATTGATGAAGAATTTTGTGCGATTTCATTTCCTTTTAAGTTGACTGACGATGCTATATTTTCGGATACTATCACTTATATGGTGCTTGGTGAACAATTAATTGCAACTGAACTTCATATCGGACTGAAAGTTTTCAACGGAACTATCGATAATGCAGCATCCCTAATGCAACTACTAGAATGTTCGGAATTAGTCCACCAAGGCGTATTTGGCGATCCTTTACCGGATAAAATCAAAATTGCAATAGTTAAGGCAAAGTATGCCCTCAGTGAAAATGACCTTGGTAAACTATCTGTCAAAAAAGAGTTTTGGACAAACCAAACAAAAGGTTATAGTGTAGATTTTAAGATTACCCACATCAGGCATCGTTTGTAGCGGCTATCAAGATTAAGAGGATTAAGCGTTTAACCGCGCAAAAATCATCGTTTCCAATTGCATCAGTTCAGCCAGTTGTTTTTCCAGGCTATCAGTCATTGATTTAAGTATTGCTTTCGAGGGATTCACGCCCAATACGTTCGACAGCAGTTCATCGGATAGGTTTTTATCGTAGGTTTCTTTCATCAACCTGATATAAGTGTTGAAAGTAATTCCCTGGAATATTTCATTCTCGCCAACTCCCTGAGTTTTTACCATTGCGATCAACTGGTTTCTGACTTTGATGGATGTAGATTGTGTCGCTTTAAACTGAACCAAAAAATGCTCTAGTTCTTCCTTCGGTTTATCAAGATATGTTTTCTGATAGGTAAACCATGCAATCAGCAAACCGAGTACGCCAATAGTGATTTCAATCATAATAATATTTACCGTTTGCCAATTCCAATACCTAAAAATAAGAAGTATTACTTACATTCATATAGGATATTAAAATATGGATAGCATCATCGACCATACTAAACTTATTGATTCAAGAAATAAGGATCTTTTTGAGAAAGTACAGTCAAAATTTGAACTGAATTTTGAACCCTCCTACAATGGTGAACATTCTGTCTACACCATAGGAAATTCGATTACCTTCTTTATACCCGTAGGTATTTATTCAGCAGATGCCTTTACTCATGAATTGTTGCATGCCTATATCGATTATCATGAGGCATACATTGGTGGCAATTTTAAGAACACAATGTGGCAGAGCAATATTTTGAAGCAACTATTTGATCTTCCTTTAGCAGAACATATCACCAACAGTATTGCACATACATTGATGCTGCCCATATACCTTGAAAGGGGCTTTGAGAGAAGTATGTTTCTACTAGATTATTATGAATTTAAAACGGAATCTGGTTTCATCGGCCAGATTGCACGATATTATAAACAAGGTGCCGTATATAATCTTTCGGCAATAAGAAACTTCATCGGTAATTTTTTTGCGTTCAAATGTGATCCTAACCCGACGTTTATTTACGACATAGAATTGCAGCAGCTCAAAAAATCGATCCTCAATTGTACCAGATACTACAAAACTATTTCCTGAGATGGGCCGATTATGATTTTACTGAAGATCCGTTAAGTGAGTATCGGGAAATCAATTCGGACTTTTATGCCGCCTTAAAGCCTTGGATGAGTGGCAAAAGATTTAGTTAATGAATCGAAATTAGCTTTTTGAGAAAGTCAAGTGAAAGAATTAAGACTAGTCTTTTCTGGTGTGGCAGGAGTAATCCCTTCATCAAACATAAACGATTTAAGGCTTGCAGAGGTAATAAGTAGGTTTTTGTCAGCCATTTCTCCATACGCCTTGTAAACCTTCATCTCCATCGCTTTTAAAGCAGAATTGATACTGCGTACTTCATCGCTGTAAATCGTTGCCATCTGACTTTGGTTGTTCCAATCTAAAGCATAAATAAAACGTTTAGAGGAAAATCTAGGATGAGCTCGCTACACTCCCTGATCCCTTGAGGGGGAGGCTTCAAACAAAATGCTGTCGCTGCGCTCCTGGCATTTTTTGTTCTCTCGCAAGCCTTTCGCTGAAGGGCGCAGAACTTGCTATATAACAAAAAATGCCACCCGAAAAGGGTAGCATTTTTGTTTGGCGGAGAGTGGGGGATTCGAACCCGCGGACCCTTTGACAAGTCAACAGTTTTCAAGACTGCCGCAATCGACCACTCTGCCAACTCTCCGCGACAAAAGTACAAATACCACTTGATTCTGCAAATTATGATGCAGATATTTTAACATAAAATTGATAACACCTTAACGCTGAGATAGAAAAACTTTTATTTTCCCAATTTATTGCCCTCTGAAGGCGGTTTTTTGAACATATTGAAGGGCTGTTTGATGATTTTTATGCTCCGTTTTGAAAGGTCAACACTCGCATTCAGCTCAAAACCCAGCAAAAGTATAAGAGAATTTAGATACAACCAGATCATCACCACGATTAAAGTACCGATAGAACCGTAAACTTTATTGTACGATCCAAAGTGGTTGATGTAAAAAGAGAAACCCCAGATCGTAAGAAATGCCAGGATTGTTGCAAGCCATGAACCCGCACTAAAAAACTTCCACTTCTTCGTGTTCGCGGGACCGTAGCGGTATAGAATGGAGATCGTCACAAAATACAGAATCCCCAGTAAGGCCCATCTCGACACTTCGATCAGGAACACGATAAAATTACCATTGATATGCAGCCCCCTGTTGATGTAGTTTAATAAGATTTCACCAACCGTCATTGCTGCAATCGTCACAATCAGTGAAAACGCAATTACGCAGGTCAGGATTAACGCAATAAAACGCTGTTTAAGCCAGCTTCGCGTTTCGCGGGTAAGAGATGACTTGTTGAAGGCCCTCATGAGGTTATGCAAGCCGTTAGTGGCAAAGAACACGGCCAGGATGATACCGAAGGAGAGTAACTTTCCGTTCTGGATCTTAATGATTTCGTTTAGCGTAGTCTCAAAGGCCTTAAAAGCCTGCTTTGGAAGAATCAGCTGCAGCAAAACCATCAGCTGGTCCTGGAAACCGATACGCTTGGGGATATAGGGGATCAGGGTGAATAGAAAGATGATCCCCGGGAAGATCGCCAGCATAAAGTTATACGCCAGCGACGATGCCTTGTTCACCAGCGACTCTTTACCAATCTCCTTAAAGAAAAAGACGGCAATGGTGTAGAGTGGGAGCGGACTAAACCCTGGAAGTACACACTCCTTAGTCCATTCAATAAATGAAGCGTAAGGCTTTAACCGTAAGAGGTACCAGTGTATCCAATTCATTCATTAAAATTAAGCAAAATAGAAAAAAGCTTATTTATAGATATTCCTTTTGTTTAACGCTGCACGGTATTTATTGGCATTGATCTCATGTTCTGCTTTGGTAACCGCAAAAGCGTGGTAGCCCGAGAAATCCTCTTTAGCACACATGTAGATATAGTTATTATGATCATAATTTAAAACGGCATCTATCGCGTTGATGCTCGGCATCATGATCGGGCCCGGAGGCAATCCAGCATATTTATAAGTATTGTATTTAGACTCTACTCGCAGCAAAGCATTGGTCACACGTTTCACTGTGAAATCATTGTTTGCAAAGATCACTGTTGGATCTGCCTGCAATAAAATTCCTTTGTTTAAGCGGTTGAGGTACAATCCTGCAATGATCGGCATCTCTTTGTCGTACAGGGCCTCAGCATCCACGATAGAAGCCAACACGGTTACCTGTTGCGTACTCAGCTTCAGCGCTGCTGCTTTATCTTTGCGGTCTGTAGTCCAGAATTTATCATATTCCTTTTGCATCCTCTCAAAAAATTCAATTGGTGATGTATTCCAGTACATTTCATACGTGTTCGGAATAAACATAGTGTAACTGTTATCCTTGGTAAAACCGTATTTCTCTACCAGGGCTGCAGAATCCAATACTTTAATAAAAGCTGTAGAATCTGACTCCAGGTTTTTTGCCAGATATCCTGCAAAATCTTCTTTCCTGCGGATATTATGGAACTTTAGCTTTACAGCATCCTGATTACCCGCTTTGATCTTATTGATCAGCGCACGGTTGGTCATTTTCTTATCCAGTTTATACCGTCCCGGTTTAAGGCGTGATGCCAGCTCCATCTTCGCGGCAGCCTGACTGAAGGTACCTACATCGGAAAGGATATTTTTGCTTTTAATCTCTGCATATACATCATCTATAGTAGCACCTGTTTTGATATACAGATAAGCTTCTTTGCCTGTCACATTCGGTTTGAAATAGATAGAAAACTGCTGGTATCCGTAATAGCCTACACCAATACCAAGTATCAGAACGGCAGCAGCAATAATAATAAGGGTGTTACTTTTTACTTTTTTAGGTTCAGTAGTCATAAAAGATCTTAAATCTAATTCGAAGGCTTATTGTTTGATAAGGTGATATTTACAGGTGTGCCTAATTTCACTTTGGTTAAGGTATCTGACAATACCGGGCTTTGTGACACAATTACAGCGTTCGCCGTATCGGTGATGTTTCCTTCATACGTAACTACGCCCAGCTTCAGGTTTGATCCTCTCAGTGAGAAAGCGGCCTCATCACGGGTAAATCCGATCAGTGTAGGGATCTCAACATCCTCATTTCCACGTCCGTCGCCCAGCAACATATCAATTTTTGATCCCTTAGGAATAATATCTCCCGGCTTGATCGCCTGTCCTCCAAATGAAACTTCCAGTACAACATCTCTGCTCACATCTGCCTTATACACAGTATCACCAACTTTTAAGCCAAAACTGCCGATGACAGACTGTGCTTCTATAAATGATTTAAACTGGATATCCGGGAATTTCACATTAGGTGCCTGCGCCGTATTGATGGTCAGGTATATCGTTCTGTTGTCTTTTACAAAGGTATTCGCTTCCGGATCCTGGTCGATCACCGTTCCTGGCGGCATATCCATAATATATACAGAATCTACTTCATAGCGAAGCCCCAGGTCTTCCAGTTTGGTAACCGCCTGATTAAAGTTTAATCCCTTCACGGCAGGTACGTTTAGTCCCTGTCCATGTTTGGTATAATAGCGCAAACTGAAGAAAGCCACCAGCAGGAGCACTACTACGGTTGTTATTGCTGCAATGAGGTTATTTCTGAAAGATTTGGTTTGTAAATAGGAGATGAATTTTGCCATTTATTTTATATGGGTGCCTTATATCGGGTCAAATTTAGACTAAAATTATATTTTATCGGAATTTAAATGAGATCAGAATAAACTATTTTAATATTTTTGGGCACATGTCCTATAGTTGAATTAATTCGTTAAGCAGATATACGACTGCCTAAATATAGAAAAAACGATGAAGAAAATAATTGCATTGCTGACCGGAGGCACCACAGGAGAGTGGGTGATATCTGTAAAAAGCGCCGCTACCATTGCCCATAACCTTGATCCTGATAAGTTTGAGGTCTACAAAATTATGGTTACACAGCAGGGCTGGTTTTATGAGCCTGCGGATTCCGTAAAAATTGAGGTAGACAGGAACGATTTTTCCCTGACCATCAAAGGACGTAAGGTTACTTTCGACGGTGTATTTATCGCTATCCATGGCGCACCTGGCGAGGATGGAAAGCTGCAGGGTTACCTGGATATGCTGAATATCCCATATACCTCATGTGATGCGCTGACCTCTGCAATTACCATGAATAAAGGATATACCAAAGCAGTGGTACAGGATCTTCCGGGTTTGCATGTAGCGAAATCTGTGCAGATCTTTAGTAATGTACCTTACGACCTGAATGAGATCAAGCAAACGCTGCGTCTGCCATATTTTGTGAAGCCCAACAACGGTGGAAGCAGCATTGGTATGAGTAAGGTTAAAAATCAGTATGATCTGCAGTCAGCCATAGATAAGGCTTTTAAAGAAGATACGCAGATCCTGATCGAGGAATTTATTGAAGGCCGTGAGTTTACCGTTGGTGTGGTTAAGCTGGATGGAAAAGTTACGGTACTGCCGGCAACAGAGGTTGAAACAGCAAAGGAGTTTTTTGATTTTGAAGCGAAGTATACTCCTGGTGTGGCGACGGAAACTACTCCGGCAGTTTTACGTCCTGAAACGCGGACTAGAGTGGAGCAGGTTGCTGCTTCAGTTTATCAGCGGCTGAACTGCAGGGGAGTGGTGAGGATGGATTTTATCCTGCTGGGTGATGAAGGTGATTTTTATTTTATTGAGATCAATACGATTCCGGGACAAACGGCTACAAGTTTTATCCCACAGCAGATTGCTGCATTTGGACTTAAGTTGAACGATTTCTATACAAAGGTGATCAAAGAGACAATCGGCTAATCATAAATGGCCTGATAAAAAAAATAGCGGCAACCCTGAAAAGATTGCCGCTATTTTTTTTGGCTATAAATTTCTTAAAACCTGAAGCCTACGTTAAGACCGCCTCTTACGCCAGCCCATGGTCCTTTGATTCTGATATTGGCACCATTGGCATCAACAGTACTGCTTGCCTTGATCAGAGGCAGGTCGTCGATCAGGTCGTCAATTTCCTGTTTAATAACTTGCTGTTCCAGTGCATTGGAATTTCTCTGTGCATACAGATCCCCTTTGGCAGAGCCGTAGTTAGGACCGATAATCCACCAGTCGAGATAAATCAGTTTGCTCAGCTGAAACTGTGCGCCAAGTTTTAAGCCGGCAGTATAAGTATTGATATCTCCTTTAAAAAACATCGTTTCTGTACGGTTCAGCTGGGGGATGTCAAACTGGAATGGTCCTTCCCCACTGTACTTTGCATAGCTTACATAAGGTGCAAGGTAAAACCCATGAAACACGCCCTTTTTGCCGAGATAAAACTTTACTTCTGGAGTGATCGCAAAGTTGGAGGTTTTAAAGTTGTCGATTGTTCTTTCCGTTTGCAGATCATCTACAGCATCATTGATCGTTCCTTTAAAGGGAATGCTCGACTTAGGCATGTTTCTGTAACCGAGTGCTACCGCGATGTTGTTGCTTACAGCCCGTTCGTACTGAAAAGAATAACTTTTGGTGATGAGGGCTGCCACGTTCCATTTGACAATGTTCTTTGGTTCGTCAGACAAGTTGTCTGAATCAGATGTTTGTGCGTACAATTGCTGACTGCAGAAAGTTAGACTTGCTGCTGCCAGAACGAGGAGGTTTTTAGTAAAGATTTTTGTCATAATGAAGCTTGTTTGTAATGCTAAAAGGTATTGCGCTTTTTTTTCACGAATTGAGTACTTTTGAGGATGTTAAGTAGTTATCTGTTAGCACATCAATTCAAAACGCTGTCGTACAAAAAAGGTGCCGTTGTTTATGAACCTGGGCAAAATCCACGTTATGTTTATTTTATCAAATCAGGCGAAATCCGGATGGTGACAGTAAACAAAGAAGGAAAGGAATTTTTGCAGGGGATTTTTAAAGCTAAACAGTACTTTGGAGAACCTGCACTGCTGCTGCAGCGGCCATACCTGGCTTACACGATCGCATCAGCGGATACAGAGCTGATTTTGGTAGATCACGCGCAGTTTCTTCAGATTTTAGAGGAGGACAGGGCCTTTAGTATGAACCTGATCGAGACGCTGAGCAACAGGCTGTTTTATAAATCGATGATGCTGGAAGAACTCGGCAACGAGCAGGCGGAACACAGGTTAAAGACGCTGGTCAACTATCTGGGTCGTGATCTGGAGAAAGGGGCAGAACTGGGGGTAACACGGCAGGCTCTGGCAGACATGAGTGGTCTGCGGGTAGAGACGGTGATCAGAACAATCAAAAAGATGTCGGCGGCAGGAGAGGTTAATCTGAGCAGGGGTAAACTCATTAAATAATAGCATTTATGACCTAGATCATAAATTTCGTGCTTTTAAAAAGCTTACCTTTGAAGCATAAACATTACCCATATGGAACCGATCACCAAACTCCAGGCCGTTATACATTGCAAGTGTCCAAGATGCCGCCAGGGGGATATTTTTTCTGGTAAAATGTACGCGCTTTCGCTTAAAGGACAGATTACCAATGAATATTGCCCGCATTGCAACCTCCGCTTTGAAAGGGAGCCGGGATTTTTCTATGTATCCATGTTTGTGAGTTACGCAATGAATGTTGCAGAAATGATCAGCGCCAGTGTAGCTGCCTATGTATTGGGGCTGCCGCTGGAATACGACAGCCTTTGGTATTATGTAGGTATCTTATTACTGACAGTATTTCTTTGCTCTCCATTCAACTACCGCTATTCAAGGGTAATTCTTTTACATTGGTTAACGCCCGGACTGGGATATATTCCGGGTAGCGGAGATGAAAAGGTAAATAAAATGAAAACCGCCTAAGTGTACCTTATATACTATAGGTAGCAATCATCTCATCAGTAACGCTGGTTCCTCTGCCTGTCACGGTATTGATCATGACATAGTCGAACCAGCCATCAGCAGCGATTTTCTTTGTCGCAGCATTCTCAATCTCAAATTGTACACGGCAACCCTTATCGTTTATGGTGAGTATACCCGTGCGGATCTTGATGACGTTACCCATTTTAAGAGGCCTCTTAAAATCTACATAGGCTGTGCGTACCACCCAGCCATAGCCGTTTTCAAGGAAATGCTCCATGGGCATATGGTAGAATTTTTCCATCTGCTCATAGCGGGCAGCAAGTACATAATCGAAGTATTTACTGTTGTGTACATGGTTAAACATGTCGATATCATCAGGTCTTACGGTAAGTTCGGTTTCAAAAATGCTGTACTTTGTCTGTTCCATAGCGCAAAAATAGGGCTTAAGGCTTGTTTAAGGAAATCTCAATCAACATCTGTATGTATTTTTTAAATCATTTGGGATATTTGCTAATCATTAAAACTTACACTATCTTTGCGCTCAATTAATTAATCCATATACACTTTAGTATAATTCAAGCAATGTATTTAAGTAAAGAAGTAAAAGCCGACATTTTCAAAAAACACGGCGAAGTAGAAACTAACACAGGTTCAGCAGAAGGTCAGGTAGCGTTATTCACTTACCGTATCGCACACTTAACTGAACACTTAAAGAAAAATCGTAAAGATTTCTCTACTCAGTTATCTCTTCAAAAATTAGTAGGTAAACGCCGTGGTATCCTGGCTTACCTTTATCACAAAGATATCAACCGCTACCGTGCAATTATCAAAGCTTTAGGGCTGAGAGATATCATCAAACCTATCGGTACGAGAGATAGCAAATAAGCGTATTAATGTCAAGAAAAGCCATTCTTCAGGATGGCTTTTTTAATTGAAAAGTAAAAAAACGTATATATAAATCAGGTGTGGAGAAAGAGGAAAACACACCGCAACAAATTGTAAATGAATGTAATAAAAAAATCGTTCGACCTGGGAGATGGTAGGATCATTGAAATCGAAACAGGTAAACTAGCTAAACAGGCTGATGGTTCTGTAGTTGTAAGAATGGGTGATACCATGCTTTTGGCAACTGTAGTATCTACAGTAGGTGCAAAATCTGGTGTTGACTTTTTACCATTATCTGTAGATTACCAGGAGAAATATGCTGCCGCAGGCCGTATTCCAGGTGGTTTCCTGCGTCGTGAAGCAAGATTATCAGACTATGAGGTGTTAATCTCACGTTTGGTTGACCGTGCTTTGCGTCCGATGTTCCCTGAAGACTATCACTCTGATACTCAAGTGATGATCACTCTGATCTCATCTGATAAAAATATTATGCCGGATTCACTGGCAGGTCTTGCAGCTTCTGCTGCGATTGCTGTTTCTGATATCCCTTTCAACGGACCAATCTCTGAAGTACGTGTAGCTAAAATTGATGGCCAGCTGGTAATCAATCCTTATGTGAGCGACTTAGAGCGTGCTACAATGGAATTCCTTGTGGCTGGTACTGAGCGTGACATCGTAATGGTGGAAGGTGAAGCTGATGAGATCTCTGAAGAAGAAATGGTTGAAGCTATCGAATTTGCACACAAAGCGATTATCATCCAGGTTCAGGCACAGAAAGAACTGGCTGAAGCGGTAGGTAAAACTGTTAAACGTGTATATTCACATGAAGACAGCAACCCTGAGCTGAAAGAACAAGTTTATGCAGCTACTTATGATAAAGTATATGCTGTAGCAAAAAGCCAGACTGGTAAAGCTGAGCGTGGCGATAAATTTGGAGAGATCCTGATGGACTTCATCGCAACTTTAGGTGAAGATATCGATGACGTAACAGGCTTCCTGTCAAAAAAATATTTCCATGATGTACAATATGATGCTATCCGTAACCTGGTATTAGACGAAGGTATGCGTTTAGACGGTCGTGATGTACGTACAGTACGACCAATCTGGTCTGAAGTTAGTTACCTTCCTTCTGCTCACGGTTCTGCAGTATTTACACGTGGAGAAACTCAATCTTTAACAACTGTTACTTTAGGTTCTAAAGATGATGAGCAAATGATTGATGGTGCTTTCATCAATGGATACAACAAATTCCTTTTACACTATAACTTCCCTGGTTTCTCTACTGGTGAGGTTCGCCCGAACAGGGGAGCAGGCCGTCGCGAGATTGGTCATGGTAACCTGGCAATGCGTTCACTGAGAAAAGTTTTACCAGGACTGGAAGAAAACCCATACACGATCCGTATCGTTTCTGATATCCTGGAATCAAACGGTTCTTCTTCAATGGCTACTGTTTGTGCGGGTACGCTTGCACTGATGGATGCCGGTATCAAAATCAAAGCTCCGGTATCGGGTATTGCAATGGGATTGATCACTGATGAGAAAACTGGAAAATATGCAATCCTTACAGATATCCTTGGTGATGAAGATCACTTGGGTGATATGGACTTCAAGGTTACTGGTACTGAAAAAGGTATCGTAGCTTGTCAGATGGACTTAAAAATCAATGGTTTGAAATGGGAAGTATTAACTGCTGCCCTTAAACAAGCTAACGAAGCTCGTTTACACATCTTAAACGAGATGAAGAAAACGATTGCTGCTCCACGTGAAGATTACAAAGACCACGCTCCGCGTATCGTTTCTCTGAGCATTGACAAAGAATTTATTGGTGCTGTAATTGGCCCAGGCGGTAAAATCATCCAGGAGATGCAACGCGAAACTGGTGCTTCTATCTCTATCGAAGAGGTTGGTAACAAAGGTATCGTTGAGATCTTCGCTGATAACAAAGCTGCAATTGATGCTGCTGTAAAACGTATCAACGCAATTGCTGCTAAACCGGATATAGGTGCAACTTACGATGGTAAAGTGAAATCAATCATGCCGTTTGGTGCATTTGTTGAAATCATGCCAGGTAAAGACGGACTGCTGCACATCTCTGAGATTGCATGGGAACGTTTGGAAACTATGGATGGCGTACTCAAAGAAGGCGACAAAATCCAGGTTAAACTACTAGATATCGATAAGCAAGGAAAAATGAAGCTTTCAAGAAAAGCTTTACTGCCACGCCCCGCTAAACCGGAAGGCACGCAGGACAACAAACCTGCTTAATGAATTGTCATAAACCCCGCATTTTGCGGGGTTTTTTGTTTTAAAATAGGTTATTTTTTTATATTTACTTCATGAAACACCTGGTTGCCCCTTCAGTTCTTTCTGCTGATTTTGCCAATTTACAACGCGATGTGGAAATGATTAATAACAGTGAAGCCGACTGGTTTCATGTGGATATTATGGATGGCGTTTTCGTACCGAATATCTCCTTCGGTTTTCCGGTAATGGAAGCGATTGCAAAGCATGCAAAGAAACCGCTGGATGTACACCTGATGATCGTTAACCCTGATCAGTATATCGAACGCTTTGCCAAAGCCGGTGCTGCAATGATTACTGTACACTATGAGGCTTGTCCGCATTTGCACAGAACAGTGCAATCTATTCACGAAGCCGGGGCAAAGGCTTGTGTAGCTCTCAATCCGCATACACCCGTAGAGTTACTGACCGACATCCTCTCAGATCTGGATATGGTACTGGTGATGTCTGTAAACCCTGGTTTCGGTGGTCAGCAGTTTATTCCGAATACGCTGGATAAAATCCGCAGGCTCCGGAGTCTGGCAAATGTGCTTAAACCTGATCTGCTCATCGAAGTGGACGGAGGAGTAGGCATACACAATACGCCTGATCTGGTACATGCCGGTGCTAATGTGCTGGTTGCCGGGAATGCTATTTTCGGAGCCCCATCACCACAGGATATGATTTCCTCCATGAAGCATCTGCCTTCAGCTCAAAGCAATACTATATAAGCTCTATGCTTTCAGTAGTTAATTTCAAAAATGCGGCGTTAATTTCGATAAAACAATTACATTTACAATCAATATAAATAGCATATAAAATGAGACATAATTTTGGAGCAGGTCCCTGCATTCTACCCCAGGAAGTATTTAAACAGGCATCACAAGCCGTTTTAGATTTTAAAGACGGGTTATCGATTCTGGAAATCTCCCACCGTACGCCTGAGTTTGAGGCGGTAGTAGCAGAAGCTGTTAAACTAGTGAAAGAGTTGTTAAATGTACCTGAAGGTTACTCTGTGTTGTTTTTACAGGGTGGTGCAAGTCTGCAGTTTGCAATGGTTCCGATGAACCTGCTGAGCGAAGGACAAACTGCAAGTTACCTGGAGACTGGTGTGTGGGCTAATAAGGCTATTAAAGAAGTAAAACACTTCGGTAAAGCCAACGTAGTAGCAACTTCTAAAGAGGCTAACTTTACTTATATCCCTAAGGATTTTTCTATTCCTGAGGACAGTGCTTATTTCCATTTTACATCCAACAATACGATCTACGGAACAGAATTGCTGACTGTACCTGTAACAAAGGTTCCGGTAGTGTGCGATATGTCTTCTGATATCATGAGCAGGGTGATCGACGTATCTCAGTACGACCTGATTTATGCGGGCGCACAAAAAAATATCGGCCCTGCCGGTGCTACTGTTGTGATCATTAAAGATGAGATCTTAGGTAAAACTACCAACAAGATTCCTTCGATGCTGGATTATAAACAACATATCGATGGCGGATCAATGTACAATACGCCTCCTGTATTCGCTATTTATGTGGCTATGCTAAACCTGAGATGGTTAAAATCTAAAGGTGGGGTAGCTGAGATTGAAAAAGAAAACATCGCGAAAGCAAAAGCTTTATATACTGAAATTGACAGAAACCCATTCTTCAAAGGTACTTGTGCTGTTGAAGACCGTTCCAGAATGAACGTATGTTTCGTAATGGAAAATCCTGAACTGGAAAAACCATTCCTGAAATTTGCTGAAGAAAATGGAATGGAAGGAATTAAAGGACACAGAAGTGTAGGTGGTTTCAGAGCATCGATCTACAATGCGCTGCCAATTACAAGTGTACATGCATTAGTAGAATTAATGCAGGAATTTGCCGAAAAAAACCAAAAATAAAATTTAATGACTAGGATACTTGCAAACGATGGGATAGACCCTATCGGAAAACGATTATTAGAAGAAGCCGGTTTTATTGTTGATACTGAAACTGTTGCACAGGATAAATTGATTGAAGCACTGCAGAACTACGATGGGATCACCGTAAGAAGTGCAACTAAAGTACGTAAGGATGTGATTGACGCTTGCCCGAACCTGAAACTGATTGGCAGGGGTGGCGTAGGTATGGATAATATCGACGTTGAATATGCGCGTGAAAAAGGTATTGCAGTGGTGAACACTCCTGCAGCATCTTCATTATCTGTAGCTGAACTTGTATTTGCTCACTTGTTTACAGGTGTACGCTTTTTACAGGATGCTAACCGTAAGATGCCGGTAGAAGGTGCTACGGCATTTAATAAATTGAAGAAAGATTACGCTAAAGGTATTGAGCTGAAAGGCAAAACTTTAGGTATCATCGGTTTTGGAAGAATCGGAAGGGCTACAGCTTCTGTAGCTTTAGGCTTGGGAATGAATGTCCTGGCTTATGACCTTTTTCCATTTGAAGGTGCAATTACGCTTAAATTTCAGGGCGACTTAACGCTGGATATCCCGGTGAAAACTGTGGGACTTGACGAGGTGATCAGAAACAGTGATTTCCTGACTTTACATACACCATTTGCAGACCGTCCGATCTTAGGCGCAGCTGAATTTGATCAGGTTAAACCTGGAGTGGGTATCGTAAACTGTTCAAGAGGTGGTACAATTGATGAGCAGGCGCTGATCAATGCATTGGATAGCGGTAAGGTTTCTTTCGCAGGACTTGACGTATTTGACAATGAGCCTACACCTTTACAGGCTATTTTATCGCATCCTAAAATTTCATTAACTCCACACATTGGTGCGGCTACAAATGAAGCTCAGGAACGTATTGGTGAAGAATTAGCTTCACTGATCATTGCACATTTCAATAAGTAAGAATTGAGGTTTAGGGACTTAAGCTATTGAGTCCCTAAACTTTATTGTTTCCGCCTTGTGGCGCTGTAGCTGTAGATTCCCCATCCGGCAATGACCACCACGAGGACGATGATCAGATACAGGTTGGTATCTTTTTTCTCTGTTACCTGCTCAGCCTGAGCCTTGAGTTCATCATTCTGCTGCTGCAATTTTTTGATGGTGAGCATGTACGCCTCAATCCGTTTGTTGCTACTGCTGGCATTGTTTTGCACCTGCTGCACTTCCTGGTCTTTATAATTCATCAGGATCTTAAGCTCCCTGAAAATATTGTTGTCGCTCAAAATAATTCCTCTCAGTATCTCATTGGAATTTCGCAAATCGTTTTTGGTCTGCAAGCCAAAGATGCCGGTTCTGGCATTTAGACTGAGGTCGTACTGACCAAATTTGGCACTCCTCTCGGCAAGTAAGCTATTGATTTTTAATCGTTGAAACTGGTAGGCTGAAGTATCCGCTGGCAGGGCCATGGCATTAAGGCCTCCGCTGAAAATAAGGAATAGCAATAAAAATCTGATCATTCTATATGTTTAGGATATCCCTGCAAACTTTATGCCTTATCAAAAGGCTGAGTGTAACAAATGAGGGGAGACTACCCGTGAAACTGTATACGGACGATATCGCTGAGGTGCAGGCCCAGTAAACCACTGGCTTTTCCTTTGTTGATGGCGATCTCCAGATGGTTGCTGATGCCAAAGAGGCACAACTTTTCCCCTTCGGGCACTTCATTGTAGTGCCAGCTAAGCTGGGTAATGGTTTCGCTCTTCCTGAAATAAAGGGTGAAATCTCGGTTACGCTGGATTTTGGTAAATAGCTCTTTAGTGATGTTGGTAATGACGTTGCAGAATGTATCGATATAGATTACGCTTCCCCTAATCATATCTTTCTCGATCACGGGGTTTAACAGTGTCCTTTCTTCAACTCCGTCTGTATGAAGCCCGATATCTTTCAGCTTTCCGCCTTTGGCCAGGTGTATGGCTGCCTTTACAAAAATATCTACGAGAGGGAAGTGCAGATATTTCAGGTCCTGCATAATGTTGAGCTCCACAATCTCGTCGGGCTGCCCCTCAAAAAGCAGGGAAAAAATGCCGTTGTCTGCACCCACAAAATAATGGTCGCGGAATTTGACTCCGACATATTTGGTGTTCTCGCTGAACACAGAATCTATACCTATCAGGTGCACAGTACCTTTAGGAAAATAGTGATAAACGTTCTTTAAAACGAAGGCTGCATACGAGATATTGAACGACGGTACTTCATGGGTGATATCAACGATAGTAGCTGTAGGCAAGATCGTCAGGATACTGCCTTTGAGGGCAGCCTGATAAAAATCTTTGGAACCTAAATCTGTCGTTAAAGTGATAATGGCCATTAAATATTGAATATTTATTCTTATTCTTGCGTATGCGGTAACTCGCCTGCAAATATTCAAATTTAAATCAAAATATACACCCCTATCCAAAAAACAATATTTTGAACGAACACAAACTAACGTTAGACACAGTAGATCCGGCACAATTCTGGGGTTCAAACAATGAGCACTATGAGTTGATCAAACGCGCATTTCCGAAGCTTAAAATTGTTGCCAGGGGCAACGAAGTGAAGGTGCTGGGCGATGAAGAGGAACAAAAATTATTTGATAAGAAGTTCGGCAAGTTAGTTGGTCATCTTGAACAGTATGGTTCGTTGAATACGAATGAGATAGAATCTATTCTGGCTGTAAAACACCTTGCTGAAAGTGATGATGCTGCTGCACCTGCCAAAGTGAATGGCGGAGGTGGTGAGGTGATTGTGTTTGGCAACAATGGTCTGATGATCAAAGCGCGCACAGCCAACCAGCGTCGCATGGTAGACAGCATGGTAAAGAATGATGTCTTGTTTGCCATCGGCCCTGCCGGTACAGGTAAAACTTACACTGCTGTGGCACTCGCTGTCCGTGCACTAAAAAATAAAGAGATCAAAAGGATCATCCTGACGAGACCAGCGGTTGAAGCAGGGGAGAACCTGGGCTTCCTGCCGGGAGATCTCAAAGAAAAGGTGGATCCATACCTGCGCCCCTTATATGACGCGCTGGATGACATGATCCCGGCCGAGAAACTAAAACTATATCTGGAGAACAGGACTATCGAGATCGCTCCACTGGCATTTATGCGTGGAAGGACGCTCGACAATTGTTTCGTGATCCTGGATGAGGCGCAGAACTCAACTGATCTGCAGCTGAAAATGTTCCTGACACGTATGGGGCCTTCGGCTAAATTCATCGTAACAGGGGACGTCACCCAGATCGATTTACCAAAAAAAGGGATGTCGGGCCTCCACAATGCATTACGCATCCTGGATGATATTCCGGGCATCGAGATCATCTACCTGACCGGTGAAGATGTGGTAAGACACAAACTCGTGAAGAGGATTTTGAAAGCCTACGGAGATATCCAGTAGTGCTGATTTGAAGAGTAATTTTTAACAATAATTGATGTGAACCATCAACAACATGAGAGCAATAAAAGAAACCAATTTTAATTTTCCAAAACAGAGCAATTTCTACAAGGGTAAGGTACGTGATGTATATACGATTGATCACCGTCTAATGACGATGGTGGTAACAGACAGGATTTCTGCATTTGATGTGGTACTGCCTGAAGCTATTCCTTTTAAAGGCCAGGTGTTAAACCAGATTGCCGCAAAATTCTTAAAGGCAACAGCCGATATCGTTCCAAACTGGGTGATTGCTGTGCCGGATGAAATGGTAACAATTGGAAGGATCTGTGAGCCTTTTAAAGTGGAAATGGTGATCCGCGGATATCTGGCGGGACATGCCTGGAGAGAATACAGTGCTGGCAAACGCAGTGTTTGCGGCGTAGCGCTACCTGAAGGATTAAAGGAAAACGATCAATTACCGGAGCCGATTATTACGCCAACGACAAAGGCGCATGTGGGTCATGATGAAGATATTTCAAGGGAGGATATTCTTGCCAAGGGTATCGTTTCCATTCAGGACTACGACCGTCTGGAAGAATATACGCAGGCACTCTACAAAAGAGGAACTGAAATGGCTGCAGAACGTGGACTGATCCTGGTAGATACAAAATATGAGTTCGGTAAAGTTGGGGATGAGATTTTCCTGATTGATGAAATCCATACGCCTGATTCTTCACGTTATTTCTATGCTGAAGGTTATGCTGAGCGTCAGGATAACAATGAGCCACAGAAACAACTGTCCAAAGAGTTTGTAAGAAAATGGCTGATAGAAAACGGTTTCCAGGGCAAAGACGGACAAACTGTACCGGAAATGACTCCTGAGATTGTGGATTCTATCTCTGACCGCTATATTGAGCTTTACGAGCAGATTACAGGTGATAAATTCATTAAGAACGAACAGGACAATATCCTGAACAGGGTAGAGCAAAATGTTTTAACGAGTCTTACTGCACTTTTATCAAATTAAATTCTTAATTTGTTTGCATCAAATCGCACTAATATGAAATTTTCAGTCGATAAACACGAAAAGTATGTTGTCCTCAGATTAGATGAAGCCTGTTTAACCACGGAAAATGCACCCAGGTTAAAATCTGAGTTTATCTTATTGAATGCTGAGGGCTACTGTAATATAGTATTGGATCTTTCTGTGGTGTCTTCATGTGATGATTCACAGGATCTGAGCTGTCTGCTGGTAGGAGACAGGTTGTGCAAAAAAGCCAATGGGTTATTTATTGTGACGGGAATTACGAAGTGCATCCGTGCGTTACTGGAGATGTCGTCTATAGATCAGTCGCTGAATATTGTAAATAAACTGGATGAAGCTGAAGATTTGATCTTCATGGAAGAGATTGAGAAGGAATTACTGGGGAGCTTTGATCAGGAGATTTAATGAGATTTGAGGTTACCATTTTAGGGAGTAGTTCCGCTACTCCTGTTTTTAATAGAAATCCAACAGCACAACTTTTAAATTGTAATGAAAAGATCTACCTGATAGATTGCGGCGAAGGTACGCAGCATCAGATGATCCGGTACGGCATGAAGGCCAGCAAAATTGATGCTGCCTTTATCAGCCACCTTCATGGCGACCATTACTTCGGCCTAATCGGCTTGCTTTCTACAATGCACCTGAACGGTCGTATTAAGCCCTTCCAGATCTTTGGACCGGAACCGCTTAAGGAGATCCTGGATCTGCAGTTTAAGTATTCTGACACGATCCTGCGTTACGAGATTGAGTTTATTGTCACTACAGCTGATGTTCCAAAGAAGATCTTTGAAAACCAGGACATGACCGTAGAAACGATTGTGCTGAACCATCGTATTCCTACCACAGGTTTTAAATTCACGGAGAAAAAACGTCAGCGTAAACTGCTTTCTGAAAAACTGGAGGCGGATAACGTACCGGTTGAATATTATCCCTTACTGAAACGGGGATTAAACCTTGAACTGCCAGGGGGGAGGTTGATCCTCAACGAGGACTATACGCGTGATTCTGACGAACCGAAATGTTACTGCTACTGCTCTGATACGCTTGCTGACGGATCATACCTGGAGAGTATTAGAAATTGTACGATGCTTTATCATGAGGCAACCTTTCAGCATGAATTGCTGGACAGGGCCAACCTTACGCATCACACTACTGCCTTACAGGCCGGACAGATTGCGAAAACCGTTGGAGCCACTAAACTGCTGATCGGGCACTTTTCTTCGCGTTACAAAACACTCACGCCTCTTTTAGAAGAAGCCCTTACAGCTTTTGAGCACACTGAGCTTGCTCTTGAGGGAAACACTTACATTATCTAAAAAAAAGCATCATACCTGATGACGACCTAGCGTTCTTTTGCGTAGCAAATTAATGCAGTCGTCAGCAGGTATGATGCTTTTTTTGTGCTAAATCCCCTTTATACACAAATTCTGTAAAAGTTTAATGCATTTGGTGAATCTTATGGGTTCAATCTGGAGGAAATAAAAAGGTATGGCCTCATCTCGACTGCATTAATTTGCTGCGCAAAAGAACGCTAGGTCGGGATGAGGCCATGCCTTTTTATTTGTCTTTGGAACCTCCTCCAAAAACGGAGAAGTGAACGTATCTTTTAGGGTTTTCTTTTAGATCGATGATCAGGTTATCCAGGTTTTTGGAAGCGTTATTCAGGTTATCGTACATTTTAGTGTCGTTAACCAGTAATCCCAATGTTCCTTTACCATCATTTACCTTCGTCACAATACCTTGCAGGTCTGCCACAGCTTTGTTTGCATTGTCGATAGTCTGCTTAAAGTTCGCAGCGGCTACCTGATCGGTAACGGTATTGATATTTGTTAAGATCGCATTGATCTTTTCATTATTGTTTTTCAGGTTTGCAGAGATGGATTCAGCATTAGCTAAAATCGCTGAAATTCTTTTGCCCTCGGTACCAACCAGTCCATCAACCTTTTTAGAAGTACCTTCAAGCGAAGCTAAGGTTGCAGAGATACTGTTAAAGCTTTTATTAACGTTTTTCTGGAAGTCGGGGTTGAGAATGGTATTTACACTGGTAAGGATCGAGTCCATCTTTCCGATGATCAGCTCAGCCTTTTTCTGAACCGGCTCTACAGCTTCCATCAGGCCCTGCGCCACATTAGCATTCAGCGTATCGCCATCAAGTGCAAAATCAGTACCCGTACCCAAAGCCATAACGATAGCCTTGCTACCCAGCAGGTCGGTACCTTCAAGGCGGGCGATACTGTTTTTAGGAATATCATATTTGCCTTTGATCTTCAGCGTAGCTACAATTTCGCCGTTAGGCTGTAAAACCAGCTTATCTACACGGCCAATCTGAAATCCGTTAATCAGTACCGGCTTGGAAACAGCCAGACCATCCACACGGGCGTACCTGGCATATAATACGGTCTCGCTTGAAAAAATGGAATTTCCTTTTAAAAAGTTATATCCGATAATCAATACGGCGATGGAAAAGGCTGCTAATATGCCTACTTTGGTTTCGTTTGCTATTTTCACTTATGCTTGGTTTACTTAATTAACTTCAGTTTCTTTTTTATAGGTCTTCACAGCTTTAAAAATTGCATTCACAATCTCCGATTGTCCGCTGGCAGAATTCATGTATTTCTCTTCAGCAGGATTTGAAATAAACCCTATTTCGGTGAGTACAGAAGGCATGCCACATCTTTGCAGGACTAATATTCCCTGTTCTTTTACGCCTCTGTCCAACCTGTTGTTATCTCTGGTATAATTGTTCTGGATCAGTTTCGCTAATCTAAGGCTTTTGTCTCTGTATACATTCTTAAACAAAGATAATATAATAAATGTTTCGGGGTCTTTGGGATCGTAGCCGTCATAATGCTTTTTATAGTCCTTTTCCAGACTGGCATCGGCATTTTCCCTGATGGCACCATCCTGCTCATGGAGGCGGTGGCTTCCTGCAACAAAGGTTTCTACACCACGCGTCACTTTGTTCTTTACATAGCTGTATTTGGGAACTTTCCTGCCTTTCCGCTTGGTATAACCCGTTACCACTCGTTTATCAGGCATGGAGTTGCAGTGTATAGCGATAAATAAATCAGCCCTGGCGTCGTTTGCCTTTTCGGCTCTCTTATAAAGGGATACATCAATATCCGTTTTACGGGTGTAGAGGATTTTCACTCCTGGCATATCCTCTTCAAACTTACGACCCAGCTTAAGTGCCACCTGAAGGGCAACGTTCTTTTCCAGTGAATAGCTTCCGGCAGCACCAGGTTTATCACCTCCGTGACCTGCATCAATAACAATAGTCTTTACTTTATATCCCTGGGAAAAAACACCTTTTGAGCTAATGAACAATAAAAGTGTGAGCAGGAATACATTTCTTTTTAATACCATTTAAATATTCTGATTTCAATTTGCTGGTATGATACATACAGCATTTTAGCCAGCTTGTTTGCGGACAAAGATAGTATAATTAAATTTTTACTTTCCAATATGTTAAATGTGTTCTGATCTAAAAATATTTCTATCCTACAATCAATTGATTGTCTTATATTTATCTGTCGTTGGCTAAATATATTCAGGCAATTTCTGATTTGCTCCCGGCAATGCTATATTTTTCATTAATTTTGAGCGTTTTGGGATAAACACTGCTACAATTGTTACATTCATTTACGAATTTGAGATTCTTACAGACTGTTATTTTATTGAGTTCATTCGTAATGATGGCTTTGGCCAGTCCATCTGCGTTTGCATCCTCAGCTTTTTCTACAATGCAAGTGATGCAGCAACAGGATACTACAAAAAAAACTGTGCAGCTTTCAGCAGATACCTCAAAAAAAGGAAAAACCGAGATAGACAAAATTGAATATTCTGCAGTTGACTCCACGAAATTCAGTAAGGATAAAAGTATAATTTATCTGTATGGGAAGGCCCGGGTAATCTACCAGTCTTTTGAGCTGGATGCCGACTATATCACGTACGACTCCAAAACCAATACCGTATTTGCCAGCGGACGTAAAGATCCTAAAAGCAATAAATACCTGGGCAAGCCCATCTTTAAGATGGAGCAGCAGGGCTCCTCAGTAGCAGATTCACTCTTCTACAATACAAAATCTGGAAAGGGAAGGGTGTTTAACACTTTTACCGAGCAGGAAGGTGGTTTCTTTTCAGGAGGACAAAGTAAGCGTCAGCCGGATAATGAGATCAATGTGAAGGGCATGACATACAGTACCTGTGATCTGCCACATCCACACTACGGATTATTTATCACCAAAGGGATCGTGACCGACAAACAGATTATCACAGGTCCTGTATATCTCAAAATTGAAGATATTCCTCTGCCATTAGGGCTTCCTTTTGCGTTTTTCCCTAAACCCAACAAGAAAAACAGCGGGGTGATTCTGCCGAGTTTCGGTGATGATGCTACCCGTGGATTTAACTTTCAGAATTTTGGATATTACATGATTTTGAATGATTACTGGGATGCCAAGTTCCTCGGAACATTATATACCAGGGGATCTTACAGTGCTGCAGTGACATCGAGTTATAAGAAGAGATATAAGTATACAGGTAATCTTAAGCTGGAATATGCAAGCAACCGTTATGGAGTAGAGGGAACACCAGAATATGAACCGCGAAAAGATTACAGTATTCAGTGGGTACATACGCAGGATGCCAATGCTAAACCGGGAACTACTTTTAGTGGGAATGTAAACATCAAGACCAGTCAGTATAATCTAAATACTGCTGGAGGAAACTCATATAACTATAATGCAATTGCAGAAAACATCCTGTCATCCGGTATCAGCTATTCCAAAAACTTCTCCAACGGGATTAACTATTCCATCGCAGCAACTCATAGCCAGAATACACAGTCCGCAGATGTAAACATTGTACTCCCTCAGTTTAGTATGAACGTTCCGACTTTTAGTCCTTTTGATTCTAAGGACAGGGTGGGTGATCAGAAATGGTATCAGAAGTTATCTGTTGGTTATAGCGTTACTGCAAGCAACTCTATCTCCACCAAAGACAGCCTACTATTCAGAAGAGAAACCCTGGATAAACTGAGCAACGGTATCCAGCATACAGTGCCGGTATCCATCAATTTCACGGCCCTGAAATATTTTAACTTCACAGCTGGCGCGAGTTACCTCGAAAAATGGCAGTTCCAGACCACAAGGCAGACAGCGATCAAAGGGATTGTTCAAAATGGTATTTTGCAACAATATAGCACGGTACTGGATACTGTGAATGGCTTTAACCGTTCCGGAGAATACACTATCAACACATCTGTTAATACAAAGATTTACAATACTGCACAATTTAAAAACCTGGGGAAACTGAAGGCATTACGCTGGGTGATGACACCTAATGTGGGTGTGAACTACCGTCCGGATTTCTCTGCTCCATCATTCGGTAATTACAAAGATCTGTACTATCAGGATGGAACACCAGTATATGACCCTGTATACAACAGGACCAAGCGTTATTCAATCCACCAGGGAACTACTCTTGGCGGACCAGCTGAGGGTGAAAGCGGAAGTATCAGCTTTGGTATCGACAACACGGTAGAAGCAAAGGTGTTGTCTGCAAAAGATACCACAGGCACGGGTATGAAAAAAATCCCGATTATACAGGGTCTGAGTATCAACGGTTCCTACAACTTCCTGGCGCCTGCTTATAAATTGTCTGATTTGAACTTTAGTGGTCGTTCACAATTCACCGATAAGTTAGGTTTTACCTATGATGGTGTGTTCAGTCCGTACGCTACCAGGGATTCAATTATCAGCACTACTGCAAAGGTCCGTAACAGGATAGATAAATATACCATTCCGGTGTTAACGAGATTTGGTTTCTCATTTGGGTACAGTTTGAATGCTGAGGCCTTTAAAGCCCGCAACCAGGCAATTGACAATGCGACCAACCAGGCTCAGAAAACTGGTATGACACCTGAACAGGCTGCGCAGCTGCAGGAGGTAAGTAGTGATCCCAATGCTTTTGTGGATTTTAAAATTCCATGGAACTTTACATTTTCTTACCGCTTTGACTATAGTAAAGAACGTACGGCATTTAATTCTACGACTACCAATACGCTCAATTTTAACGGAGACTTTAACGTGACCCCAAAGTGGAAGGTGCAGTTTACTTCAGGATACGATTTCAAAACCAATGGTCTTTCGCCTACTTCGTTCTCGATCTACAGGGATATGCACTGCTGGGATATGAGTATACACTGGATTCCGATCGGAACATACAGAAGTTATAACCTGACCATCAAGGTTAAGGCATCAATCTTGCAGGATTTAAAACTGAGCAAGCAACAGGCTTATTATACACGTTTTTAAAGAAATTTATGTTAGCTGAGATCATTACCATAGGCGACGAAATATTGATCGGCCAGATTGTAGATACCAATTCTGCCTGGATGGCCAAAGAGTTAAACGCAATCGGCATCAGGGTAAAACAAATCAGCTCTGTCTCAGATGATGCTGAACATATTATAGAAGCGCTTACGCTGGCGCAAAAAAGGGCAAAGGTGATCATCATCACCGGCGGCCTTGGTCCCACAAAGGATGACATCACAAAAATTACCCTGGCGAAGTTCTTCAACATGGGAATGAGACGTGATGCAGGCGTACTCGAAGATGTAGAGGCGATCTTTAAACGCAATAACCGCCCGATGATTGATCTGAATATCAGACAGGCAGATGTACCTGACGGTTGCACGGTGATCAGGAATAAAAATGGTACAGCACCTGGAATGTGGTTTGAGCAGGGGGAGCATATTATTGTCTCTATGCCAGGAGTTCCTTTTGAAATGATGTACATGATGGGGGATGAAGTACTCCCTAAACTGACGCGTTCATTTTCATTACCTTATATTTATCACAAAACTATTCTGACCGCTAATCTCGGAGAATCTTTCCTCGCGCAGCAGATTGCGGATATCGAAGACAGCTTACCCCCGGCGATCAAACTGGCTTACCTGCCAAAGCTGGGTCAGGTGAGGTTAAGACTCAGTACCAGCGGTCCTGATGAGCAGCAACTGAAGGATGACGTTGAAGTTTATGCACGGCGTATCGTGGAGCGACTGAAGCCTTACGTAGTTGCTGAAGATGATATTGCATTGGAGCAGGCCATTCTGAATATCATGAAAGAAAAGGGTCTGACACTCTCCACTGCGGAAAGCTGCACAGGTGGTTATATTTCACATTTGATTACCAAACATCCGGGATGTTCTGCCGTATTTGCCGGCGGGGCGGTCACATATTCCTATGAGCTGAAGGAATCTTTGCTGGGAGTTTTGCCTGAAACGCTGTACTCTTATGGTGCGGTGAGTGAGCAAACGGTGACAGAGATGGCCAAAGGTGCTATTTTACGATTTAATACGGATTACAGTGTGGCGGTAAGTGGCATAGCCGGACCTGATGGTGGTAAAGAGGATAAACCTGTTGGAACCGTCTGGATAGCAGTTGCTAACCGTGGCAGAGTGGTTGCAAGGGTCTTTAACTTTGGTAATAAAAGAATCCAGAATATTGAACGTTCTGCAAGCTCTGCCTTGTCGATGGTTCTGAATTTACTCAAAGAAGATGTAATTTAGGTCTAAATAGCTTACTTTTGTAGGCAATAGGAAATTCCAAATTTACTGTAAACTAAATGGCACAATACGAATTATTATTACCTAAAATGGGCGAAAGTGTTGCGGAAGCAACTGTCATCAAGTGGTTAAAGCAACCTGGTGACATGATCATTTTAGATGATACATTGTTAGAAATAGCTACAGATAAGGTGGATTCAGAAGTTCCCTCGCCTGTATCAGGGAAATTGATCAGTCAACTTTTTAAGGAAGACGAGGTCGTTTCGGTAGGGGCGGTTATTGCAGTTATTGAAACCGAAGATGAAGGTGTTCAACCTGCCGCTACGGAGAGTGAGCCAGCACCGGCAGAAGCCTATAAGCCTACGGTAACCTTTGCAGATACACAGAATCAGGTAACTCAGGAAGCTTCGGCAACGGAAATAGCTGCAGAGGTAGCGCCGGCCGCAGAAATCCCTGGTCTGAATCAGCTTCAGGAAACAGCTCCTATCACCTCAGAATCAAAACCGTATACAGCTTCGGATCGTTTCTATTCGCCATTGGTGAAAAATATAGCCAGCCAGGAACATATCAGTACTGCTGAACTCGATCAGATCAGCGGCACTGGTGCAGAAGGAAGGTTAACCAAAGATGATTTACTGAATTACATACAGGAGCGTGGAACTGCAAAAACAGTTAACGCAACGGTAACTGCTCCGCCACCTCCAAATTATTCTGCTGGTGCTCAAAAATTGAGTTCGGCACAGCAGCCAGAAACTGCAAACGGAACGCAGGCTTCTGCTCCAAAATCAAGTCCTGTGGCGACAACAAGTATGAGCGGCAGTGATGAGATTATTGAGATGGACCGTATGGGCAAACTCATCTCTGACCATATGGTGATGAGCAAGCAGACTTCTGCCCACGTGACTTCATTTGTAGAAGCCGACGTGACCAATATGGTCATGTGGAGAGAGCGTGTTAAAAAGAATTTTGAAAGCAGAGAGAATGAAAAAATAACCTTTACACCGATATTTATTGAAGCGGTTTCAAAGGCGATTAAAGATTTTCCAATGATTAATGTCTCCGTTCAGGGAAACACCATCATTAAGAAAAAAGATATCAATATTGGTATGGCGGCGGCTTTACCGAGTGGAAATCTTATTGTGCCGGTAATCAAAAATGCCGACCAGCTGAATCTGCTTGGCCTGACCAAAGCGGTAAATGACCTCGCTGTTCGTGCCAGAGGTTCCAAACTGAAGCCCGATGAAACGCAGGGTGGTACTTTTACCCTCACCAACGTCGGTTCTTTTGGCAATGTAATGGGTACGCCAATCATCAATCAACCACAGGTGGCAATACTTGCTGTGGGGACCATTAAAAAGAAGCCTGCAGTATTGGAAACTGAAACCGGGGATGTGATCGCCATCCGTCATATGATGTTCCTGTCGCTTTCCTATGATCACAGGGTAGTGAATGGTGCGCTTGGTGGCACATTTGTAAGAAAAGTAGCTGATTACCTTGAAAACTGGGACGTCAACCGCGAGATCTGATTAAATAGCATAAGTCCGCAAGCCGGTCTTCATCACGTTTACTGCCTGCTCATGAAGAAAGGAATCACCTTTTGTCATGGCCGCCAGTAAACGTTTTTTTTTACGCAAATATTTTTGTGCGTGTTTGCTGTCGTATTTGATGATCCATTCTGCATTATAAATTAAATCAGCGTACTTGACCGTTTGGGCCACAGGGCTGATGGTAAGCAATCGTAAAGACTCCACCTTCTTTCGCAGTTTCTTCTTCATCTTCGGATAGGCAGCTTTGGTAAATACATCAGTCAGTTCTACCACACAGGTACTGATCAGGCTGGCTGAAAACTGGCTATAGCCAAAGCTTAATAATGCGGCGATTAATTCTCTGGCCGTAGTTTCGGTATCTTCCAGGAGATCGTGACACAAGCCAATTTCATAGCCATGTTCAGTGGATTGCTTTGCCATGCTGGCTACGGCGTTGAGATGATTCATGTAAGGTTCCAAAGTACGTTTGATAAATTGTCCCCTGAACTTATCTGCTACCCAGTTTTGTAATTGATCTTCCGACGTAATCATACTTTTGAGTTTTGAGATAAGAAATGAGTCTTTGTAGCATTTAATTGAACAATTCTAACAAATCATGCTCCAAATAATTTACAACTCTTAAAAACTTTTGTTGAACGACTGATCCTGCCCTTTGGACGATTGGGAAAATTTAATTGATCGCCGGGATTTAAATTTATGTCAGTAGAAGATTAACCAATCTCGATACGTCATGATTTCAATCAAAGAAGCAAAATTAATCATACTGGAGCATTCAAGGAAAGTTCCGTTTGAACCCATTCCGCTAGCGATGGCATTAGGATCTACGCTCGCCACAGATGTTTATCAGCATCAGCACCTGACATGTTATACCCGGGGATCGGAGCTTACAGATGATTCTATCGGATTTCTGGCAGCCCTGGGCCTGACTGAGGTGCCGGTTTTCAGGCAGCCTACAGTGGGAATCATTGTAGCGGCGAAAGATCTGCGTCCGCAGGGAAAGGCCGAAGTTTTTGGTAGGGTACTTGAATCAAACTCCTATGCACTTACTGCTGCGCTGAAACAAAACAATATTACGAGAATAAACTTTTACAATGCGCAGGATACCGTAGAAGGAATGACGACAGTCTTGCAGGAAGCCCTGCGCGCCAACGATGTTCTGATATTGACCTGCGGGATGAGCGTTGGCTGTTATGATTTTGTGATCAGAGCGGCAGAGCATGCCGGCATCAGACAGATTTTTAATAAAGTACGGCAGAAACCAGGCAGGCCATTATATTTTGGTGAGACCGACAAGCAGGTTGTATTTGGCCTGCCCGGTAACTACTCAACAGTTTTGGATAACTTTTATGCATACGTGTTGCCCGCCATCAAAAAGCTAAGCAATTTCAAAGCTCTTGTAAAGAAAAACAGACAGTTTTAATATTCACAGGACAGGCTAATTTTAGTTATTCCTGATATCTGTCTGCTCAGATTCGTCATTCACATAGGCGACGATGGTTTCAGGTAAATAGGGCTGGCTGATTTTTATAAAGCCCTTTTCTGCAGGAACGCTGTACTTTTTGTCGAAAGTTCCTGCCAGTGATATATCGCGGACCACATAGGTTTGTTCCATACTGTTACTGTCAAGATATTTGAATGCAAAACAGGTATAGATATTTTTCAAGCCGCTGCATTTTGATTGAATGCGGTAATGGATACTGTCGCCGGGATTGGTACAATAGCTTACATAAATTTTCCCTCCGTTCATTTCTGTCACCAGAACAGGTGCTGTCCACTTTTTCTGAGCTTGTGAGGACAGACATAATGTGAATATAAATATAGGCACGAAGAGGAGAGTGGACACAATTTTATTTACCATGATACGATTTTTTTAATCATGATAAAATTACGCTGAGCGGGGAGCGCAGGCAATCCCCGATAGTGGTGAAAGCTATTTAAAATAAAAAAAGGGAGCATCACATGGATACTCCCCTTAGTTTTTCATAGATAGGTACCCAGCATATACAGGAAACGTGCCAATATTTGACAAAGAGATTTTATTTCTTGTTTTTACACTAATAGGTGTGAGACAGAGGCAGACTGAAATGGAAAACAGCACCCTGGTTGAGCTCACTATCTACCCAGATCTTACCATTGTGCCGATGGATAATCTCGGCGCAGAGGTATAAACCAATACCAAAACCTGATATGTTTTGAGCGCTGGCACTATTCACCCTATAAAACCTGTCGAACAGTCTGGCAGCGTCTCCGGCACTGATACCCATACCTTCGTCCTTCACACTTACCTGTACCCATCCATCCACTTCCTTGCTGGTGATTTCTATCGTCTTACCCTGAGGAGAGTATTTTACAGCGTTTGTCAGGAAATTATTAAGTACCTGACCAATCTTTTCCTGGTCTGCGTGAATCGTGATTTCTTCACCCGGAAAGAATTTAAATTCATGATCGCTGCTGATGAGATCTATTTCCTCGATGGTTTCTTTCAGCAACTGGTTCAATTTGAAATCCTGCTTCTGCAGCAGTATTTTTCCGGATTCCAGCCGCGATACATTCAGAAAACCGTTGATCATGGCAGTCATTTTAGTAATTTGTATATTTCCTTTGCTGATGGCCGTGGTGGTGAAACCGTCTTCATTGTTTCTGTTCTTTACACCCAACAGTTGCATGTATCCTTTTAAGGACGTCAGTGGTGTTTTTAGTTCATGGCTCACCATTGCAATAAAATCATTCTTCCGGATCTCGTCCTGCTTCTGCTCAGTAATTTCAAGGATGACTCCTGAGAAGTGGAACAATTCTCCCTCATGATCCTGATCAAGTTTTCCGATAGCCCGCAACCAGCGGCTTTTCTGATCGTTTAAACCTGTGACTTTAAATTCTACATTGAGGGGGTCTCCCTTATGGACAGTTTTGTCAACGGCCTCAATTACGGCATCTTTGCTTTCGTCATCAATCCTATCCAATATCGCGGCGTAGTTCATCGGCTGATCGGCCTTATATCCGAATAGCTGTTTCATAGTAGCTGAAGGATTAAATTCAGCTTTTTTCAGATCGATAAACCAGGTGCCAATTTGTGCAGACTCAACTGAAAAACGCAGCATTTCTTCTGCACGCTGTAGTTCCTGCCTGCTTCTGATTTGTTCTGTTACTTCAGTAGCTACCTGCAGAATGCCCGTGATAATTCCGTTTTCGAGTAATGGCGTATAGGTGACGTTAAAGAACCCTGTGAGCTCTTTCCCTTCACGCCGGATTTTAACCGGTACTTCAAAGCCATAATAAGGTTTGCCTGTGTGATATACTTCGTAAATGGTGTCAAAAATAGGTTGTCCTGCAATCTCAGGCATGCCGCTCAGTAATGGCATTCCAATAATATCCTTATCACGGTCAATCAGCTGAAGCATATTGGCGTTCACCACATCAAATATAAGAGCATCTCCCCGTAAGACCAGCATGGCAACGGGCGACTGCTCAATCATATTTCTGAAGCGCTGTTCGCTGAGTTCCATTTCAAGGGAGATCAGCTGCAGGTTCTGATAGGTTTCTGTAAGTTCTTCGTTAGTGGTCACCATCTCCTCATTTGCCGCTGCCAGTTCCTCAACGGTTGCGTGGAGCTCTTCATTGAGTGTCTGAAGTTCCTCTTCACTCTCTTCCAGCAGTTTGCGCGCAATGACGCGGTCAGTGATGTCTGCTACGGTGGCCATGACTGAGTCGACCTCATTTGCAGCATTGAAAAGAGGAGCATACTGGAAAGCTACATAGATATTTCTGTGTCCTGCAGCAGAGGCAATGGCAACTTCAATTTCAGGCATTGAGATTGTTTTTCCGGTATCAAAAATCTCTGTAAGCATTTCCGGAAAGGGCTGATCCAGTAATTCGGGAAAAACGTCCAGAATACCTTTTCCCAGCACCTGTTCTTCCGTACGGTTCCATATCTCAAACATCCGGGCATTCGCAATCTCCACGATAAAGTCGCGACCTTTCATGATCGTCATTCCAATAGGTGCAGACATGACCATATCACGCAGGCGCTGTTCATTAAAAGAAGATAGGGCAGCCAGGTGCTGTTGCTTTTCCATTTCTTCGATCGCAGATAAACGCAGTTCCATCTCGTCTATAACGATACTGGCCAGATTGGCGAGAATTGCGCGGTCCTGTGTACTGAATGTCCTCGGCTTTTTATCAACGACACATAACGTACCGATGAGCATTCCATCAGGTGTAGTGATAGGTGCACCGGCATAAAACTGGAGTCCAAATTCTCCGGCAACCAAAGGATTTGCCAGCAGACATGGTTCGATCCTGGCATCTTCAAATACGGTAACTTCGGGATCAAGCACAGCCAGTGAACAGAGACTGATTCCTCGTGGCGTGGTTCTTACTTTACCCATCCCCACATTGGCTTTAAAAAACACTTCTTCAGTATCAACCATTGAAACGAGTGCAATAGGTACAGCAAAGATCTTCGCGGCAAGCTTTGCTACGTGGTCAAACGCATTCTCAGCGGGACTTCCAAGAATCTTATATCGTTTTAGTGCGGCTATTCTTTCATGTTCATTCTCTGGAATGATATTCTTTCCAAAAGTATTGTCCATATTTCTAATTTAATACTGGGTGTGTGATCGCAATTAGGTACTAATATAAACCCATAATTATTAAATCTATAGGTGTTATTCTAAATGTTTTATATTGGTTTAATGTGTTATTTATATTTAACTTTAGCGTCTGTTGTTCAAACACCAGATAAATAATTTTCTAAAATATGAGCTTAAAACTTTTAGTTGTTGAGGATGATGAAGGGATCAGAGAGATGCTAAATGTAGTTTTGCAATATGAAGGTTATGAAGTGATCATAGCACAGGATGGCTCAATCCTAAAAGATCTGGAAACGATTCAGCCTGACCTGATATTCCTTGATGAATGGCTTAGTCATGAAAAGGGGAGCGACCTCTGTAAAATGCTGAAAGCCGATCCCCGTACCTCTACAATTCCTGTTATTCTATTATCTGCGTTGATGTCTGTAGAGCAATTCTCTATTGAGGCAGGTGCAGACGGCTTTATCAGAAAGCCTTTTGATATTGAAGAGTTGAATGAAGTGATTAACAGGTACGCCTGATCAGTCTTATTTAGCGGTTAACTTCGCAACTTTCTCCAGCAGGTCATCCATATCAAATGGCTTTGCCAGAAAATCATCAGCTCCACTTTCCAGTGCCGATTCCATAATCTCACGGCCGGCAGAAATCATCAGCACCGGAATATCCAATGTCTCCGGATCTGCCTTTAAACTGCGGCAGACATCTCTTCCATCGATGCCAGACATCCATATATCCAGCAATACCAGATCCGGTCTTACCTGTATGTCCTGACGGACAGTTGCACCATTTAATGTGTGGCGTACTTCGTAACCTGCCATTTCAAGCATCATTGAAGTTGCATCTACGATTGCTTCATCATCATCTGCGATGAATATTTTTTTCATTTCCATGTTTATTGTTGATTGAGCAGGGGCAGACTAAAGCAGAAGGTAGAGCCTTTTCCTTCAGCGGAGTCAACCCAGATCTTTCCGTTTAAATGTTTAATAATTTCTGCTGATATATAGAGACCAAGGCCTAAACCCGGGAAAGTATGTTCCCTGGAACCACTTACACGGTAGAATTGTTCAAATACCCTGGGCTGCTGGTCTGCCCTGATTCCGATTCCGAAATCCTGTACACTGAGTTGCAACTGATGCTCATTACCGGAGGTAGACAGAATGATATGGTCGCTGTCAGGAGAATATTTAATGGCATTGGTGAGCAGGTTGATGATCACCTGACAGATCCGTTCCTTATCGCCCGTAATTTCGCGGTCGAAGTCCAGTTGTTTATGGATAGCATGATTGAGCGCAGTACGCTGTACTTCTTCGATCACTTCCTCAACCATCTGGTTAAAGCTGAACTTTGTCAATGTGAGCTGAAGGCGTCCTGTATTGATTTTGGTGACCTCCAGCAGGTCGCCAATCAGATTGCTCAGTCTGTTTACCTGATTGTCCATCTTTGCCAGCAGTTCAGCATTCTTTGTGTCACCAGCCCGTCTGAACATCATTTCCATCACCTGAGCATAAGCTTTGATGCTCGTTACCGGTGTCTTTAGTTCATGACTGGCGACGCCCAGAAAGTTATCTTTTTGCTTTTCCAGTTCTTTCTGTTCGGTAATGTCAATGTTTGAACCATACCATTTGATAATATGCTGATTGTCGTCCTTGAGTGCAATGGCACGTACCATCCACCAGCGGTATTCTCCAAATTTATCGAGCAGGCGAAATTCAATCTGGTAGGGGATCCCTGTTTTGAGGCATTCACGCCAGGCGGCCCAGGCGCGCTTTTCATCTTCAGGATGTATGGTATCTGCCCATCCGTTGCCCAGGGCCCTCTTCACTGGTAATGGACTTTTCTCGTACCAGCGTTGATTGATGTAGTCAAGTTGTCCCTGAGGGTCGCTGGTCCACACCACTACAGGTACAGAGTTGGCCAGAAATTCCAGTTCGCGGATGGCGATCTGAAGCTGCGTATTTTTATAATCCAGAGCCTTACCGGCTTTTACTTCAGGCCGGAGGTCGCGCGCAATGCCTGCTATTGCAATGGGCCTGTCTGTAATATCCTCGCGGATGATGAAGAATTGTTTATGAATAGGAATGACTTCTCCTGTTTGCTGATGCGTGAGTTCCAATTTACCTGACCATTTCCCTGTGCGCAGCAGTTGTGGCATGATAATATCCCTGATTGTCTGTACGGAGGTAGCAGAATGATATTGAAATAAATTACTTGACTTCATCCGCTTTTTATCCATGCCAATGAGCTTTAGTCCGGCAGCATTCAGATAAATAGTATTGCCCTCCAGATCACAGTAATTACAGAAATCCTCGCTGATATCAACCATCCTGCCCAGGCGTTGTAATTCAGTTTTAATTTTCATTTCTTCTGTGCGGGCGGAAGACAAATCGGCTTCTGCATCGGCAATTTTCTGACGGGCCAGAACCAGTTCAGTAGTATCAGTCAGGGTTTGTATCATACCTGTCTGGTTACCTGCAGCATCCTTCAGGATATTGATCGTGTGACTGAAGTGGAGCCCCTCAGGAGAACCGGCAATCATAAAGGCGACTGTCTCGTTTTCCTGGTGATAATTGATACCGGAATGAGAGACCTGTTCCAGTTTGGCGGTAAGATTTTGTAAAGATGCAGCCGGAAAGGCTTCCCTTACTGGCAAACCAATAAGGGAAGCGTCTTTGTCCCATAGTTTAAGCATGCCTTGGTTGGCAGCTACAATGGTGATATCTTTTCCTATATAAACTGCGGTAGGTATAGGCGATGCCTCTACCAGCGACTTAAAAAGTTCCTGCTCCGAATTAAAGCTTGTCATAGATATCTTATGGAGCCACTAAGATATAATTTTTGTCAAGGTTTAGAAAATTTCTGGCTTAACATGTTTTTTTTATACTGTCTCTAGTGCCTGTTTAAAATCTTGCAGTATATCCTGCTGATCTTCAATGCCAACCGACAACCTTACCATTGAGTCCGGGATACCCATTTCTGAACGTCTTTCTGCCCCAAGCTCAAAAAATATAGTATGAGCAACAGGAATAGCCAGCGTTCTGGTATCTCCAAGGTTGCTGGATTTAATGACCAGTTTCAATTTATTCAGAAAGGCAAAACAATCAACATCGTCATTCAGTGCGAAACTCATCAGTCCACCATATCCTTTAAACAAACTGGTAGCCAGTTCATGTTGCGGATGACTTTTCAATCCGGGATAGTAAACCTTGCTTACCAGCGGATGTGCTTCCAGGTATTCTGCAAGCGCCAAAGCATTGGAGCTGGCTCTGTCGAGTCTGAGGGCGATAGTTTCTGAACCTACAGAAATCGTATGTGCAGCCTCGGGAGCTATAGTTCCTCCTCCGTCGCGCAATCCTCTCTTTCTGATCTGTGTGATGCCCAGCATTTCCGGACGAATCTGCTGACGCAGTACTTCGGCAATATTCGGGAAGTTCACCCAGTTGTATAAACCTGTATCTGTAACACTACCACCCAGTGCATCGGCATGACCACCAATATATTTGGTGAGGGAGTTGATCACCAGACTTGCTTTTACCGTCACAGGACGGAATATATATGGTGACGTCATGGTATTATCTACCATGTATATAATTTCTTTTTCTTCACAGAAGTCGCCAATAGGCCCCAAAGCTGCCACTTGCGTAGCCGGATTGGCAATAGTCTCTAAAAATACCATCCTGGTATTTTCCTGGTATGCATTCTTTACTTCTTCAACTGAGGTAGCATCCACAAAAGTAATGGACAGGCCCATATCCATATAGGTCTGCATTACGCTGCGTGTATTGCCAAAAAGATATGAACTGGCAATGATGTGGTCTCCTGCTTTGAGCAGGGCAAGAATCGTAGCGGAAATTGCCGCCATCCCCGTAGAGAACGCTACAGTAGCCATTCCATCTTCCATTTGTGTAACTTTATGCTCCAGGGCAGTTACTGTCGGATTTCCCTGGCGGGAGTAGGCATAACCTTTCGCTTTATTCTGGAATACATTCACTAATCCCTGAACATCTTCAAATCCCCAAGTTACAGCAGTGTGTATTGGCTGGTGCAAAGCACCGAACTCTGGTTTTAACAGGCGGTCTGAGTGTAGTATCGTGGTCGTAAATCCTTTTTTATGGTTCATTTCGTTTTATTTTAACATTACGCGCAAACTTGCAGCTTTTATTTCGAATATAAAATGGTAAATCTAGCATTTTTTGTCTTTTCATTTGAAAATTCATCAGTACTTTCGCTTTCCGAACTCAAATTATGAAGCCAAACCTTTTTCTAATGACGCTGTGTAGCGCCATGCTTTCTACAGCTTACGCACAAGTGAAACCTGCAGCAGGAAATTACCAGCCTGCAGGCACTTTTTCTCCGAACTTTTATACCCACAGGGGTGACGAATACAGAACTGCTGAAGGCAGACCCGGACCTAAGTACTGGCAGAACCATGCCGATTACCAGATCAGCGCCACAATTGATACTCTTGCGAACACCCTCACAGCTACTGAGAACATCACCTATACCAACAATAGTCCGAATGTGCTGAGCTCCCTCTGGTTACAGATCGATCAGCAGATCTATAAAAAAGATGCCCGTTCCAAATTTACAGGCGCTGGTTACAGCTTTGAAGAAAGTACGGAAGGCAATCAGTTTAAATCTGTACAGCTGGTGATCAACGGAAAAAAACAGGCGGCAGATTACATCATCACTGATACCAGAATGCAGATCCGCTTGCCTGAAGCACTGGCAGCGGGAGGCGCGAAGATCAATGTACTGATTGAATACGCCTATACCGTCCCCGGCGCTTTTGGAAACCGTACAGATTTTGCCTCTACAAAAAACGGGAAGATCTTTGAAATTGCACAATGGTACCCAAGGATGTGCGTGTATGATGATTCACGTGGCTGGGACACGCTTCCATTTTTAGGCAGCGGCGAATTCTATCTTGAATATGGTGATTTTGATTATAAGATCACCGTTCCATGGGATATGATTGTCGCTGGTTCCGGCGAACTGCAGAATCCTAAGGAAGTACTTACAGCCCAGCAGAACAAGCGGATGGAAGCCGCAAAAAACAGTGACAAGACCATCATGATCAGGACGGCTGAAGAATTGAAGGATCCGGCATCCAGACCTGTTCAGAAAGGAAATCTCACCTGGCATTTCATCATGAAGAACACCCGTGATGTAGCTTTTGGGGCATCTAAAGCCTTTATCTGGGATGCAGCAAGAATAAACCTTCCGGATGGCAAAAAATCCCTGGCAATGTCAGTTTACCCCATAGAAAGTGCGGGCAATGACAGATGGGGCCGCTCTACAGAATACCTGAAAGGATCTATCGAGCACTTTTCTGAAAAGTGGTATCCTTACCCATATCCGGTAGCAGTAAATGAGGCCGGAGTAGCAGGAGGGATGGAGTACCCGGGAATACTTTTCGACGGGATCAATGATAAAGGAAAAGAACTCTTCTGGGTGACGGCACATGAGATTGGACATAACTGGTTTCCGATGATTGTTGGATCCGATGAACGCCGCTATCCATGGATGGATGAAGGCTTTAATACTTTTATAGATGTATATGCCTCTGACGCCTTTAACAAGGGAGAATATGCACCAAAACGAGACAGTGAGTATGCAGAAAACCAGGGAAATCCTGCCGATGAGGTGATTCCCTTTATTACAGACCCCGAGGCACCCGTGATCATGACTGCTGCAGATGCTATACCTGAAAAGTACAGACATGCTTATGCCTATTTTAAACCTGCATTTGGTATGATCCTGTTAAGAGAGCAGATTCTGGGGCCTGAGAGGTTTGACTATGCTTTTAAACAATATATTGCCGACTGGGCATACAAGCATCCCACACCTTACGATTTTTTCCATGCCATGGAGAACGGTGCCGGCGAGGATTTATCCTGGTTCTGGAAAGGTTGGTTTTACAACAACTGGAAGCTGGATCAGTCGGTACTTGGTGTAACGTACAGTGCCAAGAACGACAAGAAATATGTACATGTAAAACTGGCCAACCTGGAAAAGATGGTGATGCCGGTAAAGCTGGTGGTTACGTATACTGACGGATCTGTATACCAACAGGTGCTGCCTGTAGAAACCTGGCTGATCAATAAAACATATGAGCTGAAAATTGCCAGCACTAAAAAAGTGAGATCTGTTGAACTGGATCCCGAGCATAAACTGCCGGACGTAAACCGTAAAAATAACGTCCTTAAGCTCAATTAGTTGAAATGCCTTCTGCCTATCCAAATGGCAGAAGGCATTTTTTTAGATCTGTATAGCCTCTTTTTTCCCGGAAGCGATGCTTCTGTAGATCGCATCAATAATCTTCATATCTTTCAACCCTTCTTCTCCCGGCACGCGCGTCGCTTTTTTGTCGAGTATACACCGTGCAAAATCATCCATCTGCGCTGCCTGCTGGTTGATGTTAGGGATTTTCATCAGTCCCTCAGAAGTTTTCCCATTGATACCGCCATACCCATAGGATGGCGATAGTTCAAACTGCCCCTTTTCGGCTTCCACCTGGAGTGTACTCCAGTTATTACTGTAACTCGATTTTCCTGTACTGACCAGGCCTCCCGGAAACTCCAGCTCCCATTGGATCGTATCATCCACCTCAGCAAAAAGTTCGGGATTTGATTTTTGATTTTCTTTTGCGGTTACGAATAAGGGTTCCAGTCCCGTTGTGTATCTTGAAGCCTGAATTGCATAAATTCCCATATCCATTAACGCACCGCCACCTGAGAGCGCTTTCTTTAAGCGCCATGTGGGTTTATTATTTCCCCAGGTAAAACCATTGGTGGCATCGAGGCTTTTCAGCTTTCCATAAATCTGCTTTTGGCCGAGGCGCATGACCTCGATGTGATGCGGTTCAAAATGCAGTCGGTAGCCAATAGAGAGCATACGGTTTGCCTGTTTGCAGGCGGCGATCATTTCCCGGCATTCGGCGGCATTGAGTGCCATGGGTTTTTCACAGATCACATGTTTACCTGCTTTGGCAGCACGAATGGTAAATTCCTTATGCATGGAAACAGGCAGTACAATGTAGACAATATCTATATCCGAGTTATGGATGATCTGGTCAAAGTTTTCATAGTTATAGATATTTTTTTGAGGTATTTTGTATTGTGCCGACCAGCTGCTGGCTTTTGCAGGTGTACCCGTAACAATGCCTGCGAGGTAACAGTTTTTGGTAGATTGTAAAGCTGGAGCAAGTTGTCCGGAGCTATAACCTCCAAGTCCGACAAGCGCAATGCCCAGTTTGCGGTCGGCCGCAAAAGCAAATGTGTCAATTGCCGGAGCAAGAGTTATCGCACCAAGGCCATAAGAAAATGTGCGGAGAAAGGCTCTTCTGTTATAAGGATTGCTATTTTTCATATAAATGAATTTGCGTTAAAGGGAGATGTATTTGGTCTGAGATGTAACAAACTGAATTTCAGATTGGTTTCAGATAATATGAAATAATGATTAGCTGATAACATAATGATCCGGGTTTAATCCTATTCGTATTAACTAAAAGAGCTGTGGATAATATGTTGATTATTTATTTGATTAGAAATTAGGTTGTCGTAGTTAAATTGTTAAATTTGATTATACCAAATATTTACCGATGTCTACACCTCTGCCAGACCTGGCTAAATTGATCAGCCATATCACTTTGTACAGTAGCGAGAATGCCTACAGACAACTGTTCGGGATATTATATCCTTCACTTTACAGGTTTTGCTATTGTTTACTGAAGTCAAGAGAACTGGCAGAAGAGACGGCAAATGATGTGATGATCACCCTCTGGCGAAACCGCGGCAAACTGACGGAGATACAAAATATCAGGGTGTATACTTTTGTCATTGCCAAAAACTTATCACTAAATCTTTTGAATAAAGGCTCCAGACAGCAATTGCTGTCGCTGGACGATGTGAAGCTGGACATCGTTCTGGACACGCTGAATCCGGAACAATTACTGATCAATGGAGAACTCAGGCAGAAACTGGAGAACGCCACCCAGTCGCTGCCCAACCGCTGTAAACTGGTGTTTAAACTGATTAAGGAAGATGGGCTCAGTTACAGGGAAACGGCGGAGATCCTGAACATATCTGTGAAAACCGTAGATGCCCATCTGGTGATCGCCGTAAAAAAACTGACATCAATTCTCAAAAAAGAGTTTAAGCTGATGTGAACCTCCTCAGGTTTTTGATAAACCTTTCTGTTTAAAGTGTTTTTTTTAAAATAGTTCTAGGGAATTTTCCGGAACATCTTGTCCTATACATAAAACCAATATAAACTTTTATTGCTGCATGTAATGGACACCAATAGAATCATAGAATTATTAGCCCGTAAAATGGCTGGTGAAGCTACGCCCGAGGAACTGGAGCAGTTGCAAGAACTGATTTCAAAGTATCCGGATGGGGTTTACTATGAGGAAATCCTGAAGGAGATCTGGGAGACGGCAGGGGGCAGTTCGGAGGATCTACCCAATGTGGATCAGGCCTGGTTATTACACCAGCTCAAGTATCAGCATGATTTCGACCGGGAAGAGGAAGAGCCTTTTACAGGTTCTAAACGGCGAAGTATCAATTCCATTACTCTTGTTGCAGGTCTTGTGGTGATCATTCTGCTCAGCTTTGCCTGGTGGAATATCAGCAGGAAGGAAGATACCCTTATTCAGATTGCTGCCGGCAAGGGGATACGCAAACAGTTTATGCTGCCTGACAGCACTTTGGTCTGGCTGAATGCCGGGAGCCAGCTCTCTTACAAATCCAATTTCAACCATCACCGCAACCGCAAGGTATATTTGTCAGGCGAAGCTTTTTTCGATGTAAAACACCGTGAGGGCAAGCCCTTTATTGTGCGTACAGAGAAGATCTCTGTGAAAGTGCTCGGAACCGCTTTTAATGTGCAGGCTTATCCCGAAGAGCGGACATCTAAAACTACACTGCTGCGTGGCTCGATCGAAATGTATGTGAACGGGAATGCAGATCAGAAGGTGATTTTAAGTCCTTCAGAGAAATTTGAATTTTCTGAAGATCCCCAGCACCATAGTAAAGGCTTAAGAAGAGCAAAAAAAAACCTGATACTGATCAACCATGTCAGGCCGGTAACCATCGGCCATGCCGAATACATTGAAGAAACATCCTGGAAAGATAACAGGCTGGTATTTAAAAATGAGTCCTTTCATGAGTTGAAACCCAGGATGGAACGCTGGTTTAACATCAAAATTAATATGGAATCCGCTGTCACCAGTTCCTACAGATTTACTGGTGTGTTTACCAAAGAAAATATTACTGAAGCCTTAACGGCGATGCAGTTGATTAAACCATTCACCTTTAAACTTACCGCCCATGACTTGACCATTTACTAAAAAAGGGGAGAATGCGACCAACATTCTTCCCCTTTCAACCTTCAAAAGATAGTTAAAACTATCATTATCAGATTTCTAAACTTTGAAAAGACCAAATCTATGAAAAAAAAGGGATTGTTCAATGCTAGCCTATGCATCCGATTTTCCACAAAAAAGCTATTATTGATGTTAAACTGGATCTTCGCTTTGTCGTTTGTAGGCTGTCTGCAGGTTTCTGCGGCAGGCTATTCTCAATTCAAAAAAGTAAATGTAGAGTTCCGGCAGGTTAAACTCCGTGAGGCATTGACCAGCCTCGAGAGTAAAGGGGCCTTTCGCCTGCTTTATAGTGAGGAGGACCTGCCAGATCATAAGATGATCACACTGGTTAACCGGGAGATACTGGTATCAGATGCGCTTGAATTTCTGCTTAAAGATACTGAGCTGAAATTTCAGGTACTGGAAGATGGCCTTGTAGTCATCCGCCCGAAAACTGCTATGGCTGCCGATGTAGTGGTACGCGGAACCGTTACCGATGCCAAAGGGCAGGGACTACCAGGAGTGAGTGTAAAGGTGAAAAATGCTCCAATGGCCATCAGCACCGATGCCAATGGTAAATTCAGCCTCAAAGTACCTGACAACAGCACACTCGTTTTTTCATTCATGGGCTATGTTACACAGGAGATTCCTGTGAACGGACAGACGGCTATCAATGTGAAACTCGTTGAAAACAGTCAGGCACTCTCGGAAATTGTTGTGGTGGGATATGGAACACAGAAAAAAGCTGTAGTATCCGGAGCAGTTACTGCTGTAAAAGGTACGGAACTGGCAAAAACGCCTACAGCTAACTTATCCAATTCCCTGGCGGGTCGTCTACCAGGTGTAACGGCGATGCAGAGCAGCGGAGAGCCCGGTTATGATGGATCTACCATCCGTATCCGTGGGGTGAACTCTCTGGGAAATAACAATGCACTGATCGTGATTGACGGAGTACCCAACCGTGCCGGGGGACTTGACCGGATTAATCCCAATGATGTGGAGAGCGTTTCAGTGTTAAAAGATGCATCAGCGGCAATCTATGGATCGCGGGCTGCCAATGGGGTCATACTCATCACTACGAAACAGGGGAAATCCGGCAAACCCATGTTATCCTATGAGTTTAGCTATGGGCTGCAGCAGCCAACGAGAACGCCCAAGATGTCGAGCTCTTCACAATATGCGGAGATCCTGAATGAGCTAAAAATCTTTGGGGCCGACTTACCCACTGACCAATGGAACAGCGCCTGGCAAACTTTCAAAAATACCGGTGCTTATACCCGCCCAGACAATGGTAATGTCATCAGCCCGGCCTATCGCCCTGATGAACTGCAGAAACTGCGGGATGGATCTGATCCTTTGCGCTATCCCAATACCGACTGGTTTGGTACGACCCTAAAAACCTGGTCGCCACAACAGCGGCATAATCTGCAGATAAACGGAGGTGCAGAAAATATCAAATACCTGATTTCCATGGGATACCTTGATCAGGATGGATATTATGAGAAATCTGCCACCGGTTACAAACAGTATGATCTGCGTGTAAACCTGGAGACTAACCTGAGCAAGTATGTGACTGCCAGCCTTGGGATTACTGCCCGTGAAGAGGTAAGGAACTACCCGACAGTTGCGGCAGCAGATATCTTCAGGATGCTCATGCGTGGAAAACCGACAGAACCGGAGGTTTGGCCCAATGGATTACCGGGACCGGATATTGAGTATGGATTTAACCCCTACGTGATTACTACTGACCTTACGGGATACAACAGGGACAGGAGAGACTACTTTCAGTCGACCGGTAAAATAGAGATCAGAGTGCCGGGAGTGGATGGCCTGAAGGTTACCGGAACTGCTGCTATCGATAAATTCGCAGGCAGGCAGAAAAACTGGCAAACACCCTGGACTTTATATTACTGGGATAAAAAGTCGTTCGAGGCCGATGGCGTAACACCGGTGCTTACCGGCTCTGTGCGCTCACAGCGTACTGATGCCAGCTTATCTGAGACTGCCGGTGACCAGCTGGCAGTGAACCTGATGGGAATGATCAACTACGACAAAAAGATTGGCGAGCATAACCTGGCCTTAATGGCAGGCGTAACACGGGAAACAGTGGATAATGATGCTTTTGCCGCCTCTCGCAGATATTTTCTTTCTACAGCTCTGCAGGAATTACTTGCAGGAAGTGATAAGGAGCAAACCATCACAAATCCTTCAAATGACACGTATAATCTCTACAAGAGAGCACGCTTAAGTTATTTTGGCAGAGTGGGTTATAACTACAAAGAAAAGTACCTTGCAGAATTTCTGTGGCGGGCTGACGGCTCCTATATTTTCCCGGAGGATAAACGCTTTGGATTCTTCCCGGGTGTATCTGCGGGATGGCGTATCTCTGAAGAGAGCTTCTTCAAAGACAATGTGAAGTTTGTAGATAACCTGAAGATCCGTGCATCATGGGGGCAAATGGGGGCAGAGGCCTATTTTGGAGATGCCCTGGCAGAGTATCAGTACCTGAGCACTATCGGGTTTGGCAACTATGTAACCAACAATCAGCAGACACCAACCCTGCGTGAGAGCCGGGTGCCCAATCTTGCGTTTGGATGGGAGGTTGCAAACAATGCGAACATCGGTTTAGATGCCTCTTTCCTGGGCAGCAAACTGAACCTGGAGTTTGATTATTTTGAAAACAAAAGGACAAAAATCCTCATCAGCCGCGCCAATTCTGTTCCGGGCAGCTCCGGAATAACAGATAAACTGCCGCCGGTAAACCTGGGAAAGGTGAACAATAAGGGTTTTGAGTTTAAACTGGGATACAGTGACAAAGTAGGAGAAATGACCTACAGCGTGAGTGTAAACGGTGGTTATGCCAAAAACAAGATTATTTTCTGGGATGAAACCCCGGGTGCCCCGGAATGGCAGCGCTCTACAGGTATGCCAACCGGTACCGGACTCGTATATAAGTATGCAGGGGTATTTAAGGATCAGGCAGAAATTAATGCTAATACGATTAATTACAGCGCCTTTACAGGAAAGCTTTTGCCGGGAGACATGAAGTTTGAGGATATCAACGGGGATGGACAGATCAATGGTGATGACCAGGTGAGACTGGACAGAACCAACACTCCAACGTTTACCGGTGGCTTTAACCTGAGCCTGCAGTACAAGAACTTCGACTTGTCTGCCCTGATCCAGGTTGCTACAGGTGGTGTACAAAGCGTAGGACTTACAGAATCCGGTGATATCGGGAACTTCCTCGAGTGGTCGTACCGCAACAGGTGGACCATCGACAACCCAAGTAGTGAATATCCGCGGCTCTCTAATCGTGGACAGACGTATTTTACCGATTTGAATATCGCAGGAAACAACACTTACTGGATCCGTAACAATAACTATATCCGGGTGAAGAATGTGGAACTTGGCTATACATTGCCAGTAGATATCTGTAAAAAGATAGGTCTTTCCGCCCTGAGAATCTACGCCAACGGGCTCAACCTGTTTACGTTCGATAAAATCAAGATCTGGGATCCTGAATCTACCAATTCAAGTGCCCAGTACTATCCACAGGCACGTGTGATCAATTCAGGAATTAAAGCAACTTTCTAATGTATAAAGAGATGAACAAGAAATATAACTACCTCTGCCTCATCATTGTCATACTGACTGTGCTGAGTTGTAAAAAGGATTTCCTTGCCGTTACGCCGCCCGATCAGATTGAGTCTGAACTCGTATGGAATGATCCGGCACTCGCTCAGGCTTTTGTAACAGATATTTACAATGGCTTTAGCCTGGGAGGCTTCTCAGAAGAGATGCTGTCTTCAGTTTCAGACGAATCGTTATTTACGCATCCCAACAGGGGGATCGACCTGGTGAATGCGGGTACCATTAATCCCACTACATTGGGCTGGGTAAATGATTCCTGGAGTTACAATCTCATGTATAACAGGATCCGCGCCTGCAATATCACTATTGAAAAACTTTCGGGAACAGAAAACGGGATCAGCAATGAGCAGCTCAGGGATCAGCTATTGGGCGAGGCCTATTTTCTCAGGGCTTATTATTACCAGCAGCTGGTGCGTTTTATGGGCAGCGTACCACTGATTCTAAAAAGTTATGCGCTGGATGATAACTTCTCAGTGAAACGATCAACTTATGAAGAATGTATTACCCAGATCGTGAAAGATTGCGATGAAGCTATTACCAAACTACAGGGCAAGACGCTCCCTTCAGGTCGCACCTCCTCACTGGCTGCAATGGCTCTCAAATCGCGTGTGCTGCTCTATGCAGCGAGTGATCTGCATGATGTACCGACAGCAAAATCGAAGTCGGCGGTGATTTCCGGTTTTGCCAATCCGGAATATCTGGGTTACCTGAGTGGCGACCGTACTGCACGCTGGAGAGCCGCCCTTGATGCATCCAAAGCGGTGATTGATGCCGGATTAGGCTACAAGCTGAACCTGGGTGCCCCGGCATCCGCAGCAGATGGACGTGCAAACTATAAAAGTATTGCGATGGGGGGAGGCAGCAAAGCGCCGGGAGTGGATGCCGCAGCAGCTTCAGAATTGATTCTGGGCAGGTACTTTATTGACCTCAGCGATATGCGTTATGGACGAGCGAACGGGCCTAATGGCTATCACAACTGGGCAGGAAATACGCCGATCGGCCTGCTGGTGGACGACTATGAAATGACTGATGGTTCAGCTTTTAGCTGGACTAATGCAGCACAAAAGGCTGCACCGTATCAGAACCGTGATCCCCGTTTTTACGCGACGATTCTATATGATGGTGCAGGCTGGAAACCGCGTGATAAGGTGTCTGGCAATGTGGATCCGGCCAATCAAATACAAACCGGTGCTTACGACCTGCAGGAAGGCAGCAACGTGATTACTGTTCAGGGGCTGGATACCCGTGGAAGCTCCATTGAAAACTGGAACGGTAGCTGGACAGGTTATTACACGCAGAAATTTATTGATCCGGACCCGAATATTGCTGATGCCAATCAGCCTCAGTTTGTGCCATGGCCATTTTTCAGATATACCGAAGCAGTGCTGAACTACGTGGAGGCGAGTATAGAGCTCAACCAGCTTTCTAATGCCATACTCTGGCTCAACCGTATCCGTTTCAGAGCCGGAATGCCTGCTGTGACTGCCGCTTCTCAGTCGGCCCTAAGGGATGTGTATCGTCATGAAAGACGCATAGAGATGGCCTATGAAGAACAACGTTATCATGACACGCGCCGCTGGATGATTGCACCCGAAACGCTGGGCAGAAAGACTACCTATATCAAAATCACGGGTAAATTTAAACCCGGAAAAACTATGTCGGCACCGTATAAATATGATCCGACGGTATATGATTATACCTATACACCAACTACAGAAACGGCACAGGAAAACCGCAGGTGGGATGATAAGGTTTATTTCCGTCCTTTCAGCCGTGATGAGATCAACAGAAATAAAGAGCTGAAGCAAAATCCCGGATATTAACCGTAACTTTTAGGCATAAATATGAAGATGAAAGAAATATTAACGTTCGCATTGCTGATAAACTCCTTTTTCTGTACTGGACAGCAGAAATTGGAGTCTTATCGGCAGGAAATCAAAGGCACTTCCCTGAGTTTTACGATGCAGGCTGTTCCTGCAGGCGAATTCCAGATGGGCAGTACCAAAGGAAAAGCTGATGAAAAGCCGGTACATCCGGTAAAGCTTGATGCTTTCTGGATGGCGACGTTTGAACTGACATGGGATTTGTATGAGCCTTTTCTGTACAAAGATTTTGAGCTGAGCCATAGTACAGAAAAGATTCCGGCAGAGGTTGATGCAGTAACAAGACCTACAAAACCCTATCTGGATATGACCTTTGGCATGGGCAAAGAAAACCATCCCGCACTGGCGATGACGCATTACAATGCCATTCAGTATTGCAAGTGGTTATATGCCAGAACAGGAGTATTTTATCGTCTTCCAACTGAAGCGGAATGGGAGTATGCCTGCCGTGCCGGATCTACAGATGAATTTGCTTTTGGTGATGCCGCAAAACTGGGCGATTATGCCTGGTATAAGGCAAACAGTGAAGGCAAAACTCATGAAACAGGAAAAAAGAAACCTAACCAATGGGGAATTTTTGATTTGTATGGAAATGTTGCCGAATGGACGTATGATCAATACTCGGCTGAATTTTACGCGCAGTCGAAGGCTGCTGTCCTCAATCCTGTAGCTCCTTCAGAGAAACTATATGCTCATGTGATCCGCGGTGGCAGTTACGATGACGAAGCGAAAGATCTCCGTTCTGCAGCACGTCTGGCATCAGACCCTGCCTGGAAACAGCTGGATCCGCAAATCCCGAAAAGCAACTGGTGGTTCCCTGAAGCACCGTTCATCGGAATGCGTCTGGTAAGGCCGGCAAAGACGCCTGCGAAAGCGGAAATAGATGTCTACTATGACCAGCCGGTCATCCCAGATTATTAACCTTATAAACTCAATGATATGAATACTGAAAATCTTAACGACAAGCGACGTGAATTTATCAAGACCTCTGCCTTACTTGCAGGGGGGATGCTTTTAAACCAATTTGCTTTTGCCGGAGGACATTCCTCTGCCGACGATACGATCAGAATAGCTTTGATTGGCTGTGGTGACCGTGGTACCGGGGCGGCTTTTCAGGCGCTGAGCACTACTGCAAATGTGAAACTTGTGGCCATGGCCGATGCTTTTCAAGACCGTCTTGACGGCAGTTACAAAGCGCTTTCGGAAAAATTTAAAAATAAGGTAGATGTACCAAAAGACCGCCAGTTCACAGGTTTTGACGCTTATCAGAAAGCGATTGCGCTGGCAGATGTGGTACTGCTGACTACACCTCCGGGTTTCAGGCCGATGCATTTTGAGGAAGCTGTGAAACAGGGTAAGCATATTTTTATGGAGAAACCTGTAGCAGTGGATGCGCCAGGGATCAGGAGGGTGCTTGCTGCCGCAGAAATTGCAAAGCAGAAAAAGCTGAATGTGGTGGTGGGACTGCAGCGCCGTTACCAGACAAATTACAGGGAGGCCTTAAAACGTATTGAAGACGGAGCGATCGGGGAAGTCTTTGCCGGACAGGTCTACTGGAACAGTGGTGGTGTATGGGTAAAGAAACGCCAGGCGAGTCAGACGGAAATGGAATACCAGATGCGCAACTGGTACTATTTTAACTGGCTTTGTGGTGACCATATAGTAGAACAGCATGTTCATAACATAGATATTGCCAACTGGGTAAAAGGCTCATACCCTGTATCTGTGCAGGGAACCGGCAGCAGGGCTTGGAGAACTGGAAAAGATTATGGTGAGATCTATGATAACCATTCGGTAGAATTAACTTATGCTGATGGATCTGTGATACACAGCCAGTGCAGGCATTTTGAAGGCACCGCCAACAGGGTGGATGAGAGCTTCCAGGGAACAAAAGGTAAAGTGTTCTTATCGGGTGGCAACCAGGGTGTTTTGTGGGACCATGCAGGTAAGGAACTGTACCGTCATCCTTCCAAAGGAAATGCGAACCCTTACCAGACGGAGCATGATGAACTGTTTGCGGCAATCAGCAAAGGACAGTATAAGTTCTGGGATGCGGAACGCGCTGCCAAGAGTTGTTTTACCGCGATAATTGGCCGCTATGCGACTTATTCCGGACAGACAATTAAGTGGGATGAGGCATTGAAGGCCGACAACAGTCTGATGCCGGATCAGTTGAGCTGGACGGCGCAGCCAAAGTTGTTACCGGATGAAAATGGTTTGTATCCCGTTCCGATGCCAGGGAAAACTAAGGTAATTTAATGTAAATTAGCCTGCACCAGATATTAACAATATGAACAGAACAGACTTTATAAAAAATAGTTTACTGGCTACAGGGACGCTGCTTGCCGGCTCATCGTTAAATGTTATGGCTTCCAATGCCGGCATTAACAGGGAGCCGGCATCTGCACCGGGAAAGACCTTTAACCTCGATTATGCCCCGCATGAAGGGATGTTTGCCAGCCATGCCGGTAAAAGCTTCACAGACCAGATCCAGTTTATGTATGATCAGGGTTTCCGCTCTATAGAGGACAATGGATTTCTGGCAAGACCTCTGGATGAGCAGAACAGGATTGGCAAGCTGCTGGAAAAACTGGCTATGAGAATGGGGGTGTTTGTGGTGGATGGAGGCGACAACTGGAAGACTTCTCTCACAACGGGAAAAAAGGAGTTTAAGGATCATTTTGTAGACACTTGTAAACGTTCGGTTGAAGCGGCAAAACGCTGTAATGCCAAATGGCTGACGGTAGTGCCTGGATTTTATGAACGGAAGCTGCCTTATGGAGTGCAGATGGCTAATGTGATGGATGCGATGCGTGCCGGGGCGGAGGTTTTTGAACCTCATGGACTGATAATGGTACTGGAAACGCTAAGTGATACACCTGACCTATTTCTTCAGCATACACATGAAACCTATAGCCTCTGTAAGGCAGTGAACAGTCCATCCTGCAAGATCCTCTACGACATTTATCATATGCAGCGGACAGAAGGTGACCTGCTGGTGAATATCGACAGATGCTGGGAAGAGATTGCCTATATACAGATTGGGGATAACCCCGGCAGAAAGGAACCTACAACGGGCGAAATTAATTACAGAAATATTTTTAAACACCTGCATCAAAAAGGCTATAAAGGGGTAATGGGAATGGAACATGGCAACTCCCTGAAAGGTAAGGAAGGCGAACTCAGGGTAATCAAAGCATACCGTGAAACTGATGATTTTTTATAGTGGTAATAGGTTTTAGCTGAATAATTTTATAAAAATCTAATTTTAGATTCTATATTAGCATTCTCAGCCCTATATCATTTGAAAACCAAATATCTGGCAGCAATATCTGCCGCTCTCCTAAACTTTAGCGCCTATGCGCAGGATGTTGTTCAATATGTACAGCCTTTAGCAGGCACAGCTGCCAGTACAACTGCGGCTTCTCTCAAACATGGAGGCGGTACAGAACTGAATGCCAATACCATCCCGGCGGTGGGTTTACCTTTTGGTATGACTCAGTTTACGCCACAGACACGTCTGTCGGAAACGAAATGCCAACCGCCATATTTTTATCAGGATAACGTAATCAATGGTTTCAGGGCCACTCACTGGTTGAGTGGCTCCTGCACGCAGGACTATGGGAGTTTTACCGTAATGCCTATCACCGGAAGCCTGAAAACTACGGCAGAGCAATACGGGACCAAGTTCTCGCATCAGGATGAGGTAACAGCCCCACATTATTATAAAGTCAGTTTACCGGCATATCAGCTGAATGCAGAATTTACTTCGACACTGAGGTCTGGTATGATGCAGTTTACTGCCGCTAAGGCCGACAGCATGTATCTGCTGATTATGCCCAACAGTGATCAGGCCAAAGGATATATCAAAGTTGATCTTAAAAAAGGAGAGGTTTGGGGCTACAACCCCGCACACCGCATCTACCAGGGCTGGGGAAAACCTGCAGGATTCAGCGGGTATTTTTATATCAAGGTAGACAAGCCTGCCGGAACCAGCGGAACTTTTAGCGGAGATACAATTTTGTCTGCATCCACAGTTAAAAACCGTAAAGACATTGGCGCCTATCTGGGGTTTAAACTGAGCAAGGGTGAGCAGCTCCGGATAAGGATTGGCACGTCGTTCAGCAGCCTTGAAGGTGCGCGCGCCAACCTGGAGGCTGAAATCAGCAACTGGGACTTTGAAGCACTGGTAGCGAAGAATAAGCAGGTATGGCAAAAAGCACTCGGACAGATCCAGGTGGAGACTCCGGTGTTGAAAGACAAACGTATATTTTACACTTCGCTGTACCATACCATGCAGCATCCACGTCTGTTCAATGATATTGATGGTACTTATCCGCAATTTGCAGGAGATTACCAGCTGAAAAAGATTAACAAAGGCAATTACTATGATGATTTCTCCATGTGGGACATCTACCGTGCCCAGCTACCGCTTTTTGAACTGCTGCAGCCAGGATTAATTAACGACTGTGTGCAATCGATGATCCTGAAGGGAAAACAGGGTGGATGGCTGCCCATATTTCCCTGCTGGAATAGTTACACGGCTGCAATGGTGGGAGATCATGGTACCTCTTTTATCGCTTCAGCATACACCAAGGGTATCCGCGATTATGATGTGAAGGAAGCCTATCGCCTGATGCGTCAAAATGCATTTGATACCCCAGGTATGGAAGACTATGTGAACGGAAAGGGCAGAAGGGCGCTTACTTCTTATCTGAAATACGGTTATATCCCCATGGAAGATAGTGTACCGGAAGCTTTTCATAAGAAGGAACAGGTAAGTCGCACGCTAGAATACGCCTATAACGATTATGCGCTGGCAATGGTGGCAAAAGGCATGGGTAAAACCGCTGATTACCAGACCTTACTGGCACGCAGCAAAAACTACAAAAACGTTTTTGATCCGGAAGTGAATATGATGCGTGGCAGGTATACGGATAAAAGCTGGTATAATCCTTTTAAAGGCAATACCAAGGAACCTTATATAACCGAAGGTACCCCACAGCAATATACTTTTTATGTACCGCAGGATGTTGCTGGTTTGAGTAATCTAATGGGTGGAAAAGCGGAACTGGAGCGAGCTCTGGACCAGCTCTTTGATAAACATGAGTACTGGCATGGCAATGAACCTGGTCACCAGATCCCGTTTATGTATAATTTTACGGCTTCGCCATGGAAAACTCACCTGCGTGTGAAAGAGATCCTGGCAGATGAATACAGCGATGGTCCGGGAGGTTTGAGCGGCAACGATGACGCCGGCCAGATGTCTGCCTGGTATGTATTTGCCTCGCTTGGTTTTTACCCTGTAGATCCGGTATCTAACGATTATACATTCACAGCGCCTTTATTTGACAGGATTACGATCACCTTACCCGGTGGCAGAACGCTCCAGCTGATTACGCGTAAAGAATCTAAAAACTCCGGATATATATCCGGGATGAAATGGAATGGCAAGGAGTACAAGCTAAATTATCTGACTTATGAAAGGCTGATGCAGGGCGGCAGGATTGAGGTGGAACTACAGGACAAGCCGGACAAAAGCTGGGGACATTAGTATTGTGGCTTCAAATTTGTCAGGTTAGCAATTCATACATTTTCAATTATTTATGTTAACAAGAGACGAAATTTTTGGTTATACGCCCGATACAAAATATACTACTTCCGTTGCTTACTTCTCGATGGAGTTCGCTATTGACCAGGCACTGAAAATATATAGTGGAGGTCTTGGTTTCCTTGCAGGATCACATTTCAGAAGCGCCTATGAGCTCAAACAGAATATCCTCGGCATTGGGATGCTCTGGAAATACGGTTATTACGATCAGACCAGAGACAGGGATGGCCTGATGGTGCCATCGTTTGTAGAAAAGGAATATTCCTTTTTGCAGGACACTGGTATCACTTTTAGCGTTCCCATTCACGATACCCCGGTAATGGTGAAAGCATATTTGCTGAAGCCGGAGACCTTTGGATCTGCGCCGCTGTTTTTACTCAGTACGGATCTTCCGGAAAATGATGAAATATCACGTACGATTACGCACCGGCTATATGATCCCAACGAAGCTACCCGGATTGCCCAGAGTATTATCCTGGGTATAGGCGGGGCGATGCTGCTTGATCAGCTGAATATGGAACCGGATGTATATCACATGAATGAAGGACATTCGGTATCTCTTAACTTTTACCTGTATGCGAAATATAAAAACCTGGACGAGATCAGAAAACGTGTAGTATTTACCACTCACACTCCCGAGATGGCAGGAAATGAAGAACATGAATATACTCTGCTCAAAAAGATGTCTTTCTTTTACCATTTGCAGGACCATGAAGTAAAACATATCCTGAACATGGAAGGCGAAATGTTTAGCTATACCCTGGGTGCGCTGAAATTCTCAGGAAAAGCAAACGGTGTTTCCAAATTGCATGGAGAGGTGGCAAGAGAGATGTGGGGTGAGAATGAGGGGATACCAGAAATTACTTCCATCACAAATGCGCAGAACGCGGCCTACTGGAAAGACCAGGAAATTGCACAGGCGATACGCGAAGGCAATGATCAGGTGATTGTACAACGGAAGAAAGAGTTAAAGAAGGAATTATTTAAAGTGGTGGCCGACCAGTGCGGGAAGGTCTTTGACGAGGATGTACTGACTATCGTATGGGCAAGACGTTTTGCAGGATACAAAAGGGCAGATCTGGTGATGTACGACTGGGATCGCTTTTTATCGCTCGTCAGCAACAAGGAACTGCCTGTACAATTTATCTGGGCTGGAAAACCCTATCCTGAAGACACTGGTGCCAACAAACTTTTTAATGATATCATTACACGCGCCAAACCTTTTGCCAATTGTGCTGTGCTCACGGGTTATGAACTTGGGCTTTCAGCGCTGCTGAAAAAAGGTTCTGACCTGTGGTTAAACAATCCTAAAATGTACCGTGAAGCTTCAGGCACCAGCGGAATGACTGCTGCGATGAACGGAAGTATAAATTTATCCCTGCCTGACGGTTGGGTGCCGGAGTTTGCCAGGGACACCAAGAATTGTTTCCTGATCAGCGCAGCGACGGAAAGGGATGACGAGAGGGCCATAGATGTTGCTGAAAACAAAAACCTGATGGATCTGATCAGCAATACTATTTTGCCGATGTATACGCAGGATCAGGCGCAGTGGCTATCCATCCTCAAAAATTCTGCAGCCGATGTGGAGCCTGAGTTTGAATCAGGCAGGATGGCTGCAGAATATTACGAAAAAATGTACACTACACTTTAGGCAAACTATAGCCGTTATGATATTTGGCCAGCAGGTACTGATCGTTGACCTGCTGGTCTGTAAACTGGTGTTTCGAATTGTCCCAGGATAATTTCTGACCGCTGCGGAAAGCCAGATTACCCATCTGTGCTACTGTAGCAACATGCGCAGCAGCCTGGATGGAGCAGTTGAGTTCTTCCTTTTTGCGGGATCTGACCACCTTAAAGAAATTGATCATATGCATGTCCAGCCCATTGTCAGATGATTTCACGAAAGGTTTGCTTACTTTTTGTCCACTTGCCTTTTCCTCGATAACTTCCCAGCCCTGTCTGTTCAGGATGAGGGTGCCGTTGTTGCCAATATAAGCGATTCCATGATTGCGGTTGTACGAACCATTGTCGATTCCCATTGCGGAATCCCAAACCATATTAAATTTATCAAACTCGTACAGGGTGGTCAGCGTATCTGGTGTTTCTTCGTACAGATCAGGATAAGCGAAACGCCCACCGAGTGCAGAAATCGTTTTAGGAACGGGAGAATCCATACCCAATAATCCGTAGTCCAATAAATGTACCCCCCAGTCGGTCATCAGGCCACCAGCATAATCCCAGAACCAGCGGAAGTTAAAGTGATACCTGCTTGCATTGAAAGCTCTTTTGCTGGCAGGGCCAAGCCACATGGCATAATCTACACCTGCAGGAGGCAAGGTGTCTGCAACGACAGGAGCGGGTTTCATCCATCCCTGGTAACACCAGACCTTAACCGTTCTGATATTTCCAAGCTGTCCTGTTTTTACAAAATCTACGGCATCTTTAAAATGCTGCTGGCTGCGCTGCCATTGTCCTGCCTGTACTACTTTATTGTACTTTTCCTGAGCAGCAACCATCGTACTGCATTCAATGATTGAATTGCCTACTGGTTTCTCTACATACACATCTTTGCCGGCCTGTACGGCATGGATCATCATCAGTGCATGCCAATGATCTGGTGTTCCAATGATGACGGCATCAATATCTTTATTATCCAGTAGTGAACGGTAGTCCTTATACTTCTTTACTTTTGCTGCATCTACTTTTAGCGCTGTGAGTTCTGCCATTCTCTCATCAAGGACATTAGCATCACTGTCACACAGGGCAATCAGTTTTACACCTGGTACTTTGAGGGCTGCTTTGAGATCTGACCATCCCATTCCCTTCAGGCCGATCACGCCAATATTAATGGTGTCATTGGCACCAAAAGTTTGCTGATATAGCGCATAAGCGGGATTGTCGAGGGCAGATAAGAGGGCAGTAGTACCCACAGCTTTGGCGGCATAATTAAGGAAATTTCTACGGTTTAACATGTGGTTTGTTTTACGGGTTTATACTTAAAGTAAATTACTAAATATTTTTTTTAACTCATCAAATTAGTCTCAGGAAATTACTATAGATATACCCGGATTAGGGGGTATGCTGCTAAACTGAGTAAGTTAAATTTGTGCTGATCCATTCAGCGCTCTCGATAATTATGGATTTACATGATTTAGAGACGATGAAAACATTCAGAAGAATACGCTCTTTGTTTAAAGCCCTGATAGGGAGAAGAAAACCGCGCCTGGAAAATATTATAGATCCTTTTACTGCAGCTCCATCTGCTGTTCATCCCAGCACCGTTCCACCTGTACATCATTCCCAACCTGTAGTCCCTGAAAGGCCAATAAGTAACGGGTCTGACAGCAGTAATTATCTAGGAGGTTTACTGAACGATTATCATACAACAGCAGATCCGGCCGCCGGGCCAAGTTCAAAACCAGAAGGGACCGCAACTGCCGGGGACGCTAAGCTGTCAAGCCGGTTCTCTTTTGATAGTAATGACGCCCGATCGTCATCCCGCAGTTCAGAAAACAGTAGTTCAAGTGGAGGGGCGGTCAATCTTTCACATTTTCCTGCCGTTCCCACATCGGGACCTCCATCGATACCCCCGATGCCGGGCCCGCCGCCAAGCATACCGCTGCCCCCGATACCTTCAGGAGTACCTGGATTAAAATATGCCGGCCCCAGAAAGGGAAAGGTCACTACGGGCGTGAGTAAAGCTATCAAGCCCATCAAAAAACTGCCGGGTGGACTGCTAAAATTGACTAAACTGAAATTTGACACCAAATTTGATGTATGTTCTGATGTAGTTGAGGGGGATGCCGATTACAAAAGATTCTACATCTTAAATGATGGGGATTATTATCATTGGCTGCTGGAGCGGACTGATCCACAAGACCTGGACAAACCAGAATTTTTGCCCTTAGCTATATCTGGTGATAAAACGCTGAGGCTTACGGCAACATTCAAAGTGGATGAAGGCAAAACTTTATCCGGCAATCCATTGATCAGGATTGAGCCTGCGGAAAATCTGACATTCAAATTTTCTGCCGAGTACGGACAAACTTCGGGAGAATTTGAAATTACTTTTAGGGCCTCAAACACTCCCTATCAGGAACTTGTGGGATATATTGAACACCTGGAGCTCAAATTTGAGTATTTCCTGCCCGAACAGAGTGAATATCAATGGGCAGGGACATCAACAAATGAAGTATATATCACCTGGAAGGAACCACTGGTACTTACACATTTTGAACGGGATCCTGATGATCTTTATTGTAAGGAAAGTATGCTGATTAAATGCTTAAGAACAGGGGGGAAATATTATATACCTGAGAGTATCTTATTTCTGGGATGCAGCAAAGCAGCGGGTCGCGGCAATGCCCTGAATTCCTCTGATCAGAATGAATGGGATATTATCTCCAACATCTTTGCTGCTTTTACCAACCTGATGTTACGAAGGAAGCGTGATCCCTTATCAGCCGGTATTTATCTGGGATACTGGAGAGGCAAATTCCGGGTAGATTCGGTGCCTCCATTCAGAGGTGCACGTGCGCTGCTGCGCTACGGAGAAGGACGCTGCGGGGAATGGGAAGGTTTACTGTCTCACATTATCTACGCACAGGGAATTGATTCAATTAATCCTTTGGCGATAGTGACAGAAATGCAGGCCTCCGCCTATTCTCCCATCAGCTCTGATCCATATTCGAAGACATATAAGGTTTCCGGTACCAGCTTTACAGGGCATGACTGGGATATAAATGTCACAGATGTAAAGAACGAATTGGTTTCTTCAGGGACTGGTACACGCGTATTAAGAGGAAGAAAATATACGTTCCCTGATGCCTTTCTGCCTCCATCCGCGCTGCTTTATGATGAGTTCCGGACCTGCGTATTTTTAGTAAAAAACTGGCGCATCAATGATCCTATGCCACCGCAGCCACTGGACAGCCGTGCGCAGGGCAATGACCGTCCATTGAGCCTGTTTTGGGATCATGTATTTACGGAATTTGAGTACAACGACGGAACGAAAACGTATTTTGACCCTTCGTATGGAATCAGTTCGGATTTTACATTTGACAGTGACAGAGATTTATTGACCGATTACAGCGAAAATGCATTCTCTGGCGTTTTACAGGCAGCACCGGTCAAGGATGGAGCTCATGGATTGTTCGATAATTTACATAGTGACAAGTATATCAATTTGTTTGAAAGAAATGTACATGAGGGACCTGGTGCTCCTCCGGGTTATCAGTACAATACAGTGACAGGTGATCAAATGGTTGACTTTATACTCAGAACCTGACCGGCATGGTACCAAAATTTATTTTATTTTTTTCTATTCTAATCCCCACAAGTCTCATGGCAAATGAAGTTTTATATACAACCACGCTTAATGATACGCTGCGTTTAGAACAGCATTTTATTGAGCAGCCTGGAAAACAGTTGAGCTGGCAGACCATACTTTATAACACCAAAAAAAATGATAGTCTGATCCTTGAAAATATAAGAGATTACCGACCGCCATTTCCCGATGATGCAGCTAAAGATCGCGGGCATTATCTCAAGATTTGTGGCGCAGTTCTATATGATCAAACTATATATGCTATCTATCAGAATTATGGTTATATCAGTTTAAAGTATTACCGGTTTAGTGGTCCCAGAGAATTCAGGAAAAATGAGACACCAATCAACCGGGTGGTGACTACAGGCATATGGGGCCCTCCGAAGGGATTTGCAACATTTAGCAGGGTAAATGATCAGCTATTTTTTTATCTGGGATTAAGCCATATCGTGATGCCGAATCTCTTTAGTTTTGATATGAAAACCGGACAGATCAGCAAGATCATTTTCTCCGACAAGATGAGCCCTGGAGAACTTCATGTGCTTTCTACCAGGGAAAACTTGTTCGAGAAAACTAATCTTACTTCAGAGACTGATTTCATCGCAGATCATTTACGGCCAATGTTGCGGAATAACATTGAGTTTACCAATGTTTTGTCATTCACGTATCTGGGATTTCTGGAGGACACGAAGGAGTTTGCACAGCAGAGGCTACGTTATGTAAGTAAAATATACTTCTTCAGCAGTGTTGATCAAAAATTACAGATCACACGATACTCCTCTTATCATAAAGAATGGCTGATCGCTCCATTTGTTGAAGAACCGCTGATCTTTGATCCTGCTCATACAGGAATTTTAAAATGATAATATTGAAGCCGAAGAGACAGGTGGCGGCGGCGGTGGCAGGCAATAAAAAAAGGGTCTGGAATTTAAAATTCCGGACCCTTTTTTTATATAGGTAGTTAAACTTACATTTTTACAGTAGTGTCTTTTACTACAGTGTCTGTTGCAGCTGAATCAGCAGCAGCAGTATCAACAGTTGTGATTGTAGAATCTACAGTTGTAGTAGTAGAGTCAGTAGAAGAAGTTTCTTTGTTACCACCACAAGCTGCAACTGAAAGAGAGATCGCTAAAGCTAAAAAGCCAAATTTGAATGCGTTTTTCATAATTATTTTTTTTTGATACGTTTTGTTCATAGGTTAATGCCTTAATCCGGAAAAGGTAACCCGTGTTATCACAAATATTTTAAAATATTTTATTTCATTCTTCTAATTGCTAAATCAGTTTACTGCTTTAAAGTGTATTAAACAGGGTATTTGGCGTTTTTTTAGCGTATTTTATCTCAATATATTCGTTGATAAAAAAATTCATCATGCTGGATTTTCAGACCGTGAATTGCGAATCCCATGAAGAAACATTTAATCAGTTATGGCTGTGAAAAGTATGCATTGCAAAGAGAAGTATTCAGAACTGCAGCTGTCTCTTCAGCATTTTTTGATGCAGTGACCATCTTTACACCGGAAGATTTTGATGAAGGATTTGCATCTAGAATGAGAGAAACCCTGAATGTCAGTAAAGGCGGCGGGTTTTGGTTATGGAAACCATACTTTATAAAAAAGGCGCTGGATGGACTGGAAGAAGGGGATGTGCTGGTTTACTGCGGTGCAAATTGTGTGCTGAACTCAAGCGGAAAAAAGCGATTTGACGGATATATTGAACGTTTATTGACCTGTGATACCGGAGCTCTGGCATTTGAACTGCCCCATACAGAATGTGAATATACCAAGCTTGAGGTGTTTCATCATTTCAATTCCTCTGAAGACGTGATCAAATCCAGGCAGCTAATGGCTACTATTGTGATGCTGAGGAAATGTCAGCATAGCTGCATGATGGTGGATGCCTGGTTTGAGACAGCATCTGCTCACCCGTTTTTATTTACAGACGAGCTGAGAACTTTACCGCAGGGCAGAGATTTTATTTCACACCGCAACGATCAAAGTATCTTCAGCGTCATCCGTAAAATGTATGGGGTGGATATTGTTCCAACAAGAGAGTATTTTTTTGACTTTATATGCGAATTCAGTACTTTTCCATTCTGGGCAACCGGCCTGGGTGAGCGCAGGAAATTTTAAAATATTTCCAGAGCCTTCCTGATTTCTGCATAAATCGTATCCAGATCTTCATTGCTGATACAATAGGGTGGCAGGATATAAATCACATTGCCCAGGGGCCTCATCAGAATACCTTTATCCAAAAAGTAGTCATACAGCAGGTTTCGCAATTCAGAAAAATAAGAAGTTCCTGATTCGGTTTTCCATTCTATGGCAATAATTGTCCCGGTCTGACGCACAGATGCAACTCTGGGGTGATCAATGAGCTCTTTTAAGAACAGCTGATGTCTGCTGCTGATACGCCGGATATTCTCCTGTGCTTCATCCTGTAATAAAAGTTCGATACTGGCCAGCGCCGCTGTACAGGCCAGTGGGTTTGCTGTAAACGAATGGCCATGAAAAAGCGTCTTCATCTTATCCTCTGATAGAAACGCCTCATAAATTTCAGTACTGCAGGTAGTAAGGCCAAGCGGCATAGTCCCTCCGGTAAGCCCTTTGGAAAAACACATCACATCCGGCTTGTTCACAAGGTGATCAGCAGCAAAGTTTTTCCCGGTGCGGCCAAATCCCGTGAACACTTCATCCTGAATCATCAGCACACCTTCATCCCTGCAATGTTGGAGCAACTGGTCAAGGTCTTCGGCAGCACACATCAGCATTCCTGCAGAACCTTGTACCAGGGGCTCATAGATAAAGCAGGCCAGATCATCTGCGTGTGACGATATGGTTTCTTTTAGAGAAGCCAGGTTTTGTGCTGCCGGCGTGTCGATAAAGATCACTTCGAAGAGAAAAGAATCAAAAGGAGCAGTCCAGGCGCTTCTTCCGCTCACAGACATGGCGCCAAAAGTGTCACCATGGTAACCGTTGCTGAAGGCAAGGACTTTCTTTCTGGGTTGTCCCTTGTTATACCAGTATTGAAGGCACATTTTTAAGGCCACTTCTACAGCCGTTGATCCGTTATCAGTGTAAAAGACCTTCTTTTGCTGTTTTGGTAGAATTTTAAGCAGCGCCTCTGCCAACTCAATCGCGGGCTCATGTGTGAACCCGGCAAAGATGACCTGATCAAGTTTTTTCAGCTGTTCAGTAACCCGCTGCACGATGTAAGGATGTGAATGTCCATGCAGTGTTACCCACCATGAGGATACTGCATCAATGTAGCGGCGATCGTGTTCATCATATAATGACGCCCCTTCGGCACGTATTACCGGTAAGGGTGGGCGTGCCATAAGTTGTTGTGTGTAAGGATGCCAAATGACTTCAGCATCCCTTTTAGTTAAAGTCATGCCTTAGCTGTGATTTGTGATGATTTTTCCTTTACCATAGGTTTTAATCCCAGCAGGCTGAACATTTTCCTGTCGTCATCCAGTCGCGGGTTTGGTGTAACCAGCAGCTCTTCACTTTCACTCGTAAATATCGAATTTGCCCCAGCCATGAAACACCATGACTGCTCTTCTGTAGTCATCTCTGCACGTCCTGCACTGAGCCTCACCATTGATTGTGGCATCAGAATTCTTGCAGTAGCAATCATTCTCACCATCTCCCATGAGTCTACCTTCGGCAGGTCGGCCAGCGGTGTGCCTTTTACACGCGCCAGGGCATTTACCGGTACTGATTCCGGATGTTTTGGTAAGGTAGACAGGGTGTGCAGCATGTTGATCCGGTCAGCATGTGTTTCCCCGAGACCTATAATACCCCCTGAACATACGGTGATACCTGCTTTACGCACATTGGTGAGTGTATCCAGCCTGTTGTCGAAAGTTCTTGTAGTGATGATCTCTTCATAATGTTCTTTGGAAGTATCCAGATTATGGTTATAGGCATGTAAACCTGCTTCCTGTAAACGCTGGGCCTGACTCTCTGTGAGCATCCCCAGCGTGCAGCATACTTCAAGTCCGAGGTCGTTTACACCTTCTACCATCTGCAGAATGTTTTCGAAGTCACGGTTATCCCGAACTTCGCGCCATGCCGCAGCCATGCAGAAACGGGAAGATCCTGCGTCCTTGGCGCGCTGCGCTATCGCTACCACATCTTCTTTTGACATTAGCGATTTTACGGTGATCCCGGTATGGTAACGCGCCGCCTGTCCACAATAAGAGCAATCCTCAGGACATCCGCCGGTCTTTACGGAAAGCAGCGTGCAAACCTGCACTTCATCCGGCTTATGGTACATCCTGTGAACTGTTGCAGCCTGATATACCAGCTCCAGTAAGGGCTGATGGTAAATGTTTTCTATCTCCTGGACGGTCCAGTCGTTTTTAATGTAATTGTTCATATCAATGGTTTTAATGTATTGTCTATCCAGCTATTTGTATTGGAGAATTTGATACTGATCCTTGATCCAGCCTGGCTAATTCCGGGAGTTGACTCCAACTGCTACCGGCTGGGATATGCTCAAGAATAATTGCTTTTGTGTCCGGATTGAAATTCCCGTTGAGTATCAGATGTCTGATTGGAATCTGTAAAGTAGCCAGCGCATGAAGGCTCAGTAAGGTGTGATTGATGCAGCCCAGATAATCCCTGACAACCAGCACTACCTCTGCTTCAAGCTGAGTGATCAGATCTGACATCAAAAATCCTGAAGCCAGGGGTACAAACAAACCTCCCGCACCCTCGATCAGCAGCTGATGATCTGTTACAGGAAGATGAAACGCATCCCGATTGATCTGAATTCCCTCCAGTCTGGCCGACTGATGTGGCGAGGCCGCAAGGTTCAGTCTGAAGGTTTCAGGATGAATAATGGTACGGCAGTTACTGATTAGTCTCCTGACCTGATCACTATCTGAATGATCAAGATCCCCTGATTGTACAGGTTTCCAGTAATCTGCTTTCAGCTGCTCGCAGAGTACAGCCGAAACTATAGTTTTGCCTACGGATGTACCTATGCCGGTGACAAATAGAGGTTTATTTCGCATAATGTGTGTGGGTCAGTTGATGAAATTGATCACAAAGCGCCAGAATTTCTTCATCGCTATTGTGGAGATGCAGGCAGATGCGTAATCTTTCCTTCCCTGCAGGGACTGTAGGACTGCGTATGGCCCTTACATCGAAGCCCTGTTTTTGCAGCTTAGCAGCAAAGCGCAGGACCCTTGCATTGTCTCCGGGGTATATGCACTGGATGGCTGAAGGGTTGAGACTGCTGATGAGTTTATCCTGGGAGGGCATATGCGCTTTCAGAAGCGAGGACTTATCCCTAAGTCTTAGCTGATCCTCCGGGCGGCTTAAAAGTCGCTCATAAGCGATCTTTATGGCCAACAGCTGACTGAAAGGGGTAGCTGTACTGTAAATAAAAGGACGGGCAAAGTTGATGAGGTAATCTTTTAATAAATTGCTACCCAAAATGATTGCTCCATGTAATCCAAGTGCTTTTCCAAAAGTAACCAGCCTTGCAAATACATGCTGATGAAGTTTGAGCAGGTCGACTAAGCCGGTGCCCCATACGCCAAAGGCATGAGCTTCATCAACGATCAGATGTGCATTCAAATCTCTGCACACAGCAGCGATTTGCAGAAGATCGGCCAGGTCGCCCTCCATTGAATAGACACTTTCAACGGCCACAAAACACTGTCCTGTGCTGAGCCTGATCTTTTTTTCCAGATCTTCGGGATCATTGTGTTTAAATTTTAGTCTTTTTGCCAGACTCAGCCTGGAGCCGTCTATGACTGATGCATGGATCAGTTCATCGTAAATGATCGTATCGTTTTTTTGCGGTACGCTGGAAAACAGGGCGAGGTTGGCTGTATAACCGGAATTGAAGATCAGTCCATTTTCTGCCTGATGTATAATTGCCAGTTCTTTTTCCAGTTGTTCTGCAAAGGCCGTATTCCCGCTGAGCAAGCGTGATCCGGTAGCACCGAGTAATGTCAGAGGATGTTTTTCCAGCTCCGCTGATATACTTTCTTTGAGTTCCGGTGATCTTGCAAAACCTAAATAATCATTTGAGCTAAAATCATATAAAGCGTTTTCATGCTGTAACTTACGTAAGTTTCCGGCAGCAGTACGCTCATTCAATTTGGTGTTTAGTATGTCTGTGAGATTTTCCAACATGTCTCAGGATAGCTGGTGTTCCTCCTGAATCGCTGCCGCGAGGTCATTGATCCAGTTCTGGTAGAGATTCTTCTCCACAGAAATGATGTTGTTTGCATGAAATTCCCAGTCAGCCGAAAAGGTCCTCAGCTGGGCGATCATTTCTTCCAGGTGACCCTGTTCTTCGAGAATGATCGAGCGCACACTCACCTTACTGCTATTTTTGCTGAGTATTTCCTGATAAACAGGATAGATCAGATCTGCACGAACTTCAATAGCATAGGTTACCAGCAGGTATGCCGCAAATTTCAGCCTGGCACCACGCAGATTCATATGCTCCATCAGATAACGACTCGTAGACATATCCAGTTTATTCAGGTAATATTTGCTGCTGTAGGGCGCCAGCAGATACTGCGGTTCATAAGTAGGACATGCTTCAGTATTCAACTTCCCGATTTGTTTTTTCAGATAAAAAGCATGGCGGTGTTCTTCTGCGGCATGTTTTAAGACCATATATGTTGATGTTTCCGGCAGTTCGTTTGCTGAGATCTTACGTGCGCCGATATTTTCCTGCAGCGACAGCGTATTGAGAAAACGAGCATGTATGTAATCATTGCCGACGATATGATTGAGTAGTTCTTCCAGTTCCATAGTGATAATGTTTGACCAAAAGTATTATCTTGCCGGATAGTTTAATGGTACCAGTTTTTAGTTTATGAGTAGTCCGGTTAATATTCCTTTTAAAAGTGTAATCCGCATTGATAAGTCGCTGGACAGACCAGTATACCTGCAGATTGCCCATCAGATGATTAATGCGATTCAGCGGGGGGTACTGCTGGATGGCATACAGCTCCCGGGCACGAGGAGCCTTGCGGATGACCTCGAGGTACACCGCAAGACCATTATTGCGGCTTATTATGAACTGGATGCTCAGGGATGGACAGAGATCAGGCCCAATAAGGGCACCTTTGTACGCAATAAAGTGCCATTGCCGGCAATACAGCCGAAAAGTTATCGGCGTAAAACCGCTGAAGGCGGCCCTGATGACCACGAAAAATTCCTGAACAGCTACCCCTCAAAAACTGGTTACACCTTTAAACAAAGCATTTTACTGGATGTGCTTCCTGTTACTGCGACATCCGGACTTGAATTTAATGACGGGTTGCCTGATATCAGACTGTTACCCCTTGAAAGGCTTTCTAAAGTATATGGAGGAATTCTCAAAAGTAAAACCAACTACCGGCACTTCGGTTATTCGCATGTTGAAGGAAATGAGTTTTTTCGCGAAACTCTGGCTTCTTACCTCAATAATACACGCGGGCTTCATATCAACAAAAACAATATTTTAACGACGCGCGGAATACATATGAGTATCTATATGGCCTCCAGTATACTGATTGAACCAGGAGATCTGGTTATCGTTGGAGATTTAAGCTATTACCTGGCAAACATGTGTTTTCAGCAATGTGGAGGTAAGATCATTTCTGTACCTGTGGACGAGGAGGGTATCTCAGTAGAAGCTATACGTGAGCTTTGTAAAAAGAAATCTATCAGGATGTTATACCTTACACCACATCATCATTATCCTACCACAGTAACGCTGAGTGCCGAGAGGCGTACTGAGTTGCTGCAACTTGCTGCTACCTATGGTTTTATCATTCTGGAGGATGATTACGATTACGATTTTCATTACAACGGGAACTCTGTATTGCCCTTAGCCAGTGCAGATACGAATGGGATGGTTGTATATATTGGTTCATTCTGCAAGTCGCTCGCTCCGGGTTTCCGTTCGGGCTATCTGGTAGCTCCGGAAAATCTGATTGTGGAGATGGCTAAACTACGCCGGCTGGTAGACCGGCAGGGAGATATGCTGATGGAGCAGGCTTTGGCAGAGCTGCTGGAAGAAAGAGAGATTCAGCGGCACCTGAAAAAAGCGCTGAAGATTTATCAGGAGCGAAGGGATGTATTTACAGGCTTATTGCAAAAGCAGCTGGGAGAGGAGTTGAATTTTGTGTCACCGCCAGGTGGCCTGTCGGTTTGGACGCAATGGAATCCACGATTAAATCTCATGAGGATCAGCAAAAAATGTCAGAAGCGAAATCTTTATCTGCCGCAGGAACTCCTCTATCAGAATGAAAGTTTTACAGCGATGCGGCTGGGTTTTGGAAACCTGACTACAGCAGAGCTGGAAGAGGCTGTGCATGTACTTAGCCTTGCTGTAAAAGACAGTTAATCACTACTTATCATTTGATAAAATTATAATTATATCTATTTGTAAATCAACACGCTTTACAGATTTACATAATTTATATATTCATTATCACAGCACATCAATTCCTTTTTCTTCCAAGTCGTCATAAATCATCGCATTGACCGTACTACGGGTGCTTTCGGACATTGAAATGTCCTTACACCAGAAATACACTGTTACATTAATACTTGTTTTTGACGCTGGCGCCATAATGATTCTGGCTTCCTTATTCTGCAAAATATTGTCATTGGATGTAACGGCAGATTTAATGATATCCTCCACATCCTGTCTCAGAAAAGGTTTAGCCAGTGTAAAGGAAATTGTGATCCTCATCTGGTTATTGGTAAGCGTCCAGTTGATGATATTATTAGACAAAATATTTCCATTGGGAATGATGATCTCTGCGCCCTCATCAGTCAGCAAAGTACTGGCACGGATGCCAATTTCCTTGACCCGACCCTTTTTGTCGCTCAGTTCCACCACATCGCCTATGCGCAAGGTTTTATCAAAGATCAAAATGATACCTGATACGAAGTTGCTGACGATATTTTGAAGTCCCAAACCGATACCCACACCAAGGGCTCCAAGTACAACCGTAATCTTATCAATTGGTAGTCCCGATGCAGCCACTGCCAGCAGGAATCCTCCAATGAGCAGGATCAGCCTGGTCACGATCAGCTTTGAACGCTCCCCCTTATTATCATCCAGGGTATCGTCTCCGGTGTCACCAAAAAAGTAGGCTATATATTTCTGCAGGAAGTTTGCCGTCCAGATGATCAGCAGGAACAATAGAATACCTCCAAATGTAAATGCCAGTGTACCTATAGTTCTTTTTTCGGTAAGGACAGTTAACAGGCTATCATATAATTCATTAAAAATATTCAGATTCACCAGGAAAAGGCTCAGCCAGATAAAAAATGCAATAATATTCAGCAGTCCGCGGATGCTCTTCACCACTGGCTCCCAGTCGAAATACTCGGGATAATGCTTGCGTATACGACTGCTCTTGATCTGTAAGAGGAAAGCTTCCGTAATCATCCCAACAAGGATAACCAGTGATACGGCATGCAGAAAAGCGCTGGAGGCAGTCGTATAAAATATCTGTGTGAGTGTAAAGCGGCCGAATAAATTGCAGAGGATCGATAAGAGATTAAAGACAATAAAGATAACGGCGACAGGCAGAAAAATCCTGTACCGACCTGCCTGATTCCTGAGTTTAATAAAGGATAATAAGGCGAACGCTGTAGAAGCCATACTAAAGATGACCAGGTTCCAGCGCTGATAACGTGGTGGCATTCCCAGAAGTCTCAGGACCACAGGAGCAATGAGCAGCACCACAAAGATACACCACTGATAGAAAACCCTCCGCGGTAACCTCTTATAGAGCAGGGTGGTCAGGCTTAATGCCAGTGCCACATGTACCCCTTCGATATACAATGCCGGTGCCAGCAGGTCAAATACTGGCGCCAGGGTTAAAATAAATATGAGTGAAACCTGATAAGGCTTTGGTCTGATAAAAAGAAATTTGAAAGATTCTACAGCATCCAGCCTATCCCTGTTGATCAGGCTTTTGAAGTTAAAGAATACCCAGAAAAAGAAGACCGCACCAAGCAGGATCAATCCTGCGCGGCCGCTTCTGGTATAAACAAAGTAATATCTTGAAATCTCCTGTTCGCTTTTCATAAAGCGTCTGAAGCCCATGCTGCCATTCGCTTTCTGGTTGACCGTCTCCCAGAGGTATCGCCTTTCTTTGCCAAAAGCTTTGATGCCCACAGCTTTGAGCTGGTTATCCGTTGTGTACTGTAATTCTTTAACGTTAATAATATTGGCAGAGGTTCTGGCCTGCAATGTGTTGATCAGATTGGTGTTGCTTTTAATCAGACTGTCCATCTCTACTTTTTTGCCCTTTAATTCGAGCAGTTGAGGTCTGAAGATCCTCCTGAGTGAGTCGACCGTAAAAATCTTGACCAGAACTGTATCCTTTCTGAGCGTCAGTATTCCGGTTTTCACTTCATTCAGCTTCTTTTCGTAATCGTCGAGATCAGCAAGACATTCTACATTGCTGCTTTCCAGCTCATCAAGCAGTGTCTGGTACATCTGCACGTTTTGCAGGTTGAGCGTTCTGTCGTTCTGTGTAAGACGCTCCTTAATTAAAGCGATAGCCGCTTCATCCTGTGTCAGGTATTTGGAGATTGCAGGGGTCTTATAAAAAGATGCAGTAGTAACCTTTACCTTGTTGATCGCTTCGAATACCCGTTGTAAACGGGCGAGGTAATCGCCTCTGGTAAGCAATGTAGAGTCTGCCAGATAAGAGACATCAGCTGATTTGTCTGGAGGATTTTGCCGGGCTTTTGAGCGTTGCGCTACCGCCGAGGAGATGTTGAAACAAACACCGATCACCAGGATCAGCAGAAAATTGCGGAATAAATGGAATATCGGGTGTTTGATCTTCATCTGAACTTTTTCTTAAATGGCTTTCTCGTAAATTCTATGCGTTTTATACGGATCACCTTTGATAGCCTTGATGGCATTATTAACAGGATGGTTATGTTCAAGCGTCCAGCCGGCTTCAGCATAATCATAATCCTTGGCCTTGTAGGTCTTGATAATCTTCGCATATAAAACTGCTTCGATTCCCATATGGCGGTAACCCTCGATCACACCGAGCATGAAAATCCGAATTCCTTTAATTTTTTTCAGACCGAAAAGCAATTTGAATATGCCTGTAGGGAGCAAACGTCCTTTTGGAATTCTCTTCTGGATCTGGTTCACATCCGGAAGTGCAATGGATATTCCTACAAATTTTCCTTCTTTTTCAGCTACAAACACAAAATCGGGATCAGCTATCATTTTCAGATCTTTGGCAATAAAGTCGAACTCCTCGTCAGTAGGAGGAACGAATCCCATATTTTTGTCCCAGGCGCTATTGTATACCTGCTTGAACTTTTCTGCCTCTTCTTTGAATTTCTTCATGTTCAGCTTTCTGATGGTGATTCCACGGGTGTTGATCCTTTCCTCCAGTTTATCAGAAATCCTTACAGAACGGTCATCGTAAGAAGTTTTGTCCCATCTCCAGGAGATCAGGTCTACTTGTTTTTTTAGACCTGTTTTTTCCAGCAGCGCTTCATAATAGGCAAAATTATGTGGTGTAAGTATCACCGGAGGATATTCGAAGCCCTTGATCAGCAGACCTGCGGTATCATTGGTGGTCAGGTTTACCGGTCCCACCAGGTTATTGATCGTACTATCCTGCTGCTTTAACCACTTCTCCGCCGTATCGATGAGCATTTTAGCACTTTCAGCATCATTGATCACATCGAAGAAGCCAAAAAAACCGTCTTTCACATGGTTAAACTCATTGTGGCGGTTATTCAGGATGGCCGCTATACGACCAATGATTTTATCCCCGTCAAACAGTAAAAAGCACTGCAATGATGAATGTTTATGGAAAGGATGTGTGGTCAGCAGATCGCGCTGTGCGATAAAAAGTTCGGGAACATACACAGGATCATTTTTGTACAGATCATGTGGAAAATCAATGAATGCGGCTAATTCTTTTTTTGATTTGACCTCGACTATTGTCTTCATATATTTTTGAGCAAGATTGATAAGCCTTGATAGCGGCTTTTAAATATAGCTTCAAAGATATTCAAATCAGACTTACCTTGTATAGCATATCCCTTAATTTAGTGATATCAAATTGCGTTATGGTATAATTCAGCAATTATTCGCCCCAGGCAGTAAGCATGATATTGCGGGCCCCGCCATAATTCCGGTGTTCACAGAGATAGATGCCCTGCCACATCCCCAGTGCGAGCCTTCCATTGCGGATGGGGATCATCAGCGAGGTATCCAGCAACGAAGCCTTGAGGTGTGCCGGCATATCATCAGAGCCTTCGTCATCATGCAGGTAGTCAGGATCGTTTTCCGGAACGGCTTTATTAAAGAACATCTCGAAGTCGTGCCTCACCGTGGGGTCTGCATTTTCATTGATGCTGAGAGAGGCAGAAGTATGCTGGATAAACACCTGGCATATTCCTGTTCTGATTTCGCTGATCTGCGGAAAGGCATGTACAATCTCTGCGGTGATTAAATGAAAGCCTCTGCGTTTTTCCTGCAGGCGTATCTGTTGCTGGTACATCTTCATTCGGCTAAATTTAGTTATTTTAATCATTTTTTCCAGATATTTGAAATCTATGAACTTTGAAAATACGCTATCCTTTGCAAAGGAAATGGATGCCAGTGATCCCCTGCATCCGCTTCGGAAAGAATTCTTGTTTCCTCAACAGAATGGTAAGCCCTTCATTTACCTCTGTGGTAATTCCCTGGGGCTGCAACCTGTATCAGCACGCGAAGTGATGAGCAAACAGCTTGACAACTGGCAAAACCTTGCAGTGGAAGGCTGGTTTGAGGGGGAAAGTCCATGGATGTATTATCATAAAGAACTGAAAAAGCTGATGGCACCAATTGTTGGGGCCAGAGCGGAAGAGGTATGCCCGATGAATACGCTTACTGTCAATCTCCATTTGCTGATGGTCAGTTTTTACAGACCTGACCAGAAAAGATTTAAGATCATCATGGAAGCAGGAGCCTTTCCATCAGATCAGTATGCCCTGGAAAGCCAGGTACGTTTTCATGGATTCGATCCCGCAGAGGCGATTATAGAGATTGCACCGAGAGCCGGGGAATATACATTGAGAACCGAAGATATCATCAATACCATTGCTGACCATGCAGATGACCTGGCATTGGTACTTTTTGGGGGCATCAATTATTTCACAGGTCAGTGTTTTGACATGGCAGCCATTACCAAAGCTGGACATGAGGCAGGCGCTATCGTAGGCTTTGATCTGGCTCATGCAGCTGGAAATGTCCCCTTGCAACTGCACGACTGGCAGGTAGATTTTGCCTGCTGGTGTACCTATAAATATCAGAACAGCGGTCCGGGAGGCATTGGCGCCATCTTCGTTCATGAAAATCATTTTACTGATAACAGTATGAACCGCTTTGCGGGATGGTGGGGCTACCAGGAATCAATACGTTTTAAAATGGAAAAGGGCTTTATAGCCGAACCAGGTGCCGATGGATGGCAGGTCAGCTGTACCCAGGTGATGCCCATGGCTTTGTACCACGCCTCATTGCTCATTTTTGAGAAAGCCGGATATATGGACCCACTGCGTCAGAAAAGCCTTAAGTTAACCGCTTACCTGAGGTTTGTGATTGAACAGGTAAATTCTGCTTTGGGTTTTCAGCAATATCAGATCATCACTCCAGCGGAGGATGAGCAGCATGGGGCACAGCTGTCTGTAATTGCTAAAGGAGACGCAAAGGGAATATTCAATCAATTGGTGGCAAACAATTTGCTGGGTGATTGGAGGGAGCCAAATGTAATCCGTTTTGGACCGGCACCACTGTACAACTCTTTTGAAGATATTTACCATACCGGCAAGCTGCTGTTGCAGGTCTGCCAAGAAGAAGCACTATGATCAAATACAACTCCAAGGCCTGGTTTACCTTTATCTTCCATATTCATAAAGCCGATACTTTCAGAAAACTATGGCCAATGATGCTTGGTGTAGGAGCCTTTTCAGGGTTGATCGCATTCCTGGAGCTGCATTTCTTTAAACTTTCTGAAAGCAATGCCGTCAGCAACATCAATATGATGCACAGTGTACTGGGTTTCGTTATCTCTTTGCTGCTCGTGTTCCGTACCAATACTGCCTATGACAGGTGGTGGGAAGCCAGGCGCCTGCTGGGGGAGCTCACAAATGTGAGCCGCAATCTCGCCATTAAAATCAAGTCGCTCAAACTGAACAGAGAAGACCACGAGTTTTTTAACTACGGCATCCCCAAATATGCTTTTGCCTTAAAGGAACATCTGAGGGAAAAACAATACTTTGGAAAAAACAGTTTTCTGATTGAGGTTGACGGAGGCAAACATATTCCGAACCAGATTGCCGGAAGTCTGACCGCAAGAATCTATGACCTTGTCGCTGCCGGAAAGCTGTCAGGGGAGCAACAGATTATTCTGAGTGCCGATCTGAGCCGCTTTACAGATATCTGCGGTGGTTGCGAAAGGATCAAAAAGACACCGATTCCTTTCTCATACAGTACTTTCATCAAGAAGTTTCTCTTCGTATATGTCATCACACTTCCTTTTGGATGGGTATTTAGCCTGGGCTTTTTTGTAGTGCCCATTGTTCCTTTTATCCTCTATGTATTAGCGAGTTTGGAGCTTATAGCTGAAGAGATTGAAGATCCATTTGGAAATGATGCAAACGACCTGCCGGTAGATGATATCTGCAACAATATCGAAAAACATATCGCAGAAATTCTGGGCTAAGATGGTGAAGATTGCCTATGATCCAATATACGCCCATCCACTGCCCGAAGGGCACCGCTTTCCCATGCTCAAATATGAGCTGATACCAGCACAGCTGCTCCACGAAGGAGTCATCATCCAGGATAACCTCTTTTCGCCGGAACTGCTGGACGAGGAGGAAGTTCTTCGTTCGCATGATGCAGGATATTGGCAACAGCTCAAAAATCTGACACTGCCGCCGCGGGAGCAGCGCAGGATTGGCTTTCCACTCAATGCACAGTTGCTGGAACGGGAGCTCCGTATTGCCCGGGGCACAATAGATGGCGCCTTGCATGCCGGAAAGCATGCCATCGCCTTTAACGTAGCTGGCGGTACGCATCACGCAGGTTCTGACTGGGGTGAAGGTTTTTGTATCCTCAACGATCAGGCTATTGCGGCCAATTATCTGATAGCTAATAAAATATACGAGCGTATATTAATTATCGATTTAGATGTTCATCAGGGAAATGGAACAGCTGAAATGCTTCAAAATGAATCCCGCATCTTCACTTTTTCGATGCATGGCGAGAAGAACTTTCCTTTCCGCAAGGAAGTGTCTGACCTGGATATCGGCTTGGAGGACGGGTTGGAGGACGAAGCTTATCTTTCCATCCTCGCAGAGACCTTACCTCAACTGTATGCCCGGCAGCAACCGCAATTTGTTTTTTATTTGTCGGGTGTAGACGTGCTGGCTACTGATAAACTGGGGAAACTTGCTTTAACAAAAGCCGGTTGCCGGGAGCGGGACAGAATGGTATTCCAGTTTTGCAGGGATCACCAGCTGCCGGTGCAGGTAAGTATGGGCGGGGGCTATTCTCCGGAAATCAGGGACATTGTTGATGCGCACTGCCATACTTTTAAGATCGGAATAGACCTGCTTGGGGATTAATTTCCTGTTACTAGTTTTGCACATCTGTTCCGTTTCCAGATAATTTTTATGAGATTTATCGGTTCCAATAGAATGATTGCTGATGAAGATTGTAATTGCAGAAAAACCATCCGTTGCCCGCGAGCTTGCTAAAGTTTTTGGTGCAACGGGAAAGAAAGACGGATACATTGAAGGTAAAGGATATTCATTTACCTGGGCATTCGGACATCTGCTGCAACTGGCACCTCCACAGGAGTATGGTTTTATTGGCTGGAGAAGACAACACCTGCCAATGCTGCCCGCAAAGTTCAAACTGGCGATCAGAAAGATCAAAACCAAAGATGGCTTTGTGGAAGACCCCGGCGTAAGAAAGCAGCTGGATATCATTAAAAGGCTGTTTGATGAATCTACTGAGATCATTGTTGCCACGGATGCCGGGAGGGAAGGCGAACTCATTTTCCGCTATATCTATTACTTTCTGAAATGTAAGAAGCCCTTCAAAAGACTATGGATATCTTCTCAAACTGATGAAGCCATCAAAGAAGGGTTCCGGAATCTGAAACCGGGTACTGATTATGATACGCTGTTCAACTCCGCACATTGCAGGTCAGAGTCAGACTGGCTGGTCGGGATGAATGCCACTCAGGCCCTGAGTATTTCTGCGGGATCACGCTCCGTGTTATCTCTTGGGAGGGTACAAACACCTACACTGGCGATGATCTGTTCAAGATATCTTGAGATCAAGAATTTTGTGCCGCAGTTATACTATCAACTGGGCATACAACTGGATAAGGCCGGACAACTGTTTAAAGCAGTGTCTGTAGCCAATTTTAACGTTAAGGAGGAAGCACAGGCTTTATTTGATAAAATTGAAGATGTACCATCAGGATTTCCCAACGGTGGTAAAATACTTGATGTAGAGGCCAAACCGAGAAAGGAACCACCACCCTTATTGCACGATCTGAGTAGTTTGCAACAAGAGGCGAACAAAAGAAAGGGCTATACTGCCGACCAAACTCTGGGGCTGCTGCAGAATCTTTATGAAAGCAAACTGGTTTCCTATCCGCGTACCGGAAGCAGGTATATCGGTGATGATGTATTTGCCGGAGTACCACAGCTGATCGCGCAACTGGCATCGCACCCGGATTTTGGGAAGGCAGCCGATTTCCTGCAGACTGTTCCATTGAACAAGAGGAGTGTAAATGCAAAGAAAGTAACGGATCACCATGCCATATTGCCCACAGGGGTGACCCCACAGGGTTTAAGTTCTGACAGACAGGCCATCTATGACATGGTGGTTGCACGTATGCTGGAAGCTTTTCATCAGGAATGTGTGAAAGAGGTAACAAAGATCACCATTGAATCTGGTTCAGTTTTTATTGCCAATGGTACTGTTATCCGCTCTGCGGGCTGGCGTTCGGTTTTAAACGATAAGGATGAAGAGAAAAAAGATGAGGACAACCCTTCACTGCCCAAGGTAAAAAAAGGAGAGGAGCTTCCGATCGTGGAAAAGGTATTCCTGGAGAAACAAACTAAACCGAAAGCATTGTACAATGAAGCATCCTTGTTAAAAGCGCTGGAGACTTCAGGTAAAGAGATTGAAGATGAAGAGTTGCGTTATGCAATGAAGGACAGTGGACTGGGTACTCCTGCAACGCGTGCCTCGATCATCGAAACCCTGATCACGAGAGAATATATACAAAGGGAAAAAAGAAACCTGGTTCCTACACACAAGGGACTGGCGGTATATGATGTAGTTAAAGATCAGAAGATTGCACAGGCAGAGCTGACAGGTTCATGGGAAAAGCGTCTTGAAGAAATCCGCTCGGGTGCATCGGTCACAGATTTCAAAGCAGAGATCTCTGAATATACACGCTCCATTACCAATGAGCTGCTGGCTGCAGGAGCAGGGCTTGCGGCGCGGCTGGAACCAAAAAAAGAGGAAACAGCCGCTGTGTAAGTTTCATTTAATGTTGCTTTACTTTTTCCAGCAGCAGGTTGAGGAGAGCTTCCGATATTTTGCCTGGCTTACCATCTCCAACAGGTCTTCCGTCTATCTGAATTACTGGCATAATATGTTTAGTAGTACTGGTGATAAAGGCTTCTGTGGCATGATCCAGATCCTGCAGGTTGAAATCAAGTTCAATAATCTTATAGTTGTGATTTTCTAAGGTCAGGAGGTTCTTGCGGATGACTCCCGGAAGAACATCGCTCTTTGCGGTGATGATTTCCTGTTGTTCATTTACCATAAAGAAGTTGGCCCTTGGAACTTCCTTTACCTGTCCATTGTGGTGGTAAAGTACATCGTCGGCACCGTTTTCCCTGATAAAAGGTTGCAGCCAGATGGCCATTGAATAATCTATAGTTTTCATTCCGGACAACTGGCGCTGATAATCATACAGTATTACCTTAATACCTGTGTTGTTAAAGCTAAGATTCATCAGGAATGGTTGCTGAGTAATGATCAGGTTATGTGCCTCAGGAAGCTGGAAACCATCCGGAGAATATCCTCCGGTGAGCGTAAGCCTGATACCGGAATCCGGCAGATCATTCTTTTCCATCAGTTCAGCTATGATGGCTTTTAATTGTGCCGGCGTATAAGTTATATGCAGATGCATCTTGCGGGCTGAATTGTAAAATCTGTCCAGGTGGTCGTCCAGGAAGATCGGTTTGCCGCCAATAGTTTTAAAGAAGTCGAATATCCCATATCCACGCTGTATAGCGAGGTCTGTGATCAGCACGGATGCCTTATCCGTGGCTATAAAAGTATCATTGATGTAAACGTATTTTGCTGCCATTAACCATTAGGTTTAAGATTTGCAATAATAAAAAAAATCTGTGTGCTCTGTATATGCCAATACTTATATTAGCTGCGTATGGCACTATTTAACTTTAGTAACGTTTAGTATGTATATCTGTTTGGCCCTCATCTTATTTTCGGCACTAATTATTATCCTGATACTCAACATTCCCGCTTTTGGGCGACTACCCAGCGGTGCAAGGCTTGAAAAGATCAAACTTTTGCCTGTTTATCATGACGGAGCAATTAAAAATTTTGTTGATACCCCGGATCTCCCTGCGGGGGTGACTTATTGGGATGTACTAAAGGCAATGATTCAGGGAAATCCTAACAAAAGGCCACCAGCACCCTTACCTTTTGTACAGCCCGAAATTGGTTCTGTTGAAGGTACTAAAGTCACCTGGTTTGGCCACTCTTCATATCTGCTGCAGATTGATAAACTCAAGATACTGGTTGACCCTGTGTTCAGCAAGAGCACATCCCCATTTTCATTTATTGGAAACAGGAGTTATGACGGAACGGATTTTATCCATGCGGAGGATTTTGATCATGTAGATATTGTACTGATTACGCATGACCATTATGATCACCTGGATATGGATAGCATCATCAAACTAAAGGATAGGACCGGATATTTTATAACCTCACTGGGAGTAGGTGCACACCTGGAAAGGTGGGGAGTGGCGCCGGAGAATATTACTGAACTGTGCTGGTCTGAATCTACAAGTTTGTTAGGTTTAACATTTACAGCTGCTCCTGCGCGGCACTTCAGCGGCAGGAAGTTTAAACGGGGACAAACGCTCTGGTCCAGTTTTGTGATTCAAACACCAGTTTACAAGCTTTTTCTTGGCGGAGATTCGGGATATGAAGATCACTTCAAAAAGATTGGAGAAGAATACGGCCCCTTTGATCTGGCTATTTTGGAATGCGGACAGTACAATGCCTTCTGGCCCTATATACATATGTTTCCTGAGCAGGTGGTACTGGCTGCTAAAGATTTGAAGGCACAGCTTCTGCTGCCTGTACACTGGGCTAAGTTTTCTCTGGCCCTGCATAACTGGGACGACTCTATCCGCAGGGTGGTGAAAAGCGCTGAAGAACAACACCAGCATATTACAACCCCCTTACTTGGTGAAACGATACTTTTGGGAGCAAAATATCCTTCAAGCAAATGGTGGTTAAATGTTGCTGCCGCTAAACAATAGTTTTAAGCTGCTGTTATATCTAAAAAATATAATTTATGAAAACGGATCAGATAGAAATATTTCAAACCATCAGGGCGGCATTGCAGCCTTATGCTACATTGGGTTTCACAAACAGAACCAACAGCGAAGAAAAATACGATCTTTGGTCTGAAAAAAATCTTGAAATTGACGGAGAACAGCGTACGGAAACTTTTTTTGTATCAGTAGATATCAAAGAAGGTCATGTATCCCTGGAGCTTCTGCCCGAGCATCTGCCTCAGCACGAACGCGAAACGGTCATCAGGGAGCTGGACGACCTGACACTGAATCTCATTGAAGACCGGGTGGCAGCAGCTTACAAAATTTTTAAAGAACAGGAGTGGGTATAACAATTGCCGGCTGGCAGCATAATTTACTGGAAAACTTATTGAAAAAGGGCATTGCCGCAGATGTTTCTGCTGAAGGCAATGCCCTTTTGTTAAAATTTATGGATGCCAGGCAGCTGGTATTAAATCTGATATCCTCCGCGGATCATATGCCTGTAGAGGATATGCTCAATCTGCAGTTGGCCTATCGTGCAAATGGTGTTTTGCTGGTGCAACTCTGGGAAGATATCTGGATCACCAGGCCCATGCAGGTCTTGAGCAGAATAAATTCGATACTTGGAAAAAACTGCACCGTTCATGGTCGTAAAACTAAAGTGGTGGCCCTGAGTCAGCCCGAAGCGGATTCATTTTTTGATTGTTATCATCTACAGGCCTCTGCAAGTTCACGATATAAATATGGCCTTACTCTTGATAATGAGGTAGTGGCCATGGCTTCCTTTAGTGCCAAAAGAAATATGACCCGAAGGGAGAAAGCGGGTTATACCTCCGTGGAACTGATCCGTTTTGCTACCAAAGATGGGATTACTGTTCAGGGAGGGCTCAGTAAACTGATCAAACACCTTATTAAAACTATTGCGCCGGATGATGTGATGACCTACGCAGATATGGACTGGTCGTACGGACAAGGATATACCCGGCTGGGCTTTGAACTGGTGTCTGCATCAGCTCCTGCTGAGATATGGCTCAACACAGAAAACATGACGCGTGTTTTCCCGCATCGTTTGCCACCGGAAATCAGATCTGCTATCAGCGGGATGAGCTCCGCAGAAGCTGATGTTTATCTGGCGGCGAAACATTACCTTCGTGTTTACAATACAGGTAATCTAAAATATATCCTCAAAACCTAATGAATCCTCTATTAATCATTCTTGGCGCTACAGCATCCGGTAAAACCAGGCTGGCTGTGTCTGTAGCTGCTGCTTTGAACGGGGAAATTATCAGTGCCGACAGCCGGCAGGTGTTCCGGGGAATGGACATTGGTACAGGGAAAGATCTGAAAGAGTATCATCTGAACGGCAAGGATATTCCTTACCACCTGATCGATATCAGAGATGCCGGAGATCAGTATAATGTCAACGCTTTCAAAGATGACTTCTATGAGGTTTATGAAAGGATTACTACTGCGAATAAGATTCCTGTTCTCTGCGGAGGTACAGGGATGTATATGCATAGTATCCTGCAAAATCATCAGTATACGGCGGTCCCCGTCAACGCAGCACTCAGGGAACAATTGCCGGCACATGATATTGAGGAACTGAGACGAACCCTATCCGGATATCCCGGAGAACTAACTGTCCAGGCTGATCTGTCATCTGCAAAGCGGTTGGTGAGGGCCATAGAAATTGCCGATTACCTGCAGCATCATACCTTATCTGAAGAGCTTCGTCCTGAGATCGCCCCCCTGATTATCGGGCTTACAGGTGATGTGGAGTCGCGGCGATCAAGGATTATGAAAAGGTTGAATGAGCGTTTTGAAGAGGGGCTGATCGATGAAGTGCAGGGTTTATTAACGCAGGGAGTAAGTGCGGAAAGGCTAGTTTTCTATGGAATGGAATATAAATTCGTGACTTTATATCTGCAAAATGAGCTTAGTCTGTCCGATCTGAAGGAGAAACTATACATTGCTATCCGTCAGTTTGCCAAAAGACAGATGACGTTTTTCAGGAAGATGGAAAAAGACGGTGTCGTGATAAACTGGTTGAATACAGACATGAAACCTGAATTGTTGCAGCAAAATGTTCTGAAGCAATTTAGGGAAAAATATTCGTTGTAATTTACTGTTTGACAGCGAAATCACGATTTTTCGTCGTTTTCTTCCGCCGCCAATGACCGGTCAAATTTCTTGTTGTTTGATATTTTGTAAAAAAATCTCTCGTTAAAGCCGCGGGACGTGTTTGATCAGGAGATTAATAATCTTTTGACGCTATTGGCATGTTGTTTGTAATTGTGGCCATAACAGAGTGAATCTGGAACATATAACAACTTATACAACATGAAAAAATCTACTAAACTTTTTGCTTCAGCAGTAGCTGCAGTAGCAATCTTTTTCTCGACAAATGTAAATGCACAAAAAATAGGTATTGGCGCTAACGTAGGTATCCCAACAGATGATGCATACAGTTTCGCAGCAGGGCTGGACGTTCGTCTGCAATTTGATGTGACCAAACAACTTTCTGTTCCTGTAGCCACAGGTTATACAAACTTCTTCGCCAAAGACAGAACTGTTAATTTTGGCGCTGGAAATGTAGACCTTCCTGACTATGGCTATATTCCTGTGAAAACAGGTCTGAAGTATTTCCTTGATCCATCAGGCTCAGGTGTATATGCGATGGGTGAGGTAGGTGCTGCATTCGGAGTGACCGATCATGCTAAAACTACGTTCCTTTATGCGCCAACGCTGGGTTATTCATGGAGCAATGGTCTTGACTTGGGTATCAAGTATGAAAACGCAGGTAAAGGTGATGCATTACGCCTGATTGACGACAAAAACCGTACAGGCCAGATCGCTTTGCGTATCGCTTATGGTTTTAAATTGTAATAAATTACAGGCCTCCATTTAAGGAGGAATAGTGAGAGCAGCCCTGATCGATATCAGGGCTGCTTTTTTATTAACAGGAGGAATCATCTTTATCAATTGCAATATTTTCAAAAAGCACGTCATTAATACTGTGCTTTTTTACTTATTTAGAATTAAAATAGTATTTTGACCAAAAAAAGAAATTAATGAAATCATATATAGGAATAGCACTTTTACTGGCTTTAGGAGCTTGTTCAAACGCTCCCAAAGAAGAGGCTGCCGCTACAGATACTACGGTTGTAAGGAATGCTGCTGTTGGAGATTCGGATTTGCAACTTACCGATCCCAAACTGCAGGATATCTATAATGGATATATCAAGCTGAAAAACATGCTGGTAGGGAGTGAAGCTGCAGGAGCACACCAAAGTGCTGCCGAGTTGTCAAAATCTCTTTCTGCCTATTCTGGCTGTGAGAACACTGCCCTCATTGCAGATAAAATTGCTGCTACTGAAGATCTCAAAGTACAGCGTAAGGAATTTACCGCGCTGAGCTCAGATGTTATTGCACTATTTAAACACGCTGAACTAAAAAAAGGTACCATCTATGTACAGCATTGCCCGATGGCAAACAATGGGGATGGGGGCGATTGGCTGGCTTCAGAAAAGAAGATCAACAATCCATATTATGGCGATGAAATGCTGGAATGCGGCGGAGTAGTTGAAGAAATTAAACCTAAAATATAAGATTAATTTTTTAGGAGTGATGATCAGCACTTAACAATAATTTAACAGCATTGTTATGATTGTTAGTAGGCGATTGTCAGCAGAATAGTTATTTTTGTTATTTATAAATTAGAAGATATATGTCAGATATTGCAGAAATTAAGATTGATGGAAAAGTATATGAATTTCCCATTGTAACTGGTACTGAAGGAGAAAAGTCAATTGATATTTCAAAATTACGAGATTTAACAGGTCATATTACCCTGGATTTCGGGTATAAGAATACAGGATCTACGAAAAGTGCAATTACCTTTTTAGATGGTGAAAAAGGCATTTTAAAATACAGAGGTTACCCTATTGAGGAACTTGCTGAAAAATCAACCTTTCTTGAAGTTGCTTATCTGCTGATATACGGCGATCTTCCTAAATCAGATGAACTGGAAAATTTCCAGGCTCAGATTACAAAGCACACGCTGATCCATGAGGATATGAAGAAATTCCTGGATGGTTATCCTTCAAAATCTCATCCAATGGCACAGCTGGCATCGCTGGTTTGCTCACTTTCAACTTTCTATCCTGAATCTCTGGATGCAAACTCATCAACGGAAACTATGAACCGTGAGATGATTAAACTGCTGGCAAAATTCCCTACGATTGTTTCTTTTATCTATAAAAAATCATTGGGTCATCCACTGATTTATCCAAAGAACAAATACGACTATGTAAGTAACTATCTGAACATGACTTTTGGTCAGCGTACAGAAGAGATTGAGATTGATCCGGTTGTAGTAAAAGCAATGAATACATTGCTGATCCTGCATGCTGACCATGAGCAGAACTGTTCTGCATCTACAGTAAGAATGGTAGGTTCTTCAGACTGTAATATTTATGCTTCTGTGTCTGCAGGTATTGCCGCACTGTGGGGCCCGCTGCATGGTGGTGCCAACCAGGCCGTAATTGAAATGCTGGAACGCATTAAGGAAGATGGTGGTGATACTGAAAAATGGATCAACAAGGCAAAAGATAAAAATGACCCTTTCCGTATGATGGGCTTTGGTCACCGCGTATACAAAAACTTTGACCCGCGTGCCAAGATCATCAAGAAAGCCTGCGATGATATCCTGGAGAAATTAGGTATCAATGATCCTGTTCTGGAAATTGCTAAAAAGCTGGAAGAGGCTGCACTAAGTGATCCTTATTTTGTAGAGCGCAAACTGTATCCGAACGTGGATTTCTACTCCGGAATTATTTACAGAGCTTTAGGTTTCCCTACGGATATGTTTACCGTGCTGTTTGCACTTGGACGTTTACCAGGATGGATTGCACAATGGAAAGAAATGCACGAAAACAAAGAACCAATCGGTCGTCCGCGTCAGATCTATGTTGGCCATACCAACAGGACTTTTGTAGAAGCTGAAAAAAGATAATCTCACAGCCTTAAGGCTTGTTTAAAAAAGGCGTCGTTTTTCGATGCCTTTTTTTATTATCGGACTATTGCCACGCTGCTTCATCAATATTTTAGTAATTTAGGCCAAACAACGCAACACAGATGGATTTTTTGCATACTATTTTGGGAGATGATATACAAGCCGGTCTCCTTATCATTCTGAATCTGATAGTGATAGAGAGCCTTTTGTCTGTAGACAACGCGGCTGTTCTCGCTACCATGGTGATGGATTTACCAAAACATCAGCGGGAGAAGGCCTTGAAATATGGTATTATCGGCGCTTATGTTTTCCGGGGTATCTGTCTATTTCTTGCAGCATGGCTCGTAAAAATCTGGTGGTTAAAGCCTTTGGGTGGTTTTTATTTGCTGTACCTTGCATTTGATTACTTCAGAAAGAAAAATTCCAAAGGTAATGTTGAAGAGGAAGAGATAGACAAAAGCCAAAGCTGGATCTATAAATCGACCGTAGGATTACTGGGTAATTTCTGGGCTACTGTCGCGCTGGTAGAGGTAATGGACCTGGCATTTTCTATTGATAACGTATTTGCAGCAGTGGCTTTCACCGATCACATTTGGTTGATCTATATTGGGGTCTTTATCGGAATACTCGCCATGCGTTTTGTCGCTCAGGGATTTGTGAAGCTCATGGAGAAATTTACTTTTCTTGAAACTGCAGCTTTTATTGTAATAGCCGTACTGGGTTTAAAGCTCAGTTCTTCTGTACTTACCCATTTCTATCCTGAGTCGCCGGTATCTAAAGCTTTAGAGGGCGAAAGAACAGATCTGGTTGTTTCCATCTTTACCGTGGTCATTTTTGTGCTACCGGTTCTGAGTTCATTGTTGTTCAATTTCCCCAAAAAGCATACTACCGATCATCACGATACCCTATAACATCAGCGCTTTGAGATAAGCTTTACCATGATCTCCCCAGTTCTTCATGACATCTTTCATGATCAGCGCAAAGCCCTTAATGTCGGTGGGCTTACCTTTTGACGGGGGGACAACAATAGAAGCTTCCACTGGTTTGTCCGTTACTGATTTTGCAAACCAACTCACGTTATCATGGGGTAAAGCAAGGCCCAGGATCATTCCCGGAAGCCCACCAAAAGATTCAGGCCCTCCGGATACTGGTATCTGGTCAGTATAAAATGCGACAACATAAATAGAATCCATGACTATGGCATTCGCCCTTCTGCACGTGTAGCCTGCAACTTCACGTGTTTCGCTGGTGATTTTCCAATTGATATTCCTGATACTGTCTTTGATCAAAAAAGTATCTTCGAAAACTGATTTCCTGGTCGTTTGCATATGTGTAGTCAAATCAGCATAGATGGTATTGATTTGGTTAACATCCGGGCCTTGCGTAAGGTAGGAACTACCAGGAGCAGGGTCATCCTCAGGTTTAAACAGCGTTTTGTCTTTACTGAAGTACATCGTGCTTTTCAAAACTTTGAACTGCGGATTTGCTTTTTTATACTGCTCGATCATTCGTGATGACCAGTCTTCATCCGACTTGCCAAATCTTTTTTGAAGAACGGCATACATATTGGTATTACGCTCAAACTGAATGACGCCTTGTTCAGGAAACCTGGCATTTTGCGCAGTTCCCAGATAACTTATACCCTGCACGAGCAGTACGATTATAAACACTGTTTTCTTCATGTCTTTATTTTTTTGTTGCAGATCCACCCATTTTGTTAAAATCCCATGCTATCGATCCCATAAAATACCTTTTGATAGTCGTGTAATTACTTTGCGTGATCATATTTCCCGAGGCTGTTCTGCTAAACCCTACATTCTGGTTAAGCAGGTCATTTACAGAAAGTGATAACTTTAATCCATCAGATTTCAGGAATTTTTTGCTGAAGCTCGCATTCCAGATAAAACGATGGAAGTCGGTATTGAAGGATTGTGTTTTTGCTCTGTACTCGTATTCTCCGGTAGTATTGATCTCGAATTTCAAAGGAAACACCAAACCTATATTGCCATACCCTCTGAATCCCCATCCATTATCATTAATATTTTTTTGCAAAGAAGACTCATTCGTTGTGTAAGTTGGACCGAAATAGAAAAACCCTTCATGTTTCTTCTCCTTATATTTGGAAACAGTGAGCTGTGCAGAATATAAAACCGACTGCAGTTTATTCAATTCATCATTAACATAATTATAGGATATATTTCTACTCACATTAGCATTGATACCTACGTAGGTATCAATTGGCTTGATCTTTTGTCCGGTAGAAAGATAAAAATTGAAGGAATTTGAATTTTTGCCGGAGAGATTGACAGAACGAAAAGTGCTTCTGCCAGCAGAATCAGTGCTTACATTGCTCACGATAGGATTATCAGTAATGGTGTAATTTGCATAAGCATAAACACTTGTACCACTGATAACTTTGTAAGAGTTATAATTACCCTGAATTGAATGTCTGAAAGCAGGTTTTAAATCCGGGTTACCTACAGTAATATTGAGCGGATCATTATTTACCCTTACCGGCTGAATCTGGTCCAGCGTCGGTTGAACATTACTTCCGTTATAGTTGAAACTCAGCGATCCCTGACTGGATATTTTGTACACATATCTCATTTGTGGTGACCAGTTCACAAAATCTCTTTTAAACAAAGAATTATAAAACAAGTCCTTTTGTCTGAAGTTTACGCTCGCCACTTTAGTTCCGAAATCAAATGTATTTTTTGCTTTTTTAAAGTTAAATATGGCACCACCCTGATTGGATATCTGCTGAAAATCATAATTGTTACTAAAAAGGGAATCCAGTGTATTGTACTGCCCGTTTCCTGAAGCGTTAAAAGATCTTCGGTCAGCGGTACTGTTATTCAGGCCGAAACCATAATTAAGTACAATTGTCAGATATTTAGCCAGAGGTTCCGTGTAGGCAACATTAGCATGCAGTGCGGAGGTTTTTACAATGCTGGTTTTGTACTGGTCCGTCAGCGAATCACTTTCCAGGATTCCTTCAATATTATAAAATTCATTGGTAGCTTTCAGAAAACCTTTACCTTCCGTCTGTGTGACAGATTCTCTGAGATCTACAGATATGGTCCGGCGTGGTTTACTTAACTTTTTTGTTAACAGAGCCCTGGCGTTAAAGACCTTGTTGCGTACATCATTTGTAATATTTCTTTCAGTTTCATTAAGGCGTATTCCATTGCCACGAATGCTGCTGGTCGCAAAATCACTTCTGACTTCACTGTTTTTGAGCAATCCATCTGCCGAGATTTTGAGGGTAGTGGTAGTATCCAGATTTATAGTGTAAGTACCGTCCAGCTTTTGACGAAACATATAATTATCAAAATGTTCATTAGTGCCCGATATAATTGTTCCGGTGGGAAGGTTGTTCTGATTCTGAGTATTGTTATCACCCTCAACATTGAGCGAACCAATTTTATAGTTAGCATTGATGCTCTGCTTATCGTTGTTCCATTTAGCATCGTAATGTGTTCCACCTGTCCTGGCTACCGGGATTCCCTGATTATTATACTGTCCATTATAAGATGATAACTGATCACTGCCATCATCACTGATATAGATTCCACCGTCATCACCATATTCAACATTGTCAGAGGACCCAAATTTGCTGTTATCCTGCCAGCCCAAACCAATTTTGCCGGTATTTGCTAAAGTACCATAGGCAGAAAACTTCTTTTTACCCTTAAAAGCATTAAACATGCCTTGTGCCTGATAAAAGTCATCAGTTCCAGCTCCTGCATCGAGTTTACCAAAATATCCGTTTTTCTTATCTTCTTTCAGTTTCAGATTGATGGTTTTACTCGTTTTACCGTCATCCACACCCGTAAATGCCGCCTGATCACTTTTTTTGTCGAACAGCTGCACCTTATCAACCATGTCACTCCTGATGTTTTTTGTCACGAGTGTAGGGTCATCTCCAAAGAACTCCTCACCATCCACCAATACTTTGCTGACGGTTTGGCCCTGTGCGGTAATCTTACCATCTTTATCCACCTGTATACCTGGGAGCTGTTTGAGTAGATCTTCAACCTTAGAATTAGGTTGTATGGCATAGGCGGCGGCGTCAAATTCTGTGGTATCGCCTTTGATCTTTATCGCCGCGGCTTTTCCTTTGATAATTACATCTGCCAGCAATTTTGCTTTGAGTATGAGTTTGATGTTCCCAAAGTCTGCACTGCTTTTTGTACTGTCCAATCTGAACTCTTCTACATAATCTGCAAAACCAGGATAGGTAACCAGCAGGAACATTTTGCCCGGAGGAAGTGAGGATATCAAAAATCTTCCTGTTTCATCTGCCCGGGTATATTTAACAAGAGTAGAATCTTTACTCCTCAACACACTGATAGATGTATTCATTAATTTTTTGCCGGAAGCAGTATCCAGAACAACACCTTTAACGGTGTATTTACTTTGTGCAAATGCGTGATAACTTAGGAAAGTGAGCAGGAGCAGAGAGAGACATTTTCGTTTCATACATTGGCGTTGGTATGCCTAATATATTACTAAAAAAGCCAATGTAAAAATATTATACTCTTAAAAAATGTTAAATTATTTTAGTTCATTATAATTTAACATTGAATACATAGTTTTTTGAAGACAGTTTAAATTATATTCAGCTTTTAAGTCATCATCATGATAACGATCTGTCTGATAATCTCCTCTGAGATATAAAATGTGAGCGTGTACATGAACATGACAGTTATCGTTTTACGAATAGTCACATTCCGTGAACGCTGATAAAACAATTTCAGACCGGAATAGAGATACCAGACTATGCCTGCAAATACAATCAGTTCAATGGCTTCGCTCATAAATGAACCGAGGCCAAAGATATATTTCTCGATAGGTTGAGTGACAATTGATACGATGAAATAGGCAGTCATACCATGAATAGTAAACACCAGGTGGTCTATATAATAAATCCGGTTTTTTCTGAAGTTAATCATGATAAATAAAGCCAGCAAAGGCATCAGGAGGAAATACTGTTTAGGCTGGTATTTCTTTACTTCTTCTTCAATGTCTACCTTGTGCTCTGAAGAATCAGCATGTTCTCCCTTTTTCAGCTTTTTGGTTCTCTTGTCATATTTCAGTTTCTGCGCTTTCTTTTCCAACCAGGAGTCGCGTTCATCAGCCGGCAATTTCTGCTGCCGTGCGAGATAGGCAGAATAACTGGTATCCTGGTTCTCGGAAATTAAATCCTTGTAATCATCAATTTGATTTTGTAGCCCTTCATTGGGCTTTGCCTTCATCACCTTCTCAAGACTGTCGATATAGCGGACCTGTGATTCCCTATTCAGTGCATTGAACTGGCTGTCGGTATCCAGGCTTAATCTGATAGAATTTCCCAGACCTGGTGCAATTGAATTCAGTTGAGCTTTGCTTTTTCTTACCGCAACTGTGGCACTGTCTTTTTGTGCGCTTGTAAGCTCAGTTTTTACTTTCTTTTCTTTGAGCGAATGTGGAACAACAATAAAATAAACAATAGATACAAAGATGTACAGACTGACAGGGTGGATATATCTTGCTCTTTTCCCTGCAAGGTAATCCAATGTAATTTGTCCCGGTTTGCTCAGCAGAGGAACCAGCGTATGAAAAAACTTGGAATCAAAATGAAAATAATGACCAATACTATGGCCGATAAAATGCCAGAAAGGTTCTTTTAATTCCAAATTGGGTTGCCCGCAATGCGTACAGTAATGTTCTTCAACATGATGTCCGCAATTGAGACAGTTTTTTTCCTTACGATAGTGTCCTGACATATAAATAATAGAAAATATCCACTGAAAGATATTAATATTCTATGAAAATAACTAGATTTTTAGTCTTTACATTAAAATTCCTGCAATTGATGCGGAAAGATAGGATGCAAGCGTTCCACACATGAGTGCTTTAAGCCCTAATTTGGCCAGATCTGCACGGCGCTCCGGTGCGAGTTCACCAATTCCTCCGATTTGCATACCCACACTACTAAAATTGGCAAAACCACATATCGCAATGCTGATGATGAGAATACCCTTCTCGGTTACGATAGGAACTGCTTTTGTCGTAAGGTTTTTGAAGGCCAGGAATTCATTTACTGTCAGTTTTTGCCCAAGCAGGGTAGCCGCATTGTTTACATCCTGTTCAGGTATACCCATCGACCAGGCGAAGGGATAAAACAATTTACCAAAAATCCAGTCGAGCGACAGATTGAAATTTGGATTAAACAGGTGCCCGATATGTATGAAAATATAATCCACCAGCGCGATCAGTGCAATAAAACCGATCAGCATGGCAATCACATTCATTGCAATTTTAAAGCCTTCACCGGCGCCATGTGAAATGGCATCGATCAGGTTGGTATATTCACTTTTCACTTCCAGTTTAACCTTACCCATGGTCTGTGAAACCTCAGTTTCAGGAAAAACTATCTTGGCAATAATCAGTGCACCGGGTGCTGCCATCAAACTTGCCATAATTAACTTAGGAGCGAGGTTCATTCCCGCCTGTGCACCCATATTTACGTATACAATTAGGATACCGCCGGCAATACAAGCCAAACTTCCACTCATCGAGGCCAGCAACTCACTTTTGGTCATTCCTTTAAGATAAGGTTTGATCATTACCTGTGCTTCAACCTGTCCCACAAATGCACTGGCTACGTTGCTCAATGCCTCGGCACCGCTGACACGCATAATGAAGTTCATTCCGCGGGCAATCACTGCAACAATTTTTTGCATGATTCCAAAGTGATAAAATATAGCGACAAGCACACATACCAGGATAATGGTGGCGGTTACGTTGAAGGCGAATACAAATCCATCCGGCGCAGAATAGGGATGAGGCTGACCATCATAACCGATCACTGCCACACCACCGTAAACGAAATTTACACCTACTTTAGCGAACTCTTCAATTTTCTGCATTCCCTTGCCCAGAAATTCAAAGAAGTGCTGTACAGGACTAACTCTGAGGATCAGCACTGCGATCAGAACCTGGAGTGTAAGGCCACTGGCAACCAGCCTGTAATTTATCTTTTTTCTGTTATTAGAAAACAGATATGCGAGGCCCAATATAAAAAGGATACCAATGATTCCGTGAAAACGCTCCATAAAAATTGATCAAATAAGATTTGTTAGGTATAATAGTAAATAAAGATGTGTATAATCCTGTAGATTAATGCTATTGAGATGAATTTCTTTTGTTCAGTTCATCCCTGATCCGTGCAGCTTTCTCATAAGCCTCATCTGTAATGGCTTCCTGCAGTTTCTGGTTAAGTTCTTCTATGCTGAGGTTGGTGTAACCTGTTCCGGGAATAGACGTATCAATATCTTCCTGTCCCTGTTCTTTACTCAGGTTGTCCATGTTTTCGAGAAATACGAAATCATTGCCTTCGATAACGATGCCTGCCGATGACAGGATAAATTCATATGTATAAATTGAAGAATTGAAGCGGACAGCCAATGCGATGGCATCAGATGTACGTGCATCAATTTCCTGTGTTTTCTCTCCGTCAGTACAAATCAGCTTTGCGAAAAATACACCATCTACAAGGTTGTAAATCAGTATTTCTTTAATTTCTATATTATACGTTTGAGCAAATGTTTTGAAGAGGTCATGGGTAAGTGGCCTGCTGGGAGTCATTTTTTCAATCTCTATCGCAATTGCCTGTGCTTCAAACGCACCGATAATGATCGGTAAACGTCTTCTGCCATTCACTTCTCCAAGTACCAGTGCGTAGGCTCCGGATTGGGTCTGGCTGTAAGATAAGCCAACAATATCTAGTTTTACTTTTTTCATATATTAGAATACCTGGCGGAGATGGAGTCTCCGCCGGATATTATTAAGCCTGATGTGCTTTTAATGCTTCAATTAATTTTGGAACTACCTCAAAGGCGTCACCGACAATTCCGTAATCGGCAACTTTGAAAAATGGAGCCTCAGGGTCTTTGTTGATCACTACGATCACTTTTGATGAGCTCACCCCAGCCAAATGCTGAATAGCTCCCGATATCCCGATAGCGATGTATAAATTCGGACTGATGGCAATACCAGTTTGTCCTACGTGTTCTGCATGAGGTCTCCAGTCGGCATCTGACACTGGTTTTGAACAAGCTGTAGCTGCTCCTAAGAGTCCGGCAAGTTCCTCGATCATACCCCAGTTTTCTGGTCCTTTTAATCCGCGTCCGGCAGATACTACCAGTTCTGCATCCGGCAGAGAAACTTTATCTGTTGCCCTGACAATTTCTTTTACAATAGCAGTAAGATCGCCGGCTTGAACAGCAGGAGAGAAGGCCTCAACTACAGGAGTTGCGGGAGATTCCTTAACGCCAAAAGCATTTGGATTTAGAGCAATAACTTTAACAGCAGAAGTAAGTTCTGTTACGGCAAAAGCTTTTCCTGAAAATGCAGTTTTCTTTACCAGGAATTTACCACCATCAGTTTTCGGCAGCTCGATAGCGCCATCAACTAATCCTGCTTTAAGTTTTACAGCCACACGTGGAGCAAGGCCCTTTCCTGAAAAAGAGTTTGACAATACAATAATGTCAGCACCTTCCTTTTGTGCTGCTTCTGCAACCACAGCAGCATAAGCCTGGTTGACAAATTTTTTCAACTCTGTAGTGGTAACGCTCAGGATTTTTTCTGCGCCATATTTACCCAATTCCTGAAGTTCAGTCTCTGAAACTTCTCCTATAGATAAAGCACTGAGTGTTGTTCCTGTTTGGGCGGCGATAGCTTTAGCATATGAAACTGCTTCAAATACTGATTTTTTAAACTTGCCATCTACTTGTTCTACATATACTAAAACTGACATAATTTCTTTCTAAATTTATATGGTTCCGGCCGCGCTGATCATCAGCATAATTGACAGATAAACTGGTTCCTGCGGCTTTTACTGCTGTTTAATTCAATTGGGTTATTAATAGTTTAGATTACTTTCGCTTCGGTATGCAATAATCCTATCAGGCTTGTGGCCTCATCAGCAGGGATCAATTTTACTGCACCGCGCGGGGCTGGAGTTTCGAAAGAAACTACTTTTGCCACTTCTTCAATATCTTTAGCCTCCACAACAGTTAAAGGCTTTGTCCTTGCAGACATAATGCCTCTCATATTCGGAATTTTTGGTTCAGCAACACCTTCAGCACAACTTGCGACAAATTTTCCAGTAACTGTTACTATTTCCTTACCACCTTCAATTTCACGTTCGATGGTAGCTGTAGTACCATCATAGTCTAATTTTTTAATGATAGAGATGGAAGGAATTTCCAGGAACTCACCAATCATCGCTGCTACCTGGTTACCATTATAATCAATAGACTCGCGTCCTGTAAGGATGATATCAAAATCTGCAGTTTTAACATATTCTGCAATCTGATAAGCTGTGAAATAAGCATCACGAGGTACTGCATTGATTCTTACAGCATCGTCAGCACCGATAGCCAAAGCTTTTCTGATGGTTGGGTCAGTAGCGGCTTCGCCCACATTTAAAACAGTTACAGTACCCTTGCCGCCTTCACTTAATTCTATAGCTCTGGATAAGGCAATTTCATCATACGGGTTTACAATATATTGTACCCCTGCAGTATTGAATTGTGTATTATCGCTGGTAAAAGTTATTTTTGTGGTGGTGTCCGGGACGTTACTGATACAAACTAATATTTTCATAATTTATATATTGATTTTTAAAGGTCTGATTTCTAATGAGCAAGCTGTTTTCAGGTTTTGATTTGCTGATTTTATCCTTAAGTTCGGCAATTTATATACAGCTTCTTCAAAATGTCTTTTTGCAAATCTAATTAAAAAAGCAGGGATTTAAAATGCAAAGTACCCGATTAAACAAGTTATTGGCGTTTTTAACCACAGAACCTAACGACCCATTTATCTTATATGCGCTGGCGACAGAGTATAACTCACTTAATGATACCGAACAGGCTTATCATTATTATCTGAAACTTGTTGATGAACATCCTGCTTATGTAGGAACTTATTATCATTTAGGTAAGCTATATCAGAAACATGGTGAAACCGACAAAGCGATAGCTATCTACGAGCAGGGAATGGAGAGGGCAAGGGAAAAAGGCGACGGACATGCTTTCGCTGAATTGCAGGGTGCATATAATACGGCAGCAGGTCTTGATTATGAAGACGACTAACCCCTAGCAATGGCACACCGGCAATTATTATTTATCAGAAATGTATTTCTGTTTACTTTCACAGCATTTGGAGGCGCACAGGCGCATATTTCATTGCTGCTGAAGTATTTTGTAAAGGACGTAAAATTTATCTCCGAAGAGGAACTGCTGGAATTGAATGCGCTTGCACAGGTTCTTCCGGGGCCAGCCTCTACACAGACCCTTGTGGGAATTGCACATAAGGTGGGGGGACTTAAACTGGCGCTGATCTCTTTTCTGATCTGGATTATTCCTTCAGCCGCCATTATGACCTTCGCAGGTATCAGTTATGCTCAACTCGATCAGAAGGAAAAATTTATCGAAATCCTGAAGTATATTCAACCCATAGCGCTGGGAATTGTGGCTTTTGGGGCCTACAATCTCTCACGGAAAGTTCTCATTTCACAATCGGCAGTATTTCTGGCAATTGCAGCGGTTATTGTGACGCTGGTGTTGCGTAATGCATACGTATTTCCTCTGGCAATTCTTGTCGGCGGAATGATTTCATCGGCGCTGGAGACGCCTAAAGAAGAAACAGAGATCAGGACCAAATTATTTGCCAATATCAATCCCAAGAAACTGGCCTATTACCTAGGTGTCCTTCTGGTAATGGCAATGCTTGGTGCGATCATCAACAGAACCTCACCATTCAGTTTGCCTATCAGGCTGTTTGAGAACTTCTATCGCAACGGCATACTTATTTTTGGTGGAGGGCAGGTGCTGGTACCGCTGATGTTTACAGAGTTTGTACAGATGAAACATTACCTGAGTTCGAGCGGATTTTTATCGGGCTTTGCCCTGCAGCAGGCTTTACCGGGGCCAACTTTTTCTTTTACCAGTTACCTGGGTACGCTGAGCATGAAGAACTTTGGTTACGGGATCTTTGGACAGGTATTGGGAGGTATCATTGGTGTGATCGGGATTAATCTGCCGGGATTGATCCTTGTGTTGTTTATAGTGCCTTTCTGGGAAGACCTGAAAAAGATCACGCGTATTAAACACTCCTTGTCTGGCATTAGTGCAGTCAGCGTTGGTTTCATCATCGCAGCCTTTATCCTGCTCGCAAAACCGATAGGGTTTGATGTCCTTCAAATCAGCCTGATCATTGTCACCTTCCTTATTCTCAACTTCACAAAGATCAGTCCGCCACTTATCGTTCTTGCCGGTATTTTGTTAGGTTATTTTATTTAACCTAACAAAATTTCAGCTTCAATATTAAAACGGCGCGTCATCATCATTGAAATCATCCATACGGGAAGGCTTAATGATGACATTTCCTGATGGTTTATCAAAATCCGCGGAAGGCATCATCCCTGCACTCGGGCTGTCCATAGAAAACGAATTTGGCGGCATGAAATCTTCTTCCAGATCAGCAAACTTTACGTACTTACCAATAAACCTCAGTGGTACAATACCCGTTTCACCGTTCCTGTGCTTCGCAATGATTACTTCACCAACACCGGCCTGTGATCTTCCCTGTTCATCTTCAGTGATACCATAGTACTCAGGACGGTACAGGAAGAGCACCATGTCTGCATCCTGCTCGATGGAACCAGATTCCCTCAAATCCGAGAGGAGTGGTCGTTTACCATTCACACCTGGTCTCGATTCTACGGCACGGCTCAACTGCGAGAGTGCAAGTACTGGTATGTTCAACTCCTTGGCCACAGATTTTAAGGCTCTGGAGATACTACCGATCTCCTGTTCACGGTTACCACCTCCGCTCTGACCTTCACCTTTACCATGCATCAGCTGCAGGTAATCGATGATGATCATCTGTATGTCGTATTGTGATTTTAATCTTCGGCATTTCGCTCTGAACTCAAAGATATTCAGGGCTGGAGTATCATCTATCAGCAAAGGGGCCTCAGTGAGCGTACCGATCTTACTGTGGAGCTGCTGCCATTCCCATTCTGCGAGATTACCCTTCCTGATCTTCTCCTGTTCGATTTCCGTTTCTCCTGAAATCAGACGATTGACTAACTGCACAGAGGACATCTCCAGCGAGAAAACGACAACTGGTCGCTTAAACTCTACGGAAGCATTTCTGGCGCAGGTAAGTACAAAGGCCGTTTTTCCCATCGCCGGACGTGCAGCGATGATCACCAGATCTGATGGTTGCCATCCACCTGTGATCCTGTCCAGAGCCGTAAATCCTGAAGGTACTCCCGTCAGACCATCAGATTTTGTTCTGAGTTCTTCAAGTGTAGCAAGAGATTGTTTAATGATCTCATCCATTTTCTGGGTGTCACGACGCAGGTTATTTTGCGCGATATCAAACAGTCCCTTTTCTGCGGTATCCAGCAGGTCAAAAATATCAGTGGTATCCTCATAGGCATTCTGAATGATTTCTGAAGAGATCCTGATGAGCTCACGCTGAATATATTTCTGAGAGATAATCCTTGCGTGGTATTCAATGTTGGCCGCTGAAGCTACCCGGTTAGTGAGGTTAGTCACATAATAGGCGCCACCTACCATTTCTAGTGTTCCCAGCGTCCGTAGCTCTGAGGTCACCGTTAAAATATCTACTGGTTTTGATTTCTGGAAAAGTAGGGCAATCGCTTCAAAGATTTTCTTGTGGGCTTCATCGTAGAAAACATCGGGTTTAAGGATATCAATTACAGTTGAGAGGGCATCCTTCTCCAGCATCAGTGCACCGAGCACCGCCTGTTCCAAATCCAGCGCCTGAGGCGGTATTTTACCCTGGCCCATGGTTGGGATTGCCAGTCTGCTTTTTTTTGAAGATGTGAAATTTTGTCTCTCCTGACCTTGTGATCCGTTATCGATATTCATATATGCAAAAATATACAAAATTACAGTCCTGATAAGAATTGTTTTTACACATTCTTACAGCTCGCTTTATCCTTTTTTTGGAGCGTATTTCAGGACGAAAAATTTGCCAACAGTTTCCTGTGGAGAACAGGCCGGAGGCTTTCAGCTGAAAATGGATGCCTCAGTTCCCATTATTTCAGCTATTTTTGCAGGTAAAATAAAATAAATGGAAAACTTTAGAAGGTCTCCCAGACCTAAAGAAAATAATGAGTTTGTATTTGGTATCCGTGCTGTTATAGAAGCAATTAAAGCAGGTAAAGATATCGAATCTTTATATATGCAGAGGGGCCTCAGCGGAGAGATTATTCCAGAACTAAAAGGCTTACTGAGAGATACAGATATCCCGGTTCACAATGTCCCGGTTGAAAAGCTAAACAGGATGACACAGAAAAATCACCAGGGTGTGATCGCTGTGATTTCCTCAATAACCTTCCAGAAAATTGAAGATATTATCCCACAGATTTATGAAAAAGGGGAAGTGCCATTGATCCTGATACTGGATGGAATTACCGATGTCAGAAACATGGGCGCTATTGCAAGAACTGCTGCCTGCACCGGTGTACATGCAATTGTTGTTCCGGCTAAAAACTCTGCTCAGATTAATGCAGATGCGATAAAAACATCTGCGGGTGCCTTATTTACGATTCCGGTTTGCCGTCATCAGAACCTGCATAAAACTGCACTTTACCTGCAGGAATGTGGTTTACAGATTGTAGCCTGTACAGAGAAAACAAATGATCTGATTTATGCACCGGATTATACAGCGCCTACGGCAATTGTAATGGGGGCTGAAGATGAAGGGATTTCAAATGATATTATGCGCATGGCCAATCACCTGGCCAAAATTCCGATGTTCGGAGAGATTGGCTCGCTCAATGTTTCCGTTTCTACGGGAGTAATTCTTTATGAAGCGATAAGGCAGCGTACTGCTTAGTAGAATTAGCTGATGTGCAGGTGCTGGTTCCAGCTCACACATCAGCTATTTTATCAGATAAATTTGACGCCAAAGTTGGATTTTACATCAGCTACAATCTGTTTTACACTTTGTTCTTCAGTCCTTGGGCAGATCAGCAATGTATTGTTTGATTCAACTACGATATAATCATGTAAGCCCTGCAGGATCACCAGTTTATCCTCCGGTACATTCACCATGCAATTAGATGAATTAAACATCATCACCTGCTCTGAAGGCATCACAGCATTGCCTACATAATCCTTTTCTGCCATATCATATACAGAAGCCCAGGTTCCGAGATCAGACCATCCGAAATCAGTAGGCAGCACATAAACATTGTCTGCTTTTTCCATGATTGCCAGATCAATCGATATATTGGTGCACTGCGTGTAGGCATTGGCAATAAAATCTTTTTCTTCTGCTGAATTATAAGCAGAGGCACCCAGATGGAAGATATCATACATTTCCGGCAGGTGAGTACTGAAAGCATCGCTGATGGCATTTACCGACCAGACAAAAATACCGGCGTTCCAAAGAAAATCACCGCTCTGTACAAATGATTTGGCCAGCTCGAGGTTCGGCTTTTCCGTAAATAGCTTAACCTTGTGTATACGGTCATCGCCAGAAAGCGTATTATCCATGTACTGGATATAACCATAGCCTGTATCCGGGCGACTTGGCTTGATCCCAAGCGTGATGAGGCAGTCGTTTTCCCTGGCTGCAATCAAAGCTTCTTCGATAGAAGCTACAAAAGTATCCAGATGAGCGATTGTGTGGTCAGAAGGTGCAACGATAATGGTTGCATTTGGGTTAATCTCTGCAATTTTCATCGAACCATAGGCGATACATGGAGCGGTATTGCGCATGATAGGTTCTGCGAGAATCTGATTTTCTGAAAGCTCAGGCAGTTGTTTTTTTAAGATATCCGTGTAGATCTCATTCGTGACAACAAATATATTTTCCGCGGGACAAATTTTCAGAAATCTGTCGTACGTACTTTGAATCAGTGTTTTTCCAACACCAAAGAAATCGATGAACTGTTTTGGGTGTTCTATTCTGCTTACTGGCCAGAACCGGCTTCCAACTCCGCCGGCCATGATCAATACAAAATTATCTTTGTTCATAATGTGGTTAGACATAATTATATTAAACCCTCGTGTAAAAGGTCGTGCAAATGTACAATACCAAAGTAATTTTCAGCATCAGTAACTAATAATTGGGTAATATTATATTCGCGGATGAGTTCAAAAGCGGTAACGGCTAAGGTATCTTTGTCTATCGTTTTTGGATTGCTGTTCATAATGTCACTGGCTGTGAGATCATCAAGATTTGAGTATTTTTCCAGCATTCTTCTGATATCGCCGTCAGTAATGATACCTTTCACCTGATGATTTGCATCAATAACAACTACGGCACCCAAACGGTTTTTGCTAATTGCAATTATCACATCCTTAACTGAAGCATCTGCCAAAACACTTGGTTTAGCATTACGTTCTGCGAGTTCTGATACCTTTAGATAGAGTTTTTTTCCAAGCGAGCCACCCGGATGAAACCGGGCAAAATCATCAGCATTGAAATCCCGGGCAGTGAGCAGGCTTACGGCAAGGGCGTCACCCATTGCAAGCTGGGCCGTTGTACTGGTGGTAGGAGCAAGGTTATTAGGGCATGCTTCCTTTTCGATGGATGTATTAAGAATCATATCGGCCTGTTTTGCCAGTTCAGATTCCAACTGCCCGACCATGCCGATCAGCAGATTTCCGGCCTGTTTGAGCAGGGGTGTGAGGACCTTAATTTCTGGGGTATTTCCACTCTTGGATATACAAATAATGATGTCATTTTCCTGTATCATTCCGAGGTCTCCATGGACTGCATCCGAGGCATGCATATAGATGGAAGGAGTACCTGTAGAGTTAAAAGTAGCTACAATTTTTTGCGCTATGATAGCGCTTTTGCCAATTCCTGTGACAATTACACGGCCTTTTCCCGCAATAATACGCTCCACAATGGCCACAAATTCATCATTTACGTGCTGGACGAGCCCCAGAATTGCCTGAGCTTCCGCCTGTAAAGTGTTGATCCCCGCCTCAATAATCGATTTTTTACTTTTCAAAGAGAAATTATTAGTATATTGATGCTTTAATTGACGCAAAATTATGTTATTTTGAATCAAAAATAGCACTGAATATTTTATACACAAAATGGACGTGAAAAAGTCGTTGTTTGACAACTTACAAACCTTCTTTGGTTTCGACAACTTTAAAGGCGATCAGGAATCAATTATTACTAATGTTCTTGAGCGCAAAAACACCTTCGTGATTATGCCCACAGGTGGTGGTAAATCCATCTGTTATCAATTACCGGCACTCATGTCTGAGGGTACTGCCATCGTGATATCACCGCTGATTGCGCTGATGAAAAATCAGGTGGACCAGCTCAGGGCATTTGGGGGCAGTGACAGCATCGCACATTTTCTCAATTCTTCTTTGAACAAATCTGAAATTACGCAGGTAAAAAATGACCTTCTTAGTGGACAGACCAAGTTATTATATGTAGCACCTGAATCCCTATCCAAAGCGGATAATATAGAATTTCTAAAGCTCATTACTATTTCTTTTGTTGCGGTTGATGAAGCCCATTGTATTTCGGAATGGGGACATGATTTTCGTCCGGAATACCGGCGGATCAGACAGGTGATCAGCGGCCTTGGCCCTGATATTCCAATTATTGCATTAACAGCCACTGCCACACCTAAAGTTCAGCAGGACATTATCAAGAATCTGCAGATGAGTGATGCGACATTATTCAAATCCTCATTTAACAGACCCAATCTCTTTTATGAGATCCGCCCTAAACGGGATGTACTCAAAGAAATTATCAGGTATATCAAATACAATACGGGCAAGTCCGGTATCATTTACTGCCTGAGCAGGAAGAAAGTTGAAGAGGTAGCGGAGGCATTGAATCTGAATGGCATCAAGGCACTGCCATATCATGCGGGTCTTGAACCGAAGGTCAGAGCAGAAACCCAGGATAAATTCTTAATGGAAGACGCCGAAGTGATCGTTGCCACCATTGCCTTTGGGATGGGGATCGATAAACCGGATGTACGTTTTGTAATACACCATGACATCCCTAAAAGTATGGAAGGTTACTATCAGGAGACTGGAAGGGCCGGACGTGATGGGGGTGAAGGAGTATGTATCGCATTTTATGCCCAGAAAGATGTAGATAAACTCGCTAAATTCATGAAGGATAAACCTGTGGCCGAACGTGAGATCGGTACGCAGATCCTGAAAGAAGTGATTGATTACGCTGAATCCGGTGTTTGCCGCAGAAAGCAGATCCTGCACTACTTTGGTGAAAACTTCAATGAAGCCGGCTGTAACTGCATGTGCGACAATTGCAAGAAACCCAAGCAATTGTTTGAGGCCGAAGAGCATCTGAAAACGTTGCTGCTCATGATCAGGGATATCGGGGAGAAATTTGATGATGCGCATATCCTGAATGTGCTGATGGGATCAGAAACTGCACAGACTATTGCCTACGAGCATAGCAAACTGCCGGAATTCGGACTGGGTAAAGTAGAAGGTGAAAACCTTTGGAAATCCCTGGTAAGACAGGCAGTGCTGAATAATTTCCTCTCCAAGGATATCGATAATTATGGATTACTGCGCCTGACTAACTCAGGATCAGATTTTATAGCCAATCCTTACGCCCTCAAATTCATCATGAATGAGCCTATTGACAGTGCTTCTGATGATGATGAAGACGACGTGAAACATGGCAGCGGAACTTTAGATACACAATTACTGCAGTTACTTAAGGATCTTCGCAAGAAGATTGCGAAACAGAAAAATGTTCCTCCTTTTGTAGTTTTTCAGGACCCTTCACTTGAAGAGATGTGTACACACTATCCAATTACCATGGAAGAGCTGAAACAGATCTCCGGTGTTGGAAATGGTAAAGCGCTGAAGTTTGGTACTCCTTTCCTGGAGCTGATCAAAAAGTATGTTGCGGATAATGATGTTGAAAGGCCTATCGACCTGATCATCAAAACGCAGGCTAATAAGTCGCAGCTGAAAGTTTCCATCATACAGAATGTTGACAGACAAATTGGTCTGGAAGATATTGCTAAGTCTAAAGGCATCACCTACTTTGAGATTCTTAAAGAAATTGAGGCCATTGTCAATTCCGGAACAAAGCTGAACCTGAACTATTTTGTGGATGAAATCATGGATGATGACCGTCAGGATGAAGTATTTGATTACTTCCGTTCTGCAGAGAATGACTCTATTGATGAAGCACTCAAAGATTTGGGTGAAACGGATTATACCCGTGAGGAGATACAATTAATGCGTATCAAGTTCATGTCTGAACTTGGAAATTAAAACTGAGAATGATCAATTTCGAATTAGAAAAACTAAAATATACCACATCCGGAAATTTCTTTTTAATGGCTGGTCCCTGTGCAATAGAAGGGGAAGAGATTGCCTTGAGAATTGCGGAGAAACTCGTTACCATTACTGACAAACTTGAAATTCCTTTTATTTTCAAAGGCTCCTATCGCAAGGCAAACCGTTCAAAAGGGAACAGCTTTACGGGTATCGGCGATGAAAAAGCCTTAAAAATCCTTGAAAAAGTAGGGCAGACCTTCGGAGTGCCGACAGTGACAGATATCCACGAAAGTGAGGAGGCTGCAATGGCCGCGGCTTATGTGGACGTGTTACAGATTCCTGCATTTTTATGTCGCCAGACAGACCTGCTGATTGCTGCTGCAAAAACGGGTAAGGTGGTGAATGTAAAAAAAGGACAGTTTCTTTCTGCCGGTTCCATGAAGTTTGCGGTAGAAAAAATCCAGGATTCAGGAAACAACAAGGTTATTCTGACCGACAGGGGAAATACCTTTGGATACCAGGACCTGATTGTTGATTACCGGGGATTACCTGAAATGCAGGGCTTTGGTGTGCCAGTTGTCATGGATGTTACACATTCACTGCAGCAACCCAATCAAAGCTCCGGAGTTACTGGTGGTAAACCGCAGTTGATAGAGACCATTGCTAAAGCTGCAATTGCAGTTGGCGCTGACGGCTTATTTATTGAAACCCATCCAGATCCTGCAAATGCAAAATCCGATGGCGCAAATATGCTTCAGATAGATTTGCTTGAAGATCTGATGGTCAAGCTCATCAGGATCAGACAGGCTGTAATCTAATCCCATTAAACTTTTGTAATCTGGAAGGACGTCCTTCTGTTCTTCTGGCGGCCTTCTGCAGTGTCGTTTTTAGCGATCGGCACTGTAGAACCAAATCCTTTAAAGCTCAGCCGCTCCGCTGCAATTTGATGAGTGATCAGATAATCATACACTGCTTTTGCCCGTTGCAGGGAAAGCTTCTGATTGTCAGCAGCAACGCCTACATTGTCGGTATGCCCCTGTATTTCAATACTGATGCTGGTATTGGCCTGCATCAGCTCCAGCAAACTGGAAAGCTCCGTGACTGAGGCTGGCAACAATTCATATTTATTCGTGTCAAAAAAGATATTCCTGAGTACCACGTTACCCCCGGTTTTTAGTTTTTCCAGGTAGATTTCCACTACATAAGGTTTCCCGGTTGATGCTGTCGTCAATTCAAAATTATCAGAATAAAATAGATATCCATCGGCGATTGCATTGAACGCATAGGTGCTGCCCAGCGGCATTACTGCCAAAAATTCTCCATTGACTTTAGAAGTATAATCAGTGAACTTGGTTTCCTTAGTTTTTAAGTTAACCACCTGCACCTTTGCCTCCAGGAAGTTTTTCGTTTCTTTATCCCTTACAATACCTTTAACGTAGGTGATGGGAAGGGGTTTGGCTGCTTTGGGCAGATCAAAACTGTAGATATCCATATCACCGAAACCTTCCTTAAGAACAGAGGAAAACATACCCTTGTTACCATCGGCACTGACCATCAGCCCGGTTTCTTCACTGAAGGTATTGATAGGGTAGCCAATGTTTACAGGTTTTCCCCAGCTACCGTTGTCCTGCATACGGGAGAAATAAATATCCATATTACCCAGACCAGGCCATCCATTTGAAGAGAAATATAAAGTCTTACCATCAGGATGAATAAAAGGAGTCATCTCGTCGAAAACCGTATTGATTTCAGGTCCGAGATTTACAGGTTTGCTCCATTCACCCTCCGAATTCAGCATCGTCTTCCAGAGATCATAGCCGCCCAATCCGCCGGGACGGTTACTCACAAAGTATAAGGTATTACCGTCCGGACTTACTGCAGGCTGAGAATCCCAGGCTGATGAATTTACCGCTGCACCAAGATTGAAAGGTTTATCCCAGTCATTCCCATTTTTATGGCTCAGGTACAGATCACAGCTGCCAAAGCCATCTTCACGGTTACAACCCGTAAAGAACAGATACATCCCATCAGGTGAGATCGATTGTGCGCCTTCATTCTGTGGAGTATTGATCTGATTGCTCAAAGGAACAGCTGCAGACCATTTTTTTTCAGCGCCCAGGTGCGAGATGTAGAAATCTTCATTACCATCTACCGTGCGGCTGAAGATTAAACTTGATCCATCAGCCGTCAGTGCCGGGAAATATTCACGATCTTTTGTGTTTACAGCAGCGCCAAGGTTTAGCGGTTGATATTTTTCAGGGCTTTTTATTGCAATAACAGAGAAATCACAATCTTTAATGTACTTATCAGTCTTCAGGAGCAGTTCCCGATCTTTTCCCTTATACGTCTCTTTAAAAATTCTGAAGTGTTTGCCCGCATTCTCATAGTCGCCACTCTTGAGCTCAACATCAGCAAGGGAATAATAAACTCTTGCATCCGCAGTACTGATCCCGACCGCTTTTAAATAACTCGACCTGGCTTTTTCAAAATCTTTCTTCAGCCGGTATACATCTCCCAGCTGTACAAAGGCCAGCTGAAAAGCCGGATCTGCAGCTGCTGCTTCCTGCAGCGACTTGATAGCAGCATCATAATCTCTGTTTTGCAGAGACCTTTGTGCATATTCAAAATTCTGCTGTGCTTTTCTGACCACAGACTCCTGTGCAACAACAGACAAGGATGCAACAAGCAGGCTGCAGCAGGTCAGCATTCTCAGATAGATTGACAGTATTCGATTCATTTGATAAGCATTCTTTAAAGATAAACTTAGCAAAAAAAAAGCAGCAAGAAGGTATTTAAGGAATATTCAGGTACTTATGCGTCTGCAGTGAAATTTCCCATTTAGGGTTTGCCATTACATAATCAATGATAAGCGGTGTCATCTCCTTAGACTTTGACCATTCTGGTTGCAGATATAATTTACAGCTCGGGGATACCGTTTCTGCATACTTTTCTGCCCATTCAAAGTCACTTTTGTTAAACACAATGACCTTTAACTCATTGGCGAAAGGAGTGATATCCGGTCGTGGAGCTTTAAACTTTTTTGGAGAAAGACAGATCCAGTCCCAGTCGCCAGACAGCGGGTAGGCACCAGACGTTTCAATAAAAGTCAGGATATTTCTTTCGTGAAGCTTTTTCGTGAGATAATCCATATTATAGATCAATGGCTCACCACCAGTAATCACTACAGCTTTACCAGGGAAGGTATCTGCTTTTTCAGCGATAGCATCAGCAGCCGTTAAAGGATGAAGTTCCGCGTCCCAGCTTTCCTTCACATCGCACCAATGGCAACCCACGTCACATCCTCCTAAACGGATAAAGTAGGCAGCTTTGCCTGTATTAAAACCTTCACCCTGTATAGTGTAAAACTCTTCCATCAAAGGAAGCAATGTGCCGTCAGCGGGAATATTGTGTGCCATATTAATTTCGCGAAGTTAAAGAAAATATATACGGGAAAAGCGAATATCTGTATATTAGGCTTGTTTAATGACTAATCTGTGAACATTATCCCTGATGGCCGATCTGCATTGGTATAAAATTGAAGAAGAAATTCCGGAAGGTGATTTTATCCGCCAGGTTGTAGTTGCCGGAAAAAAGCTCTGCCTGCTCAGGCATGATGGAATAATTCATCTGGTACAAAATACCTGTCCGCATGCCGGCGGGATTCTGAGCGGTGGCTGGTGTAAGGAAGGCATGCTGATCTGCCCGATCCATAGGTATAGTTATCACCTGGAGAATGGCAGGGGCGCAGCGGGACAGGGAGATTATATCAATATCTATCCTGTCCGCGTAGAGAATGATGGGGTCTATGCAGGCTTTCGAAAAAGCCTGTTCAGCAGATTCTTTGGTTAATCCTTACTGATAAATTTCTTTCTTTGCAGATGCCAGTGTGTTTTTCAATAATCCCACAATCGTCATCAGGCCAACTCCACCCGGAACAGGAGTAATCCATGATGCAAGGGGAGCTACGTTCTCGAAATCCACATCACCATACAATTTATATCCTGATTTTGTAGTCTCAGAGCTCTCCCTGTTGATACCTACGTCAATAATGATCGCACCTGGTTTCACCATATCTGCAGTTACAAAGTTTTTCTTTCCTATTGCAGCTACCACAATATCTCCCTGTAGCACCATCTCTTTGAGATTGGCTGTTCTGCTGTGGGTAAGCGTTACAGTACAGTTTCCGGGATTAGCGTTACGCGCCATCAGGATACTCATTGGGCTGCCCACAATATTACTGCGGCCAACAACTACACAATGTTTTCCGGTGGTATCAATCCCATAAGCCTGCAGCATCAGCAAAATCCCATAAGGTGTTGCCGGAATAAAACATGGCAGGTTACGCATCATACGACCCAGGTTTACCGGATGAAAACCATCCACGTCCTTACGGTAATCAATAGCTTCAGTAATTTTCTCGGGATCGATATGTTTTGGAAGAGGCAACTGTACAATCATCCCGTCAACCCCTGCATCAGCATTGATTTCCAGAACTTTTTTTATCAGTTCTTCTTCAGTAACATCGTTATCATATCTAACCAGGGAAGATTCAAAACCCACTTTTTCGCAGTTCTTCATCTTGCTGGCAACATACGTTTCACTTCCACCATCATTTCCTACCAGAATAGCCAGTAAATGCGGTTTTCTGCCTGTCTGCTGATAAAATTCTGCAGCCTCTGCAGCAATCTCCAATTTAATCTTTTCTGATGCGAATTTTCCGTCCAGTAATTGCATGTGAGCTCCTATATAATATTGCTTTCGATTAATCTAATTTCAGTACCGCCATAAACGCAGTTTGCGGGATCTCCACATTTCCTACCTGGCGCATACGTTTTTTACCTTTTTTCTGTTTCTCCAACAGCTTACGCTTACGGGAAATATCACCACCATAACATTTGGCAGTAACATCCTTACGCAATGCTTTCACGGTTTCGCGGGCAATGATTTTAGCACCTATTGAAGCCTGAACAATAATCTCAAACTGCTGACGCGGAATCAGTTCCCTCAATTTCTCACAGATTCTTTTTCCGAAATCATAAGAATTACTGCGGTGAATCAGCGATGACAATGCATCAACAGGTTCTGAGTTCAGCAATATATCTAATCTAACGAGGTCAGATTTGCGGTAACCGATCTGGTGGTAGTCGAATGAGGCATATCCTTTAGAGATCGTTTTAAGGCGGTCATAAAAGTCAAATACAATCTCTCCCATAGGGATTTCAAATACCAGTTCAACGCGGTCTGATGTCAGGTAAGACTGGTTCACGATGATTCCTCGTTTCTGAATACACAATGACATCACCGGACCTACAAATTCAGATTTCGTGATAATGTTGGCTTTAATATAAGGTTCTTCCACATATTCCATCTTACTTGGATCAGGAAGATCGGAAGGGTTATTGACAATGATCAATTCACCTTTTGTAGTCATGGCCTGATAGGATACGTTGGGCACCGTAGTGATCACCGTCATATCAAATTCACGCTCTAAACGTTCCTGGATGATCTCCATATGCAACATGCCCAGGAAACCACATCGGAATCCAAAGCCCAACGCCGCAGATGATTCAGGCTCAAAAACGATTGAAGCATCGTTCAGCTGCAGCTTATGCATCGCTTCCCTCAGTTCCTCAAACTCGTCCGTATCTACCGGATAGATCCCTGCGAAAACCATGGGTTTTACTTCCTCGAAACCTTTAATCGGTTCCAGACTAGGGCGGTCTTTATGGGTGATAGTATCACCAACCTTAACTTCACGTGCCTCTTTGATTCCTGAGATAATATAACCTACATCACCGGTTTTAATCACGTCTTTTGGTGACTGCTTCAGCTTCAGTGTACCAACCTCCTCAGCGATATATTCTTTGCCTGTAGCAACAAATTTAACTTTATCTTTTTTACGGATCTCTCCGTTCAATACTTTAAAATAAGCCACGATACCGCGGAAAGAATCAAATACAGAGTCAAAAATCAACGCCTGCAATTCACCTTCGGGATTTCCAATAGGTGCAGGAACGCGTTCTACAATTGCACGGAGCACATCGTGAACACCCAATCCGGTTTTTCCGGAAGCAGGAATGATATCTTCTCTCTTACATCCGATCAGGTCAATGATCTGGTCTTTCACCTCCTCTGGCATAGCTCCGGGAAGGTCCATTTTATTCAGGATAGGGATAATTTCCAGGTCGTGCTCCAGGGCAAGGTAAAGATTTGAAATCGTTTGTGCCTGGATACCCTGCGAAGCATCTACAATTAGTAAAGCGCCCTCGCAGGCGGCGATGGAACGGGAAACCTCGTAAGAGAAATCCACGTGTCCGGGGGTATCGATCAGGTTGAGGATATAAGTCTCACCTTCGAAGAGATACTCCATCTGGATGGCGTGACTTTTAATGGTAATACCTCTCTCACGTTCCAGATCCATATCATCCAGCAGCTGAGCCTGAGACTCGCGCTGAGTGATTGTGTTTGTATATTCTAATAAACGGTCGGCCAGAGTGCTCTTCCCGTGATCAATATGTGCAATTATGCAGAAATTACGTATGTGCTTCATCAGTGCCGCAAATATAGAATATTCGCTTGACTATTCCGCACTGTTTGCCAGTTCCAATAATTTTTTGACCAATCCGGCATTTGTCAGCGTTGTGCTGTATTCATCCGCATCTGCGCCCATATTCAACGCATCATTCCGGTACGTCATATCACTGCTCACAACAAGCCTTGCCGAGGCGTGAAATTCTTTAGCTCCGGTGATGCTGATAATCTCTGCGAGATTATTGATATTCACACCTGCTCCGGGCATGATACTGATGCGTCCATCTGCCTGTTCAATCAGTTTTGAAAGTACAGCAGCCCCCTCCAATGCAGAAGATTTTCCGCCGGACGTGAGTATCCTCACAGCCCCAAGAGCAATGATATCTTCCAATGCCTCCTCCAGGTTATCTGTCATATCAAAAGCCCGGTGAAAAGTCACTTTCATGGGACTTGCCAGTTCAAATAACTCTGCACAGCGGATTTTATCCACCTTTCCATCACTGGTGAGGATTCCCGTGCTGATTCCCTCACAACCGAGCGATTTACAGAGACGCACATCTTCCTTCATGAGCTCAAATTCCAGCGCAGAGTAAAGGAAGTCTCCGCCACGCGGCCTGATAATCGGGTACACTTCGATATCAAGCATCTTTTTGGACATGACAATCTCCGAGTAACTCGGTGTAGTGCCACCCTCGGTAAGGCTGGCACATAGTTCGACGCGTTTTGCACCACCCAACTGAGCCTCTATGGCAGAGGTAACAGAGTTGGCGCAAACTTCCATTTCAATCATAAGCTGTATTTAATAATAACTTTTTCCGGGAATCAGTAAACTTTGGTTTTCTTCATTACAAACGGCATAGCTGAAACCCTGCTGAATGGCATAGGCTCCGTATTGTCCTTTCTTGTTCAGTGCCAGAAAACCTACCTGTATCTCCTTTGCTTTTGCGGGTTTCTTTTTGATGATACGCATCACAGCCTCTTTACAGGCTTCTTCAGGAGGATAACCCTGACGCATCAGCTCCACTACAAGGAAACTGCCTACATTCCTGATTACTTCTTCGCCTACTCCTGTTGAAGTAGCGCCGCCAACTTCATTATCAATGTATAGTCCCGCACCAATAATCGGGCTGTCGCCCACACGGCCATGTAACTTGTAGGCCATACCACTGGTTGTACAGGCACCGGATAAATTACCTTTCGCGTCCAGCGCCAGCATACCAATTGTATCATGGTTGTATTGATTACCCGGCAGGCGGGTAGGAGACGCCTTATCGTATAATTTATTCTCTATGTTCATTACCGGCGCATATTTGGCCGTTTTTAACCATTCCTTCCAGGCTTTTTCACTTTCCGGCGTCAAAAGGTTGGTCTTTTTAAATCCATTTTCCAGTGCAAACTGCAAGGCACCATCGCCAACGAGCATCACGTGTGGCGTCTTTTCCATCACCATTCTGGCCACGGAAATGGCGTGTTCAATATGTTCCAGACCTGCTACCGAACCGCAGTTACCTTCAAAATCCATGATGCACGCATCTAAAGTCACCTTTCCATCGCGGTCAGGCAGTCCGCCACGTCCAACCGACTGATTTTTCAGATCCGACTCCGGCACCTGCACACCTTTTTCTACCGCATCAAGGGCAGGTCCACCCGCAGAAAGTACCTTCCAGGCAGCCTGATTTGCGGCGATACCGAAATCCCAGGTAGAAATGACCAATGGTTTTGTTTCAGCAGTATGTAACGGAGCGGGGATAATATTGGCGATACCACTTTTGCCGATTGCCAGCAAAGAAGCAGAGATCGCAGATGATTTAATAAATTTTCTACGGTCGAACATAAAAGGTTAATTGTTTCTGGTATTTTGTGTTATTGGTTGAGAGTAAAGTTGTCCGCATCCTTTAAAAAGGGAAAGCTCTGCCTGATTTTGACCATCTCTTCGTAATTGATACTAAAGGTATACAGATCTTCATCTTCAGGCTTATAATATACAGTATTTCCATAGGCGTCGATACACATGGAATGACCACTATGATAAATTTCATTGCCATCGTGTCCAACACGGTTTACAGCAATGACATAACTTTGGTTTTCAATTGCCCTGGCCGGAATCAGTGCCTTCCAGTGCGCAATCCGTTTGTCGGGCCAGCTGGCGATGATCAGCAGGATATCATAAGCCGCATCGTGATTGCGCAGATAAACGGGGAATCTGAGGTCATAACATATTGCCAGCCTGATTTTCCAGCCTTTCAGATCTACAATCACCTCGTCCTGTCCCGCAGTATAGGTCTGGTCTTCTTCGCCCATTCCAAACAGATGCCGTTTATCGTACTGCTGGTATTCTCCTGAAGGCAACATCCAGATCATCCTGTTATAAAAATGTCCGTCTTCCTGAATGATCAGACTGCCGGTTACCACACATTCATATCTTTTTGCCGCCTGGGCCATCCAGCTCATCGTCTTGCCGTCCATCTCTTCTGCCAGTTCCAGTGCATTCATACTGAAACCTGTATTGAACATCTCTGGAAGTACGATCAGATCTGTTTTTTCCTTAACGCCCATTGATAAGCGCAGGGATATATTCTGCAGATTCTTGTCAACATTTTCCCAAAATAAATAAGCCTGAAAAATGGTGACTTTAAGATTATTGATATTGAGAGAATTTAAACTTTCCATATAATAAATAGGTAAGAGAGGTGTAAATTATACTTTCATTAACCTTTCAACGGATTTTTCTAAGGTATCTTGCTTCTTCGCAAAACAAAAACGCAACACATGATGGTCTGTATTTCGCATATAAAATGCAGAAACAGGTATCGATGCCACCCCGAAATCTGTGATCAGTCGCATCGCGATGTCAGTATCTGCTTCATCACTGAAATGATCATAGGTTACGCACTGAAAATAGGAGCCTTTACAAGGTAACAATTTAAATTTGGTCTCAGCAAGCAAGCTGCGAAACAGATCGCGTTTTTGCTGGAAAAAATCGGCCAGACCCAGGTAGACAGAAGGGTCCTGCAGGTAATTGGCGATGCCCACCTGCATCGGAGTGTTTACGCTGAACACGTTGAACTGATGAATTTTCCGGAACTCTTTCATGAGATTTTCAGGTGCCAGACAGTAACCCGTTTTCCAACCAGTGGCATGCAGTAATTTCCCAAACGATGCAGCTATAAATGTACGTTCTTTCAGTTCAGGATACATCGCCAGGGAATGGTGTTTTTCCCCGTCATAAATCAGATGCTCGTAAACTTCATCGCTCATGATCAGTACGTCATTATTTTTTACAAGTTTGATGAGTGCTCTGATGTCCTCGTCCTTCAGCGTTGTTCCGGTAGGGTTATGGGGGCTGTTCAGGATCAGCATCTTTGTACTGGAAGTAAAGAGCTTTTTCACCATTTCCCAATCTATGCTGTAATCTGGAGGAGCCATTTCATAAGATTTCACCAATCCTCCGAGCGACTTGATAATCGGTGCATAAGCATCATATGCCGGTTCGAAAATGATTACTTCATCGCCTGGCTGAATGCAGGCCGTTAAAGCAGTAAAGATCGCTTGTGTACCACCCGCGGTAATCGTGACCTCTGTATCCGGATTGTAATCTGAGCCATACTGAGCATTTACTTTATCTGCGATGAGTGTTCTTAAAGAGGAAATACCAGCCATAGGAGCATATTGATTGTATCCGCTTTTCATCGCTTCTGCAACCAGACTGATCAGTTTGGGATCGCAATCGTAATCAGGAAAGCCCTGAGAAAGATTAATGGCATTATGTTCTGCTGCTAACTGAGACATTACAGAAAAAATACTGGTAGATGTACCCGGGAGTTTCGAATAAGTAGCTATCATGTAAATACGAAATTATAAAAAAACGTACCGGAATATGCGATTTATTTAATAATTTCATGAACTATGACTTTTAAAACAAAGGAGAGCAGGCTGCTGCTCGTGTTAGCAACTTTCTTCGTAGCCAACGCTATTCTTTCTGAATTTATTGGGGTTAAGATCTTTAGTGTTGAAGGTACCTTGGGTATCAAACATTTTGACATCAACTTACTGGGGGTTCCCAATCTTTCTTTTAACATGTCAGCCGGTGTACTCACATGGCCCATCATCTTCATCATGACGGATATCATCAATGAATATTTTGGTGTAAAACAAGTTCGATTCCTGTCTGTACTCACCTCCATATTGATTGCATTCGCTTTTGTGGTACTTTGGGGTGCTACAAACCTGCCGGCTTCAGATTTCTGGGTGCATCAGAATATTAACGGAGAGGACCTGAATATGAACAATGCATTCTCAGGAATATTTGGGCAGGGAATGTGGATCATCGTAGGCTCTATCGTTGCCTTTCTCGTAGGGCAGATTGCTGATGTGCTGATCTTTCACCGTATCAAGAAGATCACAGGGGAGCGGGCGCTCTGGCTGCGTTCTACAGGATCAACGCTGGTGTCTCAATTGATTGATAGTTTTGTAGTCATATTTATTGCGTTCTATCTCAATCCCCAATATCACTGGAGCTGGCAAATGGTTGCCGCCATCGGACTGGTTAATTATACCTACAAATTTCTGGTGGCCATTCTAATGACTCCATTACTTTACGTGGCACACGCGATCATTGACAGTTACCTTGGAAAGGACCTTGCGGGAAAACTGGTGAAGATGGCAGGCCGAGAATAATTTTAAAACATTGCAGACTAATGGGTTGTTATCAGCTATATTAGAACTTCAATTATGAAAAGCCTGACTTTTTGTTTCGACCACCCGGTAGCTGTAAAAGTTTTTTTTAGCTGTTTATCTGACCCGGATCTTAAACATCACATCCAATTTTTGCGCAGTAATGAAGACGGTTCACTTGTGATTCCGATCGTGGATATCCCGGATGGTTCCTGGAAAGTAGTTCTGGAATGGAATTATGATGGAAGAGATTTCTGCATGGAAAGGACCTTTGAGGTACTCCCGGGTGCTATTATGAGTTAATAAAAAACGCGTCCCAGGATAAAATTCAAAATAATCGAATTTTTTACTGATTCCTTACAATCCATAGTAAATAAGAGGTATGATTTTTGTACCTTTGAGGAAAACTTTTAGACATTAATGAAGATATTTATTACAGGCCTTCCTTTAGAAGTAGGGGAAGATGAATTAACAGCCGTGTTCGGCGATTTCGGTCAGGTAAAATCACTTAGAATTATCAAAGATCGTGAAACTGGTCAGAGTCGTGGTTTTGGTTTCGTAGAGATGCCAGTAGACGAAGAGGCTAAAGAAGCGATTAAGAGAATGAACGGTGGTGATTACAACGGAAACCGGATCAAAGTTGCCGAAGCACAGGAAAAACCAGGTACTGGTGGCGGAAACGCTGGCGGTGGCGGTTTTAAACGCAACAACAACAACAGGGAAAGAAGCTACTAATCAGCTTTTCCTTTAGATTGATTTTCTATCATCACATAGAGAACAAGGAATGATTTAATAAAAAATTCCTTGTTCTTATCTTTTTCTGGTGATGTCATTGTATTATAGCTAAGTTTTTATGCTGAAAAAATATCCGGTATTTAAACTGGCTTATGCACTGGTTTTCATTCTTGTCCTTGCAGCAGAATACTGGCACTGGTCAAGATTGAATTTTGCAGTTAAGCCATGTATATCCCTGGTTCTGCTTGTCTTTCTCTGTTTATCAACAAAACTCAAAGGACGTTTTCATCAAAGATTATTTACGGGACTGGTGTTTGCCCTTACAGGAGATACTTTACTGATGCTAATGGATTATAATCCATCGTGGTTTCTTTATGGACTGGCAGCTTTCCTTATCTGTCATATTTTTTATATCAGTGCTTTCTACCTGGATTTTCTTTCTGCAAAAGAACTGGATAAAAAAGGAGCGAGGATCGCAATTGCTGTCTGCGCCGTAGCTTTTACCGGCTTTTATATTTACCTGCGACCACATTTGCCCATATTGAAACTACCGGTATTGATTTTCGTGTTTACAGGTGCTTTAATGGTGATGATGGCTGTATTCAGAAACCAGCGTGTAAATAGACTCAGTTTTAACCTTATACTGGCGGGAGTGATCTTTTTTATCCTGACTGATGCGCTGATGGCGCAGTTACATTTCGTAATGCCTTTTGCACATGCAGATATGCTGATCAGTGCAACCTATATGATTGCACAAGGACTGATCATTACAGGAGGGGTAGAGCGAAAACTTATTCACACTCAAACCCCTTTATAAATTATTTGATCATTACCCCGGGTTTGTTCACCAGGGGAATACGAATCAGGTTTTCGTCAACAATACTTTCCGGCAAAAAGATAAACTTCTTATCGTAAATGACACCGTTGATGTAATAGCTCAACCAATACTCATTGGTTAAACCAAAAACTTCTGTATCAATTGCCTCTACGCCTTTGAAAGAATTCGCCGGGATATCTCCAAGAAAATGACGCAGAACAGAGGTCTTAACCATTCTGCCATCCTTTTCACCGTAACCTTTGGAACTGATCAGAACATTGTCGATCTGAACTTCTTTCAGATTTACCAGATATACCGTCCAGTTCTTAATTTCCGGTGTTTCATTCATCAGGACCACTGCCATGGCCATGTCTTCAACAATATTTTCAGGCAGATCCTTCTTCATAGTTTATTTCTTTTTCGCAACAGCCTTCTTTTTAGCAGGAGCTTTTTTAGCTACCGCTTTCGTACCTGCAGCTTTGGCTTTGGTGCCGGCAGCAGCTTTCTTTTTTGCTTTTGGCTCAAAGGCATTTGGCACCTGTTCTACAATTAATTTTTTCACTTCGTCCAGAGAAAGTACAGTCAGTTCTTCTGGTGTATATTTCTCATTGGTAACCGGGTTTCTGCCTAATTTAAGCATGTCTTTACCAAAACGAATAAAAGCTCCCCATCTTCCGTTTTCAATAGCTATTTTATCTTCCGGCCATTGCTGTATGAAGCGGTTAGATTCCTTTTCAACTTTTTTAGCAATCAGTTCCCTGATATCATTGTCTGAAAGGTTATCAAAATTATAAGCTTTAGGTACGTTGATAAACAAATTGTTCCATTTGATAAAAGGTCCGAATCTGCCTGTACCTTTAGTCACCGGCAATCCATCGTAATGGGCTACAGGAGCATCAGCTGTTATTTTTTCATTGATGATTATTTCTGCACGTGCCTGGTCTACCGTAAGTGGATCTTCATTCTTGGGAATGGAGATATAAGTTTCACCCCATTTCACATAGGGACCAAAGCGTCCTACACCAACAGAAACTTCCTGATCTTTATAGTTGTCGAGGTGAAAAGGCAATCTGAATTGTTCCAGGGCGTCTTCGAGAGTTACTGTGGCTACAGACTGAGATTTCATCAGACTGGCATATTTTGGTTTTTCTTCGTCGTCAACCTGCCCGATTTGTACCAATGGTCCAAACTTTCCTACTTTGGCATATACATTTCTGCCACTTGCAGGATCTACGCCCAGCAGCCTCTCACCATTTGCCCTCTCAGCGGTTTCTGTTGTTACTTCAACTTCTTTATGGAAAGGAGTATAGAATGCGTGTAACATCTTTGTCCAGTCCTGCAAACCCTGGGCAATTTCGTCAAACTCTTTCTCTACGCTGGCGGTAAAGTTAAAGTCAACAATACCTTTAAAGTGCTCTACAAGGAAATCATTTACAACTTCGCCAATATCAGTAGGGAATAACTTGGCTTTTTCAGCTCCGGTAATTTCTGTCTTAACCGTCTTGGTTACTTTGCCATCCTCCAGTACAATCGAACCGAAAGAACGGTTTCTTCCGTCTCTGTCTTCTTTTACGACATAACCACGGTTCTGAATCGTGGATATTGTTGGTGCATAAGTAGAGGGGCGGCCGATTCCGAGCTCCTCCAGTTTCTTCACCAGACTGGCTTCTGTATATCTTGCCGGCGGACGTGAGAAACGTTCCGTAGCGTTCATTGCTTTAAGCAGGAGTTCCTGTCCCCGGCTCAGGGGAGGAAGAATATTTTCATTGTCGCTGTCTTCAGCTTCTTCATCGTCACTGGATTCCAGGTAGACCTTGAGAAAACCGTCAAACTTCATTACTTCACCTTCAGCTACGAGGTGTTCTGCTCTCGAGCTTACAGCAATATGTGCAGTAGTTTTTTCAAAGAGGGCCTCGCTCATCTGCGATGCGATGGCACGTTTCCAGATCAGCTCATACAGGCGCTGCTCGGAATTATCGCCGGTAACGGTATGCTGATTAAAGTAGGTAGGTCTGATGGCCTCATGCGCTTCCTGAGCACCTGCGGATTTAGTTTTATATGTTCTTGGCTGATGATACTTCTCACCATACGCAGAATTGATCTCGTTTGCTGCAGCTGTAAGGGCCGTCTCAGATAAGTTTACTGAATCTGTCCTCATGTAAGTGATCTTTCCACTTTCGTACAGGCGTTGTGCTACCTGCATGGTCCTGGATACGGGAAAGCCCAGTTTCCTGGATGCTTCCTGCTGCAGGGTAGAGGTAGTAAATGGAGCTGCAGGATTACGCTTCGCCGGTTTTGTTTCCAGGCTGCTGATCTTAAAACTGGCATTGATACAATCGTTAAGGAATTTCTCTGCGTCAGCTTCCTTTTCGAAGCGTTGTGGTAATTCTGCTTTGACGATTTCTTTTCCTTTACCAGTACTGAAGCGGGCAGTAATTTTGAAAGCCGCTGCTGCGTTGAATTTGTTTACCTCGCGCTCCCTGTCTACAATGAGTCGCACAGCTACTGACTGTACACGACCTGCAGAAAGCGATGGTTTAACCTTTTTCCATAAGACAGGTGAAAGTTCAAAACCCACCAGACGATCCAATACTCGTCTTGCCTGTTGGGCATTCACCAGGTTATAATCGATAGTTCTCGGAGATTCAATCGCCTTTAATATTGCCGGCTTTGTGATCTCGTGAAATACGATGCGTTTTGTTTTATTCTCTTTTAATCCCAGCGTCTCGTAAAGGTGCCACGAAATCGCTTCACCCTCACGGTCCTCATCGGATGCCAGCCATACCATTTCGGCATCCTTGGCTAGTTTTTTAAGTTCAGCTACGACTTGCTTTTTATCAGCAGGCACCTCATAGGTTTGGGCAAAGTCATTTCCGGTATCGATCCCCATATCGCCCTTAACCAGGTCACGAATGTGACCGTAGCTGGATTTAACGAGAAAATCTTTACCTAAATACCCTTCTATTGTTTTTGCTTTCGCCGGTGATTCAACTATTAATAAATTTTTGGCCATTCAGAACGTTTTTCTGCAAATAAAACTATAATTAAGCCTATAATCCAAATTCTATCGAGAATAAATGTGAAATAGGGTCATTTGGCCTTTTTAAAATATTTGCATATCAAGCAAAACTGAAGGCTCTATTTGCAATAATATTGGTGCTGAAATCATAAGTTTACTGTATAATTATATATGTATATATTTTTTGTACATATCTTCGTTTTAACAATAAAATTCAAAGACCATGAACCTATTAATTATCCTCTTCAGTTTATTATTTTCGCCTGTGGCGCCACCTGCCAGCATTTATGACTACAGCTTCAAAACTATTGACGGCAAAGAAGTTAAGTTATCAAAATTTAAGGGCAAAAAAATTCTAATTGTCAATACCGCTTCAAAATGTGGGTACACGCCACAGTATGAGGACCTGGAAAAGTTGCATAAGCAATACGGTAATGATGTTGTATTGATTGGCTTCCCTGCGGGCAACTTTGGCGGTCAGGAATTGGCGACCAACACAGAGATTCAGGATTTCTGTAAAAAGAATTTTGGGGTTACTTTTTTATTAAGTGAGAAAGTAAGTGTGAAAGGAAATGACATTAATCCGATTTTCAAATATCTGACTACTGCAGCAAATCCTGACTTCACAGGTGACATCAACTGGAACTTTGAGAAGTTCCTGATCAATGAGAAGGGACAGCTGGTACACCGCTTCCGTTCAAAGGTAGTCCCGATGAGCACTGAGATTACCAAAAACCTTTAGCAAAAAAAAATCCCATTCGAGAATGGGATTTTTTTTTGCTTATATCTTATTAGATTAGGAACCCTCCACCCAGGAGATCATTTCCTTCATAGAATACGGCAGACTGTCCGGGTGCGATTGCCGATACATTGTGATCAAACACCACACGCATTTTATCTTTCTCCTGTACAATTGTACTCAGCATTCCCGCATCTTTATATCTGATCTTAGTAATTACATTATCCATAGGCTCTGTAATACTATCATATTTAATCAGGTTCAGATTCCTCACCATTGCTTCACCTCTTTCCAGTTCCTCGGCTCTTCCCAGCATAACAGTATTACTTTCCGGAAGTATCTGCGTCACAAACATCGGTTCACCAAAAGCAATTCCGAGGCCCTTACGCTGTCCGATGGTATAAAACGGATAACCTTTATGTTGTCCTACAACCATACCGTCGCTGGTAATGAAGTTACCACCGGCAACACGTTCTTCCAGATTTTCAACTTTATGTTTCAGGAAAGAACGGTAATCATTTTCAGGCACAAAGCAGATCTCATAGCTTTCACTTTTTTTAGCCAGCTCTTCCTGCCCCATATCCAGCGCCATCTGTCTGATTTCTGATTTTGCAAAGGAGCCCAGCGGAAACTGTGTACGTGCAAGGTTTTCCTGCGAAACACCCCAGAGTACATAAGATTGATCCTTGTTTTCATCCAAACCTTTGGAGATCACATGCCTTCCATTGGTATGCTGTCTGATATTGGCATAATGGCCTGTCGCGATAAATTCGCAATCCAGTTTATTCGCACGTTTCAGCAATGCTTCCCATTTGATATGGGTATTACAAAGCACACATGGATTTGGTGTACGTCCTGCGAGATATTCATCTACGAAATTATCAATAACATAATCTCCAAACTCATCTCTGATATCTAATATATAATGCGGAAAACCATAATTTACGGCCAAAGTACGGGCATCATTGATACTATCCAGGCTGCAGCAGCCCGTTTCCTTACTGTTGCTGCCCGATGTAGCATAGTCCCAGGTCTTCATCGTCAATCCGATTACTTCGTACCCCTGTTCATGCAGCATTACTGCCGCCACTGAACTGTCAACACCGCCACTCATGGCAACCAGAATTCTACCCCTTTTACTCATTGTAATTTTATAAGCTGCAAAAATACTGATTTTTTGAAACAATATGTTTTTGGGCCGTCAGATACTTGTAAAAAGGCAGGTTTGTGTAACGACTAAATGATATTAGGTGCAGGTTTAAGTATTTTAAACTTAATGTAATATATTAGGGGCTTAAAAAAATATACAAAGCGTAGTATAAATGAAGAGAAAATTAATTTGCAGTTTGTTATTTATTCCATTTTTTGCTGTTGCACAGCAGGACCTGGCGAAATATGTGAAACCTATTATTGGAACACAAAAGATGGGACATACTTATCCGGGTGCAACAGTTCCCTTTGGATCAGTACAACTTAGTCCGGATACCGATACGCTTTCATATGAACTGAACGGAAAGTACAATGGCGATATTTATAAATATTGCGCCGGATACAAGTACGAGGACAAAACAATTGTGGGTTTTAGCCACACACATTTTAGCGGAACCGGACACTCAGACCTGGGCGATTTCCTGATTATGCCCACACAGGGTGCACTGCAGTTGAACCCCGGCACAGCAACAGATCCTAAAGCGGGATTCAGATCTGCATTTTCACACCAGAATGAAACTGCTGAAGCAGGGTACTACAAAGTGAAGCTGGATGATGATCAGATCACTGCGGAACTGACCGCATCAAACAGGGTAGGAATGCATCAGTATACTTTCAAAAAGTCGGATCAGTCGCACATCATCCTCGATCTGATGTCTGGCATTTACAACTACCCGGATAAAAACGTATGGACTTATGTTCGTGTTGTCAATGACAGTCTCATCACAGGATACCGCCAGACCAACGGCTGGGCAAGAACGCGTACCGTATATTTTGCGATGTCATTCTCCAAAGCTTTTAAGGCATATGGTGCCAAAAACTACGATCGCAAGCAGGCATATCGTGGTTTCTGGGGCAAGTTCGACCAAAGCAAAAACTTCCCAGAACTCGCTGCAAAACAACTGAGAATGTATTTCGATTTCAATACTACAGAGCAGGAAAAGATTAAGATCAAATTTGCCATCTCACCTGTGAGCCAGGAGAATGCACTGGAAAACATGCAGGCAGAGATCCCGGGATGGGATTTTGAGCAGGTACGGAAGCAGGCCAGGGGAGAGTGGAACAAGGAACTGAACAAAATTGCAGTAAACACCTCTGAGGATGATAAAGTGAATTTTTATACTGCGATGTATCATGCCTTTATCAATCCAACTACCTATAATGATGTGAACGGCGAGTATAAAGGGCTGGATCAGGGTGTACACAAAGCAGAGGGTTTTACCAATTACACCACTTTTTCTCTTTGGGACACTTACAGAACTTTGCATCCGTTTTTCAATATCATCCAGCCTAAGCGCAATAACGACATGGTAAAATCAATGATGGCACACTATGACCAGAGTGCATTAAAGATGTTACCTGTCTGGTCAAACTCTGCCAATGACAACTGGTGCATGAGTGGTTATCACAGTGTTTCTGTCCTTACAGACGCTATTATTAAAGGTGTGTATACAGGTGATCCGGAGGCAGCACTGCAGGCATGTATTGCTTCATCCAATAAAAGAGATTATGACGGTATAGGATATTATATTGATAAGGGATTCATCCCGGCAGAAAAAAGCGGCACATCTATTTCCAATACTTTAGAGTATGCTTATGACGACTGGTGTATTGCACAGCTGGCGAAAAAGTTAAATAAACAAGATATTTATCAGGAGTACCTCAAACGTTCAGGAAACTGGGTGAACAACTTTGATCCCTCGACAGGTTTTATGCGCGCTAAACTTGCGGACGGAACTTTTCAGCAAAAGTTTGATACCATGAGTACTCACGGACAGGGTTTTATTGAAGGTAACTCCTGGAACTACAGCTTTTTTGTACCACAGGATCCAAACTCACTGATCGAGAAAATGGGTGGTAAAAAGAAATTTGCCAGCAGACTCGATACTTTGTTTACCATGCATCTGCCTGATGAGTTTTTCGCAGAAACTGAAGACATTACCCGCGAAGGTATCATCGGTGGATATGTACACGGAAACGAGCCGGCTCACCATGTAGCGTACCTGTACAATTGGGCGGGTCAACCGGCTAAAACACAATCACGCGTACGTATGATCCTGAAGATGCAGTATAAGAATGCACCTGACGGATTGGGTGGTAATGACGACTGCGGACAAATGAGTGCCTGGTATATTTTCTCTTCGCTGGGATTTTATCCTGTAGCTCCCGGATCTGATGAATATTCACTGGGAAGTCCGGCAGTGAAGTCAGCAAAAGTAACCCTGGAGAACGGAAAGACTTTCACCGTAGATGCAATCAACCAGAGTGATAAAAATGTGTACGTACAGAAGGTATTGCTGAATGGGGTACCTGTAACAAACCATACCATCAAACATGCTGACGTGATCAATGGTGGAAAGCTTACTTTTTATATGAGCAGCAAACCTGCCAGATAATATTCAGCTACGGATAAAATAATTCTGTTGAAAAACAGCCTGTTGAGGGATTAAGAGCATTTTATTTATACAATGATTTGCATTTAAAATTTTAATTTCTACCTTTGCAGTCCTTCAAAAAGGGTATTGATTCCGTAGCTCAGCTGGTAGAGCATTACACTTTTAATGTAGTGGTCCTGGGTTCGAATCCCAGCGGGATCACCAGATTCAGAGTCAAAACGTTTAAACCCCTGCAAATCACAATTTGCAGGGGTTTTTTCTTAGTTTTACAAAAAAACAAACATATGTCCTTTTCCTCCCTGGGTTTATCCGATGTTTTATTACAAGCATTGGCAGACCAGCATTTCAGTACCCCTACAACTATTCAGACTGCCGCCATACCAGCGATTTTAAAGAAAAATGATGTCCTGGGCATTGCAAAAACCGGAACAGGAAAAACCGCTAGTTATGTATTGCCTGTTCTGATGAACCTGCAGCAGGAATTGAGGGTAAACAACCGCCATGCAGATGTTTTGGTCCTGGTACCGACACGGGAATTGGCGGAGCAGGTAAAAGGCGTATTTCAGGTTTTCGCGCGTGCGCTACCGGAGAGATTGAAGACCCTTGCTGTATATGGAGGAGTATCAATAAATCCCCAAATGATGGCGATGCAGGGAGTAAATATACTAATCGCCACGCCGGGGAGATTGTTAGAGCTGGTGGCTTCCAATGCCGTAGATCTGTCGGCAATTAAAACCCTGGTGCTTGATGAAGCTGATAAGTTGCTGAACCTCGGATTTATAGAAGAACTTGATCAGATCATGTCTTTATTGCCTTCAAAACGCCAGAATCTCCTTTTTTCTGCAACACTCAGCAATGATCTCAGAAATATGGAGCAAATACTGCTTCATGATCCTGTCGTAATTGAAGCTGAGGAAGAAAAGACAGATCTGGATTTGATCAATCAGACCGCTTACATTGTTTCAGATGCAGAAAAAGGCCCTTTTCTGCGCTATCTCATCAAACATCATGAGATGAAACAGGTATTGATATTTGCTTCGTCGGTAGCTACTGCAGATGCCATTGAGAACAAACTTCGCAAGAACAAATTTAATGCAACAGCCATTCACAGCAAGAAGAGCCAGGGGGCAAGAACTGACACCTTGCATCACTTTAAGTCTGGCAGCCTGAGAATCCTTGTAGCCACAGATTTAATGGGCAGAGGTATTGACATCCCTGACCTTCCTTTTGTAATCAATTACGAACTGCCACGTTCTCCGAAGGATTATGTTCACCGTATCGGAAGAACCGGACGTGCACAAAATGCAGGAGACGCGATTTCACTGGTCAGCCAAAGTGAATTACATCATTTTGAAGTTATCCAAAAGAAAATGGGTAAAAGTGTGAATATAATTGACGGAAAAAGTATCAAATATTAACTTTATCCTGAACCAAACAAAATCAGGATATGACCAGCAACAAAGGAATATTGCCCGCGCAGGCTGAAGAACTGCTCAGCACTTTACAGGCACGCTTTGAAAAGAACATGAACCGGCACGAAGGTCTGGAATGGGCCGCAGTGCAAGACAGTTTGAAGGCCAGTCCTGACAAGCTATTCTCTCTTCATCAGATGGAAGCTACCGGAGGTGAACCCGACGTATTGAGCCTGGACAATCATGCCGGAGCGTATACTTTCTATGATTTCGCTGCCGAGAGTCCTGCGGGTCGCAGAAGTATTTGTTACGATAGGGCAGGACTGGAGTCAAGAAAAGAAAACCGCCCTGAAAACAATGCTGTGGACATGGCAGATGCAATGGGTATAGAACTATTGTCGGAGGAGCAGTACAGAACTCTCCAGCAGTTTGGAAAGTTTGACACTAAGACTTCAAGCTGGATTAAAGCGCCAGCTGATATCAGAAAACTAGGAGGGGGACTCTTTGCTGAATTTCGTTACGGTAAAGTATTCGTTTATCACAACGGCGCACAATCATACTACGCTGCCCGGGGTTTCCGCGGTATACTAGCAGTACAGGTCCGACAGTAGTCCGACTTTAGTCCGACATTTTGTCTAAAATGTCGGACTATACTCGCATATACAATTGTGTAACCATTGAGGCATGCAGGGAGAACTCAGCACAAGCAATAGTTAAATGCTGTCGTTAACTTAGCGACCACTCAGGTCTCTCAAAATGGCAGGTATAACCTCCCGGATTTTTCTGTAAATAATCCTGATGTTCCTGCTCAGCATTCCAGAAGTCTGTCGCCGGTACTACTTCTGTAACAATTTTCCCTGGCCACTTGCCAGAAGCTTCCATCTCAGCAATTAAAGCATTTGCAGTTTCCTGCTGTTTCTCATCCAGGAAAAAAATTGCAGATCTGTAAGATGTACCAATATCGTTTCCCTGTCTGTTTTTTGTTGTTGGGTCGTGGATCAGGAAAAAATATTCAAGCAATCCACGATAGGATAAAATTTCAGGATCAAATGTAATCTCAATACCTTCGGCATGGCTTCCGTGGTTGCGGTATGTTGCATTGGGAACATCACCACCAGTGTATCCAACTACTGTGGATAATACGCCAGGTTGATGACGGAATAATTCTTCTACACCCCAAAAACAACCACCGGCTAAAATCGCTTTTTCAGTACTCATATCTTTCGTTTTTTTATGGTGTAAAGATACGTGTTTTATACTTCTTTTTGAACTTTAGGTGCTTCCGTCCCTTCTTGTCCCTCTTTAAATTCCTTCATTCCTTTTCCCAGTCCTCTCATCAGTTCAGGTATTTTTTTACCACCAAATAAGAGGAGTACAGCTACAACTACGATGATCATTTCGGGGCCTCCTAACAGGGCGGCAATGGTTGTGTTTATCATGTTTTTCAGGTTTATAAATAGTTTACGAAATTCACTTACGCATTAAACAGCAGATTGGTTCTCAGGAATTGTTATAACTTTGGGATGGCCATAAAATTTGGCATTCAGTTATGCAGTATTTGTACGAAGATCAATATAAAGGTAAAAAACGGACATTACAGATCTTTTCTCCAACTGATGGAGACAGCTACCGGGTATTTTGTGAAGCCAGCTTTCTCGGTTCAATTACCCCTGTAATCAATGAAGATAAGTCAGTTACCTGGAAGACGGAATACAATATAATTAAACCTGTTGCCCGCCAGATCGGGCAGTATATTGAATCCTTCGGAAAGTATAGCTCCACTGAAATAGAGGCCTGATTTTTGAGCTACAAATGCTATGACTCCCTATGAAGATCAGGCATATATGCAATTACAGTTTTGGCAGTTAAAGATGCTGAAACCACCTACACTGACCGACAGGGTTTCTAAACGTGTGCAGGACAAAATCAATACGGTCATCCCTGAAAAGGTTCATCAGGTAATTACCTCTACCATCGAAAATATGATCAGGGCTGTATTATTTGGTGCAAAATATACTACCGCCAACTCTCCTGAAGATACCGCCTCATTACAACTAAGGGAATCATTGGTAAAAAAACAAATCAGCTTTTATCAAAAAACAGCCAGTATCGAAGGTGCGGTTACTGGTGCAGGAGGCATATTACTCGGGCTGGCAGATTTCCCGCTTCTGCTGAGTCTAAAGATCAAACTGCTATTCGATATCGCCTCACTCTATGGATATGAGGTGAAAGATTACAGAGAAAGATTATACCTCTTATACCTTTTTCAACTTGCTTTTTCAAGTCAGCAACATCGTAATGAGGTATACCAGACCATTTCCGGATGGCAGGGCTATAGCCGGTCCCTGCCTGAACATGTCGAGGAATTTGACTGGAGAAAATTTCAGCAGGAATACAGAGACTATATTGATCTTGCTAAATTGGCGCAACTGTTACCATTCATCGGGGCAGCCGTTGGAGCAATTGCTAACTATAAACTGATTGCACAGCTGGGCGAGACAGCGATGAATGGTTACAGAATGCGCAAATTAAGTCAGTTGACGATCAGATAACCCATAATTTCACTTATCCTATAGGTGCACCAGCGGGCATAAGTACTACCGGAGCGGGCTGAAACTTATCAGGATTCTTCTCAAACTGTGATATCTGTTGTAATCCGAACAGATAATCGCCTTTGAGCTCCATATCCGTAGCGGCAGCCTCAGCATTGATCATCCATTTTTTCAGGGAATTTACTTCTGCCATTGCCTGCGACCTCACATGATCAGGTGCATTCGCTGCCAGTGCCAGCAGCTTTTTCAACATGGTCATTTTCACCATCTTTTGTAACTGGCCTTTGTAACCAGAAAGAGGATTCGCTTTCCAGGTCTGGGCCGTTAATCTGTCGATCACCGCAAGCAGTCCCGGTTGGGCAGCATCTCTGGAATGATATTCCACTAACCTGGCTGCGCGCTCGGCATCCAGCAAACACGACAGCGTAACACCAGCGATGGATTCCGCTGCTCCAACAGGGTCGAAGGTGACGCCTGTATACCCCTGAAAGTTTTCCTTTGTACGGGAATACCCTTCGGGGTAAGGTGCCAGCTGACGGATCAGTTTTTCCGGCAGCGCCAGTGCCTCAGGGGTAATTGTACTCATCAGCGCATCAAAAGCCTTCCATTGATCTTTAGGGGCAATCAGCCTGGTGGGTATCTGACCGTCGCCGCGCAAGGCATACCTGAAATCCAATCCGCCTAAAACGTGCGCCGCAGCATCGATCTGATAGCGGTGCAACAGGTATACGGGAACGAGCACTTCTTCCATTGTGGCCATCGGACTGCCTACAGGAATAGCTTTTTCAGAGAAATCAGCGAGCACCTTTTTCCGTACAGTCATGAGACGGAGAAGCTCCGCAGAAGGATCATCGCCATTGTCCCATTGCGCAGTCTGCGGATGTACTGTCAGGTCAAACATAAATACCTGATTTTCTTTCAGGGATTCCTGCATGATCTTCTCCAGGCCAGCCTTTTCATCTGCACCTTCGGGAAATTGAGTGTAGGCCCAGATGACGGCACGTTTGTCCCAGCTGCCGATATTTTTCGCATAGGCATCAGAGATGTCTACCTGTCCGTTGGGTTTGAGAGTGACCCTGGGGAATGGATAATCAGTTACTGAAGCCCTGTCGTTTACACTGGCCAGGTGGTTATGGTAAAAGCCCAGCGTGTGTGCAATCTCGTGTGCAGAAAGCTGCCTGATCCTTGCCAAAGCCATATCCACAGCAAGCTGGTTTGCATTTTTATCATCACCATAGATTTGTTTCAGCCCCTGAAAGATGAGGAAATCCTGGCGGTCGCGCATGGAGCCGAGGGAAACCTCACCCTTGATAATTTCACCTGTGCGTGGATCAAAGATCCCAACACCATTAGAGTAGCCCCGGGTAGGGCGGTGCACCCAGTTGACCACACTGTAACGTATATCCATTGGGTCGGCACCCTCCGGCATTTCTTTTACCTGAAACGCGTTCTTGAAGCCCGCAGCTTCAAAGGCCTGGTTCCACCAGGATCCGCCTTCCATCAAGGCCTTTTTAACATCCTCCGGAGCACCTCTGTCCACATAGTAAACAATCGGCTTAACTACCTCACTAAAAGCTTCGTCAGGATTTTTCTTTTCCAGTCGCCAGCGCCTTACAAACTTCTTCACTAAAGGTTGGTCAAGCGGCGTAGCAAAGTCAAAGTAATCCATAGAATTAAAGCCGGAGCGGGGATCATAAACTCTTGGTTTATACTTATTATCCGGTAGTTCTATAAAGGACTGATGTGTCCTGATCGTAACTGATGAAGGGTCAGGTGCGGCCTGAGCAGTGCCCGGTCCACCGCTGAAATAACTCCGTTCAGCTGCACCGCTACCGCTGAAGGTCAGCATAGCTTCAAATTCAGTGTTCTTGGGAAAGTTCTTGGTGTTGGCCATATACAACGAAGACCTTGATTCATCGATGCGGTATGCCGCTCCCGGAGCCCTGTTTGCAGCGGCAAAGAAAGAAGAGGGACTTTTTCCAATTCTGTCGGCAACTTTGTGACTATCCCGCATCAGAAATGCCGTGATGTCAATCAGCACTTTATCACCTTCAATCACCAGTGGAACAAATCCCCATATGATGGACTGAGGAAAAGATTCTTCCACCAGTTTTGTTTCATAGGGATTTTTACTGATTGCGCGGTAATCATAGTTGGGCAAAGTCAGCATGACTTTGTTTTCAATACGGATAAATTTAGCAATGCGGTATCCACCGATATTTCCCCTGTCGCCAGCGCCACCACCACCTGCAGGTAATGTATTTACATAGAGAAACTCCTGATCCAGCTTATCCACTTCAAGTAATATTCGTGAAGTTTTTGCATCGTAATAGAATTAAAATAACCATCATACTTTTTCAAACCCTGAGTGGCTGATGATATTGATGATGCAGGAAGGTTACTTTGATTTTTAATTTGTGAGATGGCAGGAGAGCCCAAAAGCAGCCATCCCGCCAGAAAAGCGAGCGATAATTTCATTTTCAGCGTTATAGTTTAGGTTGTTTCGTAAATATAACCACCAAAAACTTTAAAAAAATCAAATTATCGCTACTCAATGTAACTTTAATGAATAAATCAGAGAAAGTCTCCCCTGTGAGGACTAAAAACATCCACCAAAACCCCGGATTCACTGCAAACCACACCGTGTACAGCTCCAGGTGGGACATAAAACCCGTCACCTTGCTGCAAAACTTTCTCCTCACCGGCAATTGTCGCCTGGAAAACGCCACTTTCTACATAACTGATCTGAGTATGTGGGTGCTGATGCAGGACGCCTACAGCACCTTTCTCGAATTTAACTTTCACCATCATGATGCGGTCATCATAACCATATACCTGACGCTGGATTCCTTCACCCAGATCCTGCCATTCTGTTTCTGAGGCAATCTGAAATATTTTACTTTGTAACATAGATAATTTAATTTGCTGACCTGATCATATGTACATGTTCAATGCCATCCTCGTCATAAAAATCATTTTCACTGATAAAGCCGAAGGACTCGTAAAAAGCCTTGAGGTAAACCTGGGCGCCAATCCTGATCGGCTTGTTTCCATATAGCCGGATACAGTTTTCTATAGAAAGCTTGAGCAACTGTTTGCCAAAACCCTTTCCTCGCGCGGCCTGACTGCTCACTACTCTTCCTATTGAAGGCTGTTCAAAAGTAAGCCCTGCCGGAACAAGTCTCGCATAGGCCATCAATTCTTTATTGTGATATAACATCAGGTGCTGACATCCCTGATCTATATTATCCATATCCAGGAAAATACATTTCTGCTCTACTACAAAGATCTCACTTCTCAATTTCAATATTGCATAAAGCTCCTTAGGTGTAAGCGAGTCAAAAGGCTTACATAATTCTGTAAATTCCATTATTCAGTTTAACTGGTTTATAATTTTAAAGATAGTTTAATTATCATACTGATAGAAATGGAGCCAGGCAGGTGAATTGCTCTGATTGGCGCAAATTACTCAAAAGTGTAATTTAATAATTGATCTTCTCATTTTGATTAAACCAACTGCTCAATGACAATAATATTGTGTATTTTTCGTATAAGAAGTGTTTAATTTGTAATAGCCAGAAAAAGAATTGAAAAAATATAATTACATTATAGCAGTATTAATTATTTGTTGTCTAGGTACTTACGCGCAATCTATTCCAGTGAAAAAAGAAGAAGCAAAAGACATTATCCTCGAAATGCATCGAAAAAAGATCGATTCCTTAGATGAGACACTCATTAAAGTGCTTGGTGAAAGAGAGAGAATCGTAAAAGAAATAGGTTTTTACAAAGCCAAAAATAATATACCTCCATTGCAGGCATCGCGCTTCCAGCAGATTCTTGATAAAGCGATCAGGGCCGGAAAAGAGGAAGGGCTGTCCGAAGAGTTTATTACAGAATTTCTCCATGCCCTACATAGGGAAAGCCTTAGGATAGAGGAAAAAGTGATTCAGAAATAAATAAGATTTCGCTGGTTCATCGGCTCAGGAACAAAATTATCCTGCATTTTATTTTGTTTTTATTTAACTAAATAAATTAGTATTTTTGTATAGTACTGATCTTATAACATAAGCAAATGTCATACCCGGCTATTACAATCGCAAACGAACTGATCAAACTTTCATTGTCGGAAGAAATCCCGGTTACGCCAATGAAACTGCAAAAGATGATTTATCTGGCGAACGGTATTTCCTACAAACGGAAAGGAGAGAAGCTGATCAATGAGCGTTTTGAGGCCTGGGATTACGGCCCCGTGATCGAAAGTGTTTACCACGAGTTTAAGGAATACCGTGGCGATAATATCCCCCAGCCCAAAAACGTACCGGTGCTGGTAGGTGGTAAAAGCCTCGTCAATTCCTCAGCAATCAATGTAAATGATGAAGATCTTGCAATTATCAGAGAAGCCTGGGATAATGCTAAAAACCTCGATGGTCTCACCCTTTCCAAATGGTCCCACAATGTAAATTCACCCTGGGACAAAGCCTTTCATGCGCAGCCCAGATCTGTTTATATTTCTGATGATGAAATCAAGCGTTATTTTGAAAACTTTATCAAAGAATAATGAGTATCCACGATACAATTGTTGTTGACACCAATAATTCTTCAAAGGAAGTAGAAGTCAGGGCCGAAGATGAACTGAGGGCCGAAGATCTCAGGTCCCAGCGTCTTCAGAATGACATCATTGAGCAGGACAAGAACGAGAGAAAGGACTACGCTACTGTACTGTTCACGGTTACCATCATGTGGTTATTCCTGGTACTTGGGATATTTATTGCTGTTGGAAAGGGCTCACTGGTATATTCTGACAGTGTCATCATCACTCTGCTAACTACCACAACTGCAAATGTTCTGGGGCTTGTGGCAATCGTCGCCAACTATCTTTTTAAAAAGTAGCATTATTCTTTTCCTTTCTTAAATATTCCTAGATTTGTTTTTGTGAAGGCAATTATTCTGGTGCTCAACTGCTATATCCTGTTTCTATCCCTGCTTGGCTGTAAGGATAAGGAAGAGTTTGCTATGGCTCCATCCTCAACTGCCAGCATCAGTCTGCACAGCCCCGGGACCCTTGAGCAGGAAGACGACTGTCCGCCTTTTTGTACATGCGCCTGCTGTGGTGTCAACAAAACTGTTCCATCCTTTGTGTTACAAACACAACCCGTAAATAGCGTAATTCCACAACGATTCTCACTTTATCACATCTCATTCCCAAAAGAGATCAGCCTTTCCATCTGGCAGCCGCCGAAACTATCCCTGTCTTAATCAGCTCTACAAATTCTTATTTATTTCAATGATTCACCTCTGGCGATTTGCCATGAGGTTCATCTTATATTATCAATTTCATGTTTGATCAGATTATTAGTTTCTCTATCAAGAACAAAATAACTATCGGATTAATGACTTTGGCCCTAGTGCTGGCCGGGGTCTATGCTGTGTATCACCTTCCGGTGGATGCGCAACCCGATATTACCAATAACCAGGTGCAGATTATTTCCCAGGCAGCCAGCCTGGGCGCACAGGAAGTGGAACAATTTATCACTGCACCGATTGAACTGGCGATGGCCAATATCCCGGATATCCTGGAAAAAAGATCGATATCCCGTTCGGGCATTTCAGTGATTACCCTCGTGTTTAAAGACAATACAGACATTTACTGGGCAAGGCAGCAGGTAAATGAGCAGCTGCGCGAAGCTGAAAGCAGCATTCCCAGGGGATTTACCAGGCCGGTGCTGGCGCCTATTACTACCGGACTGGGAGAAATATATCAGTATGTGCTGCATACGAAGCCAGGTTACAAGGATAAATATACAGCTACAGACCTCAGGACCCTGCAGGATTGGCTGGTACGAACTCAGCTTGCGGGTACACCTGGCGTAGCAGAAGTGAGTGGCTGGGGCGGCGACGTTAAACAGTACGAGGTTGCGCTCGACAATGACAAGCTGAATGCCATGGGGCTCACCATTCCTGAAGTATTTGAGGCACTGGAAAAGAACAACGAAAACACCGGTGGCTCTTATATCGAACAGCAGAGCAAGGCCTATTTCATCAGAGGATTAGGGCAGATTCAAAACCTGGAGGATATCCGAAAAACTGTAGTAAAAAGTACCGGGGGCAGACCTGTACTGATCAGGGATATTGCCATTGTACAAGCAGGAAGTGCCACGCGGTATGGCGCTGTAACCAGAAATGGCGAGGGCGAAGTGGTTGCAGGAGTGACGCTGATGCTGAAGGGTGAAAATTTCAATCAGGTCATCAGAAATGTAAAGGAACGAATTGTCCAGATCCAGAAATCCCTGCCTGAAGGAGTGGTCATAGAGCCCTTTATCGACCGGACTGAACTGGTGGGCCGTGCAATTTCGACGGTGAAGAGGAACCTCCTTGAGGGGGCGCTCATTGTAGTATTGATCCTTGTGCTTTTGCTGGGGAATCTCCGCGCGGGACTGGTTGTGGCATCAGTAATCCCACTGGCGATGCTCTTCGCCTTTGCCATGATGAAGCTGTTTAACGTCTCAGGAAACCTGATGAGCCTCGGGGCTATAGACTTTGGTCTCATCGTAGATGGAGCAGTCATCATCGTTGAAGCAATCGTCTTCCGTCTTACCGAAAACAGGCTTTTTACGAACAAAGCGGAACTGAGCCAACAGGAAATGGACCAGGAGGTTTATGTTGCCGCCAGGCAGATCCGAAGCAGTGCCGCATTTGGAGAAATCATCATCCTCATCGTATACCTGCCCTTATTTGCCCTGGTGGGGATTGAAGGAAAGATGTTCAGGCCGATGGCAGGGACCGTGGCCTTTGCCATATTGGGTGCCTTTATCCTGTCACTAACCTGGGTTCCGATGGCCAGCAGCTTGTTCCTGAGCAGGAAGACTGTACATCAATTGAACTGGTCTGACCGTTTTATCCGCTTTGCACAAAAATATTATCAATTGATATTAATCAGGGTACTGAGAATAAAGGTAGCAATCATTACAGTTACACTGATCCTCTTTGCAGCGAGCATCTGGGCATTTGCGCGGATGGGAGGTGAGTTTATCCCTACGCTTGAAGAAGGAGATCTGACCGTGGAGATCTCCATGATGCAGGGCAGCTCATTATCCGAGGTGGTAAAAACCTTTGGCAAGGCAGAGCAAATTCTGAAGAGCCGCTTTCCGGAGCTGAAGCAGGTAGTTACCCGCATCGGCAGCTCTGAAATACCTACTGATCCTATGCCTATGGAGCGGGGCGATATGATGCTGGCGATGAAAGCCAGGGATGAATGGACTTCCGCTGATAGCCGCGAAGAGATCATGGAAAAAATGGAGCAGGCACTGTCGGTTATACCGGGCATCAATGTGGAAATTACCCAGCCTATGCAAATGCGTTTCAATGAACTGATGACTGGCATCAGGCAGGATGTAGCAGTTAAGATCTATGGTGACGACCTGGAGGTGCTTTCTGCAGAAGCTGAGCAGGTTGCTGCCATAGTTGCTCCGGTGAAGGGCGTAACAGAACCTTTTGTAGAAAAAGTGAGCGGTCTGCCCCAGATTACAGTGAATTATAACCGCGATAAAATGGCCCAATACGGATTAAATATCAGCGACATCAATATGATCCTCCGCACTGCCTTTGCGGGTAATGTGGCGGGTGTAGTCTTCGAAGGCGAGAAGAGGTTTGATATGGTTGTGCGCCTGCAGCGGGATCTCAGGGAAAATATCTCCAATGTGAAGAACCTGCTCGTCCCTCTGCCTACAGGTAACAAAGTTCCGCTCAGCCAGGTCGCGGATATTGCTTTTCAGGACTCCCCGGCACAGGTATCCAGAGAGGATGGCAAAAGACGTATTTTCGTAGGCTTTAATGTAAAAGGACGCGATGTAGAAAGTACTGTAAAGGAAATCAGTGCCCTGCTCGAAAAGAAAGTGAAATTGCCCTCCGGATATTACCTCAGTTACGGCGGGCAGTTCCGCAACCTGCAGGAAGCCAAGCAGCGCCTGCTGATCGCTGTTCCCGCGGCACTCATACTGATCCTGATCCTGCTGTATCTTACTTTCCGCTCAGTCAAACAGACGGTGCTGATCTTTACGGCAGTGCCTCTTGCAGCAATGGGTGGCATAGCTGCATTGCTGCTCAGAGATATGCCTTTCAGCATTTCGGCGGGCGTAGGTTTTATCGCTTTATTTGGCGTAGCTGTGCTCAACGGCATGGTTTTGATCGGGCATTTTAACCAGCTGGAGCAGGAAGGGATGCATGATATCTATCAGCGGGTATTGCAGGGAACGCAGGACAGGCTAAGACCGGTACTGATGACAGCTTCGGTAGCTTCACTGGGTTTTCTGCCGATGGCTCTCTCCTCAAGTGCGGGTGCAGAAGTTCAGCGTCCGCTGGCCACAGTGGTCATTGGCGGGCTGATCACGGCGACTTTCCTGACGCTTTTCATATTGCCATGCCTCTATCTCCTTTTTAACAAAGTAAAAACGCTCAGAGGAGTACCCAGCCTGGTAGTGATCTTTTGTTTCATAGGCTGCCTCGCGCCCTCAAATGCTGCTGCGCAACAGCCAAAGAGCTTGACTATTGACAGTGCCATTGCCATCGCGTTGCGAAACAACCTGCAGTTAAAGGCTGCAGATCTCTCGGTTGCTCATGCAGCAAAGATGCAGGGAACAGCTTTTGATTTACCAAAAACTGAAGTGATGCTCACACAAGACCCTACCAGTGGCGGTAATATGGATAATGCACTTGGATTAACCCAGAATATCGCCTGGCCGGGATTGTATAAAAACCAGAAAAAACTTCTGGAGCAACAGCTGATACTGGCCCGGCGCTCCGGCAATCTGAGTCGTGCAGAAGTTACCCGCAACATCAGGAGTGTGTATTATGCCGGACTTATCAATCGCGAAATCTGGAAAGTTCTACATTACCTGGACAGTATTTACGCCGGCTTTGTGAAAAGGGCAGAGCTCAGGTTTAAAACCGGTGAAACTTCGCGGCTGGAGCTGATCAGCGCGCAGAATAAATATCAGGAAATCCAGACCCTGAAAGCTGCAGCAGAGGTCGATTTTAACAGTAACCTGCTCTACCTGCAGCAACTGATGAATACAACCGAAAAACCGGAAATCGCACATCAGCCCATATTAATGCCAATGCGGATAGAACCGGATAGCCTTGATATCAGTCGGAACCCACAATTAAACCAGGAACAACAACATATAGATCTTGCCAAAGCAAAAGTTAAGGTAGAACGCTCCAAAGCGCTGCCAGACCTCACTATAGCTTATCATCAGCAAATTGTAGTTTCCGGCTTTAATCCCGCAAATATCAACCGCGCTTATCACCCGGGTACACGAATCGCCGGTCTGCAGCTGGGGCTGGCAGTACCGGTTTTCAGTAAAGCCTACCGTGCCAGAATACAAGCAGAGCAGTTATCCGGAAAAATTGCGGAAAGCAACTACGCGCTGGCAAAGTCCAACATCAAAATGCAGTATGAACTGGAGTTGCAGCAATATACAAAGTTCAGGAAGGCTGTAAGTTATTATACATCGGGTGGACTGGCACGGGCAGATGAACAGATCAGGATTACACAGGTTTCCTTTCATCTCGGTGAAATCGGATATATCGAATATATTCAGAATATAGCAGGGGCAATACAGGTGAAATTAACCTATCTCGAAACCCTCAGCCAGCTCAATCAATCCGCAATTCAATTACAATTTATCAAAGGAGAATAAACATGACAGCTAAATTATATATACAGTTGGCACTGTGCGTGATCATATCAGCAACAATGCTTTCCTGCAGTACTAAACCAGTTGAAGAGACAGAAGAAAAATCACCTGAAACCGCGGTTAAGGCAAAACAAATGGAGCTCAGCAGCGAACAGATGGCGGCAGTGGGCATCGAGACAGGTCCTGTAGAACGCAAAAACCTCAATACTATCGTTAAAGCCAGCGGGCAACTAGCTGTTCCGCCCCAAAATAAAGCTGATGTCAGCGTTCTTTCAGGAGGTTTACTGCAAAACATTACCGTCATCGAAGGACAGCAGGTCAGGAAAGGACAAGTACTTGCAATGATCGAGAACCAGGAGCTGATCCGGATACAGCAGGACTACCTTGCAGCGAAGAATAGCTTCAGTTATGTGCAGGCAGAATATGACAGGCAAAAGCAATTGAAAGAAGCCGGTGCCGGCACAGGAAAATCCTATCAGCAATCAGAAGCCACCTACCAGGCTGAACGTGGCAGGATCAGCGCTTATGAAAGTCAGCTGAAACAACTGGGGGTACAGCTGGCATCCATAAAAAATGGACAGATCATTTCAGGATTTCCGCTCAAGTCACCAATCAGCGGAACAGTGGGGCAAATCACGGCAAACATTGGCGCTTATGTACAGCCGGGGACATCCATCATGGAAGTGGTAGACAATTCTAAAATCCATTGCGACCTCATTGTTTTTGAGAAAGACCTCATGAAAGTTAAAGCAGGGCAGAGGGTTGATTTACAGCTGACCAATCAGGATAATCAACAGATTGCAGGTACGATCAGCGGTATCAATAAATCATTTGAAAATGAAAGCAAGGGAGTCATCGTTCACGCTGTGATCAATAATACCGCAAAACAAAACCTGATTCCCGGGATGTATGTAACCGCACTGATCAGCGTTGGTCATGAATTGCTAAATGCAGTACCGGCAGATGCTGTCATACGCGCTGAAGGAAGAGAGTATATATTTCTGGTTACCGGCAAAAGTAAGAAAGGAACCACCTTTCAAAAAGTTGAAGTAAAGACCGGGGTATCTGAGTTAGGTTATACTGCCATTAAAGCCCTGAGCCCATTAGCGGAGCATGCGCAAATAGCAAACAAGGGGGCCTTTTACCTGCAGTCTAAATTTACGGGGAATACTGCTGAAGAATGATGAATCAGACCTGGAAAACAGGGCGTGCCTGCCATTTAACCATAGCAGCGGATAAGTGTGCTGATTCCAGGCGCAGCTGCCGGTTTACTCCAAACCCGTTTTTAAGATAAAAGTTCAGTGGGGATGGATAGGCATCCCCATTGATCTTCAGATACCGGTCGTGGTCTACCACCCATCCTGTAAGGGCATTTTCATCCGCCTTCAGGATATCCAGCAACATGGTGCCAACGCCTTGTTTATGAATTTTGCTGTCCAGTATAATCGCAAACCAGGTTTCAGCATCACGTGAAAATTTAAATGCCCAGCCCAGGATTTCAGCATCCCTGACACATAAAAAGTGCATCGCACCAGGTAAAGTAGCAAGGTAGGAGTTCAAATCCGTCAGGTTACGGTAGTTTAACTGGTCGGGATATTCGTTATTCCAGAGCTTCATAATTGCTTTTTTCTGGATATTTGTTAATTCACTGGTATGAATAACTCTCATTGATATAGCCAATTACACGTTGCGGATCAAGCTTCTAACACTTTTCCGGGATTTAATCCGTTTATATTTATTAATTATGCAATATATCTATCTTTTACAGATATGAAGGATATTTTATATGTTTACAAAAACAAATTATTGATGAAAATTTTAAGACCCCACGTATTATTAGCCATTATAGGTCTAATGACGATCTCGCTTCAAGCGTGTAAAACAAAAAAAATAGCTGCCAAACCAGCTCCTCCAGTTACTAAACCGGTTGAAGAACCAGCAAAACCAGAACCTGCACCGGTTGAAAAGAAAGAAGAACCAGCACCGGCGCCGGCAAAACCAAATTATGCTTTTGATAACATCCAGTTTGAATTCAATTCTGGCGTGTTAAAAACTGCTTCTTTCGCGGTGCTTGACCAGGTAGCTACTGAAATGAAAAAAGACGAATCAGTTAAATTTATCCTGAACGGCCACTCATCTGCTGAAGGAACTGCTGAGCACAACATGTCACTTTCAGTTGACAGAGCAAATTCAGTAAAATCATATCTGGTAAATGCAGGTATTCCTGCCGCCAACATGAGCATTAAAGGTTTTGGTGCAACACAACCAATGACTTCTAATGATACTGAAGAAGGTAAAGTACTTAACCGTCGTGTAGAGATCAGAAAAGTAAACTAGTTTTACAGACAAAAACATAAAGGCCGGGTATTCATTTCAGAATGAATACCCGGCTTTGTTATATACGGGGGTTTTATTTTTATGAAAGTTTTGTTTACTACACTTAAAATTCTCCGGGAAAAACAGTATATTAAATGGAATGCTTTACATTTAGAACGGCAAACAAAAGCGCTATGTTGAAAAGACTGATCCTACTTACTTTTATTAGCCTTCTTGGGCTATCCGCATTTGCCCAGCCAGTTCGTGTAGCTGTCGCTGCCAATGCACAATTTGTGCTCAAAAAACTGGCAGCAGATTTTCAAAAAAAAACAGGCATTGCTGTAGAAGTGATCAGTGGTGCATCGGGCAAGCTTGCGGTGCAGATAAAAAATGGAGCCCCGTATGATATTTTTTTATCAGCCGATACGGAGTTTCCCCAGAATCTGTACACTGAAGGATTCACCTTAAGCAAGCCACAGATTTATGCAATGGGCAGCCTGATTGTCTGTTCTTCAACAGGTGCTGATGTAAAAAACTGGAAATCCAGGATCACTGGCAAAGATGCTGGTAAGGTTGCTATCGCAAACCCTAAAACTGCACCATATGGAAAAGCTGCAGAAGAAGCCCTCAACTATTACAAAATCTATCAGCCGGTATCACAAAAGCTCGTGGTAGCAGAAAGCATCAGTCAGGTAAACACCTATGTTCTCCAGAGGGTGGTGGGGCTTGGTTTTACCACGCAATCCCTGGTTTATGAACTCCCCGCATCTCAGCGTTTTTCCTGGCAGAAAGTTGACCCAAAATCATATAGCCCGATTGAACAGGGGGCGGTTCTGTTGAAATATGCGAAGAACAAGAATTATGTGAATAATAAAAAGTTTTATGATTATCTTTTCTCTGCTGCTGCAAACGCTATCTTCAGACAATTTGGCTATACCACAGCATAACATAGAATGGTAATGGAATGGACTCCCATATGGCTCAGCCTTAAACTTGCTGCCATCACCACAATGATACTGATGCTGATTGGTATTCCACTGGCATATTGGTTATCCAGGCGCAGTTCCTGGTTAAAAGTAGTCATTGAAGCTATTCTGACCATGCCGCTGGTACTACCGCCATCCGTACTGGGATTTTACCTGCTGCTCAGTTTTAGTCCCAATAGTTTTTTTGGGCGCTGGCTGCTCGAATATTTCAACCTCAGCCTGGTATTTTCTTTCGAGGGTCTCGTTGTCGCTTCCGTCATTTACAGTCTTCCTTTCATGGTGAGCCCTGTAAAATCTGCACTGGCACACTTGCCGGCATCACTTGCTGAAGCATCCTATACAATGGGCAAATCCAAACTGCATACCTTCTACCGTGTGCAGCTGCCGAATATCAAATCGTCTTTGTGGACAGCAATTGTGCTCACTTTTGCACATACCCTTGGTGAGTTTGGAGTGGTACTGATGATCGGCGGGCGACTCGAGGGAAGCACAAAAGTAGCTTCTATAGCTATCTATGATGCAGTAGATAACAACCAGTACCATGAAGCTAATATGTATTCACTCATTTTATTCGCTATCACCTTTGTGATTGTGATCCTGGTCTTTGTGTTCAACAAAAATGCGATGAGGGGGCCTTTGGAATGATCAGTATCAACATACAAAAAAATATCAAAACCTATAAAGGACGATACAGACTTACTGTCGCGGATAGTTTTCCTGCAGGTTCCGTTACCAAAGTATATGGTCCTTCAGGAATAGGGAAAACTACATTCCTTCGCATCATCGCCGGTCTGAGTACTCCGGAGCAGGGAAAGATCGTGGTACATGGACAGACCTGGCTTGATACCGCAGCGGGGATAAATATGTCTCCTCAGGAGAGAAAAGCAGGTTTTGTGTTTCAGGATTATGCCCTCTTCCCAAATATGACTGTCCGGGAGCACCTGCAATATGCCAGTACGGATGAACTGCTGATCAGCAGGTTGCTGACAATGGGCAGAATGGAAAGTTTTGACAGCCACAAACCCCAGCATTTGTCGGGCGGACAGCAACAGCGGCTCGCGATTTTACGTGCATTGGCACAACGGCCGAAGCTCCTGCTGATGGACGAAGCATTCTCGGCTCTGGACGACGAGCTGCGCGAAGATCTGATAACAGATCTGAAAATTATTTTAAAAGAATTTGAAACGACTACGATTATTGTGAGCCATCATGCGCAGGAAACTCTCGGCTTTGCCGACCGCAGTTTAAAGATTGATTAGATTAATTTTTACACCATGATCATTTATAAAACAGACGAAGAAGTAGATTTGATGCACATCAGTGCCATGCTGGTGAGCGATACTATTGCAGAACTCGCTCATGAAATCAGACCAGGTATCACTACGTTGAGCCTGGATAAGCTGGCAAATGAATTCATCAGGGACAATGGTGCCATCCCGTCTTTCCTCAACTATGAAGGTTATCCTTTTCACATCTGCACATCGATCAACGATGTCATCGCCCATGGCCGGCCAAGTGAGCGGGTTTTACGCGAAGGCGATATCTTATCAATTGATACCGGTGTGATCAAAAACGAATTCCATGGCAACCATGCCTATACCTTCATTATCGGTGAAACCAGTCAGGAAATTCTCACGTTGGTGAGGACTGTCAAAGACTCACTCACTCTGGGAATTAAGGAAGCGATTACCGGTCAGAACCTTGGCGAAATCAGCAGTGCCATACAGCATTACAACGAAAGACGTGGTTATGGCATCAGCAGGGAACTGGGCGGGCATGCTATAGGCCGTTCCATGGATGAGCTTCCTCCAATGCCAAATTTTGGCAGGAGAGTGGACGGAATAGAGATGCGAAGCAACCTGGTGCTCGCCATTGAGCCTATGGTAAATCTGGGAACTGCAGCGATCATCGAGGATGAAGATGGCTCTTTCAGAACAGCAGACGGAATGGTCGCGGTACATTTCTCCCATAACGTATGTACTAAGCCTGTTGCGGCATTGGTGTTGTCAGACTATCATGGTATTGAAGAGGCTGAAAAATATAACCCGCATTTAAATACATCGTACGACGAGTAATACGACACTAATCTGGCAGCAATTGTGCCGGGCTTTGCTACTTTTGCAGCAATGAAAGCCTCAGAAAAGAATTTTCACCAGGATGGTGCCCCCCTGAAATCAGGTACGATTATATTAATGGCTATTGCAGCAGGAATTACTGTTGCCAATATCTACTACAATCAGCCAATTTTAAAAGAAATGGCCATGTCACTCCATGCTACAGATGCAGAAATCGGGAGAGTTTCCATGTTTGCACAAATGGGATATGGACTGGGCATGTTTTTTCTGATCCCTATGGGGGATATGGTCAACCGCAAAAAGCTCATCCTGCTGCTGATGCTTGCCCTGGCAGTGGTGCTGATCCTGATGGTACTCTCCAAAGGCGTCCTGTTTGTATGGATACTCAGTTTACTGATTGGTATCTGTTCTGCCCCTGCGCAGATTATACTTCCGATGGCAGCCAGTCTGGATAAGGTCAACCGTGGTAAAACCGTCGGAATTGTCTTCAGTGGTATCCTGGTCGGCATTCTGGGTTCGAGGGTGATCAGCGGGTTTATTACCGACTGGTTCGGATGGCGGGCAGTGTATGGTATTTCCGCAGCAATGGTTCTCGGCATTACTGTTTTACTCAAGCTCTACCTTCCGGACGTAAAACATAAATTTACAGGCAATTATATCGCATTGCTTAAATCTACACTGCAATTGGTGGGAGAGCCCAGAATATTGCGTGAATCGGCCATTCTTGGCGCCTTTACCTTTGGTATCTTCTGTTCCTTCTGGACTACCGTTACCTTTTATCTCAGTGGCCCCGCGTTTAACTTCCATGCCGATACCATTGGGTTATTCGGACTGGTAGCCATTGGTGGCGCGCTGGTAGCACCATACTTTGGGAAACTTGCCGATAAAGGAAATACCCGCAAATCCCTGATGATGACCGTCGGCATGGTGATATGCAGCCTTATCCTGCTCAAAGTTTTTCCCCTTTCGGTGATCGTCATGATCATCGCCATCTTCGTGCTGGATATTGGTGTGCAGGCCACACAGATTACCAATTTTGCCAGAATCTATTCGCTCGATGAAAACTCACACAGCCGCCTGAATACCATTTACATGACTACCTATTTTATCGGTGGGGGAATAGGCACATTTTTTGGGCTGCTCTGCTGGAAACATGGTGGTTGGGATTTATCCACCTGGCAGATGCTTACCTGGTCTTTCATTGCACTGGTAATTGTCTTCTTTTCCAAAAAGTAAGTACCTTCATTAAAAAGCGGGCAGCAGCACATGAAAATATCACCCAAATATAACCCGGTTCCTTTCATCAGGGAAAACTATAAGATTATATTCAGCTATGTTTTCACGCTGTTTTTTATCGGCCTCGGCATTTGGTTTATACAGCATGAACGTGCGGAACTTCAGGAAGTAAAACACCTTGTAGTTACCTCCCGCTGGGACTGGATTTCTATAGGTGTCTTACTGAGCATCGTATACGTGTTTATCCACGGAGAGATGTATCGCGCTTCATTTGCAGCTGTAGGTAGCAAAGTAGGACTGCTGGATGCCACCATGCTTTACCTGAAGAGGAACTTTATCAGTGTCTTTCTGCCTGCAGGTGGTGTTTCCTCGCTGGCCTTCTTCAGCGGTGATATCGAGAAAAAAGGCGTCACCAGGTCGCAGGTGAATTTTGCCTCCTCTATATACGGTTTTGTAGGTATACTTTCTGTAGTGGCCATTGCCATTCCGGTATTTATCTATGCCATTTGTGAAGGCAGTATTGGTGCCGGAGAATGGTATGGGCTGATCGCGGTATTTCTCCTGATAGGCGGTGTGTATCTGCTATACAGGTCGGTCGCAAAACAAAACAGTGTATATCGCCTGATCATCAGATATGTACCTGTAGTTGAGGTCTGGCTTGGAGAATTTACCAGTAACCAGATTGAACGCCGGAGCTTTATCAGGACATTTTTATGGAGCATGCTGATCGAGGTTTTCGGTATTGTTCACATCTATATTGCGATGCTGGCGCTCAACATTGAGCCTTCTTTTCTCATTGCTACAGTAAGTTATGTGGTTGGGGTAGTATTTCTGATCATTTCTCCGTTTTTGCGTGGTCTTGGTGCAGTGGAAGCTTCCATGACATTTATGCTGATCAGGATGGGATATGATGATGCCCAGGCCGTATCGGTCACTTTTCTTTACCGCTTCATGGAGTTCTGGATCCCGCTGCTGCTTGGAGCATTAAGTTTCCTGGTTAAGATCAATAAGTTACTGATGCGCATTGTACCAGCATTGCTCATCCTGGTTCTCGGCATCGTGAATATTGTGTCTGTGCTTACACCGGCTATCCATGAGCGGCTGGTTTTTCTGAAAGACTTCCTGCCGGTCTCCGCCATTGCTGCTTCCAACTACTTTGTACTGGTAGCAGGGCTGTTTTTGCTGGTTACCGCAGCATTCATGCTTAAAGGGCTCAGGATGGCCTGGTATTTTGCGCTGGGACTATGTTTACTCTCTCTCGTAGGTAACCTGACCAAAGCGATCGATTATGAGGAGGCCAGTTTCTCGGTGATCGTTATCATCGGTCTGATTGCTTCCCGCAAGGAGTACTACGTAAAACACAATTCCAGATTACGCTATCTGGGTATCCAAACGACCTTGCTGAGTGTTGCAGCGGTAGTTTTATATGGCACGATAGGTTTCTACTTCCTGGATGCCAGACATTTTAATGTCGATTTTAGCTTCATACAGTCGGTAAAATATACACTTGAAAACTTTGTACTTATTGAGAGCGAAGACCTGATTGCACAGGATGCTTTTGCGCAGGGTTTCCTGTATTCTATTAATTTCAGTGGATTTGTGTCGCTGGCCTTTCTGGTCTATACCCTCATCCGTCCTTATATTCTGAAAGATACTACCGATGAAGAGGAGTTCAGCTGGGCAAGAAACCAACTCGATCTGTATGGCAACTCGGCAATGGACTACTTTAAAACCTACCACGACAAACTCATCTATCGTTCGGAGGAATTTGAAGGCTTTATCTCATACCGGATATCCGGGAATTTCGCCGTTGTACTGGAAGCACCTGTCACTGCTGAAGAAAACATCAAACATTTTATCCATTCCTTTGATAAATACTGTTTTGAAAGCGGCGTAAAAAGTTTTTACTACCGGGTGGCCGAAGAAACGTTACCACATTTTACAGCCTGTGGTAAAAAGAGCATTTATCTTGGACAGGAGGGGGTGGTAGACCTGACGACCTTTACATTGGATGGCGGCAACAGGAAGTCTATCCGCAATGCCTTAAAAAAGGTGGCAGAGAAGGGTTTTCAGAGCAAAATTTATACAGCACCTGTAAAAGACGGGCTGCTGCAGAAGATCAAATCTGTTTCTGATGAATGGCTGGAAGATACCGGAAGAAAAGAAATCGTGTTCTCGCAGGGGATGTTCGACTGGGATGAACTAAAAAACCAGACGATTATTACGGTGGAAAATGCAGAAGAGAAAATTGTGGCATTTCTGAATGTCATACCTGACTACGCAGCGGGCGAAGGTACCTACGACCTGATCAGGAAAACCAGCGATGCACCCAATGGAGTGATTGATTTTATCCTGGTTGAGCTGTTCAAATATCTCAAAGATACCGGCTGTTCTTCCGTAAACATTGGTTTTGCACCTTTATCGGGATTGGATGATCCCAAGAATCTGACAGAACGTTCCATGAAATTCGCTTATGAAAAGATCAGATCTTTTTCTCATTACAAAGGTCTGAGAGATGCAAAGGATAAATTCTCACCTCTGTGGCATAATAAATACCTGGTTTATGATCAGGATTACGATCTGATACAGGTTCCTGCGGTACTATCTAAGGTGATTAAACCCTAGAAATCTTTTATTGGAAACAAATCTTGCGTGTTCTTGCATTTTTTTATTCAAAGTACGCAAGAATTGTCATTTATAAATCCATATATTTAAGATATCAAGGATTTTTTCACCATGAACAACCAAATCTCAAAACTGGCGGATATTTCTGGGGCTTCAACCCGCATTATTGCCGGTTTAATGTCGGGCACCTCGCTGGATGGTCTGGATATCGCGCTCTGTCAGTTCAGCGGCTCAGGATTCGAAACCCAGGTTAAAGTATTACACTTCGTCACCTTTCCCTACAGGCAGGAGTTTAAAGAACAATTAAAGTCGGTCTCCTTCAAGGCTCAGGTCAGCCTGCAGGAGGTAACGCTGCTCAATGCCGTCATCGGAACCTATTCCGCAGAGTTGATCCTGGAAGCGCTGAAGTTATGGGATTTCCCGGTCGATGGTGTCGACCTCATTGCGAGTCACGGACAAACGATTTTTCACGCTCCCTTTTCCCTGCATCAGCAACTTGCTTATCCAGACGCCACCCTGCAGATTGGTGATGGCGACCATATTGCAGTAAAAACGGGTATCATCACCCTCAGTGATTTCAGACAGAAACATATAGCCGCCGGAGGTGAAGGAGCTCCACTGGCAGTCTATGGGGATTATCTTTTATTGTCAAGTGTGGAAGAAAACCGGATACTGCTCAACATCGGTGGTATCTCAAACTTCACCTATTTACCGGCAGGGAGGCATGCTGATCTTGTTTTTTCTACCGATGTAGGTCCGGGGAATACCATGATGGACCAGTTTGTACAGTTACATTACCCGGGCAAATATTATGATGAGGATGCTGCTATTGCAAAAAAAGGAAAAGTGAATGATGCACTGGTAGCTGCGCTGCTGAACAATGAGTTTTTTGATGACCCCTTCCCGAGAACCACAGGGCCGGAGTTGTTCAATATGACTTATCTGCAGGCGGCTCAGAAAGCTTCTTCACAACAGGGGCTGCCGCCAGAAGATATTCTGGCATCGCTCTGCGAGTTTACTGCACGCAGCATCGTTGCCGCCATCAGCAGTTCTATTGGCGACCGGCCATTTGAGATTTACCTGAGCGGGGGTGGCATGCACAATCCACTGCTCACAGAAAAACTGTCGGCAGGTTTGGGAATAAAGCTGAAAAACACTGCCGATCTCGGGATTGACCCTGATGCTAAGGAAGCCGTACTTTTTGCCCTGCTTGCCAATGAATGCCTGGCTGGAGGAGATACTAACTTTGGATCCCGGCAGGGGATACCAAGTGTGACCATGGGAAAAATAAGCCTGCCATAAACCAACCTAACCAAAACCTTAATTATGAAAAAAACTCTACTCAACCGACCCTATCAGCTGTGTATAGCGCTGGTATTTTTGTTACTCTGTAATGCTGGTCGCGCGGATGCCCAGACACAGAATTACACCATCAGGGGTGTGATCACCGATGCCAGAAGTAACGAACCCATTCCGGGCGCGACCGTCAGAATTACAAACACCAGTGCTGGTGCTGTAGCAGGCAAAAACGGAGCCTATGAAATCAGTACTGCATTAAAACCTGGCAAGTACCAGCTTACATTTAGCTTTCTGGGTTATACACCAGTTTTGAGAGATGTAGTATTGGGCAGCAGCCCGGCCCTGACGCTTGATATAAAAATCGCCGAAGATTTACTGCGCTTAAATGAGGTGATTGTAACCGGTACATCCGTTGCCACCAGTCGCAAGACCCTGGGAAACGCCATTTCTACGGTCAGCTCGGGTGATATTGCCAGCAGTGCGGCCACATCGATCGACCAGGCACTGGCCGGAAAGATCTCCGGTGCACAGATTACGCAGAACTCTGGTAACCCTGCCGGCGGTATCAGCGTGAGGCTTCGCGGTACAAGTACTGTGGCAGGTTCAGGCGATCCGCTATATATCGTGGATGGGGTAATAGTAAACAATAACTCATCTGAGCTGCTGGATCTGGGAGGCTATTCGCAGAACCGTATGGTTGACATCAACCCAAATGATATCGACCGGATGGAGATCATCAAGGGTGCTGCAGCTGCCGCGATTTACGGATCAAGGGCAAGTAATGGGGTAGTGCAGATTTTTACCAAGAAAGGTAAAGCCGGTAAAACACAGTTTAATTTCTCTTCGCAATTAAAGATCAGCCAGTTGCGCAAAAAGCTGGAAATCAACGAATATCCTTTCCGGTTTAACAATACTACAGTAACTGATCAGTCGCAAACACCCGTAACGCGTTACGACTATCAGGATGATATCTTCCGCACCGGAATAGGTACAGAAAACAATATGTCTGTTTCCGGCGGAACTGAAAACACACAGTATTATGTGAGTGGAAACTTCCTCGGCAATCAGGGAATTATCGACCGCACCAACTTCAAAAGGGCAGGCGTACGCGCCAAAATAGACCAGAAGCTCAACAACTGGCTAAAGATGTCAATCGGAACTAACTACGTGCTCAGTACCAGTAAAGAGGTTCCTAATGGAGGTATCAATGAAGCCTATGGTGCATTAACCGGTTTCATCTTCGCTAACAACTATATCAATCCCAACCCTGTAAACGGAGTTTATCCTGCCCTGGCCACTGCTGTAGCGAGAACAAACCCTCTAGAGGCGATCAACAGGTTTGATTTTCAGCAACGTACAAGCCGTTTTATTGGCGACTTCCAGTTAATGGCCAATCCGATAAAAGGTTTGAACATCAACTATGTACTGGGTTATGATAATGCCACGCAAATTGGTACAGGATATATCCCGGTAGTAAATACTACACCAAGTTATAACGCAGGTTATTCAAGAAGGGCAGACCAAACTACTTTCCTGGTAAATAACGACCTCAATGTTTCGTATCAAACCAAGATCAACGACTGGCTGGAATCAACCTCTGGTATTGGTGGTACGGCACAAAGTCAGAAGATCTACCAGACCGGCATCACGGCGACCCTGCTTGGCCCCATCGGACAAACCATCAACAACGGGGTTTCCATCGCTTCAGAAAACCGCAGTGACATCAACATCATGGGTGCTTTTGTACAGCAGACTTTTGGCATCCTGAACAAATTTTATATCACTGGTGCGGCACGTTACGATGAATCATCGGTTTTTGGCGAAAAGTTCAGAGGTCAGTTTTATCCAAAAGTGAGTGGAAGTTATGTAGTATCCAATGAAAAATTCTGGACAGATTCTAAAATCTCCAATGTAATTTCCAGCTTCAAGATCCGCTCTTCATATGGACAGGCAGGGAATTTAACCGCCATAGGGGCATATGACAGAACGACTTCATACATTCCGGTAAACGTTTCCGGACAGCCTTCGGTAACCTCACCAGCCTTATTGGGAAACCCTGATATCAAACCAGAACGGCAGACGGAGTTCGAGATCGGTACGGATATGAGTTTCTTTAAAGACAGACTGAGTTTTGAGTTCAGTTATTACAAAAAAGACGTTAAAGACCTGATTTTACTGGCCAGTCTGGCGCCTTCACAGGGTTACCTGAGCCAGTATATGAATATTGGTACCATGACGAACAAAGGTATCGAACTGATGGTAAGAGCCGTTCCTGTGCTGAAAGACAATTTCAGATGGAATATCTCAGCCACCTACTCAAGAAACCGTAACCAGGTGAACAACATCCCGGGAGGAGAGCTCCTGTTTGCCGGTGGATTCAGCCAGGTTGCAGCTGTCAATGGTCAGCCGCTGGGCACCTTCTATTCCACGTATTTTGCACGCAATCCGGATGGTTCTTTACTGCTGACGCCGGGTGGATTGCCTCAAACGGAAAAAGTGGGCAAGGATGCCAACGGGCAGCCAATTGGTGCCACCCGCAGAAAGGTGATTGGGGATCCGAATCCGGACTGGATTGGCTCCCTGATCAATGAGATCAGCATCGGCAAACACTGGTCGTTCCGCACTCAGTTTGATGCTTCTATTGGGGGTGATGTATTCAACTTCACCAAACGTGTGGGCGACCGCGACTTATACGGAGGACTCAAAGGTTATGAACCGGAACTCAGAGGTGAAGTGCCTAAAGGAACTTCTGCGGCGCTGTTCGGCATCTTTGAAAACTGGATTGAAGACGGCTCTTTTGTAATACTCAGAGAGGCTTCAGTAAGCTATGAGTTTAAACCCTCTTTCTTAAAATCGGGCAATATGAGGTTTAGCCTGTCGGGACGTAACCTGTTATCATTTGATAGTTATAGCGGATTTGATCCCGAGGTCAATGCTGCCGGTCAAAGCTCTGCAGTACGCGGTTTCGACTTTGTGGAGGTGCCGATCCCGAGAACTATCGTAGCAGGTTTTAACATTACTTTTTAAGAACACTCAATCCAAACATCATGAACAAGATATATAATCCTATAAAAATCACCCTGTTGTCAGCACTGCTGCTATTTGCAGGAAGCTGTAAAATGGAGACGGTGAACCTGAATGCGCCCGAAGAAGGGGATGTGCTCAGTACCCGCGAGGGGATCATTGGCCTCAGTGTCGGACTCAGACAATTTCAGTCGACCAGCGGTATTAATGCAGCATATTTTTATCCCGCAGTAACCACCAGGGAAGTACAGGGGGTAGCAACATTTACCAACGTGCTCGAGCTGGAAGCCGGCGGAACAGCACTGCCTACCGTCAATGGCAATATCCTGACTCTATGGTCTAATATGCAGCGACTCATGACGATGAGTCAGAATGTGATCGACAATGCACCAAAGGTGACCACACTAACAGGCGGACTGCTATCGGGAATCATCGCCAATGCAGAATTGTTTAAAGCCATATCACTGGGTACGCTGGCTTCTTCTTTTGAACAGGCAAATATCAATACCAGTAAAACTGATAAGGTGACCTTTATACCCAGGGCACAAGTGCTTGCAGAAGCCGTACGTTTACTGGATGACGCTATCGCAAGACTCAATACCACGCCCACAACAGCTGAGTTTACGACGCTGGTTGCCGGTACATCCTTTGACCTGAAAAGCGTTTTATATTACTACAGCGCCAGGTATAACCTCATGGCCGGAAATTATTCCGCTGCCCTGGTAAGTGCAAACCTGGTGGATCAGACCAAAGCCAGCTCTTATCAGTACAATGCACAGAGTGTAAATCCTATCTGGAACAATATCAATATCCTCAGGTATTATACGCCAAGGGCAGGGTTCGGGCTTCCGGCAGGATTGTTTGAAGCGAATGACCAGCGCCTCAATTTCTATGTGGCAACTACAACCACGGTGGTAAACGGGGTAACCACTACCACAAGGACACTCACCGGATTCGGGCTCACTCAAACGGCTCCTGTCCCGGTATTTCTGCCGGATGATGTAAAGCTGATCAAGGCAGAAGCGATCCTCAGGGGCGGGGGCGCTCTGACAGACGCCCTGACGCAAATCAATCTGGTTAGAACGCAGACCTCAGGTGATGCTTTTGGCGTTAATGCCGGATTACCAGCCTATTCAGGCGCAATCACACAGGCAGAACTGCTCACAGAGGTATACCGCCAGCGCTGTGCAGAGCTTTTCCTTACCGGACAACGATGGGAAGATTCGCGCCGTTTTGGCCGTCCGTTCTCAGTGACGAATTTTACAGAACGCAACAGAAACTTCTATCCTTATCCCGATCAGGAAAGACTGAACAACCCGAATACCCCGGCAGACCCGGCCATTTAACATACAAACTATGATTTATAAAAAAATAGCCTGCTTAATTTTACTGACATTATCCGGCAGTACAGTAACCCTGATGGCACAAGACAGCCATCAGGGTAACCTGATTAAGCTGCAGAACGAGCGCGAGGCCATAAAGAATACGGAAATTAATAATAACAGCAAAGGCGGTATACCCATCCTGGCTATGGAAGGACTGACGGCTGCGAGTATTAACTTTGGTTCTGCCAATTCAAGCGTTTTTAACGCAATGCTGAACAGGTATATGAAAGTAGACTCAGTGGGGACTTATCCTGCTTCGGATCTCAATGGTTTACAGCATTTGAATGACGACCTCAAGCTGTACAACACGGTAATCTTCCAATTGTCGGATGCCAGCGTGTACGACGAAAAGTTATACCGTTTCCTGCAGGAGATGGAATCTGCAAAAACCGTGATCATTGCAGTCTCCGGAAAAACAGACAGGAAAGCTTTTTTTAAAGGATTGAAGTCCCCGGTATTATGGTGTAAGGAAACTACTCCGGTAAGCGCCTCGGTACTTGCACAATTGATTTTTGGAGGGATCAGTCTCGATAAAACACCCATTCGCTTAAAATATACCGTTCCGGAAGATGCAGGCATTAACCGCGCAAACCTGGATAGCATCGCCCTGGTGATGAAAGAGGCGATTGCTGCAACTGCCGCACCAGGAGGTGTAGTGATGGTGCTCAAGGATGGAAAGGTCATTTACGATCAGGCATTTGGCAAACACACTTACACTGGCAACCGTAAAACGCTGACAAGTGATATCTTTGATATGGCTTCGCTTACCAAAACTTCCGCCACCACGCTTGAGGTGATGAGGCTCGTGGAAGAGGGAAAACTGGGACTGGACAGTGCCATCAGTAAATACATTGCCAGAACCAGGAATATGCCGGATAAAAAGGAGATCATGGTGAAAGAGGTGATGCTGCACCAGGCAGGATTCACACCTTTTATCACATTTTATACGCAGCTGAAACCCGGCGATATGAGCACGGTAAAATCTGATCAGTACCCAACTGAAGTGGCAGACAACTATTTTATCCGTGCCAACTATTACAGGGATGTGATGTGGCCACAGATGCTGGCAGATAAGGCGCTGACGAGAGGTAAATTTATCTACAGTGACCTGAGCATGTATTACATGAAAGAGATTGTGGAGAAGGTATCCGCGTCACCATTGAATGTGTATACGGATCAGAATTTCTACAAACCTCTGGGTATGCAGACTGCAGGTTTTCTTCCGCGGGATCATTTTCCAAAAGACAGAATTGTACCAACCACAGAAAATGACAGCTGGTTCAGAGACATGCTGGTACAGGGTTTTGTAGACGATCCCGGAGCAGCAATGGCTGGCGGTGTAAGTGGCCATGCGGGATTCTTTGGCTCTGCCAATGATATGGCGATCTTATACCAGATGTTACTGAACGGAGGAAGCTATGGCGGGCAGCAGTATTTTAAACCCGAAACTGTCGCTGAATTTACCTCGGGACAGTCGAAGGTGAGCCGCAGGGGTTATGGATTCGACCGCACAGATCCTGATCGCAGTAAGGGCTATCCTTCGTTCCTGGCTTCATCAAAGGTTTTTGGCCATACCGGATACACCGGAACCTGCGTCTGGGTGGACCCAACATGTAACCTGGTATATATCTTTTTATCCAACCGGGTATACCCTGATGCCAAAAGAAATGCCCTGCTTACACTGAATATCAGGAGCAGGATACAGGACATCATTTACAGGGCCATTAAAAAAGGAAATCCTTAGATCAGGGTCACGGCCTTGGCATAGGCGCTCAACTGCGGATGTTTGGGTTCCAGATCTGTGATCACGTAATTGATCGCATTGAGATTACAGACCTTCATTTTATGTATAGAATTGATTTTTTCGGCAATGCTCATGACTGCTGTTTTTTCGGCACAATTGATCATTGCCTTTTTAATCTGGATCACTTCCCAGTCGGAGTCTGTGATGCCATCCTGCAGGGAAAGCCCGTTGGTTCCCATAAAGCAAAGATCAGCTTTGATATCTGACAGCTGATTGATGACCTGCGCACCTACACAGATCTGTGAGTTCTTGGCAAGTTGTCCGCCGATCAGATGCACATCCAGGTTCGAATGTTCCGTAAGCTCCAGCGCCAGCAGGGGGCTGACAGTAAACAGCGTACAGCTCAGGTTTTCCGGAACCATTCTGGCCATCTCAATCATGGTGGTACCGCCACCCGTTAAAATGACCATCCCGTTCTGAATCAGTTTCAGGGCCTTTCTGGCAATCTCTTTTTTCGCATCACGGGCATACACGTCATTTTGCTGAAAGGGATAATGAAAGGACTTGGAAATGGCACCTCCATATACCTTGAGTATCTTACCCGCCTCGGCCATTTCATTGAGATCACGCCTGATCGTATCTTCAGAAACATCCAGCTGACTGCTCAGATCAGCCGAGAGCACCTTATTATGAATGTTGATTTGCTTGATAATGTAGGCTTGTCGTTCGTCTTTTAACATTCAGATATTAATTATAGTGTCAAAGATGGATATTTTTACCCTGACGTTTTAAAACAATCTTTACTTTTAACTGTCCTTAATAGAACGATCAGATCCGATTAGAAGTTGCGAATAAATCTTGAATTATGCAAAAAAGAATAGTGATCATTGGCGGTGGTTTTGCCGGAATCAACCTTGCCCTTGAACTCGGAAAAAACACCTATTACCAGGTAACTCTTGTAGATAAAAATAATTACAATTTCTTCCCGCCGCTGATCTACCAGGTGGCAACGGCTTACCTTGAGCCCTCCAGCATCAGTTATCCCATACGCAAACTTTTCAGGAGCAAGGACAACCTTCATTTCAGGCTGGGCGAATTGGTAAAGGTAGTACCGGAATCCAAACAGGTAGTGCTGAGCAATGGTGATCTGGACTATGACATGCTGGTGTTTGCCACAGGCGCTGAAACCAATTATTTCGGAATGGAAAACGTGAAGAAACATGCCATTCCAATGAAGACGCTGAGTGACGCCATACAGATGCGCAACCGTCTGCTCACACATTTCGAAGAAGCCACAATCTCTAAAGATCCGGATGAAGTGAGAAAAACACTCAATATTGTGATCGCAGGTGGTGGACCAACAGGAGTGGAGATCTCCGGGATGTTTGCCGAGATGCGCTACCGTATCATGCACAAAGACTACCCTGAACTCAAAAATACCGGTGCAGAGATTTATCTCGTTGATGGAGGGGCCGCTTTACTGAAGCCCATGAGCAAAAAATCACAGCAGCATACGCTGGAACAGCTGACTGCCCTGGGTGTAAAAGTTATCCTGAACAGTCACGTGAGCGATTTTGTAGATGACGAGGTGATATTTTCGGATGGTACAAAAATACCTACAAAAAACCTGATCTGGGCTGCCGGGGTGAGTGCCATGCAGTTTGAGGGCATACCTATTACCAGCTACGGACGCGGGAAAAGGCTGATGGTGAATGCTTATCACCAAATCGAAGGACTTACAGATATTTACGCAATTGGAGATACATGTTATTTAACGGGCGATCCGGCCTATCCCGAAGGGCATCCGCAGGTGGCACAGGTAGCGATACAGCAGGGTAAAAACCTGGCAGCTAACTTCAAAAGACTCGCGGAAAAGAAAGACCAGCGAGGCTTTGTCTATAGTGACAGGGGAAGTATGGCGATCATCGGCAGAAACCAGGCTGTAGTAGATTTACCTAAACCAAAGATTCACCTCAAAGGCTTTATTGCCTGGTGTGCATGGCTGTTTATACATCTGTTATCACTTATTTCGTACCGGAACAGGATCAATACTTTTTATCACTGGACAGTGGCCTATTTTTCAAGAGACCAGAGTCTCAGGATGATCATCAGACCGGTTGATCTGCCAAGTACTGATGCAGAACCGCTTGAAGAATTGAACACATCTCCACAGGATTTACATAAATTATAGATAGTTTTGTGGCCAAATCAACGACAATGATCAGCCATAAAGAACTTTTTCTGCTTAACAATGCCCAAACTTCAACTAGTCCGAATATGCTGGAAGTGGAGCGCGCCGAAGGATTATACCTGTACGACCGCAGCGGGAAAAGTTATATGGATCTGGTATCTGGTTTTGCCGTTAGCAATATCGGCCACAGACATCCAAAGGTAATTGAGGCGATTACTGCACAATTGGAAAAGTATCTGCATCTTACTGTCTACGGCGAGTTTGTGCAGTCGCCCATGGTTTTATTTGCACAGAAACTGATCAGTGTTCTCCCAGAACAGCTCAACAACGTATATTTTGTCAATTCCGGTGCTGAAGCTACTGAAGGTGCACTGAAACTTGCAAAACGATATACCGGCAGATCGGGAATTATCTCTTGTCGTCATGCCTACCATGGCAGTACCCATGGTGCCTTGAGTGTGATGGGTAATGAAGATTTTAAACAAAAATACCGCCCGCTGCTACCAGATGTGAGTTTTATTACTTTCGGAAAGGAAGAAGATCTGGAACTGATTACTACTGATACTGCCTGTGTCATTATGGAAACCGTACAAGGGGAGGCAGGTATCAGGATCGCGTCTTTGGAATACATGACCAAACTCAGGGCTAAATGTACCGCCACAGGTACATTGCTGATCCTCGATGAAATACAGGCTGCATTTGGCCGTACGGGCAAGTTGTTTGCCTTTGAGCATTACCACATCGTTCCTGATATACTCCTGCTGGCCAAAGCTTTGGGTGGGGGTATGCCAATTGGTGCTTTCATTGCCAACAGAGAGGTGATGGGGGTATTAAAAGAAAATCCTATACTCGGGCATATCACTACGTTTGGCGGTCATCCCGTATCCAGCGTCTCTGGCCTGGCGAGTCTGAATGTTATTCTTGAGGAAGATTTGGTTAAAGACGTCGCCGCCAAGGGAGCCCTCTTCAAATCATTACTGGTGCATCCGCTGATCAGGGAAGTGAGGGGGATAGGGCTGATGATGTGTATTCAACTGGATACTTTTGAACAGGTAGAACGCGTAAGTAAGCTGTGTGCGGCTGAGGGAATAGTGATAGATTGGTTCCTGCATTGCGAGACTGCATTACGAATAGCGCCGCCATTGATCATCTCAGAAGAAGAAATCAAAATAGCCTGTGCTGTCATCCTGAAAGCATTGGATTCGTTATAAATCATGATCAGCGGCTTATGAAGCCAGCTGAAAATATACTTTATCAATTAAATCTCCGATGTTGAATGGTTTTGGCAAGAAGTCATTTGGCCCAAAATCCTGATGCTGTGCATTTTCTGCATCTTGCTGACCGGAAATCAGGATGATGGGTATATGTTTAAGATCACTGTTCTCTTTAATGGTCCTGCAGATCTCCCTGCCGTCAACACCGTCAAGGATCACATCCATTAATATCAGGTCTGGTTTTTCTCTGCTGATTACGCTGATCGCGTCCTTACCGCTTGAAAACGTCATTAGATCCCAGTCTACAAAATCAAGTACAGATTCAAGTGCTGTTAAAATCTCCTGATCATCATCAAAAATTACAATTTTCTTGTTCATTCTATTTGCTTTTTTATTTGCAGATTTTTATACTAATACTGTGCCAATACCTATATTTAGCCGCTGAAACATCAGCTATTTAAATGCAGGAAATCCGCTGGATACTTATCTTAGAAATTGTTTATACGATTGCAATTGTCCTGACCTGCCTGCGCATTATCTATGATACCCGCTCTACTACCAAAACACTAGCCTATTTATTACTTACAGTGTTCCTGCCTGTACTGGGCATTATCATCTACTTTAGTGTTGGCACCAACTACCGCAAGCGTAAACTGTACAGTAAAAAGATCATCAAAGATGAGCAGATGCAGCTGAGGGTACGTGAACAAATCTACCTCGAATCAAAGAAAATCTGGGATTCTGTCCCTGATGAAATACTTAAATATCAGAAGCTTGCACAGCTGCTGCTCAACGATGGCATGAGCTTTCTTACCGGCAACAATAAAGTTGAACTGCTGCTGAACGGAGAGCAGAAATTTCCTGAAGTACTGCGCGCGATGCAACAGGCGAGATCGCACATCCATATCGAATACTATATTTTTGAAGATGACGAAATCGGCAATGCCATTAAGGATGTACTCATGGAGAAAGCCAGGGCAGGTGTTAAAGTACGCCTGATTTATGACGACTTTGGCAGCCGCAGTATCAGAAAAAAGGTAATCCCGGAACTGATTGCCGCAGGAGTAGAGGCACATCCTTTTTACAGGGTGCACTTTATCGCGCTGGCCAACAGACTCAATTACAGAAATCACCGCAAGATCATTGTCATTGATGGCTGTATCGGCTTTACCGGAGGAATCAATGTCAGCGACAGGTATATCAACAGAGGTGATGATAAGCAGATATTCTGGAGAGATACGCATGTAAAAATCACCGGCACTGGTGCTTTTTATCTGCAGTACCTGTTTATATGCGACTGGAACTTTTGTGCAGATCAGCCTCTTGCGCCGCAAACACACTTTTTTCATGAATTGAAAGACTACGCCGGGGATGCCGTTGTCCAGATTGCGGCAAGCGGACCGGATTCTGACAACCCCACGATTCTGTTCTCCCTGATTCAGGCGATAGGAATGGCCGAAGAGGAAATACTGATTACCACGCCATATTTTATTCCCGGTGAAAGCCTGCTGGATGCATTGGTTGTGGCAGCATTGAGTGGTGTGAAAGTAGTCCTTCTGATGCCCGACCGGTCTGATTCCAGAATGGTAGCCGCCGCCGGACGTTCCTATTACTCGGAATTATTAAGTGCAGGAGTGGAGATCTATCAATATGAAAAGGGTTTTATACATTCCAAGACGATGGTTTCAGACCAGCAACTGTCGGTGATTGGCACCGCTAATATGGATAACCGTAGCTTTGAACTGAACTTTGAAGTAAATGCAGTGATCTATGACAATGCCACGGCCGAAGAAATGACGAGGATATTTTACCAGGATTTGAAAGAGTCGAAAAAGATTGATGCGGCCGACTGGGAAAAGAGGCCTTTATACAAACAGCTGCCCGAGAAATTAGCAAGGCTTTTATCACCTTTGCTTTAAAGATGAAATATCAGCAGCATTGAAGATACAACACTGCTGATAACCAAAACATTATTTAAATTGGTACTTATTTTTGAGATATTGCTCCACTTCATCTGCTGAAGTAGATCCTGAATTTTTGACTGCCAGTTGCAGCAGCTCCGGGGTAACACCAAACTTTTTGGACCAATATTCTACATCATAGTATTCCTGTAAATTGATCCATCTTTTGTCTGTCAATCTCATTTCATCTCTCTCGTAATAGGTGTTTCTGAGCATAATCAATAAAAATTAAATGGTTTTAGTGAATATCTTATAACAATACTTATGCCTAAATGTACCGGATAGTTTTCCGATATACCATTCCTAATATATTATTTTTATGTTAAAATAAAAAATGATGTTAGGGGTCCAAACAACACAAAATTAACATAGTATTTACATCATAAATATTAGATTTGGGGTGATGATACAAAAAAAATTACCCTTGCTCTTCACGGCTGCGCTGCTGCTCACACAAACAGTTTTTTCACAGGCAAAAAAGGAACCGGGTGCTGCTACCGAACCAGTGAGACTCATCCGTGGACCATACCTGCAGGTAGCCAGCAGTACAGGAATACAGATCCGCTGGAGAACTGATGTTTCTGCACGCAGCAAGGTGCGTTATGGTACCAGTCCCGGTAAACTGGACCAGTCCGCAGAAGATATTAAACTCCTTACCGAACACAAGATCAACCTGAGTGGCTTAAAGCCGCTTACCAAATACTATTATAGTATTGGTGGCTTAAAAGATACACTGCAGGGCGATGAGAATAATACATTTACTACCCTGCCTGAAGCAGGAAAATCTGGTCATTACCGTATTGCTGCATTGGGCGACTGTGGGGATAACTCGATCAACCAGCGCCATGTTAAGGCGGAACTCCTCAAATATCTGGGACCCAATGATCTGAATGCATGGATACTGCTGGGAGATAATGCCTACCAGGATGGTACAGACTCGGAGTTTCAGAGCAAGTTCTTTAATATCTATAAGAACGACCTGCTTAAGAAATACCCTGTATTTCCGGCACCGGGAAACCATGATTACCATGATACGGACCTGAGTGCCAAACATGCGCAGGAAACACATGAAACTGCTTATTATCAGAATTTCTCTATGCCAACCGAAGGAGAGTCTGGCGGTGTACCTTCACATACACAGGCTTTTTATTCATTTGACATCGGCAACATCCACTTTTTGTCGCTGGATTCGTACGGCAAAGAAGAAAACGCTTACCGTCTGTATGATACAATTGGTCCGCAGGTACAGTGGATCAAAAAAGATCTGGCAGCGAATAAAAATAAAGGCTGGGTAATTGCTTTCTGGCACCATCCTCCGTATACGATGGGCTCACACAATTCTGATAAGGAAGAAGAACTGGTTAAGATCAGGGAAAACTTTATCGGGATCATTGAACGGGCCGGGGTAGATGTCGTATTGAATGGTCATAGCCATGGTTATGAACGCAGCAGGCTGATGATGGGACATTATGGTATGGAGGAGACGTTCGATCCCAAAAAGTATAACCTGAGTTCTTCATCAGGCAGAAATGATGGCAGCAAGGATTCCAAACCCTATACTAAAACTATAAAGAAAGATAAGGGTACTGTATATGTGCTGAGTGGCTCTGCCGGTAAGCTTGGTGGAAAGCAGGCTTCATATCCGCACAATGCAATGTATTTTTCGGATGCTGATCATGGTGGTTCATGTATTCTGGATGTTCAGGATAACAAGCTTGAGCTGAAATGGATCTGCGCAGACGGAGTAATCCGCGACCAGTTCACGATGATGAAGGAGCTGAACAAAAATGTTTCGAAATCGAACTAAAATATTTATTTGCAGCGCATTATGGCTAACATGCCTGTGTATTGTTCTGGGTTTAAAGACAGGGGAGAGCAGTATCGGCATCACAAATGCGATCCAGGCATTCAAGGTAAATAATGCTGCCTTCGCCAGTTCTGCCATTGAATTAAAAGAGGCCGTTTCACTATTGTCAGCAAAAGATACTGCTGCTGTACTAAAGGCGCGCAGCACCCTGAAAAAATGCAGGCTTAACTACAAGCGCATTGAATTTTTCATGGATTATTTCTTTGAAAGTTCATCGCTGATTTATAACAGGCCCGCAAAGGTAGAGGTTGACGAGCCCTACATGGAATACCAGGAGCCTTCAGGTTTTCAGGTCATGGAGGCGATGCTGTTTGATGACTATCCCTTTTTACATCAAAAAGAATTGATAGAACAGGCAGGATTGCTTTCTTCTTCTGCGGCGGATCTGGATGCTTTACTTTATGGCTTTGAAGGCACCGACGGGCAGCTTTTGGAAAGTGTACGCCTGGAACTGATTAAGGTGATTACCCTAAGCATCACTGGTTATGATGCCCCGGAGCTCAAAAGTGGAATAGAAGAGTCATGGCAGTCGGTCGGCGCCATTCAGCGGGTCCTGCAACCTTACATGGAACAGGGGCATGCTTCCACACAACTTTCAAAAACTCTGAATCAGACACTGGCCTATCTCAAAGAGCATCCAGATTTTGATACTTTCAACAGGGCAGAGTTTTTAACTGGTTTTGCCTTGCCACTACAGGAGGAGCTCGGTCAATTTATCACTGACCTGAACCTTTCCGTCAATCAGAAGAGTAATTTGAATTATGCGGCAAAAAACATTTTCAGTAAAGACGCTATTCCCGCGTCGGCCTTTGCGAACATCAGCAAGACACAGTCTTTGAAAGGAGCTTTGGGCAAAAAACTGTTTTTCGAAAATGCGCTCTCGGGCAATCTTAAAAGAAATTGCAGCAGTTGTCACCGCACAGATCAATATTTCAGCGACGGACTAAAAACGAGTCTGGCCTTTGATGGTAAAAATTTTGTACAGCGCAATGCTCCAGGCTTATTATATGCCGGCTTTCAATATGCACAATTCTGGGACGGAAGGGTAAAAAACCTGCAGGAACAAATCAAAACTGTGATTGCCAATCCTCTGGAGATGAACGGAAATCACGAGGTTGTGTTCGCAAACCTTCGAAAAAACAGCCAGTACAAAGTGGCTTTCCTGAAAGCTTTTCCAGAATCAGCAGATGAACCTGTAAACATGGATCACCTTGCAGATGCGCTCGCTGCCTATCTCATGGAACTTGCCCCGCTGAACTCTGCATTCGACCAGTACCTGGCGGGCAACAAAAACGCGATGAACGCTCAGCAGCTGAAAGGTTTTAATTTGTTTATGGGCAAAGCACAATGTGGGAGCTGCCATTTTGCGCCTTTGTTTAATGGCCTGATCCCGCCGCTGTACAAACGTACCGAGTATGAAGTTTTAGGTACGCCTGCCAATGATGATTTTGAACATCTGCTCAGCGATAAGGATACAGGGAGGTATGGTTTCTTCCCCATTGAATATTATCAGGCTGCGTTTAAAACACCTACAGTCAGAAATGCGGCGATGACTGCGCCCTATATGCATAACGGCGTCTTCAAAGATCTGAATAAGGTGGTTGAATTTTATAACCAGGGCGGGGGAGCCGGACTACATCTTGATCAGCCACAGCAAACACTTTCTGCAAAACCCTTACATTTGTTGCCAGAGGAAGTTACACAAATTGTAGCCTTTATGGAATCGCTGACAGATTCACTGAATTTGGTGATACCATCAGCTAAGTAGTATGAATAATTTTATAAGCAAAAAATACTACTTAAAATGTTAAATAAAATTAGTTTAAAATCAATGCTGTCAGTAGCAATTTTGCTAATGACAATTTTTGCAGAAAGTGGATACGCCCAAAAAAAGCCAGCGATAAAGCAAGTGCAGGCAAAAAGTATCAGCAGCCTCAGGTATATCAATACCTTCGTTGTTCCGCATAAGCTGCAGTTCAGGGGCACCACAGTGGGGGGCTTGTCAGGTATCGACTATGATCCCTCTACCAAAAACTATTACCTGATTTGTGATGACAGGTCCAGCATTAATCCAGCACGCTTTTACACAGCCAGGATTCAGCTTTCCGCAAAGGGAATCTCTCAGGTAGAGATTACAAATATTGATACCTTGTTGCAAAAAGACGGCAAAACTTATCCGGCACTGGCCAGACATGCGACCAAAACCACTGATCCCGAAGCTATACGTTATAATGGAATCACGAAGAAGTTAACCTGGACAAGCGAAGGAGAGCGGATCATTATTGAAACCGATACCATTCTGATTGATCCCACGATCAATGTAGTCTCCAGAAATGGCAGCTTTGCTGATGAGTATAAAATCCCTGAAAATATGAAAATGCAGGTGATAGAAAGCGGACCAAGACAAAATGGTGTGCTGGAAGGGCTAACGTTTGCAGATGATTTTAAAAACCTGTACATCAGTATGGAAGAACCTTTATTTCAGGATGGCCCAAGACCGGCCCTGCAAAGGAATAAAGCTTTCACCAGGATCTATCAATTTGATACCAGGACGAAGAGGAATACAGCTCAGTATGCTTATGAACTGGAACCTGTAGCACTTCCACCGACTACTGAAGGGCAGGAGATCAACAACGGCATTTCAGATATACTCTGGCTCAGCCCTGGTCAGTTTATGCTGACCGAACGATCTTTCTCAGGCGGGCCCGGCACCAACATCAAAGTTTTTCTGGCCAGTACAAAAGGAGCCGATAATATTATTAATATGCCTTCTTTGATTAAAACTCCGGCAGCTCATCCAATGGAAAAGAAACTGCTGCTCAACATGGATGACCTCGGAATTTTTATTGATAACGTCGAGGGAGCCACCCTGGGACCTAAACTTGCCAACGGGCATCAGTCAGTGATCTTTGCTGTGGATGACAACTTTGCCGCACATGAACAAAATCAGTTTTTACTGTTTGAAGTTATTCCTTAAATATAAGACAGCCCTACAGGTCCTGATCAAAAAGCTCCAGCTGGTCAGGATCCGTAATTTTTGAGGAGGGAGGCAGGTTTCCGAAATTACTGAGAGAAATCCCCAGCAATCTCACTTTACTATTTTCCAGATCAGCGCGGATCAGCAGATCTTTTGCTGCCGCAATAATGGAGAAATAGTCACCTATAGGATTCAGGAAAGACTGGTTTCTGGTAATCTGGGTGAAATCATGGAACTTCACCTTCAGCGTAATGGTCTTACCTTTCAGGCGGTTCTTCTCCAGTCTTGACGTTACCTTTTCGGCGATCTGTTCCAGTTCAGTAAACATTTCCTCCTGCGTGGAGAGGTCTTGCTCAAAGGTATCTTCGGCGCCGAGCGACTTCGTTTCCCTGTGTGGCTGTACAGGTCTTTCATCAATACCACGCACAATTTTAAAATAAAACTTGCCGGTCTTCCCAAAACGCATCACCAGATCCTGCTCAGAAAGTAATTTCAGGTCGGCCCCGGTATGCAGCCCCATCTTTTTCATCCGGTCGGCCGTAACTTTTCCAACACCGAAGAACTTCTCCACAGGCAGTTTTTCCATGAACCGCTCGATCTTGGAGGGGCCGATAAAGGTGAGCCCATCAGGTTTATTCATGTCTGAAGCGATCTTAGCAATAAACTTACTGCTCGATACGCCCGCCGAAGCGGTCAGGTTCAGTTCATCCCTGATGGCATCTTTGATCTGTTTGGCAATCTCCAGAGCAGAACCGATCTGAAGTTTATCCTCAGTTACATCCAGATAAGCTTCATCGAGAGAAAGCGGCTCAATGAGATCAGTATAACGGCTGAAGATCTCACGGATATGCACCGAAACATGTTTGTAGGCATCAAACCTTGGTCGCACAAAGATGGCCTGCGGACAAAGCTGTATAGCCCGGCGTGCCGACATGGCAGAATGTATGCCGAACTTCCTGGCTTCATAGCTCGCTGTAGCCACCACACCACGTCCGTCCGGGGAACCGCCAACAACAATAGGCTTTCCCCTGTACTGCGGAAAATCACGCTGCTCCACTGCAGCATAAAATGCATCCATATCGATATGAATGATTTTGCGTTGTGGAGCTGTGGGGTTTTCTGCTATTGTCATGCTGGAATTGTATCTGCAAATCTCCTGATTAAACCCGGTTTTTTTATCAAATTCTATACCTATCTTTGATGTTCACTTGTTTTTGGAGACATATGCCAGAAAAACAAATTTTTCAAACTTCCGGGAAAAGTCGCTGGGTGACTTTTCAATGGGTAACCAGGCTGCTGATTATTACTTTCATTGTAGCGACAGCCTGTGTGGCATATACACTGATCTCCAATCACTATCCGGCTTTACCGGTGATCAATACGGCAACGACGCTCAGCCCTAAACAAATTGAGCAGATCCGAAAATCTACCACCTACAAGGATTTTAAAATCTCCAAGAAAAAACTGCTGGAGATCAGACAGGACCAGCAGGCGCATCATGCCAGGCATCCCAACAACAAAGCCAGGATCAACGCCGGATTTTATGTAAACTGGGACCCACAGTCGCTCACCGACCTGCAGGACCATATCAAACAGCTGGATATGGTGGTCACGGAATCTTTCTTTATCAAAAATGGGGCAGACACCTTAATCGATCAGGTGGATGAAGATGCGTTGAAGGTGATCCGGAAAAACAAAAAGACAGCCATCGCGATGGTTTCCAATTTTAGTGGCGACAACTTCGACGGTGATGCGATCCATAAGCTGCTCCATGATAATGACCTGCAGAACAGGTTTATCAGTAACCTGATCAGATCCTTAAAAAGTTACAGTTTCCAGGGAGTCAATATTGATTTTGAGGAGATCAAAGAAAAATCCGATGAACCACTGGCAGCTTTTCAGAAAAACCTCTATGAAAAACTTCATGCAGCGCAGCTGATTGTCTCACAGGATATCTCTCCTGATAATGAGGATTATAACCTGAAGGCTCTAGAGAAATACAACGACTATATCTTTGTCATGGCCTACGACCAGCACAGCGAGAGTAGCAATGCAGGGGATATATCCCATCAGGAATGGGTAGAAGAGCAGCTGGATAAAATCTGCAAAACAATATCTTCTGATAAGGTCATCCTCGCGCTTGCCTGTTACGGATACGACTGGCCGGATGGGGATGTGGGCACAACGATCACCTATCAGCAGGCCATTGCAACGGCAAACAGATACAAAGGAAAAGTTAAGTATAACACTGTTTCTGCCAATCTCAACTTTTCCTATAAAGATGAATCTTCGGTAAATCACCAGGTATATTTTACAGATGCAGCTACAAACTTTAACCTGATCCGTAAGGCAGACGACTGGGGTGTTGCGGGTGTGGCGCTATGGCGAATGGGTGCGGAAGACCCAAGGGTATGGACATTCATTTCCAAAAACCTGAGTATCGATTCAGTGAGAAAAACGGGTGTCGACCTGAAAAGGCTTACACACATCGGGCTGAACGACAGGGTGGATTATTCCGGGGAAGGAGAAATACTGGATCTCGTATCTACTCCCAAAGCCGGAGAGATCAAGGTTAAGCTGGATACCAGCAGCTTTGAAATTGCAGATCAGGACTACGTAGTGCTGCCTACAAAATATAGCATCAGACGTTATGGACATGCGGAGAAAACGATAGTACTTACTTTTGACGACGGACCGGATCCGGTATATACGCCACAGATCCTGGATATCCTGCAGGAAGAAAAAGTCCCGGGGACATTTTTTGTCGTGGGAATCATGGCAGAACAACATATGGGCTTGCTGATGAATGAGTATAATCTCGGTCATGAGATCGGCAACCATACCTTCTTCCATCCGGACATGTCAAAGATGGGAGTAGAGCGGGTCAACTTTGAACTCAATGCCACCAGGAAAATCATAGAGTCTGTTACAGGTCACAGTACGATCCTGTTCAGACCTCCCTACAATGCCGATGCAGAACCTACCACCTCTGCGGAGATTCTGCCTGTAATGCAAAGCAGGAACGAAAACTATATCAATATCGGAGAATCCATAGATCCTGAAGACTGGCAGCCTGGAATTACTGCTGATCAGATCTTCAATGCCGTAGTCAAGCAGCAACACCTGGGCAATATCCTGCTGCTGCATGATGCTGGCGGAAACCGTCAGGCTACTGTGGAGGCCTTGCCAAGAATCATCAAATACTTCAAATCCAATGGATACCGCTTTGCGACGGTTGGTCAGCTGATCGGAAAAAAACGGAACGAACTGATGCCAGCCGTTCAGGTAGACAGTAATGACTTTATCAATACTGGTGATAATTTTTTCCTTCGTGCCTTCTCTTACGGCACACTGGCGCTCAACTTTATCTTTATCATTGCCATCATCCTGGCCATGCTCAGGAGTATATTTATTGCTATCCTGGCCATCAAACACAAAAGTTCGTCCAAACAGGAGGAGCGCTTCCTGCTGAAAGATCCGGAAATGAAGGTCAGCATTATTATACCGGCATATAATGAAGAAGTGACCGTTGTGCAGACCCTGAAGAGTTTACTCAAAACCACTTATAAAAACACGGAGTTTATTTTTGTTGATGACGGTTCAAAAGACCGTACTGTGGCGCTGGTACAGGAACACTTTGGACAGCTGGAGAACATCAAAATTTTCAGTAAACCTAACGGGGGCAAGGCTTCTGCCTTAAACTTTGGTATTGGCCATGCCAGCGCTGATTTTGTGATCTGTATTGATGCCGATACGCAGTTAAAAACCGATGCCATTACAGAGCTGATGCGTTATTTCTATAACGAAGAAACTGCGGCAGTAGCAGGAACGGTAAAGGTTGGGAACAAAACCAATCTGATCACCAACTGGCAGTCCATAGAATACATTACGGCCCAGAATATGGATCGCCGGGCCTTCGACCTGCTCAATACGATCACCGTTGTTCCCGGTGCAATTGGTGCCTTCAGGAAAAAGGTCATCCTTGAGGTAGGAGGTTTCACCACAGATACGCTTGCGGAAGACTGCGATCTCACGATGCGGATCCTCAGGGCAGGTTATGCCGTAAGAAACTGCGACCGTGCCATTGCCTTTACGGAAGCGCCGGAGACAGTAAATATGTTGCTGAAACAACGTTTCAGATGGAGCTTTGGGGTGATGCAGAGTTTCTGGAAAAACAGAAAAACGTTGTTCAGCAAAAAATACGGCTACTTTGGAATGGTGGGCATGCCCAATATCCTGATCTATCAGATTATCCTTCCACTGTTTTCGCCATTGGCAGATTTCTTTATGCTGCTGTCGATTATCACAGGTCTGTTCTCCCTTTCATCTGTCAACTCCCTGAGCCTGGCAGGTCTGGGTAGTTTATTGAGTCTCCATAATGGTTTCGGACAGGTTTTCTTTTATTATTGTATCTTCATCCTCGTAGATTTGCTTTTTGCAGGCATCGCATTCCGGATGGAGAAAGAATCGTTCAGAAAACTACTCTATATTGTCCCACAGCGGTTTTACTGGAGACAGCTGATGTACCTGGTACTGTTCAGGTCGATCCGCAAAGCATTAAAAGGAGAACTGGAAGGCTGGGGAACGCTCAAGCGTACCGGGAATGTAAAAGAACAAGGAATTTAAATTATATAACACATATCAAATGAGCATTACAAAAGAAACCTATCCGGATTTTAAAGAATTTTATACGAAAGCAGTTGAGCCCCTGAAAGAAGCGAACGTTTCATATATCCGCCTGGACGGGAAATTAAAAGGAGATACAAGAGTAATATTCGCTTACTTCATGTACCAGGATAAAAAATGGAAGGTAAATGCCGATACGCATATCGATCGCCTGAAGATCGCCTTTGATGAGTTTGCAAAAGGAAACGATCCCTTTGTGATCAAAACGGTAAGAGATGCAGCCGCAGAATACCTGGCAATTAAAGGACAGCCGGTAAGAAATGCCAAGTTATCAATCTTCGCAGTTTAACTATCATAATTTGAAGAAGGCGTATTGATTACGCCTTCTTCTTCAGTTCTATGACGGTAATCTCCGGCCAGATGCCAATCCTTCCAGAGAAGCCAATAAAACCAAATCCCCGGTTGATATTGATGACGCTGTCATTTTCTGTTTTTATGCCCGCCCAGTGTTTATACCTGTATTTCACCGGACTCCATTTGATACCGAAAGCCTCCAGTCCAAACTGCATCCCATGTGTATGTCCTGCAAGGGTTAACTGAATCTTGGGCACAAAATTCTTTACCTGCGCCTCCCAGTGTGTAGGATCATGAGACAACAGGATCTTGAACTCATCTGCAGTAGTGCCGGCCATCGCCTTCCTGAGATCTCCGCGTTCGCCAAAGCCGATGCCCCAGTTCTCTACCCCGGCAAGTACAATATGTTCGTTATTCTTATTTAAATGCACATGTTCATCCAGCAGCAGCCTGAAGCCCAGTTCCTGATGATAAGTTTTTAACTGCGCGAGGTTTTTGCCCTTCTCGTCGCCCGCAGTGTCCCATTTGATATAGTCGCCATAATCATGGTTACCCAAAACCGAAAACTGACCATAAGGTGCTTTGATTTGCGAAAAATAACTGAGCCATGGTTTGATCTCTTCAGCTTTATTGTTCACCAGGTCGCCCGTAAAGACAAAGAGATCCGCCTTTTGTGCATTGATCAGGCTGATACCCCTTTGTATAGCTTTCGGATTATTTAAACTGCCGGCATGGACATCAGATATCTGTACCAGCTTAAATCCATCAAAACTGTCAGGAAGGTTATCAAAATATAATGTATGCCGGATCACCTTATAATTATATTTTCCAAATATCATCCCATAGACAAACAGGAAGATGGTGAGCAGCATCAGCAGGAAACAGGCTTCCACCCAGTAAATATTTCTTGGCACTCCTGCGATCAGGTCATAAGTGTCTCCCAACAGCAACATCGCTGCCATCAGGATTTCCGCTACAACCAGCGTGAGCGCGATGTGGAAGGCAATCTTCATGAACCAGTCCAGCCCATGCGTCGCGAGCCTGCTAAAGCCATACATCACCGCACCGGCAATGGCAGCAATAGCCGTCCAGAAAACGGGAGTGATATAAGGATTGGAACTAAGAGTCAGTACTCCTGAGAGTACATAACAATTGAGCAGGAAAATGATAAAAAGTATAATTGCTATCGGCAGCAGTCGTTTCATAGGATGAAGATAGTTACATCAAAACCTACATTAACAAATATTTGTTTTTAATACATAATATTGACAACTGCTGCCGGTTGAACAAGCTACTTTGTGCAATATGCTCAAATGAAAAAAGCACGCAGAACCTTGATAGACATTCTGATACGGGTTTTGATCGTTCCTACAGGAATATTCAGCGCAGTTGATACTTCCAACTGAGTATATCCCTGAAAATAAACCATATCCAGAATCAGCTTCTGCTCCGGTGTCAGCACCTCGATCAATTGTTTTAGTCCGATAAATTCAGGATGAAAAGAAATCTGGTACCGCTCATTGATTTCAACGGTAAAATCTGACAAATCATCGTTTTTATGACTGTTGATCTCACCGCGGCTGCGAAGATGATCAATTGCTGTATTTCTTGCCAGTCTGGACATCCAGGTGAACAAACGCCCCCGGGATGCATCATACTGACCTATTGAGTTCCAGATTTTGATAAAAGATTCCTGGAGCACATCCTGTGCTACCTCTTCCTGTTTCACTACTTTGGAAACGATCCCCATCAGGGAGGAAGAGTAGGAGGAATACAATAAATCAAGGGCTTTAGTGTCACGCGCCACAAGAGAAGCAACTAGCTCTGTTTCAGGATCATTATAAGTGTTATTATAATGTTGATGTCTTTTAAGGGTAGGTAAAAGTGCTAACATGATAACATATTTAGGTCTGTCACCAATGCGTCAAAATTCAAGCCTAAGCATTCTGATACTCCCTTAAGCTCTACGAATACCACGTATAAACGAAAAACATACACTCAGATCGGAAAATTATGATTTCGTCTGTATGTTTTTTTATTCAGACAGTAAAAATTGATTCTAACTATTGAGCAAAAGCTTTTTAGTACGCCCCTGAAACCTGAAAAATAGCAATACTGATGCCGTCAGAAGACCAAAAGTAAGGCCGTACCAGATGCCATTCACCCCAAGTCCCAACCTGATTCCCAGGAAATAACCCAAAGGAATACCTATTATCCAATAAGCAATAAAAGTAATAATTGTAGGGTAGTTTACATCGCCAATTCCACGCAGTACCCCTAACCCTACAACCTGAGTTCCATCAAAGAGCTGGAAGAAACCTGCAATAATAAGAAGGTTTGAGGCAATACTGATTACCGCCTGATCATTTGTATAGATATATGGCAATACATCACTTGCCAGTACAAAACCGAGGGCGGTAATGATCATAAATACAAGTATTACATGGTAGCTTGCAAGGGCCGATTTCCTCAGGTCAGCATAATTGTTCCTGCCTAAATTGTTACCTGTTTTAATCGTAGCTGCAGAAGCTATACCGCTTGAAATCATATAAGTAATAGCGGCGAGATTGATCGCCACCTGGTGCGCTGCCTGTTCTACTGCGCCAATAGTGCCAGTAAGTATAGCTGCACCACTGAAAGCACTGATTTCAAATGCGTACTGCAGCGATACAGGAGCACCGATTTTTAAGATCTTCAGGCTTCGCACTTTATCAAAAAAACCAAATCTAAACCCTTTCAGGTACGTTTTAAAGTTCTCCGAGTGAAAAACGTACCAGGACATCACCGCACACATCAACACCCTGTCCAGCAGTGTACTGATTCCAACGCCTTTTACCCCCATAGGAGCAATACCGAACAATCCCTTAACCAGGATTACCCCAACAATGATATTGATCACATTACCCCATATAGAGATATACATGGCCTGTTTGGTAAAGCCGAGACCTTCAGTAAACTGTTTAAAAGTCTGGAAGATCATCAGCGGAATAATCGAGATACCCAGGTATTGCAGATAAGGTTTTGCGTAAGCCACTACATCGGGCGACTGACCGATATGATCGATAATGAGCAGGGTTCCAAAGTTCACAAAAACATACAGAACTATTCCCATTACGATATTGAGCAGCAAACTATTTGACAATAGCTTTCCGCATTCCTCATGCTGGTTGCTGCCATTTTCACGCGCAATAAGAGGAGTGAGGCCATAGGAAATTCCCAATCCTAACACCAGGACCAGCATAAAGATGCTGTTTACCAGCGATACTGCCGCCAATTGTACTGTTCCGGCAAAATGCCCAACGATCACACTGTCGGCCAGATGAACAAGCGTATGCCCAAGCTGAGAGACGACGATAGGAAGGGCCAGCCTTAAATTATCCTGATAATAAGGTTTGTATTTCTGAAAAAAAGCGTGCAACATGATTTAGGTAATGAACGCTCAAAGTTAACCTATTTCGCCTCAATCATGGTGAAATATTCTTCTTTCTCCGAAGTATGCGGCTGAATAAGGTCTGCAAGAATAAAGCTCACCAGAATTTTCTGTGCCTGTTTATGTGAGCTTCTGGTCAGTTTACTAAATTGTTTTAAGGTGATACGACCTTGCTCGCCAAGGAATTCCAGCAGTTTCTTCTCCTGATCCGAATAGGCGATGAGCTGACCTTCCTGCGTATGTTCATTCTTCAGTACATCTACAATGATCTTACTCGCCAGAATACTTTTATCCTTTACGCGGAAATACACCCACCATTTTTTATTTTCATCCAGCGCGTAATGCGGTTTGGTATCGCTTTCCGCAATCTTGGCCACCAGCACGAGTTTACTGTCTACATAAACCTCTTCGAATTCCGGTTCAATTGCTGGTTTGCAGAACTGGTGTGCAGACTTCAGAATCATATATTTTTCTTCCTCTTCGGATTTTACCCCTCTGATATTACCATCATCAGCAACGCCGATCAGCAGCTGACCGCCCCGGTTGTTCGCAAATGCAACCAGGCTTTTTGCAATTTTCTCATTATTTGTAATCGTCTTTTTAAAATCCAGTGTAGTTCCCTCGCCTTGTAAGATTAGTTTCCTGATGTTCATTTTTCTGGGTTTAAGCAGGCATTATTAATAAGCTATCGGACCATTTTCTCCGCTATGCAGGTTTCTTATATATACTTCATTCATTACAGTAGCACAAACCAGGCCATGCCCGTCTGTAACTTCAATCGGATAGGCTTTCACAAATTTACCATTTTCGTTTAGCGTTGTGATCGCATCCTTCAACATTTCATCAGTGATGGTGATGGTAAAATGCAGGTTCGCGCGTCCCGGCTTCAGGTATTGTATCGTCGCGCTCTTGAGCCATACCCTTACCTTGAAACCCTCGCGCTGCAGCAACTGATCAAACAGGATTGCAAAAAAAGGATCCGTAGCGGCGAAAATCGTACCTCCGAAGATGGAGCCGTTATAATTCCTGTTTAATATACTGCGGTTGATTTTGATATCTGCACCTCTGAACCCTTTATGAAACTTCTTTATCCAAATGCGCTGAAAAAAAAGTGGAGGATAGAAGCGCAGGGCCCATTTTAAAGTTTTTTCTGATACGATCATGGCGTTTAAATATCAGAAAGATAATCCGGATTTTCATCACAACAGGCTCCATGTCATAAAAAAGTTTAAACAATAACTGCCAGGGATTGTTGCTTAACTATAACAAATAGAATAGATTATGAAAAGAACGATTCTAAGTCTTGCTTTCGCAGGTTCCATGTTACTGGCCGCTTCAGCATGCAACTCAACAAAAAATGTGTCAGGATCGTCTGACAGTACAGAAATAGATTCTACATCGATAACTCCCGCGGTTACAGATACGGCAGTTAAAGATACTGCTAAAACCACACCTCCGGATACTACAAAAACACCATAAATACTTTCTCGTATTACAATTACAAAAGGCTGTCTGCGGATGGCCTTTCTTGTTGAAGTGTAAAATTGAAACACATATATCTGCATCCATCCGCCAATAAATGATATAAAACTTAACTTTGGTTACATTTATTCCGTAATCATGTTAAAAGATCAAGTAGTAGAAGCGTACCAGAAAATACAGGATGATATTTGTCAGGCTTTGTCCCTTGCTGATGGCAAAGGCAGGTTTGAAGAAGAAATTTGGACAAGAGAAGGCGGGGGTGGCGGACGCACACGGATCTTTCAGAACGGTAATGTCATTGAAAAGGGTGGAGTAAACTTTTCTGCCGTTTATGGTAAATTGCCGGAAGCGGTAAAGAAAGCTTTCAAAGTGGAAAACGATGAGTTTTTTGCCACAGGAGTTTCCATCGTCATCCATCCATCAAATCCTTTTGTACCCATTATTCATATGAACATCCGTTATTTTGAAATGGATGAACAGACGCGCTGGTTTGGTGGAGGAATTGACCTTACACCACATTATGTGATTGATACCGATGCCCGGTTCTTTCACCATCTGTTAAAGCAGACCTGTGATGAGTTTGATGCCTCATTTTATCCAAAATTCAAGAAACAGGCTGACGATTATTTTTTCATCAAACACAGGGAAGAAACCCGTGGCATAGGCGGAATTTTTTACGACAGGCTGAAACCTGAAAACACGGGGCTCGACTGGGAGCAGCTGTTTAACTTCTCACTGGGAGTGGGCAATACCTTCATATCTATATATACAGAGCTGATCGACAGAAACCGTGATACTGAATTTACAGCCGAAGAGCAGGAGTGGCAGTACCTCAGAAGAAGCCGCTACGTAGAATTTAACCTGGTATACGATTCAGGAACAAAATTCGGGCTGGAAACCAATGGCAGGATAGAATCTATTCTAATGAGCTTACCACCAACAGTTAAATGGGCGTATAACCACAAACCCGCAGAAAGCAGTCCAGAGGCTGAAACTCTCAGCAAGTTGATAAAAGGTATAGACTGGGCTTAATTTTTTTCCACAATACGCTTAAACAGCAATATTTTCTTAAATTCGCAAGGTTATACATTACCTTATTCAAATCGTTTTTATACGAACATTAATTTTTTATGGCAGAAGATTTAGAAAATCAGGAAAACGACAAAGTTATAAAGATAGATATAGACGAGCAGATGAAGTCTGCTTACATCGATTATTCGATGTCTGTAATCGTATCGAGGGCGTTACCTGATGTACGCGATGGATTAAAACCAGTGCACCGTCGTGTACTTTACGGGATGCTTGATCTCGGTTTGGCAAATAACAGACCTTTCAAGAAATCAGCCCGTATCGTCGGAGAAGTACTGGGTAAGTACCACCCGCACGGTGATTCATCAGTATATATGACCATGGTCAGGATGGCTCAGGAATGGAGTTTACGTTACCTGATGGTAGATGGTCAGGGTAACTTTGGCTCTATCGACGGTGACTCTCCGGCAGCAATGCGTTATACCGAAGCAAGATTCCAGAAGATTGCCGAAGATATGCTTGCCGATATCAATAAAGATACGGTAGATTTCCAGCTGAACTTTGACGACTCCCTGCAGGAGCCAACAGTATTACCTTCCAAGGTTCCAAACTTACTGATCAACGGTGCTTCCGGTATTGCTGTAGGTATGGCAACAAATATGCCACCGCACAATATCACTGAAGTAATCAATGCAACAATTGCATATATTGAAAATAATGAGATCACTATTCCTGAACTGATGAAGTTCGTTAAAGGACCGGATTTTCCTACCGGTGCGATAATCTACGGATATAATGGTGTTCAGGAGGCTTTTGAAACCGGTAGAGGACGTATCGTGATGCGCGCCAAAGCGGAAATCGAAACTGTGAAAGACAGGGAGGTGATTATCGTTACCGAAATCCCTTACCAGGTGAACAAGGCGATGATGATTGAGCGTACTGCTGAACTCATCGGAGAGAAGAAAATCGAAGGTATTTCAAACATCAAGGATGAATCCAATAAGGATGGTATCCGTATCGTTTATGAAATTAAACGTGATGCAAATTCTTCTATCGTACTGAATAACCTGTTCAAACAAACTGCGCTGCAAACTTCATTCAGTGTAAACAACATTGCACTGGTAAATGGCAGACCGCAATTGTTGAACCTCAAAGATCTGATCAGACATTTTGTTGACCACAGACATGATGTAATTGTACGCCGTACCAAATTTGAGTTAAATGAAGCTCAGAAACGTGCACATATCCTGGAAGGTTTACTGATTGCTTTAGACCACCTTGACGAAGTAATTAAATTAATCAGGGGATCAGGTACACCTGAGGAAGCAAGAGTTGGTTTGATGGAGCAGTTCGGACTGAGCGATATTCAGGCAAGAGCGATTCTTGACATGACCTTGCGTCGTTTAACAGGACTGGAAAGGGATAAGATCAAAGACGAGTACAACGAGTTAATGAAAACTATCGATTACCTGAACTCTATCTTAGCCGATGAAGGCCTGAGAATGCAGATCATCAAAGATGAACTGACAGAAATGATGGAAAAATACGGTGATGAACGCAGAACTCAGATCGTACACTCCGCAGAAGATATGAGCATGGAAGACTTCATCGAAGATGAAGAAGTGGTAATTACCATTTCCCATGAAGGTTATATCAAACGTACACCTGCTACGGAATACCGTACACAGGCAAGGGGCGGAAAAGGCTCTAAAGGTAGTGATTCAAGAAATGAAGATTTTATTGAGCACCTGCTGATTGCCAGCAACCACAACTATATGTTGTTCTTTACCGAGACAGGACGTTGTTTCTGGCTGAGGGTTTACGAGATCCCTGAAGGATCCCGTTTGAGCAAAGGAAGAGCAATCCAGAATATCATCAATATTCCGAAGGAAGAAAAAATCAAGGCTTATATCAAAGTTAAGAACCTGAAAGATCAGGAATACCTGGAGAATAACTACATTATCATGTGTACCAAAAAAGGAACGATTAAGAAAACTTCACTGGAAGCTTATTCGAGACCTAGGGTAAATGGTATCAATGCAATCAACATCAATGAAGGTGATCAGTTACTGGAAGCAAGTTTAACCAGCGGATCAAGTGAAATTGTGATGGCATTACGTTCAGGCCGTGCGATCAGGTTTAATGAAAGCACTGTTCGTCCGATGGGTAGAACCGCAACAGGTGTAAGAGGTGTTACCTTGGCGCATGATAAAGATGAAGTAGTGGGTATGATCGCAGTAGATGATCCGACTGCTACAGTGATGGTGGTATCTGAAAAAGGTTACGGAAAACGTACTGATATCGAAGATTACCGTGTGACTAACCGTGGTGGTAAAGGGGTCAAAACCATTACGATCACAGAAAAAACAGGTGATCTGATTGCGATTAAGAGCGTTACAGATAATGATGACCTGATGATCATCAACAAGTCTGGTATCGTGATCCGTATCGTATTGAGCCACCTGAGGGTAATCGGCAGAGCTACCCAGGGTGTACGTCTGATCAATTTAAAAGGTAACGATGCAATTGCTTCCGTAGCCAAAATTGAACATGAGGACGATCCTGAAGAAGAAGTTTCTGAAGATGTACTGATCACTGGTGCAACTGATGCACTTCCTGAAGAAGGAGAAGCAGCCCTTGGCGAAGAAGCTGAAGCAGAGGAGGAAGAAGAAGAAGGAGAGGATGATGCTACAGAAGATGACGACGCTGCTGAAGAAGAAAATTAAAGTTAATTAGTGAATACAAAACCCGTAAAACCTGCAGGAGACCGAGAAAATCAAAACAATTCTCAGCTCAGGCAGGTTTTATAATTAATTAAAAAACCAACCCATATGAAAAAAGTACTTTTAAGTATGTTATTTATAGGTGCTGCCACCTATGTTGCGAATGCTCAAAAGAGTGAAGTTTCAAAAGCTAAAAATGCCTGGGCATTAGCAAAATTTGCTACTGCAAACACACCACTTGATGCTACCCTGAAATCTCTTGGAGAAGGCTTAAAGAATACTGACAACGCTATCGCCAATGAAAAATCTAAAGAAATGCCTGAAGCATGGTCTTACAGAGCATTGTTCGCTTCAAGAATCTCTTTTGTAGATTCACTGAATGTTGAAAATGCAGTGGCAAATGGAAAAATTGCTGAAGAAGCGATTACCAAAGCTAAAGCTTTAGATACAAAAGGAGGGGAGAAGGAAAACATTCTTGAGGCAGAGACTACACTGGCAAACGCCCTTAGAAACAGAGCTATCTTCGCTTACAATAAAAAGGACTTCAAAAATGCATTAGTATATTTCAACGAGGTTACTGCTAAAAATCCTCAGGATACATCTACGTTTGTAAACGCTGGTGTAACTGCGAAACAAATTGAAGACTATCCTCAGATGATCACCAACTTCAATAAAGCGATTGATTTAGGGTACAAGGACAGCGAAGCTTTATACAGCGAAGTGATTTCAACTACTTTTGAAAAAGTAAAAGATACAGTAGCTGGTACTGCCTTATTGGAAAAAGCAGCTGCTAAATATCCTGAAAACCCATATTTCGTGGGTATGCAGACAGATTTATTTATCAAACAGGGTAATATCGCCAAATCTCAGGAGATGTTAGGTAAACTGATTGCTAAAGATCCTAAAAATGCTGCTTACCAGTATGCAATGGGTGATACCTATTACAAACAAGCTTTAGATCTGCAGGGAAAAAGAAATGCAATCGACGCTAAAAAGAAAAAAGAGTTTGATGCGATCACAGCTAAAATGACTGGTTTTATCGACCAGGCTTTACCATACTACAAAAAAGCGTATGAGCTTGATCCAACGAAAATGGTTTCAGCTTTAGAGAACCTGAAAATCATTTACGCGTTCAAAAATGACACGCCAAACTACGAAGCAACTAAGAAATTGTTAGATGCTGCTAAAAAATAATCAAAATCGGTGATTTTAAAAGAGGGATAAATTTTATCCCTCTTTTTTTTTGTATAAATTTGTCGTTAAGCCATAAAGCATATGATTGATAAAAAACTTGTTATTTCTGCCGCATTTTTCATGATAGTTAGTTCTCAGCAAATGTTTGCGCAAAAGACGCAATTGCTGATTGCCAGAAACAGTGTTGGAAAACTGCAGGCAGCCATTGCAAATAAAAAAGATCAGCAGGCTAAAATGGCAATTCTGAATGAAGGTATCAAAGCCAGCGAACTTACGGCTGCTGATTCTAAAACAAAAAAATATCTCGAAACCTGGGCAATCAAGTCTTACCTGAGTTCATATATCGCACTGCTTGATTCTGACCGTAACAACTCAAATAAATATTACGATCTCACGATCAAAGCAATTGACACTGCAAAGAGATTTGAAAACTTCGAGGATAATTCCGGATTAATTGCAGCAGCTACTTATAACGTCAATATCAAGAAACAGCAAAAAGGAAATGTAGCCTATGCAGAAAAGGACTTTGCTGCAGCTTATACTTTTCTGAAAGAGGTCAGCGATTTCTTTCCTAAAGATACCATCCTGGCTATCAATGCGGCACTGAGTGCTGAAGGCAGTAAAAATGAAAATGCTGCTTTTGATTATTTTAAAAGAGCCAAAGATAACGGGGTGAGAAATCCTGTGGTTTTCCAGCGACTGGCTAATATTTATAAGAACAGACAGGATAATGAGCGGGCAATCAAAACGCTGGAAGAAGGATTGAGCCTCAACCAGTATAATACATTGCTTAACAATGATTACATCAATTTGCTGCTGGATAACGAGAAATATACTGAGGCCAGACAAGTACTGGAAGGAACTTTGAAAGTTGAAACCAGAAGTAAACTTTTGTATTATCTCTATGGATACCTGCACCAGAAAAATGCCAACATGGGCACTGCAGAACTGGCTTACAATAAATCATTGGCCATTGATAAAAATTACTTCGATGCTTTGTATCAATTAGGATTGGTTTACATCAATCTTGGTAATGACGCATTGGTGCCGGAGCGCAGAGATATTCCTAAATATTCTTCACTGATCAATCGTGCTGAAGTAATTCTGGTACAGGCGCATGATGTCAAACCTAAAGACAAAGCGACGATCAACCTGCTGATAGAAATCTATACCCGCAAAAACAGATTTGACAGGGTTCAGGAATTGAAAGCCCAGTTAGACGAATTTTAATCCATTAATTTTCAAGCTGTTCATACCTCTGAGAAGAGGTGTATAAAATCGTACTTAACATAATATTAATTATGATATTAATATTATCATACGCCGATGGAGAGTATTTGGTATTGATTTGCTAATTTTACTGCTCTTTAAAACTAAATATGGCCTCTCAGAAAAAATCAGCAATCGGGTTTATCTTTATCACATTATTAATTGATTTTACCGGTTTCGGAATTATTATTCCTGTATTGCCCAGACTAATTGAAGAACTCACCGGTAGTGGTATCAGTACGGCAGCGGTATACGGCGGCTGGCTCACCATTTCTTACTCCGCGATGCAGTTTGTCGGTGCACCAGTACTTGGTGGTCTGAGCGACAGATTTGGACGCAGGCCAATTTTACTGGCATCATTACTTGGGCTCGGACTGGACTATGTATTTCTGGCCTTTGCGCCAACAATCGCCTGGTTGTTTGTAGGCCGTATCATCGCAGGGATTACCGGTGCAAGTTTTACCACTGCAATGGCTTACATTGCCGACGTCAGCGAGCCCGAAAAACGTGCCCAGAACTTTGGAATGGTTGGTGCCGCATTTGGCATTGGCTTTATCGTGGGTCCTGTGGTTGGTGGTTTATTCAGTCATTTTGGTTTGAGGATTCCATTCCTGATTTCTGCAGGATTAGCGCTGATCAACTGGCTCTACGGATATTTTGTCCTTCCAGAATCGCTCGCTAAGGAAAACAGACGGGCGTTCGACTGGAAACGGGCAAATCCTCTTGGGGCACTGTTACACATCAAAAAATACCCTGCACTGGCGGGATTGCTGGTGGCCTTGTTTCTGCTATATATCGCGAGTCATTCCGTACAATCAAGCTGGACCTACTATACGATGGAAAAATTCAACTGGAATGAAGCGATGGTTGGTTATTCGTTGGGTTTTGTGGGCGTTTTAGTAGGAATTGTACAGGGTGGCCTTATCCGGATCATCATTCCAAAAGTTGGCCAGGTGAAAGCCGTATTTTACGGTCTGGTTCTTTATATTGTAGGTTTTGTACTGTTCGCTTTTGCCAATAAGAGCTGGATGATGTTTGCCTTTACACTTCCATATTGTCTTGCGGGGATCTTTGGTCCGGCTATGCAGGGACTGCTTTCAAACGATGTACCTTCAAATGAACAAGGTGAACTACAGGGTGTTACTGCCGGATTAATGAGTTTATCCGCGATCATTGGTCCGCTGATCATGACCAACCTTTTTGCGTACTTTACCAGTAATAGAAGTTCGGTATATTTTCCGGGTGCGCCCTTTATTCTATCTGCAGTACTCACCATCGTCGGACTGATTATTTGCTCCAGGTCTTTAAAGAAATACCATTCCTGAAATTGATTGAACATTTTTTAAAATTCGGTCAGATTATTGATCAGAATTTTGACAGATCACAACAGTAACCAACCCAATAGCATATTTTGAGCATCGCCAGTAATGAGTAACCGTCAGATCCGAACTATACAAGATTTTTTGTTGAGCACCTATTTCGCTGACGGACTACGGATCACAATCGGGGTGCTCTTCCCCTCTCTGATCCTCGCTCAGTTTGGAATGTTAAAATTTGGGATGACACTTTCCCTTGGCGCTTTATGTGTGAGCGTTGTAGATACGCCCGGTCCAAGTGTACACCGCAGAAATGCCATGCTGGTAACCTCAGCACTGATCACACTGATCTCTGTGATTGTCGGCCTCACCAATAAAAATCCCTACTTCATAGCGGTGCTGCTGGTTACCTGCAGCTTTATATTCTCTATGTTTTTTCTCTACGGCACACGTGCAGCTTCCATTGGTACCGCCGTATTGCTGATCATGGTATTAAGTATTGATGATGTCAGGCCCTGGAAAGATGTCCTGATCTATTCCGGATTGGTTTTCCTGGGCAGTATCTGGTATTCTTTCCTGAGCTTCTTCTTTTATCAGCTCAGGCCATACCGGGTGGTTCAACAGGCACTGAGTGAATCCATACATGAGCTCAGTGGTTTTTTAAGGGCTAAAGCTAAGTTTTATCATGAGAATACCGACTACGATGCCAATTATGCAGAACTGCTGCAGCATCAGGTTCAGGTACATGAGAAACAGGATGCTGTACGCGAACTGCTTTTTAAAACACGCGAAATCGTCAAAGAATCTACTCCGGAAGGCCGCTTTTTACTGCTGGTTTTTGTAGATACTGTCGACTTGTATGAACAGGTCATGTCTACGTATTACGATTATCAGCATCTCCATGAGCAATTTGATGCATCGGGTATCCTGGTGCATTATGAAAAAGTGATCAACAGGATCGCTACAGAGCTGGATGAAATCGCCTTTTCCCTGAAAACAGGAGGAACCCCTCTCCCGCCATCTGTTCTGATCGACCAGGTGCAAAGGCTTAAAGAAGCCATTCTGAGTCTCGAAAAGGAGAATACTGATGGTAAATACAATACACTCGGAATCATTGCACTCAAAAATATTGAAGTGAATATTGAGAACATCCTCAGCAGGGTGAAAACGATCAACAGTTATTTCAATAAGAGTGAGAAAAAGAATCTGAAGAAACGTGAAATTGAGACTGAGCGTTTTGTGAGCAGACAGCCTATCGATATCAAGTTATTCAATGATAACCTCACTTTTAGTTCCGCAACCTTCAGGCATTCCTTAAGGGTAGCCATCGCGATGATCATCGGTTTTATCGTCGCCAGAATGCTGGATTCGTCCCATAGCTACTGGATCTTGTTAACCATCCTGGTGATCTCCAAACCCGGCTTCAGTCTCACCAAGCAACGAAACTACGAACGTCTTTTTGGAACCATCATCGGTGCTTTCATAGGCATGGGCATACTGTTGTATATCAACGATAAAAATACCCTGTTTTTTATCCTGTTATTCTGTATGATCGGGGCTTACAGTTTTCAGCGGAAAAACTATGTGGTCAGCGTGTTATTCATGACACCCTATATCCTGGTGCTGTTTGATTTTCTCGGTATGGGTAGTCTCTCCATCGCCAAAGAGAGGATTTATGATACCCTGATCGGTTCAGGAATAGCATTACTGAGCAGTTATACTTTGTTTCCTAACTGGGAACACCAGAACGTCAAGGAAGCCATGCTCAATACCCTGCGTGCAAACATGGCTTATTTCCAGGAAGTGACGCTGCTGTATTTTGCTACAGAACAAAACCTGACGAATTATAAGCTGGCACGGAAAGAAGTATATGTAACCTCAGCGAACTTATCATCAATCTTCCAGAGGATGTTTTCTGAGCCCAAGAGCAAGCAGAAGCTGATGAAAGAAATGCACCAGTTTACAGCGCTGAATCACCTCCTGTCTTCTTATATCGCCACGCTTTCCCTATACAATAAGGAACACGCATTTTTCTTTTCAACACCTGATGAGCTAAAGCCGATAGCCAACAATACCCTCTATCTGTTAAACCTTTCCGCAGAGTTCCTTATTACCCCCAAAGAAGAACAGAGTAATGTTCCACTGATCAAAAGTGTAAATGATGATAAAAAGCTGCTGAACAACAATGAAGCGCTGGTGATCGAACAGTTCGACCTCATCCAGAAAGTAGCGTATGATATTTACAAACTGAGCGAAAAGATCAAACTATAAGCCCTCCCCTTACAGCAATAACTTGCTGGCGAGCCCAAGTAGTAGCATAAATCCGAAAACGTCTGTAAAGGTGGTGATAATGATCGATGAAGCGATTGCCGGGTCTATCCCTACCCTTTTCAGGATCAGTGGTATCCCCGCTCCAGTCACGCCTGCAATCAGCAGGTTTCCGGTCATGGCAAGGAAGATCACGACACCCAGTAAAGGATTAGCGTCAAAACACAGCGCAAAAACGAATACGATCAGACCTGTAACAGCACCATTGATCAATCCTACGGTAAATTCTTTGAGGACAGTTCGGTAAGCCTGATTATCCGTGAGATCGTACAGTGAGATCCTGCGCACAGTAACCGCAAGTGCCTGAGTGGCTGCATTACCACCCATACCGGCAATAATGGTCATGTATGCCGACAGCACTGCTATCTTTGCAATTGTGGGTTCAAAATAACGCACCACTGCTGATGCCAGGAAGGCTGTTCCCAAGTTGATGATCAGCCAGGGCAGCCTTGATTTCACCGCTTCCTGCCAATTACCGCTCAGTTCCTCTTCTTCGGATACCCCGGATATCTTCAGAATGTCCTCGGTGTTTTCTGCCTCGAGTACGTCGATCACGTCATCAAATGTAACCTTGCCCAGCAACTTCATCTGATGATCCAGTACCGGGATACTGGTAATATTATACTGGGAAATTAATCCGGCAACTTCCTCCTGATCCGTATCAGGGCTCACCCAGGCCACATCAGACTTGACCAACTCGGTAATCTGCACATTTCCCTTCGCCTTGATGATATCTTTCAGCGATACTATTCCCTGGAAAACATTGTTATCATCTACCACAAAAATGGTGTAAAACTCCTCGATCTCTTCGCTCTGGCGAATGATCTCGTCTATGGCATCTTTTTTTGTAAGTTTTAAATGGATACTGATGAACTCCGTATTCATGAGTCCACCCGCCGTATCCTCGTCGTAGCTCAGCAGGTTACGGATATGCGAAGCATCATCTTCACTCAGATCGCTGAGGATCTCCTTCTGCTCATGCTCTTCCATCTGGGAGATAATGTCCGTGGCATCATCATAGTCCAGCTCTTCAACGATTTCCGTACGTTTATCCGGGTGTAGCTGCAGCAAAAGCTCTTCGGGATGCGTTTCTTCGTGCATCTCGGAAAGGATTTCCGAAGCCGTTTCTACGGGCAGCAGGTTAATGATACGCTGGCGGTCATCCTGCGTCAGACTCTCAAACAAAATCGCGATTTCGGACGCGTGATATTCATCCAAAATTACAGCCAGCTGGCTATCGCTTCCGGTTAGTGCAGATTTTAACTTGGTTACATCTGTGCGGTTGAGTTCATAGGATTGCATGCAGCGCTAAGATAAGGATATTTTCTCTTTTAAGTCCCCTGGCTTTTACTTAAACCAGCCACGTCGCCAAAAATAGATCACTTGTACCACGGCAATAAGTCCCATAACAACCATCGTGTACAGGTAGCCATGAGGCTCATACAATTCGGGCATATTCAGCGGCATCAGTTTACCCGTCACCGGATCCCGGTCGGCAAAGTTCATCCCGTATATCCCGGCGATAAAGGTCAGTGGAATAAAAATAGATGAGATGATCGTCAGTACCTTCATGATTTCATTCATCCGGTTACTGATCAGGGATAAGTACATATCTATATTACTGGCAGAAATCTCTTTGAGTGACTCCACGATATCGATGATCTGTATACAATGATCATACGCATCCCTCACATACAGTTTGGTCTGATCGGTAATCAGCGGACTGTCGCTACGCAGGATATCGTTGAGTTTATCCCGCTCCGGCCATGTTACCCTCCTCATACTGATCAGGTTTCTTTTAATCAGCTGAGTATCATACATGATAGATTTGTCAGGTTTCTCCAGTAAGCGGTCTTCGATCTGATCCAGCTCTTCAGTCCATGTACCCAGGATCTCGAAATAGGTATCCACGATGATATCCATGATGGCATACATGATATAACTGCTTCCGGCCAGCCGGATATTGCCTTTACCTGCTTCCAGGCGCTGTCTAACAGGTCCGAGGCAGTCGGCATAACTCTCTTTAAAAGTAAACAGCGCATTGTCGGTCAGGATAAATGAAAGCTGGTCATTTTCAAGACAATTGTTTTCATCCATCATCAGCATTCTGCTCACAGCAAACACATAACCGTCATACTCGTCCAACTTTGGGCGCTGGTAAGTGACAGTAATATCTTCCAGTACCAGCTTGTTGATGTGCAGATCACGGCCAAGAATTTCAAACATCTCTGCATTATCGAATCCCTTGATATCTATCCAAAAGGTATAATTCTTATCTTCCAGAATCTTTGCAATATCATTCAGGTTTTCCAGTTTCCTGCTTTTATAACTTTTGTCATTAAACTGGTATAAGGTAATCCTGGGTTTGAGTGCATTCTCATCGATATACACCAGTCCCGGACTGGTACCCGCCTTACGCACGTTATAGTTTTGTTTCTTCTTTTGTGATCTGCTTCTTTTATTCATAAACTAGAGATAGTTTTTAGCCTGCGGGCCCTGGTTGAATAACAAATCCACTATGCTCATGTTTGGTAAAAATCCAGCCCGGTCTTCAAAAACCTGATGGTATGGTTTCACTGGTAAAACCAGCTCCGGAGTCTTAAAATGAAGTTTAGTACGGTAATCGAGTTCCGCCGGCAGCTCCTTGATATACTCAGTCGTAAACTCAATTTCAGGAGTCTTTTTTAACTGCTTAAAGATCCATTGCAGTATTTCTAAATTGTAATCAAACAGGAAATCAAATTTTTTCTGGTAGAAAGGTGCCAGTTCATCCTCATAATATTCAAAGTAAGGAGAATTGCGGTAGCAGCTTTCAAGGCTCAGCCAGTGCAGGCGCTGCCATTTAAAATCATAACTGATCTTAACATCTTTAACTTTGGTATGGTATTTAGAACCCTTAATTACTGGCAAAAACAGATCCAGAGGGCCATTTGGCGAGTATATCCGCGTTCTGTTGCGGTAAGTTTGTTTGGGGAAATGCTCCTCCCTTTCAATCAGAAACTGATCCTCCACTGCATTGATTGCAGAGAAATAACTGACCGGGGGAAGATAAAAAAGTGGAAATATAGCAGAATTGTGCATTGGTTAATTTATGTTTGCATTTTCAATACAGGCAAAATAATGATAAAAAAAGGCTATCTCCTAGTGTTAAATGTTTTTATATGTCTTAAACCAGTGTATAAATCCTAATGTTAGAACCAAGTGTAGCCGTTGTTATCCTGAACTGGAATGGTAAAGATCTGTTGTCCCGCTTCCTGCCGGGCATCCTGCAATCCGATTACAGCCGGCTGGAAGTGATCGTTGGCGACAACGCCTCTACTGATGATTCTGTAAATTTTGTCCGGGAACATTTCCCTGCGGTACGCATCGTACAGAACGATCACAATTACGGTTTTGCAGAGGGTTACAACAGAGTGATGGCTCATGTAGAAGCCGATTATTATATCCTGCTCAATTCCGACGTTGAAGTTCCGCAAAACTGGATCAGACCCATCATACAGGCGATGGAAGCCGATCCTCAGATTGCTGCTGCACAACCAAAAATCAAGTGGTACAGCGATAAATCAAAGTTTGAATACGCGGGTGCTGCCGGTGGTTTTATGGACAGGGATGGCTTTTCGTTTTGCAGGGGAAGATTGTTTGACCAGATTGAAACTGACCATGGTCAGTATAACGATCAGCGGGAAGTATTCTGGGCCAGTGGCGCTGCATTTTTTATCAAACATCAGCAATGGATTGAAAGTGGTGGTCTGGATCCTGATCTGTTTGCCCACATGGAAGAGATTGATCTGTGCTGGCGGCTGAAAAACCTGGGTTATAAGGTGATTTATTGCCCCGAGGCTGAGGTGTACCACATTGGTGGTGGAACGCTGGCCGCAAACAGCCCTTTTAAGGTGTTCCTCAACTTCAGGAACAACCTCATTATCATGCAGAAAAACCTGCCCTTTGGCGAAGCCGTATGGGGGATTTTCTTCAGGATGTGTATGGACTTCATTGCACTCATCCAGTTTCTGATGAAAGGAGAATACAAATTTGCAGGCGCCGTGAATAAAGCGCATTATCAGTTTGTGAAAAGCATGCGCCGTACAGCTTCAAAGAGAGGACACCAGCAAATCCCCTACACCAAACTTACCGGAGTATATCACTCCAGTATCGTATGGCAGTTTTTTATCAGGGGCATCAGAAAGTTTAGCCAGCTAACAGATTTTCGATAGCCAGACGGTATCCGTCCATTCCAAATCCCGTCAGTACACCCTTGCAGTTTCTGCCACTCAATGAGGTATGCCTGAATTCTTCACGTGCGTAGATATTTGAGATATGAACTTCAATTACCGGGGTTTTGATCCCTGCAATTGCATCTGCGATCGCGACAGAAGTATGTGTATATGCGCCCATGTTGATGACAATACCATCATAGGAAAAGCCCACTTCATGCAGCTTGTTAATGAGCTCACCTTCTACATTACTCTGGTAATATTCCAGTTCGGCAGTGCCGGCATAACGTGTTGTCAATTCGGTATAATAATCCTCGAAACTCTGGTTGCCATAGATTCCGGGTTCTCTTTTGCCCAGGAGATTTAAGTTTGGTCCGTTAATAATTTGTATCTTCATCCACCCAAACTTAATCTTTAAAAACAACATTTAAAATTTTCTGTGAATAAATACCCTCATCATCTGTCGTTCAAAAACTTTCTGAAACTGGAAAGAGGATTGTCGGGAAACTCTGTAGAGGCCTACCTCAATGATGTGGACAAGCTGGCTCAATATTATGAAGTACAACGTAAGGACTTCGTAATTAAAGATATAAAGGACAGTGATTTATACGGATTTGTAACCTGGCTGAATGAGCTGGGTATGTTGCCAAATACGCAGGCAAGGGTAATTTCAGGACTAAAGTCTTTTTTTGGTTTTCTGATGCTCGAAGGACTGATTGATGTAGATCCTTCTGAACAGCTGGAAGCCCCAAAGCTGAACAGAAAGTTGCCTGATGTACTGAATGTTGTAGAGATCAATGAACTGATTGCTGCCATTGATGCTTCCAAATCAGAAGGCATGCGCAGCAAAGCTATCGTCGAAGTTTTGTATGGGTGTGGACTTAGAGTAACGGAACTGATTACCTTGCGGATCTCAGACCTCAATGCGGCACAGGGATATATCAAAGTGACCGGTAAAGGCAACAAAGAGCGTATAGTGCCCATTGGGGAGACTGCCCTTAAATTTATTGACATTTATCTTCATGAGATTCGCGCCCAGCAGGATATCAAAAAGGGAAATGAGGATTATATTTTTTTAAACCGGCTGGGCACACGCCTTTCCAGGATATCAGTGTTTACGATGATCAAGGCTCTTGCCGGAGAAATAGGATTGAAAAAAAGTATCAGTCCCCATACCTTCCGTCATTCCTTTGCTACCCATCTCATTGAAGGGGGTGCCGATCTGAGGGCAGTTCAGGAAATGCTCGGACACTCCAGTATTACCACTACCGAAGTTTATACACATCTGGACAGGGATTATCTAAAAGGTATCATCACCGATTTTCATCCCCGTACTTAAACTGCAGTTCAGCTATTTGAGCTGGCAGCGGATCATCCGGTCTTTACCCTGCATATCTTTCCTTAACTCGATATCGATAAACCCTTTACCTTCCAGCATTTCTATCATTTCCTTACCCAAATACTCATTGATTTCAAAAAAGAGATAGCCTGATGTTTCTAAATGACTGAGGGCGAAATCTGCTATACTTTTATAAAATATCAATGGATCCTCCTCCGTGACAAAAAGAGCCAGCTCAGGTTCATAGGCCAGTACGTTCCGGTGCATTTCCAGGCGTTCTTTCGGGGTAATATAAGGCGGATTACTAACGATCAGATCATAGCTGTCAATACTGCTATATTTGAGAATATCAATTTGAATAAAATTGATATCAGTCCCATTTAAAGATGCATTCTCCTGCGCAACCTGCAAAGCATCGCGTGATACGTCGAGAGCGTTTGCATGACTAGCAGGCATTTTCTTTTTCAGCGTGATCGCAATACAACCGCTACCTGTACCTACATCCAGAAAACTGCTAAACTTTCGCGTTGCTGCGCTTTCCAGAATCCAGTGTACAAGCTCTTCGGTTTCCGGACGGGGAATCAATACCGAACTGCTAACCATAAATTTAAGACCGTAAAACCAGGCTTCAGCAAAAATATGCTGTACTGGTCTGCCCTCTTTTAATTCACGAAGTATATTTTGATAGCTACCCTCCTGCTCCACGCTCACCGCTTGTGCCGCCTGCAGCGGTATCATTGCCCTGCTGAGCCCTGAAACATACTCCGCTGTCATGTAAAACAATTGCCGGGCTTCCTGTGCATCATACAGCGGGCTCAGTTCAGCAATAAATTCGTGTTCAAATTGTTTCAGTGTCATTGCCCGCAAAAGTAATTAATAATGTTGCATGTCTATGTTTGAAATATTTCAACATCTCATAAATTGAAGGTACTTTTGCATTTATGAGTGATGAATTATTCATGAAACGCTGTCTCGAATTGGCAGAAATGGGGAACGGCAGTGTAAGTCCGAATCCTATGGTTGGCTGTGTGATCGTTACTGAAGGAAAAATTATTGGCGAAGGCTATCACCGGAAATATGGAGAGGCACATGCTGAAGTAAATGCCGTAAATGCAGTGCTGGCCACTTACGGCGATGCGGCAGCGGAGCTTTTAAAAAAAGCAACCGTTTATGTTAGTCTTGAACCATGCGCTCATTTTGGTAAAACTCCACCCTGTGCAGATCTGCTGGTTCGTCATCAGGTGAAAAAAGTGGTCATCTGTAACAGAGATCCCTTCCCTGACGTAGATGGGAAAGGCATTGGCAAGCTGCAGGCAGCGGGAATTACGGTTGTGCATGGGGTATTAGCCGACAAAGGTTTACAGCTGAACCGTCGTTTTTTTACGAGAATCACGCAGCAGCGTCCCTATATCATACTGAAGTGGGCTAGAACAGCAAATGGATATTTTGCACCAAAAAATAGTACACAGCAATGGATCAGTGGCCCCCTGGCCAAGAAGCTGGTACACCAGTGGCGTACGGAAGAAGATGCAGTGCTGGTTGGTAAACAGACAGCTATTGCAGACAACCCACAGCTGAATGCCAGGGAATGGACCGGCAAAGATCCGGTAAGGATCCTGGTAGACCGGCAGCTGCAGGTGCCGGAGCATAACCACCTGTACAGTGCAGGTGCTAAAACTGTGATTCTGAATGAAATCAAAACTGACTTAGCCGGCAATATCTATTTTATATCGATGGAAGATATGCAATTCTATCTGCCACAGAAAATAGCTTATCAGTTGTACCTGATGGATATTCAGTCTGTAATTATTGAAGGTGGCGCCAATATTCTGAACCAGTTTATTGCTGCCGGACTGTGGGATGAGGCTCGGGTATTCAATTCAAAAAACAACTGGGATACAGGCATATACTCGCCCCAAATCAACGGAAAGATCAGCTCGGTAACAGAGGTTGATCAGGACCTTTTAACCATTTATGAAAACATCAGGAATTAATGATATATATATTTTTGAGTATCTGCTGCAGCGTGACTGTAGCCGTGCTGCTTAAACTGGCGAGAAGATATCAGATCAATGTTTTGCAGGCTGTCATGTGGAATTACCTGGCGGCAATCCTCCTGAGTTTCGTCTTTTTCAGACCAGCCATAGCGACTCTTGTTATAGTCCCTCCCGTATTAACACTGGTGCTGGGCGTGTTGTTGCCGGTACTGTTTCTGGTGCTTGCCGCCTCCGTAAGAAACATAGGTATTGTAAAAACTGATATCGCACAGCGGTTATCTCTCTTTATTCCCATTCTTGCCGCATTGTTCCTCTTCGGGGAAAAATTCAGTACATTCAGAATTGCCGGACTAATTCTGGGATTCGTCGCTATATTCTTAACATTATTCCGAAAATCAGCTCCCAGGTCTGAGAAATTCAGCTATCTCTACCCTGTCCTGGTATTCGTTGGCTTCGGAATCATCGATGTGATCTTTAAGCAGTTGGCGTTGGACCTGTCTATACCCTATACAAGTGCGCTTCTCATCGTCTTTTGTATCTCCTTTATTGTAGCAATGCTGATTCTATTGTACACTGTGACCGTTAAAAAACAGAAAGTGCAGCTGATCAATTTCGCCTGCGGGATTGTACTGGGCTGTTTCAACTTTGGCAATATCCTGTTTTATATGAAGGCGCACCGCGCGATGTCAGGGAATCCCTCAACTGTTTTTGCCGCAATGAACATGGGTGTGATCGTGCTGGGCAGCCTCGTGGGCATCCTGCTCTTCAGAGAAAAAGTGAGCAAAGTCAATTACATTGGAATCGCCCTCGCACTGGCAGCCATTCTCTTTATCACATTATCCCAGGCAAATGCTGTTTGACGATACTTACAAAACGATTGAAAAACCTGCTGAAGGGTTGTTTATAGACAAGGGAAGCAAATTTTTGGCTTTTGCTTATCCTATGAACTCAGAAGCAGAGCTGAAACCAATACTCACTGCCCTGCGTGCGGAACATACCAAGGCAAACCACTTTTGCTATGCATACCGGCTGAGTCCTGACCGTAATGTTTTCCGCGTCAATGATGATGGCGAACCTTCAGGTACCGCAGGCAGGCCGATATTAAACACCCTTTTATCTGCAGATGTCACCAATATCCTGATTGTTGTAGTCCGTTATTTTGGCGGTACACTGCTTGGAGTGCCGGGTTTAATCAATGCCTATAAATCTGCTGCTGCTGAAGCGCTCTCTGCTGCAGAAATCAGCGAAAAAACAATCAACGACAGATATGAACTTCGTTTCGGCTACCTGATGATGAACGATGTCATGCGATTGATTAAAGAAGAACAGCTGAATATCATCACACAGCAGTTCGACAATGATTGCAGCATTGTATTTGAAGTGAGAAAGGCTCAACTGAACAAAGTACTGCAGAGAATAGAAAAGCAGGAAGGAATTAACGTAAAATATCTCCCCCAATGACAAAAACCAGAAACTTTTTCCTGATTCTTCTATTAGGTTCACTTACGGCATTAGGCCCGTTTTCAATCGATATGTACCTGCCGGGATTTCCTGCAATCGCCGCAGACCTCCATACGACTGTTGCCAAGGTCTCTTTATCCCTATCGGGATTTTTTATCGGGATTAGCGTAGGGCAGCTACTTTACGGTCCGCTGCTTGATCGTTTTGGCAGGAAGATACCCTTGTATATTGGCCTCAGCGTCTATATCCTCGCATCTATAGGCTGTGCCTATGCCTCAACTATTGATATGCTGATTATACTAAGGTGTGTACAGGCTATAGGCAGCTGCGCGGCAGCGGTTGCTTCAATTGCCATGGTTAGGGATTTGTTTCCTGTATCAGAAAATGCGAAAGTATTTGCTCTCCTGATGCTCGTTGTAGGTGTATCTCCCATGATCGCACCCACAGTTGGCGGATACGTAACCACAGCCTTTGGATGGCACTCGGTATTTATTGTGCTCATGTTACTTGGCCTCATCAACCTGCTGGCGAGTATCTTTGGTTTACCAAGCAGCTATCAGCCAGATAAAAGTATTTCCCTAAAGCCAAAGCCAATCCTGAAAAACTTTTGGGAAGTACTTACAGAGCCTCAGTTTTATACTTATGCCCTCACCGGTGCAGTGGCCTTCTCAGGACTTTTTGCCTATGTAGCAGGCTCTCCCTTACTTTTCATGGATATTTTTGCTGTTAAAGAAGAAACCTACGGCTGGATTTTCGCCTTTTTATCGATCGGCCTGATTGGCGCCAGTCAGGTAAACACCATGCTGCTCAAAAAGTACAGCAGCGAGCAACTGATCTTTGCAGCCTTGATCTGCCAGGGAATAACTGGTCTGGTTTTTCTTGCAGGAAGTTTTAACGGCTGGTTTGGATTACCGGCAACGATATTTTTACTGTTTGTATTTCTGAGCTGCCTAGGCATTGCCAGTCCGAATACCTCTGCCTTGTCGCTCGCTCCCTTTACAAAGAATGCCGGCAGTGCCTCCGCGCTGATGGGTGCTATCCAAATGGGACTTGGTACGCTGGCCTCCATTGGAGTGAGTATGTTTGACACCCGCTCTTCGCTACCCCTGGTAGCCATCATGGCTTCTACCTCCTTAGTGGCGCTGACAATCCTGTATTTCGGCCGGAAAACTATCAAAACAAAGGTTGAAGCCAGTAAAGACGGGGCTGTCGCTTTTCATTAGGTTTAAGCATGCTGCCGGGTTGAGTCATCATTAAATTGTAGTTCTTTCAAAAAACACCAAACAAAAAAAGCGGGCAGGTGTTCAATTTAGAGATCAATTGAAAAGATATGTTCAGGACAATAAAGCATAAAATAACCATGTCAGCAGCAAATAAGTTGCTGGAGACAAATAAGAATGAGACGTTAAGCACTGCAAAAAGAGTCATTTCAATAGTTGCCGGTGCCTATATTTTTCAACGGGGACTAAGGAGTGTTAAAAGACACCCTGTAACCAGTATACAGGAGGCTATATTGGGTGTATTTCTGATTTATGACGCCATAAACGGCATAAAGGAAACATATCCCACACGACCAACTGAAGCGGCACAGATCCGCAGAAACCAGATTCAGGGAAATGATCCCGCGAGTCCTACACCCGCATTTGTATAACCTTTTGTCTCATATTACTGATAAAGAGAAGTGACATCCATCTCCAACAAAAGATGAATGTTGCTACTCTTTTCTTTTTTAGATGTTTATCATGACTAATCCTTCCCTGCCTGATATAACTTTTTGAGTTCCGTAAAATAATCACATAAATCAGTCAGTCCTTCTTTTAATATCGTGGCATAGTTGTACTGAACCATTTGCCGCTCAGTCCAGCTGAAAAATTCCGACAAATCATCCAGTATGTCAAGCAGCCTAATGATTAGCCTGTTAATCTCCTGGATATATCTGAATAAAAATATAGTGGTATGATCACCGAATATCAGCATATCTACAGCGGCCCTGGCTTTGATCCGTTCGATTTCACATTTGATGAAAGCAGAATTTCTGAATTCGATGAGCAGAAAATTTGGAGATTCCAATCTTTCAGTAAGATACTTCAGCAGACCCAGCTCACATAAACTTTCGGCCAAATAATAATATAGCATAATTATGGAAATAGAGTTGGATTAAAATTCTGTCTTAGCGCTCTTAACCTGAGCTTCTTTACTGCCCCATCCCTGATCTGTCTTACCCTCTCCTTACTCAAACAGAGTTGCCTTCCAATCTCTTCCAGCGACATGGGAATTTTGCCGGTTAAACCAAAATGCATCTTTATAATATTTCCGTCCCTTTCAGATAAACACCTCAGCATCGTTGCGATATCATAGGCCTGATCCATGCGGTAAAAGTGGTGATCAGGAGTAGTCATATCTCCGGCAATCGTATCCAGCAATGGCGTTTTCGAATCAGCGTTCAGCCCATTGTCAAGATGTAATGTCCTGGGCGCACTGCAGAGGTGATTTTTTAGTCTGGGCTCCGCCATACTCATCCCATCGGCAATTTCTCCCTGAGTGGGCTGTCGTTCCAGCTGCTGCTCCAGTAAGACCGAGGCTTTATTAATGTGATTGATTGAATTGATAATGTTCAATGGCAACCGGATAATCCGGGTTTGTTCGGAGATCGCAAGAATGATCGTCTGCCTGATCCACCATACGGCAAAGGAAATGAATTTGAATCCTTTGGTATGATCAAATCTGACTGCCGCCTTGATCAGTCCAAGATTACCCTCATTAATCAGGTCGCCCAGACTCAGTCCGTTATGCTGATATTTCTTGGCTACAGAAACGACAAATCTCAGGTTGGAGCTGACTAATCTATGCAGCGCAGCCTGATCTCCTTCCCTGATTTTTTTTGCCAGCCTTATTTCTTCATCGACATTTAATAAGGGGATTTTCGCAATTTCAGTGAGGTACCTGTGGATTGAATCCGTACCTCTTTCCGTGATTGTTGGATTTAGCTTTAATTCTCTCATTTCAAATAATAGTTACACAAATCTTTGCAATAATTACGATAAAAGAAAGAAGATCCTCAAAAACTGAAAATATATTCGATTGTAAAGTCAGAACTGATATAATCCCTTGGTTTCACTAGACATATATGTGCAAAATGCGAATAATTTTCATCCATAGGTTAATTGTCTAATTACAGATTAAATTAGAGCCCTAACCAAAATAAAAAAACATGAAAAATGAACTGAGTGATGTAGAAAAAGACATTCTGAGGATTGTTCACAAAGATGGAGACATGGGCTATAAGCAAATTGGCGGGATAGTCTACCGCAGTCAAAGTTCTGTAAGTAAGTATATAAGGATTCTTAAAGAAAATAAAGTAATTCTGCGTACTACTGCACAACTGGATCCTTCGTCTGTAGGTATCTATGCAGTTGGCCATCTTTACATCAAAACTTGTATATCTATGGACGAGCTGAAGGCCAAATTACTTCCAATTTTACAAGTATGTTCCTGTACCAGCATTAGCGGAACAACTAATGTGAGGGTAAAGGTGGCAACACAGGACAGTAAATCATTTGACAGGGTCAAAGAAAGCATTGCCCGGATTCCAAGGGTCTGTGTGATGCGTGTTGAAATGGAATTGGATGAAGTGATCCCGGACAGAGGCTTTACCTTCTAAAAACACCCTCGGGCTTCCCCAAACTCAACGCCTCCTGCAGGGGAAGCCCGATGTTGGTTTCTTGCTCAGAAACGGTACTTTCCCGTGAAAAACATTAAGTTTGCATCTTAATTACAGAAGATGTTGAAAAGGATACCCTCCTATATTGGCTTGTTTTTTATCTATGCACTTTCCCTACTGCCATTACCGGTACTATATGTCTTCGCAACAATCCTTTACTGGGTCCTCTATTATATTACGGGATACCGCAGGAAAGTGGTCAGCACCAATTTGAGAAATGCTTTCCCGGAAAAAACAGATGAAGAAATCAATCAGATCGAAAAACGGTATTTTAAATATCTCTCCGTGCTGATCTTCGAGATCGTCAAGATGTCTACGATATCAAAAAAAGAACTTCAGCGTCGTTTTACCTTTACAAACGTAGAGCAACTCAATGCATATGCAGCAAAGGGTATCAGTGTAGTAGCGTGTTCTGCGCATTACGGAAACTGGGAATGGGGTACCGTCTCCCTTGGATTAAGTTATTCAGGAGATACCTACCCTATTTATAAACCACTTTCCAGCAAAGCATTTGACCAGTGGTTTAACCATATCAGAAGCCGGTTCGGAAACAAGCTGATTGCCATGCGACAAACCTACAGGGCGCTCACAGAAACAAAAAATACAGCTACCATGTTCCTGTTTGGTAATGACCAGGCCCCTCCAAAGAACGAATCTCATGAATGGATGACCTTCCTGAACCAGCAGACATCATTTCAACAGGGCATGGAGAAGATCGCTATAAAAATCAACAGACCAGTGTTTTATCTGAAAGTAAATGTACTTAAAAAAGGGTATTACCAGGTAGAGTGTGTTCCTCTTTGTCTCAATCCCGCTGAAAGTACTCAGCAGGAAATAACAGCGCTGCACGTCAGCCTATTGGAAACCATTATCCGGGAAAAACCCGAATACTGGTTATGGAGTCATAAGAGATGGAAACATCAGCCTAATCAGTAACCTGAAGGTTCAGTACGTCTGTTGTCTGATTTCTGATGGATGAAGCCAGTTTTGCATCTTCACTTAGCGCTTTTCCATAAGAAGGGATCATCTCTTTCAGTTTGGATTTCCATTCTGAAGTGTTCATCTTGTCTTTGAAACAGCGTTCCATTAAGGTCACCATGATCGAAACCGCAGTTGAAGCACCCGGAGAAGCACCCAGCAAGGCAGCAATTGAACCATCCGCTGCAGTTACCACCTCAGTTCCGAATTCAAGAATCCCACCATGTTCAGCATGTTTCTTGATCACCTGTACACGCTGACCAGCAGTTTCCAGTTCCCAGTCTTCGATAACAGCTTCCGGCAGATATTCCCTTAAAGCATCCATACGGTCTTCGGGCGACTGCCTTACCTGATCAATCAGGTATTTGGTGAGTGGTATATTGTCAAGACCTGCAGCAATCATGGGTCTGATGTTGTTTACTTTGATAGATAATGGAAGATCCAGCAATGATCCGTTTTTCAGGAATCTTGTAGAAAATCCTGCGTATGGACCAAACAAAAGCGCTTTTTTGCCATCAATCATCCTGGTATCCAGGTGAGGGACAGACATTGGCGGTGCACCAACTGATGCCTTACCATATACTTTTGCATGATGACGTTCAATCACTTGAGGGTTCACACATTTGAGCCACTGACCACTTACAGGGAAGCCACCAAAACCTTTACCTTCCGGGATATCAGATTTTTCCAGCAATGGCAATGAACCACCACCAGCACCAATAAATACAAATTTTGCTTTTACAGTTCTCTTCTCACCCGTTTCCTGGTCTTTGATTTTCACTTCCCAGATACCGTTTTTCTGCTTCAGCCTGCGTACTTCCTTATTGAATTCCATATCCACATCAGGTTTGGTCATCAATGTATTGAGCATCATCCTCGTTAAGGCTCCAAAATTAACATCGGTACCCAGCAGCATTCTTGTTGCAGCAACTTTTTCTTCAGGATTTCTGCCATTCATTACCAGCGGCATCCATTCCTGCAGCTGTTTCGCATCTTCAGAATAAGTCATGCCCTGGAACAATTCGCATTCCATCAATTTGGTATATCGTTTTTTCAGGAAGTCGACATTATTCTCTCCCCAGACAAAACTCATGTGCGGAATACTTTTGATAAAAGACTCCGGAGCACCAACGAGATTATTCTGTACCAGGAAAGACCAGAATTGTTTTGATACTTCAAAAGATTCGGCAATGGCTACAGCTTTTTTTGTTTCCACTGATCCATCTGCCAGCTGAGGTGTATAATTTAACTCACAAAAAGCTGAGTGTCCTGTGCCGGCGTTATTCCAGGCATCCGAGCTCTCTGCGGCAGCAACATCGAGCCGTTCAAAAATCTCTATGCTTAATTCCGGTGACAGCTCTTTTAAAAGTACGCCAAGTGTCGCACTCATAATGCCTGCACCAATTAACACTACATCAACTACTTTATTTGAATCAATATTTTTACTGCTCATGAAGGGAAGATCATTTATTCTTATATGTCGGCCACAAAATTAATATAATGACGCATAGTTGGGCCTAAAATTTCTATTTTATGCGTCATATTTTGAAGTTTTTTGATGAAAGGAGGAAAATTTATCTTATCTGACCATTTCCACGAACCACCCACTTGTAACTGGTGAGTTCTGCCAGTCCCATAGGTCCTCTTGCATGCAGTTTCTGCGTGCTGATTCCTATTTCCGCACCCAGCCCAAACTGACCACCATCGGTGAAAGCTGTGGATGCATTGGCATAAACTGCAGCAGCATCTACGGCAGTCAGGAAGGTATTAATCGTGTCCTCATCTTCAGCCACAATGGCTTCACTATGTTTTGAACTGTGGTCAGAAATATGTGATAAAGCACTGTCCAGGTTGTCCACGGTCTTCACCGCCAGCTTATAATCCAGGAACTCTGTTCCAAAATCTTCCGCACTGGCATGATACAGCAGTTGTTCAGGATATGATCCGGTAACTGCATCGTAGGCATCTTCATCAGCAAAGATCTGAACAGATTTCGCCGCAAGCGGTTCCAGTAATGCTGCAAGATCGGCAAGACGTTCTTTATGGATCAAAAGACAATCTAGAGAGTTACAAACACTTACCCTTCTGGTTTTGGAGTTAAAGATAATGTCCTTACCTTTTTTTGTATCTCCGGAAATATCAAAGAAAGTATGTACTATCCCTGCCCCTGTTTCTATCACCGGTATTTTACTGTTGTTTCGTACATAGTTGATGAGCGACTGGCTTCCTCTCGGAATCAGTACATCCACCAGACCTACGGCATTGAGCAATGCTGCTGTGGCTTCCCTTTCGGCAGGCAGCAGCGTGGCTACGTTTACATCAATATCATGGGCTTTTAACACACTATGGATCACCTTAGTAATAGCGATATTTGAATGTTCAGCATCACTTCCGCCTTTTAGCAGCGCAATATTCCCTGTTTTGAAACACAGTGCAAAAACATCAAGCGTGACGTTTGGTCTGGCTTCATAAATTACACCCACCACGCCCAGCGGAACTCTTATTTTGCTCAGCTGCAATCCATTAGGCAGCGTATCTGCAGAAATTATTTCAGCAAGCGGGCTTTCCAAAGCTGCTACATTCTTCATTTCGGTGGCCATATCAGCCAGTCTCTGGGTGCTCAGCTGCAGGCGGTCATACTTAGGATCATCCGCAGACATCGCATCCAGGTCCTTTTGATTGGCCTCTAATATGGCCGCAGAATTGGCGATAACAGCATCTGCAACTTCAATTAAGACCGTATTGATGGTTGTCTTGGCCAGGCGGTGTATGGTACGGCTTGCCTTAACTGCATTCTCAAAATATAAACTATAATCTCTTTCCATTTCTATTAGCGTACTGCATAAAAATAATTGTAATGAACCAAAGGTTTCTCTCCTTTTTGTCCTATTCTTTCACGGGCTTTATCAGAACCATATTCAGCAATTCCCAAGCCAATCAGCACTTCCTGCTCATCAACAAGCCTGATAATATCACCTTTCTTGAAATCCGAGGAGATATCCAGCAAACCAACCGGCAAAAGGCTTCGTGCCTGGCCTGAAATCAAGGCCTTTGCAGCACCCTCATTAAGTTTCACGACCCCAGTTGCTGAATCCTCGGAATGTGCAATCCATTTTTTCTTTCCTGAGGTATTCTTTTCGGGTACAAAAAACGTGTTTACCACATTTCCGGCTACCAGATCCGTTAATACATTTTCCCGGGTGCCATTGGCGATGTGAACCGGAATGCCCAGTTTAGCCACCTTCTGCGCCATGCTCAGCTTGGTCACCATTCCACCACGGCCTGAGCCTGATTTCGCAGTGCTGATGAAGGAGCTGATGGTATCATTGTCCCTTTTGATTTCCCTTATCACACTCGAAGAAGGTGATTTTGGGTCTCCGTTATAGATACCGTCAACATTGGAAAGGATCACCAGTGCATCCGCATCCAGCATTGAAGCTACCAGTCCGGCCAGCTCATCATTATCTGTAAACATCAGCTCCGTAACAGAAACCACGTCATTTTCATTGACGATCGGAATCACCTGGTGTTTTAAAAGTATAGAGAGACAGCTCTTGATATTGAGATAATGTTTGCGGTCGCGGAAATCTTCTTTGGTCACCAATACCTGCGAGCACAACATCTGCTGTCGCTCAAAGAGTGACAAATAGGTATTGATCAGTTTGATCTGTCCGATCGAGGCCAGCAGCTGTCTCGCTGCCACGGCGTCCTGTTTTTCGGAGATGCTGATCATACTTCGTCCTGATGCCACAGCACCTGAAGAAATCACCACCACAGTTTTACCTAGTTTTTTTAGTGTAACGATCTGATCAACCAGGTGCTCAATCCTGGCGAGGTCAGGAAAGCCATTTGGTTGAGTAAGTACATTAGAACCTATCTTCACGACGATTCTTTTATAGGCAGCGGCCATCATATATGAGAGTAAAAATTTAAAAACATCATTTCTTTGCTACAGGAGGGCAATTAATCCTGTCCAGCCCGTCTGGTGGCCTGCTCCTAATCCCTTTCCATTATCTCCGTTAAAATACTCATAAAAAAGAATATAATCTTTGAAATGCGGATCATGATTAAATTTAGGGTGACCACCCGAAACGGGTCGTTCACCTGCCCCATTTTTCACAAATAGTGTTTTTAAACGTTTACTGAGCAAGTCTGCAATTTCGGCAAGACTGAAATATTCGCCCGATCCTGTAGGGTATTCTACCCTGAATTCGTCGGTGTAATAGTCCTGGAAATTTCTGAGCGACTCAATGATGAGGTAATTTACCGGCATCCATATCGGACCCCGCCAATTACTGTTGCCCCCAAACATGTTGGAGTCGCTTTCCGCAGGCAGGTATGTAACTGTATAATGGGAACCATCGAGCTGATAACGGAAAGGATTCTGACAGTAAGCTTTTGATACAGAACGGATACCGTGGTCAGAAAGAAACTCATTTGGATCGAGCATTCTTTTGAGCAGCAGCTTCATCCGGTGTCCCCTCAGTAAGGAAAGTAAATGCTGGTTATTACCTTTGGTATCTGTCCAGTGACTCACCAGCCTCACCAGATCGGGACGTTTCTGCATAAACGCAGCCATGGCCTTCTTTAACTTAGGCAGCTTTTCCCATTTGGCTTCTTCAAACACTACCTGTGCAAACATCGGGATCAGTCCTACAAGACTTCGCAGCCTGAGCCGGTCAGACGTTCCATCAGGTCGGCGCAACATATCGTAATAAAACCCATCCTGATCATCCCAAAGTCCCGCAGAGTCTTCACCCATCGCAGAAATTGATCCGGCGATATACAGAAAATGCTCAAAGAATTTAATGGCCATCGCTTCAAACACATGGTGATGTGAGGCCAGCTCAAGACTGATCTCCAGCATGTTCAGCGCATACATGGCCATCCAGCTGGTACCATCTGCCTGTTCCAGAAAACCTCCGCCGGGCACGGGCTGACTCCGGTTGAACACACCGATATTATCCAGTCCCAGGAAGCCTCCCTCAAATATATTGTTGCCTTCACTGTCCTTCTGGTTTACCCACCAGGTAAAGTTGAGGAGCAGCTTATTAAACAGGTCGATCAGGAATTCTACATCCCCCTTACCTTTGGCTTTTTTATCAATCTGGTATACATGCCAGGTAGCCATCGCATGTACCGGCGGGTTAACATCGCCAAAATCCCATTCATAGGCCGGTAGCTGACCGCTGGGGTGCATATAATTGGCGCTAACCATCAGGCGCAGCTGCTCTTTGGCAAAATCAGGATCTACTGCAGCAAAGCTGACACAGTGGAAAGCCAGATCCCAGGCTGCAAACCATGGATATTCCCATTTATCGGGCATGGATAGGATATCATTTGCCACAAAGTGCTTCCAGTGTGAGTTTCTCCCCTTTTTCCTATTGTCATCCGGCCGTGGTTGTCCATCATCACCCTTCAGCCAGCGGTTAATATCATAACTGTAGAACTGCTTGTTCCAGAACATCCCTGCCCATGCCTGGCGCTGCATATTTTGCTCTTCAGGATCTACAGCGTGCATGTGACAGGTACTGTAAAACAGATCAGTCTCGGCAATACGCTGTTTAAAAGTCTGGTCAAAATCTGCAAATGGCTGCGCATTTTTACTTTTGGATAAGCGTAAACGTACTTCCCTGCTTTCTCCTGCAGGGATATCCAGGTGATACCAGATGCCCACTTTTGTACCACTCTGATCAGGATTTACCGCAGTGTGCAAGCCATGTACTATAGCGTCATTAATACCATCTTTCACATAAGGAGCGCCATTGGGGAAGTTGTATAAACGTTTGTTATTACTCTCGTTTTCTGTAAAGAGGAAAGTTGGCTTGCCATCAGCGCAACAATGGTAGTCGCCAATATCTGCGGATCTCAACAAAAGCGTATTGTGGCCGTGGTTGAGTATCTCAGGCTTTGCCGAACCGTCAAACCAGGTATTTCTGAACCAAAGCTGTGGGATCACATCAATCGTTGCCTCCTCTGCACTACGGTTCCAGATGGTATATTTGATCAGCAGGTCTTCTTCATTATTTTTGGCAAATTCTATAAAAACATCAGCATATTCATCATTATCGAACAGGCCGGTATCTATCAGTTCATACTCTGGTTGTGTTTTATCCCTGCGTCCATTTTCGTTGACCAGGTCCTGATAAGGAAATGCCTGCAATGGGTATTTATACAGCATTTTCATATAGCTGTGGGTAGGACTGCTGTCGAGATGAAAGTAGATTTCTTTCACATCTTCGCCATGATTACCCTGCTCATTGGTCAATCCAAACAAACGTTCCTTGAGAATCGGATCCTTGCCATTCCAAAGTGCCAGGGCTACACATAGAAACTGTTTATCATCACTAAAACCACCCAATCCCTCTTCTCCCCATCGATAGGCCTTACTCCTGGCCATATCGTGAGTCACGTGGTTCCAGACATCCCCATTGGTACTGTAATCTTCTCTAACCGTTCCCCATTGACGATCAGTCAGATAAGGTCCCCATTTCAGCCAATTGGTTTTACCTGTATAGTTGATTTCAATGCGCTCCTGTTCCGGATTAACTTGGGTACTGGTGTTCATACACCAATAATAAGGAATGTTAACCGGAATATATGGTTTTAACGTTAAAACTTAGCCGAAAATGATAATCCCGGCATACCATTCTGATAAGTTGGCAACAGCACGGTATTTGTTTTTTTCTTACCCCAGACGGCGCGTTTTACTGATGGATAAACGAGGTAAGCGAATTTTGTAGATAGGATCCCAATCCCTGCTCCGGCAACCACATCACTAAACCAGTGATAACTTTTATATAAACGGAGTACGGCGGTCATCGTAGCAACACTATATCCGGCAGCAGTATACCAGGGAGAATTTTCACCATACTCCTGACGCAGAAATTCTGCAGATGCAAATGCCGTAGCAGCATGACCCGATGGGAATGAGTAATCATTCAGGCCGTTAGGACGCAACCTGTTACTACTGGCCTTCAGCGTTTTGATCGTCACCCCGGAAAATATAGAAGAGATAACCAGAAGCGATGTTTTATCACGGAAGTTATTCTTGCCTTTTACACCAAAGAGATCCAGTGCGTAAACTGCTGCAGAGGGAACATAACGTAAGAAATCATCAGCATTGGTATAGAAATTCCTGTTATCATGTTTGATAGTTTTGAGAATCTGGTTATCGGCACTGCGCAAAAAATCTGCATTAAGAGCTGTAAACCCGTAGGCAACGGCTACAGTGGCCGGTATAAACGCATAAAACTTAAGCTTGCCCTGATCTCTCAGTATAACGGTATCCTGACGACGAATTGAATCTGTTTGCTGCGCTTGAAGCGCGTTGGTAAAGGTACAAATGATGAGGAATGGCAATAACAATTTAGCAGACATAACCTAATGTACGAAATTACGTGCCAAAAGGCTTTTGGGAAATATGCTTAGTTTATAATTTGCTCTTTCTAGCATTCTTCCGCTCTATAATTCTCATTTGGCTTGGAATATCCAATATTTATTTCGTACATTCATAATAACAATTAAACCAAGTATAGATCATGAAAGTATTAGCGAAAATTCAGGAATGGGGTGATCGTCATCATCCAAAATGGCTTGACTATATCAGGATGGCCTTAGGTTTAACTTTAATGTGGAAAGGAATTGAATTCGCTTTCAATTTACACGCTTTCACTACACTCATGGAAAATGCAGGTTTGGGATTCGCTGTATCCATCAGTCTGCTCGCACACCTCATCATTGCCCTTCACTTGATTGGCGGATTGATGATTGCGCTGGGTACACATACTCGGATGTTTTGCATGCTTAATCTTCCGATTCTGCTGGTGGCAGTATTTTATGTGAACCTGCCAGGACAGATTTTCAGGCCATATTCAGAATTCTGGTTCTCCTGTATAGTGGCACTGGCGCTGATTTGTTTTCTGGTTGAAGGTGACGGAGTTATCTCCATTGAACACGACCGGCAAACATTAGCGGAATAATCTGCTCATTTTTCAATATTTTTTGATAGTTATCAAAATATGGACTGGTTTTTGAACTAATAATGACAAAACATTATTTATTTAAAAACTAATTGCCATGAATTACAAGAAATTATTGAACGACCAGCTGCATAGCGATACAGATAAAACTCCTGTTGTTGTTGCTTTATTAGCTGGACTAGCAGTTGGTGCTGCCCTGGGGGTGTTATTTGCACCAGCCAGCGGAACTGAAACCAGAGATTTGATCGCTGATAAATCCAAAGATCTTGCAGATAGTGCAAAAGACAAGCTGCAGACTTACAAAGAGAAGATCAAATCTGGTGCAGATCAGTTAACTGATACAGCTAAAGATAAATATCAAACATACAGCGGCAAACTGCAGGATGGTGTAGATGAACTTTCAGATTTGAAAGATATCGCTGTAGAAAGTGTAAAATCTAAATTTAACCGCGCTGAGAACCTGGCGGATAATATCAAAACTGATGTTGAAAACGCATAACTATCAGTTTATATAAAAACATAAAAAAAGCAGACTATAAATAGTCTGCTTTTTTTATTTGCTGCCAAGAGCAAGATATATTTCTGCAAAGAGCAAACCACTGCCCCCTCCATAATGAGGGATGATATGAATGTCAGGATGCATTTCTTTAACCTGAGCGGCTACCTGCTCTTCCTCTGCATCAGTTAATCCTGCCCCGATCAGGAAAACCTCATACTGTACTTCCCTGCTCATCTTCAAGGCTTCTTCCGGACTGGCGACGCCGGTGGCATTCCAGTTTTCATTGGTGTTCAGCAATCTGAGTACCGTTGCCAGAATTGGAGCATTGGTGCAGATCACCAGGATTTCAGTTTGTCTTTCCATGATTACAGGTTCATAGGTACATCCATAATTAAAACCTCTGCATCGGCATCAGCGGTGATCGTAAAACCATCTGTATCCCAAATGCCATATCCGTCACGCGTATCCAGCAACTGACCATTCACTTCAACTTTACCCGCAATCACAAAGATGTAGGCACCATTGTTTTTTTGGTGAATCGCGTAATCTACTGTACTGCCTTTCTCCAGCTTGCCCAGGTTAAACCAGGCATCCTGGTAGATCCAAACTCCGGCATCTTCCGGATTCGGAGACAGAATCTGTACCAGCTGATTGGGCTGCGCAGGACTTTCAATTTTCACCTGATCGTACCTTGGCTCTACATTTCTTTTATTCGGAAACACCCAGATCTGGAGAAATTTAACCGGTTCTGCTGCATTTTTGTTATATTCAGTATGGTAAATACCTGTACCGGCACTCATCACCTGGATCTCGCCGGTCTCGATGTTGGCAGAGTTACCCATGCTGTCATTATGCTGCAAAGTCCCTTCCAGTGCAATGGAAATGATCTCCATATTATCATGAGGATGTTCACCAAAGCCTCTTCCTCCTGCAACTTCATCATCATTCAATACCCGCAGTGCGCCAAACTGAACACGTTCAGGATTAAAATAACTGGAAAAACTAAAGGTATGGTGACTTTTTAACCAACCGTGATCTGCTACTCCGCGTGATGCTGCTGTATGTAATACTGTTTGTGCCATGATGTCATTCTTTATTTGATAGCTCAAATGTACAGCATCAGCTCTTGTCCGATCTTATCATAGAATAAGAAATGCTTTTATAATGTGAACTTATACCCCAAAGTGGCCCAAACTCCGGGCATCGGTACAGCCTGAGCCTGTATATAATTTACATCAAAAATATTCGATGCATCAGCGTAGATGCTTCCTTTATTTAGTTTACAGGACAGTCGCGCATCCATAATGGTATAATCCTTATAAGAAATTCGTTCACAATATCTCGCTGTAACTGTCAGCGACATCACCTTCAGGAAATCCGCATTTGCTGTACCTGTCAGTTGGTCGCGTAAAGTTTCGATCGCATAACGCGAGAATACAGCCATAGGGATCACGGTCTTCACCTTTGGGTCCAGATGTGTGTACGACAAGCCAAATCTCATGCTGTTGAACATGCCGGCATTGCTCAGCTGACCTGTATTGTAATCAGCGCTCAGGGTGTAGCCCGTACTATTGAGCTGTGCAAAGTTATTTGGCTGCCATTTTACGGTTTCGGATGCTCTTACCCAGTCGATAAAATCAGTGATTCTTCTTTTGAATACACTGGCATTTAAGACAAAGTGATTAGAATTATATTTCAAACCACCTTCAATATAGCGCGATTTCTCCGGACGCAACTGGTCGTTTCCGATATTCTGAGGCCCCGCATAATACAGATCGGTAAATGTCGGAAGCCTAACGCCGGTACCTACATTCACAAATACTTTCCAGTTATCCAGAAAGGTATAACCTGCATCAATTCCCGGCATTACATGCCAATCGAAATCAGAATTGTAATTCACATAAGTACCAGCATTGATCAGCAGGTTTTTAACCAGATCAAACTTATACTCACCATAAATCCCCAGGTTATCCCTGTCTCTTTTTCCGAGGTTATTGCTGTTGATTTTTTCTTTCCTGCCTTCCAGACCTAAGCCAAACTCGCCGATTCCGGTTTCAAAAGTATTGTTCAGCTCTGCACTCATTACCTGTGTAACGTGGTGATTATGGGCTATATTCGGCGTTTGCTTGATATACATATAGTCATCCACATTGTTTCTGTAACTCAGCCTTGGCAGCAAAGTCCAGAAAGAGTTCAGCTTTGTTTTATAGGCAACAGTGGCAATAGCCGTTTTAACGGTTTCTTCAGACTCTGTTCCGGCAGCAAAAAAACCGTTTGCACCATAGTTATTGTGGATATATCCACCTGTCACATCCAGCTGATCAGATTTACCTACATTGAATTTTCCCTGGTAGTAGATCTTCTGGTTATCAAAAGCAGTGTTGTGACGGTAACCATTTCCGGCTTCCTGTCCTGCAGAGAACAGGTGGCTCGATTCTTTCAGCGCCAGGGTTCCCGTAGCGCGGACACCATAATTACCATACACCTTGCCACTGCCATTCTTCTTAAAGCTGCTTCCGGTAAAGACATTTCCCGAAACTCCGGTAGTTACAGCGGATTTGGTGACGATATTTATTGCTCCTGTGAGCGCATTCAGACCGTAAATACGCGAGGCAGAACCCCTGAGCACTTCGATATGATCAATATCATCAATTGATATCGGCAAATTCATCATGTTATGCCCTGTCTGTGGATCTGATACTTTCACGCCATTCAGCAAAACGAGCGTCTGATCAAAAGTACCACCGTCAATACTGATATCGGCCTGTACGCCACCCGGGCCACGCTGACGAACATCTACACCGGTAGCATAGCTCAGTAATTCACTGATAGATCTTGAGGGCAGATTTTTGATCTGCTGGTTATCGATGATCCAGATATTGCGGTTTTGTTTAGAAAATGGAAGCTTCAGGCGATTCTCCTTCACCAATACTTCATTGAGATTATTTGTAGTATCACTTTGCGCTGCTGCATATCCGGCAGAGAGCATACATGCTACCATAACAGGTAAAACTTTCTTCATGTGCTATTAAAAATGCTGCGAAGATAGGCAATCCGCAGACAGATTAACACAGGAAAATTTTCTGCCCTTAGTGCCCGGGACGGATGAACTTCATAGACAATGCTGTCGAAGTACCCAAAAGAGCCCCTGTAGCCACATCTGTAGGATAATGCACGCCCAGGTACATTCTCGAATAACCCATTGCTCCTGCCCATAAATAGGCTGGCGCGATGACGTACCACTTGCTGTATACCTGTGATAAAGCAGTTGCGGTAGTAAATGATGAAGAGCTATGTCCTGAGGGAAAGGACGTGCTTCCCGGATGATAAACTGCATTGATTTTTACGCGCCCGTTAAAGGGTCTTGGTCTGCGAACGATCTTTTTGATGGCAGTAGTAACGAGGAAATTTATTGCTGAACTGCTGGCAATGTACAACGCATCCTGACGGGTGCCCTTATCATTAGATATCACTCCGCCAGCAAGTACTCCCGCCGGGACTGCCACATTCACGAGATTGTTATATTTTGATAAGAACATAAAAAAATCCGTCTGTTTTGGCGTACGGTTTTCTGAAAGATGAACCATAATGCGGTCATCCAGTCCCTGCAAACCCTTGCTTTCTTTCCAGCCCTGAGGTTTTTCAACAGTTGTTGAATCCTGAGCTTTCGCAAAAAAAGGCATTGCAGACAGTAAACTGAGCTGCAATGCGATCGAATATTGTAAAATGATCTTTATCGTAAATCTCATGATCAAATACTGGCTTCTGACTTAGACCATGCTTGTTCCATTGCACCTAAAAAAGTCTCCGGAGATTGTGCTCCCGAAACAGCGAGCTTCTGATCAAATATAAAGAAAGGAACGCCACTGATACCGATCTGCTGGGCAATGTGCTCATCAGCACGAACTTCATTGCTGAAGTCAAAACCATTCAACATACTTTCAACCGCAATCTTTTCCAGGCCTGCAGCAAGACCTATTTCACTGAGTACTGCAGGATCATCTATGTTTTTACCATCTATGAAGTGAGCAATAAAGAGTAGTTCTTCAATCTCATTGTCGAGCCCCATCGATTTGGCCAGTTGAATCAACCGGTGCGCATTAAATGAATTGGCGACAACAACATTTGCAATATTAAATTGCAGACCAACTTCGGCGGCAGCCTTCGTCACATGTGACTGTACGCCGACTGCCCATTCTCTTGTCTGTCCTTTTTTACGTGCAAGATCGTCCGTAGGATCAAGGTCGGGACGGGTTTCTGCATTAGGCTCCAGCTCAAAACTGTGCCATTCGATTTGTACACTATCTTTATGAGGAAATTGCTCCAGGGCTATTTCAAACTTTCTTTTCCCTATATAACAAAACGGGCATCTTACATCGGACCAAATATCTACTTTCATCAATTTATATTTTAGTAATTACAGACCAATTATAGTCACTGGTCATAGTATAACGTTAAACACAGAAATCTGTTATATTTACATGAGCTACTGCCATCTTTGATATTTATCCTGCCTTATACGGTTACTTTAAAAATAGTGGTCTGCAGATAAGTCTCGCCGGGCAAGAGCGTAGTTTTCGGGAATTCAGGTATATTGATACTGTTTGGGGCATGCTGCGTTTCAATGCAGAAAGCTTCAAAAGGATGATGATCCCTGCCGTTTTTACCCTTAGCTACATTAAGATATTTTGCAGTGTAGAAATGCGCCACTGGTTCAGTAGTAAAAACTTCGAGTTTAAGACCTGTGATCGGGTCGATAGTTTCGGAGGCAAGTCCCAGTTCCTTATATTCCTTATCCAGTACATAGGTCTGGTCATACCCTTCCTGAGGGTCCCAATCCTGTCCGATAGATTTACCGGCCAGAAAATCATGAATAGTACCTTCTACCGGCAACACCTTGCCTGTAACAATATATTCCGAATCCTGCTCCAGGTAGTTGCTTGCAGGGATCCGCTGCTGATAACGGCCTACATTTCCGCCATTTTTTGAAAGGTTGAAGTAAGTATGGTGTGTGAGATTGACAGCCGTAGCCGCATCAGTTACAGCATGATAATCCAAAATCAGCTCATCCTCATCAGATAATTTGAAGGTTAGCTGCACGGTCAGATTTCCCGGGAAGTTTTCCTCTCCCGCAGGACTGGTATATTGTAAAGTAAGACTTGGATCAATCGTCGGCAGGATATCCCATACTTTTTTGTCGAAGCCATTTGTACCGCCATGCAGACTTTGTGTAAGTTGGTACTGTTGGCCCTCAACGCTGAACTTTCCGTCTTTAATACGGTTGGCGTATCTGCCGATCACCGTTCCCAGGTAGGGGTAGTTTGCAAGGTAATCCTCACTGAGATAACCGTCAATATCGTCAAAACCAAGCACCACATCCTGGTCCTCGCCCTGCGCATTTTTGATGACAAAGCTGCTGACGATAGCACCATAGTTAAATATTTTCACTTTGCTTCCGCGGCTATTGGTCAGCTCGACAGCAAAAACTTCTTTTCCTTCAATTATTCTTCCTGTACTAATTTGATTTTCTCTCATAAAACGTATATTGGTCGACAGTATTCCTCAACAATACTACAAATAATACAGGCAATATTTGAGCCACCGTAAACATTTAACCAGATATTTAACATTCAGTCAAAAGATTGATTAACATTTTTATTCCATACTTATTGTGAAAGACGAATTAGCCCATAAATTCTTTGAGATCTACGGCCATGAGCCTGCCGAAACTTATTTCACCCCGGGACGCGTAAACCTGATCGGTGAACACATTGATTACAACGGAGGATTAGTTTTTCCCTGTGCAATAACCCTGGGAACCTGGCTTTGCCTGGCCCCAAACAACGACAGAATTCTCCGTTTTAAAAGCGTAAACTTTCCTGAAGAAGCAGAAATTCCTTTACAGGACAGCTATAAAAAAGATGGCAGCGGCTGGTATAATTATCCACTGGGCGTGTTCCATGAAATTCTTAAAAACTTCCAGATCCCTGTGGGATTCGACTTACTTTATGCGGGTAATATACCTATTGGCTCCGGTCTCTCCTCTTCAGCTTCAATCGAAGTAGTTACAGCTTATGCTTTAACTTCATATCTGGAACTGGATTATGACCGACTGGCGCTGGTAAAACTATCAAAACGCGTAGAGAATGATTTTATCGGGCTCAACAGCGGAATCATGGACCAGTTTGCTGTAGCCTTTGGTGAAAAAGACAAAGCTATCGTGCTGAACTGCGATACACTGGATTACCAGCTTGTCGACTGTGATCTCGGTGATCACGTACTCACGATCATCAATACCAAAAAACCAAGAGGATTGGCAGAATCTAAATATAATGAAAGAGTAGCTGAATGTCAGGCTGCACTTAAAGCCTTAAACACCGAGCTCAATCTCAACAACCTCTGTGAGCTTACGCCGGAGAAATTTGCCTTGCACAGCCATCTGATCACCGATGAGGTGGTACTCAAGCGTGCTACCCACGTGATTCATGAGAACGAACGGGTGAGCCTGGCTGCAAAGGCGCTGAGCGAAGGAAAACTGGAAGAGTTTGGTGAGCTGATGTACGCTTCACATCAGTCGCTCAAAGACTTATACGAAGTTAGCGGTCAGGAACTGGATACTGTAGTTGAGTTTTGTGCGGACTATGCTGATGTAACCGGTGCACGTATGACAGGTGCCGGATTTGGAGGCTGTGCGATTGCGATCCTGAAAAAAGATACCGTGGAAGATTTTACTGAAAAGCTGACTGCGTTTTATCAGGACCGTATCGGATATGCCTGTGAAGTATATGTCAGCAAAATTGGTAACGGCGCAACCACAATTTAATTCTATTTTTGCGCTATGCAAAAGTTAAAAACAACTGATTTAAACCGCGTAGGTATAGAAGAATTTAAGGAGCAGGATAAACTACCGGTAGTTGTCGTGATGGACAATGTCAGGAGTATGAATAATATAGGTTCTGCATTCAGGACGGCAGACGGATTTGCAATTGAAAAGATATTACTTTGTGGGATCACGGCACAACCCCCGCACCGCGAAATCGAGAAAACAGCAATCGGTGCAACGCAATCTGTAGCCTGGGAGCATTACGAGGATACGCTTGAAGCCATCAGGGAACTGAGAAAACAGGGATATGTGATCATTGCTATTGAGCAGGCAGTTGAAAGTATCATGCTGAATACCTTCAAACCTGAGATGGATCAGAAATATGCATTGATCTTTGGCAACGAGGTAAATGGTGTGAGCGATGAAGTCATGGCTGAGATCGATAAGTGTATCGAGATCCCGCAGTTTGGGACCAAACACTCCTTCAATATCGTGATCTCTGCAGGTATTGTACTCTGGGATTTCTACGCAAAACTAAGATTGTAATTATAAAAAAAGCACCGGGAAATTCCCGGTGCTTTTTTGGTTAGTACTAATGTAAAGTTAATACTATATACTATGCATAAGGAATGCCGTCTTTTGTGGCGAGTCTGCTTGAGCCCATCAGGTACATATCCACTTTTCTCGCCGTTTCTCTGCCTTCAGAGATTGCCCAAACTACTAAAGATTGTCCTCTTCTCATATCTCCCGCTGCAAAGATCTTCGCAATATTGGTCTGGAATTTACCCTCTTCAGCTTTCACGTTTCCGCGTGCATCAAGTTCTACCCCTAACTTTTCAATCAGCCCTTCTTTCTGAGGATGCAGGAAACCCATCGCCAGTAAAATCAGCTGACAAGGTAACTCGCGCTCAGTGCCGGCAACTTCTTTGAAGTTTAATGGTCTGCCCGAAGGATCGATTTCCCATTCTACATCTACTACCAGGATACCTTTAAGGTTACCTTCTTCATCCTTTAAGAACTCTTTGGTATTTACACCCCAGGCTCTTTCGCAACCTTCCTCATGAGAAGTAGTTACTTTCAGTAAGGTGGGGAATGTTGGCCATGGCATGTTTGAAGTACGTGCAGTACCTGGTTTTGGCATAATCTCAAACTGCATTACAGAACGTGCACCCTGACGGTTAGAAGTTCCCACACAGTCAGATCCTGTATCACCACCACCGATCACGATAACGTCTTTACCTGTCGCAGAGATGGCTTCCTGCTCAAAGGAGATTCCTGCAACGCGTTTGTTTTGTTGTTTTAGGAAGTCCATCGCAAAATGTACACCTTTGGCTTCACGTCCTTTTGCAGGGAGATCACGCGGAATGGTTGAACCACCAGCAAGAACGATCGACTGGAAATCTCTCAGTAAAGTATTCAGCTCTACGTTCACTCCTACGTTGGAGTTACATTTAAACTCAATGCCTTCTTTTTCCATCAGGCTGATCCTTCTGCTTACTACATCTTTCTGTAATTTGAAATCAGGAATACCATAGTTTAACAATCCACCCGGTCTGTCATCACGTTCGTAAACGACAACCTCGTGTCCTGCTTTGTTCAGCTGCGCCGCTGCTGCAAGTCCCGCAGGTCCGGAGCCAATTACGGCAACCTTTTTACCTGTACGGATCAGCGGTGGTTCTGCTTTGATATATCCTTTTGCAAAAGCAATTTCAATGATATGTTTTTCAATTTCCTCGATAGAAACTGGTGATTTATTGATACCCAATACGCAGGCCGACTCACATGGAGCAGGACATATCCTGCCTGTAAACTCAGGGAAGTTATTGGTGCTCAGCAAAATGCTTGATGCCAGCTCCCATTCTCCTTTATATACGGCTTCGTTAAATTCAGGAATAACATTTCCCAGCGGGCAGCCCGACTGGCAGAACGGAACGCCGCAATCCATACAACGTGCACCTTCCTGTTTAACCTGCTCCTGCTCAAAAGCAACTACAAATTCATTGTAGTGTTTTAAACGAGCCTGAGGATCTTGTTTTGCAGGAGAAGTTCTCTCATATTCTAAAAATCCGGTTACTTTTCCCATTATTATGATGTTTTAACTTTATTGCTTCTTTTTAATAAAACTGCTTTGTACTCTTTAGGGAATACTTTGATGAAATGTGCCGATTGAGTTGCCCAGTCGCTTAAGATAAACTCTGCTAACTTACTTTTTGTTAACTGAATATGTTTTTTCAACAAGCTATTAATGCGCAATTCATCTTCCTCATTCAACGGATCAAGGTCAACCATTTCCTTGTTGCATTTGTTAGGGAAATCACCATTCACATCGTATACCCAGGCAATACCACCACTCATACCTGCGGCAAAGTTGCTGCCTGTATTTCCGAGTACCAGCACCTCACCACCAGTCATATACTCACAACCATGGTCGCCCAGTCCTTCGATAACTGCTGTAGCACCAGAGTTCCTTACTGCGAAACGCTCTCCTGCCAAACCTCTGGCAAAAAGCTCTCCTGAAGTAGCTCCGTACAAGGCAACGTTACCCAGGATGATGTTTTGCTCAGGAACGTAGTTTACCTCTTTGAAAGGATAGATCGAGATACGTGCACCCGATAAACCTTTACCTACGTAGTCATTTCCTTCACCTTCCAGCTCCAGGGAAATACCTCTGGCAGCGAAACCACCGAAGCTTTGTCCTGCAGAACCATGGAATTTGAAGTTGATCGTATCAGCAGGCAATCCTGTGCCTTTGTATATTTTAGACACTTCGTTTGATAACATCGTACCGATTGCGCGGTCAGTGTTTTTCACTTCGAAGGTCTGGAATACAGGTTCTTTGTTTAATAATGCCGGCTGTGCTGCTGCAATCAGCTGGTGATCCAGTACGTGATCGATACCATGATCCTGTGTTTCAGTATTGTATAAGCTTACGCCGGTATCAGGTGCCTTGAATAAGATCGCTGACAAATCAATATTTTTCAGTTTCCAGTGCTCATCAGCAATCGGACGAACCTGAAGTGAATCTGACTGACCTACCATTTCCTCAATCGTTCTGAAACCTAATTCAGCCATGATCTCGCGCAGCTCTTCCGCCAGGAAACGGAACAAGTTTACTACATGGTCAGGATCACCTGTAAAGAGTTTTCTCAGCTCAGGATCTTGCGTAGCAACTCCTACAGGACAAGTATTCAGGTGACACTTACGCATCATGATACAACCTGCGGTCACTAAGGCTGCTGTAGCTACACCCCATTCTTCAGCTCCCAGCAAGGCAGCGATAGCGATATCACGTCCGGTTTTCAGCTGACCGTCACCTTGTAATACTACCCTGCTGCGCAGACGGTTTTTCACTAAGGTCTGGTGTGCTTCTGCCAATCCAAGTTCCCATGGCAGACCAGCGTGCTGTACTGAAGTTAAAGGAGAAGCTCCCGTTCCGCCATCAAATCCTGAGATCAGGATCACATCGGCATGTGCTTTCGCTACACCGGCTGCAATCGTACCTACTCCTGCTTTAGAAACCAGTTTCACGTTGATGCGTGCGGCGCGGTTTGCATTTTTAAGGTCGAAGATCAGCTGAGCCAAATCTTCGATTGAATAAATATCGTGGTGCGGAGGAGGAGAAATTAAACCTACTCCAGGAGTTGCGTGACGAGTCTTGGCAATCCAGTCGTCCACCTTGTGGCCCGGCAGCTGTCCGCCTTCACCTGGTTTCGCACCCTGCGCCATTTTAATCTGCAATTCATCAGCGTTGGTCAGGTAGTTGCTGGTCACCCCGAAACGTGCCGAAGCAATCTGCTTGATCGAAGAACGCATAGAATCACCGTTCTCCATTGTTTCATATCTTAGCTCGTCTTCACCACCCTCACCTGTGTTGCTCTTTCCGCCGATGCGGTTCATCGCGATAGCCAGTGTAGAGTGTGCTTCATGAGAGATCGAGCCAAATGACATCGCTCCTGTAGCAAAACGTTTTAATATATTTTCAGAAGATTCTACCTCCTGCAATGGTACAGATGGACGGTTGTAGTTAAACTCAAATAAACCACGGATAGTAAAGGCCTGTTTGCCCTGCTCATTTACCAGTTTACTGTATTGTTTAAAGATGTTGTAATCGTTTTTACGCGTTGCATTCTGCAATAAGTGGATCGTTTGCGGGTTAAACAAATGTTGCTCCCCTTTTCTTCTCCATTTATAGTTACCACCTGTCGGAAGGATTGCATCCGGACGTGTGTGTGCACCGAAGATCCTGTTGTGTTTGATCAGCGTTTCGCGGGCGATCTCATCGAGACCTAAACCACCGATACGTGAAACCGCACCCGTAAAGTAGTTGTCAACCACGTTTTTGTGGATACCCAATATTTCAAAGATCTGTGCACCATGGTACGACTGCAGTGTAGAGATTCCCATTTTAGAGAAGATCTTCAGCAAGCCGCTGTTGATGGCATAGATATAGTTTTGAATCAGTTTTTCTGCCGGAATACCAGACTCCTTGTCCATTCCAGTAATCGTTTCCAGCGCCAGGTAAGGGTTAACTGCTGTTGCACCGAAACCGATCAGTGTAGCAAAGTGGTGAACTTCCCATACGTCACCAGCCTCTACAACCAGTCCTACCGCTCCACGGTATCCTTTACGGATCAGGTGGTGGTGTACTGCAGATACAGCAAGCAATGAAGGAATCGCCGCATGCTCAGAGTCGAGCGCTCGGTCAGATAATACAATCACCTGGAAACCATCTTCCACCGCATCTACTGCATAGCGGCAAAGGCGGTCGAGGCCTTTAGCAAGTGAACCTGCTTTACCGTCCGCACGGAAGTAAGTCTGCAGCGTTTTCGACTGGAATACACCAGTATCGATACTACGTACTTTTTCAAGCTCAAGGTTGGTCAGTATCGGATGTTTGATCCCTACACAATGACAGTGCATCGCATTTTCCTCGAGCAGGTTTCCGTTGTTACCCATAAAGCCTGCAAGACTCATCACCACTTTTTCCCTGATCGGGTCAATTGGCGGGTTGGTTACCTGTGCAAATAGCTGCTTAAAGTATGATGAAAGGTGTTGTGGTTTCTGTGAAAGGATCGCCAGAGGAATATCCGTACCCATAGAGCCGATTGCTTCCTTGGCTTCCAGCGCCATTGGTTTAATCACCAGGTCGATATCTTCCCTGGTATAACCAAACACCTGGTGGTACTTGAAGATAGACTCCTGAGATAAACCTGTAAATACAACCCTTGGATCAGAAAGTTCTTCCAGACGGATCTGGTATTGATTGATCCAGTCGCCATACGGACGGCTGCTGCATACTTTATTTTTAATCTCTACATCACTGATGATACGGCCTTCTTCCATATCTACCACGAACATTTTTCCTGGTGTTAAACGGCCTTTTTCTATCACCTGACTTTGATCAAGTGCCAGAACACCAGATTCAGAAGCCATGATCACACGGTCATCTTTAGTGATGGCGTAACGTGCCGGGCGTAAACCATTTCTGTCAAGCGTACCACCAATGATATTTCCATCAGTGAAGGCAATTGCAGCAGGTCCGTCCCAGGGCTCCATTAAAGTAGCATGGTATTTATAGAAAGCAGCTTTCAGCTCGTCCATGTCCTCGTTGCCGTCCCAAGCTTCTGGGATCAGCATCATCATTACGTGAGGTAATGAGCGACCGGAGTGCATCAGTAATTCTACCACGTTATCAAGACAGCCAGAATCGGACTGTGTTTCATCGATAAACGGCAGCAGCATGTTCAGTTCTTCGGTAGTGAAATAGCTCGAAGCAAAAGAGCGTACACTTGCACGGAACCAGTTCAGGTTACCCTGCAGGGTGTTGATCTCGCCATTATGGGCGATATAGCGGAAAGGCTGCGCCAGACGCCACGAAGGGAACGTGTTGGTAGCAAACCTCGAGTGCACCAGACCAAAAGCGGATACCACCCTCTTATCACTGAGTTCAGTGAAATAGGTACGCACCTGCATTGAAGTCAGCTGTCCTTTATATACTATAGTACGTGAGGAGAATGAGGCGATATAGAAATCACCTTTGATACCCTTCACGGTGTTAAGAATCGTTTTAGTCAAATAGTTTTTAAGAACGTACAGCTTACGTTCAAAATCAGCACCGGCAGCGATATGGTCTGGACGGGCAATAAATACCTGTTCCATTTCCGGCTCTACTGAAAGGGCCATATTACCAATACCATCAGGATTGGTGTTTACCTTTCTAAAACCTAATACTTCCAGGTTCAGCTTTTCAGCTACGCGGTAAATAATCTCTCTGCTTTCTTCTCTGGCTCTGACGTCCTTTGGAAGGAACAACATCCCTACTCCGTAGTCGCCCGACTGATTCAAACTGAATCCTATCTTAAGGCACTCATCATATAAGAATTCGTGTGGAACCTGGATCATAATACCTGCACCATCGCCGGTATTAATCTCAGCACCAACAGCACCCCGGTGGTCAAGCTTCTCTAAAATAGTAATGGCATCAGAAATAATTTGCTGGGATTTTCTTCCTTTCACGTGAGCAACAAAACCAATACCGCAGGCATCGTGTTCAAAGCTTGAGTTATATAAGCCTTGATTCTCTTCTATTTGTTCCATATCTTAATGTATTCGAAACACTAAGATAATCAAATTGTTCTCAAATTGTTAAATTCACAATTTTTTTATGAAAAATAAAGAATTATGTAACAACCAGCGCCCCTGTTTAACATATTGACAATATATAGCTATCTAAATTACAAAATACGTAAGCGGCTTATTTAGATTCATTTTTGATTAGCTGTTTCTACCCCCCCGATTCAGGAAGTTGATTGTAGTAAGCTCATCTATATATATAATAAATATACGAAGTTATCCTGAAACACGGCTTGAATTGGAGAAATCATGATTATATGGTATAAAGCTGTGCAAACATGGAATAATTAATTTTTATTAAAATACAACCCGTTAAATCTCAATCCATTATCACAAAAAGTACAAAAAATAGCTAAAAATAGTTGTTTTGGGTTTTGCAGACCAAACTCTTTTGCTACATTTGCAGTGGGCAAGTCCTTTACGATCAGCTCCCTTTGAACTCCCCCAGGGCGGGAACGAAGCAAGGGTAGAAGGTTGTAGCGGTGCGATAAAGGTTGCTTGCCCATTTTTTATTTTTTTCCAGATTGACTATGCTTTCATTGCACAATCTTCCGTTCAAAATACCCGCCGATTTATTGCGCAGTTTATTTTTCCCTAAATTATATAATCATGAAATTTTTCATTGACACGGCTAATCTTGATCAAATCAAAGAGGCACAGGACCTTGGCATTTTAGATGGTGTAACTACGAACCCGAGCCTTATGGCTAAAGAAGGTATCACCGGCGAACAAAACGTAATCAACCACTACAAAGCAATTTGTGCAATCGTTGATGATAAAGTTAGTGCTGAAGTGATCTCTACTACTTACGAAGAAATTATTAAAGAAGGTGAAGCCTTAGCTGCGCTGGATGCTAAAATCGTTGTGAAAGTTCCAATGATCAAAGATGGTGTAAAAGCAATCAAATATTTCACTTCTAAAGGTATCAGAACAAACTGTACGTTGATCTTCTCTGCTGGTCAGGCTTTATTGGCTGCTAAAGCAGGTGCTACTTACGTTTCTCCATTCCTGGGCCGTTTAGATGATATCGGTTCTGAAGGTTTGACGCTGATCGAAGATATCCGTTTAATTTTTGACAACTACGGATACCCAACAGAAATTCTTGCTGCATCTATCCGTGGTCCGTTGCATATCATCAGCTGCGCTAAATTAGGTGCTGATGTAATGACTGGTCCATTATCAGCAATCTTAGGTTTGTTAAAACACCCATTAACTGATAACGGTCTTGCTACTTTCCTGGCTGACCATAAAAAAGCAGCTGAAGCAGCAGCAAAAGGATAATATTATTATATTATATATGAAAAAAGGGCCTGAATATTCAGGCCCCTTTTTTTATTCTCCGGCGAGGACTGCCTTCACTTTTTCATAGTCAATCTGTTCATCCGGGGCAATCAGGATACCCTTCACTCCTGCTCCGTTTGCGGCATCAACATCTCGTGGTTTGTCGCCGATCATCACTGACATTGCCGGATCAATATTGTATGTTGCAATTGCTTCCAGCAACATGCCTGATTTTGGTTTCCTGCATTCACAGTCGCCCGAGACTGTTGGGTGGTGCGGACAGTAGTAAGCATGGATAATCTCTGCGCCCTGCTCCTCAAATTTCCTGAAGAGGATCTTGTGCATCTCAGCAAGGGTTTCTTCAGTATAGCGGTTTAAAGCGATTCCTCCCTGGTTGGTAATTACTACCAGTAAGTATCCTTCATCAAAAAATCTTTTCAAAGGTGGAATCTGATATTCCAGGACTTCAAAATCTTCGAGTCTGGTGATATAATCGTAAATCTCGTGGTTCAGTACCCCATCACGGTCTAAAAATATGGCTTTGTTCATCATGTCGAATTTGCTCCAAATATCAAAATATAATTTAAAGCAGCGCAGGTGTTCGGAGAATTATTAGAAAATAATGAGTTTTTTTATGAATTTATGATTGTTGATAATGATTGGATAGGTGTTAAAAACGCGGTTTTCTGTATGAATTTAACGTTTATTTAACACGAAATGCAATTAATCTGGCTTAGGATCAGGGTACTATAAGTTATGCCATATTTTTATTTGCAGTATATAGATTGTACTCCTATATTTGCATCACTTTAAAAGGAAACGCTTAGAGTAGTTCTGAAAAGAATGATGATTCCGTAGCTCAGCTGGTAGAGCATTACACTTTTAATGTAGTGGTCCTGGGTTCGAATCCCAGCGGGATCACAAGATTTATCATCACAACGAGTAAAACCCTGCAATCATAAGATTAGCAGGGTTTTTTCGTTTACAGGGAAACTCAAAATTCATTAAAATTCACATTAAAAGGTGAGTGATCCGGTGAGTAAATTTGGGGGTAAAGACATGGCACCACTAAGGGAAATGTTTATCGGTAGAACTCTTGAGCCAGAAGCGCTCAAGGTTAACCAATGTACAAAGGATATCTGATCGTCGCGTTACAGCCTAGTATCATCATTCCGGTTACTTTGATAAAAAAACATGCCCGAAATTCATTCGTCGGGCATGTTTTTTTATAATGATATGCAGGGTGTGCACTGTAAAGACTGAAAAGCAGGGAATTGAGGACAACCACTCCGTATATGCCCTAAACGGGAACACGCGCGACGGGCATTGTGCGAAGGGGTTCCGTAGGCCGCAAATGCGCGGGGGGATTTTGGGATTTAATGATGATTTAGTAAAGATTAAATATCATCACAATATAGTCTATGACTGAATTAATCCCTCGTCCTGAAAGTAGTTCTTAAGTATGCTGAAGTACCAATTACAGGTAGCATTAAAACAAAAGTAATCCAAACTATTTTGTGCATAGTCGTCAGATTCTGATTGCTTACAATTTTAGAGATACCATAAATGAGATAGCTAATTATAATACAAAATAAGATAGCTTGCCCTATTATCATTCTTACTAAGATAAGAATTTCGCTTGCTAATAATTTAAACAAAATTTGTAGCTTAACCTTAATTTAAATTCGTAAAGAAGCACTGCAAATTCATGCCGCCAACGTTTCCAATATTTCTCGGATTAATGTCATACACCGCATTAACAGGTATATCGTTAATTCTATTTGCACCATTACTTTTCTTTAAGGCCAAAAGGGCAATGGCGATGAAAGTAATTGCAACCGCTTTAATATCATTTCCTTGTTTGATACTGGTAGTCATTGTATTTGGATTGATATTTACAATCCCAGCACTTATATTTTCTGGTCTAGCTAGGTCTGGAAATATAAGCGAAACATCAGGAATAATCATATTTATGATAGGTGCAGTCATATTTTTAACACTGGTTATTACATCCTCTCTATATTTATGGTTTTTCATCAGCAAAGTATTATACAAGAAGATTGGCAAGGAGCCTGCTTCAGAATTTATAAATAATGATAGGGTGTTTAATATCTTAAGATTCTATTTGAATAAATACCTAACAAAGAAATAGATATGTTAGAACATAAAAAATCATCTATAATTTCAATGATCATAATCCAGCGGGATCACAAGATTCATCATTACATCGAGTAAAACCCTGCAATCATAAGATTAGCAGGTTTTTTTGTTTTATATGAATCTCAAAATATGCGAGGATGCGCAAAATATAAGTCAGCAGTTCTCATGAGGGAACAAAGTGGGGCTAAAGCCCAACTTCCAATTACTCCAACACTCGTCATCATTCTCCTGCCATATCATAACAGTAGCTCAGCTAAATTATTGGCTTTCGAAAGTATTTAAAGTCATAATAGTTTAATATATATTTGAGCCCAATACAACCCTAAAGACGTATAGCAATGGCAACAGATGGAGTTAAAATAATTGACGGTGACACAGCGCACGATACATATTGGGGTATAATGGACTTATATGATAGTGGTGGAGATTTTGACGCTATTAATAAAGAATTCCCTCTTGTTCAAGCTGACTACTTTGACGACTTCGACAATGAAGTTTACGTAACATCTTGTGCGTTGGCTTTATGGGAAATTGGTCAGCTGACTCAGGACGAATTAATTTATGTAAAAACAGTTATTGATAATGGTGCTTGTAAAAAAGAGTGGGCAAAAAACGATGAAAAAGACGGCAAGGCGAGGCAAAAAGAGCTTGACAGGTTTTGGAAAAAAATCAGCCAGACTAATAATAAAGTAAGAGCCAGAAAAAAGTACAGAAAGATAACGAACTTCTATTTTCAACCAGATGACTTGTTGACCTTTCAACTTAAAGACGGAAACTACAGAACGATTATTTGTACGTCAATAGAACAGTATAGAGGGCAATGTAACTACATCTTAGTTCCGACAACATACAATTCAAGTAAAAAACCAACAGTCGATGATTTAAAAGATAAAGAAATTTTAGGTCGTCAAATCGGTAGCGGCTACGATCAACAAACAACAAAAGAGAAGCAACCGGGAATAGAAAGAGTTTGGAATTTATCAGGCGGAAATTGCAACTTCTTTTTTGGTGTTGACAAAATTGCGGTTGATCATAAAGACTTTATTAATTTCAAAGATAGATTTGAAAAAGTTGGAACCTTAAAAATAATTGAAGGACTGAAGGAAACAGGTTCTTATGGATATCAAGGGAACTTTGAAAGATTTGAGACAGTTTTTGCAGACTTGGAGAATCACATCAAAATATTTCAATGTAAAAAATATCCGGTAGCAACCTTGTGTGATATATGAAAGAATAGGCTGCAATAACGACTAATCCACAACTGAAGTACTTTTATTTTATTTATTATCACATCGAGTAAAACCCTGCAATCATAAGATTAGCAGTTTTTTTTTATATCCTATTTTCACTAACCCAGCTTTTTATCAGGTCTTTCTGCTGTGGCTGATCTTGTTGAAAAATAAATTAACAGCGAAATACAAATTAGAAATAAGTTAGCTCTGGCTTGCTCAGATTTACGATGAGCACAAATGGTAATTTATGGAAGATCAAACACAACAAACAGAAATATCTGATGAGATGATTTTGGATCAGATCTATTATGTACGCGGACAGAAGGTGATGCTTGATAGTGATCTCGCCGCGCTTTACGAAGTAGATACCAAACAGCTGAAGAGACAGGTACGGAGAAATATTGAACGATTTCCTGAAGATTTCATGTTTGAACTGAGCCCCGAAGAGATAAAATTCTTAAGGTGCCAAATTGGCACCTTAAAGCAAGGGGAGCATTCAAAATATACAAGTATGGTATTTACCGAACAGGGAGTTGCAATGCTATCAAGTGTTCTGAACAGCAGTAAAGCCATAAAAGTCAATATTCAGATCATCAGAATATTCACACGTATGCGCGAAATGCTGAAAGATACCACAGAACTGAGGCTGGAAATCGAGAGAATCAAAAGCGATTTGAATCATCATGGCAAAAATATGGAAATCGTGTTCAGGTATCTTGATGAGCTGCTAGTCAAACAAGAAAACCCAAGTCCGCCGAGAAAGAGGATTGGTTTCAAACCCGATTTTTAGTTTATTCAAGATTGTATATACATTCTCTCCTAAATTTGGTGATAACATTGCCCGGTATAGGCGATTGCTGGCGGCGCAGATAAATTTGATGTTTGTAGAAACATTAAAATCATACAAAATGAAAAGATTATTTCTACAGACAGCGCTAATGATTGCTACAGCAATAGCATTTAGCAGCTGCGACGATGACGACAAAGATTACACTCCGGAAACTCCCAATCAGGTTGAAGTGATACGTGCCGAAGGTGAGATTGATGCCATTAACGCAAAATTGTCCGCATTCCGCGAGATCGCAGGGAACCCGGTAAATGCTACCCTTGGTGCCAAAGGTGGCCGCCGCGAAATCAACTGGGATGGCGTTCCAGCTAACCTCACCAACGTAAACACCTTCCCGGCCGACTTCTTCAACCCTACTGACCCTGCTATTCCTGAAGCAAGGAAAAGAGGATTGCTCTACACTCCCGCTACCGCAGCATTGAGGGTGAGCGACAATAATTTCGCTGATATCGATCCTTCGTATGCGAACGAATTCAAAGCTTTTAGTCCGGCAAAATTGTTCAGTGCAAGCGGCACAGTAACCACTGATTTTAAATTCCAGGTGCCCGGAACAAACCAGGATGCTTATGTAAGTTCATTTGGAATCATCTTCTCTGATGTTGATGATGCCAATGCGACGATCGTAAAAGTTTATGAAGGCAATGATTTAATTGCCGAAGTGAAGGCGACAGCCGCAGACAAAAAGTTCTCCTTTGTGGGCATAACTGCGAAAAACCGCAAGATCACGCGTGTGCAGGTGAAGGCCGGAAACACCGTACTGGCTGCAGGTGCCCTAGATGGTGGCGACAAAGATGTTGTAGTGATGGATGACTTCATCTACAGTGAGCCAATAGCACTAAAATAAAAAAAATGGGCTTCCAGTTTGTTTGGAAGCCCTTTCCTATTGATGCGCTTTTAACCACTCCAGCCTGCGCTGATCAGCCAGGTGTGTAACTTTAAAGTTCTCAAATTTGGCTTCAAAACCCTTACCATCCGGACTTGCAGCCATCAGTCCTACCATCACGGGTGCGTTATCCTGCAAAGGAGCGTTACGAACCATGATATAATTTTTATCATCCAGGGAATAAAAGAACTCCACAGCATCCAGACGGCGCACAGCTTTGATCCAGATAAATGGAGGAACTTTATCCAGGGGCAATACACTCCAATCGCTTTTTTCATGGGTCACTACTGTGCTGACATTGAATTTCCCATCCACAAACTCAACACCTGCTTTGATATAGTTTTTGTGATCAGTACGTATCATCAATCCCATCTGATCAAAACGAGCTTCATAAGCACCAGTGATTTTAACTTTTGCTTCGAATTCTCCGCCATAGGTTGCGTAATAAAATGGTGCATCATCCACGGTAAAGCCATAATGTGATATCCGCCAGTAATCACTAGCCGGCGTAACCTGCATCACCAGGCTGTTGTTTTTGATCTGCCACTGTGTGGGCTCGTTAAACCACTGCATTTTATCCAGGCTTTGCGCATTGAGATTATTCAGGCCAAAAAATAGCGCGATACTGAGAAGGAGTTTTTTCATCATTTATTGTTTAAGATTCTGATCGTTTAGTAAGTTCGCAAAGCTATTGATGGCTCAGGCCAAATCAAATGGTCATTAATAACCATATCATTTTACTTATGCGGGATTTACTTGATATCAAACTATTCTCACAGCCTTTCGGAACAGGTTTGGACTCCAGCTCTCTACTGCCTCATAGCAAAAACATCGCTGAGTTATATGCCAGAATAGAAAATGGTATCAGCGTGCTCAGCGATCTGAAATCGAGAAAAAGTTATATTTATCATGGTGCTCTTGCTGAACAGATTGGCTTGTCCGACGAACATTCAGAGATAGAATCGATATGGGAAGATGAGCTGCTGTCCAGGATCAATCATGAAGACCTGCAAAATAAATACAGACTGGAGCTTCAGTTTTTTCAACTGCTCAATGCTCTTGAAGCTGAGGATCGAAAGGATTATCAGGCGATCACCAAATTAAGAGTGCGGAATACCGAAGGCAAGATTTTACTGGTCAAGCACCGTCTATTGTATATCGGGAGTTCGACTGATGGCAGTATCTGGCTTGCGCTGTGTCTGTACAACAGGATTTATGATAACCCGGATTACCAGATACCGCAAAGCATGATTGTCAATACCCGAACGGGGAAAGTCATTGATGACAGCCATACCAGATTTACCGATCTGCTCTCGCCCCGTGAAAAAGAAGTGCTGACGCTGATTAAACATGGAAGAAGAAGCAAAGAGATTGCTGTCCAACTGGAGCTGAGTATCAATACCGTTAACAGGCACCGTCAGAATATATTTCAGAAATTAAACGTCAGCAACGCAATTGAGGCCTGTAAGGTCGCAGAAAATACGGGACTGTTATCCCTCTAAATCCCAAAGTTTAAAACAAAAAATCATTTGAGTTGTCATCCATTCCTAAAACCTACTTATGGACAGCATCAATCAAAATCAAACAGAAGAGAACCACAAAAACCTTGACAGCGCAGCTGCTGTAAAGAAAATCAAAGAACTGGTAGATATCGCAAAAACCTGTTTCCTGTGCACAAAACCATCTGCGGGAGATTCAAATGGTACGCGCCCAATGAATGTACAGGAAGTAGATGAGCAGGGAACTTTATGGTTCCTGATCGCAAATGATAGTCACACTTATCAGGATATCAGCGCAAACTCCGGAGTGAAATTATACTTCCAGGGCTCCTCTCACTCCGACTTCTTATTCCTTGAAGGAACTGCGATCCTCTCAGCAGATAAAGCAAAGATCAAAGACCTTTGGAACCCTATCATGAAAACATGGTTTACTGAGGGCGAAGACGATCCGAGAATTGCAGTTTTAAAAATATCGTCAGAAACAGGTTACTACTGGGACAATAAACATGGAAACGTTGTTGCAGGGATAAAAACCGTCATCGGTGCAGCCATCGGCAAAACACTTGATGATTCTATTGAAGGTGATATCAATGTATAATAAAATTTCTTATATTAGTATAACGACTGATTAAGACTCTGTAGCTCAGCTGGTAGAGCAATACACTCTTAATGTATGGGTCCTGAGTTCGAACCTCAGCGGGGTCATAAAACCTTGCCAACGCTTCTAAAAAATTTAGAAGCGTTTTTTATATCAAATTATATCTCAGTCCTCAGACAGTTTTTCAATAGCTAATGACACATCTGAGAGAAAATTGATACGTTGTCCACGATTGCTCTCACGAATGAAATCCCTGAGGCTTCCGCCAGAGTATTTTTCAAAATCGCCAACAATCGCGAGCCGCATTTTATAATTTGAATATTTCTGCAATATTTCGCCAGCAAGTCCAGTCTTCAGATCAAAAAAACTGGGCGAGATATTTTTTTCATGAAGAATAACCTTATCACAGTCCTGATAGTAAACGTCTACCACTATCTGCAATCCTTCCTCCGCAGTGCTCATAATGATATCATCAGCTATCACTTCAGCGATTTGAGTTCCTTCTTTTTCAAGTATATTTATCTTCATTACCTCTTTTTGAAGTATTAAAGTTATATATTTTTTTCAGGATAAACCCCTTCAACATATTGAGCAATGAAAGCTTTCCTCGTCATGATATGTAAATACGGGTAATCACCAGACAACTGTCTGCGTTGCTTCAGCTGATAAACAAAGTGCCCTCCAAGATCAACTACGATAGGATTTTTTGCCTGATACCACACCCTGTGCGGATGTTTCCAGCAAAAGGAATAATAGTAAGACGTAAGCGGAAGCTTCCTCAGCTCGGGATGATGAAAATTTAACCTGCGCGGACTCCCCTGCAGAAAATCCGCTTTCCTGATCATCGAAAGATGGTCCGTATGGCAAAACTCATAATTCAGAATCCTTGGATCATCCACATCCGGCAGATTCTTTAAAACCCGGAAGCCTTTGAACTTTTTCCCGTTGAGAATCCAGATCAGCTTGGGATAAAAGCTCTCCCTGCTTTGCATCTCCTCCAGGCAGATCGGAGAATTCTGAAACTCCAGCGTAGTCCCGCATGGCGTGTGCACATCTGCACGGTGAAGCTCGCCAGCAGTAAGATCAGAAAAGCTCACCTCTCTAAATGCCGGCGGAAATGCCGCTTTCCAGTCGCGGTGCCAATCCGATTCCCCAAAATGATTTCTCAACGCCATATTTTAAAAGCCACAGCAATTTAGCAGCCCTCAAATTTATACTAATATTTTTAGTGGCGCAATACTTTGAAAATATTCTAAATGAAATGCTATTGATATATCTCCTGTTCTGAGACGCTGTAGTATATTTTTAATGGCGCAATATTTCGAAAAACTTCTAAATGAATGCTATTGCTATAACTCCTGTTCTGAGACGCTGGACTAATAATTTTAGTGACGCAATATTTTGAAAAGTTTCTAAATGAAATGCTATTGAAATAACTACCGTTCTGAGAGACTGGACTAATAATTTTAGTGACGCAACATTTTGAAAAGATTCTAAAACAACTGCTATTGATATAACTTCTGTTCTGAGACGCTAAAATAACTACTTCTTTTGCTCTTCCCTGTATCTTTTTTAACTACAGGCTTCTCACCAATCCTTGTTTCAGTTCTTCGGTAGACCTCCAGGTTTTGAGTCAGCTGATCAACCTTTCGCCATTTCAGAAAGTCAAAACTAAAATCCCTAGCCTCCTTTACAATAGCTTTCAACTTTGCAGCCGGGATCTTCCCTACAAGACTTTCAGGATGAACCCCTGCACGGTACAGCGCTTCATTTTTGATAATATTTCCTACACCGCTAAAGATCTTTTGATCAAGCAGCACGTCGCCAATTTGTTTTTTGGGCAAATCTTTCAGCTTCCCCAGCGCCTTTGCAACATCCCATTCATCACTCATCACATCTGCCGAAAAATCATAATGATCTTCCAGCGCCCCCTCAATACGTTCTATAGTGCAGACATAAAAGTAAACATCATCATTATTGAAGTGCAGCGCTAATTTTGGATTCACCTTCTTGGGCTCATGAAACTGATAACTGCCAAAGAGGCCAAAGTGAATCCTGATCGTAAAGTCGTTAAAGCAGATAAAGAAATGTTTGCCCCAGGACTTAAAATCCAGGATCTTCTTGTGAGACAAAGCTTCCATATCAATTTCAGCATAACCGGAAGCTTCCGAAACAATCTTATGTTTCAGGTAGTCCATTTTTTCCTTGAGAATAACGATTGGAGGTCCTTCGGGCATAGTTTTTTAAGCCAGAACAGATAAAAGCAGACAAAGTTTTTGAGGCTGCTTGTTTTCAAAGTAACCTCCTGTAAAACCAGAAAAAGAATTTCCTATATCTTAATGTGAAAGCTAAATTATCAGTTAGATTTGCTTTTTCTAACCAATTCTGCATGAAAATCCTTTTGCCCTTCATCGTAATCAGCCTCCTGTTTCCATTAACTGTAGCTGCGAATAACCCGGCCGACAGCCTGTTGCAGGTACTCAAAACGGAAATCAGCAGAAAGGAAAGGTACGACCGCAAGATGGAAGCCCGGATATCAGGATTAAGAACCGCTTACCGCCAGTCAAAACTACAAAACCTAAACAGTCAGTATCAGGCAACTCTGCATCTTTTTGATATCTTCCGTGATTACCAATTTGATTCCACATATCATTACGTACAACATTTGATAGTACTCAGTACACAAATGCGCGATGAGAAGAAACTCGCAGAGAACAGGCTCAGGATGGGAATGACACTCATCACTGCGGGCATGTTTAAGGAAACATTCGACTGCCTGAGGGAGATCCGCCCTGCCCTGCTGGATAGCAGCACCAAAAAATCGTACTACATCTTATACTCATGGGCGTACTCCGATCTCGCAAAATACAATGGCGACCGTATCTATGCGCCCCAGGATATGCGCAGGAAATACCTCTATCTGGATTCTGCTATAGCCCTGTGTACCCCCGGATCCTTTGAACGCGCCATTCTTGAGGCGCAACAGGAACCAAAACCAGGCCGCCACCCCATCAATTACTTCCTGAAGCTGAGCAAGATGAAGCTTTCCCTCCATGAGGAGGCCATGGTGGCAACAGGCCTCAGCACTTATCGTCAAGGTCCCGAGAAAATCCGCCTATTAGCTACAGCAGCGATAAATGATGTGCGCAGCTCCACCTATCGTGCACTCGCCCTACTCAGTCTTGGCACTGCATTATACGATCAGAGGAAAATTGAAGATGGATATTTCTTCCTGCAGCAGGCACTACAGCAGGCCAATAAATTTGGCAGCAGGCTGCAGCGTTATCAGGTGATCCATATGTTGTCTACGGTAGCTGCGACAAAAGAGAAGCTTGCAGCAGAAGAAAGACAGCGTTTTCTTATCTACCTAGCCTCCGTCGTTGTTTTTGCAGTCATCACCAGCCTGATCGGGTTTATCATCTTTGTGCAGTTTAAAAAAGTGAGGTCCGACGAACGTACCATCAGGGCCACCAACCAGATACTCGCTGTAAAAAACCAAAAACTCTGGGAAGACGGACGCATCAAAGAAGAGTATATCGGCTATTTCTTCAGCGAATTATCGCGATATATCATCAAACTAGACAAATTCAAAAACAACGCCCAGCGCAAAGCCAAATCCGGCAGTGTAGAGGAACTCCTGCGGCTGCTCGAGCAGGTAGATATCCCTTCAGAAAGACATGAATTTTTTGCAACGTTCGACAGGATATTCCTGAAATTATTCCCTGATTTTGTCGATGCTGTTAACGTCATGTTCGCCCCCGAAGACCAGATCAAACCTAAAAAGAAAGGATCCCTTACAGCGCAACTGAGGATCTTTGCACTCATGCGGCTTGGCATCAATAAAAATGAAACCATCGCCGGAATTCTTCAATATACGGTAAACACAGTTTACACCTATCGTTTCAGGGCAAAATCCAAGGCTTTGGTATCGGCAGAGGACTTCGAGCAACGTATCATGGGTATTCAGGTGGTCGCAGATTAAGCAAACACACCTGGATTTTTCAGAACACAACAAAGCACAACTATCTATAAAACAAAGGCTTATAAATATCAAAACTTAGATTTTAATTCCACATACCGTAATACCCTTGTAAGTTTCTTCGCAACGGACTTACTTGCATTTGCTAGAGCACACATCTGCTTTAACCAAATATTACTGTATGAAAAGAAAACTTTTACCGCAACTGAGTACCATTATTTTCGTAATGCTCTGCTCTCTTACAGTGCTGGCCCAGGAAAGAAAAATCAGCGGCAGAGTAACCAGTACTGCAAACCAGCAAGCCCTTCCGGGCGTCAGCATCACCGCAACCGGAACAAAGGCAGGCACACTCACAGACGCCAGCGGACAATATACCATCAGCGTTCCGGCGGATGCCAAAAACCTAACCTTTACGTTTATTGGCTACACCTCCAGAACCCTCAACCTGCCTGAAGGAAATGAATTCAATATCTCACTAACCCAGGCAGAAAACGATCTTCAGGAAGTAGTTGTAGTGAGCGTAGGTTACGGCACCCTGGATAAACGTGAAGTTTCCAGCGCCATTACCCATGTTTCGGGCAAGGATCTGCTCCCAGTCTCAGCAAATAACCCACTGATGTCACTGCAGGGCAAAGTTGCCGGACTAACCATTACGAATACTGCCAGCGGCGATCCCAATTCAAGTCCGGCATTACAGCTCCGCGGTGCTTCCTCGCGTAATGCAGGTTTAGGACCGCTGTACGTCGTGAACGGTGTCCCGGGAGGAAATATCGACAACATCAATCAGAACGATATCGAAAGCATCGATGTACTCAAAGGGGGGGCAGCTTCAGCCATCTACGGTACCCGCGGAAGTAATGGCGTGATCATTATCACCACCAAAAAAGGCAGCTCCCAGTCGCGCATGTTCTACGATGGATACGCCAGCTTCGACTATGCCAACAACCGTCTGGAAAACTTATCTCCAGAAGAATTCATCGCCAACCGCGTCAATAATAACCAGGGACAGGATTATGGTGCCCGTACCGACTGGACTAAAGCGGTAACAAAATCACCGGCATTCAGCCAGAAACATACCATCCAGCTCTCCGGAGGCTCTGGCAAGACCAATTACTTTGCTTCGGCCGACTACCGGGATGCAGATGGGATCGATCTTCGTGCTCACAAAAAGGAGTATGGCGCAAGAGTCAGCATCAGCCATACGACCGACAATGATATGTTTGTAGCAACGCTGAATGTAGCGCCCCGTTACATGAATACCAGCAACGCCGATCAGAGCAATTTCAATAATGGGCTAACACTGAATCCCACTTATCCCATTTATAATGAGCAAGGTAAGTACAACTACCTCAACACCGGCTTCTTCTCCAATAACCCAGTAGAGAACGGCAATGTGATCAAATCAGAAGGAGATATCAAGGAAATGGATATCAACGCTTCCCTGAAGGCAAACCTGCTGAAGAACCTCAGCTCCACTGTCACACTTTCCCAGATCAGCAGATCTGCCCGGGGTATGGATTTTAGTCCCTCGACCTTGTCGTCCATTGTCCATGCCAACAGGACCAACCAAACCAACTACGCCAGACAGAACCAGGAAGAAAACGACCAGAAGAACCTGGAATGGACCGGTAACTACAACCTGAACCTCAATCAGCATCATTTCAAGGTACTTGGTGGGTATTCCTTCTCTGCCTATAACTACAAGCAGTTTTCTGCACAGAATTACGACTTTCCCTTTGACACCTACTTATGGAATAATCTCGGTTCGGGGCTCTACAATGGTGGAGCTGCCGGACAGGGACAATCTGCCGTAGGCTCAACTCAAAATAGCTCCAGACTGATCGCGTTTTTCGGACGTTTAAACTACGATTTCAATAACCGCTATATCCTCACCGCCAGTCTGCGTCATGAGGGATCTTCCAAGTTCGGCCCCAACAACAAATGGGGTAACTTCCCTGCAGTATCCGCAGCATGGCGGGTTTCTGAGGAAGATTTTATCAAGAAAGATATTCCCTGGATCAATGAACTCAAATTCCGCGCAGACTATGGCGTAACCGGAAACCAGGATTTCGGGAATTACCTGTCGCTCCTGCTTTACGGCGGTGCCGGATATTTCCCGTTCAACGGCGTGCAGTACCAGGTGTATGGTCCGTCTTCCAACATCAACCCTAACCTCAGCTGGGAGAAGTCGGTCAACTTTAATGCAGGAATAGATTTTACACTGTTCGACAGCAGGCTGAGCGGATCGGTGGATTATTATATCCGTACCAATAAAGACCTGCTGGGCTATTACAATGTCCCTCTCCCACCAAACCCGCAATCGCAGACCTTCACCAATGTAGGCACCATGCGCAATAACGGTGTGGAGGTTACTTTAAATGGCAGCCTGATAAAAACAAAGGATTTCAGCTATAACGCCAGTGTCGCAGTAGCTTTCAATAACAATAAGTTTATCTCCTTCTCCAATTCCCTCTTCCAGGGAGCAGTATTTCAGGATGTTGCAGGACTGCCGGCTCCGGGATCACCGGGTACCATACAGCGTATTGAAGAAGGCCATCGGATTGGTGAGTTTTACACCCTTCGCTCTGCAGGTGTAAATGAAAGCGGTGCACTGCTGGTTTACAAAAAAGATGGCAGCATTGTCCCTGCTAATGAGGCCTCGAATGACGATAAGCAGTATGTAGGCAATGGATTACCAAAAGTTGTGGGATCACTGAACAATAGTTTCTCGTATAAACGTTTCGACCTAAACATCTTCCTCAGGGGATCTTTTGGCTATAAAATCTTTAACACCCCTGCCTTTTACCTCGGCACACCTTCATCACAGTCGGACGCCAATGTGTTAAAGTCTGCTTACGACAGCAAAAGTAAATACTCCAAACTCACCAATCCTGCTACCACCTCCATTGCTTCAGATTATTTCCTGGAATCAGGATCATTCCTGAAGATCGACAACGTTTCTCTGGGATATACACAACCTTTAAAAAGCAAATACCTCAAATCCGTGCGGGTATATTCTGCGGCAAGGAACATCCATACGTTTACCAAATACACTGGCGGAGATCCCGACCAGATTCAGGTGAACGGACTCACACCGGGAATAAGGACCGACGGGGATGGCAACGGAACCCTGAGTTATTACCCCTCTACAATGCAATTGATATTTGGCTTACAGGCAACATTTTAACATCAACACATGAAAAACTATAAATTATATATCAGCACGCTGCTGCTTTCTGCATTCTCCATTGGCGGCTGTACCAAACTTGATGAGCAGGTGTACGACAAAGTGGATGCGGCAGGCTTCCTTACCCGCAGGGATGATGTAATCCGCGCATTTCTGCGTCCCTTTGAACATGGCTACTGGAGCATCCAGGGCAATGAGCTCTATGGAGTAAACGAAAACAGTGCCGATCAGGTGGGCACGTTTAACCGTCAGGGCGACTGGCAAAACGGGGGCTACTATCAGCGTATGCACTACCATACCTGGACGCCAACAGATGGCTTTACCACTGGCGTGTGGACCAACTTCTACCAGGGAATTGTACTTGCTACCAACTCATTACAGGATCTCGAAGGGATATCAGAGCCCAGCAAACTGGGGGTAACGCCCGAAGAACTCACGGATTTCAAATCAGAACTCCGCACCATCAGAGCATGGTTTTACCTGAGAGCCTTCGATTTCTACCGTAACATCGAGATCATCACCGATGTAAAGAACTCCACACAAGGCAAACCACAGTCGCCCCCACAGGAAACCTTCGCCTTCATCGAGAAAGAACTGCTGGAAGCGATTCCGGGACTGCCTATCAGGGACCAACTCAGCAATCAGGGTATCGGCCGCTGGACAAAAGCAGGTGCAGCCTCTTTACTGGCAAGGTTGTACCTGAATGCCAAAGTTTATACAGGCACAGATAAGTCGGTAGAATGTGAAGCCGTATGCCGGGATATCATCAGTGGTAAGTATGGAAATTATGCCCTGGATAACCGATGGGACGCCCCTTTTGATTATACAAATGTGCTCGGTCCCTCGGAGGTCATCTACGGATTTCCGGGAACGCTGGCACGTACACACTGGCAGTATGATGGCGGCATGTACTTCAACGCATTAACTTATGACGCTGCACCACTGTACTGTGGCTTTACAGATTTCGGTCAGGCCAACCCTAAGTACGCCATGCAACCCGGCCGCGATGTAGATAGCGTGGAATACAGCTTCACACTGGGAAAACCATTTGTAAAATTCCAGCGCTACCCGGACGACCTCCGTCTAAAGAAATACAAAAACCTCGGTAACAGTACCCGCGAAGGGATGTTCCTGTATGGCTACCTCCCTTTTACCCGCAGCACCAACGGTGTAAGTCGCCCGGATACAGTGCGTGGAAATAAAGGTCCTTACCCCCTGTTTATCCGTGATCAGGTAGGCCTTTTCCTGGGCACAAAACCCGGCACGAAGATCTCAGACAAAGAATCCAACATGAACCATGCAGATCATAACTCGGGAGTGTTCTTCGTCAAATATCCCCTGTACCCAACACCTGACCCCAACAGAATTACTTCGGCCTATGCAGAAGTGCGGCTGTCAGAAATTTACTATACACTTGCAGAATGTCTGTACCGCAGGGGCGATAAAGCTGGTGCTGCGGGCCTCCTCAACCAGGTGCGCAAACGTAATTTCCCTGCAGGCACAACGAGCCTGTATCTTGCCGACGGCAGTCAGCTGACGGATCAGGAGATGCTCGATGAATGGGGAAGGGAATTTTTTGGCGAAGGTCGCCGCAGGACAGACCTCATCCGCTGGGGCGTATTCAATACAGGCACCTGGTGGGATAAAAAACCTGATGCCGACAAGCATACCGAGATCTTCCCTATTGGCAGGGATATCCTCAATGTGAACCCGCAGCTGAAACAAAATCCCGGCTATTAGTGTAATTTTCCGGGGCTATATTTTTTGTACTTCTAAACCTAAAACGATATATTAGCTAAGTACAACACAACAAAATTAACCAAATATAGCCCATGGCAGAAAACACGTATGACGCAATAGTTATCGGATCAGGTATCAGCGGCGGCTGGGCAGCAAAGGAACTTACCGAAAAAGGTCTGAAAACCCTGATGCTGGAACGCGGCAGAAACTATGAACATATCAAAGATTACAAGTATGGTACCCGTATGCCCTGGCAGTTTGAGCATCGCGGCAGCACCACCAAAGAACAGCAGAAGAATTATCCCGTAATCCATCGCGGATGGGCGGCCAATGAAGCGGTGATGGACTGCTGGACAAATGAGCAGGACAGCCCCTATACAGAGGTTAAACCTTTCACCTGGTGGCGCAGTTATCAGCTTGGTGGCAGATCTACCCTATGGGGACGACAAAGCTACCGCTGGAGCGACTTTGATTTTGAAGCCAATGCAAAAGAAGGATGGGCGATCGACTGGCCCATCCGTTATAAAGATATTTCACACTGGTATGACTACGTAGAGAAATTTGCAGGCATCAGCGGCGCCAAGGACGGACTTGCACATCTGCCCGACGGCCATTTCCTGCCGCCTGTAAGCTTAAACATCGTAGAAAAGGATGTCGCTGCCAGACTTAAAAAACATTACAAAGACCAGCGGCACCTGATCAACGGCCGTGTAGCTAACTTAACCGAAGCTATTCCGGGACGTACCCGATGCCAGTTCCGCGACCGCTGCTGGGAAGGTTGTCCCTTCGGAGGGTACTTCAGTACGCAGTCGTCTACCTTACCGGCAGCTGTAAACACCGGCAACCTTACCGTGAGACCATGGAGCATTGTTACTCGCATTCTCTACGATAAAAACACGAAAAAGGCTACGGGTGTAGAAATCCTGGATGCAGAAACCAACCAGACTTACGAGTACCACGCAAAGATCATCTTCGTCAATGCCTCTGCACTTAATTCTGCATGGGTGCTGATGAACTCCGCAACGGATGTGTGGGAAGGCGGCTTAGGCAGCAGCAGTGGCGAACTGGGTCATAACATCATGGACCATCATTATAACATAGGTGCTTCGGGCAGTATTGAAGGTTACGACGATCATTTTATCTACGGACGCCGCCCTACTGGCTTTTACATCCCCCGCTTTACCAATCTCTACGGCGATAAGCAGGACTTTACCCGTGGCTTTGGTTATCAGGGTGGTGCCAGCAGAGATGGCTGGAGCAGGGATATTGCAGAGCTGAATATCGGTGGCGACTTTAAAGATGCGCTAAGCCAGCCAGGCAGCTGGAATATTGGCATGACAGGTTTTGGAGAGATCCTTCCCTACCACGAAAACAAAATTACCCTGGACGGCAAGAGGAAAGACAAATGGGGTTTACCAATTTTGTCGATGGATGCAGAACTGAAAGACAACGAGATAAAAATGCGTGCTGCCATCGTAAGTGAGGCGGCCAATATGCTGGATGTAGCAGGTGTTAAAAATATCCGCACCCATGATAGCGGTCATGCGATGGGACATGGTATCCATGAGATGGGTACCGCCCGGATGGGTCATGATCCAAAAACATCGGTTCTGAACCAGCACAATCAGGTTTGGGATGCACTGAATGTTTTTGTTACTGACGGAGCCTGCATGACTTCCTCAGCCTGTGTCAATCCATCTCTCACCTATATGGCCCTCACTGCCAGAGCATGCGATTACGCCGTTAATGAATTAAAAAAAGGTAACCTATAAGTATTGATCATGGACAGAAGAACAGCAATATCCAGGGTAGCGATCCTATTAGGAAGCACCATTATTGGCGGAGATCTATTTATCAGCGGATGTAAGAGTGAGCCCGGAAAGGTAAATCAGACGGTACTTGATGACTCCCAGATCAGTTATTTAAATGAAGTTGGGGAAACTATCCTTCCTAAAACTGCAGCCTCTGAGGGTGCCAAAGCAGCAAATGTGGGCTTGTTTATGAAAACGATGGTGCGCGACTGCTATTCAGCAGAAGAACAGGAAATATTCTTCAAAGGCTTAAATGAGTTAGAAGAAGCTTCGAAAAAAATGAATGGAAAGGGATTTCTGAAATCCAGCGCAGAGGAAAGAAAGAAACTCCTTAGCAGTCTGGATGCAGAGGTCAGAGAAGTGAAGAAAAAGAATGATCTGCTGAAACAAAAAGAGGCAGAGCGTCAGAAAACGGCTCAGGCAAGTGGCAAACCCAACTACCTCAAGAAATCACCGCCAGCGTCATATTTTGCGATGATCAAGCAGTTGACATTACTCGGCTATTTCACTTCAGAAATAGGTTACAAGAATTTGGGCTACGTGCCTGTACCGGGGCGTTACGATGGTAATGTTACCTCGCGTATATAAAAGATTCCAGGGCTTCGCAGTTGAAGCCCTGGGTATCCAATAATTCACATATCAGCTCCGGCTGCAAGTGTGTGCTTACCACCCTGAGGATATTGTCGCAGTCGTCCAGGTCAAAATTATGTTCTTTGATCAGTGGCATATTGTTCAGCAGGGGCTGCAGTTGCTGCGCTTCCTTCTTTGTCGCTACGCTGGTCTTAAATATAATCAAATGCATGTTCCTGTTTTTTAGTTGTTATCAAAATTTGGCCTCCTGGGTCCGCACATTTTTTCTTTCATCCGCTCTTTAAATTCATGACGCTCATCGGGGGTCATGTTTTTAAACCGCTCTACCATGTGTCGTTTCCCCCAGGCTCCCCCGCCCCCGCCTTTCCCGAAGCCAAAAAGGATCTTGCATAAGATAAAGATTCCCATGGCCTGCCAGAAAGTTATGGTTTTAACATTCATGATCTCCGGCAGTAAGTTATTCCAGAGCAGCATCACCACGTAGCTTACCAGAGCCAGCAGTGCGGCAATGCCGAAAGGAATGAAAAAATATTTTTTTCTGTTTCTATTAAATTGAGATTTCATTTGTGTGTGTATTAATATTCAACGATTTCTGTATACAGCTGCTTTAACCGCTTCCGAAGATGGACCACAGCATATCGCTTTCGGGATACCAGGGTATTGAACTTCACGCCGGTCCTCTCCGAGATCTCTTCGAACGACTGATCTTCGAGTTCCTGCCAGATAAATACCTGCTTCTGTTCTTCCGGAAGTTCATCCAAAGCAATTGCCAGCTGCTCCCAGAAAAGATTACGCAGGTATTCTGTTTCAGGCGTCCCTGCTTCGATCATGAGCATGCTGATCAGATCTGTAGAATCTTCATCGTGTTCTACTTTGTAAAGATCTTCGAGCAGGCTCTCCCCGTGTTTCTTGTGTTTGTCCAGAATCTTGTTCTTCGCCACCCTGTACAGCCATGCACTGGTTTGTTCGATGGGCTGGGCATTGATCACATTGCTGAACTGGTACCATACATCCTGCAATATATCTTCTGCGTCTGCCTCGCTTTTCACCTGCTTACGTATAAAACCCATTAAGCTTTTGCCATATGCTTTTATGGTTTCTAAGATGTAGCTGTTCTGGTCTTTGGGCATGTATGCGGCTTTCAAAATATGCGCTGTTTATATAGAAGACGACTGTGGCAGGGAAACATTTTAATATATTTTATATTTTTTTTAATTCAGTAGATTTACAGAATGGAAAACGAACGCAGCAATCCCTACACGCAATTTAACGAAGAAATTCTTGAAAACTGGAAAACTAATGGTGTAAAATATATCAAACTTGTGGAGCTGGATGCTGATCTGGCGATTAAGTTTTTTGAACTGATACCAGATTCAGAGATCCCTGATTCTGATGAAACCATCTATCCTATCGAATCTGAGGATATTACTGAGCTTCTTGAGCCTGTTGCAACGGTTAAATTCCTGGTGCATGATATTTATCTTGAGGAAGAAGAGTAAGGCTTAAGGATGCCTTCTGAATGGCTTCGAGGCAATAACGCAATAAAAACGGGTTAATAGCGGATCTCTAGTGGTCCTTTAAGGGTCGGGGGGTATACAAGCCCCGCTTCAGCACCGCTTGTGGACCGCCTGAGCACCGCCTGCGGTCAGCCACTGGACCCTTGTTAATCGGTCATTGGGTCGAAGGCATCCTTAACGCTTCCCCTAGCCTTTAGGTACCGTCTATTTTTATCATTTGCAGAGCATAAGATCGTTGCATTTGTGGCGTTATCATAAAAATGAGTGATAGCTCTATTTAAAAAAAACATATATGTCAACTGATAATTTAAAAAGCGCGGCATCCTGGATCGGGAAATTGGATTTAAAGCCTCATCCTGAGGGTGGGTATTACAGTGAACTGTACAGATCTAAACTTGAAGTAACGAGGGTATCTTCTACCCTTGCGGGAAATTACAATGCTTTTACGTCTATTTACTATCTGCTTGAAGGAAATGACTTCTCCAGTTTCCACCGGCTGTCCTCAGATGAGATCTGGTATTTCCATAAAGGGGTCCCTCTGCTGATCCATATGATCGATGATGAAGGTAATTACAGCAGTCAGGAATTGTCTGATGAGATTTCAGGTACGCTGCAGTTTATGGTGCCTGCAGGGGTTTGGTTTGCTGCAGGAATACCTTCAGGCCAGGATTTCGCTCTTGTCAGCTGCGCTGTAGCTCCGGGTTTTGAGTTTTCGGAGTTTGAAATGGCGGTTCGTGATGAGATGATAGATAATTATCCGCAGCACGCAGAAATTCTCACAAAATTTTGTCGGAATGCCTAACGAATTGATCTATATGGATATTAGTGGGGTTTCCAACATAGAAACAGCTGTAGCCTAAAGAATATTTGTTATTTATTTTCAGAATTAATTGCAACTTAATATTTAATTTCTATCTTTGCACCTCCTTAAACAAGAGGAATTGATTCCGTAGCTCAGCTGGTAGAGCATTACACTTTTAATGTAGTGGTCCTGGGTTCGAATCCCAGCGGGATCACAAGAAAGCCTCAGAGAAATCTGAGGCTTTTTGCGTTTACGGAATTGCCAAAATTCGTATCAATCCGCAAGACTTTGGTAAGTGATTCGGTGAGTTAGGCAAGAAGTTTACACTTAACTCACCGAATGAAGTATAATTAGATATTGAACAGATTTTTATAAATTAAACATCTTGTTTATTTTAAGAAACAAAGCTATGTTTGTTTACAGTTTTATTTTCAATAATAAGTTTAGTAGTGTCAAATGTTATGTATTTGAAGCAATTCATTTTTTTGGATATCTCTATATATGATTAAAGCTAACGGTTTGGGGCTTTTGCGAATTTTTGATTTTACTTAAAATACGATTAGCCACAGCACTTAACTTAACAAAGTTCTAAACTCGCGTTGTGCTTGTCGCCCAAAAATTTGCAAAACCGCTGTTAGATGGAGTATTTTTGAGCAATTAGTCTAATTACTTCCATCGGATTGTCGTTTAAACCTAAGGAAATGTTTTCATTGATACTTGTTCGATTTTGCAAAATTCTACCAAAATCAAGTTCCTCATCAAATTCTCCAAGGTAATCTGGGTCTACTTCTCCAACGATATTATCTTCAATAAAGTTTTCGAAGTTATAAGGAAAGATATGTGAAAAATCTAAATCATCTGTCGACCATATTTGATTTTCCTTAAATTTATTAGCTTTTCGTTTAAAATTAGTAGTCAGATTTATCCTATATATGTTAAAATTCTTCCTCCTAATTTGTGCTGTCCAAAATTCTTTAGAGCCAGGGCTTGAATGATATTTATCTGATAGTATTTTATAATTTAACTCTTCTACTAAAATCTTAAACAAATAAGTTAAGTGTCCTCGTCTCTCAAGTTTTGAGTACGTCCAAACAATCTCAAAGTAATTTATTTTGTGATAATTGGTAATATTTCCGTGTATAAGAGAAACCAAATCTCTTTGGCTTCTGTCTATTAATTTAAGTGTTAATCCGTCATTAGAAATTTTAATACTTTCAAACGCTCTTGAGGAGACTGTTGTAGGATCGTAATCTCTGAAAATTTTATTTGCATATAGTTGATGCAAATAATCATAGTCTAAGTCTTCAGGGCTTTTTATGATAGGCACGTGCGTTGATTGGGGAGTTAAATATTGCAGCTAATATTTTGAAAATTTGTGTAGAAATGGCATTGCTTGCAGAAGCATTATCGAACAGCATTAAATTGAATAATGACTAATGACTTACCATGAACCACTGTCAACCATCTTTGCATAAATTTGCTGTTAGCAATAGAATTTATGTCATGTAGTTCATCCATTTACTTGATTGGTCAAAGAAATTGTAACCATTATCTGAATTACTTTCAAGATGTCCAATAAAACTGTTATTCAAGTTAAATATTACAAAACCATTCATATTGTGGGTAACTCCAAATTTAATTAGTTCGTTACTTTGATTAAATATCAAAAGAATATTATCCTGTAAAATTGCAAAATCAGTTAATTCATTATTTAGGTTAAAGTAATAGAATCCACTAAAATTTAAATTGAAGATAGGATTAATTGTTTTATTATAAATTGGATTTAATAACCGATTGTATACCGGGTTTATAGTCCTATTATAAATCAAATTGATTGTTCGATTGTATATAGGATTTATTGTTCGATTGTATATAGGATTGATTGTCCTATTGTATATTGGATTAATCGTTCTATTGTATATAGGATTGATTGTCCTATTGTATATTGGATTAATTGTTCTATTGTATATTGGATTAATTGTCCTGTTATATACTGGATTCTTATTGTTTAATATTCTCATAATTTCAACCTTGTAAAATTCTCTCAATGAGTCTGTCCAATGGCAAACAAACCGCATAACCTGAATTAAAAAAATCTTGTCTTGAAATACTAGATTCGTGCTTGTTTTTCCATTCTGTAATAAAAGGTACAAATCTGGAAACAACTCCAACTATTTTAATGTTTCTTTCAACATCTATTTGGACAATTGGTCCACCACTTACTCCGTAGTATGCAACAGAGTCAACTACAAAAGTGTGGTTCCCTATGTTTTTACCTGCAATAATTCCTGTTCTGAGCAAAGGTCTATCAACATCATAAAAATCGTCTACTGTCAAAGAAGATGGGAAGCCCACTAAAAAAATATTTGCTCCTATCAAAATCGACTCAAAGTTGCTAGTATCCTCAATGGAAGCTATCGAAATATCTGTGCCAGCATTTTCGATTTCATAATTAAATTGTATGTCTAGTTTTATAACCACGACATCTAAATCGTCAAAAGTTAAAACATTTTCAGTTGAAAGGTTTATTTTCGCACTATAACCTTCAGTTTCGTCGCCAAAGTAATTTCTTGATTTTATCCATAAGTCCGATAGCAAAACGTTTTTATTATATACCACATGTTTTGCGGTAATAATATAATCGCACCCGTTATGATTTATTCTAAATCCTGAACCCGACGAATCTCCGAAGTCAACACTTAGAAAAGTCGAAACGCTGAAATTTTCTATTGTTATAGGCATTTTTCTAATATCACGGCTGACTCTAAAATATACAAAATTCCCCCATAAAGCTTAATCTGATACTCTAAAAATAGCATTTTCTATTTTATATTTTGAGTACACTTTCAATATTAATAAACGTTTATACACGGATGATACACTGTAAAATTAAGAGAAGATAGAGCGTGTATGAATAATTTATTTTTTACTAAAATATAAATTAACTTTTAATCTCCAATATGGGAAACCGTAAACAACATAAATCATTTCCTGAAACTGCACACTTTTGTTTTCGTGGGGTTAAATAAATAAAATTCAATAAAAATATGCATTTTAACAATTCATATTGCAAACCGCCCATGAACAGGTTTTATATTGCACTAATTGCCTCTAGGTCTGCTTGTGCGACACCTACGACTTTAACCTATCCGATGTTTTTTGTTGTTGGTTCCACTTTTTTGGTTTTTTAATTTTTCCGGCCTGTTTACTACCTATCGGCGGAAGCTATTTTTGGCTTTTTGTTAAGTACCCTCGCCTGATTATGCAGTGCTTACAGGCAAGGCTTTTGAAAAAAAATACAACCCGAGGATCCGCCGAGGTGTAGAGATTTTTTTTTCAAAACATATTGGCTACATGGCGTAGAAACTGGCAATTATCCACGTCACCTGAACCGTTTGATGTTTTTAATCGAAAATTTTTATTGTGCACAATTTGCCGAATCGTGTACATAACCTATTCCGATGGAAATGAATTCCAGTGACTGATGCCTGATATCTGTTCCCTCTTGAATCCATAGAAATTACGGTTGAAGATTATATAAACCAGGCTTTGGTGGAAGCCAATCGTAATACCGTTAGAGGAATATTTTCGAAATAAAAGGCAAATATGAAAACTATATTATGTAAACTTCAGGTCATTAGTGCTGCGTAATTCAAAACATTTTGTTGACGAATTGACTAAAATTGGCGATGTTTATGAAATACTGGACAAGAAGCAATAATGGATAAATCTAATGATCACAATTCTTAACGAAGTGATATAAAACTATACTCCTGCTCACATTTTAATAAAACTTCAACTTAACGAATTATATTATTTCTGTTAAAATCGTATATTGTTAAAATTGAAATTGAAGCTAAATTCTAACGACATAAATGGAGTTAAAAGGAAAAACAGTATTTATAGATACGTCGGTATTTGTTGGAAACAATTTCCTTCATGGCACCGTTATTAAAACTTTCTTAAACACAGATTTCAAGGAAGACTTTAATATTGTGCTCACTCAAATCACCGTGAACGAGATCAAGACAAATTTTAAGCGTTGGGCCGAACGTGCCATTGAAAAGCACAATCAATTGATTAATGGAAAATTAAAAGACGAGCATAATAAAAATATTAGTGTCGATGTGTTAAAAAACGTTGAAGAGTCGGCTGTTCTTATCCAGCGTATGCCCAAGCTAAATGTATTGTGTAAAAGTTTTGGTGATAATTTAGATAAAATGCTGGTTGCGGTTGGAGCAAAGATTTTAGATTATCCAGTGTTGGATACTAAAAATGTATTCGATGCTTACTTCAAAGGAACCCCGCCCTTCGGTCCCGCTAATAAAAAAAGTGAATTTCCTGATGCTATTGCTTTGGCCCAAATTGAGAGGTATGCCGCTGAGATTGGAGAGAATATCCTAGTATTCTCAAATGACGGTGATTTCTTCAAGGTGAAAAGTGAATATATTACCCCAATTAAGGAATATAGGACATATATTGACGAACTTCTTGGAGAAAAACGACGCAAAGAAAAACTTAATCAATTAATTGACTTTAAACGTCCAGAAATTGAAAAATATGCTTTGAAGTGGATTGAAGAAGAGCTTTATGACGAAAGTATCTATATCGATATTGTGAATTATTTAGACATATATAGTATTGATATACATTCTACAGAGATTCTATCAATCGACACTAAAATAGTTGGTGGTGATAAAGAAACCTTTGAAGTTAGAGCTGATGTAGAAATTGGGATAGATGTTAAAGTCGGAGTTGATGATGAGGATTCGGGAATATATGACAGTGAAGACAAGGTGATGCTTTTTCGCGAACAAACTTATATTAGTGTTACACAAACTATAAATATTCCTATACTTTTAAGTTTCTATATTGTTGATGCAGAAGACTTCGATAATGATATCGAAATAATTGAGTATAATAATGGGAAGGGGCTTGAATTAGAGAAACCCCGATGGTACTAAATGATTGTTATAAAATATAGTTTGAGCCTGTGAGGATTTTTGTGTAAATGGCCAACCATATTATAATCAAAGTCGACATCTATTTTCAAATATTATGTTGAATTGGTTAACGATCATGCCCCAATCCCTGATTGGCATCACCCACTTTTTTTGGATATTCATTACGGAAAGGTGTAACCCCTCCTAAAA